>NZ_FNIX01000060.1 GCF_900104175.1 Lentzea jiangxiensis
AACGCCCGCGCCCAACCCAAGACCGGCTTCGCCACCGACTCACCCATCCGCACCTGGACCCATTACCCGGCCAAGATTGCGTGACGCAGCACTAGCTGCTGCACGATGCGCACCCCCTCGGCGTGTGGTGGGAGTGACGTCGTCGCGGTGCCCTCGTGCGTCCAGCGGATCGTGAGCAGCCGTCCGTCGTCCGAGGTGAACTGGCACTGCCACACGTTCGCCGGCAAGTCGATGGCGAGGCCCTGCCCGCATGACTGGGTGTTGGTGCGGGTCAGCCACCGTTGCAGCTCCTCCACCGCGAGCGCGGCCTTGGTCGGCGGGCTTCCGACTGCCTGCAGCGTGATCGGCAGGCCGCCACCGCCCCAGTTGTAGAAGTAGGTGCGTTCGAGGCTGAAATGGGAGCCGTGGATCGCCGCCAGGTAGAAGCGCACGGCGTAGTCGGCCGCGCGTTGCTCGTCCAGCCGTTCGTCGCGAACGTACTCGTAGGTGTGTCACGTCCGCACCGCTGGCTGCCGTCGACACGAGAACGAGCACCAGGACGAGCCCGGCGGACATCACGAAAAGGTGCGCGGACGTGGCGACCGCCGGGATTCCGGCGCCGGGCGCACGATTTCCGGAAGTGCCGCCTGGCCGGTCGCGACCCTCCACTGGGCCAGCAACTCGACCAGTTCCTCGTCGTCCGCCGAACACGCCGTCGCGATTCCGACCACGGTCCGGCAGTCCGGCGGAACAGTCGTTCCCGAGCAATACCTGTGCAGCGTCGAACTGCTGATGTGCGACTTCCTCCCCCACTCCGAACAACTACTCAGCCCGCTGCGCTGCTTGAGCGCCGCCAGATGGCACGCGAGCTCTTCCCTGCCACCCGCCACACCTATCACCCTCCCCGGCCTTCGGTGTAGCGGCGGTACGGCAGCCGTCCCACGCGCGGGTATATCACCTGGTCAAGGCATGTTGTGGCATGTCGGGACAGCGGCGTGTTGTCCGACAGTGCGCTCATTGACATCGTTGGTCTCGACCGCACTTGCGGACATTGCACGAAATTATTGACATCACACAAAATCACCCCCTAAAGGTTGTCCCGTAATGATCGGGAGTGTTGGCGGCCAGGGATGACAGCGGCGTTGCCCGCGGCCGGTGTTCGTTCGGGCGGTCATGGCCA
>NZ_FNIX01000058.1 GCF_900104175.1 Lentzea jiangxiensis
CCAGAACCGCACAGTGGATGCGTAGCGTCTTCGTAACAAGTCCTCGGCCTATTAGTACCAGTCAGCTCCAACCGTTACCGGTCTTCCACCTCTGGCCTATCAACCCAGTGGTCTAGCTGGGGGCCTTAACCCACAAAGGGTGGGATACCTCATCTTGGAACGAGCTTCCCGCTTAGATGCCTTCAGCGGTTATCCCTTCCGAACGTAGCCAACCAGCAATGCTCTTGGCAGAACAACTGGCACACCAGCGGTCCGTCCGTCCCGGTCCTCTCGTACTAGGGACAGCCTTCCTCAAGTATCCTACGCGCGCGGCGGATAGGGACCGAACTGTCTCACGACGTTCTAAACCCAGCTCGCGTACCGCTTTAATGGGCGAACAGCCCAACCCTTGGGACCTACTCCAGCCCCAGGATGCGACGAGCCGACATCGAGGTGCCAAACCATCCCGTCGATATGGACTCTTGGGGAAGATCAGCCTGTTATCCCCGGGGTACCTTTTATCCGTTGAGCGACCACGCTTCCACAAGCCATGGCCGGATCACTAGTTCCGACTTTCGTCCCTGCTCGACCCGTCAGTCTCACAGTCAAGCTCCCTTGTGCACTTGCACTCGACACCTGATTGCCAACCAGGCTGAGGGAACCTTTGAGCGCCTCCGTTACTCTTTGGGAGGCAACCGCCCCAGTTAAACTACCCACCAGGCACTGTCCCTGATCCGGATCACGGACCGAGGTTAGACATCCAATACGACCAGAGTGGTATTTCAACGATGACTCCACACTGACTGGCGTCAGCGCTTCACAGTCTCCCACCTATCCTACACAAGCCGAATCGAACACCAATACCAAGCTATAGTAAAGGTCCCGGGGTCTTTCCGTCCTGCCGCGCGTAACGAGCATCTTTACTCGTAATGCAATTTCGCCGGGCCTGTGGTTGAGACAGTCGAGAAGTCGTTACGCCATTCGTGCAGGTCGGAACTTACCCGACAAGGAATTTCGCTACCTTAGGATGGTTATAGTTACCACCGCCGTTTACTGGCGCTTAAGTTCTCAGCTTCGCCCTTACGGACTAACCGGTCCCCTTAACGTTCCAGCACCGGGCAGGCGTCAGTCCATATACATCGTCTTGCGACTTCGCATGGACCTGTGTTTTTAGTAAACAGTCGCTTCTCGCTGGTCTCTGCGGCCAGCTGACCCTAGCCCGCGAAGGGCTTCAAGTCCTCTGGCCCCCCTTCTCCCGAAGTTACGGGGGCATTTTGCCGAGTTCCTTAACCACAGTTCGCCCGATCGCCTCGGTATTCTCTACCTGACCACCTGTGTCGGTTTGGGGTACGGGCCGCGTGAAAGCTCGCTAGAGGCTTTTCTCGGCAGCATGGGATCACTCTACTTCGCCTCAATCGGCTACGCATCACGTCTCAGGATAT
>NZ_FNIX01000056.1 GCF_900104175.1 Lentzea jiangxiensis
GAACTCGGCGGGGTACGGACGGGGAACAGTGCACAGCCTCTCGAACAGGCCGCCAGTTAGCCACCAACTCTGGAACGATCCAGTAGGGCAGGTCACACTGTCACCTACTCGTGCAGCAGACCCGACCGCGGTTTCGGCAGCAGGAACTGCCGGTGGGTTCTGCCTCCACTTCCTCATGGTCTCCAGAGGCTCGGCACGGTGAACTGGTGTCACACCCCGAGAAGGAGAAGCCGGTGACCGCACAGCAGGAGTTCCAGCTCGCGAGGGTGTTCGACTTCGTGGATCCCGAGTCCGGCCCAGGTTTCGTCGAGGACCACCCGCGAGTCCAGGCCCTCGGATGAACTGGAAGCGCTCGTCGGCTACCTCGAGAGCGGAACGCCGATCCTCATCACGCCGACGCTCATGGACGACGTCGTGGAACCGGCCCGCACAGCGACCGTGCCCACCAACTTCGTCACCGACGGTATGTGGGTGTGGACCGACATCGTGACGTACTACCTGCGGAACTATCGCCTGGCGCCCGAACCGCTGTTGCTGCAGCACATTCGGCAGCAGGGGCAGCGCGCGGCAATGGTCCACCTGGACACCTTCAAACGTGCTGTGGACTTTGTGCTGAAGCCGTCGAGCGACTCGAAGGGGCTGGCCTGGCGGATCGGCTGACCCGCGTTCCGGTCATATAACTGTTGTCCGGTTAGTGACTGTTGCAGAACCTATGTTCCATGCCATGACATCACCGCAACTTCTGCCGAAAGGACCAGTGAGTCCAGCATGCCTGAAAACAGGGTTGTTCCGCTTTTGGTGGCTGTTCTGACCGCCACTCTGCTTCTGGTTGTCACCAGTCCAGCCTCCGCGGGCGATCGGCGAGCGTCTCTCGCCGGCGTAGCGGCTACGGAGCAGCCTGGGCGGGGTTGCAAGAAGCTCATCCACCCCGAATCCTCGACCAGCTTCGTTTTCGCTTGCCGGACCTGGTTCCCGGCCGGAGATGGGAAGTACTACGGCAACTACACGCACGACTACTTCGGGTCGAGGACTTACCTGACGATGCAGGGCAAGTTCGACGGCTCAGTCAATCCGACCCTTCCGGACTCTGGTAGCTACAGCAACACGGAGGTATTCGTCACCAGGCTTTGCTACAAGGCATACCAGCCTGAGCAGAAGTGCTCGCCCTGGTCCTGAGACCCCGAGGGACCGGACAGCGGAGACAGAGAAGCGAGACGACATGTCATGCAGCATCACCGGACACACGACCGTGCTCACGATGCTCGGGTTGACCGCTCTTAGGTTCGTCACCGTTGTCGGCGCGACCGAAAGTGAGGCGAAGCCGCCCTGCGCGGCGATGAGCCAGGAGCTGACGCCCTGGCTTGGGGAACTGTCAAACGTTCGGCTCTGTCCATAATTGCGTGATCAAGGATGGCCTCCGCCCGACGGTGAGGTCAGTCGGTGAGGAGAATTCTCCTGCGTAGCAGGCTGAAGCTGGCTTTGCCGTAGGTCTGTCGCTTGAGCAGCTTGATCTTCGTGTTGACGCCTTCGGTGGGTCCGTTGCTGTAGGGCAGGGTCAGGCCCGCGATCGCCGCATCCAGGTCTTTGTCCAGTCCGTCGAGGTAGGACTCGAAGCCGGGCAGCGTGTCCGCGCGAGTTGTGGCGATCCAGCCTGGCAGGTCCTCGCCGCGGCGGCCGGTGAGGATGGCGGCGAACTCGCGCGCCCGACTGGCGAGAGTGGTCATCTCGGGGCAGGCGGAGAGCAGGTC
>NZ_FNIX01000053.1 GCF_900104175.1 Lentzea jiangxiensis
GCGCGAACTCCAGGCCTTACTCGCGGTCTGGACAGGCGTCTGCCACACCTGCCGACAACCCGTCCAGACCCCAACACCCACAACAACACCCCAGGTCAGCAGCACCTAACAAAGCACTACTAGTGTGCTGAGTCATTAGTTCGTGTGCAGGCGTAGGGTTTGGTGGCATGCCGAACCCGAAGCTGCCTGAGTTGGTGTTGTCCAACGACGAGGCGGGCGTGTTGCGCGGCTGGATGCGGCGTCGGAAGACGGCGCAGGCGTTGGCGTTGCGGGCGCGGATCGTGTTGCGGTGCGCCGAGGGCGGCTCGAACAGTGAGATCGCGGCGGAGCTGGGAGTTCAGCGGGCGACGGTGGCGAAGTGGCGGTCACGGTTCGTGGTCGACCGGCTGGACGGGCTGCTGGACGGCGCGTCCCGGGCGGCCGCGCACGATCTCCGATGAGCAGGTCGAGGCGGTGATCACCGCGACGCTGGAGTCGACGCCGGCCAACGCCACGCACTGGTCGACGCGGTCGATGGCGGCGGAGTCGGAGCTGACCCAGACCGCGGTGACGCGGATCTGGAATGCGTTCGGTCTGCAGCCGCATCGCCGTGAGGCGTGGAAGTTGTCCAAGGATCCGTTGTTCGTGGACAAGGTCAAGGACGTGGTCGGCTCTACCTCGCGCCGCCGGAGCGTGCGGTGGTGTTGTGCGTGGACGAGAAGTCCCAGATCCAGGCGCTCAACCGCACCGCTCCGATTCTGCCGATGCTGCCGGAAACGCCGCAGCGCGCCACACATGACTACACCCGGCACGGCACGTCGAGTCTGTATGCGGCGCTGGACATCGCCTCCGGCAAGGTCATCGGCCGGCTGCACACGCGGCACCGCGCGATCGAGTTCAAGAAGTTCCTGATCGCCATCGACAAAGAGGTGCCCGCCGAGTTGGCGGTGCATCTGGTGATGGACAACGTCTCCACGCACAAGACGCCGGTGATCAAACGCTGGCTGGCCGCGCACCCGCGGTTCACCGTGCACTTCACGCCGACGTCGAGTTCCTGGCTCAACCTCGTCGAACGCTGGTTCTCCGAGCTGACCACCAAGAAACTCCAGCGCGCGAGTCACACCAGCGTCCGCGCGCTCAACCGCGATATCCGCGCCTGGATCGAGACCTGGAACGACGATCCCCGGCCCTACGTCTGGACCAAGACCGCCGACCAGATCCTCGACTCCATCGCACGCTACTGCACACGAATTAACAACTCAGGACACTAGAAGACCGTGGCCACTCGTCTTCGACGTCCGCCGAATTGACCTGCCCCGATCTGATGACGCTGGTGTTCAGGGTGCAGCGAACCCTGAACACCAGCACCGGCTCAGGTCCAGGCGGTACACAGGTCGCGAACGCAGACACGCATGACGAAAACCTTGTTGTCCTGGTAGGCGCCATGCATGATGTTGAGAGTCGACACGCGGCCGTCACCATTTCCCTGGAGAACCGTCTCTTCGGGCTTTTTGAGGTTCTGCCGCTTCTCGGTCCACCACACGCCCCGGTACCGGCCGGTGCCGTCGTTCAGCGACTCCCACGTCCGGCACACGCGCACACCGCCGAGCTCGTCACTGAGCTTATGGTATCTACAACCTTTTCCGCTGTCGGAGGCGGCGGACGTCGGGCTGGCCGCGAACATGAGCGCGCCGACGGCGACAGCGGCCGCGAACGCGGCGGAAGAAATCTTTTTGAACATGGAGGATATTCTTTCCGTTGAGGTGGAAAACCCGCTGATGGATCGAGGACAAGCACACCGCATCGATTTCTCCGCAACCAGGCAGGAGTGGCGGCAGAACTTTCGCCAGGCTCGCCGCCGGAAGTTCTGCCGCCACTCCTGCCCAGTCGCCGCGACGCGGCGGGGTGCTCGAACTTCACTCCAGATGAACGCAGTCGCACAGCAGTCCTGCCCCGCCATGCAGCCGATCTAGGGCCTGTATCGAAGTCGGTCAGAGCCATTCGTTGATCGCGGCGATGTGGACGGCCGCTTCGTAGCGGACGGCGAGTTTGTCGTAGCGGGTG
>NZ_FNIX01000052.1 GCF_900104175.1 Lentzea jiangxiensis
AACGCCCGCGCCCAACCCAAGACCGGCTTCGCCACCGACTCACCCATCCGCACCTGGACCCATTACCCGGCCAAGATTGCGTGACGCAGCACTAGTTCAGGAGATCTTCCAGACGGCGGCAACGACCGGGCACGATCCGAGGTTGGACGGCCTGTTGCTCCGGTTGCACTTGGAGACCGCCGCACGCCCCAGCGGCGCACGGAGATTGCGGCGGAAAGACCTGGACCCCATCCGGCTGCTGATCACGCTGACGGAGAAGGGATTGCGGCGTCCGCAGCCGGTTTCCCGGACGTTGATGAATGCTCTGCTCGACCATGCGCAGGAGCGTGGTGTTCGAGACGGGTAGCCCAGCATCCGCAAGGTGATCGGGTTGGGCACCTCGGCACCGCCCGTCTGCTCCACGGAGAGCGTCACCAGCTCGACGGCCACGGCCGCCATGTACTCCTCAATGAACAAGGCGTGCCAGCGCTTCAGCGTGCCGGAGATGAACATGCGCGCGACCGGTACTGCCGTGGGGCGTGCAACCAACTCAAGGGCTGCCACGAACCGAGGCTCTTCACGCATGCGGGGCACCTCGGCTTGAACGACCTCGTCCACGCGAACGGGAACGGCCATCACGGCGTCCACAACAGACGTAACTTCGTGACCAAGGTGGGCGCTCCCGACTCATCCGGCTCGGGCAGCCCGAGTAGATCGGCCACAACCTCCTGGAGATCCGCGCCCGACTTCCTCCACACACACCCGCCGCCGTACTCGTCGGCCAACAGCCGCACGCCGCTCACGTTGGTGCTGTCGAAGATGAAGAGCGCGTCGGTGTACTGCTTCCGGCTCATACTGGCGGCCAGGCCGGTCAGTCGATGGGCTTCGTCTTCGATGACTCGAAAGATCCACCCGGCCCGCCTGACATCCACCAACTGTTGTAGCTCCGGGTACCTCAGCAGAGCGTCTTCTTCGGTGATCGGAGTGTTCATCCGGTCAGCACCTCGCATCGCGCGGGGAGCTGCGTGAGCTGGCGGCGGATGATCGCTGCGGACTGCTCGGGCGGACGGCTTGAGCAGTCCACCTTGAACACCTCGAAACCCGCGCCGTGCAGGGTCTCTGCGGCCTGCCGGTAGAACTCCACTTCGGTGTAGCTGCTGCCGGGCGTGTGCTGGAAGCGGTTGTGCGGGCCGCGTTCAGTGAGACGGCTCGCGATCACTTCAGGGTCGGCTTCAAGGATGACTGCGAGGTCGGGCCGCCTGGCTTCTGCGTTGAGGTGCCACAAGAACTGCGGTGCCACGCCGTCGAAACGCTGGATCACCAGGCCCGACGCGATGTAGCGATCGGAGATGACCGTGTGACCGTTCCGCAAGAGCGGCAGAATCTCGTGCTCAACGTGGTGGTACCTGTCGGCCGCGTACAAGCAGGCAAGCGCGTGGCCGGTCACCGTCTCGGTCAACTCAGAGGCGAGCTTGCCGATAGGGCCGCCAGACGGCTCGGCAGTCAGGTGGACGTGTTCGCCCTTAGCCGGCAACATCTGAGCGAGGTGGCGAACGATCGTGGTCTTGCCCGCGCCGCTTGGGCCATCAACGGTGATGAACAGGCCGCGTCCGCAGTCAGAAGAGAGCTGGCTCTTCATCGGAACCACCCCCTGCCGGTTGATCCCGTAGCTCCTCGAGGCTCCGCCGGCCTGCCAGAAGGACGAAGAGCCTTGCCGTCACGATCGCGTCGTATTTGGCCCGGTGCGGCTTCTCTTCGCCGTCGAGGCCGCTTGCAAGCTCGTACTTCTCGACGAGCGCGCTGAGCTTGTAGGACGGGAGACCAGGCAGCAGGCGCCTGGCGAGCTTGAGCGTGTCGAACACTTCCGGGCATTCCCAGTCGCCGAGCTTGCGCTGGATGACTCCAACATCCACGTGCGCGTTGTGGCCGATAAGAACTCCTAACTCAATGAGAGGTTGCGGAGTCGGCGCCAGCAGATGATGCCGCAGGCCAGGCTGAGGAAGGCTTCGTGGATGTCGTCGCGGATCTCCCAGCGGGTCCGCAGGCGGCGGAACCAGTGCAGCAGCGCGAAGGTCTGC
>NZ_FNIX01000050.1 GCF_900104175.1 Lentzea jiangxiensis
ATCTTCGACTACATCGAGATCTTCCACAACCGCCGCCGACGGCACACCGCCCTCGGCCACCTCACCCCAATCGAGGACGAACTACGCTCTGACCACAACACCGCCACCGCTGCCAGTTAGCCACAACGACTGGAACCCTTCCGATGGGGCAGGTCACACTGTCACCTACTCGTGCGGCAGACCCGTCGTAGCTCATGCCTCCAAGCATCAGCATCGCCGCCTCCTTCTGATGCTGGCCGTCGAGACGGTCTACCAGGAGCTGGAAAGCGCTCATTAGCTTGCCCATGTGCCAGATGCGGGCGATCGGCGCGGATCGCAGATGTTCCACGGTTGCGATACGCGCTCACGAGCGGCCCGAGCCGCTCCGGCCGCCGACCATTCCTTGTGCTGTTTGCGTGCCACCGCCGAGCCTCTCTCTTGTAGGCGTATTGGTTTCGGGACCTGTCAGGAGGTGCGGGCGGTAACCGTGTTTTTCTCGGTGGTAGGCAGCTGGGTTTCGTCCGTCGTGCTCGTTGCCGCAGCGGCCTTTCCGGTGCCCGCGCAGGTCGCGGCCACCTTCGTGACCTGTGGGCCAATCCGCGCAGACCTACAGCCCGCCGCTCACTGTACGCACGCAGATGACCTACATCGACGCGGACGTGACCTACAGCTGTATCGGCGGTCCGGTGACAACCGGAATGGCGGACGTCGTCACCACGGACAGGTCAAGTGCCTGCTTAGCGGCTTGTTCACCGTTACCCAGTAGATCACCTGGAACAGCGGTGCGAACAGCACCACCACTGGCAATTTCATCGCCGCCCGGACCGCGGGACAGACGATCGTCGCCACGCAGAGAACCGTGACGGCCGGCCTGTTCGCGGACGCCCAGTTCACGCAGACGGTCGTCTTCATGAGCCCCGATCCCGTGGCCTGCTTGACCACCGGAGTCGGCATCGTCGGCGGCCCTGTGACAATCACCTTCGCTGACTGACCGACCTTCGGCCGACATACTGCCGAGTAGTTGCCGACAGGCACGCGGTGTTCCGGCATCCGTGAGAATTGCGCGCGGCGAAATACCGTAGCTTGGGTGCTGTGTCGCCGAAGTAAGGAGTCGTGCTCCGGTGCGCTTTCGCATGGAACGGGGACATCTTTTCACCCGCTTGGGTCCTATCGCGTCGTCTGCGTCCTCGATACGAAGGACATGCCGTAGCCCCGCACACGTGATCGGAGCCCGCTTGTGACCGCCTACGCGCAGCACACCTGGACCACCGCCGTGACCACTGCCGACGAGTGGCTCGACCGCGCCCGGGAGGTGGCCGTCGTGCTCGCCGCCGACGCCGTCGCCCGCGACCGAGTCGGGGCCACGCCCTACTCCGAAGTGGGGTTGCTCAAGGACTCGGGTCTGGTCACCCTGCTCGGTCCGGTCGAGCACGGTGGTGGCGGGCAGGACTGGACCACCGCCTACCGGGTCGTCCGAGAGGTCGCCGTGGGCGACGGCTCCATCGGCCAGCTCTTGGGCTACCACTACCTGTGGTTCTGGACCGCTCGCCTGATCGCCACCCCCGAACAGGTCGCCGCAGTGGAGGAACAGGCCACCTGTGAACGCTGGTTCTTCGGCGGCGCGGCCAACCAGCGCGACAACGACCTGGTGGTGGTCGACGAGGGCGACGAGCTCGTCTTCACCGGCCGCAAGTCCTTCTCCACCGGCAGCAAGGTCTCCGACGTCACGGTTCTGGCAGGCGTGCTGGAAGGCACCGACAAGCACGTCTTCGCCATCGTCGCGTCCCACCAGGACGCCATCGTGTTCAACGATGACTGGGACAACCTCGGCCAGCGGCTCACCGAGAGCGGCAGTGTCGAAATCCGTGGCGTGCGCGCACCCTGGTCGGATGCCTTGGGTTATGTCGACAAGCAGTTCCGGCCGCGGGTCTACAACAGCCTCATTGTGCCGTTGATCCAGTTGGTGTTCACCAACCTCTACCTCGGTATCGCCAGGGGTGCCCTCACCACGGCCGCCGCCTACACCCGCGACCGCACTCGCCCCTGGCCCTACGCCGTCGATGTCAAGGAGACCGCGGTGCAGGAGTTCCACGTCCTGGACACCTACGGCGACCTCCAGTCCAAGCTGTGGGCCGCAGAAGCCCTGGCCGACCGCGCCGCCGCGCTGATCGAGGCGATCAACACCCACCCCGACACCGTCACTGAACGCCAACGCGGCGAAGCCGCAGTCGTCATCGCCGCAGCCAAGCAACGCGCCATCGACACCGGCCTGGAGATCGCCACCCGCGTCTTCGACGTCACCGGCGCCCGCGCCACCGCCAACACCGTCGGCCTGGACATCTACTGGCGCAACATCCGCACCCACAGCCTGCACGACCCCATCGCCCACAAACGCGCCGAGGTCGGCCGCTACGCACTGCTGGACGAGCTGCCCGAACCCACCTGGTACACGTGACCCGCCCATCCTGCTCGTGCCGGGCGGGTGCCGAGGTCGCCCCGGCACGGGCACCGGCAGCTGGACTGGTCCGTCCTGCGTCGTCGAGCCGGATGCGGTGGCGCAGCGCCCGATCTACAAGCGCGACCTCAGCGGGCCGGCGTCGCGTGGCCGCGTCGTGACGGCACCACGTCGGCTGCCGCTGAATGCTCGTGTCTGCAGGGCGTTCCGTAGGGGCGTCCACACTCGCCAAGCTCGGTTTCGGGTAGTGGTGTGCGAAAAGGCGCACCGGCTGCCGTGTTCATCGTCGACGGCGACCAGATGCTGTGTGTTGTCCTGCCGCGTCTATGTGGCAGGAGTTCTGCCGGATGCCCCGCGGGCAAGTGGTCTTCGTCGCGGGCAAGGACTTGGGCAGGTACAGGACGCGGTCGATGTCGGCGTGGCCGTGCCGGGAGGTGTAGGTGAGGTAGACAGCGACCTGGGCGTTTTCGATCCTGCCTGCGGTGCTGGCGTATTGGCGCTGGACGCCCATGGTGCGGGTGCCCTTCTTCAGGTCGTCGGTCTCATCGGCCACGGCACGGCCTGATCGTCTGCCAGATGCTCCATCACGAAGTCACGCAGGTCGTCGCGCACCAGGTCGGCATCCCACCTCGCTCGCCCGAGCAGGTGCTGCAGGAATGCGACACGGCTCCAGGGCACTACGCGGCTCCTCGCGGTGCACACTTCGCCCGCGAGTCGGCCGGTGGCGAGCGCAGCGCGACAGGGTCGAGACGGGCCGGTCCGCAGCGCCGAGCAACTTGAAGCTAAATCGGCACTAGGGCCTGTATCGAAGTCGGTCAGAGCCATTCGTTTATCGCGGCGATGTGGACGGCCGCTTCGTAGCGGACGGCGAGTTTGTCGTAGCGGGTGGCCACGGCCCGGTGGCGTTTGAGCCGGTTGATGCCGCACTCCACGGCGTGGCGCTGTTTGTAGGTCTCGGGGTCGAAGGCTGGTGGCCGGCCGCCCTTCGACCCCTTGGCTTTGCGGTGGGCGTCCTGGTCGGCCTTGCTCGGGATGGTCGCGCGGATCCCGCGGCGACGCAGGTGCTCCCGATTGTCTTTCGAGGTGTATGCCTTGTCCGCCAGCACACGATCAGGGCGAGTTCTGGCCCGCCCGCCGGTCAGCCTGGGCACCCGGATGCCCCGCAGCACCGGAACGAACTGCGGGCTGTCGTGGCGGTGCCCGGCGGTCAGCACGATCGACAACGGCTTCTG
>NZ_FNIX01000047.1 GCF_900104175.1 Lentzea jiangxiensis
CGTTGCCGAGCGGCACGCAGTTCGACGGACTCGCTGCTCGGGGTGCCGGGAATCTCACCCCGATCGATCCGGTCCTGCTTGACCCACTTCGACAACGTCACCGGATGGACACCCAGGTCGGCAGCGGTCTGCTTCTGCTCTCTACCGGCCCGAACAAGCGCGACGGCACGCGCTCGGAACTCGGCGGGGTACGCACGGGGCACAGTGCACAGCCTCTCGAAGAAGCCGCCAGTTAGCCACCAACTCTGGAACCCATCCAGTAGGGCAGGTCACAACTGTCACCTACTCGTGCAGCAGACCCGACATCGCCGGCTCCGGACTCGGTTGCGCCGAGCTGCTGTTCATCGCCACTGTCATCGCTGAACTCCGGGCGGCACGCGATTACGATCTCACGGTCCTCCTCGTCGAGGAGCCCGAGGCACATCTGCATCCGCAGCTGCAAACGCTGCTCGTCGAGTACCTGCGCGACGCCGCAGAAGCCTCGGCCACCCAACAGGCTTCCTTCGAGTACGCGAGTCGAATCCAGGTGGTGGTCACCACCCACTCACCTTTGATCGCTTCCTCGGCCGCGGTCGAGGATCTCGTGGTTCTCAAGCGTCAGGCGCTGGCCGGTCCTGATGAACAGAGTCTCTTCGAGGCAAAGACAATCCCGTTGGCCGAGTTGGACCTGGACGATGGGCACTCGAAGTTGAAGCGCTACCTCGATGCCACCGTAGCGCCATGCTCTTCGGGCCTCGCGCCGTGCTCGTGGAAGGAATCGCAGAGGCGCTGCTTCTGCCCGTATTCGTCCGGCAGGTCCTGCAACGGCCATCCGCAACGCCGCTGTTCCGAGTGCAGCCCAGCGCAATGGGGGAAGCGTTCCAGCTCACCAACTTCATCCGAGACACCGCAGAGGACCTCGCCCGCGACAGGGTGTACCTGCCCGCGCAGGACCGGCGCCGATTCGGGGTGACGCGCACCGATTTGGCTTCCACGGGTACCGCTCACCACGTGCGCTATTGGTTGCGGTCGAGATCGAGCGCAACCGCGAGCTGTACGCGTACGCGGTAGGTGGCATCAGGATGCTCGCACCGTCGAGCCGGCCGTGCGTCGAGACGGCGTACGTGCTGTACAGCGGCATCCTGGACGCGGTGGAGGACGCCGGGTACGAGGTACTCGACCGGCGCGTCGGCGTGAGCCTGTCCGCGACGCTCAGGATCGCCCTGCCCGCGTACCGGCGTGCGCGTCGCGTCTGGCACGCGGCTTGACGACTGCTCGGGCGCCGGCCTGTCTAACGTCTTTCGAGCTCGTCCCCACCACCACGAGATCGCGGGCGTCCTCAGCCTCCGGTCGCACGGCACCGGATCCCACTCGGACACGAGTGAGATCCAGGTCGTGGCGTACCGCCCGCTCAGCTCGTGCCAGTCGAGGTTGCCGGGCAGGTAGCGCCCCAGACCGGCGAGGAACGGCTGCCGGTCCGGGTCCGCGGGCCGGTGGAGCTGGTCGCGCAGGCGCAGGAAGAGCGCCATCACCTCGTTGCACAGCGCCACGGCCGCGGTAGTCGCGTCCTGTTCATCCCATCCCAGCCGCACGCGCACCTGGCTGACGAGGTTTCTCCCGTTGCCAGGGTTGGACTTGTCGCCGTCGTAGGAGTGGAAGTCGTTGTCCCAGTTGATGATGCTCGCGGTGATGTCGAGCAGCACGCCACAGGAGGGATCGGCGAGGGTGGTACCGGCGGAGCCCCGGCACCCGGCGACGTGACACAGCAACGGAAACGCCCACGCCGGTGAGCTCGTCCGGCCGCGGGTGGCCAGCGACTCGTCGTACGTCGGCTCCCCGTCGTCGCTCGTCTGGGCAGTGTGCACCAGCTCGGTCAGCAAGGTTGCGCGCAGCCCTTCGGCGAACTGCAGCGGCAGTTCTGGGGTCGCAAGCGCCAGGATCCGGTCCCGCAGGTCGCGCAGCGCCGCGGAGTAGCCGGTCGCGTCCGCGGTCGGTGCGTCGAGCGCCCGCAGCACCGGCCACATCAGCAGGCCCAGCCCAGCCGTGCCGGACCCGTCGTCGCACTCGTCGTCGAACGCCGCCACCACGTCGACATGTCGGCCAGCACCTGCAACCAGGAAACTGGGCAACCGGGTGCGCTGACCGCGGCGAGCGAACCGAGCTTCGCCTGCACCAGCCGAGCCCGCCGCTGCGGATCCTTGATGAGCTCGAATCTCGTGAACCACTCGACAGAACGGGTCTGCGCCTGCTTGGCCATCGGGTGCGTGGCGGGTTCGACCGGGCAGTACAGGCCGGGCCAGGTCACCACGTGACCCACGGCCGCAGGTGCCCGCCCATCACGTACTCGTCGCGTTCGCGGTTGTCGCCGTCCACCACGCGCAGCGCGGGGAACTCGGTGAACAGGCGGGACAGGCTGGTCCCGATCATTACGCGGCTGAGCTCGGGTCCCAGGTAGTGGTGCGGTCCGTGGCCGAACGCGACGTGACCTCGCACCGGGCATCGTGCGTTCATCTCGTCCGGCGTGGGGGACAGTGCCGGATCGTGGTTCGCGGCGGCGAGCAACGCGATGACGGACCCGCCGCGCTTGATGCGTCGGCCGCCGATCATGACATCCTCGGCGGCGACCCGGTCGATGCCGTACTGGACGATCGCGATGTGGCGCAGCAGCTCTTCCACCGCGCCGGCTCGCAGGTCCGGGTCGTCGCCGGTGAGCGCGGCGCGCAACCCGGCGTCGGCGGCCAGTTCGACGGCACCCTTCGAGATCATCCCCGCAGGCGCCTCGTACCCGGCCATCAGCAGTGACACGCCCTGTTCCGCGATCTCCTCGACGGTCAGCTCGGACTGGTGACCAGATCGCTAATGAGGTCGTCCCGTGGAGCGCGGGACCTGGTGTGGACGACCTCCGCGAGGTAGTCCAGTGCTGCCTTTGCGTGCTCGTTCGCGTTGTCCGCCGAGATGCCGATGCGTATCAGCTCGGCGGTCCCGTTGTCGTAGAACCGTTCCTGGTCCTCCGGCGGCAGCCGGAGCAGCTGAGAGATCACCGGCAACGGGACTGCGAGCGCGAAGCCGGCGACCAGGTCGAGCGGGCCGTCCCATTGCCGCATGAGGTCCAAGTGGCGCTCGACCACGGCCTCGGTCAACGGCCGGAACGTGTGCCGGCGCCCGTCGAGCGCCCTGGCCACGGCGCCGCGAACTCGGTGGTGTTCCGCGCCGTCGAGCCGGAGGATGCGCGACGCCCGGATGACTGCCGCATCGTCGCTGCGGTGCAACGGGGAGGCACGTACGGCGAAGTGCCGTCCAGACAGCATCGACTGGACTTCGGCATGTCGCGTCGCGAGCCACGACGTTTGGCCGTCGGCCAGCCGCACCCGTACGATCGGCGCCTCACCCCAGTACGGTAGGTACTTCGCCGCTATGTCGCCGGCCCGTTCCGGTGGCCAGGGCAGAAGGTCTTCGTCGGGGTGTTCGGCTCCGGGTACGAGCTCAGCGTCAAGGCGTCTCCCGTCTCAGGCGTGTCAGGTCAGGGAGCCCGGTTCGGGTGGTGCCGGTTGGGGTGGTGCCAGGTCGGGCAGTGTCAGGTGAGGCGGTGTCGCGTCACGCGGCGATGCCGAAGGTGCGCAACCGGCGGTGCAACGTCGATCGGCTGATACCTAGGTGTTCGGCCGCCTTCACCCGGTTGCCGCCGTACGTCCGCAGCGCCTTGACGATCAGGTCGTACTCGGTCTTCGCCATGAGGCTCCTGGGCTGCTTGGAGCAGTTGTGCCGGAAGCGCTCGGGCAGGTCGTGGACGGTGATCTCGCGGGTCGTGCGCAGCGACAGCAGGTGCTCGACGAGATCGTGCAGCTCCCGGAAGTTGTCCAGCCACGTGTGCCGCCGCAGCGCCCCCCACGCGGTGTCCGCGAAGCGCAGGCGGCCGGCCGCGCCCAAAGCCGCGAGGTGCTCGTGCACGAGCGCGGGTAACTCGCCCAGCCGGTCGCGTAGCGGGGACAGCTCGACCCGGCCGGCGCACCGCGCCGCGAACGCCCGACCGTTGTGGTCGAGCTCGGCCAGGGGCTTGCTGGTCAACGCGATCCAGCAGGTACCCGCGTCGAGCAGGTGCGCGAGTTTCGCCACCTCGGCCGGGCCGAGCGCGTCGACGTTCTCGACCAGGACGAGGCCGGAGTGTCCCGCGGCCAGCTGTTCGTGCCCGGAGCGGGTCAGGTCGAGCCGCAGAATCGGGTTCGTCCCGGCAAGCTGCCACACGGCCGTGGTCCGGCCGCTGCCGCGCTCACCCGCGACCAGCACCGGCAGCCGCTGCCTGCGGTAGTGCGGCAGGCGGGGGTCAACGAGCTGGTTGGCCGGCGAAGCCGCCGGTGCGCCCATCCGAATGCGGTGCTCGATCTCCTGCGCGAACCTCCGCAGCAGGGGAAGGCTGAGCGGGCTGGCCATGTCGAGAGGGCAGGCGAGGTTGAGCACTCCGGCGAGCCGTCCGGTCGACGGGGCCATGATGGGGTAGCCGTAGCAGGCGAAGTCCTTGAACCGTGTGAGGAAGTGCTCCGCGCCGATCACCGCGACCGGCTGGCCCAGCTCAATGGTCAGCGAGATCGAGTTGGTCCCGGTGAGCGGCTCGGTGAACTGGCGGCCGACCACCACGCCGGCCGCGTCGAGCTCGGAGGACTGCTCGGGCAGACCGGGTCTCAGGTCCACGATCACGCCTCCCGCGTCCGCGAGCACTGCGGTGAACGGACTTCCGGAGATGTCCTTCTCGAACCGGCTCAGCACGTCCGCGGCCAGCCGCCGCAGCGGGTGGCTGGACGGCACGGGCCGGACCGGCGCCGCAAAGACCTCGCTCAACGGACTCAGGCCGATGCGCTGCGAGCGGCGCCACGACGCCTCGATCTCGGGACGGACCACCGCGCTGCCGATCAGCTTGGGTTCGCAACGGGTCATTTTCGTCTCCTGGGCGGCGGCACACGGCGGTGATCCGTGTGTCAGGGAGGAAATGTGACGGCCGAGTACGAGCAGGAACATATGAACCCACTCGCGTGAAAGCCATGCAGAAGAACCGGCAGAAACCGCATTCTGCCGGTCGACCGGCCTCCTTCCTTTCGGATCCGAACGAGTGATTTGTGTCAATAAAGACCGTTCAGCACGGATTCGTAGCGTTTGTCGATTTTCCCTGCGGCGCGGCTTCAGCGACGTGGTCAGCAACGCGTCCTCGCCGCTGAAATCGCGCTCCAGCAGGGCGAACCGCTTGAGCTGCTCGTGCCGCGCCAGCTGGGCGTTCACTTGCTCGACTGCCCGCCTGACCTCGGCCTGGGCGTCGCCCAGGCCCGCCGAGGTGTCCGGGTCCAGCGTCACCAGCGCCACGCAGTACTTCCGCCGGTCGCCGTGCACGATCGCGTTGCCGATGTACGGCGACGCGGCCTTGAGCAGGGACTCAATCCGCGCGGGTGCCACGTACTTGCCGCCGGAGGTCTTGATCAGCTCCTTCTCGCGGTCGGTGATCGTCAACCGGCCGCGCTCGTCGAGCTCGCCGATGTCACCGGTGTGCAACCAGCCGTCGATCAGCGTCTCGGCCGTTTCGGCGGGCCTGTTGTGATAACCGCGCATCACGCCGGGCCCCTTGATCAGCACCTAGCCGTCGGCCACGATCCGGACCTGCGTGCCGGGGACCGGTGGGCCGACGGTGCCGATCTTGACCGAGCCGGGGCGGTTGACGAACGTGGCCGCGGACGACTCGGTCAGACCGTAGCCCTCCAGGATCGGCAGTCTCGCCCGCGCGAAGAACTCCGCGATCTCGGGAGCGAGCGGCGCGGAGCCGGAGATGAAGTAGCGGATGCGGCCACCGACCTTGGCACGCAGCTTGGCGTGCACCAGGCGGTCGGCGAGCCAGGCGGTCATCGGACCGTGATCGCGGTCCGCCCAGGCGAAGATCTTCTCCGAAACTCGGCCGCTCTCCCGGACGCCGGCCACGATCCAGCCGTGGATCTTCTCGAAGATGCGCGGTGCGCCGGCGACGATCGAGGGCCGCAGCTCGCCGAGGTTGTCCACGATCCGTTCCACCGCACCGTCGACGGCGGTCGGCATCCCGGCGGCCATCGTCGCCGTCGTTAGCACCTTGCCGAACGAGTGCGCCAGCGGCAGCCACAGGAAGTGCAGGTCGTCGTCCCGCAGGATGCTTAGAGTTCCTAACAGATTGATCAACTGTGGTGACTGAACGTTCATGATCGTTGATCATGAACGGGTGAGAAAGGGTGAGCAGCCACCGTGGATCGTGTCCGACGATCTGTGGGCGCGAATCGAGCCGTTGTTGCCTCGATGGGAGTACGCGCTGCCCAAGCTGGGCCGCAAGCGCATCCCGGACCGGCTGGTCCTGCAGGGCATCCTGTTCGTGCTGCATACGGGGATCCAGTGGGAGTTCCTGCCCCAGGAGCTGGGTTTCGGGTCCGGGATGACGTGCTGGCGGCGCCTGGCCGAGTGGAACGAGGCCGGGGTGTGGCAACGGCTGCACGAG
>NZ_FNIX01000018.1 GCF_900104175.1 Lentzea jiangxiensis
ACGCTGACCAGTTCCAATCCGACTTGGCCGCGGGAGGCGGCCTCGGCGATCAGCGCGTCCATCAGCGCCTGGAACATCCCGGCCTTGGCCCAGGAGTTGAACCGGGAGTAGACGGTGGACCAGGGCCCATACCGTTGCGGGACGTCACGCCAGCCCGACCCGGTGCGGAACCGCCACAGGATCCCGTTGAACTGATCCCGCACCCGCCGCGGCAACGGCCCCGTGGCCGCGACCGGCACATGCGGCTCGATCAACGCCCACTCGGCATCGGTCACATCAAAACGCGCCACATCCGTGTTCTACCAGCGCGCCACCAGCCAACCTAGATCCGAACTTCAAACAGCTCCTAGCCCGCCCAGTTCCCGCCCCACCTCGCCGGCCTCTCCAGCAGCCCGCAGCACCCGCCGTGCGGGCCCTCGACCGACGCCACCCTGCCGATCGGCAGCAGACCGGGACCCGTACCCACCTCGCCCCCCAGCTCCACCACCCGGGCACACGCCGCCTCCACGTCGTCCACCGCGAAGAACACACCCCACTGCGACACCGCGCCCAGACACGACCGCATCGTCCCCGCCACCGGCCGCGCCCCACCGTGCCGAGCCGACGTGTACAAACCCGACGCCCGTTCACCGGCCGCCGACCTCCAGCCCAGCTCCGCGGTCCAGTAGGCGTCGTCCTGCTCCGGCGCGCTCGTCAGCAACTCCACCCAGCAAGGCTCACCATGCCGCGGCGGCGGCGCCCACGGACCGTGCAACACCCGCCCACCGTCCACAGAGGAATTCGCCCGCAACACCCGCGACTCGCCACCACCGAAGAACACGTGCCAACCCTGATCACCCGCAACGACCCGAGCCGCCAGCCGATCACCCACGAAACCCGCGAACGACCCACCCGGCTCCGCCACCACCGTCCACCCCAGCACCCCGGCGAAGAAATCCACCGACAACTCGGGCTCGGCAACGCTCAACTCAAGACGACGAACACCACAAGACGACACGGACATCCCATCGGGCGGGGATCAGGAGCGCGCACCATCCTCTGCTCCGACCACCCGAGACGACAATGCGCCATTCGGACGCATGCGCTCCGCACCCACGATGTCACGCAACGGCACCGGCCGGCCCAGGTGAAAACCCTGCCCCACCCGCACCCCCAACCCCCGCAAAGCCTCCACCTGCGACGGACGCTCCACCCACTCCGCCACCGCCGACAACCCCAACCCGTCCGCGATCCGCACGATCCCCGACACCAGCACCGCGTCCGCGTCACTGGTCTCGATGCCCTTCACGAACTCACCGTCGATCTTGATCCCCGTGATCGGCAGGTGCTTCAGGTGCACGAACGACCCGAACCCCGAACCGAAGTCGTCCAGCGTGATCCGGCACCCGAAACCCCGCAGCTGCGTCGCCAGCGCCACCGCCGCGTCCAGGTTCGTCACCGCCGCCGTCTCCGTGATCTCCAACCCCAGCCGCCCCGGCGCCACACCGGCAGACCCCAGCCTGTCCAGCACGAAATCCCCGAACTCCGGGTCCTCCAACGTCCGGCCCGACACGTTCACGTTGAACCGCAACCGCGAATCCGGCTGCGCCACCAACGCGTCGATCGCCGTCGACAACACCCACCGGTCCACGTCCAGGATCAGGTTCGACCGCTCCGCCACCGGCAGGAAGTCCGCAGGCCCCAGATACGGCTCCTGCCCGTCCTCCAACCGCAACAACAACTCGTGCCCCAGCGTCACACCCGACGCCAACTCCACCATCGGCATCCCGCACAACGCCAGACCGCCACCCGCCAGAGCCGCCCGCAACCGGTCCAGCACACTGACCCGCTTCACCGTGTCCGCGTAGTGGTTCGGCTCGTACACCGTCACCCGGTCCCGGCCCGCCGCCTTAGACGCGTACAACGCCAGATCCGCGTTCGCCAGCACCAGCTCCCACGAATCCCCCGGACCGAACTCCGCCAGCCCCGTGCTCACCGTGATCCGCGCCGGCGTCCCCGTCCCCGCCAGCGGAAAACCCGCCACCGCGTCCCGCAGCCCGTCCGCAACCTCCGACGCGTCCTTCGGCGACGCCCCCGGCAACACCACCGCGAACTCATCACCACCCAGACGAGCGATCAGCCTGTCACCCAAACGAGACTGCAACGCCGACGCCAGCATCCGCATCACCCGGTCACCCACCGCATGACCGCGCAGATCGTTGACATCCTTGAAGTTGTCCAGGTCCAGCACCAGCAACGCACCCGAACCGTTGTTCGCCAGCTCCCGCTCCAGCGCCCGCGTCAACGCCCGCCGGTTCGGCAACCCCGTCAACGGGTCCTGCTCCGCCATCCGCACCAGCTCGTCGTGCACCCGCGACGACTGCGTCACGTCATGAGCCGTGCCCAACGCCCGCAACGGCGCGCCGTCATCACCCAGCACGACCTCACCGAAGCACTCGAACACCCGCTCCTTGCCGTCCGGACGCAACATCCGGTGCGTGTACGTGAACACCGACCCCGTCTTCAGAGCCGCTTCCAGCGTCTCCTCGATCATCGGCAGGTCCTCCGGGTGCACCAGCTGCGAGTACAGCTCGAAGTCGAACGCCGTCCCCGGCTCGAACCCGAACATCTCCAGCAACGTGTCCGACCACGTCACCCGGTCCTCGCGGATCGACCACTCCCAGGTCCCCATCCGGCCCAACGCCTGCGCCCGGCGCAACGCGTCCGCCTCCTGGGTCACCGTCAGCTCACGATCACGCCACGCCGACACGTCCACGACCTCGTACATCAGATCGTCACCCAGCCGGGAGCACTGCACCTCGAGCCACTTCGGCCCCGGGACCAGCACCTCCCGCACCGGAGCAGGCACCTCGGGCACCCCCGGCAGCAGCGCGGGCAACGACCGCCCGTACGCCTGCTCGACCGGAACCCCCAGCACAGCACCCAGCGCGCGGTTGCACCACAACAGGTTCCCGCGCGCATCCGTCACGGCATAGCCGACACCCGCCCGGTCCAGCACCGTGCGGCAGTAGGAGGTCACGCGCGTCATGATCGTCCGATCACCGGACGTAAGCAACCCGCTACGCCGGTAGGTTCGCTACTTGGCGAACGGCTATCGCAGCCGCTCCAAACCCTTCGCCGACTCCACCAGCTCGGCCGCCAGCTTCCTCAGCTCCTCGTTCTCCGCCCCGTCCTGCGCCGCCGTCACCACGTCCTCCGCGGCACACCGCAGCTGGAACAACCTGTCCTGCAGGTCCGCCAGCTCCGCGGTGCTCAGCACCACCGCGTCCTCCGGCAGACCACCGCGCTGCAACGCCGCCCTGCGCTCGTACGCCCGCTGACGACACGGCTGCGCGCAGTACCGCCTCGGCCGGCCGATCCGCCCACTCCCCGGCAACCGCCTCCCGCACCACGCACAGTGCCTGGGCTCATCCGCCTCCATGGAGCGCTCCATGGCGCGCGACGGTAGCGAATGCCGGTGGGTGGTCTCCAGCGACGCGCCAGAAAGCCCGACCTTCGTAGGGAACCGGACAGTACCCGGCGGTCCGTCGATGTCGCTTCCGGGGCGATTCTGATCGACTTCGATCGATCTCTTGCGCCTCTGCGTGGTCGTTTCGTGCGATTGCGCTGGTATTTGGCGCCGATATGTTTTGTTTTCGTCTACACTGAAGTTATAGAGAATAGAAGAAGACATCTCGCCACCTGCCGTCCACCCCGGAGCCACCACCGGAAGGCAGACTCCACGACGTGACACATCCCTACCTCGCAGGCCCGCACCCCCGCGCCTTCGCCCACCGCGGCTGGCACGTCGACGACCTCACCGGCATGGAGAACTCGCTGAGCTCGTTCCGCAGGGCCGTGCAGGAGGGCTACCGCTACATCGAGACCGACGTCCACGCCACCGCCGACGGCGAGGTCGTCGTCCACCACGACCACACCCTCGACCGCACCACCGACGCCACCGGCGTCGTCTCCGCACTCCCCTGGACCGAGGTCAAGCGCTCCAACGTCGGCGGCCGCGAACCCATCGCCCGACTCGCCGACGTCCTCGAGGAACTCCCCGACACGTTCTTCAACATCGACGTCAAGTCCGAGAACGCCGTCGAACCCGTCATCACCCTGCTGCGCAAGGCCAAGTCCCTGCAGCGCGTCTGCCTCGCCAGCTTCTCCGACAACCGCCTCGCCCGCCTGCGCCGCCTCGCCGGACCCGAACTCCTCACCTCCATGGGCCCCCGCTCCGCCGGCGCCCTCTGGGCCGCAGGCCGCATCCCCTTCGCCGGACTCGCCGTCCGCGGCCAGGTCGCCCAGGTCCCCGTCAGCCAGGGACGCCTGCGCATCGTCGACCGCCGCTTCGTCCGGGCCGCCCACCGCAGGGCCCTCGAAGTCCACGTCTGGACCATCGACGACGAGGCCGACATGCGCGCCCTGCTCGACCTCGGGGTGGACGGACTCGTGACCGACCGGCCCGACGTACTGCGCCGAGTTCTCCAGTCCCGCAACAGCTGGTAACAGGTTGGACAGCCGATCATGGGAGGCGTCGGCGGACAAGTACAGTCCGCCGACATGAAGGTCCAGGGCGACGCCGCCGACGCCAACACCACAGGCCGCCGCAAGGAACAACGCGGCTGGGTCTGGTACGACGTGGCGAACTCCGTGTTCCCCACGTCCGTGATCACAGTCTTCCTCTCGCTGTACCTCACGAGCATCGCGACCAACGCCGCCAAAGCCGACACCGCGCTCAACGGCGCCAACCCCTGCGCGAACGACAACGCCTTCGACCGCTGCGACGTCACGCTCCTCGGCCTGCAGTTCCCCTCCGGCTCGCTGTGGGGCTACCTGCTCTCCGCCGCCACCGTCATCCAGGTGATCGTGCTGCCCGTCATGGGCGCCATCGCCGACCGCACCCAGAACAAGAAGAAGATGCTCGGCTTCTTCGCCTTCACCGGCTCCGCGGCCACCATCGCGCTCGCCACCGTCGAAGGCACCAACTGGAAGCTCGGCGTCCTGCTCTTCGTCCTCGCCAACATCTGCTACGGCTCCAGCGTCGTCGTCTACTACGCCTTCCTGCCCGAGATCGCCACCCCCGACGAACGCGACGCCGTCTCGAGCCGCGGCTGGGCCTTCGGCTACCTCGGCGGCGGCGTCGCCCTCGCCATCCAGCTCGGCATCACCCTGTCCGCCGACGCCCTCGGCATCACCTCCGGCGACGCCGCCCGCATCGCGTTCGTCATCTCCGGCATCTGGTGGGCCGCCTTCACGATCATCCCGCTGCGCGCCCTCACCGAGCACCGGAACCCGCACGTCCGCGAACACGGCGCCTCGGTCGTCTCCGCCGGCTTCAAGGAACTCGGCACGACCCTGAGGCAGGCCAAGGCCTTCCCGCTCACCCTGGCGTTCCTCGGCACCTACCTGATCTACACCGACGGCATCGCCACCGTCGCCAACGTCTCCGCCCAGTACGGCAGCGTCGAGCTCAAGTTCGAGCAGCAGACGCTGATCACCGTGATCCTCATCGTCCAGTTCGTCGCCTTCATCGGCGGCGTCCTGCACGGAGCCGTGGCCAAGCGCATCGGCGCCAAGAAGACGATCCTCGGCTCCCTGGTCGTGTGGATCGTCGTGATCACCGCGGCGTTCTTCGTCCAAGCGGGCGACGAGACGTCGTTCTACCTCGTCGCGGCCGGCATCGGCATCGTGCTCGGCGGCACGAACGCCCTGTCCCGCAGCCTCTTCAGCCAGATGGTGCCGCCCGGCCGCGAAGCGCAGTACTTCTCGCTCTACGAGGTCGGCGAGCGCTCCACCAGCTGGCTCGGCCCGCTGGTGTTCGCGGGCGTCGGCCAGGCCACCGGCAGCCTGCGCCCCGCCATCCTCGCCCTGATCATCTTCTTCGTCGCCGGCTTCGTCCTGCTGATCTTCGTCCCCGTCCGGCGCGCCATCAAAGCCGTTGGCAACAAGGAACCCGAACTCGTCTGACCACTCCTCGAAGGGGCGGTGCCGGTGCGGCACCGCTCCTTCGTCACGCCCGGACCCGCCGCCCGCGCCGCACGGGCGCCACCACCGCGAGCAGGAGCACTGCCGCCAGCACGTTCCGCTCGGCGGTGACCTCACCCCACGCCGCTGCCAGCACCACCAGCGGCACCAGCTGCAGCAACGCGAACACCGACAACGCCCTCCCGAACACGGCGTCACCCCGCACGAACGCGAAGACGCGCACCGCCGCGGTGACCAGCCCGACGAGCAGCAACCCCGTCCCCGTGGCGAACCCGCCGACCACGCCGAGCAGCACCGCTCCCCCACCCCACCACAGCAGCCTGCGCGCGGGCGGCGTCGGCGCCTCGCGGTGGAACCCCAGGCACAGACAGGCGAACGTCACCAGCGACGGCACCGCGAACGTCGCCGACAGCAACGCCTCCCGCACATCCCCGACGGACAGCACCGGCACGACCACCGGCGCGGCCGCCGCGACCTTGGCGAGCGTCCGCCGCCCGTCCAGCAACGCCGCGAACGCCACGAACGGCGCCAGCTCCAGCACCCGCCACCACACCGGATCCGGACCGTGCCGGCCGGCGAGCACGACCACCACCGCCGCCGAGTAGTACAGCCCCAGCAGCAACCCGAGCATCCCCAGCGCCCGCACCGCTTCCCCGCGCCACACCACCCTCGCCGGCACACCCGTGAACGCCGCCCCGGCCGCCAGGTGCGTGCGCACCGCGAGCCCGAGCACCGCCCACGTCTCCCACCACCCCGGCCAGCTGTGCTCCAGGTCGAGGTCGTCGGTCCGCTCGACCAGGAAGATCCCGACCATCTCCTCCTCACGGTCCCGCCGGTACCACCCCGGCAGCACCTTCAGCAGCGCCCGGTACCGCCGCTCCAGGTTCGTCACGCCCGACCCGCCCACGCCTGCAACCCTCTCCCCCGCAGCACCGCGCTCGCCGCGCGCACGTTCGCGCTCAGCCGCGCCACCTCCGCCTGCAACGCCCGCACCCCGGAGTCGGTGAGCCGGTAGTAGCGCCGCAGCCGCCCCTGGTGCACCTCCTCGCGGTCGCGCTCGGCCAGCCCGTCCGCCACCAACCGGTCCAGCACGCCGTACAACGTGCCCACCCGCAGCACCGTCCGCCCCTCGGACAGCTGCTCGACCGCCTGCACGATCGCGTACCCGTGCAGCGGCTCCTCCGCCAGTGCCGTGAGCACCAGGAACGCCTGCTCGGACATGACTCGACCACTCATGTCGCTGAATATATCGCGACGCGAGCTATATCGGGAACCTGAGTGACCGTGTGGATTTGAATTTGGTCAACACTGAAGCTATCGAAAGAACGAAGGGAAGAATGACGAGAGCCGGAGCGGCGACTTCAGGCGGCGCCACACCGGCCACCGGCGTACTCGGCGGATCCCGTCAGCCGAAACAAGGTGCGCGACGACTGGAACCCGCTGTCGGCGCAGCCCTCCCCTGCCCCTCCACCCACCCCTCCACGGCGGGCGGCGGGACACTTCGCGTTCGATGCCACGTTCGCGAAGGGAGCACTCGACCTGGGTCGGGCGTGCCGTGACGCCTCGAAGCTCTGCCCACTCCCCCATCTGAATACCCTGCCGACCACCGGCAACGGCTTCCTTCAGTTAACACTGAAGCTATAGAGGTTCCGAGCAGAGTCAATGTTTCGAAACCGGCGACAGCGGCTATGCCTTCCCGGAAGTAGCAGGTCGCATTCGGAGGGCGGACGATGGAGAGGGACGGACCGTGGGGATTCCTCATGATCGGGATCCAGGCACTAGGGTGACCCGCCGTGGACGCCCTCCCCGATCCGACAGACGCCCTGTCCGCTGTCCCTGTCGCTGGTTCCCGGCGCTCAACGCCGGTGGTCGGGCACCTCAAGTTCTTCTTCGGTCCGATGGACTGCGGCAAGTCGACGCTCGCCCTGCAGATCGACCACAACAACTCGCGCCAGGGCCGGCGCGGACTGCTGCTGGTCCGGCACGACCGGTCCGGCCGGCCGCAGATCTCGAGCCGCATCGGCATCACGCGGGCGGCCTCGGAGATCCGCGACGACGATCTCCGCCACCTGGTCCGCGCCGAGTGGGCCGAGGGCCGGCGGGTCGACTACCTGATCGTGGACGAGGCGCAGTTCCTGTCGGCCGCGCAGGTGGAGCAGCTCGCGGAACTCGCGGACGACGTCCAGGTGGACGTGTACTGCTTCGGGCTCGCCACCGACTTCCGCGGGGAGATGTTCCCCGGATCGCGCCGGCTGTTCGAGCTCGCCGACGAGCTGAAGGCCATCCAGGTCGAGGTCCTGTGCTGGTGCGGGGTGCCCGGGAGGTTCAACGCACGGGTGCGCGCCGGGCAGGTGATCAGGGCCGGGGACACCGTTCTCGTCGCCGACACGGTGCCGGACACGGAACAGCACCGATCGGGTACGGAGAGCGACGGTGTTACCGAGAACACCGAAACTACTGTGCGCTATCAGGTGCTCTGCAGGCGTCACTTTCGGTTGGGAGACCTGGGGCCTGACGTCGCACAAGGTGGCCAACTCCGGTTGGCCTAGGCGGTTACCAGCGGCCTCCACTGGGCCATTAGAGTGATGCATGAGCCCAGAAGCTTGATAACGCGTCACGATCCTGTGGCGATCGCATCCATTAGTAGGAAGCCTTCGTTGACGAGTGAACGACGTCACTGTGGGCAACCATGAGAGCGAGCCGGAAACAAACGGAGCAATCCGGGCGTTGCACACGGTGAGCAAGAAGCCTGGGCCCCGGCCCTGAGCCGAGCGAAAGGACACCGCCATGGCCGACCGCGTTTTGCGTGGCAGCCGGCTCGGAGCAGTCAGCTACGAGACCGATCGCAACCACGATCTCGCTCCGCGCCGGGCAGCGCGGTACGCCTGCCCGAAGGGACACGACTTCGAGGTCCCGTTCTCCGACGACGCCGAGTTGCCGCCGACCTGGGAATGCCGTCTCCACGGCACCGAGTCGAAGATCATCGACGGTGTCGAGCCGGAGGTGAAGAAGATCAAGCCGCCGCGCACGCACTGGGACATGCTCCTGGAGCGCCGATCGATCCCCGAGCTCGAGGAGCTGCTCGACGAGCGCCTCGAAGAGCTGCGCGGACGCCGCACCCGCACGGCCTGATCTCGACCTGACAGGTCGCAGACGCTCCAAGCCGTCCCGGTCTCCCGCCGGGGCGGCTTTTTGCGTGCCTCGTCAGGGCCGCTAGGAGGCCCGTGCGGCCGCTGTGATCAAGTTCCGGCCCCACCACACCCCCACGGCCGCCAGGACCGCCCAGATCGACAACGCGACGATCGAGCGCGGTGAGCCGAGGTCGCTCAGCGCGTCCCCCAGCACCGCGGCGAGCACCGTCGAGGGCACGAGCCCGAGCGCGGTGCCGAGCGCGAAGTGCCCGGCGCGCACCGACGTCACGCCCGCGCCGTAGTTGGCCAGCGCGAACGGCAGGACCGGCAACAACCTGATCACGAGCGTCGCCTCGACCCCGCGCCGCGAGAAGACGCGTTCGAGCACGGCGAACCGCTCCCCGAGCCAGCCCTCCACCGTGGCGCGGCCGAGCCGCCTGGCGACCGCGAACGCGATCATCGCGCCCGCGGTGAACCCCGCGATCGCGAGCGCGCTCCCCCACCCCACGCCGAACAGCAGACCCGCCGCCGTGGCGAGCACCGGCTTGGGGAAGAACACCGCCGTGCCCAGCGCGCACACCGCCACGAACACCGCCGGTGCCGCGCCGCCCGCGGAGTCGACCAGGGCGCGGAGCTCGGCGCCGTCCGGGAGGTCCACGAGCTGCGCCGCCACCGCCATGGCGGCGACGAGCAGCACGAGGAGGACCAGGCCCGCACGTCGCATCAGACCAACGTACCCGGCAAGCTGGAGGGCATGACCGTGCTGCTCCCCTCCGGCGAGACGATCCCCGCGCTCGGCATGGGCACCTGGATGATGGCCGAGCGCCCCGGCAGGCGCGCCGACGAGATCACCGCCCTGCGCACCGGCCTCGACCTGGGGCTGAGCCTCGTCGACACGGCCGAGATGTACGCGAACGGCGCGTCCGAGGAGCTCGTGGGCGAGGCGATCGCGGGCCGGCGCGACGAGGTGTTCCTGGTGTCGAAGGTGCTGCCCTCCCACGCGTCCGCGGCAGGGACGGTGAGGGCGTGCGAGGCGTCGCTGCGCCGGCTCGGCACGGACCGCCTCGACCTGTACCTGCTGCACTGGCGCGGCGGCGTGCCGTTCGAGCAGACCCTGGAGGGCTTCGCCGCGCTGGTCGAGTCGGGCAAGGTCCGGCACTGGGGTGTCAGCAACCTCGACCTGGACGACATGCGCGAGCTGACGGCGTTGCCGGGCTCCTGCCAGACCAACCAGATCCTCTACAACCTCTCCCGCCGCGGCCCCGAGCACGACCTGCTGCCCTGGCACGCCTCCACCGGCATCCCGGTCATGGCCTACTCCCCCGTGGAGCAGGGCCGGCTGCTGGACTCCCCCGCGCTCGCCTCGGTCGCCGGACGGCACGGCGCCACGCCCGCCCAGGTCGCGCTGGCGTGGGTGCTGCGGCTCCCGCACGTGAACGCGATCCCCAAGGCGGGCACCGCCGAGCACGTCCGGGAGAACGCGCGGGCGCTGGAGCTGCGACTGACCACCGAGGACCTCGCCGACCTCGACGACGCCTTCCCTCCCCCTTCCGGGCCGACCCCGCTCGCCGTGCTTTAGTACCGCGGATGAGCTGGACCGAGATCGAGCGCTGGATCGGCGAGAAGGCCCCCGCCCTGGACGCGGCGCTGCTCCCGCCTTCCACGGCCATCGACATCGCCGATGCCGAGGAGACCATCGGTTACGCGCTGCCGGACGACGTCATCGCCTGGTGGCGGCGGTTCGGCGGCATCGGCGAGACGTATCACCACTGGCCGCTCGTACCCGACATCTGGCAGCCGCACGGTCTCGACCGCGCCCTGCACTTCCGCACGCTGATGATGCAGGCGATCAGCGGGATCGCGTTCGCCACGATCGGCGAGGAGAAGGACTACGAGGCGGTGGCGCTGCGCGAGCCCGCGGGAACGCCGTGCGTGGACATCTGGTTGCCGGCGTGGCTGCCCGTCGCGGCGGACGGTTCCGGGCACGAGCTGTTCGTCGACCTGCGCGGAGGCCCGCTGCACGGGTGCGTCATGGAGTGGGGCAAGTACAGCGGCGCCGACGGCGAGGCGGTGTGGCCCGGCGTGACGGCGATGCTCGACGACACCCTGAAGGCGCTTCGGGGCGAGACCGCGCACCGGCTGGTGTTCGAGCGCGGGAACTTCCACTGGGAGTAAGACGCGCGTCCCAGTTCCGGGGCCGGCTGCCGCGCGGATCGCCACCGTCGACTCCCGGCACCGGACACAGGAAGCCAGGTGAGCGACACGTGCCAGGCGTCAGCAGCCCGCGCAGGTCCCCACACCTCGCACGCTCCAGTTCCGGCGTGTGACGCGCACCCCTGAACTCGAGGGGAGTCGCACGATGCACGTCTTCGACATGACGTTGCGCATCGCCGGGTGCATGGGCCTCGGCGCGCTGATCGGTTTCGAGCGGCAGTACCGCTCGCGGATGACGGTTCTGCGGACCAACGCCGTCGTCGCGGTGGGGCCGCGTTGTTCGTCCTGCTGTCCGCGCGCGGACGTGATCCTGCGCGACGGGCTGTCGGTGCGCGGGCTCAACACCGCGGCCACGCTCTGGTGCGCGGCCGCGGCGGTGGGGTCGCTGGCAGGTGCCGGCCTGCACGCCGTCGCGGCGGCCGGGACCGTGGCGATCATCGCGGTCGACGTCGGCCTGCGGGAGCTCTGCCGGGCCGTCGACCGCAAGGACGACGAAGGTCCAGGGCGCGGAACGGCGCAGGGCGGTGCGCGGGGAGCGTCGAGGCTCCGCGCACACCGCCCTGCGCCGTTCCGGTCGCTGCTAGCGCGGCTCGTACGTCAGGCAGTTCGCGTGGTGGCCGCCTTCGCCCTGGCCGACCCGCACGCTTTGCGCCGTGCACTCCAGCGAGGCGTTGTGCCGGCAGTCGGTGCGCGAACAGGCACCGACCTGGGCGACGACCTTGTCCAAGCCGCCCTTCGTGCCCAGCGGGATGAACGTCCCGCAGTCGGCGGCGCCGTTGTCACCGCGCACGGTGATCGCGAAGGCGTGGCAGCCGTCGTGGTTGTAGGAGCAGTCGCTCACGGTGCAATCGTGGACTGCGGGCATCGCCGGGTTCTCGAGAGTGGTCATGTCCGCTCCTGCCGTGGTGGGAAAGGTTCGGTAATCGCGACGATGCCACCGCGGCGCCGAGCCCGCAATTCGGGAGAAAATTAGGGGAGCCTATCCTTTCGCGATTCGGCAATGTCATTTCCCCTCGTCGGAGCACATCCCCGCCGGAGGAGATCACGCTGGTCAGCCACCGTGGTTCGCCCGGTGGGGCGATCCGGGGAAATTCGGGGTTTCACCGCCGCATTCACCGGGACCGTCTCGCCGCGCCATTGTTCGGACCCGGCCGGACGCGATCTCTTCCGCGCGTCACCCGTGGTCCAGAACGCGCCTCGGGAACCGCCGGGTGCGTTCTTCGCCCGGATCGCCGATCACACGCCCAGGCGAAGCCGCCGCAACGACCCAGCCGAAGCGCGTGTCCTCGTCGCTCGTCACGGCAGGGGCCGCGCCACGCCGTGTTCGAGGGCGTTCGCGCTACCACCCAGGTCTCGCCGGAAGCGACCCGCCGGAATAAACGGGGTCTGGTCCGGTTAGTATGGGTGACACGTCAACCAACTAGGTCGGGTGTGCTGTGAAGATCGCTGTTCTCGGTGCGGGCCACGTCGGTCCCGTCCTCGCGCGCCTCGCCCTCGGCGCGGGCCACGAGGTCGCCATCGCGGGCTCCGGTGATCCCTCGCGGATCGAGATGATCGTCGGTTTCCTCGCGCCGGGCGCGAAGGCGCTCACGGCGGCCGACGCGGTCGCCGACGCCGACCTGGTGGTGCTCGCCATCCCGTGGCACCGGTTCTCCTCGCTGGAGCCGGGCGCGTTCGCGGGCAAGGTCGTCGTAGACGCGATGAACCACTGGCCGCCCTCCGCCGAGCCCCTCGGCACGAGCGAGCAGGTGGCGGCGCGACTGGCGGGCGCGGACGTCGTCAAGTCCCTCAACCACGTCGCCTACCAGGACATGGAACCCGCCGCGGGTCGTGCCGTCGGCGTCGCCGGCGACTCACCCGGCGCCGTCGAGGTCGTCGCGTCGTTCCTGCGGGACATCGGGTTCGACCCGGTGCCGGTGGGACCGCTGGCCGCGGGACGGCTGCTGGAACCGGGCAGCCCGCTGTTCGGCGTCGCGGCCCGCAGGCAGGAGTTCGAGACGCACACCAAGGAGCAGTCATGACCACGTTCGGACTCGACACGTTCGGCGACGTCACCCACGACGCCTCCGGCACCCCGCTGTCGCACGCGCAGACCATCCGCGACCTCGTCGACCAGGGCGTGCTCGCCGACCAGGTGGGCCTCGACTTCTTCGGCATCGGCGAGCACCACACCGCGGACATGCCGCTGTCGGCGGCCGACGTGGTGCTGGCCGCGATCGCCGCCCGCACGTCGTCGATCCACCTCGGCTCGGCCGTCACGGTGCTGAGCTCCGACGACCCGGTCCGGGTGTTCCAGCGCTTCTCCACGCTCAACGCGCTGTCGGACGGCCGCGCGGAGATCATCCTCGGGCGCGGGTCCAGTGTGGACTCGTTCCCGCTGTTCGGCTACGACCTCGCGGACTACGAGGACCTGTTCGAGGAGAAGACGCACCTGTTCGCCGAACTGCTCAAGGGCGGGCCGGTCACCTGGCAGGGCAAGACCCGCGCGGCGCTGCACGAGCAGGACGTCGTGCCCCACACCGAGCCGTTCCCGACGTGGATCGGTGTCGGCGGCAGCCCGCAGTCGGTCGTGCGCGCGGCCTCGTACGGCTTCTCGCTGATGCTCGCCATCATCGGCGGTCACCCCGGCCGCTTCGCCCCGTTCTCGGAGCTCTACAAGCACGCGCTGGAGAAGTTCGGCCACGAGCCGCAGCCGATCGGGATCCACTCCCCCGGCCACGTGGCGCCGACCGACGAGCAGGCGCGCGAGGAGTTCTGGCCGCACTACCTCGACGTGATCGGACGGCTGGGCAAGACGCGCGGGTTCGCCACGCCGACGCCGGAGTCCTACGCGCACGAGGTGGGGCCGCACGGCGCGCTGTTCGTCGGCTCGCCGGAGACGGTCGCGCAGAAGATGGCCCGCACCATGAAGAAGCTCGACGCCAGCCGGTTCGACCTCAAGTACGGGATCGGCGGGCTGTCGCACGACTCGCTCCTGCGCACGATCGAGCTGTACGGGACGCGGGTCGTGCCGCGGGTCCGGGAGCTTTTGGACTAGACCAGTGTGATCAGCACGACAGCCGCCACGGCCGGGTTCACCCTCGGGCCGCCGGAACTCCCCTGATACTGCGAGCGTTGGGTTGCTGGAGAGGAAACCGGTGATTGTTCCCATGCCCACGAGCGCGCCCCGTCGCACGGGCTCGTTCGTACTGACCGAAGACGTCACCGTCCGGGTGACCGGACAGGCGCGCACCGCCGCCGCGATGCTGCGCGAGCACATCTTCAGACAGACCGGCTACCTGCTGGCCGAGTCGCCCGACGGCATGCTGATGGTGTCGCACGACCCGGCGATGCGCGGGCTCGGGCCCGAGGGGTACGCGCTGCTGGTCAGCAACGACGCGGTGATGCTGCGCGCCGGCACGCAGGCGGGGCTGCGGCACGGCGTGCAGTCGTTCCGGCAGCTGATGACCGGCGACGGCACGGTGCGGGCGGCCGACGTGCGCGACTCCCCCGCCTTCGCGTGGCGCGGGGTGTCGAGCGCGCTGCTGCCGCCCGCCGAGATGCGCAGGGCGATCGACCGGATGGCCGCCTACAAGCTCAACGTGCTGCACGTGTTCCCCGACGGCGATCCCGACCACCTGCGCGCTCTCGTCGAGTACGGCCGCGATCACGGCGTCACCGTCGTGCCGGAGCTCAGCCCGGCGACGATCGAGCTGCTGGAGCTGTTCCCCAGCCGGTGGGTGCACATCGGCGGTGCCGAGCTCACCACGAAGTTCGCCGCTCTGCTGGAGCGGCACGGCCGGTTGCCGGTGCGGTGGCACGACGGCAGCAGCGACGTGCTGGGCCCGCACGGCAAGCTCGCCGAGGGCGACGACGGGCTGCGGGCCGTCGCCACCGCGGGCTGGGTGGGCGAGCTGCGCACCGCCTCGGCCGTGGCTCCGGCCTGGTAGCCGTTCACAGTTCTCGCGTGACCGCAGGTCACGGGCGGCTCGCGGTTCACCTGTTTATATTTCACCTACCGCTGCGGAGCGTGTGCCGAACGGCGCACCCGGTTGATCCACAAGGCGGCTGCGGCGGGGAACGCCGCAGCACCGGGCGTTGTGATCACGACCGCGAAGCGTTCCGGTGCCTGTCCGCGAGCTGTCACCCGGCCTCGGTGACCTGGTTGGCCGCGGCGGACGCGTGCCATCGTGGGTGACGTGCGCTCCACTGCGGAATCCCGGTCCAGTCACGACTTCCGGCTCCTGCTGGTCGACGACGACCGGGAGCTGGTGGAGCTGCTCGCCACCGTGCTGCGCGGCGAGGGGTACGTGGTGGACGTCGCGCGCGACGGGCAGCGCGGCCTGCACCTCGCGCTCACCCACCCCTACGACGTCGTCGTGATCGACCGCGGGCTGCCGGTGATCGACGGGCTGGACCTGTTGTCCCGGTTGCGTTCCCGGTCCGTGCGGACGCAGGCGCTCGTGCTCACCGCGATGGGTTCGGTGCACGACCGGATCGAGGGCCTCGACGCCGGCGCCGACGACTACCTCACCAAACCGTTCGACCTGGGCGAGCTGACCGCGCGGCTGCGGGCGCTGTGCCGGCGGGCCGCGGAGCTGGCGGCGGTGCTGCGGATCGGCGCCGGCCGCCTCGAGCTGGAACAGCACCAGGTCGTGCTGCCCGACGGCGAGAGAATCCCCCTGACCGCCAGGGAGTTCGCGCTGCTGCGAGTGCTCGCCACGCACCCCGAGACCGTGCACACGCGCGCGGCGTTGCGGCGGACCGTGTTCCAGGACGCGCCCTCGACGTCCATTGTGGACACCTACGTGCACTACCTGCGGTCCAAGGTCGGGCGTTCGGTCGTGCAGACCGTGCAGGGGGTCGGCTACCGGTTGGGGGCTCTGTGAGGTCGTGGGCCGAGGCGGAGCGCGCGGAGGTCGGCAGGGCGCGGCTGCGGGTGAGCGTGCTGGTGGCGCTGGCGATCGCGCTGATGATCGCCTTCGTCGGCGGGATCGCCTACGTCGTCATGGTGCACGCGCAGGAGACGCAGGTGTCGCGCGAGCTGCGCTACAACGCCCGGTACGGGGTGCCGGGCATCGCGCCGCGCTGCGCGTGGGTGTTCGTGCTGGAGGACGGGACGCTGCACGAGGGTGACCTGGAGGTGCCGCGCGGGTTCCCGTTGCGCGACGACATCGACGCGGTGCACGCGTCACGTGGCTCCATCGAACGCGACGTCAAGGCGAACGGCACGGAGTACATGGTGCTCACGGCACCAGGCGCGGACGGCACGACGGTGCAGGCCGTGTTCGACCTGCGCTACCAGCTCCTCGACCGCGCGCACCTGCTGTTAGCGCTGGCGATCGCACTCGTGGCGGGCCTGCTGCTGGCCGCGCTGGTCGGCCTGACCATCAGCCGCCGCACGGTGGGACCGTGGGCGGAGGCGCTCGCCCGGCAACGCCGGTTCGTCACCGACGCGAGCCACGAGCTGCGCACCCCGATCGCCCGCGCGCACCTGCGGGCCCAGGTGCTCGCCGCCGGGCTGCCCGCCGACCAGCGCACCGACCTCGACGCGCTGGCCAGGTCGATCCGCGGGCTCGCCGACGTGGTGGACGACCTGCTGGCGTCCGCGCAGCTGCAGGAGCGGCGCGACCGCGTCCCCGTCGACCTGACCGACGTCGCGGAGGCCGCGGTGGTCGGCGAGACCGAACGTGCCACCGAACGACGGATCACCGTGTTGCTCGACCACCCCGGGCGGCCCGTGCTGGTCGGCGGGATCGAGACCGGGCTGCGCCGCGCCGCCGACGAGCTGCTGGCCAACGCCCTGCGCCACACCCCGGAAGGCGGCCGGATCTCGGTGAGCGTGCGGACCGTCGCCGGGCAGGCGGAGCTGGTGGTGGCGGACAACGGCGACGGGTTCCACCCGGCCGAGGCGGAGCGCCTGTTCGAGCGGTCCCACCGGGGACCCGGTGAGGGGCGGTTCGGGCTGGGCCTCGCGCTGGTGCGGGAGATCGTGACCGGGCACGGCGGGACCGTGGAGGCGGTGGGGCGGCCCGGTGCGGGAGCCCGGTTCACGCTGCGGCTGCCCCTGGCCGAAGCGGGCCTGCCGGTCGGCGGGGAACACATGACCGGCGCGTGCCCGTGAGCAGCGCGGCCGGCCCTCCTCACCACTCCCCGTCGACGGCCACCTCCGCGGCGACGCGCACGTCGGCGTCCAGCGGCCGGTCCGGGTCCACCGGTTCGATGGCCGCCACCAGCGCGTCCAGCAACGCGGCGCACCGGGGCGCGGTCGGCCGGCGCGCTCCCACGTGCACCGCCTGCCGCAGTCCCAGGGCGAGCGACCCGCACAGCATCCGCAGCAGCTCCGCGAGGTCGTAGGCGCGCAGGGCGGCCTGGGTGCCGAACGGCACGACGTCCTGGTTGTGCAGGTTCGTCGGCAGGCTCTGCGTGCTGGCGGGCAGCACACCGCGGCGGATCTCCGCGACGAACGCGGTCGTGGCGAGCTGGACTCCCTGCAGTCCGTGCTGCTGACCGGGTCCGGCGGCGAGCATGGGCGGCAGGCCGGTGTTGCGGGCCGGGTCGACGAGCAGGTCGAGCTGGCGTTCGGCGAGGTTGCCCAGCGTCGCGGTGACCATGGTCAGGACGTCGGCGGCGAAGGCGGCGGGCTGGCCGAAGAAGTTGCCGCCGTGCGCGACGAGGTCGTCGCCGGGGAAGAACAGCGGGTTGTCGCTGACACCGCCGAGATCGGCCGCCACCACGCCGTCGACGTAGCGCAGGGCGTCCTCGGCCGCGCCGAGCAGCTGAGGTGAGCAGCGCAGGCTGTACGGCTCCTGCAACGCCCGCAGGCCGCTCGGGGTGGTGCCGTCGAGCACCGCGCGCATCCAGGACGCCACCTCAGTCGCACCGGGGTGGCCGAACGCCGAGACCAGGCGCGGGTCCGCGAAACCGGGATCGGCTCCCAGCAGATCGGTCAGCAGGCACGTCAGCGACGCCAGCGCCCGGTGCGAGGCGCGCACCGACGACAGGGCGAGCGCCGCCGCGGCCGTCGTCACGGACGTGCCGTTCACCAGCGCGAGGGCGTCACGGCCGTCCAGCCGCAGGGCTTCCAGACCCGCCGAGGCCAACGCCTCCGCGGCGGGCAGGCGGGCACCGTCCAGGTAGGCGTACCCGCGGCCCCGCAGGGCCTGGGCGGCGTAGGCGAGCGGGATCAGGTCCCCGCTGGCGCCCACCGAGCCGTAGCGCGGGATCGCCGGGGCGAACGTCGTCGCGAACATCGCCGCCAGTCCCGAGACGACGTGCGGCGAGACCCCGGACAGGCCCTGCGCCAGCGACCAGGTGCGCACCAGCAGCGCGGCCCTGGCGATGTCCGCCGGGAGGTCAGGGCCCTGGCCCGCGCCGAGGTGCGCCAGGGTGTTGTCGCTCTGGTCGGCCTCGGTGGCACGCCCCGCGAAGCCCACCAGCGCGCCGAAGCCGGTCTTGGCCCCGTACACCGGGCGTTCGTCGTCGGCGAGCACCGTGCGCAGGTAGGCGCGGCCGCGCTCGACGCGGTCCAGGACGTCGGAGCCGACGAGCACGGGCATCGGCGCCGACGCGCGGAGGAGGTGCGGAACGGTCAGGGGCGAACCCAGGTCCACGGACGTGTCTGCTGCGGTCGCGGTCACCGCACGGACGGTAGGCAGCCGATCTCAGAGAGTTCTGAGATCGCGTGGGTAGCTTCCCCGTCCATGGCCCACGAGTACCTGATCATCGGCGCCGGACCGGCCGGTTTGCCGCTCGCCGCGCTGCCGGCGCGGGGCGGTCGCGACCACGCCGTCCTCGAGAAGCACCGGGACCTGCCCGAGGCGCACCAGCAGCCGCTGGTCGCGTTCGTGGAGGAATGCCTTGCCGGCGCGTGACGCCGAGCCGTTCCCGCGCGCGGTGCTCGACGTGCTCACCGCCGCCGCGGACCGGCCGGTGTTCGAGCACGGCACCCGCGTGGTGACCGGCGCGGAGATGCTCGACCTCGTCGCGCGGATCGCGTCCGGGTTGCGCGGCAACGGGATCGGGCCCGGTGACGGGCTCGCGCTGCTGCTCGGGGTCGACGCCGGGGCGTTCGCGACGATCCTCGCCGGACACGTCGTGGGCGCTCGGGTGGTGGGGGTGCGCCCGGGACTGACGGACGCCCAGGTGCGGCACCTGCTCGGGCTCGACATCGCGGCCGTGGTGACCGACGCCGGTGGAGCAGCGCGGGCGGTCGCGGCGGGGACACCCGTGCGGCTCACCGTCACCGACCTGCTCGCCCACTCCCCCGAACCCCTGCGTTGCCGCGGGAAGCTCGGCGACGTCGCCCGCCTCATCCACACCAGCGGCAGCACGGGCGCCCCCAAAGCCTGCGCGCAGACCTACGCCGCCATGACCGGTGCCTGGACCGCGCGGCCCGAGTCCTGGCCCCCTGCGATCCGGGACCTGGCGACGAGGCTCGACCGCTACCTGGTGTTCGGGTCGCTGTCGAGCCAGGTCATGTTCGAGTACGCGATCCTCACCCTCACCGCGGGCGGCACGATCGTCGTCGCCGACCACCCCGCCGACGCGATCACCGAGCTCAGGGCCACCGCACGCGTGATCACCGCGCCGGGCCTGGCGAAGCTCGTCGCCGCCCAGAAGCGCGAGCCCGCCGACCTCTCCACGCTGAAGGCCCTGCTGGTCTCCGGCTCTCCCCTGACGCCGGACCGCCACCGCGAGGCGCTGGACGTGCTGGGACCGGTGCTGTTCCACGGCTACGGCCAGACCGAGACCGGCATGATCTCGATGGCCACGCCGGACGATCCTCCCGGCACCGTGGGGAAGCCGCCCGTCGACGTCGAGGTCCGCGACGGCGAGCTGTACGTCCGCACCCCCGGCCAGGCGAGCGGGTACTGGGCCGACGCCGGGGAGTCGGCCGAGGTGTTCGTGGACGGCTGGGTCCGCACGCGCGACCTCGGCCGGATCGACGACGACGGCTACCTGCGGCTGACCGGCCGGGCCCGCGACGTCGTGATCGTCAACGCGAACCTGCACCACGTCGGCCCGATCGAGCAGGTGCTCGCCGAGCACCCGGACGTCGCCGAGGTCTACGTCGTCGCGGTGCCCGACGACGAGACCGGCGAGGCCGTGCACGCCTTCGTGGTGCCGAAGGCCGATCGGGTTCCCGAGCTCGGGGAACTGCGCGAGCTCGTCACCGCCCGGCTCGGCGCGGCCTGCGCCCCCAGCCGTCTCACCGCGATCAGCGAACCGCCCGTCGCCCCCAGCGGCAAACCCGACAAACGTCAGCTGGCCGAGTCGGCCACCACCGCGTGAAGGAGAACCCCGTGTCCAGCGAGGTAACGACCGAGTGTCTCGTCATCGGCGCCGGGCCGGCGGGCCTGCAGGCGTCCTACCTGCTCAAGCAGTCCGGGCGCGAGCACCTGGTGCTGGAGGCCGGCCAGGCCGCGGGGACGTTCTTCACCCGCTTCCCCCGGCACCGCCAGCTGATCTCCATCAACAAGGTCCACACGGGCTGGGACGACCCGGAGCTCAACCTGCGGGTCGACTGGAACTCGCTGCTGTCCGACGACCCCGAGCTGCTGTTCACCGGCTACACGCCGCGCTACTTCCCGGACGCGGACGACATGGTCCGCTACCTCGGCGACTTCGCCGTCAAGAACGACCTCCCGGTCCGCTACGACACCAGGGTCGTGTCGGTGACGCGGCCGGACGACTTCGTGGTGCGTGACCAGCACGGTGGCACCTACCGGGCGAAGCGCGTCATCGTCGCGACCGGTGTCTCCCAGCCGTACGTCCCGGACATCGACGGCGTCGAGCACGCCGAGCACTACTACGACGTGTCCGTCGACCCGCAGGACTTCACGGACAAGCGGGTGCTGATCATCGGCCGTGGCAACTCGGCCTTCGAGACCGCCGACGCGCTGATGGAGACCACGTCGGTCATCCACGTCGCCGGGCCGGGGTCGCTGAAGCTCGCGTGGCAGACGCACTTCGTCGGCCACCTGCGGGCCGTGAACAACAACTTCCTCGACACCTACCAGCTCAAGTCGCAGAACGCGTTGCTGGACGGGCACATCACGGCCATCCGCCGCGACGGCGACGGCTACCTCGTGAAGGTCAGCTTCCAGCGCGTGAACGAGGTGGTCAAGGAGATCCGCTACGACCGGGTGGTCCTCGCGACCGGGTTCCGGTTCGACGCCTCGATCTTCGCGCCGGAGTGCCGCCCGCGGCTCACGATCAAGTCGCGGTTCCCCGACCAGACGGCGGCCTGGGAGTCGGTGAACGTCCCCGACCTGTTCTTCGCGGGCACGATCACGCAGATGCGCGACTTCAAGAAGTCGACCAGCGGGTTCATCCACGGCTTCCGCTACGGCGTGCGCGCACTGCACCGCATCACCGAGCAGCGCTACCACGGCGTGGACTGGCCCAGCCGGTCGCTTCCGGCCGGCGCCGAGGCCGTCGCCGAGGCGATCATCGCGCGGGTCAACCGGACCTCCGCGCTGTGGCAGATGTTCGGGTTCCTCGCCGACGTGGTGCTGACCGGACGCGACGGCACGGTGCGCTACCTGGAGGAGGTGCCCGTCGCGCACCTGCACGAGGCGGTGGCGCGCGGCGAGTTCGGCGACGTCGAGTCGTACGTGACGGTCACCCTGGAGTACGGGGCCGACCACGACAAGGTCAACCCGTTCGACATCACCGCCGGCCGCAACTCGCAGTACGACACCAGCGGGCTCGACGGCCGCTACCTGCACCCGGTCGTGCGGCGGTTCCGCTCCGGCGAGCTCGTCGACGAGCACCACGTCACCGAGAACCTCGAGAACGAGTGGGACAGCGAGACCGTCCACAAGGCACCGTTGCGGGAGTACCTCCGGTGAACCCCGTGCTCGCGGAACTGCACGACAAGGCACGCGCGGTGCTCGACCCCGTCCACTACGACTTCTTCGCGGGCGGGGTCGGGGACGAGGTCGTGCTCGCGGAGAACGAGGCGGCGTTCCGGCGCCGCGCCCTGCTGCCGAGGGTGTTGCGGGGGATCGAGGTCCGGCAGGACTTCCCGGTGCTGATCTCGCCGACCGCGTTCCACAAGCTCGCCCACCCCGACGGCGAGCTGGCGACGGCACGGGCGGCGGGAACGACGACGCTGGTGTCGAGCATGGCCTCGACCGTGCCGATCGCCGAGGTCGTGGCGGCCGCGAGCGGACCCGTGTGGTTCCAGCTCTACGTCCAGCCGGACCCGGCCGTCACGGAGGCGTTGGTGCGCCGGGCGGAACGAGCGGGCTGCGCGGCGCTCGTGGTGACCGCCGACTCCCCCGTCTTCGGGCGGCACCGGCGCGACCTCGCGCACGGCTTCCACGACCTGCCGGCCGGGCTGGCGGCGGAGAACATGCGGGACCTGACCGGCCCCGGGCTGCGGACCATCGAGATGTCGCCGGCCGTGTCGTGGGGGCACCTCGACCGGCTGCGGGAGATGACCGCGCTCCCGTTGTGGGTGAAGGGGATCCTGCACCCGGCGGACGCGGTGCTGGCCGTGGAGCACGGTGTGGCGGGCATCGTCGTGTCCAACCACGGCGGACGTCAGCTCGACCTCGTCCCGGCGGCGCTCGACGCGTTGCCGGCGGTGGCCGACGCCGTGGCGGGGCGGGTGCCGGTCGTGCTCGACGGCGGTGTCCGCGGTGGAGGCGACATCGCGGTGGCACTGGCGCTGGGGGCTTCGGCCGTCGGCATCGGCAGGCCGGTGCTGTGGGGGCTGGCCGCGGACGGCGAGCAGGGCGTGCGGCGGGTGCTCGACGTGCTGCACGACGAGTTCCTGCACGTCCTGACGCTGTGCGGGGGCGAGCTGAGCAGGGACGTGGTGGTGGCCCGGTGCTGAGCTGGTTGCCCGCACGCGTGGTCGCGTTGCGCGCCAAGGTGTTCGAGAAGGTCAACGGCGACAACGCGATCACGTTCCCGAACGAGGTCATCGGCCCGGACCGCTTCCAGGAGCTCTACAGCCACCCCGCCGCCAACGGCCGCAGCAAGGGCGCCGGGTTGTCGGACCTGTTCTGGTACTGGCTCTCCCCCGGCCCCGAGGTGCACCAGGAGCACCTGGAGGCCGGGCCGCGCTACGACGACGTGGCCCGCGCCACCCGCACCTTCCTGTCCGGATCCACCGAGGAGCTTTCCGCCGCCGCCACGAGGTGCACGGCGAAGGTGCTCGACGAGGTGCTCACCGGCCGCGTCACCGAGGTGCGGCTGCGCGACCTGATGATGCCCGTGTGGGCCGAGTACTTCTACGAGATGGTGTTCGGCGAACCGTGCCCGCGGTACGCGCGTGACCTCATCGTCGACCACGCCGACGACGTCGTGAGCGCGTTGAAGTGCACCGGCCTGCGCCACCCCGCCCGCCGGGCGCGGCTGACCCGCTACCTGCGCGTGCGGCTCGCGGACGTCCGCCACCCGTTGCCGCGGACGTTGTCCGAGACCGAGCAGGTGCACTACCTGCAGGGCACGTACTTCAACACGGCTGTCGTGCAGATGTCCGAGGCGATGGCGCACCTGCTGCTCGCGCTCGCCCAGCACCCCGAGGTGGCGCGGCGGATCGACGACGACCGCTACTGCGCCCACGTGCTCGACGAGACGTTCCGCCTCTACCCGTTGTTCGGCATCGCGCACCGCATCACGACCGCGGACATCGCGCTGGACGACGAGACCTCGTTCCCGGCCGGGTCGGTGCTGTGCTTCAGCTACCCCGCCTACCACGCGACCGGCTACGCGAACCCCGACGTGTTCGACCCCGGCCGCTGGGAGAGCACCGCGGCCCGGCACGAGCACCACATCCCGTTCGGCGTCGCCGCCAACCGCCCCTGCCCGGCCTGGCGGCTCGCCCCCCTCGCGATGCGCACGTCCGCCCGGGAGGTGTTGCGGCGCGTGACGCTGCATTCCTCCGTGTCGCACACCAGGTCGTTGCCCAGCCGCGGCCCGTGCCTGCTCGTCCGCGAAGGCCCGGTGCCCCGGAGACGTCTGGCCTTCCTGCGCGTGCGCGACCGCTGGGAGGACGTCTGGCGCAGCGTCGTCCAGCTCGTGCTCGGTACCGCGATGGTGCTGCACGCCCACCACCTCCGGCCCGCGGGCCGCTACTTCGACACGCACGACACGCAGGGTTGCCCGGTCCGGCACTGATCCCAGGAGATGCCCGGTGAACCAGATCCACTTCGCGTTGCAGGTCTTCGCCGCACTGGCGGTCGTGCTCGTCGCGACCACCCTGTGCGGGAGACTCGCCATGCTGGTCAAGCAGCCCAGGGTCGTGGGCGAGATGGTCGCGGGCGTCCTGCTCGGCCCCGCGCTGCTCGGCGCCGTCGCACCCGGCGTGCAGGCCCAGCTGTTCCCCTCCGACGTGAAGAGCACCCTGTACGTGCTCAGCACTATCGGCCTGACGTTCTACATGTTCCTCGTCGGGTCCTCTTTGGACCACGGCCTCACCACGGGTGCCAACGCCCGCAAGGCCACGGTGCTCGCCGTGTCCGGCATCGTGCCCACGTTCCTGCTCGGCGCCGGCGCGGCGGTCCTCTTCTACGACTCGCTGAGCCCCGAGGGGTCGAGCCTGTGGGTGTTCCTGCTGTTCGTCGGCGGCGCCCTGTCGATCACCGCGTTCCCGATGCTCGCGCGGATCCTGGAGGAACGCGGCATCGCCAACACCCCGATCGGCGGCCTCACCCTCGTCGCGGCGGCGATCGACGACGCCGTGGCGTGGGCGTTCCTCGCGCTGATCATCGCGGTCGGCGCCTCCGGCAGCCCGTCCGGAGCCCTGCGCACCATCCTCGGAGCGGCGATCTTCGCGGTGGTCATGCTGACGCTGGGCCGCAGGTGGCTCGCCAAGCTCGGTGAGCGCGCCGAACGCGACGGCAAGCTCAGCCGCGACATGGTGGCCGTGGTGCTGCTGGTCGTCCTCGTGGCCGGCTGGTTCACCGACTACATCGGCGTGTTCTCGGTGTTCGGCGGGTTCATCACCGGCCTCGCGATGCCGAAGTCGAAGGTCGTGCGCCACGAGCTCGAGACCAAGCTCGCCGACCTCAACTCGATCCTGCTGCTGCCGGTGTTCTTCGCGTTCAGCGGCCTCAACACGCGGGTCGACGGGTTCGGCGCGGGCGGCGCGTTGTGGTTCCCGCTCGCGGTGATCATGCTGGCCGCGTTCGCCGGCAAGTACCTGGGCTGCGGGCTGGTGGTCCGCGCGCAGGGCTACTCGTGGCGCTACGCGTCGGCGGTCGGCGGCCTGATGAACGCCCGCGGGCTGATGATCCTGATCTTCATCAACATCGGCCTGGCCTACGACCTGGTGACGCCCGAGATGTTCGCGATCCTCGTGGCCGTCGCGATCGTCACCACCGCCGCGGCCATGCCGATCTACCGCGCGTCGCTGCCCGACCACCTGGAGGCCACCGCCGACGTCAGGCCGTCCCCCGCACCAGTGCGGTGAGCTCCTCGACGACGGCGGCCGGCTCGGGCATCCGGGCGATCTCGGCCGCCGCCGTCGTGGCCACGTTCCGCGCGGCCGGGTCGTCCAGCAGGTGGCGCGCCGCGGCGGTGACGGCGTCCGCGGTGGCCTCCGGACCGACGAGCTTCGCACCGGCACCGGTCTGGGCGAGGACGTCGGCGTTGACGAACTGGTCGGCGCCCTGGGGCAGCACGAGCTGCGGCAGGCCGGCCGCGAGCGCGCCGAGGACGGTGCCGGTTCCGCCGTGGTGCACCACGAGGTCAGCTCGCCGCAGCACCTGCGCCTGCGGCACGAACCCGGCGACGTGGACGGTGCCCGGCACCTCGCCCAGCAGCGCCGGATCGCCCGGGCCGAGCGCGACCAGGACCGTGACCGGCAGGCGCGCGAGCCCGTCGACCGCGGCCCGCAGGACCTCCGTGCGGCCGAACGACACCGTGCCGAGCGTCAGGTACACCAGCGGTTTCGCCGATTCGACCTCGGGCATCGGGACGTCCAGGTCGAACGCCGCCGGCCGCTGCCGCAACACCGTCGGGAGCGCCGCGACGACCGGATCGCGCACGACGTCCGGCCACAGGTCGACCACCACGTCGCCGAGCATCAGGTCGGCGGGCGCGGCACCGTCCCACAGCCACGCCATCTCCGGCGCGGCCAGCTGCTGCACCGGCGGCGGCATCGACCGGCCGATCACGTGCGACACGACCGGGATCCCCGCGTCCCGCGCGGCCTTCGCGGCGCCGACGTCGCTCTGCTCGTAGACGACGAGGTCGGGTCGGACCCGCGGCAGGAGCGCGGCGAGGTCGCCGGCTGTCGCGCGCGGCAGCACGTCCGCGAACATCGTGATCATCAGTCTGGTGACGTCGGCGTCACCGTGCCGACGGCGTGCCTCGGCTTCGGCCTCCCCGACCGAGATGCCCGCCGGGTGTGCCTCGAAACCGAGGTCCCGCACGATGCCGAGGAAGTCCTGTCCGGTCGCGAACACGACCTCGTGGCCCGCTTCCCGCGCTGCCCTCGCGAGCGGGACCAGGGGGAAGACGTGGCCGTAGGCCGGACGGCACGAGAAGAGGATGCGCACCCCGTCGAGGCTAGTGATCCTCCACCGGTCGAGGGGTCTTTTCAGTCAACACTGAAGCAATAGAGCAAGCAGAGATGGATTTGCTCGCTAGGCTCCGATGATGGACAGCAGCCGGCAGACCCGTGTGCGCCAGGCCTTCGACGACTTCTTCGCGACCGGCGAGCCGAAGTCCCCGAGCTGGGTGCTCGACCTGTTCGGGCACACGGCCTCCACAGTGCCCGCCTACCGGGACCTGCTGGCGGAGAACGGGATCGAGCCCGCGTCGATCACGACGTTCGAGGACTTCCAGCGGCTGCCGTTGCTCGACAAGGCGAACTACCACGAGCGGTACCCGTTGCCGGAGCTGTGCCGCGACGGATCGCTCACCGGCTGCGACATGATCGCGGTGTCGTCCGGGTCGAGCGGGCGGCCGACGGTCTGGCCGCGGGCGCTCGAGGACGAGCTGCACGTCGCGCGGCGCTTCGAGCAGGTGCTCGTCGACGGGTTCGGGGCGGACGAGCGGACGACGCTCGCCGTGGTGTGCTTCCCTCTCGGCACGTGGGTCGGCGGGCTGTTCACGCAGGCGTGCGTGCGGCACCTCGCGGCGAAGGGCTGCCCGATCACGGTCGTGGCGCCGGGCAACAACAAGGCGGAGATCCTGCGCGTGCTGCCGGAACTGGCGCCGCACTTCGAGCAGGTCGTGGTCCTGGGCTACCCGCCGTTCGTGAAGGACGTCGTCGACACCGGTGTCGCGGAGGGCGTCGACTGGCCCGCGTACCGGATCAAGCTCGTGCTGGCCGGAGAGGTGTTCAGCGAGCAGTGGCGCGACCTGGTGTCCCGGCGCGCGGGCATCGCCGATCCCGTCCGCGACGTCGCTTCCCTCTACGGCACAGCGGATTCCGGCGTGCTGGGCAACGAGACCCCGCTGTCGGCGAGCATCCGGCGGTTCCTCGCGGACCGGCCCGCTCTGGCGCGCGAGGTCTTCGGTGACCCACGGCTGCCGACCCTCGTGCAGTACGACCCGGCGAGCCGGTTCTTCGAGGTGCACGACGGCATGCTGGTGTTCACCGCGGACGGCGGGATCCCGCTGATCCGCTACCGGATCGCCGACGAGGGCGGGCTGCTGGAGCACGGCGCGTTGCTCGAACTGTGCGCCCGCAACGGCTTCACTCCCCCGCCGGGACCGGAGCTGCCGTTCGTGTTCCTGTTCGGGCGGTCGCTGTTCACGGTGTCGTTCTTCGGCGCGAACATCTACCCCGAGAACGTGGCGGTCGGCTTGGAACAGCCGGGGATCAGCGAGGTCGTCACGGGCAAGTTCGTGGTCGAATCCGTCGAGGACGAAGATCGCGATCGGCGGCTGCGGATCACGGTCGAGACCGCGCCGGGCGCGACCGCGGACGCGGCGGAGGTCGCCGAGTCGATCCGCGCCCAGCTGCTGCGGCTCAACAGCGAGTACGCGCACTACGTGCCCGCCGAACGGCAGCTGCCCGAGGTCGTGCTGAGGCCGGCCGGCGACCCCGAGCACTTCCCCACCGGCGTGAAGCACAGGTACACCCGACGGGCGTGAAAAGCGCTTTGCGCCACGCAGCAATAGCTTTCCCGGATTCCCCTCCCTGCCTGGAGTGGCGTTGCTGACGACCCGGCGGCAGGGTTGTCGGTGCCGCACCAGCAGACGTCGCCGGGGTCAGCCCTGCCCGGCAGGAACTGGGACTCGGCGGCGCTTCCACAGCCCGGCCACGCACGCGGCGAGGGCGGCACCCGTGAGCAGGACGTGGACGGCGCCGCCGAACCTCGTCGCGAACGTCAGGTCCGTGCGCAGCGGCACGCTGTCGACCATCAGGTCGTCGGTGAACATCCCGGTCGACCGCACCACGCTGCCGTCCGGCCGCACCACCGCGCTCACGCCGCTGATAGCCGCGACCACGACCGCCCTGCCGTGCTCGACGGCGCGCAGGCGGGCCATCCCGAGCTGCTGGTAGGTCATCTCGCCTCGGCCGTACCAGGCGTTGTTCGTCGGAACGACCAGCACCTGAGCACCCGCGGCCGCGCTCTCGCGCAGGACGTAGTCGTAGGCGACCTCGTAGCAGATGCCGACGCCCACGCGCGTGCCCGCGATGTCCAGCGCACCCGGTTCGGTGCCCGCCTCGAGGTCCGCTTGGTCGGCGAACGGCGTCACGAGCCGCGCCAGCGGGCGCAGCGGGATGTGCTCGGCGAACGGGACGAGCTCCTGCTTCGCGTACGACCGCCCCGCGCCGGTCACGGGGTCCCAGGCGATGACGGCGTTCTCCGCACCGCGCAACGCGCTCACGAGGGTCGGCACGCCGAGGTCGCGGATGGCGCCGTCGAGCACCGGGTCGCGGTCGCGGGTCCTGGTCGCGCTCTCCGGCCACACCACGAGGTCCGGCTCGGGCAGCGCGCCGCCGCGGACCAGCGCGGCCAGTTCGGCGGTCTTGCGCAGGTGGTTGTCGCGCAGGGTGGCGCCCTCGCTGAGCAGGCCGAGGCCGAGGTCGGGCGCGTTGCCCTGCACGACGGCGACGGTGCGCTGCCCGGCCTGGGCGTCGACCGAGATCAGCGGGCCCGCGGCGAGCGCGGCGACGATCGGCACGAGCGCCCACGCGCGGGTCCACCGGGGCAGCCAGGCGGCCAGGCCGAAGCCGGTGACGACCACCGCGAACGTCACCAGCGGCGCCCCGCCGACCACGGCGAGCCGCCCGAACGGCCCGTCGACCTGGCCGAACGCGACGCGGCCCCACGGGAAGCCGTTGAACGGGACGAGGCCGCGCAGGGTCTCCTGCAGCACGAACAGCAGCGCCGCCCACACCGGTGCCGCGGGCAACTGTGCCACCAGCGGGAACAGCGCGCAGACGCCGCCGATGAACAGCGCCATCAACGCGCTGAGCACGAGCCACGGCCAGGGGCCGAAGTCGGTGCCGAGGAAGTGCTGGATCCACCACAGGTGCGGCAGGAAGAACGCGAAGCCGAAGACGAACCCGAGACGGCCCGAGTGCCGGCCGTTCCTCAGGACGAGCCACAGCACGACGAACGCGGGCACGGCCAGCCACCAGAGCGTGCGCGGCGGGAAGCTCAGCGCCAGCGCTCCGCCGGACAGCGCGGCCGCGCCGTAGCGGACGAGATCAGCTCTGCGCAACGGACACCCTCGCCCGGCGCAGGACGACGTACGCGCCCGCCACCAGGGCGATCCCGAGCACGTAGGCCGCGATCAGCTCGGCGACGCGACCCGAGAAGTCACCCGCGAGCGGCGGCACCAGCAGCGCGAACACCCCGGCGACCGCGGCGACCCTCGTGCGCCACGGCCCGTCCGGCAGGCACGCGGCCAGCGGCAGCACCGCCCACAGCAGGTACCACGGCTGGATCACCGGCCCCAGCACCACGATCAGGCTCATCATCATCCCCAGCGCCGTCACCTCGGAGATCCCGCCGCGCAGGTGGCGGTGCACCACCACGGCCACGCCGCACAGGATCAGCACGAGCCCCGCGATCCGTGCCGAGGAAATTATCGCCTGACCGCTCTGCGGCCCGAACACCGCACCCGCCAGGTAGCCGGGCCAGTTGGTCGGCGCCATCCAGCTGTTGATCTTCGACGGCGTGCCGAGCGCCCGCACCCAGCCGAAGCCGGAGCCTCCGGCCAGTGACGTCAGGGCCGAGACCGCGGCGGCGGCGACCACCATGGACAGTCCCGCGAGGACGAACCTCACCAGGCCTCCGCCCAGTCGCCGGGCCAGTGCGGTGCCGACGACCGCGAGCGCGACGAGCGCGGGCAGCTTGACCTGTGCGCCGAGTCCGATGAGGACGACGCCGGCCGTGAACTGCCACCACTGCACGCCGGGCAGCGCGGTGAGGGCCACGACGGTGCCGGACAGCATGAGCCCGAGCATCAGGGCGTCGTTGTGGACACCGCCGATGAGGTGCCACAGCACCAGTGGGTTCAGCACACCCAGCCACAGCGCCGCGCGTTCGTCGACACCGGCGATCTTCGCGAGCCTCGGCACCGACCAGACCACGAGCAGCAGGCCCAGCACCGACACCAGCCGGTACAGCCCGATGCCCAGGACCGGGTCGCCGCTCGTGACCTCGGCGATGACGCGTTCGACCGTGCCGAACAGCGGCCCGTACGGCGACGGGGTCTCGCGCCAGTAGGAGCCGACCCGTGCGACGGCCTCCGCACTCGCCCCCGCCGCCGGGCTGACCACGTTCGGGTCGAGCCCCCGCGCGGCCACCTCCCCCTGGGCGAGGTAGCTGAAGACGTCGCGGTTGAACAGCGGCGGGGCCACCAGCAGCGGCCCGCACCACCACGCCAGCGTCCGGCGCAGCCACACCGGGTCCGGCAGCGCGTTCCTCAGCAGCACCCACGCCAGCACGACCAGCCCGGCACCCGCGATCGCCGCGCCCAGCGCGAGCGGCGGTGCCCCGGCGCTCACCGCCCACGCCCCGGCCGTGAGCAGGAGCGCGCCGCCGAAGCCCGTCCAGCGCACCAGGTCCGGGGCGTCGTCCCGGGTGGCGGGGGTGACGGTGGTGGGCCAGCGGTAGGTGACGGTCTGCACGGAAGAGACAGTGCTGTCCGGACCGGTCGTCACGCGTCCGACTGTGGTCGCGTTCCCACGTACGACTTGAGGATGATCTTTCGGAAACGGGTTTCGCGGCTCAACTCCCGGCGAAGTCGTGCGTCATCCACACGGTTTCCTCGGCGTCGCGGATCACGACCCCGGAGATCGGGTCGACGGCGTCCTCGACAGGATCGCCCGTGCCGACGTTCTCGGCGACGGAACTCCACCGCACGTCCGCCGCGGTGCTGCTCTGATGAACCCCCGACAGCCCAGCTCGGGGACTAGGCTCGTCAGGTGATCCGTGAAGTGACGCTGCGCCCCGTCGAGGACGCCGATTTCGACGCGTTGTTCGAGTTCATGCGCGACCCCGAATCGGTCAGGATGGCCGCGTTCACCGCGCAGGACCCCGACGACCGGGAGGCGTTCGAGGCGCACCTGCGGCGCAACCTCGCGAACCCGGACACCACGAACCGGGTGATCGTCGGCGACGGGCGGGTCGTCGGCAGCATCGCGAGCTTCGTCATCGAGGGCGACACCGAGATCACCTACTGGGTCGACCGCTCCGTCTGGGGGCAGGGCGTCGCCGGGCGGGCGGTGGAGCTGCTGCTGCGGGAAGTCACCACGAGGCCGGTGCACGCGCGGGTCGCGAGTGACAACGCCGGGTCGCGGCGGGTGCTGTTGCGGGCGGGCTTCGAGGTGGTCGGCACGGACGTGGGGTACGCCAACGCGCGCAAGGCCGAGGTCGAGGAGACGATCCTCAAGCTCGGCTGACGAACTCCTCGGTGCCCAGGACGCCGAGCAGTTGCAGCTTGTCGAACGCCTCGGTGCGCGGGGGTGCGGTCAGCACGAGCAGGGCCTGCGACTGGTCCTCGGTGAACAGCGCCTGGCAGTCGACCTCGATCGCGCCGAGCTGCGGGTGGATCAGCACCTTGTGGTCCTCGTAGCGCTTGGCGACCTCGTGCCGTTCCCACAGCCGCGCGAACTCGGCGCTTTCCTTCTGCAGCACGCGGACCAGCTCGCCTGCCCGTGAACGCGCGCCCATCGAGGCGTACGCGGCGCGCAGGCTCGCCACCTGGGCGCGGCTCTGCCGCTCGCGGTCGTCCTCGGGGTAGACCAGGCGCTCGCGCGGGTCGGTGAACCAGCGGTAGATCCCGCTGCGGGCGAGGCCGGTGAAGTGCGAGGAGTCGCCGTAGAGCGCCTCGGCGAACCTGTTCTGCACCAGGACCTCGCCGAGGTTCGACAGGATCAGCGCCGGGGTGTCGGTGATGCGGTCCAGCACGCGCTGCAACGCCGGCGCGACGTGCGTGGTGGTGACCTGGGGCGACGGGGCGTTGCGACCGGCGACGCGGAACAGGTAGTCGCGTTCGTCACCGGTCAGCCGCAGCGCGCGGGCGAGAGAGGTCAGCATGTGCTCGCTCGGCTGCGGGCCGCGTCGCTGCTCCAGGCGCGTGTAGTAGTCCGTCGACATGGCGGCCAGCGCCGCGACCTCCTCGCGCCGCAACCCCGTCGCCCGCCTGCGCGCGCCGGCGGGCAGCCCGACGTCCTGCGGCCGCAGTTCCTCCCGGCGGCGGCGCAGGAAGGCCGCGAGCTCCACCCGATCCATGCACTCCAGTATCCGGGGCCCGGCGCGCCGTGCCAGGGATCGCCGATCCCCCGATAAGCGCTCTCTGCCGCACGTCGGCGGAAGGTCCGAAGCTCGGTGCATGGACATCACCGGAAACACCGTCTTCATCCCCGGCGCCACCAGCGGCATCGGCCTGGCGCTGGCCCTCGCCCTGCGGGAGCGCGGCAACACCGTCGTCGTCGGTGGCCGGCGCACCGAACTGCTCGACCGGATCGCCGCCGAGCACCCCGGTGTCCACACCGTGCGCGTCGACACCACCGACGCCGGCAGCGTCGAGGCCGCGGCCGCGGACGTCCTCGGCCGGTTCCCCGGCCTGAACGTGCTGATCACCATGGCCGGCGTCATGCGCGTCGAGGACTGGCACCGCCCCGAGTCGTTCCTGGCCTCCGCCGAGAACACGATCACCACCAACGTCCTCGGCCCGATCCGCCTGATCGCCGCGTTCGTCGAGCACTTCCAGACGCTCCCGGACGCCACGATCATGACCGTCTCCTCCGGCCTCGCCTTCGCGCCGCTGAAGATCACGCCGAGCTACAACGCCTCCAAGGCGGCGATCCACATGCTCAGCGAGACCCTGCGCCTGCAGCTCGCGGACACGTCGGTGCGGGTCGTGGAACTGGAGCCGCCGGCGGTGCGGACCGACCTCCTGCCCGGCCACGCCGAGAACGAGCACGCGATGCCGCTCGACGAGTACGTCGCCGAGGTCATGGGCCTCATCGAGACCCAGCCCGACGCCAGGGAGATCCAGGTCGAGAGCGTGAAGTTCCTGCGCTACGGCGAAGCGCGGGGCGACTACGACCAGGTGGTCGCGGCGATCAACGCCGAGGACCCGCACGGCAAGTGACACCCGTCCCCGCGTCCCAGACGATGATCTTCCGTGCGACGCCGTCCACGCGGTCGTGACCTCCGCCGGTAGCGTGATGCCATGCCACAGATCACCGTCGAGTACTCCCCCGAGCTGCGCGGGGCGTTCGACCGCCGCGGGTTCGCCATCGCCCTGCACAACGCGCTGTCGCCGTTGGTCAGCGCCGATGTCGCCGAGTTCAAGACGCGGTTCCGGCAGATCGAGGAGATCGTGGTCGGCGACGGGTCACCCGTCGCGATCGTGCACGTGCGGGTCGGGTTGCTCACGGGCCGGCCCGTCGAGCTCAAGCAGCAGGTCGGGCAGGCGGGCGTGGATCTCCTGCGCGACCACCTCAAGCCCGTCGAAGGGGTTCCCGCGCAGGTGTCGCTCGAGGTGTACGACCTGGATCGCGAGCAGTACCGCAAGCTGGTGCTGTGACGGCCTCGCGGAGCGGGGACCCCCTGGGCGAGGTCTGACGGCGGCTGGCCGCACCGGCAGTTTCGGCCCGAACACTACCTCGAAGTCCCTCGCTGTCCGACACTGTCCGGGTCGGTCAGGTGTGCGAAGTCGGTGGGCCGCAACGGGTCCCGGACAAGAGGTGACGATCACTTGGCAACCGGGGACGAACCACTGCACTTCCGGGTCCTGGGGACGTTCGAGGTCACCCGCGGAGCACGAAGATGCACGCCGACGGCGCAGAAGCAACGGGCGTTGCTCGCTCTGCTCGCGTTGCACGCCAACGAGTTCGTGCCGACCAGCCGCATCGTGGACCAGCTGTGGGCGCGGGCGGCGCCCCGGTCGGCTGTCGCCGCGCTGCACGGGTACGTGACGGCGGTGCGGCGCGTGCTCACGCCGGGGTTCTCCAGCGGGCGTGCCTCGCACCCCGTGCTCAGCACCCGTCCGTCCGGGTACGTGCTGCACCTGGAACCGCACCAGCTCGACCTGACCCGGTTCCGGCAGCTCGCGAGGCACGGGCAGGCGGCGGTCGCGGCCGGTGACTGCGCCAGGGCCAGGGAGATCTTCACGTCCGCGCTCGCGTTGTGGCGCGGCTCGCCGCTCGCGGACCTGCGCGAGACCGGGTTGTTCGACCACGACATCTCCCGGCTGGAGAAGGAGTACCTCGCACTGCTGCGCGACCGCTTCGACGTCGTGCTCTGCCGCGGTGACGGGCACCTGGCGGTGTGCGACCTGGAGGAGCTGTGCGGGACCCACCCGTTGTGGGAGAGGTTCCACGAGCAGCTGATGCTCGCGCTGTGCCAGGCGGAGCGGCGCGCGGACGCGTTGGCGGCCTATGCGAGGGCGTACCGGGCGCTGTCGAGCCACGCGGGGATCGAGCCGGGGCCGCGGCTGCGGGCCCTGCACCAGGCCGTCCTCAACGGCGACGACCCGTTCGTGACGGGGCACAGGCACGATCGCGCGCTGTCCGCGTCACGGATGGAGCCCACCGCCTTCCCGTAGCCGCCAGTCGAGCAGCCGCCGGTAGAACACCAGCGGCTCGGCTTCGGCCACGTCGGCGCGCGTGACCTCGCCGATCAGCACGGTGTGGTCGCCGTGGTCGAACACGGCGGTCGGGGTGCAGCGCAGGTAGATCGGGGCCGCACGGAGGCGAGGCACCGCCGCGTCCCACTCCCAGGCGAGGCCCGTGAACTTGTCGGCGCCGCGGCTCGCGAACGTCCGCGCGACGTCTTCCTGCGCGCTGCCGAGCACGTGCACGCCGAACGCGCCGCAACGAGCGAGCGGGTCGCGGCACCGCGAGGCGTGGTCGACGACGACCAGCACCGACGGCGGATCCACGCTGTACGAGCAGATCGACGACACAAGCAGTCCGCACGGCTCCCCTGCCGCCCGGCGGGTGGTGATCACCGCGAGACCCGACACCAGCCGGCTCATGGCGTCGGTGAACGCGGCCACCGCGACTCCGGCGGCCACGTCCCCCGTTGCTGTCACGGCGGTGCCTACCTGGCCGTCGCCGCGGCGCAGAGCTCCCTGCGCTGCCGGGCGTCCTCGTCGTCGGTGACGGCGAGGACCGCGTCGTAGTCGAGGATCGCCGCGTCCATGTCGCCGGACTCCTCGTACGCGACCGCGCGGTTGTAGCGGGCGTCCGGGGTGTCGTCGAGCGTGATCGCGCGGCTGAGGTAGCTGATCGCGTCGGTCAGCTCGCCGGACGCCACGGCGACCGTGCCGCGGATCGCCCACGCCTCGGCCAGCTCCTCGTTGCGCCGCACGGCTTCTTCGAGTGCCTCGGACGCCGCGGCGTACTGCTCCCGTTCGACGAGCAGCTGGCCCTTGAGGCACAACAGGTGCGCGTTGCCCGGCGCGAGTGCGAGGGCGGCGGCGATGTCCCGCTCCGCCGCGTCGAGGTCACCGGTGGCCAGCAGGTGCCCGGCGCGGTTGATCCTCGCGTCGACGTGCTTCGGGTCCAGCTCGATGACGTAGCCGAAGTCGGCCATGGCGCCTTCGACGTCGCCGAGGGCGAGGCGGGCGTCGGCGAGGTTGTAGTACGCCTCGGGGAACGGCGGCGACAGGCGCAGCGCCTCGCGGTAGGCGGCGATCGCCTCCTCGTCGCGGCCGAGCCTGCGCAGGACGTTGCCGACGTTGAAGTGGTGCTCGGGGAAGTTCGGGTCCCGCTCCAGGACGTAGGAGTAGTCGGCGAGCGCGTCCTCCAACCGGCCCATCGCGCCGTAGACCTGGGCCCGGTTGTAGCGCAGCACCAGGCGGTGCAGCACGTGCTCGTGCGGTTCGAGCTCCCGGTCCAGCCGCGCCATGCCGTCCTCGACGAGGGCGAGCGCGACCTCGGGCTTCTGCTCGCGCACCTCCACCAGCGCCAGGCCGTTGCGGGTGAAGACGGACTGGAACGCCTCCTTCTTCGGGTCGCCGAGCTGCGACGCGAGGGCGATCGCCAGGTTCATCCACGCCCGTGCGCGGACGTAGTCCCGTTCGGGTTCCGGGTAGTGGCGGGCGTGCAGCATCGCCGTCGAGTACGCCAGCTCCAGGTGCACCGCCGGGTCCGTCGACGCGGCGCGGCCCTCGACGTAGAGCTCCTCGGCCTCGTGCGCGCGTCCGACGGCCGCCAGCACGATGCCGGTCTGGAAGGTCAGGTGCCACCACAGGTCGGCGTCGGCCTCCCGGTCCGCCACCCGGCGCCCGCGCAGGCCGACGTCCGCCGCGGCCTGGTAGAGGCCGACCTTGTGGCAGTGGTCGAGCGCGAGGCGCAACGCCCGCGCGCCGGCTCCGGCGGGGTCGCTGCCGTGCTCCAGGTGGTACGGGATCGCCCCGAGCCGCAACGAGAACTCGTCCGACCGCGAGAGCTCTTCGGCGCGGGCGTCGTGCAGGGCCGCGCGGGCCTCGGCCGGCAGGGCGAGGTAGGCGGCGAGCAGGCGCGGGTCGTCGTCCGTGCCGTCACCGTCCACATAGGCCCGGGCGGGGTCGGCCGGCAGCAGGGGTTCCCCGGCCGGTTCCGCTTCGACCACCGTCGCGTGCGCGGCGATGGTCTTCGCCAGGGACACGTCGATCTCGCCACGCGGGTCGGCCAGCGGCGCGCTGCTCGTGCCCACGACCACGGTGAGGTCCGGGAGGTCCCGGCGCCGCAGCAGGACCGCGATGAACTCCTGGTCCGACGGGTCGGCCTCGTGGGCGTTCTCGACCACCAGCGTGCGCGGCCCGCCGCCGAGGGCGGCCAGGTAGTCGCGCAGCAGTTCGGCCAGGCCGTTCGCGATGTTGCGGGTGTGCAGCCGCGAGTAGTAGCGGGTGCGCTCGCTGTCCTGCACCGCCCATTCGAGGGTGTGCCACGCGCTCGGCACCCGCCCGGCCAGCTCGGGGGTGCTGGTGAGCAGCTCGATGTTGTGCCGCTCCGCCAGGTCCGGGCACCGCTGCAGCAGGTCGTCGGCGATCCGGCGCAGCAACGACCCCGCGGCGGTGTACGGCCCGCGCAACCGGCGGTGGGCGTCGACGACCGCCCAGATCGGCGGCACGTCCAGAGCGGCGAGCGCGTGGGCCCGGTCGCCGCGCCGGTCAGCGCGGATCCAGAAGCGGCTGTCCATGGTGCGTCCTTTCAGTGGATGACGTGGTGTGGACGAGGGTCGCGGCGCGCCTTCACGCGCTCGCGGACCACGAGCCAGCCGAGCACCGCGCACTGCGCGATCGCCACGCCGCCGAAGACGAGCGAGTCGAGCAGCTGGGTGGTGGACACCGCGTCCCCGGTGAGCCGGCCGACCACGCCGGTCACGAACCGGTACAGCACGGGGGCGCCGGCGAGCGCGAACGTCGTGAGGCTGGCCGTGTAGCCGACGACCACGAGCCACGAGTACCAGCGGGCCACCCTGCGGTCGACCGGGTGCAGCACCGACTCGTCCTCCTCCGGACGCCCGAACAGCCGCCGGACCCGGTTGCGGAAGATCCGTTGCGCCGCCCCGTGCAGGTCGACGCAGCCGAGCACCGTGCTGACCAGCACGTAGATGTCCGTGCGCAGGTAGAAGAAGAACTGCCAGACCACCCGCAGCAGTGCGGCGAACGCGACGGCGAGCAGGAACCGCCCCGGTCCGGACAGCGACCCGTCGGCGTGCCGCGTCAGGTCGGCCGCGACGGTGCACGCCGCGATCCCCAGGACGTCGGCGAGCAACCCGGCGACGATCGGCAGGTACCGCTGCCGCCGCGGCACGGCCACGAGACCGTCCAGGGACGTCTCCAGCACGATGAAGTAGAGCCGCCGGCCGACGCGCAACCTCGACCGGACGCCGAGCCTCCGCCCGGCGAGCGCGTGGAACGACTCGTGCAACAGGAGCAGCGGAACCGCGGCGACGAACAAACCGACCTGGATCACCATGTAGTAGTCGGAGAAGAAGATGTTGTGATAAGTCGGCCGCAGGTCCGCGTTGACGGCCATCGCGTACAACGCCCATCCGGCCAATGCCGCATAGAGCAACCACGCGATCGGCGAGAACAGAGCGGCGCCGAGGGCCGAAAAACGCACGGGTGCCGCCTCGATGACGACTTCCCCGGATTTGCGAACGAGGTCGAGCTCGTCGAGAGCGCCGACGACGTCCTCGATGTCGACGCTTTCCCCATAGGTCCGTTCGAACCATTCCGCCGCCTCGCGGGGAGTGTCGCCCGCGACCAGCCTGCGCACCAGCTCGGCGCCCTCACCGGGGAAGATGCCGTACGAGTCGACGTCGGCACGGCCGATGGTCACCTCGTCGCCGTCCTCCAGGAACACCAGCGGGTGCAACGGCACCGGCCGGTCAGGATCGAACTCGGTCACACGTTCCTCCCCGGTGTGAGATCGGGTGCGCCGGCCGACCGGGCCCGGCGCACCCGCGTCGCGCCTTAGGCCGGCTTGACGTTGTACTGCGAGCAGGCCGCCGCCGTCAGGCGAACCGGGCCCACCTTGCGAACCGTGATCTTCTTCATTTTCGCGCGGGTCTTCTCCACGTGAATCACCTCCTTGTAGCCGATACCGACATCCGAGAGTCTGCCCGCGCACTCCAAGAAAGCTCCAACGGAGTTCCAAAATTCCGGCGGCGCTTTGAGAACGGAAAATGAAATGGGCGAAATCACTCCGGCGAATGCCTTCCGGGGCGGCGCCGGGAGCCTCGTCCGGGACCGCGCGGGGAGGGATGAACTACGTTGGGCCCATGGAGATCCTGGACATCCCGGTCAGCACCCTCGCGGGCGAGCCCGGCGGCCTCGGCTCGTTGCGGGGCAAGGTGTTGCTCGTCGTGAACGTCGCCTCCCGCTGCGGTCTCACGCCGCAGTACGCGGGTCTGGAGCGCCTGCAGGAGAAGTACGGCGCGGAGGGCTTCTCCGTGGTCGGCTTCCCGTGCAACCAGTTCGCGGGTCAGGAGCCGGGCACGGCCGAGGAGATCGCCACGTTCTGCTCGGCCACGTACGGGGTGACGTTCCCCCTGTTCGAGAAGGTCGAGGTCAACGGCCCCGATCGCCACCCCGTCTACACCGAGCTCGTGAAGCACCCCGACGCCGAGGGCGTGGCGGGCGACGTGCAGTGGAACTTCGAGAAGTTCCTCGTCTCACGCGACGGACAGGTCATCGGCCGGTTCCGCCCGAGCGTCCAGCCCGAGGACACCGCGGTCATCGAGGCGGTCGAAGCGGCTCTGCGCTAGTCGGCACTTGCCGGAGCACCGTTCACCGTGGACAGTCGGGCGGTGCTCCGCCCGGGCGCGACGGGTACTGGGTGGGGTTGGTCCGGTAGTCCCACAGCAGCGCCTTCATGTACTCGCGGCGGCCGGGCAGGTCGATCACGGCCTGGTCGGCGAGCACCTGCTCGGGGTCGACGTGCTCCGGGTCCCGCACCCCCCGCGAGCCACTGCTGCCGGGTGCCGTCGAGGCCGAGGCCTGCTCGATGCTGTTCCTGGCCGAGAACAAGCGCCGGGTCTGGTGCGCCGCGAACGTCTGCGGCAACCGGGCCCGCGTCGCGCGGCACTACTCGCGCACGAAGGCCTGACGCCCGCAGGAGGACTGTCCCTTGCGGACGACCCGTCGCCGTTCGGCGAGCGGCAATCCGCACGGGAAGCCAAATGCTCCCGCAGGGGGAACACGGCGATCGGCGGTACGCGCTGCGGCGTCCGCCTCATCTTCACGCCTCGTGGTTTGGCGACGGACGTCAGCGGGCAAAGGATCGCTCATGATGGCGTCCTACTGGGAAACCGCCCGGACCGGTTTCCTGGCGTTCGTGGGCATCGGGTTGATGGTGCTCCTCCCCCTGGTCCTCCTGCACTACTTCCGCTTCCGGCGCGTCGAGCCGCGCCGGGCCTTCGTGCTCTACGGGCTGCTGCTCTACGGACTCGTGGCACTGGCGCTGATCTTCCTGCCGTTCCCGTCGGACGTGTCGAATCTGTGCACCGGCGACCGGATGCTGTCGACGGTGCCGTTCCAGTGGGTCACCGACATGAGCAACAACATGGCGGCCAACGGGCAGTCCGGCATCCTCGCGATGGTGAAGTCGCAGGCGTTCCTGCAGCAACTGTTCAACGTCGCGCTGTTCGTACCGCTGGGCGTGGTGCTGCGCAAGGCGTACGGCAAGGGGCCGCTGGCCGTCATCGCCATCAGCCTCGGCGTCTCGCTCGCCGTCGAGGTGGTGCAGTACACCGGCAACCTGGGCTTCTACCCGTGCCCCTACCGCATCGCCGACGTCGACGACCTGATCTCCAACACCTTCGGCGGCCTGCTGGGCTGGATGGTGGCGCCCGCCGCGCTCGTGGTGCCCAGGGTGCCCTCCTCCGGCGAGTCGGCCGCTTCGGACGACACCGTGACCTTGCCGCGCCGGATCCTCGGCCTCGTCGCCGAACTCGTCCTGGTGATCGCGATCGCGAAGCTGCTGCTGCACTCGGACCCGCGCTGGGCGGTGGCCGTGCTCGTGGCGTTCCGCGTCGTGCTGCCGGCCGCGGCGGGCGGGATGACGATCGGCGGGGTGCTGCTGAACTACCGGATCCGATCCGAGGACGGCACTCGCGCCAACCCGCTGCAGCTCGTCCTGCGCGAGCTGCTCGGCGTCACCGGGTTCGTCGCCTACGCCGCCGTCGTGTCGCCGTTGATCGACATCGGCTGGTGGGACCTCGTCGTGGCGGCGTTGTTCATCGGCGGCGCGTTCGTCGTGCCGGTGTTCCGGCGCGACCAGCGGGGCTGGCACGAGCGTGTGGCGCGCACGCGGGACGTGTTCACCGGCGTGACGGCCGGGTACCCCGAGCCCCATGACGACGTACACGCACACCGCTGAGGCCGACATCCCGGCCGACACGCTGTTCGGGTTCCTGGCCGAGCCGCGGAACCTGCCCCGCTACTTCCCGCAGATGACCGCCGCCGAACCCGAGGGCGGCGAGCAGGTCCACGTGGAGGCCGACGTGCACGGCCACCACGTGGAGGGCGAGGCGTGGCTGCGCCCGGACCCGCAGCGCCGGACCCTCGAGTGGGGCGCCGAGGGCCCGGACGACTACCACGGTGAGCTGCAGGTGGAGGAGGTCGCGCCGGGCCGGTCGCGGATCACGGTCAGCCTGCACAGCGTGCGGGAGGCGCAGGGCGACGAGGTGCAGCGGGGCCTCGAGCAGACGGTGGCCGTGCTGACGCAGACCGCGGCGGCCGACGACCGCGCGACGGACTGACGGCCGCACGAACGGGCTGCTCCCCCGGTCTCGCCACTGGCGGGGCCGGTGTTCTTCGCCCGGGTGGCGATCTTCCCCACGGCGCCGTCCGGTGAGGGACTGGGCGTAGCCGCGGAGGTGGGTGGACGGCTCCCGCGACGCCTGCGGGCGCACCCTGGACGCGAGGCCGAAAGCGGCAGCCGTTCACGCGTGCGTCCGGGGTCAGGGCAGCAGCCGGGGCACCGCTCTCACGTAGACGACCATGCCGACCACCTCGACCAACGTCTGCGTCACCACGACCGCGGCCGCGAGCTCGCCGGGCAACGCCAGCTCCAGCGGCAGCACGACGAGCGAGTTGCGCGTGGCACCGGTGAACACGATCCCGCGCGCTCCGGCGGTGTCGAGGCGGAACGCGCGGGCGACGACTCGGCCCGCGAAAGCCATGACCACCAGGAAGACCACGTAGATCGGCACGACGCGGGCGAGCAGGGGCAGGTCGTCGCCGAGCTTCGGCACCTGCGAGGCCACCACTGCGAACAGCGTGGCGGCCATGAGCGGCACCATCGTCGTGCTCAGGGCGTTGGCGACGGTCGCGGCCTTCGGCGCGGACTGCGTGAGCCACGCGAGGGTCAGCGGGATCGCGATCAGCACCACGAACGCCTCGGCGAACGGACCGGGGTCCACGACGTCGGCGCCGGATCCCAGGAACAGCAGGAGATAGCCCGGCAGCAGCACCAGTTGTGCGATCAGCAGCAACGGCGTGGCGGCCAGCAGCCGGCTGTCCGCGCCCGCCAGGCCGCTGAACACGATCACGTAGTCGACGCACGGGGTGAGCAGGACCAGCAGCACGCCCAGCCTCACCGCCTGGTCCGCAGGCACCAACGGCAGCAACGCGGCGACCACCAGTGGCACCACGGCGAAGTTGACCACCAGCGCGGCGGCCAGGAACCGGCCCGCCCGCAGCGAGCGTCCGAGCTCGGCCACCGGGACCTGGAGGAACGTGACGTAGAGGAGCAGGGCCAGCACGGGGTTGATGGCGTGCTCGAACCACGAGGCCGCCGCCGGCACCGCCCAGCCCGCCGCGAAGCCGGCCACCAGTGCGCCGAGGTAGACGGCGGCCTGGTGGCGTTCTGCGGTCGCCGCGAACCCCGGCACCTCACCCTCCCGATCGGACGGTCAGGAGGGTAGCCGCCGCGCCGGCGCGTCGAGCACCTCGGTGTGCGCGTCCGCCACCTCGACGGAGAGGCGCAGCGCGCCGCCGGCCGCGGTGAGGCCGGAGGTGGAGGAGGAACAGCAGCCGGTCTCGCGCATCGCCAGGTCCGCGGCCCTGCCCGCGACCTCCGGCCGCGGGCAGGACGTGCGTCGGGCGCTCCGCGCGGTCGCGGCAGAAGCGTCCGCCGGGAACCGGGTCCGCCGTTGTGCCGGGCAAGTCCACCTCCGGGGTTCGTCAGCCGAACCGGAGCGGTTTCCTCACGGGCTCCTCCAGGACACGCGACGCGAGCCACGCGAGGCCGTCGGCGGTGGCGGCCGGCGTGCCCGTCGGCTGGACGACGTGGCTGAGCACCGTGCGGGTCATGAGGTCGATCAGCACCTCGGCCTGCTCGGCGGTCAGGCCCGTGCGGTAGGTCTCGACGCGGGCCGCGAGCATCGCCTTGACCTCGATGAGCAGGGTCTCGGCCTGGGTGGTCAGCAGCGGCACGAGCTCGGTGTCGGCGCCGTGCGTGGCGGAGGCGATGGCACGCACCAGCAGGTTGCCGCGCGCGAGGTCGAGGACGTCGCGCACCGCGTCGTGGATCGCTTCGACGAGGTCGCCGGCGTGGCGGTCGAACGCGCCGCTGATCGCGGCGAGGAACCGGTGCAGCTCGTGGGCGAGCATCGCGTCGGCCAGCGCGTTCTTCGACCCGACCTCGTTGTAGACGGTCTGGCGGCTCACCCCGACCTGCTCGGCGAGCCGCGTCATGGTGACCGCGGCCCAGCCGTCGCGGGCGGTCATCTCGATCGCCGCCTCGACGATCGGCTGCCGCCGGCCGGAGGCCGCTGCTGGAGAGGTACCGCCCATGCCCCGATCCTAGGCCGACGTGACGTGGCCCGGCGCGACGAAGTCGATCTTCTCGCGGACCCCGCAGTCCGGGCAGCACCAGGAGTCCGGGATGGCCGACCACGGCGTTCCGGCGGGGAAGCCCTCGCGGGGGTCACCGGTCTTCTCGTCGTAGACGTAGCCGCAGCCGGGGCACATGCCGCCCGCTGTCGCGTCGCCGCGGGTGTCGGCGACGACGTCGTCACCGGCGCTGCTGCCGCCGTAGCGGGCCAGGACCCGATCACGCTTGCCCGGTTGGATGTTGGCGCGGCCGACGTCACCGCCGAAGTGCGCCCGCACCCGCGGGTCCATGACGCGGCGCCACAACGGCGGCACGAGCGCCAGCAGGATCATGCCCGCGTAGCCGGTGGGCAGCACCGGCGACTCCTCGAAGTCGCGCAGCGTCTGGTAGCGCCGGGTGGGGTTCGCGTGGTGGTCGCTGTGCCGCTGCAGGTGGTAGAGCAGGACGTTCGTGGCGATGTTGTTGGAGTTCCAGCTGTGGCTCGGGTCCACGCGCTCGTACCGCCGGCGGCCCGGCGCGCCGACCTTCTGCCGCAGCATCCCGTAGTGCTCCATGTAGTTGACGACCTCGAGCAGCGAGAAGCCGATCACCGCCTGGACCAGCAGGTACGGCACGATGCCGACGCCGAGCCACACGATCATCGCCGCCCACAGCACCGCCGACATCAGCCACGCGTTGAGCACGTCGTTGCCGATCCGGAACGGGTGCCGGTCGCGCCGCCCGTACCGCTTGCGCTCCAGGCGCCACGCCGACTTCACCGAGCCGAACACCGTGCGCGGCCAGAACCGGTAGAAGCTCTCCCCCACCCGGCTGCTGGCCGGGTCCTCCGGCGTCGCGACCCGCACGTGGTGGCCGCGGTTGTGCTCGATGTAGAAGTGGCCGTAGAAGCTCTGCGCGAGCGCGATCTTCGACAGCCACCGCTCGTGGCTCTCCTTCTTGTGCCCCAGCTCGTGCGCGGTGTTGATGCCGATACCGCCGATGCAGCCGATCGACACGGCGAGCCCGATCTTGTCCACGACGGACAGATCACCGCGCGCGATCACCCAGAACGCCACCACGAACCCGACGTACTGGATCGGCAGGTACAGGTAGGTGATCCACCGGTAGTAGCGGTCGTTCTCGAGCCGCTCGATCACGTCGTCGGGAGGGTTGCTCCGGTCGAGCCCGGCGACGAGGTCGATCGCCGGGACGATCACGAGCACCACCACCGGCCCGATCCAGAACCACACGCCCCAGCCGGTCACCGCGTGCATCCCGACGGCCAGGAAAGCCAGGGACGGCACGACCAGCCCCAGCAGCCACAGGTACCGCTTGCCGTCCGTCCACCGCTCGGTTGAGCCGACGGGCACCGTTGCCTTCATGTCGCTCATGCCACGCTCCTCAGGAGGTTGACAGAACGATAGGACGCGTAAAGCTGATTTGACAATAGGTTGCCATTTGTAAACCTTGACGAGCACAGCTTCGAGCGCGGCGCCGATGTCGCGGAGGATCCGCTGAGGCGAACCACCGCGCCGCACGACGACTGCCGCGTGGAGTGGCAGAAGGCGGTCTGCTCGACGATCGACACGGTGGGCTCACCGGGAAAGCGTTGCGTCACAACGCTTTCCCGATGAACGCCCGATCAGCGCCAGAACCTGCGCCGACGCTCCGGCTCCGGGTCGCCCGCACCGGTGAACTCGCGCAGCACCTGCACCGCACGCGCCCACAGCCGGTCCACGTCTCCCCCGGCCGTCAGCTCGGCCACGAGGTCGCGCACCGCGTCGTAGGCGGGATTCTGTCGGCCGCCGAGGAGGGTGCCGAGGCGGCTGGCCAGGTCGGCGAGCAGGTCCTGGCGCTCCCACCCGGGCAGGTGCGCGTCCTTCTCCAGCCGCCGCAACTCCACCGCGGCGATCTCGCGCAGGTCCGCCGGGTCGTCGGCCGCGGGCAGGGGCAGGGCCTCGACCCCGCGTCCCCGCGTGCGCATGAGCTTCGGCGCGGCGGGTGGCGGGCCACCGGGAGCGCCTCCCGCGACGGACTGCGGCAGGAAGGGCGCGGGCGGCGGCGCACCGAACGGCGCGGGTGCGGCGAAGGCGGGCGCCGCCGCGGCGAAGCTCGGCATCGGGGGCCGCGGAGCTTGCGCCTCCCAGCCCGCAGGCTGCTCCACCGGCTGCACGACGCGATGCACCTCACCGTCGGACACGACCCGTTCGTCCACGGCCACGAACGCCGTGAACCGGCACAGCACACCGAACTCCAACGACGTCCGCACGATCGTCGTCTCCACGGCCCGGTCACCGGTCGCGTACCGGTCCTCCAGGTCGCGCAACGCCGCACGGGCCCACTGCGCCCGGACGGCCGGCGACGTGTGCCGCTGCACCGCGACCGTCTCCTGCCACTCACCACCCTCGCGAGTCCGGCCGCGCACGGTGAACGACTCGGGCGCCGCACCGGCGTACCGGCCGAACGCCACCAGCGGCACGCCGGGGTAGATCGCCGTGGGCAGCTTCGGCAGGTCGGATGACGGCGACAGGACGACGTCCGTGATCACGGGCGCGCCGATCCGCCGCTGGATGTGCGTCATCGCCTCGTCCAGGCGGTCCTCGCTCTCGACGAGCTCGCACCGGCCCGCTCCCGCCGCGGCCAGCCTGCCGAGGAAGCCCGCGTTCACGGCCGAGTCGATGCCGACGGCGTGCACCCTCGTGCGACCGAGCACCGGGGCGATGTCGCGCAGCAGCTGGTCCTCGTTGCCGACCTGGCCGTCGGTGACGAGCACCAGGACCGGGTCGCGACCCTCGTCCGCCTTCGAGAGCAGCGTCAGGCCCTCGCGCAGCGGCCCGAACATCTCGGTGCCGCCCCGCGCCTGCACGGCCGCGAGGTGTTCGACCGCGCGGAAGCGGTGGCGGTCGGTGGCCGCGACGAGACCGGACCCGAGCGTCTCCGGACGCTCCAGGCGGTCGTCGAAGGTGATCACCGAGAACGTGTCGTCCGCGGTGAGCGTGTCGACGATGCGGGCCGCCGCACGCCGGGCCGCGACCATCTTCCAGCCGGACATGCTGCCGGAGCGGTCGAGCAGCAGCACGACGTCCCGCGGGCGGACCGGGCTCGTGGGCTCCGGGGGCAGCACCGTCAGCTGGTAGGTGCCCTCACCGCTGTCGTCCGCGTCGGGCACGCACACGACGGCGGAGCTGTTGCCCCGGTAGGCCAGGCGGAGCACGAAGTCCCGGTCGACCCGCTCTCCCGGCCGCACCACGACGGTGGTGCCCTCGGTGACGACCGCGTGCAGGCTCGACCGGACCTCGCCGAGCTCCAGCCCGGCCGGGTCGACCTCCACACCGATCGAGAGCCGCACGGGGTTCGGGAAGCCGGGCAGCAGCACCGGTGGCGAGATGCGGGACGCGTCCGGCACCACGTCGGTGTCCTCCGCGTGGCCGTCGCCCACCGACGGACCCGGCAGCGGCGTGCCCGGCACGTACCTGGGCGCCACCACCAGCGGGAACCGGAACGTCGCCGCGCCGTCCTCGAACACCAGCGGGCCCACCAGGCTGAGCTCCACGGTCACCCGCTCGCCCGCGGGGATGTTGCCGACGCGCATGGTGAACACGTCCGGCCGTTCCTCCTCGACGATGGACGCTCTTCGCCCGGACGCGATCGCGTCGTCGTAGGCCTGCCGGGCCTGCGCGCGTTCCTGCAGCTCGGCCTCTACCGTGCGGCCGCTCGCGGTCATCTTCATGCCGGTCACGGCGGCGCGGTCCGGCAGCGGGAACACGTAGGTGGCTTCGAGGGCGGTGTCGTGGGTGTTCACGAACCCGGTCGTCAGCACGACGCGACCGACCAGGCCGGTCACCTCGGCTCGCACGTCGAGGCGTTCGAGCGGCAGGTTGCCGCGTTCGGTGCGCAGGGCGCCGAGACCCGCGTCCTCGGTCGTCCGGCCGATGCGGTCGGCTTCCGCTGGCTTCATCGGGGCGACGGAGAAGGTCATGACGGTTCCCTTTCGTTGAGCAGGCCTCGGGCGGCGAGCAGGTCGAGCAGCGGTCGGGCGGCGGCGGCGATGTCCGCGCGGTCGGCGGCGGTCGGCGATCCCGGCACCAGCAGGACGGTGCCGCCGCCGAGAGCGACGCCGTTCAGGACGGCGGCCTCCCCCGCGACGGCGGTGCCCGGTGGTGCGGGCGCGGGTGGCGCTGCGGCCGCCGGCTCCGCCCAGAACCTCGGGCGGACGGCTTGCACCGGCGGCGCGTCACCGGAGTCGAGCAGCGCCTGCGGAACGCGGGCGATGGCGGCGAGCGCCGAGTCGGCGGCTCCCGCGAGTTCGGCCTGGATGTCGGCCAGCGTCCTCCCCTGCGACTGCAGTCTCTTCACGGCCACGAGCTGGAGCAGGTGGCGCCTGTCGTACAAGGCGGTGCGGCCGCGCATCGCCGAGGGTCTGTCCACCAGGCCCGTCGTCGCGTACCAGCGGACGGCCCGCTTGTCGGGCACGTCCCTGACCCGGCCGTTGGGCGCGCCCGAGTACTCCGCCGACAACGCGGCGGAGACGCGGTCCAGCAACTCGTCGAGCGTCCACACCCTCCGATAGTGACACTGCAACCGTGACAGTGTCAACGTCGTAAACCTGGTGACGTGCACGCGCGGTGGCCGGGTAGGGTCCAGCCGTCCGCGTGCCCCTGCAAGCCCCTGATGAGGACGGAGAGCACGAGTGACCACGGACGAGGCCGGCACCCTGACCGGCCACGACGCCGCGTTGAGCCGGTTGAGGACCCAGAAGGCGAAGATCCGGTACGCGCTCGAGCACCTGCCGCGCGGCTGCTCGGTCGAGGACGTCCGCCTCTGGCTCAACAGGCAGGGCCAGACGGTCCCGAGCAGGCCGTACGCCACTCCGATCGTGAACGAGTGGCGCGCCCGCAACGGCGTCGAAGACACGAGCGGTCACGTCCCGCTGACGCCCGAGCTGATCGCGGAGCTCGACAGGACCGAACGCCGCTCCCCCGCCGATGCCGCGCCGGAGCCCGAACCGGTGGCGGCCGAGACCGCCGGGGCCAAGGGCTTCTACGCGGTCGCGCTGCTGAGCATCGGCGTCAGCGTCGACACCTCGTGGCGGTTCTTCGAGCAGCGGCTGGGCATCACCGACGTCGTGGAACGGGTCGTCCTGTTCTCCGTGATGGAGGCCGCGCTCGTGGCCTGCGGCTGGGCGATGCGCGCGGGAGTGCGCCAGAACGGCCGTCCCGGCCCCGCGCGGCTCGTGGCGTGGGCGCTGACGGCGTTCGCCGCGTTCGCCGCCTTCAGCCTGTCCGGGCCGGTCGCCGGTGCCGCCCGCGTCCTGCTCGGCCCGGTGCTGGGTCTGGTGATGCTGCACCTGGCGCTCGGCATCGAGATCCGGGCCGCACGCCGGCGCGCCACGACGTGGGCGCGCGTCGGCCGAGAGCTGCGCGAACGTCTGCTGTCGGTGCTGAACCTCGGCGACGACGGCCGGGACGCCCTGGCGCGGACGAGGGACAAGGCGGCGCTGAGGGCCGCGAGGCTCGCCGTCGCCAGCCGGTGGACGCCGCGGCGCAAGGCACGCCTGCGCAAGGCACTGCACGCCTCGCACGTCGCGCACGACCCCGTGCAACGCGACCGGATGCTGCGCGAGCTGGGTGTGCTGCAGCACGCCGAGGAACTTGCCCGGACCCGTCAGCCGTCGCCGTGGTGACCCCGTTCCTGACCTCCGACACCTCGCTCGCCGGCGAGCTGGCGGCGCTGGTCAACCGCGTGTACGCCGAGGCGGAGAAGGGGATCTGGCTCCAGGGCGGCGCCCGGACCACCGAGGCCGAGGTGGCGGGCCTCATCGCCGCCGGCGAGATCGCCGTGGCCCGGTCGGACGGCCGCGTCGTCGGCTCGGTGCGCGTCCACCGGCTCGAGGACGGCGCGGGCGAGTTCGGGATGCTGGTGGCCGCGCCGGAGGAGCGCGGCACGGGCATCGGCACGGACCTGGTGTCGTTCGCCGAGGACTGGGCCCGGTCGGCCGGCGCCCGCGAGATGCAGCTGGAGCTGCTGGTCCCGCAGGAGTGGAACCATCCGGTCAAGGAGTTCCTGCGGCGCTGGTACACGCGCATCGGTTATCGCCACGTGCGCACGGACGACCTCGAAAGCGCCTATCCGCACCTGGTGCCGCACCTGGCCTGCCCGTGCGACTTCCTCGTCTTCCGCAAGACGCTCGATCCCAATGAGTGAACGCTCAACCGGTTCGTTCGCGGCGCCGGGTACCGTCCCGCTCCTAAACCGAGCTCTTGAGGGGGACGACCCGTGCGCCGTCTGCGTGGCACCGCCGTTGCCGCGATCGCGTTGACCCTGGTGGTCAGCGCCTGTGCGAAGGACTCCGGTCAGAACAGCACGAACAACGCCGGTTCCGCCGGCGGCTGCGAGTTCTCGACGCCACCCACCGCGCCCGCCACGTCGAGCACCACGGCCGCCGCGGGCGACCGGGTCGACGGCAGCGCGCTGAAGATCGGCCTGGCCTACGACATCGGTGGCCGCGGCGACGCGTCGTTCAACGACCTCGCCGCCGCCGGGTTCGACAAGGCCATCGCGGACATGGGTGTGAAGAAGGAGAACACCCGCGAACTGTCCGCCGCGCCCAACGAGGACGAGTCCGCGAAGCAGACCCGGCTGCGCCAGCTGGCGTCCGAGGGCTTCAACCCCATCGTCGGGGTCGGTTTCGCGTACACGGAGTCGCTGAAGGTCGTCGCGCCGGAGTTCCCGAACGTCAAGTTCGGCCTCGTCGACTCGGCCGTCGAGGGCGCGGCGAACGTCACGCCGCTGGTGTTCGCCGAGCAGGAGGGCGCGTTCCTCGCGGGCGTCGTCGCCGCGTACCAGAGCAAGAAGTGCCACGTGGGCTTTGTTGGCGGCGTGGACATCCCGCTGATCCAGAAGTTCGAGGCGGGCTACAACCAGGGAGCGCGCACCGCCGCGCCGAAGGTCCAGATCGACAAGAAGTACATCACCCCGGCCGGTGACTTCACGGGCTTCCAGGACCCGCCCAAGGGCCAGGAGGCCGCCAAGGGCCTGATCGACAAGGGCGCCGACGTCGTCTACCCGGCCGCGGGCGCGTCCGGCATCGGCGTGTTCGCCGCGGTGAAGCAGGCGGGCGTGCTGGCGATCGGCTGCGACGCCGACCAGTACAACCAGCCGGCGCTCGCCGCCAACCGCGACGTGATCGTGGCGTCGAGCCTCAAGCGCGTGGACGTGGCCGTGTACGACTTCTTCCACGCCGCCGCGAAGAACGACGTCGCGTCCCTGCCCGAGGTGTTCGACCTCAAGTCGAACGGCGTCGGGTACGCGACCTCCGGCGGGAAGGTCGACGCGAAGCTGCAGGGCATCCTCGAGGGCTACAAGGCCCAGATCATCGAGGGCAAGATCAAGGTCGCCGACAAGGTCTAGCCGCGGTACCCGGTGCCGGGCACGCGCCGCCGATGTCCACCACAGAGGTGGGTCTCGGGGCGCGTACCCGGTGACCGGGGACGAGCAGGCAGTCCGGTGTCCGCGAGCGACCTTCCCATGATCGCGACCCTCTCCCCCGCCGGCTCCGGCACGTTGACGCGTTCGTCGAGGAACGGCTCGGCGGCGTGAGGGTGGAGATCCGGCCGGCCCCGCCGCGGGCCGAGGTGGGCAAGGTGCCCGAGGCCGGGATCAGGCGGCAGCCCGGCTCGGCACCCGGTTCGCCGACGGGATGACCAGCACCGCCGACAGCACGGCGCCCAGGCTGAGCAGCACCGCGTTGAGCACCTGGTCGCGCGGCTCGTACATGTGCAGCATCCGCAGGTGGTAGACGAGGTGCAGCACGTTGAAGGTCAGCAGGACCGCACCGGCCAGGCGCACCAGGGCCTGGTTGCGCACCTGTGCCAGAGCGACCAGGCTCATCACCGCGAACGCGAGGTAGACGGCGCCGACGTCCGCTGCCAGGTGCTCGTTGTAGGGGCCGAGTTGCGGCAGCCACCGCAGGCCGAGGCCCGGGAAGTTCGCGTACCAGGCCGCGGGGAAGAAGTACGCGTAGACGCCGACGTACGCCGACGTCAGCCCGATGAAGGTCAGGGTGATGCGGTCCAGGAGCGGTTTCATGGTGATGGAGCGAGACAGCCCGTCGCTTTGTGACAGTCCGGACGGCAGTAACGGCGTGTGCCGCTGCCACGGCCGCACGGCGCGCCGGTAGCGTTCGGTTCGTGGAACCAGTCCCGCTGCCGTGGGGCCGCCCGGTGCAGGAACGGGCGGACGCCGCGCGCAACCGCGCCCACCTGATCGGCGTCGCCCGTCAGATGGTGGCCGAACTGGGCGCGGACAGGGTCACGATGGACGGTCTCGCCGACCGCGCCGGACTCGGCAAGGGCACCGTGTTCCGCCGCTTCGGCACGCGGGCGGGCATCTTCCTCGCGTTGCTCGACGAGGAGGAGACGCTCTTCCAGCAGCAGGTCATGAGCGGGCCGCCGCCTCTCGGTCCCGGTGCGCCGGCGGTGGAGCGGCTGGTCGCGTTCGGCCGGGCGCGGCTCGAGTTCCTCGTCGAGCACACGGTCCTCGCCCGGGCCGCCTTGGACCCCGGCCAGCCCGTTCCCGCCGGCGACAGCCCCTCGCTCTTCCACGTGCACATGCTGCTCGGCGAGGCGTGTCCGGACGAGGCCGCGAGCGGCACGCTGGCGTTGCAGCTCGTCGCGGCTCTCGAAGGGCCGGTCCTGCTGTACCTGCGGGCACCGGAGGACGCGCCCGACCCTCAGACCGTGGTCGCCGACCTCGCCGCGAGCTGGCAGGTCCTGGTCGAGCGCGTCTGCGACTGATCCTCAGCTCGGTGAAGCGGGAGCTCTCAACGCGCAAGGCTCAACGCGGTCCGGCACACCTCCACAGGATCGCGAACATCAGCCACCGTCGCCGCCGCTCGCTGCGCCGCTGCCGCGAAGGCGGGATCGCCGAGCACCCGCGCGACGGCGTCCCGCAGAGCCTCGACGCTCGCCGGCCGGACGACCACCCCGCTCCCCTGCCGCGCGACCCGGTTCGCCATCTCCCACTGGTCGCCGCCGCCGGGCACCACCACGACGGGCACCGCGGCCCGCAGCGCCTTGACGAGCATCCCGTGCCCGCCCCCGCACACCAGGACCGACGACTGGCGCAGCAACCGCTCCTGGTCGCCCGGCCCGGACCTCACCCAGCCCGGCAGGTCCGGCGCGGGCGCGAACGTCGAGACCACCGCCCTGAGGTTCCTGCCCCGCAACGCTTCCACGGCCATCTCGGCCATGCTCCGCGCACCGGTCCACGCCGTCGACGGCGCGATCATCACCAGCGGTTCGTCACCGGGCGGCGGAGACAGCGTGCCGCGACCGGCCTCCCACAGCAGCGGCCCGACGACGTGCGCGTCGGCTGGCCAGTCCGGGCGTGGCACCTCCATCGCGGGCAACGTCGCGATCAGCCGCACGATCGGACCGGGTTCACCGGCACCGAGCCCGATCCTGCTCCGCACCTCGGCGCGCTGCCGTTCTCCCCGGCGCACCGAGCGGGCCGTCAACGCCCGCAGCACCTTGTCGCGCAGCCGGCCGCGCACACCGGTTCCGGGGGCGAGCCCGCTGCCCATCGGCGGCAGCCACCTGGACGGCTCGTAGAGCGGGTGCGGCGACAGCTGCGCCCACGGCACCCCGGCGAGTTCGGCGGCCATGCCCGCACCGAGCGCGAGGACGTCGCACACCACCAGGTCCGGCCGCAGTGCCCCGAACCGCGGCGCCAGCGCCGTCGCCAGGACCCCGGCCTGCTCGTGCAGCGCGAGCCCGAGGTCCGGCACGTCCCCGAGGTCCGCGAGCGACAACCCGGCCACCCGCGAGGCGGTGATCCCCTCGGCCCGCGCCGCCTCGACCCACCGGCCGCCGGTCAGCAGCACCGGGGTGTCGCCCGCCGCCAGGAACCGCAGGCACAACGCGATGGCGGGCACCACATGACCGGGATCGCCCCCGGAGACGACGACTACGCGCACACGGGCCAGACATAGTGCAGGTGCACCGGCCTGTCCAGACGACTGGCCGCCGCCGTGCCGATCGTGTTCGCTGGGAGGCATGGACCGGCCCCGCTGGCAGGAGTACTGGAACCGCAAGTCGGAGACGTACGACCGGGAGATGGGCGTGCTGGACCGCCGCGTCTTCGGCGACTCCCGCCGCTGGGCGTGCTCCCGGGCGACCGGCGAGGTGCTGGAGGTCGCCGTCGGCACCGGCCTGAACCTGCCGCACTACCCCGCCGGCGTCACGCTCACCGGCTTGGACCTCAGCGACCGCATGCTCGACCTGGCCCGCGCCCGCGCCGCCGGGCTCGGCCGTCCGGTGACGCTGCGCCAGGGCACCGCCCACGCCCTGCCGTTCGCCGACTCCTCGTTCGACACCGTGGTCTGCACGCTGGGCCTGTGCGCGATCCCGGACCACGAGACCGCCGTGGGCGAGATGGTCCGCGTGCTGCGGCCCGGCGGACCGCTGATCCTGCTCGACCACGTGGCCGCCACCTCGCGGTTCGTCCGCGGTGTGCAGTGGCTGCTCGAGCGGATCACCGTTCCGATGGCCGGTGAGCACTTCCTGCGCCGGCCGTTGCACCTCGTGCAGGCGCACGGTCTCGTTGTCGAGCAACGGCAGCGGTTCAAGCTGGGCGTGGTGGAGCGGCTGGTCGCGCGCAAGCCGGTCAGCAGCAGTGGTGACCCCGCCACGCCTCGCGACCTTCCCTGACCGCCACGGCCGCGATCACCAGCGCCGCCACCGGATCCGCCCACCACCAGCCGAACAGGCTGTTGACCACGAGGCCGACGAGCAGCACCGCCGACAGGTAGGTGCACAGCAGCGTCTGCTTCGAGTCCGCCACCGCGCTGGCCGACCCGAGCTCCCGCCCGGCTTTGCGCTGGGCGTAGGACAGGCCCGGCATCACCAGCAGCGACACCGCCGCGAGCACGATGCCGACCGTGGAGTGCTCCGGGCGCTCCGCCTGGAGCAACGCCAGGGCGGACTCGACCACCACGTACGCCGCCAGGGCGAAGAACGACACCGCGATCACCTTGAGCGCGGTACGTTCCCGCCGCTCGGGGTCGCGTCCGGCGAACTGCCACGCCACGGCGGCCGCCGACGCCACCTCGATCACCGAGTCGAGCCCGAACCCAATCAACGCGGTCGAGTTCGCGGCGGTGCCCGCCGCGAGCGCGATGACCGCCTCGACGACGTTGTAGGTGATCGTCGCCGCGACCAACAACCGGATCCTGCGCCGCAACGCGGTCCGGCGACCGGTTTGGACGGGCGGGCAGCAGGCGTCACCCATCGACGCACTCCGGCTGCGGCTCGACCGCGAGGACGACGTCGACGAGCTCGCCGATCGCGCGCTTCAGGTGCGGGTCGGCGAGCTCGTAGCGCACCTGACGCCCCTGGTAGGCGGCAACGACGAGGCCGCACCCGCGCAGGCACGCCAGGTGGTTGGACACGTTCGACCTGGTCAGCCCCAGCCGTTCGGCGAGCCGGGCCGGGTAGCCGGGACCGTCCAGCAGGGCGATCAGGATCCGGCAGCGCGTCGGGTCGGCCAGCGCCCGCCCCAGCCGGGCGAGCGCCGCTTCTCGCGTCTCACAGGTCAGCACACATCAGACTGTACAGCGAAGGCTGAACAGTTCAGCGCGTGCGGTCCGTCGCGCAGCCGACCAGGAGTGTCAGCAGGACGGCTGCGAGCACGTGGTCACCGCTGAGCGCGCACACGCACGCCAGTGTGAACCAGATCACAAGCCTCATGAACCGAGGTTAGGGACCGTACGACGGACTCCGCATCTCATTTGGGCAAGTCTTGAGGTCCGCTTAGGCAAATGTGGAGGCATGACGATCCGGGAGTTCTGGGACCGGCACGCCGCGGCGTTCGACGACGAGCCGGACCACGGGCTGCGGGACCCGCGGGTGCGCGACGCCTGGGCCCGGCTGCTCCTGCCGCTGGTCCCCCCGTCCTCCCGCGTCGCGGACCTCGGGTGCGGCACCGGGAGCCTGTCCGTCCTGCTCGCCGAGGCCGGCCACGAGGTGCACGGCCTCGACCTGTCCGAGCGGATGCTGGACGTCGCGAGGGCCAAGGCGTCGAGCGCGGGCGTCACGATCGGCTTCGTCGCGGGCGACGCGGCACACCCACCGCACGCCCGGGGATCGTTCGGCGTCGTGCTCGCGCGGCACGTGCTGTGGGCGGTGCCGGACCCGGCCGCGGCACTGGCCGAGTGGGTGGCCCTGCTCGAGCCGGGCGGCGCGCTCGTGCTGGTCGAGGGACGGTGGTCGACCGGTGCCGGGCTGACCGCCGCCGAGGTCCGCGAACTGGTCGGCGGTGTGCGCGACGAGGCCGTGGTCACCCCGCTGACCGGTGAGGACCTGTGGGGCGGGCCGATCACGGACGAGCGCTACCTGCTCGTCAGCGCGCGGTAGGCGAGGCACGGCGCAGCGGCGTCGCCTTCACGCCGACGCGTCCGGCGTCGGCGGCGCAGGCCCGGCGCGTGCAGTAGGCCGAATTGCTCCGGAAAGTTCTTGCAACGCTTTGCGGAGTGTGCGCCGGGGTGCTACCACGATCAGAGAACCCCCTGCATCAAGGAGACAACGTGGTTTCCTCGGCTTCGCGCACCCTCCTGGCGGTGCTGCTGATCGTCGGACTGTCCACACCGGTGCAAAGTCTTGCGGCGCCACCGGGCGCCAAGGACGTCACCGTCACCCTGTTCCAATGGCCGTTCGCCCGAGTGGCGTCGGAGTGCACCAACGTCCTCGGGCCCAAGGGCTACGGCTACGTGGAGGTCTCGCCCGCCACCGAGCACGTCCAGGGTCCGCAGTGGTGGACCACCTACCAGCCCGTCAGCTACCGGATCGCCGGGCGCCTCGGCGACGAGACCGCCTTCCGGAACATGGTCACGGCCTGCCACAACGCGGGCGTCAAGGTCATCGCCGACGCGGTGATCAACCACATGAGCGCGGGCTCCGGCACCGGGACGGGCGGTACGGGCTACTCGAAGTACAACTACCCCGGCCTCTACAGCGACTGGGACTTCCACTCCTGCCGGTCGCCCATCACCAACTACCAGGACCGCTACAACGTCCAGAACTGCGAGCTCGTCGGTCTGTCCGACCTGGACACCGGCAGCGAGTACGTGCGCGGCGCGATCGCCGGGTACCTCAACCGGTTGATCGGCATGGGCGTCGACGGCTTCCGCGTCGACGCCGCCAAGCACATGCCGGCGGGCGACCTAGCCGCGATCAAGGGCAAGCTCAGCAACCCGGGCGTCTTCTGGGTCCACGAGGTCATCTACGGCGCGGGCGAGGCGGTGCAGCCCGGCGAGTACACCGGCTCCGGTGATGTCGACGAGTTCCGCTACGCCTACGACGTGAAACGGATCTTCACCAACGAGAACCTGGCGTACCTGCGGACGTTCGGGCAGTCGTGGGGCTTCCTGCCCAGCGGCCAGGCGCGGCCGTTCGTGGACAACTGGGACACCGAGCGCAACGGTTCCACGCTGACCTACAAGGACGGTTCCACCTACACGCTGGCGAACGTGTTCATGCTGGCGTGGAACTACGGCGCACCGCAGGTGTACTCGGGCTACGAGTTCAGCGACAAGGACGCCGGTCCGCCCGGCAACTCCGTCTGCTACAGCGGCTGGAAGTGCCAGCACGCCTGGACGCAGATCGCGAACATGGTCGCGTTCCGCAACACCGTCGCGGGCACCGACGTGAACAACTGGCAGGACAACGGGTACGACCTGATCGCGTTCGGCCGCGGCACCAAGGGTTTCGCCGCGATCAACCGCGAGACGTTCTCCGTGACGCGCACGTTCCAGACGGCCCTGCCGGCGGGGACGTACTGCAACGTCCAGGAGAACGGCTGCGTCCGCGTGACCGTCGACTCCTCCGGCCGGTTCACCACCACGCTCGGCGCCGGCACCGCGCTCGCGTTGCACGTCAACGCACGCGGCTGACCACCACCCGGGAACACCGGCTGTCCACCACCTCGCGTGGTGGACAGCCGGGCGTTCTCGTCAGGCCGTGTGCAGCCTCAGGCCGTACACGTTGAGGATCTCGTTGATCGGCTGGAACCACGTGCGGCCACCGCTGGAGCAGTTGCCGTAGCCGCCGGACGTGACGCCCTGGGCCTGGTCACCGGTGATGAACGAGCCACCGGAGTCGCCACCCTCGGCGCAGACGCTCGTGCCCGCCATCTGGTGCACGTCGCCCTGCGCGTAGCGGATCGTCTCGTTGCGGCTCTGGACCACGCCGCAGTGCCAGCGCGTCGTCGAGCCGGAGCGGCACACGGAGGTGCCGATCGGCGCCTCCCACGAACCGCGCACCAGCGCGTCGCTCACGGTGCCCCAGCCGAGCACGACCGGAACGGTCCACCAGCCGCCGCCGATGCGCACCCACGCGTAGTCGTTGCCGGGGAAGGAGGATCCGGCGAAGTTGCCCTGGTAGGAGCGGTCCCAGCCGTAGACGGCCTGACCGTTGCCACCGCAGTGGCCCGCGGTGACGTAGCCGCCGTGCACCGAGAAGCCGATGGAGCAGCGGACGTTGCCGGTGTAGTACGGGTCGCCGCCGACCGTGCCGGCCGCGAACGGCTGGGGCTGCTGCACGCCCTCGGTGCGCACGGTGATCGCGCCGAACTGGCGTGCCTTGTCCAGGAAGGACGCGACCTCGGCGGTCTGCTTGCCCGCCTCCACGTTCACGACGACGGTGCCGGTGCGCGGGTCCGGGTGCCAGCTCGCGACCGCGGCGGGCACGGAACCCGTCGCGGACAGCGCGTCGAGGCGGTTCTTGTGCGCCGCCATCGAGTTCGCCGACCGGCTGACGACGACCGAGTCCGCACCGGTGGCCTCGACCTTGTGCGCGGCGGCCTTGTCGGTGACGGCCACGACGAGGCGGCTCGTCTTCTCGTCGAACCAGCTGCCGGCCAGTGCGGCGCCGGCCTCGCTCTCGGCGCGCGAGGCGATGACCGACGCGCGCTGCTCCTTCTCCAGGCGCAGCCGCGCCTGGGCTTCGGTCAGCCCGAACGCCGAGCTCATCGCGGTGAGCAGGCCGGGTGACATCTCCTTCTCCGCCGCCTGGGCCGGAGCGGTGAACGTGGACCCGACCAGCACGAGGGCCAGCGCGGGCACGATTCTGGGCACGGTGAATCGCATGCTCTTCTCCTTGTCCGTGCAGGGATCGCTTCTCGCCCCGTTGCGGGAAGCGGCGAACATGAGAGCGCTCTCACCGTGGCGCAACCAAACCCGCCCGGTCAACACCTCGTCCCGGAACTTGTCCTGCCCGATTCGTGCCCGAACGGGTCGAACCGGGCACTACTGCATCACGACGACCTGCCGCACGGCGTCGCCGGACGCGAGCTTCGCGAACCCGTCGTTGATCTCGTCGAGCCGCAGCCTTCCCGAGAGCAGGCCGTCGACGGGCAGCCGTCCGGCGCGGTACAGGTCGACGAACCGGGGCACGTCCCGGCGCGGCACGCACGAGCCGAGGTAGCTGCCCTTGAGGGTGCGTTCCTCGGCGACGAGGTTGAGCGCGGGCAGGCTGACGGTGCGGTCGGGGTGCGGCAGGCCGACGGTGACCGTCGTGCCGCCGACGGCCGTGGCGGCGTAGGCCTGTTCGAGCACGGCCGCGACGCCGGTCGTGTCGATCACCTTGTCCGCTCCGCCGCCGGTCAGGTCCCGCACGTGGGTGACGGCGTCCGGACCGCCCGCCGCCTCGTGGGTGGCGCCGAGCGTCAGGGCGAGCTTGCGCTTGTGCTCGACGACGTCCACCGCGACGACCTGCGTGGCACCCGCCGTGACGGCCGCGAGGACCGCCGCCAGGCCGACGCCGCCGAGGCCGAACACGGCGACCCTGTCCCCCGGTTCCACGTCGGCGCTGTAGAACGCCGCCCCGGCTCCCGTCAGCACCGCGCAGCCGAACAGCGCGGCGATGTCGAGCGGCAGGTCCTCCGGCACGAGCGTGGCCGACCTGTCGGAGATCACGGTGTACTCGGCGAACCCGGACACGCCGAGGTGGTGGTTCGGGCGCGTTCCGTCCGGAAGGGTCCACCGCCGGCCGCCGCCGAGCAGCGTCCCGTCCCGGTTGGCGACGGCTCCGGGCTCGCACAACGCCTGCCGGCCCGAGGCGCAGCGGCGGCACGCCCCGCACGCGGGCACGAACGACAGCACCACGTGGTCGCCCGGCGCGAACTCGGCGCCGGGACCCGCCTCGACGACCTCGCCCGCCGCCTCGTGGCCGAGCACCATCGGCAACGGCCGGATCCGCGAGCCGTCGATCACCGACAGGTCGGAGTGGCACAGACCCGTGGCGTGCACGCGCACCAGCAGTTCACCGGGGCCGGGCGGGTCGAGCTCCAGGTCGACGACCTCCAGGGGCCCGCCGACCCCCGTCAGCACCGCGCCTCGCGTCTTCACGCCACCACCAGACCTTCCATCGCCGTGCGCAGCCGGTCGGGGATCTCCACCGGCTTGCGGGTCGTCCTGTCCACGAACACGTGCACGAAGTGGCCTTCCGCCACGACGTTCTCGCGGTCCTCGAAGAAGAAACCGACCTCGTAGCGCACGCTGGACCGGCCGAGGTGACCGACGCGCAGACCCGCGTCGAGCGCCTCCGGGAACGACACCGAGGCGCGGTAGTTGCAGTGCGACTCCACGCACAGGCCGATCTGCTGCCCCGCCTGGATGTCCAGCCCGGCGCCGATCAGCCACGTGTTGATCACGGTGTCCATGAAGGCGTAGTGGACGACGTTGTTCACGTGGCCGTAGACGTCGTTGTCCGCCCAGCGGGTCGGAATCCGCTGCCAGTGCCGGTAGTTCTCTCGCACACACCCTCCATCGTCAGTCGAGCCTCCTGGTGAGCTCGACCCTCGACCGCACGCCGAGCCGCGCGAAGATGTTGCGCAGGTGGTGCTCGACGGTGCGGTGGCTCAGGAACAGCCGCGCGGCGATCTCGCGGTTCGTGGCGCCCTCGGCGACCAGCCGGGCGATCTGCGCCTGCTGCGGCGTCAGGCCGGGGTGGTCCTTCGGTTCGCCGGTGGAGTCACCGGCGGCGCGCAGCTCGGCGCGGGCGCGTTCGACCCAGTGATCGGCTTGGTAGGACTGGAAGATGCGCACGGCGTCGCGCAGGTGTTCGCGCGCCGCCTTGGGCTTGCGGCTCCTGCGCAGCCGGTTGCCGTACAGCAGCTCGGTCTTGGCCAGCTCCATCGCGGTGCCGCTGGCGCGGTGCAGCCTGATCGCTTCCTCGAAGTGCTCGTCGGCCGTCCCGGCTTCCAGCAGCCCGCGGCAGCGGTGTGAGAGCGCGAGCCGGGCCGTGCTGCCGGTGACCCCAGCCCACCTCTCGAACGGCTGCAGCGCCTTGTCCCCCGTGGACTGCCTGCCGCACGCCACAGCGGCCTCGACGACGTGCGGCGCGGCCATGACCTTGATGCCCGCGTGGCCGGGGTGCAGCCGGAGCCGGTCCAGCGCGTCGGCGGGCCGGTCGCGGACGAGGTCGACGCACGCGAACGCCCAGGCGCCGAACGTGCCGGGTCTGGCGAGGCCTCGTTGCGTGATGTGCTCTGCGGCGGTGTCCATGCGGTGCAGCGCCGTGTCCGCGTCACCCCGCAACGCCGCGAGCAGCGCGAGGATCGTCAGATGGTCGACGACGGCGTTGTGCTGCCCGATGGCCGTCGCCGCGTGCACGCCCTCGGTCGCCGCGGTGAGCGCCGCCGCGTGCTGGTCCAGCAGCAACGCCGACAACGCCCGGTACACCAGCGCCCACGGCACCATCGCCGTGAACCCGCTCTCCCGCGCCGCCGTCACCGCGCTGGTCGCCATCTCGTTCGACCTCGTGGCGTCTCCCAGCACGTAGGCGGCCTGGCTGGCCCAGATCCGCGCCTGCGGTCCCGGCACCCGGTCGGCCAGCTCGATCACGCTGCGCAGCGCGGGCAACGCCTCGTCGTGGCGGCCGTCGAAGGTCGCGGACATGCCGACGAGGTGGTCGAGCGTCAGTCTCGTCGCCGGGGGTTCGTCGCCGCGCCGGATCTCCCGCGCGAAGTCCGCGATGGCCGTGTACCGGCGGTGGTCCCCGGCGATGCTGGCCGCCTCGCCCGCGAACCCCAGCGCCGCCACGGCGAGCAGCCGCCGCGAGCTCACCAGTGCCCTCGCGGCCCGGACCAGCCGGTCGGCGGCGACGTCCGGGAGGCTTTCGCCGAGGTCGATGCCGCCGACGACGAGGTCCATCAGCGCCCGCAGCTCCGGGGTGTGGGTGAGCCGGACCGCGGTGCGCAGGACGGCGCGCGAGCGGTGCGGCGCGCCGTGCGCCCAGTGGTCGGCGGCGGCTTTGAGCAGGTTGTGCGCCTTCTCCTCGGGGTCGGTGGTGAGCCGTGCGGCGCGGTCGTGGTCACGGGCGGCCGTCGCGAAGTCGCCGCACAGCCGTGCGTGCTCGGCGTGCGCGGTGAGGGCGTGCGCGAGTTGCGTGTCCTGGTTGGTGACGGCCTGGTGCCACGTGCGCCGCGGCCCCGGTGGCAGGGTCTCCGCCAGCTCGGCGTGCGCCGCGCGTTGCAACCGCAGCGGCACGTCCGCCCGCAGCGCCGTCCTGACCAGGCGGCGCGAGTCGAACAGCGGTCCCGCCTCGAGCACCGCGTCGAGGTCGAGCGTCGCGGCGTCGACCTCCTCGTCCACCGCGACCAGCGCGACGACGTGCTGGGCGCCGGCGGACAGCGCGTCGAACCGCGACCGCCACCTCAGCCGCAGCGAACTGTTCTCCGGCAGCACGGCCGGCGCCGGTTCGATGCCTCCGAGCTGCGCGGAGGTGAGCGAGCCCGCCAGCTCGACCAGCGCCAGGAGGTTGCCTCCCGCCAGGTCGGCGAGGTCTGCGGCCAGCGTGCTGGGCAGGCCGGGCACGAGGTCGTGCAGGACGCGCAGGCTCGTCTCGGTGTCCAGCGGGTCCAGCGTGACGCTCGGCAACCCCCGTGGCGGACCCTCTGTCGCGATGAGCAGCGCGGCCCTTGTACCTACTACGTCCTCGGCGAGCTGCATGAGGTCGTCATCGATCTCGTTGACGTCTATGCACAGCATCGCGTCGTAGGTGCTCTTCACCGCGTTGAGCAACGTTGTTTTGCCCGAACCGGCTTCACCGCGCAGCACAAGCACTCCGCCGCGTCCAACGCGCGCACGTTCCACCAACGCGTCTACTGCGACGCGTTGCCGCTCTCGACCACGCAGCACCGACCCAGTCTTACGGCGGTAACAGCTCCACCGGAAGGGGTAAGGGCCAAATTCACCTACCACCGTTAGTTTTGCCACTGAAGTTTTTTGCCGACACCGGTGGTTGCACCGATGCGCTGGGCCGGTCGGCGGCTGCAGGGTCGAGGTCGTTCCTCCTCTGTTCCCCCTGCCGAATGAGGTGTACATCGCCGTGCAACTCCGCACCCTGATCCCGATCGCACTGTCCCTGGTGCTCGTCACCGGCACCGCCGCCCAGGCCGCCGACAACCCGTACGAGCGCGGCCCGGCTCCCACCAACGCGAGCATCGAGGCGACGCGCGGCTCCTTCGCCGTGTCGGAGACCTCGGTGTCATCGCTGGTCAGCGGCTTCGGCGGCGGCACCATCTACTACCCGACCAGCACCGCCGCCGGCACGTTCGGCGCGGTGGTCATCTCCCCCGGCTACACCGGCACCCAGTCGAGCATCTCCTGGCTGGGGCCGCGCATCGCCTCACAGGGGTTCGTCGTCTTCACCATCGACACGAACTCGATCTACGACCAGCCCGACAGCCGGGCCTCCCAGCTCCTGGCCGCGCTCGACTACCTCACCCAGCAGAGCTCCGTCCGCACCCGCATCGACGCCACGCGCCTCGGCGTGATGGGCCACTCGATGGGCGGCGGCGGCACCCTGCGGGCGGCGAGCCAGCGCCCGGCCCTCCAGGCGGCGATCCCGCTGACCGGCTGGCACACCCAGAAGAGCTGGTCGACCGTGCGAGTCCCCACTCTCGTCATCGGCGCCGAGGACGACAGCATCGCCCCGGTCTCCTCGCACTCCGAACCCTTCTACACCTCGCTGCCGTCCACCTTGGACAAGGCGTACCTGGAGCTCAACAACGCCTCGCACTTCGCCCCGAACTCGTCCAACACCACGATCGCGAAGTACAGCATCTCGTGGCTCAAGCGGTTCATCGACAACGACACCCGGTACGAGCAGTTCCTGTGCCCGGCGCCGGGACGGAGCACGCTGATCGAGGAGTACCGGGACACGTGCCCGCACTCCTGATCCTGTGATCGCGGGTCGCGGCGTTGACCGAGCGCGGGGCGCCGCGACCCGACCCCGCATCACATTTCAAACGCGTTGAGCGATGCGCAGTTCCGCGAGAGAAGCGCACAACTCACGCGCACGTGACGTGTAGACGTCGTCGGTGCCGGCCAGTTTCCCGAGAACGCCGAGCGCCGACGACGTCAGCGCGCGCCGCCTGTCCTCGCTGCCGGTGCGGCGGCATCCACAGCGACCACGGCTTCGTCTTGAAGGTCCTCCTGCCGCGGAATCGCCTTCTCGCGACGCGCGGCTACCCGGCGAGATGCCCGTCCGGCCGCACGAGCCCCGCCGTGGTCTCCACGTGGCCACCGCCGCGCAGTCGTGAGAAGAGCGTGTCACCGCCGGGCAGCACCTGGTCGGGGACGCGGCGGCCCGTCGAGTACGCGACGTCGAGGCCGGACAACCGCTCAGCGAGCACCAGGGACATGTCCGGAGCGGACGCGATCAGCTCGCTCACCACGGCGCGCAGCGCCTGGCCCTCCGGCGTGTAGCCGGTCATCAGAGCGGTCTGCGCCCTGGTGTGCCGCAGGAGGTCGGCGCCGACCGGGTGGCGTTCCCCGTGGTAGGTGTCGAGCAGCGCGTCGTCCGCCCGACCGGTGGCGACGGCCGCGAGCTTCCAGCCGAGGTTGTGGGCGTCCTGGATGCCGACGTTCATGCCGACACCGCCGGTCGGGAAGTGCATGTGCGCGGCGTCGCCGGCCAGCAGGACGGTGCCGGCGCGGTAGGTGGCGGCCTGGCGGGTCGCGTTGCCGAAGCGCGACAGCCACCTCGGGTCGCGCAGGCCGAAGTCGGTGCCCGCGATCCGGGTCACGGTGGCGCGCAGCTCTTCGAGGGTGAGGTCGCCGGGCCACTCGGCGCGGTTCGTCACCGGGTCTCCCCCGACGATGCGGTGCAGGCCGCCGGGCAGCGCCACGACCATCAGACCGCCGTCGACGCCAGTCACGCCGGCGAAGCCGCGCTCGGGCGGGGCGTCGAGCACCACGTCGCCGAGCCAGCCCCACGTCGTGGCGTCGGTGCCGGGGAAGTCGATGCCCGCGGCCGCCCGCACGGTGCTGCGCGTCCCGTCGCACCCGACGACGTACCGTGCGGCGACGACCGAGCCGTCGGACAGTTCCACGCCGTTCCCGGTCAGGCCCACCACCTCGCAGCCCCGCCTCAGCACGACGCCCATCCGCAGAGCGCGGTCCTCGAGCAGCTCCTCGGTGCGGGCCTGCGGCAACGCGAGGGTGAACGGGAACGGCGTGTCCAGCGCCGAGAAGTCCATGCGGTCCGGCAAGCCGCCGAAGTGCCCGTTCGGGATGCGGATCCCCTCGGCGAGGAACGGTTCCGCGACACCGCGGCAGTCGAAGACCTCGATGGTGCGCGGGTGGATCGTGAGCGCCTTGGAGTTCGAGTCGCGCTCCTCGCGGGCCTCCAGGACCGTGACCGACGCACCGCCCAGCCGCAGTTCCCCCGCCAGCCACAACCCGGTCGGACCGGCACCCACCACGACGACGTCCTGCATCGAACCCACTCCCTTGGTCACTGACCAATACCGACGGGTCGAGTAGACTAGGTCAGTGACCAAGAGTCAAGCGGACGTCGTGCGGGCTGCGCTGGAGATCCTCGACGAGCGCGGCGCCGAGGCGGTGTCGATTCGGGCCATCGCGCAGAAGCTCGACGTGCGGATGAACACGGTGCTCTGGCACGTGAAGACCAAGGCACGGCTGGAAGAGCTGATGGCCGACGCGATCGTCGCCGGCGTCTCGCTCGACGGCCTGCCCGAGCACTGGCGCGACCGGGCGGCCGAGATCGCGCGCCGCTACCGGCAGGCCCTGCTCGCGCACCGCGACGGCGCGGCGGTCGTGGCGGGCACCTACGCGGCCGAACCGTCCACGTTGGACACGGCCGAGGCTCTCGTCGCCGCGTTGCTGGAGGGCGGGCTGTCCGCGCGTGACGCCGCGTGGACCTGTTGGAGCACCATCTACTTCGTCCTCGGACTCGCCCAGGAGGAGCAGGCGTTGCCGGCCGGGCAGGGCGACCTCGCGGTGGGCGAACGGCCCGCGCTGCGACGGGTTCTGCCGTTCCTCGCCGAGCAGTCGTTCGACGAGCGCTTCGAGTTCGGCGTCGCCAAGCTCCTGAGCTGATCACACCCTGGCGGCGGTGCTCCTCACGACGTGCGCGCCCTCCGCAGCACCGGCGACACCCAGGCCGCCGCGACCCCCAGCAGCAGCACGGCGAGGCAGACACCGAGTCCGGTGCGCGGGTCACCGGTCGCGACCGACACCCCGCCCGCGACCGCCGCGCCGAAGGGTTGCCCGAGTCCCAGGCCACCATCCTGGCGGTCGTGTTGACGCGCGACTGCAGCTCCTCCGGGCACACCTGCTGCCGGTAGGTGATGCCGTTGATCACCACGATCGCACCGGTGACACCCCAGTACACCGCCGCCGCGCACGTCAGCAGCCAGTGGCCGCCGACGAGCACCAGCACGCCGCCGAGCAGGGAGAGCGGCAACGCGGTCAGCGCGACCCGTGCGTTGCCCCAGCGCGCCGTGACCCGCGGCAGCAGCCTGGAGGCGATGATCGCGCCGAGGCCCCAGCAGCTGAACAGGGCGGCGAGCCGCGCGTCCCCTTCCGGCGCGACGCCGAGGACCTGGTCCGCGAACGGCACCAGCAACGCCACCCACGCGCCGCTCGCCACCGAGTGCGTGGCGCCGACGAGGGTCAGGACCCGGATGACCGGCTCGTGCCACAGGAACCGCAGGCCCTCGCGGACGTCCGCGGCGATCTGACCCGCGCCCCGGACCGGACGTGGCGTCGCCATGCTGCTCGTGATCGCACGCAACAACAACGCCGAGCCCACCGCCGTCAGCGCGTTCACCGCGAGCAACGCGGCCGGGGCGACGACCGCGATCAGCAGCCCCGTCAGCCCCGGCACCACGAGCTCGACGACCGTCGTGCGCCCGAAGAGCTTCGAGTAGGCGGCGGTGAGCCTCTCCCTGCCCACCAGCGCGGGCAGCGCGCCGAAGTTGGCGGCGTCGAAGAACACGAACGCGGTCTGCGTCGCGAACGCCACCACGACGACGTGCGGCGCAGTCAGCCCTCCTGCCAGCCACGCCAGCGGCACGCTCAGCAGCACGGCGGCGACCGCGAAGTCCATCGCGACCATCATCGCCCGCCGGTCGAGCCGGTCCGCGAGCGCGCCCGCCAGCAGCCCGAACACCAGGTACGGCAACGCTTCCGCCGCCGTGACGGCCGCCGTCCAGCCCGCGGACCCGGTCACCTGGTAGACGAGGACGGGCAGTGCGACCGCCGAGACCACGGCGCCGAGCACGGACAGCACCCGTGCCGACAGATACCGGCTGAAGTCGCGTTCGGACGCTTCCACCGTGTTCGTTTCCCCCACGACGACAGCCTAGGTCGCCCTCTCAGTCGCGGTACCGGCCGGCGAGCGCGGCGGCCCGCTCGTGCAGCTTCACGCGCAACCACTGCGGTTCCAGGGCTTCCGCGCCGGCCGAGAGCTGCCACAGCGCCCATTCGGCGTGCCGGGCGTCCTGGAACGAGACCTCCACGCACGACCAGCCGTCCGGCTCGACTTCCTCGGCCACGACGGCCACCGCGGTCGCCACCAGCTCGTCGCGCCGCGCGGGGTGGACCCGCAGCCGCACGACGACCATGTCGCCACCGGTCCGGAACCTGGTGCCGCGGTCCTGCCACGCCCGGCCCAGGTCCACCCGCTCCGGGCGCTGCGCGGGCTCGTCGAGCTCCTCCGCCGCGCTGATCCGGGAGAGCCGGTAGGTGCGGTCCTCGCCGGACCTCGTGGCCAGCAGGTAGCCCTGCTCCCGCACGGTGACCAGGCCGATCGGGTCGACCGTCCGCCAGTCCGGCTCCTGCTCCCCCACCGCGTAGAGGATGCGCAGCTTGTGCCCCGCGAACACCGCACGCCTGACCTCGGTCGCCACGGCGTCGGGCAGTTCCTCCGCGGACATGTGGCGCGAGAGCAGATCGGTCTCCGGGTCGACGAGCAGCCGTTCGGCAGCGCCGGCCGCGGTCCGCCGGTAGCTCTCCGGCAGCGCGTCGACGACCTTGAGCACGGCCGACGCGAGCGCCGACCCGAGCCCGAACACCTGCGCGCCCCGCCTCGAACCGGCGACCAGCAGGGCGAGCGCCTCGTCGTGGTTCAACCCGGTGAGCTCGGTCCGAAAACCCGGCAGGAGCGCGAAACCGCCGTGCCGTCCGCGTTCGGCGTAGACCGGCACACCGGCCGCGGACAACGCCTCGATGTCGCGCAACACCGTCCGCGTGGACACCTCGAGCTCACGGGCGAGTGCCGTGGCGGAGAGCTGACCGTGCCGGCGCAGCAACAGCACCAGGGAGACCAGCCGGTCGGCGCGCATGCGAAAACCCTACGGGAATACATGACACAGGATGTCGTGTATGGGTTGCGAGGCTGACGGCACCTGATTGAACGAGATCGAACGGAGCAGTCGTGGCAGTGGAACGAACGCCGGTCAACCCGTGGACGTGGTCGGCGGAACTGGGCTACCACCAGGGCGAGGTGGTCACCGGCCAGACCCGCACGCTGTACTGCGCCGGTCAGACGTCGATGAACGCCGACGGCAAGCCGGAACACGCGGGCGACATGGGGGCGCAGCTGGCGCTGAGCCTCGACAACCTGGAGGCCGTGCTGGCGCAGGCGGGCATGGCGCTCGGGAACCTGGTGCGACTCAACGTCTTCACCACCGACGTCGACCTGGTGTTCCGGCACTACGGCGTGCTGGCGGCGCGGCTCGGCGCGGCGCGGGTGGCGCCGCCGACCACGATGCTCGGCGTGACGCGGCTGGCGTTGCCGGACCTGATGGTCGAGCTGGAGGGAACCGCGGTCGCCTGACGCCCGGCGTGGCCGCGGTCGACCGCGACACCGGGCACGCTGACGCGAGAACGGAGGGGTGCCGGTCGACGGCCGGCACCCCCTTCCGGGAACCGCTGTGGCGGTGTCCACTTTCGAGTGATTGATCCTGGGGCGAGAAGACTCGCACCCGCAGCGGCTATCCCCCGTCCACTGGTTCGCGACCCGAACTCCCCTCCGGGGAGGTGAGGGGCGATGCTCGTCGACAGGGGCGCCTCGATGCGGATGATCAACGACAGTGCGCGTGGTCCGGTGGCAGCGCTGAAGCTCTTGTGCCTCGCCGTGGTGTCCTTGACGGTGACGAGCTGCACCTCCGGGCCGTTCGGGCTCACGCTCGGCGAGGCCACCGGTGCGGTGACCGCGGAAGTGGCCGCACCGTCCGAGAAGATCACCGTGCTGGACGCCCAGCCCGGTGCGGAGTCGGCGATCGCCATGAGCTCGGCCCTGTTCCGCAGCGCGCCTGTCGTGGTGGTCGTCGCGGAAACCGACCGCGCGGCGTCGACCGGCGCGAGTGGCGTCGCGGCACGGCTGGGAGTGCCGGTGCTCCAGCTCCCCCCGAACCGGTACGCCTCAGCCGTGCGCGACGAGGTGGGAAGGCTGTCGCCGCAGGCGGTGCTCGCCGTCGGTGCCGACGCGCGGCGCGAGGTCGAAGCGTGGCGGGGCCAGGCGAAAGTGATGGCGATCGACGCACCGCAGGACGGTGCCACGACGGCCCTCCCCTCCGATCTGCCCACCGTCGAGCCCGCCCGTCCCCTGGACGTGACGGTGCTGACGAACTCCGGCCGTGACGACGTCGCCGCGACCGCCACGGCCCGGGCCGCCGGCGCGCGGATCGTCCCGGTGCGGGGCACCGACCCGAGGAGCGACGCAGCCGCGATCGACGCGCTCCGCGCGGAGCGGTCGTCCGCACTCATGGCGCTCGGCGGGGACTTCGGTCCGCCGGACCGGTTGCGCAAGCGGGTCGACACGGCGATCAGCGGCGGACAGCTACCCGGCGGCGGACAGGTCCTCTTCCCCGGCAGGCTGCTGGTCTGCCTCTACGGCCACCCGGACGGGCCCGCGCTCGGCGCGCTCGGCGAGCAGGACCTCGACGGCGCCATCGCACGGGCCAAGAAGCTCGCGGCCGAGTACGACCCGCTCAGCGACGTCCCCGTCGTGCCCACGCTCGAGATCATCGTGACCGTCGCCCACGGCTTCCCCGGCCCGGACGGCGACTACTCGGGCGAGACCGACGTCGAAGCGCTGCGGCCGTGGGTGGACAAGGCCGGCAAAGAAGGGCTCTACGTGATCCTGGACCTGCAACCGGGCCGGGCACGGCTGGTGGACCAGGCCGAGCGGTACGCGCCGCTGCTCGAGATGCCCCACGTCGGCCTGGCCGTCGACCCGGAGTGGAAACTCGGACCGCACCAGGTGCCGCTGCAGCAGATCGGTGGGGTCGACGCCGCCGAGGTCAACGAGGTCTCGGCGTGGCTCGCCGACCTGACCGCCGCGAAGTCCCTGCCGCAGAAACTGCTCGTGGTGCACCAGTTCCAGCTGACGATGATCCGCGACGAGCACGCCCTCGACACGACCCGCGACGAGGTGCAGCTGCTGATCCACATGGACGGGCAGGGCACCACGGGCCAGAAGGTCTCCACCTGGGACTCCGTCGTCGGGGCCAGGCCGGGCGACCTGCCGATGGGCTGGAAGAACTTCTACGACGAGGACAAGCCGATGCTCACGCCGGAGCAGACCATGTCCTACAAGCCGAAACCGTCGATGGTCTCCTACCAGTAGCGCTGTCCCACGGCCGTTTCCGGGTCCGCCGAGCCGATCTCGGGGCACGGCGGTGGTTGGATGTCGATCAGTTCGGGTAGCCGGAGCGAGGAAGGCATTCGACTACCAGGAGGCTGACGTGATCGGGTTCATCGTCGCCGGCCTGATCATCGGCGCACTCGCCCGACTGATCAAGCCCGGCAAGCAGAACCTCGGCATCGTGGCGACGCTGCTGCTGGGGCTGGTCGGCTCCGTCATCGGCGGCACGATCGCCAACCTGCTCGGCACCGGAGACATCTTCGAGCTCAACGTGCTGGGCTTCATCATCGCCGTGATCGCGTCCGTGCTGCTCATCGGCGTCGCGGAGGCCGTTGCCGGCCGCAAGCGCACCAGCGTGCGCTGACCACAGAACGCGAAACGGGCCCGGCCACCACTCAGGTGGCCGGGCCCGTTTCGCGTTCCCCGGAGGTCGAGCTGCGCTTTCCGATCTCCGGGACGTGAGCGGCGCGATGACCGCAAGGCGTTGTGCGGCATCCTGTTCGTGCGTTACACCGGCCGAAGTCGCACCCGGCGAACGACGCCGCCTGTGCTGTCCTCATCGCGCCGGCCTGGAAATATGCGTCAGCCTGTGGAAGATGACCCGGATGACCCAATGCTCCACCCGATTGCCCGTAGGCCAAGTGGTCCAGTCACACTGCCCGTGGCACCCGCGCTGTGCCAGCAGGGCGACGCCGATCGGGGTTCGGCGGAATTTGCCGCAGAATTATTTATTACACGCCCACAGGCATCAAAACCGTCTCGTAACGCATTCTTCCGGCATTCGACTCCTTTCGATGTGTTCCGGATGCACGTCCGGATCGCCTCATCCCGAATGGAGCCGCCATGCACCACCCACGGCACCGCGTCAGACCAGCACTCGCGATCGCCACCACGTCGTTCCTGCTCGCCGCCCTGGCCGTACCGGCGTTCGCCGCACCCGTCCCCGGCACCGACGTCCTCTACACGCTCGACGGCGATTTCGACAACGGCGTCCTGCAGGACGTCAACCACAACGCCCCGAACAACAACCAGCTGCAACTCGACCGTTCAACTGTTTTCTTCCCGTACGTCAACGTCGCCGCGTCAGCGCGCGGCACGATGGTCCGCATCGACGTGAACACCGGCCAGATCGTCGGTGAGTGGGCCTCGGCGCCGAACGGCCGCGGGCGCAACCCCTCCCGCACGACCGTCGACAAGTTCGGCAGCACGTGGCTGTCCAACCGCGACGAGGGCGCGGGTGGACGCGGTTCGGTCACGCGCATCGCCGTCATCCAGGGCGGCACCCGCGTGAACACCGACGGCACGCCCAACGCGGCCGGCGACTACCTCAAGGGCCCGTTCGCCTACAACAAGTGCGTCGACCGGAACCAGGACGGGCTGATCGCCACCAGCCGCGGCCTCGGCGACATCCGCCCGTGGACGAACGCGGGTGGCGCGGACGACAACGGCGGTGTCACCACCGCCGCCGACGAATGCGTGATCAACTACTCGCGCGTCACGGGCAGCAACACGCGCACGGTCGCCGTCGACGCGCAGAACCGGTTGTGGACCGGCGGTCAGGACCTCGACCACGAACTGCTCGACGCGAACGGAGCGGCCACCGGCACCCAGTTCAACGTGGGCTGCGGCGGCTACGGAGGACTGATCGACAAGGCCGGGACGCTGTGGTCCGCGCGCAACTTCGGCCTGCTGCGCTACGACCCGGCCGCGCAGACCCACGCGTGCCTCAACAGCACCCACGGCGACTACGGCCTCGGCATGGACCCGGTCACCGGCGAGATCTGGCACACGAACCTCTCCGGCAACCGCGTCGCCAAGCTCGCGCCGGACGGCACGCTGCTCGGCGCGTTCAGCCACGGAAGCCAGTACGCGCAGGGCGTCGCGGTCGACAACGACGGCAACGTCTGGGTCGCCCACTCGCTGAACGGCGCGACGACGGTCGGCCACCTGCGCACCGACGGCACGTACGTCGGCAACGTCGCGCTGCCGGGAGGCGTCGGCCCGACCGGCGTCGCGATCGACAGCAACGGCAAGGTGTGGGTCACCAACATCAGCACCAACAACGCGCAGCGCATCGACCCGGACGCCGGTCCGGTCGGCGGCGGTGGCCACACCGTCGGCGCCGTCGACCTGACCGTCGACCTCGGCGCGGGCGCCGGTCCGTACAACTACAGCGACATGACCGGGTCGGTCCTGGGTGAGATCACCGCTCCGCAAGGCACGTGGAGCGTCGTGCAGGACGGCGGCACCAACGGCCGTCCGTGGGGCACGGTCACCTGGAACACCGAGGCGGAGGGCACCGTTCCGCAGGGCACGTCGATCGTCGTCGAGGCGAGGACGTCCGACACCGAGGCGGGCCTGGCCGGGGAGAGCTTCACCCCGGTGGCGAACGGCGTGCCGTTCACGAAGACCGGCCGCTACATCGAGGTGCGGGCGACCCTGACCGCGAACGCCGCCGGCGACAGCCCCGTGCTGTCCGACCTGCGGATCAAGTCGGCGCAACGCACCGGCGTGTTCTCCTGCCAGGCCACCGCGCTCGACCTGGCGGGCATCGTCTCGACGAGGGCGAACCCGCAGGACGTGCCGTGCGTGGACGACCACGAGACGCTCGCGAACGTCCAGCTGAACGCGGGCATCCTGACCGTGCGGGCCACGGCGCTCGACGCCAGGACCGACCAGTCGCCGGACGACCTCTCGGGCACCGCGCCCGCGACGACGGATCTCGCGACGGCACGGGCGCGCATCGAGCAGACGCGGGTGACCAGCGGCCTGCTCACCATCGAGATCGGCGTGATCGAGTCGAACGCGTCGGTCACCTGCGTGGCGGGACCCGGCGGGCTCGTCCCGCAGTTCGCGGGCTCGTCGACCATCGCGTCGCTGAAGATCAACGGCGTGTCGGTGGCCGTGGGCAGCGCTCCGCTGACGATCCCGCTGGTGATCGGGTCGTTGCGGCTCAACAGCACGACGACCACCGCGACCAGCGTGGTGCAGCGGGCCGTCGTGGTGGACACGCTGCTGACCGATCTGGTGATCGGTGAGGCGAAGGCCAACGTCGAGCCCAAGCCGGGTCACCCCGGCGGCTCGCCCTGCCGGGTCTGATCCCATCCGGAGCGGGCGGTTCCGGCCGCCCGCTCCCCGTCCCGCACCGGGCGGTGAGCTCGCGCCCGCTCGTGCCGCGAATCGCGCAACCGCTGCGGCTCAAGGGCTTTCGCGCTGGTGCCGAGCCGCCACGAAGCCCACCGCGAGTCCGAGAAGGCGATCTCCCCTCGACCGCCTCGGCCACCGCGGTCCGGGGTCCGGAACCGCGCGCCGCGAGAGCAGGCCGATCAGAGACCGAGGCGCTGCTGCTCGGCCTGCACGACGCGCTGCTCCACGGACATCGCCGAGTCGAGCGCACTCGCGTGTGAGTGCTTCGTGTCGCTTTCACGCGCGTAGTGGTCGAACAGCAGGGTCTTGTGGTCGCGGACCTCCTGCACGCGGACGTCCACGCTGTCCTTGACCAGCAACCGGTGCACGTGGACCTTGCGCACCTGGCCCATCCGGTGGCAGCGGGCGATCGCCTGGTCCTCCGTGCTCGGCTTCCACTGCGGCTCGGTGATGATCACCACGGAGGCCGCCTGGATGTTGAGGCCCACGCCGCCCGCCTCGATCTGGGCCGCCAGCACCGCGTGGCCTTCGCGTGCCGTGAACGCGTCCACCAGGTGCTGGCGGGCTTGCGCGGAGGTCGCGCCGGTGAGGGGGCCGAAGACCTCGACGTGGTCCGCCACCGCGTCCAGGACGTCGTGGAAGTACGAGAACACCACGACCTTCCAGCCGTTGTCGCGGGACTCCTCCACGATCTCCAGCAGGCGCTCCAGCTTCGCCGAGCCGAGGGGCGTGCCCGGGGTGAAGGCGGCGCGGCGCATCGCCATCAGGTTTCCCCGGCGCACCGCGTCGAGGTACGCGGCACGGTCCTGCTGCCCGAACTCGACCCAGTCCTCCACCTCCAGCAGCTCGGGCAGCTCTCCCAGCACGTCCTCCTGGTTGCGGCGCAGGTACACCGGTGCGACGACGCGGCGGAAGGCCTTGGCCCCCACCACGGCGTCGATGGTGCCGGTGCGGGCCGCGACGCCCGGCTGGAGGTAGGCGACCAGGGCGCGGAACTCCTCGACGCGGTTCTCCATCGGCGTGCCGGTGAGGAGCACCGCGCGCTCCGCTCGTTGCACGACCGAGTTGACCGCCTGTGAGCGCTGTGTGTCCGGGTTCTTCACGTAGTGCGCTTCGTCCACCACGACCAGCGCCGGGCGGAACCTCTTCGGCAGCACCAGTTTCGGCAACGTGCCGAACGTCGTCACGCCGACACCGCCCTGCTCCAGCCACTCGCTGACCGCGTCGTCTCGACCCGCGCCGTGCATGCGGTGCGGCACCAGGTCGCTGTGCCGCGCGATCTCGTTGACCCAGTTGACGACGACGCTCGCCGGGCAGACGACCAGGAACCCGCGGCGGCCGCCGGCGGCGAGGCTCGCCATCACGGCGATGGCCTCGATGGTCTTGCCCAGTCCCATCTCGTCACCGATGATCACGCGCTTGCGGGCCAGGGCGAACTTGGCGCCGAACACCTGGTAGCCGCGCAACGACACCTTCAGCAGGCTGGTGTCCAGTGTGGTCGCGTCGACCTCGTGCTCGATGTCCGCGGGGACGAAACCCTTGGCGGCACTGCGATCCGGGACCGCGCCCGCACCGCCGAGGTCGGCGAGGAGCGTGTTGTAGGCGGCGGCGTCGAGCTCGTAGTCGCGCCACAGCGCGCGGTGGTCCAGGTCCGGCACGCGCAGCTGGGTGCCCACGGCGCGCAAGGCCGCCACGTCACGGCTGGCCAGCAGAGCTTCGAGCCGGCCGAGCGAGTCGAGGGCGGCCTGGCGCTTGCCGCGCGACGAGAAGAACATGCGCAGCCGGCTCCAGGCACGGGAGGCGGCGCGCACGTCGGTGTCGACCCGGCCCAAGACGTCCGCGAGCGGCTCCACCAGCGGGCCGACGAGCTGGTTCGCCCTGCGCAGCTTGGACAGCAGCTGCAGCAGCTCGGTCTGGGCGCGGTCGGCGCGGTCGGGGTCCAGGCGGACGGTCGTGTCGCGCACGACGCCCTCGACGACGGCGCGAGCGACCCGCACGATCTGCTCGGCGGACTGCCTGCCGACGCCGGGCACACCGTCGAGCTGCTCCGGGCGCGCCCCGGCGACGTCGGCGACGGTCCGGTACCCGGCGGCCTGCAGCTTGCCCAGCCGCAGGTTCGCCCGCGCGTCCCGGAGCCTGTCCACCGGCATGGCGCGGAGCTTCTCGGCGACCAGCGAGTCGCGCACCTGCCGGTACCGCGCGGCGGCGAGCGCCAGCAGCCGGTCCGGTTCCGCGCGCACCCCTGCCGCCTCGGCGCGGAACGCCTCCGCGGCGGCCAGCACTGCGCGGGCGTGCTTGCCGACCTTCGACGAGTCGTCCACCCGTGTCCTTCCGTCAGGTGGTGCGAGAGTACCCAGGCCCGGCGTCCGCGCCAGGAGCGGGACGACGTGCTGCGAATCCTCTTTTCAGCGGTGCCGGGAGGAGGCGCGGCGGGCATAGAACAGGACTCGTCCACGGCCACGGGGAGGGGCGGTGCGATGACGGACGAGACCGCGGGGCGTGCGTCATGACGGTCCGGGTGGTGCTGGCGCTGCTCGCCGTCGCGGCCGCGTTCGCCGTGCTGATGGTGTTGCTGCACCTGGCGATCGCGACCTTCATGCGGGTGTGGCGACGGGCGCAGGCAAAGGGGTACACCGGTCCCTTCACGCCCGCCGCCCTGGCGTGCACCGTTCTCGCCGGGCTGCTGGGGTGGGCTTTCCTGGGCGCTGTCCTCATCCACCCCCGCGACGACGCGCTCGTCGGTCTGGTCGTGGTGCTCGGCATCGGGGCGACGCTGGGCGGGCTCGGGCTGGCCGTTCGCCTGCTGCCCGCCCGGCCCGTGCGGTCCGGCGCGCGGCAGCGGCCGCGCACTCCGTTCCGGGTGCTGGGCAACGTGGCGGTGGTGGTGCCGCTGCTGGTGATGGCGACGTTGCTGGTGAACGGCAAACCCGCGACGGTCGGCATCCAGCTGCTGCTCCCGATGGCGGTGCTGTCGGCACTGTGCCACTCGGCGGCGCGGCGAGCGGACGGCCTCGACGCGGCGGCGCCGGCCGACCCGCGCCCGGCGGTGGTGTGGATCCGCGGGTTCGGCAACGAACGCCGCCTGTTCGGCTTCCGGCGGCGCGACGAGGAGGAAGCGCGCGTCCGCCCGGAGCTCGCGAAGGTCTTCAGCCGCCGCCCAGACCCGATGTCGTTCGAGGAGTACTTCGCGCCGGCGATCGCCACGGCGCTCGGCCGCGGGTACGGCCTGGGCAACCCGCGCGACTACCTTCCGCCCGACGGCGTCGACCGCCACTACGCCACCGACGACGCGTGGCGCGAGCAGTTCGCCGCCCTGGTCGCCGGGGCGCGGTGCGTGGTCATGGCACCGGGCGACTGGCCGGAGCTGCGCTACGAGTTCGGGGTGATCAGGGATCTCGGGGCGCACCGCAGGCTTTTCGTGTTCACACCGCCGGCGGTCAGGGCCCGCCAGGTCCGGCGGGTCAACCGGCTCAAGGGGTTCCCGCACGAGAGCTGGGACGACTTCGCGGTGGCGCTGGGTGAGGACCGCGGTTACCGGCTCGGACCGGATCCGGGGCCCGGCGCCGTGGTGACGTTCGACGAGGACGGCAACTCCGTCGTGCTGGTGCGTGGTGCCGAAGAGCCCGCCGACTACGTGGCCGCTGTGGTTCGCCACCTCACCGAGGCCGGGGAGCCGGCGCCCGGGGCATGACCTCCCGGTCAGGACGACCGCAGGCCGTCGAGCACCACTGTGATGAGACCGTCCGCCTCCACTCTCCACTGAGGACGGTCGTGCGCCGCGCCGATGCCGTGCAACGCCATCATGACGGCCCCGCCGTCGACGTCGCGGCGCAGAGCGCCCTCCTGCACCGCGGCGTCCACGAGATCGAGAACGGCTCGTTCCAGCGCCTGGCTGCCTTCGGCCAGCGTGCCCGCGCGGGAGGCCATCAGCGTGGCCAGTGTCCGGGCGAGACCCCGGTGGGCGTCGAGGTAGTCGACGAAGCCGCGCAGGAAGGACGCCAGGGCCTCCACCGCGGGCAACGTGCTCCCGAGCTGCCGTGCGCAGTCGCACAGCGCGGCCACCTCCTCGCGGAAGACGGCCTCCGCCAGCTCCTCCCGCGTCGGGAAGTGGCGGTACAGGGTCCCGACACCCACGCCGGCCAGGCACGCGAAGTCGTCGAAGCGCAGGTCGAAGAAGCTGCCCGCGTCGAACATCTCCCTGGCTTTGTCAAGCAGGGCCTGCCTCTTGCGCTGGGCATCGGCTCGCAGCGGCTTGGCCGGGGTCACGCGGCACCTCCCGTTGACAAGTGGAGACGATCTCCATATTTTCGAAAGTGGAGACAATCTCCAGTTCAATCCTATCCCACAGGGTGCAGATGAAGATCCTCATGTTCGGCCGCGGCGCGATAGCGACCTTCTACGGCTGGGCCCTGCACGAGGCCGGGCACGACGTCGAGTTCTACGTCCGGCCGGGACGTGCGGCGGCCTACGGGAACTCCGTGGAGCTCGATCTGCTCGACACGCGCCGAAGCCTGCGAGGTCGCCGTGTCGTGCGGCAGTGGCCGGTGCGGCTGCGGGAGGAGCTCCCCGCGGACCACGACTTCGACCTGATCGTGCTGAGCCTTCCGCACCACCGGCTGGCGGAGGCCGCGGCGTTCCTGGCCCCGCGCGTCGGCAACGCCACCGTGCTGGTCTTCGGCAACCTCTGGTCCGATCCGCCGACGGCCGTCAGCCCGCTGCCCCTCGACCGGGTCGCCTGGGGCTTTCCCCAGGCCGGCGGCGGTTTCGGCGAGGACGGCGTGCTCCGCGGAGCGCTGCTGCCGACCGTCTTCTTCGGCACGCTCGGCACGCCCCCGACGCCCCGCGAACAGGCCGTGCGCCAGTTGTTCGGCCGAGCCGGATTCCGGCTGCTCGAACGACCGGACTTCACCAGCTGGCTGCGGATCCACTTCGTCTTCAACGCCGCCCTGCACTCGCAGGGGCTCAAGCACGGTTCGCTGGCCGGGCTGCTCGGCGCGAGGGACGCCCTGCGAGAGGCGCTGCTGGTCGGGCGGGAGCTGCTGCCCCTGCTCGAGGCGAGCGGCGTCGACCTGCGCAGCCACCGCGGCGGTGTGCTGCCGTTCCGGCTGCCCACCTGGCTGGTCGCGCCGTTGCTCTCCTGGGTGATCACCCACTTCCCTGCGGCGCGCGTCAACTTCGAGGCCCAGTCCGATCCCACCGCCGCCGAGCCGCGCGAGATCTGCCGCGACACCCTGGCCGAAGCCAGGCGGTGGGGTGTTCCGACACCACGACTGGAAGCGGCGGAACCGCACTTCGCCGTCCGGTGACCGGCTCGAGCCCGTGAACCGGCCGCGAACCCCCACGCCTCCGCTCACCGCCGAGCACCGTCCACGCGGACGTGGATCGACACCGGCAGCGCGAGGTAACCACCGGATCCGGCTACCCGGCGGGGATCTCGATCGACTCGATGGCGGCCTCGGCCAGCGGGGTCGCGGTCTTCACGTAGCGGGTGGCGAGCGACTGGAACAGCTGCTCGGCCTCGATGGCGGGCCAGTCGCCCGCCAGCAGTTCCGCGGGCAGGTGCGGGTCCTGGCGCACGAGGTCGAGCCAGTCGGCGTGCAGCAGCAACTGACGGGCCAGGTCGTCCGGGCCGGCCTCCGACGGGTCGCGCCACCTCGCCAGGAAGTCCTGGTACCGCGCGGCGATGGCGTCCGTGTCGAACGCCCGGCGCGCGAGGTCGGCCGCCTCGGTCGGTTTCGCGTGCTGGGCGGTGAAGACGGTAACGTTCTCGGCGAGGTCGAGGCTGTCGACCACCTCCGCCACGTCCCGCGTGCCCGGCGCGATCCACAGGCCGTTCTGCACCGGGCCGAACCCCGCCCACTGCAGGCGTGAGCGCAGGTCGTGCCGTTCGCCGCGCCGGCCTTCCGGCAGGGAGAAGCCGACCAGGGTCCAGGTGCCGTCCCAGTCCCGGTTCACCGCGCCCTTCTGCCAGATGCGGCGCTCGCCGTCGCGCAGGACGTCGGTCGCGCGCGGCGTGAGTCCGAAGTAGACCTTGCGACCGTTGCGGTGCTTGGTGAGCAGGCCGCGGGAGGTCATGCGGGTCAGCGTCGAGCGGACCGCCTCCTCCGAGACGTCCACGCGCCCGAACACGTCGATCACGCTGCCCGAGTAGACCGCGATGCCGCGGTCGAACACGTACAGGCCCAGGAAGTTGAGCATCAAGGACTGGGGCGTCACAGCGCTCACGATACATGTTGGGCAGCATCTAGACGAGCGTCATCAATGTGCCCTACTTTGGGTCGGGTTCCCCACGGAGAGGACTCGCCTGATGGTGCTGTCGGGAAAGGTCGCGATCGTCACCGGCGCGGGCCGCGGGCTCGGCCGGGCGTACGCGGAAGCGTTGGCGCGCAACGGGGCCAAGGTCGTGGTCAACGACGTCGACGACATCGCGCACGAGGTCGCGGCGAGCATCGGCGGGGCCGCGGTGGTCGCGCCGGTCGGGCCGGCCGAGACCGCCGACCGGCTCGTCGCGACCGCCGTCGAGGAGTTCGGGCGGCTCGACGTGCTGGTCGCCAACGCGGGCGTGCTGCGCGACCGCGTGCTGTGGAAGATGACCGACGACGACTTCGACACCGTCGTCGACGTGCACCTGCGCGGCACGTTCACCTGTGCCCGCGCCGCCGCCGTGCGGATGCGGGAGCAGGGCACCGGCGGCAGTCTCGTGCTGGTCTCCTCCCCCGCCGGGCAGCGCGGCAACTTCGGGCAGACCAACTACTCCGCCGCCAAGGCCGGGATCGCCGCGATGGCACGGACCTGGGCGCTGGAGCTGGCCCGCTCCGACATCGCCGTCAACGCCGTCGTCCCGGTGGCCGCCACGGAGATGACGCGGACGATCCCCGCGTTCGCGCCGCTGATCGAGGAGTCGGAACGGACGGGCGCGCCGCTGCCGGACTGGGTGCGCCGCGACGAGGGTCTCGGCACCGTCGAGGACGCCGCCGAGCTGATCGTCTACCTCGCCTCGGACGTGGCCAGGGGCGTGACGGGACAGGCGATCGGCATCGGGGGCGACCGGCTCGCGCTGTGGTCGCACCCCGCCGAGAAGCACGTCGAGTTCGCCACCGGCGGCTGGACGGCGGCCGCGATCGCCGAGCGGTTCGGCGAGTTCGAGCCCGAGACGTACGGCATCCCGCTGCCGGTGGCACCGTGAACGCGCCCGGGATGGACGTCGGCGAACTCGTCGCCATCGACGTCCACACCCACGCCGAGATCTCCCGCGACGGCCACAGCTCGCTCAGCCCCGACCTGCTGGAGGCGTCGGCGAAGTACTTCAAGGCCGCGCACCGCCAGCCGACGATCGCCGAGACCGCTCAGCTCTACCGGGAGCGGAAGATGGCCGCGGTGATCTTCACCGTCGACGCAGAGCACGCCACCGGACATCCGCGCATCTCCAACGAGGAGGTGGCCGCGTCCTGCGCCGAGCACGCCGACGTGCTGATCCCGTTCGCGAGCGTGGATCCGTGGAAGGGCCGCGCCGCCGTCCGGGAGGCGCGGCGGCTCGTGGAGGAGCACGGGGTGCGGGGCTTCAAGTTCCACCCCAGCCTGCAGGACTTCTCGCCGGACGACCGGATGGCCTACCCGCTCTACGAGGTGATCGAGGAGCTGGGTGTGCCCGCGCTCTTCCACAGCGGGCAGACCGGCATCGGCGCCGGCGTGCCCGGCGGCGGGGGCATCAGGCTCAAGCACTCCAACCCGATGCTCGTCGACGACGTCGCCGTCGACTTCCCGCACCTGCGGATCGTGCTCGCACATCCGTCGTTCCCGTGGCAGGACGAGGCACTCGCCGTGGCGACGCACAAGCCGTTCGTCCACATAGACCTCTCGGGCTGGTCGCCGAAGTACTTCCCGCCGCAGCTCGTGCGGTACGCGAACACGTTGCTGCAGGACAAGGTCCTCTTCGGCTCCGACCACCCGGTGATCACGCCGGACCGCTGGCTCGCGGACTTCGCGAAGCTGGACATCTCCGACGAGGTCCGGCCCAAGATCCTCAAGCACAACGCCGCCCGTCTGCTCGGACTGGTCAAGGAGGACTCATGAGCACCACCGTCGTGCACGGCCTCGAAGAGCTCAAAGCGCTGGCGGGCCGCGGCCTCGGCCACACCGACTGGCTGCAGGTCGACCAGAGCCGCGTCGACACGTTCGCCGCCGCGACCGACGACCACCAGTGGATCCACGTCGACCCGGAACGCGCCGCCGCCGGGCCGTTCGGCGGCACCATCGCGCACGGTTACCTGACGCTCGCGCTGCTCATCCCGCTGATGGGCGAGCTGCTCGAGGTCACGGGCGTGCGGATGAGCCTCAACTACGGCTTGGAGAAGGTCCGGTTCCCCGCCCCGGTGCCGGTCGGCTCCAAGATCCGCCTGCTCGGGCGCGTGGAGTCCGTCGAGGACGTGCCGGGCGACGGGGTGCAGCTCACCGTCGACTTCACCGTCGAGATCGAGGACTCCGAGAAGCCCGCCTGCGTCGCACGTGCCGTCTACCGCCACTACGCATGAGGTGAAGCCATGGCGACAACAACGCAGTTACGCCGTGCCGTTACGTCGAGCTTCCTCGGCAGCGTGATCGAGTACTACGACTTCCTGCTCTACGCCACCGCCTCCGCGATCGTCTTCAACAAGGTCTTCTTCTCCTCGCTGGACCCGCTGGTCGGCACGATCGCGAGCTTCGGCACGTTCGCCACCGGCTACCTCGCCCGCCCGCTCGGCGGTGTCCTCTTCGGACATTACGGCGACCTGCTGGGGCGCAAGAAGATGCTCGTGCTCACGATGTCCCTGATGGGTGTCGCGAGCTTCCTGATCGGCCTGCTGCCCACCTACGCGCAGGTCGGCTGGCTCGCACCGGCCGGGCTGGTGCTGCTGCGGGTCCTGCAGGGCATCTCCGTCGGCGGCGAGTGGGGTGGCGCGGTCCTCATGTCCGCCGAGCACGCCACGTCCCGGCGCGGCCTGTGGGCGAGCTTCACCAACGCCGGCGCGCCGTGCGGCATGGTGCTCTCCACGGCCGCGCTCACCGGAACCGCCGCCCTGGTGGGGGAACAGGCGTTCCTCGAGTGGGGCTGGCGGGTGCCGTTCCTGCTCAGCCTGGTGCTGCTGGGCATCGGCCTGTTCGTGCGGATGAAGGTCGAGGAGACGCCGGTCTTCAAGGCCGGGCGCGGGCGGAGCTCCCTGCCGCTGGCCGACGTGCTGCGCAACCACCCGCGCCTGCTGCTGCTCGGCGTCGGCGTCGGGCTCGCCGCCTTCGTCGCGCAGTCCACGCTCACGACCTTCGTGCTCGCGTACGGCGTCCAGGCGGGCAACAGCAGACAGGTCATTCTCAACGCGCTGACGCTGTCGTCCGCGCTGGCGGTGATCGGCATCATCGGCTGGTCGGCGGCGTCCGACCGGTTCGGGCGCAGGCCCGTGGTGCTGGCCGGCGCCGTGCTCATGGCGGTGTTCGGGTTCGCGCTGTTCCCGTTGGTGGACAACGGGTACGTGGTGATCGCGCTGGTGCTCGGCCAGGCCGTGGTCCACCCGATGATGTACGGCCCGCTCGCCGCGCTCTACAGCGAGCTGTTCAGCACCGGCAGCCGCTACACCGGGGCGTCGCTCGGCTACCAGCTCGCGGGCCTCGGCGCCGGGCTCGCCCCGCTGCTGTTCGCGCAGGTGCAGAAGTCCGCCGGCACGGGTGCCATCCCGTACATCCTGGCGGCGTTCTGCCTGCTCACGGTCGTGTGCACGCTGACGCTGCACGAGACGAGCCGGACCAGCCTGACAGGAGACGGGAATGCGGAACGCGGGACTGGGCAGCTGGCCACACCGCCGGGCGCGCATGGCGCCGAAGCGTGAGGCGTTCACCTACGACGGATCCTCGACCACGTACGGCGAGCTGGCCGTCCGCACGACTCGACTCGCGTGGCGGTTGAGGGAGCTCGGCGTGCGCCACGGTGACCGGGTCGCATACCTCGGCCCGAACCACCCGTCGTTCGCCGAGACCCTGTTCGCCACCCACCAGCTGGGCGCGGTCTTCGTGCCGCTGAACTTCCGCCTCACCCCGGCGGAGATCAACTACCAGCTGGCGGACAGCGGGGCCCACGTCCTGGTCCACGCGGCGAGCCACGCCACCGGACACCCGCGGGCCGTCTCGCTCGACACCTACGAGGAGTGGCTCGCCGGCGGCGCCGACGAGCCGCTGGACGAACCCGTGTCCATCGACGAACCCGCGCTGGTCCTCTACACCTCCGGCACCACCGGCAGGCCCAAGGGCGCGGTGCTGAGCCACGCCAACCTGCTGTGGAACACCTTCAACCTGATGATCGGCGTCGACATCGCCTCCGACGAGGTCGCCCTGGTCGCGGCGCCGCTGTTCCACGTCGCCGCGCTCACCCAGACGCTGCTGCCCACGTTCGTCAAGGGCGGGCACAGCGTGATCACGCCGGGCTGGGACGTGGCGACGTGCCTCGACCTGGTCGAGGAGCACGGCGTGACGTGGATGTTCGGCGTGTCCACGATGTTCGCGGACCTGGCCGCCTCACCGCGCTGGGAGAGCGCCGACCTGTCGTCGGTGCGCGTGCTGCTCTGCGGCGGCGCGGCGGTGCCGGACGCGGTGATCCGCGCCTACCAGGACCGCGGCCTGGTGTTCTGCCAGGGCTACGGCCTCACCGAGACCGCGCCCGGTGCCACGTTCCTGGAGGCGTCGGACAGCGTGCGGCGCGCGGGATCGGCGGGCACGTGCGTGTTCTTCGGTGACGTGCGGCTCTCGGACGTCGGCGAGATCGAGGTGCAGGGCCCGAACGTCACCCCCGGCTACTGGAACGACCCGGTCGCCACCGCGGCGGCGTTCACCGAGGACGGGTGGTTCCGCACCGGCGACCTCGGGCGGTTCGACGGCGGGCACCTCTACGTCGTCGACCGCCTGAAGGACATGTTCATCTCCGGCGGGGAGAACGTCTACCCGGCCGAGGTGGAGAACGCGATCACCTCGCACCCGGACGTGGCCGAGGTGGCCGTTGTCGGCGTGCCCGACCAGCGGTGGGGTGAGGTCGGGCGTGCGTTCGTCCGGCCTCGCGACGGCGCCGTGGTCGACGCGGCCGGGTTGCGGGACTTCCTGGCGCCGCGACTGGCGAAGTACAAGATCCCGGTGCACGTGGAGGTGGTGTCCGACCTGCCGCGCACCGGGTCCGGGAAGGTGCTCAAGCCCGCGTTGCGCCGGCTGCCCCTGTGACCGCCGGCGCCGTGACGGCGTGCCGGGCCAGCAGCGTCCGGACCGCCTCGTCCACCGAGGAGGCCAGCGCCTTCTCGGTGGGCGCCCAGTTCACCAGCAGCATGCGCGGCCAGAACGCGAAGTTCGAGATCATGCCGAGGAACTGGGTGGCCGCCTGCACCGGGTCCTCGACGTTGAGGGTGCCGGCCAGCGCCTCGGCCCTGAGGTAGTCGCGCACGGCGTCGAAGAACGGCAGCTTGCCGAGCTTGAACTGGGTCTGGCCGAGCTCGGGGAAGCGCGGCGCCTCGGCGATGACGATGCGGAACAGGTCGGCCATGCCCGGACGGGTCAGCAGCGCCACGTACCGGTTGCCCAGCGCCGTCAGCCCCGTCACCGGATCGCCGGGCTCGGGCGTGAGCGCACCCTCCTCGGTCCGCCAGTACTCGGTGACGATCGCGTCGAACAGCTCGGCCTTCGTCGGGAACTGCTTGAACAGCGTCGCCTTCGAGACCCCGGCCGCGTCGGCGATGCGCGCGAGCGACGTCTTGTCGTAGCCCGACTCCAGGAACAGGCCGGTGGCGGCGTCGACGATCGCGGTCCGCTTCTGCTCGGCCATGCGCTCGTGGTAGGTCGGCATGACGCCAGTATGCCATGAGGTGAGTCACTTGACTCACCGTCATCGTTCCGCCTAACGTTCCGAGGCGAGTCACTCAACTCACCAATGGAGGACGGAATGGGACGCTTCGACGGCAGGACGGTGTTCGTCACCGGCGCGACGAGCGGGATGGGCGCGAGCCACGTGCGGGGCTTCCACGCCGAGGGCGCGCAGGTCGTGATCGCCGCACGGAACCTCGCGGCAGCTGCCGCTTTCGCGGAGGAACTAGGTTCGCGGGCTTTCGCCGTGCGCCTCGACGTGACGGAGGAAGAGGCCTGGGCCGAGGCCGCCCGTGCCGCGGAGGAGCGGTTCGGGCCGGTGTCGGTGCTGGTCAACAACGCGGGCACGCAACACCCGGCAGCGCTGGTCGAGGACACCTCCCGCGAGGTCTGGGACCGGGTGCTGGCCGTGAACCTGACGGGGCAGTTCCTCGGCATCAAGCACCTCGCGCCGTCGTTGCGCCGGGCGGGCGGCGGGGCGATCGTGAACATCTCCTCGACGATGGGCAACACGGGGTCGCCGTTCTACGCGCCCTACGTCGCGAGCAAGTGGGCGTCGCGCGGACTGACCAGGACCGCGGCGCTGGAGCTCGGCCGCGACGGCATCCGGGTGAACTCGATCCACCCCGGGGTGGTGGCGACACCGCTGATCACCGAGCCGGTGGCGGACGGTCAGCCCGCGATCGGCGACGTCTACTCCCCCGCGCCGTTCGCCGTGCCGCGGCTGGGCGAGCCCGGCGAGGTCACCTCGCTGGTGCTCTACCTCGCTTCGGAGGAGGCGGCGTTCGCGACCGGGTCGGAGTTCGTGCTGGACGGCGGGCTGCTGCTCGGGCCGGCCCTAGCGGCGTAGCCGGTCGAGGTGGTCGCGGACCGGGCCGAACGTGAAGAGCCCGGTGCCCGCGGCGAGCTCGTGCTCCGCCGGGAGCAGCAGGTCGTGCGCACGTTCCCGGAGCTCGTCGTCCTCCAGGCGGATCGCCGCCATCGCCAGCAGGCACGCCCGCACCTCGCTGAGCAGATCCCGGGGTCCTGAGCCCAGCGCTCGCGCCGCCTTCGCCGCCTCGTCCGCGGGCAGCACCAGCGGGCGCACCCAGTCCCGGTGCGGACCCCAGTCGTCGTCCAGGTCCACCGCGGACGGGCCGTGCAGGCTCAGCAGGGCCAGCGGCAGCAGGCCGCGTTCCATGCCCCACATCCCCGTGCCCCGCACGCGTGCGGCGGCGGCCCGGTAGGCGCGGTCGGCTTCGGCCTTCCGGCCGGCTGCGGCCAGTTCCAGCCCCGCGTACCAGTCGGTGAAGACGCCGACGAGCGGCAGGTCGTGCCGTTCGGCCAGGTCGTCGGCGGCCTTCGCGTGCCGGCCGGCGGTGCCGAACTCGGCCAGGGCCGCGTGGGCCTGGACGAGGACCAGGTGGCCGAGGACCTCGTGGGTCACCGAGTGCTGTCCGACCTCGACGAGGTCGCGGCCGATGGCGGCGCGTTCGCGGGCGAGACCGGCGCGCTGGAACGTGTGCATGAAGCGGGCGTTGAGGGCGAACGCGCGGAGCCCGGGATCGCCGAGGGCTTTCGCGATGGCCTCGGCCTCCTCCGCTTCGGCGAGGCGGGCGCTGGTGCCCCGGTCCTCCATCGCGATGGTCGCGAGCAGGCGGGCCCGGGTGGCGGTGGGGCCGGGGAACGCCGCCAGCGTGCGTTCGGCGGCGGCGATGATCTCGGCGGAGTGGGCGGGGTCGTCGTTGGTGGTCCAGATGCCGGGGACGTCGAAGGAGCCGAGGACGTCCGCGACGGCCTGCGGGTCGGCGGCGGAGCTCCGCAACGCCGCCGAGCGCTGCTCCCGCGCCTCCACCAGGGCTCCGCTCACGGCCAACGCCCTGACCAGCCCGGTCACCAGGTCGAGCCGCACCCCGTCGGCCGCCGCGATCGCCGCCCGCCACAGCCGCACCGCCTCACGCGGTGACCTCGTTCCGGCCGCGGCCCCCGCCAGAGCCCTGACGGCCGCCGTTCCCCGTGCGCCCGCCAGCAGGTAGTGGTGCGCGAGCACGTGCACGTCGTCCGGCCGCAACGACTCGAGCGCCGACGCGACGGCGGCGTGCCAGCCCGCGCGCCTGGTCAGCGACACCTCCTCGTACACCGTGTCGCGCACCAACGCGTGCGTGAAGCGGAAGCGGCCTGGCGCGACCTCGACCACGAACCCCGCCTCCAGTGCGAGGTCCAGCGCGTCGAGCACGTCGGAGCCGGCCAGGGCGCTCAGCAGGTCCACCTCGACGTCACGCCCCAGCACCGACGCCTGGTGCAGCACCCGCCGCGCCTGCGCGGGCAACCGGCCGAGGCGGTGGCGCAGGACGTCCCGCACCCCCGCCGGAACGTCGCCGAGGTCGCCGCCCGAGGACACCAGCCGGACGAGTTCCTCGACGTAGAACGGGTTGCCGCCGCTGCGCGCGTGGATCGCCCGCGCGTCCGACGAGCCCACGAGCTCGCCGACCGCCTCCTCGGACAGCCCGGTGAGCTCGACGCGGACCGGGCCGAGGCGGGCCAGCGCCTCCAGCGGCACGGCGGTGCGCGACGTGGCGACGATCAGCACGCGGCCGGAGAGCCTGCGGCCGGTGAACGCGGCCAGCACCGCCAGCGTCTCGTCGTCCGCCTGGTGCAGGTCGTCCAGCACGACGACCACCGGCGCCGCCGCCTCCACGGCCGACACCACCGAGAGCCTCAGGTGGAAGCGGTCGGCGGAGGCGAGCCGCTCCCCCAGCCCCTCCACGACCTGCTGCCACGGCCACGCCACCGGGGCGTCCTCCGGGCAGCGCGCCCAGACCGCGGTCCAGCCGCGCCCGGCCAGGGCACCGGAGAAGGCCTCCGCCAGCGCGGTCTTGCCCACGCCGGCCTCGCCCGTCACCAGCGCGACGCCCAGTCCGGCGGCCGGCACCGCCGCCTCCAGCGCCGAGAGCTCCGCCGACCGTCCCACCAGCACGGGAGCGGAGATCATCAGGCCGGGCGCCTGGGTGAGGATGTCCGACTCCAGCGCGCGCAGCTCGGCCCCCGGGTCGACGCCCAGGGTCGACACGAGCGCGTGCCGGGCATCGCGCACCGCCTCCAGGGCGTCGCCCTGCCGTCCCTCGCGGTAGAGCGCCAGTGCCAGCAGGCTCCAGGCCTTCTCGCGCCACGGGTGGTCGGCGAGGTGGGCGCGCAGATCCGCCACCACCTCGGCGGACCGGCCGAGTGCCAGTGCGGCGGAAGCCCGGCGTTCGACCGCGACCAGCCGCAGCTCCTCCAGCCGGTCGATCTCCGCCCGCGCCCAGAACTCGTCGGCGAACTCGGCGTAGGCGGGACCGCGCCACAACGCCAGCGCACCGTCCAACGCGGACAGGTCACCACCGAGCATCTGCTCGAACCGCCAGGCGTCGACGTCCTCGGCGAGCAACGCGTACCCCGCGCCCTCGGTGACCAGCAGGGTGGACGGGGTCCGGGGTGGACGGTCGGGCTCCAGGGCCTTGCGCAGCGCGCCGACGAACGTCTGGACCGTCCCGACCGCCCCGTCCGGCGGGTCCTCCCACAGGTCGGCGACGAGCGTGCGCACCGGAACGACCCGGCGGCGGGCGACGAGCAGCCGCGCCAGCACGGCGCGCTGCTTGGGACCGCCGAGACGGGCGGACCCCGCGGTCAGGGGGCCGAGCACCCCGAACGTCACCACCCGCTGACTCCGGTGCTGATCGGTTGCTGATCGGGCGGCGGGAAGCTCCCGGCGTGAACCACACCGCATTCGACCACCAGCGGGTCCAGGTCGACGACGGCGTTGAGCTCAACGTCGCCACCACGGGCCACGGCAGCCCCGTCGTCCTGCTGCACGGCTTCCCGCAGACCCACCTCATGTGGCGGCACGTCGCCGCCGACCTGGCCGCCGACCACACCGTGATCATGCCCGACCTGCGGGGCTACGGCGACAGCGACAAGCCCGCCGACACCGGCCTCACCTACGCCAAGCGCACGATGGGCGCCGACGTGGTGAAGGTGGCCCAGGCGCTCGGCCACGACCGGTTCGCGCTCGCCGGCCACGACCGGGGCGCGCTCGTGGCGTTCCGCACCGGCCTCGACCACCCGCGGCACGTCACCCACCTCGCGTCCCTGGACGTCCTGCCGACCCTCGACATGTGGGACGTGATGCGCGGGACGTCCGCCGCCATCGGGTTCCACCTCTTCCTGATGGCCCAGCCACCCGGTCTCGCCGAACAGATGATCAGCGCCGTCCCGGACGTGTTCTTCGGCCACTTCCTCGACATCTGGAGCCGGCAGCCGTTCCCCGAGGACGTCCGCGCGGAGTACCTGCGCGCCTCGCGGGAGGCCGTCACCTCGATCGTCGCGGACTACCGGGCGTCGGCGACGGTCGACGTCGAGCACGACACCGCGGACAGGAACGCGGGCGCCCGGCTGGAGATGCCGGTCACCGTGCTGCAGCAGGACTGGGGCGCGGCGCTCGGCTTCGACGCACAGGAGCTCTGGCGGGCGTGGGCACCCGACCTCGACCACCGGACGGTCTCTTGTGGACACTTCATGGCCGAGGAGGCCCCCGAGGTGGTGTCCCAGGCGATCCGCGACCTGGTGAAGAGGTAGTTCCCCCGGCGCTTTCAGCCGGTGGGACGCGCGGGTGCCGGAGACGCGGGTGCCGGAGACGCGGGTGCCGGAGACGCGGGTGCCGGAGACGCGGGTGCCGGAGACGCGGGTGCCGGAGACGCGGAGACAGCCGCGGACCGGGCACCTGGCGTCACTCAGGCCTTGACGCGCCCCTTGGTCGTCCACATCCGGTAGCCGGCCGACAAGGCCTCCGCCTCCGACCCGAACGCCGTGTCGCCCTTCATCCGCCGGTAGTACGGCGAATCGGGCGTGTGGTAGACCATCGTCTTGGAGTTGCCCTTGACCGGCAACGACTTCCGCACCGGCTGCGCCTCGGCGACCGGCGCGGGCGGCCGCTCGTCGATCACCACCTGCTCCGGCGGGCGGGGTGCGGGCAGGGCGAGGCGGGGCTTCGGCGGGACCGGCCGCTGACGACCGCGCACCGACAGCCACGTCACCAGGGAGCCGACGCCGAACGACGCCGCGCACAGCAGGAACATCTGCGAGAACAACCAGAGCACGGGTAACTCCTAACGGACTGCGACGTCGACCTGGCGGGTGGCCGGGTCGTACTCGCCGTCGGGGGCGGGACGGGTCTCGATGGCGATCAACGCGGGCGACACGCCCTGGCCGACGAGGACGTCGCGGACCATCTCCCCGCGCTTCGCGGCCACCGCCTGGTCCGTGCCGTGGGCCACCAGGGTGATCGAGGCGCGCGGCGCCACGAGGAGCATGCGGCCGACTCGCTCGACCAGCACCGGGCCGTGGCCTTCCCACGCCGTGGTGCCCTGCACGAACCGGATCGCGCCGTTGCCGCTGACCATGCGGGAGATCGAGTCGTGCAGCGCCCCGACGTTGAGGTCGCCGACCGGCGCGGACGGCGCGATCTCGATGCGGTCGGTGAGCCGCAGGCCGTTCGCCGCCTGCGCGACGGCCTCGCGGACCGCCGTCGCACGGGCCTCGTCGGGCACGCGGGCGGCGACGGCGATCTGTCCCCTGTGGATGGTCGCGGTCACGTCCGACACCTTGGCGGACAGCGCGGCGGAGACCACGCGGCCGACGACGGCGGGCGGGATCGGCAGCGTGCCGCCGAAGCGCAGGGCCGCGGTGACACGGCGGTCCTCGGCCTGCACGGCCTTGATCAACGCGCGGCGTTCCACGCCGTCGGCGACCGCGCCGGAGACCAGGACCTCGGTGCCGCGCACCGCGACGAGCAGCTGCGCGGGTTCGGCCCGCCGGACCTCGGCCGAGCCGACGCCGGACACGTCCGAGACGACGGCGCGCACCGCGTCGGCCGAGCGCGGGGAGACCTCGCTGACGACGACCGTGCGGCCGTCGACCGCGACGACGCCGTGGTGGCCGGCCTTTTTCAGGGCTGCCCGCACGCCGGCGTGCAGCTCTCGTTCCATGCCACCGCCGTAGAGGAACACGCCGGTGGCGGCGAGCAGTGCGGGCACCAACAGCCCGCCGATCCAAACCGCGTGAGGCAAACGCACCGCGCAGGGGTACCGGAACGAAAGATCGCGAAGCCAGCTGCTTCAGCCTTTCGAGCCGAACCTCACCCGGTCAGGTGACGGGAGTCGCGCCCGCCACCCGTCGCCCCGTCTACTCCACGGTGGTCCGCGTCCGGCGCCACGCGATCACGATCAGTGCGATCAGACCGAACAGCGGGATCGTGCTGATGGCCCACGACAGGCCCATCGGCGGGCCGGGCTGCTCCATCACCTGCAGGTTCTTCAGCTCACCGGTGCCGGCGCCCGCGGGACCCTCGACGTCGAAGCGCAAGGTCCACGTGCCCGGCTCGGGCATGGCGTGGATGTCGAGGCCCCACACCTCCCGCTTGCGCGGATGGCGCGCCAGCGGGCCGTCGTCCTGCGCCACGCCGCTGTGCAGCATGGTCAGCGTGCCCTTCTTGCCCGCGATCCCGTCCTCGGGCGCGAACGTGAAGTCCAGCGACTGCATGGCTTTCACGGGCCAGGTGCTGAACCCGACGGTCAGGTCGTACGGCCCTGCCTGCACCTTCTCGGTGTGCACGACGTTCACGGGCTCGAAGGCGAGCGACGGGGTGGCGAGGCCGAGCAGCAACGCCACCGTGCCCGCGAGTCCCAGCAACGTTCTACGCATGGCGGTTCTCCTTGGCGGGGACGAGGTGGCGCAGCATGTGGCCGAACCGCCGGCCGAGCATCCCGGCCAGCGCGCCGAGCACCGCGCCCGCGACGACGGTCGCGATGTAGCGCTCGGTGTTCGGGAAGGGGCTGCCGTAGGTGAGCATGCGCTGCAGCGGCGCGCAGGCCGTGATGATCACGCCGCCGACCGCGCCGGAGACCCATGCGGGCAGCTTGTGCAGCAGTTCCACCGCGATCGCGACGAGGACGAGACTCATCGGGATCATGTTGGGCAGTCCGGGGATGCCGTCGGCGTAGTCGCGCAGCGGCAGGCCGGTGGCGTCCGCGTAGACCTCGGTCGCCCACGGCGAGAACCACCAGAACAACGCCTGGAGCGCGGCGACGACCACGGCGACGGTCAAGGCACCACCGCGCTGCTTCAGGACGTACGCGCCCATGAACAGGATCATCACCGAGAAGAACGCGCTGCCGGCGTTGACCGTGTTGACCGGACCGCCGGGCAACGCGCGCAGGCCGAGCACCGTGACCATGCTGAACGCGAGCAGCGTCGCCGCGGACGCCGCGACACCGTAGGTGCCCCAGCGCTGGTCCCGGGCGACGGCGAAGATCATGACCGCGCCGACCATCGTGATCGAGATCGACAGCAGCAGCCCGATGTGCGGCGGCGAGTCGATGACGGCGTCGAAGCCGTACAGGCCGTGCCACCACTGGTCCCACAAGCCGTAGACCAGGAACAGCGCGGCGCCGACGCCCGAGATCAGGTAGCCGACGGGCGCGGCGAACGTGCGGCCGAAGACGCCGACCGCGCGGCCGCCGACGATCGGGTCGACCTCCTTGGCGCGCTTGGTGTCCGCCGTCGTCATCAGGACGACGGCGAGGCTGGCCAGGCCCGAGATCGCGCTGCCCGCGTACAGGAACAGGTGCGGCATGGTGAAGAACGTGTCCGGCCCGACGTCGGAGTGCCACTGGATGTCCCAGGTCAGGCCGATGAGCGAGAGCAGGGTGCCGCCGAGCACGACGCTCGCCGGGACCAGCCCGCGCGGCACCGTCCTCGCCGGCGACGCTACCGCCGTGATGTCCACAGTCGTTTCCTCCCCCTTCAGATGAGCAGGAGCGGGATGACGACCCGCTCCGTGCCGAGTGAGACGGTGATCTCCCATTGCCCGGCCATGAACAGGTCCACCTCCGGGACCCGGTAGTGGCCGGGTGCCAGCGGCGCGGCGGTGATCGGCGCGAGCGCGTGGCCCATCCGCGGCATCGCCGGCTCGACCGTCACGTCGCCCTGGGCGGCGTTGCCGGACCGGTCGGTGACGCGCAGGTCGAACGAGTTGCTGCCGGACTTGGTGCTCGTGGGTGTGAGCACGAACCGGTACCGCCCGCTTTCGGCGAGGTGCGGCTGGGCCTCGACGCTGCGGGGCCACAGGACGACCAGCGCCGCCACGACGGCGACGACGGCGGCCAGGGTCACGAGGACCGAGCGCTTCACCTCGGCACCGCCTTGGCCGCGGGCACGTCGACGACCGTGGGAACCGTGACGACCGAGTAGTCCCGTTCGACCTGGATCCACACGAGGTACTTGCCCGGCAACGGGAACGAGTAGGTGAACGGCACGTCCGGCCCGTACGCGGCGACGCTCTCGTCGGGCTTGTCCGGCATGCCCGGGACCGGCGGGATCATCGAGTGCACGTGCGCCCAGACCGGGGCGTCCACGGGGCTCCCGGTGACCGGGCCGACGACGATCATGTGGCCGAGCATCCCCAGCCACGGCTGCAGGTCCCGTTCGCCGAACCTCGCCGTGATGGTGCTCGGCCTGCCCGCCTCGCGGATCTCGGCCGAGGTCTCGGCCTTGCCGTCGTTCGGGGTGGCCGGGGCGGTGCCCGCGACGGCGACGCTCGACCGCAGCAGCTGCACTCCCCCGCCTCGCCGGGCGATCTCCGCGGCGACGGCGTGCTCGCCCTGTTCCGGGTCGCGCAGGCGGGCCCGGTACTCGCCGGGTGCCGTGCGGATCGGGTGCAGGTGGCGCAGGTGCCCGGTCGGCGACACGACGACGAGGTGGACGAACGCGCTGTCGTGCACCAGCAGGTCGTCCACCGGCCGCCCCGACGACGCGTCGGTGAGGCCGAGTACGAGCTCGTTGCCCTCCATGCGCGGCAGCATGGTCACGGGCGGCCGCGAGAAGTCCGTTGTGGACGTTCGCTCGTACGGGTTCATCACGGTGTCGAACGTCGGGTCCAGCTGTGTTCCGGGCGCCGCCACCGGTGGAATGGCGGGCGCCAGCATCGCCGCCGTCACGCCGACCGCCACGGCGGCCACCACGCCCGCGGACGGAACCAGGGCGAGGCCGGGTCTTCCCAGCACCGCCAGCAGCAGGGCCGCGAGCAGCAACACCCCGGCCGCGATGAACCCGCCGTAGGTCGCGTTCTCCCACGGCGACGACACGAGTGCCGGCACGACGAACGGGATGGTCGCCTCGTCGACCGCCAGCTCCCACGGGCCGGGCCGGTCCACGTGCACCACGCCGGAGTGGAATCCCGGCGTGGCACCGAGGACGACCTTCGCCGTGCTGCTCGGCGCGCCCGCCGCGCGCAGCGTCAGCGTCAGCTCACCCGGCGGTGTCCCGGCGTGCGTCACCACGTCGACGTGCACGGGACCGGGCACCTCCGCGACCCGCCGGATGATCACCGTGAGGTCGCGGTCGCCGAGGCTCTGCGCGACGTGGAGGTCGGCGCCGGACTGGACGCCGTCGGCCAGCGCGGGGGCCGCGATCCCCAGGACCGCCCCCAGCACCAGCATCAAGATCACGACACGTCGTTTCATCGCGACCGAACGTAGCGATCATGGCCGGTGCGCCGCGTCACTGCCCAGTCGGAAGTCCCCTCCCCCGTGCGGGGGATCTCCGACCCCTGCTCAGCGGGAGGACCCCGGGGACGGCATGCGGCAGGATTGCGGCCGATGGATCTGATCAAGCTGCCCCTCAGGCACCAGTCGTGGCTGGTCGCCGCCGTGTGCATGGTCGTGGACGGCGGCTTCGTGCTGCTCGGCTGCGAACCGGTCCCGCCGATGCTCCTGGTGCTCGCGATGACCCTCGCCGTGGACGCGATGCTTGCCGGTCCCGCCCGGTTGTCGGGGTGGGTGGCGCTGGCGCAGGCGGTCGTTCCCGTGGTCGTGCTCGTCTTCGTGGACCGGGGGCTCGATGCCAACGAGGCGGGCCTGCTGATCGCCGGCTACCGCGCGGGGGCGTGGCTGCGCGGCACACCGGCGTGGGCGTCGCTGGGTGTGCTCTCGGCAGGTCTGATGGTCTGCATGTTCGCCACCGACCACGGCGTGCTGACCGCGGTGCTCGTCGCGGGCAAGGGCGCGGTGCTGCCGTGGCTCGTCGGCCGCTACACCACGGCCCGCCGCGCGTACCTCGCCGAGCTGGAGAAGCGGTCGGCGATGGCGGAGAAGGACGCGAAAGCCGCCGTCACCAAGGCGATCACCGAGGAACGCAGTGCGATAGCCCGCGACCTGCACGACGTGATCATCCACCACGTCAGCGCGATCGGCCTGCACGCGGGCGCCGCCCGGCTCGGCCTGCCGGAGGGCAACCCGCGGCTGACGAACTCGCTGCTGGCGGTGGAGACGTCCAGCCGCGCGGCGATGGTGGACCTGCGGCACCTGCTCGACCTGCTGCACGGCGACAAGTCCGAGGGTGCGCGGCAACCGGGGCTCGACAACCTCGACGAACTGCTCGACGGCGTCCGCGCGGCGGGCACCCCGGCCCGGCTCGAGGTGCGCGGGCACCGCCGCGACGTGCCGGAGTCGGTGGACGTCACGGTCTACCGGATCATCCAGGAGATGCTGACGAACGCCCTGCGCCACGGCGACGCGTCCGGCGTGACGGTGACGCTGGCGTACGAGCCGGACTCGCTCACCGTCTCGGCGGAGAACACGGCGGGCCGCGGCGACGACTCGGGCTCGGTGCGCCGCGGCCTCGTCGGCATCCGCAACCGCGCGGCCATGTTCGCGGGCACCACCCGGTCCGGTCTCGAACCGGACGGCCGGACCTGGCGCACCGTCGTCACGTTCCCCCTGGAGGCATCATGTCCCTGACGGTGCTGCTCGCCGACGACCACGCGATGCTGCGCTCCGGCATGCGCGCGATCTTCGACACGCAGCCCGACCTGGAGTGCGTGGCGGAGGTCGGTGACGGCCGCGCCGCCGTGGCCGAGGTCGCGCGGCTGCGCCCGGACGTGGCCGTGCTCGACATCCGCATGCCGAAGCTGGACGGCCTGGGCGCCACCGAGATGATCCTGGCCGACCCGGCGAACCGCACGAAGGTCCTGCTGCTCACCACCTACGACACCGACGAGTACGTCTACCGCGCGCTCAAGGCGGGTGCCAGCGGCTTCCTGCTGAAGTCGTTGCCGCCCGAGGAGCTGATCTCCGCCGTCCGCGTGGCGGCCCGCGGCGACGCGCTGATCGACCCGTCCGTGACGCAGCGCCTGATCGCCCGGTTCGCCGTCAGCCTGGCGCCCGCGCCGACGCCACCGGAGCTCGACCTGCTGACCGCACGCGAACGGGAGGTCCTGCAGCTGGTCGCGGCGGCCTGCAGCAACGCCGAGATCGCCGCGCTGCTGCACGTCGGCGACGAGACGGTGAAGACGCACGTCTCGCGGGTGCTCGCGAAGCTGGGGTTGCGGGACCGGGTGCACGCCGTGGCGTACGCGCACGTCAACGGGCTGGTGCAGACCCGCCGCTGACGCGCGGTTCAGCTCTCCCAGGTGATGGGCGTCTTGAGGTAGGCGTCGCCGCGGTTGTACTCGGCGGCGGCCACCTTCGAGCCGTCGGGCGCGGCGCTCAGCACACAGGTCTCGTAGGACGCGCCGGCCGTGCTGAACGTCTTCGGCGCGCTCTGGGAGTCGCAGTTCGGCGTGTCGCCGGAGATGATCACGCCGGTGCCCTTGCCGTCGGCGCCGACGCCGCGCAGCGAGACCGAGGTGTGGCTCAGGTCGCTGCCGCTCAGGTTCTCGACCTTGACCCTCAGGTAGAACGGCGTGATGTTCTTGGCCTTGTCGCCGAACTTCGCGAGGTCCTCCTTCGGCGCGGCCTCGATCGCGCTGACGGTGATCGCGATCGTGCCGGTCTTGCCGGCGGAGTCGTACGGGACGACGGCGCGGGCGCCGACCTTGAGCTTCGAGCCGGGGGCCGTGACGTCGCCGCCGGCGGGGACGTCCGGGGCCTGCGAGGACTTCGCGGTGCTCTTCTGGGTGCTGGTCGCGGCCGTGGAGGTCGTCGTGCCGGGGGCGGGAACCGCCTGGCCGCCCGTTTCGGAGCCGCAGGCCGACAGGAGCAGGCCCGCCGTCGCGACGGCGGCGGTGAGCAGGGGGCCTCGGGCGTGCGTCACTGCGGGACTCCTCGGACTGCGGAACCTGGGTTGCCCTGGAGGCTAGGCCGGATGCGGCAGTGGCGGTATCGGTCGTTCGCACCACACGCCGCTCAGAGGTCGTCGAGGCCGATCAGCCCGTCCTGGATGGCCCGCGCCACCAGCGCCGCCTTGGTGGGCGCCTGCCGGCCGATCGCCGCGTACTTCACCCTGATCCGCTCCAGGTGGGAGTTCACCGTGCTGAGCGTGATGTTGAGGCGTTGCGCCACGAACTCCTTCGACTCGGACTGGAACCACTCGACGAGCACCTCGGTCTCGCGCGGTGACAGCGCGGGCCTCGTCTCCGACCTGTCCCCCGCCAGCGCGCCCGCGAGCGCCGGAGGAGTGTAGGACTGCCCCTTCGCCGCCGCCTTGACCGCGCCGACGAGGTGGTCGGCGCCCTCGGCCTTGGTCAGGTAGCTGAGCGCCCCCAGCTCCAGGCACTGCAGCACTATCTCGTCGTCGGCGCGCATCGAGTAGACGACGACCTTGCGCCCGTCCTCGACGAGCTTGCGCAGTGCGGACGTGGCGGGTGCGACGCCGCCGAGGTGCAGGTCGAGGACGACGACGTCGGCCGTGGCACCGGGGCCGGTCCACGCCACCCCGGGGTCCTCGCCGCTCGCCACGAGTTCGACGTCCTCTGTGGACAGCCAGTGCGCGACCCCCGCGCGCACGACGGGGTGGTCGTCGACCACGACCGCCGTCACGTGGTCCGCCATCGCGCCTCGCTCCTCACCAGTCCACTGTGGACACTCGTCTCGACGGTGACCTGCACGGGTTCCCCACCGGCCTCCGGCACCTCCTGCTCCGGAACCTCTTGGGGCGCGTCGGCCACCACGGCCACCCGCACCTCGGTGGCCGTCCTCAGCACGCTCACCTTCGCACGTCCGCTCGCCACGGCCAGCGCGCGGGCCATCGGAGCGACCAGTTCGCGGCGCACCTCCGTCGGCACCGGGATGGCGGTGCCGCTGACGGCGAGCGAGACGACGACACCGCGTCGTTCGGCCACGTCCACACAGGCCGTCAACTCGTGCAGCAACGGGTCGGGCACGTCGTCGTTCTCCGCGAACAACCTGCGCAGCTGCACCGCCGCCACCGAGCACCGCAGGCGCGTCGCCCGGTCGGTGACGTCGACCTCCTCGTCGGCGAGGTCCGCGAGCAACGGCAGCAGCGCGCCCAGCTGCCCCTCGAACCCGGCCCTGAGGTCCTGTTCGCGTTGGAGGGCCAGGGCTTCGCGGGTGCGGGCGGCGTCGTGCTCGGCCGCGGCGCCGGCGGCGAGGCGGGCGTCGCGCAGGAGCACGCGCGTGATCACCAGGACGCCGAGCTGGAAGCTCGTGCCGCTGAGGATGACCACCCCGGCCGTGCCGACGTCGCCGTTGCCGGCGTGTGCGAACCACGCGACGCTGAAGCAGACGTGTGCGCCGAGCGCCGAGACGAGCACCACGGGCCGTTCGACCAGTACGAGGAGCAGGTACCAGCCCACGAGCCCGAACGCCCAGTCCGCCGGCTCGAACGACGCTGCGGGCGGAAGACCGGTCGTGGCCAGCACCGACGCGGTGAGGACCACCGCGCCGAGCCACGGCGGGACCTTCGCGCGGGCCGCTCCCACGTAGCCGGCGACGACTCCCAGCACGCCGGTGAGCAGGCCGTACGCGATCCACGCGGCGGGGCCGTGCGGGTGGCCGACCAGCGGCGGGAGGGTGAGGACCAGCTGGACGGCGAAGACGACGACCAGCAGGACGCGCCGGGTGGTGGCGAACACGGCGAGGTCAGCCATCGGCGGGCCACTCCAGCCGCGCCGTCGTGCCGCCGCCCGGCTCGGACTCGACCGCGGCCGTGCCGCCCACCGCCTCCATCCGCCCGACGACCGACCCGCGCACCCCGCGCCGGTGACCGGGCACCTCGCCGGGGGCGAACCCCCGGCCGTCGTCGGAGATCACGACGACCGCTCCGCTCCCGGCCCTCTCGACGGTCAGCCGGGCGCTCGCCGTGCCCGCGTGGCGTTCGACGTTGGTCAGCAGCTCGCGCGCGGCCCGCACGAACGCCAGCGCGACCCCGGCGGGCACCGGCACGACCCCGGCCTCCACCCGCACGTCGAGCGCGCTGTCCCGCGCCACCGCCGTGAGCGCGGCGCCGAGGTCGGCGGTGCCCTGCGCATGACCGCGCTCGGCCAGCACCACGAGGTCGCGGCGAGCCTGGGCGGCCACCACCCGCGGATCACCGCCGTGCACCGCCATCAGGAACGTCGCCGCGGCCGTGTCGTGCAGCAGGGCCAGGTACTCGCGTTCGCGGCGGCTCCGGTCCAGCGCGACGGCCGCCGCCCGGTTCTGCTCGGCCGCCCGCTCGCGCAGCACGTCGACCCGGCGGCTCGACCTGCGCAGCAGCTCGTAGGCCACCCGCGCGAGCACCGACTCCAGCACCGCCCGCACCAGCACGCCCGGCCCGGTCGTCACCACCTGCACGGCGAGCAGGGCCGCCGTCGCCGGCACCGTGACCTTCGGCGGCCACTGCCACTGCCAGGTGATCAGCGTCGTGGTGAGGACCGTCGGCACCCACTGGCCGGCGTCCGTGCCCAGCAGCAACGACAGCACCACGACCCGCAGGAACGCCACCGGCAGTGCCACGCGCGGCAGGCGGAAGTCCGCGATCGCGCTCAGGGCGACCACCGCGAACAGCGACCACCCCAGCGGCGAATGGAGCGAGAACGCGCCGAAGAGGCTGATCAGGACGACACCCACGCCGCGGACCGGACCCGCGAGGCGGGACACCGTCGCCAGCAGTCTCGCCTCCAGCAGCACGTCCCGCATTCTGCGTCAGGTGGGGGCGAGCCGCCCGGCCGCCCCCGGTCTCCGGGCCGTCGGCCGCATATCGTCCGCGTATCGAAAAACGCGTACGACCTCGCAACACGCCATCGGCTTCAGTGGACTCCCCGACGGAGAACTGGAGTGCACGTGCTCAACACCTGGCAGGAGTGGGTCGGTACGGAGACCGGGGTGGTGCTGTCCACGGCCCTGGCGTTACCGGTGGCTGCCCTGGTGGTTCCTCTCCTGGCTCTGCTGCGGCGGTCCAGAGGCGTCGCACGACCGTGGCGGATCTCGCTGGCCGACGTCGGACTCGTCTACGGAACGCTGCCGTGGGTGTGGCTGCTCCTGCTCCCCGGCGAGAACGCGGGCAGTCCCGGCAAGCTGAGCCTGGTGCCGCTGAACGACCTGTTCGACCTGGCTGCCAAGGGTGAGAGGTTCCAGATCATCGGCAACATGCTGGTGTTCGCCGCGCTCGGGTTCTTCGGCCCGCTGCGGTTCGCCGCGCTGCAGTCGGTGTGGCGGGTGCTGGCGCTCGCGGCGGGCTGCTCCGCGTTCCTGGAGATCACGCAGTTCGCCGCCCGGCTCGACCGGGTGTCCTCTGTGGACGACGTGCTGCTCAACGCCACCGGCGCCGCCCTGGCCGCGGTGCTCTCCTGGCCGTGGTGGCGCGCGAAGACCCCGAGTACACCGCAGCGGGCCGGCTCACGGCAGGCGGACGACGATGTGCGGGCGATCCGCGGTGCCTAGGCTGGCCGCATGCGCGTGCTGATCGTGGAGGACGAGCCGCACCTGGCCGAGGCCGTCCGGGACGGGCTGCGGCTGGAGGCGATCGCCGCGGACGTCGCCGGGGACGGGGACACGGCCCTGGAGCTGCTGTCCGTGCACTCCTACGACGTGGCGGTGCTCGACCGCGACATCCCGGGGCCGTCCGGGGACGAGGTGGCGCGGCGGATCGTGGCCTCGGGCAGCGGGATGCCGATCCTCATGCTCACGGCGGCGGACCGGATCGACGACAAGGCGTCCGGGTTCGGCCTGGGCGCCGACGACTACCTGACCAAGCCGTTCGAGCTGCGGGAGCTCGTGCTGCGGCTCAGGGCGCTGCACCGCAGGCGCGCCCACGCGCGGCCACCGGTGACCGAGATCGCCGGTCTGCGGCTCGACCCGTTCCGGCGGGAGGTGTTCCGCGACGGGCGGTACGTCGCGCTCACCCGCAAGCAGTTCGCGGTGCTCGAGGTCCTCGTCGGCGCGCAGGGCGGGGTGGTCAGCGCCGAGGAGCTGCTGGAGCGGGCTTGGGACGAGAACGCCGACCCGTTCACCAACGCCGTCCGCATCACCGTCTCGGCCCTGCGCAAGCGGCTCGGCGAACCGTGGCTCATCGCGACCGTGCCGGGCGTCGGGTACCGCATCGATGCCTAGGACCCCGGGGCTCAGCGCCCGGCTGAAGTTCACGCTCAGCTACGCGGGCATCGTCATCGTGTCCGGCGCCGTGCTGCTGGCCGTGGCGTGGTGGTACCTGCTGCGGTACGTACCGGACAACGACCAGGGGCTGCTCGGCATCAGCCCGAACCGCTACCTGCTCTCGCGCGTCTTCGGCAGGGCCGCGGCCTGGGCGATGCTGTTCCTGGTGGCGTTCGGCCTCGTCGGGGGGTGGCTGCTGGCCGGGCGCATGCTCGCACCGCTCACCCAGATCACGGACGCGGCGCGCAGGGCCGCCGGAGGGTCGCTGTCGCACCGGATCCGGTTGCCGGGCAGATCCGACGAGTTCCGCGAGCTCGCCGACGTCTTCGACACCATGCTGGAGAAGCTCGAGTCGCACGTCGGCGAGCAACGCAGGTTCGCCGCCAACGCCTCCCACGAGCTGCGCACCCCGCTCGCGATCTCGCAGTCGCTGCTCGACCTCGCCCGCCAGGACCCGTCGAAGGTCGACGCCGAGCTCCTCGACCGCCTCCACGCGGCGAGCCGGCGGGCGATCGACCTCACCGAGGCCCTGCTGCTGCTCAGCCGTGGCGAGCGAGGCGGCTTCCCCCGCGAGCCCGTCGACCTCTCCCTGGTCGCCGAGGAGGTCGCGGAGACGCTGCTGCCGTTCGCCGAACGACGGCGGGTCTCCCTCGACGTCACGGGCGACACGGCCCGGACCACCGGCTCGGCGGAGCTGCTGCAGCGCGTCGTCACGAACCTCGTGCAGAACGCGATCGTGCACAACCTGCCGTCCGGCGGCACCGTCACCGTCCACACCGAACAGCAGCACCAGGCGTGCGTACTGCGGGTGGAGAACACGGGCCGGTGCCTGCCCGCGGACGTCGTGCAGACGCTCGTCGAACCCTTCCAGCGCGGCGGCGAACGCATCCGCGCCGACGACCACGCCGGGGTCGGGCTCGGGCTGGCCATCGTGCACAGCGTCGTCCGCGCCCACGACGGCGCGCTGGACGTCGTCGCCCGCCCCGGGGGCGGGCTGCGCGTCACGATCCGGCTGCCCGCCTGACCGACCACTCCCGCAGCCGCGGCTGGACCTCGTCGAAGAACGCCGTCTTGGCGCGGGTGTAGTCGTCGTAGTCGGAGGCGCCGGCGTGCTCGTCGGCGAGCCTGCGCTTGACCTGCTCGTAGCGCCGCGTCTCCTCCGGGTGTGCGCGCAGCCAGTCGCGGAAGTCGACGACGAACCGCGCGAACGGCGAATCGGTGCGGCGGACGTGCAGGATCGCGCTCCCGGCCGGGATGTGGAAGAGACGCTTCTCGTACGCGTCCGGCTCGGCCTGGTCGCCCGGCCGCCCGGCGTCCCGGTGCACACCGGGCGAGTCGGGCCGCGAGCCGTGCGCCGGGACGAACGGCGTCGGCGCCAAGGCCTCGGCGAGCTCGGCGAGCGGTGGCAGGACGGGCATCCGCACCTGGAGGTCCACGATCGGCTTCGCGCCGAGACCGGGCACCGCTGTCGACCCGATGTGCTCGTGGACGAACCGCTCCGAGCCCGGAAGGGACGCGAGCGCCGTCCGCACCTCGGTCAGGAGACGTTCCGCGCGAGCGGGCCAGGCGGGGTCGTAGGAGGAGATGACGGCGGCAGGCATGCCGTCACCTTAGGACCACCACCGCATCCGCGGAGGGCTCGGAAGCCTTGCACGCTGGTGCACTCGGCCGCACGTGAGCGGCCAGGGCGCGGCGCGCCACTCCGGCCACGCGGACGACCACCAGCCACACCCCGCACCCGACGGCGGTGCAGACCACCCACACGATCGCCGCCGGCACCCGGGGCTGCAGAGGCGGGAACACCGCGTAGTGCGTCAGGTAGATCGCGAGCGACGCGCTCGCCAGCAGGCTCAGCGGGCTGAGCAGGCGGCGCGGCACCGGCAGGCGGGTCAGCGACAGGAGCAGGACCACACCGGAGATCACGACGATCTCGCGGGACAGCTCCTCCATGCGGCCGGGAACCATGACGACCAGGACCACCACGACGAGGCACTTCTGCCACAACGCGGGTGAGCGTTGCGCCAGCCATCCGAGTGCGATGAACCACGCCGCACCGAACGTGGTCATGTTGCGCACGAAGAAGTCGCCGTCGACGGTGAACCTGAGCACGAGCCCCGAAGCGAGCAGCACCAGGGCGAAGAGGTACGCGTGGCGCTGTTCCCACCTCCGCACGGCAGGTATCGCGAACACCAAGACGCACAGCGCAAGCACGTGCACGACGACTTCGACGAACCAGTACCCGGCGGCGCCCACGCGGGTGAAGTTGTTGACGAGCAGCACGTTGTCCAGCGTCACGTCATCGGTGACCGCCATCCGGTAGACGAGCCACAGCGACGTCGGGACCGCGATGAACGCCGTGGCCCGCAGGATCCGCAGCGGGTGAGCGGGCAGCAGGAACCGGGCGATGTTCCAGCCCGCCACCACCAGCAGCAGGTGGGCGCCGCCGAGGAGCTTGAAGAGGCCGACGTGCGAGCCGACGACGAGCAGGATCGACAGCGCGCGCAGCACGATCGTGGTGTCGATCATCGGGACGCGGGGGTGGGTGGCGCGGAGCTGTTCGAGCTGCGACACCGGCATCGACGGCCACGATGCCGGCAGATCGCCCAGCAGGCGTTGCAGCTGGACGGTCATCTGCACGTAGCGCAGTGAGTCGCCGCCCAACGAGGTGAACGTCGCCTCGTCGGGCACCGAACGCGCACCCAGGACGGAGGAGAACACCTCGCGCACGGAGGTCCACTCGCGTTCGGGCGGTGGCGCGACGGCCCGGTAGTCGACCTTCCCGCTGGGCAGCAGGGGGATCGCGGTCACGGGGTGTGCCCGGACAGCGGTCGCGGGCAGGCCGGTGAGGGCGCGGACCAGGCGTGCCGCGCGATCGGCGTCACCCAGCACGGCCAGGACCAGGCCGTCGTCGTCACCGGTGCAGGCGACGCGGAGGCCGTCGTCGGCGAGCGAGCGCTCGACCCGGTCGAGGTCGACCCGCAGGCCGAACGGCTTGACGAACCTGCTCTTGCGGCCGGTCACCGAGAACACCCCGCCCGCCTCGGTCCCGAGATCACCGGTCCGCAGCTCGAACGTGGTGCGGCCGCGGGCCAGGTCGGCGGCGGAGTCCGCGTAGCCGAGCATGACGTTGGGGCCGCTGAAGACGAGTTCGCCGTCGTCGATCCGCAGCGCTCCACCGGGAACCGGCACGCCGATCGCGGCCGGGTGTGCGGCGGCGAGCTCCGGTGGCAGGTAGGCCATGCGCGCGGTCGCCTCGGTCTGGCCGTACATCACGTAGAACCGCCAGCCCCGCTCGGAGCCCAGCGAGGCGTAGCGGACGACGTCGGCCGGGGCGAGCCGGCCACCGGCCTGCGTGACGTACCGCAGGCTCGGCAGGTCGAGGTCGGCGAAACCGATGCCGTCGAGCAGCCCGAAGGTGTGCGGTACCCCGTGCAGGCTGGTCACGCCGTGTTCTCGCACCAGGTCCCAGAACTCCGGCTCGATCACCGACCGGCTCGTGAGCACCAGTGCGGCGCCGCGCGCCAGGTTGCTGTTCACGACCGACAGCCCGTAGCAGTAGTGCAGCGGCAGCGACGTGATGGCGCGGTCGGTGGGCCGGACGTCCAGGCACTCGGCGATCGAGGCGGCGTTCGCGGCGAGGTTGTCCGCGCTCAGGCGCACGAGTTTCGGCGATCCGGTCGTCCCGGACGTCGACAGCAGCAGCGCCAGTTCGGGGTGCAGCTCATGGGCCGTGCCGGTGCGCCTTTCGGTCCAGGCGCCCGAGATCACGACGTCCGGGTCGTACGTCGCGGTGAGGGCGGGGACCTGGGCGGTGGAGGCGAGCACGACGGGGTGCCCGCCCCGCAGCGCCGCCAGGTAGACCACGAGCGACTCGACGTCGTTCTCCGCGGCCAGCAGCACCAGCCTCCGGGTCGTGCCGAGCCGTTCGGCGGCGGCCGCCACCCGCCGGTCCAGCTCGCGGTAGCTGAGCGAACCGGTCTCCGCCACGAGCGCGAGCCGGTCGCCGTGGGCGGCGAGGTGGTGTGCGAAACCGAGGTCCGCCGTGGCCGTCATGGCGTGTTCCCGAAGAACAACGCCGGTCCGTTCACCGACACCGAGACGGAGTCGCCTGCCCGCACCGCGATCTCGCCCTGCACCCGCGATCGCACAGCGGTGCCGTCGGCGAGGCGCAGCAGAACTGTGGCGTCGTGGCCGTGGAACAGCACGTCGTCCACAGTGGACGCGATGCCGTGCGGCCCGAGGACCAGCTGTTCCGGGCGCAGCAGCACGGTGCCCCGGCCTTCCCCGGACGTCGGCAAACTGCCGAGCGGGGTGTCCACGTGGCCGGAGCTCGCGACACCGGGGAACGTCACGGCCTCGCCCACGAACAGCGCGACCCCGAGGTCGGCGGGCGAGGAGTAGATCGTCTGCGGCCGCCCGAGCTGGGCCACCGCGCCGTCGCGCAGCACCGCGACGAGATCAGCCATGCCCAGCGCCTCTTCCTGGTCGTGCGTCACGAGCAGAGCCGTCGCCCCGGCCGCCTTCAGGGTCGCGCGCACATCAGCGCGCAGTTCCTCACGCAGACCGGCGTCCAACGCCGAGAACGGCTCGTCGAGCAGCACGACGCCGGGCCGTGGCGCGAGAGCACGGGCGAGCGCGACGCGTTGTGCCTGCCCGCCGGAGAGTTCGGAGGGCATCCGGTGCCCGAACCCGCTCAACCCGACGAGGTCGAGCAGTTCCTCGACCCGTGCGGCACGCTCACCGCGCCGCAACCCGAACCCGACGTTCCCCGCGACGCTCAGGTGCGGGAACAACGCGCCCTCCTGCGGCACGATCCCGATGCCGCGGCGCTCCGGCGGCACGCCGGCGTCCAGCCGCCGCTCCCCCAGCCACACCTCACCCGAGGAGATCGGGTGGAAGCCGGCGAGCACGCGCAGCAGCGTCGTCTTGCCGCACCCGGACGGCCCGAGCACGGCGAGCAGACCGCCTTCCGGGACCTCGAGGTCGACCTCGCGCAGCACCGGGTCACCGCCGTATCCCGCGACCAGCCGCTTCACCGTCAAGCCGCTCACCGCTCACCTCCCAGGAACCTGTCCAGCACGAGCGCGGGAATCGCCGCCACCACCAGCAACACCGCCGCGTACGGCGCCGCCGCGGCATACGCGGCGACCTCGGTGCGCGTCCACAGCTCCGTCGCCAGGGTGTCCACCCCGGTCGGGCGCAGCAGCAAGGTCGCCGGCAGCTCCTTGGCACAGGTCAGGAACACCAGCGCGGTGCCCGCCAGCACCCCTGGCGCGGCCAGCGGCACGGTCACCCGCAGTCCCGTCCGCCAGCGCCCGTGCCCGAGCGAGCGCGAGACGTCCTCGAGGACCGGCGGCGCATGCGCGACACCGGTGCGCACGGCTCCCACGGCCAACGGCAGGAACAGCACGGCGTAGGCGAACGCGAGCATCGGCACCGTCTGGTAGAGCGCCGGTGCGAAGCGGATCCCGAAGAACACCAGCGCCAGTCCGACCGTGATGCCGGGCAGCGCGTGTCCCGCGAACCCGGCCAGCTCGACCCCCCGCACGAGCCGCCCTCGGTGCCGCGCGGCAAGAATCCCGACCGGCAGCGCGAACAGCAGCGTGAGCAGAGCACCGAACGCCGAGACTGCGATGGTGTTCCCGGTCGTCTTCACGACGTCGGCGACGGAGAACGTCGACGTTCCCGCCACCAGCCACCACACCAGGCTGGCCACCGGCACGCCGAGCGTCAGCAGCACCAGCACGACGGACCCGGCCAGCGCGGGCACGCGGGCCCGTCCCAGGGGCGCGGTCGGGGGGTTGCGGCGGCCTCGGTGCGCGACCACGCCGCGCGCTCGTCGTTCGCCGATGGTCAACGCGACCGCGAGCACCACCAGGACCAGGCCGAGGATCGCCGCGGGTGTGCGGTCGAACGTCGCCCGGTAGCTGGTGTAGATGCCGAGCGTGAACGCCTCGTACCTCATCAGCGACACCGCGCCGAAGTCGCTCAGCACGTACAGCGCGACCAGCAGCCCGCCGGCGAGGGCCGCCGGCCGGACCTGCCGTGCCGTCACGGAGAAGAACACCTGCGTGCTCGTGCGGCCCAGCGACCGCGCGACCTCCTCCACGGCGGGGTCGGCGGTGCGCAACGCGGCGGCCACCGGCAGCAGCACGTACGGGTACGACACCAGCGTCAGCACGACGAACGCCCCGCCGAACCCGGTGAGGCCCGGCGCCACGGAGATCCAGGTGAACCCACCGACGTAGGACGGCACGGCCAGCGGCAACACCAGCAGCACCCCGAACGCCCGCCGTCCGGGCAGGTCCGACCGGGCCACGAGCCACGCGCCGAGCACACCCAGGACGAGGCACGCGGCCGTCACCGCCACGGCGAGCGACAGGCTGCGCAGTGCGAGCTCGGCGGTCCGGGTCCTCGCGAGAACGTCCCACACGACCCCTCCGCCGCGTTCGAACGAACGCACGGCCAGGTACGCCAGCGGCAGCACGGCCACCGCGGCGACGAGGAGTGACAGCGTGGTCAGAACAGGCGCGGCCCGGTGGCCGGGCCTCAGGACAACCCCGCTTCCTGCAACAGCTTCACCGTCTCCTGCAGCGACGACAGCTTGGAGAGGTCGATGTCCGGCGGCTGGAGGTCCGTGATCGGCGGCAACCGGTGCTTGCCCGGCCGCACCGCCGGGTTGGCCGGGTACTCCGCGGTCTGGTCGGCGAAGTGCCGCTGCGCCTGCTCGGACAGCAGGAACCGCACGGCCTTCTGCGCCGCCTCGCTCTGGTTGGAGCCCTGGACGACCGCCGCCCCCGCCACGTTGACCAGGGCGAGCGGGTCACCACCTCCGACCCGGTGCAGCTTCGCCTTCATGTTGGCCTCGCCGCCCTTCTCCGTGGCGGAGGCGTACCAGTAGTAGTGGTTGATCAGTCCGAACGGGAGCTGACCTTCGTCGACGGCCTTGAGGATGCTGATGTTGTTGTCGAACCGCTTGGGTTCGTTGGCCGCGAACTTCTCCAGCCAGTCCTTGGCGAAGTCCTCGCCCTTGAGCACCCGCACGGAGGTCACGAACGCCTGCCACGACCCGTTGGTCGGCGCGTAGCCGACCTTGCCCTTCCACTTCGGGTCGACGACGTCCTCGATCGCCTGCGGCAGCTCACCTTCGCCGACCACGCGGGGGTCGTAGGCGATCACGCGGGCACGGGCGCTCGTCGCGACCCACCGCTTGTCCTTCGCCCGGTAGCTCTCCGGCACCATGCCGAGCACGTCCGCCGGCAGCTCGGCCAGCCTGCCCTGCTCCCCCACGGCCCCGAGCGCGCCGGCGTCCTGGGAGAAGAACACGTCCGCCTCGGTGCCCTGCCCTTCCTCCAGCAGCTGCGCGGCCATTTCACCGCTGCCGCCGTAGCGGACTTCCACATCGATTCCGACGGCTTCTTCCAGCTGCTCCAGCAGCGCGCCGACCAATTGTTCGTTGCGACCCGAATAAATGATCAGGTCGTTCGCGGAACTGCAGGCGGTCACCGTCGACGCCAGCAGCGCCGCCACCAGTGTCACGGTCCGTGCTCGACGCCTCACCAGCGGTCCTCCTCGGCCATCCCCAGGTCAACAGGGGCGCCGACAAGGTAAAGCTAACCTAAGGCGCCAATCAAGACGCAGTTGCCGTTACGTCGTGCGACGATGGACACATCACCTGTTCGGCTCCGCTCGTGCGTACCCGGAAGTGGTCGCGAGATGGCGTTCGAGTGCGTGAGGAATTTTCGTGACACTTCCAAACAATTGCCACACACCCTCTCCCAGCGCATCCTCGGCGGGCACCGAATAACGGGCTTCGTGCGGATGTGGGCGCGCCGCTCCTCACTCGTCGCCTGCACCTGGCACAGGTTGCTGCCGGGTCATCGTGCTCGTGCCGTCGCACAGGCCGCAGTGTTCGCACTCCATCTGAAGCAGCATTGAGCACCTCGTGCCCGACGGGCCTTTGTCATCACAACGGGCGAACTGCTGAGTTGCCCTCGATCACCAGTCTGCTTGCTGTGCTTCGAAGCTCCTGCCGGCAGCGGAGTGATGGGCCGGCGACATGCGGCACCCGTGCGCAGGGTGCTCGCCCGGCCACGGATGCAGTCACCCGTGGGAAGGTGATGGACGCAGGACGTAGTGTCACGCAGACATGCGGCTTGGAGGGGAGGCGTAATGGCGGAGCTCGGAGGTTCGTCGATCCGCCTGCAGGCTCTCAACGCCGTTACGGACTGGACTCTCAAGCAGCTTGACCTGGACAAGCTCCTGGAGGTCCTGCTGGAGCGCGCCCGTGAGCTGCTCGCGGTCGACACCGTCACCGTCCTGCTGGCGGACCGCAGCGGCACGCAGTTGGTCGCCAGGGCCACCTCGGGCTTGGAAGAGGAAGTGTTCCAGGGGGTGCGCGTCCCCGTCGGCAAGGGCTTCGCCGGCGGCGTGGCCCATCGCCGCGAGCCCGTGCAGATCGAGCACATCGACGAGTCGACGGTGGTCAACCCGTTGTTGTGGGAGCACGGCCTGCGGGTGCTGCTCGGTGTGCCGATGATCGCCGAGGGCGAACTGACCGGAGTCGTGCACGTCGGCAGCACCACGCCCCGCAGGTTCACCGACGAGGAGGTCGAGGCGCTGCAACTGGTGGCCGACCGTCTCGCGGTCGCCGTTTACATGGACCGCAGCCGATCCGAACGCGCCGCGGCCTCGATGCTGCAGGAGAGTCTGCTGCCGTCGAACCTACCGAGCCCCGAAGGCTGGGAACCGGCAGCCCGCTACGTCCCCGGCACGGACAGCGGCGTCGGTGGCGACTGGTACGACGTGTTCGAACTGCCCGGTGGACGCATCGGAGTGGTCATCGGCGATGTCGCCGGGAACGGGCTGCGGGCCGCCGTCGTGATGGGGCGGCTCAGGAGCGCGTTGCGCGCCTACGCGATGGACTACCCCGACCCCGCGGACGTGCTCGGCAAGCTCGACCGCAAGGCCAGTCACTTCGAGACCGGCACCATGGCCACCGTCGCCTACGCGGTCATCGACACGGCGACCCACCGCATGCGCATCGCCGTGGCCGGCCACCTGCCTCCGCTTCTCGCGGCACCGGGTGGCGAAGCCCGCTTCCTCCCCGTGCACATCGGTCCGCCCATCGGGTTCGACCTCGGGATCACGGGCCGCCGCAGCATCGACGTGGAAGTGCCGCCGGGAGCCCTGCTGGTCCTCTACACCGACGGTCTCGTCGAACGCCGCGGTGAAGACCTCGACATCGGCCTGGAACGACTGCGCCGTGCTGTCGCCCCGATCGGTCCGGAGGCGGCGTGCGTCCGGATCATGGCCACGATGGTCGGCGATCAACCGGCGACCGACGACATCGCACTGGTAGCGATCCACCACGGAGGCTGACGGTGCCGTAGTGCACCCGATGACGATCGGCGATGTGCTCGACTGCATCGGAGCGGATTCCCGCAGCGCGTTCGCTGCTGCACGCTCCGCAGCAAAGCGGGGAATGGCGGTGCTGACTGATGTGCATCGCTCCCACGACACCTGGGTACGAGATAGATCGCCCGTACATGTTCCACCCCTTCCGGAGGGATCCATGCCAGGCTCTGCCGAGGGGCGTCCGGAGTTCATCTTGAACGTCGACTTGACCGGGGGTGCGGCACCACCGCTGCGCGACCTGCGGCACTCGGTACGAAGAGCACTGTCCCATCTGCACGCTGACTGCGTGGGGGACGCCGAACTGCTCGTGACGGAGCTGATCAGCAACGCCTACGACCACGGCCGGCCGCCCATCAGCTTCCGCATGTGCGAGCTGCCCGGCTCGGCACTGCGCATCGACGTCGAAGACGGCGACCGGGCGAACCTCCCTCGCCTGGGGGTGTCACGGCTGGGCGGCGGACGAGGTCGAGGCTTGGTACTGGTGAAGGAGCTGTCCCGGAGGTGGGGATGCGTCGTCACCGCCACCAGCAAGATCGTGTGGGCGGAGATGAACTGCCGCGTGTTGAGCCCCGTGAGGCCCGCCTGATCCGGTCAGGCGGTGGAGTCACCGACGTGCCGGACGGGGATCAGGGTGTCCATGGCTGTCATGCGCAGCAGGCGGCTGAGGCGGTCCGGAACGGCGGCCAGCGCCAGGCTGCCGCCACCCGCTTGCGCCTGGTTCCACAGGGCGATGACGACACTCAGCCCCGAGGAGTCGCAGAAGTCCACTCCGGACATGTCCAGCAGCAGGTGCGGGAAACCCTCGGCGAGCAGAGACATTCCCTGGTCGCGCAGGAGGGGCGCCGTGACCGGGTCGAGCTCGCCGCTGATGGCGATCAGGGCGTGACCGGCACCGGTGTGCCGCACATCGAGGTGGAAAGCCTTCGTCATGGACGGTCAGTGCTCTCGATCAACGTCTGAGTCCGGTCGGACGCGATGATCGACACAGCGTCGGTGGACGACCCTGCGGCCGATGTGCCGGCGCTGGGGACACCGAGGGCCAGCAGAGCGACGTCGTCATCGGTGCCGTTGGGCAAGCCGGCGAGAAAGGCGACCGTGTCGGCCACGACGGCAGCCGGGGTGGAGGGGCCGGTGCGCGCCACGAGCATCGCGGCGACCCCTTCGGTGTCGAGCAACTGGCCGTCGGCGTCCCGGGCCTCGGTCAGGCCGTCGGTGTAGAGCAGCAAGGTCTGACCAGGCTCGAGGTCAACGGTGGTCTCGGCGAAGCGGGCCTCGGCCAGCGCACCGACCAGCATCGCTCCGGGCAGCTCGACCGGCCGCACCCGGCTGTCCTCATCGCTCTCGTGCTCTGCGGAGAGGTGGAACGCCGGAGGATGCCCACCGCCGGCCAGCCGCACGGTCGCGCCGTCATGGGTCGGGGTGAGGGTGCCGTGGAGAACGGTGCAGAACCGGATGCCTACGCTCGGGTCGCGGAGCAGGGCGGTGTTGAGGGCGCTGAGAACCGCGATGGGGTTGTCGGGGTTGTGGTGAGCAGCGGCGCGGAGGGTGTAGCGGCTCAGCGAGGTCAACGCCGCGGCCTCGACACCTTTGCCGCACACGTCGCCGAGGAAGAAACCCCACGTGGTGTCCGTCAGCGGGAAGACGTCGTAGAAGTCGCCGCCGAGCTGATCGGGGGAAGCGGTGTGGTAGTGACTGGCCAGCTCCAGGCCGGGCACTGCCGGCAGTGACGGCGGCAGCAGGGTCTGCTGCAGCACCGCCAGCGTCGCCGCCAGCCGTTCCCGGTCGGCCTCGGCCTGCAGGCGGGCTCGCTCTGCCGCGGCGTAGGCCCGTTCGGCGTCTTGCCGGCGGCGCAGTAGTTCCTCTTCGTAGGCGCGGCGGTCGGAGGCGTCGAACACCGTGGTGCGGATCAGCAGCTGCTCTCCCCCGGCACCGCGCTTGACCACCGACGAGACGAGCGCCGGCAGCCGCCGACCACCGGATACCTTCATCTCCAAGGCGATGCCACGCAGCTCGCCCTGCATGCGCAGCAACGGCTCGAAGTGCGTCTCGTGGTACAGCTTGCCGCCGACGGTGAGCAGATCGGCGAACCGCTTCCGGCCGACCACGGCCTCACGGGTCAGACCCAGCCAGTCCAGCAACGTGGCGTTGATCTTCGCGATGGTGCCGTCCATCATCGTGGACAGGTAGCCGCACGGCGCCGCGTCGTACAGGTCCTCGGCGCTGTCCTCCAGCAGCGCCGTGAACGCCGCGTCCGTGCTGCCGGTGTGGCCTGGATCCGTACCGCTCCTGGTGTGGGCGGGCTCCGGCGGGTCTTCGGCGGAGATCCCGTCCGCCCGGCACATCACGGGTGGGTCCCGAGGAAGTCCAAGATCGCCTCCGCGGTCGCCTCGGGTGCGCTCAGCTGCGGGCAGTGCCCGGTGGCGTCGAGGGTGACCAGGCGGGAGGACGGGATCGCGGCGTGGACGAAGGCACCGACCTCGCGAGGCGCGATCACGTCCTGGGCGCACTCGAGCACCAGCGTGGGCACCGTGACGTCGGCGAGGTCGGCACGGCTGTCGGACAGGAACGTGGTGCGGGCGAACACGCGGGCGATGTCGGGATCGGTGGCGCAGAAGCTGTTGGTGAGCTCCTGCCCGAGTTCCGGCCGCTCCGGATTGCCCATGATCACCGGCGCCATCGCCGAGGACCAGCCCAGGTAGTTCGACTCCAGCGAGGCCAGCAGTTCGTCGATGTCCTCGGCGGTGAACCCGCCGCGGTAGTCCGCGTGGTCGATGTAGCAGGGCGACGGCGCCACCATCACCAGCGACCCGATCCGCTGCGGAGCCATCCGCGCGGCCAGCACCCCGATCATGGCGCTGACCGAGTGACCGACCAGCACCGCCTGCTCGAGGTCCAGCTCCTCACAGATGTCGACGATGTCCTGCGCGTATCCGTCAAGCTGCGAGTACCGCTCTTCAGTCCACACGGACAGGTCCGAACCGCCCGACCCCACATAGTCGAACAACACCACCCGGTGTCGCCGCGCCAACGCGGGAACGATCAACCGCCACATGTTCTGGTCGCAGCCGAAACCGTGCGCCAGCAGCACAGTCTGCCCGTCGGCCGCGCCGGTGACCGTGACGTTGTTCCGGTGACGGATGTCCATGTGCTTCTCCCTCGGACCAGCTCAAGCTGATCACACTAGGCCTTGGCCACGCACGCGCGTGCACCGACCGGGCCGCCGCACAACGATGACAGTTCGTGTGACCCCGAGCAGAGCGATTCCAGCCTGGGACGGCGCCGGCTCCACTTACCGGCAGCATGAGGCCGACCGTTGCAGACAGAAGAGAGCCTGCTCCTCGATTGTCGCCGCCCTGGTCGTCCTTGTGACGTTCCGCAGGACCGGTGCGCCGCTCATGGCGGGCCAGCTCACATCCGCCGGTGTGCGCCCCGCCTTCTACGCCGCCGGCATCTGTGTGTTGTCCCAGATGCTGTGGACGCCGATCAGCGCCCTTCTCGATGCAGGCCCGGGAAGCCACGACTTCCCGGCGATCACGGTGTAGACCGCGACCGCAGGCCACGAACCAGGCGTTGATGGTGTCACCGGTGCCGTGGTGGATGACGCCGGGGACGGTGCCCGGCTCCCGTCCGTCGGTGCGAGTCAGGCCGCCGGACAGCGGCGGGACATGGGGAAGTACCCCCGTGGCTCGTCGCTCGAGGTGGGCCGACGATGAGCGTCCGCAGGACCATCATCATGGTGAACAGCGCGCAATCTGACGGCACAGCGGCGCCACGAATACAGCGGTGGGCACCTCGAGATGCTCGACCAGCTCGTCCTGGTGCGGTGTCCGCCGCAGATTCCGGCTCGGTCCTTTCGCGACTTTCGGAAGAGTCGGCGCAGTTGTGCCTTGCTGATGCCTCTCCGCACTTTCACCGTTTGACGGGCCACCGCCCATGCGTTCCTTCCACGGCGGGGTGTGGCCCGAACACGTTGCCCTGCGTGGCGGAGACCGTCTTCCTCGTCAGCGCCGCGAGGCGGAAGAGAGGCCCGGCGAGCAGGTCGTAAAGACCCGGCAGGAAACGGAATCCCGCGATGATGAAGGGGTTCGCGGGACCGACCGGCACGGAGACGTTCCGCCGCGGACGGTCGGCCAGGCGGACGATCGCGGCCGCCACTCGTTCGGGGCTCAGGACCGGAACCGGTGGCCGCGCCGCGTGACCGGTGTAGTTGGCGGCCTGGTCGTAGATCGGCGTGTTGATGCTGCCGGGACTCACGATGCACACGTGCACCCCCGGCTCGTCACGCGTCTCCTGCTGCAGAGTGCGCAGCAGGGCGCGCTGTCCCCACTTGGCGGTGGAGTAGGCGCCCATCTGCGGCACGGTGATCGAGCCGAGCAACGAGTTCACGCCGATGAACACGCCGCTGCGCTGGCGACGCAGAACCGGCAGGACCGCCTGTGCGAGGTGCAGCGTGCCGTGGACCGCGGTGTCCACGACCGAGGTGAACACATCCGGGGGCATCCCCTCCGCGGTCCCGTACCCCATCACCGTCGCACTGTGCACGACGACGTCGATCCGCCCGTGGCGGTCGATGGTCTTCCCGACGATCCGCCCCGCGCCGCCGGGATCACCGATGTCGTCGACGATGACGTCGACCGGCGCGACTCCCACCGCCCTGCAGGCCTTCTCCGCGGCGTCGAGCGCCTCACCACTGCGGGACACCAGGACCACGGCATCCCCGCGGAAGGAGAACGCCACCGCGGTGGCCAACCCGATCCCGCTGCTCGCCCCCACCACGAGCACCACCCGGCCGGTCATGGGCTCAGCACGACCTTGATGCAGCCGTCGCTCTTGGCGCGGAACATCTCGTACCCCCGCGCGGCCTCGGCGAGCGGGAGGCGGTGCGTGGTCAGGTCCAGGGTGCCGAGCGGGTCGGCCGGGTCCAGCACCAGCGGCAGGATCTCATCGGTCCACCGGCGCACGTGGGCCTGCCCCATCCGCAGCTGGATCCCGCGGTCGAACATCTCCATCATCGGCATCGGGTCCTGCTCGCCGCCGTACACGCCGGACACCGACACCGTGCCACCGCGTCGCACACCCTTCAGGGCGGCGTGCAGCGCGTCGAGGCGGTCCAGCGCGACCTTGTCGATCACCTTCTGGGCGATGCTGTCGGGAAGCAGCCCGGCGGCCTTCTGCGCCGCGGCGACCAGACCACCGCCGTGGGCCTCCATGCCGACGGCGTCGATGGTGGCGTCCGGCCCGCGTCCGTCCACCATGTCGATCAACGCCGCCGCCACCTCGTCGGAGCCGTCGAACTCGTCGAGGTTGACGGGTTCGGCCCCGTGGCGTTCGGCCAGCGCGAGGCGTTCGGGAACGCGGTCGACGCCGATGACGCGGCCGGCGCCGAGCCTCCTGGCGATCCGGACGGCGAACTGCCCGACCGGCCCGAGCCCGAGCACCGCGACGGTGCCGCCGGGCAGAACGTCGGCGTAGCGGACCGCCTGCCACGCGGTCGGCAGGATGTCCGACAGGAACAGGAACTGCTCGTCGGGCGTGCCGTCCGGAACGACGATCGGCCCGAACTGGGCCTGCGGCACGCGCAGGTACTCGGCCTGACCTCCGGGCACCGAGCCGTAGAGGGAGGTGTAGCCGAACAGGCTCGCGCCCTTGCCCTCGCCGCGCACCTGCGTCGTCTCGCACTGCGCGAACAGGTCGCGCTCACACATCCAGCAGTGACCGCACGAGATGTTGAACGGCACCACGACCCGGTCGCCCACGTTGAGGTGACCGCTCGCACCGGAACCGACCTCCTCCACGACGCCCATCGCCTCGTGGCCGAGCACGTCGCCCGGCTTCAGGTACGGCCCGAGCACCCCGTACAGGTGCAGGTCCGATCCGCAGATCGCGGTCGAGGTGACCCTGATGATGGCGTCGGTGGGCTCCTCGATCCGCGGATCAGGCACGTCCACGACCTGGACCTTCTCGTTGCCCTGCCACGTCAGCGCCTTCACGGCTGCGCCACCTCCCCCGCAGGCGTGGTGGGACTTGCGGGCGTGACCAGGATGCGCGGCACCGCACACACGGCTGCCGTCGAGCGGGTGATCCGAGGCATACGACTTCCCCTCATGGCTGCGTTCCGACAAGGCAGCAGTACCCTCAGAAATCGACTCAAAACCGTTTCACTCGACAGTGTGCAGTGGCGAGAGCCGTCCCGAGCGAGCCCGTTAGAGTGGTCCGCGTGGGCGTCTCCCTCTACTACACGGCTCGCCGCGCGACCCCGCTGACCGACGCCGAGTCCGCGGCGGTCAGCCAGGTCGTCAGCACCTACAACGAGAACGCGCCGTTCTCCGCGCAGGAAGAAGGGCTGTACCTCTACGACCGGCTGGAGCCGGGAACGGTGCTCGACGGGTCGACCAAGATGCCCGCCGCGGACGACCGGGCGATCCCGTCGCTGGTGCACTGGCTGTCCGCGGTGACCGCGCTGCGCAATGTGGTGCCGGACGCGGACTGGACCCTCACCCTCGACGACTACGAGATCGAGTGGGACGGCCACACCGGCTACCACCTGCCCGGCCTCACCGACTGATTTCCTGGAGCGGGTTCAAGCAGAAGGTGGACACCGCGCGGCGTCGGTTGCTCGCGCGTGGGGACAGCACGTCCACCACAGCCGTGGTTACGAAGGGCTCGCACCAGCACATGGATGGTGGCCGCCGCAACGCGCGAGAAACGCCTCAAGGTTCCAGACGTTGGAAGCAGGGCTAGCTCTCCGACCACCGGCTCCCGCACAGTCAGGAAGTGCGTGCGGGCCGGTCAAGGCGTGCACGTAGCTTCCTGCCGAGGTCAGCGCTGCGCGGAGCCGTCGTCAAGCGCATGTACGAAGGGATCGTGATGGTGGCCGAACCTGCCCGCCTCGACTACCTCGAGCTGGTCCGCGATGCCCTCGCGCACGCGCTCGACCTCGATCGCGACACCACCGACATGGGTCTGGAGGTGCCGTTGACCGGCATGCCGAACATGAGTTCGCTGGCGATGTTGCGGGGCATGATGTTCATCGAGAGCAAGCTCCGCATCGAACTGGAGGACGACCAGCTGGTCGACGCGAGGACCATCGGCGATCTCGCGAAGATGATCGAGCGGCAGCACGTGGAAGCGGCCGCATGAGCACCGAGATCGTCCGATCGCGTCGATTTGCCGGGGTGCGGACGCGTAGTCGATCAGCTCATTTCCCACCAACCACCGGTCGCGTTCACCAGCCGGCGGTTCGCGGCTGAGCCGATGGAGATCGCGGGCCGGTCCGTCGCGGCGGGTGAGGCGGTCATGGTGCTGTTGCCCGCCGCCAACCGCACCGCACACGTGTCGTTCGGCCGCATGGAGCTCACCGGGAGCAAATCGTGAAGGTTGCAGGTGCCATCACCATCGCAGGCACCGCGCTCTGGTTGCCCGAGAAGGTCTATTCAGCTGCTGAAGCGCAAGAAGCGGCCGTGGTGACCAAGGCGGACTCGGAGGGCGAAGGCATCAGCGCGCTGCCGATCGCCGACCTCTTCCCACCGGGAATGGCTTGTCTCGCCGCGACCGAGGCGCTGACCAAAGCACGCGTGGTGGCGAAGGACCTGGCGCTGCTCGTGCACGCCTGGGTGTACCACCAGGGACCACAGACATGGACACCACCACACCGCGTGGCGCGTGAACTCGGCGCGAGTGATTGCGTCGCGCTCGGTGTGCGACAGATGTCCAACGGTGGCGCCATGGCCGTGCAGATGGCGGTGACCCACCTGCTCACCGAGCGGCGCGCCGAGGCCGCGCTTGTGACCACCGCGGACTCCTTCGCCGGACTGCCGTACGACAGGTGGCTCTCCGCACCACCACTCGGCGACGGCGCCACCGCCGTCGTCTTCACTCGTGGACCGGGCCCACAGGTGATCGAGTCGATCGCGTCGGTGGGTGATCCCGAACTGGAGCTCGCGTACCCCACCTCCGACCCGTTCGAAGCCGGCACCGATCGCACCAGGACGCCGCCCACCCGGACGGCGCTACGCGGGTTCAGCCGCGGCGTGCGCCGAGCGGCCGAGGAAGCGCTGGAGGACGCCGGGCTGCGTCCATCGGACATATCGTCCGTGCTGTTGCCCAGGCTCGGCCGGACTCTGGTGACCCATCTGGCCGGGAGGGCGCTGCCCGATGATCTGGCCGCGAAGGTCGTGCTCACCGGGCGGAACACCGGTCACCTCGGCGCCGGTGACCTGCCCGCGAACCTCGCCGAGCACCCGGCTCCCGCCGACGGTGAGCACCACCTGCACGTCAGCGTCGGGGCGGGGTTCACCGCGACCTGCCTGATCACCCGTGGCACCCGGAGCTGAGCAGAACCGACGATTCCGTCTCAAGCAGTTCGGGCAACGGCTGTGTCGTCACAGTGGCACGACCGAACTGTCAGCCCCGGCACCGCGGCACACCGGAAACGGTCTGCCGGGCTCGTAGCGGCGCCGGCCGGCCAGCGGAAGAGCACGGAGTTCTCATGCCACAGCACGAGGAGCTCCGCGTTCTTCGCAGCCTCAGTGCGCTACCGCGAAGGCTGTCGACACCTCGGCGCCGTAGCGGCCTGTGTCGAGCGACCACATCAAGAAGCCGTTGACCCATTGGCGCAATCCCTGCGCACACCGCTCGACGGCCTGCCGCGTCCCGGCGGGGAGATCTTCCCCGGCCAACATCGCAGGTACTGCCGCCTCGGCCAGGTCGAAGTCCGCTATGCGCCCTCGGATCCGCACCGCGACGTCTTCCATCGCCTCCGTCCGGTTGAGCGAGGCGGCGTGCTGCACGACGAGCACGAGGTTGCTCACCTCGCCTCGGACCTCCTCCTTGCTGAGCGACAACATGTCGTTCTGCCAGGCTCCGACGTCGGTCGCGCCGTCCAGCAGCATCTGGTACTCGGTCGAGCGGTGCACGGCTTCCGGCAGGTCGGCGCGCTCGACCAGCTCGAGCAGGTCGCAGAAGAGGTACATTCCCGCGTTCAGCCTGCGGGTGCTGATGAAATCGTCCACGCCGGGCAGGTTGTCCCGCTGGTAGTAGGTCTCCCGGCGGAACCCGGCCAGCAGCTTGGCGATGTGGTCGACGATGCGGGTCCGCATCCTCGACGAGGTGCGGGCGAAGGTGCGGGCGCACAGATCCCTTGTGGCACGTACGAGCGGATCGGGCTCCACCTCCGGCATCGTGCCGTCGACGGCGGCGCTGATGCGGCGCGCGAACGACTGCCATTGGGTCCCGCCGTGGTGGAGGTGGTGCGCGTGGCGGTCGTCCAACGCGAAGATCCAGACCAGCCACTCGGTGCAGAGCAGCAGGTCGTCGATCGACGCCTCCGAAAACGTGTACGCCGCACACCGGCCGTAGCCCATCCGCACGATCGCTCGTTCCGAGGCCTCACCCTCGATCAAGCGCATCTGCTTTGCCCAGCTGACTGCGTGCTGCTCGGCCGTGTCGACGCCAGGGTTGACCACAGGCGGCCATGGGTGCTGGAAGGTCGGGATCGGCGTTTTCGGAAGCGCGAATCCAGTCATCTCACACCTGTGCCGTTCGCTCGGAAGTGTCGTTTCTGCTGGTGCTGTCGCGCGCCGCCACGCGCAGCCGCAACATGCGCGGCTTCATCACGGCGGACAACACGGGCCGCAAGTCCCGGTCGGGCGTGGATGTCACACGCCAGCGGGCGAGCACGGAAGCCAGCACGATGATCGCCTCCGCCATGGCGAAGTTGTCCCCGATGCACTTGCGAGGTCCGCCGCCGAACGGGATGTAGGTGTCGTTCCGCGTGGTCGAGGCCCCGTCCCACCGGCTGGGGTCGAACCGCTCCGGGTCGACGTGCAGATCTTCGCGGTGATGCAGCAGGTGATGGCTGTAGACCACGGTGGTGCCGGCCGGAATGTGATAGCCACCGAGTTCGACGTCGGTGCGCGTGATCCGGGTGAAGATCCAGCTGGGCGATCGCAGCCGCAACGTTTCGATGATGACCTGTTCGGTCAGCTCCAACTCCGGCAGGTGCTCGTACCGAACCGGTCCGGCGCCGACGACACGGTCTACCTCTTCCTGCACCCGGCGCTGGATGTCCGGCTGAGTGACCAGCTCGTTGAGTGCCCACGCCAAGGTGCTCGCGACCGTTTCCGAGCCGGTGATGAAGAACGTCACCGCCTGGTCGGCGATCTCGACGTCGCTGAATCGGCTGTCGTCGACGTCCTGGGACTGCAACAGCAAGGACAACAGGTCGTCGACGTCGTCTCCGCTCCTGCGGCGAGCCTCGACCACGGCACGCGCCATCCCGCGAAGCCGGGCAATCGCCTCGTAGTGGCGGCGCTTTCCCCTGGTGGGCAACCGGTCGAACAACGGCGGGCTGAACATGCGCCGCCCCACGCCGTTCACCACGTGACGGATGTCGGCGACCGCCTGATCCACCACGCCGGGGAGCAACGCGTCGGAGAACATGGTGACCAGCATCACCCTGGTGCTGATCTGCATCATCTCGGGGAGCACGTCGATCGCCTGGCCGTCGCGCCACCCGCCGACCACCGCATCCGCTTGGTCCACCATCACCTCTGCGTAGCCGGGCAACCGGCTCTGGTGGAACGCGGGTTGCACAAGGCGACGCTGGCGACGGTGGTGGTCGTAGGGGCAGGTAGCGACACCGTCGCCCACCACCTCGCGGGCGCGCTCGTTCAAGAACCCGCCCTTGTCGAAAACCTTGTCGTTGCGCAGCACTTGAGTGGTCAGGCTTGGATCGCACACCACGACGACGTCGGTGAGACCCGCCCGCAGACGCACCACGTCGCCGTATTGCACCAATGATGACAACGTGGATAGCGGTTTCCTGACAAGTTGTGCCAGGTGCCCGAGCACAGGTAGCGGATGGGGCGCCACAGGGATGGATTCAAATGCTTTGACCATGTCGCTCCACACGAATAGGACCAAGTTGTCGGATCAACGGACCGGATCGAGACGTAGCAGTAAGCCAACGGCGGACGTTCAACCAAGCGGAAGGAGTTCAACGCCTCCGTGGGCGACTTGGTACTCGATTGATAGCCGGTCGCACACCGAGGAAGAAGAGCAAGTTCCGCGACCCGGAACAACGCGACCACAGAACTTGCGCAGCATCTCGCGACTGAACGGGCAGTCCGGCAAGAAACTCGAGCCGCGGCGGTATGCGGCTGCGCAGGGCGACCTCAACGGCTCTGTCGACGCCAGCGGCTACCGGTTCCGCCTGCTCTGCCTGACAAGGGTCCGGCCTTGCACGCGTACAGCGTTGACGTGGTGCGGCTACAGCGCCGAGATGTCAGGCCTTCGGCTCGATGTCAGCGTTGTTCCGAGGTCCCCGAGGCGAGCTGGTCCGCGATGTCGCAGGGTATCTGCAGGCCTCTGTCGCGGAGGTCGTCGATCAGCTGCGTGGTGAGAGGGTCCTGGGGGCCGGTGGTGAGGGTGACCAGGTGGCGTGTCCAGCGGGGGTCGAAGGGGCGGACCGCGCCGGTGAAGCCCGCGGTGATCGCGCTGACAGGCACCACTGAGACGCCCAGGCCCGCTGCCGCCAGCTGAGGTGCGTGCGTTGTCACGGCGGTGCGTGCCACCACCGACCCCCTCACACTGAAGCCGAGGCGGCTCTCGATCCACGGGCCGAGATTGTTCTCCGCGGTGAACTGCACGAATGACTGGTCGCGCAGGTCGTCCTGCCGGATGGCGCGCCGCGAGGCCAGTGGATGTCGAGCGGGCAGCGCCACCACGATTTCCTCTTCGGCGACCGTGGTCTTGTCGAAGTTCGTGTTGCCGAGGTCGGGAATCAGCAGCAGGTCGGCCTCGCCGGACTCCAGCGCGGCGAAGGCGGACTGCGGGTCCGTGCTTTCGCGGAACGCGATGGTCACGTCGGGACGTTCGGCGTTCCAGCGGGTCAGCACCGGCGCCAGCATCGCCACCGTGAGACTTTGCGCGCACACCACACGAACGGTGCCTCCGACGCCCTCACCTGCCGCGCGGGCGAGGCGGATCGCGTCGTCGGCGGCGGCCACGGCCCGGCGGGCCTCCGGCAGCGCGGCGCGTCCGGCGGCCGTGAGACGGACTCCGCGGCGGTCGCGGATCAGCAGCGCGGTGCGGGCTTCCCGTTCCAGGGCGACCAGTTGGTGCGAGATCGCCGGCTGCGAGAGGTGCAGGTGCTGCGCCGCGCGCGTCACCGAGCCCAGGTCAGCGGTCGCGACCAGGCACTCCAGCGCACGCAGAGTTGGCATAGATCGAATTTATCACTGACCCAGATTATATCGATCCTGTGCCGGGAAACGTTGCGGCATCCTGTTCGTTGCACCTGACGTGTCATCAGCATTCGTCCCGTCGGGTCCGGCTTCAGCGGCGGCGCATTGATTCGCCGCCTCGCCGTCAAGCGCCCAGGCGCTCACCACCGCCCGAGGAAGCCGGTGACTCAATGATCAGCATTGTCGGTTGCGGCACCGCGCGCAGTTTCGCCGATCCCGTGACATTTCCCGGTACTTCCACCGCCGAAGAGATCGCGAAGGTCCCGCCTGCGAGCACTCGTGCAGTCATCGCAGTAGAGCAGTCGATGATCGGAAAATCCTGGCCAGTACGTCAGAAGGGTCTGAAGTTTTGCGACCGCCGCTTGTTGGGTCAGGTGGCGCGGCTCACTGTCTTTTGGGACACGAAGTCGGTGTCAGCCACCACCGCAGCCGGAGGCCTCGATGCGACGTGACCGCCTGACGAGCGCCGCCGTCGGTTCCCCGCGCTTCAGGTCGTCGTCAGCAAACCGGTCGCCCATGCCGCCGGACGACCGGTGGCGGCAGGCGGGCCCCTTCCCTGTCGGGCCAGGGAGGACTTCACACCTTCCGCGGGCTCGACCAGGCCCGCGGAAGATCGATGTCGCCTGACTGAAACGACCCGCCCGTTCGATCACCGGCCACCACAGCGGTCGAAGACGCGACCAAACGGACAAACTCATGTGCTCAACGGAAATCACCTCCGTGTCGACCGCCCCGCGAACAACACTGCCCGTCACGACCGAGGACATCGCCCACTTCCAGACCGTCCGTCCGCACCTCTTCCAGATCGCCTACCGGATGCTCGGCCGAGTCGCGGACGCCGAGGACGTCGTGCAGGAAGCATGGCTCCGTTGGCAGGGCACCGACCGCGCACTGGTCCGCGACCGGAACGCCTACCTCGTGAGGATCACGACGCGGCTCACGCTCAACCTGCTGGACTCGGCACGCGCACGTCGGGAGATCCCGGTCGACAGCCAGTTTCCCGAACAGCTCGTCGCCTCCGACGTTCCGGTGCCCGCGGCGGAGGATCCCGCGGTCGTCTCCGAACGGGCAGCGGATCTCGAGCCCGCCATCTCGCTCCTGCTCCAGCGGTTGTCCCCGATGGAACGTGCCGTCTTCGTGCTGAGGGAGGCCTTCGAATACCCCTTCCGCGACATCGCCGAAGCGCTGCGGACGAACGAGGCCCACGCGCGTCAACTCGGGCGGCGTGCTCGCGAACGCATGTGCGTGCAACAACAGCACAAGACCGCTGGCCGGCTTGCCGACGAGAGGTTGCTGACCGCCTTCCTGCACGCTGCCCAAGCGGGTGCGATGGCGCAGATCGAACAAGTGCTCACAGATGACACCCTTGTGCATACGAGGGAGCGCCGGAGGCCGCTCGCCACCCACCGTGCTCGTCATCGCAGGAGGACGAACGACAACCCGAAAAGTTCTGAAGGATGACCGCGGCGTGCACCTCTGTTCTCCACATCGGCCGGCGGTCGGCTGCCCGGTGAGCACTTGTGGGGCCTCGTTTCACCCCACGCCGCGGAGTCGCCGCCGAGTCCCATGATCATGTGACCCCGCAACGTCCGGGAACAGTTGCCGGCTTCCGGTCTGCCGACGTTTGCGGTGCGTGGCATGTGGTTCGCACGCTGACGCCCTGTTGCGCCGGCCGTCCACGGTGGCCCCACACGAGTCACCCGAACCCTGCCAGGGCACAAGTCCGTGCGGCCCTTCAACGCGACTTCGTCCGACGATGCGACGAAGAGAGCGCACAGTTCGTGGCCGACAATCCCGGTAAAAGTCCCTGTCGTTGGAACAACACCTGGTCCTGCTGTCGCGGCTGAGCAACGCTGTGTCGACACCGACCGCGAACGTCTTGAAGGAGACACCACCCGGAGAAGTCCGCTTGTGAGCGGACCGCCCCGATCGCCACCGGTTCCAGTTCCCCGAACGGACCGGTGGGTTGGTTCGCCACCGCGTCAACGCACTTCGATCGTCGCTGATGACGACTTCTCCGTTCGCGTTCAGCCGGCACCGTGCTGTGCCAGTGAGGTAGGACTGTCGATGGAACTTCTGACGCCCGAAAGCCCGGCCGCGACAGCGCAGGTCGCGTCAGGGTTCGGCCGCGCTCACGCCAAAGCGATCTTGCTCGGCGAGCACGCCGTCCTGTACGGCTCGCCCGCTCTTGCCATCCCCGTACCGCTGTTGACCGTGACCGCGCGCGCCGCACGGTACGCCGAAGCGGGGCCGCCCTCCTTCCTGGTGCGCAGCTCGGCCGGGATCGTGCCGCACCACTCTCCCGGACTGCTGCGGATCGCGGGAATACTGGCCGACGACTCCCGCGGACGCGTGGAAGTACTGCTGCAGAGCGAGATCCCGGCGGGACGAGGCCTGGGTTCCAGTGCCGCGTGTGCACGGGCGGTCGTGCTCGCACTGGCCGATCTGGCCGGCCGCGAATTCGGTCAGAGCGAGGTGTACGAACTCGTCCAGGTCGCGGAGAACATCGCTCACGGACGGGCAAGCGGCGTCGACGCGATCACCACGGGCGCCTCTGGCCCCCTGCTGTTCCAGAACGGTGCCGCACGTGCGGTGCGGCTCGGGTTCGACGGCTACTTCGTGATCGCGGACAGCGGGGTTCCCGGGCACACCGAGGAGGCCGTTCGACTGGTGGCCAAGACCTTCGCGGAACGGCCCGGCCGACGCGAGCGATTCGTGAACACGGTCACCGGCCTGATCCGATCGTCCACTGCGGACGTCACCGACGTCGGCCGATTCGGCGAGTCCATGATCGAATGCCACAAGGCGTTGCGCGAACTGGAACTGAGCACTCCTGTGCTCGACTCGATGGCGGACGCGGCGATGTCGGCGGGAGCGGCAGGGGCGAAGCTCAGCGGAAGCGGCCTCGGCGGTTGCCTCATCGCCCTGGCGGGCACAGCGGAGATCGCCTTGGCCGTAAGCCGATCGCTGTGCGATGCGGGTGCGCTGCGCACGTGGACCGTGCCGGTGGGGAGGTTCTCCAGCCGTGAACGGTGAAACGCGGGCGACCGCGGTAGCGCACGTCAACGTCGCTCTGGTCAAGTACTGGGGCAAGCGGGACGCGGAACTGGTGATCCCGTGGACCAGCAGCCTCTCGATGACCCTCGACGCCTTCTACACCACCACCAGCGTCCGTTTCGTCGCCGAGCCGGGCGACGACGAGGTAGTGCTGAACGGCGCGCCCGTGACCGGGGTGCCCCGCCAGCGCGTCACCGCGTTCCTCGACCTGGTCCGCACGCGGACGGGCCGTACCGGGAAAGCGCTGGTGGACAGCGAGAACACGGTGCCGACCGGTGCCGGGTTGGCCTCCTCGTCCAGCGGGTTCGCCGCGCTGGCGCTCGCGGCCTCCTCGGCCTGCGGGGTGGAGCTGGACGCGACCGCGTTGTCGCGGCTCGCCAGGCGGGGCTCCGGGTCGGCGTCGCGCAGTGTTTTCGGCGGTTTCGCGCTGTGGCACGCGGGTCACGACGACGAGAGCTCCTACGCGGAACCGGTCGAGTCGCCGGGTTTCGACCCGGTGATGGTGGTCGCGCTGGTGGACACCGCCCACAAGTCGGTGAACAGCCGGGACGCCATGCGGCGGACGGTGGAGACGTCGCCGTTGTTCCGGCCGTGGGCCGACTCCGCCCCGGCCGACCTGAAGGAGATGCGGGCCGCGGTGGAGCGCGCGGACCTCGATGCCGTCGGCGAGATCACCGAGCGCAACGCGCTGGGGATGCACGCCACGATGCTGGCGGCGCGCCCGGCCGTGCGGTACTTCGCCCCCGCCACGGTCTCCGCGCTCGACGCGGTGCTCGCGCTCAGGCGAGCCGGGATCTCCGCGTACGCCACGATGGACGCCGGGCCGAACGTCAAGGTCCTGTGTCGCCGGGCCGACGCCGACGCGGTCGCCGAGGCCGTGCACGCGGCGGCGGGCTGCCCCACGGCGGTGGCCGGTGCCGGACCCGCTGCCAGGCTGCTGGTGGCGCCATGACCAGGGCCACGGTCCGCAGCGCCCCGGGAAAGCTGTTCGTCGCCGGCGAGTACGCGGTGCTGGAACCGGGATCTCCCGCCGTCCTGGTCTCGGTCGACAGGGAGGTCACCGTCGGTGTCACGCCGGCGGACGACGACCTGGTGATCGTCTCGGACCTGTCGGACGAGGTGGTGCGCCTGTCGCGCACGGCGAGTGGGTTTCCGGTGAACGCCGAGCCGCGGCACGTGATCTCCGCGGTCGAGGCGGTGGACGCGCTCCTGAGCGAATGGGGCCTCGCTCTGCCGCGCATCCGGCTCTCCATTCGCAGTGGACTGCACTCCGGAGGCGTGAAGTTCGGCCTGGGTTCCAGCGGAGCGGTCACCGTGGCGACGATCGACGCCGTGCTCGCGCACTGCGGGGTGTCGCTCTGCACCGAGGAGCGCTTCCGCCTGGCGCTGCTGGCTTCCGCCCGGATCGATCCGCGTGCGTCCGGAGGGGATCTCGCGGCGAGCACCTGGGGCGGTTGGATCCTCTACCGCGCACCGGATCGCGCTGTCGTGCTCGAGCTGGTGCACGACAAGGGAGTCCGGCACGCGCTGGAAGCGCCGTGGCCTGGTTTCGAGGTGCGGAGGCTGGAGTCCCCGCGCGAGCTCACGATGGCAGTCGGGTGGACCGGCAGGCCCGCGTCCACTTCGGACCGGGTGTCCAGTGGCTCGGTGCGGGGCTGGCGCGGCGGTGCCGCGCACGGCGAGTTCGTGCGCTGCAGCGACGCCTGCGTCATCGCGCTGGCGGACGCGTTGGAGCGGGGGGACGACCACACGGTGCTCAAGGAGATCCGCTTCGCGCGGCGACTCCTGGCCCACGTCGACGCACAGGCAGGGCTGGGCATCTTCACCGATGGCCTGGTTGCGATGTGCGACGCGGCAGAGGCGGCGGGCGGAGCCGGCAAGCCGTCGGGCGCGGGCGGTGGTGATTGCGGGATCGCCCTGCTCGAACCGGAGGACAACGCTCTCGGCCGCCTGCGGGCCCGGTGGCACGCCGCAGGCGTCGTCCCGCTGCCGATCCACGCCGCCGCAACGGAAAGGACCCACGCAGGTGATCGCTGACCGCAAGAACGACCACGTCCGGCTCGCCGCCGCGCAGCACCGGCCCGACGACGCCAACGAGTTCGACGACGTCACGTTCCTCCACCACGCCCTGGCCGGGATCGACCAGGCGGACGTGTCGCTCGCCACCGGTTTCGCCGGCATCGGCTGGGATGTCCCGCTCTACGTCAACGCGATGACAGGCGGAAGCGCCAAAACCGGTGACATCAACCGAGACCTGGCCATCGTCGCGAGGGAGACCGGTGTCCCCATCGCCAGCGGGTCGATGAGCGCGTTCCTCAAGGATCCGTCGACGGCGGGCACGTTCCGCGTGCTGCGCGACGAGAACCCGCACGGGTTCCTGATGGCGAACGTCAACGCGAACGCGACGGCCGTGCAGGCCCGGCGGGCCGTCGACCTGCTGGAGGCGGACGCGCTGCAGATCCACCTCAACGCCGTGCAGGAGATCGTCATGCCGGAAGGCGATCGGTCGTTCAGGGCGTGGGGGGCACGGATCGAGGAGATCGTCGAAGGCGCCGGTGTCCCGGTGTTCGTGAAGGAGGTCGGTTTCGGGCTCAGCCGGGAGACCGTGCTGTGCCTGCGCAAGATGGGCGTGACCGTCGCGGACGTCGGTGGCCGCGGTGGCACGAACTTCGCGCGGATCGAGAACGGCAGGCGCTCGAGCGGTGACTACGGCTTCGTCGACGGCTGGGGTCAGTCCGCGCCGGCCTGCCTGCTGGACGCATCCGACGTCGGGCTCCCGCTGTTCGCCTCAGGGGGTGTGCGGCACCCGCTCGACGTCGTGCGCGGGCTGGCGCTCGGCGCCAGCGCGGTCGGCGTCGCCGGAACGTTCCTCAAGACGTTGCTCGACGACGGGCCGGGCGCGCTGATCACGAAGATCACGACGTGGCTCGACCAGATCGCGTCGATCATGACCGTGCTCGGCGCCCGCACGCCCGCCGACCTCGCCCGCTGCGAGGTCCGCATCCGAGGCGGACTGCGCGAGTTCTGCACCGATCGCGGAATCGACGTCCACCGCTTCGCACGCCCGTTCCCCACTGTGCCGTAGGAACAGGAGAACCACCAGATGACCGAAGAGCACGCGATCGCCGGCGTTCCGATGAGGTGGGTGGGGCCTCTGCGCGTCACCGGCAACGTCGCCTCCGTCGAGACCCAGGTCCCCCTCGCCACCTACGAGTCGCCGCTGTGGCCCTCGGTGCGGCGCGGCGCCCGCCTCTCGACGATGGTCCCCGAAGGGATCGTGGCGACGCTGGTCGACGAACGGATGACCCGCTCGGTCCTCATCGAGGCCACCGACGCGCAGACCGCCTACACCACCGCCCGGCAGATCGACGCGAGGTTCGCCGAGCTGCGCGACATCGTCCGCACGTGCAGCCGTTTCGCCGAACTGGTGGCGATCCGCCACGAGATCACCGCCAACCTGCTGTTCCTGCGGTTCGAGTTCACCACCGGCGACGCCTCCGGGCACAACATGGCGACACTGGCCGCCGACCGGCTCCTGACCCACCTGCTCCAGACCCTGCCCGGCATCAGCTACGGATCGATCTCGGCCAACTACTGCACCGACAAGAAGGCCACCGCGATCAACGGCATCCTCGGCCGCGGCAAGAACGTCGTCGCCGAACTGACACTGCCGCGCGACGTCGTCCGCGACCGGCTGCACACCACCGCCAAGAAGATCGCGGAACTGAACGTGCGCAAGAACCTGATCGGCACACTGCTCGCGGGCGGCATCCGGTCGGCCAACGCGCACTACGCCAACATGCTGCTGGCGTTCTACCTCGCGACCGGGCAGGACGCGGCGAACATCATCGAGGGCTCGCAGGGCGTCACCGTCTCGGAGGACCTCGACGGCGATCTCTACTTCTCCTGCACCATCCCGAACCTCATCGTCGGCACCGTCGGCAACGGCAAGGACCTCCCGTTCGTGGAGACGAACCTGACGAGGCTGGGCTGCCGCGCCGACCGCGAACCCGGCGCCAATGCGCGCAGGCTCGCCGTGCTGGCCGCCGCGACCGTGCTGTGCGGCGAGCTCTCCCTCCTCGCGGCGCAGACCAACCCCGGCGAGCTGATGCGCGCCCACGTCCACCTCGAACGATCAGGCGAGAAGATCGGAAGCCAGTCATGAACATCGGAATCCACGACCTCTCCTTCGCCACCACGGAGTTCGTGCTGCCGCACACCGAACTGGCCGCGCACACCGGCACCGACATCGGCAAGTACCACGTGGGCATCGGACAACGGTCGATGAGCATCCCGGCCGCGGACGAGGACATCGTCACCATGGCGGCGGCAGCGGCGGCACCCGTCGTGCGGCGCTGGGGTGCGGACCGGATCAGAACCGTGCTCCTGGCCACCGAGACGTCGATCGACCAGTCCAAAGCAGCCGGCATCTACGTCCACTCCCTGCTGAACCTGCCGCCGTCGACGAGGGTCGTCGAGCTGAAGCAGGCCTGCTACTCGGGCACCGCGGCGCTGCAGTTCGCCATCGGGCTCGTGCACCGGGACCCGTCGCAGCAGGTCCTCGTGATCGCCACCGACGTCTCGCGCTACGAGCTCGACAGCCCCGGCGAGGCCACCCAGGGCGCCGCGGCGGTCGCCATGCTGGTCGGCGCGGATCCCGCGCTGATCCGCCTGGAGGACCCCTCCGGCCTGCACACCGCCGACGTCATGGACTTCTGGCGCCCCAACTACCGCAGCACCGCGCTCGTCGCCGGCCAGGAGTCCGTCGCGGCCTACCTGCAGTCGCTGGAGGGCACGTGGAAGGACTACACCGAGCAGGGCGGCCGCGCGCTGCGCGAGTTCGCCGCGTTCTGCTACCATCAGCCCTTCACGAAGATGGCGTTCAAAGCGCACCGGCACCTGTTCAGCACCACCGGTCACGACGCCGACGAAGACCGGATGACCACGATGCTGCGGCTGACGACGGCGTACAACGAGGTACTGGGCAACTCCTACACGGCCTCGATGTACGTGGCCCTCGCGTCCCTGCTCGACCACGCGGGCGACCTCACCGACCAGCCGATCGGCTTCGCCAGCTACGGCTCCGGCTGCGTCGCCGAGTTCTTCTGCGGCACCGTCGTCCCCGGCTACCTCGAACACGTGCGCACCGACGCCCACCGCACGATCGTCGGCCGACGGCGCCAGATCGACCACGCCACCTACCGCGACCTGCACGAACAGGCACTGCCCCAGGACGGCGGGCACCACCTCACGCCGCGGCAGACCACCGGCCCGTTCCGCTTCGCCGGGCTGTCCGGTCACAAGCGCCTCTACGAGCACCGCTGAGACCACGACCAGGGGACCATCGAACCGAGAGAGCGGAACATCATGCGCCACCAACCCATCGGCGTGGTCGGGACCGGCAGCTACCTGCCTGCCCGATCGGTCTGCAACGCGGAAGTCGCCGCGGCGGCCGGAGTCACCGACGAGTGGATCACGCGGAAGACCCGGATCCGTTCTCGTCGGCGCGCGGCAGCACACGAGGCGACCTCCGACCTGGCCGCCGCGGCCGCGAATGCCGCACTCGCCCAAGCCGGCGTCAGACCGGACCAGGTGTCCTACCTCGTCGTCGCGACATCCACGCCGGACCACCCGCAGCCCGCGACCGCCAGCATCGTCCAGCACCTGATCAGTGCCTGCAACGCGGCGTCCTTCGACGTGAACTCCGTCTGCAGCGGCTTCGTCTTCGCCCTGTCCGTCGCGAACGGCTTGCTGCGCGATCACCACCACGGGTACGCACTCGTCATCGGTGCCGACATCTACTCGCGCATCCTCGACCACTCCGATCGCGGCACCGCGATCCTGTTCGGCGACGGAGCGGGTGCGGTGCTGCTGGGTCCGGTCGCGGCCGGCCAGGGCGTGCTCGGCACCCGGCTCACCACCCGCGGAGATCAACACCAGCTGATCGGCGTGCCGGCGGGAGGCAGCAGGCAACCGGCGTCCGCCGACACCGTGGCCAACCGGCAGCACTACTTCACGATGAAGGGCCGCGCGGTCCGCGATTTCGTCGAGAACGGCCTCGGCCACGAGGTGGCAACTCTGTTGCAGGACTTGTTCGTCGCGCCGCAGGACATCCGGCACTTCGTGCCGCACCAGGCCAACGGCACGATGCTCAGCGACGTGTGGCCCACACTGGGTTTGCCCGATGCCACGTGTCATCTCTCGCTCGAGAACTACGGCAACACCGGATCGGCATCCATCCCGATCACATTGGACCTGGCGCACCGCAACGGTTCGATCGCCGAGAACGACTTCGTCCTCCTGTGCGGTTTCGGTGGCGGCATGTCGATCGGCACAACGCTGCTCAGCTGGGCAGCGACCCGGCACGCCGTGGAACCACCCGCCTCGAACCCATCCCGGTACGAGGCAGAGCCGGCGCTGATCTCACCGCGATGAGACCGCCGGGTCGACCCTCTCCCCTTTCACACCGTCCCAAGACGCGGCTGCCAGGACGCCGCGAGTGAAGGCAGGTTCGAGTGACTACGACCGACAGCAGTGTGGTTTCGGGTCCCGGCGTACTCCGCCGAAGCGCCGACCGGATCGACGGTCCGCTGCGCGCGGCCGTCGCCCTGCTACCCGATTCGCTGAGCATCGGCGCGGGGTTCCACTTCGGCTGGTGGGATGGTGACCGCAATCCCATCGCCGGTGTTCAGGGCAAGATGGTTCGCCCGGCGTTCGCATTGAGTGCCGCTCGCGCGGTCAGCGGCGAAGTGCCCGACACGGCGGTACGTGCGGCTGTCGCGGTCGAACTGGTGCACAACTTCTCGTTGGTGCACGACGACGTGCTGGACGCCGATCGGACTCGTCGAGGCCGGCCCACCGTCTGGGCGCAGTTCGGCGTGCCCTATGCCGTACTGCTCGGGGACGCCATGCTGGCGCTGGCGTCCCAGGTGCTCACCCGGCACCGCGACTCAGCGGAACTGTGCGGGGAGTTGAACGCGGCTGTCATCGCTCTTTGCGTGGGCCAGTACCAGGACATGCTCTTCGAGCAGAGGCTGCACGTGTCGACCTCGGAGTACCTGGAGATGGCGGGGGGCAAGACCGCGGCTCTTCTGGCGAACTCGTGCGTGCTCGGCGCGATGGCGGGTGGAGCGCTGCCCGCCGAGGTGACCGCGCTGGGCCGGTTCGGGCACCACGTGGGGCTCGCGTTCCAGCTGGTCGACGACGTGCTCGGCATCTTCGGAGACCCTGCCGTCACGGGCAAGCCCGCTGGTGCGGATCTGCTGCGCTACAAGAAGAGCATGCCGGTTCTGGCCGCGGTGGAATCCGGTACGGCCGCGGGAGACGAGCTCGCCGAGCTGTACCGGACCAAAGCGATCACCTCCGACCTGCTGCCGCACGCCGTCAGGCTGGTCGCAGACGCCGGCGGCAAGGAGCGGACGGAAACGGAGGCGAAGCGCAGCTACGGGCTCGCGCTGCGCCACTTGGACGCCCTGGACGAACACAACGGTGGGATCGAAGAGCTGCGGACACTGGCCGCCCAGATGGTCAACCGGAACCGGTGAGGTCCCGGCGCTCCGTCCCTGTTCCACCCGACAGCACGACCTCTTCCCCAGCCCAGCCCGTCTGTTCGACCGCAAGTTGGAGCGACATGACCGTCAACGACACGACCGTGCTCTGGTGCCCGATTCCAGCGGGCATCCACCCCCACTGGCAGCAGTGGGAGCGGAACACCATCACCTGGCTCGAAAGCTTCGAACTGGACGACGAGCAACGCGAGACGGGCCGGCTGGGTGCCATCATCGCCGGCGAACTCGCCGGCCGCACGCTGCCGGACGTGGCGGATCCGCCGGGTGCCCAGTTCTCCACGGACAGCCTGATGTGGTTGTTCGCGTTCGACGACGCCTACTGCGACGAGGGCCGCTACAGCCACGACCCGGCGTCCATGGCGATCCTGGTGGCCGAAATGGGCCGGATCGTGGAGACGGGAGACACCACGTCGTCCAGCCCGTTGGCGCGAGCGCTCGCCGATCTGCGCCGACGGCTGGACCTGCTCGCCAACTCGGCACAAGCCGCTCGCTGGACGCGCACCATGAAAGACTACCTGGGCTACCAGGTCTGGGAGGCCGCCCACCGCAGCACCGGCACCACGCCGACGCTCGACCAGTACGCGGTGGCGCGCATCCGCAACGGCAGCATGGAAGTCTGCGCGATGACGCTGGACATCGCCGCGGGCTACGAAGTGCCCGCGGCGGAGATCGACCTGCCCGCCGTCCGGGCGCTCACCGAGATGGCCTGCGCGTTGGTCGGCTACGACAACGACATCGCGTCCTATTACAAGGAACACGAACGCAGCGACGACAAAATCAACTTCATCGACGTCATCGCCAACCAGTACGGCGTCATCGCGGAAGAGGCGCTGCGCACGGCCATCGCCTTGCGCGACGCCGTGCTGGACCGCTACGTCGACCTGCGAGACGCGATGGAGCCGTTGGTCTCGCCGGGAACCCGGCGGTACTTCGACGGGCTGTCCGCTTGGATCCGCGGCAACCTCGACTGGAGCGCCAACACCGCGCGCTACCGCCGTCCGGACCGTCCCACCGTCGCCGTTTCCGAAGAACGTGAGTGCGACGTCCGGATGCAGACTCCGCCGGTCGGCATCGCGTGGTGGTGGGCGGAAGGCCTCACCGCTGGTCCCGCAACTGCTTGACCCCGGCTCTCGAGCTGTTTCCGTGCAAGGGGACGGTGTACACGGCGATGCCACGTACACCGTCCTCACGGCCCGCCGGGCGTCTTCCCGCACCGGCGAGGCCGGTGTCCACGGAGCCCGGCGGACCAGGGCGACGAGATCATGCCGCCGTCAGCATCGCCCGCATCGCGGTTTCCGACACGCGACGCAGCCAATGCTGGGCCTGGGTGCGGTCGACCTGTCCGCTCTTGCCCCGGATCGTGAACGCGACCACCGGGCGGCCCGGCAACCGCACGGGCGCGGCGAGGCACAGGGTGCCGGACCGCTCGCTTCTCGACTCGGCCAGACCGGCCTGCCGGATTCGATCGAGGGCGTGGCCCAGCTCCGCCTCCGCACAGATGTCGAGGCCCAGCTTCGAGATCAAAGTGCGTGCCGCCGGCCGGTCATACGCCAGCAGCAGCCGCCCTGCGGTCGACAGATGGGCCGGCAAGCTGCCCGTGTCGTCGCTCGAACTCCGCACGTCGCCGTGGCTGTAGACGCGGTACATGAAGTTCACGTTCGTCCCGTCGAGCACCGCGAGACCTGCTGTCATACCGGTCCGGAGCAACAGGTCGCCGAGGAACGGCGCCAACCGGCGCAGTGTGCCGCACCGCGAGTCGGGTGTGGGCGATGGAACCGCCGAGACGTGCTGCGGCAGGTAGTGGTTGCCCACTCGCACGACCAGCCCGGAAGAGGTGAGCGCGGTCAGCATGCGGTGAGTGGTCGATTTGGCAAGCCCCGTTCGCATGCTCAACTCGGTGAGCCGCATCGACCTCCCCGACTGCGTCAGGGTGGACAGGACCAACAAGGCCTTGCCGATCGACTGTGGCAGTTGTGTATCCACGGCGCACCTCCGGTTGAGATTTGCATCAGTAACGGCTCGGAACTGGCTCACGGTGAACCGGTCATCTCGTCGCAGGTTCCCGGCGCAATTCATCCACAGTGGACGAACCTGCACCGGGGCGACTGATCGACCAAAGAGGCACGTCGATCCTCCGAGTCGCACAACGAAAGGCAAGCAACCCGTTTTCCCGCATGCTTCGAGGTGCACAAACCGAAATCGGTGCACAACCCGCAAATCGGGCAGACTTTATCTCTACCCAAATGACCGGAGAAGTGGTCGCGAGAACGTCGAACTCGTGCCGGCGCACGCTGCTGCGCGCTACGGCCCGAACGCGAGGGCAGGTCTTGGACGTTGCTGACACCAACAGTTCGCTTCCTTCCTGGAGGCTCGGCAATAGGACCGGGCAGACCCTTCCGGTTGTGACAAACAGGGCAGCAAAACCGCTCAGTTCACCCATTTGTTGCATCGTCAAGCATGTTGCCGATGTCAGCTCACCATCTCCAGACGACAGATCATCACCGCTTCGCAAAAGCCGTTGATCATTGCCACACAGTCGTCACCAGTGCGGACCTGTGGTGTTCCCCGGCATCGCAAGAAGAGAACGCGCACTTCACTCCGCAGCGAAACAAGTCCCGGTTTTTGTACCGGGTCAACGAGGGCGATCTTCAGAAGCCACACGCGTGGGAACGATCATTTGGCGTAAAACAACCGGCAGACCTGCCACCAGCCCAGGAAAGGTGGCCGGCGTGGCTCATCGAGTACGCCGAAGTCGTTTCGAAGCGTTGACGCTGCGGGTGAAGACAGGGGTCCAGCCTCCGGAACTCCTCGTTGCTGTCGGGGTGGGAGCCGCTTACGGTTCCCGCAGTCGAGCCTGCGCGAGACCCGCGTTCCTGCCGCGAGAGGCAACCACATGTCCACCCACAGCTGTCCTGCCCACTCGTCCGGCGCCCCGGTCGTGCCGGCGGGAAGCTCGTTCCGGCCCCTCGAGTCAGAGGACTACCACCGCGCGGCAGTCCCCTCGATCTTCACCGAACTGGCCGCGCTCGGCCCGATCCACCACGTCGTGCTCCCCGGTGAGGCTCCTGCCTGGCTCATCACGCGGCGCGCCGAGGCTGAAGCCGCGCTGCGCGATCCGAGGCTGGCGAAGGACCCGCTGAGCGTCGCGCGCCACGGACAGGCCATCGGCCGTCGACGCGTGCCGGAGGACTTCACCGCGGTGAGCGGACGCCAGTTGATGAACCTCGACGGAGCCGACCACGCGCGAGTCCGACGGATGATCACCAGGTACCTCGTCGACAGCGCCGTCGTCCGCAAGCAAACCGTGCTGGCCGAGACGGTTCGTCACCACGTCGACGCACTCGCCACCGAGGAGACCGCCGATCTCGTCGCGGACTTCGCCGTACCTCTCGTCAACGACGTCATCGGCCGGATCATCGGCGTCCGGCCGGAGCTCAACGAGATCATCATGACCGGAGGGGCGTTGTTGTTCGGTCCGGACGACCCCACCACGCCCGCGATGATCGACGCGTACCAGCAGGTCACCGGTGCCGCGGCTCGGGCTGTCGCGGAGGGTTCCGCCGTGGCGGGTGCGAACGACCTCCTGGAAGGCCTCGCGTGTGCGGTGCGCGACGGGCTCGTGAGCAGGCGGGAAGCCGCGTCCAACCTGGCCATGGTGATGATCGCGGCGACCGGCGGCCCGGTGAAGATGCTGGGCCACTCCGTGGTCGTGCTGCACGACGACCCGCTCAGGCGCGACGCGATGCTCACCGGCGACCCCATGGCGGTCGTCGAGGACCTGCTCTACCAGCAGCCTCCCATTCCGTTCACGAGCTGGCGCTTCGCCACGGAGACGATGGAGATCGCCGGACAGCAGGTTCGCGCAGGCGACGCCGTGATGGTCCTCATCGCCACGGCGAACAGCGAGCCCGCTGCACGAACTCGGTCCTCCACCGCTCCGGCGGCTCCAGACGACCGGTCCGCAGCCGAGCTGAGGGCCCGGAGGAACCTCGCGTTCGGGGACGGCGCGCACCGCTGCCCCGGCCAGTCGCTCGCACGACGGCTGGCCGCGGCGGCACTGCCCGCCCTGTTCCGCGCGTTCCCCGGCATGCGGCTGGAGATCCCCAGCACCGAGCTGACCTGGCGAGGGGGTTTCGGGCCTCGGGGACCGAGATGCGTCCCCGTCCAATTGCACAGCTGAACAGGAAGCCGGGACACGGTGCCGAGCCCGGAAGACCCTCCGAACATCGCGCAGATCGGGAATCCTCGCATGCCCAGTCACGGCCGTGCTGCCGCGTCCACCCTCGCCGAACTGATCGACCACCTCGACGACGAACACGGTGGCGTGCTCGTCCACTTCCCCGGCACCGGTCACCAGATGTGCCATGCGGACGTGCCGGCACTGGCATGGGGCGTCGCCGAAGAACTCCTGCGGGCAGGTGCCGAGGAGGGCTCCGTCGTCGGAGTCCTGTCCGGTACCGAGCCGGGCTTCCTGCCTGCCGTGTTCGGCGTCTGGGCCGCCGGCGGAGCGATCACCGTGCTGCCGGTGCCGCCGATGCCGACCGCCCCCGAGACCGTCGCCGCCGCGCTCGGCCCCGTGGCGGAGCTGCTGACCCACGTCGTCGTCACGGACAGCCAGGTCGATGTGGCCGAACACCTCGTCGCGCGACATCCAGCGCTGCGCGTCGTCCGTGTCAGCGACTGCACACCGAAGCCGAGAGTCGCGTCTACCGCGCGATCGGAGTCCCCCGCTGTCGTCCAGTTCACGTCAGGCAGCACCTCCCGGCCAAAGGGGGTCGTGCTGTCCCATTCGGCCGTGCTCGCCTGTTTCGCGTCGACCGCGGCCGCGAGCAGCGTCGCCGCGGGAGACATATTCGTGTCCTGGGTACCCGTGTTCCACGACTTCGGTCTCATCACGATCCTTTTCGGACTGTGGTCGGGTTATGAGCTGCACCTGTTCTCGCCGTGGCACTTCATCCGCAGGCCGCGCCAGGTCGTCGAGCACATGAGCGCTGTCGGCGCCACTGCGTTCGGCGGCCCCAACTTCGCCTACGACCGCATCGCGACGGCCTACGACGACGGGCTGCTCGACGGCCTCGACCTGAGCAGGTGGCGGCTGGCGCTCAACGGTGGCGAACCCGTGAAGCCGAGTACTGTTGCTCGTTTTTCGGCCGCTCTGGCACCCGCTCACCTCTCCCCCGGCGTGCTGTTCCCCGTGTACGGCATGGCCGAGGCGACGTTGTCGGTCGCCTGCCCGAAGCCCGGTGCACCCGCTCGGACGTTGTGGCTCGACCGCGAATCGCTCGGAGATCGGCGAGCAGCCGTTCGCGTGCCGGACGGCTCCCCGGACGGGATCGGACTCGTGTCGGTGGGCCGGCCCGTGCCCGGTATGGAGCTGAGGTTGCTCGACGACGACGGCACGGAGGTCGCGGACGGCTCCGTGGGCGAGATCGCGCTGCGCGGGCCCTCGCTGATGACCGGCTACTGGGACGACCCCGACGCGACCGCGACCGCGTTCCGCGACGGGTGGCTGCAGACCGGTGACCTGGGTGTGCGGGTCGCAGGAGAGCTCTACGTGACCGGCAGGCGCAAAGACATGATCATCGTGGCGGGCCGCAACTTCTACGCCGAAGATGTCGAGGACGTCGCGCGCACAGTGCTGCCGCCGGAACTCGGTCGCTGTGTCGCGTTCGCCGACACCGATCGAGAACGCGTCGTCGTGGTGCTCGAGACGACCGATCCGGCAACCGACGCCGAGCTGAGCACCAGAGTCCGGGGCCTTGTGTCAGCACGTCTGGACCTCGGCGCGGTGGACGTGCACGCGGTGCCGCGCAACACGTTGCCACGCACGACCAGTGGCAAGTGGCAACGCAGGCTCACCTCGCGGCTGTTCCGCCGGCTGACCGGATCGTGAAGCAGGGTAGGGAGTCGGGCCGATGACGACGCAAGCTGCACGGTGTCCGCTGCACACGAGCGACTACACCACCTCTCCTCATCCGGCGGTCTTCGACGAACTCGCCGACAGCGGCCCCGTACACCGCATCTCGCTCCCGGGCGAGGTGCCGGCGTGGTTGATCACCGAACGCGAGCTCGCCGAACGCACCCTGCGCGACCCTCGGCTGGTGAAGGACCCGATGCGAGTGGCGCGGTACGGCCACCCCGTCGGCTCTCGGCGCGTGCCGGACGACTTCGCTTCCGTAGGGGGTCGCACGATCATGAACCTCGACGGCGATGACCACGTGCGCATCCGACGCGTCATCGGCAGGCGGCTGTCCGCTTCTGCCCTGGCCACCGCACAGCCGATGGTCGAGGCTTTCGTGCACCACCGCCTCGACACGATCGCCCGCAACGACACGGCCGACCTGATCGAGGACTTCGCGGTTCCCCTCGTCACGGACGTGATCGGACGACTCTTCGGGGTAAGAGCGGACTTCGCACGAGCCATCGTCACTCATGGCAGCAAACTGTTCGGGCCTCAGCACCCGGAAGCTCCGGACATGGTGGAGGCCTATCCCCTGCTCGTCCAGGCGTTGAACGGCGCACTGGACGAGGGTTCGTCGAAGGAGGGCCGCGACGATCTGCTGGGAGATCTGCTCATTGCCCAGCGGGACGGCAGGCTGCGCAAGCGGGAGGCCATGTCGAACCTCGCGCTGCTGACCATCGCCGCTGCCGATCCGGTGATCGCACTCATCTCCCGTGGTGTCGCACTGGTCCAAGCCGACAGCCACGCGCGTACCGAACTGCTGCACGGCGACGCTGACGCCGTGGTCGAGTCCCTGCTTCGCGAACAACCGCCCATCCCCTTCACCGGCTGGCGGTTCGCCACCGAGCCGATGGATCTCGCCGGCCACTCCGTCGCACCAGGCGACGCGATCCTGGTGCTGATCCCGGCCGCGAACCGCACGGTCAACCCCGGGTATCGGCAGGGACACCTTTCCTTCGGCGGCGGAGTGCACCGTTGTCCTGGCGGCCACCTCGCGCGCATCGAGACGGTCGCGGCTTTGCGCGGGCTGTTCAGCCGGTTCCCCGACCTGCAGCTCGAGCTGCCGTTCGAGAAGTGGGTCTGGGTCGGGGGCATCGGTCCGCGGGTTCCTGAACGCGTACCCGTCTTGCTGACCGGCGCAGCGCGGTGAGGGTCGCGGGAGCGATCGCGATCGCCGGAAAGCTCTGAGGTGAGCTGGATGTCAGGCTCCCCGGACTGACGGTGAACGGCGCACGCCAGCTGTCGCGGCATGGCTGGCGTGTCGCCGGTTCCTTTCCCGAGCGCGGACTCAGGGAGACGTCGACGGGTTCAGATTGCGAGCCCTGTGCGCTCATCCCGCGCGTGTTGCAGTTTGCCGGCCATCTCGGTCCACGTCGCATCCGCGATGAAGGTCTGGTCGTGCGCGGTCGACTGGTTGCGCCCGACGATCGTTCCCACGCCGAGGTAGTTGACCACTTTTCCCTTGTGCACGCCCAGGAAGCCGGAGTCTCCCGCGAAGGCGGAGACGGCCTCGTTGAACGCTTCCACGACCGCGGCATACCGTGCCGGTGCTGCCTTCGACAGGCCTGCCACGTAACCACGCAGGTCGAGGTCGCGGACCAGGTCGAAGAAGAACCGGTGCTTCTGCGGCAGCTGGCTGCCGCGCAACTCCTGGGCGAACACGCCCAGCGTCGAATCGTATTGCGTGCGTCCGATCAACGCGTCGAACAAGTGCACCAGCGGTGTGGCGGAGCCACTCGGTCCTGTGGGGTAACCGGGTGGCGGAACCGTCCAGGTGACAAGGGTCTTGGCCCAGTCGACCGGGTCGCAGAAAGTCGTGCTGTCACTGCGCGGACTCACTCGGCGAAAGGACTTCGTCGCCCGCCGGGCGCACTCGGCCGCGACCAGCAGGATCCGGCAGACCTCCTCGTGCGCGCCCGGGCCGCCCTCTCGCATCACCTGCTCCAAGCGGCACAGCTCCCGCACCATCGGCGTTGCCGCAGCGTTGATCTCGAAGAAGGCCGAGGTGAACACCTGCTCGGCCTGGTTGCCGTAGACCGGGACAGAAGGACGCAGGTTCTCGATGACCGCATCCTCGACCCGGTACTCACCAGCGGGCCCCACCAGGCCAGGACGACTGAAGGTGACGTTGTTGAACACCCAGTCCTCAAGGGTGAGTCCCGCGCTGTCCCGCCCGAGCCGGCGGCACACCTCCTGCCACGGCTGCTTGATCGCCGGAGGCAGCTGATCCGGGATGTCGCGGTTGCGGGACACGTACATGCGCGCGACGCCGAACCGCCAGTAGGAATGAGCCAACAGACCCAGCACGGTTGCCGCCCGCTTGACCTGGTCGTCGGGAAGGTCCTCCGGGCCTGCGGCCAGCGGCGGCAGATCTGCGATGACGGCTTGGGCGTGCTTGGCGAAGGCGAGTTCGGGCAGCCGCGCGGCCACCTGTTCCCAAGCCGCGTGCTGACCGGTCAACGGCGGGCTCGCCACTGCCCGGGGCAGGAACCCGTGGTCGACGGTGATGTCGCCGTCCAAGTTCCGGGCCGAATCCGCGGAACAGGTGACGACGTGCTGGGCGAGCGAATCCGGTTCAGGCATCATCGCGCTTCGCCTCGTCACTCTTGTTGATCCAAGCCTCGATCACCGACATGATTTCCTCGACGCGAGCCGCCGATTCGATGCAGGACGTGCGGAGCGCACGTACAGCGGCGGAAGTGCGAGCGACCGAATCGTCCAACAGGACGATGCAGTGCTGCTGCACCCATCGCGCTAACGATGCAGTAGCGGATGCGTCGGATTTCGCCAACGAGTCCTCCACACGAGATTGGGCATCGCTTGAGAGTTCATCCAACCGCCTCAGCAACGCCGGGTCCGCAGTCCGTCCGAGCAGCGCGGAGAATCCCTCGACGAAGGCGCGGAGGTGGTCGTCCAGGAGGTGGTGGTAGGACTGACCGAGGTAGATCAGGTCCTGAACGGGATCCCGCTCAGGACTGAGCTGGACCGCGAAGGAGTTGCGCACCAGCCTGACGTGGTCGAACAGCTCACCGAGCGACACCCATGCGGTGGGCAACGGAACAGTGTCGACCTCGGCGACGGCGAGCTGTTGCAGCTTGCGCCGGACGCCGGGACGTGCGTGCGCCGACACGTGGTGAAAATCCGCGGACGCGTTTCGCCCCAGGTTCGCGAGCAACACCGCCGACCCACCGGGATGCGCGCGCAGAAATTCGGTCAGGTCGAGAACTTGAGCGTCCACCACGACCAGCGGACACGACGTGTCCGACCTTTCGAAGACATCCTCCATTGACATGGCACTTCGGTCCACGCTGATGCTCCAAGCACAGTGAATGTGGTTTGGGACTCGACACCTGTCCGAACCAGGATCACCTACATTGAACGAAACACCCGCGATCCGCTCAAGACTGGTTCCAGAACACGGGAACACCGCGCGGTCAAGTCACTTTTCCAAGCCGTGGAACACAGCGCTTGCGCGGCGAATTGCTGATGGGTCCGCCAGCGTGCCGACCAGTCTCGACGACAAAGCGAAGTACCTGCACGCAGCGCGTGATGCCATGCGCGCGTCAGCGCTGGATCAGCTCCCAGTCGACGTCCCACGCCCTGATTCGGCCGTCATCACCGGCGACGAGGACGTGGTTGCCGTCGGGCGTGAAGCAGACAGCGTCCGTCGCCCCGGTCGTCCCCTCGATGTGACCCCGGAACCGGCCGGTGGCAACCTCCCAGACCCCGATCACGCCGGCTGACTCCACCACCAGTGCGATCTCGCCGTCCGGGCTCGTGCAGATGTGGGACATGGTCGAACTGGTGTCGCGGCCGAGGGTGCGGACGAGTTCGAGCGACGCCATGTCACGCACCCGCACGCCCTGCCGCGAAGGAACCCCGACGGTGAGGAGGTGACCTTCTGGCGTGATGCTCGCCGAGTACAGCGACTGCGAAGGGTAGGTCTCGAGAAAGCGGGTGAACCGGCCGGACAGCAGGTCCCACTCGCGCACCGACCTGTCCCGCATGCCGACCGTCACGCAGAAACGTCCGTCCGGCGTGGGGAGAACGGCGGCGATTGCACCGGTGTGACCCCGAAGGACGTGCACCGGCCGTCCGGAGTTCAGGTCCCAGACGCGCGCTGTCGAGTCTTCGCCCCCCGTCACCAGGAGTTTGCCATCAGACGTTGCGCACACACTGCGAACCGGACCGTGGTGGCCGCGCAGCACGTGCTCGAGTTCGCCGGATCGCCACACACGCGTAGTGCCGTCGTCCGCGGTCGCCGCCACGTAGGACCCGCTCGCACACACCGAGCGGACGCGTTCCGTGTGCCCGGCCAGCGTGGCGACCCGGCGACGCGACGACAAGTCCCACACCCAGACCGCGTTGTCGTCATGACCGACGGACAGGACTCGGCCATCGGACGTCGCGCAGATGCCCGTCAACGGGCTCTCGCCACCGTCCATGCCCTCGCTCGGCCACGCGGTGCGGAACTCCCGCCGCGCTGACGCCAGCTTCCGCCACGCTTCCATCAACCGCGCCGACCTCTCGTGCCCAGGCAGGTCTCTCGCCCGGCGGAGCAGGTCGTGCGCCCGTTCCGGTTCCCGCTCGGCGCGTGCGAGCAGGTCGTCGGCCTCCTGGGACACCGTCAGCAACTCGGCGGCGGCACGGGACCGGGCGTGCCGCAACGGACTCGGCACCCACGCGCCGATCCGCCAGAGGCGGACCTCGGTGCGACCGGCATGCACCAGCGTCCGCTCGTCCGCGGTGAGCAGGGCGTTGTCCTCGAACCGCACTCCATCGGTGATCGTGCGCAGGCAGCGGCCGGTCTCGATCTCCCACACCCGCACGACACCGTGCAACTCCGTGGTCAACGCCAGCCGGGGGTTGTCCCGCGGCAGCGCGACCGACCAGACGATGTCGGTGTGGCCGGTGAACACCTGCAGGCAGGCACCGGTGGAAAGGTCCCACAACCTTGCCGTCCGGTCGCCGCTCCCGGTCAGGGCCAGCCGCCCGTCCGGGGTCACGCTGATCGAGGTGAGCGAACCGGTGTGGCCGTTCAGCACGTGTGTGCACCGGCCCGTGCGGAGATCCCACAGCCGTGCCGTGCGATCGGTGGCCCCGATGGAACCCCCGGCCGCGGTGACCACGTGGTGAGCACCGATCTCGATCATGTTCACCGGCCCGGTGTGTCCTTCGAGCGTGAACATCGCGGTGCCGGTGGTGAGATCCCATGCCCGCACCGTTCCGTCGTTCTGGCCCACGAGCGCGTGCCGGCCGTCCGCGGTCATCCGCAGCGCGGTCACGCCTGAGGGGGCGGTGAGCCTGCGCGCCGGCCGTCTGCTGTCCAGGCGCTGGACCCGCACCGTCTTGAGGTCGCCGAGGAGCCTGGTGGTCATGATGGTCTTGGCCTCGGCGGACAGCTCGAGGTGGAACGCGTCGTGCGTCCTGCCCCAACTGCTCTTCCGCAGCAGTGGACGGCCGCCGGCCAGGTCCCACAGCGCCGCTTTCCAGGTCTTGCTCGCAGCGATCACCTGCCGGCCGTCGGAGCTGACCGCGATCTTATCGATCTCCTCGCCCTCACCGGCCAGGACGCGCACGCACGCGCCGGTCGCCACCTCGATCACGCGCACCGCCCCCGCACCGTCCCCCAGCAGCAGCTTTCCGTCCGGCGTCACGAGCACAGGGGCAGCGTTCCGCCTCGATCCTATGTGGACGGTGCGATCCGGTGGCGCGTCACCGCGTTCGGCTCGCACCAGGTCGATCAGAGGCCGGGCCCGTGACGGGTCCGTCGCCTCCAGATCGGTGAGCACCGCGTCGTCGGTGGTCTTGCCGATCCGCCACCGCAGCACACCGGCGTTGTAGGTCGCTTCCGGGTGGCGCGGGTCAGCCTTCAACGCCTCGTCCAGCAGGTGCACGGCGTCCGCGGTGTGGCCGAGGTCCAGCACCGACAGCGCGCGGTTGTTCAACTCGTCCGCGCGGAGCACAGCCGCGGAAGGCGGGAGTCTGCGGAACGGGCCTGCCCCGGCTTCGTGCAGCTCGATCAGCGCGGTCGCCACCTCGGCCATGTCACCAGGCCGGTTCGCGGGCTCCCACTCCAGGCACGACCCGAGCAGTCCGGCAAGCCCACGCGGCAGGTCCAGACCTGCCAACGCGCCCCCCGCAGCGGGACCCGCGAGCCAGGTGACGTCACCGGTCGCCAATTCCAGGACGCTCACCGCGAAGCTCCAGACATCGCTGCGCGTCCCGGTGGTCTTCCCGGCTGCCTGTTCCGGTGACGCGTACTGCCTGGTGCCCCGGTAGGAACCGGTCGCCGCACCGGCCAGCCCGAAGTCGGTGATCTTCACGTCGTCACCGACCAGGATGTTCGCCGGCTTCACGTCGCGGTGGACCACGCCGAGCGCGTGCGCGTGGGCAAGTCCCCAAGCCGCCTGAACGGCCAGGTCCGCAATCCGGGCGAAGACCTCCCGCTCGGACCCCGCGTACAGGCGGCGATCGCGGATCCAGTCCGCGAGGCTGCCACCGTGGACGTACTCGGCGACGACAGCGGGCACGCCGTCTATCGTGCGCACGTAGTGGCAGTTGCAGACATGCGGATGCAGCCCGATGTCGACCCACGTCCGCGCCTCGCGGGCGAACCTGTCGCGGTTCGCGGGCGTGCGGAAGAGCTCCGGCCGCGGCCGTTTGATCGCCACGTCGACGTCCCAGCCGAGGTGCCTGGCCCGGTAGACCACGCCCATGCCACCGGGGTGCACACCGGTGATCTCGTACTGGTCCAGCACCCGGTCGCCCACGTTCCACTCGACGAGGAGCGCGGGCGGGTCGCCGTCCAGGGTGTGCTCGTCCACGGCTGCTCAGGTGGCGATGTCGAGGGCGAGGTTGAACGCCGCCGACAGCATCGAGGGCACGAACAACTCCTCCTCGGGTGGCATGGGCCAGTGCGGGACGGCGGTGTCGATGTTGAACAACACCGCGAACGAGCACCCGGCGCGGAAGACGTCCGGTGCGCTGTCCCAGCTCTGCTCACTGCTCCTCGCGATCAGGCGCATGTCCGTTCGCAGCTCGCGCAGCAGTCGCAACACCCGGTATCGACGGCGGCGCAGCATCCCGAGCCCGTCCGCCTTCAACCCGTCGCTCGCCTGCTTCGCCGGGCCGTTCCACCACTCCAGCGGGCGCGGCCGGACGATCGACGTGGTGCCGGTCCCCTCGAACACGACGTTCAGCAGGAGCTGCTCGTCGGGGTCCGGGCTGTCCAGCGGGTCGGGGTGCCGCGTGACCTGCAGCCCCCTCGGGCCGACGTGCGTGCCGCCGTACGAGAACCACAGGTGGCGACGCAGGGCGAGGTCGACGAACTGGGCGGCGCAGACTCGGCCGTACCGGAAATGGGCGTCCTCGTCCATCACGGGGTGCAGGATCGCGCCTGCCCGCAGGAGGTTGCCCACCTCCTGGCGCACGGTGCTCATGAAGATCGGCAGGGTCACCGCACACATGATGGCAAGAACACCGGAGCGATGGGTGGACATCGGTGAGACGATCATGCCGAGGCGCACCGAGGGGGTTGGATGTCGTTCCAGTACTTCGTCTACATCAGCGACAGCAAGGTGGACATGCTGTTGCAGCAGATCGACCCCGCCGCGACGCGCAAGCGCACGTCCGAGCTGGCGGTGGACCTGAAGTTCCTCAAGGGCAAGCGCGGTGCGGAAGCCGTGGTGGGCGCCGACCGCACGGCGCGGCTCGAGCGCGTCGTGCGGTACCTGACCGACTTCGGCGACCTGGGTTCGGTGGACGAACCGGGCCAGTTCTTCTGGGGCATGCTGCCGCTGACGTGGGGACCGTTGGTCGGCGCGGACGGCCTGTCACTCGTGTACTTCGGCGGACGCACCGGACAGACCGTGCTCGGCCTCGGCGGTTCACGCGCCCACGTGTTCGGCGCTCCTCCCCAGGGCGAACAGGACCCGCTGATCAGCCGGTCGATGCTGCCGTCCTTGCTGGACGGCATCGTCAAGGCACCGGAGGTCGCGGCCGTGCTCACCGAGAAGTACGACGGGAACGCCGAAGCGCTCGAAGCCGTCCGCCGGACGACCACCGACCTGCGAGGACCCGCCCAGAACATGGAGTTCGTCGCCCGGCGGCTGCTGCACGGGAAAAGCGCGGGCGGCGACACGGTGCTGCTCGGTTCGCCGCTGTACGTGGCACTCGTGGACTGACGTGCGCTGGATAGTCCACCTGAAGGTCGATGGGGTGCGGCAAGTGCACCTGGCTCCTCGAACGGTGGTGGCGGGCCGCGATCCGAGCTGCGCGCTGCGGATCGAGGACGTCAACGCCTCCCGCCGGCACTGCCGCTTCACCATCGCACCTCCCGCCGTCCGCGTGCACGACCTGGGCAGCCGCCACGGCACCCACGTCAACGGCGTCCCGGTGGACGAGCACGACCTCGCCGACGGCGACGAGGTCCGCATCGGTTCGACGATCGTGCGGATCGCCGTGACGCCCGCCGAGTTCGCCGGCTACACGCTCGAAAAGGAACTCGGACGCGGAGCTCAGGGCACGGTGTTCCTCGCCCGGCACGACAACAGCGGACCCGCGGCCGTGAAGGTGCTGCACGACATGACGCCGCAGGCCGCGGCGCTCCTCATCCGCGAGGTCACGGCCATGCGAGCGTTGCGGCACCCGAACATCGTCCCGCTGCTCGACGCGGGTACCGAGCCGGCACCGTTCCTCGTGAGCTCCTACTGCGACGGCGGCAGCATCGAGGAGCTGGGCGAACAACCTGTGGCGCAAGCAGTCCGGATCATCCGCGACGTCCTGACCGGTCTGGCCCACGCCCATTCCGCCGACGTGCCCGGCGTCCGCCTCGCCGACGGCACCACCCGGTCAGCGCGAGGCATCGTGCACCGGGACGTCAAGCCGCAGAACATCCTGCTGCACGGAGGCGTCGCACGACTGGCCGACTTCGGGCTCGCCAAAGCCTTCGACCCCGCCGGTCTCTCCGAACACACCCGCACCGGCGAAGTAGGCGGCAGCCTCGGTTTCATGCCACGCGCGCAGATCCTGAACTACCGCTACGCCCCACCCTCCGTGGACGTGTGGGCATGCGCGGCGACGCTCTACTGGATGCTGACCGGCACCACACCCCGCGACTTCCCCGCAGGCGCCGATGCGGTCGCCGTGGTGCTCCGCGAGCCGGCGGTACCGATCCGGGCACGTGAACCCGACCTGCCGGCTCGTCTCGCTGCCGCTGTCGACGAGGTGCTGACCGAGAACGGGCCGGTGTCCGCCGAGCGGTTCCGAGACATGCTGATCGACACTGGGTGAGGCGCGCGAACCCCAGCGGCCTGAACGGACTCCGGTAGCGCCGTCAACGAGCGTCACCGCGGTGCGGTTCAAGGCCGAGCAGGTGCTGCCACCCGAATCGCGCGGTCGCCACGCAAGGCAACCTGCGACCGTCCTTGAGCCACGGGACTACACCTTCGTCAGCCGCACTATTGCTTCACGTCGACTGCACACTAGGAGCTGTTTGAGGTTTGGATCATGTGGTCGAGGTCAGGGTCCTCAACCACATGACCGCTGCCCGCAGGCGTAATCCGGCTTCGTAGCTGTGTGGTGACTTGTCATAGCGTGTGCCCAGGCCACGCCATGTCTTGATCTTCTGAAAGCAGCGTTCAACGGTGTTGCGCCGTTTGTAGAGCGTGGGATCGAAGGAGACCGGTCGCCCTCCGGCCGAGCCCTTGTTCTTCCGGTTGGCTTGCTGGTCGGTCTTCTCCGGGATCACCGCGGTGATCCGCCGGCGACGCAGATAAGCCCGGTTGGCCTTGGAGGAATACGCCTTGTCCGCGGCCACC
>NZ_FNIX01000002.1 GCF_900104175.1 Lentzea jiangxiensis
GTCATTTCCGCAGGCTAGCGTTGTCGTCATGCGGCTCTCGGGCGGGCGCGCCGCCGTCGTCGCCCACTCCGCTGCCGCTCTGCTGTTCGGGTGAGTTTCGCCTGGTCAGACGTTGGATGTTCATTTTTTGTCAGACCCCCGTGGCAGCATGTCGAACAGGTGTTCGTGTGCGTGCTCAAGGAGGTCAGTCCCGATGCAGATCGAACCCCGTCGCTGGCCGGGCCGCGTGGTGCCGTCCACCACCGCCGACGTGGACGTCGCCGTCGAGTCCCTGTGCGTGCGCGCCTCCTGGCCGGACGCCGACCGCCGCTGGGTCCGCCGCCTGCTCGAGCCGTGGTTCACCGCGGGCTGGAGCGTCGACGCCCTCCTGATCGCCGTCGACAAGAAGCCCGACGGCACCCGCCAGGGCGCCCCGCGCTCCCGCACGCAGGTGGCGCACGAGTTCCTCAGAGCCCGCCTCCGCACCTGGACGGCGGACGGCGCCGGCCTCGCCACCCCACCGCTGAAGGGCGTCAGCCTCGGCGAGTGGTACCGCGTGAACCGCCGCAACGCCGCCCTGCACGCCCCGCGCCGGAGCTCCGGCCTGACCTCGGAGGGCGAACGAGCCCGCGCCGAGTCCCGCGCCCTGGCCCACCGCCGCGACCCGGTCGAGCGCAGCCGCGAGAAGGGCCGGCGCCGGCAGGAGGTGCTGGACAGCCTGCTCGTGCCGGGGCAGGAGGTGCCGTCGTTCGCCGACTCGTGGCGACTGGTCGCCGAGCTGGTGCCGGTGCCCCGGGTCTGCTCGGCCTGCGGGCACGTGCGGAACGAGGTGGCGCGGCCGGCGCACCGGGTGGCCTAGGAGGTTGAGCGAGGCTGTGCCGGGAGACGGTGGTCGGCGCGGCGAGGCGGCACGCCACCCGTGCGTCGCCTGACACGAGCCGTGAATGCCCGCTCGTCGTTCCCCGACCAGGCCATCTGCCTGCGACTTCGGTGAGCGGTGGTTGAACCCGCCACCCGCCGGGAACACGGGACGAGTTTCCTGTTTCCGATGTAAGGGGCCCGACATGCTCGAAGTGACGCCGATGGCCGCCGAGGTCATCAACGAGTTGACGTCACAGTCCGAGGGCGCCAACGACGACATCGGCCTGCGTTTCGCCCTGGCCACCGAGCAGGAGCAGGCGGCTCTGGAACTGTCGCTGAGCGAGGTCGTCGACGGCGACGAGGTGGTGGCGGCCCCGGCGGGCGCCAAGGTCATGATGGAACCGGCGGCGGCCCAGTACCTGGACGACAAGGTCCTCGACGTGCGCCAGGACGAGCAGGGCAACCCCGCCTTCGCGATCGCGCGCCAGGACCACCAGGAGCCCCAGGCCTGAGAAGGCCGGCGGAGCCCGGGCGTCCGCCGGTCCCCACGACGAAGGGGCCGCACCGTCCGGTTCTGCCCGCGGTCCCCGGGATCAGGGAATGGTCAGCACCTGACCGGGGTGGATGAGGTCGGGGTTCGCGATGCCGTTGGCCGCCGCGATCTCCCCGTAGCGGTTGCCGTCGCCGTAGTGGTTCTGCGCGATCGCCCACAGCGAGTCGCCGCTCTGCACCTCGTAGGTCCGCACGGCGGGGGCCGCCGGGGCTTCCTCGGCCGGAGCCGGAGCCGGAGCCGCAGCGGCGGCGGGTGCCTCGGACGCGGCCTGGGGCGAGTCGGTGTTGGTGTTCGTGGCCCACTTCGGGCTGCCGTCGCCGCCGATGACGACCAGGTTCCTGTCGTCCTGCAGGACCAGGCGGGCGCCGGGGTTGCCCATGGTGCCGGTCGCCCAGACGGCGTTGTCGCCGTCCGCGTAGAGCACGAAGTTGCCGTCGTCCTGCATCGTGGCGCGGACGGCGCCCTTGCCGTCGGTGCCGCTGGCCCACACCGTGCCGGTGTTCTCCGACAGGACCAGGTTGCCGTCGGGCTGCAGCGTCAGCATGTAGCCGTTGGTGGTGATGAGCTGCTCGCCACGGCTGAGTTCCTGACCGGCTTGCAAGGTGTCCACTGAACGCTCCACTTCGGACTGTGACGACCGCCGGATGGGCGGTGCCCGAAGCGGAAACCTAGCCAAGGGGCAGGAATCCCGCCGGGTCACGAGGGCACGTGCACCCGCTGGGGTGACAGCAGAACGCCTCCCGCCCATCGGGCAGGAGGCGTTCGCACGAAGCGGGGAATCAGCCCTCGATGCGGCGGATCGCGGTGACCGGGCCGATCGAGTCGATGTCGGCGACCTTCACCGGCACACCCTCGGTGGACGCGTGCACGGCGCGGATGCCGTCGATGGCCATGGCCACGTGGGACTGGCTGGAGTAGTACACCAGGATGTCGCCGGCCTTGACCTCGCTGCGGCTGACCGGACGGCCCGCGGCCGCCTGCGCGTAGCTGGTGCGGCCGATGGAGACGCCCGCGGAGCGGTACGCGGCCTGGATCAGCGAGGAGCAGTCCCACGAGTCCGGGCCGTTGGAGCCGTAGACGTAGGGCTTGCCGCGCTGGTTGAGAGCGAACTGCAGCGCACGGCCCGCGGTGCCCGCCGGCACCGAGATGTTCGACATGTCGCCGGACTGCGCGAGCTGGTTCTTCACCGTCGTGCTGAGCGAGCGGTAGTGCGCCTGCGCCTCGGCGAGCTGCTTGTCGAGGTCCGCCTTCTTCTGGCCCATCTCGGCCAGGAGCTTCTTCGACGCCTCGGTGGCCTCGTTCGCCGACTTCGTCGCCGCGTCGGCCGTGTTGACGGCGTCGGTCAGCTTCTGCAGGGCCTCGGCGTTGTCGGCCGCGAGGATGTTGATGGCCGACATGCGGTTGAGGAAGTCCTGCTGCGAGTCGCTCACGAGCAGCGCGGAGATCTGGCTGAAGTTGGCGCCGGAGTTCGTGGCCTCGGTGAGGAGGTCCACCTGGCCGCGGAGGGTCTCCTCGGCCTTCTGCGCGTTGGCCAGGTCGCCCTTGGCCTTGTCCAGTTCACCCTGCTTGGCCTTGAGGTCGTCCTGGGCCTTCAGGTGGTCCTGGTTGAGCTTGGAAGCCTGCTCGGACAGCTCGTTGTACTTCTTGAGCGCGTCCGCCGCGTTGTTCGGCTGTGCGGTGGCCGGGGCCGTGGGGAGGGCTGCTGCGACGACCGCTGCGGTCGCCACGAGTGCTCCACGCACGGTACGGCGTGAGGGTTGCGACACCACGTCGCGGGTCCTCCTTTTTTCCGGCAGCCGCCCTCGCGAGAACTACTCCGCGTAAGGCAGCAACCTTGGCGTGTGCCCCGAGTGGGTTAACTGCTGGGCCGAAGGTCTCGGACAGGTTATGGAATGACCTTGTTCCCGTCCAGCACCGGTTCCTCAGCGGTTCCCCGGTCAGCACGCTCTCACAGTCGTCTACGTCGGCTTATCGCGGGGTGGGAGAGACGCGTCACCCGACTACGCGACGAATCACCGAAATGGGTCCGATGGAGTCGATGTTCGCAATCTTCACCGGCACGCCCTCGGTCGACGCGTGCACCGCGCGCGTGGCGTCCACGACCATGGCGACGTGCGACTGACCCGAGTAGTAGATGACGAGGTCGCCGGGCGCGACCGCACCGCGGGTCACCGCGCGGCCGAGCTTCGCCTGGTCGTACGTCGTGCGCGGGATCGACACCCCGGCGGCCCGGTAGGCGGCCTGCATCAACGACGAGCAGTCCCACGAGTTCGGCCCGTTCGACCCGAAGACGTACGGCTTGCCCTGCTCGCCCAGCGCGAAGTTGAGCGCGATGCCGGCGGCGCCCGCGGGCACCGGCACGGAGACCTTGGGCGTGGGCGCCGCGAGGGTCTGCTTCTGCGGCGCGCTCAGCGACTGGTACTTGGCCCGCGCGGTGGAGACCTGCTGTTCCATCGCGACCTTGCGGGTGGACACGTCGGCGGCGAGCTTCTCGGCGGCCGAGGCGGCGTTCGTGGCGTCGGTTCGCGCCTTCTGGGCCGCGGACAGGGTGGCGTCGAGGCGCACCACGGCCTCGTTCTGGTCGGCGGCGATGATCTGCATCGCCTGCATCCGCTCCAGGAAGTCCTGCTGCGACGACGAACTGAGCATCGCCGACAGGTTGGTGAAGCGGGCGCCCTCGAACGACGCCTCGGTCAGCGTGTCGACCTGGCCGCGGAACTGCTCGGACTCGGCGAGCGCCTTCTTCTCCGCCTCGGTGGCGGTGGCGACGGCCGCGTTCGCCGCGGCGAGGTCGCTCTGGGCCTTGAGGTGGTCCTGGCTCAGCTTCTCGGCTTCGCGGGTGAGGTCGGTGTAGACCTTCAGCGCGTCGTCAGCGGGCTGGGCGTGCGCCGAAGGCATCGACACCACCGTCGCGGCGATCACGGCGGCCAGGGCAGTGGTCCTTGCAGCACGGCCGGGCACGCGGCCTCCTCGGAGTCGGAATCGGCTTCTGAGGAGGCGTACGGCCGAACGGCCGTCCCGGTTCAGCCTCCGACGTGGTCGATCACGTCGTCGGGGCCGGTGCGGCTTCCACTGGAACTTCCTGTTGCCGCACGGCTCCGCACGGTGACAACCGCGCCTCGATTCTCGTTTTGCCGGAGCTTCTTGATAGGTTAGGCATGCCTAATCAGGAGGTGGACAGGTGCGCAGGACAATCGCCGCGGTTCTGGTGCTCGGCCTAGTGGCCGGGTGTGGTGGAACCGCTCCCGCGGAGCAGCAGCAGAGTGGCCAGTGGTCCTTCAAGGACGATCGGGGCAAGGAGGTCACCGCGGAGAAGCGTCCGGAGCGCGTCGTCGCGCAGGTGTCCGCCGCGGGTGCCCTCAAGGACTACGGGATCAACGTCGTCGGCACGTTCGGCCCGCTCAAGCGCGCGGACGGCACGACGGACCCCGAGGCGGGCAGCATCGACCCGAGCCAGGTCACCGACGTCACGGGACCCGGCTACGGCGAGATCGACTTCGAGAAGTTCGCCGCGCTGAACGCCGACCTGGTCGTCGCCGGCTACTACCCCGAGGTCAGCGGCCTCTGGCACCTCACGGCCGAGTTCGAGGAGAAGGTCCTCAAGGTCGCCCCGACCGTCGGCATCGGCCAGTCGAAGATCCAGCTGCCGGACGGCGTCAAGCGCTTCCGCGAGCTCGCCAAGGCGCTCGGTGCCGACATCGAGTCCGCGAAGGTGAAGGCCGACGAGGCGGCCTTCGACAAGGCTGCGGCGCGGCTCAAGGACATCGGCGGGAAGATGACGGCCGCGAACCAGAAGATCCAGGTCGTGGGTGCCGACCCGAAGCTCTTCTACGTCGCCGTCCCGGCCCGCAACCCCGACCTCGACTGGTACGCCGAGGAGCTGGGCCTGCCGCTGCTCACCCCGGACAAGCCCGACTCCGAGGGCGGCGGCTACTTCCAGTCGCTGTCGTGGGAGAACTCCGGCACGTACAAGGAACACGTGATCATGTGGGACACCCGCCAGCACGTGCTCGACCCGGAGAAGATGAAGGAGGGCCACCCGGTCTTCCAGGCCCTGCCCGCCGTGCAGGCCAACCGGTTCGTGGAGTGGAACGCGGTCGCGCCGCTGAGTTACGCGTCCTATGCCGCGATCATGAACAAATTGGCTGACCAGTTGGACCAGGTGTTGGCAAAGTAACCGTGTGCTGACGCTTCTGAAGGAAAACGGCCCGTTGCGCGTGCTCAGCACCGCACGGGTCGTTTCCGTCGTGGGGGACGCGCTCAGCCTCGTCACGCTGATGGTGCACGTGCAGTCCGTGCTGGGGAAAGCCGTCGCGGTGGCGGCGCTGCTGCTCGTGGGCGACTTCGCGCCGTCGTTGCTCAGCCCGCTGACCGGCCTCATCAGCGACCGGTTCGACCGCCGCACGGTCATGATCGCCTGTGAGGTCGCGCAGGGCGTGCTGCTCGCGGTCATCGCGTTCACCCTGCCGCCCCTGCCGGTCCTGCTCGCGCTCGTCGGCGTGCGGGCCGTGATCGGGCAGATCTTCGTCCCGGCCTCCCGCGCGGCGGTGCCGAGCCTCGTCGCCGAGAAGGACCTGGGACAGGCGAACACCGCGCTGGGCCTGGGGTCCAACAGCGCCGACGTGATCGGGCCCTTCCTCGCCGCCGTGCTCCTGACGTTCCTGGACGTCCGCGGGGTGCTGCTCGTCGACGCGGTCTCGTTCGGACTGTCGGCGTTGCTGCTGCTGCGCCTGCCGAAGCTCGTCGTGCCGTCCGGACCGGGGGAGTCGGTGCTCGCCGACGTCAGGGCCGGCGTGGGCGAGATCCGGCGCAACCGGGCGCTGCGGATCCTCTTCCTCGGCTTCTGCGGTGTCGTCGCGTGCACCGCCATCGACGACGTCGCGGTGCTGCAGCTGACGATGGGCGTGTTCGGCGAGCCGGACAGCGTCGCCGGCGTCGTGCTCGGCGCTGTCGGCGTCGGCCTGCTGCTGGGATACGCGTTGCTGGCCAGGGGATCCACCCGGTGGGGCATGGTGGCGCTGCTCGTCACCGGGTTCCTGATCAGCAGCGCCGGCAACCTGTTCACCGGTCTCGCGTGGGGCGTGGCGTCGGCGTTCGCGCTGCAGGCCGTGCGCGGGCTCGGCATCGCGGCCATGGACGTCGCGCACAGCACGCTGATCCAGCGGCTCGTGCCCGCCGATCGGACCGGCCGGGTGTTCGGCAACTTCTACGGCGGCATCGGGGTCGCGGCGGCGGTCTCGTACGTCGCCGGTGGCCTCGTCATCGACGTGATCGGTCCGCGGCTGACGCTGGTCGTCGCCGGTGGTGCGGGAGTTGTGGTGGCGCTGTGGGTGTTCGCCGCTTCACGGGCGAGAGGTGTCGACTGGGAGCGGGCCTCCTGAAGGGGGCACCGCTGTCGGTGCCGCTCGGTACGCTCGATCCCGTGGAGCCCTACGAACACGGCATGCTCGACGTCGGCGACGGCAACCAGGTCTACTGGGAGACCGTCGGCGATCCCGGCGGCAAGCCCGCGGTGTTCCTGCACGGCGGCCCCGGCGCCCCGTCGCAGGGCGCCCGCAAGGCCCTCGGGCCGGGGTTCCGGCTGGTGGTCCTCCACCAGCGCGGGTGCGGCCGCAGCACCCCGCACGCGAGCGACCCGGCCGTGGACATGAGCGTCAACACGACCGAGCACCTGATCGCGGACCTGGAGAAGCTCCGCGAGCACCTGGGCATCGAGAAGTGGTTGGTGTACGGCGGTTCCTGGGGCACGACGCTCGCGGTCGCCTACGCGCAACGCCACCCCGGACGCGTCTCCGAGATGGTCTTGATCGCGGTCACGCTCGCCTCGGAGCGCGAGCTGGACTGGCTCTACGGGGGCGTCTCCCGGTTCTTCCCGGAGGCGTGGGCGAGGTTCAGCGGGCACGTCGGCGACGCGCCGGACGTGGTGCGCGCGTACTCGGACCTCATGGAGAGCCCGGACCGGGAGGTGCGCGAGCAGGCCGCCGCCGAGTGGTGCCGCTGGGAGGACACGGTGCTGTCACTGGAGGACTTCGGCCAGCCGGACGTGTTCTCGGGCAGGCCGGACGACGACGTGATCGCGCTCGTTCGGATCATCACGCACTACTACGCCCGCAAGGGTTTCGTGGGCGACCTGCTGGGAGGCGCCGGCAAGCTCGCCGGCATCCCCGCGGCGCTGGTCCACGGCCGGCGCGACCTGAGCTGCCCTGCCGACACCGCGTACGCGTTGGCGAAGGCGTGGCCGGACGCCGAGCTGACCCTCGTGGACGACAGCGGCCACAAGGGCAGCCCCGCCTTCAGAGAGGCGATCGAGGCCGCGGTCAGGAGGTTCTCCCCATGACACAACGGAAACCGCACGCCACGGACTTCGAGACGTGGGTCGACCGGCAGATCCGCGAGGCCCAGGAGCGCGGCGAGTTCGAGAACTTGCCGAGCGCCGGGAAACCGTTGCCGGGCGCGGGCGAACCGCTCGAAGAGGACTGGTGGATCAGGAGGAAGGTCCGGGAGGAAGAGGGCACGACAGGGTTGCCCCCTTCCCTGGTCCTGCGCAAGCGGGCCGAGACCGCCAGGGCGCGTGCCCTGGCGGCCCGGACCGACGACGAGGCGCGCGCGATCATCGGCGAGGTGAACGCGGAGATCCTCGAAGCGCTGCGGAAACCGTTGTCCGGTCCGCCTTTGGCGCTGATGCCGTTCGACGTCGACGAGCTGCTGCGTGAGAGGAAGGGGACCTCACGCGGTGGGTGATCAGCTCGCGTTGATGTCGATGCAGGAGTAGAAGGCCATCGGTGTGTCACCGATGTTCCACACGGCCAGGACCTTGTGCCTGCCGGGGGAGCCCACGTTGACGGTGTGCGACACGGTGGCCGGCGGCTGCTGGTTGTTGCCGCTGAACGTCGCAACCTTGCGGCCGTCGACGAAGTAGTCGTAGTCGCGCGTGCGGTGGCGGGCGGTGAACGTCCAGTTGAACGTCACCGAACGACCGGTGTTGTGGACCCTCCAGCCCTTGTTGTCGTTGCTCAGCACGGAGAACTGCGACAGGTTGGCGTGGCAGCTCTGCAGGCCCTTCGGGCCTTCGACCGACTGCGGCTCCCACTGGATCGACCCGCAGTCCTTCACGACGCCGCTGGCGCACTGCGCCTGACGGCTGGCGGGGGCGGACACGTAGCCGTGCGCGTTCGCGGTACCGGTCGGGAGAGCCACGACGATCAACGGAGCGGCGAGAACGCCGGCCATGGCAGCAGTAACCCTGCGTCCACTCTTCATGTGACTTCCTTTGCCTTGATGTCTGAGTTGCTCCCGTTGCATCGCGGCGGCGATTGAAGGTCTAGACCATACCGCGCGTAATCGCGGTGCCACAAGGTGTGCTGGTGGATCAGGCGGGAAAGGTTGTGTCCCGTCCAGCCGAACATCGCGGTGTCCAGGGCAAGTTTGCGGTGCTTGCTACGGCGTCCGAGCTGGTTTGCGGGCCGCCACACGTTCTGCCTGAAGTTGGCGCATTCTCAACAACCGCGTTGGATCCCCGCCGACGGCCTGTAGCGCCTGTACGCAGCCTCGAGGTCAGGGCAAGCATGCCGCGACCTTGCGGCCACCCATGTGCCACGCCGTGGTCAGGCGGCCTCCAGGACGAAGAACATGAAGCTCAGGAAGGCCCCGGAGGGGAAACTCGCCATCTCGTCGGGAAAGAGTTCGTGGGCTTCCGGCGCCGGAGGCGGCTCGCTGATGACGGCGGTGCGGAAGCCTGCTGCGGTGAAGGCATCGGTCATCGCGTGCAGCGGCCGGTGCCAGTAGGTGAGCACGGCCTTCTGGCCGTTGAAGTCGTACTCGTCGGACCACTTGGTGGTCGCGAAGTAGTCAGTCTCGCGATGCACCATCTTGAGGAGGATGGGGTGGTTGACGACCACGATCAGCCGGCCACCGGGCTTCAGCACCCGCCGCAGCTCAGCCAGAGGTGCGGTCCAGTCCTCCAGGTAGTGCAGCACCAAAGCGGCGACGGCGTCGTCGAACGCGCCGTCGGGGTACGGCAGCGGGCCCGTTATGTCGGCGACCCGCAGGTCCACGTCGTCGCCGAGCCGCTGCCGGGCCAGCTCCACCATCTTGGCGCTGCGGTCGAAGCCGCTCACGACGGCTCCCCGATCACGTAGCGCCGCGGACACAGGACCAGCACCGCAGCCGGCGTCGAGAATTCGTCGGCCGGCCACGTCGCCGGCCAGGTCCACGATCGCGGGCCGGGCGTAGTAGGCGTTGAGGAGGCTGGTCTCGTTCTCGGCCGTGTACGCCTCGGCGAAGCCGTCGTAGTCGTTCTCCACGGCCACATCGGCGATGACGGCGGAGCTCTCGGGAATGGCAGGCATGTTTCCCATACTGCCCAGTGATCAATCAGGGCCGCCAGGAGATCATCTCCCTCGCCAACCGCCCTCTTGGGCAGCGCGCTCCCAACGCGAGACACGGGCCGCCAAGCTCCACGCACACCCACCAACCAGCACCGGCAGCGCCACGCTCCCCGGCATCGAAGGAGACACCCTCGCGCTCGCAGGCGAGCAGTTCGAACGCCCCCAGCCAGTGTCCTCACCGTTCTGGGACACCGCGATCGAGCCGATTCCCTGGCCTCCCCGACCACGACAGACGGTTCGTTCCCGCCTTGACCCTTGGCCAACATCGACGACCCAGGGCCTGGCTTGGCCATCCGTGAGGTCGGAGCGGACAGGACAAAGGATTTCCGAACAGCTTCGTACAACGCCGATGCTGAGGGCGTCGACCGCCGGAGTGGTTGTGCCGTGGCGAGTTGTGAGGCGCCGTGCTCAGCGGCGGGCTTCGTCGCGCAGGTTCGCGGGCAGCCGCGGGAACGGCCCGCGCCGGATGTAGCGCCAGTGCGAGACGAACACGACGAGGGTCATCACGAGGTTGACCAGCCCCCAGAACAGGTAGGCCGTCCAGTCGTCGTACACGTGCACGCCCAGGGCGATCGAGGCGGCCAGGAACGCGCTGTTCCACAGCAGTCCGCGCAGCGTGAAGTGCTTGACCTCGCGCATCCGCTCACGCTGCTCGGCGTCCATCTCGCGCTTCCCCACCCACCGACTGTCCCACGCCGGGCAGCGGCGGGACGACGCTTTCAGAGCATCGGCAACAAGTCGCCCGCGACGGGGTAGCGCCCGTTCTCCAGCCTGAACACGCAGGCGCGGAGGCCGGTCTCCAGATCGCCCGCCAGGTAGAAGAAGTCGCGTGCACTCGCTCGCGACGTCCATCCCCGAGCAGGCCAGGGACTACCCGTTCGCGCGCATCGGGTCGCTCGACCGCTACGCGCCGGACCGGATCGACTTCGCGTGGGTCAACCCGACCTCGGACAGGTCGGTGATCCACGCGCACGCCCGGCTCGACCTCAAGTGGGTCGAGGTGCAGGGGTACTCGGAGGCGGGCACGGTCACCGAGGTGATCGACCTGGTGCGGGAACGCGTGCGGCGGCAGCTCGTCTCGATGAGGGGCGTGCTCGCGCACCACTGACCTCGTGAGCCGATTCCACCACCCGGCGGTGGACGGGTGGTGGACCGCTGCACCCTCGCCACGGGTGCCACGGCCCGCCGGTTGCGCCGAACACCTCCAGCGGGCCCTCCGTCGACCGCTCGCGGGACGCGCCCTTGTCCCCCGGCTGTCGCCAGGACCGCGCGCGGGTCGTCGAGCGGGAGGATCAGCGGGATCATGGCCGCCGTGGTGTCGAATCCGGGCTACCGCGTTCGTACAAGGGGGAAAGGAGACCACGATGACCCAGAAGTACCTGCTCGGCATCTACCAGCCCGACGGAGAGGCTCCTCCGCCCGAGGTGCTCGACCCGATCATGGAGAACCTGGCCGCGCTGAACGAGGAGATGCGGGCCAAGGGGGTGTGGGTGTTCGCCGTCGGCCTGCACCCGCCGTCGACCGCCACCGTGCTGCGGGCCGAGGGCGACGACGTGCTGATGACCGACGGCCCGTTCACCGAGGGCAAGGAGCACATCGGCGGCTTCACGGTGATCCGGGCGGAGGACCTCGACGAGGCGCTCGAGTGGGGCCGCCGGCTCGCCGGGGTGCTCAGCCCGCTGCCGGTCGAGGTCAGGCCGATCGCCGTCTGATGGTCGAGGAGGTCTTCCGGGCCGAGTACGGCCGAGCGGTGTCCGTCCTGACCCGCGTCCTCGGGGACATCGACCTCGCCGAGGACGCGGTGCAGGACGCCTTCGCCACGGCCGTGCGGAGGTGGCCGGTTGACGGCGTCCCCGCGTCCCCGGCGGGCTGGATCATCACGACCGCCCGCAACCGCGCCGTCGACCGGCTGCGCCGCGCGGCCAAGGGCGCGGAGAAGCACGCGCAGGCCGCACTGCTGGCGCACGAACCGGAAGAGGGGGAGGTGGGAGACGTGCCCGACGACAGGCTCCGGCTGATCTTCACGTGCTGCCACCCCTCGCTGGCGCCGCAGGCCAGGGTCGCGCTGACGCTGAAGCTGCTCGGCGGCCTGAGCACGGCGGAGATCGCCAGGGCGTTCCTGGTCGCGGAAACCACGATGGCGCAACGGATCGTGCGCGCGAAGGGCAAGATCCGGGCGGCCCGCATCCCGTACCGGGTGCCACGTGACGCCGATCTGCCCGCGCGCCTCGAAGCCGTGCTCGCCGTCGTCTACCTGATCTTCAACGAGGGCTGGCTCGACAGGGCGGACCTCGCGGACGAGGCGATCCGGCTCGGCCGGGTGCTCGCCGAGCTCATGCCGGACGAACCCGAGGTGTGGGGGCTGCTCGCGCTGATGCTGCTCGTCGCGTCACGCCGGGAGGCACGGCTGCGCGACGGCGAGATCGTGCTGCTGCGCGATCAGGACAGGTCGCTGTGGAACGCCGCGCTGGTCGCGGAGGGCCAAGACCTCGTGCGCCGCTGCCTGCGCTGGAACCGGCCCGGGCCCTACCAGATCCAAGCCGCCATCAACGCCGTGCACAGCGACCCGCCGACCGACTGGCACCAGGTCGTCGCCCTCTACAACCAGTTGATGGCGATCGCGCCCAGCCCGGTCGTCGCACTGCACCGCGCCGTGGCCGTCGCCGAGGTGGAAGGACCCGCGGTCGCGTTGCTCGAGGTCGACACCCTCGACCTCGACCGCTACCACCTCTTCCACGCCGTGCGCGCAGACCTGCTGCAACGCCTGGGGAAGAACCCCGTGCCGGCGTTGGAGGCCGCGCTCGAGCGGGCGGAACACCCGGCCGAGCGCGACCTGCTGCGGACGAGGCTAGGCCTGGCGGCGGCGGACCAGCAGGATCGCGCCGACGACGACCACCAGCGCGACCACGATCCACACCCAGACCGGCACGCCGCCGGACTCCGGCGGCGTGGCCGCCGAAGGTGAGTTCGACACCGGCGCGCTCGGCGTCACCGACGACGGCGGCGCCGCGGACGACGACGGCTGCCCCGCGACGTTCATCGTGAAGGCGATCGTGCCGGAGATGGTGTCCCCGTCGTCGGCCTTGGCCAGCCAGGCGATCGTGTGCGGGCCCGCCTTCGCCGCGGACGGGTCGATCGTCGCGGTGATGGTGTTGTCGAGCGCGTGCACCTGCGTGACCGGCCACGAGGTGCCTTCCGGTCCCGTGATGGTGACCGGTGTGCCGTCGGGCAGGCTGACCACGCCGGTGAACACCAGCTCGACGTTGCGGGGGAGGGCGTCGAGGGCCGCGCCGGACGCCGGGTTGCTGCTCTTGAGCTCGGCGTGGGCCTGCGCGGGGACGGCCACGGCCGTCGCGGCGAGCAGTGCCAGCACGAGCGCGCTGAAGTAACGCCTCACGTGCGCAGCGTAATGGCTTCGTCGATCAGTGCGGCAGGTCCGCGGGACCGGGTCGCGGCACGGGTGACGCCGCGACGGGCAGCAACGACAGCACCACGGCGAGCGCGGCCGCCGCACCGGCGGCGATCACCGGCACGACGGGACCCACCTCGTGGAGCACGGTGCTGAGCACCGGCCCGGCCACGAACGTCAGCCCGCTCGTCATCGTCACCAGCCCGGCGACGATCCCCTGGTGCCGCGGCGCGACGCCGAGCGACGCCGTCGCCGCGAACCCGGTGATGGCGAAGCCGACACCGATCGACACCACCAGGAACGCCAGGGCCATCAGCGACGGCACGGCCGCGACGACCGCGTACCCGGCCAGTGCGATCGACGCGCCGGCCTTCATCAGCCGCGCGGGGGACCACTTCAGCAACGGCACGAGCAAGCCCTGCGCCAGCACGAGCCCGGCGGCCCCTGCGAGCATCACGCCCTCGACGGCACCCGGCTCCGCGTCCCGGTGGAGGGCGGCGACCTGCACCAGGCCGAGGGACAGGTTCGCCAGCAGGCCGACGCCGAAGGCGGGCAGCAGCTCCCAGCTCCGCGACGGCGCGACGTCGTGCGGACGATCACCGGGCTTGTACGTGGCGAGCACCAGAACCATGACCAGCAGGACGAGCACGGGCGCGAGGTAGAGCGGGACCTGCAACGACGCCACGACGAGAGCGCCGCCGACGAAAGGCCCGAGCAGGCTGGCCAGTCCCTGGGCCGCACCGACGAGACCGACAGCGGTCGTGCACGCGGTCACCCCGGAGACCGAGGTGCCGGCGACGGCCAGCGCGACGACCGGCAGGGCGGCGAGGCCCGCGCCGAACAGGAAGCCGCGGAACACCAGCAGGAAGACGAACGCCAGCTCGGGCGCCGAGGTCTCGCCGGCGGCGACCGTGACCGCGGCGGCGTGGCCCACCAGGCCGAACAGGCCCAGGCCGAGGCCCGCGACCAGCACGGGGCGGGGTCCGGCGGCGTCGAGCAGCAGGCCCCAGAGCGGGGCGGCGAGGGTGATCGCCACGGACGACACCGCGAAGACGAGCCCCAGCTGGGACGCGCTGAGCCCGAGGTCGATCGAAGCAGGGCCGAGGAGCAAGGTGAGCATCTGGTGCACCGACTGCACGACCAGCAGTGCGATCAGCGGCAGCGACAGCGTTCTGGGCACGCGGTTCCCCCTGGAGTGCGGCGGAGTCGTGAGAGTAGTTCAGTCCGGTGAACAAGTGGTTTGGCCGTTGATGCACTGGGGTAACCGCCCGCGGAACTGATCAACTGACCGAGGAGCGGTTTGGCTCGCGACCAGGCAGCGGCGTGGACGGGTGAGGCGGCGGACCTGCCCCTGGGCAGGCAACGGCCGTCGCTCGCGGCCGTCCGGCGCTGGGTGCGCCTGGAACTGATGCGCGAGGACGCCGACGCGGTCGCGGACGTGCTGCTCGTGGTGAACGAGCTCGTCAGCAACGCGTACCGGTACACGTCGGAACCGTCGTTCCTGCGCGTCGTCGTGGAGACGTCCAAGATCCATGTCGAGATCGCCCACGACGCGCGCGCCCACCCGCCGCTGCGCAAGGTGTCCCGGCCGCAGCGCGGGTACGGTCTGGTCCTGGTGGCCCGGCTGTCCGACCGCTGGGGCGTCGACAGGGCCCACGGCGGCACCGTGGTCTGGGCGGACCTCCCGAGGGCGCCGTGAGTGCAGTTCGCCGTGTTTTGATTTGCGCGTCCGTGGGTATGGAACCTCCTGCCCTGCACGAAGAGGGCGCGGGGAGAGGCTGATGGGAATCGCAGGACGGTCCAGCGAACGACTGGACCTGGTCCTACCGGATGGGGGCCTGCCGCTCGCCGACGTGCGGGCGGAGGTCCGTCGACTCCTGCGGGGGATGCACGAGAACGTCGTGGTCGACGTGATGGTCGTGGCGACGGAGCTCGTGAGCAACGCGTACCACCACGCCGCCCCTCCGCGGCGTGCCCGCATCCTTTGCCTGCCGGAGCGCGAGGTCGTGCGCGTGGAGGTCGACGACGGCACGCCCGGCCGGTTCCCGCAGCTCGGGCGGATCGGGTTCCTGGGGCGTCGGCAGCGGGGTCTGCTGCTGGTCAACGGCCTGGCGCAGGTGTGGGGGCACAACCGGTTCCCCGACCTCAAAACCGTGTGGGCGGACGTCTCCTCGGTCAGGTGAGGGTTTCGACCACGTAGGCGGCGGCTTCGGCGACGAGAGCCTCGTCGTAGTTCGCGTCCGCTGCCCGCTTGCTGGACATGACCGCGATCAGCAGCGGTTCCCGGCCGGGCGGCCACACGACGGCGATGTCGTTGACGGTGCCGTACGAGCCGGTGCCGGTCTTGCTCGCGACCCTGCTGCCCGCGGGCACCCCCGCCCGGACGCGCCTGGCTCCGGTGACGGATCGTTCCAGCAGGTCGTTGAGGAAGTCGCGCTTGTCCCGGGGCAGGGCGTCGCCGAGCACGAGCCGCTGGTAGTCGGTGCCGAGCGAGCGCGGGGTGGCGGTGTCGCGCGGGTCGCCGGGCACGGCCGAGGTGATGTCCGGCTCGACCCGGTCCATGCGGGTCTCGGTGTCGCCGAGTTCGCGCAGGTACCCGGTGAGCTCCGCCGGACCGCCGAGGTCGCGCAGCAGCAGGTTGCCGGCGGTGCCGTCGCTGTGGCGGACCGCCGCGTCGCACAGGTCGCGCAGCTTCATGCCCGTCCCGACGTTCCGCTGGGTGATCGCCGAGCTCTTCATCAGGTCGGCCTCGGTGTAGGTGACGACGGTGTCCAGGTGCGCCATCGGGTTGCGGTGCAGGACGGCCGCGGCGGCGAGGCCCTTGAACGTCGAGCAGAACGCGAACCGCTCGTCCGCCCTGTGCTCGATCGTCCTGCCGGTGTCGCTCATCGCGTACACGCCCAGGCGTGCGTCGTACTTCTTCTCCAGTTCGAACAGCGCGTCGTGCCGCACGGGCGCCGCACTGGTCGTCGTGGTGGTCGTGCCGGTGGGCGTGGTCGGCGTCGCGGTTCGGGATGCCGGTGGGGTGGCGCAGCCGGCGAGCGGGAGGAGGGCGAGGGTTTTCAGGACTGCGCGTCGATCCGTCACCCTTCCACCGTATTTGATCTCGGCAGCGCGAGGTGCGCGCGGTCGCTGCGCAGCAGGACCGCCGACCGGCCGGCCGCCTGGCCGCGCGCGTCGTGGCTCAGCCACGTGACGGACAGGACCGGGGTGGCCGCGCGGACCTCCAGCCGGGCGGCGACGTGAGGTGTGGCCAGAGTGGTCGCGCACTGCGGTTGTGCGGTGCTCTCGAACCCGTAGGTGTCCATGAGGAACTTCGGCAGCGGGGTGGTGCGGTCGTAGAGCCGGGCGAGGCCGGGGAACCGGGAGACGCGCAGGGACGCCGACCGCACGCCGATCGGCTCGTCGCCGTGCACCAGCACCGATTCGACGACGACCAAGTCCTGTGCGACCGATCTGACCGTGGTCGACTCGCGGGTGACCAGGTCGCGGACCAGGGCGTCGAGGCCCAGCCGGTGCACGGGCCTGCGCGGTGCGACGGCGGTGCCCCGGCGGCCCGCCCCGCGCACGAGCCTGCCCTCCAGCACGAGCTCGTCCAGCGCCTTGCGGATGGTGGCGCGGGACATGCCGAAGAGGTCGGACAGCGCGCGCTCCGGTGGGAACGGCGTGTTGTCCTGCCGTTCGTTCAGCAGGTCGAGGAGCTTGGCCTTGGCCTGGTAGTAGCGCGGGACGGGCACGCCCCGACGCTAGGGCCGGGCGATAACCGGCGACTCATCGTGCTTCTCGTGCGTCCGGCACGGAGCCGATTTCCTCGTAGACCCGGACGGCCTGCGCCCTGTCGCCCGCCAGGTACGCGGTGGCGGCGTCACGCCAGCGCGACCACGACACCCCCACCAGGCTCTCCGGGCCGTGCCCGGTCCGGGCGAGCACGATCGGCAGGCCCGCCCCGACGAGTCCGGTGATCTGGCGGCCGGGCAGCGACGTCAGCAGCTCGCCGACCTCCGGCCGTTCGCCGCGGTGGAGCGCGATGCGGGCCTGGAGCACGAGCGGGTGCTGCAGTTCGCCGGGATGGCCCTTGGCCCTGGCGAGGTGCAACGCCGTGCGGGCGTCCTCGGTGGCGCCGGCGAGGTCACCGGCCAGCAGCCGGCCACGGCCGCGGTCGGCGTGCAGGTGGGACTGGCCGGGGGAGCGGGCGATCACCCCGTCGAGGTTCGCCAGCGCTTCGGTGAGGCGGCCGTCCCAGAACAGCTCGGCGTACTGCGACGAGTCGAGCCACGAAAGCGTGTAGCTGTCGCCGCGGCGCAGCGCGTCCACCCTGGCTCCGGTCCTCGTGGCGAGCCGCTCGCCGAGGTCGCCGAGCACGGAGTGGGCGGTGCTCAGGTTGAACAGGCAGAGGCCGGGGGACAGTCCGGCCGCGCGGCGGTCCGCCACGGCCTGCCGCAGGTCGTCGAGACCGCCCGGGTCGCCCTGCTCGACCCTGGCCAGTCCCCGCGCCTCCAGGGCGATGGCGCGGTGCTCGCCCGCCGCCGACGCGAGGGCCGCCTCCGCGGCGGTGACGGCCTCGTCCGGCCTGCCCGCCAGCGTCAGGGAGTGGGCGAGGTGGGCCTGGACGCCGGACACCCGGTCACCGGGTCCGGCCTGCGCGAGGAACTCGATGGTCCGGTCGAGGTGTCGTCCGGCCGCCGCGTGGTCGCCGCGGTGCCACGCGGCTTTCCAGGACGCCCGCGACGCCTCCGCCGCGCCTGCGAAGTCCCCCGCGTCGAGGTGGAGCGCGATGGCCTCGGCCAGCTCGTCGAGGCCGCCGCCGTTCCAGGTGAGGCTCGATCCCAGCAGCGTCAGCAGCTCGACCCGATCGGGCAGCCCCGGTGGGCAGACCGCGAGGGCGGCGCGGTAGCAGCGGATCGCGGTGTCCCTCGCGGCCAGTGCACTCGCCCGGCGGCCCGCGTCCGTGAGAGCTGTTCGCGCCGCGCGTCCCATGATGTCGCACGGACGCCCGGAAGCCTCCGCGAGCCACACGGCTTCCTGGAAGTGGTGCGCCAGCAGGGGAACGTGCTCCAGCGGCAGCGCCCGCACCCACTCCGCGGCGCGGTAGTGCTTCATCGCCTTGGTGCCGCGCGGCACGCGGTCGTAGGCGACGTCGCGCACCAGCACGTGGCTGAACGCGTACTCGACCTCGCCGACGACGTTGCTGGTGGTCCGGCGCTGCAGGAAATCGCGCTGCCGCAACACCTCCAGGCACCGCGAGACCTCGTCGACGTCGCGTTCCGCGACCATCGCGACCGCGCCGGGCCAGACCGTCGAACCGAGGACCGCCGCGTCCTGAAGCACGGCCTTCTCCCGCGGCGGCAACGAGTCCAGTCGCGCGCCGATGACGCTCTGCACGGTGTCCGGGAGGGCGTCCGGCACGCCGTCGCGGAGCATGCGGACGTACTCGCCGGCGAACAGCGGGTTGCCCGCCGATCGCCGCAGGAGCGCCAGCAGGTCGGCGGTCACGTCGTGCCGGCTCAGCAACGCTTTCAGCAGCACCGCCGTGTCCTCTTCGGACAGTGCGTCGACCACCAGGGTGCTGCGCCAGTCCGGGCGGCGGTGCAGGAGCTCCGGCCGTGCGGTCATGAGCACCAGCAACGGCACGTCGTCCGTGCTGTCCGTCAGACCGTGCAGGAAGTCCAGCACCAGGTCGCCGGCCCAGTGGACGTCCTCGACGACCACGACGAGCGGTTCCGCGGCGAGGTGCTCGACGAACCTCCGCCACGCCATCAGCACGTCACCACCCCGCGGGCTCACCCCGACCAGCGCGGACAGCTGCGTGACCAGCCAGGGGTCGTCGGTGACCGCCTCGATCTTCGCGGTGACCACGTCGGCAGGGTCGGTGTCGAAGATCCGGGCGTGGGCCCGCACGATCTCGGCCAGCGGGGCGAAGGCGTCGTTGCGGGCGAACGGCGGGGTGCGTCCCGTGAGCGTTCTCCTGCCGGTCGTGAACTCCTTGACGAGCCTGCTCTTGCCCGCTCCCGGTTCGCCGATCAGCGTGACCGCGCTCGGGCGGCTCGTGGTGACCGTCCGGTGGTGGACCTCGGTCAGGTGAGCTGTTTGCCTTGCGCGGCCCACGAACGGGGTGTCGTCGTCCACCGGGGCGAGCAGCCGTTCCGTCACCGGGCAGGTCTTGACCTCGTTCGGGCTCGTGCCTGCCAGCAGGCGCAGGGCGGCGTCCAGCACGGTGCCACCGACCTCGACGCGGTCGCCGGACGTCACGAGCGCCGGGCCGGTGGACACCGCGGCCGCGGCGGGGTGCTCGCCGGTGACCTCCCCAGCGGCGCGGACCGCCCGTGCGGCGTCGTCTTCCCGGTTGACCGGGGCACCGAACGCCGCGCAGATCGTCGAGCCGAGCGTGGTGACCGTCATTCCGCCCATCGCCTCGATCCGCTCCTTCACCCGGGCGACGGCGGTTTCGAGTCGTTCGTCGGCGGCTTCGCCTTCTCCCCGCTGGTGCAGGCGGACCACCAGGACGCTGACCTTCTTGCGTTCCAGCAGGGGCGGTGCCGCGGACGTGGTGATCGTCAGCGCCGGGTCCCCGGTGAGGATCGCCCGGTGCAGGTCCGCGAGTTCGCGGCTCGGCACGATGCCGAGTTCTTCGGTGAACCTGTTGTGCGCGTTGCGGTACACCGCCAGTGCGTCCGCCTGTCTGCCGGATCTGCAGAGAGCCAGCATCAGGTGGCCTTGCAGCCGTTCGCGCAGGGGGTGGTCGCGGATCAGCGCCCGCAGTTCCGGGATGACCTCGTGGTGGTGGCCCGCCGCCAGCTCCGCTTCGAACCTGTCCTCGACGGCCTGGTCGCGCAGGGTGGTGATCTCGGTCAGGGCCGGCCAGGTGACGCCCTCCGCGGCCAGGTCGGCGAGGACCGGCCCCTTCCACAGGGCCAGGGCTGCGCGGAGGGTGGTGGCGGCCTGGTCCGGGGTGGGGGACGCGGCGGCGTGGCGCAGAGCGGTCCGGAACCGGTGCAGGTCGACGGCGGCCGGGTCGGTGTTCAGCTGGTAGCCCGGTTTGCGGGTGGTGATGTCCAGACCGGCTTTGCGGAGCGCGGAGATCGCGTTGAGCAGCATTCCCCTGGCTGTCGGGGGCTGTTCGTGTGGCCAGATCGCCGTGGTCAGGTCGGTGGTCGCGACCGTGCGGTTCGCGTTGAGCAGGAGGTAGGCGAGGGCCGCTCGGCGGGTGAAGCCGCCGATGTGCTGGTCTCTGCCGTCGAGGTGGACCCGGAGGGGGCCCAGGACGGCGAACTCCGCGGACATTGGTTCGGACCATACCGGGGATCCGCGGTGTGCGGGGGTTGCCGCCTTCGGGTTCGCGGGCTTGTGGGCTCGGTGATCCGGTGCCATGTTGGGGGGTGACGTACCGGCTGGTCCTCTGGGTGGGGAGATCACGGATGCGGCGAACGGCGGGACTGGGGCTGCTGGCGGTGTGCGGGTTGCTGGCGGGGTGCCTGGGGCAGACGCAGAGCGGTGATCAGGCGCGCAACGCCGACGCCAAGGAGATCACGCTGACGATCGTGGCCAACGCGGTGTCGGGCGGGAAGAACGCCCGTGGGGCCGGGTGGTTGCGGAACTGGGTGATCCCGCGGTTCACCGAGCTGCAGAAGGCCAAGGGTGTGACGGCCACCGTGGAGTTCGAGCAGAACGGGGCCGGGGACGAGGACTACAAGACCAAGGTCGCGCTCGACCTCAAGACCGGTGGCGGGGGCGACGTCGTCGAGATCGACGGGATCTGGCTCGGGGAGTTCGCGCAGGCCGGGCTGATCAAACCGTTGGACGAGGTCGTCGGCAGCACGGACTGGGACGGGTGGGAGCAGATTCCCGACGCCGTGCAGGGGCTGGGGGAGTTCGGCGGCAAGCGGTACGGGGTGCCGATGGGCACGGACGGGCGCGTGCTGTTCTTCAACAAGAAGCTGTTGGCGCAGGCCGGGTTGCCGGTGGAGTGGCAGCCGCGGTCGTGGCAGGACGTGCTCGACGCCGGGGCCGAGCTGAAGGGGCTGGCGGGGGTCACGCCGATCCAGCTCAACGCCGGGACCGCGATGGGCGAGGCGACGACCATGCAGGGCGTGCTGCCCGCGCTGGCGGGTGCGGGGCGGCCGATCTACGAGAACGGGAAGTGGCAGGGGGATTCCGCTCAGGTCAAGGACGTTCTCGAGCTGTACCGGAAGGTGTACGGGGGTGGGCTCGGGGATCCCGTGCTGCAGCAGGAGGTCAAGGGGCGGGACCGGTCGTTCCAGCTGTTCAGCGAGAACAGGATCGGGATCCTGCTGGAGAGCGACTACTTCTGGCGGTCCGTGGTGGAGCCGCGCAACGGCGTGGCCAGGATGGCCGACCGCGACACCGCGGTCGGGTGGGCGCTCATCCCGGCCAGGCAGGCCGGGGCCGGTGTGGGTGGGCAGGACTTCGTGAGCATGTCCGGGGGCGGAGTGCGGGTGGTCAACCCGAACACGAGGTACCCGAAGCAGGCCTGGGAGTTCCTGCAGTTCCTCAACTCCGCGGAGGCCGTCGAGGAGTCCCTGGCCGGTACGGCGCAGCTGACCCAGCGGCAGGACGTCAACGACAAGGTGCTCCGAGGTGACCCGATGCTGACGTTCGTCTCGGAGAAGGTCCTGCCCATCACGCGCTACCGGCCCGGGCTGGCGGACTACCCGAAGGTGTCCGCGGCGTTGCAGCAGGCCACGGCGGACGTGGTCGCCGGGAGGAGCCCGGACGAGGCGGCCGGTGCGTACCGGGCGGCGCTGGTGAAGGCCGTCGGCGAGGGCAACGTTGGATAGCTCCGGGCTGGGGGTCCGGCGCGCTGTCGGGTTCGTGGCGCCCGCGCTGCTGCTGATCGGGGTCTTCCTGGTCTTCCCGGCGTTGTGGACGTTGTACATCGGCATCACGGACTACCGGCTCACCGGACCGGCCGCGGCGAACCCGCGGGTGGTCGGGGTGGACAACCTCGTCGAGGCCGTGCGGGACCCGCTGTTCACGAACTCGGTGTGGCTCACGGCGTTGTTCGTGCTGGGGTCCGCGGTCGTCGGGCAGAACGTGCTCGGGTTCGGGCTGGCCTGGCTGCTGCGGACCGTGCGGCCCGGGGTGCGGCGGCTCGTCGAAGGGCTGGTGCTGCTGTCGTGGATCCTGCCGGGCACGGTGGTGGCGTACCTGTGGTTCGCGGTGCTGAGCCGCGACACCGGGACGCTCGGGCTGCTGCTAGGGTCGCCGGAGACGGCGTGGCTGGTGCGGTACCCGATGACCAGCCTGATCATCTTCAACGTGTGGCGCGGGACGGCGTTCTCGATGCTGCTCTACACCTCGGCGCTGGCCGCGGTGCCGCCGTCGCAGCTGGAGACCGCGCGGCTGGTGGGCGCGTCGGGGTGGCAGACCGTGCGGGACGTGGTGTTCCCGCACATCCGCGGGCACGTGCTGACGAACACGCTCCTGATCAGCCTGTGGACGGCCAACGACTTCACGCCGTTCCTGCTGACCGCGGGCGGGCCGGACCACCGGTCCGAGGTGCTGCCGGTGCTCATCTACCGGCAGGCGCTGGAGAGCGGGCAGCTCGGGTACGCGTCGGCCCTGTCGATCCTGCTGCTGGTGGGCAACCTGGCCATCGCGCTCGTGTACCTGCGGTTGCTGCGGAGGCGCGCGTGAGTCCTCTGTGGATCGTCCGCCGGATCGGCTTGTACGTGCTGGTCTCGGTGGTGCTGGCGTTCTTCGCGGTGCCGATGCTGTGGCTCGCCTCGGCGCCGTTCGACGCGAAGCCGGGGCTGGGACTGCGCTGGCCGGACTGGACCTCCTCGAACGTCGTGGCGACCTTCGAGCACCCGTACGCGCTGACGTCGTTGGTGAACTCGCTGGTGTTGTGCGTCGTCGCGACCGTGGTGACGACGGTGCTCGCGGCGCTGGCGGCCTACGCGCTGTCGCGGGTGCGCATCCCCGGCCGGGACCTGCTGCTGTACCTGCTGTTGCTGCTGTCGAGCGTGGTGACGGGCACGGCGGCGATGGTGCCGATCTTCGTGATGATGCTGCAGCTCGGGCTGATCAACTCGCAGCTCGGCACGGCGCTCGTGATCTCGGGCGGCCTGCTGCCCGCGGCGATCTTCATCCTCAAGGACTTCATGGACGCCGTGCCGCGTTCGTACGAGGAGTCGGCACGGGTGTTCGGCGCCTCGCCGCGGCAGGTGCTGAGCCACGTGGTGCTGCCGGTGGCGCGGCCGGGGGTGGCGACGATCTTCGTGTGGGCGTTCGTCAACGCCTGGGGCAACTTCCTGCTGCCGTTCCTGCTGCTGCGCGACGTCGGCCGGCAGCCGGCGGCGGTGCTGTTGCGGACGCTCTACGACGAGGGCGGCAGCGCCAACCTGACCGTGATCCCGGTGTTCTCGCTGCTGTACTCGATCCCGGTGGTCGTGCTGTACCTGTTCGTGAACAAGCGGTACGGGTTCCGATTCCACGGAGGCATCAAGAGCTGATGGCGAGCATCACTGCCGAGGGCCTGTCGACCGTCTACCCCGGCGGGGTGCGGGCGGTGGACGACCTGGACCTCGAGATCGCCGACGGCGAGCTGTTCGCCCTGCTCGGCCCCTCCGGCTGCGGCAAGACCACGCTGCTGCGCACCATCGCGGGACTGGAGGCGGCGGCCGGCGGTGCCGTGACGATCGGCTCGCGGGACGTCACCCGGCTGCAGCCCGGTGACCGCCGGGTGGCGATGGTGTTCCAGGACTACGCGCTGTTCCCGCACATGACGGTCGCCGAGAACATCGCCTACCCGTTGCGGGTGCGGGGCGCGGCGAAGTCCGTGCAGCGGGAGACGGCCGCCGGGACCGCCGCCGGGCTGAGCCTCGACGGGCTGCTCGGACGCCGGCCGGGACAGCTGTCGGGCGGCCAGCAGCAACGGGCGGCGCTCGCCCGCGCGGTCGCCGCGTCGGCCGAGGTGCTGCTGCTCGACGAGCCGTTGTCCAACCTGGACGCCCGGCTGCGGCTGGAGGCGCGGACGTTCCTCAAGAAGCTGCAACGGGAACTGGCGCTGACGACGGTGTTCGTCACGCACGACCAGGCGGAGGCGCTGGCGCTGGCCGACCGGATCGCCGTGATGGACGCCGGGCGGATCCGCCAGCTCGGCACACCGCGCGAGGTGTTCCAGCGACCCGCGGACACGTTCGTGGCGAACTTCATCGGCTCCACGCCCATGAACCTCGTGCCGCGCGGCTCGCAGATCATCGGAGTGCGGCCGGAATACCTGGCACCGGCCGAGGAGGGGCTGTTCACCGGTGTGGTGTCCATTGTGGAGAACCTCGGCGTGACGTCGCTGGTGACGCTCGACTGCGGCGACGAGCAGATCGGGTACGTCGTGCCGGAGGACGACGAACCGCCGGTCGGCACCGCGGTGACGGTGGACGCCCCGCCCGCGCGTGTTCTGAGCTACGACAGGGAGACCGGCCTACTCGTGAGGTGACGCCCGATGTTCCAGACCGACGGCTACGAGACGTACGAGAGCGTGCTCGCCCCAGACCGGTTCGAGGCGCTGGTGGCGCACTTCGAGGCCAAGCTGGCGGCTCTGCCGCGAGGACGGCGTCCCGAGCACATGGACGTGCCGCACCTGACCGATCCGGCGCTGTTCGAGTGGCTGCTGGACCCGGACGTCCTCGACCTCGTCGAGTCGCTGATCGGGCCCGACATCGCGCTGTTCTCGTCGCACTTCATCTGCAAGCCCGCCGGTGACGGCCGGCCCGTGCCGTGGCACCAGGACGCGCACTTCTGGCGCGACAGCCTCGACCCGGCCGGTGACGCCATCACCGTCTGGCTCGCGATCGACCCGTCGACCACCGAGAACGGCTGCCTGCGGGTGATCCCCGGCAGCCACCTCGCCGCCGCCGAGCACACGGGCAGCGCCGACTCGTTCTTCAACCAGGAGACGGCGGTCGACGAGTCGCTCGCCGTGGACGTGGAACTGGAGCGTGGGGCGTGCAGCGTCCACTCGGCGATGCTCGTGCACGGGAGCCCGCCGAACCGCAGCACTTCGAGGCGGTGCGGCTACACCATGCGGTACGTGCCGACGACCGTGCGTTTCCTTCAGCCGGACAGCCACCGGATCTACCTCGCCCGTGGCCGCGACCACGCCGGCAACACCTACAGCTCGCCCGGGAGCCCCTGAGAACAGTCGAGCTGGAGCTCGTCGCCTTCGGGCGCGGCACCACCTGATGACCGGCTGGGTCAGCCGAACGTGAGAACGCCCTGGGCGGCCGGCTGCAGCGTCCCGACCTCGGCCTCGCTGACCCTGAGCGAGCTGAGGTCCGCGACCGGCCGGCCGTCCGCGCCGATGACGGTGACCTCGGCGGGCGTCGCGCCGGGCAGCTCGGCGGTCATCGACCCGATGGCGACCGAGCCGGCCTCGTCGCCGACGTCGAGCCGCACGCCGGCGAACGCGGTCCGGCCCGGCTCCAGGGTGATCGACGGACCCTCGCCGGGCACGAGCTTCTGCTCGACCGGGATGGCGGCGAGCTCGTCCGCAGGGGTGGTGAACGAGAGCTTCGGCCACCCCCGGAACGTGAGCGGTGTCGTGCCCTCGTTCGTCACGGTGAGCAGGCCCAGGCCGGGCTTGCCCTGCAGGGTCAGCTCGGCCTTCAGCGTCGGTTCGCGCTTGTCGGACACCGTGGCGGACGTCGACGCCGGGGACTGCGTGGACTGAGGGGTCTGCTGGGCCGCCGGGCCGGGCGTCGGCGTCGCGCAGGCCGTGGCGGCGATCGCGAGAACAACGGCGAGGACGGTGACACGCATTCGCTTACCCCTTGGCCGGCCGGCGACGGATGTTGATCATCGCCGAGTAGCCGGCCGGTCACCGGGACAAACCGCCGTCGCCCGATCGGGTGTTCAGAGGGTGGCGGTCCGCACCGCCTTCGCCATCGCCTCGAAACCCCGGTCACCGGGGTGCAGGTGGTCGCCCTCGTCGTAGTCCGGCCTGATCCGCTGCGGGTCCGCCGGGTCACGGATGACCTGGTCGAAGTCGACGACCGCGTCGAAGTCGGAACTGGTGCGGATGAACGCGTTCACCGCCTGGCGCACCGACTCGAGCTCCTCGGTGTAGCTGTTCCAGCCCTTGAACGGCGTGATGGTCGCGCCGACGACCCGCAGGCCGCGGTCGTGCGAGCGCTGGGCGATCTGCTTCAGCGCCGCGATGATCCGGGCCGGGTCGGTCTGGTGCGGCGTCTGCTGGATGTCGTTGATGCCCTCGAACACGATCACCGAGCGGACGCCGGACTGGGTGAGCACGTCGCGGTTCAGCCTCGCCGGTGCGTTGGGGCCGGACGAGCCGCCGTCGAGCAGGAGCCGGTTGCCGCTGATGCCCGCGTTCAGCACGCCCAGCCGGGTGTTGACGCGGTCGGCGAGCTGGTCGGGCCAGCGCAGGTTCGCGCCCCACGTCGAGTTCGCGCCGTCGGTGATCGAGTCGCCGAGCGCCACCACGCTGCCCTTCAACGTCGACGAGCGCACGTCCACGCCCGAGACGTAGTGCCAGTTCGTCGTGCGTTCGCGATAGGCGGCCGCGGACTCGTCGGCTGTGTGGTTGCCTTCGCGGGTGAAGTACGAGTTCTGCATGGCCAGTTGGTGGTGCGTTACGGGGCCGCCGGGCTCAGGCGTGTAAACGCTCACGAGCAGGTCGGAGTCCGCCGGGACGGTCAGCGCCACGCCGTCGCTCACCACGTCGGCACCGGGCGGAGCCGTGACGGACCGCGAACCGCCGAACGTGAGCGTGCGCATCGTGCCGGGCAGCGCCAGCGGCGTGTCCGGGCCCGCCGCGCGCGCCACCGTGACCTGGCCGAACACGACGGGCGTGCGGCCGTAGGCGTTGGAGAGGCGGACGCGGATCTCCTTGCCGCCCGCGCTGACGTGCACGATGTTGCGGATCGAGTGGTCGACGTAGCCGTTGTCGGTCCCCGGCACGGCCGAGGACGGCGCTGCCGCCCAGGTGCCGACCCATCGGGGCGGTGCGGCCTGCGCGGGTGAGGCCGCCGCCACGAGCAACGCCACCGCCAGCAGAAAGCGCGTCATGTCCTCGACCTTGGCAGCGCTCTCCCACGTCCGGTAGCCGCCGATCTTCGGATCTATGCTGTGCCGCGTGTGGAACGGGGCGGAGTACCAGCGCAGGTTTGACTCGCTCGCCGAGTCGGGGATGGACGTGCACGGCGAGGCGACGTTCGTGCGCGCGTACGAACCGAAGACCGTGCTGGACGCGGGCTGCGGCACCGGGCGCGTCGGGATCGAGCTCGCACGGCACGGCATCGAGGTCGTCGGCGCGGACCTCGACGCCTCGATGCTCGACTACGCGCGCGAGCAGGCACCGCACGTCAGCTGGGTGCGGTCCGACCTGGCCGAGCTGGACCTCGGGCGCACGTTCGACGTGGTCGTCATGGCGGGCAACGTGCCGCTGTTCACCGCACCCGGCACGCAGGACGCACTCGTCGCGGGCGTCGCGCGGCACGTGGGCGGCGTGCTGGTCGCCGGGTTCAGCCTGGACCGCGGGTACACCGCCGAGGAGTACGACGAGCACTGCGCGCGAGCGGGCCTGCGGCTGGTCGAGCGGTTCGCGACGTGGGACCGCACACCGTTCGAGGGCAACGACTACGCGGTGTCCGTCCACCGCCTCGACGGGACAGAGCGCTAGAGGCGCGCGTGCGCCTGCGTTGCCGCTTCGACGAAGTCCCTGGTGAGCGGGTCGTCCTCGCGCCACGCGATCAGGACGGGGCTGGGCGGCAGGTCGGCCAGCGGGACGACGACCAGCCCGTCGCCGAGGTCGTGGCCCAGCGGGGCGAGACCGACGGATCCGTTCCACAGCACGGATTGCACGCACTCCTGCACGGCCCGGACGGTCGGGCCACCGCGGGGTGCGCCGCCGTTCCAGTAGTCGCGCCAGACCGGGTCCGTGCCCTCCGGGAACTGGAACCACTCGCGGCCGGCGAGGTCGGTGGTGGTCAGGTGCCGCGATGTGGCGAGCGGGTCGTCGGCCCGCAGCACCGCTCCAACCGGGTCGTGGCGCAGGATCCGGGTGCGCAGACCGCTTTCGTCGAACGGGCCGCGCGTCAGGGCCACGTCGACCCGCCCGGTGCGCAGGCCGCAGGTCGGGTCCGTCAGGTCGGTCTCGCGGACGCGGACCTCGACGTCCGGGCGCCTGCGCCGGAACGCGGCGGCGACCCGCGCCGCGCCGTGGTCGCCGAGCACGCCCACGGTGATCGTCGTCCGGGCGATCTTGGCCCGGATGCGGCCGGCGTGGTCGAGCAACGCCCTCGCCTCGTGCAGCAGCAGGCGGCCCGCGTCCGTGAGCGCGACGCCGGCGGGGGAGCGGTGCAGGAGCGCCGTGCCGAGGTCGTTCTCGAGCTGTTTGATCGCCCGGCTGAGCGGCGGCTGGCTCAGGTGCAGGCGGCGCGCGGCGCGGCCGAAGTGCAGCTCCTCGGCGACCGCGACGAAGTACCGCAGCGTGCGCAGCTCCATGACCAGGCACGATACTCGTCCGGTATCGGGTGTGCGCACACGGTCTTGGACGGCAGCCGGGCAGCGCCGGTGGAGTGGGGGCATGAACCTCCCCGACCCCGCCGTCCACGTCTCCGCCGCCGTCGAGGTGGCCGCGGACGTGCTGGTGATCCCCAACGAGCACGTCAGCCTGGTGCCCAACATCGGGATCATCGGCGGCTCCGAGGCCGTGCTCGTCGTCGACACCGGACTCGGCCTCGCCAACGCCTCCGAGGTGCTCGCGTTCGCGTCCGAGGTGGCGCGCGGCCGGCGCGTGCACCTCACGACCACCCACTTCCACCCCGAACACGCCTTCGGCGCCTCCGCGTTCGACTCCTACCTGGTCAACCGCGCGCAGGCGGACGACCTGCGCCGCAAGGGATCCGGCTACCTGGAGATGTTCCGCGGCTTCGGCGGCGCGGTCGCCGAACGGCTGGCCGGCGTCGAGGTGCCGGTGCCGGACCTCGTGTTCGACGGCGTCCACGCGCTCGACCTCGGCGGCCGGACGGTGCTGCTGAGGCCGACCGGCCGCGGCCACACGCCGGGGGACCAGGTCGTCGAGGTGCCGGACGCGGGCGTGCTGTTCACCGGCGACCTGGCCGAGACCGGGCAGTTCGCGATCTTCCCGTGGTTCCCGCCGCACGACACGGACGTCTCGGGCCTCGGCTGGATCGACGTCCTGGAGCGGTTGATCGCCTCGGAGCCGCGGACCGTCGTACCGGGACACGGGTCGGTCGGTGGTCTCGCGGTGCTGGAGGACGTCCGGGACTACCTGCGGGAGCTGCGCGACGAGACCTGGCGGCGGCGCTCCGCCGCGGACCTCGCCGAGGTCGTGGCGGAGGTGCGGGCCGTGCTGGTCGAGCGGCACCCGGAGTGGGCGGGGCGGGAGTGGATCGAGCCCGGGGTGGGCTGCCTCTGCTCGGAGGGTTTGTCCGCTTGATGACTTCAGTGTCGACTAAATAAAATCCTCGCCGAGGTGGGCGCGGATGACCTTCTTGGGCACGCACATCGTCCAAGCGCCCGTGACGAGCTCCGTCATCTCCTCGGCGTCCAGCTCGGCCATGGAGGCGTGCACCCACTGGAAGCGCATGTCGGACTGGCTCGGGAACGCGAACTTGACCGGGTCGCTCGCGACGAGCGCCTCCCGCTCCTCGCGCGGGTAGCCGAAGCCGAGCACCGTCTCGTCGTGGGACAGCGCCGCGTAGACGATCCGGCCGACGCGGAACTTCACGCGGTCGCGGATCAGGTGCTCGGTGGTGCGGGGCAGTGTCAGCGCGACGGCGCGGACGTCGGCGGTGGTGACCATGCCGGAATCCTCCTCGTCGCGCTGTCCCGTGTCTCGTCACTCGCGGTGACGGGTGCAATTGCAAGCCCTTGGCGATTCCGAATTCGGCAATGGGAACGAATCGGACAATAGCGATTTGGAACTTCGTGGTTCATCATTTCTGCGGCTTGCTCCGGTTGTTGCGGTGACAACTTCTGTTGCTGGTTTCGGCGCGGGTGAGCTGCGCTGATGTTCCGGATTGCACCTTTTGACCCACTGCTGTCGAAGGTGTTGTTCCAATTAAGACGAGGGAGTGAGTTCTTGGGGTGAGAGTGCGAACACACTTCGCTTCCCCATTTCACTCGATCGGGTGAAAAGTGGGGCGATGAACCTCAAGCGGTCCCTTCCGGGCCTTCTTCCGCTCGTGCTCACCGCGTCGTTCTTCGCCGTCGGCTCCGCCGAGTCGGCCACCCCGACGCAGAGCCCGATCAACGTCACGCCCCAAGCGATCCGGCTCGACCCGCACGCGGCGAAGCTCGACGTGACCTACGGCCACTCCGCACTGGAGCTCAAGTACGTCCGCAAGGACACGGCCAAGGCCGACGGTTGCACCACCCGCGACCACGAGGAGACGGAGGAAGCCGAGGTCGAGCCGGGCGCAGGCCACGTCACCGTGGCCGGCACCCGCTACGACCTGGTGCAGTTCCACTTCCACACGCCGTCCGAGCACCAGTTCGGCGGCCGCGGTACCCCGCTGGAGATGCACCTCGTGCACCGCAGCGCCGCCGGCAAGCTGCTGGTGGTCGGCGTCCCGCTCGTCGTCGGCTCCCACTCGGTCGTGGACGACGTGCTGGCCACGCTGTCGCCCGAGTGCGGCGCGCCGGTCGAGATCGAGCCGATCGACCTCAACCGCCTGCTGCCCCCGGGACACCACACGCTGCACTACACGGGCTCGCTGACCACGGCGCCGTTCACCGAGGGCGTCGAGTGGTACCTGACCGGCCCGCAGCACGTGACGGCGGCGACGATCGCCCGCTTCCAGGGGCTGTTCACCACCGGCAACGCCCGTGCGCCGCAGCCGCTCAACGGTCGGACGATCGTCGAGGTGCCGCGGATCTGACGCCGGGGTGCTCGGTGGGCCGGTCCCGGGGATTCGGGGCCGGCCCTGTGGCTTGTCGGGGTGGAGGGGTGCGGGGTGGCAGTGGTACGGCTGGATGGCGGTTTGGGCGGCGCGGCTTGGGGTGGCGCGGGAGGGTGGGCCGAGCGCTGGTGGGGCGCTGGCGGGATAGCCGCCACCGGCCGCCACCGCCGCGGCGTTCAACCTCGGCAACGCTGGGCCACCCGGCTCGGTCGATCGCGATCGGCAACGGGGGCTCGGACACACCACGCCCGACTGGATCGGAGCGCTGCTCGCGCTGGGCAGGCTCGCGGTGGCGCTGATGCCGGTATTCCGCGCCCGGCGTGTGAGCATCGGCACCGCTCCGGAGCCTTCTGAAGCGCGTCAGAAGAACCGTAGGATCGATGCGGTAGCTAACTAATCTGCCCACCACCTGTCTGGGGAAGCCTTGAACACCACCCGCGCCATGACCGCGCTCGCGCTCGGCGGGTTCGGCATCGGAACGACCGAGTTCGCGACGATGGGTCTGTTGCCGCAGATCGCGGAGACGTTCGGCATCCCCGACTACGAGGCGGGCCACGCGATCAGCCTGTACGCCGCCGGTGTCGTCGTCGGTGCGCCGTTGATCGCGGTCTTGGGCGCCAAGTTGCCGCGCAAGGGCATGCTGATCGGCCTGATGGTCGCGGTGGCGCTCGGCAACGGGCTCTCCGCGGTCGCCCAGGACAAGACGCTTCTGCTCATCGCGCGGTTTGTCGCGGGACTGCCGCACGGTGCGTTCTTCGGCATCGCGGCGGTCGTCGCCGCGGCGCTCGTTGCTCCCGAACGGCGTGGCACGGCTGTTGCGCGCGTGATGGTCGGTCTCACCGTGGCGAACCTTGTGGGCGTACCGCTTGCCACGGCGGCGGGGCAGCAGATCGGCTGGCGCACGGCCTACCTCGCGGTCGCGGTGATCGCCGTGATCACCGCGCTGGCGATCGCGGCCTGGGTGCCGCGGGTGCCGAAGGTCGAGGGTGCGTCGATGAAGGCCGAGGTGCGGGCGTTCGGCCGGCCGACGGTCTGGTTCGCGATCTTCACCGGCATGATCGGCTTCGGCGGCATGTTCGCCGTCTACTCCTACGTCGCGCCGCTCACGACCGAGGTCGGCGGGCTGCCGGCGGGCGCGGTGCCGTGGGTGCTCGCGGTGTTCGGCCTCGGCATGACGCTGGGCGCGACGTTCGGCGGCCGGTTCGTGGACCGGTCGGTGACGGGCTCGGTGTTCGGCGGGCTGGTCGCGGTCTGCGTGATCCTCGTGCTGTTCGGGCTCACCGCGACCGTTCCGGTGCTGCTGTTCGCGTTCTTGTTCCTGCTGGGCTTCACCATCCAGATTCTCGCGGCGGCGCTGCAGATCAGGCTTATGGACGCCTCACCCGACGCGCCGTCGCTCGCGGCCTCGTCGAACCACTCGTCGCTCAACGTCGCGAACGGCGCGGGCGCGTGGCTCGGCGGGCTGGCCATCGCGGCGGGCTGGGGCTACACCTCGACGGCGTGGGTCGGCGTGGCCCTGTCGCTGGCGGGCCTCGCGATCGCGGTGGTGTCGGTGTTCTACGAGCGGCGGGCCTTGGACCGCGAGACGACGAACCAGATGATGGCGATGGCCAGCCCGGCGAGCACGACGATGGAGACCCAGCCCAGGTAGCGGTCGACGAGCTCGTAGTTCTCGCCGAGCGCGTACCCGGCGAGGATCAGCGCGGTGTTCCACACGAGGCTGCCGGCCGCGGTGTAGACCGTGAACTTCAGGATCGGCATCCCGGACACCCCGGCCGGGATGGAGATCAGGCTCCGCACCACCGGCACCATGCGCCCGAAGAACACGGCCTTGTTGCCGTGCTTGTCGAACCACTCGTCGGCTTTGTCCACATCGGACGCCGTGACGAACGGGATCTTGTCCGCCGCCTTGCGCAGCCGGTCGACCCCGAGCCACGCGCCGAGCCCGTACAGCACCAGGGCTCCGACGACGGAGCCCGCCGTGGTCCACAGGATCGCCGCGATCAGCGAGATCTTGCCCTGACCGGCGGTGAACCCGGCGAGCGGCAGGATCACCTCGCTCGGCACCGGGGGGAACACGTTCTCCAACGCGACGGCGATGCCCGCGCCGGGCGAGCCCAGCGCCTCCATCAGGCGGGTGATCCAGTCCATGGTCGTCGAATTACCCGTTTCGCCCGGTGATCCAACCTCCGGCCGGTCACGCGACCCCGGCGAGGCCCGGCTGGCCGCTGATCGTGCACGGGTCTACCGTTGTTCGCCTTCCCTTTCTGGAGGTAGACCGTGCGAGGCGCGATCGCGGCGGGCCACCCGCTCACCGCACAGGCGGGCGCGGCGGTGCTGCGCGCGGGCGGGAACGCCGTGGACGCCGCCGTCGCGGCGATGCTGACGTCGTGCGTCACCGAACCGCTGCTGACCGGCCTCGGTGCCGCCGGGTACATGATGATCGCGCCGGCCGGCGGGACCCCGGTGCTGCTCGACTTCTCCGCCGAGGCACCGGGCCGCGCGAAAGCGGGGGACAGGGCGCCGCTCGACCCCATCACCGTCCACTTCGGCGACGCGCAGCAGGAGTTCCACGTCGGACCGTCCTCGGTCGCCGCGTACGGCATGCCCGCGGGTGCCGCGAAAGCCGCCACGTACGGGCGAGCGCCGTTGCACGAGCTCGTCGCCACGGCGGCGATGCACGCCCGCGAAGGCCACCGGGTGAACCGGTACCAGGCCTACGTGACGTCGTTGCTGCTGCCGCTCGCCCAGAGCGCGGGCCTGAACGCCTTCGAGGAGGGCGAACTGCTCGTGCAGCCCGAGCTCGCCGAAGCCCTCGACCGGCTCGGCAGCGACGGCGCCGCGCCGTTCTACACCGGCGACGTCGCGGCCGCGATCGCCGACGAGATCTCCTCTCGGGGCGGTGACCTCACGCGCGCCGACCTCGCGGCGTACGAGGCCGTCGAGCGCGAGCCGTTGCACGTGCGGCACCGCGGCCGTGACATCCACACGAACCCGCCACCCGCGGCGGGCGGTGCGCTGCTCACGCAGATGCTGGAGGCGTTGCCGGACACCCCTTCGCAGCAGGACCTCCTGCGCGCGCTCGCCACCCCGAAGACGCACCTGAACCGCCTCGGCTCCACGACGCACATTTCCGTGCTCGACGCCGACGGCACCGCCTGCGGCGTCACGACCACGAACGGCGCCGGCTCGGGCATCTCGATCGCGGGCGTGCACCTGAACAACATGATGGGCGAGGAGGACCTGTCCCCGGACGGGTTCTTCAGCCACGCGCCCGGCGACCGCCTGCCGTCGATGATGGCGCCGACCGTCGTCACGCACCGCGGCGGGACCGAGCTGGTGCTCGGCAGCGCGGGCTCGAGCCGGATCTGCGGCGCGATCCTGCAGGTGCTCGTGAACGTGCTCGACCGCGGCATGCCCGCCCAGGAGGCCGTTGACGCGCCCCGGATGCACCTGAGCGGGGACCACCTGCACGTCGAACCGGGAATCCGGCCGGAAAGCGAGCTGCCGGTGACGCGCTTCCGCGCCCCGAACATGTTCTTCGGCGGGTGCCAGGTGGTCGAAATGACCGGATCGGGCCAGCTCAGGGGTGGTGCGGATCACCGTCGGGGCGGCGCGATCGTCGTTGTGTGAGATGTTGCCCGCATAATGGGATATTTGGTTTCCTGATTCACCGCTCGACGCGCACGATGGGCGGGTGACGGCACTCAGCGACAGAAGATCCTCGCCGCTCCTGTCCCGTACGTTCCTCCAACTCTCCGTCATCAGCGTCGTGTCCGGCGTGTCGATGGCGTTCGCCCTGCCGTTCAACTCGCTGTTCCTCACGAGCGAGATCAAGGTGACGCCGTTCCAGCTCGGCTTCTTCCTGATCGCGAGCCCGCTCGCGTCGGTCGTCGCCAGCACGATCATGGGCAAGCTGTCCGACGGCCGCGTGCAGCGCCGGTACATGCTCGCCGCGGGCGGTGTCGCCGGTGCCGTCGGCTACGGCCTGTTCGCCGTCCTGCGCGACTACTGGTTCCTGCTCGGCACGTCCGTCGTCTTCATCGCGATCACCGGGTCGTTGCTGCCGCAGCTCTTCGCGTACGGCCGTCAGGTCTCCCGAGGGCCGTCGATGGTCGTCAGCGTTCTGCGCACGCTGCTGTCGGTCGCCTGGGTCGCCGGACCGCCGGTGGCCGCGCTGCTCGTCGCGAAGACCGGGTGGGTCGGCCTGTTCGCCTCCACGGCCGTGCTGCAGCTCGGCGTCGCGGTCCTCGCGCTCACCCTCCCCGTGCCGCCCGCCCGGGACGAGGAGGCGGAAGCGGCCGAGGAGGTCGCGGGACCGGCGCGCGGCAACATGACCGTCGTCTCCGCCGCGTTCCTGTTCCTGCAGGGCGCCGTGGCGCTCGCGGTGAGCGGCCTGCCGTTGTTCGTCACGACCGAGCTGGACGGCACGGCCGGCGACGCCGGGCTCGCGATGGGTCTGTGCGCGGCGCTGGAGATCCCGATGATGCTGTGGTTCGGCTCGCTGGCGAACCGGATGTCGCAGCACAAGCTCGTGCTCATCGGCGCCGTGATCGCGTTGGGCTACCACGGAGTGATGGTGTTCACCGACGCCATCTGGCAGGTGATGGCCGCACAGCTGCTGCACGCCACCGTCATCTCGTTGATCATGGGTGTCGGGATCACGTACTTCCAGAGCCTCGACCCCGGCCGCCCCGGCCACGCCACGACGATGTTCAGCAACACCCAGATCGTCGGCGGCATGGTCGCGGGCGCGTTGCTCGGCGTCTCCCAGGGGCTGGGCTTCCGCTGGGTCTACGGCTTCAGCCTCGCGATGAGCGTGCTCGGACTGGCGCTGCTGCTCGTCGCGGGCAGGCTCACCGCACCGTCGAGGCGGTGACCCGCGGCTTCTCGCCGACGCCGAGGTAGAAGATCCCCTTGATCGTCTCGAAGCCGAGGCTGGGGTTGCGGCGCAACGTCGAGCCGCCCTCCACCGACAGCGAGCCCGTCCTGTCGTTGCTGACGAAGAAGATCGCGCCGCCGCCCTCGTTGGCCTGGTTGTCCTCGATCAGCGTGCCGGCGATCCGCAGCGTGAACGTGTTGCCGTCGTTGTAGATCGCGCCACCGCTGCCGCCACCGGGTGTGCCCGCGCGCGCCGGGTTGGCGCCGCGGCCGATGGCCTTGTTGCCCTTCATCAGGCTGTTGAGCACGACCCACGACGCGCCGATGCTGCTGAGCGCGCCGCCGTTGGAGCACACGCCGCCCTCGAACGTACTGCCGGTGATGTGGACCGGCTTCTTCTCCTCCCAGGCGACCACGCGGATCGCGGCGCCGCCCAGGTCGGGACCGGCCGCATCGCAGCGGTTGTTCGCGAAGCGCGAGTTCACGACCTTGAGCTGGCCGCCGAGCACCATGATCGCGCCGCCGCCCCCGCCCCCGGCCGTCTCACCGGTCGAGTTGCCGTCGGCGAGAGTGATGTTCTGGACGACCAGCCGGGGAGCGTTCTGCTCGAGCAACCGGCGCTGTCCCTGGCCGCTCAGCGTGATCCGGCCGCCGCCGTCGAGCACCGTCCGGGCGCGGACCTTCGCGGTCGCGGTCATCGGGATGGTGTGCGCCTGCGGACCGCAGTCGAACGTGACGACCCCGCCGGCGGCGACCGCGGCGACCACGGCCTGCGACGTGCAGCTCGCGGGCGTGCCGGTGCCGATCACGCGGGTGGGCTTCGAGGTGTCCTCGGCGGCGGCTTCGGGCGGGACGGCGGCGGTGCCGGCCGGGTTGCCGAACTTCGCGGCGGGAGCGGGAGGAGCCGGGGACGGCGGAGCAGACGGGGGAGAGGCGCTGCTCGGCGGTGGTGTCGTCGGCACGACCGTCACGGTCTGCGAGGTCGACGTCAGGGGTAACCGCGGTCCTGCGACGGGGGAACCGGGGATCGCCGTGCCGCACCCCGCCACGAGGGCGGCAAGCAGCACGACGGCCTGTCTACCTGAAGGCATGGCGGGCACCCTAAACGGGTTGGGAGGGCTTGGCCAGCACTTGCCGGCCGAGGCGAGATCAAGGCGTTCTCCAGGTGTTTCCCGACCGTGATCGGCTCTGCCGGAACCCGCTCTGGTCCGGTCGTCGTGACGGTGCGTGGACAAATGGCGCAACGACCGGCACGGCATGCGGTGCATTGAAGGCAAACGACCCATTCGTGAAAGAACCACACGTTTGAGTGCTCCCGCCGCCCTGGCACACTGCGCTCCGTGCCGACCCAGTTCCCCGACGAACCACCGACCGAGCGCCACGTGGCGCCCGACCCGGCGTTGATGGAGGCTGCCCGCGCCAGGGGAGCCGCTCGCTGGGCCGCGGCCGGTGACCGGGCGGCGCGGCAGGAGAAGCCGCCGGCCGGCGGCCCGCTCAAGCCGCGCGCCGCCGCGATCGCCGCCACCGTCGCGCTGCTCGTGCTCGGCGGGATCGCGGTCGCGACGTTCGACGGTGACCCCGGCGTCGGCGGGACCGACCTCGCGCAGCCCTCGCACAGCTACATCCCCGGCCTGATCACCCCGCCGGAGGAGCTGCCGGAGGAGTCCGCGCCGAGCCTGGTGCCGACGCAGAACGCCGTGCCGCCACCCGCCCCGGACACGGGCAGGGCGCCCGCGGGCGTCAAGTCGTTCACCACCGGCCCCGGCTGCGGCGGGTTCAGCGGCGTCGGCTCGTACCGCGACGGCCGCAAGGGCTGGGTCGACCGCGGCGACGGCCGGTGCGGCTCGACGTTCGTGTCGATCCCGATGTCCGGTGACGCCCGTCGCGACGAAAGCTCCGCGTACGGCATGTGGACGTTCGCGGCTTCCGGCACGTGCGAGCTCTCGGTGCACATCCCGAACGGCAACCTCGAACAGGTCGGGGGTAACCCGACCGTGTACTACGTGTTCGACCGCAACGGCGTCGGCGGCACCCCGATGGCGTCGTTCGCGATCAAGCAGGTGGACAAGCGCGGCCAGTGGGTCGTCGCCGGGAAGTTCAAGGCCAGCGGAAACCTGACCGTGCAGCTGCTCACCCGAGGTCAGGACTGGAACGGCTCCGGACCCACCTACGCCCATCACGCCGCCGGTGCCGTCAGGGCAGACTGCACGGCGTGACAAGAGATCTGCACCTGGTCCGGCACGGCGAAGCGACGAAGGACGGGGCCCGGCTGACGGCACGGGGCCGCAGGCAGGCCGAGGCGCTCGCGGAACGGTTGCGGGGCACGGGTTTCGCCGCAGTGCACCACGGTCCGGCCGCCCGCGCGGCGGAGACCGCGTCGATCATCGCCGGTGTGCTGCGCGTGCCCTGCCGAGTCGAGTCGGCCGCCGACGACTACGTGCCGCACTTCGTCCCGGACCACGACGACTTCTTCGACCGGTTCCCCGAGTCCGAGCGCACCCGCGGCCCCGCCCTGGCGCACGAGGCCGAGACCCGGTTCGCACGCCCCGGCGACGGCCCGGTGCTGGTCGTGACGCACGCGTTCCTGATCGGCTGGCTCGTGCGGGACGCCCTGGACGCCCCGCCCGAGCGGTGGCTGACGCTGAACCACGACCACGCCGCGCTGACCGTGATCCGCTACACGACCGGCGAGTCACCCCGCCTGGTGCGGTTCAACGACGGCGGGCACCTCAACTCGCCTTGAGCGTGAGCAGCGTGATCTCGCTGGGCGCGAAGACGCGCATCGGCGGGCCCCAGAAGCCGGAACCGCGGCTGGTGTAGAGCTGCGTGCGGTCGCCGTGCCTGCTCAGGCCGGCGACCACCGGCTGCTGCAGCCGCACCAGGTAGTGGAACGGCCAGATCTGACCGCCGTGCGTGTGCCCGGACAGCTGCAGGTCCACGCCCGCCGCGACGGACTTCTTGACCTCCGACGGCTGGTGCGCCAGCAGCACGACCGGTGCGCCGGGATCGGCACCGCGCAGCGCCGTGGCGAGGTCAGCGGCGTGACCGGGCTCGCCGGAGTGGCTCGCCGTGACGTCGTCGATCCCGGCGAACACGAGCTTGGCGCCACCGCGCTCCAGCACCACGTGCTCGTTGCGCAGCGCCCTCCAGCCCAGGCGGGTCATGAGGTCGACCCAGCCCTGGCCGTTCGAGTAGTACTCGTGGTTGCCGGTGATGTAGAAGCGGTGCTCGGTGTTGACGTCGCCGAGCGGGGTGGCCTGCTCCAGGCGCTGCTCGGCGGTGCCGTCCGCGATGTCGCCGACGTGCACGGCGACGTCCGCGCCGAGCCCGTTGACCGCGTCGACCATGCCCCGGGACCACTTCGCGCGGTTGATGGCGCCGTAGTGCGTGTCGGTGACGACCGCGACGGTCAGGCCGTCGAACGCGGGGTCGAGCCGGGGAATCGTCACGGCTTGCCGCTTGATCCGGGGCACGCGCATCGCCTCGTACACGCCGTACACCGTCACGGTGACGATGAGGACGGCCAGCAGCACCGCGATGAACCGGGAGCGGAACGGGTTCTCGACCCCCGCCACCGCCAGGCCGATCCGCACCACGTCGGAGATCAGCGTCCAGACGAACGCGATCCAGGCGAAACCGAGCAGGAACTGCGAGATGCGTGCCGCCCGGTCACTGCCGCGCTGCGTGAACAGCACGATCATCGTGATGGCCGCCGCGACGAACACGACCGCGGCGATCGGGCGGACCGGGTCCGGCCACTCGGCGCTCGCCGCGAACAGCCCCTCGAAGGGCACCCAGAACAGCAGCGTCGTCACGGTGAAGAGGACGAGCGTGAACACCACCCGCCGAACCGTGACGCGGGGCCGGGCAGCGGTGGTCGTCATGCTTGCATCCTCCTGAAAGGGCTTGGAACTCGTTCAACGCACAACGGCCGCCGTTTGTTCGCTTCCGTCGGCGTAGACGTCCGTCACAGGCGTTTCCGCTGTCCGCAACGCAACCGGTGAGGCGCTCGGGAGTCCTCTGAGCAACACCGGAACAACGACCTGGAGTGGACCACATGATCTTCTACACCGACGAGGAGAGCCGCACCCTGCGCACCGCGGTGTACGGCGCGATGCTGCTGGTCTCGCACGCCGACCCCGGTCCCGTGCTGGAGGAGCGCTTCGCCGGCCTGCGTGCTCTGCGCAACCTCTCGCCGGACCTGCGCACCGTCCTGGGCGGCGCGCGCCCGTCGGTGCCGGCGGGGACCGACGAGGAGATCGAGCCGGTCGTCCTCGAGGCGCTGCGCTCGTCGATGAAGACGCTGGCCGCCAAGTCGCCGGAGGACGCCGTCGAGTTCCCCCGCGGGGTGCTCGCGATCTGCCGTGAGGTCGCTGAGGCGGATGGTGTCGTGGTGGACGCCGAGGACGCGATGGTGGCCCGGATCGAGGGCGCGCTGGCGCTGTGAGCCGTGGGCTGTTGCGGTGAACGGCCCTGCCGCGGACTCCGCGTCCCACTTGGTGGGCGCTGCTCCGAACGGTAGATGGCGCGGCCGCGGTGCGGTGCCAGGGTGGATCTCCGAGGGGATCGACACCGGGGAGTGCCGCCATGGAACTGTCGCGTCGCGAACTGCTGACCCGCACCGGGCAGGCCGCCGCCGTCGCCACCGCCGCCTCCGCGCTCACGACCGGCGCCGCGCGGGCGGAACCGGGGTCGCGGGTGAAGCTGACGCAGGGCACCAACATCTCGGTCGCGCGATCACGGGACGGCCGGTGGCTCGCCATCGACCTCGTCACCGCCATCTGGGTGCTGCCGGCCTCGGGCGGGGAGGCGCGCAAGCTCACCGGCGAGCTGCAGGACGCCACGCTGCCTTCTTTCGGACCCGGTGACCGGATCGCGTTCCAGTCCTACCGGGACGGCAACTACCACCTGCACGTCATCGGGTTCGACGGCCGCGGGCTGGAGCAGCTCACGTCCGGCCGGTACGACCACCGCGAGCCCGCTTTCTCGCCGGACGGCAAGCGCATCGCGTTCGTCAGCGATCGGGCGGGCAGCTACGGCGTGCACGTGCTCGACGTGGCCACGAAGCAGATCACGCAGCTCACCGGTGTGCCGGACGAGGCCGCGGCACCGCAGTGGTCCGCCGACGGCACGCGGATCATCTTCACCGTCGGCAACGCGGCGGTCGACACCGTGACGCTCGACGGCAAGCGTGAACGTCTCGTCACGGCCCCCACGGGCACGCAGTTGTTCGGTGCGGCGTTCGGACCCGGCGATCAGCCCAGCTACACGCGGATGCGGCCCGGTCAGGCCGACCTCGTGCTCGGCACGACCGCGGTCGTGAGCGGGCAGGACGTCTTCGGGTTCGCGCCGATCTGGGACGGTGACAGCGTTCTCTACACGGCGGACGGCAAGATCCGCTGCCTCGCCCGCGGGTCCACGAAGGACATCCCGTTCGAGGCTACGGTTCCGGTGCGGGAGAACCGCGGGCAGCGCCGGGCCGGGAACCTCACCGGTGGCGCGGTGAAGGGCATCGCGAGCCCGGTCGTGTCGAGCGACGGGAAGATCGCGTTCCGGGCGTTGAACGCGCTGTACCTGCTCAGCGGCGGCAAGGCCGTGAAGCTGACCGGCGGCCGGTACTTCGACTCCGACCCGGACTTCTCGCCCGACGGCAGGAAGCTCGTCTACGCGAGCGACCGGACCGGCGTCGCGCAGCTGCGGGTCCGCGACCTGGCTTCGGGCGAGGACGAGCTGTTCGCGCCCGCACCGCACGCGCAGACCACGCCCCGGTTCTCGCCGGACGGGACGCGGGTCGCGTACCTCGACCAGGACGGCCAGGTGTGGATCACGGACCGGCAGGCGCGCAGGCAGGTCACGCCCGCGTTGTTCCAGCCGGGCCGGCCGACCTGGTCGAAGGACGGCGGCACGATCGCGCTGGCGGCGGTGAAGCCGTTCTCACGGCGGTTCCGCGAGGGCACCAGCCAGGTCCTGAGCGTCGACCTCGCGAGCGGCGAGCTGAGGTACACCGAGCCGATGCCGTTCCGCTCCATCGCGACCCGCGGCGACGACGGCCCCGTGTGGTCGCCGGACGGCAAGCACCTCGCGTTCGTCGTGGAGAGCGTCGCGTGGGTCGTGCCGGTCGACGCCAAGGGCACGTTCCAGGGCGAGCCGCGCAAGGTGACGAACGAGGTCACCGACTCGCTGGCGTGGCACGGCAACGACGCGCTGGTGTACCTGAACAACGGCCGGCTCCGCAAGTCCACTGTGGACGGCAGGGTCACGACGATCCGCCACGGCCTGACGTGGCGCAGGCCGAAGTCCCCGAACCGCAAGGTGGTCCGCGTCGGCGCCTACTGGGACGGCGAGGCGCACCAGCTCGAGCGCGACGTCGACATCGTCGTGGCGAACGGCGAGGTCGAGGAGGTCCGGCCGCAGCGGGGACGGGCCGATGTCGATGCGGCGGGCCTGACCGCCATCCCCGGCCTGATCGACGCGCACAACCACTGGCACCTGCGCGGCCGCCAGTGGGGCGCGCGGCAGGGCAACGTCTGGCTCGCCTACGGCGTCACGACCGTCCGCTCACCCGGCGACCCGGTCTACCAGATGGTCGAGACCAGGGAGGCGCTCGCCGCGGGAACCCTGACGGGGCCGCGGTTCTACGCGACCGGCGAGGCCGTCGACGGCTCCCGCGTCTACTACAACTTCATGCGGCCGACGCTCAGCAGGGCGCAGCTCGACCTGGAACTGCGCCGCGCCCACGAGCTCGGCTACGACCTGATCAAGACCTACGTCCGCCTGCCCGTCGAGCTGCAACGCGCCGCCGTGCAGCGGTCACGCGTGCCGCTCTCCAGCCACTACCTCTACCCGGCGGCGAACATCGGCATGGACGGCATGGAGCACGTGGGCGCCACCAACCGCCTCGGCTACTCCCACACGATCACCCGCCAGGGCAAGGCCTACCAGGACGTGGTGGCCCTGTTCACCCGCTCCGGCATGTCCATCACGCCCACGCTCTTCCAGTCGCGCGCCCTCTACGACACCGACAAGTCGCTCGTCATCGACGAACGCACCCGCGTGCTCTACCCGCCGTGGGAGTACGAGCGCTACGTCGCCGACGCCAACAACCAGGGCACCCCGGCCGGCACGTCGTCGCGCGCGATCCTGCGCGGCTGGGTCGAGCTGGCGCTGCAGGTCCACCGCGGCGGCGGTTTCGTCATCACCGGCACCGACGCACCGCTCGACAGCCCCGCCACCGCGACGCACATGAACCTGCGCGCCCTCGTCGAATACGGCTTCACACCACGGGAAGCGCTCATCACCGCGACCCGCAACCCGGCGAGGTGGCTGGGCCTGCCGCTCGGCGCGATCAAGCCCGGTGCGCCCGCCGACATCGCTTTCGTCGAGGGTGATCCGCTGGCGGACATCAAGGCCGCGGCCGACGTGCGGCAAGTGATGGTGGGTGGGCGGCTCCACAGCGTGTCCGAACTGCTCGAGCCGTACCGGCAGACGCCGGCTCTCGCGATGTCGGCGGCGCTCGACCCGTTGCCTTCGGCGGAGAAGAAGCACTGGTGGCACGAGCCGGAGTGGGCCGAGCGGGTCTGCTGCGACCACTGAGCCGGCACGACGTCGAAGCGGGAGCGCCCACGCCCCGTCCGTCCGGGATGACCTGTGGTCGGGCGCACGCCACGAATCCGCCGCCGGTGCGGGGCCGCCGTAAATGATCTGCGGCCACCCGCGTCGTCGTGACACGATCCCCGTCATGACAGCTTTCGCGACCCCCGAAGAGATCGCCCACCGCACCACCGCGGCCCGTGACGCCGCCGTGGCCGCGGGGCGCGAGCTCGGCCTGGAGATCACCGAGGGCAGGGTGCTCTACGAGCTGTTCTCCGTCGTCGTCCACCTCGCCCCGTCCCCCGTCGTGGCGCGCGTCCCGACCGTCCTGCCGCACACCACGACGCCCGAGAGCCTCGCCAAGCGGCAGCAGCAGGAGCTCGACGTGGCGCAGTGGCTGCACGACCGGGGCACGCCGGTGATCCCACCGAGCCCGCTGGTCGAGCGCAAGCCCGTGCGGCGCGACGGGTTCTCCATCACGTTCTGGCCGTTCACCGACGAGGACGGGTCGTCCGAACCCGACTACGTCAAGAACTCCGAGCTCAGCGCCGACCTGCACAAGGCGCTGCGGGACTACCCCGGCGAGCTGGAGTTCCTGTCGTCGGCGGAACCGCGGTTCGTCCGGGAAGGCCTGCGACGGCTCGAAGGCGGGGACCTCGTCACGCCGGCCGACCTGCGGCGGGCCAGGGCCGAGTGGGAGGTGCTGGAGCCCCTCGCCAGTGACGAGGCGGCGTTCCGGGCGAAGTTCCCGCAGGTGGACCTGCAGCCGATCCACGGCGACTCGCCGCCCGCGAACATCTTCGCGAGCACGGACGGGCCGCTGTTCTCCGACTTCGAGCTGATCACGTACGGGCCGGTCGAGTGGGACCTCGCCGGCCTCGGACCGGAGCTGACCGCCGCCTACGACCGGGGCGCGCGGAAGAACGGGCTGCGCGAGCTCGACCCGGAGGTGCTCCGGTTCGTCAACGCCGTCGGCGCGATCCGGGTGCTCGCCTACCTGTCGTGCGCGGACCAGCTGCCCGCCATGGTCGAGTTCATGCAGCCGTTCATCAACCAGTGGCGGGACACCGATCCCTACGCGTGAGCCGCCGCCCGGTCACCGAGCCAGGACACGACTTCCTCGGCGGGCAGCGGCTCGCTGAGGAAGTACCCCTGCACCACGTCGCAGCCGGCCTCGGCCAGCGCGGTCCAGGTGTCCTGGTCCTCCACGCCCTCCGCGACGGCCTGCAGCCCGAAGTTGCGGGCGAGGGCCACCAGGGCGTGCACGATCGCCGAATCACCCGCGTCGGTGCACATGTGCGTCACGAACGACCGGTCGAGCTTCATCTCGTGCACCCGCATGCTGCGCAGGTACGAGATCGACGAGTAACCGGTGCCGAAGTCGTCGATCGAGAGCCGCACGCCGAGCTCGGTCAGGCCGCGCAGCACCTCCACCGCGCGGTCCGGGTCGGAGATGATCGCCGACTCGGTGATCTCCAGGGTCAGCAGGCGCGCGGGCAGGCCGTGGCGCTTGATCAGGTCGGCCACGTCGCCGGGGAACTCGGTGTGGTGCAGGCAGGCGGCGCCCACGTTCACCGACACCGGCACCTCCCAACCCGCGTCGGACCAGGCGCGGCACTGGCGCAGCGCCGCGTCGATCACGTAGCGGGTCAGCGGCTCGATGAGGCCGTTCTCCTCGGCGACCGGGATGAACTCGTCCGGGCGCACCAGGCCGCGCGTCGGGTGCTGCCAGCGGGCCAGGGCCTCGACGCCGCACACCACGCCCGTGTCGGCCAGGGCTTTCGGCTGGTACTGCAGGAACAGCTCGCCGCGGTCGATCGCGTGCCGCAGTTCCGTCACGGCGGTCAGGTGGGCGGCGCCGCGTTCGTGCAGGCGTGCGTCGTACACGGCGACGCCGGACTTCTCGCGCTTGGCCGCGTACATCGCTATGTCCGCGTGCCGCAGCAGTTCGTGGCCGTCACCGGAGTCCGCCGGGCACAGCGCCACGCCGACGCTGCCCACTATCTCGAGTTCCAAGCCCTCCAGCGTCACCGGCATGGCCAGCGCCTGGAGGATCTTCTCCGCCACCATGCCGGCGTTCTCGGCCGAGCCGACGCCCGGCAGCAGGACGGCGAACTCGTCGCCGCCCAGGCGCGCCACCAGGTCCGTGTCGCGCACCGCCCACGAGAGGCGGTTCGCCACCTGGCGCAGCAGCAGGTCGCCGATGTGGTGGCCGAGCGAGTCGTTGACCTCCTTGAACCTGTCGAGGTCCACGATCAGCAACGCCAGCGGCTCGTCGTTCTTGCGCGCCTTGTCGACGGCGGTCTCCATCCGGCGCGCGAGCAGCGTGCGGTTCGCGAGACCGGTCAGGGCGTCGTGGTGGGCCTCGTGCTCGTTCTTGGCGGCCTGGCGCAGGATCTTGCGGCGGTGGCCGAGCAGCACCATGCCGAACAGCGCCACCAGGAGCCCGTCGACCACCAACGCCACGATCTGCGCGATCCGCAGCCGCGCGTTCTTCTCGTCGGCCGCGCGCAGGTACTCGGTGGTGTCGAGGCGCTTCGCCCCGATCTGCGCGGAGACCTGGCGCCGCAGCGACGAGTGCGCGAGTCCGGCCTGGTCGACCTGCGGCGGGTCGTCCCCGGCGACGACCTCGCGCAGGATCTCCGTCGTCTGGTCGTAGAACGGCAGCAGCCGTGCGGCGACGCCGGCGTCGGACGGCATGCCGCTGGTGCGCAACCACTCCAGCTCGCCGCGCGCCGAACCCGCCGAGCTCCGCAACGGCTCGATCGTCTGCGGCGTCCGCTTGAGCCGCAGGTCGCGCAACGCGTCATCAGCGACGTTGACGTGTTCCAGCACGCGGGCCCACCGCTCGCTGGTCTCGTTGAGCTGCCGCACGTGCGCGGTCGTGGCCTGCGCGCTGACACTGCTCCACAGCGCCAGCCCCGCGAGGGCCAGCAGCCCGACCGTCAGCCCCGCCGTCGCCACCCGTGCGGTGGCGCGGCCCTCCCCAAAGCTCACCGTGCCTGCTCCAACGGTCGCACCCAGCTCGCCGGATCCTCGGCGAAGCTGTCGATCTGAGGCTGGAAGAACTCCCCGCGCGCCTTCCCGGACTCCTGCCTGTGCAGCACCGTGCCGAGGTTCGCGGTGGTCACCGTGAGCCCCGGGGTCTCGATCCAGCCCTGCGGCAGCACCTCTCCGCCTTTCGCGTGCCTGGCGAGCAACCAGCCTGCCACAGCGCCCTCGAGGTAGTGCTCGGGTGAGATCGTCGCCACCATGGCGCCGTCCCGCACCGCCCGCAACGTTCCCGGGTCGACCCCGAACCCGCCCACCAGCCACCTCGCCGACTTCTCCGTCTTCAGCGCGGCGGGGCTCACCCCGTCGCAGTCGCCCGTTCCCTCGAACGCGAGCGCGTCCGGGTTCGCCGAGACCAGCCTTCGCCGCGCGTCGCGGTTCGCTTCGTCATCACGTTGTGTGTCGAACGGCCCCAGCACCACTACCCCCGGTAGCTTTTCGGCGAAACGGCCCCGGATCCCGTCGGCCCGGTCGTCGACACCGGCGAGTCCGGGAGCGGTGCTGCCCACCACCACGGTTCCGGTCGCGTCCGGGGGCAGTCGGCGCATCAGTTCGTCAGCCAGCTTTTCGCCGAGTTCGTAGTTGCCGTTACCGATGTGCAGCCCGACCCCGGAGCTCGCGGTGAGGCGCGTGTCCACGCCGATGACGGACACGTGCCGGGCCGGCGCCTCACCGATCGACGGCGTCATCAGCGCCGGTTCGGACGTGGCGACGGCGATTCCGCCTTTCGCCGCCATCGTCACATCGCGGAACAACTCGACTTCCTCGTGCCCGTCCTGCCCGGGAGGACCCGTCACGGTCGCGCTCACTGCGCCGACCCGCCCGACACCCTCGTGGAAACCGCTGGTCATCTCCTGGGCGAACGAACCACCCGTGCGCTTGACGACGAAACCGACGTGCGGCAACGCCTCGGAGCGGGCGGCGCCACCGCAGCCCGCCAGCAGCACCAGACCCAGCACCAGTGCCGCAGCTCGCATGGATGACCTCGGGCTCGCTCGACCTTCAGGTGATTGATCTCCGGAGCGGCCGATGCTACATCGCTTGGTGTCAAATCGAGACAACGCCTCCCGTACCGGGAAGCGCTTTCACGTTCCGCGGGTGTCAGGCGGGTTCATATCCCAGGTTGGGGCGCAGCCACTGCTCGACTTCCGCGAGAGGCTTGCCGTATCGGCGCGCGTAGTCCTCGACCTGGTCGCGCCCAAGGCGCCCCACGGTGAAGTACTTCGCCTCCGGGTGCTGGAAGATCAGCCCGCTCACGCTCGCCGCCGGCGTCATCGCAAACGATTCAGTCAGTCCCACCCCGATTTCCTCGGCGCCGAGGAGGTCGAACAGTTCGCGCTTCACCGCGTGGTCGGGGCAGGCCGGGTAACCGAGAGCGGGGCGGATGCCGCGGAACTTCTCGGCGTGCAGGTCGGCGAGCCGGGGCTGCGCGTCCGGCTCGAACCAGTCGCGGCGGGCCCGCAGGTGGATCCACTCGGCGAACGCCTCGGCGAGCCGGTCTGCCAGCGCCTTCGCCATGATGGCGCGGTAGTCGTCCTGCTTGGCCTCGTAGTGCGCGGCCAGCTTCTCCGCGCCGAGGATCGTCACCGCGAAACCGCCGATGTGGTCGCCTTCCGGTGCCACGTAGTCCGCGAGGCACCGGTTCGGACGCGAGAGCGGCTTTTTCGTCTGCTGGCGCAGCATCGGAATGAGCACGCCGTTGTCGAGGCGGATGTCGTCACCCTCGGAATGCGCGGGCCAGTAACCGTAGACGCCCTTTGCGGTGAACAGGTCTTTCTCGACGATTTCGTCGAGCAACGCCGTCGCGTCGTCGTACAGTTCGCGCGCTACGGGCTGTTCGAGGATCGCGGGGAACTTGCCTTTGAGTTCCCACGCGAGGAACAGGAACGTCCAGTCGATGAACTCGCGCAGTTCCGCGAGCGACGGCGTGATCGTGCGGGTTCCGGTGAACGCCGGGGTGGGCAGTTCGGAGAAATCGACCTCTTCCCGATTCGCGCGCGCGTCCTCGAATGCGAGCAGCGCGACCTGCTTGCGGTTCTCGTGCTGTTCGCGCAGCCGTGCCTGTTCGGCGCGGTTCGCGAGGTTGAGCTCGTGGGCACGGCGGTCGTCGAGCAGGTCGGAGACGACGCCGACGACCCGCGAGGCGTCGAGGACGTGCACGACCGGCTCGTCGTAGACGGGGGCGATCTTCACGGCCGTGTGCTGGCGGGACGTGGTGGCGCCGCCGATCAGCAGCGGCAGCTTCATGCCGCGCCGCTGCATCTCCTCGGCGACCGAGACCATCTCGTCCAGCGACGGCGTGATCAGCCCGGACAGGCCGATGACGTCGGCGTGCTCCTTGATCGCCGTGTCGAGGATCTTCGCGGCGGGGACCATCACGCCGAGGTCGACCACCTCGTAGTTGTTGCAGCCCAGCACGACGCCGACGATGTTCTTGCCGATGTCGTGGACGTCGCCCTTGACCGTGGCGAGCACGACCTTGCCGTTGCCGCCGGCCGTCGACTTCGGCTCGGCGTCCATGAACGGCTCCAGGTACGCGACCGCGCGCTTCATCACGCGGGCGCTCTTCACGACCTGGGGCAGGAACATCTTGCCCGCGCCGAACAGGTCGCCGACGACCTTCATGCCGTCCATCAGCGGGCCCTCGATGACGTCGAGAGGCCGGGGGAGCTGCTGACGCGCCTCCTCGGTGTCGGACTCGATGAAGTCGACGACGCCGTGCAGGATCGCGTGCTCGAGCCGCTTCGCGACCGGGGCCTCGCGCCACGACAGGTCGACGACGCGCTTCTGGCCGGGGCCCCTGACGGTCTCGGCGTGCGCGACGAGGCGGTCCGTCGCGTCCTCGCGCCGGTTGAAGATGACGTCCTCGACCAGTTCCAGCAGCTCCGGCTGGATGTCCTGGTAGACGACGAGCTGGCCCGCGTTGACGATGCCCATGTCCAGGCCGGCTTTGACGGCGTGGAACAGGAACGCCGAGTGCATGGCCTCGCGGACGACGTCGTTGCCGCGGAACGAGAACGACAGGTTCGAGATGCCGCCGCTGGTGCGGGCTCCCGGACATCGCTGCTTGATCAGCGGCAACGCGTCGATGAACGCCCTGGCGTAGCCGTTGTGCTCCTCGATGCCGGTCGCCACCGCGAGCACGTTCGGGTCGAAGATGATGTCCTCGGCGGGGAACCCGGCCTGCTGGGTGAGCAGGTCGTACGCGCGGGCGCAGATCTCGACCTTGCGCTCGGTCGTGTCCGCCTGGCCCTGCTCGTCGAACGCCATCACGACGACACCGGCGCCGTAGTCGCGGATCGTGCGGGCCTGCCGCAGGAACGGCTCCTCGCCCTCCTTGAGGCTGATCGAGTTGACCACGCCCTTGCCCTGCACGCAGCGCAGGCCGGCCTCCAGCACGCCCCAGCGCGAGCTGTCGACCATCACCGGGATGCGGGCGATCTCCGGCTCGGTCGCGATCAGGTTCAGGAACGTCGTCATCGCCTGCTCGCCGTCGAGCAGGTCGGCGTCCATGTTGACGTCCAGCAGGTTCGCGCCACCGCGTACCTGCTCCAGCGCCACGTCGAGCGCCGCCTGGTGGTTGTCGGCCTCGATGAGCCTGCGGAACTTGGCCGAGCCGGTGACGTTGGTGCGCTCGCCGATCATGACGAACCCGGTGTCGGGGCCGATCTCGAACGTCTCCAGGCCGCTGAACCGGGTGGAGCGGCGGGAGGCCGTGACCTCGCGCGGCGCCCTCCCGCGCACGGCGTCGGCGATGGCCCTGATGTGCGCGGGGGAGGTGCCGCAGCAGCCGCCGACGACGTTGACGATGCCGTTGCCCGCGAAGTCCTCCAGCAGGGCGGCCGTCTCGTCCGGGGTCTGGTCGTAGCCGCCGAACGCGTTGGGCAGGCCCGCGTTCGGGTGGCAGGCGACGTAGGTGTCCGCGAGTCGCGCCAGATCCGTGACGTGCGGGCGCATCTCCTCGGCGCCCAGCGAGCAGTTCACGCCGACGACGAGCGGCTCGGCGTGCGCGATCGAGTCCCAGAACGCCTCGACGGTCTGGCCGGAGAGCGTGCGGCCGGACAGGTCGACGATCGTCACCGAGATCCACAGCGGCAGGTCGGGCGCGACCTCGCGGGCCGCGGCGATGGCGGCCTTGCAGTTCAGGGTGTCGAAGATCGTCTCGATCAGCAGCAGGTCGACGCCGCCCTCGTGCAGCGCCGAGATCTGCTCCGCGTAGGAGGCCTTCACCTGGTCGAACGTCACGGCGCGGAACGCCGGGTCCTCGACCTTGGGCGACAGCGACAGCGTGACGTTGAGCGGTCCGACCGACCCGGCGACGAACCGGCCGCCGAACTCGTCCGCGGCCTGGCGGGCGAGCCGCGCGCCGGCGATGTTCATGTCGCGGACGCGGTGCTCCAGCCCGTAGTCGGCCTGGCCGATCGAGGTGGCGGTGAACGTGTTGGTGGTCGTGATGTCCGCGCCCGCGGCGAGGTACTGCCGGTGCACGTCGAGCACCAGGTCCGGGCGGGTGAGGTTCAGCAGGTCCGGGTCGCCCGCGACGTCGAGGTGGTGGTCGCCGAACTCGGTGCCGTAGTAGTCGGCCGGGGACAGTCCCGCCTGTTGGAACATCGTGCCCCAGGCGCCGTCGAGCACGACGATCCGCTGGTTCAGCAGGGACTTCAAACCGGCCACGCGCGCTCCCGAAAAGTCGGAAGCGCCCTTGTTCCGTGGTGGTGCAAAGCCGAGCGTGGCAGGCCCGCGGGCCCGTTGCAGCGCTTCTCGGCTTCGCCGCCAAGGTTACCAACACCGACCATGGACCAGGAGCCCGTCCCACTCCATAGGATGGTGGGCGTGACCGGACAACGCGCATTGGTGCTGGGTGGCGGTGGTGTCACCGGAATCGCCTGGGAGACAGGGCTTTTGCACGGACTCGCCGAACAGGGTGTCGACCTGGCGGAGGCCGACCTGTTCGTGGGCACGTCGGCGGGGTCGGTGGTGGCCGCCGAGCTGGCGGGCGGCTCGGCGCTCGCCGACCTCTACGCGGGCCAGCTGCTGCCGCCGGACGGGGAGGTCCCTGCCCGGCTGACCCCGTGGATGCTGGCGAGGTACGCGCTCTCCTACGTGATGCCCGGCAAGCCCGCGGCGAAGCGCGCCCGGCTCGGCCGTGCCGCGCTGAAGGCCCGCACGCCGTCCGAGGAGTCGCGGCTCGCGGTGTTCGACAGCCGGCTGTCCACCAGGGACTGGCCGGACCGCGCGCTCAAGGTGACCGCCGTGGACGCCACGACCGGGAAGTTCGTCGCGTTCGACCGGGACAGCGGGGTGCCGCTCGTGAAGGCGGTGGCGTCGAGCTGCGCGGTGCCGCTGGTGTGGCCGCCGGTCACCATCGACGGCAGCCGGTACATGGACGGCGGCATGCGGTCGGTCGCGAACGTCGACCTGGCGGCCGGCTACGAGCGCGTGGTGGTCGTGGCGCCGTTGACGCGCGCGGCCAGTGCCGCCGCGACGCCGCAGGCGCAGGCCGCGAAGCTCGGGGTGCCGTCGATCGTGGTCAGCCCGGACGGGCAGGCGCTGGCCGCCATCGGCACGAACCTGCTGGACCCGGCCCGGCGCAAGCCCGCGGCCGAGGCGGGCAGGGCACAGGCCGCCTCGATCGCCGACGCCGTCCGGGAGGTCTGGGACAGGTGACCGGACAAGTGGGGCGCACCTCTTGTCCGGAGGTGGCGAACCGGCCTACTGTCGCGCCGACCGCGATCAGGCAGGTTTGTTAACCAATAGGCATGAGGTGGTTCATGGCCAGGAAGTGGCTGTTGGGGACGCTCGTGCTCGGGCTCCTCGCGACAGGGACGACCAGCGCGACGGCGGCGGATCCGCTGGTCTCCCGCGGCAAGGCGGTGACGGCCTCCTCGGTCGAGGCCGCCGGGCTCGAGGCGGGCAAGGCGGTCGACGGCAGCACGTCGACCCGCTGGGCCTCGGTGGAGGGACGCGATCCCGAGTGGATCCGGATCGACCTGGGCTCGACGCACTCGGTGAGCCGGGTGCGCCTGCACTGGGAGACCGCGCACGCCAGGGCGTACCAGGTGCAGACGTCGGCGGACGGTGTCGTGTGGACGGACGTCCACTCGACCGGCAGCGGTGACGGCGGGGTCGACGACCTGACCGTCTCCGGCACCGGCCGGTACGTGCGGGTGCACGGCACGGCGCGTGCCACGGAGTGGGCTACTCGCTCTGGGAGTTCGAGGTCTACGGCACCCCGTCGTCCACCGGGGTGGCGGTGCCGTTCGGCAGCAGGCAGCAGCCGTACGCGGCGGGGATCCTCCGCCCGTCCGGCAGCACGGCCACCCTGGACGCGCAGGTGGTCGACCACTACCGGCGCTGGAAGTCGGCGTTCGTGCGGCAGAACTGCGGAAACGGCTGGTACCAGGTGATCTCGCCCGACGCGGACCACCCGTACGTCGCCGAGGCGCAGGGCTACGGCATGGTCGTCGTCGCCACGATGGCGGGCGCCGACCCGGACGCCCGCAGGATCTTCGACGGGTTCGTGAAGTGGAAGATCGACCACCCGTCGTCGATCAACCCGGACCTGCTCGCGGCCGAACAGGACGTGAACTGCCGCAGCGTCAACGGCGGTGACGGCGCCACGGACGGCGACCTCGACGTGGCCTACGGGCTGCTGCTCGCCGACCGGCAGTGGGGCAGCTCCGGCACCTACGACTACAGGCAGCTGGCGATCCGGCACATCAACGCGATCAAGGCCAGCGAGGTCAACCCGTCGACGAACCTGCTCAAGCTCGGCGACTGGGCGAGCGCGGGCAGCCAGTACTACTACCTCTCGCGGTCGTCGGACTGGATGGCCGACCACTTCCGGGCGTTCCGGAAGGCGACCGGTGACCCGGCGTGGGACACGATCCGCACCGCGCACCAGAACCTGGTCGCGCGGCTCCAGCGGGACTACGCGCCGAACACCGGGCTGCTGCCGGACTTCGTGGAGAACACGAACTCCTCGCCGCGCCCGCCGGCCGGGCAGGTGCTCGAGAGCGTCAACGACGGCAAGTACTACTGGAACGCGTGCCGCGTGCCGTGGCGGATCGGCGCGGACGCGGTGACCAGTGGCGACCCGGCGTCGCTGGCGGCGGCCCGCAAGCTCAACACGTGGGTGAGGGCGAAGACCGGCGACAACCCGAACGGCATCGCGATGGGCTACCACCTCGACGGCACGCAGCTCTCCGGCGGCAGCGCGGCGGCGTTCTTCGCGCCGTTCGCCGTCGTGGCCGCGACCGACCCGGGCAGCCAGGCGTGGCTGGACGCGTTGTGGGGCAAGATGCTCCAGACGCCGATCGACTCCAGCAGCTACTTCTCGGCGAGCATCCAGCTCCAGGTGATGATCACGGTGACCGGCAACCACTGGGTGCCCTGATCCGCTCCGCTCCGCTCCGCTCCGCACCGCCCCGGCAGGCCGTTCCCGGCTGCCGGGGCGGTGTGCTGTCCGAACGTGCGCCTCTTGTTGCGGTGTCCGGGGTGGGTACCAGCTGAACGGGATCCAGTCGCAGCTGGTGGACGGGGTCAGGACCGTCACCGGGCGGTGTCGGGCACGGAGTCCCCTCGCCTGACTCGAGTCCGGCTTGAGCCGTCCGTCCTACGGTCGAATCCATGAAGATCCGACGGGTGATGTGCGTGGTCTTGGCTGGTCTTCTGGTCGTGTCCGGCGCGGGTCCCGTGTCGGCCGGGGAGCGGCAGTTGCTGTTCTACAACCACGTCTGGGGCACTTCCGACCGCTTCACCGCGGACGCCGTGGAGCGGTCGGCGTACCTCAGGGACTTCGCCGACTTCGAGGTGCGCACCACCAAGGGAGCCGACGGCAAGGTGTGGACGGGGCGCTACCTGCGCGGCCGCGAGACGTACCTGGAGGTCTTCGGGCGCGGCGACGTTCCCGGGAAGGACGGTGAGCCCGGGGCCGTGGGGCTGGGACTCTCGACCGAGCGGGACGGCGACGTCGAGGCGCTCGAGGTCCGGTTGCGCGAGGCCGGTGCCGAGCCGATCGACTTCACGCAGACCCGCGACTTCGGCGACGGCAAGCCCGTGCCGTGGTTCGACTCCGTGTACCTCGCCCAGGAGTACCAGCGGTTCGGGGCGTGGGCGATGGAGTACCGGCAGGAGTACCTCGACGACCCGCGCAGCCGGGTCGAGCCCGCGCGGTTCCCCGGTGACGTGACCCGCGAGCGGTACCTGCCGGACGTGTACCGGGACAAGCTGATGCGGGACGTCACGTCCATCCGCCTCGCCGTCACCGAGCGGGACTTGGCCGACACCGTGCCGCTGCTGCGCGCGGGCGGGTTCGCGCTGCAGGTCCGGCCCGAGTCCGTCGTCGCCACGCGCGGGGGGACGACGATGCGGTTCGACGAGGTGCCGTCCGGGAGGACAGGGCTCAAGCGGGTCGACTTCGAGCTGAACCGCGCGGTGGCGCGGCACGTCGAGGAGTTGGGCACGTCCACGCTGGTCGTCGGTCCGGGCAAGCGCGCGGTCTGGACGTTCTGACTTCCCCGTCCGGACGGATCGGCGGATCCCGCGAGCGGTTCAGCGGGCGGTTCGAGCACCGGATCCCCGACGGGACCGGGCACGACGCGCCGCTGAACCGCCCCCGGTCAGCTCGGCGGCGTGAGGATGCCGCCGGCGGACGTGCGGATGCGCAGCGAAGAGGCGCGCGCGTCCCGCACGATCCGGTCGACGTCGTAGGCCACCAGCCGCCCGCCGCGCTTGACGATCCGGCCGTCCGAGAACACGGTGTCGACGTTGGCGGGGTTCGCCGCCTGCACCAGCGTCGTCTCGACCAGCCCGCCCGGAGCGAGGTTGATGTCGTTCGTGCGCACGAGGACGACGTCCGCCCGCTTGCCGACGGTGATCGACCCGGTGACGTCGCCGAGGCCGAGCGCGCGAGCGCCGTCCAGCGTCGCCATCCGCAGGACCTCCCGGAAGCCGACCTCCGGCAGGCCCGCGGACGGCGTGCCCTGCCACGGGATCCCGGTGTTCCAGACGAGCCGCATCGCCTCGAACATGTCCGACGGCGCGATGGACGTGGCGTCCGAGGACAGCGACACCGTCACCCCGGCCCGGCGGAACCGCAGCAGCGCGTCACGCGGGTCGCCCGCCGAGCCGAGCCGGAACTCCGAGTGCGGGGACCAGCTCAACGGCGTGCCGGTGCGGGCCATGACCTCCATGTCGCCGTCCAGCGCCGTGACGTAGTGCGTCAGCAACGTCCGCGGGCCCAGCCAGCCGCGTCGCTCGTAGTCCGCGGCCTCCACGATCCGCGGCGGCGCCTGTCCGGCGTGGATCGCGATCGGAAGGCCGCGCCGCACCGCGGCGTCCATGTCCGCGAAGAACGCCGGTTCCGCGCTCTGGGAGAGCCCGCGGACCGCGACGCCCAGGTGCACCAGCCCGTCGAACGCGCTGCCCGCGGAGAAGTACTGCTGCCGCACGCGGTCCACGTCCGTGAAGTCCATCGGCACGTCACGCGACATCTGGTCCACGTGTCCATACGAGAATCGTGCGCGCAGCAGACCGTCTCGGTGCGCCCGCAGTTCTGCGTCGGCGTGGGCGGGGGAGCGGGTGTTGTTGGACCAGTTGTGCACGGTCGTCACGCCCGCGTTCGCCAGTTCGGCCAGTCCGAGCAGGACGCTGCGGTAGACGTCCTCGGCGTCGTACAACGTGGACGTCGCCCGTTTCGCGGCGAAGTACGGGAACCCGTCGGCCACGAAGTTGCGGCCGAGCGCGCTCCACATGTGGAGGTGGGTGTTGACGAAGCCGGGCAGGACGATCATGTCGGTGGCGTCCACGACCTTGGCGCCACTGGCGTCCAGGTCGCGGCCGACTCCGGCGATCGCGCCGTCGTCGATCAGGACGTCCGCGCGCGGGAGCACTCCCAGCGCGGGGTCGGCGGTGACGACGGCGCCGCCGCGGACCAGGTAGCGGCGGCGCCGTGAGTCCTCGTCGTCCGCGCCGGCGACGCCGGTCGTGGCGGTCGCGGCCAGTGCCATGCCGAGTGTCTTGGTGAGAGTCCGGCGGTTGATCATGCGGCCTCCAAAGGCAGGGATCGCCGCCATGCTCGCCGACGCCTCCGCCGGCTGTCACCGCGCGGACGTGCCGCTGCGCCGCCTGGCTCAGCGAGCCTGGTCCAGTGGACGGAGGTGCTTGAGCGGGTTCGCGGTCAGCTCGTCGATCCGCGGCCGCGCCGCCTCCATCCGGGTCGCCTCGCTGGACTGGCGGTGGATGATCTCGTCCACGTTGGACGCCCGCACCAGCAGTCCCGGCGCGACGAACCAGCCCTCCGGCAGCTTGCGGCCGCTCTTGGCGTGCTGGGCGAGCATCCAGCCGGACACCGCGCCCTTGAGGAAGTGCTCGGCGGAGATCGTCGCGAACAGATGACCGTCCTTGACGCCCTGCAGCGCCTTCGCGTCGATGCTGAACGCCGCGGCCAGCCACGTCGCGTTCTTCTCCGCGTGCACGGCCGCGAGGTTGATGGCGTCTACGTCCCCCACGCCCAGCAGCGCGAGGGCGTCGGGGTTCGCGTCGGCCAGCCGCCGCCACGTGGCGAGGTTCGTCGTCAGGTCGCGCCCGGTGTCGAGCGGGCCGAGCACCTGCAGCTTCGGCAACCGTTCGGCCAGCCGGGACCTTATCCCGAGCGCCCGCTGGTCGAGCGCGGGCATGCCGGGGGAGTTGCTGCCGATCACGACCTTGCCGGCGGCGTTGGGCGGCAGCCGATCGGCCGTGGCGTCCGCGAGCATCGCGCCGAGCCCGAAGCTGTCGTTCTCGATCATGAACTTGACGCCGCTGCCGGGCGCGACCTGCCCGCCCGCGACCGCCATCACCGGAATGCCCTGCTCCACGACCCGCGCCACCGGCTCGGCGACCAGTTCCGGCGCCACCGCGGACACGCCGATGCCGCCCCTGGCGCGCGTGGCCAGGCCCTTGAGCAGCTCGACCTGCTTGAGGCCGTCGTGCGTGTCCGGTCCGGTGACCTCGGCGTTGACGCCGCCCGCGATCCGCACGCCCGCCCGGAAGCCCTCGCTCATCTCGCGCGAGAAGTCGCGGCTGTTGTTCTGCGCCAGGAACCCGATGGTGGGCGGGTCATCGGACGTCTGCGCCGGACCGCATCCGCCCACCCCCGCCACCGCGAGCAAAACCGCAGGCAGGACGACATGGGCGACGCGGATCATCAAGAAGCCCCATCAGTTGGTCCTGGAAAGCCGTCAAGGTTAGTGCACTGCCGATGGCTGTGTCGGCTTGCGTGCACTCCTTTGGCTGCGTACCAATAGCACCTTCGCCGGAAAGCGATGTCCGAGTGAGGCGCCGGTAGATGCTGTCCAACTGGGTCGAGTCCCGCACCACCGTGCAGACGACCGTCATCAGCCTGACGATCGGTCTCGCCGCGCTGGCGGGTCTCGCGCTGTGGACGAGCCTGAGCATGCAGCGCGCCGCCAGACACCTGCACGAGCTCAACGAGATCAGCGACCGGTGGGGTCTGGTCGTGCAGAACGTCGACGTCGCCGACCACGCCCTCGCCGACCACCTGCGCTCCGGCACGCCCGTGATGCGCCAGCCCGTGGCGAACGCCGCCGGCGCCGCGGAGGAGAGCCTGCGGTGGCTCGAGGACCACGGCGGCACGGCCGACGTGCGGGCCGCGGTGATCGTCAGCGACCTCTACGGCGACTACTCGGTCCTGCTGCGCGAGACGGTCGCCGCCGGCGACCGCGGGGACACGACCACCGCGTCCCAGAAGGCCGACCAGGCCGAGCTCACGCTCGTGTCGTTGCGCAAGCAGCTCTCCACGGTCGTGCAGCTCAAGCGCCTGGAGACCACCGACTACCTGCGGTCCGCGGAAGGCCAGAACGGGAGGCTGCGCTTCGCCGCGGTCCTCGCGTTCGTCGTCGACCTGGGCCTGGTGGGGTTGTGCGGGGTGGTGCTGCTCGGGCACCGGCGGCAGATCCTGAGGCAGGCGGCCAAGAGCGAGCACGAGGCGATGCACGACGCGCTGACCGGCCTCGCGAACCGCACGTTGCTGGTGCAGCGCGCCCAGCAGGCCATCGGGCGCTCCGACCGGACGGGCGACCCGCTCGGCCTGTTCCTCATCGACCTCAACCGCTTCAAGCCGATCAACGACACCCTCGGCCACGCGTTCGGCGACCGGCTGCTCCAGCTCGTCGCGAACCGCCTGACCGCCGCGGTCCGGGACGTCGACACGGTGGCGCGCCTGGGCGGCGACGAGTTCGCGGTGCTGTTGCCGATGGTGAGCTCACCGGCGAACGCCCTGGTGGTCGCCGAACGCGTGCACCGGGTGCTGGAGGAACCCTTCGACCTCGACGGGCTGTCGGTCGACGTCGGCTGCAGCATCGGCGTCGCGATGTACCCGGCCGACTCGGCGGACGTCCACGAGCTGCTCAAGCACGCCGACATCGCCATGTACGCGGCCAAGCGCGCCCGGCTCGGCACGTCGGTCTACGAACCGAGCCTCGACGTGCACAACGCCGCCCAGCTCACCGTGATCAGCGACCTGCGCCATGCCATCGACCAGGCCGAGCTCGTCCTGCACTACCAGCCCAAGGCGGACGCGCGCACCGGCGCGGTCTGCGGCGCCGAGGTCCTGTGCCGCTGGCAGCACCCGCGCCTCGGCCTGCTCGGCCCCGACCGGTTCATCCCCGCCGCCGAGGAGACCGGCCTGATCGAGCCGCTCACCCGGTACGTGCTCGACCACGCGCTCGCGCAGTGCCACGCGTGGCACCTCACCGGCTGGGACGTGCCCGTCTCGGTCAACGTCGGGGCACAGTGCCTGCACGACACGACGTTCCCCGACCAGGTCGCGGGCCTGCTCGCCCGCCACGGCCGCCCCGCCTCCGCGCTGACCCTGGAGATCACCGAAAGCGCGATCATCGCCGACCCGATCCGCGCGAGCGACGTGCTGACGAAGCTGCGGGAGCTGGGCGTGCGGCTGTCGATCGACGACTTCGGCACCGGCTACTCGTCCATCGCCTACCTGCGCACGATGCCCGTGCACGAGATGAAGATCGACCGGTCGTTCACCACGAACATGCGCACGGACGCGTCCAGTGGCGCGATCACCCGCTCGTTGCTCGGGCTCGCGCAGAACCTCGAGCTGGAGGTCGTGGCCGAGGGCGTCGAGGACGAGGAGACCTGGAGCGCCCTCGCCGCCCTGGGCTGCGACATCGTGCAGGGGTACTGCCTGAGCAGACCGCTGCCGCCCGACGATTTCGCCACGTGGCTGCGGGACCGCGTGCTCGGCGAGCTGACGGCCCCGACGTCCTAGACCGCGTCCCGTGGGCCGTTCGAGACCTGCGGGACACGGTCTATCGCCGGCTGGCCAGCCGGTAGGCCGCCGCGCCGATCAGCTCCAGCGACACCTGCAGCCGCTCCAGGCTGATGTTGTCGCGGATCGTGTCCTCCGGCGTGTGGTAGATCGGTTCGAGCTGTGCCGGCCCGCCCTCACCGCGCCAGCTGAAGTTCGCCGACGCCAGCCCCTTCTCGTGGAACGGCACGTGGTCGCTCGACCCGCGCGCCACCGGCCCGTGCACCCGCGGGTCGTAGCCGAGGCGTTGAGCGGCGGCGCGCACCGCCGCCGTGGTCGCGTTGTCGGCGCCGTCGACGGACAGCAACCAGTACGCCGTCGCCGGGTCGTGGCTGGTGGCGACCATGTCGTTCTGGAACACGCCCTTGATCCGCGCGATCTCCTCGGGCGGGAGCTGCGAGACGTAGTGCCGCGACCCGAGCAGGCCCTGTTCCTCCGAGCCCCACAACGCGAACCGCAGCGCCTTGTTCGTCGGCAGATGCCGCAGCACGCGCGCGAGCTCCAGGCACAGCACGGTGCCGCTGCCGTCGTCGTTGGCGCCCGGTGAGCCCGGCACGCTGTCGTAGTGCGCCGTCACCATCACGACCCCGTTGTCCCGCCACGGGAACGTCGGCGGCCGGTCGGCGATCACGTTGTAGGAGGTCAGGTTCGGGTGGTGCGTCGTGGTGATCGTCAGCTCGCCGGAACCCCGGGCGCGCAGCTCCTCCGTGTGCACCTGGGCGAGCCCGATCACCGGAACCGCGACGGTGCGGTCGAGGGTGGGGGAGAAGGCGCCGGCCTTGATCGCGGTCGCGGAGAGCCGGCCGAGGACGACCGCCACGGCGCCGCGTTCGATCGCCGCGTGCGTGGGTCCGGAGCCGGCGGGGGCGTTGACGTAGAAGGCGATCTTGCCGGTCAGGTCCGGCAGCCGGCCGTCCACCACCTCGACGAACGGGGCCTTGACGGTCACCCCGAGCGCGCCGAACCGCGAGGCGCCCGACTGCCACCGGCCGTTGACCTCGGCGAGGTACTTGTCCGGCACGGTGAACGGCTGCGTCGTCACCTGGTACCGCAACGCCTCGAGCTCGCGGACGAGGTAGTCGCGGGCCCGGTGCTCGGACTCGGTGCCGCCGATGCGCGGCCCGATCCGGTCGCTGAGCACCTCGAGGTGTTCGAGCGCCCTGCGCGCCCGGACCCTCGCCACGACCGGGAAGTCGCCGAGGTCGAGGTCCGGCGCCTGCGAGGCGCCCGGTCGTCGTCCCGTCGCGGCGAGCGCGCTCGCGGGGCTGGCCACGACAGCGGCGACCCCGGCCGCCGCGGCGAAGAAGTCACGTCTGCGCAAGTCGTTCCCCCATCTCCGAAGGTGCAGGCAGAACGTAGGCAGGCGGACCGGGACGGGGCAACCGACTAGTGGCTGGCTTTCGGCATCTCGGCGTCGGCGTGGTCGAGCACCAGGTCCTGCACCTGTCTGCGCGCGTCGGCCCGTGCCTTCTGCACGCACGCCATGAGTTGCGCCGAGAGCACCTCCGGGTCGAGCTCGCGGACGGCGGGGCTCAGTTCGATGCCGGTGGTGAGGCCGTTCGAGTCGACGGTCACGCTGATGCCGCCCCGTGTCGCGGCACCGCTGACGGCCGCGAGCGACTGCACCAGGTCGAGGTAGCGGCGCTGCTCGCGCTCGGCGGCGGCGTCGCGGCGCTCCTCCCACCACGCGATCCGGCGGCGCAGCAACGCCTGCGCGGTCAGAGGGTCGGACACCGGGACCGTCCACGAACCGGAGGTGGTGTGCAGCACGATCGCGTGCGAGTGCGCCGTCACGCGCTGAACGCGGGCGAACGAGACCCCGGCGTCGACCCGGCCGCCGTGGCGAGTGGTCCAGTCGGCGCGGTCGGTGCCGATCACGAGCCGCGTGCCGTTCCCCGCCAGCACGAGCGGGAACGCCGTCGAGCCCAGTTCGAGCACCGGCGCCGAGAGCAACGAGCGGTGGGCCAGCCGGGCCAGTGCGCTCGCGGACCCCGCGCCGAGCACCCCGGCCGCGCACAGCGCCTTCACCGCGATCGCCGCACCGGGGCTCAGCCGCAGGGCGATGCCGGAACCGGGCAGGACGCCGAGCACGAGCTGTGCCGACGTCATCAGGGTCGTGGCGGGCAGCCACGAGTGCGGGTCGCTCAACCCGTTGCGGCGCAACCACGAGAGCAACGCGCAGGCGCACGCCGCCGCGGCGACGGCCGGGATGGCCGACCACCACGGCATGATCTGCCGCCCGGCCGATGTCATGCCGGCCAGCACGATGCAGACGATGCCGATCGCGACGGGCAGCACGCCGGCGGAGAGCAGCAGCAACGTCCTGGTGCGGCGCCAGCGCGCGGCCAGCGCGTGCACGACCTCGGGATCGTTGATCGCGGGGATGGCACGGGGAATGAGAGTCATCAGGGCACCCCTCGTCAGCTCTCCGCCGCCACCTGCGTGTGACGTGCGGGCCGACCAGACTTCCCGGCTCACCTGCCCGTCACTATGCCGCAAATGTCCAGTTCAGGCAAGCTATGTCCACTGTGGACGGTAGCGGCGCGTGGTTCGCGCCACACCGTTGCGTTGTGTCAGACCGTTTTCGCGCGCCGGCCGAGCAGGACGTCGACGACGAGGAAGACGACGAGGCTGATCCCGAGCAGCGGCGCGAACCACCCGACGAGCAGCGCGCCGAGGCCCAGACCGGCCAGCGCGCCGCGCGGAGCCTTGCGCCACTGGCCGCGCGGGGCCGGGCGGCCGAAGCCGCTCGTCGGCCTCCGCTTCCACCACATCCGGTAGCCGAGCACGACCAGGGCGACCAGGCCGCCGCCGATGAGCAGCAACAGCAGCTGGTTGGGCCAGCCGAACAGCACGCCCATGTGCGCGTCGATGCCCCACTTGGTGAGCTTCGCGCCGAGCGGGAAGTCGTCGAACTCCACCGACGCCACGACCGCGTCGTCCTGGACGGCCACGGAGTCGCCCTGGGAGGGCAGGCCCTTCTCGATCTCGACGACCTTCCAGGCACCGCCGGGCGTGGCGGGCAGGCCGATCTCGACCAGTTTCGCGTCGACACCCCACGACCGCGCCGAGCCCAGCACCGCGTCGATGTCGCCGTGCCCGCCTCCGGTCGAGGTGTGCTCGGCGTGGTCACCGTGACCACCGCTGCCGCCGGGGATCTGCAGCGTCGGCGTGGACCACCCCACGGCCTCGCGGAGCACGCCGACGTTCTCGCCCGCGTAGGCCGACCACGTGAGACCGGTGGCGGACAGGAACAACGCTCCGGCGAGCACCCACACGCCGATCAGGCCGTGCGTCCGGACGCGCTTGCTGCTGCGCGCCCGGGAGATCCACAGGACGAGACCGCCCAGCGCGACGACCCACAGCCACGACGCGGCGAGCTCGCTGTAGAGACGACCGGGTTCGCCGAGCATCAGGTTGCGGTGCAACTGGTCGAGCGTCGTGCGCAGCGGCAGGACGCCACTGGTGCCGTAGACGACGAGATCACCGGTGACGCGGCCGGTGCCGGGGTCGACGAAGACCGCACGGCGTTCCGACTCGCCCAGGCCCTCCTCGGCGAACAGGACCCGCGTGGTGGCACCGGGTTCGGGCGCGGGGCGCACCGCGACGAGCGAGCCCCGCGGTGACGTCGCCACCGCGGCGTCGACCTGCTGGGACAGCGGGAGCTGCTGGGAGGTGGCGGGAACGCGGAGCTGGTCGGAGTAGACCCACGACTCCAGCTGCGGGGTCAGGGCGTACAGGACGCCGGTCAGCGAGGCGATCAGGATGAACGGTCCGACGAGCACACCGGCGTAGAAGTGCAGGCGCAGGAAGAGTCCCCGCCACGCGAACGACGTGCGCGGCGGAGTGGCTGCGGTGGTCATGGAGCTCCAAAAGGCGTGAACAGGGGCAGGACTGCTCGGTGAGCGGCCCTGTGGGGAGGGAGGTTTCAGGCCTGTTCAGCCGGAGGGCCGCGCCACGACAGCACGGCGGGCAGGACGGTCGTGACCGGCACGCGCGCGGGCGTGGCGACGACCAGGGGAGCGCTGGCGGGCAACGGGACGGGCCTGCGCGGCAACACGGAGGCGACGGCACGGGCCAGCGCGAGCACGGTGCGTTCCGCGAAGGTCAGCAGGGCCACGGCAAGGGCGGTGGCCAGGACGTGCGACACGATCATGTGCGCCGGGTTCGCGGGGTGCTCGTGCCGCGACACGGCCAGGGACACCAGGACGTGCATCGCGGCCTGTCCGCCGCCGATCAGCAGGAGCAGCCTCGTCCACGTCAGCTCGTGCCTCGCGAACCCGCTCGTCGCCCACGCGAGCAGCCCGACGAGTGAGAACACCAGCCCGGCGTCGGGCAGTTCGCCGTCCGCGTTGGAGTGGGCGAGCACGGCCAGAGTCCCGTTGACCACGCCGACGACCGCACAGCGCGCACGGCGCAATGGAGCGGTCGGCAGGGCCATGACCAGGAGCCTAGCGTCGAACGCGGGCGAAACCAGCCCCACGTGAGTTCGACGGAGTTGGTTCAATTCGACGGTGATCACTTATGCCACCGATGTCGGCGACCTCACCGAGGACGACCTCACCGGGTTCTTCGTCGGCTGGCCCCAGCCGCCGTCACCCGCCCAACACCTCGCCGTCCTGCGCGGGAGCTACCGCGTGGTGGTCGCACGCTCCGGCGGCACCGTCATCGGTTTCGTCACCATGATCAGCGACGGTGTGCTGACGGCGTTCGTCCCGTGGCTCGAGGTGCTGCCGGAGTTCCAGGGGCAGGGCGTCGGCACCGAGCTGATGCGCCGGGTGGTGGCCGAGGCGGCGCACCTGTACTCGGTGGACCTCGTGTGCGACGACGCTCTGCGGCCGTACTACGAGCGGCTCGGCATGACCGCGGTGACCGGCATGATCCTGCGCAACCGCGACGCCTGCGGGGGTTAGATCCCTTCCAGCTCCAGCTCCAGCTCCAGCGTCTGCTGGTGCGGGCCCCCGGTGAACGAGCTGGCGAGCAGTCCGGCGCTGCGGCACCGGCCGCACGTCACCGGTGAGGTCGTGGCCTTGAAGCGGGTGAAGTCCCAGCTGCCCGTGCCGACGTGGCAGCCGGGGCCGGGCACCTCGAGGCCGAGCCAGCCCTGCAGCCGCACGGCGTGCACGACGTCCGACCCCTCCAGGTAGCCGTTGAGCCGCCCCGCGAACCGGTCGCGCGCCTGCGCCGCGGGCGCGCTGAGTGCCTCCTGCAACACCGAGATGCCGTTCATGAGCCCGATTCAACCTCACGTCGCCGCGTCGAGCCGGGCACCACGCCGCTCCAGCACGGTGAGGCTCCGGGCACACCACCGCACGTTGTCCCGCTCGAACGACAGGCCGCGCAACAACGTCAGGTAGGGCCCGACCCGCTCGGCCGTGGCCAGGAACTCCTCCTCGGTCCGGCCGCCGAGCAGCTTGGCCCGCAACCGTTCGTACCGCTCGACCTTCGCCTCCGCCCACCGCCGGCGCCGCGTGATCGACGCCTTCACCGCCTCGAGGTCGCCGGAGTCCGCCGCCATCACGGCGACCAGCAGCTCGTCGCGGATCGCGGCGGGCTTGTGCTGTGCGGCCGTGAACCTCGACAGCTCCTCGACCCCTTTGCCGGTGAGCGAGAACAGGCGCTTGTTCGGCCGACGCTCCTGCTCGACCACGCGGGCGGCGACGAGCCCGTCCGCCTCCATGCGGTCGAGCTCCCGGTAGAGCTGCTGCGGCGTGCACATCCAGAAGTTCGCCACGGACGCGTCGAACGCCTTGGCCAGGTCGTAGCCGGACGACTCCCCGTCGAGCAGGGTGGCCATCACGGCGTTGCGCAGTGACATACCCGCAGGTTACGGTGCCTCAACCTAGTCAACAAGTTGAGTATGCGAGGAACCGGCGTGGACGCATTCCGCAAGGCGGTCGAAGCACGCGACACCGACGCGATGGCGGCCTGCCTGGCCGACGACGTCGTGTTCACCAGCCCCGTCGCGTTCAAGCCGTATCCCGGCAAACCCATCACCGCGGCGATCCTGCGCGGCGTCATGCGGGTCTTCGAGAACTTCCGCTACGAGCGCGTGATCACCGACGGCCCGAACCACGCGCTGGTGTTCCGGACCGAGGTCGGCGGCAAGGAGATCCAGGGCTGCGACTTCCTGCACCTGAACGCCGACGGGTTGATCGACGAGTTCACCGTGATGGTGCGGCCGTTGTCCGGCGCCCAGGCGCTGTCGGAGGCGATGGCGGCCCAGTTCGAGCAGATCCAGGCCGAAGCTGTGGAAGCGTTCGACTCCTAGGGGTGTCAGGGCCGGGTTGCCCGACCCCTGCTGGGCTCGCGGACGGAGGAGCTGACCCCGTTCGACGCGGCCTGCCGGGAACTCGCTTGCCGCACAAGAACGTCACGCGGCTCTTTCGTAGACGCTCACGTGCCGCGTGCTGTCGGCCGTGAACGGCTCGCCGTTCCACCCGCCCCACCGGTCGCGCAGCCGCAGCCCCGCGATCCTCGCCATGAGGTCGAACTCGCCGGGGTAGGTCAGGCGTTGGCGGATCGGGCCGAACCGGATGCCGTCCACGCCGATGTGCACGTGGTTCTCGTCGAGCATCTGGGTGACGGGGTCGTAGCGGTTGACGTCCAGGCGCACGTGGTCGACCTCGACGGCCTCCACGTCGACGAACTGGTGGCGGTCCCGCGCGGCCCAGCCCGGCAGGCCGCACTCGACCACGAACACGCCGTCCGGTGTGAGGTGGCGTGCCGCGTTCTCGAAGCAGCGGACCTGGTCGTCCTGGGTGAGGAGGTTCGTGATCGTGTTGAAGACCAGGTACACCAACGGGTACGTGCGGCCGGTGCCGGCGGTGGACATGTCGCCCAGGACCACCTCGACCGCCTCGCCGCCGGGTTTCTCCCGCATCCGGGCGACCATGTCCGGCGAGAGCTCGACGCCGTCCACCTCGACGCCGCTTTCCCGCAGCGGCAACGCGATGCGGCCGGTGCCGATCGCGAACTCCAGCGCTCTGCCGCCGAACCCCGCGAGGAAGCGGACGGTCTCCGCCTCGTCGCCGCGGGGCGAGTTGTCGTAGTTCCTGGCCGTTTCGGGACCGAAGCTCGGGTTGAAGCCCTTCACGACTGCCACGGTAGCTCCGGCCGCCACCGATTTTTCCGGTCGAGCGCCCGCAGCAGCGCGAGGTCGTGCAGGTCCCGTTCGCGTGGCTCGTAGTCCTGGTGGAGGTGCAGCTGCTGTTCGACGGACAGGCACGGCACGGTGGTGCCGAGGATCGTGCCGGTGACGAAGCACCCGGCCGGGTACCGGAACGGCTCACCGGGCGTGAGCGAGGTCTGCTCGGCGCCGCCGTCCTCCGTGAACCGCAACGGGTGCAGGTCGATCTCGCGTCCCCGGCCGTCGGTGACCACGAACCGCACCGGCCGCCACGACAGCGTTTCGGTGAACCCCAGCGCGGCCAGGGCCGCCACGACCCCCGGCTCGTGCTCCTCGCGGTGCAGCAGGTCCAGGTCGTCGTGCGGGCGCGTCTGCTCGCCGGCCAGCGCGTCGACACCCCAGCCACCTGCGACGTGGACGTCGAAGGCCCGCAGCGCGGCCAAGATCTCGAGCACGTCGTCGCCGGTCACGCCCCACAGCGTGCAACCGGGGTGTGCACACCGCCACGGCTTTTCGTCCGGCGCTGCTACTTTCAGGCCCGTGACGGACTTCAAGCTGCCGCTCTACGGCGCTGACACCGAACGCGGCGACCTCGCTCCCTGAGCCGCTCCCGTTCCTCCGCCACCCCCACCTCCGCCCTGCCAGGGAGCTTCGCCATGCGCTCGTTCGTCCACGCCCTGCCCAAAGTCGAGCTGCACGTCCACCTCGTCGGGTCCGCCGGCCTCGACACCGTCCTGGAACTCGCCCGGCGCCACCCGGAGGCCGGGGTGCCGACGGACCGCGCCGAGCTGGAGCGCTTCTACGCGTTCCGGGACTTCGACCACTTCCTGCGGGTGTTCTGGGCCGTCCAGTCGATGATGAAGGGCCGCGACGACGTCCACAGCCTCGTCGTCGGTCTCGCCCGTGAGCTGGCCAGGCAGAACGTCCGGTACGCCGAGGTCACCGTGACGCCGTACAACCACCTGGTGGACGGCCTGTCCGGTGACGAGGTGCTGGCGGGCCTGCAGACCGGTCGCGCCGAGGCGTCGGCGCTCGGGGTCGAGCTGGCGTGGTGCTTCGACATCCCGGGCGAGAAGGGCTTGGCCGCCGGCCGGGAGACGCTCGCGTTCGCGCTGTCGGAACGTCCGGAGGGCCTGGTCTCCTTCGGGCTCGGCGGGCCGGAGGCCGGTGTCGGCCGAGCCCAGTTCGCGCCCTTCTTCGACGCGGCGCGGGAAGCCGGTCTGCACAGCGTGCCGCACGCGGGGGAGACCACCGGCCCGGAGACCGTCTGGTCGGCGGTGCGGGACCTGCGGGCCGAGCGGATCGGCCACGGCACGAGCTGCGTCGAGGATCCGGCGCTGGTGGAACACCTGGTGCACAAGGGGATCGCGCTGGAGGTGTGCCCGACGTCGAACGTCCGGACGCGGCAGGTGGCGTCGATCGAGGCGCACCCCGTGCGGCGGATGCTCGACGCCGGGGTGGTGGTCACGCTGAACACCGACGACCCGCCGTTCTTCGGCGCCACGCTGGAAGGGGAGTACGTGGCCGTGGCGGAGGCGCTCGGACTCGGCCACGCGGACGTGGCCCGGCTGGCCGAGAACGCGGTGCTGGCCTCGTTCCTGCCGAACAGCCGCAAGACCGTTCTGCTGGAGGAGATCGCAGGCGTGCTCGCGTCGATCCGGTAGCAGCAGCCGACAGTCCACTTCGGACGGATTTCGGCGCGCCGCCCGGATCTGACGGGCCAGACGGCGCTGCGGTGCGTGACCGTCCGCACCGGTGGAACCGTCCGTCTTGGCGATGGACACCGCCGGTGCGGGCGAGGATCGTGCTGGACGTGGAGCAGGTCGTCGAGGTGACGGACTTGGACGCGGCCAACGAGGTGTTGAACGCCGCTTATGGCCAGATGCGGCTCAACCGCGGCATCGAGCACCCGCACATGTGGATGTCGTCGCGGATACACGGGCAGATGAGGTTCGACCAGCTGCACGGGAGCATCAGACTCGAGGTCAGCGTCGACCCGATGCAGAACTACGTCTTCGGGCACACGGGTGCGGGGATGGTCTACTACGGCTCGGGCGGCGAGGACCGCTACTGGCTGCCCGGCGAGTCGTTCCTCACGGCACCACCCGACAGCAGGTTCATCGGGGCGGTCTTCGACCCGCGGCTGTCGACGGTGACGCTGCCCCGGCCGGTCGTCGACGAGGTGGCCGACGGCGTCCGGTTCGCGGGCTTCCGGCCCCTCTCGCCCGAGGCCGGTGCCGCGTGGTGGTCCACCTGCGTGCACCTGCGCGACGAGGTGCTGCCGCTGTTCGGGGACCACCCGCTGGTGTCGGCCAACGCGACCCGGTTGCTGGTGTCGGCGACGCTCGCCGCGTTCCCGAACAACTCGCTCGGCGGCCCGCCACCGTCCGATCGGCGCGACGCGCACCCTCGGACCGTGCGTCGCGCCATCGCGTTCGTCGAGGCCAACGCCGCGAATGACATCACCGCCGCCGACATCGCCCGCGCCGCGCGGGTGTCGATCCGGGCGGTCCAGCTCGCGTTCCGCCGCCACCTCGACATGACACCGATGGCCTACCTCCGGCGCGTGCGCCTCTCTTGCGCGCACGCCGACCTGCGTGCGGCGAACGGCACCGTCACCACGATCGCCGCACGCTGGGGCTACGCCCGTCCGAGTGTCTTCGCGGCCCACTACCGCGCCGCGTACGGGGTTGCGCCGTCGAAGACGCTGCGGTCGGGCTGAGGCACTTCGTTTTCCCGGGCGCCGCTTCGTTCCCGCTGCTATCGACCGGGCCCCCGGTGCGGTGAAGTGGTGGTGTCCCGTCCAGGGAGGCGAAATCTGATGACCACCTGTGACACCACCCCGTTCGCCGTGCGGACGCAACGCTCCGGCACCCGCTTCGTGGCCACGTGCCACGGCGAGCTGGACATGACGACCTGCGAGGTGTTCTTCGCCGCCGTGCTGCCCGGCATCACGGACACCACCACCGACCGCGTGCAGGTCGACCTCGCCGAGGTGACGTTCCTGTCCGCGAGCGGCCTGCGCACCCTCCTGCTGCTGCTCTGCGCCGCGCACCGCAACGGCAAGTCGTTCGAGCTGCACCACCTGCGGCCCCAGGTGCGCCGGGTGCTCGACCTGTTCGGCTGCACCACCTTCGCAGCGGGCCTTGTGTGGGAGGCAACCATGTCGCCGGGAGGCCGCCGTCACTAGCTTGACCAGCTATGTTGCTGCCCCTGGTCCTGGTGCTCGCGCTGACCCCGCCGACGTCCGCGATGACGGTGCCCGGCGCCGAGCACCAGCAGCTCACCCACCTCGCCGACCTCACCACCACGGGCCTGGTCGCCACCGGTCACACCGACCCGGCCGACTGGGCCGGCCTCACGAGCGCCGCCCTGCCCGTGCCCGGCGCCGTCCCGGGGATCCAGATCGACGGCTACTTCCCGGACACCTCCCGCACCAACACCAACCACGGCTGGCACGACTCCCAGTTCGTGGTCAGGCTCCCGGACCGCTGGAACGGCGGCCTGGTCGTCACAGGCGCACCGGGCGTCCGCGAGCAGTACGCCAACGACCGCGCCATCTCCGACTGGGTCCTCTCCCGCGGCTACGCCTTCGCCTCCACAGACAAGGGCAACACCGGCGCCCAGTTCTACCGCGACGGCCGGGCGGTGGAGGAGTGGAACCACCGCTTCACCCAGCTGACCCTCGCCGCGAAGAAGGTCGTGTCCCAGCGCTACGGCCGCGCCCCGCGCCGCACCATCGCCACCGGCATCTCCAACGGCGGCTACCTCGTCCGCTGGCAGCTGGAGAACCGCCCGCACCTCTACGACGGCGGCGTGGACTGGGAAGGGACGCTGTGGACGGTCGCGGGCCCGAACCCGCTGACGTTCCTGCCGCCCGTGCTCCGCGCCTACCCGGCCTACCTGGCGGGCGAACCGGGCGCGCACGAGGCGATGGTCGCGGCGGGCTTCCCGGCGGGCACGGAGTTCCTGTGGGACTACCACCACCGCTATTACTGGGACCTGACGCAACGCATCTACCGCGAGGAGTTCGACCCCGGTTTCGACGGGGCTCTGGAGGCTGGCGTGCCGTTCTGCGCTTCCGGGACGCCCGCCTGCGACGCGGACTACTCGTACTCGGATCGCCGCCGGGTCGCGGGGCCGGCGGTGTCGCGGGTCGCGTTGACGGGGAAGGTGAAGAGGCCTTTGCTGACCGTGCACGGGACCTATGACGTGTTGCTGCCGATCAGCCAGGACTCGGACGTCTACGCGGGGATGACGCCCGACCGCCTGCACCGGTACTACCGGGTCGAGCAGGGAACCCACGTCGACGGGCTCGTGGACGCCTACCCGGATCGGTTGAGGCCGTTGGCGCCTTGCCACCGGGCGGCTTTCACGGCGTTGGAGCGGTGGCTGGACGGGGTGCGGCCACCGGCTTCGGCGACGCTGCCCAGGCCCGCTGACGTGGCCACCTGTCCGTTGTCGTGATCCAATCGGGGACGTGACCACCATCGAGTACGTCCTCGGCGACATCACCGAGCAGGAAGTCGACGTGATCGTCAACGCCGCCAACTCCTCCCTCCTGGGAGGCGGCGGCGTGGACGGCGCGATCCACCGCAAGGGCGGCCCGGAGATCCTCGCCGAGTGCCGCGAGCTCCGGGCGGGGCACTACGGCGGTGGGCTCAAGACCGGTCAAGCCGTCGCCACCACCGCGGGCAGGCTCCGGGCGCGCTGGGTCGTGCACACCGTGGGTCCCGTGTACTCACCCACCGAAGACCGCTCCGCTCTCCTAGCTGCCTGCCACCGCAACTCCCTCCGGGTGGCGGCGGACCTCGGCGCGCACACCATCGCGTTCCCCGCCATCTCCACCGGCATCTACCGCTGGCCGGTCGAGCACGCCGCCGAAATCGCCCACGAGGCAACGAAAGACGCCCCGCTGGACCTGATCAGGTTCGTGCTGTTCGACCAGACCGTCTACGACGCCTACGCGCGCCCGTAGCCGTGGTCCGGGCCGGACGTCACCGGGCCACGGTGCTTTCCCTGACCAGCAGGGAGAACGGGGTCTGGACGTCCTCCAGGGCGTCGTCGCGGGCCTCGACCCGGCGGTGCAGCAGGTCGACCGCGGCGCGGGCGATGGCGGTCTTGTCGGGGGCCACGGACGTCAGGGACGGGGAGCTGTAGGCGCTTTCCTCGTTGTTGTCGAAGCCGACGACGGCGAGGTCGGAGGGCACCCGGACGAGGCGTTCGGCGGCGGCTCGCATGGCACCGATGGCGAGGAGGTCGTTGAAGCAGAACACCGCGTCCGGTGGGGTGCTGAGGTCCAGCAACGACTTCATCGCGGCGGCGCCGTCGGCGCGGTGGTAGTTCAGGGCCGGCACGACCAGCTCGTCGACGAACGGCAGGGAGGCCTCCTCGAGGGCGGTGCGGTAGCCCTCCAGGCGCAGGGCGGCGGTGCCTCGGTGGGGGTGGGCGCCGATCGCGGCTATGCGCGTGCGTCCCAGCGAGATCAGGTGCTTCACGGCGGTCTGGGCGGCGGCCACGTTGTCGATGCCGACGCGGTCGATCGGGACGTCGACGGCGTGCTCGCCGAGCAGGACCGCGGGCACTGACAGCTGGAAGTCGTCGTCCTGCAGCGCCTCCGGGCTGAGGATCGCGGCGTCCACCAGGTGCGGGCCCAGGGACGCGAGCGCCGAGCGTTCGCCCGCGAGGGTGCCGAAGGTCTGCTCGATGAGCACGTTCCACTCGTGCTCCTGGGCCGCGGCGATGACGAGGCCGGCCAGCTCCGCGAAGTAGGGGATCGAGAGCTCGGGCAGGACCAAGGCGATGAAGCCGGTGCGGCCGCGGCGCAGGTTGCGGGCGCCGAGGTTGGGTCGGTAGCCGGTCGCCTCCAGCGCCTCCTCGACGCGGCGGCGGTTGTCCGGTTTCACGAACGAGTAGCCGTTGACCACGTTCGACACGGTCTTCACCGAGACGCCCGCCAGGCGAGCGACGTCCTTCAGCGTGGCCAACACAGCCTCCTGGAAAAAGGTACCGGGAAGAGTACCGGGAAGTCCTCAGTCTTTACATCGTTGGAACAACGATGCAAATCTAGCGCCTGAGAGCGCGTCCACGCATAGCCCGGTGTAGGAGCCAAAGATGTCTCGCTTACTGCTCGTCGCTGTCGCCGCCCTGCTCGTGACCGGTTGCACCGCGAGGGAGAACCCGCAGACCACGACCAGTGGCGGGCCCGCCGCCAGTGCCGCGCAGAACCAGGCGTCCGGTCCGGGCTGCTCGCGCGGCAGGTCCGGGTACCCGCAGGTGGACCTCAAGGGCGCCGTCGTCGGCTTCTCCCAGTCGGAGAAGGAGGCCAACCCGTTCCGCACGGCCGAGACGCAGTCGATCAGGGACGAGGCCGCCAAGCGCGGAGCCGAGCTTCTCTACACCAACGCGCAGAGCGACTTGAACAAGCAGATCAGCGACATCAAGTCGCTGATCGACCGCGGCGCGAAGCTGCTGGTCGTGGCGCCGCTCAACTCCGACGGCCTGCAGCCCGCGTTCGACGCGGCCAAGGCCAAGCAGGTGCCGGTCGTGACGATCGACCGCAAGGTGACCTCGCAGCCGTGCACGGACTACCTGACGTTCATCGGCTCGGACTTCGTCGAGCAGGGCAAGCGCGCCGCCCAGCAGATGATCAAGGCGACCGGCGGCACCGGCAAGGTCGCGATCCTGCTCGGGGCGTCGGGCAACAACGTCACGGTCGACCGCACCAAGGGCTTCAAGGACGGCATCGCGGGCACCCCCGGCCTCACCGTGGTCGCCGAGCAGACCGGTGAGTTCGACCGGTCGAAGGGCCAGGCCGTGATGGAGCAGCTCATCCAGAGCAACCCGGACATCACCGCTGTCTACGCCGAGAACGACGAGATGGGCCTCGGCGCCGTCACCGCCCTCAAGGCCGCGGGCAAGCAGCCGGGCAAGGACGTCAAGATCGTCTCCGTCGACGGCACGCGCAACGCCGTGCAGCTCGTCGCGGACGGCAGCTACACCGCGGTCGTCGAGTCCAATCCGCGCTTCGGCCCGCTCGCGTTCGACACGCTGGAGAAGTTCGGCAAGGGCGACGAGATCCCGAACACCATCGTGATCTCCGACGACGAGTACGACACCACCAACGCCGCGCAGAAGCTCGCCAATGCCTACTGACACGCCCACCGGCCCCGTCATCGAGGTCGCCGGCGTCACGAAGACCTTCGCCGGCGTCCGCGCCCTCGGCGACGTGGACTTCACCCTCGCTCGGGGTGAGATCCACGCGCTGGTGGGGGAGAACGGCGCCGGCAAGTCGACGCTGATCAAGGTCCTGACCGGCATCCACACCCCGGATGCCGGCCGGGTCACCCGGAACGGGCGGATCTCCACGATCTACCAGGAGGTCAACCTCGTCCCGCTGATGAGCGTGTCCGCCAACCTGTTCCTCGGCAGGGAGCCGCGCAGCCGGTTCGGCCTGATCGACCGCGCCCGCCGGGACGCCGACGCCGCGGAGCTGTTGCGCGGCTACGGCATCACGGCGGACGTGCGCAGCCCGCTCGGGACGCTCGCGGTCGGCGAGCAGCAGATGGTCGCGCTCGCCAGGGCGGTCGAGGCCGACGCGGACGTCGTGATCATGGACGAGCCCACGTCGTCGCTGGAGCCGCGCGAGGTGGAGACGCTGCTCGGCGTCGTGCGCACGCTGCACGAGGCCGGGATAGCGATCATCTACGTGAGCCACCGGATGGACGAGCTGTACCGGATCTGCGACACGGTCACGGTCCTGCGCGACGGGCGGAACGTGCACAGCGGCCCGTTGCGGGACCTCCCGCGCATCGAGCTGGTCTCGCTGATGCTCGGCAGGTCGGTGAAGGAGATCGAGAGCCACGGCACCACGGCGTTCGGCGAGAGCCACCACGCCGACGCGCAACCGGTGCTCGAGGCGCGGAACCTGAGCAGCAAGCCGCGCATCAACGGGGTCAGCGTCTCGATCCGGCCCGGCGAGGTCGTCGGCCTCGCCGGCCTGCTCGGGTCCGGCCGCACGGAGACCGCGAAGGCGATCATCGGCGCGCTCCCGATCGACGGCGGCACCGTCGTCGTCGCGGGCGCACCGGTGGCGCGCGGCGTCAAGGCGGCCACCAGGGCGGGCATCAGCATGCTCGCCGAGGACCGCAAGACCGAGGGGATCATCCCGAACCTGTCCGTGCGCGAGAACATCGTCCTCGCGGCGCTGCCGAGGCTCAGCCGGTTCGGCGTGGTCAGCAGGGCGAAGCAGGACAGGATCGTCGGCACGTTCGTGAAGCGCCTGCGCATCAAGGTGTCGAGCCCGGAGCAGAAGGTCTCGGAGCTCTCCGGCGGCAACCAGCAGAAGGTGCTGCTGGCCCGGTGGCTGTGCACCGAACCGAAGATCCTGCTCCTCGACGAACCGACGCGCGGCATCGACGTCGGCGCCAAGGCCGAGGTGCAGGCCCTGATCGACGAGCTCGCGCGGGAGGGTTTGGCGGTGCTGTTGATCAGCTCCGAGCTCGACGAGCTGCTCGACGGCGCGGACCGGCTCGTCGTGCTGAGGGACGGCACCGTCGCCGGGGAACTGGAAGGAGACCGGCTCACCCGTGAGCACGTGCTCGAGGCCATCGCGGCGGAGGTGACCGATGACGCTGAAAGCCACTAGAACGGCCGCACGAACGCGGTGGTTGCAGGACAACGGCGTCTACGTCGCCGTTGGCGTGCTGCTGCTGTTCAACGCCCTGTTCACGGCGAACTTCCTGACGCTGGGCAACGTCACCACCCAGCTCGTGCAGGCGGCACCCGTGCTGATCGTCGCGCTCGGCATGGCGCTGGTGATCGGCACCGAGGGCGTCGACCTGAGCGTCGGCGCGGTCATGGCGCTGGCCGCCGCGATCATCCCGCTGTACCTGGGCGCCGGACCGCTCGTCGCGATCACGATGGCCCTGGTGGCGGGCGTGCTCGCCGGGGTGTTCAACGGCTTCCTCGTCGCCAGGGTCGGCATCCAGCCGATCGTCGCGACCCTGGCGCTCCTGGTGGGCGGGCGCGGCCTGGCGCTGGTCATCGCGGACGGCCAGCTCGTCCAGCTGCACGACCCGGCGTTCCTCGCGCTCGGCACCGGCGACGTGCTCGGCGTCCCGATCAGCGTGCTGGTCGCGGGTGTGCTGGCGGTCGCGGTGGCGGCGTTGACGAACCGCACCACGTTCGGCCGCCAGCTCGTCGCGATCGGCGGCAACCGCAAGGCGGCCACCCTGGCGGGGCTCCCGGTCACCCGGGTGCTGATCGGCGTCTACGCGATCTGCGGCGTGCTCGCCGCGGTCGCGGGCGTGCTGGCCACGTCGAGGCTGTCCGCCAGCGACCCGGCCGACATGGGCCTGCTGATGGAGCTGTCCGCGATCACCGCGGTGGTCGTCGGGGGGACCCCGCTCACCGGGGGCAGGGTCCGGGTTCTCGGCACGGTGTTCGGCGTGGTCCTGATGCAGCTCGTCAGGGCGACGCTGATCAAGCACGACCTGCCGGACTCGATCGCGCAGATGATCCAGGCCGCGATCATCATCGCCGCCGTCTACGTGGCACGGGAGCGCCGATGACCACCACCGCCACACCGGCGAACACCGCCGCGGTCCCGGCCGGGGCGTCGCGGACGAAGGTCCTGCAACGCCAGGGCGCCGCCGTCGCGCTCGCGCTGGTGGTCGCGGTGTCCTGGCTGGTCTTCCCGCGCTTCGGCAGCCTCGACAACCTGCGCGACCTCGCGCTGCAGGGCGCGTTCCTCGCGGTCATCGCGCTCGGCATGACGTTCGTGATCATCACCGGCGGCATCGACCTGTCCGTGGGCTCGGTCTACGCCCTGGGCGGTGTGCTCGCGGCCTGGGGCTCGCAGCACGGGTTCCTGGTCGCGTTGCTGCTGCCGCTGGTGGTGTGCGGGCTCATCGGGCTGGTCAACGGCCTGCTGATCGCCCGCACGAACATGGCGCCGTTCATCGTCACGCTGGCGTCCCTGCTGTTCGCGCGCGGCCTGCTGCTCGTCATCACCGACGAGGGCGCCACCACCTACCAGATCCCGCCGGACAGCGCGTTCGTCGAACTCGGTCGCGGCACCGTCTTCGGCTTCGGCTACCCGATCTTCGTCGCGGCCGTGCTGTGCCTGCTGGGCGGGGTCGTGCTGAACCGCACCAGCTTCGGGCAGAACGTGTTCGCCACCGGGGGAGCCGAGCAGTCGGCCGTCCTCATGGGCGTGCCGATCGCCAGGACGAAGGTCCTCGTCTACACGACGAGCGGCACGCTGGCAGGCCTCGCCGGCGCCCTGACCGCCGCCTACCTGCAGTCCGGCGTCACGGTCATCGGCGTCGGCCTCGAACTCGACGCCATCGCCGTCGTCGTCATCGGCGGCACCCTGCTGACCGGCGGCATGGGCACGGTGCTCGGCACCGTGATCGGCGTCGGCCTGATCAAGGTCATCCAGAACGTCATCAACCAGATCGGCACGCTCGACAGCAACTACCAGTCGGTGGTCAGCGGCGTGTTCCTCCTGATCGTCGTCGTCCTGCAACGAATACTCCGGAGATAGGAGCATCATGACCAGACGCGTCCTGGGCGTATTGGTCGGCATCCTGATCACATCCACCTTCCTCACCCCCACAGCGCACGCGGCGGAGTGGGTCCCCAAGACCCCTCCGCTGTCGACGCCCTGGACCTCCCAGGTGTCGCCGGCGAATGCGCTGCCCGAGTACCCGCGTCCGCAGCTCCAGCGCCCCGAGTGGCAGAACCTTAACGGTGTGTGGGAGTTCGCGGGCGCACCGGACCTCGGCAACCCGCCGATCGGCAGGCCACTGGCCGAAGGCGTCCTCGTGCCGTACCCGATCGAGTCCGCACTGTCGGGCATCAAGCGGCACGAGGACAACATGTTCTACCGCCGGACCTTCACCATTCCGTCTACTTGGAACGGTCGCAACGTCAAGCTCAACTTCGGCGCGGTGACCTGGGAGACGCGCGTCTGGGTCAACGGCCGGCAGGTCGGCACGCACACCGGCGGCTTCGACGCGTTCTCGTTCGACATCACCTCCGCGCTCCAGGCGGGCACGAACGAGATCGTCGTCGGCGTGCACTCGCCGGTCGACGGCAGCCGGTACCCGATCGGCAAGCAGCGCCGCAGCCCGAGCGGCATCTTCTACACCGCCGCGTCGGGGATCTGGCAGACGGTGTGGCTCGAACCGGTGCGCGGCGCGCACATCACGCGGCTCGACACCACGCCGAACGTCGCCGCGGGCGCTCTCGACCTGGTCGTGCAGGGCACCGCGGGGCAGGCCGTCACCGCCGAGGTGCTCAGCGGCGGCCAGGTCGTCGGCAGGCAGACCGGCACGACCGGCACCTCGCTGCGGGTCCCCGTGCCGAACGCCCGGCTGTGGTCGCCCGACGACCCGTTCCTCTACGACCTGCGCGTGACCCTGGGCAGCGGTGACTCCGCCACCGGCTACTTCGGCATGCGCTCGCTCGGCAAGGCGGTGGTCGGCGGCGTCATGCGGCCGTTGCTCAACGGGAAGTTCGTCTTCCAGAGCGGCACGCTCGACCAGGGCTACTGGCCGGACGGCATCTACACCGCGCCGACCGACGCGGCCCTGAGGTGGGACCTCGAACGCCAGAAAGCACTGGGGTTCAACATGGTCCGCAAGCACATCAAGGTCGAACCGGCGCGCTGGTTCTACCACGCCGACCGGCTGGGCCTGCTGGTGTGGCAGGACATGCCGTCGCTCGACGCGGTCGACGAGGTGCCGAACGGGCGTGCGAACTACGAGTCCGAGCTGCGCCGGATGATCGACCAGCTCAAGGGCATCACGTCGATCGTGCAGTGGGTGCCGTTCAACGAGGGCTGGGGCGAGTACGACGCCGGCCGGATCGCCGACCTCGTGCGCTCGATCGACAACACCCGCCTGGTCAACCACAACTCGGGGTCCAACTGCTGCGTCTCGGACCCCGATCCCGGCAACGGCGACGTCATCGACGACCACCACTACCAGATCTCCGCGAACACCCGGCAGCCCGACGCCAACCGGGTCGCGGTGCTCGGCGAGTTCGGTGGCCTGGGCCGCAGGGTCGTCGGCCACGAGTACCAGCCGGGTGCCGGATTCGCCTACGGAGCCCTGTACCCGGACGAAGCGTCGCTGACCAAGCGCTACGAGGAGGTCATCAAGCAGGTCCAGCGGCTGGTCCACACACGCGGGTTGTCCGCGATGGTCTACACCGAGCCCTACGACGTGGAGAACGAGGTCAACGGCTTCTACACCTACGACCGGCGCGTGCTGAAGATGACCGAGTCGCGGGTGCGGGCCGTCAACCTCGGGGTGCTCGCCGTCGCGCGCGGCACGGCGGTGAGCCCCGACGACGTGGTGTCGTTGCGCGTCACCACTTCCGGCTACACGAACCGGTACCTGCGCCACCAGGACTCGCTGGCCCGCACCGACGTGGTCAGCACCGACCTCGGCAGGCTCGACGCCACGTTCCACCCGCGTCCCGGACTCGCCGACGCGGCCTGCCTCTCGTTCGAGTCGCGGAACTTCCCCGGCCGGTTCCTCAGGCACAGCAACGGTCGCATCCGGACCGACGTGAACAACGGCACGATCGCGGCAGACGCCACGTTCTGCGCGCGGGAAGGTTCGGGCGGCACCGCGCTGGAGTCCTACAACGTGCGCGGTTCGTTCGTGCGGCACTACAACGAGGGCGTGCACCTGGCGCGCTCCGGTGGCCCGAACCCCTGGGACACCGCGAGCTCGTTCGCCGCGGACACCACGTGGGCGGTCGGCACAGGCCTGTGGCGCAGCGGCGCGGACCTGCCCCTCGACCAGGCGCGGTCGTTCCGGGTGACCACGCCCGGCTTCGCGGACCGCTACCTGCGGCACCGGGAGTCGTTGGCGCGCACGGACGTCGTGACCGGCACGAGTGACGCGCTGACGAAGGGCGACGCGACGTTCGTGGTGCGCCGCGGGCTCGCCGACCCGACCTGCTACTCGCTCGAGTCGCGCAACATCCCGGGGCAGTTCCTGCGGCACGCGGACTTCCGCGTCCGGCTCGGCAGCAACGACAACACCGACGTGTTCCGCCGCGACGCGACGTTCTGCGCGCAGCAGGGCAGTGGAGGCGTGCGGCTGGAGTCGGTCAACGAACTGGGCACGAACATCCGGCACTACCAGGAGGAGGTCTGGGTCGCCTCGAACGGAGGCGCGCACGTCTACGACAACCCCGTCTCGTACGACCAGGACGTGAGCTGGGCCGTCAGCTCGCCCTGGACGCCGTAGGGGAGATGGCCGCCGCCTGGGGACGCGTGCGTCCCCAGGCGGTGTCAGGTGAACAGGATCCGCTTCGCCACGGCCTTTCCCGGCGGGGTGCGCAGTGCGTTGAAGGCGAGCTCGGCGAGACCCGGCCCGCGCACGAGCGACAACCCGCGCCGCAGCAGGGACCTGCCGCGGTACCGGCGCCGCAGGGCCGCCGCGTCGTAGTGCTCCAGCACGTACCTGTTGCCGCTGCGCAGGTAGTCGAACGTCACCGACGCGGCGAGCTCGGACATCCGCATGCACGGGTCGAGCCCGCCCGCCGTGAGCGGCGAGACCGCTCCGGCCGCGTCCCCGACCAGAAGACCTCGCGGCGACACGATCCTGCGCAGCAGCCCGCCGACCGGGATCGGCCCGCCCCGGCGCTTGACCGGGCCGGCGGGCTCCGGCGTCGGGAAGCTGTCGCGGAAGCGCCGCAGCAGCTGGGGGAGCGGTGCGCCGAACCGGTCGGCGCGGCCCGCCAGCCCGACGTGCGCGTGCTCGCCGTCGTCGATGACCCAGGCGATGTAGCCGGGGGCGAGCCGGGGGTCGACCACGCAGTGGAACGTCGGCACCGAGCCGGTCCTGACCGGGTAGACCTCCTCGATGCCGGTGATCAGCTGCCGGTTGACGTCGAGGCCGAGGGTCTTCGCCACGGTGGACCGCGCGCCGTCCGCGCCGATCGTGAACCGCGCCTTCGTGGACCTAGCCGGGTAGCTCGCGTTGAGGCGGACCTGCGCGCCCGCGCGTTCGGCGTCGCGGACCGCGGCGGCGTAGATGGCCTCCATGTCACCGACGCGGAACTCGTCACGGGCGCTCACGAGCTCGACCGGTTCCCGCAGAGATGGCGGGTAGAGGAGCACGCGCCGCACCGCCGGCCCGAGGTGCGGCAGCTCGTAGTCGTCGAGCGTGTGCCGGACGAAGATGCCGGTGGTGCGGATGCCGGTCTCGAGGCTCGTCCTGCGCTCGCACACGGCCACGTCGAGCCCCGCGCCGGCGAGCAGCCGCGCGGTGTTGAGGCCGGCCAGCCCGGCGCCGACCACGAGCACGTCCACGGTGTCCATACCGCATGACGCTAGATCCGGGTACGGTCCGGATTTCCGCCTACGGCCACACCTTCACCGGATCTGCACCGGATCTCCACAGGTGTGGCGAGGTGGCTGTGCTGCCGCGTCGCGCAGACGTGAGTGCGATGGCGTTCGCCGGGAGCGACCAGTACCGGCTCGTGGTGCACATGCCACCTCGTCGAAGGGCACCACGGTGTGCCGGAATGAACAGAGGGTGTTCCCAGAAGGCCTTCCACAGGCGAGAATTACCCGTGTGGGGGATGTACACGGACGAACTGTCGAGAGCAGGGCCGGCGTGGCCGCCTTCCTGGCCGGCGTGTGGCTGGTCGCCGCGCCACCGGTGCTGCACTTCGGCGCTTCGCTGCACGCTTTCCGGCCGTACTGGTGGCCCATGGGCCTGGCCGTCGTCATCATGCTGCTCGGCATGGTGCGGGCGATGGCGCCGCTGGACGTGCCGTTCATCCAGCCGGTGACGATCGCGCTGGCCGGGTGGCTGATCATCGTGGCGCTGCGGCCGGCGGAAGGCGGCGTGTGGGCCGTTTGGCTCAACCAGCTCGTCGTGGCGGGCATTGTCGCGCTGTCCGCCGGGATCGCGTTGTTGATCAGTCTGCGCCGTTGAGGTCGTGGCGCGGTCCGCGGTGCTCGTCACCGCGTCGACCGGCCGCGGTCAGGCTTCGCGGGCACTGCTCCGCGTCGTCTTCGTCACTCAACTTGATAGTCAAAGTTAGTGACTATACGGTGGAGGCATGACGGAGAAGAAGATCGTGGCCGTGGTCGGGTCGACCGGTGAGCAGGGCGGTGCGGTGGCGCGGGCGCTGCTGGCCGACGGGGAGTTCGCGGTGCGCGCGCTGGCCCGCGACCCCGAGTCCGCGGGAGCGCGCAAGCTCGCCGCGCTCGGCGCCGAGGCCGTGGCGGCGGACCTGTACGACGTGGAGAGCCTGCGGAAGGCGTTCGACGGGGCTTACGGCGCCTACCTGGTGACGCCGTTCTTCACGCACATGTCGCCCGCCAAGGAGTTGGAGGAGGTGCGCAACCTCGTCGCGGCGGCCGACGGGGTGCGGCACGTCGTGTGGTCGACGCTGGAGGACACCCGCGAGGTCGTGCCGCTCGACGACGACCGGATGCCGACGATCGAGGGGAGGTACAAGGTCCCGCACTTCGACGTGAAGGGCGGCGAGGCCGACCCCCTGTTCGAGCAGGCCGGCCTGCCGACGACGTACCTGCGGCTGTCGTTCTACTGGAACAACCTGCTGCGCGGCATGGCCCCGCGCCGCGCCGAGGACGGTTCGCTCGTGCTGTCGCTGCCGATGGGGGAGAGCCGCCTGTCCGGCATCGCCGCCGAGGACATCGGCAAGGCCGTGGTGGGCATCCTCCGCGACCCGGCGACCGTCGGGCGGACGATCGGTCTCGGCGTCGAGCACCTGACCGGGCAGGAGGTCGCGCGGGCGTTCAGCGAGGTGCTGGGCGAGGAGGTCGTCTACCGGCCGATCCCGCACGACGACTACCGCGCCCTCGGGTTCCGCGAGGCCGTCGAGATCGGCAACATGTTCCAGTACTACGCCGAGTTCGACGGGCACGTCCTGGCGCTGCGCCCCACCGCCGAGACCCGGGAACTCGTGCCGCAGTGGCTGACGCTCAAGGACTTCCTCGCCGCGCACCGCGACGAGGTCGTGCTCGGCTAGTACGTGCGGGCGATCTCGTCGAACACGGCCTTGAACTCCGCGAACCGCTCCGCGCCGACGAGCTCGGCGAACCGCCCCTCGATCTCACCGACGATCCTCCTGGCCAGCACCATCTCCGCGCGGCCCCGCTCGGTGGGCACGACGAGCTTCGCGCGGCGGTCCGCCGGATCAGGCTGGCGGATGACGTAACCGAGGGTCTCCAGCTCGTCGATCAGCGTGCCGATGACCTGCTTGTGCTGCCCGGAGCGTTCGGACAGCTCGCTCGCCCGGCTGCCGTCCGCGCCGAGGTGGGCCATGACGGCGCCGTGCCGCGGGCGGAGCTGTCCGTGGCCCGACTCGGAGAGACGGGTGAAGAGCTCCTTCTGGAACCCGGAGAGCAGGTGCGCGGAAAGGACGCCGACGTCTGGCATGGCGACGATGGTAACGCGGGCGGACGGGTCGTCCGAAGAGGACGGACGGGTGGCCCGTCCCGCGGCGGGCCACCGGGGGTCGGCCTTGCGGCTCGTACAGGCTGAACGGCGTGCCCTGGTCGTCGGTGCAGTGGGCGATGCGGCCGACCTCCGGCACCGCCTGGACGTCGTCGGCCTTGCCGCCCAGCTCGGCGACCCCGAGCACGGACGCGTCGATGTCCGCGTGTGCAAGTGGATCCGCGGCTGGGTGGGCCGGGTGTGCCTGGCCGCGCCGGCGCCGGCCGCGCCGTTGGTGATCACGTGGTGGTCCTCGCCCATCGGGCTGGTGTCCCAGCCGAACACCCCGGCTTAGAAGGTCCGCGCCCGCCCGGTGTCGTCGGCGGGCAGTTCGAACCAGTTGACCTGTCCGGACATCTCGATCGCTCCTTCGGCGCGGTCGGTGTGGCGAGCGGGGAGCCCGGAACTCGACATCAGGTCCGCAAATTCCTCGTGCCCTGGTCGAAGTGGTCGAGGGCGGCACCCACGGCGGCGGCGACGGTCACCTCGAAGATCTCGTCCTCGGTGTGTTCCCGCGCCAGCCGTGCCACGTCCTCGTCGGTGATCCGGTGGGAGGCCGACCGGACCGTTGCGGCATAGGAACCCCACGCCTCTCCGGCGGCCGCCGCACGGCGCAGTGCGACGGGCGTGCGGGCGGGGGTGTCGAGCACGGCACGGCGCAGCTCTTCGGGACCACCGGCGCCCGGACCGGTGAGCAGGCGCGGGAACCGGTAGCCGAACCTGTGCAGCGACCGGGTGCCCGACTCGAGCTGGCCCGGCCGCAGTGCGAACCCGAAAGCGTTCGCGAGCCGGTTCACCACGTGGAAGACCAGGCTGACGTCCAGCGCTTCCGCCAGAGCGGTCCGGGACACAGCTCCGGGAGGGGACAGGGTCTCCAGGAACCGCGAGGCCGCGACGAGCTCGGGACGCGGCGGCGACGGGTCTCCGGCGATCTTCAGCAGTTCGGCGTGCGTGGTCGCGCAGAAGGGGCACCGCAGGAGCTCGGACGTGCTCCGCGCCAGGTGCTCCCGTTCGCCCGCCGTCCAGGACGACGGTCCGCGCATCGTCCTGGCCGTGAGGTCGAGGAACACCGCGCCGAAGAACTCCGGGCGGTACAACAGCGCCTTCGGCACGTCCGACATCGGAACGCCCGACACCAGCCTGCTGAAACCGAAGAACAGCCGCACCGCCGGCCGGTGACCGCGGTCGAGCACGTCCAGCCTCATCAGGACAGCAAGCTCACGATCATCACCCGGACGTGCTCCCAGCACCGTGACGGCCTTGCTCTTTTCGCGGACCTCTCATCAATGATCTGCATCGGTCCACCCTCCGATCGTCGGTCCCGCACCGCGCCAATGGATGTAATCATGCCGCGTCGAGTGGACTGAACGAGTTGCTCCACTCGGCCATCCCTGCACCGTTAGGAAGTCAACATGGCGAACAGCCTCCGTCGGCGCGCGTTCCGCGTGTCGTTGCTCGCGGTCGTGGCCGCATCGGGTGTGGCGGGACTCTCCACCCCCGCCCAAGCCGAGCCAGGGGAGTCCGCGGCGATCCTGCACGCCGCGCCCGGCCAGACCGTGGTGAAGGACCGGTTCGTGGTGGTGTTCAAGGACACCACCGTGGGAACCGCAGCCGTCCGAACGACCGCGGACAACCTGCTCAGAGCGCATGGCGGGCACCTCCGCCACACCTACGACAGCGCACTGCGCGGTTTCTCCGCGGACATGACCGAACAAGCCGCGCAGGCCGTGGCGAAGAACCCGAACGTCGCCTTCGTCCAGCAGGCCTACGAGGTCAAGGCACTCGACACCCAGACCAACGCCACCTGGGGCCTCGACCGCGTCGACCAGCGCGACCGCCCGCTCAACGGCACCTTCACCTACCCCGCCAACCCCGGCCAGGGCGTGCGGGTCGTCGTGATCGACACCGGCATCAACGCGAGCCACGCCGAGTTCACCGGCCGCGTGGCCGCCGGGTACGACTTCGTCGACAACGACTCGAACCCCAGCGACTGCAACGGCCACGGCACCCACGTCGCGGGCACGGCGGCGGGCCGGACCTACGGCCTGGCCAAGGCCGCGACCATCTCCGCGGTCCGCGTGCTCAACTGCCAGGGCAGCGGCAGCAACGACGACATCATCGCGGGCATCAACTGGGTGAAGAACAACGCGCCGCGCCCCGCCGTCGTCAACTACAGCATCGGCTGTTCGCAGCGCTGCTCGGACCCCGCGACCGACCAGGCCGTCAAGGACCTGATCGCCAGCGGCGTGCAGTTCGTCCAGGCTGCGGGCAACTCCAACGACGACACCTGCTACTACAGCCCGCAGTACGTCAGCGCCGCCATCACGGTGGGCAACTCGACCAGCACGGACACGCGCTCCAGCTCGAGCAACTGGGGGAGCTGCGTCGACATCTTCGCGCCCGGCACGAGCATCACCTCGGCCTGGCACACCGGCACCACCGCCACCAACACCATCACCGGCACCTCGATGGCCTCGCCCCACGTGGCGGGCGCGGCGGCGATCTACCTCGGCCAGAACCGCGCGGCGACGCCCGCCCAGGTCCACGGCGCGCTGGTGAACAACGCCTCCACCAACAAGCTCACCGGCATCAACACCGGCTCGCCGAACCGCCTCCTCCACACGGCGTTCATGAACGGCACCACCCCGTCGCCGACGTGCCCGGCGGTCACCAGCACCACCGACGTCACCATCCCGGACAACACCACGGTGCACAGCAACATCGGCATCTCGTGCACCGGGAACGCGTCGGCCGGCAGCACCGTCACCGTGGACATCGTGCACACCTACCGAGGTGACTTGGTGATCGACCTGGTCGCCCCGGACGGCAGCACCTACCGCTTGAAGAACTCCAGCGACAGCGACAGCGCTGACAACGTTTCCGGCACGGCGACGGTGGACCTGTCCGGCGAAGCCCGCTCCGGCACCTGGCGCCTGCGCGTCCAGGACATCGCCACAGGCGACACCGGCTACATCAACAGCTGGACGCTCCAGCTGTGACGTGACACCGCCGCACGCGGCGGTGGTGCGAGCGCGTGTGAGGCACTCGGCTGCTGCGAACACCGAGCCGGGCGCCTCACACGCGGGCCGGTCCGGCCGCGCTGCAAGCGCCGCACCTCAGGCCGTGCCGGGACTTGTCGACCCGTTCCACGTCGGGTCCTCCCGGCGAAGCCGCCGAGCGGGCGAGGCAGAGCTCGGCGTTGTTGCGCGCCGCTCTGGTCGGTTGAAGGGCGGCGAGGCTGTGATCACCGCCTTCGCGGCGGCGCTTGACACTCGGCACACCTGTCGCGATGGCGTGCGGCTCTTCGGCGGCTCGTGTCGGACAGCAGTCTCGCGCGGTCTTCTGCTTGGTCCGAGCGTTCATCGCGACGGCATCGTGCGAGCGGATCGCGGACTACCTCCGCTCGGCTGAGAAGGCACCCGCCCGAAGCCGCGTAGTACTCATGGTGGGAGAACTACCGTGAGGCCATGATCGATCCCCATGCCAGGCGTCGCTGGCCGGCGTACACCCTGGCGCTGCTGTTCCTCGGCTACGCCGCCGGCAAGGCGGTGTTCGCCGCGCAGTCCCGGCTCGGTTTTCCCGGCGGCCCGCCCGTGTCGGAGGCGGAGACCGAGGCCTACCTCCTCGACCCCGCTCTCGCCCAGTGGTTCGCGACCGCGTCGGGCCTGATGGGTGCGGTGATCGCCCTCGCCACCGTGACGGAGTGGGGGCTGCGCACGGTGCCGCGGCCGCTGATGCTGGTGGTGCTCACCGGACTGGCGCTGGCCGTCCTGGGCGGCGCCGGGATCATGGTGCTGGACGGGTTCATCGGGCTGGGCGTGGGCTGGCGGTGGTACCACGGCCTCCTGGGGCTCGCGGTGGGCGCGCTGTGCGTGGAGATGCTGCGGTCCTATGTGAAGGCGACGAACCGTGTCGCGGCCTGACGGCGGGCGATGGGCCGGGTACGGCGCAGCGGCGTGCGCGGCTGCCTACGGCTCGATGAAGCTGGCACAGGCGTTGGGCGCCAACGCTTTGGCGGACAAGGATCCGTTGCCACCCCATCTGCGCGAACGGCTGTTGGCCCGCGACCCCTTCTTCGTGACCAGCCATTGGGTGCTGGCCGGCGCGGCGGTCGTCGGTGTCGTGGTCGCGCTGGCCACCGTCCGCGGCGGGCCGGTGCCGCGCCTGCTGCGGCTGATCTGCTGGACCCTGGCCGTCTTCATGATCACGCGGTCGATCGGCTTCGTCGGCTGGGGGATCGTCGGTGACGTCCTGACGCTGACCGGCCTTCGCCGGCCACCGGCCGAGCACGCCGAGCTTGCCCGCATGCTGGCCCGATGGGATTTGCTGCTGTGGTCGCCGTTCTTCCTGCTGTGGGGCGGGTGCTGGGCGGTCGCGGGGTGGCGGCTCGGCCGGATGCGCCGCGCACGGGCGGCGGGTGCTCCGGACCGGCAGCGCGTACTGGATCTCCTCGAACCGGGGGAGCGGCACCGGCTCCGGCGCGGAACCGGACGATAGCGACGGCGCGGAGAGCACCTTGCTGTCCGATGTGGACTCCATTCGAGCGTCCGTCATACGCGCTCGCGGACAAGACGGGGTCGACCTCGTAGGTGCCGCGATCCGTCAGAGGAGCTGTGGTGGCGTCCAGTGCTGTCCGAGATGTTCCCGCGCGCCGAGCCCGCTCGTCCGTCCACAGCGGCGTGGACATCGCCGTCCAGTGGGATGAACACGCCGTACGCCGAGGAATGAGCGGAGGAAGAGCCAGGCTCCGAATCGGCGAACCCCGCGGTTGTGGCGGCGGCGTGTCAGGGCAGGGTGCGCAGCAGGTCCGTCAGGTGGGCGATGTTCTCTGCGCCCACACGACTGGCCAGGGCTTGTTCATGGGCGGTGGCCAAAGCTTCCAGCCGGCTCAACCTGGTGTGGCCCAACGCGGAGACGCCCACCACGACACGACGGCGGTCCTGCTCGGACTGTGAGCGGTACAGCAAGGCCGAGTCGGCGAGCGCGTCCACCACGCGGGTCAGGGTCGGGTGGGGGATCTCGACGGCGGCGGCCAGGTCGCCCATCGTCCGTTCCTGGGACGCCAACGCGCGCAGCACCCGCCACTGGTCGACCGTGAAGCCCTCCTCCTCCAGGACCGCGCCCAGGTCGCGGACCAGCGCGCGCCGGGCTCGGGTCAGCAGGTCGACCAAGTCCGCACGGGCGACCTGGGCGTCGTGCTGACCAGCCATGACGAGCCTTCCTCCGCGAGTCTGGACACCGAGCATACTGTGACCCCCATGAACTCCGCGTCGGTCGTGCGCGCGGTCGTGCGGGATCGGATCGAGGTCGTGGTGGCCGGGCCGGACCCGGGCGCGCTGCGTCTGGGCATGCTGCTGCCCCTGTCCGGCGCGCTGGGGCTGACCGGTCCGTCGGGGTTGTCCGCCGCCGCGTTGGCGGCCACCGAGCTCAACGCGGCGGGCGGGGTGCGCGGCCGGCGGGTGGAGCTGGTGCTGCTCGACGCCGGGCGTGCGCCGCACGAGGTCGCCGCCGACGCCGTCGGCATGGTGGGCTTGGTCGACGCTTTCGTCGGCTTCCACACCAGTGATGTGCACCGTGCCCTGGAGCGCTGCCTGGGCGGCAGGGCGCCGTACGTGTTCACCCCGCCGCACGAAGGCGGCTCGCGCGCGCCGGGCGTCGTGCTGCTCGGCGACTCTCCCGCGCGCCAGTTCGCTCCCGCCGTGCGGCGGCTGGCGGCCGGGCACGGACTGCGTCGCTGGGCCTTGGTGGGCAGTGACTACATCTGGCCGCGTGCGGTGCACCGGGCGGTTTCGGTGATCGTCCGCGACGCCGGCGCCGAGGTCGTGTGGGAGCGGCTGGTGCCGTTCCCGGGCTCCGGGGCCGACATCGAGCGGATCGTGGCCGCGCTGGCCAGGTCGCGGGCGCAGGCGGTGCTGGTCAACCTGGTCGGCCGGGAGCTGGCCCGGTTCAACCTCGTGTTCGCCGCGTCGGCGCTGGCGCGGCGGGTGGTGCGGCTCTCGGGGGCGCTGGAGGAGAACGTCCTGCTGGCCACGGGCGGGGACGAGACCGGCGAGCTGTACGCGGCGATGCGGTCGTTCGCGGGCCAGGGCGACGACAGGCGGATCGCGCTGGCGCAGCGGTACCGGGCGTTGTTCGGTGGGAGTGCTCCGGTGCTCGACGCCTACGCCGAGGGGTGTTACGACGGAGTGCTGCTGACCGCCGCCCTGGCCGCGTCCGGCGCGCTCACCGCGTCGGACGCGCAACGCGGGGCGGCGCGGTTGCTGGCCGCACCGCGGCGCGCGTGGCCGGCGGCGTCCCTGGGGCCGCCGAGTCCCGGCGGTTACCTCGCCCGCGCCGACGGTTTGGACCTCACCGTCATCGCCCGCCTGTGAGACCAAGATTCTTCCGAATGAAATCTTTCCAACTGGAAGGAGTCCATCTAGGCTGCGCGCACTGTCGAACGGCGAGGAGGACGGCGATGAGCCAGGACACGGAGCTGGGCCGCTACGGTTACACCCAGGAGCTGCGGCGCTCACTCGGCTTTCGGGACCTGCTGGTCTACGGGTTGATCTTCATGGTGCCGATCGCCCCGTTCGGCATCTTCGGCGGCGTCTTCCAGGGCTCCGGTGGCATGGTCGCCCTGACCTACGCCATCGGCATGGTCGCCATGCTGTTCACCGCCAACTCCTACGCCCAGATGGCCAAGGCCTTCCCGCTCGCCGGATCGGTGTACACCTACGCGGGCCGGGGCATCGGCGCGCCGGTCGGCTTCCTGGCCGGGTGGATGGTCCTGCTCGACTACGTGCTGGTGCCCGGACTGCTCTACCTCATCGCCAGCGTGGCGATGAACTCGCTCGTGCCCGGTGTCCCGGTGTGGTTGTGGCTGGTGGTGTTCGTCCTGCTCAACACCGCAGTGAACTACCTGGGCATCGAGATGACAGCCAAGGTCAACCGGATCATGCTGGTGGCCGAACTGGTCGTGCTGGCGGTTTTCGTCGGGATCGGCGTCGTCGCGGTGGCACAGGGCAAGGGCAGGGGCTTCAGCTTCGACGCCTTCTTCACCAGCGAGACGTTCTCCTGGCCGTTGGTCTTGGGCGCGGTGTCCATCGCGGTGCTCAGCTTCCTCGGTTTCGACGGCATCTCCACGCTGGCCGAGGAGAACCGCGAGTCCGCGCGGGCGATCGGCCGGTCGATGGTGGCCGCGTTGCTGCTGGTCGGCGTGCTGTTCGTGGTGCAGACGTGGGTGGCGGCCATGCTCGTGCCCGACGCGCAGGCCCTGATCACCGACGGCGACCCCGGCGGCACGGCGTTCTACGACGCGGCACGCGTGGCGGGCGGCGAATGGCTCGCCGTCCTGACCGCCGCGGCGACGGCTGTGGCCTGGGGTTTCGCCAACTCGCTGGTCGCGCAGGCGGCGACCTCGCGGTTGCTGTACGCGATGGCCCGCGACCGGAGCCTGCCGAAGTTCCTGGCCAAGGTGCACCCGACGCGGCGCGTGCCGGTCAACGCCACGCTCCTGGTCGCCGGCGTCTCACTGGTGCTGGGCCTCTACATGCAGTCCCGTGAGGACGGCATCACGCTGATGAGCTCACTGGTGAACTTCGGCGCGATGATCGCGTTCCTGGTCCTGCACGTGGCCGTGGTGATGCACTACGTGGTCCGGCAGCGCAGCCGTGACTGGTGGAAGCACCTGGTGGCCCCGGTCATCGGGTTCGCGATCCTCGCGTTCGTCGTGATCAACGCGAAGCTGGCCGCGCAGACCAGCGGCCTGGTGTGGCTGGGCGGTGGCATCGTGCTGATGATCATCCTTCTCGTGACGGGCCGAGGGCTGCGCCTGTCCGGGATCGGCGGGACGGAGGAGGAGAAGTGAGCATCGAGGTCGTGCGCCTGGACTCCGAGCCAGGCCGATTCGCCTACGCCTTCGGCGGGCAGGCGCCGGTGCTGACCGTGCGGCCCGGCACCGTGGTCGAACTGTCCACAGAGGACTGCTTCGGCGGGGCGGTGCGCACCGTGGACGACCTGCCCAGCCGCGTCTGCACCTTCCCCTACCTCAACCCGGTGACCGGACCCATCGCGGTCGAGGGCGCCGAGCCGGGAGACGCGGTGGCTGTGCACTTCGTGGACATCCGCCCACTGCGCGACTGGGCTGTGTCCACGACGTTTCCGCACTTCGGAGCGCTGACCGCCACCCACGCCACGGCCATGCTGCACGACGCCCTGCCCGAACGGGTCTGGCGCTACGACGTGGACGTGGCCAGAGGCGTGTGCCGGTTCCGCGCGCGCGGCGGCGATTTCGAGGTGGAACTGCCACTGGACCCGATGCACGGCACGGTCGGCGTCGCCCCCGCCGCGAACGAGGTGGTGATGAGCATCAGTCCCGGTGCGCACGGCGGGAACATGGACACCCCGGAGATGCGTGCGGGTACCACGGCGTACTTCCCGGTCAACGTGCCCGGCGCGCTGATCTCCCTCGGCGACGGCCACTGCCGCCAGGGAGAGGGGGAAGTCTGTGGCACGGCGGTCGAGGCGGCGATGTCCACGGTGGTCGTGATCGACCTGATCAAGGGCGCGGCTCCGGCCTGGCCCCGCCTGGAGAACGACGACCACCTCATGTCCACCGGGTCGGCGAGGCCGTTGGAGGACGCCTTCCGGATCAGCCAGCACGACCTGGTGGGGTGGACGGCGGAGCTGCTCGGGCTGGACGCGCTCGACGCCTACCAGCTGGTCAGCCAGGCGGGTCTGGCCCCGGCGGGCAACGTGGTGGACACGAACTACACGATGGTGGCGAAGTTTCCGAAGAACGTCCTGGGGCGGGTCACCGCCTACGACGGCATCCACGCGAGGCTGCGCGAGACCGCGGCCCGCTACGTGGCCGAACGGTGACCGGCCGGGGCGCGGTCTCGCGCCCTCGGTGCCCGCCGGTTCTGCTGTGCGCGGCTACATCCGATCAACTTCCGCGATCTGGAGTCTGCTCAGCGGTTCAAGAAGTACGTCATCGTGCCGATCAAGGTGAAGCCGGCTCGTAACGATCCTCGTGTCGAGAGGTGGCAGCCGGACATGACAGTCTGGAGGTATAGGAGTACCTCAAGCCCCAGGTGACCGCGTTCGTGAGCGCCGTCTTGCCGAACCCCCGCTTGCGGGAGATCGGGTTCAGGCGGACATCGACGAGGACGTCGGTCCTCAATGGACTTGAACGAAACCATGTCGACCTGCGGAAGTCTTGTTTCCGCAGGTCGACAAGGTCTCGGTCTCTCAGTGGCCGCCGAGGTGCTCGTGCGCCTCGGCGAACGGCCCGTCGGTGAGCATCGCCCTGCCCTCCCGCACCCGCACGGTGGTCGCCTTGATGACGGGTTTGAGCGGGTCACCGGCCACGAACGCGCCCCGGCGGCGGCACTCGTCGGCGAAGGCGTTGACGCGGGTCAGGATCTCCTCGAACCCGGCTCACCGGCTTCGGGCGGTCCTCGCAGTTGTGGACGAGGAACGAGTAGTGCATGCCGTGTCCTCCAGTCGTCGTTCCGAGGACGAACGAGGTCCCGGGAACTCGACATTCGAGCACGCGGTCTTCCCCACGGCACGCCGGGCAGCGGTCAGGGCTGGGCCGCGAGGTCGGAGGGGTGCGTCGCGAGCGGGGTCACCTCGACCCGCATGAACTCCCACAGCGGTAACGACGACAGCAGCGCGTGCAGCTCGTCGTGGGTGGGCACGTCGAAGATGCCGATGTCGCCGTACTGCCCGACCACGCGCCAGAGGTGGAGCCACACGCCCATCTTCTGCAGCTCCAGCGCGCGGTCCTTCTCGGCGCGCACCAGCTCGGCGCGGCGGTTCGGGTCCAGGTCGTGGGGCAGGGAGACGTCCATCCGCACGTGGAAGAGCACGATCACCTCCGGGTCTGGCCGCCGTCGTGGCGGCGATGCGGGTCGGCGGCCCTCTCGCACGGGCGACGCCGTGAGCAGGAATACCCGCCCCGACCTCGATCGAAGCGACGGGCGGGTGGGGTGTGCGCTGCGCAGTCGGGCGGTTCCACCGCGCAGTCGGCGCCGGTGGGGAGGTCCTCGCGCGTAGAAGTCGCCGAGCCAGGTCGCCCGGCGCCGCGACCGGGCGCTGACGAGCTGGTGGAGGGTGGACGCCAGGGAAACGTCCGCCCTCCACACCCCCAGGTTCGGCGTCGTTGACGCCTGCTCATGATCATAAATCTGAGTTGACGCCACTCTCGCACGCACCGGAAAGTGCGGTCAAGCGGATGCCGTGTGATCGCGGTCAACTAGGATGGGCGGGTGGTAGCCCAGGGGGAGCAGCCCGGCTCGCTGGCCGGGCGGCTGGATCGGCTGTTCAAGGCGGTGCGCCCGGCGGGTCAGCGCGAGTACACCTACGAAGAGGTGGCCGCCGCCATCCGCGAGGCCGGCATCTCGATCTCGCACACCTACGTCTGGCAGCTGCGCAAGGGCCTGCGCGACAACCCGACCAAGCGCCACCTCGAAGGTCTCGCGCACTTCTTCGGCGTGCCGACGTCGTACTTCCTCGACGACGACACCAGCGGCATCGAGGACCAGCTGGAGCTGCTGGTCGCGCTGCGCGACAGCGATGTGCGTTCACTGGCGTTGCGCGCGAACGGACTCTCGCCGGCGAGCATCAAGGCCGTGCTCGGGATGGTCCAGCACGCCCGCTCGATCGAGGGCCTGCCGCCCGCCGGGGACGACGACGAGCCGTGACGGGGTGGGGCCGGCTGCGCAGGCGGTCGCGGGAGCGGCTCGCCGGGTTCGAGGTGCCCAGGCCGTTCTCGATCGAGGCCCTGCGCGCGCAGGTCGCCGCCAGTCGCGGGCGTGAGCTCCACCTGCACCCGCTGCCCTACACGGGCGCGGCGGACCTGCCGTGCGGGCTGTGGGTGTCGACGGCCGCGGCCGACCACGTCTTCCACGCGCGCGGCGCGTCCGCGCTGCACCAGCAGAACATCATCCTGCACGAGATCGGGCACATGCTCTGCGACCACACGCTCGCCCACGACGACAGCGGGCTCACCGCGCTGCTCGGTGACCTCGACCCGGCCGTCGTGCGGCGCGTGCTGCTGCGCACCCGCTACTCCACGCCCGAGGAGCAGGAGGCCGAGATGGTCGCCGCGCTCATCCGCGAGCAGGCGGGCTGGGGTGCCGCGCCGCCGCGTCCGGACGGGGCGCTGGGCGTGATCAACGACGTGTTCGGCCCATCGGGAGACGGCTAGTGCTCAAGTTCCCGTCCGTGGAGCTGCCGGCTCCGGTGTTCGCCGTGCTGGTGGTCGTCTGGGGCTTCGTCGTCTTCCGGCTGCGCACGATCAGCCGGTCCCCGCAGGACCGGGTGGTGGCGCTCGCGTTCCTCTGCTTCGCCGTGTCCGCCACGACGGTCGTGCGCGAGCTGCGGTACGCGATCGACCAGGTCACCGGTGTGCCGGACCTCGCGATCATGATCGGGCACCTCGCGGCGCTCGCGGGCGTCGCGTCCGTGCTGCGGTTCGGGCTGATGGTGACGGGCAGGCGCACCCGGCTGGTCACGGCGGGCCTGTGCGTCCTCGCCGGCGCCGCCGTGGTGATGACCGCGATGTTCCTGGTCGTGCCGCGGTCCCTGGAGGAACCGGACTTCGCCTACTGGCACCCGGCGCACCCCGCGACGATCGTCTACCACCTGACGAACATCGCCGTCACGAGCGCGGGCATGGTCGCCGGAGCGGTGCTGCTGTTCCCGCTGTGGCGCCGCGAGGCCCGCGGACCTCTGCGGGTGGCGTTGTTCCTGCTGTGGCTGGCCTGCCTGGCGAACCTCGCCTACTCGGGCCTGCGGTGCTGGTACGTGGTCGCGTACGGCTTCGGGTTCGTGCCGCGCGGCACCCGGTACGTGACGTACGGGCAGATCACGGAACTGACGCTGTTCCTGGGGATCCTGCTCGCCGTCACGGCCGGGCTGGTCCAGGTGGGCCTGAACGTCGCGCGCTGGGTGCGGCGGCTGCGCGGGTACCGCCGGCTGGGTCCGTTGTGGACGGAGCTGGCCGAGGCGGTGCCCTCGGTGGTGCTCGGAGCACCGCCGCGCTGGTTCGCCGGGTCGCTGGAGCTGCGGCTGTACCGGCGGACCGTGGAGATCCGCGACGCCCAGCTGGAGCTGTCCGGCCGGGTGTCGCCGGACACGCGGGCCTTCGCCGGCGTGGAGCTGGGGGAGGCGGGCGTCGTGGAGCCGCTGGCGCTGGACGCGTGCGTGCTGCGGATCGGGCTGCTGTCACCGCCGGCGCTGCACCCGGCGGAGACCTCCGCGTGGTCCGCCGCGTCCGATGTGGACGCCGAGGTGGCCGACCTGCTGGCGCTGCAACGGCATCTGCGCGACCCGGCCGTCGTGGCGGCGGCGCGGCGCAGCCTCACGCCCCGGTGACGCCGTCGATCCCCTCGCGCAGGAAGTCCGCGTGGCCGTTGTGCCGCGCGTACTCGTGGCACAGGTGGTTCATGACGAGCCGCAACGACACCTCCTCGCCCCACCGCGGCTGGTAGCCCGTCACGTCGAGCGACTCGGCCTCGCGTTCGATGCGGCGCGAGTGCTCGACCTCGGCCTGCCACGCGGCGAACGCCTCGGACCTCGTCGACCCCGAGGCGTCGTAGGCGACCTGGTAGTCGCCCTCGTCCGACCACACCAGCGGGACGTCCTCGCCGTTGATGACCTTGCGGAACCACGTCCGCTCGACCTCGGCCATGTGGCGGACCAGCCCGAGCAGCGTGAGCGTGGACGGCGGCATGGAGCGGCGGCGCAGGTCGTCGTCGGACAGGCCTTCGCACTTCATCGCGAGAGTGGCGCGGTGGAAGTCGAGGAACGCGCGCAGGGTCTCGCGTTCGCCCGCCTGGAGTGGTGGACTGGGACGTTCGGTGATCATCGAGCCAGTCTGCGCACGAAAGGGGTCACGCGCATCCGGATTTGGTGTACGTCCGAAGACGTCGTCCACGTGGTTCTGGGGGAATCATGATGCGTGGATCAGCGCTGGCCGACCCCTCCGCCTGCGAGTGGGCCGTCCCGGTGCCGTCCGTGTGAGGCGCCACAGCACGCCCCTCGCCGAACGGCGCTAACGTTGCCGCGGAGAGAGGGGCGCGCTGATGTCGCAGCAGCTGGACCGGGCAGAGTCGGCGTTCGCGGCGGCGAGGCCCAGGCTGTTCGGCATCGCGTACCGCATGAGCGGCAGCGTGGCCGACGCCGAGGACCTGGTGCAGGAGGTGTGGCTGCGCTGGCAGCTCGCCGACCGCGCCGCCGTGCACAACCCCGAGGCGTACCTGGCCACCGCCATCACCCGGCTCGCGATCAACGAGTCGCGGACCGCGCGAGCCCGCCGCGAGACCTACGTCGGCCCGTGGCTGCCCGAGCCGGTGGACACCTCGGCGGATCCGCAGGTCGGGGCCGAGCAGGGTGCGGTGCTGGAGCTCGCGGTGCTGATGCTGCTGGAGAAGCTCACCCCGGCCGAACGGGCCGCGTACGTGCTGCGCGAGGCGTTCGACTACCCGTACGGGGAAATCGCCGAGATCGTGCAGACCAGCGAGGCCGCCACGCGGCAGCTGGTCAGCCGGGCGCGCAAGCACCTTGCGGCCGGGCGGCGCGCGCCCGTCGACCGCGCGGACCAGCGCAGGCTGCTGGAAGCGTTCGTCGCCGCCGCGCAGGCCGGTGACCTGGCGGCGCTCGAGGAGCTGTTCGCGCGGGACGTCGTGAGCTACTCCGACAGCAACGGCGCCATCAGGGCGGCCGGCCGTCCGCTGGTCGGCGCCGCCTCACTGGCCAAGATCGTGTCGGGCTGGGCGCCGTCGTTCTGGGCGGGTGCGGAAGCGTCGTTCGTCGAGGTGAACGGCCTCGCCGCGATCCGGTTGCGCAACGAGAGCGGCACCTACGCCGTGATCACCGTGACGGCCTCGCGAGAGGGCATCGATCAGGTGTTGTGGCTGGTCAACCCCGAGAAGCTGAAAGCGTTCCAGTAGGTCTGTCACAACCGCGGGGGCTGTCCTGTCTTAGCTCGTGAACACCCGCACGGGGCGGGCTCACGAGAGGAACGGACCCATGAGGATCGTTGTCATCGGCGGCACGGGCTTGATCGGCGGCAAGGTCGTGAAGAGGCTCACCGGGCACGGCCACGACGCCGTGCCCGCGTCCCCGAACAGCGGCGTGAACACGCTGACCGGAGAGGGCGTCGAGGAGGTGCTGAAGGGCGCCGACGTGCTGGTCGACGTGTCGAACTCGCCGTCGTTCGCCGACGACGACGTCATGGACTTCTTCACCACCGCCACGACCACCCTCGCCAAGGCCGCCACCGAGGCGGGCGTGGGCCACTACGTCGCGCTGTCGATCGTCGGCACGGACGAGCTGCCCGAGTCCGGCTACCTGCGCGCGAAGGTGGCGCAGGAGAAGCTGATCCGCGAGTCGGGCCTCACGTTCTCGATCATCCGCGCCACCCAGTTCTTCGAGTTCGCGGGCGCCATCGCGAACTCCGCCGAGGCCGACGGCACCGTGCGCCTCCCGCACGGCGGCGTGCAGCCGGTCGCGGCCTCCGACGTCGCCGCGGTGGTGGCCCGGACCGCCGCCACCGAGCCGGTCGGCGGCGTGCTGGAGATCGGCGGACCGCAGGAGTTCACAATGGACGGTTGGGTCCGCACCGTGCTGACGCACCGCGGTGACGAGCGCGAGGTCGTGGGTGACCCGCGGGCCAAGTACTTCGGGACGTCGCTGACGGGCAGGCAGCTCGTGCCGGGCGAGGGCGCGCAACTGCAGCCCACCAGCTTGGCGGAGTGGCTGGCCGCAGGGAACTGAGCCTCGTGCGGAGGGTCGGCCCTCCGCGTGAGTCCACATCGGACTGACTGCCGGAAGTGGGTGGGAAGGCCTGGTCACGACGATCTCCCCGCTGGTAGGGTCGACCCCGTTGACTCACAGATCTGGGGGGATGAGATGAGTCGTGTTCTGGGCATTGCGCTGTCCACGGCGCTGTTCGTGTCGGTCGCGTCGGCACCGGCACACGCGGCCACCACCGTGACGGAGCTCGACAGGCTTCCCGGCACCACGGCGCACCAGGCGGAGGCGGTCAACGACGCGGGCGTCGCGGTCGGCACCGCGACGCTCGGCGGTCAGATCCGCGCGGTGAGGTGGGACGCGGACGGCGGGATCAGGGACCTCGGCGGCCCCGCGAGTGCGCCGGACATCAGGGCGAAGGCGGTCAACAGCGCCGGCGTCGTCGCCGGTCAGGTGGGGACCAAGGCCGCGCTGCGGTTCGACCTCGACGGGACGCACACGGTCCTGAGCACACCTCCCGACCGCCGCACCACCGTCACCGGGATCGACGACACCGGCGTGGTCTACGGCTACTACCTCGATCCGGTGGGGCTGACCGAGTGGGTCGCGGTCCGCTGGGACGTCCACGGCGTGCCGACGCCGTTGGCGGTGCCGGAGGGCACCCGCTTCAGCCAGGTGAACTCGGTGTCGCCCAACGGTTTCGCGACCGGGTGGATCGACGACGGAACGACCAGGGCGGTCCGCTGGAACCCCGACGGGTCGTACGCCCTTCTCGACTCGCCGGGGAGCCGTTCGTCCAAGGGGACCGGCGTGAACCGGCACGGTGACGTCGTCGGGGAGTCGGAGGGGCGCTCGGTGCGCTGGAACAGCAACGGTTCCACCACCGAGTTCGGCGGCAACGGCCGCGCGGCGTGGATCGACGACAGCGGCTCCGTCGTCAGCACGGTGAACTCCAAGCCCTACCGGTGGAATGCCGCCGGTGAGCGGATCGCCTTGCCGTTGCCCGCCGGCACCTACGTCGGCAGGGTGACGGCGGTCAACGGCGGCGGTGTCGCCGTCGGCTCCGCCGGGGACGTGGACGAGATGGCCAGGACCGCGGTCAGGTGGACTTCGGGCTGAGCCGGGTGGCTGGAACTTCGCGTCGCGCAACCGCCGGCGCGAAGTCGCCCCGACCTCGCCGGACACCTCGCGCAGGTGCCGCTCCACGGTGCGAGGGCTGAGGAACAGCCGCGCTTCTGCGTCCGGGGAGGAGATCCGGGCTCGCCGTAGGGGTCGTCCCCGATGTGGCCGGGTGCCTTCACCGCCTACCTTTCTGCGCAAGTGAGGGAGGCCGAGATGAAGGCGATCGTCCAGGACAGGTACGGCTCCGCGGACGTGTTGGAGCTCAGGGAGGTCGAACGGCCGGTGCCGGGCGACGGCGAGGTCCTGGTGCGGGTGCGGGCGTCGTCGGTCAACGCCGCCGACTGGCACATCATGCGCGGGGACCCGTACTTCGCCCGGCTGTTCCTCGGGCTGAAGGCGCCGAAGACGCGCATCCGGGGGAGGGACTTCGCGGGGGTGGTCGCGGAGGTCGGGCCCGGTGTGAGCGGGATGCTGCAGGTGGGGGACGAGGTGTTCGGCGAGGTCGAGGGCTCCTTCGCCGAGTACGTCCGCGTGCCGGCGCACCTGGTGGAGCACAAGCCGTCGAACTTGACGTTCGAGCAGGCGGCGACGCTGCCGCTGGCGGGCAACACCGCGTGGACGGGGCTGCGCGAAGTGCGGGCCGGGCAGAAGGTGCTGATCAACGGCGCGTCGGGCGGCGTGGGGTTGATGGCGGTGCAGATCGCCAAGGCGCGCAAGGCGGTCGTGACCGGTGTGTGCAGCACGCGCAACGTCGAGCAGGTGCGGTCGGTCGGGGCCGACCACGTCGTCGACTACCGGACCACCGACTTCACCCGCACCGGCGAGCGCTACGACGTCGTCTTCGACCTGGTGGGGAACCGGTCGATGCGCGAGCTGCGGGGGCTGCTCGCGCCGGACGGCACGCTGGTGCTCTCGGGCGGGGGCAGCTTCACCGGAGGAGTGCTGTTCGGGCCGTACCGGCTCATCATCGGGGGCAAGCTGCTCGGCTCGTTCACCCGGCAGCGGCTCGTGGTGCTGGAAGCCAAGCCCGGCAAGGAGAACCTCGCGGCGCTGCGGGACCTCGCCGAGTCGGGACGGCTCGTGCCGGTGATCGAGCGGGTCTACCCGCTCACCGACGCCCCGGACGCGATCCGGCACGTCGAGTCGGAGCACGCGCGGGCCAAGGTCGTCGTGACGGCCTGAGCGGCCCGGTGGTAATTCCCTGGCCCTCCCGGGGGTGCGGGGGTCACGATCCGCGCATGGTCGACGTGAGGGTGGACGCTGGGACTGTTCGTGGTGCGGTGGAATCGGGCACGGCGGTGTTCCGCGGCATCCCGTTCGCGACGCTGCCGGTGCGGTTCGGCGCACCGGCACCGGTCGAGGCGTGGGGCGGTGTGCGGGACGCGCTCGCGTTCGGTCCGCCGCCACCGCAGCCCTCGGTGTTCGGCATGGACGAGCTCGGCGGCAGCGGCGACGACTGGCTCACGGTGAACGTGTGGTCGCCGGACGTCACGGACTCGTTGCCGGTCATGGTGTGGATCCAGGGCGGTGCCTACCTCTTCGGCACGTCCGGTCTGCCCGAGTACGACGGCGCCCGGCTCGCTTCCGGCGGCGTCGTGGTGGTGACGTTCAACTACCGCGTCGGCATCGAGGGTTTCGCGCAGCTGGAGGGCGCTCCGCCCAACCGCGGCCTGCTGGACCAGGTGGCGGCGCTGGAGTGGGTGCGCGCGAACGTCCGCGCGTTCGGCGGCGACCCGGACCGCGTGACGGTCTTCGGGCAGTCGGCCGGCGGCGGATCGGTCGCCGCGCTGCTCGCGATGCCCCGCGCGCGAGGCCTGTTCCACCGGGCGGTCGCGAGCAGCGTGCCGGGCACGTTCTTCACGCCGGAACTCGCCTCCGACATCGCCGGGGTGTGCGCCGCCGAACTGGGCCTGCGCCCCACCGCCGCCGATCTGTCCACTGTGGAACCGGAGCTGCTGCCGGCCGTGTGCGACGAGGTCATGTCCCGAATGGACCGGTTCACCGAGCGGTGGGGACAGGCCGCCCACAAGATGATCCCGTTCGCCCCGGTGGTCGACGGTGACGTCCTGCCGGTGACGCCGTGGGAGGCGCTGGAGTCGGGGACGGCGCGCGAGGTGGAGCTGGTCGTCGGTCACACCCGGCACGAGCAACGGCTGCTCTCCGCCGTGCTGGGGTTGCTCGGCGAGGTGACCCACGAGCAGGCGTCCGTTGCGGCGCAGGTCTTCGCGCCCGGCTTGACGTACCCGGACCTCACCCCTGGCGAGCTGTTCGAGGAGGTCTGCTCGGACTGGCTGTTCCGGATGCCGACGCTGCACCTGGCGCAGGCCGCGATCGCCGGCGGCGGCCGCGCCCACGTCTACGAGCTGACCTGGGAACCGCCGGGCGGGCTCGGCGCGTGCCACGGACTGGACGTGCCGCTGGTGTTCGGCACCCCCGGCCTCGGGCAGACCGCGGCGATCGTCGGTGACGTCACCGACGAGACGCTCGCCCTGTCGGACCGCATGCGATCCGCGTGGACGGCGTTCGCGCGCACCGGCGACCCGGGCTGGCCTGCCTACGGCGCCGACCGGCTCACGCGGGTGTTCGACGTGCGGGACGAGGTGCGCGCCTACCCGGAGGAGGTCTCGCGGCGGATCTGGCAGCACCACACCTTCCGCGCGCTGCAGTGAGGGAATACCAGCCGGTGCGCGGCGTTGTACGCGTCCGGAAGGGAGGTTCTGCGATGGGGAACGAATTCGCGGTGCACGACAGCACGGGGTACGACTTCAACGCGTACCACCGCAACGGTGAGGTGGCGGCCGATCGCTGGGTGACGGCGACGCGCCTGTTCGACGCGGGCCACGTCGAGACGCCGGCCGAGAAGTGGGAGCGCGCACAGCTGCTGTTCGAGGCGCGCGACTACATCGGGGCCGCGCGGCTGCTCGCGTCGGTCGCCGGGGAGGTGCCGTTCCAGACGGACCTCCACCTGCTGCTGGCCCGCGCCTACTACCACTCGGCGCAGCTGGGCAAGGCCGAGGCGACGCTCCGCGTGGTCGTGGACCGCGACCCGGTCGAGCACTACGCCCACCTGCTGCTCGGGCGGACGCTGGAGCGGCAGGGACGGTCTGAGGAGGCCGCGCCCTGGCTGCGGCTCGCTGCCGCGTTCGGCGGGGAGCTGGCGGAGGTCTGACCTGGCGGTGTGGCTCGGCGACGTGCCGAGCCACACCCCGCCTACCCGAGGTCGAGCTTGGCGAACGTCCGCAACAACCCCGGCGCCACCCGGCCGGCGATCCGGGCGGCCTTCGCCTCGACCGTCACCGGCACCACCGGGCGGTTGCGCCGCACCGCCCGCACGATCTCGGCGGCCACGCGCTCGGGACCGAAGCCGCGCCGGGCGTAGAGCCGGGACGCGCGGTCCTGCTTGCGGCGTTCCTCCTCGGCGCTGACGCCGGAGAACGTCGTGGTGGCGGTGATGTTCGTGTTCACCACGCCGGGGCAGATCGCGCTGACGCCGATGGCGTGCGGGGCGAGCTCGGCGCGCAGGCAGTCCGAGAGCATGAACACCGCCGCCTTGCTCGTGGCGTACGCGGAGAGGATCTTCGACGGCAGGTAGGCCGCCGCCGAGGACAGGTTCACGATGTGGCCGCCCTCTCCGCGTTCCACCATCAGCTCGCCGAACGCCCGGCAGCCGTGCACGACGCCCCAGAGGTTGACGTCCAGCACCCGCCGCCACTGCTCCGCGGACGTCGACAGGAACGATCCGGAGTGGCCGATGCCCGCGTTGTTCACGACGACGTCCGGCACGCCGTGCTCGTCCGCGACCCGCCGTGCCCACGCCCGCACGGCCTCTTCGGACCGGACGTCGACCTCGTAGGCGTGGCCGTCGACCATGCCCGCGGTCTCCTCCGCCGCGGCGAAGTCCACATCGGACACGACCACGCGGGCGCCCGTCGCGGCGAACGCCACGGCCGTCGCCCGGCCGATCCCGCTGCCACCGCCGGTGATCACGACCAGCCGCCGCGGGGGAGTGGCGTCCTCGACGAACTCGGAGATCATCCGAGCGAGCTGTTCCGGGTGGGTCAGCGGTGCCCAGTGCCCGGCCGCGATCCTGCGCCGCCGCAGGGACGGCACCCAGCGTTCGAGGTCGAGCGGCTCGGTGCGGATGTAGCGGTCGCGGGTCGGCTGGACCACCTGCACCGGCATCGGTGCGCGGCGCTGCCGGGGTGAGCGCATCACGGGGCGGATGTTCGCGCGGTACAACGACAAGCCGTTCACCGCGTCCGAGGCGATGGTCGGGGCGGGCTCGGTGCGGACGCCCTCCAGCCGCCGCAGCACGTCTCCCCAGCGGCGCGCGAGGTACAGGCGCCAGAACAGCGGTGCGAGCACCGGCACGTGGAACGCGCCGATGTACCAGGACCGGACGAACTGCCTCAGGTGGGCGAGCGACAGGCCTCCGCGCGACCAGTGGCCCATGTGGTCGAGGCACGGCCCGGAGATCGAGGTGAAAGTCGCGATCCGCGCGCCGGGGGTGGTGACGGCCTCCCACGACTGGATCGAGCCCCAGTCGTGCCCGACCAGGTGCACCGGTTCGCCGGGGCTGACCGCGTCGATCACGGCGAAGAGGTCCGCCGCCAGCCGTCCGAGCCGATAGCCGTCCTGAGTGGACGGTGCGGTCGAGGCCCCCGCGCCGCGCACGTCGTAGGTGACGACGCGGAAGTCGCCCTCCAGCAGGGCGGCGACGCGGTTCCAGACGGCGTGGGTGTCCGGATACCCGTGCACCAGCACCACCGTCGGCCCGGACGTGCCGCGCACCTGCACGGCGAGGTCGACTTCCCCGGAACGCACCTTCACAGTTCCTCCAACACGAGCCGGTCACCGGTGGGCCTGTCCACGTCGCACGTGCCGCAGAACCCCTGGCGGAGCCGACCGGTCGGCGGGCACGTCGAGGGATACCCCGCCGCGGCGCGGTTCGACCGTGAACGAGTGGCCGTCCACGACCGGGGGCGGGCTGAAGCGCTCGCGGTGCGGCCGGCGCGAGGAGAGCTCGGTCCGCACCCGCTCGGGCATCGACGCCGGTCCTCCTGCTCGACGAACCCGGGCACCTCCTCGGGCAGCAGCAGGTACGGGACGTTCATGCCGTGCGTGGTCACCGGCTCGTCCGGCTCCATCGCACACCTCCCCGCATTGCTACGCGCCCGTAGCTTGGTGAAAGCTACGCCACCGTAGCAATATGGTCCGGTGAGCACAACGCGCCGGAAGTACGCCCGCCGCCTGCCGCCGGGGGAGCGCCGCGAGCAGCTGCTGGACGCCGCCCTGCGCCTGATCCCGGCGGGCTTCGACACCGTCACGATGGAGTCGGTCGCGAAGGAGGCGCAGGTCACCAAGCCCGTGCTCTACGACCTGTTCGCGAACAGGGGAGAGCTCATCAGCGCGCTGCTGGAGCGCGAGGCGGGCAGGGCGACGGACCAGGTCCTCGCCGCCCTGCCCACCGACTTCGCCACGCGCTCGCCGGACGACGCCTTCGCCGACGCCGTCCGCGTCTTCGTCCACGCGGTTGTGGAGGCGCCCGACCGGTGGCGTCTCGTGCTGCTCCCGCCCGAGGGCACGCCGGCGGAGTTCCGCGCCCAGGTCGAGCGGGTGCGCGCGGGGGTCGTCGCCCAGGTCGAGGACCTCGCCGCCCTGGGGCTCGAGCAGCTGGGTCTTCAGGAGTTGGGCGGCCTGGACGACCTCGACTCGGCCCTGCTCGGGCACGCGATGCTGGCGCTCGCGGAGATGTCCGGGCGGCTCGTGCTGACCGACCCGGACAGGTTCACACCGGACCGGCTGGTGGCCTTCGTGACCCGGATCGCGCACGGACTCCGTTGAGCTGCGTCAGCGCACCCGAGCGTGCGTGAGCAGCGCGAGCCCGGTCGGGTCGTGGGTCACCGACACGTCGCACCTCGGCAGCAGCGCGCGCACGGCCTGCTCGTCGCGCTCGATCACCTGCCAGTCCATCAGGTACTCCAGCGGCCACCGGAACTCGTTGCCGGGAACCGTGCCGGCGAAGTAGACCGTGCTGCCGGGACGGGTGAGCTTGGTCAGCACGGCCTCGGTCAGCCGCACGGCCGCGCGGTCGTTGAGGTAGCCGTACAGGCCGTTGGCGAGCACGAGGTCGTACGGTCCCTGCTCGGCGAGCTTGGGGATGGCGCGGAAGATGTTGCCGGGGACCGCGGTCGTGAACTCGTTGAGCGGGCCGAGCCGCTGCTGCGCCAGCTCCAGCGCGTCCGGGTCGACGTCGGTGAGCACGAACCGGTCGCCGGGCCGCACGATGCCGGGCGGGAGGGTGCGCAGGTCGGGCGCGGCACCGGCGTCGATCACCAGGATCGTCCGCGGGCCGGAGCGCGGCGCGGTGAGGCAGTCGCCGATCAGCCGGGCCTGGTGCACCACCCGGTTGCGCAGCTGCTGGGCCAGCGCCGAGCGCTGCAGCTGGGCCTCGACGTGCCAGCCGAGCGTGCCCGGCGCGCCGCCGTTGGCCTGGGCGAGGACGTGCTCGACGAGCCGGAAGTCGCTCGGGTAGCCGCGCGCCCACTCGTTCTCGTCGCGCATGAACGGCGAGCGCGCACAGGCCGACTTCGCGGGCTGGACGATCGCGGCGACGTCCTCCTCGGGCACGCCCGCGAGGACGGTGGCGCCGATCTGGTCGCCCAGCGCGCGGAAACGGCCGCCGACGAGGCCGTTGGCGGCGGGATCGGCGAGGTCGAACTCCTTCTCACTGCGCAGGAAGCCGTCCACGGTGTCGCTGAGGCGGTGCAGGACATCGGTGCTGTGCATCGTCACTTCCTCGCTGTGGCAACGGTTCCGAAGCCTGTCAGCTGCGGTGGCCGCACGACAGGGTCTTTCGGGTAGTACGGGCAAGATCCTGCACCGGTTCGGGTGAAGATCACCAACTTGACGCGCCGGACCTGCGCGTCCTCATCTGCTCGCGGCCGTGACGGCGTCCGCGATGGCCTGGTGGCCCGCGGGCGTCGGGTGCACGTCGGTTCGGTCGCAGAAGTAGGTGAGCGAGCACACCTTGGCGACGGAGACCGGGATCTGGCCGTACTTCGGGTCCGGGGCCAGCTCGGTCAGCGCGCCGTAGCCGCCCGTCGCGGTCGTGACGTCGGCGAACCGGGCCCCGAACTTCCCGTACTGGGCGGCGATCCGCGAGTTGAAGTCCTGGAACATCGTGACCGACAGCCGGGCGAGGTTCTTGCCGTTGGGGAACGACGGGTTCACCCACGCGCCGAGGAAGACGTCCGGGTAGGTCAGGCCGACGATCTTCACGTCCGGCGCGGCCGCCCGCAGCTCGGTGAGCACGCCGGCGACGTTGGTCTGGATGCCGGCGACGGTCCTGGTCGCGCACTCGACGGGGTCCTGGACGATCGCGCACGGCGTCAGGTCGTTGCCGCCGATCACGATGGTGACGAGGTCGACGTTCCCGCCCTTCAGCGTCTCGGCCGCGGCGTCGAGCTGGGTCTTGCCGCCGGCGTCCGGCCCGCAGGCCGTCCTGGTGGCGAGGTCGGCGGACGTGGCGCCGTCGCAGGCCAGGTTGACGAGCCGCAGTCCGGCCGTCTCGGCGACGATCTGGGCGAAGCTCGTGTTCTTGCCGCCCGGCGCGAAGCCGGTGGCGTAGGAGTCGCCGATCGAGAGGTGGATCTTCTTCTCCGGCACGGGCGCCGGCGCGCTGCCGTCCGGCGCCGGTGGGGAGGCGGGCGGTGGCGGGGTCGAGGTGCACGCCGCCAGCGCTGTCAGCAACGCCACGACCAGGGCGAACCTCGGCACAACCGCTCCTTCGCATCGGAAGCTGATGTGCCGAGGTTACGAGATCGCCCGTGAGGGTCGTGTCAGCGGAGGCCCCGCAAGCCGGCCGAGCGCGCCAGTGGCAGTGCGGCGACGGTGATGGCGGACACTCGAGACAGGCCGTGGCGAGCGTCCGCCGCGGCCATCAGGTCGCGCGTGCCGGCGGTGGTGCGGGGCCTGCGGCCGGCAGGGGAGGCCGCAGACCCCGCAGGCCCGCGCGGTCAGGCGCTTTCCGCAGCGGCTGCCCGGCCCGCGACCCGCCCGGAGAACAGGCAGCCGCCGAGGAACGTGCCCTCGAGCGCCCGGTACCCGTGCACGCCACCGCCGCCGAACCCGGACACCTCGCCCGCCGCGTAGAGGCCGGGGATCGGCTGCGCGTTCGCGCCGAGGACGCGTCCCCGCAGGTCGGTCTGCAGGCCGCCCAGCGTCTTGCGGGTCAGGATGTTCATCCTGATCGCGATCAGCGGGCCGGCGGCGGGGTCGAGGATCTTGTGCAACGAGGCCGTGCGGGCCAGGCTGTCGCCGCTGTAGGCCAGCGAGTTGCGGATCCCCATCACCTGGACGTCCTTGGTGAACGGGTTGTCGACCTGCTGGTCGCGCGCGACGATCTGGCGCCGCAGCTCGTCGAGGCCGACGAGGTTCTGCCCGGTCAGCGCGTTCATGCCGGCCACCAGGTCCGGGAGGTTGTTCCTGATGACGAAGTCGACGCCCCTGTCCATGAACGCCTTCACGGGTGGCGGCGTGCTGTTCAGCAGCCGCATCGCGAGGTAGGCGACCAGGTTCTTGGCGGTGATCTCCGGGTTCTGCTCGGAACCGGAGAGCACGAACTCCTTGTCGATGATCTTCTTGTTGAGGATGAACCACGAGTAGTCGTAGCCCGACCTGCCGATCAGCTCCAGCGTGCCGAGCGTGTCGAGCGACGGGATGCCCGGGTTCGCGAACCGGCGGCCCCGCGCGTCGAACCACAGCGACGACGGCGCGGCCAGCACGCGGATGCCGTGGTCGGGCCAGATCGGCGTGTGGTTGATCATCCCCTCCGTGTAGTGCCACATGCGGTCGCGGTTGACCAGCCGCGCGCCCGCGAGCTCCGAGATCGCGAGCATGCGGCCGTCGACGTGCGCGGGGACACCGGTGACGAGCCGCTGAGGGGCCGGGCCGAGGCGGGCGGGCCAGTTGCGGCGCACCAGGTCCTTGTTGCCGCCGATGCCGCCGGAGGTCACCACGACCATCGGCGCGTGCAGCTCGAAGTCGCCGACCTTGACGCGGGAGCTGGGCTTGCCGCGCTGGGCGGTGCTGGGCTCGAGGACGCTGCCGCGCACGCCGGTCACAGCGCCGTTGGTGACGATGAGCCCGTCGACCTGGTGGCGGAACCGGAAGGTGACCTTGCCGTCGCGGACCGCGTCGCGGACCTTCTTCTCGAACGGCTCCATCACGCCGGGACCGGTGCCGAGCGTCATGTGGAAGCGCGGCACGGAGTTGCCGGGACCGTCGGCGAACTGGCCGCCGCGCTCGGCCCAGCCGACGATCGGCACCCAGCGCACGCCGAGCCCGTGGAGCCACTCGCGCTTCTCGCCGGCGGCGAAGTCCAGGTAGGCCTCCGCCCACTTCGCGGCCCAGTGGTCCTCGCCGCGGGGGTCGTTCACGCCGCGGTCGAACCCGGCGGTGTTGAACCAGTCGGCGCGGGCCAGCTCCAGGGAGTCCTTGATGCCGGCGGTCCGCTGCTCGGGGGAGTTGACGAAGAAGAGACCGCCGAGCGACCAGAACGCCTGGCCGCCCAGGCTGGCCTCGGGTTCCTGGTCGAGCAGCAGGACCCTGCGGCCCGCCGCGGCCAGCTCGGACGTGGCGACGAGCCCGGCCAGGCCGTGCCCGATGACGATGACGTCCGCGTCGACCCGCGGCGCCGCCCCGGCGACGGCCTGTCCCAGCGTCCCGCTCGTGGCGATCGCGCCGATCGCCCCGCCGGCGGCCAGGAGGGTGCGACGGCTGATGTTCCGGTCCGACATCCCAGGGCCTTCCTCGTTGAAGGGTGGTGCCAACGCGAATTACTCTCGCGTAAAGCAACTAACCAGCAACCGGAGAGCCGGGGATAGGGTCCCGCCACCAAACGGCGACGGCCGCGTTGTGGCCGTCACACAACCTGTGCTGCGGAGGTGTCGTGCCGGGGATGTCCGCGATGGTCCGGCAGGTCCTCGAAGCCGTCGCCGCCGACGACGAGGTGGTCGGGCGGGTCGTCGACGCGGCGCGCGGCCACTCGCCGGAGGTCGCCCGGCTGCCCGCGGAGGAGAACCGCCGGCACATCGCGTTCCTGCTGGCCGAGGGCATCGCGCACCTCGAACGGGGCGGGGCGCCCGACGACGGCGACTTCTCCGCCGCCCTGGCGCTGGGAGCCGACCGCGCCGCCCAGGGCGTGTCGATGGCGGGACTGCTGCGCGGCGTGCACGCCGGCCGGACCGAGCTGATCAGGGCCGCGGTCGAGCTGGCGCGGTCGCTCGGCGTCGACGACGGCGCGATCCTGGACTTCATGATCGACCTCGACCAGTACGTCGGCGCGGTCGAACGGCACGTCGTCAGCGGCTACCACGCCGCCGAGCTCCAGCTCTCCCGCACGGCCCGCGACCTGAACGCCCAGGTGCTGCGGCGGCTGCTGGTCTCCGGTGAGCTCCCCGACGCGTCCGAGCTCGCGCGTGCCGGGCTGCGGCCCGACGGCCGGTACCACTGCGTCGTCTCCGGGGTGACCGACCCGAGCCGCGCGCGGGCGCTCGAACAGCGGCTGCACGCGTCCGGCGGCGTGTACGGGCTGGTCGAGGGAAGACTGGTCGGACTCACGCCCGTGCCGCCGTCGTGGTCGGACGACCTGCTCGTGGTGTCACCGGCGACCGCGCTGAAGTCGTTGCGGGGCATGTACTCGATGTGCGCGCAGGCACTGGCGGCCGCGGGTGCGCCGCTGGGGGTGCGGCGCCTGGTCGACCTCGCCGCCGAGACCGCTCTCGCGGCGTTCCCGGCACTGGCGGAGACGCTGGCGGACTCGGTGCTCGGCCAGCTCGACCCGAAGAGCACGTTCCACCACGAGATCGTGGCGACGGCGCTGTGCTACCTGGACAACGGAGGCCGGCTCAGCGCCACGGCCACGGCGTTGCACATCCACGCGAACACCGTGCGGTACCGGCTGGACCGGCTCGTGGAGCTGACGGACGCCGACCTCGGCGAGAACCCCGTCGCGGGGCGCTCGCACGTGCTGACGACGCTGCACACCTGGTGGGCGCTGCGGTCGTGGATCGACCGCAGCGCCAGGTGATCCTTTAAAGGCGGTAGAAGTTCGCGTAGTGGTCGGGCGAGAAGTACACGTAGCCCGTCGTGCGGTCGACGACGATCCGGTACGCGTCACGGGACGCGTTGCAGGCGCGCGGGTAGACGTCGAACTCCTGGTAGCTGTGGCCGGACGGCAGCTGTCCCTCGCGGTTCTGGAACGTGCCACCGGCGAAGTTGCACTGGCCGTTCGGCCAGCTGTACCAGCCGCGCGAGCCGGGGTAGCCCTTCGACCTCCACGTCGAGTTGGCCGAGCTGGCAGCGGAACAGCGCGTCTGCGTGCAGGAGGTGTGGACGGCGGCGTCGGCGGCGGGGGCGACCACCGTGGTCACGGCGAACACGGACGCGACGACGGCGAGGGCGGCGAGCAGTCGACGTGTCCAGTGCGGTTGCAGGGTGTGCACTTCAGACCTCCATCGGCGGGGAACGAGGAACGTGGTGATCATTTCGGTCGAGCACCACGAGCCGGTGAACGGCAGGGAACCATCCGTGCAATTGTGCCCCCGGACCCGCACACCCCGCGCCGTCCGGCCGCGCGACGACTCCGAAAGCCAGCGTTGATCAACTCCGAACAGCCGATTGCGGATGCTGCCTCCGGCGATAGATTCGTCCAATGGCAGCACGGAAGCACATTTTGGTGCTGTTGACCTTGCTCGTGGCCGGGTGCACGGCCGAACACAGCGGCGCGCCCCGTCCCGCGCCGCGAGCCCCTTCCTCCTCTTTGGAGCAGCAGCCGTCCACAAAGGTGCGCACCGTTGTGGACGCTCGCACCGTCGAGCTGGCCGACGGCACGCGGGCGCGCGTCTCCCTGCTGGCGGAACCGCCGTCGTGCGTCGCTGCCGCCGCTCTGGACTTCGCTACGAAAGTGTTGCTGGACAAGGAGGTCCGGGTCAGCAGCATCACGCCGGGCGAGGTCTCGCTGGAGCTGCCCGACGGCACGGACTACGCGACGCTGGCCGTGCAGCACGGCTTCCTGCGCACCACCGGCGTCGACGGCGGCCCGCTGCTCGAGGCGGAGACCAAGGCCTCGCAGGCGAAGCTCGGCCTGTGGGCACAGGACTGCTCCACCTCGACGCCGGCGCCACCGCCTCCCGCGCCGGCCTGCGTCGTGGTCTACCGGGTCACCGGCGAGTGGAGCGGCGCGTTCCAGGCCGAGGTGACCGTCCGCAACGTCAGCGGCGCGCTGGTCAACGGCTGGTCGTTGAGCTGGAGGTTCACCGACGGCCAGACCGTGTCGCAGGCCTGGAACGCCACCGTGTCCCAGCCGTCCGGGGACGTGGAGGTGACCGACGCGGGCTACAACGCGCTGATCGTCGTGGACGGCTCGGTCTCGTTCGGCTTCAACGGCACGGTGTCCGGGTCGAACTCCGTGCCCGGCTCGTTCACCCTGAACGGAGCGCCCTGCACGGCGGGCTAGGTCCTGTGCCGAAGCCCCCGTTCGACGGGAGTCGCGCCTGAGGTGGTTCCCGGCCGTGCCCTCCGGCTGCCGATGTGAGCGGTCGTCTCGACGACGTCGAATCGAGGAGCACCTTTCCGTTCAGCGGAAGCGTGCTGTCGACTCCGGCGCGGTCCGTCCCTAGGGTTGCACCGCGTGACGACCAGCCAGCACGAGATCAGCGACGAGATCGCGAAGATCCACGCCGACTCACCGGGGGGTGCGCCGCTGCTGGACTTCCCGCCCTACCGCAGCACCCTGCTGCGCCACCCCACCAAGGAACCGCGCCACGTCGACCCCGAGGGCGCGGAGCTGCTGGCGCCGGTCTTCGGCCACTCCGACGTCGCCCCGGTCGAGGCCGACCTGACCGTGCAGCGCGGCGGCGACCCCATCGGCGAACGCATCCGGGTGCACGGCCGCGTGCTCGACGGCGACGGCCGCCCGGTGCGCCGCCAGCTGGTCGAGATCTGGCAGGCCAACGCCGCCGGCCGCTACTCCCACCAGGGCGACCAGCACCCGGCGCCGCTCGACCCCCACTTCACCGGCGTCGGCCGCTGCCTCACCGACGACGACGGCCGGTACTCGTTCACGTCGATCAAGCCCGGCCCGTACCCGTGGCGCAACCACCACAACGCCTGGCGGCCCGCGCACATCCACTTCTCGTTGTTCGGCACCGACTTCACGCAGCGGCTGATCACGCAGATGTACTTCCCGGGCGACCAGCTGCTGGCGCTCGACCCCATCGCGCAGTCGATCACCGATCCCGCGGCGCTGAACCGGCTCATCGCGGCGTACGACCACTCGCGGTCGGAGCACGAGTGGCTGCTCGGCTACCGCTGGGACATCGTGTTGACCGGGAGCCACGCCACCTACCTGGAGCCGTCCGATGACTGAGGCGACACCGGGCCAGACCATCGGCCCGTTCTTCCACCACGCGCTCGCGTTCCCGGGCGACTGCGAGCTCGTGCCGTTCGGCTCGGCCGGGTCCGTGGTGCTGCACGGGTACGTCCGCGACGGAGCCGGTGACCCGGTGCCCGACGCGATGATCGAGATCCGCCAGTCCGACGCCGCCGGTGTCGTGCCCCGCTCGGGCGGCTCCCTGCGGCGCGGGGGAGCCGAGTTCACGGGGTGGGGCCGCTGCTGCACCGACGCCGCCGGGCACTACTGGTTCAGCACGGTCGAGCCCGGCCTGCCGTTCTTCGCGGTCACGATCTTCGCGCGTGGACTGCTCGACCGGCTGTTCACGCGCATCTACCTGCCCGGTGCCGCCGGCGCCGTGGACGGGCTCGTGGCCGAGCGCGAGCCGGACGGGCGGCTGCGGTTCGACCTGCACCTGCAGGGACCGTCCGAGACGGTCTTCCTGACCTACCCGCGGACGTGATCGTGCTCCCCGGTTCCCACCGCGCCGCCGGCCTCGTCGACGACACCGCCCTCGTCCGGGCGATGCTCCAGGTCGAGGTCGCCTGGGCCCGCGTGCTCGGCACCCCGATCTCGGTGGACGGCTGGGTCCCGGTGCTCGACCCGGTCGAGGTCGAGGCCGCGGGCAACCCGGTGCTGCCCCTGGTGACGGCTCTGCGCGCCAGGGTTCCCGGTCCGGTCCACACCGGACTGACGAGTCAGGACGTCCTCGACTCGGCGTTCATGCTGCTGGCGCGCGGGGCGGTGGAACGGGCCTCGGCCGACCTCGCGCGGGTCGCCGGCGCGCTGGCCCGGCTGGCCGGGGAGCACCGGTCCAGCGTGATGGCGGGACGGACGCTGACGCAGCACGCCGTGCCGATCACGTTCGGGCTCAAGGCCGCGCGGTGGCTGGTGGGCGTGTTGGACGCGGCCGGCGAGCTGGAGGCCGTGCCGCTGCCGGCGCAGTGCGGGGGCGCCGCCGGGACGTTGTCGCGCGCGGAGGACCCGATCGCGTCCGCCACGGCGTTCGCGGAGCACCTCGGCCTGGTGTGGCCCGGCATGCCCTGGCACACCTACCGCGCGCCGGTCACCCGCCTCGGTGACGCGCTGGTGCGGACGTGCGACGCGCTCGGTGTGATGGCCGCGGACCTGCTGACGCTCGGACGGCCGGAGATCGGCGAGGTGAGCGAGGGCGCCGTGGCCGGGCGGGGCGGGTCGTCGACCATGCCGCACAAGCGCAACCCGGTGCTGGCGGTGCTGGTGAACAGCGCGGCCCTGCAGGCTCCGGGCCTGGGCGCGCGGCTGCACCTGTGCGCGGCAAGGGCGGTCGACGAACGGCCGGACGGCGCCTGGCACGCGGAGTGGCCCGCGCTGCGGGCGTTGCTGGAGCTGGTGGTCGTGGCGGCCTCGCAGGCCGCCGAACTGGTCGAGGGCCTCGAGGTGCACGCGGACGTGATGGCCCGGCGTGCCGGGGAAGCGGCCGCGGACCTGCTGGCGGAGCGCGGCGGCGGCACGGATCCCGGCGCGTACCTCGGCGCGGCGGAGACTTTCGTGGACGAGGCGCTGAAGCGGTGGAAGGGATGAGGACGCGGTGTCGTACGACGACGGGATGAAGGTCCGGCGCGAGGTGCTCGGGGACGCGCACGTGGACAGGGCCGAACCGGACGAGTTCACCGCCGACTTCCAAGACCTCATCACGCGGTACGCGTGGGGTGAGATCTGGACGCGGCCCGGCCTCGACCGGCGCACGCGCAGCGCGATCACGCTCACGGCGCTGATCGCCCGGGGGCACTGGGAGGAGTTCCAGCTGCACGTCGCCGCGGCGGTGCGCAACGGGTTGAGCCAGGACGAGATCGGCGAGGTGATCCTGCAGAGCGCCGTCTACTGCGGGGTGCCCGCCGCCAACCACGCGTTCTCCGTGGCGCGTCCGGTCTTGAAGGAGCACTCGTGACGCGCACCCAGGTCGGGATCGTCGGCGGGGGCCCTGCCGGCCTGATGCTGTCACACCTGTTGTCGCTCAACGGGATCGACAGCGTCGTGGTCGACAACAGGACCAGGCCGGAGATCGAGAACACGGTCCGCGCCGGCATCCTGGAGGCCGACAGCGCCCGGCTGCTCGTCGACACGGGCGTGTCCGACCGGGTGTTGCGCGACGGGCACCCGCACGAGGGCATCGACCTGCGGTTCGGCGGCGAGAGCCACCGCGTGGACTTCCGCGCGCTGGTGGGCGAGCCGGTCTGGCTGTACCCGCAGACCGACGTGTTCGTGGACCTCGCGAACGCCCGCGCACGCGACGGCGGCGACGTGCGGTTCGGCGTCAGCGACACCTCGGTCGACCTCACCGGGCCCGCGATCCGCTTCACCGACAGCGAAGGCGTGCGCCAGGAGGTGCGCTGCGACCTGCTCGTCGGCGCCGACGGCTCCCGCTCGACCTGCCGCGCCGAGATCCCGGAAGCCGTGCGCACGCACAGCTTCCGCGAGTACCCGTTCGCCTGGTTCGGCATCATCACCGAGGCCCCGCGCAGCGCCGACGAGCTGGTCTACGCGCACTCGTCGCGCGGGTTCGCGCTGATCAGCCAGCGCACCGAGACCCACCAGCGCATGTACTTCCAGTGCGACCCGTCGACCGACGTGGCGCAGTGGTCCGACGACCGGATCTGGGAGGAGCTGCAGGCCCGCGTCGCCGGACCGGACGGGTTCACGCTGAAGGAAGGCCCGATCACCGAGAAGACGGTGCTGCGCTTCCGGTCGTTCGTCGCGGAACCCATGCGGCACGGCAGGTTGCTGCTCGCCGGCGACGCCGCGCACACCGTGCCGCCGACCGGTGCCAAGGGCCTGAACCTGGCGCTGCAGGACGTCCGCGTGCTCGCCGAGGTGGTCGAACGGGCGTTGCGCAAGGACGACCTCGACGCGCTGGACGAGTACGGCCCGCGCGCCCTCGGCCGGGTGTGGAAGGCGCAGCACTTCTCGTACTGGATGACGACGATGCTGCACGCGCTGCCCGCGGCCACCGAGTTCGACGTCCGCAGGCAGCTCGGCGAACTGGCGTCGGTGGTCGGTTCGGAGGCGGGGTCGAGGTTCCTGGCGGAGGGGTACACGGGCTGCTGGCCCGCTTGAGCGGGGCCGGTGGGACCGGCCCCGCGGACGTCGCGGCGCTGCGCACGCGGCTGATGCGCGGCTCGATTCACCGAGTCCTGGCCGAGGACGTCCGCCGGAATGCTGTGGCGGCCCGTGCTGGAGACCTCCGTGGAGGCGCAAGCGGCCGTCAGTGGAGGACGAGCCCGCCGACCGGGACCGCGGGGACGTGACCGGTCGGCGGCCTCGACCGCGCCAGCTCCAGGCCCACGTCGACCAGCGACGCCCGGCGCAGCCCGCCGACCTCGGCGAGCGCTGTCCACAGAGGATCGAACGTGGCGCCGTCCGGTTCCGGCCGCGGCGCGCCGGTGATGCGGACGAGGTAGAAGACACCGACGTTCTGGTGCACGCCCTTCTCCGGCTGGTGGCGCTCGGCCGCGGGAACGACCCGCGAGTCCACGCCCAGCAGGCGCTCGACCTCCGCGGCGCACCCGGTCTCCTCGGCCACCTCCCGGACGACGGCGTCGATCGGGTCCTCGCCGTGTTCCACCGCGCCGCCGGGCAACGTCCAGTGGCCCTCGTCGAACTCCGACGCGCAGCGGACGAGCAGCACGCGGTCGTTCTCGATGCCGACGGCGTAGGCCCCCAGCCGAAAGGTCGTCATGGGACCACGTTAGTCCGGAAGGCGTCCTCCGCGAGGATGATGCCGCGCGGCGGACGCGATCTTGAACGCGCCGCTCTACCGTTCCGGTCATGTTGACTGTGAGGGGGATCAGCCGGAGCTTCGGCGATCACAAGGTCCTCGACGAGGTGAGCTTCGACGTGCGGCCCGGCCGCATGACGGGATTTCTGGGCGCGAACGGGTCGGGCAAGACGACCACGATGCGCATCGTCCTGGGGGTGCTCGCCGCGCACGGCGGGACGGTGAGCTGGAAGGGGACCGAGGTCGGGCCGCAGAACCGGCCGGACTTCGGGTACATGCCGGAGGAGCGCGGGCTCTACCCCAAGATGAAGGTGCGCGAGCAGATCACGTGGCTGGGGCGCCTGCACGGCGTCGACCGCGTCACGGCGGAGCGCAACACCGACGAGCTGCTCGAGGACCTGGAGCTGACCGGCCGGGCCGGTGACCGGCTGGAGGCGTTGTCGCTCGGCAACCAGCAGCGCGTGCAGATCGCCGCCGCGCTGGTGCACGACCCGGACGTGCTGATCCTCGACGAGCCGTTCTCCGGCCTCGACCCGATCGCCGTCGAGACGGTGCTGGACGTGCTGCGCAAGCGCGCCGCGAACGGCGTGCCCGTGCTGTTCTCGAGCCACCAGCTCGCGATCGTGGAACGGCTCTGCGACGACGTCGTGATCATCTCGAAGGGACGGATCGCGGCGAACGGGTCGCGCGAGGAGCTGCGCACCCGGCACGCCGGCGAGCGCTACGAGATCGTCGTCGCCCAGGACGCGGGCTGGGTCCGCGACGTGCCCGGCGTGACGATCCTGGAGCTCGACGGCCCGCGCGCGGTGTTCGAGGCGGAACCCCAGCAGGTGCTCAGGACGGCGCTGGACCGCGGCGAGGTCCGCTCGTTCACGCCCGTCGTGCCCACGCTGGACGAGATCTTCAAGGAAGTGGTCTGACATGGCGCGCGCGTCCTTCAGCCAGGCGACGTGGCTCGTCGCCGAACGCGAGATGAAGACCCTGGTCACCACCAAGGGTTTCTGGATCGGTTTCGCCTTCACGATCATCGGCCTGTTCGCCCTGACGGTGCTGCCCACGGTGTTCGGCGGTGACGACCCGAAGGTCGCCGTGGTCGGGTCCGCCGCGCAGGCGGTGCAGGGCAAGGCGCTCGACGTCCAGGAGGTCGGCAGCGTCCAGGAGGCCGCGGACCTCGTCCGCGCCGACGACGTCGAGGCCGCGATCGTGCCCGACGGCGCCGGCATCAAGGTCCTCGCGCTCAACAGCCCGCCGAACGACGTGGTCCGCGAGCTCGTCGAGTCGCCCCCGGTGGAGCTGCTGGCGGCGTCGGCGGTGACCTCGGGCCAGCGGTCCGTCACGGTCATCGTGTTCGGGCTGGTGTTCCTCATGTTCGGCATGGGCGGCGCGGCGATCGCGCAGAGCACCGTGACCGAGAAGCAGACGCGGATCGTCGAGATCCTCGTGTCCACGGTGCCGGTGCGGGCGCTGCTCGCGGGCAAGATCCTCGGGCACACGATCCTGACGCTCGGCCAGGTGGTCGTGCTCGCGCTCACGGCACCGATCGCGTTGCGGGTCGCCGACCTCGGCACGCTGCTGGGGGTGGTGGCGCCCGCGCTGGGCTGGTTCATCCCGTTCCTGATGTTCGGGTTCGTGCTGATCTCGTCGATGTGGGCGGTCGCCGGCGCGCTGGTCAGCCGCCAGGAGGACCTCGGCTCCACGATGGGCCTGGTCATGCTCGCGGTGATGGGCCCGTACTTCGGCGTGCAGTTCTTCTACGAGAACCCCGCGGTGCTCAAGGTGATGTCGTTCGTGCCGTTCACCGCCGGGGTCGCGATGCCGGTGCGGTTGTTCGCCGAGCAGGCGCAGGCGTGGGAGGCGTTGCTCTCCCTCGGCATCCTCGCCGCGACCGTGGTCGTGATCCTGCTGGTCGCGTCGCGGCTCTACACCGGCTCGCTGCTGCAGACCGGTGGGCGGGTGAAGCTCGCCAAGGCGTGGGCACCGGCAGAATAGGCCCATGACCGCTGATCCGATCCGCCTCGCCGTCGTCGGCCTGGGAGCCATGGGCACCCGGATGCTGACGGCGGCGCGGGCACATCCCGGCTACACCGTGGTCGCGGGTGTCGACGTCGCACCCAGGACCCTCGACCTCCCCGTCGTCACGTCGCTCGACGACGTGCTGTCCGAAGTGGACGCGGTGTACGTCTCGACGCCACCCGCCTCGCACGCCGGGCTCGTGCTGAAGGCCTTCGCGGCGGGCAAGGCGGTGTTCTGCGAGAAACCGCTCGCCGTCGACCTCGGCGAGGCCCGCGCGATGGCCGAGGCCGCGCGGGGCCGTCCCAACGCGGTCAACTTCGCGCTGTCGGACATGGTGGCGACGATCGAGATCGAACGGCTGCTGCCGGAACTGGGCACGCTGCGCGGCGTGGAGGTCCGGTTGCAGTTCCCGCGCTGGCCCAGGGCGTTCCAGGAGGAGGCGACCTGGCTCTCGCACCGCGAGCAGGGCGGGTTCGTCCGCGAGGTGCTGTCGCACTTCGTCTACCTCACCGACCGGCTGCTCGGCCCGCTCACCGTCGAGTCGGTGTCGTCGGACTTCCCCGGGCCGGACGCGGCCGAGGTGGCCGCCCGCGGCGTGCTGCGCGGCAGCGGGGTGCCCGTGCACGTGTCGGCGTTCTCCGGACTGGCCGGTCCGGAGGTCTACGAGTGGACCGCGTGGGGCACCGAACGGTCGCTGCGCCTCGACCAGTGGGCGCTGCTGTCCACTTCGGACGGCGGCCCGTGGGAACAGGTGCCGCTGGAGCAGACCGGGTCCGACCACTCGCGGCTCACCCTGTTCGCGCAGGCGGTCCGGGGAGAGCACCCGCGCGACCTGGCGGACTTCGCGAGCGGTCTGCGGGTGGCCGAGGTCGTCGAGGCGTTCCTGCGGTAAAACCTCTTGACCCGGTTCGGCAGGATCGGTGGATGGGCATCCTGTTCGTCACACTCGCCGGGCACGGCCACGTCACGCCGACGCTGGCGGTGGTCGAGGAACTCGTCGGACGCGGCGCCGATGTCGAGTACGCGACCGGCGCCGAGCACGCCGAGGCGGTGAGGAGCGCGGGCGCGCGGTGGGTGGAGCTCCCCGCGCTGCCCGAGTTCCGGCCCGTCACCGCCAACCCGGTCGACGAGTGGTTCCCGCACTACTTCGCCGCGATGAGCGTCGCGTACCCGATCCTGCTCGACCGCTGCCGGACCGCGAGACCCGAGCTGATCTGCTACGACGCGACGAACTGGCCGGCGCGGCTCGTGGCGCGCAAGCTCGGCGTCCCGGCGGTGCGCACAGTGCCGCACATCGCGTCCAACGAGCACCACCGGGTCATGGACGTCGACCTCGACCGCTACCTCACCGGGCACACCTCGCGGTTCGCCGCCGAGCACGGCGTCGAGCTCGACCCGTGGAGCACCGTCGATGCGCCGGAAGCGTGCAGCATCGTGTTCGTGCCGCGCGAGTTCCAGCCGTGCGGGGAGACTTTCGACGAGTCGTTCCACTTCGTCGGGCCCGTGCTCGGGCGCCGGGCCGACGAGCGGTGGGCACCACGCCGTGACGACCGGCCGCTGCTCTACGTCTCGCTCGGTTCGATCATGAGCGACCCGGCCTTCTACCGGGCGTGCGCCGACCAGTTCTCCGACGGCGTCTGGCAGGTGGCCATGAGTGCGCGCGGTGTCGCCGGGACGCACGACGTCGAGGTGCGGCCGTGGTTCCCGCAGCCCGCGGTCCTGCGGCACGCCAAGGCGTTCATCAGCCACGGCGGCATGAACTCGACGATGGAGGCGCTGCACGGGGCAGTGCCGCTGGTCGTCGTCCCGCAGACGCCGGAACAGGAGCAGAACGCCGACCGCGTCGCCGAACTGGGCCTGGGCGAACGGGTCGACGACCACGCGGACCTGCGCGCGGCCGTCGACCGGGTCGCGGCGGACGGCACGATCCGGCGCAACCTCGACCGGATGCGTGCCGCCATCGCGAGCAGCGGCGGCGCCGCGAGGGCCGCCGACGTCGTCCTCAGCCGAGCACCTCGCGGAGCTTGACCGCGAACTCCTCGGGCTTGCCCGCGTACCCGAACTCGCCACCGAGGAACCCGCCGTGGTGGCTCGGGAACACGACGGCCTCCTGGCCGAGCAGCCGTGCCGTGTGGATGGCCGTGCGCGCCGTGAACGTGTCACCGGTCTCCTCGCCCACGGCGATCACGACACGGGTGGGGGCGGCGGCCAGCGCGTCCACCCGCACCTCGTAGTCGGTGATGGCGAGCGAGGAGGTGCCCAACAGCGGGTCGTCGCGCCTGCCGTCGTCCTCGGACGGCATGCCGAACTGGGCGGGGTCCGGTGCGGGCAGGGCGAAGTACTCGTCGGTGTACTCGCCGGCCCACGAGCTCATCTGGATGAACGCGGCCATGCCGGCACCGCCGCCCTTGGCCTGGTACACGTCCATGAACGCGTCACGGGCGCGGCGGGCGGCGGCCGCGTCGGGCAGCACGTCGATGATCGGCGGCTCGTGCGCGACGAGCGTGACGACGTCGTCCGGGTAGGCCGCGACGAGCTCGAGCGCCGTCACGGCACCGCCGCTGGACGCGAACAGGTCGACCGGGCCGCCGACGGCCTCGATCACCGCGTGCACGTCCGCGGCCTGGGTCTGCGGCGTGTTGTCGGTGCGGCCGTCCGACCGGGTGCTCCTGCCGAGACCGCGCGGGTCGTAGGTGATCACCTTGCGGTCCGGGAACTGCGCGCGCAGGGCGGTGAAGCCGCTGGCGTCCATCGGCTGGCCGATCATCATCAGCGGGCGGCCCTCGCCGCTCACGTCGTAGGCGATGGAGGCGCCGTCGGTGTCCAGGAAATGGGTTTCCATGTGGGTTCTCCCCAGTGGAGTCGGGTCTGGACAGCCTAGTCGCAGCACAGCGCGGCGCGGCGGACCTCGAAGCGGTGCGGGCGCTGAGCGACCTGCCGTCGCGAGTGGACGTTCCGGCGACCGGCGACGTGGCTCGGGGTTTCTACGGCGCGGCCGAGGCGGCACCGTGAGCGAGGTCCTCGCGGTCCTGCGGCGAACGGCCGCGCGGGCACAACACCGCCCGAGGTCACCGGCGTGAACGGCGGGGAGTCCTCTGATCCGGACCCGGGAGATCAGTCGCTGTCGACGGTCTCCTCGGACGTCTTGTGGTCGTGGTAGGTCCGGCGGGTCTGCTCCGCGTGGCGGTGCATGACCTCGCCGGCCCGCTCGGCGTCGCCGTCGGCGATGGCCGTGACCAGGTCGGCGTGCTCGTTCCACGAGTCGCGGCTGCGGGGGCGGGCGATCGGCGTGTAGTACCAGCGCACCCGGCGGTCGACCAGCCCGATCATCTCGGACAGGACCTTGTTGCGGCCGATCGTCGCGACCGCCGCGTGCAGGTCGGCGTTCGCCTTGACGAGGCGGTCGACGTTCGCGGAGGCGAGGGCTTCCTCGCCGGCCTTCTGCAGCTTCCTGAGGTGCTTCACGTCGGTCGCGGTGGCGTGCTCGGCGGCGAGCTTCGCGGAGTAGGTCTCCAGCACGCCGCGCACGGCGAGCAGCTGGTCGGCCTCTTCCTCGGTCGGCGTGTGCACGAAGGCGCCCTGGGCTGGCCGCAGGTCGACCCAGCCGTCGGTCTGCAGGCGTTGCAACGCCTCGCGCACCGGCTGCCTGCTCACGCCGAGGTGCGCGGCCAGTTCGGCCTCGACCAGGTGCTGGCCGGGGGCGAGGGTGCGGTTGACGATGAGCTCGAGCAGTGCCTCGTAGACGGCCTGGCGCAGCGGAGCGGGTCGTTCGACCCGGCGCGTCGCAGCGGCGCTGAGGGGGCCACGGGGAGCCCGGCGCCGACTGGACGGGGAGGTCATGCCGCGAGAGTACAGCTTTTCGTATGCAAAAAGCCCTGCTGGACCACGCCAGGCGGGTTGTTCGGAGGAATCAGTGCCCACGTCGGCGCGGCGGTGCACCGCGCAGGCGTGGAAGTGCACCTGCCTCGCGCGTGGAGGCGCGCTCGCCGCCGCGTTGTCCTCGAGCCGACGGTCATCCGGCCCTCCGGCAGGTCTCCGCGACGATCTCCAGCACCTGGCCGGACGGCACCGGGGGCGCCTCGGTGCGGCGGACGTGACCTCGGGGTGGCGGGACAGGAGGCGGGACAGCCGGCGCAGGTGCAGGGCGTTGGTGAGGTCCGCGTGCTCTCCGGCGTCACCACCCGGCCCGCGGCCGTCCAGCCAGGCTGGAGAAGCGCGATGCGGCACGGATCGCGCTCCGCTTGGCCGCAGCCGCTACAGGCGCCCGCGGACCTCGTCGGCCTTGGGTTCGCCCAGTTCCTCGAACAGGGCGACCGACTCGAGCCAGCACTTCTCCGCTCCCCGGCGGTCGCCGAGGCCGTCCAGCGCCAGCCCGAGGTTGTCGAGCGACTCGGCCTGCCCGTACAGGTCACCGATCTCGCGGAACACCACCAGCGCGCGGTCGACCACCGATGCGGCCTCGGCGAAGTCGAGCAGGCCCCGGTGCGCCTCGCCGATGTTGTTGAGCAGGATGGCCTCGCTGTACGGGTCCTTGATCTCCTGCCGGATCTCGAGCGCCCGCAGGTACCGCGCCAGGGCGACGTCGAACCGGCCCGCGTCGGCGTGCAGCAGGCCGATGTTGTTCAGCAGCACTGCCTCGGTGTGCGCGTTGCCCAGCTCACGGGCGATCTCGGCGGACTGCTCGTAGCACGCCAGCGCCTCGTCGACCCGTCCCTGGACCATGTAGGCGATGCCCAGGTTGTTGAGCGCCGGTTCCTGTCGCGACCGGTCCCCGGTGGCGCGGAAGATCGCGAGGGCCTGCTGGGTGTGCTCGATCGCCTCGTCGTGCCGCCGGACCTCGCGCAGCGCGATGCCGAGCGTGATCAGCATCCTGCCCTCGGCGGCCCGGTCGCCGGTCGACCGCGCGGCGGCCAGCGCGATGCCGTGCGTGTCGATCCAGTCCGCCCAGTGCTTGCGCAGGTTGAAGAAGTCCCACAGGCACTGGGCGAGGCTCCAGGAGTGCTCCGGCAGGTCGTGTTCGGCGGCATCTCGGACGGCGGCGACGAGGTTCGCGCGTTCGGTGTCGCACCACAGCAGGGCGGCGTCCCGGTCGGCGAACGAACGCGGGTGCACGGCCGGGTCCGGTGCCGCGATCTCCAGCTTGCGCTGCGGGTTCAGCCGCCGGGCGCTCTGCCACGCGGTGTTGACGTACCAGTCGAGCACCCGGCGCCGCGCCAACGCCCTGGCCGGCGGCGGTTCGGCGGCCGTGACCTGTTCGACGGCGTACGCGCGCAGCAGGTCGTGCAGGCTGTAACGACCCGGGGTGTGCTGTTGCAGCAGGTGTTCGTCGAGCAACGTCTCCAGCAGGTCGCCCGCCTCGAACGCGGTCAGCCCGGCGAGGGCGGCGGCGGACTCGGCGGTGACGTCCTCCCCGGGGTGGAGTCCGAGGAGGCGAAACAGACGCCTCTGGTTTTCGGGCAACGCCTGGTACGAGAGGTCGAACACGCCCCGCGCACCGAGACCGCCCCCTCGCTCCAGTCGGGTCAGGAGGTCCCGCATGGTCCACTGTGGACGACGGGCTAGGCGTTTCGCGGCCAGTGCCACGGCGATCGGCAGGTGCCCGCACAGCTCGGCGATCCGCTCCGCCGCCTCGCGGTCGGCCTGCACGCGGTCCTCGCCCGCGATCCGGGAGAGCAGTGCCAGGGCCTCGGTGGCGGTGAAGACGTCGAGGAAGAGCGACCGCACGCCGTCGAGGCGCAGCAGCGTGCGGCGGCTCGTGATCAGCACCATGCAGGTCGCGCCGCCCGGCAGCAACGGCAGCACCTGGTCCTCGCCGGCGGCGTTGTCCAGCAGCACCAACGCGCGCTTGCCCGCCAGCCGGTCGCGGTAGAGCGCCGCGCGTTCCTCGAGCGACTCCGGGATCTGCGCGCCGGACACGCCCAGCAGGCGCAGGAAGCTCTCCAGCACGGCGGACGGGTCCGCGGGCAGCTCGTCGGCGTCGAAGCCGTGCAGGTCCGCCCACAGTTGCACGTCCGGATACCGCTGCACCAGCTGGTGTGCGGCCCTCACGGCGAGCTTGGTCTTGCCGACCCCGGCCATGCCCTCGATCGCGGAGATCACGACCGTGGTCTGCGGTCCCGGTGCGCACAGCTGCCGCAGCTCCGACTCGCGGCCGGTGAACTCGGCGATGTCCATCGGCAGCTGGCGGTGCGCGTTCAAGGCCGCGGGTGAGGGCACCCGGCTCTCCAGGACCACCTGCTGCAACTGGCGCAACCGCGCGCCCGGTTCGACGCCGACCTGCTCGACCACGTGCCGCCGGGCCGCGGCGTAGGCCTCCAGCGCCTCGCCGCGGCGCCCGGAGCGGTCCAGGGCGATCATCAGCTGCGCCCAGAGCTCCTCGCGCAGCGGGTGCAGCGCCGTCTCCAGCCGCAACCGGTCGATCACGTCGTCGAACCGGCCGAGCTCCAGCGACGCCTTGGCGAACCGTTCGACCGCCGTCAATCTGCGCTCCTGGATCCGGGTGAGCTCCGCGCGCAGCAACGGTCCCGCGTTGAGCTCGGCGGTCGGGACACCGCGCCAGAGGGCGAGCGCCCGTCCGAAGTGGTCCGCCGCCGCTTCGGCCGCACCTTCGATGAGAGCGCTCTCACCTGCTCGGAACTGGTCTTCGAACACGTCCAGGTCGAGCTCGCCGGGTTCGACGACGAGCTCGTAGCCGTGACCCGGTCTGGTTCTCAACCGGTCCCCGAGGACCTTGCGCAACCCTGCGACGTACGTGCGCAGGTTCGACTCGGGGGAAACGGGCGGTGAGTCCCAGGCGGCGTCCGTCAGCTGTGCGACGCTGACAGCCTCGTTGGCGTGCAGCAGCAGCATGGTGAGCACCGCGCGCCGCCTCGGTCCGCCCAGCTCCAGCAGTGTGCCCGCCCGCCGTGCCTCCAGCGAACCGAGCAGCAGGAACTCCACAGGTGCATCTCTCCTCGATGATCCGGGCACCGGGGTGCACAGCCATCCTCGCGCACTTCCGGGCCACCTGTGCGCGGCCTGGGCGAAATCTGTGCGCGCCTCCTGGCACCTTTGTACCCAGATCCGGAACCTGCGCCGCCAGGCCCGGTCAACCTCCCGGGAGTGGGGGTCGGCGCAGTTCCCGGGTCCGGTTCCCCCAGAACCCGGCCGGCGTGTGAAAGTCACCGCGCACGTCGGCCACCTTTCCGCAAGACCGGTGGCCCGGACGGGTCCCCCAGACTGAATCCGGGCCACCACCTTGCGGGAGCTGTTCCAGGCGTTCGAGCGCCTCACGACGTTCCGGCAGCGTCCGCCGCCTTCGCTCTGGACTCCTCACCCGGGAGGTCCACCCGCGACTGGGCGCGGTCACCCCTTCCCGGCCGGCAGGACGACCCGGACGTCACCGAGCCCGCGGGCGATCAGCACCTCGCCGCCGGTCAGCGGGTGCCAGCCGTCCGCCCACACCCGTTGCACGCGCTCCGAACACGGCACCTCGACCCGCGCGGTCTCGCCGGCGCCGACGTCCGCGACCGCGAAACCGATGAGGCGCACCGGTTCGTCCCGCGGCCGCAGGTAGACCTGCACGACCTCGCGACCGTCCCGTTCGCCGGAGTTGGTCAGCTCCACCTCGACCCGGCTGATCGTCCCGTCCGCGACGGACGTGGAGGCCTCGCCGTACTCCCAGGTCGTGTAGCCGAGGCCGTGGCCGAACCAGAACAACGGGTCGGTCGCCGCCCGGTAGCCGAGGGCGGTGCCCTCGCAGTAGCGCAGTTCGCCGTCGGACGGAACGGGCGGCAACGCGTCCTCGTCGGTGCGGGGGAACGTGGTGACCAGGCGTCCGGCCGGCTCGACGTGGCCGAGGAGCGCGGCGGCGACGGCGTCACCGGCTTCCTGGCCGGGCAGTCCCGCCCACAGCACCGCGTCGACCTCGGCGAGCCACGGCATCAGCACCGGTGTCGCGGCGTTCACCACGACGACCGTGCGCTGCGCGGCCGCCGCCACCGCCGCGACCAGCGCGTCCTGTTCGCCGGGCAACGCGAGCGTGGTCTTGTCGAAGCCCTCGGTCTCCTGCTCCTCGGTGAGGCCGACGACCACGACCGCCACGTCCGCCTCGCGCGCGGCCCGCACGGCGGCACCGATCGCGTCGGCGGGAGCGCGGGGGACGGGCTGGGTGATGAGGCCGGCCAGCGCGCTGGCCCCGCGGACGCGCGCGGTGATCCGGTCCCCGGGGGCCAGCAGGACCTCGGTCGTCCAGTGCGGCGGCTTGAGCAGCGCTTCCTCGACGATGCCGTCGGCCCAGGCCAGGTGCTCGGAGTACGTCGATCCGGCGGCCTCGACCGTCCACTCGCCGAACCCGCGGACCCCGACGAGCATCCGCGCGGGCGCGGCCGCCGCGAACTCGCCGGACAGTTCGATCGACGCGGCGCCCTGCGCCCAACCGCCGTACGCGGCGAGCTCCGCGATCTCCATCTCGCGCGACGCCAGCACCTCGCCGTTCGCGTCGAACGTCGTGGCGCGGATGTTCCGCAGCACCCCGGCCAGAGGAGCGGCGTGGCGCAGGCGGACCTCCACACCGTCCACAACGGACACCCGGTCGCCGAGCAGCGAGGTCAGGCCGTCCGCGATGCTGACGACGTGCGGCGGCCGCACCCCGGCCGAGCCACCGCCCTGCGCGACGGTGTCGGTGGCGTGCCGGCCGATCAACGCGATCGCGGGCTCGGCCAGCGGCAGCACACCGGAGTTCTTCAGCACGGCCATGCCGCCCGCGGCGAACCTCCTCAGCTGTTCGCGGCGTTCCGGGCTGTCCGGCGCGGGCAGGTCCCGCGGCCACGACCGGGGGACGCCGAACGCGCCGGTCCGCGACGCCAGGAGCAGCAGCCGGCGCACGTGGTCGTCGACGACCGGCTCGGCGACCTCGCCCGCCTCGACGGCCGCGACGAGCCGGTCCTCCCAGGGGCCGCCGGGACCGGGCATGACGAGGTCGAGGCCGCCGTTGGCGCTCGCCGCCGTGGACTTGGTGGCGAACCAGTCGGACATCAGCAGGCCGTCGAACCCCCACTCGCCCTTCAGCACGCCCTCCACCAGTTCGGTGTGCTCGGTCGCGGGAACGCCGTTGACGTTGTTGTAGGCCGCCATGACCGCCCACGGCGAGGAGTCCTCGACCACGATCTCGAACGGCAACAGGTACACCTCGCGCAACGTCTTGTCGTCGAGCACCATGCTCGCCGTGCGCCGCTCGGTCTCGGACTCGTTGGCCACGTAGTGCTTCGGCGTCGCCGCGATGCCCTTTCCCTGCAGGCCCCGGACGTAGGCGGCCGCCAGCGCTCCCGTGAGCAGCGGGTCCTCGCTGTAGGCCTCGAACAGGCGGCCGCCGAGCGGGGTGCGGTGCAGGTTGACCGTCGGCCCGAGCACGACGTGCACCTGCTGCGCCTGCGCCTCGTCCGCGAGCACCTCGCCGACCTCGTGGGCCAGCGCCGTGTCCCAGTGCTGGGCGAGCAAGGTGGCGTTCGGCAGTACGCACGCGATCGTGCCGCCCCGGAGCTCCGCGCCGCGGACACCGGTCGGCCCGTCGGACAGCTTGAGCGACGCCAGTCCGATCCGGGGCTCGTCGTGCAGCGCGAAGAGCGCGGAGCCCGTCAGCAGCCGCACCTTCCCGGGCAGGTCCAGGGCCGCGATCGCCTTCTCGATGTCCATGACCCGAGCACACCAGCCCGGTCGACCGGGCGGTTGGCCGGTGTGTCCGCCGTCACCATTCGGTTGTTCTCGGTGATGTGCCGTGCTGCGACCCCATGTCCGGAGAGGACTCAGCGATCTTCCAGGTAGCGGGTGTGGTCGGCCTGCCGTTGTGCGTCGGCCGCGTGGAACCGCTCCGCCGCGGTGATCGCGTCGGCGTGCAGCAGGTCCAGCTGCCGGAGCAGTTCCGCGCCGGAACCGCGTGCGGCGGAGTACCACCACGGCAGGTTCAGGTACGACTGCACGGACAGCGGCAGGTCCGTGCCGACGAGCCGGGTGACGGCGTGCAGGGCGTCCGGGTCCGCGCGCAGCTCGCGCGGGCGGTTCAGCATGCCGCGCAGCACCTCGGCGACCTCCGCGATCCTCGGCACGGCCTCGGCGGGCACGCGCAGGCCCGCCACCCGGTTCACCAGCGCGTCCAGCTCCGACCGCAGCGCGCCGGCTTCCTCCTCCGGGTCCGTCACGAGGGTGATCCGCTCGGGTGGCGCGGCCAGGGCGCCCGCGCCGTACAGGCCGGCCACCACGAGCAGCCAGTAGGAGCCGGCCAGCCCGGCGAAGTGCAGCCCCAGGCCGATCAGGCCGCCGGCGCAGCCCGCGAGGTTCTTCCAGGAGGCGAGGTACCTACTGATAGCCACGGATCTCCTTGAAGGCGGAGGAGAGCGAGCGGCTGCGGGCGTCGAACACCTTGCCGCCGCTCATCTTCGCCACCTGCTCCATCTCGGCGGTCGCGCTCTCGCCGAACAGCACCGGGAAGATCGGGACGCCCTTGAGGTCGCGCGGCAACGCCTGGTGGAACAGCTGGAAGTCGGTGACGCCCTCACTGCCCGTGTTCTCGCCGTCGGTCATGAGCACGATCGACGTGAACCTGTCCGGATCGGCGTCGACCTGCCGGCGCAGCACGTCGTAACCGCCGCGCAGGCTGCTGTAGATCGCCGTGCCGCCGGCCGCGTCGAGCGAGGTCGCCGTCGAGCGGATCCGGTCGAGCACCGGCCGCGGGTCGTCCTGCGGCACCTCGTAGGTCAGCGGCGGCCGCGCGGTGCTGCTGAACGGCAGCAAGGTCACCTGCTCGCGGCCGTGGAAGCGGCTGAACCTGCCGGCCAGCGACTCGTCGGCCCCGGTCAGCCCGGTCAACGCCTGGCGCAGGCCCTCGATGCGGTCGCCCTGCATCGACCCGGACGTGTCGAGCACGTAGAGGGTGCGCGACGGGCGGCGCAACTGGTCGAAGTACGTGGTGATCAGACCGTCCACAGCGGACTGGCTGCCGGGGAACGGGAGCTCCACCAGGTCCTTGACGGCGAACCTGTCACCGAGCTGCACCTGCGGCACGGCGGGGCGGCGGTGGGTGGTCTCCACGATCCTGCGCTGGACGTCGGCGCCGCGGAGGTGGTCCGACAGCTTCCGGTGCGCCTCACGGGCTTCCGCCGACGCCGAGGTGAGCAGCGTCAGCGGGTAGTCCGCGGTCACCACCCCGTCGCTCGGGTAGACCAGGGTCAGCGGCTCGGGCAGCGACAGCAGCACCGACTCGTAGTTGATCAGACCGTCCACGCCGGCGCCGGGGTCCTCGCCCCTGGCTCGCCTCGTGTAGGCCTCGGACAGCCAGCCCGACGAGCCCGCCGACAGCGTCTGCGCCGAGAAGAACTGCTTGAGCTGCGGCGCGACCGCGTCGATCCGCGCCGCGTCCAGTGCCGAACCCGATCCCGACAACGCGGCCGCGACGCCGACCAGCGCGGAGAACCCGGAGTTGGAGGCGGACGGGTCGGTCATGCCGTACGTGAACTTGCGCGCCCCGGCCGCTTCGGCGATCTCGGCCCAGCCGACGCGCCTGCCGTCCCAGCCGAGCTCCCTGACCTTCGCGGCGGGCAGTCCCAGCACGACCGGGGAGGACATGACCTTGGTCGGCGTGCCGAGCCGCTTCTGGGCGTCCGGCACGAGTTCGAGGTAGCGGTTGGAGGAGAACCAGACGGCGTCGAAGCCCTGCTCGGCCGCGCCGCTCGCGACCTTCTCGGCGCCCTCGACCGTGCCGGTGAAGCTGAACTTCACGCTGACGCCGGTGGCCCTGGCGGCCTCGTCGAGGATCGGCTGGAGGTCGGCCAGTTCGCTGCCGGCGAGAACGCGCAGCGTGCCGGGTTCGGCGTCGCCGACGGGTTTCGCCGGGTCGGGGGAGTCGGAACATCCCGCCAGCAGCGCCACGACGGCGGCTGCGGGAAGGAGACGGCGGATCATGCTTGCTCCTCGGCGCCGCGCACGCGGCTCAGGTGGTCGTGGGCGCGGCGGATCTCGGCGTCGAGCGCGGTGACCGTGCTCGCCAGGGAGTCGGCCGCGCGGGCCTTGAAGGTGTCGATCGAGTCGATCGCGGCGTAGATCCGGTCGAACGACGTCCGCACCGCCTCGACGCCGACGGCCGGGGTGGCGGCGATGCGCTGGACGTCGTGCCCCTGCGAGGACATCAGTGCCGCGTTGGACTCCAGGATCGAGTCGGTGAGCCCGCGCACGGCGTCGACCTGGTCGACCACCTCGCGCTGCCCGGCCAGCGCCGCCGCGACCGCGACACCGATCCGCAGCGCCGTCACCGTCGTGGTGACGGCTCGTTCGACGCCCTTGACCAGTTCGTCGTTGTTGCGCCGCACGACGTCCAGCGCCATGTACCCCTGTGCACACACGGCGAGCTGGGTCAGCAGGTCCTGACGTCGTTGCCGCAGTCCGAAGAGGACGTCGGCGCGCAACGCCTCGGCACGCTCGGGTTCGGCGAGGTCGAGGATCGCGACCTGGCGTTCGACGGCCTCGTCCATCTCGGCGGCCAGGGCGGAGGCCCGCGACAGCTCGGTCATCAGGTCCCACAGCCGTTGCCGCTCGCCCTTGATGGCCGCGTTGTCGCGTTGGAGGGCGTCCTGGCTCGACCGCAGCCTCAGCACGATCCGGTTGACCGGCTCGTCCGCCGCCCGCAGCCGTGCCAGCAGCCCCTTCGCCGCGCCGCCGCCGGGGAGGAACCCCAGGACCTTGCGGCCGGTGAGCTTGCTCAGGTCCCGCGGGTCGAGTTCGCGCACCGAGCGGCGCAGCTCGGCGAGGCTCGTCGACACCTGTGCGCCGAGCGGTGACGAGACGGACGCCAGCGTGCGGTCGAGCATCCTGCCCGCGATCTGCGCCGCCACGCGCATCTCCGCCTCGCCGAGCACCAGCGCCTCGTCCACGATCCGGCCGAAATCGGGGGACCGCGGGTCGACAGCACCCAGCGCGGCGACGAACGCCTCGGCGCGCGAGGACAGCTCGGCGGAGTCGGTGACGGGGATCAGCCCGGCGGCGCGGTCCGCGGCCACGGGCTCGACGGGTTCCGGTGGGGTCAGGACGAAGTCGGCCACGTCAGTACTGCTTCGCGATCGCCTCGAGCATCCGCTCGAGCGTCTCGTGCGCGGGCGGCTCGACCACGTCCACGATCGTCCGCGGCACGGTCAGCCGCTTCTCCCGCACGACGTCGTCGAAGTGCTTCGGGTCGGCCGTGCGGAACCCGAACGCCGCCGCGAGCCGTCCCAGCTCGGCGTCGGTCTGGAGCAGCTGCCCGACCCGGTCACCGGCCTCGCGCAGCGGCACGAGCGTGTGCTTGGACAACACCGTCGGCGCCGGGTAGAGCAGCTCCATGTCCGGCCGGACCGTCGAGTCGCCGCGCACCACCCGGTCGACGAACTGCGCCTCGTACGCGAGCACGAGCGGCGTCTTGCCCATCCCCGCGGACAGGTAGTCCTCGAACGGCCCCTCGGTGCTGCTCTGCGTGTACCCCTGCTCCAGGAACAGCCGCGACACCGCGGGCAGCACCTTCGCCTCGGCGTCCGGACTGCTCACGACACCGCCGTTGGCGACGAACGACGTGATCGCGAGGTACATCGCCGCCGAGTTCGAGTCGCGCGGGTCGGTCGTGGTGACGAGCAGGTTCTTGCGCGCGGGGTAGAAGCTGTTGCCCGGCAGCTGGTCCCACCGCGTACCGGTCGCCGCGATCGCCAGGTAGGCCTGCACGTCGAACGTCCGGTAGCCCGGTCCGGCCTTCACCACGCCCGCCTTGGCGAGCAGGTCGACGATCGGGTCGAACGTCGCGACCACCATCGGCGAGGAGAACGGCGCGTACGTCCGCGCGGCCTTGCGGTCGCGCTGGATCTTCTCGGCCGCCGGCGCGCTCGACGGGAACGCGAAGTCGTACGGTTCGAGGTCGGTCGCCGTCGCGATCTGCCGCGACCCGGCCGGGTCCACCTCGACCACCAGCCCGTGCCTCGCGAACACGTCCTTGACCCGCTGGTCGGCGAAGAACGCGAGCTTCTCCGAGCCGATCACCCCGCGCACGGTCCGGAGGCCGGCGGCCCCGTCGCCCCGACCCAGGACGATCGCGGTGACCACACCCGCGAGCAGCACGACCGCGAGACCGATGCCGAGCGTTCTCTTCACTTCCCACCTCTGCGGAAAAACCCTGTCGGAGAACAGATCTTTCGTCACTTCGACGCCGTCGCGAGGGTGGTGGTGGCAGCCATGAGGTGAACAGTCGATGAACGTGCCGATGAGTTCCGGGCCGCCGGGGAGTCGGTACCGGTGAAGGGGTCCGGAACGAGGAGGTTCAGCGGTGAAGTTCGTGACGATCGGCTATGGAGAGCGCTCGGACTACGACCGGACCGACCCGGCTGTCCGCGATGCCGCGCACGCGCACGACGACCGGCTGCGGGCGGCGGGGGCCGAGATGGGCATCGCCGGGGCACCGGTGCAGGTGCGCAACCCGGGCGGGGCGGGCGTGGCGGTGGCGGAAGGGGCGTTCCTGAGGTCGGACCTGCCCGTCGCGGGGTTCGCGATCATCGAGGCCGAGTCGGTGGAGGAGGCGGTCCGGATGGTGTCCGGGACCCCGTGCGCCGTTGCGCACGGGGTCGTCGAGGTGTGGCCGCTGACGCAGGGTTGACCTCGGCCGCCCCGACTGGCCGTCCATTCAGGACAGTGGAATGAGTCGTCGACGGACAAATCAGGTCTGCTGTTCCAGGCCACGACTCTTCCGGGAACACGCTCCAGCACCGGTGCTGATCCCGTCCTGGCCGAGCAGGGGTTTCCCCTGCTCAGCTCAGCAACCAGGCCACGTCGCGCACCAGCGCGTGCCGCCAGCCCACCCGGTCGTGCCCCGACGGCGACCGGTTCACCCGCACCGCCGCACCCGCCTGCGCCGCGAGCTCCTCCACGACCGAGCAGTGCCGGTGCGTCCGAGGCTCGTGCTCGCCGACGTCGAACGCCACCCGCAACCCCGACAGGTCCGGCAGGGCGCTCAGGCGTTCGGCGGTGTCCCCACCGGCGGGCCCGTCCAGGGACAGGCCCCGGTCCGGCAGGTCGCGCGTCCACCAGAACGACCCCGACTGGCACGCCACCCGCGTCACGAGGTCCGGGAAGTCGAGCGCCGCCCGGAAAGCGCTGAGACCGCCCAGGCTCTGCCCGGCGACCACGAACCGCGAGAGGTCGACCGCCACGCCGTTGCTCGCCAGCAGCGGCAGCAGCTCGTCCCGGATCGCCTGCCACAGCTCGGGTGAGCTGTACTCGGCGGCGCGATCACGGGGCGTGGGGAGGAAGACCAGCGTCGCCGGCGGCATCTCGCCGTTCTCCACCGCGGACTCGAAGGCGGCGAGAGCGGGGTGTGCGTACATCCAGTCGTCGCCGTCGAGCAGCAGCACGACCGGTTCGCCGCCCTGGTGCACGCGCACCGTCTTGCGCCCCAACGCGCCTGTCCACCGGATGCGCAGCGACGGCACGTCCAGCACCTCGTCGGGTCCGACGACGGGCCAGTGCGGCTGCGGCTCGAGGTCCGGGGTCGTGAAGATCGACCGGTTCGGGCCCGCTCCGGCCGGGTTCGACGGGTCGGCGTGCTCCTCGCCGTCGGCGTCGGCGAAGTGGTACGTCACGCGCAGCCGGGGTGGCATCTCGACCTCGGCGGCGAAGAGGTCGCCTTCCTCGTGCCGCAGCTCGACCGGGGCCAGCACGTCCTCGAACCGGAGCTCCGCGGGCCCTCCGCGCCACTCGAACCTCGTCATCGGGCCACCGCCAGCTGGTAGGAGGAGTCGCGGCCGAGCAGTTCGCGGTGCGTGCCCTCGGACGTCACCGTGCCGCCGTCGAGGACGATCACGCGGTCGGCGGCGTCGAGCAGCGCGGGGCTGCTCGTGAGCACGATCGTCGTGCGGCCGCGGCGCAGCTCGGCGAGGTTGCGGGCGATGAGCTGCTCGGTCACCGCGTCGACGGCCGTGGTCGGGTCGTGCAGCACCAGGATCTCCGGGTTCGCGGCCAGGGCGCGGGCCAGGGACAGGCGCTGGCGCTGGCCGCCGGACAGGTTCGCGCCGCGGTCGCGGACGGCGTAGTCGAGGCCTTCGGAGTGCAGCGCCACCACGTCGGTCAGCATCGCGGCGGACACCGCCTCCTCCACCGACGTGCTGGTGCCGGACGGGTCGACGTTCTCGCGCAGGGTGCCCGCGAACACCTCGTGGTGCGACGGGTTCACCAGCAGGTGGGTGCGCAGGCTCTCGATCGACAGCGACGCGACGTCGTGCTTGCCCACCCGCACGACGCCCTCGTACGACGACGGCGGCACGTCGGCGGACAGCACCGACGCCAGCTCGGCCGCGGCCTGCGGCTGGTAGGCCGCGACCGCCACGAACTCACCGGGCTCGACCGAGAACGTCAAGTCCCGCAACGTCCCGTGGGTGACCGACGAGAGCTCGAGGCCGCTGTCCGGGTCCGGTTCCTCGACGCCCGGCGTCATGCGGGCCGGCGCCGCCAGCACCAGCGCCATCCGTTCCGCCGACGCCCGCGCGATCATCACGTACTTGGGCATCTCGGAGAACAGCTTCAGCGGCTCGATCAGGAACTGCGCGAGCCCGACGACCATCACGAGCTCGCCGATCGTGATGTCGCCCCGGAACGTCAGCAAGCCCGCCCACAGCGTGACCGCCGCCGCCAGCACCGAGTTCAGCGCCAGCGACAGACCGGCGTAGACGCCGTTCACGCGCGCCACGACGATCGACTGCTCCTTGGCCTCGGTGCTCACCTTCCGGTACGCCTGGAAGGCCGCGTAGCTGCCGCCGAAACCGTGCAGCGGCCGCAGACCCGCGATCAGGTCGGACACCTTGGCCCCGGCCCGCGCGACCTTCGCCTGCTGCACCTGCGTGTTCGAGCCGATCCGCCGGGACATGACGCCCAGCACGCCCAGGATCCCCACCGTGCCGGCGAAGACCAGCACGCCGAGCGGCACGCTGATGACCGCCAGCACGACACCGGTGATCACCACCGAGACCAGCGAGCTGATCAGCAGCGGCACCACCTCGATGATGTCCGCCGTCTGGTCGGCGTCCTCGGTGGCGACGGTGAGGACCTCGCCGGACTTCAGGTCGATCTCGCGGGCGACCGGCCGCAGGCCGCGGTCGGCGACCGCGACCCGCCACCGGTGCGCCTCCGTGGTGTTCGCCTTCTGCAGGATGCGCATGCCGAACCGCCACGAGTACGACACCGTCGCCATGACGAGCCCGAGCGCCAGCAGCGCGAGGCCGAGCGAGCTGAGCCGGCCGCCGCGCAGCGCGTACTCGACGATCACGCCGAGCAGGATCGGCACGGCGGTCTCGGCTGCCTGGTAGGACCCCATCAGCAGGGTCCCGGCCGTCATGGCGCCGCGGTTGCGGCGCAGGGCGATCCGCAGGATCTCCCTGCCGGTGCGGACTTCAGTGTTCGTCAACGTGGCGCGCAATCGCTTCGGGGGTGGAGAGGGACAGCAGGTCCCGGATGGTGACGACGGGGCCGAACTCGCGGCGCAGCAGACCGATGAGGCGCACGGCGAGCATCGAGTGCCCGCCCAACTCGGTGAAACCGCTCGCCATGCCCACCTCGTCCTCGTCGAGGTCGAGCGCCTCCGCGAACATCTCGCGGACGAGCGTCTCGGTCTCGGTCAGTTCCCGGTCCTCGGCCTTGGTCATCAGCGTGCCGAGCGGGCGGGCCTCGGGCAAGGCCGACGTGTCCGCCTTGCCGTTGACCGTGAGCGGGATCGCGTCCACCGCGGCGTAGTGCGTCGGCCGCAGGTAGTCCGGCATGCCCGCGCCGACCTCGGCGGCGATCGGCGGGATGTCCGCCCCGTCGGCCAGGACCAGGTAGGCCGCGAGCCGGTAGGCGCCGTCGACCTGCGGGTCGGCCTGTGCGACGGCGGCGACGAACCGGACGTCCGGGTGCGCGGCGAACCGCGCCTCGACCTCGCCCAGCTCGACGCGGTGGCCGCGGATCTTGACCTGCTTGTCGGTTCGCCCGAGGTAGAGCAGGTTGCCGTCGGAGCGCCGGATCACGAGGTCGCCCGTCCGGTACATCCGCTGGCCGGGGACCCACGGGCACGCCACGAATCGTTCCGCGGACTGCCCAGGCTGGCCGAGGTAGCCGCGCGCGATGCCCACACCGCTCACGTACAGCTCGCCCGCGACCCCGTCCGGCACGTGCCGCAGCCACGGGTCGAGGACGTGGACATCGGTGTTGTCGATCGCCACGCCGACCACCGGGTCGACGCAGTCGAACGTGCCGACGCCGAGCGTGTTGATCGTGTACTCCGTCGGCCCGTAGAGGTTGTAGCCGACCACGCCGGGGGTGTCGGCGAGCAGCTGCCACAGCGCCGGCGTGACCGCCTCACCGCCCAGCAGCACCAGCGCCGGCTTGTGCTCGCCACCGAGCAGCCCCTCGGCCACCAGTTGCTGCGCGTAGGTCGGCGTCACGTTGACGACGTCGATCTCGTGCTCCAGGCAGTACTCGACCAGCCCGGTGGCGTCGCGGCGCAGCTCCTCGTCGCAGATGTGCACCTCGTGGCCGTCGGCGAGCCAGAGCAGCTCCTCCCACGACATGTCGAAGGCGAACGACACGGTGTGCGCGATCCGGAACGTCCGGTGCCCGTGCTCGGCCAGCACCGGCTCGAAGATCCGCCGCTGGTGGTTCACCAGCATGTTGGTCAGGCCCGCGTACTCGGTCACCACGCCCTTGGGCTTGCCGGTCGAGCCGGACGTGTAGATCGTGTAGGCCGCGTGCCGGAGCCGGTTCGGGTTCTCCGGTTCGAACGTGGTCACCGGCTCGGCGTCCGGCCACGGCTCGTCGAGCACGAACACCTCGCCGGAGATCCTGGGCGCCACCGCGGTGGTCGTGATGACCAGCGACGGCCGTGCGTCGTCGATGATCGCGGCGATCCGCTCGTCCGGGTGGTCCAGCTCCAGCGGCACGTACGCCGCGCCGCAGCGCAGGATGCCGAACAGCGCGACGACCCAGTCCAGCGACCGCGGCACCGCGATGGCGACCGACGTCTCGACGCCCACGCCCTTGTCGCGCAGCACTCCGGCCAGGTGACGGCTGCGGTCCCTGAGCTGCGCGAAGGTCATCGTCGCGCCGTGCGCCACGAGAGCGACCCGGTCGGGGTTGCGGTCGGCGGCCTGGTCGAACAGGTCGACGACCGTGAGGGTGCCGAAGTCGTTGGCGGGGTTGAGGACCGGCTGCGGACCGGTGCCCGCGATCGCGCCCAGCGGCCCGTCGGCGGTGAGGTCCCGCAGGATCCGCAGGTACTCGTCGAACAGGCGCTCGGCCCGCGCGGGGGCGGTGACCTCCGGCCGGTACTCGAGCTTGACCGTCAGCCGGCGGCCCGGCGTCACGACCCAGGTGAACGGGTAGTGCGTGGAGTCCTCCGACTCGTGGCCGACGATGCCGTTGGCGCGGTTGAGCTCGTCGAACGTGCTGTCGTCCAGGAAGTTCTGCAGCACGAACAGGGTGTCGAAGAGCTGGTCGTGGCCGCTGGCCCGCTGGATCTCGCCCAGCCCGACGTGCTCGTGCTCCATCGCGTCGACCCGCGACGCCTGCACGCTCGCGAGGAACTCGGGCACGGTGTCGTGCGGACGGGCGGACACGCGCATCGGCACGGTGTTGAGCAGCACGCCGACGATGTCCTCGGTGCCTTCCTCCTCGCGCCCGGAGACCGTGACGCCGAAGACCGCGTCACCCCGTCCGGTCTCGCTGCCGAGCAGCACCCCGAGAGCACCCGTGACGACGGAGTTCAGCGTGACGCCGTGCCTGCCGGCCGTCTTGCGCACGAGGTCGGAGTCCTCTTCGGACAACGTGCGCACGATCTTCGTCGGCAGTGAGTCCGAAGTGGACCCGTCGCTGAGCAGCGTCGGGCCCGGCAGGTCCGCGAGGTACCCCGCCCAGAACCGTTCCGCGGCCTGCTGGTCCTTGGCCGCGAGCGCGCGGCAGTGGTTCTCGAAGCTCGGCGCCGGCGTGGTGTCGGGCCGGTCGCCGTTCAGCAGCGCCCGGTAGGCGCCGAACAGGTCGCGCAGCACGATCTCGCGCGACCACCCGTCCCACAGCAGCAGGTGGTAGCTGAACAGCAACGCGTCCGTGCCGTCCGGCAGCCGCAGCACGGTGAGCCGCACGAGCGGAGGCCGTTCGAGGTCGAAGCCCCGGGCGCGGTCCTCGGTCCGCATCGCCTCGACGGTGTCGTGGTTCAGGACGTCGACCACGCGCACCTCCGCCTCGCCGCCGGGCGTGATGACCTGGACCGGCGTGCCGTCCTCGTCCGCGAACCCGGCACCCACGACGGGGTGCTTGGCGATGACGTGCCGCACGGCCTTCGCCAGGGCGTCGGTGTCGAGCCGCCGGTCGAACGCGAAGTAGCTCTGCGCGACGTAATGGCCGGCGTTGCTGCTGAGGGCCTGGAAGTACAGACCCCGCTGCAACGGCGACAACGGCGCGGTGCGGGTAGTCGTGACCGAGGTGTCCGCGATCCGTTCGAGCGCCAGCAGCCACCGCGCCGCGATCTCGTCCGACACGTCCTCGGAGAGCGCGAACGTGGCTTTGAGGCTCCCGCTCGTCGTGTCGGCCCAGCAGTTCACCTCGACCGCGTACGGGCTCGGCTGGGAACCCGTGTCGAGGTGCAGGGCCTGCGACTCGCTGCCGCGCCCGAGGTAGTTGAACAGCACCTGCGGCCGCGGCAGCGCGGCCAGCACCGGCGCGGTCTGCGGGTTGAGGTACCGCAACCGCCCGAACCCGACGTGCCGCTCCTCGTCCGGCTGCCGCGCCGTGAGCTCCCGCGCGGCCTCGATCGGGTCGGTGTGCGGGCTGAGCTTCACCGGCGCGATGGAGGTGAACCAGCCGACCGTGCGCGTGTAGTCGTGGTGGTCCAGAACCGGCACACGGCCGTGGCGTTCGAGCTCGACCACGAGGTCCGTCGGCGTGCCCTGGATTTCGGTCAGCGCGGTGCGCAGCGCGCCGCACAGCAACTCCGTCAGGCCGAGGCCGAGGGCCTGCGGAGCGGTGCGCACCACCCGGTCGGTGATGTCGGCCGAGAGGGTGACGGTGACTTCGCGCTGGACGCCGATCTCCGGGGTCAGCGGCGGGGTGTCGAGCACCTCGACCCAGTGGCGCAGGTCGGCGCCGGACTGCGCCTGGAGGGTCAGGGCGCTCGCGTAGGCGCTGAACGGGGTGGTGGTCGGTGCGAGGTCTTCGCCCCGCACGGCCGCGGCGATGTCGTCGAGGAGGATCAGCCAGGAGACGGCGTCCACGGCGAGGTGGTGGACGACGACGACCAGGGTCTTCGAGTCTTCCAGCCAGGTGAAGGCGGTCAGGACGCCGGACTCGGGGTCGAGGCGGCGGGCTGCCCGGCCGGCGGCGGTGTCGAGGTCTCCGGTGGCGGTGACGACCGACCCCGCCCGCGCGTCCGGATCGATGCTCAACGACCACACGCCGTGCTCGACCGTAAGCCGCATCCGCAGCGCCGCGTGCGTCTTCACCACCGCCCGCGCGGCCCGTTCGGCGTCGGCGAGGCTCGCGCACGGCAGGTGCCGCGCCTGTGCGAACAACCGGAGGTCCCCGCCCAGCTCCCGCTGCCGCAGCACGATCGGCGTCGGCACCACGGCCCCGTCCGCGACCTCGGGGACGGCGGTCACCGGAACAGGCGCGGCAGCCGGGGCGACGGCGGCGGCCAGAGCGCGCGGAGTCTTGTGCAGGAACAGATCGCGCGGCGCGAGCCGCACCCCGGCCGCACGCGCCCTGTTCACCACGCCGATCGCGATGATGCTGTCCCCGCCGGCCACGAAGAAGTCCGTGTCCGCGTCGACCGGCACCCCGGGCAGCACGTCGGCGAAGATGCCGACCAGCGAGTCCAGCGCAGGCGAAGCGACCGGCACCGCGGCCGGTTCGTCCGCGACCCGGGCCCGCTGTTCCAGGGCCTTGCGGTCCAGCTTCCCGTTCACCGTCAGCGGCAGCGCGGGAAGCGGGAGGAACCGCTGCGGCACCATGTGCGCGGGCAGCTTCGACGAGAGCACAGCCGCAACGTCGGAAGCAGGTGACCCTACGACGTGCGCGACGAGGTGGTCGAGGGTGTCCGCCACGGTCACGGCCACGTCGACGACACCGGGGACGGCGCGCAGGGCCGACTCGACCTCGCCGAGCTCGATGCGGAAGCCCTTGAGCTGCACCTGGTCGTCGGCGCGGCCGACGAACTCCAGCGAGCCGTCCAGCGCGCGCCGGGCCAGGTCGCCCGAGCTGTACATGCGCGAGCCGTCGCCCGCGAACGGGTCCGCCACGAAACGCGCCGACGTCAGCGACGGCTTGTCGTGGTAGCCCTGCGACAGCTGCGGGCCGGACACGTAGATCGCGCCGACCTGGCCGGGGGCGACCGGGCGCAGCGACGGGTCCAGCAGGTACGTGCGCAGGCCCGGGACGGGGCCGCCGATCGGGCTGACCTCGCGGCCGGACGTGAAGTCCGCCGGCTCCAGCACGCGGTGCGTCACGTGGACCGTGGTCTCGGTGATGCCGTACATGTTCACGAGCTCGGGCCGCGAGGTGCCGTAGCGCTCGACCCAGCCGGAGATGCGCGACAGCTCCAGCGCCTCACCGCCGAAGATCACGCGGCGCAGCGCGGTCAGCGGCTCGCCGAGCCTGTCCGCCTCGACGAACTGGTAGAACGCCGACGGCGTCTGGTTGAGCACGGTGACCCCGCGCGCACGGACCAGGGCGTGGAAGTCGACGGGGGAGCGGGTCAGGGCGTGGTCCGGCACGAGCAGCTCGCCGCCGTGGACCAGGGCGCCCCACAGCTCCCAGACCGCGAAGTCGAACGAGTACGAGTGGAACTGCGTCCACACGTCGTCCGGGCCGAAGCCCATGTCGGGCTGGGTGTTCGCGAGCAGCGCCACGACGTTGGCGTGTGACACGACAACGCCCTTGGGCTTGCCGGTCGAGCCGGACGTGTAGATCACGTACGCCGGGGTGCGCCAGTCGAACGAAGGCAGCGGCGCGTCTCCCGGGACCTCCTCGCCGTGCACCAGCACCCGTGCCGCCACACCGGCCTCCGCGAGCAGCCGCTCGAAGCGCTCCCGGTGCTCGGCCTCGACCAGCACGACCTGCGGTGCCGAGTCGGCGAGGACGTACCGCAGGCGCTCGTCCGGGTACGCGAGGTCCAACGGCACGTAGGCGCCGCCGGCCGACACGATGCCGACCAGCGCGACGACCTGCTCCAGCGAACGCCCGATGGCGACCGCGACCCGGTCGTGCGGTCCGACCCCGGCGTTGACCAGGGTCCGGGCGAGCCGGTTCTTGGCGTCGGCCAGCATCCCGTACGACAGGCCCTCGGCACTGCCGTCGAGGTGGCACGTCGTCACGGCCCGCGCGGACGGGTCGCGCGAAGCCGCCGCGTCGAACAGCTCCGCCAGCGTGGCCGGTTCGACCTCGGCCGCGGCCCGCGCCGTGCCGAAGGACGGCGCGGGAACGCTTTCCCCGTGCAGCAACGAGTTCAGCGTGTCCGAGAACGCCTGCACGATCGCACGGGCACCCTCGCCGCGCACGACGGTCGTGTCGTGGATCAGGTTGAAGCGCAGCCCGCCGTCCAGCGACCGCTCGACCACCAGCGTCAGCGGGTAGTGCGAGGCGCCCTCGTTGACGATCTCCTCGATCGTGAACGGCCCCTTCAGCGCGGTCACGTCCGTGGCGACGTCGAACACCACGAGCGTGTCGAACGCCCCGCCGTGCTCGGCCAGCCGCCCGATGCGGGTCAGCGACACGTGCTGGTGCGGCAGCACCGCGGTCTGGTGGTCGCGCACCGACTCCAGCAACGACCGCGCGGTCGACGACGCGGACCACCCGACGCGCACGGGGACGGTGTTGATGAACAGGCCGACCATCTCGTCGATGCCCGGCACGTCGGCGTCGCGCCCGGACACCGTCGACCCGAACACGACGTCCCGGCTGCCCAGCAGCGCGCCCAGCGTCACGCCCCAGGCGCTGTGCACGGCGGCACTCAGCGGCACACCGGCGGCTCGCGCCGCGGCGTCCAGGTCCGGGGCCGCGTCGACCACCATGTCGGCGAACGACTCCGACGCCGTGTGCCCCTCCGCCACGAACGACGGCGAGGTGAGCCCGGCGAGCTCCGACGCCCAGACCCGGTCGCTCTCGTCGGCGTCGGCGTCGGCCAGCCAGCGCACGTAGTCGGCGTAGCTGCCGCGCACGTGCACCGAACCCGGGGTGTCGTACTCGGCCAGCAGCGCGCGCAGCATCGGCGGCACCGACCAGCCGTCCGCGATGATGTGGTGCACGGTCTGGACCAGCACGAACCGCTGCGGTGCCGTGCGGATCAGCGTGTAGCGCATCAACGGACCGGTCGCGAGGTCGAACCCGGCGACGCGGTCGCGTTCGGCGTACTCCCGGATCTCCTCCTCGGTCATGCCCTGACCGTCCACAGTGGAGAACTCTGGTCGGACACCGGACTCCAGCACCGACACGACCCGGCCGTCGGCGAGACCGGTGAAGCGGGCGGCGAGGTTCGGGAACAGCTCCAGCACGCGGGTCGCGGCCGCTTCGAGCCTGCGGGCGTCCACGGCGCCGGTCAGGGTCAGCAGCTGCTGCTCGACGTACCGGTGCGCCGACTCGCCGTCGAAGATCGAGTGGAAGTAGAGGCCCTCCTGCAACGGCGTCAGCGGCAGGACGTCCCGCAGCGCGGGGGAGTCCAGCGCGTCGACGTCGGCCTGCGTGAGCGGCACCAGGTCGAAGTCGCTGGGGGAGTGGCCGCCCTCGCTCAGCGCCGCCAGACCCTCCAGCGCCTCGACGAAGTACGAGCCGATCTTCTCGGTGTCGGCGTCGGTGAACACCCCGGACGGCCACGAGATCACCGTGACCAGCTCCAGTTCGCCGTCGGCGCCGGGCTCGGCGGAGGCGTTGAACTCCAGGGCGCGCGGCAGCCGCATCGCCGGGTCGCGCTTCTCACCGAGCTGGCCCGCGTTCTCCGCGAGCTGCCAGTCGCCGGTGGTGCCGCCGCCGAACCGGCCCAGGTAGTTGAACAGCACCTGCGGCCGCGGGGCATCGAAGTCGTGGCGTCCCAAGTACCTCAGCGCCCCGTACGAGACGCCGTTGCTCGGCACCCGTGCGAGGTCCTCCTTGACCCGCTTCAACGCCGAGCCCAGGTCGTCGACGTCGACGGGGTCCACCGTCACGGGGAACAGCGTCGTGAACCAGCCGACCGTGCGGGACAGATCGGGGTCGAGCGGCACGAACCGGCCTTCGCGGCCGTGCCCCTCCAGCTCGACGTGCGCGAAGGTCTGGTCCTGCCCGTTGTCGCGCCGCCACTTCGCCAGCGCGACCGCCAGACCGGTCAGCAGCACGTCGTTGACCCTGGCGTGGAACAGTGCGGGCACGTCGCCCAGCAGGGCGGCGGTGGACTGGGACCCGACCGTCACCGTGCGGACCCGTTCGCCCGCGACGACATCATCGTCGGTCAGCTCGCGGCGGCCGAGCAGCCGGTCCTCACCCGGCAGGGGCCGCCGGTAGTACTCGCGGTCCGCCTCGAAGCCCGCCTGCTCCAGCAGTTGGGTCCAGCGCCGGAACGACGTGCCGACCGGCCGCAGCTCGACCGGGGCACCGGAGGAGACCTGCTGCCAGGCCAGCGCGAGGTCGTCGAACAGGATGCGCCACGAGACGCCGTCGACCACGACGTGGTGGATCACGATCACGAGCTGCCGGGCCCCGGACCGCCACACCGCGCGCAGCATGACGCCCGCGTCGGGGTCCAGTTCCCGGGTCGCCGCGGCGACGCACTCCTCCAGCGGCGCGGTGCTCTCCTCCCACAGCGCCCGCCCGTCCTGCGGGATGTCGAACGACCAGCGCTCGCCGCGGACCAGCTTGGCGCGCAACATGTCGTGCCGCTCGACCAGGGCGTTGAGGATCTGCGTCAGGGCGTCGGCGGTCAGCGCTTCGGGCGTGTTCAGCACGACCGACTGCACGAACCCGTCGATCGCGTCAGTGGTCTCGCCGAGCCACTGGACGATCGGCAACCCCGCCACCGGCCCGGTGGGGACGTCGTCGTGGTCGACCGCGGAAGCGCCGTCCCGCGACGCGACGGCGGCCAGCGCGCGAGGCGTGCGGTGGACGAAGATCTGGGTGGCCGTGACGAAGACGCCCTCGGCCCGCAGCGCGGACAGCAGCGAGATCGCGAGGATGCTGTCGCCGCCCAGCTCGAAGAAGTCCTGGTCGGCGCCGACCTGCTCGACCCGCAGCACCGACGCGGCGGCGGAGCAGATCGCGGCCTCGACGTCGTTCTCGGCCGCGGTCACCGGACCGGTCTCGACCGCCGGCTCCGGCAGCGCGCGGCGGTCGAGCTTCCCGTTGGGCGTCAACGGGAACTCGCTCATCACCACGATGTGCGCCGGCACCATGTACTCGACGAGGTTCTCGGTCGCCCACTGCTTCACGGCGTCCGCGGTCAGCTCGTCGTCCGACGGGACGACGTAGCCGACGAGGTAGTTGCCCCCGGCCGAGTTCTTCCTGACCACGACGCACGTGTGGCGCACCCGCGGGTGCTCGGCCAGGGCGACCTCGACGTCCTCCAGTTCGAGCCGCATGCCGCGGATCTTGACCTGGTTGTCGACGCGGCCGAGGAAGTCGAGCGACCCGTCCGGGGCGAACCGCGCCAGGTCGCCGGTCCGGTAGAGGCGCGACCCGTCGGAGGCGAACGGGTTCGCGACGAACCGCGACGCCGTCAGGCCCGGTGCGTTCACGTAACCGCGCCCCAGCAGGAAACCACCGATGTAGAGCTCCCCGCCGACGCCGACGGGGCACGGCCGCAGCTCGTCGTCGAGCACGTACAGGTCGGTGTTCGGGTTCGCCTTGCCGATGGACGTCGACAACCGCTCGGCCTCGCCGCGGTAGATCACGTGCGAGACGCCGATCGTGGCCTCCGCGGGGCCGTAACCGTGGTACATCGGGATGTCGAGCTGCGTGCGGAACCGGTCGTACAGCTCGGGCGTGAGCACCTCGCCGCCGCACCACACGTGCCGCAGGCTGGAGAGCTCCCCGTCGCCCGCGATGTTCAGCAGCACGTCCAGCATCGACGACACCAGGTACACGAACGTCACGCGGTGGCGGGCGATCGTGTGCAGCAGGTGGTGCGGGTCGCGCTCGCCGCCGGACCGCACGACGACGGTCCGCCCGCCGCACACCAGCGGCAGGAAGACCTCGTTGACCGAGATGTCGAACGACAGCGGCGCCTTGAACAGCGAGGCGTCGGAGTGTCCGAAGTGGAGGATCTGGTCCACCTGCCACAGCAGGCGTTCGCTGATGGCCTCGTGCCGGATCATCGCGCCCTTGGGGCGGCCGGTCGAGCCGGAGGTGAACATGACGTACGCGAGCTGTGCGCCCTTGACCGAGATGTCCGCGGGCTCACCGGAGTAGCCGGAGAAGTCCCACTGCGCGAGGTCGACCGCGACGGCGGGAGGCTCGCCCTCCTGGCCGGTGCCGAGGAGCAGCACCACCCGGGCGTCGGTGATCACGGACTCGCGGCGCGACGCCGGCCACTGCGGGTCGAGCGGCACGAAAGCGCCCCCGGCCTGCAGCACGGCCAGCAGGCTGATCACCATCTCGGCCGAGCGGTCCAGCGAGATGCCGACGACCTGCTCGGTGGTCAGACCGCGCTCGAGCAGGTGGCGGGCGAGCTGGTTGGACAGGGCCAGCGCCTCGCCGTAGGTCACCGCCCGGTCGCCGTCGTTGATCGCGACGGCGTCGGGGCGCTGCCGGGCCTGTTCGCGGAACAGCTCGACGACGGACGGCCGGTCGCGCGGGAACTCGTTGTCGTTCCAGCGGGCCAGGTCCGCGAGCCGCTCCTGCGCGGTCTGCGAGGTCAGGGTGCCGATGGCGCGGTGGGGGAACTCCGCGAGGTCGTCGAGCACCCGTTGCGCCTCGGCGGCGTCCACGCCGTCCGGGAGCGGGATCGTCCAGCCGTCCGGGGTCTCCGCGACGTCGGACCGCTGCCCCTTGTCGGCCCACACGAGCAGGTCGCCGAACGGCGTGGCGGGGGTGAGCTCGAAGCCGTCGACCCGGAACGCCGGGTCGGCCCAGTGGTGCAGCGCGACGGCGGTCGCGATGGCGATGGTCCGCTGCGGGTACTCACCCGCCCGGCGCCGAACGGAGGCGATCCGGGCGGTCGGAAGAAGTACGTCACGCTCGGCCATCTGTTCCATCGACGACTCAGCCATCCCTTCACGATCGGTGAAGGTAGCCTAACCTAAGTAGTTGCGGTTCCGAATCGCCAAGCGGCCCAAAGTGCCGCGTAACGCCCGTCACGCGCCACAAGTTCTTCGTGCGTGCCGTACTCCAGAACGCGTCCCGCGTCGAGGACGGCGACGCGGTCGGCGGCGATCGCCTGGGTCAGGCGGTGCGCGACCAGGAGCGTGGTGCGGCCGCGGCAGGCCGCGAGCGCCGCCCGTTCCAGCGCGGCGGCACCCTGGCTGCCCGCCTCGGCCGTCGACTCGTCCAGCACGACGACGGGGGAGCGGCCGAGCACGAGCCGGGCCAGCGCGATCTGGGCGACCTTGGTGACGTCGAGGCGTTCACCGCCCTCGCCGACATCGGTCCGCAGCCCCCGGGGCAGCGCCGAGACCCACGTGTCCGCGCCGACGGTCCGCAGCGCGTCCATCAGTTCGTCGTCGGTCGCGTCGGGAGCGGCCAGCCGCAGGTCCTCGGCGAGCGGGCCGGCGAAGACGTGGGCCTCCTGGGTCAGGATGCTGACCAGCGCGCGGGCCCCCGCCTCGTCGAGATCGGCGAGGTTCGAGTCGCCGATGTGCACGGATCCGGTCAACGGCGTGCCGGTGCCCGCGACGAGCGCGGCCAGCGTCGTCTTGCCCGCTCCCGTGGCGCCGACGAGTGCGAGCGACGTCCCGGCGGGGATCTCGAGGTCGACGTCCCGCAGCACGTCGTGCTCGGATTCGGGGTAGCGGAAGGAAAGCCCGCGCACCGACACCGGCAGGGGCCGGGCGTCCGCGTCGACGGCCACCGCGCTGCGCACGAGGTCGTCGCCGTCGGACTCGGAGAGCACACCGACCAGGCGCGTCAGACCGGCGCCGGACTTCTGCGCCTCGTCGAAGAACGCCATGATCAGGCCGAGCGGCACGAAGAGCTTGTGGAACAGCAGAGCCGCGACGGACACCTGGCCGAGCGAGGACTGCCCGTTCGTCACCAGGAGGTAGCCGACGACGAGGATCAGGCCGAGTCCGATGAACTCCGCGCGGTTCTCCCGGCCGATGAACCGCCCGAAGAACCGGAAGACCTCGATGCCGATGTTGCGCACCCGCCACGATTCGGCGGTCACCTTGTCCCGGAACGCTTCCTCCAGGCGATAAGCCCGCACGGTCGCGATTCCGTCGAGGCCGCTGATCAACGCCTGGGCGCGGTCGGCCTGGGCTTCGGAACGGGCGCGGTAGAGCGGTTGCGAGCGGGGCAGGTACCAGCGCAGCGCGAACCAGTAGGCGGGCAGCGCGCAGGCGCCCGCGAGGCCGAGCCGCCAGTCGAGGCCGAACATGCCGGCCGTGGCGATGACGACCAGCACGGCCGCGGAGAAGATCGTCGGGATCGCCGTGCGGAAGCCCTTGGAGATGACGGCGACGTCGTCACCGACGCGCGAGAGCACGTCGCCGCGGCCGACCTCCTCGATCCGCGCGCTCGGCATCCCGAGCACGGCGCGGACGGCGCCTTCCCTCAGGCGTGCCAGCATCTCCGCGCCCACGCGGCCGACGAGGTAGGTCGAGACCGCGGTCATGACCGCGCCGGCCAGCGCCGACACGACCGTCGCGACGCCGATCGTCCAGAGGATCGACGCGTCACGCCCGCCGACGACACCGTCGACCACGGTGCCCAGCAGGAAGACGGGGACGATCTGCAGCACCGCGCCCACCACCGTCGCCACCGCGGTGGCGATCGGCAGGGCGGGGGCGGAGCGGCAGTGGTCGAGGATCCACCGGGAGGCCTCCCGCCCGGACGCCGTGCGCAGGATCTTCGACGGCGCCGCGGACAGGGTTGTGCTCACGGGGTTCCTCTCGTGGTGCCGGGGTGGGTCAGCCGGCGGACTTGGCGGCCTTGACCAGCTCGTCCACCGCGTACGGCATGGACGCGAGGGTCGCCTGCGAGATCGCGGCACCGACGGCGGGGCCCTCGCTGTCGAGGATCCAGTGGACCTTGCCGGCCTTGACCGCGGGCAGGTTGTTGAACAGCTCGAAGCCCTTGAGCGACTTCTGGTCCGCCTCGTCCGCGATCACGAAGATGCGGTCGACGTTCATCACGTCGATGCGCTCCGGGGACAGCGACACGTAGAACTTGCCGGCCGCGAGCTCGTCGACCTTCGTGTTGCCCTTGAAGCCGATGCCGGTGACGACCTGGCCGCGCACGTCGGTCGTCGCGAACGGCGCGACGGCGTCCTTGTACCAGGAGGTCACGACCGCGGTCTCGTTCGCCCACGCCGGGTTGGCCTTCTTGGCGTCGGCGATCTTGTCGTCGATCGCCTTGATGGCCTTGGCGCCCTCGTCGCCCTTGCCGACCGCCTTGGCGACCTGCAGCGCGTTGTCCTGCCACTTGGCGGAGAAGGGCTCCTTCTCCGCCTTGGTGCGGCCGACGGTCGGCGCGATCTTGCTGAGCTTGTCGTACCAGGCCTGGTCGGCCTCGGAGTAGACCGCGACGATCAGGTCGGGGCGCAGCTGCGCGATCTTCTCGTAGTTCGGCTCGGTGTCACCGTTCTTCATGATGACCTCGGGCGTGGTCGAACCCCACTTGTCCTTCACCCAGGGCCACTGCGTGTTGATGTCGGGCTTCTTGCCCTCGGGGTTCGGGTACTGGTCGACCATGCCGACCGGGACCACGCCGAGCGCGAGCAGCGTCTGGTCGTCGGTGTAGCCGAGGGAGACGACGCGCTTGGGCGCTTCCTTGATCTCCGTCGTGCCGAAGAAGTGCTCGACCTTGGTCGGGAACGTGCCACCGGAGGCGTTGCCCGTGCCGTTCGTCGTCTCAGGCGTGGAAGAACCGCACCCGGCGAGGACGCTGGCACCGACCACCGCGGCCGCGGCCACTGCGGTCAGTCGCTTCCAGGTCATGGTCGTTCTCTGGCCCATTCGGCACCTCGTTCTTCGCTGCCCACGCGGCGGGGAAATTAGGACAGCCGAACCTTATCACCCGGTTAGGGCAGGCTAACCAAGGTTTTGGTCACTCTTCGGTACCACGTGGGTCCGGCCGATCGGCACGATCAACGGCCGCTCGCTGACGGGGTCGTCGATCACTCTCGCCTGCAGCCCGAACGTGTCCAGCAGCAGTTCGCTCGTGATCACCTCGCTCGGATGTCCCTGCGCGACGATCGACCCCGACTTCATCACGATCAGGTTGTCGCTGTAGCGAACGGCCAGGTTCAGGTCGTGCAGCACCATCACGACCGTGCAGCCGCCCTCGTGCAGGTCGTCGACCAGGTCGATCACGTCGATCGCGTGCGCGAGGTCGAGGTAGGTCGTGGGTTCGTCCAGCAGCAGCAGATCGGTGCCCTGGGCGAGCGTCATGGAGATCCACACCCGCTGCCGCTGCCCGCCCGAGAGCGAGTCGACGGGCCGGTGCGCCAGGTCGGCCACCCCGGTCATCCGCAGCGCCTCGGCGACCACGTCCGCGTCGTCGCTCGACCACTGCCGCACCCAGCTCTGGTGCGGGTGGCGCCCGCGCGCGACCAGGTCGGCGACCGTGAGCCCCTCCGGCGCGATCGGCATCTGCGGGAGCAGACCCATCCGCTTCGCGACGTCCTTGGTCTTGAGCCGCGCGATGTCGTGGCCGTCGAGCAGCACCGTGCCCTGGCGCGGTTTGAGCAACCTCGACAGCGTCCGCAGCAGCGTCGACTTGCCGCAGCCGTTGGGCCCGATGACCGTCGTGATCACCCCGGTCGGGATGGTGACGTCGAGGTTGTCGAGCACGACCCGGTCGGCGTACCCGACCGTGACGCCCTCGGCGCCCAAGCGGGCGGCATCGTTGCGCAGCGCGGTCATAGGGCAACCTTACTTAATGCAGGCTTGCCTCAGGCGGCGCGCTTCACGTTCGCGCGCACCAGGAGGTAGACGAGGAACGGCCCGCCGATGATCGCGGTGACGATGCCGACGGGCAGGTCGTTGGGCAGCACGACCCTGGCGATCAGGTCCGAGCCGATCAGCAACAAAGCGCCGAACACCCCGGACGCGAGCAGCGGCGGCACGGGGGAGCGCACCAGCCGCATGGCGATCTGCGGCGCCACCAGTGCCACGAACGGCACCGGGCCCGCCGCCGACACCGCGACGCCGGCCAGCAGCACCGCGCACAGCAGGAGGACCGCGCGCACGGCGCCGTAGCGGACCCCGAGACCGGCGGCCACGTCGTCACCGAAGTGCATGGGCCGCAACTGGAACGACACCACCACGACCACCAGGACCAGCGCCGCGGTGACCCACAGCGTCGTCCAGACCTCGTTCCACGACCGCGAGTCGAGCGAGCCGACGAGCCACGCCTGCGCGCGGGCGACGTCGCGGATGTCCGCGAGCGCCAGCAGCCACGTCGTGACCGCCTGCATCGCCGCGCTGACCGAAACGCCGATGAGGATGAGCCGGAACCCGTCGATGCCCCTCCTCCACGCGAGGAAGTAGACGAGCAACGCGGTCAGCAGTCCGCCGGTGAGCGCCGCCGCGGGCAGGCCGATCGCGCTGGACACCGCCGCCCCGCCGCTCGCCGTCACGACGAAGACCGCCGTGGCGCTGGCGCCGAAGGTGATGCCGAGGACGTCGGGACTCGCCAGGGCGTTGCGCGCGATCGACTGCGTGAGCGCGCCGGAGATCCCGAGCGCGAGGCCGACGACCAGGCCGACGAGCGCACGCGGCATCCGCAGGTCCATGATCACGAACTCGTCGACCCGCTCGCCCTGCCCGATCAGCGTCCTGAACACCGCGGGCAGCTCGATCGTGAAGTCGCCGACCGCGATCGACACGCAGAACACCAGGAACGTCGCCACGGCCAGGACGAGCGTGACGAGCACGACCCACGGCCGCCAGACCCAGGACCAGCCGCCGACGCGGACACCGGGGTGCATCCGAGTGCTCATGCCTGCCTGAACTTCCCGAGCCAGACCAGCGCCGCGAAGAACGGGGCGCCGATCACGGCGATGACGATGCCCGCCTGGAGTTCGGCGGGACGCACGACGAGCCGTCCGACGACGTCTCCCAGCAACAGCACGACCGAGCCGAGCAGGCCGGCGTACGGCACCATCCAGCGGTAGTCCGGCCCGGTGATCCACCGGGCGACGTGCGCGACCATCAGCCCGAGGAACGCGATCGGCCCGCACGCCGCCGTCGCCGCTCCGGCGAGCAGCGTGACGGCCACGACGCCGACGGTCCGCCCCGCCAGGACGTTCACGCCGAGGCCGCGCGCGACGTCGTCACCGAGGTTGAGCAGGTTGAGCGCGGGGAGGTTGACCAGCGCCAGCACGATCCCGACGGCGATGAACGCCGAGGCCGTCCCGATGACGTCGTACCCGACGCCCTGCACCGACCCCGCGTTCCAGAACCGCAGCACGTCGAGCGACTGCGTGTTGCCCAGCGCCACCGCGGTGGTCATGGCGGCGAGGAAGATCGTGACGCCCTGACCCGCGAGCACGAGCGTCAGCGGGTTGCCCGCACCCCGGCCGAGGCTCGACAACCCGAACACGACCACCCCGGCCGCCGCCGCGCCGAGCAGGGCGAACCACAGGTACTGGACGGGGCTCCGCAGGCCGAACAGGGCGATCGAGAGGACCACCGCGAACGACGCCCCGGAGTTGACGCCGAGCAGCCCGGTGTCCGCGATCGGGTTGCGGGTGTGACCCTGGATCACCGCGCCGGCCATGCCGAGCGCGAGCCCGGCCACGATCGCGAGCACCGTCCGCGGGACGCGCAGCGTGTGCACGATCAACGTGATCTCGGTGAGCTGCTGGTCGGTGCCGGGGTCGCCGAACAGCCCCTGCCACACCTCGGCCGGCGTGAGCGACCGGGCGCCGATCACGAGCGACAGCACGGCCACGGCGGCGAGCCCCGCGACCAGGAGTGCCAGGCCGAGGAGCCGCCTGCGCTGGGGGCTGCGCCCCGGTGGTGCGGACTGCGGTCCGCGTTGCTCCACGACCATGCTCACGACGGGCAACGTTAGCTTCCGCCGCTCGGCTGACCCAGGGCACCCTTACCTAACCGACTCCGCCGGCTCGTGCGGAGGGGTCGCCGGCGTGGGCCGTGCCGGGGGACAGGTGGCCGCCGAGACGGTGATCGGGCCCCGCGCGGCGTCGGCGGGTGCGCCGCCACCCGTCGCCCCACCGGCCTGCCGGTGACCGTGCGGGTGTGGCCGGACCGCCCGCCCCACGAGGTGGAGTCGACGGTCCGGGCCACGACGCGACCGACGTGCCCACTCGGGGGATCAGCTCGGAGCCCGTTGACCACCCCGGTCGATCACGCCCTGAGCCGGCGCGTGAGCCACTCCCGGATGTCGTGGCGTGCCGCGCGCGCCATGCCCGTCTCGCGGTTGGTGAAGCCGTGCAACGACTCCGGGTAGACCCGCAGGTCGGCCTCGCCGCCCGCCGCCCACACGCGGGCGGCCATCGCCAGGTTGTCCTCCAGCAGCACGTCGAGCTCGCCCACGACCATCAGCAGCGGGGGAAGGCCGCGCAGGTCGCCGTAGACCGGGGAGATGTCCGGCAGCGTGCGGTCGGGCGCGTGTCCCGCGTAGGCCTCGAGGAAGAACTCGTCGGCGATCCGCCGGCCCGCCGGGGTCAGGCCGCTCAGGTCGTACGTGCCGAACTGCAGTGCGGCCCCGGAGAAGCGGTCGCCCAGGCCGCGGTCCTTCAGGCGCAGCAACGTCGTCATGGCGAGGGTGGCGCCCGCCGAGAAGCCGCCGATGACGAACCGGTTCGTGCCGAAGCGGTCCTTTTCGAGGAGCCACAACGCCGCGGTTTCGCAGTCGTCGGGCGCGGCGGGCCACGGGTTCTCCGGGGCGAGCCGGTGGTCGACCCCCACCACGACCACCCCGAGGGAGTCCGCGAGCCGTTGGTTCCGTTCGCCGTCCTGTGCCGTCGGTCCCAGGTAGAAGCCGCCGCCGTGGAAGTTCAGGTACACGCCGCGCGGTGCGGTGCCGGTGGGGGAGCAGACCCTGATCGGCACCCGCCGCCCGCCGGCCTCGACCACCCTCGCTCCCGGAGGCGCCTGGGACCTGATCGCCCGCAACTCGTCGAGGGTCCTCGGTCCCCGTCTGGTTCCCCGCGCCGCGTTCAAGGCCCGCGACTCTTCGGCGAACCCGGCGAGTTTCGGGTCGACGAATCCGGCCAAATTCCTGCGATTTCCTGCTGTCACTCGTTGTGTCCTTGTGATCTCTGAGAGTTATCGGTACGGTTAATGGTCTGGGAGCGTTCCCAATCCGCCGCCGCCGTTCGATCATCCCAGAATGGAGGGCTCGTTCATGCGCACGCGCGGCACCTTTGGATCACTCACCAGAAGGCGTGGCCTCGTCACGCTGATCATCGGCGTGCTGCTGTGCACGTTCGTCTGGGCGCCACCGGCTTCGGCGCACGGCACGATCGCCAGTCCTGCCACCCGCGCCTACCAGTGCTGGCAGACCTGGGGCAGCCAGCACACCAACCCGGCGATGCAGCAGCAGGACCCCATGTGCTGGCAGGCCTTCCAGGCCAACGCCGACACCATGTGGAACTGGATGAGCGCGCTGCGCGACGGGCTGCGCGGGAACTTCCAGGGGTCCACTCCGGACGGACAGCTCTGCAGCAACGCCCTGGCCCGCAACAACGCGCTGAACACGCCGGGCCGGTGGAAGACCACCAACCTTGGCAGCAACTTCACGATGCACCTGCACGACCAGGCCAGCCACGGCGCTGACTACTTCCGGGTCTACGTCAGCAAGAACGGCTTCGACCCGACCACGCAGCGCCTCGGCTGGGGCAACCTGGACCTCGTCACGCAGACCGGCAGGTTCGCGCCTGCCAAGGACATCAGGTTCAACGTCCAGACCAACGGCTCCTACCGCGGTCACCACATCGTCTTCACCATCTGGCAGGCCTCGCACCTCGACCAGACCTACATGTGGTGCAGTGACGTGAACTTCGGCTAGGCGTCCGGTCCGATCGTGGTGCGTGCCCCAGGGCGCGCACCACGATCACGCCGCTCGCAGACCCTCGACGAGGGTCTCCACCAGGAAGCGGTGGCTCCGGGCGACATCGCGGGGCAACCCGAACCCGCCCGCGCATTCCAGCGAGACGAACCCGTGCAACGCCGAGCGCAGCACCCGTGCGGCGTCGACCGCCTGCGCGCCGTGCAGCCCGAAACCGTTGAGGACGTTCAAGAAGACCTGCATGGCTTCGCCGACCACGCGCTGGCCTTCCTCGTCGTCGGTGGCCGGTGCGCGCACGGTGGCGGCGTGCCGTCCAGGGTGGTCGAGCACCCAGCGGCGGTGGGCACCGGCGATCGCGCGGACCGCGTCCGGTCCGGACCGCCCGGCCACTGCTCCGGCGACCGCGTCCCGGAGCTCGCGCATCGCCTGGACGCAGATGCCGTGCCTCAGGGCCTCCAAGGACTCGACGTGCTTGTAGAGCGACGGAGTTCGCACCCCGACCCGCTCGGCCAGCAGGCCCATGGTCACGTTCGGGAAGCCGATCTCGTCGGCGAGCGCGGCACCGGCGGAGATCACCGCGGCGCGGTCCAGGCCCGCCCTAGGCACTGACCTCGCCCAGGAACGCGAGAGTCAGCGCCACCACCTGCTCCGGGAACTGGACGTGCGGGTAGTGGCCCGCGCCGGGGATCACCTCGAGGTGTCCGAGACCGGCGGGCAGCGCCGCGACGACGGCTTCGCCCTCCGCCCGCGGTGAGACCCAGTCGGGGTCGAGCGCGCCCTCGACGACCAGCACCGGGCACCGCACGTCGCCCAGGCGCGCACCGGCGTCCGCGGGACTCGTCAGACCCATCTTCCGCAGCGCCTTCATCCGCCCCGGTTCGCGCAGGCTCGCCTCGATCCGCGCGAGGCGTTCGTCCCAGTCGGCCGGCTTCGATCCGGGGTAGGCGATGTCCAGGTACTCCTTCCAGAGCCGGGTGCTGCCGAACAGGGCGGTGCCGAGCAGCCGCAGCGTGCCGCGGCGGTACCGGGTGACCCGCAGGTCGCCGATGCTCTGGGCGCGGGTGAACGGCGCCAGTTCGACGACGGCGGTGACGAGCTCGGGGGCGTCGGCCGCCGCGATGGTCGCGGCGCCGCCCGAGATCGAGTGGCCGACGAGCACCGCCGGGCCGCCGAGGTGCTTCACCAGGGCGACCAGGTCGCCCGCGATGTCCGTGCGGGAGAAGGAACTCCAGTCGGCGCTCGACTCGCCGCACCCCCGCAGGTCGACCGCGGCCACCCGGTACCCGGCCTCGGCCAGCATCGGCGCCATGAACCGGTACGCCTCCCGGCTGTCCCCGATGCCGTGGGCGAGCACGACGAGCGGCCCGGTGTCCCCGGTCAGTTCGTAGGCGAGCGTGCCGCCTTCGACGGTCAGCAGTTCCGGCATGACGACCTCCGTAGTAGCTAATGGTGTTAGCTGAAGGCTAATGACATTAGCTAGGGGCGTCAAGCGGTCCTCTCGCACCGATTGAGACGCATACGTCGAGAGAGCGCTTTCAGTGCTACGTTCGGTGAGGAGTGGACCACTCGGAGTGGAGCGGCCTGTGACCGTCCTGTGGGGAGTTTCGTTCGACGCCACGGCGATGTCCGGCGTGGTGGTGGAGTTCATCAAGATCGCCAGAACCTTCGCGGACCGGGGGTACCGGGTCCACCTCGACCTCGGTTACGACATCAAGGCCGACAAGGGGCGGTTCTTCCAGCCCTACAGGGAAGAACGGGTACCGGACTGGATCGCGCTGGACCGGGTGGACGGTGTCGCGGAGATCTCCGGCTACGACGAGGAGTTCGTCGCGGGGACGCTGGAAGCCGTGCGCCGGGACCGGGTTCCGGACACCGGCGGCGTCACGGCCCGGCTCGCCGACGCGATCGTGCGGACCTGGGAGGACCGCGGCGTCACGCTCGTGATGGTGGAGAACGGCACGCTGCCGGAGAACGTCGCGTACACGAAGGCGCTCTACCGGGCGATCGCCGTCTACGGAGCCAGACACGACCTCGGCAGATACGTCCTGTGGCGCGACCACGACCTGATGTGGCAGAGCGAACCGGACAAGTACGGCAGTTTTCCCTATCCGGCAACGCCTCCGATGGTCGACTCGCCGCACATCCACTACTTCGCGCTGCACGAGGAGGCGAAGCGGCGCACGCTCGAGTGGATGCCGCACCTGCGCAACCTCGACGTGCTGCCGAACACCTTCCTCCCGCCCAGCCGCCCGGGACGACCGGACTTCCGCTCCCACCACGGCATCGCGCCGCACGAGAGGATCATCGCCCGGTTCACGAGGATCATCCCGCAGAAGCGCGTCGACCGGGACCTGCACCTGGCCGCCCTGCTCCCGGGAACGTGCCTGTTCGTCGCCGGGGACACCGAGGAGAACCCCGACGAGACCAGGAGGCTCCGCCTGCTCGCGGACGAACTGCGGGTCCGGGTCGTGTTCGGCGGCGTGCTCGAACCGTGCGAGTCGACGGGCGACGGCTTCTCGGTGCGCGACCTGCTGGCGCACGCCGACGTCGTGTCGTTCCTGACGTCCTACGACTACGAGAGTTACGGAAACCCGATCGGCGAGGCGATCGCGGCCGGTGTGCCCTACATCGCGAGCCGCTACGCCCTGTACGACACGGTGTACGCGGGCTTCGAGGCGCCGCTGCTGGACATCTCCGAGCACGACCTGCCGACGCCGGAGTTCGCGCGCCAGGTCTCGGAACTCATGACGAACGCGGAGAGGCGGGCGGAAGTGGTGGAGCACAACCGGAAGCTGGGCACGCACAACCGCGAGGCCGCGACCGCGCTGGTGGAGGACCTGTTCCCGCCCGCGATGGGCGAGAACGTGCGGCTCAGCGTCGTGCTGCCGGTCTACAACGAGGCCGCGAACATCCACGACGTGCTGCGGTCCCTGCTCGACCAGGACGACATCGGTCCCGAGGCGTACGAGATCGTGCTGGTGGACAACAATTCCACCGATGACACGGTCGCGATCGCACGCCGGTTCGCCGAGAGCACCGAGGTCGCGCTGCACGTGATCAGCGAACGCGAGCAGGGCGTGGCACCGGCGCGCAGGACGGGCATGGAGTTCGCCGTGCGGCGCAGCCGTGAGCGCAAGAACCCCGGTGAGCGCTTCTACCTCGTCTCCGCCGACGCGGACTGCCGGGTGGACCGCCGGTGGCTCGTCGAGCTCTTCGCCGCGATGGAGGAGGACAAGGCCGCGATCGGCGTGTGCGACTACTACTACAACGCCGACCACTTCGTGGGCAGGCCACGGCTCTGGGACGCGATCCAGCGCACGTTGCGCTGCCGCGCGGTGACGTTCTCGCTGTTCGGCGGCTTCCCGGACGGCAAGGGCTTCGCGGTGGAACGCGAGGCCTACGAGAGCGTCGGCGGCATCGAGATCTTCTACCAGCTGCGGGACGGGCGGTTCGTCAACCACCTCTCCGACGACTGGGACTTCGGCATCAAGGTCCGCGGCTCCGGCCACGACATCACCTACGCGCCGCGGTCGAGGGTCGAGATCAACCCCCGGCGCGTCAACCACGCCATCGACGAGGTGATCACCGGGCGCGCGTACGGCACCGACGGCATCATCGTCATGCGCGACATCAGGCCCGAGGCGCCGGAACGGGCCGTCGACCTCACCGAGGAGGAAGCGCTGCAGGCGTGGGAGTTCTCCATCAAGGACTTCACGCCGAAGAACGTCGTCCTGCCTATCCTGCTCACCCCGTCCTTCCTGGACTCCGACGCCGTGGTGGCGTTCCTCGGCGAGGACCTGGCGGACCGGCTGGGCCGGCGCATCGCGGAGGTCAAGGCCGAGATGAGCGTCGTGGACTTCGTCCCGATCCACTCCTACAAGACGCCGTCGTACCGGCTCTACCTGGAGTTCCGGGACGAGATCTTCGCGTGCCTGCGCGCCGCCGTCGGTGAGGACGTCGGATACCCGCCACCGCTGCCGGAGTGCTTCGACGACGTGCCGCCGGAGCGGTTCGCGGAGTTCGTGAAGTACTACTGCGAGGACCGCGAGTCCGGGGAAGCGCACAACTACTTCGGCAACGGCGGGGTGTTCTGATGGAACCCAAGGTCTGGGCCGCGCTGCAGGACCCCGCCAACAGGCACCTGCTGGACTACGTCACCGAGGACCCGTTCGGCGCGCACGTCTTCCCCGGCAACGTTCCCGGCTACGGTGTCGAGGACTTCCTGGACGACCTGAGCGACCAGCTCACCCGCACCAACCCGATCCACCTGTGGTCGTACATCCCGACGTGCGCCTACAAGTGCCGCTTCTGCCAGTACCCGGTCGTGCTCGTCAAGGGCGGCCGGAACGAGGAGAAGCTGTCGCAGTGGGTGGACTGGAACATCCGGGAGGCCGAGCTGTGGCTGCGGCGGGTCCCGGAGCTGGCGAACGCCCCGGTGGGGGAGTTCAACGTCTTCGGCGGCACGCCGTCGTTGCTGCCGGAGAAGGACATCCGGCGGCTGCTCGGCTTCTACCGGGACAACTTCGGGTTCACCGGGGACACGACCATCCGCTTCGAGGGCGACCCCAGCACGTTCACCCCGGCGAAGCTCGAGGTGCTGCGGGAGCTGGGCTGCACCAAGCTGTCCAGCGGCGTGCAGTCGTTCGACGACCACGTGCTGCGCGAGTGCGGCCGCGAGCACTCCTCGCGGATGTGCGTCGACTTCGTGCGCAACGCCCAGGCCGCCGGGTTCGACTGGATCAGCATCGACCTGATGTACGGGCTGCTGGACCAGACCGTCGACAGCGTCCGGCGCGACCTCGACGTGGTGCTGGAGAACGAGGTCACCGCCGTGGTGTGCACCAAGCTGCACCTCAAGTCCTACGCCGAGACCAGGACCGGCGTGGCGGGGGAGCAGCCGGCGCCGTGGCAGCTGCCGCAGTACCGCGAGAAGCTCGTGCTCGACGGGCACTTCTGGCCGGAGCTGCGGGACCAGTACCTGATGCGCGAGGTGCTGACCGACGGCCTGCGCGCCGCCGGCTACACCGAGCACCCCACGATGTACTTCGCGCGCGACGGCCTCGGCCCGGAGAAGTGGAAGTCCATCATGGTGGACCAGGACAAGCAGGAGGCCGAGGTCGCGATCGGCCTCGGCGGCAGTTCGAGCTGCCGGGTCTCCGAGGCGATCACCGACGTGAACTGGAAGAACTACGCGGCGGCTGTCGAGGAGGGCCGCGTGCCGCTCGGGTCGGCGACCGGGTTCGACGCCGACGCCCGGGAGGCCAGGGCGGTGAAGATGGCCCTGTCGACGCTGCAACCGGTGCGAGAGGACCTGCACCGCGCCACCTACGGCCGTTCGTTGCACGACTCGCCGTGGCGCGAGAAGTTCGCGTCACTGGCCGAGCGCGGACTTCTCGTGGTCGACGAAGGGGGAGTGGCGTTGACCGAGGACGGCGAGGTGCTGGTCGAGGCGATCATCAACACCGAGCTGTGACGGCCGGGGCGCCGGCCGTCACAGCCGTTCGTCAGAGCGCGCCGATCGCCTCGCAGGCCTTGCGCACGCCCTCGCCGTAGGCCGGGTCGGCCTTGGCGCAGTTGCTGACGTGCCGCTCGACGGTCTCCCTGCGAGCACCCTTGATCGCTCGCGCGGTGTTGTCGAACAACGCCTGCTGCTGGTCGCCGGTCATCAGCCGGAAGAGGTTCCCCGGCTGCTCGTAGTAGTTGCTGTCGTCCTCGCGGAAGTCGAACCGGTCGGCGGTGGCGCCGACGGCCTGCGCGGGCTCGGCGTAGGCGGGCTGCTCGGCCCAGCGGCCGAAGTTGTTCGGCTGCACACCGGGCACCCCGCCCTGGTTGCCGTCGACCCGCATGGCGCCGTCGCGGTGGTAGCTGTTGACCAGCCGCGCGCCGTTGGAGCGGTTGACCGGGATCTGGTGGTGGTTGACGCCCAGGCGGTAGCGGGCGGCGTCGCCGTAGGAGAAGAGGCGTCCCTGCAGCATCTTGTCCGGGCTGAACGAGATGCCGGGCACGACGTTGGCCGGCGTGAAGGCGGCCTGCTCGACGTCGGCGAAGTAGTTCTCCGGGTTGCGGTCGAGCGTGAGCACGCCCGCCTCGACCAGCGGGTAGTCCGCCTTGCTCCACACCTTGGTGAGGTCGAAGGGGTGGAACCGGTAGCCGGCGGCGTCCGCCTCCGGCATGACCTGGACGAAGAGCTTCCAGGACGGGAACTCGCCCCGCTCGATCGCCTCGTGGAGGTCGCGCTGGTGCGACTCGCGGTCACCGCTGATCAGCCCGCCCGCCTGGTCGTCGGTGAGGTTCTCGACCCCCTGCTCGGTGCGCAGGTGGAACTTGACCCAGTGCCGCACACCGGCGGCGTTGACCATGCTGAAGGTGTGCGAGCCGAAACCGTGCATGTGCCGGTACGAGCGCGGGATTCCCCGGTCGCTCATGACGATCGTGACCTGGTGCAGCGCCTCGGGCAGGTTCGTCCAGAAGCCCCAGGTGTTCTCGGGGTCGCGGAGGTTGGTGCGGGGGTCGCGTTTCACGGCGTGCGCGAGGTCGGGGAACTTCAGCGGGTCGCGGAAGAAGAAGACCGGCGTGTTGTTGCCGACCAGGTCCCAGTTGCCCTCGGTGGTGTAGAAGCGGGTCGAGAAGCCGCGGATGTCGCGTTCGGCGTCGGCGGCACCGCGTTCGCCCGCCACCGTCGAGAAGCGCACGAACGTCTCGCACTCGTTGCCGACCGCGCTGAACAACGCGGCGCTGGTGTAGGCGGTGAGGTCGCCGGTGACGGTGAACCGGCCGAACGCGCCGGAGCCCTTCGCGTGCATCCGCCGCTCCGGGATGACCTCGCGGCCGAAGTGGGCGAGCTTTTCGAGCAGCCACAGGTCCTGCAGCAGCACGGGGCCGCGTGCCCCGGCGGTGAGGCTGTTCTGGTTGTCGGCGACCGGGGCGCCGGCGGCCGTGGTCAGCGGGGTGGTGTTGTCCTCGAACGACATCTGGTGGACTTCTCCGATCAGGGGTGGTGGACACCGGGCCGGCAGGCGGGGCACAGCCCCCGGTGCAGGACCTCGGTCTCGTCGACGCGGAACCCGAGCGCCTGCGGGAGGTGCGGAGGTGGGGAGTCGCTCCGCTCGACGTCGGCCAGCGCGCCGCAGCCGCGGCACACCACGTGGTCGTGGTCGTGGCCGCGCAGTTCGAAGCGCGCCGGCTGCCCGGTGTCGAGCCGCCGGACCAGGCGCGCGTCCGTCAGCGCGGTCAGCACGTCGTAGAGGGCCTGCGTGGACACGGATCCGAGGTCCTCGCGGACGATCCTGCCCAGCTGGTCGACGTCGGCGTGCGGGTGGTGCGCCAGGGCGGTCAGCACGGCGATCCGCTGCTTGGTGACCCGCAACGAGGCGCCGCGCAGGGCGGTGACCGGGTCGTCTGGGGGCAACTCGCACTCCTCAAGTAGGTAGGACTCCTAGCTATACTGTGGCATGCTGGGCGCACTCGGGGCAAGTAGTCCGGACCGGTTCAAGAAAACGAGGTCTTCCGTGCGCTCGGTCGTCATCCAGCACGTTCCGTTCGAGGGGCCGGGGCTCATCGCGCCGGCGTTGTTCGCCGTGGGGAGCAAGGTCGCCGTGGTCCGCGCCGATCTCGACGACGAGCTGCCCGCCGCCGCCCAGCTCGACGTGCTCGTGGTCCTGGGCGGGCCGATGGGGGCCCTCGACGACCACGACCACCCGCACCTGGCGCGCGAGCGCGAGCTCATCGCGGAGTGCGTCCGGCTCGGCAAGCCGGTTCTCGGCGTCTGCCTCGGCGCACAACTGCTCGCGGCCGCTCTGGGAGCCCGTGTGCGGCGGGGGCCGGTGCCGGAGATCGGTGCCGGCGCGGTGGAGCTGGTGAGCGCGGACGATCCGGTGTTCTCGCCCGCCGGGCCGCGGATCCCGGTCGTGCACTGGCACCAGGACACGTTCGACCTGCCGCCGGGAGCCGAGCTGCTGGCGAGCTCGGACCTCTACGCGCACCAGGCGTTCCGGGTCGGGACGGCCTACGGACTGCAGTTCCACGTCGAGATCGGCCCGCAGGAGCTGTGGGAGATCACGCCGCACCTGCCGCCGGACGGGAAGATCACCCTCGCCGAGGTCGACGAGGTGCAGGCCGTGGGAGTGCAGGTGCTGCGGCGGTGGGCGGCCTGCGTTGCCGCCGTGGTGGAAGGGGGCCGATGAGCAAGGCGCGCGTGGTCGTCGTGTCGACCGGTGCGGTGCGGCAGCTTCCGTGGCGAGGACGTGCCGTGCCCACGGCGATCGCCAAGGCTCCCGTCGAGGGGCGGGTGGACGTCGGTGTCCTCGGTCTCGCCGGTGACGAGCAGGGCGACCGGGTCCACCACGGCGGCCGGGACAAGGCGGTCCTGCTCTACGCGAGCGAGCACTACGCGTCGTGGGCCGATGAGGTCGGTGTGCTGGACACGCCCGCGTTCGGCGAGAACCTCACCATCGCCGGGTTGCTGGAGAGCGACCTGGTGATCGGCTCCGTGCACGCCGTCGGAACCGCGCTGCTGCAGGTGAGCCAGCCGCGCCGGCCCTGCTTCAAGCTCGCGGCGCACCACGGCGTCGTGGACATGGCCGTGCGGACCCAGCGCACCGGCCGCACCGGTGTCTACTGCCGCGTGCTGCGGCCGGGAGACGTCGGTGCGGGTGACGGGATCGTGCTCGTCGACCAGCCCTCGCACGGGATCACGGCCGCCGAGGTGCACCGCGTCGTCAACGTCGACCGGGATGACGCCGAGGCCGCCCGGCACCTGCTGCGGCACGACGGCGTGCTGCCCGAGTCGTGGGTGCGGCTGCTGTCCCGGCGCTTCGACGGAGTGCTGGAGGACCAGGCCGCGCGGCTGCACGGCTGACAGGTCACTTGCCGGCGGTGCGCTTGCGCCGGCCCGCCGGGGCGTCGGCCGGTTCGTGCTCCGGGCAGTCCGTGCGCAGGCCCGCCAGCGGCAACGGCATCCGCAGCAGGTGGCAGTGGTGCGGCACGGCCGGGTCCGGGTGCTCGTCGCGCCCGAAGAAGCGGCACGTGGTGCACGTGTGCGTCACGTTCACCACGCCCGTCCGGTGCAGGCCCTCGATCACCCGCAGCAGGGTGTGCAGCGTGGTCGCGCGGTCGGCCTCGGGGATCCCGGCGAGCGCACCCGTCAACGGGTCGTCCCAAGAGGACAGTCCACCCGCGACCTCCGCGCCGGACCCGGTCAGCGTCAGCAGTCGGCGGCGCCCGTCCGTGCCGGGGGAGCGCGTCACGAGCCCCTTGCGCTCCAGGGCCGCCACCGCGTCGGACATCGTCGGCGTGGACACGTCGAACTCCGCGGCGAGCGCCGCCACCTCGTGACGGGTCTGCGGGTGCTGGGCCAGTGCCAGCACCGCCTGCTGCTGCAGCGGCGTCAGCGCGTACTCCCGCGCCGTGCGCTGCGCCAGCGCCCGCATGCCGTGCCCGAGCCGCTCGAGCGCGTCGGCCAGCCGCCGGTCGAGCCCGGCCGTGCCGTCGGTGTCAGTCATGCGTTCCGCCTCGCCAGTGGGACTTTCCACGCCGATCGTACGTGCATTCCCGCTTGAGACCTGGATCACCGTGGAGCAAAGTTGGTAGGAGTCCTACCTAGTTTGTGGCAGACTGGCGATCGCACCACCGAGGAACCCCCGCTTCGACCACCACGAAGGAAGCGACGATGACGTCATCCGAACCAGTACCGGGCTACACCCACGACGACCCGGACCTCGCGCCGTCCCCGGTCACCCGCGCCGAGCTCGACCTGCTGCTGGCGAGCGTCCTCTTCGGACCGGCGGACCAGCAGGCGCTGCACACCGCCGGTAAGGTCCTCAGTGGACAGATCGAGCAGATCCTCGACGTCTGGTACGGCTTCGTCGGCTCGCACCCGCACCTGGTGGCCTACTTCTCCACCCCGGACGGCGCCCCGATCGGCGACTACCTGGCACGGGTGCGCGCCCGCTTCGCCCGCTGGATCGCCGACACCTGCACCCGCCCGTACGACGAGCGGTGGCTGGCCTACCAGCACGAGATCGCGCTGCGGCACACCGAACCGAAGAAGAACGAGACCGACCACGCCGACTCGGTGCCGCACATCCCGTTGCGCTACATCATCGCGTTCATCTACCCGATCACCGCGACGATCCGCCCGTTCCTGGCTGCCGGTGGGCACTCCGAGGAGCAGGTCGAGGCCATGCACCAGGCCTGGTTCAAGGCGGTCACCCTCCAGGTCGCGCTGTGGTCGCAGCCCTACGCCGGCCGGGCCTGGTGACGGCATGAGCCTGCTGATGTCGCCGTCGAGCAGCCTCCTCACGCCCGCCCCGCCCTGGGAGACGACGCAATGGTTCAACAGCGAGCCGTTGGACCTCGCCCAGCTGCGCGGCCGCGTGGTGGTGCTGGAGGCGTTCCAGATGCTCTGCCCGGGCTGCGTGAGCCACGCCCTCCCGCAGGCCGTGCGCCTGTCCAGGACGTTCGGCGACGACCTCGCCGTCATCGGCCTGCACACCGTCTTCGAGCACCACCAGGCCATGACCCCGACGAGCCTCGAGGCGTTCCTGCACGAGTACCGCATCCCGTTCCCGGTCGGCGTCGACGCGTTCCGCAGCGCCGATCCGGCACCGGTCACCTTCAGCCGCTACCGCATGCGGGGCACGCCGACGACGGTGCTCATCGACCGTGACGGCGTGCTGCGGGCGCACAGGTTCGGCCAGGTCGACGACATGGCGCTCGCTTCGGCGGTGACCCGCCTGCTCGACGGGGCGGCGCCGCGCCTGCTCGACGAGGAGGCGGCGCCGGGCGTGTGCGCCGTCGACGGCACCTGCACCTGACCTGAAAGTCCTCGCGGCGGCGAAGTGCGCCGCCGTCCCACCCGAGACCGGCGCTTCCCGTCCGGCCCCCAACCCGCTCCACCCAACACATCGAGGAGAACCACCATGTCCCGCGTCGAACTCACCAACCCCGACCAGATCACCGACGAGCGCGCCGAGACCCTCGCCCAGATCAAGGGCGCCTTCGGCATCGTGCCGAACATGTTCAAGGCCGTCGCGAACTCGCCCGCCGCCCTGCAGAGCATGTGGGCGCAGTTCGGCGCCCTCGGCAGGGGCACGCTGGGCGCCAAGGTCGGCGAGATGATCGCCGTCGCCGTCGCCGACCAGAACCGGTGCGACTACTGCCTTTCCGCGCACACCATGCTCGGCAAGAAGGCCGGCGCCACCGCCGAGGAGATGAGCAACGCGCAGGGCGGCAGGTCCGACGACCCGCGCACGGCGGCCGTGCTGGCGCTGGCCACCGCGCTGATCGAGCACCGCGGCCAGATCTCCGACGCCGACGTGCAGGCCGCGCGGGACGCCGGGCTGAGCCAGGAGGAGATCGTCGAGACGGTGGCGCACGTCGCGCTGAACGTGTTCACCAACTACATCAACGTGGCTCTCGACGTCCCGGTCGACTTCACCCGCGTGGCGCTCACCCGCTGAGGACACGGGGAGCCCGGTCCCGCAACCGGGCTCTCGTCCGAAAGTACTAGAGGGCAACTCGTTGTGGTGCAACGGCTCCAGGTGCGCCCTACGGTCGTGATCATGACTACTGCAACGGGTAGGACCACGCCGCCGAGCACCGTCATCGCCGCGTTCATGGGGTTCCTCGTGTCCTGCGTCTTCGCCGTGACCTCTGCCGGTGTCCTGGTGGGCACCCACGACGACCTCGTCGAGGCGCTGAGGTCGTCGGGGACGTCGATGACCGAGGAGCAGCTGCAGAGCGCTGCCACCTTCACCCAGGTCCTGGTGGCGAGCATCGCCGTCGTGATCGCGCTGGTCCAGCTGTGGCTCGCGTTCAAGCTCCGGTCGGGGCGCAACTGGGCGCGGATCCTGCTGACGGTGTTCACGGTGTTCCAGATCGGCAGCCTGTTCATCGGGCAGGGAGCGGCGACGCTGCCCGCGTACGGGGGCGCGCTCGTGGCCGCGTTGGCGGTGGTGGCGAGCTACCTGCCGGCGTCCAACGCGTACTTCGCCAAGCGGGCGTAGCGGAGAATGCCGGTATGACCGCAGGGGGAGCGCCGGCGCCGCGGCGCAGCGTGTTCGTGGCCGAGGTCGTCGCGCTGGTCGTGGCCGTGGTGGCCGACGGGGTGCTGGCCGCCGGTGGCGACGCTCCCACGGGCGTCCTCGGGCCGCTGCTCACGATGGTCGTGCCGTACGCCGGTGAGGCCGCGGCGGTCCTCGCGGTGCTGCGCCGCCGGTTCCCCCGCCAGTTGGAGCTGCTGGCCGGTGCGGTCGTCGCACTGTCCCTGCTGGGCACGGCCGCGGCCGGACTCGTGGACCGGGTTCCGGCCCAGCCGCCGGTGACGGAGGTGCTGGCGGTGCTGTTGCTGGCCGCCGCCGGATGCCGCCGGCTCCCTCCGGCGCGGGCGGCGGTGCTCGTCATCGCCGCCTGCGCCACCGTCGTGCTCGCCCCGCTCGTGCGCTACGGCCTCGGCCACGCGGCCCCGGTGGCCGCGGCGCTCGCGTGGGGAGCCGCGGTGGCGCTGGGACTGATCCTGCGCGACGCGGACGCCCGGCACCGCAGCGAGCTCGCGCGCATCCGCACCGAGGACCGGCTCCAGGTGGCACGGGACCTGCACGACCTGGTGGCGCACCACGTGACCGGCATCGTGGTCCGGACCCGCGCGGCGCAGGCGCTGGCCGCGAACCCGGCGGCACCGGTCCAGGACCCCGCCGAGGTCTACGACCAGATCGAGCACGCGGCGGCCGAGGCGCTGACCGCGACGCGCGGCCTGGTCGGTGTGCTGCGCAGCGACGAACCGCTGCCGTCACCGAGCCTCGTGCTGGGCGACGTGGTGCGGGCCGCGGTGGGCGACGGGGCTTCCGTCCACATCGCGCACGACGTCGAGGCCACCACGTTGCCGCCACAGGTGTCCGTCGCGCTGCACAGGCTGTTGCTGGAGGCGTTGACGAACGTCCGCCGGCACGCGCGGGCCACCGAGACCAGGGTCGAGGCGCGTTCCGACGACGGCGACCTCGTGCTGGAGGTCGACAACGACGGCGTTTCCGCGCCACCACGGGAAGGCGGGCACGGCATCATCGGGATGACCGAACGGGTGGAGGCGTTCGGCGGCGAGCTCGCCGCGGGTCCGCGGGACGGCGGCTGGCGGGTCACCGCGCGGCTGCCGCTGGGCGACGGCCACGCCGGGCCGAGGGGGATCTGATGACCATCCGGGTGCTGATCGCCGACGACCAGACCCTCGTCCGCACCGGGTTCCGGCTGGTCCTCGACGCCGAGCCGGGCATCAAGGTGATCAGCGAGGCCGCGGACGGCGAGTCGGCGGTGCGGATGGCGCGGCAGCTGCGCCCGGACGTGACGCTGATGGACATCCGCATGCCGAAGCTCGACGGCCTGCGCGCGACCGAGCTGCTGGCGGGCCCCGGCGTGGAGAACCCGTTGAAGGTGCTGGTCGTGACGACCTACGACGTCGACGAGAACGTCTACGCGGCGCTGCTCGCCGGCGCCTGCGGGTTCCTGCTCAAGGACGCCCGGCCGCGGTTGCTGGTCGAGGCGGTGCACGCCGCGCACCGGGGAGAGGCGATGGTCTCGCCCGCGGTCACCGTGCGGCTGCTCTCGCACTTCACCAGCGGCGCCGAGCAGCGGGGAGCGCCGCTGACCGGCCGGGAGCTCGACGTCGTGCTGGCCGTGGGCCGCGGCTTCACCAACGCCGAGATCGCGCAGCGGCTGACCGTCTCGCTCTCGACGGTGAAGTCGCACCTCACGAACGTCCAGGGCAAGCTCGGCGTCCGCAACCGCACCGAGATCGCCATCTGGGCGTGGCGCAACGGACTGCTCAGGTAGCGCGCACCACGACCGTGCCGGCCACCATGTCGCCGAGCCGCTGGTGCCGGGGCGTCACGGCGATCAGCACGGCGCCGACCAGGCCCAGCAGCAACCCGTCCACGGCCATCAGCAGCCACCGCACGAAGTACGCCCGCAACGGCGGCTCACCGCCGCGCAGCGTCGTGATCCGCAGACCGAGCCACCGCATCGCCGGTGTCGCCCCGCCGTGGCGGAACGGGTACCAGATCTCCATCCACAGCACGCCGAGCAGCGACACCACCACGACCGCCGCGAAGGGCAGGACCCGGAACAGCTCGACCGGCAGACCGAGCTTGATCAGCGGCAACGACAGCAGGACGCCGAGGACGAGGCTCAGGACGGCGGCGACGCACAGCAGGACGAACTCGACGACGTGCTGGCAGTACCGGCGGAGCACGACGGAACGGGCATCGGTGGCCACCCGCCCATCATGCCAAGGGGGCGCGCGGGGGTGTCGCGCGGCCGGTACTTCGCCCGTCGGTGACCAGCGCGGCATGACCGGACCGCCCAGGGCGCCCGAGGACCTGGCTGCTGGGGGAACCACCGGTTCTGCGCGAGTGGGGGTGAGGCTTCGCGGGTCGGCTTGGGGTGGCTGGGCGCCGGCACGGCTGGGTCGCGAGGATGTCGCGCGAGTCGGGACGAAGCGCCGGGGTCGTCGTGCTGGAGTGCGGTCGCGTGCGTCCGCCCGGCCTGTGTTGCGGGTCGGTTCGTGAGACTGCCGCCTCCCGCCTCTTCGCAGGCCGACTTACGTCCACAAAGGACCGGAATCGAAACGTCCCGGCGGCGTTCGACGAAGAGTTCGACGGCGTTCGACACCTCCCTTGACGCTGGTGGTGCACCGATGCAGACTCCGGAAAGCGTTTTCCCGACTACGGGGTCAGGAGTTCATGAGCGCCCTCGACGAACTGCGGCAGCTGCGCCGGGGTGGTGTGCAGGTCCGCAAACGCGACAACAAGGCGGCGTTCTGGTTCTTGCTGCCGTGGTTCGCCGGGCTGGTCTTCATCACGGTCGGGCCCGTGCTGGCCTCGTTCGCGCTCGGGTTCACGAAGTACAACCTCATCCAGCCCCCTCGGTTCATCGGACTGGACAACTTCGCGCGGGTTCTCGGTGACGAGCGGTTGCACAACGCGCTGCGGGTGACGTTCACGTACGTGTTCGTGTCCGTGCCGTTGCAGTTGGCGTGCGCGCTCGGGGTCGCGCTGTTGCTCGACAAGGGGTTGCGCGGGCTTGCGTTCTACCGGTCGGCGTTCTACCTGCCTTCGCTGCTCGGGTCGAGCGTGGCGATCGCGGTGCTGTGGACGCAGGTGTTCGGCACCGACGGGTTGGTCAACCGGGTGCTCGGGTTCTTCGGGGTCGAGGGCAGGGGGTGGATCTCGGACCCCGACACGGCGTTGTCGACGCTCATCGTGTTGAACGTGTGGACGTTCGGGTCACCGATGATCATCTTTCTGGCCGGGTTGCGGCAGATCCCGGTGGTGTACTACGAGGCTGCCGCGATCGACGGGGCCGGGTGGTGGTCGCGCTTCCGGCGGATCACGATGCCCCTGCTGTCGCCGATCCTGTTCTTCAACCTCGTGTTGCAGATCATCCACGCGTTCCAGTCGTTCACGCAGGCGTTCGTGGTGTCCGGGGGGACGGGAGGGCCGTCGGACTCGACGATGTTCTACACGCTCTACCTCTACCAGCAGGGGTTCAGCCGGTTCGACATGGGCTACGCGTCGGCGCTGGCGTGGTTCCTGCTCCTGATCATCGCCGCCTTCACCGCGGTCAACTTCTGGGCGGCGAAGTACTGGGTGTTCTATGACGACTGACGTCCGCAGAAGGATTTCGGTGCCCCTCAAGCACGTCGGGCTCGTGCTGATCGGGTTCGTGATGCTGTACCCGGTGCTGTGGATGGTCGTGAGCTCGTTGCGGCCCGGTGATGAGATCTTCCGCAGCCCGGGGCTGGTCCTCGACAGCTTCCAGACCGAGAACTACGTCGAGGGGTGGAACGCGCTCACGCCGTCGTTCGGGACGTACCTGCTGAACTCGGCGGTCCTGGTGCTCGGGTGCATCGTCGGGAACCTGGTGTCGTGCTCGATGGCGGCGTACGCGTTCGCGCGGTTGCAGTTCACCGGGAAGCGGTGGTGGTTCGGGATCATGCTCGGCACGATCATGCTGCCGATCCACGTGATCATCGTGCCGCAGTACGTGCTGTTCTCGCAGATCGGGTGGGTCAACACGTTCCTGCCGATCATCGTGCCGAAGATCCTCGCCACCGACGCGTTCTTCGTGTTCCTGATGGTGCAGTTCATCCGGGGGCTGCCGCGCGAGCTCGACGAGGCGGCGCGGATCGACGGGTGCGGGCACCCCCGGATCTTCCTGCGGATCGTGCTGCCGCTGATGACGCCGGCGCTCGCCACCACCACGATCTTCACGTTCATCTGGACCTGGAACGACTTCTTCAGCCAGTTGATCTACCTGACGGACCCGGAGATGTACACGGTTCCCGTCGCCCTGCGGTCGTTCGTCGACTCGACGGTCGCGACGTCGTGGGGCTCGCAGTTCGCGATGAGCGTCGTGTCGCTCGTCCCGATCTTCCTCGCGTTCCTCATCGGCCAGCGGTACCTCGTCAAGGGGATCGCGACGACCGGGGGCAAGTAGCCGGAGGGAAAGCCCATGCTCAGAGGTGTTCGCCGCGGGACCGCGTGGGCGGTCCTGCTGTCGGTGACCGCGTCCCTGCTCGCGGCCTGCGGATCCGGGTCCGACGCCGGTGGTGACCTGACGACGGAGAAGGTCACGCTGCGCTTCACGTGGTGGGGCGCGGACGACCGGCACAAGCGCACCCAGAAGGTCATCGACATGTTCCAGCGCAAGTACCCGAACATCACCGTCAAGGGTGAGTTCAAGGAGTGGAACGGCTACTGGGACAGCCTCGCCACCACGATGGCGGCCAACGACGCCCCGGACGTCATGCAGATGGACGAGCTCTACATCGCCTCCTACGCCGAGCGCGGCGCGCTGCTCGACCTCAACGAGGCCAAGAAGCACCTCGACACCTCGAACTTCGACCAGAAGGCGCTCGCCACGGGCACGATCGCCGGCAAGCGGTACGGGCTGCCGGTCGGTCTCGGCATGTACTCGATCATGGTCAACACCGACCTGCTCGCGAAGTACGGCATCCCGGTGCCGGACGACACCAAGTGGTCGTGGGACGACCTCAAGACCATCGGTGAGCAGGTGTCCAAGGCCGGCGGTGGCGCGGTGTTCGGCGTCCAGTCGCCGGGCATCAACGACGCGGCCGGGCTGAGCATCCGGGCGCGGCAGCAGGGCCACGCGATGTTCGACGCCGACGCCAAGGTCGTGCTGCCGCAGGAGATCGCGCGCGACTACTGGCAGTACGTCCTCGACCTGTCGAAGTCCGGTGCCGCGATGTCGCCGTCCGCGACGATCGAGAAGGCCTCCGCGGGCCTCAACCAGTCGGCGACGGCGACGAACACGGCGGCGTTCGGCCTGTGGTGGAACACGCAGCTGACGGCGCTGACGGCAGCCAGCGGTGCCAAGCTCAAGCTGCTGCGGCTGCCCGGTGAGACGCAGGGCAAGGCACCCGGCGCGTACTACAAGTCGTCGATGTTCTGGTCCGTCTCCGCGCGGTCGAAGTACCCGGCCGAGGCGGCGGCCTTCGTGAACTTCCTCGCCAACGACGAGGAGGCCGCCAAGGTGCTGCTGACCGAGCGCGGTGTGCCCGCCAACCAGAAGATCCGCGAGACGATCTCGGGGCAGCTCAAGGACACGGACAAGGCCGCCAAGGAGTACCTCGACACGGTGCCCGTGAGCGACCCGCCGCGGATCACGCCGAACGGCGCCAGCACGCTCGACACGATCCTCAAGCGGCACACCGAGGACGTCCTGTTCGGCCGGACGACACCGGACCAGGCCGCCGCGTCGTTCATCAGGGAAGTCCAGTCCGAAGTGGACGCCGCGCGGTGAGGCGCGCCGCCGTCGTCGGCACGGGTTCGATCGCCGCCGCCCACGCCGAGGCGCTGCGGGCCGTGGGGGAGCGCGTCGAGCTCGTGGCGGTCGTGGACGTGGACGCCGATCGGGCGACGGCGTTCGCCCGGGAGTGGGGTGTGCCGCGGACGCACCCCACTCCCGCCGCGCTCCTCGACGCGGAGGACCTAGACCTGGTGCACGTGTGCACGCCACCGCGCCACCACGTGCCGCTCGCGCTCGACTGCCTCGCCGCCGGGGTGAACGTGCTGGTGGAGAAGCCCCCGGCGATGTCGCTGAGCGAGGTCGACGCGCTGATCGCGGCCGAACGGCGCTCGGCGGGGCGGGTCGCGACGGTGTTCCAGCACCGTTTCGGCCCCGCGGCGCTCCGGTTGCGGCGCCTGGTCGCCGAGGGCGTGCTCGGCCGGTCGTTCGTCGCGAAGTGCGACACCCTCTGGTACCGCGGCGACGCCTACTTCGAGGTGCCGTGGCGCGGGACGTGGGACAGCGAGGGCGGCGGCCCGACGATGGGCCACGGCATCCACCAGTTCGACCTGCTGCTGTCGGTGCTGGGGCCGTGGCGGGAGATCCGGGCCGTCGCGGCACGGCAGGCGCGCGACGTGCAGACCGAGGACGTCTCGATGGCCCTGGTGACCTTCGCCGACGGCACGGTCGCCTCGGTGGTGAACTCCCTGCTCTCACCGCGGGAGACCTCCGAGCTGAGGTTCGACTTCGAACGCGCCACGGTCGAGGTCGAGCACCTGTACGGCTACACCGACGCGCACTGGACGATCACCCCCGCACCCGGCCACGAGGACGTCGCCGCACGCTGGCGGGAAGGGCGGTCGGGGATCGTCAGCGGTCACCGGTGCCAGGTCGAGGCGCTCCTCGACGCCCTGGACGAGGGCGCACCGCCACCGGTGGCGCTGGCGGACACGCGGATCACGATGGAGTTCATCGCCGCGCTGTACGCCTCCGCGTTCACCGGGACCGTGGTGAAAGCCGGGCAGATCGGCCCTGAGAACCCGTTCTACGCGACGATGGAAGGGATCGGTGCCCCGTGGGCGACCGCGCGGTGACTTTGCGGCACGACGACGAGGAGCTCGTCGCGTCCGCCGGTGACGTCGAGATCTTCCGGTACGTGCACCGGCCGTCGACGCCGGCGTTCGAGGGCCCGAAGCCCTACCTGCACCCCGTGCGCACGCTCGCCGGCGACGTCGTGACGGCGTTCCGGCCGCACGACCACCGGTGGCACAAGGGCGTGCAGATGACCGCGACGGACGTGTCGGGGGAGAACTTCTGGGGCGGCGTCACCTACGTGCGCGACCAAGGCTACGTGGTGCTGCCCAACGTCGGCACCATGCGGCACGACGGGTTCGAGGTCGACGGGCCGCGCGTCGAGGAGCTGCTGTCGTGGTTCACCGAGGCGGGCGAGCACTGGGTCGCTGAGCGGCGCTCGTTCGCCGTGCGCGACGTCGAGGACGACTCGTGGACGCTCGAGTTCGCGACGACGCTCACGAACGTGCGGCCGGAGACCCTGGTCTTCGGCAGCCCGACGACGAACGGCCGCGAGCTCGCGGGCTACACCGGCTTCTTCTGGCGTGGACCGCGCTCCTTCACCGACGGCGAGGTGATCGCCGCCGGCGGGGGAACGGGGCAGGAGATGATGGGCGAGGCCGCGGCGTGGCTCGCGTTCGTCGGGCGGCACGACGAGGTGGACCGGTCGTCGACCCTGCTGTTCCTCGACCACCCGGACAACAAGAGCACGCACTGGTTCGTGCGCAGCACACCGTTCGCGGCGGTCAACCCGTCCTTCGCCTTCCACGACACGGTCGAGCTGCCTGCCGGTGAGGTGCTGGAGCTGCGGTACCGGCTCGTCGTCGCCACCGGGGAGTGGGGCCGGGAACGGCTGGAGTCCTACGTGGAGGCGCACCCGTGGTGACGCCCTTCCCCGGCGGGGTCGGCCTCTCCGGCCTGAGGGTGTACGACTGGCCCGCGGTGGACGGGGTGTGCGGCGGGTCGCCGCACGTGCACCTGGCCTGCGCGGAGTGCTACTACGTGATCGGCGGGCGGGGCAGCGTGCAGACGCTGACCCGGCGCGGGTTTGCCGAAACCGCGCTGCACGAGGGAGTCGTCGCCTGGTTCACGCCCGGCACGATCCACCGCCTGGTCAACGACGGCGACCTGCGGATCATCGTCGTGATGCAGAACAGCGGTCTGCCGGAGGCGGGCGACGCGGTGTTCCCGTTCCCCGCCGAGGTGCTCGCCGACGAGGAGAGCTATCTCGCCCACGCCGGGGCGGGCGACGAGAACGCTGCTCGACGACGCCGGGACCTCGCCCTGGAAGGGTTCCTGGAGCTGCGACGGCGGGTCGAGTCCGGAGAGGACGCGGCGCTCGACGACTTCTACCGCGCCGCCGTCCGCCTCAAACGGGGTGTGCTGGACGACTGGGAGGAGCGGTGGCGCGGCGGGGCGCTGGCCTCCGCCGAACGCACCGGGGAGCACCTGACCCTGTTGCGGGACGGGAAGATCACGCACCTCGCCGAGGCGGACATCCACGTGGTGCCGGCGCGGGGACCGCGCCCGGGGATGTGCGGCAGGCTCGACACCCACGATCCCTCCGAGGGTGGATCTCCTTACTGATCAACGCTTTCGTCGATTCGATTCGAAGAAATCCCGCGCGGTGCGTTCGACTTGTTCGACGCTACCGTCACCCGTATGAAACGTTTCAATTCGGTGAGACTCAGTGTGCTGCTCGCGGTGGTGCTGACCGCGGGCGGCGTTCCCGCCCTCGCGGACGAGGTGCAGGAGCGCGGGCTGGTCAGCATCAGATCGGTGCACGGCAACGGGAACTTCGTGTCTTGGCGGCTCCTCGGCTCGGACGCGGCGGACGTGGCGTTCAACGTCTACCGCGACGGCGTGCGGGTCAACCGGGCCCCGGTGACCACGGCGACGAGCTACCTCGACGCGGGTGCGCCCGCGACCGCGTCCTACTCGGTGCGCCCGGTGGTCGGAGGCGTGGAACCGGCGGCGGCCACGCGGTCCGTCGGGACGCTGGCGACCAGCAGGGACGTCCCCCTGCAGATCCCTCCCGGCGGAACGACCCCCTCGGGCGAGGCCTACACCTACGTGGCGAACGACGTGTCGGCAGGCGACCTCGACGGCGACGGCGAGCAGGACCTGGTGCTGAAGTGGGATCCCACGAACGCCAAGGACAACTCGCAGTCCGGCTACACGGGCAACGTGTACCTGGACGCGTACCGGTTGAACGGCACCAGGTTGTGGCGGATCGACCTCGGCCGCAACATCCGGGCCGGCGCGCACTACACGCAGTTCCAGGTGTTCGACTACGACGGCGACGGCCGCGCCGAGGTGGCCGTGAAGACCGCCGACGGCACGCGGTCGGGCACGGGGCAGGTGATCGGCAACTCGGGCGCGGACCACCGCAACAGCAGCGGCTACGTCCTCGCCGGGCCCGAGTACCTGTCGGTGTTCCGCGGCACGGACGGCGCGGTGCTCGACACCGAGAGCTACGTGCCCCCGCGCGGCACCGTGTCGTCGTGGGGCGACAACTACGGCAACCGGGTCGACAGGTTCCTCGCCGGAACGGCCTATGTGGACGGATCACGGCCGAGCATCATCATGGCGCGCGGCTACTACACCCGCAGCGTGATCTCCGCGTGGGACTTCCGGGGCGGCCAGCTCACCCAGCGCTGGACGTTCGACTCGGCCGCGCAGCCGAACCGCGCGGCCTGGGAGGGCAAGGGCAACCACCAGCTGTCGGTGGCCGACGTCGACGCCGACGGCCGCGACGAGATCATCTACGGCTCGATGGCGATCGACGACAACGGCCGGGGCCTGTGGCAGAACGGCACCCGCCACGGCGACGCGCTGCACGTCGGCGACTTCATCCCGTCCCGCGCGGGCCTCGAGGTCTTCAAGCCGTCGGAGTCGACCACCGATCTCACGCACTGGATGGGCGACGCGCGCACCGGCCAGATCATCTGGAGCGCGCCGTCGTGCGGCTGCGACAACGGCAGGGCGGTGACCGCCGACATCTGGGCGGGCAACCCCGGTGCGGAGGCGTGGTCGTCGTCGGTCGCCGGCCTGCGCAGTGCCACCACGGGCGCCCAGGTCTCGGCCCGCAAGCCGGGTTCCACGAACTTCGTGATCTGGTGGGACGGTGACGCCCAGCGCGAGCTGCTGAACGGCACCACGATCGACAAGTACGGTCCCAACGGCGACACGAGGCTGCTCACGGGGTCCGGCGTGGCGTCGAACAACGGCAGCAAGTCCACGCCGGCGCTGTCCGCGGACATCCTCGGTGACTGGCGCGAGGAGGTCGTCTGGCGCACCTCGGACAACCGGGCGCTGCGGATCTACTCGACCACCGAGCCGACGGACATCCGGCGGGTGTCGCTGATGCAGGACCGGCAGTACCGCGTGGCGGTGGCGTTCCAGAACACCGCCTACAACCAGCCGCCGCACCCGAGCTTCGCCACGCCCTGAGGCGGGTGGAGGTGGTGGCGCGACACGAGCCCGGCGGGACCGGTCGCGCCACCTGCGGGAACGGCCTACAGGTGCTGACGCAGGTGCCGCAGCTGCGTCTCCAGGTGGCTGGTGGGCGTGGTGTGCTTGCCGAACGGCGACACCGTGATCTCCTTGGGCGCGCGGACCTCGTGGTACGCCGCGTACACGGTGGACGGCGGGCACGTCTCGTCCATCAGCCCGACGCTGAACAACGTCGGCGCGGTGATCCGCCGGGCGAGCAGGGCGCAGTCGACGTACCGCAGGGTGTTCAGGGCGGTGGGCACGAGAGCGTCGTGCTGCGCCAGGAAGTCGCTGATCTCCGTGTAGGGCGGCGTGGTGCCGATGCGGACCGCGCGGTGCAGGTCGCACAGGAACGGCACGTCGGAGTGGCAGACCTTCACGCGGTCCGCGCGCAACGCGGCGGCGGCCAGCGCGAGCGCGCCACCCTGGCTGCCCCCGGTCACGGCGATGCGGCCGGGGTCCACGCCCGGTAGTCCGGCGGCGACGTCCACAGCCCTCGCGGCGTCGAGGAACAGCCGCGTGTAGTAGTAGCCCTCCGGGCTGGAGATGCCCCTGGTCATCACGCCGGGGTGCTCCGGACCCGTGCCCGCTCCCGCGTCGGCGGTGGCGCCCACGGACCAGCGGCCGCCCTGGGCCCTGCTGTCCATCACGAACTGCGCGAAGCCGAGGCTCGGCAGCAGCGTGTGCTGGGCGGGGACACCACGGCCGCCGCCGTAGCCGATGTACGTCACGACCACCGGCAACGGGTCGTCGCCGGCGGGGCGCAGGTACCAGCCGCGGACGGGGTGGCCGTGGGCGCCGGAGAACTCCACGTCGTGCACCACCAGCGGCCGGTACAGGTCCGGTTCGTGCGGCGTCAGCACGGGCGGGCTCGCGGCGGCCGACGTCTCGGCCAGCCGGGCCGCCCACCACTCGTCGAGGTCGTCCGGTTCCGGGGTGGTGACGCGGTGCCGGAGCAGGTCTTCCTCGGGCATGTCGACGACGGGCACGCAGATCTCCTCACTCGAGCGGTCCCTGCGATCTTCACACGGGTCAGCGGCGCGGCGGCAGGGGAACGCGCGACCAATCGGTGTCCGAGGCGAGGTGGAAGCCCGGGTGGGACGGCTGGTTGTAGGCGGTCTGCTGGCGGGCGACCTCGACGCGGTACTGGCGGTCGTGCATCAGCGTGTACGTCTTGTGGTTCGTCGGCTCGGTGCTGAGGTGGAAGCGCAGCGCCGAGCTGTCCAGGGTGCGCACCACCAGTTCCTCGCGCCAGTCGCCGAGGACGTCGGCCACCAGCGACGGCGTGCCCTTGGTGCCGTTGTTGGTCCGCGTGCCGATGGCCGTCAGCAGCGTGCCGCGCCGCCAGTCGTCGATGGTCGGCGTGGCGTCCTGGGCGCCGTTCACGATCTGCGTGGTCAGGTCACCCGCCCAGCGGATGCTCATGTTCGTCCCCGGCGAGCGGGTGTCCAGCCGGCGGCCGTCCGCGCTCCAGAGGCCCGAGGAGTCCGAGCCGCTCGGCATCGACGCCCACGTCTCGATGCCGCGCACGTCCGGCCGGACGTCGCCGATCATGCCGCGGCCCGTGTCCATCCCGGAGTAGCCGCCGTGGAGCACTTCGCCGGTCCGCGCGTCGCGCAGCGTGTAGCCGTACGGCGCCGAACGCGCTCCCTCGTGCACCATGTGGATCTCCAGACCGGGCCGGTCCGGGTCGACGTCGGTGACGTGCAGGGCGTCGCCGTGGCCGATCCGCGCCACCGCACCGGGATCGGCGCTGCCCGGTGGCAGGACGCCCGTGGAGCTGTACTTCAGCGAGCCGTCGTCGTCGAGCGTCGCACCGCCGTAGACGATCTCGTGGCGGCCGTCCCCGTCGACGTCGGCGACGCTCAGCGAGTGCGCGCCCTGCGTGGTGAGCTTCGCGTGGCTCGGGTTCGTGCCGTCACGGCCGTGCGGGGTGTCGCGGAAGGGGTTCGCCATCGGCACGTGCCCGCTGTCGGCGAGCCACCTCTTCGTGAGCTTGCGGCCGTTCCAGTCGTACGCGGCGACCGTGGAGCGGGTGTAGTAGCCGCGGGCGAAGATCGCGGACGGGCGCTTGCCGTCCAGGTAGGCCACGCCGGACAGGAACCGGTCCACGCGGTTGCCCGGCTCGATGCGGCTCATGGCGTAGTCGCCCCACATCAGCCCGTCGTCGCCGCGGCCCGGTTCGTAGCGCACGGTCTGCAACTCCCGGCCCGTCGCGCCGTCGAACACCGTCAGGTACTCCGGGCCGTCGACGACGAACCCCGCGAACTGGCGCAACCGGTTGCCGGCGCTGCGGGAGGGCGCGTAGACGTCGATGAAGTGGTCGGCGAGCGCGGCGGCGTCGGTCTCCGACAACGGGTAGGCGTAGCGAGGTTCGAGGCCCAGCGCCTGCTCCAGCGTCGCGGGCCACCGCCCGGCGACGACCTCGGGGTGCGCGTGCCAGCCGCGGAAGACGCCGATGAGGTGGGTGCGGTACCCGTCGGCGCTCAGGCGGTAGTCGTCGGTGTGCGCGTAGCCCGCGCGGACGTCCTCGCGCGGCAGGGTGATGTACCGCGACCGCCCGTCCCGGTCCACGGTCCTGGTGCCGGGCGCGGTCTTCGTCATCAGCTCCGACCTGCCGTCGCCGTCGAAGTCGTAGACCAGGAACTGCGTGTAGTGCGCGCCCGCCCTGATGTTCACGCCGAGGTCGATCCGGTGCAGCAGCGTCCCGTCCAGGCGGTAGGTGTCGAGGTACACCGGCCCGGTGTAACCGGTCTGCGAGACGTCCTTGGAGTTGCCGGGGTCCCACTTCACGACGTACTCGTACCGGCCGTCCCCGTCCACGTCGCCGACGCTGACGTCGTTAGCGGAGTAGGTGTAGCTCTCGCCGGCCGGCGTCACCCCGTCCGCGGGCCTGCGCAGCGGGAGGTCGTGGTGCGGCGCGGCCCAGGCCTTCACCGCCCGGCCGCGTCCGAGCGGCACCCCGCGCACGACGGGAGCCACCTGGTAGCGCGCGCCGGGCCGGGGGTCCGGGTCGGTGTGGGTGGTGCTGCCGGTGACGGTCGCGATCCGCCTGCCGTCCCGGAAGACCGCGAAGTCCGGACCTGCGAGACCGGTCGCGGTCGCACCGGTGGCCTCGTGGCCGAGCAGCCGCCAGCTCAGGTGCACGCCGCCGGGCGTGGGAACCGCGACGAGCCCGCGGTCGAGCCGTTCGGGGACAGCGGGCCGCGCGGCGGGGTTCCGCCTCCCCTCCCCAGCGGCCCACGCGGAGGCGGGAGCCTGTGCCGTGAAGAGCGCGATGACCACCAGCGGGAGCAGAACGCTTCGTCGCAGATCCACGGGCGCTACCCTGGCCCGTCCGCGCCGAGCAGCGCAAGAGGTGGTGCCGCGGAATCTGGAAAGCGTTTTCCGAATCGAATTCGCGGCACCGTTCGAACGTGGTCCGTCGAACGGGGCGAACGGCGAGTCGATGGCGGCGAGACGGCGTGGGGCTTGTCCGGCAGGACATGACGAGGTCAGCCGGTCGCCTGCGGCGGACAGGCGTTCGCGGTGGTCCACTCGGCGGTGTCGCCGGGTGGTCGGCTGGTTAGTGTCCCGGTTCTGGGAGCGCTCCCAGAACCGGACGTACCAGCCCTTCTTCCTCCCAGGAGGTCGTCGTGACCTTGCGATTTCTCCGAGCGGTGGTGACCGGTCTGCTGCTGGCGGCCTGCGTCGTCATCGCCGCGTCCCCGGCGAACGCCGCACCAGCGCGGGTGATGGCGCTCGGCGACTCGATCACCGGCTCGCCGGGGTGCTGGCGGGCGTTGCTCGCGAAGCACCTGCAGGACACCGGGCACAGCGTTGACTTCGTCGGCTCGCTGCCCGCGCCGGGCTGCGGGTTCACCTACGACGGTGACAACGAGGGCCACGGCGGCATCCTGGCGACCGGCATCGTGCGCGACAACCGGCTGCCCGGCTGGCTGTCGGCCGCGCGTCCCGACGTCGTCCTCATGCACCTCGGCACCAACGACGTCTGGAGCAACATCCCGGCGAACACGATCCTGGGCGCCTACACCACGATGCTCGGCCAGATGCGGGCGAGCAACCCGGCGATCAAGCTGGTGGTGGCCCAGATCGTCCCGATGAACCCGTCGAACTGCACGGCGTGCGCGCAGCGGGTCGTGGACCTGAACGCCGCGATCCCCGGCTGGGCGCGGGCGAACAGCACCGCGGCGTCGCCGATCACCGTGGTCGACCAGTGGACGGGGTTCGACACCGCGGCCGACACGACCGACGGCGTGCACCCGAACAGCTCCACCGGCATCCAGAAGATCGAGAGCCGCTGGTACCCGGCCGTCGTGGCGGCGCTCGGCTCGCAGCCCCCGGCGGCGGTGGGTCTGCGCGTCGACGGCACGCGGGTCGTCGAGGCCGACGGCACCCCGTTCGTGATGCGCGGCGTGAACCACGCGCACGTCTGGTACCAGTCGCAGACGAGGGCGTTCGCGGACATCAAGTCCTTCGGCGCCAACACGGTCCGCGTCGTGCTCGGCAGCGGCCAGCGCTGGGGCCCGACGCCCGCCTCCGAGGTCTCCAGCGTCATCTCGCTGTGCAAGCAGAACAAGTTGATCTGCGTGCTGGAGGTGCACGACACCACCGGTTACGGCGAGCAGAGCGGGGCCGCGACCCTGGACCAGGCCGCCACGTACTGGATCAGCGTGGCGAGCGCGCTCAAGGGGCAGGAGGACTACGTCGTCATCAACCTCGGCAACGAGCCGTTCGGCAACAACGCCCAGGTGAGCGCGACGTGGGCGAGCGCCACGAGCAGCGCGATCAGCCGCCTGCGCGGTGCGGGGCTGCAGCACCTGCTGATGGCCGACGCGCCGATGTGGGGCCAGGACTGGGGCAACATCATGCGCGACGGCGCGGCCTCGGTGCTCAACGCCGACCCGCAGCGCAACACCGTGTTCTCCATCCACATGTACGGCGTCTACAACACCGCGGACAAGGTCAACGCCTACTTCGACGCGTTCCGCACCGCCGGCCTGCCGCTCGTCGTGGGGGAGTTCGGGCACGACCACAGCGACGGCGACCCCGACGAGGACACGATCATGGCGCAGGCCCAGGCGCGCGGCCTGGGCTACCTCGGCTGGTCGTGGAGCGGCAACAGCGGCGACGTCGCCTACCTGGACATGGTCAACTCGTTCAACCCGGCGAGCCTCACGCCCTGGGGTGAGCGGTTCCTCAACGGCGCCAACGGAGTCCGGCAGACGTCGAAGGAGGCCACGATCTACGGCGGTGGTGGCCCCGCGGACACCGAGGCGCCGACCACGCCCGGCACCCCTTCGGCCTCGGGCGTCACGTCCACCGGCCTCACGCTGAGCTGGGCGGCGTCCACGGACAACGTCGGCGTCACCGGCTACGACGTGCTCCGCGCGACGGGCAGCGGTTCGTTCGCGCAGGTCGGCACGTCGGCGACGACAACGTTCGCCGACAGCGGCCTGACCCCGTCGACCACCTACCGCTACCAGGTGCGGGCCAGGGACGCGGCCGGCAACGTCTCGGCGGTCTCGGCCGCCGGCACGGCGACCACGAGCGCGGGCGGCGGCACGGGCACCTGCAAGGTCGCCTACTCCGCCCAGAACTGGGGTGGCGGCAGCGGTTTCACCGCCAACGTCACCATAACGAACACGGGTGCCAGCGCGATCAACGGCTGGACGCTGGCGTTCAGCTACGCCAACGGCCAGAAGGTGACCCTGCCGGGCTGGGGCGCGACATTGGCGCAGTCCGGCGCCAACGTCACCGCGACCAACCTGTCGTGGAACGGCTCGCTCGCGCCGAACGCGTCGACCGGCATCGGGTTCAACGGCACGTACAGCGGCTCCAACCCGGCGCCGTCGTCCTTCACACTGAACGGGAGCACCTGCACGACCGGTTGAGGTTCGAACGATTCACCAGGCTGTCCGATTGCGGACAGCCTGGTGTCGTCTGCCTCGACTCGCGGATCCCGGTGGCCTAGGCGAAGGCCGGCGGTGTGCTGCGGCTGACCGTCGAGGTGCCGGTCGGCGCCATCGCCGAGGTGCACGTTCCCGGCTCCTCGGCGATGGCGGTGCCGCACGGCAGGTGGACGTTCAGCGGAAGAGCCTGAGAGGAACGGACTCCGCCAGCATCCGGTACCCCGTGGGGTTGAGGTGCAGGCCGTCCCCGACGTCCGCGACGGGCAGCAGCCGTCGCGGGCGCGCGGGATCCCTGACGACGGCGTCGAAGTCGAGGACCGCGTCGAACCCCCGGCTGGTGCGGATCCAGTGGTTCACCGCCTGCCGGGCCGACTCGCGGAAGCCTCCGGCGTCGTCGTAGCCGTGGCCGCCGAACGGCAGGAGCGTCGCGCCGCAGACCTTGATGTCGTGGGCGTGGGCGCGGTCGAGGACCTGCCGGTAGGCGGCGATCAGGTCCTCGGCCACCGCCTTCTGCGCCACGTCGGTCGCGTCCGCCGTGCCGATGTCGTTGACGCCCTCGAACAGGACCAGCCACCTGACCCCGCTCTGGGCCAGCAGGTCGCGGTCCAGGCGCGCCAGCACACCGGGGCCGAGACCGTCCTGCAGCACGCGGTTGCCGCCCGCGGCCTGGTTGACCACCGCGACCCGGCCGCGCAGGCGGTCGGAGAGCTGGTCGGGCCAGCGGTCGTTGCCGTTGGTGGTGGAGCCGCGGCCGTCGGTCAGGGAGTCGCCGATCACCACGACGGCGTCCGCCTCCGACGGCACCTCGACGCCGCTGAGGAAGTACCAGTGGTCGGTCGGTGTCGCGCCCGGCAGCGCGACGGACCCGGTGTGGTCGCCGGCGACCAGGTGGGACGTCGTGCGGGAACCGGGATGCGAGGTGATGTCGGTGGAGGCCTGGCCACGCGCGAGGTACGCCGTCACGGTCAGGTTCGTGCCGGGCTCGACGGCGAAGTCCAGCGGATCGGACACGACCAGAGCGCCCACCGGGACGTCCGCGGACGTGCGGCCGCTGAACGTCACCCGGCGCACCGAACCGGGCTCGACCGCGCTGGTGCCCGCACGACCGTCCTGCGGCCGGGCGACGGTGACGGCGGTGAGCGGCAGCACCGCGCCACCGAACGCGTTGCTGAAGCGCAGCCGCAGTCGTGGGCCACCGGCGGTGACGCGGACGGTCTGGCGCAGCGTGGCGTCGGCGAGCACCAGGCCGTCGCCGGTGAAGGGTGTCGGTGGCATGTTGTGCGGTTCGGTGAGCTGGGGCATGGCTGCCCAGGTGGTCAGCCAGCGGGCCCGGCGGGGGAGCTGAGCCTGCGCCACGGCGGGGGTGAGAACGCCGGTGGCGGCCAGGCCGAGGAAGGAGCGCCTGCGCATCTGTGCCGTCCTTTCGTCAGCGGGGCAGATAACGCTGGAGCGGCTGCGACCTTCCTACCAGTTCGCGGAGTTCGGCGAGAGTGCCTTCGACGGCTCCCGCGGCACGGGCCTGCACGAGGACGTTGCCGAGCGCGGTGGCCTCGGCCGGTCCCGCCACGACGGGAAGTCCGCACGCGTCGGCGGTCAGCTGGCACAGCAAGGCGTTGCGCGAGCCGCCTCCGACGACGTGCACGACCTCGACCTCCTTGCCGGACAACCGTTGTGCGTCCACGATGGCGTCGCGGTGCGCGAGAGCGAGACTGTCCAGGACGGACCGGACGACCTCCGGCCTCGTCATGCTCCTCCCGCACCACCGCTCGATGCGGGCGGGCATGTCACCGGGCCGGAGGAACACCGGGTCGTTGGGGTCGAACGTCGAACCGGTCGCGTTCGACGCCTCGCGCAGCAACGGTTCCAGCTCGGCGCCCCACGTCCGCAGGCACTCCTGCAGCAACCAGAGGCCCATCACGTTGCGCAGGTAGCGGATCGTGCCGTCGACGCCGCCCTCGTTGGTGAAGTTCGCCGCCCTGCTCGCACCGGTGAGCACGGGAGCGGTGAGCTCCACGCCCACCAACGACCAGGTGCCGCACGAGATGTAGGCGAACCGGTCGGTCCCGGCGGGGACGGCGACGACGGCGGACGCGGTGTCGTGCGAGCCGACCGCCGTGACCGGGACGCCGTTCCAGGAGCCCGCCGGATCGCCGGGGTGGCGCAGCTCCGGCAGCAGACCGGGTGGGAGGTCACGGGTCAGCGACGGCGACCACCGTCCTGTTCGGACGTCGATCAGGCCGGTGGTCGTCGCGTTGGTGTACTCGGCGCCGCGTTCGCCGGTCAGCCAGTAGGACACCAGGTCCGGGATCAGCAGGAGCTGGGAGGCGCGGGGGAGCAGCGGTTCCACGCGCAGCTGGAACATCGTGTTGAACGGCTGGAACTGCAGGCCGTTGACCTCGTAGAGCCCCTCCTCCGGCTTGATTCCCCCGGTGCGGGGATCGCGGTGGTGCACGGGGTCGCCGAGCAGCTCGCCGGAGCCGTCGAGCAGGCCGTAGTCGACCGCCCAGCTGTCGATGCCGATGCTGCCGACCTCACCGGCCAGGCGCAGCCCGGTGAGGATCTCGCGGTACAGGCCGCGCAGGTCCCAGTGCAGCCGGCCGCCGGAGTGCACCGGCCCGTTGGGGAACCGGTGCACCTCCTCGACCGCGACCCGGCCACCGGTGACGACCCCGCGCACCACGCGGCCGCTGGACGCGCCGAGGTCGACCGCGGCGACCGCCGTCATCGCAGGAACGCCGCCGCGACACCGGCGTCGACCGGCACGTGCAGGCCGGTCGTCAGCGAGAGGTCGCCCGCCGTCAGCGCGAACACCGCCGCGGCCACGTGCTCGGGCAGCACCTCGCGCTTGAGCAGGGTGCGCCGGGCGTAGAACGAGCCGAGTTCCTCCTCCGGCACGCCGTAGACGGCGGCGCGCCGGGCGCCCCACCCGCCGGCGAAGATCCCCGAGCCGCGGACCACGCCGTCCGGGTTGATGCCGTTGACCCGGATGCCGTCGCCGCCCAGCTCCGCCGCCAGCAACCGCACCTGGTGCGCCTGGTCGGCCTTGGCGGCACCGTAGGCGACGTTGTCCGGACCGGCGAACACGGAGTTCTTGCTGGAGATGTAGACGATGTCGCCTCCCACGCCCTGAGCGCGCATGACCTTCGCGGCCTGCTGGGAGACCAGGAACGAGCCCTTGGCCATGACGTCGTGCTGGAGGTCCCAGTCGGCCTCGGTGGTCTCCTCGAGCGGCTTGGAGATCGACAGACCGGCGTTGTTGACCACCAGGTCCACGCCGCCGAACGCGAGTGCCGCGGCGCGGAACGCTTCGGCGACGCCGCCCGCGTCGGTGACGTCGACGGTCACCGGCACCGCCACGTCCGCCGGCCCGATCGCCTCGGCGACCTCCCTGGCGGCGTCGCCGTCGCGGTCGGCCACGACGACGCACGCGCCCTCGGCCGCCAGCCGGTGCGCGACCGCCCTGCCGATGCCCGATCCGCCACCGGTGACGAGCGCGACGCGCGTGGCGAGCGGCCTGGGCTCCGGCATCCGCCGCAGCTTCGCCTCCTCGAGCGCCCAGTACTCGATGCGGAACTTCTCGCGCTCCTCGATCGGCGCGTACCGCGAGACCGACTCGGCGCCCCGCATCACGTTGACGGCGTTGACGTAGAACTCCCCCGCGACGCGCGCAGTCTGCTTGTTCGCGCCGAAGCTGAACATGCCGACGCCCGGCACGAGCACGATCGCCGGGTCGGCGCCGCGCATCGGCGGGCTGTCCGGCTCCGCGTGCCGCTCGTAGTAGGCCCGGTACTCCTCGCGGTAGGCCTCGTGCAGCTCCTTCAGGCGCGCCACCACGACTTCCAGCGGCGCGTCGGGCGGCAGGTCGACCACCAGCGGACGGACCTTCGTGCGCAGGAAGTGGTCCGGGCACGACGTGCCGAGGGCCGCGAGATCCGGATGCCGTTCGCGGGACAGGAAGTCGAGCACCACGTCGGCGTCGGTGAAGTGACCCACCTGCGGGCTGTCCGCGGACGCCAGCCCGCGGATGACCGGCGCGAGCTCGGCGGCCCTGAGACGCCGGTCCGCCTCGGGCAGCGGCGCGTGCACCACCGGGCCGAACGGCTCGGGGCGGCCGTGCTCGTCGAGGTAGCGCCGGGCGGTCCGGATGATCTCCAGCGAGTGCGCCTCGCACTCCTCGCTCGTCGCACCCCACGCGGTGATCCCGTGCCCGCCCAGCACGACGCCGATGGCCTCCGGGTGGTCGCGCTCGACCGCCGCGATGTCGAGGCCCAGCCGGAAACCGGGCCGCCGCCACGGCACCCACGCCACGCGGTCGCCGAAGCACGCCTTGACCAGGGCCTCGCCGTCGGCCGCCGTGGCGAACGCGATGCCCGCGTCCGGGTGCAGGTGGTCGACGTGCGCCGCGCCCACGAGACCGTGCATGGCCGTGTCGATGGACGGCGCCGCGCCTCCCTTGCCGTGCAGGCAGAAGTCGAACGCGGCGACCACCTCGTCCTCGCGCTCGACGCCGGGGTACACCTCGGTCAGCGCCCGCAGCCGGTCGAGCCGCAGCACCGCGAGCCCGGCCTCGGTCAGCGTGCCCAGGTCGCCGCCGGACCCCTTGACCCACAACAGGTCCACGGGCTGCCCGGTCACCGGGTCGACGGCGGACCCCTTGGCCGAGGTGTTGCCGCCCGCGTAGTTGGTGTTGCGCGGATCCGCGCCGAGCCGGTTGCTGCGGCCCAGCAGGGCTTCGACCTCGCTCATCACGCACCCCACCCGGCGGCCTCGCCGCCGACTCGTTCCCGGACGATCTGCTCGGCGTACCCGGACCGCCGGTACGCGGCCACCGGGTCGGGGTCCAGCCCCATGTCCTCGCGCAGCTCCCGCAGCAGCGGCCGCACGTCGGTGTTGTAGGCGTCCATCAGCACGGCGTTCGCCCCGAGCACGTCACCGGCGCGCTGGGCCTCGTCCAGCGCGCCGTGGTCGACGAGCAGCGCCTTCGCCGTGGCCTCCTGGACGTTCAGCACCGACCGGATGACCGCCGGGATCTTCGGCTCCAGGTTGTGGCACTGGTCGAGCATGAACGTGATGCCGGCCGCCGGCTCCAGCGCGTCGGCCAGCACGATCTCGTGCATGATCCGGAAGAGCTGGAACGGGTCGGCCGCCCCGGCCATCAGGTCGTCGTCGGCGTAGAAGCGCGAGTTGAAGTCGAACGCGCCGAGCTTCCCCGCCCGCAGCAGGAACGACACGATGAACTCGATGTTCGTGCCGGGGGCGTGGTGCCCGGTGTCGATCACCACCTGCGCCTGGTCGCCCAACGTCAGGCAGTGCGCGTACGCGGTGCCCCAGTCCGGCACGTCGGTCACGTAGAACGCGGGTTCGAAGAGCTTGTACTCCAGCAGCATCCGCTGATCCGGACCCAGTCGGGCGCACGTCTCGCGCAGCGCCTCGGCCAGACGGTCCTGGCGGGCGCGGATGTCGTCCTGGCCGGGGTAGTTGAGCCCGTCGGCGAACCACAGCTTGAGGTCGCGCGACCCCGTCCGGTCCATGATGTCGACGCACTCGAGCAGGTGCCCGACCGCCTTGCGCCGCACCAGCGGGTCCGGGTGGCAGACGCTGCCGAGCTTGTAGTCGTCGTCCTGGAACACGTTGGAGTTGACGGCGCCGAGCGCGACACCGCGGTCCCTCGCGTAGGAGGCGAGCTTGCCGTAGTCGTCGACCCTGTCCCACGGGATGTGCAGCGCGACGGTCGGCGCGATCCCGGTGAGCCGGTGCACCACCGCCGCGTCGTCGATCTTTTCGTACGGCGTGCGCGGGACCCCCTGCTGCGCGAAGACCTTGAACCGGGTACCCGAGTTCGCGTAGGCCCAGGAAGGGGTCTCGATCCGCTGCCCGCGCAGCGCGTCCTTCACGCTCATGGTGTTCTCCCCAAACTCAGTCGAGGTGGAAGACCTCGTCGAGGGGCCGCATCCGTTCGTCGGCGTTGCCGCCGCCGACGAAGAACTCCGCCATTTCGGTCTGCCAGCGCGCGTTGACCTCGGTGCGGGCCATCTCCGCGAGGGCCGCGTCGAAGTCGTCGCACTCGAGGTAGCCGATGAGCAGGCCGTCCTCGGAGAGGAAGAGCGAGTAGTTGTGCCAACCCGCCTCGGTGAGGGCTGCCCGCATCTCGGGCCACACGTCGCGGTGGCGCGCCCGGTACTCACCCAGACGATCCGGGCGGACCCGCAACGTGAAGCAGACGCGCATGTCAGAAGTCCCTTGCAGAAGAGCTGGAGAGTCGCGGCTGACCATCCGGCGCACCATGGCCCGCCGGTGCGACACGAACAGCACGGCCGTGTCCTGCGACCGCAACGCCCGCACCGCGCCGAAGAGCCGCCGCACCTCGTGCTCGGACAGGCCGCGGTCGGCTCGTCCACCACGATCACACGGGCGTCGAACGACAGCTCGCCGAACAGCGCCGGTTCCCGGTAGATGATCGCGATGCCCGCGGCGAGCGCGTCGGCGGGACCGGAGAACCTCCGCGGAGAACCGTCGACCAGCACCTGGGCGGAGTCCGGGCGGTGCACGCCGGCGAGCGTCTTGATCAGCGTCGACTTGCCGGTCCCGTTCTCCCCGAGGAGTGCGTAGGCCTCGCCGGACAGCAGCCGCAGCGACACCCCGTTCAACGCACGCACGGCGCCGAAGGACTTGCTCACCCCGTCCAGTGCCACCACGGGAGGTCGGTTCACATCCGTCCCCTCGGTGTTGAACCGTTTCAACGTTGAGCTACGAGCACTCTGGGCATGCTGCGTCACCATGTCAAGGGCTGCGGGTACGATTGGTTGCCACGTTTCAACCAAGGAGCCGCCGGTGAGGCCGTCAGTGGGCATCCGCGACGTCGCGCGGCACGCCGGCGTGTCCAACGCGACCGTCTCGAACGTGCTGAACCGGCCCGACGTCGTCGCTCCGGCCACGCGGCAGCGGGTGCTGGCCGTGATCGAGCAGCTCGGCTTCGTGCGCAACGAGTCCGCGCGCCAGCTCCGCGCGGGCCGCAGCCGGGTGCTCGCCTACGTCGTGCTCGACGCGGCGAACCCGTTCTTCACCGACGTGGCGCGCGGCGTGGAGGACGCGGCGCGGGAGGCGGGGTTCGCGCTGTTCCTGTGCAACAGCGCCTCCGACGGCGGTCGTGAGCGCGAGTACCTGGAGCTGCTGCACGAGCAGCGGGTCGAGGGCATCCTGATCACCCCGGTCGACGCCGAGAGCGCGCTGCTCGCCGAACGCGGCACGCCCGTCGTGCTGGTCGACCGCGAGGCCTCGGACGGGGCGCGGTGCTCGGTGGCGGTGGACGACGTGCTCGGCGGCGAGCTCGCGGTCACGCACCTCGTCGAGAACGGTCACACCCGCATCGCCATGATCGGCGGCCCGCTGTCGATCCAGCAGGTGCGCGACCGGCGCGAGGGCGCGTTGCGGGCGCTCACCGGCGCCGGGCTGCCCGCGGACGCGCTGACGTTCCTCGAGACCAGGGGGCTGCAGGTCGCGGAGGGCAGGGGCGCGGGGGAGCGGCTCGCCGGCCTGCCCGCCTCGCGCCGGCCCACGGCGGCGTTCTGCGCCAACGACCTGCTGGCGCTCGGCCTGCTGCAGTCGATGACCCAGCAGGGCCTGCGCGTCCCGGACGACCTCGCCGTGGTCGGCTACGACGACATCGAGTTCGCCGCGGCCGCCGCCGTGCCGCTCACGTCGGTGCGCCAGCCGCGCGAGGAGCTCGGCCGCACCGCCGCCCGGCTGCTGCTGTCGGAGAACGACGCGGACCACGAGCACCGGCACGTGAAGTTCCAGCCGGAGCTCGTGGTCCGCGCGTCCACCGCGGTGCGGCGGACTACCTGACGATGGAAATCACGCGGTCTTCCTCGACCGTGCGCGAATTGTCCGGCGGGAGGAAGGCGTTCAGCGAAGCGGTCGAGAACGCGACGCCCGGCCGAAATGCTTTCGTGCGCGACACCACGGTCACGTCGACCTGGTGGAAACCGCCGGTGCACGGAACGCTCGGCGTGTACTTGTCGCCGATCGCGAGCTCACCGCGCACGTTCTGCGTGACCTGGAGCCACATCGACCCCGTGGCGCCGTTTTCGCACATCACACGGGTCGGCACGGTGACGGCGGCACCCCGTGCCTCCAGTCGCGCCTGTGCCTGCAGCGCGAGGGACGCTTCGACCTGCGCCGCCGATGCCGGCAATGCGCTCGCCACCAATGCCGCACCGGTCAGCACGATCGCCGAAATTGCACGCACGATTGTTCACCTCGTTCGAGTGGAAGGGCTGAATGCGGCCGCGAACCGACATTAGCCACGAGGTGAAGAACGTCGCGAGGGGCCATTGATCGTGGGTGCGGACCCATTCCGCGTGCGCCGGAGCACGCAGTACGGCCGTGACGAGCCACCGCGAGTGGATGAGCGAGGCCCCGCACACGCCCCACTGGGGACGCTTTCCGGGATGGGGCCGCGAACTCGTGGCGTGCGGAAGAGTTTTGCCCGTTGACGATGAGGTTCGCGCACCGCTGACCGTGGCGCACGACAGGCCCGTCACCAGTGCTGTTCCCGGTACGTGCACGGCGCCGGCCCCGCCGTCCGCCGAAGAAGATCCACCCACCTGGCCGCCGTCGTGAGGCGGAGTCCGCTCCAGCGTGATTGGAAGATCGGCCGGGTGGGTATCCGGGACCCATGCCCGACACCCTCCTCCTCGCCAACCGGTACCAGGTCGGCGCCCTGCTCGGCGCCGGCGGCATGGCCGAGGTGCGCAGGGGACGAGACACCGTGCTGGTGCGCGACGTCGCGATCAAGCTGTTCCAGCCCGGCGAGGACGTCGCCGACGCGCAGCGCATCGACAACGAGATCCGCACGCTCGCGGGCCTGTCGCACCCCGGCCTCGTCGCGGTCTACGACGCCGACCCAGGCGGAGAGACGCCGTACATGGTGCTGGAGCTGGTCGAGGGCCGCACGCTGCACGCCCGCATCGCTGAGGGGCCGATGCCAGTCGAGGACGTGCGCCGCCTTGGTGCCGCGGTCGCCGACGCGCTGGCCCACGTGCACGAGCGCGGCATCATCCACCGCGACGTCAAACCGTCCAACGTTCTGCTGGGCGACGAGGACGCTCCCCGCCTCGCCGACTTCGGCCTGGCGCGGCTCGCCGACAGCGCCCGGCTGACCAGGGCGGACCAGGTCGTCGGCACGGCGGCCTACCTGTCGCCCGAGCAGGTGCGCGGTGACGCGATCACCCCGGCCGCGGACGTCTACGCCCTCGGGCTGGTGCTGCTGGAGTGCCTGACCGGCCGCCGCGAGTTCCAGGGCGGGGAGGTGGAGGCCGCCGTCGCGCGCCTGCACCGGTCGCCCGAGGTGCCCGCCGACCTGCCGTTCGACCTGCGGCGGCTGCTGATGCTGATGACCTCCACGACGGCCGCCCGCCGTCCCAGCGCGCGTGAGTGCGCGAGGGTCTTGAGCGCGGAGGGACCGGCGACGGTCGCCGCACCGCTGCCGCGCCGGTCGCGCGGCGCGTTCGTCGCGGCGGCGGTCGTGCTCGCCGCCTCCGTCGGCACCGGGCTCCTGCTGCAGGGCGGTCCCGCCGTGCCGGCCGAGTCGGCGCCGCCCGCCACCACCGAACCGGCCTCGACCCGGGTGCACACCGTGCAGTGGACGCCCGCACCCGCGCCCGTGGCCCACACCGAGGCCGAGGTCCAGGCCCCGCCTCCCGCGCAGCAGCAGGTCAGGGCCGAACCCGGGATGGTCAAGCCCAAGCCCGCCAAGGCGGGACCCGGCGACGGCAAGGGCAAGAAGAACCCCTGACCCGTCAGTCCCGTTCCGGTTCCCGGTGGCCGCGCAGGGAGCCGGGGTGCGCCTTGGCGGACGGGTCGTTGCGGGTCTTGACCAAACTGGCGACCGTCACGACCACCAGGATCGCGATGATCACGCCGAGGCTCAGCGGCGTGGGCACCTCCGGCACGCTCGGCGAGATGTCCACGTGCGCCCAGTGCAGGATCAGCTTGACCCCGATGAACGCGAGGATGACCGCCAGACCGGCCGAGAGGTACACCAGCCGGTCGAGCAGGCCCTTGACCAGGAAGAACAACGCGCGCAAGCCGAGCAGCGCGAACGCGTTGGCGGTGAAGACGATGTACGGCTCCTCGGTCACGCCGAACACCGCGGGGATCGAGTCGAGCGCGAACAGCAGGTCGACGCCGCCGATCGCCACCAGCACGACGAACAGGGGAGTGGCCATCCGGCGGCCGTCGAGGCGGGTGAAGATCTTGCCGCCCACGTAGTCGTCGGTGACCGGCAGCAACTTGCGCGCGGTCTTCACCACGACGTTGTTCTCGACGTCCGGGTCCTCGTCGCGGTGCCGGAACAGCTGCACGGCCGTGAAGATCAGCAGCAGGCCGAACAGCAGGAACATGAACGAGAACAACGACAGCAGCGTCGCGCCGACCGCGATGAAGATGCCGCGCATGACCAGCGCCAGCACGATGCCGAACGTCAGCACCTTGTGCTGGTGCTCCTCCGGCACCAGGAACGTCGTCATGATGATCACGAAGACGAACAGGTTGTCGACCGACAGGCTCTTCTCGACGATGTAGCCGGCGAAGTACTCCGCGCCGTACCCGCCGCCGTGCGCGGTGGCGAACCACACGCCGAACCCGACCGCGACCAGGATGTAGAACACCGACCACAGGCTCGCCTCGCGGAAGCCGATGCGGTGCGGCCGCCACGCGGCGAGCACCAGGTCGACCGCCAGCAGCGCCACGATCACGCCGATCGTGGCCGCCCACGTCAGTCCGCTGATCTCCAGCACAGAGCACCCCTCCGACGACCCGGTTCGTCCGCAGTGGACGTTACCGGGGCGCCGGAGGTGGTGCGGGGACGTCAGGGGGTGTCGAACACCGGGGTCAGGACGCGGTCGAAGCCGACCGCGCGCCGCGGTCCCGTCATCGACAACCGCAGCCTGGTGTGGATGTTCGCGCTCGACGTGCCGACGTGGAGCTCGACGTCACCGGGATCGACCTGCCGCTGCCCGGCCCGCCCGGTGTAGGAGGTGAGGTCGGCGTGCAGCGCCGCGCTCACGGTGCGGGTCTGGCCGGGTTCGAGGTCCACCTTCACCGCGCCGATCAGCTGCCGCACCGGCCGGGCGACCTCGGCCACCGGGTCGTGCAGGTAGATCTGGACGACCTCGGAGGTGACGACGTCCGACTCGTTGCGCACGACCACGTGCACCCGGCAGACGCCGTCCGTCGGCCACTCCCGCTCTTCGGAGCCCACCGCCACCCAGGTCGCGGGCGCGTAGGAGAGCCCGTGGCCGAAGGGGTAGAGCGCGGTCGGGTCGACCGTGCTGACCTCCGTGCGCGCACCGAGCTGGGCGGACAGGTAGGTCGACGGCTGGCTGGAACCGGCACCGGGGAAGCTGACCGGGAGCCTGCCGGACGGGTTGACCCGCCCGGAGAGGACGCCGGCGAGCGCCGCGGCACCCTCCTCGCCGGGGTAGAAGCCGCACACCACGGCGGCGAGCCGGTCGGCCTGCCGGGACAGGTCGTAGGGCCGGCCGGACAGCAGCACGAGCACCACCGGCATCCCGGTGCCGAGCACCGCCTCCAGCAGCTCCTCCTGGCGGCCGGGCAGCTTGAGGTCCGCGGCGTCGCAGCCCTCGCCGGAGGTGCCCTTGCCGAAGAGCCCCGCCAGGTCGCCGAGCACGACGACGCAGACGTCGGCCTGCCGGGCCGCCTCGACGGCCTCGGCGATCTCCTCGTCGGTGCCGCCGAGCACGGGACAGCCCTGCGCGAAGACGACGTCGTGCTCGGCGCGCAGCGCGTCCAGCACGGTCGGGACGTCGATGCCCATCTCGGCGTCCGGGTGGTGGACGCCGACGTGCAGCGGGAAGGAGTAGCAGCCCATCATCGCGCCGGGTTCGTCCGCGCGCGGGCCGATGACGGCGAGGCGCTTGCCCGCCAGCGGGAGGACGCCGTCGTTCTGCAGCAGCACGACCGAGCGCTCGGCGATCTCGCGGGCCAGGGCGCGGGACTCGTCGTCGTCCAGGTCGAGGTCCGCGGAGGGCGCGGGGGAGTAGCCGGGGTCGAGCAGGCCGAGCTCGAACTTCTGCGCCAGCACGCGGGTGAGCGCCCGGTCGACGAGGGCCATGTCGATCCGGCCGGCCTCCAGGCCCTCGAGCAGCGGGTCGCCGAAGCAGTCCACAGTGGGCAGTTCGACGTCGATCCCGGCCGCCAGCGCCAGTTCCGCCGCCTCCTCGCGTCCGGCGGCGACCCCGTGCAGCTTGTGCAGGAACGCCACCGAGAAGTAGTCGGACACGAGGGTGCCGGTGAAGCCGTACTCGTCGCGCAGCCGGTCGGTGAGCAACGCCGAGTCCGCCGCGGCGGGCACGCCGTCGTTGTCGGCGTAGGAGTTCATCACCGACCGGGCACCGGCCCGCAGCGCCATCTCGAACGGCGGCAGGATCACGTCGGCGAACTCGCGAGGCCCGATCGAGACCGGCGCGTGGTTGCGTCCCGCCCGCGACGCCGAGTACCCGGCGAAGTGCTTGAGCGTGGACACGACCCCGGCCGACTCGAGACCCTCGACGTAGGCGGCGCCGACGACGCCGACGAGGTGCGGGTCCTCGCCGATGGTCTCCTCGACCCGGCCCCAGCGCAGGTCGCGCGTGACGTCGAGAACCGGGGCGAGGCCCTGGTGGATCCCGAGGCGGCGCATCGAGTCGCCGAACTTGGCCGCCATGCGCCGCACCAGGTCCGGCTCGAAGCTCGCGCCCCAGCACAGCGGCGACGGGTACACCGTCGCCTGCCACGCGGCCAGACCGGTCAGGCACTCCTCGTGCGCCAGCGCGGGAATCCCGAAGCGGCTCGCCTCGACGATCTGCCGCTGGGTGCGGGCGAGCGTGCGCGCGCCGACCTCGGGATCGATCGGCCGGGTGCCGAAGACCCGGGTGAGCTGACCGATGCCGTGCTTGGTCAGCTCGTCGAAGTCCCGCGGTGCCACGGCGAACTCGTGCTGGTGCGGTGCCATCTCGCCGCCGGCGTCGATGCCGGCCCAGATGCCCTGCAGCTGCGCGAGTTTCTCCTGCGGCGTCATCCGCGCGACGAGGTCGCGCACACGGTCGGCCACGGGGGCGTGCGGGTTTCGCCAGACCTCGTCCGGCGTGGTGGCTTCTGTCGTCACAGGAGGAACCTCAGGGTGAGAGTGGACGTGTCGACTGCCGGACGACCAGATCGGTGCCCAGGGTGACGTGCGTGTCGGCGGGCTCGTCGCCGTTGATGAGCCGCACGAGCAGCTCGAGGGCGCGGTGGCCCATTTCGCGGATCGGCTGCTGCACCGTCGTGAGCGGCGGTGTGCACAGCGCGGACTCGGGGATGTTGTCGAAGCCCACCACCGAGATGTCCTCCGGCACGCGCAGGCCGAGCTCGAGGGCCGCCTGGATGGCGGCGATGGCGGTGGTGTCGTTGGCCGCGAAGATCGCGGTCGGCCGGTCGGGTCCGGTCAACAGGTCGCGCGCCGACGCGGCGGCCACGTCCGCGTCGTAGTCACCGCGCCGGACCAGGTGCTCGTCCACCGCCACGCCGGCGCTGGCGAGCGCCCCGCGGTAGCCGGTTTCGCGCTGCTGCGCCGATTTCAGGTCCTCGCGACCGGTGAGCATCGCGATCCTGCGGTGGCCCAGCGCCAGCAGGTGCTCCGTCGCCAGGCGGCCGCCGTGCAGGTTGTCGGAGTCGACCGTCGGCAGTGCGGCGCGCCCGGTGTGCGGGTCGACCGCGACGACGGGCGTGCCGGGGATGCCTTCGAGGTCGACGGCGGGCGTGACCAGCACGGCGCCGTCGACGAGCGTGCCGCTCAGCCGCGTGAGGTACCGGTGCTCCCAGCCGTGCGGGTCACCCGTCCGGCCGCCCGCCGAGTAGACGACCAGTTCGAAGCCGGTGCCGCGGATGGCGTCCGCCGCGCCCTTGAGCAACTCGGTGCTGAACGGCTCGATGTCGGCGACCAGGATGCCGATGACGTTGGTGCGGTGGTTGCGCAGGCTCTGCGCGACGAGGCTGGCCTCGTACCCCAGTTCCTTGATGACCGCGGTGACGCGGGCGAACGTGTCCGCCGAGACGCCGTACCGCTGGTTGAGGACCTTGGACACGGTGGCTACCGAGACGCCGGCCTGAGCGGCGACGTCCTTGATCGTGACGCGAGAGCGTGGAGGCACCGGGTCAGGCTAGCCGTGTAAAACGTTATCGACAACGATTGACACGGGGCGGGTTCATCCGAGAGTCTCTGGCCCCAACACAGGCAGTCCAACCGGCCGACGTCGTCAGGAGTGGACCCCCAATGCGTTCGAGAAAGCCCCTTGCCCTCTTCGCCGCCGCGGCGTTCGTGCTGGCCGGGTGCGGTGGCGGCGGCACAGACGCCTCCACCGAAGGACCCGTCACGCTCACCTGGTGGCACAACCGCACCACCGAACCGATGAAGTCGAAGTGGCAGCAGATCGCCGACGACTTCCACAAGACCCACCCGAACACCTCGTTCACGATCGAACCGCTGCAGAACGAGCAGTTCCAGACCAAGGTCCCGCTCGCACTGCAGGGCAACACCCCTCCGGACCTGTTCCAGCAGTGGGGCGGCGGCGCGCTCGCCGACCAGATGAAGTCCGGCAAGATCGCCGACATCACCCAGGCCTCGTCCGGCTGGATCGGCCCGCTGGCGAAGAACGCCGACGGCTGGAAGGTGAACGGCAAGCAGTTCGGCGCGCCGTACCTGATGCACGCCGTCGGGTTCTGGTACCGCAAGGACGTCTTCGCCAGCGCGGGTGTCACCTCGCCACCGACCACTTTGGACGAGTTGAACGCGGCCGTCGCGAAGCTGAAGGCGGCGGGCGTCGTACCGATCGCGCTCGGCGGCAAGGACCGCTGGCCCGACGCGTTCTACTGGGCGTACTTCGCGGTGCGCCAGTGCTCGGTCGACACGCTGAAGAAGGCGGTCGAGAAGACCGAGCTGACCGACCCGTGCTTCACCAAGGCGGGAGAGACCCTGAAGAGCTTCCTGGACACGAAACCGTTCCAGGACGGGTTCGTCGGGACGCCCGCTCAGCAGGGGGCCGGCAGCTCGGCGGGCCTGGTCGCCAACGGCAAGGCGGCCATGGAACTGCAGGGCGACTGGAACCCGGACGTGATGCAGGCGCTCACCGAGGACAAGGAGATCGGCTCGAAGATCGGCTGGTTCCCGTTCCCGAGCGTGCCGGGCGGCCAGGGCGATCCGAGCGTGCTGCTCGGCGGCGGTGACGGGTTCTCGTGCACCACCCGCGCGGCCAAGGCGTGCGCGGAGTTCCTCGGGCACCTCGTCGGCGACGACGTGCAGAAGATCCTCGCCGAGACCAACTCCGGTCTGCCGGTGACCCCGGCCGGTGTGGCCGCGCTGAAGAGCGAGCCGCACAAGACGATCGCCGATGCCATGACCAAGGCGTCGTACCTGCAGTTCTACTTCGACACCGCGTTCCCGACCAAGGTCGGTCAGGCCCTCAACGACGCCATCGCGAACTTCTTCGCGGGGCAGGGCACACCCGACACCATCGTGAAATCGGTGAGTGAAGCAGCAGCCGGGAACAAGTGATGAGTGCCGCGATCACCACGCGGCCGCCGACCGCCCCCGTGCCGCACGCGCCAGCGGCCGGGGGCACCCGGCGGCGGTCCCGACTCCGCACCCGCCTCGAACTCGCCCTGCTGCTGACGCCGGCACTGGTGTTGTTCACCGGGTTCGTCCTGATCCCCATCGGCGTCGCCGCGTACTACAGCCTCTACTCGTGGAACGGCTTCGGCCCGCTCACGGACTTCGTGGGGCTGGACAACTACGCCGACGCCCTCTCCGGTGACGTCTTCCAGGGCGCCATCGGGCACAACCTCATCATCGCGGTGCTGTCCATCGTCGTGCAGCTGCCGCTCAGCATCAGCCTCGCGATGCTGCTCAACCGGAAGCTGCGCGGCCGGGCCTTCCTGCGCATGGTGGTGTTCGCGCCGTACGTGCTGTCCGAGGCCGTGACCGCGGTGATCTGGCTGCTGATGCTGCAGCCCGGCGGGTTCGTCGACGAGGTCCTGCGGGCCGTGGGCCTGGGCGGGCTGGTGCAGCTGTGGCTCGCCGACCAGTCGATCGTGCTCTACACGCTGTTCGCGGTGATCACCTGGAAGTACATCGGGTTCGGCGTGATCCTGCTGCTCGCGGGCCTGCAGGGCGTGCCGGCCGAGCTGAGGGAGGCGGCCGCGCTCGACGGCGCGAGCTCCTGGCAGACCACCCGGCACGTCGTGCTCCCGTTGCTGGGACCGACGATCCGCGTGTGGATCTTCCTGTCGGTGATCGGGTCGCTGCAGCTGTTCGACCTCGTCTGGATCATGACGCTCGGCGGTCCCGCCAACGCGTCCACGACGATGGCGACCTACCTCGTGGACCACGGTTTCAAGCGCTACGAGTTCGGCTTCGGCAGTGCGGTCGCCGTGATCCTGTTCATCATCTGCTTCGTGTTCGCGCTGTTCTACCAGCGGTTCGCCCTGCGCCGGGACACCGAGGGCGCTTTGACGGGGGTTCGCTGAGATGACACGTCGCAACACAATCGGCTACCTCGCCGCGTTCGCCGTCATCGGCATGACGGTGGTGCCGCTGCTGTTCGTGGTGCTCGGCGGGTTCCGCACGACGGCGCAGATCAACGCGTCGCCGGCCGGGTTGCCCGGCCCGTTCGTGTGGGACAACTACGCGGAGGTGGCGACGTCGCCGGTGTTCTGGCGGCTGCTCGGCAACAGCGCGCTGATCGCGGTCATCGCGACGACGCTCGCGGTCGTGCTCGGTGCGATGGCGGCGTTCGCGTTGTCCCGCTACCGGTTCCGGGGCCGTGAGGGCTTCTACGCGCTCTTCACGCTCGGCCTGCTGTTCCCGCTCGGCGTGGCGACGCTGCCGTTGTACCTGTGGCTGCGCCAGCTCGGGATGCTCGAGAACCCGCTCGGCGTCGCGATCCCGGAGGCGGCGTTCTCGCTGCCGGTGACGATCGTGATCCTGCGGCCGTTCATGCACGCCATCCCCGGCGAGCTGGAGGACGCGGCGCTGCTCGACGGTGCCGCCAAGCTCGGCTTCTTCTGGCGGATCCTGCTGCCGCTCTCGCGGCCGGCGCTGATCACGGTGTCCGTGCTCGCGTTCGTCACCAGCTGGAACTTCTACCTGTTGCCCTTGCTCGTGTTCAACGACTCCACGAACTTCACGCTCCCGCTCGGCGTGGCCATGTTCCAGTCCGAGCACACCCAGGACACCGCGAAGGTGCTCGCCTTCACCGCGCTGTCCATGATCCCCGCGCTCACGTTCTTCGTGCTCGCCGAACGCCGGATGGTCGGCGGACTGACCGGCTCAGTGAAGGGATGATCGTGAAAACCCGATTGGCTGTTGGCCTGGCCGTGCTCGTGGTGGTGGCGCAAGCAGCGCCCGCCTCGGCCGCGGGACCGTTGAAGCACACCACGAACAGGTACGTGGGCAGCGCGGTGGCTGCCCAGCACCTGGCCGCCGAGGCCGACTACAAGAAGGTGCTGACGCGCGAGTTCGACAGCGTCACGCCCGAGAACGAGATGAAGTGGGGCACCGTCGAGGCGGTGCGCGGCCAGTACGACTGGTCCGGCGCCGACGCGATCGTCGACTACGCCCGCAGGACCGGCAAGTCGATCCGCGGGCACACGCTCATCTGGCACAGCCAGCTCCCCGACTGGGTGGGCGGCCTGGAGGCGGCCGAGCTGCGCGAGGTCGTCAAGGACCACATCCGGACCGAGGCGGGCCGCTACCGCGGCAAGATCCGCGCCTGGGACGTCGTGAACGAGGCGTTCAACGAGGACGGCACCCGCAGGCCGACGGTGTTCCAGGAGAAGCTCGGCGACCGCTACATCGCCGACGCGTTCCGCTGGGCGCACGCCGCCGACCCGAAGGCGAAGCTCTACATCAACGACTACAACGTCGAGGGGCTCAACCCCAAGAGCGACGCCATGTACGAGCTGGTGAAGTCGTTGAAGCGCCAGGGCGTGCCGATCCACGGGGTCGGGATCCAGGCGCACCTGTCGCTGATGTACGGGTTCCCGTCCGGCATGAAGGAGAACATCGCCCGGTTCGCCGCGCTCGGCCTGGACGTCGCGATCACCGAGGCCGACGTGCGCATCCCGCTGCCGGTCACGCCGGAGAAGCTCGAGGACCAGGCGGACTACTTCGAGCAGGTGTGGGACGCCTGCCACGCGGTGCGCCGGTGCGTCGAGTTCACCACGTGGGGCTTCACCGACCGCCACTCGTGGGTGCCGGACGTGTTCCCCGGTGAGGGCGCGGCCTGCCTGTTCGACGAGAACCTGGCTCCGAAGCCCGCCTACACGCGCCTCAACCCGTAGCGGGAGCGTCTGAGTTGGCACAGTTCACGAACCCGGTCCTGCCCGGCTCGCACCCCGATCCCTCGGTGTGCCGGGCGGGATCGGACTTCTACCTCGTCACGTCCACCTTCGAGTACTTCCCCGGCCTGCCGATCTACCACAGCAGGGACCTGGTGCACTGGCGGTTGCTCGGGCACGTGCTGGACAGGCCGTCGCAGCTGCCGTTGCAGGGCGTGCGCGCGTCCGGCGGCCTGTACGCACCGACGATCCGGCACCACGAAGGCGTGTTCTACGTGGTGTGCACGCTGGTCGACGGCACCGCCAAGAGCGGCAACTTCGTCGTCACGGCAACGGATCCGGCGGGGGAGTGGTCGGAACCGCGGTGGCTGCCGGAGGCGGACGGGTTCGACCCGTCGCTGTTCTTCGACGACGACGGCGGCGCGTGGTGGACCGCGACCCGCGAGGTGCCCGGCGGCCGGCCGGGGCAGACCGAGGTGTGGCTGCGCGAGTTCGACACGCTGGGTCTCGACCTGGTGGGTGAGGAGCACGTGCTGTGGACCGGCGCGTTGCGCGACTCCGTCTGGCTCGAAGCACCTCACCTCTACCGCGTGGACGGCAAGTACGTGCTGCTGTGCGCGGAGGGCGGCACGGACTTCGAGCACTCGGTGGTCGTGGCGACGGCGGACGAGGTCACCGGGCCGTACACCGGCTCCCGGCTCAACCCGCTGCTCACGCACCGCCACCTCGGCCGCGGCCACCCGATCGCGGCGACCGGGCACGCGGACCTCGTCCGCACGCAGACCGGCCAGTGGTTCGCGGTGCTGCTCGCGACCCGGCCGTACGGCGGCTACTTCGACAACCTGGGGCGCGAGACGTTCCTCGTGCCGGTGTCGTGGGAGGCGGGCGGTCCGGTGTTCAGCCCGGGAACCGGCCGGGTCGAGGAGCGCTACGACGTCCCGGACCTGCCCGCCCACCCGTGGCCGCGGGCCGCGGCGACCGACGACTTCGACGCGCCGGTGCTCGACCCCGCCTGGATGTTCCTGCGCACGCCGGACGAGGTGTTCTGGTCGCTGACCGACCGCCCCGGCCACCTGCGGCTCGCGGTGCGCTCGGAGCAGGTCACCGACCCGGTCACGCCGAGCATCGTGCTGCGGCGCCAGCAGCACCAGGACTTCCACGCGTCCTGCGAACTCGACTTCACCCCGGCGGGACCGTCGGAGGCGGCGGGTCTCGTGCTGCTGCAGAACAACGACCACCACGTCCGGCTGATGCTCGGCGCCGGACGCGAGGTCACCCTCGTGCTCCGCGTCGGCGGACGCGACGAACCGCTGGCCGGTGCGCGCGTGCCGGAAGGCCCGGTGCGGCTGGGGTTCGAGGCCACCGGCCAGGAGCACCGGGCACTGGTCGCCGCCGGTGACGGGGAGTGGACGCCGCTGGGGGAGCCGTTCGACGGGCGGGTGCTGAGCACCCGGGCGGCCGGCGGGTTCACGGGTGTCCACATCGGACTCTACGCGACCGGCGGTGGAGCGCCGAGCACGTCGTGGGCGGACTTCGGCAGCTTCACCTACCGCAGTCTGGAGGGGTGACCGCGGGCGGAGGCGATCCCGGGCGCGGGGTCGCCTCCGCCGGTCACGCCCTCCCGCGACCGGTGGCCACCTCGCCGTCCGCCGCGGTGATCCCCGTCAGCGGGCCGCCGTGCTCCCCCGGTCGGTGAGCCTCGGCTGGAGCAGGCGGACCTCCGGCGCCTGATCCCTGGCGAGCCGGGAGACGACCATGTCGACGGCGATCGCACCCAGCTCCTGCGCCGGCACGGAGATCGAGGTCAGTGGCACCGGAAGGCCCACGGCGGCGTCGTCCGGGCACAGCGTGACCACCGACAGGCCGGCCGGGACGTCCAGCGAACGGCGCCGCAGCTCGAGCAGCAGCTGACCGAGGACCGCCTCGTTGTGCACGACCAGCCCGGTGATCCCGCGGCCGGGCTCCAGCACGGTGTCGAGGCACGCGGCGACCGAGTCGTAGCCGGGGGCGCACGAGTGCACCGACGCCGGCAGGTTCCTCCTCGTGGTCTCCCGCTGGAACCCGGCCAGCAGGCGGGTGGCGTAGCTGGTGCCGCGTTCGTACACGGCCGGAGGCGAGCCGATCAGCGCGATCGACCGGTGGCCGAGGTCCGCCAGGTGCGCCACCATCCGCCGGCCCGCGGCGGCGAAGTCGAGGTCGACGCAGCTCAGGCCCTCGTGGTCGTCCGGCACGCCCAGCAGGACCACCGGCGCGTCGACGGTGCGCAGTTCGGGCACGCGCGGGTCGGCGCTCTCGACGTCCATCACGATGATCGCGTCCGCCATCGACCGGGCCGTGACGCGGTGGGCCTCGCCGGGGCCGGCCTCCTTGGTCAGCAGCAGCACGTCGTAGTCGTGGTCGCGCGCCCTCGCCACGATCGCCGACACGAACTGCATGACGACGGGCAGGTTCTGGTCCGAGTGCAGCGGCACGACGAGACCGATCACGTGGGAGCGGCTCGAGGCGAGTGCGCGGGCACCGGCGTTCGGGTGGTAGCCGAGGGCCGCGATGCTCTGCTCGACGCGGCGCTTCGTCTCCTCCGAGATGCTGCGCTTCCCGCTGAGCACGTAGGACACCGTGCTGATCGACACGCCGGCGTGACGGGCCACCTCCTTGATCGTGATCATGCCCGCCCCCTGTCGTCGGATGGTGGCGATCATCGTAGTGCCGCCACCGGCGTCACCGGCGCTCCAGCGCGCCGGTGACCTTCGACGACGTGATCGTCGAAATCGTCGAACGCGGGGCAATTCCTTGACGGCCCAGTTTCGGCTGTGTCACATTCTGGAACCGGTCGAAGCGCTTCGATTCGTTGCGGTCCGGAGGTGTCGGCGTGGTCACCATTGTGGACGTGGCGAAACACGCGGGTGTTGCCCCGAGCACGGTTTCCTACGTGCTGACGGGCAAACGCGCGGTTTCCGCGGACACCCGAGTGCGAGTGCGGGAAAGCATTCAGCTGCTCGGTTATCGCCCGCACGGGAATGCGTTGGCACCGATGCACAGGAGGACGAACGTCCTCGCTCTCGTCCTGCCGTTGCGCGAAGGCGTGCACCTGCCGGTCGTCATGCGGTTCGTGACGTCGGTCGTCACCGCCGCCCGCGCCCACGACATGAACGTGTTGCTCGTGACCGCCGACCAGGGCGCGGCGGGCCTGCGCGCGCTGGCGGGGGGCGGCAGGGTCGACGGGTTCCTGGTGATGGACGTGGAGCTCGACGACGAACGGGTCCCGGCGCTGCGCGAACTGGGCCGCCCGTCCGTGCTCCTCGGCCACCCCACGGCGTTGAAGGGCCTCACCTGCGTCGACCTGGACTTCGAGGCCGCCGGCGCGCGCTGCGTCGACCACCTCGCCGACCTGGGACACCGCAGCATCGGCTTCCTCGGCGCGCCGAGCATCGTCTACGAGCGCAACACCGGCTTCGCACAACGGACTCTCGCCGGCTTCGGCGCCGCGGCCATGCGCCGGGGGGTCGCCTCGACCGCCCTGCCCGCCGAACAGCGGCACGACTCCGTGCTGTCGGTGGTCAGCACGTTGCTGCGCGAGCTGCCGCGGATGTCCGCGCTGGTCGTGCAGAACGAGGCGGTGCTGGGCCAGGTGGTGGACTGCCTGCGGGCGAGCGGGAAGCGGGTGCCCGAGGACGTCGCGGTCGTGGCGATCTGCCCCGACGAGCTCGCCGAACGGCTGCGGCTCACCTCGGTCCAGCTGCCGGTCGAGGCGCTCGGCAGGCGGGCCGTCGACCTGCTGATGGCGAAGCTGAACGGACGCCAGCCACCGGCGTTGACGTTGCTGCCGCCCAAGCTCGCGTGCCGGAGCGCCCAGCGGGGCGCTCCGGTGCTGAGGGTCGCCGAGTGACTCAGCCGGTCCTGAACCGGAAGGCGGCGAGCCGGACGCCGCCGTGCAGGACGACCCGGAGGTCGTGGACGCCCTCCAGCGGTGCCGGCAGGGCGAGCGACATCGTGGTCCACGCGTGGCGGTCGCCCGTGGCGGGGACGCCGATCGCCGCCAGCGGCGCGGAACCGGACCGGAACTCCAGCCTGCCGTCGTCCTCGCCGGCCACCTCGACCTCGACGGAGTGCGCGCCCGCGAGGTGGGTCGAGCGGAAGACCAGCGTCGCGGGCGTCGACGGATCCGCCGCTGTGACGGCATCTCCGGTCGTGCGGGTGGCGTCGACGAGGGTGGCGCGGTCGTGGTCGTCGAAGTCGGCCGCGAGCAGACGGCGGTCGACGCCGGGGCGTGGTCCGGGCGCGGGGCCGGTGACCGTGAGAGGGGCGGTCAGCACGACGTCCCGGGCGGAACGGGCGACGAGCACCTCGTAGTCGCCCGGATCGACGGTGAACGCGCCGGTGGTGACGTCCCAGTGGGAGAGCTGCCCGGACAGGCGCACGGTCACCACCTCGCTCCCGCCGGGAGCGAGCGACACCTTGCCGAAACCGGCGAGCCGCAGCAGCGGCGCCTCGTACCGGGCGTCGAGCGCGCGGACGTAGACCTGCACGACCTCGCTGCCCGTGCGCTCGCCGGTGTTGGTCACCGCGACCGACACGTCCACCGCGCCGTCCTGGGGCAGGGAGGCGGACGACAGGACCAGGTCGTGGAGCTCGAACTCCGCGTAGGAGAGCCCGTGGCCGAACGGGTACAGGGGATCGGCGCGGTGGTACTGGTAGGTCCAGCCGGCCTTGATCACGTCGTAGTCGAGCGGGTGCGGCAACGGGTCGTCACCGCGGTACCAGGTCTGCGGCAGCCGTCCGGCGGGGTCGGCCTCGCCGAGCAGGACGGCGGCCACCGCCCGGCCCGTCTCCTGACCGCCGTGCGAGGTCCACACCACGGCGGGCAGGTTCGCGTCCGCCCAGTCGAGGGCGTACGGGTAGCTGCTCATCACGACCAGCACGGTGTCCGGGCGCACGCCGGCGACCGCGCGCAGCAACGCGTCCTGCGGGGAGGGCAGCGCGATGCCGGTGCGGTCCTCGGTCTCCCGGCCGTGGATCAGCGGGTGGTTGCCGAGGACGACCACCGCGACGTCGGCCGCCAGCGCTGCGGCCAGCGCCTCCTCGGTGCCGTCGCGCAGCACCTCGCGCTCCCAGCGCTCGGCGGCGTCCGCGGACTCGGCCGTGACGCTCACCCGCCCGTCCACCGGGTCCACGACGGCGTACCGGCCCGTCAGGACGTTCTGCAGCAGCACGGAATCCTCGACGGGCACGAGGCGGAACGTCTCGCGGACGTCCCAGCTCTTGATCAGCTTCTGGTCGGCCACCAGCGCGGTGTCGTGCAGGCTCAGGTACCGGCCGGTCTCCGCCGACCGCAGCGTCAGCACCCCGTCGCCCCAGTCGACGACGTCGAACGCCGTCTTGCCCAGCAGCGCGCCGCTCGTGCGCGACCGCAACGCGACCCGGTCCGCGCCGTCCGAGACGGTCACCTCGCCGCCGTGCACCGCGCTCAGTCCACTCGCGACGGAGACCTGGTACGGCAGCGTGCCGCTGTACCAGTCCTCGCACACCGTGTCGGCGAGCGGCCCGATCACCGCGATCTTCGGCGCGGCGAGGGGAAGCAAACCGGTGTTGCGCAACAACACCACCGACTCGGTCGCCGCTCGCAGGGCGAGGGCGCGGTGCTCCTGGCAGTCGATGACCTCGGGTCCGATGGCCGCGTACGGGTCGAGGTCCGGGTCGAACTCGCCGAGCCGGAAGCGGACCTCCAGCTGCCTCCGCACCGCGCGGTCCACATCGGACTCGTCGATCAGTCCGCGCTCCAGGGCTTCCCGCAGCCGGCCCAGCGGGGTCGCGCTGTCCTCGCCGTGGTCGGTGAAGCTGTCGATGCCCGCCTTGAGCGCGGCGGCGTGCGACTCGGCGTGGTCGTCGAAGTAGTGCTCCTCCGAGACCAGGTTGGACGGCGCCTCGGCGTCGCTGACCACGAAGAGCTCCTGGTCGGTCCAGCGCCGCAGCTCGTCCGCGAGCAGCGGCGTGACGTGGCACGGACGCCCGTTGACCAGGTTGTAGGCGGCCATCACGCCGGTGGCCGCACCGGAGGCGATCACCGGGCGGAACGCGGCGAGGTCGTACTCGTGCAGCACGCGCGGGCGCAGGCCCGACGACGTGACGCAGCGGTCGTTCTCGTTGTTGTAGGCCAGGAAGTGCTTGAGCACCGGGGCCGCGCGCAGGAACCGGTCGTCCTCGCCCGCGAGCCCCCGGCAGAACGCCGTGCCGAGCTCCGCTGTGTGCAGCGGGTCCTCGGAGTAGCCCTCCTCGTTGCGCCCCCAGCGGGGATCGCGCAGCAGGTTCAGCACCGGCGCCCACGCCTGCAGGCTGTTGCGGCCCGTTCCGACGGCGGGGAAGCGGTGGTAGTGGAACGCCCGCAGCTCGACGGAGACGGCCTCGGCGACGCGGCGCACCAGTTCGGGGTCCCACGTGGCACCGAGACCGACGGCCTGCGGGAAGACGGTGGCGGGACCCAGCCACGCGACGCCGTGCAACGCCTCCGTCCCGGTGCGGAACGCGGCGACGCCCAGCCGCGGCACGGCCGGCGAGTACTGGTGCAGCATCGCGATCCGCTCGTCGAGCGCAAGTCGCCCGAGCAGGTCGTCGATGCGCTTGCGCGTCGGCAGCGCCGGGTCGCGAAACGGCGGCCGATCGGCGCCGGGATCGTGCTCGAAACCCACGTGGCAACCCCTTGGGTCGGTGCTGTCAGCGAAGCGTTTCGACGTTGGCACGACCGCGTTTCCGCTGTCAACGGTCTTGTCACCTGAGACGGGCGTCACTAGCCTCGCCGACATCTGTTTAAGCGCTTCGACACTTCGACGACGAAGGATCGGTTCCGCCATGGGCATCGAGTTGAACCGCAGAAGCTTCCTCAACGCCGCCGCCACAGCCGCCGCCCTCGCCGCGGCGGGACCGCTGTTGTCGGCCTGCGGTGGCGGTGGGGCGCAGCGGGCAGGGGTGAACTCCGAGTCGGGGCTGCGCGCCGCCCTGCCCGCCCACGTGCCGCTCAGCTCGATCAAGCCGGACATCGCGTCGATCGCGGGTGGCCCGGACGCCCTGACCGATCCCGGTTTCCTCACCTACCCGGCGAACCGCGTCGCCACCGTGCCCGGCGTGCCCGGCAAGGGAGGCAGGTACTCCGCCGTCGTTCCGCTGTGGGGCACCATCCCACCCGCCGACAACGCCTTCTACCAGGCCATGGACAAGGCGCTGGGCATCCGGCTGGAGATGAAGCCCGCCGACGGCAACACCTACAACACGATCGTCTCGACGATGACCGCGGCGAAGCGGCTGCCCGACTGGATCACCCTGCCGTCCTGGTGGAACCCGAACTTCAACACCGGCGGCCTGGCCGGCAGCCAGCTCGCCGATCTCACACCGTTCCTCTCCGGGGACAACGTCAAGAAGTACCCGAACCTCGCCGCGATCCCCACCGCCGCGTGGCGGGCCGGGGCGTGGGGCGACAAGATCTACGGCATCCCGAGCTTCTCCTCGGGCTTCGCGATCACCGGCACCACCTTCTACCGGCGCGACGTGCTGGAGGCCAGGGGGATCACCGCGGACCAGGTGAAGTCCGCCGACGACCTGATGAACCTCGGCAAGGAGCTGACCGACGCGAAGGCGGGCGTCTGGGCGTTCGACGACCTCTACACCTACCTGTACACCTCCTTCGGTGCGCCGCTGAAGTGGAAGGTGGACAACGGCAAGCTCGTGCACCTCTTCCAGACCGACGAGTGGTTCGAGGCGCTCGACTGGCTGCACCGGCTCGCCACCGCGGGGTACGTGCACCCCGACGCGCTGGCGGGCGACCAGGCCGGCACGACCCGGTTCTACGCGGGCAAGGTGCTGATCGCCGGTGGCGGCACGGGCGCGTGGAACCTCGCCGACCACCAGAACGGCGTCGCCGCGAACCCGGCCTACCGGCGCGGCGCGTTCGACTTCTTCACCGCCGACGGCAAGGGCACCCCGCGCGTCGACATGGGCCCGGCCACCAGCATCGTCAGCTACCTCAACGCGAACCTCAAGCCGGAGCAGGTCGAGGAGCTCCTGGCCGTCGCGAACTACCTCGCCGCGCCGTTCGGGTCCGCCGAGTACACGATGGTCAACTTCGGCGTCGAGGGAACGCACTTCACCACCGAGGGCGGCGTGCCGGCGCCCACCGAGGCCGGGCGCAAGGAGGTGCAGGCGCAGACCTACCCGTTCCTCGCCTCGCCGGCGCAGGTGATCAGCAACCAGACAGCGCCGAACGTCACGAAGGACCTCGCGGCCTGGCAGGCCGCCAACGTGAAGGCGCTCGCCAAGCCGGTGTTCTGGGGGATGAACGTCAGCATGCCGCAGGCGCAGGCCACCGCCGAGGCCGCGCAGGCCGTGATGGACACCGTCAAGGACTGCTACCACGGCAAGAAGAAGGTGCAGGACGTCAAGGACGCCGTCGCCACGTGGAAGGGCAGCGGTGGTGGTGACCGGCTGATCGCGTGGATGGACGAGAACGTGCTCCAGAAGCACGGCACCGGGCAGTGACCGCCCTGCGACCGGCCCTGCGACCGGCGCGGCGGAACTGGCGGGTGAGACTGCGCCGCGACCGCTCGCTGGTGCTGATGGCGTTGCCGGCGGTCTTGCTGCTGCTGGTGTTCAACTACGTGCCGCTGTTCGGGCTCGTCACCGCGTTCCAGGAGTACGACCCGCTGTCCGGCGTCTCCGGCAGCGCGTGGGTGGGCCTCCACCAGTTCGAGCGGCTGTTCGGCGACCCGCTGTTCTGGAGCGCCGTGCGCAACACCCTGTACCTGAGCTTCGTGCAGCTCGTGTTGTTCTTCCCCGTGCCCGTCGCGCTCGCGCTGCTGCTCAACTCCGTGCTGAGCGATCGGATCCGCAACTTCATCCAGTCCGTGGTGTACCTGCCGCACTTCTTCTCGTGGGTGCTGGCGATCACGATCTTCCAGCAGATGCTCGGCGGCGCGGGCGTGCTCAACCAGTTCCTGCGCTCCCACGACATCGGCACGTGGGACGTCATGACGAACCCGGACACGTTCGCGCTCCTGGTGACCTCGCAGGTGATCTGGAAGGAGGCGGGCTGGGGGATCATCGTGTTCCTCGCCGCGCTCGCCGCCATCAACACCGACCTCTACGAGGCGGCCGCGGCGGACGGCGCCGGGCGCTGGCGGCGGTTGTGGCACATCACCCTGCCCGGCCTGCGCGGCGTGATCGTGCTGATGCTGGTGCTGCGCCTCGGGAACGCGCTGACCGTCGGCTTCGAGCAGTTCCTGATCCAGCGGTACGCGGTCGGCCACGACACGGCGGACGTGCTCGACACGTTCGCGTTCTACTACGGCATCGCCACCAACGACTACAGCTACGGCGCGGCGGCGGGCCTGTTCAAGAGCATCATCTCGCTGCTGCTCATCTGGGGTGCGAACAAGCTGGCGCACGCCTTCGGCGAAGACGGGTTGTACCGCGCATGACCGACACGCTGACGATCGCCCGGACCGAGGAGCACACCGTTGCGCCGCGACCACCGCGGCGCAGGAGGCGCGGCGCGCGCCGGTCGTGGGAGGAACCACCGACCGCCGCCGGCGAGGCCGCCAAGGGCGTGACCCTCGGCGGGGTGCTCCTGGTGGTGCTGGTGCCGCTGTGGATCGTCGTCGTCACCAGCCTGTCGACGCAGGGATCGGTGAACCGCGCCGGCGGGCTGGTGATCTGGCCGGACGAGCTGACCTTCGCCGCCTACCGCGTGATGCTCGAGGACGGGACCGTGCGCACCGCGCTGCTGGTGAGCCTCGGCATCACCGCCGTCGGCACGCTGGTGTCGATGGTGGTCTCGGTCCTGTGCGCCTACGGCCTTTCCCGGTCGCGGTCGTTCGCCCACCGCTTCCTGCTGACGCTGCTGATCGTCACGATGTTCGTCAACGGCGGACTGATCCCGACGTTCCTCGTCGTGACGGGGCTGGGCGGGTACGGGCAGTGGTGGTCCCTGGTCCTGCCGAGCGCCGTGTCGGTGTTCAACATCCTGATCCTGCGGGCCTTCTACTCGAGCACCTCGGCCGACCTGGTCGAGGCGGCGCGGATCGACGGCGCGGGGGACTGGCGGATCCTGTGGTCGATCGTCCTGCCGACCTCGCGGGCCGTCACGGCCGTCATCGCCCTCTTCTACGGCGTCGGCTACTGGAACTCGTTCTTCAACGTGATGCTCTACCTGCCGACGGACAGCGAGAAGTGGCCGTTGCAGTACGTGCTCTACACCTACGTGAGCCGGGGCAACGGCATGCCGGGCTCGGTCAACCAGGGCTTCGGCGACGCGCTCTCGCAGACCGCGCCGCTGTCGTTGCAGATGGCCGTGGTCGTGCTGACGCTCGTGCCCCTGCTCATCGTCTACCCGTTCGTGCAGAAGCACTTCCGCACGGGCGTCCTCACCGGCGCGATCAAGGGCTGAACCATGGTGACCATCGCCGACGTGGCCCGGCACGCGGGCGTGTCGTCCAGCACCGTCAGCTACGTGCTGAGCGGCAAGCGCGCCATCTCGGAGGAGACCCGGTCGCGGGTGCAGAGCTCGGTGCGCGAGCTCGGCTACCACCCCAACGCGGGCGCGAGAGCGCTGGCCGCGAGGCGGTCGCACATCATCGCGCTGATGGTGCCGCTGCGCACGGACGTCTACGTGCCGGTGATGATGGAGATCGCCATCGCGGTGACCACGGCCGCCCGCCGGCACGGCTACGACGTCCTGCTGATCACCAACGACGAGGGCCCGGACGGGGTGCGCAGGATCGCCGCCAGCGGCCTCGCCGACGGCCTGGTCCTGATGGACGTCGAGCTGGACGACGAACGCATCCCGGTGCTGCGGGCGCAGGGCACCCAGGCCGCGCTCATCGGCCTCGCGGACGACGCCCGCGGACTGTCCTGCGTGGACCACGACTTCGCCGCCGCCGGGGCGTTGTGCGCGAACCACCTCGCCGACCTCGGGCACCGCGACGTCGCCTTCATCGGCTACGGCTCCGGGGTCTACCACCGGCACGCCGGCTACGCCGAGCGCACGATCGCCGGATTCCGCTCGCAGGCCGAGGAACGCGGCCTGAGGTTCCTGCACCGGACCTGTGAAGGCACCTACGAGAGCACGGCGGGCGCACTCGCCCGCGTTCTCGCCGACCGTCCCCGCACCACGGGGTTCGTGGTGCAGAACGAGGGCGCGATCGGGCCGCTGCTCAGCCTGCTGCGCACCAGCGGGCGCACCGTTCCCGAAGACGCCTCCGTGGTCGCGCTCTGCCAGGACCAGCTCGCCGAGCAGTTCGCGCCGCGGCTCACGGCCGTGACCGGGTCGGCGCAGGACCTCGGCCGGGTCGCCGTCGAGCAGATCATGCGCCGGCTCGCCGCGGCGAACGACGGCGGCCGGCCCGCCGACGACCGCGTCCTGCTCACCCCCGTCCTGACCGTGCGCGACAGCACGGGACCCGCGCCGCGCCTGCCCTGAGCTCACCCACGCCCCGCGAGGAGTTCCGCATGTCCCCGTACTTCCGAGACCTCGGCACGGCGCTCGAGTGGCGTGCCAAGGGGGAGACCCTCCGCGTCGAGGCCTGGGGTCCCGACGCCGTCCGCGTCCGGGCGACCCCCGCGGGGCCGTTGCTCGACGACCTCCCCGGCGCGCTGCTCGCCACCCCGCCGCCCGGCGAGGTGCGGGTCAAGGTGTCCGAGCACCACGCCACGCTCGTGAGCGGCGCGCTGACCGTGCGGATCGACGCGGGGACCGAAGGCGCGCTCACGCCCGAGCTGTGGCCGTCGGCGGGACGGCTGACGTTCGGCAGGACCGAGGACGGCACCGAGCTGCTGGCCGAGGAACCCGCGCACTTCTGGTGGCCGGGGCCGCGGCTGGCCACCGCCACCGGTAACGGTCATCACCGCCTCGAACAGCGCTTCCGCGCCTACCGGGAGGAAAAGCTCTTCGGCCTCGGTCAGCACACCCACGGCCTGCTGGACCAGAAGGGCGCGGTCATCGACCTCGTGCAGCGCAACGCCGAGGTCTCCATCCCGCTGCTGATCTCCGACCGCGGCTACGGCCTGCTGTGGAACTCGCCCGCGATCGGCCGCGTGGAACTGGCCGAGACCGGCACGCGCTGGGTGGCCGACAGCGCCCGTCAGATCGACTACTGGGTCACCGCCGGCCCACCGGCCGACGTGCTGCGCCGCTACGCCGCCGTCACCGGGCACTCGCCGGAGCTGCCCGAGTGGGCCTCCGGCTTCTGGCAGTGCAAGCTGCGCTACCGCACCCAGGACGAGCTGCTGGAGGTCGCTCGCGAGTACCGCCGGCGCGGCCTGCCGCTGTCCGTGATCGTCTGCGACTTCTTCCACTGGACGCACCTCGGCGACTGGCGGTTCGACCCCGCCGAGTGGCCCGATCCCGCCGCGATGGTCCGCGAGCTGGACGAGATGGGCGTCAAGCTGATGGTGTCGGTCTGGCCGTCGGTGAGCCCGGCCAGCGAGAACTACCACCCGATGCTCAACCAGGGCCTGCTGATCGGCACCGAGTTCGGCCCGATGGCGCACGCCGACTGGCCGGACAAGGGACTCGGCGCCTACTCCGCCCAGGTCGCGTTCTACGACGCCACGAATCCCGAGGCGCGCGACTACGTCTGGGAACGCCTCCGGCGCGGCTACCACGACCTCGGCGTGAAGGTGTTCTGGCTGGACGCGGGCGAACCCGAGATCAAGCCCGGCAACCAGTACAACCTGCGCTACCACGCCGGACCCGGCCTGGAGGTCGGCAACCTCTACCCGCGCGAGAACGCCCGCACCGTCCACGACGGACTCCGGGCGGCGGGGGAGACCGAGGTCATCTCGCTCAACCGCTCGTCGTGGGCAGGCGCGCAGCGGTACGGCGCGGCACTGTGGTCCGGTGACATCGGCACCGACTTCGCCACGCTGCGCACGCAGATCAAGGCCGGGCTCAACGTGATGCTGTCCGGCATTCCGTGGTGGACCACGGACATCGGCGGGTTCCACGGCGGCGACCCCGGCGATCCCGCCTACCGCGAGGTGCTCGTGCGGTGGTTCCAGTACGGCACGTTCTGCCCGTTGTTCCGGCTGCACGGGTTCCGCGGCTCCGAGCAGGTGCTGGAGCCAGGCATGAGCGGTCTGCCCAACGAGGTCTGGTCCTACGGCGAGGAGGCCTACGAGATCCTCGCCGCGCACCTGCGCCTGCGCGAACGCTTGCGCCCCTATCTGATGGAGCAGATGCGGGTGACCTCGCGGACCGGTCTCCCGCCGATGCGCCCGGTGTTCCTCGAGTTCCCCGACGACGCGGAGGCGTGGCGGGTCGAGGACGCCTTCCTGCTCGGTCCCGACCTGCTCGTCGCCCCGGTGACCGAGGCGGGTGTCGCACAACGGGAGGTGTGGCTGCCCGCCGGTGCGCGGTGGACAGACGCGTGGACCGGTGAGGAGCACGCCGGCGGGCAGACGGTGGTGGCCGCGGCACCGATCGAGCGGATCCCGGTGTTCCTGCGCGACGACGCCCGGCTGCCCGTGCGGGACGAGTCGTGATCACGCGACGCCTGGGAGGCCTGGCGTTCGGGGGCGACTACAACCCGGAGCAGTGGGGCGAGGCGGTGTGGAAGGAGGACGACGCGCTGATGCGCGAGGCCGGGGTCAACCTGGCCACGGTCGGCGTCTTCTCGTGGGCGTTGCTCGAACCCGAGGAGGGGCGTTACGACTTCGCCTGGCTCGACGCGCACCTGGACCGGCTGCACGCCAACGGTGTCGCGGTCGACCTCGCCACCCCGACCGCCTCGCCGCCGCCGTGGTTCACCCTCGCGCACCCCGACGCCCTGCCGACCACCCCGGACGGCGTCCGGCTCGTGCACGGCAGCCGCGACACCTACTGCCTCACCGCGCCCGCCTACCGCGCTGCCGCCCGCACCGTCGCCTCGGCGCTCGCGGAACGCTACGGCGACCACCCGGCGGTGGCGTTGTGGCACGTGCACAACGAGTACGCGACGTTGTGCTGGTGCTCGCACACCGCCGCCGCGTTCCGGGTGTGGCTGCGGGCGCGGCACGGTTCGCTCGACGCGCTGAACGAGGCGTGGGGGACGGCGTTCTGGAGCCAGCGCTACACCGACTGGGAGCAGGTCCTGCCACCGCGCGCGACCCAGTGGCACCGCAACCCCGGTCAGTCGCTGGACTTCAGCCGGTTCTTCTCCGACGAGGTGATCGCCGCGTACCGGGAGCAGCGGGACGCGATCCGCGCGGTCAGCGACCGGCCGGTGACGACGAACCTGATGCTGCCGGGCTACCAGAACGTCGACCTGTGGGCGCTCGGCCGCGAGGTCGACGTGGTGGCCGTCGACCACTACCCGGACGCGCCCGGTCTCGACGCCGCAGCCGACGTCGCGTTCGCCGCGGACCGCGCGCGGTCGTTCGCCGGGGGCAGGCCGTGGCTGCTGATGGAACAGGGGACCAGCACGGTCCACGCCGGTGACCGGGTGCTGGCCAAGGAACCGGGGGAGGTGCTGCGGCACTCGCTCGGCCACGTCGCGCGCGGCTCGGAGGGGGCGCTGTTCTTCCAGTGGCGCCAGTCGCGGGCCGGTGCCGAGCAGTGGCACTCGGCGATGGTCCCGCACGCCGGACCGGACAGCCGGATCTTCCGCGAGGTCAAGGAGACCGGTGCGGCCCTCGCCCGGCTGGCCGAGGTGGCGGGGTCGGTCGTGACGGCTTCGGCGGCCGTGCTGCACGACTCGGACGCCTGGTGGGCGTTGAGCTCCGACGGCCTGCCTTCGTCCGAACTGGACTACCACCCGGCACTGCGCCGCGCTCACCGGGCGCTGTGGGACGCCGGGGTGGTGGCCGACTTCGCGCACCCGGAGGCCGACCTGAGCCGCTACCGGCTGGTGCTGGCCCCGGCGCTGTACCTGCTGTCCGACGAAGGCGCGGAGAACCTGCGCCGGTTCGCCGCGAAGGGCGGAACGGTGCTGGTGCAGCACTTCAGCGGGGTCGTCGACGGCCGCCTGCACGCCCGGCTCGGCGGATATCCGGCCGCACCCCTGCGGGAGGCGCTCGGCATCCGGGTCGAGGAGCACCGGCCGTTGCGCCGCGACGAGCGGATCACGTTGTCCGACGGTTCGCACGGCACCGCCTGGAGCGAGTCGATCCGGCTGGAGGGCGCCGTGGCGGTCGCCTCGTACACGCACGGCGTGCTCGACGGATCTCCCGCGCTGACCAGGAGGCGCACCGCCTGGTACCTGTCCACCCGCCTCGACGCCGTGGACTACGCGGCACTGGTCGGCGAGCTGCTGGACCTCGCCGGAGTCCGCCCGGCGCTGCCGGGACTGCCTCCCGGCGTCGAGGCCGTCACCCGCACCGGTGAACGGCACCGCTGGCACTTCCTGCTCAACCACCGCGCCGAGCCCGTGTCGCTGCCCAGGCCCGCCCTCGACCTGCTCACCCGCAGGAGGGTGGACGCACTGCCGGCCGGGGGGTGCGTCGTGGTGCGGGAAGGACGGCAGCGGTGATCCCGGGGATGCACCCCGACCCGAGCGTGTGCCGCGTCGGGGACGACTACTACCTGGACTGCTCCAGCTTCGAGTACTTGCCAGGCACGCCGCGGGACGCACGGTCCGGTCCCGACACGCTGTCGTTCGGCGTCGAGGCCCCGGACCTCACGGTCCTGGCCGCGCTCGACGGCAAGTACCTGTCGACCGAGGTGGCGGGTGGCTTCACCGGACGCGTCATCGGCCTGTACGCGGCCGAGGGCACCGTCCGCTTCGACTGGTTCGAACACCGGCCGTTCAACTGATTGCGAGGGTTCATGAACGGATCACGCAGGACAGTGGCAGTTCTCGTCGCGGTGGCGGCCCTGGTGGTGCCGGCGGCGCCGGCGACCGCGGGGGTCCTGGCGCAGGCGCACACCGCGGGCCGCGTCACCGCGGCGGGCCAGTACACGTGGCCCGGCGTCTACTTCGAGGGGAGGTTCTTCGGCACCGGCGTCGGGGTCGTCCTCGACGACTCGGTGAACGACTACGACGTGCAGGTCGACGGCAGGACCGTCGCGTCGCTCGTGACACCGGGCCGCACCACGCACTGGGTCCGCGGTTTGAGCGACGGCGTGCACCGCGTCCGGCTGGTCAAGCGGACCGAGAGCCCGTGGGCGGCGGGGCAGTTCGGCGGCTTCGTGGCGGACGGGGCGGTGCTCGCGAAACCGGCTCCGCGCACCCGGCAGATCGAGTTCGTCGGCGACTCCCTGACCGCGGGCTACGGCAACCTCTCGACCACCCGCGACTGCTCCGCGAACGGCGGCGTCACCCGCAACACCAACACCGACCTGAGCTTCGGCGCGCTCACCGCCCGCGCGTTGAACGCCGACTACCAGGTCAACGCCTTCTCGGGCCTCGGCGTGGTGCGCAACTACAACGGCCACTCCGCCGGGACCAGCTACCGCACCTACTACGACCGGGCGTTGCTGAACGTCGAAGGCGACGTGTGGCGCAAGCCCGCGTCGTGGAGGCCGCAGGTGGTCGTCGTGGGCCTCGGCACCAACGACTTCTCCACCCCGCTCAACCCCGGCGAGCCGTGGACGCCGGACACCCTGGTGGCCGACTGGAAAGCGGCCTACCAGGGCTTCCTCGCCAAGCTGCGGACCAGGTACGGCACCGCGACCACGATCGTGGTGAGCGTTCCCGAGGCCACCGGCACGTTCGCCGACGCCGCCCGGCAGGTCGTGCGGGAGAGCGGTGACCCGCGCGTGCGGCTCTGGAACTACGCCGACCCGGCGCTCGACCGGCTGGGCTGCGACTGGCACTTCTCCGCGCGCGACCACCGGTTGATCGCGGGAAAGCTCGGCGAGTACCTCGCGGGCCTTTCCCTGCGCTGGTAACGGTCATCTCGGGTCGAGCACGAACAGCGGGGCTTGAACTCCGGCCGGATCGACGTCGCTTGAACCGCGGCGCGGCTGGCCGGCGCCTGCCGGTCCTCCCGACTGCGCGTCGACAGGTCTGAGCACGTGCGGTGTGCCGACCGACCTGGATCCCGATCGCGTAGCACGGGCGGTGATGGCTTTGCTGCACGGCTTGCCCTGCAGTGCACGGCGTTCGGGCTCGACGACATCGCCGACCTGCTCCGACGAGCTAACCGGCAGGCTCCAGGCAGATCGCCGGCAGGACGAACGAGCGCAACGCCTCGAAGTCCTCCGGCAGGCCGGTGGGCCCGTCGTCGACCACGTCAGCGCGAGCCCAGAGCAAGCGCCGGGCGTCTTCCAGTTGAGTCGCGAGCATCGTGTCGTCGGCGCAAGTCGTCGCCGACGGCGCGTGTGTGGTCACCGCGGAGCGCAGATCTGGCAACCCCGGCGGGAGGGGAGCCGTGTCGCGGTGCCGCCACAGTCCCGCCATCGGGTCGAAGGTGTAGTCGCTCAGCAGGCGGTGGCCGTATCGGGCGACCAGTCGCACGGCCTCGACGAGGTAGTCGCGGACGGCGTCGGTGATGAAGTAGTTGAAGTTGAGCCGAGCCCAGCCGGGCTTGACCCCGTGGCAGCCGACGGCGGCGTTGCGGTCGTAGCCGTCGGACTGCTCGGTGGTGATCTGGAGCAACCGGTGTCCGTAGGGCCCTGCGCACGAGCACCCACCGCGGGACTGGACGCCGAACAGGTCGTTGAGCACGGCGATGACGAAGTTGTGGTGCAGGAACCGTTCTCCGCGACGAATGCGGAACGACACGATCGACAACCGGTCGGCGTGGTGGTTGCCGAGGACCTCGATGGCGGGTTCCTGCTCCCACTCGGCGAGGGCGTGCCGCCACAGCCCTTCTTCGCGCGCCTGGATCACCTCGGTGCCCACGGCGTCCTTGAGCGCGAACACCAGACCCGCGCGAATGGACTCGACGATCGCGGGGGTGCCACCTTCTTCCCTGGTCACCGGGTCGTCGAGGTAGCGGTGGCCGTGGGGGTGGACGAACGCCACCGTGCCGCCGCCCGGCGTCGTGGGCACGCTGTTGTTGACCAGGTCACGGCGCACCACCAGCACACCCGGCGTCTGCGGACCGCCGACGAACTTGTGCGGTGACAGGAAAACGGCATCCTTGTGGTCCCCGCGCCCCGGCGCGCTCTCCCGGACGCGGATGGGAACGTGCGGGCCGGCTGCCGCGTAATCCCAAAAGGACAGTGCGCCGTGTTCGTGCAGCAGCGCCGCGATGCTGTCGGTGTCGGTCAGCACCCCGGTCACGTTGGACGCGGCCGAGAAACTGCCGATCCGCACCGGGCGGTCGGCGTGGAGGACCAGCTGCCTGCGCAGTTCGGCGATGTCCACCTGTCCGCGGCTGTCTTCCCCGATGACCACGACGTCCGCGGTGGACTCGCGCCACGGCAACTCGTTCGAGTGGTGCTCGTAGGGTCCGACGAAGACGACCGGCCGCTCCTCGTGCGGAATCCGTTCTGCGAGTGAGTACTTCTCGTCCAGCCCTGCGGGCAGCCGGATCTCGAGGATCCCGATGAGCTTGGTGATCGCGGCGGTCGCACCGGAACCGCAGAAGATCACGAGGTCGTCCTCCGTGCCGCCGACGGAGTCGCGGATGAGCCGTCTGGCCTGTTCCCGCAGCAGAGTGGTGTACCGGCCGGTGCTCGAGCTCTCGGTGTGGGTGTTCGCGTAGTGGGGCAGGACGTGCGCACGAACGAAGTCTTCGACGAAGTCCAGCGCCCGGCCCGACGCGGTGTAATCCGCGTAGATCATCCTTCGCGGACCGTAAGGACCGTCGAGTACCGCGTTGTCGCCGATGAGTCCGCGTCGGACGCGTTCGAGCACCGGCACATCCGATGAGCTGGGATTTTTGCCGATCACCTTTCGAGTGTAGATCCGAATCAGCGCCGCGAGCCAGCAGATCAATGTACTTTTACAAGTTTCTTGTCTCAATTGGAGTTGCGCGTACGACGCGAATCTATTTGCGGGAACAAATTCATCGCGGCAGGGAAGTGGTGATCAGTTCCCTGCCGCCGTCAGTGCGCCAGCCCCAGCCGCCGTCCGCGTGTCGACCCCGCAGGACGAAGTTCAGCGCTCGCCCGTCGGCCCTTGGGACGGACAGGGGGAGTGAGCCGGTGTTCGTGAGGTCGCCGGCACCGCCCGGACCCATCACGGAACCTCTGGCTTGAGCATGAGGACGTCTTCGCGACCGGCGCCGTTCCCGATCCGCAGCGACATCGCGTGGTCACGCCATCCTTTCGGCCGCGAGGCTGACGCGGTAGCAGTCAGATCGCGGATGGAAGATCCTTCACCAGTTGGAGAACATGTCGCCGGAGAACTCCGCCGGCCCGATGACGTGCTGACTGGTCAGCTCCACAACACCGCCGGATCAGATCCGGCGTGAGCGGATTCTCCTTCCGGGTGCGTGACGACGGCCCGGAGGAACTCGCTTTCGGCCGCGACTTGGAGTTCCGGGGGAAGCACTCCGCGCCTTGGCGGATGACGAATGCCGTGAACGGCTCCGGGTTGCGTTCGACGTGGTTCGCGGTGCTCGGGTAGCAGATCCGCAGGACGCTCCACAGCGCGAAGCCGCGCGGCTTCGGGAACGCCGAGCCAGCAGAACGAGTGCATCGGTGCACACCGTCGAGGCCTCGACCGGCATTGCCGGTCGAAGCCTCCAACGTCCGCTGGTCGGCAGCAACACGCTCAAGCAACACGCTCCGCGGCATGACCGGATGTTCGTGATGACGCGAACAAGATGGTCCTGTGGTGCTTGCCGGTCTGCGATTGGTCCATGATCGTCGCGATTTGGCGGTGTTGTCGATCCATGTTTGTAGTGCGTCGGCTTGGTCGTGCTGATCAAGGTCGCGGAGAACCGAGACGAGATTGCGCCCCGTCCGCAGGGTGTCGGGGTGGTCCTCGCCCAGCACGCGGCGGTAGCGCGCCAGGGTGTCCTCGTCGAGATCGCGCGCGGCCCGATGGTCGCCTGTGGTGTGTAGTCGGAGGGCGAGGTCGTTGGCGGTGCCGAGGGTGGTGGTTGGGTTCTTCACCAGCCCGCCCGATCCCTGCACGAGCAGGGCCGAGCTGTTGAGCAGGGTGGTGGCCTCGCGGTAGCGGGCCAGCGCCTGGCACAGGATGGCGAAGGCGTCGGCGTCCCAGACGGTCAGCACCTTGCGGGCGACCAGTCCGGGTGCGAGCCGGTCCCGGATCGCGCGGGCCGAGTCGGACAGCCAGTCCGGCGGTTCGACCTCGGCATCGGGTGGGACCGGCTCGCGGGTGTTGATCCGGTCGGGGCGGTCACCGTGCAGCACGCGCAGCGACGTGGGCTTGGGTACGGGTCCACGCTTGCCCACTGACCACCCCGTCTCGTGGCAGTCGGCGAGCTGATCGGAGGGCTGGAACCCGTACAGGCGGGGGATGCGCTCGCCCTGGCAGCCACGAACGTCATTCGTATTAAGGTGAGCCGGTGTCCATGACGATCACGGTGCCGTACGACGAGCGCCTGTTCAAGCGCACGACCCAGTTCCTGCTCCGTCCGCAGCTCAACCGGCTCTACGTGCTGGGCGCGGTGCTCGTCGCGCTTGGCGTCGCCATGCTGACCCTGACGACGATCGACAAGGTGGTGGGGGTCGTCTGTGCGATCCTCGGCCCCCTGCTGGTGTTCCGCATCGGGCGGGTCACGGCCGCCCAGGCGCTGGAGGCGCAGTGGTCCGCCACTCGGGCCGCGTTCAACCTGGTGATCGACGACCAGTGGGTGAGCATCGCGTACCCGCTGGCCCAGATGCGGTGCCACTGGGAGACGCTGGCGCGGGTCGTGGAGAAGCCCGACGTCTGGTACCTGATGTTCACCAAGTCGCAGGCCGTCCCGCTGCCCAAGAACCTCATGACCCCGGAGCAGCAGGCCGAGTTCGCCGCCCTCGCCGCCGCGCGGACGTCGATGGTCCCGCTACGGCGTGCGCCGGCCCAGCGCGCGTGAAATAGACCGGCCACTGGCCCGCACGGCGGGCAGCACGGTGTCGGTGCGGGTCTCGATCGGCACCACCACGGAGACGGCGGCCACCACGTCGCCGTTCGGGCCGCGCACCGGGGCGGCCACCCGCACCCGCAGCACGGCCTTCTCCACCGCATCCACGAACGATCCACCCACAGGGTACTTCCGCAGCTCGGAGGTATGACTGAGAAACACCCGCCGAGCCGACCCACCCACCACGAACCCCCAAGCCCACGACACCGATACCCCCACATCGTCCCGACAATCCACTACGTTGCACCACGCAACACGCGGTCATCGGCATGAGCGTGCTCGGCCTGCGCTCAGGGAGCCATGAGAGCGCGTTCCATCGTTGAGCGCAGGTGCAGGTTCTGCGCGGTGCGCCTCCGGTCGCATTGGTGCGTGGTGGGAAGGAAGCGCAGTCGGTGCCGGGTGTTGCCCGAGACTCGATCAGGCTGACTGTGGCGATCGAGGTCGGTCGATCAAGGCCGGGCGGAGAAGGACACGCTTTCCGCGCCCACGAACGGCAGCAGGCGTTGAGCCTCGTCCTCGAGCGCGGCCCGGTTGTCGACCGTCAGCGGCCGGAACGGCGTCAGCCGCAGCTCCCCGCCGGACAGCGACCAGCTGCCGTGCACGCGGCCGTCGACGAGGAACGCGGGCAGGACCAGCGCCCGGCCGGGCATGATCCGCTTCCGGTCCTCGTCGGCGATGATCCGGGTCCGGTCGGTGTGCCCGAGCAGAACGTTGTCGAATGCGGGCAGCAACCGCACAGGAGCCGGGGTGTCGGCGTCGGGCAGCTGGGCATCGGCCAGGTCGACCAGTTCCCTGCCGTGCGGATCCCGGTAGCGGCGCAGCTCGCCGCTCATGCTCGCGACGACCTCGCTCAGCCGGGTCAACCCGCTCCACGCCTGCACGTCCTGGACGCTGGCCGGCCCGAACGCCGCGAGATAGCGGCGGATCAGTTCCTCGGCGTTCGCCGGCTCTCCGACACCGACGGCCGTGACCGACACGGACGGCCGGGTCCCCCAGGCACCCCATCCAGCGGTGGCCGGATCGTGGATCAACGCGGACCGCATTTCCACCTCGCTGGCCAGGATCCGTCCGTCACGACCCCGTAGGTCTCCGCCAGCCGCCGGGCCAGCTCCCTGCGGGGCATCGCCCGATCGCCGAGGAACTCCAAGCCGGCCGCCACCAGCTCGCCGGTGTCCAGGCCCGCGCTGGTGCGGCTGAAGCAGGTCGCGCTCGCGGTGCGGTCGAGCACCGGTTGCAGCAGCGGCCGGAACCGGCGGAAGTCGTCGGCCAGGGTGAGGTGCTGAGTGCTGCGCAGCAAACCCGATCGCACGACTCGCCGGTCCTCCAGCAGGGTGGTGAGCCCGGCGTGCTCGAATTCCCGGATTCGGCTCCACAGTCCGACGAACGGCCAGTTCGGCTCCTGGGCCTGCATCGCGACCAGCCGCCTGATCACCTCCAGCGGGGTGTGCCCGGGTCGCGCCAGCAGGAACTGCCGCTGCAGCAGGGCCCGGTTCAGGACACGAAGCGGCAGCGTGCTCACGTCAAACGCACCGAGACGTTGCCGCGGTAGGCGCCCTGGAGCAAGGCCAGGAACGCCTGTGGCACATCGGTGATCGCGCCCTCGACCACAGTCTGCGGGTAAACGAACCGTCCTTCGTCCAGCCAGGCGCGGAAGTGCTTCTGCCAGGCCGAGATCTGCTCTGGAGTGTGGTGGCAGGAGAACGGCGACAGCACGACGCCCCTGGCTTCCGCTTCGGCGCGGTCCGGTTGCGGGAATCGCTCGGCGGCGTCGCCGAGCTGGCTGGACAGCGAGCCGCACAGCGCGAACCGCGCGCCCGGCCGTGCCACCTGGAGCGCGGCGTCGTACTGCGCGCCGCCGACGACGTCGAAGAACACGCTGATGCCCTCGGGCGCCAGTTCCTTCAGCCGTGCGGCGGGATCGTCGTGGTAGTCGAACGCGGCGTCGAAGCCGAGATCGTCGACCAGGTGGTCGACCTTCGCCGCCGTGCCCGCGCTGCCGATCACCCGCGCGGCGCCGAGCTGCTTGGCGATCTGGCCGGCCAGCGAACCGACACCGCCCGCCGCGCCGGACACGAACACGACATCTCCCACGCCCACCTGCGCGATGTCGGCCATGCCGTAGAAGGCGGTCGGGCCCTGACCGAGGTGGAAGCCGGGATCGGGGAACGCGTCGCGGTCGAGTTCGACGTAGGACCGGGCGGGACCGGCGGAGTACTCGCTCCAGCCCGTCATCGACTGGACCAGGTCGCCCACCTGGAGCGCGTCGCTGGCTGAGCGGACGACGGTGCCGATCGCGGCCAGGCCCACCCGCTGACCCGGCTGCCACGCCGGCACGGGGAGGTGGCAGTCGGCGCGCATCAGCTCCAGGTAGGTGGCGGCCAGCCCCACCTGCTCCGTGCGCACCAGCACCTCACCGTCGACGTCCGCCTCGGCGACGGTGAAGTGCTCCAGGCCGGGGACGCCGGTGACGTGGCTGCTCAACTGGATCTCGCGGGTGATCATCGTTCTTCCCATCGGTCGATTCGGCCTTCGGGGAGAACGCTAGGCAGGCTTCCGGTCACTTCTTGTCCTGAAGCCCTGGCAGGATCGGCGACATGGCGAACACCAGCTCCCGCGCGCTGCGATTGCTGTCGCTCCTGCAGACCCATAGGCACTGGACAGGACCTGAACTGGCCGACCGGCTCGACGTTTCCGAGCGCACCCTGCGCCGCGACATCGACCGGCTGCGCGACCTGGGGTACCCCGTCCAAGCCTCCCGGGGCACCGACGGCGGGTACCAGCTGGCGCCGGGCGCCGTCCTGCCGCCGCTGGTGCTGGACGACGAGGAGGCGGTCGCGCTCGCGGTCGGCATGGGCGATGCCGCGCAGAGCGGGATCGGCGGCATCGAGGAAGCCGCCGTCAGGGCGCTCACCAAGGTCGTGCGGGTCCTGCCGCCCAGGCTGCGCGCACGAGTGGACGCGTTGCGCGCCATGACCGTCTCGCCGGCCTTGGCTGGACCGGTCGTCGCGGCCGGCACCCTCACCGCGGTCGCTCAGGCATGCCGGGACGAGGAACGTCTCCGGTTCGGTTACGCGGCACGAGGTGCCGCGGCGACCGAACGCGAAGTCGAACCGCACCGGCTGGTCGCGCAGGGCGGACGCTGGTACCTGGTCGCCTACGACCTGACCCGGCACGACTGGCGCAGCTTCCGCCTGGACCGGCTGACCGACCCCCGCCCGACCGGGGCGCGGTTCCTGCCGCGCGAGCTGCCCGCCGAGGACGCGGCGGCCTTCGTGCGCACCAGCGTCGGCGCTCCCGCTGTTCACACGGTCCGGGCCTTGGTCCATGCACCCGAAGCGCGGGTACGGCAGATGGTAGGTCAGTGGGGGACGGTCGAGCCCGCCGGAGAAGACCGCTGCCACCTCACCATGATCTCGACCGGTTTGGACTGGCCGACACAGGCGCTGGGCAACGTCGGCGCGGACTTCGAGGTGCTCGGGCCGCCTGAGTTCACCGCGCACCTGCTCGAATGGGGCACCCGGTTCGTGCGGGCCGGCGGGCCGGCCGCAGAGGGAGCATGACGAAGTTCTCGGCCCGCGCCGGTCTCATTCCCCGGCGCGGCGGAACTGCGCCTTCGTGGCCTGCACGGCGCCGGGCCGGATCGGCAGCGCGTCCACGACCAGGCGTTCGCCGTGCAGGTCGGTGATCGCGACGGGACCCCCGCAGCCCGCGCCGTTCTCGGAGAGGAAGTGGTTGTACTCGGCGCGGGGCAGTGGCCGCCACTGGCTGCCGACCCGCACCTCGAGCCGTGCCACCGGGTTGCGGTGGTCGAGGACCTGGATGCCGCACCAGTGCCGGCTCGACCCGGACTTGTAGCGCAGGGAGAGGGTTTTGGACGTCTCCGGGCTGACGAGGGTCCAGGTCACCGGGAGCTCGCCCCGCACCGGCGGGGCGAGCATCGCGAACGCTTCGGCGCTCAGGTCCAGCTGACCTGAGCGGCACGGCGCCGGGCAGAGGTTCGTGACCCGCACGGTGATGCTCTTGCCGGCCGCCTGGACGAGGAGGTGCGCACCGCACGCGGCGGAGTTCTCGTAGTCCGCCACGTTCATCGCGGCGGTCAGCGGGTCGGGGCCGGGGTCGTAGGAGCACGCCCCGCCGCCGTCGGAGTCGTAGAACGTCGCCACGCCCTGGCGCGGCTCGCCCGGCTTGATCTTCCCGGCCGGGGACGCCGCCGCCCGGCTGGTGGTCGTCGTGACCGGCGCCGTTGTGGTCGTCGTGCTAGGGGGTGGTGGGGTGGTCGTGGGCACGGCGGCGGCCGAATCGGCCACCGGCGTACCCGCGACGCCCTCCGGATCTCGCAGCACCACCACGCCGACGGCCGCCACCAGCACCGCGACCAGGACGAACAGCAGTGGGCGAGTACGTCTCACCGCCGAACCATAGTCCGTTGCACCGCGATGAACACCAGCAGCAGCACGCCGATCACGATCTTCGTCCACCACGAGCTGAGCGTGCCCTGGAACGAGATCAGCGTCTGGATCGTGCCGAGCACCAGCACCCCGGCCAGTCCGCCGAGCACGTAACCGACCCCGCCCGCCAGCAGCGTGCCGCCGATGACGACGGCCGCGATGGCGTCGAGCTCCATGCCGACCGCGTGCAGGCCGTAGCCGGACAGCATGTACAGGCTGAACAGCAGACCCGCCAGCGACGAGCAGAGACCGCTGATGACGTACACGCCCACCTTGACGCGGGTGGTCGGCAGCCCCATCAGCAGCGCGGACGACTCGTTGCCGCCGACCGCGTAGACCGTGCGGCCGAACCGCGTGCGGTGCAGCACGTACATCGCGGCCGCGACGACCAGCAGTGCGATCACGACGTTGTAGGTGATCGTGACGCCGCCGGGCAGCTCGATCGCGGCCGTGGCCACGGCGCGGAAGGTCTTGTCCTTGATGGACACCGACTCGACGCTGATCAGGAAGCACAACCCGCGGGCGAGGAACATGCCGGCGAGCGTGACGATGAACGGCTGGATGTCGAACTTGTGGATCACCAGCCCCATCAGCAGGCCCAGCGTCGAGCCGATCAGCAGCACGGCGACGATGACGAGCGGCACCGGCCACCCCGCCTGCAGACCCGACGCCGTGACCATCGTGGACAGCGCGACGACCGACCCGACGGACAGGTCGATGCCGCCGCTGAGGATCACGAACGTCATGCCGGCCGCGAGCACGATCAGGAAGGCGTTGTCGATGAACAGGTTCGCGACGACCTGGCCCGACGCGAACCCGTCGTAGCGCGCCGACCCGACGCCGAACGCGAGCACGAAGAGGACGACGGTCGCGAGCACCGGCAGGAACCGCGACGGCACCCGTTGCGCGAGAGCGGTCATGATGGGACGGCCACCTTCCGGAAGCTCAGTGCGGCACGGGCCTTCGGCGCCTGGACGAGGCACACGGCGATGACGACGATCGCCTTGAACACCAGCGTCACCTCGGGGGCGACGCCGATCGTGTAGACGGTCGTGGTGAGGGTCTGGATGATCAGCGCGCCGAGCAGCGTCCCGGTGAGCGAGTACCGGCCGCCCGCGAGCGAGGTGCCGCCGATGACGACCGCGAGGATCGCGTCCATCTCGATCCACAACCCGGCGTTGTTGGCGTCGGCCGCGCTGACGTTCGAGCTGATCATCAGCCCGGCGATGCCCGCGCACACCGCGGCGAAGACGTAGACGGTCCAGATGATCGTGCCGGACCGCACCCCGGCCAGCCGCGACGCCTCGGGGTTCACGCCGACCGACTCGATCAGCATGCCCAGCGCGGTCCGGCGGGTCACGAACGCCACCAGGCCGAGCACGAGCAGGCTGATCAGGATCGCGACCGGCAGCACCACGAACCCGGCGCCGACCTGCTTGTAGGCGGAGTTGTTGACCGTGACGATCTGCCCCTCGGTCACGAGCATCGCGATGCCGCGACCCGCCGTCATCAGCACCAGGGTCGCGATGATCGGCTGGATGCCCATCCCCGCGACCAGGAACCCGTTCCACAGCCCCAGCAGGGCGCAGAGCAGCAGCGCCATCGCCATGCCCGCGAACGCCGTGCCGGCGCTGTCCGACGTTCCGATGTGGACACACGAGACCGCGCCCGCGATGGCCGCGACCGCGCCGACGGACAGGTCGATGCCCCGCGTCGCGATCACCAGCGTCATGCCGAGCGCGATCAGCAGGGTCGGCGCGCCGTTCTTCAGCACGTCGACCAGACCGCCGTAGAGGGCGCCGTCCTGGATGCGCAACGCGAAGAACGACGGCGTCACGACGAGGTTGAGCAGGAGCAGGGCCGCGAGTGCGACCAGCGGCCAGATGAGCCGGTTCTTCACGACACCACCTTCTCGGGAACGGGTTCGCCGCGGTGGGCGTGGGGACGGGTGGCGGCGCGGTGGAAGGCGCCTCGGTTCTCGTGGGCGGCGGTTCCTCCGGGGTGCTGACCGGTGGCCCCGCTCGGCGCGCTCACGACACCACCTTCTCGGGTTCCGGCGCGGCTCCGCCGGCGATCAGCTCGACCACCTCGTCCACCCCGGTCACCGACCCGTCCAGCTCCGCGATCTTGCGCCGGTCCCGCAGCACCACGATCCGGTCCGCGATGCGCACGACCTCTTCCAGCTCCGCCGAGATGAACAGCACCGCGGTGCCCTCGGCGGCCAGAGCCGTCACGAGCTGCTGGATCTGCGCCTTGGCGCCGATGTCGATGCCGCGCGTCGGCTCGTCGAGGATCAGCAGCCGCGGTTCGGTGACGAGCCAGCGCGCCAGCAGGACCTTCTGCTGGTTGCCGCCCGACAGGGTGCGCACCAGCGCGTCCGGGTTCGCGGGACGGATGTCCAGCGCCTTCAGGTACTTCTCGACCAGCTGGTCCTTCGTCCTGCGCGACAGCGGCCGGGTCCAGCCCCTCGCCGCCTGCATCGCGAGCACCAGGTTGTCGCGGATCGACAGGTCCGCGACCAGCCCCTCGCCCTTGCGGTCCTCGGAGCTGAACGCGATGCCGGCCGCGATCGCCGACCGCGGTCCGCGCAGGCGCAGCGGCGCGCCGTCCACGAGCACCTTGCCCGAGTCGGCGCGATCGGCGCCGAAGAGGAGCCGCGCCAGTTCGGTGCGGCCGGAGCCGAGCAGACCGGCCAGGCCGACGACCTCGCCCGCGCGGATCTCGAGGTCGAACGGCTCGATCGCGCCCTTCCTGCCGAGACCGGACGCCTGCACCAGCACCGGACCACCGGTCTTGCGCTTCTCCGCCGCGTCCTCGATCGCCTCCAGCGCGCCGAGGTCGCGGCCGATCATCTGCGCGATGAGCGTCCGCCGGTCCACCTCCGCGGTGAGGTGCTCACCGACGAGGGTTCCGTTGCGCAGCACCGTCATCCGGTCGGAGATCTCGTAGACCTGGTCGAGGAAGTGCGACACGAACAGGATCGCGACGCCCTCGTCGCGCAGCACGCGCATGATCCGGAACAGCTCGGCGACCTCGCCGGCGTCCAGGCTGGACGTCGGTTCGTCGAGCACGAGCACGCGGCAGTCGACCGCGATGGCGCGGGCGATCGCGACCAGCTGCTGCACGGCGATCGGGTGCTCGCCGAGGCTCGACGCCGGGTCGATGTGCACGCCGATGCGCGCCAGCACCTCCGCGGCGCGCTTGCGCATGGCGGAGAAGTCGACACCGCCGAACCGCCGGGGCTCACGGCCCAGGAGGATGTTCTCCGCGACCGTGAGGTTCGCGCAGAGGTTGACCTCCTGGTACACCGTGCTGATCCCGGCGTGCTGCGCCTCGCCGGGGGAGGAGAACGCCACGTCGGCACCCGCCAGCGAGACCTGCCCGCTGTCGGGGCGGTGCACGCCGGTCAGGGTCTTGATGAGAGTGGACTTCCCGGCGCCGTTCTCGCCCATGAGAGCGTGCACCTCGCCGGGGAACAGCCGGAAGTCGACGTCCTGCAACGCCTTCACGCCGGGAAACGCGAGACTGATGCCCCGCATCTGCACGACAGGGGGCGGTGACTCGGTCATGGGCTCTGGCCTTCGTCGGTGGGCCGCGGGACCCGTCACCGGATGCGCCGGGTGACGGGCCCCGCGGGGCTGCGGGGTGAACTCAGTACTGGCGCTGGGGCAGGGCGGTCTTCGCCTGCTCCTGGGTGAACGTGCCCTCCTCGGTCACGACCCGCGCCGGCACGTCCTCACCGGCGACGACCTTCTTCGCGAGGTCCATCAGCTGCTTGCCCAGCAACGGGTTGCACTCGACGATGAAGTTGATCTCGCCGTTGGCGAGCGCTGTCATGCCGTCCTTCACCGCGTCCACGGTGATGATCTTGATGTCCTTGCCGGGCACCTTGCCCGCGGCCTTGATGGCCTCGATCGCGCCCAGGCCCATGTCGTCGTTGTGCGCGTACACCACGTCGATCTTCGGCTGGGACTTCAGGAACGCCTCCATGACCTGCTTGCCACCGGAGCGCGTGAAGTCACCGGTCTGCGAGGCCACGACCTTGATGTCGGGCTTGGCGGCGATCTTCTCCTCGAAGCCCTTCTTGCGGTCGTTGGCCGGCGCGGCGCCGGTCGTGCCCTGCAGCTCCACCACGGTCGTGGGGCCGGACGCGTTGGCGACGAGCCAGTCGCCCGCCTTGCGGCCCTCCTCCACGAAGTCCGAACCGAGGAACGTCTTGTAGAGCGACGTGTCGTCCGAATCGATCGAGCGGTCGGTGAGGATCACCGGGATGTTGGCGCGCTTGGCTTCCAGCAGCACCGTGTCCCAGCCGGTCTCGACGACCGGGCTGAAGGCGATCACGGACACCTTCTGCTGGATGTAGGACCGGATCGCCTTGATCTGGTTCTCCTGCTTCTGCTGCGCGTCGGAGAACTTGAGGTCGATGCCGGCGGCCTTGGCCTCGTCCTGGATCGACTTGGTGTTGGCGGTGCGCCATCCACTCTCGGCGCCCACCTGGGCGAAGCCCATCGTGATGGTGCCACCGCCGTTGGACGGAGCAGTACCCCCACCACCTCCCGAGCTGCACGCGGTGAGCGCGCTCAGCAGGACCACGCTGGCGACGGTCGTGATCTTCTTCAGCACTGGGATTCCTCCGGTGTGACGACGGTGTCGCGGAGCTCCACCGCGTGTCCGCGGTTGTCAGGTGGACAAGAGTGAACGTTCACAACTTCTGCGTCAAGGCCTTGCTCGTAACGAGTTCGCAGCCCTATGTTAACGCTCACTTCCGAGTGAGGGAGGAAAATCCCGTGCCCCGCAAGCACGTCCTGCTGAGCGCCGCTCTCGCGGCCAGTCTCCTGGTCGCCGTTCCCGGCTCGGGAACGGCCGCCGACACCGATTACACGCTGAAGGTCGACGCCACGAAGAAGGGCGCGCCGATCGACGACACGATGTACGGCGTTTTCTTCGAGGACATCAACCGCGCCGCGGACGGTGGTCTGCACGCCGAGCTGGTGCAGAACCGCTCGTTCGAGTACGACCCTGTGGACAACGCGAGCTACACCGGACTCACCTCGTGGGCCCCGCACAGCGGCACGCTCGACGTCGTCGACGACAGCGGCCGGCTGAACGAGCGCAACCGGCGCCACCTGAAACTCGGCCTGCCCGCGGGCGTCATCAACTCCGGCTACAACAGCGGGATCGCCGTGCGGAGCGGCCAGCGCTACGACTTCTCGGTCTGGGCGCGCACCGACCAGGTGAGCACCCCGCTCACCGCCGCGATCACCGACCCCGCCGGCACACCGCTCGGCGACCCCGTGAAGATCGACGTCCGCGGCGACGGCTGGACCCGCTACACCGGCACCGTCCGCGCGAAGACCTCCTCGACGACCGGCCGGTTGCTGGTGACCGGTGGCGGCACCGGCACCCTGCGCCTCGACATGGTCTCGCTGATGCCGCAGGACACCTTCAAGGGCCACGGCCTGCGCCGCGACCTCGCCGAGAAGATCGCCGCGCTGAAGCCCGGCTTCGTCCGGTTCCCCGGCGGCTGCATCGTCAACACCGGCAGCCACCACGGCTACGAGGCGCCGAACTACGAGCGCCGCCGTTCCTTCCAGTGGAAGGACACGATCGGCCCGGTCGAGCAGCGCGCGACCAACTGGAACTTCTGGGGCTACAACCAGTCCTACGGCCTCGGCTACTACGAGTACTTCCAGTTCGCGGAGGACATCGGCGCCATGCCGCTGCCCGTCGTCCCCGCCCTGGTCACCGGCTGCGGGCAGAACCGCGCCACCGACGACCCCGCGCTGCTGCAGCGGCACGTCCAGGACACGCTCGACCTCATCGAGTTCGCGAACGGTCCGGCCGACTCCACCTGGGGCCGCAAGCGCGCCGAGATGGGGCACCCCGAGCCGTTCGGGCTCACCCACCTCGGCGTGGGCAACGAGGAGAACCTGCCCGACGAGTTCTTCGCGCGGTTCACCGAGTTCCGCAAGGCGATCAACGCGAGGTACCCGGACATCACCGTCGTCAGCAACTCCGGCCCGGACGACACCGGTGCCACGTTCGACCGCCTGTGGCAGCTCAACAGGCAGGCCGGCGTGAAGATGGTCGACGAGCACTACTACAACAGCCCGAGCTGGTTCCTGGAGAACAACAACCGTTACGACTCGTATGACCGCAACGGTCCCAAGGTGTTCCTCGGTGAGTACGCCTCGTTGGACAACAAGTTCTTCAACGCGCTGAGCGAGGCGTCGTTCATGACCGGGCTCGAGCGCAACGCCGACGTCGTGAAGCTCGCCTCCTACGCGCCGTTGCTGGCCAACGAGGACTATGTCCAGTGGCGGCCGGACATGATCTGGTTCAACAACCACGCGTCGTGGGGCTCGGCGAGCTACGAGATGCAGAAGCTGTTCATGACCAACGTCGGTGACCACGTCGTGCCGAGCACCGCGTCGGCCACGCCGTCCACCCGGGAGCCGATCACGGGCGCCATCGGGCTGTCGACGTGGGCGACGGCCGCGACCTACGACGATGTGAACGTCACCGACGCCGCCGGGCGGTCGCTGTTCAGCGACGACTTCTCCGCAGGCGACACCCGGTGGACCAAGTCGGGCCGGGGCGCGTGGAACGTCGTGAACGGCGCCTACGTCCAGTCCGACGCCGCCGCCGAGGACACCCTCGTCACGGCGGGGGACAGGACGTGGCGGGACTACACGCTGAACGTGAAGGCCACCAAGCAGTCCGGCCGTGAGGGCTTCCTCGTGGCGTTCGGCGTGAAGGACACCGGCAACTACTACTGGTGGAACCTCGGCGGCTGGAACAACACCCAGTCCGCGGTGGAGAAGGCGGTCGGCGGTGGCAAGAGCGTGCTGGTCTCCGACGGCACCCGCATCGACACCGGGCGCACGTACGACGTGCGCGTCGAGGTGCGCGGGCGGCACGTCGCGCTGTACCTCGACGGCCAGAAGTGGGGCGAGTTCACCGACGACGAGGTGGCCGAGCCGTTCCGCCAGGTCGTCACCCGCGACCTCACCACCGGCGAGCTGATCGTCAAGGTCGTCAACGCCCAGGACAACGCCGCCCGCACCCGCGTCGACCTCGGCGTGCCGGTGTCCTCCACCGCGCGGGCGACGGTGCTGCAGGGCCGCCCCGACGACGTGAACACCGAGTTCGCCCAGCCGATTCGGGCCCGCCACGAGCAGGTCGGGGTCGCGAGCAGCTTCACGCACACCTTCCCGCCGAACTCCGTCACGTTCCTCCGGATCAGGAGCCGCTCGTGATCAACCGACGATCCCTGCTGCGCACGGGCGGCGTCCTCGCCGCGACCGGAGCGCTCGCCTCGGCCGCGCCGGCCACCTCCGCCGCCGCCGAGCCCGAGGTGGAACTGACCACCCGCAACCCGCTCGTCGAGCAGCGCGCCGACCCGTTCATCACGCCGCCGACCGACGGCATGTACTACCTGACCGGGTCCGTGCCCGAGTACGACCGGGTCGTCATCCGCGGCGCGTCCACTCTGGACGGTCTGTCGTCCGCCCGGGAACGCACGATCTGGCGCCGTCCGGCGTCCGGGGCGATGGGCGGCTACATCTGGGCGCCGGAGCTGCACCGCATCGACGGGAAGTGGTACGTCTACTTCGCCGCCGGGGACGAGGACGAGCCGTTCCGCATCCGCACCTACGTGCTGGAGTCCGCGAACGCCGACCCGCGCGAGAGCGGCTGGGTGCTGCGCGGGCAGATGGTGACGGCGTGGGACACGTTCACACTCGACGCGACCACGTTCGCCCACCGCGGCAGGCGCTACTTCCTGTGGGCGCAGAGCGAACCCGGCATCGCCACCAACTCGAACCTCTACATCGCCGAGATGGCCTCGCCGCTGGCCCTGAAGACGGCGCCGGTGCGGATCGCGACGCCCACGCTGCCGTGGGAGGTGCAGGGCTTCAAGGTGAACGAAGGGCCCGCGGTGCTGATCCGCAACGGCCGCGTGTTCGTGACGTTCTCCGCGAGCGCCACCGACGCCCGCTACTGCATGGGCCTGCTGACCGCCGACGAGAACGCGAACCTGCTCGACGCGCGCTCGTGGACGAAGTCGCCGAACCCGGTGTTCACGACGAACACGGCAACCTCGCAGTACGGGCCGGGGCACAACTCGTTCACCACGGTGGGCTCGACCGATGTGCTGGTCTACCACGCGCGCGACTACCGCGACATCACCGGTGACCCGCTGTTCGACCCGAACCGCCACACCCGCGTGCAGCGGCTGCACTGGAATGCCGACGGCACACCGTCGTTCGGCGTCCCGGTCGGCCGCGGCGGCCCGATCGTGCGCTTGTCGCCCGGGGACGCACCCGCGCTGGTGGTGCGGCACCACGAGTACCGGTTGCGGGTCGACGGCAACGTCCGCGACGTCGCCGACAGCCAGTTCCGGTTCGTGCCGGGGTTCCTCGGCGCCGGTACGGTCGCGCTGCAGTCGGTGAACTTCCCGGACCGGTACGTGCGGGTGAGCCCGGACGCGATCACGATCGACCCGTTCGAGGACACCGACGCGTACGGCCGCGCGGCGAGTTTCGTTCGCCTGCCCGGCCTTTCGGACAGGAGCGCGGTTTCGCTGCGGGCCGGCACGGACACGTACCTGGCCCACGACAACGGCCGCCTGGTGTTGTCCAGACCTGGCGGTGACCGCGACGCGCGCCGACGTGCCACATTCCGGCTCGAATGAGTGGACAATGAGCACTGCATCGAAGCCGACCTGGTGTTATCGCTAACATCACCGGCGCAGATCAAGGATCGGAGACCGCCAGTGGAGAAGACCTCGCGTGACCCCGCGATGACCGATGTCGCACGACTCGCCGGGGTGTCGCACCAGACGGTCTCGCGTGTGCTCAACAACCACCCCAACGTGCGCGAGCAGACCCGGCTGAGGGTGCAGGCGGCCATCAAGGAGCTGGACTACCGGCCCAACCGCGCCGCCCGCGCCCTCGTCACCGGCAAAACGCAGCTCATCGGCGTGGTGGCGCAGAACTCGACGCTGTACGGCCCGGCCTCGCTGCTGTCGGCCTTCGAGGAGGCGGCGGGCCAGGCCGGCTTCGCCGTCAGCGTCGGCAGGGTGAAGGTGCTCGACCGCGGCTCGATCGCCGCGGCCGTCGAACGCCACCGCGACCAGCGCGTGGCCGGCATCGTCGTGATCGCCCCGACCTCCTCGGCCGCCGACGCCCTGGCCGACGTCCCGGCGGGCGTCCCGCTCGTGACCGTCGACGGCGATCCGGACCGCCCGACCCCGCTGGTCACCGTCGACCAGGCCAGGGGAGCCTTCGAGGCGACCATGCACCTGCTCAAGGCGGGCCACGAGACGGTCTGGCACGTCTCCGGCCCCGCCGACTGGTTCGACGCGGCGGGCAGGGTCGAGGGCTGGCGCCAGGCCCTCGACACGGCGAGCGCCGAGGTCCCCCCGGTGGTGGCGGCGGACTGGAGCGCCGCCTCGGGCTACCGCGCCGGCCAGATGCTGGCCCGCATGCCCGAGGTCACCGCCGTCTTCTGCTCGAACGACCACCTCGCCCTCGGCGTGCTGCGGGCGATGAGCGAACGGGGCAGGAGCGTCCCGCGCGACGTGAGCGTCGTGGGCTTCGACGACGTGCCCGAGGCGGCGTACTTCATCCCGCCGCTCACCACCGTCCGCCCGGACTTCGCCGCGGTGGCGCGGGAGACGCTCGGGCTGTTGCTGGAGCAGGTGAGCGACGGGGAGACGACACGGCCGCAGCGGACGATCGCGCCGATGCTGGTGTCGCGGGAGAGCGTGGCGCCGCCGCCCAAGTAGTCCGCGGGCAGGCCGTGGGAGTGGAGCCGCCGCTCCCGCCGGACGTCGGTGGGGCGGCGGTGCGGTGGAACGCCGCGACATAGGCCGGGGGACGTCCCGCGCCAGAGGCACCGGTGAGGCGATGGCATGCCGGCAGCGGCGAACGCCGTGCGCCTCGGCCTCGCCCGCTTCGCGCGGGGGCGTGTGACTGGCCGTCGGCTTCTTGCTGAGGCGGCACCGCCGACCTGGTCCACCTTCACCACGATGTGTCGGCGCGGGGGGCATGACCGGCGGTCGGCTTCTGCGGAATGCGGCACCGCCGACCTGCTCCACCTCTGCCACCAGGCGCCGGCGCGGCTGGACCGGGCGGTGTCGCTGCTCGACCCGAGCGGCAACGACTACGGCAAGGCCTTCTGCGGGAGATCTGGTGACCACCCGCCGCCGTCGTGCCTTTCCACGACTGCTCGCGGCGCCGCCCGCCGTCCTCTCCCGTGCTCGCCCCCGCTCGCCACAGGACCTCCTCAGCAGGTCACGCGACCAGTCCGCACCCTTCGGCTCCCCACGAGCCGGCCCTCGTCCGCGAGCCCCGTCCGCCGTGTCTGCGGCACCGCTGTGTTGTCGTGCGCTCACCCGTAACACATTTCGGCCGCTCCCAGGGAAATCACGATGTATCGGGCGCATCTTGACTCGCGGAATGTTAGCGATAACACTCAGGTCGTGACTGACATGACGATCGACCGCGACGCGTGTGTGGTGGGTGTCGACTTCGGCACGCTGTCCGGCCGCGCTGTGGTCGTGCGCGTCCGTGACGGTGCCGAGCTCGGGACCGCCGTGCACGACTACCGCCACGGAGTGGTGGACCAGGTTCTGCCCGCCACCGACCGGCCGTTGCCACCGGAGTGGGCGTTGCAGGTCCCATCCGACTACCTCGACGTCCTGCGCACCGCCGTCCCGCAGGCCGTCGAAGCGGCCGGCATCTCGGCGGACCAGGTGGTCGGCATCGGCACCGACTTCACGGCGTGCACGATGGTGCCGGTCACCGCCGACGGGACCCCGCTGTGCGACCTGCCCGAGTTCGCGGAGAACCCGCACGCCTACATCAAGCTCTGGCGCCACCACGCCGCCCAGCCGCAGGCCGACCGCATCAACGAGCTCGCGCGGCAGCGCAAGGAGCCGTGGCTCGCCCGCTACGGCGGGCTCATCTCGAGCGAGTGGGAGTTCGCCAAGGGCTTGCAGGTGCTGGAGGAGGCGCCTGAGGTCTACGCGGCGATGGAGCACTGGGTCGAGGCCGCGGACTGGATCATCTGGCAGCTCACCGGCACCTACACGCGCAACGCGTGCACCGCCGGGTACAAGGGCATCCTCCAGGACGGCCAGTACCCGGGCGAGGAGTTCCTGAAGGAGCTCAACCCGGAGTTCGCGCGGTTCGTCGCCGACAAGCTCGACCACCCGCTGTCCGCGCTGGGCGACAGGGCCGGATCCCTGACCGCGCAGGCCGCGGGGTGGACGGGTCTGAAGGAGGGCATCGCGGTCGCGGTCGGCAACGTCGACGCCCATGTCACCGCGCCCGCCGCACAGGCGGTGGAGCCGGGGCAGATGGTCGCGATCATGGGCACCTCCACGTGCCACGTGATGAGCGGCGACGTGCTGCGCGACGTTCCCGGCATGTGCGGCGTCGTCGACGGCGGCATCATCCCGGGGCTGTGGGGCTACGAGGCCGGGCAGAGCGGTGTCGGCGACATCTTCGCGTGGTTCCTGCGCAACCAGGTGCCGCCCGCGTACCACGAGCAGGCGGCCGAACGCGGCATCACCGTGCACGAGCTGCTCTCGGAACTGGCCGCACGGCAGGAAGTCGGCGAGCACGGGCTCGTCGCGCTCGACTGGCACAGCGGCAACAGGTCCGTGCTCGTCGACCACGAGCTGTCCGGCGTGGTCGTCGGCCAGACGCTCGCCACGAAGGCCGAGGACGTCTACCGCGCGCTGCTGGAGGCGACGGCGTTCGGCACGCGGGTCATCATCGACACCTTCACCGACGCGGGCGTGCCGGTGACCGAGCTCGTGATCGCGGGCGGCCTCACCAAGAACCCGTTGCTCATGCAGATCTACGCCGACGTCGTGAACCTGCCGCTGTCGGTGATCGGGTCGGCGCAGGGACCGGCGCTCGGCTCGGCGATGCACGCCGCGGTCGCCGCGGGTGGGTACAGCGACATCCGCGAAGCCGCGGCCGCGATGGGGTCGGTGCGGCGCAACGTCTTCACGCCCGTCCAGAAGAACGTCGAGGCGTACGAACGGCTGTTCCTCGACTACCTCGAGCTGCACGACTACTTCGGCCGCGGCGCCAACGACGTCATGCACCGCCTGCGGGGATACCGCCGCGACGCCCTGGAGGGGAAGAGCTGATGTCCGCCACGGCAGAGCTGCGGCGCACGGTCGCCGAGCTGCACCGCGAGCTGACCCGCTACGAGCTGGTGAGCTGGACGGCCGGCAACGTGTCGGCCCGCGTGCCCGACCAGGACCTGATGGTGATCAAGCCGTCCGGTGTCTCCTACGACGAGCTGGGTCCTCACGCGATGGTCGTGACGGACCTGCACGGCAAGCTCGTCGAGGGTGAGCTGGCGCCGTCGAGCGACACGGCCGCGCACGCGTACGTGTACCGGCACATGCCGGACGTCGGCGGAGTTGTGCACACGCATTCCCCTTACGCGACGGCGTGGGCGGCGCGCGGGGAGCCCATCCCGTGCGTGCTCACGATGATCGCCGACGAGTTCGGCGGCGACATCCCGGTCGGGCCGTTCGCGCTGATCGGCGACGACTCGATCGGCAAGGGCATCGTGGAGACGCTGCGCACCAGCCGGTCCAAGGCCGTGCTGATGCGCAACCACGGCCCGTTCACCGTCGGTGCGACGGCGAAGGCGGCCGTGAAGGCCGCGGTGCTGCTCGAGGACGTCGCCCGCACCGTCCACTTCGCACTCCAGCTCGGCAAGCCGGACGTGATCGACCAGCAGGACGTCGACCGGCTCTACGAGCGCTACCAGAACGTTTACGGCCAGTGAGCCCAGAAGGAGAGCACATGCCGGACAAGCCCCAGATCTGGTTCCTCACCGGCAGCCAGCACCTCTACGGCCCCGAGACGCTCGACCAGGTCGCGGCCCAGTCCCAGCAGATCCAGCGGATGCTCTCGGACTCCGGCCGGATCAGCGCGGAGATCGTGTGGAAGCCGGTCCTGACCGACTCCGGCGCGATCCGGTCGGTGATGCAGGAGGCGAACAACGACCCGTCCTGCGTCGGCGTGATCGCGTGGATGCACACCTTCTCCCCGGCGAAGATGTGGATCACCGGTCTGGACCTGCTGCGCAAGCCGTTGCTGCACCTGCACACGCAGCTCAACGAGGCGCTGCCGTGGTCCACGATCGACATGGACTTCATGAACCTCAACCAGGCCGCGCACGGTGACCGCGAGTTCGCCTACGTGCAGACCAGGATCGGGGTGGCGCGCAAGACCGTCGCGGGCCACGCGAGCGATCCCGTGGTGGCCGAGCGGATCGACGGCTGGGCGCGCGCGGCGGCCGGCGTGGCGCACCTGCGCGGGCTGCGGCTCGCCCGGTTCGGCGACAACATGCGCGACGTCGCGGTGACCGAGGGCGACAAGGTCGAGGCGGAGCTGCGGTTCGGCGTCTCCGTCAACACCTACGGCGTCAACGACCTCGTCGCCGTCGTCGACGAGGTGCCCGACGCCGGCATCGACCTGCTCGTCGCCGACTACGCCGAGGCCTACCGCCTCAGCCCGGAGCTGGCGCGCGGGGGAGAGCGGCACGAGTCGCTGCGCTACGCCGCCCGCATCGAGATCGGTCTGCGGTCCTTCCTGGACGACGGCGGGTTCGGCGCGTTCACGACGAACTTCCAGGACCTGGGCGGGTTGCGGCAGCTGCCGGGTCTCGCCGTGCAACGGCTGATGGCCGACGGCTACGGCTTCGGCGGTGAGGGCGACTGGAAGACCTCGGCGCTGCTCGCGGCGGTGAAGGCGATGGGCACCGGCACGGGCCGCGGCACGTCGTTCATGGAGGACTACACCTACCACTTCGGGCCCGGCGAGCCGAAGATCCTCGGCGCGCACATGCTGGAGGTCTGCCCGACGATCGCCGCCTCCCAGCCGTCCTGCGAGATCCACCCGCTGGGCATCGGCGACCGCGAGGACCCGGTGCGGCTGGTGTTCGACGCCGCGTCCGGACCCGCCGTCGTGGTCGGGCTCGCCGACATGGGCGACCGGTTCCGCCTGGTGGCCAACGAGGTCACGGTCGTCCCGCCGGACGAGCCGCTGCCGAAGCTGCCGGTCGCGCGGGCCGTGTGGAAGCCGGAGCCGTCGCTCTCGACGTCCGCGGAGTGCTGGCTCACGGCGGGCGGCCCGCACCACACGGTGATGACGCAGGCCGTCGGGGCCGAGGTGCTGCGCGACTTCGCGCAGATGGCCGCCACGGAGCTGGTGCTGATCGACTCCGCGACGACCCCCGCGTCGTTCGCCGACCGGTTGCGCTGGAACGCCGCCTACCACCGCCTGGCGGCCGGGATCAACTGACGGGCGTGGAACTCGGCTATCTGCCGCCACGTGGCGACGGGGTTGGAGTACATCGGGAGATGTCCGCTGTGCGGGATCTCCGCGAGCTCCACCCCGTTCGCGTCGAGCAGCGGCAGGTAGGAGAGCCCGGCGCACTGCTCGCCGTAGACGAACAGCCGCGGGCACGGCAGTGACAGGAACTTCGGCAGCAGGTCGCCGTGGTCGGCGAGCTCGACCATCGAGCGGAACAGCGTGGCCACGGCGCCGCGCCGCACCTTGTTCGGCAGGTTCGCCGCGAACAGGCCGCCGCCGTAGCAGGGCGAGTCGCGGCAGCTCTCGGCGAGCTGGAACAGGTGCTCGCCGGGATCGCGGTGCGTCAGCGCCTCCCGGCTGAGCACGCAGTCCTCCGGCGCGAGGATGCCCTTGATGTTCACGAAGCTCAGCACGCGGCCCGGTTCCTGGTGCGCGAGCAGCAAAGCCGTCAGCGCGCCGCTCGAGTGCCCGACGACGTGGAACCGGCCGATGCCCGCGCGGTCGAGCACGGTGCGGGCGGTGTCGGCGAGGAACGGCAGGTCGACCTCACCGAGGTCGGCGCACTCCGTTGCGCCGCAACCCGGTGCGTCGTAGGCGAGGAACGGGCGTCCGGCGAAGTCGTGCCGCTGGTTGACGTCGAGGTAGTCCTCCTTGCTCGTGCCGAACCCGTGCAGGAAGACCACCGGGGCGTCGGTGCCTCCCCGGCGCACCGACGCGACCTTGACGTTGACCCCGCGGACGCGCAGCGGGATCTGTTCGTGGACGACTCTGTCTGCCGACGGCATGGCTGTTCCCCGGATTCTTCGCAGGTGCTGACTGCGGCGGAATGAAGCGAGAGCATGCCATCGGCTGTGAACGCTCACAAGTAGTTGAACCCTTTACCTTTCCGGTCCGTATCCCGTTGTGCCGGCAGCAACGTCCCCTACTCGTGAGGTTCGAAGATGTCGAGAGCGCATGCACGACCGCAACGGAGCAAGCGGGTCATCGTCGCCGGAGTCGCCGTCGCGGCGACCCTGACCGCGGTGACGGCCGCCGTCGCCTTCGCCGGAGGGGAGACCGCGACCGGCTCGATCGCGTGCCCGCAGCCCGTCGTCGCGGCGGTGCCCGCCGCGGCGCAGGTCGAGGTGCAGCGGGAGCTCGCCAACCTCGACAAGCAGATCGCCGAGGCCGACGAGCGGCTCCGCGCCTCGGCCGGCGAGGGCGGGCCCGACTTCGTGCAGAACGCGATCCTCGGTCCGCTGGCGAGCAAGCGGGTCGCGGCGCTGAACCGCATCGAGACCGCCATCGGCCGGGTCGCCACCAAGCCGGAGGGGCTGGAGAGGTTCGCGACCTGCGGCCTCGGTCAAGCGCCGGCCGTGTCCGCGCCGCCGGCCACGTCCCGGACGTCCCCCGCGGGCTCCACCGGGTCGGCCGCGCCGGTCGCGGCCGGGACCATCGAGTGCCCGTCACCCGTGGTGCAGAACGTTCCCGCGGCGGCGCGGGCGGAGGTCGACCGCGAGATCGCCAACCTGGGCAAGCAACTGGCGGAGGCCAACGAGCGGCTCCGCACGTCCGCGGGCCAGGGCGGGCCGAACTTCGTGCAGAACGCGATCCTCGGTCCGCTGGCGAGCAAGCGCGCCGCCGCGCTGGACCGGATCGCGCTCGCCATCGGCCGCGTGGAGGCGCGGCCCCAAGGGCTGGAGCGCTTCGCCACCTGCTCGCTCGAGTAACTCTCCTCGGGGTTCGAGCGGCAGTCCCGTCTCCTCGGGAGCGAGCGTTCCGAAAGGTCCTGCCGGTGGCCGCGCCTCCACCGGCAGGACCTTGACGCACCAGTAGGTTCTCGATAGGTGTTAGCGTGAACATCGCGCGTTCAACGGAGAACCGATGACCAGACTTCTCGCTCTGCTCGCCGTTTCGGCGCTCACGCTCTCCACCGCGGCGCCCGCTGCCTCCGCCGTCGAGCAGGTGTCGGTGCGACCGGATCCGACCTACCAGCAGGAGCCGTTCCAGGGCTGGGGCACGAGCCTGGTGTGGTTCGCCAACGCCACCGGCGGCTACCCGGACGAGATCCGCGACCGGTTGGCGGAGCTGCTGTTCGGCGAGGACGGCCTCAACCTGAACATCGCCCGCTACAACGTCGGCGGCGGCAACGCGCCGGACGTGCCGGAGTACCTGAGGGCGGGTGCGGCGGTCCCCGGCTGGTGGAAGGCGCCGGAGGGGACGACCCGCGAGGACACCGACTGGTGGAAGCCCGGCGACTCGCGCTTCCTCGACACGGCGGCCGATCCGCGCCAGCGGTGGTGGGTCGACCGGATCAAGCGGGACGTGACCCGCTGGGAGTCGTTCAGCAACTCGCCACCGTGGTTCCAGACCGTGAGCGGGTACGTGTCCGGCGGCTTCGACCCGAACGCGGACCAGCTGCGGGAGGACAGGATCGGCGACTTCGCCGCCTACCTCGCGCAGGCCACGGCGGAGCTGGAACGGGCGCACGGCATCAGGTTCGCGACGGTCGACCCGTTCAACGAGCCCAACACCCCCTACTGGCGCACGACCCTGGGACCGGACGGCAACCCGACGGGCGGCCGGCAGGAGGGCGCCCACATGGGTCCGGCGCTGCAGGCGAAGGTGGTGCCCGCGATGGCGGAGGCTTTGCGCGCCACAGGCCTCGGTGCCGCGGTCTCCGCGCCGGACGAGACCAACCCGGGGCTCTTCGCCGACGACTGGGCGGGCTACCCCGCCTCGGTTCGCGCGCAGGTCGGCCAGTTGAACGTGCACACCTACGGCACCGCACGCCGCACCTCGGCCCGCGACATCGCCAAGGGCGCGGGCACACCGCTGTGGATGAGCGAGGTCGACGGGCACTGGGGCTCCGGGCAGAGCTTCACGAGCATGGACCCCGGCCTCGGCATGGCCGAGCGGGTGATCGACGACCTGCGCGAGCTGGAGCCGCGCGCCTGGCTGCTCTGGCAGGCGGTCGAGGACTACGACAACATGAAGCCCGGCGCCGAGTCGCCGAACGGCATGAACTGGGGCGTCGTCCAGATCCCCTTCGACTGCGGGCCGCGGGACACGCTCGCCACGTGCCCGGCGCGCGTCAACACGAAGTTCCACACCCTGCGCAACTTCACCCACTTCGTGAAGCCGGGCGACCGGCTGGTGAAGGTGAACACCACGACCGACGTGGCGGCGGTGCGCGACACCGAGCTGAAGACCGTGGTGCACCTCAACAAGACCGACCAGGCGCAGTCCGTGACGCTGGACCTGTCGGCGTTCGCGACCGTGCGGCAGAACGCGTCCGTCCGGCCGGTCGTGACGGATCAGCACGGCGCGTTGGTGAAGGGCGCCTCCGTGCGTGTGCAGGACCGGAAGGCGACGCTGTCCGCGCCTGCCAGGTCGGTCACGACGTTCGAGGTGAGCGGGGTCAGCGGCGTGAACCGCGCGGCCGCGCTCGGCGGGGAGTACCGGCTCACCGGCGTGCAGAGCGGCAAGTCCCTTGCGCCGTCGGGCACCTCGCTCGTCCAGCGCACCACGGACCTCGCCGCGGCCGACCAGGTGTGGCGGGTGGAGCGGCGGTCGGGCGGGTACGACCACCGCGCCCAGTTCTCCATCACCAACTCCGCCACCGGGCAGCGCGTCGCAGCCGCGGGAGGCGACGTCGTGCTGGGTGTCGCGGACGGCCCTGCCGCGCGGTGGGTGCTGTCCTCGACAGGGGACGGCACGTGGACGTTCGTGAACGCGGCGACGGGTGGTCTGCTGGACGTCATCGCCGAGTCGCGTGAGGACGGTGCCAGAATTGGTCTGTACCAAGCGACTTCGGGCGCGAACCAGCGCTGGTTCGTCGTTGCGCGCGGCTAGCGGACTCGTGGCGGCCCTGGTGCTGTTCGCCGGGGCCTGCACCGCGGAGCCACCGGCGCCGGCGGCACCCAGGACGCGGACGCCGTTGAAGCCGCCCACGCTCATCAACGAGCAGGTGCGGTCGGAGCGCGTGCTGCACGTCGTGCGGGACGTGATCGACGGCCGGACCGTCGAGCTGGCGGACGGCACGAAGGTGCGCGTGGCGCAGCTGGCGGCTCCGGCCGAGTGCTGGGCCGCGGGAGCGCTCACCTTCGCCAGGGCGACGTTGCTGGCTGCCTCCGTCCGCATCAGCCCCGTGCTGTCGGGAGACGTGGACCTCGCGCTCGAGGACGGCACCGACTACGCCCTGCTGGCCGTGCGGCAGGGCGCTTTGCGGCCCGAGGGCGTCGACGGGGGAGCGCTGCTCACCGCCGAGTCCGAGGCGGCGGCCGCCGACCGGGGGTCGTGGGGACCGCCGTGCGACGGCCAGGCGGTCGCGCCTCCCGTCGTGACGACACCCGGCGCGACGACCACGACGACCACACCTCCTCCCACGACCACCACGCCACGGCCGCCGGCCAGGACGTGCGCCGTGGCCTACCGCGTCGTCGGGCAGTGGCCCGGCGGGTTCCAGGCGACTGTGAACGTGCGCAACACCGGCACCGCGCCGGTCGACGGGTGGACGGTGCAGTGGGCGTTCGCCACTGGACAGGTCGTGGGTGAAATGTGGAACGCGACGCCGCGGCAGTTCCGCGGACTGGTCAACGCGGCCAACGTCCACTACAACTCGAAGATCGCACCGGGCGGTTCGGTGGAAATCGGGTTCAACGGCTCGGTCAGAAGTGACAACGCCGTTCCTGAGGCGTTCAGCCTGAACGGCGTCCCGTGTTCGGTGGAATGATCAGGCGCTGTCCCGGACGACGAGCGTGGACGGGTAGAACGTCGCCCTGGCACCGTCCCTGCGGTCGAGCACGGAGGTCGCCGCGGCCGTGGCGATCTCCTCGACCGGGTGCGTGCTGGTCGTGAGCGCCGGGCGGCTGAGGCCGGCGAACGCGATGTCGTCGAACCCGGCGACCGCCACGTCGCCCGGCACCCGCACGCCGAGCGCGTGCAGTCCGTCGAGGACACCGAGGGCGGTGAGGTCGCTCAACGCGAAGACCGCGTCGGTGTCGGGCCAGCGCTTCATGACCTCGATGGCGGCGTCGGCACCCCGCGCGGCCGTGAAGTCGCCCTGGACGAGGCGCGGCTCGCCACCGGTCTCGTGCAGCACCTGCCGGTACGCCTCGACGGCGCGGTCGCAGCAGGGCAGCCACGACGGCCCGGTGACCATCGCGATCCGCTGCCTGCCGGTGCGCACCAGGTGCCGCACGACTCCGTCCGTGCCGGCGCGGTTGTCGACGTCGAACGAGGGCACGTCGCGGGTACCGACCCCGACGGCCGCGACCCGGCCGCGCAGCCCCCGCGGCACGGTCTCGAGCGCGGGTCGCGTCGGGTTGACGACCACGAGCCCGCCGAGCCCGCGCCCGTCGGCGAGCCGGGCGAGCGATCCGGGGTCGTCGAGGGGCAGCCAGTGCAGGGAGACGCCGACCTCGCGCTCGGCGGCGACGTGCGCCGCCGAGGTCAGCACACGGCCCACGTACGGGTCGTCGAGCACGGCGGCGCTGTGCCCGATGACGGCGATCGCGAGCCGCGTGCCGGTGCGCGTGACCAGTGCGCGGGCGGAGGCGTCCGGCACGTACCCCAGCGCCGTCACCGCCGCGGTGACCCTGTCCCGCGCCCGCGGTGAGGCGGGGCCCTGCCCGGTGATGACACGGGAGGCGGTCGCCCGGGACACGCCTGCGGCCCGTGCCACGTCGTCCAGCGTCGCGGTGCGTTCTGCCGTCATACCGGCAGTATTGCGGTGGAAGCGCTTCCATGTGTGGGGTGAGTACTTCGTGTATCGAGAAAGGGAGGGACCGGGATGTCGGTCACGGTGCCACGCAGCCAGGTCCGAGCCGCCGCGGCGGGCGTGGCGGTCACCTTCGGGTTGAACGGCGTGGCCGTGGCGACCTGGTTCGCCCGCGTCCCCGCCGCCCGCGACGCACTGGGGCTCACCCCCGGCGCCCTGGGCCTGCTGCTCCTGTCGATGTCCGTGGGAGCCTGCCTGGCGATGCTCACCGCGGGCGAGGTCACCCACCGCCTCCGCCCACGCCGCACGGTGGCGGTCTCCGCCGTGACCGTCGCCGTGGGCCTCGCGGTGGCGGGCGTCGGTATCGGCGCGCACCCGTCCGCCGTGCTGACCGCCATCGGCATCTTCACGCTCGGCTACGGCTCGGGCCTGTGCGACGTCGCGATGAACGTCGAGGCCGCCGAAGTGGAACGCGCGCTCGGCAAGACGGTCATGCCCCGCTTCCACGCGATGTGGAGCCTCGGCACCGTCGTCGCCGCGGGCCTGGCCTCCTTCGCCGCCTGGGCCGTCCTGCCCGTGACCGCCCACCTGGCGGTGGTGGCCTTCATCGTCGCCGCCGGCACGCTCGTGGCGTCGCGCACCTACCAACTGGCGGTCGAGGCCGAGCACGGTGGCGGCAGCGGGGTCCTGGCCGCGTGGCGCGAACCCCGCACCTTGCTCATCGGGCTACTCGTGCTGGTGCTGGCGTTCACCGAGGGCACCGCGAACGACTGGGTGGCGGTCGCGTTCATCGACGGCTACGCACTGGACCCGGCGCTGGGCGCGGTGGTGTTCGGCGTGTTCGTCACGACGATGACGTTCGGCCGGATCTTCGGCACGATCGCGCTGGACCGCTGGGGAAGGGTGCCGGCGATCGTCGTGTCGATGCTGCTGGCGGCTTCCGGGGTGGCTCTCGCGGTGTTCGCCGGATCCGTGTGGCTCGCGGTCGCCGGGGTGGCCGTCTGGGGGCTGGGGACCGCCCTCGGGTTCCCCGTCGGGATGAGTGCGGCGGCGGATGACCCCGAGCGGGCCGCCGCCCGGGTCAGCGTGGTCGCCGTGATCGGGTACACGGCGTTCCTGGCCGGGCCTCCGTTGGTCGGGTTCCTCGGGAACGGCGTGGGTGTGTTGAAGGCTCTGCTCATCGTGCCGTTGCTGTTGCTGCCCGCTTTGGCGTTGGTGCCGATGTTGAGGCCGGTCAAGAGCTGACCACCGCGCCGTCGCGGAGCTACGACGGCAGCACCGCTCTCCTGCCGTCCGCGTGCCACGGGGTCTCCCGTCGCACGCGGACGGTTTTGTTTGTGGCGCGTGGACGAGCTGGACATGAGTTCACGAACATGAATTGATCAATCGCTGATCCACCTCACCGTGAATTCGACGGCGTTCGATTCGAACAATCGTCGAACGCCGGGTCGAATTGTCGAATGAATTCACTTCGTTGACGCACGCCGGACGCATTCGTAATACTCGTTTCACGATCGTGGACGCTGTTCAAGAATGTGAATCCTTTGCGAAGGGTATTCCGTCATGCGGCTTTTCGTTGGCGCGCTGGCTGTGGCCTGCGCGTGCACCGGGGTGGTGAGCGTTCCCGCGCACGCCGGCCACGACCCCGCCCGGCAGGTGCTGCCCGCGGGTGACGGCTGGGGGTCGGCCGGCACGGGGACCACCGGTGGTGCGGCGGCGCCCAGGGGGAACGTGCACGAGGTGCGCACGCGGGCCGAGCTCGTCGCGGCGCTCGCGGCTCCGGCGCCGCGCATCATCAAGGTCAAGGGTGTGATCGACGCGAACAGCGGCGATGACGGGAAACCGCTGCGGTGTGAGGACTACGCGACGGACGGGTACACGCTGGCCGGGTACCTCGCGGCCTACGACCCCGCCGTGTGGGGGTGGGAACGCGAGCCCGAGGGGGTGCTGGAGGAGGCGCGGAAGGCTTCGGCGAAGAAGCAGGAAGCCGTCATCGCGCTCGACGTGCCGTCGGACACCACGATCGTCGGCGTCGGCGGCGGGGCCGGGATCACGGGCGGGAGCCTGCGGATCCACAACGTGCGCAACGTGATCGTGCGCAACCTGACCTTCCGCGACACCCGCGACTGCTTCCCGCAGTGGGATCCCACCGACAACAGCCCCGGGGCGCCTCCCGGCAACTGGAACTCGCTCTACGACTCGGTGTCGGTCCAGCGCTCCGAGAACGTGTGGGTGGACCACAGCACGTTCACCGACGAGCCGAACGTCGACAGCACCCAGCCGCTCCACTTCGGACGGCCCTACCAGGTGCACGACGGGCAGCTCGACATCACCAACGGCAGCGACCTGGTCACCGTGTCGCGCAACGTCTTCGCCGAGCACGGCAAGACGATGCTGATCGGGTCGTCGAACTCGTCCACGACCGACCCGGGCAAGCTCAGGGTCTCCGTGCACCACAACGTCTTCCGCAACGTGCTGGAGCGCGCGCCGCGGGTGCGGTTCGGGCAGGTGCACGTCTACAACAACCTCTACGAGGGCGCGCAGACCTACAGCTGGGGCGTCGGCGTCAAGTCGCAGATCGTCGCGCAGAACAACTTCGTCAAGGGCATCGCACCGGAGAAGGTCGTCTACAACTGGGGCGGCACGGCGATCACCGACACCGGCAACCTCCTCGACGGGCGGCCGTTCAGCTTCGTGAACGCTCACAACGCCGCGTTCCCCGACAAGGCGCTCGGCACGGACGCGGGCTGGACGCCGACGCTGGCCCGCGGCCTCGAACCCGCGCACCGCGTCAAGCACCTGAAGGCGGGCGCGCAGCCGGCGGGACGTCACCTCGTCGTCGGCAAGGGCTTCCCGTCCGTCCAGGCCGCGATCGACGCGGCGCCAGCTGGAGCCGTGATCACGGTGCCCGAGGGCGTGCACCGCGAGGTCGTGAAGATCCCGGGCAACAAGCAGAACCTCACGCTGCGCGGCGCCACCGGCAACGCCGCGGACGTCGTGATCGACTACGACAACGCCAGCGGGACGAAGAAACCCGACGGCACGACATACGGCACCACCGGCAGCGCGACGGCGACCATCGCCGCGGACGGGTTCACCGCGAAGGACATCACCTTCCGCAACTCGTTCGACCGCGCGAAGCACCCGGAGATCACGGCCACCCAGGCCGTCGCGGTCAAGGCCACCGGTGACCGGGTGTTGTTCGACCGCGTCCGGTTCGAGGGCCACCAGGACACCTTGTACGCGGACACGCCGTCCACGACGGCCCGGTCGCGCCAGTACTACCGGGACTGCGCGATCACCGGTGACGTCGACTTCCTCTTCGGGCGGGCGACGGCGGTCTTCGAACGGGCGACCATCACGGCGCTGAGCCGCGGCCAGGACCCCAACGGGTACGTGACCGCGGCGAGCACCCGCAGGGACAACCCGCACGGCTTCCTGATCGTCGACTCGAAGATCCGCAGCGACGCCCCGGCCGGGACGTACTTCCTCGGCAGGCCGTGGCACCCCGGCGGTGACCCGGACGCGATCGCCCAGGTCGTCATCCGCGACACCGAACTGCCGGCGGCGATCAAGGCCGGGCCGTGGACGGACATGTCCGGCTTCCCGTGGCGGGGCGCCAGGTTCGCGGAGTACCGCAACACCGGGCCTGGCGCGGGCACGAACGCCGACCGCCCCCAGCTCACCGACGAGCAGGCGCGCCGGCACACCAGGGCGGCCTACCTGGGCGGGTGGAACCCGGCGTGAGGACCCGCACCTGGGCGCCCTACGCCCTGATCGCCCCGACGCTCGTGCTGATGGCGGTCTTCCTGGTCTACCCGATCGCGAGCGTCGCCTGGTTCAGCCTGCGGCAGCACACCGTCACGCAGCCGTGGAAGAACGGGTTCATCGGCTTCGAGAACTTCCGGCGGATGCTGTTCGAGGACCAGCTGTTCTGGCAGAGCCTCGTGTTCAGCGCCAAGTGGGTCGTGGTCGAGGTCGGCCTGCAGCTGGTGCTGGGCCTGGTGCTCGCCCTGATCGTCAACGAGACGTTCGTGGGCAGGGCACTGGCGCGAGCGCTGGTGTTCTCGCCGTGGGCGGTGTCGGGCGTGCTCACGACCGGTATCTGGATCCTGCTCTACAACCCGTCGACGGGCGTCTTCCAGCAGCTCGCGCAGTGGGGCATCGGTGACCCGGGCACGTCGGTGCTCGGCGACCCGGCGACCGTGTTCCCCGCGACCGTCGTCACCGAGCTGTGGCGCGGTGTGCCGTTCTTCGCGATCCTGCTGCTCGCCGACCTGCAGACCATCCCGAAAGACCTGTACGAGGCCGCGAGCGTCGACGGTGCCGGTAGGTGGCGCCGGTTCGTGAGCGTCACGCTGCCGCACCTGCGCGACGCGATCGTGCTGTCCACGTTGCTCAGAGCGGTGTGGGAGTTCAACAACGTCGACCTCATCTACACGCTCACCGGTGGTGGCCCGGCGAACCAGACCACCACGCTGCCGCTGTACGTGGCGCGCAAGGCCGTCGACTCGCACGACTTCGGCTACGGCTCGGCGCTCACGATGGCGGGCTTCGTGATCCTGCTGTTCTTCTCGATCCTCTACCTGAGGCTGTCCAAGTTCGGGAGCCGGGCATGACCCAGACGCTGATCCGCCCGGAAACGCCGGTCGTGCCACCGCCGTCGCGGCCGAGGCGCTCGAAGCACCGCGACCCGAGCCGGTTCTTCCGGCTGCACCTGCCACTGGTGCTCTACCTGTTGTTCACGCTCATCCCGTTCTACTGGATGCTGGTGTTCGCGGTGCGGCCCGCGGGGGAGACCTCGCTCGTGCCGTGGCCGATCACGTTCGAGCACTTCGACACGGTGTGGAACGGCGTCGGCTTCGGGTTGTTCTTCCAGAACAGCCTGATCATCGGCGTCGGCACCCTCGTCACGGTCACGGTGTTCGCGCTGATGGGCGGCTACGCGCTGGCGCGGTTCAAGTTCCGGGGCCAGCGGGTGTTCCTGCTCGCGTTGCTGTGCACGCAGTTCATCCCCGGCGCGATGATGCTGATCCCGTTGTTCGTGATCTTCAAGTCCGCCGGGCTGCTCAACAGCCTGACGGGGCTCATCATCGCGGACACCGCGTTCCAGCTGCCGCTCGCGCTGATCCTGATGAGCGGGTTCGTGCGCAACGTGCCGGTGGAGCTCGAAGAAGCGGCGATGGTCGACGGCTGCACGAGGCTGCGGGCGTTCTTCGCGGTCACGCTGCCGCAGCTGCGCCCGGCGCTGGTGGCGGTCGGGTCGTTCGCGTTCATCGGTGCCTGGAACAACTTCCTGTTCGCGCTGATGTTCGCGAGCAAGCAGGACAAGTTCACGTTGCCGGTCGGGCTGAGCTACGCCCTCGGCGAGTTCAACACCGACTTCGGGGCGCTCGCGGCCGGCGGCGTCGTCGCCGCGGTGCCCGTCGTGCTGGTTTTCGCCGTGGTGCAGCGGTTCCTGGTGCAGGGACTGAGCGCCGGCGCGGTCAAGGGATGAGGGAGAGAAGCATGAGAAGACTGCTGCTCGCGCTGGCGCTCGTGCTGAGCGCCTGCTCCGCGGGAGGGGACGGACCCACGACGATCACGTTCTGGGACAACAACGGCGGCCCCGGCCGCACGCCGATCTACCAGGAGCTGATCAAGAGGTTCGAGGCCGCGAACCCGGACGTCAAGGTCGAGTACGTCGGCATCCCCAGCTCGTCGGTGCAGCAGAAGTACGACACGGCCATCGCCGGCGGCTCCACCCCGGACGTCGGCGGCGTCACGACGTCCTACCTCGCGCACCTGGTCGGCCAGGACGCGCTCGAGCCGGCCGACGAGCGGATCGAGAGCGGCCCGCTCAAGGGCAAGCTGCTGAACGGCCTGCTGGAGACCGTGCGGCAGACCGCGCCGGACGGCAAGCTCTACGCCGTCCCCGCGTCGGGCAACATGGACGTGATCTGGTACCGCTCCGACCGCTTCGAGGAAGCCAAGATCGCCGAGCCGTCCACCTGGGACGAGCTGGCGAACGCGGCTGTGCGGCTGACCAACCCGGCGGCCAACCAGTACGGCTTCACGATCCGCGGTGGCGCCGGCTCGGTCTTCCAACTGCTGTCCGAGGCGTACTCCTACTCGGGCGTCGAGAAGTTCTACGAGGGCGGCAGGAGCACCGTCGCCGACCCGCGCAACGCCGAGCTCGTGCGGAAGGTGGCCGAGCTGTACAAGAAGGCCACGCCCGAGGCCGACGTGAACAACAACTACACCCAGATGGTCGCCCAGTTCACCGGGGGCACGGTGGCCATGATGCACCACAACCTCGGTTCCACCGCCGACGTCATGAAGGCGCTCGGCCCGGAGCGGGTCGCCGCCATGCCGCTGCCGAAGGGACCTTCGGGCAAGCGGACCGTCGTGCCGAACCCGACCGACGGCTTCGCGGTGTTCAAGGGCAGCCGGAACCCGGACGCGGCCTGGAAGTTCGTCGAGTTCCTGACCTCTGCCGAGAGCAACGGCCACTGGAACGAGAAGGTCGGCCAGATCCCCGCCAACACCGACGTCCGCGGCGCGGAGTGGATCCAGAAGAACGCGGCCGTGAAGATGGCGCTCGGCGTGCTGGAGGACCCGGCGACCGTGCTCGTGCCCGCGCCGGTCTACCTGCCCGAGTACTCGTCGATCACCAAGACCGACACCGAGCCGATGTACCAGAAGGTGCTGCTCGGGCAGATGTCCGCGCAGGAGTTCCTCGACCAGCTCGCGGCCAAGCTCACGACCGCCCAGCAGGACTGGGAGAAGCGCAGGTGATCGAACGGGTAGCGGTGCGCACGTTCACCACGACGGCGTGCACCTCGGTCGACGCGGAGGGGCACCGGCACCCGGCACCCGAGCACGAGGTCACCGAGGCGCTGCTGGAGATCACCGACACCGACGGCGCCACCGGCTACTGCGCCGTGCAGCCCGACCAGGTCCGCCCGGCGGTGCTGGACAAGCACGTGCGGCCGGTGCTGCTGGGACAGGACCCGTGGGACCGCGAACGGCTCTGGCGGCTGCTCGCGAGGCGTCAACGCGGCTCGCACGGCGGTTTCACCGACCGCGCGCTCGGGTTCGTCGACACGGCGCTGTGGGACCTGGTGGCGCGCAAGGCGGGACTGCCCGCGTGGAAGCTCGCCGGTGGCGCGCGCGACCGGATCCCGGCCTACGCCAGCACGATGTGCGGCGACACGGACGGCCTGGCGACGCCGGGGGACTACGCGGACTTCGCGAAGCACCTCGTGTCGGTGGGCTACCGGGCGATCAAGCTGCACACCTGGATGCCGCCGGTCCCCGGCGCGCCGAGCGTCTCGCGGGACGTCGAGGCGTGCCGGGCCGTGCGGGAGGCGGTCGGACCGGACGTCGCGCTGATGCTCGACGCGAGCCACTGGTACTCCCGCACGGAGGCGCTGCGGCTCGGCAGGGCGTTGCAGGAGCTCGACTACTACTGGTTCGAGGAACCGATGGAGGAGGCGTCGGTCAGCTCCTACCGGTGGCTCGCGGACCAGCTGGACATCCCGGTGATCGGTCCGGAGGTGGCGTGGGGCAAGCACCACACGCGCGCCGAGTGGATCAGCTCGGGGGCCTGCGACGTCCTGCGCGCGGGTCCGGCGGGAAGCGGCGGGATCACGCCGGTGCTCAAGACCGTGCACCTCGCCGAGGCGTTCAACGTCGACTGCGAGATCCACGGCAACGGGTCGGCGAGCCTGACCGTGCTCGGCGCGACCGATGCGGGACGGTGGTACGAACGGGGGCTGCTGCACCCGCACGTCGACTTCGACCGGGTTCCGCCGCACCGCGGCTCGATCGTCGACCCGCTGGACGACAACGGGAACGTGACCCTCCCGGTCCGGCCGGGAATCGGGGACGACTGGAATTTCGAACACATCGGAGTTCACACTCTTGAAGAATGGTGAGAAAAGCCCCGGCGCCGCGCCGGGGCTTTTCCTCTACCGATAGGTGATGTCCGAGGACTTGAACAGGCAGTGGGTGCTGTCGGAACCGGTTCCGATTTTCTTCGGCTCACCGCTCGTGACACCCTGGTACTTGTCGCAGACAGCGATCTTCCTGCTGCTGTCGCCGACGATGGTGATCCGCGAGAACCGCGCGGTGTCGCCGTAGTTGGTGTTGATGCCGGCGAGGTTCTTGCCAGGGGAGAACGCCGTGACGTTCTCCACCACGACGTGCCGCTTGTGCTGGGTCTTGCAGTTGCCGCAGGACCGGTAGAGCTTGCCGAAGTCGTCCACCTGGAAGTTGCGGATGATCATCGTGCCCGGCCCGTTGTGCTGGAACACCTTGTCGGAGGCCTTGCGCGCGCCGCCACCGCTGATGGTCATGGTCTGCGAGGACGACGTGCCCTTGAACGTGGCCGCGTCCTCGCCGACGTCCTCCCACCACACGTTGGTGAGCGTGCACGTGCCGAGGCAGTGGACGCCGTCCGCGGCCGGCGCGCCGAGCACGACGTTCTTCAGCGTCGCGCCGTCGGCCAGCTGGAAGATCGGGTCCTGGCCCTCGTTCTGGCCGCCGGAACCGAGGTTGCCGGTGCCGTGGAACCGCTGCATGCCTCCGTCGTACGTGCCGGCCCCGACCTTGATGGTCGCGCCGACGGGTTTCGGTCCCGTCGGCGTCGGGAACGTGCTGCCCGCCGCTTGTGCCACAGGGGCGAGAAACGCGGCCAACGCCGTGGCCAGAACCGCTGTCAGAACTTTCTTCATGTGCGCTCCGCTTGCAGGTGGATGCGCGGCGGTAATTCAATCCTAGGGCGGGTGCCGGTCGAGTCAACCGATTTCGATTGTTCGAGTCGAATATCGTCGAACTGGTTGACCGTTGCCTTTGTGGCTGGTTGTGTGGTTTGCACCGCCGCTCACGAATTGGGAGCGTGGAATGATTCCAAAGCGTGCAGCACTAGTTTCCGCCACCGCGCTGGTCCTCGGTGCGGTCTTCGTCCCCCAGGCGACCGCCGCCCCGTTCGGGCTGGTCGGCTGGGCCACCCAGGGAGGAGGCACGACGGGAGGCGGCAGCGCGTCGCCGATCACCGTCACGACGGCGTCGGCGTTCGTCGAGGCCGCGAAGTCGTCGAGCGCCGCGGTGATCCGGGTCTCCGGCACGATCTCGCTGCCGAGCATGACCAAGGTCGCCTCGAACAAGACCATCGAGGGCGTCGGCTCCAGCGCGGCGATCACCGGGCAGGGCCTCAACATCGCCAACGCCTCGAACGTGATCGTGCGCAACCTCAACTTCCGCAGCTGGGGTGACGACGCGATCAACGTGCAGTACTCCACCCGCGTGTGGATCGACCACAACACCTTCTCCAACGGCTACGACGGTGCGGTCGACGTCAAGCGGGCCTCGGACTACGTCACGGTGTCGTGGAACAAGTTCACGAGCCACAACAAGACCATGCTGCTGGGCCACAGCGACGGCAACGGCTCCGAGGACCGCGGCAAGCTCCGGGTGACCTACCACCACAACTGGTTCGACGGAACGCAGCAGCGCCACCCGCGCGTGCGGTTCGGCAACCCGGTGCACGTCTACAACAACTATTACGGCGGTGTGACCGACTACGGCGTCGCGTCGACCGTCGAGGGTGGTGTCCTCGTCGAGGGCAACTACTTCGAGAACACGAAGGACCCGTTCCACCGCGGTGAGGGCAGCTCGCCCGGTGGCTCGCTCGTGGCGCGCGACAACCACTTCGTCAACTCGGGAACGGGTGACCAGGGCGGCTCGGTCAAGAGCGTGCCCTACTCGTACCCGCTCGACAGTGCGAGCAGCGTGAAGAGCGTGGTCACGGCCGGGGCCGGAGCCGGCCGGGGCTGACGAGTCCAGGGGACGCCCCGACTGGCGGAGGGGCGTCCCCGTCTTCGTCTGGGACCGCTCCCAGAATTCCACTCGAAGAGAGCAGCAAGAGGAACTGGCGGACGTATCCCCGTTGCGCCGCAAGAACTATCCACGAGCACCCTTCGGTGCAACTTCCGTTGCAACGGCGGCCGGTTGGCTGATGTGGCCCACGTTACAGTGCCGTGAACTCTGGGAGCGCTCCCAGTTGTCGAGAGGGCGGCGGCATGACTCGGCGAACATTGGCGTTGACGGTTGCGGCGGTGGTGCTGGCCGGCGGGGTTCCCGCCGTCGCGGCACCAGCCGCGGTGGCCTGCACCGTCACCTATCAGATCACCAACGAGTGGAACACCGGATTCGGCGCGGCCGTGTCGATCCGGAACGACGGGGAGGCGTTGAACGGCTGGAACCTCACGTGGACGTTCCCCGACGGGCAACGCGTCACGCAGGGCTGGAGCGGCACCTTCACGCAGAACGGCGCTGCCGTGAGCGTGACCAACCCGCCCTGGGCCCCGGCGCTGGCCGCGGGTGGCACCGCGCAGGTGGGCTTCAACGGCAGCAAGGGCTCGACCAACCGGCCACCGACGGACTTCGCCGTGAACGGCGTGTCCTGCACGGGACCGAACCAGGCGCCCTCCGTGGCGCTGACGGCGCCCACGAGCGGCAGCAGCTACACCCTGCCGGCGCAGATCCCGCTGGCGGCGACCGCGACGGACACCGACGGCACGGTGGCCAAGGTCGACTTCTACGCCGGCGACACCCTGGTCGCGACCGACACCAGCGCGCCGTTCAGCGGCACGTGGACGTCGGCGCCGGCCGGTGACCACAGCATCACCGCGCGAGCCACGGACAACCGCGGCGCCGTGAGGACCTCCGCACCCGCGGCGGTCAAGGTGCTGGAGGGACCGGCGGTCCTCGCGTCACCGAGCGCGGTCTCGGTCAAGCAGGGCCAGACGGCCACGTTCGACGTCTCACTGGCCACGGCACCGAGCCAGCCCGTCACGGTCACGATCGCCCGCAGCGGCAGCGCGGACCTGACGGCGACCCCGGCGACGCTCACGTTCACCGGCACCGCGAAGCAGACGGTCACGGTGACGTCGGCGAACAACGGCGGCGAGCTCGGCACGGCGACCTTCACGGCGTCGGCCACCGGCTACAGCCCGGCGAGCGTCACGGTCAAGGAGCTCGACCCGTCGACCTCGGACTTCAACAAGGCGTTCCTCGACCAGTACAACAAGATCAAGGACCCGGCGAGCGGCTACTTCCGCAAGTTCGGCGACCTGCTCGTGCCGTACCACTCGGTCGAGACGCTGATGGTGGAGGCACCGGACCACGGCCACCAGACGACGTCCGAGGCCTTCAGCTACTACCTGTGGCTGGAAGCGAGCTACGGCCGCGTCACGGGCGACTGGGCGCCGTTCAAGTCGGCCTTCGCGTCGATGGAGAAGTTCATCATCCCCGCGAAGGCGGACCAGCCGACCAACGACAAGTACGACCCGTCGAAGCCGGCGACCTACGCGCCCGAGCACCCGAGGATGGACCAGTACCCGTCGACGCTGGACGGCACCGTCCCGGTCGGCCAGGACCCGATCGCGGCGGAGCTCAAGACCGCGTACGGCAACTCGGACGTCTACGGCATGCACTGGCTCATCGACGTCGACAACACCTACGGCTTCGGCCGGTGCGGTGACGGCACGACAGCGCCCGCGTACATCAACACCTACCAGCGCGGCTCGTCGGAGTCGGTGTGGGAGACCATCCCGCAGCCCTCGTGCGACACGTTCAAGCACGGTGGCCCCAACGGGTTCCTGGACCTCTTCACCAAGGACTCGTCCTACGCCAAGCAGTGGAAGTACACCAACGCGCCGGACGCGGACGCCCGCGTGGTGCAGGTGGCGCTGCTCGCCCAGCAGTGGGCGACGGCGCAGGGCAAGGCCGGCGACATCTCGGCGGAGATCGGCAAGTCCGCGAAGATGGGCGACTACCTGCGGTACGCCATGTTCGACAAGTACTTCAAGCGCATCGGCAACTGCAACAGCCCGTCGTCGTGCCCCGGCGCGACCGGCAAGAACAGCGCGCACTACCTGATGTCCTGGTACTACGCGTGGGGTGGCGCGACCGACACGTCCGCCGGCTGGGCGTGGCGCATCGGTGACGGTGCCTCGCACCAGGGCTACCAGAACCCGCTGGCAGCGCACGCTCTCGCGAACGTGCCCGCGCTCAAGCCGTTGTCCGCCACCGGGCAGCAGGACTGGGCGACGTCGCTGAACCGGCAGCTCGAGATGCTGCAGTGGCTGCAGTCGGCCGACGGCGGTCTCGCCGGTGGCGTGACGAACAGCTGGGAGGGCCAGTACGCCTCGCCTCCCGCCGGCACGCCGACGTTCTACGGCATGCACTACGACGCCCACCCGGTGTGGCGCGACCCGCCGAGCAACCGGTGGTTCGGCTTCCAGGTGTGGGGCATCGAGCGCACGGCCGCGCTGTACCGGCTGACCGGTGACGCGCGTGCCAAGAAGATCCTCGACAAGTGGGTTCCGTGGGCGATCGCGAACACCACGACCGGCACGAACTTCCAGATCCCCGCGGACCTGGAGTGGTCGGGAGCGCCGGACACGTGGAACGCGACCAACCCCGGCTCGAACGCGAACCTGCGGGTGCGCGTGGTGAACCACAACCAGGACGTCGGCATCGCCGCGTCGTACGCGAAGGTGCTGCTGAACTACGCGGCGCGGTCGGGCAACGCCTCGGCCAAGACCACGGGTGAGGCGCTGCTGACCGGGCTGCTCGCGCACCAGGACAGCCTCGGCATCGCGACGCCGGAGACGCGCGCGGACTACAACCGGTTCGACGACGTCTACAACACCTCCACCGCGGAAGGCCCGTACGTGCCGAGCGGCTGGACCGGCCGGATGCCCAACGGGGACCAGATCGGGCAGGGCTCGTCGTTCCTGTCGATGCGGTCGATGTTCCGCAACGACCCGCAGTGGCCGAAGGTCCAGGCCTACCTGGACGGCGGACCGGCACCGACGTTCACCTACCACCGGTTCTGGGCACAGGCGGAGATCGCGACCGCCTTCTCCCTGCACGCCGAGATCTACGGGTGAGGAGTTCGCAGATGAGGAAACGCATAGCACTCCTGGCCGTGGCGGCCGCGGTCGGCGCCGTCCTGGTGCACACCGGTGGCACGGCCGTCGCGCACGGCTCGATGGTCTGGCCCGGCAGCCGCACCTACCTCTGCTACGAGGACGGCCGCGTGGGCGGCGGTGGCGGCGACCTGCAGCCCACCAACCCGGCGTGCGCCGCGGCGGTGGCCCAGGGCGGGAAGCAACCGCTGTGGGACTGGTTCGGCAACCTGATCAGCAACGCCGCCGGACGCCACCGGGAGATCGTGCCCGACGGCAGCCTGTGCGGTCCCACCACGAAGTTCGCCGCCTACAACCTGCCGCGGGCCGACTGGCCCACCACGCAGGTAACGGCGAACAGCACCGTCACCTTCCGGTACAACGCCTGGGCACCGCACCCCGGCACGTGGGAGCAGTACGTCACCAAGGACGGCTTCGACGCCACGAAGCCGCTCAAGTGGTCGGACCTCGAGTCCGTGCCGTTCGACAAGGTGACGAACCCGCCGCTGGCGAACGGTGAGTACGCCTGGCAGGCCCGGCTGCCCAACAAGACCGGCCGCCACATCATCTACTCGCTGTGGCAGCGCTCGGACAGCCCGGAGGCGTTCTACAGCTGCTCGGACGTCGTCTTCGGCGGCGGCACCGGCACGCCGGACACCACCGCGCCGTCGGCACCGGGCACTCCCGTCGCCTCCGGCGTCACCGGGAGCTCGGTGAAGCTCGACTGGGCGGCGTCGACGGACAACGTCGGCGTGACCGGGTACCGCGTCTACAGCGGTGGCCAGGTGGTCGCGACCTCCGCCACGAACTCGGTGACGGTCACCGGGCTCAGCGCGGACACGTCGTACTCGTTCACCGTGGTCGCGACGGACTCGGCCGGGAACGCCTCGGCGGCCTCGTCGGGCGTCGCGGTCAGGACGTCGGCGGGTGGCGGCGGTCCCACCGGTTCCTGCACGGTCGCCTACTCGCGGCCGAGCACGTGGAACGGCGGGTTCACGGCCAACGTGACGGTGACGAACACCGGCACCAGCGCGCTCAACGCCTGGGAGCTCGTGTGGGACTTCCCCGCGGGGCAGCAGCTCTCGCAGGCGTGGTCGTCGACCGTGACCGTCGCGAATGGACGGGCCACCGCGAAGGGCGTGTCGCACAACGCGAACATCGCGCCCGGTGGCACGGCGTCGTTCGGCTTCAACGCCACGACGGCGTCCACGCCGGCTGATCCGACGTCGTTCACGCTCAGCGGTTCTTCGTGCGCCATCCGGTGACGAGGGCGTTGATCGCCCTTCTGGTGGTGGGTTCGGTGACGTTCGCCCTCCTCGTAGGACGCGCCGAACCCACCCCCGACCTGAGCAGGGGCGTCGACGGCATCGCCGCCTGGCTGAACGAGCTGACCGACGAGTGCGCCACCGTCCGGCGGGGTGATGACTTCACGGACTTCGCCGGACCGGTGCGGTCGAAGGTCTACGCGCCGTTCGTCGCCGAATGGGGGACCTGCGCCAAGGAGCCGTACGGGCGGCTCGGGCTGCTGGTCCTGCGGCCTGGCTTGGACCAGGCCTGGCGGACGGCGCTCGCGAACGGCGAGGTCCGGGGCGACCCGGACCTCGCCTTCGGGGACGGCTTCGCGCTGACCGGCTCGATCGGCATGGAGTACCTCGGCCTGAAACGGCTCGAATGCACGCCCTCCGCGTGCTCCCTGGTCCAGATCCAACACCACTAGGAAATCAGGAGATCAATGAAGCTCAACGGACAGAGGCGGTGGGCCGCGGCGGGTGTCGTGGTCGCCACCGCCGTGGCGACCTTCGGGGTGGCGATGAGCGCACCCGCGGGCGCCGCACCCGGCTGCCGCGTCGACTACAAGGCGAACAGCTGGGGCGGCGGAGGGTTCGGAGCCTCGGTGAAGATCACCAACCTCGGTGACGCCGTGTCGGGCGGCTGGACGCTCAAGTTCACCTTCCCGGGCAGCCAGCGCGTGGCCCAGGGGTGGAACGCGACCTGGTCGCAGTCCGGCGCCGACGTGACCGCGACGAGCCTGTCGTGGAACGGCAACCTCGGTACCGGTGCGTCCATCGACCTCGGCTTCAACGGGTCCAACGCGGGCGCCAACGACGCCAACCCGTCGGCTTTCACGCTGAACGGCACGCTGTGCACCGGTGACACGGTGCCCACCACCACGACGACCACCACTACCACCACGACGACGTCGAACGGACCTGGCCCCGGCCCGGGCCGCGTCGACAACCCGTACGTGGGTGCGAAGCAGTACGTGAACCCCGACTGGGCGGCCAAGGCCGCCGCGGAGCCCGGCGGCAGCCGGATCGCGAACCAGCCCACCGGTGTGTGGATGGACCGCATCGCGGCGATCAACGGCACGGTCGACTCGCGCGGCCTGGTCGGACACCTGGACGAGGCGGTGCGCCAGGCGGCGGGCTCACCACTCGTCATCCAGGTGGTCATCTACAACCTGCCCGGTCGTGACTGCTCGGCCCTCGCCTCGAACGGTGAGCTCAAGCCGACGGAGATCGACAAGTACAAGACCGACTACATCGACCCGATCGCGGCGATCTTCGCCAGGCCCGAGTACGCGAACCTGCGCATCGTCACGACGGTGGAGATCGACTCGCTGCCGAACCTGATCACCAACGTGTCCCCGCGGCCGACCGCTGTGCCGGCGTGCGACGTGATGAAGGCGAACGGCAACTACGTCACCGGTGTCGGCTACGCGCTCGCGAAGCTGGGTGCGGTTCCGAACGTCTACAACTACCTGGACATCGGCCACCACGGCTGGATCGGCTGGGACGACAACTTCGGCCCGACGGCCGAGCTGCTGTACCAGGCCGCGAACGCCTCCGGCAGCACGAAGGCGAACGTCCACGGCTTCATCGCCAACACCGCGAACTACGGCGCGCTGCGCGAGCTGTACTTCAAGATCGAGGACTCGGTGGGCGGCACCTCGGTCCGCCAGTCGAAGTGGGTGGACTGGAACCGCTACGTCGACGAGCTGTCCTACGCGCAGGCGTTCCGGCAGCGCGCCGTGCTGGCGGGCTTCGACGCGAACGTCGGCATGCTGATCGACACCAGCCGCAACGGCTGGGGCGGCAGCGCCCGTCCGACGGGCCCCGGCCCGACGACGGGTGTGGACGCCTACGTCAACGGTGGCCGGATCGACCGGCGCATCCACCTCGGCAACTGGTGCAACCAGTCGGGTGCCGGTCTGGGTGAGCGCCCGAAGGCGGCTCCGGAGCCCGGTATCGACGCCTACGTGTGGATGAAGCCTCCGGGCGAGTCCGACGGTGCGAGCGAGGAGATCCCGAACAACGAGGGCAAGGGCGCGGACAAGATGTGCGACCCGGCCTACACCGGCAACGTGCGCAACGGCAACAACATGTCGGGCGCGCTGCCGAAGGCACCGTTGTCCGGCAAGTGGTTCTCCGCCCAGTTCCAGGAGCTCATGCGCAACGCCTACCCGGCGCTCTGAGCTGCGGGATGTGAGCGTGCCCATGCGGCCGGCGCCGGATCACGGTGTCGCGCCGCGTGGGTGCGCTCTTCCACCCTGCACTGGTCTTCCGTCCAGCAAGTTTCCAGACAGAGGCGAATTCGTCTGGACCACTCGAAAAGCGCAATGTTAACGCACACATAACTCTTGATGTCATCAGAAGGTGCTCCTTATGGTGTCGACACCGTCACTGACTGCGAGCGGGAAGGGGGGCTGTGTGGTCACCATCGCCGACGTCGCGAGGCACGCCGGGGTCGCTCCGAGCACGGTCTCCTACGTGCTGACGGGCAAGCGGTCGATCTCCGCGGACACGAAGTCGAGGGTCCGGGAGAGCATCAGGCAGCTCGGCTACCAGCCGCACGCGTCCGACCGCGCGGCCTCGGCCGGCAGGACGAACGTGATCGGCCTCGTGCTGCCCCTGCGCGCGGGCACGCACCTGCCCGCCGTGATGCGCTTCGTCACCGCCGCCGTCACGACCGCGCGCCGCTACGACATGGATCTGCTGCTGATGACCGCGGACGACGGCGCGGCCGGCCTGCGCCGGGCCGCGAACAGCGCCCAGGTCGACGGCTTCCTCGTGATGGACGTGGAGATGGACGACGAGCGCGTGCCCCTGCTGCGCCAGCTGTCCAAACCGTCCGTCCTCATCGGACATCCGGCCGCCGCGCGCGGCCTCACCTGCGTGGACCTGGACTTCGAGGCGGCGGGCGCCAAGTGCGTCGACCACCTCGCGGACCTCGGCCACCGCTCGATCGGCTTCCTCGGCGCCCCCAGCGCGGTCTACCGGCGCAGCACCGGTTTCGCGCACCGCACGATGAACGGTTTCAGCGCCGCCGCCATGCGCAGGGGAGTCGCCGCGACGGCGTTGTCCGTCGAGGGCGACCACGACTCCGTGCTCAGGGCGACCAAGGCCCTGATCCGGGCCCACCCGTCGATGACGGCGCTGGTGGTGCACAACGAGGCGGCTCTCGGCTGGATCACGACGTGCCTGCGCGCGGCGGGCCGCCAGGTCCCCGGCGACGTGGCCGTGGTGGCGATCTGCCCGGACGAGGTGGCCGAGCAGACCTCACCCCTGCTCACCTCCGTCCGGCTGCCCGCGGAAGAGCTCGGCAGGCATGCCGTGGACCTGCTCGTGGCCAAGCTCTCCGGCAAGCAGCCGCCCGCGCTGATGCTGCTGCCTCCCCGGCTCTCCCGCCGGGCGAGCACACCGGATCCCGCCGCGCACCGCGGCGCCACCGGCTGACCGGTTCCCGTTCCGGGAACCGGTTGTCGACGGACGGCCGTCGAGATGATGTTGCCCCGTGCGAAAATGCGGCGCGCACGGGTCGGCGTCGGCTCCGGCGGTCGTTCTGGGGGAGTGCGCGATGTTCTCGGCGGAGCGGCTGTCGCGCACTCCTCCTCACCACTCGTTCCGTAGACTTCTCCGGGTGGAACTGGCAGCGGCGCTGGCGCAGCGGGTGGTCGTGCTCGACGGTGGCATGTCGACCGCCCTGGAGCTCGCCGGGCACGACCTGTCCGACGAGCTGTGGTCGGCACGGCTGCTGCTGAGCACCCCGGACGCCGTGCGCGCCGCCCACCTCGCCTTCTTCCAAGCGGGCGCCGAGGTGGCCATCACCGCGAGCTACCAGGCGAGCTTCGCCGGTTTCGCCCGCCGGGGCATCAGCTCGCGGGAGACCGGCCGCCTGCTGAGGTCCAGTGTGGAGCTGGCTCGCTCCGCCGCGTCCGATGTAGACGGCCGGCGGTGGGTCGCCGCGTCGGTCGGCCCGTACGGCGCGGTGCTGGCGGACGGGTCGGAGTACCGCGGGCGGTACGGCCTGAGCCGGCAGCAGCTGGCCGAGTTCCACCGGCCGCGCATCGAGGAGTTGTGCGCCGCCGATCCGGACGTGCTCGCGGTCGAGACCGTGCCGGACGTCGACGAGGCCGTCGCCGTGCTGGACGTCGTGCGCGGCAGCGGCGTGCCGCTGTGGCTGTCCTACAGCGTGCGAGGCGGCCTGACCTGCGCCGGGCAGTCGCTCGAGGAGGCGTTCTCGGTGGTGTCCGGCGTGGACGAGGTGATCGCGGTCGGCGTCAACTGCTGCGCGCCCGCGGACGTGGCCGAGGCGGTCGCCGTGGCGCGGCGGGTGACGGGGTTGCCCGTCGTGGTCTACCCGAACAGCGGCGAGGAGTGGGACGCGGACGCGCGGGCGTGGACCGGGGACGGGACCGGGTTCGCCGCGTCGGCGGGGGAGTGGACCGAGGCAGGGGCGCGGTTGGTGGGCGGGTGCTGCCGGACCGGGCCTTCGGCGATCTCGGTGCTCGCGGGAAGCCTGGCGGCGCGGGCCTGAGCGGTTGGCCGGGCGAGGTGCCCGCAGCGCGGTCGGTGCCGGTTCGCCCGCGTGGGACGCGGACTCGTCGACCGGGGCATGGGCGGGTTCGCGACGCGGTCGAATGCCACCATGTCGGCGTGGAACGCATTCGACGGGCCATGACCGGAGGAGGAGTGCGCCCCGCGGCGGGCGCGTGAGCCTGGCTCGCGGGTGGATCTCGCCGGACCGCAACCCCGGCATCTCGGTGCTGGAAGCCGCGCTCCGCCGTCAAGCCCGGAACGGCTTGCCGGGCGAGGCGCCCCGCCGGCGTCGAACGCCGGTTCTCCGTGCGGTCGAACGATTCGACACCCGTCAACCGCAACGGGGTTCGCCGCACCGGTGGCGCGCTGGGCCGAAGTCAGGGCCCGGCTGGTGGGCGGCTGCTGCTGGACAGGCCCTCCGCGCCTCCCGGTGCCCGCGGAGAGTCTCGCGGCCGAGCCCGCAACGGTTCGCCGGGCACGCTGCCGCACCGTGGTCGAACGCCGGTTGTCGTTGCAGTCGAACGCATTCGACGCGCCTTGACCACGCGGAGATCGTCCTCCACAGTTTGGAGACGACCCGGTTCCAGCATCCGTCGTAGTTCATCGGCGTGATCGCTGCTCGTCCCCCGGAGCGCGTGGTGGACCGCTCGGCGCAAACGGTCCATCGAACGTCGTTTCTCACCGCGGTCGAACCCCACCTCGACGAAGAGGAGCACGCCCATGGCCGGATCAGGCCATCGCCCACCCGTTCCCCGCGCCCGCGGACGTCATCGTGCCGCCGCCGTCACCGCCGCCGTGGCGGTTCTGCTCGGCGGTCTGCTGGCGGCTTTCAGCACCACACCCGTGTCGGCGGCGACCGTCGACACCTCCGCCTGGTACGTCCTCGTCAACCGCAACAGCGGCAAGGCGCTCGACGTCTACAACCTCGCCACGAACGACGGCGCCCGCATCACCCAGTGGACCCGCAACGACGGCAACCAGCAGCAGTGGCAGTTCGTCGACTCCGGCGGCGGCTACTACCGGCTGAAGTCGCGGCTGTCGGGCAAGGTGCTCGACGTCCACAACTTCTCCACCGCCGACGGCGGCAACATCGTCCAGTGGGCCGACTCGAACGGCACCAACCAGCAGTTCCGCCTCGCCGACTCCGACGGCGGCCACGTCCGGCTGGTCAACCGCAACAGCGGCAAGGCCGTCGAGGTCCAGGGCGCCTCGACCGCGGACGGCGGCAACGTCGTGCAGTACAGCGACTGGAACGGTTCCAACCAGCAGTGGCAGCTCGTCCGCGTCGGTGGCGGCACCGGTCCCACGACCACGACGACCACCTCGCCGGGCGGCACCTGCCAGCTCCCGTCGACCTACCGCTGGTCGTCGACCGGTCCGCTGGCGCAGCCGAAGCAGGGCTGGGTGTCGCTCAAGGACTTCACCCACGTCCTGTACAACGGCAAGCACCTGGTCTACGCGACGACGCACGACACCGGGTCCACGTGGGGCTCGATGAACTTCGGCACGTTCACGAACTGGTCGGACATGGGCTCGGCCAGCCAGAACGGGATGAGCCCCGGCGCGGTCGCGTCCACGCTGTTCTACTTCGCCCCCAAGAACATCTGGGTGCTGGCCTACCAGTGGGGACCGACGGCGTTCAGCTACCGGACGTCGAACGACCCGACCAACGCCAACGGCTGGGGCCCGGCGCAGACGCTCTTCACGGGCAGCATCCCCAACTCCGGCACCGGTCCGATCGACCAGACGCTCATCGCCGACGGCCAGAACATGTACCTGTTCTTCGCCGGCGACAACGGCAAGATCTACCGCGCGAGCATGCCGATCGGGAACTTCCCCGGCAGCTTCGGCTCGTCCTGGACCGAGATCATGAGCGACACCCAGGCCAACCTGTTCGAGGGTGTCGAGGTCTACAAGGTGCAGGGCCAGAACCAGTACCTGATGATCGTCGAGGCGATGGGGCGCAACGGCCGCTTCTTCCGCTCGTTCACGTCCAGCAGCCTGAACGGCTCGTGGACGCCGCAGGCCGCGACCGAGAGCAACCCGTTCGCGGGCAAGGCCAACAGCGGTGCGAACTGGACCAACGACATCAGCCACGGTGACCTCATCCGCAGCAACCCCGACCAGACCAAGACCATCGACCCCTGCAACCTGCAGCTGCTCTACCAGGGCCGCGACCCGAACTCGGGTGGCGACTACGGCCGCCTGCCCTACCGGCCGGGTCTCCTGACGCTGCAACGCTGACCGTCTGACACAGCACGAGGCCCTCGGCGTTCTCGAACGCCGAGGGCCTCGTGTTCTGGCGTCAGCCGGTGGTGCAGGTGTTCCCGTTGAGGCTGAACGACGACGGCGCGGCGGCGTTGCCGGTGTGCGTCGCCTGGAACCCGACCGTGATCGAGGCGCCGGCAGCGATGCCGGGGTTGTAGGAGACGTTGCGCGCCGTGACCTGGCCCGAGGTGGGGGAGTACGTGGCGCTCCACCCGCCCGTGATCGTCTGTCCGCCGGGCAGCGTGAAGGCCAGCGACCACCCGTCGACCGCGGACGAACCGGTGTTGGTGATGGTGATGTTCGCCGTCAGGCCGTTGTTCCACGCGTTGACCGCCGTGCTCACGCGGCAGGCCGCGTCACCGGGAGGCGGGGTGGTCGTGGTGGTGGTCGTGGTCGTGGTCGTAGGCACGTCGCCGGCGAACTGCGTGAGGAACTTCCACGCCTCACCGGAGGTCCACGTGCGCCAGCCGTCGCCGCCGGAGTCGATCGGCGCCGGTGTGTGGCCGCCGTCGAACGCCGCCCACACGACGGGATATCCCGCCCGGCACCCGCTGTACGTGGTGACGATGTGGGTGCGGCTTCCCGCGGAGGGTTCGCGGGGGTTCTGCGGTGTGCAGCCGTTGTTGCGCACGAACGTGTCGCGCAGACCGCGGCCCAGGCCGATGCCCAGCACGTTGTCGCTGATGCCGTGGAAGCCCAGGTAGCCGATGGGCTGCGTGCCTCCGTCGCAGCCGCTGAGCTGCGCGCCGGCGTAGACGACGACAGCGCGGAAGACGTTGGCACGAGCGCAGGCGACGGCGTAGGACATGCCACCGCCGTAGCTGAAGCCACCGGCGAAGCGTTGGGTCGTGTCGATGCACAGGCTGGAGCCGAGCAGCGCCACGAGGTCGTCGACGAACCTCAGGTCCTGGCCGCCGGGGTTGGCCCAGCCGTTGCCGTTGCCCTGCGGCGCCACGAAGATCGTGCCGTTGTTCGCGGCGTCGGAGAGCCTGCGCAAGCCGTAGTAGGACCAGTTGTAGCCGTCGGACCCGCCGGAGTCGACGTCGTTCGCCGTGCCGCCGCGCCAGTGGAAACCGACGAACAGGCGGTACTGGCGGTTGTTGTCGTAGTTGGGGGGCAGTCGCAGGATGTAGGACCGGTTCTGCCCACCGCTGCTGATGGTGTGCTGGCCGCTCGTCAGTGCCGGTGGCTTGCCGCAGCCCGGCGTGGCCGCCGCCGTGCCGGTCTCCCCGGCGACGGCACCGCCGACGGCGATGCCGGCCGCGCCGAGGAAGACCACCGTGCTCGCGACGGCCGCCGCGAGCACCGACCTATGCCGGGACATGGCTCGTCCCTTCGAGTTCGTGGTACATCGGGGATCCCTTCATGGCGCTGGATCAGGCGACGGCGCACTGCACGCCGTTCAGCGTGAACCCGGTGGCGGGCGCGCTGTTGCCGGTGTGCGTGGCCTGGAGGCCGATCGAGATCTGGGCGGAGGGCTGGATCTGACCGTTGTACGAGACGTTCGACGCGGTGACCTGGCCCGTGGTGGGGGAGTAGGTGGCGCTCCAGCCACCCGTGATCGTCTGTCCGCCCGGCAGCGTGAACTGCAGCTTCCAGCCGTTCACGGCCGCGGACGACGTGTTGGTGATGGTGATCGTCTCGGTCAGGCCGTTGTTCCAGGCGTTGACGGCGGCCTTGACCGAGCAGCCCGGGGACGGCGGCGGGGTCGTGGTGGTCGTAGTCGTGGTGGTCGTAGTCGTGGTCGTCGTGGTGGTGGGGTCGGTGCCGGGGCGGTCCAGGCCGAGGAACGTGATGGCGTACCCGACCATCCCGGCGGTCGGCACGTCGTGCCCGGTTCCCTGGGCGCTGATGCCCTCGACGACGCCCGAGGCGCCGTAGCGGGTGCGGGTCCAGTTCGCCTGGGGCTGGTCGGTCGACACCGGGGTCCTGCTGACGCCGTGCACGTTCGTCCACTGGTCGAGCGCCTCACCGAAGTTCGGGTACGCCAGCGTGGTGTCGTTCGTGCCGTGCCACAGCTGCATCCGCGGGTAGCTGCCGGTGTAGCCGGGGAACATGGCCCGCGCCTGGTCGCCCCACTGCTGCGGCGTCTTCAACAGGGTGCCGCCGGAGCACTGGCTGTTCCACATCGACCCGTCCGCGGTCGCGAAGCACCCGGCGGGCACACCGGCGAACGCCGAGGCCGCGCTGAACACGTCCGGGTACTGGGCGGCCAGCACGTTGGTCATCATCGCGCCGGACGAGATGCCGGAGACGACGATGCGCGACGGGTCGACGTTGTAGCGCTGGCGCGCGTACGACACCATGGACATGATGCCGGTGGAGTCGCTACCTCCGTTGCGGCGCAAGCCGTTCTGGGTGGAGACGTCGAAGCAGCGGCCTTCCCGCGTCGCCTCCGGGTAGACGATGACGTACCCGTGCCGGTCCGCGGCGGCGACGTAGTCCCGGCCACCGCCGTTGTGCACCGCGCTCGCCGTGCCGGTGCAGTAGTGGATCATCAGGAGCAGCGCGGGACGGGCGGCGAGCCGGTCCGGCGCGTAGACGTACATGTTGAGGTTCGTCGGGTTGGTGCCGAAGCCGGTCACCCGCGTCAGGGACGCGGCGTGCGCCTGCTGCGGCGTGTAGGAGAGGGCGACGGCGGCGATGACCGACAGCACCGCCGCGACGAGCGCGATGACTCGGTACCTGGTCGTGTGCTGCCAGGAGGAGTGGGAGAGGGTCACGGTGACCTCGTTCTCGTGCTGGGAAGGGAGTTCGAGGGGATCAGGCGCTGCACTGCCACTGGTTCACGTCGAGCGGGTGGCTGCCGCCGCCGGTGAGGCCGTTCACCGCGCAGGAGGCGGTGGTCCACGTGTGCCGGCCGCCCGTGTCCGGGACGGAGCAGCCGCCCGCGAGACGCCGGCTTCACGTGGTAGCCGTGGTGGTGAGCGCACTGGTCGCGGGTGGACAACCCGCGGTCCGGCTCGACGGCGCTCTGACCGGCAGGGGCGGTTTCACCCGCTCCGCCGCGAGGATCGCCTGCAAGACCTCGCGGCTGTCACTGCCGCGCAAGGGCAGGCGGGCTCCCGCGGAGGACGGTTACGTCGCACCGCGGGAGCCCGCCGGGATCGTCAGCGCGCCGAGCAGGTCGGGTTCAGCTCCGCACCGCTGCCGCTGCCCTGGAAACCGAACTCGGTGGACCCGCCCGCCGGTACCTCGGCGTTGTAGTCCACGTTGGTCCAGGTGACGGATCCGCTGTTGCCGCTGCGGTTCGCGCTCCACGAACCGGTGACCGTGCCGTCGGACAGGGTGGTCGTGACGGTCCAGCCCCTCAGCGCGCTGGACCCCGCCGTGACCTTGACCGTGGCGACGAAGCCCTCGTTCCACTGGTTCAGCGACACCGTGGCCGTGCAGGCGCCGTTACCGGGATCGTTGCTCGTCGTCGTGGTGGTCGTGGTGGTCGTGGTCGTCGTCGGGCCGGGGCCACCAGCCGCGTTGAGCGCGGCCAGCGTGGAGTTGTACGCGGCCTTCTTGTTGCCGTTGCCGTCGAACAGCAGCGGGGTGCCCGAGGCACGCCACGAGTCGGTGTCGCGGATGCCCCACACCGTGATGCCGGTGCAGCGCGCGACGTTGAGGCACGCCTGGGTGACCCTCTGGTAGTTCTGGGCCTGCGTGCTGCCGGAGCCCTCGATGTCGAGCTCGGTGATCTGCACGTCCACGCCGAGGTTCGCGAAGTTCTGCAGCGTGGTCTGGTAGTTGGACGGCACCGGGCTGTTGTTGTTGAAGTGCGACTGCAGCCCGACGCAGTCGATCGGCACGCCGCGGGACTTGAAGTCCTGCACCATCCGGTAGACGGCCTGGGTCTTGGCGTGCGTCCAGTCGTCGGTGTTGTAGTCGTTGTAGCAGAGCTTCGCGCCGGGGTCGGCGGCCCTCGCCGCGCGGAACGCCGCCTCGATCCAGTCGTTGCCGGTGCGCTGGAGGTTGGAGTCGCGCCGCGCGCCGCTGCTGCCGTCGGCGAAGGCCTCGTTCACGACGTCCCAGGCGTAAATCTTGCCGCGGTAGTACGTGGCGACCTGGGTGACGTGGTTCAGCATCGCGTTGCGCAGGGTGGTGCCGGACATGCTCTGCATCCAGGCCGGCTGCTGCGAGTGCCACGCCAGCGCGTGACCGCGGATGCGCTTGCCCTGACCTCGGGCGTGGTTCACGATCCGGTCCGCGTTGCCGTAGTTGAACCGGTTCTGGGCCGGCTCGGTCGCGTCCATCTTCATCTCGTTCTCGGCCGTGACCATGTCGAACTCACGGTTCAAGATCCCGACGTAGGTGGAGTCGCTCAACCTGTTCGCCGCGACGGCGGTGCCGAAGTACCGGCCGCTCTGCTGAGCGGCGGCGGCGAGGGTGGTCGCCGCGTTCGCGACGGGTGGGGCGATCAAGGTGGCGCCGATCGCGGCGGTCGCGACCGTGGCGATGATCGGGATCAGGGTCACTGACTTCGATGTCAGTCTCATCTTCCACACTTCCCGGGGTCGACCCGAATGCAAGGCGGGTGATGGGCAGGACAGAAGGCCGGACCCGGTGCGCCATTGCCGGATCGCGGTGGGCGGTGAGAATTGACGGGAGTTGTTCCGCCGCCGCCCTCCGTTGCCGTTCCGGAGTGTCGCAGCCACTGCGGCGCGGTCACAAGAAGTGGTCGTCGAATTCGACAGCAGGTTGCCCTGATCGGCGTAAACCGGTGCGGGAGCGCTCCCAACTACCACGTCACAGCGTTGATCGCAGTTCAGGGAAAAGTTTCGAAACTTCCTCTCCGGCATCGACGGGTGAACGCTCCCAGCGTTGACGATTCAGAGTTCCGTGGTTACGTTGGCCCGAACTCGCATTCGCTTCTCCGACGTTATGAGAGCGCTCTCGCGTCGCTGATTCTCAACTCCGGACAGCAATGACGCTGCGAGAACTGAATCACTGCAACCGAGCGAACTGGAGACACGATGACACGGTGGAAGCGGGGTGCGGGCGCGGGCCTGCTCTCGGCGGCGGTCGTCGCGGGAACCGTCACACTGGTGGTCGGAGGCGGTGCGTCCGTCAGCGCCGCCGAGTCGGCGTTCTACGTCGACCCGGCGAGCTCGAGCGCGCGTTGGGTGGCCGCGAACCCGGGCGACTCCAGGGCGGCGGTCATCCGCGACCGCATCGCGTCGGTCCCGCAGGCGCGCTGGTACACCACGACCAACACCTCGACGGTGCGGTCCGAGGTCAGCTCCTTCGTGGGGGCGGCGGCTTCCGCGGGCAAGATCCCGATCCTGGTGGTCTACAACGTCCCCAACCGCGACTGCGGCGGCCCGAGCGGCGGCGGCGCGCCCTCCCACGCGGCGTACCGGGCCTGGGTCGACGAGGTCGCGGCGGGCCTCGCCGGCCGTCCGGCGACGATCGTGCTGGAGCCGGACGTGCTGCCGTTGATGACGAGCTGCCAGGACGCGGACCAGCAGAACCAGACCAAGGCGTCGATGGCCTACGCGGGCAAGAAGCTCAAGTCCGGGTCGAGCCAGGCCAAGGTCTACTTCGACATCGGCCACTCCGCGTGGCTGAGCCCGTCGGAGGCGGCGAACCGCTTGCGCGGGGCGGACATCTCCAACAGCGCCGACGGCATCTCGACCAACGTGTCGAACTACCGCGCGACCTCGGACGAGGTGAACTTCGCCAAGAACGTGCTCAACGCCATCGGCGACAGCCGCCTCAAGGCCGTGGTCGACACCAGCCGCAACGGCAACGGTCCCGCCGGCAGCGAGTGGTGCGACCCTGCCGGGCGCGCGATCGGCACGCCCAGCACGACGAACACGGGCGACTCGAGGATCGAGGCGTTCCTGTGGGTCAAGCTGCCGGGCGAGTCGGACGGCTGCATCGCGCCGGCCGGTCAGTTCGTGCCGCAGCGGGCCTACGAGCTCGCGATCGCGGCGGGCCCGATCACGACTACGACCACCACTACTACCACCACCACCACCACCACCACGTCCGGCGGTGGCAACCCCGGTGGCTGCACGGCGACCCACCGCGTGACGAGCCAGTGGCAGGGCGGCTACTCCGCGGAGGTCGTGATCGTCAACCGCGGCGCGGCTCTCAACGGCTGGACCTTCTCGTTCTCGGCCCCCGGTGTGTCGGTGACGCAGGGCTGGAACGGCACGTGGAACGACACGGGTGACGAGGTCCGGGTCACGAACGCGGCCTGGAACGGCACGCTCGGGTCCGGCGCCCAGGTGAGCATCGGCTACAACGCGAACTACAGCGGCACTCCGCCGTTCTCGTCGCCGGTGCTGAACGGCGTCGCCTGCTCCTGATGTGGTGACGAGGGGTCCCTGGCCGCTGCTCCGGCCAGGGACCCCGTTCCCGTGCCGTCGCAACGGCGGCTCCCGGCCCGAGAGCGGCAGGAGGCGGACCCGCGGTGGGACGTTCGCGCGTGACCCTGGCCGACGTGGCGGCGGCGAGCGGGGTGTCGGTGACCACGGCTTCGCTCGTCCTGACCGGACGGGCGAGGGAGCTGCGCATCTCCGAGGCGGCGGAGCAACGGGTGCGGTCCACGGCGAGGGAGCTGGGCTACCGGCGGGGCTCGCCGGAGGCGTCGCGGCCGGGGCTGTCGCGGACGATCGGGTTCGTCCTCGACGCCGTGGAGTCCCCCGGCTCCACCGGCGACCTGGTGAAGGGCGCCCTCGAGGCGGCTCACCGCCTCGGGTTCATGCTGCTCGTCGCCGAGTCCGGCGGAGACCCGGCGCGGGGGCGGAGCCTGGTCGAGGCGATGCACGACAGACGGGCGGACGGCGTGGTGTTCGCCGCCGTGCGTTCGGGGGCTGTCGCCGAAGCGCACGGCCTGCGGTACGGGCCGGCCGTGCTGCTCGGCGCCACCGCACCCCGCTCCGGCCTGCCCGCCGTGGTGGCCGACGAGGCGCAGGGCGGCCGCTCGGCGGCGCGACGGCTGCTGGAAGCCGGGCGCGCCCGCGGCATCCACCTGATCGGCGCCGACCCGGGCGCCCGGGACGTCCCGGGACGGCTCACCGGTCTGCGCGAGGTGTTCGAGGCTTCCGGCGCGGAGGTGGTCAGCGCGCTCGACTGTCCTGAACGGACGCCGGAGTGCGGGTACGCCGCGACCGCGGAACTGGTGCGCCACCGGCGTCCGCAAGCACTGGTCTGCCTCGACGACCGCCTCGCGTTCGGGGCGTACCAGGCGCTCGCCGACGCCGGGCTGTCGGTGCCGGGCGACGTGTCCGTGCTCGGGTTCGGCGACCTCCCCGCCGCTTCCTGGATGCGTCCCCGGCTGACCACGATCGCCACGCCCCACCACGAGCTCGGTGAGCGGGCCGTGGAGGTCCTGGTGGAGCTCGTGCAGCGGCGTGGACGCGTCGGCAGGACGCCACTGGTCCACCGGGTGCCGATGCGGGTGCGCGAGGGTGGTTCCGTGGCGCGAGCGACCGGGTGACGTTCGCATGTTTGCGTTAACAGTGCGCTTACCAGCCACGTTGAGCAAGTGGTTCCGATAACTGGAAGTGCTAAAAGTTAGCGCTCACATTTAGCTTTGACCCCGAAGAAAGCGCGTAGTTACAGTGCTGGGAGCCGCCCCTGCCGTTGACCGTCGTCGACGAAAGGCTCACCATGCCGTGCCTGCCGAAAGCGCTGTGCGGTGCGCTGGTCGCCGCCCTGCTGGCCACCTCACCCGCGCTCGCCGACCAGTCCACCGCGCAACCAGCGGCCGATCCCGTGCGGGTGATGCCGCTGGGCGACTCGATCACCCAGGGCGGCTCGATCGGCGGCTACCGGCTCGACCTCGGCGCGAAGCTGCGCGCCGCCGGACGCACCGTCGACTTCGTCGGGTCGCTCGCCGACGGTCCGGGCTCGCTGCCCGACCGCGACCACGAGGGCCACCCGGGCTGGACCATCGCCCAGATCGACGCGATCGTCGTGAACCGGCTCAGGACCTACACCCCGCGCACGATCCTGTTGCACATCGGCACGAACGACATGTACGGCAGTGATCCCGCCGGCGCGCCACGACGGCTCTCCGCGCTGGTGGACAAGATCACCGCGCAGGCGCCGGGTGCGGAGGTGTTCGTCTCGACGATCATCCCGATCCGGTTCGCGGACGCCACCGTGCGCAACTACAACGCGGCCATCGTCCCGATGTTGCGGGCAAAGGCGGCAGCGGGCAAACGCGTGCACGTCGTGGACATGTACCCGGCCGTGCCGATCTCCGACCTGCCCGACGGCATCCACCCCAACGCCGCCGGCTACAGCAAGATGGCGAACGCCTGGTTCAACGCCCTGTCGTCGGTGCCCGGCAGCATCGGTGACCCGCCGGCACCCGGCGGCACCTGCACCGCGACGCCGAAGGTGACGGGCACGTGGAACGGCGGCTTCCAGGCCGAGGTCACCGTCACCAACCCCGGTGCGACCGCCACCGCCGGCTGGACCGTGCGGTTCACGCTGCCCGGCGGGCACGTCGTGACGCAGCTGTGGGGCGGCACGGCGAGTGGCCAGGTCACCGTCACCAACGCGGCCTACAACGGCGCGATCGGTCCCGGCGCCTCGACGACGTTCGGGTTCATCGCCTCCGGTTCCTCCGCGGCCCAGGTCAGTCCGGCCACCTGCGCCTCCGCGTGATCCCCGCCCCCTCCAACGACGAAGGGTGATCATGTTCTTCGCACGGTTGTTCACGTCCCGGCGTGCCCGGCTCACCGCGCTGGCGGCGGTCCCGCTCGTCGCGGTCACCACGCTGACCGCGGTGGCCCACCAGCCCGCCTCGGCCGCACCCGGTTGTTCGGTCACCTACACGGCACCGTCGCAATGGGACGGTGGCTTCACCGCCAACGTCGTCGTCACCAACCTCGGTGACGCCGTCGACGGCTGGACGCTCACCTGGAGCTTCGGTGCCGGGCAACAGGTGCGGCAGGCCTGGAACGCCCAGGTGACCCAGTCCGGCGCGGAGGTGACCGCCCGCAACGTCTCCTACAACGCGGCGATCCCGACCGGCGGGCGCGTCGAGTTCGGGTTCAACGGTTCCAGCAGCGGCTCCAACCCCAACCCGACCGCCTTCACCCTCAACGGGACCCTGTGCACCGGCGACGTCGGTCCCACCACGACGACGACCACGACCACGACCACGACGGGCAACCCGCCGGTGGGGAACCTGCCGTCGAGCTTCCGCTGGTCCTCGAGCGGCCAGCTGATCAGCCCGAAGCCCGACGCCACGCACCCCAACGTCGCGGTCAAGGACCCGAGCGTCGTGTACTACAACGGCAAGTACCACGTCTTCGCGTCGACCTACACCAACGGCTACAACCTGATGTACACGAGCTTCAGCGACTGGTCACAGGCGTCGTCGGCACCCCACTACTACCTCGACCGCTCCGGCATCGGCGGTGGTTACCGGGCCGCGCCGCAGGTGTTCTACTTCGCGCCGCAACGCCTCTGGTACCTCGTCTACCAGACCGGGTCGAACGCCTCGTACTCCACGACGACCGACATCTCGAACCCCTCGTCGTGGTCGGCGCCGAAGAACTTCTACGCCAACGGGATGCCGCAGATCATCCGCGACAACATCGGCAACGGGTACTGGGTCGACTTCTGGTTGGTGTGCGACACCGCGAAGTGCTACCTGTTCTCCTCCGACGACAACGGCCACCTCTACCGCTCGGAGACGAACCTCTCGCAGTTCCCCAACGGCTTCACCAACACCGTGATCGCCATGCGGGACAGCGACCGCAACCGGCTCTTCGAGGCGTCCAACGTCTACAAGATCGCCGGCAAGAACCAGTGGCTGCTGGTGCACGAGGCGATCGGCACCGACGGCCGCCGCTGGTTCCGCTCCTGGACCGCGCCCTCGATCACCGGGCCGTGGACGGCGCTGGCCGACACCGAGTCGAACCCGTTCGCCCGCGCCAACAACGTGACGTTCCCGGGTGGACAGTGGACCCGCGACATCAGCCACGGCGAGATGGTGCGCACGAACGTCGACCAGACGATGGAGATCAGCCCCTGCAAGCTCAGCTACCTCTACCAGGGCATGGATCCCAACGCCGGTGGTGACTACAACCGGTTGCCCTGGCGGCTCGGGCTGCTGACGCAGACCAACTCGACCTGCTGATCCCCCCAGGACAGACGCCGCCGGTCGCGCCGCCGGCGGCGTCTCCCACCCCTGCCAGAGAGGGGCGACGATGCCCACCCGGTTCCGAAAGATCGTCCTCGCCGCAGCCGTGCTGGCGGCGACCACCACCTCGCCGCCGGCCGCGGTCGCTGCACCCGGCAGCCCGGCCCTGACCCCGCCGCTGGGCTGGAACAGCTGGAACAGCTTCGGCTGCGGCATCACCGAGAGCCAGGTCTGCCAGGCCGCCGACGCGATGGTGTCGTCGGGCATGCGCGACGCCGGCTACCAGTACGTCGTCGTGGACGACTGCTGGTTCGACCCGCAGCGCGACGCGTCCGGTGCCCTGCGTTCACACCCGACGAAGTTCCCGAGCGGCATGAAGGCCCTCGGCGACTACATCCACGCACGCGGCCTCAAGTTCGGCATCTACCAGGTGCCCAACGAGAAGACCTGCGCGCAGGGCACCGGCGCGTTCCCCGGTTCGACCGGCAGCAAGGGCCACGAGGTCCAGGACGCGCGCACCTTCGCCTCCTGGGGCGTCGACTACCTGAAGTACGACTGGTGCTCCGGCGCCGGCACGCGCGACGAGCAGGTCGCCCGGTTCACGATCATGCGCGACGCCCTGCGCGCCACCGGCCGCCCGATCGTCTACAGCATCAACCCCAACAGCTTCCACCCCATCACGGGCGACCGGTACAACTGGGGCGAGGTCGCCGACCTGTGGCGCACCACCGAGGACCTGCTGGACATCTGGCAGAACGGCAACACCAACAGCTACCCGATGGGGGTCGGCAACGTCGTCGACGTCACCGCCCCGCTCGCCGTCCAGGCGGGGCCCGGCCACTGGAACGACCCGGACATGCTGGTCGTCGGCCGGCCGGGACTCACGCTGACGGAGTCCCGCTCGCACTTCGCGCTCTGGGCTCTGATGGCGGCGCCCCTCATGGCGGGCAACGACATCCGCACGATGTCGGCCGACGTGAGCGCGATCCTGCGCAACCAGCGCCTGATCGCCGTGAACCAGGACCGGCTCGGAGCGGGCGGCCGTCGGGTCCGCGACGACGGTGCCATCGAGGTCTTCGCCAAACCGCTCTCCGACGGCTCGGTCGCCGTCGGCCTGTTCAACCGGGGCGGCGGCACCGCGACCGTCGCCACCACCGCCGCCCAGATCGGTCTCTCCGGGAGCGGTTTCACGCTGACCGACCTGTGGACGGGGGGCACTTCGACCACGTCCGGCGCGATCTCCGCCTCGGTGCCCGCCCACGGCGTCGCCGCGTTCCGGGTGAGCGGCGGCAGCTTCATCGAGAACACCACCTCCCGGCTGCGGGGCGCGGGGTCGAACCGCTGCCTCGACGTGGAGAACGGCTCCACGGCCTCGGGAGCCGCCGTCGTGGTCCAGGACTGCCTCACGCCCGCTTCCCAGCACTGGACGTCCTGGGCGAACGGTGAGCTCCGCGTGTTCGGCGACAAGTGCCTCGACGCTTACGACCAGGGCATGACCAACGGCACGCGGGTCATCGTCTGGCAGTGCAACGGCCAGGCCAACCAGCGGTGGACGCTCGGCTCCGACGGAACGGCCCGCAACGCCGGCGCCGGGCTGTGCCTCGACGTCGAGGGCGCCGCGACCGGGAACGGCTCCCGGCTCGTCCTGTGGACCTGCAACGGCCAGTCCAACCAGAGGTGGGGGCGATCATGAGATGGGTTCCGGCAGGAGCGGCGCTGTCCGCCCTCGTCCTGGTGGCCGCGGGTGTCGCGGCGAGCACCACGGCGCAGGCGGCACCGGGGTGCTCGGTCACCTACACCAAGACCTCAGAGTGGCAGGGCGGCTTCGGGGCGTCCGTCTCCATCACCAACACCGGTGACGCGATCACCGGCTGGACGCTGGAGTGGACCTACGCGTCGGACCAGCAGGTCGGGCAGCACTGGAACGCCGTGATCACGCAGAGCGGCGGCCAGGTCAGCGCGCGCAACGTCTCCTACAACGGGTCCGTGCCGACCGGTGGCAAGGTCGAGTTCGGGTTCAACGCCACGGCCGGCTCCACCAACACAGACCCGGTCTCGTTCCGCCTCAACGGCACCACCTGCGGCGGTACAGGAGGCCCGACCACGACCACGACGACGACCACCACCACGACCACCTCCACGACCCCGTCGTCGTTCACGAACCCGGTGTTGTGGCAGGACTTCGCGGACATCGACATCATCCGGGTCGGCGACGCGTACTACTACTCGGCGTCGACCATGCACTACTCGCCGGGTGCTCCCGTGCTGCGGTCCTACGACCTCGTGAACTGGGAGTTCGCCGGGCACTCCGTGCCGCGCCTGGACTTCGGCTCCAAGTACGACCTCAACGGCGGCAGGGGGTACGTGCGCGGGATCTGGGCGTCGTTCCTCAACCACCGCAAGAGCAACAACACCTTCTACTGGGGCGGCTGCGTCGACTTCGCCCAGACCCACATCTACACGGCCACGTCGGTGGACGCGCAGTGGTCGAAGCTGTCGACGATCAACAAGTGCTACTACGACGCCGGGATGCTGGTCGACGACAACGACACGATGTACGTCGCCTACGGCAACACGACGATCAGCGTGGCGCAGCTGTCGGCCGACGGGAAGTCCGAGGTGCGGTCGCAGCAGGTGTTCCAGACGCCGTCCAACATCGGCACCCTGGAGGGCGCGCGGTTCTACAAGCGCAACGGCAGCTACTACATCTGGCTCACCAGGCCCGCGAACGGCCAGTACGTCCTCAAGGCCTCCAGCCCCTTCGGCCCGTACACGGTGCAGCAGGTGCTGCTGGACATGCGCGGCCCGATCCAGGGCGGGGGAGTGCCGCACCAGGGAGGCATGGTCCAGACGCAGAACGGCGACTGGTACTACATGGCCTTCGTCGACGCCTACCCCGGCGGCCGCGTGCCGGTGCTGGCCCCGATCACCTGGACCTCCGACGGCTGGCCGCGCGTCACCACGGTCAACGGCGCCTGGGGGGTGAACTACCCGAGGCCGAACCTGCCGTCGAGACCGGTGAAACCGATGACCGGTGTCGACACCTTCGACGGCACGGCGCTCAAACCGCAGTGGGAGTGGAACCACAACCCGGACACGACGAAGTACAGCGTCAACAACGGTTTGCGGCTGTCCACCGCGACCGTCACCAACGACCTCTACAGCGCCCGCAACACCCTCACCCACCGGGTCCAGGGTCCGACCTCGACCGCCACCGTCACGCTGGACCTCGCGTCGATGCGCGACGGTGACCGCACCGGGCTCGCGATGCTGCGCGACTCGTCGGCGTGGATCGGCGTCAAACGCGACAACGGCCGCAACAGGGTGGTCATGGTCAACGGCCTCACCATGGACAGCAGCTGGAACACCACGGGCACGGGAACGGAGGTGGCGAGCGCGACCCTGTCCGGCACGAGGATCTGGTTGCGCGCCAACGCGGACATCCGGCCCGGCAGCGGACGCCAGGCCCGGTTCTCCTACAGCACCGACGGGGTGAACTTCACGCCGCTGGGCACCGGCTTCACGCTGAAGAACGAATGGCAGTTCTTCATGGGCTACCGCTTCGGCATCTTCAACCACGCCACCCAGGCGCTGGGCGGGTCCGTCGCCGTTCAACGTTTCGAGCTCACGACTCCATGACCCCGTTCTCCAGCAGCGTGCGCCTCAACGCGTGCAGACCGTGGTGCAGCCGCGACTTCACGGCACCCTGCGGCAGCTCCAACGCCTCGGCGAGCTCGGCGACGGACTCACCGCGGTAGAAGGCCCGCACGACCACCACCCGGTGCTCGGGCTCCAGCGCCGACAGCGCGTCGGCGACGAGCGAAGCGCCGGGTGGCAGGTCGTCGCGGGCCTTGCGCGTGGTCACGGACGCCCGCCCTACCCGCGCAGGGCGGGCGAACGTCCGTCCAGGCAGGACAGCAGGGCGCGTCGATCGACCCTGCCGCGCCCGGTGGTCGGCAGCGCGTCGACCGGAACGATCAGCGTCGGCACGCAGTAGTGCGGCAACCGCTGGGAGACCGCGAGCTTGGCCAGTTCCGGCGCCGCGGTCCGGGGGCTGATGAACCCGACCAGCCTGCCGTCGTGCACCAGGGTCGTGGCCTGCTCGCAGTCCGCCGCGCGTTCCAGGGCGGCGGTGACGGTGTCCAGCTCGAACCGGTACCCGAGCACCTCGACCTGGTCACCGGCGCGGCCGTGGTGCTCCAGCTGCCCGTCGGCCGTCCAGCGGCCCAGGTCGCGCGTCCGGAACATCAGACGGCCACCACCGAGGAACGGATCGGGGCGGTAGCGCCGCGCCGTCAGCTCCGGGTCGCCCACGTAGCCGGCGGTCACGCCCGCGCCGCCGACCCACATCTCCCCGATCTCGCCCGGCGGAAGCGGCTCCTGCGCGTCGTCGAGCACGTACACGGTCGTGTTCGGCACCGGCCGCCCGATGGTGAGCTGACCGCGACCGGCCTCGTAGCGCTGCACGGTGTTGACGATCGTCACTTCGGTGGGACCGGACGCGTTGTGGAAGGTCGCCCGGCGGGACCACCTGTCCGCCAGCGACTGCGGGCAGCGCTCACCGGCGACGGCGACCGTGTGCACCCGCGGACACGTTTCGGGGTCCACAGTGGCCACGACGCTCGGCGTCGCGATCAGGACGTCCACCGCTCGCGCCGTCTGCCGGACGTCCTCACCGCGCAGCACGAGAGTGCCGCCGTTGGCGAGCGTGCCGAGCACCTCCCACATCGCGAGGTCGCAGCCGATGTCCAGCAGCTGCGCCACCCTGGTGCCCGGCGTGACGCCGAGTGAACCGGGAGCGGTGAGCAGGAGGTTGCACAGGCCGGCGTGCGAGATCCGCACGCCGCTGGTGCCGGTGAAGACGACGGCGGCGATGTCCGACTCGGCGGTGTTGGTGCGGCAGAACGACCCCACGTCGGGCAGGGTGTCGATCGCGACGACCGCGGCCAGGTGGCCGGGCAGGGTGTCCGCGCTCGTGGTGAGCACGACGTCGATGCGCGCGACGCGGACGGCGTGCCGCAGCTGCGCCTCCGGCGTGGTGCTCACGTCCAGCGGCACGTACGAGGCACCTGCTTTGAGCACGGCGAGAACGCCCACGACCATGGAGATCGACCGCGTCAGGAACAGTCCCACGTGGTCACCGGGGCGCACGCCGCCGCGGACCAGGAACTCCGCCAGCAGTCCGGCCTTGGCGTCGAGCTCCGCGTACGTCAGCGACTCACCGAGGTGCTCCACGGCCGTCAGCCGCGGATGCCGCGCGACGTGCGCCTCGAAGGCGTGGTGGACGTGGTCGAACGGAGGGGTTCGGATCGGTCCGGCGCCGTACGCCTGGAACAGCGCGCGGTCGGCGGCGGACAGCTCTCCGAGAGCGGGTTCGAGGAACTCGGCTGTCACAACGGCCTCCTCTCGTGCGGTGTTCTCCATCTTGAACGAGACAGACCACTGAACGCGGGCGAGTTGTCGAATCACCTGTCGAATCGATTAAGTTCCTGTGTCGCAGGAACTTGCCGCACGCAGCCGACGCAGGCAGAGTCGCGGTGTGGACGAAGGCACCAACATCGTGATGATCAACCCCGCCGGCCAGGTCCTGCTGTACCTGCGCGACGACAAACCCGACATCCGGTTCCCGAACACGTGGTGCCTGCCGGGCGGCTACCTCGAAGAAGGAGAGCGGCCGCACGAGTGCATCAGGCGGGAGATCGAAGAGGAGATGGGCGTGGTGCTCGCGCCGGACGCCGTCCACTCGTTGTGCTCCGAGCGAAGGCCGTACGGCGTCGAGCACACGTTCTGGGCGGAAGCCGACCTCGACCTCAATCAGGTCGTGCTCACCGAAGGGCAGCGTCTCAGGTGGTTCACCCGCGAGGAGGTCGAGGCGCACGAACTGGGGTACGAGGACAACGCCGTCCTCGCCGAGTTCTTCGCGCGCCGCGACCGGGGCGACCTGACCACCTGACCGTTACCCGGACAGCTGATCAACCTCGGGACGACCACCTGCACGCGACCTGGCGTATCAATCCGTTGTGGACAGCTGGAAAACCGTCTCCTGCCGGTAGACCTCGCCGGGGCGCAGCACCGCGCTCGGGAAGTCCGGGCGGTTCGGCGAGTCCGGGAAGCGCTGGGCCTCCAGGGCGAAGCCGGCGCCGCGGCCGTAGGGACGGCCGCCGGTGCCGACCAGGTCGTCGGTCAGGAAGTTGCCCGAGTAGAACTGCAGGCCCGGCTCCGTGGTCCACAGGGTGAGCAGGCGGCCCGACTCCGGATCGCACGCCTGCGCCGCGAACGACGCCCCGGAGGAGTCCAGCACCCAGTTGTGGTCGTACCCGCCCGCGACGTCGAGCTGCGGGTCGGACGCGCCGATGCGGGCGCCGATCGCGGTCGGCAGCCGGAAGTCGAACGGGCTGCCCTCGACCGGTGCGGGATCCCCCACCGGGATCAGGTCGTCGTCGACGCGGCAGTAGCGGCTCGCGTTCAGCATCAGCGACTGGCGGAGCACGTCGCCGCTGCCCTCGCCGGCGAGGTTCCAGTAGGTGTGGTTGGTCAGGTTGAGCACCGTCGGGGCGTCCGTCGTCGCGTGGTAGGCGATGCTCAGGCGGTTCTGCCGGTCGAGCCGGTACGTCACCTGCGTGGTCACGGTGCCGGGGAAGCCGCTGTCGCCCGCCGGGCTGACCAGCTCGAGCCGCACGCCCACGCTGTCGGCTTCGTGCAGCTCGGTCGCCGACCACACCTTCGTGTCGAAGCCCTCCGGCCCGCCGTGCAGGCTGTTCGGGCCGTTGTTGAGCGGGAGCCGGTGCACCACGCCGTCGAGGGTGAACGTGCCGCGGGCGATCCGGTTGGCGTACCGGCCGATCAGGGCGCCGAAGAACACCCTGTTCGCGCCGGGCTCGCTGTTCTTGACGTAGTCGTCGAGCGAGGGGAACCCGAGCACCACGTTGGCGGGAACGCCGTCGCGGTCCGGTGCCTCCAGCGACTGGACCACGCCGCCGTAGTCCAGCACCCGCACGGTGACCCCGCCCGGCCACGACAGGACGTACCGGTGGACGTCGGCTTCACCGACCCGGCCGAACGGCTCGCGGACGAGCCCGGGTTCCCGCTGTGACATCGAACTCCTCGGATCAGTTGACCAGGGCCCGGCAGTGCTGAGGCCGGATCCGTTGTGGTGCGGCGCTTTCGGGAGTCGGCGCAGCGGGGACGATCACACCGTCCCTGCCGAACCTCGTCCTGTCGATCGTGGTCTTCCGGTGCGTGCCGTCCCTGCTGGGATGGCGAAGCGGTGCTGGACCAGGTACCAGTCGTCGGTGCCCGGCGCCTGGAGCACCGAGCTGTGGCCCGTGCCCAGGATCCCGAGGTCCGGCTCCTTGTTCAAGATCAGACCCCTGTTCGTGAAGGGGCCGGTGGGGCTCGGAGCGGTGGCGTGGGCGACGCGGTAGTCCTCGCTGCGGGTGTCGTCGACCGACCGCCGACCGGCTGCCGGTGCGCTGCGCCGCGTCCCAGCCGCGGCCACCGTCGCTCTTCAGGGCGGTGGCCGGCAGGGAGAACCTGTCGCGCACGCCCACCTCGCCGAGGCCTGACGTCAGGATCGGCCGGCCGTTGCCGAGCCCGGAGAAGTCCGGCGCGGCCGCCGCCGTCCGCACGAGCGGTTCGGCGGCGGCCGGCGGCACCGGGACCAGCGCGTCCGTCACGACCGCGACGGGGCAGAGGTGGCGCAGGGATGCCATGGTCGCCTTCAGGGCTGGTGAGGGGTCAGGCGCGGCGCTTGGTCCAGACGTCGTAGGCAACCGCGATGAGCAGGACGAGACCCTTCACGAGCATCACGCGCTCGCTGGGCGCGCCGATCAGCGACATGCCGTTGTTGATCACACCCATGATCAGGCCGCCGGTGATGGCGCCGATGACCTTGCCGACACCGCCCTGCACCGCCGCGCCGCCGATGAACGCGGCCGCGATGGCGTCGAGCTCGAAGGACATGCCCGCCGTCGGCCCGGCCTGGTTGAGCCGTCCGGCGAAGATGACGCCGGCGAGCGCGGCGAGCGCGCCCATGTTGACGAACACCCAGAACGTGACGGCCTTGACCTTCACGCCGGACAGCGTGGCGGCCTGCAGGTTGCCGCCGATCGAGTAGATGTGCCGCCCGAACACGGAGTTGTTCGCCATCAGCGAGTAGCCGAGCGCCAGCGCCGCCAGCAGCACCAGCACCCACGGCAGGTTGCGGAACCGGGCGAGCTGCACCACGACGGCCATGACGACGACGGCCACGCCCACGATCTTGAGCACGAACATCGGCATCGGGTCGACGGTCTGGCCGTACCCGAGCCGGGCCGAGCGCTTGCGCCACTGCGACAACGCGAAGCCCGCGACGCACAGCCCGCCCGCCAGCAGGCTCACGAGGTCGGCGCCACCGAGCGGGCCGAGGCCGACGTTGCCGAGGTAGCTGCCGGTGAACCCGTTGGCCAGCGAGCGGATCTCGTCGGGGAACGGCCCGATGCCCTGGTTGCCGAGCGTCGTCAGGGTGAGAGCGCGGAACACCAGCATGCCGGCCAGCGTCACGATGAACGCGGGGATGCCGAAGTAGGCGATCCAGTAGCCCTGGGCCGCGCCGATGAGCGCGCCGGACAGCAGCGTCAGCAGCACCGCGACCGGCCACGGGAGTCCCCATTGGACGGTCAGCACCGCGCAGATCGCGCCGGTGAGCGCCACGGTGGAGCCGACCGAGAGGTCGATGTGCCCGCCGATGATCACCAGGATCATGCCGATCGCGAGGATCAGCACGTAGGAGTTCTGCACGATGATGTTCGAGATGTTCTGCGGCTGCAGCAGTGCGCCGTCGGTCAGCACCGTGAACAGCACGACGATCAACGCGAACGCGACGTAGATGCCCGACTGCCGCAGGTTGATGTTGATCCGGCGGGACGGCAGCGGAGGAGCGGCGGCCGGAGCGGGGGCGGTCTTCGTGGTCATGAGCTCTGTCCTCGCGTCATGTACTGCATCAAGCGTTCCTGCGTGGCCTCTTCGCGGCTCACCTCACCGGTGATGCGGCCTTCGGACAGCGCGTAGACGCGGTCGCACAGGCCGAGGAGCTCCGGCAGCTCCGAGGAGATCACCAGCACCGCGCGGCCCTGGGCGGCGAGGTCGTTGATGATCGAGTAGATCTCGTACTTGGCGCCGACGTCGATGCCGCGCGTCGGTTCGTCGAGGATCAGCACGTCCGGGTCGGTGAACATCCACTTCGCCAGCACGACCTTCTGCTGGTTGCCGCCCGACAGCGTGCCGGTCGGCGTCGTCACGGTGGACGTCCTGATGCCCATCGACCTGCGGAACCGCTCCGCGACCGTGTACTCCTCGTTCTCGTTGACCCAGCCGCGCTTCGAGAGCTTGCCGAGCGCCGCCGCGGAGACGTTGCGCTGCACGCCCTCGATCAGGTTGAGCCCGTAGCGCTTGCGGTCCTCGCTCACGTACGCGAGCCCGTTGCGGATCGCGGCCTGCACCGACCGGGTGTCGATCTCCCGGCCGTCCTTGAGCACACGTCCGGAGATGCCGACACCGTAGGAGCGGCCGAACACGCTCATCGCGAGCTCGGTGCGACCCGCGCCCATCAGCCCGGCGAGACCGACGATCTCCCCGCGCCGCACCGACAGCGTGGCGCGGTCGACGACCACCCGGTCCGGCTGCGCGGGGCTGTGCACGGTCCAGTCCTCGATGCGCAGCACCTCCTCGCCGATGTCCGGGGTGCGCGGAGGGAACCGGTGCTCGAGGTCGCGGCCGACCATGCCGGCGATGATGCGTTCCTCGCTGAGACCCTGCGCGGGCAACGTCTCGATGGTCCTGCCGTCGCGCAGCACCGTGACGGTGTCGGCGATCCGGGTGACCTCGCCCAGCTTGTGGGAGATGATCACGCAGGTGATGCCCTCCGACCGCAGGCCCTCGAGCAGGTCCAGCAGGTGCTGCGAGTCGTCGTCGTTGAGCGCCGCCGTCGGCTCGTCCAGGATCAGGAGCTTGACCTCCTTGGACAGCGCCTTGGCGATCTCGACGAGCTGCTGCTTGCCGACGCCGAGGTCGTTCACCGGCGTCGTGGGGTTCTCGCGCAGCCCGACGCGGTCCAGCAGGGCCTGCGCCTCGTGGTTGGTGCGGTTCCAGTCGATGAGCCCGCGCCGCGCCCTCTCGTTGCCCAGGAACAGGTTCTCCGCGACGGAGAGCTGACCGCACAGGGCCAGTTCCTGGTGGATGATCACGATGCCGCGGCGCTCGCTGTCGCGAACACCGCCGAATGCGCACGGCTCGCCCTCGAAGAGGATCTCGCCGTCGTACGTGCCGTGCGGGTGCACCCCGGACAACACCTTCATCAGCGTGGACTTGCCCGCGCCGTTCTCACCGCAGATCGCGTGGATCTCACCGCGCCGCACGGTCAACGAGACCTCGTGCAGCGCGGTGACCCCGGCGAACCTCTTGGTGATGCCGCGCATCACCAGGACGTCGTCAGACACTCGGCTTACCTGAGCTGGTCGGCGGTGTAGTAGCCGGACTCGACCAGTTCCTTCTGGTAGTTCGCCTTGTCCACGGTGACGGGCTGCAGCAGGAACGAGGGCACGACCTTGTTGCCGTTGTCGTAGTCCTTGGTGTTGTTGACCTCGGGCTTGCCGCCCTTGAGCACCGCGTCGGCCATCTTCACCGTGACGTCGGCGAGCTTCCGCGTGTCCTTGTGGATCGTCGAGTACTGCTCACCGGCGATGATGGACTTCACCGAGGCGACCTCGGCGTCCTGACCGGTGACGATCGGGTACGCCTGCGCCGGCGTGCCGTAGCCGCTGCTCTTGAGCGCCGACAGGATGCCGATCGAGATGCCGTCGTAGGGCGAGAGGACGCCGTCGACCTTGGCACCGCCGTAGGTCGAGGTGAGGATGTCCTCCATGCGCTTCTGCGCGGTGGCCGGGTCCCAGCGCAGGATGGCGACCGTCTTGAAGTCCTTCTGACCGGACTTCACGACGAGCTTGCCCTGGTCGATCAGCGGCTGCAGCACGGACATGGCGCCGTTGAAGAAGAACGTGGCGTTGTTGTCGTCCGGCGAGCCCGCGAACAGCTCGACGTTGAACGGCCCCTCGCCCTTGGCCTTGAGACCGGCGAGGAGGGAGTTCGCCTGCTCGACGCCGACCTTGAAGTTGTCGAACGTGGCGTAGTAGTCGACGTTCGGGCTCTTGCGGATCAGCCGGTCGTAGGCGATGACCGGGATCTTCGCGTCCGCGGCCTGCTGCAGCTGCGAGGTGATCGCGGTGCCGTCGATCGAGGCCACGATCAGCAGCTTGGCGCCCTTGGTGATCTGGTTCTCGATCTGGTTGGCCTGCGTGGGGATGTCGTTCTCCGCGTACTGGAGGTCGACCTTGTACCCCTTGCCCTCCAGGGCGCTCTTGATGTTGTCGCCGTCGTGGATCCAGCGCTCCGACGACCGCGTCGGCATGGTGACGCCCACCAGCGCACCCTCGCTCGAGGTGCTCTGCTGGTCGACCGTCTTCTGCGCCGAGCCGCAGGCGGCGAGGGTGACGGCGAGTGCGGTGGTGGCCGCTATCCGGACAAGCCTCATTGGTTCTCCTCGATGTCACCTACTGGCAACAGTGCTGTTGGCGAGGGAGTGTTATCGCTAACAACTTTGCCGTCAAGTGTCATCTGTATAACGCCAGGTTGGGGCTGTTAGCGCTCACAGTGAAGAGTTCAGCGGAGGTGAGCTGCCGGGCGGGCGCCGTGCGCGGTCGAGGGGCAATGGTCTGGTTGAGGTGAATTCTGGTGGGTGACGGCGGAGCTGGCAACAGGAGGCGGCGTGTTGCTGTTCGGTCCTGTTCGTTGTGGGCTTTTGTGCGTCACGTGCGGGGTGTCATGGCTGCGCAAGTCGGCGTGGTGGGCGGTCGCCTCGGGTCGCGAAGTGGGCGTGGTGAGGTGGTCGCCTTGCGGTGCGAAGTCACCTCTGCGGGGCGGTCACCTTCGCAGTGATGTCACCCGGGGATGGTGGTCGCCTCGGGTGCCGCATCGCGCGTGGGTCGGGTCATCGCGACCTCGCCGCTTCCTCCGCGACCCGAGGGTTCGCGGCTCGCCTTCGGCTGCGCGGGTGGTTCCGCCGGCGGAAGCCAAGCGCCCGCTGCCACCGGAGTGGCAGCGGGCGCATCCCTGGTGCGTGCCTGTGGATCAGGCGGTCTTGCAGGTCTTGCCGTTGACCGTGAAGGAGGTCGGATCAGTCCCGGCGCCCGACCCGTTCAGCCCGATGTAGACGGACTTGCCGGGGTCGACCTTGCCGTTCCAGGACAGGTTGGCCGCCGAGACCTCCTGGCCGGTCTGGCTCCAGGTCGCCGACCACCCGGTGGTGAGCCGCTGGGTGCCGGGGAACGTGAAGCCCAGCTTCCAGGACGACCAGGCGGAGGAGCCGGTGTTGGTGATCTTCACGGAAGCCGAGAGGCCGTCGGACCAGCGGTGGGCGGTGAAGCCGACCTCGCAGTCGGACTTCGGGGTGGTGGTGCCGCCGGACTTCTCGGCTGCCCAGCCGGAGACCCAGGCGAGGGCCGAGTTCCAGTTGATCGCGACCTCGTTCACCGAGTAGGCGCCGATGTCGTCGACCCAGCACTTCTGCTGCGGGCAGCCCGTGAGCAGGCGTTGGGCGACCGGGTCCTGCAGTCCGCTGTTCGGGCCGCCGGAGAGGGAGCCCGCGGGGGCGATGGGGAGGGTCGGGTCGTTCTGGTGTGCCCAGAAGCGGTGGTGGGCGTTGACCATCGCCTGGTCGCCGTAGCCCGCGACGTAGGAGGTGCTGAGCGGGTTGCGGCCCTGGATGTAGTGCAGGGCCTCGAAGACGCCGTCGCGGTACTTGGTGGCTCCGGTGAAGTCGTGGGCCAGGGCGAGGACCTGGGCGTTGTTGAGGACCGTGGAGTTCGAGCCCCAGACGTAGCCCGCGGTGCTGTTGTCGTACGGGGTGGCGTAGCCCATCGCCGCCATGGCGGTCAGGTGCTCGTCGGCCACGGTGGCGAACTTCTGCTTGATCGCCGTCACGTCCGCCGCCGGGAGGCCGGGGACCAGGGCGAGGGTGATGTCGCCCAGGGGTGCCGTGCCGCCCCAGTGGAAGCCGCCGCGGTTCAGGCTCGCCGCCTTGTAGTGCGGTGAGGCGGTGACGTCGGTGCGGTAGGTGCTCTCGCCCGTGGTGGCGAGCAGCTCCGACGCGGCCCAGTAGAACTCGTCGGTCACGGTGTCGTCGCTGTAAGCGCCGCCGCCGGTGCCGTCGTTGGGGTCGGCGAGCTTGGCCGGGTTCGCCTTGGCCGCCGTGTAGGCCTTGCGGGCCGCGGCGAGCAGGGTGGCCGAGTAGGTGGCGTCGACGCCCTTCCACAGGCGGGACGCCTGGGCCGCCACCGCGGCCAGGTTCAGCGTGGCGGCGGTGCTCGTCGCCGAGAGGCGGCGGGGCTGGTCGTCCAGTTCGGGACGGGTCGGCAGGGCGGTCCAGTTGGCGTCGTGGATCTTGTGGTGTGCCATGCCGTCGGGCGCCTGCATCTTCAGCAGGAAGTCGACCTCCCAGCGGGCCTCGTCGAGGAGGTCCGGGACGCCGTTGGACTTCTCGGGGATGTTCAGCGAGCCGTCGCGGTACGCGGTGGCGTCGCCGAGCACGGACGCGCGCTCGTAGGCGTTGAGGAGCTGCCAGGTGGCGATGCCGCCGTTGACGACGTATTTGCCGTGGTCACCCGCGTCGTACCAGCCGCCGCGCACGTCCAGGGTGTAGCCGCAGGCGAGGTCCGCGCGGCACGGCACGTTGTTGTCGCCCTGGTTGGGGGCGACGTTCACGTGGCCGGCGGGACGCGCGTACTCCTCACCGACGTACTGCGCCTCGATCGGCGTGCCGCTGCGCTGGTGGTAGAAGAACGCGAGCGAGTCGTAGCGCAGGCGCTTCACCGGGTCGGCGGAGATGTCGAACGGGAAGCTGCTGTCCTCGCCGACGGACAGCACGTAGCCGGTGCCGGCCGTGTCGAACGACGAGAAGTCGATCAGGTGCACCGAGTCGCCGGACGTGGCGTCCAGGCCCTTCGGCGTGCTCTGCCCGGACGCCACCGTCGCGCCCGCGGAGTTCTTGAGGGTCCACGTCTGCGGCGTCGTGGCCGTGGAGACGAGCGTCGCGCGCTTGGGCAGGCCCGGCACGTACGCCACCAGGTCGACCTGGACCTTCTTGGTGGGGTTGGGGTTCACCCCGCCGGGCGGCTTCACGCCGCCGATCACCGAGACGTTGTCGACGCAGATCGTGTTGTCGGACGGCTGGCCGCCCAGCTGGAACGCGACCTGGCCGTTGCCCGCGTCCGGGAAGTCCAGGGTGGACGTGAAGGTGAACGAGAAGCGCTGCTTCTCCGGGGAGACCGTGAACTGCTTGCTCGCGATCCCGCGGTACGGGCTGACGCTCTCGCCCGCGGCGGCCGTCACGGGCTGCGCGGTCGTGGCGCGGGCGTCGAACGAGAAGGTGTAGGACTGGCCCTCCTCGAACGGGACGCCGTTCTGGCCGATCAGGGCGTCCCACGGGTTGGTGGTGCCGCCGGTGACGGCCGCGCACAGTTCCCCGCCGGTCACGCGGTGGGTGACGCCGGCGCCGGCCCACCAGGGGTCCGCCGAGCCGCTGTCGAACGTGCCGTTGAGCACGCGCTCGTAGTCCGCGGCCGCGGCGGCGGACTGGAGCGAGGTCGCCGTCAGCACCGCGAGCAGGGTCGCGGCGAGGAGACGTGGGGGTTGAGATCTCATGCTGTGAGGTTCTCCGTCCTCGTCGACGGTGCGTCTGGGAGCGCTCCCAGGGGCACCGTAGGACGAGTCCGGCGACGGCAACAAGCTCCGGCGCGGTCATCGGTCGAATTCGACGCGTGATTCGACTCGAACCGAACGGGGGAGTCAGCGCAGGAGGCGGTCGAGGAGGTCGTGCCAGCCCGCTTCCGCCCGTGCGAGCGCCCTGTCGCGGGGGTGGCCGAGGTGCTCGACGAGGACCACATCCACCGACGCCAGCAGGGTGTGGGCGAGCAGGTCGGCGTCGGCGTCCGGGAGGGCCGCGCGCACCAGCAGGGCCACGTGGCGGTGGCGCAGCTGCCGGGCGGGGACCGTGAACCGGCGTTCGGGCGACGGCTCGGCGGCGAGGTAGAGGTCGAAGTGGGCGTGTTCGTGGCGCAGCAGGGCCGGGCCGAACGCCCGCAGCCTCGTCACCGCGTCGGCGTCGGGGCCGAGCGGCGCGGGGCCGCTCAGGAACGCTTCCTGGAACCGGCGCTCCGAGTGGTCCAGCAGGGCCTGCAGCAACCCGTGCCGGTCGCCGAAGCGGCGCGACACCGTGCCCTTGCCGACGCCCGCCGCGGTGGCCACGGACTCCATCGTGATCGCCGCCGCCCCCCGTTCCGCCGCCAGTCGCGCCGCCGCTTCCAGCAGCAACGCCCTGTTGCGCACGGCGTCCGCGCGCAGGGGAGCCTCCGGCCCGGCGAGGGGGAGAGGTGTGCCGTCGCTCACCTCGGCAGCCTAGCCGGAAGATAGACGGAACACGTCCCGTTTAAGGTGTAGTCGTTCAACCGCACCCCGTACACAGGAGTCCCGCCATGACCGTCCGCATCCTCACGCTCGTCGGCAGCCTCCGCTCCGGATCGCACAACCGACGGCTCGCCGAGGCCGCGGTCCAGATCTCGCCGGACCACGTCGAGGTCGGCGTGTTCGAGGGCCTGGACACCGTGCCGTTCTACAACGAGGACATCGACACCGAGGGCGCCGTTCCCGCCCCCGCCGTGAAGCTGCGCGAGGCCGCCGCCGAGGCGGACGCGCTGCTGCTGATCTCGCCCGAGTACAACGGCACCATCCCCGCCGTGCTGAAGAACGCCATCGACTGGCTGTCCCGCCCCTACGGCGCCGGCGCCCTGTCCGGCAAGCACGTCGCCGTCGTCGGCACCGCGTTCGGCCAGTACGGCGGCGTGTGGGCGCAGGACGAGGCCCGCAAGGCCGTCAAGATCGCCGGTGGCGTGCCCGCCGAGGACCTGACCCTGTCGATCCCGGGTTCCGTGGTCCGCTTCGCCGAGCTGCACCCGGTCGACGACCCCGAGGTCACCGAGAAGCTGTCCGGTGTGATCGAGGGCCTGGCCAGCCGCGCGAAGGCCGCTGTCTGACCACGAGCGGGGGCTAGGCGCTCGCCCGGCGCACCAGCGACGTCGGCAGCAGCATCGACGACGGGAGCTTCTCCTCGCCAGCCAGCTCGGCGAGGAGGCGCCACGTCATGGTGCGCCCCAACTGCTCGACGTCCTGGCGCACGGTGGTGAGCGGCGGCGTCGCGGTCGAGGCGAGCACGGAATCGTCGAACCCCACCACGGCGACGTCGTGGGGAATCCGGTAGCCGCGCGCGTGGAGCACCCGCAACGCGCCCACGGCCAGGATGTCGGCCGCCACGAAGACCGCGTCGAGATCGGGTGCGCGGCGCAGCAGGTCCTCCATCGCGAACGCCCCGCTCTCGGGCGTGAAGTCGCTGCTGTGGGCCACGAGCCCCACGGGCATCCCGTGTTCGGCGAGGCCGCACCGCCAGCCGCTCAGGCGGTCCATGCCGACCGCCATGTCGTGCGGGCCGGCGATCGTGGCGATCTTCTCGCGGCCCAGTGAGATCAGGTGGCGCACGGCCCCCAGCGCGCCGTTGAAGTTGTCCGCGTCGACGAACGGGACCGCGCCGCCCGCGAGCGGACGGCCGCCCGACACCACGGGCAGCCCCGTCTCGTGCAGGATCCTCGGCAACGGGTCCTCGCCGTGCAGGCTCACGACGAGCGCCCCGTCGACGTGCCCTCCGGTGAGGTAGGCGACCTGGTCCTCACCGTCGAGCGGCTGGTTCATCATCAGCAGGAGCTGGACGTGCCGTCCGGTGAGCTCGGCGTGCACCCCGCGCAGGATCCCGGCGAAGAACGGGTCCGCGAGGACCTGGCTGCCCTGTTCGGAGATCACGAGCGCGATCGCGTTGGCCTTGCTGCCCGCCAGGGTGCGCGCGGCGTGGTTGGGGCTGTACCCGAGCATGGCGATGGCGCGGTGCACCGCCTGGCGCGACCGCTCGCTCACGTACTTCTCGCCGTTGATCACCCTGGAGACGGTGGACTTCGACACCCCGGCCACGCGCGCCACTTCCTCGATGCGCGGGCCGGGGCGACGACTCCTGCCTTCGGTCATGAGGTGGCGACCAGCGCGTTGTCGCGTGCCACCCTGCTGAACCACCTCGCACTCATCTTCGGGGTGCGGATCTGGGTGTCGTAGTCCACGTGGACGATGCCGAACCGCTTCGCGTAGCCCTCTGCCCACTCGAAGTTGTCGAGCAGCGACCAGCAGAAGTACCCGCGCAGGTCGACTCCCGCCTCGATCGCCGCGTGGGCGGCGCGCAGGTGGGAGGCGATGAAGCCGGTGCGGTCCACGTCGTCGATGGCACCGTTGCCGGTGAAGTCGTCGCGGAACGCGGCGCCGTTCTCGGTGATGTACAGCGGGAGCCGCGGGTAGTCCTGGTGCACCCGCATCAGCACGGTGGTCAGCCCGTCCGGCCTGACCTCCCAGCCCATGTCGGTGACCGGGGCGTTGCGGACGGGGAACGACGCGTGCTCCACGCCGACCCACGGGTTGCGGCCGCCGTCGTCGCCGTTGGGCGTCGAGCTGACGTAGTGCTCGGTGTAGTAGTTGACGCCGAGCATGTCCATCGGGCCGGAGATGACGCCGAGGTCGCCGTCCTTGATGTGGTCGCCGAAGCCGAACGGCTCCAGGTCCTCGAGGATGTCGGCCGGGTACTCGCCGCGCAGCAACGGGTCCAGGAAGATCCGCTGCTGCAGCCCGTCGAGCCGGCGGGCCACGTCGAGGTCGGCCGGGTTGTCGGGGTCGACCGGGATGATCGGGTACATGTTGAGCGTGATGCCGACCTTGGCGTCCGGCTGGGCCGCGCGGATGGTGTCGGCGGCGAGCCCGTGGCCGAGCAGCAGGTGGTGCACCGCGGCGACGGCGGCCTTCGGCTCCTGGCGGCCGGGGGCGTGGATGCCCGCGGCGTAGCCGAGGAACGCCGAGCACCACGGCTCGTTCAGCGTCGTCCACGTGCCGACCCGGTCACCGAGCGCCTCGACGGTGGCGGCGGCGTAGTCGGCGAACCGGTACGCGGTGTCGCGGTTGGCCCACCCGCCGTTCTCCTCCAGCGTCTGCGGGAGGTCCCAGTGGTAGAGCGTCGGCCACGGCACGATGTCGTGCGCCAGCAACGAGTCGATGAGCCGCTTGTAGAAGTCGAGACCCGCCGGGTTGACCTTCCCGCCGTCCGGCCGCACGCGCGGCCAGGCGATCGAGAAGCGGTAGGCCTGGAGCCCGAGGTCCGCCATCATGGCGACGTCCTGCTCGAACCGCCGGTAGTGGTCGGCGGCGGGTTCACCGCAGTCGCCGCCGACCACCCTCCCGGGCTGCCGGCAGAACTCGTCCCAGATGGAGTCGGTGCGGCCGTCCACGGCGGTCGCACCTTCCACCTGGAACGCCGCGGTAGCGGCTCCCCACAGAAATCCCTGTGGGAAAAGAATGTTCTCCATTTTCACCCCTTGACGGCGCCCTGCATCACACCGGCGACGATCTGCCGCCCGAGCACGAGGAAGACGATGAGCACCGGAACGGTCGCGAGCGTGGTTCCGGCGAGTACGAGCGAGTAGTCGACGTAGTAACCGCTCTGCAGCTTCTCCAGAGCGACCTGCAGCGTCGGGTTGTCGGCGTTGAGGACGACCAGCGGCCACAGGAAGTCGTTCCAGGACTGCATGAACGTGAACACGCCCAGCATCGCGGCGGCCGGCCGGGCGGCGGGCAGCGCGACGTGCCAGAACGCGCGCCACAGGCTGCAGCCGTCCATGCGCGCCGCTTCGACGAGCTCGTCGGGAATGGCGTCGACGAGGTACTGGCGCATCCAGAACACGCCGAACGCCGTGACGAGGTTCGGCACGATGACGGCTTCCAGCTCACCGGCCCAGCCGAACTCGGCCATCGCCATGTAGAGCGGGATGATGCCGAGCTGCGTCGGCACCGCCAGCGTCGCCACGACGAACAGGAACAGCACCCCGCGGCCGCGGAACTTCAGCTTGGCGAAGGCGAACCCGGCGAGCGTCGACAGCAGCACCACCGAGAACGTCACCGTGCCGGAGACGATGAAGCTGTTGCCCAGCGCCTTCCAGAACGGGACCGTGTCGAACACGCGCGAGGCGTTGGTCCAGAAGTTCCCGCCGGGGACCAGCGTGAAGTCGCCGGTCAGCACCGAGTTGTCGCGGCTCGCGACGAGGAACGACCAGTAGAACGGGAAGGCGGAGCCGAGCACGAACGCGGCGAGGATGCCGTAGATCGCGAAGGACGGTCGTTTCATCATCGGACGGCCCTCCTGGTGAGGAAGAAGTTGAGGACCGCTACACCGATCACGACCAGGAACAGCACCCACGCGATCGCGGAGGCGTAACCGAGGTCGAGCCCCTGGAAGGCCGACTGGTAGAGGTAGAGGACGACGGTCTGGTACTGGTGCTCTGAGCCGCCGCCGCTGCCGCCCGCGGGCTCGAACAGCTTCGGCTCGGTGAAGATCTGCAGGCCACCGATGGTCGAGGTGACGATCACGAAGATCAGCGTGGGCTTCAGCATCGGGAGCGTGATGCTGAAGAACCGCCGCAACGCGCTCGCGCCGTCGACCAGCGCCGCTTCGTACACGTCGCGCGGGATCGCCTGCATCGCCGCGAGGATGATCAGCGCGTTGTAGCCGGTCCACCGCCAGTTGACCATCGACGCGATCGCGACGTGGCTGCCGAAGGTGCTGGCCTGCCAGTCGATCGGGCTGATGCCGAACAGACCGAGCACGTCGTTCACGAGGCCGTACTGCGGGCCGAACAGGCTGCCGAAGATGATCGTCAACGCCACGAGGCTCGCGACGTAGGGCAGCAGAACGCCCATCCGCCAGCCGGTGCGGGCGCGCAGGTTCGCGTTGAGCAGTGCCGCGATCACGACAGCGACGATGATCTGGGGGACGCTCGAGAGCAGGAAGATGCTGAACGTGTTGAACAGCGCGTTCCAGAACTGGTCGTCCTCGAACAGCGTCCGGTAGTTCTCCAAGCCGATGAACAGCGGCTCGTCGGCGCCCACCTCCCAGTCGAACAGGGAGACGTAGGCGGTGTACAGCAGCGGGAAGAGCCCGATGGCGCCGAAGAGCACGAAGAACGGTGCGACGAACAGGTAGGGCGAGACCTTGGCGTCCAGGTTGGACAGCCGGTACCGCCGCGGAGGCCGCGGGCCGGCCTCCTGTGCCGGCCCGCGGTCCACCTTGGAGAGAGTGGCGGTCACTACTTGGCCGCCTTCTGAGCACCCTCGACAGCGGCCTTCCAGGCCTCTTCGGAGCTCTTGCCCTGCTCGACCGACTGCAGAGCCGGGCTGAACACCGTCTCCTGGATCTGGCCGTCGGCCGGGCCCTTGTACTGCGCGGCCTTGATCTTCTTGGCCTGGGTGGCGAACAGCGCGCCGGCCTTCACGTCACCGAAGTAGGCGTTGGTCTGCTCCAGCAGCTCCGGCGCGTCGAGAGCCTTGAGCTGGCTGGGGAAGGTGCCCTTGGCCTTGAACGCCTTGACCTGCTGCTCCGGCGCGGTCAGCCACGCGGCGAGCTCGGCGGCCTTCTTGGCGTTCTTGCTCTGCTTCGGCACGGTCAGGTACGAGCCGCCCCAGTTGCCGCCGCCGTTCGGGAACGCGTCGGTGACCGCCCACTTGCCCTTGTTCTCGGGACCGGCCTGCGTCTCGACGACACCGAGCATCCACGACGGGCACGTCTTGGTGGCGAACTTGCCGAGCTTGAAGCCGGTGTTCCACTCGGGGCTGAACGCCGCGAGCCGCGCCGACTGACCCTTCGCGACGGCCGCGGTCACCGCGGTCCAGTCCTTCTTGATGTCGGCGTTGGTGTCGACGACCAGCTTGTCGGACTTGTCGTAGTAGCCCGTCTCGAGCTGGTTGTGCATCGCGTTGTAGACCTGGGCCGCGCTGTCGAACCAGGCGACACCCGGAACCTTCGCGATGAACTGGTCACCGGCGGCGAAGTAGCTGTCCCACGTGGCGAAGAGCGCCTTCACGCCCTCGGGGTCGGACGGCAGGCCGGCCTGCGCGAAGAGGTCCTTGCGGTAGCACATGGCCAGCGGACCGATGTCCGTGCCGTAGCCGATGAGCTTGCCGTCCTTGGACGTGATCGCGTCGGTCTTCCACTGCAGCCAGCGGTTGTCCTCGATCTTCGGGCCGATCTCCTTGAGATCGTTGAACTGCCCGGACTTCGACATCACCTGGCTGAGGTAGCCCTCTTCGACGCCCTCGATGTCGGCGAGGCCGGAGCCGGCGCCGAGCTTGGTGAACAGGTTCTGGTGGTGGGGCTGGCCCTGACCGGTCTTGCGCTGCGTGATCTTGACGTCCGGGTGAGCGGCTTCGTACTCCTTGAACAGCTCTTCGTAGCCGAACTCGTTGAACGTCGCGATGGTGAGCTCGGTCTTTCCGTCTGCGGACTGGCTCGCTCCACCTGACCCGCACGCTGTGGTGGCGGCGGCGGACACGGCGGCACAGATCAGCACGCTGACCCAACGGTGTCGCACGGGAGAACTCCTCTGGTCTCGGCGGCGGGTTCTGGGAGCGCTCCCAGACGGGGAGGAGTGTCGTACCGGCTTCGAACGTGTGTCAAGACACACTCCTGGGTACACCAGGTGTTTACGCCGTCGCTCGACCGGGTGACCTCGTGGTTTGCGGCTCAGGTCACAGTTGAGAAAACTGGGAGCGTTCCCGGAAGTGTGACCTTTGGGTTAACACTGAGTGCTGCGGCCGGTACGTACAGCGCCAGTGCCGGCGAGGGGAAAGCGCGCGCCCAGGGCTCGGGCCGGGGGCTGTGGTGGGAGCAATGCCCTGGTGCGACCGGACGTGTGGGGATGAGGACGAACGGCGCGCGGTGGCTGGGTCGGTGAGGGACCGCGCGGGGTCGCGGGTGAACGCGCGGGTGGCCTGGGGGTGACCCCCGCAAGGCCGCGGGGGCGGGCGGCGGAAGGGGGCGAGGCCGTCGCGTCAGGCGCTCGCCCGGCGCACCAGTGAGGTCGGCAGCAGCAGCGACGGCGGCAGCCCGTCGTCCCCGGCCAGCTCGCCCAGCAGCCGCCACGTCATCGTCCGCCCGAGCTGCTCGACGTCCTGCCGCACCGTGGTGAGCGGCGGGGTGGCGGTCGACGCCAGCAGCGAGTCGTCGAACCCGACGACCGCCACGTCCTCCGGGATGCGCCGCCCGCGGGCGTGCAGCACCTGCAGCACACCCAGCGCGATGATGTCCGCGGCGACGAACACCGCGTCGATGCCGGGGGCGCGGTCGAGCAGCTCGGTCATCGCACGCGCGCCGCTCTCCGGCGTGAAGTCCGCCTCGACCACCAGGTCGGCGGACAGCCGGGCCTCACCCAGCCCCCGGCGCCAGCCGCTGAGCCGGTCCAGGCCCGCCGCCATGTCGCGCGGCCCCGCCACGGTCGCGATGCGGTTGCGGCCCAGCGAGACGAGGTGCCGCACGGCGTCGAGGCCGCCGGTGAAGTTGTCCGAGTCCACGAACGGGACCGAGCTGGCGCCGAGCGGCCGTCCGCCCACGACCACCGGCAGGCCGACCTCCTGCAGGCGGTGGGGGAGCGGGTCGTCGCCGTGCAGGCTCACGAGCAGCGCGCCGTCCACGTGGCCGCCCGCCAGGTAGACGAGGAGGTCGTCGTGGTCCTGCGGGCGGCTCATCATGAGCAGCAGCTGGACGTGCCGGCCGGACAGCTCGGCGTGGACGCCGCGCAGGACGCCCGCGAAGAACGGGTCGCCGAGCACCCGGCTGCCCTGTTCCGAGACGACCAGCGCGATGGCGTTCGCCTTGCTGCCCGCGAGGGAGCGGGCGGCCTGGTTCGGGCTGTACTTCAGGTGGGTGATCGCCGTGTGGACGGCGTCGCGCGCCCTGGCGCTCACGTACTGCTCGTCGTTGATCACCCTCGAGACGGTCGACTTGGACACGCCGGCCAGCCGGGCGACCTCCTCGATGCGGGGGCCTGGCCGGCGGTACCGGTCTACGTCCGTCATGATGCTCATCGTAGGAGCACGCGAAGATCAATTCGAACGTGACGAAACGCCCGCGTGTCACCGTGAGAGCGCGACCGCGGCCCGGCGGCGTGCGCGGGGTGCGGCTGGGATCGGGGCGGGACGCCTGTGCCGCGCAGAACGTCCCGCCCCGAAGATCGTCAGGGCTCGACGCCCCACACGAGCGTGTCGCCGGTGTGGGCGGTGACCCTGTCGAAGTCGGTGAGCGCGCCGCTCACCCGGTAGCTGTGGTCGTCGGTCTGGGTGAAAGTGGACCAATCGGACTTCGCGATCCGCACCTGGACGTCACCGGTGCTCGCTCCCGCCGCGAGGCTGCCGGAGGTGAACGACACCTCGGCGTACGCGTCGGCGCCGGGCCGGGCGGCGGGGAGCTTCACCACCCGCACCTGCACGCCGGCACACCCGATCCGGGCCCAGTCGCACCACGCCTGGTAGCTCGCCGAGGGAGCGTCGCCGGTGAACCAGTACCGGATGGTCGTGCCGGTGAGGCTGACCGGCGTCGTGCCGCGGTTCGTCAGCTGCACCGTGGCGCCGATCTGGTTGGCCGTGGCCGCCCCGGAACCCCTGTGCTGCACGGACAACGTGCTCGCGCTTCCCGGCAGCGTGCGCGTGGTGACCGGAACGCTCGTGGCGGACACGTTGCCGGACGTGTCTCTCGCCCGCACCGAGAACGTGTACGGCGTGTCCGGAGTGAGGCCGGTGACGACAAGACCGGTCGTGGCCGACGAACCCGTGACGGTAGTGCCGTCGAGCACGTCGTACCCGGCGACGCCGACGTTGTCCGTCGAGGCCGTCCAGCTCAGCGTCGCGCTCGTGCTCGACACGGCCGAGACCGTGAGGCCGCTGGGAGCCGAGGGCGGTTCGGGGTCGTCGACGACGCCGCCGGGCTCGGCGCCCCACACCGTCCTGCCGTCCTGCCGCAGCACGATCCGGTCGGTCTGCACGACCGCGTTGCCGGTGCCGAGGCCCACCGCCGACCAGTCGTTGGACGGGTCCCAGGTGCCGGCGCTGGTGATCCGGAACTGGACCTCCTTGCGGAACGCCGACTGCCCGGCCGGGGCCACGCCGGTGCACGGGATCTCGACGTAGTACACCGAGCCGCGGTACTGCACGGGGGCGCTCGCCGCGCCGCACTGGTTGTAGTTCGTGGTGACGCTGATCTGGCTCGGCGCGGTCGTGCCGTCGAGGGTGAAGTAGTAGCGCAGCGTGCCGTTGAACGTCCGCGCGGGCCAGGCGCTCTTGTTGAGCACGAACGCCTTGACCTCGGTGAACTGGGCGGCGCTCTGGTTCACCGACGCCTGGACCGTGAGCTCAGGGCCGTCCGGGGTCTCCACGACCGGGAACGAGGCGAGCGGCGTGCCGCCGTACTCCCCGTACAGGCGGGCGAGCGCGCCGGTGAAGCCCGCGTTGTAGTCGAGCGCGACCTCGTTCATCACGTAGTCGCTGCGGCTGTCGGTGTAGGCGTCGTTGTTGGTGCTGGGACCACCGACCAGTGCGCCGTAGAGCACGTGACGGCTGACGGCCGGTTCCTGGATGCTGTCGGCCCACGAGCCGTGCGCGCCGCGGTGGTGCGGGTTGCGCGGCGGGTTGGCGCCGAACCCTACGACGTAGCTCGCGTTGCGCGGGTTGTCGCCGAGGGCGTAGTTGATCTGCCGCACACCGAAGTCGTGGTAGGTCTTCGCGCGGGCGGTGTCTCTTGTGGACAGCCAGTCCGAGTAGGTCAGGGCGGCGAACGCCGTGTTGGCGGCGTAGCGCAGGGAACCCCAGCTGTCGAGCACCGCCTGGCCGCCGGGGGAGTAGCGCACCCGGTTGCCGTTGTAGCCGGTCGTCCAGAAGTCGAGCCACCGGTTGGCGTCGGTGATGTAGGTCTGCTCGCCGGTCAGCTTGGCCATCAGGACGTAGGCGCCGTAGGACTTGTCGTCCCACGCGATCGTCCACCGGTAGGAGCGCTCGGTGCTCTGCGGTTCGGTGCCGAGCTTCTGGTACTCGGTCTTCGCCTTGGTCAGGTAGCTCGCGTCCCCGGTGGCGCGGTGCAGCCAGATCGCACCCCACACCAGCTCGTCCTGGTAGCCGCTCCAGGAGTTGTAGAAGGTCGCGGCGTCGGTGATGCACGAGCTGTACTTGCCGCGGTAGGTGTCCGCGAAGGTGTAGAGCTGCTTGGCGTGCGTGAGCAGGGTCGCCGCGTACGTGGGATCGGTGTCCTTGAAGACCATCGACGCCGACGCCATCGCCGCCGCGTACTCGCCCGCGAGGTCGGAGCCGGGGCACGAGGCGTCCACCTTGTAGGACGGACGGGCCATCGGCATCACCTCGGCCGAGCCCCACCAGGCGTGGTCGGGGTTGCCGGCGCCGACCTGGCCGTAGACGACGTTCGGGGACGGGTGCGCCTTGATGATCCAGTCCGTGCCGTGCCGCAGGTTCGCGAGCAGGTGCGGGAGTTGCCCGGAACTCGCGTAGGCGGCCCGGTTCTCCACGGCGCCCCAGGCGAGCATGGACATGCTGAACGCGAACGGCAGCCCGAACTTCACGTGGTCGCCCGCGTCGTAGAAACCGCCGGACAGGTCGAGCCCGACGTCCGCGCCGTCGCGCAGGGCCGAGTCGGCGCGCCAGCTCACGCGGTTGCCCGCCGGCAGCTGCCCCGACCGCTGGGCGTCGTAGAACCAGACCGACTTCTGCAGCGCCTCGCCGTAGTTGAACGCGGGCGCGGCCACCGAGGGCCGCACCAGCGGACCGGTCGCCGCCGCGAGCACCGCGACCAGCGCGGCTGCGACAGCTCTCCACCTGCGACTGTGCACGTGGGCCTCCGAGGAATCCGGGCTCCGACTGAATCTGGGAGCGCTCCCAGGTTCGGGACTGTAACGGTCACGAATCCGGTCCGACAGGGGTGGAGGTGAATGTTCGCGACAGGACCGCTGCTCGGCGCAATTTCACCCGGCATTTGCGAGCAGGACGATTTCCGGCGCTCACCGCAATGTCGTGGCCGTTCGACGATTCGATGCACAGTGCGTGGTCAGCGCCTCGGCCGTGTGGGGTACGCCGCTGGGCGAGAAGTGCTAAACAAAGGACGACGACCTGTCGCGGAAAGTGCAACATGAGGTTCGCTATCGATTCGACCGCGATTCGACAGCACTTCCTCGGGATGTTGCCGGGTGATTACAGTCCGCCCCAATCTGGGAGCGTTCCCAGGCTTGGAGGTGTGTCATGACCGGAAGGCGCGGCGTCGCGCTGCTCGCGGCCTTCGTCTCGGTGACCGCGACCGTCGGCCTGGCGGTGGTCGCCCCGGCCGCGGCGGCACCCGGCTGCAAGGTGGACTACGCGGTGCCCAGCCAGTGGCAGGGCGGGTTCACCGCGAACGTGGCCGTGACGAACGTCGGGGACCGCGTCGACGGCTGGCGGCTGACCTGGACGTGGCCGTCCGGGCAGAAGGTGACGCAGGCGTGGAACGCCACCGTGACGTCCTCGGGTGCCGAGGCCACGGCCGTCAACGTGGGGTACAACGCGGTGATCGAGCCGAACGCCAAAGTGTCGTTCGGCATCAACGGCAGCTGGTCCGGTGCGAACACGGCACCGACGTCGTTCGCCCTCAACGGCGTCACGTGCACCGGCGGCGGCACGGACCCGACGACGACCACGACCACCACCACGACCACCACCACGACGTCGAACAACCCGGTGCCGGGTGACGCGATGGCCCAGGTCGCGGCGATGCAGCCGGGGTGGAACCTCGGCAACTCGCTCGACGCGACCGGCGCCGACGAGACGTCCTGGGGCAACCCGCGCATCACCGAGGCGTTGCTGGACAACGTGAAGGCGCAGGGCTTCAAGAGCATCCGCATCCCCGTCACGTGGGGGCAGCACCAGGGCGGGGCACCGGGCTACCAGATCGAGGCTGCGTACCTCGACCGCGTCAAGGAGGTCGTCGGCTGGGCGCTGGCGGACGGCTTCCAGGTGATGATCAACATCCACCACGACTCGTGGCAGTGGATCTCGGCGATGCCGTCCGACCGGACCGGTGTGCTCGCCCGCTACAACGCGATCTGGACGCAGCTCGCCACCGCGTTCAGGGACTCACCCGCGAAGCTCGTGTTCGAGAGCGTCAACGAACCGCAGTTCACCGGCAGCTCGGGTGACGCCCAGAACGCCCAGCTGCTGCACGAGCTGAACGCGTCGTTCCGCACCATCGTCCGGAACTCGGGTGGCAACAACGCGAGCCGCCTGCTCGTGCTGCCCACCCTGCACACCTCGTCGGAGCAGGCACGCCTCGACGAGCTGGCGGCGTCGATCAGCGGGTTCGGCGACAGGAACCTGGCCGCGACCGTGCACTACTACGGCTACTGGCCGTTCAGCGTGAACGTCGCCGGTGGGTTCCGCTTCGACGCGACCGCGCAGAAGGACCTCACGGACTCGTTCGACCGCGTCTTCAGCACCTTCGTCTCCCGCGGCATCCCGGTGATCCTCGGCGAGTACGGGCTGCTCGGCTTCGACCGGCACACCGGCACGATCGAGCAGGGCGAGAAGCTGAAGTTCTTCGAGCTCTTCGGGTACTACGCGCGGACCAAGAAGATCACGACGATGCTGTGGGACAACGGCCAGCACCTCGGCCGCACGTCCTTCCAGTGGAGCGACCCGGAGCTGATCGCGCAGATCAAGTCGAGCTGGACGACCCGGTCCGGCACGGCGTCGGGCGACCAGGTGTTCAGCGCCCGGTCGAGCGCGGTCACCGCGAAGACGATCACGTTGCACCCCAACGGGACCACGTTCACGGCGCTGCGCCAGGGCTCGACGGACCTGGTGCGCGGCACGGACTACACGGTCTCGGGCGATCAGCTCACCCTGACCGCGGCGGCGATGACCAGGCTGAGCGGTTCGCGGAACTACGGCACGAACGCCGTGCTGACGGCCCACTTCTCCGCCGGGGTGCCGTGGCGGATCAACCTAATCACCCACGACACCCCGGTGCTGTCGGCCGCCACGGGCACGACGAGCGCGTTCTCGATCCCGACGAACTTCCGCGGCGACGTGCTCGCCACGATGGAGGCGAGGTACGCGGACGGGTCGAACGCGGGGCCGCACAACTGGACGTCCTTCAAGGAGTTCGACCGGACGTTCGCGCCGAACTACACCACCGGCGCCACGACGCTGACGCCCGAGTTCTTCGCGGAGGTCAACGACAACGCGCGGGTGACGCTGACGTTCCACTACTGGAGCGGAGCGACCGCCACCTACCACGTGACGAAGTCGGGAAGCACGGTCACGGGGAGCCTGTGACCCCGAGCCCGCGGCGCAGCGCGTCCACCTCGCCGGCGAACATCCGGCGTGAGGTGGACGCGCTTTCCACGAGCGACGAGGAGGACGGCCACCCCGTGGCGCCTGATCGGCTCGTCCCCCCTCCGCAACCCGCCGTGGACATCCGAACGAGCGGCGCTCGACACCTCGGTGAGGTCAGGGGACGAGGTGGTACGCGACCGTGGGCCAGACCTCGCCCTTCACCTCGCGGTCCTCGTCGCGGGCGGGGTCGCGGACGAACCCGGCGCGTTCGGCGACCTTGCGGGAACCGGCGTTGTCGCGGTGGGTCCACAGCCTCAGCTCGGTGACCGGGTGGTGCGCGAGGATCCACGCGACGAACTCGGTGAGCGCCCCGGTCGCGAGGCCCCGCCCGCGGGCTTCGGCCGCCACGAGGTACGAGACGTGCCCGACGCCGTCCTGGAAGTCGACGGCGACGTTGCCGCAGCGCTCACCGGCGTCCTCGACGCAGAACGACGCGACCGCCGGGTTGCCGGGCAACGCCTGGATCGCCGCGGCGACCTGCTGCTCGGTGGTCGTGGGCGGGTCGGTGGTGTACCGCTGGACCTCGGGGTCCCTCGTGACCTGCGCGTACCAGGCGGCGTCCTCGACGGTCCACTCGCGCAGCCTCACCCGAGCTCCGCCGAGTCGGTGAGCCGCAGCTTGCGCCGCGCCCGCTGGTAGAAGGTCGTCATCCCGAGCCGCACCACCCGCGCGGCACGGGCGCGTCCGCGCAGCGACACCCGCTGCCCCGGCTCGACGTACCCGGCGACCATGCCGTCCACCTCGACGGCCAGGCGGCCGCTCGACGGCAGCAGGTCGAGGTCCACCTCGTCGTCGACCGACAGCACGACGCCGCGGCTGTAGGCCGAGTGCGGGGAGGCCGGGGTGACGAGCAGCGCCTCCACGGACGGGCTGGTGATCGGCCCGCCCGCGCTGAAGCTGTAGGCCGTGGAACCGGTCGGCGTGGCGACGATGACGGCGTCGGCGGAGTAGCTCACGAACGGCTGGCCGCCGACGCGGACGGCGACCCGCGCACTGCCCTGGCCGGGAGTGCGGACCACGGCGATGTCGTTGAACGCCGTGACCTTCCGGTCGGCGAACACCGCGTCGACGGCGAGGCGTGGCTCGACGGTGAAGTCGTGGGCGTCGATGGCCGACAGCGCCGCCGGCAGGTCCGGGACGTCGACCTCGGCGAGGAAGCCGAGCTTGCCGAGGTTCACGCCCAGCACCGGGGCGTGCGCGCCGTCGGCCAGGCGCATGGCGCGCAGCATCGTGCCGTCGCCGCCGAGGCTCACTACCAGGTCGGCGCGGCGGCCCAGCTCCTCCGCGGTGACCGGGGTGGCCTCGCAGCGCAGGCGCTGGATCTCGTCGGAGATGCCGAGGATCTCGACACCCCGGTGGGCCGCCCAGCCGAGGACGGCCTCGACGGCGGCGGCGGAGTCCCGTCGCGGGTGCAGCACCAGGCCGGCGGCGTGCACGTCAGCACTTCCTCAGTCGGGTCACCCGACCAGTCTGCCGAATTCCCACGGGTCGTGTGCGCTGAAGAGCGTGACCTCGGCGGAGTGGTCGCGGGCGAGCGCCCTCAGCCTGTCCTGGGTCGTGACGCGGTCGCCGTGGTCGTGGGCGGAGCGGGTCTGCACGACGTCGAGAACCGGGTGTGTTTCGGGCGTTTCCTCCAGTTCGCGGTGGTAGTAGTAGGCGTCGCCGCAGTGCAGGAGCCACCGCGAGCCGTCGTGCACCGCGATTCCCGCATGGCCTTGCGTGTGCCCCGGCAGCGGGACGAGCTTGAACTCCTCCGGCAGGCCTTCCGGCTGGACGGCGCCGAAACCGAACCACGAGTCGTCGGCGGACTCGTAGGCGCGCCACTGCGGACCGTGCGCCCAGTGGGCCGGGCGGTAGCGGTAGCTCGGGGCCTGGGTCAGGGCGGTGCGCAGTTCGGCGGCCAGGACGTGGACCGTGGCACGGGGGAAGTCCGGCAGACCACCGCAGTGGTCCACGTCGAGGTGGGTGACGAGGACGTGCCGGACGTCGGCGGGGTCGTGGCCGAGGTCCTCGACCTGGCGGAGAGCCGTTTCCGCCTCGTCGAGAACCGGTTGCGCCATCTCGGTCCAGGCCTCGCCGAGCGTCTCGAGCGGAGTGCGGACGTCCGCGAGCCCGAGTCCGGTCTCGACCAGGACGAGGCCCTCGCCGGTCTCCGCCAGCAGGCAGTGGTTCACCGCGGGGGCGCTCGGCAGACCCGCGCGGGTGGGGTCGAGGCGGCGCATCGAACCGCAGTTCAGGTGGTGGATCTTCATGGCGCAGAGCGTGCGACTTGAAGCGCGGTTCAAGTCAAGCCCCGCGTCCGGTCGGCCTGGTCCGAGGCCGGACTAGCCTCGATCCCGTGCTGGACATCGCCGAAGTCGCGCAGAGGTCAGGGCTCGCGCCGTCCGCCCTGCGGTTCTACGAGAAGAAGGGCCTGCTCTCCTCGAACGGCCGCAACGGGTTGCGCCGCACCTACGAACCCGAGGTGCTGCACCGGCTGGCGCTCATCAGCTGCGCCCGCCGGGCCGGGTTCTCCGTCGCGGAGATCGGGAGGTTCCTCCTCGCCATGCCCGGCGACACCGCCGTCCAGCAGCAGATGGCCGTGAAGGCAGCGGCGCTGGACGAGGACATCGCGCGGTTGCGGCGCATGCGCGACAGCCTCGACCACGCCTCCACCTGCACCCACGAACCGCTGGTCGAGTGCCCCGAGTTCAAGCGGATGCTCGCCCCTTAGGCGCAGAAGGCCGCGATCGTTCCGGTCAGGACGTCGGTGAGCCGGTCGAGCGAGGCGAGGTCGACGTGCTCGGTGGCCGCGTGGGCTCCGGCGCCGTCCACGCCGAACAGCAGGCAGGGGATGCCGGCGCGGTCGAGCAGGGCGCAGTCGGTCCAGAACGGCTCCGCCCGGACGACCGGCGGTTCGCCGAGCGCGGCGACGAGGGTCCGCACGATCTCCGCGTCCGGGTCGGCCTCGAACGGCTCCCTGGCGAGGCCGCGGGTGAGCGTGGCGCTGAAGTCCGGGACGGTGGCCTCCAGCCGGTCGATGATCGCCTGCAGCTCGTCCTCGGTCCGCCGCGGTGACTCGCCGGGAACCGTGCGGCGTTCCAGCGTGATCCGGCAGCTCGCCGGGTAGGTCGACGCCTCCTCGCCGCCGCTGATCAGCGACGCGTGCACGGTTCCGGTGCCCAGCAACGGGTGCTGCGGTCCGGTCGCGAGGTCGTGGCCGAGCTGTTCCAGCGCCACGAGGAAGTGCCCGGCCTTGGCGATCGCGTCGACACCGAGCTCCGGCCGCGACCCGTGGGCCGCCCTGCCCCCGATCTCGACCTCGAACCACACGAAGCCCTTGTGCGCCAGCGTGACTTCGAGGTGGCTGGGTTCGGTGACGATCGCCGCGTCGGCGGTGAACGACTCCAGCACCTCCTCGGTGCCCGAACTGCCGTGCTCCTCGTCGGCGACGCACGCGACGATCACGTCGCCGCGCAGCGGTCGTCCGGTGGCTCGGGCGGCCGCCACCATCATCGCCGCGATGCCGCCTTTCATGTCGAACGTGCCGCGGCCGAACATCCTGCCGTCCTCGACCACCGGTTCGAGCGGGTCGCCGTCGTAGCCGGCCAGGCCGACCGTGTCGACGTGACCGTTGAGCATCAACGACTTCCCGCCGCCGGTGCCCTTGCGGACGGCCACGATCGAGGGCCTGCCCGGTCGCCTCTCCAGCCGGTGCGCCGCGAAGCCGCGCTCCTGGAACCACCTCGCGCAGAAGTCGGCGATCTCGCGTTCGCCGTTGCCACCGGGGACGAGGTCGGGGTTGACCGAGTCGATGGAGACCAGCCGCGCCAGCAGGTCGCGTGGTGTCACGAACGTCCCTCCGTGCTGATGAGGACAACGGTGCCGAGGTGGCCGAGGTCGTCCCGGATGGCACGCAATCCTGCGAGAGCAGCGGCACCACACGGTCCTGAATGGACGTTCTGCGCGAAGAGGTCTTCGACGGCTTCGGCGCACTCTTCTTCGGAGACGGACACGGCGGCGTCCAGGCCGTTCTGCAGGAATGGCCACGCGGTGCTGGAAGGCGTACCGCAGTTGAGGCCCGTCATGATCGTGTGGCCGGTCGGGATGCTCCTCAGCTCGCCCGCCAGGAGGCTTTCGAGGACGCAGGCGGCCCGGTCGGGTTCGACGGCGAGAATCCTGGTGCGCGAGTCGCGGCCGCGGTAGTGCGTGATCACGGCCTGCGCGAACGACCCGACGCCCACGGGGACGACGACCAGGTCGGGTTCGGAGCCGAGCTGCTCGTCGACCTCGTGGCAGAGCGTGCCGTAGCCCTCGACGATCCAGCCGGGGACCTCCTCGTAGCCGTCCCAGCCCATGTCCTGCACGAGGATCCCGTCGGCCTGCGCGGCCAGTGCCACCGCGTCGTCGTACGTGCCGTCGACGACGGTGACCTCGGCGTTCTCCGCGCGGATCGCTTCGATCGCCTTCTCGGGCACCGTGTTCGGCACGAAGACGTGCGCGCGTTGACCGCGGAGCCGGGCCATGCGCGCCACCGCCCGGCCGTGGTTGCCGTCGGTCGCGGTGGTGAGCGTGACCTGCCCGGTTCGTCCCTCCAGAACGCGGTGGACGGCCCAGGACGCGCCGAGGGCCTTGAAAGCGGGCAGGCCGAGCCGGGAGGATTCGTCCTTGACGAACAACCGGCCGATCCCGAGTCCCGCGGCGAGCGCGGGCAGCTCGGTCAGCGGGGTGGGCGCGTAGCCGGGCAGCCCGGCGTGGAAGTCGCGCACGCCGGCGGGTGCGGGCGGGCACTTCCAGCGCGGGGCGTCTGGCCGCAGGAACCTCATGTCCGACAGCGTGCTGGTGGCCCGGATCATCGGTCCAGCACATGTTGCCGACGTGTACCGGTGGGAGAATTCGACGAGTCGGGGAGAGGAGGAGCAGGTGACCGAGGACGAGCTGGTCGTCGAGTTCGCGCTGACCCGCCTCGACCACCCGGGCCTCGACCTGGAGGAGGTCGCCGCACTCGTGGTGCGGCGGGTGGGACCCGACCGCATGCTCGAGTTCGCCGGGCGGACCCTGGCGCACCGCGACGAGCTGCGCGGAGCCGTGTTCCCGGCCGCGGTCGAGCACGTCCTGCGGGTGGTGCTGACGTTGCGCGGGCCGCGCGACTAGAGCTCGCCGGCGACATCCCCGGTCAGCTCGCCCACGCGTGCAGCACACGGCTCGACTTCGGCGGGGCTGGTTCGTTCGGCAGATCAGCCACCGCCGTTCAACGGCCTCCAAACGACCTGTCGTCGCCTCTGGACCCGGTGTGCGGGCGGATCGCTGATCGACCACAGCCTCAACCTCGTGCTGCTGTCGGTCGTGCTCACGACGTTCTGGAAGTCGCGGCTGCCGGACGGCGAGTGGCGCACGTTGATCGAGTCGCTCCACGAGCGCTGCGACGAACCGCCCGTGCCGGTGCTCGGGATCGGGATGCCCGTGCCGGCCACTGTGGACACCAACGGCCTCGCGGGGCGGACGTCGTTGCGCGAAGCGGCCAGGGAGGCCCGCTTCACCGGTGGCCCCGACTCGGCGTTGCTCGACATCATCGACGGCCTCGGGGTGCCGCGCGTCGACCACGGCACCGAGTTCGCGGTGCTGGACGCGTGGCTGGGCTCCACGAACAGGGCTGCCGGCACCCGCCACACCGGCGGGTGGACCTGGTGGTGGTGCTGCGGTCCGTGGACTTCGGCGGGATCCGGCAGCACCGGCCGGACGTGGTCTGCCGAGCGGGGACCGTGGCTCACGAGATCGGGTTGTTCGACTGAGCTCGAACGCGACTCGAGCACGGCTCCGGGCACGACCGTCCATTTTTGTCGGTCCCGCCCGGTAACGTCCCGCCCATGAGTGCTGGGGACCGGATTCAGGAGCTCGCCGCGCGGATCGTCGAGCTGCGTGACGCGTACTACCAGGGCGAGCCGCTGGTGGCGGACGCCGAGTACGACGCGATCGAGGACGAGTTCCGTTCGCTGATCGCCGAGCACCCGGAGTCGGCGCCGGCGGACAACCCGCTGGACCACGTGGGTGCGCCGTCGGTGCTGCACGCGCCGGTGCGGCACTCACGGCCGATGCTGTCGCTGGAGAAGGCGAACAAGCCCGAACAGGTCGAGGCGTTCTTCTCGCGGTTCCCGGGCCAGCCGGTCGTCGTCATGCCGAAGCTCGACGGTCTGTCGTTGGCGCTCGTGTACGAGAACGGCCGCCTTGCGCGCGCTGTGACGCGTGGGGACGGCACGACGGGTGACGACGTCACGTTCCTCACGCGCGCGCTGTGCGACGGCGTGCCGGACAAGGTGGACGCGCCGGGCCGTGTCGAGGTGCGCGGCGAGTGCGTGATGCTGCGCTCGACGTTCGACGAGTACAACAAGGCGCACCCGGACAAGCCGTTGATCAACCCCCGCAACGCGGCCGCCGGCACGTTGCGCGCGAAGGACCCGAAGGCCGTCGAGGGCAGACGGATGCAGTTCTTCGCCTTCGACCTGACGACCGAACCCGAGAGCGCCGACTCCGACCTCGACGCGGGCCTGCGCAAGCTCGGGTTCAGCGTCGCCGAGATGCGCCACTGCACCACCGCTGCCGAAGCGCAGGAGCTCATCGGCGGCATCGAACAGGCCCGCAACGCACTCGACTACGACCTCGACGGGGCCGTGCTGCGCCTGGCCAACCGCGACGCGTTCGCCGCCGCCGGCACCCGCTCGTCGTCCCCGCGCGGCGCCATCGCCTACAAGTTCGCCGCCGAGGAGAAGACGACGGTCCTGCTCGACGTGAAGTGGGACGTCGGCAAGACGGGCAAGATCGCGCCGGTGGCGTGGCTGGAGCCGGTGTTCGTGGGCGGCACCACCGTCACCCGCGCGACGCTCGCCAACCAGGAGGTCATCCGCTCCCGCGGCATCAAGATCGGCGACACGGTCCTGGTCCGCCGCGCGGGCGACGTCATCCCGTTCGTCGCGGGCGTCCTGGACGAGTCGAAGCGCACCGGCGAGGAGCGCGAGATCGTGCCGCCGTCGCAGTGCCCCTCCTGCGCCCAGCCGCTGACCGAACAGGGCAACAGCCGCGAGCTGTTCTGCACGAACGCGGCCTGCCCGGCCCAGACCGTCCGCCGCCTGATCCACTGGTCCTCCCGCGCCGCCGCCGACATCGACGCCATCGGCCAGGTCTGGATCGAACGCCTGGCCGAAACCGGCGACCTGGTGAACCCGTCCGACTTCTACACCCTCACCAAGGAACGCCTGCTGGAGTTCGACCGCGTGGGCGAGGTCTCCGCCACCCGCATGATCGAGTCGATCGAGCGCAGCCGGGCCGTGGGCCTGCGCCGAGCCCTGATCGGCCTCTCCATCCCGATGGCGTCCGAAGGCACCGCCGCCCGCCTCTGCCGAGCGGGCTTCGGCTCCCTGGAAGAGGTCGCCGACGCGGGCGTCGAGGAGCTCGTCGCCGTGGAGGACATCGGCGCCAAGGTCGCCGAGTCCCTCACCCACCACCTCGAGCGCCTGCGCCCGGAGATCGAACGCCTGCGAGCCCGAGGCGTCTCCCTCGACGTCCGCTCCGAAGACCTCCCGCCCGTCGTCGTCGCCGGCGCCCCGCTCGAAGGCAAATCGGTCGTCATCACCGGCTCCATCAGCGACCCGCGCTCCGGCGAGAAGGTCACCCGCCCGACGTTCCAGAAGATGTGCGAACGAGCCGGCGCCACCGCCGCCTCCTCGGTGTCGGCCACCACCGACCTGCTCATCACGGGCGAGGGCGTCGGCGCGAGCAAGCTGACGAAGGCGGAGAAGCTCGGCGTCGAAGTGGTGGACCAGAGCGAGATCTGGGCGAAGCTGATCGCCGCCGGGGTGGCCTGACCGGCCAGTTCCGCGCTGTTCCGCCCAGTCGATCGAGCACGTGCATGCGGGCGTTCTCCGTCCACCGGCAGGCGTTGCGCCTGCCGGTCGGAGGTTGCGAAGCTGGTACGAGGGGGATCGGCGCCTCCTGTCGCAGGGCGCCCCGACGGCCTTGAGTGGGGAGTGGCGTTCGTAGTGGCGCAGCTCGGTTCCCGCGGACGGCGCAGGATCGTCCGACAACCTGTGCATCCGGTCTGTGCCGGCGGCGAAAGCCTGTCGGCACAGGGACCGCTCGGGGGCTTCCTCGCGGCCCGAGGACTCCTGTGTGCGATCTGCGGGTACGCGGCAGGAACGGAGATGGGCCGGTACCCGGACAGAACTGGAAGGGATACCCGCTGTCAGCGAGATCTGGTGGTGCTCCACCGGCCGGTGCATCCTGGTCGCATGCCTGAGCGGTTCAGGGTGCACAACGTCGTCAACGGCGATGTCACGGGGACTGTCGTGCAGGTCGGCGAGGTCGTCGTCCAGGCTGGGCGGCCAACGCCCCGGCAGTTGCCCGCCTCGCCGTCGCGCTTCGTCGGCAGGGCCTCCGACGTGGCCGTTCTGGCTGACAGCCCTGGGGTGCACGCGGTAGTCGGGATCGGCGGTGTGGGCAAGACGTGGCTGGCGGTGCACTGGGCGCATGCCCACCGGCACCGGTTCCCGGACGGCCAGCTGTTCGTGGACCTGCGGGGGTTCTCGCCGGACCAGCCCCTGGCTCCCGCTGTCGCGCTACGCGGTTTCCTCGACGCTCTCAACGCCTTGGACGTCCCGCCCGATCCGCACGCACAGGTTGCGCTCTACCGGAGCCTGACCGCGGACAGGCGGCTGCTGGTGGTGCTCGACAACGCCGCGGATGCGGCTCAAGTGGAGCCGCTGCTGCCCGGTGGGTCTTCCTGCACGGTGCTGGTGACCAGCCGCCGTCAGCTGACCTCGCTGGTCACCCGGTGGGGAGCGCTGCACTTCCGGCTCGGCCCGCTCGGCGACGCCGAGCCCGCGCCCTGCTGGTCGCGCGACTGGGATCTGCCCGGGTCGATTCGGACCCCGAGGCGGTGCGGCGGATCGTGCGGCACTGCGCGGGACTGCCGTTGGCCCTGGGGATCGTGGCCAGTCGTGGCCAGATGTCTCCCGAGACGCCGCTTGCGCGGATCGCTGACGAGCTGGGGCAGTTCGACGACGAGGACCCGAGCACCAGCGTGCCGGCGGTGCTGTCGTGGTCGTTGCGCGGGTTGACCGACGCGCAGTCGCGCGTCCTCGGTCTGCTCGCCGCCGCGCCGGGCCCGGACATCGGCCCTGCCGCCGTGGGCAGCCTGACGGGATCGATGTCCGAACTGCCTGCTCTGGAGCGTCTGTGCCTGCTGGAGAGGAAGGCCGATGGACGCTACCGCATGCATGACCTGGTCCGGGCCCAAGTCCGCGTCGAGGACGTCGACGCCCTGCGGCGGGTGGTCGACCACTACCTGCACACCGCCCATGCCGCGGATCGCTGTCTCCAACCGCACGGATCGCCTGCGGCCTTGCCGCCGATGTCGCGTGGATGCCGCCCGGAAGCGCCTGCGGACGTCGACGCGGCGCTGGCCTGGTTCGATGCGGAACACCAGTGCCTGCTCGCAGCCGCGGACACCGCCGCGGAGTACCGGTGGCACGACGTCGTCCGGCATCTGGCGCGAACACTGACCACCTACCACCACCGGCGAGACCAGCCTGACGCCGACATCCGCACCTGGAGCCTCACGCTGCACGAGCGGGAACGAAGTCCAGCCCTGGTGACCTCCCACCGGCGACTCGGTGAAGCTCTGGCCCGCGCTCACCGCTACTCCGAGGCTTTGGCACACCTGCGGGAAGCACGCGTCCTCGCCGAGCAGTTGGGCGACGTGCACCAGCTGTACCGCGTCCATCGCGCCCTGGCGTGGGCACTCGGTCGCCAAGACGAAGACGTCGAAGCGCTGCACCACGCCCAGGAAAACCTGCGTCTGTCTCGGGAACTCCACGACACCACCAGCGAAGCACACGCCCTGAACGCGGTCGCGTGGTTCACCGCCCGACTCGGAGATCTGGGCCGGGCTCGCACGTTCGGTGAAGCTGCCCTTGCCGCGCAACCCCACCCGGAAGGTGAGGCGTCCTGCCGGGAAACCTTGGGCTACGTAGAACATCGCGCCCGCCGACCGGGCAGGTCGATCGAGCACTACGAGCGGGCTCTCGCTCTACGGCGCGCCCACGGCTACCTCAGGCATGTGGCCAACACCCTCGACAGGATGGTCGCCCCTCTGCGCGACCTGGGCCGCGATGAGGAAGCCGAAGCCCTGGCGCGAGAAGCAGAAGAGCTGTTCATCCTACTTCGGAGATGACCCGCCGCACCTCTGCGCGCAGGTTCCCTTCAACCCCACAGCGGTCGAGCTCGCCTGGCAAGACGACGGAAGCCCCCACACTGCCTGGGGGAGGACGGCAGCCTGGGGGCGAGTAAGGGTGGTCGGTGTGGCGGTCGCCTCTCGGCGGTGTGCACGACGCGGCTCCAGCCGAACGGTGTTCCGCGAAGGCTGTCTGGTGGGGCCCGGGGACTCGTTCCGCACCGACCACCTGGTCCAACAGAGCTGGCTTCTGTTGTGTTCCAACGGTGATCTGTGTGGTGGCTCACCGCTTGGAGTTGCTTTCCCTTGACGTGCAAGGGGTGTGAGAGTGGGAAGGCCCTCGAGCCGGCTGGGGGGTGGGCGGCCCGAGGGCGTGGCTTGTGGTCGGTGTGGCGGTCGCCTCTCGGCGGTGTGCACGACGCGGCTCCAGCCGAACGGTGTTCCGCGAAGGCTGTCTGGTGGGGCCCGGGGACTCGTTCCACACCGACCATCTGGTTCAACGGCGCGGGCTTCCGTTGTGTTCCAACGATGATCTGTGTGGTGGCTCACCGGTCAGGTGGAGCAACCACCCGCGGTTCCGTTGTGTCGCAAGGTGCGAGTACGGGTGGCCGACGCGGCAGGAGAGTTCCGCGCCGGCCCGACGTCCCCAGGCCACCTGTCGGGGAGAGCTGCGGCCTGGGGACGGGCTTTCGTGGAGGTCGGTGCGGCGGTCGCCTCTCGGCGAGGGGCTCAACGCGGTACCAGCCGAACGGTCTTCCGCGAAGGCTTTGAGGTGAGGCCCGGGGGACACGGACCGCACCGACCAATCTGTACAACGGGGGCCGTGCCCGCGGTGTTTCCGTGCGGGCTGTGGGGTCGCTCACCGTGTCCACGAGGCCTGGAATCCCGGTGGGACAGGGGAAGCGGCGGCGGGGAAGCGGCGAGGGGTGAAAGCCTGCCGAGCCCCGGAGCGAGCGGAACAGCGAACCATCACGGCGCCAGCTCGGCCCACCACCTGGCCGCCGAGCAAAGGCCCCGACGCCGAGAACCGAGGGCCGGACTCCGCCCCGACTCGGGGCAGCGGGAACAACCGGTCCGAGGCGGCGACGACGGCTTGGGTGGGCGTGTGACCGCCGAAGCGCGGAGTCCTACCCGCGCTCGGGGGCCTGCGGCACGACCAGGCCCGACTCGTAGGCGATCACCACGAGCTGGGCGCGGTCGCGGGCGTGCAGCTTCGCCATCGCCCGGTTGACGTGCGTCTTGGCGGTGAGCGGGCTGATCACCATGGTCGCGGCGATCTCGTCGTTCGACAGGCCCCGCGCGACCAGCACGAGGGCTTCGCGCTCGCGGTTGGTGAGCTGGTCGAGGCACTGCTTCGGCCGCGGAGGCTGGCTCACGTACCGGTCGATCAGGCGGCGGGTGATCGACGGGGCGAGCAGCGCGTCGCCGCGGGCCGCGACCCGGACGGCGTGCAGGAAGTCCTCCGGCTGGACGTCCTTGACCAGGAACCCGGCCGCGCCCGCCTTCAGGGCGTGGAAGACGTACTCGTCGAGGCCGTAGTTGGTGAGGATCACGACGTGCGTGCCCGCGAGGTCCGGGTCGGCGGCGATCCGCCGCGTCGCCTCGATGCCGTCGACCTCCGGCATCTGGACGTCGACCAGGGCGATGTCCGGGCGGTGCTCCCTCGCCCTGGCGACGCCTTCCGCCCCGTTCGCGGCCTCGGCGACGACCTCGATGTCGTCCTCCGCGTCGAGCAGTGCGCGGAAACCGCTGCGGATCAGCGGCTGGTCGTCCACCAGCAGGACGCGGATCACGGCTGTGCCACCGGGAGCTCGGCCCGCACGGTGAACCCGCCCTCGGAGCGCGGCGCCGCCTGGAGGCTGCCGCCGAGCGCGGTGACGCGTTCACGCATGCCCAGCAGGCCCACGCCCGATGCTGCCGCCTTCGGCGGTGCCGTGCCGTCGTCGTCGACCCGGATGACCAGCGCTTCCGGCGTGCAGTCGATGTGGATCCGGGCGGTCTCGGCGGCGGCGTGGCGGGCGATGTTGGTGAGCGACTCCTGCACGATCCGGTAGGCGGTGCGGTCGACGGCGGCCGGCACGTCCTCGTGGCGGCCCTCGATCGTGAGTCGGGCGTCCAGGCCGGTGGACCTGGCGCGCTGGACCAGGTCGGGGACGTCGTCGATGCCGTGCGGCGGGTTCTTGCCGTCGTCCCTGAGCGCTTCCAGCGTCGCTCGGAGCTCCCTCGCGGCTTCGCGGCCGGCGTCGCGGATCACCAGCAGCGGCTCGGGTGGTTCCTCGCCGCGCTTGCGGGCGAGGTGGACGGCGACCTCGGCCTGCAGCTTGATCACGGAGATCTGGTGGGTGAGCGAGTCGTGCAGTTCGCGGGCGATGTGGAGGCGTTCCTCGTTGGCCCTCCTGCGTGCCGTTTCCTCTTTGCTGCGTTCGGCTTCGTCTGCTCGTTTCTCGGCTTGTCTCAGTGCTTCGCCCGCGGCTGCCGCGGCGATGAGCCACGCGATCTGCAGGACGTCCCGCGTCTGCGCGAACGCCTCGTAGGTGGTGAGGTCGCGGGGCGAGAGGAGAGCGGCAAGGGGGAGCGAGGCAAGCATCAGCACGGAGCCGATGAGGGTGAAGACGCGGTGGCCCGCCCGCATGGTCGAGTAGACGGCGAAGAGGAACGCGATCACCGGCACGTCGGCGCCCGTCGCCTGGTAGCCGAGCGCGAGGAGGCCCGTCGCCACGAGCACCGCTCGCGGTGCCGTCCGCCGCGCGACGAGCACCAGCCCGCTCGCGGCCAGCAACGCGTAGCCAGGACCGGTGGCGGGGTGCCCGGCCACCACCAGGCTCGCGGCGACCCCGGCGGCGATCGACCGGTCCAGCCAGCGCCTGCTCATGCGGTGCAGCCTATGCCCCCGTCGGCGCTGGTAGATCGTGCGCCGGGAGGACTTCCCGACTACCGCGGACGCGGTAGTCGTTGTCTGCGCCGACACGACGACCTGATGTGATTTCGCGGCCAGGCTTGTCGGCATGGTGCTTGCTGCTTATGAACTGAGTGCTGGACGTGCGTGGTCTCTGGTCGGTGCGGTGCTGGGCGTCGCAGGTGTCGTGTTCGGCGTGTTGGCGCTGACCCGGCTCCGGGGTGCGCTGGTGGCCGTGGCGCTGGGGGCGGCCGGGGTGGTGATCGGCGCGGTGGTCGTGCTGATGGCCGAGGGCGGTCCCGGCACCGGCTACGGCATCGTCGGCGGCTACGTGTCCGCGGTGGTGGGGCTTGCCGGCGTGGTGCTGGGCGTCGTGGCTAGGCGAAAAGGCGCTCGGGCTGCTGCACAGCGCGCCTCGTGATCAACCCCGCCGCGCCCCGGACGACCGCGAACTCGCCGAGCGGTGAGGCGAGCAGGCGCGTGTGCCGTTCGCCTCCCGCGAGCACCCTGCCGTCCATTTCGGACTGCACAGCTTCGCTGAGGTGGTCGTACAGCACGGCGTAGCTGCCGCCGAGGACGACCGTGGGGACGTCGAAGAGGTTCATCAGCGTCGCGATCCCGACGCCGAGGGCCTCTCCGGCGTTCCTGACGGCCCCCACCGCCCTGGGGTCGCCGGCCTGCAACGCCTTGCCGAGCGAGTCGAGGTGCCTGCGCCCCGCCTCGCGCAGGATGACGTCGAGTCCCGCGTACCGCTCGACACAACCGCGGCTGCCGCAGGTGCACCGGACGCCGTTGCGCTCTATCACGACGTGCCCGAGCTCGCCCGCGAACCCGCTGGCCCCCCGGTACACCTCGCCGCCCAGCACGACGCCCGCACCGATGCCGACGTCCGCGGTGACGTGCACGAAGTCCTCGCCCGCCAGGTGCTTCGGCCACAGGTGGGCGAGCGCGGCGAGGTTCGCCTCGTTGTCCAGCTCGACCTCGACGCCGAGCCGTGCGGTGAGGCCTTCCGCGAGGGGCACGCCGACGAGTTTCGGCAGGTTGGGCGCACGGACCACGACGCCGTCGTGCACGACACCGGGGATCGCGAGCCCGGCACCGAGGAGCTTCCGCGGTCCGCTGACCTCGCGCACCAGCGCGGCGACGCGGTCGAGCACCTCGTCCGCCGGGACCTTGCGCATGTCGGCGGGCACGAGGTGCCGGTCGAGCGTCTCGCCGTCGAGCCCGAGCGTCTCGACGGCGAGGTGGCTGACGTTGATCTCGGCCCCGACCGCGACCGGCCCGTCGGGGTGGAAGCGCAACGGCTTGGACGGCCTGCCCATGCCGGCCAGCGTGGCGGGCTCCTCGACGAGGATCCCGTTGGCCAGCAACGGCTCGGTGAGGTTCGACAGGGTCGCCTTGGTCAGGCCCGTGCGCGCGGCGAGGTCGGCCCGGGAGCCGGGGCGGTCGACCAGGGCGAGCAGGACCGTCCGGAGGTTGCCGAGGCGAACCTGGCGCAGGTGGTCGACTGTGGTCATCGGACCCAGTATCGCGGCGAGGGGGTGCGGGGGTGCGCGCGCGGGTGCTGTGCCGGCCGCGGACGGCCGGGCGCGAGCGGCAGCGTCGCGGCCGGCCTCGACCGGCCCACCCCGCCACCTCGCCGCTCTCCGCCCGGCCTCCGCCCGGTCATCGCGTCAGGTACCGCTCGGCAGCCTCGCGGTAGCGCTCCCGGACCGAGGCCACCGCATCAGCCTCGTACCGGGTGCTCTCCGCCCCGGCCCACTCCGGCGGTGTGGCACCGCCGGTGAGCGTCCAGGCCGCCTGCCGTGCCGCCCCGTCCGCCACGTACTCGCCCGGAGCCGGCACCGTGACCGGCACGCCGAACACCGTCGGCGCGATCTCCCGCACCGCGCGTGAGGCGGCAGCGCCACCCACGAGCCGCACGCCGCTGACGTCCGCTCCCTGCGACACCAGGGCGTCCAGGCCGACGGCGAGGCCGCAGAGCATGCCCTCGACCGCGGCGCGGGCGATGTTCGCGGGGGTGGCGTTGGTCAGGGTCAGGCCGTGCAGCGCACCGGTGGCGTCCGGCAGGTTCGGCGTCCGTTCGCCTTCCAGGTACGGCACCAGCACCAGTCCCTCGGCACCCGCGGGGGCCGAGAGGGCGAGGGTGCTGAGCTGCTCCAGGTCCACGCCCAGCATGCGGGCCGTCGCGTCCAGGACGCGGGCGGCGTTGAGGGTGCACGCCAGGGGCAGGTACCGGCCGGTGGCGTCGGCGAAGCCCGCGACGATGCCCGACGGGTCCTCGGCGCGGACGTCGCTGGTCGCCGTCACGACGCCGGACGTGCCGAGGGACACCACGACGCCGCCGCCCACGCCGAGCATCGCCGCGGCGTTGTCCCCCGCCCCGGCGCCCAGGCGGACCGGGCCCTCGACGAACTCGGCCGGGCCGAGAACGCGCGGCAGCACCACGTCGGAGCGGCCCAGGCCCAGGGACACCAGGTCCGGGACGTAGGAGTCGGTCACCGAGTCGAAGTAGCCGGTGCCCGAGGCGTCCGAGCGGTCCGTGACCAGGTCGGCCAGGTCGCCGGTGCCGCGCAGCCGCCACGTCAGCCAGTCGTGCGGGAGGCAGACGGCGGCGGTGCGCTGGGCGTTGGCCGGCTCGTGCCGGGCGAGCCAGCGGAGCTTCGTGATGGTGAACGACGCGACCGGCACGAGGCCGATGCGCGCCGCCCACTCCGAGGCACCGAGCTCGGCGGTCAGGTCCGCCGCCGCCGCCGCGGAACGGGTGTCGTTCCACAGCAGCGCCTCGCGCACCACCTCGCCGTTCTCGTCGAGGCAGACCATGCCGTGCTGCTGACCGGCGACGCTGAGCGCCGCCACGTCGTCCAAGCCGCCGGCGTCGGACAGCGCGGTCTGCAACGCGGACCACCAGTGCGAGGGGTGCACCTCGGTGCCGTCCGGGTGGGAGGCGCGCCCCTCGCGGACGAGCTCGCCGGTCTCCGCGTCGCGGATCACGACCTTGCACGACTGCGTCGAGGAGTCGACGCCGGCGACCAGCGTCATGTCAGCGCGCTCCGGTGAGGTGCTCGAGCGCGAGCTGGTTCAGGCGCACGAAGCCGAAGCCGCGCTCGGCCGCCTGGTTCGGGTCGAACCCGTCGTCGTCCTTCAGCAGGTCGTCGTAGGACTCGCCGGCGTTCAGGGTCGGCTGGCCCAGCTCGGCGACGCCCGCGATCTGCAGCGCCTCCTGCACCTCGGGGTCCGCGCGGAAGGCCGCGGCGCGGTCGCGCAGCAGCAGGTACGTCGCCATGTTCGCGCGCGCGGAGTCCCAGACGCCCTTGATGTCCTCGGTCCGCGACGGCTTGTAGTCGAAGTGGCGCGGGCCGTCGTAGCCTGCGGTCTCCAGCAGGTCGACCAGCGCGAACGCGTTCATCAGGTCGCCGTGGCCGAACACCAGGTCCTGGTCGTACTTGATGCTGCGCTGGCCGTTGAGGTCGATGTGGAACAACTTGCCGTGCCACAGCGCCTGCGCGATGCCGTGCACGAAGTTCAGGCCCGCCATCTGCTCGTGCCCGACCTCGGGGTTGAGCCCGACCAGTTCGGGCTGGTCCAGCTCGGAGATGAACGCGATCGCGTGCCCGATCGTGGGCAGCAGGATGTCGCCGCGCGGCTCGTTCGGCTTGGGCTCCAGCGCGAACCGGATGTCGTAGCCGCGGTCGGTGACGAACTGCGTGAGCAGGTTCATGGACTCGCGGTACCGGTCGAGCGCCGCCTGCACGTCCTTGGCGGTGTCGTACTCGGAGCCCTCACGGCCGCCCCACAGCACGAACGTCTTGGCCCCGAGCTCGGCCGCCAGCTCGATGTTGCGCAGCACCTTGCGCAGCGCGAACCGCCGCACGCCGCGGTCGTTGCTGGTGAGACCGCCGTCCTTGAACACCGGGTGCTCGAACAGGTTCGTCGTCACCATCGGGATGACGAGACCGGTCTCGGCGAGTGCGCCCTGCAACCGGCTGATCTGCTGGTCGCGGTGCGTGGCCTCGAAGCCGAACAGGTCGTCGTCGTGGAACGTCAGGCCGTACGCGCCGAGCTCGGCGAGCCGGTGCACCGCCTCGACCACGTCGAGCTCGGGCCGCGTGGCGTGGCCGAAGGGGTCGCGACCCTGCCAGCCCACGGTCCAGAGACCGAAGGAGAACTTGTCCGCCGGAGTGGGCGTGCTCATCATCCACCTCATTCGTTCAATGCTTGAACTTAGTGCGGACAGTACGACGTCACGGCCTTGATCGCAATCGGTCAGGCCGACCGCCGTGCCGCGACGGACTCCACGGCGGGGGCGAGCGCGGTGGCGATCTCGCGGTAGCCGGCGGCGGACGGGTGGAAGCGGTCGGCGGCGAAGAGCGACGGGTCGGAGGCGAAGCGCGGGGTGACGGCACGCTCGACGTGGGCGACCACGCCTCCCGCCCGGATGACGGCCTGCTGCTGCACCCTGGCGTAGTCGCGGCTCACGGTCGACACGACGTCGCGCAGCGCGGGCGGCACGTGCGAGACGATGCTCAGGTCCGGTGCGGTGGCGACGACCACCTCGGCTCCGGCGGCGCGGAGGTCCGCGACGGCGTCGTGCAGCTGCTGCGCGCCGACCTGGGCCGGGACGAACCTGGTGAGGTCGTTCGCACCGATCACGACCACCGCGATGTCGATCCCGCCCGCCACCGCGGCGCGCACCTGGGACCGCAGGTCGGCCGAGCGGGCGCCGGCGACGGCGTGCACGCGGAGGTCGACGTGGTGTCCGGCGGCGCGGAGGTGGGTGGCGAGCAGCGGGCCGAGCGTGTCCTCCCGGCGGGTGCTGCCGACACCGGCGGCGATCGAGTCTCCGAGCAGGCACAGTCGCATACCCGTAGCAACGTCGAGGATGGTGGAGGTGTTCCTAAAAGCGTTGTGAGGCGCCGCTCACGGTGTCTACACTCCACGATCAACATCACCTGGGACGACGAGAGGGGACCGGCCGTGCGCACCACCGTCGTCCTCCCGTCCCGTTTCGACGTGATCCTCGTGTCTCCGCGCCCCGGCTGCTCGCTGCGCGCCGGGCACCGGAGTGTCTGACGAACCTCTCCCGAGGTGTTCGTCGGGTCATCGCGCTGACCCCGCAAGTCCTTGACACCAAAGGCACACGACCATGCGCACGACCACGTTGAACACTGTCCGCAACATCGGCATCCTCGCCCACGTCGACGCGGGCAAGACCACGCTCACCGAACGCGTCCTGTACGCCACCGGCAGCACCTACAAGCGCGGCGAGGTCCACGACGGCACCACCGTCACGGACTTCGACCCGCAGGAGCGCGACCGCGGCATCACGATCTTCGCCGCGGCCGTCACCTGCACGTGGGACGGCCACCGCGTCAACCTCATCGACACGCCGGGGCACGTCGACTTCTCCGACGAGGTCGAACGCTCCTTGCGCGTGCTCGACGGGGCGGTCGCGGTGTTCGACGGCGTGGCCGGGGTGGAACCGCAGAGCGAGTCGGTGTGGCGGCAGGCGGACCGGCACGGCGTGCCGAGGATCGCGTTCGTCAACAAGCTCGACCGGGCGGGCGCTGACCTCGACAACGCCGTCGAGTCGATCCGCACGCGCCTGCACACCGTGCCGCTCGTCGTGCAGCTGCCGATCGGCGCGGAGGACGGGTTCCGCGGTGTCGTCGACCTGGTGCGCCTGCGGGCGCTGGTCTGGGACGACGACGGGATGACCGAGGGGCCCGTGCCGGAAGCGCTGCTGGCGGAGGCACAACGCCGTCGCAGGCTGTTGGAGGAGGCGGTGGCGGAGCTGCACGCCGACGCCGTCGAGGAGTTCTTCACGGGAGGGTTGTCCGAAGAGACGCTCCGGAACGCTCTGAGGGAGTTGACGGGTCAGGGCAGCGGGACCGTCGTGCTGTGCGGCTCGGCCTACCGCAACCGCGGTGTCGAACCGTTGCTGGACGCGGTGATCGCGTATCTGCCGTCCCCTGTGGACGTTCCGCCGGTGCGGGGCGTCGACGGCGAGGAACGGGAAGCGGATCCGGACGCGCCGTTCGCGGCGTTGGTGTTCAAGGTGAACTCCACCGCCACCGGACGGCTGGCGTACGTCCGCGTCTACTCGGGCACCCTCCACAAGGGAGAGACCGTCCTCGTGGCCGGCCGCGGCGAGCGCATCGGCCGGGTCCTGCGCGTCCAGGCCGACCGGCACACGCCGGTCGACCGGGCCGTCGCGGGGGACATCGTGGCACTCGTCGGGCTGAGGTCGGCCCGCATCGGGGCGACCCTGTGCGCGCCGGACGCTCCTCTGCTGCTCGAACCGCCGGTGTCGGCCGACCCCGTCGTGTCGGTGGCGGTGGAGGCGAGGACCAGCGCGGACAACGCCCGGCTGGCCGAGGCGCTGGCGCACCTGGTCGACGAGGACCCGTCCCTGCAGGTCAGGACGGACCCGGAAACCGGCCAGACCGTGCTGTCCGGCCTGGGCGAGCTGCAGCTGGAGGTCGCGGTGCAGAAGGCTCGCACGAGCCATCGCGTCGAGATCGGCATGGGACGTCCGCGGGTGTCCTACCGCGAGACCGTCGCGAGCGGTGTCACGGGGTTCGTCTACCGGCACGTGAAGCAGGACGGGGGTGCGGGCCAGTTCGCCCACGTGGTGATCGACACCGAACCGCTGGAGGCCGGGTTCGAGTTCCGCTGCGCCGTCACCGGCGGCCGGGTGCCGCGGGAGTTCGTCCGCGCGGTCGAGCAGGGCTGCCGGGACGCGCTCGCCGAGGGGCCTCTGGGCCACCCGGTGACCGGCCTGCGGGTGACGCTCACCGACGGGTCCACGCACGTCAAGGACTCGTCGGAGATGGCGTTCCGCACGGCGGGACGGCTCGGGCTGCGCGAGGCGCTGAAGGCGGGCGCCACGACGCTGCTCGAACCGATCGCCGAGGTCACGGTCACCGTGCCGGAGGAGTACCTCGGTGGTGTGCTGGGCGACCTGGCCTCGCGGCGCGGCCGGATCCTCGGTTCGCGGGCGAGAGCCGGTGAGACGGTCGTGACGGCGAGCGTGCCGCTGGCGGAGATGTTCGGCTACGTGACGAGGTTGCGCAGCCGGACGCAGGGCCGCGGCACCTTCACCAGCACGCCGACCGGCTACGCGCCCGCTTAGGTGAACACGGGCCTGCCCCTTGCCCGGGGCAGGCCTGTGCCATGCTCGGCACGGTGTCGACCTTGAGCGTGATGTCGTTGAACCTGCGGTACGCCTCGGATGCCGAGCCGAACTCGTGGGCCACGAGACGGCCGGTGATGGCGCAGCTGCTGATGAGCACGCTGCCGACCGTCATCGGCACGCAGGAGGGCCTGTACGGGCAGCTCGGCGACATCGCGCACGACCTGCCGGACCACTACGACTGGATCGGCCTCGGCCGGGCGGGCGGCAGCCGCGACGAGTTCATGGCGGTCTTCTTCGACACCATCCGGGTGCAGCCGCTCGAGTTCGACCACGAGTGGCTGTCCGACACGCCGAACGTCGTCGCCTCGCGGTCGTGGGGCAACAACGTGGTCCGCATGGTCACGTGGGTCAGGTTCGCGGACCGCCTCACGGGCAAGCAGTTCGTGCTGGTCAACACCCACTTCGACCACGAGTCGGCGAACGCGCGCCTGTGCGCGGCCGAGTTCGTGCGCGACCGCCTCGCCGCGCAGACGTTGCCGGTGGTCGTCACCGGTGACTTCAACGACGTGCCCGGCTCACCGGCCTACGCCACCCTGACGTCGATCCTGACCGACACGTGGGTCGCCGGGCCGCAGACCACGCCCGCCTACGGGACGTTCCACGGCTTCGGCCCGCCGGTGCCGAACGGTCCGCGCATCGACTGGATCCTCACCCGCGGCGCCGCGGTCGAGGCGGCCGCGATCAACGCCTTCCAGCGGGACGGCCAGTACCCGACCGACCACCTCGCCGTCCAGGCGTTGATCAGGTTGTAGCCCGCGCGGCCGACGGCCAGGTGAGACGGGTTGTCAACGGTGAAGGGAAATGGTTCATACCAATCTCCGCTACGGTCCGCGGGATGCGCCTGAAATCGACGTCCGGACGCGTCGCGGTGATCGCGTGCGCGCTGCTGTTCACCCTCGGCTCGACCGCGGTCGCGAACGCCTCGCACGGCCGCGAATGCGCCACCCCGTCCATCGACCGGTACCAGCAGTGGATCGCCAGTGGTGAAGGTGCCACGGAACCCGCGACCGGGAGCATCCTCGTGCCGAAGGGACGGCACGACCACACCGCGAAGATCAAGTTCCTCGCCGACGACTGGGCCGTCATGGTCGTGTGGCTGGGCAACAGGTTCGAGGCACAGGCAGACCTGTCGGACTCGCGCGGTTTCTGGCTCACGTACCGCGCCACCGACGACCTGCACGTCCAGCTGCGGCCCGCCGAGTTCTGGAGCGGCGGCGACAAGTGGGTCACCAAGATCCCGTCGACCGGCGGCCGGCTCGTGAAGGAGTTCTTCAGCTTCAAGGCGGAGAACTGGACGTACCTGCCGGCGCTCGGCAAGCCGTCCTACCCGCTCGCCGAGGCCCTCGACGACGCCCGTGGCCTGGTGTTCGTCGGCAACACGAAGAACGACCTGGAGTTCCAGGGCCTGAAGGTCGACGGCTACCGGCCACCCTGCGTTCACTGAAACCGGGTTGGGGTCCGGGACGTGAGAGCGCTCCCGGTCCTCCTGGTCACTGTCCTCACCGCCGCACTGGCGACCCCCGTCAGCGCGGCGGTGGGAGACGACACCCGGTACGTCGACCCGCTGATCGGCTCGGCGGGCGGCGGCAACACCTATCCGGGCGCCGTGCGGCCGTTCGGGATGATCTCCTGGAGCCCCACGTCGACCCGCGGCGACCAGACCGGCACCGGTGCCGCCAACGAGTACGCCTACGACGCCACCAGGGTCCGCGGCTTCAGCCTCACGCACGTCAACGGGGCGGGCTGCCACCCCGGCGCCGCGGGCGACGTCCCGATCATGCCGCACGTCGGCGAGATCACCTCGTCGCCGACCGCGGACACCCGGGACCAGATCTTCGCCAGCGACTTCTCGCACGCCGACGAGAAGGCCGAGGCCGGCCGCTACCGCGTGGGCCTGAAGTCCGGTGCCACGGCGGACCTGTCCGTCACGACTCGCGCGGGCATCGGCGAGTTCACCTTCCCGGTCAGCGGTTCGCTGCTGTTCCGCACCTCCAACTCGCTCAACGGCAGCGAGGACGCCGACATCACGATCGACCCGGCGACGAGCAGCGTCTCCGGCTCGGTGCTGACCGGCGCGTTCTGCGGCCGGCGCGCGAACGGCGGCGCGAACAACCAGAAGACCTACTACCGCCTGCGACCTCGGCACGATGTCCGCCTGTACGTCTTCGCCGCGCTGGGCCTCTACCCGCGCACGCCGAGCAGCGCCGAACTCCACCTGTCCAGCCCGATGTTCCCCCGGGCCCGGATCACGAAGAAGAACATCACGGTCCTCGCCACCGGCACCCCCGGTGTCCACGTGCGGGAGACGCGGTGGAACGGCCGCGAGGTCGAGCGGCCGTGGCTGCCGGAGGCTTTCGTCGAACGCGGGGGAGTGCTGGTCTCCCGTCTCGAGGGCTGACCCGGCAGCGATCGGACCCCGGCGAGGAGCCGCGGTTCACGACGCCCTCTGCGCCCAGCTCGACAGGGCCGAAACCGGCAGCTCTCCCCGTGCCGAACGGCCTGGGTGTCCGCTGAGCTGGTGTTTGCCGCCGACGACCACGGGAAGACCCACGTCGACGACGCAGGGAGGCGGAAACGTGAAGGCTGTCGTGTGGCACGGCGAAGGCGACATCAGGCTCGACGACGTGGAGGACCCGAAGGTCCTCGAACCGACGGACGCGGTCATCCGGATCACCCGCAGCGCCATCTGCGGCACCGATCTGCACATGGTGCGCGGCACGATGCCGGGCATGGTCGAGGGGACCGTGCTGGGGCACGAGGCGGTCGGTGTCGTCGAGGAGGTGGGGTCCGCCGTGCGCGGGTTCTCGCCGGGCGACCGGGTGGTGATCCCGTCCACGATCGGGTGCGGCACGTGCTCCTACTGCCGCGTGGGCTACTACGCGCAGTGCGACACCGCGAACCCGAACGGCCCGGCCGCCGGCACCTGCTTCTTCGGCGGACCCGAGGCGACCGGCCCGGTCGACGGCCTGCAGGCCGAGTTCGCCCGGATCCCGTACGCGGCCACCACGATGGTGCGCATCCCGGACGGCGTGAGCGACGACCAGGCGGTCCTCGTCTCCGACATCTTCCCGACCGCGTGGTTCGGCTCGCGCCTCGCCGAGGTCGGCTCCGGCGACACCGTGCTGGTGCTCGGCGCCGGGGTGGTCGGCCAGTTCGCGATCGCCTCGGCGAAACGGCAGGGAGCCGGCCGCGTGATCGTCGTCGACGGCATCGCGTCGAGGCTCGACAAGGCCCGCGAGCAGAACGCCGAGACCGTCGACTTCAACTCCGAGGACCCCCTCGAGGTCGTGAAGGACCTGACCGGCGGCATCGGGCCGGACCGCGTGATCGAAGCCGTCGGTGTCGACGCGGAGAGCCCCGGAGAGCGCGGGCGCGAGCAGTGGAAGCCGGGCGACTCGCCGGCGCTGGCCCTGCAGTGGGCCGTCGAGCTCGTCGCCAAGGCGGGCTCGATCGGGATCATCGGCGTCTACCCGCCGGGGTTCGGGCAGTTCCCGATCGGCGACGCGATGAACAAGAACCTCACGCTGCGCATGGGCAACTGCAACCACCGCCGCTACATCCCGAACCTGCTCGACCTCGTGCTCACCGGCGTGGTCGACCCGACCGCGTTCATCACCCGGCACGAGTCGCCCAGCGCCGCGATCGAGGCCTACCGGTCGTTCGACCTCCGCGAGGACGGCTGGCTCAAGACGGTGCTCGATGTCGCCTGAACGAGTGGTCGTGACGGGCGGGGCGGGCTTCCTCGGTTCGCACGTCTGCGAGGCGCTGCTGCGGGAGGGCGTGGACGTGGTGTGCGTCGACTCGTTCCGCACCGGGTCGCGCGAGAACGTGCCCGCCGGGGTGGGGATCGTCGTGGCCGACGTGTCGCGGCCGCTCGACCTGCTCGGCCCGGTCGACCTCGTCCTGCACCTGGCGTGCCCCGCCTCGCCCGCGGACTACCTGCGCATGCCGGTGGACACGCTGAAGGCGGGCGGGTTCGGCACCTACCACGCGCTGGAACTGGCGCGCCGCAAGGGAGCCCGCGTCGTCGTCGCGTCGACCAGCGAGGTCTACGGCGACCCGGAGGAACACCCGCAGCGCGAGTCCTACTGGGGACACGTGAACCCGATCGGGCCGCGCAGCGTCTACGACGAGGCCAAGCGGTTCGGCGAGGCGATGACCGTCGCGTTCCGGGCGGAACACGGCGTCGACACGGGGATCGTGCGGATCTTCAACACCTACGGGCCCAGGATGCGCGCGCACGACGGCAGGATGATCCCCACGTTCCTGCGGCAGGCGCTGGCGGGCGAGCCGCTGACCGTCCACGGCGACGGGTTGCAGACCCGTTCGCTGTGCTACGTGGACGACCTCGTGCGCGGGCTGCTCGCGATGGCGCGCTCCGACCACCCCGGACCGATCAACCTCGGCAACCCGGACGAGGTCACCGTGCTCGACGTCGCGCGCCGCAGCATCGAGGTGACCGGCAGCTCGTCGGTGATCCGCCACGTCGAGTCGATGGTGGACGATCCCCGCCGCCGGCGCCCGGACATCGCCCTCGCGCGGGAGGTCCTCGGCTGGCAGCCGAGCGTTCCGCTGGAAGAGGGACTGCGGTCGTTTGTCCGGGAATTCGCCGGGTAGCCGCACGTCATGCGAGTTCTCGGGATCAACGCGGTGTTCCACGACCCCGCCGCGGCTCTGGTGGTCGACGGTGAGGTCGTGGCGGCGGCGGAGGAGGAACGGTTCTCCCGCCGCAAGCACGGCAAGCGTCCGGTGCCGTTCTCCACGTGGGAACAGCCCGAGCTGTCGGCGCGCTGGTGCCTGGAGCGGGCCGGCCTGACCGCCGCTGATCTCGACGCCGTCGCGTACTCCTACGACCCCGCCCTGGTCGACGCGGAGTACGCACCATGGGAGGAACTGCGGACGACCTACGCGCGCAAGGCTCCGCAGTTCCTCGCCACCTCGCTGCCGGGTCTCGATCCCGACATCGTCCAGTTCGTGCCGCACCACGTCGCGCACGCCGCGTCCACCGGCCTCGCCGCGCCCTTCGGCGGCAACTGCGCCGTGCTGGTGGCCGACGGCCGCGGCGAGTGCGGCTCGCACCTGGCCGGGCGGTACGTGGACCAGACGCTGACGACCTTCGCGTCCCAGCGCCTTCCGCACTCGCTCGGCCTGATGTACGAGGACCTGACCGAGCACCTGGGGTTCCTGCGGTCCAGCGACGAGTACAAGGTCATGGCGCTGGCCTCGCACGCCGAACCGGTGCACCTCGACCTGCTGCGCGAGCACGTCGTGGTGCGCGACGGCGGCTTCGAGATCCGGCCGCTGGACTGGAGCACGCTCGCAAAGCAGCGCGGCGAGGACGAGGACCTCACCCGCGAGCACGCCGAGCTGGCGGCGAGCGTGCAGGTGCGCCTCGAGGAGGTGCTGCTGGAACTCGTGCGGTGGCTGCACGAACGCACCGGCGAGACCCGGCTGACGATGGCCGGCGGCGTGGCGCTGAACTGCGTGGCCAACACCAGGATCTTCGCGGAGGGGCCGTTCGACGAGGTGTGGGTCCAGCCCGCCGCCGGGGACGCGGGCACCGCGCTGGGAGCGGCGCTGCACGCGAGCGCGGACGTCGTGTCGCCGATGCCGGGCGCGGACCTCGGGCGCGGCTTCACCGACGACGAGATCGAGTCGGCGCTGCGGGTCGCCGCCGTGCCGTACAAGAGGTCCGACGACGTGGCGGGGGAGGTCGCCGAGGCGCTGGCCGCGAACAAGATCGTGGCGTGGTTCCAGGGCCGCAGCGAGTACGGCCCGCGCGCCCTCGGCCGCCGCTCCCTGCTCGCGAACCCCTGCTACGCCGAGAACCTGACGCGGCTCAACGACGTGAAGGGCCGCGAGCAGTTCCGGCCGGTGGCGCCCATGGTGCTCGCCTCGCGTGCCGCGGACGTGTTCACGCGCGGCCCGATTCCCAGCCCCTACATGCTCTTCGTGCACGACGTCCGTCCGGAGTGGACCGATCGCATCCCGGCCGTGGTGCACGTGGACGGCACGGCCCGCGCCCAGACCGTCGACGGTGACCCGCTGCTCGAGCGGATGCTGCACGAGTTCGAGGCGCGCAGCGGCGTCCCGGTGGTCGTGAACACCAGCCTCAACACCGCGGGACGGCCGATGGTCGACAGCCCGCGCGACGCGCTGGAGTGCTTCGGCTCGTCCCCGATCGACCTGCTCGCCATCGGCCCCTTCGTGGTGCGTCGATGAGCTACTCCGTCGTGATCCCCACCGTCGGGCGGCCGAACCTGGACGTCCTGCTGCGCGCGCTGGCCGAGGGCGAGGGACCCGACCCGTGCGAGGTGCTCGTGGTGGACGACCGCGAGACCCGCCTCGGCCCGGCCGCCGCGCGCAACACCGGCTGGCGGGAGGCGACGGGCGACTGGGTGGCGTTCCTCGACGACGACGTGGTGCTAGCGCCCGACTGGAAGGCGCGGCTGTGGGCGGATCTCGCCGACCTGCCCGAGGACGTCGGGGCGAGCCAGGCGCGGATCGTCGTGCCGCTGCCGCAGGACCGCAGGCCGACCGACGCCGAGCGCGGCACGGCGGGTCTCGCCACCGCCCACTGGATCACCGCCGACATGGCGTACCGGCGTGAAGCCCTGGCGCGGGCCGGCGGGTTCGACGAACGGTTCCCGCGCGCCTACCGCGAGGACGCCGAGCTGGCGTTGCGCGTGCAGGGCCTCGGTTACCGGATCGTGCGCGGCTCCCGCGTCACGACGCACCCGGTGAAGCCCTCGACCTTCCTCACCAGCGTCCGCGACCAGCGCGGCAACGCCGACGACGCCCTGATGCGCCGGCTGGTGGGACCGAAGTGGCGTTCGCGGATCGGCGGGCAGCGAGGACGGCTGCCGTCGCACGCGGCGACCACGGCGTCCGGCCTGCTCGCGGTGCTGTGCGGAGCGCTCGGCCTGCGCCGCGTGGCGGGGGCGTGCGTCGCGGTGTGGGCGGGACGCACGGTGTGGTTCGCGGTCGTGCGGATCGCACCGGGACCGCGGACCTGGGACGAGGTGGCCCGGATGCTGGTGACGAGCGCGCTGATCCCTCCCGTCGCCTGCTGGCACCGGGTGCGCGGCGAGCTGCGGCACCGGCGGGTGCGGCCGTGAGGATCCTGGTGCTGCGGGCGCTCGGGCTGGGCGACCTGCTGACCGCCGTGCCGGCCCTCAGAGGGCTGCGGGCGGCGTTCCCGCGGGCCGGGATCACCCTCGCCGCGCCCGAGTGGCTCGCGGACGTGGTGTCCAGGATCGAGGCGGTGGACGCGCTGCTGCCCACCGCGGAACTGGCGCCGATCGACTTCTCCCGGCCCGATCTCGCGGTCAACCTGCACGGCAGGGGACCCCAGAGCGTCGAACGGCTGCTCGCCACACAGCCGCGCCGCCTGATCACCTACGCCGACGGCCGGTGGGACGAGAGGGTGACCGCCCTCGAGTGGCCCGCCGAACAGCACGAGGTGCTGCGGTGGTGCCATCTGCTGCAACGGCACGGTATCCACTGCGATCCCGACGACTTCAGGCTGGCGCCCCCGGGAGAGCGGACCGGCCGGATCGTGGTCCACCCCGGCGCGAGCACGGGCGCGCGGAGGTGGCCGGCGGAGAGGTACGCCGCGGTCGCGCGGGCGCTCGGACCCGAGGTGGTGATCACCGCCGGACCGGGGGAGGAGGACCTCGCCCGCCGGGTGGGACCGAACGTCGTGGCGGGCACCCTCGCCGACCTGGTGGACCTCGTCGGCACCGCCCGGCTCGTCCTCTGCGGCGACACCGGGGTCGCCCACGTGGCCACCGCCTACCGGACGCCGTCGGTGCTGCTGTTCGGCCCGGTTCCGCCTGCCCTGTGGGGACCGCGCCGGGGCCCGCACCGGGCGCTCTGGCACGGCACGACCGGCGACACGTTCGCCGACGTCCCGGATCCGGGACTGCTGCGGATCACGGTCGAGGAAGTCCTGGACGCCGCGGGAGGTGTGCTGTGCGAATCGGAGTCGTCGGCGCCGGCTACGTCGGCCTGACCACCGCTGCCTGCTTCGCCCACCTCGGGCACAGGGTGACGTGCGCGGACGTGGACGCGGCCAAGGTGCGGGCGCTGTCCGCGGGCGAGGTGGCGCTGCACGAGCCGGGGCTGCGCGAGCTCGTCGCGGAAGGGCTGGAGAGCGGCCGCCTGCGGTTCGTCCAGGGCAGCGCTCTGTCCGATGTGGACTACACGTTCATCTGCGTGCAGACGCCGACCGGTGCCGACGGCGAGGCCGACCTGTCCGCCGTCGAGGACGTGCTGGGCCGGACTTCGACCCCGGTCGTGCTCAAGTCGACCGTGCCCGTCGGCACGGCGGCCAGGCACCCCGGTGTCGTGTCGAACCCGGAGTTCCTGCGCGAGGGCCACGCCGTCGAGGACTTCCTGCGCCCGCAACGGATCGTGGTCGGCGCGCAGGACGAACGGCAGGCCCGCGAGGTGGCCGGGCTGTACGGGGCGACCCGCGCTCCCGTCGTCCTCACCGACAACACCAGTGCCGAACTGGTGAAGTACGCGAGCAACTGCTTCCTGGCGCTGAAGCTGTCGTACGTCAACACGCTGGCCGAACTGTGCGAACAGCTGAACGCCGACATCGACGGCGTCACGGAGGGGATGCGGCTCGACGACAGGATCGGCGCGTCGTGCCTCGCGCCCGGTCCGGGCTGGGGAGGCTCGTGCCTGCCCAAGGACACGCTGGCGCTGCTCGCGACGGCGCGCACCGCCGGAGTCGACTTCGCCACGCTCGAGGCGGCCATCGCGACCAACCGGCACCAGCCGCGGCGGGTCGTCGACCGGATCCGTTCGGAGACCGGGCCGCTCGCCGGGGCCCGGATCGGGTTGCTGGGGCTGACGTTCAAGGCGGGCACCAACGACCTGCGCGACTCGCCGGCCCTGGTGGTGGCGGGGATGCTCGCGCGGGAAGGCGCCACGCTGACGGCCTACGACCCGTGCGTCACGGGCAACAGGCCCGGCATCGCGGTGGTGGGCAGCGCGGCGGAGGCGGCGGCCGGGGCGGACGTCCTGGTGGTGCTGACGGAGTGGCCGGAGTTCGCCGAGCTGGACTGGCCGGAGCTGGCGCAACGCGTGCGCGTGCCGCTCCTCTTCGACACCCGTCACGTGGTGCCGCCGGAGAAGGCGGAGGAGGCCGGGTTCCGGCTCGTCAGAATCGGGCACTGAGAACCGGGCACTGAGAACCGGGCACTGGGGGGGAAGGCGCCCCGACTGGGCACCGGCGTCTCCGGCCGATCAGGACCTGGTGCGGGGAACCCCGAGGTGGACCACCTTGGTCGTGGTCATCTCGTCGAGCAGCTCCGGCCCGTAGCCGAACCCGGTGCCGGACGCGCCACGCGGCTGGGCCGCGCCGCCGGGCGCGCCGCCGAACACCGCGTTGACCTTCACCGTGCCCACCGGCAGCTCCCGCCAGGCGCGCTGGGCGTTCTCCATCGACGCGGTCAGCACCGTCGCCGCGAGGCCGTAGTCGCCCGTGCAGGCCTCGGTCAGGCCCTCCTCGAACGACGACACCAGCTGCACCGGCGCGACCGGGCCGAAGGTCTCCTCGCACATCACCCGCATCGCGCTGCCGCAGTCCGCCAGCACCGTCGCCGGGTAGAACGCGCCGGGACCGTCGGGCACCGATCCGCCCACCAGGGCCGAGGCGCCTGCCGCGAGGGCGCTCGACACCTGCTCGTGCACGAACTCGCGGTGCCGGGTGTCGACCAGCGGCTGCGGATCGGTGTTCCACTCGCGGGCCCGCGCGCACAGCGCCTCCAGGAACGGCGTCGCGATCGCCTTGTGGAGGTAGATCCGCTCGACCGAAGTGCAGAGCTGACCCGCGTTGGTGAACGCCCCCAGCGCGGCCTGGGAGGCGGCCCACGCCGGGTCGACGTCGTCGTCGACGAGCAGCGGGTCGTTGCCACCGTTCTCCAGCAACAACTTCGCCGACGAGGTGCGTGCGATCGCACGGCCCGTCGCGGTGCTGCCGACGTGGGCGACGAGGTCGACGTCGGGGGAGCGGACGAGCGCGGAGCCGACCTCGCCGTCACCGACCAGCGTCTGCAGCACCCCGGCGGGGAAGTGCGGCCGCAGCACGGTCGCGAGCAGCAGTCCGGTGTGCGGGCAGCGCTCGCTCGGCTTGTGCACCACCACGTTCCCCGTCACCAGTGCGGCGCCGAGAAGGCCGCACGCCACCGCCACCGGGTCGTTCCACGGTGTCAGCGCCACGACGAGCCCGCGCGGTTCCGGGACCATGAAGTCGACGGCGGAGCCGAGCAGGGACCGTCCGCGGTGGACCGGGCCGAGCTCGGCGTACTGCTCCAGCGTGGAGACGCCGGCCATCACTCCCTCGCGCGCGGAGGCGAACGGCCGTCCCGTCTCGGTCTCCACCACCGTCGCGAGGTCGTTCGCCCGCTCCCGCAACGCCGCCGCGGCTTCGCGCAGCGCTGCTCCGCGTTCGGCGGCGGGGGTGGCGGCCCAGCCGGGGAAGGCCGACCGGGCGGTGGACAGCGCGGAGGAGACCTCGGACGGCGTGGCGGTGGGGAGCCATCCGACGAGCTGCGAGTCGCGCGGGCTGTGGACATCGATGGCGTGCATGGTCGTCATGTCGTTCGGGTACCCGTCATCGCAGGTGAAAACCTTGGAGGAGAGCCATGCCCGGACGGCAGGAACTGCCCAGCACGGTGGCCCGCTCGTCGGAGAAAGCGCAACGGACGTGGATCAAGGCGCACGACTCGGCAGTGGAGTCCTACGGCGAGGGCGAACGTGCGCACCGCACCGCCTTCTCCGCGTTGAAGCACGGCTTCGAGAAGGTGGGTGACCACTGGGAGGCCAAGGAGGAGAAGGGGCCCTCCGACCCGCAGGCCGAGCGCGGCACCCCGGCCGCCGGCGAGACGGCCGGCGGAGTCGACGCGAACGCGAGCAAGGAGCACCTCTACGACATCGCGACGAGGCTGGAGATCGAGGGCCGCTCCCGGATGACCAAGGACGAGCTCGTCGACGCCATCCAGAAGGCGAACGACCGCGAGACGGCGAGGGCGCGCTCATGAAGGTCGTCGTCACCGGTGCGAGCGGGAACGTCGGAACGGCTCTCTTACGCCGCCTGGCCCAGGAGCCGGACGTCCAGGTGCACGGCCTGTCCCGTCGCCCGCCGGGCGACGCGCCGCCGTACCGCGGGGTGCCCTGGACACCGGTCGACCTCGGCCGGGCCGGCGCGGAAGAGGTGCTGAAGACGGCTTTCGAGGGAGCCGACGCCGTGGTGCACCTGGCGTGGATGATCCAGCCCTCCCGCGACGAGCGGCGGCTGTACCGGACGAACGTGGCCGGCTCCGCGCAGGTCTTCAGCACGGCGGCCGAGGTCGGTGTGCCGCACCTGGTGCACATGTCGTCCGTCGGCGCGTACTCACCGGGCGGCAAGGACCGGCACGTGGACGAGTCGTGGCCGGTCAACGGCGTGACGTCGTCGTTCTACAGCAGGCACAAGGCCGCTGTGGAGCACATGCTGAACAAGTTCGAGTCGCAGCTGCTGATCTCGCGTCCGCGCCCCGGCCTGATCCTGCAGTCCGACGCCGGGTCGGAGATCCACGAGTACTTCCTGGGCAAGCTGGTGCCGAAAGCGCTGTTCCGGCAGCGCATCCCCGTCCTGCCGCTGCCGCGCCGCCTGATGCTGCAGTTCGTCCACGCCGACGACGTCGCCGACGGACTGGCCCTCATCCTGAAGCACCGGCCGCACGGCGCGGTGAACCTCGTGGCCGATCCCGTCGTCACTCCCCGTGTTCTCGCGGAGGTCCTCGGCGGTCGTCACGTCACGGTCCCGGAAGGGCTGGTGCGGGCTCTGGCGAGCGCGAGCTGGCACCTCCGGCTGCAGCCCACCCCGCCCGGTTGGGTGGACCTCGCGCTGAAGTCTCCGCTGCTCGACGCCTCGCGCGCACGAATCGAGCTCGGTTGGAAACCCCAGTTCGACGCGCAGGAAGCCCTCCGGGCACTGGTGCGCGGGATCGGGGAGGGCAAGGACGTGCCGGCGAGTCCGGCGCTCTAGAAGCGCTTCGCCGAGTAGCGTTTCAAGCCGCTTTTCTCGGCTAACTCTCCTCTATGGACGAGCCTTTCGACGCGGTGCTGTTCGACCGCGACGGCACGCTGATCCGGGACGTCCCGTACAACGGCGACCCGGATCGCGTGACCCCGATGCCAGGTGCCCGCGAGGTGTTGCGGGCCCTGCGCGCCCGTGGTCTGCGCACCGGCGTCGTGAGCAACCAGTCCGGGATCGGCCGCGGAATCCTGGCCCACGAGCAGGTCGCGGCGGTGAACGCGCGCGTCGAGGAACTGCTGGGCCCCTTCGGCACCTGGCAGATCTGCCCGCACCACCCCGACGAGGGCTGCGCGTGCCGCAAACCCGCGCCGGGTCTGGTGCTGGCGGCCTGCGAGGCCCTGGACGTCCGCCCCGAACGCGTTGTCGTCGTCGGTGACATCGGGGCTGACGTGGACGCGGCCGCCGCGGCCGGTGCGTCGTCGGTGCTCGTGCCCACCGAGGTCACCCTCCGCGAAGAGGTCGACAGGGCACCGCGCACCGCGCCCGACCTCGAGTCCGCGATCGGGATGATCTTGTGAGGACGCTCGTCGCGCGTCTGGACAGCGACGGGGACGTGCTGCTGGCCGGGCCGGCGGTGCGTGCCGCCGCGACGGCGGGTGAGGTCGTCTTCCTCTGCGGCCCGAACGGCGTCCGGGCCGCGGAGCTGCTGCCCGGCGTCACCCGCGTCATCGAGTGGGAGTGCCCGTGGATCGCGAACCCGGCTCCCGAGGTCCGCCCGTTCGACGTCGAGGCCGTCATCGCGTTGCTGCACGGCGTGCGCGCCGACGTGGCGTTGATCCTGACGTCCTTCCACCAAAGCCCGCTGCCACTCGCTCTCGTCCTGCGGCTCGCGGGCCTGCCGAAGATAGTCGCGCGGTCGGTCGACTACCCCGGTTCGCTGCTCGACGTACGTCTGACCGGCGACGAGGACGTCCCCGAGACGCAGCGGGCGCTGGAGGTCGCGCTGGCCGCCGGGTTCGCGCTCCCGGACGGCGACGACGGCCGCCTGGCCGTCGTCGACCCCCCGAAGTCACCACTGGGCCGTCCGTACGTGGTGGTGCACCCTGGTGCGACGGCTCCCGCCCGCACCTGGTCGCCCGACAGGTGGGCCAAAGCCGTGGTCGCCCTGACCGCGGCCGGCCACCGCGTGGTCGTGACCGGAGGACCGGCGGAAGCCGCGCTCACCGGGCACGTCGCGGGCGCGTGCGGAACCGATCTCGGCGGACGCACCAGCTTGCTCGAACTGGCCGGGGTGCTCGCCGGCGCCGATGCCGTCGTGGTCGGCAACACCGGCCCGGCCCACCTCGCCGCCGCGGTCGGCACTCCCGTCGTGTCGCTGTTCGCCCCGGTCGTCCCGGCGGCCAGGTGGGCACCGCACGGCAGGCACGTGCTGCTCGGTGACCAGAACGCGCCGTGCCGCGGGACGAGGGCCCGCCACTGCCCGGTGCCAGGACATCCCTGTCTCGACCAGGTCGACCCGGCTGACGTCGTGGCCGCGGTGGCGGAGGTGACGGCGTGAAGATCCTGCTGTGGCACATGCACGGCTCCTGGACGCACTCGTTCGTCCAGGGCGGTCACGAGTACCTGGTCCCGGGGCCGCCTCACGGCATCGGGCTCGCCGGGAGGCCGTGGGACGCGCGGGAGGTCGATCCGTCCGAAGTGGACGCCGACGTCGCGGTCGTCCAGCGGCTGGAGGAGCTGTCGCAGGTGCCGTCCGGGATCCCGGTGGTGTACCTGGAGCACAACACGCCCAGCCGTCCGGCGCAGGAGCACCCGCTGGCCGGCTGGGACGGGACGCTGGTCCACGTCACGCACTTCAACGACCTGATGTGGGACTGCGGCACGACGAGGACCGTCGTGATCGAGCACGGCGTCGTCGACCCCGGGCCGCTCTACACCGGAGAGCTCCCACGTGCGGCGGCGGTCATCAACGAGCCGGTCCGCCGCGGCCGGATCGTCGGCACCGACCTGCTGCCGAGGTTCGACCCGGTCGACGTGTTCGGCATGGGGACCGAGGAGATCGGCGGCATGGGCGACCACGGACTCCAAGCGCTGCACCGGGAACTGGCCCGGCGCCGCGTCTACGTGCACACCCCGCGCTGGACCTCCCTCGGGCTGTCGCTGCTCGAGGCCATGCACATCGGCATGCCGGTCGTCGCGCTGGCGAGCACGGAGGCGATCAGGGCGGTGCCCCCGGAAGCCGGCGCGATCTCGACGAACGTGGACGAACTGGTGGCCGCGACACGGGAGCTCATCGCCGATCCCGTTCTCGCACAGGAGAAAGGACGACGGGCTCGCGAGACCGCGCTGGCCCGCTACGGGCTCGACGCGTTCCTGCGCAACTGGGACGCGACCCTGAAGGAGGTGATCGGATGAGGATCGCGATGGTGTCGGAACACGCCAGTCCGCTCGCGGCTCTGGGTGCTGCCGACGCGGGAGGGCAGAACGTGCACGTGGCCGCGCTGGCGGCCGCGCTGGTGCGGCGTGGTCACGAGGTCGTGGTCTACACCCGGCGCGACTCGCGCCGCCTGCCCCGCCGGGTGGGCACCCCCGACGGCTACGAGGTCGTGCACGTGCCCGCAGGTCCTGCGAAACAGGTGCCCAAGGACGACCTGCTGCCGCACATGACCGAGTTCTCCCGCTTCCTCGCGCACGACTGGGGCGATCGGCCGCCCGACGTGGTGCACAGCCACTTCTGGATGTCCGGCCTGGCCTCGGTGCTCGCCGTGCGGCACACCCGGATCCCGCTCGTGCACACCTACCACGCCCTCGGCACGGTCAAGCGCCGCCACCAGGGCGCGCAGGACACCAGCCCGGCCGAACGGATCGCCGTGGAGCGCCTGGTCGGCCACGAAGCCGACGCCATCGCCGCCACGTGCGACGACGAGGTCGAGGAGCTCCTCTCCATGGGCCTGCGGCGGAACAAGATCGCGGTCGTGCCGTGCGGCGTGGACACCGCGTTGTTCAGCCCCGCCGGTCCGGCGGCGCCGCGGACGGGCCGGCGCAGGATCGTGTCGGTCGGCAGGTTCGTGCCCCGCAAGGGTTTCGACGACCTCATCGCGGCGCTGCCGCTGGTGCGGGACGCGGAGCTGGTGATCGCCGGTGGACCGCCCGACCTGAAGGCCGACCCCGAGGCGCGCCGGCTGCTCGCCCGCGCGGAACTGTGCGGGGTGGCGGACCGCGTGCGCCTCGCCGGGCAGGTGGCGCGTGCGGACATGCCCGCGTTGCTGCGCTCGGCGGACGTGGTGGCGTGCGTGCCGTGGTACGAGCCGTTCGGCATCGTCCCGCTGGAGGCGATGGCCTGCGGCGTCCCGGTCGTCGCGTCGGCGGTCGGTGGTCTCACCGACACCGTCGTCCACGGCGTCACCGGTGTGCAGGTGCCGCCGCGTGATCCGCGCGCTCTCGGACGGGCGCTGCGCGAGCTGCTGGCGAACCCGTCGCGCGGCTTCGCCTACGGGATCGCGGGCAAGGACAGGGTGGACGTCAAGTACACCTGGGACGAGATCGCCGCCCGCACGGAGCTCGTCCACCGGCGGGCGCGGACGACCGGAGACCTGGCGGTGGCCCAGTGACCGTGGAAAGCCACCTCGACGGGCTGACGACCACCCTGGCGGGGCTGCGCGCCCAGTCCTCCCGCATCCACCGCTGGGGGGAGCACCTGGCGCGGCTGCTCGTGAGCGGCGGCCGGGTGCTCGCGGCCGGCAACGGCGGTTCGGCCGCCGAGGCCCAGCACCTCACCGCCGAGCTGGTCGGCCGCTACCGCGACGACCGCGCGCCGTTCTCCGCGCTGGCGTTGTGCGCCGAGACCTCCAGCGTCACGGCGATCGCCAACGACTACGGCTACGACCAGGTCTTCGCCCGCCAGGTCACGGCGCACGCCCGGCCCGGCGACCTCGTGGTGCTGCTGTCCACCAGCGGCAGCAGCCCGAACCTGCTGGAGGCCGTGCACGCCGCGCGGCGGGCGGGAGCGATCTCGTGGGCGCTCACCGGGCCGCTGCCGAACCCCCTGGCGTCCCTGGCCGACGACGCGCTGGCCCTGCCCGGTCAGGCCTGCAACGTGCAGGAGGCGCAACTGGTCGTCGTGCACGCGCTGTGCGAGGCCTTCGAAGCGGCGCTGCCGTCGTCGATGAGGAGGGCGTCGTGAGGATGGTGGTGGTCGGTGACGCCCTGCTCGACGTCGACGTGGAGGGGACCGTCGAGCGCGTCTGCCCGGACGCCCCCGCCCCCGTGCTGGACGTCGTCGGCGAGCACGCCAGAGCCGGGGGCGCTGCCCTGGCGGCGATGATGGTGGCGCGCGACGGCGTGGACGTGACGCTGGTCAGCGCGCTGTCGTGCGACGAGGCGGGGGAGCGGCTGCGGTCGCTGGTCGAGGTCCCCGCCCTGTACGGGCGCACCGGGGCGGTGCCGGTCAAGACGCGGCTGCGGTCCGGTGGCACCTCCCTGGCGCGCGTGGACCGCGCCGGTTCGGGAACGCCCGAGGTCACCGACGACATGCTCGACGTGGTGCTGTCCGCCGACTTCGTCCTGGCCTCCGACTACGGACGCGGGCTGCTGCGCGACGAACGGCTGCGGTCGGTGCTCACGCGCGTCCCGGTGGTGTGGGACCCGCATCCCCGCGGCCCGGCGCCAGTGCCGGGCGCGCGCCTGGTGACGCCGAACCTGGCCGAGGCCACGGCGTTCAGCGGCCTGGCCGCCCCCGACGAGGCGGCGCGCGAGCTGGCGGCCCGCTGGCGGGCCCGTGCCGTCGTGGTGACGCTGGGCAGCCGGGGCGCCCTGCTGCACTGCGGCGGGACGCCCGTCGCCGTGCCCGCGCCGGCGGTGCGGGCGGCGGATCCCTGCGGAGCGGGGGACCGGTTCGCCGCGTCGGCGGCCGTCCAGCTCGCCGGGGGCGCCGCGCCGGACGACGCGGTGGCACGGGCGGTCGCGGACGCGGCCGAGTTCCTCGCCGGCGGCGGGGTCTCGGGCCTGCGGGTGCCGCTGCCGTCCACTGTGGAGTCGGTGCGCCGTCGTGGCGGGAAGGTCGTCGCCACGGGCGGGTGCTTCGACGTCCTGCACACCGGGCACGTACGGATGCTCGCCGCCGCCCGCGCGCTGGGCGACTGCCTGGTGGTGTGCCTCAACTCCGACCAGTCCGTGCGGAGGCTCAAGGGCGAGGGACGGCCGGTCAACCGGGAGTCCGAGCGCGTGGAGGTGTTGCGCGCGTTGGAGTCCGTGGACGACGTGGTCGTGTTCGGGGAGGACACCCCGGAGAACGTGCTGGGCCGGTTGCGCCCCGACGTGTGGGTGAAGGGCGGCGACTACACCGCCGACCAGCTGCCGGAGACCGTTGTCCTGCGGCGCTGGGGTGGGCGGACGGTCGTCGTGCCGTACCACCGGGGCCGTTCGACGACCGCGATCCTGTCGAGGAGGGCTTGATGCTGGGCAACGTGCTGGTGACCGGAGGTGCCGCCGGACTCGGAGCGGCGGTGGCGCAGGCGGTGCGCGAAGCCGGGGGGACACCGCTGGTGCTGGACAAGTCCGCACCGGACACCGGGGAGTTCGAGCTGGTCGACCTCGCGGACGGGCGTGCCGCCGAAGAGGCGGTCCGGACGCTCGCCGAACGGCACGGCCGCTTCAGCGGTGTGGTGACCGCGGCCGGCATCGACCGCTGCGGCACGCTCGCCGAGGTGCCGCCCGACGAGTGGGAACAGGTGGTGCGGGTCAACCTGTTCGGCACGGCGGCGGTGATCAGGGCCGCGTTGCCGCACCTGGAGAACGGCCGCGTGGTCACGGTCGCCTCGACGCTCGGGCTGCGCGCTGTCAGCGACGCGACGGCCTACTGCGCCTCGAAGTTCGGCGTCGTCGGGTTCACCCGCGCACTGGCCGCCGAGACCGCGGGGGAGGTCGGCGTCACGCTGGTGGTGCCCGGCGGGATGCGCACGAACTTCTTCGACGACCGCACCGAGCAGTACCGGCCGCGGGACCTCGACAAGCTGAACCCGCCGGACCGGGTGGCGGCGGCGATCGTGTTCGCGCTGAGCCAGCCGGAGGGCTGCGAGATCCGCGAGCTCGTCATCGCCCACGCGGAAGAGCCGTCCTGGCCGTAGGTTGGCGAAATGGCGTTCCGGGTACACGACGCGTCATGAGCGGCGCGGACGAGCTGGAAGAACTGGACGCGGACTCGTTGCACGACAGCGAGGCGCTGCCCTTCAGGCGTCCGCACCCCGTCATCATCGCCGCCAGCGTCACGGCACGCGGTGGCGTGCTGTGGTTGCCGGTGGCCGGCCTGCTCGCGCTGGCCGGGCGGCGCAGGACCGCGAAACGCGCGCTCACCGCGGCCGCGGTGGCGATGCCGCTGGGCCATCTGGTGAGCTTCGTGGTGCACCGCCGCAGACCGCCCGCCGCGAACCTGCCCGCACGGCAGGCGTTGCCGGAGCACCCCGACTCGTCGTCGTTCCCCTCCAAGCACGCGGTGACGGCTGCCGCGTTCGGCACCGCCACCGCGCTGGAGGACCCCGCGGCCGCCGTGTTCGTGATCCCGCTGGTGCTGCTGGTCGCCTACAGCCGCCTCAGGACCCGTGTGCACTGGCCGACGGACGTCCTGGGCGGCTTGGCGATGGGTGCGCTCGTGGCGCTGGCCCAAGCCGGGGCAGGGCGTTCGGCCAGGGCCAGGGCGACGGCGCGCAGGCTGGCGGCCGTCGTGCGATCGGTCTTCTCCGGCCACTCGTGACCTTCGTCGGTCTCGGAGATCGTCGTGTCCACCCGCTCCAGCACCCGCTGCGTGAACGTGGACGGTTGGACTGATCGGGGGCGACCTTTTGAAGGTCAGCTCAGCGCCACCGCACGCATCAGGGCTGCCTCCACTTCCCGTCGGTCATCAGCTGGCTCGCCTGCGGGCCCATCAGGGACATGCCGCCGTCCACGACGAGCGACGCCCCGGTCACGTAGCTCGCGGCCGGGGTGGCGAGGAACGCCACGACCGCGGCGACCTCGTGCGCGCTGCCCGGCCTGCCGAGCGGCACGCCCGGACGGGACTCGGTGTGCGGGTCCACGTCCTCCTGCCCGGTCATCGGCGTCGAGATCTCACCCGGCGCCACGGAGTTGACCGTGATGCCGTGCTCGGACAGTTCGAGCGCGAGCACCTCGGTCAGCGCGCCGAGCCCCGCCTTCGCGGCGCAGTACGGCGCGGCACCCACCCGCGGCAGGTGCTCGTGGACCGAGGTGATGTTGATGATCCGGCCGCCGCGCCCCGCGGCGATCATGTGCTTGGCGGCGCGCTGGCAGCACAGGAACGCGCCGTCGAGGTCGACGGAGAGCACCTCGCGCCACTTGTCGAACGACATGTCCACGACCTTCTCGCTGCTGCCGGTGCCGGCGCAGTTCACCAGGACGTCGACGCCACCCAGTTCCCCGGCGAGCTCGTCGACGACGGCCGCCGCCGCGGGCAGGTCCGTGAGGTCGAGCTGCCGCACGGCGCACCGGGCACCGGCCTCGCGCACCTCGTCCGCTGTTCTCGTGGCTCCGTCGGCGTCGCGGTGGTAGGTGATGCCGACGTCGAGGCCGCCCCGTGCCAGCGCGACGGCGATGGCCTTGCCGATGCCGGAGTCGGCTCCGGTCACCACGGCGTGCAGAGGTGTGTTCATGCGACGCGAGTACCCGTCGGCGTGGTCCGCAAGCGGATCGCGAAGTGGTTCAGCGTGGCGGGCAGCGGGGCGGTGAGCGCCGGGAACGACAGGTGCTCGCCGAGCGTGTCGAGCACCGCGGCGCCGGTGGCCAGCACCAGGTCGCGGCCGGGGCACACGCCGGGTCCACCGCTGAACGGCACGATCGCCGGGTCGAGAGGCCGGTCCCAGATCTCCGGCGCGTACCGGTCGGCGTGCGGCAGCCGGTCCGGGTCGCGGTGGAAGAACGGCGTGAACACCACGAACAGGGTGTCCTCCGGCAGCCACGTGCCGTGCCAGCGGGTGGCGATCGTGCTCTCCCGCAGGATGACGGGCGTCGTCGGCCACAGCCGCGCCGACTCGAGGATGCCGTGCGTCCCGCGTGCCCCGATGGCCAGCGCTCGCATCGTGACGATCCCGGCGGCGTCGAACGCGAACAGCCAGTGGGGGACCTGGCCGGAGAGGTCACCCGGCTGGGCGGCCAGGCTGCCCTTCTCGGCGCGGGCGAGGTGGTCGTCGAGCCTGCGCTGGAAGCGTTCGCGCAGGCCGCGCTGCTTCGGGTGCAGGAACGCCCAGTTGGCGTTCTGGCGGAGTGCCAGCAGGTCGTCGGTGAGCTGGTCGTCACCACGCGCACCGTCACCGAGGACGATCCTGCGCACGATCCGCCACCACGTCTGGGAAAAGGCGTCCCAGGTGAGCTCACCCGTGCTCATCACGTGGCGGGTGAGCAGGTCGGCCTCGTCACGCACGATCGCCTCGACCGGCACGTTCTCCGGCCGCAGCGCCCGTTCGTTGATCTCACGCAGCCGCTCCCTCTCCGCGCCTTCCGAGATGAGCACGCCGTGCGGCTGGAAATGCTGGAGCGCGGCCTTCTTCTCCTTGGTGGCCAACGCGAACGGCTCGGGTGACTCGTCGAGCAACCGGTGAACGTCCGTCGGGTCGACGAGGACCGCGATGCTGCGGCCGGTGACCCGCAGCCGGATCGGTTCCGGTCCGTAGCGGTCGCGGAGCTTGCGCATGGTCTCGACGGCGCGCTGGTCGGACTGGAGCTTCCCGGCCGCCGCCATGACACCCGGCCTGCGGACGATGACGCCTTTGGCGAGGGTCGGCAGCAGCACCGTCGCCAGCACACGCGCGGTGTCGAGTCGTGAGGAAATCGCCATGTCCGGGGTTACCCGGTGACCCAGGTGTGAACCGCACCGGCCGGGGGTACTCGCGGGCCAGCACCGAGCAAGGAGGTCGTGATGCCCGCGGGATCGAACGCGAAACGCGAACGCCAGTACCAGCACATCAAGGACTCCGCTGAAGACCGCGGCGCGTCGCCCAAGCGCGCGAAGGAGATCGCCGCACGCACGGTGAACAAGAACCGCGCCCAGGCCGGGGAGTCCAGAACCGCCAGCAGGTCGTCCACCCAGGACACGTCGCCGCAGAAGCGCGGTGGTCAGCGGTCGGGCACGAACCGGCCGAAGGGCCTCACCAAGGAGCAGCTCTACGACGAGGCCAAGAAGAAGAACGTCCAGGGCCGCTCCACCATGACGAAGAAGGAGCTGGCGAGCGCGCTGGGTCGCTGATGTCTGATGTGGACAAGTCCTCGATCCTGACGATCCTCACCACCGAGCACTACACGTTGCAGATGGTGCGCACCGCGACGATCACCGACGCGGCCAGCCGGGCGGGACACCTGCTCACCACGATCTCCGCGTCGATGATCGCGATGGGGTTCGTGGCCCAGCTGGTGCCGCCGGAGGTGCTGCTGGTCATGATGCTGGTCATCTCCACCGGACTGTTCCTGATCGGGCTCGCGACCCTGTTCAGGACGGTGGAGCTCACCATCGAGGACGTGCAGGCGGGTCTGGGGATCAACCGGATCCGGCACGTCTACGGCGATCTCGAACCCTCCACCAGAGACGTTTTCGTGCGGCAGATGCACGACGACACGACCAGCGTGCAGCTCGACGCCGGTCAGACCGGCTGGCGCAACGCCAGGCGGCCGCGGCTCATCGGCACCGCACTGGGCGTGTCCGGCCTGGTGAACCTCGTGAACGGACTGCTCGCCGGCGTCATCGCCGGTGCCGCCGCGGGGCTACTCGACGCGGGCCTGACCTGGTCCATCGCGATCGGTGCCGTTGCCTGTGCGGCCGTCATCAGCGGCTTCGGCATCGCGCTCGGACGCATCGGACGGCGCGGCGTCGCGCCCATCACCACGCGCTATCCGAGGAACAACCCGAACTGAAGGGGAAACCACCACCATGCAGTACGACGTCGTCGACCTGATCATGCAGGACCACCGCGAGGTGGAGCGCCTGTTCGACGAGCTGAAGAACCACCCGGAGAAGCGACCCCTGCTGACCCCGGTGCTCTGCGGTCTGCTGGTCGCCCACAGCCGGGCCGAGGAGGCCGAGGTCTACCCGGTCGCCAAGGACGCCGGCGGCGAGGACGAGGTCGAGCACAGCCAGGAGGAGCACGCCGAGGCCGAGCAGTTGCTCGCCAAGCTCCTCGACACCGCCTACGACTCGCCGCAGTACGAAAAGGCGCTGCAGGAGGTCGTCGACTCCATCACCCACCACGTGGAGGAAGAGGAGAAGACGGTGCTCCCGGGCATGCGCCAGCGCCTGAGCGCGGAACGCCGCCACGAGCTCGGCGAGGCGTTCGCGCGCAGCCGCGCCGACCACCTCGGTGAGCTGCCCGGCCAGGCCACGCGCGAGGAACTGCTCCTGCAGGCCAAGAACATGGGCCTGGACGGCGCGTCGAGCATGACCAAGGAGCAGCTGCGCCGCGAGCTGCAGAAGGCGGCGTCCTCCTAGGCGTCGTCCGTCCGCACCGTCTGGATGTGCACGATCCGGGCGCCGGTGTGCGCCTCCCGGCCGTGCCAGCAGCGGTAGTTGTCGAGGGCCAGCACGTCGCCCTCGTCGAGCTCGATCCTCGGCAGCTCCCGCTGGACCCGCTCGACCTCGGTGTCGAAGCGGGCGAGCATCTCCTCGACGTGGTCGGCCTCGGGGTCGCGGTGCAGGGCCGTGACCCCGTCCGAGCGCCGGGTGATGCGCCTGCCCGTGCGGGTGTACTCGATGTGGCAACCTACCCGCGGTGTCGCGGGTAGGCCGCGCGTCTGCGCCCAGCGTCCGTAGAGGTCGACGTCCTTGCCCCGCAGGAACTCCCTGAGCTCCGCGTCCAGCGAGTCCGTGAACTCGTGCGCGTCGAGCACGAACGACTGACCTCCGCACGGCGCCCGCGACGCGAGCAGCACCAGGACGTGGTCCTCGTCGGGATGCCTGCGCCGCACCGGTTTCCCGCCGACGTCCACCACCACGTCGAAGCTGTCCGCATGCAGACCCACCACCCCGCCGTCCACGGACCGGCGCGTGCGGTGGGGGAAGAGCTCGCGCAACGCCGTGCCGAACAGCAGCGCGGCGGCCGCCGGCAGCGAGCCGGGGGAGTTCGGCAGCCCGGTCAGGACCACCGCGCCGTTCTCCGCCAACGCGGTGCGAGCGGCGGGGTCGGGGACCGGGACGCGGGGGACGATCACCGGCGCGGCCCGAAGTCGCGGGACGACGGCACGAGCGCCGCCAGGGCGGGTGCGGCGAAGCAGATCACCGCGCAGACCGCGAGCACCGCCGGGGCACCGAACTCGGAGATGGCCGGGGCGATGAGCGCGAGGCCGACCGGCGCGAGGCCGTACGACATCAGGAAGTCCAAAGAGGACACCCGAGCGAGCTTCGAGGGCTCCACCTCGCGCTGGGTCGCGGTGAACCACGGCACGTTGAACAGCTCGATGCCGATGCCGGCGACGACGTAGGCGGCGATCACGACGAACGGGTGCACCGGCAGCAGCAGGCTCAGCGGCGCGAACCCGTACAGCGCCAGGCCGGACAGCGCGGTCCACCCGGCGTGGCGCGGCCGCCAGCGGGCGATCAGCAGCGCCCCGGCCAGTGCGCCGAGGGTGTAGGCGGTCATCGCCCCGGCGAGCACGGCCTCGGTGTCGTAGCGGTCGCGGCTGACCAGCGGCAGCACCACACCGGTCGCCGAGTAGCCGGTTGCGATCACGGCGGTGAGCGCGCCCAGGCCCGCCAGGAACCACGGGTGGCGCCGCGCCTCCCGCACGCCCTCCCAGAAGTCGGCCACGAACCCGTTGCCGCTGCCCGGTGCGGTGAGCCCGGTGCCGGCGGGCGGGACCAGCGCGGCCACGAGCCACAGCGCGCCGATGCCGAGCAGCAGCACCTGGGTGTTCACGAACAGCGCCAGCAACGCCGTGAGGCCCGGTGCCACCAACGTGGTCACGCGCACCGACAACGTCATCGCGGCGTTGGCCTGCTGGCGCTGGTCGCCTTCGACGACCTCGGCGGTCAGCGCCTGGAACGCCGGGCGGCACGCACCCTGTCCCGCACCCATCGCCGCCGCCGCGAGAGCCGCCACCACGAGCGAATTGCCCACGAACGCGGCCAGCACGGGGGCGGCGACGGCGGACGTCAGACCCGACCACAGCACGACCTGGCGGCGCGCGTAGCGGTCGGCGAGCACACCGCTGACCGGCACGGCGGCGAGGAAGCCCACCGTGCGCGCGGCCAGCAGCACGCCCAGCTCCACGGCGGTGATGGAGCGGGAGAGCACCGCGAGACCCAGCACGAACGGCAGCGCCCAGGTCGCGATGCCGGACGCCGTGGTCGCGGTCCAGAGGCGGAGAAAAGTGGTGCTGCGCAGCACCGACGGGCTGCGCACTGTGTCGTGGACCACGTGTTCGACCTCTCGGCAGGGTTGCAATGAAAATGATTGTCGTTACAGTAGCGCAAGCCGTTCGAGTGAATCTCTGGAGGATCTGATGTCACACCCGAGCCGGTTCGGCCCGGTGTTGTTGGTCGCGGTGCTCGCCGCGGGCTGCGCCACCCCAGGAGGTGCCGAGGTACCGGCGGCGCAGTCGGTGGTGGTCGAGAGCTGCGGCAAGCGGCTGTCGTTCGCCGGCACTCCGCAGCGGGTGGTGACGCTGGACCAGAACTCGACGGAAACCCTGCTGGCGCTGGGACTTCAGGACAAGATCGCCGGCACGGCGAACCTGAAGACCAAGGTCGCGCCCAGGTTCGCCGAGGCCTACGCCAAGATCCCCGTCCTCTCGCCCAAGGTCCTCACCTCGGAACCGTTGCGGGCGGCCAACCCCGACCTCGTGGTGGCGTCGTTCAAGGAGCTCTTCACCGCCGACCGCGCCGGCACGCGCGACGAGCTGGAGTCCCTGGGCGTGCCGACGTTCGTGAGCGCGGTGAACTGCTCCGACGGCGCGACCGCGCCGTTCGAGCGGCTGTTCCGCGACTACGAGAACTTCGGCAAGATCTTCGGCATCCAGGACCGGGCGAACCAGCTCGCCGCCGAGCAGCGCGCCGCCGTCGCCGAGGTGCAGGCCGTCAAGCGGGAACCGGTGAAGGTCGTCTGGGTCTACTCGGTGTTCAAGGGCGTCCCGTACGTGGCGGGCAGGGACGGCATGGCCAGCCAGATGAGCAAGATCGCCGGTGCGGTCAACGTCTTCGACGACCTCAACCAGGAGTGGCCGGAGGCGTCCTGGGAGGAGATCGCGCGCCGCGACCCCGACGTCGTCGTGATCGGCGACCTGTCCGAGCGCGGCAACCCCGGTGACAAGGCGAACGAGAAGCTCGCGATGATGCGTGAACACCCGGCCGTGTCGCAGCTCAAGGCCGTGCGGGAGAACAAGGTCATCGAACTGCCCGGCATCGAGATGGACCCGTCGGTCCGCACGGTCGACGCGCTCAAGGCGTTGGGCGCGGGACTCGACAAGATCGCCGGCCGTGGCTGACGCCGCCGTCCTCGATCAGGACCCGGTCGTCGCCCCGGCCCCGAAATCCCTGCACGGCAGGAAGAACACGTTCGTCGTCGTCCTGAGCCTGGTCGTCCTCGTCGTGTCGCTGGTGCTCGCCGTGCGCATCGGCGTGGGGGCGGGCTGGGCGGAGATCGGTCGTGCCGCGGGCAGCCGCCTCGGGCTCGCCGTGGTGCCGCTGCCGCGCCTGCTGGACTCGTTGATCTGGGACCTGAGACTGCCCCGGGTGCTGCTCGCGGCACTCGTCGGCGCGGCTCTGGCGGTCTGCGGCGCGGTGCTGCAGAGCGTCACGCGCAACTCGCTCGCCGACCCCTACCTCCTCGGGGTGTCCTCCGGTGCCTCGACGGGCGCGGTGGTCGTCGTGGTGCTCGGGTTCGCCGGGTCGCAGCTCGGCATCACCGGTGGTGCGCTCATCGGCGCGCTCGTGTCGTTCGGGCTGCTGATGGTGCTGTTGCGCCGCACCGGCCTCGACTCCTCGCGGATCGTGCTGACCGGTGTGGTCGTGGGGCAGCTGTTCGCGGCGCTCACGTCGTTGATCCTGCTCTCGTCCGGTGACGCCGACAGCATCCGCGCGGTCACCAACTGGCTGCTGGGCTCGCTGGCCTCGGCGCGTTGGACGTCCGTGGCGGTGTGCGCGGTGGTCCTCGGTGTGGGGCTGCTCGTGGTGTGGCTGTGCTCGGCCGCGCTGGACGGGTTCGCGTTCGGCACCGACACGGCGTCCTCGCTCGGCGTCGACGTCCGCGCCACCAGGGCCGTGCTGCTGGTGACCACCTCGGTGCTGACCGCGGTGGCGGTGGCCGCCGTGGGTGCGGTCGGGTTCGTCGGGCTGATCATCCCTCACGGCGTCCGGTTCCTCGTGGGTCCGTTGCACCGCAAGCTGCTGCCGATGTCGGCGGTGGTCGGCGCGGTGTTCCTGGTCTGGACGGACGCGCTGACCCGCGTCGTGTTCTCGCCGCTGGAGGTGCCGGTGGGCGTGTTCACCGCGCTGATCGGCGTGCCGCTGTTCCTGCTGGTGCTGCGCAAGCGGGGTGAGCTGTGAGGATCGAGGTCCGCGACCTCAGCTGGGGCGTGCCGGGCAAGACCATCGTGCACGACGTGAGCCTGGTGGTGGAGCCGGGGGAGACCGTCGGGTTGATCGGACCGAACGGCTCCGGCAAGTCGTCGCTGCTTCGGTGCGTCGCCGGGCTGCGCACCCCGACCGGCGGAACCGTGCTCTACGACGGCGCGGAGATCGGGGCGTGGTCCGCCCGCGACCGCGCGCGCAAGCTGGCGTTCGTCGAGCAGACGGCGGACACCGAGAGCGACCTGCGGGTGGCCGAGGTGGTCATGCTCGGCCGCACGTGCCACCGGTCGCGCTGGCGCGGCCCGGACGCCTCCGACCACGAGATCGTCGCCGCCGCGCTGGCGCGACTCGACCTGACCGGGCTGGCGGACCGCCCGTGGAAGCAGCTCTCCGGGGGTGAGCGGCAGCGCACGCACCTCGCGCGGGCGCTGGCGCAACGCACGTCCGGGCTGCTGCTCGACGAGCCGACCAACCACCTGGACGTCCGCCACCAGCTCGAGCTCATGGAGCTGGCGGGCAGCACACCGCAGACCGTCGTGGTGGCGCTGCACGACCTCGCACTGGCCGCCCGGTACTGCGACCGGCTGGTCCTGATGCACGGCGGCGCGGTCGTCGCGGACGGCCCGGCGACCGAGGTGCTGACGGCCCCGCTGCTGCGCGAGGTGTTCGACGTGGAAGCCGAGATCGGCCGCGACGGCCTGGGCCACCTGGCCGTGGGCTACCGCGAGCCGGTTCGCCGATGAGCCCCGGGATTCGCGCCGCGATCCGGAACGACCAGACGAGGGTGAGCTATGTCCACTGTGGATGAACTGACGACAGAGGTGCTGGAGGGGAAGCACGGTCCCGACCCCCGGGAGATCCCGGCGACGAGCGTGTTCTGGGTCCACCACGGCACCAGGCTGGCGGGCGGCGACACGACCTACCGCAACCAGTACGTGCTGGCGCGCATCGGAACCGCGTTCGGCGCGTGCGCGTTCGCGGAGGGCGACGCCGATCCCGCGGTCTGCGCGAACTACTCGGGCGCCCCGGTGGCCGAGCTGCTGACCGAGGCGCCCGCCCCGGTCCGGGTGGCGGCGCTCGACGCCTACCTCGGCAGCGTCCGTCCACATCGGACCTCCGACGCCGAGCGGGTCGTGCTGCCGGTGGGAACGCCGGAGGAGCGGGCGCGAGCCCGGGACGCCGCCGTGGCCGGGTTGCTGGACGTGCCGGTGGGCGCCAAGGTCGCGTTGATCGGCGTGGTGAACCCGCTCGTGGCGGCGATCCGCGACCGCGGGGCCGAGTGCCTGCCCTGCGACCTCTCGCTGCGCGCGACGCAGTGGGGCGACCCGGTGACCCCGGACATGCGCGACGTCCTCGGTGTCGCGGACGCCGTCGTCGCCACCGGCATGACGATCGGCAACGGCACCTTCGACGAGATCCTGCGCACCTGCCGCGAACGCGACGTCCCGCTCGTCGTCTACGCGCAGACCGCGAGCGCCGTCGCCCGCCACTTCCTCGGGCAGGGGGTCACCGCGGTGTCCGCGGAACCGTTCCCGTTCTCCCAGTTCAGCGCCGACGAGACCGCTCTGTACCGCTACCGAGTCCGGACGTGAGAGAAGACGTGGACCACCACATCGCAGACGCCCTCAGCCGCCCCGCCCTGGTTCGCCTCGACTCCCGCACCCTCTGCCTGCGCTTCGAGACCATGAAGGTCGCGTCCGCGCTCGAAGCCGTCCGGTTCCTCCTCGAACGCGGCACCATCGCGCACGGGGACACGCTGGTCGACAGCTCCAGCGGCATCTACGCGCACGCCCTGGCGCTGGCCTGCCACCGCTACGGCCTGCACTGCCACATCGTCGCCTCGACGACGGTCGACGCGACGCTGCGCACCCAGCTGGAGATCCTCGGCGCGACGGTGGAGCCGATGCCGCCGTCGGCGAGCCTGAAGCTCGACCAGAGCAGGCGGGTGGCACGGGTGCGCGAGATCCTGCGCGACCACCCGCGGCACCACTGGATGCGCCAGTACCACGACGACGTCCACTACCGCGGCTACCGGCCGATCGCCGACCTGGTCCGCGAGCACGCCGACTGCTCACGGCTGTCCGTCGTCGGCGGTGTCGGCACCGGGGCGTCGACCGGGGCGCTGACGAGCTTCCTGCGCGAGACCTCGCCGGAGGTGGAGCTGGTGGGTGTGCAGCCGTTCGACAGCGTCACGTTCGGCAGCGAGCACGTGCACGACCCGGAGATCATCATCGCCGGGATCGGCAGCTCGATCCCGTTCGGCAACGTCGACCACACGCTCTACGACACCGTGCACTGGTTCGGGTTCGACGCGGCGCTGAGCGGCAGCGTGGCGCTCCTGCGCGAGCACGCGATCTTCGCCGGCCTGTCGGCGGGAGCGGCGTACCTCGCGGCGCGGTGGGAGCAGCGCCTCGACCCGGACCGGCACGTGGTGGTGCTGGCACCGGACACCGGGCACCGCTACGTCGACGCGGCCTACTCCCGGCACGCGCAGGCCCCGTCGCCCGACGAGCTGGAGCCGCGTCAGATCAGCAGGCTCGCGGACATGGACCTGCCGTGGTCGCGGATGCGCTGGAACCGGGCCGACGCACCACCGAAGGCGGTGGCGAAGGCGGCGATCCCGGTGGCGTCCTAGAGCAGGAGCAGCGCCAGCGCGACGACCAGGACGCCCGCCAGGACGGACAGCAGCACGGCGGCGAACTGGCGCCGGCGCTGAGCCTCGGGGCCGTCGCCGAGCGCGCGGGCGAGGTCGGGATCGGAGGCGCGGAACCACCGCTCGATGTCGAGCAGCTGCTGCTGTTCCTGAGCACTGAGCACGTCCGCTCCCCAGGTCGGTCCGGCCTGACGACCGCGTGTACCCAGGGATTTCGGCGTTCAAACCACCGATGTGCGGTGCGTGGCGGATTTCTCCGCCACGCACCGCATTCGGCTTCTCAGAGGGGCCTCGGCTCCGGCGGCAGGGGATCCGGGTCGGGTCCCGGCGGCCGCAACGGGTCGGGATCGGGACCCGGTGGCTGGGGCTGGTCGGGTCCGGTCGGTCGTGGCTGGTCCGGGCCCGGCGTCGTCGGCACGGGCTCCGCTGGGGGTACTGGCTGGCTCATGTCCACTGGATACCCGCCTGCCAAACCCTTTCGCACCCGCTTCGAACCACTGGGAACGCGCCACCGAGCCGCCCGCGCTGATCGGCAATCCGTCGAGTCGCCCGTTCAGGACCGGCAGAACGGGGGCGGCGTGTCCCGTTCGCGCTGTACGACGGCTCGGTGGAGCCACTTCGTCCACGCCGGGGTGTCGCAGCAGGTCAGCGTTCCGCGCCCAGCACCGGCTTCACGTCCACGACCGGCGTGCCGTCGAGCGCCTCCAGGTGCGCCACCCGCACGCGCACGCCGTCGACGGCGACGATCCGCACGTGGTGCAGCCCGATCGGGTTCGGCCGGTCCGGTGAGCGGGTCGAGAACACCCCGGTCTCCGGCCGGTCGAGGTCGTCGCGCGGGTGCACGGCCAGCACCGACCTGTCGGCGCGGTCGAGCCACGTCAGCACCAGGACGTCCTGGCCGGGCGCGAGCTCCCGCATCGCCCGCTCGTACTCGGGTGCGAACACGAGCCAGGCCTCCGGCGCGCCCTCGTCGGCCTGCCGGGGCGCGGCGGAGCGGTCGGTGAGGGGCGACTCGACGTGGCCGATCGGTTGCAGCTTCATCAGGTCCCGCAGAAGGTCCGGTAGGTGGCGCTGAAGTCCTGCGGCGCCGGTGCGGCGAAGTGGTGCAGACCGGGGCGTTCCCCGTACGGCGAGGTCACCGCTTCGAGCAGGTTGTGCAGCGGAGCCAGGTCGCCGGCGGCGCCCGCAGCCAGCGCTTCCTCCACGAGGTGGTTGCGCGGGATGTAGACGGGGTTGACCCGGTCCATCTCCTCCGCGTCCGGACCCAGCTCGCGCCAGCGCGCGATCCAGGCGTCGATGCCCGCGAGGTCGAGGAACAGCGACCTGGCCGGTTCGGCGTCGCCCCGCGCGGCCTTGCCGAGCAGGTGGAAGAACGAGGTGTAGTCGACGTGGTTCTCTTGCATCAGCACGAGCAGGTCCTTGAGCAGCGGTTTCACCTCGCCGGACACGCCGAGCTTCCTCCGCGTGCCGCTGATCCAGGCCTCCTCGAACCGCGTGCTGAACGTGCCGAGCACCTCCATCGCCAGTTCGACGGCCTTGTCCTGGTCGTCGGCGAACAACGGCAGCAGCGCCTCGGCGAGACGGGCGAGGTTCCACTCGGCCACGATCGGCTGGTTGCCGAACGCATAGCGGCCGCGATGGTCGATCGAGCTGTACGTCGTCGACGTGTCGTAGGCCTCCATGAACGCGCACGGGCCGTAGTCAATCGTCTCGCCGGAGATCGTCATGTTGTCCGTGTTCATCACACCGTGGATGAAGCCGACGTGCATCCACCGGGCCACCAGGGACGCCTGCGCGGCGACGACGTGGTCGAACAGCTCCAGGTGGGTGCTGCCGGGGTAGTGGCGGGCGATCGCGAGGTCGGCGAGACGGCGCAGCAGGTCCACGTCGCCGGTGTTGCGGGCGTACTGGAAGCTGCCGACCCGCAGGTGCGACGAGGCGACCCGGGCCAGGACGGCGCCCGCCAGCGGTTCCTCGCGCTGCACGACCGCTCCGGTCGACACCACGGCGAGCGAACGGGTCGTGGGGATGCCCAGCGCGTGCATGGCCTCGCTGACGACGTACTCGCGCAGCATCGGGCCGACCGCCGCGAGCCCGTCGCCGCCGCGAGCGAACGGGGTGCGGCCGGAGCCCTTGAGGTGCAGGTCGCGCAGCCGGCCGTCGGCGCCGGTCAGCTCGCCCAGCAGCAGGGCGCGGCCGTCGCCGAGCCGGGGGGAGTAGCCCCCGAACTGGTGACCCGCGTAGGCCTGGGCGACCCCGCGGCCGCCGGCGAGGAACGGCAGGCCGTCACCCCGCAACCAGGCGGGATCGAGGCCCAGCTCCTCCGCGAGGGGCTCGTTGAGGAGGAGCAGTTCCGGTTCGGCGACCGGGACGGCCTCCCACGAGACCGCCATCTCCGGCACCGCTGTCGCGAAATCGCTGCTCAGGCTGATGTCCACGTCTTCCAAGGTACCCGGTGCCGCCCTGTCGACCTGTGATCGCGGTCTCACGGCGAACTCGGCTGAACCGTTTCCGCGCCGCGCACGTGACAGGGGTGAACAGGTTGGTGCAAGTCCACTCGGGAATGAGAAAAACAATGCTTCGCAAGCAAGTGGGGATCGCTGCTGCCCTTTTCGCGATCGGTGCCGTCACGTTGACGGCGTGCGGACAGGGTGCCACGCAGACCGGAAACGCCGCTCCCGCAACAGAACAGGCGCAGGTCGGGGAAACGTCGCAGGCGCCGGCCGACGAGTCCGGAGTGGACTTCCTCCGCGGATCCGCGAACTCCAACAACGCCGACAAGACCACGGGCGACCGCGCGCCGGAGTCGGCGCCCGCCGAGGTGAAGCAGAAGTGGGTGGAGCTGCGCGTCGGCAACGCCGGTGGTCTCGAACCCGCTGTGGTGAACGGGAAGGGCCTGTCCGTCTACTGGTTCAGCGACGACCCGGTGAAGGGCGGGGTGTCCAACTGCAACGGTGACTGCGCCAAGACCTGGCCTCCCGTCACGGTCACCAAGGGCACGAAGCTCTTCTTCCCCGGCATCAAGCGCGAGAACATCGGGTTCGTCAAGCGCCAGGACGGCCAGACGCAGGTGACGATCGGCGGCCGCCCGGTCTACCTGTTCTCCAAGGACAAGAAGGCCGGTGACGTCCTCGGCCAGAACGTCGGGAACAAGTGGTTCGTGATCAACCCCGAGGGCGGGCGCGCCGTCGCCCCCGCCGAGGCGCCGACGACCCAGCCCGCGCCGACGACGTCGGGCGCCAAGCCCGCCACGTCCGTGACCTTCTTCACCGGCAAGAACTTCGACGATTTCAGCGGCGACAACTTCGCCACCGGCGTGAAGCCCGAGGCGAAGTGCGCGGACCTGCGCGGCGCCTTCCGGTCGCTGTCGCCGTCCGGTGCGGTGAAGATCTGGTCCGAGCCGGGCTGCAAGGGCAAGTCCGCCGTGGTGAGCGAGGACGTCCGCGACGCGGCCGAGCTCGGCTTCGCGAACGGTGTCCGGTCCTACATCCTCCCCTGACCTGATCGGGTGAACGACCCCGGCCGCCGGAGCACTCCGGCTCTGGCGGCCCCTCCGCCTCGCTACGCTCCAGGCATGCGCTACTCCGCCATTGCGCTGGCTTTCCTGCTGGCCGGGTGCGGTACCGGGACCTCGTCCCTGCCCACGATCACCCCGGCCCCCGCCTCCTCGGCCGGCTCACCGCTGCCGGACCTGCAGCCCCGGCTCGACGCGATCGGTGTCCTGCTCACGGACTGCGCCGCCCGCCTGCGCGGCGAACCGGTCGACCCCGCCGACAACTGCACCCACGTCATGCCCGACGTGACAGGCGTGGTCGCGGAGGTCGAGAAGCAGTCCTCCAAGCTCCCGCCCGCGGGCCAGGCCGCCCTCGCCGAGGTCCGCACCCAGCTCGCCGCCATCACGCCCTGCGAGCCGTGGTTCGCGGCCGGTGGCACGAGTGCGGACAGGGAGCTCGACGCCCGCTGCAAGAAGGCCTGGGACGCGCTGTTCCGGGGGTACAGCGCCGTGCGGAACACGGCCTGACCGCGACTCCACTGTGGACAGGGCGGTCGGGGCCGGTGTCCGTCAGGGCGCCGGGTCGACCGGCGTGAAGCGGCTCGTGAGCTCGGCCGAGATCTCGTAGTGGCGCACCAGGAACGCGCGCTCGTCGAGCTTCTTGCGCCGCAGCCAGCCCGTCACCTCGGCGTTGCACTTGCTGGCATTGCAGGAGCCGCACGCGGGCACGACGTTCGCGAGCGTGTAGCGGCCTCCGCGCGAGAGCGCCTGCACGCAGTCCTTCTGCAGCGAGGTGGCGGGGGCGCCGCAATAGGCGCAGCCGCCCCACGACGTCTTGAGGGCGTCCCACTGCGCGTCGGTGAGGTCGTTGACGACGCCCGCCATGCGCTTCTTGCGCTTGCGCGCGGCACGAACCTGTTTGCTACCGCCGGTCGGCACGATCGGTGAGACTACGCGTCGCGATGGCCAGGAGGTCGGCGGCGGGGCCCCGGGGTGTCCTGCCCGCCGGCCACACCGCCCGCAGCGCGCGGTGCAGGTTCACGCCGGCCACCTCGACGCGCACGAGCGTGCGGGCGGCGACGTCGGTGGCGACGGTGTGCAGGCTCAGCACGGCCGGGCCGATGCCGCCGATCGCGGCCGCCTTGATGGCCGTGGTCGACGACATCTCCAGCAGCGGACCGGCGGACTCGCCCACGCCCGCGGCCGTCAGGGCGTGCTCCCACGCCTGGCGCGTGCCCGAACCGGGCTCCCTGACGACCAGCGGGGTCGCGGCGGCCTTCCCGGCCGTGACGCGGCGGCGCCGGGACCAGGGGTGGCCGGGAGCGACGACGAGCACCAGTTCGTCGTGGGCGACGACACGGGTGGCCAAGCCCGCCGGCACGTCGGTGCTCTCGATGAAACCGAGGTCCGCGCGGTCGGCCAGCACCTGCTCGGCCACGTGCACCGAGTTGCCCGCGGACAGCACGGTCGCCGTGTCCGGGCTGACGGCCCGCAGCGCGATGAGCCACGCGGGCAGCAGGTACTCGGCGACGGTGAGGCTCGCGGCGACGCGGAGGTGGCTCTGCCGGTCCGCGCGCAGGCTGGTGATGCCGGCGTCGAGGTCGGCCGCCCGCTCGAGCACCTGCGCCGCCCACCCGGCGACGAGCTGGCCCTCCGTGGTGAGCCGGGCACCGCGTGGGGTGCGGTCGAGCAACGGCACGCCGACGCGGGACTCGAGCGTCCTGAGCCGCTCGCTGGCGCTGGGCTGCGACATGCCGTGGGCGCGGGCCGCCCGCCCGATGCTGCCCAGCTCCGCCACGCTCAGCAGCAGGTCGAAACCGGTCAGGTCGGCGACCCTGGACGGCAGAGGCATAGGGGCAGCCTATGTGCACATCGGTGATCGCCGCCTACCGGAGCCGGTGCGGCGGGAGGATCGTCATGTCGTGACCGCTCTCGCACCTCAACCACACCGTGCCCCCGAGGTGCGACGAGCGGCGCCCTTCGGCCCGAACCTCTTCGCCTCCGTGATGGGGACCGGGATCGTCGCCACGGCCGGTGCCTCGATGCCCGGCCTGCGCGCCGCCGCCACGTACGTCTGGGCGCTCGACGCCGCGCTGCTGGTCTTCCTCGTGGCCGCCGCCGCGAGGCGCTGGACGTGGTCCGCGGTCCGGGCGCAGCTCGCCGACCCCGTGATGGCGCAGTTCTGGGGCGCGCCACCGATGGCGCTGATGACCGTCGGCACCGGCGCGTTGCTGCTCGGCGGGGATTGGATCGGGCTGCCCGCGGCCCTGGCCGTCGACTGGGCACTGTGGACGGTCGGCAGCCTGCTCGGCCTCGCGACGTCGGTGCTGGTCCCGCTTCGGATGATCGGCAGCGGCGAGCGCGCGTCCGGCGGCTGGCTGATGCCCGTCGTGCCGCCGATGGTGTCCGCGGCGTCCGGCGCCCTGCTCGCCGGGCACCTGCCGGAAGGACCGCTGCGGCAGGGCCTGGTCCTCTGCTGCTACGCCCTGTTCGGCGTCAGCCTCTTCGCGACGGTCGTGATCGTGCCGCAGATCTGGCAGCAGCTCGTCCGGCACGGGCCGGGAGCTGCCGCCACCGTGCCGACGCTGTGGATCGTGCTCGGCCCGCTCGGCCAGTCGATCACCGCCGCGAACCTGCTCGCCGGCGTGCCCGTGCTCCCCGGCCAGACCGCGTTCGGCGTCCTGTACGGCACGATCACGTGGGGCTTCGCGTTGCTGTGGACGGCACTCGCGGCGGCCGTGACCGTCCGGACGGCGCGGCGCGGCCTGCCGTTCGCGTTGACGTGGTGGAGCTTCGTCTTCCCGCTCGGCACTCTCGTGACCGGGACGAGCGCGCTCGCGACGCGCGTGCCGTCGCCGATGTTCACCGGTGTCGCCGTTGTGCTGTACGGAGTGCTGGTGCTCGCATGGGCCACTGTGGCCGTTCGCACGCTGGTGCGGCGTTAGGGATGCCCTAGACTGCCCCGAAAGCTCTGGGGGGATCGCAGTGGGTGTGGACGTCGACAGCTGGGGCCTGCGGGACCACTACGCCGCGGAAGAGGACCCGAACGTCCGGTACGTCATCATTCTCGTTGAAGGCCAACGGCTTCCGCACGCCGTCGTGCGACTGGCCGGCACGGTGGAGGAAGCCTTCGGCCACGAGCTGCGGTGGGAACCGTCGGACCTGTTGAGCCGCGTGGAGTCCGAGCCGTCGTGGACGGCACGTGACGCGAACGTCGGCTACGCCAACGGCTTCCTCGTCGAGATGATCCGCGTGCTCCGTGCGCGCAGGCACGAGTCGGAGCTGGCGGACTACAAGTACTACGCGAGCTTCAAGCACGCCCTCGGCGTGCTGGACCTCGGCAACGCCGACCGGCTGATCCGCCGCCCCGAGGGCAGCGTCGAGGAGGAGTACGCCGGCCACGGGACGTGGGAGCGGTCCGACAAGCTCCACCGCGTCGACTTCGGCCACGACCCGGACGACGAGTACGTCGCGATCAGCGAGTCCGAGGCCCTTCGGCTCAAGGAGCTGATCGACGACAGGTGGGACCGCGGTTGCAGCCACCACGTCGTGCTCGTGGACGGGAACCCGGTCGCCGTCGTCGTCAAGGTGCGCGCCAGCCCGGACGACGAACTGGCCTGCACCGGCGAGGCGGAGCCCCAGCCGTCCCGGCTGCTCGACCAGGCGACGCGGGAGCCGCGGATGAACGCCGTCGAGGTCACCATGCGGAAGGCCGTCGAGGTGATGGCTGTGCTCACCCAGCGCCGCCGCCTGCGCGACCAGGCCACCCTGACCGGTGGCTTCGCGCTGTTCGACAGCCTGACCGACGTCCTCGACCCGGACGCGGCCACCGAGGTGGTGCCCGCGCGCGAGGACCGGCAGCGGATCTTCGCGCCCCTGAGCCCCCGGGAGGCCGAGCAGGTCAGCCTGCGCCTGCACGTGCGGGAGGCCCGCCGCACCGCCGAACCGGTCGGCGGCCACCACCACTTCGCCGTCTTCTCGCGACTCCAGGACGTCGTCGACCCCGTCGTCGCGTCCTCGGTGATCCGCGTGGACCCGCACGGCCACTGGGAGATGTACCTGCGTGGGGGAGTGTGGCTGCGCACCCCGAAGCCGTCGAGGCTCATCACCCTGCCGCTGGCCGGGTCCGGCCTCGACCGCGTCACGCGCGCGCTCGACGACCTGCGGCCCCGCTACTTCGAGGCCCGCGGGCCGCAGGGCCGGGTAGCGCTGCTCCGCCTGGCCGGGAGCACCGAGGAGTCCGCGCGCGACCTCCGGTGGGAGCCGTCGGCGTTGCTGTCGCGCTGGCAGGACGAACCGGACCGGGTCATCACCGAGTACGACGAAGAGGCGATGACCCTGGCGAGGTACCACCGGGCGAGCAGCGAGAGGGCCGAGCGGCACCGCGGCGACGCTTGCGGGTACTTCGCGGTCTTCGCCGACTTCGCGGCCGCGCTGGACTTCCGGCGCGCCGAGACGGTGGTGCGGCGCAGGGACGACGTCGACGAACGGCACGTCGAGCGAGGCCGGTGGGTCCAGACGGACCTGTTGTCCCGCAACCCGAGCGTCCCGTACCTCGCCGTGGGCGAAGCCGAGCTGGAACGGTTGGGCCAGAACTGATCTACGACCAGTAGGGCGCAACCTAAAGGGTATAGGCTAGGTCGCATGCGCCAAGCCCTGACCGCACCGGCTGTGATCGCCGAAGCAGCCACCCTGGCCGACGAGCAGGGCTTCCAGGCCGTGACCCTCTCGGCCGTGGCACGACGCCTGGGCGTGCAAGCCCCCAGCCTCTACACCCACGTCCAGGACCTGGAAGCCCTCAAAGACGGCGTCACCGCACGAGCACTGGCCGAACTGTCCGCCGGGATCAGCGAGGCGATAGCCGGAAGATCCGGCAGACACGCCCTCCAGGCCTTCGCCGACACCCACCGCGGCTACGCGCGGGCGTTCCCGGGCCGCTGGCAGTCCCTCCAACGCCGGGCAGGCCGGCCGGTGGTCCGCTCGGACGCGGCCAGGACCCTGGCGGAGCAGGCCGGCGCGGTCCTCAGGGGCTATCCGGTGCCCTCGACCGAGCACGTGCACGCCATCCGCCTGCTGGGCAGCACGATCAACGGCTTCCTGTCCCTGGAGCGCACCGGCGGCTTCGACCACAGCGAGCCGGCGCCGGAGGAGTCCTGGCACAGGACGGTGACAGCCCTCGACGCACTCCTGAACGCCTGGCCCTCCACCCGGGACGAGACGCGACCATGATCACCACCCCGCTGACCGACGAGATCGTGCGAGGCGCCGCCGAGCTGGAGCGGACCAGCCGAGGCGTCCGCCCGCACCGCCTCCCCGCCTGGGTCCGCACCCGTTTCCCGGACCCCCGGCTGCTCGGCGCGGAAAGCCGCCCGGCGGGCGTGCGCCTGGTGTTCGCGACGAAGGCCACCACGATCGAGCTGGACCTCCACACCACCCATGTCTCGTACACGGGCGTCAGCCGCCCACGCGGCTATGTCGACCTGGTCGTGAACGGCGACCGAGTCGCGAGCGACCAGGTCGGCGGCGGGGACCGGGTCGAGATCGACCCGGAGACCGGAGCGACGCGGCTCCACGCGGGCGTCCCGTGCACCACCAGGTTCAGCGACCTCGGCACGGACGAGAAGCACGTCGAGCTCTGGCTGCCGCACAACGAGACCGTGGACCTGCGGGCCCTGCGCACCGACGAACCGGTCGTGCCGCTGACCTCGGCCAGGCGGATCTGGCTGCACCACGGCAGCTCGATCAGCCACGGGTCGAACGCCACGACGCCCACCCGGACCTGGCCCGCCGTCGCGTCCCGCCTGGGTGACGCCGAGCTGCACAGCCTCGGCTTCGGCGGCAGCGCGCTGGTCGACCCGTTCGTCGCCCGCGTGATGCGCGACCGCCCCGCCGACCTGATCAGCGTGAAGCTCGGCATCAACGTGGTGAACTTCGACGTGATGCGGCTGCGGGCGTTCGTGCCGGCGGTGCACGGGTTCCTCGACACGATCCGCGACGGCCACCCGGAGACGCCGCTGGTGCTGATGTCGCCGATCTTCTGCGGCGCCTACGAGGACACGCCCGGTCCCGGCCGGATGGACCTCGACGGCCGGGGCGGGGTGCGCTTCTCCGCGACCGGTCCGCACGGTCCGGCGCCGCAGCTCACCCTGCGGGTCGTCCGCGAGGCCCTGGAGTCGCTCGCCGGGCGCAGGGAGGACCCGAACCTGCACCACCTCGACGGCACCCGGCTCTACGGCGAGCAGGACGCGGCCGAGAACCCGTTGCCGGACGCGCTGCACCCGGACACCGCCGCGCACGAGCTGATCGGCGAGCGCTTCGCCCGCTACGCCTTCGCACCGGGCGGCCCGTTCGCGACCCGGTGAGCGCTACCGCCCGCGTCCGGCACCGCGATCCCGGGCAGCCACGCCGTCCGGAGCGTCACGGGGTCGCGGTGCAGGGCACGACCGCCCACACGGCCTTACCGGTCTCCTGCGGTGTCACGCCCCAGCGCTCGCAGAGCTGGTCGACCAGCACGAGGCCACGGCCCCGCACGGAGTCCGGGGAGGACGGCTGCAGCGCCGGGGGAGTGGCGGAGGCGTCCTCCACCACGACCTCGACGCCGTCCTCCGCGCCGGTGCGGTGCAGCCGCAGGCGCGCGGGGAACCGGCCGTGGTCGTAGACGTTCGACACGAGCTCGGTCACGACCAGCTGCACGTCGAGCAGGTCGTCCTCGTGCAGCGACGGCAGCGAGGTGCGCGCCCACTGGCGGACCACGGCGATGTCAGGCACCTCACTGTCCAACTCCAGCACGTGGGAGGAATCAGGAGGGTCGTCGACGACGGCCAAGAGCGTGCCTTCCTGTCACTGGTGAGCAGGCAGGAGTTACCTCCGGGACGAACCTCCTAAACGTGGTGACCACCTGTGGTGGTTCCCGGGTGCACGGCTACTGTCTGCGGAGAGGTTGACCGTTTGAGGAGGACCGAGTGACTTCGGACGCAGGGCATGCCCCGCGCTTGATCGAGTTGTTGCGGACGAACACCGAGTCCTTGATCGACAAGTGGGTGGACGCCGTGGCCGTCCTGCTGCGGGGACGGTCGACCAAGGCCGAGCTCGAGTCCGACTTCAAGGAGTTCTTCGCGGTGCTGCTGCCCCTGGTCGGCACCGACGGCAGGGACACGAGCAGGCCGGAGTTCGCCGAGATCCGGTCGCTGCTGGAGGAGTACTCGCGCAACCGGGTGCGGTCCGGCTTCACGCCGTCGGAGACCGCGTCGAGCCTCTTCTCGCTCAAGCGCGAGGTCTTCGGCCTGACCGAGGGTGACGAGGACCCGGAGCTCTTCCGCCAGGTGCTGGAGTTCTCCAGCCTTCTCGACGCCCTCGGCCTGCTGACCTTCGAGTTCTACGCGCGGGCGCGCGAGGAGATCATCCGCGAGCAGTCCGAGCAGCTGCTCGAGCTCACCACCCCGGTCGTGAAGATCTGGGAGGGCGTGCTGGCGGTGCCGCTCGTGGGCACGCTCGACTCCGCGCGCACCCAGGTCGTCATGGAGAAGCTGCTCGAGATGCTGGTCGAGACCGGCTCCGAGCACGCGATCATCGACATCACCGGTGTGTTCGCCGTGGACACCCAGGTCGCGCAGCACTTGCTCAAGACCGTCGTCGCGGCACGGCTCATGGGCGCGGAGTGCATCGTGTCCGGCATCCGCCCGCAGATCGCGCAGACGATCGTGGCGCTGGGCATCGAGTTCGGCGACATCGTCACGAAGGCCTCGCTGGCCGACGCCTTGCGGCACGCGCTGCGCCGGGACGGCGTGGACGTCGTGCGCCGCGAGGTCGTGTGATGGAACGCGTCCCGATTCTGAAGATCGGCGGCGTGCTGCTCGTCTCCATCCAGATCGACCTGCAGGACCAGAGCGTGCTGGCGCTGCAGGAGGACCTGGCGGAGAAGATCAGCACGACCGGCGCGCACGGCGTGGTCATCGACATCTCCGCGGTGGAGATCGTCGACTCGTTCATCGGCCGGATGTTCGCCACGATCGCGTCCATCTCGCGGCTGTTCGACGCCGACACCGTCGTGGTGGGAATGCGTCCGGCCGTCGCGATCACGCTCGTGGAACTGGGTCTCACGCTCGGTGGCGTGCGCACGGCGCTGAACCTCGAACGCGGCATGAAGATCCTGGAGCAAGTCCGGCGGGACGCCTGATGCCGCCCCGGTCCGACGGCCCGGAGGAGCTGTCGATCACCGGTGACGACGACGTGGTGCGCGTGCGCCAGCTCGTCCGCACGTACGCGCAGCAGACGAAGCTGTCGCTGGTCGACCAGACGAAGCTGGTCACCGCGGCCAGCGAGCTCGCCCGCAACACGCTGATCTACGGCGGCGGGGGCTTCGCCCGCGTCGAGGAGGTCAACGACGGACGGCGCGCCGGCGTCCGCGCGTCGTTCCACGACGAGGGTCCCGGGATCCCCGACCTCACGCTCGCCCTGGCCGACGGCTGGAGCAGCGGGAGCGGACTCGGCCTCGGGCTGAGCGGCGCCCGCCGCCTGGTCGACCAGTTCGACCTCGACACCGAGGTCGGCCGCGGCACGGTGGTGACGGTGGTCAAGTGGAAGAGATGACCACCGCGACCTGCCTGCCGCTGGTGCGCGACGAGGCCTGGCTGCCGGTCGAGGAGACCGCCCACGTGGGCAGGGTGCGGCGAACGGCCACGGTGCTCGCCGAACGACTCGGGTTCTCCGAGTCGCGCGCCGCCGAGGTCGGTCTCGCGGTCACCGAGATCGGGACGAACCTGCACAAGCACGCCCGGCAGGGCGTCGTGCTGGTCAGGTCGGTGCGCGGTGAGCAGGACGCGGCGGTCGAGGTCCTGGCGGTGGACCGCGGCCCCGGCATCGGCGACCAGGCCCTGGCGTGGCAGGACGGGCACTCCACCGCCGGCACGCTGGGCGTGGGGCTCGGCACGGTGCGCAGGCTCGCGTCGAGCTGCGCCATGACGTCCCGCCTGGGCAAGGGGACGGCGCTGGTCGCGCGGTTCGCGTCCCGGGCCGGGTGGACACCCGAGTGGGGCGTGGAAAGCGCCGCCGGGGTGACCAGGCCGATCAAGAACGAGGACGTGTGCGGTGACGCGTACGCGGTGTGCCGCAGCTCCGACCGGCTGACGCTCATGATGTGCGACGGCTCGGGCCACGGACCGCTGGCCGCCGCGGCGTCCGATGCGGCCGTGCGGTACTTCCAGGCGAACGCGCCCCTGCCGCCGGACCAGATGGTCACGCGGCTGCACGCGGCGTTGCGCGGCACCCGCGGCGGAGCGGTGGCGGTCGCCGACATCGACCTGGTCGCACGGACGGTGCGCTACTGCGGGCTCGGCAACATCGCCGCCGCGGTGCTGGCGGACGGGCGCAAGCACGGCATGATCTCGGTGCCCGGCGTGGCGGGCCACCAGGCGCGCACGATCCGGACGTTCGACTACGCGCTGCCGGACCGCGCGGTGGTGGTCCTGCACTCCGACGGCCTCACCGAACGCTGGGGCGTCGACCACGGCAGCGACCTGGTCAACGACGCGCCTGTGCTGATCGCGGCGACACTGCTGCGGGAGGCCGGTGTCCGCAACGACGACGCCTGCGTGCTCGTGGCCAGACCGGCATGACGACGACCGAGCTGCTGCGCCTGGTGATCGGCGACGAGCGGGACGTGTTCCTGCTGCGTCAGCGCGGTCGCCAGGTCGCGGCCGCCGTCGGGCTCGACGGGCAGAACCAGGTCCGCGTGGCGACCGCGCTGAGCGACATCGGCCGGGAGCTGGTGCGCCAGGACGTGAGCACGACCGCGGTCTTCCGGCTGCGGCGCACCCGTCCCTCCGCGCTGCTCGTCGAACTGTCGTGGCAGGCCGGGGTGACGGCGTCCGGGCCCGGCTGGGACACCGCGACCAGGTTGATGGACGAGCTCGTCGTGACGGCGAGCGGCGCGACCCTGGTGAAGAACGTGCACCAGGTGGCCGCACCGGACGAGGGTCTTCTCCGGGACCTGCGCGAGGACAGCGGCACCAGTGCGCTCGACGAGCTGCGCACCCAGAACCAGGAGCTCCTGGAGACGCTCGAGAACCTGGAGGCGAAGAGCAAGGAGCTCGAACGCCTCAACGACGAGCTCGAGGAGACCAACCGCGGCGTCGTCGCGCTCTACCAGGAGCTGTCCGGCGAGCTGGAGCAGACCAACCAGGGCGTCGTCGCCCTGTACGCGGAGCTGGACGCGAAGTCCGCCGAGCTGCGGGACGCCGCGGCCGCGCGCATCCGGTTCTGGTCCAACATCAGCCACGAGCTGCGCGCGCCGATCAACTCCGTGGTCGGCCTGACCCGGTTGCTCGCCGCTCCCGGCGGCGACCCCCTGACCACCGACCAGCGCCACCACGTCGACCTGATCAACGAGTCCGCGGCGACGTTGCTCGCGCTGGTCAACGAGCTGCTCGACACCGCGAAGGCCGAATCGGGCAGCCTGCAGCCCCGGATGGCGCCCGTCGCGCTCGACTACGTGATCACCCAGCTGCGCTCGGCCGTGCGGCCGATGCTGCGCTCCGGTGACGTGAGCCTGGTCGTGGACGCGATCCCGGAGCTGCCGTCGCTGGTCACCGACGAGACGATGCTCGTGCGGATCCTGCGCAACGTGCTCTCCAACGCGGTCAAGTTCACCAAGCGCGGCGAGATCCGCTTCACCGCGGAGAAGGGACCCGGTCCGGACGAGATCCGGTTCGTGGTCAGCGACACCGGCATCGGCATCCCGCCCGAGGAGCAGGACCGGGTGTTCGAGGAGTTCTACCAGGTGCCGAACGCGTTGCAGGTAGGGGCGAGCGGCACCGGGCTCGGCCTGTCGTACGCGCGCAAGCTCGCCGAGATCCTCGGCGGCGCGCTGGTGCTGAGCAGCACCCCCGGCGTCGGCACCGAGGTCGTGCTGACCCTGCCGACCGCGACGGACGAGTTCGTCCAGCCGGCGCCCGTCGCGTGCGCGCTGATCGCGGACGGCGACGAGAAGGCCCGCGCGCTGCTGCGCGACGCGGTGCGGGACATCGCCTCCGAGGTCGTCGAGGCCGAGGACGGCCGCACCGCCCTGAACCTCGCGAAGGCCCGGCGGCCCGACCTGGTCGTGGTGAGCGCGAGCACGCCCGTGATGAGCGGCAGCGCCGTGCTGTCCGTGCTGCGCCTCGACCCGGACCTGCGGACGGTGCCCGTCGTCGTCGTGTCCGGCGACGATCCCGGTGGTCTCGCCCGCAGCGTGCACAGCCTCGGGGCCGCGCTGGTGCACGAGTCGCGGATCTCCCCCGAAACGGTGGGCCGCGCGATCAGGGACGCCCAGCTCACGGCGCGCAGAACGGAGGGCCGATGAACCCGTCAGCCATGGGGGGCGGACCGGCCAGGGTCCTCGTCGTCGACGACCTGGAGGCGAGCCGGTTCATCGCGTGCAGCTGGTTGCGCCGCAGCGGCCACACGGTCGTGGAGGCGACCACCGCGGCAGAGGCGCTCAGGGCGCTGGGGTCCCAGTCGTTCGACCTGGTCCTGCTGGACGTGCACCTGCCCGACATGAGCGGCTACGACGTCACGGAGAGGATCAAGGCCGACCCGCGCACGAGCTCGATCCCGGTCGTGATGCTCTCCGCGACCTACATCGAACCCGAGGACAAGGTCACCGGCCTGACCAGGGGAGCGGACGCCTACCTCACCGAGCCCGTCGACCCCGGCGAGCTGCTGGCCAACGTCGAGGCCGCGCTGCGCTACCACCGCGCCCGCGCGCTCGCCGAGCACCTCGCCGTCCGGCTCACCCGGCTCACCACGGCGACGTTCGCCATCAACGCCGCGACGACGTTCGAGGGCCTGGCCGAGGCGGCCGCGATCGGGGCGGCGGACGTGCTCGACGCGGAGGCCACGGCCGTCCTGACCAACCCGGACGGCGTCGTCTGCGTCGCGACGGGCGGTGTGCGGCAGCCGGAGGCCCGGTTGCGCCCCGGCAACGCCGACGTCGAGCAGTGGATGTCGTCGCACAACCCCGGCGTCGGCGTCACGGTGGTGGAGGCCGACTCGGTGCCGTGGCACGCGGCGCTCCCGGCCGTGGCGGCGCTGGCCCGCACGAAGCTGCGCAGGCCACCCATCGGCATCGCGGTGCCGCCGTGGGCCGTGATCGGCGACGACGACCGCAACCTGCTGCGCCAGCTCGCCCAGGCGACGGCACTCGCGGCGGAGGGCCTGCTGACGTTCGCCGAGGAGCACTCGCTGGCGCTGACGTTGCAGCGCAGCCTGCTGCCCCGCGAGCTGCCGCACAACGCCGATCTGCCGATGACGGCCCGGTACGTGCCGGCGTCGAGCAACGCCGAGATCGGCGGCGACTTCTACGACGTGATCGAGCTCGACGGCCGCATGCTGATCGCCATCGGCGACGTCTGCGGCCACTCCATCGAGGCCGCGACGGTGATGGCCGAGGTGCGCCACACCCTGCGCGCCTACGCCGTCGAGGGCCACCGCCCCGCCGAGATCCTGCGCCGGGTCGACGCGCTCCTCGAACGCTTCCACCCGACCGGCGGCCTCACCACGATGTGCCTGCTGCTGGTCGACCTGGAGGCGGGCACGATGGCCGTCGCGAACGCGGGCCACGTGCCACCGCTGATCGCCGATGAAGACGGCGCCCGCTACAGCACGGTCAAGGGCCCGCTGCTCGGCATCGGCCTGGACCGCCCCGAGGCCACCGAACTGCCGTTGCCGCGCGGCACCACCGTCCTGCTCACCACCGACGGCCTCGTCGAACGCCCCGGTGTCGACCTGGACGAGGGCATGGAGAGGCTGCGCGCCGCCGTCTCGCACGACGACGACATGGACGACCTCGCCGACCGCCTGCTGGCCGAGCTCGGCCAGGGCAAGCAGGACGACATCGCCCTGCTCGTGCTGCGTCGGCGCGCATGACACCCCCCGTCGTGGACGTGCCGGTGCGGCCGGGCATGTCGATGTCGCGGCTGCGGCACGACCTCACCACCGCCTTGGCCGACGTCGGTGAAGACCACCTCTACGACGTGCAGCTCGTGGTCACCGAGCTCGTGTCGAACGTCCTCGACCACACCCCGGGCACCGGCCACCTGCGCATCGTGCACCACCGCGACCCGTGCGTGGTGGCCGTGGAGGTGGACGACGAGTCGCCGGTCGAGCCGGTGTACGGGCGGTCCCGGCTGGGGGAGCACCGGGGACGGGGGATCATGGTGGTGGACAGCATGTCGCGGCGGTGGGGGTACCGGGCGCGGGCCGGTGGCGGCAAGACGGTGTTCGCGCTGGTGGAGTGCACGGGCTGACCGCGGGGTGCGTCGGCCGGTGGGCGTTGCCGTCGCTTGCGGCACCTCCGCCGGCGTCTGCTCCCGGCCGCGCCTCAGTCGCGCGTCGTGTGGGCGAGCCCTGACAGCTCCAGGATCCGGGCCGGAGCCCCTGCCGCCACCAGCGTCAGCTCCCGCCCCCGTCCTCTCGCGGCCGCCATCGCCTGCAGCAGCAGCGCCACCCCGGAGCTGCTGAGGTACCGCAGCCCCGTCAGGTCGACCTCCACCGGTCGCGGGTCGGCCACGTCGATCCGGCTCAGCAGCGGTGCGCGCAGCTCGTCGACCGTGGCGATGTCGAGGTCACCGGTGAGCAGGACGACCTGCGCCCGTTCGTGCGGGACGTCGGTCAGGCCGGTGGCCGCGGCGGGTGGGACCACGCGCTTGACGGCCGCCGGGGTGGCCGGTGGGGTGGCGGGGACGTGGAAGCGGATGGTGGTGCCCCGCTCGCCCGCGTCGAGGTCGGTCTCGTCGCTGAGCGCGCGGATCATGGTCAGGCCCCGGCCGCGGTTGCCCTTGTCGGCCGGCTGGGGGCGCCAGTGGCCCTCGTCGGCGATCGTGACGCGCACGCCGCGGCCCGACCACTCCAGGGTCGTGTCGAAGGTGCCGCCACCGTGGGGGTAGGCGTGGTCGACGACGTTCGCGGCGGCCTCGCCGATGGCGAGTTCGAGGTCGTACACCGCGTCGTCGGACAGGCCCGCCGCCGCCCCCCAGGCCGTGGCGGTCCGCCGGAGCGCGGACAGTTCCGAGGCCGAGGCGGGCAGGTGGCGGTGCAGCGGCGCGGGCAGGTGGCGGGCCACGACCAGTGCCACGTCGTCCGACTGGTCTTCCGCCAGCAACGCCTCGACGACGAGCTGGACCAGTGCCTCGGGAGGCAGGGCCGCGGCGGCGTCCACGGCGGAGATGAGCCTGCGGACGCCCTCGTCCACCACCTCGTCGCGGCGTTCGACCAGACCGTCGGTGTAGAGCACCACCGAGGCGCCCGGCGGTAGCGGTGCGGCGTGTTGTGGATGCGCCGAAACGGATCCCGCACCGAGGACGGGGCCCGTCCCCCCGGTCAGCGACCAGGCTCCCGAGCCGTCGACGACCACGGGCGGAGGGTGGCCCGCCGACGCCCAGCAGAGCTCGCCCGAGCTCCAGTCGAAGACGCAGCACGCGCTCGTGCTGCCCACCGCGCCGTTGATGCGCCTCGCGAAGACGTCCAGGCGCTGCAACGACTCCGCGGGCGAGTGGCCGTCGAGGAGGTAGCCGGTGAGCGCGCTGCGCAGCTGGCCCATGACCGCCGCGGCGGCCGGTCCCTTGCCGACGACGTCGCCGACCGTCAGGCCGACGCGCGTGCCACCGAGCGGCACGACCTCGTACCAGTCGCCGCCGATCTGGGAGTGCTGCGTGGCGGGCAGGTACCGCGCGGCGCACGTGAGCCTCGGCAGTGCCGGGAGCTCGCGGGGCAGCAGGCCTTCCTGCAACGCCGCCGCGATCTCGTGCTCGCGTTGCAGCAGCAGTTCGCGCTCGGCCTCCGCGCGCTGCCGCTCGGTGACGTCCCTGCCGATCGCCTGCAGACCCGTCGGGGTGGCCTGCGTGCTGAGCTCGAGCGCGACCTCGCTGCCGTCGGCGCGGCGCATCGTCACGACCTGGGACACCGACAGGTCGGCGGGCAGGCCGTCCACGAGCAACCGGGCGATCTCGGTGCCGACGAGCTCGTCCGCCTCGTACCCGAGCAGGTGACCGGTCGCCGGGTTGACCGAGACGAACCGCAGGTCGTGGTCCAGCAGCCAGATCGCGTCCGTGGCGCGTTCGACGAGCTGGCGGTGGCGCTGCTCGCTGTCGCGCAACGCCCTGTCGGCGTGCGTGCGCTGCATCCACTCCCAGCACCGGTTCACCACCACGGACACCAGGTCGATCTCGGCCCGCGTCCAGTGCCGGACACCGGCCTGGTGCACCGCCATCGCGGCCACGAACCGGCCGCCGCGCAGCAGGGGCAGGCAGATCACGGCGCGGATGCCCGTCACGCGGTAGGCCGCCAGGTCCTCGGCGCCGAGCCGCTCGTCGTTCAGCGCGTCGTCCACGACCCAGGGTTCGCCCGCGCGCATGGCCTTCAGGGCGCCGTCGCCGAACTCCCGCATCGCGAACCGGCCCGGCAGCGGCGGCAGACCGGTCGCGTGGTCACCGCTCATGACGATGTGGTTCTCGTCGGCCTCGGTGCGGGCGTAGGCGCAGCGGTCCACGTCCAGGTGCTCGCCCAGCAGCCTCGTGGCGAGCGACATGAGGTCCTCGGCGTCGTCGAGCAGCTGCGACTCGCGGTCGAGCAGGTCGAGGAACCGCTGCCGCTCGTCCGCCGCCTGCTGTGCGGTCACGTCGATCAGCACGCCGCTGCGGCGCGTGCCGTGCACCCGCGCCTTCTCCAGCAGCCACATGACCTCGCCGGTGGCCGTGGCGACGCGGTAGACCTTCTCGTAGTCGGTGTCCGAGCCCCAGCGCAGCCGCAGGGTCTCCTCGCGGTCGTTCGCGTGCGTGATCTCCGCCCAGAAGCCGGGGTCGTCGAGCCAGCGCCGCGCCGGGTGGCCGAGGAGGCGCTCGACGGTGCCGGACAGGTATGTCAGCGCACGGCTGTGCGACTCGCCCTGCCAGACGACCACGGGGAGGTCGTCCACCAGTGCGGTCAGCTCGTGTTCCGAGTCGTTCATGTACCCGCGGCCTCCGGGTGAGGTGGAGTCCACGACGCCGGCTGTTTGACGCCCTTCACCGCATCGTACGGGCACCGGTCCGGCCGGCCCCGTTCCGCCTGATCTGCGGGCACCGGGGCGGTGGGCTACGGTCGGAAGTGGGTTCAACCCGCAGCCCTCCGTCCCGGCGCCGCCGTGCGGACTGGGAGGTGCTGCCGTGCACGTCGCCGGTCGGCCGTGCTTCCGCCGTTCCGAGCAGGAAGCAGACAGATGAAGATCTCCATGGTGCTCGCCGCCGGGAACCCGCACGTCGCGGACCTCTCCGCAGCTCTCATCGCGGCAGGCCACGAGGTCACCGTCCACAGCAGCGACGTCCTCGAGACCACCTCGGCCGACGGCCGGGAGCCCCACCTGGGCGACTACGTCGACGCCTTGCGCGCCGAGTGGGACAGCGCGCCGCCGGACCTCGTGCACGCGCACCACTGGCGTCCGGGCCTGGCCGCAGTGCTCGCCGCGCAACGGGCGGGCCTGCCGGTCGTGCAGTCGCTGCACGGCTGCGGCCGGCGGACGGACGTCGAACGGCTGCTGGGCCGGGAGTCGGCGCTGGTGCTGGCGAGCTGCGAGCAGGAGATGCTCGACCTGGCCGCCGCGGGGGTTCCGCGCTCACGGATCTCGGTCGTCGCCCGAGGCGTCGACGTCGACCTGTTCAAGCCGCACGGCCCGGCCTTCGCGCGCAGCGGCCTGCGCCGCGTCGTCACGGTCGTGGACCCGTCGTCGGACAGCGGCGTGGGCGGCCTCGTCGCCGTCCTGCCGCGGCTGAAGGACGCCGAGCTGGTGGTCGCCGGGCCGATGCCGCCCGCCGCGGCGGACGCCCTGCGCGGACGGGCGCGCAGGCTCGGCGTGGAGGAACGCGTGCGGCTGCTCGGGCCCGTCACGCGTGCGGACATGCCCGCGTTGCTGAGGTCGGCGGACCTGGTGGCGTGCGTGCCGGACCGGGCGTCGTGGGACGTCTGGCCGTTGGAGGCGATGGCGTGCGGCGTGCCGGTGGTGGCCACTGACGTCGGTGGGCTCACCGACGCGGTGACCGACGGGGTGACGGGCCTGCTCGTGCCGGTCGGCGACCTGAAGCAGCTGATCAGGAAACTGCGGCTGCTCCTCGACGACGACACGCTCAGGACGTCGCTGAGCATCGCGGCGGTGGACAGGGTCGACGCCCGCCACACCTGGCCGGACGTCGCGCGCGGGGTGGACCGGCTCTACCGGCTCCTGCTCGACCCGCCGCAGCCCGTGCGCCCCCGCTCCGCCAGGAGGAGCGCGGGCGGAGCACCGGCGGTGGCGTCGCAGGCCGACGAGTCCTGCACGACCTGACCGGGCCCCGTCACCCGGCCGGACAGCGCCTCCGCCGCGTCGCCCCGATCAGGGTCAGACCGGCGTCTGGGCGGCGTTGTCCGCGCCGCCCTCCTGCCGCCGCTTGCGGTCGAGCAGCCACATGACGGGCGACGCGGACAGGCCGTGGACGAGGACGGACCCGACGACGACCAGCCCCACGATCCGCCAGATCGAGTCGTGGTCCGTGAACTGGCCTTCTTGCAGCGCGTAGGTCACGTAGAACAGCGAACCGACACCGCGGACGCCGAAGAACGCGATGACCGTGCGTTCCCGTGGACCCGTGCGCCCTTTCAGCAGCCCGATCCACCCCGCCAGCGGCCGCACGACCAGCACGACGGCCGCGGCGACGGCGATCTCGCGCCAGCTCGTCCCGGCGAGCAGCCCGGTGGCCGCGGCACCGCCGAGCAGGAAGACGATCAGGACGGTGAGCATCCGCTCGGCCTGTTCGACGTAGCGGTGCAGGACCTGGTGGTAGCCGTGGTGCCGTTCCGCCGCCCTGATCGTGCAGGCGGCCACGAAGACCGCGACGAACCCGTAGCCCTCAAGCAGTTCCGTGATGCCGTACGCGAGGAACGTCGCCGCGAGCGCCACGAACCCCTCGGCGTGCTCGGCGAGGCGGAACTTCTCCGACGGCGCGGAGAAGAACAGCTTGCCCAGCAACCAGCCGATGCCCACGCCGATCGCGAGACCGCAGGCGAGCCGCCACACGACGTCCACCCCGAGCCAGTGCCCGAGCCACGCCGACGGCGCCGCGCCGACGACGCTGATCGCGATGGCGGCGTAGGTGAACGGGAACGCCAGCCCGTCGTTCAGCCCCGCCTCCGAGGTGAGCGCGAACCGGGCCTCGTCCTCGTCCTGGTCGGGGTTCTCGGCGGGTTCGGCGACCTGCACCTCGCTGGCGAGAACCGGGTCGGTGGGCGCGAGCGCCGCCGCCACGAGCACCGAGGACGCGACACCGAGCCCGAGCGCGCCCCACCCGAGCAACCCGACGGCGAGCATCGACAACGGCATCGTGATCGCGAGCAGGCGCCACGTGGTGGCCCAGCGGCGCAGCCCCGGCGGCCGGTTCAGCGCGAGACCGGCACCCATCAGCGAGATGATCACGCAGATCTCGGTGAGGTGCAGCAGCACCGTGACGTGCTCGTCGGGATCGGGCGAGGGCAGCGCGTCGACGACCGTGAACGTGAGGGCTCCCGCGCCGAGGAAGAGCATCGGCATCGACACCGGAGCGCGGTCCAGCAGCCGGGGCAGGAAGGCGGCGGCCAGGGTCGCGAACCCCGCACCGGTGTACAGCAGGGAGCCAGGATCCACAGTCGGCCTTCCGCGTCGTCGGGTGAACGGACGTGATACCCGTGCCTTAGCAGGGCAAACCGCGACGCGACGCCCGTCACGCCGGGCGTGACGGGCTGGTCCCCGCGCGGAATGTCCCGAGTGGATCAGGCGTTGACAGGGCTGGACCAACTACAGGGACGGACGTACCGCACGGCATGAAGAAGATCGGTTTTCTCTCGTTCGGGCACTGGTCGGACAGCCCGCATTCGCAGACGAGGACGGCGGCGGACACGTTGCTGCAGTCCATCGACCTCGCGGTGGCCGCCGAGGAGCTGGGCGCGGACGGCGCCTACTTCCGCGTGCACCACTTCGCGAGGCAGCTCGCGTCGCCGTTCCCGCTGCTCGCGGCGGTCGGCGCCAAGACCGAGCGCATCGAGGTCGGCACGGGCGTGATCGACATGCGGTACGAGAACCCGATGTACATGGCGGAGGACGCCGGGTCCGCCGACCTCATCGCCGGCGGCAGGCTGCAGCTCGGCATCTCGCGGGGATCGCCCGAGCAGGTCGTCGACGGCTGGCGCTACTTCGGCTACCAGCCCGCCGAGGGCCAGACCGACGCCGACATGGCCCGCGGCCACTCCGAGGTGTTCTTGAAGGTGCTGGAGGGCGGCGGATTCGCCCAGCCGAACCCGCGGCCGATGTTCCCGAACCCGCCCGGGCTCCTGCGGGTCGAACCGCACGCGCCGGGCCTGCGCGACCGAATCTGGTGGGGCGCCGGCTCCAACGGCACCGCGGTGTGGGCGGCCGAGCAGGGCATGAACCTGATGAGCTCGACCCTGAAGTTCGACGAGGGCGGCGCGCCGTTCCACGTCCAGCAGGCCGACCAGATCCGGGCGTTCCGCAAGGCCTGGACCGAGGCGGGCTGGGAGCGCGAGCCGCGCGTGTCGGTGTCGCGCAGCATCTTCGCCATCACCACGGACCTCGACGACGCGTACTTCGGCGACGACGGCGAGAGCCGCGACAGCGTCGGGTTCATCGACGGCCCCACCAAGGCGATCTTCGGCCGTTCCTACGCCGCCGAACCGGACGTGCTGGTGGAGCAGCTGGCCGAGGACGAGGCGATCGCCGAGGCCGACACGCTGCTGCTGACCGTGCCGAACCAGCTGGGCGTCGAATACAACGCGCACGTCCTGGAGAACATCCTCGTGCACGTCGCCCCGGCGCTCGGCTGGCGCTGAGACGGCTCCCTTGTCGGAATGTTGACATTCCGACAACTCGTTCTGACTGCCCGGCACCCGAGTGGGTGCCGGGCAGCGGCGTTTCAGGCGTTCGCCCACCTCATGACGTCGGCGACGGCCGCGTTCCCGCCGCACACCACGATCCCCAGCCGGGCACCTCCGCCGACGCGGTCGAGCACGGTGCGGGCCGCCGGCACCAGACATCCGGCAGCGGGCTCGGCCCACGCCTTCTGCCGCTCCGCCAGCGCGATCGACCCCCGCGCCGCCTGCGCGTCCGAGACCGTGAGGACGTCCTCGAGCAGCGCGACGGCGTGGTCGTACGTCAGCTGTGACACGTGCGGCGCTGACAGCGTCGACACGACCGATGTCGGCGTGATCTCCACAGGACCACCCGCGTCCAGCGCCTGCCGCATCGCGTCGGCACCCTCGGTCTCGACACCCCACACGCGCACACCGGGCACGAGCGCCCGGAACGCCGTCGCCACCCCCGCCGCGAGCCCGCCGCCGCCGATGCTCACCAGCACGTCGGTGACGTCCGGCGCGTCCTGTGCGAACTCCAGTCCCACGGTGCCCTGCGCGGCCGCCACAACGGGGTCGTCGTAGGGGTGCACCAGCGTCGCCCCCGCCTCCACCAGCTCGCGGAGCAGCCCGAACGCCGCCGCCAACCCGTCCGTGAGGCGTACATCCGCCCCCGCCGCACGAGCGAGCTCCACCGACCGGGCGGGCGCGGACGAGGGCATCACGACCGTCGCCGCCACCCCCAGCTCACCCGCGACGTCGGCCAGCGCGATCCCGTGGTTGCCGCCGCTCACCCCGACCACACCCGCCGCCCGCGCCTCGTCGGACAGTGAGAGGATCTTCGCGAACGCCCCGCGCGCCTTGAAAGAACCGCTGCGCTGCAACAGTTCCAGCTTCACGGTCGTCGGAACGCCCAGCAGCGCCGACAGGCCGGGGGAGGGCAGGGTGGGCGTGCGCAGCACCCGTCCGTCGATCGCCTCGGCGGCGGCCCGGACGTCGTCGACGGTCAGCAGTTCAGCCACGCCGTCACCCTAGTGCGAGCGGCTCCGGGGTGGCGGTCACGGGCGCAGCAGGCGTTCGCTCAGCCAGGTGAGCGATGCCGTGATCTGCTGCTGGGTCAGGCCTCGGCGCCGCTGTTCCTGGTAGACCTCGGGCGCCAGCGGGGCCAGCAGGGTCTCCAGGAGGGCGTCCGGGTCCGGGGCGTCGGTGAGCAGGGTTCGGACGTGCGTGCGCCAGAAGCCGTAGGCGCCGGTCACGGGGCAGCAGGTCGCCTCCGCGGTGATCGATCACCGCGGCTCCTTCCGGATGCCGCGCAGGCCGCTCACCGCCGTTCGCCTCGCAGGGCTCTCGCTGCTCGTCGCCGGCTCGCTGCTCGTGCAGCTCACCTAGTCGTGCCGGCGCGGGGGAGTCCACGCGATGAGGCTCGCGACCAACGCTCCGAGCGCCACCACGCCGAACATGACGCCCGCGACCCGGTGCGCCTGGTCGTTGTCGGCCAGGGCGGCGTCGGCCACCCGGCCCTCCCGGAGGTCGTACCGGACCGTCACTCGCTCGCCGGGCCGGCGGGCCGGGCCGTTCTCCGACAGCGTCGCGACCTGCTTCGAGCCGTCCGGGAGGGAGTACTCGACCTCGACCGAGACGCTCTTTCCGGACTTCAGCCGTTCCCGCACCACGCCCTCGGTGCTGGCCCACGACCGCTGCTCGGCGGAGTTCTGGAGCACGACCACCACGCCCAGAACGGCACCCACCAGCACGGCACCGGCCACGAACCGGCCCGTGCGCGACTTCAACGTCTTCGCCACCACGCCTCCTCCGCGGAGAAGATCGCCGGGAGGAGCAGGAACGTCACAGCCGCGCGACCGTTCACCGCGGTGGCGAGGTCGTCCGATCGCGAGATCCGTCAAGCGGGGTGATCTTCTCGTTGCGTACCATTCTTCGTACCGCCCGCGCGGCGGGAGGAGCAGAAGGCGTCCGAGGTTCAGCAGCGTGCCCGGGACGCATGGCGGGAGGGCGCGCCGTGAGCGTATTTGACATGCAGGAACCGCAGGGGTTCGTGGCGGTCGAGCAGGACGACCTGCGGACCCTTTTCGGGCAGTCCGCGGCCGTCTACGCGGCGTTCGTGGGGCCGGAGCACGTTGTCGAAACGGCCAACCCCGCGTTCCACGCCGCTGTCGGGGAAGAGCGCGCGCTGCTCGGTCGTGCCGTGGCGGAGGTGCTTCCCGAACGGGGCGACCAGGGGTTTGTCGCGCTGCTGAACCAGGTGTACCGCACCGGTGAGCCGAGCACGGGGCGTGACGTGCGGGTCGTGCTGGGCACCGGACCGCACGCGCGGGAGGCGTTCTTCGACCTCACCTGCGAGCCGCGCCGCGATCGCGACGGCGGCGTGGCCGGGGTGCGCGTCATCGGCGTGGAGACCACGCAGGTCAAACACGCGCAACGGTTGATGGCCGAGCACCGCGCGTTGCTGGAGCAGATCGCGCGCCAGGCGCCGCTGACCGAGGTGCTCGACGGGATGGCCCGGTGCATCGAGGAGCTGACGCCCGACGAGATCCTCGTGTCGGTCCTGCTCGCCGACGCCGACGGACGGCACCTGCGGCACGGCGCCGCGCCGAGCCTGCCCGACTTCTACAACGAGGCCATCGACGGCATCGCCACCGGGGAGGGCGTCGGTTCCTGCGGTACGGCGGCGCACCGGCGGGAACCGGTGATCGTCACCGACATCGCCACCGACCCCTTCTGGGACGACTTCCGCCCGCTGGCCGACCGCGCCGGACTCGGTGCCTGCTGGTCCACGCCGATCCTGGCGCGCGACGGGACACTCCTGGGCACGTTCGCCATGTACCACCGGACCGCGAGGGCCCCGCAGGAAGCGGACCTCGCGCTGGCCAGGCTCTTCGCCGACACCGCGGCCCTTGCCGTCGAACGCCACCGCAGCGAGGTGGCGCAGCGCGAGGCGGAGGCACGGGCGGAAGCGGCGCGCAAGGCGCTGGCGGAAGCCGTGCGCGCGGAACGGGAGCTGCGTGCCGAGGCCGAACGACGTGCCGACGCCGCCGCGGAGCTCAACGCCCAGATGCGGGCCGCGGCGGCCGCGCAGGCGAACGCGCCGCACCCCGAGCACTGCCAGCTGGGCGGGACGGCCGGGTGCGCCGCGGCGGCGGAGATCAAGGTGGCCGACTCGTGGGGCGACTCGGCGTGGGGGTGTCCCGTGCACGTCGAGGAGGCGTTGATCCACGTGCGGTCGGTGTTCATCGCGGGCGAGGAGCTGGGCGGGCTGGCCGCCTACCTCCACCGCTGATCGGTGGTGCGGGCCGCGCGGGAGAGCGGGGCCGGGGCGGCACGGGTGGCCAGGGCGGCGTGTCGTGCGGCCAAGGGGTGAGGCGGCGCGTAACGCGCGGCACGGATGGCCCGTCGGCAGGGGTGGCGTGGTGGGCGGCGGAGCCGGGAACTTCGCGGTGCGGCAGCCCGTCTACTTCGAACGCTGTCCGGCGGCGCGAGCGGCACGGCCCGCCAGGTCGGCGAACGCCTCGCGCAGCGCGGGCGGCCCGACCACCTCCACCTCGGCGTCGAAGCGCGCGAGCCGGGCGGCGAGCGCTGCCCACGACCACGAGCCGGTCACCAGCCGCGTCCGGCAGGGGCCGGTCTCCTCCGCCGTGTCGCCGCCGGCGAAAGGCGCCACGTCGGCGAGCGGCAGGTGCAGGACCACCTCGCCCCGGCACGGCCAGGTGCCGGTCTCCGAGCCCCGGAAGCGGGCCGACAGGAACGCGGCGACGTCACCGCCGGGCACCTCGCGCGGGGTGAAGCGCGGGCCGTTCGGCACGCGCAGGGTCATGCGGTCGGCTCGGTAGGTGCGCCAGTCCTGGCGGTCCGGGCTCCAGCCGACGAGGTACCAGCGGCCCGAGCGGACGACGAGGTGGTGCGGTTGCACCCGGCGGGGTGGCTGCTCGGGTGACGGAGGGCGGCCCGGCGCGTCGTAGTCGAACCGCAGTTCCTCGCGGGCACGGACGGCGGTGCTCAGCGCCATCAGCAGGTCGGTGTCCACCTGGGGGCCGCGGCCGGCCGGCTCCACCTCCAGCGCGTCGATGCGGGCGCGCAGCCGGGCCGGCATGACCTGGCGGACGGTGGCGAGGGCTCGGGCGGCGGCCTCCTCGATGCCCGCTCCCGTGCCCACGGCGATCCTCAGCGCGACGGCCAGGGCGACGGCCTGGTCCTCGTCGAACAGCAGGGGCGGCACCTGGCTGCCCGCTTCCAGCCGGTAGCCGCCGTCGGGGCCTTTCACGGCGTGGACGAGGTAGCCGAGCTCGCGGAGGCGGTCCACGTCGCGGCGCACGGTGCGTTCGCTGACGCCGAGGCGGTCGGCGAGCAGGAGGCCCGGCCAGTCGCGGCGGACCTGCAGCAGCGAGAGCAACGACAGCAGGCGGGCCGAGGTGGTCGTCGAGGTGGCGATCGGCATGGTTTCACCATCTCACGAGTAGCGGACGTTCCCTGTCCGGTACTGCTGACAAAGTCGTGTCCATCGCCGGAGACCTCCGGCGGCGGAACGAACCGAAGGACCGAGAAGATGCCGCTCAACGCTGTTGCCCACCTGAACTTCCGCGGCCAGGCGCGGGAGGCGCTCGAGTTCTACCGCTCGGTCTTCGGCGGGCAGCTCAACGTCGTCACCTACGCCGACTTCGGGATGCCCGCCGAGGTGCCCGGCGCGACCGGCGTGGTGTTCGGCGAGGTCGTCGCCGAGAACGGGTTCCGCGTCATGGCCTACGACGTGCCGGGCGCGGGCGAGCCGGGCGCGCCGGGCGCGCCGACCACCCGCAGGGAGAACGGCACCACGGTGACCGAGGAGCCGTTCTTCCTGTCCGTGCGCGGGCAGACCGCCGACGAGGTCGCACCGGTCTGGAAGGGCCTCGCCGAGGGCGGCACGGTGATCGAGGAGTTCGCACCGAGCCAGTGGTCTCCCGGGTTCGGGATGCTCGCCGACAGGTTCGGCGTCACCTGGATCGTGGACGTCGCGGTCGCCCACGCCTGAGCCCGGTGAGGGTGGGATGCCGCGGGCATCCCACCCTCAGCCGAGGATCTCGACGTAGCCGTCGGTGCCGTTCACCCGGATGCGCTGACCGTCCCGGATGGACCGGGTGGCGCCCTCGACGCCCACGACCGCGGGCAGGCCGTACTCCCGCGCGACCACAGCGCCGTGGGTCATCAGGCCACCCACCTCCGTCACCAAGCCCGCGGCCGCGACGAACAACGGCGACCAACTGGGGTCCGTGTGCGCGGTGACCAGGACGTCACCCGGTTCGAGGCCGGCCCGGGCCATGTCCAGCACGACCCGGGCACGGCCCTCGACGGTGCCACCGGACACCGCGAGCCCGACCAGTGCACCGGCGGGCAGGTCCTCGCGCCGGTACGTGCCCGAAATGGCCTCACCATCCGAAGTGAGCACCCGCGGGGGCGTGAGCGACTCGTGGGACGCGAACTCCTCCCTGCGCCGGCGGATCAGGGCGGAGTCGGCCTGGGAGGTCCGCGCCACGTCGTGGAATTCCTGGAACGTCAGGAAGAAGGCGTCCTCAGGCGTGTCGAGCACTCCGGCGCGCGTGAGGCGCTTGGCCTCCTCGAGCAACGCCACCTTGTAGGCGAAGTAGCGGCTGACCATGCCGTACTTGGGATACTCGCGGTATCCGATGAACGTCCGCAGTCGGTCGACCATCCGCTTGGTCTCGGCGGCCTTCTCCTCGCCGCCGGGCAGCACCCGCAGGCGCTCCAGGACATCCTGCTCCTTCTTCCACGCCTCCTGCCGGCCCTGCTCGAAGCGGTGCTCGCCGGCGCCCTGCTCGAAGTTCCGGACGTTGGTGAGGATCAACGGCAGCAGAGCCGCCGGGCGCTCGCTCCACCGCTGCCTGGTGATGTCGATCTCGCCGACGCACCGCATGCCGTACCGCGCGAGATAGCCCTCGATCGCGTCACGCGCCTGCCGTCCACCGGGCACACGTGGCAACTCCTCGAGGAAGTCGTCCCCGGCCTTCTCCAGCAACGCCACGACCTCCGGGTGCGGGCGGACGGCATCGGCGACGTCGAGGAGCGCCAGCCCCATCTCGGAGGTCACGTTGTGGGGAGCGGACAGCGACAGCGCGTCGGCGGCGTTCTTCTCGCCCAGCCACTCCCGCAGGTTCTCGTTCAGCCACCACGTCGCCTGCATGCCGGCCGTGATCACCTGGCTGCCGCGCGGGTCGAACAACAGCCGGCGCAGCTCCCGCAGGTCGGCGAGGACGAACTCGAAGAGCTCCGGTCCCGACCTGCCGCGGATCTCCCCGCGGAGCGCGGCCACGGACGCCTCGGTGGTGCCGATCAGCTCGGTGACGACGTCCGGGTCGGTGTCGATCGTCGCCGGCGCGGCACCGACGATCGGTGGCACGTCCTCGTCGGTCCGGGCAGGAGGGAGGAAGCCCTCGCGGTCGAGGACCGTCCGCATCGCGTCGCCCATCAGCGGGTCGGACTTGCCGAGGACGTCGAGGTAACCGGCACGACTGGACGGCGTGGTCAGGATCCGGGTCACGTCCACGAACAACCGCCCGCCCACCACCGTCATCGGCCGGGGCGTCGTGAGCTGCCAGATGGACAGGCCCAGCGGCTTCATCGCGTCGGTCATCATCTGCTGGTGCCCGACGGACACGTAGACGTGGTTCTCGCCGTCGTCGGTCTCCGGTACGGGGAACAGCGTGGTGATCGGCCGGCTCTGCACCACCCGGAACCCGCTGCCGTCCAGGCACCACTCGACGTCCTGGGGCCGGCCGAAGTGCGCCTCGATCCGCCGCCCGAGCCGGACGAGCTCCAGCACCTGCTCGTCCGCCAGAGCCGGTTCCCGCTGCCGTCCGGGAGCGACCACCTCCTCGCGCGTGCCCCCTCCGGCAGCGGCGTGCAGGGCGGTTTCCTTGGCAGCGATGGACTTCCGCAGGATCCCGGTGTCCGCGACCTGGTAGACGTCCGCGTTCACCAGGCCGGAGACGAACGCCTCCCCGAGACCGAACGTCGCCTCGACGCAGGCGACCTTCCGGTTCGACGTGGCCGGGTCGGCGGTGAAGAGCACCCCGGCCGCGTGCGGGAAGACCATCCGCTGCACGACGACGGCCATCTCGGCCCGGTGGTGGTCGATCCCGTTGCGCTGCCGGTAGGACACGGCCCGTTCGGTGAACAGCGACGCCCAGCACCGGCGGACGTGCTCCAGGACCGCGTCCGCTCCGACGACGTTGAGGTAGGTGTCCTGCTGGCCCGCGAACGACGCCGCCGGCAGGTCTTCGGCCGTGGCGCTCGACCGGACGGCGAACGCGGTCCCGCCGGGGAACCCCGCCACCGCCGCGGTGATCTCCTCGGCGACGTCGGCCGGGATCGTCACGTCCTCCAGCCGCGACCGGACCGCCTCCGCGTCGCAGTGCGCCTCGATCGAGGACGGGTCGAGAACCCGCCGGTACGCGTCGGTCGTCACGCAGAACCCCGCCGGGACGTCGATGCCGCCGATCCGCGTGAGTTCTCCGAGGTTCGCCGCTTTGCCACCGCACAGCGCCACCCGGGTGCCGTCGACGTCGCCCAGGTCCAGCACGAAACTGCCCATCTGCGTTCTTCCCCCTGTTCACAGGCTCCGGCCGCAGAGTGTGGAGCACGGCCGGGGTCTTGCCGCAAGACCCCGGTCGCGCTATAAGTTGGGTGTGGCGGGGAGAGGGGGTCTCCTCGCTTCCGTCGTTTCCGCGGTGGGGGTCAGGCGGTGCCGACCGCCGGCCGCGGGCTCCTGCACCTCCGGCCGCTCGGCCCTGACCGACGCGATGCCCGCGAGGATCAGCAGACCACCGGCGAGCTGCAGCGGGGAGAGCTCCTCACCCAGCAGGACCCACGCGAACAGCGACGCCGAGACGACCTCCAGCAGCGCGATGAACGACGCCACCCGCGAGCCGAGGATCCCCGAGGCGGTGATGCCGGACGCGTAGGCGAGCGCCGTGCCGACGACCGCGACCACGAGCAGCGGCACCCACCAGGCCGTGGTGGCGCCCAGCAGCCGCAGGTCGTCGAACGTGGCGGTGAACGGCAGCAGGCCCAGCGCGCCGACCAGTGCCAGCACGGGCGCGGCCAGCAGCAGGCCCGCACCGGCGAGCGCGACCGGGGGAAGGCCGTTGTTGGGGCGTGCGGCGATCACGAAGTAGACGGCGCACCCGATGGCGGCGCCGAACGCGGCGGCGAGGCCGATCGGGTCCACGGCCCGGATCGCACCGGGCCCGATCACGAGCACGAGACCGCCGAGCGCGAGCACCGAGCCGACCAGCACCACGGGCGCGGGCGTCTTCCTGCTGACCGCCCACGTGAACCCGACCAGCAGGAGCGGCGCGAGGAACTCGATCAGCAGCGCGGTCGCCACCGGGATCCGCTGGATGGCGGCGAAGTACAGCACCTGCGTGACCGCCACGCCGGCCAGTCCCATGCCCAGCACCGGCCACCGCGCCTGCCACAGCACGGTCCACTTGCCGCGCAACGAGAACAGGACGAACGGCAGCAGCACGAGTCCCGCGACGAGCGCGCGGGCCGTCACGGCGGCGGTCGGCGACCAGCCCGCCTCCAGCAGCGGTTTGACGAACGCCCCGGAGGTGCCGAACGAGATGAACGAGATCGCGGCCGCGACCAGACCGGCCGACTTCGACGCCATTCCCACGGTCTGCCTCCCGGCCCTCGGTGCTGTCATGACCTAATCTGTTCTTCACCCCTGACGTTAGGTGCGTCCGAGTGAGGAGTCAACTTGCGTTTTGCCCCTGACACAGAGGAGTCGCTGGCCTTCGTCGTGGCCCTGTGCAACACCCACCCGTCGGCGTCGCGCGGCGGCGAGGACGAACTGGCCACGGTCGACGGGCTCATGGCGCTGCTCGGCCGCTACCCCTACACGGGCCGCATCGACCGCGACGAGGCCGAGCTGCGCGAGGTCCGGAACACCCGCGAGCTGCTCAGGCACGTGTGGACGCTCAGCCGCGACGACGCCGTGGAGGCCGTCAACAAGATGCTCCGCGACGGCAAGGCGCTCCCTCGCCTCGTGCGGCACGACGACCTCGACTGGCACATCCACGCCACCGAACCCACCTCCCCGCTGGCCGAGCGGATCCGCGTGGAGGCGGCGCTGGCCCTGATCGACGTGATCAGGACCGACGAGGTGGACCGCCTGCGGATCTGCGCGGCCGACGACTGCGAGGGCCTGCTGCTCGACCTGTCCCGCAACGGCCTCAAGCGGTTCTGCGGCGTGCGCTGCGGCAACCGGATGAACATGATCGCCTTCCGCGAACGACAGGCAGAGCGCGGCTGACGAGCGGTGCGCCGCGCCCCCGCCGGCGCTCGCGGGCACTACGGTGGTGATCAGCGAAGCGGCGAGAGGGGCGGGGACGCGACATGACGTCGTGGAACGAAATCGTCAACTACGTTCGGCTGCGGTACGAGGTGCTGGAGGAGACCGACGTCTGGCTGCGGTTCCGGCTCGACACCGGGAACGGGCGCACCCAGCAGGTCTCGGCGCACCACGTGCACGAGTCCGACGTGGACTGGATCGAGATCTCCTCCGCCGTCGGCCGGGCCGAGGAGATCGACCTGCGCCGGTTCCTCGAGCTGGCCGGTGTGTCGCTGATCGGCGGTGCGGGCGTGGTCGACGGCATCGCGCTGCTCAAGCACACGGTGCCCCTGGAGAACCTGAGCGTGCGCGAGGAGTTCGAACGCCCGTTGGCGCTGCTGGTCGCCAGTGCCGACGCGTTCGAGCACGAGCTGACCAGCAGCGACCACTTCTGAGGCCGCTCAGCCGCGCTCGCGCGCGGTGAGCAGCTCCAGCATCTCGGTCAGGTCGAAGAACCGCGCCACGTCGAGCGCCGACCGCGGCCCGAGCGCGGGATCGGCACCTGCTCGCAGCAGCAGCTCCACACTGCGCCGGGAGCGGCGGAAGACCGCCGCTCCCAGTGCCGTCTGGCCCCGGTCGTTGACCCTCCCGGTGTCGGCGCCGCGCTCCAGCAACGCCGCGACGGTGTCCGGGTGGTCGTGGTACGCGGCCAGCACGAGCAGCGAGTCGCCCGCGCCGTTGGTGAGGTTCACCGGCACCCCCGCGTCGACCGCCTCGGCCAGCCGGGCGGTGTCGCCGGTGCGGGCGAGGTCGAACAACGAGCGGAGGAAGGCGAGGTCCTCCTCGGTCAGCGCTTCGGTCACGAGCGGGCTCCTCAGGAGATCGTGGCGGGGAAGCGTTCCCAGACGCGGTGGGCGCCCAGCAGCGCGGCCACCTCGCCGAGCACCTTCGTCGCGTCGTCGCCGACCGCGATGCCCGCACCCGCGACCCCGGAGGCCTCCAGCGCGGCCTGACCGGCGCCCCACGCGCCGATGGCCTTGGCGTGCCGGAAGCACTCCTGGACCATCAGCACGACGCGCGGGTCGACGAGACCGCCGGGCGCACCGGCCTTCGCGTCACGGGCGGGCGCCGCGTCCGGACCGGGCGGCGGGCTGCCCGCGAGCAGCAGGGCGTCGAACTCGACCGACCGCGCCGTGAGGAACGTGCGCTGCGCCACCAGGCCGGAGTCCCCGATCGGGCCACCGGTCGGAGCGATCAGCAACGGCACCATGCCGGCCGCCAGGATCGTCTCGCGGACCGTGCGCACACCGTCGAGGTCGGCCGGGTCGACCACGATGCCGATCATGCGGCCGTCGGTCGGCCAGGTCTTCCCGACCTGCGACAGGGCGGGACTGGGCGCGACCTTCTTCGGCTGGACGGCCGGTGCCGGTGCCGGGAGCCCGAGACCCTTCGCCACCTCCGCGCACAGCGTCGGGTCGACGTTCGCGAGCACCCGCAGCTGGCGTTCCTTGATCGCCTGCTCGTAGCACTTGCCGAGCTCGAAGGTGAACGCGCGCACCAGGTGTTCCTTCTCGACCGGCGACAGGCTCAGCCAGAACAGCCTGGGCTGCGTGTAGTGGTCGGAGAACGAGGCGGGCGACTGCCGGACCTTGGCCGCCTTCGGCAACGGCTGCGCGACCTCGACGAACGGCCGATCCGCGGCCGAGGCCTCGAACGGGTTGCCGCCGTCGAGGGTGTTCGGCTTGTACGGCGCCACGCCCGCGTGCACGGCGTGCTGGTGGTACCCGTCGCGGAACATGTCGTTGACCGGCGCGTGCGGGCGGTTGATCGGGATCTGGTTGAAGTTCGGCCCGGCGAGCCTCGTCAGCTGCGTGTCGAGGTAGGAGAACAGCCGGGACTGGAACAGCGGGTCGTCGGTGACGTCGATGCCCGGCACCAGGTTGCCGAGGTGGAACGCGACCTGCTCGGTCTCGGCGAAGAAGTTCATCGTGTTGCGGTTGAGCGTGAGCAGGCCGATCGGCTGCACCGGCGCGAGCTCCTCCGGCACGAACTTCGTCGAGTCGAGCAGGTCGATGCCCTCGAACGTCTGCCGCGGCGTGTCCGGGAAGAGCTGCACGCCGAGCTCCCACTGCGGGTGCGCGCCGGACTCGATGGCGTCGGCGAGGTCGCGGCGGTGGAAGTCCGGGTCGATGCCGTTGATCATCTGCGCCTCCTCCCACACCAGGGAGTGCACGCCGAGCTTGGGCTTCCAGTGGAACTTCGCGAGCGTGGTCCCGCCCTCGGCGTTGACCAGCCGGAACGTGTGGACGCCGAAGCCCTCCATCGTCCGGTAGGAGCGGGGGATGCCGCGGTCGGACATGTTCCACATGACGTGGTGGGTGGCCTCGGTGTGCGTCGAGACGAAGTCCCAGAACGTGTCGTGCGCGCTCTGCGCCTGCGGGATCTCCCGGTCGGGGTGCGGCTTGCCCGCGTGGATGACGTCGGGGAACTTGATCCCGTCCTGGATGAAGAAGACCGGGATGTTGTTGCCCACGAGGTCGAAGTTGCCCTCCTGGGTGTAGAACTTCGTCGCGAACCCGCGGGTGTCGCGCACGGTGTCCGCCGAGCCGCGCGACCCCAGCACGGTCGAGAACCGCACGAACACCTGCGTCTCGACGCCGTCACCCAGGAACGCGGCCTTGCAGACGTTCGAGGCGGTGCCGTAGCCGACGAACGTTCCGTGCGCGCCATAGCCACGTGCGTGCACCACGCGCTCGGGGATGCGCTCGTGGTCGAAGTGCATGATCTTTTCGCGCAGGTGGTGGTCCTGCAGCAGCGTCGGGCCGCGCTCGCCGGCCTTCAGCGAGTGGTCGGTGTCGTACAGCCGCGCACCGGCCGAGGTGGTGAGGAACTCGCCCTGCTGCCCCATGCTGAGCTTCGGGGCACCGGTCGGCGCGCCCGTCGGGGACACCGTCTCCGGCCCCGTCTGGTCCGGCTTGGGCGGTAGCGGCGCGCGGGGCTCGGTCGGCTCGTCGAGCGAGGGCGGCTCGCTGTTCGGGACTCCGGGGATCGGCGGGTTCACCATCTCGGTGACCTTGTCCACCGCCTTCTCGACGGCCGCCTTCACGAGCTTGCCTGGCTTCTTGCTGGCCAACTGCGTCCTCCTCAGAACAAGCAACGTACGAAGGCGTTACCCGCGATCTCGCCGTCTATGCGTCATCGCCGTGTATTGGCGATGTATCGGCCGTGGATGCAGCCCCGGGACGCTGCCCCAGCAGTGCAAACGTTGGGAAAAGGGGATGTCATGCGGTTCACCAAGATGACGGCGGCGGTAGTCGGCCTGCTGGGTGCGGCTCTGATCGGCACGGCGGCGCCGGCCGGTGCGGCGAGCCAGGAGGTGTTCAGCCCGAGCGTCGAGGTCGCGCAGCCGTGGCTCGAGGACACGGCCTCCGTGAGCGTCGCCGAGGGCGACGTCTCGATCCAGCAGACGGCGGCCGGCGCCATCAGGTGGATGTCCGACCGCCGCGGCAGCACCGCGTACGAGGGCTACTGCGAGCGTGCCGTGCGGCTCGCGTGGAACCGCAGCACGCACCATGCGTCGGCTATCGCGCACTGGCGTTCATCGGACGGCACGCGGCGCACCACCGGCACCCCGCCGAGGGGCGCGTTCGTCTTCTGGAACACGAGCCAGTACGGCCACGTGGGCATCGCGGACGGCAACGGCGGCTTCTGGTCGACCAGCGTCGGCGGCAGGATCGGCCACGCGAGCTCGGTCGGCTACTTCCGCAACTACCTCGGCTGGAAGCCCGGCAACAGCAACTGATCGAGTGCGCCCGCCGCGCGTGCCAGCGTGCGCAGCGCGGCGGGCTCGCCCTCGCGGTTGCCCGTGCGGCGGTAGGTGTCGAGCGCCTGGCACACCAGGTCGTGCGCCGCCTGCGGGTGACCGTTCGACAGCAACGCCTCGGCCAGCTCGACCTGGGCGAACGCCGTGCACCGCTCGTCGGTGAGGTCCATCAGGATCATCACGGCCCGGCGCGCGCTGACCAGTTCCGCGTCGTGCTCGCCGGTGCGGCGGTACAGCGTCGCGAGCCGGACCAGCACGAGCGCCTCCCGGTGCGCGTCACCGAGGTCCGCGGCGAGCCGCCGGGCACCGGTCAGCCACGCCCGTGCCTCCTCCAGCGAGCCCAGAGCGCAGTGCACCGCGCCGATCGACGCCCGCACGTGCGCGATGGAGTGCAGGTCGCCGGCGGACTCCAGCAACGCCAGGGCCTCGCGGTAGCAGGCCATCGAACGCTCGTGCTCCGCCCGCAGCCGGTGCACCACGCCGAGGCCCGCCACCGCGGTGCCCTGGCCGCGTTCGTCGCCGGCCGAGCGGTAGAGCTCCCGCGCGGCGAGCAGGTCGCGTTCGGCGTCCGCGAACTCGTCGCGGTAGATGTGCACCTGGGCCAGGCCCCGCAGCAACGCCGCCTCGCCCGCCGCGTTCCCTGCCGCGCGGACGCACTGCAACGCCCTCGTGTGCGTCCTGGCCCAGTCCTCGTAGTGGCTGTGCAGGTCGAAGAACGGCACGCAGGCCGCCGCGAGCTGCCACGCCACGTCGTCGAGCCCGGCGGAGGCCGCGAGGTCGACCAGCCCGCACAACGTCCTGCGCTCCGCCTCGAACCACGCGACCGGCTCGGCCAGCAGGTGCTCCGGCGCGCGCACCCGGTCGACGGCCGCGATCGTCGTGCCGAACGTGACGGGCAGCCGGTGCGCCGCCGTCACCGCGAGCCACAGCCACGCCCGCACCGTCCGCTCCAGTGCGCTGTGGCGGTCGGCCGCCGTGCCGGCGAGTTCCAGCGCGTGGCAGCGCAGCAGGTCGTGCAGCCGGTAGCGGGGCTGGCCGATGCCGTCCGCACCGCACGACTCCAGCAGGTTCGCGTCGACCAGCTCGTCGAGGAGGTCCTGGCTGTCCGGCTCGCCGAGCAGCGTCTCGACCACCCAGCCGGGGAAGTCGTGCGGACCGAGCAGCGCGAGCCGCGCGAACGCCCGGTGCTCCCGGTCCGCGAGCTGCCGGACGCTGAGGTCGAAGCTCGCCCGCACGGCCAGCTCCCCGGAGCTCAGCTCGCGCAGCCGCGTCGACTCGTCCACCAGCCGTTCCCGCAGCACCTGCATCGACCACCCGCTGCGGCCCGCGAGCCGTGCGCCCGCCACCCGGATCGCGAGCGGCAGGTGACCGCACGCGAGGGCGACGGCCGCGGCCTCGGCGGGCTGGGCCCGCACGCGGTCCTCGCCCGCGATGCGCGCGAGCAGCGCGGTGGCCTCGTCCGGGGCGAACGGCCGCAGCTCCACCTGCACCGCGCCGGGCAGCTCCGGCAACCGGCGCCGGCTCGTCACCAGCACCGCGCACCCGGCGCCCGCGGGCAGCAGCGGCACGACCTGGCTCACCGACGCGGCGTCGTCGAGCACCACCAGCACGCGTGTGCCGGCGAGCCGCGAGCGGTAGAGCGCGACGCGGGCGGTGAGCTGCGACGGCAGCCCGGCACCGGTGATCCCGAAGGCGTGCAACAACTCCGTGATGACGTCGCCCGGATCGCGCGGCTCGCCGGTGGTGCCCGCGAGGTCGACGTGGAGCTGACCGTCCGGGAAGTGGCCGCCGACCAGGTGCGCCACCCGGAGCGCGAGCGTGGACTTGCCGACGCCGGGCGGTCCCGTCACCCCCGCCACCGGAGCGGACACCGAGTCGCGCCGCAACGCCGCCACCAGCACGCCGATCTCGTCGTCCCGGCCGCAGAAGTCCGACACCGACGGCGGCAGCTGCCGGATCGGCGTGCCCGTGGGTTCCTCCCGCAGCACCGCGAGCTGGGCTTCGCGCAACGCCGGTCCCGGTTCCAGGCCGAGCTCGTCCGCGAGGCGCGTGCGCATGTCCGAGTAGACCTGCAACGCCTCGGCCCGCCGGTTGTCCCGCCGCAACGCGACCACGAGCTGCGCGCAGACGCTCTCGCGGTAGGGGTGCTCCGCCAGCAACGTCCGCAGCTCGGGGATCGCGGTGGTGGTCTCACCCCGCGCCACCTGCAACGTGAGCCGCTGCTCGGTCGTGGCGAGCCTCGCCTCCTGCAGCCGGGCGATCGCGGGTGCCCACGCGTCGTGGTCCGGCAGGTCCTCCAGCGGCCGGCCGCGCCACAGGGACTCCGCCCGCCGCAGCAGCTCCAGCGCGGCGCCGGGCCTGCGGCGGGCGTCGGCCACCAGTTCGTCGAACAGGAGCGCGTCGAGCTCGTCCGGCCGCACGGCCAGGACGTAGCCGGTGCCGTGGGTGCGCAGGTGGTCGTCGAGGACCTTGCGCAGCTGCCAGACGTACGTGCGCACGTTCGACACCGCCGACCTCGGCCGGGAGACCGGCCACAGCGCCTCCACGAGCTGGTCGAGCGAGACCCCGGTGTTCGCGTGCAGGGCCAGGTGCGCGAGCAGCGCCCGTTGCCGGACCCCGCCCAGGCCTTCGCGGCGGCCGTCCCGCCACACCTCGAGCGGTCCCAACACCCGCACGCCCAAGCCGCTGATGGCTCCTCCGCTCGCCGGGCCCTCCGGCGGGAGGGCGGTGGTGCCACCGGCGGCGTCGTGCGGGACTGCGGCAGTTCGTCAACCGGCGGCCTCACTCCGACGCTTGCGCCGCTCGACCAGTTCCGTGCCGATGCACACCCCGAGGAACGAGAACGCCGCACTGACGAGCCACCTCGCGGAGTCGTGGAACACGACCGCGAGCACGACCAGCACGACGAAGACGGCAGCTTGGAGGAGGAAGGGGAGACGGCGTCCGCGCTTGATCCGGTCCACGCCTGCGGATACCCCGTGCGTCAGCAGTTCGCACGCAGCAGCGCGCCGCTCGTGCCCGGCAGCTTCACCGACCTGACCTGCTTCCCGTCCTGGTCGGTGTGGGTGCGCGGGAGCCGCACCTCGACCTCGCGGCTCCCGGTCGGGTTGGCGTTGACCACGACCGCGCCGCAGGTGAAGTCCCGGCGGTAGACCTTGTCCGCCACGGCCCGGTACACGCCGGCCGGGTGGCCGAGGTGCCAGTCGTACTCGGCGTGCCACGGCGTCGGGTCGCCGTAACCGTCGGTCTTCGCGACCTCGGCGATCGCGGTGTTGCCGTTCGTGGTCATGAACATGCCGGCCACCGCGTACCGGAACGCCTTCGCGTCGCCCACGTCGAAGTGCGGCTGCACCCACGTCATCTTCCCGGCGGCCTCGTTGGCGGCGATCTGCGCGACCTGCTTGCGCCAGCCCTCCGCGTAGTCCTCCAGCAGCCCGTTGCTCGCGAACACGAGCCACCACTCGTCGAACCCGCCGTCGAGGAAGGCGCTGTAGGTCTCCCAGCCACCCGGCTGCAGGCGGGCGTTGGTGAGGTTGCCGACCGCGAGCAGCCCCGCGGCCGAGAACCCGGTCCTGACCTCGGCGAGCATGCCCCTGTAGGCCCGCTGGAACGACGCGTGGTCCGGGTACTTCGCCGGGCACGTCCCCGAGTGGTAGGCGTCGCAGGTGAAGAGGGCGTTGTCCAGGAACACCCCGTCGAACCCCGTGGCCTCGGCGTTCGCGACGACCGCGGTCACCCACGCCCTGCGGTAGCCGGGGTTGCCGACGTCCATCTGCCAGTGGCCCTCGTAGCCGGAGTAGACCAGCTCCCTGCCGCCGGTCCCGCGCAGGAACCACTCGGGGTGGGTGGCGCGGACCCGGCAGTAGCCGAGCCCGGCGGGCAGCTGTTCGTCGTCCCTGCCGTTCTTGCACGCGTACGAACGGGTGGAGGAGAGGTCCTTGTAGACGTAGACCTTCACCGCCGGGTTCACGGCCTTGAGCTTGCGGAGGAGGTCGCCCTCCCAGGCGTTGAGCACGATGTGCGCGCGCCGTCTCGCCTCGACGGCGAGGGTGGCGTCGTCGACCGGGGTGCTGTTCAGGTGCAGCCAGAAGGACTGGGCGCGTCCTGCGGGAGCGGCTTCCCGCGCGGCCAGCGGTGGCGCCGCGGAGCCGGTCAGGAGAGCCGCCACGAGTAAGAGGGAACTCCCCGCGATGCCTGTCCGCTCAACCATTTTTCCTCCTGGCCCGGAAAGGTCTTCGTTTCGCAAGCGCATTCCCGGGATGCCCGCTCTCCGGTCCACGGGCGGTACTTGCGCGGTAAACCACCTGGTGCGGTCCGGGGATCGGGTCCGAACGACACCGAGGGTGTGCCCGAAGTTCCTGATGGCGCAGCGGTGCGGCCAAGAGGGCGGCATCCGTTGCAGAACGCGCACACTCCGCGTGCGGCGCGATGACATCGACCGCGCAGTGTCGGAGGAGTCGGATTCCGGCACCATTCACGGGAGATCAGCGGTGGTAATGCGAACGGTTCCGGTGGCCGCGCTCGTCCTCGCGGTGGCGGCCTGCGCACCCGGAGCGGATCCCTCGCCCATCGGCACCACCGGGGACGGCAGCATCCCGGCGAACCAGAGCATCTCGCTGGACGACAGCGGCCACGCCGCCCTCGCGAACCTCGACCCCGCGCTGCTGGCCGCGGTGCGGGCGGCCGCCGCCGACGCGGCGGCGCGCGGGGTCGAGCTGAAGGTGACGTCGGGCTGGCGCAGCAGGGAGTACCAGCAGCGGCTGCTGGACGAGGCCGTCGCCCGCTACCGCAGCGAGGAGGAGGCCAGGAAGCTGGTGCACCCGCCGGACAGGTCCAGGCACGTGACGGGGCAGGCGATCGACATCGGGCCGACCGCCGCCGCCGACTGGCTGGTCCAGCACGGCGCGGACTACGGGCTGTGCCAGGCGTACGCCAACGAGATGTGGCACTTCGAGCTGCTGACCACGCCCGGCGGCCCGTGCCCGCAGCCGCAGGACAGCGCGAACGGGTGAGGGGCCGTCAGCGGCAGGCCGCCTCGATCAGCGCCGCCAGCGACCGCGCGGCCCTCTGCTCGCCGCTGATCCCGCGCAGCATCGCCGCCCCGAGGGCCTCACCCGCCCCGACCAGGCCGATGCACCGCCGCTTCAGCTCGGCCAGGGACAGGGACGAGTGCGGCTTCAGCACCGACGCGAACAGCCGCACGTAGCCGTCGAGCAGCTCGTGGTGCACGGCCACCTTCTCCGCGCTGCCCTCCAGCGCCGCGCCGATGGCGTGCCACTCGCCGCCCGTGTCGAGGAAGCAGCGGATGTACGCCACCGCCAGGACGTCCGCGGTCTCCCGGAGGTCGCGCCCCCGCGCGAGCTCGGTGCGCAGCGCCTGCACCTGTTCGGCGTCGATCGTCCGGTACAGCTCGATGAGCAGCACCGACCGCGAGGGGAAGTGGTCGTACACGACCGGCTTCGACACGCCCGCCCGTTCGGACAGGCGGGCCAGCGTCAGCCGGTCCGCGCCGTCCTCGCGGACCATCCGGCGGGCCGTGGCGAGCAGCTGGTCGCGGCGTTCCTGCTTCGAGAGGCGCTTCACGGCGTCAGGTCGGCCCGGTGGTCCGCGGCGAAGGCGGCCAGGGTGCGCGCGGGGCGGCCCGTGACCTTCTCGACCACGTCCGTCACGTCGGCGAACACGCCGTCCGACACCCGGTCGAGCGTCCAGACGAACTCTTCCCGCTCGAAGCCCTCGAGACCGGAGACCGCCTCGTCGGCCGTGACCTCCTCGTGCGCGATCGGGCGACCGAGCGCCTCGGTGAGCACCGCGGCCGTCTGGGGGAGCGTGAGCGACTCCGGGCCCGTCAGTTCGTAGACCCGGCCGTCGTGACCCTCGTCGAGCAGCGCGCACTCGGCGACCGCGGCGATGTCCCGCGCGTCGATCCACGCCAGGCTCGCCCCCGCCCCGGCGAACGGCAGCCGCCCGTGCTCGGTGATCTCGCCGCGGTAGAACCGGTCGTCGGTCAGCACCTGCATGAACCAGCTCGGCCGCAGGAACGTCCACGGGTGCCCGCTCTCCCGGACAGCGCTTTCCGCCCGCACGGACCAGTCACCCGGTTCGAACGAGTCGACGTCGCGCTCGGACAGCAGCACGATCCTCGTGGTGGTGGGGATCCTGGTGAGCAGGGAGGAGATGAGCTCCGGGGCGTCCGGGCGGTCGGGCCGCACCAGGAACACCGCGTCGACGCCCTCGACCGCGGCGTCCCAGCCGCCGGGGTCGTCCCACGAGAACGCCGTCGGGACCACACCTCCGAGGGTCACGGACGACGGGTTGCTGCTCCCGCCCAGGACCTCGACGCCGGGGCGGGCCGCGAGCAGAGCGGCGAGCGGGACTCCGGTCTTGCCGCGGACTCCCGTGATCAGAACGCGGGGCATGGAAGCTTCTCCTTCGACGGTCTCGGCTGAACTGCTTCTGGCACCGGCACCACCTTACCTACTTTTTGTAGGTTACGCGGATCGCTGTGCGCCGTTCCACATCGCGGGAGCCCTTGCCGCACCTGCTCCGCTGCTCTGACCATTGCCGCCACCACGAGTGGACGGAGGGGCGGCGTGAGCGCGGAAGAGGGTGTCGGCCGCGAGCGCAGGCTCGCGGTGAACGAGGACTGGGCGGCGACGATCGCCGGACTGGTGCTCCTGGTCCTGGTGCTGGCGCGGGTCGTGCCCGGCTGGCTGGTGCCGTGATGGCGGAAGTCGAGACGGGGCGACGTCCTCGGCTGCTCCGGGCGGTCGGCGGCGCGGTCGTCGTCGTGGTGCTGGCGGCGCTGACCCGCTACCTGGAGCAGAACGTCCCGGTGTTCACCAAGGGCACGTGGCTCGGCGGCATCGCGAAGAGCGTCGAGTACCCGGTCTACGCGATCCTGCTCGGCCTGCTGGGCAACGCGGTGCTGGCCGGACTGGGGGTGCGGGACAGGCTCGCCGCGGGGTTCCGCACGGAGTTCTTCATCAAGACCGGCCTGGTGCTGCTCGGCGCGTCGATCAACTTCGCGGTGGTCGTCAAGGCGGCCGGGCCCGCGATCGCCCAGGCGTTCCTGCTCATCGCGCTGGTCTTCGGCTTCACGTGGTGGCTCGGCGGCAAGCTCGGCCTCGACTCGAAGCTGCGGGCGCTGCTGTCGTCGGCCGTGTCGATCTGCGGCGTGAGCGCGGCCATCGCGGCGGCGGGCGCGGTGCAGGCCAAACGCGAACAGCTCGCGTACACGGCGAGCCTGGTCATCATCTTCGCGCTGCCGTCGATCTTCGTCCTGCCGTTGCTGGTCGACGCCCTCGGGCTGTCCACGGCGGTCGCGGGCGCCTGGATCGGCGGCAACATCGACACGACCGCGGCGGTGAGCGCCGCCGGCGCGCTGGTCGGTGAGGAGGCGTTGCAGATCGCCACGATCGTCAAGACGACGCAGAACGCGTTGCTCGGCGTCGTCGCCGTGGCGCTGACCGCCTACTTCGCGCTGAAGGTCGAGCGGACCGGTGACGCGAAGGTGAGCGGCCGGGCGCTGTGGGAGCGCTTTCCCAAGTTCGTGCTCGGGTTCCTGGCGGCGTCCGTCATCGCGACGGTGTTCCTGGAGTCCGGCGGCGACAGGTCGGTGATCACCACGGTCAACGACCTGCGCACGCTGTTCCTGATCCTGGCGTTCGTGTCGATCGGCCTGGAGTTCCGGGTGGCGCCGCTGCGCGAGGCCGGGTGGAAGCCGATCGGCGTGTTCGCCGGCGCGACCGTGTTCAACCTGGCGGTGGGTCTCGGCCTGGCCAGCGTGCTGTTCGCGGGGTTCGGCGGGTAGAGGTGAGCGGGTCGGGCGGTGCCGCCGGTGCGTTGCCGGCGGCACCGCCGCGAAGCCGGCCACGATCCGGGCCTTGCATCCGCAAAAGCGGAGTCTAGGATGTTCTCATGCCGAATCTGCGGATAAGCGAGGCGGCCGGACTGCTCGGCGTCAGCGACGACACCGTGCGGCGGTGGATCGACAACGGGCGCCTGACGTCCACGACGCTCGAGAACGGCCGCAAGGCCATCGACGGCAAGGAGCTCGCGGCGTTCGCGCAGCGGCTGACGGAGTCGTCCGAACCCGGCGTCACCGTCGCCGCCTCGGCCCGCAACCGGATGCGGGGGATCGTCACCCGCGTCGTCAAGGACGGCGTCATGGCGCAGGTCGAGATGCAGGCCGGGCCGTTCCGCGTCGTGTCGCTGATGAGCCGCGAGGCCGCCGACGAGCTGGGGCTCGAGGCCGGCAGCGTCGCCGTGGCGTCGATCAAGTCCACCAACGTCGTCGTGGAAATCCCGGAGGCTTGAGCCCCATGCGCGCGAGCGTGCTCGCCACCGCCGGTGCGGTGCTGGTCCTGGCCGGCTGCGGCCCGGCCGCGCCGTCCACATCGGACAGCGGGAAGGCAGGCGGCGGCGTGACCGTCTTCGCCGCGGCGTCGCTGACGGAGGCGTTCGCCCGGCTGGGCGAGGACTTCGAGGCCGCGAACCCCGGCACGGAGGTGAAGTTCAACTTCGCCGCCAGCTCGGCGCTCGCCCAGCAGCTCAACCAGGGCGCCCCCGCGGACGTGTTCGCCTCGGCGGCGCCCGCGAACATGAAGCAGGTCACCGACACCGGGGCCATCACGGACACGCCCACGACGTTCGTGAGGAACAAGCTCGCGATCGCGGTGCCGAAGGGCAACCCCGGCAAGATCACCGCGCTCGCCGACTTCGCCGTGGCCGACAGGAAGATCGCCCTGTGCGCGGAGCAGGTGCCGTGCGGCGCGGCGTCGCGGAAGGTGTTCGACGCCGCCAAGGTGACGCCCGCGCCGGACACGCTGGAGCAGGACGTGAAGGCCGTGCTCACCAAGGTCGCGCTCGGGGAGGTCGACGGCGCGCTGGTCTACAGGACCGACGTCAGGGCCGCGGGTGAGAAGGTCGAGGGCATCGACTTCGCCGAGGCGGACCAGGCCGTCAACGACTACCCGATCGCCCCGGTCGCCAAGGCCCGGAACGCGGCCGCGGCCAAGGCCTTCGTCGCGTTCGTGCTGTCCGCCCGGGGCCGTTCGGTGCTCGGCCAGGCCGGTTTCGTCCTCCCGTGACGCGTCATCGAGCCCGGGGACGGCTTCCGGTCGTCCTCGCCCTTCCCGCCTTCATCGGCCTGGCGTTCCTGCTCGTGCCGCTGGCCGGGCTGCTGGTCAGGGCGCCGTGGGGCAGCCTGGCCGGTCAGCTCTTCAACGCCGAGGTCGGCCAGGCGCTGAGGCTGTCGCTGATCTGCGCCTCGCTGGCCACGGTGCTGTGCCTGCTGCTCGGCATCCCGCTCGCCTGGTTGCTGGCGAGGTCCGGGCTGCCGGGTCGCGGGTTCCTCCGTGCGCTGGTGACGGTGCCGCTCGTGCTGCCACCGGTGGTCGGCGGTGTGGCGTTGCTCCTCGTGCTGGGCCGTCGCGGCCTGATCGGGCAGCACCTCGACGCGTGGTTCGGGATCTCGCTGCCGTTCACCACGGCCGGGGTCGTCGTGGCCGAGGCGTTCGTGGCCATGCCGTTCCTGGTGATCTCGGTCGAGGGAGCGCTGCGGGCCGCCGATCCCCGGTTCGAGGAGGCCGCGGCCACGCTCGGAGCGTCCCGCTGGCTCACCTTCCGGCGCGTGACGCTGCCCTCCGTGCTTCCCGGTGTGGTGGCCGGTGGCGTGCTGTGCTGGGCACGGGCGCTCGGCGAGTTCGGCGCGACGATCACGTTCGCGGGCAACTTCCCCGGTGAGACGACGACCATGCCGCTCGCGGTGTACCTCGCCCTCGAAACGGATCCGGACGCCGCGATCGTGCTGAGCATCGTGCTGCTGCTGGTGTCCGTCGGGGTGCTGGCCGGTCTGCGCGACCGGTGGATCAGCGGGCCGACATGACCCTGCGCGCCGAACTCCGCGTCACGCGCGGGAACTTCACCCTCGACCTCGACCTGACCATCGCGCCGGGGGAGGTCGTCGCCCTGCTCGGCCCGAACGGCGCCGGCAAGTCCACCGCACTGCGGGCGCTGGCGGGACTGCTGCCGCTGACGTCGGGGCGCATCACGGCAGGTGAGTCCACCTGGGACTCCCCGGAGTCGTTCGTCCCGCCGGAGAAGCGCCCGATCGGTGTGGTGTTCCAGGACTACCTGCTCTTCGCGCACCTGTCCGCGTTGGAGAACGTGGCTTTCGGCCTCCGGGCGCGCGGCACCCGGCGCGCCGAGGCGAGGGCGGAGGCCGCGCGCTGGCTCGACCGCGTGGGGCTGGCCGGGCACGCCCGGGCCAGACCCCGTTCCCTGTCGGGAGGTCAGGCCCAGCGCGTCGCCCTCGCCCGGGCGCTCGCCACCGGCCCGAGCCTGCTGCTGCTCGACGAACCGCTCGCCGCGCTCGACGCGAGCACCCGCCTGCAGGTGCGGTCGGAACTGGGCCGGCACCTCGCGGACTTCGGCGGCCACACCCTGCTGGTGACGCACGACCCGCTCGACGCCATGGTCCTCGCGGACCGGCTGGTGATCCTCGAGGACGGACGCGCCGTCCAGCAGGGCCCGCCTGCCGTGGTCGCCAGGCAGCCGCGCACCGACTACGTCGCGAACCTCGTCGGCCTGAACTTCTACCGCGGCACGGCCTCCGGCACCGCGGTGGACCTGGACGGCGGCGGCAGCCTCACCATCCCGGCGCCGGTCGACGGACCGGTGCACGTGGTGTTCCCGCCGACCGCGGTCAGCCTGCACCCGCGGCGGCCGACGGGCAGCCCGCGCAACGCCTGGCCCGTCACCGTCGCCGCGATCGAGCAGCACGCCCACACCACCAGGGTGCGGCTCGACGGCGTCCCGGCCGTGCTCGCCGACATCACCACGGCGACGCTCGCCGAGCTGCGGCTGCGTCCCGGTGACGAGCTGTGGGCCGCGGTGAAAGCCACCGAGACGCACACCTACCCGATCTGACGACCGGGGCTGCGCGGAGCCGAGCGGGAAGTCGCGGACGACCGGGACGTGCAAGGCGTCCTTCCACCTCGCGCAGTACTCTCGTGGGCACGGAGTGACGGAGAGGTGGCATGGTCCAGTCCGGAAGTGCACCGATCCGCCTGCGCGTCCTCGACGCCGTCACCGACAGCGCGCTCAAGGAGTTCGACCTCGACAAGCTCCTGGACGTGCTGCTGGAGCGGACCCGCGAACTGCTCGCGGTCGACACCGCCACCGTCCTGCTGGTGGACCGCGGCGGCACGCAGCTCGTCGCGAGGGCGACCACCGGGCTCGAGGAGGAGGTCTTCCAGGGCGCGCGGGTGCCCGTCGGGAAGGGCTTCGCGGGCCGTGTCGCCCAGCTCCGGGAAGCGGTGCAGATCGAGCAAGTCGACCCGTCCACCGTGGTCAACCCGCTGCTGTGGGAGCACGGTCTGCGCGTGCTGCTCGGTGTGCCGATGATCGCCGAGGGCGAGCTGACCGGGGTCCTGCACGTCGGCAGCACCACCTCGCGCCGGTTCACCGACGAGGAGGTCGACGCGCTGCAGCTCGTCGCCGACCGCCTGGCCGTGGCCGTCTACATGGACCGCACGCGGTCCGAACGCGCCGCCGCCACGCTGTTGCAGGAGAGCCTGCTGCCCGCGAGCCTGCCGGCCCCCGAGGGCTGGGACCTCGCGGCGCGGTACGTCGCCGGCGCGGAGAGCGGTGTCGGCGGTGACTGGTACGACGTGTTCGAACTGCCCGGCGACCGCATCGGCGTGGTCATCGGGGACGTCGTCGGCAACGGCCTGCGGGCCGCCGTCGTGATGGGCCGGCTGCGCAGCGCCTTGCGCGCCTACGCCCTGGAGTACCTCGACCCCGCGCAGGTGCTGAGCAAGCTCGACCGCAAGGCGAGCCACTTCGAGCACAACACGATGGCCACCGTCGCCTACGCGATCATCGACACGGCCACCCACCGCATGACGCTCGCCGTAGCCGGGCACCTGCCGCCGGTCATCGCCGTGCCGGGTGAGGAGACCCGGTTCGCGTCGACCCACGTCGGCCCGCCCGTCGGGTTCGACCTCGGCATCTCCGGCCGCCGCAGCACCGGCGTCGACGTCCCGCCGGGCACCCTCGTCGTCCTCTACACCGACGGGTTGGTGGAGCGCCGCGGGCAGGACCTCGACTCCGGAATGGAGCACCTGCGGCAGGCGGTGAGCGCGATGGAGCCGGAGGCCGCGTGCATCCAGGTCATGGCCACGATGGTGGGCGACCAGCCGGCGACCGACGACATCGCGCTGGTGGCGATCCGGCGCAGCGGGTGACCTACGGGTGGTGTGAGCGCGGCACCGGGTTCGCGCGGGTCCAGTCGTCGACGTGGAACGGCCTCTCCGCGCCCGGCAGGGCCTTCGCCGCGTGTGCGGCCACCTCGGCCGGCAGCGGTCCGCCGGTCAGGGAGAGCCGGGAGCGGTAGTCCGCCGCGAACGCCGCGGCGACCTCCTCGGCGGTGAGCGCCGGCGCGTAGTCGGCCAGCCCCGCGATGGAGCTGCGCCGCAGGTCGTAGCCGAGCGCCTCGGAGACGTCCGTGATCACCGCCCGCACCCGGTCGGAGACCACGACCTGGACGACCGTGCTGAACAGCGAACCGGTGGCGGTGACGCGCTGGGCCGAGCCGACGACCTTCGCGGTGCCACCGACGTTGATGCTGTGCTCGCCGGGGCAGTACTCGCCGTCCACCTCGCCGATGCGGGCGTCGACGTCGCCCAGGTCGCGGAGCACCCGCACGTGGCTCCCGGCGTTCGCGGCGAAGGTCGCGCTGCCCGCGTGCCGGATGTCGGTGGTGCGGTCGAGGTGGTCGATCACGACGGCACCGCTGTCGTAGGCGACCATGCGCCCGCCCGGTGACCGGACGACCGTCTCGAAGCCCGCCGCCCTGGCGACCTCGGTGGCGTCGGCGATGCCGGGGGAGCGCAGGTCGCGGCCGCTGAACGCGACGGTCGGGCCGTCCGGCACGTAGACGTGGACGAGCTCGGACCACGCCGCACCGGGGGTGCGCAGCAGCAGCGCCGGGGTCACCAGCTCGGTGACGGCGTGACCGGCGCTTCCGGTCACGAGCAGCCGGGCGTGGTCGAGGTTCTCAGCGGTCGGCACACCGCGATTCTCGGCCACGTCCCGGCCGGGCACCCGGTCAGGGCGCTCCCAGGAGAGCGAGGAACTCCGCTCGCGACCGTTCGATGCGCGCGCCCAGCTCCCGTGCCGTCGCGCTGGTGCCGGACGAGAGCTCGGCGCGCGCCACGGTGCACGCCTCCTCGGACTGCGTGCGCAGCAACGCTTCCAGGTGTTCGTCGAACGCCTCGCCGTCGGCGGCCCCGACGGCCGCCAGCTCGGCGGCCGTGATCATGCCCGGCATGTCGTGACCCTCGTGCTGACCGGACTCCGGACGGCCTGCGCGGGCGAGCAGTTCCCGCGCCAGGGCCAGCTCGGCGCGGTAGTCCTCACCGAGCCGGTCCGCCACCGGGCGCAGCGCCGAACCGGGCCTGGTGGCCGTCAGGGCGAGCGCGGCGAGCGCGGACTCGTTCTGCGGGATCACCAGGTCCACGAATGCCAGGTCCGTGGCACCCAGGTCCGCGGCGGCCGGGCTCGCGGGTGCACCGGGCGGTGCGGGCCGCGAAGTCCCGCAGCCCGTCACCACCACCAGCGCCGCCGCGACGACGAGAGCTCGCACTACGGGCGGCCGTTCGGTCCGCACTTGACGATCCGGTTGATGCAGTCGCGCACGCGCTGCGCCATCTCGGTCTGCGGCCAGGCGTTGAAGAAGTCGCCGTGCATCGTGAAGCCGGGGCCGGAGGACAGCTTGAACCGCGCGGGGTCGCCGCTGGCCGGGTAGCGCAGCACCTGGCGCAGCTTCGGCACGGGCACCGGGTGCGTGGCCGGGCAGTCGCCGGCGACCGGGTAGGACATGTGGCTCTTGTGGTCGGGCGAGTCGAGGTCCTTGCCGTTCCAGCACTGCGGGAAGTCCAGGTAGGACTCGATCATCGTGCCGGCGGGGCAGTTCACGAAGTCCTTGGAGGCGCCGACGTGGCCCGCGTGCAAGCACGACCAGCGCGACTGCGTGCTGCCGTCCGGCGCGGTGGCCTTGGCGTTGCCCGCGACGATCCGCAGCCCGTACGGCAGCGGCTGGGTGCGCGCGATCACGTCGTCGCGCACGCCCTCACCGAGGTAGTAGAACGTCGTGCCGGTCGGTTCGACGGGCTGGCCGTCGACCAGCAGCGTCGGCACCCAGTACGACGAGAGGTCGGCCTTCGGGCTGCACGTGCTGGTGGCCTTCTCCAGGCTCGCGATGTCCGAGTGCGCGTTGGTCGAGACGTTGCCGAAGAAGCTGTGCAGGTGCGACGCGCCGGGCAGGTTCGGCATGACGATCGGGTCGTCCGGGAGCCGGTGCGTGAACGGGCACTCGGCGACGAACTCGGCGACGCGCACGGCGTTCGGGGGGATCGGTTCCTGCGGCGGCAGGGGAGCGGCGGCCTTGGTGGTCGCCGGAGCTGCCGCAGGAACCGAAGTGCCGGGCTCCGCGGGCGCGGACGTCGCCGGAGCGGCCGTCCGGTGCTGCGAGGTGGTGGTCGTGGCCGTGGTCGTCGTGGAGACGGCGCTCGGCCGCGGCTTGGGCGGCGAGAAGAACATCGCGTTCGCGGTGACCGCGGACGCCACGACACCCGCCACGGCGAGGGTGGCGATCAGCACGCGTCGCCGCAGCCGGGAGGTGGGGACGGGGGACATGGAGAAGTCCTTTCGGGCAGGGTGAACTGACACAGGGGTGGTGCGGGATCGGCGAGCGGAGGGACTCAGCCCGCGTCGCGGTAGGCCTGACCGGCCTGGTTCGGGGTGCCACCGGGGGCGTAGAGGCCGGTGCCCGGCTTGTCGGCGGGCAGCGCGAACCACGCGTACCGCTCGACGTAGGGGAGGCCTTCCATCATGGCGCTGGAGCCGCGGGCGAACGCCGCGAGCTGCGCCTGGGTCGGGTAGCGCGGTGAGCCGCCGGAGAAGTCGATGAGCGCGTACTCGGTGAGCCACACCGGCTTGCCGTACCGCTTGTGCACCGCTTCGAGGTAGTTCTTCAGGTGGCCGACGGCGGCGTCGCTGAAGTCCGAGCCGTACCAGTGCACCGCGATGAAGTCGACGCGCAGGCCGCGCTGGGCGGCACCGGTCATGAACCGGTCGAGCCAGCCACCCGCCTTGTCACCGCTGTGCGCGACGGCGGGGCTGCCGAGCCGCAGCCCGGTCGCCGCCAGCTTGGGCCACAGGTCGAGCGCCTGCTCCGGCGTCATGTTCGCCTGCTCGGGGAAGTCCGGCTCGTTGAACCCGAGCAGCACCTTGCCGCCTGCCTTCGCGCGGGCGATCGTGGCGTCGTCGGTGGACTTGGCGCCCCAGATCATCGGCACGAACTCGACGTTCTTCGGCGCGGTGACGCCGTCCGGGTGCGCGGCCCAGTTGTAGTACCAGCCGGCCCGCACGTCGCCGAGCGCCTTGCCGACGCCGTCGAAGTTCCAGGTGCTGACGCCCTTCTTCACCGACGCCGCGACGGCGGTCGGGGGAGCGGCGGGCACCGGCGGCGGGACGGTGGTGGTGGTCGTCGTCGTGGTCGCGGGTGCGGACGAGGTGGTCGTCGTCGTGGTGGTCGTGGGCGCGACCGATGTGCTGGTGACGGTGACCTGCGCGACCGGCTCCTCGCGCGAGGGCAGCACGGCGACCACGATCCCCGCGGCCACCACCACCGCCGCCGCGGCCGCGATGGGCTTGACCAGCGCGCCCTTGAACAGCAGCCCGATCTTGCCCGTCGTGACCGGGTCCGCGGGAACGGCCGAGATGGAGGTCTGGGTGCCGCCGAGCGCCGCCGGGTCGAACGCCAGCGCGGCGGGCAGCGGCACCAGCGGCAGCCGGGCGATCAGCCCCTCCACCGCCGCGAGGTCGTACCCGCAGCGCTCACACCGGCGGCAGCCGCGGCTGTGCCGGGCGATCCGCTTGCGCCACAACGCACTCGGGTCACCGTCCCAGTCGGCCAGCACCTCGGCCAGCTCGGGACAGCGCGGCGTGCTCTCCAGCGTCCGCACGACGATGCGCGCCGCGTCCAGCTGCGCCTTGACCCGCTGCACGCGCACGGCCGTGTGCTGCGGCGTGAGCTCGAGCGCCTCGGCGACCTCCGCGCGGGTGAGCCGCCCGGCAGCCTCCAGCCACCAGAGGCTCAGCAGCTCGCGTTCGTCCGCGCTGAGCCACCGCGTGGCCGCGACCACCTCGCGGCGCTGCCCCGACAGCTGCAGGCGCATGATCGTGAGGTCGACGAAGTCCGCACCGGGGTCCGCCACGTCCTCCGGCACCGGACCGGTGACCGGCACGCGCTGCTGTTCGCGGTGGCGCAGCCGGATCTGGTTCATGGCGATCACGACCAGCCACGACCGGAACCCCGCCGGGTCCCGCAACCCGGTCAACCCGTGCACCGCCCGCAACATCGTCTCCTGGACGACGTCGTCGGTGTCGGCGTGCCCGCCGAGCGCGTGGCCCACGATGTTGTAGACGAGGGGCAGGTACCCGCTCACCAGGTCGTCGAGCGCGCGCTGGTCACCGTCGCGCGCGGCCACCACCGTCGCGACGCCGGGTTCCTCGGCCACCGCCATGCCCACCTCACTTGCCGATCCAGAAGTCCTCTGACCAGGAGATGTCCTCGGGACGCGGCAATAACGAAAAATTTTCGACGAGTTGGATCCGGTTGGGCACGGGCTCGTCGGACAGGGGAAGTAGAGCACGGTGGGGGTCTCGGGCCGTGTGAGGCCGGGTGGGACGGGGCTGGGGGCACGGAGGTCTGCGAGGCGGGTTGCCGGCGAGGTCGGGTGAGCGGGAGGTGCCGGGTGAGCTGGGACCGCGAGGTCAGGCGGACCAAAGCTGCCGCGCGCCGCCGGTCCGGCTCGGTGAGGCCGCCGGCCGCGGCGCGCTGGGTCAAGTCGGGCAGCGCTGGGCGGGCGGCCCCACCGGGTGGACCGGCGGACGCCGGAGCGGGCTGGACGCGGCGATCTCCAGTAGGGCCCCACCAGCCGGTCTCCCGGCCAGAGCTCGGTCCAGGGTGCGCGCGGACCGCGGCAGACGGAGATCGTCCTGCCCTGCTCCTGGGACTGCAGGCCGTACCCGTTGTCGATCTGCGCCACGGCGGTGCACTGGCGGAAGTCCCGCCCCAGCTGCGGGCACCCGCACGCCCCAGGCCGAGTCGCCGAACAGCACCGCGCCCGCCTTCGCGAGCAGCGGCGCGAGGGCGGGCTGGTCGAAGTAACCTCAGCGCGGGTCGTCGCCCAGCATCCGGAAGTACAGCTCGTCCGCCATGAGCCCGTAGCTCCCGGCGAACGGGAACACCAGGGCCGCGTAGAGCACCGCGACCACCGCCACCGGGCGTCGCGCGAGCGGTGCGGCCCCACTTCCGCGCGCCACCGCGTCCTGCGCCGTCAGCGTTCTCCCCTCGAGGCCGCGGCCATCCGCGTTCTTCGGCCACTGGCACGCGCGTTCACGATGCTGTAGATGGTCGACTCACCCCCTTTGCTCCGATCGGCGGCATTCGCCGCCGATGTGGAAGGACATCAGGAACACTTATGGCAAAAAGAGGTGTGGGTGATGTGAAGAGAATTCTGTGATTTTCCGTGTGGTGGGAATTGGAGCGCGCGTGGAATTCGCGGTTCTACGTATCTTTCTCCGGTGTCGCTGTCGATGCGGTTCGACAGCGAGAACGACGCGGACGTCATGCCGCAGGACCGGTGCGCGACACATCGCAAGGCTGTCCGGATTTGGCCGGATGAGAGGTTTCGTCCGAACTGGCGTCGTCGTGTCGACCGCAACGCGGCAGTGCGGCGCGAAGTGTCTCAATTGGATCGCCACGAGGCTTCGCTGGTCGCGGGTGTGTCCGGCCAGGTCTGAGCGCCGAGCGCCGGTGCGTCGATGGGATCTATCGGCGCTGAATCGATCTGTCGAGCCGTTATGGTGCGACGACCAGCGCGGGGTCCCATGATCGGGGTGTCTGGTTTGCGCCATTCCACGTCGGAGGGCGCAGTGTCGTCGGGGTCGGGTTCGAAGGTCCCGGGTCTCGGGCTCGTGGTGCGGAACCCTATCTGCTACGTGGCCTGAATGTGGGCGAAATGGCGATTCTTCTGAGGTGGCCAAAAGGGGTGATCGCTCGTTCGTGTGCGGCGCGAGCCATCGGAGACCCTGATCGCAGGGAGTGCGTGTGCGGATGCACGAGGTGACTGGTACTCGCGCGCGTCGATACGTCGGCTCGGAACTTGTTGAATTGCACAGCACCTGAAATTCGACTGTTCGGCGGATCCGTCCCGGTCGCGGTGATGGCTAATCTGCGGGTGTCACCGATGTGACACGGGGGTTTTCTTTGGGGCGGACGCTTCCGGTTGATCGAGGATTCACGTGCGTGCCACGTGAATCTGTGAGTCGGCGGATGACGCAGGGGGCATGTTTGTCGAACGAGCGATTCTGTACACCGCGCGAACAGGCTGGTTACCTGTTCCCGCGTTGAGTCAAATCGCCTGGAACTGGAGGTTCCGGGTCTTCCCGGTCATGTGATCGGCGTCGTGCGGTAGCGAGGTGCAGGGGCCTCGTGCGCCGCCTCAACGGCGACGGTCCCAACAGCCTGCACGCGGCGTTCAGCCGTGCCGTTCGCGCTCACCGTGAGTAGCTGCGGCGTCGCTGGATCCTGCGCTTTCGCGGCGCTCCTTCACTCGCTGTATCTGCGACTCGAGCGGTCGTTCCCTGGTAGCGGAGCGGTTTCGTACTTCCCGGCAGCCGCACGCCAACGCATCCGTGAGGTGCCGGGGGGCAACGGTTCGAGAGGGAGCGGTTCAGTTGGTGGAGCGGCGTGCGGCAGGGGATCGGTACTCGCTGACCGCGGCGCAGGTGGACATGTGGCTGTCGGCGGAGCTGCTCGGGGACACCCCCGAGTTCAACCCCGCCCAGTACGTGGTGCTGCGCGGGCCTCTCGACGTGGAGCGCCTGCGGGCCGCCGCCCGTGTGGTGGCGGAGGAAACCGAGGCGTACCGGCTGTTCTTCGGCGAACACGCCGACGGGTCGCCGTGGCAGGCCTTCGCCGACGAGCTGCCCGCCGACGTCCTGCCGGTGGTCGACCTCCGCGGTGAGGACGACCCCGCGGGGGCGGCGCGGGCGTGGATGCGCGCCGACAGCGGCCGGCCGCTCGACCACCGGACGGCTCCGCTGTGGCGCTGGGCGCTGCTGCGCGTCGCCGACGGCGAGAACTGGTGGTACCACCGGGCGCACCACCTGATCACCGACCTCTTCTCGTTCGCGCTGATCACCCGTCGCGTCGCCGAGGTCTGCGCCGGGGACGGCCCGCGCTCGTTCGGCTCCTGGGCCGACGTCGTGGCGGAGGACCAGGCCTACCGGGGATCCGCCGACCGGGCCGACGACGAGCGGTACTGGCTCGAGTCGGTGGCGGAGGCGGTGCGGAACCGCGAGACCGAGCGCCGGCCGGAACGGCGACGACCGTCCCGGCGCCGCACGGTCGCGGTCGACGGGGCGTTGCGCGACGCCGTCCGCGATCGCAGCGCGGAGCTCGGCCTGCGCGTGCCGCACTTCCTCGTGTCGGCTTTCGCGGCGTACCAACGGGAACTGACCGGCCGCGACGACGTCGTGTTCAGCCTGCCGACGGCCGCGCGCCGCAGTCCGCTGGCCCGCACCACTCCCGGACTGCTGGCCAACGTCGCACCTCTCGCACTGCACGTGCCGGAGGGCACCACGATCCGGCAGCTGGCGGACGCCACCGCCGCACGCCTGGCCGGGAACGCCCCGAGGTCGCGGTACCGGGGTGAGGACCTCGCCCGGAAGCTCGGCGTGACCGGCGGTGGCGCCTGGTTCGGCCCGGCGTTCAACGTCGTCGACTTCAGCCGCCCGCTGAGCTTCGGCCCGGACGTGCACGCCGGCACACCGCGGAACCTGGCGGTCGGCCCGATCCGCGACCTGACCGTCACGACCTACGGCTGGTCCGGCGGTGACCGGGCGTGGCTGGACGTCGACGTCGAGGACGGTGTCGCCGCCGAGGCCGAGCTGGCGCTGCACGAGGAACGGTTCCTCAGCGTGCTCGACCGGCTCGCGCGTGGACCGGCCGGCAGCGCACCGAGACCCTCCACCGTGGACCTGGCGCGGACCCGCAGCTGGGGAGCCGGTGCCGCCCAGCCCGGTGCCGCCCAGCCCGGTGCCGCCCAGCCCGGTGCCGCCCAGCCCGGTGCCGCCCAGCCCGGTGCGGCCTGCGTTCCCGATCTCGTGGCGGACCACGCCGGCACGCGTCCGGGAGCAACGGCGGTGGTGTGCGGCGACGAACGGCTCACCTTCGGCGAGCTCGGGGAGCGGGCCGACGCGCTCGCCGCCCGGCTGCGCCAGGCCGGGGTGACCGTGGGTTCCCCGGTCGCCGTGCTCGTTCCCCGTGGGCTCGACCTGGCGGTGGCGTTCCAGGGCGTGCTGCGCTCCGGCGGCGTGTACGTGCCGGTCAACCCAGGCCTTCCGGCGGAACGACTGGCGTTCCTGCTGGCGGACGCGGGCGTGGTGGCCGCGGTCACGACGTCGGCGCTGGCCGGTGAGCTGACCGGGTCAGCCGGAGACGTGCTGCTGCTCGACGACCACGTTCCGGCCGGCAGCGCGCCGCCGGTCGGCGTCGACCCGGAGGCGGTGGCCTACATCGCCTACACGTCAGGATCGACGGGACGTCCCAAGGGCGTGGCGGTGACGCACAGGGCGTTGTCGTCGTACGTCGCCGGCTGGACGCAGGCGCTTGAACCGCTGGGCGGTGCGGGCACGGTGCTGTCGATGTCCGGTCCGGGTTTCGACGTGTCGATCGGCGACATGACGCGCGCGCTGGCGTTCGGGCGGACGCTGGTGTTCCTGCCGCACGACGAGCACGTGACCGTGGAGTCGTTGCACCGGACGTTGGTGGACCACGAGGTCGAGGTCGCGGAGATCGTGCCCGGCATGCTGCTGCGCGACCTGGCCGCGCACTGCCGTGAGGCGGGACCGGTCGAGTCGCTGCGCCTGGTCATCTCGGGCACTGACATGTGGACCTACGACGCGTTGACGGCGGCGGTCGAGGCCGTGGCGCCGAACGCGGTGCCGGGCAACGTCTTCGGCGTCACCGAGGCCGCGATCGACTCGATCTTCCACCCGGTGGTGGCACGGCCGGAGCACGAGGGTGAGGTCGTCCCGATCGGCGTGCCGCTGGCCGGTGTCGACGTCTTCGTGGTGGACGGCCTGCTGCGACCGGTGCCCGTGGGCGTCGAGGGTGAGCTGCTGGTCGGCGGTGCCGGCGTGGCCCAGGGCTACGTGGGTCGCCCGGACCTGACCGCCGAGCGGTTCCTGCCCGACGTGTTCGGCGCTGCCGGTGGACGTCTCTACCGCACGGGTGACCGGGCGAAGTGGCGTGCGGACGGGGTACTGGAGTTCCTGGGCCGGGTGGACGAGCAGGTGAAGATCCGCGGCTATCGCGTCGAGCCCGGTGAGGTCGAGGTCGTCCTCGGCGATCACCCCAGCGTGCGTGATGTCGTTGTGGTGGCGCGGGATGGTGGCCCGCACGGCGGTAAGCGCCTGGTGGCCTACGTCGTCGCCGAGGACGCGGGCGCCAGCGGTCAGGAGTTGCGGTCGTGGCTGCGGGAACGGGTGCCGGACTACCTGGTGCCGTCGGTGTTCGTGGCGCTCGACCGGCTTCCGCTGACGCCGAACGGCAAGGTCGACCGCCGCGGCCTGCCCGACCCCGAGCCGGAGGCGACCGGGGCCTACGAAGCGCCGCGATCGTCTGCGGAGGACACTCTGGCGGCGGTGTGGGCACAGGTGCTCGGTGTCGAGCGCGTCGGTGTGCACGACAACTTCTTCGAGCTGGGCGGGGACTCGATCCTGAGCCTGCAGATCGTGGCACGCGCCCGTGCCGCCGGTCTGGGCGTGGACGTGGCCGACGTGCTGTCCCACCAGACCGTCGCCGGGCTGGCGGCCGTCGTGCGCGACGCCCCCGCCGTGACGCTCGCGGAGCAGGGCGTGGTCACCGGTCCCGTGCCGCTGACGCCGATCCAGCACTGGTTCACCGCTCAGGACATCGGCGACCGGGACCACTGGAACTGGTCGGGCGTGTTCGAGCTGGCGCCGGGGACCGATCCCGGACGACTGGCCGAAGCCCTCGACACCCTGGTCGCGCACCACGACGCCCTGCGCCTGCGGTTCTCGCCCGAGGGCCAGCACAACGCCGGGATCGAAGCCGCGGACCTGCTGAAGGTCGTGGCAGGCGACTCGGCGGTGGCCGAGGAGATGACGGCGGCGCAGAAGTCGTTGCGGCTGACCGACGGTCCGCTCCTCGCGGCCGTCTTCTTCGACCGCGAGGATGAGCCCTCGTGGCTCGGGCTGGTCGCGCACCACCTGGTGATGGACGGGGTGTCGTGGAACGTCCTGCTGGAGGACCTCGGCACCGCGTACCGCTCGGAGGCGTTGCCCGCCAAGACGACCTCGTTCCGGCAGTGGGCGGAGCTGCTCCGGACCTTCGACGCCGCCGCCGAGCGGGACCACTGGGCCGCCGCGACCTCCGGCGTCGTCGCGCTGCCGGTCGACGGTGGAGGACCGAACGACGAACGTTCGTCCCGGATCCACACGACGCTGCTGGACGCCACGACGACCGCCGCGTTGCTGGGTGACGCGCACAAGGCGTACCGGACGCAGGGCATCGACCTGCTGCTGGCGGCACTGGTGCGCACGCTGGGCCCGTGGGCCGGCACCGATTCGCTGACCATCGACCTGGAGAGCCACGGCCGCGAGGCGATCGCGGACGGCGTCGACCTGTCCCGCACGGTCGGCTGGTTCACGTCGATCTTCCCGGTGCGGCTGAGCCGGCACGAGGACCTCGGCGCCACGGTGAAGGCCGTCAAGGAACAGCTGCGCGCCGTGCCCCGCCGCGGTGTCGGCTACGGCGCTCTGCGGTGGCTGCACGGCGAACTGTCCGACGCGCCGGATCGACCGGTGCTGTTCAACTACCTCGGATCCGTCGCGGGCACGGGAGACCTGCTCCGCCGTGAGCTGCCGGTGGCGCTGCGGGGTGCGGCGACGTCCGGCCGCGGCACCCGGTCGCACGTGCTGAACCTCGAGGTGACCCGCACCGCTGACGGGCAGTTGCAGGTCGAGTGGCACTACAGCGCCGAACTGCACGAGGCCGCGACTGTCGCGCGGCTGGCCGAGACCTACCGGCGTGAGCTGGAGGCGCTCGTCGAGCACTGCCGGTCGGGAGCCGCGGGGCTCACGCCGTCGGACTTCCCGCTGGCCTCGCTGGCGCAGGACGAGGTCGACCGGCTCGCCGCCCGCTTCCCGGGCCTGGCCGACGTGTACCGGCTGGCGCCGGTGCAGTCCGGCATGCTGTTCGGTGTCGCGGGCGCACCGGCCGAGGGCGACGGGCTCTACTGGGGCCAGGGGATCTACGAGCTCACCGGCACCGTCGACGCGGACCGCCTCGCTCGCGCCTGGCAGGAGGTGATCTCCCGGCAGGCCGCGCTGCGCAGCGCGTTCGTGTGGGAGGGCGTCGGCGAACCGGTGCAGGTCGTGCTGGAGGCCGTCGACGTCCCGCTCCAGCTCCGCGACTGGTCCGATGTGGATGGTGACGTCCAGGACGCGCGGCTGCGCGAGCTGCTGGCGCAGGACCGCGCGCTGGGCTTCGACCCGGCGGCGCCACCGCTGACGCGCCTGTACCTCGTCGACCGGGGTCACGGGCGGTACTGGCTGGTGTGGGGGCTGTACCAGGGCCTGTGCGACGGGTGGAGCCTGCCCGTCGTGGTGGACGAGGTGTGCGCCGCCTACGAGGGCACGACCCTCGCCCCGGTGAGGTCCTACCGCGAGTTCATCGCGTGGCTCGACCGGCGCGACCCCGCCGAGCCGGAGCGCTTCTGGCGGTCCTACCTGGACGGTTTCGAGGCGCCGACGCCGTTGCCGGTCGACCGGCTGGCGGCGCACCACTACGCCCAGGACCGGCGCGGGACCGCGCTGACCCCGGACGTGACGGCGAAGATCGTCGACCTGGCGCGTCGCGAGCGCGTGACGCTGTCCGCGGTGGTGCAGGCGGCGTGGGCCAAGGTGCTGTCGGCGGCCTCGGGCGAGGACGACGTCGTGTTCGGCCTGACCGTGTCGGGCCGCCCGCCGGAGCTGGCCGGGGTCGAGTCGACCGTGGGGCTGTTCATCAACACGCTGCCGGTGCGGACCACCGTGCCCGCGGACGTGCCGTTCACGTCGTGGCTGCGCGACCTGCGGGACAACCAGGTCGCGGTGCAGCGGTTCGAGTACACGCCGCTGGTCGACGCGCAGCGCTGGTCGTCGGTGCCCGGCGGCCGCGCGCTGTTCGACAGCATCGTCGTGCTGCGCAACTACCCCGGCGGCCGGACGCGCGTCGCCGGTTTCGAGCTGTCGCCGCTGCTCGACTCGGTGGAGCAGGGCAACTACCCGCTCACGTTCGCGGTCGACCTGGGCGAGACCCTCCAGGTCGAGGCCGAGTTCTCCACCGCCGCGTTCGACGCCGCCACCGTGGACCGGGTCCTCGACCAGATCGCGGTCGTGCTGACCGCGGTGGCCGAGCGGCCGGACCTGCTGGTCCGGGACGTGCCGCTGCAACGCCCGGAGCAGGCGGCGGTGCTGGTGGCGTGGGGCGAGACCCCCGAGCCCGCCACCGAGCGGCCGGTGCCCGACCTGGTCGACGACTGGGCGCGGATCTCCCCCGAGGTCGCCGTGATCTGCGGCGACGAGCGGCTGACGTTCGCCGAGCTGGGCTTCCGGGCGGAAGCGCTGGCCGGGCGGCTCCAGCAGACCGGCGTCACCGTCGGATCGCGCGTCGCCGTGCTGGTGCCGCGCGGGGTCGACCTCGCCGTGGCGTTCCAGGGCGTGCTGCGCGCCGGTGGCGTGTACGTGCCGGTCAACCCCGGACTTCCCGCCGAGCGACTGGCATTCCTGCTGGCCGATGCCGGCGCGTCGGTCGTGGTGACGACCTCGTCGTTCGCGGGCGAGGTGGCCGGGCTCGCCGAGGTGCTGCTGATCGACGACGAGGCCCAGGGGTTCGGCGCCCTGCCGGTGCCCATCGACCCGCACTCGCTCGCGTACATCGCTTACACGTCCGGCTCGACCGGACGTCCCAAGGGCGTGGCCGTGACGCACGCCGCGTTGTCGTCCTACGTCGCTGGATGGCGGCGAGGACTCGTCGAGCTGGGCGGTCCGGGCACGGTGCTGTCCATGTCCGGCCCCGGTTTCGACGTGTCGATCGGCGACATGACGCGCGCGCTGGCGTTCGGCCGCACGGTGGTCTTCCTGCCCCACGACGAGCACGTGACCGTGGAGTCGTTGCACCGGACGTTGGTGGACCACGAGGTCGAGGTCGCGGAGATCGTGCCCGGCATGCTGCTGCGCGACCTGGCCGCGCACTGCCGCGAGGCGGGACCGGTCAAGTCGCTGCGCCTGGTCATCTCCGGCACCGACATGTGGACGCACGACGCGCTCACCAGCGCGGTCGCCGACGTGGCGCCGAACGCCCTGGCGGGCAACGTGTTCGGCGTGACCGAGGCCGCGATCGACTCGATCTTCCACCCGGTCACCGAGGACCACCCGGCGTCGGTGGTGCCGATCGGCACGCCGCTGGCCGGCGCGCGGGCGTTCGTCGTGGACGGCGCGCTGCGGCCGGTGCCGGTGGGGGTGCCGGGTGAGCTGCTGGTCGGTGGTGCCGGTGTCGCTCAGGGCTACGTCGGCCGCGCGGACCTGACGGCGACGCGGTTCGTGCCGGACGTGTTCGGCGGTTCCGGTGGACGCCTGTACCGCACGGGAGATCGGGCCCGGTGGCGTGCGGACGGCGTGCTGGAGTTCCTCGGCCGGGTGGACGAGCAGGTGAAGATCCGCGGGTACCGGGTGGAGCCCGGTGAGGTCGAGGTCGTGATCGGTGATCACCCGGACGTGCGTGATGTCGTTGTGGTGGCACGGGATGGTGGCCCGCATGGCGGCAAACGCCTCGTGGCGTACGTGGTCGCCGAGGACGCCGAGGTCACCGGTTCCGCGTTGCGGTCGTGGCTGCGCGAGCGTGTGCCGGACTACCTGGTGCCGTCGGTGTTCGTTGCGCTGGAACGGCTTCCGCTCACGCCCAACGGCAAGGTCGACCGGCGCGGGTTGCCGGAGCCGGAGCCCGAGGCGGCCACCGAGACCTACGTGGCTCCCCGCAACGCCGTCGAGGAGACCCTGGCCGCCGTGTGGAGCGGTGTGCTCGGCGTCGAGCGCGTCGGTGTGCACGACAACTTCTTCGAGCTGGGCGGCGACTCGATCCTGAGCCTGCAGATCGTCGCCCGCGTGCGCGCGGCGGAGCTGGGCGTCGACGTGGCGGACGTGTTCGCCCACCAGACGATCGCCGAGCTGGCCCTCGCGGTGCGCGAGGCCCCCGAGGTCTCGGTGGCCGAGCAGGGCGTCGTCACCGGTCCCGTGCCGCTGACGCCGATCCAGCACTGGTTCCTGGCGCAGGACGTTCCGGACCGGGACCACTGGAACTGGTCCGGGATGTTCGAGCTGGCGCCCGGCACCGATCCGGAACGGCTGCGGCAGGCGTTCGACGTCCTGCTCACCCACCACGACGCCCTGCGCCTGCGGTTCTCCGCCGACGGCCAGCACAACGCCGGGATCGAGGCCGCGGACCTCCTGCGGGTCGTCGAGGGCGACTCGGACGTGGTCGCCGAGATGACGGTGGCCCAGAAGTCGTTGCGGCTGGCCGATGGCCCGCTGCTCGCGGCTGTCTTCTTCGACCGCGGCGGCGAACCGGCGTGGCTCGGTCTGACCGTGCACCACCTGGTGATGGACGGCGTGTCGTGGAACGTCCTGCTGGAGGACCTCGACACCGCGTACCGCTCGGAGGCGTTGGGACCCAAGACGGTCTCGTTCCGGCAGTGGGCAGGACACGTCCTGGAGCTGGACGCCGGCGGCGAACGGGACCACTGGGCCGCCGCGACCTCGGACGTGGTCGCACCGCCGCTCGACGGCGACGGCCCGAACACCGGGGAGTCCGGCGCCGTGGTGCGCACGTGGCTCGACGCCTCCACCACCTCCGCCCTGTTCGGCGAGGCCCACAAGGCCTACCGGACGCAGGCCAACGACCTGCTCCTCGCCGCTCTGGCCGACGTGCTGGGGGAGTGGACCGGGAGTGACCACGTCACGGTCGACCTGGAGAGCCACGGCCGCGAAGACCTCGACCTCTCGCGGACGGTCGGCTGGTTCACGTCGATCTTCCCGGTGCGGCTGAGCCGTCGGGAGGACCTCGGCGGGACGGTCAAGGCTGTCAAGGAGTCCCTGCGATCGGTGCCGCGCCGCGGTGTCGGCTACGGCGCCCTGCGGTGGCTGCACGGCGAGTTCGCCGGTGCGCCGGACCGCCCGGTGCTGTTCAACTACCTCGGCGCGTTCGACGCCGTCGACCCGGCGGGTCTGCTCCGCCGTGAGCTCCCCGCCGACCTCGCCGGGCCGATGGAGGCACCGGGCGGGACGCGGGCCTACCCGCTGCAGCTCGAGGTCGTGCGCGAGGACGACGGCCGGCTGCGCATCGAGTGGCTGCACAGCACGAACCTGCACCGCACCGAGACCGTCGAGCGCGTCGCGGACCGGTACGTGGCGGCGTTGCGCGCACTGGTGGAGCACTGCCGGTCGGGCGTCTCCGGCTGCACGCCGTCGGACTTCCCGCTGGCGTCGTTGACGCAGGCCGAGGTCGACGGGCTGGCGGCGCGGTATCCGCTGGCGGACGTGTACCGGTTGGCGCCGGTGCAGTCGGGCATGCTGTTCGGTGTCGTCGGGTCGCCGGTCGACGGCCTCTACTGGGGCCAGGGCGTCTACGACCTCGCCGGCCCGGTCGACGCCGAACGGCTGGCGCGGGCGTGGCGCGAGGTGGTCTCCCGGCACGCCGCGCTGCGCAGCGGGTTCGTCTGGGAGGGCGTCAGCGAGCCGGTGCAGGTCGTCCTGGCGGAGGTCGACGTCCCGCTCGCGGAACGCGACTGGTCCGGCCTCGACGGGGCCACCCAGCAGGCGCGGTTGCGGGAGTTGCTGGCGGAGGACCGCGCGCTGGGTTTCGACCTCGCCGTGCCGCCGTTGACGCGCCTGTACCTGGTGGACCGCGGCGAGGGCCGGTTGTGGCTCGTCTGGGGGCTGTACCAGGGTCTGTGCGACGGGTGGAGCCTGCCGGTCGTCCTGGACGAGGTGTTCGCCGCGTACGACGGTGAAACCCTTGCCCCGGCACGGTCCTACCGCGAGTTCATCGCGTGGCTGGACCGGCGCGACCCCGACGAGTCCGAGGAGTTCTGGCGCCGGGCGCTCGACGGGTTCGAGGCGCCGACGCCGTTGCCGGTCGACCGGCTGGCGACGCACCACTACGCCCAGGACCGCCGCAGGACCGCGCTCGACGAGGACGTCACGGCCAGGCTGGTGGAGCTGGCCCGCCGCGAGCGCGTGACGCTGTCCACGGTCGTGCAGGCGGCGTGGGCGAAGGTGCTGTCGGCGTCCTGCGGCGAGGACGACGTGCTGTTCGGCCTCACCGTCTCGGGCCGCCCCGGTGACCTCGCCGGCGTGGAGTCCATGGTCGGGTTGTTCATCAACACCCTGCCGGTGCGGACCACCGTGCCCGCGGACGTGCCGTTCACGTCGTGGCTGCGCGAGTTGCAGGACAACCAGGTCGCGGTGCAGCGGTTCGAGTACACGCCGCTGGTCGACGTGCAGCGGTGGTCGGCCGTCCCGGGTGGCCGGGCGTTGTTCGACAGCATCGTGGTCTTCGGCAACTACCCGCACCAGGAGCTCCCCGACGACCCGGAGGCGATCTCCGGCGGCTACGCCACCGTCGACTCGGTGGAGCAGGGCAACTACCCGCTCACGTTCGCGGTCGACCTGGAGCGCCGCCTCCGGATCGAGGCCGAGTTCTCGACGGCCGCTTTCGACGCCCTCACGGTCGAGCGGATCCTCGACCAGCTGGTGGTCGTGCTGACCGCCGTGGCGCGGCGACCCGGGCTGGTGGTCGCCGAGGTGCCGTTGCAGCGTCCGGAACAGGCCGCGCAGCTCGTGGCGTGGGGCGAGACGCCGGTTCCCGCCGCCGAACCGCCGGTGCCCGAGCTGGTCCGCGGCTGGGCCGGCTCCGGCGCCGTGGCCGTGGTGTGCGGTGAGGAGAGCCTGACGTTCGCCGAGCTGGACGCTCGGGCGGATGCGTTGGCTGCACGGCTTCGGCGCGCCGGGGTGACCGCGGAGTCGCCGGTGGCCGTGCTGGTGCCGCGGGGGCTTGATCTGGCGGTGGCGTTCCAGGGCGTGCTGCGCTCCGGTGGCGTGTACGTGCCGATCAACCCCGGTCTGCCCGCCGAACGCCTGGCGTTCCTGCTGGCGGACTCCGGTGCGGTCGCCGTGGTCACGACTTCGCCGCTGGACGGCTTCGCGGGTGCGGTGCTGCTCGTGGACGACTCGACGGCGCCGGCTGAACCGCTTCCGCCGGTCGACCCGTCGGCGTTGGCGTACATCGCCTACACCTCGGGTTCGACCGGTCGTCCCAAGGGTGTGGCGGTGACGCATGCGGCGTTGTCGTCCTATGTGGCCGGTTGGCGTGATGGTCTGCGCTCCTTGGACGGTCCGGGCACGGTGTTGTCGATGTCGGGTCCGGGTTTTGACGTGTCGATCGGTGATATGACTCGTGCGTTGGCGTTCGGGCAGACCGTGGTGTTCCTGCCCCACGATGAGCACGTGTCGGTGGAGTCGTTGCACGCCACGTTGGTGGAGCACCGGATCGAGATCGCCGAGATCGTGCCGGGCATGCTGTTGCGCGATCTGGCCGCGTACTGCCGGACTGCCGGTCCCGTCGAGTCGTTGCGGTTGGTGATCTCGGGTACGGACATGTGGACGCATGACGCGTTGACTTCCGCGGTGGCCGAGGTGGCGCCGAATGCGGTGCCGGGCAACGTGTTCGGTGTGACCGAGGCGGCGATCGACTCGATCTTCCACGCCGTAGCGGAAGATCATCCTGCTGCTGTGGTGCCGATCGGCACGCCGCTGGCCGGTGCTCGTGCCGTCGTCGTGGACTCCGCGCTGCGGCCGGTGCCCGTGGGCGTTCCCGGTGAGCTGCTGGTCGGCGGTGCCGGTGTGGCGCGGGGGTACCTGGGGCGCCCCGACCTGACGTCGGTCCGGTTCGTCCCGGATCTGTTCGGTGAGGCCGGCGGGCGGCTCTACCGCACGGGCGACCGGGCGAAGTGGCGTGCGGACGGGACGATCGAGTTCCTGGGCCGCGTGGACGAGCAGGTGAAGATCCGCGGGTACCGGGTCGAACCCGGTGAGGTCGAGGTTGTCCTCGGTGACCACCCTGATGTGCGTGATGTTGTTGTGGTGGCGCGGGATGGTGGTCCGCACGGTGGCAAGCGCCTGGTCGCCTACGTGGTCTCGGAGGGTGAGTTCAGCTCGAAGGCGTGGCGCGACTGGCTGCGCGAGCGTGTGCCGGACTACCTGGTGCCGTCGGTGTTCGTTGCGCTGGAACGGCTTCCGCTCACGCCCAACGGCAAGGTCGATCGGCGCGGTCTGCCCGAACCGGAGCCCGAGGCGACCGGGGAGGCGTATGTCGCGCCCCGGACGGCCGTCGAGGAATCGCTCGCGGCGGTGTGGAGCGGTGTGCTCGGGGTCGAGCGCGTCGGTGTGCACGACAACTTCTTCGAGCTGGGCGGGGACTCGATCCTGAGCCTGCAGATCGTGGCGCGCGTGCGGGCGGCGGGTCTGGGTGTCGAGGTGGCGGACGTGTTCGCCCACCAGACCATCGCCGCGCTGGCGGGCGTCGTCCGCGACACTCCCGCGGTCACGCTGGCCGAGCAGGGCGTCGTCACCGGTCCCGTGCCGCTGACGCCGATCCAGCGGTGGTTTCTGGCGCAGGACGTTCCGGACCGGGACCACTGGAACTGGTCGGGGATGTTCGAGCTGGCGCCGGGCACCGATCCGGTCCGGCTCGGGCTGGCGCTGGACGCCGTGGTCGCGCACCACGACGCACTGAGGATCCGGTTCACGCCGGAGAGCCAGGTCAACGCTCCCGTGGGCGACGGCGGGCTCCTCCGGGTCGTTGACGGTGAGTCCGTGGTCGAGCGGATGACCGAGGCGCAGAAGTCGTTGCGGCTGGCCGATGGTCCGCTTCTCGCGGCTGTGTACTTCGACCGTGGCGACGAGCCGGCGTGGCTTGGTTTGGCCGTGCACCACTTGGTGATGGACGGGGTGTCGTGGAACATCCTGCTGGAGGACCTCGACGCGGCTTACGCGGGCCGGGAGCTCGCGCCGAAGACCACGTCGTTCCGGCAGTGGGCCGAGGTGCTGGGGGAGCTGGACGCGCGGGACGAGCGGGAGACCTGGCTCGCCCAGACCGCCGACGTCGTGGACCTGCCGCAGGACCACCACGGGCCCAACGACGAGACCTCGGCCGGCGTCGTCCGGTCGTGGCTGGACGCGGACAGCACCGCCGCCCTGCTCGGCGACGCCCACCGCGCGTACCGCACGCAGGGCAACGACCTGCTGCTCGCCGCTCTCGCCCAGGCGCTGGGGGAGTGGACCGGCACCGGTCACGTCACGGTGGACCTCGAGAGCCACGGCCGTGAGGCGGTGGCCGACGGCGTCGACCTGTCCCGCACGGTCGGGTACTTCACGTCGATCTTCCCGGTGCGCCTCACGCACGAGAGCGACCCGGCGGCGGCGATCAAGGCCGTCAAGGAGGAGCTGCGGGCGATTCCGCGCCGTGGCGTCGGCTACGGCGCGTTGCGCTGGTTGCAGGGAGACCTGACCGGTGCGCCGGACCGGCCGCTGCTGTTCAACTACCTCGGCGCCTTCGACGCCGTCGACTCCGTCGGCCTGGTCCGCCGGGAGCTCCCCGCCGAACTGGCCGGCCCGAGCGAGGGCCTCGGGGGAACGCGGTCGCACGTCCTGCAGGTCGAGGCCCAGCAGGACGCCGACGGACGCCTGCGGGTGGAGTGGCACTTCAGCCACAACCTGCACGACGGCGCCACCGTCGAACGCGTCGCCGCGCGCTATGTCGAGGCCCTGCGTGCGCTGGTCGCGCATTGCCGTTCCGCCGGCGGCTTCACGCCGTCGGACTTCCCGCTGGCGTCGCTGACGCAGGCCGAGGTCGACGGGCTCGCCGAGCGTTATCCGCTGGTCGACGTGCACCGGTTGGCGCCGGTGCAGTCCGGCATGCTGTTCGGTGTCGCGGGTTCTCCCGTGGACGGCCTGTACTGGGGTCAGGGCGTCTACGACCTGACCGGTCCGCTCGACGCCGGGCGCCTCGCCCGGGCCTGGCGTTCGGTGATCTCCCGGCACGCCGCGCTGCGCAGCGTCTTCGTGTGGGAGGGCGTCAGCGAACCCGTCCAGGTCGTTCTGCCGGACGTCGAGGTGCCGCTGGAGCAACGCGACTGGTCCGGCCTCGACGACGCCGCCCAGCAGGAACGCTTGCGGGAGCTGCTCGACGAGGACCGCGCGCTGGGCTTCGACCTCGCCGTGCCGCCGTTGACGCGCCTGTACCTGGTGGACCGCGGTGAAGGCCGGTTGTGGCTGGTGTGGGGCCTGTACCAAGGCCTGTGCGACGGGTGGAGCCTGCCGGTCGTCATGGACGAGGTGTCGGCGCTCTACCAGGGGCGTCCGCTGGAGCCGGTGCGGTCCTACCGGGACTTCATCGCGTGGCTCGACCGGCGTGACTCCGCTGAGTCGGAGGGGTTCTGGCGCAGGTACCTGAGCGGTTTCGAGGCACCGACGGCACTTCCGGCCGACCGGCTCGCGACCGGCCACCACGACCAGGACCGCCGTCGCATGCACCTGGACGAGGCGGTCACGGGTCGGCTGGTCGAGCTGGCCCGCCGCCAGCGCGTGACGTTGTCGACGGTCGTGCAGGCCGCGTGGGCGTTGCTGCTGTCGGCCTGCTCGGGCGACGACGACGTGGTGTTCGGCCTGACGGTCTCGGGTCGTCCGGCTGATCTGGCCGGTGTCGAGTCGATGGTCGGGTTGTTCATCAACACCCTGCCGGTCCGGGCGACCGTGCCGGCGGACACCTCGTTCGCGGCGTGGCTCCCGGTGTTGCAGGACGACCAGGTCGCGCTGCAACGGTTCGAGTGCACGCCGCTGGTCGACGTGCAGCGGTGGTCGGCTGTCCCGCACGGCCGCGCGCTGTTCGACTCGATCGTCGTGTTCGGCAACTACCCGCAGGAGGAGCTGCCGGAGGACCTGGACGGGCTGCGGGCCGCGGACTCGGTGGAGCAGGGCAACTACCCGCTCACCTTCGCCGTCGACCTGGACCGCACGCTGCGCGTCGAGGCGGAGTTCTCGACGGCGGCGTTCGACGCCATCACCGTGGAACGGATCCTCGACCAGCTCGCGGTCGTGCTGACCGCGGTCGCCGAGCGCCCCGGGCTGGCGGTGCGCGACGTGCCGGTGCAGCGGCCGGAGCAGGCGGCGGAGCTGGTGGCGTGGGGTGCCACGCCGGTGCCGGCCGCCGAACCGCCGGTGCCGGAGCTGATCGCCGCGCGGACCTCGTCCGAGGTCGCCGTGGTCTGCGGCGACGAGCGGCTGACGTTCGCCGAGCTGAACGCGCGCGCCGATGCTCTCGCCGCCGGGCTGCGCCGTGCCGGTGTGACCGCGGGAGCGCCGGTGGCCGTGCTGGTGCCGCGGGGGCTTGATCTGGCGGTGGCGTTCCAGGGCGTGCTGCGCTCCGGTGGCGTGTACGTGCCGGTCAACCTCGGACTCCCCGACGAACGCGTGGAGTTCCTGCTGGCCGACGCCGGTGTGGTGGCCGCGGTGGCGACGTCGCCGCCGGCCGGGTTCACCGGTGAGGTGCTGTCGCCGGACCTGCCCGCCACCGTCGATGAACCGCTTCCGCCGGTCGACCCGTCGGCGTTGGCGTACATCGCCTACACCTCGGGTTCGACCGGTCGTCCGAAGGGTGTGGCGGTGACGCACCGGGCGTTGTCGTCCTATGTGGCCGGTTGGCGTGATGGTCTGGCTGCTCTGGGTGGTCCGGGCACGGTGTTGTCGATGTCGGGTCCGGGTTTCGACGTGTCGATCGGTGATATGACCCGTGCGTTGGCGTTCGGGCAGACCGTGGTGTTCCTGCCGCACGACGAGCACGTATCGGTCGAGTCGCTGCATCGGACGTTGGTGGACCATCAGGTCGAGGTCGCGGAGATCGTGCCGGGCATGCTGTTGCGCGATCTGGCCGCGCACTGCCGGACTGCCGGTCCCGTCGAGTCACTGCGGTTGGTGATCTCGGGTACGGACATGTGGACGCATGACGCGTTGACTTCCGCGGTGGCCGAGGTGGCGCCGAACGCGGTGCCGGGCAACGTCTTCGGTGTGACCGAGGCGGCGATCGACTCGATCTTCCACGCCGTGTCCGAGGACCATCCTGCTGCTGTGGTGCCGATCGGCAGGCCGCTGGCGGGCGCGCAGGCGTTCGTCGTCGACGGGTCCCTGCGGCCCGCGCCGGTCGGTGTTCCGGGCGAGCTGCTGGTCGGCGGTGCCGGTGTGGCCCAGGGGTACGTGGGCCGGCCCGATCTGACCGCTGAGCGGTTCGTGCCCGATCTGTTCGGCGGGTCGGGCAGCCGGTTGTACCGCACCGGCGACCGGGCGAAGTGGCGTGCGGACGGCACGATCGAGTTCCTCGGCCGCGTGGACGAGCAGGTGAAGATCCGCGGGTACCGGGTCGAACCCGGTGAGGTCGAGGTTGTCCTCGGTGACCACCCTGATGTGCGTGATGTCGTTGTGGTGGCGCGGGATGGTGGTCCGCACGGTGGCAAGCGCCTGGTCGCTTACGTGGTCTCGGAGGGCGAGTTCAGCTCGAAGGCCTTGAGGGACTGGCTGCGTGAGCGCGTGCCGGACTACCTGGTGCCGTCGGTGTTCGTTGCGCTGGAACGGCTTCCGCTGACGCCGAACGGCAAGGTCGACCGGCGCGGTCTGCCCGACCCGGAGCCCGAGACGACCGGGGAGGCGTACGTCGCGCCCCGGACCACCGCCGAGGAAGCGCTGGCGGCCGTCTGGTCGCAGGTGCTCGGTGCGGACCGGGTCGGTGTGCACGACAACTTCTTCGAGCTGGGCGGCGACTCGATCCTGAGCCTGCAGATCGTGTCGCGCGTCCGGGCGGCTGGCCTGGGGATCGACGTCGCGGACGTGTTCACCCACCAGACGATCGCGGAACTCGCGCTCGCCGTGCGCGACACCGTTGCGGTGACGTCGGCCGAGCAGGGCGTGGTGACGGGCGCGGTGCCGTTCACGCCGATCCAGCGGTGGTTCCTGGCGCAGGACCTGCCGAACCGCGACCACTGGAACTGGTCCGGCATGTTCGAACTCGCCCCCGGCACGGACCCGGTCCGCCTCGGGCTGGCGCTCGACGCCCTGATCGCGCACCACGACGCACTGAGGATCCGGTTCACGCCGGAGAGCCAGGTCAACGCTCCCGTGGGCGACGGCGGGTTCCTGCGGGTGGTCGACGGTGAGTCCGTGGTCGAGCGGATGACCGAGGCGCAGAAGTCGTTGCGGCTGGCCGATGGTCCGCTTCTCGCGGCTGTGTACTTCGACCGTGGCGACGAACCGGCGTGGCTCGGTCTGACCGTGCACCACCTGGTGATGGACGGGGTGTCGTGGAACATCCTGCTGGAAGACCTCGACGCGGCCTACGCGGGCCGGGAGCTCGCGCCGAAGACCACGTCGTTCCAGCAGTGGGCGGTGCGGCTGCAGGACGACGAGGCGGAAGGCGAACGGGACCATTGGGTTGCCACGACCGCCGACGTCGTCGAGCTCCCGGCGGACGGCGACGGCCCGAACGACGACGCGTCCGAGGCGGTCGTGCAGTCCTGGCTGGACGCGGACACGACCGCGATCCTGCTGGGCGACGCGCACAGGGCGTACCGCACGCAGGGCCACGACCTGCTGCTGACCGCGCTGTTCCAGACCCTGGGGGAGTGGGCCGGCAGTGACCACGTGACGATCGACCTGGAGAGCCACGGCCGTGAGGGCGCGGACCTGTCGCGCACGGTCGGCTGGTTCACGTCGATCTTCCCGATCCGCCTGAGCGGCGGCGGCGATCCCGGTGCGGTGATCAAGGCGGTCAAGGAGGAGCTGCGGGCCGTCCCGCGCCGGGGTGTGGGTTACGGCGTGCTGCGCTGGCTGCGGAACGAGCTGGCGGAGGCGCCGGATCGCCCGGTGCTGTTCAACTACCTCGGCGCGTACGACGGTGCCGACTCGGACGGGCTGATCCGGCGCGAACTTCCCGCCGACCTCGCGGGTCCGAGCGAGGCCGGGGGCGGCACGCGGTCGCACCTGCTGCAGCTCGAGGTGCAGCAGACCGCGGACGGCCGGTTGTCGATCGAGTGGTTCCACTCCACCAACCGCCACGACACCGCCACCGTCGAACGGATCGCGGACCGCTACGTCGAGGCGCTGCGGGCGCTGGTCGAACACTGCCGCACGGCCACCGGGTTCACGCCGTCGGACTTCCCGCTGGCCTCGTTGACGCAGGCCGAGGTCGACGGGCTGGCGGCGCGGTATCCGCTGGCGGACGTGTACCGGTTGGCGCCGGTGCAGTCGGGCATGCTGTTCGGTGTCGTCGGGTCGCCGGTCGACGGCCTCTACTGGGGTCAGAGCGTCTACGACCTGGCCGGCCCGATCGACCTCGACCGGTTCGCGGCGGCGTGGCGCGCGGTGGTCGCGCGGCACCCGTCCCTGCGCAGCGGGTTCGTCTGGGAGGGCGTCAGCGAACCGGTGCAGGTCGTGCTGAACGAGGTCGACGTGCCTTTCGAGGCTCACGACTGGTCGTCGTTCGACGAGGCCGTGCAGCGGGTGCGGCTGGAGCAACTGCTGGAGCAGGACCGCGAGCGCGGGTTCGACCTGGCACGGCCGCCGTTGATGCGCCTCTACGTCGTCGACCGCGGCAACGGGCGGAACTGGCTGGTCTGGGCGCTGTACCAGGGCTTGTGCGACGGGTGGAGCCTGCCGGTCGTCCTGGACGAGGTGTCCGCCGCCTACCAGGGCGGTGCCCTCGCACCGACCCGGCCGTACCGGGACTTCATCGCGTGGCTCGACGGACGTGACCCGGCCGAACCGGAAACGTTCTGGCGCACCTACCTCGACGGCTTCGAGGCACCCACGCCGGTGCCCGCGGACCGGCTGGCCGCGAGCCACCACGCGCAGGACCGCCGGCGCACGCACCTCGACGACGACGTCACCGCCAGGCTGGTCGGCCTGGCGCGGCGGGAGCGCGTCACGTTGTCGACGGTCGTGCAGGCCGCGTGGGCCAAGGTCCTCGCGGACACCTCCGGTGAGGACGACGTGGTGTTCGGCCTGACCGTGTCCGGTCGTCCGGCCGATCTGGCCGGTGTCGAGTCGATGGTCGGGTTGTTCATCAACACGCTGCCGGTCCGGGCCGTGGTGCCGACGGACGTGCCGTTCAGCTCGTGGCTGCACGAGCTGCGGGACAACCAGGTCGCGGTGCAACGGTTCGAATGGACGCCGTTGGTCGATGTCCAGCGCTGGTCGGCTGTTCCGCACGGCCGCGCGTTGTTCGACAGCATCGTGGTGTTCGGCAACTACCCGCAGGAGGAGCTGCCGGAAGACCTCGGCGAGGACTGGCTGCAGGCCACCGAGTCGGTGGAACAGGGCAACTACCCGCTGACGTTCGCGGTCGACCTGGAGACGACGCTCAAGATCGAGGCCGAGTTTTCCACGGCCGCGTTCGACGCCACGACCGTCGAGCGCGTGCTCGACCAGATCGCGGTGGTGCTGACCGAGGTGGCACACCGGCCGGACCTGCGCGTCGGGGACGTCCCGCTGCACCGGCCGGTCCAGGCAGCCGAGATCGTCGAGTGGGGCAGCACGCCCGCACCGGCTGTCGAGCTGCCGGTGCCGGACCTGGTCGCGGGGCAGGACTCCTCCGAGGTCGCGGTGATCTGCGGAGACGAGAAGCTGTCGTTCGCAGGGCTCGTCGCAAGGGCAGATGCGCTCGCGGCACGCCTTCAGCAGGCGGGCGTCACGGTGGAGACTCCGGTGGCCGTGCTGGTGCCGCGTGGGCTTGACCTGGCGGTGGCGTTCCAGGGCGTGCTGCGCTCCGGTGGCGTGTACGTGCCGATCAACCCCGGTCTGCCCGCCGACCGTCTCGCGTTCCTCCTGGAGGACGCCGGTGCGCGGATCGCGGTCACGACGTCGGCTCTGGCCGGGGAGCTGACCGGGCTCGCCGAGGTGCTGGTGCTGGGCGAAACCGCGCCGGTGCACGACTTCGAGCCGGTTTCCATCGACCCCGCCGCACTGGCGTACGTCGCCTACACGTCCGGCTCGACCGGGCGTCCGAAGGGTGTGGCGGTGACGCACCGGGCGTTGTCGTCGTACGTGGCGGGCTGGCGGGACGGGCTCGCTGGGCTGGGTGGGCCGGGTCCGGTCCTCTCGATGTCCGGGCCTGGTTTCGACGTGTCGATCGGTGATATGACCCGCGCGCTGGCGTTCGGGCAGACCGTGGTGTTCCTGCCGCACGACGAGCACGTGTCGGTGGAGTCGTTGCACCACACGCTCCGCACGCACGAGGTGGCCATCGCGGAGATCGTGCCGGGCATGTTGCTGCGCGATCTGGCGGCTCACTGCCGGGTCGCGGGGCCGGTGGAGTCGTTGCGGTTGGTGATCTCGGGTACGGACATGTGGACGCATGACGCGTTGACGTCCGCTGTGGCCGAGGTGGCGCCGAACGCGGTGCCGGGCAACGTGTTCGGTGTCACCGAGGCGGCGATCGACTCGATCTTCCACCCGGTCACCGAGGACCACCCGGCGTCGGTGGTGCCGATCGGCACGCCGCTGGCCGGCGCGCAGGCGTTCGTCGTCGACGGGTCCCTGCGGCCCGCGCCGGTCGGTGTTCCGGGTGAGCTGCTGGTCGGCGGTGCCGGTGTGGCCCAGGGCTATGTCGGTCGCCCGGACCTGACCGCGGAGCGGTTCGTGCCGGACGTGGTCACCGGCTCCGGCGGACGGCTCTACCGCACCGGTGACCGGGCGCGCTGGCGGGCCGACGGGACGATCGAGTTCCTCGGCCGCGTCGACGAGCAGGTGAAGATCCGGGGCTACCGGGTGGAGCCGGGTGAGGTCGAGGTTGTCCTCGGTGACCATCCCGGCGTGCGTGATGTCGTTGTGGTGGCACGGGATGGTGGTCCGCACGGAGGCAAGCGCCTGGTCGCCTACGTTGTTCCGGAGGGCGAGTTCAGCTCGAAGGCCTTGAGAGACTGGCTGCGTGAGCGCGTACCGGACTACCTCGTGCCGTCGGTGTTCGTTGCCCTGGAACGACTTCCGCTCACCCCGAACGGCAAGGTCGACCGGCGCGGGCTGCCCGACCCGGAGCCGGAGATGGCCGGGGAGGTGTTCGTAGCACCCAGGACCGCGGTCGAGGAGACCCTCGCGGCGGTGTGGAGCGTCGTGCTCGGCGTGGAGCGCGTCGGCGTGCACGACAACTTCTTCGAGCTGGGCGGCGACTCGATCCTGAGCCTGCAGATCGTCGCCAGGGCGCGCGCCGCCGGACTCGGCATCGACGTGGCGGACGTGTTCGCCCACCAGTCGGTGGCCGAGCTGGCACCGGTGGTGCGGGACGCCCCGGCGGCGACGCTCGCCGAGCAGGGCGTGGTGACGGGTCCGGTGCCGTTCACGCCGATCCAGCGGTGGTTCCTGGCGCAGGACCTGCCGAACCGGGACCACTGGAACTGGTCCGGCATGTTCGAGCTGGCTCCCGGGACGGATCCGGTCCGCCTCGGGCTGGCGCTGGACGCCGTCGTCGCGCACCACGACGCCCTGCGGATCCGGTTCACGCCGGAGAGCCAGGTCAACGCACCGGTCGAGAACGGCGAGCTCCTGCGCGTGGCGGGCGGCGACTCGGTCGTCGAGCACATGAGCGAAGCGCAGAAGTCGTTGCGGCTGGCCGATGGCCCGCTCCTCGCGGCCGTGTACTTCGACCGCGGTGACGAACCGGCGTGGCTCGGTTTGACCGTGCACCACCTGGTGATGGACGGCGTCTCGTGGAACATCCTGCTGGAGGACCTCGACACGGTCTACAACGGCGGATCGCTCGCGCCGAAGACCACGTCGTTCCAGCAGTGGGCGGTGCGGCTGCAGGACGACGACGCGAGCGGCGAACGGGACCACTGGGCCACGGCGACCGCGGACGTGGTCGCGCTGCCGGCGGACGGCGACGGCCCGAACGACGACGCGTCCGAGGCGGTCGTGCAGTCCTGGCTGGACGCGGGCACGACCGCGGCCCTGCTGGGCGACGCGCACAAGGCGTACCGCACGCAGAGCCAGGACCTCCTGCTCGCGGCTTTGGCCCAGGTGCTCGGCGAGTGGGCCGGCAGCGACCACGTGACGATCGACCTGGAGAGCCACGGTCGCGAGGGCGCTGACCTGTCGCGCACGGTCGGCTGGTTCACGTCGATCTTCCCGGTGCGACTCAGCAGCGGGAACGACCCGGCGGCGGCGATCAAGGCGGTCAAGGAGGAACTCCGCGCGGTGCCGCGCCGGGGCGTCGGCTACGGCGTGCTGCGCTGGCTCCGCGACGAGTTCGCCGAGGCGCCGGACCGTCCGGTGCTGTTCAACTACCTCGGTGCGCACGACGGCGCCGATGACCCGGCCGGTCTGATCCGGCGGGAGCTGGACGCCGACCTGGCGGGTCCGAGCGAGGCCGGGGGCGGCACGCGGTCGCACCTGCTGCAGCTCGAGGTGCAGCAGACCGCCGAAGGACGCCTGTCCATCGAGTGGTTCCACTCGACAGGTGTCCACGACACCGCGACGGTCGAACGGGTCGCGGCCCGCTACGTCGAGGCGTTGCGGGCGCTGGTCGAGCACTGCCGCACGGCCACCGGCTTCACACCGTCGGACTTCCCGCTGGCACCGCTCACCCAGGCCGAGGTCGACGGGCTGGCCGGGGACCATCCGTCCCTTGTGGACGTCTACCGGCTGGCGCCCGTGCAGTCCGGGATGCTGTTCGGCGTCGTCGGCGCTCCGGACGAGGGCGACGGCCTCTACTGGGGCCAAGGCGTCTACGAGCTCGCCGGTCCGATCGACGCCGACCGGCTCACCGCCGCCTGGCGGGAGGTGATCGCGAGGCATGCCGCCCTGCGCAGCGGGTTCCTGTGGGAGGGCGTCAGCGAACCGGTGCAGATCGTGCTCGGCGACGTCGAGGTGCCGGTGGCGGTCCACGACTGGTCCGCGCTCGACGACGCCGCGCAGCAGGAGGAGCTGCGGGAACTGCTGGCGGACGACCGCGCGCTCGGCTTCGACCTGGCCCGGCCGCCGCTCACGCGCCTGTACCTCGTCGACCGCGGCAACGGGCGGAACTGGCTGGTCTGGGGCCTCTACCAGGGCCTGTGCGACGGGTGGAGCCTGCCCGTCGTCATGGACGAGGTGTCGGCGGCCTACCGGCGGCAGCCACTGCCGCCCGCCCGGCCGTACCGGGACTACATCGCCTGGCTCGACCAGCGCGACCCCGCGGACACCGAAGCGTTCTGGCGCACCTACCTCGACGGCTTCGAGGCACCCACCGCACTGCCGGTGGACCGCCTGGCCGCGAGCCACTACGCGCAGGACCGCCGGCGCACGCTCCTCGACCACCACGTCACGACGAGGCTCGTCGAGCTGGCCCGGCGCGAACGCGTCACGCTGTCGACGGTCGTGCAGGCGGCGTGGGCCAAGGTCCTCTCCGCCGGTTCGGGCGAGGACGACGTGGCGTTCGGCCTGACCGTCTCGGGTCGTCCGGCCGACCTGGCCGGCGTGGAGTCGATGGTCGGGTTGTTCATCAACACGCTGCCCGTGCGAGCGGTGGTCCCGCGCGGCACGCCGTTCGCGACGTGGCTGCACGAGTTGCGGGACAACCAGGTCGGGCTCCAGCGGTTCGAGCACACCCCGCTGGTCGACGTCCAGCGCTGGTCGGCTGTTCCGCACGGCCGCGCGTTGTTCGACAGCATCGTGGTGTTCGGCAACTACCCGCAGGAGGAGGCACCCGCCGACGCCGACGAGGAGTGGGCCGACGCCGTCGAGTCCGTCGAGCAGGGCAACTACCCGCTCACGTTCGCGGTCGACCTGGAGGACACGCTCAAGATCGAGGCCGAGTTCTCCACGGCCGCGTTCGACGCCACGACCGTCGAGCGCGTTCTCGACCAGTTGGTCGTCGTCCTCACCGCCGTCGCCCACGAGCCGGAGCTGGCCGTGGCGGACCTGCCGTTGCAGCGCCCGGAGCAGGCCGCGGAACTCCTGGCACGGGGCACGACCACGGCACCGGCCGCCGAACCGCCAGTGCCCGAACTGGTCCACAGCTGGGCGCGCACCGGTGCCGTGGCCGTGAAGTGCGGCGACGAGCGGCTGACGTTCGCCGAGCTGGACGCGCGGTCCGCCGGTCTCGGCGCACGGCTGCGGCGGGCGGGCGTGACGGTGGAGTCCCCGGTGGCGGTGCTCGTGCCGCGGGGGCTCGACCTCGCCGTCGCGTTCCAGGGCGTGCTGCGCTCCGGTGGCGTGTACGTGCCGGTCAACCCCGGTCTGCCGCGGGAACGTCTCGCGTTCCTGCTCGCCGACGCCGGGGTGGTCGCGGCGGTCACCACCGAGGACCTCGCCGGTGAGCTGTCCGGGTTCGGCGGCGAAGTCCTGGTGCTGGACGGCACGGTCGGCGACCTGCCGGTGCGGATCGACCCGGACGCGGTGGCGTACGTCGCTTACACGTCCGGCTCGACCGGGCGTCCGAAGGGTGTGGCGGTGACGCACCGGGCGTTGTCGTCGTATGTCGCGGGCTGGCGGGACGAGCTCGCTCGGCTGGGTGGACCGGGTCCGGTCCTCTCGATGTCCGGGCCTGGCTTTGACGTGTCGATCGGTGATATGACCCGTGCGTTGGCGTTCGGGCAGACCGTGGTGTTCCTGCCGCACAACGAGCACGTGTCGGTGGAGTCGTTGCACAGCACGCTTTCCGATGACCGCGTGGCGATCGCTGAGATCGTGCCGGGCATGCTCCTGCGCGACCTGGCGGCTCACTGCCGGGAGGCGGGTCCGATCGAGTCGTTGCGGCTCGTCATCTCGGGCACGGACATGTGGACGCACGACGCGCTCACCACCGCCGTGGCCGAGGTGGCGCCGAACGCGGTGCCGGGCAACGTGTTCGGTGTGACCGAGGCGGCGATCGACTCGATCTTCCACCCGGTCACCGACGACCACCCGCAGGCCGTCGTGCCCATCGGGACGCCGCTCGCCGGCGTCCGCGCCGTCATCGTCGACGACGCGCTGCGCCCGGCCCCGGCCGGTGTTCCCGGTGAGCTGCTCGTCGGCGGTCCCGGTGTGGCGCGGGGCTATGTGGGCCGCCCGGACCTGACCGCGGAGCGGTTCGTGCCGGACGTGTTCGGCGGCTCCGGAGGCCGGTTGTACCGCACCGGCGACCGGGCGAAGTGGCGTGCGGACGGCACGATCGAGTTCCTCGGCCGCTTCGACGAACAGGTGAAGATCCGCGGCTACCGGGTCGAACCCGGTGAGGTCGAGGTCGTCCTCGGCGACCACCCCGGCGTGCGTGATGTCGTTGTGGTGGCACGGGACGGCGGTCCGCACGGCGGCAAGCGCCTGGTGGCCTACGTCGTAGCGGAAGGCGGGTGCGACTCGAAGGAACTGCGGTCGTGGCTGCGTGAACGGGTGCCGGACCACCTGGTGCCCTCGGTGTTCGTGGCCCTCGACGAGGTGCCGCTCACGCCCCACGGCAAGGTGGACCGGCGCGGATTGCCGGACCCCGAGCCGGAGACGACCGCGGAGGTCTTCGAGGCGCCCCGGACGTCCGTCGAGGACACCCTGGCGGCCGTGTGGGCACAGGTGCTCGGCCTCGAACGCGTCGGTGTGCACGACAACTTCTTCGAGCTGGGCGGCGACTCGATCCTGAGCCTGCAGATCGTCGCCAGGACGAGGGCGGCGGGCCTCGGCGTGGACGTGGCGGACGTGTTCGCCCACCAGACCATCGCCGAGCTGGCGCCGATCGTCCGCGACACCCCGACGGCGACGCTGGCCGAGCAGGGCGTTGTGACCGGACCCGTCCCGCTCACGCCGATCCAGCACTGGTTCGTCGAGGAGGACGTCCCGGACCGCGACCACTGGAACTGGTCGGGCGTCTTCGAGCTCGCGACCGGCACGGAGAAGGAGAGGCTCGCGAGGGCGCTCGACGCCGTTGTGGCGCACCACGACGCGTTGCGCATCCGGTTCCGCCAGGAAGGCGACACCTGGGTGCAGGACAACGACGGTGAGCTCACGGACGTCCTGCGCGTTGTCACCGCACGGACCGAAGACGAGGTCATCGCGCACATGACCGAGGCTCAGACGTCGTTGCGCCTCGCGACCGGTCCGCTCCTCGCCGCGACCTACTTCGACCGCGGCGACGAACCGGCCTGGCTCGGTCTCACCGCGCACCACTTCGTCATGGACGGCGTGGCGTGGAACGTCCTGCTGGAGGACCTCGACACCGCCTACGAGGCGGGGCCGGAGGCCTTGGCGCCCAAGACGACCTCGTTCCGGCAGTGGGCCGAGGTGCTGCACGCCGACGACCCCTCGGCCGAACGCGACCACTGGGCCGCGCAGACCGAACGGGTCACCGCCGTCCCCGTCGACGGCCGGGGTGCCAACACCGAGGCGTCCGCCGACACCGTCCGGACGTGGCTCGACGCGAAGTCCACCGAACTGCTGCTCGGCGAGGCGCACAAGGCGTACCGCACGCAGATCAACGACCTGCTGCTCGCGGCACTGCTGCGAACGCTGGGGGAGTGGGCGGGCGTCGGCGACGTCACGATCGACCTCGAGAGCCACGGCCGTGAGGCAATCGCCGACGGTGTCGACCTGTCCCGCACGGTCGGCTGGTTCACGTCGATCTTCCCGGTGCGCCTGCGGCACCCGCGTCTCGGCGACAGCGGCGAGCTGATCAAGGGGGTCAAGGAGCAGCTGCGCGCCGTTCCGCGCCGCGGCGTCGGCTACGGCGTCCTGCGTTATCTCGAACGCGACGAACGACTGGCCGACGCACCCGCGCGGCCGGTGTTGTTCAACTACCTCGGCGCGTTCGACGCGGCGGGCGACGACGCGGTCGGGTTGATCCGGAAAGAACTGCCGTCCGTTCTCTGCGGGCCCACCGAGAACGAAGGGGGAAGCCGCTCGCACCTCCTGCAGATCGAAGCCGAGCAGACCTCGGACGGCCGTTTGCTCGTCGAGTGGTATTTCAGCACCAATGTGCACCGGGCGGCGACGGTTGAACGGCTCGCCGCGCGTTACATGACCGTTCTGCGCGAGCTCGTGGAGCACTGCCGATCGGGAGCCGGCGGTGTCACGCCGTCCGACTTCCCGCTGGCCAACATCGACCAGGCTGCTCTCGCCGCCGTGCTCGAGCAGATGGGAGGCTGATCCCGGCAAGTCAGGGGCATCCAGCGCACCGGGGCCGCGCATCTGGGGCAAGGAATTGACCGGTGATGAAGAGTTCTTTTCGGCGCGCCATTTTCAATTGTTCATGACAACTGTTGATGCCCCTCATGCGAATGCCTTATGACGGGTCGAGCGGAATGGCTTGACCCCTTAAATGACAGTTGTGTAAAAAGGGTGTCAGGGGAGGATCAGATCTGTGATCGAAGATATGTATCCGTTGGCGCCCGTTCAGCAGGGCATGCTTTTCCACGTCCTGGAAGCGCAATCGGACAAGGGTGTCTACTGGGCGCAGGGGCTCTACGAGTTCGACGGCGTCCTCGACGTCGACGCCATGCGACGGGCCTGGGCGCAGGTGGTGCACCGCCACGCCGTGCTGCGCACCGGCTTCGTGTGGGAGGGCGTGCCCGAACCGCTCCAGGTCGTCATGAGCGACGTCCAGGTGCCGTTCGAGGTGCACGACTTCTCGGGCGTCGACGACCAGCAGGCGGCGCTCGACGACCTGCTCGCCCGCGACCGCGCCGAAGGCTTCGACCTCACCAAGCCGCCGCTCATGCGCGTGCACCTCATCGACGACGGCACGAGCCACCACCGCATGATCTGGGCGCTCTACTCCGGACTGTGCGACGGCTGGAGCGTGCCCGTCGTCCTCGAAGAGGTCGGTGCCACCTACGACGCCCTCTGCCGCGGCACGACGCCCGACCTCGAACCCGTCCGGCCCTACCGCGACTTCATCGCCTGGCTCGCCAAGCGCGACCGCGCCGAGGCCGAGGCGTTCTGGCGCGGCTACCTCGCCGGCTTCGACGCCCCGACGGCGCTGCCCGTCGACCGCGCGGTCCGCGACCACTGGGCCCAGGGCCGCCGGCGCGTCGAGCTGCCGCAGGACCTGACCAGCTCGATCATGCACCTGGCCCGCCGCCGGCACGTCACGCCGTCGACGATCGTCCAGGCCGCCTGGGCACTGCTGCTGTCCGCCTACTCCGGCGACGACGAGGTCGTCTACGGCCTCACCGTGTCCGGCCGCCCCGCCGACCTGCCCGGCGTGGAGTCGATGGTGGGCGTCTTCATCAACACGCTGCCGGTGCGCGTGCGGGTGTCGTGGGAGTTGTCGTTCGCCGACTGGCTGGACGAGCTGCAAGCCGGCCAGATCGCGGTGCAGCGCTACGAGTTCACCGCGCTGTCGGACGTCAAGCGCTGGTCGGACCTGCCGCGCGGCAGCGGTGTCTTCGACAGCATCGTGGTGTTCGGCAACTACCCGCAGGCTCTGCTCGCCGAAGAGGAGGAGAGCGACGACGAGGACCGCTTCGGCGCCGTCGACTCCATCGAGCAGGTCAACTACCCGATCGCGTTCGCGGTCGACCTCGAGGACACGCTGAAGATCGAGGCCGAGTTCTCGACCGGCGCGTTCGACGAGAGCACCGTCGACCGGCTGCTCGAGCAGCTGCAGGCCGTGCTGACGAGCGCGGTCACCCGTCCCGATCGACCCGTGCGCGCGGTGACCGCCGCGCCCGCCCTCGGCTGGGGCACCGGTCCGGCCTTCGACGAGCCGTACGTCGGTCTGGCCCAGCGCTTCCGCATGGCCGTCAACGACTTCTCCGGTCAGGTCGCCGTCCGCGGTGGTGGTGTCGAGCTGACCTACGCCGAACTGGGCGAGCAGGTGGCACGTGTGGCATCCGGCCTGCGCGCCGCCGGTGTGCGAGAGGAAACCCGCGTCGGGCTGTGGTTCGAGCGTTCGGTCGACCTCGTCGTGGCGGTTCTCGCCGTGGTGCAGGCGGGTGGCGCGTACGTGCCGCTCGATCCGGCACTGCCGCACGGCCGGCTCCGCGACGTGATGACCGCCGCCGGCGTCGACCTGGTCGTGTCGCGGGGCGACTACGCCCTGGACGCGCCGCGCCTCGGCGTCGTCGAGCCGGCGGACCTCGCCACCGCGCCCGCCGAGTGGCCTGAGCTCGCCGCCCTGCCGGGACGTCTGGTCTACACGATGTTCACGTCCGGCTCGACCGGCGTGCCCAAGGGCGTCGAGATCGCCGAGGAAGGTGTCGTGCGCGTGGCGCTCGACCCCGCGGTGGCCGCCGCGCCCGGCGACGTCGTGGCGCACATGGCCGCGGTGTCGTTCGACGCGTCCACGTGGGAGATCTGGACGGCGTTGCTCGGCGGTGCGACGCTGGCCGTCGCTCCGGCGAACCTCGCCGAACGCCTGGACGTGGCGAAGCTGTACGCCGAGCACGGCGTCACGGTGTCGTTCATGACCACCGGGTTGTTCCACCAGCTCGCGGACACCGACCCCGCCGTGTTCTCCGGGCACCGCCTGGTGCTGGCCGGCGGCGAGGCGATGTCACCGGTCCAGGCCCGCAAGGTGCTCGACGCGAACCCGGCCGTGGCGATCCACAACATGTACGGCCCGACCGAGTCCACTGTGTACGCGTCGTCGCACGACATGCGCGCCGGACGCCTCGGCCCGTCGTCCGTCCCGATCGGAACGGCGTTGCGGGGCCTGCGTTTCCAGGTGCTCGACCGCTGGCTCCAGCCGGCCCCGGTCGGCGTGCCGGGGGAGCTGTACATCGGTGGCACCGGTCTGGCGCGCGGCTACGCGGGCCGGCCGGACCTCGCCGCCGAACGCTTCGTGCCCGACCCGTCCGTTCCCGGCGCCCGGATGTACCGGACCGGTGACCTGGTGCGCTGGGGTGCCGACGGCGCCGTCGACTTCGTCGGCCGCACCGACGACCAGGTGAAGATCCGCGGGTTCCGCGTGGAGCCCGGCGAGGTCGAGCACGTGCTCGCCGGCCACCCCGGCGTCGCCAACGCCGCTGTGGTCGTTCGCGAGCTGCAGCAGGGCAAGCGGCTCGTGGCGTACGTCGTGGGCACCGCCTCGCCCGCCGAGCTGCGCGAGTTCCTCGCCGGGCGGCTGCCCGAGTTCCTCGTCCCGTCGGCGATCGTGCCGCTCGACGAGCTGCCGTTGAACAGCAACGGAAAGCTCGACAAGCGAGCACTGCCGCTGCCCGACGCGCCGGAGTCGGCGTCGTACGTGGCACCGGGCACAGACGTCGAACGCACCCTCGCCGCCGTGTGGCAGGACGTCCTCGGCGTCGAGCGCGTCGGCGTGCACGACAACTACTTCGAGCTGGGCGGCGACTCGATCGTCAGCCTGAAGATCGCAGCCAGGGCGCGGGAAGCCGGCCTGGAGCTGAAGATCGCCGACATCTTCACGCACCAGACCGTCGCCGAGCTCGCCGCCCACACCGGGGTCGCCGCCACGGAGGCGGCTGAGGTGAAGCCGCTGGCGGACCTCGAACCTCTCCGCGAGCGGGTGCCGGGTCTGGTCGACGCCTACCCGTTGTCGCCCCTGCAGCAGGGCATGCTCTTCCACGTCCTGGAGGCGCCCGCCGACACCGCGGTGTACTGGGCGCAGGACGTCCGCGAGATCCGCGGGCCGCTCGACGCGGCCGCCCTGCGCGAAGCCTGGCGCACGGTCGTCGGCCGGCACCCCGCGCTGCGCAGCGCGTTCGTGTGGGAGGGCGTCGAGGAACCGCTGCAGGTCGTGGCCGGCGAGGTCGACGTGCCGTTCGAGGTGCTCGACTGGACCTCCGTCACCGACCCCGACGCCGCGCTGGACGAGCTGCTCGACGCCGACCGGCGCCGTGGCTTCGACGTCACCACCGCGCCGTTGCTGCGGGTGTACGTGGCCGACCGGGGCGACCGCCAGTGGGTCGTGTTCACGTTCCACCACCTGTACCTCGACGGCTGGAGCATCCCGCTCGTCTGGGACGAGGTGATCGCGGCCTACCGCGGCGAGCCGCTGCCGCCGGTGCGCCCGTACCGCGACTACATCGCGTGGCTGCGGGAGCAGCCCCCGGCCGACGACTTCTGGCGCACGTACCTCGACGGCTTCACCTCGCCCACCGCGCTGCCGGTCGACCGCACCACGCGGCTGCACTGGGAGCAGGGCAGGCGGCACCGCGAGCTGCCCGAGACCGTCGCCCTGAGGCTGGAGGACCTGGCCCGCCGCGAACGCGTCACGATCAGCGCCGTCGTGCAGGCGGCCTGGGCGCTGCTGCTCGCGTCGCACAGCGGTGACGACGACGTGGTCTTCGGCCTCACCGTCTCGGGTCGCCCCGCGGACCTGGCCGGCGTCGAGTCGATCGTCGGCCTGTTCATCAACACGCTGCCGGTGCGGATCGCCGTCCCCGGCGACCGCACGCCGTTCGACCAGTGGCTGCGGACCGTGCAGACCGGCCAGGTCGCCGTGCAGCGGTTCGAGCACTCGCCGCTGGTCGACATCCAGCGGGTGGCGGGCGTGCCGAGGCTCTTCGAGAGCATCGTCGCGGTCCAGAACCTGCCCGGCGGCGCCGACGACGGCGCCGACGGTGCCGACGGTGGGGACGAGTTCGACTCGCCGGCGTTGCTGGAGCAGGGCCGCTACCCGCTGAAGCTCGTCGTCGACGTCGACGGTCAGCTCGCCCTGCTGTGCGAGTACTCGGCGGGCGCGTTCGACGACGCCACCGTCGAGGCGCTGCTGGACCAGCTGGAGCTGATCCTCATGACCGTCGCCTCCGCTCCCGGCACGCCCGTGCGGGAGGTCGCGCTGCTGGACGCCGGTCAGCGCGCCGAGGTGCTGTCGTGGAGCACGTCCGAGCCGCGCGAGCTGCCTTCCGCACACCTGGCGGCGTTGTTCGGACGCCAGGTGGCCGCCCACCCGGACCGGGTGGCGCTGCGCGGCGGCACCGAGTTGACCTACGCGCAGCTCGACCGCCGGGCTGCCGGGGTCGCGGAGCAGTTGCGGGGCCTGGGTGTGGGCGTGGGGACGCGGGTCGGGCTGCACCTCGACCGGAGCGCGGAGCTGATCGTCGCGATGCTCGGGGTCGTGGGGACAGGTGGCAGCTACGTGCCGCTGGACCCGGCCCAGGGCACGGCACGGCTCGGGCAGATGGTGAAGACGGCCGGGGTGGAGCTCGTCGTGACGGCGGGCGGGTGGCCGGAGTCCGAGGTGCCCGGCGTGCGCGTGGTCACCCTGACGGACGCGACGGCCGAAGGCCCGCTCCCCGTCACCGGTGACGCTGCTGACGAGCTCTACGTCCTGTTCACCTCCGGCTCGACCGGCGTCCCCAAGGGCGTGTCGCTCACCCACGAGGGTGTCGCCAGGGTCTGCACCGACCCGGCCGTCCGCGTCGAGCCCGGCGACGTCGTCGCGCACCTCGCCGGCATCGGCTTCGACACCGGCGCCTTCGAGATCTGGCTCGCGTTGCTGGGCGGAGCCACCCTCGTCGTCGGCCCGGCGGACCTCGCCGAGCGGATGGACGTCGGGAAGTTCCTGCGCGACAACGGCATCACGGCCTCACTGCTCACGACGGGCCTCTTCCACCAGCTGGTCGAGACCTCGCCCGACGTGCTCGACGGCCTGCGCCTGCTCGTCGTCGGCGGTGACGCCCTGCAGGCGCAGCACGCCCGCACGGCCCGCGAGCGCCGGCCCGGCCTGCGCATCGTGAACGCCTACGGGCCCACCGAGACCACCATGACGTGCACGATCCACCCCCTCGGGGAGATCGGCGCGCACGTGCCGATCGGCCGGCCGTTCGCGGGCATGCGGGCGTTCGTGCTCGACCCGTGGCTGCAGCCGGTCCCGGCCGGGGTGGCGGGCGAGCTGTTCGTCGGAGGTCCCGGTGTGGCACGCGGGTACGTCGGCCGTCCGGACCTCACGGCCGAGCGGTTCGTGCCCGACCCCACCCGGTCCGGCGCACGCCTGTACCGCACCGGGGACCGGGCGCGGTGGAGGGCCGACGGCACGCTGGAGTTCCTCGGCAGGGCCGACGACCAGGTCAAGATCCGGGGCTTCCGGGTCGAGCCCGGCGAGGTCGAGGCGCTGCTGAACACGCACGGGGACGTGCGTGCCGCCGCGGTCGTCGCCCTGGCGTCCGGCACCGGCAAGCGCCTCGTGGCCTACGTGGTCACGGACGCCGGAACGGCGGAGCTGCGCGCGTTCCTGCGCGGGCAGCTACCCGACCACCTGGTGCCGTCGGCGTTCGTGACGCTCGACGCGCTGCCGCTGACCGCCAACGGCAAGCTCGACCGCCGCGCCCTGCCCGAGCCCCCGGCACCGGAGGCGGACGGCGCGTACGTCGCCCCCCGCACCGAGGGCGAACGGGCACTGGCCGGCATCTGGGAGCGGTTGCTGGGCGCCGAAAGGGTCGGCGTGCACGACAACTTCTTCGAGCTGGGCGGCGACTCGATCGCCAGCCTGCAGGTCGTGGCGCGGGCGCGTGCCGCGGGTCTCGGCCTCGCGGTCGCGGACCTGTTCACCCACCAGACGGTCGCCGAGCTGGCCGCCGCGGCGACCGCCCCGGCGCAGGTCGAGGAGGGCCCGGTCACCGGACCGGTGCCGCTCACGCCCATCCAGCGGTGGTTCACCGGTGCCACGATCGACGACCGCGACCACTGGAACTGGTCGGGACTCTTCGAACTGGCACCGGACGTCGACGCCGGCAGGCTCGCGGAAGCGCTGAACACCTTGGTGACGCACCACGACGCCCTGCGCACCCGCCTGCACCACGGGCCCGGCGGCTGGCACCAGCGGATCGCCGAACCGGGTGAGGCGGCGAGGTTCGCGGTCGTGCGGGGCGACGTCCGGCACCACATGGACGAGCTGCAGCGGTCGCTGGACCTCGCCGAAGGCCCGCTGGTGGCGGCAGTGCTGTTCGACCGCGGCGACGCACCGGCGTGGCTCGGCCTCGTGGTCCACCACCTGGTCGTCGACGGCGTGTCGTGGAACGTCCTGCTGGAGGACCTCGACGCGGCGTACCGGGGCGAACCGCTCCCGCCGAAGACGACGTCGTTCCGGCGCTGGGCCGAGTCCGCCACCGCGTTCGCGGACAGCGGCGAGGCGCGCGACGAGCTGCCCTACTGGCTCGACAAGGTCGAGACGGCCTTCACGCTGCCGGTCGACGCCACCGGTGCCAACACCGAGGACTCCGCGGCGGTCGTCGAGGTCGCCGTGGACGCCGGGACCCTGCCCAACGCGCAGGTCCTCGACGTGGTCCTGGCCGCGCTCCACCAGACGCTGGGGGAGTGGGCCGGCACGGACACCGTGGTCGTCGACCTCGAGCACCACGGCCGCGAAAGCCTCGCGCCCGCAACGGACCTGTCGCGCACGGTCGGGTGGTTCACCTCCGTCCACCCGGTGGTGCTCCGGCACGACGACCTGACCGACGGCGCCGGAGTCCTCGACGCCGCAAGGGAAAGCCTGAACTCCGTGCCACGCCACGGAGTCGGCTACGGCGCACTGCGCCACCTGACGGCCGAGGACCCGGAGGTGCGCCGCCTGCGCGACGCGCCGGAACGGCAGATCAACATCAACTTCACGGGCGGGCTCGACGCCGTGAACGACGACGGGGTCAGGGGCCTCGTCGTCGACGAACTACCGGGTGACCTGTGCGGCGACAGCACCAGCGGAGGTGTCCGCCCGTACGCGCTGCACCTGGAGATCGAGCGCACCGGCGGGGGAGAGCTCCTCGTCGAGTGGCACCACAGCACCAACCTCCACCGCACCGAGACCGTGCAGCGGGCCGCCATCCGCTTCCGGCAGGCCGCGGAGGCCCTGATCGCCCACCTGAACAGCAACTGAGGGGGAGCAGTCCTTGTCCACGCCCAAACGCATCTACACGCTGTCGTCGGAAGAAGCCGCCGAGGCCGAGAACCTGACGCTGCGCATCGCCAAGGAGTACTCGGGTCCCGCCGACGAGCAGCTGCTGCGCGACCTGCCGCTGCTCGCCGCCGAACTGCCCGTCGGACAGCGCCGCTTCCTGCGCGACTTCGCGCTCGAGGACGAGCTCGGCTACTGCGTCGTCCGCGGTCACAACATCGACGACGCCCGCATCGGCCCGACGCCGCAGCACTGGCGCGGCCGCCCGAACCCGACCCCGGAGTTCGCCGAGGAGATCCTCCTCCTGCTGCACGGGGCCCTGCTCGGGGAACCGTTCGGCTGGAAGACCCAGCAGGACGCCCGGCTCGTGCACGACATCTTCCCCATCAAGGGGTTCGAGACCGAGCAGATGGGGATCGGCAGCACCGACACGCTCACGCTGCACACCGAGGACGCGTTCCACCCGTGGCGCGCGGACTACCTGCTGCTGGAGTGCCTGCGCAATCCCGACCGGGTCGCCACGATCGTCTCCGAGCCGGACCTGCGCTCGCTCGACCCCGAGCACCTCGCGCTCCTGCACGAGCCGAACTTCCTGATCCGGCCGGACGACTCGCACCTGGCGAAGCACAACGTCACCCAGGGCGTCGACGCCGAGTTCTCCGAGATCGACGAGATGAAGGCCGACGACAACCGCGTCGCGGTGCTCTACGGGTCGCGCGAGCACCCGTACATCCGCATCGACCCGTACTTCATGGAGATCCCGACGGACCCGGCGCCGCGCGCGGCCCTGCAGGCCGTCAGCGACCTGTTGGAGGCGTCCTGCCTGGACGTCGCCCTGACCCCCGGCGACGTCCTCGTCATCAACAACCACCGCCTCGCGCACGGGCGGCAGGCGTTCCAGGCCCGCTACGACGGCACGGACCGCTGGCTCAAGCGGGTCAGCATCACGACCGACCTGCGGAAGTCCCACGAGCGACGCGCCTCGGCGACCGCACGTCTCATCTGACGGATACGGAAGTCATGCCTAACCCGCTCCACGGCCTCCCGCCCACCGCCAGGGGCATCCTCGCCGTCCTCCGGGTACTGCCCCGGGTCAGCCGGCCGCGCACGGTGCTCCTGGCGGGCGGCGTGGTGGTGAGCGCCGTCCTGCCCATCGGGATCGCGGTCCTCAGCGGACTGCTCATCGGCGCGATCCCCGATGCGGCCAGGGACGGCGCGGGCTCACCCGCCGCAGACCGGGTGGGATCCCTGCTCGTCGCGGTCGCCGTCGCGATCCTCGTCGAACGCCTGACGTCCCCGCTGCTGCGGGCCGCGGTGTCGACGCTCGGCCGCGACGTCGACCGGTACCTCCAGGAGGTCGTGCTCACCGCACTGGGCCGCCCGAGGGGCATCGCCCACCTCGAGGACCCCGATGTGATGGACGAGGTCCGCATCGTGCGTGGCCTCGGCATGAGCGCGCACCGGCCGGGCCAGACCGTCGAGGCCCTGCCGGAAGTGCTCACGTCGTGGCTGCGGGCCGTCGGCTCGGCGGCCGTGCTCACCTGGTTCCACTGGTGGCTCGGCCTGCTGTGGCTCGTGGTCTGGCCGATCATCGTCTACCGGATGCAGCGCGACTACCTGCGCGTCGGCGAGGAGGGGTTCGGGCAGAGCGCCCAGCTCCGCCAGGCCGAGTACGCGCGAGACCTCGCGCTCGACCCGGCCCCGGCCAAGGAGGTCCGCCTCTGGGGCGCCCTCGACTGGCTCGTCACGCGGTTCGACACGTTGTGGCAGGCCGGGATCGGCCCCATCCGCAGGGCCCGCCGGCCGCGGCCCGGCATGGTGCTCGGGTCGGCGTCCGCGATCCTAGTGATCAACGTCCTGTCGTACGGCCTGCTCGCGTACGCCGCGGTGGAGGGCGACCTGACGCTCGCCGCCCTCGCCGTGTTCGTGGAGGCGCTGGCGAACGCCAACGAGTACGCCGTCGGCGACGAGCACCTGTACCTCTCGAACGCCGCCGTCACCGTGCCGAAGCTCCTGTCGCTGGAGAAGCGGCTCGCGGACAGCGGGCCACCCCAGTCCGGCCTGCCGGTCGGGGCGGACGTCCCGGCGCGGGAGATCCGTTGCGAAGGCGTGTCCTTCAGCTACCCCGGCAACGACCGTGAAGTCCTGAACGGACTGGACCTCGTGATCCCCGCCGGGAAGTCGCTGGCGGTCGTCGGCGACAACGGCGCCGGCAAGACCTCGCTCGTGAAGCTGCTGGCCGGTTTCTACGAACCCACCGGCGGCAAGATCACCGTCGACGGCGCCGACCTCGTGGGTCTCGACCCGCAGGAGTGGCGCAGGCGGGTCGCGGTGCTGTTCCAGGACTTCACCCGCTACCACCTGCCGGTGCGCGACAACATCGGGCTGGGCGCTCCCGAGCACGCGGGCGACGAGGCCATGCTGCGCCGCGCCGCCGAACGGGCCGGGATCGGCGATCTGGTCGAGTCGCTGCCCAACGGCTGGGACACCGTGCTGTCCCAGGCCTACAGCGACGGCGTCGACCTCTCCGGCGGGCAGTGGCAGCGCGTCGCCCTGGCCCGTGCGATGTTCGCCGTCGAGGCGGGCGCGAGGGTCCTCGTGCTCGACGAACCCGCCGCGGCACTCGACGTGCGGGCGGAAGCCGAGCTGTACGAACGGTTCCTGGACCTCACCCAGGGCCTCACCACGATCATCATCTCGCACCGCTTCTCCACCGTGCGGCGCGCCGACCGGATCGTGGTCGTGTCCGAGGGCCGTGTCGTCGAGAACGGCGGCCACGACGAACTGCTCGACCTCGACGGCCGCTACGCCCACCTGTTCCGCCTGCAGGCGGAGCGCTTCCAGCCGGCGGGAGGCACCGATGCGTGACACCTGGAGGGCTTTCCTCACCACCATCAGCTTCGGCTTCCGGGCGGCGCGCCGGCACGCGGTCTTCCAGATCGTCACGGAGATCGCCCTCGCGCTCACCGGTCCCCTGATCGCCTACAGCGCCGGCAACCTGGTCGACGCCGCCCACGACGGCGACCTGGAGGGCGCGCTCACCGCCGGGTTCGGCATCGCCGCCGCCACCGGCCTGCTCATCGTCGCCCAGTACTACAACGCCCACTGCGTGTTCGCCGTGCTCGAACGCACGCAGGCGTTGTCGGACCGGACGCTGATGCGCCTGCTCGGCGGGATCGGCAGCCTCGCCCCGCACGAGAACCCGAAGTACCTGGACCAGGTCCAGCTCCTGCGCGAGGAGCGCGAGAGCCTCGCCGAGATGACCAACGCGACCGCGGGCCTGATCAGCGCGGTCGTCGGCTTCGGCACCACCGCGCTGCTGCTCGCCGACGTGCACCCCGCGCTGATCTCGCTGGCCCTGCTGGCGTTCATCTCGCTGTGGATCACCAGCCGGGCCAACGACCTCGCGGTGGACGCCCAGGAGGACACCGGCGAGACCGAGCGGTTGCGCCGCCACCTGTTCGACATCGGCACGACCGCCGGCGCGGGCAAGGAGCTGCGGATCTTCGGGCTCACCCGCGAACTGGTGCGCCGCCACCACGAGGTCTCCGACGAGGTGCTGGACACCCGCAACCGCGCGGCCTGGCGCGGCGCGGCGCTCAAGAGCATCGACGCCGTCGTCAACGCGGCCGGGTTCTTCGGCGCCATCGCGCTCGTGGTCTGGCTCGCGGTGCAGGGCAGGGCGACGCCCGGTGACGTCGTCCTGGTCCTCGCGCTCACCATCGAGATGGCCGCCGTCGTCGCCTCGTCCGTCGGCTACAGCGGCGACTTCCTGTGGTGCCTCAAGCAGGCCCGGCGCTACGTGTGGCTGGAGCGGTTCGCCGCGTCCGCCGCGAAACAGCCGGACGAGCCGGTCACCCCGCCCGCGTCGCTGAGCCGCGGCATCGACCTCGTCGACGTCACCTACCGCTACCCCGGCAGTGAGCGCACCGTCCTCGACGGCGTCTCGCTGCACCTGCCCGCCGGCTCGGTCGTGGCGCTGGTGGGGGAGAACGGCGCGGGCAAGTCGACGCTCGTGAAGCTGCTGTGCGACTTCTACGAACCCGACGAGGGCAGGGTCGAGGTCGACGGCGTCGACCTGCGGCGCTTCCCCGTCCCGCAGTGGCGCGCCCGGCTCACCGGTGCCTTCCAGGACTTCGTGGAGCTGCGGTTCGCGGCCCGCGAGAGCATCGGGGTCGCCGACACCGCGAAGATCGACGACGACGCCGCGTTGCGGGGCGCTCTGCGGCGGGCGGGAGCGACGTCCGTCGTGGACCGCCTGCCGCACGGCCTCGACACGCGGCTGGGCCGGGACTGGGACGGTGGCGTCGAGCTGTCGGGCGGCCAGTGGCAGAAGCTGGCGCTCGCCCGCGGCCTGCTGCGCACCGATCCGTTGCTGGCGGTGTTCGACGAACCGACCGCCGCCCTGGACCCGCAGACCGAGCACGCCTTGTTCGAGCGCTTCGCCGAGGCGGCACGGGAAGGCAGGTCGCGCGGCACGGTGACCCTCCTGGTGTCGCACCGCTTCTCGACCGTGCGCATGGCCGACCTGATCGTCGTCCTCGACGGCGGCCGCATCCGCGAGGTGGGCAGCCACGCCGACCTCATGGCCCACCCCGACCTCTACGCCGAGCTGTACGAGCTGCAGTCCTCGGCCTACCGCTGAAAGGAGCCGTCCCGATGAAGTTCGAACCAGCACCTCTCGAGGACTGGATGCGTCTGTACTACTTCGCGGTCGACGACGACATCGGCAGCAGCGGGGTCGAGGACTACTCGCTCGCCGACCTGCGGGCGATGCTCGGCATCGACGCCGCCGAGCTCGACGCCGTGGTGTTCCGCGACAGCACGTCGTTCGGCAGCGAGGAGGTCCGCACCGCCATCGCCGACGAGTGGGGGACCGGCGACCCCGAGCGGGTCATGGTCACGCACGGCGGCAGTGAGGCGATCTACCTCGTGCTCAGCACGCTGCTCGACCCGGGCGACGCCGTCGTCGTCACCGAGCCGACCTACCACACGCACACGTCGATCGCCCGGACCATGGGCTGCGAGCTGCGGGTGTGGCCGCTGCGCCCCGAGAACGGGTTCCGGCCCGACCTCGACGACCTGCGTGCCGTGGTCGGCGGTGCCAAGGCCGTCGTCGTGAACTTCCCGCACAACCCGACGGGGGCGTCGCTCACGCCGGAGCAGCGCGACGAGTTCGTCGCGATCTGCCGCGAGGCGGGCGCGTACCTGGTGTGGGACCAGGCGTTCCGCGAGATGGTCGTCGAGGGTGAACCGCTGGCGGACCCCGTGCACGACTACGACAGGGCCATCTCGATCGGCACCCTGTCCAAGGGCTACGGCCTGCCGGGGCTGCGGGTCGGCTGGGCGATCGGGCCGCAGGACGTGCTGCGCGGCACGCTGGACCTGCGCGACCGCATGACGCTGCACCTCTCGCCGTTGGTCGAGCTGCTCGCCACCCGCGTCGCGCGCAACGCGGGTCTCCTGGTCGGTGTCCGCATGGAGCAGGCCCGCCACAACCTGGGGCTGCTGCGCCGGTGGGCCGCCGACCACCCGGACCTGATCGACCTGCCGGAGCCGATGGGCGGCGCTTCCACGTTCCCGCGGCTGCTCGGTCACGCCGACACCACCGGCTTCTGCCACGACCTCGCCAGGGAGCACCGCACGCTGCTCGTCCCGGGGTCGTGCTTCGGTGACCCGGCCCGCGTCCGGCTGGGCTACGGCGGCCCCACCGCCTCGTTCACCCGAGGCCTCGACACGCTCGCACTCGCAGGGGAGAAAGCCCGTGTTCAGAATTGACCTGTCCGACTCCGACGTCGCCGAGGCCGGCGCCCTGGTCGCGTCGCTGGCCGAGCGCTACCGCACGGTCGAGGACCCGGCCTTCGTGCGCGACGCGACGATCATCGCCCACGAGCTGCCCCGCGCCCTGCGCGCGGGCCTGACCGAGTTCCGCCTGACCGAGCCGCACCCGCTGTGCGTCGTCGGCGGCTACCGGATCGACGACGCCGGCATCGGCCCGACGCCGGCGCACTGGAAGGACTGCGGCGGCGAGGGACGTCCCACGCTCGCCGAGGACCTGTTCTTCTACCTGTGCGCGTCGCTGCTCGGTGACCCCATCGCGTGGTCCACCCAGCAGGACGGCCGGCTGCTGCACGACGTGTTCCCCATCAAGGAGCACCAGTACGAGCAGCTCGGCTCCGGCAGCGAGGAGCTGCTGACGTGGCACATCGAGGACGCGTTCCACCCGATGCGCACGGACTACGTGGGCCTGATGTGCCTGCGCAACCCCGACGGCGTCAACACCACCTACGGCTCGCTGGAGGGCGTCGACCTCCCCGCGGACGTCGTCGAGGTGCTGCGCCAGGAGCGCTTCCCGATCCGGCCCGACCGCTCGCACCTCGCCGCCAACCGCCAGAACGACGAGGAGGACGAGCAGCTGCGCCGCCTGCGCGACCGCAGCTACGAGTGGATCTCCGGCCTGGACGCGAACCCGGAGCCCATCGCGGTCCTGTTCGGCCCGCAGGAGGACCCGTACCTGCGGCTGGACCCGTACTTCATGGAGGTCCCCGCGTCGGACCCCGAGGCGGCCGCCGCGCTGGACGCGATCGTGAAGGCGATCGACGCCAACATCTCCGGCTACGCCCTGAAGCCCGGTGAGGTCCTGTTCCTGGACAACTACCGCGGCACGCACGGCCGGGAGCCGTTCAAGGCCCGTTTCGACGGCACCGACCGGTGGCTCACCCGGCTGAACATCGCCCGCGACCTCCGCAAGTCGCGTGCCCACCGCCGCAGCGCGGACGCCCGCACCATCTACTGAAAAGAGCCGATCGATGCGCACCAGCCCTTTCGACGACGAGGACGGCCGCTTCTTCGTGGTGGTCAACGACGAGGGCCAGCACGCCCTGTGGCCCGCGACGCTCGCCACCGTGCCCGACGGCTGGACCGTCGTGCACGGCGAGGAGACCCGCCAGTCGTGCCTCGACTACGTGAACGAGCACTGGACCGACATGCGCCCGCGCAGCGTGCGCGAGCAGCTCGACCGCGCCGCCGCGCGGCACTGAAGGCGTGAACGCAAAACCCCGCGCCCGGCCGGTCCGGGTGCGGGGTTTTGCGTTGAGGCGCAACAGCTGCTGCGAGTGCGCGCTGTTTACTGCCGCCGTGCGTTCGAGGAGCTTCCGCAGGATCGTCCGCTGGGTCGCCGCCGCAGCAGCGGCGGCGCTCTCGGTGATCACCGTGAACATCTCGCCCGCCGGTGCCGCCGCGCAGGAGTTCCCCTTCTCGGGACCGAACCACGGCTACGCCGGGGCGACGTTCGACTGGACCGGCCGGTGTACGCGTACTTCCTGTTCTGCAACGGAGGACCGCTCGACCTACGACAACCTGTCCGGCCGCAACCCCTACGCCTGAGCGGTCAGCACGATCCTGCCGAAGACCTCGCCCGCGTCCATCTTCCGGTGCGCGAGCGCGGCCTGCTCCAACGGCAGCGTCTCGTGCACGACGGCCCGCAGTTCGCCGCGGACCGCGGCGGCGAACTGCGCAGCCCCCACCGTCCGCCTGTCCTCTCCGGACACCGAATCGGCGCTGAAGGTGCTGAAGGACAACGATTTCCGGAACGCCGCCATCATCCGCGCGCTGACGTCGCCGGGCGGAGGCCCGGCGACGGCGCCGACCACGACGAGCCGCCCGTTGGGGTTGAGCCTGTCGAGGAACGACGGCAGGTCCTGCCCGGCCACGACGTCGACAACGACGTCGTAGCCGTCGTCCGTGGCGCCGGAGCGGCCCAGCACGCGGGTCGCTCCGAGCACGCGCAGCCGTTCACCCCGTGCGGCCGAGGACGTCGTGACCGCCACGGCTTTCGCGCCCCGCCGGGCCGCGAGCTGGACCGTCATGATGCCGATGCCGCCGGACGCACCGCGCACCAGCACGGACTCGCCGGGGGAGAAGCGGGCGTGGGCCAGGCCGAAGTGCGCCACCACCCCGGCGCCACCGAGCGCCACCGAATCCTCGGCGGACAGTCCCGCGGGAAGCTCGACGACCTCGCCGGCCGGCACGACCGCCAGTTCGGCGTACCCGCCCCCGACACCGGTGGGCGCCCACACCCGCCGCCCCACCCAGGACGGGTCGACCCCGCTGCCTGCGGAGAGCACGGTGCCCGCGACCTCCCCGCCGGGCACGTGACCCTCCCGGAAACCGTAGGCGGCGAGGTCACCGCGCCTGATCAGGACGTCGGCACCGCCGACCCCGGCCGCTTCGACCGCCACGAGCACCTGCCCCTCGGCGGGAACGGGATCGGGGAGGTCGACGGCGACCAGTCCGTCCGGCGAGCCGAACGTCTGCACCACAATGGCTTTCACAACATCGACGGTAGATGGACGCACCCGTCCGCTTCGCTAAAGTGAGAGTCATGACAGCGCGTTTGTCCCACCCCGTGCGCTCCGATGCCCGGTACAACCGCGAGCACATCCTCGAAGCGGCCCGCGAGGTGTTCGCCACCGACGGCCTGGGCGCGCCGATGCGCGAGGTGGCCCGCCGCGCCGGCGTCGGCCCCGCGACCCTCTACCGCCACTTCCCGACCAAGGAGGCGCTGGCCACCGAGGCGTTCGCGGAGCAGATGCAGGCGTGCGAGGTCATCGTGCGCGAAGGGCTCGCGGACCCCGACCCGTGGCGCGGCTTCTGCACCGTCATCGAGAGGATCTGCGCCCTGCACGCCCGCGACCGGGGCTTCACCGCGGCCTTCACCTCCAACTTCCCCCGCGCCCTGGACTTCGCGGGGAGCCGCGAGCGGTCGCTGAAGGCGGTCGCGAAACTCGCCCGCAAGGCCAAGCGGACCGGGCGGCTGCGCGAGGACTTCGTGGTCGACGACCTCGTCCTGGTGCTCATGGCCAACGGCGGCATCCGCGCCACGACCCCGGAGGGCCGGGCCGCCGCGTCCCGGCGCTTCGCCGCGATCGTGATCAGGGGGTTCGCGGCGCACTGATCACGTCGCCCGGGCCGGACCGATCCCCGCCACCGCCACGGCGAACAGCCGTCCGGCCGACGCGGCCGGATCGCGGTGGTGCTCGGTCACCATCGCGATCCCGACGATCAGCGACACCAGCTCGACCGCCGTGACGTCCGGCGTCACCGCGCCCTCCGCCACCGCCCGCCGCAGCAGCGGTCCGGCGGCCTCGCTGATCACCGTCGCGCAGGAGTTCTCCCCGACCGGGTCCCCGTCGTGGGCGAGCGCCGTGGCGAGCCCCTTCGCGGTCACGCAGTAGGTGACCAGCTCATCCAGCCACGTCAGCAACGCCTCCCGTCCGTCCGGAGCACCGGTCAGCTCGCGGGCCCGCTCGCACAGCAGCTCGATCCGGTGCCCCAGCACGGCTTCCAGCAACGCCTGGCGGGTGGGGAAGTGGCGGCGCACGGTCGCCGACCCGACGCCCGCGACCCTGGCGATCTGCTCGAGCGAGGCCTGCGCGCCGTGCGCGGCGACCTCCCGCTCGGCGACGGCGAGGATCCGCTCGTGGTTGCGCCGGGCGTCGGCGCGCTGGCGATCGGTCATGACCACCTCGTGGTTGATAAACGGCGGGGGCCGCCATATCGTAGCGGACACCTAAACGGCGGCCCCCGCCGTTTTCAACCGAGGAGAGCCATGTCCGCACCAGTTCTGGTCACGGGAGCCACCGGCAAGCAGGGAGGCGCGGCCGTTCGAGCCCTGAAGGCGAACGGGGTGCCCGTGCGCGCGTTGGTCCGCGACCCGCAGTCCGAACGCGCGAAGGCGCTGGACGTCGAACTCGTCACCGGCGACCTGCACGACCGCGAGTCGCTGCTCCGCGCCACCCGGGGCGCCCGCGCGGTGTTCTCGGTGCAGATGGCCGAGTTCGACGGGACGAACTTCGACTTCGACGGCGAGCTCACCCAGGCCGCCAACCTGGTGGACGCCGCACGGGAACAGGGCGTCCGGCAGTTCGTCCAGACGACGGTCGACGGTGCCGGCCCGCGCGTCGAGGACGAGCTGCACCCGGTCCGGGCCGCGTCGCTGAACACCAAGGCCGCGATCCAGGACCGCGTCCGCGAGGCGGGCTTCGAGCGGTGGACGCTGCTCAAGCCCGGCTTCTTCATGGAGAACTTCCTGCCGTCGGCGGCGTTCCTCTTCCCGCGCGGGGTCGAGGGCGGCCTGGTGAGCATGCTCAAGCCGGACACCCGGCTGGCCCTGGTCGCGGTGCGGGACATCGGCACGGCGGTCGCCGCCGCCGTCGCGGACCCGGCGCGGTTCGACCGCGTGGAGCTGGAGCTGGCGAGCGAACACCTGTCGATGGCGGAGATCGCCGCGGTGCTCTCGCGCGCGCTCGGCGTGGAGCTCCGGGCGCCCGACCTGACGCTGGAGCAGGCCCGCGCGGCCGGGATGCCGGAGATGGGGGCAGGGCACGACCGGATGAACGAGACCGGCATGGCGGGCCGGCCGGAGTTCGCACGGGCGCTGGGCCTGCCGCTCACGAGCTTCGAGGAGTGGGCGCGACAGCACCTGGCCTGAGGCCGCCGGGTCGAACGTGTCGCGGCCGACCGCCTTTCCCCGCGTGAGCGGCTCCACCACGCCACTAGTCACGGCTGGTGAAGTGTTCAAACGACTACAGACTGATGACCCGAATCGAGAAGCAATGGACAAGGCATCCGTCGCTCGCTTCCTGCTGCTGGCTTTGCTGTGGGGGAGCAGCTTCACCTTCATCAAGGTGTCCCTTGAAGGCCTGACGCCGGGGCAGCTCGTGCTCGCCAGACTCGTGCTGGGCGCGGCGGTGCTGCTCAGCATCGTGGCCGTCCGCAAGGTCACCCTGCCGCGCTCCGCCCAGGTCTGGGGCCACATCGCCGCCGCCGGCCTGTTCGGCAACGTGATCCCGTTCCTGCTGCTGTCCTACGGCGAGAAGACCACGGGCGCGGGCATCGCGGGCGTCCTGATCGGCGCGACACCGCTGTTGACGCTGGCGCTCGCCACGGCCGCGCTGCCGACGGAGCGGGCGACCTCGCGCAAGGCGGTCGGCCTGGCGCTGGGCTTCGTCGGCGTGGTGCTGCTGATCGGCCCGTGGCACGAGTCGCTCGGGTCGCTCAGCGGCAGGCTGGCCTGCTTCGGCGCGGCCATCAGCTACGCGATCGGCTTCGTGTACGTGCGCAAGTACCTGTCGCCGCTCGGCCTCGCGCCGCTCGCCCTGGCCGCGTCGCAGCTCGTCTCGGCGGCGGTGCTGCAGGCGCTCGTGACCCCGTTCCTCGAGTGGCGCACACCGCACTTCACCGGCCCGGTCACGCTCAGCATCGTGCTGCTCGGCCTGCTCAGCACCGGCCTGGCGTACGTGCTCTACTTCCGCCTCATCGGCGACGTCGGCGCCACCACCGCCTCGGCGGTCAACTACGTGGTCCCGGTGTTCGCCGTGCTCGTCGGCGTGACGTTCCTCGGCGAACCCGTCACGTGGAACCTGCTGGCGGGCGGCCTGGTCGTGATGGTCGGCGTGGCCTACGCGGAGAACCGGCTCGGGCAGCTGCGCAAGGACAAGGCGGGAGCGGTCCGGTGACCCCGCGGGCGCTGCTGCGCGTGGTCACCGACGACCTCGACATGGTCATGGACCGCGACCCGTCGATCCTGTCGCGCAGCGAGGCGCTGCTGCACCCGACGGTCATCGCGATCTGGGGCTGGCGCGTGTCGCACGGGCTGCACCTGCGGGGTCACCGGCGCGGCGCCCGCCTGGTCATGGTCCTCGCCCGCCTGCTCACCGGGGGCATCGAGATCCACCCCGGTGCGCGGATCGGCCGCGGCTTCTTCATCGACCACGGCGCGGGCGTCGTGATCGGCGAGACGGTGGAGATCGGCGACGACGTCACGATCTTCCACCAGGTGACGCTCGGCGCGGTCGGCTGGTGGCACGACAACCAGCGGCCCGAGGGGTCGCGACGGCACCCGAAGCTCGGCGACCGGGTGGTCGTCGGGGCCAACGCGACGATCCTCGGTCCGGTCACCGTCGGGCACGACTCGGTGGTGGGCGCCCAGGCCCTCGTGATCCGGGACGTGCCGGCCGACTCGCGCGTCCTCGCACCGTTCTCCATCCCGAACCTGAGGTCGAGCCGCAGCGTCGCGAAGGCGGCCCGCCCGCGCCAGTCCGTGGTCGTCGCGGGCCAGCGGCACAAGGGCGCAGCGGTGTTCCCCAGCTGGTGAAAACCAACCGATCGGAGTGCTCGTGGAGACCCGGCTCAGTCAGCCCCTCACCCGGCGGCCGCCCGCCCACTCGCTCGTCGACCTGATCGGCGGCACACCCACCGTCCGGCTCGACCTCGGCGTCACGACCGCGCAGCTCTTCGCCAAGCTGGAGATGGCCAACCCGCTGTCCAGCGTGAAGGACCGCGCCGCGCTCTACATGATCAACGGCGCGGAGCAGCGCGGGCAGCTCAGCAGGGGCACGGGCACCATCGTCGAGGCGACCTCGGGCAACACCGGCATCTCGATGGCCGCCATCGCCGCGGCACGCGGCTACAGGTGCGTGATCGTCCTGCCGGACAGCGCCACCAGCGAACGCCTGCAGCTGCTGCGCGCGTTCGGCGTGGAGATCGTGCTGACCCCGTACCAGGAGGGCTACGCGGCGGCGATCGCGAAGGCCGAGGAGATCCACCGCGAACGGCCGGGTTCGTGGTTCGCCTGCCAGCACGAGAACCCCGACAACGTGGCGGCGCACTACGCCACCACCGGCCCGGAGATCTGGAACGACACCGACGGCGAGGTGGACGTCTTCGTCTGCGGCGTCGGCACCGGCGGAACGCTCAGCGGCACGGCGCGGTACCTGAAGGAGCGCAATCCCGCGATCCGCGTGGTCGCGGTGGAGCCGGAGGGCTCACCCGTGCTCAGCCAGGGGTGGGGCGGCCTGCACCGCATCCCCGGCCTGAACGGCGGTTTCGTCGCCCCGACGACCGATGTCGACGTGATCGACGAGGTTCTGGCGGTGTCCAACGAGGACGCCTACGACACCGCGCGGGAGCTGGCGCGGACGGCGGGACTGCTGGTCGGCGTCTCGTCCGGCGCGGCGGCACACGCCTGCCGGGTCCTCGCGGCACGCCCGGAGTTCGCGGGCAAGAACTTGGTCACCGTCTTCCCGGACACGGGCGAGCGGTACCTCTCGTGGTTCAACCAGGAAGACACGACGGCTCACAGCGGCGAGAAGCGCGAAGCGATCAACGAGGAGTGACCAGACATGACTCAGGTGTCCAACATCCTGCTTCCCGGCGAGGGTGAGTCGGTGCAGATCGGCACCACCACCCACACGACCTTCAAGGCGAGGGGCAGCGAGACGGACGGCCGGCTCGGCCTGTACGAGCACCGCATGGCCGCCGGAGCCCCCGGTGCCTCGCCGCACGTGCACAACGAGCAGCTCGAAGCGTTCTACGTCCTGCACGGCATGGTGGAGCTGCACCTCGACGGCAAGTCGTTCGCCGCCCCGCCCGGCACCTACGTGAACGTGCCGATGGGGGTCTCGCACGGGTTCCACAACCCGTACGAGGACCAGGCCACGATGCTCATCATCTTCACGCCCGCGCTCAACCGCGAGGAGTACTTCCGCGGCCTCGCCGAGATGTACGCGGACGGCAACAAGCCCAATGAGGACGAGCTGCTGACGCTGATGGCGAAGTACGACCAGTTCGAGGTGACGATGAACGGCCACAACGTCCCGAACTGGGGCCGGCACTGAGAACGGGCACTGAGAACGGGCACTGAGAACGGGTGCGGGGCGGGCGCTCGAGGGCGCCCGCCCCGCACCGGTCAGGGCAGGGCCACGAACGGGCGCAGGAAGTCCCGCGCGCCGGGTGTGTCGAGCCGGTAGACGACGTTGGTCGCGTAGCACGGCGAGTCACCGGTGATCGTGGTGGCGGCGAGGACCCGCTTGCCGTCGATCGTGGCGAAGTTCGGGCCGCCGGAGTCGCCGTAGCAGGCCCCGCCGTTGCCCTGCGGCGCGGTCATGGCGAGCCGGACCCACGCGTTGTTCAGGGCGTTGAACGTGACCGGCGCCTTCATCCGCACGCCGCCACCGGGGTGCGTGTGGCCGCCGGGACCGCGGCGGGCCTCCTGCGTGCCGTAACCCGCGACGACCCACGACGTGTCGTCGAGCCCCTGCGGGCCGAGCTGCCCCAGGCGGTTCGCGGCCGGCAGCGTCGCCGGGGTGAACGACCACCGGGCCTTCATCTGCTCAGCCGAGACCTCGACGACCGAGATGTCGTGCGTGTCGGCCGCCGTGCCGGGGTAGGCCGGGTGGTTGTGCGCGGTGCCGGGGACGCCGACGGCCGCGGCGATCTGCGCCGGGGTGCCGGTGGCGCTGTCGAGCGCGGACTGGACGTCCTGGTGCAGCGAGACGTAGAACTTCACGTTCGCCGGCCAGTCGCTGGTGCAGTGCGCGGCGGTGAGGAAGGTGTCGGCGTCGGCCATGGTGCCGCTGCACACCCAGTCCACGCGGTCCGGGGTCGCCGGGTCGTCGTCGTCGTCCCAGGTGGCGACGAGTGCGCCGACCTCGGTGCGTTCCGGGGCGGGCGTGGCGTTGTAGGAGTTGATCGCGGACGCGGGAAGCGCTGCCGCGACGAGGATCGCGGCGGTGGCCGCGGTTGCTCTGATCAGACGCATGGAGTTGCTCCTTCGACGGCTGCGCGGATTCAACCTCCGCGCGCGCCGTCCCGGAAGCCTTCACAGATGACTGGCGCGGCCGCCGCGGGCGAACAACACCCTGAACGCGGGTATGCGCTGCCACGCGTCTTGGCGTGCTGGACATCGATGCCCGCTTCGCCGCGCAGCACCGGTGCCGCGGCCTGGAGCCCGCCCGCGACCCGCCGCCACCGCGGCACCTTCGCGGACACGAGCCTCAGCCGCCGGGAGGCCGAACTCCTCACCGGCTCCCGGTCGTGCTCTCACACGACCGCCACCGGGAGCCGGACCGCGCGGACTTCTTCTCAGGGACAGGCGGAGAACAACTTCCGGGTGCCGGGACCCGCGTACGCCGCGCGATCGGTGAACCGGCACCCGAACGTCTCCGAGGCCACCGCGGACCGGTCACCGACGGCGTCACCGGCGGGCTTCCTGCCGCGGTCGGTCCACGCCACCAGGTCGTCCCAGGCCGCACCGACCTCCGAGGGCGAGAACTCGCAGTGGTCCACCGTGCGGATCGCCCGCTGCACCAGCCACCTCGACTGGCCGTTGCGGGCGACGTCGCTGCGGTACTCCTGCTCCATCGAGAACGGCACGAACAGGTCGCCCAGGCCGTGCAGGGAGACCACCGGCACCCGCGGCTTGCCCGCGATCCTCGGGACCTCGGTGAGCGCGGGGGACAGGCGCGAGCGCCAGTCGGCCGGCAGGACTCGCTGCACCGTGCGGTTCAGGTCGACCGGCGAGCTGGGCCGGTAGCGGGTGCCGAGGTTGGTCGCGAGGCGGCCCGGGTCGAAGGCGAGCGGCGCGTCCGGGGCGGGAGGGGAAGCGAGGCCGAAGAGGAAGTTCTTCCAGAACGCGAACGCGGGGGTCGCGCCGGGACGGGGGCCGCCGCTGCGTTCGACCGTGACCGCGCGGAACTGGGCGCCGCGGTCCGTCACGGTGTCGGGGCCGCCCGGCAGGAGGGTGGTCAGCCCCAGTTCCTCCTGGATGCGCGGCACCACCGCGGTGAGGTAGTCGGCCGGGACCGGGTAGGTGCCGATGCCGGAGAGCTTCTGCGCCGTCAGCTGGTAGTCGAGGAAGAAGTCGAACAGCTCGTGGTCGCCGAGCACGCCGCACATCGGCAGGGCGCCGTCGTAGAAGCCGGGGTACTGCTCCAGCGAACGGCCGATCACGTGGCCGCCCATCGAGACGCCCGCGATCAGGACCTGCTTCGGCCTCGCCACCAGCGTGCCGAAGTGGCGGGCCAGGTCGTGCGTGGCCTGCACACCGGCGCGGACGTCGTACCCGTTGCCGTAGTAGGAGGACGCCGCCCACGCGTAGCCCTGGCCGAGCAAACGGGTGCGCAGTCCGTAGGCGGGCGGGTCCACGGTGAGGACGGTGCCGGTGCCCCGGTAACCGTGCGCCCACATGGCCAGCCGGCCGTTCCAGTCCGGGGGCACCTCGACGATGTACGCCGAATGCTTGTGCACGCCCTGCAGCACGCGCGTCGGCTTGCCACCGACGACCTCGGGCTTCAGCGGCGGGTTCGAGATCGTGTAGCCCGGCAGGGGCTGGTCACCGGGCGTCGGTGGTGACGCCAGAGCGGGAGCACCACCCGCGAAGAGCACCAGTCCGAGCAACGACACCACGAGCCGTGTACGCATGCCACACCTCCGTCGGGCTCCATTCCACCCGCCGGACGCGTCCCGGTCACCCCCTCAACGGCCGAATGACGAACCCGTCCGGTCGTCGCCGAGGAGGCCGGGGTGGTCCTTGAGCTGACGGCGCGAGGCCACGCCGAGCTTGCGGAAGATCGCGCGCAGGTGCGCGTCGACCGTGCGCTTGCCGATGAACAGCTGGGTGGCGACCTCGGCCGACGTGACCACGGCGGTCGCCGCCGCGGTCCAGAGGACCACCGCCGCGGTCACGGCGGTCGTGGTGACCACCGTGACCTGACGGCTGCCGGGGCGCTCGGAACACGAGCGCGGGCAGGAGAGCGGTTCGAGCCGCGGGAGGGTGGTGCGGTCGAGTCGCAGGATTGGGCCGGACGGTGCCGGTAGCGGCACGACGCCGTGGCAGTGCTTGCCACTGCCACGGCGCCGCCCAGTGCCGCAACGCCTTTGCGCGCTGAGGCTGCGGGCATCGCGGCCACCGCCGTCAGCCGCGATGCCCTGCCCGGTGCGGGAGGGTCCCGACGGGAGCCGGGGCCCTCCCGCCCCCGATCACGCGGCCTGGCAGGAGATGCTCGGCCAGTTCCAGTTGCCGCCGTGCTGGATGGTGAACCCGAACGTGTTGCCGCTGCCGTTGGGCCGTGCGGTCATGACGTTCGCCGACGACCAGGTCGCGCTGGTGTTCCAGGTCGCGATGATCCGCTGCGGCGAGCTGACGGTGACCGTGACGACCCAGTTGTCCGTGCCCGTGACGGTGACGTTGCCGTTGAAGCGGTCATTCCACTTCTCGCCCTCGGAGTACGTCGCGGTGCAGCCCCCGCCGCCGGGGTTGCTGGACGTGGTCGTCGTCGTGGTGGGCGGCGTGGTGCCGGTGCCGCTGTTCAGGACGTTGAGGACCGAGTTGTACGCGGCCTTCTTGTTGCCGCTGCCGTCGAACAGCAGCGGGGTGCCCGAGGCACGCCACGAGTCGGTGTCGCGGATGCCCCACACCGTGATGCCGGTGCACCGCGGGACCGAGAGGCACGCCTGCGTGACGCCCTGGTACTGCTGGGCCTGCGTGTTGCCGGAGCCCTCGATGTCGAGCTCGGTGATCTGCACGTCGACGCCGAGGGCGGCGAAGTTCTGCAGGGTGGTGTGGTAGTTGGACGGAACGGGGTTGCCGCTGTTGAAGTGGGCCTGGAAGCCGACGCAGTCGATCGGCACACCGCGGGACTTGAAGTCCTGCACCATCCGGTAGACGCCCTGGGTCTTGGCGTGCGACCAGTTGTCGGTGTTGTAGTCGTTGTAGCAGAGCTTGGCCCCGGGGTCGGCCGCACGGGCGGCGCGGAACGCCGCCTCGATCCAGTCGTTGCCGGTGCGCTGGAGGTTCGAGTCACGACGTCCGCCGCTGTTGCCGTCGGCGAAGGCCTCGTTCACGACGTCCCAGGCGTAGATCTTGCCGCGGTAGTACGTGGCGACCTGGGTGACGTGGTTCAGCATCGCGTTGCGCAACGCCGTGCCGGACATGTTCTGCATCCAGCCCGGCTGCTGCGAGTGCCACGCCAGCGCGTGACCGCGGATGCGCTTGCCCTGACCTCGGGCCTGGTTCACGATCCGGTCCGCGTTGCCGTAGCTGAACTGGTTCTGGTTCGGCTCGGTCGCGTCCATCTTCATCTCGTTCTCGGCCGTGACCATGTCGAACTCACGGTTGAGGATCCCGACGTAGGTGGAGTCACCGAGCTTGTTCGCCGCGACGGCGGTGCCGAAGTACCGGCCGCTCTGCTGAGCGGCGGCGGCGAGGGTGGAGGCGGCACCACTGGCGGGCGAGGCCGCGAGGACCGCGGCGCCCACGGTCGCGGCGACCAGGGTCGACACGAGCGATGCTCGTGCAACTGACTTCGCTGTCAGCGTCATTTTCGGCGCTTTCTGGAGAGCACCCGCGAAAATGCGGGTGGAAACGGTTTTCGGGCGAGGAGAACCCGGTTCGAGCGGGCGGATCGCGCCAAATCCGCACTCCGCTCGACTCAGGTCTCCAGCAGTATCAGCAGACGTGCTCGGCCCGATCAAGGCCTGTTCACCCGGCTGGTCTCCCGTCGGAGGGGATCGGGAACGGGCGAACCGGAGTCGAATCACCGTCGAACGCGCAAGTCGGCGGGTCGATCGGTGTCCGGCCGTTCGACGCGGTGGTTGTGAATGTTTCGAAAACTTCCGGGCCGAGAATTGCCGTGATTCGCGGCCCGTCCTCTCAGGAGGGACCGGCGAGGTAGCGGGTCACCATGTCGACGAGCTCCTCCTCGATCTTGTCGACGGGCCGCTCGAACGCCGCCAGGCGGTGCGTGTTCAGCTCCACGGTGAAGACGACGAGGTCGACCGCCGCGTCGAGGTCCCGCACGCGCACGTCCGGGTGGCGGGCGAACACGGCGCGGACCTCGGCGATGCGCTGCTCGCCGTGCCGGGTGATCGTCTCGCGCAGCTCCGCGGAGAGCTGGCCCTCCTCGATCATGATCCGCAGCAACCGCGGGTCGTCGCGGTGGTTGTCGATCGCGTCGCGGACCAGCGCCCGCACGACCGACTCCAGCGAGCCCGGGGAGAAGTCGAGCCGGTCGGCCCGCGTCCAGGTGCCGCGGTCGATGTGGCGGACCATCAGCTCGGCGAGGATCGCGTCCTTGTTCGGGAAGTACTGGTACAGCGACCCGATCGACACGCGGGCCTGCTCGGCGATGCGGTTGGTGGTGCCCGCGGCGTACCCGTGCTCGGAGAAAACGTGAGCAGCCGCGGTCAGGATGCGGTCGCGGGTCAGCTCCGCGCGCACCTGCCGGGGCTTGCGACGTGGCTCGACATCGCGGTTCGACGACGGCATGGCGTCCTTTCCGAGTGCGGGGCGAAAGCGAGTACCCAGAACATGAGCAAAAGCTCATAATAGTGCCATGAGCTGCGAAAATGATGTGACACACCGGCTCGGTACCGTGGAGGAGGTCGAAGCCGTCGTCGGGCGCCCGGCGTCGATGATCATGCTGAAGCAGCTCTCCGCGCTCGACGACGGCTGCCTCGACGTCCTCGCCCGCAGTCCGATCGCCGGCTTCGGCCACCGGGACTCCGCGGGCACGAGCAGGACCACGTTCGTCGGTGGCGCAAAGGGTTTCGTGCGCGTGCACTCGCCGACGCGGATCTCCTTCCCGCTCGACGGGGCCGCCGACGGCCCGGCGTCGCTGGTCTTCCTCCTGCCGGGAACGGGGGAGACGTTGCGGGTCAACGGTGTCGTGCGCCGAGGCGGTTTCGACGTCGAGGAGGTGTACGTGCACTGCGCCCAGGCCGTGCTGCGGTCGGGGTTGTGGCAGGCGCCCGCGGTGGCGCCGCCCGCCCCGGAGGTGGAGGACGGCCCGCTCGCGGCGCCCGGCGTCGCGGACTTCGTCGCCGCCGCACCGTTCCTCGTGCTGTCCACCTGGGACTCCTCGGGCGGGAGCGACACGAGCCCGCGCGGCGACCAGCGGCAGGTGGCGCGGATCGTCGACGGCCGCACACTCGTCCTCGCGGACCGCCGGGGCAACCGGCGGGCGGACACGCTCCACAACCTCCTGAGCGACAACAGGATCTCGTTCGCGGCGCTCGTACCGGGGCGCAACGGCGTGCTGCACGTCCGCGGCCGGGCGACGATCACCGCGGACCCGGCCGTGCTGGAACCGTTGTCGCTGCGCGGCATCCCGCCGCACGCCGCCTTGCTGATCGACGTCGAGGCCGCCGAGCTGACCGCGAACGACGCGGTGACGCGCTCCCGGCTGTGGAACCCGGCCGCCCGCGGGGAGGTCCCGGACCTGATGGCCCTCGCGAGCCGGCACCTCGCCGCGAACTCCCCGAAGGGGCGCTCCGCGCTGCTCGGGATCGCGGAACGGGTGCCGGCGCGGTGGCTGCGGGCGTTGATGAACCTCGCCTACCGCTCGGGCCTGCGCAAGGAGGGCTACGAGGTCGCCCCTCTCGAAGTCCGCGCGACCGCACCGCAAGCCGATCCGGTGCGGGAGGTGCGCGTCGTCGAGGTGCGGCACGAGACGCCGAGCGCCGTGACGCTGGTGCTGGAGGACGGCAGGCAGTTCGACTTCCGGCCCGGCCAGTTCTTCACGCTGGTGACCGACATCGACGGCGAGCAGGTGCGCAGGCCGTACTCGGCGTCCTGCGCACCGGGTGGCACGCGCCTGGAGGTCACGGTCAAGCAGACCGGCCGGTTCTCCACGCACGTCCGCTCGCTGCGGCCCGGCGACCGGCTGGGCGTGCGCGGCCCGTCCGGTGACTTCCGGGTGGGGACCGGCCACGACGTCGTGCTGGTCGCGGCGGGCAGCGGCATCACGCCGGTGATGAGCGTGATCCGCACCCTGCTCGCCGGACCGGGCGGCGACCGGATCGCCCTGCTCTACAGCAACCGGACCGCCGAGGACGTGATCTTCGCCGCCGAGCTCGCCGCACTGGGGGAGAAGCACCCCGATCGGCTCTCGGTCACGCACGTGCTGACGTCCCGCGACGGACGCCTCGACGGCCCTCGTTTCCGGAGCTGGACGCGAGAGCTCGCGCTCGGGCCGGCCGCCCGGTTCTACCTCTGCGGTCCCGAGCCCCTCACGGAGGCCCTGCGGCGGACGCTGGAGCAGCTCGGCGTCCCGGACGACCACGTCCACGCCGAGAGCTACGCCAGCTCCTCGACCTCCGCCTCGACCCCGGTGGGAGCCGCCACCCCGCAACGGGTGCACGTCGAGAGCGGTGGCCGCGCCGTCGGCACGGCGGTGGTCGAACCGGGCCAGACGCTGCTCGACGCCGGCCTCGCCGCGGGCCTGCCGATGCCCTACAGCTGCACGGTCGGCAGTTGCCGGGAGTGCGCGGTGAAGCTGCTCAGAGGACAGGTCTCCCGGCAGACGGACGACGGCCGTGTGCTCACCTGCACGAGTGCACCGCTGACGGACGTGACGCTGGAGGTGTAGCCCTCGTCCAGTTCGCCCGGGTCCCCGGTCCGGCGGAGCTCGGGGGCCACGGCCCGGGTTGATCTTTTCGCGGCAGCGGGTAGCGTGCGCCGCACGGCTGCGATCAACGTTGGGGGCGTGGATGACGGACGAGACTGCTGCTCCGGGCGGGGTGGACCTGACCCGCCCGAGCGCGGCGCGCGTGTACGACTACTACCTGGGTGGCGCGCACAACTTCGCCGTGGACAGGGAGATGGCCGAACGGGCGATCGGGCTGTGGCCGGACCTGCCGCAGATCATGCAGGCGAACCGGGCGTTCCTGCGGCGCGCTGTGCAGTTCTGCGTCGACGCCGGCATCCGCCAGTTCCTCGACCTGGGCTCCGGCATCCCCACGGTGGGCAACGTGCACGAGGTGGCGCAGAACCTGGCGCCCGACGCCAGGATCGTCTACGTCGACAACGACCCCGTCGCCGCCGCGTACAGCGAGAACATCCTGCGCGGCAACGACCGCACGGCCGTCGTCCAGGCCGACCTGCGCCAGCCGGACCAGGTCCTGGACCACCCGGCGGTGCGGTCGCTGCTCGACTTCGACGAGCCGGTCGCGGTCATGATGGTCGCGGTGCTGCACTTCGTGCCGGACAGCGACGACCCGGCGGGCATCATCACCCGGTACCGCGAGGTGATGGCGCCCGGCTCCTGCCTGGTGCTGTCCCACGCGAGCCAGGACGGCCAGCCGGGGCAGGCGGACTCCCACCAGGACCTCTACCGCCGCACGGCGACCCCGATGACCATGAGGTCCAAGTCGCAGGTCGCCGCGCTGCTGGCGGACTTCGACGTCGTCGAGCCGGGAATCGTGTTCTTCCCGCAGTGGCGGCCCCTGTCGCCCGAGGACGTCGACGACAACCCCGAGCGCTTCACCGGTCTCGCGGCGGTCGGCCGCAAGCCCTGACCGGTCCGGGCACCGTCCTGTGCGGACGGTGCCCGGCTCCTGCCACTACCGCGCCACGACCACGGTCGTCTCCGCCACGCGCTCGTTGTCGGTGGGGTTGTTGTCGTCCCGGCCGTCGAGGCGCACCCGCGCCTTGAGCGTCGCCTTGCCCAGCGCCGCGTCATCCGCGGAGTAGGTGTAGGGGAACGACACGACCTCCGTGCCGTCCTTCGCCACGGTCCGCCGGGCCGTGCCGACGACGGTGTGGTAGCCGTCCGCCCTGCGGCGCAGCAGCTCCACGACCACGGCCTCGTCGTAACGGGTGTTGGTCACCGACACCACGACCTGGCCGGTCTCGCCGACCTTCGCGGAGGCGGGGGCGACGACGTTCGACACCGTGACGTCGTGCGTCTCGATCTTCACCTTTTGGGTCGTGGTGCCGGTGCGGCCGTCCGCCGTGTACCCGGTGATCGTGAGCTCGTACTCGCCGTCGGCGGCGTAGCGGTGCGACACCTCGGCCTGGCCGGGAACCGCGGGGATCGGCGCCGACGTGCCGTCACCGAAGCGGACCTCGCCACCCGAGAGCCAGCGGCCGGCCGGGTCGCCGGGGTCGATGCCGAAGCGGACCTGGTCGAAGACGCCGGGCTGCTGCGGCAGCACCCACGACGCGAAGGGCTTGACCTGCGGCGCTTCCTCCAGCCGCACCGTCAGCGGCGCCGAGCCGTAGACGTCGTCCGAGACCCGGACGTAGTAGGTCTCGCCGGGCGTGACGGCGAAGACCACCAGGTCGTGCGAGGTGTGCCGGCAGTCCACTTCGGACAGCGAACCGAGTGCGGTGCCGCGGAAGGCGGCGACGGCCGCGCCGCTGCTGGGCTGGGTGACCTTTGCCGCGAGGAACCCGCTGCCGCCCGCGGTGTGGCGGTACCACACAGACCGCGTGGAGGGGTACTGGCACGCGGGCTTCGGCTCACCCGGCTCGAGCGTGGAAGGGCTCGGGTCACCGGGGACGTCGGTGTTCAGCGGCAGGTCGGCGGCCGACGCGAAGTCGTCGTTCGCCGCTCTCGGCACGAGCTCCAGCCCGAGCGTCACAGGCCCGGCGAACGTCGTGTCCTGCACCAGGAAGTGGTAGGTGGTGCCGGCGGTGACGGCGAAGGTGGTGGAGCCGCCGCCGTGCGGGGCCTGGCAGGCGTCCGTGACCCACGTCAGCGCGCCGCGTTCGCCCGTGTAGGCGGAGACGGCGGGCTTCTCACCGTCGGGCCGGTCGGTCGACACCTTGACGAACCCGTCGGCGGGCGCGGTGTAGCGGTACCAGACGCTGCTGGTGCCCCACCAGCAGTGCGAAGGGTCGTCGCTGCCCGTGGTGGCCCCACGAGTGTCCACAGTGGACGCAAACGGCAGTGAGGTGACCGCCGTGGCGTCGGCGAAGTCGTCGTTGGACGGTGGTGCCGCGTGGGCGGAACCCGGTGCCAGCGCGGCGGTCAGCAGGACCGCCGCACCGATCATCAATGCGCGCAAGGAAGAACCCCAGTGTCCGTGGGCCGCTCCGGCGCGGCCCCTCATGGGCAGAAACGCGCGCCACGGCACCGGGGATGGCTCCCCGCGCGAATTCGATCATCCGCACCAACGGCGCGGGGCCAACGGGAGGCACCCCGCCTACGCCGCGCCGAACCAGCGGGCGAGGTGGTCGTCGAGGTCCTGCTGGAGCTCACCGGCCCAGGCCACGTACCCGTCGGGTCGCACCAGGACGGCCGGGAGGTCCAGCTCCGCGGCGGGATCGGTGACGAGGTCCACGCGGTTCCGCCAGGCTCCCGCCGCCAGCCGTCCGGTCCGGTCGAGCACCAGGCCGCGGCCCGCGCGCAGCCGCTCGTGGAGCCGGCCCTCCTCCAGGGCGACGTCCGGCATCCTGCGGCCGACCAGGTCGTGGCCGGAGCCCAGGTCGTAGCGGATCCCGAGCCCGGTGATCTTCTCGGTCAGGTGCCGGTTGACCTCCTCGAAGCCGACCAGTTCGGTGACCAGCCGCCGCAGCGCCCGCGCGCCGGGTTCGGGGGAGTGCAGCGCCACCTGGGCGCGGGTGTTGTCGAGGACGTCCGCGGCGACCGGGTGGCGTTCGGCGTGGTAGGTGTCGAGCAGCGTCGCGGGCGCCCACCCGCGGACCTGCGCGGCGAGCTTCCAGCCGAGGTTGACGGCGTCCTGCAGGCCGAGGTTGAGGCCCTGGCCACCGGCGGGCGGGTGGACGTGCGCCGCGTCGCCCGCCAGCAGCACCCGTCCGACCCGGTACCGGTCGGCCAGCCTCGTGGCGTCGCCGAAGCGGGACAGCCAGCGCGGCGAGTGGACCCCGAAGTCCGTTCCGGCGACGGCCCGCAGCTCCCGGCGGAAGTCGTCGACGGTGGGCGGTTCCGCGCGGTCCTCGCTGACCGCCGCGCAGGGGACGACGACCCGGTAGATCCCCTCGCCGAACGGCCCGAAGGAGAACACCCCGCTCGTCCGGCGGACCTCGGCGACTCGGGCGGCGATCTCCTCCGGCGCCGCGCTCGCGGCCATCTCGCCCATCAGCGTGTCGTTGCGCGAGGGTTCGCCGGGGAAGCCGACACCGAGCAGCTTCCGCACAGTGCTGCGCGCGCCGTCGCACCCGACGAGGTAGCGCGACCGCAGCCGCTCACCGCCCGCCAGCGTGACCGTGACGCCCTCGTCGTCCTGCTCGACACCGGTGACCGCGCCACCGCGCCGGACCTCCGCGCCCAGGGCGAGCGCGTGTTCCTCGAGCAGGCGCTCGACGACCGGCTGCGGGATGCCGAGCAGGTGGTCGTGCTCGGAGTCGAGGCCTTCGGGCGCCGGTGCCGGGATGGCGGCGAAGAGACCGGCGGCCGGCCGCCGCCTCCCGTGTTCCAGGAAGCGGTCCAGCAGGCCGCGCATCGCCAGGACCTCGAGGCTGCGCACGTGGAGGCTCACCACGCGCACGAACGACGACGTGGGCTCGGGCTCTTTCTCCAGGACGAGCACCCGCACGTCGTGCAGCCGCAGCTCGGACGCGAGCACCGCACCCGTCGGCCCGCACCCGGCAATGATCACATCGAACATGAACCACCCGTTCGCACAGAGTTCCACTTGATCGCGGCGGCCGATTGTTCGGCAGCCCGGTGACCGGTCGCAACCGATTTGCGGGTCTGACGTGCGGGCCCGGGCCGCACCGGAGATCCTGGACACGACGGAGGAGGTCACCGTGAAACGCGTGGGCGTGGTCGTGCTCGGAACAGTGCTGCTCCTCGTGGGGATCGCGCTGCTCGTGCTGCCCGGCCCCGGTCTGCTGCTCGTGCTCGCCGGCCTGGTCACGCTCGCGTCGGAGTTCCCGAAGCTGGAGCGCTACGTCGACCCGGTTCGCGACCGCGCGATGAAGGCGGCGGAGGACAGCGTCTCCACGCCGCTGCGCATCGCCTTCTCCGTGGCGGCGGGCCTGGGGCTGATCGCGGTGGGCGTGGTGTGGGGAGTCGTCGAGTGGGTGCCCCTGGCGGGGTGGAGCACCGGCACGAGCCTCATCCTGTCCGGGCTGGTGCTGCTGGGCCTGCTGGGGTGGAGCTACCGCAAGGTCCGTGCGCGGCGGGGCACCGCGAGGTCACGCGGCTGACCGGTCCGGATCACCGACGACGACCTCGGTGGCGGGCTCGTGCCGCAGCCGCGCCGTGCCGTCCACCACGAGCGTCGCCCTGCGCCAGGGCTGCTCGCGGAGCAGGAACGGCAGTTCCTCGGCCAGCCACCCGGCGACGTGCCGCCGTTGTTCGGGGGAGTCGCCGTCCCGCGTCACCAACCGCCGTTCCTGCTCGTCCAGGTCGCCCTGCACCCAAACAGCGGCGTCGAACCACGGAGCGAGCGCCTCGCGGACGACCCCCGTGCCCTCCACCCACACGACGTCCAGGCCCGCGGGGACGCCGATCGCGCCGGGCCGGCCGTGCGCGGCCCAGGCGGGCGGCCGGAACCGCACCGCCTCGCCCCGGTGCAGCGGCCGCAGCACGTTGTCCGCCAGCAGGTCCGCCCAGTCGAAGAACGCCTGGTTCCACGCGATGTCGTCGGTGTGCACCACCGCGGACGAGGTGACGACCGACCGCAGCCGCCGCACGAGGGTGGACTTCCCGGCGCCACCGCGCCCGTCGACGGCGATGAGCACCGGACGTCCCTCCACGCCGGGCGGGCGCAGCCGGGCGGCCACGTCGGACAGCCGCTCGACCCGCCAGCCCGTCGCCTCGGTCTCCCCGGGGTGCAGCCGCACGTCACCTCCCTCCGTCAGCGGTGGGCGACCGCGATGTCGTCGAACGCCGCACCGGTGTTGAAGACGCGGACACCGTTGGCACCGCTGGTGAAGCTGGTGTCCGTCACGGAGATCCTGGGCGTCGTCAGGTCACCGGCGTAGACCTTGATCGACGAGCCGATCGCCTCGACCCGCAGGCGGTGCCGGGCGTTCGGCCGCACGGTCATCGGCGCCGACGCCAGCTGAGTCCAGCTGCCGTCCGCCTTGCCGAGCACGACCCGGCCGCTGCCGGTGATGCCCGCGTAGTAGCCGCGGTAGGCGTCCGTTCCCGTGCCCGCGGCCGTCGCGCGGAACACGACGCCGCTGTCCCCGGCGGCGGACCTCGGGATCACGGTGGCGTCCTGCACGAAGTCGGAGAAGTTCGTGTCCAGCAACGACTTCCCGCCGAAGGAGTGACCGGTCTCGTAACGGCCGGTGCTCGCCGACCAGGTGCCGCCGTGCGTGGTCCAGCCGAGGGCGTTGCGGTCGTCGAAGTCGTCCTGCACCCGCATGGTGACCGGCTGGATCGTGCCGTCGGCGTTGAACGTCATGCGGTCGTAGGCGAGCTGCCGGTCGTTGGCGCCGGTGCGGCTCAACGGCCTGCGGTGGTAGACGATGTACCAGATGTCGGTGCCCGGCACGTTGAGCACGGAGTTGTGGCCGGAACCCCGTGCCACGGCGGCGTCCTGGGCGAGCACCCGGCTGATCTTGGTGAACGGGCCGGTGGGAGAGTCGGAGATCGCGTAGGACACCGCGTAGTTCGGGCCGGTCCAGCCGTCCTCGGACCACATGAAGTAGTACTTGCCGTCGCGCTTGAACATCTGCGCACCCTCGGTGAAGTTCGCCGGGGTGATCTCCTTGTACGTGCTGCCGTCCGGGAACTGGCCGAGGCTCGTCATGTCCGCGTTGAGCTTGACGACGTTGGCATGGCCCCAGCCGCCGTAGTACATGTACGCCTGGCCGTCGGTGTCGATGAAGACGTCCTGGTCGATCGGCTGCGCCCCGTTGACGAACTGGCTGATCAGCGGCTTGCCGATCGCGTCCCGATACGGGCCCTCCGGCCGGTCGGCGACCGCGACGCCGATGCCGCCGAGCTCGGAGTTGCTCTGGATGTCGTTCGCGCCGAAGTACAGGTAGTACTTGCCGTTGCGCTGCACGGGTGCGGGTGCCCACACGGCCCGGCGTGCCCACGAGACGTCCGCCTTGGTCAGGACGTCGGGGTGCTTGGTCCAGTTGACGAGGTCGGTCGAGGAGAAGGCGTCGAGGTAGGTCTGCTCGTCGTAGGGACGGGACGAGGTGGGGAAGACCCAGTACCTGCCGTCGTACACGGCCACATCGGGGTCGGCGTACCACCCGTCCACGAAGGGGTTGCCGGCCTCCGCCGTCGAGAAGTCGGGCACGGCGGCCGCGGAGGAGGCCACCGCGGGCACACCGCCGAGCAGCAGGGCGGCCAGAGCGGCGCTGATCAGCCTTGACGTCAACGTCTTGTCCAATCTGCAGGGTCGGACAGGTTTACAACGTTGTAACCACGCTGCGCATCGATCCAAACACCCGCCGTGCGGTGCTGTCCAGGCCGGGGAACGACAACGCGGTGGCCGGCACGCCGCCGGCCACCGCGTCGTGGGTGCTCCGGCGTCAGATGCCGCAGCTCGGGGCGGACCAGAAGCGGGACGACTTGTGCGCGACGTGCACGTGGTCGTTGTGGCCGGTGTAGCCCGGGCCGAGGATCTCGTTGAAGCCGTGGTTGCGGGCCTGCCGTGCCAGCGCGCAGAAGCCCTGGGCACCGGCGCCCAGGTCGACGGCGTCGCCGTAGAGGTGGCGGCTGCCGGCCGCGCCGCCGACGGCGTTGTTGCAGGAGACGCTGCGGAAACCGCCGTTGACGTCGATCGGGCGGTCGCCCATGGCGTGCCGCATGGCCTGCAGCTTCCACATCGACACCAGGGCGTTGGCGCGGGCGGTCGCGGCGGAGACGTTGCCGCCGGACCAGTCGGAGTTGCAGTTGTTCAGCTCGTCGTAGGAGAAGTTGACCGGCGTGCAGTCGTCGTCCTGCAAGGCGTAGAGCTTCGAGAAAGTCGCCGAACCGGCGATGCCGTCCGCGCCGAGGCCGTAGGCCTGCTGGAACCGCGTGACGGCGGCCTTCGTGGCGGGCCCGAACTGGCCGTCGATGCCGAGCACGGCGCCGTAGCCCGGGTAGCCCGCCACCCGGATCTGCAGCTGGCGCACGTCCTCGCCCGACGCGCCTTCCGACAGGGTGCGTCCCCAGGTGTAGCAGGCGTCGGCGGCCGTCACCGGGTCCGCCTGTGCTGCCGCGACGGGGGTGACGACGACGGCGGAGAGCAGGGCGACGACCGGTAAGAGGAAGCGGAGTTTCATGACAAGCGGCACCTTTCGATCACAGGGAGGTGCAGCTTTTCGAGTCCGCGCCGGATCTGTCAACGAGCCACCAAATGAACTCTGAGTTCGACGAAGAGGAACCACCTGGATGGCCCTGTCACGCCCGCTGGTCGCGGCGCCGGACCAGGCACGCGATCTCCGCCGTGTTGCCCGTCAGCTCGACGGCCCGGTCGTAGGCCGCCCGGGACTCCGCTCTGCGTCCCAGGCGGCGCAGCAGGTCGGCACGCGTGGCGTGGAACGCGTGATAGCCGGCCAGTTCCGGCTCCAGGCGGTCGACGACGGCCAGCGCGACCTCCGGCCCGTCCAGCTCGGCCACCGCGACGGCCCGGTTGAGCGCGACCACGGGGGAGGGGTCGATGCGGACGAGCAGGTCGTAGAGCGCGAGGACCTGCGACCAGTCGGTGTCGTGCATGTGGCGGGCCGAGGTGTGCACGGCGTTGATCGCGGCGAGGACCTGGTAGCGACCGGGAGCCACCCCGGCGGCGAGCCGTTCCCGCACCAGCGCGTGCCCCTCGGCGATCAACGCGTGGTCCCAGGCGCCGCGGTCCTGTTCGTCCAGCGGGACCAGCTCGTCCCCGGCGACGCGGGCCGGGCGGCGGGCCTCGGTGAGGAGCATCAGCGCCAGCAACCCGGTCACCTCGCCGTCGTGCGGCAGCAACGCGTGGAGCAGCCGGGTCAGCCGGATCGCCTCGGCGGTCAGGTCCGGCCGCACGGGGCCGGTGCCGGTGGCGAGGTAGCCCTCGTTGAACACCAGGAAGAGGACGGTGAGCACGCTCGACACGCGGGCGGGCAGGTCCTCGGCCGACGGCACCCGGTACGGGACGCGCGCCGCCTTGATCTTGGCCTTCGCACGCGTGATCCGCTGTCCCACGGCGCTTTCCGCCACCAGGAACGCGCGCGCGATCTCGGGCACGGTCAGCCCGCCGACGAGGCGCAACGTCAGCGCCACCCGCGCCTGCACCGCCAGTGCCGGGTGGCAGCACGTGAAGAGGAGCCGGAGCCGGTCGTCATCGATGGCGCCGTCGGCGCCGGTCGGCTGCGGCTCGTGCACCACGAGTGCCTCCCGGTGCTTGTCGTCGCGCTTGGCCTCCCGCCGGAGCCGGTCGACGGCCTTGCGCTGAGCGGTCGTGGTCAGCCAGGCGCCGGGGTTGGGCGGCACGCCGTCGGCCGGCCACCGTTCGACGGCGGTCGCGAACGCCTCGGCGGCCGCCTCCTCGGCGACGTCGAGGTCACCGAACCGCCGGGTGAGCGCGGAAACCACCCGCGCCCACTCGTCGCGGTGGGCGCGGGTGACCGCCTCGGTCACCGAAATGGCCGGACCTCGACCTTGCGGTGGCAGCTGCGCGACCCCGCGGAGGCGAGCGCCAGCGCCACGTCGAGGTCGGGCGCCTCGACGACCCAGAAGCCGGCGAGGTACTCCTTCGACTCGAGGAACGGCCCGTCGGTGACCAGCGCCGCGCCGTCCCGGTTGTCGACGACGGTGGCCGCGTCGGGCGAGGCCAGCCCGCCCGCGAACACCCAGTGGCCCCCGGCCCGCAACCGGTCGTTGAACACGTCGATCGCGGCGTCCACCTCGGGGCCGGTGATGCCCGTGCCGTCGTCGACCACGGAGAACAGGTACTGCATCGAACGATCCTCTCCTGTGCTTCAGCGGCCCGCGTACCGCGGCCGTCCGGCGGGCCGGTACACCTGCGTCATCACGCCCTTCGAGTCGACGCGCGACTCCACGAGGTCGAGCGCGAGGTCCGGCCCGTTGTCCGGGAACAGCCGAGCGCCCTGACCGACGACGACCGGGACCACGATCAACGTCATCTCGTCGACCAGCCCGTTCGCCAGCAGCCACCGGACCAGCGTGCCACTGCCGTGCACCTGCAGCTCGCCGCCGCGCTCCTCCTCGAGCCCCGCGATGGCGTGCGCGTCGGACAGCACGGTGGTCCCCGCCCATTGCGCGCTGCCGAGCGTCTTGGACACCACGTACTTGGGTCGCGCGTGCAACGCCCGCCGCACGGGCTCCCACTCCCCGGAGTCCTGTTCGGTCATGGCTCCCCACGACGCGGCGAACAGGTCGTAGGTCCGCCGCCCGAACAGGAACGCGTCGGCGCGTGCGTAGGTCTCCTTGATGAACGCGTGCGTGTCGGCGTCGCCCTTCCCGAGGGCCCAGCCGCCGCGGTCGAACCCGTTCGCGCGGTCCTCGTCGGTCGCGCCGCCGTTGCCCTGCACCACACCGTCGAGGGTGATCTGCGTGGTGGTCGTCAGCTTCATGATCGGGTGCTCTTCCTGTCCGGGTGCCGTCCGCTCGTGGACGGCCTCACCCTTGCTACGAACGCGGCCGGCCCGATCCGACATCGCCTCCGGGATTTCTTCGATGAACTCTCTCGGGAACGACGCAGGGATGCTGCGAGAGGTGGCCAGCGAGAAACGCCGGCGTTCCGAGCACCCGGTCCTCGGGAACACCGGACGTGGTCCCATGATCTGGCCGGCGGCAAGCGCGCGCAGGATCGAGCTTTCGGATCGCGGGAGGCTGCTGATGCGGGCAAGAGGTTGGAGCAACGGATCACCGCTACCGTCCGGGGCCGGCTACGGCGTGCGGATGTCTTCGACGGACCGGGACCTGTACTTCGAGCCGGCCTGGTCGTGCGTGGAAGTCGCCCTCGGATCCGGTGATTTCGTGAAGGTGCCCGTGACGAAGTCGTTCTGGCGGAAGTGCACCGAGTTGCGCAGCACCGCGATCGGTCAGTGGCTGCTGACCCCCGGCCTTGCGCCGTGGCCCAGAGGAGCGCCACCGCGCCTGGAACTCGTGCGCTCGGAGGACAACCGGTTCCGGCTGATCGCGCCGTCGTCGCGATCGTGAACGTGGCGCATGCCCAGATTTCCGCCAATCCGCACGGCGTCTTCACACGGTGGCTGAATCGACCGTGCACTGCGCCCTCTCTGCCATTTCTTCCGTCGAAGTGCCGCCTTCTCCACGAATCTCCGCAAGTGATCTCGCTCCGCCAATACCGTGGCGCCCCGACCACGACGAAGGGGGAGGCACATGGGGGACGGCTTCACCACCCAGCTCGAGAACCTGGACAAGGCCGCGACCGTTCTGGAGCAACGGATGGCGGGTGGGATGGAGGCGACGCGACGCAGCCTGACCTCCGCGGTGGAAATCGAGTTCAAGGCGTTCGACACGGCCGATCAGTGCGTGTACCACCTGTTCAGCCGCCTCGGACGTGAGTTTCGGGAGACGGCCGACTTCATGCAGCAGGTGCTGGAGGACAACCGCGACAACCTCGTCCTCGCCGCGCAGGCCGTGCGGGAGATCGCGCACCGCTACCGCGAAGCGGACGGTCAGGCATGAGCGCCGACGGCGACTGGAAGCGCAGCATGATGGAGCTCAGCGGCAGGTTCACCGAGATGCTCGAGAACGCCGCGCTCGAGGACGGGCGGTACGGCGAATACCGCGAACACGGACCACGCATCGCGCCGTTGTTCGGTGTCTTCGCGTCTGGGCAGATCCTGGAAGTCCAGGCGATGGCGAAGCACGTCAAGAACGCGCTCGACAACCTCATGGACGTCTACACCAAAGACGCCGGCGAGGTGAACATCCTCCTCGCCGAGTGGGAGGGCGAGGCGGCCTCCGACTTCAAGATCTACATGAACGACATCGCGTCCGCCGCGGAGCAGTACTTCTTCTGCTTGGAGGCGTTGAAGCTCATCATCGAGGGCGCCGAGCGGCTCATGACCAAGCTCCGCGAAGACGTCAACGGCCTGGTCGCGCGAACGCTGACTGCCTACGACGCGGCCGCTCAGAGCCAGGAGAAGATCGAGCTCGCGGTGGCAACGGCGTTCGTCGGCCTGCTCAGCGCGGCGAGCGGGTCGCTCACCGGTGTCATCCTGGCCGGGCTGACGGGATCGATCGGCGTGAAGATGGAACAGCTCGGCGCCGACAACGAGGTCGACGTCATCAAGAGCATGATCGAGCAGGGCCACCAGATCGTCCGCGGCGTCGACGTCGAACGCGACAAGCTCGAGGACGCCCTCGACAACCTCTGCACGTACGTGACGGGCGCGAAGCTCAAGAAGGTGCGCCCAGAGCGGCCGAGCGTCATCACCGCGCCCAGCTTCGACCCCGGCGCCTTCGGCCTGCCGCCGCACCTGCAGGGCGGCCACCGGCGCCCCGCGCCCGGCGGTGAGCTGGTCGAGGAGCCGCAAGCCAAGGCGGACGGTCCCTACGACGAGAAGACGGTCGACTCGGGAGGCAAGGAACGCGTCCGGGACCGCTACGAAGAGCAGGTGCCGCGATGACCGACCCGGGATCGCTGGCGGGTCAGGCAGGCCAGCTCGTCGAACAGGCCTCCTTCCTGTCGGACCGCGCACGCCGGAGGCTGGAGGCCTTGCGGTCCACGAGGGAGAGCGCTCTCGCCTCCACGGGGGAAGCGTCCACCCCGGACGGTTCGGTGCGCGCCACCGTCGACGCGGGCGGCATGCTGACCGCTCTCGTGCTCACACCCGCCGCGCTGCAGCAGAACCCGCGCCGTCTCGCGGCGGCGGTTCTCCAGGTCGCGCAACAGGCCGCGTCCTCGGCACGGGCCGGGGTGCGGCAGGCGTACACGAGGCTGGAGAACGAGGGACTGGTGAAGCACATGCCCTTGCTGCTGCCGGAGGTGTCCGTCGCCCCGCCCGCGCCCGCACCGGCGCCGGTGCGACGGCGGCCGGTGGAGGAGGACGAGGAGTTCGGCGGCCCGGTCATGAAGGACCAGGGCTGGTGAACACGACCGTGCCGTCCGGAGCAGCGCCGAACGGCACGGTCACGATCGACTCCGTCATCGCCCGCCCCGGTTCCGCTGTGGGAAGTCGGAACGTCTCACGCCCTGGTCGCAATCGGGTGGCGCTTGGCGTGCAGGGAGGGGCAGATGCCGTTGATCGCGGAGTAGGCGACGGCGGTCCGCGCTCACCGGATGACTCGCCTCCAGGTCGCGATCACTGCCAGGATCGGGGGCCGGTGACGCGACCATCGGGAGGGGCGAGTGGTGCGGAACGAACGCCGATCGGCACGCGCGATCAGGAGGGCGGCGGCCGTCCTGGCGACGTTCGTGGCGGTGTCCTCGACGGCAGCTGTGCCGGCACGAGCGGCGACCGGCTCGGTCGAGTACCTCCCGGCGACGCCGGTGGTGGTCGCGCCGACGGGGGAGGCGGTGAGCACGGCCGCCGAACGGTTCTGGGAGCTCCAGCTGAACCTGTGCAACAGCGGGATCGCCGGCTGCTACTCGCAGGGCCGGGCGGTCCCCGAGGCGGCGGACCTCATCCGTCAGGTGCGCCCGAACCTCGTGACGCTCAACGAGATCTGCTCCGGCGACCTGCCCGCGCACCTGGTCCCGGCGATGGTGTCGGCGTGGCCGGGCGACGCGGTCTACCAGGTGTTCGCCCCGGCCGTCCGGCGCGACACCGGCACGCCGGTGAAGTGCGCCAACGGCCAGGACTACGGCAACGCCGTAGTCGGTCGCGTGGCGGCGGCGAGCCACCGGGGCGTGCGGGCGTGGACCGGCCGCTACACCAGCCAGGACAGCGGCAACGAGCAGCGCACGTTCGCCTGCGCGTACGCCGTGGGGGACCACCTGAGCTGCGCGACGCACCTCTCGGCGAGCAGCGAACCGGTCGCGCTGGCCCAGTGCCGGGCGCTGCTGTTCGACGTGGTCCCGGACATCCGGTCCGCCGAGGGCCTGAGCGGGAAGACGGTCGTGGGCGGCGACTTCAACCTGGAGTACGACACGTCCGACCCGGAGAACGCGCAGAACTGCGTCCCGCCCGGTCACGTCCGCAAGGGTGACGGCGACGTGCAGCACGTGGTGTTCTCCAGCGACAACGCGTTCGTCAGCACCTCGAAGCACGGCTTGGTCCACACCGACCACGACGGCTGGCTGGTGCGGCTGACCAAGCCGTGACCCGGGGCGTGCCAGTCCACTTCGGACTGACACGCCCGCCCCCGGTTCACCCGCGTTTGCCGTGGCGGTCCAGCAGTGCGCGCAACGCGGACATCTCCTCGGCCAGCGCGGTGCGTCCCGCGGCCGTGATGCTCACCCAGGTCCTCGGGCGCTTGCCCTCGTACCCCTTCTCCACCACGAGCAGCCCGGCCTCCTCCAGCACCGCGATGTGCCGCGACAGGTTGCCCGCGGTGAGGCCCAGGGTGGACTTCAGGTACCCGAACTCCACCTTCCCGGCCTCGTCCGCGATGGTGAGGATGCCCAGCCGGTGGCGCTGGTGGACGACGTCGTCCAGCGCCGCTGTGGGGTGCTCGCTCATGCGGCGCCCCGGCGCGCGGCGAGCGCACCCAGGCCGCCGAGCACGAGCACCGTCGCGGGGAGCAGGACGTCCTGGGCGAAGCCCAGCGCGGGGAGTGTCACGGCTGAATTGTTGACGATCAGCACCGTCGCCGTGAACACGGCCGTGATCACGGCGCACAGCACGCTGCGTTCGAGCCACGCCAGGGTCGCGAGCCCGAACGCCATCACCGTGAACTGCGCCATGCCGCCCATCCCGAGGTCGACGTCGACGTCGGGCACCTGCAGCAACGACAACGACATCGACAGCAGCAGCAGGCCCACCGGGACGAACAGCGGCCTGCGGTGCCGGGCGCGCAGGGCGAACACGGCCGGCACCAGCAGCAGCGCCATCGCGATCGCGACCACGAGCGGGGTCGGGTAGACCGGGCTGTACTCGTAGAACAGCGTGAGGCTCAGCGGCAGCCCGAACAGCACGGCGACCATGCCGAACACCGCGGCGAGGACGTACGTGCGGGTCGGGGTCTCCACCCCGACCCGCCGGGCCCGCCACTGGTACCACCAGACGGTGGCGACCACTCCGACGACCAGGACCGCGAGCCAGTACAGCGAGAGCGGCAACGGGTGCAGCACCTCAAGTTGAGACCTCGGCCCGAGATGGACCAACGGGTTGAGGAAGCTCCACGGATCGCCCTGCGTCATGTGGTCGGTCGGGTTCGGATCGGGCCGCGTGAGCGGGATCGCGCCGAGCGACAGGACTCCGAGAAGCAGCAACGGGAACCAGTACCCGTGCCGGTCGTCGCGCGCCCGCCTGCGCAGCCCCGCCAGTTCGTCGAGCAGTTCCGCCGGATCGTCTGCCATCGTCATCCCCCAAGTTGACTGTTTTGCCATCAGGTTTGCACTGCAAACGTGATGCGTCAACCCGGAGGCGGCCTCAGTCGTTGCCGGCGACCCCTTCGGCGAGGGAGGCGAGCGCGGTCTCCGCGCTGGCGGCCATGTGGTCGCGCAGTGCCTCCGCGACGGTCGCCCTTCCAGGTGGCGCTGGAACTGATGCGCTCATCACTATCATTTCAGTGTTGATCAAAACCAAACCTCGTCGGAGGGGCACCCGCAGGACGGCTGTGCCGGTCGCAGCACTACCAGGACGAGGGACGGGGAACGCCGGCCGACGTCAGGTGGACACCGGCTGGTGCTCGCCGAAGATGAGATCCCAGTCCAGTTCCGGCGCAGGCGCCGGGCGTGGTTCGGGGACGTGGCCGTGCGCCGGGACGATCGAGCCGTTGAGGAACTGCCACACCTCATCGCCGACGCGCTGCTGCGCGAGGACGGCGGCCTTGCGCTGCTGGGGGATGCCGGTCGGGATCGTTGCCACGAAACGGATGCCGCGGAACCCCTCGGCGTCGGTGGCCTCCAGCGTGCCCTGGTGCCGGGTGGCGATGCGCCGGGCGATCGCGAGCCCGAGGCCCGCGCCGCCCGCCGCACGGGTGCGGGCCTCGTCGAGCCGGGTGAAGCGGTCGAAGACGCGTTCGCGGTCGGCCTCGGGGATGCCGGGGCCGTCGTCGATGACCTCGAGCGTCGCCGTGGTCCCGCCGCGCAGCCGCACGACCACCGCGGTGCCGGCGTGGCGTTCGGCGTTGTCCAGCAGGTTGCCGAGCAGGCGGGACAGCTGGGCGGGCCGGCCGGGGACGAGCACGTGCTCGTCGGCCTCCAGGGTGACCATGGCCCGGCGGGAGACCTCGCGTGCCACGACGGCGCTGAGGTCGACGGTGTCCTGCTTGTCGAGGGCGTCGGCGTCCAGCCTGGCCAGCAGCAACAGGTCGGTGGTCAGCTCCTGCAGCCGTTCGGCGTCCTCCAGCGCGGCCTTGACGACCGTGGGCCAGTCCGCCATGTGCGGGTGCGACAGCGCGATCTCCAGCTCGGCCCGGAGCGCGGCCAGCGGGCTGCGCAGCTCGTGCGAGGCGTCCGCGACGAACCTGCGCGTGTCCTCGACCCCGCGGTGGACCCGGTCGAGGGTCTCGTTGAGCGTGGCGCCGAGGCGGGCGATCTCGTTGTCGGCGGACGGCACCGGGACGCGGCGGGTGAGGTTGTGCTCGTTGATCTCGGCCAGTTCGGCGCGCATCACCTCCACCGGCCGCAGGACCCGCACGGTCGTGGCCAGCACCGTGATCGACACCAGGGCGGTGACGGAGGCGAGCACGCTGAGCAGGGTCAGCGTGGCGCGGTTCAGTTCGTCCTGGGCCTGCGCCGCGATCGACCGGGCGGTCTCGGCGACGGGGTCCGGTCCCTCCCCGGCCACCTGGTACGGGGTCCCGGCCGGGTCGGAGAGCGGCCACAGCGACAGCTTCGGCCGTATCTCGGTGCTCGCGTAGTGGACGGGCGACACGGGCGTGGGCACTGGCGTCCGCGTGTGCAGCGGGACGCAGACCACGATCGAGCACATGTAGTGCCGGCGTGAGCTGTCCGCGGTCTGGGCGGTGATCTGGTCGCGCTGCGCCACGAGCATCAGCGACCCGGCGAGGGCGATCAGCAGCGCGGTGATCACCGTGGCCAGCGCGGTGACCTTGAACTGCAGCGACCTCACCGGTCCACCAGCCGGTAGCCGACACCGCGCACGGTGGTGATGCTCCGCCGGTCGAACGGGGTGTCGATCTTGCGGCGGAGAGCGCTGATGTAGACCTCGACGAGGTTGGGGTCGGGGTCCTGCGCCGAGTCCCACACGCCGTCGATGATCTCGGACTTGGTGACGACCTCGTTGGTGTGCCGGAGCAGGAAGTTCAGCACCGAGAACTCCTTCGCCTTCAGGTCGATCCGCGTGGTCCCCCGGTGGCACTCGCGGCTGACGGGGTCGAGCACCAGGTCGCCGGCCCGCAGCAGCACCGGCTGGGCGGTGCGCGACCGCCGCGCCAGCGCCCGCAGCCGCGCCACGAGCACCACGTAGGAGAACGGCTTGGTCAGGTAGTCGTCCGCGCCGGTGTCGAGGCCCTCCGCCTCGTCGAACTCGCCGTCCTTCGCCGTGAGCATGAGGATCGGCGTCCACACGCCCGCGTCCCGCAGCTCCTGGCAGACCCGGTAGCCGTTGAGGCCGGGCAGCATGATGTCGAGGACGATGACGTCGTACGGGTGCTCGCGCGCCCGCCACAGCCCGTCGGTGCCCGTGCGCTCCACGTCGACGGCGAACCCTTCGGCGGTCAGGCCGCGGGTGAGCAGGTCGGCGAGGCGGGGGTCATCTTCCACGACGAGCACGCGCATGGGGGCAGCGTGCCGCATCGATCATGGTCGCGTCCTGAAATCCGGTTCAGGATCTTTCAGCGTCCCTTCAGGTTCACCCTGGCAGGCTCTGCACCGTGGACAAGGGGGATCCACGATCGGGGGGAGGAGGTGGCGGCGCGCTCCGGGGGGAAGCGGCGCCGCCACCTCTTGGTCGTCGGCGGGGGCCCGGGTGACCGGATGCGTGCGCCCGTCTCCCGCGTCCGGCTCGCCAACCGCCTCCGCTGCCGCCTACGCTCACCTCCGCGGCTCCGTCCGACGCGGCGGACTGGCCTCCGCCACCCCTTCTGGTCAAGGGAAAAGATGGCCGATATGTGCCACTTCAACTACCTTGACCGGCTGAAAACCCGCTCCTACGGTGAGTCCTCGTAAGGCCGAATTCCTTCTGGCACAACGGTTGCCAGGCCCCCGGAGGACTCAATGGCGAGCTCACCCGCGCGTTGCCGCGCGCTCGACCGGCCGTGGACGGGAGTGTCCCGATGACGGCCGCCGCACTGCTGTCCGTCCGGGGGGTCGTGAAGCGCTTTCCCGGCGTGACGGCCCTGGGTGGCGTGGACTTCGAGGTCCGCGCCGGTGAGGTGCACTGCCTGCTCGGGCAGAACGGTGCCGGCAAGTCGACGCTGATCAAGGTGTTGTCCGGTGCTCATCGGCCCGACGAGGGGGAGATCCGCTGGCGGGGCGAGGTCGTCGAGTTCGGCAACCCGACCGCGGCGATGCGCAGCGGTGTCGCCGCGATCTACCAGGAGCTGGACCTCGTGTCGGGGTTGTCCGTGGCGGACAACGTCTTCCTCGGGCACGAACTGTCCAAGGCGGGCTTCACCAAGCGAGCCGACGCACGGCGCAGGACGCGGGCGTTGCTGCGACGGCTCGGGCACCCGGAGATCTCGCCCGACCGCGATGTCGGCCGGTTGTCAGTGGCGCACCAGCAGATCGTGAGCATGGCGCGGGCGCTGTCGCTGGACGGGCAGCTGCTCATCATGGACGAGCCGTCCGCCGTGCTGGACCCGGACGAGGTGCGGGTGCTGTTCGGGATCATCAGGGAGCTCACCGCCCAGGGGGTGGCGGTGATCTACATCTCGCACCGGTTGGCCGAGATCAGGGAGATCGGCGACCGGGTGACCGTGCTCAAGGACGGCCGCACCGTCGCGACGGGACTGGACGCGCGTGAGGTCAAGACGGCGGACCTGATCGCGTTGATGACCGGCCGGGTGCTGGAGAACGTGTACCCGCGGCGGAAACCGGTCGACCCGGCCGCGCCCGTGGTGCTGCAGGTGCGCGGGCTGGCTGACGAGGACCGCTTCCGCGAAGTGGACTTCACCGTCCACGCCGGGGAGGTGGTCGGGCTCGCGGGCCTGGTGGGGTCCGGGCGGTCGGAGATCCTGGAAACCGTCTACGGCGCGAGGAAAGCAGCCGGGGGAACCGTCGAGGTCGACGGCAGGAGGTTGCGCCGCGGGAGTGTCGGCGCGGCCGTGCGCGCGGGGATGGGGTTGTGCCCGGAGGAGCGCAAGAGCCAGGGGCTGCTGCTCGACCAGGCCGTGTACCGCAACATCACCGTCAGTTCGATGTCGTCGTTCGCCCGCTTCGGGTTCCTGGACGACCGCGCCGAACGCGCCCGTGCGGCCACGCTCACCGAGTCGCTCGACGTGCGGCCCGCCGGCGTCGAGCGTGTCGTGCGCGGGCTGTCGGGCGGCAACCAGCAGAAGGTCGTGCTCGCGCGGTGGTTGCTGCGGGAGTGCCGGGTGCTGCTGCTGGACGAACCCACCCGCGGCGTGGACGTGGGTGCGCGCAGCGAGATCTACGAGCTCATCCGCGCGCTGGCGGACTCCGGTGTGGCCGTGGTCGTCGTGTCGAGCGACGTCGAGGAGGTCCTCGGTCTGGCCGACCGGGTCCTGGTGGTGCGTGAGGGACGGGTGGTCCACGACGGCCCGGCCGACGAGATCGACGAGTCCCGGGTCCTCGACCTGGTCATGGAAGGACACGCCGCATGAGCGAGGACACCGCCGCCGTGCCCGCGCAGCAAGTGAAAAGTGCTCCGGCGAAGAAGGAATCCGGCATCTCGGCGCTGCTCGGCTCGCCGGCCGGGCGCAACACGGGTCTCGTGGTCGCCCTGGTCCTGTTGTGCCTGGGCGGTGTCGTCACCGCCGGGGACCGGTTCGCCGACGTCGACAACGTGCTCACCATCCTGCGGCTCGCCGCCGTGATCGGGGTCGTGAGCGTCGGCATGACGTTCGTGATCACCGGTGGCGGGATCGACCTGTCGGTGGGCGCGATCGTCGCGCTGTCCTCGGTGTGGGCCACGACCCTTGCCACACAAGGCATCGCGAACGACTCGCACTGGATCGTCATGGTGTTCACCGCGTTGCTGGTGGGCGGTGCGTGCGGGCTGGTCAACGGCGCGCTCATCGCCTACGGCCGGGTCGTGGCGTTCATCGCGACCCTGGCGAGCCTCGCCGCCGCACGCGGGCTCGCCGAGATCATCTCCAACCGCAAGACGCAGATCGTGAACGTGCCCGGCTTCACCGCGTTCTTCGACGCGTCGGTGCTGGGGGTACCGGTGCTCGTGGTGATCTTCGCGCTGGTCGCCGCCGGCGGCTGGGTGCTGCTCAACCGCACCACGTTCGGGCGCCGCACGTTCGCCGTCGGCGGCAACCCGGAGGCGGCGCGCCTGGCCGGCATCGACGTGCGGCGCCACACCGTGATGCTCTACACGCTGCTCGGCCTGTGCTGCGGGCTGGCCGCCGTGATGCTCATCGCCCGCACCACCACCGGAAGCGCGACGCACGGCGGTTTGTACGAGCTCGACGCCATCGCGGCGGTCGTCATCGGCGGCACTCTGCTCTCCGGCGGGCGCGGCACGATCGCCGGCACCGTCTTCGGCGTCCTGATCTTCACCACGCTGTCGAACGTCTTCACGCTCAACAACCTCTCCATCTCCGCCCAGGCCGTCGCGAAGGGGGCGATCATCGTCGTCGCCGTCCTCCTGCAGCAGCGGCTCGCCCGACGCAGCGGCGCTTGACGCCGCACCTCACGACCGCTGCCACCCGAGGAGACAAAGAACCCCATGCAACTCAAGAGAATCACCCTTCTCGTCGCCGCCTCCGCGCTCGCGCTCACCGCCTGCACCGGCAACACGCCGCAGAGCCAGGGCGGTGACCAGGGAGGCGGCGCGAAGGTCGCCAACGACGAGCCCGGCGACAAGGTCGTCATCGGCTTCTCCGCCCCGGCGGCCGACCACGGCTGGATGGCCGCGATCACCGACGCCGCGAAGAAGGAGGCCGGCAAGTACTCCGACGTGGAGCTGCGCGTCGTCGAGGGCACCAACGACGTCAACCTCCAGATCAGCCAGGTCGAGACGTTCATCAACGACAAGGTGGACGCGATCGTCCTGCTGCCGTTCGACGGCGCCGCACTCACCCCGGTCGCGCTCAAGGCCATGAAGGCCGGCATCACCGTGATCAACGTCGACCGGCAGTTCGACAGCCCGTTCGCCGCCCGCTCCACGGTGCTGGGCGACAACTACGGCATGGGCGTCTCCGCCGGCACGTACGTCTGCGAGCGGCTCAAGGACAAGCCGAACGCCGTCGTCGCCGAGATCGCGGGCATCGACTCGCTGCCTCTGACCCAGGACCGCAGCAAGGGCTTCGCGGAGGCGCTCTCGGGCTGCGGGCTGAAGGTCGGCAACCGCGTCGCCGCCGAGTTCACCGTCGAGAGCGGTGAGCGGGCCGCCGCGAACCTGCTGCAGGCCGCGCCCAAGATCGACGCGCTCTGGAACCACGACGACGACCAGGGCGTCGGCGTCACCGCCGCGATCAAGAACTCCGGTCGCAGCGAGTTCTTCATGGTCGGCGGCGCGGGCTCGGCGAACGTGATGCGCGAGATCAAGGCGGACAACGGCCCGCACAAGGCGACCGTCATCTACCCGTCCACCCAGGGCGCGGACGGCATCCGCCTCGCCCGGCTCGCCGTGCAGAACAAGAGCCTCGGCGACCTGGTCGAGGTGGAGATCCCGCGCCAGGTGCAGCTCTACGCGCCTGTCGTGACGAAGGACAACGTCGACCGCTACCTGCCGACCGCCTTCGAGTCCTGAGAACCTGAGAGGACCGCATTGTGACGACGCAGGACCTTGGCATCGCGATGATCGGCCACGCCTTCATGGGAGCCGCGCACTCCCAGGCGTGGCGGGTCGCGCCGCGCTTCTTCGACCTGCCGCTGCGGCCGGTCATGTCCGTGCTGGCCGGCCGCGACGCGGACCGCACCGCGGCGGCCGCCGACCGCCTCGGCTGGGCGGAGGCCGTGACCGACTGGAAGGCCGTGCTCGACCGCGACGACGTGCACGTGGTGGACATCTGCACGCCGGGCGACACGCACGCCGAGATCGCGATCGCCGCGCTGGACGCGGGCAAGCACGTGCTGTGCGAGAAGCCGATGGCCAACAGCGTCGACGAAGCGGCCGCGATGGCCGAGGCCGCCGCACGCGCCGCACAGCGCGGTGTGCGCGCGATGGTCGGTTTCAGCTATCGGCGGGTCCCGGCCCTGGGCCTGGCCCGCGACCTGGTCGCGCAGGGCAGGCTCGGGCGGATCCACCACGTTCGCGCCCAGTACCTGCAGGACTGGATCGTCGACCCGGCCGCGCCGCTGTCGTGGCGGCTCGACAAGGACAAGGCCGGTTCCGGCGCGCTCGGCGACATCGGCGCGCACATCGTGGACGCGACCCAGTTCATCCTCGGTGACACGATCAGCGAGGTGATGGGGACGCTCGTGACGTTCGTGCCGGAGCGCCCGCTGGCCACCAGCCACTCCGGGCTGTCCGGCACCGCCTCCGACGAGACCGGGCCGGTCACCGTGGACGACGCCGCGTTGTTCCTGGCGCGGTTCGCCGGCGGCGCGCTCGGCTCGTTCGAGGCCACGCGGTTCGCCAACGGCCGCAAGAACGCGCTGCGCATCGAGGTCAACGGCTCGGCGGGCAGCCTGGCGTTCGACTTCGAGGACATGAACGTGCTGCAGTTCTTCGACGGCGCGGAGGACTCGTCCGTCGCCGGGTTCCGCCGGATCATGGTCACCGAACCGGAGCACCCGTACGTCGGTGCCTGGTGGCCCGCCGGGCACGGTCTCGGGTACGAGCACGCGTTCACCCACCAGGCCGTCGACCTCGTGCGGGCCATCGCCGAGGGCGCCGACCCCGCACCGACGTTCGCCGACGGGCTCCAGGTGCAGCGCGTCCTCGCCGCCGTCGAGGCGAGCGCGGAGTCCCGCACCTGGCAGCAGCTTTGAGGAGGAGACCCCAGATGGCACGTCCGATCACGCTGTTCACCGGCCAGTGGGCCGACCTGCCGTTCGAGGAGGTCTGCCGCCTTGCCTCGGGTTGGGGCTACGACGGTCTGGAGATCGCCTGCTGGGGCGACCACCTCGACCCGTGGCGCGCGGCGGAGGACGACGACTACGTCGCCGACCGGCTCGCGGTCCTCGCCGAGCACGACCTGCGGGTGTGGGCGATCTCCAACCACCTCACCGGTCAGGCCGTGTGCGACGACCCGATCGACGAGCGGCACCAGGGCATCCTGTCCGCCCGCAACTGGGGCGACGGCGACCCCGAGGGCGTGCGGCAGCGCGCGGCCGAGGAGATGAAGATGACCGCGCGGGCCGCGGCGAAGCTCGGCGTCGACACCGTCGTGGGCTTCACCGGCTCGTCGATCTGGAAGACCGTCGCGATGTTCCCGCCGGCGCCCACGTCGATGATCGACGCCGGCTACCAGGACTTCGCCGACCGCTGGAACCCGATCCTGGACGTGTTCGACGAGGTTGGCGTCCGGTTCGCGCACGAGGTCCACCCGTCGGAGATCGCCTACGACTACTGGACCACCGTGCGCGCGTTGGAGGCCATCGGGCACCGGCCGGCGTTCGGGCTGAACTGGGACCCGTCGCACTTCGTCTGGCAGGACCTCGACCCGGTCGGGTTCCTGTGGGACTTCCGCGACCGGATCTACCACGTCGACTGCAAGGACGCCCGGCGTCAGGTCGGCAACGGCCGCAACGGCCGGATGGGCTCGCACCTGCCGTGGGCGGACCCGCGGCGCGGCTGGGACTTCGTCTCCACCGGACGCGGCGACGTGCCGTGGGAGCAGTCGTTCCGGATGCTCAACACCATCGGCTACTCGGGGCCGATCAGCGTCGAGTGGGAGGACGCGGGCATGGACCGGCTCGTCGGCGCCCCCGAGGCGCTCGAGTTCATCCGCCGCAACGCCTTCGACCCGCCGTCGGCGTCGTTCGACGCCGCGTTCAGCTCCGGCGGCTGACCGGGGCGCGGGACGAGAGCCCGCCTCGCGGAGCCGATGGGACAATTGATCGATGGAGAGCACCTTGGGTGTCGAGGCGGGGTCGCCGGCCGCTGTGCTGCGCATGCTGATGGACGGCGGCCCGAGCACCCGTGCGGAGATCGTGGCCGCGACCGGCCTCGCCCGGTCCACGGTGCGGGCGAGGCTCGACCTGCTCGTGGCCGCGGGCCTGGTGACCGGCAGCGGCACGGGGGAGTCGACCGGCGGCCGTCCCGCCGGCCGGTTCGGCTTCAACCCCGGCGCCCACCTGGTGCTGGCGGCCGAGGTCGGCGCCACCCACGCCACGGTCGCGGTCTCCGACCTCTCGTGCCGCCTGCTCTCGGTCGAACAGGTGGACCTCGACGTCGCGGACGGGCCGGAGGCGATCCTGCCGCTGCTCGTCGCCACCTGGCGCTCGTTGCTGACGACCGTGCCCGCCGCCGAGGTGGCGGGCGTGGGCATCGGCCTGCCCGGCCCCGTCGAGCACTCCACCGGCCGCCCGAACAACCCGCCGATCATGCCGGGCTGGGACGGCTTCGACGTGCCGGCCGCCATCACGGCGGAGCTCGGCGTGCCGGTGCTCGTCGACAACGAGGTCAACCTGATGGCGCTGGGCGAGCACACCGCCTCGCACCCGGACGTCCGCCACATGATCGTGGTGAAGGCGGCGACCGGCATCGGCGCCGGCCTGATCAGCAACGGCGTGCTGCACCGCGGCGCGGCGGGTGCGGCGGGCGACCTCGGGCACATCAGGGTCCCCGACGGCGGCGAGGTGCTCTGCCGGTGCGGCAACACCGGGTGCCTGGAGGCGGTCGCCGCCGGTCCCGCGCTGGCCGCGAAGCTCCGCGGCCTGGGACATCCCGCGCACTCGACGGCCGACGTGGTGAATTTGGTCCGCGGCGGCACCCTCGAGGCGGGCCGCGTCGTGCGGCAGGCGGGGCGTGACATCGGTGAGGTGCTCGCCGGGTGCGTGAGCATGTTCAACCCGTCGCTCGTGGTCATCGGCGGTCTGCTCGCGGAGGCGGGCGAGATGCTGCTGGCGGGTGTGCGCGAGTCGATCTACCGCCGCTCGCTGCCGCTGGCCACCGAGAACCTGCGGATCGTCGCCTCGGGCGCCGGGGTGACGGCCGGGGCGCTGGGGGCGGCCGCGATGGTGGTGCGGCACGTGCTGTCGCCGGAGGTGCTGGACGCGCGGCTCGGTGAGATCGCGGCGGGTGTCTCGACGCGCGAGGTGCAGCTCTCCTCTCACGCCACGTAACACCCGTTGTTGCTTGCCCAGGAAGGCCTTCGTGCATCCGCACGGAGGCCTTCCTGGCGTTCGCGCACCTGGGTAATGACGGCGCTCATCCTTAAGATGGGTTCGATATGACAACAAGCCGATGACTTTTGATTGACAGTCGCCAATAGTCTGCCTACCGTCACCTCATGACTGTGACCCGCGCTACACCGGGGGTGGCCGCACACCCCGCTGGGCGAACGCGCGCGCTCGTGGCAGCCGTGGGCAAGGAGCCCACGACGGCGACCCAGCACCTGCTGGGTCTCATGCGCACCGGCGCGACGGACCGGGCGATCGCCCGTGAGCTCGACGTCAGCCTGCGCACCTTGAACAGGCGGATCTCACGACTGCAGTCGTTGCTCGGCGTGCAGTCGCGGTTCCAGCTCGGTGTGCTCGCGGCCGAGCTGGATTGGCTGTCCGCGGTGCCGCCGCGGGCAGTGGGGGAGTAGGGCTCAGGCGCCCACCGGCCGGTGGCCGTCGAGGAACCGCCGCACCACGGCCACGGGATCGGCGGGCGCCTGGGTCGCCCGCCGGTCGACCCGCCGGGCCAGCGACCGCATCATCAGCGGGCCGACCAGAGCGAAGAACGTGTGCCGCGGCGGCTCCACGACCAGGGCGCCTCGCCGCTGGTGGTGCAGGATCACCTCGTCGACCCGTTCCAGCAGCTTCTCCGGCTCGGCGAGCACCGCCGCCACCTCGGGGCTGAACTTCGCCTCCCGCATCAGCGTGAGCACCACGCCGCCCCGCGTCTCGTAGAGCCTCGCGTAGTAGCTCACGATCGTGACGAGGTCGGCCTCCACGTCGTCGCCCGGTGAGCCGAGGTCGAGCGCGAATCCCTTGAAGTTGCCGCGCACGGCCTGGCGCAGCAGGTTCTCCTTCGAGGTGAAGCGCCGGAAGAGCGTGGCCTCATTGATCCCGGCGGCGTCGGCGATGGCGCGCGTGGTCGCCCGCTCGTAGCCCTGCTGGGCGATCACCGCCAGCACGGCGTCGAACACCTTCTCGTCGGGCACCCGGCCGGCCACACACTCCTCCTCGCTCAAATGCAAGTGGGCACTTGCACAAGTGTGGCCGGGATGGCTACCTTGATTGCAAGTGACCGCTTGCATTCAGCCTATCGAAGGACAGGGCCATGGCCGACACCAGCCTCCCCGCACGCTCCTCAGTTCTCGCGCCCTCCACCGGCGAGATCGTCGTCAGCCTCCTGGGCGCCGCGGTCGTCTCCGTGGCCGCCAACGCACTGATCGCCTTCGTCGCGGGCAAGTTCATCCCCGAGGGCACCGAGCGCATGGGGCTCGCGCTGGCCGAGTACGCGCCGGCCACGGTGATCGGGATCCTGCTCGGCACGCTCGGCTGGTACCTCGTCCGCCGGTTCGCCGTCCGCCCGCGCCGGGTGCTGCGGTCCCTCGTGCCCGCGGTCGTCATCGCCTCCTGGATCCCGGACATCGGCATCCTCGCGGGAGGCGCGAGCATCGTGAACTCGCTCGCGCTCGTCGCCATGCACGTCGTCGTCGCGGCGATCGCGGTGCCCACGCTGTCGCGCGTTCTGCCGCTCGGCAACAGGAGCTAGCCGAGCGGGCCGGCGACGTCCTCCTGGTCCGGCGGCTTGGTGCCGACCCGGTGCAGCCAGCTGTCGAACAGGTCCCGGTAGCGCGCCGCGCGAGGGGAGGGGTCGTCGGTGCCGATGCGGTCGTAGAACTCGAACGGCCGGATGCGCCCGTTCTCGGTCCATTGCAGGTACGACAGGAAGACCGTGCCGTCACCGAAGCGGAAGCCGTGCACGACGGGCACGCACGCGTAAGGCTTCAGCTCCACGGTGATCTTGCGGCGCGCGAGGTCGTCGGCCTCGTCGGCGAGGAACGACCGGATGCGGTGCTGGCTGCGCCGCGCCTCGGCGGCCCAGTCCTCGGGCAGTTCGCCGGACCGTGCGAGGAAGTCCGGGTCCAGGCAGTGCAGCGTCACCTTCCAGCCGTGCGGAGGGGCGTTCGAGGTGAGCCACGCGGCCAGCGCGGGCCACGTCGTGTTCAGCGTCAGCCCCAGCACCTCCACCTGCCGCGCCCGCCGCCCGGTCCCGGTCGCGCCCATGACCGCCAGCACGTCGGTGAGGGAGTGCGTGACGTCGCGCCGCTCCCGTTCGGTGATCAGCGCCCGCAGCGCGCGGACGTCCCTGCCGTGCTGGTAGATCGCGATGGTGGCGATCTCCAGCATCACGGCGACCAGCGCGACCAGCCCCTGCAGGTCGAGCTTGCCGACGTAGCGCTCCAGCACGATCCGCGTCGGCTCGATGGTCGTCAGGACCAGGTAGACGCCGGCGAGCAGCGCCAAGGTCGTGGTGACGAGCTCCCACCCCCGCCGAACCCGAGCCGAGATCGCGCCGCGGCCCCGCCGTCTCTTGATCGCCACCGTCGCATCCTCATCCACCCGGCCGCGAGGCACGACGTCCGAACGGATGAGATGGGTTCTCGCACTCCGCCACCTCGCCGGATCACGACTTTGTAGGCTGCTCCCCGCAGGCTGCGGAACCCGAGCCGGTCGGCGCGCGTCGACACGGACGGACATGGCGCTCGGGACGACGAGGACGATGACGGAAGAGACGTTCGGGCCGTACCGGATCGAGGAACTGCTCGGTCGCGGCGGGATGGGCGAGGTGCACCGCGCCTACGACACGGCGCACGACAGGATCGTGGCGCTCAAGAGGCTGTCGCCCGGCTACCACGACGACGAGGAGTTCCGGGCCCGCTTCCGCCGGGAGGCGCAGATCGTCGCGCGGCTGCGCGAGCCGCACGTCATCCCGATCCACGCCTACGGCGAGATCGACGACCGCCTCTACCTCGACATGCGGCTGGTCGAGGGCGCCGACCTCTCGGACCTGATCAGCGACGGCCCCATCGACCCGTCCCGCGCCGTGCGCATCGTCGACCAGGTCGCGAGCGCCCTCGACGCCGCGCACGCCGACGGCCTCGTGCACCGGGATGTGAAGCCGTCCAACATCCTCGTGACCTCCGGCGACTTCGTGTACCTGGTGGACTTCGGCATCGCCCGCAGCGCCTCGCCGGCCGCGACGAGCCTGACGGCGTCCGGTTCCGTCGTCGGCACCCTCGACTACATGGCCCCGGAACGCTTCGAGAGCGTTCCGGTGGACGGCCGTGCCGACGTCTACGCCCTGGCGTGCGTGCTGTTCGCCTGCGTGGCGGGGCGGCGCCCGTTCACCGCGGAAGGCACGGCGGCGCAGATCTGGGCGCACATGAAGGAGGAGCCGCCCAAGGCCTCGCCGTTGAACCCGGCGGTCCCGGCGGCCCTGGACGACGTCATCGCGAAGGGCATGGCGAAGGACCCGGCGGATCGGTACGCCACGGCCGGGGAGTTCGCCCGTGCGGCAGCGCTCGCCCTGACGGCTCCGGCCGCGGGGTTCGGGTTGCCGGGCGCGCCGGTGACTCCGCCCGGTGGGCAGCCGGGGTTCGGCGCTCCCGTGCCTCCACCGGGGTTCGGCGCGGCGGCACCGTTCGGCGCTTCCGCTCCCGGCCGGCCCGGTGCTCCCGCCGGATCGCGTGGTCCGTCGGCCCCCGGTACGCCACCCGGCGGTCAGCCGATGCCCGGTGGCCCCGGCACCCCGCCCGCAGGACTCGCCACCCCACCCGGCGGCCAGTTCCCGCTCGCCGGCCGACCCCCGCTGACCGCTCCGCCGCACCCCGCGACGACCGGTCCGCAGCACCAGCCCTCGTGGCCCCCGTCCGGCTTCGGGCACACCACGACCGGCCCCCGGCCCCAGTACCCACCGGCCCGGTCCCAGCCCGGCTCCCGCTCCCGCGCCAAGCACCTCGCCCTCGTCGGCGGCGCCCTCGCCGTCGTGGCGGCGGTCGTCACAACGCTGCTGATCGCCGCGAACGGCGACAGGAAGCTCGGCTCGGGCACCTCCAGCACCACCCCGACCAGCTCCACGACGGTGAAGACGACCACGACCACCACGAGCGCGTCGAAGACCACCACCACGACCCGCTCACCCCAGGACGACACCCTGATGAACGCCCTGCCGGGCGTCTACAAGACCGCCAACTCGTGCGTGTCCGCCACTCCGGAGAACGGCGTGGCCGCCGCGGTCCGCTGCGGCACCCCGAACACCGCCGACGACCCCAGGCTCGCCACCCCCGAGGTGGCCGAGTTCCGCCTCTTCGCCGACCGCGCCGCCCAGGACGCGTACTTCCAGGCGCTGGTGACGAGCCGGGGCATCCCGCGCAGGGACGACCGCGGCGGCTGCCGGCCGAAGGACGACCCCATCCACTACGCGCTCTTCTGGCGCGACATGTCCGGCCCGCTGCCGGGCGAATTCACGACGTGCTTCCTCGAGGCCGGCACCGCCCAGGTGTGGTGGGTCGACTCGAAGACCCTCACGATCGGCGCGCTGAAGAAGCCGGGCGACATCAACGTCCTCGACAAGCTCCACCTGTGGTGGAACACCTCGATCCTGACGAAGTACTAGACCCGCGTTCGTCGCGCCGCACCTGACCCGCTCTCTCGTCGGCGGCAGGCACGCGCGGGTCATCCCCGCCGGAAGTGCTGCCTGCGCAAGGGGTTGTCAGGCCCGGGTCGCCAGCGCGGCCGCCGGGCGTGGTGCGGCCGCGGGTCCGAACCGCTGGGGGCTATCGAGTCCTGGCCAGGGCGCGCAACGGCGTGGGGCCGCGGTACTCGGCGAGCCTGCGCCGCGACTGGTTCTCGTCCAGCGCGACGGCGTCGAGGAGCTCGAAGAGGTTCCTGGTCCGCTCCACGGCCGCCTCGTCCTGGGCGAACACCTTCGCCAGGTCGGACTCCACGTAGACGAGGGGCGTAGCCTTCTCGAACTCGAACAGCGTGCACGTCGACTGGAACGCGGCCGTCGCGGCCTCGGCGGGCACGATGCGCACGAGGTTCGAGTTCGCCATCAGCCACGCGCACTGCTCCGCCATCACGTGGGCGTCCCCGAGCCGCAGCCGCAGCGCCAGTTCGTGGAGGTAGAAGACGCAGTCGGGTCGCGTCGGCCGGCGCAGCACCGCCTGCCGGTCGACGTCGTCGGGCACGGTCCCCGTCACCGCCTGCAGGGCGGTCGCGTAACCCGGTGTCTGCAGGAGGCTGTTCACGGTCAGCACGTCGTACGCCGTGATCTTGGTGGCCATCGCCTCCGTCATCACGAGCGTGCGCGGGTTGTCCGGCACCTGGGCGAGGTACGGGTCGAAGGCGTTGCGGTAGCGGCGGAAGAAGCCCTCGATGAAGTCGATGTCCTTGCCGCAGGCCGTGAGGTACTGCACGAGGTCGATCTCGCTCGCCCGGACCTTGCCGTGCTCGATGTTGGACACCTTGCTGGGATCCCAGCCGAGCTGCACGGCGAGCCCGCGGCCCCTCAGCCCGGTGAACCTCTGCCGGAGCCGGCGCAGTTCGTCGCCCAGATCCCTGCTGTACGCGGTGGAAGTCGTCACGGTCACGACCTCGAACGTATGGGTTGGAAACAGTCCAAGGTACGCGCTCGTTCGGGTGAAAACGGGCTCCGCGACGCTCTAGTCGAGCAGCTTGCGCAACTCCGCGTCGAAGTCCACGAAGTCGTTCTCACAACCGGGGGCGACCACGTCGTAGGTGGAGTTGAGGAACTCCTGCAGCTCGGACGACCGCACGTGGAACACCGCGTGCGACACGTCGGACTGCAGCTCGAGCACTGCGGTCGTCGAGTTGTGGGGGCGCAGCCGCACGTCGCCCGCGCCACTGGTGGTGATCAACCCGTCGGCGAGCAGGTCGCGGCTCACGAGCCACACGGTCTCCTGGCGGCCCATGCGGAACGTCATGGTCACGGCGTGCGGGTCGTCGGCGCGGTAGCCGAGCTCGACCTCGACGGGCATGGTGCGCCCGGAGGGGGCGATGAAGGCGAAGACCGACTCGGCACCCACTCGTGTCACGTTCGTCATGCCCCCTTGGACGCGCGGCACCCTTCGTGGATGCCTCGATCAGGAAAAGCGATGGGAACGTGATTTTCAATGGTCCTGAAGTATGATTTGTGACAACCGGGGTCGGCCACGGGGTGAGACGAGTCAACTCACCTCGTCTGACCTGGTGTTTTCATCACTTTGCGCTGGTGGGTTCGGTCATCTGTGGATGGCGGCGCGGCTTCGGCTGCCCGAATGTCGAGACCGTGGGATGACGCCACCTTGCATTCGACTTAAGGAATTCGGCGCTTTCCGTAGGTGGTTCGGCACGGAAAGTGAGGGATGCTCGTGTGGCGCTGTCGGGCCGCCGACGGGCGGTTCGCCGCCCTCCTGTCAGGCCGGGTTGCCGCGCGGCCGCAACCGCCCACCCGGCAGCGGCGGCGCCGGCAGCCGGTCACCGGGGTAGCCCTCGACCCGGCCGAACCGGTCTCCGCCCGCCTGCCACTCGTCGCGGAACGCCACGATCTCGTCGTGCGTGCGGCCGACGAAGTTCCACCACATGACGATCTCCTCGCCGAACGGCTCGCCGCCCAGCAGCACGATCCGCGCGCCCTCGGCCGACGACAGGGTGAGCGTGGAGCGACCCGTGCCGACGTACCCGAGGTCTCCTGGCCGCAGAGCGGTCTCCCCGACCGCGACATCGCCCGTGTCGAGCAGGACGCCGTGTTCGAACGCCGGGTCGACGTCCAGGGTCAGCGTGCTCCCGGCCGGCAGGACGACCTCGGCGCCGAGCAGCGGCGTGAACGTGCGGACGGGGGACGTCGAGCCGGCGAGCGAGCCGAGGAACACGCGGACGGCGGCGCCGTCCACCTCCACGGTCGGCGGGGCGTGGTGCTGGAAGTCGCGCGGGGCGTCGCGGTGGGCGTCGGGCAGGGCCAGCCAGAGCTGGACGCCGTGCAGCACGGTGGAGGAGGGCGTGGAGACCTCGGAGTGGGCGATGCCGCGGCCGCCGGTCATCAGGTTCAGCTCGCCGGGGCGCACGTGCGCGTGGACGCCGAGGCTGTCGCGGTGCTCGATCTCGCCGGTGAAGAGCCAGCTCACGGTCTGCAGACCGGTGTGGGGGTGCGGGGCGACGTCCATGCTGACGTCGTCGGGGCCGTAGTGGTCGCAGAAGCACCAGGCGCCGATCAGCGAGCGCTGCTTCTGCGGCAGCGTCCGACGCACCGTCATCGCGCGCGGGCCGCCCAGCGGGACGTCTCGCGGACCGAGGACCTCCACGCCGCCGGGGGTGGAGGTGCACGTCACTTCTGCGGGCTCGGCCTCGACATTGCTCACGGGTCCGATCGTAAGCTGGCGCGGGGGTGGCGGTGGATCTTCGGGCACACGTGTCGAGCAGCGGGTACGTGCTCGACGAGGCCCAGCTGGCGGTGGTCGCGCGGCTGGAGGAGCTGGGGGAGCGGCGCCGGGGCGTCTACCTGCACGGTCCGGTGGGGCGGGGCAAGAGCTTCCTCGCGGACGCGTTCTTCGACGTGGTGCCGGGACCCAAGAAGCGGGTGCACTTCCACGCCTTCTTCCGGGAGCTGCACGCGCGGATCTCCGAACGGCTGCACCGGCGCGGCGCCGTCGAGAAGGCGGTGGAGGAGCTCGTCGGCAAGGCCGAGGTGCTGGCGTTCGACGAGTTCCACCTGCACGACGTCGGTGACGCGATGCTGATGACCCGCCTGCTGGAGTTCCTCCGGCGGCGGCGGGTGATGATCATCGCCACCTCCAACCACCCGCCGGACGGCCTGCTGCCCAACCCCCTCTACCACGACCACTTCCTGCCCGGCATCGCGCTGGTGAAGGAACTGATGGACGTCGTCGAGCTCCACGGCCCCACCGACTACCGGCACCTGCACGGGACACCGCGGTCGCGGTTCGAGACGGGGGAGATCCGCGGGCACGCCGAGGTCCCCGCCACACCCGTCACGCTCGATGTCCACGGTCGGGCGATCACCGCCCTCGGCGTCGAGGGGTCGCGGGTCTGGTTCGGCTTCGGCGACCTGTGCGAGAAACCGACGTCCACGCACGACTACCTCGCACTCGCCGCGCGTTTCGACGACTGGGTGCTCGTCGGCGTGCCGCGCATGAGCACGTGCGACCGCGAGGCGCAGCAACGGTTCGCGAACGTCGTGGACGTCCTCGTGGACGCCGACGTGCGGCTGACACTGGTGAGTGACCACGCCCTCGCCGAAATCATCGGTGGCGATGCACTCGACCTCGCCCGCACCGCCAGCCGACTGGAGCTGATCAACTCGACCGGGTGAACGGTGAGGCCGCTCCCACCGCCGATGGGGAGCAGAACCCCTGCCATTGGCGTGATCGTGGTCAACGCGATCACGCCGGGAAGCCGAGACGTCGACCGTCCCGCAGGCGGAGTTCGGGCCGCTGCCGACGACGATCGGCCACTTGGCGCTCGCGATCTTCGCGTTCGAGTCATCCGGTAGGGCGCGGGAACCCCACGAAAGTGGGGGGTCCAGGACCCGTTGGCCAGGTTAAGGGACCTGTACGCACAAGCATTGCGGCCTACCCGTTCGTGTCCGAACCAAGCCTGAACGGTGGATCGCTCGTTGGGCCGGAAGCTGCAAGGGTCAGTGGCTGTTCGACAGTGAGCGTTCCAACGAACAGGAGCCACCCAGGTATGGCGAGCCCCACTGTGAAGCCGGTCCTGCGCACCGACTACCAGCGTTCCGTAGCGGACTACTGGAACAAGGAGAAGGACCCGGTCAACATCAAGCTCGGCGAGGTGGACGGCCTCTACCACCACCACTACGGGCTCGGGCAGTACGACCCCGCGGTGCTGCAGGCCCCGCCCTCGGTGCGCGACCAGGTGATGATCGCCGAGATGCACCGGCTGGAGACGGCCCAGGCGGAGGTGCTGCTCGACGCGTTCGGCGACCTCCCGGCCACCCCCCACCTGATGGACGGCGGCTCCGGCCGCGGTGGCACGAGCTTCATGGCCAACGCCCGGTTCGGCGCTCGCGTCGACGGCGTCAGCATTTCCGAGGAGCAGGTGGCGTTCGCCAACCGGCAGGCCGTCGAGCGCGGTGTCGCCGACCAGGTGAAGTTCCACTTCAAGAACATGCTCGACACCGGCTTCGAGACCGGCTCGTTCAACGGCATCTGGACCAACGAGACCACGATGTACGTGGACCTCCAGCAGCTGTACGGCGAGTTCGCGCGGCTCATCGCCCCCGGCGGCCGGTACGTCTGCATCACCGGCTGCTCCAACGACCTGACCGGCCTGCGGTCGCGCGCGGTCAGCCAGATCGACCAGCACTACATCTGCAACATCCACCCGCGCAGCGAGTACTTCCGCGCGCTGGCGGACAACGGGTTCGTGCCGATCAGCGTCGTCGACCTGACGCCGGACACCATCCCGTACTGGGAGCTGCGCGCCCAGTCGTCGGTCGCGACCGGGGTGGAGGACCCGTTCCTCACCGCCTACCGGGAGGGGTCGTTCCACTACCTGCTGATCGTCGCCGACAGGATCTGACGCCACCGTGTCCGACTTGAGGGATCTCCTCACCAGGCCGTCCGGGCTGGGCACCTCCGCCGCCCGGTTCGGACGGCCCGGGGCCGCCGAGCTGTCCGCCGACGCCGGCTACGCCGACCGCCCGTGGGGTGACGGCACGGCGCCGCCGCTGTACGTGCCGGTGCTCGAGCGCGAGGACGCCCTGCTGGCGGCCGCCGTGGACGAACGGCTGGTCGCCTGGGCGCGGGAGTGCGGTTTCGAGGAGCCGGAACGGTTCCTGGGCGGCCTCTTCGGCCGGCTCGCGGTGCTCACGCACGTGGACACCGACGACGTCGACCAGCTGCTGATCGCGGCCAAGCTGAACGCGGCGTGGTGGGCCGCCGACGACCTGTACGCCGACGACACCGAGATGGGCGCCGTCCCGGCCGAGCTGCCGCCGCGCCTGGCGCTGGCGATGGCCGCGATGGACCCGGTGGCGCCCGCCGCCGAGTTCACCGAGGACCTCGAGGGGAGGATCGCGTCCGACCCGGTGCTCGTCGGCCTCAGATCGGGCATCGCGCACCTGGCTTCGCGCAGCACGGCGACCGTTGTGCAGAGGGTCTGCTACTCCACGTTCGCGATGTTCGTGTCGTGGGGCGCCTACGCGGCCTGGCGTCACACGGGCAACTACCCGCCAGCGTGGCAGTACCTCGCGACAAGGCAGCACGACACCTTCTACACGTCGATGACGCTGATCGACGCCGTCGGCGGCTACGAGCTGCCGGCACCGCTGTACTACGACCCGCGCGTGCGGCAGCTGCTCACGGCCGCGGGCACGGCTTCGGTGGTCGTGAACGACCTGGTGTCGGTGGAGAAGGACGCCGCCGACGAGAAGCCGGTCTGCAACATGGTGCTGCAGATCGCCGCGGACAGGGGCTGCTCGATCGCCGAGGCCACCGCGCGGACCGTCGAGCTGCACAACCAGCTGGTGCGCGACTTCGAGGCCGGGCACAGGGCGCTGCTCGCCGTTCCGTCGCCGGAGCTGCACCGGTTCCTGAAGGGCACCAAGGCCTGGATGGGCGGCGGCTTCGAGTGGCACACCACCCACCCGCGCTACCGGTAGCCGCCACGCCCCTCGCGGGTACCCGCGAGGGGCTCAGGCGAGGGACCAGCCGCGGACCCAGGGCGCCGGCCGGCCGCAGCACGAGCACCGGCACGCCGTCCGCGTCCTCTTTGGTGACTGCGCCACCCGGTCAGTTCGGCGCCGGTGAGCACCCGCCCGGAGGCTCGCCGTTCCGCGAGGGCGGATTCCCTTGGTGGTGAGGGATTCCGATGCCGTCGCCCTCGGCCCGCTCGGCCTCTCCCTCTCCCGAGGACGCGTCGTCGTGCGGTTCGACCGGGGGCCGGGAACTCGCTCCCGCGCTGCGGTCGACGTCGTCGGGCACCTGTCGTGCACGGCGGATGCAGCTCCTGGCCGTGCCGCACGACGGGACCTCCACTCTCGCGACCACGGCGAGTTAGTCCATTGTGGACGGATAGATTCACTCTGATGTCGCAATTGCATCGCGCATGTTCGCGCAGCTCACGGGGTATTCGATGGTCCCAAACCCCAGGTCCCCCGTTCGGGTAACTGCCCGGACGCGTGTGTCCTCCGTCGGTCGTGAGGAGTGGTTGTCATGGCACACGTGCGTCATCTCGTGGACGTTCGCACCGGTGACGAGTTCGATCAGCCGGTTCCCTTCGGCCTGGTGTACCCCGTGTGCACCGCCGACGGCTCGGCGCCGCCCAGTCAGCGCGGGCGGACCTGGGAGCACCTCGTGGCGAGCGATCGGGAGCTGCGCCAGGTCTCGTGAAAACCGTGTGAAGTCCACCCTCGCCGGGTACTGCCTGGTGAGGGTGGCCCTGCCGGGCGCCCGTGCGAAGGGAGCTCGACATGGACTTCCAACAGGGGCTGACCGACGCCTGGCGCGCCGTAGCCACCTTCGTGCCGAAGCTCGCGGCGTTCCTGCTGATCCTGCTGATCGGGTGGTTCGTCGCGAAAGCGGTCTCGAAGCTCGTCGACAAGGTGCTCGAACGGGTCGGCTTCGACCGGCTCGTGGAGCGCGGCGGCGTGAAGCAGATGCTGGCGCGCAGCAAGTACGACGCGTCCGACCTGCTCGCGAAGCTCGTCTACTACGCGCTGATCCTCATCACGCTGCAGATCGCGTTCGGCGTGTGGGGCCCGAACCCCGTCTCCGAGCTGCTGACGGGCATCGTGGCGTGGCTGCCCAGGGCAGCGGTCGCGATCATCATCGTCGTCGTGGCGGGCGCCGTGGCCACCGCGGTGAAGGACTTCATCGGTGGTGCGCTCGGCGGGCTGTCCTACGGCCGGATCGTCGCCAACATCGCCTCGGTGTTCATCTGGGCGCTGGGCATCATCGCCGCGCTGAACCAGATCGGCGTCGCCACCACGGTGACCACGCCGGTGCTGATCGCGGTGCTCGCGACGGTCGGCGGCATCCTCGTCGTCGGTGTGGGTGGCGGCCTCGTGCGGCCGATGCAGCAGCGCTGGGAAGGCTGGCTGGGTCGTGCGGAGCAGGAGCTGCCCCAGGCGCAGGCACAGGCACAGGCCTACCAACGCGGGCGTGAGGACGCCGTGCGCGGTGGGGTCCAGCCGACCCCGGCCGAGCCCATGACCGAGCCGGTCCCGGCGGTGGGCCGGCAGGCGCCGGTGGAGGACCCGGTGCTCGGCACGCGGAGGCCTGAAGACCGCTGACCCCGGCTCGTCGAACGAGGCGCATCCCGCTCGGGGCGCGCCTCGTTGTTCATGCGAGGCGGGGGAGCGCCACGACGTCGTCGTTCAGCGGTTTCACGTCGTGCAGGTGCGCGAGCTGGCAGACGGCCATGAGCCGGACACCGAGCCAGGACGTCGGCGTCCAGTCCGCGTCGGTCACGTCGTCGAGCAGACCACGTCCGTACGCCGCCAGGAGCACGACCGCGCCCACGGTGCCTGCGCCCTCCACGCCGAGCAGCAGGATGTCGCGCACGGCCGCGCCGTGCTGGTCCACCTCGGCGGCGAGTGCGGGCGTCATCGCCAGCGCCGTCCACCCGGCCAGCCCGATCCGGCCGGACAGTTCCGAGATCCACTGTCGCGCGTTCTTCTCACGCCAGGTCGCACGCATCCCGCCACGGTATCCAAAGTCCCCTCCAGCGCCGGTTTGGGGGTGCTCGAAAGGGGGTATCCGGCTCAATTGCAGCAAGCAGTCGGCGCGATCCACGGCTGTTAAGGCGGGCGATGACCGTGACCACGGAACTCGACGAAACATCACTGCGGCAGATCCGCATGACCGCGCTGGAGAAGCTGGACAACGCCGTCTGCTCGGCGCTGGCCGACGTCGAGGGGCACGATGCGCGGAAAGGCCTCAGGGAGGCCGTGGCCGCGTGCGCCGCTGCCGGGGCGGTGGTGTCCCCGCAGGTCGTGGGGTGTGTCGAAGCGGCGGAGGAACATCTGCGCTTCGGCGAGCGGATGGAGGCGAGAATGCTCCTGACCGTCGCGCACCGCCTGCTCGCCGGCGTGCGGCCCGCAGTGGTCGTGCCCGGGCCGTCCACTCCGGGGGACGTCGTCCTCGGCCGGTGATTAAGCCGCCGTCACCCCGGGTATCTCGAACGGGCGTTCGAGTGAAAGGGGACGGTAGTGAACCGCACGCCCGAGAAGGACCCGCAGGACTGGACGACCGGTGACGAGCCGATGACCGGCCCGCAGGAGTCTTACCTGAACACCCTCGCCCAGGAAGCAGGCGAGGAAGTGCCCGCCGAGCTCACCAAGGTCGAGGCGTCGCAGCTCATCGACCAGTTGCAGGACAAGACCGGCCGGGGGAACTGACCACCCGGACGGACCTGGCCCGACAACGCCGGGCCGGACGGGTGCGCCTGTCCGCCCGGCGGGCCGCGTCCCTCCCGCGTGCCGTTTGCTGTGTGTGATCGGGGGAACCCGGTCCGCGTGGACATCAAGCACGAAGTGACCAGGACCGAGTCGAGCCTGCTCGCGACCTTCGCCGACTACCTCGGCGCCCAGCGGCTCGTCGACAGGATGTCCGACGACGGCTTCCCCGTGGAGAGCGTGCGGATCGTCGGCGACGGCGTGCGCACCGTCGAGCAGGTGACCGGACGGCTGACCAGGGGCCGCGCGGCGTTGGCCGGCGCGGCCAGCGGCGCGTGGTTCGGCGTCTTCATCGGCCTGCTGTTCGGGTTGTTCTCCGCCGACACCACCTGGGTGTGGTTCGTGCTGATCAGCCTCGTGATCGGTGCTTTCTGGGGAGCGGTGTTCGGCTTCGTCGCGCACTGGAGCACGCGCGGCCGGCGAGACTTCTCCAGCGTGATGTCGCTGGAGGCCCAGCGGTACGAGGTGCACGTCGACCGGGAGCGGGCCGCGGAGGCGGCGCGTTACGTGCTCTGAGCCGTGCAGACCTTCCTGCCGTACCCCGACTTCGCCGCTTCAGCCCGTGTGCTGGACCGGCGGAGGCTCGGAAAGCAGCGGGTCGAGACCCTTCAGGTGCACCGGGCGCTGGTGGTGCCGGGGCACGGCTGGCGCCACCACCCCGCGGTGAAGATGTGGGTCGGGTTCGAGGAGGCGCTCGTCCGGTACGGCGTCGAGATCTGCGCGGAATGGCGGGCCCAGGGGTTCGTCGACACCTGCGAGGCCACGATGCGCACCGACCTCGCCCAGGCCAGGGGCATCACGGTGGTGCGCACGCAGGCCGAGCTCGCCGCCGCGGGTGAGCTGCCGGGGTGGCTCGGCGACGAGGCGGTGCACCGCAGCCACCAGTCGGCGCTGGTCCGCAAGGACCCCGGGCACTACCGCCGGTTCTTCCCGGATGTGCCCGACGACCTGCCCTACGTCTGGCCGCCCACGCTCACCCGCACGGTGAACCCGTCGGCGTCGCGGCCCATCGACACGTAGTCGCACGTGCGGTGCAGGATCCACAGCCCGAGCCCGGCTGACAGGGTCTCGGTGGTCGGCACCAGGCCCGCCAACGGGTCGGACGGTCCGCTTCCCTGGTCGGTCACCGAGACCACCACGCGCTTTTCGTCCGCCCACAGCCGGAACCTCACCGGAGCGGTGCCGTGCGTCAGCCCGTTCGTGACGATCTCGCTGGACGCGTAGACGACGTCGTGCGACTCGTCCTCGCCCAGGCGCAGCCGACCGATGACCGAGCCGACGGCTTCGCGCACCGCGCCGGCGGTCGGGTCAACGAGCTCGACCAGCGGACTGCGCCGTTCCAGCGGGTCGGGGACCTGCGTCGAGCCGGGGACGCCTTCGCGGTAGCCGGGGTTGACCTCGTGGGTGCCGGGTGCGGTGGCCACGTTCGGGTGCGTCCTGGTGACGTCGGCCAGCACCTCGGGCGGAGTGGTCCTCGTGTCGTACGGGCACAGGCCCCACACCGGGAACTCCGCGTAGGCCTGGTTCACGGCGGCCTCGTACCGGGCCCACCAGTCCCACCGCACGCCCACGCCGGGGTGCGGCACGTCGCCGACCACGCGCATCTGCCGCGAGCCCGCCTCGGTGTGCTCTCGGAACAGGGCGCGGTACTGCGAGATGGCCTCGGACGGCCGCGAGTACTGGTCGGCGCCGGGCACGTAGAGAACAGCCGTGCCACGGCCGAGAGCGCCGCGCACCAGGGAGGTGTTCCACTCGCCGCACGCCACCACCGACGGCTCTCCCGCGCGCAGCCCGTTCTCGAGGAACGGAACGACATGTGCGAGGAAGTCGTCGTCGGAGCCGTAGAAGGCGGTCTCGTGGAAGAAACCGGTCACGACGACCGATATTACCTCGAAATACCGCAGGCCGATCGAGGCAGCCGCAGCGCGGCCGATGCCGGGGAATCCGTCGCTCCGCGTGCACACGGGGACTGCGCTACGGTCGGAGCGGGTTGAGCAACCAGCCCGTGCGACGGCCGTTCGCGCCGGGTCCGACTGGAGGTTGCCTCGTGCTCACCGACGGTGAAGTCCCCTTCCGAGCCACCCGCGAGAGAGTGGGCGACGCCGTCCTCGTGCACGTCGCCGGCGAGATCGACTGCACAACGGCCGACCACCTGTCGAACTGCCTCGCCGAGGCGGTAGGTGCCGTCGTGCCGCCCGCTCCCGTCGTGGTGGACCTGACGGGCCTCGCGTTCCTCGGTGCCCAGGGCATCGGCCTGCTGCTCGACCACCGGGACCTGAGCCTGCGCCGCGGCAGCGCGCTGGTGGTCGTGGCGAATTCCGCCGTGGTGCTGCGGCCGTTGCGGGCGCTGGAGCTGACCGGCGTGCTGGGCGTGCGGTCGTCCGTGAGGGACGCGTTCCTGCCGCCCGCCGTGGCCTGACCCCGTCGGACCCGCATCCGCCCCTGCGTTCAGGAGGGTGGCACCCCCGCCGTGGTCCGGGACGGCGAGGACGTCAGGCCTCGGTCCTGGCCCGTTCCTCCGCGCTGCGCAGCACGCAGAACTCGTTGTCCTCCGGGTCGGCGAGGATCGCCCACCCGGTGCCGTCGGGGTTGCGGTGGTCGCTCACGAACGTGGCGCCGAGGCCCAGCAGCCGCTCGATCTCGTCGTCCCGCGTGGTCTCGGGCCGCAGGCACAGGTGCAGGCGGTTCTTGACCTGCTTGGGCTCCGGAACTTGGTTGAAGTGCAGCACCGGGCCCTCGGCGAGCAGCACCTCGACCTCCGCGTCGCCCGGCTTGTCGTCCGGGTGCATCGGGCGGCCGGTCACCTCGCTCCAGAACCGGGCCAGCTCGTAGGCGTTGGCGCAGTCGATCGCCACGTTCTGCAGCACCGAGACCATGCGGGACAGCCTAGACCTCCTGCGAAGGACTAGAGCATCGGCGGCATCAGCCGGTAGCTGTCGGCGTAGTACTCGTCGGTGCGGCCGCGGTAACCGTCGTGGTCGTCGGCGTCGTACTCCGGCGCGTTCTTGATCTGCTCCTTGGTGCGGTCGACGTGGACCTTCCGCTCGGCGTGGTCCACGTGCCGCACGGTGCCGACCGGCAGCACCACCTTGCGGCCGAAGATCCACGGACCGGTGTCGACCATCAGGCAGTCGTGCGGGACCTTCGCGTTGTCCTCGTCGACCTTGCCGATGCCGCCATCGGTGGCCTCGACCTCGTAGCCGATCAGGCCGGTGTCGGGGCGGTCGGCGAGTTCGTCCTGGTCGTGTTCCGGCGGGTCCACCCAGGACGGGTCGCGCCAGACCCACGGGATGAACGGGACGGGTTGCATGTCGGCCTCCTCGGTCGGGGCTGGTGGTAGCGCGGCTCCGGCCGGACTCAGCGGTGGTCGGAGCGCGGCACGCCGTCGATCAGGAGGGACAGGCCGATGCCGAGCAGCCACACGTCCTTCGCGAGGCCGATGCCCTCGTCGGTCGGCCAGATGCTGCCTTCCTGCCGCATCCCGGGCGTCTTCGCGTAGAGGCCGAGCAGGCCCCCGGCGAACCCGGTGAGCGCCAGGCCCGCGACGGCCGCCGGGACGAAGGGCGCCAGCAGGACCGCGCCGACGGCGATCTCGCCCGCGGACAGGAGCTTCGCGAACCGCTGCGCGTCGATCCGGCGCAGCACCGGGTAGGTGCTCGACGCCCAGCCGTGCAGACGTTCGGCCGTCTCCCGGTCGGCACCGCGCTTGCCGAGACCGGAGTGCAGCACGAACGCCCCGGTGACGGCGCGGACGGGCAGTTGCCCCAGCAGTGAGCGGCTGATCATGGCCTGACCTCCTCGGTGCGTGACCACCGAGTACCCGTCACGTCGTGCCGAGGAACTTCTTCATCAGGCCGATCTGGGCCGTGCGGGACTTCTCGATCCGGTCCGCGAGGTCCTTCACCTCCTGGTTCGCACCGCTGCCGACCTCCCACCGCGCCATCTGCACGGCGTCGTCCTGGTGGGCGATCATGACGTTGAGCAGGCGTTCGTCGAACTCCGCGCCGCGCAGCGCCGACAGCCGGGCGACCTCCTGCGGATCCGACTGCCGCATGCCGCCGTGGCCCGCGTGCGAGTCCGGCGGTGCCGTCAGCGGCTCTCCCCACGACGTGAGCCAGTTCCTCATCGTGTCGGCCTCGGTCGCCTGGGTCTTCTCGATGGCGGCCGCGAGCATGCGGAGCTCCTCGTTGCGGGCGCGGTCGCGGGCAAGCGCGACCATCTCCACTCCCTGCTGGTGATGGGGGAGCATCATCTGCAGGAACATCACGTCGAGCGGATCGCCGCGCAGCACGGCGTCCGGCTGCGTGGTGGCGCAGCCGGACACCGCGAAGGCGAGCGCCAGCAGCAACAACCGCATCAGAGGCGTCGCCACAGGGCGGGCGTGTTCGGCGGTTCCCAGCCGGCGAGGGCGGTGTGCGCGAGCTGGCACTCGTAGTTCACGCCGCCGTAGGTGACGCGGTTGCCGACCGAGTACGTCGTTCCCGCGGCCCACGTGCCCCCGGCAGGCGGGGGAGTCGTCGTGGTGGTCGTGCTCGGCGGGGGTGTGGTGGTCGTCGTGCTCGGCGGCGGCGTGCCGCCACCGCCGTAGTCGACGTCCGAGCAGGTGTAGAAGGCCTCGTTGCTGCCGACCACGCGCTGCCAGATCGAGTAGAGGACGTGGCGGCCGGAGCGCTGCGGCAGGTTCAGCGTCCAGTTGGTGAACGTGCCGGGGTTCTGGTTGTTGAACGTCTGCAGGTGCACGAGGTCCGACCACCGCAGCGGCTGCGTCGGGTTCCAGCCGTCCCTGGTGATGTAGAACTCGAAGTTGCTGTTCGAGTGCGGCGCGGACGCGTGGTAGGTCACCGTCAGCGGCCCGGCGGAGACGCGCTTCGCGGGCCAGTCGGCGCGTTGCAGGTCGAGGCCGCGGTACTTGTCGCGGCCCGCGCTGCACAGCTTGCCGTCGGGGATGAGCTGGCGGTGTCGGCCGCCGGCTTCGAGCAGCGACACCTCGTTCCAGTCGTAGTACGCCTGGGTGCCACCGGCGGCCACGGCCGCCTTGCACGCGTCGGACTTCGGCGTCTCGGGGCCCTCGTTCTTGCACGTGTAGACCCGGCTCGCCGGGTCGGACATGGTGCCGTGCGCGATGGCGGGAGTGGTGGGGACGATGAACGCGACGACCACGGCGGTGGTGGCCGTGAAGCTCGCAAGGGCAAGCCGGTTCCGTGTCTTCACAACGCCTCCTGGCAGGCGGAGGTGGCGAACACCCCACGGGGAGGTGGTCGCGTGTCGGGTTCGGCGGCCCTGTTCACGAGTGTAAAGAGGTGGTTGAACCATTTCACTGCGTCAACCGGACGAATCGCCCTCATTCGGACACCGTCCACAACGCACTCGCGGTGTGCGGCACGCCGAGGTGCTTCGACAACCTGCCGCAGCCGCGTCCCGTCCTCCCGCGAGTGCGGCGAGATCGTCGTAGAGTCGGGCGGATGAGCGACGAGGACGTGCTGGGCCGTATCAACGAACTGGTCGACGAGGAGCACAGGCTGCGTGAGCAGCTCGCGGCCGGCGAGATCTCGACCGACGAGGAGCACGCCCGGCTGCGGTCCGTCGAGGAGGCCCTGGACCAGTGCTGGGACCTGCTGCGCCGGCGCCGGTCGGCACGGGCTCGGGGCGAGGACGCCGACGACGTCCCCGCCCGCCCGGTCGGCGAGGTCGAGGGCTACCTGCAGTAGGTCAGGCTGCAGTAGGTCAGGCTGCAGTAGGTCAGGCCTTCGCGTCGCGGAAGACGACCCACCGCATCACGCTGTACATGAACGCGGCCTCGCACGCCCCGGCGACGATCCGGGACAGGTGGTACTGCAGGCCGAGCTCGGTCAGCGCGCTGCCGACGCCGAGGACGAACGCCAGGTAGTTGACCAGGACCGCGACCGCGTAGAGCCCGGCCTGCGGCCCGACCGGCGCGTGCGAGCGGAAGTTCAGCGCGCGGTTGAGCGCGAAGCTCAGGCCGAACGCGATCACGTAGGCGATGGTGAACGCGATCGGCACCGGCAGTCCCAGGCCGCCGCGGAAGAGCGTGAGCAGCAGCAGGTCGACGCCGAACGTGAACCCGTTGATCAACGCGAACCCGAGGAGGCTCGGCGCCACGACGCGGGAGAGGCCGAACGGCAGCCACCTCGCGACGACTTCCATCGCGTCGTGGAACCTCGCACCGAGGTCTCGTCGGCCGTCGTGCACGGTGGTGGTGCCGGTCATGCCCCCGACAGTGCCATGCCGCAACGGGACGAATCCGGCGAACCGCGGGTGATCGACAGGCCGTCCCCGGGAGTTCAGCGCCCGTTCAACTGGTTCGACCCGCGCCACCGCGTCGGGCTCGTCCCGTGCACCTTGCCGAACGTGCGCGCGAAGTAGCCGGGGTCCGGGAAGCCCACCTGCCGCCCGATGTCGCCGATCGGCAGGTCCGTGACGGCGAGCAGCCGCCGCGCCTGCACCATCCGGCGTTCGGTGATCCACTCCTGCACCGTGCGGCCGGTCCGCCTGCGCACCGTCGAGGTGAGGTGACCGGGGGAGATGCGGACCGCGGCGGCGACCTCGCGCAGCGACAGCGGTTCCGGGTAGCGGCGTTCGATCACGTCGAACACCTCGGCCAGCAGCGGTTCCGCGTTCTCGCGCAGGTCGCCGACGACGTCCGCGGCGAGCCTCGACACCGCGACCAGCAGCAGGACGAGGTGTGCCGAGACCGCCTCCCGGTAGCCCTCGCGGCGGTGCCGCAGCTCGTCGTGCAGCGCCTCGACGCGGGCGGTCCACTCGCCGCGCTGCTGCTCGGGAACCCTGAGCCGCAGGGCGTCGACGGCCCGGCCGTGGACGAACGGGAACAGCAACGGGTGGGTGCGCCAGGCCAGGTGCGCGCCGGGGGTGTCGGGGCCGAGCGCGTCGGCGGTGAAGAAGACGCCCCAGCCGTGCGCGTCGAGCAGGTCGTCGCTGTGGGTCCGGCCCATCACGTCGCCGGGCGCGATGACGAACAGGTCGCCGGCCTCGACGTGGCGGACCTGCTTGCCGGTGCGCACGACGCCACCCGGCTCGGCGAAGTACGCGAGGCCGGGGAAGTCGTGGGCGTGCGCCTCGTGAGCGCCGTTGACGTCAGCGCCGTGGCCGAGCCGCATGGCCGCGACCGCCAGCTCGCCGGGAGCGGGCTGCCAGGTGTAGGTGGCGGGCTCGTCGGCGTTCGGTGCCGTTCGTCGGGTGCGCACCGTCAAATCATCCCACTCAAACCGTCAATCGACGCAGAAACCTTGCTGTCCTGGGCGCGAGAATGGGTTCATGACCGAAACATCGTCCCAGGAGCGGGACTACCTGCCCGGCATGGGCAAGCACTACCTGCTGCCCTTCTACGAGGTCGTGCACCGGGTCTCCGGACTGGGTCGTGTGCACGGCAGGATGGCCGCGGCGGCGGGGCTGAGGCCGGGGCAGCGCGTTCTCGACGTCGGCTGCGGCACGGGAAACCTCTTGCGCACCATCGGGAAGCAGCACCCCGGTGTCGAGCTCACCGGCGTGGACCCCGACCTGAAGATGCTCGCGAGGGCGGAGAGCAAGCTGCGCCGCGCCGGCCTGCGCGTGCGGCTGGACCGCGGCTTCGCGCAGGAGCTGGACTTCCCCGACGACTCGTTCGACGCGGTGTTCTCCAGCCTGATGCTGCACCACCTGGACACGTCGTCGAAGGACGAGATGCTCCGCGAGGTGCACCGCGTGCTGCGGCCGGGCGGGGTGCTGGTGCTCGCCGACGCCGTGTTCCACGACCACGGGCACATGAGGGAACACCTGCGCGACAACGTCGGTGACGCGGTGCCGAAGCGGATCGCCGCCGCCGGGTTCTCCGTCGAGCCCACCAGGCGCCACCGGCTGCGGCTGTTCGGCGAAGTCGGCGTCGAGGTCGCGACAGCCCACTAGCGGCAAGTCCATTGTAGACCGATTGGGCCTGCGCGATGTCGCCTTGACGCCAACGGTTCCGGTAGCGGGGAAGCTCGGTGGCGCACCGCTACCGGCTCGTCGGCGTGGAAGGAGTGGATCTGCTCGCTGTGCCCGAGCCCGGATCATGACGGCCGCCACGTGCTCCCCGCTCCCTGACCGGCGTGGCTCCACGGGCGAGTCCGTCCTGGTGGGACAAACTGCACGTCATGCAGGAATGGGCCTTGCTCGCCGTCGCGGCCGTGCTGATCATCGTGGTGGTGTCGTACGCCGCGCCCGGGCTGGGCGTCGCGGCGCCCGTGCTGCTGGTGCTCGTCGGCATGGGGTGCAGCCAGCTGCCCGGCGCGCCGCACCTGGTCGTGGAACCCGAGTGGATCCTCGTGGTCGTGCTGCCACCGATCCTCCACGCGGCGGCGGTGAACGTGCCGGTGGTCGACTTCCGGCGCAACCTCGCCACGATCGGCTCGCTGTCGGTGCTGCTGGTGGCGGTGTCGGCGTTCGGCACCGGCCTGCTGATCTGGTGGCTGCTGCCCGAGATCGGCTTCGCGGCGGCGCTGGCGCTCGGCGCGGTGATCAGCCCGCCGGACGCGGTCGCCGCGACGTCGATCGGCAAGAAGCTCGGCCTGCCGCCCAGGCTCGTCACGATCCTGGAAGGTGAAGGCCTGGTCAACGACGCGACCGCGCTCGTCCTGCTGCGCACGGCCGTACTGGCGATCACGGCGAGCGTGACGTTCGGCGGCGCACTGGGCGACTTCGCGTACGCGGTGTCCGTCGGTGTCGTGGTCGGCGCCGCCGTCGGACTCGTGTCGGTGTGGGCGAGGTCGAGGATCCAGGGCCAGCCGGTCCTCACGACCGCGATCTCCTTCGTGGTCCCGTTCCTCGCGTTCATCCCGGCCGAGGAGCTGCACGCGTCGGGCGTGATCGCCGTCGTCGTGGCGGGACTGATCACCGGTCACCTGAGCGCCCGCCGGTTCAGCGCGCACGACCGCATCTCCGAACGCACGAACTGGCGCACCATCCAGCTATTGCTGGAGAACGGCGTCTTCCTGCTGATGGGCTTCGAGCTCACCTCGGTCGTCGGTGCCGTGGCCCGCGACGGCGTGACGCGGGCTCTCGTCATCGGCGTCGTGGCCACCGCGGCTCTCGTCGTGCTGCGCGTGGCGTTCATGGTTCCGCTGATCGCCTTGCTGCGCCGCCAGCAACGCCGCGCCGACGCGTTCACCGGCAAGCTCGACTCGTTCGTGGACCGGTTCACCGCCCGTGGACCTCGTCCTGGTGAAGAGCGCAGGTACGACCGCGGGATCCGCGTGCTGCGACGGAAGCAGGCCGACGTCGCCTTCTACGCGAGCGAAGGCCTGAGCTGGCGAGGTGGCGCGGTGCTCGCCTGGTCGGGCATGCGCGGGGTGGTGACGGTCGCCGCCGCGCAGACGTTGCCCGAGGACCTGCCGTTCCGCTCCGAGCTGGTCCTGATCGCCTTCACGGTCGCGATCGTGACCCTGGTCGTGCAGGGCGGTTCGTTGCCGCTGGTCATCCGCTGGCTCGGCATCCGCGGCAACGACGCCGACCACGAACGGCGCGAGTACGCCCGCCTCGCCGGGGAGCTCGTGACGGCCAGCAGGACGCTGCTGGAGAGCTCGGCGTTGTGCCGCGAGAACGGCGAGCCGTTCGACGACGAACTGCTGGAGCAGACGCTGGAGCGGACGATCGCGATGAGCGAGAGCATCGAGGAGAAGCTGGTCGAGCAGGACGGGGACAGCCGGCTGCACCAGCGGTTCGAGCTGCAGCGCCTGATGCTGGACGCTCAGCAGAACGCCCTGCTGGACGCGCGGGCGAGCGGGACCTACGCCTCGCACACGCTGGAGAAGGCGCAGAACTTCATCGACAGCCAGAGCGCCCGCTTCGCGTGATCAGAACGGGCCCGAGCCGCCGATCCGCGCCTGCACGTCCACGGTGCTGCGCGGCGACGCCCCGAGCGTCAGCCGCGACATGATCCGGTACCGGTCCCCGCGGTAGATCGAGTGCACGTACTCCACCTGCCGCCCGTCGGCGTCGGTGGTCAGCCGTTCGAACAACAACGCGGGTGCCAGCACGGGCACCCCGAGCAGCGAGGCCTCGGACTCGTTCACCACGGTCGGCTCGATCGACTGCACGGCCTCGAGGACGTGCACCCCGTGCTCCCGAAGGCGGTCGTAGAAGTCGCCGGACTCCATGTCGTGCAACGTCAGCGACGGCGCGACGGCGGCGGGGACGTGCAGGTGCTCCAGCGCCATCGGCTCGCCGTCCACGAGGCGCAGCCGGGCGATGTAGTGGATCTCGGCGGCGGGGGAGAGGCGCAGGCGCCGGCCCACCCGTGCGCCCGCCGGGATGCGGGCGTGCTCGAGCACGCGCGACGCCCAGGTGCCCGAAGCCCGGGGCAGGGACATGGACCCGGGGCCGGAGACCATCTCCTGGGTGATCTTGGCGCGGGCCACGAAGGTGCCGCGGCCGTGCTGGCGGACGAGCAGGCCGGTGTTGACCAGCTCCTCCACGGCCGAGCGGACGGTCGGGCGCGAGACCGAGAGCTGCTGGCACAGCACGCGTTCGGCCGGGATGGGGGCGCCCGCCGGGTGGGTCTCGATGAGTTCGAGCAGGTAGTCGCGAACCTGCTCACGTTTGAGGATCGCCTCGCCCATGCCTCTCCGCTTCGTAGGCGGCCAGTATGGCATACCACTGGTAAGTAACCAGTCTGATCCACGCCGAGAGCGCTCTCACGCATCCAACCAGGGTATTGACCTGAGAAGTGGTCTATGCCACTTTCTACTTCACCCGTCGAGACCTGACCAATTGGTCATATCCCAGCGAGAGGTGAGTCGTGTCGCGCTCCGCTGCCCTGTTAGTCCTCGCGCTCACGTTGTCCGCCTGCGGCACGTCCGCGGGAGGGGGTGAGAAGCAGGAGATCACCGTGTGGCTGATGAAGGACACGGCCACCGAGGAGTTCGTGTCGAAGTTCGAGAGCGAGTTCGAACGCGATCACGCGAACCTCGACCTGAACATCCAGATCCAGGAGTGGAACGGCATCACGCAGAAGGTGACCAGTGCTCTGGCCAGCACCGATCCGCCCGATGTGATCGAGGTCGGCAACACCCAGGTCGCGCAGTACGTGGCCAGCAAGGGTGTCACGGATCTGTCGGCGCGCAAGGCCGAGCTGCGGGGTGACGACTGGATCCCCGGCCTCGCCGAGCCCGGCGCGGTCGACGGAAAGCAGTTCGGCATCCCGTTCTACGCGGCCAACCGGGTGGTGATCTACCGCAAGGACCTGTTCGAGGCCGCGCAGGTGACGCCGCCGAAGACGCGCGCGGAGTGGCTCGCCGCCACCGCGAAGCTCGACCAGGGCGACCAGCAGGGCATCTACCTGCCCGGCCAGAACTGGTACACGCTGTCCGGGTTCGTCTGGGACGAGGGCGGTGACCTCGCGAAGAAGGACGGCGGCAGCTGGAAGGGCTCGCTGAACACGCCGGAGGCGTTGGCGGGCATGGACTTCTACAGGCAGCTGCAGGCGCTCGGCGACGGCCCGAAGGACTCCGACGAGGCCAAGCCGCAGCAGACCGACGTGGTGGCGGGAGGCAAGGTCGCCCAGTTCATCGCGGTGCCCGGTGCGGCGAAGCTCGTCACGAAGGCCAACCCGGAGCTGGAGGGCAAGATCGGCTTCTTCCCGATCCCCGGCAAGACCGCGGACAAGCCCGGCGCGGTGTTCACCGGAGGTTCCGACCTGATCGTGCCGCTCGCGTCCAGCAGGCAGGACGGCGCGTACGAGGTCGTCAAGGCGCTCGCCGGCGACAAGTGGCAGGTCGAGCTCGCGAAGGCGATGAACTACGTGCCGAACCGCAAGTCGCTCGCGTCCTCGGTGGGCGACGACCCCGGCACGGCGGCGATGGCAGTCGGCGCGGCCAACGGCTTCGCCACCCCGAACTCGCCCAACTGGACGGCGGTCGAGGCCCGCAACCCGATCAAGGAGTTCCAGACCGCCGTGCTGACGGGCGCCGACCCGAAGACGGCGGCCGCCAAGGCCGACGAGGTCATCACCCAAGCGCTCAACTCGGGCAAATGACGTTGCTCGCCGAACGGCCGGTGCGGGAGAGCGCGCCGGCCGCCCCGAAACGCCGCAAGCGACCGGTGCTGCCGTACCTGCTGATCGCACCGACCCTCCTCACCACCGCCTACCTGCTGCTGTACCCGTTGGTCCGCAACGTGGTCATCTCGCTGCAGGAGTTCGGGCTGCCGCAGCTCGTGCGCGGGGACGCGAGGTTCGTCGGCCTCGCCAACTACGCGCGGGTGCTGGCCGACCCGGAGTTCTGGGCGGTGGTGAGGCGGACGCTGTGGTTCACCGCGATCAACGTCGTGCTGATCATGGTGCTGTCCACCCTGGTCGCCCTGCTGCTGATCCGCCTCGGGAAGTGGTTGCGGCTGCTGGTGATGGGCGGGCTCGTGCTCACCTGGGCCACGCCGGTCATCGCCGCCACCACGGTGTTCCAGTGGCTCTTCCAGTCCCGGCTCGGCGTCGTGAACTGGGCGCTGGTCGCACTCGGTTTCGAGGAGTACCGCGACTACACGTGGTTCGCCGACGGCGAGGCGACGTTCGGCATCCTCGTGGCGCTGATCGTGTGGCAGTCGATCCCGTTCGCCGCGCTGTCGCTGTACGCGGCGATGATCACCGTGCCGCAGGAGCTGTACGAGTCCGCGCGGATCGACGGCGCCGGGGCGTGGAGGGTGTTCACCACCATCACCTTCCCCCTGCTGCGGCCCATGTTCGGCCTGATCACGTGCCTGGAGGTGATCTGGGTCGTCAAGGCGTTCGTGCAGATCTGGGTCATCAGCCAGGGCGGCCCGGGGCAGGCCACGACGACGCTGCCGGTCTACGCCTTCCAGGTCGCGCAGTCGTTGCAGCGCTACGACCTCGGCGCCGCGGTGTCGATGCTCATGGTGCTGCTGCTCGTGCTCGCCCTGCTGGCGTACTTCCGCCAGCTCTACCGGCAGGAGCGGGAAGCATGATCGGACGGATCTCCCGCACCACGGCGGCGTTGCTCGTGTTCGCCGTCTCGGTGTTCCCCGTGTACTGGATGGTCCTCACGGCCTTCAAGCCCACCAGGGACATCCAAAGCGCCACCCCGACGTTCCTGCCGATCCCGATCACGTTCGACCACTTCGGCACCGCGGTCGCCGCGAAGGGGTTCTTCTCCTTCTGGCGCAACAGCCTGCTGGTCGCGGGCGGGGCGGTGCTGCTCGCGCTGCTCGTGGCGCTGCTGGCGGCGTTCGCGATCGCCCGGTTGCAGTGGAAGGGGCGCAGGGGTTTCGTGCTCATGGTGTTCATCGCGCAGATGACGCCCTGGGAGGCGTTGCTGATCCCGATCTACGTCATCGCCAGGGACACCGGCATGCTCGACACGCTCTGGATCCTCACGCTGGTCTACTTCATGATGACGCTGCCCTTCACGATCGTGACGCTGCGCGGGTTCCTCGCGGCCATCCCGGTCGACCTGGAGGAGGCGGCGCAGGTCGACGGCTGCTCGCGCGGGCAGGCGTTCCGCAAGGTCGTGTTCCCGCTGCTCGCGCCGGGGCTGCTGGCGACGTCGCTGTTCGGGTTCATCACCGCGTGGAACGAGTTCGCCTTCGCCAACGTGCTGATCATCAAGGACCAGGACGACCGCACGCTGCCGGTCTGGCTGTCCTCGTTCAACAACACCTTCGGCACCGACTGGGGGGCCACCATGGCCGCGTCGACGCTGTTCATGCTGCCCGTGCTGCTGATCTTCATCGTCCTGCAGGGCCGGGTGACGACCGGCATCGTCGGAGGGGCGGTGAAGGGGTGATCGTCCCGCTTCCCAGCAGGACCGTGCGCCGCGGCAAGGGGTTCACGCTGGACGCCGGCACCGGCGTCCGGGTGACGCCGGGCGCCGAGCCCGCCGCGAGACTGCTGCGCACGCTGCTGCGCCCCGCCACGGGCCTGCCGCTGCCCATCACCGACCACGGCCAGGTCCTCGTCACCCTCGACGCCAAGCTCGTCGGGCTCGGGGCGGAGGGCTACGCGCTGACCGTCACCGAGCACGGCGTCCTGCTGCGGGCCGGCACCGCTGCCGGTCTGGCGCACGGCGTCCAGACGATCCGCCAGCTCCTGCCGGTCGAGGCGCTGCGGTCGCAACGCGTGCCCGGCGTGGCCTGGACGTTGCCCGGCGTCGACATCCGGGACCTGCCGAGGCTGCCGTGGCGCGGGTTCATGCTCGACGTCGCCCGGCACTTCCAGCCGGTGCCCGTGCTGCGCCGGTTCATCGACCTCATGGCGTTCCACAAGCTCAACGTCCTGCACCTGCACCTGACCGACGACCAGGGCTGGCGCATGCCGGTCCCGAGGCACCCGCTGCTCACCTCGGTCGGCGGCTGGCGCACCGAGACCAACGGCGACGGCGTCCCGCACGGCGGCACCTACTCCCGCGCCGAGCTGGAGGGCCTGGTCGCCTTCGCCGCCGAGCGCGGCGTCCGGGTCATGCCGGAGATCGAGATGCCCGGTCACGCCCGCGCCGCGCTCGCCGCCTACCCCGACCTGGGCGTCGCGCCGGAACCGCTGCCGGTCTGGACCCGCTGGGGCATCAGCGACGCCGCGTTCGGACTGCACGCCCTGGGGTTCGTCCGCGAGGTGCTCGACGAGGTGCTGTCGGTCTTCCCCGGCGAGCACGTCCACCTCGGCGGCGACGAGTGCCTGCTGCCCGAGGACGTGCACGGCAGCTTCCTGCGCCAAGCCGCCCAGTACCTGCTCGACCACGGCCGCGTCCCCGCCGCCTGGGAACCGACCGGCGACCCGCGCTCGGTCGTGATGCCGTGGAAGGACGAGACCCAGGCGGAGAAGGCCCTCGAACGCGGCCAGCCGGTCGTGATGACCCCGCACACCTCCACCTACCTCGACTACCCGCAGTCGGACGGCACGCACGAACCGCCCGGCCAGCCCGGGTACGTCGTGACCGCCCGCGACGTCTACCACGTGCCGCTGCCCGACGGCGTGTTCGGCGCCCAGTGCCAGCTGTGGACCGAGCACGTCCGCACCCGCGACCACCTCGAGTACCTGGCGTTTCCCCGCCTCGCCGCGCTGGCCGACACCCTCTGGTCCCAGCGTCCCGAGTGGGAGGGCTTCACCACCCGGATGCGCTCCCACTCCTCCAGGCTCGCCGCCCTGTCCATCCCTGCCGAAATGAGGAGAGAACGTTGCGAGCACTCCTAGCCGCGTCCTGCGCGGCGCTCGCCGTGGGGGCGCTGGCCGTCGCGCCGAACGCCTTCGCCGCCGACGCGATCACCGCCCAGTACCGGACCAGCGCGTCCGGTGCGACCGCCGACCAGGTCGAGCCCTGGCTCAAGCTGGTCAACTCCGGCACGACCAGCGTGCCGCTGTCCGACATCAAGGTCCGCTACTACTTCAGGAGCGAGACGCCCGACGTCGGCTACCGCTTCGCCTGCTCCTGGGCGGTGCGCGGCTGCGGCAACGTCACCGGCCAGTTCGGCACGCTCACCGGCGGCCCGGCCGACCGCTACCTGGAGGTCGGCTTCACCTCCGGCGCCGGCACCCTGGCCCCCGGCCAGGACTCCGGTGACCTCCAGCTGCGGTTCTACCGCACGAACTGGGGCCCCATCACGCAGACCGACGACTACTCGTTCCGCGCCGACAGCTCGTACACGGCGTGGAACCGCGTGACGGTCCACCGCGGCGGCACGCTGCTGTGGGGCACCGCCCCCGGCGGAACCCCGCCCACCACCACGACGACGTCGTCTACCCCGCCGAACCCCAACGGCCCCAGGATGTTCGACGACTTCGCCTACAACAACTCGAGCGACTCGCGGATCAGCCAGCGCGGCTGGACCGTCCGCTCGGGCGCGGGCGGCCCCGGTGTGCCGGGAGCCGAGTGGGACGCGTCGCGCGTGACGTTCCCGACCGTCGACGGCCAGAAGGTCCTGCGCCTCGACTCGTGGAACAACGGCTCCGCCGCGAAGCAGACGGAACTGTTCCACCAGCGCAAGTTCTTCGAGGGCACCTACGCCGCCAGGGTCAGGTTCAGCGACGCGCCGGTCTTCGGCCCCGACGGTGACCACGTCGTGCAGACGTTCTTCACCATCACGCCGCTCGACGCGCCGATGGCCCCGAACTACGGGGAGATCGACTTCGAGTACCTGCCCAACGGCGGCTGGGGCGAGCAGGGCAACATCATGTACGAGACCACCTGGGAGACCTACCAGAACGAGCCGTGGGTGGCGGACAACATCCACAACTCCCAGCGCCAGAGCTACAACGGCTGGCACGACCTCGTGTTCCAGGTGTCGAACGGCCGCGTGAAGTACTACATCGACGGCACCCTCGTCGCCGACCACGGCGACAAGTACTACCCCGAGACGCCGATGTCGATCAACTTCAACCTGTGGTTCATCTCGGGCGGCCTGCAGGGCAGCTCGGCCGAGCGCGCCTACCAGCAGGACGTCGACTACGTCTACTTCGCCAAGGACCAGGTGCTGAGCCCGGCCCAGGTGAGGACGGCGGTGCAGGACTACCGCAACTCCGGTGTCACGCACGTCGACAACGTGTGACCGTGCGGGCGCCTCGGGATCCGGGGCGCCCGTTCACCGGTCAGGTTTGACCGGGCACGACATCGCCGAACCCCGGGGGAGTCGCCGACCGGTGCGGGCGGCCTGGGGAAAGGAGCGGCTCCGTGCTGCGCAAGATCCGCGTGTGGGAAGTGCTCGGCCTGGTCCTGCTCGGGTTGGTCGTCGGGATGGCGACGGCACTGCTGGGCGTCGAGCTGCTTTGGGCCTATGTCGTGGTGGGAGTGGTCGTCGTCATCGTGGTGCCGGTGGTGCTGCGGCGGCTCGAGCGCCGGTGACCAGGCCTAAGCGCCGCGCTCCAGGTACTTCTTGATGCAGTGCACGACTCCCTGGCGGCTCGCGAAGGCGTTGAAATCGCCCAGCCGGTGCACCGTGAACCCCAGGCCCGTCCACAGCCGGTCCATCTCGTCGTCGATCGCGGCGAGGTCGGCGTTCTCGCCGTGGCCGAACGTCGGCAGGTAGACGTTCTTGCCTGCTTCGGCGCTGTTCTCGACGAGGCAGTTGTTCCAGGTGATGTGGTGCCACGCGCGCACGTTGATCGTCGTGTCCGGTTGCGCGCCCGCTGCGGCGAACTCACCGACCACCTCGCGCAGTTCGGCACCGTCGGGCGTGTCGGCGAACGCGCGCAGGACTTCGAACGACAGCCGCTGGGAGATGTGCGGCCGGTGCACCAACGGGTTGCGCACGACCTCGAAGCCGCGCGTGTCGAAGTCCGCCGCGATCTCGTCGTAGGCGTTCTGCAGCCCGAACGGCGAGGTGGTGCCGAGAACGGCGTCGGCGAGCGCGGGACTGCCGACCAGCACCCGGAAACGCCCGTCCTCCCGGCCCGCGAGCGTCACGAACATGTCGATGTGGAAGATCGGCTGGACGTCACCGACACCACCGCCCGGGATGTCGAGGTGGTACTCGCCGGCCTCGACTGTCGCGTAGTACGGCTTCAGCCCCAGCGGTCGCTTCGTGCCGACGAGAACCAGTTCACGCGCGCTGTCGACGTGCCGGCGGAACAGTTCGCCGACGAACTCCACCGCGGTCCGGCCCGGCGGCACCGAGATCGGCAGCTCGCCGCTCTGCACCAGCTCCAGCGTGTCGAGGAAGTAGTCCGTGCCGAGCAACCAGAAGTCGTCGCCCACCAGGCAGTTGCCGCCCTGGAACACGAGCGGCGCCTGGGTCGCGCGCACGGGGCCGTGCTCCTCGACGGCGTCGGCGATCAGCGAGTCGCCGGAACGCGGGAACGACCACGGCTCCAGCAGGTACGTCCCGGTCTCGCCCTGGTCGGTGAGCGCGAGGTAGCCGTCCTCGGCCCAGTCGGTGAAGTCGACGTAGTCGGGCATCGGCACGAACTGGGCGCTGTGCCCGGCCTCGCGGAACCAGGCCTCGACGGTCTCGCGGTCGCTCTCGTGGTGCACCACCACGAACCCGGTGTCCGGCCGCAGCGCGCCGATCACCGAGCGGTAGCCCGCGGCCAGTTCCGGGCTGTGCACGCCGTAGGACGGGAACGCGAGCAGCACCCGGTCGATCGACCCTGACCAGGAGGAGACCAGGCTCGGGTTCGCGATGCCGGGTGTGGTGCGCAGCTGGTTCAGCGTGCCGATGCGCGACGGTGCCAGCGCCGGGGCGCCGTCGCCCTCGGTGCGCCGGTGGCGGGGAGCGTCGGGAACGAGGAACCGGAAGGCGGCGTCGCCGTGCAGACCCATGCCCCGATCCTAGTGACCCGGCCGGTGCGCCGAGGTCACTTCAGCAGCAGGCGGACCGTCAGCTCCAGGCGGTTCGCCACGTCCGTCGCCGTGGCACGGCGCGTCACCCACGCCACCAGGTTCGACAGCCACACGTCGCCGATCACCCGCGCGATCGCCTTCTGCTCGTCGGTCGGTTCGTCGTCGCTCATCGCCTTGGTGAACATGCTCTCCATCAGCAGCGAGACGCGGTCGATCTCGGCGCCCGCGGAGGCGTCGGCGAACGTGAACGCGCGCGTCATCGCCTCGGTGAGGTGCGGGTTGCGCTGCAGGCCGCGGGTGATGCGGCCGAGGACGAACAGCACGCGCTCGTACGGCGACTCGCCGGGAACGGTGGTGCGGTCCATCTTCTCCTGGGCGCGCTCCAGCTCCACCGCGAGGCTCGACACGAGCAGGTGGACCTTCGACGGGAAGTAGCGGTACAACGTGCCCAGCGCGACGTCCGCCCTGTCCGCCACGGCGCGCATCTGGACGGCGTCGAACCCGCCCTTCGACGCCAGCGCGATGGTCGCGTCGACGATCCGCTTGCGACGTTCGCGCTGCGCGGCCGAGCTCAGCTCGTCGCCCGCCATGAGCGCGTCCGTGCGCGACTTCGAAGGTGACACGGAGATGATCCTCCTGGAACGTGTTGCACCGGCGCGCTCATCGTACTCGATCGGTTTCGCGGCCATGATCTGTTGCCGGAGATAGAACACGTTCTATAAACTTCTTCACGTACTGGAGGAGGCCGCATGCCGATCGCCACGACCGGGGACCAACGAGCGTTGCGCGACAGCGTGGACGCCACCAAGGGCGAGTGGGCCGATCTGGTCCGGGTCGGGTTCTTCGAGGTGACGCGGGAGGGCGGCACGGTCGCCGATCTCGCGGTGCTGCTGGAGCGGGCGGCGGAGAACCTCGTGCCGGGACCCCTGCTGCCGACGGCGCTGGTGTCGGTGCTGGTCCCCGGCTTCGAGGGCGTCGCCGGGTTCGGCTTCACCTCCCGGCACGTGGTCGGTGCGGCCGAGGCGACGCACCTGTTGCTCAGAACGGACAGGTGGGTCCTCGTGCCGGCCGGCCAGGCCGAGATCACGCCTCTCGAAGCCGTGGACCGCTCACGTTCGCTCGCCCGGGTGGTGGTCACCGGGTCCGGTGAGGAGACGGCGGACCCGGCCGACCTCGCGATCACGCTCATGGCCGCCGAGGCGAGCGGGGTCGCCGCGTGGTGCCTGAACACCGCTGTGGAGCACGCGAAGCAGCGCCGGCAGTTCGGGCGTGCCATCGGGTCGTTCCAGGCCGTCAAGCACCTGTGCGTCGAGATGCTGTGCCGCGCGGAACAGGCGTCCTCGGTCGCGTGGGACGCGGCGCGTTCCTTCGGGGAGGACGAACACCCGCTGGCGGCCGCCGTCGCCGGGGCGGTGGCGTTCGACGCGGCCGTGCGCAACGCCAAGGACTGCATCCAGGTGTTGGGCGGCATCGGGTTCACCTGGGAGCACGACGCGCACCGGTACCTGCGACGGGCGCTCGCGTTGCAGCAACTCGCGGGCGGTGCCGCGCGGTGGCGCCGGCGCGTCGCGGAACTGGTCCTGGCCGGCGCGCGGCGTTCGCTGTCGGTCCAGCTCGACTCCGATCCGGACGTGGCGGCGTTCGCGCGGGAGGTCGCCGCGCTCGACCCGGCCGCCCAGCGGGAACGCCTGGCGGACAGCGGGTACCTGGTGCCGCACTGGCCGAAGCCGTTCGGGCAGGACGCCGGACCCGCGCGGCAGATGGTTCTCGACGCCGAGTTCACCCGCGCCGGGGTGCGCAGGCCGGACCTGGTCATCGGCGGCTGGGCGGGACCCACGATCCTCCGCCACGGCACGCCCGGGCAGCAGGAACGGTTCGTGCGGCCGACGTTGCGCGGCGAGCTGACCTGGTGCCAGCTGTTCAGCGAACCCGAGGCGGGCTCGGACCTCGCGTCGTTGCGCACCAGGGCGGTGAAGGTCGACGGTGGCTGGAGGCTCACCGGGCAGAAGGTGTGGACGTCGCTCGCGCACGAGGCCGACTGGGCGATCTGCCTGGCCCGCACGGATCCGGGCGCCCCCAAGCACAAGGGCATCACCTACTTCCTGGTCGACATGCGGTCCGACGGCGTCGACGTGCGGCCGTTGCGGGAGATCACCGGGGAAGCGCGGTTCAACGAGGTGTTCCTGGACGACGTGTTCGTGCCGGACGACTGCGTGGTCGGCGAGGTGGGCGACGGCTGGCGGCTGGCCCGCACGACCCTCGCCAACGAGCGCGTCGCGATGGGGTCGTCGCTCGGCGAGCCGTTGGAGGACGTGCTGAGGTCACCGGCCGCCGCGGACCACGCGGAGCGGCTGGGGGCGTTGGTGGCGCGGGGACTCGCCGTCTCGGTGCTCGACCTGCGCGCGAGCCTGCGGGTGCTGAGCGGGCAGGAGCCGGGCGCGGAGTCGAGCGTCCGCAAGCTCGTCGGTGTGCGGCAACGGCAGGACGTCGCGGAGTTCGCCGTCGAGCTGCTCGGCCCGGACGGTGCCGTGGACGGCGGCGAGATCCACGAGTTCCTGCTGTCGCGGTGCCTGAGCATCGCGGGCGGGACGACGCAGGTGCTGATGAACCTGGCGGGAGAGCGGATTCTCGGCTTACCGAGGGAGCCCTAGATGGACTTCGAGCTCGACGGGACCCAGCGCGAGATCGCCGCCCTGGCGGCCGACGTGCTGGGCAGGGAGAGCGGCACCCCCTGGAAGGCGCTGGGGGAGGCGGGGCTGCTGGCCCTGGCCGTTCCGGAACGGCTCGGTGGTGACGGGCTCGGCGTGCTGGAGACGGCCGTGCTGCTCACCGAGGTCGGCCGGCGGGCGGTGGACGTCCCGGCGCTGGCCACGCTCGCGCTCGGGGTGCTGCCGATCGCGCGGTACGGGACGGCGGAGCAGCAGGACGCCCTGCTGCCGTTGGTGGCGGAACAGCACGGGGTGCTCACGGCGGCGTTGAGCGAGCCGTCGAGGCCCCTGCCCGCCGCGCCGGAGACCACGGCGGGACCGGACGGCATCTTCGGCGTGAAGATCAACGTGCCGCACGCCGCCGACGCCCGGCGGATCCTGGTGAGCACCGGCAGCGGCGTGTTCGTCGTCGACCCGGCGCAACCCGGAGTGTCCATTTCGGACGACACGGTCCGCTTCGAAGGCGCGCGGGGCGAGCTGCTGGAAGGCGCGGAGGAGGGGATCCGCCGGTTCGCCCTCGCCGGGGCCTGCGCGGTGGCGGACGGCGTGCTGGCCGGGGCCCTCGACCTCACCGTCCGGCACGTCGGCACCCGGCACCAGTTCGGCAAGCCGCTGGCGGCGTTCCAGACCGCCGCCTGCCTGGTCGCCGACGTCCACATCGCCTCCCGCACACTGCACCTGGCCGCGTTGGCCGCCTGCTGGAGCCTCGACGACGCCGACCTCGCCACCGCGGCCTACTGGCTCGCGGCCGAGGCGCTCCCGGCCGTGCACACCTGCCACCACCTGCACGGCGGGCTGGGGCTCGACATCACCTACCCGCTGCACCGCTACTACGGCATGGCCAAGGAGCTGACGCGGTTCGTCGGCGGGGTGGAGCACCGCTTGGGGGCCATCGATGTTCATTGACCTCACCGACGACCAGCGCAAGCTCCGCGATGAGCTGCGCGAGTACTTCGCGGGCGTCATGACCGCCGCCGACCGCGAGGCGATGCTGACCGAGCGGCACGGCGAGACCTACCGCGAGCTGGTGCGCAGGCTCGGCCGCGACGGACGGCTCGGCGTCGGCTGGCCGCGCGAGTACGGCGGCCTCGGGTTCGGCCCGGTCGAGCAGCAGATCTTCGTCAACGAGGCCGCGCGCGCCGACGTCCCGCTGCCGTACGTGACGCTGCAGACCGTCGGCCCGACGCTGCAGGCGTACGGAACGCAGGAGCAGAAGGACTTCTTCCTGCCGAGGATCCTCAGCGGCGACCTGCACTTCGCCATCGGCTACACCGAACCGCACGCCGGCACCGACCTGGCGTCGTTGCGCACCAGGGCCGTGCGGGACGGTGACCATTACGTCGTCAACGGCCAGAAGACGTTCACGACCGGTGGCCACGACGCCGACCACGTCTGGCTGGCGTGCCGCACCGGAGCGCCGGACTCGCGGCACAAGGGCATCACGATCCTGATCGCCGACACCAAGGACCCCGGCTACTCGTGGACGCCCATCATCACGTGTGACGGCGCGAACCACGTCAACGCCACCTACTACAACGACGTCCAGGTGCCCGAGAACCGCAGGGTCGGCGAGGAGAACAAGGGGTGGCGGCTCATCACCACGCAGCTCAACCACGAGCGCGTGATGCTCGGCCCGTCCGGCCGCCTCGGCGCGCTGGTCGAACGCGTGCACGGCTGGGCCCGCGAGCGCGGGCTGCTCGACGAACCGGACGTGCGGCGGGCGCTGGCCGAGGCCCGGGCCGTGGTCAGGGTGAACGAGCTGCTCAACTGGCAGGTGGCGAGCGGTGAGCTGGAGGTCGCGGACGCCAGCGCCACCAAGGTGTTCGCCGCCGACCGCACCCAGCGCGTCGGCCGGCTGCTGGAGGAGCTCGTCGGACGCCACGGCGCCGACGCGGAGCTGGTGCGGTGGCTCGACGTGCAGGCCCGGCGCAACCTCGTGCTGACCTTCGGCGGGGGAGTGCAGGAGATCCAGCGCGAGCTGATCGCGAACATCGGACTGGGTCTGCCACGGGTGGTGCGATGATCGACATCGAGAAGGAAGCCGCACGCGTCGCCGAGCAGGGCGAGAGCGCACCGCGCCTCGCGCGCGACCCGGTCAACCTGCCGATGATCCGCAACTGGCTCGAGGCCCTCGGCGACGAGCACCCCGGCTACACGGAGGTCGCACCGCCCGCGATGGTGCAGGTGTGGACGATGGCCGGCCTGCGCGGTCAGCGGTCGCCGGACGACCCGCTCGGGCAGATGATGGCGATCCTGGACGAGGCCGGGTACACGTCCGTGGTCGCGACCAACAGCGACCAGACCTACCACCGGTACCTCGGGGTGGGCGAGCAGCTGTCGGTGACGACGAGCCTGGAGGACGTGACCGGGCCGAAGAGGACGGGGCTCGGCGAGGGGTGGTTCGTCACGACGCGGAGCACGTGGTGGGTCGGCGACGAGGCCGTGGCGGAGATGCGCTTCCGGGTGCTGAAGTTCAAGCCCGCGCGGAAACCCGAACCGCGGAGACGGGAACCGGGGGCGCAGGCGATCAGACCGTCCGTCAACCGCGACACCGAGTACTTCTGGGAGGGCACGCGGCAGGGTGAGCTGCGCATCCAGCGCTGCGGCGGCTGCGGCCTCCTGCGCCACCCGCCGGGCCCGATGTGCCCGGAGTGCGGCGCCACCAAACCGACGTACCTCGTCTCGGACGGCTACGGCGTGGTCTACAGCTACGTCGTGCACCACCACCCGCAGGTGCCCGGCAAGCAGACGCCGTTCGTCATCGCCCTCGTGGAGCTGGACGAGGGTGTGCGGATGCTGGGCGAGCTCGACGGCGAGCCGAGCATCGGGCAGCGGGTCGAGGTCGTGTTCACGGAGATCGACGACGAGCTGACGATGCCGAGCTGGAGGCCCCGTGCGGATCGGTGATCCCCTGCCCGAGTGGCACGTCGAGGCCACGCCGACGTTCGTGATCAGCACCGCGCTGGCCACCCGCGACTTCCAGGACGTCCACCACGACCGCGACCTCGCGGTCCGGCGCGGCTCGAAGGACATCTTCATCAACATCCTCACCACGACCGGCCTGGTCCAGCGCTACGTCACCGACTGGGCGGGGCCGGAGGCGCTGGTGCGCCAGGTGAACATCAAGCTCGGCGCGCCCTGCTTCGCCCACGACACCCTGAAGTTCTTCGGCCAGGTCGTCGGGCGTGAGCAGCAGGACCTGACCATCGAGGTCGTCGGGCGGACCGCCCACGGCGACCACGTCACCGGCACCGTGAGGATCGAGGTGCCCGCGTGGACGCCGTGATCGCCGGGATCGGCGCGACCGACTTCTCCAAGGACTCCGGCCGCAGCGAACTGCGGCTCGCCGCCGAGGCGGTGAGGGCCGCGCTGGAGGACGCCGGCCTCGAACCGTCCGATGTGGACGGGCTGGTCAGCTTCACCATGGACACCAACGCCGAGATCGCGGTCGCGCGCGAGCTGGGCATCCCGGAGCTGACGTTCTTCAGCCGCGTCCACTACGGCGGCGGGGCGGCGTGCGCGACCGTCCAGCAGGCCGCGATGGCCGTCGAGACCGGCGCCGCGAAGGTCGTCGTCTGCTACCGGGCGTTCAACGAACGCTCCGGCCACCGGTTCGGGCAGGTGCAGACCGCGGCCGCCGCGAACGTCGACAACAGCTGGTCGTACCCGATGGGCCTCGGCACGCCGGCCGCGATGGTCGCCATGTTCGCCCGCCGGTACATGCACGAGTACGGCGTCACGAGCGAGGACTTCGGCCGGATCGCGGTGATCGACCGCAAACACGCCGCCACGAACCCGCACGCGTGGTTCCACAACCGGCCGATCACCCTGCGGGAGCACCAGTCGTCGCGCTGGATCGCCGAGCCGCTCCGGCTCCTCGACTGCTGCCAGGAGAGCGACGGCGGGGTCGCGCTCGTGGTGACCTCGGCTGACCGGGCGGGAGACCTGCCCAACGAGCCCGCGCACGTCAGGGCCGCCACCCAGGGCAGCGGTCCCGGCCAGTTCACGATGACGAGCTACTACCGCGACGACCTGACCGGGCTGCCCGAGATGGGTGTCGTCGCACGGGGCCTGTGGGAGAGGTCCGGCATCGGCCCGTCCGATGTGGACGTCGCCGTGCTCTACGACCACTTCACGCCGTTCGTGCTGGTGCAGCTCGAAGAACTGGGTTTCTGCGGCAGGGGCGAGGCCGCGGACTTCGTCAGGACGGGCGCGCTCGAACTGGACGGGAGCCTGCCGCTCAACCCGCACGGCGGCCAGCTCGGCGAGGCCTACCTGCACGGCATGAACGGCATCGCCGAGGGTGTCCGCCAGATCAGGGGCACCGCGGTGAACCAGGTCGCGAACGTGGACCACGTCCTCGTCACCGCCGGCACCGGCGTCCCGACGAGCGGCCTAGTCCTCGGCCGGGGTTAGCACCGCGTCCGCGAGAACGGGACGGTCTCCGGCCGAGGTGGTCAGCACGAGCCGCGGACCGTCCCGCCACACCCGCGTCGTCAGCGTCTCACCGGGGAAGACCACGCCGGCGAACTTCGCCCCGAACGACGACACCCGCTCCGGCCCGTCGAGCACCGCGTCGACCACCGCCCGGCACACCACGCCGTAGGTGCACAGGCCGTGCAGGATCGGCCGGTCGAACCCCGCGCGCCGCGCGAAGGCGGGATCGGCGTGCAGCGGGTTGCGGTCACCGCAGAGCCGGTAGAGGTAGGCCTGCTGCGGCAGGGTCGGGGTCTCGATCACGAAGTCCGGCTCGCGGGAGGGCGGCTCCACCTTGCCCGACGGCCCGCGGTCGCCGCCGAACCCGCCCTCACCGCGGGCGAAGATGCCCGACCGCGTCGTGAACAACGCCGTCCCGTCCGGGGTCACGGCCGTGGCCTCCTGGACGATGACCGCGGCCTTCCCCTTGTCCCACACGTCCGAGATCCGCGTCCGCAGGACCGCCTCACCGGAGGCGGGCAGAGGCGTGTGCACGGTGATCTCCTGCGTCCCGTGCAGCACCCGTGCGAGGTCGATCTCGACTCCGGGGAACGACACGACCGGTGGCGCCGTCTCGTGGAACCGGGGTGCGACCACGCCGAACGTCGGCAGCACCCGCAGGCCTTCCTCGTAGACGTAACGGAGTTCCGTGGCGCCCAGCGCCAGGTGGTAGAGCAACACGTCCGAGTGCGTCCAGGTGAACTCGACCTCGGGCAGTTCCGCCCCGATCGCAACGGCGGGATCGATCGGCATCAGGCGCCTCTCACTCGTAGGTGATCTTCACGGTGTCGGTGACCGGAACCGACTGGCACGCCAGCACGATGCCCTCGGCGACGTCCTCGGCGTCGAGCACGTCGTTGTTGAGCATCTTCACCTCGCCCTCGACCAGCCGGCACGCGCACGCGCTGCACGCGCCCTCCCGGCACGAGTAGGGCGCGTCGAGCCCGTTCTCCAGCAGCAGGTCGAGCAGCTTCGTCCGCGCGGGCCAGGCCAGCCGGTGCTCCTCGCCGTCGAGGGAGACCTCGACCACCGCGTCCGGCCGGTCGGCGGCCACCGGCACCACCTCGGCGAACGGATCGCTCGACAGCGACACGAACTTCTCGACGTGGACGACCGGGACGTCGTGCAACGCCTTGCGGGCAGCCTCCATGAACGGCCCCGGACCGCACACGAACGCCTCGTCGCACGACCGGACGAACGCCCGGAGCCCGGTCGCGGAAGGCAGCCCCTGCACCGACTCCAGCCAGTGCACGACGGTCAGCCGGTCCGGGTGGGAGCGGACCAGCCCGGAGAGCTCCCGAGCGAAGATCACCGAAGCCTCGTCCCGGTTGGCGTAGAACAGGAACACCCGCCCCGAACCCCCGGTCAGCACCGCCCGGATGATCGACATCACCGGCGTGATCCCGCTGCCCGCGGCGAACGCCAGCAGCGAGGAGTCCAGCGACGACGGCGTGAACACCCCGGCCGGCGCCAGCACGTCGAGCTCCATGCCCGCTCTCAACGACGAGCACATCCACGCCGAGCCGTACCCGTCCGGCGTCCGCTTCACCGTGATCTTCAACGGCTCACCGGGCGCGCTGGACAGCGAGTAGCAGCGCGCCACGTCGCCCGCCCGCACCGTCAGGAACTGCCCCGGCTTCACGTCGAACGACGCGCCGGACAGGACGAACGAGCGCGCGTCGGCGGTCTCCTCGATCACGGCGTCGACCCGGAGCCGGTGCACCTCAGCCATCGGCGACCTCCAGCGTCCCGTCGCGCACGGCCTTCTCGATGCTGTCGCGCAGCCGCAGGCAGGTCGGCACCAGCGCGGCCCTCGCGCCGCACAGCTCGGGGCAGTCGCGGGTGTCGGACAGCCACTGCACGCTCGTGTGCTGGGGACTGTTCTTCTTGACCAGCACCCGGTTCCCGCAGTCGCAGCCCACGGGGACCATGCCTGCGGCCAGGAACTCGTCGCGCTCGCTCACGTGGCCTGCTCCTGGGGCTGCTGCTGCCGGGCGAGGTTCTCCGCGACCTCCTCCTCCCACACCTCGATCGCGCGGCTCGTGTCGACCTCGAACTCGAAGCGCCGCACCATGTCGTCGGTGACGTCCTCGACGTCGACGTAGAACTGCTCGTACCAGCGCCGGAGCTGGTAGACCGGCCCGTCCTCCTCGCACAGCAGCGGGTTGTCGACGCGGGTCTTGTTCTGCCAGATCTCGACGTCCTGCAGGAACCCGACGCCGATGCCGCGCGCGAACTTGGCCGCGATCCTGTCGGCGTGCTCGTCGTCCACGCCCGGCAGCTTCTTCACGATCGCGCCCCACTGGAGCTTGAACGACGTCGGCGAGATCGGGTAGTGGCAGTTGATCAGCACCGTCTCGATCTCGAGGCCCTTGTAGTCGTTCCACAGGTAGTCGATCATGTAGGACGGCCCGTGGTAGGCGGCCTCCGACCGCACCTCGACGTCCCCGGTGTAGTTCGAACCCATCGCCACGTCCGGACGGCCGCGCGTCGTCAGGTACTGCGAGGCGACGTGGCCCTCCATCACGTTCTTGAAGTACGTCGGGAACGCGAAGTGGATGTAGAAGAAGTGGGCCATGTCGACGACGTTGTCGATGATCTCGCGGCAGTTCGCGCCGTCGATCACCACCGAGTCCCACGTCCAGTTGCTCCACTCGTCGCTGAACGCGGCGTCGATGCGCGGGATCGTCACGTGCTCCGGCGGCGGGTTGCCCTGCGGGTCGTTCCACACGAAGAGCTGCTTGTTCTCCTCGAGCGTGATCCACGACCGGGTGCGCGCCCGCAGCGGAACCCTTTTGGCGTAGGGGATGTCGACGCACCTGCCGTTGCCCGCCCAGCGCCAGTCGTGGAACGGGCAGGCGATGGTGCCGCCCTTGATCGTGCCCTGCGTGAGGTCGCCGCCCATGTGCCGGCAGTACCCGTCGAGCACGTTGATCTTGCCGTCCCCGGTCGCGAACACCACCAGCTTGGTGCCGAACGCCTCCACGGCGTGGGGTTCGCCGTCGCGGAAGCTGTCCGCGAGCCCGAGGCAGTGCCAGCCGCGCGCGAACCGTGCCGGCGGCGTGCCCGCGTCGATCGTCCGCACGCTGTCCTGCGTCATCGCTCTCCTCCAGAGATGTCGAGGCCGGCGAGGTACCCGAACGTCATCGCCGGTCCGAGGGTGGCGCCCGCGCCCGCGTAGGTGTGGCCCATGACCGAGGCGCTCGTGTTGCCCGCCGCGTACAGGCCGTCGATCACCGAACCGTCCTCGCGCAGCACCCGCGCCCGCGCGTCGGTGCGCAGGCCGCCCTTGGTGCCGAGGTCACCGGGCACGATCCTGACCGCGTGGAACGGGCCGGTGGTCAGCGGCGCCAGGTTGGGGTTCGGCTTGTTCCGGGGATCGCCGTAGTAGCGGTCGTACGCGCTGTCACCGCGGTGGAAGTCGGTGTCCCTGCCGTCCACCGCCAGCGCGTTGAAGCGCCGCACGGTCTCGGTCAGCTCCGGGAGTCCGGCCTGCCGGGCGAGCTCTTCCAGGCTGGGAGCCGTCAGCACGGACTCCTTCCAGCGCCGGGGGAGCGGGCGGCGGGGCGGGATGCCGCAGAACGGGTAGCGGCCGCGGTAGGTGTGGTCGAAGACGAGCCAGGTGTCGCCGGTCATCGCGTTGACCACGTCGATGTAGGGCGCCGCCTCGTTCACGAACCGGCGCCCGGCCCCGTCGACGAGCACGCAGCCGGGCAGGGAGCGTTCGGCGAGGAGGAAGAACGGGCCGCGCGGCAACGGGACCGACGGCCCCCACCAGGCCTCGTCCATCAGCCCGACCGCGGCACCGGCCCGTTGGCCTGCCTCGATGCCGTCACCGGTGTTGGCCTTCGCACCGACCGTCCACTCGGTACCGGTGTTCTGGTGCTGCTTTCGCATCCGCTCGTTGTGCTCGAACCCGCCGCACGCCAGCACCACGTGCTCGGCCAGGACCAGCCTGTCGCCGGCCGTGATTCCCGCCACCCGGCCGTTCTCGTGGTGCAGGTCGGTCATCGCGGTGTCGAGCCGGATCTCGACGCCGAGCGCCTTCAGCCCGGCGCGCAGTCCCGCGACCAGCGCCTGCCCCATCGTGAGGCGGCGGCCGGGCAGGAACCGGCGGCCGAACACCTTGGCGGCGGTGAGGACGCCGCGCGGATGGCGGCCGATCAGGGTCAGCCAGCGGTAGTCGGTCTGGGTGATCACGATGCCCGCCGGGGTCGGCACGTACGGCGGTTCGAGGTCCCGGATCTCCTCGCCGAGCAGCTTCACGTTGAACGGCAGCGGTTCCACGGAGCGGCCGCGCGGCTGTCCGCCGGGCGCCTCGGGGTAGTAGTCGGCGTAGTCGCGCACCCAGCGGAACCTCAGCGGCGTGTGGTCCTGGACGAAGGCGAGCATCGCCGGGCCGGCGTCCAGGAACGCCTGCCGCAGTTCGGCCGGGACCTCGGGGGCGATGTGCGCCAGGTAGGTGGCGGCCCGCTCCGGCGAGTCGGCGATGCCGCCGGCGGCGACCACGGCGTTGTTCGGCACCCAGATGCCGCCGCCGGACCGCGCGGTGGACCCGCCGTAGTGCCCGGCCTTCTCGACGACGAGGGTCCGCAAGCCGTGCCGAGCGGTGCAGAGCGCGGCTGTCATGCCCGCCGCGCCGCTGCCGACGACGATCACGTCGTACATCGCACCTCCCCGAAGCCAAGACTAGAACAGGTTATAGTTCTGGGGCGGTTTGGCGCTATGGTGTAGCAGTTCCAGGCAAGCCGACTCACCAAGAACCTGTTTCCGGCAAGTACCTGTTCCAGGAGGGCTGCGTGGAGGTCACCGCTGACGTGGTCGTCGTCGGGTTCGGTGCGGCGGGTGCGTGTGCCGCGATCGAGGCCGCGACGGCCGGTGCGTCGGTGGTGGTGCTGGACCGGTTCGCCGGTGGGGGCGCGACCGCGTTGTCCGGCGGGGTCGTCTACGCGGGTGGCGGCACGCGGCAGCAGGTCGAGGCCGGGGTCGCCGACTCGGTGGACGCGATGGTCGCGTACCTGCGGCACGAGGTCCGGGACGCGGTGTCGCCGCAAACCCTGCGGCGGTTCTGCGAGGACAGCGCCCAGTCGCTGGCGTGGCTGGAGGACCAGGGCGTCCCGTTCGGCGCGCGCGTGTCGCCGTTCAAGACCTCGTACCCGACCGACGACTACTACCTGTACCTGTCCGGCAGCGAGGACGCCTGGCCCGACCCCGCGCCGCGCGGGCACCGGACCAGGGCGAAGGGCACCTCGGGCAGGGTCTTCTTCGCCCGGCTGGCCGGGGCGACCCGGCGCGCGGGCGCGCGGATCATGCCGCAGACGCGAGCCGTCGGCCTGGTGGTCGAGGACGGCCGGGTCACGGGCGTGCGGTGCCGGACGCTGACCGGGCTGCCGCGCGTCCTGCACCGGGCCCTGTCCAGGGCGGGCGCCAAGCCGTGGCTCTACCACCCGCCGTTGGGCAGGAGGCTGTTCGGGCTGGCAGCGCGGCTCGAACGGTTCGGCCGGCCGCTGGTGGTCCACGCCGGGCAGGGCGTCGTGATCGCGGCCGGCGGCTTCATCGCGAACCGCGCCCTGGTGCACGAGCACGCTCCGGCGTACCGCGGCGGACTCGCGCTGGGCACGCCCGGCGACGACGGCAGTGGCATCCGGCTCGGTGTCGCGGCCGGTGGGAAGACCGCGCGGATGGACAGGATCTCGGTGTGGCGGTTCGTCACGCCGCCCAGCGCGTTGCAGCGCGGCGTCTTCGTCGACTCGGCCGGGCAGCGGTTCGGCGACGCCACCCGGTACGGCGCGGCCAACGGGACCGAGATCGTCGAACGCGGTGGCAAGGCCTGGCTGCTGGTCGACGACGAGATCCTCCGGGTCGCTCGCGCCCAGGTGAAGACCCAGACCGCGCCGTTCCAGCGCTGGCAGGTCCGCCACCTGCTCGGCCGCGGCCTGGTCACGGCGCCGACGATCGAGGAGGTCGCGGCGAAGGCGGGCATCGCGCCGCCCGAACCGTTCGGGACGCCGCCCTACTCGCTGATCAACGTGTCGGTGCGCGCGGGGTTCGGCTACCCGTGCCCGATGCTCACGCTCGGCGGGCTCGTCGTGGACGAGGACACCGGTCAGGTGCGGGGCGTCGCGGGCCTGTACGCGGCGGGCCGGTCGGCGGTCGGGGTGTGCTCGGAGTCCTACGTCAGCGGCCTCGCGCTCGCCGACTGCGTCTTCTCCGGCCGCCGGGCAGGGCAACACGCAGCGAAGGAGGCCAGGTGCTGACGATCCAGTCCAGGGAGGCTGCCGCCGAGTTGCTGCGCGCGGCCGAACGCGACCGCGTGCCGATCAAACCGCTGGTGGAGCTGTACCCCGAGATCGACGTGGTGGACGCGTACGAGATCCAGCTGCTCAACGTCCGCCACCGCAACCGTGACGTGATCGGCCACAAGGTCGGGCTGTCGTCGCTGGCGATGCAGCAGATGATGGGCGTGGACGAACCGGACTACGGCCACCTGCTCGACGACATGCAGCTCGCCGGCACCGCGGACGCGTCGGCGTACCTGTACCCGCGCGTGGAGGTGGAGATCGCGTTCCTGCTGGCCCGCGACCTGCCCGGTGAGGGGTGCACGGTCGAGGACGTCCTGGAGGCCACGGAGTTCGTCGCGCCGGCCATCGAGCTGATCGACAGCCGGATCGAGAACTGGCGGATCGGGTTGCAGGACACCATCGCCGACAACGCGTCCTCGGCCGGGTTCGTGCTCGGCTCCGAACGCGTGCGTCCCTCCGAAGTGGACATCGGCGCGGTTGCGGCCACCCTGCGGCGCAACGGCGAGGTCGTCGCCGAGGGACGCGGTGACGCCGTGCTGGGCGATCCGGCGATCGCGGTGGCCTGGCTGGCCGCGAAGGTCGCGAGTTTCGGCGTCCGGTTGCTGGCCGGGGACATCGTGCTGCCCGGTTCGTGCACACGCGCCATCGACGCCCGGCCGGGTGACGAGTTCCGCGCCGAGTTCGCCGGACTCGGCTCCGTCGACTTGAAGTTCGAATGAGGTGACTGGGTGAAGGCGGCCATCGTCGGCTCCGGCAACATCGGCACCGACCTGCTCCACAAGCTCCGGCGCTCGTCGGTGCTGGAACCCCGCTGGATGGTGGGCGTCGACCCGGCCAGCGAAGGGCTCCGGCGTGCGGCGGACCTCGGGCTCGAAGTCTCGGTCGACGGCGCGGACTGGTTGCTGCGCCAGGACGAGCTGCCGGACGTCGTGTTCGAGGCGACCTCCGCGGCGGTGCACCGGGCCAACGCCCCGCGCTACGCCGAGGCGGGCATCCGGGCGATCGACCTGACCCCGGCCGCGGTCGGCCCGTACGTCGTGCCGCCGGTGAACCTCGGCGAGCACCGGGACGCGCCGAACATCAACCTGATCACGTGCGGCGGCCAGGCCACGATCCCGATGGTGCACGCGGTCTCGCGGGTGGTCCCGGTGTCGTACGCGGAGATCGTCGCGAGCGTCGCGTCGGTGTCGGCGGGACCGGGGACACGGGCCAACATCGACGAGTTCACCCGCACGACCAGCCGCGGCATCGAGGTGATCGGCGGTGCCGCGAAGGGCAAGGCGATCATCGTCCTGAACCCGGCGGACCCGCCGATGATCATGCGCGACACGATCTTCTGCGCGATTCCGGAGGACGCCGACCCCGGCCCGGTCACCGACTCGATCGCGCGGATGGAAACCGACATCCGGTCGTACGTCCCGGGATTCCGGTTGCTGCGCGAGCCGCAGTACGACCCCGGCCGCGTGGCGATCTTCGTGGAGGTCGCGGGCGCGGGCGACTTCCTGCCGGAGTACGCGGGGAACCTCGACATCATGACCGCCGCCGCGACGAAGGTGGGGGAGGAGATCGCCCGTGCAGCAGCGTCTGAGCCTGCGGTTGACCGACACGTCACTGCGTGACGGCTCGCACCACAAGCGGCACCAGTTCACGGCCGACGACGTGCGCTCGATCGTGGCGGCGCTGGACGGTGCCGGCGTGCCGATCATCGAGGTGGCGCACGGCGACGGGCTGGGCGGGTCGTCGTTCAACTACGGCTTCAGCCACACACCGGAGCAGGAGCTCATCAAGGTCGCGGCCGAGACGGCCACGCAGGCCAAGATCGCCGTGCTGATGCTGCCCGGCGTCGGGGTGAAGGACGACATCCTGGTGTCGCAGGACAACGGCGCCTCGATCGTCCGGATCGCCACGCACTGCACCGAGGCCGACGTGTCCGTGCAGCACTTCGCGTTGGCTCGCGAACGTGGCCTGGAGACCGTCGGCTTCCTGATGATGGCGCACTCGCAGCCATCGGAGGCGTTGGCTCGCCAGGCGAGGATCATGGCCGACGCCGGGTGCCAGTGCGTCTACGTGGTCGACTCGGCCGGAGCCCTGGTGCTGGAACAGGTTTCCGAGCGGGTCGAGGCACTGGTCGCCGAGTTGGGCTCCGATGCCCAGGTCGGCTTCCACGGGCACGAGAACCTCGGGCTGAGCGTCGCGAACTCCGTGGCCGCGGCCCGAGCCGGAGCTGCGCAGATCGACGGCAGCGTACGCGGATTCGGGGCAGGCGCCGGAAACACGCCCCTCGAAGCGTTCGTCGGCGTCTGCGACAAGCTGGGTTTCTCCACCGGCGTCGACTTCTTCAAGATCGTGGACGCGGCCGAGGACGTCGTGCGGCCCGTCATGCCCGAGGAGTGCCTGCTCGACCGGATGGCGCTGATGATGGGCTACGCGGGCGTCTACTCCAGCTTCCTCAAACACGCGTACACGCAGGCCGAGCGCTACGGCGTGTCCGGCGCGCAGATCCTCGTCCGCGCGGGCGAGCGCAAGCTCGTCGGCGGGCAGGAGGACCAGCTGATCGACATCGCACTGGAGCTGAGCAGGGAGAACGTCCGATGAGCGAGGAAATCCTCGGCAAGGTGCGGGAGCTGCTGCCCTCCCTGAGGGAACGCGCGGCGGAGGCGGAGGAACTGCGCAGGGTGCCGCCGGAGTCGGTGAAGGCGTTGCAGGAGACCGGGTTCTTCCGGATGCTGCAGCCCGCCCGGTACGGCGGCTTCGAGTCGCACCCGCTGGACTTCTACACCGCGGTCAGGATGATCGGCAGCGCGTGCGGGTCGACGGGCTGGGTCGCGTCCGTGCTGGGCGTGCACCCGTGGCACGTCGGGCTGTTCGACGTGAAGGCGCAGGACGAGGTGTTCGGCGAGGACCAGGACACCCGGATCTCGTCCTCCTACGCGCCGACGGGCCGCGCGACGCCGGTCGAGGGCGGGTTCCGGTTCAGCGGCAAGTGGAGCTTTTCGTCCGGCTGCGACCACGCCACGTGGGTGCTGCTCGGCGGCCTGGTCATGAACGACGAGGGCAAACCGGTCGACTTCCGGACGTTCCTGCTGCCGATCTCCGACTACCTGATCAACGACGTGTGGGACGCGGTCGGCCTGCGCGGCACCGGCAGCAACGACATCGTGGTGGAGGACGTCTTCGTGCCGGAGCACCGGGCGCTGAGCATGATGCACACCGCGCGGTGCAAGTGCCCCGGCCAGGAGGTCAACCCCGGCCCGCTGTTCCGCATGCCGTACGGGACGATCCACCCGTACGCGATCACCGCGCCGATGATCGGCATGGCGACCGGCGCGTACGAGCTGCACGTCACCGCGACCCGCGAGCGCGTCCGGGCCGCCTACCTGGGCGAGAAGTCGGTGGACGACCCGTTCGCGCAGGTGCGCGTCGCCACGGCGGCCGCCGACATCGACACGGCGTGGTGGCAGCTGGAGAAGGACATCACCGAGGAGTGGGAGCACGCCGTCGCCGGCACGAAGATCCCGGTCGAGCTGCGCCTGCGGGCGCGGCGGGACCAGGTGCTGGGCAGCGCGCGGGCGATCTCCGCGATCGACCGGCTCTTCGAGAGCGCGGGCGGCAAGGCGATCAACGCGGGACTGCCGCTGCCCCGGTTCTGGCGCGACGCGCACGCCGCACGCGTGCACGCGGCCAACGACCCCGAGCGCGTGCTGGTGCTGTACGGCAAGAACGAGCTCGGCATCCAGGTCCGCGACGGGTTGTTCTGAGAGGGCGTCGATGAGCGTGCGGTTGCACTACCACGAGGCGGGCGCGGACAACGCCGAGACGCTGGTCCTGCTGCACGGCGGCGGGCCCGGTGCGTCGGCGATGTCGAACTTCCGCGCGAACATCCCGGTGTTCGCGAAGTCCTTCCGGGTGCTGGCGGTCGACCTGCCGGGCTACGGCCAGTCGGACAAGCCCGCCGAGCACGACCAGTACTTCTCCTTCGCCGCCAGGGCGGTGAAGGACCTGCTGGACTCGCTGGGGGTCGAGCGGGCACACCTGCTCGGCAACTCGCTGGGCGGCGGCACCGCGGTCCGGTTCGCGCTGGACAACGGGAAGCGCGCCGGGCGGCTCGTGCTGATGGGCCCGGGCGGGCTGTCGGTGAACGTCTTCTCGCCCGACCCGACCGAGGGCGTGCGCAGGCTCAGCGCGTTCGCCCGCACACCCACGCGGGAGAAGATCGAGGAATTCCTGCGGATCATGGTGTTCGACCAGTCGCTGATCACCGAGGAGCTGGTCGACGAACGGTTCGAGGCGGCGCGTCAGCCGGAGTCGCTGCGGGCGATGGCCGCTCTGGGCCGGTCGTTCTCCGGCCCGGACTTCGAGCAGGGCATGCTCTGGCGCGAGGCCCACCGGCTGCGCCAGCGGGTGTTGCTGGTGTGGGGCCGCGAGGACCGGGTGAACCCGCTGGACGGCGCGTTGCTGGCGACGAAGCTGATCCCGCGCGTGCAGTTGCACGTGTTCGGCGGGTGCGGGCACTGGGCGCAGCTGGAGAAGTTCGACGAGTTCAACAGGCTCGCCCTCGACTTCCTGAGCGAACCATGATCTGGCGGGAGGCGTGATGGGAATCCGGTCGCTGGGCTATCTGCGCATCGAGGCCACCGACGTGGACCGGTGGCGCGAGTTCGCCCTGAAGGTGCTGGGGATGGTCGAGGGCAGGGGTACCACCCCCGGTGCGCTCTACCTGCGGATGGACGACTTCCCGGCGCGTCTGGTGATCGTGCCGGGCGAGGAGGACCGCCTGCGGGCCTCCGGGTGGGAGACCGCCACCGAGGCCGATCTGGAGGAGGTCGCGAAACGCCTGGCCTCGGCCGGGGTCTCCTACGTCGAGGGGACGGCGGAGGACCTGGCGGAACGGCGGGTGAACGGGCTCATCCGGTTCGAGGACCCGTCGGGCAACACGCTGGAGGTGTTCCACGGCGCCGCCTTGGAGCACCGGCGGGTCGTCTCGCCGTACGGGCACCGGTTCGTGACGGAGGAGCAGGGGCTCGGGCACGTCGTGCTGTCCACTTCGGACGACGAGGCCGCACTGCACTTCTACCGCGACGTGCTGGGCTTCCGGCTGCGCGACTCGATGCGCCTGCCGCCGCAGTTCGTCGGCAGGCCCGAGGACGGCCCGCCCGCGTGGCTGCGGTTCTTCGGCTGCAACCCGCGCCACCACAGCCTCGCGTTCCTGCCGATGCCGACGCCGAGCGGGATCGTGCACCTCATGGTCGAGGTCGAGAACACCGACGACGTGGGCCTGACGCTCGACCGCGCGCTGCGCCGCAAGGTGCCCATGTCGGCGACCCTGGGCCGGCACGTGAACGACCTGATGCTGTCGTTCTACATGAAGACACCCGGCGGGTTCGACGTCGAGTTCGGTTGCGAGGGACGGCAGGTGTCCGATGAGGACTGGATCGCACGGGAAAGCACGGCGGTGAGCCTGTGGGGACACGACTTCAGCGTGGGAGTCCAGCGGTAGCGACCCGCTACCGCTCCGTCCTCGGCCACTTCTGCACGGGGGTGACCGTGGTGACCGGCACGTCCCCGGACGGGCCGGTCGGGTTCGCCTGCCAGGCGTTCGCCGCCCTGTCGCTCGACCCGCCGCTGGTGCTGTTCTGCCCACAACGGACTTCGCGCAGCTGGGCCGCGATGGCCTCCACCGGCTCGTTCTGCGTGAACGTGCTGGCCGAGGACCAGCGCGAGGTGTCGACGGTGTTCGGCAGGGCGGGCGCGGACAAGTTCTCCGGCCTCTCCTGGACGCCGTCGCCCACCGGGGCCCCGGTGCTCGACGGCGTCCTGACGTGGGTGGACTGCCGCGTGACGGTCGTGCACGACGAGGGCGACCACCACGTCGTCATCGGCTCGGTCGTCGAGTTGGGTCCGGTGCGCGAGGCGCAGCCGCTGCTGTTCTACCGCGGCCGCTACGCCTCGCACGCCGAGCTGGACCCGCGCGGCTGGTCCGGCGAGGTCCTCGACAACCTCCTGACCTGGCAGCGCCAGTCAGAGTGGAGCTGACGCCGTGACGTGCCAGCACGCGCCCGGGATCCGCACCTCGTCGTCGTGCACGAACCCGTCGAACGCGCTCCGCACCCCGGCGAGGATCCCGGCCCGGTCCTCCTCCGGCGCCTCCCTCAGCGCGCGGGCGATCGGGCCGAGGTTGCCCAGGTACGTGCCCAGCAGCTTGTCGGGCATCGTGCAGATCCGGTCCACCGGCCTGAGACCGACCTCGCCCCACCCGGCCCGATCGAGAATCTCGCGGGTCTTGCGGGCGTCCGCGAGCGAGAACGGCCCCGGCCCGTCCGGGTCCGGCGCGGGCGCGTCGGGCACCAGCTCCTCCGCGGCCCTCGACGCGGTGGTCATGAACGGGTTCTCGTCCGCCGTGCGCCAGACGACCAGGCTGAGCTCACCGCCCGGCGTGGTGGCGTCGAGCAGGTTGCGGAAGGCCGCCTCCGGATCGGCGAAGAACATGACCCCGAACCTGCTGAGGACCAGGTCGAAGCTCTCGCCGAACGCGTGCACCTGCGCGTCGGCCTCGACGAACCGCGCCACGCCGTGCTCCCGTGCCGCGGCGAGCATCGTCGAGGAGATGTCGACGCCCAGGCAGTCCGCCCCGGTGGCCTCGGTGACCGCCCGGGTGACGCCGCCCGTGCCGCACCCGACGTCGAGGACCTTGACGCGCGGCCGTTCGAGAGCGTGCCGCACCAGCACGTCCTGGAACGGCCGCAGCACCATCTCCACGACGTCCTGCGCGTTCGCCCAGCCCCGGCCCGCCGCGTTCCACCAGGCCGCCTGCTCGCTGTTGACCTCAGATGTCATGCTCACACCGTCCTACTTCAAGTCGGCTTGAGGTCAAGTGTCGTGGACTTCGCGGAAATCGGCATCGGTGAGGTCGTCCGCCGCTCCGGCGTGCCCGCCTCGACCCTGCGCTACTACGAGGAACGGGGCCTGATCGCGTCCCTGGGCCGCCGCGGCCTGGCCCGCGTGTTCTCGTCGGCCGTGCTGGAACAGCTGGCGCTGATCGCCGTCTGCCGCTCGGCGGGGTTCTCCCTCGACGAGATCACGCTGATGTTCTCGCCCGACGGCCGTCCGTCGCCGAACCGCGCGATGCTCGCGGCCAAGGCGGACGAGCTGGACGCGACCATCCGCAGGCTCGCCTCCATGCGCGACGACCTGCGGCACGCCGCGGACTGCCCGGCGCCGTCGCACCTGGAGTGCCCGAAGTTCCGCCGCGTGCTGAGGGAGGGGTTCAGGCGGCCGGACGGCGACGCGGGTCCATGACCGCCGCGCTCACCCGCGGGTGATGCGGGCGAGTCTTCCCAGGTGGACCTGCGGACTGCCGAACAACTGCCCGCTCCCGTGCGCCCGCTTCAAGTACAGGTGCGCGTCGTGCTCCCAGGTGATCGCGATACCGCCGTGCATCTGCACCATCTCGGCCGCGACCTTGAAGAAGGCCTCGGAGCAGTACACCTTCGCCACCGCCGCCGACACCTCGTCCACCGCCGCGAGCGAGGCCGATCGCGCCGTCTCCACGAGCACGTGCAGGTCGGCCATCCGGTGCTTCAGGGCCTGGAACGACCCGATGGGCTTCCCGAACTGGACCCGCGTCTTGGTGTACTCGACGGTGAGCTCGAGCGCCCGTGCGGCAGCACCCACCTGCTCCGCGCTCAACGCCGCCAGCGCGATGTCGCGCACGCGGGAGGACCACGGCCCGAGGTACGTGGCGGCACCACCGGTCAGCCGGACGGTGGCGAGGCGGCGCGTCGGGTCCATCGCCGGGGTGTGCGAGCGGGTGACGCCGGCCGGGTCGGCCTCGTACAGCGAGACGCCGTCCGTGACGAGCAGGATCTCGGCGGTGTCCCCGTCCAGGACGTAGCGGACGCTGCCCTCCAGAGGACCCTCCGAAGCCGCCGTGGTGGTCTCCGGGTGATCCGGCGGCGCGACGCTCACCCCGTCACCGGCGGCCCACGGCCAGGCGAGAGCGGCGATCTCCCCGCCGGCGATCCGGGGCAGCAACCGGGCGCACGCCTCGGCGTTCCCGCTGGCCAGCAACGCCTGCGAGGCGAGCGTCGAGGCGAGCAGCGGTGCCGGGGTGAGGGTGCGGCCGAGTTCTCCCAGCGCCACGTGGGTCTCCGGCAACCCGGCGCCGGAGCCGCCGTACTCCTCGGGGATCGGGAGCACACCGATGTCGCACAGCCGCGCCCAGAGGTCTTCGTCGTGGCCGTGCGGTGCCTCGATGGCCGTGCGGACGTCCGAGTGCCTGTCGAGCAAGCCGCGGACGGCGTCGCGCAACGCCAGCCGTTCCGGTGTCACAACGCCTCCAGCACTCGGGCCCGGTGCGTCGACGGGCTGCCCCACGCCGTGCGCAGGGCTCGGGTCTGCAGCAGGAACCTGCCCAGCTCGTGCTCGGCGGTGTAGCCGATGGCGCCGTGCACCTGCAGGGCGGTGCGGGCGGCCCGCCAGGCGGCGTCGGAGGTGGCCACCTTGGCGGCGGACACGTCGCGGGAGGTCATGGTGACCGCGGCGCCGAAGACCAGGGGCCGTGCCATCTCCAGGCCGACCAGGACAGTCGCGAGGTGGTGCTTGACGGCCTGGAACCGGCCGATCGGCTGGCCGAACTGCGCGCGTGCCGTGGCGTACGAGGTGGTCATCTCCAGCATCGCCCGGCCCAGGCCGAGGAGCTGGGCCGAGCAGGTCAGGACACCCAGGTCGAACGCGCGGGCGGCCTGCACGCCGGTGGCGACGACCGGGCCCGCGGCCAGTTCGGCCAGGCGGCGGGACGGGTCCACGGACCGCAGGAACGAGGTCGGGGACGCCTCGTGCACGTCGGAGCCCTGGACCAGGAAGTACCGGTCGGCCTCGACGGCGTGGGGCACCAGGGGCGGGAAGGCGACGGAGCCGGGACCCACCCCCAGGGCGGGCAGCACCGCGAGGGACTCGACCAGGGACCCGGCCGACGCGTGGTGCCCCAGCTCCTCGAACACCACCACCAGGTCCACCGGGTCGGTCACCTCGTCCAGATCGAGCGCGCCGAGGTCGGTCCTGCCCGCGGCCAGGAAGTCGTGCAGCACGGAGGCGAGGACGGTCTGCTCGGCGGACAGCGTGAACATCATCGCGGCAGCCCCAGGAGTCGTTCGGCGATCACGTTGCGCTGGATCTCGTTGGTGCCCGCGTAGATCGGTCCCGCCAGCGAGAACAACCACCCGTCCCGCCAGCCCGGCGCCACCTCGCCGAGCAGGTCGAGCGCGGTCTCGTGCAGGGCCACGTCGAGCTCGGACCAGAACACCTTCGTCACGCTCGCGGCAGGCCCGCTCAACGGCTGCGACAACGCGCCGAACGTGTGGAGGCGGTAGGCCTGCGCGCCGATCCACGCGTCCACGACCCGGTCGCGCAACGCCGGATCGGGGTTCTCGCGGTACAGCTCCACCAGGCGCGTGGCCGCGGCGGTGAACCGGCCCGGGCTGCGCAGGGTCAGGCCGCGCTCGTCGCCCGCGGTGCTCATCGCCACGCGCCAGCCGTCGCCGGGTTCGCCCACGACGTCTCGGTCCGGCACGAACACGTCGTCGAGGAAGATCTCGGCGAAGCCCGGCTCGCCGTCGAGCTGGGCTGTCGGCCGCACCGCCACGCCGGGGGCGCGCAGGTCGAACAACAGGTAGGTGAGGCCCCGGTGGCGTTCGCCGGGGCCGGTGCGGAAGAGCCCGAACGCGCGGTCCGCGAACGCCGCCCGGGAGCTCCAGGTCTTCTGGCCGCGCAGCAGCCAGCCGCCGTCGCGGCGGACGGCGGTGCTGCGCAGCGACGCCAGGTCCGACCCCGCCTCGGGTTCGGACCAGGCCTGCGCCCAGACCTCGTCGGCGCGTGCCATCGCGGGCAGGATCCGCGCGCGTTGCTCGTCCGTGCCGTGCGCGAACAACGTCGGCGCGAGCAGGAAGATGCCGTTCTGGGAGACGCGGCCGGGTGCGCCGGAGGCGTGGTACTCCTCCTCGAACACCAGCCACTGCAGCAGTGAGGCCTCCCGGCCACCGAACTCCTCGGGCCACGAGACGACCGACAACCGCGAAGAGGCGAGAAGGCGTTCCCAGGCCCGGTGTTCCTCGAAGCCCTCCGCGGTGTCCATCGAGGACAGCGGACGGACGTGCGCCGCCAGCCACGAGCGCACCTCGGCCTGGAACTCGAGAGTCGACGCGTCAAGGGAAAGATCCATCAGCCGGAGGCCTTCTTCATCGCGCGGGCGTCCATGCCGGCCAGCGCGTCGGTGCCGGCCTCGGCGTTGTGCGCGTGCGCGAAGTGGTGCAGCCCGAACACCGAGTCCATCCCGGCCCGCATCCCCATCAGGTCCTCGGACTGGTTGACCGCCTTCTTCGCGAGCGCCAGCCCGAACCGCGGCATCGCCGAGATCCGCCCGGCCAGCTCGAAGACGGTCGCCTCCAGCGACTCCCGGGGAACGACGCGCGACACCATGCCCCACTCGTGGGCGCGCCGGGCCGAGAACCGGTCACCCGTGAACAGCACCTCCTTCGCGGCACGAGGGCCGAGGACCCACGGGTGCGCGAAGTACTCGACGCCGGGAATCCCCATGCGCACCACGGGGTCGGCGAAGAACGCGTCCTCGGAGGCGACGATCAGGTCGCAGACCCACGCCAGCATCAGGCCACCGGCCACGCACGCGCCCTGCACCATCGCGATCGTCGGCTTCGGGATCTCCCGCCACCGGCGGCACATCCCGAGGTAGACCTCCATCTCGCGCGCGAACCGGAGGTCGCCGCCCTCACGGCCGACGTGGTCCCACCACAGGACTGCCTTGCGTTCGAACGAGGTGTCGACGTCACGCCCCGGTGAGCCGATGTCGTGGCCCGCGGAGAAGTGGTCGCCGGCACCGGCCAGGACGACCACCTTGACCTCGTCGTCGTCGACCGCGCGGGTGAAGGCCTCGTCCAGCGCGTAGGTCATCGCCGAGTTCTGCGCGTTGCGGTACTCCGGGCGGTTCATGGTCACGACGGCGACCGCGTCCCGCCGCTCATACGACACAGTCACGGGTTCTCCTTGCGCAGTCGGGTTTTGAGGACCTTGCCCATGGCGTTGCGGGGGAGCGCGGGGTGGAACTCCACCGCACGCGGCACCTTGTAGTTCGCGAGCCGCTCCCGGCAGAACGCGATCACCTCGTCCGCCGTCAGCGTGGAACCGGGCGCCGTGACGACGTGCGCCACGCCGACCTCGCCGAGCCGCGCGTCGGCCGTCCCGACCACCGCCGACTCCGCGACCCCCGGCAGCCGGGCCAGCGCCTGCTCGACCTCCGCCGGGTAGACGTTGAACCCGCCGCAGATGTACATGTCCTTGAGCCGGTCGGTGATCGAGAGGTTCCCGTGCTCGTCGACCGTCCCGGCGTCACCCGTGTGCAGCCAGCCGTCCGCGTCGACCGCGGCGGCCGTGGCCTCGGGATCGTCGAGGTAGCCGAGCATCACGTTCGGGCCGCGCAACAGCACCTCGTCCCGCTCGCCCAGCCGCAGCTCGAACCCCGCCAGGGGGCGCCCGCACGTGTGCGCGACGGTCTCCGGCGAGTCGCCGGGCCGGCACATGGTGGCGACGACCGCCTCCGTCAGCCCGTAGGCGGTGAGCACGGTCAGCGACAGCTCCGACCGCATGCGCTCGACCAGCGCCACCGGGACGACCGCGGCACCGGTGACGGCCAGTCGCAGGCTCGACAGGTCGAACGAGGCGCGCCCGGGGTGGTCCAGCAGCGCCTGGAAGATCGTCGGCGGACCCGGCAGCACGGTGATCCGCTCCCGCTCGACCAGCCGCATCGTCTCGGCGACGTCGAACACCGGCTGCGGCACGATCGTGGCGCCGCTCGACAGGCACGCCAGGATCCCCGCCTTGTAGCCGAAGGTGTGGAAGAAGGGGTTGACGATCAGATAGCGGTCCGCCGAGGTCAGTTCGCCGCACGAAGCCCAGGCCTCGGCCACCCCGAGCGACTGCCGGTGCGCGCTCATCGCCCCCTTGCTGCGCCCGGTCGTCCCGGACGTGAACATGACGTCGCACAGCTGGTCCCCGGTCAGGGCGGGCAGGTCCACGTCGGCCGGGACCCAGGACGTCGGCAACCGCACCACCTCCGGGAGTTCCGGCGACAACGCCCGCAGCTCCGCCTCCCTGTCACGCCCCAGGAACTCGCCCTCCACGACCAGCACGCGGGCGGCGCTGCGGCGCACCACGTCCAAGGTCTCCGTCGCGGTGAACCGCGTGTTGATCGGCACGAGCGCCGCGCCCGCGTGCAGCGCCCCGAGTGCCGCGACCACCCACTGAGCGGAGTTGGGCGCGCACAGGGCGACCCGGTCACCCGGCCGCACGCCCATCCCCACGAGCGCGCGAGCGGCGTCCAGCACCGCGGAACGCAGTCCCGCCCAGCCGATCCGGACCTCGCCGTCCACCAACGCCTCCGCGTCGATGTACGAAGCAGCGGCCCGGTCGAGCACGGCTGAAACCGTGTGCCTGCTTGGATCTACGGCCACAACGCCTCCAAAGCAAGTGCTTGGTAGGTTAGAGTATGGCGCATGGAGTCCTTCCGGCGCGAGGTGCGGGAATGGTTGTCCGCCAACCTCGTCGGTGAGTTCGCTCAGCTGCGCGGCCTGGGGGGACCGGGCCGCGAGCACGAGGCGTTCGAGGGGCGCTTGCGCTGGCACCGGCACCTCGCCCGGAGCGGGTGGACGTGCCTCGGCTGGCCCGGCGAGCGCAGCGTCGAGGAACAGGTGGTCTTCCACGAGGAGTACGCGGAGGCCGACGCCCCGGCGAAGGTCGACATCGTCGGCGAAGGCCTGCTGGGCCCGACGCTCGTCGCGTTCGGCACGCCGGAGCAGAAGGAGCGCTTCCTGCCCAAGATCCGCACCCTCGAAGAGCTGTGGTGCCAGGGCTACTCCGAACCGGGCGCGGGATCCGATCTGGCGTCCGTGCGGACCAAGGCGCGGCTCGAAGGCGGTCAGTGGGTGATCGACGGCCAGAAGATCTGGACGTCGAACGCGCACCACTCGGACTGGATCTTCGTGCTGTGCCGCACCGAACCGGGCTCGCGGCGGCACCAGGGCCTGTCGTACCTGCTCGTCCCGCTGCGCCAGCCGGGGATCGAGGTGCGGCCGATCCGCCAGCTCACCGGCACGTCCGAGTTCAACGAGGTCTTCTTCGACGGCGCGGTCACGGCGCGGGAGAACGTCGTCGGCCGCCCCGGTGAGGGCTGGAAGATCGCGATGGCCACCCTCGGCTTCGAGCGCGGTACGGCGATGCTCGGCCACCAGGTCGCGTTCCGGCGGCAGCTCGACGCGATCACGGCGCGGGCTCCGGCCGACGAGAGGCTCACCAGGGCGTGGGTGGAGCTGCACGTCATGCGCTCGCACACGCTGAGGACCCTGGAGGACGAACCGGAGGCGTCCGTGCTGAAGCTGTTCTGGGCGGGCTGGCACCGCAGGCTCGGCGAGCTCGCGGTGGACTCGCTCGGACCCGAGTCGATGATCGACGACAACGAGTGGCAGCGCCTGTTCCTGTTCAGCCGCGCGGAGACCATCTACGGCGGCTCGGACGAGATCCAGCGCGAGATCATCGCCCACCGCGTCCTGGGGCTGCCGCGATGACCGGCCACGACCTGCTGAAGGGCAAGGTCGTCGTGGTCACGGCCGCGGCGGGCACCGGCATCGGCTCGGCGACCGCGAAGCGGTGCCTCGAAGAAGGCGCCACCGTCGTCATCAGCGACTGGCACGAACGCCGCCTCGGGCAGACCCACGAGGCACTGGGCGCCGCCCACGCCATCCCGTGCGACGTCACCGACGAGCAGCAGGTGCAGCGGCTGGTCGACGAGACGGTCGAGCGCTACGGCCGCATCGACGTGATGGTCAACAACGCCGGCCTCGGGGGCGAGAACTCGGTCCTCGACATGGCCGACGAGGAGTGGTCGCGGGTCCTCGACGTCACGCTGAACGGCACCTTCCGCTGCACCAGGGCCGCACTGCGCCAAATGGTCGTCCAACGAAGCGGTGTCGTCGTCAACAACTCCAGTGTGATCGGCTGGCGCGCCCAGAGGGGTCAAGCCCACTACGCGGCAGCGAAAGCGGGGGTCATGGCGCTCACCAGGTGCGCCGCGATGGACGTCGCCGAGCACGGCATCCGGGTGAACGCCGTCGCGCCGAGCTTGGCGGCGCACCCGTTCCTGGCCAAGGTCACCAGTGAGGAGTTGCTGACCGAACTGGCGTCCCGCGAGGCTTTCGGGCGCGCCGCCGAGCCCTGGGAGGTCGCGAATGTGATCGTGTTCCTCGCCAGCGACTACTCGTCCTACCTGACAGGCGAGGTCGTCTCGGTGAGCAGTCAGCACCCGTGAGAGAGGAACGACCGATGAGCACCCGGAGGGCCGAGCTGTTGGAGCTCGCCGCGCAGATGTTCGCCGACCGAGGCTACGGGCAGACCACGGTCAGGGACATCGCGGACGCGGCCGGCATCCTGTCCGGCAGCCTCTACCACCACTTCGACTCGAAGGAGTCGATGGTGGACGAGATCCTGCGGACGTTCCTGGACGAGCTGTTCACCCGGTACCGGGAGATCGTCGAGGCCGGCGTCGGTCCGAAGAAGACGCTCAAGGCGCTGGTCGTGGCGTCGTTCGAGGCGATCGACACCCGGCACGCCGCGGTCGCGATCTACCAGAACGAGGCCAAGCACCTGGCGCCGCTGGAGCGGTTCTCCTACATCGAGGACCGCAGCGTGGAGTTCCGCAAGCTGTGGACGGTGCTGCTGGAGGAGGGCATCAGCGCGGGCGTGTTCCGCGCCGACCTCGACGTCGACGTGGCGTACCGGTTCATCCGCGACACGGTGTGGGTGGCCGTGCGCTGGTACCGGCCGGACGGCGACCTGTCCGCGGAGACGGTGGCCGACCAGTACCTCGCCATCCTGCTCGACGGCATCGCCACGGGACGCCGGACGAACTCGAAGACGTAGAAGGAGGGCCCTCGTGGCCGAGGCGTACATCATCGAGGCGGTGCGGACCCCGGCGGGCAGGCGCGGTGGCGAGCTCAGCCGCGTGCACCCCGCCGATCTCGGCGCGCACGTGATCACCGCACTGCTCAACCGGGTCGACGTCGACCCCACGGACGTCGACGACGTGATCTTCGGGTGCGTGGACACCGTCGGCCCGCAGGCGGGCGACATAGCGCGCACGTCGTGGCTCGCGGCGGGGTTCCCGGAACAGGTGCCGGGCGTGACGGTCGACCGGCAGTGCGGCTCGAGCCAGCAGGCGCTGCACTTCGCGGCGCAGGCGGTCATGAGCGGCACGGCCGACGTCGTGGTCGCGGGTGGCGTGCAGAACATGTCGCAGGTGCCGATCGGGTCGGCCATGACGGCCGGTCCACGGGCGGACGGCCCGTTCGAGGGCTGCGAGGGCTGGCGGCACCGCTACGGCGACGAGGAGGTCTCGCAGTTCCGCGCGGCCGACCTGATCGCCGTGCGGTGGGACCTGTCGCGGCGCGAGATGGAGGAGTTCGCGCTGCAGAGCCACCTCCGCGCGATCACCGCGATCAAGGAGGGCCGGTTCGACCGCGAGATCGCCCCGGTCAACGGCGTGGCGGCCGACGAGTGCCCGCGCCCGGACACCAGCGCCGAGAAGATGGCGAAGCTGGCGCCGTTGCGGCCGGGCGGCCGGACCACCGCCGCGCTGTCGTCGCAGATCTCCGACGGCGCCTCCGCGGTGCTGGTGGTGTCGGAACGGGCCGTGCGCGAGCACAGGCTGACGCCGCGGGCACGCGTGCACCACCTGTCGGCGCGCGGGTCCGACCCGATCTACATGCTGACCGCGCCGATCCGGGCCACCCGGTACGCGCTGGAACGCGCCGGGATGTCCCTCGCGGACATCGACCTGTTCGAGATCAACGAGGCGTTCGCGTCGGTGGCGCTGGCGTGGGCCAAGGAGCTGGAGATCGACCTCGGCAGGGTCAACGTCAACGGGGGAGCGCTCGCGCTCGGCCACCCGATCGGCGCGACCGGCACGAAGCTGTTCACGACGTTGCTGCACGAGCTGGAGCGGACGGGCGGCCGGTTCGGGTTGCAGACGATGTGCGAGGGCGGTGGCCAGGCGAACGTGACCATCATCGAACGGCTCTGAGCCGGTCGATCGCCGCCTCGGCGTCCCGCACGATCCCCTCGACCAGGTCCGCGCACGTGGGCAGGTCGCCGAGCAGTCCGGCGACCTGGCCGGACGCGAGCACGCCCGCGTCGGTCCTGCCCTCGACCAGACCGGCTTTGAGCAGCATCGGCGTGTTCGCGGCCATGACGACCTGCGACCACGTGAGGTCCCTGCCGTGCCTGAGGGCCAGGCCCTCGCGGATCATCGCGCGCCAGGACAGCCCGGTGTGCCGCCGGAACCGGGCCGCGTTGGCGACGGCCCTGGCCAGGCCGCTGACCCGGCCGGACCTCTCGAGGTGCTCGACGAGGTCCGACCGCAGGACCCGGTGCGGCAGGCCGTCGACGCGGGTGGTCACCACCGTGCCGTTCAGGTCCCGTCGCAGGTAGGCCTGTTTGACCGCGTCCGGCACCGTGCTCTCCCGCGTGAGCAGGAACCGGGTGCCCATCGCGATGCCGGCCGCGCCGTACGCGAGCGCGGCGGCCAGTCCGCGTCCGTCGAAGAAGCCGCCGGCCGCGACCACCGGGACGTCCACGGCGTCCAGCACGCTCGGCAGCAGCAGGGTCGTGGCCACGCCGCCGGTGTGGCCACCGCCCTCACCGCCCTGGACGATCACGGCGTGCGCGCCCCACTTCGCGACCTTCTCGGCGTGCCGGGCAGCGCCGACCGACGGGATCACGACGACACCGGCGTCGTGCAGCTTCGCGATCATGTCCGGTTTCGGGGCCAGCGCGAACGAAGCGACCCGGACCCGTTCGCGGATGAGCAGGTCGATCCGCTCCGGTGCGTCGTGGGCGTCCGCGCGCAGGTTGACGCCGAACGGCGCGGTGGTGCGCGAGCGGGTCTCCCTGATGGCGGCTTCGAGCTCCGGGTAGGTCATCGTGGCCGAGGCGAGGATGCCGAGCCCACCGGCCTCGGCGGTCGCGGACACGAGCCGCGGGCCCGCGACCCAGCCCATGCCGGTCTGCACGACCGGGTGCCGCACGCCGACCAGGTCGGTGAACGCGGTCCTCACCGCGGCACCTCCCTGTCGCGCGTGGCGTGCGGGTCGAGCCTCGTCCTGATCAGGTCGAGCTCCTCGCCGGTCGGGAGCCTGGTCTCGGTGACCCCGTCGGCGACCAGGGGGAACGACGTCTGCCTCCGCACCTCGTCGACGGACACGCCGGGGTGCGCGGACACGATCCGCATCGAGTGGTCCGGGGTGGCGAAGTCGAGCACGGCGAGGTTCGTGACGACGCGGTGGACGTCGTGGAAGGGCCCCACGGCCCGGTCGTAGCCGACTCCGGACACCACGTCGACCGCCTCGACGAGCACGCGCGGGCTGTGCCGCGGCACCCAGTAGCTGGTGCGGTGGTTGATCGTGTTGCCCGGCGCGCCCCGGAAGCCGAGGAGCTGGCGCGTGGGCCGCGCGTGGTCGCCGATCGCGGAGATGTTCTGGTTGCCGAACCGGTCGACCTGGTTCGCGCCCATCACGACGTGCCGGCGGCCGTGCGCGACGACGTCGAACACCTTCCGGTACGGCAACCACCCCTCCACAGCGGACTCCGCCGTGAGCAGGAACGCCTCGCCGTCGCTGAGCAGCAGGCCGGGTTCGGTCGTCAGCCGGGCGAGCTTCGCGCCGAGGGACGGGATGAGGCCCATCGGGCTGGCGAGCGTCTCCCCGGCGCCGAGGAACAGGTCGGCGCACGCGGCGACGCAGACTTCGGCGCGCGTGATGTCGCTCATCCGAGGAACCTCTCGTAGAAGTCCGGCCACTGCTCCAGGTCCGTGGCGGCGCTGGCGTACTCGCGCTGGAGGGCCTCGTCACGGCCGTAGTCGGGCACGCAGCTCGTGAACCCCGCGCCACCTGGTGCTTCCACCACGCCGTCCACCATCATCCGGTTGAGCAGCAGGGTTTGCGGCGGTCCGTCGAACGTCTCGACGACCTGCTCGCACGAGACGTACCTCTTGTCCGCGGCCAGGCAGAACAGGTCGTCGAAGTACGGGTCCGGCCCGAGGTACTGGGCGTTGCCGTGCCTGTCGGCGCGGTTGAGGTGCACGAGAGCCACGTCGAGCTTGAGCGCGGGCATCGCGACCAGCTCCTCGCCGTCGTCGTAAGGAGATCGCACGGTCTTGAGCTCCGGCGCGCACCGCAGCACGTCCGACCCGAGGCCCGCCCGGATCGGCAGGAACGGCAACCGGTGCCCGGCGGCGCGCAGCCCCGTCTGGAGCATGCCCTCGTCGAGCTCCAGCACCTCGATCGCACCGGTCTCGCGCGCCCGCTTGAACCACGGGTCGTACGGGATCGAGTCGAGCGAGACGAAGCCGTAGACCAGCTTGCGGACCTTGCCGGCCGCGCACAGCAGACCGGCGTCCGGACCGCCGTACGTCACGACCGTGAGGTCGGTGACGCCGGACCGCAGCAGGGCCTTGACCAGGGTCATCGGCTTGCGCCGCGAGCCCCAGCCGCCGATGCCGACGGTCATCCCGCCCTCGATCCCGCCCACGACCTCGTCAGCCGTCATTCGCTTGTCGCGCATGGTCTCCGTCCAGGAAGGCCTGCCGGGCGTGGTCCGACACGCCGGTGAGGTTCAGCTCGAAGGTGAAGCCCTGCTCGAAGCGGTAGCTCCGGTGCACGCGCTGCGGGTCGATGCCGTTGATCGCCTCCTTGGCGGCGCGGATCACCGTGGTGTCCTTCTTCGCGATTTCTTCCGCGATCTCGCGCGCCGCGTCGTCGAGCTGTGCGCGGGGCACGACCTCGACGACGCTGCCGTGGTGGTGCAGGGTTTGCGCACTGACGTTGCGGGCCGTGTAGTAGAGCGTGCGCATGAGGTGCTGCGGGACGAGCCGCGCGAGGTGGGTGGCCGCGCCGAGCGCGCCGCGGTCGACCTCGGGCAGTCCGAACGTGGCGTCGTCGGACGCGACGACGACGTCCGCGTTGCCGACCAGCCCGACACCGCCGCCGAGGCAGAACCCGTTGACGGCGGCGATCACCGGCACCTCGCAGTCGTAGACGGCCGCGAACGCCTTGGCGCACCCGCGGTTGGCCGCCACGAGCGCGTTGTAGCCCTCCGCGCGCTGGATCTCCTTGAGGTCGACGCCCGCGCAGAACCCGCGGTTCTCCGCGCGCAGGACCACCACCCGCGCTCGCGGGTCCTCGCCCGCGGACGTGACCGCCGTGGCCAGGTCGAACCAGCCACGGGAGGGGACGGCGTTGACCGGGGGGTAGTCGATGGTGACCTCGACGATGCCGTTTTCGGTGTGGCTGCTGGAGATCCCCATCGCGCCGCCTTCCGAACCAAGCGATTGCTTGGTAATTTAGCAGTGCCGGAGCGACCGGGGTAGGTGCTGGTGGAACTGGACCTCGACTCAGCGGTGGTCCTGGTGACGGGCGGCGTGCGGGGTGTCGGTCTCGGCATCACCCGTGCGTTCCTCGCCGCCGGAGCCGTCGTCGTCACGTGTGCGCGGCGTCCCGCGGAGGTCGACGGCGCGTCGTTCGTGCCGTGCGACGTCCGGGACGCGGACCAGGTGGCCGGCCTGGTGTCCGGTGTCGTGGCCGAGCACGGCCGGCTCGACGTCGTGGTGAACAACGCCGGCGGAGCGCCGTTCGCGTGGGCGGACAGGGCCTCGCCGCGGTTCCACTCGAAGATCGTCGAACTGAACCTGCTGGCGCCGCTGCTGGTCTCCCAGGCGGCGAACGCCGTGATGCAGACCCAGGGGTCCGGTGGCGCGATCGTGAACGTGAGCAGCGTCAGCGGCCGGCGCCCGTCACCGGGAACCGCCGCCTACGGTGCCGCGAAGGCGGGGCTCGACAACCTGACCTCGACGCTGGCCGTCGAGTGGGCGCCGCGGGTCCGGGTCAACGCCCTGGCCGTCGGCATGGTGCGCACCGAGCAGTCGCACCTGCACTACGGCTCCGAGGCGGGGATCGAGGCGGTCGCGAAGACCGTGCCGCTGGGACGCCTCGCCACGCCGGACGAGGTCGGGGCGTGCGCCGTGTTCCTGGCCTCGCCGCTGGCCTCCTACGTGAGTGGCGCGACCTTGGTCGTCCACGGCGGGGGAGAGGCACCCGCGTTCCTGTCCGCAGCCGAGGGGGGATCTTCATGAGCCGGGTCGTGGTCGTGACGGGGGCCGGTCGGGGCATCGGCCGAGCTCACGCGCTGGCGTTCGGCGCCACCGGAGCCAGGGTCGTGGTGAACGACCTGTCCGCGGCCGTCGCGGGCGAGGTGGCGGAGCTGATCGGGCCGCGAGCGGTGGTCAGCACCGACGACGTCGGCACGTGGGCCGGTGCGCGGCGGCTGGTCCAGACGGCGGTCGAGACGTTCGGCGGGCTGGACGTGCTCGTGAACAACGCCGGCATCGTGCGCGACCGCATGGTCGTGAGCTGCGGCGAGGACGAGTGGGACGAGGTCGTCCGCGTCCACCTCAAGGGCCATTTCGCGACGCTGCGCCACGCCGCCGCGCACTGGCGGGCCGTGCACAAGGCCGGGGGCGCGGTGAGCGGCCGGGTCGTCAACACCTCGTCCGGCGCGGGCCTGTTCGGCAGCGTCGGCCAGGCGAACTACTCGGCGGCCAAGGCGGGCATCGCGGCGATGACCCTGGTGGCGGCCGCCGAGCTGGCCCGTTACGGCGTCACGGTCAACGCCATCGCACCGGCCGCGCGCACGCGGATGACCGAGGCGACGTTCGCGGAGGAGATGGCGGCGCCGGAGGACGGCTTCGACGCGATGGCGCCGGAGAACGTCTCGCCGCTCGTGGTGTGGCTCGGCAGCGAGGAGGCCGGGGACGTGACCGGGCGGATGTTCGAGGTCGACGGCGGACGCGTCTGCGTGGTGCACGGCTGGCGGCGCGGCCCGGAGGTCGACAGGGGTGAGCGCTGGTCGCCGGACGAGCTGGGCGACGTCGTGCGCGAGCTGGTCGCCGACGACCACCCGACCCCTGTCTACGGCGCCGGGTAGCGTCGACCGGGTGACCCGTCCGGCCTCCCACGCCGCCGTCTCGGCCGCGTTGTCCCAGTTCGGCGACGACGACCTTCTCGCTCTGCTGGAACGGGCCAGACCGGCGGGAAAGGGCATCGGCGGTCCGACGGCGGTGCTGGAGGTCGAGGGCACGCCGGTGTTCGTGAAGCGGTTGCCGCTGACCGACCTCGAGCTGCGCGACGCCGGATCGACGGCGAACCTCTTCGGCCTGCCCGTGCACACCCACTACGGCGTCGGGTTGGTCGGGGGAGCGGGCTTCGGGGCGTGGCGGGAGCTGGCCGTGCACAAGATGACCACGAACTGGGTGCTGGAGGGCGAACACCCGGGCTTCCCGCTGATGTACCACTGGCGCGTCCTGCCGCACCCCGGCCAGACCCTGCCCGGCGAACTGGAGCAGGCGGTCGGCTACTGGGGACCGGACATCGCTCCCCGGATCGAGGCGCTGCGGGCGTCCACGTGGAGCATCGCGCTGTTCCTGGAGCACTTCCCGCACAACCTGCACGACTGGCTCAACGGCGTCGCCGACCTCGAAAGCGCCTGCGAGATGGTCGAACGGGAGCTGGCGGCCGGGGTGGAGTTCATGAACTCCCGCGGCCTGCTGCACTTCGACGCCCACTTCCAGAACGTCCTGACCGACGGCGAACGCCTCTACTTCGCCGACTACGGCCTCGCGATCTCCTCCGCGTTCGACCTGTCCGAGGAGGAGACCGCGTTCTTCGCCGAGAACGTCGACTACGACCGCTGCTACACCGTCACGCACCTGGTGATGTGGTTCGCCCACGCCCTGCGGGCACAGGGGGTTCCGCCGCGGATCGCCGCGGTCCTGAACCGCCACAACGAGGTCGCGGCGGTGATGAAGGACTTCTACCGGCGGTTCCAGCACGAGAGCAGGCGCACCCCGTACCCGGCCGGGGACCTCAGAGCCGTTCGATGATGGTGCCCGTCGCCATCGCCCCGCCCGCGCACATCGTGATCAGCGCGGTCGACGCGTCCCGGCGCTCCAGCTCGTGCAGCGCGGTCGTGATGAGCCGCGTCCCGGTGCTGCCCACGGGGTGCCCGATGGCGATGGCTCCGCCGTTGACGTTGACGCGGTCGAGGTTCGGCCGGTGCACCGCCGCCCACGACAGGACCACGGACGCAAACGCCTCGTTGACCTCGAACAGGTCGATGTCGGCCATCTTCATGCTGCTGCGCTCCAGCAGCCGCGCGGTGGCGTCCACCGGCCCGTCCAGGTGGTAGTACGGGTCGGAGCCGACCAGGCACTGCGTCACGATCCGGGCGCGTGGCTTGAGCCCGTGCGCCCGCGCGAACTCCTCGCTGACGACCATGACCGCCGACGCGCCGTCCGAGATCTGCGACGACGTCCCCGCGGTGTGCACGCCGTCCGGGACGACGGGCTGCAACGCCGCCAGCGCCTCCAGCGACGTCTCCCGCAACCCCTGGTCGACGTCCACCAGGTCCTCGCCGACCTTCACCGGCACCACCTCGGCGGCGTAGCGCCCCGCCGCCCACGCCGCCCGCGCCCGGTTCTGCGACTGCACGCCGAACCGGTCGACCTCCTCACGCCCGATCCCGCGCCGCGCGGCGACCCGTTCGGCGGCGACGAACTGGTTCGGCAGGTCGACGGTCCACGACTCGGGCCGCGGCATGCCGGCCTCGCCGATGTTGCTGCGCAGGGGCACCCGGCTCATCGCCTCGACCCCGCACGCGATGCCGGCGTCGATCGCCCCGGCCGCGATGAGGCCCGCGACCAGGTGGGTGGACTGCTGGGCCGAGCCGCACTGGGCGTCGACGGTGGTGCAGCCGGTGGTCTGCGGCAGGCCGGCGTGCAGCCAGGACGTCCGGGTGATGTTGGTGGACTGCTCACCCGCCTGGGTGACGGTGCCGCCGATGACCTGTTCCACCGTGGACGGATCGACACCGGTCCGGTCGAGCAAGCCCCGCTGGGCCGCGCCGAGGAGCTCGGCGGCGTGCACCCCGGCCAACCAGCCGTTGCGCCTGCCGATGGGGGTGCGCACCGCTCCCACGATCACCGGACTGCCCACGCGAGCCTCCTCGCCTAGAAACTAGAACACGTTCCTGCGTTTCTCCAGATTGGCCGCATGGGGGCTTCAACACAAGTCGCAAGCGTGTTTGAATCGGATAGAACGCGTTCCACCAAGGAGGTGCCTGTGGGCAAGCCCCGCATCCCGGAAGGCTTCGACTTCACCGACCCGGACATGTACGCGACCCGGCTGCCGTTCGAGGAGTTCGCCGAACTGCGCCAGACCGCGCCGATCTGGTGGAACTCCAAACCGCTGGGCCAGGGCGGGTTCCCCGACGAGGGCTACTGGGTGGTGACCAAGCACCGCGACGTCAAGGAGATCTCGCGCAACAGCGAGCTCTTCTCCAGCAGGGAGAACACGGCGATCATCCGGTTCCGGGACGACATGCCGCGCGACAACATCGAGATGCAGCGGCTGCTCCTGCTGAACATGGACCCGCCCACGCACACCAAGCAGCGCGGCATCGTCTCGCGCGGGTTCACGCCCAAGGCGGTCAACAGCCTGCGCGACGCCCTGACCGAACGCGCCGGACGCATCGTGTCCGAGGCGCTGGAGAAGGGCAGCGGGGACTTCGTCACCGACGTGGCGTGCGAACTGCCCCTGCAGGCGATCGCCGAGCTGATCGGGATCCCGCAGGAGGACCGGCGCAAGATCTTCGACTGGTCCAACCAGATGATCGCCTACGACGATCCCGAGTTCGAGATCGAACCGCTCGCCGCCGCCACCGAGCTCCTCGGCTACTCGTGGACGATGGCGGAGGACCGGCGCAGGTGCCCGCGGTCCGACATCGTCACCAAGCTCGTCCAGGCCGATGTGGACGGTGCCGGCCTCGCCTCGGAGGAGTTCGGCTTCTTCGTGCTGCTGCTGGCCGTCGCCGGCAACGAGACCACCCGCAACGCGATCACGCACGGCATGAAGGCGTTCTTCGACCACCCCGAGCAGTGGGAGCTGTTCAAGGACTCCAGGCCCGCCACCGCCGGGGACGAGATCGTCCGGTGGGCCACGCCGGTCGTGTCGTTCCAGCGCACCGCGATGGCCGACACCGAGCTCGGCGGCGTCGAGATCAAGCAGGGCCAGCGGCTCGGCATGTTCTACTCGTCGGCCAACTTCGACGAGGAGGTCTTCGCCGAGCCGGAGAAGTTCGACATCCTCCGCGACCCCAACCCCCACCTCGGGTTCGGCGGCAGCGGCGCGCACTTCTGCATCGGCGCCAACCTGGCCCGGCTGGAGATCGACCTGATCTTCAACGCCATCGCCGACGCCATGCCGAACATCAGGCAGGTGGCCGAGCCGCGGCGGCTGCGGTCCGGGTGGCTCAACGGCATCAAGGAGTTCCGGGTCCAGTACGCGTGAGAGACGACCGAGGCCCCTCCACCGGCGGATGGAGGGGCCTCGTGCTGTGACGGGTCAGGGTTCGACGCGGAACGTGGCCATCGCGCGTTCGGTCTCCCAGAACGCGCGCACCGACCTGATCAGGCCGTCCTCGCCCACGTTGTAGACGAACACGCCCTCGGTGTCGACGCGTGCGCCACCGGGCAGGAACGCGCTGATGGTGCCGACGTTCGCGCATTCGGAACCCGCCGCGAACGAGTCGTGCACCGCGAACTCGAAGCGCTCCACGTTGGCGATCGCGAGGTCCCAGAACGCCGCGATGGCCTCCTTGCCGTGGTGGCCCTTGCCCTCCTCGTCGAACATCGAGGGACCCACCGGGTCCTCGACGACGGCGTCCTCGGCGAACAGGGCGAGCCACTCGTTCTTGGCGCCGCGCGTCACGCAGTCCATCGAACGCCACGAGGCCACGCGGGCGGGCGTTTCGGCCTTGGAGGCCGTCCAGGTCACCGCGGTCATGCGAACTCTCCGATCACCTCGTCGGCGAAGCGCCGAAGTCCGTCCTTCTTGGCCTGGAGGCTGCCGTCGAAACCGACGCCGTAGAACAGCCAGGGCACCACGATCGTGTCGGTCACGCCGATCCCGGCGAGCTGCCGGTAGCCGTCGAGGCCGAAGCGGTCGACGCACACGGCCTGGACCTCGAACGGGCGCTCGAAGGCGCCGAGGTCGGTCAGGTCGGCGATGACCTGCTCCAGATCGGCGAACTTGATCATCGCCGACGTCCAGCCGTCGCCGGCGCGGGCGGCGCGCTTCAACGCCGCGGGGGAGTGGCCACCGACGTAGAACGGCACCGGCTCGGTGGGGGCCGGCGACATCTGCAGGCGGTCGAAGTCGAAGTAGTCGCCGTGGTACTCGACCATTCCGCCGCCCAGCACCAGTTTCAGGACGTCGATCATCTCGTCGACGCGCGGCCCGCGGTTGCGGTACGGGACGCCGCACCACTCGAACTCCTCGGGCGACCAGCCGAGGCCCACGCCGAGGCCGAAGCGGTTGCCGGTCAGGTGCGCGACCGAGCCGACCTGGCGGGCGAGCAGCAGCGGGTTGCGGGAGCCGAGCTTGAGGACCTGCGTGTAGAAGCGGATGCGCGACGTCACGGCACCCATCGCGGCGGCCGCGACGAACGGGTCCACCCACGGGGTGTCGGCGTTCCACATCCGGGAGCCGTCCGGGGTGTACGGGTAGTCCGCGGACACCTTCTCCGAGAAGAACAGGGAGTCCGGGAGCGCGATCGACGAGTAGCCGCACTCCTCGGCGCACCGGGCGAGCTCGGTCAGCTGGTCGAGCGGGCTCATGGCGATGCCGACGGTGAACTTCATGGCTTCTCCGATCCGACCACCCACATGGCGAAGAACTGCGACCCGCCGCCGTACGCGTGGCCCAGCGCGACCCGGGCGCCGTCGACCTGGTGCTCTCCCGCGGTGCCCATGACCTGCATGGCGGCCTCGGCGAAGCGCAGGAGCCCGGACGCGCCGATCGGGTTCGAGGACAGCACGCCCCCGCTCGGGTTCACCGGCAGCAGCCCGCCGATCTCGGTCTGGCCCGCCTCGGTGAGCTTCCAGCCCTGACCGACGTCGGTGAAGCCGAGGTTTTCGAGCCACATCGGCTCGAACCACGAGAACGGGACGTAGATCTCGGCGGCGTCCACCTGGGACAGCGGGTCGGTGATGCCCGCCTGCTTCCACAGCGCGCTCGCCGCGTCCCTGCCCGCCTGCGGGTTGACCTGGTCGCGGCCGGCGAACGTCGTCGGCTCCGTGCGCATCGCGGTCGCGCGGATCCAGGCGGCACGCCCCGACGTGGGTTCGGAGGAGATGACCACGGCACAGGCGCCGTCCGAGGACGGGCAGGTCTCGTCGTAGCGGATCGGGTCCCACAGCATCGTGGACGCCCGCACCGACTCGACGGTGATGTCCGGCTGCTTCAGGTGGGCGTAGGGGTTCTTGGCGCCGTTGCGGCGATCCTTGGCGGCGACCATCGCGCCGACGTGCTCGGGAGCGCCCGCACGGCGGATGTAGGAGCGGACGTGCGGGGCGAAGTAGCCGCCCGCGCCCGCGTGGACGGGCATGGTGAACGGCGTCGGCACCGACAGGGCCCACATCGCGTTCGACTCCGACTGCTTCTCGAAGGCCACGGCCAGCACCCGGTCATGCACACCGGACTGGACGAGGCTCGCGGCCACGTTGCCGGTGCTGCCGCCGACCGAACCCGCGGTGTGCACGCGCAGCAACGGTTTCCCGACGGCGCCCAGCGCGTCGGCCAGGAACAGCTCGGGCATCATCACGCCTTCGAAGAGGTCCGGCGCCTTGCCGAGGACCACGGCGTCGATGTCCGGCCAGTCGACCCCGGCGTCGGCCATCGCGCGGTCGACGGCCTCGCGGCACAGGCCCGCCATCGACACGTCGAGGCGCTTGGCGGCGTGGTGCGTCTGGCCGGTGCCGACCACTGCTGCCGGTCGCATCACTCACGCCCTTCCATCACGCAGACGAGGTTCTGTTGCAGGAGAGGCCCGCTGGTGGCGTGGCCGAGGACCTTCGACGCGGTGCCGTCGTGGACGCGCCTCGCGGCCTCGCCGATCCGCGCGAGACCGGCCGAGAACATCGGATTGCCGGCCAGCACGCCCCCGGACGGGTTCACGCCGACGTCGTCGCCGAGCCCGAGGGCTTGGCGCAGCAGGATCTCCTGGTGGGTGAACGGCGCGTGCAGCTCCGCGACCTCGACGCCGTCCGCCCCCGCGGCCTTGCCCGCGGCCACGGCGGACGGGGAGGTCGTGAGGTCGCGCGTGCCGAACGACGGCGAGTCGGTCCGGTGCTCGAACCCGGTGATCCACGCCGGGCGCTCGCACAGTTCCCGTGCCCGGTCACCCGCCGCCAGCACGATCGTCGCGGCACCGTCGGTGATCGGCGCGCAGTCGTGGCGGCGCAGGGGCTCCGCGACGTACGGCAGGTCGAGCAGCTCGTCGGCGGAGACCGTCCCGGACAGCTGCGCCAGCGGGTTGGACAGGGCGGCGGCCCGGCTCCGCGCGGCCACGGCGGCCATCGACCGCTCGTCCCAGAGCCCCGCCTCGATGCCCATCCGGGCCTGGATCCCGGCGAGGCCGAGCGTGTCCGGCCACAGTGGAGTGACGAGGTAGGGGTCGAGCTGCATCGCGAGGACGCGGCGCAGCTGACCGGCCGACGACTTGCCGAAGCCGTAGACGAGAGCGGTGTCGACCTCGCCGCACAGCAGCTTCACCCAGGCCTCGTAGAGCGCCCAGGCGGCGTCCATCTCGACGTGCGACTCGGCGATCGGGGGGAAGGCGCCGATCGCGTCGACCGCCGAGACGAACGAGAACGCGCGCCCCGCCAGGTAGTCCGAGGAGCCCGAGCACCAGAAGCCGATGTCGGCCTTGGTGAGCCCGAGGCCGCCGAGGACCTCGTGGAAGATCGGCACCAGCATCTCGACGCCGTTGGTGGTGCCGTCGGTCTCGCGCACGCAGGGCGTCTGCGCGAAGCCGACTACCGCGATGTCACGCACGTGAGCCTCACAGGTGCTGGGAGTAGGAGTCGAACGGGGCGTCCGGTTCGCCGGAGGGCTTGAAGTGGTCGATGTTCTGCATCGTCGGACCCCACTCCTCGCGCGGCTTCCACACCGCCTCCACCCGCATGCCCATCCGCACGTCCTCCGGCGCGACGCCGAGCAGCAGGTGCAGGAACGGGATGTCCGCGCCGTCGAGCAGCACGTACGCCGAGACGTACGGCGGCGGGATGCGCTGACCGAGGAACGGCACGTTGACCACGCAGAACGTGGTGATGGTGCCGCGGTCGGCCAGGTCGACCTGGTCCGTCGTCGGCACGCCGTCGGTCGGGCAGGCGGGCCGCGGCGGGAAGTAGACCTTCTCGCACTCCGGGCAGCGCTGCGCGATCAGGCGGCCCTCCATGAGCCCGCGCAGGAACGGGTCTTCGGTCGGTGACGCCGAATGCGTGTAGTGGAGGTTCACCGGCGTGGTGACCATCGTGACGTCGTCGGCCTCGGCCGGCGGGTCGGCGGGGGCGTCGGAGATCTCGAAGCACTCGATGTCGGTGATGGCGCCGACGCGGTCGCCGCGCCACCTCGCCCGCACGCGTGCTCCTGTGGAGATCCCTTCCGGAGAACCGGCGTCGACGGCGTGCAGCAGCGAGGTGTCCGCTCCGTCGAGCTGGATCAACGCCCACGCGAACGGCCGGTCGAGCGGCTGGCCCTCCAGGGGTTCGGGGGTCCACGACCAGCCGCGCACGACGCCGGTCGCCGCCACCTCCACGAACTCCGACAGGCGTTCGGCGGTCACGGGGTCGTACTCCAGCGGTGGTACGTGCACGCGTCCGTCGCTGCCGCGGATCCCGGTCACCCTGCGGCGGCGCAGATCGGAGAGGAACCGGCCCAGCGTCGGGCCGAGGGAGCGCGTGTAGTCGAAGCCAACGTCGAGCGGAGCACTCAGCGGCCGAGTCACAGATCAAAGTGAAACAGGTTCTCGAAATGGTGGCAAGATGAGTGCATGAAGCTCGGTCTGCAGCTCGGGTACTGGGGCGCCGGTCCGCCTCGGAACGCCGCCGAACTCGTGGCGGCGGCGGAGGAGTTCGGCTTCGACGCGGTGTTCGCCGCCGAGGCGTGGGGCTCGGACGCCTTCACGCCGTTGGCGTGGTGGGGATCGGAGACGCGGCGGGTGCGGCTGGGCACGTCCGTCGTGCAGATGTCGGCCCGCACGCCGGCGGCCTGCGCGATGCAGGCGCTGACGCTCGACCACCTGTCGGGTGGCCGGTTCGTGCTGGGCCTCGGCGTGTCCGGGCCGCAGGTGGTGGAGGGCTGGTACGGCAGGCCGTTCGCGAAACCCCTTGCGAGGACCAGGGAGTACGTGTCGATCCTGCGGCAGGTGATGGCGCGGGCGGCGCCGGTGGTCAACGACGGCCCGCACTACCCGTTGCCCTACCGGGGTCCCGGCTCGCTCGGCCTGGGCAAACCGCTGAAGCCGATCACCCACCCGCTGCGCGCCGACCTGCCGATCTGGCTCGGTGCGGAGGGTCCGAAGAACGTCGCGCTGGCGGCGGAGATCGCGGACGGGTGGCTCGCGATCTACTACGCGCCCCGGCTCGCCGGCATGTACGACGAGTGGCTCGCCGACGGGTTCGCGAAATCCGGCCGGAGCAGGGAGGACTTCGAGGTCGCGGCCACCTGCCAGGTCGTCGTGACGGACGACCCGGCGGCCGTCAGGGCGGTGCTGAAGCCGTTCGTCGCCCTCTACGTCGGCGGGATGGGCGCCCCCGGCATGAACTTCCACGCCGAGGTCTTCACCCGCATGGGATACGGCGAGGTCGTGCGGGACGTCGGCAGGCTCTTCCAGGCGGGCCGCAAGGAGGCGGCGGCGCGGGCCGTGCCGGATGAGCTCGTGGCCGAGATCAGCATCGTCGGGACGGCGGAACACGTCCGGGCGGAGATCGGCAGGTGGGAGAAGGCAGGCGTCACGATGCTGCTCGTCGGATGTCGTGACGTCGCCTCGATGAAGGCCGTCGCGGAGGCTTGTCAGTAAGTGAAACGCGTTCTACTTTGAGGGTGTGGTCACAGGACTCTGGAACATCGCCGCCGATCAGCCGGACCTGACCGCGCTGGTGGGTCCGAGCGGTCGGGAGATCAGCTACTCCGGGCTCGCGGATGCCGCGAACCGCTACGGGCGGGGGTTCCGGTCACTGGGGCTGGAACCCGGGGACAGCATCGTGCTGATGCTGCCCAACAGCGCCGAACTGGTGGCGGTGTACTTCGCCGCCTACCAGACCGGCCTCTACGTGGTGATGGCCAACTGGCACCTGACCGGGGCCGAGGTCGCTTACCTCGTGCAGGACAGCGGCGCCAAGGCGTTCGTCGGCCACGAACGCTTCGCGGCGGCGGCCGTGGAAGCCGCGGCGGGCCTGCCTGCGGGCGCGCGGTTCGCCGTGGGCGAGATCGACGGGTTCGAGCCGCTGACCGCGCTCGGCGAGGGCGAGGAGGGCAGGCCCGGCGACCGCACCACCGGGTCGCCGATGCTCTACACCTCGGGCACCACGGGACGGCCCAAGGGCGTGCGCCGGCCGTTGACCGGAGCCGACCCCGACGTCGTCCCGCCGTCCGCGGCCTGGTTCTTCGGCATCTTCGGGATCAAGCCGCACGACGGGCACGTGCACCTGTGCGGGTCTCCGCTCTACCACACGGCCGTGCTCAACTTCGTCACCATCTCCGTCCAGCTGGGCCACACCGCGGTGCTCATGGACCACTGGGCGCCGGAGGAGATGCTGCGGCTGATCGAGCGGTACAAGGTCACCCACAGCCACATGGTGCCGACCCAGTTCCACCGGCTCCTCGCGCTGCCGGACGACGTGAAGTCCAAGTACGACATGGGTTCCCTGCGCGCGATGATCCACGGCGCCGCGCCGTGCCCGGTGGAGGTCAAGCGCCGCATGCTCGACTGGTGGGGGCCGGTCGTGATCGAGTACTACGCCGCCACCGAGGGCGGTGGCACGGCGATCACCGCCCAGGAGTGGCTGCGCAAGCCGGGCTCCGTCGGGTTGCCGTGGCCGACGTCCGAGATCAAGATCCTCGCCGAGGACGGCACCGAGCTGCCGGCGAGCGAACAGGGTCTGGTCTACATGCGGATGGGCGACTCGACGTTCGAGTACCACAAGGACTCCGAGAAGACCCGTGCCGCGCGCGTCGGCAAGCTGTTCACGTTGCAGGACATCGGTTATCTGGACGAGGACGGCTACCTGTTCCTGTGCGACCGCAAGAACGACATGATCATCTCCGGTGGGGTGAACATCTACCCGGCGGAGATCGAGAACGAGCTCGTCTGCCACCCGAAGGTCGCGGACGTCGCCGTGTTCGGCGTCCCGCACCCGGACTGGGGCGAGGCCGTCAAGGCGGTCGTGCAGCCCGCGGACGGGGTCGTCGGCGACGACGCGCTGACCGAGGAGCTGCTGGAGTTCGCCCGCACGCGTCTCGCGAAGTTCAAGCTGCCGCGCACGGTCGAGTACGTGGCCGAGCTGCCGCGCGACCCGAACGGCAAGCTCTACAAGCGGAAGCTGCGCGAGCGTGCGTGACGCGATCAGGATGACGGCCGCCGAGGTCGAGGACTTCCTGCGCGGGCAGAAGACGTTGGTCGTGGCCACCATCGGCCGCACCGGGCTGCCGCACCTCGCGCCGATGTGGTTCGCGTGGGTGGACGGCGAGATCGTGTTCTGCACCGACCGCAAGTCGCAGAAGGTCGTGAACCTGCGGCGGGACCCGCGCTGCAGCGTGCTCGCCGAGGCGGGGGAGTCCTACGGGCAGCTGCGCGGCGTCCACATGGAGGGCGTCACCGAGTTCACCGAACTCGGCCCGGTCGTGGACGCCGTGGTGGAGCGCAACTTCGGCGAGGTCGGCGACGACCCCCTCGCCCGTGAGGCCCTGCGCAAGGCGATGGCGAGGCGCGTCGCCGTAATCTTCCGTCCGACCAGGACCGCCAGCTGGGACCACCGCAAGACGATGTCGGGAGCGACCCCATGACCGTGAACCGCCGCCAGGTGCTCGCCGGAGCCGGCCTCGCGCTGGCCTCCGGACTGGTCAGACCCTCCAGCGCGGCCGCCGGCCTCGGCGAGTTCGACGTCGTCGTGGTCGGAGCGGGCGCGGCCGGCATGACCGCCGCCCTGACCGCCGCCAAGCGCGGCCTGAGCTGCGTGGTGCTGGAGAAGGCGCCGACCTACGGCGGGTCCGCCGCCCGGTCCGGCGCGGGCATCTGGATCCCGAACAACGAGGTGATCCTCGCCGCCGGGGTGCCCGACACCCCGGCCAAGGCCGCCCAGTACCTCGCGGCGGTCGTCGGCGACGTCCCGGTGGCGCGCCAGCAGGCCTACCTGGCGCACGGGCCGCGGATGATCTCGTTCGTCATGTGCAACAGCCCGCTGCGCTTCCGGCACATGGACGGCTACAGCGACTACTACCCGGAACTGCCCGGCGGCATCGCGAAGGGCCGGTCGATCGAACCGGAGATGATCGACGGCCGCATCCTCGGCGCCGAGCTCGCGAACCTCAACGCCCCCTACCTCGCCACCCCGGCCGGCATGGTCATCTACGGCGCCGACTACAAGTGGCTCGCCCTCGCCCTGGTCAACGCCAAGGGTGCCGCCACCGCCGCCGCCGCTCTGGCCCGTGGCACCGCCGCGGCCGTGGCGGGCCAGAAACCGCTGACGATGGGCCAAGCCCTGGCAGGCGGTCTGCGCGCGGGTCTGGCGCAGGCCGGGGTGCCGGTGTGGCTGAACACCGGCCTGCAGGACCTGGTGGTGGAGAACGGCGCGGTCAGGGGAGTCGTGACCACCCGGGGCGTCGTGCGCGCCCGCCGCGGCGTGATCATGGGCTCCGGCGGCTTCGAGCACAACGCGGCCATGCGCGCCCAGTACCAGCGCCAGCCCATCGGTACGCAGTGGACGGTCGGTGCCGAGGAGAACACCGGCGACGGCCACCGCGCGGGCGAGCGCGCGGGTGCCGCCCTCGACCTGATGGACGACGCCTGGTGGGGTCCTGTGATCCCGACGCCCGGCTCCCCGTACTTCTGCCTCGCCGAACGCACCCTGCCCGGCGGCCTGATGATCAACGCGGCCGGTCGCCGCTTCGTCAACGAGGCCGCGCCCTACAGCGACGTCGTGCACGTCATGTACGACAAGAACCCCGCCGATCCCTGCATCCCGGCCTGGCTGGTCGTCGACCAGAACTACCGCAACAGGTACCTGTTCGCCGACGTCGCCCCGGCCCTGCCGCTGCCGGACGGCTGGTACCGGTCCGGTGCCGTGGTGAAGAACTGGTCGCTCGACGGCCTGGCGTCGGCGATCGGCGTGCCCGGCGCCGCGCTGAAGGCCACCGTCAGCCGCTTCAACACCCAGGCGCTGACGGGCCGCGACACCGACTTCCGGCGCGGCGACAGCGCCTACGACCACTACTACACCGACCCGGCGGTCATCCCGAACTCGTGCCTCGCGCCGCTGTGGCTGGCGCCGTACTACGCCTTCAAGATCGTGCCCGGCGACCTCGGCACCAAGGGCGGGCTCGTGACGGACGCGCGGGCTCGTGTGCTGCGGCCGGACGGGTCGGTGATCCCGGGGTTGTACGCGGCGGGCAACGTGAGCTCCGCGGTGATGGGGCGGAGCTACGCCGGGGCGGGTTCGACGATCGGGCCCGCGATGACGTTCGGGTACATCGCGGCCAACGACGTCTGAAGGCGGTGGTGGACTGCGGCCGGCCTTCGCCAGGGTGGCGGGCAAGGGCGGCCAACCACCATCCGAAGGTGTTCATGCACTACGGCCCGAGCACGGGCTCCGGCTTCTGCGGTCAGTACGACGACCAGTTCTGGTCCATCGGCAGCAGCGGCATGATCCAGAACCTGTTCAGCGGCAACTGTCTCGCGACGCACGGAGCCGAGGTCTTCACCTCGACGTGCAACTCGAACTATGCGGACCAGCGCTGGAACAGGTAGGTCCTCGGTGGAGCACCTGGCCCGCGAGGCCGAGTGCTCCACCGCCTAGCGGCCCTTGAACTCCGGCTTGCGCTTCTCCGCGAACGCCCGCGGCCCCTCCTTCGCGTCTTCGCTGGAGAACACCTCCATCCCCAGGCGGGCGTCCACTGTGAACCCGTCGTTCTCGTGCATCGCCTCGGTCTCCCGCATCGTCCGCAGGATGTTGCGCACCGCGAGCGGCCCGTTCGCCGTGATCAACGCCGCCAGCTCCATCGCCTTGGTCAGGGCTTGGCCGTCCGGCACGACGTGCCCGATCAGCCCGATCTCCTTGGCCTCCGCGGCCCGGATGTGCCGGCCGGTCAGCAGGAGGTCGGCCGCGACCGTGTAGGGGATCTGGCGCGGCAGCCGCACCGCCGAGCCGCCGAGGGGGAACAGGCCCCAGCGGGCCTCCGAGACGCCGAAGCGGGCGCTCTCGCCGGCCACGCGGATGTCCGTCGCCTGGAGGATTTCCGTGCCACCCGCGACCGCCGGTCCCTCCACCGCGGCGATGAGCGGTTTCGTCAACCGGCGACCTTTCAGCAGTGGTTCGATGACGGAGAAGTCGAACTCGCCCGCGTTGTCACCGGGGTGGTGGGACGTCATGGCCTTGAGGTCGGCGCCCGCGCAGAACGCGCCGCCCGCGCCGGTCAGGACGCAGACGCGGACCTCCGGATCGGAGTCGACGCGGTCCCAGGCGTCCCGCATGATCGCGAGCATCGGGCCGGAGAGGGCGTTGCGGACCTCCGGGCGGTTCATCGTGACGACCAGAACGTTGTCGACCAAGTCCACCAACGCGTGTGGTTCCGTCGTGGTCGTCATTCGCGCGCCTCCTGGATCGAGTCTGACCGCACGGGGGATTGTCGAGAACAGTAACACGTTCTACTTTGCGTGCTATGGCCCTCAACGTCGCAGACCTCGTCGAACACGCCGCAGACACCGTGCCCGACCGGACCGCGCTCGTGTGCGGGGCCAAGAGGGTCACCTACGCCGAGCTCGAGGAACGAGCCAACAAACTGGCTCATCACCTGGCAAAGAACGGCGTGACGCAGGGTGCGCACGTGGGGCTCTACGCGCGCAACTCGATCGAACTGGTCGAAGCCATGATCGCGGTCTACAAGCTGCGGGCCGTGGCCATCAACGTGAACTACCGCTACACCAAGAACGAGTTGCAGTACTTGTTCGGGGAAGCGGACCTGACCGCTCTCGTGCACGAACGGCGGTACTCGCCGTTGGTCGCGGAGGTCGGCGTGCCCGGCCACGCGGTCGTGATCGACGACGGGACCGAGGAACCGTTCGAGGGCGCGGACTACGAGACCGCGCTGAGCGAGGAGTCCGGTGAACGGGACTTCGGGCCGCGCAGCCCGGACGACCTCTACATCCTCTTCACCGGCGGCACGACCGGCATGCCCAAGGGCGTGATGTGGCGGCACGAGGACGTGTGGCGCACGCTCGGCGGCGGCATCGACTTCGTGACCGGCGAGCGGCTGACCGACGAGTGGCACCAGGCGAAGTCCGGCAGGGACTTCGGGCTCGTCCGGCTGTGCCTGCCGCCGCTGATCCACGGCGCCGCGCAGTGGGCCGTGCTCGGCGCCCTGTTCTGCGGCAGCACGGTGGTGCTGGTGCCCAAGTTCGACCCCGCCGAGATCTGGCGGGTGATCGAGAGGGAGAAGGTCCAGGTCGCCGCGATCACGGGAGACGCGATGGGCCGGCCGCTCATCGAGGAGTTCCAGCGCGGCGGCTACGACGGCTCGTCGCTGTTCATCCTCAACAGCAGCGCCGCCCTGTTCTCCTACCCGGTCAAGAAGCTCTACCAGGAGCTCCTGCCGCACACGACGCTGCTGGAGTCGATCGGGTCGAGCGAGACCGGGTCCACCGGCATCGGCGCGGTGCCCAAGGAGATCGTCAAGACCGACGGCACCAAGGTGAAGCTCAACGAGGACACCATCGTCATCGACGAGGACGGCAACAAGCTCGAACCGGAACCCGGCGTCGTCGGCAGGCTGGCGCGCGGCGGGCACGTCCCGATCGGCTACTACAAGGACCCCGAGAAGACCGCCCGGATGTTCGTGGAGGTCGGCGGCAGGCGGTTCACGGTGCCCGGCGACTTCGCGCGGTTCGAGGAGGACGGCGACATCACGTTGCTGGGGCGCGGCAACACCTGCGTCAACACCGGTGGCGAGAAGGTCTTCCCCGAAGAGGTCGAGGGCGTGCTGAAGTCGCACCCCGACGTGTTCGACGCGCTCGTGATCGGTGTGCCGGACGACCTGCTCGGTCAACGGGTCGGCGCCATCGTGCAGCCGCGCGACGGGGCGACGCCCACGCTGTCCGAACTGGACGCCCACGTCCGCGAGGCGCTCGCGGGCTACAAGGTGCCGCGGTCGCTGTGGCTCGTGGACGAGATCGGCCGCACCCCGAGCGGCAAACCCGACTACCAGTGGGCCCAGCGCCACGTGGAGGACCATGCGCACCAGCCTGTGTGACGAACTGGGCATCGAGCACCCCGTCTTCGGCTTCACGCCGTCCGAGCACGTGGCGGCGGCGATCAGCCGGGCCGGGGGACTCGGTGTCCTCGGGTGCGTGCGGTTCAACGACGCGGAGGACCTCGACCGCACGCTGACATGGATGGACGAGAACACCGGCGGCAAGCCGTACGGCGTCGACATCGTCATGCCCGCGACCGTGCCGGAGGAGGGCACGCAGATCGACCTCGCCGGGCTCATCCCGCAGAGCCACAAGGACTTCGTGCAACAGACGCTGCTGAAGCTCGGCGTGCCACCGCTGCCGGACGGCGAAGGTGGGGAGGGCGTGCTGGGCTGGCTGCACAGCGTCGCCCGCTCGCACGTCGACGTGGCGCTGGAGCACCCGATCCGGCTGATCGCGAACGCCCTGGGCTCGCCGCCCGCCGACGTGGTCGAACGCGCGCACGCCCACGGCGTCCCGGTCGCCGCGCTGGCCGGGAAGGGCGAGCACGCACGGCGGCACGTCGCCAACGGCGTCGACATCGTGGTGGCGCAGGGCTACGAAGCCGGCGGCCACACGGGTGAGGTCGCGACGATGGTGCTCGTGCCGGAGATCGTCGACGCGGTGGACGTCCCCGTGCTCGCGGCCGGCGGCATCGGCTCGGGACGCCAGGCGGCCGCGGCGATGGCGCTCGGGGCGTCCGGCGTGTGGATGGGCTCCTGCTGGCTCACCACCGCCGAGTACACCCTGGGCAACTCGAGCACCCAGGAGGCGTTGCTGGCGGCCGGGTCCAGCGACACCGTCCGCACCCGCGTCTACACCGGCAAACCCGCGCGGCTGCTCAAGACGCGGTGGACCGAGGCGTGGGCCGCCGCCGAGGCTCCCGAACCGCTGCCGATGCCGTTGCAGAACCTGCTGGTGAGCGAGGCGCACCTGCGCATCGCCCGGTCCGACGACCCGTCCGTGGTCTCGATGCCGGTCGGGCAGGTCGTCGGGCGGATGAACGAGGTGCGGCCGGTCGCCGAGGTGGTGGCGGACCTGCTGGCGGAGTTCGACGCGACGGTCGAGCGCCTCACCAAGCTGCGCTGAGCGCGAGGAGCTGGGCGGTCGCCCCGCCCAGCTCGAACTCGTGGCGCTTGGCCGCGGTGAAGTACCGGTGCACCTGGTGGCTCATGTCGATGCCCGTGCCGCCGTGGACGTGCACGGCGGTGTGAGCCACGCGGTGCCCGGCGTCGGCGGCCCAGAACTTGGCCGTCGCCACCTCCTCGGCCGCGTCGAGGCCCTCCGACAGGCGCCAGGCGGCCTGCCAGAGCGTCAACCGGATCGCCGCGACGTCGATGTAGGCGTCAGCGAGGCGTTGCGCCACGGCCTGGAAGCTGCCGATAGGACGGTCGAACTGCACGCGGGTCCGCGCGTGCTCAGCCGTCAGTTCCAGCGCCCGTTCGGTCACACCGAGCTGCAACGCGCACAACCCGAGCGTGTACCGCGTGATCAGCCAGCCGGGGGAGAGGCCGGGCACCACCTCGCCGGTGCCGCCGAACTCGAAGCAACCCGCGTCCGAGCCGTCGACCAGCTCCTGCGCGAGGATCTCCAGCTGGTCCGCCTCCACGAGGAACACCCGCTCCTCGTGCGCGACCAGGAATGCCGCTGCGGTGCCGGCGAACGGCACGGTCGTCTTCACACCGTCGGCCTCGGACAGCGCGACCGACAGGACGGTTCCGGGCGTCCGCCAGCGCGACCGCTGCTCCGGCGTCCCGAACTCCGCGAGCGCCGCCGACGCCACCGTCGTGGGCAGGTAGGGAACGGCCGAGACCGCCCGGCCCAGCTCGACGAGCACGGCGCACTGTTCCAGCACGCCGAACTCCTCGGGCTGCTCCGGCACGACGCCCGACTTCACGAGGTCGGACCACGGCGCGTCCGACGACTCCAGGATCTTGCGGGTCAGGGCGGCCAGCTCGCGCTGCGCCTCGGTCAGCGTGAAGTCCACGGAATCTCCCTACCGAGGTGCGGCGGGCAGTCCGAGGCCCGCCCGCGCGATGATGTCCCGCTGGATCTCGTTGGTGCCGCCGCCGAACGTGAGGATCAGCGACGAGCGGTGCATGCGTTCCACCCGGCCGTGCAGCACCGCTCCCGGTGAGCCGGCGCGCACGATCCCGTTCGCGCCCAGCACCTCCATCAGCAACCGGTAGCCCTCGGTCGCGAACTCGGTGCCGAACACCTTGGTGGCGGAGGCCTCGGCGGGGGACGGTGCCTCGTCGGAGCCGGACGCGATGCGCCAGTTGACGAGCTTCAGGAACTCGGTCTTGGCGTGGACGCGGGCGAGGTGCAACCGCACCCACTCCTGTTCCACTGCACCGGTTTCGTCCGCCCATTGACGAACCTCGCGCAGCGCTGCCTGCAACGGCGCGGCCGAGCACAGGGCGACGCGTTCGTGGTTGAGCTGGTTGGTGATGAGCTTCCAGCCCTTGTGCTCCTCGCCGATGAGGTTGCCGGCCGGCACGCGCACGTTGTCGTAGAAGGTGGCGCTGGTCGTGGGCCCGGACATGGTCGGCACGGGCGTCCAGGAGAAGCCGGGCGAGGTGGTCGGCACCATGATCACGCTCAGGCCGCGGTGCCGCTGCGAGTCGGGGTCGGTGCGGCAGGCGAGCCACACGTAGTCGGCGTACTGGATGAGGCTCGTCCACATCTTCTGCCCGTTGACCACGTACTCGTCGCCTTCGCGGACGGCCCGCGTGCGCAGGGCGGCGAGGTCGGTGCCCGCCTCCGGCTCGGAGTAGCCGATGGCGAAGTGCAGCTCGCCGGACGCGATCTTCGGCAGGTAGAAGGCCTTCTGCTCGGGCGTTCCGAGCGACATGATCGTCGGCCCGATGGAGTTCAGCGTCAGGAACGGCACCGGCGCGCCGGCCGCGGACGCCTCGTCGAGGAAGATCAGCTGCTCGAGCATCGGGCGGTTGCGCCCGCCGTACTCCTCCGGCCAGCCGATCGTCAGCCAGCCGTCGAGCCCCATCTGCCGGACGGTGTCCTTGTAGACCGCGGCGTCGCCGTAGTCGCCGCCCCCGGCCAGGCCCGCCCTGCGTTCCGGCGTCATGAGCGCGGCGAAGTACGCCCGCAACTCCTGGCGCAACTGCTCCTGTTCGGGCGTGAAACCGATGCGCATGCTCGCTACTCTAGAACAAGTTCTACTTTCTGTCAGGAGGTCGCGATGAAGGTCGGCGTGGACCCCTCGCTGTGCGAGGCGCACGGGGAGTGCGTGGCAATCCTGCCTGAGGTGTTCGACCTTGATGATGACGAGGTTCTGCAGATCCGGGAGGGTGAGCTGGCGTCGGCGGAGGAGGCTCCGGCGCAGCGGGCCGTCGTCGCCTGCCCCAAGGGCGCACTGCGCCTCTCACGCTGATGGGCCTTGTCAAGAACAGGAACAGATTCTAGTGTCCGTCGAGTACGTCGACCGTGCGCTCAGCGAGGAGTGATACCGGTGAAGGCTGCCGTGCTCAACCAGGTAGGCGACGACAAGCTCGAGCTCCGCGACGACGTCACGACCACACCCGTGGGACCGCAGGAGATCCGCATCAGGATCAAGGCGTGCGGGGTCTGCCACAGCGATCTGTCCGCAATGGACGGCACGCTGCCCGCGCTCGCGCCCGGTGTCATCGGGCACGAGGGCGCCGGTGAGGTCGCGGAGGTCGGCAGCGCCGTGACCTCACTCGCGGTCGGCGACCACGTGGCGATCACCTTCGTTCCGCCCTGCGGCAAATGCGCTCAATGCGTCACCGGTCAAGCGCATCTGTGCCTCGTGCACACCATCTCCGCTTTCACGTCACCGCGGTTCGTCGTCGGGGGCAACCCGGCCTTCGGGTACGCGGGGCTCGGGGCGTTCGCCGAGGAGATGGTCGTGCCGGCGGACGCGGCGGTGAAGATCGACGACGACGTGCCGTGGGACGTCGCCGCTTTGCTGTCGTGCGGCATCCTGACCGGCGTCGGCGCCGTGCTCAACACCGCGAAGGTCGAACCGGGTTCCAGCGTCGCGGTCATCGGCTGCGGTGGTGTCGGCGTGGCGGTCGTCCAGGGCGCCCGGCTCGCGGCCGCCGCGCGGATCGTCGCGGTCGACCCCGTCGAGGAGAAGCACGAGGTGGCGCGGAGGTTCGGCGCGACGCACGCGACGGCGCCCGACGGCATCGCGGACCTGAACAACCAGCTGAACATGGGGATGGGCTTCGACTACGTGTTCGACGTCGTCGGCATCCCCGCCACGATCCGGCAGGCGTGGGACCTCACGCGGCGCGGTGGCCACACGGTCGTCGTCGGTGCGGGCCGGGCGGACGCGATGGTGTCGTTCAGCGCCCAAGAACTCTTCCTGCACGACAAGACGTTGCACGGGTCGTTCTACGGGACGGCGAACTTCCGGCGGGACGTGCCGCGCATGATCGCGCTGTGGCGGCAGGGCCGGCTCGACCTCGAGGGCATGATCTCCAAGCGGATCAGGCTCGAGGACGTGAACGAAGGCCTGCAGGCGTTGCGCGGCGGCGGATCGCTGATCCGCCAAGTCATCCTGTTCGACTAGGGAGTCTCTTGTGGACCTTGCGGGAAAGGTCGCCGTCGTCACCGGCGCCGGCGCCGGGCTCGGCCGCGCGGAAGCGCTCGAGCTCGCGCGGGCCGGCGCCTCGATCGTGCTCAACGACCTGCCGGGCTCGGCCGGCGCCGCCGCGGCCGAGATCGAGGAGCTGGGCGCGAAGTGCGTTGTGGTGGAAGGGGACGTGGGCGAGCGGAGCACCGCCGACGCCCTCGTCGCCGCCGCGGTGGAGCAGTTCGGCGGGCTGCACGTCGTCGTGAACAACGCGGGCGTGCTGCGCGACCGGATGCTGTTCAACATGACCGACGAGGAGTGGGACCTGGTCGTGCGGGTGCACCTGCGCGGCCACTTCCTGCTCTCGCGCAACGCCGTCGCGCTGTGGAAGCAGCAGTCCAAGGCGGCGGGTGAACCCGTCTACGCGCGGATCGTCAACACCTCGTCGGAGGCGTTCCTGCTCGGGTCCGAGGGGCAGGCCAACTACGCGGCGGCCAAGGCGGGCATCACCGCGTTGACCGTCGCGACGGCCAGGGGGACGAGCCGGTACGGCGTGCGCGCCAACGCGATCTGCCCGCGCGCCAGAACGGGGATGACCGCGCACGTGTTCGGCGAGGCGCCGCAGGGCGACGACCCGCTGGCCCCCGACCACGTCGCGAAGTTCGTGGCACACCTGGCGGGACCGTCCGCCGAGAAGATCAACGGACAGGTCTTCGTCGTGCACGGCGGCAAGGTCGCGCTCATGGCGCCGCCGACCGTCGAGCAGGAGTTCGGCTCGTTCACCGATCTCGACGGCCACTTCGCCGGCCGGGATCCGCAGAGGACTTTCGCCTGTACGGAAACGATGGCCCTGTAGGAGGAGCTGTGACGCTCACCGTCCAACCGCACCGCGAGACGCTGGGACTCGAGGACGGCCGGCTCCTCATCGGAGGCGAGTTCCGCGAGGCGGACAAGACCTGGACCCACCGCCACCCGGCGACGGGGGAGGAGGTCGGCAGCTTCGCCGTCGCCTCGGAGCAGGACGTCGACGCCGCCGTGCGCGCCGCTCGCAAGGCGTTCGACGAGGGCCCGTGGCCGCGGTCGAAGGCGGGCGAGCGAATCAAGGTCCTGCGCCGCTACGGCGATCTGCTGCGCGAGCACGCCGACGAGCTGAAAGGCCTGCAGGCACTCGACAACGGCGTGCCGCTGTCGTTCGGCCAGATCTACGCGACCTCGGTGAGCATCGCGGCCGACATCTTCGACCACCACGCGGGGTGGATCGACAAGGTCGGCGGCCAAACCCTGCCGCCGTACCAGGGCGGCGATCACCTCGCGATGACGTTCCGGGAACCGGTCGGCGTCGTCGCAGCCATCCTGCCGTGGAACGCGCCGTTCGTGCTGTTCGCCCAGAAGCTCGCCCCCGCGCTGGCGGCGGGCTGCACGGTCGTGGTGAAACCGTCGGAGTACGCGAGCTTCTGCGTGATCCGCATGGTCGGGCTGCTGCTCGAAGCGGGCCTGCCCGAAGGCGTCGTCAACCTCGTCACCGGCCCCGGCACCCCGACCGGCGAGGCGCTGATCACCCACCCGCTGGTCGACAAGATCAGCTTCACCGGCAGCCGCGCCGTCGGCCGCCGGATCGTCGAAGCCTCCGCCGGCACGATGAAGCGCGTCTCCCTGGAACTGGGCGGCAAGTCGCCCGCGATCGTGTTCTCCGACGCCCCGAACGTCGGCCTCGCCGCGATGACCTGCATGGGCATGGTCACGATGGGCCTGTCCGGCCAGGCGTGCGTCGCGCACACGAGGGCGTTGGTGCAGCGCGACGCCCAGGAGGAGTTCATCGCGATGGCGCAGGTGCTCGCGGGCGCGGTGACGTTCGGCGACCCGTTCGACCCGGCGGTGCTGGCCAGCCCGCTGATCAACGCCAAGCAGCTCGACCGCGTGCTCGGCTACGTCCAACGCGGCCAGGAGGACGGCGCGCGGCTCGTCACCGGCGGCACGAGGCTCGAAGGAGATCTCGCGTCCGGCAACTTCGTCGCACCGACGATCTTCGCCGACGCCACCAACGACATGGCCATCGCCCGCGACGAGATCTTCGGCCCGGTGCTGACCGTCGTGCCGTTCGACACCGAGGAAGACGCCATCCGCATCGCCAACGACACCGAGTACGGCCTGGGCGCCGGCGTCTACACCAACGACGTCCGCCGCGCGTTCCGCGTCTCGAAGTCGTTGCGCGTCGGCATGGTCGGCATCAACGGCTTCCAGCTCGAACCGCACATCCCGTTCGGCGGTTACAAGCAGTCGGGACTCGGCCGCGAGGGCGGCCAGAGCGCCTACGAGGCCTACACCGAGCTCAAGACCGTGATGATGCCGCTGACCGACGAGATGATGTAGATGCGCCTGAACGGGAAGGTCGCCCTGATCACCGGCTCGGCGCGCGGTCAGGGCGCGGCCGCGGCACGCCGGTTCGCCGCCGAGGGCGCACGGGTGGTGATCACCGACGTCCTCGACGAGAAGGGCAAGGAGCTGGCCGCCGAACTGGGCGCCGAGTACTGCCACCTCGACGTGTCGTCGGAGGAGTCGTGGGCCGAGGCGATCGCGCTCACCACCTCGGCGTTCGGTGACATCACGGTCCTCGTGAACAACGCGGGCGTCCTGCACTTCTCCGCCCTGGCCGAGACGACGCTCGCGGACTACCGGCGCGTGATCGGCATCAACCAGGTCGGCACGTTCCTCGGCATGCGCGCGGTCGTGCCGTCGATGAGGCGGGCGGGCGGCGGTTCGATCGTGAACGTGTCGTCCGTCGAGGGCCTCGGCGGCATGCCGTACCTGGTGGCGTACACGGCGTCGAAGTTCGCGATCCGCGGCATGACCAAGGTCGCCGCGATGGAACTGGGACAGCACGGCATCCGCGTCAACTCGGTGCACCCCGGCGCGATCGACACCCCGATGGTGAGCGAGGCGCTCGGCCGGCCGATCGACGTGTCGCCGATCGGGAAGAAGCTGGCGCTGCGGCGGATCGGGCAGCCGGAGGACGTCGCGAACGTCGTGCTGTTCCTCGCCGGCGACGAGAGCGCGTACTGCACGGGTGGCGAATTCGTGGTGGACGGAGGGGCGACGGCGACGCACGCGCTGAGCTGACCAGCGCGCAACTGAGCGGCCGCACCCCCGGATCTGGCCTACGTTGGGGTGCATGCGGAACCCGTTGAGCGCCCTGTCGCTGGACCGGCTGCGGCAGCGCACGAGCGTGAAGTGGCGCGAGTTCCCCGGCGACGTGCTGCCGCTCTGGGTGGCCGAGATGGACGTCGACCCGGCCGAGCCGGTCAAGAAGGCCCTCGTCGACGCCCTCGAACTCGGGGACACCGGCTATCCGGCCGGCACCGCCTACCAGGAGGCCCTCGCGGCGTTCGCGAAGAAGCGCTGGGACTGGGACCTGCCCGTGGACCGCACGGCGCTCGTGTCCGACGTGATGCTCGGCGCCGTCGAGCTGATCAAGCTGGTGTCCGGCCCGGGCGCCCCGGTGATCGTCAGCCCGCCGGTGTACCCGCCGTTCTACCTGTTCGTCCGGAGCGCGGGCCGCGCGGTCGTCGAGGCGCCGCTGCACGACGGGCGGCTCGACCTGGACCTGTTGGAACGGACGTTCCGGCACGTCAAAGCCGACCGCCCGGTGTACCTGCTGTGCAACCCGCAGAACCCCACCGGCACCGTCCACACCGCCGAGGAGCTGACGGCCCTCGCACGACTGGCCGAGGAGCACGGCGTCCGCGTGGTCGCCGACGAGATCCACGCCCCGCTCGTCGCCACGACCTCGAAGTTCGTGCCGTACCTGAGCGTCGACCCGCGCGGCCTGTCGCTCATGTCCGCGTCGAAGGGCTGGAACCTCGCGGCCGTGCGCGCCGCCGTCGCCACCTCGAACACCGACGAGCTCGCGGCCCTGCCCGAGGAGGTGAGCCACGGGCCGAGCCACTTCGGCACGATCGCGCACGCCGCCGCGTTGCGGAAGGGCGGCGAGTGGCTCGACGCGGTGCTGGCGGGCCTCGCCGAGAACCGGGTGCTGCTGCGGGACCTGCTCGCCGAGCACCTCCCCGAGATCGGCTACACACCCTCCGAGGCGACCTTCCTCGCCTGGCTGGACTGCCGCGCCATCAGCGACGACCCCGCCGCGTTCTTCGTCGAACGGGCGCGGGTCGCACTGATGCCGGGCGCCGGGTTCGGCAGCGGGGGAGAGGGCCACGTCCGGCTCAACATCGGCACCTCGTCCGAGATCATCACCGAGGCCGTGCGCCGGATGGCGGCCGCTGTCAGGGGCTGACAGCGCGCTGTGCGCGGTCTGCCAGCGCGGCGGCGCAGACTTCCACCGGAACCACAGGGAGGAACGATGGCGCTCGCGATCAGGGCAGAAGGCCTGGTCAAGCACTACGGGGAGACCAAGGCGCTGGACGGTGTCGACCTCGAGGTGCCGGAGGGGAGGGTCGTGGGGGTGCTCGGGCCGAACGGCGCGGGCAAGACCACGGCGGTGCGGGTGCTGGCGACGTTGCTGCGCCCGGACGCGGGGCACGCGACGGTCCACGGGCACGACGTCGTGAAGGACCCGCGGGCGGTCCGGTCGCTGATCGGGCTGACGGGGCAGTACGCGTCGGTGGACGAGGACCTGTCCGGCACGGAGAACCTCGTGCTGCTCGCGCGGCTGCTCGACCACTCGCGGGCGGGGGCCAGGGCGCGGGCGGCCGAGCTGCTGGAGCGGTTCGAGCTCACCGACGCCGCCGGGAGGGCCGCGAAGACGTACTCCGGCGGTATGCGCCGCCGGCTCGACCTCGCCGCCAGCCTGGTCGGCAACCCGTCCGTGCTCTACCTGGACGAACCGACCACCGGGCTCGACCCGCACGCCCGCAACGAGGTGTGGGCGGTGGTGCGCAAGCTCGTCGCGAACGGTGTGACGGTCCTGCTCACCACGCAGTACCTGGAGGAGGCCGACCAGCTCGCCGACTCCATCACGGTGTTCGACCACGGCCGGGTGGTGGCCGAGGGACGGCCGGACGAGCTGAAGCGCCGCGTGGGCGGGCAGACGCTGCAGGTGCGGCCCACGTCGCTGAGGGACCTCGACGTCGTGCAGCGGATCCTCGGTGACCTGACCGGTGTGCGGCCGACGCGCGACGACGACACCGGACTGCTGACGGCGCCGGTGAACGACCCGGTGCTGCTGTCCACCCTGGTCCGCAAGCTCGACGACGCCGGGATCACCGCGGACGAACTGGCGTTGCGGCTGCCCTCGCTCGACGAGGTGTTCCTGGCGCTGACCGGCAAGCAGACCGAAGGGAGCCCGGCATGAGCACGATCGCACTGGACCGGGGCGTGCGCCACGGCTTCTCGCTGGCCTGGCGGGGAATCCTCAAGATCCGGAAGAACCCCGAGCAGCTGATGGACGTCACGCTCGCGCCGATCATCTTCCTGGTGATGTTCACCTACCTGTTCGGCGGCGCGCTCGCCGGCAGCACCGACAGCTACCTGCAGATGCTCGTGCCGGGGATCATGGTGATGAACATCCTGCAGGCCAGCATGACCGCCGGCGTGCAGCTCAACACCGACGTGTCCAAGGGCGTGTTCGACCGGTTCCGCTCCATGCCGATCGCGCGTTCGGCGCCGTTGGTCGGGGCGGTGCTCGCGGACGTCGTGCGGTACGTCGTGTGCATCGTCGTGCTGCTCGTGGTGGCCACGATCATGGGCTTCCGGGTGCAGACCGGGCCGGTCGAGCTGCTGGTCGCGGCGGGACTGACGATCGCGTTCGGGCTGTGCTTCTGCTGGGCCTCGGTCTTCGTGGGCATGCTGCTCAAGACCCCGCAGGCCGTGCAGGGCATGATGTTCGTGCTGATCATGCCGTTGACGTTCGGCAGCAACGTGTTCGTCGGCACCGACACGATGCCGGGCTGGCTCAAGGCGTGGGCCGACATCAGCCCCGTGAGCCTTCTTTCCGACGCGCTGCGCGGCCTGCTCAACGGCGGCGCGATCGCCGGGCCGCTCACCGGGTCGCTGGTCTGGATGGTCGCGGCCGTGGCGGTCTTCTTCCCGCTGGCGACGTGGGCCTACCGCAAGCGCGTGTGAGCCGAGAGGGACGGGCGGGCTTCAGCCGGTGCTGAAGCCCGCCTCTTCGCGTATCCGCCGCAGCGCCTCGGCTTTGGTGATCGCCAGGCGTTCGGGCTCGCCCAGCTCGGCGACCAGCCGCCGCACGTCCGGGTCGCCCATGTCGAGGCTTCCGCGGACGACCTGGGCCAGGGCGAGCAACCGCTCGGTCGCCCGGGCGCGGCCCTGGGCGTGCCGGACCAGGGCGAGCAGTTCGGTGGCCGTCGCGAGGTCCGGCATGTCGGCGCGCTCCGACGTCGTCCCGACCGCCACCGCGGCGAACCCGGCGGCCTCGTCGAACCGGCCGTCGGCGAGGGCGATGCGCGTGTCGAGCATGGCCACCCACTCCGCGATGAACGACCCGAGCGCGGTCGGCGTCGCGGCGCGCTGCCTGAACGCCGCGCTCAGCGCACGTGCCTCCTCGACCCTGCCCGCGCGCAGCCGGACCTCGGCCTTGGCGTAGTCGAGCATCGTGGACAGCTGCTCGTTGCCGACCGTCCTGACGAACTCCTCGGCGCCGGTGATCTCACGCTCTGCCGCGGCGTGGTCTCCCATCCGCGCGTACTCGACCGCGAGCCGCCACCGCTGCTGCACGGCGTCGTCCTGGGACCGCAGCTCCGTCGCCACCGCCAGCCCGCGCTCGTACAGGTCGATCGCCGCCTGGTTGTCGCCGGTGTGCGAGACGAACGCGGCCTTCATGCCGAGCGTCATCGCCGATCCCCACCGGTCGCCGACGGCGGTGAACTGGTCGTACGCGCGGTCGCGGGCCCGTTCGGCGCCTTCGAGGTCGCCCTCGTCGACCAGCATGAAGCTCAGCGCCCACTCCGCGCCCGCCCGCGCCCACGGGTCCTCGCTCTCCGCGGCCCGCTTCACCTCGCGCCGGGCGAGCTCGAAGTTCTGGCTCAGGAAGCCGAGCATGGGCAACGCGATCGCGAGCGACGGATACTTCTGCACGGCCCCGCTGCTGACGCAGTGCTCGATGACCGCCGCGGCCTCGGCGGCGTCCGTCACGCCGGGTATCGCGGCCATGAGGAGCTGCATCGCCCGGAACGTGGCGTAGCGGTCGGGCGGCAGCAGGTCGCCGAGCGCGAGGACGTCGCGCACCGACATCTCCGCGCGTTCGTTGTCGCCCTTGACGAGCCAGTACCAGAACGTGCCGCCGAGCAGGTCCGCCGCCAGCTCGACCTCGCGGTCGTCGATCGCCCCGCGCAGGGCCGCCACGACGTTGTCCTGCTCCGCCTCGTACACGTCGATCGCCTCGAGCTGGCGCGCGGTGCGGGTGAGCGGTTCCCACCGCTGGGTCAGCTCGCGGTAGTGGCGCCGGAACCGGCCGACGACCTCCCACTTCTCTCCGGACGCGTCGAGCTGCTCGTCGGCGTAGACCCTGATGGTCTCCAGCATCCGGTACCGCGGCTCGCCCGCGATCTCGACGACGTCCACTATGGACTTCTCCACCAGGGACGTGAGCACGTACAGCGCGTCCGGCAGGCAGACCGCCTCGATCGCGGCGAGGTCGGCGCCGGCCGGGAAGACCGCGAGCCGCCGCGCGAGCCGCAGCTCCTCCTCGGTCAGCAGGTCCCAGCTCCACTCGACGACCGCGCGCAGCGTCCGCTGGCGCGGCAGCGCGGTGCGGCTGCCCGAGGTGAGCAGCCGGAACCGGTCGTCGAGGCGCTGCGTGATCTGCCGGACCGTCATCGACCGCAGCCGCGCCGCCGCGAGCTCCAGCGCGAGCGGCATGCCGTCGAGCCTGCGGCAGATCAGCCGCACGTCGTCCACAGTGGACTCGTCGAGCCGGAAGCCCGGCCTCACCGCGCTCGCGCGGTCGAGGAACAACCGCACCGCGCCGAAGCCGGACAGGTCCGCCTGGCCGTCCGGCACGGCGAGCGGGCCGACCGGGCACAGCGACTCGCCGTCGATGGCGAGCGGCTCGCGGCTGGTCGCCAGCACGCGGAGGTTCGGCACCCTGCGCAGCAGCTCGGTGGTGAACTCGGCCGCCGCGCCGACGAGGTGCTCGCAGTTGTCCAGCACCAGCAAGGACTCCCCGGCGCCGAGGACCTCGGCCATCCGGTCCATGCCCTCGCCCGCCCGCCGCCGCGGGTCGCCGGCGAACGTCACCTCGAACGCGCTGAGCACCGCACCGGCCAGGTCCTCCGCCGCACGCACGCTCGCCAGCGCCGCGAACCACACGCGTCCCTTGCCGTGCAACGGATGCCGCGCCGCCACCTCGGTGGCGAGGCGCGTCTTGCCCGCCCCGCCGGGCCCGACCAGCGTCACGAGCCGGTACCGGCCGAGCCCCCCGGTGATCTCCGCGAGCTCGTCGTCACGCCCGACGAAGCTGGTGAGCCGCACCGGCAACCGGTCGACGACGGGCCGCGGCCCGAGCTCGCCGCGCAACGCCGCGAGGTGGACGTTTTGCAACTCCTGCGAGGGGTCGACGCCCAGCTCGTCCGCGAGCCTGCCGCGCACCTCGGCGTAAAGGCGCAGCGCCTCGGACTGCCTGCCCTGCGCGCACATCGCCCGCATCAGCAGACCCGCCAGCCGTTCGCGCAGCGGGTGCTTCTCGTGCAACGCCGTCAGCGCGGCGACGTCCAGCTCACCGCGGTCCTCCTCGGCGGACAGCCGCGCTTCCTCGAGGCGAGCGGCGGTGGGCCCGGCGAACGGTGCCTCCCGCACGTCGGCCAGCGCGTCACCCCGCCACAGCGCCAGCGCCTCGCCCGGCCGTCCGGCGGCACGCAGTCGTTCGAACCGGAAGACGTCGACGTCCTCGGTCGCGACGCCCAGCCGGTACCCGCCGGGCTCCAGCGCGACCGGGCAGACCTTGCGCAGCCGCGACACGAGCGACTGGAGGGCGTTCCCGGCGTCGGCCGGCGGCTGCTCGCCCCACAGGTCGTCGATCAGCGTCGTCGTCGGCACCGGCCGGCCGGGGTCGAGCGCGAGACGGGCCAGGAGCATGCGGACGCGGGCACCACCGATGTCCACCGGTGTGCCGTCGTCGGTCTCGACCGCCGTGGGGCCGAGCAATGCCACGCGCACAGGTCCAGCTTCCCAGATCACGTGCCGAGGTCAGGCGAGAACGCCGAGTGCGCGGTGCAGCGCGTCGGTGATCATCGTCTCGAACCCGGCGTCGGCGGTGCCGCGCGGCACCCGTTCGGTGAGCATGATCGAGTACAGGTAGGCCTGGTAGGCGGCCAGCCGGACGCGGGCCGAGTCGGTGAACTCGAAGCCGTACGCCGTCAGGAAGTCCTCGTCGTCCTCGATCGTCCCGAAGAGAGCGAGCGACACGAACTCGGCGACCGGATCGCCCCAAAACGCCCGCTCCCCGTCGACGAGTCCGGTCAGCCCGGTGCCGGCGAGGACGTTGCCGTCCCACAGGTCGAAGTGCACGAGCGCGGGCCGCCGCACCTCGTCGAACGCCTTGGCGTGCTTGCCCAGGCCGGCGGTCGGCAGCCGCACCCCGTACCGTTCGGCGTCGGCCAGCACGGCCCCGAACATGCCGGAGAACGCCCCGGTCCACGTGTCGTGCAGCCCGAGCTGCGGATAGCCGAACCCGGGCCCGGTCACCTCGTGCAGTGCGCGCGTCGTCTCGCCGAGCCGGCGGCGGAGCAACGGCCAGTCCAGGTCGGACCGGCCGAAAACGGGCGTGCCCGGCAGGAACGTCGTGAGGAGGAACGTGGCGTTGTCGGTGTGCACGACCTGAGGCACCGGCGCGACCGGGGACGCGAGCGTGCAGAACATCGCCTCGGTGCGGATCAGCCGCCGCTCGTAGGTCAGGCCGGGCTGCTCACCGGGTGCCACCTTCAGCACGAACTCGCCCTCGTGCGCCGACACCCGGTACACCGAGTTGTAGGTGCCGCCGCCCAAAGGGCTGGTCCGAGCGCCGGTGAGGCCGGCGGTGGCCAGAATCCGCTCCACAGTCACTCCCGCGAATGTAATCGGGTGCGGGGCGAGGTGGCGGGGGACCGCCGAGGCGGTGGGCGCTAGGCGGGCGACCAGCCCAGTTCCGGGCCGAGCTCCGTCGCGATGTCGGTGAGGATCTGCACGTAGTCCTCGTGCTCGAAGCTGAACGGCAGCGCGAACGCCACCTCGTCGACCTCCTGGAACGCCGCGTGCGCGTAGAGCTGCTCGGCGATCTCCGCGGACGTGCCGACGAGGTCGCGCTCGAACATCATCCGGCGCGGCCCGAACGTCTTGCCGATGCGCCCGGCCCGTCCCTCGACGTACGCCCGGTACTTCGCGCGCTGCTCGGGCGTGGCCGAGTCGGTCGGGATCACCACGAGGCCCTGCGACACGCGTCCTCCGCCGTGCTCGCGGAACGTCCGGATGTGCGCCAGCTGGGTCTCGGCGAAGTCCTCGGAGCCCTCGGACTGGGCCACGTTGCTGGTGAGCAGGTTCAGGCCGTGCTCGCCCGCCCACGCCGCCGACCGCAGGCTCCCGCCGCCGTACCAGATGCGGTCGCGCAGACCGGCGGCGTGCGGCTGCACGCGGTCCGACCAGACCTCGATGCCCTCGACGCCGCTGAACGACGCGACCTTCTCGCCGCCGACGAAGTCCAGCAGCCGCTGCACGCGGTCGTAGCCGAAGTTCTCGACGTCGGCCGTGTCCGGGTAGAGCGCCTGCTTCACGTCGTCCCAGTGCATCGGCGGGCCGACGCTGACGCCGGGGTTGAGCCGCCCACCCGACAGCACGTCGACCGTGGCGAGGTCCTCGGCCAGGCGCAGCGGGTTCTCCCAGCCGAGCGGGATGACCGCGGTGCCGAGCTGGATGCGGCTGGTCCGCTGGGACGCCGCGGCGAGGACGGCGACCGGCGACGAGATGCCGAACTGCAGGTGCCGGTGCCGCACCCACGCGCTGTCGAACCCCAGCTCCTCGCCGAGCACGATGACGTCCAGGGTGGCCCGATGACCGGCTCCCGGATCGTGCTCGTCGAAGAGCCCGATGGTCAGAAAACCCAGCTTCCGCAGCGGCTCTGTCTTGCGGGGCACGGAACCCTCCTCAGTCGTCTGCCGCCAGTTTAGGTGACATCTCAACTAGTTCCAGATGCTGGAACCACCGCGTGCAGGGCGTCGAGCACCACGGTGATCGCGGCGCGCGAGTCGCGGCGTACGGCGGCGGTGATCCTCCGCGTCACCGGCAGCTCCTTCGTGACCACGTCGAACCGCCGGTCGACGGCGAGCGCGGGCAGCACGGCGACCGCGAGCCCGGCCTCGACGTGCTTGAGCGTCAACATGTAGTTGCTGAACCTGCCCACGACCCTCGGCTCGAACCCCGCCTGCCGGCACAACCGGGTCGCGAGGTTCGCCATGTAGGAGCCGGGGACGTCGAACGCCCACGGCTCCTCCGCGCACGCCGCGAGGTCGGTGCGCGGCTGTCCGGGCGGCGAGAGCAGCACGATCGGGTCCTCGCCGAGCGGCACGACGTCGATGTCACGCGGCACCGGCTGCTCCACGAAGTCGGTGGTCGTGATGATCACGTCGACCTCACCCGCCAGCAGCGCGGGCATGCTCGCGTGCGGTTCCAGCTCGACGAGCTCGACGTCGAGGTGCGGGTGGCCGAGCCGCTGCACGGCCGGCACGGCGAGCGTGTGGATCGAGCTCTGGAACGCGCCGAGCCGGATGAGGCCGGACGGTTCGTCGTTCAGGGCGCGCAGCTCGGCCTCGACGGCTTCCATCTGGTCGAGGATCGACCGCGCCCGCCGCGCCAGGATCAGTCCGGCCGAGGTGAGCCGGACGCGCCGCCCGGTCCGTTCGATCAACTGCGTGCGCGTCTCGCTCTCGAGCACCGCGAGCTGCTGCGACACGCTCGAAGCACTCAGGTTCGCGGCCTGCGCCACGGCCCGCACGGTGCCCAGCGCGTCGAGCTGGCTGAGCAGGCGCAGGCGCCACGGGTTGAGCGTCATGCTGTGCAGTATTTCCGAACAGCGAGCGTGGAATCGTGAGATGGACCTGATCCTCGGCGCGTCCTAGCGTTTTCCGCATGGAGACCTTCTGGGACGACGTCGACCGCCACCTCATCCGCTACGGCGGCACGTTCACGCGCGAGATCATCGACAGCGCGTCGGGGAGCTTCCTGTTCACCGAGGACGGCCGCCGCGTCCTGGACTTCACGTCCGGGCAGATGAGCGGCATCCTCGGCCACTCGCACCCGCGCGTCGTCGAGACGGTGCGGCGCCAGATCGCGAACCTCGACCACCTGTTCAGCGGCATGCTCAGCCGCCCGGTGGTGGACCTGGCGCGGCGCCTGGCCGAGACGCTGCCCCCGTCGCTGTCCAAGGTGCAGCTGCTCACCACGGGAGCCGAGTCGAACGAGGCCGCGCTGCGCATGGCCAAGCTCGTGACCGGCAAGCACGAGGTGGTGGCGTTCGCGAGGTCGTGGCACGGCATGACCGCCGCCGCGGCCGCCGCGACCTACAGCGCGGGCCGCAAGGGCTACGGCCCCGCCGCACCCGGCAACTTCGCGATCCCGGCGCCGTCGGCCGGTGACTGGCAGGCGCAGCTGGACCTGGCGTTCGACCTGGTCGACGCCCAGTCCGTCGGCTCGCTGGCCGCCTGCATCGTCGAACCGATCCTCTCCTCCGGCGGCATCCTGGAACCACCGCCGGGCTACTTCGCCGCGCTGCAGCGGAAGTGCCGCGAGCGCGGGATGCTGCTGATCCTCGACGAGGCCCAGACCGGCCTGTGCCGCACCGGCACCTGGTACGCGTTCGAACGCGACGGCGTGGTGCCGGACATCCTGACGCTGTCGAAGACCCTCGGCGCCGGCCTGCCGCTGGCCGCCGTGGTCACCTCCGCCGAGATCGAGGCCGAGGCGCACGCCCGCAACTACCTGTTCTTCACCACGCACGTGTCGGACCCGCTCGTGGCCGCCGTCGGCAACACGGTGCTGGACGTGCTGATCGAGGAACGGCTGGACGAGCGGGCCGCGAAGCTCGGCGCGGTCCTGCGCAACGGCCTGACCGACATCGCCTCCCGCCACCCGCTGGTCACCGACGTGCGCGGACGCGGACTGCTCGTCGGACTGGAGATCGCGGACGAGTCGCTGTCCGCGCCGATCACCCAGAAGTGCCTGGACCTGGGCCTGCACATGAACATCGTGCAGATGCCGGGCATGGGCGGGGTGTTCCGGATCGCGCCGCCGCTGACGGCCACGGAGGAGGAGCTGGCGCTCGGCGTGAGCATCCTGGACGAGGCCATCGGGTCCTTCTGACCACATGGCCACCCGGCCTCGGTCAGCCAGCCGAGGCCGTCCGGCACCCGTGCTCCTACGATCGGCCGGGTGGGGGGACTTCGCCGCAGCTCACTGCTCATCGCCACCGCGGTCCTGTGCGTCAGCGGCTTCGTGGTGACCGGGCGGATCATCGGCTTCGACCGGGCGGTGCTGCTGCGCAGCAGCCAGGGCGTGGGCGCGGACACCTTCGTCGACCACCCGGTCTACGCGATCGTCGAAGGCGCCGTCGTGCTGGTCGTGGTGTTCCTGCACGCCTGGCGGACCCGTCCGACCGTGGCCGTGCTCTCGATCGCGGCACTCCTGGTCGTCTTCGAGCACGCCGCGTTCTACCGTCCGCACACCATGCTCAGCCGTGCGGACTCCGTTCAGCTGATGCTGATCCTGAGCGCCATCATGGTCGCGGGCGGCCTGTTGCTGCGCCTGCGGGAACGGTCGCGCGAGGCGCTCGCGGCGGCCGCGGAGGAACGGGCGCGCCGCGACGAACGCCTCGACATGGCCCGTGAGCTGCACGACGTGGTGGCGCACCACGTCACGGGCATGCTGGTGCAGGCGCAGGCCGCACTGGTGGTGGCGGAGCAGGACAAGGCCAAGGCGTGCGCGATGATCCCGGGCATCGTGGAGGGCGGCACGGAGGCGTTGGGGGCGATGAGCGCGATGGTCAGGACGTTGCGGGACAACGGCGCCGCGACCGCGACCACCGACCTCACGGCCGACCTGCACCGGCTCGCGGAGCGGTCCGGGCTGCCGGTGCGCACGACCGTCGAGCTGACCGAGGACGTGCGGCCGGAGCTGGGGCGGTCGGTGCTGCGGTTGGTGCAGGAGGCCTTGACCAACGTGCGCAAGCACGCCTTCGACGCCACGAGTGTGGAAGTGGACGTGCGGCTCGGCGCGAGCGCGGTTCAACTGTCCGTTGTGGACAACGGCCGCACGAGACCGGCGCACTCGGGCGGGTTCGGACTCGTGGGCATGCGCGAACGCGTGCACGAGCTGGGCGGGCGGTTCTTCGCAGGGCCGACCGGGGAGGGCTGGCTCGTCACCGCCGAGCTGCCGCTGGAGGTGCGCGCGTGATCTCCGTGCTCATCGCCGAGGACCAGGACATGGTGCGGGCCGGGTTCCGGCTGATCCTCGAGGCCCAGCCCGACATCAGCGTCGTCGCCGACGTCCCGGACGGGGTCAGCGCCGTGCAGCGCGCCCGTGAGCTGGAGCCGCAGGTGTGCCTGGTCGACGTGCGGATGCCGGGCCTCGACGGTCTGGAGGTCACCCGCCGGCTCGCGCCGCACACCCGCGTCGTCGTGGTCACGACGTTCGACAGCGACGAGGTGCTGGACAAGGCGCTGGACCTCGGCGCGTGCGGGTTCCTCACCAAGGACGCGAGCCCCGGCCTCCTCGCCGAGTCCGTCAGATCGGCCGCGCGAGGCGACGTTCTCGTGTCACCCCAGGTGGTGCGGCGCGTGCTGCGGCGTTCGGTGCCGCCCGTGCCGAACGCCGACGCCGGCGTGCTGAACCCGCGTGAGCTCGATGTGGTGCGGCACGTCGCACAAGGTCTGAGCAACAACGAAATCGCCGCGGCGATGAAGGTCTCCGTGTCGTCGGTCAAGGCCTACCTCGCCTCGGTGCAGGCCAAGGTCGGCGCCCGCAACCGCGTGGAGATCGTCGCGTGGGCCTTCCGCGCGCACGTGGTGGCCACCTGACCATGACCGTCCGGCCAGTCCGGGCGTCGCGGCTGCCCCTCCGGCCATGATCTCGCGGCTGCCGGGCCGATCCGCCGGCACCTCTGCTCGCAGCAGGCTCGTCCACATCGGATTTCGGTGTGACGAAGGGTTCTGGCCTGTGAACGACGTGCTCGCGCGCCGCCTCTGGGGCGTCGTGGTGGCCGGCCTGCTCGCCTGGGTGGTCGTGCGGAGCTTCGGCAGCGGTGTCCTGGACCTGCGCGTGTACCTCGCGGGCGGTGGCGCGTGGCGCGCGGGCACCGACCTCTACACCGCCGACTTCCACGGTCCCAGGGGACTCCCGTTCACCTACCCGCCGTTCGCGGCGCTGCTGTTCAGCGGCCTGTCCCCGTTGCCGCTGCAACTCTCGGCCCTGCTGTTCACCGCCGCCGCCATCGCGCTGTTCACCGCGGCCTGCCACACCACCGCGCCGTCCGGCTTCGGCCTCGCCGCGCTGTGCCTGCTGCTCGAACCCGTCCGCATCAGCCTGGACCTCGGGCAGGTCAACCTGGTCCTGCTCGGCCTGGTCGCCGCCGACTGCCTCCTGCCGCGCGCACCGTGGCCGCGCGGCCTGCTCGTCGGCCTCGCCGCCGCGATCAAGCTGACGCCTTTGGTCTTCCTGCTGTTCTTCCTGTCCCGCAAGCGGTGGCGGCCCGCATTGACCGCCGTGGCGACGTTCTCGTCGTGCGGCCTGCTCGGCTGGCTGCTCGCACCGGAGCAGTCCGAGCGGTTCTGGTTGCACGCCGTGCTCGACCCCGGCCGCGTGGGCGGACTCGGCTTCACCGCGAACCAGTCGGTGCGCGGCTTGCTGTTCCGCCTCGGCCTCCCGGAGGGGGTGTGGCTCGTGGCAGCGCCGGCAGTGCTCGCTTTCGCCGTGGCGGTGCTGCCGAGGCTGCGCGACGACCTCACCGCCCTCGTCGCGGTCGCGGTGACGGGCCTGCTCGTCTCGCCGGTGTCCTGGTCGCACCACTGGGTGTGGATCGCACCCGCGCTGGTGCTGCTGCGCGGCCACGTCCGCACCGCCGCCGTGGCGGTGTTCGCCGTCGGCCCGCACTGGCTGCTGCCGAGCGCCGGCGACCGCGAACTCGCCTGGACCTGGTGGCAGCACCTCGCCGGCAACACCTACGTGTGGCTGGGACTCGCGTTCCTCTGCTGGTGCGCCGGCAGCTTGCCGATCAGCGCACGGATCAGGCGCCGGATGTCGGCCTCCTCGTGGCCGAAGTCCGAGAGGTAGTGGCGCAACGCGTGCCGGAGGAGGACGAGCTCCTCGTGGGTCAGCTCCAGGGTCGTCGTAGTACCCATGAACCCATGTTAGGACTGCTCACGGCGTTCTGCGCGCCAGAGCGGAGGCTGCGGGACGTACCACTGACCGCGTTGCGCCCGCCTGCGGGATCTGCCCGGGCTTGCAGACGGCCGCGGCCCCAATGGCGGTTGGGACGACGGCGGCGCCGAGCATCAACACGACCGCAGGGCGACCGGTCCTGGTTCCGGTTCCCCGCGCGGCCCTCAGCGGCACCAGGACTGCACGGTCTCCTCGAAGTCCGGGAACTCCGCCCGCGCCTTGGCGAGCACCTCGGCGGGCGTCCGCGGCTCGACCCCGGAGTGCTTCTCCGCGATCGCGCGGAGCTCCGGGTGGGGCACGCCGCTGTCCGTCCCGAACTCGACGGCCTCCTGCGGCCCGACGCCGCCCGCGAGCAACCACAGGAACTCACCCAGGTTCGCCGCGACGGGTCCGACCTCGCCCTCGGAACCGAAGAACACCACGGGCTGCCCGGTCAGCGGTCCCTCCCGCACCAGCCACAGCACGGCCATGCCGCCGGTGCCGTCCTTGCCGAAGAGCCGGAACCGGTCGCCGTCGAGCTCCTGGTTCCCGGTCCACGACCGGATCCAGTCGGTCGTGTCCCCGGCCGACTCGAACTCGTCGTACGGCTCGTAGTCGATGTTGGTCGGCGCCGGCTCGTCGCCCTCCTCGTCGTGGTCCCAGGGGAACTCGACACCGCTCAGGGCGGTCAGCGCGGCGGGGAAGGCGCGGTCGGCAGTGATCTCCACGCGCGCACGCTACTTCACGGGTCGCGCGTGGACGGAACCTCAGTCCGGGAGAGCGGGAATGGAGCGCTCAGGATCGTTGATCGGCACATCCAGCGCGTTCAGGTGAACATCCATTCGGGACCGATGTGGAATCTCCTGCCAGGTCACGGTTTCCGCGAGGAGCGGCTGCTCTGATGGTGCGGACATCCGTCGCACGCGGGTGACAGCGGTTCGACCGGTCGGCGGGGCCCTTAACGTCGGCGGCCTGTTCCTGAACCGCATCCGCCCCAGAAGGGATCCCGCCCGTGCGAAGACGCTTGCCGGCGATGGCGCTGGCGACGGTGCTCGCCGGTAGCGCGCTCACCGCCGCCCTCCCCGTGGCCGCCCAGCCGTCCGTCTCGACGCTCACCAAGTCCGTCCAGGGCGTGGCCGACCCCGCCGCCCACGGGGACGTCGCCACCTGGGTCGTGTCGTACTCCAGCGGTGCCAACGGTGCAGCGACCATCACCGACACCATCGGCGCCGGCCAGACCCTCGTGTCCGGCTCGCTGCGGGTGCCGCCGGGCTGGACCGGCACCGAGGGCAACCCCGTCAGCGCCACGAACCCGAACGTGCGCAACGGCGGCACCGCCCTCTCGAGCCTGCTCACCCCGCCCGTGCAGGCCAGCGCGAGCAGCACCGGCGGTGACGGCTTCACCCCGATCCTGCACCGGACGCCGGACGGGCGCCTGCAGGCGTGGAACGTCTACCACCACGTGGCCGAGGCCGGTCCCAAGCTCGTCTGCACCGACCTCACCACCAGCGCCCTCTGCGCGGGTGGCCCGTGGCCGAAACCGCTGAACACGACGCCCGGCCCGTTCGGCGCGGGCAACACCGGGGACATCGCGAGCCCCCTCGAACCCCAGTACGTCCGCGACCCGGCCAACGCCGCCAGGGTCTACTACTCCGCCACCACCGCCTCCTCGATCGGCGTGGCCTGCCTCGACCTCGCCGCGCCCGGCAACTGCGGGTACTGGCCGCTGATGCCGCGCTCCGGGGCGACGTTCGAGATGGCCGGGCTCGTCGAGGCCGGCGGGAACCTCTACGGCGTCGCGACTTCCGGGCACGTCGTGTGCTGGGCGATCGCCACCCGGGGTGCCTGCGCGGGTCAGCCGTACGCGCCGGTCGTGCCGCCGACCAACCACGGCGGCTACTACCTCGGTGCGCTGGCGGTGGCCGGGGGCAAGCTGTTCGCGTCGTCCTCGCAACAAGGCGCCAGGGCACCCGTGCTCGGGTGCTTCGACCCCGCCACCGCGGCCGCGTGCGCGGGCTGGCCCGCCCCGAAACCCTTGGGGCCGTTCGGGAACTTCAGCTACAACGCCTACACCGCCTACAGCACGACGGGTGCGGAGGTCGGCGCGTGCTCCAGCACGACCGGCGGCCAGAACGTCACCACCTGCTATGCGGTCGACGGGTCGTCGCTGCCCGCGCCGTCGGCGCCCGCCGGGCTGGAGTCCAACGTCATCTCGTTCAACCCCGAGGTGATCCGCACCGGTGACCGGGTGCGCAGCTACCTCGGCATCTGGGGCGGCCCGTACTCGGGTGCCGCGGTGTGCCACGACTGGAGCACCGGGGCGTCGTGCGCCGGTCTGCCGGCGCGCATCACCCACCCCACCGTGAACGGTGGCGACACGAGGGATTACGGCTACGCCCACGACGCGCCCACCGGGTGCCTGATCGGCCTCGGCGACGCCGGCGTGCTGTTCTCGATGGATCCTGACACGGGGGCGTCGCCATGCGTACGCAGTGGCGCCTCCGTGTCGCTCAACCCGGCGCAGTTCTACTGCGACGGCAAACCGCACGACGTCACCTACGGCAAGGCCCGGCTCACCGGTGTGACACCGGCGAACGTGAACTTCGGCGCGTCGACCGTCAAGGCCGTCGACCAAGGCGGGAACCCCGTCAGCACACCGGGTTTCGCGCCGGACGGCACCGTCGACCTGACCGGGGTCTCCGCCGCCTCGCTGACCGTGACGGCGTCGATCGTGCTGAACAACGCGTCCGACTTCGGCGGCGGCAACCAGCCGGCGCTGGTCGTGGAGTTCACCGGTGACGCACCGCAGATCTGCTTCCGCACCAACATTTCCGCGGAGTGCTCGGTCACGTCCGTCGCCAACACCGCGGGCGGCACCGACGCGACCGGCGGGTTCACCTCCAACACCGTGACGCGGCAGGTCGCACCCGGTGCGTCGTGCCTGCCGAACGTGGTGGTGAACAAGGAGATCTGCGGCTCGCACACCCCCGCCCACTGCAAGGCGGGCGGTTCGGGCCCGTGGGTGAAGCAAGCACCCGTGGGCGTGCTCGGACTGTTGCACGCCACCGCGTACTGGCGGATCACCGTGACCAACAACGGCCCGATCGCCGTCACCGACGCCTACGTGCTCGACGACGTGGAACCGTCCTGCCACACCGGCCCGTTCTCGCTGCAACCGGGTGAGTCGAAGCGGGTGCACTGCTCGACCTACGCGTTGCTCTCGCTCTTCCCCCTGATCAACGAGGCGAAGGCGAAGTACACGCCGGTGAACGGCACGAGGCTCTACACCGCCTGGTCGTCCGCCAAGGCCTGCTCACTGCTCTGCGCGCTGAACTGACCTCCGCGGACTCGCCGCGGCCGGGCTGGAACCACCACCAGCCCGGCCGCCCCGAGCGGTCATCGCCGCCAGTGCCACCACGACCGCGGGAACGGCGGCGGCACCGGTGAAGGCCAGCACCACCAGCACGACCACGAAGGCGGCCGCCGCGGCGACGCGCACCCCGCCGTCCAGCAGCCGCCACGCCGCCGCCGTGCACCCGAGGTACACCACCAGGAACAACGCACTGGGAACGGTCACCAGTGACTCGAGCTCCAGCACCCCGCCGGCGAGCAGGCCGATCAGCACGACGCCGGAGGCGAGGATCGCGAGGTTCAGCCACCGGGGCGGCGTGTCCGCGTCGTCGTGGGGCTTCGTCAGGGTGCGCGCCAGGTTCGCGGCACCGGAGACGTAGGCGTTGATCGTGCCCATCGTGAGGACGACCGCGCACACCGACGCCAGCACCACACCGGCCGGGCCGACGGCGAGCACCAGCAGTTTCGCGACGGGCGTGGAACTCCCCGCCTCCGGCCCCAGCGCCGCCACGGTCACCGCCGCCAGCGACAGGTAGAGCAGGCTGGTGACGACGAGCGTGGTGGCGACGATCCTCGGCAGCTGCCGGCGCGGGTCCGCGAGCCTCGCCGTGAGCGGTGCGGCGGCCTCCCAGCCGACGAACGACAGCATCAGCGGCGCCGCGGCCGTCCCGATCGCGGCCCACCCGTGCGGTGCGAACGGCGTCCAGTTCGCGGCCTCAGCGGCCGTGGCTCCGCCGATGACGCTGACCGCCACCACCACCAGCAGCAACACGACGAGTCCGAACTGGACGGTCGACGACGTCCGCAGGCCGCGGGACGTGATCGCGAGGACCGCCACCAGGATCGCGGCGGCGAGGAGGCAGGCGGTGACGCGGCCGGCCCCGGCGAGCTCGGCGACGTATGCACCGCCGATCACGCACACGATCGGGGCACCCGCGACGATCCCGGCGAGGAAGCACCACGACGTCGCCGCCGACGCCCGGCGGCCGAGCCCGAGCGCCACGTAACCCCGGACCCCGTCCGCGGACGGCAGCCGGATGCCCAGCGCGGCGAAGACCCAGCCCAGCAGACCGGAGAGCACCAGCAGCGCGGCCCAGGTCACGACGGACGCCGGACCGGCCAGGGCGGCGGTCAGCCCCGGCAGCATCAGCAGGCCGGGACCGAGCAGGGCGCCGACGTACATCGCCGAGCCGCGCACCACGGACAGGGGAGAGGAGGACATGGACGAATTCTGCGGCGCGGAGCACGGCAGCCGCTGCGAAGTTGAAGCGCCTGGAACCGGTCACGTGCAACTCAGTTGCGCAGGAGCACGGAATATCCGAATATTCTGCACATGGAGAGGTTCGACGCCGTCGACAGGGCGATCCTGCGGAGGCTCCAGATCGACGGCCGGGTGCCGAACAACGAGCTGGCCGAAGCGGTGCGCCTCTCGCCGTCCGCCTGCCTGCGCCGCGTCCGCGCCCTGGAGAGCGCCGGGATCATCGCGGGCTACCGGGCCGAGCTCGACCGGGCGAAGGCGGGCCTCGGCCTCACGGTGTTCCTGGAGCTCAAGGTGACCGGCCACTCCGCGGAGGCGGCGCGCGAGGTGGAGGAGGCGTTGCTCGCGATCCCGGCGGTGGTGGCGTGCCACCTCGTCACGGGCTCCGCCGACTTCTTCGTCGAGGGCGTGCTGCCCGACCTGCCGTCCTACGAGCCGTTGCTGCTCGAGCACGTGCTGGCGATCCCCGTCGTGGTCGACGTGCGCAGCTCGTTCGCGATCCGGACCATGCGCTCGCGCGGCCCGCTGCCGGTCGGCCACCTGAGGTGAGCGGGCGTCACGGTCGCCTGATCACGGCCAGCGCGTGCTCGCGGGCCGGGGCGCTCAGCCGGCTGTTCAGCTCCTCGAACAGCGCCTCGGCCGTCACCCCGTTCCAGCCCGGCGGCAGCAGGGACAGGGGCAGGCCGGGATCGCTGTAGGGCAGACGCCGCCACTGGGTCAGCATCGGCACGTACGTCTGGAACGCCTGCTCGGCGGTCGTGATGCCGGCGTCGAGGATCGGGCGGTGGCGCCGGACGAAGTCCGCGTAGAGGTCCGCCAGCTCGTCGAGGTCCCACCACGCGCGCACCTTGGAGCGCAGGTCGCCGAACGCGAAGTGCTGACCGGCGAAGAGGTCCACGTACTCGGCCAGGCCGCGCCGCGCCAGGCTCCGGCGGGTCTCGGTGGCGAGGTTGCCCGGAGCGACCCAGACGCCGGGGGCGGCGGTGCCGAAACCGAGCTGGGTCAGGCTGGTGCGCAGCTCGTGGCGCTTCTCGCGTTCGGACTCGGGCACGGAGAACACGACGACGAGCCAGCCGTCCTCGGTGGTGGCGCGGCGGCGTTCGAAGATCCGCGCGTCCCCCTCGGCGAGGGTCTCGAGCGTCGGTTCGGCGAGGGCGTACCCGGCGGCGCCGTCGCGGCGGTCGGCGCGGACCACGCCGCGCCGCTTCAACCGGGAGATCGACGAGCGCACGGCCTGGCCCTCGACGCCCAGGTCCGCCATGAGCTGCACGACCGAGGCCACCGAGAGCCAGTTGTCCTCGCCGCGCGCGTACAGGCCGAAGATCGTGATGATGAGCGGGCCGAGCCGGTCGCGCCCGGCGGGAGCCGCGGCCTCCGCGGTCATGTCCGCGACGTCCAGTGCCCTCTCCTCACCTCGATCAGCTGCCGGGAAGAGTATCGCCCGGCCCGCCGAGGTCGGTCAGCCTCACGGTGTTGCGCAGCTCGCCGAGCCCGCTGACCCGCGTCACCACCACGTCGCCGTCGCGCAGGAAGACCTGCGGCTCGCGGGCGTTGCCGACGCCGCTGGGCGTGCCGGTGAGGACCACGTCGCCGGCGCGCAGGGTCATGCCGTGGCTCAGCTCGGCGATGATCCGCGCGAACGAGAACGCCATCTGCCCGCTGGAGGCGTTCTGCAGCAGCACGCCGTTGACCTCGCACTGCACCTGCAGCCGCGTCAGGTCGTCGATCTCGTCGGGCGTCGTCACCCACGGGCCGAGCGGCATCGTGGCGTCGAGGCTCTTGCCCTTGAGCCACTGCCCGCCATGTGCACGCTGGAGATCGCGCTGCGACACGTCGTTCGCGACGAGGAAGCCGAACACGTGGTCCAGCGCCTTCTCCTCCGGGATCGACCTGCCGTCGCGGCCGATGACCATCGCGATCTCGGCCTCGTAGTCCCACTTCCGCGACAGCCGCGGGTCGTAGGCGATGTCGTCGAACGGGCCGATGACCGTGTCCGGCCCCTTGGTGAAGAAGGCCGGTCGCTCCGGGAGGGACGCAGGGTCCTGCCCCTCGCGCTTGCCCTTCGACTCCTCGAAGTGGTCGAGGTAGTTCCAGCCGGTGCACAGGACGTCGCGGTTGAAGCGGTGCAACGGCGACTCCAGCCGCACCCGCGACAACGGCACGCTTCCGTCGGGAACGACCTCCGCACCGCGCACCACGTCGTCGGCCGTCGCGGTCAGCAGCGTGATCGAGTCGCCGTCCACGACGCCGCCGCGCCGCACGCCGTCGACTCTCACCGAAGCCAGCTTCACCCGCGGACCTCCTCCGATATTGCGTTCACATTCCGTGGATCATGAAAACGCTATCGATTCAGCTCGGGCGGACCAGGCGTTCCTCCGGGATCACCGCGACCCCGAGGATCTCGATCAGCGCCTCCGGCTGCCACAGCGCGGTGCAGCCGATGCCCGCCATGGCGGGGTAGACCGGTCCGGCGAGCTCGCGCCACACCTCCCCGATCTCCTTGCCGTGCGCCTGGTAGCCGGGGATGTCGGTGAGGTAGATCGTGATGCTGACCAGGTCTTCCGGTTCGCCGCCCGCCGCGCGCAGCGTCGTCAGGACGTTGCCGAACGCCTGGCGGAACTGCTCGACGATCCCACCGGGAACGATCTTCATGTCGGCGTCCAGCGCCGTCTGGCCGCCGAGGTGGAGGGTGTTGCCGGCGAGCGTGCCGTGGGAGTAGCCGCTCGGCTTCGGAAGACTGGCCGGGTTCACTGCTGCGGGCCTCATGAGTATTGACACTATCTGACGGTCGTGAAGAATACGAGATATGGAGCCCGACCTGAGCAGGTACCAGCTCGAAGGCGACAACTCGATGTACCGGCTGCCGAGTGGCCTGGTGGCGCCGGTCGTGACGCGCGGGGGTGCCGAGAACCCGGACACCGCGGACTCCGGTGGCGCGGTCCGGATCTCGGGCGTGAGCATCCAGCACACCCCGGCGACGAAGCTGTGGTTCGGCAAGGTCACCAACGAACCCGGCTACCGCTCGGTGACCCACCACCACGGCGAGGCCGAGACCGGCGGCTACGTGCTGTCCGGGCGTGCGCGGATCTACTTCGGCGAGAAGTTCGAGGACTACGTGGACATGGAGGAGGGCGACTGGGTCTTCGTGCCGCCCTTCATGCCGCACATCGAATGCAACCTCTCGCGCAACAACCCGCTCACGTGGATGACGACGCGCACGCCCGAGAACATCGTCGTGAACCTCGACGACGTCCCGGACGAAGAGCTCCGCGACTGGCTGACCCGATGACCGCCGGGATGCTCGCGACATCCGAGATCTTCACGTCGGCGATCACGCTGGAGCAGGCCGAGCCGGAGCACTTCGACCTCGCCTTCACCGCCGTCACCCAGCCCTGCCCGTGGCCCAAGGCGTACGGCGGTGACCTGGTCGCCGCGGCGGTGGCCGCCGCGATGCGCTCGGTCTCCGACGGCAAGACCGTGCACTCGATGCACAGCTACTTCCTGCGCCCCGCCGACATCGGCGCCCCGGTGCGGTACGAGGTCGAGCTGCTGCGCGACGGCCGCGGCTACAGCACCCGGCAGGTCCGCGGCTACCAGAACGGCAAACCCCTCTACACCTGCCTGGCGAACTTCGCCGCCGGCGAGCCGGGCGGCACCTTCCGGGCCGAGGTCGCCGCCGACGTGCCCGGTCCCGAGGACCTGCCCAGCTCGGCGGACTTCCTCGCCGCGCGCGGCGGCGGCACCATGACCGGCGAGTCGAAGGCGTACTGGTCGGGTGGCCGCAGCTTCGACATGCGGCACGTTCCCGGCCCGGTCTACCTCGCTGTCGAGGGCGAGAAGGTCCCGCGCCAGGCGGTGTGGGTGAAGCCGTTCGACCCGCTGCGCCCCGTCGAGGGGCTGACCGCGGCGCAACGGGACCTGGCCGCCCTCGCCTACGTCTGCGACTACACGATCCTGGAGCCGGTCCTGCGCGTGCTCGACCTGCCGTGGGCGAGGCCGGGCCTCGTCACCGCGAGCCTCGACCACGCCATGTGGTTCCACCGCGAGAGCCCGGTCGGCGACTGGCTGCTCTACGTGCAGGAGGCCGTCGCCGCCGACTCGGGCCGCGGTCTGGGGTACGGCCGCTTCTTCACCCGCGATGGTGTGCACATCGCGACCGTTGCCCAGGAGGGCATGATCCGCGCTTCCTGACCCGCCGCCCGCGGAAGGACTCACCGATGGACACCTTCGCCCGCGACCACCTCCCGCCCACGGCGCTGTGGCCGACGATCGAGTTCACGACGCCGGAGCTGCGGTACCCGGACCGGCTCAACGCCGCCACCGAGCTGGTCGACGTGCCGGTGGCGCGGTTCGGCCCCGACCGGCCGGCGCTGCGCACGCCGGCGGGGGAGGTGTGGTCCTACGGCGAGCTGCTGACCCGAGCCAACCAGGTGGCCCAGGTGCTGGTCGAGGACTTCGGTCTCGGTGCGGGACAACGGGTCCTGCTGCGCTCGCCCAACAACCCCTGGACCGTGGCGGCGTGGCTCGGCGTGCTGAAGGCGGGCGGTGTCGTGGTGACGACCACGGCCGCGCTGCGGACGCGGGAGCTCGAGCCGATCGTCGAGCGCACCCGTCCGTTCCTCGCGCTGGTGGACGGGCGGTTCGCGGAGGACGTCCGAGCCCTGCCCTCGCTGACCGTCGTGGACCACGACGACCTCCGGGCGCGTGCCGCGACCAGGCCGGGGGAGTTCACCGCCGTGGACACCGCGGCCGACGACGTGGCGCTGCTCGCGCCCACGTCCGGCAGCACCGGCTCACCCAAGATCACCGCGCACTTCCACCGCGACGTCCTGTCCATCGACAACACCTTCGGCCGGCACGTGCTGCGGCTGGTGCCGGACGACCTGGTGGCGTGCACGGCGCCGTTCGCCTTCACGTTCGGCCTCGGCATGCTCGTCGTGTTCCCGTTGAGAGCGGGCGCCTGCGCCCTGCTGACCGAGGCGGCCACGCCCGCCCAGGTGGCCGATCTGGTGGTGGAGCAGGAAGTCACGGTGCTCGCGACGGCACCGACCGCGTACAAGGCGATCCTGCGCGACGGCGCCGAGGAGAAGCTGCGCGGTCTGCGGGTCGCGGTGTCGGCGGGCGAGCACATCCCGCGGGACACCTGGCAGCGGCTGCACGACCGGCTCGGGCTCCGCGTGGTCGACGGCATCGGTGCCACGGAGCTCCTGCACATCTTCATCTCCGCCGCCGGCGACGACATCCGGCCCGGGGCGACGGGCCGGCCCGTGCCGGGCTACCGCGCCACCGTCCTCGGTCCCGGCGGGGAGGAGCTCGAACCCGGCGAGACGGGGCGGCTGGGCGTCATCGGGCCGGTCGGCTGCCGCTACCTCGACGACGCGCGGCAGGAGGACTACGTGGTCAACGGCTGGAACGTCACCGGCGACGTCTTCCACCGCGACGAGGACGGCTACTTCCACTACCACGCCCGCAGCGACCACATGATCGTGTCATCCGGGTACAACATCGGCGGGCCGGAGGTCGAGGAGGCCATCGACACGCACCCCGACGTGCTGGAGTCGGCCGTGGTCGCCAAGCCCGACGACGAGCGCGGCTCGGTCGTGTGCGCCTTCGTCGTGCTGCGCGAGGGCGTCGAGGGCGACGCCGCCAAGATCAGGGAGATCCAGGACCACGTGAAGCGGACCATCGCGCCGTACAAGTACCCGCGCGACGTCCGGTTCCGGACCTCGTTGCCGCGCAACGCGAGCGGCAAGCTGCAGCGCTTCGCGCTCCGCAGGATCGTCGAGGAGGAGGTGCCGCGATGAGGATCGCCGTCGTCGGTGGTGGCCCCGGTGGCCTCTACTTCGCCGCACTGGTGAAGCAGCTCGACCCGTTGCATGACGTGACCATCTGGGAGCGCGATGCCGCGGACGTGACGTTCGGTTTCGGCGTGGTGTTCTCCGACGAGACGCTGGGCGGCATCGAGAACGCCGACCCGGAGTTCGCGGAGGCGATGGCGCGGAGGTTCGCGCGGTGGACGGACATCGACATCCACCACCGCGGGGAGACGCACACCGTCGGCGGGCAGGGTTTCGCCGCCCTGAGCCGCAAGGAGCTGCTCCGCCTGCTCCAGCAGCGGTGCCGCGACCTCGGCGTGGCCGTGCGCTTCTCCACGCCCGCGCCCGCCGTCGAGCTCCTGCGCTCCGAGTACGACCTCGTCGTCGGTGCGGACGGCGCCAACTCGGTGGTGCGTCAGGCGTTCGCGGACGTCTTCGGCTCCACTGCGGACCGTCGGAGCAACAGGTACATGTGGCTCGGCACGGACCTGGTCTTCGAGGCGTTCCAGTTCTTCGTCAAAGTCACGCGGTGGGGGACCATTCAGGTCCACGGCTACCCGTACTCGGAAACCGGGTCGACGTTCATCGTCGAGATGCACGAGGACGTCTGGCGCCGCGCCGGGTTCGACACCGGTGAGGAGTTCCCGCCCGGTGTCTCGGACGACCGCGCCGTCGAGCGGATTCGCGAGCTGTTCGCGGAGGAACTGGCGGGGCACCAGCTGTTCGCGAACAACTCGAAGTGGCTCAGCTTTTCCACCGTGCGCAACGAACGCTGGCACGACGGCAACCTCGTCCTGGTCGGCGACGCCGCGCACACCGCGCACTTCTCGATCGGCTCCGGCACGAAGCTCGCGATGGAGGACTCGCTCGCCCTCGCCGCGTGCCTGCACGAGCACCCCGGCGTCGAGGCCGCGCTGACCGCCTACGAGGCCGAGCGGCGTCCCGTCGTGGAGTCGACGCAACGCGCGGCCCAGGCGTCGCTGGAGTGGTTCGAGAACATCGGCATGTACGCGGACCAGGAGCCGACCCGCTTCTGCTTCAACCTGCTCACGCGCTCACGCCGCATCACCTACGACAACCTCCGCACCCGCGACGCGGAGTTCGCCGACCGCGTCGACGCCGCGTTCGCCGCCTCGCAGGGCTCGGAGACCGTCGTGCCCGCGATGTTCCAGCCGTTCCGCCTGGGACAGCTGGAGCTCAAGAACCGCGTGATCGTGTCACCGATGGACATGTACTCCGCCGTGGACGGCGTGCCGGGCGACTTCCACCTGGTCCACCTCGGGTCGAAGGCGATGGGCGGCGCCGGCCTGGTGATGACCGAGATGGTCTGCGTATCCGAAGAGGGCCGCATCACGCCCGGCTGCACCGGCCTGTGGACCGACGAGCAACGCGACTCGTGGGAACGCATCGTGTCGTTCGTCCACGAGAGGAGCACCGCCCGCATCGGCCTGCAACTCGGCCACTCCGGCCGCAAGGGTTCGACGCGCCTGATGTGGGAGGGCATGGACGAGCCGCTGCCCGACGGCGGCTGGAACGTCGTCGGCCCGTCGGCCCTGCCCTACGGCCCGGGGTCGGCCGTCCCGTCCGAAGCCACCCGCGAGGACCTGGACCGGATCACCGCCGAGTTCGCCGCCGCCGCCCGCCGAGGCGCCTCGGCGGGCTTCGACCTGCTCGAACTGCACTGCGCACACGGCTACTTGCTGTCGTCGTTCCTCTCGCCGATCGCGAACCGGCGCACCGACTCCTACGGCGGCTCCCTGGCGAACCGCCTGCGCTTCCCGCTGGAAGTGTTCGACGCCGTCCGCTCGACGTGGCCGGCCGAGCGCCCGATGATCGTGCGCATCTCCGCGACCGACTGGGCCGAAGGAGGCAACACCGAACACGACGCCGTGGAGATCGCCAAAGCTTTCATCGCCCACGGCGCCGACGCGATCGACGTCTCGTCCGGCCAGGTCACCGCCGAAGAACGCCCGGCCTACGGCCGCTCGTACCAAACCCCGTTCGCCGACCGGATCCGCCACGAGGTGGCCGCCGCCACCGGCACGGCCGTGATCGCCGTCGGCGCCATCGCCTCCTACGACGACGTCAACTCGATCCTGCTCGCGGGCCGCGCCGACCTGTGCGCCCTCGGCCGCACCCACCTCTACGACCCGCACTGGACCCTGCACGCCGCCGCCGACCAGGACCACCGCGGCCCCGGCGCGGACTGGCCGGTCCAGTACCGGGCCGGCAGCCGCAAACCGCCGGCCTCGCGCACCGACGCGGTCCGGCCGCGACTGTCGCTGTTGCGGGCGGACCCGCCGGATCGGGCCGTGCACCTGCGGTGGAGGCCGCACCGCGAACCGGCGGCCCTCGGGTAGGGGTGTTGGGGCTGGCGGCGAAGAGCGGTCGGCAGAGGATGGCTGCTCAAGTGGCCGCTTGAGCGGCCGCTCGGGTGGTGGCGTCGCAGGCAGCGTGTGGGGCGTGGCGGCGAAGGGCGGGTCAGGGCTGGCACGGAGCGGTGATGTGCGCGTGCGGGGCGGGCCTTCGGTGCGTGTGCGGACGTGGTGGGTGGTACGGGCTGGCGTTGGCGCGTGGTCCGCGGGCCACGGCGGGTCCCACTCCCAGTTCCGAAGCGGGTGCTGATGACCTGGGCCGCCCAACACTTGTAGGAATGTTGACATTCCTACAAGCGGGCTGCTCGCACCTCGACCGACCGTCGCGTCACAGAAGCTGAGGCGCTCACCGCTGATACACCTCAGCGCCGATACCCCTCCGCGCTTCCCAAGCGGTCCACCTGCCAGCAGCTCAACTCAGACGCTGATGTAATCTGGATGATGTCATCATCTGAAATCGGCGTCCGAGAGGAGCGGTCATGGTCCGGCTGACCAGAGCGCAGCAGCAGGCGCGCACGCGTGCCGCTGTGCTGGCCGCGGCGAGGGAGGAGTTCGCCGAGCGCGGTTTCGTGCAGGCGAAGGTCGACCGGATCGCCGAGCGGGCTGAACTCACGCGAGGGGCGGTGTACTCCAACTTCCCGAGCAAGCGCGCGCTGTACCTGGCGGTGCTGATCGACCTGATCGAGAGGTCGGCGGAGGGGGAGCCACGGGCGACGGTCTCGCCGTCGTCGCGGCTGGACGCGCTGGGTGTGTTCGCCAGGGTGTGGCTGGAGCGGTTGCCGCTCACCACCGGCACGTTGTCCGGCGGGCGGCTGCAGTTGCGGTCGCTCGACGGCGTTCTCGACGACGAGCACGGGCCCGCCGTGCTCGCGCAGGTGGCGCGGCTGGAGGCGTTGTTGCTGGCCGTCGGGCTCGAGCGGGGTGCGCCGTACCGGCACGTGCGGCTGGCCGAGCTGGCGCTGACGCTGCTCGACGGTGCCGGCCACCGGGCGGAGACGGCGCCGGGCTTCGGTGACCCGTTCGACGTGGCGCTCGCGTGCCGGCACCTGGCCACCATCGACCTCACGGACACGTGGTCGCCGCCGCACCTGCCGTACGTCGCCCCGGCGCGCACGTGCAGCGAGGAGTGGACCGCTCCCACGGGGCTCGTCGACCAGATCAGCGGCGTCGAGGTCGACTTCGACGACGGGCTCGTCGTCGTGCTCGGTGCGAACCGGCTCGGTGCAGCCGAAGAGGGCGTCAGGTCCGGCAAGCGGGTCACGCTCGTGGTCGTGACGAGCGATCCGGAGGAGACCGGCCGCCTCGTGCGCCTCAAGGTGACCGACGCCGTGAGCTGCCTGCGGAGGGTGTTCGCCGCCGAGGCCTTCGCCCGGGTCCGCCTGGTGCTCGACGACGAGGCGGTGGTCGCGGCGGCCCTCGGGATCGCCGGCGCCGGTGACGACACCGAAGCCGCGGTCGAGGTTCGGAACGGTGCCGTCACCGCTCGGGCGCTGGGCCGGGGCGCGGCGCACGCGGTGGGTGTGCGCAGGCGGGAGGCCATGCCGTGAGCCACGACCTGCTGGTGTTGCACGCCTTGCGCTGCGTGGGCGCGGCCGGGCTGGCGCGCGTCGCGTCGTTCACGGGGCTGTCCGAGGCCGAGGTGGAGTCCGAGCTGATCGACCTGGCCGTCGCCGGTCTCGTCACACACCACCGGGAGTTCGGCGGCTGGGCGCTCACCGCGTCCGGGAAGGCTGCCGACCTCGAACGGACCACCGCCGAGCTGGACGCCGCCGGCACGCGCCGGGAGCTCGCGGAGGCGTTCGACCAGTTCCTCGTGCTCAACCCGGAGCTGCTCGACCTGTGCACGGCGTGGCAGATCCGGTCCACCGACGGCACCGTCAACGACCACGGCGACGCCACCTACGACGCCCGCGTCCTCGGGCTCTTCGAGGACTTCCACGGTCGTGCGGTGAAGGTCATCGCGGCGCTGTCCACCGCCTTGCCCCGCTTCGCGCGCTACGAGGACAGGCTCGCGCAGGCCCTCGGCCGGGCGCGGGCCGGGGAGCTCGGGTACGTGGCCGACGAGATCGGGTCGTTCCACGCCGTGTGGGCCGAGCTGCACGAGGACCTGCTGGCCACTCTCGGGATCCAGCGGTGGTGAGCCACGACGCGCCGCGGTGGGTGAGGCGGCTGTCCGCCGACCTCGACGAACCGCCCGAGGTGATCGGCGGCAAGGCGCACGGGCTCGTCGTGCTGCACCGGCTCGGGCTGCCGGTACCCGCCGGGTTCGTCGTCACCACGGCGGCGTGCCGGGCGTTCCTGCGCGACGGCCGGCTGCCGGACGGGCTCCGCGACGAACTCGCCGCCGCGACGCTGCCGCCGGTGGTGTCGGTCAGGTCCGGGGCGGCGGTGTCGATGCCCGGCATGATGGACACGGTCCTCAACCTGCGCCCGGCTCCCGACGCGCTCGAGGACGCGCTGAAGGCGGTGTTCTCCTCGTGGAACACACCCAGGGCACGCACCTACCGCACCCTGAACGGCATCCCGCACGACCTCGGCACCGCCGTGGTGGTGCAGCAGATGGTGTTCGGCGACCGGGACGAGCGCAGCGGCTCCGGTGTCGCGTTCAGCCGGGACCCGAACACCGGCGAGAACGTGCCGTCCGGTGAGGTCCTCTTCGGACAGCAGGGCGACGCCGTCGTCTCCGGCCGGTCGCTGACGCTGCCGCTGGAGGCGCTGGCCGAACGAGAACCGTTGGTGTGGCGGGCTTTGCGCGACGCGTTCGGCAGGATCGAGGAGCACTACCGCGACGCCTGCTACGTCGAGTTCACCTTCGAGTCGGGTGTGCTGTGGCTGTTGCAGGTGCGGCGGGGCAGGTTCGGCGGGGCCGCCGCCGTGCGCGTCGCCACCGACCTCGCCGACGAAGGCGCGATCGAGCGGGAAGAAGCACTGCTGCGGGTGTCGGCGCAGCACCTCGCGCACGTCCGCACGCCCCGGATCGCACCCGGTGCGGAGGTCCTCGCCCGCGGCCTGGGCGTGTGTCCCGGCGTGGCGGCCGGGCGGGTGGCGCTCACGGCCGACGCGGCGGTGCGGATGGCCGCGGACGAGCCGGTGGTGCTGGTGCGGCCCGAGACGTCACCCGAGGACATCCGCGGGCTGGCGGCGGCGACCGGCATCGTCACGGCGCGGGGTGGGCCCGCCAGCCACGCCGCTGTGGTCGCGCGGTCGATGGGCAAACCCGCTGTCGTGGGGGTCACCGACCTCGTCGTCGGCGCCCACTCGGTCTCCGTGCGGGGGCACGAGGTCGGCGCCGGCGCGGTCATCGGCCTCGACGGGACAGGTGGTGAGGTCGTCCTCGGCACGCCGCGCGTGGTCACGGGTGCGGCGGACGCGCACCTGGGCCGCCTGCTGGAGTGGGCGGACCAGGTGTCCGGTGACCGCTCGGAGCGCGACGAGGCCGCGCGGCTCGAAGCAGCACACGCGGTGCTCCACCGGCGATGACACCTAGGCCTTGGACCGCAGCGCCTCGACGTCCTCGCGCAGCCTCCGGACCTCGGTGAGGATCTCCATCGTCGCGGCCATCTCCTCGCGGTCGTGCTCGGCGTGCTCCTCGGCCATCTGCGTCTGCATGGCGCTGACGGCGACCGCGATGAACAGGTTGAGCACGGTGAACGTCGTGACGGCGAGGTAGCCGACGAAGAAGATCCACGCGAACGGCTTCTCGGCCATGACGTGCCGGGCGACCTCCGACCACGCCTCGCCGGTCATGACCTGGAAGAGCGTGAACAGCGAGTCGCCCAGGTCGCCGAAGTACCCGGGCGCGACACCGCTGAACAGCTTGGTGGCGATCACCGAGGACACGTAGAGCACCAGCGCCAGCAGCGCGGTGATGGACGCCATGCCCGGCAAGGCGGTCAGCAGCGCGGACACCACCCGGCGCATGCTCGGCACGACGGACACCAGGCGCAGGACCCGCAGCACCCGCAGGGCGCGCAGCACCGAGAACATCCCCGACGCCGGGAGCAGCGTGACGCCCACGACGATCGTGTCGAACCAGTTCCACGGGTCGCGGAAGAAGTCCCTGCCGCAGGCGCCGAACCGCAGTGCCAGCTCGACCACGAACACGGTCAGCGCCAAGCGGTCGACGAGGTGCAGCACGTCCCCGTACGACGCCATCAGCTCCGGCGAGGTCTCGGCGCCGAGCGTCACCGCGTTGACCAGGATCACCGCCGTGATCACCTTGGTGAACCAGGGGGCGTCCACCAGGACGCGCAGCCGACCACTCGGGATCAACGGGAACTCCTGGCGCGGCGAGAAGGCGGAGCGGACGAAGATCAACCTATCGAGTGACCTCCGTCGCCGGTCGCTTCGCCCGTTCGGACGCTGCCCGCGCCGGTGACCTCCGCACGCGGGCTCCGGCCGGCGCGCTACGCGTTCGGGACCCGCCCGAGCAGGTGCCGCAACGCCGGTTCCAGCTCGGGGTACCGGAACCGGTGCCCGAGCTCCGCCAGCGCCGCGGGCCGGACGAGCTGGCTCGCCTCGGCCAGTTCCCCGGCACCCTGCTCGCCCAGCAGCACGCGCGGCCCGAACGCCGGCACCGGCAGCAGTGCGGGACGCCTCAGCACCTTCGCCAGGATGGCGGTGTAGGCGCTGTTGCGGACCGCGCCGGGAGCGACGGCGTTGACGGGGCCCGAGACCGCCGTGTCGTAGAGGGCGCGGTGGTAGACGTCGACCAGGTCGTCGATGCCGATCCACGACTGCCACATGCGGCCGTCGCCGAGCCTGCCTCCCAGGCCGGTGGAGAACAACGGGTAGAAGATCCTGAGCGTGCCGCCGGCGGGTGACTGCACCAGTCCTGTCCGGACGGTCACGACCCGCATGTCCGCGGTCGCGGCGGAGGTGGCGGCGGCCTCCCAGTCGGCGACCACGTCGGCCAGGAACCCCTCGCCGCGTTCGCTGTCCTCGGTGAGCTCCTCGTCGCCGCGGTCGGGCCCGTAGATCCCGATCGCCGAGGCGCTGACGAACACGCGGACGCCCGCGGCGGCGGCCAGCCCGGCGAGCGCCCTGGTCGGCCCCACCCTCGACGCCCGGACGGCACGCCGGTGCGACTCGGTGAAGCGCCCGGCGATCGAGGCCCCGGCCAGGTGCACCACCGCGTCCACACCGGACAGCAGGCCGGGGTCGGGCGCGTCGGGGTCCCACCGCCGCTCGTCCGGTCCGGCGGGGTCGCGGCGGACCAGCCGGACCACCCGGTGCCCGGCCGTGGTGAGGAACGGGCCGAGCGCCTTGCCGACGAACCCGCCGCTGCCGGTCACGGCGATCGTCATCGGCACGTCCCCGGCCCGGCGGGCGGCGGCCTGCGCGGCGAGGTCGGCCGCGACCTGCCGGTGCCGGTAGGCGAACATCTGCCGCAGGAAGGCCGCCGGAACGGGCGTGTCGACCCGGTCGGTCATCCGCGTCCGGCCGCCCTCGGCCGCGAACTCGTGGGAGTGCGTCCAGCGCAGCACCCAGCGCAGCGGCGCGGAGTCGAGCTCGTCGACGAACCTGTGCGGAGGCTCGTAGCCGCTGTGCCGCGCACCCCACCGCAGCCCGAGCGGGAAGCTCAGCACGGCGCGCCCGTCGTCGAGGGACTCCGCTTCCCGCACCACGCCGATCGGCTGCCACGGCGGGGAGAGCCGGTGGATCGCCCCCGGTCGTTCATGCCACGCGAACACCTCGTCGAGCGGAGCGTCGACGACGCTCGAGTAGATCAACGACATGGTTCAACGCTAGGTGAGCCGCTGCCCGGACGCTCAACGGGAGAACACCCGTTCGCCATCATGCAGACGCCGTCGGGCGGCCATAGCGTTGTCCGCAGTGACCCTGGAGACGCGAAAGGTGATCTCATGCGCCGCTTCACCGCCCCGGCGGCCGCCCTCGTGCTCGGACTCTCCCTCGTTCCCGCACCGGCTTCGGCGCAGGCGCCGGGCGCCGAGGTGCGTCCCGTGCGCTCGGTCGACCTCGAGCGCTACCAGGGCCGCTGGGTGCAGGTCGCGGCGATCCCGCAACCGTTCCAGGCGCAGTGCGCCCGCAACGACAACGCGGTCTACACCCTGCTGCCGCAAGGGCAGGTGCAGGTCGTCAACTCGTGCACGCGCGCGGACGGCGGGACGACGTCGCTGGAGGGCCGCGCACGTCGGGAGAGCCCTGGTTCGACGTCGAAGCTGCAGGTGTCGTTCGTGCGGACCACCGAGGGGTGGAACTTCGACCGGCCGGGGACCTACTGGGTCATCGGCCTCGACCGCGACTACCGCTGGGCCGTGGTGGGTGCTCCGGACCGAAGGTCGGGTTTCGTGCTCTCGCGCACGCCGGCTCCGTCCAAGAAGGACATCGCCGGTATGACGACGGCGTTGCTCCGCAACGGTTACGACCTGTGCGACTTCGAGATCACGGCGCAGGACGGCGGTGCACCGGAGTCCGTTCCGCTGTGCCCGGCCGGGTAGCGCCGTGGGAAAGCCGAGGGCCTCGTGAGCTCACCACCCCCGCCGACCGGCGTGCGGGACGACCCGCTCGCCCACGCTGCCTCGTCCCCGGCGTCCGGCCTGGGTGACCTGATGGCCGCCGTCGCCCGCGGTGACCGGACCGCGTTCGGCCGCGTGTACGACCTGCTCTCCGGCCCGTTCTACCGCCTGGTCCTCCTCAGGCTGCGCGCCGGTGACCAGGCCGAGCGCGAGGCGGTGGCCGAACAGGCCGCGCTGGACGCGTGGACCGGCGTCTGGCGCGACGCCCCGCAACTCCTCCGGCGGCGGAGCAGGGCGCTCACCTCCGCCGAGGCCACGGCCTGGGTCCTGGCCAGGGCGACCGGCTCCCCGGCGGCCTGACGCGAATCGCGGTTGACCTTCCAGCGGCTGCAAAGTCCAGGATTCACCGCATGGACACCAGCACCGGCCTGCTCACCATCGGCCAGCTCGCCCGCCGCACGGGCGTCTCGGCGCGCACGCTGCGCTTCTGGTCGAACGAGGGGGCGATCGAGCCGGCGGGCCGCTCGGCGAGCGGCTACCGGCTCTACGACGCCGCCTCCGTCACGCGCGTCGAGCTCGTCCGCACCCTGCGGGAGCTCGGCCTCGGCCTCGACGACGTGCGCCGCGTGCTCGAACGCCGGGTCACGGTGGCCGAGGTCGCCGCGGCGCAGGTGGCGGCGATCGACGCGCAGATCCGTTCCCTCAAGGTGAGCCGTGCCGTGCTGTCCACCGTGTCCGAACGGGGATCCACCACTGAGGAGATAGCACTGATGAACCGGCTGGCACGGCTTTCCGCCGCCGAACGACTCCAGATCATCGACGACTTCAAGGCCGAGGTGTTCGGTCCCCTCGACCTCGAACCACGGCTGCGCGAGCGCGTGCGGGAACTCGGCATCGACCTGCCCGACGACCCCACGCCCGACCAGGTGGACGCCTGGGTCGAACTGGCGGAGCTCGTGCAGGACGAGGGTTTCCGGGCGCGGATGAGGACCTTCCTCGCCCTGACCACCCCGTCACCGGGGCGGCAGGCGCCGCCCGGTGCGAGCATCTGGTGGGCCCGGCAGGTGGTGAACAGGGTGGCCCAGGTCAGGGGAGAGGGCGTCGCCCCCGACGGCCCCCGCGCGGCGGAACTGGTCTCGGCGCTGTTCGGCGACGCCGAGCCGGACGCGGTGCTCAGGGCCCTGGAAGCGGGGATCGAGGCGGGCGCGGAACGGTACCGCCTGCTCGTCGGCCGCGTGAAGGGACAACGCAAGGCACCGGACGCCACCGAAGAGCTGCTCTGGCTGGCCTCGGCTCTTCGGTGCGCGGTCGCGCGGAGCTGAGGCTCACGACCCGCGCGTGGCCGACTCGATCAGGGCGACGGTGACGCGCGGGTCGTCGACCTCGACGACCAGGCGGGCGTAGCGCTCGTCCGCCAGTTCGATCACCACGGCCTTGGCGGCGTCCCGCACGTCCCAGAAGATCCTTTCGCCCTCCTGGTGGAACGTGCCCGCGGTGATCACGCCCGGCAGATGGGTGCCCGGCGCGCGGATGCCCTTGCTCTGCTTGACGATCCCGGGGTCGACCGTGGCGCCGCGCACGTTGCGCAGCGGGATGGTGAGGCTGCTCTTCAGGGCCCAGAGCTTGTCCAGGCCTTCGATGGTGACCACCAGGTCGTGGTCCTGGACGGTGACGCGTGCCATTCGTGTTCTCCTGTTCTCATTCGCCCAGCCGGTGGGCCAACGCCCCGGCGAGGTCTTCTGTGGACGGTCCGGTCGCCCTGGCGCGCAGGCGCACCCCGAGCAGCGCGGCGGTGAAGGCGCTCGCCAGCGCATCGGGCAGCAGGCCGGCGAGGGCGCGGTCGAGATCGCCGAACGCCCGGGCGACCACCTCGGCGACCTCCGGGTCGTACGGGGCTCGTTCGACCGCCGAGACCAGCAGCAGGTCCAGTGGCGCCGCCGTGATCAGGCGTGCGGCCTGCTCCAGGTCGGCGGCGCTGCCGAGCGCCTCGGCCAGCGGACGCACGTGGTCGTCCGCGTGACGGCGCAGCGCCACCAGGTAGAGGCCCTTCTTGCTGCCGAACGTCTTGTAGAGGCTGTTGCGGTGCACGCCCAGGTGGGTCACCAGGTCGTCCACCGAGATCCCGTCGTAGGCGCGGGTGGCGAACAGCTCCACCGCCGCGCGCACCACGGTGTCCTCGTCGAACTGCCTCGTTCTTCCCATGCGGCCACCCTAGGCGATTCAGGAACGATCAGTCAAGAACGATCGTTCCCGAATTCGAGGTGGCTGCCAGAGGCCGGACCCGGTGACACATTCGGTGGAGCAGGCCGGTGACCTCCGCCTGGCGCGCGGCGCGTGAGATCGCGTCGTCGAAGAAGTGGTGCGGCTCAGCCGGCCACGTGGCCGAGGTCGCACCGCTGCGCGGCCTCCTGCAGGGCGCGCAGCGCGGCTCGGCACGCGGGGCGGTTCGTGCTGCTGTCGCGCCACAACGCGAACACCCGTCGCCGGGGCGTCGGCAGCAGCGGCACGAACCGGACGCCCTCCGGCGCCCGGCCGCGGCCGAGCCGGGGGATGATCGCGACGCCGAGCCCCGCCGCCACCAGTGCGAGCTGGGTGGAGTGCTCCGAGGCGGTGTGCCGGACCCGGCGGCCGATCCCGCTGCGGCGCAACGTGTTCTCGAGCCAGCCGTGGCAGAGCTCGTCGCTGGGCCAGCCCACCCAGTCCTCGTCGCGCAGCTCCTCCAGGGTGACCGCGGCCCGGTCGGCGAACGGGTGCCGGTCGGGCAGGGCCACGTCGAGGACGTCTTCGAGCACCGGGGCGCACGAGAGCCCGCCGGGGATCGCGAGAGGTTCCTCGGGCCAGTCCTGCACCACCGCGAGATCGACGTCGGCGTGCCGCAGCTGGGCGATCGACTCGACGGGCTCCAGCTCCACGAGCCGTGCCACCAGGTCCGGGTGCCGCTGTCGCAGCGCGTGCAGCATCGGCGGCACGAGGCCCCGCGCGGCCGTGGCGAACGCGGCCACGGCGAGGGTTCCGGCCACGGCTCCCCGGTGGTGGGCGAGGTCGGTCTCGACGAGCTCGACTTGGCGCAGCAGCCTGCCCGCGTGCTCGGCGAGCAGGTCGCCGACGTCGGTGAGCCGGATGCCGCGGCCCTGCTTCTCCAGCAGGCGCTGCCCCACCTCGCGTTCCAGCCTGGCCAGTTGCTGCGACACCGCCGAGGTGGTCACGTGCAGCGCCTCGGCGGCGCCGCGGACCGATCCCGTGGTGGACACCGCGTGCAGCGTCCGCAGGCGTTCGAGGTTCAACACATCAGCGATGCTACGCGGTAGCGCTAAGAATGTTTCGATTGTCTTAGCAAAGCCGGGTCGGCAGGGTTGGGGCCTGAACGAACCGACACTGCAAGGAGATCCCGTGCGTTCCGATCGGCACTTCGTCCTCGGTGGCGACCTTCCCGTGCACCGCCTGGGTTTCGGCGCCATGCGGATGCCCGCGCACGACCCGGCCGCGGCGCACGCCCTGGCCCGTCGCGCGGCAGACCTCGGCGTCACGCTCTTCGACACCGCCGACTCCTACGACCTCGGCCGCAACGAGGAACTGCTGGCCGAAGCCCTCCACCCGTACCCGGACGGCGTCGTCGTGGCCACCAAGGCCGGGCAGTGCCACCCCGGCGACGAGTGGATCCCGCTCGGGCGGCCGGAGTACCTGCGCCAGCAGGCCGAGCTGAGCCTGCGGCGGCTGCGGCTCGACCGCATCGACCTGTTCCAGTTGCACCGCATCGACCCCGAGGTGCCCCTGGCAGACCAGATCGGCGCGCTGAAGCAGCTCCAGGACGAGGGGAAGGTGCGCCATGTCGGGCTGTCCGAGGTCTCCGTCGACCAGATCGTCGAAGCCGGCCGGATCACGCCGGTCGTGAGCGTGCAGAACCGCTACAACCTCGACGACCGGCGGTGGGAGGACGTGCTGGTGCACTGCGAGCGGCACGGCATCGCCTTCCTCCCCTGGCTGCCGATCGCGCCGAGCGTGCGGCCGGGCTCACCGGTGGCCGGGGTCGCCCGGCGGCTCGGCGCCACCGCGGCGCAGGTCGCGCTGGCGTGGCTGCTGCGCCGCTCGGAGGTCGTGCTCCCGATCCCGGGCACGTCCTCCCCGCGCCACCTCGAGGAGAACGTCCGCGCGACCGACCTCGAGCTGTCCGACGAGGACTTCGCGCTCCTCGACCGGCCCGCCGCGCTGCTGTGACCCGAACTTCCTCCAGCGTCCTTCGGAGACCACCTCGACGGAGCCGTCGTCGACCTTGATGGCGGTCTGCTCGTCGATGGCGTACGCCGGGACGCCGAGGCCGGCGGCCCACTCCTCGGCGTGCGCCAGGGTGTTGGTGGGGAAGGCGTCCAGGTGGGGGAAGATCGAGAAGTCGACCACGCCGAGGGTGCGGTCGTCCGGTGCGGACGGCCACTCGACGAAGTACGTGCCGATCCTCGGCGTCAGCACCATGCTCCCCGCGCTCACACCCACCCACACCGTGTCGGGCAGCGAGGGCAGCAGGTCGGCCAGCCCGGACTCCCGCAGCCAGTGGCAGAGGTAGGTCGCGTCGCCGCCGTCGACCAGGAGCACGTCCGCCTCCCGCACCCAGGGCACCCAGCGCTGAGGGCCGATGCTGGGCAGGGCGGTCAGCTCGAGGACGCCGAGCGACGCCCAGCCCAGGCCGGAGAGGTGCCGCGACCCGGCCTCGGCGGCGACGAACCCGCGCACCGATCCCGGACCGCACAGCGGGTGGCCCCACTGGGCGGTCGGGACGCACAGGGCGTGGCACTCGGAGATCGGTTTGCGCAGGAGCCGCACGAGCGCCGAGTGGATGCTGGGGTTCGTGACGCCACCCGCGGTGAGCAGGAGCTTCACGGCAGGCCTCCGGAACGTTCGGGGGAGGGGGACGTCCCGGTAGACCCCCGGCCGGGCCGGAACTCATCGCGGCGCCGGCTCAGCCGGGCACCTCGTCCAGGTAGGCCTTCGCCTGCAGCGTGAACAGCTCGGCGTACCCGGCCCCGGCCGCCATCAGCTCCTCGTGCGTCCCGTACTCGGCGACCCTCCCGTGCTCCAGCAACAGGATCCGCTCCGCCTGCCGCACGGTGGAGAACCGGTGCGAGATGTAGAGCGTGGTCCTGCCCTCCGACAGCTCCCGCAGCCGCGAGAACAGGTCGTGCTCGGCCCGCGCGTCCAGCGCGGACGTCGGCTCGTCGAGCACCAGGATCGGCGCCTCGCGCTGGAACGCCCTCGCCAGCGCGATCTTCTGCCACTCACCGCCGGACAGGCTGACGCCCTGGTCGAACCAGCGGCCGAGCGGGGTGTCGTAGCCCTGGGGCAGCCGCTCGATCCGTTCGGCGGCGCCCGCGCGGCGGGCCGAGTCCTCGACGTGCGGCCGGTCCTCGAGGCGGGTCAGGTCGCCGAGGCCGATGTTCTCCGCCGCCGTGCCCTGGTACGTCACGTAGTCCTGGAACATCGCGCTGATCCGCGTGCGCAGCTCGACAGGGTCGTACTCGCGGATGTCCACGCCGTCGAGCAGGATGCGGCCGTCGGTCGGGTCGTAGAGCCTGCAGAGCAGCTTGAACAGCGTCGACTTGCCCGCGCCGTTGCGGCCCACGACCGCGACCGTCTCGCCGGGCCGGATCTCGAAGCTGACGTCGTCGAGCGCCGGTTCGTCCGAGCCCGGGTAGCCGAAGGTCACCGAGTCGAACTCGATGTGCCCCTCCACCGAGGACGGCACCGGCCGCGGCGACGGCGGGGCGGTGATCGCGGGTTTCGTGTCCAGGAACCGGTAGAGCGTGTCGAGGTACAGATTGTTCTCGTACATCCCCGAGAACGCCGTGAACAGTCCGGACACCGAGGTCTGCACCGAGGCGGCCGCGGCGGTGTAGAGCGCCAGGTCGCCGAGCGTGAGCCGTCCGCCGACCGCTTCGAGCGCGATGTACAGCGTGATCGCCGAACCGGCCAGCGTGCTCAGCAGCCCCCAGGACGTCGAGCTGATGTTGCGGTTGACCGTGAGCTTCCGCTGCCGCTCGTAGGAGACCGTGCCGAGCCGGCGGAACCGGTCGACGAAGTACGGGCCGAGCCCGAAGAGCTTGGTCTCCATGGCGTAGGTGTCCGTCGTGACCAGGGAGGACAGGTAGTCCATGCGCCGCTTGATCGGCGACATGACGAAGGTCAGCCAGAATGCCCGCGTGCCGTACCGCGACTGCGAGATGAACGCCGGGATCGGTGCCACGAGCGCGACCAGGGCCAGCAGCGGGCTGATCGAGACGAGCAGCGCGACCATGCTGCCGAACGTGATCAGCGTCCGCAGCAGTCCCAGCGCGGAGTTCATCATCGACAGCGGCCGCGTCGGTGCCTCCTGCGCGGCCTGCCGCAGCACGTCGTACGACGCCGAGCCCTCGAAGTAGGCGAGGTGCAGGTCGCTGGCGTGCGCCATCACCCGGTGGCGGATGGTCAGCGTCATGCGCTCCTGCAGCAGCGACTGCGCGATCGACGTCAGCGCGCTGCTGACCGCGGTCGCGGCCAGCACGCCGAACTGCAGCAGCGCGACGTCCACGATGTCGCGCGTGGTGCCGGTGCCCTGGATCGCCGCGACGACCGAGTCCAGCAGCAGCTTCGCGATGTAGGCGGTCGCGGTCGGCAGCAGGCCCGACAGGAGGGTGATGAGCGCCAGGACGACGGTCAGGACCGGGCTCGCCTGCCACGTCAGCTTCGCGACCTTCGGCAGGCCGCGGACGGTGCCCGCCACGGACGTCCTCACGCGCTTCAGCCGGGAGCGCAGGTCCTTCGGCCCGTCCTCCGGCGTGGCCTCGGGGATGTCGACCGGCCCGGTGAGCCCGCTGTCCGGCACCGTCGTGGCGCGCCGCCGCCGGCCGCGCCGGCTCAGCACGAACTCCAGGCCGCCCCCACCGCCCGGCATCATCCGGCCTCCACGGCGCCGTGCAGGAAGAAGTCGACCACCTGGCGCGTGGTTGGCGAGTCGGCGGACGCCGTCCGGCGCCCGCCGGACAGCAGGGCCAGGAAGAGGGCGGCGAGCTGCTCGGGCGGCAACCTCAGGCGGTCGGCGTCGGGCGCGAAGAGCTCGGCCAGCGCCTCCCGGATGGCGGCCATCGACTCGCGGCGCCCGCCCTTCCAGGTACCGCGCTGGTCGGAGTCGCGGGGCTTGAGCCGCCCGGAGGCGCGCAGAGCGCCCATCAGGGCACCCATCCGCTCGAGGTGCGCGCCGAGGGCGTCGGCGGCGTCGACGAGGCGGTCCTCCAAGGGGCGGTCGAGGGGAATCTCGGCGATCGCGTCGAGCACGTGGTCGGGCTTGAACGCCTCTGCCGTGCAGGCGTCGAACAGCTCGTCCTTGTCCTTGAACGCGCGGAAGACGGTGCCCTCGCCGATGCCCGCGGCGCGGGCGATCTGGCTGCTCGTCACGGTGGTGCCGTGCTCGACGAGGAGCGGCAGCACCGCGTGCACGATCATGGCGCGCCGGTCCTCGGCGCTCATGCCCGGCGCTCGGCGCCGGGTCTCGGGTGCTGGTGTCATGCGCCCATCCTGCGGAGTGAGCGCTCACTCCGTCAAATTGTTTCGGGTCACCCCGCCCGTGACACGGCCGTGTCGTCGCCCACCGTGAGGATCGAGGGCCGCGCGACGCGACCAGCAGTCGTCATGCGCCCAGCCGAACACCGGTGCCCGCCGCAGGTACCGTCTGGCCGTGACCACAACCTGCGAACACGTAGCGGAGCTGGGCCCCGACCCCGCTCCCTCCACCCCGGAGGGGTGCGAGGACTGCCTGTCCACCGGCGGCAGGTGGGTGCACCTGCGCCTGTGCCTCGGCTGCGGCAAGGTCGCCTGCTGCGACTCCTCACCCGCCAAGCACGCCTCGAAGCACTTCGCCGACGAGGGCCACCCCGTCATCCGCTCGTTCGAGCCGGGGGAGAACTGGCGCTGGTGCTTCGTGGACGACGCGGTCGTCTGATCCTCGCGGCGGGGTGCGTCGCACGCCGCCGGACCGTCGCGTGGGGAAGCTGTGGCCCGATCGAAGGTTGGCGCCCCGCCGGGCAGGGCATCCGGGTGCAGATCACCGGAACGTTCGCCGTCGAAGGAGGACCAAGTGGGCACCGACGACAAGATCGACGCCAACGCCGACCAGCTCAAGGGCAAGGTCAAGGAAGGCGTCGGCTCCCTCACCGACGACGAGGGCCTGGAGGCCGAAGGCCAGGGCGACCAGGCCAAGGGCCACCTGAAGGAAGGCGTCGAGAAGGTCAAGGACGTCTTCAAGAAGGACTGAGCAGGTCGGGATGAGGACCCAGGCCCGCGTGGGACGTCAGCACAGGACCCGGTAGTCGTAAGGCGGCAGATCGGGGTCGGCGTCCCACTCGGCCTGGGTGAGGCCCCGGCGGACGAGTCCGCCGGGGATCGGCTGCCGGGGACGACTCACATCCCACAACGTGACGACGCCGTTGAGGAATCCGGTGGCTGGCAAGGGTTTGGCCGGCGAGAACGCCGCCACCACCTGGGCCGTCGGGCCGGCACCACGACTCGGCCGTTGCGCGGGTTCCAAAAGCGGACGAGCCCGTTCTCACTGCCGACGGCTCTCCGCCTTTCTGCAGGAATACTGTCACGCGTCCAGGTCGCGATTGCTGTGACGGGAGAGCGGTGGCAGGCAAATACGCACCCCTGACGGCCTACCTCGTGGATGCGGCCGGGCACGGTCGAGAGAACGTCGAGCTGTCGTTCGCCGAGCTCGCCGACCTCGTGGGCGGTCTTCCGCCGTCGGCGTTCGAGCACCGGGCGTGGTGGGCCAACGGCACGTTGTCCCAGCAGTCGGCGTGGCGCGGCGCCGGGTGGTCGGTCGACTTCGTCTCCCTGCACCGCCGCCGCGTGCGGTTCGCTCGACATGCCGCTCCGTCGGCCGCTTCGCCCCGGAGCCCGCGCGATGTCAGGCCGGTTGAACTACCTCTCGACGAAGACACCCCCGCTTTGGACGTCCGCGTGCGTTGCATGTGGAGGTTCGCCGGTGAGGTCGGGTTGTCGGGCGGCAAGCTGGTCTTCCCGAGCCTGCCCGGCGTGGCCGCGATCTACCGCTTGACGCTGAACGGCCTGACGGGGAGGCCTCGAATCTACGTCGGCGAGACCGACAACCTCCGTCGTCGCGCCGGCAATTACCGCAATCCTGGTCCGACGCAGCAGACGAGCCAGCGGCTCTACGACGAGCTCGTCCGGCATCTGGCGTCGGGCGGCACGGTCAGCCTGTCCGTGGCCACCGAGGCCGAGATCGAAACGGGCGGCCTCCGCTCCGCACTGCCCCTGACGCGCAAGACGGCCCGCGTTCTCGCAGAACACGCTGTGCTCGCTCTGGCCTACGTCGACGACGCGGTGGACATCCTGAACGCTGACCGAGGGGTGGAGTGACGGGCCGCTGCTCGTCGGCGAGGCCTGGCACCGCCTCTCGTACGATGACACCATGTTCGCCCTCCTGCGGTCGGTGTGGGACGAGCCCCGGCCGGCTCGGGGCGCGGCACGGCTCTGGTGGGACTGGGCGCTCGTCGTCGTCCTGCTGCTGATCGCGGCACTCGAAGCGGTGCTGCGTCCCGGTTTGGAGACGAGGGCGGGCTCGCTCGCCGTGGCGGTGGCGTTGCTGCCGTTGCTGCTGATACGTCGAACCAGGCCGCTGGTGGCGGTCGCCGGGGCGTTCGGGGTGGCCGCGGTCGCCTCGCTCGTGTTCGCAGGCGAGCCCGAGCTCGGCGTGCTGGTGTTCATGGTGCTGTTCCCGTACTCGCTGTTCCGGTGGGGGTCGGGACGTGAGGCCGTCATCGGGCTGGCGGTCATGCTCGGCAAGGTCGTGCTGTCCGCGGTGCTCGGGTACGTCGGCGCGGGTGAGACCGTGGCCGGGGGTGCGGTGCTCGGGGCCGCGTGTGCCGCCGGGGCCGCGGTGCGGTACCGGGGGCGGGCGCGGGCTCGGGAGTTCGAGCAGGTCAAGTTGCTGGAACGGGAGCGGCTGGCGCGGGATCTGCACGACACGGTGGCGCACCACGTGTCGGCGATGGCGATCCGGGCGCAGGCGGGGCTCGCGCTGGCGCCGGCGCGGCCCGAGGCGGCGGTCGAGGCGCTCGCGCTGATCGAGTCGGAGGCGTCGCGGGCGCTCACCGAGATGCGCACGATGGTGAGAGCCCTGCGCCGCAACGACTCCGCGGACATGGCGCCCAGTCCGGGCGTTGCCGACGTCGCGCTGCTCGCCAGTCACGGGAAGCCCGGCCCCGAGGTGGACGTGCGGATCGACGGGCCCGTCGGCGACCTGCCCCGGTCGGTGGGCACCGCCGTCTACCGGCTCGCCCAGGAGGCCGTCACCAACGCGCGGAGGCACGCCCGGCACGCCACCCGCGTCGAGGTGCGCGTCACCGTCGGCGACTCGTCGGTGCGCCTGCGGGTGAACGACGACGGCGACTCCGGCACGGCGGCGGGGGAGGGGCACGGGCTGATCGGCATGAAGGAGCGCGCGAGCCTGCTCGGCGGGAGCTGTGAGGCGGGACCCGGTGCCGGCCGGGGCTGGACCGTGACCGCCGTGCTGCCGCTGACGGGAGCGGGCCGGTGAGCGTGCGGGTCCTGGTCGCCGACGACCAGGAGATCGTCCGCACCGGGCTCGCGATGATCCTCGGCGCCCAGGAGGGCATCGAGGTCGTCGGGGTGGCACCGGACGGGCGGCAGGCCGTGGAACTGGCCAGGCGCCTGCGGCCCGACGTGTGCCTGTTCGACATCCGGATGCCGGAGGTCGACGGCATCGAGGCCACCCGCCTGCTCACCGCGTCCGGCGCCGCCGACGCACCGGCCGTCGTCGTGATCACCACGTTCGACCTCGACGAGTACGTCTACGCCGCGTTGCGCGCGGGTGCCAAGGGGTTCCTGCTCAAGGACGCCGGTCCCGCCCTGCTCGCCCAGGCCGTCCACGCGGCGGCCGCCGGCGACGCCCTGATCGCGCCGAGCGTCACGGCGCGGCTGATCGAGGCGTTCGCCGACACCGGGCCCGCGGGACCGGACGTGCGGCCGGCCGAACCGCTCACCGAACGCGAGGAGCAGGTCCTCGCCGCCGTCGCGGGCGGGCGCACCAACGGCGAGGTCGCCCAGGAGTTGCACATCACGCTCAGCACCGTGAAGTCGCACATCGCCAGCCTGATGGCCAAGATCGGTGCCAGGAACCGGGTCGAGATCGCCATCTGGGCCTACGAGACCAGGCGCGTCCGAGGCGGGTTCCGGCCGCGATCAGCCGAAAGTACGACGACGGCGCCCGACCATCGGCCAGGATGATCGAAGCCTTTCCGCCGATGAGGTGACGACCCCGCACACGCCACGATCTGGTGCATGACCTCCACCAAGCGGGACGTGCTCATCCCGGCCGCGATCCTCCTCTTCAGCGTCGTCCCGGTGCTCGGCGGCGTCCTCCGGCTGGCCGAGCTCGGCGGCGGCGCGGAGATCACGCCGGACAACGCGCGGTTCTTCGCCTCACCCGTTCCGGTGGTGGTGCACGCCATCACCGTCAGCGTGTACTGCCTCCTCGGCGCCTTCCAGTTCGCTCCCGGGTTCCGCCGGCGCAGACGCGGCTGGCACAGGGTTTCCGGACGAGTCCTGGTCCTATGTGGACTGATCGGGGCGCTGTCCGGTCTGTGGATGACCGCGTTCTACCCGAAACCCGACGACGTGGGCGCCTTCCTCACCGGCACGCGACTGGTGTTCGGCACGGCCTGGGCGGTGTTCCTCGTCCTCGGCCTCGCCGCCGTCCTCCGCCGGGACATCTCCGGGCACCGGGCGTGGATGATCCGCGGGTTCGCGGTCGGGCTGGGCGCCAGCACGCAGGCCGTGACGATGGGACCGTGGATCGCGCTCGCCGGCCCGCTGGACCGGCACAGCAAGGCGGTGCTCATGCTCGCGGCCTGGCTCGTCAACCTCGCCGTGGCGGAGTGGATCATCCGCCGTCCCGCTCGCACCGCCGGTCCGCTACGCGCCCGGCTGGCGGTGGGGGAGAACCGGTGAGGGCGGTCGCCCGGCCTCACCGGCGGTCGAACGCCCTCAGCAGCTTCGCCGGGGCCTTGAGCCGCCACGCCTGCTCCACCAGCTCGGCGAGCTGCCCGGAGTCCACTTCGGCCAGATCGACCAGGATCGCGCCGTACCTGTCGTAGTGCGGCGTCGTGAAGAACGCCGGGTCGCCGGACGCGAGCAGCGCCGCCTTCTCGTCCAAGCCGCACAGCAGCACGAGCCCTCCCTCGGCCTCGCTGCGCAGCCGGGCGAAGCCCTTGCCCGCCACCTTCAGCGCCGGCGTCCGGTACCAGGTCTCCTCCTCGACCTCCGGCAGTCGCGAGGCCAGGGCCACCACGTCGTCCCAGTTCGTCATGGTCGCCATCGTCGCAGCGCACCGGCGCGTCCGGCTTGGACGAATGGAAACTCGCGGAGGGGTGACCAACGGCGTGCGACTGGGTACTCGTGAGCGGCCGGAGCGCACGCTCCGGCGCCGGGAGGTCACATGAGTGCGCAGCTCGACATCAGCCTGCTGACCTGGCTGCTGACGATCGGCCTGGTCGTGGCGCTGCTCGCGGTCGACCTGGTCGTCGCGGCCAAGCGCCCCCACCACGTCGGGATCGGCGAGGCGGCCGCGTGGTCGGTGGGTTACGTGGCGATCGCCATCGGGTTCGGCGTCTGGTTCACGCTGCACTACGGCGGTGGGCCGGGCACCGAGTTCTTCGTCGGCTACCTCGTCGAGAAGAGCCTCTCGGTCGACAACCTGTTCGTCTTCGTGATCATCATGTCGACCTTCTCGGTGCCCGACCGGCACCGGCACAAGGTGCTCACCTTCGGCATCGTGCTGGCGCTGGTCATGCGAGGGATCTTCATCGCGCTCGGCGCCACGCTGCTGTCGCTGTTCTCGTTCGTGTTCCTGCTGTTCGGCCTGCTGTTGATCTACACGGCGGTGCAGCTGTACCGGCACCGGGACGAGGACCCCGACATCGAGGACAACGTCGTGGTCAAGACCTCGCGCCGGGTGCTGCCCGTGACGGACGACTACGCGGGCGGCGACCTGTTCACCCACGAGGGTGACAAGCGGATGGTGACGCCGCTGTTCGTCGTGCTGATCGCGATCGGGACCATCGACCTGCTGTTCGCGCTCGACTCCATCCCGGCGGTCTTCGGCATCACGTCCCAGCCGTACGTCGTCTTCGCCGCCAACGCCTTCGCCCTGCTGGGTCTGCGCGCGTTGTTCTTCCTCGTCCAGGGCCTGCTGGACCGCCTGGTGTACCTGTCGGTCGGGCTGTCGCTGATCCTGGCGTTCATCGGGGTGAAGCTGATCCTGCAGTGGGCGCACGAGGACGTCAGCAAGAGCGTGCCCGAGATCCCCACGCTGCTCAGCCTCGCGGTGATCGCCGTCGTGCTCGCGGTCGTGACGGTGGCGAGCCTCGTCAAGACGAAGCGGGACCCGTCGGTCAAGGCCCACCCGGCCTCGCTGCGGACGCGCCGGGCGTCCGCCGGGCGCTCGGAGAAGGGACAGCCCCAGGCAGCGGATCGCCGGTCGTCCTAGCCGCGGCGCCCCGACGGGTGTCCTGCCCGGCCTGCCCAGCGCTCCACAGGGTGAAAACCGGCTGCGCCACGCCGGGCCGGGTGTTTACCTGGTCGGCATGACGAGCTGCGGCCGTGCGCCGGCATCCCTGTCCCGCGAACGGGTCCGGTCCGGTGTCCGCTGACACCGCGACGGCGCGACCCGATCTCGGCGCCGGGCTGCGCCGCGTGCTGGTCGTCCTGTGCACCACCGAGATCATCAGCTGGGGAGTGCTCTACTACGCCTTTCCGGTGCTGCTGCCGACCATGAGCGCCCGGACCGGGTGGTCGCTCGCGGCGATCACGGCCGGGTTCTCCGCGAGCCAGGTCGTCGCGGGCCTGGTGGGCATCCCGGTGGGCGGGCTGCTCGACCGGCACGGTCCGCGCGCCGTCATGACCACCGGCTCGGTGATCGCCGTGCTCGCGCTCGTGGCACTGGCGAGCGCGAAGTCGTTGGTGTGGTTCACCGCGGCGTGGCTGCTGGCCGGTGTCGCGATGGCCGGTGTCTTCTACGCACCCGCGTTCGCCGCCCTGACCCGCTGGTACGGGTCGCGCCGGGTGACGGCCCTGACCGCGCTGACCCTGGTCGCCGGTCTGGCGAGCACCGTGTTCGCGCCGCTCGCCGCGGTGCTGAACGACCGGCTCGACTGGCGCGGCACCTACCTCGTGCTCGCCGCTTTCCTGGCGGTCACCACGATCCCGCTGCACCTGTGGGGTCTGCGGCTGCCGTGGCCCGCGATCGAGCACGAAACCGTCCACACGCCGTCGGCGGTGGCGCGCAGCAGGCCGTTCCTGGTGCTCGTGGTCGCGATGAGCCTGGCCGCGTTCAGCGTGTACGCCGTCGTGATCAACCTCGTCCCGCTGCTCACCGAACGCGGCATGACCACCTCGGGCGCGGCTGTCGCCCTCGGCCTCGGCGGTGTGGGCCAGGTGCTCGGGCGCCTCGGCTACGCCAGGCTGGTCGCGAGGACCTCGGTGCGCGCCCGCACCCTGGCGGTGCTCCTCGTCAGCGCGGCGGTGACGATCCTGCTCGGGCTCGTTCCCGGACCCGCGCTCCTGCTGATCACGGGCTCGGTGCTCGCCGGTGTCACGCGCGGGATCTTCACCCTGGTGCAGGCGACGGCGATCACCGACCGGTGGGGCGCCGTCCACTACGGACAGCTCAACGGCCTGCTCACGGCACCGGTCATGCTCACCGCGGCCGTCGCGCCGTGGGCGGGCAGCGCACTCGCGGCGGCACTGGGCGGTTTCCCGGCGGTGTTCGTCGTGCTCGGGCTGATCGGGGTGCTGGCGGCCGCGCTGTCCACCGCGAGCGTGCCGCGTTAGCCCACCGGTCCTCGGTCACCTGCGGTGGCGGATCCCGGCGTGGAGGAAGGTGCCCCGGCGAAGGCGACCGCGAGGCCCGCCCACCCGCGCTGGTTCGCGGCCATCACCGACTCGTACTGGTCCTCGGTGAGCTCGCGGACGACGGCGCCGTCCTCGGACTCCACGTACTTCCCGTTCCGCTGCTCGAAGCTCCCGGCGGTGGTGTCGGTCAGCAGCGGGTGGGCGAAGAGGAAGGCGCCGCCCAGCAGGGCGATCGTCACGGTAGGGCCGGGAAACCGTTCCCCGGCCGCAACGGCGATCTTCGTCCGCGTCAGCGGGACAGCGACAGGATGAGCGTCCGCTGACGGCCGTCCTCGCACTGACCGATGACGGTCCAGCCGGCTGACTCGTAGAGCCGCCGCGCGGGTGCGTCGGGGTGGGTGCCGAGCCAGGCCGTGGGGTGTCCTTCGACGACGCGGTCCAGCAGCCGCCGGCCCAGCCCGCGCCGCCGGTGGGCCGGGTCCACCGCGAGCTCCGCGACCTCGAACGCCGGCGGCCGGAGCAGGTGGTGCAGGTGCGGCGCCACGCAGCTGTGCACCAGGGCGTAGCCGCGATCTCCGGGCACCTCCCCGCGAGCGGGCCAGCCGTAGACCAGCCCGGCGACGGTCTCACCGTGCCACGCCACGAACCCGTGAGCGCCCGGTGTGGCCATGCCCCGGTCGAACCGCCCGTCCGTGAAGCGGGCGATCTCCTCCTCGGTCTCCGAGTAGGGCGGCGCCGCGAAGCACGAGCGGTACAACCGGAACACCTCCGATCGCAGCTCCAGCAACGCCTCCGGGTCCGCGAACCGCACCTGGTAACCCACGGCGACCAGGATGGCGGCCTGCCGGGGTTCTGTCACGACCCCCTGCGCCGGAGCTCACCCCAGGCGTGGTGCGGCGACGATCCGCTCGGCGACCAGTGGCGGCGGCGCGGCGACACCGGGACCGCCCGCGTCAACCCAGTCGGCGACACCGTGCACCGCCTCGTCGTCCAGGACCGATCCCACCCACACGGGTTTCGCCCCCGCGGCGCGCGCGGCCGGGCTGGGCTGGACCACGACCACGTTCGACCTCTCGCAGGCGTCGAGGCAGTCGGCCACGCGCACGGACGGGAGTCGTTCGCGCAACAGTTCCAGCTGGCGGTCGTGGTCGACCTCGGGGTGCTTGCGCGCGGTGCCGCAACAGCAGCCGCGGCAGACGGTGATCCGTGACGTCATGACGTTGTCCCACCCGCTTGCGCGCTGGAGCCAGGACAGCGGCGAGTGCCGGACGTCTGCATCGGAACCCTTTCCCGCACATCCACGACAGGAGTTGGTGACACCGCGCGGAACGGGTGATCGGGCTCGCCTCGCGAGGAGGCACACCGTTGCGGGACAGCGCCGGACTCGCACCGGACTTCCCCCACGCCGCGCTGAACGTCTCCAGGCTCTCACGTCCTGGGCGGAGATCCGATGTGGGGAGGAACACCGCGTGCGGGACGACGCTCAGCCCTTGCCGGGGTGCCCTTTGCCCTTGGCCGGCGGCGCGGGCTTGCCGTGCTCCGGCTTCTTGGCGGGCTCCTCGTGGTGCGGGCTCACCTCGGCGACCAGGACCGGGGCCGGCGTCTGCGTCCGGGGTGAGTCGGTTGTCGGTGCCGGGGCGTCGGTCGTGGACGCCGGAGGAGGTGCGGTGGTGGTCTGCGCGGGTGCGGACTCGCTGGGAGGCGACGGTGAGAGGACCGCGAAGGCGACGCCCGCGGCGGCCATCACGGTCGCCGCGGCCGACGCGGCGAGCAGACGTGTCGTGCGACGTGGTCGCGCGGGAGGTACGACGTGGGTGATCGGCCGGTCCGGATCGCGCAACACCCTCGCGCACTCCGCGGCGCTGGGGCGGCGGCGTGCGGACAGGGACGTCATCAGCATCAGCAGGCGTTCGAGGTCGGGAGGAAGGCCTTCGGGGATGAAGGGTTGCCGGTGCAGCCGCGCCACCGCGGCCTCGATCTCGCTGCCCTCGTACTCGCGGTGGCCGGTGAGGCATTCCAGCAGGACCAGGCCGAGCGCGTAGATGTCGACCGCCTGGCCGAACTCGTCCCCGCGCACCTGTTCCGGGGCGAGGTAGGCGGCGGTGCCGACCACCTGGTCGGTCCGGGTGAGCCGCGTCGAGCCGATCAGCCTGGCGAGGCCGAAGTCGGCCAGGTGGGCGTTGCCGTGCCGGTCGAGGAGGATGTTGGACGGCTTGATGTCGCGGTGGACGACATCTCGCGCGTGGACGTACGCGAGCGCATTGGCGAGCTGGGTGCCGAGGTGCCGAACGTCGTCCACCGCGAGCGGCCCGTCGGTGAGGCGCTCGCGCAGAGTGGGACCGTCGATGAGCTGCAGGACGACGAACGGGGCGCCGTCGGCGGTGCCCGCGTCGTGCACCCGGACCAGACCGGGGTGGGACAACGCGGCGAGGGTCTTGACCTCGTTGGCGAACCGGCGCTCGTGCGAGAGCTCGGAGCCGGCCCGGAAGAGCTTGACCGCGACGTCGCGGTGGAGCCTGGTGTCCCGGGCGCGGCGGACCTCGGCCACGCCGCCGGTGCCCAGCAACTCGGCGATCTCGTAGCGGTCGGCGAGCATGCGGTCGTGAGCGGACGAGGTCATCGCAACCCTTCTCCGGCGGTCGGTCGCCCCTGTGTTCCCCCGTCCCGGGAACCCCAACCACCCGATTCCGCCGGGCGGTCGCCGATGACGACCGCCCGGCGGCTGGCAGGTTCCCCGGCTCAGCCGCTGACCGAGGCCGAGAAGTTGTCGACCGCCAGGCCGACGCCGCCGTTCCACGGCTCGAACCCGGCCTGGATGCTGGTCAGGTACCAGGAACTCGTGATCGCACCACGGGCGCGCACGTCGTTGATGAAGTCGAGCACGTTGAACGACCACGAGGTGATCGCCGACGGCGCGACGTAGGAGATGACGTTGTTGGAACCGTTGCTGCCGCGCCACACCTGCCAGCTGCGCCCGCCGATCGTGGTCGTGCCGACCGCGCTGCCGATGGGCTGGATCGAGCCCTGGCGGTGGAACCAGATCATGATCTCCATCTGGTTCACGCCGTTGGTCTTCGGCGTGGGGTCGAGCCAGATGTCGTACGAGGCGTTGTAGGTGCCGCCCGCGTACCGGTAGTTGATCGACGACGTGGCGCTGCGGATCCGGCTGACCTGCATCGGCAGGGTCGAGCCGGGGGAGCAGTTGGTGTAGTGGCAGCCGAGGAACACCGACGGGTACGACACCGGCGCGCCGTTGGTCGGGGCGGAACCCTGCTGAGTGGTGATCTGGAAACCGGACGACGTGGCGTTGATGCACTGCTGCGCCGAGGTGCCCCACCGGTTGTTCTGGACCACGTAACGGCCCTGGATGGTGGTCGAGCCGTACTGGTCGCAGATGGTCACATCGGCCTGGGCCGGACCCGTCGTCGCGATCAACGTGCTCGCGACGAGGAGGCCGGCGGCAGCGACGGCACGGATGGTCCTTCGCATGATGACTCCTACAGGAGATTATGGGAGCGCTCCCAATGTACCGGCGTGTCAATGATCAGGAGGATTTGTCGAATGAGTGCTTGAATGGTCGCGTGATGGAGAAACCCCTGGCAGCGCTTGGTTTTGTGACCATTTCCCTACCGCCGCCGGGTGTCGAACGGCAGGTCGAATCGACGGGGCCGCTTTTCCGAGTTCGCGCCGTTGCCGGATCCGGCAACGGTCTTTTCAGTCGTGGGCGAACATCCGGCCTGTGCCTCGTGCGGGCTCGCTAGGTTTGATCCACCCGCCTCGACCACCTCGCCCGGGGGAACAGTGCACCGTTTCGCGGCCAGTCCCGCCCTGGCGAGACTGGAATGGATCCTCGACGGCCTGGACGGGAAACCCGGCTGGGGAGCGGACGCATCCGACGTGCTCGCGGCTGCGTTCACCGCCGTTGTCACGCCCGAGCGGTACGTCGAGGTCACCCGCGGCCGCGCTGCCCGCTACGCACCGGTCGTCGTGGTCGGTCTCGACGTCGGCGAGACCACCGCGCGGGCGCGGATCCTCCGCCGCGACGGCACCGTCGACGTCGTCACCTGCGTCGTCGAGACCGCACGGCCGCATCGGATCGCCACCACGTGGGTCGAAGGACTGGTGCCGGCCGGTCTGACACCGGGGTTGCCGGTCGATTTCACCGACCACGACCTGCCTTCCGCCGCCACGGGTGCCCGGCTGGTCGTGTTCTCCGGGGTACCCGGTAGCGGGAAGAGCACCCTGGCCGACGCCGCGGGCGCCGAGCTGGGGATCCCCGTCTTCGCCACCGACTGGCTGCTCGGCGCGCTGACGCCGTTCGGAGGGCGTCATTTCGAGGACCCGCTGGCGATGGCCGAAGAGATGCTGACCACGCTCGCCCTGCGACAACTGCTCGCCGGACAGTCCGTCATCCTCGACCACCCCACCGAACTGGTCACGACCAGGGAGCGCTGGCGCAGCCTGGCCCGCCGGGCCGGTGCGGAGTTCCGCGTGGTCGTGTGCCGGTGCTCCGACCCGCAGGTCCACCGTGCGAGGCTCGAAGGCCGCGGCCGCGGAATCCCCGGTTGGCACGACTCGGGCGACTGGTCCGATGTGCGGCAGCGACTGGCGAGCTTTCCCTGGCACGGCGAAGCGCTCACCGTGGACACCGTGCAACCGCACGAGCTCGCCTTGGCCGCGGTTCTACGGCACATCATCGCCTGACCGGCTTCCGCGCCACGGCGGTGGCGGGTGCTACGGGGTGGCGTCCTGCTGCTCCAGCCACTTCAAGACCGCCCGGTTCAGCTCTTCCGGCCGTTCCTGCTGGATCCAGTGACCGGCGTCGAGGCTGATCACCTCCGCGCGGGGCACGAACTCCGTCAGCCTCTCCGACCGGGCCACCGGGTCGCGGTCGCCGTGGACCACGAGCGCGGGCTGCCGCAGGACCGGGTCCACGTCCGCCAGCAGGTGCCAGTTGCGGTCGAGGTTCCGGTACCAGTTGATGCTGCCCGTGAACCCCGTCGCCTCGAACGCGGAGACGTAGACGGCCAGTTCGTCGTCGCTCAGCAGGGGGTCGCCGAGCGGTGTCTCCGCGGTGGCGAGGTCGATCATCACCATGCCCGGCCCGGGGGCACCCGGGGGCACGTTCTTCCGGTAGAGGTTGCGCAGGAAGCGGGACGTGTTCGCGTCGAGCACGGCGTCCGCGACTCCGGGCTGCCGGGTGAAGTGGACGAAGTAGAAGTCGCCGCCGAGCACCGCTTCCATCGACTCGATCCAGGGGCGGTCCCCGCGCTCCTGGTAGGGCAGGCTCAGGTTGACCAGCTTGCCGACTCGGTGCGGGTGCAGCAGGGCCAGTCCCCAGACGACGAACGCACCCCAGTCGTGGCCGATGAAGGTGGCGTCCTCGTAGCCGTAGTGGTCGAGCAGTCCGACGAGGTCTCCCGTCAGGTGTTCGAGGTCGTAGTCCGCCACGCCGGCCGGGCGGGACGAGTTCCCGTACCCCCGCTGGTTCGGGACGATGACGTGGTAGCCCGCCTCGACCAGGGCGGGCAGCTGGTGGCGCCAGGAGAAGGCGTGTTCGGGCCAGCCGTGGCAGAGCACGACGGGCTTTCCCGCGTTGTGCAGCCCCGCTTCGAAGACTTCGAGCTGCACGCCGTTGACCGGGACGAGGGTGGGCTCGGGAAAGCGGTGGAGCTCGCCGGTGATGTCATGACGCGATCATGCCGACCGAAACCGGTCACCCCGTGACCGCTTTGTCTGGGAATCTTGCGACGTGCGCACCGATCGACTCCTGGCCGTCCTCCTCCTGCTGCAACGACGCGGGCAGGTGACGGCGGCGGAGGTCGCCCGTGAACTGGAGGTCTCCGAACGCACCGCCCGCCGTGACCTCGATGCCCTGGCCACGGCCGGGGTGCCGGTGTACGCCCTGCGGGGCAGGGGTGGCGGCTGGCGTCTCGTGGGTGGCGCCCGCACCGACCTGTCCGGGTTGACCGCGAGCGAGGCCCGCGCCCTGTTCCTGGTCGCCGGCCCGGCCTCGGTCGCGGCACCGGGCGTGAAAGCCGCTCTGCGCAAGCTCGTCCACGCCCTGCCGGAGCCCTTCCGGGAGCAGGCCGAGGCAGCGGCGTCGTCGGTGGTCGTGGACCCGCGGCGGTGGGGGGCGGGTCCGGACGGGCACCGGCCGCCTCGCTTCCTCGACCAGCTGCAGGACGCGGTGATCCGCGGCGTCCAGGTGCGGCTCGGCTACGTCGACCGCGAGGGCGCCGAGACCGGGAGGACCGTCCACCCGCTGGGCGTCGTCGCCAAAGGCCCGGCGTGGTACCTCGTGTCCCACACCGAAGCCGGTCGCCGGACCTTCCGGATCGACCGCGTGTCGTCCGTGGACCCGACCGGCGACCCCGTGCACCGGCCCGAGGGCTTCGACCTGGCCGAGAGCTGGCGCGCGATCGCGGACGAGGTCGACCGCAGGCGAACGCCCCTCGGGGCCCGGGCGCTGTGCACGCCCGGTGAGCTGGGAGTGCTCCGGATCGCGTTCGGCGGCCGTCTCGAGGTGGGCGGTGCCGCGGCGGACGGCCGCATCGAGGTCGTGGTCCGCGGCCACGACGAGCACGTCCTCGCCGGCGAGCTCGCCGCGCTGGTCGACTGGGTCGAGGTGACCGGTCCCGCCGGTGTGCGGGACCGCCTGGCCTCGATCGGCAGCGCGCTCGTCGGCAGATACGCCTGAGACAGCGGCAGATCGCCGAGCTCGCCCTTCACGGCCGTGAGGGTGAGGCCGGCCCGCGGCTCAGTCCCGCAGGCCGCGCTCCGCGAGCTTGCGCTGGGTCCGGCGGCCCTGCGCGACCATCACCGGGATCGCGCGCAGGCCGAAGCGCGGGAACGCGTCGGCGAGCCGGGCCAGTGCTCCGCGCCATCCCGGCACCGTGGTGACCGGTTTCGGCCTGTCGAGCACCCTGGCGACGGCGGCGGCGATGTCGGCGGGCTGCAGCAGCGTGCCGGAGAACGACAGCGCTGCCGCCGGATCGTCGAGCTTGTCGTACAGCATCGGGGTCCAGATGCCGTCCGGGCAGACGCACGAGATGTCGACGTCCCGCACACCCGCCTGCCGGAGGTCGGCGAGGGTGCTGAGGCTGAAGCCGATGGCCGCGTGCTTGGAGGCGGCGTAGACCGCCTCGCCCACCACAGCTGTGATGCCCGCGAGGGACACGACGTTCACGACGTGGCCGCCGCCGCGACCGCGCATGGCCTGGATCGCGGCGACCGTCCCGTTGATCGTCCCGAGGGCGTTGACCTCGACCATCAGCCGCCGGGTGGCGGCGTCCTGCTCCCACGCGGGGCCGGTCACGAGGACGCCCGCGTTGTTGACCCAGACGTCGAGCCGGCCGGCGCGGGCGACGATCTCGTCGCGCGCCGCCGCCACGGCCTCGTCGTCACGCACGTCGAGCACCCGTGCGATCGCGCCGAGCTCGGTGGCCGTCGCGGTCGCCGTGGCTTCGTCGACGTCGGTCACCATCACCGTGTGACCGCGTTCGACCAGCATCCGCGCGACCAGCTTGCCCACGCCGCGTCCGGCTCCGGTCACGACCGCGCCCGCTTTTGCCGTCATGGCAGGAGTATCGCGTCCTTCCGCGTCACCGCGAGAGGCATCAGGCGGAGTGCCACGTCACGGCGCTGTCGGTGTCCGCGCGGCTGGTGCGGAAGCCGTTGGCCGGGTGCGTCGTGTCCGGGTGGCCGAACGAGACGCCGACGACGACGCGCCGGGAGTCCGGGAGCCCGAAGTGCTCGCGCAGGAAGCCGGAGCACCCCGCGAGCGCGGCCTGGGGTGCCGCGCCGAGGCCGAGGCTCTGGGCGGCGAGCAGGAACGAGTTGAGGTAGAGCCCGCAGTCGATCGCGCCGTAGACGCCGAGGTCGGCTTCGGTGGTGATGATCGCGACGTGCGGTGCGCCGAAGAACTCGAAGTTGCGCAGCATCTGGCGGGCGGCGCCCTCGTGATCGCCGCGTTCGATGCCGAGGCTCGTGTAGAGCTGCTTGCCGCACTCGCGCCGGCGTTCCTGGTAGGCGCCCGTGTACTGCGCGGGGAAGGGGAAGTCCGGCTGGCCGGGGCTGGTCCGCAGGTGCTCGAGCAGCCCGGCGCGCACCCTGTCCGTCGCGGCGCCTTCGGTGACGATCACGTGCCACGGCTGGGTGTTGCACCACGACGGAGTGCGCTGAGCGAGGGTGAGCATCTGCTCGATGGTGTCCCTCGGGACCGGCTCGGGCAGGAACTGCCGGCAGGTCCACCGCTCGGCGAGCAGGCGGTCCAGCGCCTCGTGCAGGTCCGGGGACGTGACGGCGGCCGTGCTCACGGGAACCTCCAACGTGGTCTCTTTTCGAGACGGACGCTAGCACGAACCAGTCTCGAAAAGAGACCACCTTCGGTAGGCTTCCTCTCATGCGGTACGAACAGCTCGCCGACCTGCCCTGCTCGATCACCCGCCCGCTGGTGGTGCTGGGGGACCGGTGGACGCTGCTGGTCCTGAAGGAGGCGTTCTCGGGGGTGCGGCGGTTCAACGCGTTCCAGAGCAACCTCGGGATCCCGCGCAGCCGCCTGCAGGACCGGCTCGGCAGGCTCGTGGACCACGAGATCCTGGTGCGGAGGCAGGCCGACGACGGCGACCACGCCGAGTACCGGCTCACCCGCAAGGGACACGACCTCTACCCGGTTCTGATGGCGATCAAGGACTGGGGCGACGCCCACATGGCACCGGACGGTCCGCCGGTGCGCTACCGGCACCGCGAGTGCACCGGCGAGGCACGGGTCGCGCTGGCGTGCGACTGCTGTGGAGAGCTGATGACGGCGCACGACGTCCACCCCGAGCCCGGCCCCGGTCTTCAGCCGTACGTGGAAGCGGGTGCACGGAACTAGTTCTCCTGCGGCCACGGCAGCTGGATCCGGTCACCGGCTCGGCGCCTGACCATGTGGCGGTGGTAGTGGAACACCGTCTGCGACGCGTCGGCGCCGACGTTGTCGATCATGTTCAGGTGCTCCCAGCCGAGCGCGTTGGCGAGCTGGGCGGCCCGCACCGCCACGGTGCCGGTGACCGTGGGGTCCTCGGTCGCGGTGGCGACGTGGCAGCGGGGCAGGACGAGGACGTGGCCTCCGCCGGCGGTGACGGCGTTGGGGGGAATGATCGCGATCGCGTCCGGCCACTCGTGGACGACCTGGGCCGGGACCTCGCCGGCGGCGATGGAGCAGAACGTGCAGGTCTGGGTGGTCGGCATGATTCCACCCTGAGTCGAGTGATCGACTGGAGGAAGGCGTTGCCCGTTTCCTCGCGCAACAGGAAACGGCACGTCTCACTTCCGCCGTGCCGCACGCAGGGCGTCAGGTTCGAAGTGCGCGACAAGCTCGCCGACCAAGCCGGCCGGCGCGCGGCGAACCGCTGGCATGCCGGACAGGGCTCACCCGGGTCACCGGTTCACGGCGTCCCGACCCGCTCGGCCACCGCGGCGAGACGGCGTGAGTTGACCGGGTCGGGTGCCCGGAAGTGCAGTTGCCGCGCCATCTCGAGTGCTCGGCGCGCTGCGTCGAGGTCGCCCGTCGCGGCGTGCACTTCGGTCACGTCGAGATGGGCGGCGACGGCGAGATGCACGTCATCCGTGTCGTGGTAGAGCTGTGCGGCGATGTCGAAGTGGCCGGCCGCGGCCTTGGTGTCGCCGATGACGCGGAGGCTGCGGCCCAGCTCGCTGTGCGCCAAGCCCTCGGTCATCTTGTTGCCGGCGTCGGAGACCGGTGCCAGCGAGGCGCGGAAGTGCTCTACCGCCTCGCGGTGCCGGTGGGCCCGTGCGTGCGCCTGACCGAGGGAGACCAGCGAGTCGCCTTCCTGGCCGACGAGACCGTCCTCGCGGGCGATGGCCAGTGACCGTTCGAGAGCTTCGACCGCGCCGGGGAAGTCACCGAGCAACGACTTCGCGTCGCCGATGTTCTGCAGGGTGATCGCCAGGTAACCACGGTCATCCGTCGCGGTGAACATCGGCAGGGTCGCCTCGTACGAGGCGAGAGCGCGGGTGTCGTCGCCCAGTTCGTGGTACATCCAGCCGAGGTTGTTGAGCGTCGCCGCTTCTCGCTGGCGGTTCCCGGTTTCCCGCGCGAGCGCGAGGCACCGCTGCTGTTCCACCACAGCCTCGGCGACGCGTCCGGCGCGGACGAGGGCGATCGAGAACTGCACCCTGACCGGGCATTCGAGGTCGGGGTCGCCGAGCTCCATCACGGCGTCGACCGCGGTCCGCAGCAGGCGCGTGCCGAGCGACCACGCGCCGCGGTGCTCGAAGAAGCCGCCCATCAGGAACGGGATCTGCCAGGCCGCGTCGTGCCGTCCCGTGGACGTGGCGTGGCGGACCAGCGCGATGAGGTTCGACTTCTCGTCGTCCAGCCACGCCAGCGCGTCGAGCGCGGTGTCGAACGGTGCCGCCGGGTCGGCCGCGAAGACCATCGGGCGGTACGGCAGGAGCAGCCGGTCCACCGCGGCCAGTCTGCCGACGTACCACGCGTAGAGCCGGTCGAGCGCCGCCCCGCGGTCCCTCGGGTCCTCCTCCTCGTCCGCGCGTTCGCCGGCGTACAACCCGATCAGGTCGTGGAACCGGTAGCGACCGTCCACGTGGGACTGCAGCAGGTGGGCGTCGTGCAGCAGCTCCAGCAGCCGCGTGCTCTCCGCTGTGCCGGTGGCGTCCAGCGCGGCGGCGGCCTCGGGTGTCGCGTCGAACCCCGGGACCAGGCCGAGCCGCCGGAACAACCTGCGCGGGGACGGTTCCAGGCGTTCGTACGACAGCGCGAACACCGAGCGCACGGCCGCCTGGCCGTCGTCCGCGACCTCCAGCGCGCACAACCGGTTGCGGGCCAGGTCGGCGACGAAGTCCGCGAGGCGGCGGCGTGGTTGGTCCAGCAGGTTCGCGGCGGCGATCCGCAACGCCAGCGGCAGATGACCGCAGGCCTCGGCGACCGCGGCGGCGGCCTCGGGTTCGGCGTCCACGCGCCTCTCGCCGAGGAGCGCCACGAGGAGCTCGTGCGACTCCTGCGGGCTCAGGGGCGCCAGCAACAGGCGGTGCGCCCCGTTGATCGCGACGAGACCACCGAGACGGCTCCGCGAGGTCACCACCGTCACGGTCGTGGCCGTGCCGGGCAGCAGCGGCCGGACCTGGTCCACGTCGTGCGCGTTGTCCAGCAGCACGAGCATTCTGCGGTCCGCCACCAGGGACCGGTACAGCCCGGCCGCGTTCTGGGGTTCCTGGGGAACCTGCTCGGCCGGCACGCCCAGCGCGCGCAGGAACTCGCTCAGCGCGTGTGCCGCGTCGACCGGCTCGGCGGTGGCGGCTCCGCGCAGGTCGACGTAGAGCTGGCCGTCGGGGAAGTCGGCACGCCTGTGGTGCGCCCACTGCAACGCGAGCGCGGTCTTGCCGACCCCGGCCGCACCCGCGATCGCGGAGATCGTCACCAGGCCCGCACCGCGCGCCACCACGGCGTCCAGTTCCCCGAGCTCGCCCACCCGGCCGCTGAAGTCGCGGGGCGCTGCGGGCAGCTGCGCCGGCCGGGGACGGCTCGGCCGCGCCGGGAGGTCCAGCACCGGATCGGCCCGCACCACTTCCTGGTACCGGGTGCTCAGTGCCTCACCGGGATCGACTCCCAGTTCGTCGCGGAGCAGTTCCCTCGCGTGCTGGTAGGTCGCCAGCGCGTCCGCCTGCCTGCCGCAGCGGTAGAGGGCGAGCATGAGCTGGGCCCGCAACCGTTCGTGCAACGGGTGTCGCGCCACCACCTCGGTCAGCTCCGCCACGAGGTCGCCGTGCCTGCCGAGCTCCAGGTCAACGTCGACGCGTTCGGCCAGCACCGCGAGCCGGCGGTCGGCCAGCGCGTCGGACATCGTCAGCACGGCGGGAACGTCGGCGAACTCGGCGAGCGGAACACCGCGCCAGAGCCCCAGTGCTTCGCGCAGCAACGCGGTGCGCCGGCCCAGGTCGACGGTCGCGTGGGCGTCCGCGACCAGCCGCCGCATCTCGTCGGCGTCGCACTCGTCCGGTGCCACGACGAGCCGGTAGCCCGCGGGCCCGTGGACTATCCGGTCCGGATCGCCGAGCTTCCTGCGCAGCCGGTGCACGTAGAGCTGCAGCGTCTTCCTCGCGGACGCGGGCGGTTTCGCCTGCCACAGCGCATGGGCGAGCGCGTCGGCGGAGACCGGCGAGTTCGCGTTGCAGAGCAGCACGGCGAGCAGACGGCGGAGCATCGGCTGGTCCAGTTCGACGTCTTCCCCGTCCACCGCGAGGCGAAGTGGACCGAGCACGCCGAATTCCATCTTCATGACTGCCTCCCCAGGGACAACGGTGGCACCGCGCCGATGAAACCGCGGTGAAACCGATGAACTCCAGGGTGTTCCGCAGACGTTCCAGTCGAATTTCCAGCTACCGCGGAATCGCGCGTGAACAAGGGAGAGAACATGCTGTGGAGGAAGTTCGCCGGCAAGCTCAGGACCGCGGGGGTCGCCGTGGCCTCGCTGACCGGCGTCGTCCTGGCGGGGCAGCCGGCGACAGCCGGCACACCGGCCGTGATGGCCGACAGGTCCTGCACGGTGACCACTCAGTGGATCTGCAAGACGGCACCGCTGTGGGTCGGCAGCGGTGCCAACCCCCACATCGCCACGGTGGGCATCCCGTGGGGGGCGCCGTGGGAGCCGGGCATGCCGGAAGAGGTCAACTCGTTCGTCATCGTGCGGTACCTCGACGCTCCGGGGGACCCGGAAATCCTGCGCGACAACAAGAAGCGCGGAGAAGAACACGACATCTGGCGCAAGGGCTGGCCGGCCGGCAACTACTCAGCCGAGCTGCACTGCCGCTATTCGTGCCAGGGCGCCACCCTCTACTTCGACAACTGACGGATCAGGAGCGACGAATGCGCAGAAACGGTGTTCTCCCGGCTTTTCTCGGTGCGGCCCTCGTGGCGGCGCTCACCTGGACCACCCCGGCGTCCGCCGCCCCGGACCAGCGATCCGGCGGTGTCACCGCACTGGCCGACTGCCCGCGGGTCTCGAACTCCTACGACATCGGACCCGGCGCCACGGGCGGCAACGTCCTGGAGGTGCAGTGCCTGCTGAACCGCACGCTCTCCTGGAACGCGTTCCCGTTCGTGATCAAGCGGGACGGCGAGTACGGCCCGGTCACCACCGCGGCGGTGTGGGAGTTCCAGGAGTGCGTCAACGCCAGGGGCACCCCGATCGGGGTGGACGGACGTGTCGGCCCGCAGACCCTGCCGCACCTGCGCTGGTGGGGCAACGTGCACAGCCCCGCCACCGGTGAGCGGATCTGCTGACGGACCGGCGAAGCTCCTGGAGGGGGACATGAAGAAGAGGCTCTCGAAACGGATCGCGGCCGCCAGCGCCGCCGTGCTGCTGCTCACCTCGGCGCAGGCGGCGGTGCCACCGGCAGGGATGGCGGCCAGACCCGCCTGTCCCGCAGAGCTGACGGACCCGATGTCCGCCGCGATGGCGGCACGGGCGTGCGACGGCCGGGTGGAGGTGCTGTCCCAGCGCACGGAGACGGCCAGGGTGTGGGCCCGGCCGGAAGGCGGCTTCAGCACCGAGATCCACGCCGGTCCCGTCCGCTACCGCGACAACGGCGCCTGGCGGGACGTCGACCTGACGCTGCGGCAGACCGCCGACGGTGCGGTGGAGCCGGTCGGGCATCCGCGCGGCCTGCGTTTCTCCGGCGCCACGACGAGCTCCGGCGAACGGGTGCTCGCGCGGGTGGAGACCGGTGACGACTCGGTCAGCACGCTGTGGACCGGTCCGCTGCCGGTTCCGGTGCTGGACGCGAACAAGGCGACCTACCGGGAGGTCCGGCCGGGCGTCGACCTGGTCCTGACGGCGACCCGGCTCGGGTTCGAGCAGTCGCTCGTCGTGAAGGACCGGACGGCGGCGGCGCAGGTGGCGACCCTGACCATGCCGTTGCGCAGCAAGGACCTCAGCTTCGAGGCCGACGGCCCGGTCTCGTTCGCGATCCGCGACGGCCGGACCGTCGTCGGCCGCGTGCCGACGCCGGTGATGTGGGACTCCTCGGTCGGCACGAGCGGTGAGCGGGCGCGGGAGAAGGAGCTCGCCGTCCAGGCCCTGTCGCGCGGATCGGCGCGGTCCGCGGTCGACCTCAGCCTCGCCGCCGACCGGAGTTGGTTGCAGGACCGGGAAACCCGGTACCCGGTGACGCTGGACCGGCAGGTCGAGCTGGACCCCACGTCCGACACGATCGTCCGCAGCGACCAGCTCTCCACCAGCGGCAAGCCGGACCACTCCGGCGCCGACTACCTCGCCTACGGCAAGGCGACCAGCTACCTCGCGCGGTCGTTCATGCAGTGGCCCGCGGCGCAGCTCTCCGGCGCCCGGATCACCGGCGCCACGCTGAACCTGTGGAACTGGTACTCGGGCAGCTGCTCGCAGACCGGCTGGCTCGTCTGGGACACCGCCCCGTACACCAACCCGATCTACTGGGACACCGCGCCAGCGCTGCTGAGCAACGACGGCTACTCGACCCGGACGGCCGGCTTCAGCCCGGCGTGCGACGACGCCTGGGTGAGCGCCGCGGTGGTCCCGCTGTTCCAGCGCGCGGCCGACGCCGGCAAGCCGACCGTGTTCATGGGCCTCACCTCGTACAACGAGAGCAACCCGAGCCTGAGCTGGAAGCAGGTGCGGTCGTTGCAGGCACCGGATTCGTCGAAGATCCCGGTCGTGCGGATCGACTACGAGTACCCGCCGCAGAGCGGCCTCTACCGGTACGGCGTGAACTACCCGTACGGGGTGGGTGCGGTCGACTACGCCTATTCGGCCGAGCACGGCATGTGGAAGAACGTGGACGGGCTGACTTACGGCCACAACTACTACAAGGAGTTCTTCATCCCAGGGCGGGTGGAGAAAGAGTGGAAACCGCCGCACGACGTCAACAGGACGGCGCTGCAAATAGCGGCAGGAGAGGCCGGTGCCCGCTACACCGCCAAAGACGCGAACGAGCATCTGCTGTTCGACGCCAACCGCGATGACGTGCTCGACCAGCCGACCGGCGGTCACGCCTTCCACGAACACGCCGGCCGCAGCAGGAATGGGGAGGTCCCCAGCGGCCAGATCCCGTTCCACAACTTCTGGTTCGACGACAACTGGTTGGCCAGGCACATGGCCCAGGCTTACGGCCGCCAGCAACCCAACGGCCTGAGCGATCTCGGCGGTCCGCGCGACCACGTCCGCTGGAGGGTTCTCTCCGGCGATCAGAACTGGTACCCGTACGACAGCGTCGCAGGCATCGACCCGGACCACGTGGACAGGCTGGCGTTGGACGGTCTCTTCTACCTGTCCAAGGGCCCGCAGCAGACCGCTCTCGACAAGTGGAGCCGGATCCTTGCGAAGGCGGGGAGCTTCTTCGACTTCTCCACCCGCCTGCACACCTACCCGTCGCTGCACGAGAACTACCACGTCGGGCTGGCCAAGCTGCTCGTCGACCAGATCCTCGCCCACCACAGCGGGCTGACCGCTGTCCAGCGAGCCGAACTGACGCTGCACTCGGTCTCGTTGCGAGGGCTGATCATCCAGAAGCAGCAGCGGATGGGCGGCACCGGTGCGCTGCTCGGGTGGACAACGGCGACGGACCTGGCGGCGAATCCCAGGTCGTTGATGAACACCGAGTCCCTCGCGGTCAACGCGCTGGCTCTCGGCGCCGGCGCCAAGCAGACGTACAGCCCGGGCCAGGCGCCGCTGCAGACCGCGGCGGGAGGCAACTACCTGAGAACGCCCAGTGGCCTGCTCCAGGCCCTTCCCGGCACCAGCAGCGCGGGCCACATGACCTACGGGCCGAACCACGCCCTGGCTCCGGGCAGCTACAACGTGGAGTTCGTGCTGCGCTCGATCACCCCTGCCTCTGGCAGTCAGGTGGCCAACATCGAGGTCTACGACGCCAGGACCCGTGGCCCGGTCACCCCGATCAGGATCCTCAGGGCTGAGGATTTCGCGACCGGCGGCACCTACGACCGGTTCGTCAGGTTCACCGTCCCGATCACGGTCGCCTCGGCCGACAACAGCCTGGAGTTCCGGGTCTGGTGGTACGGCTCGAGCCCGCTCGACGTCGCCGAGATCCGGGTGCGCTGACGAAGTCGGCTCGGCTTTCCGGTGGCCGCTCCTCGGAGCGGTCACCGGTTCGCCGCGTCCGGGCGTTGCCACGGTGGGCAACCACGGGCGAATGGGGGTTCGAACGTGACGACGCATCTGTCCTATGTGGACGGAATCGTCCGTCTGGTCGGTCAGGGCCCCGGAGAGTTCCGGCCGGAACTGACCTGGGACACCGTGGAACGCGAGTTCGGTCTGCGGTTCCCGTCGGACTGCCGGGCCTTGATGGAACGGTTCCCCTCCGGCGGCTTCCGTGAGTGCGTGGAGGTGGTGTGCACCGGTGAGGACAACCTCCTGAGGTGGACCTGTCGGGCATGCCGGTCGAGTTCTTCAGGTACCTGCGCGGGTTCTGGCGAGGCCGTACAGCGGCGCGTCAGGCGGCCTGGCGTGAACGGTTCTCCACCACACGGACGTCAGCCGTCGGCGAGGTCCTGCCCCATGAGCCGGCCCGTGAGCTCGACGCAGCGCATCCGGGCGGGGGAGAAGTCGTACGGCATCTTGGTGAACGCTTCGTAAGCGCTCATCTCCCTGTCCTGCTCCACGTCGTCGTCGAGCGCGAACAGCTCCTCGTCGGCGGCGTCCAGCCCGGCGGCCTCGATGGCGCGCTCCAGTGCTTTGTGGTGGGCGAAGCGCTGGGCGGCCAGTTCGTCGACGCGCGGGTCGTCGGGTGCGACGCCGTCGTCCAGGGTGGCTTCGGCCGCGTCGAGGCGGTCCTCCTCGGCCCGCAGCCCGGGGTGGGTGGCCAGCACGACGAACACCCCCGCCTGGACCGCGGCGGCCTGCGCGCCGAAGATCCGCTCCGTGATCATCAAAGCGTCCACATCGGACGGACGCAGCGCGCCGGGAGGCAGGTGGCGGAGCCGGTCCGCCACCAGGTCCGAGAGCAGTCCCAGCGGGCTGCCCACCTCGCGCAGGCGCTGGACGGCCGCTCGCTGACGACGGATGGCGGCTTCCCGGGCGGCGAGCGTCTCCTCCAGGCGGCCCAGGTTCTCCTCGACGTCGCGGCTGCCGTCGAACGCGGCCCGCATGTCGTCGAGCCTGATGCCGGTCTCCGCCATCTTGCGGATCCACAGCAGCCGGACCATGTCGTCGTGGCCGTAGCGGCGGCGGCCGTCCGCGCTCCGCTCGGGCTCCGGGAGCAGGCCGATCTGGTGGTAATGGCGCACGGCGCGCGGGGTCGTGCCGGCGAAGGCGGCGGCGTCGCCGATCTTGACGTGGCGGGGAGGCGTGAACGAGAGGTGCATCGCGGACGGGGCCTTTCGAGCTGGGGTACCTCGAAGGACAGCACATGCCGCTGCGTCAGGTGCAACTCCCCACCCGCCGAGCCCGGACCGGCCCGCCGAGCCCGGACCGGCCCGTCGGGTGACGGGCCGGGCCGGTGGGTCAGCCGGTGAGGTGGCCCGCGATCGTGCCGGCGATCTCGGCCATCGATACCGGGTGGGTCATGTCGCCGTGGGTGGTGGCGACGGGGTGGACGTGGAGGGTGCCGGTGAGGTGCGGCGTCCACGCGCCGGGGTGGGGTGAGGAGTCGGTGCGGCCTTCGGTGGCCAGGAAGAACAGGGCGTCGCCGCGGAAGGGGGTCGTGGGGGTGTGGGTGTCGGAGAGGTGGCGGTTGTGGGCGAAGACGGCAGGGAGGGCGGCCACGGCGCGGGCGCCGAGGACGGGGACCAGGTCGTCGAGGGAGGTGCGGCCCAGGGACGCCAGCAGGTCCGCGGTGGGGTCGACGTCGGTGGAGGGGGAGGCGGGGTTGCCGGGGTAGCCGTCCAGGAGCGCGAGGAACGCGACCTCCGCGTTCTCGGCCTGCAGGCGGGTGGCGACGGCGTGGGCGACCTGGGCGCCGAAGGACCAGCCCAGCAGGTGGTAGGGGCCTTCCGGCTGGACGGCGCGGATCTCGGCCACGTAGTCCTTGACCATCTCGTCCAGGGTGCCGTTCCACGGTTCGGTGAGGGCGCGGGACTGCAGGGCGTGGACGGGACGGTCGTCGAGGTGGCGGAGCAGTCCCGAGTAGACCCAGCCGATGCCGGCGGCGGGGTGGACGCAGAACAGCGGTGCCCTGGAACCGGTGGAGCGCAACGGGAGCAGGACGTTGAGGGGATCGGTGCCGGCCTCCTCCAGGCGCGTGGCCAGTCCCGCGGGGGTCGGGGCGTCGAAGACGGAACGGATCGTGGCGCGCACGCCCAGGGCGCGGCGGACGCGGTCCACGAGGCGGGTGGCGAGCAACGAGTGGCCGCCCAGGTCGAAGAAGTCGTCGTCGACACCGACGGAGTCGAGGCCGAGGACGTCGGCGAACAGGGCGCAGAGGACCCGTTCGCGGTGGTCGCGCGGCGCACGGGTGGGGGTGCGGGTGAAGTCGGGGGCTGGCAGGGCCCTGCGGTCGAGCTTGCCAGACGGGCTCAGGGGCAGTTCCGGCACCGCGACGACGGCCGCGGGGACCATGGCCTCGGGCAGCGACCGCGCCGCGAACTCGCGCACCGCGGCCGGGTCGAGGTCACCCGAGGGGACCGCGTAGACGACCAGGCGCTTGTCACCGGGACGGTCCTCGCGGACCACCGCGGCCGCCTGGACCACCGACGGGTGCGCGGAGACGGCGGCGGCGACCTCGCCCAGCTCGATCCGGACGCCGCGGATCTTGACCTGGTCGTCGGTGCGGCCCAGGTACTCCAGCACGCCGCCGTCGTGCCAGCGGACCAGGTCACCGGTGCGGTACATCCGCTCGCCCGGCCGGTGGGGGTGGGGGACGAACCGCTGGCCGGTCGTGGCGGGGCGGTTGAGGTAGCCGGTGGCCAGCTGGGTGCCGGAGAGGTAGAGCTCACCGGTCGCGCCGGCGGGCACCGGGGACAGGGCCGGATCGAGGACGTAGACCTGCGTGTTCCACACCGGGCGGCCGATGGGGACGGACGGCGTCGCGTCGTGCCGGAACCGGTGCCAGGTCACGTCCACGGACGCCTCGGTGGGGCCGTAGAGGTTGTCGAGGTGGGCGGCGAAGCCCGCGGTGAAGCGCTCGGCCAGCGGGGCGGGCAGCGCCTCGCCGCTGCAGACGACCTGGCGCAGGCCGGGGCAGCGGCCGGGCGCGACGGAGGCGGTGAAGACCTCCAGCATCGACGGGACGAAGTGGGCGACGGTGACGCCGGCGTCCTCGACCAGGTCGGCCAGGTAGGCGGGGTCCTTGTGGCCCTCGGGCCTGGCCACGACCAGGACCGCGCCGGTGGTCAACGGCCAGAAGAACTCCCACACCGACACGTCGAAGCTCGACGGCGTCTTTTGCAGGACGCGGTCCGCCGGGGTGAGGTGGTAGCGGTCCTGCATCCACAGCAGGCGGTTCACGATGCCGGAGTGGGGGACGACCACACCCTTGGGCTTGCCGGTCGAACCCGAGGTGTAGATGACGTACGCCGCGTCGTCCGGGGTCGCCGACGGCAGCGCGACGTCCTCGGCGACCGCGGGAAGGGCGGCCAGCGACTCCGGCGTCAGGACGAGCACCGGGTCGGCGTCGGCCACCATGTGCGCCACCCGGTCGGCCGGGTAGCCGGGGTCGACGGGCAGGTAGGCCGCGCCCGTCTTGTGCACGGCGTACAGCGCGACGATCAGCTCCAGCGACCGCGGCAGCGCCACACCGACCGTGCGGCCGGGGGCGGCACCCGCGCGGTGCAGGGCGCGGGCCAGCGCGGTGGCGCGGTCGTCCAGCTCGGCGTAGGTCAGGCCGGTGCCGTCGAACTCGACGGCGGGGGCGTGCGGGGTCCGGGCGACCTGGGCGGAGAAGAGGGCGGGCAGGGTCGTCGCGGGCACGTCGGCGTCGGTGTCGTTCCAGTCGCGGAGGATCACCGCGCGCTCGGCCGGGTCGAGCACGTCGATCTCGCGGGTGCGCAGGCCGGGATCGGCGGCGACGGCGGCCAGCACGCGGACGAACCGGTCGGCGAGGCCGGAGGCGGTGCCCGCGTCGAACAGGTCGGCGGAGTAGGCCAGGGAGCCGTCCAGCCCGCCGGCGGGGTTCTCGGCGAAGCCCAGGCCCAGGTCGAACTTGACGCTCTGCGCGCCGATCTCGTGCTCGGCGACCGCCAGACCCGGCAGGGACAGGTCGGCCTGGCCGGTGTTCTGCAGCACCAGCGACACCTGGAACAGCGGGTGCCTGGCCAGGGAGCGGGCCGGGTTCAGCTCCTGCACGAGCCGTTCGAACGGCAGGTCCTGGTGCTCGAACGCGCGCAGGTCGGTCTCCCGGACCCTGGCGAGCAGGTCGGTGAACGCGGGGTCGCCCGCGGTGTCGACGCGCAGGACGAGGGTGTTGACGAAGAACCCGACGACGTCGTCGAGCGCGCGGTCCGCGCGACCGGCGACCGGGGTGCCGATCGGGACGTCGGTGCCCGCGCCGAGGCGGGTGAGCAGGGTGGCGAGCGCGGCCTGCAGGACCATGAACAGCGTCACCCGGTGCTCCCGGGCGAGCTCCAGCAGCCGGGCGTGCAGGGCGGCGCCGATCTCGACGGGCACCGTGCCGCCCCGGTGGGTGGCGACGGCGGGACGGGGACGGTCGGTGGGCAGCGCCAGCTCGTCGGGCAGGCCCGCGAGGGCGCCGCGCCAGTGCTCGACCTGGCCGGTGAGCAGCGAGTCGAGCAGGTCGCGCTGCCACAGGGTGTAGTCGGCGTACTGCACGGGCAGCGGTGCCCAGCCGGGTTCGGCGCCCGCCAGCCGTGCGGTGTAGGCGGTGCGCAGGTCTCGGACCAGCGGCCCGAGGGACGCGCCGTCGACGGCGATGTGGTGCAGCAGCAGGAGCAGCACGTGCTCGTCGGGACCGACGGCGAACAACGTGGTGCGCACCGGCGCGTCGACGGCCAGGTCGAACTCCTCGCGGGCGGCGTCGGCGAGTGCGGTGTCGAGGTCCGCCGGCGCGAGGCCGACGACGTCCAGCGCGGGCCGCCAGCCTTCGAGGACGACCTGGCACGGGGTGCCGTCGACCTCGGGGAACACGGTGCGCAACGCCTCGTGCCTGCTCACCACGTCGTGCAGGGCGGCCTCGAGCGCGACGCGGTCCAGCGCACCGGTCAGGCGCAGTGCGTACGGGACGGCGTAGCCCGCGCCCTGGTTCTCCAACCGGTTGAGGAACCACAGCCGCGACTGGGCGGGCGACAGGGGCAGCACCCCGGGCCGGGGTGCTGCGACCAGCGGCGGCCGGACGGGCCTGCCCTCGGCGCGGTCGACGGCGGCGGCGACGCCTTCGACGGTGGGATCGGCGAACAGGTCGGCCAGCGCGAGCTCCACCTCGAACGTGGTGCGGACGCGGGCGATGAGCTTGGCGGCCAGCAGCGAGTGGCCGCCGAGGTCGAAGAAGCTGTCGCGCACCCCGACACCGTCGACGCCGAGCAGGTCGGCGAACAGACCGCAGAGGATTTCCTCCCGCGCCGTGCGCGGGCGGGCCTGGTCGGCGGGCGCCTCGGCCGACGGGGCGGGCAGGGCACGGCGGTCGAGCTTGCCGTTGGGCGTGAGCGGCAACGCGTCGAGCACGACGAACGCGCCGGGGACGAGGTAGTCGGGCAACGCCGCGGCGGCGTGGCGGCGAACAGCGGCGATGTCGAGCGCGCGGGCCGCGGCAGTGCCGGGCGCGCCATCCTCGGCGGTGTCGAGCGCACGCACCTCGGCGGTGCCGTCCGTGTCCGACCCGGTGCTGCCGTCCGCGGCCACCAGGTAGGCGACCAGGCGCTTGTCGCCGGGCCGGTCCTCGCGGACGACGACGGCGGCCTGGGCGACGGAGGGGTGGCGGGTGAGCACCGCGCCGACCTCGCCCGGCTCCACCCGGAAGCCGCGGATCTTGACCTGGTCGTCGGTGCGGCCGACGTACTCCAGCACGCCGCCGGCGCTCCAGCGGCCCAGGTCGCCCGTGCGGTACATGCGTTCGCCGGGGCCGTCGAACGGGCTGGTGACGAACCGGCCCGCGGTGAGCCCTGACTGGCCGAGGTAGCCCTCGGCGAGCCCGAGGCCGGACAGGTACACCTCGCCGACCACACCGGGCGGCACCGGCTGGAGGGCCGCGTCGAGCACGTGGGTGCGCTTGTTGGCGAGGGACCGTCCGATCGGGACCGACCGGCCGAGCGCGTCGGCCGGTGCCACGGCGTGGCTCGTGCCGATGATCATGTTCTCCACCGGGCCGTAGCCGTTGACCAGGCGCACGTGCGGGTGGCGGCGCAGCAGTTCGCCGACGTGGCGGGTGGAGGCGGCCTCACCGCCGGTCATCACCTGGTGCAGCCCGGCGAAGACGTCCGGGTGCTCGTCGACGAGGTAGTTGAGCAGGCTGGCCGACAGGTAGGCGGTCGTGACGCCGTGCTGGGGGATGAGCCGGGCGACGACGGCGGGTTCGGGCCGCGACCCGGGGTGCAGCACGCAGGCGGCGCCGGTCAGCAGCGGTGAGAACAGCTCCAGCACGAAGGCGTCCCACGACGCCGGCGAGCACTGCAGCCACACCTGCTCCGGGCCGAAGTCCAGGAACGACTGCGACAGCAGGCTGGCCACGATCGAGCGGTGCGAGCCCAGAATCCCCTTGGGACGCCCGGTGGAACCCGAGGTGAACATGACGCAGGCCGCGTCCGTCGGCGCGCCGGGGACCTCGACCGGCGCGGCGGACACCCCGGCGACCTCCGCCATCCGTTGCGGTGTCAGAGTTTCACCGACGCCGGCGTCGGCGCTGATCTCGCGGACACGGTCGGCGGGCAACGCCGGGTCGAGCACGGTGTAGGCGGCGCCCGCCTTGAACGCGCCGAGCACGGCGGCGACCAGGTCCACACCCCGGTCCAGCGCGATGCCGACGACGTCCCCGCGCCGCACACCGGAGTCGCGCAGGTGGCGGGCGACGCGGTTCGACCGCTCGTCCAGTTCGCCGTAGCTGATCCCGGCGTCGTCGGTGATCAGCGCGACGGCGTCCGGGTGGGCGGCGGCGCGGGCGGAGAACAGGGCGTGCACGGTCGAGGCCGGGAAGGGCGTGCCGGTGTCGTTCCACTCGCGCAGCACCAGCGCGCTGTCGGCGGGGGAGAGCACGGGCAGGCGGTCGACGGCCCGGCCGGGGTCGGCGGCGACGGCGTCCAGGACCAGGGTGAGGGCGGTGAGCAGGCGGCGCGCGGTGGCCGGGTCGAACAGGTCGGTGCCGAACTCCAGCGTGCAGTCCAGGCCCCCGGCGAGGGGCTTCTCGTCCACGGTCAGGGTGAGATCGAACTTGGCGTTGCCCTGCGTGCCGTCGGCGAGGCGCACGCCGAGCCCGGCCAGGCGGGGACCGTCCCCCTCGCCGCCGGTCAGCGACAGCGCCACCTGGAACAGCGGGTGGCGGGCGAGCACGCGCGGCGGGTTGAGCTCCTTCACCAACCGGTCGAAGGGCACGTCGGCGGCGGCGTAGGCGGCCAGGTCGGCGTCGCGGACGCGGGCCAGCAGGTCGGTGAACGCGGGCCCGCCGCCGGTGTCCACGCGCAGCACCAGCGAGTTGACGAAGAACCCGACCAGGTCGTCCAGGACCTCGTCCGGGCGGCCCGCGACGGGCGTGCCGACGACGACGTCGGTGCCTGCGCCCATGCGGGTCAGCGCGGTGGCGAGGGCGGCGTGCACGACCATGAACAGCGTGGCCTGGTTGGCGCGCGCCAGGTCGGTGAGGGCGGCGTGGGTGCCGGCCCCGACGCGGGCGGTGACGGCGTCCTTGGCGTGGGTCGGGTCCGTCGGGCGGGACCGGTCGTAGGGCAGGGACAGCTCCTCGGGCAGGCCGTCCAGCACCGTCTTCCAGTGCTCCACGCGGCCGTCGAGGTCCAGTTCCCGCTGCCAGAGCGTGTAGTCGGCGTACTGCACCGGCAACGGTGCCCAGCCGGGCTCACGGCCGGCCAGCCTCGCCTCGTAGGCGGTGTCCAGGTCGCGCAGCAGCGGACCGCTCGACACGCCGTCGCCCGCGATGTGGTGCAGGGCCAGCACGAGCACCGCTTCGGTGTCGCACGTGGACAGCAGGGTGGCGCGCAGCGGGAGGTCGGTGGCGAGGTCGAACGAGGCGCTCGCGGCCTCGTCGACGAGGCGGTCGAGGTCGGTGGCGGAGCAGCGGTGCGAGGTGAGCACGTCGCCGAACTCGGTGAGGACGTGCTGGCGCGGCTGCCCGTCGACGGCGGGGAACACCGTGCGCAGGCTCTCGTGGCGGGTGACGACGTCGCGCAGGGCGGCGGCGAGGGCGGGCGCGTCGACGCGCCCGGTCAGGTGCAGGGTCAGCGGGATCGTGTAGGCGCGGTCCTGGCCGCGCACGCCCGCGAGGAACCACAGGCCCTGCTGGGCCGGCGAGAGCGGCACCACCTCCGGGCGCGGGCGCGCCGCCAGGGGCGGGTGGACCGCGCCCGAGGCCTTGTCGAGAGCGGCGGCGACCCCGGCGACGGTGGGCGCGCGGAAGAAGGCGCGCAGGCCCAGTTCGGCACCCAGTGCCGCGCGGACGCGGCTGATCAGTCGCGTCGCGAGCAGGGAATGCCCGCCCAGGGCGAAGAACCCGTCGTGGACGCCGACCGACGCCAGACCGAGCACGTCGGCAAACAGTCCACAAAGGATTCGTTCGCGCTCGTCGCGCGGCTCGCGGCGGACCGGTGCTCCGTCGGCGGGTGCGAGCTCCTCCTCGTGCACCGGGGCGGCCGGCGCGGCCGGCAGGCCCAGGAGGGACAGCGAAACGTCCGGAGTGGACAGTGCGAGGTCGAGCAGTCGCACCAGGGTCTCGCCGAGGTGTGCCACGAAGGCGCGGTCGAGCCGGTCGGCGGCGTACTCGAGCTGGCAGTCCACGCCGCCGTCGGCGCGGCCGGCGAACACCACGCTCAGGTCGAGCTTGGCCGCGGCGAGGTCGAGCGGTTCCACGGCGACGTCGAGTACGCCCAGCCGTGGCGGGGCCGAGTCCTCCTGGAGCACGAGCATGACCTGGTAGACCGGGTGCGCACGGGAACCGCGGTCCACGCCGAGCCGTTCGACGACCCGTTCGAACGGCACGTCCTGGTGGGCGTAGGCGTCGAACGCGGTCTCCCTGGCCCGGCGCAGCAGCTCGGCGAAGCCGGGGTCGCCGGAGAGGTCGGTGCGCAGCGCGAGGGTGTTGCCGAAGAAGCCGACCAGGTCGTCCAGCGCGGGGTCCTGCCGGCCCGAGACCGGCGTGCCCAGCACGACGTCCGGTCCGGCGCCGTTCAGGCCGAGCACGGCGCTGACCGCTGCCTGCAGGCCGACGAACGGGGTGCAGCCCGCCGCACGGGTCGCTTCGGCCAGCCGTGCGCAGAGCGCCGCGGGCAGCGCCACCTCGACGATCCCGGCCCCGGTGCCGCGTCCGCCGGCGGGGAGCGCGATCCGCTCGGGAAGGCCGGCGAGCTCGTCCTCCCAGTACGCCAGCTGCTCGGCGAGCAGGCTGCCCGGGTCGTCCTCGGCTCCGAGGACCTCCCGCTGCCACAGGGCGAAGTCGCCGTACTGGACCTCCAGCGGTTCCCAGTCCGGGGCGATGCCCGCCGCACGGGCGGTGTAGGCGGCGTCGAGGTCGCGCAGCAACGGGCCGAACGAGCCGCCGTCGGCCGCGATGTGGTGCAGCAGCACCAGCAGCACGTGCTCGTCGGGTGCGACCCGGAACAGCGTGGTGCGCAACGGGATCTCGGTCGCGAGGTCGAACGGCCGCGTCGCCGCCGCGACCAGCGCCGCGGGCAGCTCGGCGTCGACGACCTCGAACGGCGGCCTCACGTCCTCCACGACGAGGTGCCCCGGCGTCCCGTCCACGACGGGGATGACCGTGCGCAGCACCTCGTGCCGGTCCGCCACGTCCGCCACGGCGGCGCGCAGGGCGGTGATGTCCAGTGGTCCGCGCAGCCGCAGGGCGACCGGGACGTTGTAGGCGGAACCGGGACCGTCGAGCTGGTCGAGGAACCACAACCGTTGCTGGCCGAACGACAGTGCGGACATGGCGGGCATTCCTTTCTAGGCGGACGGGATCCGCAGCGCGCGGGCGGCCGTGATCGGCCCGCCGAACGCGACCAGCGCGGTGACCGCCCAGGCGAGCTCGGGCGAGGTGAGGCCGGCGAGGGCGCCGGAGAGGGCGTAGGCGAAGGGGGCGCAGCCGATGCCCGCCAGCGCGAGCATCGCCATGGCGGTGCCGAGCCGGTCGGCCGGGGCGGCCTTCTGGTAGAGCGTGACGGCCGCAGGCCCGTTGAGCCCGGAGCAGACGCCGAGGGCCGCCGACAACACGGCCATCACCGCCAGGGACGGGGCGAGCACCATGCCCACCAGCAGCACGCCGATGCCGATGCCGCTGCCCACCAACCGGATCGAGAGCGGTACGCGTTCGCCGACGACGGCGCTGATGCCGGCTCCGGCCAGCGCGCCACCCGCCCAGCAGGCGATCACCAGGCCCACGGCGGAGACAGCCCAGCCGCGGTCGATCACCAGCACCGGCAGGCCGGGGTTCATCGGCCAGGCGAAGGCGAAGTCGAGGCACAGCGCGGAGAGGAACAGCAGGCGCAGCTTGCGGTCGGAGCGCAGCAGCTTCAGCCCGTCGCCGGTGCGCTTCCACATCGGCACCCCGCTGGGCGCGCCGGTGGGGGCGGAGATCTCCTTCGTGACCGGTGCCAGGCACAGCAGCGCGACCACGCAGCCGACCGTCACCACGCCCAAGGCGACCGGCAGCTGGCCCTCGGCCACGAGCCACGCGCCGAACGGTGAGCCGACGATCGGTGCGAACCGGGCCACCATGGTGCGCACGGAGTTCGCCCGGCCGAGCTGTTCGCCGCCGACCATGCGCGGCATGAGCGTGCCGAACGACGGGGTGCCCAGGCCCAGCAACGCGCCTTCCAGCGCGGCCACGGCCACGAGCAGCCACACCGACGGCGAGGTCAGCGCGATCACCGTGGCGACGGCGAGCACCGCGATCCGCACGGAGGTGGTGCGCAGCAACACGACCCGAGGTCCCAGTGCGTCGCACAGCACCCCGCCGAAGATCATCGCCAGCGCGCGGGGCACCGACTCGGCCAGGGTCACCAGGGTGACGGCGGTGGTCCCGCCCATCTGCGCGGCCGCCCACACCGCGGCGATGAAGAACACCTGGTCGCCGATCAGCGACACGCCCTGACCGCCCAGCACGATCCCGACGCGGGACCAGGGAGGCCTTCGGGGTGGGGACGGGCGTGCGTCGCTGACAGTCGTCTGGGACATGGGAAGGACCTCTCTCAGCGCGCGTGCAGGGTGACGGGCAGGTGGTCGAAGCCGAAGTTGATGATCGACTGGTTGTGCACCGGCTGCCCGGTCACCTCGATCTCGGCGACCTGGTCCAGCAGCGCCCGGTAGACGGCGCCGAGCTCGGCCTTGGCCAGCGGCGCGCCGATGCAGTAGTGCGGGCCGACGCCCAGTGCCAGGTGCCGGTTGGGCGAGCGGTCCAGGCGCAGCTCGTGCGGGGCGTCGAAGGCGGCCGGGTCGTGGTCGGCGGCCCACGTCCACACCGCGACCTTGTCGCCGGCGCGGACGTCGGCCCCGCCGAGCCGGGTGTCGCGGGTGGCGGTGCGCAGCACGTGCAGGCCAACGGAGGTGTAGCGCAGCAGCTCGTCGGTGGCGGAGTCGACGTCGACGGCGCCCTCGCGCAGCCGCTGGAACTCGGCGGGGTTGTCCAGCAGCGCCATGATGCTCATCGCCGCGGTGTGCCGGACGGTCTGCACGCCGCCGACGATGATGTTGTCCAGGTTGAGGACGACGTCCTCGATCGGCAGCGGCCTGCCCTTCACCCTGTGGGTGGCGAGGACGCTGATCAGGTCGCCGGCCGGCGCCATCCGGCGGCGCATCGCCTGGTCGAACAGGTACGGCAGCAGCCGCTGGTGGGCGGCCCTGCGGTCCTGCGGCGTGGTGCCGAGGAACGCCGCGTCGCACACCGACACGACCATGTCGCGGTCGGCCTCGGGGATGTCGAGGACGTCGCACATGACGACCAGCGGCACGGTGGCCATGACCTCGACGAGGTCGACCTGACCGCGGGCGACCGCGTCGGCGACCACCTGCGCGGCGAGGTCGTCGATGCGCTCGGTGCTGCCGCGCACGCCCTTGGGGGAGAAGAACGGCAGCAGCGGCGCCCGCAGGTCGCGGTGGTGCTTGCCGTCGGTCAGCGCCATCATCTTCCCGGCTCCGGCGGGTGCGCCGCCGGTGCCGAGCAGGGAGCCGCCGGCGGAGGTGTAGGTGGCGGCGTCGGTGAGCACGGCCGAGGCGTGCTCGTAGGACAGCACCGACCACACCGGACCGTCCTCGGCGGTGTGGGTGAGCTGCACCGGGGCCAGAGCGCGCAGGTCGTCGACGAGCGCGCCGGTGCCGGGGTCTGCCCAGAGGCGGGCGTCGGTCAGGTCAACGGTCGTGGTGGTCGCTGTGGAGATCACTGCGCGCTCCCAGGCAGAGGGTTCGGAGGAGGTCGGCCGGTCCGGGGTCGCCGGGCGCGACGAGCAGGTGCCCGCCGGGCAGCACCGCCGAGGTGAACGGCCCCGTCGTGGTGCCGGCCCACGTCCCGGGCGGGCTCGCGCCGGTGTCGGCGGCGCCCGCCAGGGCGTGGACGGCGAACCGGGCAGGTACGCCCGGCCGGTGCCGGTAGGTGGCGCCGACGGCGATGTCGGCGCGCAGCACGGCCAGCACCAGGGCGCGGACCGCGTCGTCGTCGGGCACGGTCAGCCCGCACTCGGCGAGCAACCGCTCCGCCCCGGCTGCCGGGTCCGCCGCGACCGGGAGGACGGTGCGTTCCCAGTCGGCCGGGGCGGGGGCCGAGGCGGCCACGACCGCCGCCGGCCCGGCGCGCCCCAGCGCCACCGCCACCTCGTAGGCGAGCAGGGCGCCGAAGCTCTGGCCGTAGAACACCGCGCCGGGGCCGAGCCGGGGGCCGATGCCCGCGGCGACCGCGGACGTCAGCTCGGCGAACGTCCCCGGCAGCGGGTCGGTGAAGCGCCCGCCCCGGCCGGGCAGCCGGACGGCGAGCACCTCGACGTCCGGTCCGACCGAGGCGGCCAGTTCCGCGAACGTGCCGACGTCGCCGCCCGCGTGCGGGAAGCACACCAGGCGCTGGGCCCCCGGCCCTCGCGGACAGGGCAGGTAGGACCAGTCGTCCAGGACGGCCGGACGGGCGACGGCGGTGGTCATCGCGTGCCGCGCCGGCCGGTCAGGCGCACCACCGGCCGGGCGGGCGCGCCCGCCTCGGCACGGGCCCGCACGGCGGCGGTGAAGTCGGCGAGCGTGGCCGCCGACATCAGGTCGCGCAAGGTGACGGCCACGCCCAGGCGGTCCCGCAGCAGGTGCACGGCGCGCACCGCCTGCTGCGAGTAGCCGCCCAGTGCGAAGAACCCGTCGGTCGGCGCGACCCGCTCGACGCCGAGCACGTCGGCCCAGACAGCGGCGACCACGCCCTCGACGTCGGTGGTGGCGGTCATGTCAGACCCCCAGCGCGGTGCGCAGGCTCAGCGGGCGGATGTCGGTCCACACCTCGTCGATGTAGTCGAGGCACTCCTGCTGCGGGCCGCTCTTGCCGACCGTGTGCCAGCCCGCCGGCACGTCCAGCTCGGTCGGCCAGATCGAGTACTGCTCCTCGTGGTTCATCACCACGGCGAAGTCGGTGAACGCGTCCATGGGTGTTCCTTTCTCCGATGGGGACAAACGGGGGCTAGCGGGCGAACGCCGGGACCCGCGGGTCCGCGGTGGCGTCGCCGGCGAGCACGTGCAGCGCCTCGACGTAGGCGTCGGCGTAGGCGTCGGCCACCTCGTCGGGGACGACGGAGGGCAGGTGGTCGACGGCGAGGAGCACCCGCGCCGACGACGGGTCCTGCACCAGGGCGGCGCCGAGGGCGAAGTTGGTGGGCTCGTAGCGCATGGTCGGCTCGCAGCCGATGCGGTCGTCGAGCAGCTTGGTCGGGGAGTCGGCCAGCCTGCCCAGCGAGTGGAACCGCAGGAAGGCGAAGCAGGCCTCCAGCCGGGTGTCGGCGAGGTGGCGGGCGATGCGGGCGAACGGCATCCGGCGGTGGGGCAGCATCGCCGCCTCGGCCTCGTGCATCGCCTTGATCAGATCGGCGCCGTTCTCGGTGAAGTCGACCACCAGGGGCACGGTGTTGAGGAACAGGCCGTACGCCTCGGTGCCGCCGTCGGTCTCGAGCCTGCCGTTGACCGACAGGCCGGTGGTGAAGCGCGGCAGACCGGTGATCCGGTGCAGCGCGGCGACGTGCGCGGCCAGGCCGACGGTCTTCACCGTGACGCCGTGCCGGCGGGCGGTGTCGCGCAGCACCTCGTCGGCGCCGGGGATCACGCGTTCGATCGTGCGCGGGATCTCCGGGTCGCTCAGCTCCGGTGGTCCGCTGGACCAGATCGCGCCGCTCACTCCGTCCAGTGTGGACTTCCAGTACCGCTCGCTGTCCCGCGAGGCCAGCGCTTCCCGTTCGACGGCGACGAACTCGCGGAAGGTCGACCGGGGTGCGGGCAGCGGGTCACGGCCGGGCGCGCTGTGCCGTTCGAGGATCTCGGTGAGCAGCGAGGTGAAGCTCCAGCCGTCGAGGACGGCGTGGTGCTCGGCGACGGTGAGCTGGAACGCGTCGCCGGCCAGGTGCTGGGCGGTGACCCGGAACAGCGGGGCGGTGCGGAGGTCGAACCGGGCGGCGACGTTGTCGTCGAACACGTCGGCGACGGCGTCGGCCTGCTCCTCGGGGCTCAGGCCGCGCAGGTCCTCCACGAGGACCGGCACCGGGGCTTCGGCGTGCACCAGTTGCAACGGCTCGCTGTAGCGGGAAACGTCCAAGGTGGTGCGCAGGACGGGGTGGCGGTTCATGGCGTCGCCGACGGCCTGGCGCAGCGCGGTCTCGTCGAGCGTGCCGGCGACCCGGTAGCTGTTGACGTTGTGGTAGCCGCCGGCGTCGTCGGACAGCTCCATGTGGTAGATCATCGACATCTGCATGGCCACCATCGGGTAGGCGTCCACGACGTCGGCGGGCAGCTTCGCACGGTCCTCTTCGGACACCAGGTCGAACGGCTCGGACCGCTTCGCGGGGCCGGTGCAGGCCTTCAGCAGCGGACCAAGCTCGGCCGGCGTCGGCGCGCCGAAGAGGTCCGGCAGCGACAGGGTCCAGCCGCGTCCGCGCAGCTTCCCCGCGAGGTGCACGGCGCGGATGGAGTCGCCGCCCAGGTGGAAGAAGTTGTCCCCGGCGCCCACGCCGTCGACACCGAGCACCTCGGCGTAGACCTCGGCGAGCGCCTGCTCCTGCGGTGTGGAGGGGTCCACGTGCGCGTCGGTGTCGCGCACGGAGCCGAGGTCGGGAGCGGGCAGCGCCGCCCGGTCGACCTTGCCGTTGACGGTCAGCGGGATGACGCCGAGCACGGTCGCCGTCGCCGGGATCATGTGCTCGGGCAACGTCTCCGCGAGGAACGCGCGCAGTTCGGCGTACGACGGCGGCGTGCCGTCGACGGTGACGTACGCGGCGAGCCTGGTGTCGTGGACGGTCACCACGCAGGAGGTGACCGCGGGGTGGGCGGTGACGGCGTTCTCGACCTCGCCGAGCTCGATGCGGAAACCGCGGATCTTGACCTGGTCGTCGCAGCGGCCCACGTACTCCAGGCCACCACCGGGCAGCCGCCGGGCCACGTCCCCGGTGCGGTAGAGCCGTCCGCCGGGCACGACGCCGTACGGGTCGGGCAGGAAGCGCCGCGCCGTGAGCCCCGGACGGCCCCAGTACCCGTTGGCCAGCGACCCGCCGCCGATGTACAGCTCGCCGGCGACGCCGATCGGGCACGGCTGCAGGCGCTCGTCGAGCACCAGCGCCGACAGGTGCGGCATGGGCTCGCCGATCAGGCTGCGGCCGAACGCTTCCGCGTCGGGCAGGTCGAGCGTGGTGACGTGCACCGTGGTCTCGGTGATGCCGTAGAGGTTGCACAGGACCGCGGGCGGGCACTGCTCCAGCGCGAACCAGCGGCGCACCACGGCCGGGTCGAGCGCTTCGCCGCCGAGCATGACCGTGCGCAGCGCGGGCAACGGGAGCGGCCAGGTGCGCAGGACGCCCTCGAGGGTCCGCAGCGCCGACGGGGTCAGGCACAGCCGGGTGACGCGTTCGGTGGCCAGCAGGTCCGCGAACGCCTCGGGCGAGCGGCTGACCACGCGGGGCACCACGACCAGCCGGCCGCCGTGGTGCAGCGGCCCCCACAGCTCCCAGACCGTCCAGTCGAAGGCGTAGGAGTGGAACAGGGTCCACACGTCGGTCTCGGCGAAGGCGAAGTGGTCGTCGCCCGAGCGCATCAGCCTGCCGGCGTGCTCGTGCGAGACCGCGACGCCCTTGGGCCTGCCGGTCGAGCCGGACGTGAAGATGACGTAGGCGAGGTCGGCCGGGTCGACGGGCACCTCCGGCCGGTGCGACGGCGCTTGCGCGAGCCGCGGGTCGGCCAGGTAGTCGTCGGTGACGACCACCTCGACGCCGGTGTCGGCGAAGACGAAGTCGGCGCGGTCCCGCGGGGTGGCCAGGTCGACGGGGACGTAGGCGGCACCCGCCTTGAGCACGCCCAGGATCGTGGTGACGACGCGCTCGCCGCGTTCCAGCAGCACGCCGACCCGGTCACCCCGGCGCACGCCGTCGGTGGCGAGGGTGTGGGCGACCCGGTTGGCGGCGGCGTCGAGCTCCGCGTACGTCCAGGACTGATCGCCGCACGTCAGCGCGAGGCGGTCGGGGTGGGCGCCGGCGGCGGCCTCGAACGCGCGGTGCAGCGGCAGGGGAGCGTCCGGGACGGCTCGCGGGGGCGCGAGCGCGGCGGCCTTCTCGGCGGCGTCGAGCGGGCTCAGCCGCCACAGCGGGAGGTCCGGCGCGTCCAGCGCGGCGCCGAGCAGGGTGCGCCAGTGGCCGACCAGGCGCAGCACGGTGTCCCGGTCGAACAGGTCGGTGGCGTACTCCACCTCGCCGCGCAGCTCGCCGTCGTCGAAGGTCGACCAGGTCAGGTCGAACTTGCTGGTGCCGTTGTGGTGCATGCGCCGGGTCGCGGTGGCCGCGCCGAAGCGCAGCGGTGCCGGGTCCTCGGCGTGCGCGCCGAAGACGACCTGCACCAGCGGTGCGTGGCGGGCCGAGCGCTCCAGCGCCAGCGCGTCCACGACCTCGTCGAAGGGCACGTCGAGGCAGGCGTAGGCGTCGAAGGCGGCGTCGCGGACCTGCTCGACCAGGTCGGCGAACGTGGCGGCGGGGTCGATGCTCACACGCAGGGCGACGATGTTGACGAAGTAGCCGACCACGTCGGCCAGTTCGGGGCGGTCGCGGGTGGTGACCGGGGTGCCGACCACCAGGTCCCGGGCGCCCGTGCAGCGGTGCAGCAGAGCGGCGAACGCGGCGACCTGCACCACGAACGGCGTGGCGCCGAGGTCGGCGGCCAGGTCGCGGACGCGTGCGGACGTGCCGACCGGCAAGCCGAACACCTCCGTGTCGCCGGCGAACGTCCGGCTGGGCGGGCGGGGGTGGTCGGCGGGCAGCGCGAGCTCGGCGGGAGCACCGGCGAGCCGCCCGGTCCAGTACCCCAGCGAGTCCTCAGTGGACAGCGCGCTGTCGTCGACGGGCCACAGGGGAGCCAGGTCGGGTTCCCGGTCCTGTGCGAGGGCGGTGTAGACCTCGGCCAGCTCGCGCTCGAACACGCCGGCCGACCACCCGTCCCACACGATGTGGTGCACGACGAGGACGAGCGTGTCCGCCACCCCCGGCCCGGTGGCGAGGGTGGCCCGCAGCAGCGGCCCCTCGGCCAGGTCGAACCCGGTGCGGGTCTCGGTGTCCAGCAGGGCGCGCAGAGCGGCCCGGCCGTCGACCGCGACCTCGGCGAACGGCAGTCGCACTCCCGTGTGGACAGTCCTCACCGGACCGTCCGGGCCGAGGTCGAAGGTGGTGCGCAGGGCGTCGTGCCGTCCGACCAGCAGCCGAAGGGCGCGGTGCAGGAGGCCGGCGTCGACCGGGCCGTCGAACTCGAAGACCCACGGCACGAGGTAGGCGGCGGATCCGGGGTTCCAGCGGTCCATGAACCACAGGCCGCGCTGCAGGCCGGAGACCGGCGTCGTGGTGGTCACTGTGCTGCTCCAGTCGTCTCGAGCGTGCGGGCGAGGGCGCTCACGGTCCGCGCGGCGAACACCTGGCGGGGCAGGACGCGGGACCCGGTCGCGCTGGACAGGTGCATGGCGACGCGCACCGCGGCGAGGGAGTTGCCGCCGACGCGGAAGAAGTTGTCGTCCGGGCCGACCTCGGCGAGCCCGAGCACCTCGGCCCAGACCCGCGCCACCAGCTGTTCGGCGTCGGTCGCGGCCTGCCCGCCGGAGGGAGGGGCAACGGTCCCGGTGGGGGCGGGCAGCGCGGCCCGGTCGAGCTTGCCGTTGGCGGTCAGCGGAAGCGCGTCGAGGACGGTGACGCTGGACGGCAGCATGTAGTCCGGCAGCAGGCCCTCGAGGTGCCGGTGCACGCCGGCGAGGTCCGGGACGACGTCGCCGCGGGCCGTGACGTAGGCGGCGAGACGGGGCCGGCCGGGCTCGGGCTCGTGCGCCACGACGGCGCAGTCGCCGACCCCGGGGCACCCCGCCAGCGCGTGGGCGACCTCGCCGGGCTCCACCCGGAACCCGCGGATCTTGACCTGGTCGTCGGCGCGGCCGGTGATGGCCAGGGTGCCGTCGGGGTTCCAGCCGCCGATGTCACCGGTGCGGTACATCCTCGACCCCGGAGGGCCGAACGGGTCGGGCAGAAAGCGTCCGGCGGTGGTGCCGGGCTGGGCGACGTAGCCCAGGGCGAGGCCTGCGCCGGTCACCCAGATCTCGCCCGGCTCGGTGCCGCCGACGGGCTGGAGCTTGTCGTCGAGGACGTGGACCCCCTTGTGCGCCACGGCCCTGCCGATGGGCACCGCCGCGGTGGGGTCGGCGTCGGTCACGTCGTGGGTGGTGGTGAAGCCCATGCTCTCCACCGGTCCGTAGCCGTTCACGACCCGCACGTGCGGGTAGCGCTCGGCGAGACGGGCGATGTGTGCGGCCGAGGCGCGCTCCCCGCCGGTGAACGCCATCCGCAGGCCGGCGAAGACCTCCGGCAGGTCGTCGACCAGGAAGTTGAACAGGCTCGACGACAGCTGCAGCTGCGTGACGCCGTGCCGGGCGACCAGCTCGGCCATGGTCTGCGGGTCGGGCCGCTGGCCGGGGTGCAGCACGCAGGTCCCGCCGAACAACAGCGCCCCGTACAGCTCCAGGCCGAACGCGTCCCACGACACGGGCGAGCACTGCAGCCACACCTCGTCGGGGCCGAACCCCGCGTAGTCCTGGCCGCTGTAGGTGGCCGCGAGCGCCCGGTGCGTGGCGGCGACGCCCTTGGGACGACCGGTGGAACCGGAGGTGTACATGACGCAGGCGACGGCGTCGGCGTCGACCGGCACCGCGAAGCCGGTGGTGTCGCCGGTGGCCCCGGCCACGGTCTCGGCGGTGACGACCAGGCGCACGCCCGCATCGGTGATCACCTGGTCCTGCCGTGCGGCCGGCAGGTCCGGGTCGAGCAGCGTGTAGGCCGCACCGGCCTTGAGCACGGCGAGAAGCGCCACGACCAGGGCGGTGTCACGGGGGATGCGGACGGCCACCACGTCGCCGGGGCGGACCCCGAGCCCGGCGAGGTGCCGGGCGGCGCGGTTGGCGGCGGCGTCGAGCTCCGCGTAGGTCAGCGACTCCTCGCCGGACACCAGGGCGGCCGCGTCCGGGGTCCGTGCGGCCTGCGAGGCGATCCGGACGTGCACGGGGGTGTCGACGTCGACGGGCGCGGCCGGTGCGGGCAGCTCCGCGTCGAGGTCGGCGACCAGCTCCTCGACCACCGCCCGCCACTGCGCGCCCAGCGCCGCGGCGGTGGAGGGGTCGAACAGGTCGGTCGCGTACTCGACGCGGCCGTGGAGGCCCACCCCGTCGTCCTCGACGGACCAGGACAGGTCGAACCGGGAGAACTCGTTGGCGTGCAACCGCTTCTCGACGGTCACCTCGCCGTACGGGGCTGTCCCGGCGTCGGCGGTGTGCATCTCGAAGACCAGCTGGAACACCGGGGTGCCCGAGCCGCTGCGCTCGCCGGACGTCGCGGCGACGATCTCCTCGAACGGCACGCCCTGGTGGCGGAAGCCGTCCAGCGCCACCGAACGCACGTGGTCGAGCAGGTCGCGGCCGGTCAGCTCCTCCTCGTCGGGCCGGAAGCGCAACGGAACGAGGTTGATGAAGTAGCCCACGAGGGCGTCGAGCTCGGCGCGGTCGCGGACGCTGACCGGCGTGCCGATCACGACGTCGGAGACCCCGCGGCGCCGGTGCGCCTCGACGAGGGCGGCCAGCAGCACCAGGTACGGCGTGGCGCCGGCGGCACGGGCGAGGCAGCGCACCCCCTCGGCGAGTCCCGGTTCGAAGGCGAAGGGCAGGACCCCGCCCCGCCCGGTGGCCGCGGCGCCGTCGCGGTCGGGGCGGATAGCGGGTGTCGACGGTGCTCCGCGCAGGTGCTCGACCCAGTAGTCCACATCGGACTCGTCCGCCGCGGACCAACGGGCGTAGTCGCTGTACTGGACGGCCAGCTCGGGCAGGCGGGGCGCACGGCCCTCGACGGCGGCGAGGTAGCACTCGCGCAGTTCGCGGTCGAGCACCCGCAGCGATCCCTCGTCCCAGACGATGTGGTGCACGACGAGCACCAGAGTCGCCTCGCCGGGGCCGGTGTGCACCAAGCGGGCGCGCACCAGCGGCCCTTCGGCCAGGTCGAACGGGAGCTGCGCCACGGCGGCGACCTCCTGGTCGAGATCCGCGTGCGACTCGGTGAACGGCACCTCCACGCGGTCGTGGACGACCAGCACGGGTGCCATGTCCGCGTCCGTGCCGACGGTCGAGCGCAGCGCGTCGTGCCGGTCGGCCACCGACTGCAGGGCTCGGCGCAAGGCGGCCGTGTCGAGCGGGCCGGAGAAGTGGAACAGCCAGGGCACGTTGTAGACCGAGCCGCCGGGCTCCCAGCACTCCCGCAGCCACAGACCGCGCTGGAAGCGCGACAACGGCGCGGGGACACCGGGCCGGGCGACCGGACCGGGCCGTGCCGGCGTCGATCCGGTCCGCAGCGCGGCGGCGAACCCGGCGAGCGTGGGCGCCTCGAACACCAGGTACGGCGAGACCGGTCCGAACGCCTCGAACACGCGGCTCGCGACCCGGACGGCGGTCAGCGAGTCTCCGCCGAGGTGGAAGAAGTTGTCGTGCGCGCCGACCCGGCGGACGCCCAGGACGTCGGCCCAGATCCCGGCGAGCAGCTGTTCGGTGTGGTCGCGGGGCGCGTCGTCGGCCACGGGTGCGGCGGCGGCCGGCGCGGGCAGCGCGGCGCGGTCGACCTTGCCACCCCCGGTGAGGGGCAGGCGGGCGAGCGCGGTCACCGAGGCGGGGACCATGTGCGCGGGCAGCCGCCGGGCGAGGAAGTCGCGCACCTCGGCGGTGTCCACCGCGCCGGTGACGTAGGCGGCCAGGCCGGTGCCGTGCGGGACGACCGCGCAGGTCTCCACGTCCGGGTGCGCCGCGAGGGCGTGCTGCACCTCGCCCAGCTCCACGCGGTAGCCGCGGACCTTGACCTGGTCGTCGCCGCGTCCGACGAAGTCGAGCACGCCGCCGGCGCCGCGGCGGACGGTGTCGCCCGTGCGGTACATGCGCGATCCCGGCGGGCCGGACGGGTCGGGCAGGAAGCGCGCGGCCGTCAGCGCGGCGCTGCCCAGGTAGCCGACCGCCAGTTCGGGGCCACCGAGGTACAGCTCGCCCTCCTCGCTCGGGCGCAGGCCGTCGAGGACGTGTGCGCGCCGCCCGCCGACCGGCGTGCCGATCGGCACCGAACCGGTCTCGCCGGCGGTCTCGTGCACGGTCGCGGTGATCACGGTCTCGGTGGGGCCGTAGGCGTTGAACAGCCGCACGCCGGTGCGCCGCGTCCACTCGGCCGCCGCGGCCGGGGACAGCCGGTCGCTGCCGGAGACCATGACGCGCAGCGACGGCGGCACCCGGTCCAGGGCGGCGGTGAAGTCGTGGAAGTAGCCGGCGGGGAGGTTGGCCACGGTGACCTGCTCGTCCTCGACCAGGCGCAGCAGCTCGTCGACCGACAGCAACCGCCGCTCGGGCAGCACCAGGCACGCGCCCGAGGTGAGCGCGGTCAGCACCTGCTCGACGGCGACGTCGACGGACGGGCCCGCGAGCTGCAGCACCACGTCGTGGCCGGTGATCCCGAAGCGCTCCGCGACGGCCGGCACGTGCGCGGCCAGTGCCCCGTGACCGACGGCGACGCCCTTGGGCCGGCCGGTGGTGCCCGAGGTGTAGATCAGGTAGGCCAGTCCGGCGGTCGCGCCGCGGGCGGCGACCGCGGTCTCGCGGACAGCGCCGTCCTCGATGATCAGAGCGGCGCCCGAGTCGTCGAGCATGTCCTGGGTGCGCCCGGCGGGGGCCTCGGGGTCGAGCGGCAGGTACACGCCGCCCGCCCGCCACACGGCGAGCATCGCCGTCACGTAGTCCGACCGCGAACGACTGCGCACCGCCACGACGCCGCCGGGCCGCAACCCCGCGCCGGCGAGTGCCGCGGCCAGCTCGCCCGCCGTCCGGTCGAGCTCGGCGTAGCCCGTCGACCTTCCCCCGAACCGCACCGCGGTGCGGTCCGGCGTGGCGGTCGCGATGCGGCCGACCTCCTCGTGCAGCGACATGTCACCCTCCGGATCGGTGTGCGCGGTGGACGTTCGAGTCGAAAGCTAGGCGCGCGCCGAGGGCCGGATCGGCAGGTCGAGCGGCACCTTGGCGGAAGCCCGCACCTGCCCCAGCAGCTGCCGCACCGCCTGCCGCACAAGGGTTCGCGGCCTCCCTAGCGTCGGCACCACGCCAGCAGAGAGGAACTGCGATGAGCCCCACCGCTTTGTCAGGAACGACGCCGTTGGTGTGCACGATCGAGCCCGGCGCGCCCGCCACCGTGGACGCCGAGGACGTGCACTCGATCGAGCAGGCCGCGGAGTGGTTGCGGGCCAACGCCGACGCCCTGCGGGACCTGCTGCACGAACACGCCGCGGTGTACGTGCGCGGCCTGCCCGTGCACGACGTCGACGACTTCGCCCTCGTGCGCGACACGCTGATGCCCGAGCGCACCCCGTACCGGGAGAAGGCCACCCCGCGCAGCGACTTCGGCAACGGCGTGTTCTCGTCCACCGACCTGCCCGCCGCGCAGCCGATCCACATGCACAACGAGAACAGCTACACCCTGACGTTCCCCGGCCTGCTCATGTTCGCCTGCCTGATCGCCCCGCCGGAGGGCGGCGCGACCCCGGTGGCCGACTGCCGCAAGGTGCTCGCGTCGCTGCCGGTGGAGCTGGTCGCCAAGATGCGGGAGGTCGGCTGGCTGCTCAACCGCAGCTACTCCGAGCACATCTCGACCTCGTGGCAGACCGCGTTCGCCGCGGCCACGAAGGACGACGTGGAGGCCTACTGCGCGGAGAACCTGGTGTCCTGCCAGTGGCAGTCCGACGGCCACCTGCGCACCACCCAGCTGCGCCCCGGCATCATCTCGCACCCGGTGACCGGCGCGGAGGTGTGGTTCAACCACATGGCGTTCTGGAACGAGTGGGCGCTCGACGAGGAGCTGCGCGACGCGCTGGTCGACGAGTTCGGCGTCGAGGACCTGCCGTTCAACACCGCCTTCGGTGACGGCACCGTGCTCAGCCGCGAGGAACTCGCCACCGTCCAGGCCGCCTACGAGGCCGCCACCACCCGCCGCCGCTGGGGCCGCGGCGACCTGCTGCTGGTCGACAACGTCCTGTCCACGCACGGCCGCGACCCGTTCCGCGGCGACCGCAAGATCGTCGTCGCGATGGGCGAGCCGGTCTCCGTGCTGGACTGCGCGCCCACCGTCGCCCCGTCGGCGACCCCGATGAGCGGAGAGGACCGATGACCGGCCGGGACCTGCTGTCCCGCTTCCACGACGTCGTGCGGACCGCGCCCGGACGGGTCGCCGTGCGCGACACCGCCGGCGCGCTGACCTTCGCCGAACTGGAGGCCCGCACGGCCGCGCTGGCCGCCGTGCTCGCCGGGCGCGGGGTGCGCCGCGGTGACCGCGTGGGCGTGAGCGTGCCACGCGGCAACGGGCTCCTCGTCGCGCTGCTCGCGGTGTGGCGGGCCGGCGCGGCGTACGTGCCGCTCGACCCTGCCTACCCGGCTGACCGCCTGGCGCACATGGCCACCGACGCCGCCGTGCGCACGACCGTGACGCCGGACGACCTGGCCGGTGCCCTTCAGGGGGAGCACACCGACGTCGTCGTGTCGCCCGGCGACTCGGCCTACGTGATCTACACCTCCGGCTCCACCGGACTGCCCAAGGGGGTGCTGGCCACCCGCGGCGGCGTGGCGTCCCTTGTGGACGGACTGGAGCAGATGGCCGTGTACGCGGCCGAACCCCGGGTCGTGGCCTGGAACGCCAGCGCGTCCTTCGACGCGTCCGTGCAGCAGTGGGCGAGGGTCTGCCGCGGCGACACGGTGGTCGTCCTGGAGGACGCGCACCGCACCGAGCCCGCCAAGCTCGCCGCGTGGCTCGACGAGTGCGGTGTGTCCGATGTGGACATGACGCCGACGCACTGGGAGATGCTGCGCGAGCACCTGCTGCCCGGACGCCCCGACGGCAGGCGGCTGCGGCTGTTCATCGGCGGCGAGCCGATCAGCGTGCCGGTGTGGCGGGAGCTGGCCGCCGCCCGCACCGTGGAGGCGTTCAACCTCTACGGCCCGACCGAGTGCACCGTCGACGCGACGGTCGCCGTGGTGGAGGGCGACCACCCCGGCATCGGCGACCCGCTGCCCGGCAACCGGCTCCTGGTGCTCGGCGCCGGGCTGCGCGAGGTCCCCGACGGCGAGATCGGCGAGCTCTTCGTCGCCGGTCCCCGCGTCACCGACGGCTACCTCGGCCGCTCCGGCCTGACCGCCTGCCGCTTCCTGCCGGACCCGTCCGGAGAGCCCGGCGCGCGCATGTACCGCACCGGCGACCTGGTGCGCCGCACCGGCGACGGCCTGCTCGAGTTCCACGGCCGCGCCGACCGCCAGGTCAAGATCCGCGGCCACCGGGTCGAGCTGGGGGAGATCGAGACCGTCGTGCGGTCGTCCCCGGCCGTCGCCGCGGCCGCCGTCGTCGTCCGCGACGACCTGGCGGGCCAGCCCGTCGCCTACTACGTGCCCTCGGGCCTCGCGGGCGCACGGGAGCTGCGCGAGCACGCCGCGGCCTCCCTGCCGGAGGTCATGGTCCCGGCCGCGTTCGTCGAGGTCGCCGCGCTGCCGCTGACCCCGGGCGGCAAGCTCGACACCGCCGCCCTGCCCGCGCCGCCGGCAGTCGCCGGCACCGCTCCGGAAGGCGAGTTCGAACAGTTCATCGCCCAGGTGTGGGCCGAGGTCCTCGGCCGCGACGCGGTGAACGCCGACGACGACTTCTTCGCCCTCGGCGGCCACTCCCTGGTCGCGCTGCGGGTGGTGTCGAGGGTGAAGAAGACCTTCGGCCTCAAGATGTCCCCCCGCGACGTCTACCGCCACCCCCGCCTGACCGATCTCGCCCGGCACGTCGAGTCCCTGCGCGTCTAGGAGGACTGGTGGACAACATCGACAACGTGGTGGTCCGCCCCCGCCGCAAGCCGGAGGCCACGAGGTCGCTGGTGTGCCTCGGGTTCTGCGGCGGCGGCGCGGGTCCCTACCTGCCGTGGGCCGACGTCCTGCCGGCCGACGTGGAGCTCGCCGCGATCTGCTACCCCGGACGGGACGGGCGGTTCCTCGAGGACCACGCCGAGGACTGGCAGGCCCTCGCGGCCGACGCCACCGAGGCCGTGCTCGCGGCGGCGACCCGGCCGTACGTCCTCTTCGGGCACAGCATGGGCGGGTGGATGGCGTTCGACGTCGCCGCCCGGATCGAGCAGGCGGGCGGGCGCCGCCCGGACGCCCTCGTGGTGTCGTCGGCCAACGCGCCGAGCCGGGGGCTGACGCCGCGCGACATGTTCCCCGCGCAGAGCGACACCGACGCGGGACTGCTGTCGTGGATGACGGTCAACGGCCTGCTCGCGGACTACGTCCTCGGCAACGAGGAGCTGCGGGAGATGGCGCTGGAACTGATGCGCGCCGACATCCGCGTCCGGGACACCTTCGCCTACACCGGCGGGACCGCGGTCGGCGTGCCGCTGCAGGTGCTGACGGGTGCCGACGACGACGTGATCGTCGCGGACACGGCGGCGCAGTGGCGGGCGCTGGCCGGCGGTGAGTACCGGCACGTGGAGCTGCCGGGCGGGCACTTCTACACCGAGGAGGTGTGGCGGACGCTGCCCCGGTTCATCCCGGCGCTGGGGTCCGTCCCCGCCGGGGTGTGATCGTGGTGCGGGCGGGCGTGGAGGCCTCGGGGCTTCCGCGCTCACCACGCGGCAGGGAGCCCTCGTCGTTCCGCTCAGCCTGCCGCGACCAGCGTGGGTGCCTCTCGCACCGGTAACGCCGCCAGCTCGGCGCGGATCGTGGCCGCGGCTCTGTGGTCCAGGATCCGCTCGCGCACGGCGAGCGCCTCTTCGAGGTACGAGCGGGCTTCGGCGTGACGACCGGCGGCGGCGCTCACCTGGCCCAGGTTGCGCAGGAGCTGGCCCTCGCCGATGACGTCACGGGCCTCCCGGACCATGTCGAGGACGCGGCGCATGGTCGAGGTGGCCTCGGCGTGCTCGCCCGCCACGGCCTGCACCTGGGCGATCCGGTTGAGCGTGCGGGCGGCGCCCCCGGTGTAGCCGACGGACTCGTGGACCGCCATCGCCTCGGCGAGGTCGGTGCGGGCACGGGAGATCTCGCCGTCGCCGGCCAGGATGAAGGCCCGCTGGGTGAGGACGATCGCGCGGCCCACGACGTCGTCGACCGCCGTGAAGCCCGCGAGGGAGCGGTCGTAGAGCCGCAGCGCGGTGGTGTCGTCCCCGGTGTTGCGGGCGATCAGGGCCAGGTCGCGGTGGCACAGCGCCAGGCCGTGGGTGTCGCCCAGCTCCTCGAACAGCTCCCTGGCCGGGAGCAGGGCGTCGCGGGAGGCGTCGAGACGGCCGCGGTTGATGTGCAGGGTGCCCAGCGAGCTCAGGACCGCCGCGGTGCCGCGGGTGTTGCCCGCCGCGCGGACGGCGGTGAGGGCCTCGGCGTGGGTCCGCTCCCAGTCGTCGAGGTAGCCCCGCGACTCGAACAGGGTGACGGAGGTGACCGCGAGGTCCCAGCACAGCTCGTCGAGGCCGGCGGCGGCCGCCTGGTGGACGGCCGCGCACAGGTTCTCCAGCTCGCCGTCCATCCACTCCAGGGGGTCGGCGGGCGCACCGCCGGACGGGGGCCGCCAGCGCGGCGCGGTTCCGTGCAGCGAGGAGTAGTCACCGCCGTAGATGTCGCGGTGCGCCTGGTCGGCCAGCGCGAGCCACCCGCCGAGCAGGCGGGACACGGCGGCGGCGCGGTCACCGGCGGGGATCTCCTCCGCGGCCTTCTCGCGGGCGAACAGGCGCAGGATGTCCTGGTAGCGGTAGCGGAACTCGCCGGTCGGCTCGACCGACACCACGTCGAGCACCTGCACGTCCACCAGCGGTTCGAGCAGGTCCGACGGGAACGGCCGGTCGTCGTCGAGCACGGCGCCCGCGACCCAGCCGGGGACGGCGGGCCCCTCGGCGAGGCTCAGCAGCCCGAACAGCAGCCGGGACCGGCGGTCGAGGCCGTCGTGGGTCAGCGCGAGACTGGCGCGGATGGTCAGCTCGCCGTGGGCGAGCTCGTCGAGCCGGTGCCGCTCGCTGGCGAGCCGCTGCACCATCGACGCGAGCGTCCAATGTGGACGTGCGGCCAGGCGGGCGGCGATGATCCGCAGCGCCAGCGGCAGTCCGCCCACGGTGCGCACGAGTGCCTCGGCGGCCTCGGGCTCGCGGTGCACCCGGTGCTCCCCGACGACCAGGCCGAGCAGCCGCAACGACTGCGCGGTGCCGAGGACGTCCAGCTCGACCTGCCGGGCGCCGGGAAGACCGGTCAGCCGCGACCGGCTGGTCACCACCACCGCACACGTGCTGCTGCCCGGCAGCAACGGCAGGACCTGGGCCTCGGTGGCCGCGTCGTCCAGCACGACCAGCACCCGCCGGTCCGCGAGCAGCGTCCGGTACATCTCCAGCCTGGCGTCGACGCCGTCGGGGATCACGGGCCCGGGGATGCCCAGGGCGAGCAGGAAACGGCCCAGCACCTCGTCCACGGTGGACGGGGTGCCGGTGCCGTGCAGGTCGCAGTGGAGCTGTCCGTCGGGGAAGTGCTCCTGCGCCACGCGGTGCGCCAGGTGGGCGGCCACCGTGCTCTTGCCGACCCCGGGCCGCCCCGTGATCACCACGACCCCGACGGCCGAGCGCCCGGCGTCCCCGACGAGCACGGACTGCGCGTCGCGCAACACCTCCTCGTCGCCCACGAAGTCGGCGGTGTCGGCGGGCAGCTGCCGCGGCCGGGCAGGCTGCACGGTCTCGGCCGCCCGCGGTGCCGGTGCCACCGCGCCGGCCCGGGGCCGGGTGGGGGTCTCGCCGGCGAGGATCGCCGCCTCCAGCTCGCGCAGCCGTTCTCCCGGCTCCAGGCCGAGCTCCTCGACCAGCAGGGCACGGCCGTCGCGGTAGGCGTCGAGGGCCTCGGCCTGCCTGCCGGAGCGGTGCAGCGCCAGCATCAGCAGGGCTCGCGGCCGTTCCCGCAGCGGGTGCTCGTGGACCAGGCGCGTGACCTCCCCGACGAGCCGGTGGTGCTGGCCCAGGTCCAGTTCCAGCTCCAGGTGGTCCTCGACGCAGGTGAGCCGCTCCTCGTCCAGCCGCAGCGCGCGGGTCCGCAGCGACCGGTTGGGGGCTCCGCCCAGACACGGCCCGCGCCACAGCGCCGCGGCCTCCCGCAGCAGCGCGGCCGCCTCGGCGGTGCGCCCCTCCTTGACCAGGACGCGGGCCTCGGTGGTGCCGGCGAGGAAGTCGGCGAGGTCCAGCGCGTCCCCGTTGAGCCGCAACCGGTAGCCGGGCGGACGGGTGTCGATCATCGCGGCCAGGCCCGCTCCGTCCAGGGTGCGGCGCAGCCGGGAGACGCAGATCTGCACCTGCGTGCGGGCGGTGTCCGGCGGGTTCTCGTCCCACAGGGCGTCGACCAGCGTCTCGGTGCTCACCACCCGGTTGGCCTCCACGAGCAGCAGGCCGAGGATCACCTGCTGCCTGCCCGGCGGGATCCGCGCCGCACCGCCGGGACCGTCGACCTCGACCGGACCGAGCACCCGGAAACCTCCTGGTGACATAGAGCGCGGCCGCCTTCCCGGGGTCTGAGGTGCCCCGAGGGTAAGCACACGGTCACGCAGGAGGACAAGCCCTCGCGATAGCGAGAAGATATCGGCAGGTTGCCGTGCGGCGGGACGGTTGCCGTTCAGCGCGTGAGGAGAACCGCCATGAGCACCGCCGCAGGCGTCGACCACGTCCGCCTGTCCTACCACTACCTCGACACGGGGGACCTGGACGGGTACGCCTCTTTGTTGCACGAGGACATGCAGCTCAAACGCTGTGACGCGCCACTGGGGCACGGCCGCGACCACACCGTGCGGCTGCTGAGCGCCTCCGCGGCCCTGCGCGGCCGGCACCACCTCCACAAAGTGGTGGTGGACAAGGACACCGTGGTCGTCGTCGGCCGCTACACCCCGCCCGCGGGGGCGGAGTGCCGCACACCCTCCGAGTTCGCCGACGTGGTGACCCTTTCGGACGAAGGGCTGCTGCTGTGCAGCCGACGCTTCTACTACCTCGATCCGCCGTCCCTATAGCGGCAACTGCCGGACGGCTGCCGTCGCCGCTGCCTGGCGACGTGCGGCGCGGCTTCTAGTTTCGGGACAGGGAAACACCCGCGACAGAGGAGCTCGCCCCATGGAGTTGGACGCCGCCCTGCCGGACGCAGCCCGCCTCGACATCGTGGTCTCCGGGCTCGCCTCCGACGCGCACACCTGGAACCTCGTGTACCTGCAGCTGGTGCTGGAGGAGATGGGACACCGCGTGACCAACCTGGGTGCGTGCGTCCCCGACGGGCTGCTGACGTCCCGGTGCGAACAGGCAGGACCGGACCTCGTCGTGCTCAGCAGCGTCAACGGGCACGGGTTCCAGGACGCCAGGCGCGTCATCGGACCGCTGCGCGCACGGCTGGCGGGCACCCCGGTCGTCGTCGGCGGCAAGCTCGGCGTCGACGGCGCGGGCGGCCGCGCGGAGGCGTTGCTGGCCGCCGGCTTCGACGCGGTGTTCGAGGACGCCGACGCGATCGCGGCGTTCCGCTGCTACGTCGACCGGCTCGCCGCGGGGGTGCGGTCGTGACCGGTGGCTCGTTCGGCGGCTACGTCGCCCGCGCGGCCGCCGCGGGTGAGCTGGTCGTGCAGCCCAGGATGGGCGTGGCCCACCCGGCGCGGATGCGGGCCGGGCTCGCCGCGGTGCGCGGAGCCGGGGTGCGGGCGGCGGGCACGATCACCGTCGACAGCTTCACGCGCGTGGGCGACCACCACGCGGTGCGCAAGGCGCTGGCCACCGGTGCCGACCTCAACGGCTATCCCATCGCCGCGCACCCGACCGAGACGACCCGGTCCGTGCTGGACGGGCTGCACGGACCGGGGTTCCCGGTTCAGGTGCGCCACGGCTCGGCGTGCCCGCAGAAGATCGTCGCCGCCCTGCTGGCCGCCGGGCTGGACGCGACGGAAGGCGGGCCGCTGTCGTACTGCCTGCCCTACAGCCGGGTCCCGGTCGCCGAGTCGGTGCGCGCGTGGGCCGAGTCCTGCCTGCTGCTGTCCGACGCCCGCGAGCGTGGCGCCCGGCCGCACCTCGAGTCCTTCGGCGGCTGCATGATGGGGCAGCTGTGCCCGCCAGGCCTGCTGGTGGCGATCAGCGTGCTGGAGGGCCTGTTCTTCCGCCAGCACGGCATCGACAGCATGTCGCTGAGCTACGCCCAGCAGACCGACCCCGACCAGGACGCCGAGGCCGTGGCCGCCCTGCGCACCCTCGCCGCCGAACACCTGTCCGATGTGGACTGGCACGTCGTGCTCTACACGTACATGGGCGTGTTCCCGCGCACCCCGCGCGGTGCGACCGCCCTGCTGGAACGGTCCGCGGAGCTGGCCGTGCGCACCGGTGCGGAGCGGCTGATCGTCAAGACGACGGCGGAGGCGCACCGCATCCCGACCGTCACCGAGAACGTCACCGCGCTGGTGACCGCCGCGGCGGCCGCGTCGCGGGCCGAGCCCCGCGGCGCGGCCGAGGACACCGGCGTGCTCGCCGAGGCCCGCGCGCTCGTCGACGCCGTGCTCGACCTCGCGCCCGACGTGGGCATCGCCCTGGTCCGCGCGGTCGAACGCGGCTACCTCGACGTGCCCTTCTGCCTGCACCGGGACAACGCCGGCCGCACGCGGGCGTTCGTGGACACCGACGGGCGGCTGCAGTGGTCGCGCCTCGGAGCCCTGCCGCTGCCCGCCGGCCGCGCCGTCCCCGCCGCCGATCCCACCGCCGACGAGCTGCTGCGCTCGCTCACCCACGTCGAACGCATCTTCGACCGCGCCTGACCCCCGCCCCGTCCCCAAGGAGTGACCACGATGGACACCACCACGCCGGCGCCGGCGGATCCGCGCGCCCACCTCACCTCACCGGCCACCCGCGCGGTGCTGCGCGTGCAGCACCGGGTGCTCGACGCCGTGCGCGAGCACCTGGGCGGGCAGGGCTTCACCGAGATGCTCCCGCCTGTCATCGGCCCGGTCACCGACCCGGGCGCGCGCGGGGCCAAGCAGGTCGACGTCGACTACTACGGCCACCGCTACAAGCTGATGACCAGCGCCATCCTCTACAAGCAGGCGTCGCTGACCGCGTTCGACCGGATCTTCTGCATCGCCCCCAACGTGCGCCTGGAGCCGTTGGAGACCAGTTCCACGAGCCGCCACCTCGCCGAGTTCCACCAGATCGACGTCGAGGTCGCCGGCGCCACCCGCGACGACGCGACGCGGGTGGCCGAGGACCTCGTCGTGCACGTCGTGCGCCGGGTCGTCGAGCGCTGCGTCCCTGAGCTGGAGGTCCTGGGCCGCGACCCGGACGCCTTCACCGACCTGCTGTCCGGCCGCGCCTTCGAGCGGCGCACCCACGCCGCCGCGGTCGCCGACCTGCACGAGACCGGCCACGCGCAGAACCCCGACGCCGAGATCGACTGGGAGGGGGAGGCGCTGCTGTCGGCCAAGGCCAGCAGGCCGTTCTTCCTCACCGACTACCCCAAGGGCTCGCGCGGCTTCTACGACCGCGAGAACCCGGCGGCCCCCGGCCGGCTGCTCAACTTCGACCTGCTGGCCCCCGAGGGCTACGGCGAGCTGTGCAGCGGCAGCGAGCGCGAACACGAGTACGCCGCCATCGTCGCCCGGATGCGCGAAACCGGTGAGAACCCGGCGAAGTACGCCTGGTACCTGAAGATGGTGCGCGAGGGCGTCCCGTCCAGCGCGGGCTTCGGCATCGGCCTCGAGCGGCTGGTCCGCTTCCTGTGCGGGCTGGACGCGGTCTGGCAGGCCAGCGCCTTCCCGAAGATCCCCGGCGTGGTGTCCCCGTGACCGCCCTGCGCGCGGACACCTTCCCGGAACAGGCCGTCCGGGAACGGGCCCGCAGCGGTGCGGCGGCGGTGTTCCCCGCCCTGTCCGACTACGGCGCCGCCCTGCTGGGCGAGCCGGTGGGGCCTCCGCCCGCCGACGCCCTCGACGCCGCCCGCCTGGTGCCGCCGGTGTTCATGCCGCTGCGCCTGGAGAAGCTCATCGACCTGGCCCGCGAACCTCTGCACGGCGACGTGGACCTCACCACGACCGTCGGCGGGTTCACCGCACACCTGCCGCTGTACCTGTCGGCGTTCGGCTCGACCAGTGCCGTGGGCACCGATCTGGGGCGTGCCGCCGCGGCCCAGGCGGGTGCCCTGGGCATCCCGATGGTCGTCGGCGAGAACGTCGTCCCGGTCGACGGCTACAACGGCGAGCGGTCCCTGCTGGCCAGGATCACCGCCTACGCCGACCACGCCCCGGACGGTGCCGGCGGGGTCGTGGTGCAGCAGAGCACCGAGGACGCCGACGCCGAGGTCTGGAACCGCGTCTACAGCGACCCGGCCACGCGCCCGCTGCTCGAGTCCGGACGGCTGGGGTTCGAGCTCAAGGTCGGCCAGGGCGCCAAACCCGGCCTCGGCGGACTGACCGTCGTCGACCGCGCCCAGGCGGACCGCCTCGCGGACCGGTTCGCGCTGGAACCGCTGGTCGACCCCGAGGGGGACCGGGTGCTGCGCTGCGCCAGCCCGGGAACGTTCACCGAGGAGATCCTGCGGCAGCAGGTCCGCCTGATGCGCAACAACTACCCGCGGGCGCGGGTGTGGGTGAAGCTCCCGCCCGGACGCGACGTCGCCGCGGCGGCGGACGTGGCGTGGCAGGCCGGAGCGGACGCGGTCACCGTGGACGGGGCCGAGGGCGGCAGCGGCTGGGCTCCCACGGCATCACTGGCGGGAGTCGGCCTCCCGCTGGCGGAATGCCTGCGCCGCATCGGTTCCCCGCGCGGCTGCCTGCTCGTGTCGGGCCGCGTCTGGGAGGGGTTGCGCGCCGTGAAGTGCCTGGCCGCCGGGGCGACCGCCACGGGACTCGGCAGGGCAGCGCTGCTGGCGGTCGACGAGAACCCCCGTTCGGGTCTGACCCGCCTGGTCGAGGCGATGACCCTGGAACTGCGCCTGCTGATCAGCGCACTGGGTAAATACCACCCGTCCACACTGTCCACTGAGGACCTGTGGTCACCGGCGGGCTGGGCTGTCCCCACCAGTCCGATGGCGGTCGCTCAGGTCTGACCATCACCGCCGCGTCCTTCGAACGCCCTGTGCCCGCACCGATTGCCGGTGCGGGCGCAGGGCGTTCGCTCAGGCCAGCCCCGCGGCGGCCCGGAGGCCGCACAGGTGGACCGGGTCGGCCCGCAGGCGGACCGCGAGGTCCGGTGGCGGCCCCGGCGGCCGGTGCCCGCCGGCCGCGGCGTCGGCGACGGCGAGAGCCGTGGCCACGCACTCCGCGCGGGCGTCGGGGGAGGGGGAGACCAGGCAGATCAACCCGCCGACGTGGTCGTAGCCCAGCGCTCGCAGCGCCCACGCCGCGGCCCGGCGGGCGTGCGGGGCGGGCGGCCACACGACGAGGATCTCCGGGCCAGCGGGAACGAAGAAGGCGTGCACGGGGGATTCCGTCGCGGCGCCTATCGGACCGTTGTCGGTCATGGGGTCCATCGGTCACGCTCCCGGGCTAGGCGAGGCACCCAGTCCACCACGAGGTGGGCGGTGTCCTCGGCAGTAGCGCAGGCAGGCCGGGGGCGTGCAGGGACACACCCCGTGGCTGCCCGCCGACTGGTCAGGGCGTCGGCGGCGTGGCCGCCAGCACCGAGCGGACCAGGGGAGAGACGGTGAAACTGCGCCCTGTCTCCGTCTCCACGGGTCGCACCAGGCCGCGTTGCAGGAGGTCGCGCAGCAGACGCCCGGTGTCCGCCGACGGCCCGAAGCGCGGCGGCAGCTCCTGCAGCACCCGGCGGTAGGGCTCGGCGGCGGCGGTCAGAGAGCGCAGGAGGGTGTCGTCGAGCAGGCAGGCGGGGTCGGTGGCGGCCAGCTCCCGCAACGGGTAGACCGACAGCCACGAGCCGACGGCGGCGAGCGCGGCGGGCAGTCCGTCCAGGGCACGGCACAGGCGGCCGACCTCCACCGGGTCCGCCGCACCGGGGTGGTCGGCGAGCAGCAGCCGGGCCGCGTCGTCGGACTCCAAGCCGGACAAGAGGAACACGCGTTCCCCGGCGAGCCCGCACGGCGCCGGCGCGGTGATCAGCACCCGCACACCGGGGCAGTCGGCGAGCAGCCGCAGCACGCTCGCGCCGCACACCGGCCCGTCGACCCCGTCGAGCACGACCAGCGCGGAACGGGCACCGATCACCTCGGCCAGGTCGTCGTCGACCCGCCCACCCGTGCGCACGGCCGCCGACCACGCCATCACCAGCCCGGCCAGTCGCGGGTCCCGCAACGGCGTGCTGTCCGCCCCGGCCCACAGCACCGGCATCCGGGCGTGCAGCACCCCGGCCACCGCCGCCGCGAACCGCGTCTTCCCCACACCGGGCAACCCCACGACGGTCGCGAGCCGGCACCCGTCCGCCAGTTCGGCGGCCAGCCCCCCGGTCTCGAGCTCCCGCCCCACCTGCGCGGTCAGCGAGGTGGGCGGTACAGCGGCCGCCGCGTCGACCTCGGTGCGCCGGTCCGGGTCCGCGGCGACCTCCAGGTCGTGCCGGGCCCGGCTGCCCAGCCGCAGCCCTTCGGCGATCAACCGCACCGTGTCCGGCCGCGGCCGCAGCGCCCGCCCCTGCTCCAGGTCCCGGATGGCCCGCACGCTCACCGTCGACAGGTCGGCCAGCTCCCGCTGGGTCAACCCGACCCGGCTGCGATGCCTGCGCAGCAGCTGGGCGAAGGGCGGGAGTCCGGGGTCCAAGGCGGGCGGAACGGCCATCTCGGCATCCTCTTTCACGCAGGTGGTTTTGTCGGGCCGATCGTGTGCGCCGCCGCTATCACGCTGCCATCCCCGCGGATATCCCGGTCGCAAAACAGCGGCCCCGCCCTGCTTCCTCCCAGCTCAGAGCATGTTCGACAACGTCATCATCGCCGCGATAGCGCCGAGATAAACCGCGCGATAGTGCGGAGATCAACGGCCCTCATAACGTTCGTCTCATCGCCGGAAAACATTCCCCGAGGAGCCCCGAATGATCCGCACCCTCATCACCAAGATCGCCGCCGTCGCCCTCGCCGCCGCGGCCCTCACCACGGTCGCCGCCACCACCGCCCACGCCGTCACCGACACGGCCCCCGTCACCGCGTCCGGCAGCAACCCCTGGGAGTGACCCCGGTGGTCGTCGCGCGGGTCCCTCAGGCGTCGTGCCGGTCCAGCGCCTCCAAGCCCTCCTGCCACCGCTGCCGCCGCTGGCCCGCCGTCTGCTCCCACCACGGCGTGCCGCGCTCACCGAGAGCCACCTTCGCGAGCTGGACCCGTGCCCGAGCCTCACGCTCCGCCTCGGCGTCCTCAGCGCGGAGGGCGGCACCGACGTCCCGGCGAGCCGCCATCAGCAAGCTGCGCAACCGCGCCGAGGTCTCGGGCGGGATCTCGGGATCGGTCGCCCGCCACCGCCGCCCGTTGATGATCACGAAGCGCCCGTCCGGCGTGTGCTCCGGCTCAGCCATCACACCAGCATCGCACTGTTCGGCAGCGCGGGCGTGACCTGCCGCGCCGGCCGGTGTGGACGATGATGGGACGATGGCGGAGGGCGACAGCGTGGCGCGGATCGCGGCCCGCCTCGACGCCGCCACCGCAGGCTCGCTGATCGTCCACAGCGACGTCCGGCACCCCCGCTTCGCCACCGCCGACCTGGCGGGACAACGCATCCTCGAATGGCGCGCGCGGGGCAAGCACCTGCTGTCCCGCACCGACGCCGGCCTCACGGTGCACTCGCACCTCAGGATGACCGGCTCGTGGTCGGTGCTCCGTCCGCACAAGCGGTTGCCCGCACGGGTCATGCCCGATCTGCGGATAGCGCTGCGCCTGGACGACGGCCGCACCCTCGTCGGAGTCGCGCTCCCGGTGCTGACCGTGCTGAGGACGCGTGACGAGCACACGGTGGTGGGACACCTCGGCCCGGACCTGCTCGGCACGGACACCACGGGCATCGACAGCATCACCGTCGCGGCGAAGCGGGTCGCCGCCGCGGGCGACGAGACGATCGTCGCGGCATTGCTGGACCAGCGCCGGGTCGCGGGTCTGGGCAACATGTGGGCCCAGGAACTGCTCTTCCTGCACCGCGTCAACCCCTGGCAGGCCGCCGGCACGGTCGACGACGTCGAAGTGGTGCTCACCGACGCCCGGCGGCGGTTGGAGCACGCGGTCCGCGCGAACCCGGCTCAGAACACGACCGGCATGCCGCGGCCCCGACACTGGGTGTACGGGAGGGCGCGACGCCCGTGCCTGCGTTGCGGCACACCGATTGCGTTCCGTCCGGCCGAACACACCCCGCACGGCCGCGAGACCTGGTGGTGCCCGGTCTGCCAGGCTTGACGCGCACCAGGTTCGGGTCCGGACGCGCCAAGGCCGTCCATGCCCTCGCTGCGGGCACGGACGGCCTCGGTGCGATCTGACCGATGCGTCAGGTGACCGCGGGTCCCGATTCACTCGACCCGGACAGCTCCGCGATGAACGTGTGGCACTGCTTGGCGCGCGCGGAGTCCTCCTCCATGACGCTGCGGAAGAAGTCGGCGATGTCCTGGCGGCCGGCGTTCTCCGCGTCGCGGACGTACTGGCCGTAGTCGTGCCCCGCCTTGAGAGCGTGGTACTGGACGGAGATCAGGTCGTAGGTGACGTCGTCGAAACCGGTCTCACCGGTTGCCATCGCTACCTCCCGTGGTTGTGGGTAACGGTGTAGTAGCCCCGGGAGACCGGATCAAACCGATGCCGCCGACATTGCCGCGTTCCACCGGACGGCGCGCCCGGGGTGATCACCGGGTCGGCACCGGGGCGCGTACCTCGGCGGTTGGACGGGTAGTGCGTGCTCCGCCTCGGAACCGGTGGCTGAGGGACTCTGCCCGTAGTCCTCGAGAAGGACGGGAAAGTCAGACCACGGGCCGATGTGCGAGCTGAGCCCGTTCCGGTCAACTGTCCGGCAGAAGAGGCGCGATGCCGGGGGCATCGGTGCGCCCTCGAGCCGAACTTCCGCTTTGCCGACTGGGGAGAGTGCATGTCCTTCCTGACCGACGCCCTCGAAGGGCTGGCCGGTCTGCCGCAGCCCGCCGTGCTCGCGGTGACGGGTGCGTTGACGCTGGCGGAGTGCACGCTCGGCGTGGGTTTCCTGGCGCCGGGTGAGAGCGCTCTGCTGCTGGCCTCGACGACGGTGACGAGCGTGCCCCGGTTCCTGGTCATGTGGCTCGTGGTCTCGGTGTGCGCGATCGCGGGCGACAGCATCGGCTACCACCTCGGCCGCCGGTTCGGCGACCGGCTGCGGGACAGCAGGCTGGTCCGGAAGGTCGGGCGGCAGCACTGGGACAAGGCGGCGGAGCTGCTGCGCACCCGCGGCGCCTGGGCGGTGTTCGTCGCGCGGTTCATGCCCGTGGTGCGGACGCTGGTCCCCGCGTCGGCGGGTGCGTCCGGAATGGAGTACCGCCGGTTCCTGCCCGCCTCCGTCGCGGGCGCGGTGTGCTGGTCGGCGCTGCACATCGGCATCGGCTCGGCCGCGGGCGCCTCGGCCAAGTACGTCGAATCGGTCTTCAACGGGGCGATGTGGGTGCTGCTGGCCATCGCTGTCGTGATCGGCGCGGTCGTCGTGCTCCGCCGCCGCAGGCAGGCCACCGAGACCAGGGAGCTGGAGGAGGTCGCCTGAAGCGGCCGGTCTGGCAGTAACCTTTCGCGGGCGAAGACCACCCGATCCGGGTATTCGCGGCGCGTCGGCTCGTCCGCGGTGGCGTTCGTCGGCAGGCTGCCACGGCACGGCGACCAAGGAACGCGAAGGGATGACGACTCGATGATCCGGATCGTGCCTGCGAAGGACCAGCAAGTGCGAGTCACGTGGGCGTTGCCCCGGCACGAGCCGCCGGGGCCCGTCAGCGTGGTCGGCGACTTCAACGACTGGACGCCGGGAACGACCGAGCTCCGCCCCCGCTCCAACGGCAAGCGCACCGCGGCGGTCGTCGTGCCGCGAGGCACCACCCTGCGGTTCCGCTACCTCGGCCCGGACGGCCACTGGTTCGACGACGAGGACGCGACCACCCACGACGGCCAGGGTGGTCTGATCAGCGTCTGAAGAGGCCCTCAGCCGACGGACGCGGTCCACGACGCCAGGAGCGGCAGGACGTGCGCGGTGGGGGAGCCGGGTTCCACGGTGTAGACCACCAGCCGCTGGTGGGGGGCGTGCGGCACGGTGACCGCCTCGATGTGGAACCGCAGGTCTCCCGCCACCGGGTGGACGATCTGCTTGACCTGGGACGTCCGGTCCGCCACGCCCTGCTCGTCCCACCACCCCGCCACCTGGGGGTTGGCCGCGCGCAGCTCGTCGACGAGCGCGGTGAGCAGCGCGTCCCCGGGGTTGCGGCCGAGTTCCAGGCGCAGCCCGCCGACCGCCGCCGCGGCGAAGTCCCGCCAGTTCGCGATGCGCTCGCGGGCGGCGGGGTCGGTGAACAGGTAGCGGGGGAACGAGGTGCCCGCCGGCATGGCGTGGCCGAGCACCTCGGTGAGCAGCGCGTTGCGCGCCAGGACTTCCGCCCGCCTGCCCAGCAGGAGCACGGGAAGGTGGTCGAGGCTCGTCATCACGCGCAGCAGGCCCGGTTCCGGTCGCTGGGGCGACGACCACGCGCCCGCGGTCCTGCGCGAGGTGGGGGCGGCGAGGTCGCGCAGGTGCCCGTGCTCGACCCCGGTGAGGCGCAGTGCCCTGGCCAGCGCGTCGACCACGTCGTCGGACACGCGCGACTGGCGGCCCTGTTCCAGGCGGCTGTAGTGGTCGGTGCTCAGGCCCGCGAGCAGCGCGGCCTCCTCCTTGCGCAGACCCGGCACCCGTCGTCGGCCGGGGAACGCCTCGATGCCCGCCTCCGCCGGGGTCAGGCGGTCGCGGCAGGCGCGGAGGAACTCGCCCAGCGCGGCACGGTCTCGGGTCACGCCGCCAGCCTAGGCGCGCGGACGCCGCACAGCCTGGTCATGCCGTGCCCGGGGTGGACGTGCGCTGGTTGCCGCCCCCTGAAGCGAGTGTGGTGGGGACATGGCAACACATGCACTCATCACCGGCTCCACGTCCGGGATCGGCGCGGCCACCGCACGGGCGCCGGCCGCCACCGGCGCCCGCGTGGTGATCACCGGCCGCGACCGGCCCAGGGGTGCCGCGCTGGCGGACGAGCTCGGCGCGGTCTTCCTCCCGTCCGAGCTCACCGCGCCGCCCGCCGAGCTGCGGGCGTTCGCCGCCCGCACGACCGAGGCGCTCGACGGACGCATCGACCTGCTCGTAAACAACGCGGCCGTCTGCCCGCCCACCACCACACCCGATCTGTCCGACGACGAGCTGGACGCGACGCTGGCGGTCAACGTCCGGGCGCCGCACGTCCTGGTCGCCGCGACGCCCGCCCGGCGCCCGGTCACCACCGCCGCGGTCGCCCAGGCGGTCGTCTGGCTCGCCTCCCCGGCGGCGGAGTTCGTCCACGGCACCACCATCGCCGTCGACGGTGGCATCGGCGCGACCCGGCTGGAGTGGAACCGATGACCGCGCTGCGGTGGGTGCTGCCCCCGGACGCCGTCTCCGCCGACGCGTTGCGGCTCCACGAGGTTCCGCTGCGGCAGCCCGGACCGGGTGAGGTGCGCGTGCGAGTGCACGCCGTGTCCCTCAACGGCCGCGACCAGATGGTGCTGCGCGGACCGTTCGGCCGGATCCCCGGCCGTGAGCTCGTGCCGCTCTCCGACGTCGCGGGAGTCGTCGACGCGGTGGGCGACGGCGTCGCGGAGTTCGAGGTGGGCGCGGCCGTGACCAACCTGCACTGGCAAGACGCCCCCGTCCCCACCCCGCCGCTGGGACTCGGCGCCCTGGACGCTCCCGGAGTCCTCGCCTCGCACGTCGTCCTGCCGGTGAACCAGGTGGTGCGGGCTCCCGCGCACCTCGGGCACGTCGAGTCGGCGACACTGCCCTGCGCCGGCGTCACGGCGTGGAACGCCCTGTTCGGCGGCCGTGAGGTGGCGGCGGGGGAGAAGGTCGCCTCGCTGGGCACGGGTGGTGTCGCGCTGTACGCGATGCAGCTCGCGAAAGCCGCAGGCGCCGACTACTTCGGGGTCGTGCGCCGAGCGTCAGCGGAGCGGCGGCTGCGCGACGCGGGAGCGGCCGAGGTCGTGAACAGCGCGGACTTCCCGCAGTGGGGCGCGAGGCTGCGCGAGATCACCGGAGGCGTCCGCAACGTCGTCGACACCGTCGGCACGGCCACGATCACCGACTCGCTCACCGCGCTCGCTAGGCAGGGCGAAGTCGCCCTGGTCGGCCTGTTCGCCCGCGAACCGCTGCCGCTCGACCCCATGCTCCTGTTCGGCTCGGGAGGGTCGCTGCGCGGCGTGGCCGTCGGCACCGCGGCGCAGCACCGGGAGCTGATCGCGTTCATGGAACGGCACGACCTCCGCCCGGTCGTGGACAGCGTCCACGAGTTCGGTGACGCGCGAGAGGCGTTCGCGCATCACCAACGCGGGGGTGTGGTCGGCAAGGTCGTCATCACGGTGCCGTGACCGCGACCTCGGCGGATCGCAGCAGCCGGGAGTCGCGGGGCGTCTGCCGATCAGCGTCCCCAATGCGACGTGCCCAGACGTGACGACCTGGACCGCGTCAGGCTCACCCCCCCCCGGCGCACCGCCGCCGAGGACCGCGACGAATGAGCCGGCACACCGTGGCACGAGCACGTGCCGGCCCGGCTCGAAGCCGCACCGACCAGGCGATCGATCAGTCCACGGGATCGGTGAACGTCAGCGCGAGGTCGGCGTCGACGACGGTCACGAGGACGTGGTGCCCGGCGCGCAGATCGCCCGCGAGCAGCGCGCGGGACAACCGGCGGTCGAGCTCCTTGGCGATCGTGCGGCGCAGCGGCCGGGCTCCGTACTCCGGCGCGTAGCCGCGGGCCGCGAGCCAGTCGACTGCCTGGTCGTCCACCTCCAGCGTGATGCCCTGCTCGCGCAGCCGGTGGCGGGTGCGCTCGAGCAGCAGCGCGGTGATCTGGCGCAGCTGGCCGGGGTCGAGGCCGCGGAACAGGATGATCTCGTCCAGGCGGTTGAGGAACTCCGGCCGGAAGCACCGGCGGACCGCGGCCATCAGCGGCCCGCGCACCTGGTCCACCTCGACCCCCGAGGCGCCCGCGGTGAGCAGCTGGTCGGCGCCGATGTTGCTGGTCATGATGATCACGGTGTTGGCGAAGCCGGCGGTGCGCCCCTGACCGTCGGTGAGCCTTCCCGCGTCGAGCACCTGCAGCAGGGTGTTGAAGACGTCCGGGTGCGCCTTCTCGATCTCGTCGAGCAGCAGGACCGAGTACGGCGCGCGCCTGACCGCCTCGGTGAGCTGGCCCGCGTCCTCGTAGCCCACGTAGCCCGGTGGTGCGCCGATCAGCCGGGAGACCGCGTGCTGCTGCCCGAACTCGCTCATGTCGAACCGGATCAGCCGGTCCTGCGACCCGAAGAGCGCCTCCGCCAGCGCCCGCGCGACCTCCGTCTTGCCCACGCCGGTCGGGCCGAGGAACAGGAACGAGCCGACGGGCCGTTGCGGGTGCTTGAGACCGGCCCGCCCCTGGCGGACCGCGTCGGCCACCGCCTCGACCGCCTCCTCCTGTCCGACGATCCGCTGGTGCAGCAGGTCCTCCAGGTGCAGCAACCGGTGTCGTTCGGCCTCGGTGAGCTGGGCGACTGGGATGCCCGTGCTGCGCGAGACGACCTCGGCGACGTCGTTGGACCCGACCTCGGGCGCGTCGGCCAGCGCGGCGCGGGCGGCTTCCAGGTCCGCCACGGCGCGGCGCAGCTCGTCGTCGAGGAACGGCACCTCCTCGGCCGGTGCGGTGTCCCTCTCCCGCTTCAGGCGGTGCACGCGCTGTTCGAGCTGCGCCGGGTCCGGGGGCATCGGGGCCTTCTCCCGCAACCGGACGCGCGCGCCCGCGCGGTCCACCAGGTCGACCGCCTTGTCGGGCAGGAACCGGTCGGTGACGTAGCGGGCCGACAGCTCGACGGCCGACACGATCGCCTCGTCGGTGATCCGCACCCCGTGGTGCGCCTCGTAGCGGGCGCGCAGGCCGCGGAGGATGGCGATCGCCTCGCCGGGCGACGGTTCGGCGACGAGGACCGGCTGGAACCGCCGTTCGAACGCGGCGTCCTTCGCGATGTGGCGGCGGTACTCCTCGGCCGTGGTGGCCCCGATCACCTGCAGCCGTCCGCTCGTGAGCACCGGTTTGAGCATGTTCGCGGCGTCCATCGGCGCGTCTTCGGCACTACCGGCCCCCACGACCGTGTGCAGCTCGTCGATGAACAGGACCACCATCCGGTTGGACGCCGCCACCTCTTCGATCACGCCTTCGAGCCGTTCCTCGAACTCGCCCCGGTACTTCGCCCCGGCCACCATGCCCGCCAGGTCGAGGGAGATCAGCCGGCGGTCCCGGAGCGTGGCGGGCACGTCGCCACCGGCGATCCGCGCCGCGATGCCCTCGACGATGGCGGTCTTGCCGACTCCCGGGTCACCGATCAGGACGGGGTTGTTCTTGGTGCGCCGCGACAGCACCTCGAGCACCTCGTCGACGACGTCGTCCCGGCCGATCACCGGGTCGAGCAGGCCGTCGCGCGCCGCCGCGGTGAGATCACGGCCGTAGTGGTCCGTGCGCCTGGTCGCGGACGGCGGCTGGCCCAGCCCGCCGAACAGCTTCCCGACGACGTCCTCCCACGAGTTGGACCCGAAGCCGAACACCCAGTCGTCACCGCGCACGGCCCGCCACCTCCACCCGATCGAGGGACTTCCTTTCTCGATCCTGCTCTGCATGCGCGGTGAGCACAGATCAGTCGTGCGGGACTGTCACGGTCGGCCGCACCGCCCGCCGGGGCCGTGACCTCGGTGGACACTCCGCGACGCCGGTCTGTTGTCACCTGCTGTAGCAGGGCGCTCACCAGCGGCTATGTGACCATCAACACTGGACCGTGACGTTCTCGTGCTCATTTCGTAATGTGGCGGGCCGTGTGAGCATGCCCTGTCCCCAACGCAAGGTGTCTGAATTGCCGGGCCGACATAGAACGCAAGGCACACCCAACCGAAAGCTGCCCATCGCGGTGGCCGCCACCCTCACCGCGGGTCTCGTCGCGACCTTCTGGGTCGTCCGCGATTCCGGTCAGCCGGTCGACCCCACCGGAGCCGCCGCCCTCCTGACGGCGCCGTCGACGTCCGTGAGCCAGAGCCAGTCGCCTGTCACGTCGACCACCGCGTCGTCCCCGTCGTCCCCGTCGTCCTCGCCGGCTCCGGTGACCACCACGCCGCCTCCGGTGACCACGACCACGCCGGAGACGACCACGCCGCCACCTCCACCGCCTCCACCCCCTCCGCCGCCCTGCCCGACCACGCTGAACGGCGTGAAGCCGCACGTGGCCCAGGTGGGACACCACGTCGGGGGCAAGTTCGGCGTCGAGGACATCGGTGGCGCCGCCGGCAGGGCCGGCGGCGGTGACCACCCCACCGGTCTGGCACTGGACTTCATGGTCGACACGGCCACCGGCAACTCGGTGGCCGAGTACGTGCTGGCCAACCGCAAGGCGTTCGGCGTCACCTACGTGATCTGGCGCCAGCGCTACAACGACGGCAGTGGCTGGTCGGTGATGGAGGACCGGGGAAGCCCCACGGCCAACCACATGGACCACGTGCACGTGTCGTTCCAGGCGAACGCGACCGTCAAGGTCACCTGCTGATCCCGCCGCAGTCGCCTGCGCTGTCCTGTGTGGACTGAACTCGTGGGACCCGCAGTGACCGGAAGGTCTTGCGGATCTCGCCGGTGAGGACCTCCGGTTGCTCGAGCGCGGCGAAGTGGCCGCCCCGCTCGAGCCGGGCGTGGTGCAGCACCGTCTCGTAACGCCGCTCGACCCAGCGCCGCGACGCCTGCACCGCCTCGCCGGGGAAGATGCTGAAACCGGCGGGAACGGGGTTCGGCGGCGGGGAGCCGGCCGCCGCGCCGCCCCAGCCCTCCTCCCAGTACAGCCGTGCGGAGGACGCCGCGGCGTTGGGCAGCCAGTAGAGCATCACGTCGTCGAGGATCTCGTCGCGGTCGATGACGTCCTCGGGGTTGCCGTCGCTGTCGGTGACGTCCTCGAAGAGCGTGTAGATCCAGGCGGCGAGGCCGGCCGGTGAGTCCGCGAGCGAATAGCCGATCGTCTGCGGCCGGGTCGCCTGTTCCTGGGCGTACGCGCTCTGACTGCTCTGGTAGCGCTGGGCGCGGGCGATCATCCGCTGCTCTTCGTCGGTGGCCTCGGCGATCTCCTGCGCGGTCGGGAACACCAGCGGCAGGTTGAAGTGCGCGCCCAGGCACCGCTCCGGCGCCTTGCGGGTGATCTGCTCGACGACGGCCGCGCCCCAGTCGCCACCCTGCGCGAACCAGGTGCCGTAGCCCAGGCGCCGCATGAGGGTGATCCACGCATCGGCGATGCGCGAGGTGTTCCAGCCGGTGGTGGTCGGCTTGCCGGAGAAGCCGAAGCCCGGCATCGAGGGGATCACCACGTGGAACGCGTCGCGGGCGTCGCCGCCGTGCGCGACCGGATCTGTCAGCGGTCCCACGAGGCGGCGGAACTCCAGGACCGAGCCGGGCCAGCCGTGGCAGAGCAGCAGCGGCACGGCATCGGGCTCGGGTGACCTGACGTGCAGGAAGTGGATGTCGACGCCGTCGATGGCGGTGCGGGACGAGCCGAGGTCGTTGATGTCCCGCTCGGCGCGCCGCCAGTCGTAGCCGGTGGCCCAGTGCTCGCACAGGGCGCGGAGGCGGTCCAGTCGCGGCCCTTGACTGCCGTCCTGGACCGTTTCCCGGTCCGGCCACCGGGTGTCGCCCAGTCGGCGCCGCAGGTCCTGCAGAGCAGCTTCGGGCACGGCGATCGGGAACGGTTCGACCGCGTCGGCGGGTGCGAAGGGCACGGGTGCTCCAAGGCTGGGGGAGAACTGGACGGCACGATCGTAGGCATAAGTGGAAGAAATCTTCAACTTGGAATTTGTCTTCCGCTTCTCTAGGGTCGGGTAGGTGACCGAAGCACCCCCTCCTCTGCGCCGGGACGCCGAGCGCAACCGCCAGTTGTTGTTGCGCACCGCGTACGAGCTCATGGCCTCGCAAGGGCTGGACGTCTCGTACGAGGACATCGCCCGTGCCGCCGGCACCGGGATGGGCACGATGTACCGCCGGTTCCCGCAGCGGCAAGACCTGCTGAACGCCCTGTTCAGCGAGCACGTCGACATGGTGACCGACCTCGCCGAGCAGGCCTCCCGCTACGACGACGCGTGGGCCGGGCTCACCTGGTTCCTCGAACGTCAGCTGGAGGTCGAGGCGCGCAGCAGGGGACTGGGGGAGCTGCTGCGAGGCCGAAGTCAGGCCATCGAACTGGTGCGACGGGCGCACGACCGGATGACCCCGCTCGTCGCCGGGCTCGTCGACCGCGCCGTCCGGGCGGGCCAGCTGCCGCCTGGGGCGACGCCCGCCGACTTCGCCGCGGTGCACGTGATGGTGGGCAGCGTCATGGACGTCTCCCGCCAGAACGCCCCGTGGCTGTGGCGCCGCGCGCTGAGGATCGCCCTCGCGGGCCTGCGCCACGCCGACCTCTCCGGCGAGCAGCCGGACGAGACGGTCATCGACCACCTCTACAACGACCAGGCGAAGTGAGACCAGCACATGACGGCTCTGCCCGATGATCTGATCGGCGTCCTCAACGACAGGGCGATCTGCTTCGTGACCACGCTCATGCCGGACGGATCGCCGCAGATCTCCCAGACCTGGGCGGGCACGGACGGCGTGCACGTCCTCATCAACACCGTCGACACCCACCGGAAGACCCGCAACGTGCGGCGTGATCCGCGGGTCGCCCTCGGCATCGCCGACCCCGCGGCGCCCTCGCGGTACTGGGCCCTGCGCGGCAGCGTCGTGGACGTCACCGAGGCCGGCGCCCGGGAGCACGTCGACGAACTGTCCGAGAAGTACCTCGGCCGGCCCTACCCCGGTTTCGGCGGCAGTGGGCAGCGGCGCGTCGTGCTCACGGTCAAGGTCGACCGGATGCACACGCCCTGACGTCCGGCCGCCTCGGGCGGCCGGACCGAATGGTCTGGCAACATGACTTCGTCTGTGGAGCAGGAAGAAGAGGAGGGTTCGCCGATGGTCGGGAGACGCTTGGTGATCGCTGCGCTGTGGCTGCTCGCCCTGGTGCTCGCGATCCTCTTCCGCGACGAAGCACCGGGTGCCTTGCCCGCTGCCCTGGCGGGTGGGTTCGTCCTGCTGCTCACGCAACCCGTGACGCGCTGGGCGGCGAGGCGCAAGAACGGGCCGTGACCCGCTGAGCGGGGGAGATTGAATCGATCGGCCTGGTCGACATCGGGAGCGGGGTGCGCGGCGCCGCACACCCGACTCACCCCGTCCGCCGATCTACGAGCAGCCGTGTCCAGCTCGGCGAAGCCGCGAGCCTCGAACAGTGCCCTTGCCGTCCATCTGGAACGGGCCGCCGCGGTCGATCTCGCGGTGAATCCGTTGAGGCGCACCGTTTCCGGCGTCGGGATCGCGGCCAGCCGGGCCACCGGCCAACGCCCGCTACCTCCTGGGCAGCGGGGTCCCGGTCGGACTCGCCGGCGTCGCCGACGCGGCACCTCCCGGCTTCGGCCCGTCGCGTCCGGCTCGGCCCGCGCCGGTACGGTTCGGCCATGAGCCAGCCGATCCCGTTCACCGACGCCAACTTCAAGCTCGCCGTCGTGCAGGAGCTGATGTACGACCAGGACCTCCTGCCGAAGTTCGACCTGCGCGAGTACGCCGCCGCGCAGGGCTTCACCTACGACGGCGGAAGCTTCGAGGCGGTGCCCGAAGCCCTGGCGTACTTCGAGGCGCTCGAGGTCCCCGGCGAGCTCGCGGAGAAGATCACCGAGATCGGGATGGACGGCGGCAACGAGATCTACCTCGAGATCGCGCCGAACTGGGACGGCGAGGACGGGCTGTTCGACGTCCACGAGTTCGCCGACGTGCGGCACTTCCCCAACCTGAAGTCGATGACGCTGTTCTACACGGGTGACGAGCAGGCCCTGGAGGCGCTGCGTGCCCGTGGGATCGAGGCGGACTGGCTCTGACCCGCGGGCTGTTCGAGAGGGGAGAACCGGGCTTCGGACCCGATCATGAGGTCCGCGGGCCCAGCAAGCCCCGTGCGGCGAGGTTCTCCATCAGCGCCGTGATGCCGAACGTCCAGTCTTCGGCGTCCTCGGCCGTGTTCACGACGTTCGTCAACGCGCCCAGCAGGGGCGAGGAGATGCGGACGACGTCCCCGATCTTGTGGGTGAACCCCTCGCCGGGCTGGTCCCGGTCCTCGGTGGGAGCGAACATCGTGCCGGTGAACAGCGCGAAGCCGTCGGGGTAGCGGTGGTGGGCGCCGAACGCGTGCGACACGAGGTCCTCGAGCTCCCGGCTGATCTCGGAGACGGGGTTCACGCCGTGCAGCTCGAAGCCGTCGGGACCGGTGACGTCCAGGGCGATTTCGGTGGCTTTGGCGTCCGCCAGGGTGAACCCGTCGTCGAAGAGCCGCAGGAACGGCCCGATGGCGCAGGAGGCGTTGTTGTCCTTCGCCTCGGTGAGCAGCAGAGCGCTGCGGCCCTCGAAGTCGCGCAGGTTGACGTCGTTGCCGAGCGTCGCGCCGACCGGGTTCCCGCGCGAGTTCACCACCAGGACGAGCTCGGGCTCCGGGTTGTTCCAGGCCGAGCGGGCGAGAACGCCGATGTCGGCTCCCAGTCCCACCGCCGAGAGCACCGGGGCCTTGGTGAAGATCTCCGGGTCGGGGCCGATGCCGACCTCGAGGTACTGCGACCACAGGCCCTCGGCCTGCAAGACCTCCTTCACCTCCGCGGCCTCGGCGGATCCCGGTTCCAGGTGGGAGATGTGGCCCTGGACGATCGCGCCCACCTTCTCGCGCACTTCCTCGGCTCGCGCGGGATCGCCGTCGGCGCGCTCCTCGATGACCCGCTCCAGCATGCTGCGGACGAAGGTCACGCCGGCGGCTTTGAGCACCTGCAGGTCGACCGGTGCCAGGAACCGGGGAACAGCGCCGGTCGGGTCCGTCGTGGCGGCCAGGACCTCCTCGAACGGCCACGACGTGCCGCCCGGGTGGTTCTTGACGATCTCCAGCGCGTCCGGCCGCTCGAGCAGCGACGACACAGTCGGTGTCACGTGAGACAGGTCGACGACCTCGTCGCCGCGGATCGCCACGACCGAAGGGCCGCCCGCGGACGGGTCGAAGACCCGTGCGACCAGGGCGGCGTCCGCTGCGTCTCGGGGGAGAACGTCGGCGGAGTTCAGCGAGATCCCCATGGAAGTCCTTCCTGCGGTTCAGCTCGAAGTCGACGGCGCCCACGCGCTGCCGTGCCACGAACTCGGCGATTCTCGCGGACGAAGTGCGAGTAGGTCACGGGTGCGTGGCCGAGTACCGCACCGACCTGTTCGCCCCCGGCCACTATCGCGAAGTGGGCGCGCTCGCCGCGCGGTTCGCCCGAGTGGATCAGCTCTGCGCGCCGCGCGCTCCTGTGCCAACATCGGGCAGTGCTCCAGGTGTGCCTCAACGGTGCCTTGCCCCGCTCCGCGTCCGCCCATCTGCCGTTCACCCCCGCGGAGCTGGCTGAGGCCGCGCGCGCCGCGGTGGCGGCGGGGGCGCAGGACGTCCACCTCCACCCGAAGGACCCCCGCGACCAGGACACGCTGTCACCCGAGCACGTCGGAGCGGCGGTCGAGGCCGTGCGCGCCGCCGTGCCGGGGGTCGCGGTCGGCGTGACGACGGGCGACTGGATCGACCCGTCACCGCAGCGCAGGGCCGCGCTCATCAGGTCGTGGACCGTGCTGCCCGACCACGCCTCGGTGAACTGGCACGAGGACGGCGCCGAGCTCATCGCGGAAGCCCTGCTGGACAGGGGTGTCGGCATCGAGGCCGGGCTGTTCTCCGGCACCGGGGGCGCCAAGCGGTTCCTCGACTGGCCGCACGCGCACCGCGTTGTGCGGGTGCTCGCCGAGATCACCGACACGAACCCGGAGACGGCGCCCGCCGCCGTGGAGACGGCGCTGCAAGACCTCGCCGGCTTCGACCGTCCCGTGCTGCTGCACGGCGAAAAGGACGCCGCGTGGGTGGTCCTGCGCATCGCGCTCGCCCGCGGCCTGGACACCCGCATCGGCTTGGAGGACACCCTCGTCCTGCCCGGCGGTGAGCCCGCGACCGGCAATGCCGCCCTCGTCCGCGCCGCCCTCGCCGGCGACCTGCCCACGTGATGGGAAGGTGCTGCGTTCGATCCCGCTTTCGTGGTGGTGTCCATGGCAAGCAGGTTCAGGTGGGCGGCTGCACCCCGTGCTGACAGCAGCCCCTGGGAAGGACCATCACCCCTGCGGTGACGGTCCTTCGCCGTGTCGAGGCTTCCTGCCGGCGACAGCCGGGAACGCCGATGAGCAGGGGACGACCCGGAGTAGCGGGCTTGGGTGACCGGCACCGCGGACACCGGCTGTGACCATGACCGACATCCGGGCACGCCGTGCCCCGGACGGGTGCCGTGGCATTCGCCGCCGGAGGTGGCAGGATCGCCGGGTGGACGTCATCGCCAGGAACAACGTGGTCGTGACCGGCAACGAGACCGGACCGACCGTTCTGCTCGCGCACGGGTTCGGCTGTGACCAGAACCTGTGGCGTCTGGTGGTTCCCCTGCTCGCGGAAAGACACCGGGTGGTGTTGTTCGACCACGTCGGTGCTGGCCGGTCGGACCTGTCGGCGTGGACGGCCGAGCGTTACACCTCGCTCGAGGGGTACGCCGACGACGTGCTGAGGATCTGCCGCGAGCTGGACCTGCGCGACGTGGTGCTGGTCGGGCACTCGGTCAGCGCGATGATCGCGGTGCTCGCGGTGAACCGCGAGCCTCAGTGGTTCGCGAAGCTGGTGCTGCTGACGCCGTCACCGTGCTATGTGGACGATGGTGACTACCGGGGTGGGTTCAGCCGCGCGGACATCGACGAACTGCTCTACTCGCTGGAGTCGAACTACCTCGGGTGGTCGGCGGCCATGGCACCGGTGATCATGGGCAACCCCGGGCGTCCGGAGCTGGGTGAGGAGCTGACGAACAGCTTCTGCCGCACCGATCCCGTCATCGCGCGGGCGTTCGCCCGGACCACGTTCCTGTCCGACAACCGCGCCGACCTGACCGAGGTCTCGGTGCCCACCCTGGTGGTCCAGTGCGCTCGTGACGCCATCGCGCCGCGTGAGGTCGGCCAGTTCGTCCACGAGCAGGTGCGGGGCAGCCGGCTCGTGACGCTGGACGCGGTGGGCCACTGCCCGCAGCTCAGCGACCCCGGGCCGACCGCCGAGGCGATCACGGCGTTCGTCGGTGCTCATTGATGCGGGCGGCGGGCGAGTGGCCCGGTGGTGGGACAGGACCCCCGTTCTCGGCGTTGCCGGAGGAGAACGTCGAGGACCTGTACGACAACGCGCCGTGCGGATACCTGTCGACGTCGCTCGACGGCACGATCGCGAAGATCAACGCGACCCTGCTGCGCTGGCTCGGCTACGAGCGGGACGCGTTGGTGGGGCGCAGGAGCTTCTCCGACCTGCTCACCGTCGGCGGCCGGATCTACTACGAGACGCACTTCGCGCCGCTGCTGCAGATGCAGGGCGAGCTCGGTGGTGTCGCGCTGGAGTTGAAGACCGCGGACGGCACGCGGTTGCCGGTGCTGCTGACCTCGGCCGTCAAGACCGGCGCGGACGGCCGGCCGCACTCGATCCGGACGATGGTGTTCGACGCGCACGACAGGCGGGCGTACGAGCAGGAGCTCCTGCGTGCGCGCGAAGAGGCCGAACTCGAACGCGACCGGGTGCAGCGGCTGGCCAGGACGCTGCAGCAGACCTTGTTGCCTCCCGCACTGCCGGAGGTGCCCGGCATGGAGGTCGCCGCCTACTACCACCCCGCGTCGCTCGACCAGGTCGGCGGTGACTTCTACGACCTGTTCCCGCTGTCCGGCAACACCTGGGGGTTCTTCCTCGGCGACGTGTCCGGCAAGGGGGAGAACGCGGCCGTGGTGACCTCCCTGATCCGGTACACCCTGCGGGGGGCGGCGGTCTACGACCCGGACCCCGCGAGCGTGCTGGCCCACCTCAACACCGTGCTCTACCAAGCCCACCAGGGCGAGTACCCGCGCTTCTGCACGGTCATCTACGGCAACCTGCGCCTCGACGGTGCCGGCGCCGTGATGACCGTGGCCGGTGGAGGCCACACGCCGGCTCTGGTGCTCCGCGCGGACGGGACGTCGTCGTTGCTGCACCTGCGCGGCGGACAGCTGGTCGGAGCGCTGGAGGAGGCGCGGTTCGTCGTCGACGAGATCCGGCTGGAGCCCGGCGACGCGATCCTGCTCTACACCGACGGCCTGACCGAGGCGCGGACCGGCGCGGACCGCTGGTACAGCGAGGAAGACCTGAGGGACGACCTCAGCGGCCTGGTGCCGGCGACCGCGGCGGTCGTGATCGACGCCGTCAACCGGCTGTTGGAAAGCCTCGGCGACGGTGTCGAGGACGACACCGCGCTGCTGGCGATGAGCGTGCCTTCACAGGACGGTGCTGGAACATGAGCGACGACGCCTTCTCGATGTCCCTTCGTCCTGTCGCGGCCGGTGTGGTCCTCGGCCTCAAGGGGGACGTCGACACGCACACGGCGCCCGGAGTGCTCGCGGGGATCCGCGGTCTCGTGCTGCGCGAGGGGGAGTTGCTCGTCCTGGACGTGTCAGGGATGCGCTTCTGCGACTCGAGCGGCATCTCGGCGTTCATCGCGGCCAGGAACCACGCGGCCGCCGCCCGCGCCGACGTCGTCCTCGTCGGCGTTCCGCGTCAGACGCTCAGGGTTCTCGGGATGATCGGCCTGGACGCCCTCTTCACGTTCCGCCCCAACCTGGACGACGCGCTGTCGGCGCGCGACGCGAACAGCGCGGGAGGTGCTTGAGCGACGTCCCGGCCCCGTCTGCGCGCGCTGAACGGGCGCATCTCGCGATGCGCCCGTTCAGGGAGGTCAGAGGAAGCGGAATTCCGTGGTCCCGGTGAACCACTTCACGGTTCCCTGAGTCATCGATGATCTGCTTCGGCCGGCCGGGACACACCGAGCGCATCTGGGAACGTCATGTTCGTCGGATGCGCGGGGGGCACGACGGTCGGCGCGAGGTTGGACAGCCCCAGCATCGTGAGCAGGTCCAGGCAGTCACCGGCGTCGCGCGCGTGCTCCGCGACCCTGCGGGCGGCCTGGCGCTGCTGGACGAACTCGGCCTGCTCCGCGGCGATCCTGGCGTTCGCGAAGCAGGCGGCGGCTCCCAGCGTCACAGGCGGCGTCATGAGGTCACCGGTTCCTGGAGGGAGACGAACTCACTGAGGGGCAACGAGAAGTACGGGCGATCCGGCTGCAAGCCGGTGCTCCTGTCCCCGGCCGGAGGAAGAAACCCGGACCGGATCGGATCGGGGACCGCGGCGGCTGGATACCGGCAACTGGAAACCCCAACGCCTCCGACCCTACCCCAACGACGAGCGGCACCGGGCAACACGGCGGTCACCGGAACCCCGGGGCGGACCGCCACCTGGTGCTCGCGGACTTCACGCCTTCACCTGATCAGGTGGGAGTCGGGTCTCGCCGCAGGCGTTCGAGGCGCTCAGCTGTCCGAGGAGGAACGCTGAACCGGCACCGGCTCCTGGAACAGGTTGAGCCAGGACGGCTGGTGTGAGTCGGATGAACCCGTCGCGGCGGACGGGTCGTGGGCTTCCGGGTGGCTGAAGAGCGCGTCCGGGGAATGCAGCGGCACAGATGGTTTCCGTTCGGAAGAAGAGGGCGTGGTGCGGGCCTGACCGGCTGCGCCACGCGCGGGAGACGCAGAACGCGTCCATCCCTCGACCCGATAGTACGCCCTTTCCCGATCGCGTGCGCGGAGTTCAGCGGTTCGACGAGGGGAACTGCCCGTCCGCGCTGCCGAGCGCGACGAGATCGGTGTACTGGTCCTGCCACGACCGCTCGGTGGCGAGCAGGTCGGCGAGGCGCTGAACCCACTTCCCGTTGACGGGTGGCGTGCCCGCGGCCAGGTGCCGCGCTGTCTCCTCGCGCGCCTTGAGCCACTCGGACAGCGTCGGCTGCAGCGTGGGGCCGCCTTGTTCTTCGGTCATGCAGGTGAAGGTACTGGGGTGGTCGACGGCCTCGCCCGTCGATGGGAACCCGGGCCTCGGCCGACGGCGGCAAGACGCTGTCGGCCGTGGTCGGCTACCAGGCAGGACTGGCCGCCGCCTTCCACCTGCGCCGGGCCGGGATCGACCACGTCGTGCTCGACGCACAGCCGGTGCCCGGCGGGGCGTGGCCGCACGCGTGGAACTCGCTGCGGCTGTTCTCCGTCGCACGGCACAGCTCCCTGCCCGGTTGGCCGATGCCGCCCTTCCCGGACGGCTACCCGACCGCGCGGCACGTCATCAGCGCGACCGGCACCTGGTGGCGTCCGTTCCGCCCGCTGGTGGACCGGCCGGGCCGCCAGTTGCACACCGCCGACTACCGCGACCCGCTCGAGTTCCCGGGCCGGAAGGTCGTGGTGGTGGGTGGCGGCAACTCCGGCGCCCAGATCGCCGCCGCGGCGGCTTGACGCTCACACCGCGATGGCACGCCGTTCACCGGCAACGCTGCTCAGCATCGCGGCCATCCGGCCGGCCATCTCCGGCCGCGCCCGGTAGTACACCCACGTGCCCCGCCGCTCCGAATCCACCAAACCGGCCTGGCGCAACAGCTTCAGGTGGTGCGAGATCGTCGGCTGCGACAGCTCGAACGCGGGCGTCAGCTCACACACGCAGACCTCGCCCTCCGGACGGAAGGCGATCATCGAGAACAACCGCAGGCGCACCGGGTCGCCGAGCGCCTTGAACATCAGCGCCAGCTCCGCCGCCTGCTCCACGGCGGGCGGTTCCTCCGGCGGCGGCTCGCAGCAGCCCGGCCCTTGCTTCGACATGTCTCAATGTTGGTCGCGCAACGGCCTCGGTGCAACAGGTGTTCCGGTGCTCACAGCGCACGGCAGGTCCTGAGGTAGCTGAGGAACGAGGCCTGCAGGCCGGTCACATGCGTTTCGCGCAGCACCTCACTGGTGACGGCCGCGCCGCGGGAGGTGAGGAGGTGCAGGACGGTGGCCGCGTTCTTCGCGAGGTTCTGGTAGACGGGCACGGTTCCGAGCAGCTCCCGGTCGTTGAAGGTCAGGTGGAGCTTGGCCGGCTGGTCGGCCAGTTCGCGGATCTGCGCGAAGACGCGGCTTCCCTCACTGGCGACACCGGGGCTTCCAGCGCCGATGCTCTCGAAGAGCGTCGTGCCGCTGAGCCAGGCGTAGAGGGTGAACAGTCCGCCGTAGGAGTAACCGAAAAGGCCGTGACCGCTCGTGGCCGTGCCGTAGTCGCGTTCGATCCGGGGGTGCAGTTCGTCGGTGATGAAGCTCAGGAACGCATCGCCTCGGGTGTCGCGCAGCTCGTCGACGTAGGCGTCGGCTTCCTCGCGGGTCATCGAACCCGTCCGGACCCCCATGTCGACGGCGTCGAGGAACTCCTGGGCGACGGGCTCGCCGGGCGGCACGAGGTCCCTGTTGCGCAGCCTCGCCCAGTGCTCCGCTTCTCCGCCCGCGTAGCCGATGCTGACCTGGACGTACGGTTTGATCTTCTGCATGGGGTCCTGCTGGGTGACGATGAGCGGGGCCGTCAGGCCGACCGCCCAGTTGCCGTCGAGCACGTACACGACGGGCGCCTGCGCCGTGGCGGGGTCGTAGCCCGGTGGCGTGGTGACCCAGACGCCGTAGTCGTGCCCGCCGCTGGAACGCAGCTCGAAGTAGTCGGTGTCGGCGAAGCAGCCGTGCCACATGGTGCTCATCGGAGATCCTTCACAACACGTCCGGTTTGGACGGCTAGTACGGCGTTGGCGGGGTCGGCGAAGACGGCCGGGGCGTCGAGCGGGTTGCCGTTCCACAGCACGAGGTCTGCCTGCTCGCCGGGAGCGAGGGCGCACAGACAGGACGTGGTGGCCGCCTGCAGCTCGGTGATGCGCCCGTCCTCGACTGTGACGGCGACGTCGCACGGATCGCGACCCGAGCCGTCCACGACCACCGCATCCACTACCCGAACCCTCCGACCGATTTTCCATTGGATAAATCTTATCCAATGGATAAACTAGGCGTGTGGTCCTGTCAAGCAACGGCGATGCCCGCCAGCGCCTCCTGGCGCGTCTCCTCGACGTCTTCGACGACGGCCTTCCGCCACCGGAGACCTCCCTGCGCGAGATCGCGGCCAGGACCGGGACCAGCCACGCGCTCCTGCGGTACCACTTCGGGTCGCTCGCGGGCGTTCTGGCGGCCGTGCTCGCGGTCCAGCGGACCCGCGACAACGAGGCGCTGTTCCGCGACGCCGGGCAGGGCACCTTCGACGACCTCGTCCTGGCGATCTGGCGGGTCTACACCCGACCTGAGCAGCTGTCGCGCGTGCGCGGGTTCTTCCACGTCGTGGCGCTGGCCGCGTACAGCCCGGACGACTTCGGCGAGTTCGTCTCGTCGCTGGACGACCTCACCGGCGTGCTGGCCTCGCTGGCGGAGTGCGAAGGGCTCGACGCCCGGAAAGCGCGGACCAGGGCCACCGTCGCCGTCGCCGCGATCCGCGGTCTGCTGTTGCAGGAGGTGCTGACGCCCGGGGCCTGCTCGGAGGACGCGGTCGCGTTGATCCTCGGCATGGGCGCGAACGGGTAGGGGTCCAACCCGGGGCGCGGACCCAATGACCCAGGGCGCGAGATCGTCCGCGAGTCCCGGCGCGTCGGTGGCGCTCGCCCTGCGAGTGCGCCACCGACGCGGACGTGCATGCCTACGCGAGGCGGGCGCTGGGGTGGTCCTGCGCGGCGAACCGGCTCGCCGGTCGCGGCAGACCGTAGTGATCGCGCAGCGTGCGACCGGTGTACTCGGCGCGGAAGAGGCCACGTGCGCGCAGCAGCGGGACGACGTGGTCGACGAACTCCTCGAGGCCGGACGGCAGCAACGGCGCCATCACGTTGAAGCCGTCCGCCGCGCCCGTGGTGAACCAGAGCTCGATGTGGTCGGCGATCTGCTCGGGTGTGCCGGCCACGACCTGGTGCCCGCGTCCGCCGCCGAGCCTGCCGAGCAGCTGGCGCAGGGTCAGCCGTTCGCGCTCGGCCAGGTCGCGGACCAGTTGGAAGCGGCTCTTGGCGCCGTTGACGTGGCTGACGGGCGGCAGTTCCGGCAGCTGCTCGTCCAGCGGGTGTCCGGTGAGGTCGATGCCGATCAGCTCGGTCAGCTGGCGCACGGCCCGCGCCGGGATGATGAGGTCGTCGAGTTCCGCGGCCAGCGCCAGCGCTTCGGCTTCGGTGCCGCCGAGCACGGGGACGATGCCGGGCAGCACCTTCACCTCGTCCGCCGGGCGTCCGTGCGCCTGCACCCGCCGTTTGAGATCGCTGTAGAACGCGGTCGCCTCGCCGTGGGTCTGCTGGGCGGTGAACACGGCTTCGGCCCATGCGGCGGCGAACGCCTTGCCGTCCTCGCTGGAGCCGGCCTGGACGAGCAGCGGGCGTCCCTGCGGGCTGCGGACGGCGTTGAGCGGGCCGCGCACCGAGAAGAACTGTCCTTTGTGGCCGATCTCGTGCACCTTGGCGTCGTCGGCGAACACGCCGGTCTCCGGGTCGACGATCAGCGCGTCGTCCTCCCACGAGTCCCACAGGGCGGTGGTCACGTCGAGGAACTCGTCGGCGCGCCGGTAGCGCTCGGCGTGCTCGGTGTTGACCTCGCGGTTGAAGTTCTGCGCCGAGCGGTCCTGCGCGGTGGTGACGATGTTCCAGCCCGCGCGGCCGCCGCTGATGTGGTCGAGGGACGAGAACAGGCGGGCGAGGTTGTAGGGCTCGCTGAAGCCGGTCGACGCGGTGGCGATCAGTCCGATGTGGTCGGTCACCTGGGCGAGCGCGGTGAGCAGGGTGAGGGGTTCGAAGTGGCCCGCCGCGGTGTGCCGGACGTCGCCCCAGATCTGCACCCCGTCGGCGAGGAACACCGAGTCGAACGTACCGCGTTCGGCGATGCGCGCGAGGTTCTGGAAGTGGGTGACGTCGCCGAGCGCGCGCGGGTCGGTGCGCGGGTGGCGCCACGCGGCCTCGTGGTGGCCGACGCCCATCAGGAACGCGTTGAGGTGGAGCTCGCGTGCGGACAACTTCAGACTCCCTGCCAGACTGGGTTTCGGATGTTCAAGGGATCGGAGTAGAGGGCGTCGAGCTGCACGGCGCAGGCCGCCACGGCCAGGACGTCCTCGCCGAAGCTGCTCGTCAGCACCGCGTCGGCGGACGCGCGGGACATCGCCGTCACCTCGTCCCTGAGCGCGGCGGCGCAGCCGGGCAGGCGGTTGGTGCCGAGCTCGGTCACGACGAGCACCTCGGGGTCGAGGAAGTCGAACAGCACGGCCGCCGCACGACCGACGGCGCGGGCCCGGTCGACCAGGTGCGCCCCGGCCGCCGGGGATCCGGCCACGGCGTCGTCGACCAGGTCGAAGACGTACGGCCTGCTGATCACGCTTTCGCGGTGTGCCCGCGCCGCCCAGGCCTGGTCGGACACGGTGGCTTCCAAGCACCCGCGCTTGCCGCACCGGCACTGCACGTCCGGGTCGCCGAGAGCGAGGTGCGCGACGTCGCCGGCGGCCGAGCGCGGGCCGCGGTGGGCCGCACCGGCGGTCACGAACGCGGCGTCGACCACGTTGCCGACGAACAGGTGCAGCAACGACTCGCGGCCGTTGGCGGCGCCGAAGAGCTGCTCCGCCCTCGCCAGCGCCCTCGCGTGGCTGTCGACCCGCACGGGAAGTCCCGTCCGGGCTGTGAGCAGGGCCGCGACCTCGACGTCGCGCCAGCCGAGCGAGGCGTGCCGGACGATCACCCCGTCGCGCGGGTCGACCCAGCCGCCCGCCGCCACGCCGAGGCCGATCGGGATGTGCGCCGGGAACCGGTCGGCGTGCACGCGCAGCAGTTCGTCGGCCGCGGTCGTCAGCACCTCCCGCGGGTCGTCCGGGTCGGCGTGGGGGACGGTCCTCCGGAGGAGCACCCTGCCACGCAGGTCGGCGAGCGCCAGGGTGGAGAACGGGTGGGCGACGTGGATCCCGGCCACGACGTGCCGGCTCGTGTCGATGTCCACCGGTACGTGCGGCCGCCCCACGCCCTGGTACGGCACGGCTTGCGGTACCTCGACGAGCAGGCCGAGCTCGGTGAGCGCGGCACAGGACCGGGTCACCGCCGCCGGGCTCAGGCCGGACGTGCGGGCGATCGTGCTGCGGGCGACCGGCCCGCACCGCAGCACGGTGCCGAGCACCACCGACGCGGCCGTGCTCATGAGATCAGCGGCGGGCCGGCGGGGGAGAGGGCGGGGCCGACGGCGCGCGCGGCTCCCGGCGTGCGGCCGTGGCCCCACCCGATCTCCCTGCGGTAGCTGCCGAGCAGACCGGTCCGCCGCAGGTGCTCCTCGTCGTGCGCGTACGACTCCGCGGGCAGCGGATGGGTGTGCGGCGCGACGAACAGCGCGTCGGCCGGGCAGTTGGCCTCGCACTGGAAGCACGTCTGGCAGTCGGACTGCCGGCTGACCACGGGCAGTCCGTCCTCGCCCCGGTCGAAGACGTTGGTGGGGCAGACCTCGATGCACTTGTCGCAGGCGATGCACTGCGCCGCGGAGACGAGCTCGATCACGCCGCGGCTCCTTCCGGCCGCGCCCACACCTGGTCCAGCCCGCCGGAGGTGATCCGGTGGTGCTGCGCGGGATCGAGCCCGGGGTGGTCGAGCCGCTTGGCCATGCCGCGGCTCTCCACGCGCAGCAGGGCTGAGGTGTACATCCACCGCGCGTGCGCGACCATGGCCACCGCCTGGCGTGCGGTCACCGTCGAAGCCCCCTCGGCACGCAGGTCGGAACGGACCGATCGCCAGGCGCCGTCGAGCTGCCGCAACGCCGACCGCAGCACGTCGCCGTGTCGCAGGTAGTTCTTGTCGTAGGGCAGGACCTCGGCCTGCACGGTCCGGATGATCTCGACGACGTCGACGTCCTTCGCGCCGCGGGTGGGGCGCAGCCCGGCGCCACCGGCCGCGCTCACCTGCCGTGCGCCGCGGCCGAGCGCGCGGGCGAACCGCGCGGCGGAGCGACCCGCCCAGGAGCCGGAGGAGATGGCCCACGCGGCGTTGTGGCTGCCGCCGCCGGTGAACCCGCCGCAGATCAATTCGCGCGTGGCGGCGTCACCCGCGGCGTAGAGGCCGGGAACCGTGGTGGCACACCCGTCGTCCACGATCCGGATCCCGCCCGTGCCGCGCACGGTGCCCTCGGCCAGCAACGTGATCGCGAACGGATCGGTGAACGGGTTGATGCCCAGCCGGTCGAAGGTGAGGAAGAAGTTCGGCTGCGCCAGCCTCATCGCCCGTTGTGCGGCGTCGTCGGCCAGGTCGAGCTTGCAGAAGACCTTGCCCGACAACAGGGTGCGCGCGATCACCGACCGGCCGCGCTGGCTGCCGGCGCCTTCGAGCACCTCGCCGTCGGCGCGGTAGAAGGTGGCGTAGTTGTAGAAAGCGGTCTTGGTGACCGAGGTGTGCTCGGGGGCGATGCCGTAGGCGTTGGAGAACTCCATGCCCGACAGCTCGGCGCCCGTCTCGGCGGCCAGCAGCGCCCCGTCACCCGTGTTGACGTTGCACCCGAACGCCTTGCTCAGGAACGCGCACCCGCCGGTGGCGAGCACGACGGCACCGGCGCGCACCTCGAAGGGCTGGCCGGCCTGCCGCCGGTACCCCGCGGCACCGGCCACCGCGCCGTCGGCGTCCGTCAGGAGCTCGGTGACGGGGCTGTGGTCGAGGACGGTGACACCGGCGCGCTTGACCCGGATCCGCTGGCGCCGCATGTACTCCGGGCCCTGCAGGCCGTTGCGCAACGGGGTGCCGTCCGGTCCGGTGGGGAACGGGTAGCGGCCTGCCTCGGCCAGCTCGTTGACCCTCTCGTAGGTCTCGTCGAGCACCCTGGCCATCCACCGGCGGTCGGCGAGGTGGCCGCCGAGCGCTTCGCGGCTGGACATGGCGGCTTCACGGGCTTTCTCGTCCGGCGGCACGTACCAGACGCCGGTGCCGACGGACGCGGTCGCGCCACTGGTTCCGCAGTAACCCTTGTCCGCGAGCACCACGGAGGCGCCTTGCTCCGCGGCCTTCAGCGCGGCCCACGTCGCGGCGGGGCCACCGCCGACGACCAGGACGTCAGTTGTGAGTGTCATGACGGCTCCTCATGCTCCGACCGGGACTCGCCAGGAGGTGAAGCGGCGTTCGAGGCCGACCAGCACCTGGTTGAACAGCACGCCGATGGCGGAGAGCGTGATGATCCCCGCGTACATCTGCGGGATCGCGAAGTTGAACTGCGAGGCGTTGATCAGGTAGCCGAGACCGGCCTTGGCGCCGACCATCTCCGCGGCCACCAGCACGAGGATGGAGAGCGCCCCGGCGAGCCGGATGCCGGTGAAGACGGTCGGCACGGCCGCGGGGAGGATCACCTTCTGGAACAACCGGAAGCCGTTGAGGTCCATCGACCTCGCGAGCCGCAGCAACGTCGGGTCCACCGCCCGCACGGCGCTGATGGTGTTGAGCAGGATCGGCCAGGTGCACGCGTAGAACACGATCGCGATCTTCGACGTCTCGCCGATGCCCAGCAGCAGCACGAACACCGGCAGCAACGCGAGCGCGGCGGTGTTGCGGAACACCTCGAGCAGCGGGCTGAGCAGCGTCGCGACCGGCTTGTACCAGCCGATGAGCAGGCCGAGCGGGACGGCGGCCGCGACCGCGAGCCCGAAGCCGGACAACGACCTCACGAGACTCGCCTGCGTGTTGTCGAGCAGCTTCCCGCTGACCAGCAGGTCCCACCACGACACCGCGACCGTGGTGAACGGGGGCAGGAACGTGGCGTCCACCAGCCCGAGCCGGGGCGCGACCTCCCAGACGACGAGGAGCGCGGCGACGGCCACGACCTTGCCGAGGCCGGTCAGCACCGCGTCGGCCAGCCGCGACACCGCGCGCCGTGGCCGGGATGCCGCCGGCGTCGTCCTGTCCACGGTCGCGGACGGGGTCTCCAGCAGTGCGGTCATGCGCCCACCACCTCCTTCTCCTGTTGCTGGGCACGGGACACCTCGTCGTGCAGCAGGTCCCAGATGCGGTGCCGGTACCGTGCGAACTCCGGGCTGGAGCGCGGATCCTCCTGCCGGGTCCGGTCACCGAGGTCGATCGCCACGGTCTCCTTGACCCGGCCCGGCCGCGAGGTCAGCACGACGACCCGCTGCCCGAGGTGGACGGCCTCGTCGATCGAGTGCGTGATGAACACGACCGTCTTGCCCGTCCGCTGCCAGATCCGCAGCAGCTCGTCCTGCATCGACTCGCGGGTCTGCGCGTCGAGGGCGGCGAACGGTTCGTCCATCAGCAGGACCTGCGGGTCGTAGGCGAGGCTGCGGGCGATCGCGACCCGCTGGCGCATGCCGCCGGACAGCTGGTGCGGGTGGCGGTCCTCGAAGCCGGTCAGACCCACCAGGTCGAGGAACTCGCGAGCCCGCTCAGCGCGGTGCCTGCGCGGGACACCGGTCGCCTCCAGTCCGAACTCGACGTTGCCCTGCGCGGTGCGCCACGGCAGCAGCGCGTACTGCTGGAAGACGATGCCGCGGTCGAGGCCGGGGCCGGTGATCCGCCGTCCGTCCAGCAGGATCTCGCCCTCGCTCGGCTCGGTCAGGCCCCCGAGGAGGTCGAGCAGCGTGGACTTGCCGCACCCGCTGGGGCCGACCAGCACGACGAACTCGCCGCGTTCGACGTCGAGGTCGACGGTGTCCACCGCGGTGAACTCGCTGTGCTGCCGGGAGCCGCGGACCTTGACCTGGAACCGCTTGGAGACGCCGCGGAAGGCGATGTGGGCGCTCATCGGGCGAGCTCGTTGAAGTCGTTGGTGTAGAGGTCGGAGAGCTCGACCTGGTCCTTGGTGATCTCCCCGCGCTCGGCGAGCCAGTCGACCCAGATCGTCAGCTCCTGGTCGAGGATCTTGCCGCCCTTCTGCGCGACACCGGTGGACTTCCAGTACCTGAGCGCGGCGGGGTCCTCGTTGCGGCCGCGCCGGGTGAGGATCTCCACCTTGCGCGTGACGACCTCCTCGCGCGGGGTGGTGCGGCTCCATTCGATCGCCTTCGCGATGCCGGTGGTGAACGTCCGGACCGTGCCGGGGTTGTCGCGCAGGAACTTCTCGGTGAACACGTACGTGCCCGCGGTGAACGGCCCCAGCAGGTCGAAGTCGGAGAACAGCTTGCGGACGCCGCCCTTCTCCAGCGCCTTGTCGCGCAGGATGCCGCCGAGCACGCCGACCTCGATCTGCTTCTGCCGCACCGACTGCTCGATGTTGACCGGCGGGACGACGATCGGCTCGACCTTCTTGATCTCGTCCTGGCTCAGCCCCGCCCGCTTGAGGTAGATGCCGAGCATGGCCTCGTGGTGCGCGCCGAGGGTGTTCATCCCGACCTTCTTGCCGAGCAGGTCGCGAGCCGTGCGGACCGGACTGTCGTCGAGCACGTAGAAGCCGCTGTAGGCGTTCTCGTCGGAGCCGTAGTAGCCGATCACCGACTTGATCGGGGCACCGGCGGCCTTGAGCTTCACCACCGCTCCGTTGAAGGCCCCGCCGAAGTCGACCTGACCGGTGGCGGCCGACTGGATGTCCTGCGGACCGCTGATCGTGTTGCCGACCCACTCGAGCTTCACGTCGCCGAGGTAGCCGAGCTCCGCGGCCAGTTCGGGGAGCGTGACGTCTCCCGCCCAGCCCTGGTAGCGCAGCGTCTTGGTCTCGGCCCCCGCACCGGACGCCGTCGAGCAGCCGACGGTCGCCGCTGTCAGACAGAGCAGTGAGAGGCCGAGGAAGTTCCGTCGCGTGGTGGTCACGGCAGATCCTTTGCTGGAAGGGAGAAGGGCGCGCTGAAGAGCGGGACGACGGTCCCGTGTGGAATGACAGGGGTGGGTTTCAGCGGCCGGCGCGACAGAAAGCGCTGGCATGGCGTCGAAGATCGACGTGCCGGCGCGAGGTGAAGAAGGCGGCTTGGGTCACGGAGCGAGCGTCACACCCGCGTCGAGCCGGGTCAACGGCCGGAACGGACGTCCCACATCATGGAGCCGAGCTGGACGCAGCCGCCTATTTTTCACGCTGGAAGAAAGTCCGCCGGTCAATCTCTTCCAGTTGCTGGGACGACATCATTTCCTGCCGCGCACAGTTGCGCGAGCGGTGCCCGGCTCAGCACCGTGGAGGGGGAAGTCCCTCCCACGAAAGGAAGTTCGCGATGACCGCACAGCTTTCCGTCACCGTCTCCCGAGTGGGGGCGGGCATCGGCGCGAGGATCGACGGCGTGCGGCTCGGCGGTGACCTGCCGGAAGACGTCGTCGCGGAGATCCGGACCGCGCTGCTGGCCAACAAGGTCGTGTTCTTCTCGGGCCAGCACCACCTCGACGACGCTGGCCAGCTCGCCTTCGCCCGCCTGCTCGGCCAGCCGACCCTCGCCCACCCGACGGTCAAGGGGCAGAACCACACCAACGTGCTGGCGATCGACTCCGACTACGGCAAGGCCAACAGCTGGCACACCGACGTCACCTTCGTCGACCGCGTACCGGCGATCAGCATCCTGCGCGCCGTCGAACTGCCGCCCTACGGCGGCAGCACCGTGTGGGCGAACACGGCACGCGCCTACGACGAGCTGCCCGACGCCCTGAAGGCACTCGTCGACCGGCTGTGGGCATTGCACACCAACGTCTACGACTACGCGGGCCACGTCGACTCGACCCGCATCGGCGGCATCGACGTGAAGGAACGGGCCTACCGCGAGGAGTTCGAGTCACAGCGCTACGAGACCGAGCACCCGCTGGTCCGCGTGCACCCGGAGACGGGCGAGCGCGCCCTGCTGCTCGGTCACTTCGTCAAGCGGATCGTCGGCGTCAGCCCCACCGAGTCGCGGGCGATCTTCGACCTGCTGCAGAACCGCGTGACCAAGCTCGAGAACACCGTGCGCTGGCAGTGGTCCGACGGCGACGTCGCCGTGTGGGACAACAGGGCCACCCAACACTACGGCGTGGACGACTACGACAACGCCCGCCGCAGACTGCACCGCATCACCATCGCCGGTGACGTCCCGGTCAGCGTCGAGGGCGTCCCGAGCACGACGGTGGTGGGCGACGCCGCCCACTTCTCCGCCCTCTGAGGCGCGAGGGACTCCGGCCACGTGAGTCCGGCGTTGCCGAGGTGCCGGGAAACCGGCCCCTCGGCAACGCGGCCCTGGTGAGGCGGAGTTCCGCACCGGGGCGTCAGCGGTCGCCACACCGCGAAACGCCCCGCGTGATCAGCTCCTGAGCTTCGTCATCGTCCAGTACGCGGTTCCCGACTGGCAGGCCCGCAGGCCGACGGCTTGTCCGTGGCCGCCCTGGTTGTGCAGGCAGAGTCCGGTCGACACGTTGGTGAAGCGCTTCTTCGTCGTGGACGACGTCCTCCAGTCGGTCGCGTTGACCGAGCAGGAGGTGGTGAACACCGACGACTGCCCGCCGGCCAGGCACAGGCCGGTCCTCTTGTTCTTGAACTTGCCGGGCGTGTAGTTGTCCCACTTCTGGTGGTCGTTCCTGTCCTGGCAGTTGTGCGTGTACACGTCGCCTTGTGCGTTGGAGTCCAGGCAGCGGGCGAGGTTGTCCGCGAACCTGATCCAGTACAGCGACTCGGCCTGCGGTGCCGCGGCGCCCGCGGGCGCGGCAACGAGCACCAACGCCGTGGCCGCGAGCAATCCCGTGATCCTGAGCAGCATTTGCTTGGACGTCGACAACGGAGTCCTCCTGAGTGATTGGTCACCCTCGATGTTCCGGAGCGCGCAGTCAACACGGCGATTTCGGTGGAAGTGATTTCCTGTGAAGTCCGCGAGCGCGTTCCGGACAAACAATGCCGATGACCCCGCAATGGAGGCAACGTACCGCCGTCCCGACATGATGTGACATGCCCTGGCCAGGTGATATCCACGCGGGTGGGATGGCTGCCATACTGGCCCGCGACACCGAAGGCTTGGGGAGGGCGGTAGGTGTGGCGGGAGACAGGGGCGAGCTCGCGTGCCGTCTGGCGGCGCTCAAGCAGCGCAGCGGGCTGAGTTATTCGGAGTTGGGGAGGAAGTCGCACATCAGCAGTTCGACGCTGCACAGGTATTGCTCGGGAACGACTGTTCCGCCGGACTACCGGACCGTGGTCGGAATCGCGACGGCGTGTTCGGCGGACGACGAGGAACTGGTCGAGTTGCTGGCCCAGTGGAGGGTCGCGGCCGGCCAGGCGGCACTTCCGGAAATCGTGCGCCCGGCGCCGGAATCCCGGCGGTCGCCACGTCCGCGCACCTTTTCCGTGATGTCCACCGGGCTCGTCCTGGTGCTCGTTCTCGTGTCGCTCACGGCCAGTGGTGCGGACGTGGCAACCATCCCCGTGCGGCAGCAGGTCGCCGGTCCGTCCTGGCAGCGGGAACGGCCGCTGACGCCGTCGTTGTTCGGCGTGACGGCGTCCTCGTCGAGCGGGGTGATGCCGTCGTTCCGGGTCGGCAGTCTGCGGTTCTGGGACAGCGGCACCCGGTGGGCGAGGCTGCAACCGCGGCGCGACGCCTACGACTGGACTGTGCTCGACCGGCTCGTCGCCGGCGCGCGGAAGGCGGACCTGCCCGCGACGCTGGTGTTCGGCGGCACACCGGCGTGGGCCGCGCCTGCCGGGCCGAAAGCACCGTACGGCGACGATTCCCGCAGCGCGCCACCCGACGACCTGGCGGTGTGGGAACGGTTCGTCAGCACCCTGGCGGCCCGCTACCAGGGCCGCATCGACGCCTACGAGGTCTGGGTCCACGCCAACGACCAACGGTACTTCTCCGGTTCGACGGAAACCCTGGTCGAGATGACCAGGCTGGCCGGGCGCGCCATCAGGGCCGTGGACCCGCGAGCGGTCGTGGTGTGCCCGTCGATCGCCCGGCTGTGGACGGACGAGGGCCGCGCCGTTCTGCGCCGGTTCGCCGAACTGCGCGGCTACGACCACTGCGACGTCGCGGGTCTGAACCTGCACCAGCAGCACGCGGCCGATCCACCGGAGACCATGATCGGCCTTTTGCGGCAGATCGACGGTGCCCTGCACGACGCGGGCGTCCACCCGCGTTTGTGGAACACCGGCGTCACCTACGAGTACGTTCGCGACGACCGGCTGGACGAGCAACGCGCGGCCGACTACGCCGTGCGCTTCTACCTGGCCGCAATCCACGGCTCCCACTTCAGCCTCGAACGCACCTACTTCTACAACTGGGGCGGTGGCGGCCTGCCCATCACGCTGCAGGCCGTCGGAAGCCCGCCCACCAAGGCCGCGCTCGCGGTGGAGGAGCTGCAACGGTGGCTGACCCGCACCAACACCCAGTCATGCGGGCAGGGCCTCGCCATCGGCTTGCCGGCGAACGTGTGGCAGTGCCAGTTCACCGCGGACGACAACCGGCTGCTCACGATCCGCTGGACGCACGAGGGCACCGCGATGACGTCACTCCCACCACACGCCGAGGAGGTGCGCGGCCTTGACGGCACCAGCCGTCCGGTGCGGGCGGGCGACACCCTCGCAGTTTCCGGAACGCCCGTGCTCGTCGTGCAGCAGCCAAGGGGCTAGCAGCGAACCACGCGACCGACTCTGCACTGTGAGAAGACGAATGAGTCGTTGAGGCGCCTTCGTGAACCGCCCGCTATCGCGCGTAAGCCTTGCGGCGGGGTAGCGGACCGACACCGGCGCGCCGGCCGGGCCGCATCGCGGCGTGGCGTTGTCCGGGCCCGAGACCGGAGCGGGCGGCCAAGGCGTCAGCGACAACACCGGTGGCGAAGGCGTAGACGCCCTTGTGCAGCAGGTCCACCACCAGTTCCCGGCGGGGCCAGGTGGGCGGCGGGGCCCCGACACCGGTCGCGTTCTCCAGGATCTGGTCGTTGGTCACCCGGACCACGGCGAACTTCGCCGAGGACCACGGGCCGCGCAGCCCGGCGTGCGCCATGACCGAGCGCAGCACGCCGAGCACCATGCCCTGACCGAAGTGCATCGCCAGGTTCAGCGGCACGGGCTGGCGGCCACCGGGCCGTTCACGGAGACCGGTGAGCCGTTGCAGGACCCTCGCCGGTACGTGGGAGTCGGGTCGGCCGGTCAGGCGTTGCTCGGCCTTCTCGCCGAGAGTCATCACCAGCACCCCGGTGGTGCCGGCCAGCAGACCCTCCCACAGAACGCGTTTCATCATGCCGCCACGAGTACCCGGCTCCGGGTGACCTATCCACGGCCTCGAGTCGATCGCGTCGCAGCAGGGTCCGGTAGCTCTGGTACGGCGGACGGCCTGGGCCGGGTTGCCGTCGGCGAGGTGCAGTCGGCGAGGTGCAGTTCGACGAGGGTGCGGTGCGCCTGGTGTCCAGGCGGAATGTTGGAGGGGATCTACTTCGGACTGTCCTCGCCGCTCAGCGCGCCCTCGGACACGCCCTTGGCCGAGCGGGCGTCGCCCAGTGCCGCTACTTCTTCCGGGGGGTCCGGTCGCAGCAGGGTGCCGGAGACCGGCCGTCCGGCGTAGCCGAGGTCGTTCATCCGCTTGGGCAGGGGAGTGCCCTGGTAGGTCAGGGGCTTGTCGGACAGCGGCTGGTGGACCTCGATGAACTGGCCGTGCGGCAGCCGTTTGATCGTGCCCGTGGCGATGCCGTGGTCGAGCACCTCGCGGTCGGAGCGCTGCAGCCCGATGCAGGCGCGGTAGGTGAGGAGGTAGGCGAGCGGCGGCAGCACCAGCATGCCGATGCGGCCTGCCCACGTCATGGCGTTGAGCGAGAGCTGGAACCTCTCGGCGATGACGTCGTTGCCGCCCGAGACGAGCAGGACGCAGAAGAACGTGATCGCCATGGCACCGAGGCTGGTGCGCACCGGAACGTCCCTGGGGCGTTGGACGAGGTGGTGGTGGGCGTGGTCGCGGGTGAGGCGGCGCTCGATCCACGGATAGGCGCCGGCGAGCCCGAACATGACCAGCGGCAGGACCACCGTGGGCCAGAACTGGGCGGGGATGCGGTAGTCGCCGAGGAAGAGCTCCCACGCGGGCCACAGGCGGGTCGAGCCGTCGAGCCAGCCGATGTACCAGTCCGGCTGGGAACCGGCCGAGACGTGCGCGGCGTTGTACGGGCCGAACAACCAGATGGGGTTGATCTGGAACAGCCCGCCCATCAGCCCGAGCAGGCCGACCACCGCGGCGAAGAACGCGCCGCTCTTCACCGCGAAGATCGGCAGGATGCGGACGCCCACGACGTTGTTCTCAGTGCGGCCGAGGCCGGGGAACTGGGTGTGCTTCTGGTACCAGACCAGGGCCAGGTGCACGGCGACGAGCGCGAGGATGATCGCGGGCACGAGCAGCACGTGCACGAGGTAGAGCCGCGGGATGATCTCGGTGCCGGGGAACTCGGAGCCGAAGACCAGCCAGTGCGTCCAGGTGCCGGCGACCGGGATGGACTGCACGATGCCGGACATGATCCGCAGGCCCGTGCCGGAGAGCAGGTCGTCGGGCAGCGAGTAGCCGGCGAAGCCCTCGGCCATGCCGAGGATCAACAGCAGGATGCCGATCACCCAGTTGATCTCGCGGGGTTTGCGGAAGGCGCCGGTGAAGAACACGCGGAGCATGTGCACGACGATCGCGGCCATGAAGACGAGAGCGGCCCAGTGGTGCACCTGGCGGACGAACAAACCTCCGCGCACCTCGAACGAGATCTCGAGCGCGCTCTCGTAGGCCCGCGACATGTCAATGCCGCGCAGGCCCTCGTAGCTCCCCGAGTAGGTCACCTCGGTCATCGACGGGTCGAAGAACAGGCCGAGGTAGGTGCCGGACAGCAGCAGCACGACGAAGCTGTAGAGCGCGACCTCGCCGAGCAGGAACGACCAGTGCGTCGGGAACACCTTGTTGATCTGCCGCCGGACCGCGGCGGCCATGTGCAGGCGGTCCTCGGCGAACCCGGCTGTCCCGGCGACGACGCGGCGCGGTGCCTTGGTCGGACGCTCGCTCATGGCTTCAGCTCCCAGAACCCCGGTCCGACGACTTCGGCGAAGTCGCCGCGGGCGACGAAGTACCCGTCGTCGCCGACGGTGATGGGCAGCTCGGGCAGTGGACGGGTGGCGGGACCGAAGATCGGCACGGCACCCGCGAACACGTCGAACTGCGACTGGTGGCACGGGCACAGCAACCGCCCGGTCTGCTGCTCGTACAGCGATGCCGGGCAACCCAGGTGCGTGCACACCTTGGAGTAGGCGTAGAAGTCACCGTGGTGGAAGTCCTCCCGCCCCGGACGGCTCGTCACCGTCGTGCCGGGGCGGAAGCGGAACAGCATCACCGCGCTGTCGGCCCTGCGCAGCGCGGCGTGCAACCGTTCGGGCTCCTCCCGGTCGGTCTCGCGGAACGGGAAGACCGTGACGTACCCGCCCGCGCGGAGGTCCTCCGGCCGGACCAGCACGACCTCGTCCGGGTCGCCGGTGTCCAGCCTCAGGTAGACCGTTTCGCCGTTGATCGGCTTCCAGCCGGTGCGCCACAACGAGTCCGGGCTGTCACCGTGCTTCCACGGATCCCGCACGAGAGGGCCGATCGCCATGACCCCGAGGCCGAGACCGAACAGGCCGGCGGACGTCGCCGCGACACGCCGGAACAAGGTGCGCCGTTGCAGGCCGCTGCGGGTGCCGGCGTCGCGGAACTCGGCGGCGACCGTCCGCTTGTCCGCCTCCGAGGAGCTGCCGGAATGTCGCTGCTGCACGGCGAGCTCCTGTGGCAGGAACTTCTTGGCGTAGGCGACGGCACCGACCGCCAGGCCGAGCAGCGTGAGCCCGAACGTGAGGCCGACCATCGGGGTGTAGAGCGTGCGGACCTGGTAGCCGGGCGCACCGGGCGGCAGGTACTCGTACGGCCAGAACACGAACACGCCGATCAGGGCGAGCGCCGACACTCCCGCCAGCACGAACCAGCCGGTGACGTGCCGCAGCGCCCGCCGCTCCATCTTCGTGCCGGGCACGGGCCAGCGTTCGGCGTACTGGACGAGCCGCACGTCGTCGAGACGCGTCCCGAGCCGGACCAGCTCGTCGTCGGACATCCGGTCCAGCTCGTCGGCCGAGATGGCGTCCTTGTCGCGTTCGCTCATGCCCGCGCCCCGATCCACAGGGTGAGCAGCACGAGCGCGACGATGCCGACCACCCACGCCACCGCGCCCTCGGACACGGGCCCCAGCGAGCCCAGCGGGTGCCCGCCGTAGTTGTTGCTCTCGTGCTGCACCGACTCGACGTAGGCGATGATGTCCCGTTTCTCCTCGGGGGAGAGCTGCCGGTCGCCGAACACCGGCATGTTCGACGGGCCGGTGAGCATGGCCGTGTAGATCTGCTCCTCGTTCGCCGGGTCGAGGCTCGGCGCGTACTTGCCCGAGGTGAGCGCGCCTCCGCGGCCGGTGAAGTTGTGGCAGGCGGCGCAGTTGAGGCGGAACAGCTCACCACCGCGCGCGACGTTGCCCCGCAGCGCCTCGCCGCGTTCCTCCGGCATCTTGGCGCCGCCGCCGCCGAAGCTGTCGACGTACGCCATCAGCGCCCGGATCTCGTCGTCGCTGAACTCGACGGGCTTGCGCTGCCCCTGCGCCTGCTGGCGCGCCAGCGGCATCCGCCCCGTCGACACCTGGAAGTAGACCTTCGCCTCGCCCGCCCCGACCAGGCTCGGCCCCCGGCCCTCCACCCCTTCCAGCTGGGCGCCGTGGCACGTCAGGCAGGTGTTGAGGTAGATCTGCTCACCCTGCCGCTGCGTTCCCGACTCCTGGGCCACCGCCGTCTGGCGTTGCGGGGTCAGCAGGCCGGCGAGGGTCCCGGCGGCGACGAGGGCCAGCAACAGGAAAGCCCACCGCCGCAGCCGGCGTCGTCGTGGAGAGGTGCGCCGTTGTTGCGACATAAGCACTCCCGTGCCGTTGAACGGGCGGTGGGTCACGCCCGGCTACCACTCAAAACGCACTTCAACCTGCTCCCGCGCAAATGCCCCCGAAGGGGCTTTCACCACGGTGCGTGGTGATCATGTCGACCGCGCCGAGGATCGTGCCGAGACCACCTACGACCAGGCCGGAGGTCCACAGGTCACCGCCGACGCCGGGGAGTGGACCGCGCGACAGGTGCCGCGCAGCGTCCGGCCTACCCCTCGAAAGTCACCCGACACCGGCGGTTTCACATCCGTTCGGGTGAAACACCGCTGGAACACGGCTGCATGACGGTCTTCGCGGTCCGGGTTCGAAGCCCCGGCGCCGGGTATGCCGCACGGGCCAAGACGCGTCCAGGAGGTGTGCTGTGACGGAACCGACCGAGAACGAGCAGACGGAACGTGGTGCCGCCGAGGAGGCGAGCGGGACACCCCTCACCGAGACGGAGGTCGAGGTCTCGAAGCGGCCACCGAGTGATCCGCCGAAGAACGACGGCATGGGCTTGAGCGAAGACGACGTCGAGTGAGTCGTAAACACCGGACGCCTGCGACGGCTCGATCAGCCGATGGCTTCCCGGCTGCCGGCGGCGCTTTCCGGCGGCTCGACCTGCATGATGTTCGCGGTGTCGAGCACGGCGATGGTGCTGTCGGGCAGCAACACCGGTATCCACAGGTGAGAGGTCTCCGGATCGACCACGTGAGCCCCGAGCACCACGCCGCTCAGCACAGCGGCGGGATGCAGGACGTCCGGGTTGAGGTAGGTGATGACCGCGCCGCGGCCGGGGCAAGGTGTCAAGGGCATGGCGGTGTCCGTGAGGTCGGGGCACGCCCCGCCTCGGGCGGGTGCGGCCACAGCGGTGTGGGATCGCCGTTTGCTCGACGTTGTGCCTGGATACCCGTGCCGGTCCGGTCGAACCCCGTCACGCACGGGGGAGCGGGCCACAGGCGTCGGACTCCGCGGATTCCTTCCAGGGGACCGGGGTAGGCCGTCTTGGTGAGCTCGGTCGAACAACGGCTGGAACGCGTGATCCTCGACTTGGCCGGCGCCCGCGGCCCGGCGAAGTCGATCTGCCCGTCGGAGGCTGCGCGAGCGGTCGGTGGCGAAGGCTGGCGCGAGCTGATGGACCCGGCCCGCTCGGCGGCCAGGCGACTGGCGGCGCGAGGCCGGGTCGTCGTGACGAGCCGCGGGCAGGAGCTGTCCCCGGCCGAGGAGTGGCGCGGTCCGATCCGGATCCGCACGACGGAATCCGGCTGACCCGCTCCCGGTGCTCGGGTGCGGTCAGCACGGCCGTTGCGAAGAGAACACCCGGCCGTTGTCACATGGTGGATGCCGGCACGAGCTGCTCCACGAAGTGGGTGAGCGCGTCGGGGTCGTTCGCGATCTCCGGCAGCACCGAGGGCGTGGCGCGTTTGAGCTGCATCCAGCCGACGTAGGCCGAGTACGCGGATACCGCCTGGTAACGGGCGTTAGCGGCGGGCAGGCCGATTTCGGCGTAGACCTCGGCGAGGAAAGCGACGCGGCGCTGGGTCACGCGGTGCAGCGCCGGAGCCACTGCCGGATCTCCGGCGTGCGCCACGAGCGCGGGCTCCAGCCCGCTGGTCGGATCCTCGACGATGGCGATGTGCAACAGCGTCCGCAGCCGCTGCCGGGGGTCCGTGATGGCGTTCACCCGTTCGATGACCAGTTCGGTGCCCTGCAACTCCCACCACTCGAGCGCTTCGCGCAACAGGGCGTTCCGGTCGGCGAAGTGCCAGTAGAAACTGCCCCGGGTGACGCCGAGCCGCTGGGCCAGCGGCTCGACCGCGACGGCCGCGACCCCGCCTTCCGCCAGTGCGTCGAGTGCCGCGTGTAGCCAGTCCTGCTTGGAAAGTCGCTGCTTCGCCACGATCCGTACAGTACTGTATGGAAAACCGTACAGTGGTGTATGGACGAGGGGGTTGTGATGACAGGATTGGCAGTGTTGACAGCGGTGGTGCTGCTGCTCGTCGGTGGGCTGCACGTGGTGTGGACGTTCTCGCCGTGGCCGCTGCGCACGCGTGAGGACTTCGCTCGCCGCGTCGTCGACGTCCCCGTCGACAGGTTGCCGACGCCGGGAATGACACTGGTGGTGGCGCTGCTTCTTGCCGTGGCCGGCTATCTGGTCGCCGCCCAAGGCGCACTTGTTGCCGTGCCGGGACCGGCCTGGCTCCCGGTCGTGGGCACAGGCGCCGTGGCGGCCGTGCTGCTGCTGCGCGGCGCTGTCGGCTTGGCGCTGTCGCTTCGCCGGGACACCGAGTTCGCCAGGCTCGATCGGCGCTATTACTCGCCGTTGTGCCTGGCCCTCGCTGGCTGTTGCGCGCTCCTGGTGGTGCTGTAGCCCTTTCTCCGGGCTCAGGAGCGCGGCAGTAGACCCACGAGCGATGTGATGATCGCGAGCCGCAGGGCTGTCGGCAGTTCGATGCGGTGGACCGCCAGCGCGGGCTCGGACTCGTAGACGGCCAGCAGGCTCGGCGGCGGCGGGGTGTAGGTCGACAGCGCGCCCGCCACCAGCAGCACGTTCAGGCAGAAGTGCTCTGCGCGGTCACCGACCTCGGGCAGGTGCCGCCGGACGAGGCCGGTCATCACCGCGAGGTTGCTCAGCGAGGCCCGCTTGTGCCGGCGGACCGCCTCGACCGAGACGTTGTGCTCGAGCACTCCACCCTGCGCGCCGTAGAGGTCGCAGAGCGCACGCCGGGCGGCGAGTGAGCGGCTGATCACGTCGGCGGTCTGCTCGGCCCGTTCCGCCACGGGCCGGTCCGGGGCGACGTCGCGGGCCAGCTCCTGCTCCAGTTCGGCCAGCCAGGTCGCCGTCCGGTCGTCCATCAGGTCGAGCAGCACCGCCTCGCGTGACTCGAAGTAACGCAGCACCGCCGTCTTGGCCAGGCCGACCCGACGGCTCAGCTCGTTCAGGGTCACCTCGGCCACCGGCATCTCGTCGAGCATCGCCGAGGTCGTCTCGAGGATCGCCCGGCGACGGACCTCCCGCTGCTCTTCGGTGCGCGCCCGCTGGAACGTCATGGCACCGATCCTAGCTTGGGTACCGCCGGTACCTTGACAGTGTACCGGCGGTACATTACTGTTCCGGCTATAAGTTACCGGCGGTACATTAGGAGAGCCCGATGAAGTGGACCGAGCAGCACATCCCGCGCCAGGACGGCCGCGTCGCCGTCATCACCGGCGCGAACACCGGACTGGGCTTCGAGACCGCCCGGCGGCTCGCCGAGCGCGGGGCGGCGGTCGTGCTGGCCGTGCGCGACACCGGCAAGGGAAGGCAGGCCGCAGCCCGGATCAACGGCGACGTCTCCGTGCGGGAACTGGACCTGACCTCGCTGGACTCGGTGCGCGCCGCCGCGGCCGACCTGCGCACCACCCACCCGCGGATCGACCTGCTCATCAACAACGCCGGGGTGATGTACACCCCCCAGCAGACCACCCGCGACGGCTTCGAGATGCAGTTCGGCACCAACCACCTGGGCCACTTCGCGCTCACCGGCCTGCTGCTCGACCTGCTGCTGCCGGTGCCCGGCTCGCGGGTGGTCACGGTCAGCAGCACCGGTCACCGCATCCGCGCGGACATCCACTTCGACGACCTGCAGTGGGAGCGCTCCTACAGCCGGATCGGCGCCTACGGCCAGTCGAAGCTCGCCAACCTGATGTTCACCTACGAGCTGCAGCGCCGGCTGGCCGCGCACGGCACCACCACCGCGGTGGCCGCGCACCCCGGTGTCTCCAACACCGAACTGGTCCGCAACACCCCGCCGTTCGCTCGCCGGTTGATCACCTGGCTCGCTCCGCTGGTCACCCAGTCCGCGGCGGCGGGCGCGCTTCCCACCCTGCGTGCCGCCACCGACCCGGCCGTCCTCGGCGGCCAGTACTACGGACCCGACGGTCTGGCCGAGGTCCGCGGCTACCCGAAGCTGGTCAGCTCCAGCCCCGGCTCCTACGACCTGGCCGTGCAGCAACGCCTCTGGGCCGTTTCGGAAGACCTCACCGGCGTGCGGTTCCCGGTCGGTCAGTCAGCCGCCGTGGCGTGAGACCCGTTCCGGGGGCGGCACGGCGTGAACCTCGCAACCACAGGTGCGTCACGCCGCTGGAGGACGCACCCGTCGGAGCGCTGGGGCAGTGTCGACCTCGAATTGCTGCTGTGGTTGGCGCGCAACGAAATCATCCTGCGTACATCGCCGACGCGGAGCGTGCAGGCGACGGTGAGCTGGCGGACTTCTTGCGGCGAGCCGCAAGGGTGCCGACGAGGGCAAGGAACTGCTGATCCGGCGGTCGAACGGCTGACGCCGCCATGGGGGATGCCAGCGACCCGGTTCACCGGATCGCGGGCACCGCCCGGAGGGTCACGTCACGGCCGAGACCGACCGTCATCCTGGTGGTGTCGTTGCGCGTGGCGGACCCGTGCACGCGCCGGCCGCCGCTGGCGGGGATGCGGCCGATCTTCTTGTCGTTCATGTGGACCAGCTCGCCCGGTTGGTCTCGTTCGTGGCGGATCGCGGTGGTCTTGCTCGATCGGACACGGCGCCGGAGTTCGGCACTGGTGCGGTGCGGTAAGCGGTGCGGCCGCGAGAACGTTGACGCAGGTCTGCCTTGTCCCGTGACATGCCGGCCCGGCCAGGTGCGGCTATTGGGCACGGACCACGTTCTGTGATCGGCTTCGGCGCTGCTCGCTTCGTTGTCAGAGGACCGCGTTCGGGCCGAGCCAATCGACGAAGTTCGTCACCGTGTCCGACTTCCGGCGTTCGAGCATGGCGATTCCCCGAAGTGTCTCGCGGACCATCGGGTGCAGGCGCGTCTGCTGCGGTGCCACCTTCCGGCCGAGCAAGAAGGTCGACATCGGCTGGCACCAGTTCATCCTGAACACGCAGGAGTACGCCACGTTCTGCGAGCGGGAGGCCGGCTACTTCATCCACCACGTACCGGATGAGTTCGCTGCGCCGCAGCGCACCGAGACCGATGTCCGACAGGTGCTGGCCCCTACGGTGGAAGCCATCACCAAGGCCGGATTGCCGTTGCACCCGGAACTGTGGCTCGACGGTGGCGGACGCTGCTCTCAGTGCCACAGCGGGTGCACCAACTGCGGCCAAGGCGACGACCCCAGCTAGCAGACCGAGACAGAGGAGCCCGACGATCAATCGCCTCAACTGGAGTGACCTGCCCGCAGGCGTGGCCGCCGCTGTCAGCGAGCACACGGGACATGTGACCGAAGTGGAGGAGGCCTTGGCCGGTCGCAACTCCGCGATCGCCGCGTCGCTGATGACGGAGGACGGCTGGGTGTTCTGCAAGGGCATCAAGGCGGACGATCACCAGGCCTTCATGCACCGCAACGAAGCGGCCGTGAACCCCTTCCTGCCGAAGGACGTAGCTCCACGATTGCTGTGGCGGGTCGACACCGATGGTTGGCTGCTGCTCGGGTTCGAGCACGTTCCCGGGCAGCACGCCGACTTTTCGCCGGGCTCAACCGGCCTGCCGATGGTCGCGGACGCGGTTCGGACGATCACCACCACCGACGCGCCCTCTGCCCTCGCCGTGAAGCGAGAGATGGCGAAGCAGTGGGCGGCGGCGCTGGACAGTGAACTGAACCTGGAAGTGCCTGACGACGCGCACGCGTGGTCGAAGAAGAACTCGACCACGGTGGCGAAATGGGCACGTCGGGCACCGGCCTACATGGACGGTTCGACCCTGATCCACTCCGACTTGAACCCGTTCGACTTCCTGGTCTCGGACAAGGCTCGCGTGGTGGATTGGGCGTGGTGGAGGCCGGGCGCTGCCTGGGTAGACGTCGCTCAGGTGGCGGTTCGGTTGGTCGCTGCGGGACACCAGCCCTCAGACGCCGAAGCCTGGGCCGAACAGCTCGACGCATTCCGCACGGCCGATCCCGACGCGATCACGGCGTACACCGCGTCTCTGGTGCGCATGTGGGAACGGAAGTTCGCCGGGACGGCCGCCACCGAAGGAGCGCGTCGTTGGTTCGAGTACAGGCTCGGCAACTGCTGAGGCTGCCGCTCACGAGAGGCCTCGCCGAAGCTCGGCGAGGCCTCTGCTTTCGGCGGAGGATGCTCGACCGCCGTGCCGCTGAAGATCACACCGGGGTGAGCACCCCGTTCTCCCGCAAGGCGGTGAGGGAGAGCGTCTTGTAGCCGACGTCGTCGAACAGCACCATCACCCGGTCGGCCTCGTGGTGCACGACCACGCCACGGCCCCATTGTTCGTGGCGCACCGGGGAGTTCGGCGGGTACTCGCTGCTTCCGGAGTCTTCGTCGGACAAGCCCTCGTCGCAGTTGTCGCAGTGGCCGCAGGGCTGGTCGAGCTCCTGACCGAAGTAGCCGATCAGGAACCGCCGGCGGCAGTCGCGCGTGTCGGCGTACTGGTGCATGACCTCCAGTCGCGAGCGGTCCCGGTTCTCCTGCCGCTCCGCCTCCTCCGTCACCGCCGCGACGGCCTTGGCCGGTGGGGGAGCGCCTTCCGCGTACCGCACGTGGTCGTGACCGGTGTGCACGACCTCCACGCTCTCCAGCAGGTTCACCACGGCGGTGACCTTCCGGCGGGACCGGTCGAGCCGCCGCACCAGGTCGGTGATCGCCACGCCGGACCGCCGGCGGCGCACAGCGGTGGCGACCTCGCGCACGCACTCGCGGTCCAGCGTCCTGCCGGTCAGGAACCGTTGCAGGCTCTGGTCTTCCGGCCGGTGGAACAACACCACGTCGGCAGGCTCGCCGTCGCGGCCCGCGCGGCCGATCTCCTGGTAGTACGCGTCCAGCGAGCCGGGCGTCGCGGTGTGCACGACGAACCGCACGTCCGGTTTGTCGATGCCCATGCCGAACGCGGAGGTGGCCGCGACCACGCGCACGTCACCCCGCATGAACCCGTCCTGCACCCGCTTGCGGTCAGCGGCCTTCATGCCGGCGTGGAAGGCCGCGGCGGCAACGCCTCGCGCGGCCAGGTCGTCGGCGTACCGCTCGGCGTCCTTGCGGGTGGGCACGTACAGCAGGCCGTGCCCGGTGCGGTCCGCCGCCCAGTCGACGACAGTCCGCCTGCGTTGGTCGTCGTCGGTGCAGAACCGCACTGCCAGGTGCAGGTTGGGCCGGTCGAACCCGGCGACGATCACCGCCGCGTCACGCAGACCGAGGTGCTCGACGACGTCCGCGCGCACCGGGCCGCTCGCGGTGGCGGTGAGCGCGAGCACTGGCGGGTGGTCCAGCCTCTCGATCACGTGCCGCAGCCGCAGGTAGTCGGGCCGGAAGTCGTGTCCCCAGGCCGACACGCAGTGCGCCTCGTCGACGACGAACAACGAGGGCTTGGCCTCCCGCAGCCGCTCGAGCGTTCCGGCGTCGGCGAGTTGTTCGGGGGACAGGAAAAGGTACTTGGTCCCGCCCTCGGTGAACTCCTGCCAGGCCTGCTCGGTGACCTCCGCGGTCTGAGCGGAGTTGACCGCTGCCGCCGCCGGCGCACCGGCCGCCCGCAGCGAGGCGACCTGGTCCCGCTGCAGGGCGATCAGCGGCGACACGACCACGGCCGGGCCGTCGAGCAGGATCGCCGGGACCTGGTAGATGGCCGACTTGCCGGCCCCGGTCGGCATCACGACCAGCGCGTCCCGGCCGTCGAGGAGGTGCCGCATGGCGAGCTCCTGTTCCTCGTGCAGCGTGGTCCAGCCGAAGACCTCTTCCGCCGTCCTGAGGAGCTGGTCGTCAGCCGACATGGCACTGGCACATTCGTGTCGTCTCCGTTCGTCGCGTTGTCCGGTGTGGAGGATTAGCCCGGCAGCGTGTCGGCAAACACCGGCAGCGTCACATTCGCCGGTACGTCGCGGGAGCTGTGCACGAGCGCCTGGAGCACCCCTCCGATCACTTGCGACGAGCCGCGCCCGGCACCTTGACGACTCGGCTTGGCGTTGGCGCGACCGGTGGTGGACCTGAGCCGAGGACCTGTACCGTCCGGACGGTACAGTGGGCTACATGGCCGATACCCGTGACCAGATCCTCGACGCGGCTGAACGGTTGCTGATCGCCGGCAAGGTGCCTCCACCGCTGCACGCCGTGGCGCAGGAGGCGGGGGTGAGCAAGGGCGGTGTGCTCTACCACTTCACCACCACGACGCTGCTGCACGGCGTCGTGCAACGCGCTGTCCGGCTCGCCGACGAGCGGCTGACGGCCGCCGCCGCACAAGGTGCGATGGCTGCCGCGTGGTTGCGGCTGTCGGTCCCCGACGACCAGGACCGACGCCTGTTCCAGGCGGTGCTGTCGATGGTGAAGGTGACCGCCGCCGGAGATCTCGACCTGCCGGCGGAGGTGGGGGAGGCCGCCGAGCGCTGGGACCGCATGCTGCTGGCGGAGCTGGGCGATCCCGCTCGCGCCCGCGTGGTCCGCCTGGTCGGCGACGGGCTGTTGTTCAACGCACTCACCTCGCAGCCACCTGACGCGGCCGACGTCGACGCTCTCGTGAGCCACCTCGGCCTGCCGCCGGGCGTCGAATGAGTCCCGTCCTGCTCGCCGGCATCGCGGGCTTGGCGCTGCTGGACGCGCTGAACCCGGCGACGATCGCCGGTGTCGCGTTGCTCCTGCTCTCTCCTTCGCGCCGGCCCGTGACCGCCGCGGCCCTGTTCGCGCTCGGCGCCTACACCGCGGTGCTCGCGCTCGGCGTCGTGCTCCTGGTCGGTGCCGACGTCGCGGCGGGCGTCATCACCGACGCCATGACCTGGTTGCGCCGTGCGGCGCTGTTGCTCGGGGCCGGCTCACTGGTGGTGGCCGGTGTCCGGCGCTTCCGCACACGTACCCGGACTGCCGTGGTGTTGCCGGCATGGGTGTCGGTGCGGACCGCGGTGCCGCTGGGTGTTGTGGTCACGGGCGCCGACCTGCCCAACGCCTTCCCGTACTTCCTGGCCGTCGAACGGCTGGTCACCGCCGGCGTCCACACCGGACAGGCGCTCCTCGTCCTCGCCGCCTACGCGCTGATCTACTGCCTGCCGTGTGTCGTCCTCGTCGTGCTGGGCGCGGCTTTCGGCGGGAAGGTGCGGCCCCGGCTCGACGGCCTTTACGCCCGGCTCGGTGCGGAGAAGGCCGTGCCGGCGAACGTCGGACTGGGCGTGCTGTGGCTCCTGCTCGCATGCGGCGTCGTGCTGCTGGCTTTCCTGTGGTGAGCCGGCGTGGCGGTCCTCCGGGTGCGCATCCAGTTGGCGGTGACCGCCACAACAGCGCGCCGCTGCTCGAAGCCGCACTGCTCGTCAGGTCGCGCTCACCTCCGCCGGGCCTGATAGCGGATCCGCGAGCGGTCACGCATCTGGACCAGTCCGGTATCAAGGCGCTGATCAGCAGCGATGAGTTCGCCAACGCGGCAGGCGTCCGATTGGCGGTGGTGGCACCTCGTGCCCGATTTGTACGAGGATCTGGCCGAGGCGGTCCGTGCGTTGATCGCCAGCAGCCCGGTGCCACCGTGTCAGACGTGGACAACCTCGTGCCGGTGATCGTCTGAAGCTCGGCTTGGCGCTGCAAGGCAGGTCGGACCCTGCCCGAGTTCGGTCACTTGCGGAGCGCCCAGGCGGCAAGCGGTCCCGCTACTCCTCCCGACCCGATGACCCCGTCCCGTGCGGCGGCTGGTCCAGGGGATGCACGGCGATGGCGATCTTGCCGCGGGGTCGCCCGCGCCCTTCGGTGGGGGAGCCGCCTTCGAGCAGGGTGTGCGCCTGCGCGATGTCGGCCAGCGGTAGCACCGCGCCGATCACCGGTCGGAGTTCTCCCCGGTCGACCAAGCGGCCGAGGGCCTCGAGCTTCGCCCGGCCGGGACTGACGAAGACGAAGTGGTAAGTCGCGTTCACGCCCCACGCGGCGAGCAGGTTCTGAGGTTCGGAGATGTCCACGATGGACACCACACGGCCTCGGTCAGCGAGGATCTCCGGGCTGCGGGTGAGGGTGTCCCCGCCCACGGTGTCCAGGACGACGTCCACCCCGCCCATCGCGCGGACCTGTGGCGCGTAGTCCCCGGCCGAGAAGTCGATCGCGGTGCCGGCGCCCAGTCCGGTGACGAACCCGTGATCCCTGGCCCGCGCGGTGGTCACCACCTCGGCTCCGAGCGCCCTGGCGATCTGAATGGCGGCGGAGCCGACTCCGCCTGCTCCGCCGTGCACCAGGACCCTTTCCCCGGCCCGCACCCCGGCGCGTTCGACCAGCGCTTCCCACACCGTCACGCCCACGAGCGCGAGGCCGGCGGCCTCGACGTGCGACAGGCGTGCGGGCTTGCGGGCGACCAGTGCCTGGTCGACGACGTGGAACTCGGCATAGGTTCCCAGTCCGGCGAACACCGGCGCCAGGTACCAGACTTCGTCACCCGGCTGGAAGTCGTCTGCTCCACGACCGGTCTCGACCACCACCCCGGACACGTCGTTGCCGATCACCGCGGGCAGCGCGACCTGGTCGCGGTAGTCGCCGCGCCGGGTTTGCAGATCGAGGGGGTTCACGGACGTGGCCATCACCCGCACCAGTACCTGGCCGGGTCCCGGAACGGGCTGCGGCAGCTCTCGGGTGGCGAACGCGGTGTCCGCGCCACCGAAGCGGACGAGTTCCATCACTCGCATCGAAGTGGACATGCGGCCACGATATATCGACACATTGCGAATAATCAATGTGATGCTGCGTTACGATGATCACGTGTTCTCGGAAGCGGAGTTGCTGGCTGTGTTCCGGGCCCTGTCCAACCCGGCCCGCCGCCAGATGCTGGTGTGGCTCAAGGAGCCGATGAGCTTCCCCGGTCAGGAGCTCGACGACGTCGAGATCGGCGTCTGCGTCACCGACATCCAGCGGCGTGCCGGTCTGAGCCAGCCGACCACCTCGCAGTACCTCACGACGCTGCGACAGGCGGGGCTGGTGATCGCCACCCGGCGCGGCAAGTGGACCTACTACCGCCGCGATGAGGAGAACATCGCCCGCCTGCTGGAGACCCTGCGCGACGTCTTCTAGGCCATCCGGTGTGTGTTCGCCGGTCATTCACGGCGGTCGACCTCGCGGCCGTCGACCGCGCAGGAGACGAGGTGGCAGATCAGTCGTACCGCCTTACCGCGTGGACATCGCACTGGGCAGGTCGGCGTGCAGGTCGAGCATCTCGTTCACGCCGGCGGTCCTGAGCACCCGGGACGCGAAGCTCTGCTCGGGCACGACCACCGCGAGTTTCGTGCCGCCGTCCTCGGCTTCCAGCTGGCTGTGCACGAGCACGTGAATGCCTGCCGAACCGATGAACTCGACACCGCTCAGGTCGAGGACCAGCACGTCCGGTTTCATCGCGAGCCGGGCGTGGACCTCGTTCCAGACGAGGTCGGCGGTGCTCATGTCGATCTCGCCGGCGACCGCTGTCACGGGCACGGCTTGGTCTTGGCTGGTGTGCACCGAGATCGGCGCACGGTCGCTCAGCTCGGTCATGGTCATCGCTCTTCCGACTGGGGTGTGCGCTGCCCGGCACAGCCGCCCGCTCGGACCGTCGGCGGCTCGTCACCGAGACGGGCAACGCTTCTCACGCTGCAGTAGTCCTGACCAAAACAAGGCGAGGCTACTCAGCGGAGCGCAGCCGGGCGAGTTGACGCAGCAGCGCCTGGCGGACGGGCTCCACCTCGGCGACGAGTTCGGCGAGCTCGTCGAGACCCACGGCGTCCGGATGAGTCCGGCGCCACTGCTCCAGCTGCGCCGCCATCGCCGCCTGGCCGGCACCGGCGTCGTGGTATTCCTCCGCGAGCTGATCGCACCACAAGCGGTTGACCTGCGCGGGAGTCTCCCCTTCGAGCCTGCGGGCCAGATCGCGGGCCTCGGTGAGCTCGGCGCGCAGATTCGCTATCGCGATGGGCAGCACCTCGATGCCCAGCTCGGAAGGCTCCTGACCTTGTGCGCGTTCTTCTCCCACGCCTGCACGATACGAACGGAGCTGCCGGCACGAACGAAAGACACACACGCGTTCGTGCAAGTTCGCCGGTCTGTGCGACTTCCTGTCGATGTGCTCACCGATTGCGACGACGGCGACCCCGGCTGCGCACCGGGACGTGAGTGTCCACACTGGACGTGGCAGTCGCAGGCCTGACCGGGACCGTCACGCGGCGAGGATGAACGACAGGAAGAAGCCGCCGGCCGTGGCGAACGCGTTGAGCGGCCTGCCGTGCTCGAACGCCTCGGGCATCAGCGTGTCGGCCAGTGAGGCGATCACGGCACCACCGGCGAAGGACAGCGCGATGGCGAGGACTGCGTCGCTGAGGCCGCCCGCGACCAGCCTGCCGAGCACCACCGCGCCGGCCAGCAGCACCGCGCACGCCACCCAGGTCATGACCACGCTGCGCTTGCTCTGCCCCGACTCGCGCATGGCGACGGCACCGACGAGCGCCTCGGGGAGGTTGGAGAAGAAGATCGCCACGAGCAGGGTCAGCGACACCCCGCTGGCCAGCGACACCCCCAGCGCCAGGTTCTCCGGCACGCCGTCCAGGGTCACCGCGGCGAGCAGTGCGAAACCGACGCCGCCGCGCGCACCGGCCTTCGTCACCTCCCGCTGTTCCGGGCCGACATGACCGGTGACGTAGCGGTCGAGAGCGGAGTCGACCAGCACGAACGTGGCCGCACCGGCCAGCAGGCCGAGTCCGGACCGCACGGCGCCACCGAGGTGGAAGGCCTCCTCGAACAGTTCGAACGCCAGGGCCGAGATCAACGCCCCGCTGGCGAAAGCCAGCAAGACCCCCGTCAACCACCGGGGCGGACGCCACAGCGACCCGGCGATCGCACCGACCACCAACGCGCTCGATGCGGCCAAGCCGTACAGCACAGCGGTCAGCATGCCCCTGATTCTGCCGTCCGCGGGGTGTCCGCACCACACGGTGAAGATCGCCGCAGTCGTTTTCTCCTCCGGTCACCTCGTTCTGGCGGGTGCCGCATGCAACAAAACTCCCCGCGTTGTCGCTGCGGTTGTGCTTATCGGTGTGCTGACATACGGTGGGAGGTCGTCTTTCGAACCACCAATTTTTCCAGTCGAGGTGTATCTACAGGTTTTCCGGGTTGGGCAGCGGCTCGCGTCGGCGCTTCTCGCGGTGGGCCGATGGGAGTGCGATGAACGACCAGTACAACGGAGCTTTGGACGTGCTGACCACCCAACTGGTGGAGGATGCGGGCGTCGTAGTCGTCGTCCTGACCGGCGAAGTCGACATGGTGACGGAGCGGTCACCGCTCGCCAAGGCCGTCGAGGCGTTGGAACGCGCCCCGGCCGGGCTCGTCATCGATCTGCAGGGTGTGACCTTCTTCGGTTCATCCGGAATGGCTCTGCTGCTGACGGTGCAACAAGACGCCCAGCAGCGGGGAGTTCCATTCGCCGTCGTCGCAGCGCATCACGCCGTTCTGGCGCCTCTTGCCATGACGGGGACCGACGTGTTGCTCCCGTTGTTCGCGAACTTGCCGGACGCTCTCGCTGCCGTCCGCGCCACGCCGGCGGTGCCACCGCAGCAGCGGCGGTAGGAGAACCGCTCAGCCGTCGCGCCCCTTGCCCTCCTGCTTGCCTTGGGCCTTTTTCCCGCCCTTGCCTTCCTCGGACTTGTCGTCGTCCTTTTCTCGTCCTGCTTGTCCTCGCCTTTGAGGTTGACCTGCGTGGGAATCGCAGCGGGTGGGTTGTTCCGCGGTTGAGCCGGTTCGGCGACGGGTGGGAGCACGCTGGTCGTGCCCGGGACGGCGGGCGTCGTGGTGGTCTGTTGCGGTGCGGACTCCGCAGGCGGTGGAGGCGACAGGAACGCGGCGGTGACACCGGCTGTCGTGAGCAGTGCCAGTGCCGCGGATGCCACAAGCACGCGGACCGGGCGCTGCGGACGGACGGGCACGTCGAGCAGAGCGACCGTCCCGGACGGTTCTCGAAGCGCCCGTGCGCAGTCGGCGGCACTCGGGCGTCGGCGCGGGGACAAAGAGGTCATCAGCGTGAGCAGGCGCTTGAGGTCCTCGGGCAGCTCGTCGGGAACGGCGGGCTGGCGGTGCAGGCGGGCGACCGCCGACTCGATCTCGCTGCCCTGGTACTCCCGCTGCCCGGTGAGGCACTCGAGCAGCACGAGCCCGAGGGCGTAGACGTCCACCGGGCAGCCGAACTCCTCGCCGCGCACCTGTTCCGGAGCGAGGTAGGCGGCGGTGCCGACGAGTTGGTCGGTGCCGGTGAGCCGGGTCGTGCCGATCAGACGCGCGAGCCCGAAGTCCGCCAGGTAGGCGCCGCCGTCGCGGTCGATGAGGATGTTGGACGGCTTGATGTCGCGGTGCATCACACCCCGCGCGTGCACGTAGGCCAGGGCATCGGCGAGGTTCGCGCCCAACCGGCGCACCTCATCGCTGCTCAAAGGTCCATCGGCGATGCGGTCGCGCAGCGTGCAGCCGTCGACGAGCTGCAGGACGACGAAGGGGGTGCCCGCGGTGGTTCCGGCGTCGTGGACCTGCACCAAGCCGGGATGCGACAACCCGGCCAGCGTCGTGATCTCGTTGTCGAACCGGCGCGCGTCACCCAGGTCGGACCCGGCCCGGAACAGCTTGACCGCGACCTGCCGCCGCAACCGGGTGTCCCACGCGCGACGGACGTCGGCCACGGCGCCCGACCCCAGCGACTCGGCGAGCTCGTAGCGCTCGGCGAGCAGGTTGTCGTGGGCGGACGCTGACATGGCGGCCTTCCGGTCGGCGGCTGACTGCGAGCCGGGTTCCCGATCACCATGATCATCAATCCCGGGGGTTTCGGCAACGGCGGTGCCGGTGACCAGGCGAGACGACGTGGTTGCGAGTCGTTGCCGGCCTCGGCGCCGGTGCGCGGCCGGCGGCGGGTTCGTCGCGCTGCGAACCGAGCCGTTCTCGCCGACCATGTCCAGGGGGAGGAGCGCAGGAGGTGGTCAGGTGGGAAACGCGGCGCCCGCAGCCGAACCGCTGGGCATCGTCCGGCCGATGCTCGCTTCCCCGGGCAACCCACCCGACGGCGACGGGTGGGCCGTCGAGTTCAAGTGGGACGGCTACCGGGGTGTCGCCCATTGCCAGGGCCGGGGCGTGCGGGTGCTCAGCCGCAACGACATCGACTTCCTGGGCCGCTTCCCCGAGTTGGGCGTCCTGCCGGAGCTGCTGCGCCACCGCACGGCGGTGCTGGACGGCGAGATCGTCGCCCTCGACCAGGAGGGACGCCCGAACTTCGGCCTGCTGCAGCAGCGCGACAAGATCGGCTCGGGGGTGCGGGAGCTGCGGCGCACCCGGCCGCCCATCGCCTACTTCGTGTTCGACCTGCTGCACCTGGACGGCCGATCACTGCTGAACAAGCCCTACCACGTGCGGCGCGCCCTGCTCACCGAGCTCGCGCTGCCCGGCAACCACGCCGTGCAGGTGCCTCCGTCCTTTCCGGACACCGACCCGGCGGACGTCCTGCACGTGGCGAGCCAGTACGGGTTCGAGGGCATCGTCTCCAAGCGCGTCAAATCCACCTACGAACCCGGCCGGCGGTCGCCCTCCTGGGTGAAAACTCCCCTTCGGCACACCCAGGAGGTCGTCATCGGCGGATGGCGGGTGGGGCAGGGCAACCGGTCAGGCCGGATCGGATCCCTGCTCCTCGGCGCCCACGACGCGGAAGGCCGCCTGGTCTACGTCGGACACGTCGGCACCGGCTTCAGCCGCGAGATGCTCGCCGACCTGCAACGAGACCTGGAGCGGCGAGCGCGGCGCACCAGCCCGTTCGACGTCGAGGTGCCACGCGAGCACGCCCGCGACGCCCACTGGGTCGAACCGGGGCTGGTGGGCGAGGTCGAGTTCCGCCAGTGGACCTCCGACGGGCGCCTGCGGCACCCGGCGTGGCGAGGACTGCGTCCCGACCGCGACCCCTCCAGCGTCGTGCTTCCCGGCGAGCGATGACAGAAGACGGCTTTGCGGGTGTTCGAGTGCGGGCGGTGCGGAAAGTCCACCCGATCCGGTGATCACGCGCATCACCTCGTGATCAATAGGATCCGCTCACCGTCGTGGTTCGAGACCTGGATGCGTGAACAGTGGCTCTCCTCACCAAATCCTGCCGTGCGCTCGGCGTCGCCGCCGCCGTGCTCCTGTCCACGGCTGTTCCCAACGCCGTCGCGCTCGCGAACGAGCTGGCCGCCGTGACGTGCACGACGTCGTCGAACTGGACCTACTCGCCCGGTGTCGTGCTCCTGCCGCGACCGGTGCGCACGTCGGTGAAGGACCAGTACACCTCGTGCACCAGTGCGAGTGGGGCGGTCGCGCAACGCGGGAGCAGCGAGTTCGTCGTCGACCGCACCGCGGGCTGCCTGGAACCTCTCGCCGCCGTGGCGGAAAGCCGCCTCATCAGCTGGACGGACGGAAGGACCAGCACCTTCTCCTACACGGTGACGATCACGTCCGCCCCCGGCGCCGACGTGATCACCAAGGTCGGCACCATCACCGACGGCGTGTTCGCCGGGCGTCCCGCTCAGGCCGTGCAGGCGGCTCCGGCGGTCGACCTGGCGCGGTGCCTGACCGACGAAGGGATCGTGCGGCAGTCTTCGCTGGGCACGTTCACCGTTCTCTGAGCGCGTTGTGCTGACCATCAGCGGTGTGCCGCTCGACGAGGGCGTGAAGCTGTTGCGGCAGCACGCACCTCATCTGACCTGGCAGGACCGATCGCCGTTCCTCGGTGCGGCAGCGGCGCCGGCGATTCCGTGGTTGCGCTTCGCCCGCCGGGACCACCGGCGCGAGTCCCGCCTCGTGCTCCCCGCGGACCCGCCGGTCGCGCAGGGGCTCGCGGTGAGCTTCGCACCCGAGGACGGGACCGGTGCCCACATCTGGGCGGCCACGGCAGGTCTGCGGCTGCTCGCCGCCGATCCGGCCGCCGTCGCGGCCGCAGCGGACAAGATCACGTCGCTGGAGCTGTTCACCGCCGCCGGAGTGGACACGCCGCGCACTTGGGTCGTCGACGGCGAGATTCCCGACGCCGCAACGGGTCCGCTCGTGGTGCAGCGTCGGGCGAACAACCTCACCGGCAAAGGCACCCGCCTGGTCACCACACCACGGCAACGGGACGAGGTGCTGCGTGAGTGGACCGGCGAGACGCTGCGGGTCTCGGCTCATGTCAACGGGCTCACTGTGACCGTGAGCGGGTGCGTGACGCGATGCGGCACCGTGGTGTCGGCGCTGTCGCACCAGTTGGTGGGAATCCCCGCCCTCACCTCATACTGGGGCGCGCACTGCGGCAACCAGTTGATCGCCGACAACGCCCTGCCACCCGGTGCGGCGGCACGCTGCCGCGAGGTCTGCGCGCTCGTGGGCGACCGGCTCGGCGAGCTCGGCTTCCTCGGCGCTTTCGGGCTCGACCTGCTCGTCACGCCCGATGCGGCGGTGCTCGCGATCGAGATCAACCCGAGGTTCCAGACCGTGGTGTCGCTGGTGCAGGCGCAGGAACGCGCCGCAGGACTGCTTCCCACCCTCGGCACGCACACGCTGGCCGCGCTGTCGCCCTCGCTGCCCGTGCGGGAGGTCAGCACGACGCACCTGCCGCTCAGCCAGCTCGTCATCACCGCGGACCGGCACGGTGTGCTGAGAGAGCGGGCCGAGCCGGGCCCGTACCGGCTGGAGGCCGGTCTGCTGCACCACCAGGCGGAAAGCGACCTCCTCGCGCTACGTCCCGGCGAAGCGCTGTTGTGGTGCCACGCCCATCCCGGCGATGCCGTCCGGCCGGGGGAGGAGCTCTTCCTGCTGCAACTCGCCGGACCGGCTGCCTCCCTCCAGCCGGAACCGGAGCTCACAGCGGAGGCGGGGGAGTGGGTGCGGGCAGTGCGCCGTTCGGTGGTGCTCGACGGTGCCTGACGAAGCCGGGTGGCTCGACCTGCCACCGGAGCGCATGCGCGAGCTCGGACACCAGGCAGTCGACTTGGTAGTCGACCACCTCACCGGCTTGCGCGCACAACCGGTCAGAACACCCGCGACACCGGCCGACCTGCGGCACGTGCTCAGCGAGCCCGTGCCGGAGCACCCCGCCGACCCCGGCCTGCTCCTCGAGCTCCTCACCCGCGAGGTCCTGCCGCGCTCCCTGCGGCTCGGGCACCCCGGCTGCCTGGCGTTCATCCCCAGCGCCAACAACTTCCTGAGCGTGCTGGGCGACCTGCTCGCATCCGGGTTCAACACCTCTCCCGGCGCGTGGCCGGTCGGAGCGGGACCCGCCGCCGTCGAACTGGTGACCGCGCGCTGGCTCGCCGAACTGCTCGGCCTGCCGGAGGGAACGGGTGGGGTGTTCACCCCCGGCGGCACGCTCGCCAACCTGACGGCGATCGCCGCCGCACGGGACGACCGCCTCGGCGCCGACTCGGCCGGCGGCGTCCTCTACTGCTCGGACCAGACCCACCCCGCCGTGCTGAAGGCGTGCCACGTCCTGGGCCTGCGCCGGGAGCAGGTGCGGCTGCTGCCGGCGATGAACGCGGAGCCCGTGCGGCAGGCGGTCCACGCCGACCGGGCAGCGGGCCTGCGCCCGTTCCTGCTGCTGGCGAACGCGGGCACAACGGCGACCGGTGCGATCGACCCGCTGCCCGAACTCGCCGAGCTCAGCCGTGCCGAAGGCCTCTGGCTGCACGTGGACGGAGCACACGGCGCCGCCGCAGCGCTGACCGAACGCGGCCGGACCGCCCTGCGCGGCCTGGCCGAAGCCGACTCGGTGGCGGTCGACCCGCACAAGTGGCTGTTCCAGCCGTACGAGATCGGCTGTGTGCTGGTGCGGAACCCCGACGTGCTGCACAGGGCGTTCACGATCGACCGGTTCCGCGCCGGAACGGACTACCTCACCGTCTCCCGGCCCGCAGCCACCGAGACGAACCTGTCCGACCACGGCGTGCAGTTCACCACCGCGGCCCGCGCGCTGAAACTGTGGTTGTCGCTCAAGGGTTTCGGTGTGTCGGCCTTCCGCGCGGCGATCGACCACGGTCTGGACCAGGCCGAACACGTCGCCCACCGCGTCGCGGTCAGCCATGAGCTCGACCTGGTCACCGGCCCGAGCCTCGGCATCGTCTGCCTGCGCTACCGCGACGGCTCGGATGAGACCCAGGCGGCGATCTGCCGCCATGTCAACGAAAGCGGCGACACGTTCGTCGCGACGACCACAGTGGACGGTCAGCTGGCGTTGCGGCTGTGCACGATCAACCCGCGCGCCACCCGGGCCGACCTCGACCGCGTGCTCACGGCGATCGTGACCGCCGGTCGGTCCGCCGCCGTCTGACGTGGTGGCTCGCAGGGCCACAGAGCCGCGGGTACTGTGGGCTTCGTGGTTCAGGTCGTCATCCAACCCTCCTACGGCACTCCCGGTGCTCGCAGGCATTGGGCGGACACCTTGGCGCAAGCGGTGCCGTTCGAGCCGATCCGTCCGAGTCCGGCGGACCTCGCCCAGCTGAACACCGTGCACCCCGGCGGCCGGGCGCGGTTCTGGGGCGCCACGGCCAAACACGACAAACGCATGGACAGCCTCGCCCTCGGCGACGTCGTGTTGCTCACCGGCCGCAAGCACGTGCTGGCCATCGGCGAGGTCGGGCACCCGTTCCGGGATCCGGCGTTCGCACGACGTCTGTGGCGCCCCGATCCGACGAAGTGCCTGTGGAGCAACGTCTACAGCTTCCGCCACTACTGGCCGGTGCACATGCCCTACGAGGAGATCTGGGCGCTGCCGGGCTTCACCACGGGTGACAACTTCATGGGACTGCGCTTTCTCGCACCCGAGAAGGCAGCCGTCGTGCTGGCGCACATCGCCGCGGACCGCCGGAGTGCGCCCGCGGCCGACGACGAGATCTGCCACGCCGCGGTCTGATCCGGCAGAACTCGACGTAGCGGGTGTCGTCGGCATGCTCGGAAGTCGTCTGCCCGGAACAGCTTCCTTTCAGTGCTGTCCGCCAGGTCGTAGCAAAGGCCGACCACAGCGGTTGTGCCGGCGGACACGCGCTCGGCGAGCAGGCGCGAACGGTCGAGCAACAGGCCGGCGGTGTGACTGACGTGCTCGGCGAGGATCTCGTCGGCCCGCAGGCGTCCGGCAGCCCGTGCCATCAGCACGCTCGGCCTCACCGGCGCGCACCAGAAGTCGGTGAGGACCCAGAACGCCTACGCCACCGACCTCGGCGTGCCGCGCGGCCGCCAGCGGTGGCGGCCTGCCCCGAAGGACAACCGCGGCCGCCGTTCGACCGATGACCTGCATCCAGACCGTTCACCGGTGAGCAGATGTCGCTCGAACCTGGACTGTTCAGAAAGTCGTAGCCGCCGATCGGGACGTGGTTCCACCAGCCCAAGATCCACATGCGTTGTCGTGAACGCGACCAGTGGGGCAACCACGTACGAGCAAACCCTCGCCGCGGGCCTGGCGCTGCAGGTCCTCGAGCATGCCGCCGAGCCGGATGGCGTAGGAGCGCACGGGCCGGACGCCGTGGATCACGGCCGGCGACCATGACGTCGAGGCGATTTCCCGCGACTACCTCGACGCGGTGAACTCCCGCCTGAGCGACACCGGGCTGAGTGTTGACCAGAACGGCGACGTGCTCGCGGACGGGTTCGTCGGCGACGATCCGCGCGAGCTCCTCGACGACACGCTGTTCAGAGCGGACCTGCAGGCGATCAGAGCGGTATCGACGTTGAGCACGGCACCGGCTTCGACGGCCAACGCGGCGCGGCGCACATGGGCTGTGCTCGGTACCGGCGAGCACGAACGCGTGTCGTGCCTTGAGCTCGCCTGGGTCTCTCGCTTGGTTCGGCGCGGAGGTAGAGGCTGCGGCGGACGGTACCTCCGACGGGCCGGTCGGGGTGGTCGGCCGGTAGCCAGCGGAGCCGCTGGTTGTGCTGCACCCGGACCGGGTCAGGCGGCAGGAACCCAGCCGGTAACGGCACGCCGTGATGCCCGGGTGGTGATCACCACCCGGTAGACCCGCCTGCCGTCGTGGGCGGGCGAGATCTCGGTGAACCCGAGGACCTCCTCACCGCGGCGGACCGTGATCTCACCAGCCGCGCCGGGATCGGCCGGCGTCCCGCGCAGCACGGTCAGCCCCATGCCCGGCCACGCCGCTGCCGATGCGCCGAAAGCCTCACCCAGCTCGGCCGAGCCGAGGAACACGTTCATCATGGCGCGCAGCCTGTCACGGCACACCGACAATTCCGTACTCACCGGTTCAACGCTGATGCGGCACGTGCCCGAGGACCTGCCGCTGGCTTTCGCTGGAGGCCGGTGGCCACCCGTGCACGTGGATGGTCGAGGGCGAGGAGGTTCCTGACACGGTCCGCCTGCAGCCGGAACGGCGCCCACGTGCGCTCGCACGCGGCCTTCCCGAGTTGTGGCGTGCGCTCCTGCCTGGCGATGACACGTCGGACCTGGCTGCTGATGGTCGTGGCTCACGCACCGGGTTGTTGCGGAAGCCGCACCTTGTGGCCGTTGTACACGCCTCCCAGACACTGGAGGTTCTGGCCGTCCTCGGAGACGGGGATCGGCAGACCGCCACCGACCAGGCATTCGACAATCGAGACGTCTGGTTCCGCGATAGCAGAGCCGGCAGCACCCACTACCGCACCGGACGCCAGCGCCGCAGAGGCCAGCACCGTCATCATCCGTCGCCTCATGACCACTCCTTTGTTTTCCTCTTGGCCAGGCGTTCCTGCTCCTGTCGGCTACCCGGCTGGCTCTGAGGGATCCGTTGCTTCACTCCTACGAGCGATAAGCCTTCCGACCCTCTTGCCAGAACGCGCATCGGTATCTCAGGAGTCGTTCAGCTTGGCGGCCTCGTACCCCCTGGATCCTGGTGGTGCGATGCGCCGCGGAGAGGGCCTGGCATGCTGGCCTCGACATGCCAGGCCCGTCCGCGTCATCAGGGCCGCAATGAGTCAACCCAGTCGAGGGTGGTCTCGCAGGAGTGGTTGTCGCGCCGGGTGGCTGTCACGGTGACAGTGGTGGCGTCTGCCGGTAGCGGCAGCGCCAGCGGCTGACTGCTGCGGTCGCCTTGCAGCGTGCCGTTGTCGAGGTGCTTCTGTCCTGTGGTGATGGTCCAGTCCAGGATGGCTTCATTGCAGGTGCCACGTTTGATTCGCTCGCCGATCACCCGTCCGGGCCGCGGTGTGCCGCTGAGGGTGAAGGTGGTCTCGACGCGGCCGCCGGCGGCGACGCTCCACCGCCAGTTCAGGTGCTGGACTGAGCACATCCCGTCCGTGCAGGCGCCGTCGGACCAGGTGTCGTGGGCGGCGGTGCCGTGCTGGTAGGTGAAGCTCGACTTGGCCGCGTTGGCCGACATGTACACCAGCGGTGGGCACGCCCGCCATGGCCAGTACCAAACTCGTCCCGGCCGCGACCGCCTTCCACGACCGGGCCGGCCGCTTACGCTCGCCCTGGTCGTGAGACGAAGACCGTCTGCCCCGCGGACCTCGGCGATGTCGTGGGACCTGACCAAGACGCCCTTGGTTTGCTGGGCTTTTCTCGTGTTGGACGGGTCGGACGGGCGTGGCGTGAGCGGGCTGCTGGTCCTGCTCGGCCGCCAGAGCGTCTTGGACACTGCTTGTGCCGTCGCGGCCGGTGTCATTGCCGCCGAGGGCGTCGTTCGTGGTGGTGTGGGTGTCTTCTGGTTGCGCCGTCGTCTCGGCGAGGACGTCGTCTCGGCGGATCCGGTACTCATCTTCGGATATCCGCCTCGCGGTCAGGTCCTCATCGAGCAGGCGCAGCTGCTCGACCCAGACCGGTGCCTTGGTGGGCGGGACCGGCGGGGCGGGGTCGGGGCTCGGCTGAACCGGCCCGGTATCGGTGAGGAGGTGCGCGGGCGTGTCCGCGTGCTCGGGGCTGTGGATCGAGGGCGGCGCGAGCATGTGCTGGATGCCGACGGTCGCGGGTGGCGGGGATGGCTTCAGGTCGGCATCCGGGTGTACGGGAGGGTCGCCGGCCTGCGGTGGCAAGACGTCGGGCCGAGTGGAGTGGTCGGAGACCTCGGAGCTGGTGTAGCCGGGGTCGGGCTCGTCGGGTGCCGGAGGGGCCACGGTGGTGTTGCGCGGGTCGCGCAGCTCCAACGCGGTCTCGGTGAACCGCCGGACGTCGTCGGCGGTGCCGTTCGCGCCCTCGACGAGCAGTGTGAGCAGCTGCTCGAGCTGGCGGATCTTCCTCGGCACCCGGTCGGCTTTGCGCAGGGCGTAGAGCTGGCTGCGGCCCAGGGCGTGATCGTGCCCGAAACGCTTCGGCCACGTCGTGACCAGCTTCGGGACGCTGAGCCCGCTGCGCTCCCAGAGCCGGCGGACCGCGTGCATGTAGTCAGCTTCAGTGCCGACCTCGCGTAGCAGGCTCACCGCGAGCTGGTCCTGGGGCGCGGCGCTGCTGCGCGCCTGTAACCGCGACGTCGGCGGGCTGATGCGCACCCGTGGTGCGGGGGTGTCTTCGGTCATTGGGCTCACCGGCCGGCGCGGGTGCCGGCCAGCAGCGCCAGCGCCGCGGCGACCGCGAGCTCGGTGTCGTGCCCGAGCGCGGCCATGAGCACGACGAACGCCAGCAGCAGCGCCAGCACCGGCACCGGACCGGTGAACCGGCCGCCGCTACGGCGGCGGGCGGGCGGGCGTGCTGGAGAAGCGGGCCGGGATGTGGAAAGGGGCATGGGTCACCTCGAACAACGTGGCCTAGGCGGAACACGGACAGGTATCGCGTCTCGTCACCACACGCGCTGGAGCGACCGGTTGCAGCCAGTCATCTCTCGTAGCTGGGAGGCACGACGCGACCATGCTGCCCCACCGGCACGGGGTCCGGGACCCTTCTCGGAAGCCGATTTCGTCCGAAATCAGATGTGCTTCCCTGGCGTGTGCCCGGTCCGAGGCCGTCCGGAAAAGTCCGGCTTCGCCCCGGACCGTTCGTACGATGGCGGGCGCACCGGTCCGGCAAACGCCCAGCACAACACGATAGGGGCGCTGTTTGCGCTGATCAGAGTCGGTCCGGAAACGTCCGGGTTCGCCGCGAGCGCTCGACGCCAGCAATCCGGTTTGCTTGACTGAGACTCGTCACCCCCCTCGGGACACCTCCCGCAGCGGGTCGTGACCCCGGCATGGCGCGGCCTGGCCTAGGCGGAACCACCGGGACCACGGCACGACGAGACACCGGCGCGTTGCAGCGCGCCCTCGTCGTGCCGTCCCACAAGACATACCCCGTTACCTTCTTCGTGCTCCTGATCATGGAGCTGTGGTCACCAGGTCCGGCATGACTATCTCCCCAGTCGAACGCAGAAACACAACGCCGCGCTGATCTGCCTGGCCCGACGCCGCTGCGATGTCTTGTTCGCGATGCTGCGCACCAAGACGTTCTCCGGACACCGGACACCGGACACCGGACACCGGACACCGCCGCAGCCGCATAGCATCACCAGCGTGATCGAACTCGACCTCGCCCAGTTCAGTGCGGCCGTGCGGGCTTACGCGCCGCAGTGGGCACGCGCGGGGATCCGGTGGCAGCTGACGTTCGGCCCTGAGCGTGACAAGTCCGCCGCCTGGGTCGTCTGCGAGACCGGTGATCTAGCAGGCCAGCTAACCGTGTGGACCAGCGGTGAGGCTGAACTCGATGCCGGGAACCTCGCGACTGGCGTCATCGACCCAGCTCACCATGAGCTGACAAGCGCACAGGACCTCGGCATCTGCCTGGACGAGCTCACGCACCGGCTCACCGAGCAGCGACTCGGCCGTCCAGGTGCAGCAGGCCGAAGATGAAGCACTGCACGGGCGCCTCGGCCGGTGCGAAACGGCTCGGCGCGCCGTGGCGGTGCTGTAACCGCCCGAGGTTCGGGTGTCCGGCGAGGCCGACCGCGACATCGAGCACCACCTCGTGCCGTTCCAGCACCTGCGGTTCCGTGAACCGCGACAGCGTTGTAGCGAGGTTCAGAAGGTCAGCCGTAGGCGCAGCGGCCGTCGTTGTCGGGTGGCCGGTTGGGTGCGGCCGCGCTGTTCGGTGTCGTTGTCCTGGGCGCGGTGTTCACCGTGATGTGGCTGTGGATCAACACCACGCCTGCGACCGGGGAGCAGAAGACGACCGCGCACCTCGAGGTGTTCAAGACCACCGCCAGCGTCGCGGTCATGCTCGGCGGGATCGGCGCCCTGTACCTCGCGGCACGTCGCCAGCGAACCCAGGGAGCCGAACACGCCCACGCCGTGCGCGTCGCGGAGATCAACCGGCTGCACGCCGAACGAGTGGCCGCTGCCACCGAGGACGATGCGGTGCGCCGCCGGGTCACCGAGCTCTGCACCAAAGCCTCTGAGCAGTTCGGCTCCGACAAGGCACCGGTACGACTGGCCGGGCTGTACGCGCTGGAACGCCTCGGCCAGGACAACCCCGACCAACGCCCTACGATCGCCAGCCCGTGGTGCGCCTGCCTGCGCATGCCCTACACCCCACCACCGACGACAGCCCTACCCGCCACGCACCCGGCTGCAGGGGTGACCCGGCCGCTGCTCCGCGATCCCTGCTGACGCCTCGGCCCCCGATCCCGCACGACCTGATGGATGACCCCAAGACCGCACACGCCGAAGCCGTGCAAGAGCGCGACGTCCGCCTCTCCGTGCAACGCCTGCTCGCCAAGCACCTCCGCCCCCAATCAAACGACAGCGGCCAACCACACCGCGACTACTGGCCCGAGATCCCCGAAATCGACCTCACCGAAGCCACCCTGATCGAACTCGACCTGAGCGTGCTCATGCCCGGCAGCGCGGGTGTGGTGTCGCCGATGGTGGTGGTGCCGGGGAGTTGGTCGGCGTGTTCGCGGGCGGGTAGCGCGGCGTTCCACAGCGCGGTGCGCCGGTCGGCGCCCGCCAGTTCGCCGAGCGCGCCTGCGGTCGCGAGGGCTTCGAGCTGCGGTTCGGTGAGCCGGGTGCGGCGGCCGACGTCGGCGAGGTCGCGGAAGGGGCCGTGGGCGAGACGGTCGTCGACGACGTGCTGGGCGATGTCGGTGCCAAGGCCGCGCACGCCGGCGAGACCGAGCTGGACCGCGTGCCCGCCGGCGCTACTTGCTTGAGGGTGGGGTGGGGCGAGGCTGCGGGTGATGACGCCGTGGCGGCGGCCGTCGGCGACCAGCGACTCCGGCGAATGGAAGCCCATCGGCTGCGCGCAGCAAGCCGGCGGGGAACGCGGCGGGGTAGTAGAGCTTGAGCCAGGCGCTGGTGAACGCGTGGCGTGCGAAGGACAGCGAGTGGCCTCAGCGCGAAGCCGTAGCCGGAGAAGGCCTTGGCCTGGGTGTAGATCCTGTCGGCGAGCCGCCCGCGATGTCGTTGCCCGCCATGCCTTCGTAGAACCGGGCCCGGAGTTGCTCCATTTTGGACTGACTGCGTTTGGAGCCCATCGCGCGGCGCAGCTCGTCGGCCTCAGCGGGAGTGAAGCCGACGACGTCGATCGCGATTTGCATGACCTGTTCTTGGAACAGCGGCACGCCGAGCGTGCGGTCCAGAGCGCCCGCGAGCAGCCGGTGGTCGTGCTTCCAGGCGGCGCCGTTGCGGCGGGCGATGTAGGGGCGCACGGAGCCGCCCTGGATCGGGCCAGGCCTGATCAACCCCACCTGAACAGCCAGGTCCCAGAAGTTGAGGGGGCGGACGCGGGGCAGCGCGCCCATCTGCGCGCGGCTCTCCACCTGAAAAATCCCGACAGTGTCCGCGGCGCAGAGCATGTCGTAGACGTTGGAGTCATCGAGGTCGAGATGCGCGAGGTCGACGTCAACGCCGTGGTGCTCGGCGACCAGGTCGACCGCGTAGCGGATCGCGGAGAGCATGCCCAGGCCGAGCAGGTCGAACTTGACCAGGCCGATCGCGGAGCAGTCGTCCTTGTCCCACTGACACAGACACCTTTCCGGTCCAGGTTCATCGGCAGGTCCACGAGGCCAACGGCCTCGATGGCCAGCTCACGCCCGAATTGCTACGACAGAGTTCTCATACTGTGTAGTCAAGTGCACCATCGCGGCCCGCGCCGCAGAAGCCAGGACTGGACACAGTGGACTTGAGTACTGTCCTGGCTTCCCGCTGATGCGCACTCCAGCGGCATCGAAGAACAGGTTCCGCCGACCCCGATGCAACGCAGATCCGGCTGATCAGACTGCGGTGACGCCAACATCCAAGCCCCGGGCCGCAACGAGGCGTGCGCTGCCGTCGGCCAGGCGGTAGCACAGACCGACCACGGCCGCGGTACCAGCGGCCACCCGCTCGGCCAGTAGGCGCGAGCGGTCGAGCAGCAGGTCGACGCTGCGGCTGACGTGCTCGGCGAGAATCTCATCGGCCTCCAGGCGACCAGCGGCCCGCGCCGCCAAGACGCTCGGCGTCACCCGCTCGACGACATCCCGGATGTATCCACCCGGAACCGTGCCGTCGTCCAGCGCGGCGCACGCTGCGGCTACGGCGCCACACGCGTCATGGCCGAGGACCACGACCAAGGGGCAGTCCAGAACCTCTACTCCGTACTCGACGCTGCCCAACACCTCCGAGCCGACGACATGGCCGGCGGTGCGCACCACGAACAGGTCTCCCAGGCCGCGGTCGAAGATGATCTCAGCGGCCAGCCGGGAGTCGGAACACCCGAACAGCACCGAGAACGGGCGTTGGGCAGGTGCGATCTCGGCGCGGCGTGTCGCGTCCTGGTTCGGATGCTCGGGTGTACCGGCGACGAAGCGCTGGTTGCCCGAAAGCAGCAGTTCAAAAGCTTCCGCAGGACTCAGGGACGTGGACTCGGCCATGATCACATCTTAAAACAGATCGTCGTGTGGCGCGTTTCGCGCAACCCGTTCTCGTGCTTCTGTTCACACTGCGGCCCGAGCCATGATCACCAATTACCCGGCAGCGGCAGCGGTCCCGCAGATCACGTCGCGCGACTGGGAACAGCGCTCGCCTCCCGGGCCGCTTCAGTCCATCGCCCTGGTGTCACGGGGTGGGGCGACCGGGTCCTCGCCGTTGGACTCGCCGATGGCCATGCGCCGGCCGCGTTCCAGTTCCGCGTCCAGTTCCGCGCCGAGCAGCAGGGCGAGGTTGGAGATCCACAGCCAGACCAAGAAGATGATGACGCCGGCCAGGGAGCCGTAGGTCTTGTTGTAGGAGCCGAAGTTGGAGACGTAGAACGCGAAACCCAGCGACGCGGCGACCCACACCACCACGGTGAGGAATCCGCCGGGCGTGAGCCACAGGAAGCTCGGTTGCCGCACGTTGGGCGAAGCCCAGAACAGCAGGCCGATCGCGGCGCTGGCGAAGAGGAACAGCACGGGCCACTTGGCGACGTCCCACACCGCGACGAACGTGGAACCCAGGCCCAGCAGGTCGCCGAGCCACTCGGCGACCCCGCCGGTGAGCGTCACGCCCAGCGCGACCAGGGCCAGCAGCACCACCACACCGACGGTCAGAGCCAGCCGCAGCGGGATGACCTTCCAGAACGGGCGGCCCTCTTCGACGTCGTAGATCGAGTTCGCGGCGCGCATGAACGCACCTACGTAACCCGACGCCGACCACAGCGCGGTGACCAGGCCGACGACCGCCAGCAGTCCGCTGGCCTCGGAATTCTGCAGGTTCTCGATCGCGCCCGCGATGAAGTCCTTGGCTTCGCCGGGCCCCAGCGCGTCCAGACTGTCCACGATGGTCTGGGTCGCGCCCGGCCCGAGCAGGCCCAGCAGCGAGACCAGCAGCAGGATGCCGGGAAACAGCGACAGCACGGCGTAATAGGTCAGCGCCGCGGCCCAGTCGGTGAGGTTGTCGTCGTCGAACTCCTTCACCGTTCGCTTCAGGACTGCCCACCAGGAACGCCCTGGCAGTTGCGTGGGTGCGTCGAGTGCCTGCGCCATGCGCGACGGGTTTCCCCCGAACATCGGGCGTACACCACCGCCGTTCTGGGTAGAGGTGGATCAAGCTGGGAGAGGATCGCAGGGCTCGTGCCGCCAGGCCGCCGTCGTCGCGACCCTCGACCAGCGCACCGCCAGCATCAGTGAAAGGGCACACCGATGAGCGACAAGAACGTCCCCGCCGACGCGGGCGAACTGCGCGCCGAAACCGCACAGACGCGTTGGGAGCTCGGTGACAGCGCGCCCGTGCCCGCGCCCCAGAGGAACGTGCCCGGACCGGTCAAGCCCGGCGTGCAGGCCGGAGCGGAACCGAAGCAGAACGACACGAGGGCCGGGAAGCCGGCGCCAGCAGCGGCCGGGCCGGCGACCGGCGCAGCGGGCAAGACGGGGGAGAAGCCCGACCAGCCCGCTGCCGCCGAGGCGACGGGTGTGGCCCGGGAGAAGGTGACCGCCGCGGCCGCCCAGGCGGGTGAGAAGGCGACCCAGGTCGGTCAGAAGGCCAGTGCGGTCGCCGGCCAGGTGACTGCCGCCGCCGCTCAGGTGGGCGGGAAGGCCGGTGCGGTCGCCGGCCAGGTGGGCGAGAAGGCGACCGCCATCGCGGGCCAGCTCGGTGAGAAGGCCGACGTCGTGGCCACGCAGGTCGGCGTCACCGCCCTCGAGGCGGTCGACGCACTACCCGAGCCCGTGCGGCAGCGCGTAGAGCAGGGTGTCCGCCAGGCCCGCCAGCACCCGGCGGTGGTCGCGGCCGGCGTGGCGACGGCCGTGCTGCTGCTGTGGAAGCTGCTGCGCCGAGGGCGGTGAACCCGACCGTCGGCAGGCACTGACACCTGCCGACGGCAAGTCCGCTTGGTCACACGGGAACCGCTGTGCTGGGGCCGGGGCGCACGGTGCCGTCTTCCGCGGGGCGTTGCCAGCGGAACACCCCGGCTCCCTGGGCGTAGGCGAGGTGGCCACCGAGCGCCCCGCCCACGCCCATCGCCGTCAGTCCGAGCAGGCTCAGCAGCTTTCCCCGGACGTGAGCTCCCTGTCGTCGTGCGGCGTAAGAGGCGGTGAAGCAGGCCAGTGCGGCGGTGTTGGCGATCGCGTGCACCACGCCGACGCGCTGTTGCCGCCTGCTCAGCCGGTCGTAGTCGGCCAGTCCCAGCAGGACGGTCGGTGGGGCCGCCGCCAGGCCGATGCCGGTGAGGCGGCGTGCTGCCTCCTCGTTGCCCGCGCGGGCGTCCAGGACCGATGCGCAGACCCACGCCCCGATGGGCACGGTGATCATCAAGGGGTGCAGCGGATGGCCGAGCCACGATCCTCGCAGCGCCCGCTGGAGGCGGGGCGGCCGCATCAACCGCCGGGCCACCGCCGCGACCGCGGCTGCCGGCCGGTCAGCGGCACGGAGGTCTTCGGCGGCTCGTAGGGCCTCATGAAGGTTCATGCGTGCGGTTACCCCGCCGCGCACCACCCATCCCGATGACTTGGCCCCTACCCGAGGCGGGTTCGATCCGGTCATCCGAGCTTGCGCGCCAAGAAGTCGTGGATGAGCGGGAAGACCTCGCTCGCCTTGTCCTCCAGCAGGAAGTGACCACTGTCGAAGAGGTGGAACTCGATGTCGGTCAGGTCGCGCCGGTAGGGGTGGGCTCCGGCGGCCGGGAAGATGACGTCGTTGCCGCCCCAGACGACGAGGGTCGGTGGCTGCTTGGTGCGCAGCCACTCCTGCACGGCGGGGTAGAGGCCGGGATTCGTGCCGTAGTCCAGGAAGTAGTCGAGCTGGATCTCGTCGTTGCCGAGGCGGTCCAACAGCGCCTGGTCGACGATCCAGTTGTCCGGGGAGATCCGTTCCGGGTGCGCCATGCCGTCGGTGTACTGGAACGTGGTGGTGTCGATGGTGAGCAGGTGGCGCAGGGCGTCGCGGTTGTCCTGGCTCCGGTCCGCCCAGTACCGCTTGATCGGCTTCCAGAAGTCGTTGTCGATGCCCTCGTCGTAGGCGTTGCCGTTCTGCACGATCAGCGCGGTGATCGCGTCCGGGGTCGCGAGGGCGAGCCGCCATGCCGTGGGGGCGCCGTAGTCGAAGACGTTGACGGCGTAGCGCGTGATTCCGAGGCGGGTCAGGAGCTTCTGCACGAGCTCGGCCGCGTTGTCGAACGTGTACGAGAACTCGGTGTGGTCAGGTGCCGCGCTCTGCCCGAAGCCGGGAAGGTCGGGGGCGATGACGTGGAAGCGGTCCGCGAGGAACGGGATGAGGTTGCGGAACATGTGCGACGAGGTCGGGAAGCCGTGCAGCAGGAGCACGACGGGCGCGTCAGCGGGTCCGGCCTCGCGGTAGAAGAGCTCGAAGCCGTCGAGGTTCTCGACCTTGTGGTCGACGACGGGGTACGCGGCGGTGGCTGCCTTGGTCACAGTGGTGCTCCTCGCAAGTGCGGAAGTGGATGCCGCGAACATACATACCTCTAGGTATGGTGGCAATACCTAGAGGTATGTATGGACCTCGGGTAGGGTTGTGCCGTGGACAACAGGCAGAAGATCGTGGCCTCCGCCAAGGAGATGTTCTGGCGCCACGGCTACTCGACGACGAGCCCGCGCCAGGTGATGGAGGCCTCCGGGGTCGGCCAGGGCAGCTACTACCACCACTTCCCGGCCAAGACCGACCTCGCACGTGAGGTGGTGGCGGCGAACGGTCGCGACCTGCTCGAGGCGACCCGCGCGGCGACGCGGGACCTGCCGACCGGCCGGGAGCGGCTGGCCGGTGTGCTCTCGCTGGCCGGTGACGCACTGGCCGGCTGCCGGGTCGGAGGGTTCACCTACGACGCCGGGATGCTGGCCGAGCCGGAGCTGCGGGAGGCGATCGGCTCCGTGTTCGCGACGCTGGCGGAGGTGGTCGAGGAGGCGGTCCGCGACGGCAAGGCGGACGGCTCGTTGTCGTCCGAGCTGGTACCGGAGGAGACCGCAGCGATGTTGCTCGCGGTGCTCCAGGGAACGTTCGTGCTCGCACGGGCGTCGGGGAGCCAGAAGTCGGCCGATGCCGCCGTGGCCGGTGCTCTTGCTCTGCTCATGCCGTAGCCCCCGGACCGCACGTGCGCGCCGACGTGATCTCGTGAACAGCGGGTACCCGGCCGGTGGTGCGACCCGGACGGTGGTCGCCGGTCCGAGGGAGCGAGATGAACGCGCGAACCAGGGGCTCGCCGGCCAAGGGCAACCAAGCGCTGGCCAGCGTGCCGAGCGGCCTGAACGTCCTGGCCGGGATCTGGCTGATGGAGGCCGCGGCGCTGTTCGGCCCCCGCGGGAACGTGGCGGGTCTGGACACCCGCTGGGTCGACCTGGCGATCGGGCTCGTCATCGTGGTGGTGGCGTTGACCCGCGCCATCGCGCCGCGAGCTGTGGCCCGGGTCGGCTGGGGCGTCAACGTCGTGCTGGGCACGTGGTTGGTGGTGGCTCCCCTGGTGTTCGACTACGGCGGTACGCAGGTTGTCGTCAACGACGTCGTGGTCGGTGTCGTCGTGGTGGTGCTGACCTGCGCGAGCCTTGTGCTCACGAAGCGGGCGCGGCCGGAACGGGACATCGATCGGCAGGTGGGCGACTCGGCCCGCTTCCAGTGAGCGCTCGCGGTTCGCGGGCACGTGCCGGCGTAGCCGTCACGGATCCGGATCCGCGTCGAGGAGGGCTGACGTGACCACAACGACAATGCCGGTGCTGGAGAGCCACCCCCGCTGAGATCAACCTCGATCGCGGCAAGCTGGCGGCGACCATCGACGCACTGATCGCGTGGGCTAGCTGGTCACCGCCGATCCGCCATGAGCGGTGCCGGGGTGCGCGCACTACCGGGCGGCTTCGGGCAGCGGATGAAGTGCCGGGATCTTGTGGGCGGGCGGTTCCGACGCCTCGCGAAGACCGACGCGCCGGTGCAGGCGGCGCATCGGCGCGGGAGCCCACCACGCATGGCGGCCTAGCAGCCGCATGCCGACCGGCATCAGCACGCCGCGGATGAGCGTGGCGTCCAGCAGAACGGCCAGCCCCGCACCGATGCCGAACATCTGGACGAAGCTCACGCCGCTGATGGCGAAGGCGAAGAGGCTGACCGCGATCAGCGCCGCGGCGGTGGACACGAGTCGCCCGGTGCGGGACATGCCGAGGATCACCGCCGAGTGGTGGTCGATGCCCTGGTCGTGAGCCTCCTTGATCCGGCTCACCACGAACAGCTCGTAGTCCATGGACAGTCCGAGGATGATGGTGAACATCAGCACCAGCATGCAGATGTTGAGCGGTGACGGGGTGAAGCCGAGAACCGGCGACAGCCACCCCTCCTGGAAGACCAGCACCAGCACGCCGATCGTGGCCGACAGGCCGAGCACGTTGAACGCCACCGCCCGCAGCGGCTGCAGCAAGCTCCCGGTGAACAGGAACAGCAGGAGGAACGTGGTGATCGCGATCAACGCGATCGCCAGCGGCAACCGGCCTCCGATCGCGTCGTGGCTGTCTGCCAGGAGCGCCGCCTCGCCGCCGACCACGACCGACGTGCCGGCCGGCTCCGGCAGCGCGCGGATCGCGCTGATCAGTTCGCGGGCCTGCGCGGAGCTGGGTTCGGGTTCGGCTGCCACGAGAAGGCGCTGGCTGTCGGCACGGGCGAGCGTGGCGCCGGCGGGAGCCGGTCCGCTGTCGTGACCGCGGACGAACGCTCCCGCGCTGGACGTCACCCGCAGCACACCGGGAAGCTCGGAGATCCGGCGCGCGTGACCGGCGACCGCGGCCGGCTCGGCGGTGCCCTGGATGACGACCTGGATCGACCTGCTGTCCTCGTTGCCGAAGTGTGTTCGCAACACGTCGCCCACCACCCGGCTCTGGGCCGAACTGGGTAGCACCCGGTCGTCGGGCATGCCGAGGTCGGCCCGCAGCAGCGGCACCGCCGCCAGCAGCAGCAGGACGACCACCGGCGCCCCGGTGAGCAGCGGCCGCCGCATGGCCGCGCCGGCCAGCCTTCCCCAGAAAGCCGAACCGGAGCCGAGGGGGTACCGGTGCGCCCACGGCAGGCGACCCGCGTTGACCTTCGGCCCGAGCACGGTCAGCAGCGCGGGCAGCACGAGCACCGCGCTGATCATGGAGGCGGTGACCACCCCGATCCCGGCGTAGGCGAACGAACGCAAGAAGTACATCGGGAACAACAGCAGCGCGGCGAGCGCGACGGCCACCGTGACGGCGCTGAACACGATCGTCCGACCGGCGGTCTGCACGGTGCGGACCACCGCGGCGGAGGTGTCGAGCCCGGCGGCCAGCTCCTCGCGGAACCGGCTCGTCATCAGCATCGCGTAGTCGACGGCGAGTCCCAGGCCCAACCCGACGGCCATGTTGATCGAGTAGATCGACACGTCGGTCAGCGACCCGATGACCGACAACTCGGCGATGGTGCACACGATCGCGATGCCACCCATGAGCACCGGCAGTACCGCGGCCACGATCGTGCGGAAGGCCAGCACGAGCAGGAGCAGGATCATCGGAACGGCGATCAGCTCGGCCAGCAGCAGATCAGCGGCGAGCTGCCGGTCGGCGTCCAGTTCGACCGCCGCCGTGCCGCCGATGTGGACGGTGATCGCACCTCGATCGCCGGCATGGCGCTCCCGCAGCCGCTCGACGGTTTTCTCGTTGTCCGCGAAGTCACCGGAGAACTGGCCGAGGGCGAGCGCGTGCCGGCCGTCGTCGGAGCGCAACTGCGGCGCCCCGGTGGCGAAGTAGGAGGTCACGTCGGACAGCACGGGGTCGGCCGCCAGGTGCGCGGTCAGCTCGCCGCCGGCCTGCCTGACCGCCGCGTCGTCGACCGTGCCGTCGCGGGCGGTGATCAGGACCAGGGCGTTGGCGCGACCGCCGAAACGCTCCTCGATGAGGGTCTGCGCCTGCCAGGACTCCGAACTCGGGTCACCGAAACCGGACGTCGTCAAAGCACCGGACGCGGAGAAGGCGAGTATTCCGGCACCGATCACCACCGACACTCCGGCCACGAGGACGACGCGTGCATGCCCGGTGACGAACCTGCCGATAGCTTTGAACACGCAACGACTCCCTCTGCATCGGATGCCGGTGGACCGTCCTGCCTGTCGCACCGAAAGCTATTGCCACCCGGTTTGGTGCGCTTGTTTGTCGCCCGATCGAGCGTCCCTCAGAGGGTGCGCGCAGAGAAAATCAACCAAAAATGTGACCGTGTCACGTGCCGTAAATTCACGCCTGTCAGTCGGCATGCCCTATACGGCCCCAGATTCGGCGTAGGCGGGCCGCGGTGGGATCACCGCGGCCCGCTCACCCGCCGTGCAGATCAGCCGGTGTTGTCGACGACCGCGGTGGTGATCGCCACCGACGTCAGGACGGTGCCCTCGGCGATCCAGCTGCAGCTGTGCTCCGGGCTCGCGATCATGCGGTTGCCGATGAAGAACCGCGCTGGCTCGTGCCGGTGCGCAGTCAGTCGTGGAGGGCAGCCGGGTCGCGTGGCAACGAGGCGTAGAAGGCGGGGGAGTCCCAGTCGGTCGTGCTTGCACCTCGTCCGTCGACGGCCCGACGATCATGCCGCGGGTGTACGTCCCGTGCTCCGTGATCAGGCGGTACTGGCCGGGCGCCAGCGGCTGGTCCACCGTGATCGGCACGAATTTTCTGCGGCGCAGCGGAACAACGTTCGTGGAGGTGGCTTCGAGCACCTTGGCCCGCACGTCACCGAGCGGCCTGCTGCTCGTCCTGTCCTCCGGTGGTGCGGGCTCCACCTCCGACGGTCGAGCACTCTCGACGCCGACAGGCGGGTTGCCTGCATGGTTCCGTCCACAGTGAACGGAAAGGATTGGTCTCGTTCGTCATTTTCGTTGTGAAGGAAGAGCATGTCGAGACTGAAGTCCGTGCGCCGTGGAGTGGTTCGGATGGCCGGCGTCCTGCTGGCGGGTGCGTTCGCCACCACGGCGCTCACCGGCACCGCCGGTGCGATCATCAACGGGGAAGATTCCGCGGAGCGCTATGAGTTCATGACCTCGATCCCGTTGACGGTGCCCAGCGCGGGCAACGCCAAGGGCGTGTGCGGGGCGTCGCTGATCCACCCGCGGTGGGTGGTGACGGCAGCGCACTGCGTCGGCCAGAGCGGGGAAGGGGCGGTGCTGGACGGCACTGTGCGCGTCGGCAGCGACCGGCGGACCTCCGGTGGCACCGTCAGGGTCATCGACCGCGTGGTGCGCCACCCGGGCTACCAGGTGCTGCCGGGCATGCAGCCCAACCGCAACGACATCGCGCTGGTGCGCCTGGACCGCCCGGTCGCCCAGCAGCCGATCCGGATCGCGAACCGGGCCGGCACGCCCGGCACCCCCACCCGGCTGCTGGGATTCGGCACCACGGTCGAGGGGGCCGGCCTGGACGAGTGGAAGTTCGCTGAGCGCCTCCAGCAGCTCGACACCCGGCGCGCTGCCGAGTCCGAGTGCGCGCCCGGTTTCGCCGATCGCACCCGGCTGTGCACCGTGAGCCGGAAGGCGGGCGCCATGGCGTGCTCGGGCGACTCCGGCGGGCCGCAGCTCCAGCGCGGGAAGTGGGGTCGGTGGGAACTGATCGGCGTCACCTCCGGTCCCGGTGACGAGGACGTGCCCTGCGCGAACGGGCCGGGCCTGTACACCAACGCGACCGCGTACACCGGCTGGATCCAGAAGACGATCAACACCAACCGCTGATCCCACGCCGGAACGTCCGGCGTGACCGGGTGCCGCCGCGATCCCCTCGCCCGGCGGCACCCGGTGCTTCGCGCTCCTGAGCATCGACCGGTGCGGACCGCTGTGCGGCAGGGCATGCTGAGCACATGGCCGTTGATCCACGTGGTGCGGACTTGAAGCGACTGCTCGCCGAGGACTCGGGCGGGCCGGTGGTGATGCTGAACCTGCTCCGGTTCGCCGAGGGCGGCGACGAGGCCTATCGGGAGTATGCGCGTCATCTGAGCGAGACGTTCCTGCCTCGCTACGGCGGCGAGGTCCTCTACGCCGGCACCGGATCCACGGTGCTGGTGGCGGAGGAGGGGCAGAGCTGGGACGCGGTGATCGTCGTGCGCTATCCGGATCGGGCCGCGTTCAGCCGCATGGTGGCTGACCCGGACTACCAGGAGGTGACGCGGTTGCGCACCGAGGCGTTGACCGAGGCGGTGCTCCAGGCGACCACCCCCTGGACCTGATCCGGCCCAGTAGCAAGGCCTTTGAGGCCGGCAGCGGTGCCGGACTACCCGTTTCCCGGTGCCCCGGTTCGCCAGCCGAGGAGGATCGCGCGGAGCGCGTGCTCGGCGAGCCGCCGGGCGCGTTCGTTGCCGACGGTGCCGAGACAGCCGAGTGAGGCCATGCCGTAGAGCGTGCCCCAGATGATCTCGCAGGCCTCATCGGGGGCGGCCAGCACGACGTCATGTGCGTCGGACCAGGCGGCGAGCAGGTCCTTCAGGACGGCGATGGCCGGTTCCGCGGCGTGCCGGCGCTCGTCCGCGCCGACCACTGTGCCGTTCATGACCTCGTAGAGGTGCGGGTGCTCGCCGGCGAACCGGACGTAGTCGGATGCGATGCGCATCATGCGCCGGTCGATGTCGGGTTCCTCGGCGGCCTGCCGGAACTCGGCCAGCATCAGGCGGTGGCCGTGCGCGACCAGCTCCAGCACGAGCGCGTCCTTGTTGGCGAAGTGCTGGTAGACGACGGGTGCGGAGTACTCGATGTCGGCCGCGATGCGCCGGATCGTCAGCGCCGCGACGCCCTCCGCCTCGAGGACGTGCAGCGCGGCCTCGATGATCCGCTCGCGGGTCCGCACCCGTTCCCGGGCCCGTCTCGTGCTGGTCGGCATGCTCCGCCACTTCGCTTCGGTGGTGTCGTCGGACAGTAGCCGCCGAGCCTTGACGACCACATCCCGACCTGGTTCAGCTAATGAGGTTAGGAAATCTAACGTCGTTAGCGTTCCGAGTCGCCGGAACGCGGGTCGGGGTGCCGGCCTGCACCGGTTTCGGCCGAGATCCTGGAACCCCAAGGAGAAGCTCGTCATGGCCGAACATGTCATCATCGGTGCCGGCTCCATCGGCACGAACGTCGCCCGCCTGCTGGTCGAGCGCGGCGACAGCGTCCGGATCGTCACGCGCAGCGGCTCCGGCCCTGCGCACCCACTGGTCGAGCGGGTAGCCGCGGACGCCTCCGACCCGTTGCGGATGACCCAGCTGTCCCGCGGTGCGAAAGCGATCTACCACTGCGCGAACCCGACCTCGTACACCCTGTGGGAGCGCTTGTCGCCACCCCTGCGAACCGCGGTGATCGCCGCCGCGAAGGCCAATGACGCGGTCCTGGCGCTCACCGGCAGTCTCTACGCCTATGGACCGCAGCCCGATGGCCGGATGGACGAGCACACCCCCATGTCCGCCACCGGGCGCAAAGGTCGCCTGCGCAAACGGATGTGGGAACAGGCCCTCGGTGCCGGCATCCGCACTACCGAGGTCCGCGGCTCCGACTACATCGGCAAGGACGCGGTTGGCATCTACTCCATGCTGATCGAGCCGGCGTTGAAGAAGGGCCGTGCCGCGTGGATCACCGGGCACCTGGACATGCCGCACACCTTCACCTTCAACGGCGACATGGCCAAGACCCTGGTTACGCTCGCCAGGACGAACGCGCATGGGGTCGGGCCTGGCACGTGCCGTCCCCACCAGCCGTCACCATCCGCGAGCTCGCACGACGCTACGCCATCGCCGCGGGCCGGCCGCCGGCCAAACTGGTCCAGCTGCCCCGCATCGCGATGCGCACGGCCGGGCTGGTCGTGCCCATCGCCCGCGAGGCGGCCGAGATGGACTACCAGTGGTACGCGCCGTTCCACATGGACGCGACAGAAACGGCGGAAACCTTCGGCCTGACCGCCACCGACCTCGACGCCGCCATCTGCGACCAGGTCACTCTCGCCGCCGCGTGATGGAGCGGTGGTTCGGTGATCCTGCCGGAGCTCGTGCCGTGGACGACGCCGCTCCTATGCGAGTCGGTCGAGTGCGGCCAGTTCGCGCTGCACCGCGGTGGCCTCCGGGGAATCCAGGCGTAGCAGTGTGGCGACCACATCGCGCAGTGCGGCGCGTGCCGCCTCGTAGTCGCCGAGCGTTGCGTGGTCGGTGGCCATGAAGCGGAGAGTCGTGCAGCGCGTGAGGTGGTTCCCGCGCTGTTCGCACAACGCGAGCGCCTGTCGGTAGAAGTTCAGGGCCTTCCTCGGCTCGCCGACACCCGAGTACGCGCGCCCCAGGCACTCGAGGACGTGGGCGTAGCCGTCGGGGTCGGTGCCGATGGTGCGGTACAGGTCGAATGCCTGGAGACAAGGGGACAGCGCCTCGCCGGGCTCGCCGTACTCCAGGTGGCACCAGCCGATGTTGTTGAGCGCCTTGGCTTGCCAAAGCTGGTGGCCACCGCGCCGGGACAGCACCAGCGCTGTGCGGCTCTCGGCGAGGGCCTGTGCCCGGTCGCCGGTCAGGCCGTACAGGTACCCCAGCGCGTAGCAGGTGTGGGACAACCCGTTCAGGTCGTCCAGCTCCTCGAAGCGGCGCAACGCTTCTCGGAGGTGTTCGCGAGCCTCTTCGTGGCGCCGAGCGCGGATGAGAGCGCGGCCGAGGAGCCTGTGGGCCATGGCCCGCGCTTGAGGCGTGCCTGAACGTTCCGCGGCGGCCACGGCAAGGCGTTGGGTGTGGACGAAGTCCACACGGTGGTTCCCCCGGTCGAGGTAGGTGGCCATGGCGCGGGCCAGCCGCCAGGTGTGGTCGGAACCGAGGGCCGTGCCGTGTTCGAGGACGCTCAGCAGGACGGCGTGTTCGGCGCGGAACCAGGCGAGCGCGTCGGCCTGGCTGCCGATGTGCCGCAGGGTCACAGCGCCGGTCGGCGGTCCGATGTGGACTTCCTCCCAAGGGGCGTCCATGTGCCGGTCCGCCGCAACGCTGGTGTGCAGGTAGTGGTCCAGCAGCCGGTGTCGGGCACGGTCGCGGAACACGGGGCGGACTTCGGCGTTGCAGCGATCGCGGGCGTACACCCGCAGCAGGTCGTGCATCCGGTAGCGCCCCGGTTTGTGCTGCTCGACGAGGTGTGCCCGGCTGAGCTCGAGCACCAGCTCCCGCGCCTCGTGGAGTCCGGCTCCCGCCAGTGAGGCCAGTGCCGGCAGGGTGAAGTCCGGTCCTGGATGCAGTCCCAGCAGCCGGAAGAGCGCAGCCGCCGCGGAGTCGAGGGCGTGGTAGGACCAGGAGAACACCGAGGCGACCGCGAGCCCGGCCTCGCCGCAGTCGAGGAAGCTGAGGCGTCTGCGGTGATCGCGCAGTTCCGCGGCGAGCGTGCGCAATGACAGGTGTGGTTCCTCGACGAGCCGGGCCGTCAAGATCGTGAGCGCGATCGGCAGCCGGGCGCACTGCCTGACGAGCTCGGCCGCGGACCGAGGATCAGCCGCGATGCGGTTCTGCCCCAATGCCGTGGCGAGCAGGGCCAACGCCTCGTCGTCGGCCAGCACGTCCACCTTGACGGTGTGAGCACCGAAACGCGCCACCACACCGTCCAACCGGTAGCGGCTGGTGATCACCGCTCGACAGCTCGGGCTCCCGGGCAGGAGGGATGTGACCTGGTCGCTGTCCCTGGCGTTGTCCAGAACGACCAGCATCCGCCGCCCGGCGAGCAGGCTGCGGTAGAGGCCGACCCGCCGGTCGAGCCCCGCGGGCGCCATCTCGCCGGGCACTCCGAGCGCGTCCAGGAACGCGCAGATGGCCTCACCCGGCTCCACGGGCGCGCTCGTCGGGTCGAACCCGCGCAGGTCCACGTAGAGCTGGCCGTCGGGGAACCGGTCCTCGCGCTGGTGCGCCCAGTGCACCACCAGGGACGACTTGCCCACCCCCGCCATGCCGTCGACCACCGAGATCCCGACCGCGTCACGGTCCTCGACCAGCGCGTCGAGCGCCGCCAGTTCCTCCTTGCGCCCCACGAAGCCGGTCCTCGACGGCGGGAGCTGCCGGGGCACCGCCGTCTGCCAGGCTGCCTGGTGGACCACGACGCCACCGCTGATCGACCCCGCCTGGACGACCGCGCCGGCCACATCGCCCACCACGCTGTTGACCACACGATCGACGGACCCGGCCTCGCCCATGGACGAAACTGTATTCGCGCGCCAGCTCGACATCACTGGCCCGATCGCGCACACCCGATCGAGAGAACGCTATTCCGCGTGACAGCGCACCTTTCCTCGACAGGGAAGGCCATTCCGACGTCCGGGTCGAGAACGGCCGCTTCACCGAGATCGGCTGAGTCAAGCCGTTCGACACGCACGGCACGATCACCAGGACCGTCATCTGGGGGCCGCCCACCGGTGGGCCGACCGGGGAACCGGGCGAGAATCGTGAGCCACGCGGGTCGAGCCGCGACCGGGGGCCGACCCCGGACAACCCCAGGGAGCGCCGGTGAGGTTCACCAGGTTGACCGCCGTGCTGCTGTGCGCGGTGCTGACCGCGGGCTGCCAGTCGTGGTGGAACGGAGGGACGAACGGGCGCACCACCGAGGCCGCCGGCAAGTCCGGCACCGGCGAACTGCGAACCGACCTCGAGCCGCTCACCAAGCGGTTCGCGGCCCTGGGCACTCCGGAGCAGGCGCGTTGGATGTCGGGCACCTTCGGCTCCGATCGCGCACCCGGCCCGTCGACCTACTGGATCGATGCGGTGATCACGCTGCCGAAGAACGAGGTGGACGAGCTGAGGTCCGCGTACGGTCCCGAGTCCGCAGGCGAGACGCCGGACGTCGTCGACGGCCTGCGCGGTGAGCTGCCCAGTGGCAGTTTTCTCACCGGTGAACGGCTCGACCGGGCCTTCGCCGCCGACAGGTGGTTCGCCAAGGTCTACCTCGTGCCGGATGAGCGCGCGCTCGTGCTCGTCGCCACCGGGAGCTGACGCCTGCGGCACGCACGAAAACCGGCGTCGTGCCGATCCCTGGCGGCCGTGCCGTTCGAAATCCACGGATGGGGCGGGGCAAGCGGAATCGGATTGCGTCTCGCCTGCGGTTTGCGCCGCTCTGTCAAGGGCAACCATCGGCAGGCAATGCAAGTGTCGTCGATCTGGACAGGAGAACCGACATGACCAGCGCAGCAGGTCCGATGGGCGGCGGCATATCCGGGAGTTCAGGCTGGCAAGGTGGCAGGGTCGCGGGTGACCTCGCCACCGGAGCGCCCGTGGCGCACAGAGCGGATCCAGAGACCAAGTCGTCGTTCAAGACCACGGAGTTCTTCGTGTTCCTCGCTGCGGTTGCCGCAGTGGTGGTCACGGCATTGATGGTGAGCGGTGACGCCAACACCGCCGACCCGTTCAACGCCGAACAGGCGTTGCGCTACATCACCTTCCTGGCCATCGGTTACATGATCAGCCGCGGACTGGCCAAGGCCGCCAGTCACCGGCGCGACGGCGCCGACCACTGAACAAGGGGAACAAACCAGGTGAAGATCCGTCCCCTTGGTGGGCGTCTCGGCTGCCTCCTGATGATCGCCTTTTCGGTGGTCGCCTCCGTTGTGCTGACCCTCCTGCTCAACCTGGTCTTGTGAGCGTGTCACTGCACAAGCAAAAGTCCGTCTTACTTCAAACGGCTCGCCGGTCGAGCTCGACCGGCGAGCCGTTCGCGCGCGAAATCCGGTAGCTGGGGCGTCAGCTGTTCCGGGAGACCGGCGGCGACGACCAGGCCGGGGTTCTCGAACTTGACGGAGCGCGAGATCCGGTCGCCGGTCACGGTCAGCACCCACAGGCAGTCGGCGCGCAAGACCCCGGAGCCGTCGCGGCGGTACCCGGCCGCGGCGGGCTGGCCGTTGGCCCTCGTCGGCAGCATCCTCACGTCTCCGTTCCTGGCGGCGAAGTTCTTCTCCAGGAACGGGACGCACACCCGCACGCCCCGGAACCACACCGGGTGCGGCACGGCCTCGAGGCTGAAGTCGTCGTGGATGACCTCGCGGATGGCGGCGGAGTCGCCCGCCTCGAACGCAGTGACGTAACGGGCGAGCAGCGCACGTTCGAGTTCGAGGTCCGGCTGCCGGGGCCTCAGGTCCGTCAGGTCCAGCTCGTCGAGCCGCCTGCGGGCCCGTTGCAGCAGGCTCTTCACCGCGGGAACGCTGACGCCGAGCGTCTCCGCGATCTCGGCGGCCGACCACGACAGGACCTCCCGCAGCAGCAACGCCGCCCGTTGCCGCACCGGCAGGTACTGCAGTGCCGCGATCAGCGCGAGCCGCACGGACTCGCGCAGCACGACCACCTCGCCCGGCTCGTCGTCGCGGTGGTGCAGCAGGGCGTCGGGCAGCGGTTCGAGCCAGGCGATGGACTCGTCGGAGTGGACCCGCGCGTCCGGATCGGTCTCGGGCGCTCCGAGACCGGCCGGCAGCACCCGGCGGCTGCGGTGGGACAGCGCGCTGACGCACGTGTTGGTCGCGATCCGGTACAGCCAGGTCTTGACCGACGACCGCCCCTCGAACCCCGCCCTGCCGCGCACCGCCCGCAGGTACGTGTCCTGGACGACGTCCTCGGCGTCCTGGTACGACCCGGTCATCCGGTAGCAGTGCGCGACCAGCCCCGGTCGTAGCAGGTCGAACTCGTCGTGCAGCCGCACGCTGGTCAACGGTGGGAGCACCTCGGCAGACACGTCACGCTCCTGGTCGCGGGTCGTCAACTACCCATTGGACACCGCCGGCCGCGAAAAGGAATCGCTATCGCGCGCCCAGTCGTTCCAAGGCGTCGCGCATGGTCGCCAGGCCTCCTGCCCGGTAGAAGCGGGGACCGAACGACACCCTCGCCACTCCCAGCGCCCGCAACGCCTCCAGGTCGAGCTCGTCGGTCGTGTTGCCGTTGACCGGGCCCTCCGCGACCAGGGGCGGAAGGGTGTCCCCGGCGGACCCGCCGATCGGGTAGACGCAGTCGACACCCGCCTCGCGGTAGAGACGCGCCCGGCGGAGCGCCTCCGGCAGCCGGTCGGCCTCCCCGATGCCGCTCGACGGCAGGAACGTGTCGATCCTGGCGTTGACCACGACCGGGACCCCGGCGGCGTCGGCAGCCGCGCGCACCCCGGCGAGCCGGTCTGCCTGCTCCTGGGCGTCCAGCAGTCCGCCCCGCCGGTGATCGGTGTCCTCCAGGTTGCACCCGACGGCACCCGCGTCGAGGAGCGCGGCCACGAAATCGTCGGGGGACAGGCCGTACCCCGCCTCCGCGTCCACGGTCACCGGGACGGGCACGGTCCGCGTGATCCGGGCGACCGCCGCGAACATCTCCCGCCACGGCGCCTTCTCGCCGTCCGCGTGGCCGAGCACGTCCGCCACGGCCGCGCTCGACGTCGCCACGACCGGGAATCCCAGCTCCACGACCAGTTCCGCGCTGGGCTCGTCCCACGCGTTCGGCAGCACGAGCATCGAGCCGTGGTGCAGTTCGCGCAGCAGGCCGGCGTGTACCTCGAGGTCGGACATCTATCGCACCTTTCGCGGGATGAGTGATCCGGCCAGGGCGCCCACGACCGCGAGCGCCGCACCGGTCAGGACAGCGGCGGTGAAGCCGCGGGAGAACTGCTCGCCCGACGCGTAGCTCCCGGCCTTCGAGAACCCCACGACGAGGAGCGCGACACCGAACGCCCCGCCGAGCTGCCGCATCGAGCTGAACGCGCCGGAGGCCTTGCCGAGGAACCGCGGCTCCACCGATGTGAGCACGGCGCTTTGCGCTGCGGGCAGGCACAGGGCGATGCCCGTTCCGGAGAGCACCATCGGCACCACGATCGCCGCGTACCCGGTCGCCGGGCCGGCGACCAGCGCGAGCCACACCATCGCGAGGGCGTGCAGCCCGAGCCCCGCCACGACGAAGGGCCACTCACCGAACCGGCCGATCCTGCGTCCCACCCACTGCGGGACGATCACCGTCGTCAGTCCCCACGGCGCCAGCGCGAGCCCTGCGGCCAACGGCCCGTACCCGAGCCCCGTCTGCAGGAACTGCGCCATGAAGAACACCACCCCGAACGCCGAAGCCCAGTGGAAGAAGATCACGACGTTGGCGGCGGAGAACCTCCGCGAGCGGAACAGGTGCAGCGGCAGCATCGGGTGGGCGGCACGGCGTTCCCAGAGGACGAACAACACCAGCGTGGCACATCCGGCCACCGCGGGCACCACACCGCCCTGGACCAGCGCCCACATCAGCCCGAACGTCCCCGCGCCCGCGAGCACCAGCCCCGGCACGTCGACGGCGCTGTCCGGGCCCCTGCTCTCACCGATCTTCGTGAGGGTGAGGAAGGCCAGCGCGGCGCCGATCGGCACGTTGATCCAGAAGATCCACTGCCAGGACACCCCCGCGACCACGGCGCCGCCGACGAGAGGCCCCAGCGGGACGGCCACCCCGCTCACGCTCGCGAAGACACCGAGTGCGCGCGGCCGGAGCTCCCCCGGGAAGGCCGAGCTCAACAGTGCGAGGGCGAGTGGCATGACGAACGCCGCCCCGGCACCCTGGAGCAGCCGCCCCGCGATCAGCGTCCCGACGTCCGGGGCCGCGGCACACACCAGCGACGCCCCCGCGAACACCGCCACCCCGGCGGCGAACACCTTCCGCCGCCCCCACCGGTCGCCGACGGCCGCCGCCGTCATGAGCAGCACGGCGAAACCCAGCCCGTAGGCGTTGACCGTCCACTCCAGTTCGGCGAGCGAGGCACCGAGGTCCGTCCTGATCGCCGTCAGGGCCGTCGCGACCACCAGTGCGTCGAGCACGACCATCAGCGACGCGACCGAGGTGATCACGAGCACCCAGGTCCTGGTTCTTCCCTCGACCGCCGGTTCGCCCGCGGTCCTCGTGTGGGTCGGCACTTGGTCCTCCTTCTGCGCTCTTCGGAGGTGTGGACTCGAGGGAGCGGCAGAAGGAATCGGTGCCGGGGACAAGAGTTGATCCGTTGCTGCTCCAGTTCGAGTTCGGCCTGTTCGGCGGGGTCGTGGTGTGCACGGTCGCGATGACCGCGACACCTGCCCCGCCCACGTCGGCAAGGAGAGTGATGTCCGCGGTGACACCGACGACCGTCGTACTGGCCGAACCTGCCCGAGGCCGAACTCCGGCGGGTTCGTGAGCGCGCCGATCACGTGCGCGAATTCTTCTGCGGATGCTGCACCGGCTCACCGGAGTTCGCGGTTGTGGTGGCTTGCCGGGTCGGATCGGCGGGTCCTGGCCACCGATTCCTTTGGACCGCTCACCCTCCGCTTCCACCCGGCAGTGTGGTGACCCGACCCGAACGGAGCTACCCGGCCGTGCCCGACCCTCCGATGTTGTAGGCAGGTTCAGGTACCCACCACACCAGTCCGGAGGATGCAGTGCCTCTCACCGACCTGCTCAAAGCCAAGATCAACCACGGCTTCGCCCACCTGGACGCGGACGGCGACGGCCTGTTGACTGAGCAGGACCACGTCCTGATGGGCCGCCGCGCCGCCGAAGTCCTGGGCCACGCCTCCGGCTCGGCAGAGGAGCAGCGCATCGTCGACGCCTATGTGGACATCTGGCGCGACCTGCACGAACCGCACATCCCCGACGGCGGCCAAGCCATCAACCGCGAGCAGTTCCTCGCCTCCACCGCCAGCCTCGCCGACGACCCGCAGGCCGCTTCCGCCACCGTGGGAGCGATCGCCAGGGCATTTCTGGCGATCGCCGACACCGACGCGGACGGCAACGTCAGCCCGGCCGAGTTCCGGAAGTTCCAGCAGGGGCACTTCCCGAACCTGACCGAGGAGGAGTCCGCGAAGGCGTTCGACCACCTCGACCTCGACAGCGACGGGTTGCTGACGGCGGAGGAGTTCGTCCGGGCGTGCGTGGACTACTGGACGAGCACCGACCCCGACTCTCCCGGAAACTGGTGGGCAGGTCGGGCACTGAGCTGAGGACCCCGTCCCGTCGGACCGGCTTCGCGCACGTACCGGGCGAGGCCGGGAAGTCGGAGTCGCACAATGCCCGCAGCACGTCGACCGGGCGTTGATACAGCCGCCGGGTTCTTCGCCGCCATCGCCAAACCCGCGCCCAGAAGCCTGGTCACCACATGATTGGCTGGCCTGCTCGACCTCCCAGCGGCAAGCGTGACCGGTTTGGGCGGGCCGGTGCTCCCCGCACGCGCAGGGGGTGGTCTCGCGGCTCGAGCACTGGTCTGTGACCAAGGCATCACACCGTGATCGCCCGCCGCATGAAGTTCGGCAGCAGCCGCCGTGGGTCAGCGCGCGATCTGTTATAACGGCCCAGCGGTCGACTCCCTCGAAAGCTTATGGAGGGAGCCAAGGACGAGTTCGTCGACGATCGCAAGGACATCAACTTCGCTGCTACCGGTTGATGTGCCGTTCGATCGTCTCGAAGATGTCGCAGTCGGTCTGCCGCCACCACTCAGGCATGTCGTTCCAAGCGGGGATGTGGGAGGGTTTCGGCTCTGCGACGTGCTTGCGGACCTGTTCGCGCCAGCACACCGCGACGAACTGTCCTTTTTGCACGCGGCTCAGCTTCGCCGTGTCATCACCGGCTTTGATGAAGTCGGCAACGTAGTCGTAGACCGCGCTTGCGCAGGCCCTCTCCCAACCCGGGGTCTCGTCCCAGGGCGTGATGTAGCTGTCCTTGGGGGTGCCGGGGAAGTGCTCGGCGATGCCGGCGATCCAAGCTTCGCGGAAGATGCGGCCGCGGTCGTCCTGCACGTCGTGCTCCTGTCCTATCGGGACGAAAAACCTGTCAGGGCCTTGATCTCACCGCTGAGGCGTTGCACCTGCTTGTCGGCGAGCAACGGCACCAAGTGCCGATGGAGGCCGGTGAGTTTGCGGCGGATGACGTCGGAGCCAGTGTTGCGGGCCTCGGCGAGGACCGCGTTGGCGTAACTGATGACGCGGTCGGCGTCGCGCTGTTGGGCGCCGATCACGGCCAGATCGGCGAGCACGCTGGCACGCCGTCGGGGAGTGAGCTTTTGGCGCAGTGCGTCGGTGAGCGCGACTTCGGCGAGGTCGTGGCGTCCGAGGGAGGCGTAGCAGGTGCCGCGTTCCTCGGCGAGCCTGGCGCCGTCGAACCGCAGCCATCCGCCGTTGTGGATCGTCCCGGTCAGTGCGCGCACTTCTTCGGCGGCGTCGAGCGCGCGCTGACAGGCGGCCAGGTCGCCGAGCCCGGCGTGGGTTTCGGCTTGGACGACCGCGACCCAATGTCGGGTGGAGAGGCTGGGGTCGCCGCGGCGGGCGAGCTCAGCGGCGAGGTCGAGCATGGGCGCGGCCTCGCCGAACCGGCGCTCGTAGACCGACAGGAACGAGTGCCGGGTCATCGCGCAGGCCCACAGGTCGAAGTCGCCGGCGGTTTCGCTGGCGTGGGCGGCAAGGCTGTAGCTGTCGGCGGCTGCGGTGTAGTCGTTGCCGTCGAAGTGGATTTCGCCTTTGAGCTGGTAGAGGTCACCGGCGGCGGCGCAGATGCGCCGCTTGACCGCCAGGCTGCGGCTGCACTGCAGCTGGGTGTTCAGCACGCCGAGTTGGGTGCGCACGACCGGCAGGACCTGCGCTTTGGATGGGGCGAGTGCGTAGACCTGCCAGAGGTGACTGTTGAGCTTGGTGTAGTCCTCGGCATCGAAGTCGGTGGCGGCGGGCGTGCCGCTGTCGGCCGACCACAGTGCCAGCATGGTGCCGACCATGCTGAACGCGCGTAGTGCTTCACGACGGTGCATATCGTCAATCTCCGCGGGGTCCTGCTGGCGGCGGTAAGCAAGAGCCAACTCGGGGTCATCGAGGTTCCGTTCGCCGCCTCGTTGTGCGAGGTGGCCGCTCAGGGCCTGCTCCCGAAACGCCGCGCCTGCGCCGGGTGCCGCCCCCCAGTCTGCCTGCCTGCCGCCTGAACGTGTAGCGCCGGGCGTCCCAGTGAAGAGGGCGTCGAGCTGTTTCCTGGTCAGTCGCAACGCTTTCGCGAGCATGTTGCGTGTCAACAGCTGTGGCACGCGCTCCCCGGCTTCCCAGCGTTGAACTGTCCGGCGATCAACGCCGGTTTGTTCAGCGAGGCCTTCCTGCGTGAGATCGAGTTCAAGGCGGCGACGCGCGAGAGGGTGCTGCTCTTCGGTCATCCCTGCGCCTCCCGTGCCGCCCGCCGAATTACTTCGGTCGAGTCACCGCTGGTCAGGCGCCCGCATGTCGCCTGGTGTCGCCATCCTGCCGCATCGCGGTCGTGGTGCTCGCACGCCGTTACCGGTTGTGTGCACCTGGCAACGTGATCCGAGTCTCAACATAACTGAGGAGGCGTCGATGACCAGCATGCATACCCCTCTTGCCGTACTCGGCGACGGTTACAGGTTGCGTGGCGGACCGAGCGGCAATGTCGCGGTTGGTGACCTCCTCGATGGTCCCGGCCGCGGCATCGCGTTCACGACGCCGTACTCCGCTTCCCGTGCTGTGCGGCAGGCGCCGAGCCCGAAGGACACCCGATCATGCCCGTCTTGCTCGCCGAGCCTCCTGACGATCGCGAACCACATTGGCGGCCGTTGTTCCGTCGGTCGCGATCAAAGCTGACCGGCCGGCCGCTGAGCCTGTCTTGCGGACTTTCGGCGCGCATGCTCGCTACCGCCATGCTGACGCGGCAGGAGCGGTGGTGAGCGAGTTCGTGTGGTGGGTCTCGCCGCACGACGGCGAGTCCCACGCGATCCCGCGCAGCCAGGCGGAGGCTGGTGCCAACGACGGCACTGTGGACACCGAGTGCGACAAAGTGTTGCTGATCGAGCATGCGCAGCACTGCTCGAACGGCAAGTTCTGCCAGAAGTGCCTGGTGAAGGTTGGGCAACGCGTCATCGACCGCAGTTGGTACGTGTGACGGTGGTGGCGCAGCACGTCCACCGCGACGGAGACCGGTGGGGCGTCACAGTGCGCGAGCTGATCCAAGCCGCGGTTGATGAAGGACGCCCGGTGCGGCTGCACTGGAACGAGGCCGGGACTGAATGGGATTGGCCGGGCAACGAGTTTCACACCATCGTCATGCCCGCCGTCAGCGAGCAGCTGCTCGCTGACCACAACAGATGGTCGGGCCAGGCAGGTTAGCCGCAATGACGCCCTCGCAGCTCCTGTGTGACGTGATCGCTCAAGCCCGGCACACCATCGACAGCGCCGCCTCGCTCACGGCTCCGCATAGATGAGCGTGCGCTACCGGCGATGTGTGGGGAGATCTGCGGGTCAACCCCTCGCCAACACGTATGCAGCGAGTCGCTGGCTGATCTGCGACACGTGCCGCACCACCACGACACATTCCGTCGTGGCCCCACTGACTGGTGTGTCCCGCAGGCGCACCAGCCGCGCATGCACGCGGCCTGAGAAAATCGCACCATGTGAGGAGAAGCAATTATGACCACTGCAACGACCCTGCGCGACCCGCGCACTTGTGTGTCGGCTGAGGTGTGGGACCGCGAGGTCCGGCTGATCATGCGCGACCACGACATGGATCGAGACCTGGCCGAGCGCACCTTCGGCCAGACCATCGCTTACCTCGTCGTCGCGGGCGAGAACCCGGACCTTCCGATGGGACCCACGCCGGCCGTCGACAAGGGCGTCCACAGCTTCACTCTCGACACGCCCCACTACTTCGCTTTCTGTGAGGAGAACGCGGGCCGCTACATCCACCACATCCCGCACCTGCCCGAGGACGGTGAAGAAGGCCCGCTGGTCCTGAACAGCACGATCCGCGCCATCCGTGCGGCCGGGTTCCCACTCGATACCGAGCTCTGGAATGCCAAAGCCGCAGACTGCAACCAGTGCTACGCCGGCTGCCACGACAGCCCCAAGTAGCACCGGCATACCGCACCACCGCTGATACGGTCCCTCGTCCTGTGCCCTCTCTAGGGCGGGACGAGGGACTCCCCGAGGAAGGACCGTTGGTGAACAGCCCCCAAGCAGAGATATGGGAGCGGTACGCCGCCAAGTACACGCCGCGTCGACCGGTGAACGCCGCAGGAGCATCGACCTGGCTGAATTGGACCCAGTACCCCGACCACGGGCCAGACGAGTCCGTGCTCGGAGACCTCAAGGGCAAGCGCGTGCTGGAACTCGGCTCCGGAGCCGGCGCCAACCTCGCTCACCTGGCGACCTTGGGCGCTGTCTGCACCGGCATCGACATCGCCCCCAGCCGCGCCCACACAGCACAACAGACGTGGGGCAACCTGGGCGAGATCACATTCGCCACAGCCGACGCTGTCGAATACCTCGCCACCACAACCACGACGTTCGACATCGTCTACTCGATCTTCGGCGCCGTCTGGTTCACCGATCCGGAAATCCTCTTTCCCCTGGTGCGCAAACGAGTCAGTGATGAAGGTATTTTCGCGTTCTCGCACCCCCCAGCCAGCCCTCAGGAATACAAGCCCGGCCAGGTCATCCGACAGTGGCACCTTGCTCCTACCCGATGGACCGACCTGCTCACCGACACGGGCTTCGCCGACGCCGCCGCCGAGGTCATTGACGCACCCGAACCCGGCAAGCCCGGCACCGTCCTCGTGTACGCATCCGCCACCTGATCCCAAGATCGCCATCACGACTGCTTCGGCATACGCGACCCCACCATGTTGCCGACAGTCGGCCGACTGCGAGGAACCCACCGGATGTCTACTGCCGCCACCCCACGCATCGGCGCTCGGGTGCTGCTGCTCGATGCTCACGACCGCGTGCTGCTCATCCATGCCTGCGACCCGCACGACCGCCACCATCATTGGCGGGAGCTACCCGGGTGGAGGCCTCGAGCAGGGCGAGCAACCAGAGGATGCCGCTGTGCGTGAGGTCGCGGAGGAGACCGGACTCATCATTCCGTCCCTGGGCCACAAGCTGTGGATCCGCGAATCGCGCTTCCACTACAAGGGACGCGACCACCACCGCCAGGACCACGTCCTCCTCAGCCGCATCACCGACGCCGCGCCAAAGGTGGCGCTCAAGCCCACCGAGAACGAGAAGGCCGGACTGATCGAACGACGCTGGTGGTCAGCAGCCGAGCTACGCCGCTGCACCGACAAGCTGATTCCCGCTCAACTGCCCAGTCTGCCGACAAGTTCCTTGCGGGCACTCTCGACGTCACGCCGCTGAGCTTGCTCGACTGACACCGCCTCAAGGTCACCGGCGAGGTCAGGAGGCCACGCTTGAGTGATCCGCTACAGGGCCGCAGCCGCCTCAGTGAGAAGTTCCAGCGACTTGTCCTCTTCGAGCGCCATCGCCCACTGGACGCCGAACCGCTCCGCCCAGGTTGGCAGGCTCGATCTGCAGAAGCCTCAAGAAGCCTTCACGCCGCTCGTGGCCAGCTGGTCGCTTCGACGGATCGTGCGTGCACTACTCGCCATGACGATCAGCACACCGCCGCGCCGGCTCCCGATCCGACAAATCGTGCAACGTCCGCAACACCAGCACCGACGCGGCGATCTCGCCCGCAGGTCACTGCCGAGCGGTCGTCACGCGGGTAGGCGGTCGAGGAACGCGGTCAGCAGCGCGTCCAGCTGCCCCGGCTCCGGACGGCCATCCAGCAGGTCACGCAGGCGTGCCCACTCGGGCAGCTCGAACGCGCCGGCGAGGCTCGACACGGGCTGCGGGTAGCGGGCCTCGTGCGGGGCCACGAACAGGCCGCGCAGGGTCTCGCAGTCGCGGTCGGCGGCGGCGAACAACGCGTGCGTGAACCGGTCGGCGAGCCGGTAGCAGCCGAAGTCGACCATCCGGCGGTCCGTGGTGACCTGCACGTTCACCCCGTCGATCAGTACTTCGCGGCCGTCGAAGCCGACCGCCGCCGCTACCCGCGCGAGCCGTCGCGGCTCGAGCGGCACGACCACGCCGTCACGCACGACCTCCGGGCCGCCCACCCGGTGGCGCAGCCGGAAGCGGATCGCGCCGGAGGAACTCGCGGTGATGCCGTACCGGCGCAGGGTCAGCTCGACGTCCAGCAGTTCCGCGGCGGTGCCCGTGCCGGGGTCGCGATCACCCCACTGGAACTCCGGCCGGGTGCGGGCCTGCCGCACGAGCAGCACCGCCGGCTCGCCGGGCCGGCCCGCCCGGTCCAGGACGTCAACGCCCAGGTCGACGATCGCGTAGTGGCCGACCGGGCTCATCGGGTGGCCGGCGCGGCGCAGGGCCGTCCGGGCCAGACGTGCCAGGGCGACTTCTCGCACGGCCTCGCCCAGCCCCAACAACCCGTGCGCGCCGCCGGGGACCGGCCGGTACCCGGGCCGCACGCCGCAGCCCTTGACGTCGAACAGCACGGTGGCGCCCGCCGGTAGAACGACCGGGACCAGCGCCGCCCGCGTGTAGCGGGGCGGGCGGTGCACCCGCCGTTCCGGGCCCACCGCCCGCAGCCGGGTCTGCGCCCGGTCCTGGGCCGCCTGCGTCCGGGACAACACACCGACCTGCCGAGTCAGCCATCCGAGGTCGGTCAGGTCGTCGGCGGTGATCAGGTCGCCCAGGTCGCGGGCCAGGGCGTCCCGGTCGGCGTGCAGCAGGCGCGCGCCGGGGACGGTCACCACGTTCTCCGGCCGCCACTCGCGGCCGTAGAACTCCTCGAACTCGTCGAGTCGGGTGACCGCCACCGGCGTGGCACCGCTCACTCGGCCGTGCCTACTTGCACTTGTCCTCCTTGCAGCCCTGGAGGATCTCGCACGGCACGCCCCGCAGCACCTGCACGGTCCGCGTGGGCGAGACGTCGCCGGACTCGGACCGGTGCAGCCGCCACATCGTGCCCTTGAACTCCGCGAGGGCGGAGATCGGTTGCGGCGTGGAGGTCAGCGTGCGCGTCGCGGGGTCGTTGGTCTCCATCAGCAGTTCGTCGCGCTGGACGGGGAAGTGGTCGTGCAGCAGGCACAGGCCGAAGCGGTCGATGTTGCCGTGCCGTTCGAGCAGGTCACGCAGTTCGGCGATGAACTCGGCATCGCGTTCGCCGAGGGCTTCGGCTTCGGTGAACCCAGGCAGTGTCGACTCCAGCATCTCGTTCACATCTCCTTCGCGGTCACCGCCGCCCGGCGTTGTCCGGGAGCGGAGCTTGAGGGGGTCAGTGCTGCGGGTGGTCGGTCCAGTCGCGCCAGGCCAGCTCCAGCCGGTCGAGCACGAGCAGCGGGCTGGGCGGCACGTCGCGGCCGGGCGAGCTGGTCAGCACGGTGAAGGTGAACCTCAGCGGCCCACCGGGGGTGGGGTGGGTGGCGTCGAACCACGCGAGCACGCCGGCGGAGACGACGGCGGGCAGGTCGGTCGTCGCGGGGTCGCAGGCCAGCGGCGGCAGGAACAGCACCGGCGTGGCGGGCGTGGCCGCGGCGGGCAGGGCCGGGTTGAGCGCGATCGCGTAGGTGGCGCTCACCTGGACCAGCTGTGGTCCTTCCGGCGCGGTGGCGAACAGGGTGGCCAGCAGGTTCTCCCACTGGCCTCGCAGGGTTCGCGGCACCGGGCCGGTGCCGCCGATCGCCGCCATGTCCAGCGGGTCCGCGACGGTCACGGTCGGCCGCAGCGGTGTGGGGAACGCCGCCGGCGCGGTGCGGTAGACGAACGCGTCCGCGGTGGTGCGGCCGGCCACGAGGTGGCGGTTGCGCTCGGTCCACATGGTCGTCGTGGCGTTCTGCGCGGCCATGATGTCCAGGCCCGCCAGCGTCACCACCCGGTCGGGGATGGCCTGCCCCTTCGCCGCGGGCAGGAGGGTGCCGTCGGCGTCGCGGTAGGTCCAGGCGTACCGGTAGCCGGGCGGGGGCGTGTCGGGCACGGCGTGGTAGCCCGGCACGTCGATGACGGGTGGGTCGTCGATGCCCGTCGGCACGGCATCCCGGGCCGCCACCACCAGCACCTCGGTGGCGTCCTTGATCACCGACGACTCGGTGACCACGGTCTGCCAGGGCAGTTGGCCGCGCGTGGACGCTTCCGGCGCGGCACCCGCCCCGCCGGCGGTGAACGCGGTCAGCGAGGCCGCCGCGCGTTCGCACAGCCGCACGAACGCCTCCAGCACGACCGCCGCTCGGTCGATCCGCTCGATGTCGGAGGACTCGGTGACGGTGGCGACCAGGTCGAGCAGGTCCGTGCGCACCTGCGGGTAGACCAGCGCGAACTCCGCCAGGTCGGGGACCGGGTCGGCGGTGCCGGCAAGCGCGCCGGAGCCGCTGACGGCCACGTTGAACGCGGCGGTGAGGTGCAGGTCGTCCTGCGGGTAGTGGAACTGCTCGGCGTAGGTGACGAGGTAGTCCCAGCGCAGCACGTCCGCCCACGCGAACCGCGCCGACGGGGGCTTGCCCGCCCGCTGGTCGACCATCGTCGGCGGGCCGGGGAACGCCCGCAGCGGCAGTGGTACCTCGCAGGTGGGCAGCTTGCCGTCCAACGGCCACCGGTCATCCACTGTGGACGGTGGTAGGACGAACGCCAGCCACGACGACGCGAGGTAGTCGGTGATGCCCGGCAGCGGGCCGATCCGGTGCTCGACCGACGCGCCGCGGAAGGTCACGTCGAGCACGGCGTTCTTGCGGACCGCGCCGCCCGCGCCCGTGCCCGACGCGGTGACGGTGAACGTCAGCGGCGTGACGCCGTCGACCAGGGTGATCTTGGCCGCCGACACGGCCATGTCCGGATCGGAGCCCTGCCCGGGCAGGAACGTCCCGTACAGCTGCGGCGGGTGGGCGGCCTCGCCGAGGTCGGCGTGGACCGAGGCCATCACCTGCATGACCGCCGTGATGGCGTAGTTGTTGGACAGGGCGATCAGGAGCTGTTGGCGGAACTCCTCCTGCGCGGCGGCGAGCTGGCCGGCGTCGGGCGCCTCGTCCTGGAACACCGGCACGACCAGACGGGACAGGGCGTCCGCCAGCGACTCCTTGACCTCGCGCAGGCGTTCGTCCCACGCCAGCGGTGTGGTCGCGAGCCGGGTCACCAGGGCGGTGGCCACCAGCAGGTCGGGTGCGAACGCCGCGTCGACGGCGGCCAGCAGCCGGCGCAACCAGACGTCGGTGTCCACACCGGTGAACGAGCGCACCCCCGACGGCCGGCCGAAGTCGATGCCCGTCGCCGTCCGGTACTCGTAGTACGGCACGTCCACACGGGATTGCAGGCTGGTGTAGAGCGGGCGGGCCGCGTACACCAGTGGCGCGACGTGGGCGGGGACGTCGAACCCGAACCCGCCGGAGCCCTCGTCGCCGACCCGCAGCACCCACAGCCGCGCGGTGCCGCCCCCGGCGCCGACCTCCTGGCGGTCCACCCCGGAGGCCAGCTTGCGGCCGGGCAGGCACGCCTCGAACGCGGTAGCGAACCCGACCAGGCTGTGCGTGCCGTCGCCGGCTTGAGCGGGCGCGACCACGGTGTCGTCCGCGCCGACGGACGTGCCGGCGAACCGCGGGTCGACCAACGCCGCAGGCCTGGCCAGGCGCAACACCACCGACAGCTCGACCGCCTGGGCGGGAGCGACCTGGTCGGCGGTGAACGCGAAATCGACCACCAGCGGTGCCGGCGGCACGGCCGAACGGTCACCCGCCGCCCGCGCCACCAGGAACGGCAGGACGCCGTGGGTCGCGACCAGCCACGCCACCAGCGCGGCCCGCCGGTCGGCGTCGAACCCGAGGTCCACCTCGGGCAGCAGGGCGGTGACCAGCGCGACGGCCGGCGGCGGCGAGGCGGCGAGCTGGTCGCCCACCCGCTGGTAGACCGGCACCGCTTGGCGGGCCTTCTCCCGCCACGCGCCGTCGTCCGGGCCGGCGGCGGGCGGCGAGTACGCCGAGGCGTCCAGGGACGCGGTGAACCGCAGCGTCGGACCGGACCCGGTGTCCAGCACGCGGTAGGCGGCGGCCACGCCGGGCCACTGGCTCAGACCCACCAGCGGATCGGTGTAGGCCACCGGCATCGGCGTGCGCCGGGCCGGCGCCGGGTCGCCCAGCTCGCCGACCACGCGGTTGCCGAACGGGTCCACCCAGAACAGCTCCGGCTGGGCAAGCCCGCCGACCCCGGCGTAGGGGCTCGCGTTCGCCGACAGCGTGGTGTTGGCGGGTGGCGTGGTGTTGGCGGCGACCGGAACCACGCGGTGGAACCGCCACGGCTCGCCCTCCGGCAGGGCGGCCGGGGTGCGGGCCCGATCGGCCAGCGTGGCGCCGGGCACCGGGGTGTCGTGGCTGATGGGCAGGCCCAGGCCGGTCGCCTCGAACCACGCGTTGCCGGTCAGCCGGTAGCCCAGCAGGCTGAACTGCCGTTGCAGGTACAGCCGCGCGAACCCCGGGTCCGCGGGCGGTGGCGGCGGCGCCGGCGGGGTGCGCGTCGCGGCCAGGCCGAGACAGCCCGGCGCCGTGGTCGGCACGCGGCTGGTGGGACCGGTCGGCACCCGCAGCTTCTGGCCGGCCGCGAACAGCGGCGCCACTGTGGCGTTGTCGGCGGCCAGGGCGGCGACGGTGGTCCCGTAGCGGCCCGCGATGGCGGCCAGGTCGGTGCCCACCGCGCCGGTGCCCACGGCCAGCGTCAGCGCGGGCAGCAGCAGGGCGGTGCCCACCGGCAGCGGCCCCCACGAGGTGATCTGCGGGTTGGCGCGTTCCAGGTCGGCGGTCGTGGTGCCGAAGTGCGCGGCGATGCGGGCCGGGTCGCCGCCCGGGTCGGCGGCGGTCACCAGGTAGTCGCCCCGGGCGGACCGCAGTGTCGTGCCCCTGGCCAGCGGCGCCGTCAGGTTGGCTTCGGCGATCGTCGTCGTCCGCGTGTAGTAGCGGTGCGCCAAGGCGTCCAGGGACGGGTTGTCTCCGTCCACAAGGGACACGTCAACCACTGCGGGGACGCTTTGCGCGTAGACCGTCGCCGAGGACGTGTCGAACGGCGCGACGGTGGCCAACGTGTTGACGTACCGGTCGGCTGACTGCGTGTCCCACACGACGAGCACGCTCAACGCGGCCTCGCCCTTGTCGTTGAACAGGTAGTCGGGCAGCCCGTGCCCGTCGTCCTCGTAGTACAGGTAGTAGCCGCCCGAGCGGGTGATCCCGCCCTCCCACAGCAGGCGCAGGAAGTCGTACGGCGAGGTGAGGTTCCCGGCCCGCTCGGCGTCGGCGAGCGTCGGCGGCGCCGTGGTGGTGGTGAGGTTGGCTTGCAGGAGGCCGAAGGTCACCGCGTCGGCAGCGCCGGACCGCAGGCCGGCCGGTGCGCCCGCGACGGCGTCGGCCGGGAACACCACGGTCAACCCGGCCACCGGCGCGCTGCTGCCGTCCAACGCGGCCAGCGCCCGTTCCAGCAGCACGATGTCCGCCTCGCCGACGGTGAGCAGCTCGCAGGCCGGCACGTCGGGCAGGCGCTTGACCGTGAAGCCCACCAGGGTGGCCCAGCCGTAGCAGTCGATCGGGGACTCCACGAGCGTCCCGCGCGCCTCGTCGTACCGGCCCAGGACCGGTCGCATCCGGGGCGGGGCGTAGCGCAGCGGGTCGGCCAAGCCCGTGAGCGTGCCGGGCAAGGACCACAGCCGCGGTTCCCGGGTGCCGGCCGGCGGTGCGCCGTGGGGCAGCACGACGGGGCCCGCACTCAGCCACGGCGTCACCCCCGTCGTCGGGTACGTCGTGGGCTGGTCCGCATAGGACGGTTCGACGCCGACGGTGGCGCCCGGTGGGGCGAACCGGTAGTCGGGGGAGGCGAGGAACTCCTGCAAAGCCGTGATGGTGGGCCACAGCGAGTCGGGTGCCCCGTGCGCGATCGACACGGTGAGCTGGTCGCCGCCGCCGAAGTCCACCCACGTCAGCCCGGCCGGCCGCACCAGCGAGAGCGTCAACGGCTTGTCCTTCTCCAGCGCGGGCAGCGGGATCTGCTGGCCGGTGAGCGCGTACAGGCCCAGGTCCGGTTCCGCCGGGGCGGGCGTGACGCCCCGGGTGGGCAGGCGCAGCCCGTGCAGCGCGTACCGGCCCGCCATGCCGCCGATGCGGGACAGGCCGTTGGTGGCGGTGATGTCGTCCAGCAGGGCGCCGAGCGTCAACCGGCCCAGGTGCGGCAGGTCCAGCGGTGTCGCCGGGTCGAACCGGACCGCGTCGAGGGCGGGGTTGGCCAGCGCCGCGACGGGCAGGCCGAACCGCGCGGCCACGCCCGCCGGGGTGTCACCGGCGGTGGTCGGGTAGACCAGGTCGGGCAGCAGCAGCACCGAGGGCACCACCAGCAGACCCGCCTGCGTCAGGAGGCCCGGCGCCCGGTCCAGCAGGGTGGGCAGGTCGACACCGAAGTGCGCGGCGACCTTGTCCAGCGTGTCGTCGGGTTCGACGACGTAGGGCTGCCCGTCGGGTCCGGTCAGCACGGCCGCGGGCCGCAGCACGTCCCGCTCGTCGTGGTTGGCCAGCGCCAGCCCGCGCGCGGTCACCAGGTCACCGGTCGCCCGCGCCAGGGTGGTGAACGTGTCGGTCGCGCCGGCCTGGACGACCGCGCCCCGCACGGGGATCGCCTGCCCGGCCGAGAACGGGTGGTCCCGGTTGCCCTCCACCAGGTCCGCCGCGGTGAAGTCGGTGGCCCCGGCGCCGGTCGCCCACGCCACGACGTCGCCGATGCTCTCGCCGGCCCGCAGCGGGTAGCGGTAGGAGCGCAGCGCGTCCCGGGCCGCCTCGCACGCCTGCTGCGCGATGAGCCGGAAGTAGTCGGCGAAGGCGAAGCTGCCCACCGACTCGCCGTCCCCGCCGCCGAGGTCCGCCCCCACCTCCGCCCCCACCTGGACCGACAGGTCGGCGAAGTACTCGCGCAGCGACGCGAGGTAGCCCGCGCTCGTGGTGTTGAAGTCGGCGAACGTGTAGTCCAGCGCGGGCGCGCCGCCGTACGCGGGCATCCGCAACGCCAGCGGCGGCGGCATCGGCAACGGCGCCGCGTCGACCCGCCCCGCACCCGACGGCACGCTCACGTCCAGCCGGAACTGGGCGGCCAGGAACGCGCAGATCGCGTCCACCGGCACCGGGGTGGCGGTGGCCCGGTCGGCGAGCACGGCCGTGACGGCGGCCAGGTCGTCGTCGGAGAACACCGCCGCGTCCACCGCCGCGACGCTGTAGGGCGCGCCCGAGACGGGCAGCGACGCCGCCGCGACCCACCGCAGCACCTGCCGGGCCAGCAGGTCGAAGCCGCTGTCCTCGGTCTCCGGGCCACGCGGGACCGCCGGGTCCGCGGACTCGACCGCCAGCAGCACGACCGCGCACACGGCCTGCTCGGCGGCGGTCCGCGCCCCGTCGGCCGACACCGTCACCGATGGCACCAGGTAGCAGGTCAGGCCCTGCGGCTCGGCCGCCGCAGCGAGGTTGCCCCAGTGCAGCTCCGTGACCGCCGAGACGGCGGGCAGCGCGCGGCGGCCCGCGTCGCGCAGCCGCCGGCGGTGAGCATCGGCCAGCGGGGAGGACACCCGCCACGGCGCGGTGCCGCTGTTCTTGATCACGAAGGTCTCCTTCACCGTGAGGGAGAAGGAGAAGTGCAGGGTGATCGAGAACAGGCCGAAATCCAGTTCCAGCGACGCCCTGGCGTCCACGGCGGCGACCACCGAGACCGGGATGTCGTGGTAAGCGATGTAGGTGATCTGCGCGTAGGCCTTGATCTTGATGTCGACCGACGCCTTGATCACGGCGAAGTCCACGGCCCCGTACAGCTCGCCGATGATGCCGAACGTGCCGTCCAGCGAGAAGAAGTACCCCTCCTGCAACTGGCCGGCCGCGCCGTCGCCGCCCGCGCGTGAGTTGGGGTGCCACTTGGCCAGCACGCCCTGCACCACGCCGAACACGGTGATCGCGATGCCCGCCTTGAGCGGACCGTACTGCACCTTCTTGCCCACGCCGACCTGGACGCCGAGCCCGAACACGATCACCGGGTCGAACCGGCCGTTGGTGGCGGCGGGCACCTTCGAGGACGTCTCGCTGCTGAGCTTGCCGAAGTAGAACCCGGCCGCGCCGAGCACCGGGATGCCCGGGGGCACGATCGCGCTCACCGCGAAGGACCGGCTGAAGTCGTTGTTCCAGGGGAACCCGAAGTCCACCTGGAAGTCACCGTTGGTGTAGATGGCCAGGCCCAGCGCGGGCATGGTCACCGAGAACGCCCCCAGCTCGATCGTGCGCATCGCCTCGGGCAGCACCAGTTCGGTCTGGTAGACGCCGACCGTGTCGCTGATCCGCCGGTAGAGCACCTCGAACGCCAACCCCGCCAACACCTTCGCCGCCGGACCGGTCAGCGCCACGCGCAACCCGTACAGCACCGGGTCGTTGAACACCGCCGACAGCTCGACGGTGTACCCGCCGGTCTCCTCGATGCGGATGAGGCCGAAGTTCGTCGCCACCAGCCACCCGCAGTCGGGGTCGAACGACACCCCGCCCCGGGGCCCGGCGATCGGCGCGTCGCCCGGGCCGAGCTTGCGCAACTCCTCGATGACCTTGCGCACCGTGCTCAGGTCGCCGGCCACCCGCACGTGCTGGCCCAGCGCCGCCAGCCGCAGGTCGAGCAGCTGGTTGCCGCCGCCGGGCGGCGCCGGGGTCTGCTGCGGCTGGGTGGCGTCCCAGTTCAGCGTGTCGCCCTGCTGCCACGCGAACGACCCGGTGAGCCCGATCAGAACCTTGCCCTTGTCGGCGTCGTAGCCCACGCTGATCGACTTGATCGTGCAGAACCCCAGGTTCACCGGGCCGACGTCCACGACGAACCCGACCGCCTTGGTGGTGAAGTTGAACGTCACGTTGACCTTGGCGAGGGTGATCGACTCCAGCAGGTTCCACGGCGCGGCCAGCCCGTAGCGGCTGCCCGTGGCGTAGGAGATGAAGTCCTCCACCAGCTTGCCCAGCGTGACCGTGCGCAGCGAGCCGGTGGCGACCCACTCCTTCTTCTCGTTCTGCTTCACCTCCGCGTGCAGCACGCCCCAGTCCAGCAGGTACACGTACTGCTCACCGAAGCGGCACTCCAGCACCAGGTCCATCCCGCACCAGTGCACGGTGGCCTTCAGCTCGCCCGAGTAGGCGTTCTTCGCGTACGCCAGCCGCATCGCGGCCTCGATGGTGAGCGAGTCGAGGAACGGCACCCGCCACGGTTGCGCGGTCCGGCCGCTGATCTCGTAGGAACCGGTCGTCGGCTCGGCGCGCAGCGCCAGGGCGGTGATGCCGTAGTCGTCGGGCGGCGCGAAACCGTCCAGGTACCGGCGCATGAGCTTGGTCAGCGACAGCTCGCCGCCCGTCTTGCCGGCGAACCGCCACCCCTTCTCCGCGCCCAGGTAGGCGGCCTCCAGGGTGAGCTCGAGGGCGTTGTCCGGGTCGTCGGGCAGCAGGGTGGCCGAGCCGGTGAGGGTGCCGGTGGTCACGCCGGTGGCGCGGTCGACCAGCAAACCGATGCCGTCCAGCCGGATGATCGGCAGATCGCGGGAGGGGATCGGCCACGCGAAGCCCAGCGCGCAGCTCAGCGTGAAGTCACCGGTGGCCTTCGTGCCGTCGAGGGAGAACTGGGTGATCGCCGGCGGCGACGGCGGGGCGAGGGTGACACCGGGCAGGAACAACGCCAGCAGGTCGGTCAGCTCGATCCGGCCGTCGACCAGCGCGCCCCGGTAGGCCAGCTCCGGCGCGGCGACGCTGACCTCGACCACGCCGGTGCCGATGGCGAACCGGCCGGTGATCGTGCCGCGCACGGTGCGGGCCTGGCCCGGGTCGCGCACGGTCAGCCCGATCGTCAGGTCCTTGAGCAGCACGCGGGGCAGCAGCTCCCAGCCCACCGGGTCGTGCCAGCCGAGGCGGAAGGCGAAGTAGTCCACCGCGAACGAGGTCGGGTCACCGTCGGCGGTCAGGCCGAACTCGGCGTGCTCGACGGCCAGCGCGGCGACCACGTCCAGCGGCTTGGGCAGCACCGACACGAGGCTCACCCCGCCGACGAGCTGGTAGAAGGCGTCGATCGACACGCCCGTCACGTGGTCGGCGGTGAACACCGCGCCCCGCAGCGTCGGCGGGACCGGTGCGCTGAAGTCGAGTTCCACGCCGCCGCACCGCAACCGCCCGCCGAGCAGCCCCGCCACGCCCGCGCCCGCGTCGGCCACCAGGAACCCGATGAACGGCGCGGCGAAGCCGATCCACGGCAGGCCGTCCGGCCGCCAGTCCAGCGGTGTGGCGAACCGGAAGTCCAGCACCACGCCGTCCCCGGTCTGGGTGAACCGTGCGGTGACCGGCGAGCCCAGCGGCCCGAGGGTCCCCTCGCCGGTGACCAGCACCTCGGTGATCTTCCCGGTGGCGGGCTGCCTGGTCACCGTGGCGCCGGCGATCGTCAACCGCCCCTGGAACGCCGACTGCAACCGGGCGGTGAACTTCCCGATCCCGCCCGCCGGGTTGAGCTGCGCGGCGAAGTCCACCGGGCCGCTCGCCGCGGCGGCCGAGAACTTCTGGTGGAGACCGGCCAGCGTGTCCGGCGGCTGGGTCGGCAGGGTGGAGTCGAGGTAGGCCACCGCCATGTTCAGCTTGTCGTTCTCCGGTTTGCCGTAGAAGTCGCGCACCCCGGTGAAGTAGTCGTAGTAGGGGCCCCACTTCGCGCGCACCTGGTCGAGGTAGGTGCTGATGAACGCCGGGACCGCCGTGGTCGGGCTGTCCCCGCGCAGCGGCCAGTCCTTGGGTTGCAGGTTGAACCAGTTCGCGACCCGCTGGACCCGGCCGGCGACGGCACTGGTCCCGTTCGGCGACAGGATGCCGCTGGGGTAACCGGGGTTCGCGTCGCCGGCGCGGCGCAGCGGCACGTGGTCGACCAGGAAGTACGCCTTGCCGGTGGTCATCATCAGGTTGGCGCTGCCCTGGTCGGCGAACACCGGGGGCAGCGTCGACCGGGTCAGCACGTGGTCGCACAGGATCGGCGCGACGGGCGCGGCCGTGCGGCCCAACTGCACGTACAGCAGGCGGCGCGGGTCCTTGTCGGCGGCCTTCAGCAGCCACCCGTTCACGGCTTCCTGGACCCGGGCGAGGTTGTCCTCGCGCGCGGGCAGGTAGTCGAGGACCTGCAACCGCGACGCGGAGTGCAACAGCGCGAACGCCTGCTCCGAAGCCTTCCTCCGCACGGGTGAGCGGTCGTCGGGGAAGTGCGCGCGGCAGGCCAGCACGTCCTGCACGAACGCGAACGTGTTCTGCGGGAACTCCTGGTCGTCGCCCTCGTAGGCGTCGAGGTTGACCACGACCAGCGGCTTGGTGTCGGGCCGCAAGCCCCGCGCCAGGTAACCGGCCAGGGTGACCGCCAGGACCTCGCCCGCCGTGCCGATCTCGCACTCACCCGGGTAGCGGATGCCCCGCACCGCGCACAGGTCGGCCTGGTCCAGCAGCGCGTCACCGGTCAGGTACTCGACGATCGCGGACTGCTGCCCCTGCTCGGCGCCCCACGCCGGCGCGGGCGGCGACAGGCGGTAGGCGCGTTGCGGGAACCCGGCACCGCCCAGCAGCGCCACCTTCTCCAGGTCCACTGTGGACCCGTCGGCGTTCTCGATCGTGTGGGGCGCGGGAGAGCGGTAGGGCTGCAACCGCAGGAAGTGCTCGACGTTGAGGGCCTTGGCGTAGTCCATGTCCTCGACCGCGCCGCCGGTGAACCCCAGCGGCACGCTCTGCGCCGGCGGGGTCGCGCCGCGCCGCAACTCCGGGAAGGTGACCGTGGCGCCCTGGTCGCCGCCGAACCGGTAGGTGCCCGGCGAACCGGTCACCGGCACCAGTTCGGGCAGCAGGAGCAGCATCGCGGCCAGCCGGGCCGGGTAGCCGCCGTCCGCGGTCAGCAGGTACACCTCGACCGCGCCGGTGTAGCCGTAACCCGGGACCGTCCCGCTCGGCGGCGTGCACAGCCGGCGCACGACGTTGGCGCTGGACGCCTGGTACTCCGGCCCGCCGCCGTCGTCGACCAGGACCCGCGTGCCGGGGCTGCCCGCGAGGCGCTTGCGGAAGGCCTCGAACGCGGCGCCGGTGCTCGCGGTGTTGCCCGCCTCCATCACGTCGAACAGCAGGTGCAGGTTGGCCAGTGGCGAACTCATCGGATCCCCGCCTTGGGCTTGTCCTGGTTGTAGACCGCGTACCAGCCGATCCCGCGCGGGTCGCCGCCGGCGTCCGGTCCGCCGAAGCAGGCGAACCCGACCGCGCCGTTGGGCGGGATCTTGAGCAGGCCGAGGAACTTCAGCGCGATGTCGTTGAGCCACAACACCCAGTACCGCGACGCCGAGGGCGGCGCGGGCTCGTAGGTCAGCCGCAGGTCGCCGACCGACAGCTTCAGCACGCTCTGGACGGTCAAGCCGCGGCTCTTGCTGGTCACCCCCGGCAGTCGCAGACCCGCCATCGCGTCGTAGGGCACCACGGTCGTGCTCGAACGGTCGCGCACGGGTCCGGGCGACCACGCGACGATCAGCCCGGCGCTCAGGCCGACATCGCTCGCCAGCGCGCCGATCGTGCCCAGGTCGAGCTGGAACTCCAAGGCGTACCAACGCTTCCCGGCCACCCCGGACAGCGGCGCGCTCGTCGGCACCGGGAGGTAGTCCTGTGCGGACGGGTCGTCGGTCGTGTCGCCGTGCAGGAGGTCCTTCAGCCGCAGGCCGAACGCCTGGTAGAGGCTGCCGGGCCGGGACGTGGACCGGGACGGGTCGAAGGTCAGCGCCCCGACGTCGAAGCCGTACGCGGGCGGGTCGACCGAGGTGTCCATGACGACCGACAGACCGGAAAAGCTCAGACCGGCACGCGAACGCGGCCTCTTGGGCGGACTGCCGAAACCGAACAGGTCGAACGGCACGTCCTGCACCCCCGGCACCGCGCCGACGGCGCACAGCACACCGAAGTCGAGGAAGCCCCACAGGTCGAACCGCACGGTCGTGGCGTCCGTGGTGACCATCTGCGCCTTGGTGACCTCGACCCGGCGCAGGACGTCCCCGTCGAGGGTGAACACGCTGTCGTCGGTGTTGTCGAGCACGAACGCGCCCACGTCGCCCTGGAGCTGGTAGGCGCACTTGAGCAGGATCGTGTGGTAGACGTCGTCCGGGTCGTCCATGTGCAGCACCCGGTCGCCGAAGAACTCCGACAGGGTCAGCTGGGCCAAGCCGTCGAACCCGCGCACGGAGGTGTTCTCGAACAACGCCCGCAGCGTCAACAGCCGGAAGTCGTAGGGGCCGGGACCGGCCGGGGGCAGCGGTGCCACCGGCTCCGGGTCGGGCAGCGCCGGGTTGGCGTAGTCGACGAGCTGGAACAGCGAACTGGAGCCGGTGATGTCCAGCCGGCGGTCGCCGGTGATGCCGATCGGGCTGATCGCGACCCCGAGGTGGTGGGCGTAGGAGTCCTCCCGGTCGATCACCGCGAGCAGCCCGGCGAGATCGCCCGGCAGCGCGGTGAGCGAGGCCTTGAGGACCAGCACACCGGTCCAGGCCGGGTCGGTGGCGATGGCCCGGAAGTTGTCGAACCACACGCCGGGCCGATCGATGCCCGCTCGGACGTAGTCGGCCAGCCACTGGGCCAGCACCGGCAGTTCCGCCTCGTCGCCACCGTCGGCGCGCAGCGCGAAGTCCGCCGCCTGGGTCCACGCGGTGGGCTTGGCCACCAGGTCGACCAGGCGCCCCCGGCAGCCCTTGACGATCAGCACGTTGCGGTAGTCGCCGTAGGTGTTGTCGCGGCCGACGTCGATGGTGGTCTCCCACCCCTCGATCGACATCCGGTTGTAGAACGTCGGCGTGCCGTCCGGGGGCGGCGGGCCGGCGCCGGCGGGGCTGGGCCTGCCGGCCCCGAGGTGCTTCGGGTCGACCGCGACCAGGAACAGGTCCGAGGTCTGCAACGCCTGCCGCAGCACCGGGTCCGGGTCGTTGAACGCCAGCCAGCAGCCGGTGGCGCGGTTGACCCCGAGGACCACGGAGGTGAACGCCCCACTGGCCGGGTCGACCGACGCCAGCAGCCCGGCGGGCGTGGTCGTCCACTGGAGGTCCGCGCCGCTCGGGGAGGCCGGTCCGGGCGGGCCCAGGCACGCGCGGCGGGTCGACGCCACGGCGAACTGCTCCACCCCGGCGATGTCCTCCTCGCCGAAGCTGATCACCGGGCCGTACTCGCGCGGCACCGCGAGGCCGTACGGGACCAACGGGAACGGGTCGGTGTGCGGCACCGGCACGGCGGGCCGGACCGGGCCGAGCAACTCGTCGCTCGTCGGCCGGACGACCGTGTCGAAGCCGTAGAGCGGCGAGCCCTGGGGTTGGGCGCTGTAGCGGGCGGTGCCGCCCGCCGCCGGGACCACCGCGACCCATGCCGTGCGGTAGCGGTCGTCCAGCGCCGGCGCCGCCGGGTCGATCGGCACGCCGAGCGTGGTCGCGACCGGCGGCGGGTAGTCGCCCGCGAAGGCCGGCCGGTTGGCGGTGAACCGCAGCCGGTCCCCGGACGGCCCGCCCCGGACGGTCATGGTCTCCGTGGCGCTCAACCCGCACAACAGCTCCGTCTCGGCGTCGACGGTGAAATCGCCCTCCGGGCCGAACGCGAAGCCGGGCGGGCTGGGCGTCCTGGGGCTGCCCAGCGCCAGCGTCAGACCGGCCGGGTGGTCGCCCGAGGTGACCGGGACCAGGGTGACCTTGCCGCCGTGCGCGGTGCGGAACCCCGAGACCAGTTCGGTCGCGGTGGTGAAGCCCAGCCGGGTCCGCCCGGCCAGCCGGGCGTTGGTCGGGTCGCTCGGGTCGACCGACGCGGCGAACGGCACGACGTCCGGCGCAGTGGCCTCCGCCAACGGGTACCACTGCGCCCGCACACCGCCCACACCCGGGCACAGCAGCTGAAAGCCCCACCGCAGGTCGGTGAGCAGCTGCTTGCGCGCGATCGACACGCCGAACACGACCGATCCCGCCCGCGTGCCGCTGAACGGCAGGGTCACCGGCCCCTCGACCACCGCCGACGACGGCGCGGCGGCCCCCGTGAACCCCAGCACGGCGCCGGCCACCGGGGTCAGGGTGACCACGTCGCCGTCGAGGGCGACACCGACGCCGTTGCCCACGGTCAGGAACAGGTTGCCGGGCACCAGCGGCAGGCCGCGGCCCGGGCTGACGACCGTGACGCCGAGGAAGGTGCGCAGACCGATCACCTGGGCGCCCTCACCGGGGCGACGCGGGTCGGTCAGCCACACGATGCCCCGGTCGGCGTGGGCGTCGCGCAGCACGAGCGGCACGGCGGCCACGACGGCCCCGGCGTGGTGGCCGAGGTCCAGGCCGGGCGCGGCGGAGAACACGAACGTGCCGGGGCCCGCGAAGGCGTCGGCGAGCGTGATCGAGGCGGGCGGCGGGGCGGGCGGGTCGGGCAGGTAGAGCGCGACCCAGACCCCCGGTGCAGGCGCGGCGTACAGGTGGGGCGAGTCCGTCGGGCTGAAGACGACCATGCTCCCGGACCCGTCAGGTCGAGAACGTGCAGGTGGCGGCCAGGGTGGTGAGCGACTTCCCGGTGAAGTAGCCGATGGTGTAGGTGGTGTCGCGGGTGTAGGTGCCGTGGACCGGGACGCGCCCGGTAGCACCGGACGGCGCGTCGGCCCGGAACTTGGGCGGGTTGGTGAACGAGCCGGTGGAGGCGACCCAGATGCCCACCCAGTTCTTGTTGGCGCCGGCGTCGTTGCCGGCCGGGGTGCTGTACTTGGCGACGACCACGTCCGACGTGACGCCACCGGGCACGGGCGCCGTCGTGGTCGAGAAGTACTGGAAGCCCTCCTCCTGCGGTGGGATGTAGGCCCACGAGGCGATCGACTCGACGGTGCCGCCGGTGGAGTAGCCCAGGACGTAGTCGAGCCCCATCTTGACGTCGAACTCCACCGACGTCGTGCCGCTCGGGCTGTTGCCCTTCAACGGCGTGGTGGCCAGCGGGGGTGCGCCGTAGGGGATGGCGGCTTCGTTCTGCCAGACGAACACGGCATTGCCGTAGGTGCTGGGGTGGTTGCCGTTCAGCCCGGTGTACCCCAGCGTCACCCCGTTGGCGCCGACGGCGATGACGTTCAGCGAGATGGAGTTCGCCTGGGTCGGGTCGGCGTCGAGGCGTTCACCGGGTAGTTCGCCCAGGCGGTCGCGGTCGAGGGGGGTTGCGATGAACTTCTTCTCGGTCCTGGTCATGAACACTCCGTCCAACTGGTGCCGGGGTGCACAGGGTCCATCCGAACCAACGGGGCTAATAACCCCTTTCACCGGAACGAGTTGGATCGGCAGAGTCGCAACGACCGGGTGGCCCACGTCCCCTCATCGGGTGGACTTCGCTCTGGTCGCCGCCGGAGCCGGCCGCCGCGGTTCCCTTGTTCAGCCCAACAACCCCGAAAATTCGGAGCCGATGGCGCAGCACGAGCACCCCGAGTAGTGAAGAGTGCACTCGTTCGACGAGCTGTCCCCGCCCCGACCGGGGGACGCGCTCGCAGCCCAGGCGCACACCCACCGCGCCGCCACCCCGGTCGAGGTCCTGGTGAGCCACCACGACCCGGCCGAACTCCGCTGCGATTCGGGACTTCCGTTCCTACCAGTCGGTACCCCGGCTGGACGAGGCGTGACCGGCCGCGCGGATCGAGGCGGGGTTGGGCGCGGCCGGGTTCACCGAGCGTGCGTGACGGCATTTCCGTCGCGGGAGCGTTGCTGCGCGAGGCCTTCTGGCGCTGATGAGCGAGGCTGAGCCGCTGGAGAGCCCTCGTGCGGCTGCTGATCGACGTCGTACTCGCGCTCACCACAAGCCCCGTCGCCCTGGGACCTCGCGGCCCCCGGCAGTTCCCCGGCGACGTACTCCTCGAGCTCACCCGGAACTTCCAGCGCTGCGTCACCGACCGCGTGTGAGATCGCGTCGGCCAATGCGGAGACGGTCAGGGCCGGTGGGGGAGTGGACGCGGCGCAGCACCCGCGGCGTGCATGCGCTGAGCCCAGTGCGGCTGGCCGGCGACGAACGGGCACACGACCTGGGAAGTGCCCGCGGCGAGTGTGGCGGCGGTCGTTCCTCCTCCGCCGTGGTGCACCACGGCGGACATCCTGGGGAACAACCAGTCGTGCGGTGCCTGGTCGATCACGTGGAGGTCAGCGGACGTGTGAGTTGCGCCGCTCGTTGTGCAGCCCCCGATCACGCCGCCTTCGGGTAGTGGCGGCGCACGGTGGTACCGATGACGCGGTCGAGCGTGCGGTCGGACAGGATGCGGGTCAGGCGGGTGAGCACCGCGGCGTCCCGGCCTACGGTGTACCGGGTGCGGGGCCTGCGCGCGGTCACGACCTTCGCGATCGCCTCACCGGCGGCCTCGGCGGTGACGCCGGACGACGTGCCGGACGCCATCAGCGAGTTGATCGCCTGGACCAGGCCGCCGTAGCGCTGGTCCTGCTCGGGGCTCATCCGTGCCGCCAGGTCGTTCGCCGTCGCGATGCCGCGGGTGGCCATTTCGGTGCGCACACCGCCGGGCTCGACCACGACCACGCGCACGCCCAACGGTTCCACCTCGCGGCGCAGCGCGTCGCTGACGGCCTCCAGCGCGAACTTCGCACCGGCGTAGGCGCCGTAGGTGGGCATGGCGGCCTTGCCGCCGATCGAGCTGATGTTGACCACGCGTCCGCCGGTGCGCAGCAACGCGGGCAGCAGGGCCTGGGTGACGGCGACGTGGCCGAAGAGGTTGACCTCGAACACGTGCCGCCACTCGGGCAGCGGCAGTGCTTCGACCGGGGCGTTGACCTGGATTCCGGCGTTGTTGACGACTGCGTGCAACGGGCGCGGGTCAGCGGCGACGCGGGCGGCGAGGGCCTCGACGTGTTCGGGGTCGGTGATGTCCAGGAGGACCGGCTCGATGCCGGGTGCGCCGACCGGGTCGCGGCGCACGCCGGCCAGGACGTGGAAGCCCCGGGCGGCCAGCGAGCGGGCGGTGGCGGCGCCCATGCCGGTGGAGGCACCGGTCACGACGACGAGCTTCTGAGTTTCAGATGACGATGTCACCTGAACGACGCTATCAGATGACAGCGTCAACTGTACGATGGGCGTCATGGTCACCCGCGCGGAGTCAGCCGCCGCCACTCGCCGCGCACTGCTCGACGCAGCCGCCGAACTGCTCGACCTCGGTGGCCCGGAAGCGGTGACGTTGCGCGAGGTGGGCGCGCGAGCCGGCGTGACGAGGGGAGCGCCTTACCGGCACTTCGCGGACAAGGACAGCCTGCTGACCGCGATCGCGGCCGAGCGGTGGGAGCAGCTCGCCGACCAGGCGCACACGTTGCGGAGCGGAGAGCTGCCGCCGGCCGGGAAACTGCGCGCGGCCCTGCAGGCGCTCATCGGCGTCGGCCGGGAGCAGCCGCACCTGTACGCGATGCTGTTCCGGTGGCGCGACCACCGGCCGGGGCCGCTCGGGCGCCTGCACCGGGAGGTGTGCGGGCCGGTGGGTGACCCGGACGCGGCCGACCGCGCGGCCGGACGGTTCCAGGACGAGTTCCTGCGCATCGTCGCCGACGCCGTGGGTGAGCGGGACGCCCAGCACTACGGCGCGTTGCTGCTGACCGGCGCGCACGGCATCGCGGGGCTGGAGCACAGCGGGCACCTCGGTGCGGACAAGTGGCGGACCAGCGCCGACGCGCTGGTCGACACACTCATCCGGATGGTCGGCGCCGGGAGTCGGCAGTGACGCCCTGATCAGCCGCGATCCGCTTCACCTCGACGATCGAGCGCTCGATCCTGTCGGGGGCCACGACGTCGATCGCGACGGTGACGCTGATCGAGGTTTCACCAAACGGCGCAATGACCCCGCAGCGGTCACCGCCGAGTCAATCGCACCGAACGCCGCCGCAGAGCCAAGATACCGATCGGCAATCGCCGGACAGCATCCCTCCCGGCGTCCTCTCTTCGGGCGCCGTCGGGTGTCTTGATCATCAACTTGCGTTCGCGACCCAGGCGTCCGCTTCTGCTGCCACGATGAGACCGACCCTGCCCAGCACTGACGGGAAGACCTCGCCGCACGTGGCCGTTCTACAAGAACCAAGCGCGGCCGGGTGCGGTGGGGAGCGGCGGCGACGCGGTCCCGCTGGAGCTCGATGACGACCTCGCCGTGCGCGATCACGTTGAACGCCAGTGGCTTCCCAGTCGCCTCACGGGTTCGCCCCGGTCGACTACGCGGCGGAACTGCTCAGCACGGCTTCACCCCGATGGAATCGGTGACTGGGGGAGAACCGCGGCCGAGTCCTGACCGACGCACAGCGCTGGTGACACATGGAGCCGTTGTCCCCCGTGAGGACTACAGAAACGTGTCCACGCCAAGGGGATTCGTGACGTCCCGGTCCTCCATAGGTTTCGTTGGCAACGGCGTTGCTGCGTCGCGGTATGCGAGAGCTGGAGGGCAAGGGCGTTGAAGACGGTGCAACGGTCAGTGGGAAGCGGTATCTCCCGGAGGTTCGTCAGGCTGGTGTGCGCGGTGGTGCTCACCGTCGCCGCGGTGGCGGCCTGTGACGCCGACTCGCCAGGAGACGCGGCAAGTGAAGACGCACCACCCGATGTCGCTGAGGCGGCTGCTGCGCCGCCGATCGCCTGGGGCGCCTGCCCGGCGCTGGCCCAGGGCGTCAGTCGCGACCCCCGGCTCGTCTGCGGAACGGTGGAGGTTCCGCTGGACTACCGCGACCCCGGTGGCGCGAAGATCGAGGTGGCCGTCTCGAAGCTGCCGGCGGCGCAGTCCCGCGACCGCCGCGGTGTCCTGCTGCTGAACCCGGGCGGCCCGGCGTTGTCCGGTTTGGACACACCGGGTGTCGTGGCACCGACCCTGCCGCCGTCGGTGCTGGCGGCCTACGACCTGATCGGCTTCGACCCGCGCGGGGTCGGGCACAGCACCCCGCAGAGCTGTGGCCTCGACGACCCGTCTCTTGCGGGCCTGTTCCCGTACCCGGCCGCGGACGGCTCGATCGCCGCGAACGTCAAGCATGCCCGTGCCCACGCCGGACGGTGCGCGACGAACGCCGGCGAGAAGCTCCGGCACTTCACCACCGCCAACACGGCCCGCGACATGGACCGCATCCGCGCGGCGCTCGGTGAGGAAAAGATCTCCTACTGGGGTCAGTCGTACGGCACGTACCTCGGCACCGTCTACGCGTCGCTGTTCCCGGAACGCGCCGATCGGGTGGTGCTGGAGGGCAACGTCGACCCCACGAAGGTCTGGGCCAAGGCGAAGGACAACTGGGGCAAGGCCATGTCGGAACGTTTCCCCGACGCGGCAAGGGTTGCCGCGGCGCAGCACGCCGCACTCGGACTGGGCGGCACCGTCGACGAGGTGACCCGGAGGTACCTCGAACTCGCCGACCGGCTCGACCGCACGCCCGCGCTCGTACCCGGCACCTCCAATGCCTTGACGGGTTCGATGCTGCGCACCGTCACCTATAGCCTTCTGCTGCACAACGAAACCCTTCCGGTGCTAGTGCAGTTTTGGAAGGCCGCCGTCGGCCTGGCCGACGGCAAGCTCACCGAGGCGGACGGCCAGGTGCTGCGGCAGGTGTTCACCGCGCCGCAGCCGACCCCTGGCGTGCCGGCTGACAATCAAGCCACCATGTTCCTCGCACTGACCTGTGGCGACGCCCGGTGGTCCGACGACGTCGACGAGTACGCCCGCCGCACCGCCGAGGACCGCGCCGCCTGGCCGCTCACCGCGGGGATGCCCGCCAACATCTGGGCGTGCGCGTTCTGGCCGAAGCCCGTCGAAGAACCCGTCCGCGTGACCGACAGGGGATCCCGCAACACGCTGATCCTGCAGAACCGCAGGGACAACGCCACACCGTGGGAGGACGGCCTGGGACTGCACGAAGTCCTCGGCGGGCGAGCGGCGTTCGTCGGCGCGGACAACGGCGGGCACTACGTCTACAACCAGGGCTCCCGGTGTGTGGACGAGGCGACGGTGACGTTCCTGACCACCGGCCAGTTGCCGGACGAGAAGGTCGACTGCACCGACATCGCCCCGAAGTGACCGTGGTCGCTCGCGGTCGGCGTGGCGAGACTGGAAGCTGTTGCTGATGCGGGCCGAACCGCACCAACTGACTTGCGACGCGTAGCGGTTGCGGCGTTACCAGCCCTTCCCGGCAATGGGACCCCTCCCGCCGCCATGTCCGCAGAGCAAGCTGGCGACAGCCACGGTTCCGGAGCCGCATCTGGCAGTTCGTGAGGGCCTGCGTGGTGCACTCGCTGCGCCACAGCTTCCGCTAGGAGGCGGGCGCGTAGAGCCGGTACAGCCAGAGCCAATTGCCTTCGAGGTCCGTCATCTCGGCGAAGTAGTTGTCACCGCCGTCGGGGAAGGCCTTCGGCTTCATCCCGGGCCCGATGTAGGGACCGAACACGGTGCCGGCGGAAGTTCCGTCGTCATACGCGTAAACGGTGTACTTCGGAGGTTCACCCTTGCCCAGCGACACGTTGATCCACGCCTCCACCGGCGCGTCCTTCGTACCCTGCAACAGGAACTCGAAGTCGGTGACCTCCGATGTCGCCCACGCGCCGGAGTTGTAGCGGTCAGTTTCGAACGAGAACGAGCTCTCTGCGTACTCCTTGACCCTCAGGCAACCTCCCGTGCCGCCGTAGTCGGTGATGTACGGCGCCTCGACGTAGTGCGTCTTCAGCGCCCACAAACGGATGAACGGCATCCGGGGAACGAGGAAGCGGAACTGCGCGGTGGTCCGAACCGAGGTGCTCTTGTCGTCGACGTTCAACATCTCGAACCTCCTATTTCTTCGAGATCGCGCTTTCGCGATCGAATCTTACTCGGACCAGAAGATCATCGGAATCGAAATACACTGTAGGGCAAACCAGTCAGCCTGATTGATTAACGTCCGATCACTCATGGACGCAGACCTCAAGGCTGGCGGACGTAGGCCGTTGGCTTGTCACCCGACAGCTTGCGCCACGGTTGAAGGGTGCATCCCCGCACCTGAACCTGCAGGAGCGGTGAGATGCTGCCGAGGGCATGAGACGCACGCACCTCATGATTTACTTTCAGTCAGGTGTCGTGCGATCACGGTTGTTGACAGAAGCGATGCGGTGGGGGTGGACGTTGTACGCGTTCTGTCGATACGGGGCTGCGTTCGTGCTGGTCCTATATGGGTTTGCGAAGCTCAACGGATCGCAGTTCGCCGTTCTGTCGTCCGAATTGGACAAGCCGATGGGTGATGTCTCGGGTTTCTGGCTGACTTGGCACTACTTCGGCTTCTCGCCGATTTTCGGCACGCTGGTCGCGCTGGTCCAGATCACTCTCGGGGTACTGCTGTGCTGGCGCAAGACCACATTGGTGGCCGCGTGCGGCGGACTGGGCGTGCTCGCCACGATCACGCTGATCGATCTGACCCATGGCGTCGACGCCACGGGTACGGTGATGGCTGCGGCAACCACCGCCCTGCCTGGGTTTCGTCGTGGCCCGGCATCGTGCTGACCTCGTGCGCGTGCTCTGGACCGACCAGCACTCCACCGACGCACGAGGTATGCGCGAGGTCATCGTGAGGGTGGTCATCCAGGTCGCGGTGTTGGTCGCCGCGTTCGCTGGCACGTACTGGATCGCCAACGAGAACAACCGTGCGCCGACGCCGTTGGACGGTGCCTGGGACGTCCGTGCCGGGACCTACCAGCCAGCCGGCGCGGCTCGACCTCTGGAGCGCCTGTACTTCGAGTGCAACCGCGCCTACCTGGTGGTCTTCCGCTTCGGCGACCAATGGGTCGAGCACCATTTCGAGGTTAATCCCACGCGGCGAGAGCTGCGGATGTGGGAACATTGGCTCCGCAGGGACAAGCCCCTGTCGTCCAATGGTGTCTATGAGCTGTCCGGCGATCAACTGGTGATCACCGGAACCTTCGACGACAACACCACCCCCGTTCGCCTCGAGCTCACCCGGCTCCGGAATCGCTGAAACGGGTCCAAGTCATTGTTTTCGCCTGTCAACGGCGCGCTCATGACTCTGTTCATGTCAAGGGGCGGCCTCGGCGAGGTCGGGCTCGCGGGTGGCAGGTCCGGTTGTGGCTTGTCCGAAGGGCCGGCGTCCGAGGTCAGGCCACCACGGCCGAAAGGGGCACTCCCACACCTCAACCTCGAGCACTTCGGCGGTGCATGGCAGCAGACCGCGTGCTGCGTGTCGGCGAGGTCCATCGATGCAGCTCGGAGCGTCTTGTTGTTCGCCATGTTCACCGTCATCCTGACGGAGCGGCGTGCGCGGAGCCGCTGCACGGCTTCGCCCCGATCCCAGCCGGATGCCGGGTACCGGGGCGAAGCGGGAGATTCAGCCGGTGGTGTTGCGTCGGCGGCGGAAGAGGAAGAAGGCGCCGGCCACGAGCACGAGCGCCGCACCTGAACCGCCGACGAGCGCCGGTGCCGTGGACGACGCGCCCTCCGCCCCGCTCGCGCTGCCGTAGCCGCTCGACATTCCCTTGGTGTCGTACTCCGATGCGGGCAGCTTGTCGGCATAACGGGCCTTGACCAGCTTCTGGTAGTCGCTCAGCGACATCGACGACCTGCCGCCCAGTCCTTCCCGTGCCTGGTCGTTGAGCGGCTCCACCGTGACGAGCTTCAGCAGGTACCAGCCGCGGATCTGCGGCTCGGCGAACACCAAGGTCCCCACGCCGGCCTTGTCGGCGTACGTGACGTCGCCGTCACCCTCGCGCACCGCCGCCAGATGCCAGCCGCCGCCCTGCGTGGGAGCGAGCATGACGGTGACCTGGCGGTCGTTGACGGTGGTGCTCAGCGAGGACACCAGACGGGTCAACTTGACCGCCTCGGCGGCGATCGGCTGGGACGTGCCCGCGACGAAGCCCGGCGTGATCTCGCTGACCGGCAGCGGGTCCTTGACCGTGAAGGCGGGCATGCCTTCGCACGGATCGGCCTTGTCCGGGATTGTTTGCACCGTGTCGGACCCGCCCTGGGGCACCGGCACGCTGAGGAAGCGGCACACGGCGTTGCGGATGTCGGCCGACCTCACAGCATCGAGAGCGGCCTGGTAGTCGGGGATGTCCACGGGTAGCGGGTCGTTGACCGGGGCCGCGTGGACGGGGCCGGACAGCAGCACGGACGCGCCCATTGCCAGCACAGCGGTCAGGCGGGAAAGGCGGGAAGCTGCCCACCGTCCAGACGTTCTTGGTTCGCGCATGATGCCTGCCTTAACGGGAGATGCCGATCCGGGAGTGCGTCCACTTGAACGAGCTGTTGTTGACGTAGTCGTTGTAGTTCCACCACGTGTAGGTGGCGGTGTCCGGCCACGGGTCAGCGACCGCGATGGTGTTCTTCGAGGTGTCGAAGCCGTAAACGACGTTCATGTGACCCCCGCCTGAAGTCCACCCGATGCGCGCGCCAACGGGACGGGCGGCCTTGACGTCGGTGTAGACCTGGTTGAACGAGGCCGCGCTGCTCAGGCCCGAGCCGGGGTGAGCCATGCCGAGGCTGCTCCAGCCCCTGGCCATGTCGTCGAGCGTGGCAGGCTGGTTGTTGCAGCCGTAGTAGGGCTGGGCCCGGTTGCAGAAGTCCGTCTGCGTGCTGCCGAGGCCGTGGTACTTGGCGATCGTCAGACCGGAGGCGACCCAGCACCACTGGGTCTTCTCCTGCTTGTACATGCTGATGTTGTCGTACCCCGATTCCGCTTGAGCCGCGCCTGCTGCGGCCACGAGCAACCCCGAGGTCGTCAGCGCGATGGCCGACGCCGTGATCGCGAATCTGGATCTACCCATTTCCCTGTCCTCCTGCATGTGATGAGTACCGGGAGACCTGAGGACATGAAAGCGCGAAATTCGTTGCCATGCAGAAGCGGCGTACAAATACGCTCGCAAGAGTGAACTCCGTGAAATGTGAATCGCCATGCCGAAGTCATGAACCGCCGAACATCAACAACGAGCCGCCGAGACTTCCGCTGATTCCATCCTCTTCCGTGAAAGTTGCGGAACTGCACTCTTTACGGTGTCGAAGACGGTTGAAAAGGCCACCGTCCGCTCCCGTCCACGGGAATGCGGGGGTGAGTTGGACACTTTGAGGTGAATGCATGAGGTTCCCGGTGGTCGCGGGCTGTCCGGCAGCAGCAGCGATCCACGTGCGGGGCCGTGGCCTGTCGTCGGTGCGCGCCACACGTCGATCCCCTCGACCGGGTCGCCGGTCGGTCACCCACGCACCTGCCGGTGGTCCAGGGCCGAGATCCCGCTGTCGCCGACGACGGGGAACGCCTGCTGACGCGTCTCAGGTCAGCGAGCTGACGCCTCGCGCTTCCCCGGATGCTCCCTGGGTGAACGCGACCACGAAAAATCCGCTCATGTCGATGAGCGGACGGTGCCTCGTGTGATCCACTCTGGGCGCACGCAGGTGGGCGGGGTGGACCAGGGCCGTGGACAGGACCAGTACCCCGGCGGTGGGCAGTTGGTTCCAGTCAAGCCCGCAGCGCGTCGGTCAAGACGTCCTGGCGCACACCGCGATCTTGAACGTCCTGCCTTGTGGAGCGAAGCCGAGACGCCAACTCGTTTCCACTCGATCGCTAAGGGTCCAGCTTGAGCGAGCCGTGGCCGACGTCGGTGCTGTCGGCGATGGCGCGGATCAGGTGCAGCAGGTCGTTGTGGAGTTCGTCGGTCATGCGGCCCTCGGCGACGCCGCGGAGGAACACGTGGGTGACACCCCTGATCGCGGCTCGGCCCGCCGCTCCGAACAGGTCGTCGCGATCGGCTCCCTCGAAGGGGAAGCCGGTTCCGGGGGTCCGCTGTGAGACCTCGGCCTCCGCCATGGCGACCACGCCGGGGTTGACCAGGGCCATGGCGCGGGTGAGCGCGGCTTCCTCCTGGTCGACGTTGTCGCGCAGGTCGTGCCACCACCTGTCCACCAGATCGATGAACTCCAGAGAGGGATCCTCCTGGTGCAACGCGATGATCCGCCGCTCGATGGCCGCCGGCCATTCGGTGATGAAGTCGAGCTTCGACGGGAAGTAGCCCGTCACGGTCCGCGGTGCGACCTCGGCCGCCTCGGCGATGTCGGCGATCGTGGTCCGTTCGTACCCGTGTTCGGTGAACAGGCGCAGGGCCGTGTGCAGGATCAGGCGCCGTCGTCGTGCTTTCGACCGCTCCCGAAGCCCTGGACCGTTACTGGTCACCGTCCCACTCTCCTGCACTCCGTCGATCGCCGCCCGCGCACGCCTCAGCATACATGCATCTCACGGCTAAAATGCCTTCTTGTGCAAACTTGCCGTCTATGGCAATATTTCGTCGGGTGGTCGAGTCGATCACCCAACGAGTCCGTGGAGCAACGGGTTCATCGACGAACGGTCTGAGAGGACACCCATGAGCACGTCCTATGCGGACGCCGCCGGCTTCCCGGTCAGCGACCCCACCCCCATCCTCAGCTACAGCCCCATCTCGCTCGAGGTGCCGGACAGGCCCGTGCCGCTGGAGATCAAGGTCTCGGCGCCCGTGACCGGGACCAACCTGCCGGTGGTCCTGCTCTCGCACGGGCACGGCATGGCCAACTTCATCTCCTCGCTGCGCGGCTACGGCCCCGTCGCGGACTTCTGGGCCGCTCACGGATTCGTCGTCGTCCAGCCGACACACCTGGACTCCACAGTGCTCGGGCTGCGCGACCAGGACCTGCCCGACGCGCCGCTGTTCTGGCGCGACCGCGCCGTCGACATGCACACCGTCCTCGACCACCTGGAGGAGGTCCTCGCCGCGGTTCCAGGGCTACCGGGCCGTGTCGACACCGAGAAGGTGGCCGCGGTCGGGCACTCGGCCGGTGGCCACACGGTCTCGCTGCTGCTGGGTTCCCAGGTGGGTGACCCGAACGACCTCCGGGAGAAGGACCTCTCCGATCCCCGCGTCAAGGCCGGCGTCGTGATCGGAGGACCTGGCATCGCCGACGAGCACTTCTCGCCGTGGGCCGCCGAGCACTACCCGATGATGAAGTACATCGACTTCGGGCAGATGACCGGCACCGCGCTCGTCATCGCCGGCGACGAGGACCTGAACCCCAACTTCTCCTCCCGGCTCAGCTACCGCTGGGACGCCTACACCCACAGCCCCGGCGGGAACAAGACACTGCTGACCTTCCTGGGCGCGGGACACCTGTTCGGCGGGATCTCCGGCTACGACGCCGCAGAAACCTCCGACGAGAACCCCGAACGAGTCGCCGCGCTGCGGGCGCTGGTGTGGGCCTACCTGCGTTCCCAGTTGTTCCCCGGCGACACGTCCTGGGACATCGCCGTGAAGGCCCTGGAAACCCGGGAGACGCCCCTGGCGAAGGTCGAAACCAAGTAACCCGCGAGGTGCGGCTGCTCGTCGCTCGACACCGCACCCCACAGGTCGATCACCCGAACCTCCCCGGGAAGAACCCATGAGAATCGCGATCCTCGGCACGGGCAAGGTCGGCTCCGCACTGGGGACACGACTGGCGTCCACCGGTCACCACGTGGTCCACGGATCACGGACGCGCGCAGGTGGAGCAGGAACCCTCAGCCCGCGCGAGGCCGTCGCGTCCAGCGAAGTGGTCGTCACCGCCATCCCGGGCACGGCCGTGCTCGGCGCCTTGGAAGCCGTCGGGGACGACGTGCTGGCCGGCAGAATCGTGCTGGACCCCTCGGCAGCTCTCACGCCGCAGATGACGATGGCCTACCCCGGCGACAGCGTGGCCCAGCAGGTGCAGGCGCGTTTCCCACGGGCCCGTGTCGTGAAAACGCTCAACACGATGAACTTCACCATCATGGTCGACCCACTGGCCTCACTGCCCCAAGCCACCGTTTTCGTCAGTGGCGACGACAGCGCGGCCAAGACGGTGGTCACAGCCTTGCTCGGTGACCTGGGGTGGCCCGAAAGCAGCGTCCTGGACCTGGGCGGCGTCCACACCGCCTTGGCCACCGAGCATGCTGCCCCGTTGTTCTTCGCGACCGTCAGTGCCCTGGGAACCGCGAAGTTCGCGATCTCCATCTCCCGGTAGGAGGTGAACCGCGCTCGACTGCGGGACCCGCCGCAACGAGCTCCACGACCGTCGCCGGATCACCGGAACCGATTCCCTGTTCAGCCGGACCGCTCGAGCCCTCAGCTCATCGGGGTACTCCGGTGCTGCCGCGGACGACTCCCTTCGGGTCCTGTCGGACCATGCTTGAAAGCCTCCGAGCGACCGGGGAACCTCAGCGGATCATGTTGTGTGGTGGCTGATGCGGTGGTGGCGAGCCGGAGCGGGTCATTCCGTCATCCCCGCCTCGTATGCGGTGATGGCCGCCTGTACGCGGTTCTGCACGCCGAGCCCGCGCAGGATCGCGGAAAGGTGCGCCTTCACCGTGCCCTCCGCCAGGCGCAGGCGTGCCGCGATCTCCTGGTTCGACAGCCCCCGCCCGACCAGGGCCAGCACGTCCCGCTCGCGCGGGGTCAGCGCCTCCACCTTGCGCTTCGCCGCCGCCGGTCGCGTCAATCCCGACCGCAGGCCGGCCAGGACACGGCGGGCGACCCGTGGTGACAGGTACGCGGCACCGTCGGCGACCGCCCTCACCGCGATCAGCAATTCCCGCGGGTCCGCTGCCTTGAGCAGGAAGCCGCTCGCGCCGTCCTCCAGGGCTTGCGCCACGTACTCGTCCTCGTCGAACGTCGTCAGCATCACCACCGGGGCGACGTCGCGCAGCTCGCGGGCCGCGGCGAGGCCGTCGAGGCGCGGCATGCGGATGTCCATCAGCACGACGTCCGGCTGGTGCGCGTGCGTCAGCTCCACCGCCGCGCGTCCGTCGTCCGCCTCCGCCACCACGGTGATCTCCGGATCCGTCGCCAGCACCGCTGCCAGCCCCGCCCTGATCATGGCCTCGTCGTCGGCCAGCAGCACTCTGATCACGTCAGCGGCACCCGTGCGACCAGTGTGAACAGCCCGTCCTCCGCCGTCACCGCCAACTCGCCGCCCAGCAGCCGCAGCCGCTCTGCCAGCCCCGCGAGGCCGCTGCCCCTGCCGACCGGACCTGTCAACGGATTCCTGACCTCCACCGTCACCAGCCGCTCCGCGACCGTCACCACCATCGTCACCGGCTCGCCCGGCGCGTGGCGGGCCGCGTTCGTCAGCGCTTCCCGCGCGACCCTGCGCACGGCCTGGTCCAGCACGTCCGGCAGGTCGGCGAGCCCGTCGACCGTCACGGACATGCCCGCGTCCCGCGCGTTCGCCACCAGGTCCGCGACCGGTGGCACGTCGTCGCGTTCCCGCAACATCGCGATCGCCTGCCGCAGCCGGTCCGTCGCCGCCACCGCCGACGCCCGCACCGCACTCGCCGTGCGGGCGTATTCGCTGGTCAGACCCGGTGAAAGCTCGAGTGCGCCCGCGCGCAGCGCGATCAGTGCGAGGTCGTGTCCGAGCGAGTCGTGCAGCTCCGCCGCGAGTCGGCCCCGCTCCCGCAGCCGCGCCCGCTCGGCGACGTGCTCCTGCTCGCGCTCCAGTTGCCGCACCCGCTCCTGCTCAGCCTCGATCAGCAGTGCCTGTTGCCGCCGGTACCGCCCGGCGAGCCACGGCAGCACGACCGTGATCAGCAGGACGACCAGCGCCGTCATCACCTCGGTGGGTTTCAGGAGAGCTACGGCCGCCGTGCCCGCGATCGCGACCCCGGTGAGGACGTGCCAGCCGAAGCGCGCGTTGACGTGCCTGCCGTGCAGGTACGCGAGCGCCGCCAGCACCAGCCACGCGCACACCAGCCAGACCGGCAGGCCGCCCTCCGTGTTCAGCCCGCCGGCCAGGCCGAGAACCGCGAGGACCCCGAGACTCACCGGACCGACACTAGCCGCACGACGCGTGCGGTGAGCACCGCGATCCCGGCCAGCGCGGCGGCGGTGAGCGTGACCGTGACAGGCAGCGCGAAGTACCAGAGCTGCGCCCACAGCACCGTCCGGCCCGAGCTGACGAACGACACGACCTGCGGGTAGAGCACGAACAGCACCGCCGGCAGCGCCACGACCACGAGCCGCGCGACCGTCAGCCACGGGTGACGAGGGCTCCGGCGTCGCGCCCAGCGTCGTGCCCGCACCACCCCGAGCACACCGAGCGCGACGGCCAGCAACCCGATCGCGGCGAGCACCCACTCGACGAGCTGCCGTGAGCTGCCGGGCCTCGCCGGTGTCTCACCACGGCTCAGCGCGATCAGGCCGGCGAGGATCGTGCCGGTGTCATCGACGACGCCGGCGCCGTTGGTCATCACGGCGTAGCCGTGACCGGACTCGGGGTCGATGGCCTGGATCGCGTTGTAGGTCCACAGGTTGCCGCTGTGCACGAGCATGCCGTTGTTGTCGGGCTGCCAGCCCATGCCGTAGTCGTGCACGTCAGACGGCCCGTGCATGGCCGCGAGCGACTCGGTGGCGAACGGGCCGTGGCCGTTCTGCGCGACGAGCCAGCGGCCCATGTCGTGCGCAGTGGTGATCACCGTGCCCGACCCGCCGACCGCCGGGCCGTCGCCCAGTTCGGGCCGGTCGAGCCAGATGCCGCAGAGCGAGTTGAAGCCGTTCGGCGCGTCGCCGCCCGCCCGGCTGTCGTGCATGCCGAGCGGCTCGAACACGTTCTGGCGCAGGTAGTCCTCGTAGGGTTGACCGGAGACCACCTCGACCAGCCGGGCGGCGACGTTGTAGTTGACGTTGCTGTAGGCGAACCGCGTGCCCGGCTCTGCTGCGTCGACGGGTCGCAGGAGGTCGACGTACTCGGCGAGCGTCCGTGCCCCGGTCAGCTGTCCGATGTCGACGGACGCGTCGGAGATGCCGGAGGTCTGGTTCAGCAGGCGGCGCACCGTGATGCGCGGCGGGAGCTGGGGGAGGTGGTCGTGCACCTCGTCGTCCAGCCCGACGCGGCCGTCCTCGACGAGCGTCATCACCGCGGCGGCGGTGAACGACTTGCTGACCGATGCGACCCGCATCGGCGTGTTCTCGGTGACGGCATCGCCGTGCGCGTCGTGCCCGGCGCCAGTGGCGTGCACGATCTCGCCGCCGCGGGTGACGACGACCGAGACGCCGGGCAGCCCGGTCGCGTTGAGCGCTTGGTCCAGATAGGTGTCGATCGATGCCGGAGCGGGGCCGGGGAAGAAGGCCAGCACCAGCCCGGCCACGAGTGTCCTCATGTGCCAGAACGCTATGGATCACCAGGTCGTCGCCGGATCCGCCGATCGACCACGGTCACCTCTGCCGATCGTCGGGGGTGGCCGTGGCGGACGGTCAACGCGAGGCGTGCGCGCGGGAAGTGCGCAGAGTCGCGTGTTGCTGGCGCGCAAGGAACAGCCTGTCGGCGACAGGCGGGTTGGTCACCGAGGCCAGAACTGCTCCCACCGGCGCTCGTGATCAGCTCAGCCGCTCTGAGCGTGGTCTTTTTCGCTTTCCCCAGCCAAGTCGGGAAGTCCGGCGGCGAACGCGATGAAGTGACGTTGACGGCGCTCGATGGGGGCGGTGGAGAGCAGCTCCGTGATGCGCCGCTGCTGCGTGGCGGTCGGCCGCGAGTACATCGGCAGGTCGCGCTGCCGGCCCGAACCGGCCAGCCGCGGGTCGGAGTCGTGGAGGAGCTCGAGATCAGCGATGACTGCTTCCCACCCGCCGCGGCGGCGGTGGATCCACCAGGCCCTGCGGCGGAGTTCCGGGTCCTCGGCCGCCTTGAACGGGGCCAGTTCGGCGACTGTCCACAACCGGGGGTTGTCGATGAGGACCTCGCCGGCCAGGCGAGCCACTCGCGAGTGGTCACCGGCCACCGACCGGAGCAACAACGGGATGTCCTCCTCGGTGGCACGGCTCCGCAGCAACGACAGGCCGACTTTCCGCAGCGGAAGCTCCGTGCTGCGGACGAGAGCGACGACCTCTCGGCGTTCGATGGCGGTGCCGGTCTCGGCGAGGCCGATGTGGGCGCGAGCGCGCACGATCGGCGTGGCGGTCGAACGCGCGGACGTGGCATAGACGACCGCTGGATCACGTCCCATTTCCTGCCAGCGACGACGAGCCCACAGACGGGTGAGCACAGAGGAGTCGAGCAGAAGCCGTTCCACGTCGGCCGGGTCGAGCTGCGCGGCCGACAGCTTCACCAAGGCCAGGGTGCGGCTCTCGGCGGACCGGTCTCGAAGCAGCACCTTGGCGATGATGTCGGGAGCAGCGGAGTCGGCGATGATCTCGATGAGCCGCCGCCGGACCACCTGGTCCCTCTCGCCGGGCAGCAGCACGACCGCGTCCGGCAGCCCGAGCAGTCCGGAGTCGAAGCTGTGCCGGAAGGCGGCGCGCCGGAGGTCGTGGTCCGCGGAACTCCGCAAGCGGGCCCACACGTTCGCCTCACCGTGCTCGGTGATCAATGCCCGCAGGTACAGCGCCAGGACCTCGAAACCCCGGCCGCGCTGCTCGATCCGGTGCAACACCGGCACCACGCGCTCGGCGTTGTCCAACGTCCGTCGTCGCAGCACCTCACGCACAGCCACCTCGCGGATCACCCTGACGTGATCGCTGACCCGGACCGCCAGCGCGCGATCGCTCACCGCATCGGGCGAGGTGACCAACGACCGAACGGCGCGCTCACGCACGTATCCGTTCGGGTGCATGCTGGCCAGCACCGCGACGACGGGCACCGGACTCGCCAGAACCTCGCTCGTCCACTTCTCCGGCTCTCCCAGCGCTGGTCCCTCGTAGCGGAACCGGCGAGCATCGTGGTCGATCCGCAGCAACTCACGTGCGGTCACCGAGGTGAGCCAGGACGCGGTCTCGTCCAGAACGAGCCGGTCGCCCCGCCAGGCCGCTGCGGCACTCCCACCCAGGCGGTTGCGGATCTGCGGCGGATTCAGCATGCAGCCGATTCTGGCGGCTGCACGTCCAACGGTCATCTGAAATGAACCGGCCGCAGCCGTACCACGCCCCACACCACCGGAATGTCAGGATTCGGCTCGGGTCGTAGGGCGCAGAAGCCGGGCGAGGACCAGTTGTAGTGTTTCGCGTTCGCGCGCCGGTGCGAAGCTCGCGTCCACCGCGACGCGGTTGAACAAGCCGTCCACCAGGGTGGCGAGCCAGGTGGCGGTCGTCACCGGGTCCAGCCCGGGATCGATCCGGCCCGCCTCGGTGGCTCGCTCGACCAGGTCGGCCAGGCCGGATCGCACCGACCGGTCATTGGCCGCGACCAAAGCCGCGATCTGCTCGTCGCGGTGGGCTTGGGCGGAGATCTCGAGGACGAGACGGGCGTACTCCGTGTCCGAAGCCAGGTCGACCACCAGGTCGAAGAACCTCGTCAGCGCGTCCCAAGGCTCGGCGGTGGACAGGTCGGCGAACAGTGCCGAGGTGTCGACGCCGTCCTGTTCGACGACCGCGGCGAAGATCTCCTGCTTGCTGCCGAAGTAGTAGAACAGGTTGCCGGGACTCATTCCCGCCTCGGCGCAGATGTCGGCGGTGCGGGTCTGACCGAGCCCGGTTCGCGCGAAGCACCGCGCCGCGGCCTCCAGGATCTGGAGTCGCTTCGCCTGGCGCTTGGCTGGGTCGACGGTGCGCATGTCTCGATTCAACCAGGAGGTTGACGGGGGAGGACCACCGCCATCAATATTAGACCGACTGATCGATCTATGAAAGGTGTGTCGGTGACCACCAACTCCCGCCTCGTGCGGTTGGACGCGCTGCGCGGGTTCGCCTTGTTCGGCATCCTGGCTGTCAACGTGTGGGCGTTCGCGACCGGCTACTACGTCTCCGGGATCGCCGACCCGGCACGCGATCCGGTCATCCAGTGGATCGTCTCGATGTTCTTCGAGACGAAGTTCTACCTGCTGTTCTCGTTCCTCTTCGGCTACAGCTTCACGTTGCAGGCGGACTCCGCGGCCCGCGCGGGCGCCGCGTTCTGGCCGCGGATGCTGCGGCGGCACGCCGGGCTCATGGCGATCGGCTCCGCGCACGCCGTGCTGCTGTTCCACGGCGACATCCTCACCACCTACGCGGTGCTCGGCCTGGTGCTGCTGACGCTGCGCGGCATCTCTCCCAGGCGCGCGGTGTGGCTGGCGGTGAGCCTGCTTGTCGTCAGTGGCGTGTTGTGGACCCTGTTGGGAGTCCTAGACGTGTTCACCCACACGCCGATCGACGCCACCGAGGTGTCCGCACGGGTCGCCGAAACCGTGACCGCCTATCAGGGGACTCCCGAGACGGTTGTCGCCGAACACCTGCGACGGCTGCCCGAGACGCTCCAACTCGTCGTGTTCGTGCAAGCTCCCAGCGCGATGGCGATGTTCCTGCTCGGGTTCGCGGCAGGCAAGCGGCAGGTCCTCGCCGAACCTCGGCGGTACCGGGCACTGTGGTCGTGGCTGCTGCGCGCCGGCGCGCCGATCGGACTCACCGGGGCCGCCTTCTACGCCTACGTCGTGGTGAACCATCCGGGAAGCGGCACCGAAACCCTCGCGATGGGCGTCAGCATCCTCACCGCGCCACTGCTCACTGGCGCCTATGTCGCCGCGCTGCTGCGCCTGTTCGACACACGTGTCGCGGAGGTGTTCGCCCCGGCGGGCCGCGTCGCGCTGTCGAACTACATCCTGCAATCGGTCGTCCTGGGCGTCGTCTTCACCGCGTACGGACTCGGCTTGGTGGGCCGGCTGTCCTACGGCGCGATTGCCGGGGTCGTCATCGGCGTCTACGCGATCCAGCTCGTAGTCAGCGCGCTGTGGCTTCGCAGCCACCGCTACGGACCGCTGGAACGGCTCCTCCGCACGGTGACGACAGGTACATGGCCCACTGCCGTTCGCAGGTAGTCCCCGTCGCAATCCGCTCGAGGCCGAAGTGGATGCTCGGAAAACCGTGTCGGGTGCGGCTTTGGTGCATTTTCGATGGTCGAGCGGCACCGTCTGGCTGACATGACCTCGGCGCGGCTGCTATCTGCGACGGGGATCTCGGTCGGCGGCCGGCTGCTCGGCCGCCGCCGACTGGCCGGAGAATTTCGGTGAACGGCAACGAGAACGCGTGGAAGGCTTGGCTGCACCCTCGCCGGCCCCGCACCCGCGCCGTTCCGCTTCGTCCTCAAGACGTCGAGTGGACGGAGGACGCGAACTGGTGCAACGAGCACAAACCAGACAGGTCCACCGATCCGCCGCCCGCAGGTCGTGGATGCGGGCCGAGTCCAGTCAGTGTCTGTTCGAAGAACCGGAACACGTGTTCCACGGCCACAACGGTTCGGTCGCTTGGTTGATCTCGCCGATCGATGCCGGCTCGTCCTCATGGTCACCCGGAGTGCGGCGTGACCTCGATGATGTGCTTTCCCCGGACGCCGCCCGCTTCGAGTGCCGCGTGTGCCGCTGCGATGTCCGAGAGCGGGTGCACGGTGTCCACGACCGGGCGTACCTCGCCAGCTTCGGCCAGCTCCACGAGTTCGGTGAACAACTCGCGTTGTGGGTTCCCACTGAAGAAACGGACTCGCTTGGAGCCGTGCACAGTGGACGCCAGCAGGTAGCCAATGCTGCGGAAGACGCGTGATGGGTCGAACGAGATGGAGACCATGCGTCCGGTTGGGCTCAACAACCGGCGGTACGCGGCGTGATCGGTGCCTGCGGTGTCCAGCACGACGTCGAAGTGCCCAAGCTGCCCGGGCTGCGTCGTGCGGTAGTCGAAGACCTCGTCAGCGCCCAGATCGCGCACGAAGTCCAGATTGGCCTTTCCGGCCAGGCCGGTCACATGCGCACCGAACGCCTTGCCGATCTGAACGGCCATGCTGCCGACGCCCCCGCTGGCCCCGCGCACCAGCAGACGTTCACCCGGCAGGAGATGAGCGACATCGCGCAACGCGGTGATCGATGTGGTGCCCCCGCCCAGGATGGAGGCAGTCTCGACAGACGTCAGGTTCCGCGGCTTCCGGGTGACCCGGTGCGGCCTGACGGTGATGTATTCCGCCGCGCTTCCCCTTCGCCCGATCAGCTCGGTGGAGCGTGGCAGCACGCCACACACGAGTTCGCCGTTCCGGACATCGGTGACCGCGCTGCCGACGTCCACGACCTCGCCGACGAAATCCATGCCGATGTGCCTGGGGAACCGGCGCCCCATCAACAGTCTCAGCTCTCCGGCGCGAGCGGCGAGCTCGCCACCGTTGACGGTCGTGGCGTGCACGCGCACCCTGATCTCTTTCGACGTGTGGCGCGGAATGGGCACCTTGGCCTCATACAACACCGATGGTGGGCCGTAGCGGTCGAAAAGCGCCGCACGCATCTCGCTCTCCGCCAGATGATCATGGTCTGCAGGGGTCATGAACAGTCCCTTCCGGACGGTCGTCCAGTGTGGTCGCGATGTGAATCGAGCACGAAACCTGCGCGTGGCAAGTCGCCTTCTACCAGGTGACCACGAGTTCGTGGAGGCCGAAGACGGCCGCGTCGTTCTTGAGCGTCTCGTCGGTGACCGGCTTGGCCAGTTGCAGTGCGGGAATCCGGCGGAACAGGGTGTCGAAGACGATCTCGAGTTCCGCTCTGGCGAGGTTCTGGCCCAGGCACTGGTGAGGGCCGTAGCCGAAAGCGACGTGGTGCCGGGCGCCGCGTTCGAGATTCAGGTCGTCCGGGTTGCCGAACACCGCGGGATCCCTGTTGGCGGCGTGGCCCAGAACCAGCACGCCTTCGCCTGCGCGGATCGTCACACCGCCGATCTCGGCGTCCTCGACGCACAGTCGCGTCACAGCTATGTCGACGATGGTGAGGTACCGCAGCAACTCCTCGACAGCACCGGGCGTCTTGGCCGGATCAGCGACGATCCTGGTGAGCTGGTCGGGGTTCTCCAGCAAGGCCAAAGTGCCGAGCGTGATCATGTTCGCGGTTGTCTCGTGCCCGGCGACCAGGAGCAGCAACGCTTCCGCGACCAACGACTCACGTCGGTAGCCGCCATCGGCCCTGCGCCGCTGGATCTGGCGGCTGAGCAGCTGTTCGTCCGGGTTGGTCTCCTTCGTGCCGATCAGCTCGTCCAGGTACGAGCTGATCGCACCGAATGCGGCTACCCGTTCCTGTGGCGGTGTCTCCCGCAGCAGGAACTTCGCCGAATTGCGCTGGAAGAACTCCTGGTCGGCATGGGGGACGCCGAGGATGTCGCAGATGATCAGGGACGGCACCGGCAACGCCAGCGCGCGGACGAGGTCGACCGGTTTCGGTCCGGCCAGCAGAGCGGCCACGTGCTCGTCGACGATTTGCTGGATCCGCGGCCGCAGCACGTCCACGCGGCGAACTGTGAAGTCGCCGAGCACGGCACGCCGGGCGTGTCCGTGCTCCGGCGGATCCATCATGATCATGGACTTCTCGTCGGACAGTCCGCCCGGTGCGATGACGGGGAAGTCGGGGTGCAGGCGGTTCGAGCTGAACCGGCGGTCGGCCAGCACTCGCCGCACGTCCTCGTGGCGAGACACAGCCCAGGCCCACCCGCCGAACGGCAGGGAGACCTTGACCACCCCGTGTTCCTCGCGGATCTCGCGGTACTCCGGCGGCGGAGCGAACGGACAGGAGCGCGAGAGCGGAAAAGCGTACTGATGTCGCCCGGTCACCGTCATTGGTCAGTCTCCTCAACAGATCGATCGATCTCGATGATGTTTTCCACGCGGATCAGCGCTCGATCAGTCGGGCGGCCTGCTCGAGGTCGGCGTTGCGCATCGTGAATGCTTTGCCGTTCACACCGACCAGCCGCTGCACCGTGCCGGCCAACGGTGAGCGCGCCAGGCGCAGCATTGCCGATCGGAGCACGGTCTCCGGCCGGTTGGCCGGAGTGAAGAGCAGTCGGCCACGCGTTGCGAAGGCCTGGAAGTACTCCACGTAGGGACGCGTCGTCTTCTCCCATTCGATCAACGCCCTTCCCGGATCTTCCGGGTAGCGGGTGAGCATCGTCCCGAGGAGCTCCGCGCCGGCGATCCCGTTGGACACACCCATGCCCGCGTAGAGGGTGACGCACCACGCCGAGTCGCCGACGAGCACGACGCGGCCGCGGTGCCAGGAGTCGAGGTGCACCTGTTCGACCGAGTCGAACAGGTACTGGTCGGTGTCCTCCAGGAACCGCACGGCCTGTTCCAGTGTCGGTCCCAGGGGCTCCGGCCCGTAGACCTCGCGGATGCGTTGGGCCGCCGGGACCGCGAACTCCGCGTCGACGTCGGTGGTCCGATAGGAGAACAGCACGGCCGGCGGCTGGTCCGCGAACGGGAACAGCCAGAAGGAGCGGCCGGGCTCGGCCAAGGTCGCCCCTTCACCCTGCGCGAGACCAGGAAGAACCCCTGGGAGCTGGTAGGCCGCGATCATGTAGTTCAGGCGGCGCAGGTAGTCCTCATCCGGCCCGAACACCAGCTTGCGCACCGTGGAGCGCAAGCCGTCCGCCCCTATCACGAGCTCGAAGCGCTCGGTGTGCTCCGTCCCGTCCACCACGTTGCGCGTGGTGACCTCGACACCGCGGGCGTGCTGGTGGATCACGACGGGGACGGTCGAGTAGCGGATCTCGACATCCGGATCCAGCGCGGCGAACGCCGCCTGCTCCACATCGCCCCGCACCATGAGGGCCGGGCCTCCCGGCTGGTCCGAGAACCCCATGGCCGGCCGCTTGGTGCCCTTCCGGTCCAGTTGGTAGGTGATCCGGTTCGCCGGGGTGCGGTCCTCGAGCCCGTGCGAGATGCCCAACCGTTGCGCCGCGTTGCGCCCCACACCGAACAGGCCGATGAAGTAGCCGCCCCGCCTCCGGCCCGGCGCCTTCTCGATCACGACCGGAGTCCAGCCTGCCTTCTTCAGTGCGATGGCCGAGGAGATGCCACTGATCCCGAGGCCGACGACGAGGGCTCTGCGGGTGTCCTCCGGGGAAGTCATGACACCACCATATGACCAACTGACCCAATCAGTACTTTGGTCAGTATGTGATGCGGAGCACTCCTTTGCTTGCGAACTGATTTGTCGGGGCGTGCCCGCACCCAAGGGCAGGGGCATTCGCTCGGATCGCGGGATGAGGCGCCGCGCTGCCAGTGTGGTAAGACGTGTCACGCCAGGCGTTGCTTGCGTGGAGCGTTACGCGATGCGTCTGGCATGGGCGGAATCGGAGTTGACGACACATGGCGACGCGTACGGGACGAAGTGCGGACAAGGTCACGCGTATTCTCGCTTCCGCCGAGGAGCTCCTTCTGAAGCGCGGCTTCCGCGGAGTGACCATCGCCGATATCGCTGAACGCGCGCACGTCGGTAAGGGCACGGTCTACCTGTACTGGAGCACGAAGGAAGACGTCTTCCTCGAACTGCTCGCCCGCGACGTCCTCACGCTCATCAACGGCTTCCGCGAGGCGGCGACGCGGAACCTCGAGCTCACCCTGCCGCACCGGCTCTGTTCGCATCTCGTCCGGTCCGCGCTCGAAAGGCCCCTGGTCCGGGCCCTTCAGGCAAACGACGCCGACGTACTGGGTCTCGTCATCGACCATCCCCGCAGCCAGGACTTGGTCAGGCAGCACGGGGCACCGGCCCTGATCAAGGCTCTTCTGCCGATCTGGCGCCGGCACGGCGTGGTTCGCACGGACTGGGAACTGGACGACCAGGCATACGCGGTGCAGAGCCTTGCCCTCGGACACCTGGAGATCCAGTTGCGCAAGCACGTCAGCCCGAGCACCACCATGCCGCCCGAGGACGTTCTCGCGGCCGCCGTGGCGGCACTGCTGGGTGTCGAGAGTGGAGCCACGAAGGACCTCGGCGCCGTCGCGGCCGAGGTCCTCCAGGTGTTCACGACCTCCGCCGCCATCCTCGAAGCGGACAACGCCTGAGCCGTCCGGTTGGGATGGTGGGCGGCGTGACCTCGCTGTCGAGGTACCGCATTCTGCTCCATCGTGAGAGAAGACCGCGATCGTCGCAGCCGCGGGCGTCTTGTCCGGCGTGACCTTCGCGCTGAGCGCGTCGCGGCGCGCTCAGCGCGGAAACGTTGCTCAGTTGGGTGCAACGGCGGGTAGTTCGGCGCGCGCCATGAACTTCACCATGGCTGCGGCGAGCTCGTCCGGCGCTTCCTGTGCGACGAGGTGGCCGACGTCCCGCAGTCGCAACGAAGTGATCTCCGAAGTGGCGACACTGCGGAAGGTCTGCTCCGTGAAGGAGCCGCTGGCCGCGTCGACGGTGAGAACCGGGACGGGCAGAGGGCTCGATGCCGCCAGCGCCTTGGTCGTGCCCTTGTCGGCGAAGATCTCCCGGTAGAGGGCGGCGGTGCCGCTCCAGCCGTCGGTGCGGGCGTAGGTGCGGATGAACTCGTCGAGGTCGGCTTCGGTGACGGCCCCTTCCGTCGCCGTCATCATGGGGTAGGCCCAGTCGGCGATCATCCGCCGTTCGACGCCGGGCAGGAACAGCTCCGGAATCCCTGGGGCGCCGAGGAAACCGACGTGCCACGAGCCGCCGTTGTTGACGTCGGCCAGGTTCTCCAGGCCGAAACCGATCAGCGCCGTCTCCACCGCGGTCAGGGTGAGCACGTCGGCCGGGTGCGTGGCGGCGAGCCGGAAACCGGTGTTCCCGCTGATGTCCTGGCACGACAGGTGAACCGGTCCGACTTCGAGGTGTTCGATCAGCTGGTGCAGGTCTTCGACGTAGGTGGCCGCGTCGACGCCGCTGCCCGTGGTGTCGGAGTCGCCGAACCCGCGCAGGTCGACGGCGAAGACCCGGTGGCTCCGCGCGAGGAGGGGGATCAGCTTGCGGAACGCCCACCACGTCTCGGGCCACCCGTGCACCAGCAGCACCGGAGAGCCGTCGGTTCCGGCCGAGACGTAGTGCAGCCGAGTGCCGTTGACGGCAGCCACGTGGTGGGTGACGTCCGGGATGGTGGCACCCGCGGGGGAGATGGCAGACACGATCGGCTCCTCAAATTGGACAGCCTGGCTGTCGAAATTTAGACAGCCAGGCTGTCGATGTCAAGATGATTGCTAGACTTCCCCCGTGTCTCGATCCGGTGCCGACCTGGCTCTGCTCCTGCTCGGCGGGTTCCGCAACCTGGCTGACCGCGCTACCGACGAGCTCGCCACGCGTGGCTACGAGGACGTCCGCACGGCCCACGACTTCGCGCTCACGGCGATTTTGTCGGGCGCTGACAACGTCTCCGAACTGGGCCGGCGGCTGTTCATCACCAAGCAGTCCGCCGCGAAGATGGTCGCCGTTCTGGAAAAGCGCGGGTTCGTGAGCCGAGAGCCCGACCCGGTCGACCGCCGCCGGATGCGCCTGCTCGTCACCGAACGTGGGCTGGCCATGAGGCGGGAAGGTCAGGCGATCTTCGACGACATGCGGGAGCAGTGGGAAAAGCAGGTGGGCGCCGACACGCTCAACACGGTCGAGGACGCACTGCGCCGGCTGCTGGGTGACAACGTGGGGCGGCTCGACTCACCGGGGTGGCTCATCAGGGACCTGCCCACCGACTCCTGATGCGGACGTGCGCCGGCCAGAACAACGACATCGCTTCGGGTCGCACGTGAGCGCGAACCGAAGCGATGTCTGTGACGGGAATTTCAAGTACCCCGGCATTTGTGGCCGAGCGCCTCACAGGTCGTCGGCGCCCGGTCGGTCCCGCTCGACCGAGATCTCGAATCCCTGTGCTGATAGCCGGTTGACGAGGTGGTGACCCATCGCGACGGACGGCGTGAGCACACCGCCACCTGATAGGGCAGCCAGTCGCCTCTTCACCCACCGCAACACCGTGGTCCGCAGACTGGCTCGGGCCGACGAACTCCTCCCAATTCCGTTGGCGAACAACGTTTTGCGGGTCGGAGTGGCACTGGAGGTCATCCGGTGGCGCGGACGCGGCTGAGCGAACCTGGTCCGCGGACGCGTGATCGGTTGTGCCGGTACCGCCTCAGCAGTGCTTCGACCCGAGTGCGGTCAGCATTTCGTGCAGCTTCATCTGATGCGTGGGTTTCACACCCGTACGACTTCTGCGCCGTACTTGGGGGAGTGGACGAAGCCGTGCCACCTGGTGGGCTCGAGCTCGGCGTGGACCGGCTCGAGGGCGAAGCCCGACAACGCCGCGGCGAGGATGGAAACACTTCGCTCGATCCCCAGCAGCTCACCCAGGCAACGCCTGATGCCGCCGCCGAAGGGCAGCCACTCGTGTGCGGGGCGTTTGCGCCCGACGAACCGCTCAGGCCGGAACTCGCGGGGTGCTTCGTAGATCGACTCGTCGAGGTGCAGCATCCGCGCGTTGACCGCGATGGTGACGTCCGCGGGAAACAGGTGGGGACCGAGTTCACAGTCCGCTTTGGTCACTCGTACCACGGGCAGTTGGTCAGGCGGGCAGAGCCTCAACGCCTCCCGCACCGCGCCTTCGAGCAGAGCCGTCGAGCCGGCCGCGACTTCTTCGCGGACGGCGGCGAGCGTCAACGGGTTGTGCAGGAGGAAGAGCAGCGTCCAGGCCGTCGTCGCCGCGGTCGTGTGGTAACCACCGACGATCATGGCCTTGATGTGGGAGACAGCTCCGCCGATCGGATCCTGCGGCATCCAGTCCGCGGTCTCGTCCAGCGCCATGCGGATCACGCAGCGGGGTGTTCCGTCGTCGCCGCAGTCCTCGTGCCGCACCACCTCGGCGTGCAGCAGACGATCCAGGTCCGTCTCCGCGGCGGTGAACGTCGCCCTGGCGCGGGAGAACCGGCCGGCGATCCGCTCGGCGTTGCTGTCCAGCAGCAGCGGGTGGACACCGGAGCTCACCCACCTGTGTCCGGCCGCGACCAGCCGATCGCGCTCTGGGCCGGGGCGGACGTCCAGCCCGTCACCGAGCAGCGCCTCCAGCACGACGACCTCGATGAGATCGCGGAAGGAGAACGGCTCCCGCTTCGGCTTGGCGGAGAGCGCGCGGTCAAGCGACTCGCGCAGCCGGTCCTCGCCGACGCGCGCAGACAGCGTCATCCGCTTGAACAAGGCGATCTGGTTCCTCCGCGCGACGACGTGCGCGTCACCCTCACTGGTGAGCAGGGGATGCTGCCCGAGCATGTGCGCCATGTTGCCGGGGATCGTCCTCATGCCGATGGGTCCGCTGTCGCCGTACCGTGTGAACAGATCACGGACGATGCGCTGATCGCTGGTCACCACGGTACGACCGAACGGGTACCAGCTCATCTCGAACGTCCTGCCGAGACGATCGGTCATGCGCTCGAAGAACTCGTCAGGCCTGGCGAAGGACCACAGCGTCTGCACCGGTTCCGGCAAGCGCACCCCGGGGATCGCCGAGAGCTTCACGTCAGAAGGTGCCAGCGGGTCGTACGCGGGAAAAGATGGCCGAGACATTTGGATCCCCTGATTTCGTAGCGATATGTGCAGCAAGGACACGGCGCAGCGCTTTGTGCGCCTTTTCGCATGGTCGGTTTGCGTCGGCGAGCACCGCGGGCTGCTCCGGCCGCAGCCACCGGTACGCGGTGACGGGCAGCGGCGTACTCCGGACTGGTCCGGGCACGTGTGCTGGTCAAGAATCCGCGCACGGCGGGAAGGCTGACGACCAGTTGTGAGGCCAGCGCGTATGTCACGCACCCAACACACGCGGGAGCGTCAGGGCGGGGCGGGAGGACGCCCTGAACCTGCGCCGTGGTGTCCTCGCCCACGGGAACCTCGATCTCACGATCGCGGACGCGAGTGAGTGCGCGGTGGAACTCGGCGTTACCGCCGCTGGTTCACCGAACGTCGTTTGACGCCGGCACGTTCGAAAAACCCCTCAGTCAGGAACGGGGCGGATCGGTTGGGGTCTGGTGAACGCCTCCCGCGCTGGGATGCGGCTGATGTGGGAGGCGAGGTGAGTCGGCCGCTGCGCCCTCGTCGACGAGACGCTGCAGCACGTCGGCCAGCCAGCCGCGCAGTTGTGGGCCGGTGGCGGCAGCGACCGCACCGGTGTTCAGCATCCTGCGGGTCACGACAGTTCCGACGATGAAGGACTGGATCGCGTTCGCGGTGTCAACCGCCTGGTGGTCGGAGAACCCCCACGACATCAGCGCCCTGGTCAGCGGTCCGGTCGCTTCCTTCTCGAGGAAGTCGCCCAGTGCCGCCGGGCGGGAAGAGGCCGAGCGCAGCAGGGCCAGCAGGGGGTCGGCGT
>NZ_FNIX01000017.1 GCF_900104175.1 Lentzea jiangxiensis
GCAGGTTACCCACGTGTTACTCACCCGTTCGCCGCTCGTGTACCCCGAAGGGCCTTACCGCTCGACTTGCATGTGTTAAGCACGCCGCCAGCGTTCGTCCTGAGCCAGGATCAAACTCTCCAATAAGGATTGTGTTTGATCGCTCCAGACGGAATATGTCTGGCAATCTGATATTACTCTCAAAGGAATATCTCTGACGAGAGATATTCATATTACTGGCTGTGTTATCGGCACGCTGTTGAGTTCTCAAAGAACACGCGCACACCGCAGCTAATCTCCGAAGAGAGTCACTTCCGGGGCTGTGTCTGGCTTAGAAGTCTTTCGCCGCGCTCCGTTCCGGTCTGTTTCCCGGCCCGTTCCGCGCTGGCAGAGAGAAATTTACACGGGCGTCCCACGAGATCCAAATCGGGGGTCCTTCACCAAGTAATCGCAGGTCAGACACCACGCAGATGGCTCAAACCCGCCAAGATCGACGCAGAGTGTGACCGGGGCCACGCGGAGAATCTTGCACCTGGCGTCAGTGGGGTGCGCTCGGCAGGTGCACGGTGACCGACAGACCGCCGGTCGGCACGGCCACTGCCTGGGCAAACCCGCCGTGAGCGGCCACCGCGGCACGCACGATCGACAGGCCGAGACCCGTGCCGGACTGGCTGGTGCGGTCCTTGACGCCCCGGCGGAACGGCTCGAACAGCTCCTCGACGCGGTCGGGCGGGATGAGCGGACCGGACGACGACACCCTCAGCACCGACCACTTCGGCCCGGTCTCGACCACGGTCTCGATCCACCCGCCGACGTGGTTGTGCCGGACTGCGTTCTCCAGGAGGTTGCCGGCGATGCGCTCCAGCAGGGCGGGGTCGCCGACCGCGAGAGCCGGCACGCACCGGAACACCGCGCGCAGGTTCCGCGCCTCCGCCTCGGCCCGCGTGGCCTTCCACGCCGACTCGACGACGGCGGACAGGTCGACCGGTTCACGCACGGCGAGCCCGATGCCGTCCGTGCGCGCGAGCAACAGCAGTGCGGACACCAACTGTTCGGCACGCTCCCCTGCCGCGCGCACGACTCCGGCCATGCGGCGCAGCTCTTCGACGTCGGCGTCCGGATCGGACAGAGTCACGTCCAGTTCCGTGCGCACCACTGAGAGAGGAGTGCGCAGTTCGTGCGACGCGTTCGCGACGAACCGTCGTTGCGAGTCGAAGGCCGCTTCGAGCCGGTCGAGCATCGCGTCGAACGTGTCCGCGAGGTCCGCGACCTCGTCACGCGGTCCCTCCAGGCGCAGCCTCGACCCGAGCGACTCGGCCGACAGCTGACGTGCGGCGCCCGTGACGTCGTGCAGCGGTTTGAGGACACGGCCGGTGAACGTCCATGCGAGCAGAGCGGCGGCCAGCACGATGCAGGCGAACGCGACCAATCCCGCGCGCAGGAGGTCTTGGCGGGCGGCAGCGGTCAGCGCGTCGGTCAGCGTCTGCACGGTGACGGTGACCCCGTCGACCGTGACCTGGCTGTCGGAGGGGAACGACGGCGACGAGTCGAAGACCCGTCCGACCAGCGTCCACCCGAGGAACAGCAGGACAGCGCTCACCACGGCGACGAGCGCGGTGGTGAGCAGCGTGATCCGGAGACGCAGTCCTGGGCCGCGTCTGCGCATGTCAGTCCTCAGCAGATCCGTTCGAAGCACTCGGCACCCGGTACCCGGAGCCCACGACGGTGTCGATGATGCCCGGCTCGCCGAGCTTCTTGCGCAACGTCATCACGGTGACGCGCACGGTCGTGGTGAACGGGTCGGCGTTCTCGTCCCACACGCGCTCGAGCAGCTCCTCGCTGCTGACGACCGATCCCTTGGCCGCGAGCAGCACCTCCAGGACGCCGAACTCCTTGCGCGTCAGCTCGATCGGGGTGCCGCCGCGCGCCACGGTGCGTCGCGCCGGGTCCAGCTCGACGTCCTGCGCGGACAGCACGGGCGGGGTCGCGGGCGTCGCGCGCCGGGCCAGCGCCCGCACGCGCGCCACGAGCTCGGGGAACGCGAAGGGCTTCGCGAGGTAGTCGTCGGCGCCCAGCGACAGCCCGGACACGCGGTCCTCGATCGAGCCGCTGGCCGTCAGCATCATGACCCTGGTGAGCGCGCCGGAGCTGAGGATCTCCTTGCACAGCTCGTCGCCGGACATCCCCGGCAGGTCGCGGTCGAGCACCACGACGTCGTACCGCGTGACGGTCGACTTCTCGTGCCCGGTCTCGCCGTCGTAGGCGACGTCCACGGCCATGCCTTCGCGCCTCAGGCCGCGAGCGATCGCGTCGGCCAGGGGCGCCTCGTCCTCGACAACCAGAATCCGCACGAGTCCAAGGTGCCACATCCACCTGAGACCACGCTTAACGGCACCTTCACGCGAGCTGCCGGAGCTATCCGCGCTGGTGGTGCGCCAGAAGTGCGCCCAGCAGACGGGTCAGTTCCTCCCGGTCCCGTTCCCCGAGCGGTCCCAGGAGCGCGGCCTGTGCCCCGTCGAGCGCACGGTCGAGCCGGCACAGCCGCGTCTTGCCGAGCTCGGTGAGCGTCACCGTGTTGCGCCTGCGGTCCCGCGGGTCCGGCGCACGGTCGACGAACCCCTGCTCCGACAGCTCGTTCACCGCCGCCACGACGTCGCTGCGGTCCATGTTGCAGCGGCGGCCGAGGTCGGCCTGGCTGGCCGCGCCGAACTCGTCGAGCGCGGCGAGCACCCGGTAGTGGTAGCCCCGCGCTCCCTCTTCACCGAAGGCCTCGGAGGCGAGCCGGTGCGCGTGCACCGCGAGCTGGCTCAGCAGCCAGCTCGGTTTCCCTGCCAGACGTGCGGGGGTCTCCTCCATGGACGTCATCCTAAAACGTTGGCGCCACCAACGACGATGTGCAATGTTGGTGACGCCAACGTTGGCGCCACCAACTAGTCAGGGGTTCTCATGTCCGCGACAGACCGTCTCGAGATCAACGTCCTGTTCAGCAAGCTGGCCCGCCTGCTCGACGAGAAGCGGTGGGACGACGCGCACACCGTCTTCGACCGCGACATCGCGATCTCCTCACCCCGCAACGGCGAGATCAACGGCGTCGACGAGTTCGTCGCGGCGATGCGGAGCGCGGACAAGCCGGACGAGCTCACCCAGCACATGACCACCGGTCTGCTGGTGGAGTTCGACGGCGACAAGGCCACCGCCTCGGCGAACTCGGTGACCTACTTCTTCCGTGCCGGCGAGGCGCCCTTCCGCACCGCGGGACTGCGCCTGGACTGCGTCGCGGTCAGGACGCCCGCCGGCTGGCGGCTGCGCGAGTCGCGGACGACCCTGCTCTGGCTGCGCGAGTCCTGACCGGGTCCTCGGTCAGGACTTCCGTGCGGGCCGGTCCACCACGACGGTCGAGGCGGTCTGCAGCGCCCGCAGCTCCAGCAACGCCGGGTGCTCCTCGGCCAGCCGGGCGGCGTTCAGCAACGACCGCAGCGCGGCCGTCTCGCCACGGGCCCGCTCCAGCGCCGCACGTCCCTCCGAGGCCGCCACCAGTTCGGCCAGCGCGGCCCGCCGCAGCTCACCCGGCATGACGACGTCGCGAACGGCGACCTCGGACACGGTGATCCCCAACTCCTCGGCGCGTGCCGCGACACCGGCCAGCATCTCGACGGCGACGGCGTCCCGCTCTGGGTCCACCGCCGAGTGCGCGCGGGTGACCACGGCGGCGCGCAAAGCGAGCTGCACCGCGGTGTAGAGGTCGGACTCGGGCTCGGCCGACTCCATGACGAACTTCGTCGGCGAGGTCACCGCCCACCGCACCACGACCGTCACGCGCACCAGGACCCCGTCGGCGGTGGGAACCTCCTGCGCCGCCGGGGTCATCGTCCGCGAGCGGACGTCGACGCGGGTCAGCACGGACCGCATCGGCACGCGGTGCCGTCCGGGACCGAGCTCACCGACCAGCACACCGCGGTCGAACCGGACACCCCGCTCCCACGGGTACAACGTGCGCTTCATCGTCTCCACCCCCGTCCGGACAGGCCACGACCCCGGCCGGCGAGGCGGTGAGCGGGAGTCCTCGAAGGACTCGCAGAGCTCCTCGCCCCCGTGTGCGGCCGGGGTCGTGGCGTCAGGATTCGAACCTGGTCTCTACAGAACCAACGCGTCCGCCCTATCACGGGACCGGGCGAGGGAAACCTGCCGGGCCGCCTGGAGCGGACGCTCTCGGGGAGGGAGGTTAGCCGACCTACTTCTCCGCGGTCGCGTCGATTTCCACGGGCAGGCACTCCAGCCGCGCCGCCCACTCCGTCACGCGGCGTGCGACGTCCTGCGCGGTGATGCCGCACAACGCCAGCACCTCGCCGCGCGAGCCGTGGTCGTGGAACTGCTGCGGCAGGGCGATGTCCCGCAACGGCACGTCGACGTCGGCGTCGCGCAGGGCGGCCGCGAAAGCCGACCCGAAGCCACCGTGCCGGCCGCCGTCCTCGACGGTCACGACGAGCTTGTGCGACGCGGCCATCTCCACGAGGTCGGACGACATCGGATAGATCCACCGCGGGTCGACGACCGTCACGCCGATGCCCTGGTCCTCCAGCCGTTGCGCGGCTTCGAGACCGAGCTCGCCCAGCGCACCGACCGTCACCAGCAGCACGTCGTTGCCGGAACGGCGGAGCACGTCGACGGAACCCACGCGCTCCAGCGCCGGCAGGTCCGCGCCCACGGACGCCTTCGGGTAGCGGATCACCGTCGGGGCGTCCGAGACCGCCACGGCCTCGCGCAGCTCCTCGGCGAGCGTGCCGGCGTCACGCGGCGCCGCCACGTGGACGCCGGGGATGACGCCGAGGATCGACATGTCCCACATGCCGTGGTGCGACGCGCCGTCCGGGCCGGTGACACCCGCGCGGTCCAGCACGACCGTGACGCCCTGCTTGTGCAGCGCCACGTCCATCAGCAGCTGGTCGAAGGCCCGGTTGAGGAACGTCGCGTACACCGCGACGACCGGGTGCAGGCCGCCGATCGCGAGACCGGCGGCGGAGGTCAGCGCGTGCTGCTCCGCGATGCCGACGTCGAAGAAGCGCTCCGGGAACGCCTTGGCGAACGCGTCCAGACCGGTCGGCCCCTGCATCGCGGCGGTGATCGCCACGACGTCGGAGCGCTCGCGGCCGATCTCGACCAGTGAGTCGGAGAACACGTGCGTCCAGGTGCGGCTGGTCGGCTTCAGGTCCTCGCCGGTGATCGGGTCGATGACGCCGGTGGCGTGCATCTGGTCGGCCTCGTGGTTCTCGGCCGGCGCGAAGCCCATGCCCTTGCGGGTGACGGCGTGCACGATGACCGGGCCGCCGAACGACTTCGCGCGCTGCAGAGCGGACTCCAGCGTCGCGATGTCGTGGCCGTCGACCGGGCCGATGTACTTGAGGCCGAGGTCCTCGAACATCGCCTGCGGCGCCAGCGCGTCCTTGATGCCGCGCTTGGCGGCGTGCAGGGCGGCGTAAACGGGCTTGCCGAAGATCGGCGTCTGCTGCAGGGCGCTCTTGCCCTTCTCCAGCACGCGCTCGTAGCCGGGGCGCAGGCGCAGCGACGACAGGTGGTCGGCGAGACCACCGATGGTCGGCGAGTACGAGCGGCCGTTGTCGTTGACGACGATCACGACCGGGCGGTTCTTGTCCGCCGCGATGTTGTTCAACGCCTCCCAGCACATGCCGCCGGTCAGCGCGCCGTCGCCGACGACCGCGACCACGTGGCCGTGGGCGCCGTTGATCTGCTTCGCCTTCGCCAGACCGTCGGCGTAGGACAACGCCGTCGAGGCGTGCGAGCTCTCCTGCACGTCGTGCTCGGACTCCGCCCGCGACGGGTAGCCCGACATCCCGCCCCGCTGGCGCAGCCGGTCGAAGCCGTCGCGCCGACCCGTGACGATCTTGTGCACGTACGACTGGTGACCGGTGTCGAACACGATCGGGTCCTGCGGCGAGTCGAACACGCGGTGCAGAGCCACGGTCAGCTCGACGACACCCAGGTTCGGGCCCAGGTGCCCGCCCGTCTTGGACACCTTGTCGACCAGGAAACGCCGGATCTCCTCGCACAGCCGCGACAGCTGCGCCTCGTCCATCCGTTTCAGATCAGCCGGTCCGTGCACGGACTCCAGCAGGGTCACCACGCCCACCTCACTCCTGAAGACTTCGGCTCAGTCTACGGAGACGCGACTGAGACGCATGGTCACGGCGTCTCAGGTACGAGCAGCGCGATGCACTCCACGTGCTGCGTCATCGGGAACGCGTCGAACGCCCGGAGATCAGCGAGCCGGTACCCCTGAACTGTGAATTCGGCCAGGTCGCGGGCCAGGGCGGCGGGGTCGCAGGCCACGTACACGACCCGCTGCGGACGGCGTCGTGCGACTTCAGCCACAACGACCTTGCCCGCTCCCTTGCGGGGCGGGTCCAGCACGACGACGTGGGGGTCCTCGACGGGCAGCCTGCGCGTCACGGCGCGCTCGACCTTGTCCGCCACCCACTCCACCTGCGGCAGGCGGCGGAGGTTGCGCCTGCCGTCCTCCACGGCACCGGGGAAGGACTCCACGACCAGCACCGATCCGCTTTCGCCGACCTGACGGGCGAGCACGGACGCGAAGAGCCCCGCACCGCCGTAGAGGTCCCACGCGCGTTGGCCCGGCTCGGCCGCGGCCCACTGCCCCACGACGGTCGCGAAGGTGTCCGCGGCGGCCGGGTGGACCTGCCAGAAACCCTCGGCGGAAATCCGCCACTTCCGCTGGGCGGCGGTCTCGACGGCCGTACCCGATCCGGCACGTCGCGCGGTGTGCCGGCCGCGCACCTCACCCACGTGGCGGTTGCCGTCACCGTCCTGGACGATCGTCAGCTCCTGCGCCCGCCACGTGCGGCCGGTCACCGCCTCGACCATGCCCGGCCGGGAGATCACGCAGTGGTCGACCGGGATCACGTCGTGGGAACGGGTGCCGCGGAAACCCGGCCTCCCGTCGCGGTCGACGGCCATCCGGATCCGGGTCCGCCACTCCAGCGGACCGCCGGGCAGCGCCTCGACGACCACGTCCCGTTCGATCTTGCCGAGCCGGGAGAGCTGCTCCCGGACGACCTGGGCCTTGAGCTCCCTTTGCGCGTCCCACGAGACGTGCTGGAAGTCGCAGCCGCCGCACTTCCCCGGCCCGCTGAACGGGCAGGGCGGCGACACACGGTCCGGTGAGGGCTCCAGGATCTCCACGGCGTCCGCACGGCAGAACGAGCCGCCGTTGTCTTCGTACACCGACACCACGACGCGCTCACCGGGCAGCGCGTGACGTACGAACAGAACGCGTCCCTCGTGCCGTGCAACGAAATGCCCGCCGTGAGCGACGGCGCCCACTTCGACCTCGAACTTGCGTCCGGTCCAGTCTTCCTTGGTCGAGCTCATCGGTCGTCAAGTCCCCTTCGGACAGCGCCGGGCGCGATGACGTCCTTGTCCTTGACCTTCACCGACGACTCGAGCTGCCACGGCACACTGGTCACCATCACACCCGGCTGGAAAAGCAGCCTTCCCTTGAGCCGCAACGCGCTCTGGTTGTGGAGGAGCTGCTCCCACCAGTGGCCGACGACGTACTCGGGGATGAACACCGTAACAACGTCGCGCGGGTTGTCCGTCTTGACGCGCTTGACGTAGTCGAGGACGGGCTTGGTGATCTCCCGGTAGGGCGACTCTATGACCTTGAGCGGGATCTTGAAGTTCTCCTTCTCCCACTCCTGCACGAGCCGTCGGGTGTCGCGGTCGTCGACGTTGACCGTGACGGCCTCCAGCACGTCCGGGCGCGTGGCCTTCGCGTAGGACAACGCCCTGAGCGTCGGCATGTGGAGCTTCGACACCAGCACCATGGCGTGGTTGCGGGCGGGCATCGTGCGCACGCGCTCCTGCTTGCGGAGCTCCTCGGCGACGGTGTCGTAGTGCTTGCGGATCGCCGTCATCAACGCGTAGATGGCGGCCATCGCGGCGATGGCGATCCACGCGCCCTTGGTGAACTTGGTGATGAGCACGATGATCAGCACGGTCGCGGTCAGCGCCAGGCCGAACGTGTTGATCGCCTGCGAGCGCCGCATGCGGGTGCGGGCCTGCGGGTCGGCCTCGGTCTTGAGCAGCCGCTGCCAGTGCTTGATCATGCCGAGCTGGCTCAGCGTGAACGACACGAACACACCGACGATGTAGAGCTGGATCAGCCGGGTGACCTCGGCGTCGAAGGCGATCACCAGCACGACCGCGAACCCGGCGAGGAACAGGATGCCGTTGGAGAACGCGAGCCGGTCGCCGCGGGTGTGCAGCTGGCGCGGCAGGTAGCGGTCCTGGGCGAGGATCGAGCCGAGGACGGGGAAGCCGTTGAACGCGGTGTTCGCCGCGAGCACCAGGATCAGCGCGGTGACACCGGCGATGAAGTAGAAGCCGGGCGGGAAGCCGTCGAACACGGCGCGCGCGATCTGCGCGACCATCGTCTTCTGCTCGTAGCCCTCGGGGGCGTTGGTGATCTGCTGCTCGGGGAACTCGGCCATCCGCACGTCGGTGAGCTGGGCGAGGATGACCAGGCCCATCAGCATGAACACCGAGATGCCGCCCATGAGCAGCAGCGTGGTCGCCGCGTTGCGGGACTTGGGCTTGCGGAACGCCGGCACGCCGTTGCTGATCGCCTCGACGCCGGTGAGCGCGGCGCAGCCGGACGAGAACGCCCGCAGCACGAGGAACACGAACGCGAGACCCATCAGGTGGTCCGACTCGGCGTGGATCTCGAGACCGGAGCTCTCGGCCCGCATCTCGTCGCCCGCCACGAAGCCGCGGAACAGGCCGTAGCCGATCAGGCCGAAGACGCCGATCATGAACGCGTAGACCGGCACGGCGAACGCGGCGCCGGACTCGCGGATGCCGCGCAGGTTCACCGCCGTCAGCAGCACGATGGCCGCGACCGCGAACTCCGCCTTGTGGGTCGCGACGAACGGGATGGCCGAGCCGATGTTCGCCGCCGCCGCCGAGATCGACACCGCGACCGTGAGGATGTAGTCGACGAGCAGGGCGCTCGCCACGGTGAGCCCCGCCCTGCGCCCCAGGTTGACCGTCGCGACCTCGTAGTCACCGCCGCCGGAGGGGTAGGCGTGCACGTTCTGCCGGTAGCTGGCGACCACGGTGAGCATGACCACGACGACCGCGACCCCCACCCACGGCGCCAAGGCGTAGGCGCTCAAGCCCGCCACCGACAGCATCAGGAAGATCTCCTCCGGCGCGTACGCGACCGACGACATGGCGTCGGAGGCGAACACGGGGAGGGCGATGCGTTTGGGCAGGAGGGTGTGAGCGAGGCGGTCGCTGCGGAACGGCCTGCCGACCAGGAGGCGTTTGGCAGCGGTGGCGAGCTTGGACACGGCCAGAGCGTAAGGGGTCCGCTCACCGGGACGGGCTAATGCTGGGTAGGTTCTGCGGAGAGTTCGCCTGAGGAGGCAAGTCGTGCACGTGGTGATCATGGGGTGTGGCCGGGTGGGAGCCTCCCTGGCCAGGGCCCTCGAGCGACTCGACCACCAGGTCGCCGTGATCGACAAGGATCCGCAGTCGTTCCGCAGGCTGGGCAGCGACTTCCACGGCCAGCAGGTCATCGGCAACGGTTTCGACCGCAACGTCCTGATCGAGGCGGGGGTCGAGCGCGCGGGCGCGTTCGCGGCGGTCTCCAGCGGCGACAACTCGAACATCATCTCGGCGCGGGTCGCGCGCGAGACGTTCGGCGTCGAGCACGTCGTCGCCCGCATCTACGACCACAAGCGCGCCGCCGTGTACGAGCGGCTGGGCATCCCGACCGTGGCGACCGTGCCGTGGTCGACCGACCGGTTCCTGCGGATGCTGCTGCCCGAGGGCGCGGCGACCGCGTGGCGCGACCCGTCCGGCACCGTGGCGGTGCTGCCGATCGAGGTCGAGGAGTCGTGGGTCGGGCGGCCCGTCTTCGAGCTCGAGGCGGCCATCGGCGCGCGCGTGGCGTTCCTCATGCGGTTCGGCACGGGGGTCCTGCCCGACGCCAAGACCGTGGTGCAGGCGGACGACACCATCTACGTGGCGGCGCTGTCCGGCACGATCACCGACGTCGCGGCCGCGGCGCTGCAGGCACCGGAGGAGAGCTGATGCGGGTCGCGATCGCGGGTGCGGGCGCGGTGGGCCGGTCCATCGCGCAGGAGCTCGTCTCGGACGGGCACCAGGTCATGCTGATCGAGCGGGACCGGGCGCACTTCGACCCGAACTCGGTCGAGCAGGCCGAGTGGGTGCAGGCCGACGCGTGCGAGCTGTCCTCTTTGGAGGACGCCGGCATGCAGCTGTGCGACGTGGTGATCGCCGCGACCGGTGACGACAAGGTCAACCTCGTGGTGTCGCTGCTGGCGAAGACGGAGTTCGCGGTCCGCCGCGTCGTCGCGCGCGTGAACGACCCGACGAACGAATGGCTCTTCACCGAGTCGTGGGGTGTCGACGTGGCCGTGTCGACGCCACGGCTTCTCGCCGCGATGGTCGAGGAGTCGGTGACGATCGGCGACGTCGTGCGGTTGATGACGTTGCGGCAGGGCCAGGCGAACCTCGTGGAGATCACGCTCGACGAGTCGACGCCGTTCGCCGGGCGCGCGGTGTCGGAGCTGACGCTGCCCCGCGACGCCGCTCTGGTGACGATCCTGCGCGGCGGGCGGGTCATCGTGCCGCAGCCGGACGACACGCTGGAGGGCGGCGACGAACTGCTGTTCGTCACGACCGCAGCCGTCGAGCAGGACATCAAGACCGCCCTCGGCTACTGACCACCGTCCGGACAGGACTGCGGCTCGCCGGGCACGACTCGGCCGGCGCCCCACGAGGAGGCGCCGGCCGGGAACGGCGAGCGGATCAGTCCCTGGACCTGTCGCGGGAGTCGGCGTCGACGACGCGCTTGAGCTCGTCCATGTCCGGCGTCAGCAGGTCGTCGGCCGTGCGGGCCAGGACGTCCTCCGCCTCGGCCTCGGACCTGGCCTTCGCCTCCGCTGCCTCCTCGGCCGCCTTGAGGCGCTTGTCCGCGCGGCGGACCGCCCAGACCGTGGCCAGCAGTGCGATGGCCATCAGCGGGTAGCCCATGGCGAGGCGGGCGACGGCGAGCCAGCCGACCTGGTCCTCGTCGTAGAGCCAGCGCTGGACGACGAAGCGGGCGAAGAAGACGAGGGCCCACACGAAGGTCGCGATGTCGTAGTCGCGGACCGTGGCCTTGTCGTCGCGCCAGGAGCGGTCCCTGCCGTTGAGGAACGTCCAGATCACACCGGCGAGCGGGCGGCGCACGACGATCGACAGCAGGAACGCGCTGCCGTACACGACGCTCTGCCAGATGCCGAAGAGGAAGAAACCCTTGGCCTCGCCTGTCTTGTAGGCGATGAAGGCCGCGATGCCGACGCCGAAGACGGCGGAGATCGCGGGCTGGACGGTGCCCTTGCGCAGCGCGAGGACCACGCCGATGACGACGGCCGCGGCGAGCGAACTGATGATCGCGGCCATCAGGTTCTTGGTGGCGAAGTTGACGATCACGAAGACGAGGACGGGCAGCGACGAGTAGAGCATTCCGCTCACCCCGCCCATCTGCTCGAGGACGGTGGGCTGCTTTTCTTCGGTCTTGGCTGGAGTCATGAAGCGTTCTGCAACTCGTAATAGGGGTTGTAGAGCACCTTGCGCCCGTCGCGCACGGCGATGCGGCCACGGGCCTTGATCGTCCGACCAGGCTCGATACCCGCGATGCGACGGCGGCCGAGCCAGACGAGGGTGACGCCCTCGGTGCCGTCGTAGAGCTCGGCTTCCAGGGTGGCGGCCGCGTCCCGGGGGCAGAGCTCCACGCTGCGGAGCCTTCCGAGGACGATGACCTCCTCACCGGACTTGCAGTCGCAGGCCTTCACCGCGCCGACCGCCTCCGCTTTTCGCGAGAGGTCGTCCGCGTCGAGCTCGGCGACGTCGCTGGTCAAGCGACGCACCAAGCGGCGCCAATAGCCGCTCATCCCCGACTCCTGCATTGCTCAGGTGGCCCTGTGGTGTGGACCGTCTGTCATGAGGGTACGCAGAGCGGGCGACAATCTCGGCCGTGCCTGCCGAGACCGTTGTCCTCCTGCCCGGAACCGCCTCCGACGAGGTGTTTGTCCGTTCCGTGTTCACAGAGCCGTTGTCGCAGGTCGGTGCTGTTTTCACCGCACCGGCGGTCCGCACACTCCGTGAACGGTTGACGGCCCTCGAAAATGCCCCGGCAGGCCACCCGATCGTGGTGGGTGGCGTCTCACTCGGCGCCCACGTGGCCGCGCGGTGGGCCGCGGCCAACCCGGACAGGTGCGCGGGCCTGGTCCTCGCACTGCCCGCGTGGACGGGTTCCCCGGACGGGGCTCCCGCGGCGCTCGCGGCGAAGGCCAGCGCGCAGGTCGTCGCGACGCGGGGCCTGGAGGCCGCGCTGGCCGGCACGACCGGCTGGCTGCGCGAGGAGCTCGGCAGGGCCTGGCGCGGCTACGGCGACCTGCTGGTGCCGCACCTCGAGGAAGCCGCCGAGTCATCGGCGCCGACGCTCGAGGAGCTGAGGTCGCTCGACGTGCCAGTGGGGATCCTCGGGTGCACCGACGACCCGGTGCACCCGATCGAGGTCGCCCGGCAGTGGGCCGAAGCCCTCCCGCGGGCCGTTCTCGTCACGACGACGCTCGACGCCTACCCGCACGCGCTGGGGCGTGCGGTGCAGGCGTGGCGACAGGCCTGTTAGCCCTGCTGCTGGATGTGCCGGGCGATCGCTTCCGGCAGCTCGACCGGCAGCGGGGTGCGGGGCGGCATCGGCTGCTCGCCGCGCACGACGACGGTGCCGCGGATCATCTCGCGCAACGCCTCGGAGTTCTGCGCGAAGTGCTCCTCGGGGCCGGCCGCGACACCGCGCAGCATCCAGCGCGGCCCGTCGATGCCGATGAAGAGGATCTGCACGCCCTGGTTGCGCGCGGTGATCTCCTCGCCCCACTCGCCGTTCTCGCGGTTGATGCGGGCGCCGTCCTCCTTGAGGCCCTGCACCAGCTCGGCGCCGACCTCCTTCCAGAGGCCGCCGGACTTCGGCGCGGCGAACGCGCTCACCGTCAGCTGCCCGACGGACGTGAGGATGTGCACGGCGCGCACGGAACCGTCCTGCTGGTCCATCTCGACCTGCAGCTGGGCCTCGTCCGGCATCGGCAGCAGCACCGATCCCAGGTCGAGCCGCTGCACGTCGTCACGGGGCGCCACCGTCGAGTCCCACGGGCCGTCGACGTCCTCGTCGAACGCCTCGTCGTGCTCCGGACCGGTGTCGACCGAGCCCGAGGAGTGACGACCGCGCTTGCGGCGCCTTCCGAACATGCCCTACCCCTCCGCATTCATCCGGGCGAGCACCTCATGCCCACCGGTCGAGCCATAGCCTCCCGCACCGCGTGCCGTTTCCGGCAACTCGGCGACCTCGCGGAACACCGCGTGCTCGACGCGTTGCACGACGAGCTGGGCGATCCGGTCGCCGCGTGACAGCGCGATCGGCTCACGGAGATCATGGTTCACGAGGCAAACGCGGATCTCACCGCGGTAGCCGGAGTCGATCGTGCCCGGCGTGTTGACCACGCTCAGCCCGACCCGCGCCGCCAGTCCGGACCGCGGGTGCACGAACCCGGCGAACCCCTCCGGCAGCGCGATGGCGACACCGGTGCCGACCACCGCTCGCTCGCCTGGTGGAATGACCACGTCCGACGTGGTGACCAGATCGGCGCCCGCGTCGCCGGGACGGGCGTAGGCGGGCACGGGAACCCCCGGATCGAGCCGGGTCAGCAACACCTCGACGCTGGACACGGCGGCCGAGATTACCCTGACGACGTGAGTGAGACTGCCGTGACCGCCACTACGACCTTCCGCGAGCGCCTCTACGTGACGTGGTGGATCTGGCCGCTGCCGCTGCTGGCCGCCGCGCTGCTGGCCGCCGAGGTGCACATGGGCTTCCCCGGGGTGCGCTCCTGGCTGCCGTACGTGATCCTGCTGCCCCTCACGGTCGTGCTGATCGTGCGCATGGGGTCGACGAAGGTGGAGGTCGCCGGCGGCGAGCTCCGCGCCGGTGACGCCCACATCCCGCTGGACCTGCTCGGCGAGGTCGAGGTCATCGCCCCCGAGGACAAGCGCAAGGCCATGGGCCCGTACCTGGACCCGGCGGCGTACGTCGTGCACCGCGGCTGGGTCAAGCCGCTCGTGCGGGTGCGCGTGAACGACCCCGAGGACCCGACGCCCTACTGGGTGATCAGCACGCGGCGCCCGGAAGAGCTGGCCGCGGCGATCAAGTCCTGAAAGACACAACTGGGCGCCACCCGTGAGGGTGAGCGCCCAGTTCTCTGCAGCGGACTTCTCCCCGACGGCCCCGAGGCCGTCGATCAAGCGCAGTCGCGGCAGATGTACACGCCGTTGTTGTCCTCGGCGAGCCTGCTGCGGTGGTGCACCAGGAAGCACTTGGAGCACGTGAACTCGTCGGCCTGCTTGGGCAGGACCTTGAACGTGAGCTCCTCGCCGGACAGGTCGGCGCCCGGGAGCTCGAAGTTCTCCGCGCTCGCGTCCTCGTCGACGTCGACGACGCCGGACTGCGTCTCGTTCCGCCGGGCCTTCAACTCCTCGAGGGAGTCCTCAGCGAGTTCGTCCGCCTCGCTGCGACGCGGCGCGTCGTAGTCGGTCGCCATCTTCTTCACCCCTGCGGTCTACGGAGACTGTTCGTGTCGCTGGTTAACGCTCCAGCGACCTCATTTGTGCCCCACGTCAAGGTGACGTAGGTCTCTCGCACGCGGCGGCCGAGCCAACCCCCTTGACGTGACCGTCGGCTTGATCGACATGTGTGCGGAGCGCGCAGAGGGTAGCTCACTGGCGAAGTGGCCCGGCATCGGGTTACCCCCTACCGACCGGACGGGTGACACAACCTTTCTACGCTGGACCGATACCCTGTGCGGGAGCACCTGCGCCTCGGCGTGCAACCTGACGCCGAGCCGGTACCGTCCTGACTGTGAGCGACCAGGCCGGTGCAGTGGGTCACGCCCGTCGGGGCGCGGTTCAGCCTGGCAAGGCCTAGGCTGGACCTCAGGGACGGATCACGGGGAGGGCTTCGGACGTGGGATCCGCATCGGGGAGCTTGACGCCATACAAGAGGCGTCGGCCCGTGCCCGCGCTCGTCCTGTTCGCGGTGCTGTTGGTCAGTTCCGTGTTCGTGTGGGTGAAGGTGCTCGGCAACGCCGGCGACGTGGACGCGGCCATCAAGTGCAACCCGCCCGGCAACGTGACGACCGCGTCGGCCATCGCGGCCGCCGACCCGGCCGCCGCCGCGACGTCGACGGCCCCGCCGCCCGCGCTGGGCACCGTCCTGGAGCACGACGCGCTCGACCGCACCGACCCGCTGCCGGCCGGCGAGGTCAACTTCAAGGTCGTCAACGCCTCGACGCAGCGCAACCACGCCAAGGCCGTGGCCACGATGCTCACCGAACTCGGCCTGAAGCAGGCGGCCGACCCCGGCAACGACCCCATCTACCCGGCGGGCGACATGACCTGCCGCGGCCAGCTCCGCTTCGGCGCGCCCGGCGCGTCGGCGGCCAGGACCCTGTCGCTGCTGGAACCGTGCCTGGAGCTCGTGCGCGACGACCGCCAGGACGCGACCGTCGACATCGCGGTCGGCAAGAAGTTCGACGAGGTCAAGCCGAACAGCAGCGCCCGCAAGGTTCTCGACCAGCTCAGCGAGTGGGCGGCGCAGCAGCCGGAGCAGCAGGGCGGCCAGGTCGCCGCGGCCGCCTCGCCGTCGCTGGACGCGGACAACCTGGCGGGCGCGCGAGAGGTGACCTGCTGAGGTCCTGCTCCGCTACCTTGCGGGCATGGGGGTAGGTCTTCTTCCGGGCGAGCGCGTCCTCTGGCAGGGCTCACCGGTGCACCGTTCGGTCTTCCTGCGCGCTGATGCCGCGTGGATGCGGTTCAGCCTGAAGTTCGACGCCGCCCTGTTCGCCGTGGTGGCGGCGGTCATGTGGCTGGCGGACGGGTGGCTGGGCCCGTTCGACGTCTGGAACTTCCTGATCGTCGGAGGCGGGATCCTCGCGTCCACGGTACTCCGCTTCGTCGAGCCGTTCGCGTGGCGTCGGCTCACTCTGCACCGCACGACCTACTACGTCACCAACAGACGTGTCGTGTGTGTGCCCGGCCGCGGAGAGAGGTCGACCGAGCTGTCCGACATCGAGGTCCTGACGTTTCTGGAGGAGGCGGACGGCTCGGGGCACGTCCGCCTCGACCGGCGGCACACGCCGGACGGGTTCATGAACGCGGTGGTCGCCGAACTGATCCACGTCCCGAACGTCCGCGAGGTCGTCGCCCTGCTGTCGGAGCTGACCGGGCAGACGCCGGAACAACGTTGACCTGACGTTGAGTCGAGGTTGATCGGACGTTGACCCGCGCCGTTGCAACGACCCTTTATGCAAAAGACGTTTGCGGACGTCCGCAAACGTCTTTTGCACAACCGATATATCAGTGTGCTGACCTGCGGTTTCAGACCTTGTCGAAGCCGGATTCGGCGAGCGCGGCGTACATCGCGTCCGCGATGCCCGGTGCGGCGGCGAACGTCGCGTCCTCCCCCAGCTCCGGCGACGACCCCGGCAGCCGCACGACCGCGCCGGCCTCCGCGGCGATCAGTCCGCCGGCCGCCCAGTCCCACCGGCCGAGCGCGTGCTCGGCGTAGGCGTCGAGCCGTCCCGCGGCCACCGAGCACAGGTCGAGCGACGCCGCGCCGGCCCGGCGCAGGTCGCGCACGCGCGTCGCCATGCGGGCCCACGTCTCGGCCTGGCGCTGCCGGCGTTCGGGCCGGTACGCGAAGCCGTACCCGAGCAGGGACAGCGAGAGGTCGGTCGTCGCGGACACGTGCAGGGGTGCGCCGTCCAGGAAGGCGCCGTGGCCGCGGGCGGCGGTCCACAGGCGTCCGGTCGCGGGCTCGAACACCGCGCCCGCGACGGACTCGCCGTCGAGCTGCGCCGCGATCGACACCGAGTACCAGGGGATCCCGTACAGGTAGTTGACGGTGCCGTCGATCGGGTCGACGACCCACGTCAGGCCCTCGACGACGGTGCCGCCCTCCTCCTCGCCCAGCACGGGTTCGCCGGGGCGCAACTCGGACAGACGCGTCCGGACGAGTTGTTCCGAGGCCCGATCGGCGGCGGTGACCACGTCGGTGGAGGTGCTCTTGGTGTCGAACGAGACGACCGCGGAGGCGCGCATGCGCTGAACAAGAGCGCCCGCTTCCCGTCCGACGGCCGTCGCGATGTCAACGAGTGGCCGGGGATCGAACACGACCGGTTTCCTCCTGCGTCACTGGCACGGGACTATCGGACGACGTCAGGCTAATGTCTGCGCACCACGGTTACTGAATCGAACGAGTAGGAAGGACCACGGGGAATGGGCATCACCCGCGGGTTCGGTGTGGACATCGGCGGCTCCGGCGTCAAGGGCGGCCTGGTCGACCTCGAGGCAGGAGCACTGGACGGCGAGCGCATGCGGATCCCCACGCCTCAGCCTTCCACGCCGGAAGCGGTGGCGGAGGTCGTCGCGGAGATCGTCGAGAAGTTCCAGTGGGACGGACCGGTCGGCATCACGCTGCCGTGCGTGGTCAAGCACGGTGTGTCGCTCAGCGCGGCGAACGTCGACAAGGGCTGGATCGGCTGTGACGCGCAGAAGCTCTTCGCCGAGCGCCTCAAGCGCAGGCCCGAGGACATCGTGGTCATGAACGACGCGGACGCGGCCGGTATCGCGGAGATGTCGTTCGGCGCGGGCGTCGGCAAGGGCGGGACCGTGGTGCTGCTGACGTTCGGCACCGGTATCGGCAGCGCGGTGTTCCTCGAGGGCAAGCTCGTCCCGAACACCGAGTTCGGCCACCTCCAGGTCGACGGCCACGACGCCGAGAAGCGCGCGGCCGCGTCGGTGAAGGAGGAGAAGGACCTGTCGTGGGAGGAGTGGACTCCCCGCGTCAGCCGGTACATCAACGTGCTGGAGGACCTCATCTGGCCGGACCTGGTGATCGCGGGCGGCGGCGTGAGCAAGAAGGCGCACAAGTGGTTGCCGTTGCTCAAGGTTCGCACCGAGGTCGTCGCCGCGGCGCTGAAGAACGACGCGGGCATCGTGGGCGCCGCCTGGGCCGCCGCGCACGGCGTCAGGCCCTGACGACCATTCGACACCGAAACGTGTCCGACTCGATCTAGCTGCGACAACGCAGGTGGGAGCGCCCCGAAGCACCTCGGGGCGCAACACCGCGTCACCGACGTCGTTACAATGGAACGCACACCCGCCGGGCAAGATCGGCGGGGACATCCCCTGAACTCTGGCGACCGAGGTTTCGCGCCCTCTGGTCCGCCTTGAACGACCGTCGCGAAAGGGCGTACGTGGCAGCCGCAGAAACCGCAACCCGACGCTCCAGCTCCGCCGCGAGCGCCGCCAAGACGACCAAGGCGACCGCGGCCGGCGAGGCCGAGGAGAAGCCGAAGCGCAAGACGACCGCTGCGGCAGCGAAGAAGCCCGCAGCCAAGGCCCCGCGCAAGACGGCCGGCAAGGCCGATCCTGCCGCGAAGGGCACCGCCAAGAAGGACGGCGAAGAGCCCGAGGACATGGAAGGCGCTCCGGGCGCCGAGGACCTGGAGGACGTCGAGATCGTCGACGAGCCGGTCGTCGACGAGCCCGAGGCGGCGGAGGACCCCAAGAGCGAGGGTGACTTCGTCTGGGACGAGGAGGAGTCCGAGGCCCTGCGCCAGGCGCGCAAGGACGCGGAGCTCACCGCCTCGGCCGACTCGGTCCGCGCCTACCTCAAGCAGATCGGCAAGGTCGCCCTCCTCAACGCCGAGGAGGAGGTCGAGCTCGCCAAGCGCATCGAGGCGGGTCTCTACGCCGCCGAGCGCGTGCGCCGCTCCGAGGAGGAAGCGGAGAAGCTCACGCCGCAGCTGCGTCGCGACCTGCGCTGGATCGTCCGCGACGGCGAGCGCGCCAAGAACCACCTGCTCGAGGCGAACCTCCGCCTCGTCGTGTCGCTGGCCAAGCGCTACACCGGCCGCGGCATGGCGTTCCTGGACCTGATCCAGGAGGGCAACCTCGGTCTGATCCGCGCGGTCGAGAAGTTCGACTACACCAAGGGCTACAAGTTCTCCACGTACGCCACCTGGTGGATCCGTCAGGCGATCACCCGCGCGATGGCCGACCAGGCCCGCACCATCCGCATCCCGGTGCACATGGTCGAGGTCATCAACAAGCTCGGTCGCATCCAGCGCGAACTGCTCCAGGACCTGGGCCGCGAGCCCACCCCGGAGGAGCTCGCCAAGGAAATGGACATCACGCCCGAGAAGGTGCTGGAGATCCAGCAGTACGCGCGTGAGCCCATCTCGCTGGACCAGACGATCGGTGACGAAGGCGACAGCCAGCTCGGCGACTTCATCGAGGACTCCGAGGCCGTCGTCGCGGTGGACGCCGTGTCGTTCACGTTGCTGCAGGACCAGCTGCAGTCCGTGCTCGCGACGCTGTCCGAGCGCGAGGCGGGCGTCGTCCGGCTGCGCTTCGGTCTCACCGACGGCCAGCCGCGCACGCTGGACGAGATCGGTCAGGTCTACGGCGTCACGCGTGAGCGCATCCGCCAGATCGAGTCCAAGACGATGTCGAAGCTGCGTCACCCGTCGCGCTCGCAGGTCCTGCGCGACTACCTCGACTAGGTCCTACCCGGTCATGCGCACGAAGCCCCGCACCGGTTCGGTGCGGGGCTTCGGTGTTTTCGGCGAGCACGGTTCACCGGTTCGTGAAAATGAGGCGGAAGTGTTCGCTTTCCGCGAAAAAACGCCGGAAATGTCCGCAGCGGCTGCTGTGCCGACGTTCGCCCGAAACCTCGATTCCGGGTCGGGAACCGCCCGTTGATCACGGTCTCGCGTCCGAATCGTGGGACGTTCGTGACCTGTTCGCTGCGGGCGGACAAGGGCAACCGATATCACACTCCCGGCCGCACGCAACCGACCGCCTGGCCGCACTTGGCTGCTCCACCAGCGGTTTTTCGGTCGCTCAGCGTACGTGTCAAGCCGGTGAACCGGTGGCGAACGCAGGTGTGAAGCTGCTGCAGGCGGGTAAATCGGAGAGTGACGCGAGTCGCCACGCACACGGGAACACTGACTAACGCCAAAACGTCTGTCAGAGTGGAGCCAGCGAGCACCGCGCACCATCCAGGGGCGTTGTGGTCGCAGCTTGGTAAGAGGGCACCGGGACACTTCGTTCCGTTGCTGGGACGGAGGGAGATTCATCATGACTGCAGCACTCACCCGCCCCGAGTTGACCGCTGCCGACCGCTGCGACCGCTGCGGGGCTGCTGCCCAGGTTCGCGCTTTGCTCCCGTCCGGGGGCGAGTTGCTGTTCTGCGGGCACCACGCCCGGGCGCACAGTGAGAAATTGCGCGAACTCGCTGCTGAGATTCAGCAGGGCTGACTTCCACCCCACCTAGCCGCTCGGGGCGGAGATCCGCGAGGATCTCCGCCCCCTTCGCTGTTCTAGAGGGTGTCGAGCACCGGCTCGAAGGCCAGTTCGGCGGCCCCCACGAGCTTCGCGTCCCGCCCCAGCGGGGACGGCACGACCTGGGTCCCCCCGACAGCGCGGGAGACGAGGCTGCGCCGCTGCACGGCGGAGCTCACCGACTCCACCACCGACAGCGGCAGCGCCGTGTAGAGGTCGCCGAGCACGACGAGCTCGGGACCGAGGACGTTGACGATGTTCGCGAGGCCCAGTGCGAGCCAGTCGGCGAACTCGTCGAGCACCGAGGGGTCGTCGAGCGCCCGCAACGCCGCGACGACGGCTCCACGCGGGGCGTCGTCGGGAAGGCCCAGCGCCCGGCACAGCGCCGGCTCGCCCACCTCGGTCTCCCAGCAGCCGTCACAGCCGCAGTAGCACCGCCGCCCACGTGGGTTGACCACCATGTGGCCCAGCTCGCCGACGTAGCCGCCGGAGCCACGCAACGGCTGCCCCGACAGGATCACTCCCCCGCCGACGCCGACGTCCGCGGAGATGTAGACCATGTCCGCGGACTCGCGCGCCGCACCGCGGACGTGCTCGGCCAGCGCACCGAGCTCCGCGTCGTTGCCGACCTGGACGGGCAGCTTCAGCACCGCCTCCAGGCGTTTGCCGAGCGCCACACCGGTCCAGTGCAGGTTCGGCGCCTCGTGCACGTGCCCGTCGGCACGCCGCACGACGCCGGGCACGGAGATGCCCACCCCGACCGCGGTGGCGTCGAGGTCGTCGGCCATGAGGCGCGCCGACTCGACGATGTGCGTGATGACCTCCCCCGGATCACGCGTCCGGTGCAGGTTCCAGCTGTCCCGCCCGAGGATCTCCCCGCCGAGGCCGACGAACCCCATCGCCACGTGTTCCACCCGCACGTCGATCGCGATGACGACCGCGGCTTGCGGCTGGGGCAGTACCAGCAGGGATGGGCGGCCCGCTCCGCTGCGCAGAGCGGGCACGCGTTCGGCGACCACGCCGGCTTCGGCGAGGCCGTCCACCAGGGCCTTGATGGTGCTGCGGTTGAGCCCGAGCTCAGCCGCGAGCGAGGCCCTGGTGGACGGTCCGTCGATGTGCAGGCGGCGCAGCAGCGCCGTCCTGTTGTGCCTGCGGATCTCGTCGGGACGAGTGCCGGACGTGGGTCCCGTCACCGCGTCATCGGGCCGCGGTGGCCGCCCGGCGGCGGGACAACGCGTCGACGCTCGCGGCGAGCAGCAGGACGAGCCCGGTCACGATGAACACGACCGCGGCGGGCTGCTTGAGCAGGCCCATGCCGTTCTGGATGATCGCGAGCACCGCGCCACCGATGACGGCGTCGCGCAGGCGGCCCTTGCCACCGAACAGCGACGTACCACCGATGACGGCCGCGCCGACCGACAGCAGCAGCGTGTTGCCGCCACCGGCGTTCGGGTCGACCGAACCGACCTTCGACGAGTACACGATGGCGCCGATCGCGGCCGCCGAGGAGGCGATCACGAAGACGCTCATGCGGATGCGCTCGACGTTGATACCGGCGCGGCGGGCCGCTTCCTTGTTGCCGCCGACGGCGTAGATGTGCCGTCCGTAGCTGGTGCGGTCGAGCACGAACGTGCCGATCACCAACAGCACGAGGACCAGCGGCACCACGAACGGCACGCCTTCGATCACCACGAGGTTGCTCGGCGCCCGGTTGAGCGACAGCGCGTAGGTGATGACGGCGGCCAGCACCGCGAGGGCGCCGATCTTGGCCAGCACCAGCGTGGTGGGCTGGGCGACGAGGCCCCTGCGCAGCCGCGAGAAGTGGCGGGTGAGCACGACGGCCGCGTAGCCGCCGACGGCGATGACGAACAGCGCCCACGAGCCGACGAAGTCCAGGTTGCCGTTGGCGACGTTGAAGATCGTGTCGTCCCGCAGGCCGAGCGTGCCGCCCTGGCCGATGAGCTGCAGCACGACACCGCCCCAGACCAGGAACAGCGCCAGGGTCACGACGAACGACGGGATGCCGACCTTCGCGACGAGGAAGCCGGTGATGGTGCCGATGGCCGCGCCGACGCAGACGGCGAGCAGCATCTCGAGCCAGGCGTTGGCGGGGATGCCCACCCCGGCGATCACGAGCGCCACGGCGGACAGCGCCGCACCGGCCCAGACCTTCATCACGGCCGCGAGCACGATCGCGAGCACCAGCAGGCCGCAGAACACGTAGAAGACCGTGTCGCCCATGCCGCCGAGCAGGTTGCCGTTGTGGATCAGGTGCAGTGCCATCACGGCGGCCGTCACACCGGACGCGGTACCGGCGGACAGGTCGATCTCGCCGAGCAGCAGCACGAACACCAGGCCCATCGCGATGATGGTGATGCTGGCGCCCTGCTGGAGCAGGTTGGCGAGGTTGCCGAGGGTGAAGAACGTGTCCGACAAGGAGCTGAACACGATCAGCAGGACGACGAGGCCGAGCAGCGCGGGCAGCGAGCCGAGCTCACCGCCGCGGACCCTGGCCCAGTAGTCGCGGACGGCCTCGCCCGTGGACTGGGACGTCGTGTCGATGCCGAAGTCGGAGATGGCGCCCTGCTGCGGGGTTTCCTGCGCGGGCGATTCGGTGGTGTCGGTCATGCTGCCCTCTTCGGAACTCATCAGATCGTCGCCGCCTCGGGGCGGGCGATGCCCAGGTCACCGGAACGGCCGGCCGTGATCAGCTCGACGACCTGGCCGTGCGTGACGTCCTTGGACCCCACGACGGCGGCCATGCGGCCGAGGTAGAGGCACGCGATGCGGTCGGCGACCTCGAAGACGTCGTTCATGTTGTGGCTGATCAGGACGACCCCCAGGCCCTGCTCCGCGAGCCGGCGGACCAGGTCGAGCACCTGACGCGTCTGCGCGACGCCCAGTGCCGCGGTGGGCTCGTCGAGGAGCACCACCTTGCTGTTCCACAGGACGGCCTTGGCGATCGCCACGGTCTGGCGCTGACCACCCGACAGCGACGAGACCTGGGTGCGCACCGACTTGACCGTGCGGACCGACAGCGAGGCCAGCGTCTTGCGCGCCGCCTGCTCCATGTCCGTCTCGTCGAGCAGACCGCCCTTGGTGCGCTCACGACCGAGGAACATGTTCTGGACGATGTCCAGGTTGTCGGCGAGCGCGAGGTCCTGGTAGACGACCTCGATCCCGAGGTCCGCCGCTTCGCGCGGACCCTTGATGTCGACGGGCTTGCCGTCGAACAGGACTTCACCCGAGTCGGTCGGGTGGATGCCCGCGATGCACTTGACCAGCGTCGACTTGCCCGCGCCGTTGTCACCGACGAGGGCGGTGACCTCGCCGGGGTTCACGACGAGGTCGATGTCGTGCAGGACGTGCACGGGACCGAAGCTCTTGTTGATGCCGCGCAGCTCGAGAATCGGCTCGCTCACTGGGGATTCCTCCGTGGTTACCACGCGCCTAGGGCGGGGTGCGGTCGTTGCCGCACCCCGCCCTGGCGCGAGCGGTCCTACTTGATGCCGAGCTCGGTGCAGGCGGCCTGGGTGTCGGCCACGCAGATGTCCGAGGCCTTGACGAAGCCCGCGTCGACCACGGACTTGACCTTGTCCTTGGTGATCAGCTGAGCGGTGAGCAGCACGGACTTGACGTCGCGGTTGCCCTTGGCGTCCTTCGTCTTGCCGGTCGCGAGGGCGTCGGCGGCGGCCGTGTCGCCCTTGGCGAGGGCGGCGGCCAGCTTGGCGGCGGCCTCGGCCTCGTCCTTGATCGGCTTGAAGACGGTCATGTGCTGGTCACCGCGGAGCACGGCCTGCAGACCGTCCGGGGTGGCGTCCTGGCCGGTGACCGGGACCTTCCCGTTCAGGCCGACCTTCTTGAGGATCGTGATCACCGCGCCGGCGAGGCCGTCGTTCGCGGCGACGACGCCGTCGACCTTGCCGCCGTTGGAGGTCAGGATCTGCTCGAAGACCTGGCCGCCCTTCTGGTTGTCCCAGTTGTCGATCGGCTGGGACTGGACCAGCTTGAGCTTGCCCGAGTCGTAGAGCGGCTTGAGGACCTTCTGCTGACCCTCGTGGAACAGGGTCGCGTTGTTGTCCGTCGGCGCGCCCTCGATCTCGATGACGTTCGCGCCCTGCGGCGCGGCCTTCATCGCGTCCGCGAGACCCTGGCCCTGCAGTTCGCCGACCTTCACGTTGTCGAACGACACGTAGTAGGACGAGGAGCCGCCGGTGTTCAGGCGGTCGTAGTCGATGACCTGGATGCCCTGGGTCTGCGCCTTCTTGGCGACGGAGGCACCGACCTCGCTGTTGGGGGTCGCGATGATCAGGACCTTGACGCCGGCGTTGATCATGCCGTCGGCCAGGGTGCTGAACTTCTGGACGTCGCCCTGGGCGTTCTGGATGTCGGGGTCGAGCCCCTCCTTCTTCAGAGCGGCCTCGAGGAGCGGCTTGTCGAAGCTCTCCCAGCGAGCGGAGGAGGCGGTCTCGGGCAGGATCACGCCGACCTTCGCGCCCGTGCCGCTGCCAGAGTTCGTTTCAGAGGTTCCTCCGGTGCCGGAGGAGGAGTTGGCGCCGCACGCCGAGACCGCCAGGGCGAGGCCCGCGGTCACGGCGATGGAAGCGAGAGTCTTGCTGCGCATCCGCCATCCCTTTCACTGCGCTGTGTCACAGAGAATGTTGTGGCGCACAACGTATGCCCGACATATGGGTGACCGGAACCACACTGCATCGATTAAGTCGCAACGATGCGGTAACTGTGCCGAAATTTAGTCACCGAGAGTTATGAGAGCGTTACCACCGCACTACTGCATCCAGCAGCGATATATTGGATATCGCTTGCGGCGAACACTCGGAGGTCATCTCCCGGACACCTCTAGGGTGAGTTCATGACCTTCGACGGGGAAACCGCCGAAAGACTGGCGAAATCGTTTGGCGCGGAAGCGGCACGCTACGACCGCACCCGCCCCACCTACCCGGACGAACTGGTCCGCAAGATCGTCGCCGCGAGCCCGGGCCCGCGTGTCGTCGACGTCGGCTGCGGCACCGGCGTCCTCTCCCGCCCGCTCGCCGCGGCCGGGTGCGACGTGCTCGGGGTGGAGCACGACGAGCGCATGGCCGAGTTCGCCCGCGCCACGGGCGTGACCGTGGAGGTCTCCGAGTTCGAGACGTGGGACCCGGCGGGCCGCGAGTTCGACGCCGTCGTCGCCGGGCAGTCGTGGCACTGGGTCGGCGCCGAGGCCGGTCCGGCGCAGGTCGCGCGGGTGCTGCGGCCCGGCGGGGTGTTCGTCGCGCTCTGGCACGTGTTCGGGACGCCGGAGCCGATCGCCGACGCGTTCGTCGCGGCGTACGCCAAGGTGGCGCCCCAGCTCCCGCACCGCGTCGGCCACTCCTACGCCGAGGCGTTCGAGTCCTACCAGGCGGGCTGCGTGCGCACCGGCGAGGCGTTCGCCGCGACCGGGGCGTTCTCCACCGCCGAGCAGTGGCGCGCGGACTGGGAGCGGACCTCCACCACCGCCGAGTACCTCGACCTGATGCGCACCATGAGCCCGATGGCCCTGCTCAGCGCCGAGCAGGGCACCGAACTCCTCGACGACGTCGGCCACGCGATCGACGCGATCGGTGGCGAGATCACGATGCGCTACAGCACGCTCGCCGTCGCCGTCACCCGCGTCTGAGGCCTGCTACCAGGAGCGCAGGGTCGCGATCCGTTCCTCGAGCTGTTCGATGGTGGCCATCGCGGTCGGCGGGCCTCCGCAGTACTCGCGCAGCTGGTTGTGGATCTTGCCGTGCGGCTTCTTCGTGCGGTGGTGGTGCATCGCGACGAGGGTGTTGAGCTCCTTGCGCAACGACGTGAGGCGTTCCTGCACCCCCGCGGGCCGTGCTTCGCGCACGGCGACCTCGGGCTTGGGCCGCTTGGCGGCCAGCGCCATCTGCTCCTCCTGCCGCTGCAGCAGCAGGGTGCGCACCTGATCCGGTTCCAGCAGCCCCGGCAGGCCGAGGTACTCCTGCTCCTCCTCGGAGCCCGCGTGGGTCGGGGCGCCGAACGACGAGCCGTCGAAGATCACCTGGTCGAGCTCGGCCGTCGTGCCCAGGGCCGTGAAGGCGCGCTCGTCCTCGCCCGGTTCGTCCTTGGTCTGGTTGGCCGCGGCCATCAGCTCGTCGTCCCAGCCGTCCTTCTCGCGGTGCGGCTTGCCCAGGACGTGGTCGCGCTCGGCCTCCAGCTCGGACGCGAGCTGCAGCAGCACCGGCACCGAGGGCAGGAAGACGGTGGCCGTCTCGCCGGGTTTCCGGTTGCGCACGAAGCGGCCGATGGCCTGCGCGAAGAACAGCGGGGTCGACGACGACGTCGCGTACACGCCGACGGCCAGCCGCGGCACGTCGACGCCCTCGGACACCATGCGGACCGCGATCATCCAGCGCTCGTTCGTCGCGGAGAACTCGGCGATCTTGCCGGACGCCTTCGGGTCGTCGGAGAGGACGAGCGTGGGGACCTGCCCCGTGACGCGCTGCAGCACCTCCGCGTACGCCTTCGCCACGGTCTGGTCGGTGGCGATCACCAGGCCACCCGCGTCGGGCAGGCCGTTCTCGCGCTTCTGCGTCAGGCGCTGGTCGGCGGCGCGCAGCACGGACGCCATCCACTCGCCGGCAGGGTCGAGGGCCGTGCGCCACGCCCGTGCGGTCTGCTCCTGCGTCAACGGCTCACCCAGGCGCGCCGTGTACTCCTCGCCCGCGCTGGTCCGCCACGACGCCTCGCCCGAGTACGCCAGGAACAGCACCGGCCGGACGACGCCGTCGCGCAGCGCGTCGGCATACCCGTAGGTGTGGTCCGCCTTCGACGTCTTGAAGCCGCCGGAGCTCTCCTCGTACTGCACGAACGGGATCGGCGAGTCGTCGGAGCGGAACGGGGTGCCGGTCAGGCAGAGGCGGCGCACCGCGGGCGTGAACGCCTCACGGATCGCATCACCCCACGACTTGGCATCACCACCGTGGTGCACCTCGTCGAGCAGCACGAGCGTCTTGCGGTTCTCCGTGCGCACCCGGTGAAGCGTCGGATGAGCGGCGACCTGCGCGTACGTCACAGCCACGCCGTGGTAGTCGCGGGAGGTCATCGCGTTGGTGTTGCGGAAGTTCGAGTCGATGTGGATGCCCTGCTCGGCGGCCGCCTTCGCCCACTGGTGCTTGAGGTGCTCGGTGGGGGTGACGATCGTGACGGCCTCGATGGTCCGGTCGGCCAGCAGTTCGGCGGCCACGCGGAGCCCGAAGGTCGTCTTGCCCGCGCCCGGTGTCGCGACGGCGAGGAAGTCCTGCGGCTTGGCGGCCAGGTACTTGGTCAGCGCCCTGCGCTGCCATGCCCGCAGCGGTCGCATTGCTGCTGTCGCTGTCACAGACGTGTTTCTCCTCATTTGTGCAGGTCAGACATGGCGATCCCCTCAGGCGGACCGTGGCCGGGGGCACCGCGACTCTACCTGTTCCGAATGTCAATGCCGCGAAACGTGGCGGTATGCACCATGCTTGTCACTGCGATGGGTTCGCCTTCCGACAACAGCGCACGCAGGTCCGGCCGCAAGGGGCCGCTGCGTCTACTCGCACGCACGCTGTCGAAGGCGTGGCAGGGGAACATCTTCTCAGAAGCGGCCGAGGCGGCGTTCTGGCAGACGCTGTCGTTCCCGCCGCTGCTGCTCGGCGTGCTGGGCTCGATGGGCTGGATCGGCAGCTGGTTCGGCGACGACGTCGTCAGGGCCGTCCAGGAGAAGATCATCGGCTTCACCCGGACGATCTTCAGCCGGGACGTCGTCAACGGCGTGATCGAACCCACGGTCGCGGAGGTCCTCACGACCGGCAAGGGCGAGATCGTCTCCATCGGCTTCCTGATCTCGCTGTGGGCGGGTTCGTCGGCGATGTCGTCGTTCGTCGACGCGATCACCGTCGCCCACGACCAGTACGGCGTGCGCAACGAGGTCTGGCAGCGCTTCTTCGCCCTGCTGCTCTACCTGGTGTCCCTGGTGGCCCTGGTGGTCGGCCTGCCGGTCCTCGCCCTGGGTCCGGAGTTCCTGCCGCAGTTCTTCCCGGCGTCGTGGCAGCCCTACATCGAGACGTGGGTCGGCCGCTTCTACTACCCCGGCGTCGCGCTGCTGCTGGTGCTGTCGCTGTCGGCGCTCTACAAGGTGGCGCTGCCGAGACGGCTGCCGTACCACCGGGTGCTGCCCGGCGCGATCCTCGCGATGGCCGTGTTCATCCTGTCGTCCATCGGCCTGCGCCTGTACATCCAGTGGATCACCACCACCGGCTACACCTACGGCGCGCTCGCGACCCCCATCGCGTTCCTGCTGTTCGTGTTCTTCATCGGCCTCGCGATCACGATCGGCGCGTACTTCAACAGCGCCATCCAGGACATGTGGCCTGCACGCATGACCCGCCGCCAGCGCCGCCGCTGGCGCAGGCTCGAGATGGAGCGCGCGGCGTCCCGCATCCGCGAGGAGAGCGAGCAGTCTCCCTCGCGGGAGACGAACACCGACACCGGCCACTCGGCTCCGTCGCCGGCGGACACGCAGCGCACGGCGCCGTTGCAGATCCAGGAGCAGCGGACCCGCTCCGAGGAAGAACGGCAGCGCGGCTAGCCGGTTGCCCGGACAGCAGCGCCCGGCGCCTCAGGACGTGGTCCGAGGCACCGGGCGCTGTCGCGTTCGGAGATCAGTCGCCGTCGCCGCCGGGCGGCAGGTTCTCGTAGATCTTCTTGCAGTCCGGGCACACCGGCGAGCCGGGCTTCGGTGACCGCGTGACCGGGAAGACCTCGCCGCACAGCGCGACCACGTGCGTGCCCATCACGGCGCTCTCGGCGATCTTCGCCTTGCGCACGTAGTGGAACATCTTCGGGGTGTCGTCCCCGGACTGGTCGGTACCGTCCGGCCGTACATCGACCTCGGGGAGAGTCTGGGTGCTCACGTGCCAAGGGTACCTGGGATGATGTCCCCTCGTGACCACGCTGCACATCGCCGATGAAGTTGCCTCCGCGCTGGCCGAGAACCGGCCCGTCGTCGCTCTCGAGAGCACCATCCTGTCCCACGGCCTGCCCGCCCCGCGCAACCTCGCGGTCGCCGCACGCCTGGAAGAGGTCGTGCGGAAGGCAGGCGCCGTCCCCGCGACGATCGCCGTCCTCGACGGCGTGCCGCACATCGGCCTGACCTCCGCCGAGCTCGACCGCGTCTGCAACGCGGGCGACCTCGTGAAGCTGTCGCTGCGCGACCTCGGCCCCGCCTACGCCCTGGGTCGCAGCGGCGCGACGACCGTGGCCTCGACCACCGCCCTCGCCCACCAGGCGGGCATCCGGGTCTTCGGCACCGGCGGCCTCGGCGGCGTGCACCGCGGCGCGCGCGAGACGTGGGACGTCTCCGCCGACCTCGACATCGTCGCGTCGACCCCGGTGGTGGTCGTCTGCTCGGGCGTGAAGTCGATCCTCGACATGGGCGCGACCCTGGAGGTCCTCGAGACCCGCTCGGTGCCCGTCGTCGGCTACCGGACCTCCCGCTTCCCGGCCTTCTACCGCCGCGAGTCGGAGTTCGACGTGCCGTGGCGCGTCGAGACCCCCGCCGAGGCCGCCGCCGTCTTCGCCGCGGGCGGCCGCGGCATGCTGCTGGTGAACCCCATCCCCGCCGACTTCGAGATGGACGCCGACCTGCACGACCGCCTGCTCGCCGAGGGCCTGCAGAAGCTCGTCGACCAGGACGTGCGCGGCAAGGACGTCACCCCCGTCCTCCTCGAGCACTTCCACACCGCGAGCGCCGGCGTCAGCCTCGACGCCAACGAGGAGCTCGTCGTCAGCAACGTCTCGGTCGCCGCGGCCGTGGCCGTGGAGCTGTCCCGGTGAGGCCAGTCGTCGTGGTGGGTGACGCGGGCCTCGACGTCGTGGCCCGCCACACCGGCCCCATCGCCCACGGCGGCGACGTGCGCGCCAAGGTCACCATCGAGCCGGGCGGCGCGGGCGCGAACACCGCCGTCTGGCTCGCCGCCTGCGGAGCCTCCCCGGTCCTGGTGGCGCGCGTGGGCGCCGACTCGGCCGGCCGCCAGGTCCACGCCGAACTGACCACGGCGGGCGTCCAGTGCGCCTTCGCCGTGGACCCGGACCTGGCCACCTGCTGCGTGGTCGTCCTGGTCGACGAGGACGGCCAGCGCTCGATGCTGCCCGACCGCGGCGCGAACGCCCGCTTCTCCCCCGCCGACCTGGACCCGGGCCTGCTCGCCGGCACCGACGGCCACCTGCACCTGTCCGGCTACGTGCTGCTCGACGCCACCTCACGCCCCGCCGGTCTCGCCGTGCTGGCCGCCGCCCGCGCGGCAGGCTGGACGACGTCGGTGGACCCGCAGGCCGCCGTGCTGATCCACTCGGCGTCCGCCTTTCTGGAGGACGTCCGCGGCGTCGACTTCCTGCTCCCCAACGCCGACGAACTGCTCGCGCTGACCGGCTCGTCCGAGCCTTCGTCGGCCAAGACCCTGCTTTCGCACGTCGGGGCTGTTGTGGTGACGTCCGGCGCGGACGGTGCCTCCTGGGTGGACGCCGACGAGGTCATCTCGGTCCCCACTGAAGCCACCGTGTGTGTCGACTCGACGGGTGCCGGTGATGCTTTCGACGCCGGCTTCCTGGCGGCCTGGCTGTCCGGTACGTCGAAGCGCGACGCCCTCCTCGGTGGTGTGCGGGCGGGGTCGCGCGCGGTCAGCGTCGTGGGAGCGCAGCCGCCGAGGTAGCAACTGATATATCGGTTTCCCCGGACACACACCTTTGGCCGAGCGACGACGAGTTCGTCGCGCCCACGACAGGTCTGCTCAGGCGTGAACCGCCCGTCGCCTCGCCCCGTTCAACGCCGCCGGATGCAAAAGACGTTTGCGGACGAAGTCAAAAGACTCATTGCAAAGGTCGATCGGCGAGCGTCGCAACGGTGCACGTAAGCGCTTGTCAGCCTGACTTCCCCATGGTCGTCCACCTTTGCAACGAGTCTTTTGCGGACGAAGTCCAAAGAGTTGTTGCAAAGGTGGGGATGACGTTCGACGAAGGCCGGGCGCGGGGTGCGTCAGGGCTTCGCCGGCGGTCTAACCGTCGATGACGGTCGTGCTCTTGGGCGCGATGGCGCGGCGCTCGGTCTCGTAGCGGTTGGCCTTCTCGGCCTTGCGCGGCGGTCTGTCGTTCGCGATGAGCACCGCCATCCACGGCAGCGGCACGGACAGCACGATGAAGAACAGCGCGAGCCACCAGGTGTGCGCGAACAGAGCCGCGAGGATGAGGCACGGGAAGCGCAGGCTCATCATGATCGCGTACTTCTTGCGCCGGGCGGCGTGCTGTTCTTCGTAGGACGGGGCCGCCTCGGTGATCAACACCGGGGTGTCGTTCCGATCGGGACTGCTCACGACACCACCTCCACGTGTCCCATGGTCCCACGTCCGAGTGACCGCCGGGGCACCCGGTCGGCGGTTAACATCCGCGGGTGGTCGCCCTTGATCGCCTCGTGGACGTGCTCGGCAGTCTGGGCACGCATCTGGCGTGCGCGCCGAGGGGCCGTGACGCCGAACTCCGCGGGGTTGCCCTGCACGACCCCGCCGAAAACACGCCGGCGGCCGCGGGGGACGTCCTGCTCGGGCTCGGCACGCCGTCGGTCGCCGCGGCGGTGCGGCTCGTGTCCTCCACGGCCGCCTCGGCTGTCGTGCTGCACGGCAAGCCTCCGCTCGACGAGCGGGTGATCGCGGCGGCCAAGAAGTCGGGTGCGGCCGTGTTGCTCGTGGATCCGTCTGTGCCGTGGAGCCAGCTTGCGAACGTCACTCAGACGCTGGTCAACGGCGGCACGCGCACCGGAGACCTGTTCGGGCTGGCGGACGTGATCGCGGGCGTGGTGGGCGGGCCGGTCACGATCGAGGACCAGCAGTCCCGCGTGCTCGCGTACTCCTACCGCCAGGAGGACGTCGACCCCGTGCGGGTGCAGACCATCCTCGGGCGGCGCGTGCCCGAGGAGGCGCGGCGGGCGCTCGACGAGTTCGGCGTGTTCAGCCACCTCGCGTCGTCCGACGAACCGATCTTCGTGCCCAAGCTGACGCCGCAGCTCGGCAACCGGCTCGTCGCCGCGGTGCGGGCGGGGCGTGAGCTGCTCGGGTCGGTCTGGGTCGAGGTGACGGGTCCGGTCGACGCGGCACGGAGTGCGGCGTTGGTCGACGGCGCGCGCACGGCGGCGTTGCACCTGTTGCGGTCGAGAGCGTCGACCGACCTCGAGCGCCAGGCCGAGGCTGATCTGGTGATCCGGCTCCTCGACCAGCCGGAGTCCGCTGACGTCGCGCGCCTCGGTCTGCCGTCCGCCGACCTGCGGGTGATCGCCGTGCAGGCGCACGCGGGCGAGGGCGAGCACGGCGCGGCGGTGCTGGCGTTCCAGCGGGCGACGGCAGGTTTCGGCTGGTCTCGTCCGGGACGCAGCGCGCTGTTCGGCAACGTCCTCTACACCGTCATCCCGGCCGCCGACGACGCCGTCCAGTGGGTGCGTTCGCTGACCCGCGAACTCCCCTCCGAGGCGACGGTGCTGGCCGGCATCGGCGGTCCGGCCGAGGCGGCGCAGCTGCCGACGTCGCGGCAGGAAGCCGACGAATGCCTCGCGCTGTCCACCGGTGCACCGGTGGTGTACGACGACGCGTGGGCACAGGTCCTGTTGCACCGGCTCGCCGCCGTCGCCGAGGCCGGACGCCTGCCCACCCGTGGCCCCATATCCAACATATTGCGGTACGACGCCGACTACGGGACGCAGTACGCGTTGACGTTGAGGGCGTGGCTCGCGGCTCAAGGAGACGTGCGGGCGGCGGCGAAGGACCTCAACGTGCACCCGAACACGTTGCGGTACCGGATGCAGAAGATGGCCGAAGTGACGCCGCTCCCCCTCGACGACCCCGACCAGCGCCTCGCGATGGCCATCGCCCTCCAGATCACGCGGTGAACCGGGCGGCGTGAAAGCATCTCCACCCGTGCACCCCGATCTTTCTGCCGACCTGTGCGCCCGACTGCGCGAAGCCTTCCTGAACGCCGGCTACACCGCGGACGGCGTCGTCGACGCGCTCGGCCCGCAGGCCCACGCCGCGCTCGGCCGCGGCGAACCGGAGCCCGCCCGCCGCGCGAGCAAGGACGCCGGGTCGCTCGGCACGCTGATCCGCCTGTTCCTGCTCGGCGACCAGGAGCCCGAGCAGGACGTCCGCAAGGCGCTCCACGGCGTCGACATCGACGACGCCGTCAGGAACGAGGTCCTCGCCGCAGACAGAACCGCAGGCGACCTCAGGGCCGGTTTGGACGTCCGGCCCTACGAGGACAACTGGTGGGTCATCGCCGACCTCGACTCCGACCTGCGCGGCGGCGCCGTCCCCGAGGACCACGTGCTCGGCGTGGGCCACGCGTCCATCAGCCTCGCCCGCGCCACGAGGCGCACGCCGGTCGGCACGCTGCTCGACCTCGGCACCGGCTGCGGCGTCCAGGCGTTGCACGCCAGCACGCACGCCGAGCGCATCACCGCGACCGACCTGTCCGAGCGCGCGCTGAGGCTCGCCCAGGGCACGTTCCGCATGAACGAGCTCGACGTCGAGACGCTGCAGGGCGAGTGGTTCGGCCCGGTGCGCAACCGGCGGTTCGACCAGGTCGTGTGCAACCCGCCGTTCGTGGTCGGCCCGCCGCGCGTGGACTTCGTGTACCGCGACTCCGGTCTCGGTGGCGATGACGCGTCGGCGCTCGTCATCCGGCAGCTGCCGTCGTTCCTCAACGAGGGCGGCGTCGGGCAGCTGCTGGCGTCCTGGGTGCACCGCAGGGGCGAGGACTGGGAGGAGCGCGTCTCCGGCTGGCTGCCCCGCGGTGGCGTCGACGCGTGGTTCGTGCAGCGCGACATCGCCGAGCCCGCCCTGTACGTCGGCACGTGGCTCAAGGACGCGGGCGTCGACCCGCGCAGCCCCGAGGGGCGGGCCAAGGCGAGCGCGTGGCTCGACTGGTTCGAGGAGAACGATGTGCAGGGCGTCGGCTTCGGCTACGTGACGCTGCGGCGCACCGACGAGATGCACTCCCAGGTCGTCTGCGAGGACCTGCGCCACGCCTACGACGACCCGCTGGGTCCGGAGGCCGCGCGCTGGCTCGACAACGTCGCGTGGCTGCGCGCCAACCCCGATCTGCTGGGTCAGCGGTTCCGGGTCGCCGACACCGTGCTGCTCGAGGAGGTGTCCGAGCCGGGCGAGGACGGGTGGAAGAAGGTCGTCGCACGGCTGCACCGCACGGACGGGCCCGGCTGGCAGCACGAGGTCGACGAGGCGACCGCGAAGCTCGTGGCCGGCTGCACCGGCGCGTTGCCGCTGGAAGACCTGCTCTCGCTGCTGGAGTTCGCATACGGGGAAATCGATGCAGAAGCGGCGTTGCCGATCGTTCGTGATCTCATCCGGCACGGAATGCTGATTCCTGCATGAAAGCAGTTGTGGCGCGCGTCACAGAGGCGAGTGTGGAAGTCGCCGGGGAGATCGTCGGTGCGATCGCCGAGCCCGGATTGCTGGTGCTGCTCGGCGTCCACCACGACGACACGGACGCGCACGCTCGGAAAATGGCGCAGAAGCTGCATGGGCTGCGCATCCTCGACGACGAGCAGTCGTGCGAGTCGACAGGTGCTCCGCTGCTGGTGGTCAGCCAGTTCACCCTCTACGGGGACACCCGCAAGGGCCGCCGTCCGTCCTGGACGGCGGCCGCCCGGCCGGAGCACGCGGAGCCCTTGGTGAACGCCGTCGTTCAGGAATTGCGGCAAAAGGGCGCGCGTGTCGAAACGGGACGATTCAGGGCGGAGATGAAGGTGCGGAGCGTGAACGACGGCCCGTTCACAGTGCTCGTAGAGGTCTGACTAAAGGGTTCTCAGCCAATCCTCAGATTAGTCGCGCAACCGCTGTGACAGCGGTGACGTCTTCAGGTCATGGAAGTCGGGAACGAATTCGGAATCGTCTTCGTTACCCAGGTATCAGCCAGCCAGCGATGGGATCCCGAGCGGGCCCGCCGCAACCGGCAACCAGGGCGCAGCGCCGCGCCGCCTTGACCGCCAGCGCGACTTGTCGCCGCCCGCAGCAGGGGGAGGGAGATCCATGACCGTCACGAGGATCTCCGACCGTGAAGTCGGAGAGAACACCGTCACCGTCGTCGAGCACGAACTCGACGCCCAGGGACCGGCAGCCGATCTCGTTCGAGTCTACCTGAACGGAATCGGCAAGACGGCGCTGCTCACCGCCGAGGAGGAGGTGGAGCTCGCCAAGCGCATCGAGGCCGGTGTGTTCGCGCAGCACGTCATGGAGACGGCCAAGCGCCTCACCCCCACCCGTCGCGAAGAACTGGGGGCGCTCGTCCGCGACGGCCGCCGGGCGAAGGACCACCTGCTCAAGGCCAACCTGCGCCTCGTCGTGTCGCTGGCCAAGCGCTACACCGGCCGGGGCATGCCACTGCTGGACCTGATCCAGGAGGGCAACCTGGGCCTGATCCGCGCGGTCGAGAAGTTCGACTACACCAAGGGCTTCAAGTTCTCGACGTACGCAACGTGGTGGATCCGCCAGGCGATCACCCGCGGCATGGCCGACCAGGGCCGCACCATCCGCCTCCCCGTCCACCTCGTCGAGCAGGTGAACAAGCTCGCGCGGATCAAGCGCGACCTGCACCAGACGCTCGGCCGCGAGGCGACGAACGAGGAGCTCGCGAAGGAAGCCGGCCTCAACGTCGACAAGGTCGCCGACCTGCTCGACCACGCGCGTGACCCGGTATCGCTCGACATGCCGGTCGGCACGGAGGAGGACGCGCCCCTCGGCGACTTCATCGAGGACTCGGACGCGACCGACGCCGAGAGCGCCGTCATCTCCGGCCTGCTGCAGGACGACCTGCGCCGCGTGCTCGCGACGCTGGAGCCGCGGGAGCAGGCGGTGATCCGGCTGCGCTACGGCCTGGAGGACGGCCAGCCGCGCACGCTCGACCAGATCGGCAAGCGGTTCGGGCTGTCGCGCGAGCGGGTGCGCCAGATCGAGCGCGAGGTCATGTCGAAGCTCCGCCAGGGTGAACGCGCCGCGAAGCTGCGTGCTTACGCCTCGTGACCCCGGTCGGGTCTCACCCGTCCGGCAGTATTGACTTGTGACTCAACTCACGGCACGGTCGGGCGTTACCAGAGCCACGCGTCGCCCGTCGTGAGCCGGGTTTCGCACGCGAAGGAAGGTCGGGGCAGCCGGGGGCTGCCCCGGCCTTCCGCGTTCGGGCGGCCGTTGCGAAGAACACGGTGCACGGGCGGCGGGACGTCCGTTCGATGGCGGTACGGTTTTCCGATCCGAACTGCACACCGTTGGAGTTGTGTACGCCGTGCCCACTTTCGAGTACACCGACGTCCTGCCGCTGGCGAAGGACACCGAGACCGAGTACCGCCTCGTCACGTCGGACGGGGTGAAGCTGATCGAGGCCGGTGACCGCAAGTTCCTGCAGATCGCGCCCGAGACGCTGACGCTGCTCGCGAAGGAGGCGATCCGGGACATCCAGCACCTGCTGCGCCCGTCGCACCTCGCCCAGCTGCGCAAGATCATCGACGACCCGGAGGCCTCCGGCAATGACCGGTTCGTCGCCATGGACCTGCTGCGCAACGCCGCGATCTCCTCCGGCGGCGTGCTGCCGATGTGCCAGGACACCGGCACCGCGATCATCATGGGAAAGCGCTCCGAGAGCGTCCTGACCGGCGGTGACGACGAGAAGGCGCTCGCCCGCGGCGTCTACGAGGCCTACCAGGAGCTCAACCTGCGCTACTCGCAGATGGCTCCGGTGACGTTCTGGGACGAGAAGAACACCGGCACGAACCTGCCCGCGCAGATCGAGGTGTTCCACAAGCCCGGCCAGGAGCCCGTGTACGAGTTCCTGTTCATGGCCAAGGGCGGCGGTAGCGCGAACAAGACGTTCCTCTACCAGGAGACGAAAGCGGTCCTGAACCCGAAGCGCCTCGCGTCGTTCCTCGACGAGAAGCTGCGTTCGCTCGGCACGGCCGCGTGCCCGCCGTACCACCTCGCCGTGGTCGTCGGCGGTCTCTCCGCGGAGCAGAACCTCAAGGTCGCGAAGCTCGCCTCGGCCCGCTACCTCGACACCCTGCCGACCGAGGGCTCGCCGCTGGGCCACGCGTTCCGCGACACGGACCTCGAACAGCAGGTCCTGGAGCTCACCCGCGATTTCGGCATCGGCGCCCAGTTCGGCGGCAAGTACTTCTGCCACGACGTGCGCGTCATCCGCCTTCCCCGACACGGCGCGTCGTGCCCCGTCGGCATCGCGGTGTCGTGCTCGGCCGACCGCCAGGCCAAGGCCCGCATCACGGCCGAGGGCGTGTTCCTGGAACAGATGGAACGCGACCCGGCCCAGTTCCTGCCCGACGTGGAGGGCGAGGACCTCTCCGACGAGGTCGTGCGCATCGACCTCACCCGCCCGATGTCGGAGATCCGCGAGGTCCTCACGAAGCTCCCGGTGAAGACCCGCGTCTCGCTGACCGGTCCGCTGGTCGTGGCCCGCGACATCGCGCACGCCAAGATCAAGGAACGCCTCGACGCCGGCGAGGAGATGCCGCAGTACCTGAAGGACCACCCGGTCTACTACGCCGGCCCGGCCAAGACGCCCGAGGGCTACGCCTCCGGTTCGTTCGGCCCGACCACCGCCGGCCGCATGGACTCCTACGTCGAGCAGTTCCAGGCCGCGGGCGGCTCGCTGGTGATGCTCGCGAAGGGCAACCGCTCGAAGCAGGTCACGTCCGCGTGCTCCACGCACGGCGGCTTCTACCTGGGTTCGATCGGTGGCCCGGCGGCCCGGCTGGCACAGGACTGCATCCGCAAGGTCGAGGTGCTCGAGTACCCCGAACTCGGCATGGAGGCGGTCTGGAAGATCGAGGTCGAGGACTTCCCCGCCTTCGTCGTGGTCGACGACAAGGGCAACGACTTCTTCGCCGAGACGTCCACGCCGACCCTGCAGATCAGCTTCCGCCGCTAGACCTTCGCGGTTCGGCGGACGAGCCCCCGTTCAAGCAGTACGCTCGTACTGCTTGAACGGGGGCTCTGCTTCGATCCACCACGTGCAGGTCGCCTGCCCCGCAGGCTCCGAAAACGCGCAGCACACGACCATTGACCCTGCAGGCCCACGCGTCAGCCGGTCTCTTCGCGGGACTCCAGGACCAGGCGGCGGTTGCCGAGCGGCGCGTCCAGGCGCACGGTCAGCGGCACCTGCCGGACCTCCTGCGTGCACACCGTGCCCGGAGGCTGCTTGGTGATGGTGACGAGCGTGATCTGGACGAGCTCGGCGGACTGGCCGCTCACCTCGGCACGGGCTTCCTTGCAGCCGCCGCCGACGCCGAACACCTCGACGTCGCGGCCGTCGCCGAAGACGTAGGCCTCGTCGCGGTAGGTGTCTGACAACGATGTCGTGTCGACCTTCTCCTTCGCCACGGGCGTGACGTCGGGCGGGACGACCGGCTTCTCCTCCGAGATCGACACCGGAGGCTGAGCCGGAGCGGTGGGGTTCGCGCCGGGTGAGCTGGAGCCGGTCGAACCGGGTGCGGACGTGCCCGTGGTGGGCGCGCCGCCGGACGAGCTGGAGCCGGACGAACTGGAGCCGGGCGCGCTGGACTGCGTACCGGACGAGCAGCCGACGAGCACGACGGCGAGAGCAACGGCAGCGACGGCGTTTCTCATGCTCACCATCCTCGCAAACCGGGACGGGAGGTCCCTGTGAAATGTCCTGCGACCTGTCCGGTCGAGTTTCCCGGACGGGGACGGCGGGTGGTGCCCGGCCGGCGGGGCAGATGCCGGCCGGGCACCGGGGGGAGGAGGAAAGAGGCCTACTTCTGTTCCTGCCGCGACGTCAGGACGACCGTGCGCTCACCCAGGGGCTCGGACAGCTGCACCGTCAGCGGGGGGAAGCGGATGTCCATCGTGCACATTTCCTTGGTCAACGGCAGCGTTTCGAGCAGCTCGATCTTCACCGTGGAGGCGTTCTGCTCCAGCACGGACGCGCTCGCCTTGCCGCACCCGGCCTCCTGGGCCACGACGCCGACGGTCTTGCCGTCACCCTGCGTCCAGACGGTGCGCGGATAGTCCGACGCCAGGCCGTTGGCGTCGAGCTTCGTCACCGGTGTGCCGTCCGGCGGCACTTCTCCGGGCGCGACACCGGGAGGCGCCTCGGAGGACGAGGTGGCGGTCGGCAACGTCGGACCGCCACCTGCCCCAGTGCCCGCGTTCTGCGCGCCGCCACAGGCCGAGAGGACGAGCAGCAGCGCGCCTGTACCAACTACGGTTCCCATGTGCCTCATGTGAAGAGGACGGAACCGCGTTCACAACGGGTTGCAGCGACTTCCCTTCACAGTTGCCGGGACACCGCGGCGACCGCCTCGCGCAGGGCCTCCAGTCGCGCCGGGGAGGCCAGGCCTCCGTGGTAGAGGTGGAACTCCTCGACCCCGGCGTCGAGGTAGGCGAGCCACTCCTTCGACAACGCCGCACCGTCGGCGGGCTTCGGCGGCAGCCCCAGCACGTACGCGGCGATCCGCGTGTCCGGCGCGACCTCGCGCAGCGCCTCGATGCCGGGCACGGCGACCTCCGGGCCGGGCCAGCACATCGTCGTCAGGACGTCGACGTCCGCGTCGACGCCACCGGCCACCGTCGCGAACGGCCCGGTGCCCCAAGGGTCCGCCGTCACGTGCATGCCGACGCGAACCGACGGCGCGGCGGCGCGGATCTCGCCGACGAGCTTCTGCCGCAACGACCGCACCACTCCGGTGCGGACGGCCTGAACGTCCTCCGCGAGCGCACCCAGCGCTTCCTCGACACCGGGTGCGCCGCGATCGACCCCGGCCCGGACCGCTTCGCGCAGGGCGTCCGGGTCGGCGTACAGGGCGGTGCAGGCAGAGCAGAAGCACAGGGACAACAGCTTCTGCTGCACCGCGTTCCAGTCCGTGCCGTCGGTCTTCTCGTGGTGGCCGCCGTGGAAGAACCCCAGCGGCCCGCACGCCTCCAGGATGATCCCGTCCGGCGCACCGAGCTCCAGCACCTCGGACACCAGCACGGACGCGTACTCGACGACGTCGGGCTGCGTGGTGCACAGCGCGTACGGGTAGCGATCGCCGAAAGCGTTCACCACCGTGACGTCCGGGTGCAGGTCGCCCAGCCGCGAGTTGTGCGTCAGCACGGTCCACGCGTACACGGGCATTCCGGCCGCGCGAACCAGGGCCGCCGCGGCGCCGAACGAGTCCGGACCGTCCATCCAGGACGGTTCGGCGGGCACCAGCCGGCCGTAGTTCGACGCGCGCACCGGCAGGTAGAACGCCGCGTGCCGCGCGTCCACGAGGCGGTGCGACGGGTGGAGCGGCGTCGCGGCCCGCACGGTGTGGTAGGACGCGGCGACGGCGATCGCGTCGACTCCGAGGTCCTGGTACCGCGTGACGGCGTCAGGGTCTCCGATCAGGTCCCACGGGTAGGCGTGGACAACCGACTTCACCACCGGGGACGCTTCCTCTCGTAGCTCGGGTCGAACTTCTGCATGTAGCCCGTGTCGTCGCGAGCCGTGATGCCGCACCGGACGTAGTTCTCCGCCAGGCGCGCCAGTGCGTCGCGGTCCAGCGAGACACCCAGGCCCGGAGTCGTGGGCACCGGCACCGCACCATCCACGAAGGACAGCACGCCGGGCTCGACGACCTCGTCGGCCGCGTTCCACGGGTAGTGCGTGTCGCAGGCGTAGTTCAGGTTCGGCGTCGCCGCCGCCAGGTGCGTCATCGCGGCCAGCGAGATGCCGAGGTGCGAGTTCGAGTGCATCGACAGGCCGATGCCGAACGTCTGGCAGATCATCCCCAGCTGGCGCGACCGCTGCAGGCCGCCCCAGTAGTGGTGGTCGGACAGCAGCACCTGCACGGCGTCCTGCTCCACGGATGGCTTGAGGTGCTCGAACGCGACAACGCACATGTTCGTGGCCAACGGCATCGGCGCCTTCGCGGCCACCTCCGCCATGCCGGCGATCTCGGGTGCCGGGTCCTCCAGGTACTCCAGCACGCCGTCGAGCTCGGCGGCGACCTCCAGCGACGTCGCCGGCGACCAGGCCGCGTTCGGGTCGAGCCGGAGCGGGTGGTCCGGGAACGCCTCGCGCAGCGCGCGGATCGCCTCGACCTCCTGCTCCGGCGGGAAGACACCGCCTTTGAGCTTGATCGACCCGAACCCGTACCGGGAGATCATCTTCCGCGCCTGGGCGACGATGCCGGCGGGGTCGACGGCCTCGCCCCACTCGTCCGGCTCGGCGCCGGGGTGCCCGTCCCACTTGTAGAACAGGTAGGCGGAGTAGGGCACCGCGTCGCGGACGGCGCCGCCGAGCAGGTCGCTCACCGGACGCCCCAGCGCCTTGCCCTGGATGTCCAGGCACGCGACCTCGAACGGCGAGTAGACGCGGTCGACGGTGCTCTCCGCGGTGATCTTCCCGGTCAGGCCGTGCTTGTCCGGGCCCGCCTGGCCGCCGAGCCGAGCGGCCACACGCGCGTGCATCTCGTTCAGCGCGAAGACGTCGAGGCCGATCAGGGAGTCCACAACGGACCGCGAACGCTCCAGGTGCCCGAGGTCGCCGTAGGTCTCCCCCAGCCCCGAGACGCCCTCGTCGGTGTACACCTCGACGATCGTGCGCAGCGCCCACGGCTCGTGCACGCCGACCGAGTTCAGCAGCGGCGGGTCCCGGAACGCGATCGGTGTCAGGACGATCTCGGTGATCTTCATTCCGAACGTCCTCTCAGCTCAGCAGGGCCTTGCCCGCGGCGATGATCTTGTCGAGCGCGGCGACGTGCTCCTCCAGCGGGTCGACGAGCGGCGGGCGCACACCGCCGACCTCGAGGCCGTTGGCGCGCACCGCGGCCTTCACCAGGGCGACCGCGTAGCCGGGCACCTTGTCGCGCAGTTCGACCAGCGGCTTGTAGAACTCGAAGAGGAAGCGGTTCACGAGCTCGGTGTCGCCGGACTGCACGGCGTTGTAGAAGCCGATCGAGATCTCCGGCGCGAAGCAGAACACCGCCGACGAGTAGAGCTCGACGCCGATGGCCCGGTACGCGAGCTGGGTCATCTCGGCGGTCGGCAGGCCGTTGAAGAACTGGAACGGCTTGTCGACGTTGGCACGCACCGACAGCACGATCCGCTGCATCAGGTCGAGGTCGCCGAGGCCGTCCTTGAAGCCCACGACGTTCGGGATCCGCGCGACCTCGACGGCCGTGTCCGGCGTGAACCGCGCGTTGTTGCGCTGGTACACGATGATCGGCAGCTCCGTGGCGCCCGCGACCTCGGCCACGTACCGCACGAGACCGGCGGCCGGGTTGGTCACCAGGTACGGCGGCAGCAGCAGGATGCCCTGGGCTCCGGCGCGTTCCGCCGCCTTCACGAACTCCTTGGTCGCCGCGACCGACCCACCGGCGCCGGCGAACACCGGCACCTTAACCGCGGTCGCCTGGACCGCGACCGCGACCGCGCGTTCGAACTCCTCCAGTCCCAGCGCGTGGAACTCGCCGGTGCCGCAGGCGGCGAACACCGCGCCCGGCCCGGCGGACACACCGTGCTTGACATGTTCGGCGAGCACGTCGTAAGCGATGTTGCCCACGCTGTCGAACGGGGTCACCGGAAAGAACAGCACACCATCGAGTTGCATAACCAGACTCATCCCTTGATCGCTCCGGTGGTGATCCCACGCAGGAAGGACTTCTGCAGCGCCAGGTACACGACCAGGCTCGGCACCAGCGCCAGCAACGCACCGGCCAGCACGATGCCCGTCCCGACCATGTCGTCGGAGCGGAGCGCGAGCAGTGCGACCGTGAGCGTGTAATCGGAGGGGTCGGCGGCGACGATCAGGGGGAGCAGGTACTGCTCCCAGATCATGTTGATGCCGAACACGGCGATGACGCCGAGGGCGGGTTTGCACAGCGGAAGGATGATCTGCGCGAAGAGGCGCAGCTCCCGCGCACCGTCCACTTTGGCCACTTCCCCCAGTTCCGCGGGGATCTCCCTCATGAACTCCGTCATGACGAAGATGGAGAACCCCCACGCCCCCAGCGGAAGGATGACACCGAGCAGGGTGCCCTTGAGACTCACGTGCACCAGCGGGAGGTCGCCGATCACCAGCGACAGGGGGATAGCGATGACCTCCTCCGGCAACATCATCGTGGCGAGGATGACCAGCAGTGCGATGGCCTGACCGCGGAACTTCTTGCGCGCCAACGCGTAGGCGGCGAGGGCGCTCAGGACGATCCGGATGCCCCTGCTGAGCCACGCGTCCGTGCGGGTGGACCAGCCGATGGCGCTGTCGAAGCGGCTCGAGTTGATGCTCATCGCGCCTCCCTCCGCGGCGGTACCACTGCACGCTGACCGTCAAAACCAAGGTAACCAGGAACAACAGCACGGAACCAGCGGAGGCGAGCCCGGCTTCGGACTGTTCGAACGCCGTGGTGTAGACGCGCGTCATCCACACGTCGGTCGATCCTGCCGGTCCGCCGCCGGTGAGGACGTAGACCTCGGCGAAGACGCGCAGGCCGCGGATGGCGGCGAGCGTCAGCAGGATGGTGGTGACGGGCCGCAGCGCGGGCAGCGTGACGTTCCAGATCCGTTGCGGCGTCGTGGCCCCGTCGATGGCGGCGGCCTCGTACTGCCGTCGGTCGATGCCGGCGAGCCCGGCGAGGATCAGCACCATGTCGTACGGCGCATGCTTCCAGATGCCGACGAATATCACCGACACCAGCGAGGTGTCCGTGTTGTGGATGTACTCCCAAGGCCCGAGGCCGACCCACGAGATGAGTTCGTTGAGGAAGCCTTCGGGCGCCGGGTAGAACACGAGCCGCCACGACGGGCAGGAACACCGCGGACCGGACGAACCACAGCGACTTGGCGTGCCCTTCCAGCAGCAGCGCCAGGAAGAAGCCGGCGACCATCGCGCCGGCGGTCAGGAACTTCTCGTCCCGCAGGATCGTCGCGTAGTTCTCGAAGCCGACGAAGATGTCGCCGAGGAACGGCCGGACCTCGTAGAGCGAGAGCCGGATGCCCTCGGCCATCGGGATGAACTTGAAGACCAGGAAGATCAGCGCGGCGGGGAGCAGGAACAGCCACGGGACCCGGACGCCCCCTCCTGGGGTGGCTCCCGTGAGGCGGCGCCGGCGGCGCCGCCTCACGGGGTGGGTTTCGACGGCACCGCCGCCACTAGCCGTCGAGCCCACGTCTCGGGTGTCGCCGGGTGACTGGACTGCGGTCACTTCGACGCCTTCTGGTTTTCGAGTTCCTTCTCGAGCGCGTCCGCCAGCGACCTCAGCTCGGCCGCGGAATCGGCGGGGCACTTCGCGAAGAGGGAGTTCAGGGTCTCCGAGGTCTTCTGCCGGAACGGCGCGAAGTTCGGGACGCTGGGGAACGGCCGCGCCTCGCTCCGGTAGACGCCCGCCACGGTGGCCCAGCGCGGGTCGTTGTAGGTCGCGTCGACGTCGACGGTCTTGTTGACGGGCAGGCGCACCACGGGCTGCGGGTCGCCCTTCATGCCGGCCTGCTGCGCCTCGGCGGTGATCAGGTACTCGGCGAGCTTCTTCTGGTCGGCGGTCTTCGCGGAACCGGCCATCCGGTAGATGTTCTCGCCCTCACCGAGCACCGCGGCGCCGGCCGGGCCGCGCGGGGACGCGATGACCTCGTACCTGTCCTCGCCGACCGACTTGTCGAAGCGGCCGATCATGTAGGGGCCGGTGAGGTAGATGCCGCTCTTGCCCGACTCGAACAGCGGGTGCGCGTCGTTCGTGCCGAGGGTCAGCGAGCCGGGCTGCACGACCTTCTCCTCGCAGAAGAGCTTGCGCAGCCGTTCGACCGCCTTGGTCGACTCCGGGGAGTCGACGCCGACGCGGAACTTGCCGTCGCCCTCCTCCTCGAGGATGTCGCCGCCGCCCTGCCAGATGTAGCTGGACGCCCACCACGCGAGGTAGCCGCGGTCGGTCGTTCCGGGTACGAGCATGCCGTAGGTGTCGTTCTGCCCGTTGCCGTCGGGATCGTCGCGGGTGAAGGCCTTCGCCAGGTCGTCGAGCTCCTCCCACGTCGTGGGGACCGGCTTGCCGAGCTTCTCGCGCCAGTCCTTGCGGATCAGCGTGACCAGCGCCTGGGTGGAGCAGGGGATGGCGTAGAACTTGCCGTCGGCGCCCTTCCCGTTGCCCCACGCGCGGTCGACGATGTCGGCGCCACCCGCCACGTCCTCGCGCTTGACCTCGGTCGTCCAGCTCTGCTTGACGAAGTCGCCGAGCGAGCCGGTGTCGGTGATGACCACGTCGGGGAGGTCCTGGGACGCGGCGCGCTGCTGCACCTGCTTGTCGAAGTCGTTGAAGATCGGCTTGTAGTCGACCCGCACACCGGTCTTCTCGGTGAACGACTCGAAGATCTTCTCGTAGACCTCGGCCGTCGCCTCCGTCGAGCGGGTCCACACCTCGAGGGGCTTGTTCGGGTCCTCGGCCGACGACACCGTGCTGCCACACCCCGCGAGCAGGGCGGCCACGCTGAGCGTGGCGATGGTGGCGGCTGTTCTGCGGCGCATCGTCGGAACCCTTCGTGTTCAGATATATGAACCGGGGTCGTACTTGTGAACCTGATGCAGGACTGTAAGAATCAGCAGAGCAACGTGTCAAGGGCAAGTTGCTTAACTGTTTCGAGGAGGTCAGGTGGCGTCGCCGATCGACAGGGGCACGGCTCGTCCAGGCGCGGTGAAGTCCGCTGACCGCACTGTGGAACTGCTCGAGGTGCTGTCCGCGTCAGACCGCAGACTGACGCTCACGGAGCTGCACCGCGAGCTCAGCTATCCCAAGTCCAGCCTCTACATGCTGTTGCAGACGCTCGTCGCACGCGGCTGGGTGGAGGTCGACTCGGACAGGGGCACGTACGGCATCGGCGTTCGCGCGCTGCTCGTCGGTACGTCCTACCTGGACCACGACCCGGTCGTGCGGGCGGCGATCCGCGTGATGGAGCAGGTCCGCCAGGAGATCAACGAGACCGTGCACCTCGCCCGTTTGGACGGCGCGGACGTCGTCTACCTCGCGAGCCGCGAGTCCGAGCACCACCTGCGCGTCGTCTCGCGCGTCGGCCGCCGGCTCCCCGCACACTCGACGTCGCTCGGCAAGGCCGTGCTTTCGACGCGCACGCCGGAGGAGGTCGACGTCATCCTCCCCGACGAGCTGGCGCCGCTGACCCCGAACACCGTGACCGATCGGGCAGCGCTGCACGAGCAGCTCGCCGGGTTCCGCAACGTCGGCTACGCCCACGAACGCGAGGAGAACACGCCCGGGCTGGGCTGTTTCGCGGTGGCGCTGCCCTACCGCAACCCCGTGCTGGACGCGATGAGCTGCTCCGTCCCGCTGGGCAGGCTGACGCCCGAGCACGAGAAGCAGGTCATCTCCGCGCTGCTCGCCGCCGCCAGGACCATCACCGAGCTCCTCCGCCAGTTCGGTCGCTGAGCCTTTGACGGAACACCCGAACAAGACGGAAGGGTCCAACCCGTGACCGCACGCATCCTGATCACCGGCGCCGGTGGCGAGGTGGGCACGCTCATGCGTACCCGCCTCGCGGCCGAGGGCCGTGTCCTGCGGCTGCTGGACATCGCGGATCTCCCCACGGCCACCGACGGCGAGAACGTGGAGCTCGTCCAGGCGTCGGTGACCGACATGGCCGCGATGGAGGCCGCGTCGAAGGACGTCGACGCGGTGATCCACCTCGGCGGCCACAGCCTCGAGGAGTCGTGGGACAAGATCCTGCGGGTCAACGTCGACGGCACGCACACGGTGCTGGAAGCCGCGCGGCGTGCCGGTGTGCGCCGCGTCGTCCTCGCCAGCTCGAACCACGCCGTCGGCTTCGTCGAGCGCGCTCAGGGCGTGGCCGGCGACTACGCGTTCCCCCGCCCGGACACCTACTACGGAGTGTCCAAAGTGGCGATGGAGGCGTTGGGGTCGCTGTACGCCGACCGTTACGGCATGGACGTGATCGCGATCCGCATCGGTTCGTGCTTCGAGAAGCCGAAGGACGTGCGGATGCTGTCGACGTGGATGTCGCCGGACGACGGCGCGCGGCTGTTCGAGGCGTGCCTCTCCGCTCCGTCGCCGGGGTTCCGCGTCGTGTGGGGTGTCTCGGACAACAAGCGCGGCTGGTTCTCGCTGGACGAAGCCCGCGCGCTGGGGTACGACCCGAAGGACGACTCGGAACGGTACGCGGCCGAGGTGCTGCAGGAGCACGGTGAGCTGAACCCCTCGTCGCCCGCGGCGAGGTACGTGGGCGGGGCCTGGTGCGGCCCCGATTTCGACACGGCAGTCAAGGAGGCAGGGCGTTGAGCCACGGCGTGCAGGGATACAACCCGCGGACCGGTGAGCCGTTCGGTGAACCGGTGGCGAAGACCCCCGACAGCGAGGTGGATCGAATCGCCTCGGCCGCCGCTGTGGCGTTCTCGGCGTGGTCGGTCGTTGCGGCGGCAGACCGGGCCGTGGTGCTGGAGAAGGTCGCGGACGCGCTGGACGCCGAGTCGTCGCTGCTGGTCTCGACCGCCGACAGCGAGACGGCGCTCGGGACGCCGCGGCTGACGACCGAGCTCAAGCGCACGACGAACCAGCTGCGGCTGTTCGCCGAGGTGCTGCGCGAGGGCAGCTACGTCGAGGCCACTTTGGACTCGCCGAACCCGGACATCATCCCGCCGCGCCCGGTGCTGCGGCGCGTTCTGCGTCCACTCGGGACGGTCGCGGTGTTCTCCGCCTCGAACTTCCCGTTCGCGTTCTCGGTGGCCGGTGGCGACACGGCGTCCGCCCTCGCATCCGGGTGCTCCGTCGTGGTGAAGGCGCATTCGGCCCACCCGTCGACCTCGCGCGAGACCGCCAGGGTCGTCGTGGACGCCCTGCGCGAAGCCGGTGCGCCCGAGGGCGTGTTCGGCATCGTCCACGGCACCGAGGCGGGTGTCGCGCTGGTGAAGCACTCCGCGGTGCGCGCCGTCGGCTTCACCGGCTCGACCGGGGGCGGCCGGGCGTTGTTCGACCTGGCGCAGGGCCGGCCGGACCCGATCCCGTTCTACGGCGAGCTGGGCAGCGTGAACCCGACGGTGATCCTGCCGGGCGCGGCGACCCCGGACATCGCGGAGGGATTCGCGCAGTCGCTGACGATGGGCGTCGGGCAGTTCTGCACGAACCCGGGCCTGGTCTTCGCACCCGAGTCGCTCGTGCCCGCGCTGGGCGAGGCGGTCGCGGCGACTTCGGGCGGCGCGATGCTCAACGAGCGGATGTGCGACTCCTACAAGGCGGGCACGGACGCCCTGGCCGCGTCGGACCTCGTGTCCGTGGTGTCGACCGGAACGCGCCCGGACGAGGCGTGGGCGGTGGCGCCGCTGCTCTTCGCGACGCCGGTGGAGGTGTTCGAGCAGAACCTCGAGAAGCTGACCGAGGAGCACTTCGGCCCGGCGGCGCTGATCGTCACGTACTCCTCTCCCTCCGAGCTCCACTCGGTGCTGGCGAAGCTGCCGGGAACGCTCACCGGCACGGTGCACGCCGCCGAGTCGGACCACGCGGAGGCCGGTGAGATCGCCGAGGTCCTGCGCCGCGTGGCGGGCCGGCTGATCTTCAACGCCTGGCCGACCGGTGTCGCGGTGGCGTGGGGCCAGCACCACGGCGGCCCGTGGCCCGCGACGACGAACCCGCTGCACACGTCGGTCGGCGCCACGTCGATCCGCCGCTGGATCGCCCCGGTGACGTACCAGTCGTGGCCGGACGCGCTGCTGCCAGCGGAGCTGAAGGACGCGAACCCGCTCGGAATCCCGCGCCGGGTGGACGGTGTGCTGGGCGTGCACTGAGCTGTGGGACGAACGGGGCCGCCGACGCACGGTCGGCGGCCCCGCTTTCTTCGATCGTTCCCGTCTTGCTTTCAGCCGCTCTGCATCTTCTCGGCGATTGCCCTCGCGCACTCGACGGCCTCGGCGTGAGCGGTGTCGACCTCGATGTCGTAGGTCAGCCCGCGGTGGACCACGTCGGCCTGCGCCTCGGCCATCCCGGCGACCCGATCACCCCTGGCGAGCTCCCGGCCGGCGGCGACGTCGGCGTCACACCGCACCCCGACCCACAGCACGTCGAGCCCGTCCAGCGCCTTCTCCCAGCGCGACCGCGACTCGGTCCCGCCGAGGAACACGTCGTCCACGATCACTCGCGCCCCAGCGCGCACCATCGCGGCGACCCCGGTCATCCACGCGTCCTCGAGCACCTGGAACTCGGCCCCGACGCTGACCTCACCATCACCCGCGAGCCCGATCCCCTCCGACCCGAGCCGCAGCCGCGCGGGCATCACGTCGATCAACGTGTCGACCCCGACCGCCAGCCACGCCTCCGGCAACACGGCCTGCAGGCACCTCGCGATCCCCGACTTCCCCGAGCTGGACCCGCCGTTGAGGACGATCACCTGAGCACTCGACGCCACGCTCCGTCCGTACCCAGCCGACCCGCCGCCCAAGCCCTCATCATTCGCCATACACCCCTTAGCAATGGGTCTTTTGCGGACGACGTCAAAGACCCATTGCTAAGGCGCTGTTCAACGCCCTTCCACAACTGATATATCGGTGTCCTGACCCAATCGCATGCAAAGAACGTTTGCGGACGAAGTCAAAAGACTCATTGCAAAGGTGCGTCAGGCGCGGGCCGCGCCTGCTCGTCGTTCCTCCCGCAGCTCCCGCTGGTACCCGAGGAAGTCGACCTCCAGCGTGTGCCGTTCGGACTTCACGTATCGGCGCCGCAGTCCCTCCCGGTAGGAGGTGATCTCCGCCTTCATCTCCGGCACCGGTGGCAGCGCGGCCCGGCCGGTGATCAGGTCGGCGATCCACTCGGCCTGGGCCTCGGCGAGCGGCATGATCGCCCCCAGCGGCTGGATCAGCCCGAGGAAGTACAGCCCCGGATGTCCCGGGTCGACGACCCGCCGGTACAGCGACACGTCGTTGTCCGCGGACGAGACGGCGGAGAACTCGGCGGCGGGCAGGAACGGGAAGTCGACCTTGTAGCCGGTGCAGTAGACGATCACGTCGACGTCCTCGCGGGAGCCGTCGGCGAACACGACCCCGGAGCCGTCCAGCCGCTCGAGGTTCGGCTTCACGGTGATGTCGCCGTGCCCGAGCCTGGTCAGCAGGTCGTCGGTCACGGTCGGATGTGCGGCGAGGATGCCGTGCGACGGCTCGGGCAGACCGTAGTCGGAGAGCTTGCCCCGCGCCAGCCGCAGCATCACCTTCAGCGACAGCGCCTGCAGCCAGGAGGGCGCGAACCGGGCGAGCGGCGAGGTCGTCAGGTGGTCGGTCGGCATGCCGAACAGGTACTTGGGCATGATGTGCGCGCCGCGGCGCATCGCGAGGAACGTCCGCGCGGAGACGCGCGAGGACTCGACAGCGATGTCGCAGGCCGAGTTGCCGATACCGAGGACCAGCACCTTCTTGTCGGCGAAGCGCTCCGGCGTCTTGTAGAAGTGCGCGTGCATCTCCTCGCCGTCGAAGGTGCCGGGGAACGCGGGCTCCGGCATCCGCGGCGACCAGTGGTGCCCGCTCGCGACGATCACCGACCGGTAGGTGGCGGTGGCCTCCTCCCCCGTGTCTCGGTCGCGCGTCGTCACCGAGTACCCGCCCGGCGCGACGGCGACGGACGTGACCTCGGTGCGGAACCGGATGCGGTCGCGGAACCCGTGGTGCTGCACGAAGTCGTCGAAGTACTCGGCGATCTGGAAGTGCGAGGGGTACGCCGGCAGGTGCGGCGGCATCGGGAACGACTTGAACTCCATCATCTGCCGCGAGGTGTTGATGTGGAGCGAGCGGTAGGCCGACGACATGCCGTTGTCGTTGAGGTAGCGCCAGTTGCCACCGATGTCGGACCCGGTCTCGAAGCAGTCGAACTCGATCCCGCGGGCACCGAGGACCTGACATGCGGCGATGCCGGACGAACCAGCCCCGATGACGCACACGCGTTCCATGGGACTGAAGTATTTTCACGTTCATTGCGCCTGTCAACGACCAGGCCACGAACAGTGAGCCGGCGACCGATCACCAGCACGAACAAGCACCGGCCCGCGGAGTGGAACGGGGTGTACCCGGCTACTCCGGACCCATACGTTGTGGCGCATGCGAAATCTTCTCGTGGCAGTCACGTCGGTGTTGGCGTTCGCGGTCTCGACGGGCACGGCGGCGGGAGCGCCGCTGCCGTCCCCGGAGATCTTCGCGTCGAACAACACCGCGATCATCACCGATCCCGCCGACCCGCGACTGGAGGACAGGTTGATCCGGTTCGACCGCGAGGTCCGGGGGATCGTGCGGGCGAACGGTGGCGTCACCACTCGCTCCACGCTGCTCGACGGCGTGTTCTGGTCGAGCGACCTGCAGCAGACGACGTTCGAGCGCTCCCGCAAGTTCGACGTCACGCTGAACGAGGAAAGTCTCCGCCACACCGCCTCGACCATCGCCAAGCGGTTCGGCCAGGAGTCGGTGCTCACGTTCCGGTTCCTGCACGCCAACTCGCCGGAGGTCGACGCCGTCCAGGTCGAGGTCGAGGGCATCACCGCTCGGCAGGTTCGCGAGGGACTGCTGCAGGACGCGGTCGCGCGCGAGAAGCTCGGCGGCGGCAGCGTCACGTTGCAGGACAGGGCGATTCTCATCGCCGGCGTCGACGACCTGCCGACCGTGCGGGCGTTCATCACCAAGATCGGCGGGGACGTCTCCAGGGCGAAGGTGCGCAAGGGCACCTGGGAGTTCGTGGGCGCCGAGGCGGAAACTCTTTTGTGGAACGGGCAAAAGGCCGCCTAACCTCGATGTCATGGCAGCAACGTTGGTCCGCGGCCAGAACGTGGACATCCGCATGTGGACTCGACCGGACGAGGTCGAGGAGTTCGCCATGCGACAGCTCCAGAACATCTCCTCGCTGCCGTGGGCGTTCAAGCACGTCGCGGTCATGCCCGACGTGCACTACGGCAAGGGCGCCACGGTGGGTTCGGTGATCGCGCTGCGCGACGCCGTCTCCCCCGCGGCCGTCGGCGTGGACATCGGCTGTGGCATGGCCGCCGTGCGCACCTCGCTCACGGCCAGTGACCTGCCGGAGACGCTGCGCGGTCTGCGGTCGCGCATGGAGGCCGTGGTTCCCGTCGGGTTCGGTCAGCACAAGGCGACCGCCTTCACCGAGAGGGACGCGTCCGACTGGGGAACGTTCTGGAGGAAGTTCGACGACCTGACGCCCGCCGTGAAGGCGCGCGCCGACAAGGCGATGCACCAGATGGGCACGCTCGGCGGCGGCAACCACTTCCTCGAGGTCTGCCTGGACGAGGACCAGCGGGTGTGGGTCATGCTGCACTCCGGGTCGCGCGGGATCGGCAACGAGCTGGCGCAGCACCACATCTCGGTGGCGCGCACGCTCGCGCACAACTCCGAGCTGCCGGACCCGGACCTCGCCGTGTTCCTCTCGGGAACGCCGGAGATGGCGGCGTACCGCCACGACCTGTACTGGGCCCAGGACTACGCGCGACGCAACCGTGCGGTCATGCTGCGCCTGGTCTGCGACGTGCTGCGCGCCGACTTCCCGCACGTCGTGTTCGAGGAGCCGATCTCCTGCCACCACAACTACGTCAGCGAGGAAAACCACTTCGGTGAGGACGTCCTGGTGACGCGCAAGGGCGCGATCCGGGCGGGACGGGGCGAGCTGGGCATCATCCCGGGCTCCATGGGCACCGGCTCGTACATCGTGCGCGGGCTCGGGAACCCGGAGTCGTTCGAGTCGGCGTCACACGGTGCCGGGCGGAAGATGTCGCGCAACAAGGCCCGCAAGACGTTCACCGCGCAGGATCTCGCCGAGCAGACAAGTGGTGTCGAGTGCCGCAAGGACTCCGGCGTCGTGGACGAGATCCCGGGCGCCTACAAGGACATCGACACCGTGATGGCGAACCAGGCCGACCTCGTCGAGGTGGTCGCGAAGCTCAAGCAGGTGGTTTGCATCAAGGGGTGATGTTTCCCTTGTGAGTGAACCGGAAAGCCTCCAGGACAGCCAGAGAGTTTGCCTGTCTTGGAGGTTTTTCCATGTCAACGGGCGCCATCATCGGCGTGGCGGTCGCGATTGTCGCGGCATTGGTGATCCTCGCTCTTGTGCTGAGGCCCGCCATGCAGCGCAAGAAGCTGCGCGACCGCTTCGGCCCTGAGTACGACCGCGTGGTCGAGCACAGCGACAACAGATCGGCCGCGGAGAAGGAGCTCGCCGAGCGGGAACAACGCCACAGCGAGTTCGACCTGAAGCCGCTTTCCCCCACGGCGCAGGAGAGTTACCGCCGGCACTGGGCCGACGTGCAGGCCAAGTTCGTCGATTCGCCGGAGAGCGCGATCGCGGACGCGGACCGGCTCGTGACCGATCTGATGGCGGAGCGCGGTTATCCCACGGAGGGTTACGAGGCGCAGCTGAGCGTTCTGTCCGTTGAACACGCGCGGACGCTCGAGCACTACCGCAAGGCGCACGACATCTCCGAACGCCAGGAGATCGGGGAGGCGAGCACCGAGGACCTGCGGACCGCGATGGTCCACTACCGCGAGCTGTTCACCGACCTGCTCGAACGCGGCGCCGAGCCGCACACGGACCGGGAAGCCGCGCGGAAGGAGAAGACCGATGTCTGAGGCCCCCACCCACTCCGCTGGAGTTCCCACCCCCGCCCGGCCGCAGCAGGCCGAGCGCACCCCGCAGGGTGAGCGCGCAGCGCAGGTGGAGCGACACGTCGAGGAGCGCGTCACGCACACCGACCGCATGCCGCAGCAGACTCAGCGCCACGACCAGCAGCGCCGGGAAGACGTGCGCACCGACCAGGCCCGTGGCGACCAGACGCGCACCGAGCAGACCCGCGCCGAGCAGACGCACGGCGAGCACGCGGGTTCCGAGCAGCCGCGTCTTGAACAGCAGCGCGCCGAGCACCACCGCACTGAACAGCCGCGATCCGGGCAGCAGCCGGTCGGCAGGCTCGAGGACGAGTGGCAGGCGGTGCAGTACGAGTTCGTCGACGACCCGAAGGCGGCCGTCCACAAGGCCGACCAGCTCGTGACGCGGGCGCTCGAGGAGCTCACCACGCGGCACCGTTCCCTCACCCAGCAACTCGAGGGAAACCGTGATCCGCAGACCGAGGACCTGCGACTGGCTCTCCACCGTTATCGGGAATTGTTCAGGTCACTGGTCTCCGTCAAGTAAGTGCTCTTGGAAGCCCCGGCGCCGTGGCCGTAACAGGTGGCGGCGCCGGCAGGCATGTCCAGAAGTCTCACGACTGGCGAACCACGCCCGGATCAGCTGGGCAGTTCGCGGATTTCCATCTCCAGCACGTCGATCTCGTCGCTGATCGCCTCGTCGAGCATGTCGTCCAGCAGCTTGCGGCACTCCTCCGAGCCGCACCGCGGCAGTCCCGCGCCGAACCTCGGCACCTGCTCCCACCACACCGCCGGGTTGTTCCAGAACGACCCGGACCCCTGGTCGACACCTTCAAGGCAGCGCAGTCCCCGGTCGGTGGCCGGAAGCCCCCGCACGAACTCGATGAACAGAGCGAGTGCGTCGGGATTGCTCACCGGAACCGCGCCGTAGCCGCGCAGGCAGTCCTCGAGTTCTGCGAGGAACTCCGCCTTGAAGGACACGGCACACCCCCCGCTCCTCCGCGCCTTCGCGGACGTCCTGAAGTTCGTGAGAACAACAGTACCTCCGCGACTTGAGCGGGGAACGAGTGCGAACGGGCGGTATCTTCCTGAGCCCGCACGGGTTTCCGGTGACCCGCAGTCACTTCTCCGAGCCGCCGGACGTGCATTCCGGCGCGGTGCGCGGCGCTGTCAGCCGCCCGGACGCGCCGGGTGGGTCACGCAAAGTGCGCGGCTTGTGCAACGCCCCGAAATCACGAAACCGTTGGGGTCCGAAAGGAATGCCGCTGTGCATTCCGTTGACGGCGAAGAGAGCACGCCAGTTCCATTGTGGACGAATGCTTCAGCGGTCCGCGTGGAGCCTCGCGACGAAGCTGAACCGATCACCCCGGTACAGCGACCGGGCGCGTTCGATCGGGTGACCGCCGACGTCGTAGGAGACGCGGTGCAGCAACAACATCGGCAGCGCGGGGTTCGTGCCGATCAGCAGCGCCTCCCGGGGTGTGGCGAGCACCGTCTCGACACGTTCCTCTGCTTCGGCGAACCGCACACCGAGCCGTTCGGTGAGGCACGCGTAGAGCGAGCCGGCGGGGTCGAGCTTCTCCGGCAGGTCCGGGAAACGCCCCAGACTCAGATAAGTCGACTCGAGGCCGATGCGCTCGTCGTCGGCGAGCAGAACGCGTTCCAGGTGCACGACCGGGTCGCCGGGGTCGAGAGCGAGGTCGCGGGCCAGCCCCTCGTCGGCGCCGAGCTCCTCGACCGTGATCACGGTGCGGTTCGGCTCGACGCCCTGACGGCGCATGCCCTCGGTGTAGCTGACCAGGGACAGCGGCTGGACGAGCTTCGGCGGCGCGACGAACGTGCCGCTGCCCTGGCGCCGGATCAGCTTGCCTTCGAGCACCAGCTCGCTGACGGCCTGGCGCAGCGTGACGCGCGAGACGGAGAACCGTTCGGCGAGCTCGCGTTCGGACGGCAGGACGGTGCCTTCGCCGAGGGTCTCGACGAGGTCGAACAGCTCGGCCTTGACCGCGTAATAGCGCGGGACTCGGCCGTGTTCTGGGATGCCCGCGCGAACGGGTCGATCAGCACGGTGCGGCGGGACGCGGTTCACGTGGCGTGAGCCTACGTGACTCCCCGTGCGATCAGGACGACAGCTTCGGCGGGTCGGGGATCTTGTAGCCGGAAGATCCGATGTTGACCTCGAGCGACTTGCGCCAGGCACCGGTGTCGATCATCTTCTGCAGCGCGGCCTGGACCTTCGCCTTGCTCGTCGGGTCGTCGCGGTGCAGGCCGACGCCGTACTCCTCCTTGCTGAACGGGTCGCCGACGACCCGCAGCAGCTCGGGGTTCTGGGCGGCGTAGCCCGCGAGCAGGACGTCGTCGGTGGTGACGGCGTCGACGTTCTCCGCGAGCAGCGCCGTGACGCAGTCGCTGAACTTCGCGTACTCGACCATCTTCACGTCTTTCGCGAACTGGTCGCGCACGTACTCGGCGGAGGTCGAGCCCGCGGTGGAGCAGAGCCTCAGGCTGGCGTTGAGCGACTTCGGGCCCTCGATGCGGTTCTCGTTCATGCGCACCAGCAGGTCCTGGCCGGCGACGAAGTACGGGCCGACGAAGTCGACGATCTGCTTGCGCTTGTCGGTGATCGAGTAGGTGGAGACGACCATGTCGGCCTCACCGCTGGTCAGGAGCGTCTCCCGGTTGCCGGGCTGCGCCTCCTTCCAGGTGATGTTCTCCTCTTTGACGCCCAGCTCGCCTGCGATGAACTTGGCGACGTCGATGTCGAAACCGCGGTAGCTGCCGTCGAGCCTGCGCACCGACAGTCCCGGCTGGTCGTACGACACGGCGATGACCATGCGGTCGCTCGAGCCGACCTTCCCTGCCATCGTGGACGCGTCACCACCCGCGCACGAGGCCAGCAGGAGCACGGCCGCGCTTGTTGTCGCCGCCAGGCGGAGAAGTGCTCTCGGCGTCATTCGTCCCTCTTAGAGCGTTATTCCACGGGCGTGCGCCCGCGCACCAGGGTCGGCGCTGCTGGGCGATGCGGGAAACCTAAGCGGCGGCAGGACGCATGTCCATACCTGGGAGCGAATGAAAACAACGGAATCGTTGCTGTAACAGTTCAGCGCCGAGACTGGCGCGGGTCTAGCGCAGACGCCTCGGACCGGCGTCGTGCAGGGACGGGGGCGGGCCGATCACTATGCGGGCACTGCTGACGAAAGCCCCTGCGGCAGAAGCAAGAACGGGCTCGAGCTTCAGCGACCGCACCTCCGGAAGGTCCTCGGCCAACGCGGCCAAACGGAGTACCAGTTCCTGAAGTGCTTTCAGGTCCGCTGGTTCGTCGCCGCGATACCCGGTGAGCAGAGGCGCGGCCTTGGGTGCGGCAACGAGTTCCGCGGCGTCGGTGTCCGTGAGGGGTACCGCCCGGTAGGCCCGGTCGCCGAGAAGGTCGCTGACCAGACCCGACAGTCCGAACCAGACCAGCGTGCCGAAGCTCGGGTCGTCCTGGAGGCCGAGGACGCAGCTGACTCCCTTGGGCGCCATGCGTTGCACGTACACGCCCGGCTTGCCGGAGAGCGCCGCGAGGTCGTGGTAGGCGGCCCTGACCGACTCGCGCTGGGCGATGTCGAGCCGGACGCCGACGAGGTCGGTGCGGTGGCGCAACCGCTCGCTGGTCGCCTTCATCGCCACGGGGTAGCCGAGTTCGTCCGCCACCTCCACGGCTTCCTCCTCGCTGGAGGCGATGCGGAACGGGACGACGTCGATGCCGTAGCACTCCAGCAGTGCGACGGCCTTGTGGTCGTCGAGCCGGACCTCGGACGCCGGAGAGTCCACAATGGACCTCGCCCGTTCGGTGTCGATGCCCTCCGGCCGGACGAAGGTGCCCTGCGGGGCAGCGCGCCAGCGGGCGTAGCGGACCGTGCGTGCCAGCGCGAGCACGGCGCGTTCGGGACTGGCGTAGCTCGGGATGGAGCCCTTGCCGGGCATCTTCAGCTCGTCGGGGATGCCCTCGACCGCGAGGAACGTGGAGACGATCGGTTTCGTGCTGGGCGCGGCCTCCTTGAGGGCGCGGGCGTAGGCGGCGCCGGGGACCGCGATCGGGGGCACGAAGACGACGACGAGCGCGTCGGTGTCCGGACGGTCCAGGGCCTCCTTCACGGCCTTGGCGAACTCCTCCGGCGTGGCCTGGGCACCGACGTCGACGGGGTCGCCCGCGAGGTCGAGGTCCTGGGCGAGCAGCGTGTCGGCGGCCAGCAGGCCGATCGCGGTGGAGTTGCCGACGACGGCGACGCGCTTGCCCGCGGGCAGCGGCTGGTGGGCCAGCAGGAGCGCGGTGTCGAAGAGCTGCGCCAGCGAGTCGACCCTGATCACGCCGGCCTGCTCGAACAGGGCCTGGACGCTCGCCTCGTCGACCTTCGCGTCCGTGGCGGCGAGGCCGGGCACGACGGCGTGGCGGCCGGACTTCACCGCGACGATGGGCTTGGTGCGGCCGAGCCTGCGCGCGAGCCTCGCGAACTTGCGCGGGTTGCCGAACGACTCCAGGTAGAGCAGGACGACGTCGGTGGCCGGATCGGTCTCCCAGTACTGCAGCAGGTCGTTGCCGGAGACGTCGGCGCGGTTGCCCGCCGAGACGAACGTGGACAGGCCGAGGCCCCAACCGGCGGCGTTGGCGAGGATGGCCGTGCCGAGGGCACCGGATTGGCAGAAGAAGCCCGCGCGGCCCCGCGACGGCAGCTGCGGGGCGAGGCTCGCGTTGAGACGGACTTTCGGGTCGAGGTTGAGCACACCCAGTGCGTTCGGACCGACGACGCGCATGCCGTGCGCTCTCGCCTCCGCCGCGAGCCTGCGTTCGGCAGACAGACCGTCAGGTCCCGTCTCGCCGTAGCCGGAGCTGACGACGACAAGTGCCTTCACGCCCTTGGCCAGGCAGCCGTCCATGACCTCGTCGACGCTGGCCGCAGGGACGGCGACGACGGCGAGGTCGACGTCGTCGGGGATGTCGAGCACGGTCGGATAGGCCCGTACGCCTCGCACCGCGCGATGCTCGGCGTTGACGGGGTAGACGGGACCGTTGAAGTCGGCTTCGAGGAGGTTCTTGAGGACCGCGTGCCCGATCTTGGTGGGATCCGTCGAGGCGCCGATGACGGCGACGCTGCGCGGGTGCAGCAGGTTGTGCACGCTGCGGGCCTCGGCGGCCTGTTCGCGGGCCCTGGCGACGGCGACGGACTCGTCGGTGGGGTCGATCGCGAACTCCAGGTGCAGCACCCCCTCCTCGAACGCCCTGCTGACCTGGTAGCCGGCATCGCGGAACACCCGGACCATCTGCCCGTTCTCGGCGAGCACCTCAGCCTCGAACCGCGTGAGCCCGACCTCCCTGGCCGCGGCGGCGAGGTGTTCGAGCAGGATGCTGCCGAGCCCGCGCCCCTGGTGCCCGTCCTGCACGACGAACGCCACCTCGGCGCTGTCGCCGTGGTGTAGCCGGTCGAAGCGGCCGACGGCGACGATGTCGTCGCCCAGCAACGCGATGAGCGCCACGCGGTCGTGGTGGTCGACGGTGCTGAACCGCTCGAGGTCGCGCCGCGGGATCCGCGGGTAGGGCCCGAAGTAGCGGAAGTACCGCGTCCGCTCGGACAGCCGGCCGTGGAACTCCCGGAGCTCCTCGGCGTCGGCCGGCGTGATCGGCCGCAGGTGGACGGTGCCGCCGTCGCTGAGGACGACGTCCGCCTCCCAGCGCCGCGGGAAGTCGAACGGGTCCCTGGCCGCGTCGTCGGTGCTGTCTTTCGGAACGTCGTTGGAGACGCCCGTCGGGACGTCCTTCGGCACGTTGTCCGGCACTTGTGTCAGTCCCTGGGGTCGTCGGGGTCAAGCCCATGCAACGGGAACACCGCACGGCGCGTGTCGCGGATCGCCTTGTCTACCGGCTGCTCCGCGTCGCCGCCCCACGCCTGGTACCCAGGGTCGCATCCATCAGTCATGGACGCAGGCAGAGGCCACTCGGGTGCGATCTGCGTCGCATGCGCGACCCACTCCGCCGGCAACGGCCGGTTCGGGTCGACGTCGCGGTCCAGCACCGTCGCCAGCAGATGCGTCCACGACCGCGGCACCACCCTGAGCAGCTCGTACCCACCACCGCCGAGCGCGAGCCACTTGTACCCGTGCTCGTTCACGATGTCGCGGAACGCCTGGTAGATCGCCCGGTGCCCGTCCACGCTCAGCGACAGGTCCGCGAGCGGGTCCTCCCTGTGCGTGTCGACCCCGCACTGCGTGACCAGCACCTGCGGCCGGAACGCCTTCAGCAGCGCGGGCACCGTCGCGTGGAACGCCCGCAGCCACGCGCCGTCGCGCGTGCCGGCGGGCAGCGGCACGTTGACCGCGCTCCCCTCGGCGCCGGCGCCGCCTACCTCGCCGGCCCACCCGGTCCCCGGCCACAGGCTCATCGGATGCTGGTGCAACGACACCGTCAGCACCCGCGGGTCGTCCCAGAACGCCGTCTGCACCCCGTCTCCGTGGTGCACGTCGACGTCGACGTACGCGATGCGCTCCACTCCGCTGCGCAGCAACCACTCGATGGCCACCGCGCAGTCGTTGTAGACGCAGAACCCGGCCGCGTTGTCCGGCATCGCGTGGTGCAGGCCGCCGGCGATGTTGACCGCCCGGTCCGCCTCCCCCGACGCGATGGCCCGGGCCGCCACCAGCGATCCGCCGACGACCAGCGCCGATGCCTCGTGCATCCGCTCGAACACGGGGTTGTCCGCCGTCCCCAGCCCGTGCCCGACGTCCCACCCCGCCGTCGGCGCCGCCTGCACCGCGCTCAGGTAGCCGGGCTTGTGCACGAGCTCGATCTCGTCGTCACCGGCGGGCACCGGCACCCGCAGCTCGACGCCGTCCAGCACTCCGAGTGCGGTCGCGAGCCGGACCGTCAGGTCCAGCCGGACCGGGTTCAGCGGATGGTCGCCACCGAGGTCGTACCCGAGGAAGGACCTGTCCCAGACAACCGCGGCTGGCTTACCCATGTCCAGCAACCTACAGTCGCTCCCCGTCGGCGCACCTCCGGCCACGAACCCGGGACCACCACCCCGGAACCGATCTCACCGAACAGGGGTCAGAGGCGACATGCACCTGCGACCAGCCGCCGTCCTCCTCGCACTGGGCCTGACCCTCGCCACCGCCACGGGCTGCGCGGAACAGGTCCGGGGCTCGGCCTCCCCCGACCCGAAAGCCGTGGAGCAGTCCACCGCGCCCTCCACGACGTCGCGGAAACCGCAGAGAAGTGCCACGCCGTCCAAGCCGACGGCCCCCACGGCCCCGAAGCAGGGCGACGTGAAGATCGGCACCAAGAAGAAGGCGACGGGCCTCGAGACCTGCGGCGTCCTCAAGCCCGCCGACATCGAGGCCGCGACCGGCGGCAAGTCCTCGGCGGACGGCGGTTGCATCCACACCGTCACCAACCCGTCCGCCGTCATCACGCAGCTGGTCACGATCCCCGACGTCGTGGACCAGGAGGGCGAGAAGAAGCAGATCGACATCGGCGGCAACACCGCGTGGCAGGTCGCCGCCTCCAAGGAGGACTGCCAGGTCACCGTCATGCTGACCGACGACCCGGCCGTCATCACCCCAGCTTTTTCCGTGAGCGTCCTGGCGATCGACGACCTGGACACCTGCGGCACGGCCCTCAAGCTCGCCACCGAGGGGTTCAACCGCATCCCCAACGCCTGACCGCTCCACGCCGTCAGGCGACGGCGTGGGCAGCAGTCAGGCAGCAGTCGGCATCAGCCGCCGGTGGCGACCTCCCGGTCCAGCGCACACCAGTTGGACCACGACCCGGCGTACAACGCCGCCGGCTTCCCGGCCGACGTGATCCCCGCGACCTCCAGCGCGAGTACGACGGACGAGGCGGTCACGCCGGACCCGCAGTAGGCACCGACAGCCGCCTCTCCCGTCACCCCGATCTCGGCGAACCGCGCGGCCAGCTCGGCCGCGCCGAGCCACCGCCCGTCCGGACCGACGTGCCCGGTGCTGGGCGCGTTGAGCGCCCCCGGAACGTGCCCGGCCTTCGGGTCCACCGGCTCGGTCTCGCCCCGGTACCGGGGTGCCGCCCGCGCGTCGAGCAGAACACCGTCCCGAGCGAGGGCCGCCGCCCCGTCCGCGTCCAGCACGGGCATCTGCCCCGGCCGCACCACGACGTCTCCGGCCGCCTCGCCGGTCAGGGCCGGCGGCTCCTCCGCGGTCACCGGCAGCCCGGCGGCCTCCCACGCGGCGAACCCGCCGTCCAGCACCGCGACCTCGCCGTACCCGGACCACCGCAGCAACCACCACACCCGCGCGGCGACCGAACCGTCTCCCGCGTCGTACGCGACGACCCGACCGCCCTCGCGCACGCCCGCACGCCGCAGCACCTCCTGCAGCGGTTCCGGATCCGGCAGCGGGTGGCGCCCACCCGCACCGGGCGGGGCGGACAGCTCCATGTCGAGATCCACGTACACCGCACCGGGCACGTGGCTGACCTCGTAGTCTTGGCGTCCGGGTGGTCCGCCGAGACGCCACCGCACGTCCAGCACGACGGTGGCCGGCTGCGCACGCAGCGCGTCGGCGAGGGCCTCAGGAGTGATCAAGGGATGCACGGCTCACATCCTGCACCCGCGCGGACACCTGTGTCCCCCGGCACGACTACCATCGACACCATACGAAGGGGAGCGGGTGTGAACGACCTCATCGACACCACGGAGATGTACCTCCGCACGATCTACGAGCTCGAAGAAGAGGGCGTCGTACCTCTGCGCGCCCGCATCGCCGAGCGTCTCGGCCAAAGTGGACCGACGGTGAGCCAGACCGTCGGCCGCATGGAGCGCGACGGCCTGGTCATCGTGGCGGAGGACCGCCACCTCGAGCTCACCGAGCAGGGCCGCAACCTCGCGATCGCCGTCATGCGCAAGCATCGGCTCGCCGAGCGCCTCCTCGTGGACATCATCGGGCTCGAGTGGGAGCACGTGCACAGCGAGGCGTGCCGCTGGGAGCACGTGATGAGCGAAGCGGTCGAACGCAAGCTCGTCAAGCTGCTCGGCAACCCGACCACCTCGCCCTACGGCAACCCGATCCCCGGACTCGACAAGCTGGGCGACGGCGAGCCGGCCCCGCCCGCCGAGGCGGACCTGGTGCGCGTGGACGAGGTGGCCCGCCGCGGCGGTGGCCGCGTCGAGGTGCGCCGCATCGCCGAGCACGTCCAGCTCGACCCGGACCTCATGGCCGAGCTCAAGGAAGCCGGCGTCGTGCCCGGCGGCACCGTGGAGGTCGAGGCGCTCGCCGGCGCCAAGGTCGTCCAGGTGCGCGGCGGCAACGGCAACTCCGCTGAACTCGACCCCGCGGTCGCCCACGCCGTCCTGGTGCTCGCCCGGTGACCCAGTCGACGGCACCGGCGGCGAAGGCGGCCGAGGCGTTCCAGCGCCTGCACGGACGCGCTCCCGAGGGGGTCTGGTCGGCTCCCGGCCGCGTCAACCTCATCGGCGAGCACACCGACTACAACGACGGCTACGTGCTGCCGTTCGCGTTGCCGCACCGCATCGCGGTCGCGGCGTCTCCCCGCGCCGACGGCGTGATGACCGTCAGCACGATGGGCGACGACGGTGGGTTGCAGGAGGCGGACCCGGTCGTGGTGGCCGACCTAGCCCCCGGCACCGTCAAGGGGTGGCCCGCGTACCCCGGCGGAGTCGCCTGGGCCCTGCGGGAGCAGGGGATCGCCGTCACCGGAGGAGCCGACCTCGTCATCGCGGGCGACGTGCCCGCCGGCGCCGGACTCTCGTCCTCCCACGCCCTGGAGTGCGCCGTCGCGCTCGCCCTGCTCGGCCTCGCCGGTGTCGACGCCGAGCGGCCGGACATCGCGCGCTGGGTGCAGCGCTCCGAGAACGACTTCGTGGGCGCGCCGACCGGCATCCTCGACCAGACCGCATCGCTGTGCTGCATCGAAGCGCACGCCCTGTTTTACGACGTGCGCTCGGGCAAGCCGGAACAGGTCGCGTTCGACGCGGCTGCCAGCGGGCTCGAGGTCCTGGTCATCGACACGCGCGCGAGCCATGCGCTCGTCGACGGCGGCTACGGCGCCAGGCGGGCCGGCTGCGAGCGCGCCGCTGAAATCCTCGGCGTTCCCGCTCTGCGCGACGTCGACATCGCCGAGCTCGACCAGACGCTCGTCCGACTGCCCGAAGATTTGCGTCCGCTGGTGCGGCACGTCGTGACCGAGAACGACAGGGTCCTGCGCAGCGTCGAGCTGCTCCGCGCGGGCGAACTCGCCGACGTCGGACCGCTGCTCTCCGGCTCCCATGCGAGCCTGCGGGACGACTACCGCGTCTCCTGCCTGGAGCTCGACGTCGCCGTCGACTCCGCCATGGCGGCCGGCGCGCTGGGTGCCCGGATGGTCGGCGGCGGTTTCGGTGGCTCGGCCATCGCCCTCGTGCCCGTCGAAAGGCACGACGAGGTCGAGCGGTCCGTGCTCACCGGCTTCGCCTCGCGCTCGCTCACGCGGCCGAGGCTCTTCACGGCGGTTCCGTCCGCGGGCGCGGGCAGGGACCGGTAGCAGAGAACGATCCTGACCAGGAATGCGAGGACTGTGGTGAAGCTGCTCGTCACGGGCGGGGCCGGATACGTCGGCAGTGTGTGCGCTGCCAGGCTGCTCGAAGCCGGGCACGAGGTGGTCGTCCTCGACGACCTCTCGACCGGCCACGAGGACGCCGTCCCCTCGGGAGCGCGCTTCATCCGGGGTGACATCGCCGAGGTCATCGGCGATGTCCTCGCAGAAGGGTTCGACGGCGTTCTGCACTTCGCGGCGAAGTCCCTGGTGGGCGAGTCCATGCAGGACCCCGGCAAGTACTGGACGGGCAACGTCCTGACGGCGGTCCGCCTGCTCGACGCCATGAAGGAACACGGCACGCCGAAGCTCGTCTTCTCCTCGACTGCCGCGACGTACGGCGAGCCGCGGGAGGTGCCGATCCCCGAGACCGCGCCGACCGCGCCGACCAACACCTACGGCGCCACCAAGCTGGCCATCGACCACGCGATCACGTCGTACGCCGCCGCGCACGGCCTGGCGGCGACCAGCCTGCGGTACTTCAACGTCGCCGGCGCCTACGGCAGCATCGGCGAGCGGCACGCGACCGAGACCCACCTCATCCCGCTGGTGCTCCAGGTCGCCCTCGGGCAGCGCGAGCACATCTCGATCTACGGCGAGGACTGGCCCACCGAGGACGGCACCTGCGTCCGGGACTACATCCACGTCCTGGACCTCGCGGACGCCCACCTCCTCGCGCTCGAGAACGCCACCGCGGGCGAGCACCGGATCTACAACCTGGGCAACGGCACCGGCTTCTCCGTCAAGCAGGTCATCGACACCTGCCGCGAGGTCACCGGCCACCCGATCCCCGCCGTCGTCGCCCCCCGGCGCGCCGGCGATCCCGCCGTCCTGGTCGCCTCCGCGGAGCGGGCGCGCACCGAGCTCGGCTGGAAGCCCGAGCGCGCCGACATCACCGGCATCGTCCGCGACGCGTGGGAGTTCACCCGCGCCCGGCACGGAGCCTGAGCCGGGATGACCGACTTCGCCTCCTTCGAGAGCTACAACGCCACCCCACGGCTCGCGTCGCTCGCGCTGTCCCCGGACGGCACCCGGCTCGTCACGGTCGTCTCCACGCTCGCCCCGGACGGCAAGACGTGGCAGGGCGCTCTCTGGGAGGTCGACCCCACCGGAGAGCGGGAGGCCGTCCGGCTCACCCGCTCCGCCAAGGGCGACTCCTCCCCCGTGTTCGCGCCGGACGGGTCGTTGTTGTTCCTGTCGGGCCGTCCGGACCCGCTCGCGAAGCCGGGCGAGTCCCAGGACAAGAAGGCGCTGTGGCGTCTTCCCGTCCACGGCGAGGCCGCCGAGGTGCTGCGGCCGGGCGGCGGCGTCGGTCAGGTGCGGGCCGCCGGCGAGACGGTGCTGTTCACGTCGTCGGCGCACCGCTTCACGGAGTTCGGTGACGAGGACGACGCCAAGCGCAAGGCACGCGAGGACGCCGGGGTGACGGCGATCCTGCACGAGTCGTACCCGATCCGGTACTGGGACGCGGACCTCGGTCCCACCTACCCACGCCTGTTCGCGGCTCCTCTCGCGGACGCCGGCACCGTCACCGCTCTCAGCGAAGACGCCGAAAGCAGGCTCAGCGACGAGGACGTTGAGCTGAGCCCAGACGGGAAGTGGGCCGTTTTCGGCCACGACGTCGACGTCAGCCCCTCCTACGGTCGCCGGACCGAACTGCGGGTCGTCGCCACCCGCGGTGGCGCGCCGCGGACCATCGCCTCCGAAGAGGGTTTCTCCTTCGGTGGCGCGACGTTCACGCCCGACTCGGCCGCCGTGATCGCGATCCGGTACCGCGAGTCCACTCCGGACTCCCCACACCGGCGCGACCTCGTGCGCATCGACCTGGCGGAGGGCTCGATCACGCCACTGGCGCCCGGTTTCCAGGAGGAGCCGGACCACCCGGTGGTGAGCCCGGACGGGTCGGCGGTGTTCTTCACCGCGAGCCACCTCGGGCACCAGCCGGTCTGGCGGCTCGATCTCGCGACCGGCGAGGTCACCAAGCTGACGGTGACCGGTTACTACAGCGATCTGGTGGTGAGCCCGGACAGCAAGACGCTGTACGCGTTGCGCAACTCGGTCGACCACCCGCCACAGCCCGTGCGGTTCGCTTGCGAGGGAACCGACCAGAACCCGGAACGGCTGCGCGCGCCCGGTGCCCTCGCGTCGGTGCCCGGCACGCTCACCGAGATCTCCACGGTCGTCGCCGACGGCAGGACCGTCCGCTCCTGGCTGGTGCTGCCCGAGGATGCCTCCGCCGACTCCCCCGCCCCGCTCCTGCTGTGGGTCCACGGCGGCCCGGTCATGAGCTGGAACGGCTGGACCTGGCGCTGGAACCCGTGGCTCATGGCCGCTCGCGGCTACGCCGTCCTGCTGCCCGACCCCGCCCTCTCGACCGGGTACGGGCCGGACTTCATCAAGGCCGGCTGGGGCCGCTGGGGCGCCGAGCCCTACACCGACCTGATGGCCATCACGGACGTCGCGGTCGAGCGAGCCGACATCGACGCCTCCCGGACCGCCGCCATGGGCGGGTCGTTCGGCGGTTACATGGTCAACTGGATCGCCACCCAGACCGACCGGTTCCGGGCGATCGTCACCCACGCGTCCCTCTGGCACCTCGACGCGTTCTCCGGCGGCACCGACAGCTCCTACTTCTGGATGCGGGAGATGGGCGACCCCCTCACCCACCCGGAGCGGATCCAGGCCAACTCCCCGCACCTGCGGGTCGCCGACATCAAGACCCCGATGCTCGTCATCCACGGGGACAAGGACTACCGGGTTCCGATCGGTGAGGGGCACCGGCTGTACTTCGACCTCGTCCGCCACGGGGTGACCGCGAAGTACCTCTACTACCCAACCGAAAACCACTGGATCCTCACCCCCGGCAACTCTCGGGTCTGGTACGAGACGGTGTGGGCGTTCCTGGCCGAGCACGTGCTGGATCAGGGCTGGGAGCGACCCGAACTGCTCTGAGCGAGCAACTGGCGGGCGCTGTCCATGTACCTCACGGCCAGCGCCCGCATCTCCGCGGGCGGGATCGCGGCGCTGACGGCGGCCCTGATGAGCTTGCTCAACGAATGACCGGGGCAGGCCTCATCGGCCACGTCGAGGGCGACGGACGCGATTCCGCCGTCGCCGCGCTGGTAGGCGTAGAACGCGAGCAGGCACGCGGCCTCCGCACGTTCCGGCGCCGGACAGGCTCTGGTGAGCTCGAGCCACAGGCGTTCGGCGAGACGGGACCTGGCCTGGGCGGCGAAGCCCAGGCTCGCGTCCCGGACGTCGGGCATCGCCAGGGCCCGTGCCAGTGCGACGACCTCGTCGTCCCGCAACGGACCCTTGCGGTTCTCCACCGCGGCGATCGCGTCGCTCACGCGGCGCAGCTCGGTGCCGGGATCGGGTTCGGCCGAGTTCGTCATGAGCTCGTCGAGCATCGCGGACCTGCGCTCCACCGCGTCGGGTGGGTCAAGCGCGAGGATCGCCGCCATCGCGGCACGCGACTCGAACGTCACGTTGCCCTCGTGGGCCGACGCGGCGGCGACCGGGGACAGCCGGGGGTCCGGCAGCGTGCCGTGGCAGTCGATGTCGAGGTAGCAGAGCCATTTCGCGTCCTTCTGGCACGACGGCAACCAGACGGCTTCGACGACGTCGATGCCCACGCCACCCAGCCCGTGTCTGAGGGCAGTGACCAGCGGTTCGTGAGGTAGTTCCTCGGGCATGTGCTCTGTCGGCGGACACACGACCACGATGATCACTTCTGTCGCGCCTTGGTCGAGCAGCGGCCCTTCCAGCTGGGCCGCCAGGAAGCCCCTATGTCGCGGGCGTGGCAGGTCGACGCGCATGGTCATGCTGACCAGGTCGTCCTTCAGCACCAGCACGACGAGCGAGTCGGACGGGTGGAAACCCATCAGGTGCGGGATCGCGGCGTAGAGGTCGCCAGCATCGCGGACCCGGATCGGTTTCGGGAGGGTTGTGGGCATGGGGCTCACTGTGGCGGAGCGGGCCGGGTGGTGAGCCGGGGTGGACGCCAGGTTGTGGACAACTCAGCGGTTGTGGACAGGTCGAGATCTTGGACCGCCCTGGAGCGGGGTTCTGTCAGGGGTGGGTGCTAGGTTGCCGTGCCCCGGTCCCGTCGACCGGAGCACGGCAACACCTCAGAACGCCTCGAACACCGAGCGCCAGCCGCCGACGACCGGCAGCTCCACCGACGTCCGGGCGAGGTCGAGCGACAGTCCGGCGCCCGGCTTCGGGCGCAGCGTGTAGTCGTAGTCGCTGGAGATCACCACGAACTCGAGCCGGTGACCGGCCTGCAGGACGTAGTCGTCCGGCACGATCGGCACCTCGACGTCGTAGAACTTGCCGGGCTTGATCGGCGACGTCCTGTCCGGCCGTTCCCTGTTCTGCGGGTCGGTCGAACCGCGGGTGATGACGTGCGACGTGCCGTCCGGACGGCGGTCGACCAGCAGCGTCGTCACGTTGGCCGCGGGCCGGTCGAACGCGAGACGCAGGTTCGCGGTCGACTTGCCGGACAGCCGCACCGGCTTCTGCGCCGGCTCCGAGGTGTAGGACAGCCGGTTCGGCGAGGTCGCCTGGTCGATCAACGACTCGGCGGTCTTCGTCGCGTCGTCGGTCAGCTTCTCCACGCCGCGGCCGGGCAGGACACCGAGGCCGCCCTTGGTGGATCCGCCCGCGGACAGGCGCAGCCGCACGTCGGACGTGCCGGGGGCCGGCCAGTCCTTCTCGTCGACCCACGTCTTGTCCTCGCGCTGGATCGTCGCCTTCGGCTCCTTGTCGATGCCGTTGCGGTGACCCCACAGGTACTGGGTGAACCAGCGGTTCAGCGTGCGCCGCCACTCGGCCGAACGGAGCGTGTCGGCGTCCGTGTGCCCGGACTGGTGCAGCCAGATCTTGTGCGGCGCGCCGACCTTCTTCAACGCCGAGTACCACTGCTCGACGTGCGTCATCTTGACGTTCCAGTCGTTGAGCCCGTGCACCGCGAGAACGGCCGCGCGGACCTTGCGGACGTCGTTGAGGTAGTTCCGCTTGTCCCAGAACCGGCTGTAGTCACCGGTGATCCGGTCCTGGTCCTGGGCGATCTCGGCGATGATCGGCTTGCAGATCTCCCGGTCGGCACGCGTGTAGACGTATTCGGCCAGCACGTCGGCGTCCTCGCCCTGGAAGGTGCCGGGTGCGACGACGGCGCCGTCCGCGCGGTAGTAGTCGTACCAGCTGGAGATCGCGGCGATCGGCACGATGGCCTCGAGGCCGCGGACGCCGGTGGAGGCGACGGCGTTGGGCAGCGTTCCGTTGTAGGAGACGCCCATCATGCCGGTTTTGCCGGTCGACCAGGTGGCCTTGATGGCCTCGCCCGTGGCGGTCCGCGCTGTCGCACGGCCGTTGAGCCAGTCGACGACGACACGAGCGCCGATCGTCTCGTTGACGTCACCCGTCGTCGGGCAACCCGTCGACTTGCCGGTGCCGAGGGACTCGGCGTAGACGACCGCGTACCCGCGGGCGATGAAGTAGGCCTCGTAGCGGCCGGAGGTGATCGGGTTGGGGCCGAGGGCGGCGGTGATGCGTTCGTCGGAGTTGGCCTTGAGCAGGCGGCCGTTGCGCTTGTCGGGCACGTACAGCTCGACGTCGACGTTGTGGTTGGCGACGTCGTTGCCGCCCGAGAAGTACGGGCTGACCATGTAGACGACCGGGACCTTGAGGCCGCGTTCGGTGGCGCGTGGCCGGACGACCTCGGTGTAGACCTCGTCGTCCTTGCCGTCGCGGTCGCTGTCGACCGGGGCGCGGACCCAGAGGCTCTCCTTCACCACGTCTTTCGGGTCGAAGACGGGCTGGGCCTCGCCGTCCTGGAAAACGGGCCCTTCGGCGGCTTGAGCGGTGACGGGCAGGAATGGCAGAACGAGCACCGCGGTCAGCAGTGCGACTCTTCGTGCGCCCCTCACGAGGCACCCCCAATGCGGAAGCCAGAGACAGGGATCGCCCTGCACCCTCTCCTTTGACTGCAAGACATGTCACCCGTCGATCGGCTCTTGACCTGAGAGCATGGACCGTGCACATTTCCGACTTCGTCCACGCGCTGCCGAAGGCCGAGCTGCACGTCCACCTCGTGGGCGCGGCTTCCGTCGACACGGTCCTCGCGCTCGCCCGCAACCACCCCGGCGGGCGAGTGCCGACCGACGAGACCGAGCTGCGGAAGTTCTACGAGTTCACGGACTTCCGGCACTTCATCAACGTCTACGGCATCGTCAACGACCTCGTCACCACGGGCGAGGACGTCCGCACTCTCGTCGTCGGATACGCGCGTGACGCGGCACGGACCAACATCCGATATGCGGAGCTGACGATCAGCGCGACCAGCCACCTGCGAGCCGGCATCGCGCCCGACGAGCTCGTCGAGGCGTTGCGCGCGGGACGCGACGAAGCGCTCGCCGTGCACGGCGTGACGTTGCAGTGGATCTTCGACGTTCCCGGTGTCTGGGATCGCGACTGGGGCATGACGAGTGCGCGGTTCGCCACCGGACACCGGCCGGAGGGACTGGTCGGCTTCGGGCTCGGCGGGTTCGAGTCGGACTCACCGAGGGCGAACTTCCGCGAGGCGTTCGCGATGGCGCGCGACGCCGGGCTGCACATGGTGCCGCACGCCGGTGAGACGACGCCGCCCAGCGAGATCTGGGCCGCTCTGCACGATCTGCGGGCCGAACGGATCGGGCACGGCGTCAGCGCGGTGCAGGATCCCGACCTGCTGCGGCACCTCGCCGACGCAGGCGTCGTCGTCGAGGTGTGCCCGACGTCGAACCTCCGCACCGGCGCGGTGCGCTCGTTCGACGAGCACCACCTGCCGCGCCTCCTGGAGGCGGGCGTCCCGGTGACGATCAGCACCGACGACCCCGGCATGTTCCACACCGACCTCGACCGCGAGTACCTGCTGTGCCACGAGCGTTTCGGGTTCGGCCGGGACGAGCTCGCGGACCTCGCCCGTGCCGCCGTGCGGGCGTCCTACGCACCGGCCGAGCTGAAGGACCGGATGTTGAAGGAGATCGACGCGGTATGAGTGGTGCGAACGTGGTGACGACGACCGTCGACTCGCCGGAGGCCGCCGAGTCGCTGGCGAAGGGGATCGTCGAGGCGAGGCTGGGCGCGTGCGTGCAGATCGTGCCCATCCGCAGCGTCTACCGGTGGGACGGCGAGGTGCGCGTCGACGCGGAGTGGCAGTGCGTCGTGAAGACGTCTTCCGTCCGCGTCGACGACCTCGTCGCGCACATCAAGGCGCATCACAGCTACGACGTCCCTGAGGTCGTCGTCACCCCCGTGGTCGGGGGCAACGACGACTACCTCGCGTGGATCTCAGAGGAGACCTCGTAGGTGACGTGACAGCGGCTCGGTGTGCAGCACGCCGAGCCGCTGCGTCGCTCTCGTCAGCGCGACGTACAGCTCGCTGGGCGACATGCGTTGCGGCTCGACGACCAGGACGACGTCGAACTCCAGCCCCTTCGACGCACGCGGCGGCATCCAGCCTTCGCCGATGACTGCGATCGTGCGGCCGTCGCACGCGTTGGCGTGCGCGTCGAGTTCGTCGCGCACGGCTGCCGATATATCAGTCACGCGGCGCGCCCACGGGCGTTCAGCGGTCTTGCGCACCGACACCGGAGCCGACGCGTCGGGGTCGACGAGCTTGAGGACCGGGGTGGCGACGGCCATGATCTCGCCCGGGGTGCGGTAGTTGACCTCCAGCCGGCGGTAGGTGAACCGCTCGAACACCGATCCCCAGCTCCGGACTCCTCCCGCGGCCTGACGTTGAGCCAGATCACCGACGACGGTCATGGACTTGTTGGGGCACCTGCGCAGCAGCACGCGCCAATCCATCGCGGACAGTTCCTGTGCTTCGTCGACGACGACGTGGCCGTATGTCCACGTGCGGTCCGCGGCGGCACGTTCGGCGAGGGTGCGGTGGTCGCGCACCTCGTGCCGAGCGGCCAGCACATCGGCGTTGACGAAGTCGGTGACGATGTACTCGTCGGCGTCGGCGCGTTCGTCGATCGACAGGACGTCCATGACGCCGCGGACGTACTCGAGTTGTTCTTCCTCCGCCCGCCTCGCCTCGCGCTCTGCGGTGCCGTCGGACCCGAGCAGGTCGGCGAGTTCGTCGAGCAGCGGCACGTCGGACACGGTCCACGCGTCGGCGTCTGCCCGGTACAGCTCCGGCGCACCGATCCGGAAACAGCGACCCGCGTACAGGTCGGCGAGCAGCTGTTCCGGTGTCAGCAGCGGCCACAGCTCGTCGACGGCGTCGCGCAACGCGGAGCTGTGGCGGAGTTCGTGGCGGACGTCCTCCTCGATCTCCGGCCAGTCGACGCCGATCAAGCGCATCGCCGGCGCGACGAGTTCCTCGGCGAGCGCGAGGAAGAAGTACTTGCGGGCGGCGTTGTGCGGCAGCTCGTAGTAGCGCGTCTTCTCGCGTGCGACGGCGGCGATGTGCGCGTCGAGCGGCACGATGATGTCTTCCAGTTCGATCTCGATGGGCTCGTCCGGCAGTTCCTGCCGGTCGGCCACTGCGACGGCCAGCAGGTCGAGAACGGATACATCGCCTTTCAGCCGTTGCAACGACGGTGCGTCTTCGGCGTCGGTGACGACACCGGGGTAGAGCTCACCGGGCGTCGCGAAGACGACGTCGGTCTCCCCCAACGACGGCAGGACGTCGCCGACGTAGCGGAGGAAGCCGGTGTTCGGGCCGACGACCAGCACACCGTGCCGGGACAGGCGTTCACGGCGCGTGTACAGCAGGTACGCCACGCGGTGCAGGGCCACCGCGGTCTTGCCCGTTCCGGGGCCGCCCTCGATGACGAGCACACCGGCGCCGGAGTAGCGGATGATCTCGTCCTGCTCGGCCTGGATGGTCGAGACGATGTCCCGCATCGTCGCCGTTCGCGGTGCGTTGAGGGCGTCGAGCAACGCGGTCGTGTCCGCCAACAGTTCGTCGTCGTGGAAATCGCGCAGCTCCCTGTCGCGAACGCGGAAGTGCCGCCTCAGCACGACACCCTCGGGGTTCGCGGCCGTCGCCGTGTAGAACGGCCGCGCCGCCGGTGCGCGCCAGTCCAGGAGCAGTGGCTCGAAGTCGTCGTCGAACAGTCCGACCCGTCCGACGTAGGTGCGGTCGCCGGTCTCCGAGTCGATGCGGCCGAAGCACAGCCCGTCTTCCGCCGCGCGGTACTTCCCCAGGTCTTTGGTCAGCACCTCGACCGCGGCTTCGCGGTCCTGCCTCTGGGCCGTGTCGTCCCGCAGCGCGGCGGCGAGATCCGCTGCCGCCTTGTTCCGTTCCTGGTCGAGCTTTTCGTACAGAGAGGTGATTCGCGCTTGTTCACTCGCCAACACATTGCCCCCTGTGATACAATAGAGCTATATACTCGGAAACTTAATTCCGATAATGCAAAGCCATTCTTTTTATCACATCTCCGCTGTGCGCGGAACCCCTCGCGAGATCAACCATTGCATGCGCTTGACGTGCTGCGATGCGGTTCGATCGTCTTGGGTCGAAGCAGTACGCTAGACGTGCGCCCAGAAGCCTGGGCCACACAATTCAAGGGGATGCTGAGCCGGCAGTGCGCCGCGCCGACCCCTTCGAATCGTCGGCGACTGCACCGAAAAATGTAGGATCTGGCTACACGGCTCGCACAGCTGGAGAGGCCGGAATGGACGTGGTCGAAGCATGAAGCTGGTCATCCTGGGCGGAGGCGGCTTCCGCGTCCCGCTGGTCTACCGCGCGTTGCTCGCCGACCGGTCGCCGGGCCGCGTCACCGAAGTCGCGCTGTTCGACCTCGACCCCGGTCGTCTTGCCGCGATCGGTGTCGTCCTGGCCGAGCTCGCGGCGCGGGTACCGGACGCGCCCGCCGTGACGACGTCGACCGACCTCGACGAAGCGGTGAGGGGCGCGGACTTCGTGTTCTCCGCCATCCGCGTCGGTGGTCTGGAAGGACGCGCCGCCGACGAGAGCGTCGCGGCGGGTTGTGGCGTGCTCGGGCAGGAGACCGTCGGCGCCGGCGGCGTTGTGTACGGGCTGCGCACAGTTCCTGTCGCGCTCGACATCGCGCGTCGTATATCGGAACTCGCGCCGGAGGCGTGGGTCATCAACTTCACGAACCCCGCCGGCATGGTCACCGAGGCGATGTCGGCGCACCTCGGCCACCGCGTCATCGGCATCTGCGACTCCCCCGTCGGACTTGGCAAGCGGGTGGCCCGTGCCGCCGGCGTGACTCTCGAAGACGCATGGCTCGACTACGCCGGCCTCAACCACCTCGGCTGGCTGCGGGGCGTTCACGTGGCAGGGCGCGATGTGCTGCCTGATCTGCTCGCCGACGCCGCCCGGCTCGAGTCGTTCGAAGAGGGCAAGCTGTTCGGTGCGGAGTGGCTGCGCTCCTTGGGTGCTATCCCGAACGAGTACCTGCACTACTACTACTTCACGCGGGAGGCCGTGGAGGCTGGTGCCTCGCGCGGAGCGTTCCTGCTGGAGCAGCAGAAGCGGTTCTACGCGGCGCCGTCCTGGGAGAGCTGGGACCGCACGCGGCTGGAACGCGAACAGACGTACATGGCCGAGACCCGTGACGAGGAACGCGACAGCGACGACCTCGACGGCGGCGGCTACGAACGCGTCGCCCTCGACCTGATGCACGCGATCGCGTCGGACAAACGAACCACCTTGATCCTCAACGTCCCGAACAGGACGACGCTGAGGTGTCTCGACTCGGAGGCCGTCGTCGAGGTGCCGAGCCTGGTCGACGCGAACGGCGCGCGCCCCATCTCGGTCAGCCAGGTTCCGGACGAGGGCGTCGGACTCGTCACGACGTTGAAGGTCGTCGAGCGCGCCACGATCAAAGCGGCCATCAGCGGTGAACGCGCGCACGCGGTGAAGGCGTTGGCGTTGCATCCGCTCGTCGACTCCGTCAACGTGGCTCGCAGGATCGTCGACACCCATCCGCTGTTGCAGCGGTTCTCCACGCCATGACCGCTGCAGAAGCCGAGTGACCTCGACGCGGCGTTCGCACCAGCTCCCAGTCGTCGAAGTCGGTCGTGTGGGTGGTCCGGCGAAGCAGGTGCTGAGGTTCGCGGACTGCTCGGACCAGGTTGAGAAGCAGGTCGCCGAACTGGCTGACCGCGGTCAGCCCGGTGAGCACCACGTTCCGGTTGGTCGAGCGCATCGCCGCGTACGACCTTGCGAGCGAGCGCGGCGTCTCCCAACTCGTGTCGAGACGTGCGGACGATGACGGCCGCACGGCGCCAGGTCCGCTTCCACACATCCGCGATGAACGGCCGAGGTCGTTGGAGGAAGAGTTCCTCGCTGCGCTCGGCGTCGACGCGTTCAACACCAAGGACGTGACCAAGGCCTGATGCCGAGTGGTGGTGTTCTTAACTACGCTCGTCCACAAATGGACACCACCACCTCTCGCCGCGTGCCGCTCGTCATGGGCATCGCCGTGCTCGTGCTGCTGCTGGACCAGGCCACGAAGTTCTGGGCCGAGAGCGCGCTGACCGGCCGCGCGCCCATTCCCGTGCTCGGGGAGTTCCTGCAGTTCAGGCTCCTCTACAACCCCGGTGCCGCGTTCTCGATCGGCGCGGGGTCGACGTGGATCTTCACCATCGTCGCGGCCGTCGCCGTCGTGCTGCTCGCGCGGTACGGCATGCAGCCGCAGACGAGGCTGCGGGCTTTAGCACTCGCGTTGATGCTGGGCGGCGCGACGACGCACCTGCTCGACCGGCTGTTCCGCCAGCCCGGGTTCGCGCGCGGGCACGTCGTCGACTTCATCGACTACAACGGCTGGTTCGTCGGCAACGTCGCGGACATCGCGCTGGTGTGCGGTGCGATCCTGCTCGTGCTGCTGAGCTTCACACCTACGAAGCAGCCTGCCGCGTGAGCGTGTCGGCGCGGCGGGTCGTCTCGGGCAGCCGGTAGCGCGGAGCGAGACGCAGCACCTCGGCGCACGCCCGGTCCAGGTCGATCTTGTGGCCGACCGACACGAAGACCGGTTTCACGCCGGCCTGCGTCCGCAACGCCCTGCCGACGACCTCGTCGCCGTTGTCGCCGTCCATGACGAGGTCGCTCATCGACCCGCGGTCGTGGCCGGGCGGGTCGAACCTGCCCATCACGTTCTTCGCCACGCCGATGCTGGGGATGCCGGTGTGCACGCCCAGATGGCACGCCAGGCCGAAGCGCCGGGGGTGTGCGAGGCCCTGACCGTCCGCGACGAGCAGGTCCGGTGTGACGGTCACCTGTTCGAGGGCGCGCAGCAGAACGGGCATCTCCCGGAACGCGAAGAGACCGGCGATGTAGGGGAAGTCGGTCGTGCCCTCGACGACGACTTCGTCGAGCACGACCAGCGATTTTGCATCGAACACCACGCAGACGCCCGCAACTGTGTCGTTGCTGCGGTAGCCGACGTCCAGGCCTGCGACGGTGTCTATGCGCAGGTCAGGGGCACTGGTGGTGATCACCTGCGTGCGCAGGCGTTCTTGCATCGCGATGGCGTCTTCAACCGTTTTGGGCCACTCCACGTACGACAGTGTGCCGTGACGCCTCGTAGTGAGCGGTCAGGAGGTCGTCGCCGAAGTCACCCGAATGACGACGCCAGACGGTGTGGATGTGGTTCGCCTCGTTGGCCGTGTTGTCGTATTCGATGAGCAGTTCCGGGCCCTGGATGCGGTAGTAGTGACCCTCGCCCCGGCGCAGCGAGCCCTCCCAGGAGAAGTGCAGGCGTTCGGGGTCGACTCGCGCGAACTCCTCGTCGGCGAGTTCGAACGCGAGCCTGTCCAGGTAGAAGCGGACGATGTCGACGAGGAGCTCACCGGCCGGCTTGCCGAGTTGGGGCGGCGTCACTCCGACCGGTTCGGACGCGCTGATCCGAGGGGCGTTGCCGCTGCGGATGTCGTGCGGCGCGGTGTCGGACACGACGGCCAGGCGGCGAGCGGTCGGGCCCATGCGGTCGAGGAGCTCGCGAGCCAGTTCCTCTTCCAGCTTCAGCGGCTGGCTGACCACGCGGCCTCGGTAGGTGACTCGGGCGGGGTTCGCGCCGAGGAAGAACGGCGTCGCGGAGACGTGGCCGTCGGCGACGACGACGTTGACCGAGAGATGGTGCCCGTCGATTCGCCAGCCCCACGGCTCGTCGCTGCCGGGTGTGCCGAACAGGACGGTCCAGTAGTCGGCGCTGTGCCGGTCGCGGTGTCCGCCTTCGCGGTGGTCGAGCACGTCTTCCAGCGCCATGACCGCGGCCACCTGGGCGTAGGCGTGTGGGCTGAGCACGGTGGCGAGCATGCCGTGAACTGCTTTGCGCTGGTCGCGTCGGAGGTCTCCGAGCGCCAGGCCCGGTCGTGTGCCCGGTGTGTACGCCCAGCGGTGCCTCAGGTCGTCGTCGGTGATGGCGCGGATCCCGTGTTCGCGCTGGTCACCGTCCAGCAAGCCGATGTAGTGGTGCGTGGCGTCAGCGACGTCGTGCAGCATCGTCCGAACCTATCGGCCTTGCGGTCACAGAGCAGTGGATGCGGTCGACGCCGGCCGCAATGGGTGTCGAAAACCTTGCGTAGTGAAGATGGCACAGGATGACGACGCGGTCTGGCGCGCTGGCGAGCCCGTTGAGGAGGCGTTGAAGACCCGGCCGGCACGTCGTCATGCAGTATCTCTGCGTGCTTCGAGAGGCCGATCTGGTGTTCGTGGAGCCGTTGGGCCGGAAGCGGGTCAACCACCTCGACGCTGTGCCCATCCAGCAGATCCACCAGCATTGGGTCGCGCATCACGAGCCGAACTGGGCAGCGGCGCTTGTCGGCTTGAAGCTCACGGTCGAGAGCGCCGGGCAGGAGGATGAGGACGTTGGCTGAACCCGGCACCGAACTGGTGCACAGCATCGTGATCGCCGCGCCGATCGAGGAGGTGTGGGCGGAGATGACCCGACTCGACGGCAAGCAGCGCGCCATGATGGACGCCGTTCTCGATTCCACGCTCGAGTCGGGTGCGCCGCTGTACTACCGATCGCCGGACGGCAAGCGGGTGTTCGTCGTCGGCCGCGTCGTCGAGGTCGATCCGCCGCGGCTGCTTTCCCACACGCAGCGGCTGACCATGCGCGACGACCCGTGGACCGTCGTCTCCTGGCAGTTGGAAGCGGTGGACGGCGGAACGCGCGTCACGGTGCGCAACTCCGGTTGGCCAGAGGGCGTCAAGCGGCTCGACAAGGTCGACTCGACGTGGAAGGGCATCCTCGCCGCGCTCAAGCAGGTCGTCGAGACCGGTGACGTCGGCTCCGGTCTGAAAGTCCAGTACGCGTTCATGCGCGCGTTCATGCGGGCGATGCCAGCGAGCACGAAGACTGGGAACGTCCCGGAGCCGCCAGGTATCGGCCAAGCGGCTGAAACGTGAATCCTGCTTTTGCAACAGGTCTTTGATGACGAAGTCAAAAGACCTGTTGCAAAAGGTGCGGGTGGGTGAGGTGGCGACGCTGATATATCGGTTGTGTCAGGCGTGGCAGGTGATGGGGCCGCCGTGGAGCTCCATCATGTCCATCCAGACGCGAGGCAGTTCGAGGCGTTCGGAGAGGGGCTTGCCGTCCAGTTCGTGGTAGGCGCGGTGGAGGTTGCCCACCAGGCGCTCGGACTCCTGCCACGACGAGAAGCGTGACTCTCCCGCCTCGCGGACGACCTCCATCGGGGTCTTGCCGGAGGCGTGGCCGGATGACGCCAGGTCCGCGAGGTACGTCGTGTAGGCGGCGAGGTCGTCCAGGACACGGTTGATCTCGGCGCCTCGCAGCAGCGGACCGTGACCGGGAACGACGACGGCGGCGTCGAAAGAGCGCAGGAACTCGAGGGCGGACCGGTAGCCGGTGATGCTGCCTTCGGCGAGGAACGGCTGGCCGCCCGCGAAGACGAGGTCGCCGGTGAACAGGACGCGCTCGGCCGGGAGCCAGACGACGGTGTCGCCGCGGGTGTGCGCAGGGCCGGGGTGGTGCAGTTCGACGACGCGCGTGCCGAGGTGCAGGGTCAGCGACTTCGTGTAGGTGAGCGACGGCGGGCGGACCTCGATGTGGCCGTAGTCCGGGCCGGTGAGCACCTGGGCGGCGAGCAGGCCGGCGGCGAGGACCTCTTCGCGGCACGCCTCGTGGCCGATGATCACGGCCGACGGCGGGACGAGCCAGTTGCCGAACGTGTGGTCGCCGTGGTGGTGGGTGTTGATGACGTAACCGGGTTCGGCGGAGCTCACCGTGGCCACCGAGGCGAGCAACGCGCGGTTGCGCGCCTCGGTGGACGTGGTGTCCACGAGCAGCAGCGAGTCGTCGGAGCCGACGACCGCGCCGGTGTTGTTGATCATCCAGGACCCGTCGGGCTGGACGTAGGCGTGGACTCCGGGGGCGATCTCGACGAGTTCGGGCTGAGCGGAGGGCTTCACCCGTTCAAGCGTAGAGACAGCCGGGTCAGCCCTGGGCGATGTAGGCCTGCAACTGGTCCTGCGACTGTTCGAGCTGGCCGATGCGGCTCTTCACCACGTCACCGATGCTGACGATCCCGACCAGCTGGCCGTCGGACAGCACGGGTACGTGGCGGAAGCGTCGTTCGGTCATCACGACCGTGAGGCTGTCCACGGTGTCGGACGGGCTGCAGGTGAACACGTCGGCGGTCATGATCGCCGACACGGGGGACGACAACAGATCCGCGCCGGATTCGTGCAGCTTCCGGACGACGTCGCGTTCGGACACGATTCCCGCCACGCCGGAGGCACCGACGACGACGATCGCACCGACGTTGTGTTCTGCGAGCACTCTGAGCAGTTCGGACACGGGTACGTCCTGGCCGATCGTCGCGACCGCCGATCCCTTGGTCCGCAACACGTCAGCGATCCTCACCTGGCGCCTCCGATCCTGTCGGTCCGGTAGCACCTCAGGCTAGATCGGATCCGGGTGGAACGGGAGGTCGTGCCCTCGAAGGGAGCAGGGGACGCGTCCGGTGTGAACGCGTCCCCCGCCGGTGTCGCGCCTGGTTCGGCGTCGGCTAAGCGGTTCCTCCGCGGCGACGGGTCGCGAACTGGCGCGGCTGGACCATGGGCACGCGCTGCTGCGGCAGCGGGAAGTGCGTGGTCTGGTCGTGCTTGTTCCGCTTCTGCGCACGGCGCGCGGCGCGGTTGCCCTGCTCGGGCGGGGTGGTGTCGGGCATGCGAAAGCCTCCTCACGAAGAGGGCGTGCAAGGGCACGGCGAAAGCCGTGGGAGATGAACCGCAAGGGTCACCGAGGAGAGCGCGACGACGAGGTCGCGGAGGCGGCGTCGAGAGCGCCGCAGGCTTCATCAGATGAAGAACATGCCCGCAACGCTAGCGACAACGACGCCGCACGCCAACCGAATTAACCGCGGGCCCGTGCCGCGGCCGCGCCGGCGCCCAGCATCACGAGGACGAGCGTCACCATGGCCCACTTGCGGGGCTTCGTCATCGGCGTCGTCTCGGGGTCGAGCGGGAGGTCTTGGCGCGACTCGGGCCTCTGTCGCGCCGCACGCACCGGAACCGGTTGCGGCGCAACGAGAGCAGGTGCGGGCTTGGCCATCGCGGCAGGGGGCGGCGGGACCACCGGCGCGGGCACCGGTGCCGGAGCCGGAACGGGTGCGGGCGCGGGAGGAGGCGGTGCGGAAGAAGGCGGTGCGGGCGCCGGCACCTCGGGGCGCGGTGCGGGTGGCTGGACGCGCGGGGGCATGGGGGCCGGCAGGCAGCCCGCCGCGTCGATCATGGCCATCGGCGGGCCCGACGAGAGCTCCACCGCGGCGCCGCCGGAGATCCGGTAGAGGCGGCTGCGGCCCTGGTAGCCGTTGTTGACGGCGTAGACGGTGCCGGCCGAGTCGATCACCACGGCGCCGTAGGTGGACTTGCCGGGAAGGCCGGCGATCTCGGTCCTGCCCACCACCCGCCCGGTCGCCGGGTCGAACGACACGACCTCGCCCGGTCCGTGGCCCGCCGCCGACACCCCGGTCAGCTTCCCACCCAGGTCGGCCGTAAAGTCGTCGAGCGTCAGAGCGGGCCAGCCCAGCACGGCGGTCCGCGTGATCCTGAGGTACGAGGGGCTGGCCGGGTCGATGTCGATCGCGTGCAGCCTGGCGTGGTCGCGCACGTAGAAGGTGGTGCCGACGACCGCGCCCGCGGACACGTCGTCGGTGCGGAACCAGTGCGCGCCGACGGGTCCCAGGTCGTCTACCGCGCCCTTGGTGTCGATCAACACGACGTGCGACGGGTTCTTCCACGAGTGGTGGCCTTGGGACGTGAGACCGACCAGCCGGCCCAACGACGACGAGTACCCCAGTGCATTCACCGCGTAGTCCAGCCGAGCCACTTCTGTCACCCCACCGGATGACAGCTCCACTTTCGTGAACGTCGAAAACGAACCACGATGGTGTGAACTTACTTGATAAGCGTCACAGTTCGACGGTGCAGTCTGAGCAACGGCGCTGGTGAACGGCGTGGAAAGCACCATGAGCGCCGAGACGGAGCCCAACGCGAACACATTCCGCCGCAACCGGAATGGAGTAACCCGATACGACAACCGGGCATTCGTGCTGTTGCCGCGCATTTCCACCTGACCATTGCTCGTAAACCAGACCGTGCTGTACCGGTCACAGTAGACCGTGGTCTAATCCCACACCAGAAAGGAGCCGAATTGAGCATTTACCTCAGCGGCGCGCTCTGGGTTCTCGGTGCCGCCGTCATCTCCGCGGTCCTCGTCGTCCTCACCCGCCGGTTCGGCTCGGACGAGGTGGGCGAGAAGAACCTCGGCGCGGGCGGTTCGGTGTTCAGCATCGTCGCCGGCCTGCACGCGGTGCTGGCCGCGTTCGTCCTGATCTCCCTGTTCGACTCCGCCAACAGCGCGGAGGAGCAGGTCCACAAGGAGGCCAACGCGCTTGTCGCGGTCAACTGGTCGGCGGACTCGCTGCCGGAGCCCGCGAAGACCAAGGTCGACGAGTTGATCCGGGACTACGTGTCGATCGTCGTGCGGGACGAGTGGCCCCGCATGCGCGAGGGCGAGAACGTCGGCAACAAGGGCTGGCTGACGTTGAACCAGCTCAGGGACACGATCGCGTCGGCGGCACCGGACGGCGACTGGCCGCAGGACCGCAAGGCCGAGGCGGCGAACCAGCTCTGGGAGGTCTACCAGGCCCGTCAGCAACGCCTCGACGCGGCCGAGAACGGCGTGAACCCGGTCGTCTGGCTCGCTCTCGTGATCGGCACGGGTCTGTCGCTGCTGTTCCCGTACCTGTTCCGAGGCCCGACGCTGGTCTCGCAACTGCTGATCACGGTCACGCTCACCTCGACGCTGGTCCTGCTGCTGTTCGCGATCTACCAGTTGCAGAACCCGTTCGACGGCGGCGTGCTCATCCCGTCCGACGCGTTCAGCTCCGCCGTCGACAGGCTGAGCTAGCGCGAATCCGCCGTGCCGTCCGCTTCTTCGATCTCGACGGACAACACCTCTCCGTCGAGGATCTTCGGCAGCGGGTCGGTCTGCGCGAAGTAGCGATTCGCGAAGGCGCCGACCGCACGGGTCGAGGCGGCGTCGACGCCACCACCGATGACGCCGCCCAGCACCGGAACGCCCTTGGCGACGACGCTGCCGAGTTTCTTCGTGCCGTATTTCGTGATGAGCGCCGACGCGGCCTTCTTGGTGAACTGCTTGATGCCGACCTTTTTGAACAGCTCGGTCCCGGCGTTCCCGAGAAGGCAGAGCAGGATCGCCATCTGCACCTCTTCGCTGTCCACGTCGTGGCCGCGCAACGACGCGATGGACGCGATGAGGTGCGTCTGGATGACGTACGAGGCGGCCACGTTGGACGGCAGCGAGATCGGCAGCGTGATCAGGCCACCGAGGTTCGTCAGGAAGCCCTGTGCGCCCGCCAGCGCCACGTGGGTGCGGATGAGGTGTTTGATCGCGTCGGTCTCGTCGCCCTTCTTGGCGAGCGCGTCGGACGCGGACTCGCGAGCGCTCTTGAACGGGCCGAAGCCGTCCACGCCCGCACGCAGCAGGTAGTCGGCGATGCCCTGCTGGACCTTGTTCAGCTCACCCTTGGACTCAGCCACGATCCCGACATTACGCGTCCGGTTGGCGCGGTGAGACCTCAACCGGCGAGTCGAGCGTCGTGATCGCGCCCGTGCTGCCGTCCACGGTGATCCGCTCGCCCGTCCTGATCCGCGTCACGGCCTCCCGCACGCCCACCACCGCCGGAATCCCGTACTCGCGCGCCACGACGGCGCCGTGCGAGTTCGCACCGCCCATCTCCATGACGAGGGCGCCCGCGGTCAGGAACAGCGGCGTCCAACCGGGATCCGTCGAGGGCGCCACGAGGATCTCGCCGGGTTCGAGGTGCGCGCCCACCGGGTCCATGACGACGCGCGCGACACCGGTGATCGTGCCCGCCGACGCCGGTGTGCCGACGAGATCGCCCTCCACCGGGGCGCCGTGGTGCACGGCCTCGGGTTCCGTGCCGTCCGACAGCAGCACGCGCGGGATGCGCCGGCGCCGCAGCTCGCGGTCGTAGACCTCGCGCCGCGCCGCCACGAGCGGCCGCAGATCTCCCTGCGGAGAGCGCATCTCCTCGAAGTTCAGGAAGAACACGTCGTCCACGGCGTCGAGGTGCCCGTCGGCGACGAGCTGGGCGCCGGCCTCGGCGATCCGCTTCCGCAGCGTGCCGAACAGCGTGATTACCAGGTACTTCGGGTACTCCCGCAGACCGGCCAGCACCCTGGTGCGGCGCAACGCGAAGCGCACGAACCAGCCGCGTCCCCACGCGCGGCGGGCGAGCGTCTCGATCATCGCCTCGGCGTCGGCGGCGCCGCGGGCGAACACCGCGTCGGGGTGCGCCCGGTCGTCCTCCAGGCGCAGGAAGTTCTTCACCACGCCGACGACGTGCGCGGGGTCGTCGGACCAGCGGGGCAGCCCGAGGTCGATCTCGGCGACGGCGCGGTGCCCCCACCGGGCGAGGAAGCGGTCGAGCGCGGCCGGGCGTTCGCCGTCGCGGAACTGCCGCAGCGCGACGGGATCGTGCCGGATCTCCTGCGCGAGGTCCCACAGCGCCAGGTCCATCTCGGTGGTGACGTTGTTGGGCAGGCCGCGCAGAACGGTCTGCAGCTCCCCCGGCCGGGTCTTCACGACCTTGCCGGCCAGGCCGAGCATCGCGAAGCCGACCAGCGCGGCCGGTGCGAGCCGGGGCAGCACCGGAACGACGCACTGCCGCAGCGCCTGCTCGACGGAGAGACCGGCGGCCTTCTCCAGGACCTCCCGCTCCGTCCGCAACGCGGTGCGCACGGCTTTCTCCGGGTCGACCAGTGCTTTCACCACCGTCACGGGCACGCGGAACCGGCGGGCGAGCCGGAGCACGCGCTTCACCGCGGGCGTCGGCGAGGAGTTCCTGACCGCGAACCGCGGGTCGTCGAACAGCCCGCGCAGCACCTCGGAGGACCGCGCCTCCATCACGGCGAGCAGGCGTGTGACGAACTCGCGGCCCACCTTGCTCCACAGGACCTTGGTGACGTCGAAGAAGATGCGCTCGCCGTTCTCCACATAGGACCGGCTCCCCGGGTCTCCGATCACGATCTCGAAGGCCGCCTTGGAGACCTCCCGGAACGCCGCGCGCCCCATCGGGGTGATCGGGCGTTCGAGGCCCTGCGCCAGGCTGAAGCAGAAGTACACGTGGCTGCCGCCGTCCGGGTTGTCCGGCAACGGGAACAGCGTCGTGACCGGGCGGGCCTGCGTCAGGTGCAGCTCACCCTCGTCGTCGATGGCCCACTCGGTGTCCTGCGGTGTCCTGTAGTGCCGCTGCACCTCGCGGCCGAGGACGGCGAGCGCGTGGACCTGCCCGTCGGTGAGGCACTGCTCGCCGCTCTCCCCGGCCTCGACGTGCTCGGTGCCGCCGCCGGGCAGCGAGCGGATGACGAACCTCTTGTCCCCCAGTCGCTTCTCGACGATGTCGGAGCCGTCGACGACGAAGTGGTCGGGGTTGACCGCGCCGGACACGACCGCCTCGCCGAGACCGGGACTCGCGTCGATGACGATCTGGTCGCGCTTGCCGGTGACGGGGTTCGCCGTGAACATCACGCCCGACACCGCCGACTGCACCATCCGCTGCACGACGACGGCGAGGTACGTGGTGGTGTGGTCGATGCCGTTGGTCTCGCGGTAGCTGACCGCGCGGTCGGTCCACAGCGAGGCCCAGCAGCGGCGCACGGCGTCGACCACCGCGTCCTCGCCGATGACGTTGAGGAACGTGTCCTGCTGGCCCGCGAAGCTCGCGAACGGCAGGTCCTCGGCCGTGGCGCTGGACCGCACCGCCACGGGCACGTCGTCGCCGAGCGCGCGGTACCCGGCGACGATCGCGTCCCGGATCTCCTGCGGCACAGGGGTTCCCAGCAACGTCCCGCGGGCGTTGCCCGGTGTGGTGCTCGCCGGGTCGACGGCCCGCGCGACGGCGCGGTAGGCGTCGGTGGTGACGCAGAAGCCCGGCGGCACCGGCAGGCCGGCCCTGGTCAGCTCACCGAGGTTCGCCGCCTTGCCGCCGACGGTGGCGAGCATCGAGCCGTCGATGGACTCGAAGTCGATGGTGAGCGCCATGGCCGCCCCTCCCGGATCCGCCTGGAGAGGAGGTTACGAGCCTTCGCCCAAAAACTCAACACGTGATGAATAAATTACCGGGTCACAGCTCCCGCCCGGAGCGGCCCACCCAGTCCGGCAGGGGCTCGCGGGCCTGCCGCCACTCCTCCGGCGGTCCCGTGACGACGCCGCCGACGATCGCGGCCGTCGTGTCGATGTCACCGCCCGCCTCGACGCACGTCGTGATGGCGGCGCGGTAGTCGTCGAGGTGGCGCGAGGCGACCCAGAGCGCGAACGGCACGGTGTCCTGCGCCGTCACTCGCGAGCCGTTGCCGAGGACGTGTGCGGCCTCCTCGGCGTCGTCGATCTTGCGCGAGGCGCTACCGGCGGCCTGCTTCCACGGCGTTCCCCTGCAGGATGGTGAAAGCCCCCGCGCCGTACCCGAGGCAGGGCTCGCAGCGGTCGGCGAACGTCGCGGCGAGGCTGTCCTGGTCGACCTCACCGTGGTCGCGGAGCTCGGCGACGAGGTTGCAGGCCATTTCGGTGTCGTCGGTCCACTCTCACGGGCCCCGCAGCGGCTTGCCGGCCACGAGGTCGGCACCGAGCGGCCGACCATGAAGAACTGCGCGCCCAGAGCGTCGCCGGCGGAGAGCCCGTCGAGCGAGGCGTAGGCGAGGTCCAGGCGCGCGCAGAACTATGCGCATCACCTGGGATTTTACCCGTTCACCCTGCCCTGGTCGCGTGATGTCGCGGGTCAGCGCGCCTGCCCGGCGGGCGTGAAGACGAAGCTGTCGCGGAAGCCCCCGTCGCCGCGCCTCGTCGCCATCAGCCGCAGCTCCGGCATGAAGTGGAAGAACACCAGCGCCCCCGAGCGGTCCGGGTAGCCGAGCGTCTTCGAGTACTTGGGGTTCGTGCCGCCGAGCCACAGCGGCGGCTCGCCGTACTCGGCGATCACGTCGTCGAGCAGGCGGTCGTGCTCGCCCAGCACGCCGGGGATGCGGCTGTCGGCGTCGAGGCTGAGCCAGCCCTGCCGGTGCGCGAGGTCCGCGTACACCGACGCCATGACGTCCTCGCTGCGGTGGCCGAGCGCCTCCTGCACCGCGCCGCTGACCATCGCCGCGTTCGCCGCGCCGCGCTTCACCAGCGCCTCCAGCTCGTTCTGCCAGCGATCCGTGCGGTCGTCGGCGAACGCCAGCGCGTCGAGCAGGGTGAGGATCACCGCCTCACCGCCGTACATACCGGGACGCCGGACAGCGGCATTGAGCTGACCGAGCAGGTAGCGACGTAAGTCGTCGAACGAAGGCATCTCTCCCCCTTACTGCGAGATGTTCTATCAGTTGCACGGAGGCGAAACAGAATCGCCTTCACGACCGACAGGGGAGGCAACGACCGGGGAGGGACCACATGAGCATCAGCAACCGGCAGATCGTCGCGTACTGGGTCGAGCACGAGGTCGACCTCGTCATCGACTGGAGCACGGCCCACGAACGGTGCTGGCGCTGCGGTTACAGGTCCTCACTGGAGCAGCACCTCGTCGTGCCCCCGTCGATGGGTGGCGCGCGCACCACGGACAACGTCGTGCTGCTGTGCGGGCGGTGCGTCAGCGAGTCGCCGAGCCACCAGGACCCGCGGTACCTGTGGCGGTGGCTGCGCGCGACTTCGGCGCTGTCGGCCGACACGTACTGGACGTTGCGGGGGTGGGAGGAGTTCGAGGTCATCTTCGGCCGCAAGCCCCTGGAGTGCTTCAAGGAGGCGGAGGTCGACCACCGGTCGCTGAACGCCGAGTGCCGGGCGCTGGCGGCGGACGAGTTCGCGAAGACCGTCGTGCGGTTCGGGGAGGGGCGGCTCAACCCGTCGACGATCGCGTGCGTGATCGCGGAGGTCGAGAAGAAGCTGGCGGACCGTCACGGCATCAAGCTTCCGTGACGACCCGCAACGCCGGTTACAGCATCTAACTCAACCAGCGAGATCTAGGGCCGCACCCGGTAGAACGCCCCAGACGTGAAAGTGGGGACCACCCTCACGGTGGCCCCCACTTTCACGTGCACGTCATGCACATCCGGCTCACTGCCGTACCGGGTGTACCCGGTACAGGATCAGCTGCAGCCGGAGGTGCTGCCGCAGCCCTCGCACAGGTAGCACGAACCGGCCGGACGCATCTTCGTGCCGCAGGTCATGCACAGCGGCGCGTCCGCGGCCTTGCCCAGGTGCAGCTCCAGCAGCTCGGTCGAGCTGCCGACCTGCTTCGGCGCGGACGGCTCGACCGCGGTCTCGACGGCCGGGGCCGCCTCGACCGAGCCGCGCAGACCCTCGAGGTCCACATCGGACGTCGCCGGGGCGCCGTACTCGCCGGCGACCTGCGCGGAACGCTCGTCGGCGGTGAAGATGCCGAGCTGCGCGCGCTTGTCGTACGGCAGGTAGTCGAGCGCCAAGCGGCGGAACAGGTAGTCGAGCACCGAGGTGGCGATGCGGACGTCCGGGTCGTCGGTCATGCCCGCCGGCTCGAAGCGCAGGTTCTGGAACTTCGAGACGTAGAACTCGAGCGGGATGCCGTACTGCAGACCCACCGAGATCGACATCGAGAACGCGTCCATCACGCCGGCCAGCGTCGAGCCCTGCTTGCCCAGCTTGACGAAGATCTCGCCGAGGCCGTTGTCCGGGTAGGAACCGGCGTGCAGGTAGCCCTCGGCGCCACCGACCGTGAACGACACGGTCTGCGACGGGCGCTTCTTCGGCAGGCGCTTGCGGACCGGGCGGTACTCGACGACGGTCGCGGAAGCCTCTGCCGCGGCGGCCTTCTTCTCGGTGGCCTTCGCGGACTTGCCGGCCGACAGCGGCTGGCCGACCTTGCAGTTGTCGCGGTAGATCGCGAGCGCCTTCAGGCCGAGCTTCCAGCCCTGGTAGTAGATCTCCTCGACCTCCTCGACGGTCGCCGACTCCGGCATGTTGACCGTCTTGGAGATCGCGCCGGACAGGAACGGCTGCGTGGCCGCCATCATCCGCACGTGGCCCATGGGCGCGATGGAACGCTCACCCATGGCGCAGTCGAAGACCTCGTAGTGCTCGCGGCGCAGGCCCGGCGCGTCGACGACGTGGCCGTGCTCGCCGATGAACTCGACGATCGCCTCGATCTGCTCGTCCTGGTAGCCCAGGGACTTCAGCGCGCGCGGCACCGTCTGGTTGACGATCTGCATCGAGCCGCCGCCGACGAGCTTCTTGAACTTGACCAGGGCCAGGTCCGGCTCGATACCGGTGGTGTCGCAGTCCATCATCAGGCCGATGGTGCCGGTGGGGGCCAGCACGGACGCCTGGGCGTTGCGCCAGCCGTTCTTCGCGCCGATCTCCAGCGCCTGCTGCCAGGCCTCGGTCGCGACCTTGTGCACCGACGAGTCGTTCGCGTGGTAGGTGCGGATCAGGTCGTTGGCGGCGGCGTGCTTGCGCATGACGCGCTGGTGCGCCGTGGCGTTGCGCTTGTAGCCGTCGTAGGCGCCGACGATGCCCGCGAGCTCGGCGGAGCGGCGGTACGAGACACCCGTCATCAGCGAGGTGATGGTCGCGGCGAGCGTGCGGCCGCCCTCGGAGTCGTACGCGTGGCCGGTCGCCATCAGCAGCGCGCCGAGGTTGGCGTAGCCGATGCCGAGCTGGCGGAACTTGCGGGTGGTGTCCGCGATCGGCTCGGTCGGGAAGTCCGCGAAGCAGATCGAGATGTCCATCGCGGTGATGATCAGCTCGACGGCCTTGGCGAAGGTGACGGCGTCGAACTTGCCGTCGTCACCGAGGAACTTCATGAGGTTCAGCGACGCGAGGTTGCAGCTCGAGTTGTCGAGGTGCATGTACTCCGAGCACGGGTTGGACGCGGTGATGCGGCCCGACTCGGGGCAGGTGTGCCAGTCGTTGATCGTGTCGTCGTACTGGATGCCGGGGTCGGCGCACTCCCACGCGGCCTTCGCGAGCTTGCCGAACAGCTCCTTGGCGTCGACGCGCTCGATGACCTCACCGGTCTGGCGGGCGCGCAGGCCGAAGTCGCCGCCGCTCTCGTAGGCGTGCATGAACTCGTCCGACACGCGGATCGAGTTGTTCGCGTTCTGGTACTGCACCGAGACGATGTCGGCGCCGCCGAGGTCCATGTCGAACCCGGCGTCGCGCAGCGCCCGGATCTTGTCCTCTTCGCGCGCCTTGGTCTCGATGAACTCCACGACGTCCGGGTGGTCGACGTCGAGGACGACCATCTTGGCCGCGCGACGGGTGGCGCCACCGGACTTGATGGTGCCCGCGGACGCGTCGGCGCCGCGCATGAACGACACGGGGCCGGACGCGGTGCCACCGGAGGACAGCAGCTCCTTCGACGACCGGATGCGCGAGAGGTTCAGGCCGGCACCGGAGCCGCCCTTGAAGATCAGGCCCTCCTCGCGGTACCAGTTGAGGATCGACTCCATCGTGTCGTCGACCGCGAGGATGAAGCACGCGCTGACCTGCTGCGGCGAGCTGGTGCCGACGTTGAACCACACCGGCGAGTTGAAGCTGAACACCTGGTGCAACAGCATGTAGGTGAGCTCGTGCTCGAAGATCTCGGCGTCCTGCTCGCCCGCGAAGTAGCCGTGCTCCTTGCCGGCGCCCACGTAGGTCTTCACCACGCGGTCGATCAGCTGGCGCAGCGACTGCTCGCGCTTCTCGCTGCCGACGGCACCGCGGAAGTACTTGCTGGTGACGATGTTGGTGGCGTTCACCGACCACGACTCGGGGAACTCGACACCGCGCTGCTCGAAGTTCACCGAGCCGTCGCGCCAGTTCGTCATGACGACGTCGCGGCGCTCCCAGGTGACCTCGTCGTAGGGGTGGCGGCCCTCGGTCGTGTAGACGCGCTGGACCTTCAACGCGGCGGGCTTGGCAGCCGCCCGCGCGGCTGTCTTCTTGGCTGAGCCGCCGACGGTCTCGGTCACGGTGGATCTCCCTCGTGCTGGTGCTTTAGAAAGATGGTTTGCCCTGCGCGCCGCAAAAGGCGCGCGGATCACTGCTCGGCCGGTGCTTCCTCGGCGCGGGCAGTGCGAAGATCGAGGATTTCCTTCTCGAAGTCCTCGACGGACGAGAAGGACCTGTAAACACTCGCGAAGCGCAGATAAGCGACCTCGTCGAGCTCGCGCAGGGGGCCGAGAATGGCGAGACCCACCTCGTGGCTCGCGATTTCCGCGCACCCCGTCGACCGGATCGACTCCTCCACCTGCTGAGCCAGAACCTGGAACGCGTCCTCGTCGACCGGGCGGCCCTGGCACGCCCTGCGCACGCCGACGACCACCTTGTCGCGGCTGAAGGGCTCCGTCACGCCGGAGCGCTTGACCACGGCGAGAACCGCTTCTTCGACCGTGGTGAACCTGCGGCTGCAGCTGTTGCAGGAGCGCCGGCGGCGGATCACCTGACCCTCGTCGACCTCACGGGAGTCGACCACCCGCGAGTCCGAATGGCGGCAGAACGGACACCGCACGCCACCTCACCCCTTCCCCGCGCAGCACTCACCACAGCAGCCTCACTGGTCGGGTTACCCACAACCTGTGGACTACTTGGAACGGTGCAACCACTAGATGTAGGGGTAGAACCTAGATCGCAATCGATGCCGGGCGCAACTCGACACGGCGCGTCGCGTGTCACCCTGTTGGACGAACCGCCGACGATCAGCGGTGATTACACAGCGACGCCCACCTCATGACGCAGCGAACACGTCAGGGTGGGCGCGGAACCACAAGATGTAGGGGCAGGCCTACGGGGTGACCCCCACCTGCTGGAGGTAGAGCACGCCGACCGCGACGACCGTCAACGCGCTCAGGACGCCGGCCGCGATCAGCTCGAGCATCGACTCGCGCTTCGCACGGACCTCGCACGAGCTCGACCCGCGCTTCGCGGGAACCACGATCTGGTGCGGCCGCGTCGCCGGACGCCTCGGCATGACACGAGGCCCCGAACGGAGTGGGCGTCCCGCTGCGACGTCCGCGTCCTCGACAACGCGCAACCGCTTCTCGACGAGCACCGCCATCACGACCTCCATCGCAGGTCAGCCACCTTGATCGAACAGAGGTTCGATCGAACGTCCGTGCGAATTTCTACCAGACCGGATGGCCGGGCGCCACAACACGCGCCCAAATAGCTCGAACAGGTGTTTGATCTGCGCAGCAAACACGACTACCGTCGACCGTGAAGATCGACGGAGGCCGGAATCCCATTCGAACTGGGGGGCGGCGAGGAGGACAGCGACCGTGGCAGGCAAGACGATCGACCCGGAGCCCGCTCTCGCGGAGACGAAGGTGAACGAGATCGCGGGAAACGCCGGCCTGACCCTGCGTCAGCGCAAGGTGCTCGACGTGATCCGCGACTGGGTCGACCGTTTCGGCTACCCGCCGAGCGTGCGTGAGATCGGTGAGGCCGTGGGTCTCACGTCGACCTCGTCCGTGGCGTACCAACTGCGCGCGCTGGAGCGGAAGGGCTTCCTGCGCCGCGACCCGAACCGCCCGCGAGCGGTCGGCATGCTGCCCACCGAGATCGACCCCGGTCTCGACCCCATGTCCAAGCCGACGCCCGCGTACGTGCCGATGGTCGGCCGGATCGCGGCAGGTGGCCCGATCCTGGCCGAGGAGTCGATCGAGGACGTGTTCCCGCTGCCGCGCGAGATCGTCGGCGAGGGCGAGTTGTTCCTGCTGCGCGTCGTCGGCGACTCGATGATCGACGCCGCGATCACGGACGGCGACTGGGTCGTGATCCGCAAGCAGCCCACGGCCGACCAGGGCGAGATCGTCGCCGCCATGATCGACGGCGAGGCGACCGTGAAGACGTTCAAGCGCAAGGACGGCCACGTGTGGCTGATGCCGCACAACCCGGCCTACCAGCCGATCAACGGCGACGAGGCCACCATCCTCGGCAAGGTCGTCACGGTGCTGAGGCGTCTGCCGTAGCTTCGCCGCGGGCGCGCTTCTTCTTGCTGAAGAAGTCGAGCCACTTCTGCCTCGTGGCCTCCATGTCCACGACGACGAACGCGAAGAACTGACCCATGTCCTTGAGGCGGGCACCGACCGGCGTGTCGAGACCGAAGATCTCGGCACCGTCCAGTCCGGTGTCCGCCCAGGTCGAGTTGCGCTGGGCACTGGACAGCCACGCCTGGTACCAGAGGTCGTCGCCCAGGAAGTAGCGCACGCGCTTGCCGTCGCGTTCGGCGCTCAGCAGGTCGAGTTCCTGCAGGTAGGCGGTTGAGCGCGAGACCGTGCCGGGGCTGACCGACAGCCGCAGCACGAGCTCCGTCGCGGTGAGACTGCCCCTGTCGGTCATGAAGATCTCGGCGAGGATCCGCGCCGCCGTGCGCGTGAGTCCGGTCTGCCGGAACACGCCGACCAGTCTCAGGTGGAACTCCTGCACCTCGCCCGGACCGCGGTCGAACGAGCAGGACTCCTCGTCGACGTCGAGGTCGTCCACGGCGGGCATCCGGCGCGTCGCCCGCTCGCTCGCCGCCCGGTGCGCGGCACCCGGCCGGTAGTTGTTGTGCCCCCCGTTGCGGACCACCTCCCGCTGGATCGTCGAGGCCGGCCTTTGCAACCGCCTCCCGATCTCGGAGTAGCCGAGCCCGTCCCAGAGGAACTGGGCGATGAGCTGCCGTTCTTCTTCATCCAGGCGTTTACCGGGCACGACATCATGGTGCCTTGCACTTCAAGCCATTGCAATGAGTCTTTTGACTCCGTCCGCAAACGTTCCTAGCTTGCAGGAAGGGGAAAGAAGCTCGTTGCAAGGGGGAAGCAATGCCACTGAGCCCGATGACGTACCCGGACGGGCACGCCGGCTGGCGAGCGCACGACCACGCTTCGGTGCGTGCGGTGCTCGCGGACGACCGGTTCAGCATCCGGCCGGACCTGATGCACAACCCGTTCGGGCCGGGGCGTCCCGGTGACGCGCCACCGTCGCCGCCTGGTGCGTTCACCGACCACGACCCGCCGGAGCACACGCGGTACCGGAGCAGGCTGACGGGTCAGTTCACCGTGCGGCGGATGCGGCTGCTCGCCGAGCGGCTGGAGGTGATCACGGTCGCGCACCTCGACGAGCTCTCGGCGGTGGGCTCGCCTGCGGACCTGGTCGAGCACTTCGCGGTGCCGGTGCCCGGGTTGATGATCTGCGAGCTGCTCGGCGTGCCGTACGAGCGGCGTGCCGAGTTCCAGCAGGACGCGATGGTGCTCACCGGCGGCAGCGGCGCGGAGGCCGGCGAGGCGGAGGCGATGTTCGCCGCGTTCGGGAGGTTGCAGCGGTTCATGCTGGAGATGGTCGCGGCGAAGCGGGCTCGGGCGACCGACGACGTGTTGAGCGATCTGGTCAACGCGGACCACGACCTGAGCGACGACGAGATGGCCGCGATGGGCATGGCGTTGCTCGGCGGCGGGCTCGACACGACGACGAACATGCTGTCGCTCGGCGCGCTGGAGCTCATGCGGGAGCCGGCGCGGGTGGAGGCGATGCTCGCCGATCCCGCGGCCGCCGTGGAGGAGCTGCTCCGATACATCAGTCTGACGCCCGCGACGGTGCGCACGGCGTTGGAGGACGTCGAGGTCGACGGTGTCGTCGTGCGGAAGGGCGACACGGTGTTCGTCGAGCTGGCGTCGGCGAACCGCGATCCGGCGCGGTACGCGGATCCGGACGTCCTCGACCTGGCTCGGGGCGCGACCGGGCACCTGGCGTTCGGGCACGGCGTCCACCAGTGCATCGGCCAGCACCTCGCGCGGATCGAGTTGAAGATCGCCTTCCCGGGCCTCTTCACGCGGTTCCCGGGGTTGCGGCTGGCCGTGCCCGAGGACGAGTTGCCGCATCGGGCGAGCCTGGTGATCGGCGGGCTGGAGCGCATGCCGGTCGCCTGGGACTGACGTGCCGGGCCTTCCGCGCGGCCTCTAAGCGCGGCGGCGGAAGCGCAGTCCGATGACCAGGGCGGCGGCGAGCACGATGCCGCCGAGGGTCAGGGCCAGGGGCCAGTTCTGCCAGGAGCCGTTCGACGACTCCGGCGGGGCGGCCTGCGGCTGGCCGGCGGCCGGGGGTGGTGGCGTCGTGGTCGTCGGCGCGGCCGGCTGGGCCAGGGATGCGGCGCCCGTGACGGCGCGGATCGCGGTGCCGGCGCCCTCCGAGGCGGACAGCAGGGTGCCGTCCGGGTCGAAGGCGATGGCCTCGCCCTGGGGTTCGTTCGGCAGCGGGACCCGGACCGGGTCGCCGGCCAGGGCCTGGGCGACCGCTCCCTTCGGGTCGCCGTCCGGGACCGGGAAGAGGTACGCGTCGGTGTAGGTGCGCAGGGCGATGACGGAGCCGTCGGCGGTCGAGGCGGCTCCGGTCACCAGGCGCGAGTCGAGGGTGCCTTCGAGCGGCCCGCCCGGGGTGTCCGTCGTCGACAGCGACACGCGTCCGACCTGCTCCAGCGGCACCGGCGCATCAGTGCGGAGAGGAGCCGTCGGACGGTAGACCAGCGCGGAACCGAGCGGTTCCTTGGTGATGATGTACGGCGTGCCCGTCTTGTCGACGAGCAGCGCCTCGGCGTCGTGCTTGCCGTCGGGGTACGTCACGCGGAACCGCTCCACGGCGCCGGAAGGCGAGACCTTGTGCAAGGCGACCGTGGAGCGGGACTTGTTGTTGTCGCCGGTGTCGGACGCCCAGAGGGTGCCGTCCGGCGTCATCGCGAGGTCTTCGACGTCGTAGGGGTCGACGGGCGCGGTGATCGTGCGTTTCACGACGCAGTCGCGGCCCATGACCTGGATGCGCAGCGTGCCGTTGTCGCTGTCGCTGACGGCGAAGAACTGCTTGCCGTCGGACGTGAGCCCGGAGAGCTCCTGCATGGCTACCGGGCACACGTCCACCGGGGGAGGCGGGAGGATCAAGCAGGCGTCCCGTTCGTCGCGAACTCCTCGAGGACGCCGGCGAGATCCGGGCGCACGCGGGCGTTGAGCAGCGTGCCCGACTCCGTGTGCTTCTCGGACAGCACCTCGCCGTCGCGGTGCACGCGGGCGACGACCTCGCCGCGCGCGTACGGCACGAGGGCCTCGACGACGACCTCGGGCCGTGGCATCAGCTCGGCGATGCGGACCCGCAGCTCCTCGATGCCGACGCCCGAATGCGCCGACACGAAGGACGCGTCCGGGAACAGGTGACGCAGCCGCGCCATGCCCAGATCGCCCACCGCGTCGATCTTGTTGACGACGAGCAGCTCGCGCGGCATCGGCGCCCCGGTCTTCTCGTTGATCTCGGCGAGGACCTCGCGCACGGCCTTGACCTGCTTCTCCGGCATGCTGTCGGAGCCGTCGACCACGTGCACGAGCAGGTCGGACTGACCGACCTCCTCGAGGGTCGAGCGGAATGCCTCGACCAGCTGGTGCGGCAGGTGCCGGACGAAGCCGACCGTGTCCGTCAGCGTGTACGGCAGGCCTTCGGGCGTCAGCGCGCGGCGCGTCGTCGGGTCGAGGGTGGCGAACAGCGCGTCCTCCACCAGGACACCGGCGCCCGTCAGCGCGTTGAGCAGCGACGACTTGCCCGCGTTCGTGTACCCCGCGATGGCGACGCTCGGGATCTCGTTCGCCGTGCGGCGGCCCCGCTTGGTCTCGCGGATGACGCCGATCGCGGCGATCTCGCGGCGCAGCTTGCTGATGCGCGCGCGGATCCGGCGGCGGTCGGTCTCGATCTTCGTCTCACCGGGACCGCGCAGACCCACGCCGCCGTTGCCGCCACCGGCACGACCACCGGCCTGCCGCGACAACGTCTCACCCCAGCCGCGCAGGCGCGGCATCAGGTACTGCAGCTGGGCCAGCTCGACCTGCGCCTTGCCCTCCTTGGACCGCGCGTGCTGCGCGAAGATGTCCAGGATGAGCGCGGTGCGGTCGATGACCTTGACCTTGAGCTTCTCCTCCAGCTGGCGCAGCTGGCCGGGAGAGAGCTCGCCGTCGCAGATCACGGTGTCGGCGCCGGTCGACTGCACGACGTCGCGCAGCTCGGAGACCTTGCCCGAGCCGATGTACGTCGCGGCGTCCGGCTTGTCCCGCCGTTGCACGACGCCTTCGAGGACCTCGGAGCCCGCGGTCTCGGCGAGGCGCGCCAGCTCCTCCATCGAGGCGTCGGAGTCGGCCGCCGTGCCCTCGGTCCACACCCCGACGAGCACGACCCGCTCCAGGCGAAGCTGGCGGTACTCGACCTCGGTGATGTCCTCGAGCTCGGTGGACAGCCCGGCGACGCGGCGCAGTGCGGCGCGCTCGGCACGTTCGAAGTCGCCGGTCGAGAAGTCGTCCTCCTCGTCCCAGGTGCTGTCGAACTCCGGGTCGAACTCTGTGCTCTGGATGTTTTCCGTCATTTGCCCTTCATCGTCCCACGGACCGTTAGTCCCCCGGATACACCGCGAGGTAGATCGCCACACGGGGAACATCCGGCTTGACCGGTTGTGCGGCCAGCTCATCCATCAACGTCGCGAGCCGCTGCTTTAGTTCCTCCGGGTCGACGGTGACGACCAGACGGCTCTGATCCACGTCACCGAGCCCGATGTCGGCGACCTCGCCGAGGAAAGCGTGCAACATCGCCTCACCGACTGCGAGCGCATTTTCGCTGTTGTCGAGCTGCCAGGACAGGCCCGTCGACCGGTAGGGGATCTCTTTCGCCCCTCTGTTGCCCGCTCGCGGCGGCATCGCCTCGAGGAATCCGGCGGCGACGAGCTTGCGCACGTGGTGCAGCGTCGTGGCCGGGTCCTTGCCGAGGCGCTGCGCCAGCTCCTTGTTGGTGAGCGGGCGCTCGAACGTCATGCGGATGATGCGAAGCCGCAGGTCGGAGCTCAGCGCGGCGGCTTCCTCGCTCGTCGCGGGACGTCGTTTCCTGGAGAGGGCCACGAGTTCAGCCTAGATGAGTGATTGACAGTTTCCAATCACTCGGCGCAGACTCGCCGGATGGCGCTATGGGGGCATCACGACTTCCGCCGGCTGTGGATCGGCGACACGATCAGCCAGTTCGGCATGAGCATCGGCATCACGGTCATTCCGCTGCTCGCCGCCGGTGTGCTGCACGCGACACCGTTCGAGATGGGACTGCTGGCCGCGGCGAGCACGGTGGCGTTCCTGCTGATCGGCCTGCCGGCGGGCGTCTGGGTCGACAGGATGCGCCGCAAGCCGCTCATGATCTCGATGGACGTCGCGCGGGCCGCGTTGATGCTGAGCGTGCCGGTCGCGTGGTGGCTGGGCGTGCTCGACCTGCCGCAACTGGTCCTGGTGAGCCTCGGGGTCGGTGTGTGCACGGTCTTCTTCGACGTCGCGTACCAGTCGTACCTGCCGTCGCTGGTGGGTCGCGGGCAACTCGTCGAGGGCAACTCGAAACTGCAGGCGAGCCTCTCCGTGGCCGACGTGTCGGGACCCGCGATCGGCGGCTACGTGGCGCAGTTCCTCGGTGCCGCCAACGGCGTGCTCGGCACCGGCCTCGGCTATCTGAGCTCGGCGTTCTTCCTGTTCCGGATCAAAAGCGCCGAGCCGGCGCCGGAACGCCACCCCGACCCGCACCTGCGGCGCGAGATCATGGAGGGGCTGCGGTTCGTCTTCGGCAACGCCACCCTGCGCAAGATCGTGGCGTGCACCGGCACCTCGAACTTCTTCCACGGCATCCAGAACGCCGTCAGCGTGCTGTTCCTGCTGCGGGTCGCCGGGTTGAACGAGGGCACGGCGGGGCTGGTGTTCAGCGCGAGCGGTGTCGGCGGCGTGCTCGGGGCGATGGTCGCGCACCGGCTGGGCGTGCTGATCGGGCAGGCACGCCTGATCTGGCTCGTGCCGCTGCTGACCTGGCCGTTCGTGCTGCTGATGCCGCTCACGAAGCCGGGCTGGGGCATCGCGTTCGCCATGGCCGGGCTCGCCGTCAACGCGTTCGGCGTCGTCGTCTACAACGTCGGCCAGGTGAGCTTCCGCCAGGCGATCTGCCCCGACCACCTGCTGGGCAGGATGAACGCCTCGATCCGCTGGGTGGTGTGGGGCGCGATGCCGCTGGGCGCCTTGCTCGGCGGCGGGCTCGGCTCGTGGATCGGCATCGTGCCGACGCTGTGGATCGCGCTGGCCGGCTCGGTGGCGGGCATGTTGTGGGTGCTGTTCTCACCGTTGCGGACTATGCGTGACCTGCCGGTGGCATCTAGCGTCGCGATGCATGGCTGACACGGTGGTTGTGCGCGACGGTCTTCACTTCGGCGAGGGACCGCGGCGCGGTCCCGACGGGCGCCTCTACTACTCCGACTTCTACGCGGGCGAGGTGCACGCCCTCGACCTCACCGGCGGCACCGACGAGGTCGTCGCCGCCTTCGACGGCCAGCCCTCGGGCCTCGGCTGGCTGCCCGACGGACGGCTCCTCGTCGTCTCGATGCTCGACCGCACGGTCCGCCGTCTCGAAGGCGGCGAACTCGTCCTCCACGCCGATATATCGGATATCGCGACCTTCCACGCCAATGACATGCTGGTCGACGGCGAGGGCCGGGCGTACGTCGGCAACTTCGGCTTCGACCTGCACGGCCTGATCGACGAGGTCGGCGTCCCGCGCCTGCTCGAACCGGACTTCGTCCCGCCCGGTGCGTCGCTCGCACTCGTGCGGCCCGACGGTTCCGTCAGCGTCGTCGCCGAGGACCTCAAGTTCCCGAACGGCATGGCGCTGCTGCCCGACCCGACAGGCGAGTCGGAGAGCGGGAACATCCTCGTCGTCGCCGAGACCATTGCGTTCAAGCTCACTTCGTTTTCGGTCGACCGCAACGGATCGTTGCAAAACCGCAGGGTGTGGGCCGAGGTGAAGGAGTTCGGGATCGCGCCGGACGGGATCGCGGGCGACGGGGACGGCGTGTGGGTGGCGCCCTCGTTGCAGTCCGCCGTGTTCCGGGTGACCGAGGGCGGCCGGATCACGCACAAGGTCGAGACGACGCAGACGTGCTTCGCCGTCGCCGTCGTCGACGACCACCTGGTGTGCCTGACGGCGCCGGACTCGAACCCGTCCGTGGTCGAGCCGGACCGGCTCGGGAAGGTCGAGGTCTACCAGCTCGGCTGAAGTGCCGAACCGGTATATCGGTCAAGCCAGAGCGTCCCACCAGGACTTGTCGAGCTCGCCGCGTGCGACGAGCACGGCGGGTCCGGTGAGCGTCGACGTCATCGGCTCGATCGTCACGTAGACCTGGCCGCCGAGGACGTCGACGGTCGCCGAGCCGGTCGTCCTGCCCTGCCCAGCGAGCCAGGAGGCGACGGACGCGACGGTGCCGGTGCCGCAGGACCGGGTCTCGCCGACGCCGCGCTCGTGGACGCGCATGCGCAGGGCGTTGTCGCCGATGGTGTTGATCAGCTCGACGTTCACGCCGTGCGGGAACACCACCGGGTCGTAGCCGGGCGGCACGGTGAGGTCGAAGCTCTCGACCGGGACGTCGGTGACGCACGCCAGGTGCGGGTTGCCGACGTCGACCGCGAAGCCGCCGATGCCGGCGCCGTCGACCGCGGCGATGGACGTGCCGGTCACGCGCGCCGGGCCCATGTCGTTCGTGACGGAGCCGTCCGGGTGCGTCACCACGGTCCTGTCCCCCGCCCGCGTGGCGACGACGAACTCGCCCTGCGGCTGGTGGCCCGCGTCGACGAGGTAGCGGGCGAAGACGCGCAGGCCGTTGCCGCACATCTCGGCGATGGAGCCGTCGGCGTTGCGGTAGTCCATGAACCACTTGCCGCCCGACTCGCCGTCGGAGCGCACGACGCGCAGCACGCCGTCCGCGCCCAGGCCGCGCTGCCGGTCGCACAGCGCCTGCACGCGCGCGACGGTCAGGTCCAGCTGGTCATCGAGGTCGGGCAGGACGACGAAGTCGTTCTCCGTGCCGTGCCCCTTCACGAACTCCACGGCACCAGGTTACCGGCGGCTCGCACCAGATCGGGCCGCGCACCGTCGAGCCAGGTGATGCGCCGGTCGCGCCGGAACCAGGAGCGCTGCCTGCGCACGAACCGGCGGGTGGCGCGCTTGGTCTCCTCGGCGGCGAAGTCGATCGTGCAGGCTCCGTCCATTGCGGACAGCACCTGCTGGTAGCCCAACGCGCGCGACGCCGTCTTGCCGTCGCGCAGTCCGATGCGGACCAGCGCGCGCACCTCGTCCTCCAGGCCATCGGCGAACATCCGGTCCACGCGCAGGTCGACGCGCTCGTCCAGTTCGGACACCTCGCGGTCGACGCCGATCTGGACGGTGCCGTAGCGCGCGGGCCCCGGCTTGGGCAGGTTCGCGGAGAACGGCTGCCCGGTGAGCTCGATGACCTCCAGCGCGCGCACGATGCGGCGGCCGTTGGACGGCAGGATCGCGATCGCGGCGGCCGGGTCGAGCTCCCGCAGGCGCCGGTGCAACGCCTCGGAGCCCACCGAGGCCAGTTCCGCCTCGAAGCGCTCCCGCACCGCGTCGTCGGTGCCGGGGAACTTCAGGTCGTCGAGCACGGCCTGCACGTACAGGCCGGACCCGCCGACGAGGACGGGCGGGCGCCCGGCGGCGAGCAGGTCCTCGACGACGGCGCGCGTCTCGCGCTGGTAGGCGGCGACCGACGCGGTCTCGGTGACCGCGAGGACGTCGAACAGGTGGTGCGGGACGCCCCTGCGTTCGGACAGCGGCATCTTCGCCGTGCCGATGTCCATGCCGCGGTAGAGTTGCATGGCGTCGGCGTTGACGACCTCTCCCCCGAACCGCTCCGCCAGGGCGACGGCGAGGTCGGACTTGCCGGTCGCCGTGGGTCCGACGACTGCGATGGGCGTGATCACGGGCGCTCCCAGACGGCGACGTGGTAGCCCACGCCGAACGGTGCGAAGAACTCGGCGCCGGTGCAGCGCCACGGTCCGGGCACACCGGCGAGGACCTGCCAGGCCGCCCGGCCCTGCGCCCCCAGCTCGCGGGCGAGGTCCACGTCGAGGCCGAGCAGGCCGTCCACGTCGGCGGCCGCCAGCACAGTGTGGACCAGGGAGTCGAAAGGTCCCGAACGCTCGTCGCCGGACCCCGGCGACCGGGGACCATGCCGGGTCGAGCCGTCACCGAGGACCAGCAGGCCGCAGTCCTCCTCCGCCAGTCGGCGTCCAAACGAGACGCAGTCGGGAACGGGCAGGTCACGCGGGACGATTTCGACGCGTGACACCTCGGCTGCGCACTGTTCCCGCAGCCACGCCGTGATTAGCACGGGCAAAGGAATTCCGGCGTCCGGCGGCAGGGCACCGCCGAGTGACACCGGCACGTCGACCCCGTAACCGAGAAAAGTTCCCGACATCGGCGGCGCGAACGTCGCCGGACCGCTGTCGTCCGCGGCGACCGCGATCCACTGACCGGGCAGTTTTCCCGCCGCGGCAAGGGTTGCGGAGCGCACGGGCTCGGTCTCGGCGGCGGCGCCGGCGACCAGTTCTGGCACCAGGAGAGGTGGGTGCGGCACCACCGCGGCACGGGTGATCACGACAGACGAGGCTACCTATCGTGGACTCCCAGTACCGAGTCGAGCTCTGACCTGTTTGAATGCGCGCGGGGAACTGGGGACGGGAGACCCCTCAGCGCCCGTATTGCATCGGCCCCGCCAACGGCGGGGCGCCCGTGGCAGGCACGGGCGTCAGATGGGAGGAACCGGCGATGTCGGAGCAGGACAGCACACCGGAGGCCGTGGCCGAGACCGCCCCGGTGGAGGTCGCAGCCGAGGGTGTGGTCGAGGAGACGCCGAAGGAGACCGCGCAGGCGACGCCTCCGGCCGTCCCCGTGGCGTCGGACCACCCTGACCGCTGGGGGCGCGTGGACGCCGACGGCACCGTGTACGTGAAGACCGAGGACGGCGAGCGCGCCGTCGGGTCGTGGCAGGCCGGTGAGCCGGTCGAGGGCCTCGCGCACTTCGCGCGGCGCTTCGACGACCTGCGCACCGAGGTCGAGCTGCTCGTCTCGCGGCTCGCGTCCGGCGCCGGCGACCCCAAGCACGCCCTGACCAGCGCGAAGCACGTCAAGGAGCAGCTCGCCGAGGCCGCCGTGGTCGGCGACCTGAAGGCGCTGGCCGCCCGCGTCGAGCACGTGCTGCGGCAGGCCGAGGCCGGTGTGGAGAAGGCCAAGGAGGCCAAGGAGGCCGCCCGCGCCCAGTCCGTGGCGCGCAAGCAGGCGCTCGTCGACGAGGCCGAGTCGATCGCGAACGAGTCGACCCAGTGGAAGGTCTCGGGCGACCGGCTGCGCGCGATCCTCGACGAGTGGAAGACCATCCGCGGCGTCGACCGCAAGACCGACGAGCAGCTGTGGCGCCGGTTCTCGAAGGCCCGTGACGCGTTCAACCGCCGTCGCGGCTCGCACTTCGCGGACCTCGACCGCCAGCGCTCGGTGGCCAAGTCCTCCAAGCAGGCGCTGGTCGAGGAGGCCGAGAAGCTCGTCGACTCCGACGACTGGGGCCCCACGGCCGGTCGCTACAAGGAGCTCATGGTCGAGTGGAAGGCCGCCGGACGTGCGCCCAAGGAGGCCGACGACGCGCTCTGGCAGCGGTTCCGCGCCGCGCAGGACGCGTTCTTCCAGAAGCGTTCCGAGGCGTTCAGCGAGCGGGACGCCGAGTTCACGGCCAACGCGAAGCTGAAGGAGGAGCTGCTCGCCGAGGCCGAGACGATCGACCCGTCGGCCGACCTCGAGGCGGCGCGCAACCACCTCTACAAGATCCAGGAGCGCTGGGACGCGATCGGCAAGGTCCCCCGCGAGCGCATCCGCGAGTTCGAGGGCAAGCTCCGCGCGATCGAGGAGAGGGTCCGCGGCGCGGTCGACGCCCAGTGGCGCCGGTCCGACCCCGAGGCCGAGGCCCGCGTGGCGCAGTTCCGCGAGCGCGTGGAGCAGTTCGAGGCGCAGGCCGCCAAGGCCCGTGCCGCGGGCGACAAGCGCCGCACCGAGCAGGCCGAGGCGCAGGCGGCGCAGTGGCGCGAGTGGCTCGCCGCCGCCGAGCAGGCGCTGGCGACCCGCTAGAGGGCTTTGAACGCCTGAGGGCCCTTCTCCCGCGTGGAGAAGGGCCCTCAGTCGTCTTGTGCGTTACAGCTGCGGCGGGCGTGAAGCCGCGATCTTGACCCACTTCACCAGCAGGACGACCACGGCGATCACCGCGATGATCAGCCCGATGCCGGGACCGGGACCGATCGTCTTGTTGCTCGTCGTGGTCTGCTGCGTCCAGATCGACAGCACGCCGATGATCGACCCGGCGAACAGCCCGAGTGAGCACACCCACGTGAGGACCCAGCGCCGCACCGCGAGCGTGACGCCCGAGCCGACCACGCCGATGCCGAGGGCGAGGTAGGAGAACAGCTCCGGCAGGAACAGGTCCGCCTCGCCGAGCACCACCTGCAGGCCCGAGTGCTCGCCGATCCACGGCAGCACCAGCGACACCAGGATCGCCAGCACCGCGACCGAGATCGTCAGCGCGCCCGTGCCGGGGTCGATCCTCTTGGCCGCCTGGTGCTCGACCGCGTCGATTTCCTTGCGCAAGAAGTCCTCGTCACTCACTGGGCCGCACACCCCTGGACGGCGGGCAGCGGCGCGGGGGCTCCGAACGACGGCAGGCCGAGGCCGATGCCCGCGGTCTTGGGCTTGATGCCGGCCTCGGAGCGGTCACCGGCCTTCGTGCGGCGCCACGACAGCGGTTCCCCGTCCGCGACGAGGTAGTGCGGGGCCGCGTACGTCACGACGGTCTCGACGACGTCACCGGGACGCGGAACCGTCGCACCGGGCGTGAAGTGCACCAGGCGTCCGTCGCGGGCACGGCCGCTCATGCGCTGCGTCTCGGCGTCGCGCTTGCCCTCACCGGTGGCGACGAGGACCTCGACGGTGCGGCCGACCTGCTCCTTGTTGAGCGTGTGCGTCATCTCGTTCTGCAGCGCCACAAGCCGGTCGAAGCGCTCCTGCACGACGGCCTTGGGCAGCTGGTCCGGCAGCTCGGCGGCCGGTGTCCCGGGGCGCTTCGAGTACTGGAACGTGAACGCCGACGAGAACCGGGCCTGGCGCACGACGTCGAGCGTGCCCTGGAAGTCCTCCTCGGTCTCGCCGGGGAAGCCGACGATGATGTCGGTGGTGATCGCGGCGTCCGGCATGGCGGCGCGGACCTTGTCGATGATCCCCAGGTACTTCTCCGTGCGGTACGAGCGGCGCATCGCCTTGAGCAGCCGGTCCGATCCGGACTGCAGCGGCATGTGCAGGCTGTGGCACACGTTCGGCGTCTCGGCCATGGCGGCGATGACGTCGTCGGTGAAGTCCTTGGGGTGCGGTGAGGTGAAGCGCACGCGCTCCAGCCCGTCGATGTCACCGCAGGCGCGCAGCAGCTTGCCGAACGCGAGCCTGTCGCCGAACTCGACGCCGTAGGAGTTGACGTTCTGCCCCAGCAGCGTCACCTCCAGCACGCCCTCGTCGACGAGCGTCCGCACCTCGGCCAGCACGTCGCCGGGGCGGCGGTCCTTCTCCTTGCCGCGCAACGACGGCACGATGCAGAACGTGCAGGTGTTGTTGCAGCCCACCGAGATCGACACCCAGCCCGAGTAGGCGGAGTCGCGCGCGGCCGGCAGCGACGACGGGAACGTCTCCAGCGCGTCGAGGATCTCGACCTGCGCCTCTTCGTTGTGGCGGGCGCGTTCGAGCAGCACCGGCAGCGAGCCGATGTTGTGGGTGCCGAACACGACGTCCACCCACGGGGCGCGCCGGACGATCTCGCTGCGGTCCTTCTGCGCGAGGCAGCCGCCGACCGCGATCTGCATGCCCGGCTTCGCCGCCTTCTGCGGGGCGAGGTGGCCGAGCGTGCCGTAGAGCTTGTTGTCGGCGTTCTCGCGGACGGCGCAGGTGTTGAAGACGACGACGTCGGCCTGTTCGTCCCCGCTGGCGCGCTCGTAGCCCGCGTCTTCGAGCAGACCGGCGAGCCGCTCGGAGTCGTGCACGTTCATCTGACACCCGAACGTGCGGATCTGGAAGCTCTTGCGAACCTGCGCGGTACTCACGCCAACACGATAACCCCTGGTCAGTGGCCCGAGTTCCGCGGACCGGGCAAAGCCTCGCCGACGAGCGCCGTGACCAGGCGAGACCTTCGTCGGGTGCAACGCCCGCTCGTCCCCGTGGCACGATGCGCTGGTGTTCGGACGAATGCACGCCGCCGTGAGCCTGTTGACCGCCGCAACGGTCCTGACGGGGTGCGGCGGCACGGTGTCGGACATCAAGATCACCATGGCGACCGGCAGCCCCGGCGGCGTCTACTACTCGCTCGGCCGCGGTCTCGCGGACATCTGGAGCGGGCGCCTCGGCATCACGCGTCCCCAGGTCGTCGCGACGGCCGGTTCCAAGGACAACGTCACCCGCCTCATCAACGACCAGGCGCAGGTCGGCTTCTCGCAGGCCGACGCGCTGGAGGGCGTCGCCGGCTCGGACAAGCTCCGCGCCCTGGCCCGCATGCACGACGACTACCTGCAGGTCATCGTCCGCGCCGACCTCCCGGTGAGGAAGTTCGCCCAGCTCAACGGCCTGCGCGTGTCGATCGGCGGCCGGGAGTCGGGCGTCGAGATCATCGCGAGCGCGCTGCTCAGGTCGGCGGGCGTCACGCCCCAGGCGGTCAACCTCAACCTCGACGACTCCGCCCAGGCGATGCGCGAGGGCAGGCTCGACGCGTTCTTCTGGTCGGGCGGTCTGCCGACGCAGGCGATCACGGACCTCACCAAGGGGCTCGGCGTGCGGATGCTCGACCTGAGCGACGTGCTGCCGAAGTTCCGCCGCGAGAAACCCGTGTACGGGGCGGCGACGCTGCCCGCGTCCACCTACAACCTGCAGTCCGACCCGGTCGGGCCGGTCATCACCCTCGTCGTGCGCAACTTCCTGCTCGTCAGCGAGAAGATGCCCGACGACGTGGCCGAAGCGCTGGTGCGGCAGCTGTTCGAGGGCCAGCCGGAGCTCGTGAAGGCGCACTCGGCGGCCCGCACGATCGAGCAGCGGTCGGCGATCGAGACGTCACCGGTACCGCTGCACAACGGCGCCATGCGCTACTACCGCGAGAGCAAGATCTGAGCTCCTAGACGGCCGGGAGCTCGACCACGACCTTCAGCCCGCCGTCCTCGGGCGACTCCAGCCGGACGACGCCGTCGACGCGCTCGACGACCAGCCGCACGATCGACAGGCCGAGGCCGGAGCCGGGCACGTTCTGGTGAGCGGGGCTGCGCCAGAACCGGTCGGTGGCGCGTTCGAGCTCCTCGGGTTGCAGACCGGGCCCGTGGTCGGCGACGGAGAGCCGGACGACGCCGCCGGCCTTGCGGGCGTCGACCACGATCAACGTCCCCTCCGGGGTGAACTTGAGGGCGTTGTCGAGCAACGCGTCCAGGATGGTCTCGACGCCGCGCGGCGGAGCGAGCGCCATGCCGACGCGGTGCCCGTCGAGCACGAGGTGCACCTCCTTGGCCGCCGCGGCCGCGTGCCACGCCGAGAGCCGGGCCGCCACGGACTTGTCGACGTCGACCGGCACCGGGTCCACCGAGCTCGACTCGGCCCGCGCCATGGCGAGCAGCTCGTCGAGGATGCGGTTGAGGCGGTCGGTCTCGCTCAGCGCCTCGACCTGGTGGACCTCGGCCTCGGAGTCGACGTGACCCTCCAGGTTGGACAGACGGAGTTTCAGCGCGGTCAACGGGTTGCGCAGCTGGTGCGAGGCGTCGGCGACGAAGGCCCGCTGGGAGGCGAGCACGTCGCTGACGTTCGCGGCCATCTGGTCGAAGGACCGGCTGAGCTGCCTCAGCTCCGGCGGTCCGCTCTCCGCGCCCACCGGCGGCACCGGCCGGCCCGCCACCACGGCGGCGAGGAGCTTGCCCGTCGCGTCGTCGAGGGCCTGCACCGGCCGCAGCGTCCAGCGGACCACCGGCAGCGCCAGCAGCACGGCCAGTGCCAGCACCAGCAGGCTCGCCGCCAGCAGCAGCGCCCACCACGCCAGCACCTCGAAGCGGGTCTTCGCGGTCGGTGAGAACGTGATCACCGCGCCGCGCACCTCGCCGTCGACCAGGACGGGCTCGGCGAGCACCAGCCGTTCGTCGTCCCACGGCATGAACAGCGGCGGCGCGACCGGCAGGCGCCCGGCCAGCGCCTTGCTGACCAGGTCCTGCACGCCGTTCTCGCCGAGCGCGAGGTCGTTGCGCGACGCGACCAGCGGCACCGTCGGCGCGTCACGGGCGACGACGGCCACGCCGATGCCGTAGAGCTCGTCGTAGCGCTGCAGCTCGGGGCGCAGCAGGTCCGGCTTGTCGTCGATCAGCGGCCGCGCGGCGAGCGAGGCGAACCGGCTCGTGTCGGTGAGCCGGTCGAGGAACATCTCCTGCTGCTCCGCGGCCGCCACGCCTCGGCCCAGCGGCACTCCGAGGCCGACGAGCACCAGCACGACCAGGGCGAGCACCACTCCCAGCAGTCGGGACCTCACGAGCCGTCACCCCACCCGACCGCGGCACGCCGCGCGAGAATCACTCAATCGAGATCACACCTGCCCCAGCCGGTACCCGACGCCGCGCACGGTCTCCAGCAGCGCGGGCCTGCCGAGTTTGGTCCGCAGCGTGGCGACGTGCACGTCCAGGGTGCGGTTCGCGCCCGACCAGGTGCGTCCCCACACCTCGGCGAGGATCCGCTCCCGCGTGCACACCGCGCCGCCCGCGGCCATGACGAGCGCGAGCACCTGGAACTCCTTGCGCGACAGCGCGACCGACTCCCCCGCGACCGTGACCTCGTGGCGTCCCAGGTCGACCCGCACGTCGCCGGTCTCGAACACCTCGGTGGACGCCGCGCCCACCCCGACCGGGTCGGCACCGCGGCGGCGGCGCACGGCGTGCACGCGGGCGACGAGCTCCCCCACGTCGTAGGGCTTGACCAGGTAGTCGTCGGCGCCGGCGTGCAGGCCGAGGATCCGGTCGTCGATCTCGCCTCGCGCGGACACCACGATGATCGCGACGTCCGAGGCGGCCCTGATGGCACGGCACAGCGTCACGCCGTCCATGTCGGGCAGGCCGAGGTCGAGCAGCACCACGTCGACGCCTGCGAGGCGGTCGAGCGTGCCGCGGCCCGTGGCCTGCCGGTCCACGTGGAAACCCCGTCTGGTCAGGGCTGGGACCAAGGCCTCGGCGACCCTGTCGTCGTCCTCGACGAGCAGCACGCGCACTTTCGCTACCTCCCGGGCAACCGATGTCTGCCTGTGACAGAGTTGAGACCCTAAGTCTTGCTCAATGTCCTGGACTGGTGTGGTGGCGGACACCTAGGTTTCCGCCAACGCCGACGACCCCAAATGGAGGACTGGATGACTGCCGCCTCTGCACCGCCGATGATTCGCGTGGCGGGTGTGGACAAGTTCTTCGGCCCGTTGCACGTGCTCAAGAACGTGCAGCTGGAAGTGCCGAAGGGGCAGGTCGTGGTCGTGCTGGGGCCGTCGGGTTCCGGTAAGTCGACCCTGTGCCGGACCATCAACCGCCTCGAGCCGATCGATTCCGGCGTCATCGAGGTCGACGGCCAGCCGCTTCCCGCCGAAGGAAAAGAACTGGCTCGCCTGCGCGCCGATGTGGGCATGGTGTTCCAATCGTTCAACCTTTTCGCGCACAAGACCATCGTCGAGAACGTCATGCTCGCGCCGGTGAAGGTCCGCAAGACCCCCGCCGCCGACGCGCGCAAGACCGCGATGGAGCTGCTGGAGCGGGTCGGGATCGCGAACCAGGCCGACAAGTTCCCCGCGCAGCTCTCCGGTGGCCAGCAGCAGCGCGCGGCGATCGCCCGCGCGCTCGCCATGAAGCCCAAGGTGATGCTCTTCGACGAGCCCACCTCGGCGCTCGACCCGGAGATGGTCCAGGAGGTCCTGGACGTCATGACGGGCCTCGCGAAGGACGGGATGACGATGCTCGTCGTCACCCACGAGATGGGCTTCGCCCGCAAGGCCGCGGACCGGGTGATCTTCATGTCCGACGGCGAGGTCGTCGAGGACTCGACCCCGGAAGAGTTCTTCTCGGCCCCGAAGTCCAACCGCGCGAAGGACTTCCTTGGCAAGATCCTGACTCACTAGTAGTCAGCCCACTTTCGAACGGAATGGCAGGAGAAGGACGATGAGGGTTCGCACCCTTGCGGCGGTGCTGCTGACGGGCGCACTGGCCCTGACCGCGTGTGGCAAGGAGGGCAGCCCGACCGACCAGGCGGCGCCCGCCGGCCTGTTCGAGGTCGCCAAGGACGTCAAGGTCGACGGCTCGCCCACGTTCGAGAAGGCGAAGGCGCGCGGCTCACTGATCGTCGGTGTCAAGGAGGACCAGCCGGGTCTGGGCTACAAGGACCCGACGACCAACAAGTACAGCGGCTTCGACATCGACATCGCTCGCCTGATGTCGGCCAAGCTGGGCTTCGACCCCGAGAAGATCCAGTTCAAGACGATCCAGTCCGCCGCGCGCGAGCAGGCGCTGATCAACGGTGACGTCGACTACTACGTCGGCACCTACACGATCAACGCGGGCCGCAAGGAGAAGGTCGGCTTCGCCGGACCGTACTTCGTCGCCGGCCAGGACCTGCTGGTGAAGAAGGACAACACCGACATCACCGGCCCGGAGACCCTCAAGGGCAAGAAGGTCTGCTCGGTCACCGGCTCCACCCCGGTGAAGAAGATCCGCGAGAACGGCTACACCGAGCCGGAGAACATCCTGGAGTTCCAGGGCTACTCCCAGTGCGTCACCAAGCTGCTCAACGGTGAGATCGACGCGGTCACCACGGACGACGCGATCCTCAAGGGCTACGCCTCCGCCGAGGAGGGCAAGCTGAGGGTCGTCGGCAAGACGTTCTCCAGCGAGCCGTACGGCATCGGCGTCCCCAAGGAGGACACGGCGCTGCGCACGAAGTTCAACGACGTCCTGCAGTCCTCGCTCGACGACGGCACGTGGCAGAAGATCTACGACGGCACGCTCGGCAAGTCGGGCTCGTCGGCCCAGAAGCCGACGATCGACCGTTACTGACGGTTTCTCACGTGGCCGGTGGATCCCGCGTGGGTCCACCGGCCGTTCCTTTGAAGGCGGACGGACGGCAAGGAAACCGATGAGCGTCCTCACCAACAACCTAGATCTCTTCCTCTCCACGTTCGGGCAGACCCTGCAGCTGTTCGCGATCTCCGCGGTGCTGTCGCTCGTGCTGGGCACGCTCCTCGCGGCGCTGCGGGTCAGCCCCGTGCCCGTGTTCCGGGGCATCGGCGCCACCTACGTGACGGTGCTGCGCAACACGCCGCTCACGCTGGTGTTCGTGTTCTTCGTCTTCGCGTACCCGTTGCTGGAGATCGTGAAGATCGACGCCTACACCGCGGCTGTCGTGTCCTTGTCGCTCTACACCGCCGCCTTCGTCTGCGAGGTCGTGCGTTCGGGCATCAACACCGTGCCGGTCGGCCAGGCGGAGGCGTCGCGCGCGCTCGGTCTCACGTTCACGCAGATGCTCGGGAACGTGGTGCTGCCGCAGGCGCTGCGTTCGGTCGTGCCGCCGATGACGAGCACGATGATCGCGTTGCTGAAGAACACGACGGTCGCGTCCGGTTTCGCCGTCGTGCAGGCGGGCTCGATCCGCGACTCGCTGTCGGAGCAGGGTGAGAACGTCCTGCTCGGACTGCTGTGGGTGGCGGTCGGGTTCGTGATCCTGGTGATGCCGCTGACGTACGTGCAGCAGGTCTTCGAGAAGCGGTGGAGCGTGGCCCGATGAGCATGGTGCTGTTCGACATCCCGGGCCCGAAGGCCCGCGTCCGCCACCGGATCATGGCCGTCGTCGGCATCGCGGCCGCCGTCGCCGCCGTCGCGTACGTGGCCATGCGGTTCATCGCCACCGACCAGTTCTCCTCGCGCAGGCTCGACTGGATCAACTACAAGCAGATCCAGCTCTCCCTGCTCGAGGCGATCGGCAACACGCTCACCGCGTTCGCCGCCGGAGCGGTGCTGGCACTGCTGTTCGGCGCGATCTTCGCGGCGGCGCGGCTGTCCGACCACGCGTGGGTGCGCGGGCCCGCCGCGGTGATCGTCGAGATCTTCCGCGCGATCCCGCTCGTGATCATGATGTTCTTCTTCTACTACGGCCTTCCCGTGGCCGGGGTGAAGCTGAGCGCGTTCACGGCGGTCGTCATCAGCCTGATGCTCTACAACGGCTCGGTGCTCGCGGAGATCTTCCGCGCGGGCATCAACTCGTTGCCGAAGGGCCAGAGCGAGGCCGCGTACGCGCTGGGCATGCGCAAGACGCAGGTGATGACGTTCGTGCTGCTGCCGCAAGCGTTGCGGGCCATGATGCCGACCATCATCAGCCAGCTCGTCGTGCTGCTCAAGGACACCGCGCTCGGCTTCCTCATCACGTTCGAGGAGCTGCTGCGCTGGGGCACCCGCATCGGCAACGACGCGCCGAACTTCGGCCGCCCGATGATCTCGGTCATGATCGTGGTCGCGCTGATCTACATCGGACTGTGCCTGTTGCTGTCGTGGTTCGCGAACTACCTCGAGAAGCGCAACCGCCGCAACAAGAAGGTCATCCACCTCGACGACAGGGCCGCGCAGGTCCAGGTCGCCGAGTCCGCCGCCGCTTCCGCCTGAGCGGCGCCGCCCGGAACCGGGTGCACCGGGGCGTGTCCACATCGGACACGCCCCGTTCGCTTCCCCGTGCGGTGTCAGACGTTCCAGTCGACGACACCGGACCAGTCGGGGTCCTGCTCCCCCACGACGTCGAGGCAGAACGTGGTGCCGGCGCGCAGACCGGTGCCGAGCAGCCGCCGTGAGCGGTCTCCGGCGGGGAACAGCACGGGGCTGCCCGCCAGCCGGTCGCCGCCGCACCACCGGATCTCCAGGTCGACCGGGCTGGCCGTGACGCGGAGCCAGACCTCCGAGCCGTCGACGGTGACCGTGCGGGCGGCGAGCAGGTCTGCCGATGCGGTGCGCATGCAGCGGAACGTAGCGGCGGGAGAGGAACCCGGTCGTCTCACGGGGAGTGGATCTCCTGTCAACTTTCGCGGTACGCTCGTGGTGGGGGAACTTCCGCGGTGACGTCACATGAATGAGGGACGTTGTGGCGCGCGTGCTCGTGGTCGACGACCAGCCGTTGTTCCGTGCAGGCCTGGTCGCGTTGCTGAACGCTTCACCTGATCTCACCGTCGTCGGCGAGGCCGCGGACGGCCACACCGCCGCGCTCCTGGCCGAGTCGTCGCGCCCGGACGTGGTCCTGATGGACATCCGCCTGCCGGGGGCGGCCGCGCTGAAGCGGGCCGCGGCCTCGGCGCGGGTGCTGGTCCTGACGACGTTCGACCTCGACGAGCACGTGCACGAGGCGTTGCGGCTGGGCGCGGCCGGGTTCGTGCTGAAGGAGTCCGAACCGGCCAGGCTGATCGCCGCGATCACCGCCGTCGCCTCGGGCGAGATGCAGTTCAGCCCCACGGTGATGCGCAGACTCGTGGCGGCCTACCTGCGCGGTGACGCGGCGGTGCCGCCGTGGTGCCCGGTGGGCCTGGACGGGCTCACGGGCCGCGAGCGCGAGGTGCTGAGGCTGGTCGGCGCGGGCCTGACGAACACGGCCATCGCGACCAGGCTGACGGTCGCGGAGGGCACGGTGAAGACGCACCTCAACCGCGTGATGACGAAGCTGCGGCTGACCAGCCGGGCCCAGGCCGTGGTGATGGCGTACGAGTCCGGGCTGGTCGTGCCGCAGGCTTTCGCTAGGACCGCTTGAACAGCTTGTTGCCGAGCCACACGATCGGGTCGTACTTGCGGTCGGCGACGCGCTCCTTCATGGGGATGAGCGCGTTGTCGGTGATGTGGATGTGCTCGGGGCAGACCTCGCTGCAGCACTTGGTGATGTTGCAGTAGCCGAGCCCGTGGTCGTCCTGCGCCTGGTCGACGCGGTCCGCGGTGTCGAGCGGGTGCATCTCCAGTTCCGCGACCCGCATGAGGAACCGCGGCCCCGAGAACGCCTCCTTGTTCTCCTCGTGGTCACGGATCACGTGGCAGGTGTTCTGGCACAGGAAGCACTCGATGCACTTGCGGAACTCCTGCGAGCGCTCGACGTCGACCTGCTGCATCCGGTACTCGCCCGGTGCCAGGTCCTTCGGCGGCGCGAACGACGGGATCTCGCGCGCCTTGGTGTAGTTGTAGGACACGTCGGTCACGAGGTCGCGGATGATCGGGAACGTCCGCATGGGCGTGACCGTGATCGTCTCCGACTCCTCGAAGATCGACATGCGGGTCATGCAGAGCAGGCCCGGCCGTCCGTTGATCTCCGCGGAGCACGAGCCGCACTTGCCCGCCTTGCAGTTCCACCGCACCGCGAGGTCCGGTGCCTGCGTGGCCTGCAGCCGGTGGATGATGTCGAGGACGACCTCGCCCTCGTTGACCTCGACGGTGAAGTCCTCCAGCGCGCCGCCGGAGTCGTCACCGCGCCACACCCGGAACTTCCCCTGGTAGCTCATGACAACTCCTCGGCGGTGAGGTACTTCTCCAGTTCGGTGCGGTCGAACAGGTCCAGCAGGTCGGGCCGGATCGGGATCTGCGGCTTCTCCTCGACGCGAACGCCCTCGCCGGAAGTCGTGCACACCAGCAGCTTCCGGCGCCACTCGGAATCCATCGACGGGTGGTCGTCGCGGGTGTGGCCGCCGCGGGACTCCGTGCGCAGCAACGCCGCCTTCGCGACGCACTCCGACACGAGCAGCATGTTGCGCAGGTCGAGCGCGAGGTGCCAGCCGGGGTTGAACTGCTGGTGGCCCTCGACGGTCAGCGACCGAGCGCGTTCCTCGAGCTTCTCCAGCCGCTGCAACGCCTCCTCCATCTCACCGGCGCGGCGGATGATGCCCACGAGGTCGTTCATCGACTGCTGCAGCTCCATGTGCAGCGTGTACGGGTTCTCGCCGCCCTCGTGCTGGAACGGCTTGAGCGCCGTGGCCCGCGCCTCGGCGACGGCCTGCTCGGCCACGACGGGCCGGTCGCCGAGCGCGCGCACGTACTGCGCGGCGCCCGCCCCGGCGCGCCGGCCGAACACCAGCAGGTCGGACAGCGAGTTGCCGCCCAGCCGGTTCGAGCCGTGCATGCCGCCGGAGACCTCGCCCGCGGCGTAGAGCCCCGGTACGGAGGAGGATCCGGTGTCCGGGTCGACCTCGACGCCGCCCATCACGTAGTGGCAGGTCGGGCCGACCTCCATGGGCTGCGCGGTGATGTCCACGTCGGCCAGTTCCTTGAACTGGTGGTGCATGGACGGCAGCCGGCGGCGGATCTCCTCGGCGGGCAGGCGCGTGGACACGTCGAGGAAGACGCCTCCGTGCGGTGATCCCCGGCCCGCCTTCACCTCGGAGTTGATCGCGCGGGCGACCTCGTCACGCGGCAGCAGCTCCGGTGGGCGCCGGTTGTTCGCCTGGTCGGTGTACCAGCGGTCGGCTTCTTCCTCGTTGTCGGCGTACTTGTCCTTGAACACCTCGGGGATGTAGTCGAACATGAACCGCTTGCCGTCGGAGTTGCGGAGCACGCCGCCGTCACCGCGGACGGACTCGGTGACGAGGATGCCCTTGACCGACGGCGGCCAGACCATGCCGGTGGGGTGGAACTGGATGAACTCCATGTTGATCAGCGAGGCCCCCGCGCGCATCGCGAGCGCGTGGCCGTCGCCGGTGTACTCCCAGGAGTTCGAGGTGACCTTGAAGGACTTGCCGATGCCGCCGGTCGCGAGGATCACCGCCGGTGCCTCGAACAGCACGAACCGGCCGGACTCGCGCCAGTAGCCGAACGCACCCGCGACCCGCTCGCCGTCCTTGACGAGCTCGGTGACGGTGAACTCCTGGAACACCCGCAGGCGTTCCTCGTAGTCGCCGAACTCCTGGAAGTCGTCCTGCTGCAACGACACGATCTTCTGCTGCAGCGTGCGGATCAGCTCGAGGCCGGTGCGGTCGCCGACGTGGGCGAGGCGCGGGTACTCGTGGCCACCGAAGTTGCGCTGCGAGATGCGGCCGTCCTTGGTGCGGTCGAACAGCGCGCCGTAGGTCTCGAGCTCCCAGACCCGTTGCGGCGCTTCCTGGGCGTGCAGCTCGGCCATGCGCCAGTTGTTGAGGAACTTGCCCCCGCGCATGGTGTCGCGGAAGTGGACCTGCCAGTTGTCGCTCTCGTTCGCGTTGCCCATGGCGGCGGCGATCCCGCCCTCGGCCATGACGGTGTGGGCCTTGCCGAACAACGACTTGCAGAGAACGGCGGTGCGCAGGCCGTGCTCACGGGCCTCGATCGCGGCACGCAGACCGGCACCACCCGCGCCGATCACGAGAACGTCGAACGAATGCCTTTCCAGCTCGGGCAAAACCACTCCTTAGTCGATGAAGCGGAGGTCGGAGATCGTTCCCGAGGCGACCAGCGCGACGTACAGGTCCGTGAGGCAGACGAAGATCAGCGACGCCCAGGCGAGCTGCATGTGCCGGTTGTTGAGCTTCGAGATCTGCGTCCACGCCCAGTAGCGGACCGGGTGCTTGGAGAAGTGCTTGAGGCGTCCGCCCGCGATGTGGCGGCACGAGTGGCACGACAACGTGTACGCGGCGAGCAGGCTGACGTTGACCAGCAGGATGATGTTGCCGAGACCCAGGCCGGTGCCGAACGCGAGCACCGCGTCGTAGATGTTGATCAGCAGCAGGAGCGAGGCCGCGTAGAAGAAGTAGCGGTGCAGGTTCTGGGCGATGAGCGGGAACCGGGTCTCGCCGGTGTACTTGTCGTGCGGCTCGGCCACGGCGCACGCGGGCGGTGACGCCCAGGCGGCGCGGTAGTAGGCCTTGCGGTAGTAGTAGCAGGTGATCCGGAAGCCCAGCAGGAACGGGATGATCAGCAGCGGTGGGGTCAGGAAGCCGGGCAGCGCGGGGAACCACTGGCCGAAGTGCGACGCCGCCGGGATGCACTCCTCGGTGAGGCACGGCGAGTACATCGGTGTCAGGTAGTGGTACTGGTCGACCCAGTAGTAGTCCCCCTGGAACGTGCGGAACGCCGCGTAGATCGAGATGAGCAGCAGGCCGACGAATGTCGTCAGCGGTGGCAGCCACCATCGGTCCGTGCGCAGAGTCCTGGCGGCGATCTCTGCCCTCGCCATTGCTCACCTTTCTGGGGGGCCACGTCGTTGTGGAGGAACACACACGGCCCCCGCGTCAGGCGGGGGCCGTGTGATCAGGTCGGCTCAGGTCCGGTGCCGGTAGCCACCGAGTCCTTCGTCGTCCGCGTCCTTCCAGAGCGACTCGTCGTAGGGCGTGTCGGGCACGACCACGACCTCGCGTTCCAAGTGAGGCGCTTCGCGCTGCCTCGGGGTGCTGAGGTCGACGAGTTCGGTGGCGTCTATGTCCATGCGCTCGACGTCGTTGGCGAGTCGCTGCACGGCTGCCACGTCGCCGTACCTGGCGCGCAGGTTGCTGACGGCGTGCCGCATCTGACTGATGACCCGGCGCAGCTCGACGATCTCCGTGGAGTTCATGGGACACCTCCGTTCCAAGGTCGTGCCCCGCACTCTGCCCAATCTCAAGCGATGTGACAAGCACCACACGCCAAGATTCAAAACTGGTTCCAGACCAGTTACTGAATCGTTTTTGTGTCTACGACCAGCCATGACTTACTGTGTGTGGCGTCACGCCCGTCCGTGGGACGCCATTGTCGTCGTCTCGTGAGGGCCCCACCACGGCCCGTGATGACCCGGAGACCCCCATGACCGAACTGCATCCTGTTCTGACCGAGGTGACACGCCGGATCGCCGCCCGGAGCGCCGATTCCCGCCGCGTGTACCTCGAACGCGTGGCTGCCGCCGCACAGGACGGAACGTCCCGGTCCGGCTTCGCGTGCAGCAACCTGGCACACGGCTTCGCCGGAATCACCGGCGGCGACAAGGCGGCGCTGCGCGCGCTGCGCAAGTCCAACGTCGCGATCGTGTCGTCCTACAACGACATGCTCTCGGCCCACCAGCCGTTCCAGGAGTACCCGGCCTGGATCAAGAACGCCGTGCGCTCCGTCGGCGGCGTCTCCCAGTTCGCGGGCGGCGTGCCGGCCATGTGCGACGGCATCACGCAGGGCCGTGACGGCATGGAGCTGTCGCTGTTCAGCCGCGACGTGATCGCGATGTCCACCGGTGTCGCCCTGTCGCACGAGATGTTCGACGCCGCCGTCCTGCTGGGCGTGTGCGACAAGATCGTGCCCGGCCTGCTGATCGGCGCGCTGTCGTTCGGCCACCTGCCGTCGATCCTGGTGCCCGCCGGTCCGATGGCGTCCGGCCTGTCGAACAAGGAGAAGGCCCGCGTCCGGCAGCTGTACGCCGAGGGCAAGGCCTCCCGCGAGGACCTGCTGGAGGCCGAGGCCGCCTCGTACCACTCGCCCGGCACCTGCACGTTCTACGGCACCGCGAACTCGAACCAGATGGTCGTCGAGGTCATGGGCCTGCACCTGCCGGGCGCCTCGTTCGTGCCGCCGGGCACGACGCTGCGCCGCGCCCTCACCGAGCACGCGGGCCGCCGCGCCGTCGAGATGGCCAAGGGCGAGGGCTACACCCCGATCGCGCACATCGTCGACGAGAAGGCCGTGGTCAACGGCGTCGTCGCCCTGCTCGCCACCGGTGGCTCCACGAACCACACGATGCACCTCGTCGCCATCGCCGCGGCCGCGGGCATCGAGCTGAGCTGGGACGACTTCTCGGACCTGTCGTCGGTCGTGCCGCTCATCGCGCGGGTCTACCCGAACGGCGGCGCCGACATCAACCACTTCCAGGCCGCGGGCGGCGTCCAGTTCGTCATCGGCACGCTCCTCGACGCCGGACTCCTGCACGCCGACGTCACCACAGTCGTCGGCCACGGCCTCGACCGCTACCGCCAGGAACCGGTGCTGGCCGACGGCGAGCTGATCTGGGTCGACGGCCCCGGTCGTTCGCTGGACACCGACGTGCTGCGCCCCGCTTCGGACCCGTTCGCCTCCGACGGCGGCCTGCGCATGCTCTCCGGCAACCTCGGCCGTGCGGTCATCAAGGTGTCGGCGGTGGCGGCGGAGAACCACGTCGTCGAGGCCCCGGCCCGCGTCTTCACCACGCAGGAGTCGTTCCAGCAGGCCTTCAAGGCGGGCGAGCTCGACCGCGACGTGGTCGTCGTGGTCCGCCAGCAGGGCCCTCAGGCCAACGGCATGCCCGAGTTGCACAAGCTGACGCCGCCCCTCGGCGTGCTGATGGACCGCGGCTACAAGGTCGCCCTCGTGACCGACGGCCGCATGTCCGGCGCCTCGGGCAAGATCCCGGCGGCGATCCAGCTGACCCCGGAAGCCGCGGTCGGCGGACCGCTCGGCCGGGTCCGCGACGGCGACGTCGTCCGCCTCGACGCCACCGCCGGCACCCTGGAGGTCCGGGTGCCCGCCGAGGAGCTGGCGTCACGCCCGCTCGTCGACTTCCCGCCGTCGAGCCACGAGTGGGCGGGCACGGGACGCGAGCTGTTCGCCGCCCTGCGCCGTACCGTCGGACCCGCCGACCGCGGCGCGACGGTGTTCGGCCCGATCACCGCCGACCACTTCGCCCCGGTCACCCACCACTGACCCTCAACCCATCCATCGCCGATATATTACTTTCGCACCACCGCTGACCTGCCCCTTAGCAACGACTCTTTGGACTTCGTCCGCAAAAACCCGTTGCAAAGGGGAGGCGACGCTCAACCAGCCGTCCCGCCGACGGACTCGAAGCACCTCGTCTCACCCACGGCCGACACCCATCACCCACCTTTGCAACGAGTTTTTTGACTTCGTCCGCAAACGTTTTTTGCATCCGGGTGAGGGTGGCGGGCAGTGAGATCGGGGACAACAGGGCGACGGTCGGCCGGGCGGTATGCGATATATCGGTTTCCGATCACCAGATCTGCCAAGGAGTGACATCGTGACCAACGGCGCGACCACCGGAGCCGACCTGCTCGCGCTCTCACCCGTCATCCCCGTCGTCGTGGTCGACGACGCCGACCACGCGGTGCCGCTCGCCCAGGCACTGCTGCGCGGCGGCGTGCGCGTCATCGAGCTCACGCTGCGCACCCCGGCCGCGCTCGCCGCGATCGAGAACGTCGCGCGCGAGGTGCCGGAGATCGTGATCGGCGCGGGCACCGTCACGGCGCCGGAGCACGCCGAGCAGGCCGCGAAGGCCGGGGCGGCGTTCCTCGTCACGCCCGGCACGACCGACCGCGTGCTCGACGCCGCCGACGCGACCGGGCTGCCGTACCTGCCGGGCGCGGCGACGGTGTCCGAGGTGATGCGGCTGGCCGAGCGCGGGCTGGACGCGCTCAAGTTCTTCCCGGCCGAGGCCGCGGGTGGCGTCGACTACCTGAAGTCGATCGGCGGCCCGATCCCGCACATCAGGTTCTGCCCGACCGGCGGCATCACGCCCCAGACGGCGCCGAAGTACCTCGCGCTGCCGAACGTCGGCTGTGTCGGCGGCTCGTGGCTCGCCCCGAAGGACGCTCTCCAGGCAGGCGACTGGGACCGCATTGAGACGCTCGCCCGCGAGGCTTCGCAGCTCGGGTGATCAGCCCTGCCTGTCAGGACCACAGGGCTGTGACGAGCTCAGCACGTCCGTGAATGCCGAGCTCGCGGTAGACGCTCGACAGGTGCAGCTCCACCATGCGGCGGGTCAGGTGCGGGGTCTCGGCGATCTGCCGGCTCGTCGGGCCCTGCTCGTCCTCGTCGTGGACCTCGCCCACCCGCGAGTTTCGCCAGCGGGTGGGCGCTGAGCTGCCGGGCCAGGTCGAACGCCTGCCGCAGGGGCGGGGCCGCCGCATCGGTGCGGGGCTTGCGGCGCAGGTGGTGGCCGAGTCAGTGCGTGCAGCAGCCGGTGCTGGGTCGCGGTCAGCAGCTGTCCGCCTCGGCAAGCAACGTCTACGTCGTCGGTGTTGATGCCGACGCTCATCAGCGCTGTGCCGATCACCCGCGGGGAGCCACACCGCTTGGCTGGGTCGGGCTCCTCACACGCGAGCCGGACGGCGTCATCCCGGTTGCCCAGCGCCACCGACCGCGAGCAGCGCGGACCGGGCGCACGACCAGCCGAGCCGGACCTGATGATCAGCCGGCCGGGGTGCGCGACGAGGCCGGCGAGGTGTCGACTCGTTCGACGACGTGCGCCTCGGTCGGGTCAACCGCCTCCCACCTGCCGACGAGCCGGTCGATCACGGCAGCCGGCACCGGTTCGGGACGCGAGCGGTTGCGCGCGTGGATCACGGTCCGCGGCGCCTCCAGCCCGACCAGGGTGATCCGCGCGCGGTAGTCGGCAGCCAGTCCGATACAGCGATCGCGTAGTTGCTGGGAGATGTTGGTCGCGTTCCAGACGAACCGCTCCCCGGCCCTCAGCAGCGTCCGCGCTTCCTCGAACGCCGCGGCGGCCACCGGTCGCTGGTCGCCGTCGGGGGCGATGCCGAGCCGGGACCGCACCGCGTCGAGGCTCACCACCGTCCAGCCGGGCCGGTGCGCGGCGATCCAGTGGTCCTTGCCGACCCCGGGCAGGCCGGACAGCACCGTCACCTCGACGCGCGTGTCGTCGTAGGCGTCGTAGTCCGGGTCGCGGCCGGGCGTGCGGAAGTACTGGAACCTCGCGTGGTCGGACGGGAAGGCGCGCGGGCGGTCGAGGCAGTCGCGTTCGCGGCAGTACTCCTCGAACAGCGCGATGTTCTCCAGCACGGCGTCGGCGTCCTGGCAGATCCGGCCGAGGATGTCGGCGCGGGCGAGCGTCGCCAGGTCGTCGTTGCGCGCGAGCAGGCTCACCCGGAACGCGATGCGGTCGAGGTCCGGGCGTTCCAGAGCCCAGAACGGCACCTGGTGGTGCCGCACCAGCGCGGCGACGTGCTCGCGCCAGGCGATCGGGCGGCCCATCTCCCACAGGACCTTCCTCGCCAGCAGGTCGCCGGCGCGGGAGTGCCCGTGGGCGGTGACGCGGCCGTCCGCGGTCTGGGTGCGGAACGGTTTCGCGGAGTCGTGCAGCAGCACCGTCGCGAACAGCCGCACCCGGTCGGCTTCCGGGCGCGCCCGCCACTCCGGCAGGGACACCAGCGCTTCGCACGCCATCCGGGTGTGCGTGGCGACGTCGCCTTCCGCGTGGTGCACCGGGTCCTGCGGCACGCCCTCCATGGCCCGCACCCAGGGGAACGCCGACCGGACGGCGTCCCAGGCGAGAGTCCACTTCGGACCGGTGGGGCAGAGTCGCTCAAACACGGGTCACCACCTGGTTCGGCAGGATCGGGCGGTCCTGCCAGTGGCTTCCGGAGTCGAGCACGGCGGTGTGGAACGTCGGCCGCACCCACTTGTAGCGCTCGACTGTGCGGCCGTCCTCCTCCACCTTGATGTAGAGGCCTTCCATGTCGTCGTCCTGATCCGTCTCCGCGACAACGACTTCCGGGTTCTGCCCGGCCGCGCGCGCAGTTTCGACGAGGGTGTCACGCCACTGCGGGGTGCGGCAGGTGGACGGGCCGAGCAGTGCGGTCAGGTCCTTCAGCTTCCCCAGCGGTCCCTGGTGCAGCACCGGCACGGAGACGACCGGGGTGCCTTCGAGCAGCCGTCGGCGTTCCGGTGTGGACAGGAACTCGCCGGTTGTGCGGTCGAGCAGGTCGAACTCGCAGAAGTGGTGCGGCAGCGCGTCGTAGAACACGGTGTGCTTGGCGTACAGCCATTCCCCGTAGAGCACGTACCGCGTGCCGAGCCTTTCCCACAGCACGCCCTGGTGCGTCGCGGCCCACGCCTTCAGCGGCGCGAACTGCCGTTCGCGGGGGCCGCCCGCCAGGAAATGGCCGCGTGACTGCAACTTCAGCACGCCGCCGGAGTCGAAGCTGATGCCCGCGTTGGCACCGTCGAGCTTCTCCTCGACGACGAGGTGCCGTCCCGCGATCGCGCGGAACGGCACCTGGTCGAGGTCCTCGTCGCCCGGCTGCAGGCGCGAGCTTTCGAGGTGGGGCGTTCGCGGGTACTTGCGCAACATGCCCGATTTGTAGCCCGTCCACGTGCCCGCGGGCGAACGGTTTACGCCTGACCGACGAACGCCGCCTTGGCGGAGTCGAAGGTCGGCTCGAACACGAGCTGCATCTCACCGGGTTGGGCGCTGACCGCGTAGGCGACGTGGAAGGTGTAGGTCTTGCCCGACAGCACCGTCGCCGAGTCGAACGTGCTGTCGCAGCCGCCGCTGGCGTCGAAGATCATGTTCGCCTTCTGCCCGTTGAACTGCGCGTCGGTGCCGACCGACATCAGCGCGGTCTCGAACGCGGCGCTCGTCCCGTTGGTGATGGTGATCTCGAACCTCACCGCGCGGGCGATGTTCGCCGGTGCCGCGTACTCGCCGGGCGTGCACGCGGCCGGTGCTGCGACGTCGACCGAGAGGCCGTTCTCCCAGGTGTACCGCTTGCCCCAGGTCGGGTTCTCGACGGCGGCGTCCTGCTTGGCGGTCTCACCCGTCACATCGGTCTGCCCCTGGTTCGTGCCGCCGTCGAGGATCTTGTCGAGCTCCGCGACCGCGGCCTGCTGCGCCGCCACGGTCAGCCCGATCGCCGCGACGCACAGGACGATGCCGATGATCGCGACGACCTTGCGGGTGCCGAACAACGCGATGACGCCGAGCACGAGCCCGATGAACGCGGCGATGGCGGTGAGGTTGTTGAGCAGGATGACCCACGAGCAAACAACGCCGACGATCCCGAGGATCAACGCCGTCCAGGCGAGCGCACCGAACTTCGCGGGCTTCGGAGGTGCGAGCTGGGGCTGGGCGTGGACGGGTGGCGTCGTGTAGGTCATCAAGAACTCCTGGCGGTTGCGATGTGTGATCACCACGTCGAGTGGTCCGCTTGCCCCGTTAGCCCCGCCCCGGTAGAGCCACTCGATCGAGTTACCAGCGGCCTGTCAGCTGACTTCCTTCGGTAGCGGTACCGCTACGATCCGTACAGGGTTGGCGCTGGATGCCATCCCTGAAAGGACACCGCACATGGCACGACGACTCGTCGGAACCCTGCTCGCGGCGATCGCCGCCCTCGGCGTGACGACGGCACCCGCCCAGGCCGCCGCCGACTTCACCGGCGTCGTGGCGCTGGACAACTGCTCCGGCTCCGTGGTCCGCCTGCCCGGTTCCGCGCCGGGGGACAAAGCACTCGTCCTCACGAACGGCCACTGCGTCGAACTGGTGAAGGCCGGCCAGGTGATCGTCAACCGGACGGTAACCCGCAACTTCACGCTGCTCGACGGTTCCGGCTCGGACATCGCGACGGTGAAGAGCACCAAGCTCCTCTACGCGACGATGACCGGCACCGACGCCGCGCTCTACCAGCTGACCACGACCTACCAGCAGCTCGAGCAGCAGTACGGCAGCCGCGCGCTGGAACTGTCCGCCTCGCGCCCGGTCGCCGGGACGGAGATCCGGATCGCCTCCGGCTACTGGAAGCGGATCTACGCCTGCCGGATCGACGGGTTCGTCCACCAGGTCAGGGAGGCGTCCTGGACCTGGCGCGACTCGCTGCGCTACACGCCGTCGTGCAACACCATCGGCGGCACCTCGGGCTCGCCGATCATCGACGACGCGAGCGGCAAGGTCGTCGGCGTCAACAACACCGGCAACGAGAGCGGCGGCCGCTGCACGATGAACAACCCGTGCGAGGTCGACGCCTCCGGCGCGATCACCGTGCGCAAGGGCATCAACTACGGCCAGCAGACGTACGGCTTCGTCCCCTGCTTCGGTCCGGGCACGACGCTGAACCTGTCGCTGCCCGGCTGCGAGGTCGCGAAGCCCTGACGACGGCGAAAGCCGGGACGCCCCTGCCCGCGTCCCGGCTTTCGCGTTCTCCCCCTACTTCGCGGCGCGCACGATCAGGTCGGCCACCGTCTCGGGCTGCGACACCGCGATCGAGTGCGAGGCGCCCCGGACCTCGACGACGGCACGGGCGTGGGCGCGGTCGGCCATCCACTTCTGCGCGGCGATCGGGATGTTCTTGTCCTTGCCCGCCACCACGAAGTACGACGGGATGGCGTGCCACGCGGGGTCGCCGGCCTTCTCGGTCAGCGCGGTGTCGTTGACCGGGCGCTGGGTCGCCGCCGCCAGGGTCGCGTCCTTGCGCGGGACGTCGGCCGCGAACTGCTGCCAGTACTTGTCCTGCTGGATCACGAGGTCCTTGCTGCCGTCACCGATGTCGATGGCCGACAGGGTGTCGCCCAGCGTGCTGCCGGGGAACTTGTTCGACAGCTCGAGGGCGCTCTCGCCCTTCTCCGGTGCGAACGCCGCGACGTAGACCAGCGCCTTCACGTTCGGGTTGCCCAGCGCGGCCTGCGACTGGACCATGCCGCCGTAGGAGTGTCCGGCGAGGACGATCGGCCCGTCGATGGTGGCGAGGACCTTGCGCAGGTACTCCGCGTCACCGGTGAGCGACCGCAGCGGGTTCGCCACCGCGACAACCGGGAAACCCTTGCGCTGCAGACGTTCCACGACACCGTTCCAACTGGACGCATCGGCGAACGCACCGTGCACCAGCACAACGGTCGGCTTCTTCGAGCCCTGCTCCTGAGCGTCCTGCTTCTGGGCGTCCTCCGCGGCACCGGCACCGGACGGAACGACAGCGGCCAGCGCCAGCAGCGTGCCCAGAACGGCGAACACCTTACGAACTCGCATTGGTCTCTCACTCTCTCGTCGGGCACCGTGTCAGCGGTGCATCGCACTCGATTAGGTCGTGCACGATGTAAGTTACCGGACGAGATACCTCGTACGCGATGTGTTTCAGCTCACTGGCGTTCGGCGCCGAGCTTCACGCGCTGCAGGGCCTTGCGGAGAACGGTGATCTCCTCGACGGTCATACCGAGCGCCTTGCCGAGCTGGCTGAACATCTCGGCACCGATCCACCGCAGGTCACGACCCTTGTCGGTGAGCTGGACGAGCACAGACCGCTCGTCGTCGGGATGCGTGACGCGCAGCAGCAGGCCGCTCTTCTCCAGCCGTTTGATCAACGGCGACAGGGTGCTGTACTCGAGGTCCAGCTCTCGCACGAGCTCCCGGATCGGCCTCGAGTCCCGCTCCCACAGCAGCAGCATCACCAGGAACTGCGGGTAGGTGATGCCCGCCTTGTCCAGGATCGGCCGGTAGAAGCCGGTGACCGCCCGCGACGTCGTGTAGAGGTCGAAGCAGAGCAGGTCGGAGACCGTGGGGGTCACGGCGGACGGCGCGTCGGGAGTAGTGCTCACGCAGTTCAGGCTACTCGGGACCAACCGGTCAAGCGGCGAGATCGGTTACGGCGCCCGAAGACGGAACGAGGCCCATCCCGGCCACCACCTCGCGCCGGACTGCGGGACATGAGCCAGGCCGACCGCGGCCTGGCTGCTACCAGGGTTCGTCCAGCACCGAGGCCTCGTCGCCGGCGTTGCGCAACTCGTCGCGCACCACCCGGTAGGCGAGGCCTTCCGCGTAACCCTTGCGCGCCAACGCACCCACGAGCCGGCGGATCTTCGTCGTCTCGTCCACACCGGACAGGGTGCGCAGGCGTTTGCGGACGAGTTCGCGAGCCCGGTCTTCCTCGGCCTCGTTGTCGACCGCGGCCACGGCCTCGGCGACCACCTCGTCCGCCACGCCCTTGCGGCGCAGTTCCATGGCGAGGGCGCGGCGGCCCAGGCCGTTGTACGTGTGACGGGAACGGACCCACATCTCGGCGAACTGCGCGTCGTCGATCAGGCCGGCGCGGTCGAACTTGCCGAGGACGACCTCGGCGGCGCCGGCGCTGATCCCCTTGCGCAGCAGGGCGTCGTGCAGCTCCTGCCGCGAGCGGGCCCTGGCGGTGAGCAGCGCGTAGCAGATGTCCCGCGCCTTGCGCTGCTCCTCAGCCTCGTCCAACCCAGGACCTCTTAGAACTCGACCGGCGCGGCGGGAGCCGTCTCGTCGGCGTCGAGGGTGGCGCCGATGCCGAGCTTGTCCTTGATGCGCTTCTCGACCTCGTTCGCGATGTCCGGGTTGTCCAGCAGGAACTTGCGGGCGTTCTCCTTGCCCTGGCCCAGCTGGTCGCCCTCGTAGGTGTACCAGGCACCGGACTTGCGCAGGATGCCCTGGTCAACGCCCATGTCGATGAGCGAGCCCTCACGGCTGACGCCCTTGCCGTAGAGGATGTCGAACTCGGCCTGCTTGAACGGCGGCGCGACCTTGTTCTTCACGACCTTGACCCTGGTGCGGTTGCCGACGGGCTCGCCGCCGTCCTTCAGGGTCTCGATGCGGCGCACGTCCAGACGCACGGAGGCGTAGAACTTCAGCGCCTTACCGCCGGTCGTGGTCTCCGGGGAGCCGAACATCACGCCGATCTTCTCGCGCAGCTGGTTGATGAAGATCGCGGTGGTGTTGGACGCGCTGAGCGCACCGGTGATCTTGCGCAGCGCCTGGCTCATCAGGCGGGCCTGCAGACCGACGTGGTTGTCGCCCATCTCGCCCTCGATCTCGGCGCGCGGCACGAGGGCGGCGACCGAGTCGATGACGAGGATGTCGAGCGCGCCGGAGCGGACCAGCATGTCCGCGATCTCGAGCGCCTGCTCACCGGTGTCGGGCTGGGAGACCAGCAGCGCGTCGGTGTCGACGCCCAGCTTCTTCGCGTACTCCGGGTCGAGGGCGTGCTCCGCGTCGATGAACGCGGCGATGCCGCCGGCCTTCTGGGCGTTCGCGACGGCGTGCAGGGCGACGGTGGTCTTACCGGAGGACTCGGGACCGTAGATCTCGACGACGCGACCCCTCGGCAGACCGCCGATGCCCAGCGCCACGTCCAGCGCGATCGCGCCGGTCGGGATCACCTCGATCGGGGCACGGCCCTCCTCGCCGAGGCGCATCACGGAGCCCTTGCCGAACTGCTTGTCGATCTGCGCCAGGGCCAGCTCGAGCGCTTTGTCCCGGTCGGGTGCTGCGGGTGCCATCTTGGGTCCACCTTTTGTCGTCTGCCGTTGCTTCGTCATGTTGGACCTGACGCTACTGGCGGGGTCTGACAATTCTGCGAAGCCGGGGGTCGGGGCCACTGTAGCCGAACACGTGTTCGAGCACACGTGACGCTCCGAACGGCCTGTTCAGCCCGGATTTCAGCGTCGGTTCTCCGGAACTTCGAACGCGTTGCAGACCGCGAGCCATACCTCCTTGGCGCCGATCCCGGCCTCCAGCGCCTGGTCGGCGGTGCGGCCCCCGAGCGACGACAGCACGTGGTCCTGGGCGATCATCTCGGCCCTGACCTGGCCGAACTCCCCCGCCATGAGTTTGCGGAACATGGTGATGCGCACCGCCAGACACTAACGAACGGGCCTGCGCAGCGACGCGAAGAGGCACACGACCAGCAGCGGCAGCGCGGTGAACCCGACGATCAGGCCGAGCGCCGCGTACGACCACGCCGTGACGACGATCCCCGCCACCGCTCCCCCGATGGCGCCGCCGGCGTTCATCACCAGATCGGACAGCCCCTGCGCCGCGGGCCGGTCCTCCACCCTCACGGACTCCGTCAGCAGCGCCGAGCCCGCCACCAGCCCGGCGGACCAGCCGAACCCGAGCAGCGCGAGCCCCACGGCGAGCTGCGGGGCGTCGTGCGAGGACGCCATCCCCGCGACCCCGGACGCCGCGACCACCAGCGACGCGCCGATCGCGAGCACCGGCACGCGGCCGAGCCGGTCCGCCATCCACCCGAACAGCGGGCTCGCGGCGTACATGGCGGCGACGTGCAGGCTGATCACGACGCCGACCACGCGCAACGACGACCCGGCGTGGTTCATGTGCACCGGGGTCATCGACATCAGCCCGACCATCGCGGTGTGGCACAACATCACACCAACGAGTGCAAGTCGTGCCATCGGCCCGAGCGTTCCCCAGACCTTCAGGCCACCGGGAGTCGCGCTGGAGCCGCCGGCGCAGTGCGGAGATTCAACCGGTCGTGTGCTTCTCACGACGACGAGCGGGTCCGGCCGCAGCCCGAGCTGGATGACGAGCACGGCCACGACGAGCACCACGGCCGCGAGCAGGAACGGCCCGGCCCCCGCGGGCAGGCCGAGGACCGCGGCGGCGCGACCGGCGGGATCGGCGAGGTTGGGGCCGATGATCGCGCCGATCATGGCCGCCCACACCACACGGGACAGTTCGCGAGCACGGCGATGTGGGTGCGCCAGGTCCGTCGCGGCGTAACGAGCCGCGTAGTTGGCGCTGGAAGCACCGCCGAACAGGAGGAGTCCCAGCAGCAGCACCTGCCACGAGTCGAGGCCCACGGCGACAGCGGCGGTCAACGCGCCGAGACCGCCCACGCCGTAGCCGAGAACGAGCGCGGGCCGGCGCCCGCCGCGCTGGGCGAGCCGGGCTCCGGGCAGGGCGAGCAGCGCGGCCCCGGCGACGGCCGCGGTCTGCGCGAGCCCGCCGACGGCCTCGGACCCGGACAGCGTCGCGGCGATCAGCGTGCTGAACGCGAGGCCGATCGTCACCGCCGCCGACCCGAGGACCTGGGTGCCGGTCAGCACGCGGACGACCTTGCGCTGCACGTGCTCCACCTGCGGCGCGGCAGTCACCATGATCACGATCGTGGCACGCCCGGCGGGCGCGCCGACAGGTCCATCAGGGGCGGTTACTCACCCGGTTGCACGGTCTTCTCGAAGAAGTCGGCCATTTCGTCCGGCTTGAGCTCGTCCGCGTTCTCCTCGGCGGTCTTGGTGAGGATGCCGAACATGGGGCGGCCCTTGACGGTGAAGACGAGGACGCCGGTGCCGCTCGACGTGGCCGCGCGGTAGTCGCCCTCGAGGCCGTTGCCGGTCCAGCCGGCCTCGACGCGGTCGGTCTGGAACGACTTCGCGATGGCGTCGGCGTTGTTCTCGGCGCCGGTGACGCTGTCGGTGAGGATGTACTGCACCGCGTAGCCGTCGCGGATGGTGCAGCTCACGACGGTGCCCTTGATCTCCTCCATGCCGGTGATCTGCGCGGAGTCGGCCTTCTCGCAGCCGCCGCCGTCCGGCACGGTGCCCGCGAGCTGCCGCAGGCACTTCGTGAAGCCCTGGCCGTCCTGCGCGGTGTCGTCCTTGCACTCGTCCGCGCTCGGCAGGCTGGGGCCGGAGAACGCGAAGACGGCGCCGATGACGCCCGCCACCGCGAGGACCGCGGCGCCGGCGCCGATGAGGACCTTCTTGTTGTCCTTCTTCGGGGCCTGCTGCTGCGGGAAGTTCATCGGGTAGCTGCCGCTGGTGTTCGGGTTCACCGAGTACGGCCCCGACACCGGGTAGCTGCCGCTCGCCGAGTACGACCCGCTCACGTTCGGGTTCGGGTACGACCCGCTGACCACGGGGTTCGGGCCGCTGACGTTCGGGTTGCCCACCGGGTGCGGGCCGGTGGCGGCGGGGTTGACCGGCGCGGTGACGACCGTGGGCGGCTCGACGAACTTGGGCTTGTCGTCCTCGGCCTTGAGCGTGATCGTCGCCTTGTCGACGACCTGCGCGCCGGAGGCGACGATGGTCTCCGGGTGGTCCGGGCTGGTCGGGACGATGCCGACCTTCTCCGCGATGATCTGCCTGACCAGCGGCATCCGGCAGGAGCCGCCGACGAGGTAGACGTGCTCGGGCGTGACACCGGCCTTGCGCACCGTCGAGATGACGACCTCGGCGCTGCGGATCAGGCTGGGCCGGACAAGCGCCTCCAGCTCGTCGCGCGTGACGACGACCTTCTCGAACGGCTCCGGCATGAGCACCTCGACCTGGGGCAGCTCGGAGAGGTCCTCCTTGGCGAGGCGCAGCTCCTCGCGCAGGCCCAGGCGGGCGCGGTGGTCGTCGACGGTGGTCGGGCGCAGCAGCCGCTGCCAGCCGGCCGGGTCCTTGTGCGAGACCATGCGGCCGATGTGCTCGAGCAGCGCCTGGTCGACGTCGAGACCGCCGACGTCGCCGAGGCTGCCGTCGGCGAGGATGCGGTGCTCGGAGTCGAGCACGGAGACGTCGAACGTGTCGGCGCCGAAGTCGTAGACCGCGAGCGGGCGGCCGCCGCCGAGCGAGGCCACCGCGATGGCCTCGGGAACGGGCACGAGCTCGCCGGTCATGCCCGCGAGCCGCGCCGAGGACAGCAGCTTGTTGCGCCTGCTCGGGCCCCATTCGGCCGGGTGGGTCAGGCGGATCTCGTCGAGCGCCGCGCCCATCAGCAGCGGCGTCACCGCCTCCATCACGCGCGCGTAGATGGCCGCGAGGGCGTCGTTGACGGGCAGGTTCTGCTCGCCGAGCTTGAGCGTGGCCTTGTCGATGTGGCGCTTCGGGTTCGGCTCGTAGCGCGACGGGTCCTGGCGCGACCGCCGGTCCGCCTCCCTGCCGACGAGCAGGGTGCCGTCCTCCTCGAGGTAGACGGACGAGGGCATCGCGGGCCCTCCGTCCACGTCCACCACACCATGGCCGGACAGCACCGCAACCGTGTTGGCGGTGCCCAGGTCGACGGACAGGACGCGCACCGTGCTCCCCTCGAAGGACGTACTGCCGGTGATCGTGCCACAGGGGGCTCTGACGGGTGCTCGGACCTGCGTAATCAGAAATTGTCGGACCCCGGGGTCATGATGTTCTCCATGGACGTGATGGAGGCTTTCTCACCGGCGACCAGGCAGTGGTTCGCCGGGGCCTTCGCCGCGCCCACCCAGGCGCAGACAGGTGCGTGGGCGGCCGCGGCGGCGGGCGAGCACGCGCTGGTCATCGCCCCGACGGGCTCGGGCAAGACGCTGGCCGCGTTCCTGTGGGCGCTCGACCGGCTGGCCGCCTCCCCCGTGCCCGAGGAGCCGAAGCGGCGCTGCCGCGTGCTCTACGTGTCGCCGTTGAAGGCGCTGGCGGTGGACGTCGAGCGGAACCTGCGGGCTCCCCTGGCCGGCATCCGGCAGGCCGCGCACCGCCTGGGGCTCGCGGAACCGTCGATCGCGGTCGGCATGAGGACGGGCGACACGTCGCCGGAGGAGCGGCGGGCGTTCGGGCGCACTCCCCCGGACGTGCTGGTCACGACGCCGGAGTCGTTGTTCCTGCTGCTCACGTCGTCGGCGCGCGAGTCGTTGCGCGGCGTGGAGACGGTGATCGTCGACGAGGTGCACGCGGTCGCGGGCACCAAGCGCGGCGGGCACCTGGCGCTGTCACTCGAAAGGCTGGACGCGCTGCTGGAGCGGCCGGCGCAGCGGATCGGGCTGTCGGCGACGGTGCGGCCGGTCGAGGAGATCGGCACCTTCCTCGCCGGTGGGCGGCCGGTGTCGGTCGTGCAGCCGAAGACGCCCAAGACCATCCAGGTCGAGGTCGAGGTGCCGGTCGAGGACATGACGGTGCTCGGCCAGCCCACGGGTGAGGTGTCGGGTTCGGCCGCCGGTGCCGAGCAGCGCACCTCCATCTGGCCGTCGGTCGAGGCACGGGTGCTGGAGCTGGTGCGCGCGCACCGGTCGACGATCGTCTTCGCGAACTCGCGGCGGCTCGCCGAAAGGCTGACGGCGCGCCTCAACGAGCTCGCCGAGGAAGCCGCCGAGCCGGAGTCCTTCCCCGCCGAGGCCATCGGCCAGGCGGGGATGACGGTGCAGAAGACCGCGTCGGTCGCCCGCGCCCACCACGGGTCGATGTCGCGGGAGCAGCGCACCGCCGTCGAGGAGGACCTGAAGTCCGGGCGGCTGCCGTGCGTGGTGGCGACGTCCTCGCTGGAGCTGGGCATCGACATGGGCGCGGTCGACCTGGTGGTGCAGGTGGAGGCGCCGCCGTCGGTCGCGTCCGGGCTGCAGCGCGTCGGCCGCGCGGGCCACCAGGTGGGCGCGATCTCGCGGGGCGTCATGTTCCCGAAGTTCCGCGGCGACCTGGTGTCGTGCGCGGTGGTGGCGGAACGGATGCAGAACGGCGGGATCGAGGCCGTCCGGTTCCCGCGCAACCCGCTCGACGTGCTGGCGCAGCACGTCGTGGCGATGGTGGCGATGGAGACGTGGACGGTCGAGGACCTGACGGCGCTGGTGCGGCGGGCGGCGCCGTTCGCCGGGCTGCCGGACTCCGCGCTGAACGCGGTGCTGGACATGCTGTCCGGGCGGTACCCGTCCGAGGAGTTCGGCGAGCTGCGGCCGCGCATCACGTGGGACCGGGTGAACTCCGAGCTGCGCGGGCGTCCCGGGTCGCAGCGGCTGGCGGTCACCTCCGGCGGCACGATCCCCGACCGGGGGCTGTTCGCGGTCATGACGCCGCCGTCGGAGAACGGTCCGGGCTCGCGCGTCGGCGAGCTCGACGAGGAGATGGTCTACGAGTCCCGCGTCGGCGACACGTTCCTGCTCGGCACGTCGTCGTGGCGGGTCGAGGACATCACGCACGACCGGGTGATCGTGGTGCCCGCGCCGGGCCAGCCCGCGCGGATGCCGTTCTGGAAGGGCGACGCTCCCGGCCGCCCGCTCGAACTGGGCCGCGCGATGGGCAGGTTCCTCCGCGAGATGTCCACGATGGACGACGCGGCGGCCAGGGAACGGGCGGCGTCCGCGGGCCTGGACGCGTGGGCGACGGACAACCTGCTCGCGTACCTGGCCGAGCAGCGCGAGGCCACGAGGCACGTCCCGAACGACAGGACCGTTCTGGTGGAACGGTTCCGCGACGAGCTGGGCGACTGGCGGCTCGTCGTGCACTCCCCCTTCGGCGCCCAGGTCAACGCGCCGTGGGCGCTGGCGATCGCCGCACGCCTGCGTGAGCGGCGTGGCGTCGAGGTGCAGGCCGCGCACTCCGACGACGGCATCGTCCTGCGGCTGCCCGACACGCTCGACCACGACGGCGCGGAGGTCACGGCGAGCGCCGAGGACGTGCTGCTCGACCCGGAGGAGGTCGAGCAGATCGTGGTCGCGGAGGTGGGCGGCTCGGCGTTGTTCGCGGCCCGGTTCCGCGAGTGCGCCTCCCGGTCGCTGCTGCTGCCCCGCCGCGACCCGAAGCGCCGCACCCCGCTGTGGCAGCAGCGGCAGCGCTCGGCGCAGCTGCTGTCGGTGGCGGCGAAGTACGAGAGCTTCCCGGTGGTCCTGGAAGCGATGCGCGAATGCCTGCAGGACGTCTACGACGTGCCCGGCCTCCGCGAGCTGATGGCGGACGTCCGCGCCCGCAAGGTGCGCGTGGTCGAGGTGGAGACGCCGTCTCCGTCGCCGTTCGCACGCAGCCTGCTCTTCGGGTACGTGGGCATGTTCCTCTACGAGGCGGACACGCCGCTGGCGGAACGGCGGGCGGCCGCGCTGTCGCTCGACTCGACACTGCTCGCGGAGCTGCTCGGCTCGGAGGCGATCCGCGAGCTGCTCGACCCGGAGGTCGTGGCCGAGGTCGAGCTCAGCCTGCGGCGCCTCTCCGAGGACCGCCGCCCCCGCCACGCCGAGGACACCGCGGACCTGTTGCGGTTCCTGGGAGATCTGTCCGACGCGGAGGCGCTCGAACGCGGTGTGCCCCGCGAGTGGCTCGACGAGCTGGTGGCCGAGCGCCGGGCGATCCGCGTCCGCATCGCCGGCGAGGAACGCACGATCACGATCGAGGACGCGGGCCGGGTGCGGGACGCGCTCGGCGTCGCCCTGCCGGTCGGCGTCCCGGAGGCGTTCACCGAGCCGGTCGCCGATCCGCTGGGTGATCTGCTCAGCCGCTACGCCCGCACGCACGGGCCGTTCCCCGCCATGGAACCCGCCGCCCGCTTCGGCCTGGGCGTGGCCGTGGTGACGGGTGTCCTGGAACGCATGGCCGCCACGGGGCGGTTGGTCCGCGGTGAGCTCCGTCCCGGCGGCACGCACACCGAGTACTGCGACGCGGACGTGCTGCGCCGTCTGCGCCGTGCGTCGCTGGCCCGGCTGCGCTCCGAGGTGGAGCCGGTCGAACCCGCGGCGCTGGGCCGGTTCCTGCCGCAGTGGCACGGCCTGGGCCGCCGGCTGCGTTCGGCGCCGACGGTCGACGACGTGTTCTCGGTCGTGGAACAGCTCGCCGGAGCGCCGCTTCCGGCCAGTGCGCTGGAGTCGCTGCTCTTCCCCGCGCGGCTGCCGGGCTACTACCCGGCGCTGCTCGACGAGCTGACGGCGTCCGGGGAGGTGACGTGGACGGGGTGCGGCGCACTGGCCGGTGGCGACGGCTGGGTCGCCCTCGCCCCGACCGACGTGGCCGACCTGCTGCTGCCCGACCTGGTGCCGGAGTCGATCCCGGAGTCGCCACTGCACACCGCCGTGCTGGAGGCGTTGTCCGGCGGGGCGCTGTTCTTCCGGCAGGTCGTCGACAGGGCGTCGGTGTCCGTGACGTGCACGGACAAGGAGGTCGTCGGCACCCTGTGGGACCTGGTGTGGGCAGGACTGGTCACGAACGACACCTTGTCGCCGTTGCGCGCGCTGGTGTCCGGTGGCGGTGCGGCCCACAAGGCTCGCCGCAGTGCACCGCGCGGCCGCTACACCCGGCTGCGCGCCGCACGCCCGGACATGCCGTCCCGCACGGGCCCGCCGACCGCCGCCGGTCGCTGGTCCCTGGCGGTGCGGCCCGCGGAGGACCCGACCCGCCGGGCCCACGCCCGCGCCGAGGCCTTCCTGGAACGCCACGGCGTGCTGACCAGGGGCGCCCTGGACACCGAACGCGTGACGGGCGGCTTCAGCGGCGTTTACAAGGTGCTGCGGGCAATGGAGGAGTCGGGCCAGGTCATCCGCGGCTACGTCGTCGAGGGCCTGGGCGCCGCCCAGTTCGCGGCGCGGGGTGCGGTGGACCGCCTGCGGGCGTTGTCCCGCCCTCCCGGCCAGCCGCTGCAGGACGACCAGGCCGCGGTGGTGCTCGCCGCCGCAGACCCCGCCCAGCCCTACGGAGCCGCTCTGGCGTGGCCGGATCCGCTGGGCGAGGGCAAGCACAGGCCGGCCCGCAAGGCCGGCGCGCTGGCGGTGCTCGTCGACGGCACCCCGGCGCTCTACGTGGAGAGAGGAGGCAAATCGCTGCTGTCGTTCACCGACGACGACCCGACCCTGCGCACCGCCGCGAACGCCCTGAGCAGGGCGGTCCGCGACGGCTGGCTGGGCCAGCTGGCGGTCCAGCGAGCCGACGGCGAGGTCGCACTCACCTCGCACCTGGCGACGGTCCTGCAAGAGGCCGGTTTCCGCGCCACACCCAAGGGTCTGCGCCTGCGGGCCTGACCCGTGGACCGGGTTCGCGGTCCACGGGGGTGCCACGCGACGCCCGCACCTGTTGGCGTGGAGTGGCGTATGTGGTGGTGCGTAGCGGCGTTTCGGCAGCTCGGAGCCGACGGGTTCGGAGTTGGCGTGCCTGGTCCGGCACAACGGTCTCGGCGGTCCGAGGTCGCACACGGCCCGCGCCGGGGTTCGCGTCGCCGAGGTCTGCGCCGCCGAGGTCTGCGTCGCCGGCGCGATAGCCGTGACAGCCGGTCCGAGCCGGAGCCGGACATCGGGACGCGCGCCCGTGCTGCGGCTCCGGGACAAGATGTCGCCGCACCCGATCGGGAACCGGACCGCGGTGGTCCGGTCGCCCCGAGGTCAGGCCGGGAAGAGCGAGCTGTAGGCGTTCAGCGCCGGCTGCCCGCCGAGGTGCGCGTAGAGGACCGTGGAGTCGCGGCTGATCTCGCCGGACGACACGAGGTGGATGAGGCCCGCGAGGGACTTCCCCTCGTAGACCGGGTCGGTGATCATGCCTTCGAGGCTCGCCCCGAGGCGCATGGCCTCCACAGTGGACTCGTCGGCGATGCCGTAGGTGCCGGCGTGGAAGCGGTCGTCGAGGAGGACGTCCTCTTCGGACACCGTGACCTCGCGGAGCTTCGCGGTGTTGTGCGCGATGCGGGTGATCTGGGCGAGGGTCTCGGCGGGCTTGGCCGAGGCGTCGATGCCGAGCACGCGGCGGTTGGTGTCGTTCGCGAAGCCCGCGACCATGCCCGCCTGGGTGCTGCCGGTGACCGAGCAGACGATGACGGTGTCGAAGAAGACGCCGAACTGTTCCTCCTGCCGGCGGACCTCGTCGGCCCACGAGGCGAAGCCCATGCCGCCCAGCGGGTGGTCGGAGGCGCCGGCGGGGATCGGGTACGGCTTGCCGCCGGAGGCGCGGACCTCCTCGATCGCCTGTTCCCAGGCGGGTTTGACGCCGATGCCGAACTCGGCGTCCACGAGGCGGACTTCGGCTCCCATCATGCGGCTGAGCAGGATGTTGCCGACGCGGTCGCTGCCGACGTCGGACCACTCGACCCAGCTCTCCTGCACCAGCACGGCCTTCAGGCCGGCCCGCGCGGCGGCGGCCGCGACCTGGCGGGTGTGGTTGGACTGGATGCCGCCGATCGACACGAGGGTGTCGCAGCCGGTGGCGAGCGCGTCGGCGACGAGGTACTCGAGCTTGCGGGTCTTGTTGCCGCCGTAGGCGAGGCCGGAGTTGCAGTCCTCGCGCTTCGCCCAGACCGCGGCGCCGCCGAGGTGGGCCGTCAGGCGGTCGAGGCGGTGGACGGGCGAAGGGCCGAAGAGCAGCGGGAATCTGTTCACAGTTCCTCCTTCAGGGTGCCCCAGTTCTCATCGACCAGGAGCGAGGCCTGTTCGTGGTCGCCTCGTTCGCACGCCTCGATGATCTGGTCGTGCTGCGTGACCGAGTGGCGGGCCTGCGGTGAGGAGAACCGGCTGTGCTCGGCGCGGCGGACCAGGGGCGTGTAGCGGTCGATGGTCGCGGCGACGGCGAAGTTGCCGCAGCGGTGGACGGCCACCGCGTGGAACTCGTCGTCGGCGGCCAGTGCCGCGACGGCGTCGTTGGCTTCGAGCGCCTTCTTGAAGGCCTCGTTCGCCGCGCGCATCGCGGCGATGTCCTCGGCCGGCATCTTCCGGAGGACGGCGATGCCCACGGCGAGGGAGTGCATCGTCTGCACGACGACGAGCGCGTCGAGCACGGGCTCGGCTTCCAGCGCGGTGACGCGCGTGTACGCGTGCGGTTTGGTCTCGACGAGGCCCTCATCGGTCAGGGTCGCGAGCGCCTCGCGCACCGGTGTGCGGGACAGGCCTAGCCGCTCCGCCAGTTCGACGTCCTTGATGGGCGTGCCCGGCTGGAGGTCGCCGCGCACGATCGCCGAGCGGATCTCGGCGGCCGCACGCTCCTTCAACGACCCATATCCAATATATTGCATATCGGGAGCGTAGGTCCGAGGCCGGATGATCGCAACCTGGGCTTGATGACATGGCGATGCGCGACATCCGGCTCTTCGGCGACCCGGTGCCGACGAGTCCCGTCGACCCTGTGACGCGGTTCGACCGCAACCTCGAAGGACTGGTCGCGGATTCGCTCGACACGGTCGAGCCGGACGGGCGCGCCGGGCTCGTGGCGCTGCGGATCGGCGTCGGCTGCGGGTGTTCAGCTACGACGTGCCGAAGAAGAGCGGCCGCCGGCGCGGGTACGTGATCAACCCGGAGATCGTGGGCTGCCGAAGAGACCCAGGACGGCGGCGAAGGATGTCTATCGGCGCCGGGACTGGCGCATCCGACCGTCCGCGCACAGGAGGCCGTCGTGCGCGGAGTCGATCTGCGCAACGAACCGGTCGTCGTGCGCGGGAGCGGGTTGACGGCTCGCTGCCCGCAGCACGAGACCGATCACCTGGACGGGAAGCTGCACCTGTCCCGCCTCACTCCCGAACTGCGGCGCAAGACGATGCGCGCGGCACGGGAGTCGGACCGCTGCCGAACCGGAACGGTGGTGCGGTCTAGAAGGGCAGAGTCCGGCCGAGCACCGCGAACGGGCGCGGGTCACCGGTGAACTGGTAGTGCCTCAGCACGTCGAGGAAGCCGACGCGGCGGTAGAGCTTCCACGCCTTGCTGGGACCTTCGGGCGTGGACAGCAGCACGTGCGAGGACTTCACGCCTTCCATGAGCCTGCGCAGCAGGTCCTCACCGAGGCCACGGCCCTGGGCGCGCGGCAGCACGTGCAGTTCGGTCAGCTCGAAGTAGTCGGAGAGCCATTCGTCGACGACCGGGGGCGGCGAGACCTGCATCAGCCCGCGCCGCACCTGCTCGTGCCACCACTGGCCGGCCGCGCCGCGGTAGCCGTAGCCGATGCCGACGAGCTCGTCCTGCTCCCCCAGCGCGACGACGCAGCGCCAGTCCTCGCGCATCATGTGCGCCAGCCACATCGGGGCGCGCTGCTCGACGGTGCCGGGCGGGTAGTTCATCGCCGTCACGTACAGCGCGAGCGCTTCGCCCAGCCGCGCGTTGAGCTCGGTGGTGGTCAGCTCGACGATGCGCTCCACGCGCGGCGAGGCCGTCATGCCGACACCACCGCTACGCGGCCGCCCGTCAGGGCGACGAGATCAGCGAAGGTCGTGGGGTAGACGGCGTGCGGGTGGCCCGCGGCCGCCCAGATCTCCTCGTAGCCGGACAGCGCCTCGTCCACGAGGGTCTCGATCGGCGCCGGGTGCCCGACCGGCGACACCCCGCCGATCACCTGGCCCGTGTGCTCGCGGACGAACTCCGGGTCGGCGCGCTTCACGGCGTCCGCTCCGACCAGTTCGGCGACCAGTGACGTGTCCGCGCGGTGGGCGCCCGACGTCAGCACCAGCAACGGGGCCGCCTCGCCGTCGCGCACCGCGGCGAACAGCAGGCTGTTCGCGATCGCGCCCACTCGCACACCGACCGCCTCGGCCGCGGCCGCCGCGGTCCGCACGGCGTCCGGCAGCACGACGATGCGTTCTGCGGTGGCGGGCGGCAGGGCTTCCGCCACTTTGCGGATTCCGGGGTGTTCGAGCGCGCTCACGTCATCAATCAGACCACGACTCACGCCCACGTGGTGGGCCGGGTTGAGGAATCCATCGGCCGGGAGCTACGCTGACGGGGACTCGAACATGTGTTCGAGTCTCACCATGCCTCGGAGGTGGGGTGGGGGAAGCACCCCACCTCCGAGAGCCGCCGGCTTCCCCTCGGCGGTGGACGTCGTTGACCGACGCCACGAGGAGGCCGAGATGACAGCTGAGATTTCGAGTCCGGCAGCCTTCCCCGTTCCGTTGCCCCCCGCGTCCGCGCTCACCCTGCTGCAGCAGGCCCGCGACTCGCTCGCCGAGTCGGAGCGCACGCCCGAACCCCCTGAGCGGTTCGCGACCGCCTACCTCGCCGCGTTGCGGGCTGCCGCCGCGGTGCTCGCTCTGCGCGGACGGCCCCATCGCGGGCGTTCGCGGCCGACCAGTGCCTGGGTGCTGCTGTCCGCGATCGCGCCGGAGATGGGCGAGTGGGCCGCGTTCTTCGCGTCGTGGTCGTCAACACGGGCCGCTGTGCTCGCCGGGATCACCCGGCACGTCAACGCGCGCACGGCCGACGATCTGGTTCGTCAGACCACTCTGTTCGTGATGCTCGTCGACCGTGTGATGAGCGAGGCGAAGCGGTGAACTTGCTCGACGTTTTGCGCCGTGAGGCGGATCTGCTCGCCATGTCCGCGATCGGCCAGCCTCCGCACAAGGGTGTGCCCGCCTGTCCCGGGCTGAACCTCGGGGAGACCGTGCGGCACATCGGCAGCGGCTACCGCAGTGCGCTGGCCTGGATCAGGCTCGGCCGCGAGCCCGTGGACGGCGAGTGGCAGGACCACCCGGAGCCGGGAGAGGACCCGCTGGACTTCATGCGGTCGGGCGCGGAGGCCGTGATCGCGGAGCTCGAAGCGCACGACGAGGACGAGCCGTGCGCGACGTGGTGGCCCGAGCAGCAGACCTACGGGTTCTGGCGGCGACGGCTCGCGCACGAGACGACGGTGCACCGCATGGACGTCCAGGGCGCCGCCGGCATGGAGGTCGGCGCCGTCACCGACGAGGTCGCGGTCGACGGCGTCGACGAGGTGCTCACGCTGTGGCTGGGGCACAAGCTGGACGTGCTCGGGGTGCGGGGCTCGCGCGACAGCCTCGTCACCGTCCAGGTCGAGGACGACCTGTGGCTCACGCGCTGCGGTCCGCAGGGCGCGTCGGCGTGGCGCGTGGTCGACCCGGAGGACGCCCACTCCGCCGACGCGCAGGTGTCGGCGAGCCCGATGACGATGTACCGATGGTTGTGGGGACGGCTGCCCGACCGGATGGTCGAGGTGTTCGGCGACCACGACGCGATCGCGCAGCTGTGGGCACTACTCCGTCTCGCGACCAAGTAGGACGGACGCGGTCTCCTCGCCCGTTGCCGACAGCAGGCGGTAACGGGCTTGGCGGCCGTGGAAGTCCAGCAGTGCCACGGAGTTCCCGAAGTGCGGGCCGCTGGTCTTGCGCCAGTGCACCAGGTCCTCGGGTACGCCGACCATCGTCGCGAGGCGGCGGAACACCTTCGAGGCCGCGCGCGACCACGACAGCCGGAACGCCGGGCGCAACACCTTCGGCGCCTCGTTGTGGATGGGCGAGCACACGAGTTGCGCGACCACGGCCTTGGTGGGCCTGGGGAACTCGGCCTCGGCGACGTAGCTGTGGTGGACGTCGCCCGACAGCACGCACACCGTGGCGGCACCGTTGCCGGCCGCTTTCTCGATCATGCGGGAGAGCCTGTCGAACGACTCGCGGAACGCCGGCCAGTGCTCCAGGTCGACCGCCTGCCGGATGCCCTCGGCGGCCTTGCCCTGCCAGCCCGGCTTGTTCGCGCCGATCTCGTTGATGGACTGGACGTGGCTGAGGGCGTGCGGCATCAGCCACGGCAGCGACGAGCCGATCAGCAGGTGGTCGTACTCGCCGTCGTTCTCGCTGGTGTTGCGCTCGATCCACTCGAACTCGTCGTCGTTGACCATCTGCCGCCTGCCCTCTTCGAGGATGCGGCCGGAACGCGTGTCGACCATGAGCAGCCGGGCCCGGCCGAAGTCGCGGCGGAAGCTCCACCACGTCGACTTGCGGCCCTCGTTCTCCCTGTCCGCCGCCTCCGCGAAGTCCAGCAGCATCGGCAGCACGTCCGTGCCCTGCGCCTTCACCTTGGCGTACAGGGAGTTCTTCGCGAGCTCGTCCGGGCTGAGGTTGCCCAGGTGCTGGTAGACCCAGTACGAGGAGATGGCGCCGCGGATCCTGTCGCGCCACCACGGCTTCTGCGCCATCTGCGCTCGCCACACCGCGGAGGTGTTCCAGTCGTCGCGCACGTCGTGGTCGTCGAAGATCATCGCTGTCGGCACGACCGACAGCAGCCAGCGGATCTCGGGGTCGCCCCAGGTCTCGTGGTAGAGGTGGGCGTACTCGCCGAAGTGCACGACCTCACCGTCGGGCTCGTCCGTGCCGCGCCTGCGGTCGCGCAGCCACTGCTTCGTGGACTCGGTGGGTTCGTCGGCGTAGACCTGGTCCCCGAGCAGGATCATCGCCTGCGGCCACTCCTCCTCCGGGGCGGCCATGAGCCGTTGCGCGAACGCGTCGAGCGCGTCCGGGCCGAGCGGCTGGCCGGGCGCGGCGCGGCACGACCCGAAGGCGATCCGGCGGACCTGCCCGGTGCGGATGACCGGCTTCGGGAAATCGCTGCCCGGTTCCGGCCAGACCTTCTCGCCGTCCAGTTCGACGTCGTACTCGGTGCGGGGACCGAGGTTCTCGAGACGGACGAGCGCGTAGTGCTGGTCGCCCACCTGGAACGTGCGCGCCGAGCTCCCGGCGATCTCCACCTCGCAGGAGGCATCCGTCTCGACCCACACCGTCGCGGATGTTTCGTCGACATATCTCAGGAGGGGTCCGAGCACCAGCTTCGCCACGCGCGAGACAGTACCCTCGCACGGGTGGAAATCACGTTCGAGGCGGCGGATCCGCCCTCCCTCGCCGCCTTCTGGTCGGAGTTCGCCGGTGACGAGGTCGAGCTGACGTTCGTGTGGAGCGACGCTCCCAAGATCGAGAAGAACCGGGTCCACCTCGACCTGGCGTCGTCCTCGGCCGAACACCAGGCGGACATCGTCGCGCGCGCGGTCAAGCTCGGCGCCGAGCTCGCCGACATCGGCCAGACCGACGTGCCGTGGGTGGTGCTGCGCGATCCGCAGGGCAACGAGTTCTGCGTCCTGGAGCCCCGGCCCGAGTACTCCGGCGCGATCGCGGCCGTCGTCGTCGACTCGCCCGACCCGCTGGCGTCGGCTCGGGCGACCGGGCATCCGGTGGTGCGCAGCGGGGACGGGTTCGCCTCGGTGCGGCCGGAGCCCGGGCCGTGGCTCGAGTTCGTGCGGACCGACGACCCGGAGCCGATCACGAACCGCGTGCGCGTGCGATGGGCGGAACCGGCCTGACCGACGGCGATACCCGATATATCAGTTCGCCTGCCTCGCCTCCAGCAGATGGGGCAGTGAGCGGAGTCCCCGGTTCGACGGGCAACTGACCCGTGCCGAGTCACAGCCGATATATCAGTTGTGCAAAAGACGTTTGCGGACGTCCGCAAACGTCTTTTGCACAAGGCTGCGTTAGTGCAGCTCAGAGCCATTGCAACGAGGTGTGCCTCAGAGAGCGGCCAACCGTTCACGAAGGGTGTCGAGGCCCATCGCGCCCATCTCCAGGGCCTCCTTGTGGAAGCGCTTGAGGTCGAAGTCGGCGCCCTTGCGGGTCCGCGCGTCCTCGCGGGCGGCGAGCCAGAGGCGCTCGCCGATCTTGTACGCGGGGGCTTGGCCCGGCCAGCCGAGGTAGCGGTCGATCTCGTCGCGGACGTGCGCCGGTTCGGAGAGGGTCCGGGTCAGCATGAACTCCAGGCCGAGCTCGGGGGTCCAGCGCTCGCCGGGGTGGAAGCCGGTGCCGGCGGGGATCTCCAGTTCGAGGTGCATGCCGATGTCGATGATGACGCGGGCCGCGCGGAACAGGTGCGCGTCGAGCATGCCGAGCAGGTCGCCGTCGTCGTCGAGGTAGCCGAGCTCGCGCATGAGGCGTTCCGCGTAGAGCGCCCAGCCCTCGCCGTGGCCCGACACCCAGCACATGAGGCGCTGGAAGTCGTTCAGCGTCTCCGACTGGTACACCGCCGTCGCGCACTGGAGGTGGTGGCCCGGGACGCCCTCGTGGTAGACGGTCGAGGTCTCGCGCCAGGTCGGGAACACCGTCTTGCCCTCGGCGATCGACCACCACATGCGGCCGGGGCGGGAGAAGTCGGCGGTCGGTGAGGTGTAGTACGCGCCGACGGCACCGCCGGGCGGGGCGATCCTGCACTCGAGGTTCATCAGGGCGTCGGGCAGGTCGAAGTGCACGTCGCGCAGGTCGAGCAGGGCCTTGTCGGACAGCTCCTGCATCCACGCCTGCAGGCCGTCCTGGCCGTGCACCTGGTAGTGCGGGTGTTCGTCGAGGTACGCCGCTGCCTCCGCGAGCGAGGCGCCCGGCTTGAGCCGCGCGGCCACCTCCTTCATCTCGGCTTCGATGCCGAGGAACTCCTCCCAGCCCCACGCGTAGGCCTCGGCGAGGTCGAGGCGCGAGCCGGTGAAGTAGCGGGAGCCGAGGCGGTAGCGCTCCTCGCCGACGGCGTCCTTCTCGGGTGCCTGCGGGGCCAGCGTCGTGCGGAGGAAGGAGGCGAAGTCGGCGTAGGCGGCGGCAGCGGCGGTGGCGCCGGCGTCGAGAGAGGAGCGCAGCGAACCGTCGACGTTCGCGGAAGCCGCGAACGGGCCGAAGAAGGTCGTGGCGAAGGTGTCGCACTGCTTGGCGACCTGGGTGACCTGGCGGATCGCGGAGACCTGACCGCGGGAGGCGGCACGTGAGAGAGAGGCGCGCAGACCGTCCAGAGCGGCGGGCACGGCGGCGAGGCGGCGTCCGATCGTGGCCCAGTCTTCGGGCGTGTCGGTCGGCATCTGGTCGAAGATGTCGCGCACGGACTGGATCGGGCTCGCGATGACGTTCAGCGAGGACTCGGTCTCCCCGGCCTCGTACAGCTCGTGCTCGAGGCCCGTCCGCTCCAGGAAGACGGCCCGGGCCGCTTCTTCCGAGGCGTCCGCGGGCTGCGCGGCGGTGACGGCGGCGAGGGCGCGGACGGCGAGTTCGTCGCGTGCCGCGTGTCCTTCCGGGGAGAGGTCCGTCAGCTGGTCGTCGTGTCCCGCGAAGCCCAGGCTGGTGGCCGCGATGGGGTCCAGCGCGACGTAGTCGCTGACGAACTTGTTGCTGATCTCGTGCACGGATGACATGCGTCGAAACGCTACAGCGCCCTCTTCCACTCGAAAAGGTAGTTAGTCAAGCTCACGACCAACGGCGGGGACTGCGTCGTCCCCGCCGTGCTGGCAGGATGGCCGCCGTGCGTCGATCCCGGGCACTGCTGGTGCCGGTCTTCCTGCTGCTCACCCTGTTTTCGTTGAGCGGATGCGTTCGCGTGTACGCGGCCATGGCCGTGTCCGACGACGACCGCATCTCGGGCGAGATCATCGCGGCCACACCTCCCACGCAGGACAACGACCCCGGTCCCCAGCTCGAGGTTCCGCCGGAGCTCGCGAGCCGGGTCACCACCAGGCCGTACCGGGTGGAGTCGTACGCGGGCACGCAGCTGTTCTTCAACGGGCTGTCGTTCGACGAGATGCGGACGCTGTCGTCGTCGACGAGCTCGTCGAACAGCCGCTACAGCCTGAACTTCCGCCGGTCGGGTGATCTTGTGACGCTCTCCGGGTCGGTCGACCTGACCCAGGTGCCCGTGGAACGGGCCGACATCCAGGTCAAGGTCAGCTTCCCCGGCAAGGTCGTGAACACCAACGGCCGCGAGGAGGAGAACAACACGATCGCGTGGTCCCCGAAGCCCGGTCAGGCCTCCATGCTGCAGGCCACCGTGCAGTACGCGGGTGAGAACTCCAGCTCGTTCTTCGGCTGGGCGTTGCTGGTCGCCGGGCTCACCGGCGGTGCCGCGCTGGTCGTCGTCGTCCTCGCGCTCATCGCGCACAGGCGCAGCACCGTCGCCTAAGCGCGGGTGACCAGTCCCAGGCGCCCCAGCACCTCGCGCGTCGCCTTGGCCCTGTTCATCGTGTAGAAGTGCAGCGCGGGAACGCCTTCGTCGAGCAGCCGCCGGCACATCTCGGTCGCGATGTCGATGCCCGTCGCGCGGAACCCGGCGACGTCGTCGGCGTACGGCTCCAGCCGGCGCGAGACCTCCGGCGGCAGGTCGGCGCCGGACAGCTCCACGATCTTGGACAGCCCGCGCGGCGACAGCATCGGCATGATCCCCGGCAGGATCGCCGCGTCGCAGCCCGCCGCCGCCACCCGGTCGCGCAGCCGCAGGAACGGCTCCGGCGCGTGGAACAGCTGGGCCACCGCGTAGTCCGCGCCCGCGTTCAGCTTGCGCAGCAGGAACTTCAGGTCGGTGTCGAGGTCCGCCGAGCGCGGGTGCCCGTACGGGAACGCCGCCACGCCCACGCAGAAGTCGCCGAGCTCGCGGACGAGCCGCACCAGTTCGTCCGCGTAGTTCAGGCCCTCGGGGTGCGCGACCCACTCGCCCATCGGGTCGCCGGGAGGGTCGCCGCGCAGCGCGAGGACGTTGCGCACGCCGATCGCCGCGTACCAGCCGATGACGTTGCGCAGCTCGGCGACCGAGTGGTCGACGGCGGTGAGGTGCGCGACGGGGAGCAGCGTCGTCTCCTGCGCGATGCGGCCGGTGGCGCGGATCGTGCGGTCGCGGCGCGACCCGCCGGCGCCGTAGGTGATCGACACGAACGCCGGGTCGAGGCCTTCCAGCTCGCGGACGGCCTTCCAGAGGACCTTCTCGTCCTCCGCGTCTCGCGGTGGCAGGAACTCCACCGAGAACTTGGGTGACTCTCCCTGGAGCCGCTCCACCACCGACGTCATGGGTCAACCCTAATGGTACTTCCGAGGAGTGGGACATCCGCTCACCATGCGGTACGCCGCCCCGACATGCGCGTGGTGCCGGACACAGCGGACCATGGACGTGTGTCCCACCACCCCATCGACGTGGCGCTGCCCCAGCACGTCGAAGAAGCGCTGACCACGTACCTGGCCTCCCGGCGCGCGTCCGGCGAGGCGATGGACCCGAGCTTCGCGAGCGCGGTCGACGCGCTGTCGGACTTCGTGCTGGGCGGGGGCAAGCGCATCCGCCCGACCTATGCGTGGTGGGGCTGGCGTGCGGCCGGCGGTGACCCGTACGGCGACCTCGCGGAGGAGGTCCTCACGGCGGTCAGCTCGCTGGAGCTGATCCAGGCGTGCGCGCTGATCCACGACGACCTGATGGACGCCTCCTCGGTGCGCCGGGGCAAGCCGACGGTGCACATCGCGTTCGGCGCGCGGCACCGCGAGCAGGGCTGGCTCGGTTCGGCGGAGCGGTTCGGCATGTCGGCGGCCGTCCTCATCGGCGACGTCGCCCTGGCGTGGGCGGACGACATGCTCTTCGCCGCCGGCCTGCCGCCGGAGGTGCTGCGGCGCATGAGCGAGCCGTGGCGGGACATGCGCACCGAGATGCTCGCCGGCCAGTACCTCGACGTGCTGACGCAGGCGCGGGGCGACTCGTCCCCGGACGCGGCGCTGCGCATCGACCGGCTCAAGACCGCCGCGTACACCGTCGAACGGCCGCTGCACATGGGCGCCGCGATGGCGGGTGGCTCACCGGAGCTCATCGACGGGCTGCGGGCGTTCGGCGCCGACATCGGCGTCGCGTTCCAGCTGCGCGACGACCTGCTCGGCGTGTTCGGCGACCCGGAGGTCACCGGCAAGCCCGCCGGCGACGACCTCGCCGAGGGCAAGCGCACGCTGCTCGTGGCCCTGGGCATGCAGTACGGCGCCGATGTGCTGGACTTCGCCCTGGGCAAGCCCGACCTCGACCTCGACACCGTCGAGGAGGTCCGCCGCGCGCTCGTGAAGGTCGGCGCCGTCGACGCCGTCGAGGAGCGCATCGAGGAGCTGACGAAGAGCGCGCTGGCCGCCCTCGACGCGGCCGGGGTGGCCGAACCGGCCGCGACCAAGCTGGCCGACCTCGCGGTCAGCTCGACGAAGCGGACCTTTTGAGACGATCATGTTGTCCGGTTCCCCTGAGTTGATTAACTCCTCGTGACCGTGTGGGCCGTTGCCTGCTGACGCTTCCGCGCGTTGTGCAACGATGTTCGGGCGATGGCAGCAACTCCGTCCCTCCCCCGAACGAGCTCCGAGGTGTCTCCGCAGGAGCTTCAACCAGTCGTGCGCGCGAACACCTACGCCATCCCCATTCGCACGACCATGCTCGGTCTGCTGGGCGTGGCGCTGATCGCGCTCGGGGGCATGGGTGCCGGTGCGATCCTCGAGCGCGACCCACTGCTCGCCCAGGTCGGGCTGAGCTGGCTGCGCTACGGCCACGGCCGCGACCTCGCGAGCATGGTCCTGTACCTGGGGCTGGGGCTCGTCATCTGGGCGTGGATCCGGCTCGGCCGCCTCGTGCGGTGGGGTGAGATCGGCGACTTCGCCGTGCTGGTCGCGGTGACGGTCTGGACGTTGCCGCTGCTGTTCGCGCCGCCGTTGTTCAGCAAGGACATCTACAGCTACCTCGCGCAGGGGCAACTGGCGCTGAGCGGCTACGACCCCTACACGGTCGGGCCCGCGGTGCTGCAGAGCACGCTGAGCGAGAACGTCAGCTGGGTGTGGCAGCACACGCCCGCGCCGTACGGGCCGTTGTTCATCCTGGTCGCCAAAGCGATCGTGTGGATCACGGACGCGAGCGTCATCCTCGGTGTCGTCGCCATGCGCTTCTCGCTCGCCGGCGGCCTGGTGCTGCTGTGCTGGGCGCTGCCGGGCCTGAGCAGGCACCTGGGCGGCAGGTCGGCGATCGCGCTGTGGCTGGTCGCCGCCAACCCGCTGGTGCTGATCCACCTGATCGGCGGCGCGCACAACGACCTGCTGATGATCGGCCTCATGGCCGCCGGCGTGCTGCTGGTGCTCGACCGCAGGCACGTGCTCGGCTTCGTGCTGCTCGCCCTCGCGTTCTCGGTGAAGGCGACGGCGGTCGTGGTCGTGCCGTTCCTCGTCTGGATCTGGGCGGCGCGGCTCGACGGCGACAAGCGGACCCAGTTCCGCAAGGCCCTGGTCCCGGCTCTGATCGCGTTCCTCGGGACGTTCGCCGCGTGCACGGTGGTCGCGGGCGTGACCCTCGGCTGGATCCCGGCGCTGCGCAGCTCGTCGATGATCATCAACTGGCTGTCGGTGCCGAGCGCGGTCGGCGACTTCGTGCGGATGGTCGTCAACTGGTTCGTCTACGTCGACGGCGGCATCTTCATCGGCGTCGCGCGGGGCATCGGCTCCCTGGTGCTGGTCTGGATCGCGTACACGCAGTGGTGGGCGGCCCGTGACGGCGAGGTGCGCGACGCGATCCGCCGCGGCGCGCTCACGATGCTGGCCGTCGCGCTGCTGTCGCCCGCGACACTGCCCTGGTACTTCAGCTGGCCGCTCGCGCTGGCCGCCGGGTTCGCGTGGACCACGGGCGCGCTGGTCGCGGTGACGGTCGCGTCGTTGTTCCTCCTGCTGGTGACGTTCCCGAACGGCGACACGGCGCTGTACTCGTGGGGCTACCTGTTCTTCGCACTGGTGGTGTCGGGCCTCGCGGCGCGGTCGCTGGTGAAGCCGGACCCGTTCGGCCTGTCCACCCGCTACGAATGAGCCCCGTGGACGTCCTCGGGCTCACCGGCTGCGAGGTGCTGTGGCGGCGGGCCGCGGTGCCCGGAGCCGGCAGGGCGCTGCTCGCGTGCGCTCCGCCCGTGGCGACGAGGTGAGCCCCGCCTTAGACCACGACCACTGCGACGATGTTGGACGTCGCGGAGGCGTCGATGGTGAACGTCGCGTTCGGCTGGCAGTTGAGGCCCAAAGTCTTGGTGATCAAGTGCGCAGGCTCAAGGGTTCCGGGTGTCTCGCGCTCGGCGAGACACCCGGAACCGCTGCAACGGGTGAACTAGAAGCCCATGGCCTGAGCGCGGCGCTTTACCTCACGCCCACGGTCTCCGCGCAATGCTTCGATCGGAGTGCCGGGGAGGCTGTCGTCCTCCGTGAACAGCCAGCGCAGGATCTCCTCCGTGGAGAAGTTCTGGTCGCGCAGCACCGTGATGGTGCCGGGCAGACCCTTCACCACGGTTCCGGCGGCGAGGAAAGCCTCAGGAACGACGAGAACGCCGTTCCGCCGCTCGGCGAGCAGTTGCCCGTCGCGCAGCATTTGGTGGACCCGGGTGACCGGAAGTCCCATTCGGTCGGCCACCTCGGGGAGGCCGAGAACCTCCAGGTCGGCAGCCAGTACATCCGCAGCGGCAGGAATCGCACTCACGGGGGTCACGATGCCATAACCGAACTGGGAACGCCCTTCCGCCAACCGGGTCATCCTGAGCTTTACCATCTCGCACTGTGGAGAGGTCGGTTTCGAACGTGATGGGTGGACTGCTGGAGCAGCGCTACCGGGTGGACTCCGTGCTCGCACGGGGTGGCATGTCCACCGTCTATCGAGGTCGTGACACCCGCCTCGATCGCGATGTCGCCATCAAGGTGATGGATCCTCACCTGACCGCCGACCCCGCTTTCGTGGCGCGCTTCGTGCGCGAGGCGCGTGCCGCGGCACAGCTGCATCACCCGGCCGTGGTGTCCGTGCACGACCAGGGCGTCGACGGTGACCAGGTGTACCTGGTGATGGAGCTCATCGACGGCGGCAACCTCCGCGACCTGCTCAACCAGCGCGGCAAGCTCGCTCCCGCGGTGGCGTTGAGCGTCCTCGGTCCGGTGCTGTCGGCGTTGGGCGCCGCGCACCGCGCAGGGCTCGTGCACCGGGACGTGAAGCCGGAGAACGTGCTGATCGGACCCGGTGGCCAGGTGAAGGTGGCGGACTTCGGGCTGGCCCGCGCGATCGCCGGCAACGGCGTCACGAGCGACAGCGAGATCCTGGGCACTGTCGCCTATCTTTCACCCGAACAGGTGGAGACGGGCGCCGCGGACGCGCGCAGTGACGTCTACTCGGCCGGCATCGTGCTCTACGAGATGCTGGCGGGTCAGGCGCCCTACCGCGGCGACACGGCCATCTCCGTCGCGTACCAGCACGTCAACTCCGACGTCCCCTCCGTGCAGGACATCCCGCTGGCCCTCGACACGCTCGTGCGCAAGGCGACGCGGCGCGACCCGGCGTTGCGCCCGGCGAACGCCGACGCGTTCCTGGCCGAGCTGGAGCGCGTGGGCGCGGACCTCGGTCTCACACCGCAGCCGGTGCCCGTGCCCGGCACGGCGCCGGAGAACGACAGGACCGTCGTCATGCGGCCCGTCCCCGTCGCGGTCGGCGCCACGCCTCCGTCCGTGGCCGCCGAGGCGACGAGGCCCGCGGTGCCGAAGCCGGCGGCGCACGCGGCGATGACCACGGTCAGCACCGGTCCGCCGACTCCGCCTCCCGGTGTGGCCGCGACGCGCACGATGCAGCGGCCCGAACCACCGCGGCGCCGTCCTCCGCAGAAGAAGAAGCCCAAGGTCGACCCGGTCGAGGAGGAGCGCAAGCGCCGCAAGAAGCTCTTCGCCATCTGGGGCGCGGTGGCGGGCGTGCTGGTGCTGCTCATCGGCGTGTTCTTCTACTACGTCTCGGCCGGCCGCTACACGACGATGCCCGCGGTGACGGGCCTGACCGAGCAGAACGCGGTGTCGCTGATCCAGCAGGCGGACCTCACGGCGCAGGTCGAGAAGGTGCCGTCCAACGACGTGCCGCCCGGCACGGTCATCAGCTCCGACCCCGGTCCGGACACCGAGCTGCGCAAGAGCCAGGCGGTCAAGCTCGTCGTGTCGCGCGGCAAGCCCGTGGTGCCGTTCATCACCGCCGGTGCCGAGGTGGAGGCCGCGACCAAGGAGATCCAGGCGGCGGGCCTCAAGGCCGTCAAGGACCCCGCGAAGGACGCGTTCCACGACACGGTGCCGATCGGCAAGGTCGTCGGCCTCGACCCGCGTCCGGGCACGGCGCTCAACCTCGACAGCCCGGTGACGCTCGTGCTGAGCAAGGGTCCGTCGCCGCGCACCCCGGTGCCGAACGTGACGGGCAAGACGAAGAACGAGGCGTTCGCGGAGCTGCAGCGCGCCGGTCTGGAGCCGGTGGAGGCGGGCGGTGACGACGCCGCCGAGAACGACCAGTCGCGCGTGGTGCGGACCGACCCGGCCGCGGGCACGGTGCTGGAGGGGACGGGCAACAAGCGCGTCACCGTGTTCTTCCAGAACAACCGCGAGGTCGAGGTGCCCGAGGTGACGCGGCTGAAGGTCCGCGAGGCCAAGGAGCAGCTCGAACGGACCGGTCTGCGCGTGAAGGTCGAGTTCAACAAGAGCAACAACGCGACCGTCGTGAACCAGTCGATCCCGCCGCGCACGCGGGTGAAACGAGGAACCGAGATCACGATCGTCGGCCTCTGACCAGGGCGAAGCGAAGGGCCCCGCGTTCTCGACGCGGGGCCCTTCGTTCTTCAGCCGGTCTTCAGCGACTCGTCAGGAGCGCAGCATCTCCGCGACGAGGAACGCGAGCTCGAGTGACTGCTGCGTGTTCAGGCGCGGGTCGCAGGCCGTCTCGTAGCGGCCGGCGAGGTCGTCGTCGGAGATCTCCTGGGCGCCGCCGAGGCATTCGGTGACGTCTTCGCCGGTGAGTTCGATGTGGATGCCGCCGGGGTGCGTGCCGAGGCGGCGGTGCACCTCGAAGAAGCCCTGGACCTCGTCGACGATGCGGTCGAAGTGGCGGGTCTTGTAGCCGGTGCTCGACTCGTGGGTGTTGCCGTGCATCGGGTCGCACTGCCAGATGACCTTGTGGCCGCTGGCCTCGACCTTCTCCACGATGGCGGGCAGCACGTCGCGCACCTTGTGGTTGCCCATGCGGGAGATGAGCGTCAGGCGGCCCGGCTCGCCGCGGGGGTCGAGGCGCTCGACGTACTCGAC
>NZ_FNIX01000011.1 GCF_900104175.1 Lentzea jiangxiensis
GCTCGTTCCAAGATGAGGTATCCCACCCTTTGTGGGTTAAGGCCCCCAGCTAGACCACTGGGTTGATAGGCCAGAGGTGGAAGACCGGTAACGGTTGGAGCTGACTGGTACTAATAGGCCGAGGACTTGTTACGAAGACGCTACGCATCCACTGTGCGGTTCTGGAAGAACAACCAGAACCGATCGAACCCACTGGCAGACGAGAGTGTGCTGGTTCGGGGTTCAGGTTGAACATTTCCATAGTGTTTCGGTGGTTATAGCGTTGGGGAAACACCCGGTCCCATTCCGAACCCGGTAGTTAAGCCCTTCTGCGCCGATGGTACTGCACTGGTTACGGTGTGGGAGAGTAGGTCGCCGCCGAACTTAATTTGCCCTGCGGGTTGAGCGCCACAAGCGCTCCCCGCAGGGCTTTTTCGTGCGATGCGTTGGATGTGTCGGAAGACGCCGTCGAAGGCCGTGCCGGCCGCCTCGCAGTGTGTGGGAGCTGCTGAAGTGCCAGCCGAAATCGATCCGGCGTGCACAGCTCGCCTGTTGACACGTGGCAGGAGCGCAAGAGCAGGGCAGCTACCGCGCTATAGGTAGCCGTGGACTCCACACGGCTTCATAGGGTGCTTTGTTTTCACCCGAATGAGCCTCTTCTTTGGACCTCCTTCAAACCTTAGCTTCGGCCTATGACTGTGATCACGTCCACTGCGTACAGCCGTGAACTCGGCGACGAACTGCGACGGCTGCGGGAGACCTGCACCAACTTGGGCGGCCGCGCGATGGCCGTCCGGCTCGGGTGGGACCCGAGCAAGGTGTCCAACATCGAACGGGGCAAGGCGCGGGCGAGCGAGATCGACCTCGTGCAGCTCCTGACCATGTGCGGCAAGGACATCGACTTCTTCGAGGACTTTCGGCGTCGGTACAGGAACGCCTTCGACGAGTACATCGTGCAGGTGTCCGGCAACCTGCGGACCCTGGCCTTCGCCGAGTCGACCGCGAAGAAGATCATCAGTTACGACCCGCTCGCGGTGCCTGGCCTTGTGCAGGTGCCTGAATACGCCGACGCCCTCTACCGGCTCGGTGGGTTCATCGTGGAGGAGCGGATCCCGACGGTCGTCCAGTTCCGGGTCGATCGCCAGTCGATCCTGCGACGGCACGACCGGCCGGAATGCCTGTTCTTCGTCCACGAGCTCGCGTTGCGGCAGCGGGTCGGCAGCGAGCGGGTGATGGAGGAGCAGTACGCCCGGCTGCTGTTCGAGGCGGACGTCATCAGGGTCGTACCCGCCCACGTCGTGGTGCCCTCGACCGGCCTTGTGCTGTGGGAGTACGAGAAGGCGTCGCCGGTGGCGTTCAGCGATACGGATGTTGCCAAGGTGTTCGTGCAAGACACGGGAGCCATTGCGCGCACTCGGTTGCTCTTCAACCACCTGGAGCAGGTCGCCTTGGATGCGGAACAATCGCGGAGCAAGCTGGCGGAGTACGTCGGCCGACCGCGAGGAGATTTCGATGCTCAGGGAACGCGTCTGGCGTAAGAGCAGCTACAGCGGCGCCACCGAGGACAGCAACTGCGTCGAGGTGTCGTTCGCCCGGGACGTGCTGGTGCGGGACTCCAAGAACGCGGACGCGGGCACGCTGACGTTCAGCGCGCCCGCGTGGCGTGCGTTCGTTCAGCGCCAGCCGTGACGGGCGCGTAGCGCGTCCACGACCCGGCCGAACGCGGCGGGCGTCAGCACGGCGCCCTCACGCCGGATGTCGTCGTCCGAGTCGAGGGCGAAGACGCGGTCCAGGCGCAAGTAGGAGGGCCGGCCCTCGCGGTCCCAGGCGCCGCCGCCCAGCTCCACGAAGTCGTCGCGCGGCTCCTTCGACGAGAGCATGAGCGCGATCAAGTCGCCGTTCGCGCGACCCACGACCAGCAGTGGGCGGTCCTTGCCCCGGGAGGCGTCCTCCTCGAAGGGGACCCAGGCCCAGACGACCTCGCCGGGGTCGGCGTCGCCGTCCGACGAGGGCTCGTACTCGAGCTTCGTGGCGTCGGCGGCGTCGAAGATCTCACGGACCGCGCCCTGGGCGGGGCGGGGGTCCTCACCGTTCATCAGCACGAACGCACCCTAGTGGTGCCGGGCACCCCGGACACTATGGGACCATAAGGGGACACCCGTCCGATTTCCTGCTGAGGACCGCCTTGACCACGTTCGCCGACACGACCTTCACGCCTCCGGAGCTGATCCGGAACTTCTGCATCATCGCGCACATCGACCACGGCAAGTCGACGCTGGCCGACCGCATGCTGCAGCTCACCGGCGTGGTCGAAGCGCGGGCGATGCGCGCCCAGTACCTCGACCGCATGGACATCGAGCGGGAGCGCGGCATCACCATCAAGGCGCAGAATGTGCGCCTGCCGTGGCAGGTCAACGGGCAGGACCACGTCCTGCACATGATCGACACGCCTGGCCACGTCGACTTCACCTACGAGGTGTCCCGCGCGCTGGAAGCCTGTGAGGGCGCCGTGCTGCTGGTCGACGCCGCGCAGGGCATCGAGGCGCAGACGCTCGCGAACCTGTACCTGGCGATGGAGAACGACCTCACCATCATCCCGGTGCTGAACAAGATCGACCTGCCCGCCGCGGACCCCGACAAGTACGCGAAGGAGATCGCGCACATCGTCGGCTGCGAGCCGGACGACGTGCTGCGGGTCTCCGCGAAGACCGGTCTCGGCGTCGAGGCGCTGCTCGACGAGGTCGTGAAGCTGGTTCCGCCGCCGGTCGGCGCGGCCGACTCCCCGGCCCGCGCGATGATCTTCGACTCGGTCTACGACACCTACCGCGGCGTCGTCACCTACATCCGCGTCGTCGACGGCAAGATCACGCCGCGCGAGCGCATCAAGATGATGTCGACCGGCGCCACGCACGAGATCCTCGAGGTCGGCATCGTCTCTCCGGAGCCGAAGCCGTCGCAGGGTCTCGGTGTCGGCGAGGTGGGCTACCTGATCACCGGCGTGAAGGACGTGCGCCAGTCCAAGGTCGGCGACACGGTCACCTCCGAGCGCAAGGGCGCCACGGAGCCGCTGGCCGGCTACCGCGAGCCGCGGCCGATGGTCTACTCGGGCCTCTACCCGGTCGACGGCTCGGACTACCCCGAGCTGCGCGAGGCGCTCGACAAGCTGCAGCTCAACGACGCCGCGCTCACCTACGAGCCGGAGACGTCCGCGGCGCTGGGCTTCGGCTTCCGCTGCGGCTTCCTCGGCCTGCTGCACCTGGAGATCACCCGCGACCGCCTGGAGCGCGAGTACGGTCTCGACCTCATCTCCACGGCCCCGAACGTCGTGTACCGCGTTGTGATGGAGGACGGCACCGAGCACGTCGTGACGAACCCGTCCGACTGGCCGGAGGGCAAGCGCGCCGAGGTCTACGAGCCCGTCACCAAGTGCACCATCATCGCGCCGTCGGACTACATCGGCGCGATCATGGAACTCTGCCAGGGCAAGCGCGGCCAGCTCGGCGGCATGGACTACCTCTCCGAGGACCGCGTCGAGCTGCGCTACACGATGCCGCTCGGCGAGATCATCTTCGACTTCTTCGACTCGCTGAAGTCGCGCACCCGCGGCTACGCGTCGCTCGACTACGAAGAGGCCGGCGAGCAGGACGCGGAGCTCGTCAAGGTCGACATCCTGCTGCAGGGCGAGACGGTCGACGCGTTCAGCGCGATCGTGCACAAGGACTACGCCTACGCGTACGGCACGCGCATGGCGACCCGTCTGCGTGAGCTCATCCCCAGGCAGCAGTTCGAGGTGCCGATCCAGGCCGCGATCGGTGCCCGCGTGATCGCCCGCGAGACGATCCGCGCCATCCGCAAGGACGTGCTGGCCAAGTGCTACGGCGGTGACATCACCCGCAAGCGCAAGCTGCTCGAGAAGCAGAAGGAAGGCAAGAAGCGCATGAAGATGGTCGGCCGGGTCGAGGTGCCGCAGGAGGCCTTCGTCGCCGCGCTGTCCACGGATGAGCCGAAGGGCAAGAAGTAGGCGCAGTGGCACGTCTGCATGTCGGCTGCGCCATGTGGAACCACAAGGCGTGGCTCGGGCGGTTCCTGCCGCAGTCGCACCCCGCCGGGGAGCGACTGCGGGCCTACGCGGGCTGGTGCAACGCCGTCGAGGGCAACACCACGTTCTACGCGACGCCCGCCAGGAAGACCGTCGAGACCTGGGCGCGGCAGACCGACCCCGGCTTCCGGTTCGTGGTCAAGCTGCCCAAGGTCGTCACGCACGAGCGACGCCTGGCCGGCGTCGAGGTCGAGATGCGGGCGTTCCTGGACGCGATCGAACCTCTCGGCGAGCGCGCGGTCCTGTGGACCCAGTTGCCCGGCTCGTTCGGCCCGGCGGAGGTGGACGCCCTGGGCCGCTTCCTGCGCAGGCTGCCCGCCGGCCTCCGGCGTGCCGTGGAGGTGCGCCACCCGCTGTTCTTCACCGACGGAGCAGCGACGTCGCTGCTGGAGGGGGCGCTTGCCGGCGCGGACGCCGAGTGGGTGCCGTTCGACACGACGGTCTTCTTCCAGAGCCCGCCTACCAGCGAGGCCGAGCGGGAAGCCTGGGACAGGAAACCGCGGTTGCCGCGGCGAACGCGAGCGCTGACCGACCAGCCGGTCGTGCGCTACCTGGGCCGGGACTCGGTCGAGGACACGGTCGAGGGGTGGCGGCCGTGGACCGCGGTGGTCGCCGGCTGGCTGCGGGAGGGCAGGTCGCCGACGGTGTTCCTGCACACCCCCGACAACGACGACGCGCCGGCGCTGGCCCGCCGGTTCCACGACGAGGTTCGCGCGCTGGTGCCCGGCCTCGACGCACTGCCCGAGCCCGAGCCGGTCGAGCCCGCGACCCTGTTCTGAGCTACCGGCCCTTTGCTGTTTCGGCAACGGAATTTGCCGATTCGGCACGGTCTGGCGCACCTTGGAACCATGACGACAGCGCAGGAGTTCTGGGAGTCCTTCTACTCGGAGCGGGACCAGGTCTGGTCCGGCAACCCCAACCCGTTGCTGGTGCGCGAGGCTGAACGGCTCAAGCCCGGCAGCGCGCTCGACCTCGGCTGCGCGGAGGGTGGTGACGCCGTGTGGCTCGCGAAGCGGGGCTGGCGGGTGCTGGGTGTCGACGTGTCGCAGGTGGCGCTCGACCGCGCCCTCAAGCACGCCTACGACGCCGGCGTGGAGATCTCGGTGGAACAGCACGACCTCAAGGCCACGTTCCCCGAGGGGTTGTACGACCTCGTGAGCGCTCAGTTCCTGCACTCGCCGGTCGAGGAGGACGGGGAGCGCAACAGCATCCTCAAGCGGGCCTCGGAGGCGGTGGCGCCGGGCGGGTACCTCGTCATCGGCGGGCACGCGGGCGCGCCGTCGTGGTCCGAGCACCAGGACTACCGGTTCCCGACGACCAAGGACGTGCTCGACCACCTCGGGCTCAAGGACAACTGGATCATCGTCACCGACGAGGTGGTGGAACGGCCGCTCGTCGGGCCGGAGGGCCAGGAGGAGACGCGCAAGGACAACGTCCTCACCCTCAAGCGGTTGTTCTAGGAACGCGAAGGCCACCCTCGGCATCGTTGCCGGGGTGGCCCAAGGATCCAGTTCGTCAGGCGGAACGCAGGAGGCGGTCCATCGCCTGGCGGTTGATGATCGAACGGAGCTCGCCGGTCTCCTCCGCGGCGTGGCGGGAAAGAATGGCGTCCAACTCCAGCCGGTCACTCTCGGTGGTGTAGCTGGCCAACTGCCGTTCCAGGCTCTGACGCTTGACGCGAGCCGCGCGGCGGGAGGCCAAGCTCGAACGCAGGGACTTCACGGACAGGTCGTGGCGGGTCATCTCGTCCTTCCAATCTTGGTTACGTTTCGATAATACACCCTGCTCATGACATCTGTACCGATATAGAAGCGAGTTAGCTCACGTACTCGTCGAGCAACTTCAACGCTCGTGCGTACTTGACCTTCAGCCGCTCCTGCGTCTCCTGGTCCAGGCGGGCGAGGCGCGCGGGGGAGAGGTTGTCGCCGATGTCGGCGCGCTTCACGCTGAGTGCCAACGGGTTCGCCGCCACGCGCCGCAGGTAGTCCTCCTGCGGTTCGTCGTCGAGGTGCGACAGGGCGACCACCGCGTCAACGACGGCGGGAGGGCAGCCACGTGCGAGGAGGTCGTCGGCCGTCACCGGGGTGTCCTCGATGACGTCGTGCAGCACGGCGGCCATCTGCTCGTGCTCGCCGGACACCGACGCCATGACCCGCAACGGGTGTCCGATGTACGGCCGGCCCGACTTGTCGACCTGCCCCTCGTGGGCGGAGGTGGCGATCGCGACGGCGTCTTCGAGGGTGAACACGGCACAAAGCTATTCCAGGGCTTGACCCGGCGCAGTGGTCTAGTCCATTTTTAGTCCACTCACAACATGGTCGCCGCATGATGTGTGGAGGTGGACCATGTCCAAGACCAGACGAGCAGCCGTAGCGCTGCTCGCCGCGCTGGTGTCGTGCGCCGGTCTGGTGCTGGTGATCAACGGCAGTGCCGCCGCCGCCAACCTCGCGGCCAACAGCGGCTTCGAGGCCGGCAACCTGAGCGGTTGGACCTGCACCGAGGGCACGAGCGCCACCAGCAGCACCAAGCGCACCGGTTCGTACGCGCTGCAGGGCGCGCCCGCGGGCCAGAGCAACGCGCGGTGCCAGCAGACCGTGACGGTGCAGCCGAACACGGCCTACAAGCTGTCCGCGTGGGTGCAGGGCAGCTACGTCTACCTCGGCGTCACCGGTGGCGTCGAGAAGAACACCTGGACGCCCGGCTCGAGCGGCTTCAGCCAGCTGAGCCTCGACTTCAACTCCGGCAGCGCCGGCAGCGTCACGATCTACCTGCACGGCTGGTACGGCCAGCCCGCCTACTACGCCGACGACGTCACCCTCGACGGCCCCGGCACCCCGCCCACGACCACGAGCACCACGACGTCGACCACCACCACTACGACGACGACCACGACCACCACCACGACGACGACGAGCAACCCGCCGAACACCGGTCTGCCCAAGCACGTCCTGACGGGCTACTGGCAGAACTTCTACAACGGTGCGCGCGCTCTCAGGCTGTCGGACGTGCCCACCACCTACGACATCGTCGCGGTCTCGTTCGCCGACGCGACGGCGGTGCAGGGGCAGGTCGCGTTCAACCTCGACCCGGGGCTGAGCAGCCAGCTCGGCGGCTACACCGACGCGCAGTTCCGCGCCGACGTGAAGACCCTGCAGGGCCGCGGCCAGAAGGTGATCATCTCCGTCGGCGGTGAGAAGGGCACGATCAGCGTCGGCAACTCGACGGCGGCGGCGAACTTCGCCACCAGCGTCAAGGGCCTGATCGCCACCTACGGCTTCGACGGCGTCGACATCGACCTGGAGAACGGCGTCAACGCCCAGTACATGGGTCAGGCGCTGCGCGACATCCACGCCGGTGGCGGCAAGGTCATCACCATGGCGCCGCAGACGATCGACATGCAGAACGTCAACGCCGAGTACTTCAAGCTGGCGCTGGCCACCAAGGACATCCTGACGATCGTCAACATGCAGTACTACAACTCCGGCTCGATGCTCGGCTGCGACCAGCAGGTCCACAGCCAGGGCACGGTCAACTTCCTGACCGCGCTCGCGTGCATCCAGCTGCAGTCCGGCCTGCGCGCCGACCAGGTCGGTCTCGGCCTGCCCGCGTCGCCGTCCGGTGCCGGTGGCGGCTACCAGCCGCCGGCCAACGTCAACAACGCGCTCAGCTGCCTCGCCCGCGGCACGAACTGCGGGACGTTCAAGCCGAGCACGACCTGGCCGTCGATCCGCGGCGCCATGACGTGGTCGATCAACTGGGACGCCTCGAACAACTGGCAGTTCGCGAACACGGTCGCCCCTCATCTGGACTCCCTGCCCTAGATGACGGGCACCGCCGGCGCCACGTCCACTGTGGACGTGGTGCCGGTGCCCGCCGGAACGGCTGGGCGTCGGCAACGACACAGGCGTTCCGCCGGGCGTCCACCGTCCCGTCCAACTAGGTTGTTCTCATGTTCCCCACGCTGGCCGTGCCCGTGATCGCCGCGCCCATGGCGGGTGGCCCGTCCACCCCGGAACTGGTCGCCGCGGTGAACGAGGCGGGCGGCCTCGGGTTCCTCGCGGCCGGGTACATCACCGTCGAACAGCTCGCGGAGAAGATCACCCGCACCGCCGAGCTCACCGCCGAGCCGTTCGGGGTCAACCTGTTCGTGCCCGGCACGCGGCCGACGGCCGACATCTCCTCCTACGTGCGAAGCGTCACGGCCCACGCGGACAAGGTCGGCGCGACGCCCGGTGAACCGCGCTGGGACGACGACAACTACGCGGCGAAGCTCGAACTCGTGCTGGCCCTGCGGGTGCCGGTGGTGTCGTTCACCTTCGGCCTGCCCGAGGCCGACGACGTGCGGCGGCTCAAGGCGGCTGGCTCGACCGTCGTCGTGACGGTCACCACCCCGGGCGAGGCGCGGCAGGCGCAGCACGTCGGCGCGGACGTCGTGTGCGTGCAGGGCTCGGACGCGGGCGGCCACCGGGGCACGTTCACCGACGACGGCATCTCGCCCGGCGGCGGTGAGCTCTACGGCACCCTCGCGGCGATCCGGCTCGTCAAGAGCGCCGTCGACCTGCCCGTCATCGCGACCGGTGGTCTCGTCACCGGCGCCGACGTCGCCGCCGTGCTGGCCGCGGGAGCGGTCGCGGCGCAGCTCGGCACCGCGTTCCTCGGTTGCCCGGAGGCGGGAACCGCTGCCGCGCAACGGGAAGCGCTCGCCGAGGGGAGCAGGCGCACCGCGCTCACGCGGGCGTTCAGCGGACGGCCCGCCCGCGGTCTCGTCAACCGGTTCCTGGTCGAACAAGGCCCGCACGCGCCCGCGGCGTACCCGAACGTGCACCACCTCACGAAGCCGGTGCGCGCCACCGGCCAGATGGAGGTCATGTCGCTGTGGGCGGGCACCACCTACCCGCTCGCGACGAGCGCCCCGGCCGCGGAGGTCGTCGCGCGGATCGCCGCCGAGCTGACCGAAGCGATCACCGTGCTGGCAGAGCGCTTCGGGCGCGGCTAAGAAGGAGAGCGTGACCTCGCTCTCCGATGAGATGTTCCAGGTGGCCATGGACCGCGAGCCGTTGTTCGCGTCCCTGGTCGGGGTGGCGGGCTGGGACGACCGGCTCGAAGACCTCAGCGACGACGGCGAGCGGGAGGTCCGGCGACGCCTGGACGACATCCTGAGCCGTGTCGCCACGAGCGACGAGGACCCGGTCACCCTCGCGGTGGTCCGGCACCAGGCCGAGTTCGCCCGCCACCGCATCGACGCGCGGCTGGTCGAGCACACCGTCGCCGAGGGACTCGCCGCACCGGTCAACAACCTCCTGATGACGGCGCCGCAGGTGGACATGTCCCGGCGGCTCGCGCAGGTGCCGCGGTTCCTCGACCAGGTCGCCGCGCGGGTGCGCGACTCCGACCGCAGGCCGTTGCGCCGGCACGTCCTGAGCACCTCGGCACGGCTCGCGAGCTTCCTGGAGTCACCGGCCCAGGAGTGGGAGGGCGACTCGTCCGGCGACATCCGGGCCGCGATCGCGCGGTACCGCGAGACCCTGCTCGCCCTGGACGCCACCCGTGACGACGACAGGGCGGGCCTGTGCTGGCTGCCCGACGGCGAGCGGAACTACGCCGCCCTGGTCGCCGACTACACGACCACCACCCGCACACCGGGGGAACTGCACCAGCTCGGGCTCGACCTGATCGCGCGGCTGCGCGAGGAGTACGCCGAGATCGGCTCGCGGGCGTGGGGCACCGCCGACGTGTCGCGGATCTTCCACCGGCTGCGCACAGAACTGTTGTGGGACAACGAGGAAGAGATGGTCACGCATGCGGTGCGGGCCATCGCGCGCGCCGAGGCGGAAGCGCCCAGGTGGTTCGGCCGGATGCCGAAGGCCCGCTGCGAGGTCAAGCTCGTCGAGGAGGCCGAACGCGCGACCGCGCCCATCGCGTACTACCTGCAGGCCCCGCTGGACGGCAGCCGTCCCGGCGTCTACTGGCTGAACCCGCTGGGCGCGACCGAACGCAGCCGCACGCAGTCCGAGACGACCGCGTTCCACGAAGCGATCCCCGGCCACCACTACCAGACCACCCTCGCCGCCGAGACCGAGCTGCCCGACCTCCGCAAGTACGCCGCGATCGACGCGTACCTCGAGGGCTGGGGTCTCTACGCCGAGCGCTTGGCTGACGAGATGGGCTTGTTCTCCTCCGACGAGCAACGCCTCGGCATGCTCTCGGCCGACGCGATGCGCGCCGCCCGGCTCGTGGTCGACACCGGTCTGCACGCGTTCGGCTGGTCGCGGCAACGGGCCGTCGACTACCTGCGGGCCAACACGGTGATGCCCGAACCGGAGATCCAGTCGGAGGTCGACCGGTACGTCGAAGTGCCCGGGCAGGCCTTGGCGTACATGGTGGGGCGCATCGAGATCCAGCGGCTGCGGGCCGAGGCGCGGGAGCGGCTGGGCGACCGCTTCGACGTCCGGGAGTTCCACGACCTCGTGGTGGGCAGCGGCCCCGTTCCGCTGTCCACCCTCGATGATCTGGTCACGACGTGGGCGGGGAGGCCCTGATGTCCCTTTCGGACGAGATGTTCCAGGCGATGATGGACTGGGACCCGCTGTTCGCCACGCTCGTCGGCGTGCCCGGCTGGGACGACCGGCTCGAGGATCCCAGCACCGAAGGTCAGCAGGCGTTGCGCGCGCGGTTGACGGCCATCCTCGACCGCGTCGGCTCCAGCGACGAGGACCAGGTCGCGAAGGACGTGATCCGGCACCAGGCCACCTCGATCATCACCAAGATCGACGCGCGCCTCGTCGAGCACACCGTGTCCCGCGGCCTGAACGCCCCGGTCGGCGTCCTGCTGCGGGCCACCTCGCAGATCGACTTCTCCCGGCGCCGCCACCTCGTGCCGCGGTTCCTGCGGCAGGCGGGCGAACGGCTCCTCGACAGCGACCGCAGGCCGTTGCTCCGGCACGCCCGCAACGGTGCCGCGCACGTCGAACGGTTCCTCGCCTCCCCGAAGCAGGAGTGGGAGGGCGAGCTGGACCTGCGCGGCGAGTTCGCCCGCTACCGGGAGGTCCTGCTGGGCCTGCCCGGCCGTGACGACGAGCAGGCCGGTCTGTGCTGGCTGCCCGACGGCGAGGAGAACTACCGCAAGCTCGTCCGCGACTACACGACCGCCTCGTACACACCGGCCGAGCTGCACGCGCTCGGCCTCGACCTCATCGCCCGGCTGCGCGAGGAGTACGCGGAGATCGGGTCGCGGGTCTGGGGTGTCAGCGACGTACCGGAGATCTTCCGGCGGTTGCGCACGGACCTGTTGTGGGACAACGAGGACGAGATGCTCGTCAGCGCCGTCGAAGCCGTCGCGCGGGCGGAAGCCGAGGCGCCGAACTGGTTCGGGCGGTTGCCGGAGGCGCGCTGCGAGGTCCGCTTCGTGCCCGAGATCGACCGGGAGAGCGCACCGTTCGCGTACTACACGGACGCGGCCCTAGACGGTTCCCGTCCCGGCACGTACTTCGTGAACCCGTTCAACGCCACCGGACGCAGCCGCACGGTGTCCGAGGTGACGGCGTTCCACGAGGCCACGCCCGGCCACCACTTCCAGCTCTCGATCGCCGCCGAGACCGAGCTGTCGAACCTGCGCAAGTTCGCGTTCGTCGACGCCTACCTCGAGGGCTGGGGCCTCTACACCGAGCGCCTGGCTGACGAGATGGGCCTGTACTCCTCCGACGAGGCACGGCTGGGGATGCTCGGGCTCGACGCGATGCGCGCCGGCCGGCTCGTGGTCGACACGGGCCTGCACGCGCTGGGGTGGTCGCGGCAGCAGGCCGTCGACTACCTGTGCGAGAACACCACGATGGACGACTCGGAGATCAGCTCCGAGGTCGACCGGTACATCGAGACGCCTGGTCAGGCGCTCGCGTACATGGTGGGACGCCTGGAGATCCTGCGGCTGCGCGGCGAGGCCCGGGCGGCGATGGGCGAGCGGTTCGACATCAGGGCGTTCCACGACCTCGTGCTGGAGAACGGCGTCGTACCGTTGTCCACGCTCGGCAACCTCGTCTCCGACTGGTCCAGGAGGGCCTGATGTCACTCGCCGATGAGATGTTCACGGCGCTCATGGACTACTCGCCGCTGCAGGCGGCGATGCTGGGCGTGCCGGGCTGGGAGGAGGGGCTCGGCGACCTGAGCGCCGAGGGCCAGCGGGCGAGCCGGGACAGGATCGCGAGCCTCGTGAGCAGGGCGGAGATGGACGACTCCGAGGACCCGGTCACGCTCGCGGTCATCCGGCAGCAGGGCACGGCGGTCGTCGACCGCATCGACGCGAGGCTGGTCGAGCACACCGTCGCCACCATGAGCGCGCCGGTGAACAGCCTGCTCATGATCTCCTCGAAGCTGGACGTCTCCGGGCGCCTCGGCCTGTACCCGCGCTACGTCGAGCAGGCGGGCGAGAGGGTGCGGGACTCCGACCGCCGCCCGCTGTCGCGGCACCTCCGGACCGGCGTGCAGCGCATGGACGCGTTCCTCGCCCTGCCCGCGCAGGAGTGGGAGGGCGGGCACTCGGACGACATCCGCGCCGCCGTCGCCGGGTTCCGCGACGTGCTGGCGTCGATCGAGGACGGCCGCGGCGACGACCGGGCGGGCCTGTGCTGGCTGCCCGACGGTGAGCGGAACTACGCGAACCTGGTCCGCGACTACACCACGACCTCCCGCACGCCCGATGAGCTGCACCGGCTGGGACTCGACGTCATCGCGTCCCTGCGCGAGGAGTACGCGGAGATCGGCTCGCGGCTGTGGGGCACGGCGGACGTGCCGGAGATCTTCCACCGGCTGCGCACGGAACTGCTGTGGGACGACGAACAGCAGATGGTCGAGAGCGCGGTGGAGGCGATCGCCAGGGCGGAGGCGGAGGCGCCGAAGTGGTTCGGGCGCATGCCGGCCGTCGGCTGCCGGGTGCGAGCCGTGCCGCCGGAGGAGCAGGCCACGTCGGCGATCGCGTTCTACCAGCCCGCGCCCGCCGACCGGTCGCGTCCCGGCACGTACTGGCTGAACCCGTTGGGCGCCACCGAACGCAGCCGGACGCTGTCCGAGGTGACGGCGTTCCACGAGGCGGTGCCGGGCCACCACTACCAGTTCTCGATCGCCGGCGAGACCGAGCTGCCGAACCTGCGCAAGTACGCGTTCATCGAGGCGTACCTGGAGGGCTGGGGCCTCTACACCGAGCGCCTGGCCGACGAGATGGGCCTCTACTCGTCGGACGAGCAGCGCCTCGGCATGCTGGGACTCGACGCGATGCGCGCCGGGCGGCTCGTCGTCGACACGGGCATCCACGCGTTCGGCTGGTCGCGGCAGCAGGCCGTCGACTACCTGCGCGAGAACACCGTCATGACCGAGCCCGAGATCCACTCGGAGGTCGACCGGTACATCGAGACGCCGGGCCAGGCGCTCGCGTACATGGTGGGGCGTCTGGAGATCCAGCGCATCCGGGCCGAGGCCGAGACGACGCTGGGCGACCGGTTCGACGTCCGTGCGTTCCACGACCTGGTGGTGGGGAGCGGCGCGGTGCCGCTCTCCACCCTCGGCCGGATCGTCAGTGCTTGGACCGGCGCTCCATGACGGAGTGCCGCTTCGAGTAGGCGAAGTAGATGATCAGGCCGATCACGAACCAGACCGCGAACCGCAGCCAGGTCTCCGGGGTGAGGAACGTGATCAGCCAGATCGAGAAGACCACGCCGATGATCGGCACCACCGGCATGCCCGGCGTCCTGAACGTGCGGGGCAGGTCGGGCTGCTTGTAGCGCAACACGACCACGGCGATGCACACGACGACGAACGCCAGCAGGATGCCGATGTTGGTGAGCTCGGCCGCCTCCGCGATCGGCAGGAACCCGGCGATGACCGCGGAGGCGACGCCCAGCACCCAGGTGATGCGCGACGGGACGTGCTTCACCGGGTGCGTCTTCGCGAACCACCGGGGCAGCAGGCCGTCGCGGCTCATCGAGTAGCCGACGCGGGCCGCGCCCAGCAGGAACGTGAACAGCACCGTCGTGATGCCGAGGATCGCGCCGACGCTGATGACGATGCCGAGCGCGGGGAGGCCGATGTCGGCGAAAGCCGTGGCGAACGCGGACTCCGAGTCGACGTCCCGGTAGTTCACCATGCCCGTCAGCACCAGGCAGGCCAGCACGTACAGGACCATGGAGATCGCCAGCGAGTACAGGATCGCCTTGGGCATGTGCCGCTGCGAGTCCTTCGACTCCTCCGCCGCCGTGGACATCGCGTCGTAGCCGAACACCGCGAAGAACACCGTCGCGGCACCCGTGAGCGCACCCGAGATGCCGAACGGGAAGAACGGGTTGTAGTTGTCGGTGTTGATGTGGAACGCGCCGACGATGATGACCAGCGCCACGACGGCGACCTTCAGGTACACCAGCGTGGTCTCGAAGCGGGCGGCGTTCTTCATGCCCGTGTTGAGCACGTACGCGATCAGCAGGCACAGCACGACCGCGAACAGGTTCACCTTGTACGTGCCCGCGGCGACGTCACCGGACTCGGTGCCCGGCGCGCCCAGCATCCACTGCGGCAGTTGGACGTTCAGCAACGACAGCAGTTCCGTGAAGTAGCCCGAGATGCCGATCGCGACCACCGCCACGATCGCGGTGTACTCGAGCAGCAGGTCCCACCCGATGAACCAGCCGACGATCTCGCCCAGCACCGCGTAGCCGTAGGTGTAGGCGCTGCCCGCCTTGGGGATCAGGCCCGCGAACTCCGCGTACGAGAACGCCGCCGCCGCGCTCGCGACACCGGCGACGAGGAACGAGACCAGCACGGCCGGGCCCGCGGTCTTGTTCGCGACGGCGCCCGCGAGGCTGAAGATGCCCGCGCCGATGATGCCGCCGATGCCGATCGCCGTGAGCTGCCACAGGCCCAGTGTTCTGGTGAGCCCGTCGCCTTTGTCCTCGGCGATCTGGTCGATGGGCTTGCGCCGGAAGACGCCCTGTGCGGTCATGCCTAGCTCCCTTGAGAAGTGGGTCCGGGCGAACCTATTCGCGACCACTGTCACGCGGTTTGTCCGGACCCACCAATCGGGAGCTTGTTTTTTGGCTTCAGGTGCTGTTTACGAGCGGGAGAACACGATCTTGCCGGCGGTCTCGCCGTCCAGCATCGCCTTCAGGCCCTGCTCGGCGTCCTCGAACCCCAGCTCGGCGCCGATCTGCGGCTTGAGCCCGTTGAGCGCGCAGAACCGCAGGAGATCGCCCAGCTCCTCGCGCGTGCCCATGGTCGAGCCGACGACCCGCAGCTGCAGGAAGAAGAGCCGTTGGAGCTCGGCCGCCGAGGCGTCGCCCGACGTCGCGCCGGAGATCACCACGACGCCGCCGGGCTTGAGCGCCTTCATCGAGTGCGACCAGGTGGCCTTGCCGACGGTCTCGAACACCGCGTCGACCCGTTCGGGCAGGCGCGCGCCCGACTCGAACACCTCGTGCGCGCCCAGGCCGCTGGCGAGTGCGCGCTTCTCCTCCGTGCGGCCGGTGACCCAGACGCGGAACCCGGCGGCACGACCCAGCTGGATCAGCGCGGTCGACACGCCGCCCGACGCGCCCTGCACGAGCATCGTCTGGCCGGGGCGCAGGCCGGACTTCACGAACAGCATCCGGTACGCGGTCAGCCACGCCGTGCCCATGCAGGCGGCCTCGGCGAACGACAGGTCCGCGGGCTTGGGCAGCGCGTTGCGGGCCGGCACCACGACGTAGTCGGCGAACGTGCCCTGGTGCTTCTCGGTGAGCAGCGTGCGCTTCGGGTCGAGCGTCTCGTCGCCGGCCCAGCCCGGGTCGCCGATGACGGAGTGCAGCACCACCTCGGTGCCGTCGTCGAGGGTGCCCGCGCCGTCGCAGCCGAGGATCATCGGGAACTGCTCGGGCTTGATTCCGACGCCGCGCAGCGTCCACAGGTCGTGCATGTTGAGGCTGGCCGCCTTGACGGCGACGCGCACCCACCCGGCGGGCGCCTCGGGCTCGGGGCGCTCGCCGACGCGGAGCGAGGCCAGCGGGTTCTCGGGACTGGGTTCTGCTGCGTAGACGGCGAACATGGTTCGCAACATACCCACCTGGATCGTGGCCAAATGCCGTGACACCGGTCACGGGACTAGGGTGGGGTGGGTGGACTGGCTGGTGCAGTGGTGGGACGGGGTCGAGCTGTGGCTCGTGCAGCTCCCCGTCGCCGTGCAGTTCCCCGTCGTGATGATCGTGGTGTTGCCGCTCTGCCTGGGCGTGGCGCGGCTGATCGACCGCGTCGCCGACTGGGGTGCGAACAACCCGGCGTCCATCGGCTCGCCGGAGCCGGAGCCCGAATCGGAGAAGGTCGCCGCGTGAGTCCTGGTCGTCGCCTGACCGTCGCACTGGTCGGGCTCATCGCTCTGGTCGTCGTCGGGTGGTTCGTCAAGGACACCGCCTCGAACCCCGAGGCGCCGCCCGCGAGCACCGCGCCGTCGGCGTCCCGGCTGGCCGAGGTGCCGGGCGGGAAGTCCGGCTTGGACGTCCAGGCGCTGTCGAAGCTGCCCGCCGAGGCCGCGAAGACGTGGAAGCTGATCGAGTCGAAGGGGCCGTTCCCGTACCCGCGCAACGACGGCGTGACGTTCCAGAACCGCGAGAAGCGGCTGCCTGCCAAGGAGTCCGGGTACTACAAGGAGTACACGGTGCCGACGCCCGGAAGTCCGGACCGGGGCGCGCGCCGGATCGTCACCGGGTCGGAAGAGGAAGTTTTCTACACCGGTGACCACTATTCGACGTTCGTCGTCGTGGACGTGACGAAGTGAAACGGCGCATTCTCGTCTCGGAGAAGAAAGCCGCCATCGCGGCCATTGCGCAGGCGCTCGACTTCCCGGAGTGGTTCGGGCAGAACCTGGACGCGCTGCACGACAGCCTGACCGACCTCTCGTGGCTGCCCGAGGGCGAGTACGTGCTGGTCGTGCCCGTGGACCTGGACCCGTCCGTTCTCGAGGTCCTGCGTGACGCCGCGAAGCAGACCGCCGGATCAGGTGACCGGAGACTGCGCGTGGTTCGCACGGAACGGTGACCGGGGCTGCGCAATTCCCGTCCGGGGTGGACAGTGCCGTCCCGTGGGAACGCATTTCCGCCGCACGGGCGAGGAACCCTCGGCCGAAGGGCACGAGGGTTTCCCCGGGTACGCCAGGATCGACTCGGGTTCCGCGAAGCACACCGAGGCGTTCGAGAACGACGGCAGGCTGATGCGCGCTTGCGGGTCCCCGCAGGGCGTCGTCGAGTGCACCGGCTGGTTCTAGTCCTCCGCGGGCACCCAGGACGGCTTGCGCTTCTCCCGGAACGCCGTGATGCCCTCCTGGCCCTCGGGGCCGCCGAAGTGCCGCGCCGACAGCTCCAGCATGTCCGCGAAGACCTCGCCGAGGTTCGTGGACCTCTCCCGCTGCAGCATCTCCTTGGTGGCCGCGAGCGCCCGGGGGGCACCGAGCGCGAGCATGTCGGTGTAGCGGCGGACCTCCGCGTCGACGCCGTCGACGGGCACCGCGGAGTTGAGCAAGCCGATCTCGACGGCGCGCTGGGCGTTGAACGCCTCACCGGTGAGGAACAGCTCGTGGGCCTGGCGGGGGAGCAGGCGCGGGAGCACCGTCACGGAGATGACGGCCGGCACGACACCGATGCGGACCTCGCTGAACGCGAACGTGGCCTCGTTCGCGGCGATGGCGATGTCGCACGCCGCCACGATGCCGACGCCGCCCGCGCGAGCCGGGCCCCTGAGCGCGGCGACGACCGGCTTGGGGCTGGTCCACAGCTGTTCGAGGATCGCGGGGAACTCGTTGACGCCCTGGTCACCCGCGCTCGCGCCGGCGGCCTCCTTGAGGTCCATGCCGGAGCAGAACACGGGGCCCGTGTGCGTCAGCACGACCACGCGCACCTGGTCGTCCTGCGCCGCCGTGCCCAGGTGCCCGCGGAGCTCCCGGCGCAGCTGCGAGGACAGCGCGTTGCGGTTGTGGGGGGAGTCCAGCGTGATCGTCGCGATGCCACGCCGCACCTCGTAGTGGACCAGCTCATCTGCCATGCGGCTGACCTTAGCTCCCGGCCTTCTTGACAGTGTCCTGTCAAATATGACAGCGTACTGTCATGACAACGCGGACGGTGTACCTCGGCCTCTACGACCAGCTCGCGGACTGGGAGTACGGCCACGTGGCCGCGCAGGTGAGCTCGCAGCAGTTCCAGCAGCGGCCGGGCCGCTACGAGATCAGGACGGTCGGGCTGACGACCGATCCCGTCCGCACGATCGGCGGCGTGCGGATGCTGCCGGACGTCGCCCTGCAGGACGTCTCGGTGGACGACGCGGCGATGCTCGTGCTGCCCGGCGGCGAGGGCTGGGAGACCGGCGATCTGGCGGCGTTCGGGAAGCTCGCACGGCGGTTCCGCGAGGCGGGCAAGCCGGTCGCGGCGATCTGCGGCGCGACGGCCGGGCTCGCGGCGGAGGGCCTGCTGGACGACGTGGCGCACACGTCGAACTTCCTCGAAGGGCTCGGGTCCTACGGCGGAGCGGCGCTCTACCGCGACGAACGCGTCGTGCGGGACCAGGGCGTGATCACGGCGGGCGGTGCGAGCCCGCTGGAGTTCGCGCGGGAGGTGCTGGCGGAGCTGGAGGTGTTCTCGCCGGCCACGGTGCAGGCCTGGTACGAGCTCCACCGCGACGACACGGCCGAGGCGTTCGGGAAGCTGGTGGCGAGTGTCCAGGACTGAAGCGGGTGACGTGCTCACCGACGTCGTGATGAGGACCTTCCGCCTCTACGGCGCGTTCCTCGACGCGGCCGAGGTGATGACGAAGCCGGTCGGGCTGACGGCGGCGTGGTGGCAGGTGCTCGGCGCCGTGCTGCGCGAGCCGTTGTCGGTGTCGGGGGTGGCGCGCGAGATGGGTCTCGCCCGCCAGTCCGTGCAGCGGATCGCGGACCTGTTGGTGGACAAGGGTCTGGCGGAGTACCTGCCGAACCCGGCGCACGCCCGCGCGAAGCTGGTCCGGCCCACCGCCGAGGGTTTCGCGGCGGTCGCCCGGCTGCGGGAGGCGCAGCACGAGTGGGCGAACCGCGTCAGTGCGCAGGTCCCGCTGGAAGACCTGCGCACGACGCTCGACACCATGACCAAGCTGGTCGCGGCTACTTCCTGATGCCCGGCAGGGGGTGGGGCACCGGTGCTAGCCGATCGTGGTCGTGGTCAGCACGGGGCTCGGGTCCGGGTAGCCCTTCGCGGCCGCGTCGATCGGGAACCCGAAGACGGTGACCACCGCGGTGAAGGTGAGGCCGGGGGCGTCGTAGCTCGTGCCGCCCAGTTTCGTGGTGATCGCCCCGGAGGCACCCGCCGCCAGGGTGATCGTGACGGTCGGCAGCTCGAAGTTCGCGCCGCCCCTGATCGGCCCGGGAACGCTCAGCACGACGTCGGTGCCCCGCAAGGCGACCGTCGGCGTGCCGCCCAGTCCCGAGCCGCCCGAGAGCGACGCCGAGGTGAACGTCGAGTTGGCGGGCACCGGCAGCCGGAGCGCGAGGCCCTTGATCTCGCGCACCTGCCGCCCACCGGCCTCGGACGGGATCGTGTTGGGCGCGGGGTCGATGGTGACCACCACGGCGGAGCCGGGCGCGGCGGTCGCGGGCGCCGACGCGTCGACGCCCTGGTCGAGCGTGAAGTCGGACGACTGCCCGGCGGCGCTCGCCCGGAGTTTGTAGGTGACCGTCTGCGGTGCGGCTGACGCGTTCGTGGTGAACAGCAGGGCCGGTACCAGTGCGGCTGCGGCGATTGCGGCTAGCTTCATGACCTCTCCCCGATGAGTGGACGAGGGGACATTTCCAGCACGCGGCGTGATCACCTGCCTACTCATGAGTAGGTTTCACGTCAACGGTTCACGGCTCACATCGCCCGAACGGCGCTGTGCGTGCGATCTTGTGGCGGCGGCCGGAAGTGACGCCGGCGCGATCTGAGGTGGCAGCGGCCGGGTGCAAATGTGCTATGCTCGTTCCCATAGCCTCTGCCACTAGGTGGAGGAAGTGAGCCCAGGTGCGCTTCCGGACGGTTGCTGCCTGGGCTTCGCGCTTTTCAGGGGACGATTCGAGTCACGACAGGGCTGATCCGCCGTACCCAGTCGCCGCCGGCTCCCAGGCACCAGGCGACAGCGTCGCTCACCCACAGTGCCGGCTCGGCAGAGGACTGGATGTGCTCGTAGACGATGCCCGCGTCACGTGCCTTCGTACGGGCGAGCACCACGCGATCTCGTGCGTTGCCCGCGTGATCGCGTGAGTCGAGGACAAGCCTTGTCACACCCAGGTCGATCGCATCGTCCACCAACCGCTCCAGCAGAACGGCTCGGGCGGAGTCGCCCTTCTCGCAACTCGACACCACGAGCACGTCGAAGGCCCGCTCAACGAGGCGGGACACGATGAACTTGCGGCGGCTGTCCTTCTCCGATTTGAAGTGCACTCGCCGCTCGCCGGGCAGGAGCAGGCCTCGCATCAGAGACCGGGTCGAGTGAAGTGCGGCGGGAGCGACGAGCGTCGCGGCGAGCAAATGACCGCCGCGTTCGGTCTCGTCCACGAACATGTGCATCCGAACAGGATCTCAGGCTGCACTGACAAATCCCGTCCGGGTGCTTGCACTGCGATCAAGCAAATGGTTGTCGCACAAGCTAAGCAGCGATCGTCTGCCGTGCCACTGCCTGGTCGTACCGGTCCAGCACCAGCTGCGCGACCTCGACGTCATCTCCCAACGGCCGAGCCACCACGGCATCCCCGGCCAGCGAGGCGGCCTTGTCCGGCAGCAGCCCGGGAGCGAGGAACCACGACGCCACGGCGATCCGCCGCGCACCACGAGCCCGCAACCGCTCCACAGCTTCCGGAACGGTCGGCGAGGCGATCGACGCGAACGCCGCCTCCACCCCGGCCCACCCGGACTCGCGAGCCCACCGGCGAGCCACCCGGGCCACGGCCTCGTTCGCCGGCGCGTGCGACGACCCGGCACCGGCGAGCACGACCCCGAGCGACCGGTCGCCGAAGTCGACACCCGCCTCCGAGAGCCGCCGCAACGCCGCCGACTCCAGCCGCGGGTCCGGGCCGAGCACGTCGGTGACGACGGCCGGGACGCGCGACTCGGCGACGGCGGCCGGCACGTCGACGCGGGCGTGGTAAGCCTTGCCCAGCAACAGGGGCACGACCACGGACGGGCCGCGCAGCACGTCGTGCAACCGCGGTGCGCACAGGTCGAGGAAGCAGCCGCGGACGTCGAGCTCCGGCCGCAACGACCGCACCACGTCCAGCAAGGAGTGGATCGACGCGGCCGAACGCGGGTCGCGGCTGCCGTGCGCGACGGCGACCAGGGGGATCACAACGCGCCCGTCAGGCCACGCGCCCGCAGCACGGCGCGCTCCAGCGGGCGGAACAGCAGCAGCTCGATCCCGATGCCCACCAGCAGGATCAGGAAGATCGCCGCGATGACCATGTTGATGTCGTTGAGCGACGACCCGTTGTGCAGGTACTGGCCGAGGCCGGTGCCGAGCTGCGGCGAGGTCGCGATGATCTCCGCGGCCATCAGCGACCGCCACGAGAACGCCCAGCCCTGCTTCAGGCCGGCGAGGTAGCCGGGCAGGGCGGCGGGCAGCAGGATGTGCCGCGCCGACGCCAGCCGTCCGGCGCCGAGGGCCCGGCCGACGCGGGGGAGCAGCGGCGGGATCTGGTCGATGCCCGCCACCAGGCCGTTCGCGATCGACGGCACGGAGCCCATCAGCACGACGAAGTAGATCGTCGACGGGGTGACGCCGAACCACAGGATCGCCGCCGGGACCCAGGCCACGGAGGGCAGTGACTGCAGGCCGGTCAGCAACGACCCGATCGCCGCGCGCACCACCCGCACCTTGGCGATCAGCAGGCCCAGCGGCGTGGCGATCAGCACCGCCGCGAGGAACCCGAGCACCGCGCGGTGCAGCGAGGTCCACAGGATGCCGAACGCCTCACCGGTGGAGATCGAGCGGACGAGCTCGTCCCACACGTCGACCGGGGCGGGCAGCTGGAACTCGGGCAGCAGAGCCGAAGCCCACAACGCCTGCCACACGCCGAGGAGCAGGGCGAAGGCGATGAGCGGTGGCACGCCCGTCTTGAGGAAACGGCGCCAGACCGGCGGCTTGTGCGCCTCGACGGGCGCGTCGAGCGCGTCGAGGCCGGCGCCGACCTTGTCGAGCGTGTCAGGAGGCGTGGCCACTGATGACCTCTCGCAGATGGGTGTTGATCTCGGCGAGGACCTCGTCCGAGGAGTCCCGGACGTCCCACTCGCGCACGACGCGGCCGGGACGCGAGGACAGCAGGACCACGCGCTGGCCGAGACGAACGGCCTCGCGCACGTCGTGCGTCACGAAGATGATCGCGGTGTTCGTGGTCTCCCACACGCGCAGCAGTTCGCTCTGCAGCACGTCCCGCGTGATGGCGTCGAGCGCGGCGAACGGCTCGTCCATCAGCAGCAGGGCGGGGGAGCCGTCCGCGGACACGGTGGCGGAGGCCAGCGCGCGGGCCAGTGCCACGCGCTGACGCATACCGCCGGAGAGCTCGTGCGGCCGCTTGTCCGCGGCGTCGCCGAGCCGCACGAGCTCCAGCAGTTCCAGCGCGCGGCGCTTGCGGGCCAGCCGGCCCACGCCGGCGAAGCGCAGCGCCAGCTCGACGTTGCGCTGGGCGGTGAGCCACGGCATGAGCGCGGGCTCCTGGAACATCACGGCCGGGCGCGAGGTGTTGACCTGCAGCTCGCCCGCCGTCGCGCCGTCGAGGCCCGCGACGATGTTCAGCAGCGTGCTCTTGCCGCAGCCCGACGCGCCGAGGAGGCACACGAACTCCCCCGGCTTGACCTTGAGGTCGACGCCGTCGAGCGCCACCACGGCCGAGCTGCCGTGGCCGAACACCTTGCGGATCCCGGCCAGTTCAACGGCAGCATCCACAGTGGACGAAACAGTGGTCTCGAGCGTGGCGGTCATGTCCGTGTCCCCTCGGCAGAGTTACTTCTTGTCCAGACCGGCTGCTTGCACCTGCGGCTTGCCCTGTGCCTGGAGAACCTTGTTCAGCAACGTGAAGTCGGCGTACCCGGCGACGTCAGCGGCCTCCTTGGCCACGCCCGCCGTCACGGCGTCCTTCGCGAGCTGCGGGAAGTGCTTGGCCTGCGCGTCGGTGGTCAGCTCGATGTTGTCCCAGGCGGCGTCGAGGATCTTGTCGCCGAGCTTCTTGGACGTGAGCTTCTCCAGCGCGGCGTTGACCGTCTTCTTCGCCTCGCCGGGGTTCGCCCTGGCCCGGTCGATGGCCGCGACGTGGGCCTTGAGCACGGCCTCGACCGTCTCCGGGTGCTCCTGGAGGAACTTCGTCCGCACGATGATCACCGTGGTCGGGAAGCTCCCGCCCTCCCAGAGGGTCTTCTCGTCCAGCAGCACCTTGCCGCCCGCCTCGGCGACGATGCGCGCCGACCAGGGCTGCGGCGACCACGTGGCGGCGATGTCGCCCTTCTTGAACAGGTCGAGCGACGCGGCGTTCTCCACGTTGGTGACGGTGACCTGACCGGTGAGGCCCTTCTCCGCCAGGTACTTCTTCAACGCCACGTCCTGGGTGTTGCCGAGCTGCGGCGTCGCGATGGTCTTGCCCTTGAGGTCCTCGACCGAGTTGATCTCGGGCTTGGTCACCAGCTGCGCGCCCCCGGACGTGGCGCCGGCGATCAGGCGCACGGCCTCGCCCTTGGACTTCGAGTACGCGTTGATGGCGGGCCCGGAACCGATGTAGCCGATGTCGAGGGACTCGCCGAGCAGCGCGTTGACCTCGTCGGGGCCGGCGTTGAACGTCTGGGTGGTGAGCTTGGTGCTGCCGAGCTCGGACTTGAACAGGTCCTTCTCGACGCCGATCAGCGCGGCGGCGTGCGTGACGTTCGGGAAGTAGCCGATGCGGACCTCGGCCGCGGCGCCCTTCGACTGGGCGGTGGGCGTCTCGCTGGTTCCGGCGCGGCTGCAACCGGACAGTGCGGTCAATGCGATCAGTGCGGCGGCGATGGCGGGCTTGAGGTTCACGGGGCGGTGGCCTTTCAGGGACCGGGGGAGACGAGGGCGTGGTTGTCCGGGGTGGCGTTCTCGCCACCCCCGCTACAGCTCTCCACGCCGTTCTCCAGCAACGGCAGCGGAGCCCCGACCAGCCCGGCCGCGAGCGTGGATCCATCGCTCGCGTCGATCACCAGGAAGGACCCGGTGCGCCGGCTGAAGCTGTAGTCGTCCAGCGGAACGGGCTCTGCCAGGCGCAGAGCCACTCGGCCGATCTCGTTGAGCTCCAACGAGCCGGGGCTGTCCACGCTGGACAGCGCCTGCTCGTCGAAGCGGTCGCGCAGGTCGGTGACCATCGCCTGCACGGTGCGCGTGCCGTGCTTGACGAGGACCCGGGCGCCGGGTCGCAGGGGCTTCTCCGCGAGCCAGCAGAGGGTGGCGTCCAGCTCGTCGGTGACGTTGGGCTCGTTGCCCGCCACCGCGATCAGGTCGCCGCGGGAGATGTCGATGTCGTCCGCCAGCAGCAGCGTCACGGACTGGCCGGCCGCCGCCTCCGCCAGTTCGCCGTCCGCCGTGTCGATCTTCGTGATCGTCGAGCGGCGGCCGGAGGGCAGCACGACGACCTCGTCGCCCGGCTTGACCGTGCCGGCCGCGATCAGACCGGCGTAGCCCCGGTAGTCGAGGTGCTCGGCGGTGCGCGGGCGGATCACGTACTGCACCGGGAAGCGGAACGGCGCGTCGTGCGGGTCGGGCTCGACCGGCACGGTCTCCAGGTGCTCCAGCAGCGTGGGGCCGGAGTACCACGGCGTGTTCGCGGACTTGTCCACGACGTTGTCGCCCGCCAGCGCCGACACGGGGATCTCGACGACCGAGTCCTCGGTGTAGCCCAGGGCCGTGGCGTGCGCCGTGAACTCCTTGGCGATGCGGGAGAACGTCACCTCGTCGTAGTCCACGAGGTCGATCTTGTTGACCGCCAGGACGAGCCGCGGCACGCCCAGCAGCGCGAGAACCGCCGCGTGCCGCCGGGTCTGCTCGATGACGCCCTTGCGCGCGTCGACCAGCAGGACCGCCAGCTGCGCGGTGGAGGCACCGGTCACCGTGTTGCGGGTGTACTGCACGTGGCCCGGGGTGTCCGCCAGCACGAACGACCGCTTGGGCGTCGCGAAGTAGCGGTACGCCACGTCGATCGTGATGCCCTGCTCGCGCTCCGAACGCAGGCCGTCGACCAGCAACGACAGGTCGGGGGTCGCGAGACCGCGATCGGCGCTCGCGCGGTGCACGGCGTCGAGCGTGTCGGCGAGCACGGACTTGGTGTCGTAGAGCAGCCTGCCCACGAGCGTGGACTTGCCGTCGTCCACGCTGCCCGCGGTGGCCAGCCTCAACAGGTCGCTCATTTAGAAGTACCCCTCCCGCTTGCGGTCTTCCATGGCGGCCTCGGACAACCGGTCGTCGGCCCGCGTGGCGCCGCGCTCGGTCAGCCGTGACGCGGAGACCTCGGCGATCACCGCGTGGATGTCGGCGGCGTCGGACTCGACGGCGCCCGTGCAGGAGCCGTCGCCGACCGTGCGGTAGCGAACCGTCTTGCGCACCAGCGTCTCGCCCTCGCGCGCCGTGCCCCACGGGCCCTCGGCGAGCCACATGCCGTCGCGCAGGAACACCTCGCGCTCGTGCGAGTAGTAGATGTCCGGCAGCTCGATGCCCTCGCGCTCGATGTAGTTCCACACGTCGAGCTCGGTCCAGTTGGACAGCGGGAACACGCGGACGTGCTCACCGGCGCGGTGCCGGCCGTTGTAGAGGTTCCACAGCTCGGGGCGCTGGCGCTTCGGGTCCCACTGGCCGAACGCCGTGCGCAGGCTGAAGATCCGTTCCTTGGCGCGGGCGCGTTCCTCGTCCCGGCGTCCGCCGCCGAAGACCGCGTCGAACCTGTGCTGCGTGATCGAGTCCAGCAGCGGGACGGTCTGCAACGGGTTGCGCGTGCCGTCCGGGCGCTCCTCGAGGCGGCCGTCGTCGATCCAGTCCTGGACCTTCGCGACCTCCAGGCGCAGACCGTGCTGCGCGACGACGCGGTCGCGGAACTCGATGACCTCGTCGAAGTTGTGGCCGGTGTCGACGTGCAGCAGCGGGAACGGCACCGGCGCCGGGTAGAACGCCTTGATCGCGAGGTGCAGCAGCAGGGTCGAGTCCTTGCCGCCGGAGAAGAGGATCACCGGCCGGTCGAACTCGCCCGCGACCTCGCGGAAGATGTGAATGGCCTCGGATTCGAGACGGCCCAACGTGTCCAGCGCGAGTGTCATCCGTGCAACCCACATTCCGTCTTCGACTGACCGGCCCACCGGCCGCTGCGCGCGTCCTGCCCCGGCAACGGCTTGGCGGTGCACGGCAGGCAGCCGATGGAGGGGTATCCCTCCTGCACCAACAGGTTCTCGAGGATCCCCTTTTCGCGGATGTAGGAGTTGAACTCCTCGTCGCTCCACGGCGCGATCGGGTTGATCTTCACCAGCCCGTTGCGCTCGTCCCACTGCACGATGGGCGTGTTCGCCCTGGTCGGGGCGTCGACGCGGCGCACACCGGTGACCCACGCGTCGTACTTCGCGAGCTCGCGGCGCAGCGGCACGACCTTCCGCAGGTTGCAGCACTTCGCCGGGTCCGACTGGTGCAGCAGGCCGAACTCGCGTTCCTGGTCCTCCACCGACTGCTCGGCGGCGGCGTTGACGATGCGCACCTCCGGGTAGACGACAGCGACGGCGTCGCGCACGCCGATCGTCTCCGGGAAGTGGTAGCCCGTCTCCAGGAACAGCACGTCGAAGTCCGGCTTCACCTTCGCGGCGAGGTCGATCAGGACGGCGTCCTGCATGTTCGACGCGACGATGTAGCTGTCGCCGAACGTGCGGGCCGTCCACTCCAGGGCCTCGATCGCCGAGGCGCCGGCCAGCTCCTCCTGCGCGGCGTCGGCGACGATCTTGAGGTCTTCCTTGAGATCGCTCACTTCTTCACCTCCTGCGGCAGGTTGAGCCCGACGAACGAGACCTTGAAGACGCGGCGGCACCCGGTGCACAGCCACGCGTAGCTGGGTTCCTCCTGCGGCCGGAGGTCCTCGTCACCGCAGTAGGGGCAGTAGAACGGCGTCGCGCGGTCACTCATCGCAGCCTCCGCTGAGGAACGCACGTCGGCTGGCGCTCATCGCAGCGAACCCTCTTCCGCGCGGGCGACCCACTGGGCGAAACGCTCGTCGGTCTCCCGCTGGGCGACGAAGTTCCGCACCACGCGCTCGACGTACTCGGGCAGCTCGGCCGCGGTGACCTTGTGGCCGCGCAGCTTGCGCCCGAACCCGGCGTCGAGGCCGAGGCCACCGCCGAGGTGCACCTGGAAGCCCTCGACCTGGTTGCCCGCGTCGTCGGTGACGATCTGGCCCTTCAGCCCGATGTCCGCGGTCTGGATGCGGGCGCAGGAGTTGGGGCAGCCGTTGATGTGCACGGTGATCGGCGCCGTGACGCCGTCGACGACGTCCTTGAGGTTGGCCTCGAGCTGCGTCACGAGGTCGAGGGCGCGGGCCTTGGTCTCGACGATCGCGAGCTTGCAGAACTCGATGCCGGTGCAGGCCATGATGCCCCGGCGCCACGGCGACGGGTCGACCTGCAGGCCGAGCTTCGCGAGGTCGCTCTTGAGCGCCGGGATCTCGGCCTCGGGCACGTCCAGCACGATGATCTTCTGCTGCGGCGTGAAGCGGACGCGGTTCGAGCCCGCCCGTTCGGCGTACTTCGCGACCTCGACCAGGATCGAGCCGGACACGCGGCCCGCGACGGGCGCGGCGCCGACGTAGAACAGGCCGTCCTTCTGCTTGTGCACGCCGATGTGGTCGAGCTGCTGGTCCAGCACCTCGGGCGCCGGGCCGTCGATCATCTTGCGCTGCAGGTACTCGTCCTCGACGACCTGCCGGAACTTCTCCGGGCCCCAGTCGGCGACGAGGAACTTGATGCGCGCGCGGTGGCGCAGGCGGCGGTAGCCGTAGTCGCGGAAGACGGAGATGACCGCCTCCCACACGTCCGGGACCTCGTCGAGCGGCACCCACGCGCCCAACCGCTTGCCCAGCATGGGGTTCGTGGACAGGCCGCCACCGACCCAGAGGTCGAAGCCGGGCCCGTGCTCGGGGTGGTGCACGCCGACGAACGCGATGTCGTGGATCTCGTGCGCGACGTCCTGCAGCCCGGAGATGGCGGTCTTGAACTTGCGCGGCAGGTTGGAGAAGCGCGGGTCGCCGATGTAGCGCTCGAGGATCGTGTCGATCGCCGGCTGGCCGTTGACCACCTCGTCCTGCGAGATGCCCGCGACCGGCGAGCCGAGGATGACGCGCGGGCTGTCGCCGCACGCCTCCATCGTCGTGAGGCCGACGGCTTCGAGCTTCTGCCAGATCGTGGGGACGTCCTCGACGCGGATCCAGTGGTACTGGATGTTCTGCCGGTCGGTGATGTCCGCGGTGTCGCGCGCATAGGTCTGCGAGATCTCGCCCAGGACCGTCAGCTGCTCCGTGGTGAGCGCGCCGCCGTCGCTGCGGACGCGCATCATGAAGAACTCGTCGTCCAGCTCCTCCGGCTCCAACGTGGCCGTGCGGCCGCCGTCGATGCCGGGCTTGCGCTGCGTGTACAGGCCGTACCAGCGGAACCGCCCGCGCAGGTCCGCCGGGTCGATCGAGTCGAAACCACCGTGGGCGTAGATGTTCTCGATGCGGGCGCGGACGTTGAGCGGGTTGTCGTCCTTCTTGCTCCGCTCGTTGGGGTTCAACGGCTCTCGGTAACCGAGTGCCCACTGCCCCTCGCCGCGACGCTGCTTGGCGCGCGGTGACGTCTGCGGCGTGGCCATCGCCATCCTCCGGGGTTTCGAGGCGCTCGGTGCGCGTGAAGAAGCCCGGAGGTGCTCGTGGCGGGGGCGTCGTCAGCGCGCCGGGCGCTGACGGGAACAAATCAGCGCGCGGTCATGCCGAACGACGGCACATCGCGCTGGAGACACGACGGAAGTCGACGTGGCGGCGGGCCACGAGGCGGACTCCAGTCGAATGCATGACCTCAGTGTGCATGCCGTCCAGAGCGTGGTCCACCGCCAACCGAATGCTGGGATTGACGAGGGGGAGTTGACATCCTAGGCTGGTTTCACTCCGTGATATCTCTGTCACCGACAGACACTTCCCCTGGTCGAACACCGCCATTGGGGGCGTGTAGGGGACACTGGGAGTCATGCCCTCCGCTTTGCCCGATGGCGAGCCCGCGCCCGCCGACGGTTCGCTCCCCCCTTCAGCCGTCGCCGGTGTCGGCTCACGCCCCTTCGGCATCTACGTGCACGTGCCGTTCTGCGCGACCCGTTGCGGCTACTGCGACTTCAACACCTACACGCCCGGCGAACTCGGCACCTCCGCGTCCCCCGAGTCGTGGCTGGAGGGCCTGCGCCGCGAACTGGACTTGGCCGCGTCCGTCCTCGGCACCCCCATCCAGGCCGAGACGGTGTTCGTCGGCGGCGGCACCCCGTCGTTGCTGGGCGCCTCCGGTCTGGGCGACGTCCTCGACGCCGTGCGCCAGTCGTTCGGCCTCGCGCCCGGCGCCGAGGTGACGACGGAGTCGAACCCGGAGTCGACCTCACCTTCGTTCTTCGAGGGCATCCTCGCCTCCGGCTACACCCGTGTGTCCCTGGGAATGCAGTCCGCCGCACGGCACGTGTTGCAGGTGCTGGACCGCAAACACACGCCCGGCCGTCCGGTCGATGCCGCACGCGAGGCACGCGCGGCCGGCTTCGAGCACGTGAACCTCGACCTCATCTACGGCACGCCGGGGGAGCAGCCCTCGGACCTGGCCGCCTCCCTGGACGCCGTGCTGGCCGCGGGCGTCGACCACGTGTCCGCCTACGCGTTGATCGTGGAGGACGGCACCGGCCTGGCCCGCCGCATCCGCCGCGGCGACCTGCCGATGCCGGACGACGACGTGCTCGCCTCGTCGTACGAGATGGTCGACTCGGTGCTCTCGGGCGCCGGCTTCTCCTGGTACGAGGTCTCCAACTGGGCCACGTCCGATGCCGCCCGGTGCCGGCACAACGTCCTGTACTGGAAGGGCGCCGACTGGTGGGGCTTCGGCCCCGGCGCCCACAGCCACGTCGGCGGCGTGCGCTTCTGGAACGTCAAGCACCCGGCCCGCTACTCGTCCCTGCTCGCTTCGGGCGCGTCCCCGGCCGCCGGGCGCGAGGTGCTGTCCGCCGAGGACCAGCGCGTGGAACGGGTGCTGCTGGAACTGCGCCTCGCCTCCGGCCTGCCGATGGACGTGCTGGACGAGGCGGGCCGTGAGGAGGCGAAGCAGGCGATCGCCGACGGCCTGCTCGAGCCGCACGACGACCGCTGCGTGCTGACGGACCGGGGCCGCCTGCTGGCCGACGCCGTCGTGCGCCGCCTGCTGCCCTGACTCGCCGGTTCAGCGGGCGCGCAGGTCGTGCTGGCTGAACACCTCGACGACGACCTGCCCGCGCTTGCGGTAGGTCGCGGTGCCCCACCACAACCCGTCCGCCCGCCGGGCCTCCTCCCAGACGACGGTGCCCTCCCACCACTCGTCCTCGCTGTGGACCAGGCACGCCCTCCCCGGTGCCGGACCGTCCTCATCAGGTGGCCGGAGCCACACCACGTTGCCCACGTTTGGACCCTAGCGAGCACCACCGACAAAAACCGTCGAGCGAGCCTGCTCGTAAAACCACTCCAAGGTCTCCTGCACCACGGCACGTGCGGCGGGGTCCAGGAGGACCTTCAGCGGAAAGCTCGGTCGCAGCTCTATCTTCGCGGCGGCGATGTTCACGCCGGGAGCCCCGTTCAGCCGCTGCCGGAGCTCTTCGCGCATCGTGACCTCGTCGAACGGCGGGCGGACACGGAGGTGCTGAAACACCACCTCGACCCTGCCGCTCGGGTAGATCGCGAAAGGCCAGATGTTGCCGCCTTCCTCGCCCTTCTCCCTGGCGATCAGAAAGCACGAGGTCTCGCTCCGGCCCGTACCGAACTCAGGGCGTCCACCGAGCTCCCGCCAAGCCTCGACAACGCTGAAGACCGCCGCCGTGACTTCTTCGTCGTGCTTGTCGCGCACTTGGTCGAAGAAGTGCGGGAGCGCTTCTTGGCCCAGGTCGGTGGCCGACGGCTCGTCCGTCGTCTCCACATCCAGGCCTGCGAGCTCGGCGAGTTCCTCGAACGAGATGTGCTGGGCGTCGGAAGCACGTCCGTCTTCGTCGAACTCCACACCTTCGGAACGCAACACGTCGAGGGGATCGTCGTTCTTGTCCGGTTCCAGCCATCGGAAACCAGGCGACACCAGGCCACCCGCCAGTAGAACGCGGTGCGCATTCGGTGCCGTGGCGGTGGAAAGCCGGGCGCCGACAGCCACCGGGTGGCTGCCGATGATTGCCGCTATATCGCCGTAGGTGGTCCACGAACCGGCTGGCAACGCAGCGAGCACGGTGTTCATCAAGCTCCACGCCGCGCTGGTGCTCGGTTTCGCACCTGCCAACGGACCGGGCCACGCGGCGATCACGCGCTCAGCCAGTGCGTCGGCCCGAGCAAGGATCTGAGGTCGGCCCCATGCAGGCTGTTCGGCGATTTGTCGGTTCATCACCAGGCCGCTTTCGGCGAGCTGGTCCTTCTTGACGTCGAACGAGCTGTTGCTCAGCTCCGAGTTGTACCCGGTCAACGTCAGGTTGCCGAGCGTGTGCACCAGTGCGTTGTGCACCTGCTCGTACGTTTCGCCAGGGTCCAAGTCCTTGTTGACGGCCTGTTCCCACTCGTCGGTGAAACTCTGCGGCATGACGTGCTCGATCGTCAGCGAATCCAGGTCGACGGGTTCCTTGCTGCCGTGATCTGCCTCGAGCCAGCGCAGGATCAATGCGCGCTGGTGCGGTCGGCCGTTCAAGTAATACGGCACCGTTCGAGTGGCAGCGCGCACCTCCTCGTCGTTCGCGTAGAACTTCCGTCCGGTCGACAGATAGGCGTGCACCGCTTGGTCCACGGGCTGGGTGCGATCCATCTCGGTCACGATCGAGAGCAGGATTCGGTTGATGTTGGCCGTCGCACGGCCGATGAGCAGACGCCTGACGAAGAAGCTTTCTACGTAGAGCATCGCCGATGCGATCTGCCCCGATGTGGCCGTTCCCTGCTGCCTGCGGTCCAGCAAGTGCAGCAGCAACGGGTACACCGTGGTGGTTCCCCATGCCTTCAGTCGCTGCAGCCTGGTGCGCACTGCCTCGTGCGGCTCGATCTCCGGGCTCAGGATGACGCGGAGGAGATTGCCCAGTCCGCACAGCCTGGCCACTTCCGCCTCGATCTCCGCTTCGTCGGTCAGCCGATCTAGTCGAGCCTGCTGACTCGCGTAGGTATCGGCCTGTTTGATCCGCGCGTCGCGTTGAACCAGGTCGAGCCAGAAGAGCAGCTCGAGTTCCTTGGACTTGTCGAGCTTTGCTTCGAGCGGCAGCCATAGCCCCCGGTAGACCTGCTCGCCCAGAACCGGCAACCGCATGAACAGGTAGTTGCGCAGCAGATCGGCTTGGCTGAGCGCCGCACCGGTGTTGTTCAGCGACTCGAAGATGCGGTGGGCGTTGTCGCCGGGGTGGGTGGTGATGGACACCAGGGCCAGTCCGCTGATGACGGCGTTCTCGAGCCGCTCGATGTCGAACTGGTCGACGGGATCGTCGAGTTCCACGAGCTTGGCGGCGAAGAAACGGTAGGCGGCACCGATCTGATCACTGCCCCCCGCGTGCGGCGTCGAATCGACGCAGGCCTGATAGGCGTCGCGGTTCGTCTGCGTTGGCACGACCTTGAGCCGCTGCGACTCCGGCTTGTACGGGTTGGTCAGGTAGAGGTCGTTCATGCGGCCGCGGTGGATCGGGTCTTCGTGCTTGGCTCGGTGATCGCGGATGGCGCAGAGCAGCAAGGTGAGTGTGGTGAGCCGCTGCTGCCCGTCGACGACCAGGTACTGCGGCACACCGGTTGGACCGTTGCCAGGGCTCGGTGCGAGAACGACGGACCCGATGAAGTGGGTGGCCGATTCGTGAGTGATGCGATCCTCTGCCAGCTGGACGACGTCGTCCCAGAGTTGGGAGAGCTGCTTCTTCTCCCATGAGTACGTTCGCTGGTACAGGGGGACTCGGTACTGCTTCGAGCCCTCCAGCAGATCCTGAAGCGTCGTTTCGTTCGCGGTGACCACCCGCGCACGTTAGGCGCGGAGGGCTGCCTGCGGGTTCTTTCGGTCCCTTATCACTCGAACGGCCCCAGGAGCCCGCTCAGAGGTTCGGAGCGGGCACCGGTCACGAATCCGGCTGGGTAAACTCGGAAGCAGTGGACACGGAGGTGAACAGCGGTGAACGCCGATGAGCGTCGGTTCGAGGTGCTGCGCGCCATAGTCGCCGACTACGTGTCCAACCAGGAGCCCGTCGGGTCGAAGGCCCTGGTCGAGCGGCACAACCTGGGCGTGTCGAGCGCGACGGTGCGCAACGACATGGCGGCGCTGGAGGACGAGGGCTACATCGCCCAGCCGCACACCAGCGCCGGGCGCGTGCCCACGGACAAGGGGTACCGGCTCTTCGTCGACAAGCTGAGCGAGGTCAAGCCGCTCTCGCAGGCGGAGAAGCGGGCGATCCGCAGCTTCCTGGACGGGGCGCTCGACCTCGACGACGTGATGCGCCGCAGCGTGCGGTTGCTCGCGCAGCTCACCCGGCAGGTGGCGGTGATCCAGGTGCCGACGCTGTCCCGCGCGGCCGTGCGCCACCTGGAGGTGCTGCCGATCACGCCGTCGCGGCTGATGCTGGTGCTGATCACCGACACCGGCCGCGTCGACCAGCGGATCGTCGAGCTGGGCGACGTGATCAGCGAGGAGCACACGGCGCAGTTGCGCGGTGTGCTGAACCAGGCGATGGCGGGGCAGCGGCTGGCCGAGGCCAGTGCCAAGGTCGCCGAACTGCCCGACGAGGTGCCGACGACCCTGCGCGACCCGATGCTGCGGGTGGCCACCGTGCTGATCGAGACACTGGTGGAGCACCCCGAGGAACGGCTCGTGCTCGGCGGCACCGCGAACCTCACGCGCAACATCACGGATTTCCCCGGCTCTCTGCGGCAGGTGCTGGAGGCGCTCGAGGAACAGGTCGTCGTGCTCAAACTGCTCGCCGCGAGCCGCGACCCCGGTCGTGTGCTCGTGCGCATCGGCGAGGAGAACGAGGCAGCCGAGATGCGCAGCACCTCCGTGGTGTCCATCGGCTACGGCAGCCGCGACAACCCCCTCGGTGGCCTTGGCGTCGTCGGACCGACGCGCATGGACTACCCCGGGACCATGGCGGCCGTGCGCGCGGTCGCCAACTACGTCGGTGAGATCCTGACCGGTCGTTGACCAGGACTTTGATCTGAAAGATGAACACGAAAGCGAACAAGGTGGCCAGGGATTACTACGGCATCCTCGGTGTTTCGCAGAACGCGACACAGGATGAGATCAAGCGCGCCTATCGCAAGCTCGCGAGGCAGCTGCACCCGGACGTCAATCCCAGCGAGGAGGCCCGCTTCAAGGAGGTGACGGCCGCCTACGAGGTGTTGTCGAACCCCGAGAAGCGCCGCGTCGTCGACCTGGGTGGCGACCCCCTCGACTCGGGCGGTGGTGGCCGCGCCGGCGGTGACCCGTTCTCCGGCTTCGGTCTCGGCGACATCATGGACGCGTTCTTCGGCGCGACGTCCGGTGGTGGCCGCGGGCCGCGCAGCCGCGTGCAGCCCGGCTCCGACGCGCTCATCCGGCTCGACATGACGCTGGAGGAGTGCGCGGCGGGTGCCACGCGCGAGCTGACGGTCGACACGGCGATCCTCTGCGACCGCTGCCACGGCGCGGGCACGCAGAACGACTCCAAGCCCGTCCAGTGCGACACCTGCCACGGCCGCGGCGAGGTCCAGTCGGTGCAGCGGTCGTTCCTCGGCCAGGTCGTGACGTCGCGCCCGTGCCCGGTCTGCCGCGGCTTCGGCGAGGTCATCCCCGACCCGTGCCAGCAGTGCGCCGGTGACGGCCGCACGCGGTCACGCCGCACGATCTCCGTGAACATCCCCGCCGGTGTCGCCGAGGGCATGCGCGTGCGCCTGGCGGGCCAGGGCGAGGTCGGCCCCGGTGGTGGCCCGGCCGGTGACCTCTACGTCGAGGTCGAGGAGCACCCGCACGAGATCTTCGAACGCGACGGCGCCGACCTGCACTGCGTCGTGCAGATCCCGATGACGACGGCCGCCCTGGGTGCCACGTTGCCGTTGAAGACGCTCGACGGCGAGGAAGAGCTGCAGATCGAGCCCGGCACGCAGCCGAACACGCAGCTCGTGCTCACGGGCCGCGGCATGCCGAAGCTGCGCTCCACCGGCCGCGTCGACGGTCGGGGCGACCTGCACGTGCACCTCGAGGTCGTCGTCCCGACGAAGCTCGACGCGGCGCAGGCCTCGCTGCTGCGCGACCTGGCCGAGCTGCGCGGCGAGAACGAACCCTCGCTGTCGCACAACGGCAAGGGCGGCGGCGGGCTGTTCTCCCGCCTGCGGGCCTCGCGCGGCAACCGGTGACCCTGCCGGTCTTCCTCGTCGAGGCGCTGCCGTCCGGCGAGGACTTCGTGCTGGACGGCCCGGAAGGCCGGCACGCTGCGACCGTCAAGCGGCTGCGCGTCGGTGAGGAGCTCGTGCTGTCCGACGGCTCCGGCACGCAGGTGCGGTGCTCGGTGACGGCGGTGGACCGCGCCGAGCTGTCGTTGCGCGTGCTCGAGCGCTGGGTCGAGCCCGAACCGTCGCCGCGCGTCGTGCTCGCGCAGGCGCTGGTGAAGGGCGACCGGGGTGAGCTCGCCGTCGAACTGGCCACCGAGGCCGGTGTGGACGGTGTGGTGCCGTGGCGCGCTTCCCGGTGCATCACGAAGTGGGAAGACGGCCCGCGCGGCGCGAAAGCGTTGGGGCGCTGGCGGTCCACGGTCCGCGAAGCGGCGAAGCAGGCCCGGCGCGCGCGGGTGCCGTCGGTCGACGAACCCGTGAGCACGACACAGCTCTCCCATCGCGTGTCGTCCTCGGCGTTGACGCTCGTGTTGCACGAGAGCGCCACCGAGCGGCTCGCCGACGTCGAACTGCCCGCCTCCGGAGACGTGCTGCTCGTCGTCGGTCCCGAGGGCGGGATCACGCAGGAGGAGCTCGACACCTTGCGGTCCTCGGGTGCGCGGATCGTCCGATTGGGCCCAACCGTTCTGCGTGCATCCACCGCCGCCGCGGTTGCTCTCGGTGCGCTCGGGGTACTCACGTCCCGGTGGTGACCCCGTTCACTCCGAAGATGAACATCGGATGGATTGGCTTGACGGAAGATGTAGCGAATCCCAGGCGGGTGGGGTTACCCTGGATCGCAGAGGGGCTGATTGGTCTATCCGGAAACGGAGTAGACGATTAGGCCTTCTGGCAAAGGACTCGCCGGACACCTCCCCCCTCGGTCCGGCGTCGGCGCCTCGCGGCGAAGCGACCCCCAGGCTTCGGACCGCGAGGCGCCCCTTTTGTTTTCCGGGCTCGAAGACTTCGCGTGGCGCGCAGGCTGATGTGACGAGTCACTGCGCGGTAGCTCTCAGTGCAGGTCACGGGCCTGAGGCGGCATCTCGGCGCATGTTGCAGTCTTTGAGTTTCAGGCTCACGGATCGCGCCGCAGGCTCCACACACGCGTGCGGGCACGCTTTCGCAGGGGTACCCCCTGATTGGGAACCCCTGCGTTTCAACGTACTCACGAGGTCTGACAAGTCCGGCGCGTTCTTCCCGTACTTTCTGCGTGTGCAGAGAATTGCTTACGGTGACCACCCCAGCCAGTTCGGTGAACTTTCCCTTCCGACCGGCGCTGCCCAGGGTGCCGTTGTCGTCATTCACGGTGGTTTTTGGCACCAGCGCTACGGCCTCGAACTCGGCCGGCCGCTCGCCGAGGCGCTCGTCGCCGACGGGTTCGCCGTCTGGAACGTCGAGTACCGCCGGGTGAGCGGCGGCGGGGGATGGCCGCAGACCGGGCAGGACGTCCTCGCCGCCATCGACGCCGTCGACCTCGGACCCGTCGTGACGCTCGGCCACAGCGCGGGCGGGCACCTCGCCGTGTGGGCGGCCAAGAACAGCGCGCGCGTGGCCGGGGCGGTCGCCCAGGCGGCGGTGCTGGACTTCACCCGCCACATCACGCCGCGGGCGCTCGAGCTGTGCACCGAGGAGCAGTTCGCCGAGGCCTCGCCCACCGCGCTGATCCCCATCGGCAAGCCGGTCGTCTGCGTGCACGGCGACCGCGACGAGGACGTGCCCGTCGAGCAGTCCGTCGCGTTCTGCGCCGCCGAGCCGCAGGCCGAACTCGTGGTCGTCGCAGGAGCCGGGCACATGGACGTGATCACGCCGGGGACCGAGGCCTGGGAGCGGTGCCGGACGGCTGTCCGCGGCCTCGCCCGCGACTGCTAGAAAAAGCCGGTGCCCAAGGTTGTCGACCACGAGCAACGCCGCCGCGAACTCGCCGAGGCGGTGTGGCGCATCGTGCGGCGCGACGGCATCGACCACGCCTCGGTGCGCGCCGTGGCAACGGAGTCCGGGTGGTCGAGCGGGTCCCTGCGGCACTACTTCCCGACGCAGAACGCGCTGCTGGGGTTCGCGATGGAACTCGCGTACCGGCGGTTCCTCGCACGGCTGGAGCGCATCGGCACCACCGCCGGCCACCGCGAGGTGGTGCGGGCCATCGCCCACGAGATGCTGGCGGTCGACGACGAACGCCAGGCGGAGGCCGCGGTGCTGCTGTCGTTCCTCCCGCGGGCGATGGTCGAACCGACGTTGCACGAGTTGGAGCGCCGCGGCACACGCGAGCTGTACGACGGGATCGCACGGGTGCTCACGGCGGCGCAGGAAGCCGGTGAGCTGCGGGACGGCGTCGTGCCGGTGAAGGCCGCCCGGCGCCTCGTCGTGCTGGTCGACGGCCTCAACATCCACCACCGGCTCGGGCCCGACGAGCTCACCGCCGAGGACATGGCCGAGGCCGTCGACGAGCAGCTCGACCGCATCTTCGCCTAGCGTCGGGGCATGTCCTGTTTGTTCTGCCGCATCGTCGGCGGCGAGATCCCCGCGACCGTCGTGCACGAGACCAAGACGACGCTCGCGTTCCGCGACATCCAGCCCAAGGCGCCCGTGCACGTGCTGCTCATCCCCCGCGAACACGTGCCGAACGCCGTCGACCTGGACGGTGACCAGCTCGGCGACCTCTTCGCCGCCGCGAAGGAGGTCGCCGAGGCCGAGGGCGTCGCCGAGTCGGGCTACCGGCTGCTGTTCAACACCGGACCGGACAGCGGGCAGGAGGTGTTCCACGCCCACCTGCACCTGCTGGGCGGCCGGCGTCTCTAGCCCAGCGCCTGCAGCAGGGGAGCGCGGTAGCGGGCGCGGTCACCGGGGAGCTCCTCGGCGCCCCTGACCATCCAGGTGGCCTCGCCCCACGACTCCATCCCGTTCGCCCGGACGAACGCGATCACCTGCGGGTCGTGCACGTCGACGCGCACGCTCGGGACATCCGCGGCGCAGTCGGCGATGAGCGCGCACGCGTCCGCCGGCGTGTCCGCGATCACCGGCCCGATGAGCATCCGCTGGGCGCGGACCTGCCACGTGCCCGCGACGCCGTGACCGGAGATCCGGATGGTGCCCATCCTCAGCAACCACTCCCACAGGTACGGCCGCGTGATACCGGTGACCTTCGTGTCGAGCGCGACCACGTCGTCGAGGTCCGCCTCTGCGGCGAGACGCGACACACCGGCCGCCGGTCCCGTGAACGTGCCCGCGTGGATGTCCGTGAAGCCGACGGCGTGGAAGCCCAGCTGCTCGTACAGCGGACGACCCATCTCCGTCGCGAACAACGTCGAGACACCCGTGCCCAGCACGTGCGACACCAACCGGCGGGCGTGCCCCTGCCGCGCCGCGCGTTCGGCGACCAGCACCATGCTGATCGACGCCAGCTCCGGGTAGCGCGTCACGATCGTCGTGCCGACGAGACCCTCCTCGTCGAACAGCCCCCAGCCCTCGCCGTGCGCGAGCAGGAACTCCCACTTGCTCTCCTCACGTGGCCACGACCGGCTCTCGGCCAGGTCGGAGCACGCGGTGATGTCGTCCTTCGCCAGTCTGCGCAGTTCCACAGGTCCCCCGAGGTCATCCGAGCGCGTGTGAGGCGGGCGCGAAGTAGCGCGCGCGGTCACCCGGCACGTCCGCGGCGCCGTGCACCATCAGCGTGCAGCCGCCCTCGATCTTGCCGAAGCCGTTCTCCAGCAGGAACGCGGCCACGTCGGGGCTGTCCGTGTCCACCCGGACGTCGCCACCACCGGCCGTCACGTCCGCCAGCAACTCGCAGGCGGCCGCGGCGTCCGGGGCGATCAGCGGACCGATCGTGACACCGGTGGGGTTCGGCCTGGTGGCGACCACGGCGGAGTCCGACACCAGCACGTCGTACGGCGACGACGGGTCGAGCAGCCGGTCCCAGAGCACGGGCCGCGTGTACCCGCTGACCTCCCGGTCGAGCTCGGCGAGGACCGGGACGTCCGAGGGCGTGCCCGGCCGCGACACGCCGGGAGCGGAACCGGTGAACACGCCGCGGTAGGAGACCGATGCCCCGACCGGGTGAAAGCCGAGCCGGGCGTACAGTGGTTCCCCCACCTCCGTCGCGTACAGAACGGACGGACTGACCTCCAGCGTCCTCGCCATCAGCCGCGTGCCGATGCCCCGGCGCTCCGCCCGCGACGCCACCAGAACGCCGCTGATCGCCTGCATCTCGGGATAAGGCGTCGTCAACGCCGTGCCGAGCAGCCCGGACGAGTCGAAGGCGCCGTAACCGGGACCGAGGGCGAGCATCATCTCCCACTGCTCGGGCGTCCAGGTCCAGCCGCGGTCCGTGATGAGCTTCATGCACTCGGGTACGTCGTCGACACCAAGCCTGCGGATCTCCACGGTCGATGAGCACACACGGTGAGCAAAGCGGTAGCCACCCATTTTCGGCCGGACTAGCATCGACGGCACCAGATCCGAGCGACAGGAAGCAGGCCGGGGCCTCGTGGCCGAAGAAACACAGCAGAGCAACAAGGAAGGTCAGTCCCGGTTCGCCGTACCGGAAGGCGCGGTGCTCACGCTGCTCGGGTCGCGCGACGAGAACCTCCGGCTCGCGGAGGAACTGCTCGACGCCGACGTGCACGTGCGCGGGAACGAGATCACCTTGTCCGGCGACCCCGCCGACGTGGCCTTCGCCGAACGCGTCTTCTCCGAGCTCATCACCCTCGCGAGCCGCGGCCAGGTCATCGACCACAACGCCGTCCGCCGCATCGTCGCGATGCTGAACGAGACCGACGTCGAGTCGCCCGCGGAGGTCCTGAGCCTCGACATCGTGAGCCGCCGAGGCCGCACGATCAGGCCGAAGACGCTGAACCAGAAGCACTACGTCGACGCCATCGACAAGAACACGATCGTGTTCGGCCTTGGTCCCGCCGGCACCGGCAAGACCTACCTCGCGATGGCCAAGGCCGTGCAGGCGCTGCAGTCCAAGCAGGTCAACCGCATCATCCTCACCCGTCCGGCCGTCGAGGCGGGCGAGCGGCTGGGCTACCTGCCCGGCACGCTCTACGAGAAGATCGACCCGTACCTGCGCCCGCTGTACGACGCGCTGCACGACATGGTCGACCCGGAGTCGATCCCGCGCCTCACGCAGGCGGGGACGATCGAGGTGGCGCCCCTGGCGTTCATGCGCGGCCGGTCGTTGAACGACGCGTTCATCATCCTCGACGAGGCGCAGAACACCACGCCCGAGCAGATGAAGATGTTCCTCACCCGGCTGGGCTTCGGCTCCAAGATGGTGGTGACGGGCGACACGACCCAGGTCGACCTCCCGGGCGGACAGCGCAGCGGCCTCCGGGTCGTGCGGGACATCCTCGACGGCGTCGAGGACGTGCACTTCTCGGAGCTGACCAGCCAGGACGTGGTGCGCCACCGCCTGGTCGGCGACATCGTCGACGCGTACGACAAGTGGCAGGTCCAGCAGGACGCCCTCGACCAGAACGGGCAACACCACGGACCCGGTGCACGCCGGGGGAACCAGCGCCGGGGACGATAGGCGCCGTGAGCATCGAGATCGCCAACGAGTCGGGTGTCGGGGTCGACGAGGGTTCCATCGTCTCCGCCGCCCGCTTCGCGCTGGACCGCATGGGCGTGAGCCCCCTGGCCGAGCTGTCCGTCCTCCTCGTCGAGCTGGACGTGATGGCGGACCTGCACGAGCGCTGGATGGACCTGCCGGGTCCGACGGACGTCATGGCCTTTCCCATGGACGAGCTGGACTCCGCGCGCCGGCCCGACGCCGCGGGGCTCGGTCCCGCGCTGCTCGGGGACATCGTGCTGTGCCCCGCGTTCGCCAAGGACCAGGCGAAGAAGGCCGGTCACAGCCTGCTGGACGAGCTGCACCTGCTGACCGTGCACGGCGTGCTGCACCTGCTCGGCTACGACCACGCCGAGCCCGCCGAGGAACGCGAGATGTTCACCCTGCAGAACCGCATCCTCGCGGACTTCCGCACCGCGCGTGACGAGGCCCAGCGGGCCGCGCACCAGCGCAGCGCCGACGACAAGGTGCTCGGCGCGGTCGGGCTCGACGAGAAGAACGAAGAAGTCTGAAGTCCCCCTAGAGAAACTGGATCATGAGCGCGAACCCTGCCAGTGTGATCGTGCTGGCCGTTGTGCTCGTTCTGGCCGCCGGTCTGTTCGCGTGTGTGGATGCCGCTCTCGGCACCGTGTCACGTGCACGGGTGGAGTCCTTGCAACGGCAGGGGCGCTGGGGTACCGGTCAGTTGCTGCACGTCCTCAACGACCGGCCGCGGCACGTCAACCTGTTGCTGCTGCTGCGCCTGGCGTGCGAGATGTCGGCGGCGGTGCTGGTCACGACGGTGTTCCTCGACTACGTCGCCGAGGACGGGCTCGCCGTCCTGTACTCGTGCCTGAGCATGCTCATCGTGTCGTACGTGCTCGTCGGCGTCGGACCGCGCACCCTCGGCCGTCAGCACCCGTACGCCGTGTCGCTCCTCGCCGCGGGCACCGTCCGGCAGCTCGGCCGGGTCCTCGGGCCGCTGTCGAAGTTGCTGATCCTGATCGGCAACGCGATCACGCCCGGCAGGGGCTTCCGCGAGGGCCCGTTCAGCTCCGAGGTGGAGCTGCGCGAGCTCGTCGACATGGCGCAGGAGCGCGGCGTCGTCGACGAGGGCGAGCGCGAGATGATCCACTCGGTGTTCGAGCTGGGGGACACCATCGCGCGCGAGATCATGGTGCCGCGCACGGAGATCGTGTGGATCGAGCACGCCAAGTCGGTGCGGCAGGCGCTCGCGCTGTCGTTGCGCACCGGCTACACGCGCCTGCCGGTGATCGGGGAGAGCGTCGACGACGTGCTCGGCGTGGTGAACCTCAAGGACCTCATGCGGGCGACGCTGGCCGACGGCGAGGACCCGAAGACCGTGGCGGAGCTGATGCGCCCGACGAGCTTCATCCCGGACTCGAAGCCGATCGCGGACCTGCTGCGCGAGATGCAGGTCTCCCGCAAGCACATGGCGATCGTCGTCGACGAGTACGGCGGCACCGCGGGCCTGCTGACCATCGAGGACATCCTCGAGGAGATCGTCGGCGAGATCACCGACGAGTCCGACACCGACGACCGGCCGCCGGTCGAGCACCTGGAGGACGGCGCGGTGCGGGTCAGCGCGCGCCTGCCGGTGGACGACCTGGACGCGCTGTTCGGCACCGAACTCGACGACCACGAGGTCGAGACGGTGGGCGGCCTGCTCGCGCAGCGGCTCGGGCGCGTGCCGCTGCCCGGCACCGAGGCCGAGATCGCGGGTCTGCGCATGCGGGCGGAGGGCGGCAAGGACGTGCGCGGCCGCATCCGCGTCACCACTGTGCTCGTGCGTCCCGTGCAGAAGGAGACAGAAGAAGATGACTGACATCGATCCCGAGGACGCCAAGCTCGTCACGCTCGCGCGCTCGGTCCGTGCGCGCAACGGCGCTGCGGAGGGTGCGGCGGTGCGCGACCTCGACGGTCGCACGTACAACGCGTCCACGGTCTCGCTGCCGTCGTTGAAGCTGACGGCGCTGCAGGCCGCTGTCGCCGCGGCGGTGTCGAGCGGTGCCGAGGGCTTGGAGGCGGCCGTCGTGGTGACCGGGGGCACGACGGTGGACGCGGAGTCGCTGGCGGCGGTCCGCGACCTCACGCCGACCGGTCCGGTGTTCCTCGCGGACACCTCCGGTGAGGTGCGCGAGCAGGTCTGAGGGTCAGCGCACGGCCCGAAGCGGGTAGAGGGACAATGGACTGATGGATGGTTACCGCTCCGGGTTCGCGTGCTTCGTCGGCCGCCCGAACGCAGGGAAGTCGACGCTGACGAACGCGCTGGTGGGCACGAAGGTCGCCATCACGTCCAGCAAGCCGCAGACGACCCGCCACACGATCCGCGGCATCGTGCACCGCGAGGACGGCCAGCTCGTGCTCGTCGACACGCCGGGTCTGCACCGGCCGCGCACGCTGCTCGGCCAGCGCTTGAACGACCTGGTGCGCGAGACGTGGTCGGAGGTCGACGTGGTCGGCTTCTGCGTGCCCGCGGACCAGAAGGTGGGGCCCGGTGACAAGTTCATCGCCGCCGAGCTGGAGAAGGTCGCCAAGCGCACGCCCGTCGTCGGCATCGTCACGAAGACGGACCTGGTGTCGCAGCAGCAGGTGATGGAGCAGCTGCTCGCGCTGCAGAAGGTCATGGAGTTCGCCGAGATCATCCCGGTCTCCGCGGTCGACGGCTTCCAGGTCGACAAGCTCAGCGACCTGCTGCTGCAGAAGCTGCCCGAGGGCCCGCAGCTGTTCCCGGACGGCGACCTGACCGACGAGCCGGAGCAGACGCTGGTGGCCGAGCTCATCCGCGAGGCCGCGCTGGAGGGCGTGCGCGACGAGTTGCCGCACTCCATCGCCGTGGTGGTGGAGGAGATGCAGCCGCGCGAGGGCCGGAACGACCTGATCGACATTCACGCGTTCGTGTTCGTGGAGAGGCCGTCGCAGAAGGCGATCATCCTGGGGCACCGGGGTGAGCGGCTCAAGCAGGTCGGCACGGCGGCGCGCAAGCAGATCGAACGGCTGCTGGGCAGCCGGGTGTACCTGGACCTGCACATCAAGATCGCCAAGGACTGGCAGCGCGACCCGAAGCAGCTGCGCCGCCTGGGCTTCTAGACGGCGGGGCTGCAGATGGCGAACCTGTACCGCGACACCGGCATCGTGCTCCGCGTGCAGAAGCTCGGTGAAGCGGACCGGATCATCACCTTCCTGACCCAGCGCCACGGCAAGCTCCGCGCCGTGGCCAAGGGCGTGCGCAAGACGTCGTCGAAGTTCGGTGCGCGGCTGGAGCCGTTCTGCCACGTCGACGTGCAGTTCCACCCCGGCCGGACGCTCGACATCATCACGCAGGTGCAGACGCTGGACGCGTTCGGCGTGGGGATCGTGAAGGACTACCAGCGCTACACGGCCGCGTGCGCGATCGTCGAGACCGCGGACCGCCTCAGCGCCGAAGAGGGCGAGCCGGTGCTGCGGCTGTACATGCTGGTCGTGGGGGTTCTCAGGGCGTTGGCGGGTGCTGAGCGCGACCCGTCGTTGTTGCTGGACGCGTTCCTCATGCGTGCGATGGCGTTCGCGGGCTGGGCGCCCGCTGTGAACGAGTGCGCGAAGTGCGGCGATCCCGGTCCGCACCGGGCGTTCAGCATCCAGGCCGGGGGCTCGTGCTGCCCGAACTGCCGTCCCGCGGGGTCGTCGTCGCCGTCGCAGGACACGCTGACGTTGCTGTCGGCGTTGCTGCACGGGCAGTGGACCGTGGTCGACGAGATCCCGCACATCGCCCGCCGTGACGCGAGTGGGCTGGTCGCGGCCCATCTGCAGTGGCACCTCGAACGGCAGTTGCGTTCGTTGCCGTTGGTCGAGCGGAAGGCGCAGCCGGCGGACGGCTAGGGTGGCGCGAGTCGACAACGGTTTTCGGTCGAAAGGATGCCTGGTCCAATGCTGCGTCGCCGCCGCTCCGAGCGTGAGAAGCGCGTACCGCGCCCGCCGGAGCCGCACCCGTCCGGTGCGACGCCCCCGGACATCCCCGCCGACCTGGTGCCGAAGCACATCGCGATCGTGATGGACGGCAACGGCCGCTGGGCGAACCAGCGCGGCCTGTCGCGGGTCGAGGGCCACAAGCGCGGTGAGCAGGTCGTGCTCGACGTCGCCAGGGGTTCCATCGAGCTGGGCGTGAAGTGGCTCTCCCTCTACGCCTTCTCCACGGAGAACTGGAAGCGCAGCCCCGAGGAGGTGCGCTTCCTCATGAACTTCAACCGCGACGTGATCGCGCGCCGCACCGACGAGCTGGACGAGATGGGGGTGCGCATCCACTGGGCCGGCCGTGCGCCGCGCCTGTGGGGCAGCGTCATCAAGCAGCTGCAGGAGGCCGAGGTCCGCACGGCCGGGAACGACGTGCTCAACCTCGTGATGTGCGTGAACTACGGCGGCCGCGCGGAGATCGGTGACGCCGCCCGCGAGGTCGCGCGCCTGGTCGCCGCCGGGAAGCTCAACCCGGACAAGGTCGACGAGCGCACCCTCGCCAAGCACCTCTACACGCCGGAGATGCCGGACGTCGACCTGTTCATCAGGCCGTCGGGCGAGCAGCGCATCTCGAACTTCCTGCTGTGGCAGTCCGCGTACGCCGAGATGGTGTTCCAGGACATCCTGTGGCCGGACTTCGACCGCCGCGACCTGTGGCGCGCCTGCGAGAAGTTCGCGGGCCGCGACCGGCGCTTCGGCGGTGCCGTCGACAAGCCGGAGGACGAGGTGGTGTCGTCGTGAACGCGAGCGGTGAGGCCCTGGAGGCCGCGCGCAAGGCGCTGGAGCTGTTCCACGACGTGTCCGTGGACGACGACGGCGCGTTGAGCTTCCGCCACGGCGACGTGCCGTGCGCGGTGCAGGGCATGGAGCTGGCCGAGGGCCTGACGGTGCTCTCGCTGACGGTGGTCGTCGCGTGGGACCTGCCGGCCGAAGCGGCCGCGTGGGTCGCTGAACGCGCCGGCCAGGGTCTGTTCGGCACGCTCGGCGTGATCCACTCCGAGCGCGGCACGGACGTCATGCTGCGCTACGCGTTCCCGGCGGACGGCCTCAAACCGGAGCCGTTGAGCACGCTGCTCATGCTGGTCGTGTCGACCGCGTCGCAGGTGCGCGGCGAGCTCCTCTCCCGGTTTTCTTGAGAAAGGACCCTTCCATGGGTGGCGTGATCATTTACGAGCCGGAAGAGGACTCGGACGTCAACGAGTTCCCGTGGACCGTCACGTTCGAGCCGTCGGGCGGTGACGACTGGGACTCGTTCATCTGCGGCCCGTACGAGCGCGACCACGCCGTCGCGCTGGCCGAGGCCGTGGCCCTGGACGACGCCGAGGGCGGTGTGCTGGCCATCGTGAAGCCGATGCTGCCCGCCCTGAGCGCCGAGGACGTCAGCGCCACCATCGAGGAGCTGCGCGAAGCCGCCCTCGAGGAGGACGCCGACGACGAGACGGTCAACGGCACGCCGGTCGACTTCGACGACGAGGACGACCTCGAGGAGGAAGAGGCGGAGTTCGCCGAGCCGCCCTCGCCCGAGGAGATCCGCGAGGGCATGGCGCGCACGTACCGCCGACTCCTGGACCTGGACGCGGAATGACGATCACCGGCGAGATCCGCTCGCCGAGGCGGCGCTCCGGCGGGCCTCGGCTGAAGATCACGTCGTTGGAGGTGCTGTGCGGGATCCTCGTTCTCGCACTGCTCTTCCAGTCCCGGCTCGTCGACCTGCTCGACGTGCCGAAGCTGCGCACCGCCTCGACCGTGTTCGTCGCGATCTGCGTACAGGCCATGCCGTTCCTCGTGCTGGGCGTGCTGATCTCCGGCGCCATCGCGGCGTTCGTGCCGGCCTCGGTCCTGCGCAGGCTGCTGCCGTCGAAGACGTCGCTTGCCGTGCCCGTGGCCGGTGTCGCGGGCGTGGCCCTGCCGGGCTGTGAGTGCGCCTCGGTGCCCGTCGCCCGGCGGCTCATGCAGCAGGGCGTGGCCCCGGCGGTCGCGCTGACGTTCCTGCTGGCGGCGCCCGCGGTGAACCCGATCGTGCTGGTGTCGACGGCGGTGGCGTTCAACGACACCCCGATGATGGTCGTCGCCCGGTTCGCCGGGTCGCTGCTGACCGCGATGGTCATGGGCTGGCTGTGGGTGCGCTTCGGCAAGGCCGAGTGGATCGCCGAACGCGCCCTGGCGCGCCTGGAGGACCACACGGGCCGCAACAAGTGGGCCGTCTTCGCCGAGAGCGCGCGGCACGACCTCGTCGACGCCGGCGGATTCCTGGTGCTGGGCGGGCTGTTCGCGGCGGCGTTCAAGACGTTCGTGCCGGTCGCCTGGATGCAGACCCTGGGCGGTCAGATCGTGCTGGGCGTCATCGTGATGGCGTTCCTGGCCGTGGTCCTCGCGCTGTGCTCGGAGGCCGACGCGTTCGTGGCGGTGGCGTTCTCCGCGCTGCCGCTGCTGCCGCGCCTGGTGTTCCTCGTCGTCGGCCCGGCCGTCGACGTGAAGCTGATCGCGCTGCAGGCCGGGGCGTTCGGCAAGTCCTTCGCCTTCCGCTTCGCGCCCGCTACCTTCGTCGTGGCGATCCTGTGCGCCGTCGTGTCGGGAGTGGTGCTGCTGTGAGACGGGAAACCCAGAACATCCTGCTGGTCCTGCTCGGCGGTGCGCTGCTGAAGATCAGCTTTTCGGGCCTGTACCTGCGCTACGTGCAGAAGAGCCTGCTGCCGCTGCTCATCGCGGCCGGCGTGGTCATGATCGGCCTCGCGCTGTTCGCGATCATCCGGGACATCCGCCGGGGCAAGGCGGCCGACGAGCACGACCACGAGCACGCGCACTCGTCGCGCTCGACGTGGCTGATGCTGTTGCCGGTGATGGCGGTGTTCCTGATCTCGCCGCCCGCGCTGGGCGGCGACGTCGTCAACTCGGCCGCCGACACGAACCAGACGCAGCGGTCCCGCAACCTGCTGGGCGAGCTGCCGTCCGGCGACGTCATCCCGTTGTCCATGACGGAGTTCGTCACGCGCACGGCGTGGGACGAGTCCGGCACGCTCGACGGCCGCCGGGTCAGGCTGACCGGCTTCATGCTGCGCTCGGAGGGCGGCACGTTCGTCGCACGGCTCGCGATCTCGTGCTGCGCCGCCGACGCCCGGCCGCTCAAGGTGAAGCTGACCGGGGACGTGCCCACGATCGCCGACGAGCAGTGGGTCGAGGTGACCGGGCAGGTCGTGCCGAAGTCGGCCAACGAGCAGAACTCGTGGGTGCCGAGCTTCACCGTGGAGTCGTTCACCTCGGTGCCGGAACCGGTCGAGCCCTACGAGAGCTGACGGTCCGGGGCGCCGGGCGCCCCGGACCCGCTACTTCAGGCCCTTGGCCGTGCACTCCGCGCACGTGCCGAAGATCTCGACGGTGTGGCTGACCTCGGAGAAGCCGTTCTCCGCCGCCACCCGGTCCGCCCACTTCTCGACGGCGGGACCCTCCACCTCCACCGTGCGGCCGCAGTGGCGGCACACCAGGTGATGGTGGTGGTGGGCCGAGCAACGGCGGTAGATCGCCTCGCCCGAGTCGGTGCGCAGCACGTCGACCTGGCCCGCGTCCGCGAGCGACTGCAGGGTGCGGTAGACCGTGGTCAGGCCGATGCCCTCGCCGCGGCGGCGCAGTTCCTCGTGCAGTTCCTGGGCGCTGCGGAAGTCGTCGAGCTGGTCGAGCAGGTTCGACACCGCGGTGCGCTGCTTGGTGGACCTCAGTCCGGTCACAACTTCTCCTCGACGTGCGTCACAGCGTCCACCACGATGTGCGCCAGGTGTTCGTCCACCAGCCGGTACACGACCTCGCGGCCGTGCCTCTCGCCGTGCACCACACCCGCCGACTTCAGCACTCTCAGGTGCTGGCTGATCAGCGGCTGCGCGACTCCCAGCGCCTCGACCAGCTCGTGCACGCAGCGGTCGTGTTCCCGCAGCTGCAGCACGATGGCGATGCGGACGGGGGCGGCCAGTGCGCGCAGCAGGTCGCCTGCCTCGGCGAGGGTGTGCGCGGGGCGGGGCGGGGCGGGCGCGGGGGCCGCGCGTTCGGGGGAGTGCTCGCCGTGCAACTGGACGGTCATGGCGGCGCACCTCACCTGGTAGGGATTTTCACAACCAATTCTACGGTGATGATGAGCAGTACCATCAGGACCACCACGCGCAATGTGCGCTGACCTGGTGAAAGAACCTTCCAGGTGGCTGCCAGCAGCACCCCGGCGGCGAGGATCAGCACGCCGAGCAGGACGGCGCCGACGAGACCGCCGACCAGGACGCCCGTGACGAACAGGCCGAGCACGAGCACGAACGCCACCACAGGGCGGACGCGTGCGAGCGGGCCGTCGCCGGGCAGCAGGGGGCGCTTGGAGGTCACCGTGTCATCCTTGCACCGTGCTGCTCGTGTGCCGCTTCCGCGTTTCCGACCCCGAGACGTTCACCTCGCGCGTCGAGGAGGCGTTGAAGCTGCTGACGGCCCAGCCGGGGTGCCGCAAGGGCACGCTGGCGCGGTCCACCGACGAGGACGACCGGTGGGTGCTGACGGTCGAGTTCGACTCCGTGGTGGCCTACCGGCGCGCGATGTCGCCGTTCCCCGTGCGCGAACACGTGGTCCCGCTGCTGTCCGAGGCGCTGACCGACGAGCCCGCGATGTACGAGCCGACGCTGACCAGCGCGGACGGCGAGGTCGAGGCGCACACGAGCGTGCTCGCCGAGGACGCGTTCACGGTGCGGCTCGGTGAGGCCGCGGGCCCGGCTACCCCGCGGCGATAGCCTCCATCTCCTCGACCCACTCGTCGTGCGAGTCGTGGGGCAGGAGCTCCAGCGCCCTGCGTGCGGCCGCCGCGGCTTCCTCCGTGCGGCCCAGCGCGTGCAGCGTCTTGGCCTTGCCGCTCTCCGCGTACGCCTCGGGCGTCTTCTCGAACGCCTCCAGGGCCTCGTCGTAGCGGCCGTTCTCGAAGTAGAACCAGCCGAGGTTGTTGTGCAGCGGCCCGAGCCAGCGCACCAGCCCGGGGTTCGCGACGACGATCTCGAGCCCCTGCTTCGTCCACTTCTCCGGGTCGTCGACCAGCGACGCCATGTGCGCGGCGTCGACGGCGAGCGACAGGTCGCCGCGGGTCTTGGCCAGGATGAACGCCGCCACGAACAGCGGCTGAGCGGCCTCGGGTTCGCCGCCGGAGCGGTGCAGCCTGCCGCGTTCGAGCAACGCCCGCACCCGGCCCGTCGAGTCGGGGGCCACCAGCACCTCCGCCTCGTCGACCAGGGCATGACCTGCGGCGAAGTTCTCCCGCAGGCCCTCGACCCGGGCGAGCTGGGTCAGCACCTCCGCCCGCTCGTCGTCGGTCTGGACGTCACCCAGGAACGCGCGGAACCTCGCCTCGGTGCCGTCCAGGTCGGCGAAGTCCCAGAGCTCTCGCAGCCGGTCTTCCATTCCTGCAGGGTAAGGCTCCGGTCGCTCGTTCGGGGCTCGACGTGACGGGCTAGGATTGAGCCCCCGATTCTCATCCCCGATGGAGTTCTCCTTGCCCGCCGATCGCATCGAAACCGTTGTCAGCCTCTGCAAGCGCAGGGGGTTCGTCTACCCGTGCGGGGAGATCTACGGCGGTACCCGCTCGGCGTGGGACTACGGACCTCTCGGCGTGGAGCTGAAGGACAACATCAAGCGCCAGTGGTGGAACTTCATGGTCCGCGGCCGCGAGGACGTCGTCGGCCTGGACTCGTCGGTCATCCTCCCCCGTGACGTGTGGGTCGCCTCCGGTCACGTCGAGGCGTTCGTCGACCCGCTGGTCGAGTGCGAGTCGTGCCACAAGCGGTTCCGAGCCGACACGCTGTCCGAGGAGTACGCGGAGCGCACCGGCAAGCAGGTCGCCGAGGGCGACGTCTCCGACGTGCCGTGCCCGAACTGCGGCACGCGCGGCCGGTACACCGAGCCGAAGATGTTCAACGGCCTGCTCAAGACGCACCTCGGTCCGATCGAGACCGAGGAGGGCCTGCACTACCTGCGCCCCGAGACCGCGCAGGGCATCTTCACGAACTTCCTGAACGTGCAGACGACGTCGCGCAAGAAGCCGCCGTTCGGCATCGGCCAGATCGGCAAGTCGTTCCGCAACGAGATCACGCCGGGCAACTTCATCTTCCGCACCCGCGAGTTCGAGCAGATGGAGATGGAGTTCTTCGTCGAGCCCGGCACGGACGAGGAATGGCACCAGTACTGGATCGACGAGCGCACCCGCTGGTACACGGACCTGGGCATCTCCAAGGAGAACCTGCGCCACTACGAGCACCCGAAGGAAAAGCTGTCGCACTACTCGAAGCGGACGGTCGACGTCGAGTACCGCTTCCAGTTCGGCGGCCAGGAGTGGGGTGAGCTCGAGGGCATCGCGAACCGCACCGACTTCGACCTCACCACGCACTCGAACCACTCGGGCGTCGACCTGTCGTACTTCGACCAGGCCACGAACTCGCGCTTCAAGCCGTTCGTCATCGAGCCGGCGGCGGGTGTCGGCCGCCCGATGATGGCGTTCCTGCTCGAGGCCTACACCGAGGACGAGGCCCCGAACGCCAAGGGCGGCGTGGACAAGCGCGTCGTGCTCAAGCTCGACCGCCGCCTCGCGCCGGTGAAGGTCGCGGTGCTGCCGCTGTCGCGCAACGCCGACCTCTCGCCGAAGGCCCGCGACCTCGCGACGGCCCTGCGCCGCAACTGGAACGTCGACTTCGACGACGCCGGCGCCATCGGCCGCCGCTACCGCCGCCAGGACGAGATCGGCACGCCGTTCTGCGTCACGGTCGACTTCGACACGCTCACCGACCTCGCCGTCACGGTGCGGGAGCGCGACACGATGTCGCAGGAGCGCGTGGCGATGGACCAGCTGGAGTCCTACCTGGCCGCGCGCCTGGTGGGCTGCTGATCCGAGCAGGACGGGTCGCTGGGCGTCACCCGTTGACGCCCAGCGCCGCGCTCAACGCGCGCCGGGCCAGAGCTCGGCGCACACCTGCGGAGTCCGCCTCACAGGAGGCGGGTGTCGAGCTCTTCCTCCTGCGCGGTCGCTGAGGAACCGTCCCTGGTCACCAGGTAGGCGCCCGCCCCCGCGCGTTCCGTCACCGCCTCGACGAACTCGGTGCCCCGGTAGAGCAGGCCGACGCCGTCATCGGTGCAGTACGTCTGCGGCAGCACACCGGAGGCGACGGCCTCGTGGACCTTCGGGCGGCGCTGCTCCTCGGAGTCGTAGTGCACGCCGTTGCCGTACGGCAGGAAGCCCAGGCCGTTCGTGACGATCCGCAGGTCCGGGCCGAACGAGTCCGTCGCGCCGCCCGCGTGCCAGCAGATCGAGCCCGCGGACACGCCGCTGAGCACGACGCCGGCCTGCCAGGCCGTGCGGAACACCTCGCCGAGCCCGTGCACCTCCCACAGCGCGAGCAGGTTCGCCACCGAGCCTCCGCCGACCCAGACGACGTCGTGGGACAGCACGAAGTCCTCGAGGTCGTCGGTCGGCGGCATCGGGAAGAGGTTCAGGACCGACACGTCGACGCCCGCGACCCGGCCGGCCTCCGCCATGTTGGCGTTTGACGCGCGCTGGTCGCCGCCGGCGGTGCCGACGTGGCACAGGCGGGGCTTGCGGCCGTGCACGCCGGAGAGGTCGAGGGCGAAGTGGATCAGTCCGCCGAATTCGAGGAAGGTGCGGCTCCCGGCGCGCACACCGCCGGACGTGGCGAGGATCGTGGGCTGCTCAGCAGGCATGATGGTGATCCTCGCAGGGGCGTCAACGCGATAGGCGTGGTGTCTGGAACCATGCACGGTGTGCGGACCACGCCCCTCAAGCCACTCGCCAGGATTCGCCGGATCGTGTTGCGCCTCGTCTTCGGGGTGTTGGTCATCGGCATGCTCGTGGTGGGCGGCACGGCGTTCCGCGTGTGGCAGGTCGCGAGGGTCGACGACTGGACGAAGGCCGACGTGGCGATCGTCCTCGGCGCCGCCCAGTACAACGGCGTGCCGTCCGACGTGCTCGCGGCGCGGCTGGAGCACGCGCTCGGCCTCTACCGCGAGGGCGTCGTCAGCTACATCGCGACGACCGGCGGCCGCCAGCCCGGCGACAACTTCACCGAGGGCCAGGTCGGCAAGCTCTGGCTGGTCAAGCGCGGTGTCCCGGAGGACAAGGTGCTCCAGGTCGGCGAGGGCGCGGACACGCTCGGTTCGCTGCGGGCCGTCGCCTCGGTCGCGCAGGAGCGCAGCCTGGGGACCGCCGTGATCGTCAGCGACCCGTGGCACTCGCTGCGCGCCCGCACGATGGCCGAGGACGCGGGCTTGAAGGCGTGGACGTCCCCGACGCGGGTCGGCCCGAACGTGCAGACGCGCGAGACGCAGCTGTACTACATCAAGCGCGAGACCGCAGCGCTGCTCTACTACCGCCTGATGAAGGCCCACGCCGGAGTGATCGAGGAGTTCAACCTCCCTAAAATCGGGTGATGGGATACACCGGCCACGACGCGGAGCGCCTGCTCCCCGAAGACCCCAAGAGCGCCGCGCTGCCGGGTGCCCGCACCGACACGCGCACGCCGTTCTCCCGTGACCGGGCCCGCGTGCTGCACTCCGCGGCGTTGCGTCGGCTCGCGGGCAAGACCCAGGTCGTCGGTCCCGGCGAGGGCTCCGAGGTCACCGGTGTGCCGCGCACGCGCCTCACGCACTCGCTGGAGGTCGCGCAGATCGGCCGCGGCATCGGTGAGGAGCTGGGTTGCGACCCGGACATCGTCGACACGGCCGGTCTCGCGCACGACATCGGCCACCCGCCGTTCGGGCACAACGGCGAGAGGGCGCTCAACGAGCTGGCCGGACCGTGCGGTGGCTTCGAGGGCAACGCGCAGACGTTCCGCATCCTCGCGCGTCTCGAACCCAAGTCGGCGCACGGCCTGAACCTCACCCGCGCGGTGCTCGACGCCTCCACGAAGTACCCGTGGGCCCGCACACCCGGCACGGTGAAGTTCGGCGTGTACGAGGACGACCTGGAGGTGTTCGAGTGGATGCGCGCGGGCGCACCGGACCGCGAGCGGTGCATCGAGGCGCAGGTGATGGACTGGTCCGACGACGTCGCGTACTCGGTGCACGACGTCGAGGACGGCGTGCTGGCCCACCGCATCAGCCTCGGCGCGCTGGCCCGTTCCGACGAACGCGCCGCCATCGCCTCGCTCGCCGCGAAGACGTTCTCCGACGAGTCCGTGGCCACGCTCGAGGCGACCGCCGAGGAGCTGCTCACGCTGCCGGTGATCGCGTACTGGACCGGCCACGAGTACGACGGCTCGCTGGGCGCGCAGGTGGCGCTGAAGAACCTGACGAGCGAACTGGTGGGCCGTTTCGCCTCGGCCGCCGTCACCGCCACCCGCGAGGTGCACGGCGACGGCGCGCTGACCCGCTACAACGCCTCGCTGGAGGTTCCCAGGCAGGTCGCCGCGGAGGTGGCGCTGCTCAAGGCGATGGCCGTGCGGTACGTGATGAGCGACCCCGCCCGCCTCGCGATGCAGGCCCGGCAGCGCGACCTGATCGCCGACCTCGTCACCCGCCTGCTGGAACGCCCGACGCTGCTCGACCCGGCGTTCCGCCCGCTGTTCGCGGCGGCGTCCTCCCCCGCGGCGAGGCTGCGCGTCGTGGTCGACCAGGTCGCGCTGCTCACCGACGCCCAGGCCGTGGCCTGGCACCGCGCATCGGCGTAGGTTCGAGGAGGTCGCCGACGACAGGAGCCCCCGTGACCGATCAGGCCGAGTTCGCCCTGGACCTGCACCGCGTCGCCGTCCCCGACCCGTCCTCGAACGCCTGCTGGTCACCGTTCTCCGTGGCCAGCGCGCTCGCCCTCGCGCAGGAGGCGGCCCGCGGCGAGACGCGCGCCGAACTCGACGGGCTGCTGCGCGGTTTCGACGCCTCGGACGCGCTCGACGTGCCGGAGCTGGCGGTCGCGAACACGCTGTGGGCCGACGACGACCTGACCCTCGATCCGGGTTTCCCGCTCGCCGGCTCGGTGCGGCGCACGGCGTTCTCCGATCCCTCGACCGTCCGCAAGCTCGTCAACACCGACGTCGCCGAGACCACCCGCGGCCTGATCCCCGAGCTGCTGGACAGCCCGCCGCCCGCGGACGCCGCGGCGATCATCGTCAACGCCCTGTACCTCAAGGTCGGGTGGCTGAACGCGTTCTCCGCGGGGGAGACGGCGCCGAAGCCGTTCCACGCGCCCGGTGGTGACGTGGACGTGCCGACGATGAAGGTCACCGAGAAGTTCCGCTACGCCCGGCACGACGGCTGGCAGACGATCGTGCTGCCCGCCGACTCCGGCGTCGAGGCCGTGGTCCTGCTGCCGGACGAGTCGCTGGAGCAGCCGCTGACCCCGGCCGTGTTCGAGGCGCGGGAGTTCACCCGGCTCGAGCTGTCACTGCCCAAAGTGGACGTGCGCGAGAAGCTCACGCTGAAAAGCGTGGTGGAGCGGCTCGGGATCCGGCGTATGTTCACGCGGAACGCGGACTTCAGCGGGCTCTCGCCGGACGAACGGCTGTTCGTCGACGACGTGGTCCACGAGGCGGTGCTGCGCCTGGACGAGGAGGGCCTCGAGGGCGCCGCGGCCACCGCCGTCACGTTCCGGACGGTGTCCTTCGAGATCCCGGCGGACCCGGTCGTGGTGGACGTCGACCGGCCGTTCCTGCTGGCGGTCCGGCACGCCCGCTCCGGCGCGATCTACTTCCTCGCGCAGGTCGCCCGTCCCTAGCCAGCTGGAGGTTCTTTGACCGATCAGGCCGACTTCGCCCTGGACCTGCACCGCGTCGCCGTCCCTGATCCGTCGCAGAACGCGTGCTGGTCACCGTTCTCGGTGGCCTGCGCGCTCGCCCTCGCGCGGGAGGGTGCCCGCGGCCGGACCCGTGCCGAGCTGGACGTCCTGCTCTCCGGCTTCGAACTCGGCGCCGCGCTGGAGGTGCCGGAACTCGCCCTCGCGGCCATGCTGTGGGCCGACGACGGCCTGGCCCTGAACCCCGGCTTCCCGCTCGCGTCGTCGGTCCGGCGCACGGCGTTCTCCGACCACCGGACCGCGCGCGAGCTGATCAACGCGGCCGTCGGGGAGGCGACGCGCGGCCTGGTCCCCGAGCTGCTCGGGCATGTCTCGCCGGCTACCGTCGCCGTCCTCGTCAACGCCCTGTACCTCAAGGTCTCCTGGCAGCGCCCGTTCAAGGCCAACGCCACGAAGCCACGGCTGTTCCACGCTCCCGGTGGTGACGTGGAGGTGCCGACGATGGAGGTCGCGGCCCGGCTCGGCCACGCCCACCGCAACGGCTGGCGGACGGTCGTGCTGCCCGCGAGGTCCGGTGTGGAGGTGCTCGTGCTGCTGCCCGACGAGTCGCTGGACCAGCCGCTCGGCGCGTCGGCGTTCGACGTCGACGACAGCGCCGGCATCACGCTGCTGCTGCCCAAAGTGGACGTCCGCGAGAAGTTCGAGCTCAGCGACGTGCTCGAACGGGTCGGCGTGGGCACGATGTTCTCGGCCGGCGCGGACTTCACCGGGCTCTCACCGGACCACCTGGTCGTGAGCGAGGTGGTCCACGAGGCCGTGCTGCGCGTGGACGAGCGAGGCTTGGAGGGCGCCGCCGCGACCGCGGTCGTGATGACCCGGGGCGCGCGTTCGCGGCCACCCGTCGACCCGGTGCTCGTGCACGTCGACCGGCCGTTCCTGCTCGTGGTCCGGCACGCCGAGTCGAAGGCCGTCTACTTCCTCGCGCAGGTCGCCCATCCGTGACGGCGTGCCGCTCTGATGGGCGAGCGTTTCGCACGGCGCGATCATGATCATGGGCTTACCGTTCTGCGCATGACCCAGCACGGTGCCGGCGAGCAGCTCGTCGTGCTCGCCGCGGCGGGCGCCACGAGTATCACCTGCTTCAGCGGCGTCACCATCCCCGTCCTGCTCAGGACCGAGTGCTACGCGAAGGCGCTGACCAGGGCGCTGGGCTTCGCGCCGACACCCGACCTGCGGCAGGACGGGGTGCTGCCCCGGTGCGTGTTCTTCATCCACGAGTACGCGCTGCAGACCGTGGTCGGCGGCAACCGGCTGATGGAGGACCAGGTTCTGCACCTGCTGTTCCACGCGTCGTCGATCCGGGTGGTGCCGGCCAGCGCGGGCGGGGCGGCGGCGGTCGGGCTCGACTACGCGCTCATCCAGTACGAGCACGAGCCGCCGCTGGTCTACCTCGCCAACTGGACGCTCGCCAGCGACGCGCCGACCGTGGAACGCGCCGTGCACATCTTCCAGCGCATGCACGCCGTGGCTCTCGACAACGAACGGTCGCGCGACGTGCTCATGGAATATGTGGCCGTGTACGACCGCTAAGGCGTGTTCCGCCGCAGGAACAGGCGCATCCCTTCCTCGCCCGGCAGCGCGCACAGCAGCAGTTTGACGTTCTGGTGTCGCACCGGCACCGCGCACGAATCGCCCGCCAGCAGTGTTCCCGCGAGGAGGCCGGCCGACTCGTGATCGATGTCCAGCACGAAGTCGTTGCTCATGCGTGGACCCTATGAGCAGACCGCCTCCCGACCCAGTCACCCAAAGGTGTCACGTTCCGGCGGGCTGCCCCGTCCACTGGTCATGACGAGGATCAACGGGGTCACCAAGAAGGACGCGGGCCTGCTCACGAAGGCCCTGTACTGGTTCGCGCGGCGCGAGTTCGGGGCGGTGCCGGAGCCCGTCACGGTCATGGCGCACCACCCGCGGCTGCTGATCGCGAGCGGGCGGCACGAGCTGGCGGTCAAGAAGGCCGTGCACGGGCCGTTGTTCGAGCTCTGCGTCTACCGCACGGCGGTGCGGCTCGGCTGCTCGTGGTGCGTCGACTTCGGCGCCATGCTGATGAAGCACGGCGGTCTGGACGTCGAGCGGCTCGAGCACATCGACGACTACGCCACCTCGCCGCTGTTCACCGACGTCGAGCGCAAGGCGCTCGCCTACGCCGACGCGATGACCGGCACGCCCGTCACCGTCACCGACGAGCAGGTCGCCGAGCTGGAGCGGCTGTTGGGGCGCAGGGAACTCGTCGCGCTGACCTACCAGATCGCCCTGGAGAACCAGCGCGCCCGGTTCAACAGCGCGTTCGACATCAGGGACCAGGGATTCACCAGTGGTGACGCCTGCCGCGTCCCGACACACTAGGAAGGTGGAGAAGATCACCCTGACGGGTGCGCAGGAGACCATGCTCGCCACGCTGTACGGACGGGCGCTCGACAGCGAGCGCCCCGCGTCCGTGCTGCACGACGACGAGGCGAAGCGCGCCGCGGACCGAATCGACTACGACTTCACGAAGACCGGGATGACCACGACGAGCGCCGTCGGCGTCGCCATCCGCGGGAGGGTGCTCGACGACTGGACGCGCGAGTTCCTCCGCCGCACCCCTTCCTGCACGGTGCTGCACCTGGCCTGCGGCCTCGACACCCGCGCGCACCGGATCGAGCGGCCCGCCACCGCGCGGTGGGTCGACGTCGACATGCCGGACGTCGTCGCGTTGCGGCACAAGCTGTTGCCGGCGCCGCCGGGCGACTACCGGCTGGTGGCGTCGTCGGTCACCGAGGACGCGTGGCTCGCCGAGGTGCCCGCCGACCGTCCGGTCGCCGGGGTGTTCGAGGGCCTGACGATGTACCTGACGCGGGAGGACGGCCACGCGCTGATCCGCCGGATCACCGAGCGGTTCCCCAGCGGTGAGCTGCTGTTCGACGTCTACGGGTCGTGGGGGATCAAGCTGCAGAAGCTCGTGCCGGCCGTGCGCAACGCGGGCGCGACCCTGCACTGGGGCGTCGACGACCCGCGCGAGATCGAGGCGCTGCACCCCGGACTGACCACAGTGGACGCCTGGCGCAGCGTGGACCTGCCGCACCTGGACGCGTTGCCCAGGTCCGGCAGGATCCAGATGAAGGTCGTCAGCGCGATCCCGAAGCTCCGCGACGTCGGGAAGCTGCTGCGCCTGCGGTGGTGATCACGTGTCGATGACGAAGTCGAACCTGGCGGTGTAGCGGTTGCCGACGAGCGGCCCGAGCGCGACCTCGCACTCGCGGTCGAGGTAGGCGTCGCGCCGGTTCAGCCAGGCCACGTTCATCCCGTACGCCCGCAGGGTGTCCGGGAAGAACAGCTGCGTGGTGAGGACGGGACCGCCCCGCGCCTGCACCTTGACGTGGATGTGCGGGGTCCGGCCGGGGTAGTCCTTCGGGATGATCGTCTCCAGCACGTACGCGCCGGAGGCGTTGGTGAACTGGTGCCCGCGCATCTTGTACGTCCGGTTGTCGTACACGCCGCGGTCGTCGGCCTGCCAGAAGTCCAGCAGGACGTTCGGGATCGGCTCGCACTTCATCGTGTACACGAACCCGGTCAGGCTGAGCACGACGCCGGTCACGCCGGGCGTGCGCAGGTTCGTGCGCTGCGGGGAGTCCCGCTTGAAGTAGGGACCCTCGATGTTCGACGGGGTGTCGTCGTCATCGACGCAGGTCGGGGTCAGGGGTAGGGGCGCACTGCGCGCCGTGGTGGTGCCGGCGGCGGTCAGCGCGACGACGGCGGCCGCGCCGGTCGCGAGGAACGCCCGGCGTGAGGGGACGTCTTGTTCGGGCATGGTCGAACTCCGGTGGTTGCAACCCGCGGCAGGGGGCTTGGGCTGGACCGACGGGCCGAACGTTAGTGCCGGAACGATTCGCGGCTCCAGTTACGGTCCAGACCAAAAGCCCGTCAGAACTCGACGTGGGTGAGCTTGTCCGGGTTCGCGATGTCGTAGACCGCGGCGACCTTGCCGTCGTGCACCGTGAACGCCGTCACACGGGCCGTCACCTCGCCATAGGCCGGCATGAGCACGCCCAAGTCGCCGTTGACCAGCACCGGCCGGTGCGCCTGCGGGTGGCCGTACTTGCGCACCAGGCCGAGGAAGAAGCGGGCGACCTTGTCCGCGCCCGAGACCGTGTGGACCGCCGTGCGCACCTTGCCGCCCCCGTCGCCGATCATGACGGCGTCCGGGTGGAGCAGCTCGAGCACGGCGTCGATGTCCCCGCTCGACATGGCCCGCAGGAACTTCTCCAGCACCTCCTGCTGCTCCGCCAGCGCCGCGCGGGGCGGTGGCTCGGCGTCCGCGACGGCCTTGCGGGCGCGGGACGCGTGCTGGCGGGCGGAGGCCTCCGAGACCTGCAGCACGCCGGCGATCTCGTTGAACGGCAAGGAGAACGCGTCGTGCAGCACGAACGCCACGCGCTGGTCGGGGGTGAGCCGGTCGAGCACCACCAGCGCCGCCATCCGCACGCCGTCCGAGCGGACCACGCTCGCCAGCGGGTCCTCGTCCTCGCCGGTGGTGAGCAACGGCTCCGGCAGCCACGAGCCAACGTACGTCTCGCGGCGCACGGCGGCGGAGCGCAGCCGGTCCAGGCAGATGCGGCTCACCACCGTCGTGAGCCAGGCGCGGGGGTCCTGCACGTGCTCCGCCTTCGCGAACCGCGGCCACGCCTCCTGCACCGCGTCCTCCGCGTCGGCGACGCTGCCGGTCAGGCGGTAGGCGACACCGATCAGGTGCGCTCGGTGGAGTCCGAAGACGTCAGCGGCGGTCACGGTTGGCAGTTTGCCAAAGGATTAGACTCGGACGCGTGGCAGGACGCATCAGGGAGAGCGACATCGCGTTGGTGCGTGAGCGCAGCCGGATCGACGAGGTCGTCGGTGACCACGTTTCGCTGAAGCGAGCCGGCGGAGGCGCGCTCAAGGGGTTGTGCCCCTTCCACGACGAGAAGACGCCGTCGTTCAACGTGCGCCCGTCGCACGGCACGTTCCACTGCTTCGGCTGCGGCGAGGGCGGCGACGTGATCGCCTTCGTGATGAAGGTCGAGCACCTGTCGTTCGTCGAGGCCGTCGAACGGCTCGCGGACCGCGCGGGCATCCAGCTCGTCTACGAGGGCGGCGGCGCGACGGTCCAGCGCGACCGGGGCACGCGCAGCAGGCTCATCGAGGCGCACAAGGCCGCCGCCGAGTACTACGCGGAGCAGCTCGCGACGCCGGACGCGCAGCCCGCGCGGGAGTTCCTGGCCGAGCGCGGGTTCGACGAGGCCGCGGCGCGCCAGTTCGGGTGCGGCTTCGCGCCGGGCGGCTGGGACAAGCTCACCAAGTACCTGCTCGGGCGGGGTTTCGAGCTGCAGGAGCTGATCAAGGCGCAGCTCACCAAGGAGGGCCGCCAGGGTCCGATCGACCGGTTCCACCGGCGGCTGCTGTGGCCGATCAAGGACATCGGCGGCGAAGTGGTCGGGTTCGGCGCGCGCCGGATCTTCGACGACGACCCGATCCAGGCCAAGTACCTGAACACCAGCGAGTCGATGATCTACAAGAAGTCGCACGTGCTGTTCGGGCTCGACCAGGCCAAGCGCGAGATCGCCAAGCGCAAGCAGGCGGTCATCGTCGAGGGCTACACCGACGTGATGGCGATGCACCTGGCGGGCGTGCCGACGGCGGTCGCGTCCTGCGGCACGGCGTTCGGCACGGACCACATGAACGTGCTGCGCAGGCTGCTGATCGACGACGACGTCAACGGCGAGGTCATCTTCACCTTCGACGGCGATGAGGCGGGGCAGAAGGCCGCGCTGAAGGCGTTCGAGGGCGAGCAGCAGTTCAGCGCGCAGACCTACATCGCGGTGGCGCCCGACGGCATGGACCCGTGCGAGCTGCGGCAGGCCAAGGGCGACGTGGCGGTGCGCGACCTGGTGGCGCGGCGCACGCCGTTGATCGAGTTCGCCATCAAGGCGCAGCTCAAGGCGTACGACCTCGACTCAGTGGACGGGCGCGTCGAGGCGCTCAAGAAGATGGTGCCGTTCGTCGCGCAGATCAAGGACCGCGCCAAGCGCGACGGCTACGCGACGCGGCTCGCGTGGTGGGTCGGCTGGGACGACGAGGCGATGGTCGTGCGCCGGGTGCGCCAGACCGCCGGCGGCAAGGCCCCGGTCGCGCCCGCGCAGCGCACCGACCCGAACCAGATGGCGCTCGGCGTCGAGGTCGACGGCCCGCCGCGGCCGAACCCGCGCGACCCGCGGCTGGTGCCCGAGCGCGAGGTCCTCAAGATCGCGCTGCGGCTGCCGGAGTACGCCGGGCCGCTGTACGACTCGCTGCCGGACGAGGCCTTCACCGACCCCGCGTACGTGGCGCTGCACCGCGCGATCCGCGACGCCGGTGGCGCGTCCAGCGGCCTCGCGGGCACGGCGTATCTGGACGCGATCTCGCAGGCGTGCCGGTACGCGTCGGTGCGGTCGGTGCTGACCGAGCTCGCCGTGGAACCGTTGACCGTCAAGCAGAACGACGAGTTCCGCTACGTGTCGATGGTGATCGCGCGCCTGCAGGAGGTGCAGGTCGGCAAGCAGGTCGAGGACGTGAAGTCGCGGCTGCGGCGGCTGTCGCCGATCAAGGACGCCGACGAGTACCGGGCGCTGTGGGGCGACCTGGTGGCGCTGGAGGAGTACCGCAAGGCGCTCCTGCAGCAGAGCGCTGGAGTGCTGTAGTGGGCTTGTTCAAGCGGTTGTTCGGCAACGGCGCGCCGGACGGGTTCACCGGCGCGCTGGACGAGGACGAGACCGTCATCGCGTCCGCGCCCGTGCAGGGCGGCGGCCACCTAGTCGTGACGTCGCTCGGCCTGTGGCTGCCGGGCGAGGAGCCACGCCGGATCGGCTGGCACCTCGTCAGCAAGGTGAAGTGGGAGGGCGCGCTGCGGGTCGTGGAGGCCACCGAGGCCTCCGTCGAAGGGCCTGTCGTGCTGCTGGAGGACCTTCCCGCACAACGGTTCGGCCTGGACGACCCCGGTCGCGTGCTGCGCGCGATCAGCCAGCGCGTCGAGGGGTCGATCCGGCACCGCGAACGCGTCGAGTCGCCGGGCGTGTGGATCCTGCAGCGCAAGATCCCCGGCCAGGACGGCGTGGTGTGGCAGGCGCGCGGCGACGCGGGTGTCGCCCTCGCCGACGTGCGCGAGGCCGTTTCGGCGTTCGCCGCGAAGCTCGCGGGATAGCAGTACGCGTGTACTGTTAGTCGTATGTGGGATCCGGCGCAGTACCTGGCCTTCGCCGATCACCGGGCGCGGCCGTTCTACGAACTCATGGCGCGCGTGCGGGCCTCGGAGCCTCGACGCGTGGTGGACGTGGGTTGCGGACCGGGCAACCTGACTGTCTCGCTGTCCGCGCGCTGGCCCGCGGCCGTGGTCGAGGCGTTCGACTCGTCGCCGGAGATGGTCGAGGCGGCCCGTGCCGCCGGCGTCGACGCGCGCGTGGACGACGTGACGACCTGGCGCCCGGCGCCCGACACCGACGTCCTGGTGTCCAACGCGGTGCTGCAGTGGATCCCCGAGCATCCCTCGATCGTGTCCGGGTGGGCTTCCTCGCTGCCTTCGGGCGCGTGGCTCGCGTTCCAGGTGCCGGGCAACTTCACGAGCCCGTCGCACAGGCTGGTCCGCGAGGTGGCGGGCGAGGCGCTGGCACACGTCTTCCGTGGCGAGAAGCCGGTTCTGAGCCCGGTGGAGTACGCCGGACTGCTGGGCGACTGCTCCACTGTGGACGTCTGGGAGACGACGTACGTGCAGCGGCTCTCCGGTCCCGACCCGGTGCTCGAATGGGTGACCGGAACGGCACTGCGACCCGTCCGGGCCGCACTGTCCTCAGCGGACTGGGGGGCTTACCTGGCGGAACTGGCGCCGCGGCTGCGCGAGGCGTACCCCGCGCGCGCCGACGGCACCACTTGGTTCCCTTTCAGGCGGATCTTCGCGGTGGCGCGAGTGTGAAGCTCGTCACGCCCGCGGCGTCGCCGGAGGCGTGAAGGCCTTGCCGTTCGACTCCGCCTGGTGCTTCCACGGAGCCTTCTCCGCGGCCTTCTCGGCGGCGTCGGCGGCGAGGTCCTTGGCCTGAACTGCGGCTTCGAACGCCTTGTCCTTCGCCTGGGTCGCCGTCTTGCGCACCGTCGGGTTCTCGGCGAAGCGGTGCCAAAGGCGCACGATCTGGTCGTAGCGCTCCCGTCCGGCCTTCGCGCCGAGCACGTAGCCGATGGCCGCACCGACCAAGATGCTCTTCATGTGGCGTCTCCTCTCGCATCGTGCCTGGTCAGGCCGTTTTTTGCCGCAAAGCGGGGGGGGGCTTGCAAAACCCCTTTCGGGGCTCATGTAGAGTTACCCACTGTCAGGAGGAACCAAGCCTGGCAGTGCAGAACAACAGAACATTCCCCCATAGCTCAATTGGCAGAGCATGCGACTGTTAATCGCAGGGTTACTGGTTCGAGTCCAGTTGGGGGAGCGTAGCAATGACGTGAGGCCCCGTCCGGTCGAGGACGGGGCCTCACGTCGTTCACGGCCTCTTCGTGAACTCAGCGGCGACCCTGCTCATCCGAGTGGGGTCTTCCGGTTTCGGCTTCCGTGCATGACGTTGGGGGCATGGCCCGCTTCGCGAACCTCCGCCACATCTCCGCCCTGGACCCCGTGACCGACCACCAGGAGATCATGCGGATCTCCGCCGGCCTCGAGTTCCCGTGGGACTACCAGAAGGCGCTGGAGATGGCGCTGTTCCGCACGTACTGCGTCCCGACGATCTCGGGGCTGCTGGAACGCACCGGCGAGTTCGAACGGCGGCCGCAGAAGCGCTACGACGACACCGCTGTCCTGATGGCCGAACTCGTGGAGCACGGCTACGACTCGCCGCGCGGTCGTGAGGCGCTGCGCGTGGTCAACCGGCAGCACGGCCGTTACGACATCTCGAACGCCGACATGCTCTACGTGCTGTCGACGTTCATCTACGACCCCATCGACTGGCTGCAGCGCTACGGCTGGCGGCCGTTGACGCACAACGAGCGGCTGGCCGCGTTCCACTTCTACCGCGCGGTCGGGGCCCGCATGGGGATCCGCGAGATCCCGGCCGCCTACGACGAGTTCCTGGCGTTCAAGGCGGCCTACGAGCAGGAACACTTCGTGTTCGCGCCGTCGAACCGCCGCATCGGCCAGTACACGCTCGACCTGTTCTGCTCGTGGTACCCGTCCGTCGCGCGCCCGGCGGTGTCACGTGCCGTGGTCGCGATGCTGGACGAGCAGATGGTGCGCGCGTTCGGCTTCACGGCGCCCCCGGCGTGGGTCGGCGCCGCGGGCCGACTGGCGCTGCGCCTGCGCGCCGCCGTGGTCCGCCGGATGCCGGTGCGCCGCGAACTGAAGCTGACCTCCACCCGCAACCGCACCTACCCCGGCTACCCGCGCGGCTACCGGCCGTCCGACCTCGGCGCCAGCTCCAGTACCGCCCCCTGACCGTTGGGCGTGAACCCCAGCGCCCTGAGGAACTCGGTGCCGGGCTCGAAGTCGTCCAGCTGGACGTGCGCGCGCGTGACGCCTGGGAACCGCTCGGCCAGCGCCCGCGCCATCTCCCGCCCGATGCCCCACCTCCGCAGGTCTTTGGGCACCAGGAAGAACCGGATGCTCGCGTGCCCCGGCGCCGGGTGGTCCAGCACGAGGTCGACGAACCCGATCAAACCTTCGGCCTGCGCGAGCAGCAGGTGCTTCTGCTCGAACGCCGTCCCCTCCGGCAAGGCGTAGAACAGGCTCTGCACGTCACCGGGCCCGGACGGATGACCCGTCGCGGCCTGGAACCAGTCGTCGCAGTCGGCGAACAACCGCAGCACCTCGGGCTCGTCCGCCGGGGTGAAGTCGCGGAGGGTCAAGCGCACGCGTGCAGCCTATGTGTCGCTCGCCACGGGGGCGCGCAAGGCCCGTCCGGCGTGATCGGTATCCTCCACCACGCAGCGTTAGCGGGGGAGCTTGTCGCTGCAGGGGGCAGTAGCTCAACCGGTCAGAGCAGCAGACTCATAATCTGTCAGGTTGTCGGTTCGAATCCGACCTGCCCCACGAACTAGCTGCTCAATGGGGGTGACCTCGTCGTCAACCAAGATCACCCCCACACTTTTCCCGCACTTTACGAGGTCGACCACTTAACCTCGTCCAGTGCGTCAGCCGCCCTGCGACTCGTCACCCGGCGCCCCATGTAGACGTCCTGGGTAGTCGACACCTTCGAGTGCCCGAGCTGCTCCGCGATCTGCCGAGCCGACAGACCCGCGTCGTCCAGGAGCGTGGCGACCGACCTCCTGAAGGTCCGGAACGTCACCCACGGGTATCCAGCGCGCTGCCGGAACTCTCGCCACCTGGCCAGCGTGTTGTTCTTGTCGCGGAGCGTGCCGAGCGAGTTCGGGAAGACCGGCCCCTGCAACTCGTCCTCCGCGACGTTGAACCGCTTAGCGAGCCGTGTACGCCGCTCTCGCAGCATCGTCACTAGCCACGACGGATTGCCAAAGCGCGCTTGGACACCTCGGTCTTGCCGTCGTTGATCCGCTGCCCCTGCCCCTTGACTCGGATGACGCTGCCTGCCCAGTCCACGGTCCCCGCGTCGAGGTCGAGGTGCGACCAGTGAACCGCGAGACCTTCACCGGTCCGTTCACCTGTGCCCGCGTACCACCGAGCAAGGTCAGGTAGATCGTGACGAACCGCGGCTTCGTCGGCGTCGAGCTTCGCCAGGAGGTCCGCCATCTCGTCCTCAGCCAGCGCTCGTGACGGCATCTTGCGCCCTTCCAACCGAGCAACGTCCCGCACCGGGTTGGCTCTCAGCGCACCATGCCGCACAGCCACCGCGCACACCCCGGATACGACAGTGCGCACGGTTTTGGCGGTCGCGGTGCTCTGTCGAGCCTGCACGGTCGTCATGAGCCTTCCGAGCCGTGCCACGGTCAACTCGCGCATCCGCAGTTCGCCGATGGCCGGCAGGACGATCCCGTTCAAGCGGCCTTCGTAGGTCTCCAGGGACGTGGGGGAACGAGTGCCGACCGCAACAGCCGTGCGGAACTCGGTAAGCCACACCTCAGCCGCATCACGAAACCGGCTCTCCGCAGTGATCATTCCTTCCTCTCCGGGTGCCATGCGGTCACGGAGTGCTTCCTTGAGCGCTCTCTCAGCGGCCGTCTTCGTCTTCCCTGAGCGTTCGACCGGGCGCGTGATCCCGTCGTAGTCGCGGAACTTCGTGGTGGCGCGCCAACCTGTCGAGGTCGAGTAGAAGCGGATCTTGCCGTAGGTACCGACATCCAGCGGCCTCCGTCCCATCAGCTGACCCCGTTCGGCTGGGCGTCGAACCAGGCCACGACCTCATCAGGGATGTACCGGACGTACTTTCCGATACGACGACCCGGAGGCCCGTACTTCCTTGTGCGCCACTGGTAAAGCGTTTGGACGGGGACGCCGAGGAAGTCAGCAACGTCCTTAATAGACCACAGCTTGCTCATTGATGTGTCTCCTGTTCGTACTTGCGTCGTCGGTTGTCGCGGATGCGGCCGGCCAATGCGGCGGCGAGTTCTCGTTCCGCGTCCGTGTCATAGCCGTTGCCCTGGTAGGCCCAGTCGTTGATCACGACGATCGAGTCGGCTTCGAGGCCGAGGCGTTCGAGGACTTCGGCCTGCCGGAAGGCACGGCGTTCGTCGCGAATGGACTTGAACGTCGTGGAGTAGTGCTTGGACTTTGTGAGGAAGTGGCCTCGGAAGCCGAGCATGTGCGCCCAACGGCGCAGCTTGAGATCCTCGTACTGCGGGAGGCCGCCGAGGTCCCATGCGGTTTGGATGATGCGTCGGTGGTGGTCGCTGACCTTGGCGTGATCGATGCAGAGCTGGGAGCGGATCGGCCGGTCGGTGCCGTCGGTCTTGCCGGTGGTCTTCGTCGCGTACTTGGCGACGTAGGCGGCCAGGCGGGTCTCGCTGATCGAGCCATCCGCGTTCTCGACCTCGTGGGCCTGGTTGGCGCGGATCGGGCGGACGTCGACCTGTGAGCCCCACCGCAGGTCGAGGGCGACGCCGTCCGGTCGGGGAACGGTGAGCCTCACCGAGGCCGCAGCAGCTTTCACGCAGGCGTCCAGCAGTTCGCTGGTGACCCATGATGGAGTGCGGTCGTGAGGACCGTCAGGGCCGTCCACGCGCACGACGGCGTGGAAGTGCACGAGCCCGCGTCGCTGGTACTCGGCAACCTTGGCGTAGGACAGCCGGGCGTGGTCGGTGAACTCGCGGACCTTGAGCCCTGCGGCGTTGGCCAGCTCGCGGTTGAGCGCGATACGGAAGCGGTGCCACAGAGCACCGGCGTTGGCCTGCCAGAGCACCGAGCCCTCGTAGTCGTAGCCGCCAGGGTCGACGGCGGTACCGATGCGCGGGTCGGCCTGGTGGTGGTATTCGCCGCAGCCCGTGCACGGCCTGGTCTTGCCGTTGCCTGCGGTGAAGCGGTTGTGCACCGCGCCGAACGAGGGGGCGGTGAGGGTGGCGAACGCCCGCGGCTTGTCGGTCACGGTGGTCGGGACGCCCTTGGAGCCACCGGCGAGTCCGGCGTGCATGAGGTGGTAGGCGTCGGCGGCGTAGCGGTCGGAGCAGGTCGGGCAGACGGCGGAGCGGCGGTTGCCGCAGGGTACGAAGATCTCGCCGCCGTGGTGCGCGAGCACCTTGCGGGTGGTGGCGTCGTGGAGTTGCCACGCGCCGAACAGGCGGACGGGGACGGCACAGCCGTTGGTGGCTGTGACCTTGGCTCGCCATTCGCGGTAGCCGGGCGAGGCGACCTTGCGGGCGATGCGGTCTTCCAGGGTGGTGTAAGGGTCTCCAGGCAGCATCAATAGGCCTCCTTTCGTGCGGACAGACGAAAGGGCGGGACACGATGAGGTCTGTCGTGCCCCGCCCTCATGAGGAGCAGGCGAGGGGTCCTGCTCGTGGCTCAGGCGGCGAGCTGGTCAGCGACGCGAGCGGCGAAGTCCGCAGGCAGCCGCAGTAGCTCGGAGACCTCGGGAGCGGTGAGAGGCCGGCCGAGTTCGTCCATGCGAGCGGTGAGCGTGGCGCGCATCGGCGGAGGAAGCCGCAGGCCCGCGAGCGGATCAGGGCTGACGCTGCTCACGGTCGGAGCGGGGGCTGTGGTTACAGGCGGTGAGTCAGGAGCATCGTCGCGGCGGACCGGGTCACGTCGAGCGGCCTCGCGCAGGGCTGCGTCCCGGACGGCGACGCAGCGTTGCTGAACGATCGGCATGACCTCAGCGAGGAGGAACACCACGACGGGGATGACGACGTGGAGGAACACGTTGCCCGCGCTCACCGGGCCTTTCGACGGTGAGACGGCGGACCAGACGTTGGTGATCAGCGTCGCGGCGAGGAGCAGCCGCTTGAGCTTGACCACCGGATCGTCGTCAACGCGCTGGCCGCGTGCGAGCATCTCGGACTCCCACCGCAGCACGGTGATGAGGATTCCGGCCAGCGCGGGTTCGACCAGCCAAGCACCCCACCACAGTGGATCGGTGGGAGTGAGGTGCCCGGCGAGGAAGTCGTGCACGCCGGTGGTGGTGAACCCGAGACCGATCGCGAGGAACCACCACAGCGAACGGCTGATCGAGACACGCAGCCGGTCGGCGTTGACCACGGCCAGCAGCGGATCGTCGGCCAGCGCATGCACGTCGTGTGCTTCATCGAGCTGATGCCGCAGACGGCGCACGGCGCGGGTGGGTTCCGGCCGATCACCGGTCATGTTCTTGTTGCGCTGGAACAACTTCACGGGTTCACCTCCCTTGGCGGATCCGGTGCGGACACGGCTAACGACCGTGCGCGGCGTTCAGGAGCAGCCTGCCGAGCAAGAACAGCTCGACAGCCAAGACCACGGTTCCGAGCCAGCCGACGAGCAACCACATGACGACGAGGCCGGCCAGGACGGTCAGGCCAAGACCGATCGCGCGGGCGGGGGTCTTGCGGGTGACGGGGATGACGAGTTGGACGTTCATGATCAGGCGACTTCCTTCCGGGTGGTGGTGCGCGGGTAGTAGGTCTGGTTGCGTTCGGATCCGGTGGTGCCGGCGACGACGCCAGAGGCGTAGAAGCGGCGCGAGCGGGTGCGGCTCTCCCACTCCAAGTGGTCGGCGCGGCACTGGTCGATGACCGGACAACCGGCGCACACGTCCAGGGCCTGTGCCGTGGTGTCGGTGGTGAAGAACAGTTCGGCGTCCTCTCCCGTGCACGCGGCGTCAGCGCGCCAGGCGGGCGGAGTACCGGACGGGCCGAACAGCGCGAGCATCAGAGCGCGGATCCCGACGTAGCCGGGGTGGTCGTAGGGGTTCACGCCGCCACTCCCGCGACAGCCGGAGTAACGGTGCGGGCCGACGCCACCAAGCGGGCGAGTTCGTCGTACGAGGCGAAGTTGGTACGGGCTTCGGCGAGGGTGGGCAGGCCGGGCAGGGTGGCGAACCGGTGAGTCCAGCCGTTGAGGCCGTCGTGTTCCTCGACGGTGCCGCCCAGCTCGAACACCGAGCCTGAGCACGTCAGGCCAAGCCCGATGCCCGTGCTGGTCTGGCCGGTGGCGGCGAGGCGGATCTCGTCACGAGCGCCATAGGTCAGGCCGAACTCGGTGCCGTGCAGGGTGGCCGTCCACAGCAGCACAGCGGCGAACCGGTCAACCGCCGTGCCCGCAGTGAACTCTGCGTGCACCGAGCGGGATGGGGTGGAGATGACCAGGCGGTCCGGCCGGGGCAAGTTGTAGGTGCGGATGTGTCCGCGCACCGTCCGCAAGATGCGATCCAGTGAGCGGTTGTCGTTGGCGGGCATGGCAAACAGACCTCCTGTGAGGTTCGAAGTAGGCAGAGGAGCGGAGCAGATCAGGAGACGGCGCGGAGCGTGGTCGGCTCTCGCAGGTACGACACCAGCTCGGAGCACTGGGCGTCGTTGGTGTAGGCGACGCGGATGCGGCGAGGCTGACGAGTCCGCGGTGCGCGGGCGAACCCGATGCCGGCGAACTCCTCACCCTGCGGCAGTTCGTCGGCGATCGCACCGCGTGCCCGCATCTCGTCACCGAGGACCATGTCCGGGTGGCCGGAGCTGGAGACCCGCAGGCAGACGCGGTGCGGCAGTAGCTCACGAACCGGCACAGTGTCCTTCGTGGGCTCCTGCACCAACGCCTCGATCACGTCATGCGTGGTACGGCCGGTGGAAGCGACGATCGCGGTCTGACCGCAGATGGAGTGCGCGTAGTCGGACTGGTAGGCCATCGCGTAGCCGATCTCATCGAAGATCAGCCAGTCGATCGGGAACTCTTCGGAGACCGGGGCTTTGCGGAGCTTGGCGCGTTGCATGCGCTTCTGCTTGCGCTCCATGTTCGACACGAAGTCGTTGAGCAGCTCCAGGCCGTCACCGGGGTTGTCGGCGTAGCGGCCGGCCAAGACGGGCTTGAGCCAACCCCACTCCATCATCTTCGGGTCGATCACCCACGGCCGGACCAAGCCAGCGCGGATCAGCGGAGCAGCGGCCCGCAGACGTTGCGCCGGGAGCGAGTTCTTACCCGAACCGGTCTCACCAGCGCGCAGGAAGTGCGTGCCGTACAGCGGTTCGCGGTACTCGCGCCCGAACTCGTCCTCACCCATGTACAGCGACATCGGATCGACGTCGGCCACGTCCTCCGCCAGGTCCGGCGAGGGAATGATGTGCGCGAACGGCTCATCACGCTGGACGATCAGCACCACCTCACCAGGAGCCGACCGCTCGACCGCGACCCGTTCGGCCTTGAGCGTGTCCGCCAGATCGTCAGTCGCGTCCACGAACGCCTTGAACGACATCCCGTGCACCAGTCGCACCCGCACCGTGTCCACCGAGGCCGACCACGACCGCACCCGGACTACCCGAGGAACCAGGACCTGCCCGGTACGCGGATGTGTTCGCGTCAGCCCGCACGAGCCCATCAGGTCCGACCAGCGGCGACCGGTATACGCACCCGCCCAGCGACGACGCCACGCCCGCAGCCTCGGAGCCGCGTAGGTGTCAAAGGTGTCCGGGTGAGCCCGGTACCAGGCACTCATACCCGCAGCCGTGCCACCGAGCACCATGCCGGTCGTGGTGGGGCCGAGGTGGGACAGCGAGGCCACCAGCGCCGAAGGACCGACGATCGAGCCGGGGTGGCGTACTGCCCACACCACCGCCGCGAACTCGACACCCTGCGAACGAGCAGACTTACCGCGGGAGCGCTTGGACATTGCAACCTCCGAAAGTGTTGGGAGAGAACAACAACGGCCGACCACGGGTGAGTGATCGGCCGTTGCCGGAGAACAGGTGACGGACTGAACTTCACTTGCGACGCCGGCGCTTGCGGCGTTCCGCGGCTTCCTCATCGAGCAGTACGCGGGCGTAGGACATGTGCGTGGTCAACGTGGCCACCGACCGCGCGAACTGGTCGTGCAGGCCCTTGAACCCCTCCCGGCGGATCGGAATCCCCTTGATCGAGATCCGGAGCTGGGACATGGCCTTGCCCACGTCCTCCAGGGCGTTGTTGAGCTGCTGGGACATCAGACCCTCCACTCGCGAGACTTCAGCTCGATCTCGTACTTGACCGCGTGCGCCTTGAGGTCCTCCAAGTCCTTGCGGGCCTTGGCCAACTCCTTGCGCAAGTCGTCGGGCTTGGGCACCCGCCAGTCACCAGGCAGCGCGTTACCGGGCTTCATCCGGTTGATCAGCGCCTCCAACGGGGCGAGCTGCTCCGTCGCGAAGTTGATTGCGCCCACGAACTCGGCGTACTTCTTGATCGCGAGGTCGTTCAACACCTGAACCACCATGTGTCATGCCCCCTTCTTCTCGGACGACTTCGAATTACCGAGCGGCTTGAGCGCGTTCCACCGCGACAACATCAACCGCGTGGACTTCGGCACGAGCACTGACCGAACCGACTGACGCACCGCGCCACAGCGCAGCAGGTGAGTACCGCCGATCACGAGCTTGCCGTTGTCGACCAACTGCACAACCGCGCTTGCTTCCCAAGCGGGAATCCGAGAGATCTTTTCTTTGTCGACACGACGAAAAACGGTGCGTGCCGTACTGGCGACCACGTAGCCGCAGTCGCTCACGGCGCGATTGAGCACCTCGGTAACCACCCGGAGGTCATTGGTCACAGACCGGGCAGCAGCCGCCGGTGCGGTCGTGGGCTCGACCTCGTTGCCGAACAGATCAGCGGACATACTTCTGCGGCCCCTTCTCGTGAGTCTGCGTACCGGGCTTCACCTGCACGTCCGCGCGGCTGGGGGCCTCGATCCGTACGACCTTGCGCGTGTGCTCACCGCATCGCAGGTTCTGGACTTGAGAACCCCGCTGAAGCTCGCCACTGCTGAGAAGGTCGAAGACCATCTGCTGCTCCCAGTACGGCAACCCTTCCATTTCCGCAGTAGAGATCTGTCGGTAGGCGCGAGGGAGATCGACCGTGATTACGTACGGTTGACCGCCGCGCGCACGATCGATCACCAACACAACTCCATCGATCTTTGCCACTATCCAATCCTTTCGCTCGCGGAATGCACGGCAGGCGCCAGGAACGTTCTGCACGGGCCTGACACCGCCGAACAAACCGGCGCGTTTTTGGCATGGCTCAACACACTGTGGAATTCTCAAAGGACGCAATCACGCGTTTCCATGCCCGACTCGAACGGGCAGCAGGCCAATCCCCTGGCAAAACGTGGATCTCCGAACCCTGGCCCGACTCGAAACGGGCGACCGGCCTAACCGGGCAGGGCAACCGAGCACAGTGGACGATCAGGCAGCCACACTGACCTGACCCTGCGGAGCGAGACCCGCAGCCTTGAACGACAGACCCGAACCGGCGTCGTTGGACCAGAACGACACCGTCGGCGAGACCAGCGACACGTACATGCCCTCCTCGAACCCGTCACCGGGGTCCGCCGACAGCGTCACGCGGATCTCTTCACCCTTGCCCTGGTAACCGTCAGCGTTCGGCCGCGGCTTCGCGAACAGCGCCACCACGAACTGCTGCACGCCCTGGTAGTCGGTCGCGGGCACCATCTCGCCGGACTTGTCGTCCTTGCGCATCTTCATCACCGGGGCCTCGGTGATCATCAGGCGGTACGACTCCAGAACGACGGGGATGTTGCGCAGTGCCATCGGAAGCTCCTTGTGTAGGGGGTCTAAACCCTCTGCTTGTTCGCAGACCTGGAGTTGAGGGGGTCTAAACACAAGCTACGCCTAACGACGGGAGGCGTCAAGGGGGTCTAAACTACGGTCATGACGACGTCGGATGCCGATGAGTTCGACGCTGTACGCGCAGACCCTGATCCCATCAGGCGAGGTCAGCGCGCAGGCGAGCTGATCACGCTCTACCAGCAGCGAGCCACCGAACTCGCGCGTCTGCGTCGAGCCGCCATCGAGGAGGCTCACCGACGTCTGGACATGAGCTACACGGACATCGCGGCCAGGCTGGGCATCACCAAGGGGCGCGTCACTCAGATCCGCAGCTCTGCACCTGGGCCGGAACGCGCGTTCTTCGGAGTCGGTCCGATCTCCATCGCCCTACCTGGACGAATCATCCGCGAGCGCGACGATCTTGTGATCGCTGGACCGGATGACGCAACAGGCGCGCACTTCAGCAGTGAGCTGGAGAAGCTTTCATTCGTGATCAACGAGCGCCTAGTGATCGATCCGCGCGAGGAGTGGGAGCCTGCGGGCGATGCGGTCGTCATCTGCGGACCCGCGTCCGCTCACATCGGCCACAAGCTCATGGCAGCCGACCCCGTTCTGCGCATGACGATCGGCGACAACGTCCAGTGGTACATCTCGGACGAGGTGACGGGGGAGAGGTTCCTGTCGCCTATGGACGAGGCCAATCCTCGCAAGGCCGATCACGCATACATAGCCCGACGTAAGCTGGGTAGCCACGTCATCGTGCATATCGCTGGCCTTCACGCTGCTGGCTCGGTTGGAGCGGCGCACTACGTGACCAGGAACCTTGCTGACCTGTTCGCCCAGTTCGGGGACAGCGAGTTCAGCATGGCTGTCACCACTGAGTTCGACGGACTCAAGCCGACGAACATCAACATCCTTGTGCCGCCAAGGAAGTGGAGCTGATGCCGTTCCATGGAGCGATGCTTCCAGGAGGGGCCGGCCGAGGACAGGATCGTTGGACCACGACGAGAACCGCGGCAATCGTCCTGGACGGCGCTTCGAGCTTCGCACCGGACACAGCTGACGCGTCGGAGTACGTCGACCTCCTGTTGAGCGAGACAGCCTCTCGAATCGATGAGGACGAAGAGCTTCAGGCCGTTCTCGAGACAGCGATCCGAGCGACCTCAGAGGCGCTCAAGCTCCAGGCCGGGGTCGGACCATCGTCCACTGTGTTGCTTGCGCGCTTGAAAGCGGAACGACTGGAGGTTCTTGCACTTGGCGACAGCACCGCAGTCGTGAAGACGAGCGATGGCACGGTGCATCGCATCTCGGACGATAGGCTCTCACGTACGGCCGCAGAGCTTCGTCACCGCTATCGGCAGCGGTTGATGAACGGCTCCGGGTATGACGACGAGCATCGTTCATTGCTTGGACAGCTACAGCAGCACGAGCGGCGCGAGCGGAACGTTCCTTACGGGTACTGGATCGCGGAGGCGGACCCGCAGGCAGCGAAAGAAGCCGTCTGCCGTCAGTTCGACATGGGCAACGTCGAGTGGTGCGTTCTCGCAACAGACGGAGCCCAGCGAGTCGTCGACCATCTAGGCGTGCACTGGGAATCCGTTGCCCTCATGGCGAATCACGAGCTTGTGGCGCTCCTCCGACGGCTTCATGACTGGGAACAGTTCGAGGACCCTACGGCCAAGTTCCTGCCCCGCGCCAAGCAGCATGACGACAAGGTTCTTGTGACCTGGACCCAGTAGCAGGCTCATGACCGGCGTGTTCAGAGTTTCTTTTCTTCATCAAGGCGGCCCCCTGTGGGGGCCGCTGGCCGTTGGTGCCTATCCGACAACGGCAGACCTACGCGCCTCTCTTTCCGCCGCGCCCAAGGCCGCCTCCGGCGTCCGAGCGCGGCGGGCGAGGCATGCGCGCAGGTCGACCGTTGTCGGACCGGAACGGCCAGCGGCCCCCACAGGGAACCGCGGAGGCTTCAAGACATGTCCTCGCCGGACGGGCAGGTCTCCAAAATGGTGCGGGGGAGTGCCGGCACATTGCGTTCCAGCGGGGGCCGGGGCACGCACCATCCCGTATGACCTCCCCGAGGGCAACCACACGCGTCAAGGGGGCCGTTCCAGCGCATGATCACGTTAGGACGGCATGTGCCCCCTTGGCACGTGCGGTTGGGACGAGCCAGGTCATACGGGATGGTGCGAGGTCCCTCAGTTGAGTGAACGCGAGCAAGTGACGATCTTGCTGTGTGCGGCGATAGAGATTGGAGATCGTGGTCACAACTGGACGTAGGCGCAGCGAAGGGGTCAAGATGAATAACGATCGACTTCTCTTGCTCATGCAGGCCATGAGCACCGGGTTCGAGAGGCCGGAGCCTGACGTGGTCAGACGCGTTGAGATCCTTCTCGGCTCAGAGGAATTTGTTTACGTAGACGTTCGACACACGAACAGTAACAACATGCTCTCAGGAGAGGCTGTAATCCTCACTCCGAGTCGCGTCGTAAAAGCTGAATGGTCTACGCCAAGAGTAGAACGTGACAATCAGAAGGCTACGGCCTCAGTCGAAACGTGGCCTCGTAGATCCCTGACTTCCGCAGCCATCGAGTCGAATATCGCTGACGACATGAACTCGGACGCCTGTTGGATGGGGGACTGGGGCGCAGAGTGGCCTCGCTACTGTGTACTCACTCTTTGGTTCGAAGGACGTCCGCAATCGCTCATGCTTCCCTTGAGTCAGGCGTCGGAGTCGCGGAAACAGCTGCGTGCGGCCCTGCCTGAGCTTTTGGCGGATCTCGATCGGTAGTCCGCGCTGCAAAACCCGTTGGCAACCAGACGCTGCTGGGACGAGCGCCGAGGGGTAACTTCTGCACGTGGGCGGGGCGCTCGGCTGCCGCACCTGTGGACAGCTCGATGCCTTGGAGGCATCGACCAGCCCACAGGCTTGCCCTCGATGTACGTGGTTGCGAGGGCACGATCATCTCCACACTTTTCCCTCACATAATGACGGAAAACGTCCACTGCCAGCGGTTTGGAACGGCAACCATGACACGGGATCGCCGCAGGTAAACCTAGGTATGAGCAGGGGATGGCAGGCGTAGACAGAGGCTGCGTCTTACCTGTCAGGTTGTCGGTTCGAATCCGACCTGCCCCACCACAACGCCAGGTAGAAGCCTGTTCACTTGATCTCGCAACCGGCCTGACATGATCGAAGTCGACGTTTTGCCGACGGCATGCGCCGACATGGGGTTCAGCGGCAGGAGTGGACCGAGGTGCAGGCTGTGGCTCGCTGCCGACGGCAACGATCGTGAGCAGAAGTCCGAGAACGGTCAGCGGCACGATGATCAACGTCCAGATCAGCGTGCGGCGGATGGAGCGCAGCAGGATCACGGCTTCGGTCGTCGCCTGAACGCCGGCTTCCTCCACTGTCGCGGACGCGCGGACCCGCCATAGTGACGCCTCTGGCAGGCCGTTGTTCCACATCGGCCCGGCTCGGGACGTCCACCGGGCGGCGCCGGAGAAGTTCGGCGAGGTGCGGACGCTGGATCCCGACGCCATCGCGGACGTCGCGTGGCAGATGTTCGTGTAGCGGGACCGCGCGGAGGAGGTGTTCTCGGTCTTCTAGAGGTACGAACCGGGGGTGTGGCCGAGCGAGCGCCGGAAGACGTCGATGAACGCGCTGGCGGTGGCGAAACCGCACCGCAGGGCCACGGCGGTGACGGGCTGGCCTTCGGCGAGCAGGCGCAGGGCGTGGTAGAGCCGCAGCTGCGTGCGCCACTGGGGGAACGTCATGCCCATCTCGTCGCGGAACAGCCGGGTCAGCGTTCTGCCGCTCACGCCGGCCGAACGGCCCAGGGCGTCGAGACCGCGGTTGTCCGAGGGGTCGGTCTCGAGCGCGGCGCAGACCGCCGCGAGCCTGGGGTCGCGGGCGGCGGGAACGCGCACCGGTCGTTCGGACGCGGCGGCGAGCTGGTCGAGCAGGACCATGTGCATTCGTTTGCCCGCAGGGGTTTCTCGGTCTTCGAGCTCCGTATAAGCGATCAGCAGTTCGCGGAGCAGAGGGGAGACGGCGAGCGCTGTCGGTTCGTGGAGTTGCAACGGGTTCTGGGTCAGCCCGAGCAGATGCAGCCGTGTGACGCCGTACGCGCGGTGTGAATGCACTGCGCCAGAAGGAATCCACAACGCACGATGTGCGGGCGCGATCCACCTCGACGTCTCGGTGTGCACGGCCACGACGCCGCGGCTGGCGTAGACGATCTGGTTCTCGTCGTGCCAGTGCGCCGTGATGCCACTGGTGGCCGCCAGGTCGCGGCTCGTGGTCGGCGCCGCCGGCAGATGGCGAGAATGCGACATGCACCGGCAGAATATCGGAATCGCGAACGCTGTCGCGGGGCCAGGATCGGTGCGTGAGCAACTCCCGCCGGCGGATGTCGGTCCTGGTCGCCGGGCACGCGGTGAACGACCTCTACCAGGGCGCGGTTCCCGCCGTGGTGCCGTTCCTCGTCGCCGAACGCCACTACAGCTACGTCGCGGCGGCCGGGATCACGGTCGCCGCGACGCTGCTGTCGTCGGTCGTGCAGCCGCTGTTCGGCCACCTGACCGACCGGCGCGCGATGCCGTGGCTGGTCCCTGTCGGCATGGCGGTGGCCGGCGCGGGCATCGGGCTGTCGGGGTTGAGCGAGTCGTACCTGTTCACCTGGCTGGCGATCGCGCTGTCGGGTCTGGGGGTCGCCGCGTACCACCCGGAGGCGGCCCGCCTGGCGCGCCGGGTCGCGCAGGACAACCACGTCGGCATGAGCTGGTTCTCGGTCGGCGGCAACGCCGGGTTCGCGCTCGGGCCGGTGCTCGTCACGCCGGTCCTGGCGTTCGGCGGGCTGGCCTGGACCCCGTTGCTGGCCGTTCCGGCGGTGGTGGGAGGCACGCTCACGGCGTTGGCGCTGCGCGGCGTGCACGGTGCGGCGGCCTCGGTGGCGGACCGCCCCGGCCGGGACGACTGGGGCCAGTTCAGCAGGCTGACCGTGGTGATCGTCGCGAGGTCGATGGTGACGTTCGGGCTGGGCACGTTCCTCGCGATCTGGGTGACCCACCGCGTTGGAGGTGGTCCTGTAGCGGGAGCCGCGGCGTTGGTGGTGTTGTTCGGTGCGGGCGCGGCGAGCACCTTGCTCGGTGGCGTGCTCGCCGGTCGGTGGGGACGCGTGCGCGTATTGCAGGTGTCCTATGCCGTGGCGGTGCCTGCCGTCGCGGGGATCGCGTTGGTGCCGGGGCCTCTCGTGTACCTGATGGTGGCATTGACGGCCGTGGCGCTGTATGTGCCGTTCTCGCTGCACGTCACCCTCGGCCAGGACTACCTGCCGAACCGCGTCGGCACCGCCAGCGGCGTCACGCTGGGCCTTGCGGTGAGCGTCGGAGGTCTGGGTTCACCGGTGGTCGGCGCGATCGCGGGTAAGTGGGACCTGCAGTGGGGACTGCTGTCGCTCGTGGTGCTGCCGGTGGTCGCGTGGGCGGCGGCACGCGGCCTGAGGTCGCCTCGTTCGATGCGGGTTTGAGCGAGGATGGTTACGGTTGCAGGTGTGCGAGTGGCGACCTGGAACGTGAACTCCGTCAAGCAACGCGTGCCCCGCCTGCTGCCGTGGCTCGACCAGCGGCAGCCCGACGTCGTGTGCCTGCAGGAGACGAAGCTGGCCGACGACGCCTTCACGGCGCTGCTCGGTGACTCCTTGAAGGAACGCGGCTACGAGTTCGCGCTGTTCGGCGAAACACAGTGGAACGGCGTCGCGCTGCTCTCGCGCGTCGGTCTGGACGACGTGGCCGTGGGTGTGGCCGGCGCACCGGGCTTCCCGCACGTCGAGGCCCGTGCCGTGGCGGCGACGTGCGGCGGCGTGCGCGTGCACTCGCTGTACGTGCCGAACGGCCGTGAGCCCGAATCGGACCACTACAAGTACAAGCTCGAATGGCTCGCCGCCCTGCGCGACGTGCTGGAGGCGGGTCCCGCCGACGCGCTGGTGTGCGGCGACATCAACATCGCCCCCGCCGACGCCGACGTGTTCGACCCCGACGCCTTCGCGAGCTCGACCCACGTCACCGAACCCGAACGCGCCGCCTTGGAAGCCATCAAGGCGTTGGGGTTCCACGACGTCGTGCGCGACCGCTGGCCCACCGAGCGGGTCTTCAGCTACTGGGACTACCGGGCCGGGATGTTCCACCGCGACCTGGGCATGCGGATCGACCTGATCCTCGCGTCCGACTCGGTGGCGCCGCGGGCCAAGGCGGCGTGGATCGACCGGCATGCGCGCAAGGGCACCGGACCGAGCGACCACGCACCGGTGATCGTCGATCTGGACGAGGCCCCGGACGGGGACATCGGGCCGGTGGTGCCACCGCCGTCGGCGCCGGGAGCGAAGAAGAAGGTCAAGCTCCCGCAGTCGAAGTGACCGGCCGCCGAGGTCCGGGCGGCGGCAGCGCCACGGTGAAGGCCGCCCCGCCCTCCGCTGCCGGTCCGGCCACGATCGTCCCGCCCATCCGCGTCACCAGCCCGTGCGCCAGCGCGAGCCCCACGCCGGTCCCGACCGGCCGCGACCCCTGGTACCGCGCGTGCAGCACACCGCGGTCGAACGCCACGGGGTAGTCCTCGGCGGCCAGTCCCGGTCCGCCGTCGCGCACCTGGAGCACCGACGACAGCGCGAGCACCACCGGGCGGCCGGCGGGGGTGACGCGCAGGGCGTTCTCCAGCAGGCCGTCGATGACCTGGCGGAGGCGGCGCGCGTCCGCCCGCACCACCGGCGAGGCCGTGACCTGCAGGGAGAACTCCACCCCGCGGGCGTGGCAGCGGGCGTGCCACACCTCGGCGGCCGAGCGGACGACCGGGTCCAGGTCCACGGCGGCCAGGTCCAGGCGGAAGTCGTCGGCGCCCAGGCGGGCCAGGTCGAGCAGGTCGGTCACCAGGCGGTCGAGGCGGCGGGCCTCGTCCAGGATCACGGTGCCGACAGGGGCCACCCGGTCACCGGAGACGACGCCGTCGGCCAGGGACTCGGCGAAGCCCGTCACGGCGGTCAGCGGGGTGCGGAGCTCGTGGGAGACGGAGAGCAGGAAGTCGCGCTGGCGGGACTCGCTGCGCTGCAACGCCTCCGCGAGCGAGTTCACGGACGCGGCGACCTCGGCCACCTCGGCGGCGCCCGCCACCGGGGCGCGGAGGTCGCGCCGGCCCGCGCTCATCGCGTGGGCCACGCCGGCCACCCGGCGCAGCGGCCGGGCCAGGTACGCGCCCAGGGCGAGGCCCGCCAGGGCCGCCACCAGCAGGCCGACGCCCAGGGCGAACACGACGTTGCGCACCAGTTTGCGGTAGGTGCCGCCGGTCTCGGTCTCCTGGACCAGGGCGAAGCCGCCCGCCCCCGACGGACGGGCCTCCACGTTCAGGCGGCCGCTCACCCCCGACACCGGAGAACCCGACAGCACCTCGCGCACGCCGACGTCCCGGGCCGCGCGGACGGCGGCGCGGTCGGACCCCGTCACCTCGCCGGTGGCGGAGATCCGGACGATCGCGATGCCCTGGCCCTCCAGAACCCGCTCGACGCGGTCGTTCGAGATCTGGCCGGCCACCACGTCGGCCTGCGAGCGCAGGATCTCGCGGCTCACCTGCTGCGACGTCGACAGGACGAGACGGGCCGAGACGAAGCCCGCGACGACGACGGCCACGACCACGACTCCCAGGCACACCAACGCGATCCGGGTTGCCAGGGTCATGACGCGTCCGCCGAGTAGCCGACGCCGCGCACCGTCCGGATCGGACTGGAGGCACCGAACTTGGCGCGCAACTGGGCGATGTGCACGTCTACGGTTCGTGTGCCGGCCACGGACGAATAACCCCACACGGCGCTGAGGAGCTGCTCGCGCGAGAACACCTGACGTGGGTTCTTCATCAAGTGGGCGAGCAGCCCGAACTCCGTGGAGGTCAACGACACCTCGTCATCACCGGCGAACGCACGCCGTTCGCCGACATCGAGCCGTACTGCACCCACCTGCAGAACGTCGGAAACAGGCCCGGAAGCGCGACGGAGGACCGTCCGGACGCGCAGGGCCAGCTCGCGCGGGCTGAACGGCTTGGTGATGTAGTCGTCCGCACCCAGCTCCAGGCCGAGCAGGCGGTCCACCTCGTCGTCGCGCGCCGTCACGAACAGCACCGGCGTCCAGTCACCGGCCGCGCGCATCGCCCGGCAGACCTCGATGCCGTTCAGCACGGGCAGGCCGATGTCCAGCACCACCGCCACCGGCGACAGCGACCGGACCGCGGCCAGTGCCGCGTCCCCGGAGGACTCCAGGTGCACGCCGAACCCGTCGCGCCGCAGGTACAGCGCGACCAGCTCCGCGATCGCCGGTTCGTCCTCCACGACGAGCACCAGGCCACGATCCACGCGTTCACCCCGGCTGGTTGATGTCCGACTCGATGCTGTTCAGCGTTGATTCCACATCATCGAGGTCCGGGGGCGGCTCCTCGGCCCGGCACGCCGTCAGCGAGACCAGCAGCGCCAGGGCGGCGACCCACCTCACTTCGCCCCGCAGTGCCGGGACTTGAACCCGGCGACCCGCTCGGCGGCCTTGCCCAGCTTCACGAGTTGCGCGTCGCGCAGCTTGAGCCGTGCGTCCAGCACGTCCGCGCGGGCGGTGTTGCCGGCCTTGCGGGCGTCGGCGGCCTTCTGCTCGATCCACTTCTTCGAGCCGAGCGTCTCCGGGCCGCCGTTGATCCTGTCCGTCAGCGCCTTCACGCGGGACTCCACCCGCGGCACCCGCTCGGAACAGATCTTCTGCACCTTCTCCGGGCTGATCGTGATCGCTTCCCGCGCCGACGCGGTGCCCGCGCCCAGCAGCAGCAGTCCCAGCACGAGCCCGCCGATTCGTGAAGTGTTCATGGCGCACAACGATGGCCGCCCACGATCAGAGCCGGGTGCGCCGAATGTTCGGGTTCTGCAAAGATCAGCGCAGCGCCACCCCGCGCACCGCCGCGGCCTGCTCCAGCGGGCGCATCCGGTCCCACACCCGCTCCGACCGCAGCTCCTGCGCCGCGCTCACCGCCCGCACGGCCACGGCCTGGCCCTGGTCGAGGTCGCCGTCGAGGAAGTGGCAGCAGGCCAGCGCGATCAGGCAGAACGTCCGGCTGCGCGTCATCGCCGGCCCGAACCGCTCGATCGCCTCGGACAGCGCCGGGATCGCGAGCCGGGTGTCGCCGAGCTCGGCGTGGATCACGCCTGCCATCGCGGTCAGGTCGGTCTCGTCGTGGAACCGCGCCCAGTCCGGCACGTGCGCCGAGTCGGCGGCCGCGAACGAGTCCTGCGCCTTGCCCAACGCCCGCAAGGCCTCCGCGGAACGGCCTTGGCGTGCGTACGCCCACGCCTCGTTCACGTACATGATGCTCGCCGCCAACGGTGCGGTAGCGCCCCTCTGGAAATACGCCAGCGCGTCACCTGTTGCGCCGTGGTGCAGATGCACGCGCCCACGCCGATAAACGATGTTGGTCGTCAGCTCTTCGTCATGGCGCGCGTAGTCCAGCGCGCGGTCGAAATGGTGATAGGCCGCCCCGACCTGGCCGCTGTCGAACGACGTCCACCCGGCGAGGTTGTGCAGGTCCGCGACGGCGGACAGCAGGCGTGCCCGCACCGCGTCCGACGCTTCGGCCGCGAGCAGTTGCTGGGCCCAGTAGATGCGGACGACGACGGCGTCCCGGCACGCCCCTCCTCCGTACCGGTAGTCCACGGAACGCAGTGAGCGCGTCTGCGACTCCAGCTGCTCGACGTCACTCGCGCCGATCCGGCTGGAGTGCGGGGGAGGGAAGTACGCAGGATTCGCCATGTAGTACACCTCTGCGCCGCCGTTGCACCCGAGAGTAGGACGCCTGCCTGCCGCTGGAAAGAGGGTGCCGTGCGAAGTGGAATTCGGCGCCGGTGAGGTTGAACAGGTATAAATCCGGGTGCAACGGCGCTCTTGAACAAGGGCATTGTTCTCGTCATGAGGCGACGCGGGCACCTGCGACAGGTGACCTCCTCCGAGACCGGCCACGCGACTCTCACAGCGGTGCTGAGCGCGGAAGACCTGGCGCAGGAGCTCGGCCTCGACCCCCACGCCCGGGTGACGTGCGGGCGGCACCGCTGCTGGCTGCACCAGTGCGTTGCCCTCCCCGAGCACGTCGTGCCCTTCACCGGGCAGCGCTGGTGCCGTCCGTGCCGCCGTGCGCTCGACGTGCACGTCGACGGGACGACCGCGGTCCTGTTCTGCCCGAGGTGCGGCTACGGCACTCCCGACACGGCGGCGAACCGCCAGGTCGTCCAGGCCTGCCGCACCAGCATCGCGGCGATGCACGCCCGGTAGGAACGCACGCCGGTGAAACGGCCCCGCCGGAATGACCCGGAAGCGTTAACCCTGGTGGGTGAAGGCGGCGATCTCCAGGAGGTAGCTCGGGGGCCGCCGGCTGTCCTCCGGCACGTCGAGCATCGCCCAGACGATGTGCCGGCCACCTCCGGCGGGCGTCTCGCCCATGGTGAAGTTGCAGACGGCGATGGATGCGATGTTGCGCCGCATGATGTGCCACTGCCTGAGGTCGAACCGCGCGGTCGTGCGCACGGCAACGGACAACTTGTCACCACGCATGCGCAGCAGCAGCGCCAGCGGGCTGTCGTCCTCGATGTGCGACACGAGCTCGACGGCGATCTGCGGGGCGACGTCGAGCAGCGACTGGACGCCCCACCGCTCGCAGGCGCGTTCGGTGATCCGCTCGGCCACGTGCGGCAGGCAGCGGCACGTCGGCAGCGCCGCGTCCACCCTGTCCTCGTGCTTGAGCCGCACGACCGCGGCCACCGCGGCCGCCGTCGACGAGTGCAGCGGGATGTGCCGGGGGAGCCCGCGGGACTCGAGCGTCGACCGCAGTTCGTGGTCGCTCACCACGAGGCTCAGCGAGATCCCGGGCCAGCGCGCCGCGGACAGCCAGACGACGTCGAACAGCACGAGCAGCGCGGGGGACTCGGCGACCAGTTCGTCCAGCTCCACGACGACGCCGACGAGCTCCTTGGTGGCGTGGTCGAGCAGCACGTCCTGCGCCCGCATGTACGTCACCCAGTCGAGCCGCCCGCTGAAGCGGACGACGAGGACACCGCTCTGCTCCCGGACGTCCACCACGAGACCGTCAGCGGTCATGATCGGATCCCCTCCCAGGCGCGTCCCAAGCCTTCAAGACTGACAAGGTCACCGCATGCGTCCTAGGGGGTAACTACCCGTGTTTCGCCGTTGGTACCTCCGGGGGACCGCGTTGCGACGGGAGATCGAGCCGACCTAGGGTGCCGCTGTGGGCAGTTCGCTTTCGGCAGGCCGCAAAGGCAATTTGCCTGCTGACACAACTACTTTCGTCGGCCGCAGGCAGGACGTGGCCGAGGTCAGGAGGCTGCTGTCCGAGTCCCGCCTCGTCACGCTCACGGGCGTCGGTGGCGTGGGCAAGACGAGGCTCGCGCTGCGCGTCGGCGGCGAGACCAGCCGGGCGTTCCGCGACGGGGTGTGGTTCGTCGACCTGGGCGGCGTCACCGAGCCGGACCTGGTCGTGCACTCGGTGCTCGAGCAGCTGGGCGTCCACGACGACACCGTCCGCCGGCACCGCACCGTCCTGGTGGAACACCTGCGCGACCGCCAGATGCTGATGGTCCTGGACAACTGCGAGCACGTCGTCGAGGCCACCGCCGACCTGGTGAGCGCGTTGCTGCGCGGTGTTCCCGGCCTGCGGGGGCTCGTCACCAGCCGCGAACGCCTCGGCGTCGACGGCGAACACCTCTGGCAGGTCACGCCGCTGCCGCGGGAACCGGCGCTGGAGCTGTTCGCCGACCGGGCCACCGCCGTCGAACCCGGATTCGTGCTCGACGCGCGCAACCGCGCCCGGGTGGAGCAGATCTGCGCTCTCCTGGGTGGAATCCCGCTGGCGGTCGAACTGGCCGCCGTCCGGCTGCGCGTGCTGTCCCTCGACCACCTGCTGTCCCGATTGGACGACACGTTCCGGGTGCTCGCGGACGGCAAGCGCGGCGGAGACCCGCGCCACCACACGCTGCACGCCGCCGTGGACTGGAGCTTCCACCTCTGCACGCGGGCCGAGCAGGTCCTGTGGGCGCGGGCGTCGGTGTTCGCCGGCACGTTCGACCTCCAGGCCGCCGAACGGGTCTGCTCCGGCGACAGCGTGGCGCCCGAGGACGTCCTGCGGTCGTTGATGGGCCTGGTCGACAAGTCGGTCGTCGTCTCCGAGCAGCACGCGTCCGGCACCCGCTTCCGGCTGCTGGAACCGTTGCGCCAGTACGGTCTCGAGAAACTGCGCGCCGCCGGCCGGGAGCAGGTCGTGCGGGAACGGCACCGCGACCACTTCACCGAGTGGGCCGAACGGCGCGAGCAGGAGTGGTTCGGCCCGGCCCAGCCGCAGATCTTCGCGCTCACCCGGCTGGAGCACGCGAACCTGCGCTGCGCCCTCGACTTCTGCTTCGAGCAGGACGGCGACCAGTGCGTGCACCTGGCCGGCACGCTGTGGTTCTACTGGGCGGGCTGCGGCATGCTCGGCGAGGGCCGCCACTGGCTCGACCGCGCCGTGGCGAGCGCGAAACCAGGCCCGTCGCGGGCGAAGGCGTTGTGGGTCAACGGGTACGTCGCGACGTTGCAGGGCGACATCCCCGCCTCGACGAGGATGCTCGACGAGTGCCGGGAGTACGCCCTCGCGTCCGGGGACGTGTCCGCGCTCGCCTACTCGACGCACCGCCTCGCCTGCACGCACCTCGTCGGCGACGACCTCGATCTCGCGGAGAGCCTGTTCGAGGAGGCGATGCGCCTCTACCGCGCTCAGGGCACGGTCAACAGCCACACCATGCTCGCCGGCGTCGAACGGGCGATCTCGGCGACGTTCCGGCACGACTTCGTCTCGGCGGAACGGCTCTGCACCGAGGCCAGGGCGGTCGGCGAGGAGCACGGCGAGCTGTGGGCGCAGGCCTACGCGATCTGGGTGCTGGCGCTGTGCGCGTGGGTGAGCGGTGACCTCGCGCGCGCCGACCGGCTCGGCAGGGAGTGCCTGCGGATCAAGCGCTCGTTCCACGACCTGCTGGGCATCGTGCTCGCGATCGAGGTGCTGGCCTGGATCTCGGCGTCGCAGGGCGACGCGGTGCGCGCGACGACGTTGCTGGGCGCCACCAACGAGATCTGGCAGTCGGTCGGCTACCCGATGTTCGGTTCGCGCTACTTCGGCGCCCCGCACGGCGACTGCGAGTCGGTGTCGGTGTCCGCGCTGGGGGAGCAGGAGTTCCGCGCGGTCTTCCGCAAGGGCATGGACCTCGAACTGGAGGACGCCATCGCGTTCGCCATCGGCGAGGAGCAGGCGCAGGACCCCGCCCCGGCCGCCTCCCCCACGCCGTTGACGCGGCGCGAGCAGCAGGTGGCCGACCTGATCGCCGGGGGCATGTCGAACAAGGAGATCGCGGCCAGGCTCGTGATCGCCCGCAGGACCGCCGAGGGGCACGTCGAGCGGATCCTGCAGAAGCTCGGGTTCACCTCCCGCGCCCAGATCGCGACCTGGGTGACCGAACGCCGCAACTGAGACACGTCGGCACCGATGAGTTCCGCGCGTCGCGCCTGTCCCACTTCCAGGACGACGGGCGGAAGGATCGAGCCATGCGGAAACTGGTCTACGGCATGAACCAGAGCCTCGACGGCCACATCGCCGACGCGAGCGGCGACATCGGCTGGGGCGCGTCGAGCGACGAGCTGTTCGAGTGGTGGCTCGAGCGGGAGCAGGCGATCGAGGTGTTCCTGTACGGACGCGGGCTGTGGGAGACGATGAGCTCCCACTGGCCGACGGCCGACCAGCGGCCGGACGCCACCGCGGCGCAGGCCGCGTTCGCCCGGAACTGGCGGGACACGCCGAAGGTGCTGTTCTCGTCCACGACGACCGGTGAGGCCGGGTGGAACACCCGCGTGGTGACCGGTGACGCGATCGCCGAGATCACCCGCCTCAAGGCCGGGGACGGCGGTCCGATGAGGGTCGGCGGTGCGGCGCTGGCCGCGGCGGCCATGAGGGCCGGGCTGGTCGACGAGTTCGAGGTCGTCACCCACCCGGTCCTCCTCGGCGGTGGCACGCCGTTCTTCCCCGCGCTGGACAGCCGGGTGGAGCTGGACCTGGTGCAGACGCGGACGTTCCCCGGCGGGGCGGTCCTGGCCAGGTACGAGAGGCGTTGAGCGGCTAGTCGACGCAGGGGACGCCGTCGTTCGGCGGCGGGGGAGGCGGGGCGCTCGCCAGCTCCGCCACCTTCGCCCGCACCTCCTCCTGGTCGACCTTGTTCACGTCGAGCCCGCCGAGGTGCGCGCCGCCCTCGATCGGCAGCGTGTCGAACCGCACCTCCGCCGGGATGTTCCGCGCGAACTCCACGAGGTCGAACCGGGCGTCCAGCACGACGTCCTGCTTCGCCATGTCGACCATCGCCTGCACCGCCGTCACGTCCGCGCCCTCGAGCCGCTTCGCCACGGCGGACAGGAACGCCTGCTGCCGCCGGGTGCGGTCGAGGTCGCCGTTCGGCAGGCCGTGCCGCTGCCGCACGAACGACAGCGCCTGGCCGGCGTCGAGGTGCTGCGGGCCGGCGGGGAAGTCCGCGCCGGACAACGGGTCCTTCGCCGGCCTGCGCAGGCACACGTCCACGCCGCCGAGCCCTTCGGCGATGTGGAAGAACCCGATCAGCGAGATCTCGACGAGGTGGTCGACGGGCTGGTCGAGGAACGCCGACACCGTCCGCACCTGCGCGCGGCGCCCGGCTTCCCGGCCCGCGCGTTCCAGCGCCCGCCTGTCGTGCGTCCCGGCGGCGCGCAGCCGGTCCTCCTCGACGATCTTGGCCCGGCCGTAGGCCTCCTTGATCTTGCCCTCGCCTCCCGACGACAGCGGCACGAGGTTGTCGCGCGGCACCGACATCGCGATGGCGGGGCCGGAATCGGGGATGCGCAGGAGGATCAGCGTGTTCGCGTTGTAGCCGCCGCGGTCGCTCTCGCCCGCCTGCATGCGGCGCAGCACGTCGTCGGGCAGCGGGTCGCCGTGCAGGTCGAGGCGGGTCGTGAGACCCATGATCAGGATGTTGCGGCCGGACTCCGAGCGGGGCGCGTCGTCCGGGATCGCGTACGACCGCTCGACCCCGGTCGAGATCGTGGACACCGTCGACCACGCGACTCCCGAGACCACGAGCACGACCGCGCACGCGGCCGACCACGCCGTGCGCAGCAGGAGCAGGACCGTGGTGCGGTGATAGCCGCCACGTGGTTGCATGAACAAGACACCCCCTCGACTATTCTAGGTGGTCATGGGGGTTGAGCTGCCCAGTCTCGCGGCGCTCGCGGTGCTGGCGGTGTTCGCGCAGACGGGGGTCTGGGTCGACGGTGACGAGCTCGGCTGGGCGTTCGGCGCCTGGCTGGTCGCGGGCGCGGTGGTGTCCTCGGCGCTCGTCCGCCGGGTGGGGTTGTGGACGGTGGCACCGGCGCCACCGGTCGTCTTCGTGGTCGTCGCGGTCGGCAACGCGGCTTGGCGGCGTCAGTCGCTCAGGCAGTCGCCGTGGGACAGCGGCAGGGAGTTCGTCGCGGACGCGGTCCCTTGGCTCGTCACCGGGTTCCCGTGGCTCGCCGCATCGGCCGGCGCGGCCCTCGTGGTCGCGGCTGTCCGCATCGTTCTGGGGGAAGAGGAAAATGCAGGTCTTCGTCGACGGCAACGGCGGTAGACGGGTAGCGGCGCGGCTGATCAGCCTGACCGTCGCGAGTGGACTGATCGTGTTCGCCGCGGTCGTCGGTGGCACCCTGCTGGGAGCGTGGTGAGGCGGCCGCCGCGGCTGCACTGGCTCTCCATCCTGCTCGGCCTGCTCGTGCTGATGGGCGTGATGACCTTCCACGCTCACACCGCGACCAGGCCCGAGCCGGTGCGGCACGCCGGTGAACGCCGTGATCTCCCGGAAGGCACCGTCGCGCTGGCGTTCCACGGCGGACCCGATCCGAAGTGGACACCGCGCGTGCTGGACGTGTTGCGCGAGGCGGACATCAGGGCGACCTTCTTCGTCGTCGGCGCACAGGTCACCCGCAACCCGGAGCTGACCCGCCGCATCGCCGCGGAGGGGCACCAGATCGGCATCGACGGCTTCCGCGCCGAGGGCGACCACACCGGTCCGCTGAACCTCGCGTTCGCCCAGGCGGCGCTCGCCGACGCGCTGGGCGTCCACGTGCCGCTCGTCGGCGCCCCCGCCGAGGTCGACAGCGGTGACCGCGACTTCCAGGACATGGGCACGCTGGTGCGGATGTCGTTGCGGGACAGGGGAGGCGTCGTCCGCCTGCACGACGACGGCAGCATCGGCGCGGACATCGCCCGCGAGCTCGCGCGGACGCCGGGGTACCGGTTCGTCACGGTCACCGACGACCGGCCGGTCCCCGCCGGCGCCCGCGAACGGTTCACCGGCGCCGTCACCGCGTGGTCGCAGCGCAACGGCGGCGTCGTGCTCCTCGTCTTCGGCACGGCCATCGCGATCGCCGCCCTGCTGGGCATCCTGCGCACGCTCTTGCAGCTCGGCCTCGCGCACACCGACCGCAGGCTGCGGCGCGAGAGCGAGGTGGAGCCACCGCCGTGGTTCGCGCCGCCGGTCTCGGTGGTCGTCCCCGCGTACAACGAGGCGTTGAACATCGCCGCCACGGTGCGGTCCATCGCCGCGAACGACCACCTCGCCGACGTCGAGGTGGTCGTGGTCGACGACGGCTCGACCGACGGCACCGCGGACCGTGCGCGGGAGCTGGACCTGCCCGGCGTCACGGTCGTCCGGCAGAGCAACCAGGGCAAGCCGGCGGCGCTCAACGCGGGGGTGCGCGAGGCGAAGCACGACCTGCTGGTGCTCGTGGACGGCGACACGATCTTCGAACCGGGCACGATCGGCCAGCTCGTGCAGCCGTTCGCGGACAGCGGTGTCGGCGCGGTCTCCGGCAACGCCAAGGTCGGCAACCGGCGTGGCCTGCTCGGGCGCTGGCAGCACCTGGAGTACTGCGCGGGGTCCAACCTGGACCGGCAGATCCTGCACGCGCTGCGGTGCATCCCGACGGTGCCGGGCGCGGTCGGGGCGTTCCGCAGGTCCGCGCTCACCGACGTCGGCGGCGTCAGCGACCACACGCTGGCCGAGGACACCGACCTCACGATGGCGGTCACCCGTGCGGGCTGGCGGGTCGCCTACCGCCCGCAAGCCAGGGCGTGGACCGAGGCGCCGGAAACCGTCCGCGGCCTGTTCCGCCAGCGCTACCGCTGGTCGTACGGCACTTTTCAGTCGATGTGGAAACACCGCGGGGCTTTGGTCGAGAAGGGGCCGATGGGGCGGTTCGGGCTTCTCTACCTGCTGGCGTTCCACCTGCTGCTGCCACTGCTCGCTCCGGTGATGGACCTCTTTGTGCTGTACGGGTTCCTCATCGCGGACGCGCCTCTCGCGTTGCTCGTGTGGACGGTGTTCCTGTTGATCCAGACCGCGAGCGCGGGCTACGCGCTGAGGCTCGACGGCGAGCCGCTCCGCCCGTTGTGGGCGTATCCCCTGCAGCAGTTCGTCTACCGGCAGCTGATGTACGCGGTCGTGATCCAGTCGTTGGTCACGGCGCTGCACGGCACCCAGTTGCGGTGGATGTCGGTGCGGCGCACGGGTCGGCTCGCCGACGCCCCCGGCGGTACGGTGCACGTCACCTGAGCCGAGGAGGGGGAGGCGTTGGGTCGCATGCCGCTGGACGCGCCTGCGCGTCAGCAGGAGGTCTTCGCCGCCGTGCTCCACGTCCTGGCCGAGGTCGGCTACGCCCGGTTCAACATGGACCTCGTCGCGAGCAGGGCCCGCGCGTCCAAGGCGAGCCTCTACCAGCGCTGGCCGTCCAAGGCGCGGCTGATCACCGACGCCCTGAAGGCGAACCTGCCCGAGCTGTCGCAGCCGGACGAGGGCACGTTCGCCGAGGACGTCCGCCGGATCCTCGTCGCGTGGGGCGATCCGATGCCGTTCGACACCGCGGGGATCTTCTTGGGGCTGCTCGAAGGCAGCCGCCAGGACGCCGATCTCGCGTACCTGCGCGAGGAGCACATCGACCGCGCGTACACGCTGCACCTGCAGGTCGCGGTGGATCGGGCGAAGGCGCGTGGTGAGCTGCCGGACGACCTCGACGCCGGGATCCTCATCACCGCGCTGATCTCGACGTTCGTGCTGCGCTCGGAGGAGCAGGACGTGGTCGGCGGCATCGTGGACGGCCTGTTGAGACCGCTCATCGGGACCTTCAGGACCAAATGACTCGTCAGATCGTAGTCGCTGCGCTACGTTCGGTCATGGTTTCAAAAGAACAGTTCTGTTCTGTTGAAGGGGGCTCCCGTGACTGAAGCTGCTGTCTGCCCGGTCCACCACGAACGCGACCACCCGCTCCACCCGCCGACCGGTTTCGCCGAGGCCGTCAGCGGCGGGCCGGTGAAGATGGTCTGGCCCAACGGTGTCGAGGCGTGGGTGGTGTCGAGCTACGCCGGGGTCCGGCAGGTGCTCTCCGACCCGCGGTTCAGCACGCGCAAGGGCGGCCAGCCGGAGATGCGCACGGACGAGGGCGAGGCGGTGCTCGACCCCGACCAGCCCGGCAACATCAACGGCATCGACGGCGCCGAGCACATGCGGTTGCGCCGTCCTCTCTCGCGCGGCTTCATGGTCAAGCGCATGAACGAGCTGCGTCCCCGCATCCAGCAGATCGTCGACGAGCACCTCGACGCGATGGAGGCCAAGGGCGCTCCCGCCGACCTGGTCAGCTCCCTGTGCCTGCCGCTGCCGTCGCTCGTGATCGCGGAACTGCTGGGCGTGCCACCGGAGCACCAGGAGCTGTTCCAGGCCACGGCCGGCGACCTGTTCGGCAAGAACGGCTCGAAGGACGAGTACCTCGCGCACGCCACCAAGCTCGCGGAGGTGCTCACGCCGATCGTCGCGGAGAAGAAGGCCGCGGGCACCACCGACGACATGATCGGCCTGATGGCCAACGACACGGACTTCAGCATGGACGAGCTGATCTTCCTGTGCATCGGGCTGCTCGCCGCCGGCCACGAGACGACGTCGAACTTCCTCGGCCTGTTCACGTTGCACCTGTTCGAGAAGCCCGACCAGCTGGAGGTCCTGCGGCGCGATCCCGGCCGTGCGGACGTGGTGGTCGAGGAGCTGATGCGCTACACCGTCGGACAGCTCGGCGGGCCGGGTCTCACCCGCAGGGCGACGGAGGACGTCGAGGTCGACGGCGTGCTCATCAAGGCGGGCGACTGGGTGAGCGTGTCGCTCATGGCGAACCTCGACGAGGCGCTGTGCCCGCGTGCCGAGGAGCTCGACCTGGAACGGGATGCCGTGTCGCACCTGGGTTTCGGGTTCGGCCCGCACCAGTGCCTCGGCGCCAACCTGGCCCGCGCCGAGCTGCAGATCGGGCTGCGGACGCTGTTCGAGCGGTTCCCGAACCTGCGCCCGGCGGTCCCCGTGACCGAGATGCGCTACCGCAACGACATGATCACCTACGGCGCCGCCGAGATCCCGGTGGTGTGGTGACGTGCGGCAGAACGCGACCGTCCGGATAGACCAGGCGAGGTGCATCGGATCGGGCCAGTGCGTGCTCGCCGCGCCCGACGTGTTCGACCAGTCGGACGACGACGGGCTCGGCCTCGTGCTCATCGCCGAGCCTCCCGCGGAGCTGCTGCCGGCGGTTCGTGACGCGGTGGACAGGTGCCCCGCTCAGGTGGTGACCCTGGAAGAGTGAACTGAGCGGCCGTTCCGGTGAGGTGCCATCACGGGAAACGGAGTCAGTTCCCCTTCGCCGACACCTCTATGGCCCTTTCCGGTCACCACGACCGTCCGAAATCGTAGGCGCGGCCACCACGGCGTTGTGGCGGTCGCGCCGACACGTCCGAGAGAGTCGGAAGACCCTTCCCGACCAGGCCGGACAACGGGACGGCGTCGGCGGCGCGGTGAGTACCGGCGGTGTGCGACGGACAGCTCTGCGGAGGTGTCCGGCGCACGTCAGGAGGGCCGACCATGTTCAACGGCGACGCATTTCCAGATCGCGTGGACAGAACCGACGTGCGGCATGTCGAGACGTTGACGAGTGCGCTCAGAGCGCTGGACCGCGAATACGGCGGAGGTGCCTGCCGGGACGCCTGCGTCGCGGTGCTGAACTGGGCGACCCCGCTGCTCGACGCCGGCTCGGTGGGCAGGGCGCCGCACCGGCTGCAGGTCGCGATCGCGGACCTGCACAACCTCGCCGGCTGGGCGTCGTTCGACATGGGACTGCTGGAGTCGGCGCACCTGCACTTCGGCCGTGCGATGGGCCTCGCGCGCGCATCGGGCAACTGCGCGCTGGAGGCGAACATCCACTACCGGATGGGCCGCGTGCACCTGCACCACGAGCTGGCGGAGGACGCTTTGGCCTCGTTCCGCCGAGGACTGCCCATCGCACGGGACAGCGGCTCCACCTTGGCCATGTCCATCCTGCACGCGAACGAGGCGTGGGCGCTGGCGAAGCTGGGCGCCGAAAGGCAGGCGCTGCGCCAGTTCGCCTGCGCCGAGGACGAGTTCGCCCGTGCCCGCACGGAGGACGCGCCGCCGTGGGCGCGGTTCTTCGACCTGGCCGACCTGGTGTCGATCGGCGGCATGGTGCACACGGAGCTCGCGCGCACCTGCGACGTGAGGTACGCGCGATCGGCGATCCCGTTGCTCACCAAGGCGATCTCCTCCGGGGGCGAGGACACCTCGCGCAGCCAGTCGTTCCGGCTCGCCGCGCTGGCGATGAACCACCTGGTGCGGAACGAACCCGAGCAGGCGCTGGAGGTCGGGGAGCAGGCGATCGCGGTGTCCGGCCCCATCCGCTCGGCGCGCACCCGCGACCGCATGCGGCCGTTGGAGCAGGAGGCGGTGCGCTTGCGGGGCAACGAGGCCGCGGACCAGCTGGCGTCGAGCCTGGGGAGGTTCATGACGAGCTCGCAGGGTGCCGCATAGGGCGTGCTCGCGCTGTTCGTCGTGGAGGCGTCACCGGGGCCCGAGGAGAGGTTGGGCTTTCGAGCCCCGGCGACACCGTCGGGGTGGAGCGGCGCCCCGCTGGGGGGCCAAAGCGCCGCTCCGGTCCGCGCGTCGGCCGCGGCACCGGTGCTGCCCGGTTTCCGGGCGTCGTCCCCCATGAACAACGCCGATGCCGCGGCCGGGGTTGTCCTCCCCCTGGGCGAGAATCATCACGCGGCCCGCTGACATTTCGCTGACACGTCAGGGTTACCGGCTGGTTAGGATCGGCGTCATGCAACGGCGTTGGGGGTTCAGGGTTCTCGGATCGTTGCAGGTCGTCGACGACGGCCGGGTCGTGGAACTGCGCTCGGCCAAGCAGCGTGTCCTGCTCGCCGCGTTGTTGATGAAAGCCAACGCGCCCGTGTCGACGTATGAGCTGATGGAACACCTTTGGGGCGAAGAGCCTTCGGGTGCGGCGCGCGCGACCCTGCAGACGTACGTCATGCGGTTGAGGCAGTCGCTGGACGACTTGGCGGACCGCAAACTGGTGCGCACGTGGCCCACCGGCTACTCGATCCACGTCGACGACGACCAGCTCGACCTGCTGACCTTCCAGCGCCTGCGCGCCGAGGCCCGGCGCGCGCCCGACCTCGAGACCGAGGCCCGGCTCCTGGGCGAGGCCGCGGCGCTGTGGCGCGGACCGGCGCTCGACCAGGTGTCGTCGCTGCGGATGGAGCAGACCGACGTGCAGCGGCTCAACGAGCAGCGCTGGGAGGTGCTGGAACGCCGCAACGACGCCGAACTGCAGCTCGGCCGGCACGACCAGGTCGTCGACGAGCTGCGCTCGCTCGTCGCGGAACACCCGCTGCGCGAACGGTTCTGGTACCAGCTCATGCTCGCCCTGCACCGCACCGGTCAGCAGGCGCAGGCGCTCGACGTCTACCGCCGCGCCAGCGAGGTGCTCGCCGACGAGCTCGGCATCGACCCGAACGCCGAGCTCCGCGCCCTGCACATGGAGGTCCTCGCCGGTTCGTCGGCACCGGTCGCCGTCCAGGCGGGACCGTCGTGGCTGCCGCCCGCGGTGGGTGACTTCTCCGGACGTGCCGACGAGGTCGCGCGCCTCACCGCCGGGCTGCGCTCCGGCGGGACGTGGACGATCACCGGACCCGGCGGTGTCGGCAAGACCTCGCTGGCCGTGCACTGCGCCCACGCCGTGCGCGACGCCTTCCCGGACGGCCAGCTGTACCTGAACCTGCGCGGCGGCGAGCAGAAGCCCGTCGAGCCGGCCGCGGCCCTCGACCGGTTGCTGCGCGGCCTCGGCGTGTCGGGCGGTGCGATCCCGTCCACTGTGGACGACCGCGTCGACCTGTACCGCGACCTGCTGTCGGACCGGCGGGTCCTGGTCGTGCTGGACAACGCGGTGAACGAGGCCCAGGTCCGGCCGCTGCTGCCGGGCACCACGGCCGGGGCCGCGCTGGTGACCTCCCGCGCCGCCCTCGCGGGGCTGGAGGCGGCGCACGTCGTGCCGCTGGACGTCCTGCCCCCGTCCGACGCCCTGGCGCTGCTGCGGGCGGCCGTCGGCGAAGCCCGCTGCGCCGCCGAACCCGCCGCGGCACAGGAGATCGTGACCTACTGCGGCAACCTGCCGCTGGCGCTGCGCGTGGCGGCGGCTCGCCTGGTGGCACGCCCGCACTGGCAGCTCGCGAAGCTCGCCGCCCGGCTGTCCGACGAGCGCCGCCGCTTCGACGAGCTCTCGCTGGGCGACCTCGACGTGCGCGCCTCGCTGGCGATGTCCTACGACGGCCTCGACGAGTCGCACCGGATCGCGTTCCGGTTGCTGTCGCTGGTGGACACCCCGGACTTCCCGGCCTGGGTCGCGTCCCCGCTGCTCGGCCTCGACCCCGACGACGCCGAGGACCACGTCGAGGCCCTGGTCGACGCCAGGCTGGTCGACTACGCGGGACGCGACGCGCTGGGACAGGTGCGGTACCGCCTGCACGACCTGCTGCGCGCCTTCGGCCGCGAGGCCGCCACCGAGGACCCGGCGGTGGCGCTGAGGCCGTTGTTCGAGCAGTGGCTGGACCTCGCGATGCGCGCGGACGCGGAGCTGCCGCACCAGGGCGTCCGGCTCGATCCCGTGGCGCTGGAACCGTTCGACCTCGGCGACGCGGCGGAGTGGTTCGACGCGGAGTGGCAGAACGTCCACGCCGTGATCAACCAGGCCGCGGCGCTCGGGCTGGGCGACCTCGCCGCGGAGCTCGCGATCCGGTCGATGGCGTTCTGCGACCTGCGGGCGCGCTTCGACGACTGGGAGCAGATCAACTGCCAGGGCCTGTCGTGCGCACCGGCCGACCGCAGGCCGATGCTGTTCCAGCAGCGCGGAATCCTGCGCGCGCGAATGCACGACTACGCCGCCGCCTCGGAGAACTTCCAGGCGGCGCAAGAGGGTTTCGCCGCCGCCGGGGACGTGTGGGGCGAGGCGTACGCCTGGTACGGCATGGGCTGGATGCACGAGTGGAGCGGCCGGTCCGCCGAGGCCCGCTCGGCCCACCGCGAGGCCATGACCCGGTTCGCCGCCTCCGCGAACCGGCACGGCGAGATCGAGGTGCTGTGCTCACTGGGCGCCATCGAACGGCGCGCCGGCGGGCTGAGCGCCGCGTCGGAGTACCTGCAGAGGGCCCGGCTGATCGCCCGCGAGATGGGCGACGAGCAGAGCGAACTGATGGCGACGCTCGAACTGGGGCGGTTGCACCAGTTCACCGGTGAGCTGGAGCTCTCGGTCTCGTTGCTCCGGTCCTCGCTGGCCGCCGCGCAGGAGCTCGGCGACCCGGACCTGGCGGCGAACGTCCGGTTGTTCCTCGCGGACACGCTGGTGCGGTCGGGGTCGGCCGCCGCCGCGGAGGAGCAGCTGGAGCAGGCCTGGGAGTTCTTCGAGGCGCACGACGACCGGCAGGGCCGGATCTGGGTGTGGCGGCTGCGGTCCGGGATGGCCCACTCGGCCGACGAGGCGCTGAGGTTGGCGTCGCTCGCGTTGGAGTCGGCTCGCGGGATGGGGTCGCCGCCGGAGTTCGGGCGCTCCCTGCGGGTGTTCGGGAACGCCCTGGAGCGGGCCGGGCGGGCGCGGGAGGCTCGGGAGCAGTGGCGGCTGGCCGAGGAGACGCTGACTGCTGCCGGGTTCCAGGCCGAGGTGGAGGAGCTGCGGATGGCCACTTCGTGAGGTGGTCGCCTTCGAAGTGACGTCGGCTTCGTGGAGTCGGCGCTTTCGGAGTGGAGTCGCCTTGGGGCGGTGGTTGCTCCGGGGCCGATGTCGCGCGTGGTTGCGTCGCCGCTTCCCATGCGGCGCAGGGGTTCGTCCACTGGTTGCCGTCCCACCAGCGCACGTAGCGCGGGCCGGCGTTGTCCGGGTACCAGCCGGGCGCGGTGTTCACGGCCCGAGCCCAGGGCGGAGCGGTCGCCGGTGCCGGGCGACGGGGCACTGGTGTCGCCCGGCACCGACGGCGGTCAGCTGATCGTGATCGCCCCGGCGGGGCAGAGGCCGGCCGCTTCCTCCGCGGTGGCCTCGTGTGCTTCGTCCGGGTGTTCCTGCAGGAGCACGACGGTGCCGTCGTCCTCGTTCTGGTCGAAGAGGTCCGGGTCGGTCAGGACGCACATCCCCGATCCGCAGCACTTCGACTGGTCGACCGAAATCTTCATGACGACCACGCTACTGGCAGCGAGTGCACCCCGTAGATGCCCATGTCGGTGCGCAGCGGGACGTCCTGCGGTGCCACGTCGAGGCGGAGGTCGGGGAACTCCTGGAACAGCTTGGAGAACCCGATCCGCATCTCGATGCGGGCCAGCTGCTGGCCGAGGCACTGGTGGATGCCGTGGCCGAACGCGACGTGGCCGTTCGCCGGGCGGCGCAGGTCCAGCTCCTCCGGGTTGCCGGGGAACTTCTCCGGGTCCCGGTTCGCCGCCGGCACGTGCATCAGGACGGTGTCGCCCGCCTTGATGAGGTGGCCGTCGATCTCCACGTCGTCGGTCGCGGTGCGCACCGGTCCGAAGTGGATGATCGACAGGTAGCGCATCAGCTCCTCGACGGCGTTGTCGACGATCTCGGGCTCGTCGCGCAGGACCTTCAGCTGCTCCGGGTGCTGCAGGAGCGTGAAGGTGCCGATGCCCAGCATGTTCGCCGTGGTCTCGTGACCCGCCAGCAGGAGGAGCAGCGCCATGTTCGCCGCCTCCTCGTCGGTCGGCTCACCCGTGGCGATCAGGTCGCTGATCATGTCGTCGCCGGGGGTCTCCTTCTTGCGGGCGACGAGCTCCCGCATGAAGGCCTGGATGCGCCCCATCGCGTCCATGGCCTCCTGGAACGTCGACTCCAGGCTCAGCAGCTTCGCCGTGTCCTCCTGGAACCGGTGCCGCTCTTCGTAGTCCACGCCCAGCATCGCGCAGATGACCAGCGACGGCACGGGAAGGGCGAACTCCTTCACGAGGTCCGCCCTGCCGTCGAACGACCGCAGGTGCTTGAGCTGGTCGTCGACGATCGTGCCGATCCACTCGGACAGCTGGTTCATCCGCCGGACGGTGAACTGGCCCTGCAGCATCTTGCGCAGCCGGGTGTGGTCCGGCGGGTCCTGGCTCAGGAACATGCCGGGCTCGACCTTGCGCCGCTCGGGCGGCGCCTCGCCCTGGAACCGGACGTCGAGCATGTGGTGCTTCGACGGGTCGTTCGTGAACTTCGGGCTTCCCAGCACCTCGCGCACCTGGTGGTGGCCGGTGACCAGCCAGCCGAGGTGACCGTCGGCGAACTTCAGCCTGCTGATGCGGGCCTTCTCGCGGATCTCGGTGACCTCGGCGGGCGGGTCGAACGGGGTTTGGCGCTTCGTGGGCAGTTCGTCGGAGATCAGTTCGGTCATCTCGCACACCTCCCAGTGCTCGGCAGAGGACCTATTCCGAAGCTACAGAAAATTCATGACTCCGTGAAGGAGATTTCAGGCTGACGGAACGCCACGACCCGAAATCCGTCCGCATCCGGCGGTCGTGGGTCGCGACGGCCACGGCGGCCGGTGTCCGCTGGAGCGCCTCCGTCAGTTCGTCGACCAGGGCTATCGACAGGTGGTTGGTCGGTTCGTCGAGCAGCAGCACGTGCGGGTCGCCGCTCAGCAGGATCGCGAGCTCCAGGCGCCTGCGCTGCCCGGTGGAGAGCCGGTTGACCGGCCGCGTGACGTCCTCGCCCCGCAGCAGGCCGAGTTCCTCCACCCGCGGGCACAGCCGCGCCGCGGTGGCGTCCTCGTCCTCGAACGACGACTCCTGCGCCAGCAACGCGACCCTGCCGGCGTGGCGGACGGTGCCGCTCGACGGCTGGAGCCGGCCGGCGAGCACGGTGAGCAGCGTCGACTTGCCGGCCCCGTTCGGGCCGGTGACCAGGAGCTTGTCGCCCGCGCCGAGGGAGATCGGCTCGGTGAGCTCCAGCCTTCCCGGCACCGTGAGCGGGGTGGCGTGCAGCAGGTCGCCGCTCGCCTCCAGCTCGGGTGGTGTGAAGCGCAACGGCGGCGGGGGAGCGCCGACCCGCTGGCCGTCCAGCTCCTCGAGCCTGCGGGCGACGTTGCGCATCTTGTTCGCGGCACGCGTGCCGCGCTTGTGCTTGAACGCCCCCTTGGGTGGCCGCCACGCGTCCTTCAGCCGCGTCTGGGCGCGATCGACCTTCTCGGCCAGTTCGTCGTGTTCGGCCTCCTCCTGGGCGAACCGCTGCTCCCACCGACGGCGTTCGGCGCGCTTGGCCTCCTTGAATGCCCGGTAGCCGCCGCCGTGCAGGTGCACCTCGCCGTCCGGGCTCGGGTCGAGGTCGAGCAGCTGTGTGCAGACCTCGTCGAGCAACGTGCGGTCGTGGCTCACCAGCACCACGACGCCGTGGTGCTGCTGCAGGCGTTCGGTGAGGAACGCCAGCGCGGCCGCGTCGAGGTGGTTGGTCGGTTCGTCGAGCAGCAGGACGTCCGCGCGTTCGGCGAGCAGGCAGGCCAGCCGGACGCGGTAGCGCTGGCCCACGCTGAGCCGGGCCAGCCCCGCGGACCTGTCGTGGTCCGCGTCGAGTGCCTTGAGCGCGATGTCGGCGCGGCGTTCGGCGTCCCACGCCTCGATGTCCTCGGCGTGCGCCAAGGCGGCGGAGTAGCGCTGCTCGTCGAAAGGCTCCGCCGCACTGTCCAGTTCGGACAGTGCTCGACGGCTCTCGCGCAGCGCTTCGGACAGCAGGTCCCCCACCGTTTCGCCTTCGTTGAACGGCATTTCCTGTTGCACGAGGCTCAACGAACCGTGGCGCGTCACGGTTCCCTGGTCCGGCACGAGGTCTTCGGCCAGCAGGCGGAGGAGGGTGGTCTTGCCGCGGCCGTTCTCGCCGATGATGCCGAGACGCTGGCCTGCGGAGACCGTCAGCGAGATGCCGTCGACGACGGGTCCGGCCCCATAGCCCTTGGTGAGATCTTGGGTCGTGAGATGAACATGCGAATGCACGGGAATCCTCTTCCGGGTACGCGAAATCAGGACGTGGTGCGCGGTGGCACACGTCCGTGATCAGAGGTAGAAGACCCCGTACCCGAATCCCATGAAACCCACGGTACTTACGGCCGCAACGCCTTTTCGACGGCGTCGCGCAGGTCGGCCACGCTCTCCTCGGTGCCCGGCGCCGGACCGGTCGTGCTGCCGCCGCCGACGAGCCGGTAGAAGAGCAGGCCCTCCAGGAACGCCGTGAAGTGCGCGCCGGAGCGTTCGGGATTCTCGTGCCCCAACGCCTTCGCGAGTGCCGTGGCCTGCTCGCGCGGCGAGTGGACCAGGATCGACCGCAGCTCGGGGTGGTGCGTGGCCTCGAGCATCGCCGCGTACCGGGCGAGCGTCCGGTTCCGCTCGACGAGCCAGCTGTCGAGCGTCCTCGCGATGCTGCCCACGACGTCGGCCGGGTCGAGGGCGGTGTCGATCCGCTCCTGGGCGGCGAGCCGTTCCACGAACCCCTCGACCAGCGCCTTGCGGGTGCGGAAGTACGCGCTGGTGGAGCCCTCCGGCAGGCCCGCCCGGCGGTCGACCGCCCGGTGGGTGAGGCCCCGCATGCCCTGCTCCGCCACGAGCTGGATCGCGGTGTCGGTGATGAGGTCTTTGCGCATTGTGGTCCCGATCTCGTCCTGGACGGCACTCTACAGGTGTAGATTCCTCTACACCTGTAGAGGAGGATGCGATGAAGGCGATCGTGGTGGGTGGCGGCATCGGCGGGCTGGCGGCGGCGGTGTCGTTGCGGCGCGTCGGCTGGGAGGTCGTCGTCTACGAGCGTGCGGCGTCCTTCGGTGAGATCGGCGCTGGCGTGGGGGTGATGCCCAACGCGTTGCGCGCGTTGGAGTGGATGGGCGTCGCCGACGAGGTCCGGCGGCTGGGCACCCCGCGGGTGTCCGGCGGCGTGCGGTCCTCCGACGGGCGCTGGCTCGTGCACCTGCCCGACGTCGGCCAGGACAAGGTCGTCGCGATGCACCGCGCCGACCTGCACGGCGTCCTGCTGCGCGCCCTGCCGTCCGAGATCCTCGTCAACGACGTCGAGGTCACCAGCGCCGACGAGCTGGACGCGGACCTCGTGGTGGCGGCGGACGGCATCCACAGCCGGCTGCGCGCGGAACTGCTGCCCGGTGCGCCGGAACCGGTGTACGCGGGGGCGACGGCGTGGCGCGGGGTGGCGCCGGGGCCGTACGACCTGCCGATCTCGCAGACGCTCGGTCCCGGCCGCGAGGCGGGGATCCTGCCGCTGGGAGACGGCCGGGTCTGCTGGTACATGGCCGCCGTGGCGCCCCCTCAGGCCTCGTTGGACCCGCTTGAGCTGTTCGGCGGCTGGCACGACCCGTTGCCCCACCTCGTGGCGTCGACCCCTGACGTGATCAGGCACGACATCTACGAGCTGCCGCTGCTGCCGACGTTCGTGCGGGGACGGGTGGCGCTGCTCGGCGACGCGGCGCACGCGATGACGCCCTACCTGGGGCAGGGGGCGTGCATGGCGCTGGAGGACGCGGTGACGCTGGCGGCCGTCGGCGGCGATCTCGCCCGCTACGACGCGTTGCGGAGGCCCCGCGCGCAGGCGGTGTGGAAAGGATCGCGGATGGCGGGCAGGTTCGGCATCGAAGTGCGGTCGCCGGTCGCCCTGGCGTTGCGGAACTCCGCCTTCCGCCTCTTGCCGCATTCGGTGGCCGTCACAGGGATGACGCGGTTCACCGGTTGGCGGATACCCGCCGAAGTTCACTCGAACGGGTCGAGTCCCTCACCGACCTAGATCACCGGTCACTGTGTGATGACGGCGAGATAACGGTCCAAGACCACCCTTTGTCGCGCCCATTGTCACCCAGTTGCGGTATCAAGCACTTGCTGAGCGTGTCGGACGCGCTCCAGTGATCCAGTCGGCGTAGCGCTACAGGCGGTTTCCGCTGCACGAAAGCGCAACTACGGTGCCTCGCCATGACCCCCGTCCCGACTGATGTGCTGCCCCGTTCCCTCACGGCGCTTCCCCCGGCGCAGGTCGAGAACACCGGTGAGATCGACATCGCCGAAGCCGAGGACTTCGTCCGGCAGCACCACGCCGAACACCCGGACCTCGGACCGGTCGAGGCCAGGCTGGCCGAGGTGCACGCCGAGATCGCCGCGACCGGCACCTACCGCCACACCACCGCCGAACTGACCTTCGGCGCCCGCGTGGCCTGGCGCAACAGCTCCCGCTGCATCGGCCGCCTGTACTGGCGGAGCTTGAAGGTGCGCGACCTCCGGGAGACGTCGGCCCCCGCCGACGTCGCGAAGGAGTGCGTGCGGCACCTGCGCGTCGCCACCGGCATGGGCAAGATCCGCCCCGTCATCACGGTCTTCGCCCCCGCCGAACCCGGCACGCACGCCCCGCGGATCCTCAACGAGCAGATCATCCGCTACGCCGCCTACCGCGGTTCCGACGGCGGCGTCCTCGGTGACGCGCGGAACCTGGAGCTCACCGAGCTCGCGGTGCAGCGGGGCTGGCAGCCGCCGTCCACACGTAGCCCGTTCGACGTGCTGCCGCTGATGGTCTCCTGCGAGGGCCATGACCCCGCGCTGGTCGAGATCCCGGCCGACGCGGTGCTCGAAGTCCCGCTGTCGCACCCCGACCTCCCGTGGCTGGAGGCGCTCGGCGTGAAGTGGCACGCCGTCCCGGCCATCAGCGACATGCGCCTGCGCGTCGGAGGCGTCGACTACCCGTCGGCGCCGTTCAACGGCTGGTACATGGGCACCGAGATCGGCGCCCGCAACCTGGCCGACCACGACCGCTACGACCTGCTGCCCTACCTCGCCAAGCGGATGGGCCTGGACATGTCGTCGGAGGCGACGTTGTGGCGCGATCGGGCCCTGGTGGAGCTCAACCGCGCCGTCCTGCACTCGTTCGCGGAGGCCGGGGTCACGATCACGGACCACCACACCGAGTCGAAGAGGTTCCTGGCGCACCTGGAGAAGGAGGAGGCCGCCGGACGGTCCTGCCCCGCCGACTGGTCCTGGATCGTGCCACCCGTGTCGGGCGGGCTGACGCCGGTCTACCACCGCTACTACGACTCGGGTGAACTGCTGCCGAACTTCTTCCCCGCCGCCAAGCCCTCCGGCTGCCCTGTTCCACACTGACGGGGTGCAGCTCACCCGAAGTCTCACCCTCACCGACGCCGTCTTCGTGGGGCTCGGCTCGATGATCGGCGCGGGCGTGTTCGCGGTGTTCGCCCCGGCCGCGGCGGCGGCCGGGTCCGCGTTGCTCGTCAGCCTCGTCGTGGCGGGCGTGGTCGCCTGCTGCAACGCGTTGTCGAGCGCCTGGCTCGCGGCCCGCTACCCGCAGTCCGGCGGCACGTACGTCTACGGCCGGGAACGCCTCGGGCGCGTGTGGGGCGACTTGGCCGGGTGGGCGTTCGTGCTCGGCAAGACGGCGTCGTGCGCGGCCATGGCGCTGACGGTCGGCGTGTACGTCGGCGCACCCAAAACCGTTGCGGTGGCGGCCATCGTGGCGCTGACCGTGCTGAACCTGTCCGGCGTCCAGAAGTCGGCGGTGGTCACCCGCGTGATCGTGATCGCTGTTCTGCTCGTCCTGGTGCTGACCGCTGTGACGGCACGAGATGCCGTGCAGCCGGCGGAGTTCCTGCCCTCAGGAATCCTTCCCGCCGCCGCGCTGCTCTTCTTCGCGTTCGCCGGCTACGCGCGCATTGCCACTCTCGGAGAGGAGGTTCGAGAACCAGAACGCACGATCCCCCGTGCCGTGGTCATCGCGTTGGCCATCACCTTGGTCGTTTACGCCGTGGTGGCTGTCGTGGCGTTGAACGCGCTGGGCAGTCGCCTGGCCGTGTCGACCCTGGCTGACGTGTCGCCTTCTCTCGCGCCTGTCATCCGCGTCGCCGCTTGCCTGGCCGCCCTCGGTTCGTTGCTGTCGTTGCAACTGGGCGTCAGCCGGACCGCGCTGGCGATGGCCCGCGACCGCAGGCTGCCCGGGTTCCTGGCCGACCTGCGCTGGGCGGAGATCGCGACCGGACTGGTCGCGATCGGGCTGGTGCTCACCGTCGACGTCACACGGGCGATCGTGTTCAGCTCGTTCTGCGTGCTGCTCTACTACGCGATCGCCAACGCCAGCGCGTGGACGCTCGGTAAGCGGGTCGTGCCCGCCGTTGGGCTGGCAGGGTGCCTGACCCTCGCCGGTGCGGTGCTCTGGCAACTGTGATGTGGCCCAGGTCACCTTTGATCGCGTAACGTGCGTACGGTGAAAGTGGGAACCCCCGCAGAGTCGCGGCCCGCCGAGCGCCGAGTCGCCTGCGTACCGGAAACGGTGTCGTCGCTGGTCGACGCTGGTCTGACCGTGCAAGTCCAGGAGGGCGCCGGGCGACACGCCCACGCCCCCGACGCCGCCTACCGGGCGGCGGGCGCGACCGTGACGCCCGAGGACCCGGCACCCGAGTCCGACGTCGTCGTGTCCGTGCAACCGCTGACGCTCGACCAGGCCTCCCGGTTGAAACCGGGCGCCGTCACGATCAGCTTCCTGCAGCCGGGTGCCGAACGGGACCTGCTCGAGGTCTACCGCGAACGCCGGGTCACGTCGTTCAGCTTCGACCTCCTGCCCCGCGTCACCCGAGCCCAGAGCGCGGACGCCCTGTCCTCGCAGGCACTCGTGGCGGGCTACCGGGCCGTGCTGGTCGCCGCCGAACGACTGCCGCGCTTCCTCCCGATGTTCACCACGGCGGCCGGCACGGTGCCCCCGGCGAAGGTGCTGGTGCTGGGCGCGGGCGTCGCGGGTCTGCAGGCCATCGCGACCGCCCGTCGTCTGGGCGCTGTCGTCGAGGCGTACGACGTGCGCAAGGCGGCGGGCGAGGAGGTCCGCAGCCTGGGAGCGAAGTTCCTGGAGCTCGACCTGGAGACCCAGTCGGGCGTCTACGCGTCCGTGCAGTCCGAGGAGTTCCTGGAACGCCAACGAGAGCTCATCGGCGAGCACGTCGCCGCCTCCGACGTCGTGATCACCACTGCCGCCGTCCCCGGCCGCAAGGCCCCGGTCCTCGTCACGACCGACATGCTCAAGGCGATGGCTCCCGGCTCCGTGCTCGTCGACCTGGCCGCGGAGTCCGGCGGCAACTACGCGGGCTCCGTCGCGGGCTCGGAGGTCTGGGTCGGCGACGTGCTGGTGCACGGCGTGCAGAACCTCCCGTCGTCGATGCCCGTGCACGCGAGCCGCCTGTACTCGCGCAACGTCGTGAGCCTGCTCAAGCTGATGATCGCGGACGGGACGGTGTCGCCGGACCTCACCGACGAGGTGCTCGACGGCTGCTGCCTCACCCACGACGGCCAGATCCGCAAGGAGTTGCCGTGATCGACCTGCTGACGATCTTCGTGCTCGCCGTCTTCGTGGGCTTCGAGGTGGTCTCGAAGGTGTCCACGATCCTGCACACGCCCCTGATGTCCGGCGCGAACGCCATCCACGGCGTGATCCTGGTCGGCGCGATCCTGATCACCGGGTCCGCCGAGAGCACCCTGCAGCTGGTTCTCGGCCTGCTCGCGGTGTTCCTGGCCACGGTGAACGTCGTGGGCGGGTTCGTGGTGACCGACCGGATGCTGGAGATGTTCAAGAGATGATCGTCCAGCTGATGTACCTCGTCGCGGCGCTGTGCTTCATCCTGGCGCTGAAAGGCCTGAGCTCGCCCAAGCACGCGCGCTACGGCAACTTCATCGGCGCGTTCGGCATGCTGGTCGGAGTGGTCACCGCTTACGTCCACGGCGTCGTCCACAACGGACTGTGGATCCTGGTGGCCGTCGCGCTCGGCGTGGCCGTGGGCATCCCGGCCGCGCGCTCCGTGAAGATGACCGCCATCCCGCAGATGGTCGCGCTGTTCAACGGCGTCGGTGGTGCCGCGGCGGCCCTGGTCGCACTCGCGGAGTTCTTCGCCGTACGGGACACCACGGTGCTGTTCCGGCTCGCGACCGTGCTGACGGTCCTGATCGGCTCGGTCAGCTTCTCCGGCTCGGTGGTCACGTTCCTCAAGCTCCAGGAGCTGATGACCACCCGCCCGGTGCTCCTGCCGGCCGGGCAGCAGCTCGCGATCGCCGCCGGTGTGTCGTCGGTCGCCCTGTGCGCCCTGACGATGGCGGTGCCGAACGGTTTCCTGCTGTGGTCGCTGGCGGCGGTGGGACTCGCGCTCGGCGTGCTGTTCGTGCTGCCGGTGGGCGGGGCGGACGTGCCGATCGCGATCTCGTTGCTCAACGCGTTCACCGGTCTGGCCGTGGCGGCGTCCGGGTACGTGCTGACGAACACGCTGCTGATCGTCGCCGGCACGCTCGTCGGCGCGTCCGGCACCATCCTGACCCGGTTGATGGCGCAGGCGATGGGGCGCTCGCTCACGAACATCCTGTTCGGTGCGTTCAAGGCGACAACCGCCACGGCGCACCAGGAAGAGCAGCGCACGGTCAAGTCCGGCACGGTCGAGGACGTCGCGATCCTGTTGGGGTACGCGAACAACGTCGTCGTGGTGCCGGGGTACGGCCTCGCCGTCGCGCAGGCGCAGCACGCGGTGCGGGAGCTCGTGTCGCAGCTGGAGAAGCGCGGAGTCGCTGTGTCGTACGGCATCCACCCCGTCGCGGGGCGCATGCCGGGGCACATGAACGTGCTGCTCGCGGAGGCGGACGTGCCCTACGAGCAGCTCAAGGAGCTCGACGACGTCAATCCCGGCATCACGTCGGTCGACGTGGCCGTGGTGGTCGGCGCGAACGACGTGGTGAACCCCGGCGCGCGGGACGAGCCGGCCAGTCCGATCTACGGCATGCCGATCTTCGACGTCGACCGCGCGAAGTCGGTGGTGTTCATGAAGAGGTCGATGCGGCCGGGTTTCGCCGGCGTGGACAACGAGCTGCTCTACAACCCGAAGACGACGCTGCTGTTCGGGGACGCGAAGGACTCGCTCACGAAGCTCCTGGCGGCGGTGAAGCAGCTCTAGCCAGCAGGGCCGTCACCTCGGCGGCGGACAGGGCGGGCAGCAGGCCGATCACGCCGTCCGCGCCGGCGGACCTCCAGTGCTCGGCGTCGTCGGGGGTGTGGACCTCGTCGACGCCGAACCGCACGCCGAAGCTGTGCACCGTCGCGATCAGGTCGCGCATCGCCCGCCGCAGCCGGGAACCCGGGGCGGGGGCGGGGGCCCGGGTGATCACCGAGCGAACGGGCACCTCGGTCAGCACGGCGAGCTCGTCGTGCCCGCCGCGGAACCCGTCCAGCGCCGTCACGATGCCGCTGTCGTGCAGCACCAACGCGTTGTCGTCGCCGGCGAGCACCGAGGAGATGTCCAGGGCGATGCGCAGGCGTTCGGCGGGCAGGCCCGTCTCGTCGAGCGCTCCCTTGACGTCGGCGACCAGGTCCTCGTCGCGGGACTGCAGGGCACCCAGGGCGATGTGCAGCGCGGGTGCCCTGTCGCCGAACTCCCCGGCCCAGCGCGCGGCCTGGGCGCACGCCTCCCGCAGCAGCCACCGGCCGATCGGCAGCGACAGGCCCGTCGAGTCCGCCAGCGCCATCAGGTCGTTGTGGCTCAGGTGGTCCCAGTGCAGGCGGGCGACGGCGCCGAGGACCTCGCCGGTCTCCAGGTCGTGCACCGGCGCGTAGACGATCTCGATCTCGCCGTGCTCCCAGGCGCCCGGCATGGACGAGGCCAGCGCGTACTTGCCGCGACGGCGTGCGTCGTCGTGCGGGTCGTGCAGTGCCCATTGCCGCTTGCCGCGCGCTTTCGCCTGGCGCAGTGCGGCGTTGGCGCACCGCATCAGTTCGGCGGCCGTGACGAACGCCGGTGGCCGGTCGACGACGCCGATGCTGGCGGACAGCGCGATGCCGTGGTCGTCCACGAACGTCGCCTCGCCGAGGGCGTCCTGGATCTCCACGATGGTCGAGGTGACGTTGTCCGCCACCGCGACCAACGCGAACTCGTCGCCGCCGATCCGCGCCAGCACCGCCTTCTTGTCGTGGGCGAGCTTGGTCAGGCGGCGCGCGACGATCTTGAGCAGCTTGTCGCCGGTCTCGTGGCCGAGGCCGTTGTTGACGACCGAGAACGCGTCGAGCCCCAGGTGGTACAGGGTGATCGGCGTGCCGTCGAGCTGCCGTTCGAGCTGGGAGACGAAGTGCTGGCGGTTCGACAGCCCGGTGAGCGAGTCGTGCAGCAGCTGGTGGTCCAGGTTGCGCTGCAACAGGTGCAGCTCGCTGATGTCCTCGACCATCGTCACGTGGTGCGTCGGGTCGCCGTCCGCGTCGCGCAGCACCGAGACCACGAGGTGCACCCACACCGGCTCGCCGTCCGCGCGGACCAGCTTGCGCTGGTCGCGGAACCTGTCGAGGTGGCCCTCGCTCACCTTCCGGTACGAGGCGCCCAAGGCGGCCATGTCCTCGGGGTGGTAGAAGTCGCGCAGGTCGCGGTCGGTGAGGTCGGCGCCGGACCTCAGGCCCACGATCTCGGCGAGCGTGTCGTTCGCCTCGACGCACCGGCCGGTGAGGTCGGTGATCACGATGCCGAGCGCGGCGGAGTCGAAGACCTCGCGGAACCGCGCCTGGCTGACCTTGAGCGTGCGCTCGACCCGTTGCTTGGCGCGCACGATCGCGACCTTGATCTGCTCCTGCTGGTCGAACGCGTCCATCCGCATGGCCTGTGCGTACGCGGAGCTCAACCGGGCGAGCGGCGCTAGGCCGAAGGTGGGGGAGAGGACCTCGATCGTGGCGCGCAACGAGTCCGGACCGGTTGCGTGCAGTGACACCAATCGATCGGCTACCGATTCAGGTGACTCCGGGAGTCGCGCCAGCGCGTCGAGCAGGGCCTGCTCGATCTCGGCGTAGGACAGCGGGATGTACGCGGTCGACGTCAGCGCGTGCATCCAGCGGGCGGCGAGTTCCGGAAGTTCCATCTGTGTGCAGAGCGTACGGATTCCCGGTCCGGTGGCCAACAACGACAGGCGTTCTACGGCTTGCGCCCCACGGCCCCGTAGATGCCCGCCTTGTCCGGATCGTCGGTGTTCGTGCCTTCCGGCCGCCACAGCGGCAGCGGCACGATGCCCGGCTCGGTCAGCTCGAACCCGCTGAAGAACCCCTCGACCTCGGTCCTGGTGCGGGGGAAGATCGGGTTCTGGCTCTTCTTCATCACCTCGACGATCCCGGCCATCTCCTCGGGCTGCAGGTCCTGCGTGAAGTGGGAGAACGCCAGGTAACTGCCCGCCGGTACGGCGTCCCGGTACGCCGCCACGACCGACGCGGGGTCCGCCTTCTCCGGCACGAAGTGGAAGACGCCCACGGTCAGGACCCCGACCGGCTGCGCGAAGTCGATCAGACCGCTCGCCTCCGCCGCCTTCAGCACGGCTTCGGGCCTCGTCATGTCCTCCTGGATGATCGCCGCGCGCGGGTCGTTCTCCAGGATGAGCTGGCTGTGTGCGACCGCGACCTCCTCGAAGTCCACGTACACGACGCGGGACCCGGGGTCGGACTTCTGCGCGATCTCGTGCACGTTCCCGACCGTCGGGATGCCCGAGCCGAGGTCGAGGAACTGGCGGATGCCGTTGTCCATCATGAAGAGCACGGCGCGGCGCAGGAACGCCCTGTTCAGCCGCGCGATCGTCCGCGCGTTCGGCTGGGCGCGCAGGAACTTCTCCGCCAGCGCCCTGTCCGCGGCGAAGTTGTGCCCGCCCCCGAGCAGGTAGTCGTACAGGCGAGCCGCACTCGGCTTGCCGGTGTCGACGCCCTCCGGAACCCGGCTCACCCGTTCAGACATGGGGAGCAGCGTACTGAGAGGCGAGTCGGGGGCGGCAGTCGAGGAGCCCGTTCGGAGCAGCGGAACCGCTGCTCTCATCGGCTCTCATGGGAGAGCGTGGACCAGCAGTGTCGCCACCGCGACACCCAGTGCGGTGCCGAGTCCGCGCGCGACGTTGACGAGCCCGCTGCCGACGCCGGCCGACCCTTCCGGCAGCGCGCCCATGACGCGCTTGGTGCACGCCGGCGCGATGATCCCGAGCCCGATGCCCGCCACGACGAGCTGGACCACCTGCGGCACGGGCAGAAGCAGTGCGACGGCCGCGATCAGCGCCCCGATCCGGATGCCCGGCTTGCTGAGCAACGTCGCGGCCAGCGCGAACCCGAGTGGCAGCGCGGCGACCGTGAGTCCTATCTGTGCCAACGGTCGTTGCATGGTGAACGGCAGCAACGTCATCGGTGCGAACAGGGCCGCATAGGTGAGCAGGACGCCCACCAGTCCCGGCACGACCTTCCAGCTCGGCTTCCCCTTGTCCCGCACCGTTTTCGTGCGAGGCAACAGGTAGTGGCCCGCGATCACGGCGACGACCCCGATCGGCACGTTGATCGCGAACACCGCCTGCCAGCCGTGGTGCTCCGTCAGGTACCCGCCGAGCAACGGCCCCGCAGCCAGCCCCGCCGCCTGCGCCGCGGCCTGGACGCCGAGCGCCTTCCGCCGCTGCTCGGGCGCGACCGCCGTGGTGACGAGCGCGACGCTGTTCGCCTGCAGCATCGCCGCCCCCACGGCCTGCGCGACCCGTGCCGCGATGAGCGCGTCGAACCCCGGCGCGTAGACGCACGCGATCGACGCCCCCGTGAACAACGCGAAGCCGTAGATGTAGACGATCTTGCGTCCCACGCGGTCCGCGATCCTGCCCATTGGGACGAGCAGCGCCACGAGCGTGATCAGGAAGCTGAGCGAGATCCACTCGGGATCGGCGTGGAAGTGGGCGGCCATCGCGGGGAACGCCAGCGTGACGATCGAGGCGTCGAGCTGCCCCATGAAAGCCCCGAAGCACACGGTCGCGATGACCAGCCAGGGCGCGTACGACCGGCGTGCGATCCACGCCGGTCTGGGGGACTCCGTGACGAACCAGTTCATCGTGTCCAGATTATATCTGACACCGAGGTATATCCGGCGGTTCAGTAGGATTTCCGCATGTCAGACGAAGCCCGCACGCTCACCGACGTCGTCACCCGCCTGCGCCGGGCGTTGCGGACGAGCATCCGGGCCGACTGGCCGTGGGAATCCCTGCCGATGGCGCAGGTAGAGCTGCTGCAGACCCTCGCGGAACGTCCCCCGATGAAGGTCGGCGACCTCGCCGCGGCCCTCCGCCTCGCCCCCAACACGGTCTCGGGCCTGGTGTCCCAACTGATCGACTCTGGCCTCGTCGTGCGCGGCGGAGACCCCAGGGACAGGCGGGTAGCACGGCTATCCGTCTCACCCCGTGGACATGAGCAGCTGCTCGTCTGGCAGCGCGAGCACGAGAAGCGGATCGGTGCCGCGCTGGGCAAGCTGGAGTCCTCGGAGAGGGAGGACGTGGTGCGCGCCCTGAAGGCCTTGGACCACCTGGTGGAGCACCTTGCCGAACCCACCGCCTGACCGGTCTCCCGCGTTCGTCTCGCTGGTGTCGCTGGGCGGTGGACTCGGCGGCGCGGCGCGCTACGGCTTGTCCGTCCTGGTGCCCGGGGCCTGGGGGCTGTTCCTGATCAACGTGCTGGGGTCGTTCCTGATCGGCGTGTTGATGGGGCTGGTGCCTCGGCCGTTGGTGCGTGCGTTCTTCGGGGTGGGGCTGCTGGGCGGGTTCACGACGTTCTCGTCGTACGCCGTCTCGTGTTCGTGGGCGCTTCTGGCCACGCCGGTTTGTGCTGTGGTGGCGGCGTTCCTCGGGTTGCGGGTGACCAGGTGACCTTGCTGGCCGTGTTCCTGGGAGCTGCTCTGGGGGCTCCTGTGCGGTACCTGGTGGACCGGTTCGTGTCGGGGCGGCACTCGTCGGACTTCCCCTGGGGGACGTTGACGGTGAACGTCCTCGGGTGCTTCCTGATCGGGTTCTTCGTCGGGACGGCTTGGATGCCGTTGCTCGGGATCGGGTTCTGCGGTGGGCTCACCACGTATTCGACGTTCAGCTACGAGACGGTGAAGTTGCTGGAGGCCGGGAAGTACCGGCCGGCGCTGCTGAACGTGGTGGTCAGCGTTGCTCTGGGAGTGGGTGCCGCATCCCTGGGATGGGCTCTCCCACGCTGAACTCCCGCGCTGCCAACGCGAGGAACTCGCGGACGTCGGTTCCACGTAGAGCTGGTCGCTCACGTCGACGACGACCCGGATGACCGCGGACTCGACGCCGCCATCCGGGACTCCGTTCGCTAGGAAACGTCTTTCAGCCGGGCCAGCACATCCGGCAGCGTTCCGGTGTGCACTACGCCGAGTCGTTGCGTGGCGCGGGTGAGCGCGACGTAGAGGTCCGACGCGCCCCGGGGCGACTCGGCGAGGATGCCCTCCGGGTCGACCACGACCACCGAGTCGAACTCCAGGCCCTTCGCGTCGGTCACGCCGAGCACGACGACCTGCGCCTCCTCCAGCTCGTTGCCCACCGAGGAGGCGGGCACCGCGTCGACGACGGCGGCACCGACGGACGGGAGCAGGGCGGCCGGCACGATCACCGCGATCTTGCCGTCGCCGACGGCGGTGGCCTCGCCGGAGATCAGGGCCGGCAGTTCGGCGGTGAACGACGAGACCCGGGAGACCCAAGGCGCCACACCGGTTTCCCGCACCGACGCCGGTGGCACGAGGGACGCGTCCACGGAGGCGAGCACGTCCGCGGCCACCTCCATGATCTCGGCCGGCGTGCGGTAGTTGACCGTCAGCTCCGTCAGGCGCCAGCGGTTCTGCACGTACGGCGACAGCACGGTGCCCCACGAGGTGGCGCCGCCGATGTCGCCGGTCTGCGCGATGTCGCCGACGACCGTCATGGACTTGCTGGGGCAGCGGCGCATCAGCGTGCGCCACGCCATCGCCGAGAGCTCCTGCGCCTCGTCCACGATGATGTGGCCGAACGTCCAGGTGCGGTCGGCGGCGGCGCGTTCCGCCGCGGTCTCGTAGCGGTCGACGCCGTGGCGCTGGGCGAGGCTGTACGCGTCCATCAGGTCCGAGGCCATCAGGAGGTCCGGGTCCGCGTCGTCCTCCAGGTCGAGGATGTCGAGGACGCCCTGCGCGTACTCGATGGCTTGGCGGCGCTGGCGTTCGGCGCGGGCCTTGGCCTCCGTGTCGTCCTCGCCGAGGAGCTCCGCGGCCTCGTCGAGCAGCGGGACGTCCGCGGGAGTCCAGTCGTCCGACGAGCGCTGCAGCAGGTCGCGTTCCTCGCGGGTGAACTTCGACATCGCGCGGTTGCGGCGCTTCGGGTTCCGGTAGAGCTCCGAGAGCAGCGAGAACGGCGTCAGCACCGGCCACAGCGACGAGATCGCGGCCTGCACCTCGTCGGACTCGCGCAGCTCGCGGCGGATGTCGTCCACGTCCGCCTTGTCGAGCAGGTGGCCGCCGAGGCGTGAGACGACCATGCCGGCCAGCGTCGAGATGATCTCGCGGGCGAACGTGCGGCGGGCCTCGTTGTGCGGGCGGCGGGTACGGCGCGCCCTGCCCCGCGCGTCGGAGATCGCGCGCCGGTCCAGGCGCAGCACGTCGTTGTCGAAGCGGACCTCGACGAACGGCGGCGCTTCCTGGCGGTCGCGCACGGCCGCGGCGATCACGTCGGCCATCTGGACGCGGCCCTTGATCGCGGCCACCTCGGCGGACTCGCGGCCGGTGGCGGTCAGTCCCGGGTACAGCTCGCCGACCGTGGACAGCAGCACGCCCGTCTCACCCAGCGAGGGGAGCACCTGGCTGATGTAGCGCAGGAACGTCGTGTTCGGGCCGACGACGAGCACGCCGCGCTTCGCGAGCTGGCGGCGGTGCGTGTAGAGCAGGTACGCGGCGCGGTGCAGGGCCACCGCGGTCTTGCCGGTGCCCGGTCCGCCCTGCACGACGACGACGCCGTTGAGCTCCGAACGGATGATGATGTCCTGCTCGGCCTGGATCGTCGCGACGATGTCGCTCATCTGGCCGGTGCGGGAGGCGTTCAGCGCGGCCAGCAGCGTCGCCTCGCCGGTCAGGCCGTCGTTGCGCGACGGCTCGACCGAGTTGATGTCGAGCACCTCGTCGTCGAGGCCGATGACCTTGCGCGAGCGGGTCCGCAGGTGCCTGCGCCGCCGGACGCCGTCGGGGGAGGCCGCCGTGGCGAGGTAGAACGGCCGGGCCGCGGGCGCCCGCCAGTCCATCAGCAGCGGCTCGTATTCCTTGTCCTCGTCGAAGAGACCGATTCGGCCGATGTAGAAGCGGTCTTCGTTGTGGAAATCGAGCCTGCCGAACGCGAGGCCGTTCTCGACCGCGCTGTACTGGGCCAATTGATCGGTGTACATCGCGACGGACGTGTCGCGCTCGGACCGCATCTGGTGCGTGCCGCCGGTTTGTCGCAACGATTGTGCGAGTCGTTTCGACGTCTGTTCGCGGAGGTCGTCGAGCCGGCCGTACAACATGGCCACGTATTCCTGCTCCGGCTCCATTTCGGCGAGCCGGAGGTCATCGGAGGGGCTTGACAACTTGCCTCATTTCTCGATATCATGCGTTGTCGGATTTTATTCCGATTCGCATTGTCCTGCCCGCGCCGGGTTCGCGTGAGCGCAGACTGTCTAATCTACACGCATATCAGCGTGGTGCAGGTACGCCTTCCGCAGCAGTGTGGCCAACGTATCGCGCTCGTGCGGTGTCAACGGCGCCAGCAGCTCGTCCTCGTGCGCCCGCGCCGCCTCCAGGCGTTCGCGCAGGGCCCGCCTGCCCCCGTCGGTGATCGACACGGCGAACCGCCGCCGGTCCTTCTCGTCCCGCCTGCGCCGGGCGAACCCGAGGCCCTCCAGGTCGTCGAGCACGGACACGAGGTCGCTCGGGTCCATCCGCACGCGGTCGCTGATCCGCTTCTGCGCCACGGCTTCCTGCTCCGACAGATACGCGAGCACGGTCAGGTGGGGCCCGCGGAGGTCCGCGCGCCCGATCCGGCGTGCTTCCCGCACCAGTCCGAGCATCAGGTAGCTGGGAAGACGCAGGAGCTGATCAAGGCTCATGCCGTCCAGTCTAAAAAAGATCCATACCCCTTTCGGGGATAGCGCTGCGTGAGGAACGCGCCCGGACGAGGGCCGACAGGGTGAGCGAAGGGGTGACGTTTCTCCGCGGACCACCGGGGAGCGGCAAGGTGGGGGTATGACGCGTGCGGAGATCGTCCGGCTCGCCCGCTGCGTGGTGCGCCGGCCCAGGTGGCAGCTCGTCGTCGCGGTGCTGCTCTCCGCGTGGACACTCGCGTGGGTCCTCGGCCAGCTCGCCGACGAACCCCTGCGCCCGCTCGACGTGCTCGCATGGACCGGCATCCCCCTCGATTCGGCTTCCCTATGGGCTCGCGAACGCGCCGACGTCCTCGTCTGGCTCGCGACGCTCGGTGGGCTGAGCTGGGCGGCCACCACCGAGCAGGGTCAACTGCCCGCACTCATCGGGTGGTTCGCGGTCCTGGTGGCGGGCGAGGCGGCGGGGTACGAGCCCGCGGTCCAGCGGGCGATGCTCAGCATGGTCGTCTTCCTGGTCGTCCTCGGGGCCGTCTCCTGCACGGGCCGGCGGGCCTTCGTTGTCGACCGCGTCGCCGTCATGCCGAAGGACGTGGCCCGGGCCGGGATCACGGCCGCGGTGCTGACCGCGGTGGTCCCGCTCATCGCCCCTGGCCTGGCCATCACGCGTCTGGTCAGCCCCTACGTGACGAAACCGCCGCGCCGGCTGAGGCCGGTTGACGCCCCGCTGCTGAGGGAAACCGGATGAGGTGAGCGACTACCTGCCCCCACCCGCACCCCCGCGCAGCGCGCTGACCTTGCGGTTGTGGCTGGCCGGGTTCGGTCTCGTCTTCAACTCGGTGGCCGGGTGGCTGGCGCTGCGAGCTGACCTCGTCTGGCTCGCCGTGGTGCTTTTGCTACTCGCGGTCGTTTGCGTCGCGGACTTCTTCTGGGTCCTCCACCGCAAACGCCGCGGGGATCCGGGCTGAAAGTCGTCGCCAAGCTGTGCTTGGGCTTTCGAGTGCGCATGGACAAAGATGTCCGTGTGCATGAGAACCCGGCCAGAGGCAGGTTAGCCAGGGTGATGCGCCGGCAGCCGGTGCAACAACGCGGCGCGGCGACTGTCTCCGCGATCCTCGACGCTTGCGCGAGCCTGCTGAACGAATACGATTACGACGACATCACCACGGCGCGCATCGTCGATGTGGCCGGAGTGCCCATTGGTTCTTTCTATCAGTACTTCCCGGACAAACGATCTGTTGTGCACGCCTTGGCGCTTCGCGGTATGGAGACCTACCTCCGCGAGGTCGAGGAGTTGTTCGCCGCGGACCTGATCGCGGACACGTGGCACGAGGCCATGAAGCAGGTCGTCACCGTCTACATGCGGATGCTCGTCGAGGTGCCGGGCTTCGGGCGGGTGCGGTTCAGCGACCTGCTCGACAGCCACCGCCTCGACTCGAGCGTCGACCAGTACGAGCTGATGGCCGAACGGCTGGCGGACATGTTCGTCTCCCGGTTCGGCGCGCACGGCGACGCCCCGGTGGTGCTGACGTTCCGGATCGCCGTGCAGACCGCGGACGCGCTGTTCAAGCTCGCCGAACGGGTCGACGAGAAGGACCGCGCGCACGTGGTCGGCACGGCGAACGAGCTGCTCACCGGCATGCTCGGGTCCGTGCTGGAACCTCAGAGCCCGTAGGCCTCGAGCATCCGCAGCCAGACCTCGCTGATCGTCGGGTACGAGGGCACCGCGTGCCACAACCGGTCCACGGTGACCTCGCCGACGATCGCGACCGTCGCCGAGTGCAGCAGCTCGGCGACGTCCTGGCCGACGAACGTGACACCGACCAGCGTCCGCGTCCGCTCGTCCACGACCATCCGCGTCCTGCCCCGGTAGCCGTCGGCGTGCAGCGACGACCCGGCGACCGCGATGTCGAGGTCGACCACCTTCACGTCCCGCCCGGCCGCCCGCGCCTGCTCGGCGGTGTGCCCGACGAACGCCACCTCGGGGTCGGTGAACACGACCTGCGGCACCGCCACGTGGTCCGCCCACGCCTGACCCGCCGACCACTGCTTCGGCTCGAACCCGCGCGAGCGCTCCAGGATCGCCGTGCCGACCGCGCGGGCCTGGTACTTGCCCTGGTGCGTCAGCAACGCGCGCCCGGTGACGTCCCCCGCCGCGTACAGCCACCGTCCGTCCACACCGGACACCAGACCGGAGTCGTCGATGGTCAGAGGCTTGCCGTCCTTGGTGGCCGGCACCCGGCCGGTCGCGACGAGGATCTCCCGGCCCTGCACCACCCTGCCGTCCTGCAAGGTCACCCGGCCCGGCTCGACCGCCGACGCCCGCGCGTTCAGCAGCACCTCGACGCCGTCCGCCCGCAGGCCCTCGACGACGAGCGGCCCGACGAACTCCTCCATCCTCGGCAGCGGCCGGTCACCGGAGACGACCAGCTTCACCTTCGACCCGAGCCGCGCCCACGCCTGCGCCATCTCGACGCCGACGACGCCACCGCCGAGCACGACCAGCGACTCCGGCACCTCGCGCGCCGACGTGGCCTCCCGCGACGTCCACACGGGAGTGTCGGCGAGACCGTCCAGCGGCGGCATCTTCGGCACGCTGCCGGTGCACACCACGACGGCCAGCCGCGCCCGGTGGACCTCGCCGCCGACCGTGACCTCGCGCTCGCCGGTGACCTCGCCCTCGCCGCGCAGGACGTGGATGTTCTCCGACTCGGCCCACCGGACCTGGCCGCTGTCGTCCCAGTCCGACGTGAACCCGGTGCGGCGCTCGAGCACCGCGGCCGGGTCGAGCGACCCGCCGACCACGCCCTTCACCCGCTGGGCGGCCGCGAGCGCGTGACCGGAGCGCAGCAACGCCTTCGAAGGCATGCACGCCCAGTACGAGCACTCGCCGCCGACCAGCTCCTTCTCGACCATGGCGGTGGACAGGCCTCCCGCGGCCGTCCGCCAGGCCACGTTCTCACCCACGGGGCCACCACCGATGACGATGACGTCGAAATCCATGGCGCCCACAGTAGGCCTGGGTCAGGGAAGCCACATGAGGCAGAACGTGTGCCCGACCGGGTCCGCGTAGACCCGGAAGTCGTCGTCGGTGTCCTTCTGCACCAACCGGGCACCGAGCGCCAGCGCCTTCGGTTCGGCCTCCTCGACGTCCTCGACCAGCACGTCGAGGTGGAACTGCTGCGACCCGTGCGGGTCCGGGAACACCGGCGGCCGGTAGTCGGGACAGCGCTGGAACGCGATGCGCGTGCCGGAGGCGACGATCACGACCCAGCTGTCGTCGTCGCCGGGGAGTCTTTCGGCGCCGAGCAGCTTCTCGTAGAACGACGCCAGTTCGGAGGGATTGGGACAGTCGAGCACGACTGAGCGGAGTTGTCCGACCATGCCCTCCACCCTCTACCGGGTGGTGGGCAGCCGCAACGCCTGCTTGGCGACCGGCTCGAGCGACGGGTCGCCCGCACCGCCCGTCCACACCGCGAACGCCAGCGTCACGTGGCTGCCCTTGGTGCTGTTCGCGAACGCGGCGCTCTCCAGCGGCTTGCCGTCGAGGCCGTTCACGCCGCCGGACCCGGGCAGCACGACGACCGCGTGCAACGACTTGGCGCTGGGCGCGTCCAGCAGGTCCATGTCCGCCACCATCACGGTCACCTGCCTGCCCTGCACGGTCGCCTCGTACGTGGCGCGCAGCAGCACTCCGCAGTCGTTCGCGGTCAGCCACGCCTTCACGTCGCCGAACGCCTGCGCCTGGCACTCCTTGTCCTTCTTCATGTCCTTCGGCACGAACGTCGTGCCGTCCACGACCACCGTCGTGGGCTGGGCCGACGTCGGCGCGGGCGTCGCGTCGGCCGGGCCGTCGCCACCGGGCAGCGCCACGACCAGCCACACGACGAGCAGCAACGCCACCAGTGCGCCGGCCGCCACGTACGTCCAGGTCAGCTTGCTCGGCAAACGCTTGCGGCCGAGCGCCGCCCGCAACTGCGCCTTGGGGATCAGCATCGTGTTCGCGGACGCGAGGTCGGAGACGGCGTCGCTGAAGCCCTCGGACAGCAGCGACCGCGCGTCCGGTGGCGTGCCGGTGGTCTGCAGGATCGCGAGGAGCTTCACCGCGTGCTCGGCCGTGCACGGCACCGACGACGTCGCGAGCTCCCGGGCCGCGCTGAGCACAGTGGACGGTTTGGGGTGCAGCACCCGCACGCCCCGGTTGAGGTCGACGGTCGGCTGGACGACCTGGCTCACGAACGGGCCGACCGCGACGACCGTGCTCACCGGGAGCGGCTCCGCGCGCATCGCCTGGATCCGCTGCGCCACCGCCGTCGCCGCCGCCACGGCCTCGGTCGCCGGGTTCGGCGAGCCGTCCTGGGACACCAGCGGCCAGCCGTCGATCTTCCACTGACCGCCGAGCGGCGCCTCGAGCTTCACCGCGGGGTCGGGCAGGTCGACGCCGACGATCACCATCACGCCCTTGGGCAGCACGACGATCGCGTCGAGGGGGACGGGGCAGTCCGGCGGCTGCACGCCGACCAGCGCCACGCCACCCAACACCCCGGTACCCGCGCCGCAGGCCGTGAGGGCGGCACGGACGTCCGCCCCGATGGCCGAAGGTTCAGCGCCCAGACGGATCAGCCGCACGAGTCCCCACCTTTCCGCACGGGGGGACACCGTAGCGCTCCGGGGTCGTTTCACCGCAGTTGGTGGAGACCTTGCGTGATGGCCGTCACCAGTAAGTGGATCACTCGTTGGAGTGATTGCCTGCCAATGCTCACGGAGGGTCCATGTACGCACGCGCTGCACTGCTCGCCGTACTGCTGGTGGCCGCCGCATCCCCTGTCGCGACGGCCGCTCCGACCTCCACGGTCTACGTCCACGGCACCGACATCGCCGCCGCCGAAGCCGCGGTCGAGTCGGCCGGTCTGGAGAAGCTCACGAGCTTCCGCAAGATCGGTGTGGTCGCCGCGAGGGGTGATGACGCGCGGATCTCCTCCGCGAGGGCCAGGACGGGCGTGACCCGCGTCGAGGTCCAGAAGCCGATCAGGTTCCTCGGGTCGACCTCGCACACCGCCACGCGCGGTCTCGACGCCCGCAACAGCCTCGGCCTGACCGGCGCCGGAGTGTCGGTCGCGGTGATCGACTCCGGTGTCGACCCGACGCACCCGTCGTTCGGCGGCCGGATCGTGCGCAACCTCAAGAGCCTCTGCCTCGACGGGTCCGCGCAGACGAACTGCGTCGTGCCGGTGCCGGACTTCCTCGACACGGACACGACGTCGCTGGGCGGGCACGGCACCCACGTCACCGGCATCGCGATCGGCGGTGACGTGCAGACCACCGGTGGCCCCGTGATCCGCGGCGCCGCTCCCGGCGCCAAGGGCGTCGTGATCTCCACCGGCGCGGCGGTCCTCATCCTCGGCGCGGACGCCGCGCTGAACTGGGTGCTGGAGAACCACCGGGCACCGTGCGGCGCGGACGTGCCCGCGTCCACCTGTCCGCCGATCAAGGTGGTCAACAACTCCTACGGCCCGTCCGGCGGCGGCGCGTTCGACCCCGGGTCCGTGACGGTGAAGCTGCAGCGCCAGCTCGTGGCCGAGGGCGTCGTCGTGGTGTGGGCGAACGGCAACGACGGTGGTGACGGCTCCGCGAACCTGTCCAACCCGCCCGGCGTCGACCCGACCCCCGGCGTGATCTCGGTCGCCTCCTACGACGACCAGGGGACCGGCACCCGCGACGGCGCCGTGTCGGACTTCTCCTCGCGCGGTCTCGCCGCGGACTCCGCGACCTGGCCGGACATCTCCGCGCCCGGTGAGAACATCACCTCGTCGTGCCGGCTCCACCTGCCGATCTGCGCGACCGGCCTGCAGCCGCTGAACGGTCCGGGACTGCTCGACCTCGGCACGTTCAACACGATCAGCGGCACGTCGATGGCGGCCCCGCACGTCGCCGGGATCGTCGCACAGCTGTTCCAGTCGAAACCGTCCGCGACGCCCGCCGACATCGAGCGCGCGCTGAAGTCGACGGCGTACAGGTACGGCACCGGCTACCAGCCCGCCGGGCCGTACACCTCGTCTTTTGACAAGGGAACGGGTCTTGTCGACGTGATCGCCGCGGTAAACGCGTTGTAGATCACGATCGCGCATCGCTCGGCCGGGGAGATCGGGACTTAAGACCTGTATCTGCCCCGGTCGGGTGATGATCGAGCTGGTTCTTATGGCGGACATGCCTCAAGTCGGGGCAGAATGCAGCGAACGGGTTCCACGGTGATCACCTCACTCGGCAAAGGCGTAGGGGAAGACGTCCCTCGTCGAGTAGCGGAGGTCAGCAGTGAGCACCCGTGGCAGCACCAGTGGCGTGGTTTACGTCCACTCGTCGCCGTCTGCGGTCTGTCCGCACGTCGAGTGGGCGATCTCGGGCACCCTCGGTGCCCGGGTAGACCTCAGGTGGGCAGCGCAACCAGCGGCACCAGGCCAGTTGCGCGCTGAATGCGCGTGGACCGGAGACGCCGGCACCGGCGCCAAGCTCGTCGCCGCGCTGCGCGCGTGGCCGATGCTCCGGTTCGAGGTGACCGAGGAACCCTCCTCGGGCCAGGACGGGGAGCGCTTCTGCTTCGCGCCCGTTCTCGGGCTGTGGCACGCCCGCACCTCGGCCAACGGCGACATCGTCGTGAACGAGGACCAGTTGCGTTCTCTCGCGGCACGGGTCAGAGGTGGTGAATCCTTCGCGCACGGAGTGGACGAACTCCTCGGTGCCGCCTGGGACGACGCGCTGGAACCGTTCCGCCGCGCGGGTGACGGAGCACCGGTGACCTGGCTGCACCGCGTCGGCTGACCGGGTCGTCCAGTCCGGAGTGGACCCCGCTCACCGTTTGGGCAGCGGGGTCTCTTCTCGGTGCGTGGGGTCCCAGGCCAGCATCAGCTGCCCGTAGAGCGCGGACGTCTTGAGCAGGTGCTCGTGGGTGCCGAGCAACGGCCTGCCGCCGTCCATGACCAGCACCCGGTTCGCCCGCAGCGCCGAGCTCAGCCGGTGCGCGATCACGACGAGAACCCCGCCCCGCTGCGCGAAGACCCGTTCGACGCGCGCCTCGGCGGCGGGGTCCAGGTGTGAGGTCGCCTCGTCGAGGACGACGACGCTCGCCGACGTCACGTAGACCCGCGCGAGCGCCAGGAGCTGGGCCTCACCGGCGGAAAGTCCCTCACCGCCGTGGCCGAGCGCGGCGTCCAGGCCGCCCAGGCGGTCCAGGAGCGGTGTGGCGCCGATCTTGTTCACCGCCTCGACGAGGTCCTCGTCGGTCGCCCGCGGGGCGAGGAGCGCGAGGTTCTCCCGCACCGTGCCCGTGAACAGGTACGTCTCCTGGGGGATCAGCGCGATCGCGTGGTGCCGGACGGCCGGCGCCACGCGGTGGACGGGGACGCCGCCGAACAGGACGTGGCCGTGGTCCGGGGGCATGAGGCCGGTCAGCAGACCGGCCATTGTGGACTTGCCGATGCCCGACGGACCCACGACGGCCAGGTGGTCGCCGGGCCGCAGGTCGAGCGACAGGTCGCGCACCACCGGAACCGCTTCCGGGCTCCATCCGAACGTGACGTCCCGCAGTGCGAAGTCGCCGCCGGACGGGATCTCGTCGCCGATCTCCACGCCGGTGCGCGGTGCGGCTTCCTGCAGTCGTTTGAGCGCGACCATCAGCCGCATCACGACGGTGCCGGTGGTGCGGGCCAGACCGTGCAGCGCGGGGTTCACGCTGTTGGTGAGGTAGACGACGGCCGCCAGGACCGCGCCGGTCGTGAGCTGACCCGACGAGACGAGCGGGGGAGCGAACGCCACCAGCAGCGCGATGGGCGCGAAGCCGCCGATCGCGATCACCGTGGCGCGCAACGAGTTCGCCCACGCGACCGTGATCGTGGCCTTGGCCTGCCGGTCGACCTGCCTCGCGATGTCCTCGTAGGCCTCGGTGGCCGCGTCGCAGGCGGCGACGTCGCGCAGGCCGGTCAGCACCGCGCCGGACGCCTCCGCGGTGCTCTCGTCGGCCATGACGGCGTGGCGCTGCCGTTTGGCCAGGGAGGGGAGCATGAACCCGAAGAGCACCAGCGCGGCCACGATCGGGAGCACGACCAGCCAGATCAGCGCGGCGGCCGTGGTGGCGAGACCGACGAGCGCGGCGATCGTGGTGACCAGAAGGGCGCGGGCCTGCACCAGCACGCCCGCGGTGGCGTCGCGCACCACCTCGACGTGCCGGGTGATCATGGCGACGGCGCTGGCGTCCGGGGTGCGGCGGTGCGTCGGATCGCTCAGCACGCCCCGCACGACCCGCGCGACCAGGGCGTCGCGCATCGGTTCGACGACCGAGCCGAGCCGGGCGAAGACCTGTCGCTGACCCAGCGCGCCGACCACCGCGAGCGTGGCGAACGCGAGCAGCCACAGCACGCCGGCCAGCGGCCGTCCCGCCGCGAAGCCCCGGTCGACGGCGCTGCCGACCAGCTTGCCGCCGAAGAACGCCGGAATGCCCTCGAGCAGTGACCAGGCCAGCAGGACGAGAACGCCCTTGCGGTGTCCTGCCAGCGTGGAGAGGTAGAAATGCATCACTGGCCCCCGGTGAACACGGCTCGGTAGTCCTCGTCGTTCCACAGTTCGCGATGGGTGCCGGTGCCGCGGACCCGGCCGCCTTCCAGCCACACGACCAGGTCCGCTCTCGCGGCCGTCGCCGGGCGGTGGGTCACGACCACCCGCGTCCGCCCGGGCAGTGTCGTGGTGAGCGCCTCGTCCACCTTGGCCTCGGTCACGGTGTCCAGGCTCGCGGTGGCGTCGTCGAGGACGAGCACCTCCGGATCGCGGATGATCGCGCGCGCCAGTCCCACCCGTTGCGCCTCACCACCGGACAGCGGCGCGTCGGCCAGCGGGGTGTCGTAGCCGTGGGGCAGCCGGACCAGCACGTCGTGCACCTGGGCGGCGATGGCGGCGTCGCGGACCTGCACCTCGTCCGCGTCCGTCCCGTAACCGATCGAACGGCCGATCGTGCTGCCCAGCAGGGCGGGACGCTCGAAGGCGTACCCGACGGAGTCGTGGCCGGCCACCTCACCGGAGTCCACTGAGGACAGCCCGCCGAGCACCGCCGCGAGCGTCGACTTGCCCGCGCCGGAGGCGCCGACGACGGCGGTGAACGTGCCGGCCGGGATCTGGAGGCTCACGTCGTGCAACGCGCCGTCGACGCTGACGTCGCGCAGTTCGATGACGCCGTCGGAGGGCTTGGGCGCGGGACGCCGCGGTACCGGGGTGTCGAGGACCTCGGCGATCCTGGCGGCGCTGGCGCGGGTCCGTTCGAGCACGGTCAGCTGGGTCATCTGGCCGACGATGCCCATGCCGAGCGCCGCGTAGCCGAGGGCGGCGAGCACGTCACCGGTGCTCAGCCTGCCCTCCATCACACCGAACCCGGCGGCGGTGAGCACCGCCACCTCGACGGCGGGCAGCAGCAACCCGGCCCGCCACATCATCCTCGCCTGGGTGCGCCACATGCCCGCGCCGGCCGCGGCGAGCCGGGGCAGCGGCTCCAGCACGCGGTTCGTCTCGCGGCCGGCGATACCGGCGGACGCGATCGTGCGCAGCCCGGACACCGAGTCGAGCAGCCGGGCCGAGACCTCGCCGGACACCTCCTGGTAGGTCAGCACGTCGTCGGCGGTCATGCGCATGTGCGTGCGGATCAGCAGGCCCGCCAGCGGAACGCTCACCACGAACACGGCCGCGAGCCGCCAGTCCAGCAACGCGAGCGCGACGACCGCGCCCGCCGAGGACACGGCGGTGACGAGCAACGTGATCAGCGTGACGGCGATGCCGCCCGCGTTGCCGCAGTCGCCCGTCACGCGGCTGACCGCGTCACCGGCGGCGAACGGGGAGGGGTGGCCGAGCGCGAGGAGCTTGCGGGAGAGCTCGCGGCGCAACCAGGCCGTGGCGCGGCTCGTGGCGCTCGCGGCGAGCACGATGCCGATCGCGTCCCCGACGATCTCCGTGGCCGCCAGCAGGAGCAGCCACACCACCGTGAACAGCACGAACGTGCCGCTCAGGGCCATGTCCACGGCGCTCGCGAGAGCCGTGGGGAGCAGCAGGCCCCCGGTCGTGGCGACCGCGGCGTTGAGCATCAGCAGCCACGGGCGGTGGTCGCGGCGGACGACCGAGAACAGCAGGGCATCCCCTGGTTTGGCCATCGGCTGTTCCTCCGGAGATCACGAGGGCGCATCATGAGCGAGGGCCCGACAGCTGGCCGGCTGCCGGGCCCTGCAGTCGGAGGTGAGCGGCATACTTCGCCTATGCCGCTCACCCACCGCGGTGTTTCAGTTGAGGCGCAGGTCAGCAGGCCAGCAGGCTGACGGTGCTGTGCGAGCAGGGGAGCAGCAGCGACGCGTTGGACGCGGTCGTGGAGCCGCCACCGCCGCCGTGACCCGACGCCATCGCGTTGCTCGGCGCCTCGGGGGTCTCGAGCTCCTGCATGTCGAGGATGAAGCCCATGACATTCTCCTAGTTTCGAGGGATCGATTTTCCTGCTACCGGTCCGCGAGGGCCGGGGCCTGTGCCCTTCCGAGGAAGGGGAGTGGTGGACGTCCGTCCACTGTGGAGGCGATGGCGAGCAGGACGCCCGCGCCGCCGGTGTTGAGGTCCATGGAGAGCCGGCGCAGCTGCACGCCGGGGAAGGCGAGCCCGCCGCCGTAGCGCACGGCGTGCCAGCCGAGAGCCCTGAGGTGCTGCCGGACGGAGCGTTCGAGCCGCTCGTCCGGCCGGTGCCTGGTCGCGTGGGCCAGCGTGGCCATCAGTCCCGCCCTGCCCAGCGTGAACGCCGGCTGGATGACGAACTCGCCGGTGCAGCCGCCGAGCAGCTCCGGGAGCTTTGCCGCACAGGCGCGTTCCGGTGCCGCCTTCACGAACTCCGTGAGCACCAGGGCGATTCCGGCGCCGCCGATGCCCACGTAGGGCAGCGACCGGAACGTGCCGTCGCGCACCTGCAGGGACCCGTCCAGTGCGACCATCGTTTCCGCCAGGTCGCGTTCCAGGGCCTGCTCGGCCAGGTCGAGCCAGCGCCGTTCGCCGGTGTGCTCCGACAGGCGCAGGAAGAACAGCGCGGGACCCGACCAGCCGTGCAGCAGTCCCGCCCTGGCCTTCGGGCCCGGCGGCGGCACCTGCTCCAGCTGCGCCGCGAGCCGGTGCGCCAGCTCCTCCGCCTGCGAGGTGTAACCGCTGTCGTGGCGGGAGTCCGCGAAGTGCAGGAGGTTGAGGCCGATGCCGGACAGGCCGGCGCTGAGCCCGTGGTCCTGCGTGGTGCGGACGAGCGGGGCGTAGCTCTCGACGAGCTGCGCGGCGAGGTCGTGGTGGCCGAAGTTCTCCAGCACGTGTGCGATGCCGTGCGCGCCGACGAAGAAACCGGGCTGCTTCGGCGGGTCGTTCCTGACCGCCTCGACGAGCCACTGCTCGTGCTCGGGGTAGCGGCCCTCACCGCTGTCCGCCAGCGCGTGCAGCACGCCCGCGGCGCCGTGACCGAAGCCGAGGCCGCCGGTCTCGAACTGCTCGATGTCACCGGGGAACAGCCGGTCCTTGCGGTGCGGCGTCGCGCTGTGCAGGATCGCCGCGGCGATCTCCTTGCGCACCACCGCCCAGTCGGGGTTCTCGTCGTCGAACGCGGTGAACGCGGGATCGGCCGGCGGGTCGACGCGCGGCGTGAGCACGTCGAGGATCTGCCGCCGGTAGTCCTCGGAGAGCCCGAACCGCTCCGCGACGACGTGCACGTGCTGGCGCAGCTTGGCCGGCGCGAGCTCCAGCACCGCGTTGAGTGGCAGGAAGATCCACAGCTTGAGCGCGGCCAGCGGGTAGGCGTCGACGTCGAAGCCCTCGCGGTCCTGCGGCGCCTGGAACCCCGGCGCGCCGAGCGTGGGCCGGTGCGGGTCCTCGATCGTCGACGACAGCTCGAAGTCGATGAGCGAGACGTCGTCGTTGTCGTCGACCAGGATGTTCATCGTGTGCAGGTCGCCGAAGACGACACCGCGCTCGTGCACCGCGGCCACCAGGGCCTCGACCTTGGCGATGAGCGCCTCGGCGCGGACGCGGTAGTCCCGCAGCAGCTCGTCGGTGGTGTCCCGGTGCGTCAGCGGGTAGTTGTGGCCGAGCCACTGCCCGAGCGAACGCCCCGGCATGAACTCCATGGCGACGAACAGGTGCTCCCACTCCGTGAAGCGGTCGTACACCTCGGGAACGCCGTTGATGCCGTGCAGCCTCGTGAGGATCTCGTGCTCGAGCTCCAGCCGTGCCACGGCGTCGCGGCCCTCGCGGTCGAGCCCGGCGTGCGGCCGAGCTTCCTTGAGGACGACCTCCTTGCCGTCGCTCTTGCGCGTCGCCAGGTAGACACCGCCGCCGTTGGAGAAGTGCAGCGACCTCTTGATCTCGTAGGGGAACTTCGCCGGGTCACCGGCGTTGCGCTCGGCGAGGTGCGGCTCCAGGAACGCCGGCAGCTCGACCCACCCGGGCACGCTGAACACCGGCTTGCGCTTGTCCGCCACCAGTTCGCCGTCCGGGCCCTCGATCGCGAGCACCTGCTGCCCGTCGACCTCCAGCCACTGTTCGGAGAACCCGCCGTAGCGCACGTACAGCGGTCCCTTGCCGATCCGCAGGTCGCTCAGGACGTAGGCGCCGTGCTCGCCGTCGAGGACCTGCGCGAGCTCGGTGCAGATCGTCTCGAGCTGCTCGGCGTCCACCGGGTAGATCGTGACGAGCTTGCCGCTGCCCTCACGGGGCGCGTACTTCGAGTTGCGCGCCAGCACGATCGAGATCGTCTGCAGGTACTTGAAGGGAATCCGCCGGTCGACGCAGTAGTCGAAAGCCGCTTTCAGCACCCGGCCGGCGTTGTCGAGACCGGCGGAGACGTGGATCTTCCACCCCTGGTTCGGCAGCCGCACCCCCGTGGGGTGGTGGTGCCGCCACACGTTGCGCTCCACCGTCACCCAGTCGGGCGGGAGCGCGGGGAGCTCGGTGGAAAAGTCGTCCGCGGGAGTGCTTTCGGTGCTGCTCTGCAGATCGTAGAACTGCCGATCGGCGAAGCAGTACGCCTCGTATCTGAGGTCCACCGAAATCCCCTCCCCGGCTCGTTTGCGTTTTCTTTGATGCGGCATATTCCCGCACAAACTCGCAGCTATGGCCAATCCGCCGTCTGGGTCATATGAGTCACCTGGTCGTGACCAAAAGAGCCATCGCTACCGGTGGGTATGTCACGTCAGGTGATGAGGTTTGGATCCATCTCACCCGGTTGGGATGTTTGACGAGCGATGGTATGACGGCAGTTCGGCGTGTCGCCGCTAAACGAGACCGAGTCGTCTAGGAAATCACGCGTCCCTGACCTGCGCTATTCCAGCTGAAGCTCGACGTATAGTTGGGTGGAGGCAAACGTCGTGCACGCGCCGTATTCGCTGCTCTTTCCGGGTGAAGGCCAAAATGGCTGCACCTGCGTGTTTGGTGCCGCTGTTCGGGGGTAAGACGTGCTCCGAACGGACCCATTCGTAGTAGGGGATTGTCCATTGGAAATTTATGTAGCAAATATTGTCTTGCTACATGCACCTCGTTAATTTGCTGCCTAATGTGTTCTTTCGGGTGAAATCGGTGTCCGGGGCGTAACGCGGCACGTTCTGCCTGCGGCGCTCCGCTGCCCGGCAGGCGTGCGGCTAGGCTGCGAGCGTGGGGAGCGTGGCGAGCCGCTGGCTGGTGCCGGCCGTGGTGGTGATCACCGGAGCCGCGGTGGCGGCCGGGATGGTGGGCCGTGCCGTGTACTCGCGCCCGGCTGAGGCCCAGGGAGCACCCGCGGTGCCGTCGTCGTCCGTGGCCGGGCCCGTGCCGGGGACGTCCGAGGTGCGGCTGAGTCCCGACTCGTTCACCCACCCCGACCGGACGTCGGTGCAGCAGGTGCTGCAGTCCTACTTCGACTCGATCAACACCCTGGACTTCGCCGCGTGGCGGTCGGTGGTGTCCGCCCGGCGGGGGACGTCGACCGTGGAGTCGGCCTGGGTCGCCGCCTACGAGACGACTCGGGACGGGTCGGTGGTGGTGCAGCGGGTCGAGTCCGACGTGGTGGGCCGGCGGCTGCGGGTGCTGATCTCCTTCGTGTCCACTCAGGACGTTTCCAAGGCTCCGCCCGCGTTGCCCGAGCCGTGCATCCGGTGGCGGGTCGTGTACGTCCTGGTGTGGGAGGGCGGGGAGCTGAAGGTGGATGAGGCTCCTGAGAACCGGAACCCGCAGATGGAGAAGTGCTGAGGCGCGCGCCGGTGGGGTGGGTCGTCCCCCTGGTGGGTGGGCGGCTTCCGGTGTGACCGGTCGGCGCCGCGCACAGGCTGATGGCGCCTCTGTCGCGCCAGGCGGCCCGCGCCACTCGTGCTTCCTCCACCGCGCCCCCACGCACACCGAAAGCGCGAAGCCCCGGTCCGATGGTGCGGACCGGGGCTTCGCGGTGGTGCGGGTGTGACCTAGGCCTGGGTGAAGGCCAGGGCCACGTTGTGGCCGCCGAAGCCGAACGAGTCGTTCACGGCGGCTTCCAACTTGATCTTGCGCGGTTCGCCCGCCACCACGTCCAGCGTGACGGCCGGGTCGAGGTTCTCCAGGTTGAGGGTCTGGGGAACGATGCCGTCGCGGATCGAGAGGACGGTGACGATCGCCTCCACCGCTCCCGCTGCGCCCAGCAGGTGGCCCAGGGCGCCCTTCGGGGCGGTGAGGACCGGGTGGTCGCCGATCGCCTTGCGGATCGCCACGGTCTCCGCGACGTCGCCCACCTGGGTGGAGGTGGCGTGGCAGTTCACGTGGCCCACGTCGGACGGGTCGATGCCGCCGGACCGCAGGGATGCGGCGATGGCACGCGACTGGCCCACGCCCTCGGGGTCCGGGGCGGTGATGTGGTAGCCGTCGGCGGAGGTGCCGATGCCCGCGAGGCGGCCGTAGATCTTGGCACCCCTGGCTTCGGCGAACTCGCGGCGTTCCAGGACCATGACGCCCGCGCCCTCGCCGAGGACGAAGCCGTCGCGGGCCGTGTCGAACGGGCGCGAGGCCTTCTCCGGCTCGTCGTTGCGGGTGCTCATGGTGCGGGCCTGCGAGAAGCCCGCGACCGGGATCGCCGTGATGCACGCTTCCGCGCCGCCCGCGACGACCACGTCGGCTTCGCCGGACATGATCATGCGGTAGGCCCACGCGATGGCCTCGGCGCCCGACGCGCAGGCGGAGACCGGGGCGTGCACGCCCGCCTGTGCCTTCAGTTCCAGGCCCACGTGCGCGGCCGGGCCGTTCGGCATCAGCATCGGGACGGTCAGCGGCGACACCTTCCGCAGGCCCTGCTGCTCCAGGAGGTCGTCCTGGGTCAGGAGGGTGATCGCGCCGCCGATGCCCGTGCCGATGATCACGGCGAGGCGCTGGCGGTCGACGGTGTCGTCGTCGTGGCCCGCGTCGGCCCACGCCTGGCGGGACGCCACGATGGCGACCTGCTCGGAGCGGTCCAGGCGGCGTGCCTCGACTCGGGGGAGCACCTCGGTCGGGTCCACCACGAGCTGCGACGCGATCTTGACCGGCAGGTCGTACTTCTCGACCCAGTCGTGGGTCATGGGGCGGACCCCGCTCTTGCCGGCCAGCAGCGCGTCCCAGGTGGACGTGACATCACCACCGAGCGGGGTGGTGGCACCCAGCCCGGTGATGACGACCTCGATGCCCGAACTCACTTGTTGCTGGTGATGTAGTTCACCGCGTCACCAACGGTCTTGAGGTTGGCCAGCTCGTCGTCGGGGATCTTCACGCCGAACTTGTCCTCCGCCTGGACGGCGATCTCGACCATCGACAGCGAGTCGATGTCGAGGTCGTCCACGAAGGACTTCTCAGCGGTGACGTCGTCGGCGGCAACGCCGGCGACCTCTTCGACGATCTCGGCAAGACCGGACAGGACGTTGTCGCTCACTGAAGTTCCCTTTCGATTGAAACGGTGGAAAAACTCATGGGCACCGGACCACCTGTCCCGCGTAGGACAGGCCCGCGCCGAACCCGACCATCAGCACCACGTCTCCGGAGGAGATCTCGCCCGCCGACCTCATGTGGTCCAGCGCCATGGGGATCGAGGCCGAGGAGGTGTTGCCGGATTCGACGATGTCTCGAGCGATCTTCAGGTCCTCGCGAGCACCATTCTTGTGCAGGCGCTTCGCGATCGCCTCGATGATCCTGAGGTTGGCCTGGTGCGGGGCGAACACGTCCACGTCGGACAGTTCGACGCCCGCGAGCTCGGCGGCGCGCAGCGCCACCGGTGCGATCTGGGTCGTCGCCCACCGGAAGACCGCCTGGCCCTCCTGGTGGATGAACGAGTCGCGGTCGTCGATCCTGATGACCTCGGACATCGAGCCGTCCGATCCCCAGGCGACGGGGCCGATCTCGTTCGTGTCGCTGGCGCCGACCACGACGGCACCCGCGCCGTCCGCGAAGATGATCGCGGTCGAGCGGTCGTCCTGGTGGGTCCAGTCGGTCAGCTTCTCCGCGCCGACGACGAGGATGTTCTTCACCGTGCCCGCGCGGACGATGTCCGCGGCGGTCGCGACGGCGTAGCAGAAGCCCGCGCACGCGGCGTTCAGGTCGAACGCGGCCGCGGCCTGGACGCCGAGCCGGGTGGCGACCTGCGCGGCGGCGTTCGGGATCGTCGACGGCATGGTGCACGTCGCCACGATCACGCCACCGATGTCCTCGGGCGTCAGGCCCGCGTCCTCGATCGCCTTCGCGCCCGCGAGGACGGACATGTCGACGACGCCCTCGTCCTTCGCCGCCACGCGCCGGTTGGCGATGCCGACCCGCTCGCGGATCCACTCGTCCGAGGTGTCCATGCGCTCGGCCAGGTCGTGGTTGCTCACCACGGTCTCGGGCTGGTAGCTGCCGAGGCCGAGGATGCGGCTACCCGCGGCTGCCTGCGGGGCCTGGAAGGTCGTCACTTGGTGGCTCCAACGGTGTCGAAGAGCTCCGCGACCTTCTCGAGCTGGTCAGGGGTCTTCAGGGCGAGGGTGGCGGTGCCCTTCATCGCACGCTTGGCGAGACCGGTGAGCACGCCGGCGGGCGGCAGTTCGACCGAGCCGCCGACGCCCCTCTCGACGAACGCGGCCTGGCACAGGTCCCAGCGGACGGGGCTCGTGACCTGGGAGACCAGGCGCCGCAGCACCTCGGCGCCCTCGGCGACGAACTGACCGTCCTTGTTGGACACCAGCGGCAGCGACGGGTCCTGCGTGGCGACTTCGGCGGCACGCGCGCGCACGGCGTCTTCGGCCGATGCCATGTACTTGGTGTGGAACGCGCCCGCGACGGCCAGCTTGCGGATCTTCGCCGGGCCGGGCGGGTTCTCCACCAGCGCGTCGAGCGCGGCGTGCGGTCCGGCCGCGACGATCTGACCGGCACCGTTGCGGTTCGCGGGCACGAGGCCGAGCTCGTCCAGGCGCGCCAGCACCTCCGGCTCGTCACCGCCGAGCACCGCGGCCATGCCGGTCGGCTCCAGGGCGCAGGCCTGCGCCATCGCCGCACCGCGCACGGCGGCCAGGGCGACGGCGTCGTCGGCGCTGATGACGCCCGCGACCGCGGCGGCGGCGAGCTCGCCGACCGAGTGTCCGCCGACCACCACCTGGGACGGCAGTGCGACGCGCTTGCGCAGCTCGCCGAACGCGAGCACGGCGAGCGCCACGACGAGAGGCTGGGTGATCGCGGTGTCGACGATCTCGTCGGCCTCCGCGGTGGTGCCGAGGCGCACCAGGTCGAGGCCCGTGATCTCCGACCACGTGCGCACCTGCTTCTCGGCCCCCTCCAGTTCGAGCCAGGGGGCGAGCATGCCGGGCGTCTGGGACCCTTGTCCGGGCGCGAGGAGTGCGATCACGCCGATTACTAAAGCTGGTGGAGCCACCGGTACCCCATGTCGTGAACAACTAAGTACGGCGATCGTATTTGTAGAAACCCTACAAAAATGTCAGCCGGACGAACGCGTCACGACGTAAGCCCAGCTCAGGGTGTCGACGGTTCGTTTGGTCCTCACTCCAACGGATGGGTGCGAACTCCGTCACAACCAGTTCACTACCACAGGCCCCGGGAGCGGGCAAGGCGTCCTACAGACAAAGCGACGCGAAGCACAAGTGCGTCTCGAGCGTCGTGTGCATTTCTTCCCGTCATTTCCTGAACGCGCCGAAGGCGATATCTGACCGTGTTCGGGTGCACGAACAGTCTTTTCGCGCACGTCTCCAGCACGCCCCCGACTTCCAGGAACGCGTCCACGGTCTCCAGCAACGCGCCACCCGCGTCCTCCAGGGGCCTCGCGACCCTGTCGACCAACTGCCACTCGGCCTCCGGGTCGCCCGCGAGCGCCCGTTCCGGCAGCAGGTCGAGGGACCGGACGGGCCGGGGGGCGGCGGGCCAGCCCACGACGGCCCGCAGCCCGCTCAGCGCGTCGCTCGCGCTGCGGTGCGCCTCCGCGAGGCTCGCCACGGTCGGCCCGGCGACCACGGGACCCTCGCCGAAGCCCTCGGCGATGCGACCCAGCACGTCCTCACCGGTCTCCGTCGGTCCGCCGAGCACGACGACCAGCCGGGAGCCCTGCACGGACAGCAGCACGGGCCGGCCGGCGCGGGCCGCCTTGCTGCGCACCGAGTAGATGATCGCGGGCGGGTCCTCGCCGCCGGGGTTGCCGACCAGCGCGGTCGCCTCGAGCGCCGGGTCCCAGCCGAGCGCGGCGGCGCGGGAGAGCAGCGACTCCTCGGGGTCGCCGCGCACGATGCCGTCGACGACCAGCGCCTCCAGCCGGGCGTCCCACGCACCGCGCGCCTCGGCGGCCGCCGCGTAGGAGGTGGCGGCGGAGAAGGCGATCTCCCGCCCGTACCGCAGCACGCCTTCCATCAGCAGCGCGCGCTCGGCCTCGTTCGCCGCCATCAGCGGCATCTGCTCCTCGAACAGCTCCAGAGCTATCCGCACCAGCTCGACGGTCTGGCGCAGGCTCACCCAGCGCGAGATGTCCTTCGGCGCGCTGCGGAACGCCTCCGCGGTCAGCCGGATCGCCTGCTGCCGGTCGTGCAGCCACTCGACGAACCCGGCCACGCCGTTCTGGATCAGCAGCAGCACGCTCGCCCGCTGGTCCGCGGGCATCCTGGCGAACCAGGACAGCCGCCGCTCCATCTCCGACACGCTGGCGGTCGCGAGCGAACCCGACGCGCGTTCGATCTTGCGCATCGTGCGGGCGGAGAGCGCGGGCGGGTGCTCCTCCTTCGCCTTGCTGCTGGTCATGCCCGCAGCCTAAGGCAGGGAAGGGGCATCACTGGGACGGGTGACACAACCCATGTGATCGTTTTCCCGGCCATACCTTCGGGCAGCAGAGGTCTTTCGTGCGGCGTGGAGGTTCGTCATGCATAGGTTCCCGGCCCTTGCCCTGAGCGCGGTGGTGCTGCTGACGACGAGCGCCGCCGCCACAGCCGGCCCTCCCGACCCGCTGGCCGGGTTCTACGCGCAACCGGTCAGGTGGGCGCAGTGCGGCGGGAAGCTGGCCGACCTGGAGTGCGCCACGCTCGTGGCGCCGCTCGACTACACCGAACCGGCCGGGGACCGGATCAACCTGACGATCAGCCGCAGGAAGGCCACCGCGCCCGACCGCAGGCGCGGCGTGCTGTTCACCAATCCGGGTGGACCTGGCGGGTCGGGGCTCGGCCTGCCGCTGTTCCTCGCGAAGTCCGAGCTCGTGAAGGTCTACGACGTGATCGGCATCGACCCGCGCGGCGTCGGCGGCTCCACGGCGCTGAACTGCCGCACCGCGCCCGCGATCGCCGCACCGGAGTCGCGGCCCCCGGACGGCGAGTTCGGCAAGTGGGCGGCCGAGGCGCGCGAGGCCGAGGAGGCCTGCCAGAGGTCCGCCGGCGGCATCCGGCAGTTCATCAGCACGCCCAACACCGCACGGGACATGGACGTCGTGCGCGGCGCCCTGGGCGAGCACAAGATCAACTACTTGGGCTACTCCTACGGCACGTACCTGGGCGCGGTGTACGGGACGTTGTTCCCGAACAGGCTCGACCGCAGCGTGCTCGACTCGGCCGTGCACCCGGAGTGGATCTGGCACGAGCAGTTCCGCCAGCAGGCCGTGGCGTACCGGATGGACGTCGAGGCGTGGGCCGAGTGGGTGGGGCAGCGCCACGAGAAGTTCGGCCTGGGCAGGTCGCGCGACGAGGTGCTGGCCGAGGTCGAGGAGGTCGCCGCGAAGCTGCACGCGGCACCCGTCGGCGAGTACGACCGCTCCGCCTTCGACGGCGCGCTGGGCGTGGGCGCCCGCTACCGGCCGCTGTGGTCGGACCTGGCGTCGATCGTGGTCCAGCTGCGGTCGGGGGAGCAGACGCAGAACGCCGAGGGTGCCCAAGCCGGTCAGGTGCTCGCGAACACCGGCCTGGAGGAACTGCGCTCCGGTGTGTTCGACACGGTCACCTGCGAGTCGGACTGGCCGACCGACCTGCACGTCTACTACGAGAACATGCGGATGTTCCGCGACCGCTACCCGTACGGCTTCGGCATCGTGCGGGCGGCGCCGATGACGTGCACCTTCCGCTCGTTCACGCCGCCGGAGCCGCCGGTGAGGATCAGCCGCAAGGGCTACCCGGTCGGTGTCGTCGTGCAGTCCGAGGGCGACACGCAGACCCAGTACGCGGGCGGCCCGGCGATGGCGCAGCGGCTCGGGCACAACCTGGTCACCGTCGTCGACGAGGGCAAGCACGGCCTCTACGGCGGCGGCAACGCGTGCGTCGACGCCAAGGTCGACCGGTACCTGGTCGACGGGGCGCTGCCCGGCAGCAGCTCCGAGTGCGCCGGGGACCCGCGGCCCGAGGTGCCGCAGGACGGCCAGGGCGGTGCGGCTCCCGCGCTGTCCCCCGGCCGGATCCAGACCTACCTCGACGGGCGCGGGCTGAGCGCGGTGCGGCCGTAGAAACGTGGAAGCGCCCGACACGGAGCGTGTCGGGCGCTTCCCTCTCCCCGGTCCCCACCGGTGGTTCCACTCTGAACTGTATTGAGACAAAAATCCACGTCAGCCACCCTTTCGTGTCACGGTGTCGAAGTTGTGGGGCGGTGCGGTCCGCGAAACGATCAAGCGGTCGGATCTTCACCCACCGCGACTTCTCGTTCCAGGAACGCCGGTGAGCTGGCAGATCACGAGGGCCTGGGTCAGGCGTGGACGGTGGTGGCCACGTTCGTGCCGAAGCTGCTGGGCAACATCACGTACGGCGTCGTCATCATCGGCGTGGGCGGCGGCCTGGTCCGCCCGATGCGGCAGCGCTGGGAGGGCTGCCTGACCCGCGTGCAGGACGAGGCGCGGTCGCGGTCCCCGGTGCCGCGCGCGTCGCAGGAGATGCCGCAGACCGCCGGTGGCCGCACGGGCGACGCCCCGACGGCACGCCGACGACCGACGGGTGGTTCCCACCTGCCGGAAGGGGTTTCGCGCAAACATCACGCGCAGGGCCCCTTCTTCGTGTTCTGGGAGTTCTCCAGTTCCGGTCCAGGGTGCGCACGGAACCTCGTAGCCACCCGAACTGTTCCATCGCGGTGGAGGACCAATGAAAGCCCTTGTGCTGTCCGCGGGCGTGCGCCCGACCGGGTACTCGCTGCCCAGGCAGATCGTCCCCATCGCGAACAAGCCGGTGCTCGAGTACGTGGTCGAGAACCTGAGGGACGTCGGGATCACCGAGATCGGCCTCGTCGTCGGTGACCACGGCCAGGAGATCTCCGAGCTGTTCGGCGACGGCTCCTACCTGGGCGTCTCGATCACCTACATCAGGCAGGACCTGCCGCTCGGGCTCGCGCACTGCGTCCGGATCGCCCGGCCGTTCCTCGGTGACGACGACTTCGTGCTCTACCTCGGCGACAACGTGCTGGTGGAGGGCATCGGCCAGATCGCCGACGAGTTCGCGAGGCTGCGCCCGTCCGCCCAGGTGCTCGTCGACAAGGTGGAGGACCCGCGCCTGTACGGCGTCGCGGAGGTCGACGAGAACTCGCGCGTGACGCGGCTGGTCGAGCACCCGCAGGAGCCGCGCAGCGACCTCGCGATGATCGGCGTCTACTTCTTCACGCCCGCCATCCACGCCGCCGTCGACGCGATCGAGCCGTCGTGGCGCGGCGAGTTCGAGATCACCGACGCGCTGCAGTGGCTCGTGACGCACGAACGCGACGTGCGGGCGCGGATGTACTCCGGGTTCTGGAAGGACACCGGCAGGGTCGAGGACGTGCTGGAGTGCAACCGCGAGCTGCTGATGGGGTTGCGAACCGACATCCAGGGCGTCGTCGACGACGAGTCGCGACTGATCGGCGACGTCGTGGTCGAGGAGGGCGCGCGCGTCGTGCGGTCGTGCATCGTCGGCCCCGTGATCATCGGCGCCGGGACGCTCGTCGAGGAGTCGATCATCGGGCCGTACACGTCGATCGGCGCGGACTGCCGGATCACCGAGGCCGGGCTGGCCGGCTCGATCGTGCTGAACGAGGCCTCCGTGCACAACGTGTCGGGCATCGAGACGTCGCTGATCGGCCGCCGGGCCCGCGTCGGGTCGGCGCGCCAGCACCGGCTCGTGGTCGGTGACGGCGCGCACGTCGAGGTCGCCGCCTAGCCGCGGATCCAGTCCTGGAGGCGGTCGCACTCCTCGGCGACCGCCTTCTTCCTGCTCGGCGGCAGCTCGTCGATGTGGTCGACGGTGATCGTGCGGTCCTCGGTGACCGCCCACGTGGCGGCGACGTAGCCGTCGACGAGGACCGTGGGCTTGCCGCCGATGACGACGCCGAGCCGGTCGTCGGCGATGACCCGGCGGCGGTCGGCGTGGGCGAGCAGGATGTTGTCGAACTCGGGCAGCAGCCGGACCGGCAGCGGGGTGCCCGCGTCGGGACGCGGGGCGTCGGGGAGGTCGAACAGCTCCTTGCCGCCCTCGGTGCGGAAGGTGACGAGCTCCGGCCTGAGCTCCTCGAACGTCGCGGTGAGCTTCGTGAGGCCGGACCACTGCTGGGCGTCCATGACGGTGGCGGGGCCGAAGGCCTTCAGGTAGCGCAGCACCAGTTCGCGCTTGTCCATCGCCTGCTGCGGCCGCCCGAGCCAGTTCTCCAGCGTCGTGCAGACGGCACGGCCGCTGCGGTGCCACAGCCCGCGCGGCGGGAGCTGGACCAGGGCGAGCTTGTTGCGCAGGGCGTTGCCGAGGACGGTGTGCTCGCGGTCGGGCCAGCGCTCCTGCAGCTGCCGGCCGGCGTCCGCGGTGCCCTGCGGGGTGTCGTCGAGGATCTCGCGGCCGGCCGCGGCGACCTCGTCGAAGTCGAGACCCCTCAGGCGGGCGGCGAACGGGCCGCTCCGCAGCTCGCGGTCGAGCCGGAGCTGGGTGTGGGGCCTCAGCCCGAGCGCGTCCCGTGCGCTGACCAGGTGGATCGTGCCGCGCATCAGCAGGATGCGGACGGCTTCGCGGCGGGTCAGCAGGTCTTCCAGCTCCTGCGGCCGGAAGTCGTGGATGCGCGTCCACAGACCGACGTAGGGCGACTTCGGTTCCTGGGCCTGGATGCCGACGAGGTGCTCGATGGTGGCGAGCGCGCTCTTGCCGGCGCGCTCGCGCAGCATCTGGCGTTCGATCAGCGCTCTGTTGAGCTGGTCCTGGCTGAGCGTCCCCATCGGGACAGACTAGAACCTGATGAACGCGAAACCGGTGCCGTTCGGGCGTTCTCCGTCGTGGACGACGAACAGGTTGAGCTTGCCGAGGACGATGTCGGCACCGTCGGAGTGCTCGACGTCCTTCACGCGGAAGTCCCGGAGCGGCACCATGTCGGCCTTGCGGTAGGCGACGAACCGCGAGTCGCCCTGGCTGGAGGCGAGCAGCACGTCGTCCGCGATCGTGAGGCCCTCGGCGTCGGCTTCGAGCCACTTCCCGCCGAAACCGGGGTTCGGGCCGTCCGGTTCGCACTCCTCGGTCTCGGGGTCGTACTTCTGCGGCGCGCCGAACGTGCGGACCTTGTCCACAAGCTGCGGCTTGCCAAAGCCGTTGGCGCGCAAAGGGATTCGCCAGATGCCGACGTCCTCCTGCGCGGCGTACAGGGTGTTCGTCCGCTCGTCGATCACCATTCCCTCGACCTGCGGGCCCTCGCCGGGCTCGCCGCACACGGTCCAACTCCTGCCGTCCGGCAGCGTGAAGGTGCTCGGCAGGTCCAGGGTGGACACCTTCCTGGTGTCGTACGTCCTGCCCTTCTGCACCTGCAGCAACGCGATGCTCGTCTCGTTGCGCCGGCTCGTCACGACGACGTCCTTGCCCTGGACGCGCCCGGCGGCCAGGCCGTAGACGGTGTGCTGGCCGTCGACCTCGGCCTCGGTCCGGCTGAACACGGGCTTCGTCGCGGGGTTCGTGACGTCCCGCGCACCGCGTTCGTCCACTTGGAACACCCGGATGCGGTCACGGCCGCGGTCGCTGACGAACGCCAGGTCGCCGAGGACGTCGACGTTGTTGTAGCGGCCGGGTTTGGCATCGGGCGTCGGCGGCTGCGGCGCCGGGTGGATGCCGATCGTGCGGCCGTTGAGGTCGAACGCCGCCAGGCCACCTTCCTTGAGCGTGCCCAGGACCACACTGCGCTCGGTGTCGCGCGGGTTCACCCAGATGGCCGGGTCGTCGGCGTCCGCGGGCTCCTCGAACGTCTGCGTGACCACCGTCGGTGTGATGACGGGCGGCACGGGGGTGGTGAGGAACAAAGGCACGAGCGCCAGTGCTAAGGGAGATGACATGGTGGGACCGTAGGGAACACCGGTATACGGCGACTGAACCCCGGGGGAACAAGTCGTGTGGTACGAGATGGGATTGACGATCTTCGGACAGAAGATCGCTTACACCGAGCTGGTCGGGCAGGTGCTGGCGCTCGCGGTGGTGTTCCTCGCGCAGCGGCGGTCACTGCTGACCTGGCCCGTGCAGCTGGTCTCCGTCGCTTTGCTGTTCACCGTCTACATGTCGAGCCACCTGGGCGGCCTCGCGACGCGGCAGATCGTGGTCGGTGCGATCGCCGTCTACGGCTGGTACGCGTGGGTGCGTCGGCGCGACCCGGTGTTCGGCGTGGTGGTGCGCAAGGGCTCCTGGCGTGAGCGGGTCGCCGTCGTCGGCGCCTTCGTCGTCGGCACGGTCGCGTTCGCGCTGGTCCTGGACGCGCTGGACGCCTCGTGGGCGCCGTGGCCGGACGCCGCCATCTTCGTCGGCACGATCCTCGCGTTCGCGTTGCAGGGCCTCGGCCTCGTCGAGTTCTGGCTGGTGTGGCTCGTGGTCGACGCTGTCGGCGTGCCGCTGCAGATCCAGTCGGGCCTGTACTTCAGCGCACTCGTCTACGTGATCTTCGCGGGCCTGGTGGTCCACGGTTTCATCGACTGGAACCGCACCGCCCGCCGGTTGACACAGGCGGCAAAGTCTCCCCTATGAGGGGACTGTTGATCGCTCTGCTGACCGCCGTCTCGTCGCTGGTAGCCCTTCCCGCCGCCCAGGCCGCTCCGCAGCCTCGCACCGGGTTCGAGCTCACCGGTGAGTGGACCACCGAGGCCGGGGAACAGGCCTACCTGCGCGCCACCGGCCTCCCGGTCTCGGAGATCGGGACGACCGCGCAGGGCCGCCCGATCCAGCTCGTGCGCGTGGGCTCCCGCACCGCGCGCACGGTGGTTCTCTTCATCTGTTCCCAGCACGGCGACGAACCCGCCGGCCGCGAGGCGTGCCTGATCCGCATGCGCTCGCTGCCGCGCACGTCGTCCGTGACGTACCTGTTCGTCCCGAACGCCAACCCCGACGGCCGCGCCGCCGACACCCGCGGCAACTCCGACGGCATCGACGTCAACCGCGACCACCTGCTGCTGCGCACCGCCGAGGCCCGCGCGATGGCCTCCGTGATCCGCGACTGGAAGCCCGACGTCATCCACGACCTGCACGAGTTCGGCCCCTCCGCGCCGTACTACGTGAAGGACGTCCTCTGGCTGTGGCCCCGCAACCTCAACGTCGCCGACGGCGTGCACGACCTGTCGGAGACGTTGTCGCGCTCGTACGTCCGGCCCTCGGTGGAGGCCGCCGGTCGCACCTCCGGCGTCTACGGCATCCACGTCGACCCGGTGACCGGCGAGCCGGTCCGGCAGGTCGCGGGCGACGGCCAGGAGCGCATCCTGCGCAACACCGGCGGCTTGAAGCACGGCATGGGCCTGCTGGTCGAGACCAACGCCGACAACACGCCCGCGTTCCGCGTCGAGTCGCACCTCAAGGCCCTCGACGGCACCCAGTCGTTCGTCGCCGGGAACGGCTCGGCGATCGAGGCCGCGAACGCCGCCTCCCGCGCCGTGCGGACCGGCCCGGTGTACTTCGGCGGCGCGGACAACCAGCCCCCGGCACCCGAGGACGTCGTCTCACCCCAGCCGTGCGGCTACGTGCTGACCGCCGCCGAGTTCCTGACCGTGCGCGACCGGCTCGCCCTGCACGGCGTCACGTCGCAGTACCTGAGGGGCGGCGACCGCATCGTGCCGGTGCGCCAGGAGGCCCGCCCGATCATCCCGCTGCTGCTCGACCCGCGTGCCGACGAACCGCTGTTCAAGGCGCGTGTCGTCGCACAGTGCTAAAGGCTCTAACTGATATATCGCCTGCCAGCTGATATATCGGTTGCCCGAACTGGGCCTTGGCAACGAGACTTTTGACTTCGTCCGCAAAACACTCGTTGCCAAGGCCTTGCACATCGATGGACACCGACCTGGCTGAGCGCATGGAGCGCAATCTCGCCGCGCACGCCTGCCACCTCCACCGGCACCTGCCGGGCGGCACCGTCACGGACACCGGTGACCTGCTGGTCGCGGACAGCGGCCTGGCCGACGACACGTTCAACATCGTCACCTCGGCGCGCTTCGCCGACGCGGTGCGCGTGGCGGAGACCGTGAACGCGGTGAAGGCCACCGGCCGTCCGTTCTCGTGGTGGGTCGGGCCGGCCTCGCCCGGACTGGGCGAGCTGCTCACCGACGCGGGGCTCAGCGCGTCCGAGACCGAAACGGGCATGTGGCTCGGCCTCGACAACCCGCTGCCCGACGTGCACGCCGACGGCCTCGACGTCCGGCGGGTGTCCACCGCCGGCGGGCTGGCCGACTACGCCGCCGTGCTCGCCGCCAACTGGGACCCGCCCGCGGAGACCGTCCGCCGCTTCTACGCCGAGGTGGCCGAGCCCGCGTTGCGCAGCCGGGCCCGCTACCTCGTCGGGTACGTGGGGGACCGGCCCGTGTGCACGGCCGAGGTGTTCCTGCACGCGGGTGTCGCGGGCATCTACAACATCGCGACGCTCGCCGGTGACCGCCGCCGCGGGTACGGCGGCGCGATCACGGCCGCCGCCCTGCACGTCGCCCGTGACGAAGGTCTCCCGATCGCCGTGCTGCAGGCGTCCGCCGACGGCGAGCCCGTGTACCGCCGGCTCGGCTTCACGCCGTGCGGTCACTTCACCGAGTACGCCCTCAACGGCTGAGGGGCCGCTCCGCAGCAGCGGAACGGCCCCTCAGATCGTTTCTGAGCCCTCGGGAGGGCTCCGGTGACTACGCCAGGCCCGCGTCGGACGTGGACGGCCCAGCGGCCTGCACGTCGTCGATGCGGTACTTGCGGGCCGCCTCGACGACCTTCGACTGCTCGACCTCGCCGCGCTTGGCCAGAGCGGCCAGCGTGGCGACGACGACCGACTCCGCGTCCACCAGGAAGTGGCGGCGGGCGGCCGGGCGGGTGTCGGAGAAGCCGAAGCCGTCCGTGCCCAGGGTCGTCATGTCGGTCGGGACGTACGGGCGGATCAGGTCCGGGATCGCCGACGCCCAGTCCGAGACGGCGACGACCGGGCCCTGCGCGTCCTTCAGCACCTGCGTCACGTACGGCACGCGCGGTTCGGCGTCGACGTGCAGCAGGTTGTGGCGGTCGGTCTCGACGGCGTCGCGGCGCAGCTCCGAGTACGACGTGGCGGACCACACGTCCGCGGAGACGCCCCACTCGTCGGCCAGCATCTGCTGGGCCTTGAGCGCCCACGGCAGGCCCACGCCCGAGCCGAGGATCTGCACGCGCGGACCGCCGGTCTGCGGGCCCTCCTGATACCTGTAGAGGCCCCGCAGCAGGCCTTCGACGTCCAGGTTCTCCGGCTCGGCCGGCTGCACGTACGGCTCGTTGTAGACCGTCATGTAGTAGAAGATGTTCTCGGCGTTCTCGCCGTACATCCTGCGCAGACCGTCCCTGACGATGTGCGCCACCTCGAACGACCACGCCGGGTCGTACGCGATCACGGCCGGGTTCGTGTGCGCCAGCAGCAGCGAGTGGCCGTCGGCGTGCTGCAGGCCCTCACCGGTCAGCGTGGTGCGGCCCGCGGTGGCACCGAGCACGAAGCCCCGCGCCATCTGGTCCGCCGCCGCCCACAGGCCGTCGCCCGTGCGCTGGAAGCCGAACATCGAGTAGAAGATGTAGATCGGGATCATCGGCTCGCCCTGCGTGGCGTAGGACGTGCCGACCGCCGTGAACGACGCCGTGGAACCCGCCTCGTTGATGCCCTCGTGCAGGATCTGGCCCTGCTCGGACTCCTTGTAGGCGAGCATCAGGTTGGCGTCCACCGAGGTGTACGCCTGGCCGTTCGGGTTGTAGATCTTCTGCGTCGGGAACATGGAGTCCATGCCGAACGTCCGTGCCTCGTCCGGGATGATCGGCACGATGCGCGGGCCGATCTCCGGGTCCTTCGCGAGGTCGCGGACGAGCCGGACGAACGCCATCGTCGTGGCGACCTCCTGCTTGCCCGAACCGCGGCGGACGCCCTCGTAGACCTTGTCGCCCGGCAGCACCAGCGCCTTGGACTTCGTGCGGCGCTCCGGCACGAACCCGCCCAGCTGGCGGCGGCGTTCCTGCATGTACTGGATCTCCGGCGAGTCCTGCCCGGGGTGGTAGTACGGCGGCAGGTACGGGTCGGCCTCGAGCTGCGCGTCCGAGATCGGGATGCGCAGGCTGTCCCGGAAGCCCTTGAGGTCGTCCAGGGTCATCTTCTTCATCTGGTGCGTCGCGTTGCGGGCCGCGAAGTGCGGGCCGAGCGAGTAGCCCTTGATGGTCTTGGCGAGGATGACGGTGGGCTGGCCGACGGTCTCGGTCGCCGCCTTGTAGGCCGCGTAAACCTTGCGGTAGTCGTGGCCACCGCGCTTGAGGTTCCACACCTCGTCGTCGCTCATCGCGTCGACGAGAGCCTTCGTGCGCGGGTCACGGCCGAAGAAGTGCTCCTTGACGTACGCGCCGTCGTTGGCCTTGTAGGTCTGGTAGTCGCCGTCCGGCGTGGTGTTCATCAGGTTGACGAGCGCGCCGTCGCGGTCCGCGTGCAGCAGCGCGTCCCACTCACGGCCCCAGACGACCTTGATGACGTTCCAGCCGGCGCCGCGGAAGAACGACTCCAGCTCCTGGATGATCTTGCCGTTGCCGCGCACCGGGCCGTCGAGGCGCTGCAGGTTGCAGTTCACGACGAACGTCAGGTTGTCGAGCTGCTCGTTGGCCGCGAGCTGCAGCAGGCCGCGCGACTCCGGCTCGTCCATCTCGCCGTCGCCGAGGAACGCCCACACGTGCTGGTCGGACGTGTCCTTGATGCCGCGGTCGCGCAGGTAGCGGTTGAACCGCGCCTGGTAGATCGCGTTCATCGGGCCGATGCCCATGGAGACCGTGGGGAACTCCCAGAAGTCCGGCATGAGGCGCGGGTGCGGGTACGACGGCAGGCCGCCTCCCGGGCCGGCGTGCGAGTACTCCTGGCGGAAGCCGTCGAGCTGGTGCTCGGACAGGCGGCCCTCGAGGAACGCGCGGGCGTAGACACCGGGGGAGGCGTGGCCCTGGATGAAGACCTGGTCGCCGCCGCCGGGGTGGTTCTTGCCGCGGAAGAAGTGGTTGAAGCCGACCTCGTAGAGCGACGCGCTGGACGCGTACGTCGAAATGTGTCCACCGACACCCACGCCCGGGCGCTGCGCGCGGTGCACCGTCATCGCGGCGTTCCAGCGGATCCACGCGCGGTAACGGCGCTCCACCTCCTCATCACCGGGGAACCACGGCTCCCGCTCGGTGGGGATGGTGTTGACGTAGTCCGTGCTGATCAGCGACGGCATGCCGACCTGGTTCTCGCCCGCGCGCTCCAGCAAACGCAGCATCAGGTAACGCGCCCGCTGCTGGCCACCGCCCTTGAGCACCTCGTCGAACGACTCGAGCCACTCGGCCGTCTCTTCGGGGTCGATGTCCGGCAGGTGCGCTGCCAGACCGTCGCGAATGACACGTACCCGCTCGGGGCCGGTGTTCTGCGGGCTCAAGGTGTCTCCTCGGCTTCGTTGGCGGTACACGCGGGGCCCGGAAAACCGTGCCACGCGCCCCTATCGTTGTCCTTGCGCGACGACTTCGTCACCGCTACTGATCGGTAGTTCTGGATCGTGTCACTCACGCGCGCGCGATAAGAGGTATGTAGAGCGTGCCTCATGCCAGTGTAGGTGCTTCGAGAGGGGTGCCTGTTACGGCGTGTCACGTGGTCAACAGTTGCGCCGGAGGTAGCTGACAGTGTTCGCTAGCCGGAGTAACGGACTTCAGCGGCAGTCTTAGGGCTGTCGCTCTTGCGTAGTTGGAGGAGTGAAAACCGTGGTCGCCGCGGAAGACGCCGGCAGGATCGGCGTCGCCGAGAAGCTCGGGATCGAACCGGGCATGGTCGTCCAAGAACTCGGCTGGGACGAGGATGTCGACGACAACCTCCGTGCCGCCGTCGAGGAGCAGATCGGGGGCGACCTCCTCGACGAGGAGGCGGACGAGACGGTGAGCGTCGTCCTGCTCTGGTGGCGAGAGGACGACGGCGACCTGGTGGACGCTCTCCTCGAGGCCACCGGAGTGCTCGCCGAGGACGGCGTGATCTGGGTTCTCACCCCGAAGACCGGCCGTCCCGGGCACGTGGAGCCGGCCGACGTGGCCGAAGCGGTCCCGACCGCAGGTCTCTCGCAGACCTCGAACATCAGCGTGGCCGAGGACTGGGCGGGCATCCGCCTGGTGTGGCCGAAGTCGGCCAAGGCGAAGCGGTGATCCCCAGCTGACATAGGGTTGGTCCACGGGCGTAGGTCCGCCCGTGGTCCTGTGCCCGGCTTGAGGGGTCGTCTCATGGCTGTCGAGGTCGGTTCGGAAGCCCTGGACTTCACGCTCAACGACTACAACAAGCAGCGCGTGACGCTGTCGTCGTTCCGCGGCTCGAAGAGCGTGCTCCTGGTCTTCTACCCGTTCGCGTTCAGCGGCACCTGCCGCAGCGAGCTCTGCAGGCTGCGCGACGAGATCTCGACCTACGAGGACTCGGCCGTGCAGGTGCTGGGCGTGTCCGTGGACTCCCCGTTCGCCCTGAAGGTGTGGGCGAACCAGGAGGGCTACCGGTTCCCGCTGCTGTCGGACTTCTGGCCGCACGGGGCCGTCGCGCAGTCCTACGGCGTGTTCAACGAGGCCGCGGGCACGGCGCTGCGGGGGACGTTCCTGGTCGACGTGTCGGGTGTGGTGCGGTTCACCGAGGTGAACTCGCCGGGTGAGGCCCGCGATCAGGATGTCTGGAAGAAGGCCGTAGCCTCGTTGGGGGCATGATGTAGCTGTACCTCCCCGGTGGTCGTCGCTACCGGGGGTGGGGCGTGTAGCTCAGCGGAAGAGCACTCGGTTTACACCCGAGCGGTCGCAGGTTCGAACCCTGTCGCGCCCACTCGTCTCAGGCGGCGTGTGTCTGCGGAAAGCGCAGACCGCGTCGCCTCGGTGTTTTCCGGGTATCGTGTGCGGGTTTTGTCGGGGACGTTTGGGCCGCCACCTCCGAAGGACGACGAAGACCCGTGAAGCGCTTGAGGCGCAAGACCAAGGCCGCCGAGCCCGTCAGCACCGAGATCACCCGGCAGCAGATCAAGCTGCTGGCCCTCGTCGAGCAGGGCGGGGTGCACCGCGGCGCCACGAGCTGGTACCTCGAGCACCGGCCCGCCAAGCAGTGGGACGCGGACGACCTCGAGGTGCTCGAGCGGAGGAACTGGATCGCGTGGGTCAGGCCTGCGCGGGAGGTGGAGCACGGGATGGCGGCGCCGGTCGACGTCACGCCCGAGGGGCGGCTGGCGTTGCAGCACCACCTGCCGGAGTGGGTTCTCGGGCGCAGGGCCATCGCCTCCGCGCCGCCCCGGCTGCCCTCGGTCGAGTCGATTCTGGCGTTGGACTCGTTCCGCTGAGCCGGTAGAACGGTCCTCAGCCGTATCTCAACGGAGGGGCCATGTCCCATTTGCTCATCGGCGGTGAGCTGCGCGCGCGGGAGCACCACCGGATCGAGGACGACGCACGAGCCGAAGGGCCGCTGCACGCTGTGACGTTGCCCAACGGTGTCGAGATGCAGGTCGTCACCGTTGGGCTGGAGCTCACCCGTCAGCTGCTCGCCGATCAACGGCTCTCCAAGGACAGCGCGAAGCTGCAACGCGAGATCAAGCGGCAGCTCACGGCCAGGGGGAGCACTCAGGAGAACCTGGCCGGGTTGTTCGGGCCGAGCATGCTCAACAGCGACAACCCGCAGCACGCCCGGCTCAGGGCGCTGGCGGTGAAGGCGTTCAACGGCCGGGCGGTGCAGCGGCTGGCGCCGCGCGTCGAGGAGATCACCGCGGAGCTGGTCGACGGGCTGCCGGAGGGGCGGGAGGTCGATCTCGTCGAACGGGTGGCCGTGCCGGTGCCGCTGCACGTCATCGGTGAGGTCCTCGGGGTGCCGGAGGACGATCGGGGCCGTGTCCGGACGTTGATCGAGACGATGATGTCGATGGTGCCCGAGGTGTCGCAGCCCGCCAGCGACGAGTTGGGCGGCTACTTCCACGCGTTGCTGACGAGCAAATCTCTCGACGAGAAGTCATTGTTCGGTGCGTTGGCGGTAGCCGACGACGGAGGTGACCGTCTGAGCCATGACGAACTCATGGCGATGGCGTTCCTCTTGGTCGTTGCTGGTCATGAGACGTCGGCCGGCCTCATCGCGAATGTTGCGCACGACGCGTTGGACAACGATCTGTGGGCGAAGGCCGCGGCAGACCCCGGGCTCGTCCCGGTGCTCGTCGAGGAGACGCTGCGGCACAACCCTCCGGTGCGCAGCGCCACGCACCGCATCGCCACCGAGCGCCTCGAGATCGGCGGTGTCCCCGTCGAGGCCGGCACGGTGCTGCTGATCAACCTCGGCGCTGCCGGGAGGTGCCCGGAGGCGCACGACCGAGCCGACCGGTACCGGATCGACCGGAAGACGACCGGCCACGTGGCGTTCGGGTACGGGCCGCACTTCTGCCTCGGCTCGGGGCTCGCCCGCCTGGAGGCGGAAACGGTGCTGCGCCACCTCACGTCACGGTTCCCGCGCGCCACCTGTTCGGCCGGGGAACCGCCAGAGGTGACGCACAGCGACATCATGGCGAGCCTCAAATCGCTTCCGGTCGTCCTGAGACGCTGAGACGCTGGAGCGCGTGGAGATCGTCACCGGGGGACCGGAGCACGTCGACGCGGCCGCGCTGATCTGGGCGCACGCGGTCGCCGGGAGGGACGGGTACGGGGTTCCGGCGCTGGCAGAGGCGCGGCCCGGCATCGAGAACGCCCTCGCGGGCGAGCGGTCGTTGTTCCTGCTCGCGGTGCGGGGCGGTGTGCCGGTCGGGTTCGTCGCCGGCGGTTCGCAGGAGACGAGGACGGCGTACGTCAACTACGTCGGGGTGCACCCCGACGCCTGGGGCACGGGAGTCGGAGAGGCTCTGCTGCGCGCGCTTCCCGACGCGTTGGCCGAGTGCGGTTACGAGAAGGCGGAGCTGATGGTCTTCATCGACAACGTGCGGGGCGTGCGGCTCTACGAACGCCTCGGATGGATCAAGGTCGGCGACCCCGTGCCGCATCCGCGTCACGGCCGTGTGGAGCAGCGCTACGCGTTCTCGCCCGCATAGCGGGATCCGACGGTCATGAGAAGGTTCGGCGGGGGATTGGGGGATCAACCCCAATGCGGCTGACCAGGGCTATCCCGAAGTCCACTTGAGACGTAACTTTTCCTCATGTCCGTGCGCACCTTCGCCGTGGTGGTGGGTCTCGCGTTCCTGCTCGGCGGAGGCGCGATCCTGTTCGTGGCGCTCGCCGTCGAGGCGCCGAGCGGGTCGCTGATCCCGTGCGGCAACGCCCTGGGGATCGGGTTCGACGAGCCGGCCGCCTCCGCGGTCAGTCCGGCCTTTGTGGACATCTGCGCCGATCTCCGGCACCGGCGGCTGCTCTGGGGCGCGCCGGTGGCCGGACTGGGGGCGTTGCTGCTGCTCGGCTCTTCGGTCGGTGCCCGCAGGGCTACTCGCCGGTAAGGTCGCGGCATGACGTGGATGGTCTACGGCGCCAACGGCTACACCGGCCGACTCATCGCGGAGCTCGCGGTCGCGCGCGGTGAACGGCCGGTCCTCGCCGGGCGCTCGCGGGAGAAGATCGAACCGCTCGCCGCGGCCCTCGGGCTGGAGCACCGGGCGTTCGGCCTGGACGAGGCGCGCCGGAACCTCGAGGACGTCGATGCCGTCGTGCACTGCGCGGGGCCGTTCTCGCAGACGTCCGAGGCGATGGTGGACGCCTGTCTGCAGAGCCGCACGCACTACCTCGACATCACCGGTGAGATCGACGTCTTCGAGTCCGTCAGCCTGAGGGACGCCGACGCGCGCGAGGCCGGCATCGTGCTGCTGCCCGGCGCCGGTTTCGACGTCGTCCCCACGGACTGCGTGGCCGCGATCCTGAAGAACGCGCTGCCGTCGGCGACGCACCTCGACCTGGCGTTCGTAGTCGGGGGAGGGGCGAGCGCGGGCACGACGAAGACCTCCGTCGAGGCCGCGGCCGTGGGCGGGCGGATCCGGGTGAACGGCGCGCTGAGGAGCGTGCGCATCGGGCACCGCCGGCGCACCGCCCGCTTCCGGTCGGGACCGCGCGAGGTCGGCAGCATCCCGTGGGGCGACGTGTCGACCGCCCACCGGTCGACCGGCATCCCGAACATCACCACGTTCACCCTCGTGCCGGGGGTGCTGGGGCAGTTGCAGCAGGTGTTCGCGCCGGTGCTGCAGACGTCGTTCGTGCAGAGCCTCGCCAAGACCGTCGCCGGGAAGGTGAAGGGACCTGACGAGCGCAAGCGCGCGAAGACGCGCGCGGAGGTGTTCGGCGAGGCGTGGGACGGGCGCACGAAGGTCGAGTGCGCGGTCACCACGCCGAACGCCTACAGCCTCACCGCGGACGCCGTGCTGCGCGCCGTCACCAGGATCGGCGACGTCGCTCCCGGCTCGCACACGCCGTCGAGCGCTTTCGGCGCGGACTTCGTGCGCGAGCTCGACGGCGTCGTCGTGGGCGAGGTCCGCTTCAGCTGATCCCGGGCGTCACTTCTTCAGGTGCTCGGCCACGCTGCCGGCGCCCTGGCCGCCGAGGCACGAGTCCGCTGATCACGGAAAAGCGGAAGCCCAGGTCGACCGACCTGGGCTTCCGCTCTGCCGCAGCGCGTTACCGCGGGGCGAGCAGGCTCGTGATCTCCTGCGACGCCGACACCGTCAGCAGGTGCTGGAGGTTCTCCGGGAGCTCCTCGCCCCGCGCCTGCTTCGCCTGCGCGTAGAGGCGGCCGGCGCGGTAGGACGAGCGGACCAGCGGGCCCGCCATCACGCCGAGGAAGCCGATCTCCTCGGCCGTCTCCTTGTGCGCGACGAACTCCTCGGGCTTCACCCAGCGCTCGACCGGGTGGTGCCGCGGCGACGGGCGCAGGTACTGGGTGATGGTGATGATGTCGCAGCCCGCGTCGTGGAGGTCGGCGAGCGCCTCCGTGACCTCCTCGGGGGTCTCGCCCATGCCGAGGATCAGGTTCGACTTGGTGACCAGGCCGAACTCGCGGGCCTTCGTGATGACCTCGAGGGAGCGCTCGTAGCGGAACGCCGGGCGGATGCGCTTGAAGATCCGCGGGACGGTCTCCAGGTTGTGCGCGAGCACCTCGGGGCGGGACTCGAAGACCTCGTCGAGCTGTTCGGGGACCGCGTTGAAGTCCGGGATCAGCAGCTCGACGCCGGTGCCGGGGTTGAGCTCGTGGATCTGGCGGACGGTCTCGGCGTACAGCCACGCGCCGCCGTCGGGCAGGTCGTCACGGGCGACGCCGGTGACGGTCGAGTAGCGCAGGCCCATCGCCTGGACCGACTCGGCGACGCGACGGGGCTCGTCGCGGTCGAGGTCGGCGGGCTTGCCCGTGTCGATCTGGCAGAAGTCGCAGCGCCGGGTGCACTGCTCCCCGCCGATCAGGAACGTGGCCTCGCGGTCTTCCCAGCACTCGTAGATGTTGGGACAGCCGGCCTCTTCGCAGACCGTGTGCAGGCCCTCGCGCTTGACCAGACTCTTGAGCTCCCGGTACTCGGGGCCCATCTTCGCCCGCGTCTTGATCCAGGACGGCTTCTTCTCGATCGGCGTCTGGCTGTTGCGGACCTCGAGCCGCAGCAGCTTCCGACCCTCTGGCACCACAGTCACCACCTCACACTACGCTCCGCGCCCGCGTGTCCGGCGTCACGCACTCCGGGGACGCTCACGGGAGGTCCGGGGTGATCCCGGTGAGCTTGACCGTGAGTTCCCAGAGGCGGTTCGCGGCCAGGTCGTCGCGCGCCGCGGCGGTCATCCGCGCGACGCCGGGGTGGCCGCGCAGGCCGTTGAAGCCGTCCGGGCCGTAGTACTGGCCGCCGCGCGCGTCCGGTGACGTCGCCGCGTAGAGCTGCGGAAGCGCGCCCATCTCGACCGACTGCGAGAACAGGTGGGAGATGCGGCCGCCGATCTTCATGACCGCGGACCGGTGCGCGTCGGCCATGTTGTTGGTCAGCTCGGTGGCCGTCATGCCCGGATGGGCCGCGATGGACGTCACGTCCGGCGAGCGGCGTTCGAGCTCGCGCGCGAACAGGATGTTGGCGAGCTTCGACTGCCCGTAGGAGCCCTGCAGGCTGTACGGCCGGCGTTCCCAGTTCGGGTCCTCGAAGTCGATCCGGCCGGCGCGGTGCATCAGCGACGACACGGTGACGACGCGTGCGCCGGGACGTTGCCTCAGCGCCGGGAGCAGCAGCCACGTCAGCGCGGCGTGGCCCAGGTGGTTGGTGCCGAACTGGCGCTCGAAGCCGTCGGCGGTCCGGCCGTTCGGGACGGCCATGATGCCCGCGTTGTTGACGAGGACGTCGAGCGCCTCGACCTTCTCCGCGGCGGCGCGCACGGAGCCGAGGTCGGCGAGGTCGAGCTCGAGGACCTCCGCCGACCCGCGCACCGTGCGCCGCGCGGCCTCACCGCGCTGGACCGAGCGACAGCCCATGAGCACATGGGCACCCTTCGCCGCGAGCACCTGGGCAGTGCGCAGACCGAGACCGGAGTTCGCACCCGTCACGAGGACGGTGCGGCCGGTCTGGTCGGGGATGTCGGCTTCGGTCCAACGGCTCATGGAGTCATTCCTACCGTCCGGTAACTGCCGAGCGAAAGGTGTGCGTCCAGCACCGCTCGCAACACCGGCTCGTCGGCGGTCAGTTCGGCGGCCACCCGGTCCTCGTCGACGGGGCCTTCCAGCGCCGCGGCCTCCATGCGCGCGGTCAGCTTGTTCTGCCAGCGGTGGTCGAGCGCCAGCAGCAGTTCGTGCAGTGAGCCGAAGACGTCCGGATCCACGATCAGCGGTGCGGACGGGTCGCGGTGAGCGTCGCGCAGCACGGCGTCGAGCGCGTCGCGACGGCGGTAGTGGTCTGCCCAGCCCATGTCTCGTACCCCCGGTTTCTCGCATACCCTCGGTATGTCATGACCATACCACCGGTACGTACCGCCGGTATGTGAGATACGTTGCGTCCGTGCGAACAAGGCGTGCCGAGTACTCGGAGTCGACCAGGCAGGCACTCGTCGACAGCGCGGTCGACCTCTTCACCGAACGCGGGTACGCCGGCACCTCGCTCGACGAGGTCGTCAAACGGGCCCGCGTGACGAAAGGCGCGCTGTACCACCACTTCAGCGGCAAGCAGGCGTTGTTCGAGGCGGCCTTCGCGCGAGTCGAGACCAAGGCGATCGAGTCGCTGACCGCGGTGGTCACCGGCGACGGTGAACCCTGGGACGCCGCCGTCGCGGCCCTGCGCGCGTACGTCCGCAAGTGCCTGGAACCGGAGTACCAGCGGATCATCGTCCACGAGGCGCCCGTGGTGATGGGCTGGGAGCGCTGGCGGGAGGCGGAGGAGCACTTCAGCTTCGGTCTGCTCCGCACCGCCGTGCAACTGCTCGTGGACGCGGGCGAGATCGAGGAGGCGCCGGTGGAGATCATGGCGCGGCTGCTGTTCGGGGCGCTGTCCGCGGGCGCCAGCACCATCGCGAGCTCGTCCGACCCGAAGCGCACCGGGCGCGAGGTGGAAGACGCGATCCTGCGCGTTCTCCAGGGGTTGCGCAAGAAGTAGTCGAGTCCGTCCCTAGCGGCCGGGCGGAACGTCGATCACCACGCGGACAACGAGGTGGTCACGATCATGATCGAACCAGTCAACACGCGCCTGGGACTCGACGGGAAGATCGCCCTGGTCACGTCGGGAACGCACGGGCTCGGCCTCGCCATCGCGAGCAAGCTCTGCGACAACGGTGCCCACGTCATCATCACCACCTCCGGCGACGACGTCGACCTGGAGCGGGCGAGGCTCGTGCTGACGGGCAGGCCGGGCTCGGTGACCGTCGCCCAGTTCGACGTCCAGGACGAGCTCTCGGTGCGCCGCCTGCTCGACCGGGTCAAGCAGGAGCGCGGCCAGCTGGACATGTTCGTGCACCACGCCGAATCGCCCGATCTCACGCCCTTGCTCAACATCGTGGAGCCGCTCGCCAAGTCGCTGCAGGACGGTGGCCGGGTGGTCATCGCCGCCTACACGGCGACTCCGGTGTACGGCGTGATCAGGACGCTCGCGCTGGAACTGGCCTGGTACCGGGTGGCCGTCAACGCCGTCGTCACCGCGGTCGTCGACAACGGCCCCATGAACATCGACCCCGGCCTGGTCGACCGGCTCGCGATCAAGAGCCCGTCCGGCCGCGTCACCCTGCCCGAGGACATCGCCGACGCCGTGTCGTTGCTCTGCACCGACGAGGCCGCTTGGATCCAGGGACAGGTCATCACCGTCGACGGCGGCCTCGGGCTGCTGGAGCGGTGGGGCGAGCCTCGCTGAGCCCCGCTGAGTCCTTCAGCGAGCCGTCGAATCGTCGAATCGCGTCCGCCGGTTCCGCCCGGACCGTGCCCGGATGTTCCGGTCGCCGATTCGGCTCTTGAACCACGTATGAGCGCGCGGTAACCCCAGGTCACTCGCCGATTACGAACCCGTATAACCCCGGCGCATTCGGAGTAACGCCCCGAACGGTCGACCGGGACGCTTGCCTGCATGGTCACCGAGTGTAAAACTCGAATTGGTGACCTGGGGGCAAGGGGGGTCGGATGATCCGAGTGCTACTCGCCGAGGACGTGCAAATGGTCCGCGGCGCGTTGGTCGCTTTGTTGAATCTAGAACCGGATATCGAGGTTGTCGCGTCCGTCGCGACGGGCGACGAAATCATCGCGGCGGTGGCGGAGAACAAACCCGACGTGGCGGTGCTGGACATCGATCTTCCCGGTATGGACGGTCTTTCCGCGGCCACCGTGATCCACGACACCGCCCCTGACACCCGCACGCTGATTCTCACGAGCCTGGGCCGGCCGGGCACCCTGCGCCGTGCGCTGAACGCCCGCGTCAACGGCTTCATCCTCAAGGACGCTCCCATCGGTGAGCTCGCGGACGCCATTCGCGGCGTCTCGGTCGGGCGCCGGGTGATCGACTCCCATCTCGCGCTGTCGGCGTGGGACACCGATGAGTGCCCTTTGACACCGCGCGAGCTGGAGGTGTTGAGGCTCGCCTCCGACGGCGCGGACGCGATGGAGATCGCGACGACGTTGTTCCTGTCCGTCGGGACGGTGCGCAACTACCTGACGTCCGCCACGGCCAAGCTCGACGCCCGCAACCGCGTCGACGCCGTCCGGATCGCCCGCAAGTCCGGCTGGTTCTGACCGGCCGGCGGTGCCGGTGAGCCGCCGTCACGTGGGCGGGAGCGCGGCTGGAACGGTGGCGTGGACGTGGAACGAGCCGTCGCCGACGTGACGGGCGGTGAAGGTGCCGCCGGCGGCGTGGACGCGTTCAGCCTGGTTGCGGACGCCGTTGCAGTCGGCGGAGACGGCGCGCTCGGCGGCGCCGTCGTTGATCACGTCGAGCAGGATCGTGGCGCCGCGCTGCCGCACGTCGATGGTGCAGGTGCTCGCGTCGCTGTGGCGCAGGACGTTGGTGACGGCCTCGCAGAGCACGGCCGCCAGGACCGTCTCGACGGTCTCCGGCAGCGGGTCGTGGTTGAGCTGGAGGCGGACGTCGATGTTCGAGGCGGCCAGCATCGCCTTGGCCGAGTCGGACGTGTCCGCCAGGGAGATCGGCCGGTAGGCGCGAGCCAGTGAGCGCACGTCGGCCAGGGCGTTGTGGGTGAGGTCCATGATCTCGACGATGTGCTCCCGCACGAAGTCCCAGTCCCGGTCGGGGTGGTCGTTGACGATCCGGTGCGCGAGCTCGCTCTTCAGCTTGATGGCGCTGAGGCTGTACCCGAGCAGGTCGTGGAGGTCCCTGGCCAAGCGGACGCGTTCGGCGGCGACGGCGGTGGCGGTGGCGTCCACGACGGCGACGGCCGGTGGGGCCTTCTGCTCCGACGAGGTCGGCCGATGGGTGGCGAAGCCGGTGGCCAGGCCCGCGAGCAGCAGGGCGGTGACGGCGACGGCCGCCATGGGGTCGTGGGTGGTCTGGGCGAGGCCGGTCGCCGCCACGGTGGTCACGAAGACCGTCCAGCCCGCGACGGGGCGCAGGACGAGGAGGGCGTTGCCGGCGACCAGGCCCGCGACGCCGGTCCAGGAATGGCCGTAGAGGACGAGGGGCAGGGCCAGCAGCACGGCTTGGGCGGCGAGGACGAGGTGCCGCCGAAGAGTGTTCAGCGGCCTGAAAAACGACAGTTGCAGCAGAACAAGTACCGCCAGGCCGACGATTGACACCGCCAATTCGGTGATTTCCCCGGCGAGGAGCAGCGCACGGGTCAGGTCGGTCAGGCAGACGGCGGTGAACACCGCGACGATGATCGCGCGGTAACTCGGCGTAGAAGTCGTCAAATTCACGTTTACCCCCAAGAGCAACTGCTCCAGAGCAAACGCGGCCCCAGGGCGCCCAGATCGAATGGTAGACAGGCGAGCGCGGTTCGGGGGACTGTTCTGCATCGGTTCAGAAGATGGGCGTGGCATTGACCGGCGAGTCAATGTCGAGCCGGGACGAGAATTTCCCGCTGTTGTCACCGACCGTGTCCGTCCGATCACCAGCCGGATCGGTTCGAGTTCGAGTTCGTTCGGGCATATGAGTTTTTCACCTCCGACTCGGTACTGCGCCATCCGAAGGTCGTGGTGGCGTCCGTGGCGGGAGATAGCCCGGCTCAGGTGAACTTGTGGCACGGCCAAGTCGACCGCTGCTGAGCTGGGGAGGCTCCAATGGAGATCAAGGTTCTCGGACCGCTGGAAGCACGGGAGAACGGCATCTCGATCGCGCCGAGCGCCGTGAAGCCCAGGCAGGTGCTCTCGCTGCTCGGGCTGCAGGCGGGCCACGTCGTCACGGTGCCGACGCTGATCGAAGAGCTATGGGGGATGACACCACCGCGCAGCGCGCTCACAACGCTGCAGACCTACGTGCTGCAGGTGCGCAGGCGCATCGAGGCGGCGATGCCGGGCGAGGCGCCCGGCATCGCGAAGAACGTCCTGGTGACCCGGTACGGGGGCTACATGCTCGCCGTTCCGCCGGAGAGCGTCGACGTCCGCAGCTACGAGCGGCTCGCGATCGCGGGTCAGCGGGCGTTCGAGATCGGCGACCTGGACTCCGCGAGCCGGCTGCTGCGCAGCGCGGCCGAGGTGTGGCGCGGCCCGGTCCTGGTGGACGTGCAGATCGGCGTCCGGCTCGGCATGGAGGTCACCCGGTTGCAGGAGAGCCGTCTGGGCGTGCTGGAGACCCGCATCGAGGCCGACCTCCAGCTCGGCAAGCACCAGTCGTTGCTGAGCGAGCTGTCCGTGCTCACCTCGCAGCACCCGATGCACGAGAACCTGTGCGCGCAGTACATGCTCGCGCTGTACCGGGCGGGCAGGCAGTGGAAGTCGCTGGAGTCCTACCAGTCGCTGCGGGACACGCTGATCGAGGAACTGGGGCTTGAGCCGTCCGAAAGGCTGCGTCAGTTGCAGCGGGCCATCCTGAGTTCCGAGCCGTCGCTCGACAAGCCGTTGTCCCCTCGCCAGCTGGAGCGCCAGCTAGCGGGCTGAACCCGTTCGGGAGAACCGTGGATACCACCGGTGCAGGTGCGTTGGTCAAGGCGCTCGAGGACGTCGGCTGCGAGGTGATCTTCGGAATGCCCGGAGGGGCGATCCTCCCCGCGTACGACCCGCTGCTCGACTCGGTGAAGATCCGGCACGTGCTGGTGCGCCACGAGCAGGGCGCCGGGCACGCCGCGCAGGGGTACGCGCAGGCCACCGGACGGGTGGGCGTGTGCATGGCGACGTCGGGGCCGGGTGCGACGAACCTCGTCACCCCGCTCGCGGACGCCTACATGGACTCGGTGCCCGTCGTCGCGGTGACCGGGCAGGTCGCCCGGTCGGTGATCGGCACCGACGCCTTCCAGGAAGCGGACATCCGCAGCATCACCCTGCCGATCACCAAGCACAGCTTCCAGGTGACCGATCCCGCGGACATCCCCGCGGTCATCGCGGAGGCGTTCGCCCTCGCGGCCTCCGGCAGGCCGGGCCCGGTGCTGGTCGACCTGCCCAAGGACGTGCAGGCGGCTCCGGTGACCTACACACCGGCACCGCCTGCGGACCGGCGCCGTCCCGCCGTGTCACCGGTGCAGGTCCGCAAGGCCGCCCAGCTCATCGCGACCGCGCGCCGGCCGGTGTTCTACGTCGGCGGCGGGGTGATCCGCTCCGGCGCGGCCCGGGCGCTGTTCCAGCTCGCCACCCGCACCGGGATCCCGGTGGTCACCACGCTCATGGCGCGTGGAGCGTTCCCCGACTCGCACCCGCAGCACCTGGGGATGCCCGGCATGCACGGCACGGTGCCCGCCGTCGCCGCGTTGCAGCGGTCCGACCTGCTGATCGCGCTGGGAACCCGGTTCGACGACCGGGTGACGGGATCGCTGCCCCACTTCGCGCCGGACGCCGCGGTGGTGCACGCCGACATCGACCCCGCGGAGATCTCCAAGAACCGCAGGGCCGACGTGCCGATCGTCGGCGACTGCCGGGACGTGATCGCCGCGTTGAACGCCGTGGTGACCGCAACCGCGGACCTCACCTCGTGGTGGGAGTACCTCAACGGCCTGCGGACGAGCTTCCCGCTCGGCTACGACTGGCCGGCCGACGGCGCGCTCGCCCCGCAACACGTGATCGAGAGGCTGAGCACGATCGCCGGACCGGAGGCGATCTACACCTCGGGCGTCGGCCAGCACCAGATGTGGGCCGCGCAGTACGTGAAGTACGAACGTCCCGCCTCGTTCATCAACTCCGGTGGCCTGGGCACCATGGGGTTCGCGGTTCCGGCCGCCATGGGCGCACAGGTCGGCGCACCGGACCGGGTGGTGTGGGCGATCGACGGCGACGGTTGCTTCCAGATGACCAACCAGGAGCTGACGACCTGTGCCATCGAGGGCATCCCGATCAAGGTCGCGATCATCAACAACGGCAACCTCGGCATGGTCCGGCAGTGGCAGAACCTGTTCTACGGTGGCCGTTACTCCCACACGCGGCTGAACACCCACAACCGTCTGCCGGACTTCGTGAAGCTCGCGGACGCGATGGGCTGCGCGGGTCTGCGGTGCTCGGACAGGTCCGAGGTGGACGCCGTGATCACCGAGGCGATGGCGGTGCGGGACCGCCCCGTGGTGGTCGACTTCGTGGTGGGGCAGGACGCGCAGGTGTGGCCGATGGTGGCCGCGGGAACCGGCAACGACGAGATCATGGCCGCGAGGGGCATCAGGCCCCTGTTCGACGAGGAAGATGAGTGATGACAACACATTCGCTCTCCATGTCGCTGCGCAACGAGCAGGGCGGTCTCGCGCGCGTCGTGGTGCTGTTCTCGAGCCGGGGAGTCGGCGTCGAACGACTCAGCCTGCGCCCGGCCGGTCCCGGTGGGCTCTTCCTGCTCGACGTCGAGGTTGCGCTCCCGCCAGGCCGTTCGCCCGCCCAGCTGGTCGAGCAGCTGCGCAGGCTCGTCGACGTCCGCGAGGTCCGCCACACCGACGAGGAGCTCGAACTCGGCGCCTGACCGGGCGGCGACGAACGCGGGTCGCCCGGGGGCAGGTGGCGTGGCCGGCCGGAGGTTCTCACCGTCGCGGGACGGTTCGGCAGCGATCCCGGTGAGCGTGCCGCCACGCGCCGTCGATCAGCACGTCCTCGCAGGAAATCTTTTGCGCACAAGAGAAGGCGCCGCCGAGGTGATCGGCGACGCCTTGTCCCGCGGCCGGTCGGGTCGCGGTTGCCGCACCGGCGTCCGCCAGTCCGGACGCGATCCGACGATCCTGCGGGTTCCGGTTGCGGCACCCGGCGCGCGAGCGCATGTCGCGTTCGCGCGCCGGGGGAGATCAGGCCGCCTTGGGGACGTGCTTGGTCACGACGGCCGCGTACTGCTCCAGCGTCTCGCCGGGTGAGGGACCGTTGAGCGCCTGGTGGATGGTCTCGGCGATGTCACCGTGGCGGTGCAGATCGGCGTGCGTCAGCGTGACGGTCGTCGTGAACGGGCCCGTGGCGACGAAGTCGACCTTGATGAACGAGGCCTTCTCGTCGTCGAAGATGGGCTGCCAGTGGGGGCCGACCCGCCACGTCATCACGAGCCGGTTCGGCGGGTCCCACTCGACGATGGTGCCCCACGCGATCTCCTCACCGTCCGCACCGCGCTCGAAGTAGCGACCGCCGACGAACGGCTCGATCGTGATCGCCGTCCGTTGCTTGACGAACACGTGCGATTCCGGCCACCACTCCAACGGCCGTTCCGCGAAGATCGCGAACGCCTGCTCGATGGTCGCCTCGACCGTCACCGACTTGGTGACGTCGGGAACTGAGGCCATAGTGGCCCTCCTCGCGGGTCGGTGGGGATGCTGTCGCCCCAGCCTGGCGGGCACCTCTCGACGCCGGATGGAAGCGGGGTCGAACGAGGACGGCTCGACCGGATGTCCAGCCGGGCCACGCATATTCGCCGTACGAAGCCGGCGGACGAGGAGTTGTCGTGTCCCGTGTCAGTGTTGAGGTCCACATCGAGGTCCAGACGTTCTACGCGCAGCAGATGCGGCTGCTCGACGCGTTGGACATCGAGGGCTACGCCCAGACGTTCACCGAGGACGGTGTCACCGACCACGCCCACCGCGGCGAGAAGGTCGAGGGCCGTGCCGCTCTGATCGCCGGCGCCAACGCCGCCCTGCCGCGGTACCGGGGCGTGGCCGTGCGGCACTGGAACGACCACTACCTGATCGACGAAGCCGACGAGAACACCCTGAACGTCACGTACTGCTCTCTCGTGACGCGGACCGACGCCGAAGGCAAGGTCACGTTCGAGCCGACGTTCTTCATCGAGGACGTCCTGGTGCGCGTCGACGGGCAGCTCCGCACCAAGTCGCGGACCGTCCACCGCGACGGGCAGGCGGAGCCGGCCGCACGGGCTTCTTGACCCGCGGGTGGCCTCGCTCCACCGCCGCTCTAGGGCGATGTTCGAGGCTGGTCTCCAAACCGGTTCCTAGTATGGAGGTCTCCCTCATGGCTACCACGGCGATTCCCGCCAAGACACGGGAAGTGCGTCTCGCCTCCCACGTGACGGACGTCGTGTCCGAGGCCAACTTCGACGTCGTCGAGGTCGATGTCCGCGCACCCGGTGACGGAGAGGTCGTCGTCCGGTACGACTACCTCCAGGTCACCGCGGTGATGCAGGACCTGATGCGCGAAGACGCGGACCTGCCGATGCCCACCTACAAGGTCGGCGAGGCGTTGTGGGGTTTCGCCGTCGGCGAGGTCGTGGCGTCGAACAGCCCCGACCTGGCGGTTGGGGACAACGTCCAGGGCATGAACGGCTGGCAGCAGTACGCCGTCGGACCCGCCCAGTCGTTCTGGAAGCTCGACCCCTCCCTGTTCCCGACGCCGGAGCACTACCTGACGCAGGGCCCGACCGCCTACCACGGCATCGTGGACATCGCGCAGGTGCGTGAGGGCGACACGGTGTTCGTCTCCGGTGCCGCCGGTGGTGTCGGCTCCCTCGCCGGGCAGATCGCGAAGTGCCTCGGCGCCAAGCGCGTCATCGGGTCCGCCGGCAGCCAGAAGAAGATCGACTACCTGGTGAACGAGCTCGGTTTCGACGCCGCCTTCAACTACAAGGAGGGCAAGGCCGTCGACAACCTGCGCAGGCTGGCGCCGGACGGCATCGACGTCTTCTTCGACGTCGTCGGTGGCGAGCAGTTCGAGGCGGCGGTCCAGGCGGCGGCGCAGGACGCGCGCTTCGCCCTGTGCGGCGCGTTGTCCGGCCAGGTCGGCGACAGCGACGGCGCGTTCCCGCGTCTCGACATCATGACCGCGATCGTGCGCCAGATCCAGATCCGGCCGTTCGCGACCTACCACACGCCCGAGCAGATCTGGTCGTGGCAGCAGAACTTCAGCACCTGGCTGAAGGAAGGCAAGTTCGTCTTCCCGCACACGATCGTCGACGGTGGCCTGGAGAAGGCGCCGCAGGCATTGATCGACCTGTTGCGGGGCAAGCACTTCGGCAACGTTCTGGTGAAGCTCACCTGACAGTCAAGGGGACTTAACGTGGCGACGTCCTTACCCGTGTGGTCGGCAGCAGACGAGGACGGTGTGCAGCACGCCGTCGTCGAGGTGCCGCTCGACTACTCCGATCCGGCCGGTGAGCGGATCTCGTTGAAGCTCACCCGCATCCCGGCGATCGATCCGGCACGCCGGCGCGGCGTGCTGGTGGCGATCAACGGCGGACCCGGCGGAGACGACGGTCTCGGTGCCCGCATGCCGGCCGAACTGCGGCGCACCACCTCGTTGAACGAGGTGTACGACCTCGTCGGGTTCGACCCGCGTGGTACGGGCGACTCCACGTTCCTCGGCGCCGAGGCGAGTCCGATCACCGCGACCTTCGACTCGCGGCCACCGGACGAGCAGTTCCCGCTGATCGCCGCCGACATGAAGGAGCGGGAGGAGGGCTGCAGCCGGGCAGGCGGCACCCTCCGCCGGCACGTCAGCACCCGCAACCTCGCGCGTGACATCGAGTCCATCCGCGCGCTGCTGGGCGAGGAGAAGATCAACTACCTCGGCTACGCGTACGGCACGATGGTCGGCGCGGTGTACGGCACGATGTTCCCGGATCGTCTGGACCGCAGCGTGCTGGACTCGTGCAAGCACCCCCGGTGGGACTGGCGCACGCAGTTCAAGGCGCAGGGTCCCGCGATCCGGAGCAGTGTCGACGCGTGGGCGGGGTGGGCCGGCGAACGCGTGAGCCGGTACGAGCTCGGTGCCGGCGCGGCGGAAGTGATCGGCTCCGTCGAGGAGGTCGCGGCCGGGCTCGACGCGCTGACGCCGAGCCCGCTGCTGCGCACGCTGTTCGACCAGCGGATCGGCGTGCTGGCACCGCGGCGGCAGGAGTGGGACCAGCTCGCCCGGCTCGTGGTGGATCTGCGCAAGGCGGTGTCGCACGGCGACTCCGCGGCGGCGGAGGCACTGCTCGCCGGCCAGAGCGCGTGGCGTCCCGGCTCCACGATGGGCGGTCTCCGGGAGGCGGTGCTCGAGGCGGTGACGCTGGAGAGCGAGTGGCCGACCGACCTCGAGGTCTACTACGCGGACATGCGCGAGTTCCGGGAGAAGTACCCCTACGGCTTCGGCGTGATGCGCGCGCAGCCGTGGGTCGGGACGTTCGCGACGTTCGAGCACGCCGAGCCGTTCACGGAGGTGGTCCGCGACGGATACCCCGTGGGCCTCGTCGTGCAGACCGACAGCGACCCGTGGAGCTGCTACGAGGGCGGCGTCGAGATGGCGCGGTCCCTGGGGCACCGCATGATCACCGTGACGGACTCGGGCGGGCACGAGACGTTCGCCTTCGCCGGCAACGCCGTGGTCGACCACCTGGTGACCCGTTACCTGGTCGACGGCGTGCTGCCGGAAGAGGACGTGACGTGCGCGGGTGACCCGCGGCCCGAAGTGCCCGCGGACGAAGTGGTTCGCTGAAGTCTTCCCTCCCCTGCGGGCGGGCCGTCGATCGGACGGCCCGCCCGCAGACTTCGTCCCGCCGAGAGCGAGGAAGCGAAGTGGCGCGAGTGCGGATGTCGTGGCCGTCTGGCGACGTGCACGGGATGCACGCGCAGGTGATGTCCGGACTGCCCATCGGACTCCGCGCAGCCAAATCGTCCCTTGTGGACGTTCGTGCCGCGTTGCGGGCGAGCCGCGAGCCGGCCGGCGCGGTCCGCGACGCCGAGCTGGGCGTCGACGAGCTCGGCGAGCGGGAACCAGGTGCTGGGCCGGGGTTCACCGTGAGGTGGCCGCGTCGGCGGTGGCGACGAGCTGTGCTCCGCGGCGAGGAGGCCGTGATCCGGCTGGTGCCGGAGCGCCTGCGGCCCGGCAACACCGCACTGGTTCGCGCGGTGGCCGGGCGCAGCGGGGAAGTGGGCGGGCGAGGTACTCGCGGGGCTGGGCGATCGCCCGCGCCCGGTCGAGCCCGACGACGTGCCGGCTCGCCGTGGACGACGACCTGGAGTCCGTGATGCGGCCGCGAGGGCTGCCGTCGCGGCCGCACTTCGACGTGCACGTCGTCGGTGGCCGGCCGCGCGAGGCGGTGTTCCCCCGGCTGCGCCTTCGGACGGGCGTTGTCACGGGGGCAGGCCGGTCGGGGTGCCGCACCAGAAGCGGTTCGCCGAGCGCATCGGCATCAGGGGCGAACTCTTCCGCGGGCCGACCGCGGCGCAGGGACCGGAAGCTCGACAGCCGGGCCTGGGTGCGTCGCGGATGCTGTGGCGTCACCGGAGATCGGGGCGGTGGCCGCCGGAGAACACCTGCGAGAGACCCTGCTCCGCGAGTTTGCCCCGCCGCCGCGGAACAGGGTCTCCTCCGTCAGGTCAGATCCGGACCACGGTGATCGACGCCGGGGCGGTCGCGATGAAGTTGCCGCTGACGTCGTAGATCGTGGACATGCCCGAGGTGGACAGCGTGTTGCCGGAGATGGAGCCGGCCTGCTTCACGTCGACTGAACCGGTCGGGTTGCCCGCGTTGTCGAACAGGTATTCCCGCACGCTGAATTTGACGGAGTTGGTGCCCGTGGACACCCACGTGCCGGTGCCTTCGCCGTAGCCGTGTTCACCGTCGCCGGAGCGCAGGCACACGGAGCCCGAGGACGCGAAGTTGAGGCTGATCGGGCCGCTGCCACCCTGGTGCTGCACGGTTCCCTTCCAGGCGCCGACCACCGAGTGGTACTTGGGTTTCACCTCTGTGCTGGTCACCGGTTCCCCTCCGGCCGCTGCGGCGCTCGGCTGGACGGCTCCGGTGAGCGCGAACGCCGCTGCCGAGGCGAACACGGCCAAGTTCTTGACAATACGGGGCATCTGAATCATTCCTTTGCGGATCGAAGGCGATCGAAGGCAGCGTGGCCAACGCACCTCCAAGTGCGGTCGAGGACGACTACAGGACCCGATGCCGCCGCGGGCGGGGGACTTGAGCGCGGTCCGATCGCGGATGTACCGCGTGGCGAGACGCTGGGTCCCCTGAGGAGTGCGCACACCGCCTGCGCGCGCTCTCGGTACACCAGCGAAGGAGCCAACCGATGTCGAATACCAACCAAGGACGAACAGGTCTCGTTCTGCTCGCCTGTTGCGTGGGGCAGCTGCTGGTGGTGCTCGACGGCACCATCATGAACGTGGCTCTGCCGTCCATCCAGTCGGCCCTGCGGTTCGACGCGAGCACCCTGCCGTGGGTCATCAACGCCTATCTGATCCCGATGGCCGGCCTGCTGCTCCTCGCCGGTCGCATGGCAGACCTGTTCTCCCGGCGCGGTTTCTTCCTCGCTGGTGTCGGGCTGTTCACCCTGGCGAGCCTCGCCGGCGGGTTCGCCCAGAACGCGACAACGCTCATCATCGCCCGTGCGGCGCAGGGGGTCGGCGTCGCGCTGATGTCCCCCGCGACGCTGACGGTGCTCGGCACGACGTTCACCGAACCCGCGGCGCGGGCCAAGGCGTTCGGGCTGTGGGGTGCCGCGGGAGGCAGTGGTGGTGCGATCGGCGTGCTCGCCGGTGGCGTGGTCACGGACTGGCTGTCGTGGCGCTGGGTGCTGCTGCTGAACGTCCCGGTCGGCATCGCGCTGTTCGTCGTGGCCGCCATCTCCATCGCACCGTCGGCCGCCCCCGCCGGGCCGCGCAAGCTCGACGTCCTCGGCGCCCTGTCGGTGACCATCGGTATCGCGGCGCTGGTGTACGGCATCGCGGAGGGCGAGCGCGAGGGATGGACCTCGCCCGTCAGCGTCGTCTCGTTCGCGATCGCGGTCGTCGGCATCGGGCTGTTCCTGTTCGACCAGGCGAAGCTCTCCAGCGCGCCGCTGATGCCGCTGAACGTGTTCCGCAACCGCGCGGTCGTCGCCGCGAACGTCTCGATGTTCTGCATCGGCGCCGCGATGGCGGCGACGTTCTACTTCCTGACGTTGCTGATGCAGCTCGTCCTCGGGTACAGCCCGCTGCTCACGGGCCTCGCGTACCTGCCGCTGTCGCTCGCGATCTTCCTCGGCGCCACCGCGGTCGCTGCGCAGACGAGCAAGCTCGGCGAGCGGTTCACGCTGGTGAGCGGCCTCGGTGTCAGTGTGCTCTCGCTGGGGTGGATGTCCCTCGCCGGTGCGCGCGCGTCGTACGTCATCGACCTGCTCGGCCCGTGCGTGCTGTTCGGCATCGGTGTGGGCATGATCCTCGCCACGACGGCGAACCTGGCCACCGCGTCGCTGCCGTCGAGCCAGCAGGGTCTCGCGTCCGGGCTGCTCACGACCGGGCAGACGGTCGGTGGCGCGGCCGGCCTGGCCCTGCTCGTGGCCGTCGCCAACGCGGGCGGCGGCAAGTCGCAGATCGGTGACGAGATGGCGTCCGGGTACTCGCACGCGTTCCTCGGCGCGGCCGGCCTCCTCGTCGCCGGACTGCTCGCGGCACTGACGGTGCCCAAAGCGTCCGGCGCCGTGACGAAGGACCCGGCGCGGGTCGTCACGCACGTCTGAGCGCGCAACGGAAAAGGGGGAGCTTCCCGAGCGGGAGCTCCCCCTTTTCCGTACCCGTCCGGTCAGTCGAGCACGCGCAGGAACGCGCGGAGCTCCGCGGCGAGTTCCACGGGGCGTTCCAGTGCCGGGAAGTGGCCTCCCTCCGGCAGGTCGCGCCAGTACCGCAGGTCGGTGAAGCGGGTGCGGGCCCACGCACGCGGCAGCCACGCGTCGTTGGGGAACACCGACGCGCCGGTGGGCACGTCCGTGGGGTTCATCGGCTCCTTGTCGAAGCTCTCCCAGAACAACCGGGCCGACGAGGTGCCGGTGCCGGTGAGCCAGTAGGTCGACACGATGTCGAGCAGCTTGTCCTTCGGCACGGCCTGCTCGAGGTCGTTGTCGTGCCCCGCCCACTCCCAGAAGCGGTCGACGATCCAGGCGAGCAACGCCGCGGGGGAGTCGGAGAGGCCGTAACCGAGCGCCTGGGGGCGGCTCGACTGGATCGCGGCGTACCCGGAGCGGTTCTTGCCGAACGCCTGCATCCGCGCCATGGCCCGCTGGTCGCGCTCGTCGAGTTCGACCTGCTCCTGCGGCGGGCGCGCGAGAGGCATCGTGAGGTGGATGCCCGCGAGGTGCTCGGGGTCGGCGGTGCCGAGCGCGGCCGAGACCCACGACCCCCAGTCGCCGCCGTGCGCGACGTAGCGCTCGTACCCGAGCCGGGACATGAGCTCCGCCCACGCCTCCGCGATGTGCTGCACCGTCCACCCGGTCGTCGCCGGCCTGTCGCTGAAGCCGTGGCCCGGCAGCGACGGGCACACGACGTCGAACGCGTCGGCCGGGTCTTCCGGGTCGGTGAGGAGGTCGATGATGTCGAGGAACTCGACGGACGCGCTGGGCCAGCCGTGCGTCAGCAGGATCGGCGTGGCCGAGGGGTGCGGCGACCGCACGTGCAGGAAGTGGATGCCGACGCCGTCGATCGTGGTGCGGAACTGCGGCAGCGAGTTCAGCCTCCGCTCCACCACACGCCAGTCGTACGCGTTCGCCCAGTGGTCCGCGAGCTCGGTCAGGTACGCCAGCGGTGGCCCCTGCGACCAGTCGTCGACGGTCTCGGCGTCCGGCCAGCGCGTTCGCACCAGTCGCTCCTTCAGGTCGTCCAACGCGGACTGCGCGACGGAGACCGTGTACGGCTCGATCTTCTGGCTCACCTGCTCACCTCCAGTAGGAGTGACTTCGACGCGGACGACGCTAGGGCGTCGCGCTCGACACACCCTTGAGTCCACAATGGACCTTTGAGTGACTCTCCAGATCACGGTGGCACCCTCACGGCAGCCGACCAGGAGGACTCGTCATGACCACAAGTGCCGTCGAACCCGGCAGCGCCGAAGCCGAGGAGACGTTCCCCTACCAGAGGCAGTGCCCGTTCACGCCTCCGAAGCAGTACGACGACATGATGGACGAAGACGTCGTCCAGGTCACGCTGACGGGCTCCGGGCTGCGTATCTGGACGATCAGCGGTTACCACACGATCAAAGAGCTCTTGACCGATCCGCGGATCAGCGCGTCGCGGAAGCACGACAACTTCCCGTTCTACTTCATCGCGCCGCCGGAGTTCCGCACCGAGACCTCGTTCATCGGTTACGACAACCCGGAGCACACGAAGACGCGGCGCAAGGCCGCCGTGACGTTCACCAACCGCCAGGTGAAGCGGCTGCGACCGCGGATCCAGGAGATCGTCGACGACTACATCGACAAGATCCTGACGATGACGCCGCCGATCGACTTCCACCGCGAGTTCTCGCTCGCCGTGCCGATGACGGTCATCTGCGAGCTGCTCGGCATCCCGCAGGACGAGCACGACTTCTTCATCGAGCACGGCACGTGCCTGCTGGGCGGTCACTCGACCCCCGAGCAGCGCCAGGCCGCGATCGTCGAGGTCAACGCCTACGTCGACAAGCTGATCACGTTGAAGGAGAAGGAACCCGGCGAGGACCTGCTCAGCCGGGCGATGGCCGAGTACGCCGCCTCCGGCGAGGAGTACACGCGCCGCGACCTGTTCAACATGATCCGCCTGCTGATGAACGGCGGCCACGAGACGACGGCCTCGATGCTGTCGCTGGGCACCGCCGCCCTGCTGGAGAACCCGGACCAGCTCAAGCTGCTGCTCGACGACCCCGAGGGCATGATCGAGCCGGCCGTCGAGGAGCTGGTGCGCATCGCGACCATCGGTGACACCGCCATCCCGCGCGTCGCGCTGGAGGACATCGAGATCGCGGGCAAGACCATCAAGGCCGGTGACGGCATCCTGTGCCTGGGGCTCAACGGCAACCGCGACCCGGAAGTCTTCCCGGAGCCGGACAAGCTGGTCCTGGAGCGCGGCACCCGCAAGCACCTCGGGTTCGGCCACGGCCTGCACCACTGCATCGGCGCCGACCTCGCGCGCCTGGAGATGCAGCTGGTGTGGACGACGCTGTTCCAGCGGATTCCGTCGCTGCGGCTGGCCAAGCCGTTCCTGGAGATCCCGCGCAAGGAGGGCGCCGTGATCTACGGCCTCTGGGAGCTCCCGGTCACCTGGGACGTCCCCGCGGGGGACTGAGCGGACACGGGAGGGGGCCTCGCCTCGGCGGGGTCCTCCTACGTGGCCCGGGCGCCTGGTGTGCCGGGGAACCGGGGCCTGCGAACGTGCGGGCCGCGCCGGTTCCCGCCTGCGCTCCGCCGCCGCGGCCGCGCGCCCGGACGGCCGCGGCACGTTCAAGGTGGTCTCCACCGCGTGCAAAGCGCCACCCGTCACTGTGAACCCTGTCCGGCGAGCCGCAGATCCGTGGGAGAACTGCCATGCCAAAGATCACTTATGTAGCGCACGACGGCATCGAGACCGTTGTCGACGTTGCCCAGGACGACACCGTGATGCGCGGCGCTGTTCTCAACGGCATCAAGGGAATCGTCGCCCAGTGCGGCGGTGGCGCCTCCTGCGGCACGTGCCACGTGTACGTCGATCCGGAGAACACCAAGCCGTTGTCGGCGATGCACCAGGTCGAGGACGAGCTGCTGTACTTCACGGCCTGCGAGCGCAAGGAGAACAGCCGGCTGAGCTGTCAGCTGGCTGTGACCGGGGAGCAGGACGGCCTCGTCGTGCACATGCCTGAGAAGCAACTCTGAGGAGAGAAGAAGCATGAGCCAGCGACGGGTCGCCTTGGTCACGGGCGCCACCAGTGGAATCGGTCTCGAGGTCGCGCGCAGCCTCGGCAAGGAGGGCCACGCGGTCTTCGTCGTGGCGCGCACCGCCGAAAACGTGCAGACCACGGTGAAGCAGCTCCGAGAAGAAGGGTACGAGGCGGACGGCGCGGCCGCCGACGTCACGTCCACTGAGGACATCCGCTCCGCGGTGCAGAAGGCGGTCGACGTCTTCGGGCCCGTCGAAATCCTCGTGAACAACGCGGGTCGTGGCGGCGGCGGCATCACCGCCGAGCTGGACGAGAACCTCTGGCTGGACGTCATCGACACCAACCTCAACGGTGTCTTCCGCTTCACCAAAGAGGTCCTGTCCACCGGCAAGATGGTCGAGCAGACCTGGGGCCGGATCATCAACATCGCCTCCACCGGCGGCAAGCAGGGTGTCGTGTTCGCCGCGCCCTACTCGGCTTCCAAGCACGGCGTCGTCGGTTTCACCAAGGCCGTCGGCATCGAGCTCGCGAAGTCCGGCATCACCGTCAACGCGGTGTGCCCCGGCTACGTCGAGACCCCCATGGCCGGCCGCGTCCGCCAGGGCTACGCGAACCACTGGGGTGTGACCGAGGACGAGGTCCTCGAGAAGTTCAACGCCAAGATCCCGCTGGGTCGGTACAGCACGCCGGACGAGGTCGCCGGTCTCGTGACCTACCTGACCACGGACACCGCGTCCTCGATCACCGCGCAGGCGCTCAACGTCTGCGGCGGGCTGGGCAACTACTGACATGCGTGGCGAGTCGGTAGTCGTCGTCGGGGCCGGGCAGGCGGGCTGCCAGGTCGCGGTGTCCCTGCGCGAGCAGGGGCACCGCGGCCCCATCACGCTCATCGGTGACGAGCAGGCCGCGCCGTACCAGCGGCCTCCGCTCACGAAGGACTACCTGGCGGGGCAGACCGACCTCGCCGGGCTGGTCCTGAGGCAGGACTCCTACTACGGGGACAACGGCATCGAGCTCGTCCGCGGCGAGCGGGTGGTCGGTGTCGACCGCCAGGCGCGCGTCGCGGTGCTCGGTTGTGCCCGCACCGTGAGCTACGAGCACCTGGTGTTCGCGACGGGGGCGCGGCCGCGCACGCTGCCGATCCCCGGCGCGGAGCACGTGCTGAACCTGCGCACGGTCGCCGACGCGGACGCCATCCGGCGCAAGCTCGACGGCCGGACCGGTCTCGACGTCGTCGTCATCGGCGGCGGGTTCATCGGCCTCGAGTTCGCCGCCGTGGTCAGGAAACTGCGCCACGAGGTGACCGTCGTCGAGACCCAGCCGCAGGTCATGCAGAGGGCCGTCTCGGCAGAGACGGCGCGGCACCTGACCAACCGGCACCGCAGTGAAGGCGTCCAGGTGCTCACCGGAACAGGTGTCGCGGCCGTCAGGGAAGGTCTCGTCGAGCTCACCGACGGCACGGTGCTCGTGGCGGACCTCGTCGTCGCCGGCATCGGGGTCGTCCCGAACACCGAGGTCGCTCAGCGCGCCGGACTGGCGGTGGACGACGGCATCGTCGTCGACGCCCACCTGCGCACCGCTGACCAGCGCGTTCACGCGGTCGGGGACTGCGCGCGGTTCGCCAGCACGCTCACCGGCGGCCTCACGCGCCTCGAGTCCGTGCAGAACGCCACGGACCAGGCGGCGACGGTCGCGAGCGCGATCCTGGGCGGTGCGGAGCCCTACACCGCCCTGCCGTGGTTCTGGAGCGACCAGTACGACCTGAAGCTGCAGATCGCGGGACTCACCGACGGCCACGACCGCGCGGTCACCGTCGGCGACCCGGCGGAAGGCAGGTTCTCGGTGTTCTGCTTCAAGGACGACCGGCTGGTCGGCGTGGAGGCGTGCAACCGCCCGATCGACTTCCTGATGGGACGCCGGATCCTCGAGGCGGGCAACGCGCTCACCCCGGAGATCGTCGCCAGTCCGGGCTTCGACCTGCGGACGAGCCGGCAGCAGGCGGCGTGACGGGTGCGGGTCACGGGTGATGCCCCGGGGCGTCGTCCCGCGAGTCCCGTCCGCGGTGGTCGCGGGCCTCGCCCGTGACCCTCTCGTCGGACGGACTCGCGGGACACGGCTAGAGCCAGCCGGCTTCCTCGGCGATGCGGATGGCGTCCACCTTGTTGCGGCCGTTGAGCTTCGTCATGATCGTCGTCAGGTAGTTGCGGACGGTGCCGGCCGAAAGCGACAGCGCGACAGCGATGTCAGGCGCGTCGGTGCCGTTCGCCGCCAGCCGGAGCACCTCGAGCTCGCGGTCGGTGAGCGGGCACTCGCCGCGGTCCCACGCGGCGAGGGCGAGCTTGCTGTCCACGACGCGCTCGCCCGCGTTGACGCGGCGGATCGCCTCGGCGAGCTCCGAGGGGGGCGCGTCCTTCAGCAGGAACCCGTCGACGCGGGCCGCCAGCGCCCGGCGCAGCGTGCCCGGCCGGCCGAGCGAGGTGAGCATCAGCGTTCTGATCTGCGGCATCGTCTCGCGGATCGTCGCCGCGGCAGTCAGCCCGTCGAGGATCGGCAGGTCGATGTCGATCACGCAGACGTCCGGGCTGTGGTGACGCGCGGTCGGCACGATCCGGTCGCCCGAGCTGACCTCGGCCACGACCTCGATGTCCGGTTCGAGGTTGAGCAGCGCGATGAGAGCACCGCGCACCATGTGCATGTCCTCCGCGAGCAGAACCCTGATCATCGCGCCCCTCCGCGCGCCACCCTATCCCCGAACGTTCATGTCGCGCTCCACGCCACATCGAGGCGACCCGAGAAGGGTGGGAAGAGCCGCCTGGTGAAGGGATGCGCCGTGGAACGCAGCGTCAACGTGACAGTCGTGTACTACTCCTCGACCGGGACGATCCACCGCCTGGCCGAGGAGATCTCCGAGACGGCCGAGAAACAGGGCGCCGAGGTGCGGCTGGTCCGTGCCGCGGAGCTGGCGCCGCGGCACGCGGTGGACTCCCGGCCGGCCTGGGCGGCGCATCTCCGCGACACCGAGGACGTCCCGGTCGCGTCGGCCGGCGACGTGCTGTGGGCCGACGCCGTCCTGTTCGGCACGCCGACCCGTTTCGGCAACGTCTCCGCGCAGCTCAAGCAGTTCATCGACACGCTGGGGCCCGCGTGGTCCGGCGGCCTGCTCGCGGACAAGGTGTACAGCGCCTTCACCTCCGGCGCCAGCACGCACGGCGGCATGGAGACCACGCTCGTGTCCATCTACAACATGGCCTGCCACTTCGGCGGGATCATCGTGCCTCCAGGTGGCGACCTGAACCCCTACGGCACCTCGCACGTCCTGGGCGCGGACAACGCTCCGGTCGGCGACAGGGCGTTGCGGGCGGCTCAACTGCAGGCGGAACGCGTCGTGCGGGTCGCACGCGCGCTGAAGGAGGTCTGACCGCGGTGCGAGTGAAGGATGTTTTCGTCAGTGGCAGCGGAGTGCGGCTGCCGTCGACGCTGACGGTCGCGGACGCGATCGTCTCGGGGGAGTGCGAGCCCAGGCTCGTCGCGCGGACGGACGTCGAGTCCGTCTCGGTGTCCCCGGACGAGTCGGCGGCGGAGATGGCGGTCGAGGCGGCGAGGGTGGCGTTGGCCCACGCGGGATCCACGCCCGGCGACGTCGATCTGATCCTGCACGCCACCACCTACCACCAGGGCCAGGACCTGTGGCCCGTCGGCTCGTACATCCAGCGCGAGACCGTGCGGAACTCCTGCCTGGCGCTGGAGATCCGGCAGATGTCCAACGGCGGGCTGGCCGCGATGGACCTCGCGGTGTCCTACCTGTCCGCGAGGCCGGGCAGGGACGCGCTCCTGACGTCGTCCGACCGCTTCTGCCTGCCGGGCATCGACCGGTGGCGAACAGATCCCGGAACTCCTTACGGCGACGGCGCGTCGGCCGTCGTGCTGTCCACGCGCGGCGGCTACGCGAAGCTGCTTTCGCTCGCCATCAACGCCGACTCGGACCTCGAGCCGTTGCACCGCGGCGACGTGCCGTTCGGCCTCGCGCCGTTCTCGCACCGCATCCCGGTGGACTTCGAGGAGGCCAAGCAGACGTTCAGCCGGGAGTTCGGCCTCTCCTACGGCATCAACAAGGCCAACGCCGGCCAGGCGCTCGCCGTCGAGCAGGCGCTGTCGGACGCCGACATGAAGATCGGCGACGCCGATTGGGTGATCCTGCCGCACTTCGGCCGCCGCCGCCTGGACGTGAACTACCTGCGCCCGTACGACATCGCGCCGGAGCGCACCACCTGGGAGTGGAGCCGCACGGTCGGCCACCTCGGCGCGGGCGACCAGTTCGCGAGCCTCGACCACCTCGTGCGGACCGGCAAGGCCGAGTCCGGGCAGCGGATCGTCATGTTCGGCGTGGGCGCCGGCTACAGCTGGGGATGCGCGGTCCTCGAGATGCTGTGATCACCGCAGAGCTGCCGGCGAGGCCGAGCTGAGCCCGCGCGACAGCCGGACGTCAGGTCAGGCGGCGGGCGTCGAGGCGGGTTCGCCGTACCACCTGCGGAGCGCCTCGGTGAGTCCCCTGCCCCGGTCGCCCGCCCACGCCACGTATCCGTCCGGGCGGACCAGGAGAGCCTCGGCGGGCGCGTTCTCGGCCGCGGCGGTCACCAGGTCGACCCGGTCGGTCCAGGCCGCCGCGATCCCGGCCGCCTGGCCGTCGCCGCTCAGGTCGACGAGCAGGGACCGTCCGGTGCGCGCCAGCTCGGCCAGCCGGACCGGGCGACCCGCGCGGGTCAGCCGGAGGTCCGGCACCCACAGCCCGGCGAGCGGGTGGTCATCCGGTCCCGCCGTCGGGTAGCGCACGTCGGCGCCGGCCAGCATCGTCGCGATCTGCCGGGTGTTCGCCGGTTCGGCCAGCAGCGCGCCGAACACCTCCCGCACCGCCGTGCTCTCGCTGCCCGGGCTGAGCAGTGCCAGCTGGGCCAGCGTGAACATCATCATCCGCCTGCCCGCGCAGTGGCGTTCCTCGTGGTAGGTGCCGAGCAACCCGGGCGGTGCCCACCCGCCGATCTCGGCGGCCAGCTTCCAGCCGAGGTTGGCCGCGTCCTGCAGGCCCACGTTGAGCCCCGGCGCGCCGATCGAGGAGTGCACGTGCGCCGCGTCGCCCGCGACGAACACCCTGCCCACCCGGTAGTCGCCGGCCAGCCGGGTGTTGGTGCCGCCGAGCCGCCGCAGCAGGCGCGGGCCGTCGGTGCCCGGTTCGCTCATCGGCAACTCCCGGCCGTACACGCGGGCCACGGCCTCGCGGATCTCGTCGAACGTCACGGGCACGTCGGCGGGCACCTCGGGCCGGTCCCACTCGATCGCGACGATCCGGTGCGTGCCGGGGAGCGCGATGGAGGCGAGCACCCCGGTGTCGGTGCGGCGGTAGCTCAGCCCGCCCGGCAGCGCGTCGTCGGTGAGCAGCTCGCGCACCGAGTCCGGCACCACCACGTCCGCGGCGCGGGTCGTCATGCGGCGTGACGTGACGCCGGGGAACGCGATGCCGGCCAGCGCGCGCACCGCGCTGTGCCCGCCATCGCAGCCCACCAGGTACCCGGCCCGCAGGGTCCCGGTCGACAGCTCCACCGTCACGCCGTCGGCGTCCTGCGTGAAGCCGACCAGGTCGTGCCCGCGGCGGAGGTCGGCTCCCAGGCCGAGGGCCCACTCCTCCAGCCCCGCCTCCAGATGCCACTGCTGGATCGTGAACCCGTACAGCGGGTTGTCCTCCCAGCCGTGCAACCACAGCGGCATCGCACCGTAGACGTAGGCGGGCAACGGGGCGGGCGGAGCGGAGTCGCCGCTCAGCCGCTCGTACAGGCCCCGGTGGTCGAGCAGCCGGACGACCTGGCCGGTGATCCCGCCCGCCTTCGGCTCGGCGGCGCGCTCCGCCGAGCGTTCGACCACGACCGGCCGGACTCCGGACAGGCACAGCTCGGCGGCCAGCATCAGCCCGACCGGTCCGGCGCCCACGATCACGACGTCGGCGGTTTCCGGTGCGGAGGGTGGCATGACTTTCTCCAGGGGACAAGGGGTGCTGCGGCACCAGTGATGGGACTTGGTCCCGTCACCGTAGCAGAAGTGATGAGACCAAGTCCCATCACTGTGGGCGTGGGTCAGCGGGAACGCGGCTGAACCGCGGTTCCCGCTCGACGCGATCAGGCGATGGGGATCTCGGCCCGCAACCGGTAGGTGTGCTCGGGCGTGAGGCCCGCCTGCAGGTCACCGCCCAGCGCGCGGACGCGGGTCGTGAGGTTGCCGATCCCGCTGCCGTCGCGCGAGCTCTGGTGGCTCGACGAGATCCCGTCGTTGACGATGTCCATCGTGACGAGTTCGCGAGAGCTGGACACCACGATCTCGCAACGCCCGGCCTTGCTGTGCCGCAGCAGGTTCGTCACGCCCTCGCGCAGCACGGTCGCGAGGGTGACCTTCACCTCCTTGGACAGCCGGTCGCAGGCGTCGATCCTGACGGTGACGTCGATGTCCGCCGCGGACAGCAGTGCCCGCGCCGACCGGGCCTCCTCGTCGAACGACAGCTCGCGGTAGCTCAGCGCCACCGACCGCACGTCCGCGAGCGCCTGCCGGGAGATCTCCAGCACCTCGGTGAGCTCCTGCCGCGCCCGGTCCGGGTCGGCGGTGAGCAGCCGGTGCGTCAGCTCGCTCTTCAGCGTGATCGCGGAGAGGCTGTAGCCGAGCAGGTCGTGCAGGTCGCGGGCGAACCGCAGCCGTTCCTGCGTGACGGCCGCCGCCGCGAGCTCCTCCCGCGCCTCGTGCAACTGGTTCACCATGGACCGCAGCCGGGTCAGCGCGTAGAGCACCAGGCCGTGGTTGGTCGTGGCCATCACGCCGTACGCGATGGCCACCGCGTTCTCGCCGAGCGCGCTGTAGATCACGCCCTGCAGCGCGACGACCGAGAAGAACGCGATCCACCCGGCGCGGCGCGGCAGTAGCAGGGCCCCCGCGCCGGCGAGGAAGCCGGGCACGCCCGCGAGGTAGGGGTTGGCGAACACCAGGGGAGGGACGAACACGCAGAACGCCAGCCCGGCGAGCACCAGGACACGCCGCGACAGGCTCAGCCGGACGTGCGGGCGGATCACCACGCCCAGCACGAGCACGGCGGCGCCGACGATGCCGATCGCGGCGACCTCGACCCCGGCCGACCTGGCCGGGTAGTACGTCACCAGCGTCATCGCCATCGCCGCGTACCCGACCACCACGGCGGTGATCAGCACCTGCGCGAACCGCATCGCGATCGGCGGGCCCGAGAAGCGCGGCGCGGCCGCGTGGTTCTCCGGTGCCGGTTCCACCGGCACCTCGGCGTGCAGGTGGTAGGTGCCGCCCGAGGTGGTCCGGGCGACCAGGGAACCACCGATGGCCGAGGTGCGGGTGGTGAGGTTGCTCAGACCGCTGCCGCGCCTGGCGCCGGTCTCGGCGAGTGCCCCGTCGTTGACGATGTCGATCGACGCCAGCCGGTCCGTGCCGGAGATCGTGATGGTGCAGCGGGTCGCCTCGCTGTGCCGCAGCAGGTTCGTCACGCCCTCGCGCAGCACGGTCGCGAGCACCGTCCGGGATCGGGGTGAGAGGTCGGGGTGGTCCGTCTCGATAGTGGCCCGCACGCCCGCGGCGGTCAGCACCGACCGCGCCGACTCGATCTCGTCGGCGAGCGACAGTTCGCGGTAGCTCGAGGCCACCGCGCGAACGTCGGCCAGGGCCTCGCGGGCGATGCTCAGGATCTCCGTCAGCTCCCGCACGGCGTGTTCGGTGTGCGTGCCGATCAGCCTGCAGGTCAGCTCGACCTTCAGCGTGATCGCGGACAGGCTGAAGCCGAGCAGGTCGTGCAGGTCGCGGGCGAACCGCAGGCGCTCCTGCGAGACCGCGAGGTCGGCGAGCTCGGAGCGGGCGGTCTCCAGCTCCGCGACCAGCGTCGGGAGCCGGGACAGGCCGTAGACGACCAGGCCGGCGACCATCGACTGCACCACGTAGTAGGCCAGCTGGGCGGGGTCGCTGACGTACAACGACCTGATCGCGCCGTTGCTGAGCGCCACCGCGAAGAACACCAGCCACCGCACCCGGCGTGGCAGGACCAGCAGAGCGCTGCCCGCCAGGAAACCGGGCATGCCGTGCCAGGCGTTGGGGAAGAACGGCACCGGCGCGTACACCAGCCCGGCCATGACGCCCAGCGCGAGATGCGCCCTGCCCGAACGCAGGTCGGACCCCGGCCGGCTGAACACCCGCAGTTGCAGGTACCCGATCAGGAGCAGGCAGACGAGCGCGGCCGCGGCGCGCGCGGGTGTCGGACCGGCGTTCAGGACGTAGGAGAAGGCGTTGCCGAGGTAGTTGGCGAAGACCACGCTGATGACGACGTACGCCAAACGACGGGACACGGACGAGCGTTCCTGTCGTGATGTCACAGCAGCTCCCACGCGAGGGTCGGGACGCGGCCATGATACGGGCGTGTCTTGGGAAGTCGCGCGATTTGCGATCCGTGACCGGAGCACCATGACAGCGGCTCAGCACCTGGCCGGGACGATGAGCCCGGCTCCGGCGAGATAGGCGACGACGTCGGCGACCAGCGTCTTCTCGACGTGCAGCGTCTCGGCGACCTCGGTGATCGTGCCGGCGTTGTCCAGCAACGACTTCGCGATCTCCGTGGCGGGCGCGCCGTGCAGGATCACCTGGTAGGTGAGGCCCGGGCACGCCAGCGCCTGGTCTCCGTTGAGCCGCTCGATCCCGGTGCCCCACCGCATCGTGACGGGCTCGTCGTCCCTGATGAAGGGCAACCAGAAGTTGGCGTCCCGCGTCACGGCGACGAGCGACAGGATCGGGCCGGCGCCGTCGTTGAGCCCGAGCGACGGCACGACGCAGCCACCGAGCAGGTCGAGCGTGTTCTTGAGCTTGCGCCAGATGAGGCACGGTCCGGCCCCGGCCCTCCACCTCACGAAGTTCTCGTGCAGCGCGGAGATGTTCTCCAGCGCCACCGGCCCCAGGCTCATGCGGTGCAACGCCTCGCGCACGAGCGGGCTGGTGTCCGCGATCTCGATCGAGCCCCACCTCCCGTGCACGGTCAGGTGCTCGCTTCCCTCGTCGACGAACGCGTCCTCCAGCAACGACCACAACGGGCGGCAGGCCGGGATGTGCGACTCGGTGGGCACCACGGCGCCTCCGCTCGGGCAGCTACATGAACAGGGGGATCGGGTTCAGCTCGTCGTACCGGTGGGGCCGGGTCAGTCGCCCCAGTTGTACCGGCACGTCGTAGAGGCGCCCTTGAGCGAACCTCGACCAGAAGTGCCGCAGGCCGGGCACGACCACCCGGACGACCGGCAACCCGAGGTCGGGCCTGGTCTGGTCGAGGACCAGCAGCTCCATCCCGCGGTCCTCGAGGGTGGCGCGGATGGCGTGGACGTCGTCGGCCAGGTCCTCGCGGTGCGTGTAGCCGTGGTGCAGGGCGACGCGCGCCGGCTCGGCCGAGTCGGGGACGAGCCACGGGTGGTCCGCGATCGTGGCGGTCTCGAACCAGCGCCGGACGTCCACGTCGAGACCGCGCGTGCCGGTGGACCCGCACACCATCGGCATGCACTGGTTGAGCTCGGTGAGCGCCCGGCGTGCGGCGATCCGCGGGTCCAGGTGCGCCCCGCAGCCGAGCACGATGTCCTCGCGCGGGCCGCCGCCGGTGCGGCGTGACAGCGCGACCATCACCGGCACGCCGAGATCCGCCGTCACGTCGAGCAGCCACACCTCGCGGCCGAGGCTCGCGTGCACCTCGCGGTTCCGCGTGATCCACGGATCGTGGAACGAGTCCAGGTCCATGCCCGGTGCCGCCGTGCGGTTGTACCACCAGATGGCGACGGCGTCGCGTTCGACGAGCTCCAGGAGCCCCTGCAGCACGGCGTCTTCCAGGCTGCTGCCCGCGGCGCACCCGTTGGAGTTCGCTCTCACGCTCGGCGAACAGGGGGCGCCGAAGTAGAGCAGGCCGGTGGGCAGGAGCTTGTGCCGCTGCCCGGTGAGCGACCACAACGGTGTCCAGTCCATCACCTCGTCCTCGTCGAACGGGGTGGTGACGTGCTGGAAGTCCGAGTGCGCCGCGTTCCACCGCTCGCGGCCGGCGAACTGGTGCGGGTGGTAGTGCTGGACGGTGTCGGGGTGGATCGCCCGGCCGGTCAGCGACCGGTAGCTGCCGCTCACCCGGGCCTCGTCGCCGACGTACACGCCGCTGCGTCGTTCCACGGCCTCGCACAGCGCCCCGACGCGGGCGTCGAGGGCCGTGACACCCTTGCCGCCGGTGTCCGCGCGCAGCGCCGAACGCAGCCCCTCGATGCCTTCCCCGGCGGCGACGTTCGAGCCGGAGCGGAAGGAGTTGAAGAACGCGGGGCCGTTGTCGTCGCGGCGGATCTCCTTGACGATGCCGGTGACCGGGCCCACCAGGTGCCGGTAGGTGTCGAGCACCTCCTGCGGGGGTGACGACCGGTGGCCGCCGCCGTCGCTGGAGTGCTTCGCGCGGCTCGTGAGCTCGACCGGCTCGAACGCCCTGCGCGCGACGACTCCGGGGTCGCCACAGCCCGAGCACTGCGGACGGACCCGCACGTCGTGCTGCGCGACCCGCATGGTCAGGCTGTCGTAGCTCCAGATGGTCCGCTGCGCGTCCTGGCGGATGCCGGCGAGCCACTTGGCCGTCTCCACCGAGGCGATCTCCAGCGCCATCGCGCTGAGCGACGGCAGGCCGATGGCAGGCCGTGGTGCGGGACCCTGTTGCCCGCACCGCCGCCGCACGTGTGCCTCGGCTTTGCGGTTCGCCGACAACCGGACCGCCAGGCATCGCCAGCACGGGCCGTCGCCGGGGGTGAAGAACGGCCCGACGGACACTTCCGCGCCCACGGGCTTGACCAGCAGCCAGGGCTTTCCGGCCGCCCGGTGCGCCTCGTCGATGTCGCGCAGTTCGGGTGCCAGGTAGTCGGCACAGGCGACGACCGTCAGGTCGCCACCCCGAGGGGTGACCATGATTTCGTTGCGGTGCAAGGCTTCCACGAGCGAGTCGTGCGCGATGTCACCGATCGCGACGACGGAGACGAGCGACGTCGTTGTCGCCGCCACCGCGTCCGAGGAGTCGAGGCCCGCCGCGTCCCAGTAGGCGAGCGTGGCCTCGGTCGTGGCTGAACCGTCCTCCTCACCGCGTGGCCCGATCAGTCCCGCCGCGGCGAGCCTGGTGAGCATGCGGCCGACCGTGTCGGCCGTCAGACCGGCGGGCAGGTCACGCAGCACGGCGGCGAGGTCACGAGTGCCGTCGAGCAGCGGTGCGAGCGACTCGACGTGGGAACCCTGGATCGCGGTGACCCCGGTTTCCCCGATCAGGTACACGGCCTCGCCCTGGACGATCTGCGGTCGCAGGTGGCGCCGGAACCCGATGCGTTGTTCGTGCGGTTCAGCCAGTTCGGGTGTCATGCAGCGAGGACCTCGTCCTGCACGCGGTACGCGCTGCCCGGCGCCGTGGCCGTCCAGCCGACCCCGATGAACCAGTCCATCGAGGCCTCGCGGTCGAACTGGTAGATCTTCATGTCGTCGGAGTCGTCCGCGGTGACGACGGAAGAAGGCAGGTGCTCCACGTTGGCGGTGGGGTGCATGTTCAGCTCCGGGGTTTGGGGTGATTTGTTGTGGGTAAGCATGCGGACCGGTGTTGATGCCTCGGTAGTTACTGACTAATGCGCCGCCGTATGAAGTTTTCATACCCCTCGCGGGCAGAACTCATCTGACATCGGTGGTCCGTGCACTAACGCGCCCCCGTTGGGCCGAGCAGACTAGTGGCGTGCTCGGAACCGAAGGAGGAGTCGCGATGCAGATCAAGGTTTTGGGGCCTGTCGAGGCCGTGCTGAACGGTCGCTCGGTGACTCCCACGGCGGCCAAGCCGCGGCAGATCCTGGCACTGCTGGCGCTGAACTCCAGGCAGGTCGTCTCCGTGCCCACGCTGGTGGAGGAGCTGTGGGGCGACCGGCCGCCGCGCAGTGCCCGCACCACCCTGCAGACCTACATCCTCCAGTTGCGCAAGCTGATCGGCGACGCGCTGTCGTCGTTCGGCGAGAACGGCGCGAAGGAGGTGCTCGTCACCCGGTACGGCGGCTACCTGCTCGACGTGCCGCCGGAGTCCGTCGACGTGCACGAGTTCGAACGCGTCGCCCGCGCCGGCCAGCAGGCCTACGACGTCGAGGACTACGCCAGCGCCTCCCGGCTGCTGCGGCAGGCGCTGGACATGTGGCGCGGCACGGCCGTGGTGGACGTGCGGCCCGGGATGCCGCTCGGCATCGAGGTCGTGCGCCTGGAGGAGGCGCGCCTGAGCGCCCTGGAGACGCGCATCGACGCGGAGCTGCGGATGGGCAAGCACACGGTCTTGCTCAGCGAACTCTCCGTGCTGAGCGTGCAGAACCCGATGAACGAGAACCTGTGCGCGCAGTACATGATCTCGCTGTTCCGCGCCGGCCGGCAGTGGCAGGCGCTCGACGCGTTCAAGGCCCTGCACACCACGCTGAACCGGGAGCTCGGCGTCGAGCCCTCGTCGCGCCTGCAACTGTTGCAGCACGCCATTCTCACGTCCGACCCGCGACTGGACAGCACGGAAACCGTGCAGTTGCAACGTCTTCTCGCCTGAGTCCCGTTCCGCGGTGTCCCGGCTCCGGCCGAGCGGGGCCGCACGTCAGACCCGAGCACATTTCCAGCGGCTCCCGCCACACCGTGGCAGGGGCCGTTTTCGCTGTGCCGCCAGGGTTTCTTCGAGGGCATCTCCAGCGGCCCACTGCCGCGCGCTGACAACCTCGGTCATGGCGCGCGGAAACCGCCCGCTGGAGGAAAGGAAGCTACCGTGAGCGCACTGACCATCGAGGGTCTCCAGGAGATCCTCAACGAGGCCGCGGGCGACGACGACTCGTTCAAGCCGGGCCAGGACATCCTCGACACCCCGTTCCTCGAGCTGGGCTTCGACTCCCTTGCCCTGCTGGAGACGGTCGCGCTGATCAAGCGCAAGCACGGTGCCTCCATCGCCGACGACGAGATGGCGTACATCGAGACGCCACGTCAGCTGCTGGACAAGGTCAACGGACAGATCGCGGCCTGACGCCGGCGAACCGGAACGGAGACGGACATGACGCACACCACCACGCACACGGTCATGATCGGGGCTCCCGCCAAGGTGGTGTACGACTTGGTCGCGGACGTGACGACCTGGCCGTACATCTTCGGACCCACGGTGCACGCCGAGGTGTTCGAACGGGATGGCTCGACCGAGCGGTTGCGGTTGCACGCGTTCGCCAACGGTGACGTGCGCACGTGGACGTCTCGTCGCGAGCTCGACCCGGCGAACCTGCACATCTCCTTCGAGCAGGAGCGCTCGGCGGCACCGGTGAAGACGATGGGTGGGGAGTGGCGGATCGTCCCGATCGCCGACTCGGCGACTCGGGTCGATCTGCTCCACCACTTCACGGCAGCGCAGCCGGAGGCGGTCGACCTCATCCTGAACGCCGTCAACAACAACAGCGACGCCGAGCTCGCCGCCCTCAAGCGGGCGGCCGAGTACGGCGACGACTACGACAAGCTGGTGCTGTCGTTCTCGGACAGCGTCACGATCCAGGCGGGCCGCGAGGACGTCTACGAGTTCCTGTACCGCTCGGACCTGTGGCCACAGCGACTGCCGCACGTGGCGCGCTTGGACCTCACCGAGGCCGTCACCGGGGTGCAGTCCATGGAGATGGACACCCGCAGCCCGGACGGGTCGATCCACACCACGCACTCGGTGCGGGTCTGCACCCCGTACGAGGGCATCGTCTACAAGCAGACGCACACGCCGCCGATCATGGCCGCGCACGTCGGCCGGTGGACGTTCCGGGACCTCGCCGACGGTGCGGGCATCGAGGCGACCTCGCACCACACGGTCGTCATCCGGCCCGAGGCCGTCCCCGAGGTGCTGGGGGCCGACGGCACGGTCGAGCGCGCTCGCGAGCTCATCCGCACCGCGCTGGGCACCAACAGCCTCACGACGCTTCGACACGCCAAGGAATTCGCCGAGAACGGATGAGGTGACGCGATGGGGTCGGGTGGCGCGGACTTGCTCATCACCGCTGCACGCGCCGCAAGTCGCAACGGGCTCCACGTGGTGTCCATGTACCTGGAGAAGGCCGCGATCGAACATCAGCGCAACGGGTGTCCCGCGGAGGTGGGGCACTGCGCTCATGAGATCGAGGCTGCCCGAGTACTGCTGTCGGGCTTCTGAACGCCGAGGCACGGAGGCCGGATGAAGCTCTACGACGTGTCGCTGCGCCGCCCCGGCCTGTCCACTTCGGACCGGCTGGTCGCGGCGCGGCGCCTCGACGCGCTCGGGGTGGCGTTCGTCGACGGAGGCCGGCCGGCACAGCGGTTCTACCGCCGTGCCGCGATCGAGCTCCGGCTGCGGACCGCCACCCTCATCGCCTCCGGTGCTCCGGAGGACCTCACCGCACTGATCACCGCGGAGACCCCCGCGGTGGCGATAGTTGTCCAAGGGCACGGCTTCTCGGAGGTCCGCGAAGCCGTGCGCCGACTCGTGCGCGCCGGACGACGAGTGGTCGTCGAGGCGCGGGACTTCTTCGACGGCTGGCTGATCGACCCCGAGCACGCTCTGGAGGTCGTTCTGACCGCCGCGGAGGCTGGGGCGGAAACCGTGTTGCTGCACGACACCGCCGGCGGGCTGTGGCCGGACCAGATCGGCGAGATCGTCGAGACGATCGCGGAAACCGGTGTGCCCGTCGGCTTCGGATGTCACGACGACGGTGGTTCGGCGGCGAAGCAGCTGTTCGCGACCGAGGCGGGGGCCGGGCTCGTACAGGGGTCCTACGCCGTAGTTCGAGGTGGCCTCGATCGGGCCGTCTCACCATCGGTTCATTCGGCAGAGACAGGTATCGCTCCCGTGCCCTGTCCGAGATTGGAGCAGACCATGTCCGCACAAAAGGCGATTGGAGGTGTCCGATGAGTCGTCGCGCCGTCATCACCGGGGTGGGCGTGGTCGCACCTGGTGGCATAGGAACGAAGGCGTATTGGAAACTGCTGTCCGAAGGGCGTACGGCGACTCGCACCATCACGCACTTCGACGCGTCTCCGTACCGCTCCCGCATGGCGGGTGAGGCAGATTTCGACCCCGTGCGCGAAGGTCTGACGCCGCAGGAGATCCGCCGGCTCGACCGCGCGGCGCAGTTCGCCGTCGTCGCGGGTCGTGAGGCGATGTCCGACTCCGGCATCGAGTTCGACCAGCTCGACCCCGGCCGCATCGGCGTCTCGCTCGGCACCGCGGTCGGCTGCACGACCTCGCTGGAGCGCGAGTTCATCGTCGGCTCCGACCGGGGCAAGTACTGGGAGGTCGACCAGTCCTACGCCGTCCCGCACCTCTACGACTACTTCACGCCGTCCTCGATGGCGACGGAGCTGGCGTGGACGGTCGGCGCGGAGGGACCGGTCTCCGTGGTCTCCACGGGCTGCACCTCCGGTCTCGACTCGGTCGGTTACGCGGCCGAGCTGATCATGGAGGGCTCCGCGGACGTCGTCGTCACCGGCGGCACCGAGGCCCCGCTCTCCCCGATCACCGTGGTGTGCTTCGACGTGATCCGCGCGTCCAGCACCCGCAACGACGACCCCACCACGGCGTGCCGGCCGTTCGACAAGACCCGCGACGGCCTGGTGCTGGGCGAGGGTTGCGCGATCATCGTGCTCGAGGAGCTGGAGCACGCGCGGGCTCGCGGCGCGCACATCTACGGTGAGATCGGCGGCTTCGCCTCGCGGTGCAACGCCTACCACATGACGGGCCTGCACCCCGAGGGCATCGAGATGTCCGACGCCATCAACATCGCGCTGAAGCAGGCGCGGGCGGACGCCACGGACGTCGGCTACATCAACGCGCACGGGTCGGGCACCAAGCAGAACGACCTGCACGAGACGGCCGCGTTCAAGCGTTCGTTGGGTGCGCACGCGTTCAAGACCCCGGTCTCCGGCTTCAAGTCGATGATCGGGCACTCGCTGGGTGCGATCGGGTCCCTGGAGATCGTCGGCTCGCTGCTGGCGTTCGAGCAGGACCTCATCCCGCCGACGGCGAACCTGCACGAGCCGGACCCCGAGTGCGACCTCGACTACACGCCGCTGGTCGCGCGCGAGAAGAAGGTCAACACGGTCCTCACGGTGGGCAGTGGTTTCGGTGGATTCCAGAGCGCCATGGTGCTCAAAAAGGTGGAAGGGGCAGGCCGGTGACTCGTGCGGTGGTGACGGGAATCGGCATCGCCTCGCCGACCGGGCTGGGGCCGACCGCCTACTGGCGGGCGACCCTGCAGGGCGAGGCGGCGATCAAGCCGATCACCCGGTTCGACAGCGCCAACTACTGGGCCAAGATCGCCGGTGAGGTACCGGGCTTCGAGGCAGGCCGGCACCTGCAGGGCCGGCTCCTGCCGCAGACGGACCACATGACGCGGTTGACGCTGGTGGGCACCGACTGGGCGTTGCGCGGCGCGGGTGTGCAGCCGAACGACATCCCGGACACCGACATCGCGGTGATCACCGCGGCGACGGCGGGCGGGTACGAGTTCGGCCAGCGCGAGCTGCAGAAGCTGTGGCTCCAGGGGCCCGAGTACGTCTCGGCGTACCAGTCGTTCGCGTGGTTCTACGCGGTCAACACGGGCCAGATCTCCATCCGGCACGGCACACGCGGTCCCGGCGCGGTGGTGGTGTCCGAGCAGGCCGGTGGCATCGACTCCATCGGCCACGCCCGGCGCCAGCTGCGCAAGGGCGTGCAGCTCGCGCTGACCGGCGGCATGGACTCCTCGCTGTGCCCGTGGGCGTGGGTCGCCCACCAGGCGTCGGGACGACTGTCGCGCAACAACAACCCGAAGCGCGCCTACCTGCCGTTCGACCGCGACGCAGCCGGTTACGTCGCGGGCGAGGGTGGCGCGATCATGGTGGTCGAGACGCCGGAGTCGGCGGCGGGCCGTCCCGGCACGCGCATCTACGGCGAGATCGTCGGGTACGCCTCGACGTTCGACTCGAAGATGCCGTCGCGGGAGCCCGGCCTCAAGCGCGCGGCCGAGCTCGCACTGCGCGACGCCGGCATGGACGCCTCGGAGATCGACGTGGTGTTCGCCGACGCGGCGGGCATCCCGGAGCTCGACAAGGCGGAGGCCGACGCGATCAAGGCGATCTTCGGGCCGTACGGCGTGCCGGTGACGGCCCCGAAGACGATGACGGGCCGCCTGTTCGCCGGTGGCGGCTCCCTCGACGTGGCGTCGGCGATCCTCTCCATCTACTGGAGCGCGATCCCGCCGACCATCAACGTCGAGAACCTCGTGCCGGAGTACGAGCTCGACCTCGTCATGAACGAGGCTCGGCACGGCAAGATCAAGGCCGCGCTGGTGCTCGGACGCGGCAAGGGCGGCTACAACTCCGCCATGGTGGTTCGCGAATACAGGTGATGTCGTGCCTCGGGGGCCGTGGGGGTTTTCTCTCTCACGGCCCCCGAGCCGTTTCTGGAGGCGACTTGTGGACGTAGCACTGATGTTTCCCGGGCAGGGGTCGCAGTACCCGCGGATGGCGGCCTCCCTGTACGGCACGGACGCCGTGTTCACCTCGGTGGTCGACGAGGTGTTCGAGCTCTTCGGCGAGGTCGGCTCGGTCGCCTGCGAGGACTGGCTGTCCGGCGCCGACATCGACCACGTGTCCCGCGCGCAGCCGTTGCTGTTCGCGGTCGACTACGCGCTGGGCCGCACCGTCCTGTCGTGGGGCGTGGAGCCCGTCGCGCTGATCGGGCACTCCGCCGGCGAGGTCGTCGCGGCGACGCTGGCGGGCGTGTTCTCGCTGGAGGAAGCCGTGTCCCTGGTGCGCGACCGCGTGCTGTCCGCCGTGCCCATCCCGTCCGGCGGCATGCTCGCCGCCGCCGCCTCCGAGGCCGACCTGCTGCCGTACCTGGAGGGCGACGTCGCGATCGCCGCGGTGAACTCCGCGCGGCAGACCATGCTGGCGGGCTCCGACGAGCCGCTGGCACGCGTGCGGGCACGGCTGGAGGCGGACGATTACATCGTCGTGACGGTGCCGGCGTCGACGCCGTTCCACAGCCCGGCGATGCAGCCCGCCGTCGACGAGGCGCTGGCGTCGTGGAGCGCTTCACCCGTGGCGCCGTCGATGCCGCTGTACTCCGGCTACACGGGCAAGCTGATGACCGAGGAGGACGCGCTGTCCCCGCGGTTCTGGACGCGCCAGCTGACCGACGCCGTCTACTTCGGACCGGCGCTCACCGAGCTGGTGGCGATGTACGACGTGCTGCTGGTGGAGGCGGGGCCGGGCCAGACGCTGACGTCGTTCGCGCGCCGCACGAAGGCCGTGCGATCCGGTGCCTCGCAGGTGCTGCCGCTGCTGGACGCCGCCGACTCCGTGGAAACGGCTCGTGCTCGTCTGGCGTGAGCTCGCGAACGACAAGGGCCGCCCTCTCCCGGAGGGCGGCCCTTGAGCGCTGCTAGTCGATGCCGCGGACGATGTGGTCTTCGTTCTCGGGTGGCCATATGTCGCTGTTTTCCATACCTACCAAGGTAAGTACGGTGATTCAGCTCTCACTTGAGACCTGGTCGTCGAGCAGGGCCACGGCCCTGGTCCAGCCCGCCCCGGCGCCCTTGATCTTGACCGGGAACGCGACGACGGTGAACCCGAAGTCCGGCAGGGCGTCGAGGTTCGCCAGGCGTTCGATCTGGCAGTACTCGCGGTCGCGGCCGGCGAAGTGCGCGGGCCACAGCACGCTCTCGTCCTCGGTCTGCAGGTAGCGCTTGACGATGTCCGGGAACGGCGCGTCGAGGCTGAACGCGTCGGTCGCGATCACCTTGACCCCGAGGTCCAGCAGGAAGTTCGTGGCGGGACCGTCGAGTCCGGTGTAGTCGGTGAAGTAGGCCTGGGTGCCCGCGTGCTCGGCGGCGCCGGTGTCGAGGATGACGATGTCCATCGGCTTGGGCGTGTAGCCGATGCGCGCGAACTCCTTCTCGAGCACCTCGACGCCGATGACGCCGGTGCCGTGGCCGCGCACGTCGAGCTTCACGCCGGGGTTGTGGAACCACTCCAGCGGCATCTCGTCGATGTGGCGCGGGATCCCGTTGCCGTACGTGGTCTTCGAGCCGTAGTGCGACGGCGCGTCGACGTGCGTGCCGGTGTGGGAGGTGAGGCTGATCCGGTCCAGCGTGAGGAACTCGGAGTCCCGCAGCACGGAGACGTCGAACTCGATGCCGAGCCGCGCCTTGAGCTGCTCGGCCATGTGTTCCGCGCCCTGGGCGGCCGTGAGCACCTCGTGCGTCACCGGGTCCGCTTCGTACGCGGATGCGTCAATGTGGGAAGACAGATCGATGATGCGCATGGAGCAGAGCCTGGCGGGCGTTCCTTGAGCACGTCTCAAGACGCGGTGTGCATGGTTTTACCGACGGACAAAAGGAAATCGCCCACACCGCTGCTTCAGGGGAGTGCCACCTCATGATCACCTTCCTCAACCGCTTCACGCTCACCGGTGACCCCGAGGAGTTCGAGAAGGCCTTCGACGAGACGGCGGCCTTCCTGCGCGGGCAGCCGGGCCTGATCAAGTACACGCTCTCCCGCCAGCTCGACGACCCGGCCTCCTACATCAACATCGCGCTGTGGGAGAGCGCCGACGCCCTGCGCGCCGCCCTGGCGCACCCGGACTTCGGCAACCACGCCAAGGCGATGCGCGGCCTCGCCGAGTCCTCGGGCGCCATCTACAACCCGCGCCTGTCGTTCGAAGCCTGATCATGGGTCCACTGGACGGACTGGAGGTCGTCGAGTTCGGCGGCATCGGCCCCGGTCCGCACGGCGCGATGCTGCTCGCGGACCTCGGCGCGACGGTCACGCGCGTCGAACGCCCGTCCGGCGGGCTCTCCGTGGTGCCGGACGCCTCCCGCGACTTCCTGTTGCGCGGCAGGCGTCCGGTGGCCGCGGACCTCAAGTCGCCGGAGGGCCGGGACGCGGTCCTGTCGCTCATCTCGTCCGCGGACGTGGTGATCGAGGGCTTCCGCCCCGGCGTGCTGGAACGGCTCGGGCTCGGACCGTCCGACTGCCTCGCGGTCAACCCCGGCCTGATCTACGCGCGGATGACCGGCTGGGGCCAGGACGGCCCGCTCGCCCAGCGCGCCGGCCACGACATCAACTACCTGTCGCTGACCGGCGTGCTGCACGCGATCGGCAAACCGCCGCTGAACCTCGTCGGCGACTTCGGCGGCGGGTCGCTCTACCTGGTGCTGGGCGTGCTGGCGGCGTTGTGGGAGCGGCAGCGCACCGGACGCGGTCAGGTCGTCGACGCGGCGATCGTCGACGGCGTGGCGTCGCTCGCGCAGATGATCTGGTCGATGAAGGCGCAGTCGGTGTGGCAGGACGCGCCGGATGCGAACCTGCTCGACGGCGGGTGCCCGTTCTACTCGATCTACGAGTGCGCGGACGGCCGTTCCGTCGCCGTGGGGTCGCTGGAGCCGCAGTTCTACGCCCTGCTCCTGGCCGGGCTGGAACTGGACGCGGCCGACCTGCCCGAGCAGATGGACCGCGACTCCTGGCCGCTGCTGCGCAAAACGTTCACCGAGGTGTTCCTGACCCGGACGCGCGACGAGTGGTCGGAGGTCTTCGCCTCGACCGACGCCTGCGTGACACCGGTGCTGACGCTGCAGGAGGCGTCCTCGCACCCGCACCTGGTGGCACGAGGGGTGTTCACGCAGGAAGGAGCCGCCGTTCCTGCGCCGCGCTTTTCCAGCGACTAGATTCGGTCTTCGTGGAACTGCGCATCTTCACCGAGCCCCAGCAGGGGGCGAGCTACGACGACCTGCTCCGGGTGGCGCGGACGGCCGAGGCCGCCGGTTACGGCGCTTTCTTCCGCTCCGACCACTACCTCAAGATGGGGTCGGTCGACGGCCTGCCCGGCCCGACCGACCCGTGGATCACGTTCGCCGGGCTCGCCCGCGACACGTCGACGATCCGCCTGGGCACGCTGATGACCGCCGCGACGTTCCGCCACCCCGGCCCGCTCGCCATCAGCGTCGCCCAGGTCGACCAGATGTCCGGCGGCCGCGTGGAGTTCGGCATCGGCGCCGGCTGGTACGAGGCCGAGCACACCGCGTACGGCATCCCGTTCCCGGCGCTGGGGGAGCGCTTCGAGCGCTACGAGGAGCAGGTCGCGATCATCACCGGCCTGTGGGAGACCCCCGAGGGCGGCACGTTCTCGTTCGAGGGCAAGCACTACGCGCTCACCGACTCGCCCGCGCTGCCCAAGCCCGCGCAGGAACGCGTCCCGGTGCTGATCGGCGGCATGGGCGCCAAGCGCACCCCGGCGCTGGCCGCGTCCTACGCCACCGAGTTCAACCTGCCGTTCGTCGGCATCGACGCCGCGGTGGAGCAGTTCGGGCGCGTCGACGCCGCGTGCGAGGAGATCGGCCGCGACCCGGAGGAGCTCATCCGCTCCGTCGCGCTCGTCGCGTGCGTGGGCCGCACCGACGCCGACATCGCCCGCCGTGCCGCCGCGATCGGCCGGGAGGTCGACGAGCTCAGGGAGAACGGCCTGGCCGGCACCCCGGCCGAGGTCGTCGACCGCATCGGGCAGTGGCGCGAGGCGACCGGTGTGCAGCGGGTGTACCTGCAGGTCCTGGACCTCGCCGACCTCGACCACATCACCGAGGTCGCGTCGGACGTGGCTCCCCAGCTCTGAGACCTCGGACATCGGACATCAGGCGAGCGCTTCGCGGACCGCCGCCGGCATCGGCAGGACGTGCTTCGCGAACGGTCGCCGATGTCCGATGTACCGCAGCTGCAGGCCGGGGTCCTCGAGGTAGCGCCGCTCCAGCCCGCCCTGCCCCAGCACCAGCTCCAGCCCGCGCCCGAGCATCGACGGCGAGTCGAGGCCGAACCGCTCGCGCAGCACGTCGGCGGCGGCGTGGTCGCCGAACTCCAGCGCCGCCCGCCGGACGGACCCGGCCGGCACCACCAGGTACTGCTCGTCCGCGCGCACGCCGTCGCGGTGCGGGATGCCGAGCGCGTCGAGCGCCTTCTGGTGCGCGCCGCCGTCGAGCCCGAGGAAGTACCGCTCCCACTCCGCGACCTGGATCTCGCCGGGCCACGTGCGCGCGGGCGCGGCCACCGCCACCGGCCCGGTCGACGTGGTACCCGCCGCTGCCAGTGCCGTGACACCCGCAGCGGTGAACAACTGGCGTCGGGACAACCTCACGACGCACCCTCCTCCGCAGGCCCCGAAGGAGAACTCCGCCGCTCCCCGCCGCAGGGCTACGGAATGCTAGCGAAGGTGATACCCGCGGCGACGGGGCCGGAACGGGTCAAAGTGCGGTCCGTCAGGGGGAGCGTGCCGTCGAGCGCCGCGAGCACGGAGTCACGGGCGATCGGCAGCACCTCGGCGACGGTGACGTCGCGGCCCAGTTCGTGCGAGAGAGAAGCGACGCCCGCGTCCTTGATGCCGCACGGGATGATGTCGTCGAACGCGTCGAGGCTCGCGTTGCAGTTGATCTCGAAGCCGTGCATGGTCACGCCGCGCTGCACGCGGATGCCGATCGCGGCGACCTTGCGCTCGGGACCGCGGTCGTCGGCGGGCAGCCACACGCCGCTGCGGCCCTCGACCCGGCCGGTGTGCACGCCGAGCTTGTCGCAGACGTCGATCAGGCCCTGCTCGACGCGCCGCACGTACTCCACGACGTCGATCGGGTCGGCGAGCTTGACGATCGGGTAGCCGACCAGCTGGCCGGGACCGTGCCAGGTGATCTTGCCGCCGCGGTCGACGTCGACGACCGGCGTGCCGCCACCGCGTGGGCGCTCCTCGTCGAGGGTGCGCCGGCCGCAGGTGTAGACGGGCGGGTGCTCGAGCAGCAGCAGCGTGTCCGGGGTGGTGCCGGCGGCACGCGCCTCGGCGATCTCCTTCTGCAGGTCCCACGCCGCCATGTAGTCGATGAGCCCCAGCTCACGGATGACGACGGGGTCTGACGAGGTGCGGCACGAGTTCACGACCCGACGTTACCAACCCCAGAGCGGTGGCCGCCAAGAGTCCGACGCCCGTCACACCCAGCGCCGCGCCGAGGACGTCGGTGACCCAGTGCATCTCCAGCACGACCCTCGCGAACCCGGCCACCAGCACGGCGAGCACGGCCCACAGAACCCCGCGCCTGAGCAGGACGACCAGGGTGAAGCAGACCGACGCGACCGCCACCGTGTGCCCGCTCGGGTAGCTCGGCAGGTGGTACTCGACGGGGCGCACGCGGTCGAAGAGGAAGCGCGTGAAGATCGTCGCGCAGCACAGGGCGTGCAGCGCGAGCGCCTTCCACAGCCGCGGGTCGCGCCGCCGCCAGGCCAGCACGGACAGCACCGCCGCGAACGCCCACCCGACCGTCGGCCCCAGGACCAGGCTCACCGCGAACGCCGTGGCCCGCAGCCAGTCCGGTCTCGGCAGCACGTCGTGCGCCCAGACGTCGAGCACCGTCGTCTCCGGCAGACCCAGCAGGATCCACGAGATCACCAGCACCGCGGCGAACGCACGAGTCATGCGACCGCCGCGTTCAGGGCGGACGGCAGCGCCGGGTGCAGGAACGGGAACCCGTGCGCCTCCAGCACCCCCGGCGTGAGGCCGGGACCGCTCAGCAGCAGCTCCTGCGCCATCTCACCGCCGAGCAGCGTCTTCAGCGCGAACGCCGGGACGACCCACGGCGTCGGCCGGTTCAGCGCCGCACCGGCCGCCTTGGTGAACTCGGCGTTCGTCGCCGGGGTGGGCGCGGCGACGTTGACCGGGCCGCGGATCTCCTGGTGCTCGGTGACGAACCGGTAGGCGGACACGACGTCGTCCAGCGACACCCACGGGAAGAACTGCTCACCGGTCCCGAGCTTGCCGCCGAGGAAGAACTGGAACACCGGCTTCAACCGGCCGAACACGCCACCCGACGGGGAGATGACGACGGCGGTGCGCATCAGCACCACCCGGACGCCACCCGCCTGGGCCGCCGACGTCGCCGCCTCCCAGTCCTGCGTCAGCCGCGCCATGTAGGTGTGCCCGGCCGGCGCGTCCTCGCCCACGAGCCGCGATCCGGTGTCGCCGTAGAAGTGGGCGCCGGAGGAGTTGATGAGCGCGGGGACGCCGTGCTCGACGACCGCCGCCGACAGCACCTCGGTCGGGACGACCCTGCTGTCGTGCAGGACCTGCTTGCGCGCGTCGTCCCACCGCTTGTCGCCGATGCCCGCGCCGCACAGGTTGATGACGGCGTCGACGCCGTCGAACGTGCCCTCGTCGACGCGGCCCGCGTACGGGTCCCAGCCGCGTTCGTCGGGGGCGGCGGCTTTGCGGCGCACCAGTCGCAGCACCTCGTGACCCGCGGCGCGCATGGACGCGACGAGGCTCGAACCGATCAGGCCGGACGATCCCGCGATGACGACTCGCATGCCTAGATCGTTCCGCACCAGACCATTCCGTGCACAGTGGCACGAATGTGCCGAAGGCCACCCCGGGCAGGACCCGGGGTGGCCTTCAGATCAGCGTGGTCGCGTCAGAGGCCGAGGTCGGCCTCGAACGCGCCCTCCTCGAGACGGTTCTTGACCGTCGTGAGGAAGCGGCCCGCGTCCGCACCGTCGACCAGGCGGTGGTCGTAGGTGAGCGCGAGGTACATCATCGAGCGGATCGCGATCGTGTCGTTGCCGTCCTCGTCGGTCAGGACGACCGGGCGCTTCTTCACGACGCCGACGCCCAGGATGCCGACCTGCGGCTGCTGGATGATCGGGGTGTCGAAGAGGGCGCCGTTGCTGCCGAGGTTGGTCAGCGAGAACGTGCCACCGGCGAGCTCGTCCGGCGTGAGCTTGTTCGACCGGGCACGCGCCGCCAGGTCACCGATCTTGTGGGCGATGCCCGACAGGTTCAGGTCACCGGCGTTGTGGATCACGGCGTTGAGCAGGCCGCGCTCCGTGTCGATCGCCAGGCCGAGGTGCTCGGCACCGTGATAGGTGACCTCCTTGCGCTCCTCGTCGATCGACGCGTTGAGCACCGGGTGGGCCTTGAGCGCCTCGATGGCGGCCTTGGCGAAGAAAGGCAGGAACGTGAGCTTCGCGCCCTCACGAGCCTCGAACGCCTTCTTCGCCTGGTTGCGCAGGCGGGCGATCTTGGTGACGTCGACCTCGAACACCTGGGTGAGCTGGGCCGACTGCTGCAGCGACTCCCGCGTGCGCTGCGCGACGATCTGGCGCAGGCGCGGGAGCTTCTGCACGGTGCCGCGCTTGCCCGAGTTGTCGGCCGCGGCCGGGGTGGCGGTGCGGGCGGCGGGGGCGGTGGCGGCCGGTGCAGCGGCGGCGGGCGCCGGAGCCGGGGCCTTCTTGGCCTCGACGGCGGCGAGCACGTCCTGCTTGCGAATGCGGCCACCGACACCGGTGCCCTTGAGCGAGCCCAGGTCGATGCCGTTCTCCGACGCGAGCTTGCGCACGAGCGGCGTCACGTACGGCGTGCCGTTCGCGTCGTCCGAGGAGGACACAGCAGACGCGGCAGACTCAGCAGACGCGGCAGGCGCAGCGGGAGCTTCCTGCTTCGGCGCCGGGGCGGCCTGCGGAGCCGGGGCCTGCTGCTTCGGGGCCTCCTCCTGCTTCGGCGCGGGGGCGGGGGCCTCCTGCTTCGGCTCGGGCTTCGACTCCGGCGCGGGAGCGGACTGCGCCGCCGGGCTGCCGGAACCGACGACGGCGAGCTTGCCGCCGACCTCGACGGTCTCGTCCTCACCGGCGACGATCTCGAGCAGCGTGCCCGCGACCGGCGACGGGATCTCGGTGTCGACCTTGTCGGTCGAGACCTCGAGCAGCGGCTCGTCGACCTCGACGCTGTCGCCGACCTGCTTCAGCCAGCGGGTGACGGTGCCCTCGGTGACGGACTCGCCGAGCGCGGGCATCGTGACGTCGGTGCCCTCGGCGGAACCACCGGACTGGGCGGGCGCCGCGGGAGCCTCCTGGGCTTCCTCGGAAGGCTGCTGCGGAGCCGGCTGCGTCTGCTGCGGCTCGGGTTCGGGGGCGGACTCCTGCGCCGGGGCGGGCGCGGGCTCGGCGGAACCGCCGTCACCGTCGCCGATGACCGCGAGCTCGCCACCGACCTCGACGGTGTCGTCCTCCTGCGCGACGATCTTCTGCAGGACGCCCGCCGCGGGGGAGGGGATCTCGGTGTCGACCTTGTCGGTGGACACCTCGAGCAACGGCTCGTCCACCTCCACCCGGTCGCCTTCCTGCTTCAACCACCGGGTGACCGTGCCCTCGGTGACACTCTCACCGAGTGCGGGCATCTGGACGGAGAAGGCCATTGTTCGCTGACTCCTCGTGCTCTCGTGTGGCTGACTTTGTGTGGGGAACGGTCAGCCGTGCACGTGCAGCGGCTTGCCGGCCAGGGCGAGGAACGCCTCGCCTAGGGCTTCAGTCTGGGTCGGGTGGGCGTGGATCAGGGGAGCCACGTCCTCCGGGTAAGCCTCCCAGCTGTAGATCAGCTGGGCCTCACCGATGAGTTCGCCGACGCGCTCGCCGACCATGGTGATGCCGACGACCGGGCCGTCGGGCGCCTTGACGAGCTTCACGCCGCCGGCGGTCTTGAGGATCTGGCTCTTGCCGTTGCCCGCCAGGTCGTAGACGAACGTCTCGGCCGAACCGTACTTCTCCTTGGCCGCGGCCTCGGAGAGACCGACGGAGGCGACCTCGGGCTTGCAGTAGGTGACGCGCGGGATGCCCGCCTCGTCGATGACCTTCGGGTTCTGGCCCGCGATCTCCTCGGCCACGAAGATGCCCTGCTGGAAACCGCGGTGCGCGAGCTGCAGGCCCGGCACGATGTCGCCGACGGCGTAGACGTTCGGCAGGTTCGTGCGCAGCCGCTCGTCGGTGACCACGAAGCCGCGCTCGATGGTGATCCCGGCCTCCTCGTAGCCGTGACCCGCGCTGTTGGGGCCGCGGCCGACCGCGACGAGCAGCAGGTCGGCGTCGAGGACGTCGCCGTTCTCCAGCGTGACCGAGACACCCGAGTCGGACTGGGTGGCGCCGGTGAACTTCACGCCGGTCTTGAACTTGATGCCGCGCTTGCGGAACGCGCGCTCCAGCTGCTTGGACGCGTACTCGTCCTCGGCGGGGACCAGGCGGGGCAGGGCCTCGACGATGGTCACATCGGCGCCGAACGAGCGCCACACGCTCGCGAACTCCACGCCGATGACGCCGCCGCCCAGCACGACGACCTTCTCCGGGATGAAGTCCAGGTTGAGCGCCTGGTCGCTGGTGATGACCCGGCCGCCGATCTCCAGACCGGGCAGGCTGCGGGCGTACGAACCGGTCGCGAGGACGACGTTGCGGCCCGTGTAGCGCCGGCCGTTCACCTCGACGGTGTTCGGGCCGACGAACGTGCCCGCGCCCTCGACCAGGGTGACCTTGTTGGCCTTCGCGAGACCCTGCAGGCCCTTGTAGAGCCGCGAGATCACGCCGTCCTTGTACGAGTTGACGCCGGCGATGTCGATGCCCTCGAGCGAGGACTTCACACCGAACTGGTCGCCTTCGCGGGCGTTGTCCGCGACCTCGGCCGCGTGCAGCAGCGCCTTGGTCGGGATGCAGCCGCGGTGCAGGCAGGTGCCACCCAGCTTGTCCTTCTCGACCAGGACGACGGACAGGCCGAGCTCGGCCGCGCGGAACGCGCAGGCGTAGCCGCCCGAACCGCCGCCGAGGATGACGAGATCGGCGTTGGTGGCCGACTCCAGTTCCGGCGAAGTCACTTCGGATCTCCTCGGGATTACTTACTACGCGCGGGTGCGCGCGAGGTACGCGGCCATCTTGTCACTAGTTGCCGGAGCACGGTGATCCGGCATGGGGACACCGCGTCACGAACCCGATCATTCACCTACTCATAACACCCTTTCCTGGCACGATGGCGGAGGCAAACACAGGAGGTGCCCGATGGGGCTGTTCGACCGTTTCCGCAGGAAGTCACGCCCTGGTGTGCTGCGCACCGCCTCCAACCAGGACACGAGCCACCTCGAGCAGTGGACGAGGAGCCGCCAGGGCGTCGAGGCCTACGTGGAACCCAGGACGACGGTGACCGAAACCACTGTGGTCCTGGTCGCCCACGACGGCGAGTGGACCCGCCGCAGGGTCGCCTCCCCGGACGCCGCGAGGTCGTTCGCACGCAAACTCGGCATGCCGATCTACGACGCGGGCATCGTCGGTTACCCCAAGCGCATGCGCGACTACACCGCGCGCCAGAAGAAGCTCGGCAACGGGTAGAGCGCGACCACCCGCCGCTCGCCCGCCCCGCCGCCGGTCTCGTCCGGAGTGCCGTTGATCGTCGCCACCGACGCGCACCGGTCGAGCACGCCCTCGAACTCCGCGACGGCCCGCCGCGCGTGCTCGTCGACCGCCGCGGCTCGGCGGTGAGCCCGGCGAGCGCCCGGCCCGCGATCTCCCGTTCGCGCTCCGAGCCCGGCTCCACTCCGGACCGTTCCGCCTCCCACGCCCCGGCCTCGACCAGCCGATGCCGTTCGACGCGTGCCATCCCCCGGCACCTCGCCGCGGAAGTTCTCGTCCCGCACCATGTCCGCGAGCTCGATCCACACGTGCACAACTCGTCGAGCAGCCGTTCACCGTCCTCATCGGACAGTGGTGCGAGCTCGTGCGTCAACGCCGCCTGCCGCGCTGCCGCCCTGGCTCGCCACGGTCCTCGGCACCGCTCGGCGTGCCCTCAGGTGCCGCATCCGCCGTTCGACGATGCCGGGTGCGTACTCGCGAGGTCGTGCAACGTCAGCTCCTCGGCCGGCACCCTGCGGCCTCGACCAGCTCGGGACCCAAGCCCTTCCCTCACACCACGGTCGGCTCGTGCCGCACGGGGAAGTTCACGCTCGCCGCGATGAAGCACATCGAATGCGCCTTCTCGTGCAACGCCTGCGCCGTCTCCCTGGTCGCCGGATCGGCGACGGCCACGACGGGGTGGAGCAGCACCTCGGTCATCCGCCCCGACCCGTCGGGGTGCTCCGCCATCGTCCCGGTCGCGTGGTCGCGGTACTCGGTGACGACGACGCCGTTGACCGACGCGAGGTGCAGGAACCACAGCATGTGGCACTGCGCCAGCGACGCGACGAGCAGCTCCTCGGGGTTGTGCCGGCTCGGATCACCCCGGAACGACGGATCGGACGACCCGAGGATCGTCGCCTTGCCCGCGACCCGGATCTCGTGCGCGCGCTCGTAGGTCTTGTGCCCGGACGTCCCGCTCCCGGTGTTCCCGGTCCACACGACGTCGGCCTCGTAGTGATGCGTCCCCATGGGGAAATCCTCCTCCGCCCGGCCGCGAGGACCTAGCCCCGCCGGACGCGTCAGCTTTCGAGCAGCTTCCGGCGCAACGCCTCCAGCTGCTCCTCCAGCAGGACCTCGCTCTCGGTCCTCTCGCGCGGGGGCGGCTCGGGCAGCAACGCCCTGATCGACAGCGACACCTGCTCCCGTTCTAGGTCGACGTGGAGCACGAGCGCCCGCACCCGGTCGCCGACCGCCAGCACGTCGACCGGATGTTCGATCCGCTCCCAGGAAATCTGCGGAATGCGCACCAGTGCCACCACCGGACCGGGCGCCCCGTCGAGTGCGACGAACACTCCGAACGGAAAAATCGCACTCACACCGCCCTCGACGACCATGTCCTTGTCGAGGCCGGCGAGAAACTCGTTCACCGCCACCGATACCCCCGATTCGGCGCCACGACCGCCACTCCCAGGACGCGGCCGACAGCACCCTCACGCCGCCAGCCAACCACACCCAGCACTCCACCCAAACCGATATATCAGTTTCGCGACCGTGCTGAACTGCATCTTTGCAACAGATTTTTTGCCTTCGTTCGCAAACGAGCCGTTGCAAGGGTTGCGAGGAGGTGCCGGGCGGCGAGGCTCGGCCGACGAAATCGAACCGGGGACGACCGGCCGTGGCGTTTTCCGCAGACCTCGGAAATTGCGCCCACCCTCGAATCGGGAAAGGGCGATGATCCGGCCGTGGAGACGAAGCTCGGGCGATTGCCCGTGGACGAACAGCTGGCGGCGTTGCGGACCGTCCTCGAAAGCAACGAAATCCTGGTGGAGGTCCTCGCCGGAGCGGCCGAACTGCGGTTGCCCGACTGGTACCTCACCGCCGGTTGCGTGTTCCAGACGGTGTGGAACGTGGTGACCGGCAGGCCTCCGGCCGAAGGAGTCCTGGACCACGACCTGTTCTACTTCGACCCCGACCTGTCCTGGGACGCCGAGGACACCGTCATCAGGGCGGGCGCGCGGAGGTTCGCCGGTCTGCCCGCGACGGTCGAGATCCGCAACGAGGCCCGCGTCCACCTCTGGTACGAGCGGAAGTTCGGCGTTCCCTGCCCGCCCCACGAGTCGGCCGAAGCGGCCATCGACTCGTTCGCCGCCACCACGTGCTGCGTCGGCGTCCGGCTGGAGCGGGACGGACGGTGGCGCGTCTACGCGCCGCACGGTCTCTCGGACATTTTCAACCTGGTGGTGCGCCCGAACCCGGTCCTGGCTCCCCGCCACGTCTACGAGACGAAGACCGCCAGGTGGTGCGAGCAGTGGCCGGCGTTGCGGGTGCTCCCGTGGCCCTGAAACGCGGAACGGGCGGAGACCCCGGAGGATCCCCGCCCGTTCGCAGCGGAGACTCAGCCGTTGGCCGCGATGTCCGCCAGCACGGCCGCGATGGTCCGCACCGGGACACCGGTGCCGCCCTTCGAGGTGTAGCCGTACGGGCCGCCGGTGTGGAACGCCGGGCCGGCGATGTCGATGTGCGCCCACTGCACGCCCTCGGCCACGAACTCGCGCAGGAAGAGGCCCGCCGCGAGCATGCCGCCCCAGCGGTGCCCGGTCACGTTCGCGAGGTCGGCGAGGCGCGAGTCGAGGTCCGCGCGCAACTCCTCCGGCAGCGGCATCGGCCAGGCCGACTCGCCGACGGCGGTGCCGATCGAGGCCACGCGGTCGCGGAACTCGTCCGAGCCCATGACGCCCGAGGTGCGCTTGCCCAGGGCGACGACCTGCGCGCCGGTCAGCGTCGCGGTCTCGATCAGGTAGTCCGGGCCGTCCTCGCACGCGCGCACGATGGCGTCGGACAGGATCAGGCGGCCCTCGGCGTCGGTGTTGAGGACCTCGACGGTCTTGCCGCCGTACATGGTCAGCACGTCGCCGGGGCGGTACGCGTCACCGGACGGCATGTTCTCCGCCATCGGGATCGACGCGATGATCTCCAGCGGGTACTTGAGCTTCGCGGCGAGCACCATCGTGGCGACGATCGCGGCGGCGCCCGACATGTCCGAGGTCATCTCGTCCATGTTCGCGGCCGGCTTGATCGAGATGCCGCCGGTGTCGAACGTGATGCCCTTGCCGACGAGCGCGACCTTCTTGACGGCCTTCGCGCCCTTGTACGAGATGCGCACGAGGCGCGGCTGGCGCGTCGAACCGCCGCCGACGCCCAGGATGCCGCCGAAGCCCTGCTTCTTCAGCGCCTTCTCGTCGAGCACCTCGACGTCGAGGCCCGCCGCCGTGGCGAGCTTCGCGGCGCGGTCGGCGAACGAGCCGGGGTAGAGGTCGTTCGGCGGGGTGTTGATGAAGTCGCGCGCGGTGGCGACGGCCTCGGCGATCGCGACGGCGGCCTTCAGCGCGGCCTTGTTCTCCTTGGAACCGGCGGCGTGCAGGTCGACCTTCACGACCGGGCCCTCGCCCTTGTCGGACTTGTACTCGGTGAACGTGTAGGCGCCGAGCAGCGTGCCCTCGGCCGCGGCGCCGACGTGCAGGGCGGCCAGCGTGGTGATCGCGCGCTTCTTGCCGGCCAGCGCGCGGGCGGCGACACCGGACGCGCGGCGCACCTGCTCCTCGCCCGCGCTCTTGCCGAGGCCCACGGCCAGCACGAGCGGAGCGGCGATCTTGCCGAACGTCGGCACCTTGACGAGCTCGTCGGCCTTGCCGGACGCGCGCAGCGTGCCGAGCACGTCGAGCAGCGCGCCGTCGAACGCGGCGGCGACAGCTTCGGCACCGGGTGCGAGCTCCAGACCGTTCGCACCCTGCAGGGTGCCCACGACGACTGCGTCCGCGGCGGTGGTGCTCAGGTCACCCTCGGTGAGGGCCAGCTTCGGGGCTGTCACGTGCTGCTCCAGGGTTGGTGCGGGGGCTCGGGATCGTGACCCATGCTAAAGGTCGGACTGGTCCACCCACGGCGAGGCCCGCCACGTTCGCCGCAATCCGTGACGTTCACAGTTGCGCACAGTGGCGATTCGCCCGTTTCACGTATCAGTCGACCGGGTGGTTACGGCCGGATGACGCATCTGAGAACGTGTACCCGTGACCCCCACGCCTCGCGAGATCGTCACCACGGTCGCGCTCGGTCTCCCCGCCGTGCTCGGAGCGGGTGTGTTCGCCGGATTGGCCCCTGCCGCAGGTCTTGCGGGCTGGTGGCTGCTCCCGGCACTGGCCGTGACCGCGCTCGCCGCCCTCTGCTCGGCCTTCTCGACCGCCGACCAGTCCCGTGCCTACCCGGACGTCGGCGGCGGTTACGGATACGTACGTGCCCAGCTCGGCGTGTGGCCCGCGAGGATGACGGCGAGCGCCCACCTCGTCGGCCGCGCCGCGATGGCGGCGGCCGTGGCGTCGATGTTCGGCGCGTACGTGGTGCCGGACCAGCCGGTGGCCGGCGCGCTCGCTCTCGTCGTCGCGACGGCGGTGCTCGGCGCGGCCGGGTTCCGCTTCACCACCGGGGTCAGCGTGGTGGTGTCGCTGGTCGTCCTCGCCGTGCTGGCGCTCGTGGTCGCGTCGAGCTTCTCGATCGCGCCCGTGCCGTCGGCGGGGGAGACGGGCGCCCCCGGCGAGCTCGTCGGCGTCGCCGGCCTGATGTTCACGGCGTTCGCGGGTTTCGAACGCATCACCGCGCCCCACCGCGGTGAACGGCCGCATCCGCCCGGGGTGCTGAAGTTCGCGATCCCGATCCTCGTCGGACTGTCGTTCGCGGTCTACCTGGCCGTGGGCGCCGGAGTGCTCCGCCAGCTGGGCAGCGCGCGTCTCGCATTGTCGCCGGCTCCGCTGCGCGACGCCCTCGTCGCGGCGGACGCCTCGGCGCTGGTGCCGCTCGTGCAGGTGGCCGCGGCCGTGGCCGGGGTGGCGGTGCTGCACTTCGTGCTGGCGTCCGCGCACCGCACGCTCACCGGGCTGGCCGAGGACGGCGACCTGCCGACGCGCCTGAAGCCGGGGGTGCTGAGCCTCGTCCTGACCGTCGCCGGCGTGCTCGCCGTGGTGCTCATGCCGCTCGCGACGGCGCTGGGCGTGGCAGCGTGCGCGACGCTCTTCTACTACGCCTTCACCAACGCGTCGGCGCGAGTGCTGCTGCAGAACGACCGCACGTGGCCCATGCGCACGGCCTGCCTCGGCCTGGGGCTCTCGGTGCTGCTCGCGATGAGCCTGCCGGTGCCCGCGCTGCTGATCTCGATCGCGGCACTGGGCGCCGGCACCGGCCTCATCGGACTGACGGCGTCTCTTCGCGCGTCGCTCAAAGAGTCACGGACAGAAAAACGAGAAGAGTCACCCCGACGCACACCGCCAGCCCGTACACCCGGCCGTTCGTAGAGGGCTTCTCCTTGCTGATGCCGTAGTAGAAGGCCAGGAAGAAGACGGCGAGGAAGACCGCGGCGACGACTCCTCCCACACCGCCGATGACCCACCCGTCGAGCACCGTCATGCCGGTGCCCAGGACGAGCAGCGCGGCCTGCGACACGGTGCGGACGTCAGCACCCCGTGAAGATCCTTCTTCCTTGGTCATGAACGGGCACTCTATAGAGCTTCACTTAGTAGGACGTCCGAGTTTTGGGAAGACGATTTTCCGTATCCCGACCAGCGGGTTACCGTGCTCACATGACGAGCGAGTTGCCTTTCACCCGGACTCCCCACCCGCACCCGGCGACCCCGGAGCGCGTAGCGGAGGTACTTGCCAAGCCGGGCTTCGGGCAGCACTTCACCGACCACATGGTGACGATCCGCTGGAACCGCGAGAAGGGCTGGCACGACGCTGAAGTCGGCCCGTACTCCACCCTCGCACTGGACCCCGCGGCAATGGTGCTGCACTACGGCCAGGCGATCTTCGAAGGGCTCAAGGCCTACCGGCAGCCCGACGGCTCGATCGCGTCCTTCCGCCCTGAGGCCAACGCCGAGCGCTTCCGCGCCTCGGCCCGCCGCATGGCGATGCCCGAACTCCCCGACGAGCTCTTCCTGGAGTCCGTGCGGCAGATCCTCGCGGTCGACGACCGCTGGGTGCCGTCCGCCGAGGAGGAGTCCCTCTACCTGCGGCCGTTCATGATCTCCACGGAGAAGGGCCTCGGCGTGCGACCCGCGTCCGAGTACCTCTACGTGCTGATCGCCTCCCCCGCCGGCTCCTACTTCGCGAGCGGCGTCCGCCCGGTGAGCGTGTGGCTCTCGACCGAGTACGTCCGCGCGGCGCCCGGTGGCACCGGCGCGGCCAAGTTCGCCGGCAACTACGCAGCCTCCCTCGTGGCCCAGGCGCAAGCCGCTGAGAAGGGCTGCGACCAGGTCGTCTGGCTCGACGCGGTGGAACGCCGCTGGGTCGAGGAGATGGGCGGCATGAACCTGTTCTTCGTCTTCGGCGACAAGGTCGTCACCCCGGAGCTGACCGGCACGCTGCTGCCGGGCATCACCCGCAGCTCGCTGCTGGAGCTGGCCGCCGACCTCGGCCTGTCCGTGGAGCAGCGGCGCGTCTCGACCGAGGAGTGGGAGAAGGCCAACGCCTCCGGTGAGCTCACCGAGGTCTTCGCCTGCGGCACGGCGGCGGTCATCACGCCGGTCGGCCACGTCAAGCACGCCGGTGGCGAGTTCGACATCGCCGACGGCGGCACCGGCTCGGTGACGATGAAGCTGCGCGAGCGCCTGACCGGCCTCCAGCACGGCCACGTCGCCGACTCCCGCGGCTGGATGACGACCCTGGGCTAAGCGACGACCAGAACGGCCAGAAGCGCGATTTCGGCGGCAGCACCGAGCACATCACCGGTGATGCCGCCGAAACGCTTCCCGGTGTGCTTCACGAGTCCCCACACCAGCGCACCCGCGACGACGACGGCGACGACGGCACGGATGCCGAGCGGGACCGCCGCGAGCGCGAGCGCGGCCCACGTTCCGATGACGATCCCCGGGTGCTGTGTGCCGGCGACGAGCGCACCGAGCCCTTCTGGTCGTGCAGCGGGCACGCCGCGCAGGCAACAGATCCCGAACGCGGCCCGGCTCGTCGCGAACGCGAGCAGCACGACGCCCCAGTGCGCGTGGGGGAGTGCGGCGGCCTGCGCGCCCAGCACCACGATCAGCGAGACGACGCCGAACGGCCCGGCGCCGCCGTCCTTCATGACCGCGAGCGCGCGCTCCGGCGGCCCGTAGCACCCCAGTCCGTCGGCGACGTCGGCCAGCCCGTCGAGGTGCATGCCCCTCGTGACGAGAGCGACGACGCCGACGGCCAGGAACCCGGCGACGAGCTCCGACACACCGGACGTCGCCAGCAGGTGGAGCACGCCGACGACGAACGCGCCGATGACGGCGCCGACGACGGGTGTCATCGCGATGGCCCGGCCCGCCGCCGTGCGGTCGACGTCGTCGACGCGCAGCGGCAGGACCGTCAGCCAGGAGAAAGCCAGCCTCATTCTTTGTTCGTGACGCCGGCGCTCTCGAAGGTGGCCATCTCGGCGAGCACCTTCACCGCCGACACCAGCAACGGCAGCGCCGCCACCGCGCCGGACCCCTCGCCGAGCCGCATCTCGAACTCCAGCAGCGGCTTCAGGTTCAGGTGCCCGAGCGCGATCGCGTGCGCGGGCTCGGCCGACTGGTGCCCGGCGACCCACCACTCGCGCGCACCGGGAGCGAGCTCCTCGGCGACGACGGCGGCCGCGCCGACGACGACGCCGTCGAGCACGACCGGGGTCTTGCGGACCGCGGCCTGCGCGAGGAACCCGGCCATCGCCGCCAGGTCCGCGCCACCGGCCGTGGCGAGCAGCGCGACCGGGTCGCTGATCTGCAGGCGGGCCCGGCGCAGCGCGTCCCGGATCGCCGCCGTCTTGCGCATCCACGCCTGGTCGTCGATGCCGGTGCCGCGCCCGACGACCGCGACGGGCTCCGATCCGGTCAGCGACGCGATCAGCACGGCCGCGGGGGTCGTGTTGCCGATGCCCATGTCCCCGGCGACGAGCACGTCGGCGCCCGCGTCGACCTCCTCGTCGGCGACCGCGCGGCCCGCCGCGATCGCGAGCTCGCACTGCTCACGGGTGAGCGCGTCCTCGCGGTCGATCGACCCGGACGAGCGCCGCACCTTGTGCTGGCTGACCGCCGCGGGGGTGTCCGCGTCGACCGCCATGTCCACCACGCGCACCGTGGCGCCCGCGACCTGCGCGAGCACGTTCACCGCGGCGCCACCGGTGAGGAAGTTCGCGACCATCTGGCCGGTCACCTCGCTCGGGAACGCCGAGACGCCCTGCGCGGTGATGCCGTGGTCGCCCGCGAACACGACGACCCGCGGCCGCACGAACGGCTTCGGCGGCACGACGCCCTGGCAGGCCGCGACCCAGTTGCCCAGCTCCTCGAGCCGTCCGAGTGAGCCGACCGGCTTGGTCAGCACCGCGTGGCGGGCCTCCGCCTCGCGCAGAACGGTCTCGTCCGGCGGTTCCACCGGCGGGAACTCGGTGCTCACCTGGGGCTCCTTAACCATGTCGTCTCTCCCGCAGTCTCAGCGGGATGCCCGCGACGAGGAGGGTGACCTCGTCGCACACCTCGGCGACGCGTGCGTTGAGCGCGCCGAGGTGATCGCGGAAGAGCCTGCCAGAGCGCGTCGACGGAACGACGCCGAGGCCGACCTCCGCCGTCACGAGCACGAGCCGCGCCCGGCACGTGGCGACCGACCACACGAGCTTGTCGACGGCACCGGTCACGACGTCGGAGACGTTCCCCTCCCACGCGCCGGCGTCGTCGAGCACGCCGACGAGCCACGTCGACAGGTCGTCGACCAGGATCGGCGGGTCGTCGTAGGCGGTGGCGGTGAGCAACGCGGGCAGGTCCGCGGGACCCGGCGCCTCGACGGTGTGCCAGGTGGACGGACGCCGCGCGACGTGCTGCGCGATCCGTGCGTCCCAGTCCGGGTCGTCGGGGTAACGGCGGGCAGTGGCGACGTACGTCACGACCGGCTCGGTGAGCAGGCCTTCCGCGTGTGCCGACTTGCCGGAACGCGCTCCGCCGAGCACGAGCGTCCGAGATGACAAGAGTTAGCCTTCGTCCGTGGAATACCGCTGGCGCTACCAGGATGCACAGGGACGGGACGTCACGGGCCCGGATGTGATGTTCGCGGACCAGACCCAGGCCGAGGAGTGGTTCGGCGACCAGTGGCGCGACCTGCTCGACGCCGGGGTCGAGCAGGTCACGCTGCTGCGGTCGGAATCCGAGGTGTACGGCCCGATGAGCCTGCACCCTGCTTCCTGACGACCGGGCTCAGCCCTGGGCGGTCAGCCTCGGGTCGTCGGTGACGACGCCCTCGAGCACGGCGTCGATCTTCTTCAGCACGTCGTCGCCGAGCTCGACGTCGACGGCCTTGACGTTCTCGCGAACCTGCTCCGGACGCGACGCGCCGATGATCGCGGAGGCGACGTTCGGGTTCTTCAGCACCCACGCGACGGCGAGCTGCGCCAGCGTGACGCCCACCTCGTCGGCGATCGGCTTGAGCTGCTGCACGGCGTTGAGCACGTCGTCGCGCATCCAGCGGGCGATCATCTGCGAGCCGCGCTCGTCGGCCAGCCGCGACCCCGCCGGAGCCTCGGCACCCGGCAGGTACTTGCCGGTCAGGATGCCCTGGGCGATGGGGGAGAAGACGATCTGGCTGATGCCCTCGCGCTCGCAGGTGGGGACGACCTGCGGCTCGATGACGCGCCACAGCATCGAGTACTGCGGCTGGTGCGACACGAACGGCACCTGCAGCTCACGGGCCAGCGCGGCACCGCGGGTGATCTGCTCGGCGGTCCACTCGGAGACACCGACGTAGAGCACCTTGCCCTGGCGGACGAGGTCGGCGAACGCCAGCATCGTCTCCTCCAGCGGCACGCTGTGGTCGTACCGGTGCGCCTGGTAGAGGTCGACGTAGTCGGTCTGCAGGCGCTTCAGGGAGGCGTTGGCCGACTCCATGACGTGCTTGCGGCCGAGCCCGCGGTCGTTGGGGCCGCCCGGACCGGTCGGCCAGTAGACCTTCGTGAGGATCTCGAGCGACTCGCGCCGCTCACCCTTGAGCGCGCGGCCGAGCACCGACTCCGCGGCGGTGTTGGCGTAGACGTCGGCGGTGTCGAAGGTCGTGATCCCCGACTCCAGCGCCGCCTTCACGCACGCGTGGGCCTGCTCCTCCTCGACCTGGGACCCGTGGGTGAGCCAGTTGCCGTACGAGATCTCACTGATGGACAGGCCGCTGCGGCCGAGTCGACGGAACTTCATACGTCCGAGCTTAGCCGAAGTCGTTCGTGCTGCTAATGAACTTCGGGTGCCCGCCAGACCAGCGAGTACCGCCAGAACACGTGCCTGCGGATCCGCGCGCCGGGCACGATCTCCGCTGCCGCCGCGCGGATCTCCGGCAACGTCGGAGCTGTCGTCACGACCGGCATCTCGGGGTCGTGCGGCGAGCCGCCGGTGCCCCTCACGGCCTTCGCCAGGCCGACGACCGCGTTCGCGGGCAACGCCACGAGCTCCACCGCCCGGTCCGTCCACGTCGCGGTCAGGTACAACCCGACGACGACCAGCGTGCCGCCCGGCTTCGTCAGCGCCGCGAGCCTGGCGAGGCCTTCCCGCAACGGCAGGTGGTGCAGGCTCGCCTCGGCGGTGACGACGTCGTACCGCTCCAGGTCGTGCGTGAGCACGTCGCCGTGGATCCACCGCACGCGGTCGCTCGTCGCACCCGCTCGCTCGATCATGCGCGCGCTGGCGTCGATCGCGGTGACCTCGTCCGCCCTGATCGACCGCGCCAGGTCACCGAGCCCGCACCCGACGTCCAGCGCCGATCCGGCCCCGGACGGCAGCTGCCGGAGCAGCCGGCGGCGGTACCACTCGTTGTGGTTCCACCGCAGCCTCTCCGGCAGCTGGAGCTTGCGCGGCCTGCCACGCACCTACTTGACGGCCTCGCCCGGCTTCACCCGCGGCTTCGGCACGCGGAGGCGGCGCAGCTGGCTCGCGCGGATGAACGAGTACCAGCCGATGGAGATGCCCTTGATCGGCTCGGTCGGGAACTTCGCCCGCACCTTGCGCGTGACGAGCCTGCCGAGCACGAGGCCCTCGATGACCATCGCGATCAGCATGAACGTCGTCGCCAGCGTCGCGTACCGCTGCACGGCCAGCGACGGGGTCAGCAGCGCCACGAACACCAGGATCGCGAGCGGCATGAACAGGCCCATGAGGTTGCGGCGCGAGTCGACCAGGTCGCGGATGTACGCCTTCACCGGACCGCGGTCGCGCGGCAGCAGGTACTTGTCCTCGCCCGCCATCATGCGCTGACGGCGCTCGGTGGCCGCGGCACGGCGCTCTTCCTTGCTCACCTTGCTGCCGCGCATGCGCTTGAACGCCTCGCGCTGCGTGCGGGGAGGCGGCGGAACGGGACCGGAACGCCTGCCCTGGGCCTCACGCCGCTTGGGCGTGGGCCGGCCCTTGCCCACCACGGGGGTGGACTCGGCCTCGGCGGTCGGCTCGGTGGCCGGGGCTTCGGTGTCGGCGGCGTTGCGGCGCAGGAACCTCACGGCAACAGGGTAGGACAGCGGTCCTTCTGTACCTTTCGCGAGGTGCGCGTACTCATCGCCCCGGACTGCTTCGGCGGCACCCTGACCGCCCGCGAGGCCGCCGACGCCATCGCCACCGGCTGGCACGAGGCCAAGCCCGACGACGTCGTCGTCCAACGCCCGCTCGCCGACGGGGGCCCCGGTTTCGTCGACGTCCTGCAGGCCGCGACAGGGGGTGATGTCCGGCACGTCACCGTCACCGGCCCGCTCGGCGACCCCGTCGAAGCGCGCTGGCTCAGCAGCGTGCACACCGACGGCCGGCGCGTCGCGTACATCGAGTCCGCCGAAGCGTGCGGCCTCCACCTCATCCCGGCCGAGGTCCGCGCGGAGTCCTGCGAGACGGCCACCACGCGAGGCGTTGGTGAGCTGATCGCGGCAGCCGTGGCTGACAACAACGTCATAACGGTCGGCCTCGGGGGCTCCGGCACGACCGACGGTGGCTCCGGCATGCTCGCCGCACTCGCCGACGCGGGCATCGACCTGACTGATATATCGCTTGTGGCGGCATCCGACGTCGAGAACCCGCTCCTCGGGCCGCACGGCGCCGCGCGCACGTTCGGCCCGCAGAAAGGCGCCTCGCCGGAGGCCGTCGAACGCCTCGAAGCGAAGCTCGCCGCGATGGAGGTCCTCCACCCGGTGGCCGACGTGCCGGGCGCCGGAGCGGCGGGCGGCCTGGGCGCCGCACTCCTCTCCCTGGGCGCGGCGGTGACGTCGGGCGCGGGACTGGTCCGCGAGCTCACCGGCCTCGACACCGCCCTCGACGACGCCGACATCGTCCTCACCGGCGAGGGCAGCTTCGACTGGCAGTCGCTGCGCGGCAAGCTCATCACCGCCGTCGCCTCGGGCGCCGCCGACCGCGGCATCCCCTGCATCGCCATCGCAGGCCAGGTGAGCGTCGGCCGCCGCGAGATGGGCGCCGCCGGCGTCCAGGACGCCTACTCCGTCTCCGAGCACGTCGGCTCCGTGCAAAAGTCGATTGCGGACGCGCGCAAAAGTCTCGTTGCAACGGCCCGGCACGTCGCGCGGCAGTGGTCGCGCTGAGTGCGAGGAACCGACTGATATATCGGTTGGCCTGAGCGTGGTCTACGTGACAGTCGACACCCAGGGCGGCAAAGGGTGCCGTTGTGGGACCATGGGAGGCGGAACAAGGCGGGGAACGCCCGTGTTGTTGATGGGTGAACCGCCCGCAGAGGACCTCTTAGGAGAGCCATGACGACCGCTCAGGATGCCGCTTCGACCTCCCAGGCGCCGAGCCACGGCGTGACGCTGACCGATGCGGCCGCCGGCAAGGCCAAGGCACTGCTCGACCAGGAGGGCCGCGACGACATGCACCTGCGCATCGCCGTCCAGCCCGGCGGGTGCGCGGGCCTGCGCTACCAGCTGTTCTTCGACGAGCGTTCGCTCGACGGTGACGCGCTGGTCGACTTCAACGGTATGAAGGTCGCCGTTGACCGCATGAGCGCGCCCTACGTCGAAGGCGCTGTCATCGACTTCGTGGACACGATCGAGAAGCAGGGCTTCACGATCGACAACCCGAACGCCGGCGGGTCGTGCGCCTGCGGCGACTCGTTCCACTAAGGCGAACAACGCGTGAGGCCGCGTTCCCGCATCGACGGGAACGCGGCCTCACGCGTGTGTGGACCAGGAATCAGACGCCGTACTCGGCGAGACCTTCGACCTGGTGGGTGCACCGCTCGTCGACCCGCCACGGCGCGGCCGCGCGCGGGGCGGGGAGGGGGTGCTCGGGGTGGGTCAGAGCGAAGGGGAGCTGCGCGCAGTCGTCGATCAGCTCACTCATCGTGGTCGCCTCAGGGATCGTCACGCCCTGACCGTATTGGGACGGCTTGACCTGGGATAGCCCTACCAAACGGTAGTCTTCACAGCTGCACTCGTCCGGGTGAGCTGTCACCCAGCGCAACAAGGAATGAGGACTCGACGTGCCCCTAGCCGTGTGCGGCAGCATCGCGACCGACCATCTGATGCACTTCCCGGGTCGTTTCGCGGACCAGCTGGTCGCGGAGCGTCTCGACCGCGTGTCGCTGAGCTTCCTGGTCGACGACCTCGTAGTCCGCCGCGGTGGCATCGGCGCGAACATCGCGTTCGGGCTCGGCGTGCTCGGGGTGCGGCCGGTGCTCGTGGGTGCCGTGGGCAAGGACTTCGACGACTACCGCTCGTGGCTCGAGCGGCACGGCGTCGACACGTCCGGCGTGTACGTGTCCGAGGTCGCGCACACCGCGCGGTTCGTCTGCACGACGGACGACGACATGTGCCAGATCGCCTCGTTCTACGCCGGCGCGATGGCCGAGGCCCGCAACATCGAGCTCTCGCCGATCGCCGGCCGCGTCGAGAACCTCGAGCTCGTCGTCATCAGCCCGGACGACCCCGCGGCCATGCTCCGCCACGCCGAGGAGTGCCGTCAGCGCGGCTACCGGTTCGCCGTCGATCCCTCGCAGCAGCTCGCCCGCATGGACGGGGAGCAGGCACGCGCGTTCGTCGAAGGCGCCGAGTACCTGTTCAGCAACGACTACGAGTGGGAACTGCTGCTGCAGAAGACCGGCTGGACCGAGGCGGACGTCCTCGCCCGCGTCGGCCGGCGCGTCACGACGCTCGGCGCCAAGGGCGTCGAGATCGTCGACCGCGACGGTTTCGCCCTGCACGTGCCCGCCGTCCCCGAGGTCGCGAAGACCGATCCCACCGGCGTCGGCGACGGCTTCCGCGCGGGCTTCCTCGCCGGCACGGTGTCCGGCCTGAGCCTCGAACGCGCTGCTCAGCTGGGGTCGTTCATCGCCGTCGAGGTCCTCGAGACCGTCGGCACGCAGGAGTGGGTGCTCGAACGCGACCCGGCCCTCGCCCGCATCCGCGGTGCATTCGGCGAAGAAGCAGCTGAGGAGATCGCCCCAGTCCTGCCATGATCGGACAATGGGGACGTACCTGTTCGGCGACTCCGGTGAGTCGCTCGACCCGAAGTTCGACGCGCTGAGCTCCCTGCTCGACGCGGGCACGTTCGCCCGCGTCGAGCAGCTCGGCGTCGCAGACGGCTGGCGCTGCCTCGAGGTCGGGGGTGGGGGTGGCTCGGTCGCGAACTGGCTCGCCGACGTCGTCGCCCCGTCCGGCCACGTGACGGTCACCGACATCGACGTCACACGGCTCGAGGAACGCGACAACGTCACCGTGCTCGAGCACGACGTCGTGTCCAACATCCTGCCGGGCAACGCGTTCGACCTGGTCCACGCCCGCCTGGTGCTCTTCCACCTCCCCCAGCGCGACGCCGTCCTGCGCAAGCTGCGCGACTCGTTGCGCCCCGGCGGCTGGCTCGTGCTCGACGAGTTCGACTGCCTCCCGCTCGAGGTCCTCTCCGCCGCCCCCGACGACGCAAAGCTGATCATCCGGGTGAAGAACGCCCTGCTGACGCTGCTCCAACACGCGGGCGCCGAACTGGCGTGGGGCGCGCGCATCGAGAGGGCGCTCCTCGACGCCGGCCTGAACGACGTCAGCGGCTCCCGCGAGGTGCGGGAGTGGCGGGGCGGCTCGGCCGGCTGCCGCCTGCTCGCCGCGACCGCCCGCCTGGTGCGCGCGAGGCTGCCGCTCACCGACGACGAGTTCGACCGCTACCTGGAGCTGATGGCGTCGCCCGAGACCGTCGTCAGCTCGTACGCGATGTGCAGCGCCCAGGGACGCCGCTGACGGAGGAGGGCCCCTCCGCGGAGGGGCCCCGACGCTAGAGCTTGACCGGGTACTGCGGTTCCGGCACCACCGGCTTGATGCGGTCCTCGACGAAGATGCCGTGCCAGATCATGAACACCAGCAGCGCCCAGATGCGGCGGCTGTGGTCGAGCACGCCGGAGCGGTGCTCCTCGATCAGGCGCAGCACCGCGTTCTTGTCGATGTACCGGTCCGTCTGCGACGAACGCACGACGTCGACGGCCCAGTCGTGCATCTCGTCCTTGAGCCAGTGCCGGATCGGCACCGGGAAACCCAGCTTGCGGCGGTTGAGCACGTGCGCCGGCACGATGTCGCGGATCGCCTTGCGCAGCGCGAACTTCGTCGTGTCCTTGGTGATCTTCAGCTCGCTGGGGATCTGCGACGCGATCTTGAAGACCTCGGGGTCGAGGAACGGGACGCGCAGCTCCAGCGAGTTCGCCATGGTCATCTTGTCGGCCTTGACCAGGATGTCGCCGCGCAGCCACGTGAACAGGTCGACGTGCTGCATGCGCGTGACCGGGTCCCAGTCGCGCGACTCGCGGTACGGCTGGGCCGTCACGTCCATGTGCGACACCGACGGGTCGTACGTCTTCAGCACCTGGCGCAGGTGGTCGTCGAGGAAGATGCGCGCGTTGCCGTAGTAGCGCTCTTCCAGCGTCAGGGCGCCGCGACGCAGCAGGTCCTTGCCGCGCACGCCGTGCGGGATCTTCGTCGAGACCTTGCCCATGGCCTTGCGCAGCGCGCCCGGCACCTTCTCGAAGCCCGCCAGCGACAACGGCTCGCGGTAGATCGTGTACCCGCCGAACAGCTCGTCCGCGCCCTCACCGGACAGCACGACCTTCACGTACCGGCGCGCCTCGCGGGCGATGAACCACAGCGGCACCAGCGCCGGGTCGGCCACCGGGTCGTCGAGGTACCACGTGATCAGCGGCAGCGAGTCCATCATCTCCTGCGCGCTGACCGTGCGGACCACGTGCTTCACACCGATCAGCGCCGCCGACTCCGCGGCCACGTCGACCTCGGAGAAGCCCTGGCGCTCGAAGCCCGTCGTGAACGTGATCAGGTCCGGGTTGTGCTCCTTGGCGAGCGCCGCGACGACCGTCGAGTCGATGCCGCCGGACAGGAACGAGCCGACCGTCACGTCCGCGCGCATGTGCTTGGCGACCGAGTCGCGCAGCGCCGCCGTGATCTCGTCGTAGAGCGCGTTCGCCTCGCCCTCACTGCGCACCGTGCGCACCTTGAAGTGCGCCGGGAAGTACCGCTCGAACTTCGGCGACTCGCCCGGGACCAGCGTGAACGAGTGCCCGGACGCCACGCGGAAGATGTGGTCGTGCAGCGAGGCGGGCTCCGGCACGTACTGCAGCGTGAGGTAGTGCTGCAGGCTCTTGACGTTCATCTTCGGCACGATGCCGATCGAGGAGGCGATCTCCAGAAGGATCTTCTTCTCGCTGGAGAACGCGACGCCCGCCTGGCCCTGCGCCCAGTACAGCGGCTTGATGCCGAACGGGTCGCGCCCGCCGAAGACGACCTCGCGCTCGGAGTCCCAGATCATGAACGCGAACATGCCGCGCAGCTTCGTGATCGCCGCGGTGCCGTAGTAGTGGTACGCGGCGACGATCGTCTCGGTGTCGCCGTCGGTGTGGAAGACCGCGCCGAACGACTCGGTCAGCTCCGCCCTCAGCTCCAGGTAGTTGTAGATCTCACCGTTGAAGTTGATCGTGTACCGGCTGGGCGACTCCGGCGGCCCCCAGGTCAGCGGCTGGTGCGAGTGCTCGATGTCGATGATGGAGAGGCGGTTGAAGCCGAACACGACCTCGTCGACCCGCCTGGTGCCGCTCTCGTCCGGACCGCGGTGCCGCATGCAGCGCAGCGCCGCCTCCACCGCCGGGCGCGCGCTCTCGGCCTCGTTCTCGCTGGGGCAAACAAGTCCTGCCAGGCCGCACAAGGCTCTCGCACCTCTCAAGGAACAGGAAGGGGAAGACCACGGGGAAGTCCCCAGTATGCCCAAGGGGCTCTGTGTGACCGAAACTGCACCGCAGCGGCAGTGCCCCCAAGGGGTGAGCGCGGTTGCGCTGGGCTACGCTCCCGCTTGATCCGTTGGCATGGAACGAGGAGGCGGGCGAGCAGTGGGCCTGAAGGAGGGCACCAGGGCATCCCGGCTGGCGAAGACCGCTGGGCTGGTAGGCCTGGTCGGTATCGGGGCCACCGGTTGCTCCACGGACGAGGTGCTGCGCTTCGGATGGCCGGTGGCCGTCACGCCGCAGGCCGAAGCGATGCGCGAGCTCTGGACCTGGTCCGTGATCGCCGCGCTCGTCGTCGGCGTCATCGTGTGGGGACTGATCGCGTGGTCGGTGGTGTTCCACCGCAAGAAGTCGGAGGAACTGCCCCGTCAGACGGCGTACAACCTCCCGCTGGAGATCGTGCTCATCGTCGTGCCGACGGTGATCGTGGCGGTGTTGTTCTACTTCACCGCCGTGACGCAGAACTACGTCACGGACAAGTCGGGCAAGCCCGACGTGAACGTCGACGTCATCGCGTTCCAGTGGAACTGGGAGTTCCAGTACCCGGACCACAAGACCGAAGAGGGCAGCGTCGTCAGCACGGTCGGCACCTCGGGCGAGGTCCCGGTCATGGTGCTGCCGGCCGGCAAGCGCATCCAATTCACGCTGCGCTCGACCGACGTCATCCACTCGTTCTTCGTGCCGGAGTTCCACTTCAAGCGGGACGTCTTCCCGCAGCCGGAGAAGAACAACCAGGACAACGTCTTCCAGATCGACCAGATCGACCGTCCCGGTGCGTTCGTCGGCCGGTGCGCCGAGCTGTGCGGCTCCTACCACGCGGTGATGAACTTCGAGGTCCGCGCCCTGGAGCAGGACGACTTCGAGAAGTACATCGAGCTGCGCAAGCAGGTCAACGAGAAGACGGGCAAGCCGTACACCACGGCCGAGGCCCTCTCGCAGGTCAACTGCGGTGAGCTGTGCGCGCCGCTGGCCACGACGACCACCCCGTTCAACACCGACCGGACGGCCCGCGAAGCCTCCGGCGCGGGTCAGAAGTAGGGACGCTCCGCGATGAAGATCGAAGCTCGCGTATTCGACCTGGTGATGGCCTTCTCGTTCCTGATGGCCCTCGTCTACGGCTACTGGACGCACCTGGCGACCGGCCACGTCGAGCCCACCGGCACGGTGGCGCTCGCGCTGACCGGTGGCCTGGCCCTCATCACCGGCACCTACTTCCGGTTCGTCGCCCGCCGCATCGAGGTGCGGCCCGAGGACAACCCGGACGCCGAGGTCTCCGACGGTGCCGGTGAGCTGGGCTTCTTCAGCCCCGGCTCGTACTGGCCGGTCGGTCTCGCCGCCGCGGCGGCGACCACGGGTGTCGCGGTGGCGTTCTGGCACGTGTGGCTGCTCGTGATCGCCGTCGTCATGGTGCTGATCGCGGTCGGCGGCCTGGTGTTCGAGTACCACACCGGCCCGAACCACGACTGATCTCCGATACCGGATTTCGCCGAGGCCCTCTCCGTGCGCGGAGAGGGCCTCCGTCGTTTCCGACGCTGATATCCGGTATGTGATACATCGCATATCGGACGAAGAAGAGCCCTCCCGCCGGCAAATCGGCGGGAGGGCTCTTTCGCGGGTTCCGGACTACGCGGCGGCGGGCACCGGCGTCTTCTGGTACACGTCCACGTACTCCTGACCGCTCAGGTCCAGGATGCGGTAAATGATCTCGTCGGTGACGCTGCGCAGCACCGGCAGCGAATCCTGCATGCCGTCGTAGCGGCTGAAGTCGAGCGGCTCGCCGAAGCGGACCGTCACCGGCACGACCTTCGGGAACCGGCTGCCGACCGGCTGAACCTTGTCCGTGCCGATGATGCCGACAGGGACGACCGGGGCCCCGGACTCGAGCGCCATGCGCGCCACGCCCGTGCGGCCGCGGTGCAGCTTGCCGTCGAGCGAGCGGGTGCCCTCCGGGTAGATGGCGAACGCGTCACCGCGGGCGAGGATCTCGGCCGCCGTGTCGAGCGCCGCTCGCGCGTCACGGCCCTTGCCGCGGTGCACCGGCACGTGGCCGAGCGAGGAGAAGAACCATCGCGACAGCGAGCCCTTGAGGCCGGTGCCCGTGAAGTACTCCGCCTTCGCGAGGAACGACACGCGGCGCGGGACGACCATCGGGATCACGACGCTGTCGATGAAGCTGAGGTGGTTGGCCGCCAGGATGACCGGGCCGTCGGTGGGGATGTTCTCCAGACCGTCCACCACCGGGCGGTAGACAAGACGGGCTGTGCGCGCGACGACGTGCTTCATCACTGGGTAGAGAAGGGCCATGACCCCCAGCATTCCAGGTGGGGGTTGCCGCCGCGTTACCACGTGGCGTGCGTCTCGGCCCCGTCACTCGCTCGGACTACGCCGGTGCGGAGGTCGTGCGATCAGGGTCACGCACCGGCGACGAGGCGTGACGAAACTCGCCCCGCGACGCCGGAAACGGGCAGCCGAACGGGTCGCGCCTGCCCGCCTCCGGGACGAGGACTAGCCCTTCAACGACGCTGAGAGCTCCACCCAGCGGCTCAGCAGGGACGCCGCCTTGCCCGAGTCGATGGCGTCGGCCGCACGGCCCAGCGAGGCCGTCAGGTCGGCGTGCAGGTCGTCGGAGAACCCGCCGTGCGCCGCGATGGCACCCGCCGCGTTCACGAGCACCGCGTCGCGCACCGACCCCGTCCTGCCGCCCACGAGGTCGCGGACCACCTGGGCGTTGACGGACGCGTCGCCGCCCTTCAGGTCCTCCTCGCGCGCCGGCTTCACGCCGAGCACCGCCGGGTCGATGGTCTCCGTGCGCACCACGCCGTCCTGGGCGAGCCAGGCGGACGTCGTCGTGGTCGTGGTGATCTCGTCGAGGCCGTCGTCCCCCCGCACCACCAGCGCGGTGTTGCGGCGCCGCGCGAACACGCCGGCGATGAGCGGTGCGGCGGACGCCCGCGCGCAGCCGATCAGGCCGACGGAGGGCTGCGCCGGGTTCGTCAGCGGGCCGAGCAGGTTGAACGACGTGGGGATGCCGATCTCGCGCCGCACGGGACCCGCGTGCCGGAAGCCGGGGTGGAAGACCGGGGCGAAGCAGAAGCCGATCCCCAGTTCGCGCACGGTCGCCTGCACGCCCTCCGGCGGCAGGTCGATCGCGACGCCCAAGGCCTCCAGCACGTCCGCGGTGCCGCACTGCGACGACGCCGCCCGGTTGCCGTGCTTGACCACCGGAACGCCCGCCGCGGCCGTGACGATCGCGGCCATCGTCGAGATGTTCACCGAACCGGAATGATCGCCGCCGGTGCCCACGATGTCGGCCGCCCGCACGTCCACCGTGAACCGGCGGGCGTGGTTCAGCATCATCGTCGCGAGGCCGTCGACCTCCTCCGGCGTCTCGCCCTTCGCGCGCAACGCGACGACGAACGCCGCGATCTGGGCCGGGGACGCCTCACCCGACATCACCCGGTCCATGCCCCAGGCGGTGTCGTCGGCGGTCAGGTCGACGCCGTCGATCAGGCGGTTGAGCAGCGAGGGCCAGGTGCGCTGGCTCATGGCGATCAGCCCTTGACGACGGGAACAGCCGAGCCCCGCAGCACCTCGGCCACGGTCTCGGCGGCGGCCAGCGGGTCGAGCGGGTGCACCAGCACCGCGTCCGCCTGCGACCAGGTCGCGAGCCACCGGTCGTCCTTGCGGCGCACCGCCACGACGATCGGCGGGCAGTCGGTGATCTCGTCCTTGAGTTGGCGGGACAGGCCCATGCCCCCGGTCGGCTGCGCCTCGCCGTCGAGGATCAGCAGGTCGACGGTGCCGTTGTCCACCTCGTAGAGGACGTCCGCGATCGCGCCCACCTCGACGAAGTCGACGCGCTGCAGGTCCGGCGCGGGACGGCGGCCGACCGCAGTGATGATCGTCTCACGCACCTCGGGCCGGTGGCTGAACACCAGGATCTTCGTGGTCTGCGCGCTCATCTCTGGATCCTCCGCTGCGACTGCCGACTGCGGTCCTGAAGAAAGTGACCAAGGTCGCCGCGATGCTATCGGGCCGGTTGCAGGGCGTCCCACCCCAGGGCGTCGCCGCCGAGCCGTTGCGCCAGCGAAGCCATCCGCGACCGCTCCTGGGCGCAGTGCAACGCGTCCAGCTTCTGCACCCGGCTGATGAGCGACACAGCACCCGGCTCGACGACCCAGCCGTCCGGCTCGAGCAGTTCACGCGCGCGTTCTACCTGCTCAGCGGGGATGCGCACGTGGTGGCGGAGCACGGCGAGCTCGTCGGCACGCCACTGCGGGGAGCGCGCCAGAGCCGCCGAATCGGCCTCCGCGATGTCGAACGCCTCCACCACGACGACGAGCGACGGGTCGTCCATCGAGAGCGCGGGCACGGCTTCCCGCCGCAGCACGTCCCGCAACCGGCTCAGCAAACCCATTCGTCGATCTCCTCGCGATCGCTGTGTGACCCAGCCGACCCGTGATCTGCCCAGGACCCGATGGGCGGTCGGAAATAGCGCAAGCAATAATGCTGCTCGTGACCACGGCAGCGCCTTCAATCGGCCAGCGCGTGCACTCGCTGAACCGCCCGAACATGGTCAGCGTCGGCACGATCGTCTGGCTGTCCAGCGAGCTCATGTTCTTCGCTGGCCTCTTCGCCATGTTCTTCACGGTGAAGGCCCAGAACGAGGGACCTTGGCCCCCGCCTCCCACCCACCTGAACGTCCCCTACGCGTCGGTCTTCACGATCATCCTGGTCGCGTCGTCCTTCACCTGTCAGTGGGGCGTCTTCGCGGCGGAGCGGGGTGACGTCTTCGGTCTGCGTCGCTGGTACATCGTGACGCTGATCATGGGCGCGATCTTCGTGGGTGGTCAGGCCGGTGAGTACGTCGAACTGGTCCACGCCGGGACGACGATCCCGTCCTCGGCCTACGGCACGGTCTTCTACCTGACGACCGGTTTCCACGGCCTGCACGTCATCGGCGGCCTGATCGCGTTCGTCTACCTGTTGATCCGGACGAAGCTCAGCAAGTTCACGCCGGCACAGGCCACCTCCGCGATCGTCGTGTCGTACTACTGGCACTTCGTCGACGTCGTGTGGATCGGCCTGTTCGCCATCATCTACATCGTGCCCTGACCTGGCTCAGCACGACGCCAAGCCACGAGCTCCCGAACTGACAGCAAGGGTTGCCGCACACCATGACCACCACGACGAAACGCCCCCGCGGCGCCCGCACCAAGCTGCGCCGCCGGGTCGCCGGACTGCTCGCACTGGGCTTCGGCCTGCTGAGCGCCGGCATGCTGTTCGCCGCCTTCGCGCCCCAGGCGCAGACCGCCCAGGCACAGCAGCAGGACGCCCTGGTCCGCCAGGGCGAGCAGATCTACCTGAACACCTGCCTGAGCTGCCACGGCAGCTCCCTCGAGGGTGTCGAGGGCCGCGGACCGAGCCTCGTCGGCGTCGGTGACGCCGCGGTCTACTTCCAGACTTCCTCCGGCCGCATGCCCATGGCGCGGCAGGAGGCGCAGGCCATCCGCAAGCCCGCGAAGCTCTCCCCTGAGCAGGTCAACGCACTGATGGCCTACATCACCGCGAACGGTGGCGAGGGCCCGAAGAAGCCCTCCGAGTCCGGTGAGGCCCTGCGCGGCGACAACCCCGCCCGTGGTGGCGAGCTCTTCCGCCTCAACTGCGCCAGCTGCCACAACTTCACGGGTCGTGGTGGCGCGCTGTCCTCCGGCAAGTTCGCCCCGGCTCTCGACGGGGTGAGCGAGGAGCAGATCTACACGGCGATGCTGAGCGGCCCGCAGAACATGCCGAAGTTCGGCGAGCGGCAGCTCACGCCGGAAGAGAAGAAAGACATCATCGCGTACGTCAAGTCGGTCACCGACGGAAAGAACAACTCCGGCGGAAACGCCCTGGGCGGGTTCGGACCCGTGTCCGAGGGCTTGATCGCGTTCATCGTGGGCATCGCCGCGCTCATCGGCGTGACCCTCTGGATCGGAGCCAAGGCATGAGCGGCGACAAGCCGGTCGAGCTGCCCAGCGAGGCAGAGCTCGCGGAGATGAGCCGGGACGAGCTGGTCAGGCTCGGCACGAAGATGGACGGCGTCGAGCTCGTCCACTACGAGGAGAAGTTCCCGGTCGCCGGCACCCGCGCGGAGCGTCGTGCTCAGCGTTCGGTGGCCGCGTGGTTCCTCGTCTCCGCGCTGTCGGGCATCGCCTTCCTCGGCGTTTTCCTCTTCTGGCCGTGGGAGTACGAGTCCCCGTCGAACGAGACCGCGCACTTCCTGCACAACCTCTACAACCCGCTGATCGGCCTGTTCCTCGGCCTGTCGGTGTTCGGGCTGGGCATCGGCGCGCTGCTCTACACCAAGAAGTTCCTGCCGGACGAGCTCGCGGTGCAGCAGCGCCACGACGGCCCGTCGACCCAGGTCGACCGCGCCACCCTCGTCGCGGAGCTCGCCGACGCGGGTGACCGCAGCGGCATCGCGCGCCGCAGCCTGATCAAGCGCACCGCGGGCCTCGGCGCCGGCGTGCTGGGTCTGGGCGTCGCCGCCGTTCCGCTGGGCGCGCTCGTCAAGAACCCGCACTCGGACAGCGAGACCAAGAACTCGCTGTGGCACACCGGCTGGAAGGCCGAAAAGGGCGAGAAGGTCTACCTGCGCCGCCACACCGGCAACTTCCACGAGGTCTCCCTCGTGCGTCCCGAGGACGTCGAGCCCGGCGGCTTCGAGACCGTCTTCCCGTTCCGCGAGTCCGAGCGCGACGACGAGCACGCCCTGGTCGCCGCCCTCAAGCGGGCCGACGCCCCGGTCATGCTCATCCGCATGCGCCCGAACCAGGCGATCACCAAGCGCGCGGGCCAGGAGGACTTCAACTACGGCGACCTCTACGCGTACTCGAAGATCTGCACGCACCTCGGGTGCCCGACGTCGCTGTTCGAGCAGCAGACCGGTCTGCTGCTCTGCCCGTGCCACCAGTCGCAGTTCGACGTCTTCGAATACGCCAAGCCGCGGTTCGGTCCGGCAACCCGTCCTCTGCCGCAGCTTCCGATCACTGTGGACGAAGACGGATACTTGGTAGCCCGCAGCGACTTCATCGAGGCTGTGGGACCGGCGTTCTGGGAGCGGAAGTCATGAGTGCCATCACCACGCCGACGAAGCCGGCCAACGCGGCCGCGCGCGTCGCAGGGGCGGCGGCCAACGCTGCCGACGAGCGGTTCCACGCGGCCTCGGGGTTGCGCAAGCAGTTGAACAAGGTCTTCCCGACGCATTGGTCGTTTTTGCTCGGTGAGATCGCGTTGTACAGCTTCATCGTGTTGTTGTTGTCGGGTACGTACCTCGCTCTGTTCTTCGATCCGTCGATGACGGAGGTCACCTACAACGGTGCGTTCGAGAACTTGCGCGGGATCGAGATGTCGCGGGCGTTCGCGTCGACGCTGGACATCTCGTTCGAGACCCGTGGTGGGTTGTTCGTGCGTCAGGTGCACCACTGGGCGGCGTTGCTGTTCATGGCGGCGATCGTGGTGCACATGTTCCGGATCTTCTTCACCGGTGCGTTCCGCAAGCCGCGTGAGATCAACTGGGTCATCGGCATCGTGTTGTTCATGCTGGGCGCGATCGAGGGTTTCCTGGGTTACTCGCTGCCTGATGACTTGCTCTCGGGTACGGGTCTGCGGGTGATGGCGGCGTTGCTGATCTCGTTCCCGGTGATCGGTACGTGGTTGAACTGGTTGATGTTCGGTGGGGAGTTCCCGGGTACGGACATCATCCCGATGTTGTACACCGCGCACATCCTGATCATCCCGGCGATCATCCTGGGTCTGATCGCGGCGCACCTGGCTCTCGTCTGGTACCAGAAGCACACGCAGTTCCCGGGGGTGGGCCGCAAGGAGACCAACGTGGTCGGTGTGCGGATCATGCCGGTGTTCGCGGCCAAGGGTGGCGGGTTCTTCGCCATCGTGGTCGGTGTCATCGCGATCATGGGTGGCGTCTTTCAGATCAACCCGATCTGGAACATCGGCCCGTACAACCCCGCGCAGGTGTCGGCCGGTTCGCAGCCGGACTGGTACATGGGCTGGACCGACGGTCTGGTGCGGATCTGGCCGGCGTGGGAGTTCTACCTGGGCAATTACACGATTCCGGCGCCGTTCCTGCCGTTCATCCTGGGGTTGCCGCTGCTGACCGGGATCGCGGCGGCGTATCCGTGGATCGAGCGCAGGATGACCAAGGACTACGCGCATCACAACTTGTTGCAGCGTCCGCGTGATGTGCCGGTGCGCACGTCGCTGGGGTGGATGGCGATCACGTATTTCATGGTGTTGCTGCTGATGGGCGCGAACGACATTTTCGCCTACCAGTTCGACATCTCGTTGAACTTGACGACGTGGATGGGCC
>NZ_FNIX01000019.1 GCF_900104175.1 Lentzea jiangxiensis
GCGCCGGTGCCCGCGAGAGCCCGTTCGCCGACCGCCAGGCCGCCGTTGACGCGGACGTCGACCGGCCGGGGGTCGGCGGTGCCGTTGGCGTAGCGGATCACCAGCTTCGCCCGGCCCGCCCGCGCCGCGGTGACGGTGAACTCGACGGAGCTGCCCGCGACGTCGCCGACGTCCACGAACCCCGCTCCGGAGAACCCGGCGTGGTCCGACCCCACCACGCCCTGCGAGATCGCGGCGTCCTCCGCCTCGTACCGCACCGGCGCCGCTTCCGACTCCGGTGCCGACATCACGGTGACGGCTGTCGTGCACACGACGGCCATCGCCCCGAGCGTGCGCATCGCCCGGCTTCTTCTCGGTGCCACTGTTGTGCCTCCCACGGGGGACCACGACGGAGCGGCGGCGGAATTGCTTGAAGAGTTTCCTGACTGATGCGCGCAACACTGCGCACGGCAGCCCAGTCAACCCTGTCCCGGGGACGTTGGAAAGCGGTTACCGCATTCCGTCACCGCTCCCGGTTCTCGGCGAGCGCGGCGATGAGGTCGGAGACGTCGCGGGTGAGCAGCAGGTCGACGACGTGGACACCTGTGGATTCACGCCGCTGCCAGCCCAGGCGCTCGGCGAGCGTCGACAGTTTGGTGACCTCCGGGGTGTCCATGGCGGCTGAGGATATTGCCGGGAGGGCGGCGGAGAGGACAGGCGCGGCCGGAGATCCACACGAAAGGACGGGACAGGGGCTGAGGCGGTGTGGTGGCCGCGGCAACCGCCGTGCGAACCGCACCCCCCACGCCCACAGCCGGGAAGATCACACCGGTGGACCCACCAATCCGTACGTACGGATTGGATTTCCCGCCTTCCCCCTGCCACCATTCTCCAGTGCCCAGGGTGAGCCAGGACCACCTCGACGCCCGCCGCCGTCAGATCCTCGACGGTGCGCGTGCCTGTTTCGCGCGACACGGCTACGAAGGTGCCACCGTACGCCGCCTCGAAGAGGCCACGGGACTGTCCCGCGGTGCGATCTTCCACCACTTCCGCGACAAGGAGTCGCTCTTCCTCGCCCTGGCCGAGGACGACGCCCTGCGGATGGCGGACGTGGTGGCCGCGCAGGGTCTCGTCCAGGTCATGCGCGACCTGCTCGACGAGCCGGAGAAGCGCACCGAGGAGCACGCGGCCGACTGGCTCGGCACGCGCCTCGAGGTCTCGCGCCGGCTCAGGACGGACCCGGACTTCCGGGGGCGGTGGGCCGAGCGGAGCGAACAGCTCACGGCGGCCACGCGGCAGCGGCTCATCCGGCAGCGCGAGGCGGGCAACCTGCGCGACGACGTCGACGTGACGGTGCTGACGAGCTTCCTCGAACTGGTCCTGGAAGGCCTCGTCTCGCACCTCGCGATGGGCCTGCCGGCGGACGACATGGAGCCGGTGCTCGACCTGGTGGAGGAAACCGTGCGGCGTCATCGTCGCAGCTCTTGAGAGTTCGCCACGCAAACACCACTGTGGTCCCATGTCGACGCTGAAGACCACCGCCCAGCTCTTCGCGCTGCGCACGCTCGTCCGCGGCTACGCGCTGCTCGGCGACCCCTACGCGGGTGTCCTGGCCTCGCCGCCGGACCGCGACCCCTACGCGATGTACGAGAAGGTGCGCGCGAAGGGCGACATGGTGCGCAGCCGCATGGGCGCGTACGTCACGACGAGCCGCGCGATCTGCGATTCGGTGCTGCGGGACAACAGGTTCATCACCGCCACGTTCGACGAGGCGTCGATGGTGCCGGTCACGCTGGTCAAGAACGGCGAAAAGATCGTCAACCCGGTGCAGGACTCGTTCCTGATGAAGAACCCGCCGGACCACACGCGGTTGCGCAAGCTCGTGCAGCCGTTCTTCACGCCACGCGCGCTCAAGGACCGCACGGCGTCCATCCAGAAGATCGTCAACGACCACCTCGACCGCCTCGGTGACCGGTTCGACCTCGTCGGCGAGTTCGCGTCGCAGGTGCCGATCCAGGTGATCGCCGACCTGCTGGGCGTGCCGGACGAGGACAGGGCGATCTTCGCGCGCTGGGGCAGCTCGCTGGCCGACACGCTCGACGGGGTGTGGTCGCACAAGCAGCTCAAGGACCTGCACGCCACGATCGTCGAGTACAACGACTTCATCGACGTCCTCATCGAGGAACGCCGCCGCAACCCCGAGGACGACATCGTCAGCCACCTCGTGGCGCAGCACGAGGACCTCAGCCGCGAGGACCTGGTCGCCACGACCGGTCTGCTGCTCTTCGCCGGGTTCGAGACGACGGTGAACCTGATCAGCAACGGCGTGCTCCAGGCGTTCGAGAACCCGCACACGGTGCTGCCGCTCGCGCAGAGCCCGGAGTACGCCGAGGGGTTCGTCGAAGAGGTGCTGCGGCTCGACCCGCCCGTGCAGTACACGATCCGCTGGCCGAAGGAGCGCCTGGAGCTCGCCGGCGTCTCGTTGCCGAAGGGCACGCCGGTCATGCTGGTGCTGGCGGGGGCGAACCGCGATCCGCGCGTCTTCAAGGACCCGGCGAAGTTCGACCCGACCCGGTCCAACGCGCGCGAGCATCTCGCGTTCAGTGCGGGCATCCACTACTGCATCGGCGCCGGGCTGAGCCGCATCGAGGGCGCGATCGCGTTGCACGAGCTCTTCAAGCGCTTCCCGAACCTCGCGCAGGACGGCCCGGTCGCGCGCAGGAGGTCGAAGCTGATCCGCGGCGCCTTGCGACTTCCGGTGCGCGCGAACGAAACCAAACGGTCACTGGCAGTGAAGCCGAGCTGACCTGGGGCGAGATTTGTTGCGGTACGTGCGCTACTTCACCCGCGTGGAGCAATGTTCGTGCCCCAATGACACATCTCCGTAGTGCATCCTTAGGGACGAGAGGGAGACCCGCCGCACCGCCGCCGCGACGGGCCTCCCTCTCGCCTCATCCGCGGGTGCCTACTCGACGCCCGCCATCAGCTTGCGGATCGACGGAGCCGCCACCGCGAGCGCGCCGCCGAGCACCACGGCCGCGCCGCCCAGTGTGAGGAAGTAGGCCGACGGGCTCGTCGTGTAGAACTTCACGAGCTGCGCGGCCACACCGGTACCGGCCGACGTCGCGAGGAACCACAGGCTCATGGTCTGCGACGCGAACGCCTTGGGCGCCAGCTTGGTCGTGGCCGACAGGCCGACCGGCGAGAGCATGAGCTCACCCGCGGTCATGATCAGGAACATCAGCACGAGCCACAGCGGCGTCACCTTGCCGCCGGCGGCCGAGTTGCTCGCGAAGAACATCAGCACGAACGACAGGCCGACGAGCACCAGGGCACCGGCGAACTTGCGCGGGGTCGAGGGAGCGCGGGTGCCGAGCTTGATCCACAGCCACGCGAAGACCGGCGCCAGGGCGATGATCATGATCGGGTTGATCGACTGGAACCAGGCGACCGGGAACTCCCAGCCGAACACGTGGTTGTCGACGTTCGAGTCGGCGAACTCCGCGATGACCGAGGCGCTCTGCTCGAAGATCAGCCAGAACATCGCGGCGGCGATGAACAGCGGGATGTACGCGATGACGCGCGGCTTCTCCTCCGGCAGCGTCTTCGGGCTGCGCAGCATCACGGTGAAGTACGCGATGGGCAGCACGATCGACATGATGCTGATCATCAGGATGACGCCCTCGACGCCACCGAGGACGTACGCGAGCACGCCCAGCGCGGCGATGGCGACGGCGATGCCGCCGATGAGGCCGTAGACGCGGCCCTTCTCCTGCACGGGCAGCGGGTTCGGCGGCACGGCGGCGGAGCCGCGGAGGTTCTTGCGGCCGATGCGGTACTGGACCAGGCCGAGGGCCATGCCGACCGCGGCGACGGCGAACCCGGCGTGGAAGCCGATGCCGTCCGCGAGAGCGCCGGTGATCAACGGCGAGATGAAGCCACCGATGTTGATCGCCATGTAGAACACCGTGAAGCCGGCGTCACGACGCGAGTCGTCCTTGGCGTAGAGGCCGCCGACGACGGTCGAGATGTTCGGCTTGAGCAGGCCGGTGCCGAAGACGATGAAGATCAGGCCGAGGTACACGCCGGTGATGCCGATGGGCAGCGCCAGGGCGATGTGACCGCACATGATCAGCACGCCGCCGTAGAACGTCGCGCGCTGGCCGCCCCAGACGCGGTCGGCGAGCCAGCCGCCCGCGACGCCGGACATGTAGACCGCTGTGCCGTAGATGGCGACGACGGACAGGGCGAGCGCCTTGTCGACGCCGAGACCGCCTTCGGACACGGCCGTCCACAGGTAGAGGCCGAGGATGGCCTTCATCCCGTAGAACGAGAACCGTTCCCAGAGTTCGGTGAAGAACAGCGTGGACAGGCCTCGGGGGTGCCCGAAGAAACCTCTGTCCTGCGCGGAGATGCTGGCGCTAGGTGCGCTCACAGTCCATCGCCCTCTCGTGTCAACGATGTCACGGCGGATCCGGTCGAGATTACGCCGAACGTTCGTACGGTTTGCAAACGGGGTTGCGTCCGAGTGGCCCAACTCTCGCGCCGGGGTGCGGGGTTGGCCAGGATTTGATGCACTGCTGGGATGGACTTGATCCAGGCGCACGGAGTGGCGATGACGGAGTTCGACCGGCGGGTGCGGGAGATCGCACCGGACCAGTGGACACTCGGCACCCCCTGCCGGGAGTGGTCGGTCAGAGACCTGGTCGGCCACCTCGTCCACGAGCAGCTCTGGGCATCGGAGCTGCTGGCCGGCTGCACGGTGCGGCAGGTCGGCGACCGCTTCGACCACGACAACCTGGGCGAGGAGCCTCTCGTGTCGTGGGTCTTGGCGGCCGCGGCGGCGCGCGAGGCGTGGCTGGAGCCGGACGCGCTGAAGAAGACGGTGAGCGTGTCGTCGGGGACGATCGACGCCGAGGAGTACTGCTGGCAGATGACGGCGGACCTCGCGGTGCACGCCTGGGACCTGGCACGCTCCATCGGCGCCGATGAACGCATAGACCCTGACCTCGCGTCGTCCGTGCTGTCCTACGTCGAACGCAACATCGACGACTGGAGCGGCTCCTCGATGTTCGACTCGCCTGTTCCGGTTTCCTCGGACGCCGATGACCAAACCCGGCTGATCGGCCTGCTGGGCCGCAAGCCGTAGCCGGTCCGGAGTTCGAAGCGCCCCGCTCCGCATCCCCCTCGCCTCCTGCGGGGCGGGGCGCTCTCCCCCGTGACGGCCGCGGATCCCCCCGGACCGCCGCCGCACCACTGTTCTACCCGGTGGTCGTTGTCCGCTGTCGGGACGATCCGAACGGACAACGACCTCCGGACAACGTCGCGGGACCGTCAGACGAGTTTCTGCTCCAAGCTGACGCACCGGATGCCCACGGCGTCGAGGTGCTCGCTGACCCGCACGAACCCGGCGCTCTCGTAGAACCTCAGGTTCTCGTCGCTCTCGGCGCCGGTGAACAGCCAGACGACGCGCACGCCCTCCGGCGCGCGCTCGCCGATAGCCCGCAGCAGCAGCCGCCCGACGCCACCGCCCTGCGCGTCGGGCGCGACGGCCAGCCGGGCGACCTCCATCCGCTCGCCGTCGACGCGGCTGCGCACCGACCCGACGAGCCGCGTGCCGTCGAACGCCCCGAGCGCGGGCGTGCCGCCGGCGAGGTGCTCGCGGATCTCGTCGAGCGTCTCGACCAGCGGCGGCAGGTCCCAGGCCCCGTACCGGCGGGCCTCCTGGAGGTACGCGGCGCGCTGGACCGTCAGGACCTCGCCGGCGTGCTCCTCCGTCAACGGTCCGATGTGGACGCTCACGGGCCGGTGACCCCCGGCGTCCAGCTCTCCGGGACACCGCTCTCGGTGAGCACGAGCTGGTGGTCGCCGAACCCCTCCGGCGCGTCCGGCTGCCAGGGCCACCTGCCGTCGGGCGTGGGCACGATGATCTGCAGGGCCGCGAAGTCCGACCCGTCGTAGAGCAGGTACGCGCTGCCGAAGAACTCGGGGTAGAAGCCCTTGTAGACCCGCTCGAACACGATCGGCACGCCGTCGAAGAAGTCGTCGTAGAGCTTGCCGGGCACGAACCGCTCCCCCTGGCTCGCCCGCCCGACGTAGGCGTTGATCAGGTTCTCGCCCATGCCCTGCGGCAGCCCGATCACGACGGCCTCCGCCACGCCGAACCGGCGCCACGCCCCCACCGAGAACACGTACCCCGCTCCCTCGGAGTCGGGGTTCACAACGATGTTCATGTGGCCGTGCCGGTCGGCCGCGGACAGCAGCCGGGCCCTCAGTTCGATGTCTTCGTCGGAAAGCACGCCATCCACCCTACGGCACGCTTTTGGCGCCTTAAGCCTGCTTAGAGCTGTTCCAAGGCTCCCACCTTCAGGCATATCCGATCGGAAACGATAGGGCGCTCGCCCGCGCTGCCCCTACTTTCCGTGGATGCCCAAGAGATCGTCCAGCGTGGTGGGCCGCGAGTTCGGCAACGGCGTCCGAGCAGCCGTCGAGCGCACCGGCCTGACCCAGCGCAGGCTCGCCGAGCTGCTCGGCTGGCAGGAGGCCAAGATCTCCGACCTGCTCGCCGGCAAGGGCGGGGTGACCGAGTCCGAGGTCCGCGAGCTGCTCGCCTACTGCCGCACACCGCTCGGCGAACGCGAGGAGCTGCTCACGCTCTTCCACGACTCCGGCAACGTCTACCTGCACGTGCCCGACGACGGCGTCCCGGACCAGGTCCGCACGCTGATCAACCAGGAGCAGGAGGCCGACGAGATCACCTGCTGGTCGATGATCCTCGTTCCGGGTCTTCTGCAGATCCGTGAGTACATCGAGGCCGTCACCGCCAAGGCGCGGACGGTCTCGCCGGAGAACCGGGCGGCGACGGTCGCGGCGAGGGCGGCACGAGCGGAGATCCTCGAATACAGCCGCGCCTTCACCTTCTACGTGCACGAGCAGGCGTTGTGGCTTCCGGTGGGCGGCAGCGAGGTGTGGCGGGAGCAGCTCGCCCACCTCCTGAGGCTGTCGGTGCGGAAGTACATCAGCATCCGGATCGTCCCGAGGTCGATCGGCATGCACGCGGGCGTGTCCGGCGACTTCCGGCTGATGAGATTCCCCAAGTACCCGCCGGTCGTCTACGTCGAGAGCGTCAAGTGCTGCCTGTTCTTCGACGACAAGGACACCGTCGAGACCTACGAGAACATCCTGAAGGACCTCGCTGCCGTCGCCCTGGATGAGGAACAATCGAGGGCGGTGATCAACAGCATCTTGGAGGGCCTCCCATGACCGAGTGGCGCAAGAGCAGCTACAGCGGCGATGGCGACAACTGCGTCGAGATCGGTCGGGGCGTCGGCATCCGGGACAGCAAGGCTCCGGCCACCCACCTCCCGGTCAGCGCTCAGGCGTGGTCGGCCTTCCTGGCGCTGGCCTCAGCCGCGGCACCCGTCGAGCAGTAGGCCGATGGTGATCCGCGCGTCGTAGCCGGGGTCGACGCGCTCGGCCCCGGCGCAGATGTCCCCGATCGCGCGGAGCAGCTGGTACGCGGGGACGTCCGACTTGACCTCCCCCGCCTCACGCGCTGCCGCGAGGATGTCGTCCAGGACCGGCAGCAGGCGTTCGAGGAACAGCCCGTGCAGCGCGGCGAACCCGTCGGGGTCGTTGCGGCTCGCCGCGGCGAGGCCGCGCTTGGTCACGAGGAAGTCCACGAACAGGTCCACCCAGCTCCGCAGCGCCGCGAACGGCGACTCCGCCGACGCGAGCAGCGCGGGTCCCGCCTCGGCGCACGCGTCGACCTGGTGCCGGTAGACGGCGACCACGAGGTCCGCGCGCGTCGGGAAGTGCCGGTAGATCGTCCCCATGCCCACGCCCGCCTCGGCGGCGATCTTGCGCACGGGCGCGTCCACGCCGTCGCTCACGAACACCGCCGCGGCGGCGTCGAGCAGCGCCTTCTCGTTGCGCCGGGCGTCCGCCCTCTTCCCGGTCGACTCCGCCACCGGCACACCTCTCCCACGTCCGCGCTTGCCAAGTGGAACACTGCTCCGTATATTCGGAACTGCGCTCCGGTTCAGAGTCTACAGCGCGCTCACGCACTCGCAGAAGGACACCTGTCATGCCTTTGACCAGCACCGCCGTGCCCACGTTCGCCACGCCGATCATCAGCGCCAAACCGGTTGTGCTGCCCGCGCCCGACCGCGGTGACGACCTCCAGGTGCGGGTGTCCGCACCCGCGTCCGGCACCGATCTCCCCGTCGTCGTCTTCGCCCACGGCTTCAGCCAGTCGATGTCGTCCTACGACCCGTTGGTGGACTTCTGGGCGAGCAACGGCTTCGTCGTCGTCCAGCCGACGTTCCTCGACTCGGTGACGCTCGGCCTCACGCCCGCCGACCCCCGGTACTCGGAGATCTCGCGGTTCCGCGTGGAGGACGTCCAGCGCGTGATCGACGACCTCGACGTCGTTCTCGGTGCGGTGCCGGGACTTCTCGACCGCGTCGACCGCGACCGCCTCGCCGTCGCCGGGCACTCGTGGGGCGCGCAGACCGTCGGCATGCTGCTCGGCGCCCGCGTTCTCGACGCGGACGGCGAGCCCGGCCCCGATCTGACCGACTCCCGCGTGAAGGCCGGGGTGCTCTTCGCCGCGACCGGGTTCGGCGGCGACGACCTGACGCCGTTCGCCAAGGAGAACTTCGGCTCGTTCATGTCCCCGGACTTCGAGCGGATGAGCACGCCGTTCCTCGCCGTCGCGGGCGACGCCGACCAGTCGATGCTCAGCACCCGCGGACCGGACTGGTTCACCGACGTCTACCACCACGCGCCCGGCGCGCGCGGCCTGCTGACGCTGTTCGGCGGCGAACACTCGCTCGGCGGGATCCACGGCTACAACGCCACGGACACGACCGACGAGAGCCCGGAGCGGGTGGCGGTGATCCGCCGGGCGTCCTGGGCGTTCCTGCGCGACGCCCTCGGCCTCGACGACCTGGCGTTCAAGCAGGTGCGGGCCGAGCTCGCGGAGTCCGGGACCGGGCGCGTCGACGTGCGCTGACAACGCGAAAACGCCGGTCACGCGTGCTGCGTGACCGGCGTCCGTCCGCTTCGGGACTCAGCCGACCTCGGCCATGACCTCGTCGGACACGTCGAAGTTCGCGAAGACGTTCTGCACGTCGTCGCAGTCCTCCAGCGCGTCGATCAGCTTGAAGATCTTCTTCGCGCCCTCGGCTTCGAGCTGCACCGAGACCGACGGCAGGAAGCTCGACTCGGCCGACTCGTAGTCGATGCCCGCGTCCTGCAACGCCTTGCGGACCGGGATCAGGTCGCCCGCCTCGGACACGACCTCGAACGACTCACCGAGGTCGTTGACCTCCTCGGCGCCCGCCTCCAGCACGGCCAGCATCACGTCGTCCTCGGACGTGCCCGCCTTCGGCACGATCACGACGCCCTTGCGGCTGAACATGTACGACACCGAACCGGGGTCGGCCATCGAGCCGCCGTTGCGCGTCATCGCCGTGCGGACCTCGGTCGCCGCGCGGTTGCGGTTGTCCGTGAGGCACTCGATGAGCACCGCGACACCGTTGGGGCCGTAGCCCTCGTACATGATCGTCTGCCAGTCGGCGCCGCCGGCCTCTTCGCCGCCGCCGCGCTTGCGGGCGCGCTCGATGTTGTCCAGCGGCACCGAGTTCTTCCGGGCCTTCTGGATCGCGTCGTACAGCGTCGGGTTGCCGTCCGGGTCACCACCGCCGGTGCGGGCCGCCACCTCGATGTTCTTGATCAGCCGCGCGAAGAGCTTGCCGCGCTTGGCGTCGATGGCGGCCTTCTTGTGCTTGGTGGTCGCCCACTTGGAGTGGCCGCTCATTTCTCCTCCGAACCAGTCGAACCACGAACCATGTCCACGAACAGGCGGTGGACGCGCTCATCCCCCGTGAGCTCCGGGTGGAACGCCGTGGCCAGCACGTTGCCCTGCCTGACCGCGACGATCCTACCGGCGGCATCGCCCGCCTCAGCCGTGATGGGCACCGTAGCGAGAACCTCGACCTCCCCGCTCACCGCCTCCACCCAGGGTGCCCGGATGAACACCGCGTGCACGTTCTCCCCCGCCAGGTCGAGGTCGGTCTCGAACGAGTCGACCTGCCGCCCGAACGCGTTGCGCCGCACCGTGATGTCCAGCCCGCCGAGCTGGTGCTGGTCGTCGCGGCCGTCGAGCACGTCGTTGGCCAGCAGGATCATGCCCGCGCACGACCCGTACGCCGGGAAGCCCGCCTTGATCTTCGCCCGCAGCGGTTCCAGCAGCTCGAAGTTGTCGAGCAGCTTGCTGATGGTCGTCGACTCGCCGCCGGGGATGACGATCCCGTCCAGCTCGTCCAGCTCCTCGGCCCTGCGCACGGGCCGGGCCGTGACGTCGCACTGCGCGAGGGAGACGAGATGTTCCTGGACGTCGCCCTGCAGGGCGAGCACACCGATGACGGGCGGGGCAGCGACAACCATGTTCACCAGCATATTCGAGGTTGTCCGGCCTGCTGACCACCCCTGTGCGCGACCGCGGGCCGCCTCCCTCGTGAGGAGACGGCCCGCGGCGCGAACCCCGCCGACCAGATCAGTCGACGGACACCAGCCGCTCGGGCTCCACCGGCTGACGCGACTTCACGAAGCGCCACCCGACGAACAGCAGGAGCGCGAGCACGGGGATGGACCAGAACGCGATCTTCTCCGCGGTCCCGGCGAACGCCATCTGCCCGATCACCAGCGCGAGGAACGCGAGCGTCCCCCACGACGTGTACGGCGCGCCGGGCATGCGGTACGAGGGCCGTTCGATCTCGCCCGCCATCGCCTTCTTGCGCAACCGCAGCTGGCAGATGATCAGCGTCGCCCACGTCGACACGACACCCAAAGACGCCACGGCGATCGCGATGTCGAAGGCTTCCTTCGGCACGGTGTAGTTCAGGACGACGCCGAACAGGTAAGCCGCACCCGTGAAGAGAATGCCGCCGTAAGGAACGTGGCGGGAGTTCATCTTGCCCGTGAACGCGGGCGCCTCGCCCTTCTGCGCGAGCGAGCGCAGAATGCGCCCGGTCGAGTAAAGGCCCGAGTTGCACGACGACAATGCGGCGGTCAGCACCACGGCGTTCATGATGTCGCCGACCGCCGGGATGCCCAATGCGGAGAACACGGTGACGAACGGCGATTCGGTGCCCGTGAAGTGGTCCCAGGGCAGCAGCATCGTCAGCAGCAGGACGGAGCCGACGTAGAAGATCGCGATGCGGTACACGACGCCGTTGATGGCGCGCGGCATGATCTTCTCGGGGTCCTTGGTCTCGCCGGCCGCGATGCCCACGAGCTCGATCGCCGAGTAGGCGAAGACCACTGCCTGCAACGTCATCAGCGCGACGCCGAAGCCCGCGGGGAACAGGCCGCCGTGGCCGAGCGTGTTGGAGACCGACGCCGTCGTGCCGCCGATGTCCGCCGCCGCGATGACCAGGCCGATGCCGGTCACGAGGAACACGACGATGGCCGTGACCTTGATGACGCTGAACCAGAACTCCAGCTCGCCGAACAGCTTGACGGACAGCATGTTGATGCCGACCAGCACGAACAGGGCGACCAGCGCGGTGATCCACTGCGGCAGGTCCGGGAACCACTTGTGCATGTAGATCGCGACGGCGGTGATCTCGGCGATGCCCGTCATCGCCCAGTTCACCCAGTACATCCAGCCGGACGTGAAGCCCGCCCAGGGACCGATGAACTCGCGGGCGTACTCGACGAAGCTGCCGGCGACCGGGCGGTGGAGCACGAGCTCGCCCAGCGCGCGCATGACGAAGAACGCCGCGAGACCGCACAACGCGTAAGACAGGATCAGCGACGGCCCCGCCGTGGCGAGGCGTCCGCCCGCGCCCAGGAAGAGGCCGACGCCGATCGCGCCACCGATGGCGATCATCTGCACCTGGCGCTTGCTCAGCGCTTTGGTGTAGCCGTCCGCATCAGTTTCCACAGAACTCACGAGGAGGTTCCTTCCGAAACGGAAAACGCTCGCGTCGGAACCTCCCGCGCCCCGACGCGCTGATGCGTCGGAACCCTAGTGAGTGGCAGTCATCACCAAGAAATCAGTTGGGGAAGGCTTAACGTAAGCGACGTCACACAGCGCCGCGTTCAAGTCCGCCCAAATGTCCTCGACGTGCTCGAGGCCCACGGAAATGCGCAGCAAATTGTCCGGAACGCCAGAAGCGCGCAGATCTTCACCCGGAACCAGTCGATGCGTCAAAGCCGAGGGGTGCTCGATCAGGGTGTCGACCGATCCCAGTGACACGGCCGGCGTGATCAGCTCCAGCCGGCGCACCACCTCGACCGGGTCGCCGTGGACGCCGAACGCGATCATCGCGCCCGTCCCGCGCATCTGCGGCGATGCCGACGGGTAGCGCACGAACTCGACGGCGTCGTGCTCGGCGAGGCGTGCCGCCAGCACCGCCGCCGACCGGGACGCCGCCTCGACGCGCAGGGGCAGGGTCGCGAGGCCGCGGTGCAGCAGGTAGCCGCCGAGCGGGTGCAGCACGGCGCCGGTGATGATCCGGACCTGCCGCAGCGCCGCCGCCCGTTCCTCGGAGCAGGCCACGACGCCGCCGAGCACGTCGCCGTGCCCGCCGAGGTACTTGGTGCCGGAGTGCAGGACGTACGAGGCGCCGTGCAGCGCGGGGTTCTGCAGGACCGGCGTCGCGAAGGTGTTGTCGACCATGACCGGCACGCCGCCCGCCTGGCGCACGACGTGGTCGATGTCGACGAGGTCGAGGTTCGGGTTGGCCGGGGTCTCGACGACGACGAGCCCGGTGTCCGGCCGGATCGCGGAGGCCACCAGGCCCGCTTCGACGTACGTGGTCGTGACGCCCAGCAGACCCGACGACAGCAGGTGGTCGGTGCCGCCGTACAGCGGCCGCACCGCGACGACGTGCGGCTTGCCCGCCATCACGCAGGCGGCCTGGACCACGGCGGTGACCGCCGCCATGCCGCTGCCGAACGCCACGGAGGTCTCGGTGTGCTCCAAGGCCGCGAGCGCCTGTTCGAACCGGGCGACCGTCGGGTTGTGCAGCCGCGCGTAGACGGGCGAGCCAGCCCGCGCGGCCCCGGTGGCCCAGTCCCCCAGCGCTTGTCCGCCGAGTGCCTGGTCGGGCACGGGGTAGGTGGTGGACAGGTCGATGGGAGGCGCGTGCACGCCGAGCTCCGCGAGGTCGTCGCGGCCCCCGTGCACTGCGATGGTCTCGATGCGCGTCATGGCCCGAATGGTGGAGACTTCCTCGGACGAACGGACAGCGAACCGCAGCCGATTCGGTGGAACGGAGAAGAGCCGTGCTGGATTCGATCGACGAGGCCATCGTGCGGGAGCTGCGGAAGGACGCGCGGCTGCAGAACAAGGACCTGGCCGAACGCGTCAACGTCGCGCAGTCCACCGCGGTGGTCCGGCACCGCGCGTTGCGGGAGCGCGGCGTGATCACCGGCTACCACGCGGAGATCGATCCGAAAGCCGTCGGGCAGCACGTGCAGGCGATGCTCGCGGTGAAGATCCGCCCGCACACCAAGGAGATCGTCGACCCGTTCATGGCGTACGTGCTCTCACTGCCGGAGACGCTCGCCCTCTCTCACGTGACGGGCCCGGAGGACTTCCTGGTGCACGTCGCCGTGGCGGACGTCGGCCATCTGCAACGGCTCGTGCTCGACAAGTTCACGAGCCGCCGGGAGGTGACGGAGGTCCACACGAACCTCCTCTTCTCCCACGTCCGCAAGCACTAGCCGACCCCGAGGAGCCTCAGCCCGGCCGTCGTGGCGGCCGCCAGCACGATGACGACCACGAACGGCAGCTTCCGCCACGCCGCGAGCCCGCCGACGACGACGCCGAGCGCGAGCGCCCAGCCGCCGAACTGCTTGCCGTTCGTCAGCGCCGAGACCGCGACCAGCGCCAGCAGCAGCACGGTCGCGCTCGCGGAGATGATCTCGCGGACCCGGTCGGGCAGTGTGACGCGGTCGCGCAGCAGCGGGCCGGCGAAGCGGATCGCGAACGTCCCCGCGGCGAGGATCAGGACTGCGGTGACGGGCACGGCTCCTCCTTCTTGCTCCGGAACGCGACCAGCCCGGCCAGCGCGAGCAGCACCGGCACCCCGGCGGGCAGGAACGGCGTGGTCGCGAGCGCGATGACGGCGCCCGTGAGCGCCGCGTTGCGGGTGGCGGCGTCCTTCAGGGCGGGCAGGGTGAGCGCGAGCATCGCCGCGGGGAAGGCCGCGTCCAGCCCGAACGTGCCCGGGTCGCCGATCGCCTGCCCCGCGAGCGCCCCGATGAGCACACCCGCGTTCCAGGTGAAGAACAGCGACACGCCACACGCCCAGTAGGCCGCCCGCGCTCTCGCGGGGTCCCTCTGCGCCATCGCGAACGCCGTCGACTCGTCGATCAGCAGGTGGCTGCCGACGATCCGCGCGAGCCAGCCGTTGCCCAGCACGTCGCCGACCGCCAGGCCGAACGGCAGGTGCCGCGCGTTGAGCACGAGCCCGGCCAGCACCGCCGCGGCAGGGCTGCCGCCCGAGGCCACGATGCCCACGGCCATGAACTGCGAGCCACCCGCGAAGATCACCAGCGACATCAGCACCGGCATCCACCACGGCAGGCCGGAGCCCACCGAGATGGCGCCGAAACTGGCACCGGTCACCGCGGCACCGAGTGCCACCGCGGCGACGTCACGCAGGAGCACCGCATCAAGAGTTCGCCATATCGAACGGACCACCCATTAAGATGAACACCTGGACTAGGTGTTCGTCAAGACGAACGGATGGACTTCTGTGTCGAACGCACCACTCGACCTGATCGCGGCCAACCTCCGGCGTGAGCGCGATCGCACCGGCATGTCGCTCTCGGAGGTGGCCAAGAAGGCGGGCATCGCGAAGTCGACGCTCTCCCAGCTGGAGTCCGGCGCCGGAAACCCCAGCGTCGAGACACTGTGGGCGCTCGGCGTAGCCCTCGGCGTCCCGTTCAGCCAACTCGTCGAACCCGCCGTTCCCCGCGTGCAGGTCATCCGCGCCGGCGAAGGCCCCGTCATCCACTCCGAACAGGCGCACTACTCCGCAACGCTGCTGGCCGCGTGCCGTCCGGGCACCAAGCACGACCTCTACTGGCTGGCCCTCGAACCGGGTGGCGCCCGCGAGTCACTGCCGCACGTCCCCGGCAGCGTCGAGCACATGATCGTGGCCTCGGGGCGGTGCCTCGCCGGGCTCGCGGACGACCCGGTCGAGCTCGGACCCGGTGACTACATCGTCTACCCCGGGGACCTGCCGCACATCTGCAAGGCGCTGGAGCCGGGGACGACCGCGGTGATGGTCATGGAGCACACGGTCTAGATGCGCAGTGCGGCCTCGACCGAAGCCACGACTTCACCGATCTCCTCGTCGTTGTGGAACGCGCGGTCGTAGACCACGTCGAGAGTCAGCCGTCCGCCCACCGTCCCCACGAACATCGCGGGTACCGGACCGTGCAACGTCGCGGCGAAGCGGCTACCGGTGACACGCGGGCCATCGGGCAGCGCGGGATCCTCCACGACACCGATGTTCGACACCATGAACGTCATGGTCGGCGGGGGCGCCGGTGAGAGGCACTGGGCCAGCAGGGTCCGCTGCGGTTCGGCCCGCTCCAGAGCCGCACGCAGACCTGCGGCGACGCGCACACCGACCTCGGCCGGTTCGTCGTCGGCAGCGACCGGGACGGTGACCAGGCAGGGAAGAGCACCGCACAGTTGGGCGTCCGGATCGATCGGCGGGGCGAGTCGTTCGCGAAGATCCACCGGGATGCACAAGGTGACCGGTAGCGGGCCGCCGGCTTCGGGCACCCGGGCTCGCACCGCACTGGAAACCGCTCCGCACAGCAAGCTCGTCACCGAGATCCGGCTCGCGCGGGCGAACTCGGTGACCTCGGTCGTCGTCGCCTGGTCGAGTTCGAGGTGCTGCACGCCGAAGCCGGACGGCGGCTCGCCGGGACCCCCTGGCAGGACGGCGGGCTCTTCCACCACTTCGGGCATTTCCGGCCGGCCTGGCGCGTATTTTCCGGAGAAGAGTTCCTCCAGCCCGGCCTCGAACACCGGGCGGGGCGCCGAGGGCTGGACTTCGCCGCGCAGGAGAGTGGTGTAGATGCGGAGCAGAGCCCGCGACAGGACCAGCACCAGCCGGGCGTCCGAAACGGAGTGGTCGACGGCGAGCGTCAATTCCGCGGTGTCAGCCGTCTGATGCAGCGACAATTGACTGACCATGCCGTCTTCGATCCGCCGGGAAATGTCGTGCTCGAAGCTTTCTGCGCCGGCGGTCACCTTCGACATGCTGTCTTGCAGAGCGAACTCGAAACCGTCCTGTCCCTCGATGATCCTGCAGCGCAACAGCGGGTACTCGTGACCGAGCTGCTGCCACGCGTCTTCGAGCAGCACTGGGTCGAACGTTCCGGCGAAGGCCGTGCGGACCATGACCGGGCCGAACCCGGCGAGGATGAAAGCCGTTTCGCTGGCCGTCAGCGCCCGTTCGGTGGTAGGCATCGATTTCCGCCCCTACTCGCATGGTCGTCGGTTGCGGCCGTGAACCTCTCCCATCGCCGGAGCAGCTGTCAATACCGCGGGATGAGGGCGCCCGTTTTTCCGGCGAGATGACCGAGTGGGCATGAGGTCTGCGCCCTCAATGCGGTCGAATCGTGTGCCGTCGCCACAACAGCTTTCACTGCTGTGGCGACGCCTGCTGATGACGCTTTGCCCACTGCCCACTGCCCACTGCCCACTGCCCCGTGTCCGGTTCCGGAAGGAGCAGCGGCCGGGCGAGGTGTGGTCCGCGCCTTCCGGCGCGCTGCCAAGCGAACGGCGCGATCACCCGGCCATGACGAAGAGCGAGGCATCGGAGGCGAAGAACTACGCGGGGCCCACACGCGCACGCCACACTGTGGTGCGATTTCTCCCACTTAACCATATAGCAGAAGGGGGGCCTTGCCACAAGGCCCCGTTCATCGTTCACACTCGACGCCTCATGCCACAACACAGGCGCACTGGGGAGCACGTGGGGTACGAAGAAGAACTGCAGTCCGAACGCGACTACGTGGCCGGGCTCTACGCACGGCTGGACAACGAGCGTGCGCGCGTGAAGGCGGCGTACCAGTCCGCGCTGGGTGGCACCGGCGAGACCGCGATGGACCGTGACAACGAGGTGCGTGCCCGGCACCGTGAGATGAAGCGCCTGAACGTGGCCGACTACGGGCTGTGCTTCGGCCGGCTCGACAGCGCCGACGGGGACGTTTCCTACATCGGCAGGATCGGCCTGTTCGACGAGTTCGACGACTTCGAGCCGTTGCTGCTCGACTGGCGGGCACCGGCGGCGCGGCCGTTCTACACCGCGACCGGCGCGAACTCCGAGGGCATGCGCCGGCGCCGCCAGTTCCTCACCCGGCGCCGCGAGGTGGCCGCGTTCACCGACGAGGTGTTCGGCAGGCTCGGCGAGGACCAGAACGACGTCGCCCTGCTGGAGGCGTTGAACGCGCCGCGCGGCGCGGGCATGCGCGACATCGTCGCGACGATCCAGGCCGAGCAGGACGCGATCATCCGGCTCGACCACCCCGGCGTGCTGGTGATCGAGGGTGGTCCCGGCACCGGCAAGACGGTCGTGGCGCTGCACCGCGTCGCCTACCTGATGTACACGCAACGAGAGCGCATGGAACGGCACGGCGTTCTCGTCGTCGGCCCGAACCCGGCGTTCCTCAACCACATCAGCCGGGTGCTGCCGTCGCTCGGCGAGTCCGACGTGGTCTTCTCGACGGCCGGCAGCCTGCTGCCCGGCCTGCTCGCGACGGCCGAGGACACGCCGGAGGTGGCGCGGCTCAAGGGTTCCCGCAAGATGGTCGACGTGCTGAAGGCGGCGGTCTCGGCGCGGCAGCGGATCCCGCAGGAGCCGATCCCGATCGGCATGAAGGACGTCGTCGTCCAGATCGGACCGGACGTCGCCGAGTGGGCGCGGCAGGAGGCGCGCGACAGCGGCCTGCCGCACAACGAGGCCCGCGCGGTGTTCCGCGAGATCATCACGTACGTCCTCACCGAGCGCGCGATCGGCCGGATCGGCAAGAACTGGATGTCCCGCTCGGACAAGGAGGCCTGGGAGGACATGCGCTCGGGCCTGGTCAAGGACCTCGCCGACGACGACGGCTTCCTCGCGGCGCTGGACCTGCTGTGGCCGATCATGACGCCGTTCGAGCTCCTCTCGTCGCTGTACACCTCGCCGGAGGCACTCGCGGCGGCGGGCGCCGACCCGTCGCTGCACCGCGGGGACGGCGAGGCGTGGACGGTCTCGGACGTGCCGTTGCTCGACGAGCTGCACGACCTGCTGGGCAAGGACGGCACCGAGCAGGCCGCCGACCAGGCCGCGGCGGCCGAACGCGCGGCCGAGGCCCGGTACGCGTCCGAGGTGCTGGAGAGCATGGTCAACCGCGTCGACCACATGGACGACGAGGACCACCTCTTCGCCTCGGACATGCTCGACGCCGAGGACCTGGCCGTGCGCTTCGAGCAGCACGACCAGCGCACGCTCGTCGAACGCGCCCTCGCGGACCGGAGCTGGACCTACCGCCACGTCGTGGTCGACGAGGCCCAGGAACTGTCCGAAATGGACTGGCGCGTGCTGATGCGGCGCTGCCCCGGCCGTTCCTTCACGGTGGTCGGCGACCTGGCGCAGCGCCGCGCCCCGGCCGGTGCCACGTCGTGGGGCGAGATGCTGGAGCCCTACGTGCCGGGCCGCTGGGAGTACCGCTCGCTCACGGTCAACTACCGCACGCCCGCGGAGATCATGGCCGTCGCCGCGCGGGTGCTGGCCGAGTTCGCCCCGGACGTCCGCGCGCCGGAGTCGGTGCGCGCCAACGGGGTCCAGCCGTGGGCACGCCAGGTCACCGCCGACGAGCTGCCCGGCGCCATCGAGGAGTTCGTCGCGGCCGAGGCCGCTCTCGAGGGCACCAGCGTCGTGATCGGCCCGCCCGGCGTGCCCGGCACCGTTCCCGCGTCGGAGACCAAGGGCCTCGAGTACGACTCGGTGCTGGTCGTGGAGCCGGAACGGATCATGGGGGACGGACCGCGTGGCGCGGCGGAGCTGTACGTGGCGCTGACCCGCGCCACGCAACGGCTCGGCGTGCTGCACCACTCGCCGCTGCCGGCGGCTCTGTCCGGCCTGGCCGAGACGGTGCGCACATGACCCGTTGAGCGGGACCGGGCGCAGGCGCCCGCTCCCAGGATGGGCGGAAGTCCGGGGGGACTGCTCGCGTCGGCCAGACGATCACATCCACGTCCGCGCCGAGGGGCTTTCCATGACGACTCCGCCCATCCCGCCCGCCACACCGGAAGAGTCCGGCGACCCCGCCGGGACGTGAAGTACGAACAGGTGCCGTGCGGCGAGGAACCCCACAACTACACCGTGAGCAAGGTGCTGGGCTCGCAGAGCGAGAAGTGCGGCGAAGACCCCGGCGCGTACATGCAGTACCACGGTTGCTCAGGCCGCAAGAGCGTGAACATCTGCCTGATCCCGGCCTTCGTCGACGGTCAGTGCTACCGGTTCACGACGTTCTCGCTGACCGGCGAGTTCGAGACGCCCCCGTGCGGCGGGCTCGAGGTGGTGCGGGTGAAGGTCTTCACGAACACCACGGACAAGACGGCGTGCGGACCGTCCCCCGCGCTCGCGCTGGCGTACCCGGACATCAAGACGACGTACTGCTTCACCCGGACAGGCTGAGAACGCCTGAGGGCGCACCGCCGGAAGCGGTGCGCCCTCAGCAGGAGTCGACCTACCAGCCGCGCTCGGCCAGGCGGTGCGGCTCCGGCACGTCCTCGACGTTGATGCCGACCATGGCCTCACCCAGGCCGCGCGAGACCTTGGCGATGACGTCGGGGTCGTCGTGGAAGGTGGTGGCCTTCACGATGGCCTCGGCGCGCTGGGCCGGGTTGCCGGACTTGAAGATGCCGGAACCGACGAACACGCCCTCGGCGCCGAGCTGCATCATCATCGCGGCGTCGGCCGGGGTCGCGATGCCGCCCGCGGTGAACAGCACCACGGGGAGCTTGCCGTTCTGCGCGACCTCCTTGACCAGCTCGTACGGCGCTTGGAGCTCCTTGGCGGCCACGTAGAGCTCGTCCTCGGGGAGGTTCTGCAGGCGGCGGATCTCCTGGCGGATCTTGCGCATGTGCGTGGTGGCGTTGGAGACGTCACCGGTGCCGGCCTCGCCCTTGGAGCGGATCATGGCCGCGCCCTCGGTGATGCGGCGCAGGGCCTCGCCGAGGTTCGTCGCACCGCAGACGAAGGGGACCGTGAAGGCCCACTTGTCGATGTGGTTCGCGTAGTCGGCCGGGGTGAGCACCTCGGACTCGTCGATGTAGTCGACGCCGAGCGACGCGAGGACCTGGGCCTCGACGAAGTGGCCGATGCGGGCCTTGGCCATCACCGGGATCGAGACGGCGTCGATGATCCCGTCGATCAGGTCGGGGTCGCTCATCCGGGCGACGCCGCCCTGGGCGCGGATGTCGGCGGGCACGCGCTCGAGCGCCATGACGGCGACGGCGCCCGCGTCCTCCGCGATCTTCGCCTGGGTGGCGTCGACCACGTCCATGATCACGCCGCCCTTGAGCATCTCGGCCATGCCGCGCTTGACGCGGGCAGTGCCCGTGACCTGATCAGTGCTCACCGGGGCAACCTTTCGCGAGGGGAAGTTCTGGTGACCTCACGGTACGACCGCTGTGGCCCCCTCACCCAAGCCACTGAGGCCACATTTCGGAATGCCACTTCGCGATCAACGCAGGTCGTGACGCCCGTCACCCAGAAGAGGCGTCAAAGCCGGTCGGCGACCGGATGGGTCTCCGGGGTTGTCCTGCGCCGTCAACGGGTGTGAGATCGGACACTACGACTTGACGGAGGTCGCCATGGGAAGCAAGCACTCCGACAACGGCTCATCGGCAGGCGCGGTCGCTGTGGACGACCCGGCCAAGGTCCGCAACGTCGTGCTCGTGGGACCGTCCGGCGCGGGCAAGACGACGCTCACCGAGGCCCTGCTCGCCACCACCGGCGTGCTGACCCGCGCGGGATCGGTCACCGAGGGCACCACCGTCTGCGACCACGACCCGGCGGCCGTGCGACAGCAACGGTCGGTAGGCCTCGCCGTCGCCCCCGTCCAGCACGGGGACATCAAGATCAACCTGATCGACACCCCCGGCTACGTCGACTTCGTGGGTGAGCTCAGGGCAGGACTGCGGGCCGCGGACGCGGCCCTTTTTGTTGTGAACGCCTTCGAGGGCGTCGACGCGGCCACCATCGCGTTGTGGGGAGAGTGCTCTCTCGTGGGCATGCCTCGCGCCGTCGTAATCACACGCACGGACCACCACCGTGCGAACTTCGCCAACGCGGTGATCGAGTGCCAGGCCGCGTTCGGCGCCGGCGTCGTGCCGCTCTACGTGCAGGAGGGCGACTCGCTCGTCGGCCTGCTCACCTCCGGTGAGAACCACCCGGACGAACGCGCGGCGTTGATCGAGGGGATCATCGCCGAGAGCGAGGACGAGACCCTCATGGACCGCTACCTCGCGGGCGAGGACATCGACCAGGACACGCTGATCGCCGACCTGGAAACCGCCGTCGCACGAGGCTCGTTCCACCCCGTGATGCCCGTGTGCGCCGCCACCGGCATGGGTCTCACCGAGTTGTTGGACGGCATCGCGCGCGCGTTCCCCTCACCGCTGGAACACGAGCTTCCGTCCGTGACGTCAGTCGACGGCATCCCCCAACCCCGCATGGCCCCGGACCCGGACGGGCCACTCGTCGCCGAGGTGGTCCGCACCGCGGTGGACTCCTACGTCGGCCGCGTGTCGCTGGTCCGCGTCTTCTCGGGCACCCTGCGCCCCGAACGTCCCGTGCACGTCTCCGGGCACGGCATGGCCGACCGCGGTCACGAGGACCACGACGCCGACGAACGCGTGGCCCACATCTACTCGCCGTTGGGCTCCACGCTGCGAGAGGTCCCGTACTGCGTCGCCGGCGACCTGTGCGCGCTGACGAAGCTGACCACCGCCGAAACCGGCGACACCGTCTCCGCCCCCGAGCAGCCGCTGCTCATGGCGCCGTGGGACATGCCGGAACCGTTGCTGCCCATCGCCGTCGTCCCGCGCACCCGCAGCGACGAGGACAACCTGGCCCGCAACCTCAACCGCCTGGTCGCCAGCGACCCCACCCTGCGCCTGGACCGCAACGCCGAAACGCACCAGATGGTCCTGTGGTGCATGGGCGAGGCCCACGCCGACGTCGTCCTGGCCCGCCTGCGCGCCGGCGGAGCCGAGATCGACACCGAACCGGTCCGCGTCCCGTTCCGCGAGACCTTCGCGGGCTCCGCGAAGGGCCACGGCCGCCACGTGAAGCAGTCCGGCGGCCACGGCCAGTACGCCGTCTGCGACATCGTCGTCGAACCACTCCCCCGGGGCTCCGGCTTCCAGTTCGTCGACAAGATCGTCGGCGGCTCGATCCCGAACCAGTTCATCCCGTCCGTCGAGAAGGGCGTCCGCGCCCAGCTGGAGCGAGGCCTCCACGACGGCACCCCCGTGGTCGACGTCCGCGTGACGCTCGTCGACGGCAAGGCGCACTCCGTCGACTCGTCCGACGCCGCCTTCCAGACCGCCGGGGCGCTGGCGTTGAAGGAGGCGGCTTCGGTGGGGCGCACGCAGCTGCTGGAGCCCGTGGACGAGGTCGCGATCCGGTTGCCCGACGAACACCTGGGCACCGTGCTCGGGGATCTGTCCGGGCGGCGCGGGCGGGTGCTCGGGACCGAGGCGGACGAGGGCGGGCGGACGGTGGTCCGGGCCGAGGTGCCTTCTTCGGAGCTGCTGCGGTACGCGATCGAGCTGCGGTCGCTGACTTCGGGCACCGGGACCTTCACGCGCCGGTTCTCGCGCTACGACCCGTTGCCGGAGTCGCTGGCGGCACGCGCCAGCAGGTAGCACCGCTCGCTCGCGTGTTCCACCCGCGAGTCCGGCGCGCGGTCGAGGCGGGCCGTCACCACGAGACCCGCCTCCGCCAACGCCCGCGCCTCCTCGTCCGGGTCGAGGAACCGGAACGTCAAGTCGACCTCGTCACCCCACCACTCGGTCAGCGTCCGCGCCTGGCCCGCCGCGGTCTCCGCGTCCCGCACGTGGAACGCCACCAACGCCTGCCCGCCAGGCTTCAACACCCGCGCGAACTCCGCATAAGCCGCAGCGCGTGCAGCGGCATCGAGGTGGATGACCGCGTACAGGCAGATGAGCGCAGACACCGAGTGCGACCGCACGGGCAGTGCCGTCATGTCACCGGCACAGGCAGGAACGGCGGCGTGCGCGCACATCTCCGGTGACAGGTCAACGCCGACCACAGGCACCCGATCGGCCAAGTAGGCCGCGACGTGCCCCGGCCCGCAGCCGACGTCGAGCACCAGACCATCCGCCAGCTCCGCCACCACGTCGAGCAGCGCGCGGTCCAGCGGTTTGCCGGCGAGCTCGCCGCTCAGTTCGGACGCGTAGCGCGCGGCCACGCGGTCGTACGAGCGGCGAGTGCTCACCGGTCCGCTCTAGGTGTTCTGCGGGAACCCCAGGTTCACGCCGCCATGCGAAGGATCGAGCCACCGCGACGTGACCACTTTGGAGCGCGTGAAGAAGTGCACGCCGTGCGGCCCATACGCGTGTGAGTCGCCGAAAAGCGATTCCTTCCACCCGCCGAACGAGTAGTAGGCGACGGGCACGGGGATCGGCACGTTCACGCCGACCATGCCCGCCTCGATCTCGTTCTGGAACCGGCGGGCCGCGCCGCCGTCGTTGGTGAAGATCGCGGTGCCGTTGCCGTACCGGTTCGCGTTCACCAGCTCGACGGCCTCCTCGTAGGTGTCCCGGCGGACGACCGACAGGACCGGGCCGAAGATCTCGTCGGTGTAGATCGTCATGTCGGTGCCGACGTGGTCGAAGAGGGTCGGGCCGAGCCAGAACCCGCCCGCGTCGCCGTCGATCGGGTGGTCGCGGCCGTCGACGGCGAGCACCGCGCCCTCGGAGACGCCGGCGTCCAGGTAGGACGTCACCTTGTCGCGGTGGGCGCCGGTGACCAGCGGTCCCATCTCGCACGCCGAGCCGGAGCCGACCTTCACGTCGGCGATCCGCGACCTGATGCGGTCGACCAGGGCGTCGCCGACGTCGCCGACGGCCACGACGACCGAGATCGCCATGCAGCGCTCGCCCGCCGAGCCGAAGCCGGCGGACACCGCGGCGTCCGCGGCCAGGTCGAGGTCGGCGTCGGGCAGGACGACCATGTGGTTCTTGGCGCCGCCGAGCGCCTGCACCCGCTTGCCGTGCGCGGTGCCGGTCTCGTAGACGTACCGGGCGATCGGGGTGGAGCCGACGAACGAGATCGCCTTCACCACGGGGTGCTCCAGCAGCCGGTCCACCGCCACCTTGTCGCCGTGCACGACGTTGAGCACGCCGCCGGGCAGCCCGGCCTCGGCGAACAGCTCGGCGATGAAGCAGGCCGCCGACGGGTCCTTTTCGGACGGTTTCAGCACCACCGTGTTGCCGCAAGCGATTGCGGTGGGCACGAACCACAGCGGCACCATCGCCGGGAAGTTGAACGGCGAGATCACGCCGACGACCCCGACGGGCTGCTGGATCGAGTAGACGTCGACGCGGGTCGACGCGTTCTCGGAGAAGCCGCCCTTGAGCAGCTGCGGGATGCCGCACGCGTACTCGACGGACTCGAGTGCGCGCTGGATCTCGCCCGCCGCGTCGGACACGACCTTGCCGTGCTCGGCCGAGACGATCTCGGCCAGCTCGCCCTTGCGCTCGTCGAGCAGCTCGCGGAACTTGAACATGACGTTCGAGCGCTGCGCCAGGGACGCGGTGCGCCAGGACGCAAACGCTTCCGCGGCCGCGGCCACCGCGGCGTCCACTTCGGACACGGAGGCGAAGGCCACCTGCGAGGCGACCTTGCCCGACGTCGGGTCGTAGACGTCGCCCTGCCGTTCGGGGGTGCCGTCCCAGGGCTTGCCGCCGATCCAGTGCCTGATCATGCGCGCTCCACCGCCTGCGCCAGGATCGCCAGGGCCTCTTCGAGCTCGTCCTCGGTCAGGGTCATCGGCGGGGCCAGCCGGATCACGTTGCCGTAGAGGCCGCCCTTGCCGACGAGGAGGCCGAGCGCCTTCGACTCGCTGAGCACGGTGGCGGCCGCGGCGGCGTTCGGTTCGCCCTCCGGGCCGACGAACTCGACGCCGACCATCAGGCCCTTGCCGCGCACGTCGCCGATCACCGGGTGCTTGTCGGCGAGCGAGCGCAGGCCGCCGATCAGGCGCGAGCCGAGCTTGGCGGCGTTGGCCTGCAGGTCGTGCTCGAGCAGGTAGTCCACGGTGGCGAGCGCTCCGGCCGTGGAGATCGGGTTGCCGCCGAAGGTGGAGATCGAGTTGGCGGTGATGGAGTCCATCAGGTCGCCGCGGGCGACGACACCGCCGATCGCGAGCCCGTTGCCGAGGCCCTTGGCGAACGTCATCGCGTCCGGCACCACGTCGTGCGCCTGGATGCCCCAGAAGTGCTCGCCGGTGCGACCCCAGCCCGTCTGCACCTCGTCGGAGACGAAGAGGATGCCGTACTCGTCGAGCACGTCCTTGAACGCGCGGAACAGGCCGTCGGGCGGGGACGTGAAGCCGCCGACGCCCTGGATCGGCTCGGCGATCATGCAGGCGACGTCGCCCGAGGTCGTGGTCTCGATGACCTCGCGCAGGTCCTCGACGCAGGCCTTGACGTAGTCGGCGTCGCACAGCGACCTGAACGGCGAGCGGTAGCGGTACCCGCCGTGCACCCAGCTGACCTTGATCGGCGACAGCGCGGACGCGGACCAGCCCCGGTTGCCCGTGATGGCGACCGTGGCGAACGCACGGCCGTGGTAGCTGTTGCGCAGCGCCAGGACCTGCTCGCTGCGCCGGGCTTGGGTGGCGAGCATGAGCGCGGTCTCGTTGGCCTCGGTGCCGGAGTTGGTGAAGAACACCTTGGCGTCCGGGATGCCGGAGAGCTCCGCGATCTTCTCGGCCAGCTCGACCTGGGAGCGGATCAGGTACAGCGTGGAGCTGTGCAGCACGCCCGTGTCGAGCTGCGAGCGGATCGCGTCGCTGATCTCCGCGACGTCGTAGCCGATGGCGTTGGTCAGGATGCCCGCGAAGAAGTCGAGGTAGGTCGTGCCCTCGCGGTCGGTCACGCGGCGCCCGCGGGCACTCGCGATCTCGATGGGCTCGTCGTAGTAGAGGGCCAGCCACTCCGGCATCACCGCGCGGTGTCGTGCCAGCAGCTCCTTGTGGGCCATCACGTCCTCCAGGGGTCTACTCCTGACCTCGGAGTCTCCTGGCGCGCCGGGTTCGCCGCCATGCACAACCTGTACCCGGATCGGCTGGTTGGCATTACGTTGTGTCCATGTACCCGACGGTGGCCGAAGTCGTCGCCCTGCCGGTGATCCGGCAGGGAAAGCCCCGCCTGGTCGCGGGGTCGGCCGGGCTCGGCCGCCGGGTCCGCTGGGTGCACGTGGCGGAGATCGCGGACATCGCGCCCCTGCTGCGCGGCGGTGAGCTCGTGCTGACGACCGGCGTGATGCTGCCCGAGTCCGGTCTCGCCCGCTACGTCGAGGAACTGGCCGCCGTCGGGTGCGCCGGGCTCGTGGTCGAGCTGGGCAGGCGGTGGCGCGACGACGTGCCCGCCGCGCTCGTGACCGCCGCGGAGCACCACGGGCTGCCGCTGCTCACGCTGTCGGAGGAGACCAAGTACGTGGCCGTCACCGAGGCGGTGGTGGCGTTGATCGTGGACGCCCAGCTCGCCGAGCTGCGGGCCGCGGAGCAGGTGCACGAGACGTTCACGGCGCTGACGGTCGCCGGTGCGGAACCCTCCGAGGTGCTGCGCGAGGTCGCCCGCACGTCCGGGCTGCCGGTCGTGCTGGAGACGCTCGGGCACGACGTGCTCGCCTACGACGCCGCCGGGCACGACCCCGTCCGGCTGCTCGACGACTGGGCGGCCCGCTCGCGAGCCGTCACGGTGTCCGAACGGACCGCCTACGACACCGCGTCCGGCTGGCTGATCACGATCGTCGGAGCGCGCGGAGCCGACTGGGGCCGGCTCGTGGTGGTGTCGCCGGAGCCGCCCCCGCACCGGCACGTCGTCGTCGCCGAGCGCGCCGCGTCCGCGCTGGCCGTGCACCGGCTCGTGGCGCGGGACCGCGAGTCGCTGGAACGGCAGACGCACCGGACGCTGCTGGCCCAGCTGCTCGGCCAGTCGCCGCAGTCGCCGGACCTGGGCGCGCGGGCGGCGGCGCTGGGCGTCCCGCTGGAACGGCGGCAGCTGATCGGCGTGGCGGTGCGGCCGGTCTCGGTGTTGCAGGGGCAAACGCTTGCCACACAGGAGGTCCTGCGCGATCTCGCCGAGGCGACCGCGCTGGCCGGGCGGCGCGTGACGGTCGCGGCGCTCGTCGGCGTCGTGGACGACACATCGGTGCGGGCACTGCTGTCGGTGCCGTTGACCGTTGGCGTGGAAGGGGTTCTGCGCAGGGTCGCGCGCGAGATCCACCGTACGGCGGCCTCGGAGGTCGTGATCGCCGTCGGCACGACCGTCACGTCGACCGCGGACGTGCGCCGGTCGCTCGGCGAGGCCGCCCACGTGGCCGGAGCGGCGTTGCGGGCGCCGGGATCGCAGCTCTACCACCGGCTCGACGACGTGCGGCTGCGCGGCCTGCTGCACCTGCTGCGCGATGACGAACGCGTGCGGGCTTTCGCGGACCGCGAGCTCGGGCTGTTGCTGGCGCGCGACACGGCGCAGGGCTCACGGCTCGTGGAACTGCTGCGGCGCCTGTGCGAGAACGGCGGCAACAAGTCGGCGGCCGCCGCGGCGGCCCACCTCTCACGCACCGCCTACTACCAGCAGCTCCGACGGATCGAACAGGTCCTCGGCGTCTCGCTGGAGGACCCGGAGTCCGTGCTGTCGCTGTACGTCGCGCTGCTGGTGCACGAAATGGGCCCGTGAGCGCGCACGGGCCCATTTTCGACGTGCGAACTCAGCCGTTGATGGTCGGGAGCGTGCCCGAGAGAACGGTCGGGTTCGGCACGGCGCCGTTGACCGGCAGCGACGGCGACGGCAGGTTGCCGACGCTCGCCGTGCCCGGCAGGTCGCGCGGGTTGGGCAGGCCGGCGAGCTGGCCGACCTGGGCCGCGATCGGGTAGCCGAGGGAGCGCTCCTGCGCGGAGAAGGGAAGGCCGGGGAGAGCCGGAACCGGCAGGTCGTTCGCGACAGGCGAGCCGACGTGCGGCAGCTGAACGGCGGTGGCCGACTGGAGCGGGAGCCCGTGCCGCGTGGCGTCGGTGATCAGCTTGTCCGCGCCCACCTCGGGAAGGCCGGCCCCCAGCTGCGGGGCCTCGGCGGCGCCGGCCGAACCCGCGAGGAGCGGGGCGGCGCTGGCGGCGAGCAGAGCGGCGGCACGGAACAGTCCGGAACGAGACACAGTTTTCCTCAATCTGGTTTTGGGGACCGATCTTTGATTTCATCGGCGCGTTCGGTTCGCGGATTAACCCGCTCGATCGGGTGTTCAGGGCTTGAACCCCGTGCCGCAGGAGGCCCCGCAACCGTCGTGTGACCCGTTGAAGCACCAGTGACCTGCCGAAAGTGAGCGGACCGACCATCCGTACGCTCCACCACCACGACGAAAAACGTCTTGTCGTCACGTTCGAACGGACGGCCTCCGGTCACCGTCTGTACACACCGGACGGCGTACCCCGTCTCTATCAGGTGAGATCGGTGCGTCGGCTCGGTCTGTGCTTGAGGAGGTCCGACCGACACTGTCCCGTTCGGACTGATTGCGGCGGGCACGCCGGGTCCCCTCTGTCCACTTTGGAGACGCGGGCTGCGCCGCGTGATCCACCCCCTCGGCGTGCAACTGTTCCCGTTCGGCTCCCTGGTCCGCACAGCGCGCTGCGCCGGTTGATCACGCGGCGGCGACCCGGTAGAAGTGGGGTCATGTCCGCAGATGACGACGCCCGCCGCCTCCAGGCGGCCAACCCGACCGGCTGGTTCGAAGACCTGTACGCGGCCGCCGACGCCGGCACCGCCTCCGTCCCGTGGGACGTCCCCCACCCGCAGGCGCACCTCGTCGAGTGGGCGAACGGCCTCGACGGCACGGGCCGGAGCGCGCTGGTCGTGGGCTGCGGTTTCGGCCGCGACGCCGAGTTCCTGGCCTCGCGCGGGTTCGACGTGACCGCCTTCGACGTCTCCCCCACCGCCATCGCCGCGGTCCAGGCGCGCCACCCGGGGTCCGCGGTGTCCTACGTGGTGGCGGACCTGCTGAACCCGCCCGCCGAGTGGCACCGCGCGTTCGACCTGGTCGTGGAGAACATGACCGTGCAGGCGCTGCCGCCGGCGCTGCACGCCGGGGCCGCCCGGAAGGTCGCGGCCCTGACCGGCGGGACGTTGCTGGTGCTGGCCGTGGCGCGGGACGAGGGACCCGAGCCGGACGGGCCGCCGTGGCCGCTCACGCCGGCCGAGGTCGGGGCTTTCGCGGCGGACGGGCTGACCGAGCGGTCGATTGCCAGGGACAACGGCCGGTGGGTGGCCGAGTTCGCCCGGCAAGTGGCCATGAACTGACAATTCACGGGGTACTTCCGCCGCTTAGCGTGAACCATGCTCGTTCGTCGGCTGGTCGCCCGTCTGCTCGACTGGCTCCTGGTGCTGGTCGTGGCGTGGCCGTTGGTCCACGAGCCCGTGCTGGTGGTGGCTTGCGCGGCGGTCTACGACGTCCTGCTGCTGCGCGGGAAAACCCTCGGCAAGGCGCTGACGGGGTTGCGGGTCGTGGGTCCCGCCTGCGGCCTGAGCCTGCGGCGGGCGCTGACCCGCACGCTCGTCACCACCGCGCTGCCGGGCGCGGGCGCGGTGCTCGTGCTGGCCGGCCTCGGCTGGCGGGAGCCGGCGCTGATGGCGGGCCTCGGCTGGCAACAACCGTGGGTCGTCATCGGCGAGCACGTCGCCGTGGGGCCGACCGGCTGGGTCGCGTCGTCGCTGCTGGTCGGCGGGTTCGCGCTGCTCGTGCTGTCCGCCGTGGAGGCGCTGGACCTGCGCGGGACGCGGACGTGGCACGACCGCAAGGCGGGCACCGCCGTGGTGCGGCTCAAAGCCCGCACCACACGCCTACCGGTGACGTGAGCGCCTCCCCCCACACGACACGGCCGTGCAGCACGAGCACCACCGGACCGGACGACCCCCATCCACGCGCCCCACGGCATCGGCTGATCGGGTACAGGTTCGGCGGAGGGGCACCACGCCGTCGGGCCCGATTCAGCCGAGCAGGCGGCTGCCGCGCGGGCCTGGTCGCGGCACCCGTCACACCCGCCGCGACCAGGCCCGCGCTGGCGAGCAGCGGAACACGCCGGGACAGCACCACGCCCGGCAGTGGAACACAATGTGCGCCGATCATGACAAGCGTGGACACTCTGACACTGCCAGACCTGCGACGGCGGACCCAGGATTCCGGGGTGGAATCAGACCGCGTTGGCGTTGTTCCAGCAGCGTAACAGGGGGTTGAACGATGGCAGTCGAGTCCTCACCGCCCCAGGTCACACCTGACGGCCGCGTCGAGCTGAGCGACGTGGGTCCCATCAGGGACAGCAGGTTCTTCAACCCCGAACTCGCGCCCGTTCCCGTGCGGCAGCGGACGTGGACGACCTACAACTTCTTCGCGCTGTGGATGGGCATGGCGCACAACATCCCCAGCTACACGCTCGCGGCGAGCCTGATCGCGATCGGCATGGACTGGGTGCAGGCGTTCCTCACGATCACCCTGGGCAACCTGATCGTGCTGGTCCCCATGCTGCTCAACAGCCACGCCGGCACGAAGTACGGCATCCCGTTCCCCGTGTTCGCCCGCGCGTTCTACGGCATCCGCGGCGCGAACCTCGTCGCGCTCCTCAGGGCCTTCATCGCCTGCGCCTGGTTCGGCATCCAGACGTGGGTCGGCGGCAAGGCGCTGCACGTCATCATCGGGCGGCTGGCCGGCGAGAGCTGGACGAACGCGTCGGTCGTCGCCGGGCAGCCGTGGACGTTGTGGTTGTGCTTCTTCGGCTTCTGGGTCGTGCAGATGCTCGTCATCTGGCGCGGCATGGAGGCGATCCGGCGGTTCGAGAACTGGACGGCGCCGCTCGTCAGCGTCGGGTTCCTGGTCCTGCTCGGCTACGTGCTGGTGAAGGCGGGCGGCTTCGGGCCGATCCTGCAGACCGGCAGCAAGCTCGGCTGGGGCCCCGACTTCTGGAAGGTCTTCTTCCCCGCGCTGATGGGCATGATCGCGTTCTGGTCGACGCTCAGCCTGAACATGCCGGACTTCACGCGGTTCGGTGGCAGCCAGCGCAAGCAGGTCGTCGGGCAGCTCCTCGGCCTGCCGACGACCATGTCGTTCATCGCCATCGTCGCGATCCTCACGACGTCCGGCGCGCAGGCGTTGTACGGCGAGGCGATCTGGGACCCGGCGGACCTCGCGTCCCGCTTCGACAGCACCGCCCTGGTGCTGGTCGCGCTGGTGTCGCTGGTGCTGGCCACGATCTCGGCGAACCTCGCGGCGAACGTCGTGAGCCCGTCCTACGACTTCTCCAACGCCTTCCCCCGCCGCATCACGTTCGCCGTCGGCGGCCTGATCACCGGCGTCATCGGCATCGTGATCCAGCCGTGGCGGCTGATCTCCGACCCCAGCATCTACATCTTCGCGTGGCTCGGGTTCTACGGCGGGCTCCTCGCGAGCGTGGCCGGCGTCTTCGCCGCCGGGTACTGGGTGATCGGGAAGACCGAGCTGCACCTCACCGACCTCTACCTGGACGGGCGGGGCGCGTACTGGTTCAACGGCGGCTGGAACTGGCGTGCCGTCGTGGCGACCCTCGTGGGCTCCGTGCTCGCGGTGGGCGGCGCCCACGGCGGTCCGTTCCCGGAGGACGGCCTGATCCCGTTCCTCAAGCCGCTCTACGACTACAACTGGGTGGTCGGCTTCGCGGCCGGCTTCCTGGTGTTCCTCGCCCTGAAGGACAACACGGCAAAGGAGACGACCAGATGAGCAACATCATCCGGGCGGCGCTCGTCCAGCAGAAGTGGACGGGCGACAAGGAGTCGATGATCGCGAACGCGGTCGAGCACATCCGCAACGCCGCGTCCCAGGGCGCTCAGGTGCTGTGCCTCCAAGAGCTCTTCTACGGCCCCTACTTCTGCCAGGTGCAGGACGCGGACTTCTACGCCTACACCGAGTCGATCCCCGACGGCCCCACCACGGAGCTGATGAAGGAGGTCGCCGCGCAGAACAACATCGTGCTGATCGTGCCGATGTACGAGGTGGAGCAGCCGGGCGTCTACTACAACACCGCGGCCGTGATCGACGCCGACGGCACGTACCTCGGCAAGTACCGCAAGAACCACATCCCCCAGGTGAAGGGGTTCTGGGAGAAGTTCTACTTCAAGCCCGGCAACCTCGGGTACCCGGTGTTCGACACCGCGGTCGGCCGCATCGGCGTCTACATCTGCTACGAGCGCCACTTCCCCGAGGGCTGGCGGGCGCTGGGCCTCGCGGGCGCGAAGGTCGTGTTCAACCCGTCGGCGACGTCCCGGTCGCTGTCGGAGTACCTGTGGAGGCTGGAGCAGCCCGCCGCGGCCGTGGCGAACGAGTACTTCGTCGGCGCGATCAACCGGGTGGGTGTGGAACCCTTGGGAGACAACGAGTTCTACGGCCAGACGTACTTCGTGTCGCCGCGCGGCCAACTCGTGGGCGAGGCGGCGTCCGACACCGAGGAAGAGCTCGTGGTGCGCGACCTCGACCTCGACCTGCTGACCGAGGTCCGCGACACGTGGGCGTTCTACCGCGACCGCCGCCCCGACACCTATGAGGGCCTGGTGACGCCGTGAGCACCCTCATCAAGAACGGCCTGGTGATCAACGCGACGGGCTCGCACGCCGCCGACGTCCTCATCGACGGCGAGCACATCGCGGCGCTCGTGACCCCCGGCTTCACCGTCCAGGCCGACGAGGTGCTCGACGCCGCCGGGAAGTACGTCATCCCCGGTGGCATCGACGCCCACACGCACATGGAGATGCCGTTCGGCGGCACCCAGTCCGCGGACACCTTCGAGACGGGCACGACGGCGGCGGCGTGGGGCGGCACCACCACGATCGTCGACTTCGCCGTGCAGCCCAAGGGCAGCAGCCTGCTGTCCACCCTGGACAGGTGGCACGCCAAGGCCGACGGCAACTGCGCGGTCGACTACGGCTTCCACATGATCATCTCCGACGTGACCGACGAGTCGCTCAAGGAGATGGAGTCGTGCATCGCGGCGGGCGTGAACAGCTTCAAGATGTTCATGGCCTACCCCGGCGTCTTCTACGCCACCGACGGCGAGATCCTGCGCGCCATGCAAAAGGCGCGCGAGACGGGCGCCACGATCATGATGCACGCGGAGAACGGCATCGCGATCGACCAGCTCGTCGCGCAGGCGCTCGCGTCGGGCCTGGGCGACCCGGTGCAGCACGGCCTGACCCGGCCGCCGGAGCTCGAGGGCGAGGCCACGTCCCGCGCGATCCAGCTGGCCCGCGTCACCGGTTCCCCGCTGTACATCGTGCACCTGTCGGCCTCGCAGGCGCTCGACGCCGTGACGGCGGCGCGGGACACGGGTCAGAACGTGTTCGCCGAGACGTGCCCGCAGTACCTGTACCTGTCGCTGGAGGACCTGGCGAAACCGGGCTTCGAGGGCGCGAAGTACGTGGCCTCGCCTCCGTTGCGGCCCAAGGAGCACCAGTCGTCGCTGTGGCGCGGGCTGCGCACCAACGACCTGTCCGTCGTGAGCACCGACCACTGCCCGTTCTGCTTCAAGGACCAGAAGCAGCTGGGGCTCGGCGACTTCTCCAAGATCCCCAACGGCATGCCCGGCGTCGAGCACCGCGTCGACCTGCTGCACCAGGGCGTCGTGAAGGGCGAGATCACCCGCGAACGCTGGGTCGAGATCGTCTCGACCACGCCCGCGCGGATGTTCGGCATGTACCCGCGCAAGGGCGTGATCGCACCGGGCGCCGACGCCGACGTCGTGGTCTACGACCCCTCCGCGACGCAGACGATCTCCGCCGAGACCCACCACATGGCCGTGGACTACTCGGCCTACGAGGGCTTCGAGGTCACCGGCAAGGTCGACACCGTGTTCTCGCGCGGCCGCAAGGTGATCGCCGACGGCGCCTACCGCGGTTCGACGGGCCACGGCCGCTTCGTGACCCGCGACCTCAACCAGTACCTCGTCTGAGAAAAGGCGGTCCAGTGGACTTCGGTGTAGTGCTGCAGACCGACCCGCCGGCGCGGGACGTCGTGGAAGGCCTCCGCGCGGCCGAGGACTGCGGCTTCCGCTACGGCTGGACGTTCGACTCCTGCGTGCTGTGGCAGGAGCCGTTCGTCATCTACTCGCAGGTGCTCGGCGCCACCAAGGACATCGTCATCGGCCCGATGGTCACCAACCCGTCCACCCGCGACTGGTCGGTGACGGCGTCGTTGTTCGCGACGCTGAACGACATGTTCGGCAACCGCACGGTCTGCGGCATCGGCCGGGGCGACTCGGCCCGCCGCGTGATCGGCCAGAAGCCCGCCTCCCTGGCGACGCTGGGCGACGCGATGCGCGTGATCAAGGAGCTCGCCGAGGGACGCGAGGTCGAGCACCACGGCACCGCGGTGCGGATCCCGTGGGTGCGCGACGGGAAGCTCGAGATGTGGATGGCCGCGTACGGTCCCAAGGCGCTCAAGATGGTCGGCGAGCAGGCCGACGGCTTCATCCTGCAGACCGCCGACCCGGACATCGCCCGGTGGACGATCGGCTCCGTCCGGGAGGCCGCCCAGGCCGCCGGGCGGGACCCGTCGGCGATCACGATGTGCGTGGCGGCGCCCGCCTACGTCGGCACGGATCTCCCGCACCAGCGCGACCAGCTGCGGTGGTTCGGCGGCATGGTCGGCAACCACGTCGCGGACCTCGTCGCCCGCTACGGCGACTCGGGCGTCGTGCCCAAGGCCCTGACCGACTACATCAAGGACCGCGAGGGCTACGACTACTCCCACCACGGCAAGGCGGGCAACCGGTCCACCGACTTCGTGCCGGACGCGATCGTGGACCGCTTCTGCCTCGTGGGACCGGAGTCGGCGCACGTCGAGCGGTTGCAGGAGCTGAAGGAGATCGGCGTCGACAACTTCGCGCTGTACCTGATGCACGACGAGAAGGACAAAACGCGCGACGCCTACGGATCGGCGATCATCCCCGCCGTTTAGGTCCATACTGTCGTGCATGTCTGATGATCTGCCGTTACCGGACGTGTCCAACAGTGCGGAGGGCACGTCCGGGCAGGTCAACCAGTTCGGTGTCGTCCACGGTGACGTGCACGTGGGCGGTGCCTCCCGGCCGGCCGCGCTGCCGTTGCGGGTGGGCCTGGTGCCGCAGCGCGCCGGGTCGTTCCAGCACCGCGGTGTGGACGTCCCGGACCGCGCCGTCCTGACCGGGATGGGCGGCGTCGGCAAGACCCAGCTCGCCGCCGACCACGCCGAACGGCTGTGGCACGCGGGCGAGGTCCGGGTGCTGGTGTGGGTCACCGCGGCCTCCCGCGACGCGATCGTCTCCAGCTACGCCGACGCGGCCGCGAAGATCACCGGGCGGGCCGGGAGCGCGCGGACGTTCCTGGAGTGGCTCGCCGAGACCCCGGAACCCTGGCTGGTCGTGCTCGACGACGTGCAGGCACCCGCGGACCTGCACGGCCTGTGGCCACCGGCGTCGGGGCGCGTCGTCGTGACGACCAGGCGGCGGGACGCGTCGCTGCGCGGCGACCGGCAGGTCGTCGACGTGGACGTCTTCAGCGCCCGGGAATCGGTGGCGTACCTGACTTCCGCGGCCGGTGGCGCCGACGGGGCCGCCGAGCTGGCCGAGGACCTCGGGCACCTGCCGCTGGCACTGGCCCAGGCGGCCGCGTACGTCCTCGACCGGCAGCTCTCGTGCGCGCAGTACCGGACTCGTCTGGCGCAGCGGCGCCTTGCCGCCGTGGCACCGGACGACCTGCCCGACGAGCACCGGGCGACGGTCGCGGCGACCTGGTCGTTGTCCGTGGAACGGGCCGACTCGCTGCGACCGCGGGGCGTGGCACGTCCGCTGCTCGCCATCGCGAGCGTGCTGGACGCCAACGGGATCCCGCTGGAGGTGTTCACCTCACCGGCCGTGCTGGAGTTCCTCGGCGTGGACGCCGCCGACGCGCGGGACGGGCTGAGCTGCCTGCACCGGCTCAGCCTGGTCACCTTCGACGCCGAGGCCGGATCGGTGCGGGTGCACGCCCTGGTGCAGCGCGCCACCAGGGACGCGGCCGACCTGGACGCCGTCGCGCGCGTCGCGGCCGACGGGCTGGCGCAGGCGTGGCCGAGGACCGAGCGCGGCACCGCGCGGGGACAAGCCCTGCGCGCCAACGCGGAAGCCCTCCTCGCGACCGGTGGTGATGCCCTCTGGGACGGCGCCTGCCCTCCGGTGCTGTTCCGCCGGCTGGAAAGCCTGGTCGACGTCGGGCTGCTCGCGGAGGCCGTGGACTCGCTGGAAGGCCTCCTGCCGACCGCCGTCGAACGCCTGGGCCCGCGCCACCGCGACGTCCTGACGATCCGCCGCCTGCTGATCCACTTCGGGAGCGAGACGACCGACCCGGCCGGGGCGATCACCGCCTACCGCCGGTTGCTGCCCGAACTGCTGGAGGTCATCGGTCCCGACGACGTCCAGACGCTGCTCCTCAGGCGGGGCATCGCGTGCAGCCTCGGCGTGGCCGGTGATCCGGCCCGTGCCGCCGCCGACCTGGGCCGGCTGCTCACCGACCAGCTCCGCGTCCTCGGTCGCGACCACGACGAAACGCTGACCACCAGGCACAACATCGCGTTCTGGCGTGCCCAGGCAGGCGACCTCGCGGGCGCGCTCGCCGAAGCGCGACGGCTCCTCGCGGACCGGGTCGACCTGCTCGGCCACGACGACGTCCAGACGATGATCACCCGCCAGAACATCGCCGACATGATCGGCAAAGCGGGCGACCCGGCTTCGGCGGCGGAGGAGACCCGGCTGGTGCTGGCCGACCGGAGCCGCGTCCTCGGCCCCGACCACGCGCAGACCTGGATGAGCCGGACCAGCCTCTCGCACTGGCTGTACGAAGCGGGGCAGGTGGCCGCGGCGGCGGCCGAGGCGAGGAAGCTGCTCGAGGACCGGATCCGGGTGCTCGGCCCGGCGCACCCCGAGGTCGCGTCCACCCGCGCATCGTTCCTGTACCTCGCCGAGAGGTCCCGTGAGGCCGTGGGCTTCTGGGAGGCTCAGCGGACCGAGCGGGTCTCGCCGTCCCACTCCGAGCCCAGCGACGGCATCAGCTCGGCCAGCTGGACCGGGTACACGGTGTCCTCGGTGGCTTCGAGCTCCTCCGCGCTCCACCAGCGGAACGTGGAGATCGTGGTCTCCTCGACGTCGTCGAAGCCCGAGGTGTCGACCTCGAGGCCGTCGACGGAGGCGTAGAAGAACCACTCCTCGGCGTCGAAGGTCTCGCCGTCGAAGCTGAACACCGCGCGGCGGCGCCAGACCGGGCCGACCAGCTGCTCCGGCGCGAGCTTCACGCCGGTCTCCTCGAACGCCTCGCGGACAGCCGCGTCGCGCAGTTCCTCACCGGCTTCCACACCGCCGCCGACGGTGAACCAGAACAGCTCCTGCGGCCGTGCGGGGTCGAAGCCCTGGAACAGCAGCACGCGTCCCTCCGCGTCGGTCAGCACGACGCGCGCGGACGGGCGGGGTTTGAGCATCACCGCGTCGGACGGGGCGGTGGGCTCCGCGATCTCGAAGTACGACGGCTGCGGCGCGGTGCCGGAGAGGCGGAGCCAGCGAACGACCCTGCGGCGGCGCTGCAGAAGCGTGTCGCGCACGGCGTCGTTGTGGACCCTGCGGGCGAGCACGACGCGTTCCTCGGCGTCGGCGAGCTCGAAGGCCGCGGCCGGGGCCAGGGACGAGCGGTCCAGGGCGGCGAGCAGGCCGGAGAGCTCGTTCTCGGCGAGCTCGCGATCGGCGCGGGAGGCGGACTCGGCCTTCGACGCGGCAGCGGCCAGCGCGGGGTCGAGCAGGGCGCGGACGACGACCGCGCGACGGGCCAGTGCCGCGTCGAGGGCCGCCCAGGCCGCGTCGGTGCGGACGTGCAGGCGGTCGAGGCGGTTCGCGATGCCGAGAACCCAGGCGGCCAGGAGGAGCGCGACCGCGACGACGACCAGGAAGGCGGTCATGCCTCGCTCACCCGGCGCGGGTCGGCGGCGATGGCGGTCTCGTAGACGCGCAGCACCTGGCTCGCGACCACGGACCAGTCGAAGGCCTGCACCCGTTGCGATCCGAGGTCGACGTACTCGGCGCGCAACGCCGAGTCGCGCAGCACCGAGCGCAACGCGTCCGCCAGCGCGGCCGCGTCACCGACCGGGAACAGCGCGCCCGCCTTGCCGTCGTCCAGCACGCGGCGGAACGCGTCGATGTCGCTCGCCACGACCGCCGTGCCGGCGGACATCGCCTCGGTGAGGATGATCCCGAAGGACTCGCCGCCGGTGTTCGGGGCGACGTAGACGTCGACGCTGCGCAGCATCCGCGCCTTGTCCTCGTCGCTCACCTGGCCGAGCAGGTCGACCCGGTCGGCGTGCGGCCCGTCGAACGAGGACTCGCCGCGGCCCACGACGAGCAGCCGGAGGTCCGGGAACTCGTCGGCGACCAGGCCGAACGCCTCCCACAGGATCGGCATGCCCTTGCGCGGCTCGTCGTAGCGGCCGACGAAGCCGATCGTGCCGCCGGGGCGCGGGTAACCGTCCAAAGTGGACGCCGAGGCGAAGAAGTCGACGTCGACGCCGTTCGGGATCTCCACCGCGTCGCCGCCGAGGTGCTCGACCTGGACCCGCCGGGCCAGCGCGGACACCGCGATGCGGGCGGTCACCTTCTCGAGGAACGGCTGCAGCACGCCCTGGAACGCCGACAGCATCTTCGAGCGCGGCGTCGAGGTGTGGAAGGTGGCGACGATCGGGCCGTCCGCGACCACCAGCGCCAGGAACGACAGCGACGGCGCCGTCGGTTCGTGCAGGTGCAGGACGTCGAACTGGTTCTCGTCGATCCAGCGCCGCACCCGCGCGTACGAGACAGGACCGAAGCTCAGCCGCGCCACGGACCCGTTGTACGGGATGCCGACCGCGCGGCCCGCGGACGTGACGAAGTCCGGGAGCCGCTGGTCGTCGTCGGCGGGCGCGAGGACGTTGACGGTGTGCCCGAGGCCGATGAGGGCGCGCGCGAGGTCGACGACGTGCGCCTGCACTCCCCCGGGGACGTCGAAGGAGTACGGGCAGACGATCCCGACCTTCACCGGGCGAGCCTCCTGGCCAGCGCGGCACGGCGGCCTTCCGGCAGGTCGGCGAGCCACAGCTTCTGCAGCATGTGCCAGTCGGCGGGGTGCGCGGCGATGTCGGCCGCGAACACGTCCGCGACGGCCTGCGTCGCCGTCTGGACGTTGCTGACCTTGATCGGCGGGTGGATGCGGAAGTGCCAGCCGTCCTCGGTGAACCAGCACCCGACCGGCAGCAGCGCCGCCCCCGTCGTCGCGGCCAGGTGCGCCGGCCCCGCGGGCATCAGCGTCTGCTCGCCGAAGAACGTCACGGGCACACCGGACGACGTCAGGTCCCTGTCGCCGAGCAGGCACACGACCCTGTTGTCCCGCAACCGCTCGGCCAGCACCGTCGCGGGTGGACGGTCGCCGCCGTGCAGCGGCAGCACCTCGAAGCCGAGGGTCTCGCGGAACTCCACGAACTTGCGGTACAGCGACTCGGGCTTCAACCGCTCGGCCACCGTCGTGAACGTGCCGGAGTGGCCGACCAGCCACACACCGGCCATGTCCCAGTTGCCGCTGTGCGGCAGAGCGGCCACGGCACCGGTACCCGCCGCGAGGGCCGCGTCGAGGTTCTCCACGCCGGACACCTGCGAGTCGCACTTCTCGTACGCGGCCTTCAGGTCCATCGACGGCAACCGGAACGCCTCGCACCAGTACCGCGCGTACGACCGCACCGAGTCGCGCACCAGCTCGTCGAGCTCGTCGTCCCCCGCCTGCGGCACGACCCGCCGCAGGTTCGCGCGCAACTGGTCGATGCTCGCGCCACCACGCTTCACCGCGTAGTCGGCACCGGCCCGGAACAGCCCGCGGGCCCACGACTCCGGCAACAGGCGGATCAGCCGCCACCCGGCGCTGTACCCGAGCGTCGCGAGGTTCACGCGGCCTCCCGCGCCGACTTCGCCACGGCGGAGATCCGCTGCAGCACCGTCACCACGGTCATCGCCGCCAGCAACCACAACGAGACGTCCAGCAGGTACGGCACACCCAGCCCCTGCACCCCGGCCCCGACGAGCGCGACGATGGACCGCTCGGCCCGCTCGGCGAGCCCACCGTCGGCGGACAGCCCGTTCGCGTCGGCACGCGCCTTCACGTACGAGATCACCTGCGACGCCACCAGGCAGATGAACCCCGCCACCGCCGTCCACCGGTTACCGGTGTCGAAGGCGTACCAGGTGAGCGCCGCGAACAACGCCCCGTCCGCGATGCGGTCACAGGTGGCGTCGAGCACGGCCCCGAACCGCGTCGGCCCCTGCGCGCGCGCCATGGCCCCGTCGATCAGGTCGAGCAACACGAAGAACGCCACGAGCGCGCAGCCGACGAACAACTGCCCGCGGGGGATGAACCACAGAGCGCTGGCAACGGCACCGACCGTGCCGAACACGGTGACGGCGTTGGGCGTGAGGCCACGCGCCAGTAACCACGCCCCGATCGGATCGGTGACGCGCGAGACGGACGCGCGAGCGAAAATGTTCAGCATGGCAGGTCGCAGCCTAGCTGGACTGGTGAAACGCGCGGCTCGCGGGTGAGGCGGCGCGTGGGGAGGCCGGGGCTGCCGGCAGTGAAGCGGTGGTAGGCCGCGACTGTGGCGGACAGCGGTGGGGAACAGCGGTGGGGAACAGCGGCGGCGAACAGGCGCCACGCGGCAGTCGCCTGCGGCTGACATGCGGTCAGCCGCAGGCTGCGGGTGGGATCGTGACGGCGCAGAGGAATGCATTGCGGAGGCATGTGCTGCGGTAGGACGCGCAGCACGACCTGTTCGCAGCGCCCACCACCCCGCTTGTCGGAATGTCAACATTCCTACAGCCGGGCTTGTCCGAATGTTGACATTCCGACAAGCGGCACGCTGACGCCCCGACCAAGCGCACCGGGGCAGCGGGGAGGCGAACCAGCCGAGCACCGCCACCAGCTACAGCACGCGATCAGCCCGCCCACGCCCACAACAGGTCGCGCCACTCCCGCGAACCTGACGCCCCGTCCTCAACTCCACTGCCGGGCCGGCACCGACCTCGAAAGCGACGCCCAAGGCACGCAAGCCGGCGATCCTGAGCCCGACGCCCCGGGCCACCCGAGCCGGCGGCCCGGACGAACCGCCGACCGAGGGCTAAGGGAGTCGCCGATGATCCTCGGCGATCCGCTTCAACAATCCCTGCAACTCCTCTCCCCGCACCGCCAGCCTCTCCAACCGCCCGAACAGCGCGAGGTACTCCCGCACGTCCAGCGGATCGGTGATCGTGGCGTTGCCGGTGAGCACGCTGACCGTCACCACGCGCTCGTCGTAGATGTGGAAACCGTGCAGGGCCACCACGTTCGCGTCGGCGGACCACGGGACGACGCCGAGGCGGACGTTCGGGCGGCGTTGCATGGCGGCCAGGTGTTCCACCTGTTCCGCCATTTGTTCGGGGGTGCCCATCCGCCAGCGCAGGGCTGCTTCGGAGAGCACGAACACGAACTGCTTCGCCAGGTCGTCCATTCGGGATCGGCGGGTACGCAGGGCGGCCACCGCGGCCTCCTGCTCCGAATGCGGCATCGTCCCCAGCACGATGCGCAGGTAGGCCTCGGACTGCAGCAGCGAGGGGACCAGGTTGACCTGGAAGAACCTCGATGTCGCGGCGCGGGCCTCCACGCGGCTGATCGTTTGCTGGTGGCGGTGCGCTCCTCGGTGCAGCACGACACGACGGGTTTCCGCCTCGGCGTGCAGCGACCTGGCGAGTTCGACCAGTTCGATGCGCGTCTCTCTCGCGGCGGCCAGTTCCGCCACGAGACGCTCCACGTCCGTGACGGACGGGAGCAGCATGCCGTTCTCGATCTTCGACAGCTTGGACTGGCTCATCCCGGTGGCACGGGCGGTGGCCGTGCCGGTCATCTTCGCCTCGGTGCGCAACCGGCGTAGTTCACGCGAAAGCCGTTCTCTCGCTAATCGCGAACGCTCAGGTGCGGTCATGTTCGCACCGTAACCATTCGCACACGGTGAGACGATCGGCCATAGGCGGGGACTTGACTCGCAGTTGACACCTCCAGGTGGGTGATCTCACCTACCTGGAATCGCTTTGTGCTGGCGTTACGTCTCGATCCACCGCGGAAATGCACCCGAAAGATGTAATCGAAAGCCATTCCACCCGGAGACGAAACGGAGTTGATTGTCCAACCAGGACAACATGAGTGGTTTTTGTCACTCTTTTGTCCAAGAATTAGTACCGCCTGCAATCACACTTCGACAGACTAAACGCTCTGTTTAGCCGACGAGGTGCGTCAAACGGACTTCCGCGCGCGCAAAACAGAGCGTACGGCGAAGCCGATGGCGCCGAAGATCAGCACGAATGCGATGAGGCCGAGACCGGGGGCGTCGTCGTGCTGCGCGTACAGCAGGGCGGCGACGCCGAGCGCGACGACGAGAAGGCAGGCCACGAGAGGCAGCAGCAAGCGAAGCATGGATCGACTATCGCGCGCCATCTATCGAAAGTCAACAGATAGTTGCTGCCAAACGATCAGTCGATCGCCTTCCAGCCGTCCGCCAGCAGCTGCCGGGTCTCCCCCAGCAGCTGCGGGAGCACCTTGGTGTGCCCGATGACCGGCATGAAGTTCGCGTCGCCGCCCCACCGCGGCACCAGGTGCTGGTGCAGGTGGGCGGCGATGCCGGCGCCCGCGACGACGCCCTGGTTCATGCCGATGTTGAACCCGTGCGGCGCCGCCACGTGCCGCACGACCCGCATCGCCTTCTGCGTGAACGCGGCGAGCTCGGCGGTCTCCCCGGCGGAGAGCTCGGTGTAGTCCGCCACGTGCCGGTACGGCAGGACCATCAGGTGGCCCGGGTTGTACGGGTACAGGTTCAGCAGCGCGAAGACCTCGGCCCCGCGCGCCACGATCAGGCCGTCGGCGTCGGACAGCTCCACCACGCGGCAGAACGGGCAGCCGGCGGGCTCGTCGCCCTCGGCCTTGCCCGCACCCTGCACGTACGACAGGCGGTGCGGGGTCCACAGGCGCTGCAACGCGTCCGGGACCCCGACACCGGCCTGCTCGGAGAACTCAGGCGTCACGAGAGCAGTTCCGCCGTGGGCGAGGCGTTCTCCCGGCGCCCGACCCAGTCGACGATCTGCTCGACGGCCTTCTCCACCGGCACGCCGTTGATCTGCGTGCCGTCGCGGAACCGGAACGACACCGCGTTCGCCTCCACGTCCTTGGCGCCGGCCAGGAGCATGAACGGCACCTTCTGCATGGTGTGGTTGCGGATCTTCTTCTGCATGCGGTCGTCCGAGGCGTCGACCTCGACCCGGATGCCGGCCTTCTTCAGCGTCTCGCGCACCGCGAACAGGTGGTCGGCGTTCTCCGAGGTGACCGGGATGCCCATGACCTGCACCGGCGCGAGCCACGCCGGGAACGCGCCCGCGTAGTGCTCGGTCAGCACGCCGAAGAAGCGCTCGACCGAGCCGAACAGCGCGCGGTGGATCATGACCGGGCGCTGGCGGGAGCCGTCCGGGCCGGTGTACTCCAGTTCGAACTTCTCCGGCAGCATGAAGTCGAGCTGGATCGTCGACATCTGCCAGGTGCGGCCGAGCGCGTCGCGCGCCTGCACGGAGATCTTCGGGCCGTAGAAGGCGGCGCCACCGGGGTCGGGCACGAGCTCCAGGCCGGACTCCTCGGCCACGGAGGCGAGGGTCGCGGTCGCCTCCTCCCACACGTCGTCCGGGCCGACGAACTTCTGCGGGTTCTTGGTGGAGAGCTCCAGGTAGAAGTCGTCGAGGCCGTAGTCGCGCAGCAGGTCGAGCACGAAGTTGAGCAGCGACTTCAGCTCGTCGCGGATCTGGTCGCGGGTGCAGAAGATGTGCGCGTCGTCCTGCGTCATGCCGCGCACGCGGGTCAGGCCGTGCACCACGCCCGACTTCTCGTAGCGGTAGACCGAGCCGAACTCGAACATGCGCAGCGGCAGCTCGCGGTACGAACGGCCGCGCGACTTGAAGATCAGGTCGTGGAACGGGCAGTTCATCGGCTTGAGGTAGTAGTCCTGGCCCGGCTTGCGGACCGTGCCGTCGGAGTCGACCTCGGCGTCGAGGTGCATCGCCGGGTACATGCCGTCCTTGTACCAGTCCAGGTGACCGGAGACCTCGAACAGCTTGCCCTTGGTGATGTGCGGCGAGTAGACGAACTCGTAGCCCGCCTCGGTGTGGCGCTGGCGGGAGTAGTCCTCCATCGCCTTGCGGATGATGCCGCCCTTGGGGTGGAACACCGCGAGGCCGGAGCCGATCTCGTCCGGGAACGAGAACAGGTCGAGCTCGACGCCCAGCTTGCGGTGGTCGCGGCGCTCGGCCTCGGCCAGGCGCTCCAGGTACGCGTCCTGAGCCTCGGCGGACTCCCACGCCGTGCCGTAGATGCGCTGCAGCTGCGGGTTGTTCTCGTTGCCGCGCCAGTACGCCGCCGCCACGCGGGTCAGCTTGAACGCCGGGATGTGCTTGGTGGTCGGCACGTGCGGGCCGCGGCACAGGTCGCCCCACACCTGCTCACCGGAGCGCGGGTCGAGGTTGTCGTAGATCGTCAGCTCGCCGCCGCCGACCTCCATGACCTCGCTCGTGTCGACGTCGCTCTTGATGTCGACGAGCTCGAGCTTGAACGGCTCGGACGCCAGCTCGGTCTTCGCGGCGTCGACCGACTCGACGACGCGGCGGGAGAACCGCTGCGAGGACTTGATGATCTGCTTCATGCGCTTCTCCAGCGCCTGCAGGTCCTCGGGCGTGAAGGGCTTCTCGACCTGGAAGTCGTAGTAGAAGCCGTCCTTCACGGGCGGGCCGATGCCGAGCTTGGCCTCGGGGAACTGCTGCTGCACCGCCTGCGCCAGCACGTGCGCGGCGGAGTGGCGGATCACGCTGCGGCCGTCCTCGGTGTCCGCGGCGACGGCCTCGACCTCGACGTCGACCCGCGGGATCCACGACAGGTCGCGCAGGTGGCCCTCGGCGTCCCGCACGACGACGATCGCGTCGGCGCCCTTGCCCGGCAGACCGGCCTCGCGCACGGCCGTGCCCGCCGTCGTCCCAGCCGGAACCACCACGCGCGGCGGGTTCTGGGCGACTGCTGGGCGCGACTCGGACACGGTGACTCCTAGTTCGAAGAAGGTGATTGCGGATCAGATGTTATCGGTGCTCAAGATGGACATGACGATCGCGTCGTGGAAGACGCCGTCCCACAGCAGGGCGTCCCTCAGCCGGCCCTCCTCGCGGAAGCCGAGCTTGGAGTAGACGTGGATCGCCCGTTCGTTGAACTCGTACACCTCCAAGTCCACACGATGGAGGTCCAGCTCGCCGAACGCGTGGTCGAGGACGTGGCGGATCGCCGCGGTTCCGAACCCCTTGCCGAATCCGTCCCACATCGCGATCCGCAGTCCCGCCGAGCGGTTGTGCGGATTGATGGTGAGAACGACCTCGCCGAGGAACTCCCCGTCCTCCGTTATCGCGCGCGTGTAGCGGTTGGGGTCGTTCAGGGTCCGTTCGACGTAGGCCTCGTAATCCGCGAGCGTGAACGTCGCGTGCGTACCCGTGAGCCGGTTCACCTCGGCGTCGTTCGGCCGCGGTACGGCCATCGCCTGTGCGAACTCCTTGCGGAGCGGTACGAGTTCCATCCTCCGATTGAAGCGGGTGCGCGCAACCCGTTTCCGCCCGAGATACCTACGCAGCCCTTCTGAGTGGTTTCCCGGATGCGTTCACGCGCTCGCGGCTAGCACCCTGTGGTCCCCGGCCCGCCGAATGGAGCACCGACATGTCCGACCTGCTCGTCGAATGCCCGGTCCACCTCACCGAGTCCAACCGGGACGAGCTGCGCCTGCTCTACGCCGACCTGCGCGACCACTACGCGCGGCGTGACGCCCGCAACGGCACCCGCACGACGCTGCACTTCGTGTGGTCCGGCGTCCTCGACCCCGAACTGTTCGGCGCCACCTTCGCCGACCAGCGCCACGTCTTCGCCGCCTCCCGACCGGTGCTGAACTCCGCGCGGGAGCCCGCCGCCCTTCAGGAAACGAACAGGTGGCTGTCAGCCCGGCCTCAGCAGAACGGCGCATCGTTGAGGACATGAGCGAGCAGGGACAGACGCCTCCTCCGCGGGAGCCGTCGCAGGACCGGGCGCAGGACGACCCGCGACCCGCACCGGACCAGGCCACCACCCCGCTGCCGACGGACGCGGCGGGCGCGGCCGGTCAGCAGCCCGCACCGGACCAGCCGGCGGCGGAACCACCCACGGCGGTACCTCCACCGCCTGCGGCAGCGACCCCTCCGGCAGCGACCCCTCCGGCTGCGGTGCCGGTACGCCCTGGCCGGCTGAGGCGTTTCGCGGGTCACCGCGCCACCCCGGTGGTCGCCGCGGGCCTGCTGGGGCTCGTCCTCGGCGGCGGCATCGTGGGAGCGGTCGCCGCCGACCGGTCCGGCCACCGCGGCGGGCCGCCCGGCCACGCGCGCGTCCACGAGCGCGGCGACCGCGTACCCGACCGGGGTGACCGCGGTGGCGACCGCTTCGAGCAGCGCGGGCCGTTCGGCGACCGCGGAGACCGCTTCGAGCGGTGACACCGACCGAGCGCGCGGCTCACGTCCTGCCCGAGTCCCCGACGACGTGGGCCGCGCGCTCCCCGAAGCCGGGCACGCCTCAGTGGGCCTGCGGTCCCAGCCGGATCGCCAGCAGCTGCCGCCGCACCACCTTGCCGGTCGCGTTGCGCGGCAGCTTCGGCACGACCACGACCTCGCGCGGCACCTTGTGCCGCGCCAGCCGCGTCCGCACGAACTCGCGCAGCTCGCGCACGTCGATCCGCGTGCCCGCCACCGGTACGACGAAGGCGCGCAACCGCTGCCCGTACTCGGGATCCGGCACGCCGAGCACCGCCGCGTCGCGCACCCGGTAGTGCGTCATCAGCAGGTTCTCGACCTCGACCGGGTACACGTTCTCGCCACCGGAGACGATCATGTCGTCCTCGCGGCCGTCGAAGTACAGCCGGCCGCTGGGGTCGAAGTGGCCGAGGTCGCCGGTCGCGACGAGGCCGTCGATGGAGTCCTTCTGCGTGCCGTCGGTGTAGAGGTCGACGGTCAGTGAGCCGCGCACGTAGATCCGGCCCGTCACGAACGAGCGCGTGATCCGGTTGCCGTCCTCGTCGTAGAGGCGCACGACGCAGTTGTGCGGGGGCAGGCCGACGCTCGACGGCGCGGCGGCCAGGTCCTCCGGTGTGGCGATGGTGGCGACGGCGACTTCCGTTGAGCCGTAGAGGTTGTAGAGCACCGGGCCGAGGACGGCCTGGGTGCGCTGCACGAGCTCCGGTGAGATCGGCGCGCCCGAGGAGAACACGACGCTGAGGTGGGACAGGTCGAACGAGTCGAGCACGTGGCGGTCGAGCTCCATGATCCGCTGCAGCATCGTCGGCACCAGCACGAGCGTCGTGCAGCGCTGGCCCTGCACCGACCACAGCGTCTTGCGCGGGTCGAAGCGGCGGTGCAGCACCGCGCGGGAGCCCAGCGACATCGCGAGCGTGAGGTGCGAGTAGCCGACCGAGTGGAAGATCGGGGCGGCGATGAACGTCGACTCGCCCGAGCGCATCGGGATGCGGTCGAGGAAGTCCGACGCGGTCAGCACCGACTTGATCTCGCGGGCCGTGCCCTTGGGAACGCCGGTCGTGCCGGACGTCAGCTGGATCACGACGCCGGGCTCGCGCGGTGGTTCCAGCTCACCCCGCGGCGCCTTGGCCACCAGCTGGTCCAACGTGGGCGTGCGGCGGTCCAGGCCGTCGCGCGACCACGAGAGCCAGCGCGGGATCGACGGCGGCAACTGGTGGAACAGCGGCGTGAACTCCTCGTCGTGGATGACGAGGGACGCCCGCTCGCGCTGCAGGAGGTCGAGGATGACCGGCGCGCCGAAGCCCGTGTTCACCAGCAGGACGCGGACGCCGAGCTTCGCGCACGCCAGCAGCGACTCGACCATGCCGCGGTGGTTGCGGCACATGAGCGCGACGATGTGGGTGTGCTGCACGCCCAGCGCGCGCAGGCCCTGCGCGATCGCGTTGGAACGCCTGTCCAGCTGGCGGTAGGTGACGGAACCGCGCTCGTCGACGATCGCGACGCCGTCCGGGTTCAGCCGGACGGCCCGGCGCAGCGCCGTGACGTTCGGTCCCCAGACCTTGACCTCCCGCAGCGCCTGCATGGACATCTTGACGTTCGTGGTGCTCACCATGCCGGCGGCGGACAAGACGCGCAGCGAGTGCACCCGGCCCATGGCGTCGCGGAACACCTTGCGCAACCCTGGCATCAACAGCTCCTCGCGCTGCAAGTCCCCGAGGTATTCGGACGGTAACTGCCCGCAAGGCTCTCGCCAAGGGTTGTTCCGTGCGGAATGTGCATGACAACACGTCATCCTGCGGTGTAAACGTTTTCAATCCGCCCGGATCCGAACCGTGACCGTTCACGACCGTTTCGAAACCTGCTGTCTGCCCGGTCAGACGAGGAAGCCGCGCAGCAGCGACGCCGTTCCGTCCAGGTGCTCGGCCATCGCCTGACGGGCCGTCGCGGGGTCTCCGTCCAAAATGGAGGTGATGATGCGCTCGTGCTGGGCGTTGGAGTGCGCGAGGTTCGGTTCGAGCAGCGGGATGTGGTCGAGCAGCTCGTTGGCGCGCATCCGGGACTCGGCGACGGCGGCCGTGAGCGACGCGGAGCCGGTGGCCTCGGCGATCGCGAGGTGCAGCCGCGAGTCCTTGCGGCGGTACTCGGCGAGCGACGAGGTGGAGGCCTCCTCCAGACGGGCGCGCAGCCCGCGCCGTTCGGCCGGGCCGAGCGACCCGCCCGCCGCCGCCTCCGCGGCACCGGTCTCCAGCACCGCGCGCAGCGTCAGCACGTCGTGCAGGTCGCCGAACTCCTTGCCGGGAGCGGGCTTCGGGATGACCTCGTTGACGAACGTGCCGCCGTACCGGCCGCGCCGGGACTCGACGTAGTCGTTCTCCTGCAACGACCTGATCGCCTCGCGCACGGTCACCCGGCTCACGCCGAGCCGGGTGGCGAGCTCCCGTTCGGACGGCAGCCGCTCCCCCGGCGCGACGACGCCGAGCCGGATGGACTGCATGAGCCGTTCGACGGTCTCCTCGAAGGCGTTGCCCGCCCGGACCGGGCGGAACAACGCCTCCTGCGCGTGCTCCACCATCACTAGAGCGGTGTCACGTACGCGCCGGCGATGCCGCCGTCCACGAGGAAGTTCGACGCGGTGATGAACGACGAGTCGTCGGACGCCAGGAACGCGACGGCCGCGGCGATCTCCTCGGGTTCGGCGAACCGGCCGAGGGGCACGTGGACGAGGCGGCGCGCGGCCCGCTCCGGGTCCTTGGCGAACAGCTCCCGCAGCAGCGGGGTGTTGACCGGCCCGGGAGACAGGGCGTTGACGCGGATGCCCTCGCGGGCGAACTGCACGCCGAGCTCGCGCGACATCGCGAGGACGCCGCCCTTCGACGCCGTGTAGGAGATCTGGGACGTCGCCGCGCCCATCGTCGCCACGAACGACGCCGTGTTGATGATCGAGCCCTTGCCGCCGGCCTGCATGTGCGGAATGGCGTACTTGCAACACAGGTAGACCGACGTGAGGTTCACCTTCTGCACGCGGTCCCACGCCTCGATGCCCGTCGTGAGGATCGAATCGTCGTCGGGCGGCGAGATACCGGCGTTGTTGAAGGCGACGTCCAGCTTGCCGAAGGTGTCCACAGTGGTCTGGAAGAGCGCTTTCACCTGCTCCTCGTCGGTCACGTCGACCTGGACGAACAGCCCGCCCACCTCGTCCGCCGCGGCCTTGCCCGTCGCCGGGTCGAGGTCGGCGACGACGACCTTCGCGCCCTCGCTCGCGAACCTGCGCGCGGTCGCGAGTCCGATGCCGCTGCCGCCCCCCGTCACGACGGCCACGCGGCCCTCGAGTCGCTGCACCATTTCTGTTCTCCTCGGGTTGCGCGGGATCAGGTTGCGATGAAGACGTTCTTGACTTCGGTGAAGGCGTCGAGCGCGTCCGGGCCGAGCTCGCGGCCGAGACCGGACTGCTTCACGCCGCCGAACGGCGTCCAGTAGCGGACGGACGAGTGGGAGTTGACCGACAGGTTGCCGGCCTCGACGGCGCGCGACACCCGGATCGCCCGGCCGACGTCGTTCGTCCAGATGGAACCGGACAGCCCGTACTCGGAGTCGTTCGCGATCCTGACGGCGTCGGCCTCGTCCTCGAAGGGCAGCACGACCACGACAGGGCCGAAGATCTCCTCGTGGACGGTCACGTGGTCGGCCGGCGGCGTCAGGACGGTCGGCGGGAACCAGAAGCCCGGTCCGTCCGGAGCCGTGCCGCGGAACGCGACGTGGGTGTCGTCTGGGACGTAAGACGCCACCTTGCCGAGGTGCGCCGCGGTGATGAGCGGCCCCATCTCGGTCGCCTCGTCGCCCGGTTCGCCGACCTTGACGCCCTGCACGGCGGGCTCCAGCAGTTCCATGAACCGGTCGTAGGCGCTCGCCTGCACGAGGATCCGCGACCGGGCGCAGCAGTCCTGCCCCGCGTTGTCGAACACCCCGTACGGCGCGGTCGCCGCCGCCTTCTCCAGGTCGGAGTCGGCGAAGACGATGTTGGCCGACTTGCCGCCCAGTTCCAGCGTCACCCGCTTCACCCGGTCCGCGCAGCCCGCCATGACCTGCTTGCCGACCTCGGTGGAGCCGGTGAAGACCACCTTGCGCACCAACGGGTGCGTGACGAACCGGTTGCCGACGACGCCGCCCTTGCCGGGCAGCACCTGGAACACGCCCTCGGGGATGCCCGCCTCCAGCGCGAGCTCGCCGAGCCGGACGGCGGTGAGCGGGGTGACCTCGGCGGGCTTGAGCACGACGGTGTTGCCGGCGGCCAGCGCGGGCGCGAACCCCCAGCCCGCGATGGGCATCGGGAAGTTCCACGGCACGATCACGCCGACGACGCCGAGCGGTTCGTGGAACGTGACGTCGAGGCCGCCCGCGACGGGGATCTGCTTGCCGAACAGCCGTTCCGGCGCCGCCGAGTAGTACTGCAGCACGTCGCGGACGTTGCCCGCCTCCCAGCGCGCGTTGCCGATGGTGTGCCCGGAGTTCTCGACCTCCAGCCGCGCCAGCTCCTCGTTGTGCGCGTCGACGACCTCCGCGAACCTGCGCAGCAGCCGGGCGCGGTCGCCGGGAGCGACGGTCCGCCAGCTCTCGAACGCCTTCTGCGCGCGGGCGATCGCCGCGTCCGTCTCTTCGAGCGAGGTGTGCGGGACGGACCGCACGACCTTCTCCGTGGCCGGGTTGATGACGTCGAAGGTCACGCTTTTCTCCTTGCAACATCCACGAGGGCCGCGAACAGCCTCAGGTCTTCGATGTCCTGCTCCGGGTGCGACTGCACGCCGACGACGAACCGCGCGCCCTCCAGCTCCACGGCCTCGACCGTGCCGTCAGGCGCCCGCGCCGTGACGCCGAGGCCGTCCGCGACGCGGTCGAGCGACTGGTGGTGGTGGCACTGGACGGTCGTCCGGCCGCCGAGGATCCCGTGCAGCGCGGTGCCTTCGGCGATCTCGATCTCGGTGTGCTCGAAGACCGCGGGCGCCGGGTTGTGGCCTTCGACGTGCTGGTGCAGCGTGCCGCCGAGAGCCACGTTGAGGACCTGCATGCCCCGGCACACGCCGAGCAGCGGCAGGTCGAGCTTCAGCGCGGCCTCGACCAGGGCGAACTCGGTCTCGTCACGGGCGGGGTTCGGCGTGCCGGTCCGGTCGTCGCGCTCCGCGCCGTAGGCGGCGGGGTCGATGTCGGCGCCACCCGCGATCACCAGGCCGTCGAGGAACGCGATGGTCTCGGCGTTCCACGCGCCGACCGGGGGCAGCATGACCGGGTTGCCGCCGGCCTGGACCACGCAGTCGAGGTAGCCGCGGTAGAGCACCGCGGCCTCCACGTCCCAGTGCCCGAAGCGCGTGCGCTCCAGGTAGGTGCTGATGCCGACGAGGGGCTTAGAGGCGCTCAAAACCGCGCACCTTCTCCCAGTCCGTGACCGCCGCCTCGAACACGTCGAGCTCGACCTTCGCCGCGTTCAGGTAGTGGTCGACGACGTCCTGCCCGAACGCGTCGCGCGCGATCGTGCTGGAGGCCAGCAGACCGGCGGCCTCCTTCAGCGTGGTCGGCACCGTCGGCCGGTCGGACGCGTACGCGTTGCCGACGAACTCGTCCTCCAGCTCCAGCTCCCGCTCGACGCCGTGCAGGCCGGCCGCGATCAGCGCCGCCACCGCGAGGTACGGGTTGACGTCCCCGCCGGGCACCCGGTTCTCGAACCGCAGCGACTGGCCGTGGCCGACGACGCGCAGCGCGCACGTGCGGTTGTCCCGGCCCCACGCCACCGCGGTCGGCGCGAACGAGCCCCGCACGAAGCGCTTGTAGGAGTTGATGTTCGGCGCGAGGAAGTACGTGAGCTCCCGCAACCCGGCGAGCTGCCCGGCGAGGAAGTGCTCCATCAGCGGGGACATGCCGCGGCCCTCGGCGAAGACCGGCTCGCCGTCCTTCGAGCGCAGGCTCAGGTGGATGTGGCAGGAGTTGCCCTCGCGTTCGTTGTACTTCGCCATGAACGTGAGCGACTTCCCCTGCTGCGCGGCGATCTCCTTGGAGCCGTTCTTGTAGATGGCGTGCTGGTCGCACGTGCGCAACGCCGTCGTGTAGCGGAAGGCGATCTCGTGCTGGCCGGGGTTGCACTCCCCCTTGGCCGACTCGACGACCATGCCCGCGCCCGTCATGCCGTTGCGGATGGCCCGCAGCAACGGCTCGACGCGCGCGGTGCCGAGCAACGAGTAGTCGACGTTGTACTGGTTGGACGGCGTGAGGTCGCGGTAGCCGGAGTTCCAGGCCTGCTCGTAGGTGTCGTCGAAGACGATGAACTCGAGCTCGGTGCCGACGTAGGCGTCGAGGCCCAGCTCCGCGAGGCGGTCGAGCTGCTTGCGCAGGACCTGCCTGGGTGACGCGACGACGGGGTCGCCGTTCTCCCAGACGACGTCGCACATGATGAGCGCGGTGCCCTCCTGCCACGGCACCCTGCGCAGCGTCTCCACGTCCGGCTTCATCACGAAGTCGCCGTACCCGCTCTCCCAGCTCGACATCTCGAAGCCGCTGACGGGGTTCATCTCGACGTCGACGGCGAGCAGGTAGTTGCAGCCCTCGGCGGAGTGGCCGAGGACCTCGTCGAGGAAGTACCGGGCATCACACCGCTTGCCCTGCAGGCGCCCCTGCATGTCCACGATCGCGACGAGGACGGTGTCGATCTCACCGGTGTCCACGGCCTCGCGCAACTCCTCGACGGTCAGCATCTCCGCTTTCCTCCAAAGGTATGTCTACGAGCCATTGACGGCATCATCTTGACACCGCAGGGTGACGAGCGCCACCCTCAACCACTGCTCAAAGGACTGTTAGGAGTCCATATGGCCAAGCACGTCGAGTACGAGAACGTGAGCAGCGACTACCTGGAGCACCGACAGCTCAGGCGAGGCGCGGCGGGGTGGGTCCTGCTTGCGGGGCTGGGTGTCTCGTACGTGATCTCCGGCGACTTCGCCGGGTGGAACTTCGGCCTCGCCCAGGGCGGGTGGGGCGGGCTGCTGGTCGCCACGGTCCTGATGGCGACGATGTACACGTGCATGGTGTTCGGTCTCGCCGAACTGGCCTCCGCACTGCCCGTGGCAGGCGCCGGCTACGGCTTCGCGAGGCGCGCACTCGGCCCGTTGGGCGGGTACGCGACAGGCATCGCCATCCTGATCGAGTACGCCATCGCTCCGGCGGCGATCTCGGTCTTCATCGGCGACTACGTCAAAGCACTCGGCCTGCTGGACGCCACGTGGCCGGTGTACCTCGCCTGCTACGTCATCTTCGTCGGCATCCACCTGTACGGCGTGGGCGAGGCGTTGCGGGTGATGTTCGTGATCACCGGCGTCGCCGTCGTGGCCCTGGTGACGTTCGTGGCGGGCATGATCCCGAAGTTCGACGCCTCCAAGCTCTTCGACATCGGCGACGGCTCGTTCCTGCCGATGGGCGTGACGGGCGCGTGGGGCGCGATCGTGTTCGCGATCTGGTTCTTCCTCGCGGTGGAGGGCGTTCCGCTGGCCGCCGAGGAAGCCCGGGACCCCAAGCGGGACATGCCCCGCGGCATCATCGGCGCGATGGTGGTGCTTCTGGTGTTCGCCGCCGCGATCCTGCTGGTGGCACCGGGCGGCGCGGGCGCCAAGGCACTGGAGGCGTCCGGCAACCCGTTGCCCGAGGCGGTCCGCGCGGCCTACGGCGGCGACAACTTCCTGGCGCAGCTGGTGAACTACGTCGGCCTGGCGGGCCTGGTCGCGTCGTTCTTCTCGATCATCTACGCCTACTCGCGCCAGCTCTTCGCGTTGTCGCGCGCGGGATACCTGCCGCGGTGGCTGTCGAAGACGGGCAAGCGCAAGACGCCGTACCTGGCGTTGATCGTGCCCGGCACCGTCGGGTTCGTGCTGGCGACGATCATGAAGACGGCCGACCCGGTGACGGGCGGCGCGCGGCTCATCAACATCGCGGTGTTCGGCGCGGCTCTGTCGTACGTGCTGATGATGGTGTCGCACATCGTGCTGCGGAAGACGGCGCCGGATCTGCCGCGTCCGTACCGCACTCCCGGTGGTGTCGTGACCACGGGCGTGGCGCTGGTTCTCGCCGTTGCCGCTGTCATCGCCACGTTCCTCGTCGACGAGGTCGCTGCTGCCGTGACGGCGGGCATCGTCGTGATCGCCGTTGCCTACTACTGGTTCTACAGCCGGCACCACCTGGTCGCGAACGCTCCGGAGGAGGAGTTCGCGGCGATCGCCCGGGCGGAGGCCGAGCTCGACTGAGCAGGCGAGCGCCGGTCCTCGGCGGCACGCGCCTCCTCGGCCGTGCCGCCGCCCGGCGTCCGCGCCCCGACGAGGCAGGGCATCCCCTAACAGGTGACCGCTCGCCCCTAGGGAGCCCGGCCGCCCGAGATCTAGGGCTCACACCCGATGTCCGGGGGACGTCGATCTCACTACGGTTCCCGGCGACATCCCCCGACCCGCCGTAGGAGCCCTACTTCCATGATGCAGCAGGCCACCCCGCAGCAGCCCGTTCAGCCCGCCGCCCCCGAGGCGACCGCCCCGGTCACCCCGGTGGCCGTGCCGCAGGAGGCCCAGCCGGCCACGCTGCAGGAGTTCGCCCTGAGCCTCCTGAACGACCCGGCTGCCCTGTCGGCGTTCGACCTCGACCCCGAGGGCGTCCTCAGCGCCTGCGGCCTGAGCGACATCACCCCCGGTGACGTCCAGGAGATCCTCCCGCTGGTGCTCGACGCCGCCTCGTTCGCGGACGTCGACGGCCTCGCGTCCTACAGCGCCCTCACCGGCCTCGCGAACGCCGACGCCGCCAGCGGCCTGGCCGGCGACCTGTCCGGCCACTGCGACGTGTCGAAGACCCTCGACGGCGTGACGGGCGCCGGCGACCTGTCCGGTCTGGGCGGCGTCACCGACCTCGGCACCGTCACCGACCTGTCCGGTGTCCCGGATCTGGTCGGCACCGCCGACGTGCTCGGCACGGTGACCGGCGCGGCGGACGTCGACGGCGTGCTCGGCACCGTCACCGGCGTGACCGGCGTCGTCTCCGTCGACGGGGTGCCCGGCGTGCTCGGCGCCGTCACCACCGACGTCACGACCGTCACCGACGTGGTCCACGAGGTCGTCCCGGACATCGCGCCGGTCAGCGACGTGCACGACACCGTCCACGGCGTCGTCGACAGCACCGTCGGCACCGCCGGCACCGTGCTCGGTGGCGACGTCGCCGACCTCGACCTGCTCGACGGCGTCGGTGGCCTGACCGAAGGCCTCGGCCTCTGATCTGATAGCCGGCGTGGGCAGACGAGCGTTGATCCTCGGCGGCACGGGCCTCATCGGCCGTGCCGCCGCCCGGCGTCTGCGGCAGGCGGGCTGGTCCGTCGACGCCCCCGGCCGCGAGGTGGACCGCGGCGATCCCGGGGCGTTGGCGGCCGCGCTGGGCGACGGCGCCGACCTGCTGGTCGACTGCCTCTGCTACTCGGCCCGGGACGCGCGAACGCTGGTGCCGTTGGCGCGCAAGGCCCGGTCGGTCGTGATGATCTCGACCAAGGCCGTGTACGTGGACTCCCGGGGGCGGCATGCCAACTCCGACGACCCTCCCCGCTTCGACGGCCCCGTGTCCGAGGACCGGCCGACGCTCGCCCCCGCCGTCTCGGATCCGTTCACGCGCGAGGGCTACGGGCCGAACAAGGTCGCGGCGGAGCGGACCTTGCTCGACAGCGGCCTGCCCGTCACCGTGCTGCGAGCGTCCAAAGTGCACGGTCCCGGCAACAAACGGCCGCTGGAGCGCTACTTCGTCGAACGGGTCCTGGCCGGGCACAAGGTGGTCGTGCTCGCGTCGCGCGGCGAGGGCGTGGACCACCCGACCTCCACCGCGAACCTGGCCGCGTTGATCGAGGCGGTCGCGGAGAACCCCGGCGCGCGCGTGCTGAACGCCGCCGACCCGGACGCCCCGAACGGCCTGGAGATCTCGCGGATCATCGCCCGCTCGCTGCGGCACGAGTGGCGCGAGATCCTGCTGGACCACGACCAGGCGGGCCGCCATCCGTGGAGGCGCGGCTTCGTCCTCGACACCTCGGCGGCGCGCGCACTCGGCTACGTACCCGTCGGCGACTACGCCCACACCGTCCAGGAGGCTCTCCGCGACCTCGTTTCGAGCAGGTCGTGGCAGGATCGGGCGTGTGAGTGACATTCAACGTGTGGGAATCGTCGGTTCCGGCCTCATGGGGTCCGGAATCGCCGAGGTGAGCGCCCGTGCCGGCCTCGACGTCATCGTCGTCGAGGTCAACGCGGGCGCGGCCGAGGCAGCGCAGGGGCGGATCGCCACCTCGCTGGCCAGGGGCGTCAAGTCGGGCAAGCTGAGCGAATCGGACCGCGACGCCGCGCTCGGCCGCATCCGCTTCACGACCAACATCGGCGACTTCGCCGACCGCCAGTTCGTGGTCGAGGCCGTCGCCGAGAACGAGCAGGTCAAGACCGAGGTCTTCACCGCGCTCGACAAGGTCGTGACCGACGAGGACGCCATCTTCGCGTCGAACACGTCGTCCATCCCGATCATGAAGCTCGGCATGGCCACGAACCGGCCCGAGCAGGTCATCGGCGTGCACTTCTTCAACCCGGTGCCCGTCCTGAAGCTGGTCGAGATCGTGCCGTCACTGCTGACCGGCGCCGCCACGCAGGACCGCGCCGAGGCGTTCGTGCGCGAGACCCTGCACAAGGAGGTCATCCGCTCGCAGGACCGCGCCGGCTTCGTGGTCAACGCGCTGCTGATCCCCTACCTGCTCTCGTCGATCCGCATGCTGGAGTCCGGCTTCGCCTCGGCCGACGACATCGACAACGGCATGGTGCTCGGCTGCGCCCACCCGATGGGTCCGCTGCGCCTCACCGACCTGATCGGCCTCGACACCACGAAGGCCATCGCCGAGTCGATGTACGACGAGTTCAAGGAGCCGCTGTACTCGCCGCCGCCGCTGCTGCTGCGCATGGTGGACGCGGGCCTGCTGGGCAAGAAGTCGGGCCGCGGCTTCCACAACTACGCGAAGTGATCGCGGCGAAGGCCCGCTCCGAGGAGCGGGCCTTCTGCTTCCACCACAGCGCAACGCACAGCGCAATGCACGACAACCCGGCCGCTAGACCGCCGCCAGCCGGTTCATCGAGTGCTGGATCAGCCCCACCAGCACCGCCTTCGACGACTCCCGGTTCCGCGCGTCGCACAGCACCACCGGGATCGCCTCGTCCAGGTCGAGCGCGTGCCGCACCTCGTCCACCGTGTAGTTCTGCGACCCGTCGAAGCAGTTCACGGCCACGATGAACGGGATGCCGCGGTGCTCGAAGAAGTCGATCGACGGGAACGACGAGTCGAGCCGCCGCGTGTCGACGAGGACGACGGCGCCGATCGCCCCGGTCGCCAGCTCGTCCCACATGAACCAGAACCGGTTCTGGCCCGGCGTGCCGAAGAGGTACAGCACCACCTTGGTGTTGATGGTGATGCGGCCGAAGTCCAGGGCGACGGTGGTGGTGTCCTTGCCCTCGATGCCCGCGAGGTCGTCGACGTGCACGCCGGCCTCGGTGAGCAGCTCTTCTGTCCGGAGCGGCGGGATCTCGGACACCGACGCGACCATCGTGGTCTTGCCGGTGCCGAACCCGCCCGCGATGACGATCTTGACCGCGGTCGGCACGGTCAGCTCAGATGCCACGAACACCATCCAGTACGGCCTGCAGGAGATCCCTGTCCGGGATCTTGGGGGAAGAGGTCTGCACGAGCACGTCACCCCGCTCGATGAGGTCCGACAGCAGGACCTTCACGACGACGAGCGGGACGTCGAGGTAGGCGGCGACCTCGGCGACCGAGAGCGGGCGTGCGCACAGGGCCATGATCTCGCGATGTTCGACCGTCAGCGACGTCTGGTCGGACGCAAACGCGGCGGCCCGGACCTGCGTCACGAGGTGCAGGTCGGGCGCGTTCGGCCGGGTGCGGCCGCGCACCATCGCGTAGGGCCGCACCAGCGGCCCCGCGGCCTCGTCGTACCACCAGTCGTCCCGCGCGCTCATCAGCGCGACTCACGCGCCGAGGGGACGGTGGCGGTCTCCGCGCGCGGTGCGGACGACAGGTACGTTCCCACGCGCTTGACCAGCATGTTCATCTCGTACGCGATCATGCCCATATCGGCGTCCTCCTCGCCCAGGACGGCCAGGCAGGCGCCGTGCCCGGCAGCGGTCACGAACAGGTAGGCGTGCTCCATCTCGACGATGGTCTGGCGCACCGCACCGCCGCCGAAGTGGCGGCCGGTGCCGCGGGCGAGCGACTGGAACGCCGACGCCATCGCGGACAGGTGCTCCGAGTCGTCGCGGGACAGCCCGGCCGAGCGGCCGAGCAGGAGTCCGTCCGCCGACAGCACGACCGCGTGGCGGGCGCCGACCACGCGCTGGATCAGGTCCTCCAGCAACCAGTTCAGTTCGCCGTGCTGGTTGGTGTTGTCCTTCATGACGAGGGGGCTCCTTCTGATCTCCAGTCATCGGTCAGCCTGGCGTCACGGGTGCCGCGCTGGAACGCGGCGAGCCCGTCACGGGTCCGCTCGGCCGACCTTTCGCCGGTCACCGGCTCGGCGTGGGGCGGCGGTTCCTCCGACGGGTGCACGAGCTGCGGCGCGAGGTTCTGCCGCTTCTTCCTGCGGGGAAGGGGTGCCTTCCCGTCTCCCGTGGGAGGGGGTGCCGCTGGGGGTGGTTCGTCCGCTGGTGCACCTGTCCCGGCAACGTCGGCGGGCGCCAAGGCGTTCAGTCCCGCGTGCAGGGCCTCGAGCCCCTCGGGCGTGACCGTGATCGGGAAGCTCGGGTGGTCCTCGGCGTGGCCGTGGTGCCGGACGTGCGACGACCGCACCGGCGGCATCTGCGTGGTCTCGGTGATGTCGTGCGGGGCGACGATGTTCGGCGGCAGGACGCACAACGCAACGGTGCCACCGTAGGGCGAGTCGCGCAGCTCGACCTTGATGCCCCGCCGCGCCGCGAGCCGGGCGACGACGAAGAGCCCCAGCCGGGACTCGCCGCGGAAGGCCATCGTCTCGAAGTCCGGCGGGTTGGAGAGCTTCGCGTTGGCCTGCAGGCGTTCCTCCTGCGTGAGGCCGAGGCCGTGGTCCTCGATCTCGACCACGATCCCGTGCGGCACCGCGTTGGAGTGGATGACCACCTCCGACCGCGGCGACGAGAACGCCGTCGCGTTGTCGACGAGCTCCGCCAGCAGGTGGATGGTGTCGGCGACGGCGACGCCCACGAGCGCGCGGTCGGGCACCGGGTTGACCCGGACGCGGACGTACTGCTCGGTCTCGGCGACCGCGGACCGGATGACGTCGCTCAGGCGCACCGGCTTGCGCCACTGCCTGCCCGGCTGCTCCCCCGCGAGGATGATCAGGTTCTCGGCGTTGCGGCGCGCGCGGGTCGCCAGGTGGTCGAGCTGGAAGAGCGCGTCGAGCTGCTCGGGGTGCTCCTCCTCGCGCTCCAGCCTGTCGAGGATCTTGAGCTGGCGGTGCACGAGCCCCTGGTTGCGGTGCGCGATGTCGAGGAAGACCCGGTTGACGCCCTCGCGGGCCTGCGTCTCCTTGACCGCCGCCGCGACCGCCGTGTACTGGGCGGTGTTGAACGCGTCGGCGACCTGGCCGATCTCGTCGTTGCCGTAGTCCAGCGGCGGCATGTCGCGGTGGACGTCCACCTGCTCGCCGCCGCGCAGCCGCGCCACGATGTGCGGCAGCCGTTCCTGGGCCAGCCGCAGGGTGTCCTCGCGCAACGACGTGAGCCGCGTGATCAGCGCCCTCGACACGAGCCGGTTCGAGATGCGCAGCGCCAGCACGATGCCGACCACGACCGCGAGCAACGCGATCAGGCTGCCGATCAGCACCGCGGCCACCCGGCTGTCGGCCTTGTCGAGACCGAGGTCGGCCGCGTCACGCGCCTGCCGGACGGCGAGCCCGACGAGGTTGTCGTGCACGGGACCGGCCGCCGAGCGCCACTGGCGGTCGGTCACCGACCGGTCGCTGTTGATGATCCGGCCCTCGAGGTCGAGCAGCGTCCGGTACTCGGTGCTGCCGCGCAGCGCGTCGTACTGGCCCTTCGCCTGTTCCAGCGCGAACGGGATCGTGGAGTCGAGGCTCGAGTGGTAGGCGCCGACGAGCCGGGAGAACTCGACGCGCTCGGCCGGGGTGAACGTGCCGTTGAGCAGCCCGCGCGACCCGACCGTGGTGCCCCGCGACAGCCAGTCCGCGGCCTGGAAGATCGTGACGGCCTGGACGTTCGCCTGGCCCGCCTCCGCGTCCGGCACGAGCCGCGCCTGCCGTGCCAGCAGGGCGACGCCCGAGTCGAGCAGGCTGTTGTAGTAGTCGTAGACCGCCTGCGGGCTCGCCGTCCGCGCCTCGACGCGCGAACGCTGCTGCGGCAGCTCGTTCAGCGCGGAGTCGAGCGCGGAGATCCGGTCGGCGACGTCCTGGGGCGCGTCGTCCGCGAGGTCGGCGAACGCGTCCCTCATCTTCCGCACGGCCTCGTCGGTCCGGCCGTGCTGGTTCTTCAGCTCGCCGGTGTCCCCGGCACCGCTGAGCAGTTCGAGGCTCAGCCCGCGTTCCTCCTGCAGCCCCGCGAACGCCTCGACGGACGGGATCGCCGCGCCCTTCACCCCGGCCGCGACGGAGCGCATGTAGAAAACGTCGAAAAGGGTGTAAGAGGAGAAAACGGCCCACATGACGAGGAGCACGACGCTCGGAACGACCACGACACCGGCCAGCCGCGACCGAATGGTCCGGTAGTCGGTCGGTGTGTAACCGCTCTTCTCGTTCACAGCGCTCTCACGGTCTCCTGTGTCCCACGGCTAGCGCTGCGGGTTACCTGAGTAACTCCTTCGGCTGCATTAAAGTTACGGCGAGTGATCATCGTTACCCGATGACAGCGATCACACGCGGTATGCGGTTGGCAGGCTACCCAGTCGAGTGAGTGAAGCAACACCCGGTACGGGGGTTCTCACAAGGCAAGAACCCCCGTACGGACTAGTTCTGCCGCCGGTTCCGCTCCCCCGTCCCTAAGGACGCTCGATCGCGACGACGGTGTAGGTCGTCTCGGGCGTCGGAGGAGTCGTGAAGCGGGCATTCGGCAGGTAGAGGCGTTTGCCGAACGCGGCGACCGTCGTGGGAACGTCGAAACGGGCATCCGTGCGTTCTGCGGCGAGCGCTGCCCCATCACGGCTCAACGTGTAACGCGCGACTTTGTTGAGCCTGTTTTGCACCACGTACAGCTGCCGCCCCTCGCGCAACAGTCCGTCACCATTGGTGAGTGTTTGACCGTTCAAATTGATCTCGGCCGTTTTCCCGCTCCGGCGATCGACCCCGAACAGCTTTCCGGTGTTGCTCTGCACGACGATCAGCCCGCCGTCGAGTCCGGTGACGATGCCGTTGAGGTTCGTCGCGCCGGGCGTGATGACGAGGTCGCCGGTCAGGGCGAGCGTGCGGTGCGGCTCGAGGCTCAGCGGCACTTCGTAGAGCACCGCCTTGCGCGAGTCGGTGAACCACGCCGACCTCTCGGTCAGCACGACGTCGTTGACGAACGTGTCCGCGGTCGCGAACTGGAACTTCGCCAGCAACGCACCACTTCGCGTGTCGTAGACCCGTGCGTCGCCGCCGACGCCACCGGCGACCCAGAGCCGCTTGCGCGAGTCGACCTTCAGGCCGAGCGACGGGGTGCCGGGCCCCTTCGCGAGCACCTCGCCCCGGCCCGTGCGCAGGTCCGCCGCGTAGATCGACCCGTCGGCCCGCGACCCGAAGTACGCCGTGGTGCCGCTGATCGCGATGCCTTCCGGTTGCCACCCGTCGGGCAGCGAGAACTCGGTGGGGAAGCTCCCGGGACGGGAGTGCCCGGAACCGTCCGCGGTGGCCGGCGCCGCGATGACGAGCGTGACGCCCAGGACCGCCGCGAGCAGGACACCGAATCTGCGGTACATGCCGCCTCCTTGTCGGATTGGGGTGCCCTCGATCCTTCTCCAGCCTGGCGGCAGAACCGGAGTTTCCTCAGCAATCCGACATCTCCACAGCTCAGCGCTCTCAGCCGACGGGACGCCGCCGCTTGTCGCGGGTGTAGATGATCGCCGACTTGCCTTCCCCCGGGCTGCGGCGCTCCAGCTCGAACAGCGTCGTCGCGGTGATCAGGTCGCTGAGCTTGGTGTAGCCGTAGGTGCGGGAGTCGAAGTCCGGCCGCTGCTTGGTGATGATGTTGCCCACCGACCCCAGCGCCGCCCAGCCGTCGTCGTCGGACGCGGCCTCGACGGCGTTGCGCAGCTGGTTCACGAGCGCGCTGTTGGCCTTGAGCTGCGCGGCCGCCGTCGCGGTCTTCTGCTTGGGCGCGATCTCCTCTGGCGTGGTCGCGCTGGTCAGGTTCTCGATGTAGACGAACTTGTCGCAGGCCGCCACGAACGGCTGGGGCGTCTTGCGCTCGCCGAACCCGTAGACGATGAGACCGGACTCGCGCAGCCGCGCGGCGAGCCGGGTGAAGTCGCTGTCGCTCGACACGATGCAGAACCCGTCGAAGCGCTCGGAGTACAGCAGGTCCATGGCGTCGATGACCATCGCCGCGTCCGTGGCGTTCTTGCCGGTCGTGTACGCGAACTGCTGGATGGGCTGGATCGACTGCGCGAGCAGGTGCTCCTTCCAGCCCTTGAGGTTCGTGCCGGTCCAGTCGCCGTAGGCCCGCTTCACGTGCGCGGTGCCGTACTTGGCCACCTCGGCGAGCAGGTCTTCGGTGATCGAGGGCCGCGCGTTGTCCGCGTCGATCAGCACCGCGAGCCTGGCTGTGTTCTCGCCGACCACGACCTGCACACCTCCGTCGTTCGTTCACCCGGTCGGCGTCATCGTCGCACGCCCCGCCCCGGCGGCTCACAGCTCGGCCGCCGCCTCGGCGATCAGCTCCAGCGACTCCCCGTCGCCGAGCGCTACCTGACGCAGCCCGGCGAACCGCCGCGCGCACAGGTCGACCAGCCCTTGGTCTTCGACGTACGCACCCCTGATGAACGACTCGAAGTAGACGACGTCGTCGTGCTGGCGGTGCGGGAACCCCAGCAACGTGAACGGCGACCCCATCGCGGGATACGCCCCCACGCCACGCGGCACGATCCGCAGGCTCACAGAGGGGTCCTCGCTGAGTTCCATGAGGTGCAACAGCTGGGCCTTCATCACCCTCGGTCCCCCGACGACCTGCCGCAGGACCGCCTCGGGGAACACCGCCTGCACCGCAAGCGGATCCTTGTCCTTCAACCGTTCGGCACCCGACTCACGCACACGGTCGACCACCGCGGCGCGAGCGGGGTCGTCCGCCCGCGCCACCGCGTTCGAGTAGTCAGCGAGCTGGAACACCGCCGGCACCAGGTCGGTCGTGAAAGCACGCAGGGACGTGGCCTCGAACACCAGGTGCGCGAAGTCCGCAGTCGGGTCGAACAGCTCGGGACGGCGTGGCTTCGAACGTCTGCGCTCCGCGTATTGGGCCTGCAGCACGACCTCCTGCCACTGCGCGGCCGGCACGCGGTAGACGTAGCCCAGCGCCATGATGTCCACGGGCGTCGACGGCTGCACCGCGTTCTCCATCGTCGACAGCTTCGCGCTGCTGAACCCCACTCGCACGCCCGCCTCGGTGAGGCTGAACCCCCGTTCATTGCGCCACGAGGCCAAGCTGCGCCCAATCGCACGTTCAAGCGTCGTCGCGCGGAAATCCTTAGGCATGGAGCAGAGGATAGGACGAATTGATGAGCGATCGAACGACACCCATGTGGACAACCCTTTAGAGCCCCCGTTCGGGTTTTCGGGGCCTCACCTGGACTTTCAGTGTCCTAAGAGGTGGTTCACACCCTACGACACAGGGCATCATCATCGACGTGCACACAGCCAGAGAGGACCACACGGCGCTATAGAGAACTTTAATTTTGGAACCGCAATTCCAGCCGTATCGAGATGCGGATGCCTCGGTCGGCTAGCGAGCGCGTAATGTAAAACGTCCTGTCCCCGGTGGCCGCCGGGGACAGGACGTGGGTGAAGCAACGGCTAGTTGAGCACCGCTGGTGTGGATCCCCACTTCATGGAGTCCGTGCCGCACTCTGGACCGAGTGCACGGACGGTGGGTTCGCTCACCTGCTCGGCGGCCGCAGCGTTCGCCTGCGTGCTGCCGAGCATTCCGGCGATCACGGCCGCCCCTAGTACAGCGCTGAGGCGCACTGTTGTAATGATCATGCGCGGATGATGCCAGGACGGCACTGAGACGTGCGTCACCGGGGTAGCGCAGAGCGACCGCCACCCATTGGAGTAGCCGGTACGGCCAACCTTCCCGATCCGATCGTCGGCTGTCCAGGACGCCACGCCCGTTCAGGCACACCTGAGGTAGAGGACCAATCGATTGGGTGAAATTACTCCACCCAACCGTTGTCGAACCGCACAACGGTGTCGTCCACGCGCGAGAGGGGCAGGACCGGAACGCTCAGCGCCACCTGCTCGTCGAGCTGAGCGGCGACGGAGTGGGCGCGTTCGTCGCCTATGTCGCGGTAGGCCCTGTAAGCCTCTTCGAGGTGCTCGATCGAGGTGTCGCGCTCGCCGGCCTTCCACGCGAGCTGGGCCAGCAGGTCGTGCGAGCGCGCTTCGAGCTCCCGGTCGAGTCCGGCGCAGAGCTCCAACGCCTCGGTCGCGTAGGTCAACGCGCGCCCGGCGTCGTCGTGATCTCGCGCGATCACGGCCAACACCAGCCGCGCGTCGGCCTGTCCCGGCAGGCAGTGCGCCTGCACGTACCGCAGGACGGCTTCGTGGCAGTTCGTCCGTGCGGAGAAGTCGTCACCGCTCTCCCGTGCCAACCGCGCCAGTTCGACGAGCGAGTCGGCTTCCCCCTTGTAGTCACCGGTGCGCTGACGGATCAGGCGTGCCTGGACGAGGTGGGCGGCCGCCTCGTCGAGCCTGCCTCCCCCGCGGCACGCGACGCCCATGCGGTGCAGGATTCCCGACCGGGTGTCCTCGAACCCGTCCGCGAGATCGAGCGCCTCCTGGTACAGCTCGAGTGCCCTGGGCACGTTGCTCGCGCCACGCAGGCAGTCGGCCTTGTTGCGCAGCAGCACGGCCAGCGTCTCGGGGTCGTCATGATCGCCAAGGACCCGTTGCGCCCGTTCGAGCAGGCGGTCCGCAGCTGCGTAGTCGTGCAGCTTGATGTGGAAGTGCGCGAGGTTCGAGAGAGTGTCGGCCTCGGGCAGGACGTCGCCGTTGAGCCGGGCGGCCTCCGCGCCGGCGGTCATCATCGCGACCACTTCGTCGTAGTGGCCGTAGCGCGAGAAGAGCTCGCCCGCACCGTTCGCTATACGCCACACGTAACCCGGCTGAGGTGAGCTCCGCAGCACACCGACGATGCTCGCCTTCTCCTTGGCGATCCACCTGGCGACCGCGTCCTCATCGGCGAACTGCAACGGCCGCACCCCGTCGGCCAGGGGCAGCATCGGCACGGCGTCGCGATATCCGAACACCATGCGATCGGCGTTGTTGACCGTGTGCAGGTACCAGCTCATGAGTCGGGTGACGGCACCGTCGCGCTCGGTTCGCGGCCCGTCGTGCGCGAGCCGGTCGGCCGCATACTCCCGTAGCAGGTCGTGCATCCGGTAGCGATCTCCGTCGACGGTGTCCACGAGCCGCTTCCACATCAGCTCGTCGGCGAGCGCACGGGCACGCTCGATCGGCAGTCCGGCCAACGCGGCGACCACCGGCAGCGGGATCTCGTGGAAGGGGTGCAACCCGAACAACCGGAAGACGTGGGCCTGCTCCGGCGACAGCGCACGGTAAGAGCGCTCTAACTCGGCGCTGATGCCGTTGTGCTGCAGGGACAACAACGTTCTGCCATCCGTCAGCGAGACGAGCAGATCCGCGAGGGACCTGTCCGGCTGCGCGGCGACGTGCTCCCCCATCAGCTGCATCACCAACGGCATGCCGCCAGTCCGCTCGGCGAGGCGCGCCACGAGGTCGGGTGCGGCGGCGGCTCGGGCCCCGAGCCGGTCGTGCAGCCACCCCGCGATCTCCTCGTTGCCCAACGGCAGAACGGTGAACGCGCGGGCTTGATGGCGCAACACGAGACCGCTCATCCTCGCACGGCTCACCACCAGGACCACGCTGGTCGCCAGGGCGGGCAGCAGCGGCTCCACGCCGGTGACGTCGTCGAGCACGATGAGCATCCGCCGTGTCGCCAGCAGTTCGCGGAGACGAGCGATGCGCGCGGGCAAGGACGGGATCGACTCGATCGGCACGAGGAGTGCTGTCAGCAGGTCAGCGACCACTTCCGAGCCATCGGCGTGGGAGGCGAACCAGCAGCCGTCGGGGAACCGCTGGCTCACCCGATGCGCCCAGTGCACGGCTAGCGTTGTCTTCCCGATGCCGGGCTGACCGTCCACGGTGATCAGGCGCGGTGTCGCCCCCGGCGGCACCAAGGCGTCCAGTTCGGACAGCAGGTGCTCGCGCCCGACGAAGACGTCGACGTCGCGCGGCAGGTAACGCGGTCCCGGCGACCTGGCCGCGGTGGCCTGTTCGTGCCGGACGCGCAGTCGTTCGTGCAGGGCGTTCAGTTCCACTTCGGACCCGTCGCCGATCTCCTCGACGATCCTGCGCCGGATCCGCACCAGGTAACTCAAGGCTTCTTGAGCGCGCTGCAGTCCGTACAACGCGGTGAGCCGGTGCTTGGCGAGGAGTATTTCCAGGTCGAGTTCCGGAGGGATTTCGTCGAGGTGGTCAAGCATCCGCGTGTAGTTGCCGAGCTTGCCCAGCCCGTAGAGCAACGCGTGGGAGGCGCTCAGGTAGTGGTTGCGCACGAGGTGATCGCGGCGACGAGCCGCCAAGTCACCTTCGAGGTCGGCGAGCGGTTCGTCGCCCCACAACTCCAGGGCCTGCTCGACCAGTTCGCACGCGGCCTGGTGATCGGTGCCGCCGATCGCGCGGGCCCGGTCCACGAGTCTGCGGAAGACGTGCAGGTCGATCAACGACTTGTCGACTTCGAGGCGGTAGCAACGTTCCTCGTTGCGCAACGAGAACCGCACACCGGAACGCTGCAACGCGGCGCGAACACTGGTGATCGCCGTCTGGACCGTCGGGTACAGGTTGGCAGGACGGCGGTCGGGCCACACCCAGTCCGCGATCGTGTTCACCGAAATGGCGTTGCCCGCATTCAGCAACAGTACGGCGAGCACGCCACGGGCCTTCGGTTTTCCCCAATCCACCACGAACTCGCCATCGACGCGCACGCGCGTCCGACCGAGGATCCTGAATGCGATCTCCATCGGCGCCATCCCTCCCCGGATGCACCCTTCCGATGAGCAGTGTGCCGGGTTCCAGCGAGGCGATCCAGGTTTGTTGTCGTTTCGAGTCACTTATTGGCCATCAATCACGGAAAGCTATCGGAAAGCCGTTCCAGTCCACCTCGTGCGGAAGACGATCATTTCAAGCGCTCTTACCTGCACGTTCAGCAATGAGCGGGCAACGCGGAAAGGGGAGGGACAGAACCACGTTCCAACCTGGTGCCACCTCGACAAGGGAGGCCAAATGGACACCGTCGTCATCGGGCTCGGATTCACCGGGTTGCCCGTCGCCGTCGCCGCCGCGACGGCGGATCTGCACGTGCTCGGCGTAGACGCCAGCGCCAGCCGCATCCACGACATCGCCACCGGTGCGCCGGGATGCGGGCTCACCACCGTCGACGAGACCGCGCTCGCCGGAGCACTCCGGTCCGGCCGGTTGTCGCTGAAGCACAACGAGATCGTCGCGGCCGACAATTACGTGTTGTGCGTACCGACGCCGCCCGACCGCCACGGCGGACTCGACACCACAATGCTCGTCAACGCCGCGGACCGCGTCGGAGCGGTGCTGCCGAAGGGCGCGCTGGTGATCATCCAAAGCACCTGCGAGCCCGGGACGGTCGACCAGTTGCTGAGCGCACGGCTCGCGACGGCGTCGGGTCTGCGGCCCGGCACCGACTTCCACCTTGCGCACTCGCCGGTGCGCACCGATCCCGGCAGCACCGCCTCGGCTCCGAGGGTCGTCGCCGGCCTCACCTCCGCTTGCGCCGACCGCGCCACCGAGCTGTTGCGGCGGCTGTCCGCCGAGGTCGTCACGGTGAGCACCTTACGGGCAGCGGAGCTCACCAAGGTGTTCGAGAACACCTTCCGCCTGGTCAACATCTCGCTCGCCAACGAGCTCCACGCCCTGTGCCGGGCTCAAGGCGTGGACGTGCACGAGGTGATGGACGCGGCGGGCAGCAAGCCCTTCGGGTTCCTGCCGCACCGGCCGAGTCCCGGCGCGGGTGGCGACTGCATCCCCGTGTCCGCAGGCTTCTTCGCCGCGAACGCGCGGAGGTACGGCTTGCATTCCCCAGTCGTCGACGCGGCGATCACGGTGAACAACTCCATGCCGGCGCACACCCTGCACCGCGTCCGGGTGAAGCTCGCCGAGCTCGGGCTGCCCATGCGACACGTCCACGTGCTCGGTGTGACCTACAAGCCCGGTGTGGCGAACGTGAGGCAGTCCCCGGCGCTGCGGATGATCAACGAGCTGAGCCGGGAGGCCGTCGTCACCTACCACGACCCTCTCGTCCCCGAACTGTTGCTGGACAATGGCACCAGGCTCACCAGCCAACCGGTGGACACCGCTGCGGACGTGGTGCTGGTCATGGCGGGACGCACTTCCGCGCCACACCGCACGTCGGCTCCGGTGATCGACTGCACGGCTGGCGACGCCGTGCCGGCCGCGTGAGCGCCGTGTGGGTGGACGCGCCGGTCGGCCCCAAGGCAGCCCGGCGGGTGACCGTGGCGGGCTGCAGATCCGTACTCGTCCTGGTGCCGCACATCGTCGCCGGCACACGCCTCATGGACGTGCTCGAGCTGTTGAAGGCAGATCAGCGGGTCCAGGTCGTCTCGACGGTGCCTGACACACACGGCATCTCCTTCGGCACGAGTGAGTTCCTGCAACGCCAGGGCGTTCTCACCCTGCCGTGGAGCCAGGCGACCGGTGTGGAGTTCGACCTCGTGCTGGCGGCCAGCCGCCGCGACCTCGAACACGTCCTCGGCCCGGTGCTGGTGTTGCCGCACGGCGCGGGAGCGTTGAAATCACGGCGGCTCACCGGTCACGGCCTCGACCGCCACGAACTGATGCGCGGTGGCCGGGTGACCGCGGCGGCCCTGGTCCTCAGCCACGACGACGAACTGGAGGTGCTCGAGCGCTCGTGCCCGGAGGCGGTACCGCACGCGGTAGTCGCTGGTGACCTGTGTCTGGACCGGATGCGAGCCAGTCTGCCCCGCCGGGCCGCCTACCGGGCGGCGCTGGGCGTGGCGCCGGACGAGCACCTGGTCACGATCAGCTCGACGTGGCGGCCGGACTCGACGTTCGGGAGCAGGCAGGAGCTGTACCGCGGTGGTGACTTCCGCAAGGCGGTGGTGATCCACCCCACGACGTGGTCCGTGCACGGGCCGTGGCAGGTCCGGGCGTGGCTGGCTGACCGTCCCGACCTGATCGTCATTCCTCCCGATGAGGGGTGGAGGGCGGCGGTGATCGCGAGCGACCGCGTGATCGGTGACCACGGCAGCGTCACGCAGTACGCGGCCGCGGTCGGTGTACCGGTCGAGCTCGCCACACGGGCTCCGGTGCGACCCGGCAGCCTCGCGGACCTCCTCGCCCGCGGCACGCCCGACATCGCCTCTTCGCTCAGTTCACGGCTCGACCAGGCAGCGGGACTGCTGCGTGCCTCGATGTACCGGCTGCTGCGGCTGCCGGAGCCTGCCCACGAGGCCCGCGCGGAACCTGTGGCGGCCCACCATGCCTGACCGCTGGGTCATCGCGAGATCGGGCACGCGCCTGGCAGGTGTCGCGGACGTGGTCTTCTGCCCGCCGGGCACGTCACCGTTCGCGGCTCTGCGGGACCACCCCGGTTGCACCGCCGTCCTGGTCGAGCAGAGCCTGAATGCGCACGGCCTGTGGATCGGTCTCGTCGTGGTAGCACGCGAGCGCGGCCAGCCGGTGCGGGCGCGGGTCGTCGGCCAGCTCGGCGAGTTCGAGGTGTACGTCGGCGAGATGCATCGGTGAGCGGCTGAGCCGGTCGAGTGCGGAGTCGAGCAACGCCCGCGCCCGCTCCGGCTGACCGCCCAACCGGCAGGCCCTCGCGAGGAACGTCCGCGTGCGGGCCTGCTCGGCGGCTTCCGCCAGTAGCGAGTCGGCGAGTTCCAGCTCAGCGATCGCCTCGGGGTAGCGACCGAGCTCCACGAGCGCCTCACCGATGCGGCGCCTCGCCTGACCCCGGCCCCGGTCCCGGGTGCGCAACGCGAGCGCCGCACGGTAAAGCTCCAACGCCCGTTCCGGCTCACCGCGTTCCCTGCACACGCGGCCGAGCAGGGTCAGCGCCGTCGACCTGCTGGGCGGGTCGTCCAGCTCCAGCACGGCCTCCAGCTCCGAGACAGCCTCGTCCAGCGCACCGGTGTTGATCAACGCCAGCGCGAGCTTGGTCCGCAGCCGCGCCTGGGCGACGAGCTCACCGCACGCTCCTGCCGCCGCGACGCCGAGCCGGTAGGTTGAGATCCAGTCGTTGTACAGGTGGTGATGTGTGAACAACGCCCACAACGGCTCGCACAACTGCCACCGCAGCTCAGCGGGAGCGACTTCGACGGCGCGAACGAGGTTCTCCCGTTCCAGGACGAGCCAGTCCATCGCGTCTTCCGGTGTCGAGTACGCGTCCTTGCGCGCCGAGGCGTACACCGGCCCGGTCCGCAAACTGTCGGGCGCCACGACGTGATCGGCCTCGACGGCTCGTGTCAGGTACCACTCGACCGCTCTGCGCACGGCGGCTTCGCCACCGGGATCGGCCTTGCTCCGCGCGTGCACCCGCAACAGGTCGTGGTACCGGAACCGGTCGTCACCAGCCTCGCTCAGCAACGACTTCTCGACGAGGTCCTCGAGCGCGTCCTCCACGTCGTACTCGGGTTCTTCGATCATCGCGGCTGCCACGGACACGTCGAAGTGTGCGCCGGGGTGCCAGGCGCACAGGCGGTACAGCCGGGCCTGCCGTTCCGGGAGGTCCACATAGGACAGGTCCAGCACCGACCGGACCGAGGCGGACTCGTCGAGCTCGGGCAGCCTGTCGTCTCGCAAGTCGACCACCTCGCGCTCGAACGTTCGACGCGGCCGCGTCGACAACCGCGCCCCCACCACGGACAGCGCGATGGGGAGTCCCCCGCACAGCCGGGCGACCTCCCGCACCGCATCCGGTTCTCGTGCGAGCCTTCCCGGGCCCACGACGGTTTCGAAGAACTCGATCGACTCCTCGACGTTCATCGGCGCGACGTCCACGAACCGCGCACCGTCCAGCCCCAGAGGACTGAGCCGCCAGCGGCTGGTGATGACGACCGTGCCCGACGCCGGCAGCAACGGACGGACCTGGGCCGCGCTCGCGACGTTGTCGAGGAGAAGGGACAACCGGCGCCGGTCCGTGACGGACCGGAACAGCGCGGCGCGGCGCGCGAGCTGCGGCGGGATCTCGCCCACGCCGAGGGCGTGGAGGAACCCCTCCAGCACGTCCTCAGGGGAACCGGGTCCGTTCTCCGCATGGGCACCGAGATCGGCGTAGAGCTGTCCGTCGGGGAACGCGGACCGCCGATCTTGGAGCCACCGCAACGCCAGCGATGTCTTGCCGACTCCTCCTGGGCCGCTCAACACCACCAGATCGCCGAGTCGGATCGCGGCCAGCTCGGCCTCCCTGTTCACGAAGCACCGCGGCGCCGGCGGTAGCTGGAACGGTGGGGGCACCTCACGCCACGGTGAGTGGAAGTGCACGTCCCGAACGGTCCCCGCTTGCACGACGTTCCCGGCGCTGCCGCTCATGATGTTCTTCGTCACCGGCACCTCCCCGACATGTCGAAGCTACGGGCTTGCGGCGCTTTTCGTCAGACGGCCATAGAGTGATCGCACGTGAGCGCGGCGCCGGTGCTCGACGTCGAGGACCGCACCTGCCGCCCGTTGACGATGATCTTGCACGTGAGCTCGCCGTGCACGCCCTCCAGCCGGATGGCGACCCGCCCCTTGCGCTTGCCGATGCGCTCGAACGGCATGTCGGGGTTGCGCAGGGTGCGCTCCTCCTCGCCGGGGAACGTGTAGGTGAGCTGGTCGGTCGTGCCGGTCCCCTCGACCACCACGCGGATGCTGGGCGCTGCCGCGCAGCCGGTCGCTCCGGCCAGCAGCAGGCCCACGAGTAAAGCGGCGGTCCTCATGGCGGGAACGGTAGGAAGCGCGGGGGTGCTCCGGCATCAGCCTGAAGGCTCGATCGGTATCAGCCATCAGAGTGACAATCCGAGGCTCCTCAGTCGTTCCTCGACCCTGAACCGCTCGACCTCGCGGTCCACTCCCTCCCCCAGGGCGTCCAGCCGGTGCTCCACCTCCAACGCCGAACAGGCCTGCGCGAGCAACGCGTCATAGGCCTGACGAGCACCGATCTTCTTGGCGGCCGACGCGCCGGGTCCGAAGCGGGCCCGTGCCCGGCGCACGCGACGGAGGTCGGCCGCGATTCGTTCTATCGGCCGATGGTCGGACACCGGGGCGGAAGGCCGGAGGAGCGCCTTCACGAAACCGAAGGGCACACACCCCAAGCTACCCCGCCTGCAACGCCAGGAAGAGGTCCACGCGCACCTCGAACTCCGCGAGGTCGACGCCCAGCAGCCCCTCGACCCGGCCGACCCGGTACCGCAGCGTGTTCACGTGGACGTGCAGCCGGGCGGCGGCCGCGGTCCACGAGCCGGAGCAGTCGAGGAACACCTTCAGCGTGCCGACGAGGTTCGAGCCGTGTTCGGCGTCGTAGTCGAGGACCGGTCCGAGGAGGCGGCGGCGCAACGAGGCGCGCAGCTCCTCCGGCACGCCCGCGAGCAGCAGCTGGTGCAGTGCGATCTCCTCGCCCGCCACCACGCACGTGCGTCCGCCGCGTCGTTCGCCCAGGCGGCGTGCGTGCGCGGCCTCTTCCGCGGCTCCTCGCAGGCCGCGCCACTCGACCGGTGAGCTGATGCCGACGAGCACGCGGGACGAGCCGAGGCCCGGTTCCATCACGCGCATCGCCTCGCGGACGTCGTCGGGTGGTGAGTCGTCGGCTTTCGCCACGGCGCAGACGGTGTCGCCCACCGGGGTCACCAGCGCCCGGGGCAGCGCCTCCTCCAGCACCGCGGCGGCGAGGTCCGTGCGCTGGTCGGACGTCACGGCGCTGATGACGCGCAGGCGGGCGCGTTCCAGGCCGGCGGCGGCGAGGCGGGACTCGAGGTCGGCCGAGCCGCTCAGGACGGCGGAGACCAAGGGGGCGGCGGTGCGGTTCTCGATCTGGCGGCCCTGGGCCTGGCGCAGGCGTTCCAGGCCGACCAGTGACGCCAGCTCGGCGGCGGCCTCCTGCTGCACCGGGCCGCCGACGACGAGGATCCAGCTGGTGAGGCGGGTGCCGCCGCGGTCGGAGACGGGCACGAGGGTCATGCCCCTGACCGTCTTCGGGAGCCGGTCGGCCTGGAGGAACTCCTTCACGAGCGTCAGGCGGTCCGGCAGCGCGCCGCCCGCGACGACCCGGCCGGCGGTGGAGAGCACCCAGCAGGGCGCGTTCAGCTCGTGACGGCCCGCCAGCACCAGCGCGGGCAGGCCGGAGCCCTCGGCGACGACGTTCAGCAGGCGGCGGTGCCGTGAGAGGCCGACCAGTTCCATCGAGACGCGTTCGGTGATGGTCGCGAACGAGAGGTCGACGGGCACTTCGAGCAACGGCACGTGGTGGCGCAGGCAGGCCTCGACCAGGTCGGACGGCAGGGCGCGGTTCTCGACCTCCGAGGCGGCGAGGCCGGCGACGCGGGCGGAGGCGAGCGAGCGGACGAACGTCTCGGAGTCCTGCGGGCCGTGGTGCCAGAGCAGGCCGGAGAGCACGAGCTCCCCGCCGGACAGGTACCGGCTGGGGTCGGGCAGCTCCGTTCCGTACACGCGGGTGACCGTGCGGTCGAGCTGGTCCTCACCGGTGTGCAGGCTCAGGCGCAGTTCCGGCATCCGCAGCAACGTCCGCAGCAACAGCATGTCAGGTCACTTTCGTCCATTCGTGTTCGTAGGAAAGCACAAATCCTCGTTGTGCAGGAGCCCGGCGATTCATGTACTTCTGCCGTAGAGGAAGGCGGCCGTGCCTCTGTGTACTGGGTCACAACCGGATGGGAGGGCGTGTGACGATCTCCACGCACGTGCTGGACGCGGCGCGCGGCAAGCCGTTCACGGGCATCGCCGTGTCGCTGCAGCGCCGCGACGGGACAGAGGTGGCGAGCGCCGAGACGAACGCCGACGGACGGATCACCGGATGGGGCGAGGGCCTGGAGGCCGGGGTCTACCGGCTGGTGTTCGACACCGCGCGGGCCGCGCCGTTCTTCCCCGAGGTCGTGCTCACCTTCGACTACTCCGACCCGGCGCAGCACTACCACGTGCCGCTGCTGCTGTCGCCGTTCGCCTACTCCACCTACCGAGGTAGCTGACGATGGACTTCCTTCGACCGGAAACGCTCGCGGAGGCGTTGGAGCTCAAGGCCTCGCGGCCGGACGCCCTGCCGATCGCCGGCGGCACCGACGTGATGGTGGAGCTCAACTTCGACCACCGCAGGCCCTCGGCCCTGCTCGACCTGACCCGCGTCCCCGAGTTGCAGCGGTGGGAGGAGGGGCTGCGGATCGGTGCCGGCGTGCCGTACGCGCGCATCATCGACGAGCTCGGCGCGAGGCTGCCCGGCCTCGCGATGGCCTCGCGCACGGTCGGGTCGCCGCAGATCCGCAACCGCGGCACGGTCGGCGGCAACCTGGGCGCCGCCTCCCCTGCCGGGGACACCCACCCGGTGCTGCTGGCGTCGGACGCGGTCATCGAGGTGGCGTCCGTGCGCGGCACGCGGATGATCCCGGCCGCCGAGTTCTACCTGGGCGTGAAGCGCAACGCCCTGGAGCAGGACGAACTGATCGTGGCGGTGCACCTCACGCCTGCCCGGGGGCCGCAGCAGTTCTCGAAGGTCGGCACGCGCAACGCCATGGTGATCGCGGTGTGCTCGTTCGCGATCTCGCTGTTCCCGCGGGAGAACCGCGTCGGCGCGGCGGTCGGGTCGGCCGCCCCGACGCCGCGGCGGGCGCCGGAGGCGGAGCGGTTCCTGGCGTCGGCGCTGGACTTCCGCGACCCGAAGCCGTTGCCGGACTCGGTGAAGCGCGAGTTCGGGGAACTGGTCTCGCGGGCCGCGTCGCCGATCGACGACGTGCGCGGCTCGGCGGCGTACCGCAAGCACGCTTTGGCAGTGATGGCACGCAGGACGCTGGGCTGGGCCTGGCAGGAACTTCTCGACGGGGAGCGGGCATGCGCGTGAACGTGACGGTCAACGGCGAGCAACGCCAGGCCGACGACGTGTGGGAGGGCGAGTCGCTGCTGTTCGTGCTGCGCGAACGGCTCGGGCTGCCCGGGTCGAAGAACGCCTGCGAGCAGGGCGAGTGCGGTTCGTGCACGGTCTACCTCGACGACGTGCCGGTGTGCGCGTGCCTGGTCGCGGCCGGGCAGGCGCAGGACCGCGAGGTGCGCACGGTCGAGGGGCTCGCCGAGGGCGACCGGCTCGACCCCGTGCAGGAGGCGTTCGTCGAGGCGGGCGCGGTGCAGTGCGGCTTCTGCACGCCCGGTCTCGTCGTCCAGGCGCACGACCTGCTCGACCGCGTGCCGAACCCGTCCGACCCGGAGATCCGCGAGGCGCTCGCCGGGAACCTGTGCCGCTGCACCGGGTACGAGAAGGTCCTGGACGCCGTGCGGCTGGCGGCGTCGCGCCGATGATCGTCCTGGACCGCTGTGCGGTGTCCACTGTGGACGAGGCCGGAACGGAGCACGCGTCCGGGCACGTGGTGGTCGAGAACGGGCGGATCTCCTCCGTCGCGTCCGGTCCCGCCCCACGGCCCTCCGAGTCGCACACGTACGTCGACGCGTCGTCGTGCCTCGTCACCCCAGGTTTGATCAACACCCACCACCACCTCTACCAGTGGGCGACGCGCGGGCTCGCGACCGACGCCACGCTGTTCGAGTGGCTGACCACCCTCTACCCGGTGTGGCGCGGGCTCGACGACACCGTGACGCACGCGGCGGCGTCCGCGGGCCTGGCCAAGCTGGCGTTGACGGGCTGCACGCTCGCCGCCGACCACCACTACGTCTTCCCCTCCGGCGGCGGTGACGTGTTCGACGCGCTCGTGTCGGCGGGGCGGCGGATCGGGATCCGGCTGGAGGCGATCCGCGGATCGATGGACCGCGGCGAGTCCCAGGGCGGGCTGCCGCCGGACAACCTGGTGGAGGAGACCGAGGCCGCGCTGATCGCGACCGAGCGGGCCATCGGCGACCACCACTCGACCGCGGACGACGCCCTGGTCCGCGTCGCCGTCGGCCCCTGCTCGCCGTTCTCGGTGTCGAAGGAGCTGATGACCGGCGCGGCCTCTCTCGCGCGACGGCACGGCGTCCGGCTGCACACGCACCTCGCCGAGACGATGGACGAGGAAGAGCAGTGCCTGGCCGAGAACGGCTGCACGCCGACCGAGTACGCCGAGCAGCTCGGCTGGCTGGGACCGGACGTGTGGCTCGCGCACACCGTGCACCTCAACGGCGACGCGGTGAAACGACTGGGAGCCACCTCCACCGGGTCCGCGCACTGCCCGACGTCCAACGGCCGGCTGGGCACCGGGATCGCGCCCGTGCGCGACCTGCTCGACGCGGGCGCGCCGGTCGGGCTCGGCGTCGACGGCGCCGCGTCCAACGAGGACGGCGGACTGGTCGTCGAGCTGCGATCGGCGCTGTACCAGGCACGTCAGCGCGGCGGGCCGGGTGCTCTCGACGCCCGCGAGGCGTTGTGGATGGGCACGATGGGCGGCGCGCGGGTGCTGGGCCGCGCGGACTCGCTGGGCTCGATCGAGCCGGGCAAGGTCGCGGACCTCGCCGTGTGGGACCTGTCGGGACTCGACCACGCGGGGATCGCGGACCCGGTGGCGGCGCTGGTGCTGGGCGCTCCCCCGCCGCTGAAACTGTTGATCGTGGGCGGTGAGGTCGTGGTGCGGGACGGGGTCCTGCTCACGGCGCCGACCGACGAACTGGCGCGTGACCTCGCCGCGGCCAGCGTGAAGCTCCAGGAGGCGGCGCGATGACCCTCACCCCCACCGAACTCACGTCCGCTGTCCCGGGCGGCATCGGGACGTCGCCACAACGCCCGGACGGCAACCTGAAGGTGCGCGGCGAGTTCGCCTACGCGTCCGACCTGTGGCACGAGGACATGATCTGGGGCGCGACCCTGCGCTCGCCGCACCCGTACGCCCGCATCACGTCGGTGGACATCACCGAGGCGTTGAAGGTGCCGGGCGTGCACGCGGTGCTGACGCACTCGGACGTGCCCGGCCGCAACCTGTACGGCCTGGAGCACAAGGACCAGCCGGTGCTGGCTGTGGACGTCGTGCGCTACCAGGGCGAACCGGTCGCGCTGGTCGGCGCCGACCACCCCGAGACCGCGCTGCGGGCGATGAAGAAGATCGTCGTGACGTACGACGTGCTGGAACCCGTGGTGGACATGGAGACGGCCGTGGACGACACGCCGTTGCACCCCGGCGGCAACCTCGTGCGGCACGTGCCGATCCGGCGCGGATCGCAGGACGTCACGGCCGAGGTCGTCGTGAGCGGGCGCTACGAGGTCGGCATGCAGGACCAGGCGTTCCTCGGGCCGGAGTCCGGGCTCGCGGTGCCGGCGACCGACGGCTCGATCGACCTCTACATCGCGACGCAGTGGCTGCACGTCGACCGCGACCAGGTCGCGGCGGCGCTGGGGTTGCCGCTGGAGCAGGTGCGGCTGACGCTGTCCGGCGTCGGCGGCGCGTTCGGCGGCCGCGAGGACCTGTCGATGCAGGTGCACGCCTGCCTGCTGGCCCTGCACACCGGCAAGCCGGTGAAGATGGTCTACAACCGCGAAGAGTCGTTCTACGGCCACGTGCACCGCCACCCGGCGGTGCTCTACTACGAGCACGGCGCCGACCGCACCGGCAAGCTCGTCTACGTCCGGTCGAAGATGTACCTCGACGGCGGCGCTTACGCCTCGTCGACTCCCGCTGTCGTGGCCAACGCGGCGACGCTGGGTGTCGGGCCGTACGAGGTCGACAACGTCACGGTCGACGCGTACGGCGTCTACACGAACAACCCGCCGTGCGGCGCGATGCGCGGATTCGGCGCTGTGCAGGCGGGTTTCGCCTACGAGTCCCAGATGGACAAGCTGGCGGAGGCGCTGGGCATGTCCCCCGTGGACGTGCGGATCCGCAACGCCATGAGCGAGGGCTCCACGATGCCGACCGGGCAGGTGGTCGACTCGGCCGCGCCCGTCGCGCAGCTGCTGAAGCTGGTGCAGGACAAGCCGTTGCCCGCCGGCACCTCGACCGACATCCGCGAGCTGCCCGGCGGCGTCTCGAACACCACGCACGGCGAGGGCGTCGTCCGCGGTGTCGGGTACGCGGTCGGCATCAAGAACATCTGCTTCTCCGAGGGCTACGACGACTACTCGACCGCTCGGGTGCGCGTCTCGATGGTCAACGGCGAGCTGGCCGCCGCGGTGCACACCGCCGCGTGCGAGGTCGGCCAGGGCCTGGTGACGATCATGCAGCAGATCGTGCGGACCGAGCTCGGCATCGAGCGCGTCACCGTGCTGCCGATGGACACCACCATCGGCAACGGCGGTTCGACCTCGGCCTCGCGCCAGACGTACGTGACCGGTGGCGCGGTGAAGGCCGCGTGCGCGCTGGTCAAAGCACGTCTGGACGGCCGCGCCGACATCGGCGACGAGGTGATCGACGAGACCACCGAGTGGCGCCACCGCGCGACCGAGGCCATCGACCCCGAGACGGGGCAGGGCAACGCGCACGTCCAGTACGGCTTCGCGGCCCACCGCGCGGTCGTCGACGTGGACGTCGACCTCGGCCTGGTGCGCGTCGTGGCGCTGGACTGCGCGCAGGACGTGGGCAAGGCGCTGAACCCGCAGGCCGTGGTGGGCCAGATCCAGGGCGGCTCCGCCCAGGGCCTCGGCCTCGCGGTGATGGAGGAGATCCAGACCTCCGGCGGCAAGGTGCGCAACCCGTCGTTCACCGACTACCTCATCCCGACCGTGCTCGACATGCCGCCGATGAGCATCGACGTGCTCGAGCTCGCCGACCCCCACGCCCCGTACGGCATCCGCGGCGTCGGCGAACCGCCCACCATCTCGTCGACCCCGGCGATCGTGGCGGCGATCCGCGCGGCGACCGGCCTGGCGCTCACCCGCGTCCCGGTCCGCCCGGAACACCTCACCGGTACCTGATCCTCCTGGAGCTCCCTGCTGTGAACGCACATCTGCTCGCCACCATCGACCTGGCCACCCGCAACGTGGCCTCCGGGGGAGGCCCGTTCGGCGCGATGATCGTCCGGGACGGCGAGGTGATCGCCACCGGTGTGAACCAGGTGACGCCGACGCTCGACCCCACCGCGCACGCCGAGGTCGTCGCGATCCGCGCCGCCTGCCGGGCGCTCGGCGACTTCAAGCTGACCGGCTGCACGCTGGTCTCCTCGTGCGAGCCGTGCCCGCTGTGCCTGTCCGCCGCGCTGTGGGCGCGCGTGGACGAGGTCGTGTACGCCGCCGACCGCCACGACGCGGCGGCGGCCGGTTTCGACGACCGGGAGTTCTACGAGCTGTTCAGCAGGTCCCGCGACGAGTGGGACCTGCCCGTGCACCGGATCTCCACCGGCGAGGACAACGCCCCGTTCACCGCGTGGACGTCCCTCGCGACCCGTATCGACTACTGATCGGACCTCGGCGGCCGCAGCCCGGCCGGGACCGCCGAACTGGAGGACGGCAGCGCCGCCCTGGCCACCGTGCCGCGCGACGCGGTGGTCGACCCGTTGCTCCGATCGGGTGACGTCCGGGACGTCTCGTATCTCGGGGAGTGGCTCGCGTTCCTACATCACGAGGGGTGAGGGAAGTGGCATCGGGGGGTGCCACCGGCAAGGGGGAGTTGCCGCAGCGGCGGGACCAACCGAAGTGGTCCCGCCGCGGGGGTCCCTCAGCCCCGTCGAGCGCCACGCAGCAGGCGACGACGTGCAGGTCGTCCACCGGCAACCGTGCAGTCAGCCGCCTCTCCGGCGCCTCAGTCCTCTGACTGCCGCCCCACCTCGAGCAGACCGCGCTCGTACGCCACCGCGACGGCCGCCGCGCGGTCCGAGACGCCCAGCTTCGCGTAGACGTGCAGCAGGTGCGTCTTCACCGTCGCCTCGCTGATGAACAGCGCCGCCGCCACCGCCCGGTTCGTGGTCCCCTTCGCCACCAGCGCGAGCACGTCGAGCTCGCGCGCCGACAACGGCTCCAGCGCGGGCTTGCGCACCTGCCCCAGCAGCCTCGTGGCCACCGCGGGCGACAGCACGGCCTCGCCCGAGTGCGCCGCACGGATCGCGCGGTGCAGCTCGTCGCGAGGCGTGTCCTTCAACAGGTAACCGGTGGCGCCCGCCTTGATGGCCGGCAGCACGTCGCGGTCCGTGTCGTAGGTGGTGAGCACCAGGACGCGGCACGGGTGGCCGCGCAGCCGTTCGATCGCCGACACGCCGTCCGAGCCCGGCATGCGCAGATCCATGAGCACCACGTCCGGCGACACGGCCGTGACGACGGCGACCGCCTCGTCCCCCGAGGCCGCCTCGCCCACCACCTCGAAGTCGCCCGACGAGAGCATGCCGCGCAGACCGTCCCTGACGACCGGGTGGTCGTCGACGACGACCAGCCGGATCACGCGACCACCCCGAAGCGCCCGGCCGCACTCGGCTCGCAGCTCAGACGATCACTCCCGCACCCCGGCCAGCCGCTCACAACGCACCCCCACCTCGACGTCCACTCCGGGCCCGGGCCGCTGCCTGCCCCGGTCACCACCTCACGCCGGCACCCGAGCCGAGATCGCCGTCCCCGCCCCGGGCTCCGACTCCACGAACAACGCCCCCGACAGCCGGTGCACCCGGTGCCTCATCGCGGGCAGCCCGAAGCCCGACGACGGCACGGCGAGGTCGAACCCCGCGCCGTCGTCGCGCACGTCGAGCGTCACCACGTCCTCCATGTAGGACAGGGTGAGCCCCACCCGTGAGGCCGAGGCGTGCTTCGCCACGTTGGCCAGGGCCTCCTGCGCCGTGCGCAGCAGCGCGACCTCCACCTCCGGGTGCGTTTCCCGCACGGAGCCGGTCAGCGTCACCGACACCGGGACGCCGTTCAGCGCCGACCAGCCCGCGGCCACCTCGTCCAGCGCCTCGTGCAGCGCGGCGGAGTCGAGGGCCGGCGGGCGCAGGGCGTGCACGGAGCGGCGGGCCTCGGTCAGGTTCGTGCGGGCCAGGCCGGTGGCCACCGCCACGCGGCGTTCCCAGTCGGCGGGGGTGGCCGCCGACAGCTGCGTGATGATGCCCGCCAGGCCCTGGGCCAGGGTGTCGTGGATCTCGCCGGCCAGGCGGTGGCGTTCGTCCTGCACGCCCGCCTCGTGCGCCTGCACGAGGAGCTGGGCGTGCAGGCCCTCGTTCTCCTCCAGCAGTTCCTTGCGCAGGCGGGACTGCTCGGTCGTCACGTGGCCGACGTACGTGAACGTGCACGCCACCACCACGAAGATGAGCAGCAGCAGCCAGAAGGCCGCCTCCGCGCCCTCGGGCGGGTAGCCGCCGAACAACGACAGCGTCGCCAGCGCGGCGGTGATCGCCACGACGAAGAACATCCAACGGCCGCGCAGGACCTCGCTCGCGAAGAGGTAGACCGCGAACGACACCGCGCCGAACCAGTGTTCGCGCAGGCCCAGCACCGCGTAGAACACGACCATGCCACCGATGAACACGGCCATGAGCTCCGTGCGCTTGTGCCACGCGGGATGCAGCGTGAACCACCACGCCATCCACGCGTAACCGAACGCCACGACGCCATAGGTGAACCAGCGCTCCGAGGCCGGGTGCGTGGTGAAGATCGAGTACACCACGGTGGTCACGGTCAGCACGAAGTACGGGATCACGTGGGCGATCGAGGTGAGTCTGCGCTCCCACCTGTCCAGCGCGGCCATGTCCACGAGCTACTCCCAGCGGAACGTTCTGGCCGCGACGGTACCCGCCACGAGGCTCACGAGCCCCATGATCGCGAGATGCCTCCAGTCCGGCGCGGTGCCGAGCCACGCCTGGTGCAGCGCCTCCACACCGGGAGGCGTGTACGAACCGATCACCTGAACCGCAGTGGGCAGCATGAACCGCGGCAGGTACACGCCGCCGAAGAACATCAGCAGCATGAACACCGCCGTCGCCCAGCCGCCGGCCGCCCGCGCGGTGGGGGCCAGTGCGGCGATCACCAGGCCCAGCGCGAACGTCCCGGCGCCTCCCAGCACCACGGCACACGCCAGGCCGAGGGGGTGGTGAGGCAGGTCGACGCCGAAAACGACGTACGCCACCACGATAGTCAGCAGCACCGACAAGATCACTGCGGCGAAGTTGACCACCAGCTGCCCCACGAGCAACCGCGCCGGGCTCATGGGAGTGGTCGACAGCCGCCGCAGCACACCTTTCTCCCGGTAGGTCGCCACGACCGTCGGCACGCGTTGCAACCCGATGAACGCCAGCGTGAACACGATCAGCGACGACAGGTAGCCGTCGATGAACCGCAGGCCGCCGAACTCCGGAGCGGGCGTCCGCAACGCCGGGACCGCCCCCAGCACGAGCAGGAGCAGGCTCGGGAACACCACGGCGAACAACGAGTTCAGCCGGTCGCGGAGGAACAGCCGCGCCTCCACCTCAACGATCTTCAGCACCGCTACCCCCGGTCAGCTCGACGTAGGCGTCGTCCAGCGAGACCTGGTCGACGCGCAGACGGCGCGCCACGACGTGCTTGCGCGCCAGGAAGGAAGTCACCGCGTGCAGGAGGTCCTGCGACCCGCTGACGACGAGCTGCTCGCCCACCGACGTCACGTCGGTGACCTCCGGCAGCGCGCGCAGCGCGGACAGGTCCAGGGGATCGGACGGCACGAACCGCACCCGCGCCGCACCGTCCACACGCGACACCAGCGCGGAGGGCGTGTCCAGCGCGACGATCCGCCCGTCGCGGAAGACCGCCACCCGGTCGCAGAGCCGCTCCGCCTCCTCCATGAAGTGCGTGACGAGCAGGATCGTCACACCGGCCGCCCGCACCTCCTCGATCACCGACCACGTGTCGCGGCGCGCCTGCGGGTCCAGCCCGGTCGTCAGCTCGTCCAGGACCGCGACCCGCGGCGACCCGATCAGGGCCAGCGCGATCGACAGCCGCTGCTTCAGCCCACCGGACAGCCGCCCGAACTCCGCCTCGAGGTGCTCGGTGAGCCCCAACCGCCCGGACCAGTCGACCGGTGACGGGTAGAACGACGAGAACAGCGACAGCGCCTCGCCGACCCGCATCCGTTCGGGCAACTCGGAGGCCTGCAGCTGCACCCCGATCGCGGCCCGCACGTCGGACGGCCGCTTCCCCAGCACCGCGACGCTGCCCCGGTCCGGCGTCCGCAGCCCCGCCACGCACTCGACCGTCGTCGTCTTGCCCGCCCCGTTCGGCCCCAGGACGCCGAAGATCTCCCCCTCGGCCACCTCGAACGACACCGAGTCCACCGCGACGCGGGGTCCGTAGCGCTTCCCGAGGTCGCGCACTTCGATGATTGCCATGCGACCAGCCTCGGAGAACTACGGCGCCGGATCATCGAACGACGGGTTCCACCTGGATCAACCGATCGGTTGATGCCGCTACTCGGTCTCCACCACGACGGCGCGCAGGGCGGCGGCCAGACGCGCGACCGGCTCGGGCACCGGCCCGGGCAGGCGGGCGAGCAGCACGCGGCGCTGCTCGGCGGGCCCGCCCCGCACCGGCAGGACCCGCACACCGGCGGGCGCGACGGCGACCAGTGACGCGGGGATCGTGGTGATGCCGAACCCGGCCGCGACGAGCTGCAGCTTCGCCAGCCAGTCGCGGGCGGTGTGCGCGACGACCGGCCGTTCGCCCAGCCCCGGCCACACCCCCATCACCCACGGGTCGCCGGGTCCGGAGATCCACCGCTGGCCCCGCAGGTCCTCGACGTCGATGTAGTCGTTGCGGGCCAACGGGTGCACGGCCGGGACAGCCACGCGCAGGCTGCGTTCGACGAGGGTGTCGACCTCCAGCGCGGGCGTCTCGTCGTCAGGCGCGCGGAACGGCGGTGCCGACGCGATGAGTGCAACGTCCAATGTTCCCGCACGCAGCGCGCGCACCAACGCCGGTGTGCTCCCCTCACGCGTGATGACGGTGATCGACGGATGCGTCCGCCCGAGCGCCATCAGCGCCCGGGGGACCAGCCACGCGCCCGCCGTCGCGAACCAGCCGAGCCGGACCGTGCTCTCGTCGTCCGGCAGCCCCGCGAGCTCACGGGTCCCCGCGTCGATCTCGTCCACGACGACCGCCGCCCGCCGCAGCACGAGCCGCCCGGCCGTGGTGAGCCGCACGCCGTCGTGCCGCCGTTCCAGCAGCTCCACGCCCGCCGCCCGTTCCAGCGCCGCGATCTGCCGCGAGACCGCCGACTGCGTGTACCCCAGCGCCGTCGCCGCCGCGGTCAGCGTGCCGCGCTCCGCCACCTCGCGGAACACCCTCAGGGCGACCAGCGACGCATCCGTGAAGGCCATGACATCTCCGCATACCTGGATTGAGCAACTCTCGCTACCCGCATACGTCCGGCGAGCCTAGCGTGCAAGCGTGATCTCAACTCGAATCGGATTCAGCAGCACCGCCGCCCGCCCTTGGGCGTACTCCGCGACCCTCCTCGCGAAGGCCTGACCCGTGGCGGTCGCACTGGTCACCGGAGCCACGCAGGGGCTCGGACTCGCGCTGGCCCACGGGCTCGCGCGGCGCCTGGGGCCGTCGGGCACCGTCTACCTCACCGGCCGCGACGCGAACCGCGTGGCAGCCTCCGCCGAGGCCGCGTCCCGGGGCGGAGTCGAGGTCCGCGGTGCGCTGTTCGACGTCGCCGACCCCGGCGCGGCGCGGGAACTCGCCGAGCAGATCGCGGAACGGCACGGCGGGATCGACGTCGTGATCGGCAACGCCGTGATGCGCATCGGCCCCGACGACGACCCGCGCACGGTCATCGGCGAGTACGTCCAGGTCAACAACCACGGCACCACAAGGCTGCTACGGGCGTTCGCCCCGTTGCTGAACGACGGCGGGAAGCTGCTCGTCGTCGCGAGCTCGCTCGGCACCCTGCACCACCTGGCCCCGGTGCTGCACAGGAGGTTCACCGATCCGTCCACTTTGGACGAGCTCGACGAGCAGGTCGCCCGCTGGCGCGACGAGGTCGAGGACCGGCGCACCGGGGCGTGGCCGGGCTTCGTGAACATCCCGTCGAAGATCGGTCAGATCGCCGCCGTGCGCATCCTGGCCGCCCAACGGCGAGACGCGGACCGCGAGAGAGGCATCCTGATCGCCGCCGTGTGCCCAGGGATGATCAACACGCCGACTTCCGCGCTGTGGTGGGACGTCAGCACCGCCCCGACCCCGGACCAGGCCGCGACCGCGGTGCTGGACCTCGCCCTGAACCCGGCCGAACCGCGGCACTACGGCGAACTGGTGCGCCACGGCGAGGTGGTGCCCTTCAGCTGATGGGCTTGTCCAGCCCGTGCACCACCTGGTCGAGCAACGTCTGGATGACGGCTTCGTTGTGCTCGGTGCGCCCCGGCGTGATCATCCGCGACGTCGCCTCGACCATCGCGTGCACGAGCATCGCCCGCAGGTGCGCGCGCTGCACGCCGGCCGTCGTGAAGACACCGACCAGCGGTGCCAGCAACCGTTCGTGCTCGGCCCTGATCTGCTCGCGCGACGAGTCCGGCAGCGCGTGCGCGGACAGGGCCACCACGGCCCCGTGGCTGCCGTCGGTGATGATCGCGAGCTCCGCGCGCAGGTACGCCTCGATCTTGTCCGGCACGGACGCGGCGCCGTTGACCGCCTCCTCCAGCTTCTCCGCCCACTCCGGCAGCGCGTCCGAGACGATCGCCGCGACCAGTTCCTCACGTGAGCGGAAGTACTCGTAGAGGCTCGGCCGCGACAGGCCCACGCGCCGGGCGAGCGACGCGAGCGTCAGCGCCTCCGCACCCCCGGTCGCCACGATGTCCCGCCCGGCGTCCAGCAGGGCGCGCAGCCGGTTGGCGCGGTGCTCGGCCACGGTGTCTGCGCTGATCCTCGGCACACCGGAATCGTATCGCGCTTGATTTCCCGACGCGGAGTTGGAATAGTTCCCGACACAGCGTCGGAATCAGGAGGGCCCCATGTTCATCGCGACGAACCGCCTGTTCGTCCCTGCCGACCGGGCAGAGGAGTTCGAGGCCCACTTCCGCGACAACATGCGCACGTACCTGCCCGGCGTCCCCGGCCTGCTGCGCAGCACGCTGCTCAAGCCCACGAAGGACGACCAGCCGTACGTGTCGGTCAACGAGTTCGAGTCCGAGGAGCACTTCCGCGCCTGGGTCGCGTCCGACTCGTTCCGCGAGGCGCACAAGCGCAACCGCGGCATCGCGCGGCACGTCACGGGCAACGCCGTCGAGACGTTCCAGCACGCCGAGGACCTGGTGCTGCCGCAGCAGCGCGCCGAGGTGTAGGCGGCACTCCCCCGCGAGGGGACGTCCGCTTCCTGGTGCTCGCCCGGCTCACAGGGTCGCCAGCAGCGCCTTCATCCGGTTGATCTCGTCGGACTGCGTGGCCACCACGTCGTCCGCCATCTCCTCGACCTGGACGTTGGTGCCCGCCCCGCGCACGTCCGTCGCCATCTTGATCGCACCCTCGTGGTGTTTGATCATCAGCTCCAGAAACATCCGGTCGAAGTCCTTGCCCCGCGCCGCACCGAGGGCGTTGAGCTGGTCCTGGGTGGCCATGCCCGGCATCGACGAGTGGTCGCCGTGCGTGCCGATCGCGTTGAAGGTGCGCTGCCACTGCTTCATGGCGCCGATCTCGGGTTCCTGGCTGAAGCGGATGCGGTCCGCGAGGCCCTTCACGGTCGCGTTCTCGGCGCGGTCGGGCGCGAACCTGGTCATCGCGAGCGCCTGCTCGTGGTGGCCGATCATCATCGCCACGTACTGGCGGTCGGCGTCGTTCGGCGGCGGCGCGATCCTGGCGCTCACGTCCGAGGGCGCGACGGTCGGCGCCGACCCGCCGGGTGTGTCCGGTGCGATGACCGGAGCCGCGTCCGGCTCCGAGGAACAGCCTGCCAGCAGGGCGAACGCCGCCACGACGACCAGAACCGGAGAGCGCATGCCCGGACAATACAGTTCGACCGCCCACGAACGGGCGCTCCCGGTCACGACCCGGGTCGAACAGGCGATCGACTCCGTTGTCCGGTCTCCCCCGTGCGGACAAATCCAGATCCCTCCGAAAGATGCTGGCCCTTAGCAAGGCGAAAGGGTCATACTCCCCTCCACCAACCCGTACCGAGGGGGTACAGCAGTGACTTCACGCGCAACGACCCGGCGGCGCAGAGCGCCGTTGGCGGTTCTGGGGGCGCTCGCGCTGACGCTGTCGACGTTGACCGCGCCCGCGCTCGCCGAGCCCGACCTGCCCGCCGACGGCAAGGGGCTGACCGAGGCACAGCTCGAAGCGCAGGCGGAAGCCGTCGACGGTCTCCCCCGCGTCGACGAGATCTCGCGCAGCCGCAACATGGTCCCGGTCGCCCACCTGGACAAGCAGGCTCCGCTCAGCTCGACGCAGACCGACATCGCGTTCCAGGACAACTACGCGTTCGTCGGCAACTACGACGGCTTCGTCGTCTACGACATCCGCAACCCGAAGAAGCCGACGATCAAGTCGCAGGTCCTGTGCCCGGGTTCGCAGAACGACATCTCGGTGTACGGGAACCTGCTGTTCCTGTCGACCGACTCGTCGCGCAGCGACAACTCGTGCAGCAGCGTGTCCCAGTCCGCGACGATCAAGGAGTCTTGGGAGGGCATCAAGGTCTTCGACATCAGCGACAAGGCCGCCCCCAAGTACGTCGCGGCCGTCGAGACCGCCTGCGGCTCGCACACCCACACGCTGGTCCCGGGCAAGAACAAGAAGGACGTGTACCTCTACGTCTCGTCCTACTCGCCCAACGCCACGTTCCCGGACTGCCAGCCGCCGCACGACAAGATCTCGATCGTCAAGGTCCCGGTGAAGAACCCGGCCCAGGCCTCGCTGCTCAAGGCGCCCGTGGTGTTCCCGGACGGCGGCAACGCGGGCCGCACCGGCACCATCGAGACCGGCTACGTCAGCGCGACCTCCGGTTGCCACGACATCACCGTCTACCCGCAGCTCGACCTCGCGGCCGGCGCCTGCATGGGTGACGGCGTCCTGTGGGACATCTCCGACCGGGAGAACCTGGTCGAGATCAACCGCGTGCAGGACGACGCGAACTTCGCGTTCTGGCACTCGGCCACCTTCAACAACAACGGCACCAAGGTCGTCTTCACCGACGAGCTCGGTGGCGGTGGCGCCGCGACCTGCAACGAGAAGATCGGCCCGACGCGCGGTGCCAACGGCATCTACGACATCGTGGGCAAGGGCAAGAACCGCAAGCTGGTGTTCAGGTCCTACTACAAGATCCCGCGCATGCAGGGCGACACGGAGAACTGCGTCGCGCACAACGGTTCGCTGATCCCGGTGCCCGGCAAGGACATCATGGTGCAGTCCTGGTACCAGGGCGGCATCTCGGTGTGGGACTTCACCAACTCGGACAAGCCGCGTGAGATCGGCTTCTTCGAGCGCGGCGCGATGCCGAACGGCGTGACCGGCGGCACGTGGTCGACCTACTGGTACAACGGCTACATCTACTCCTCGGAGATGGGCCGCGGCTTCGACGTCATCGACATGCGCGACCCGCGCACGTTCGTCGCGAAGCTGTTCCGCACGGACGAGCTGAACGTGCAGACCCAGGGCAACTTCTACCGCGGGTAGGAGTTCCCACCCAGATCAGCGCGGCTGCCGGCGTTCGGCAGCCGCGCTGATCGCTGTCAGGACCAGGGTGACGGCGATGCCGCCGAAGACCGCCCAGACCGGCGAGCCGACGTCCATCGCCCACGCGGCGACGACCGCCGTGAGGCCGTAGCCCGCGCCGGTCACCGCGTACATCATCGAGAACCCTGCCGCGTGCGCGCCGACCGGGAGCCGTTCACGCAGCGCGAGGCTCCGCGTCACCAGCACACCGGACTGGAACAGCCCGGCCGCGAGCAACGCGCCCGCGATGCCCGGCAGGTTCGGGAAGAGCGCCAGCGCGCCGGCGCAGGTCGCCGTCACGACGAGCAGCACCAGCCCCTGCGTGCGGAACGTGCCCGGCCACGGCTTGAGCCCGTACAGCACCGCGCCCAGCGCGCTGCACGCCGCGAACCCGGTGAGCAGCGGCCCGGTCCAGCCGATGCCGATCCCCCGGTGCTCCAGCAGCGCGGGCAGCACCAGCTCCGCCACCGCGAGCTGCGCCAGAGCCGCCGCGCTGACGAGGTAGATCGGCCACGCCGACGCCACCACGTGCACCTTCGCCGTGCCGGACCGCGACGTCACGTGCCCGCGCGGCAGGATGAACACGAGCCACGCCGCCACGACGACGAGGCTGACCGACACCACGACCGGCGCGCGGTGGTCGACGCTCAGCGCCAGCACGGTGACCAGTGCGGGCGCGACCGCCCACACCACCTGCGTGATCATGGCGTCGAAGCCCATCGCCTTGGGCACCAACGAGTCCGGCACCAGCCCGAGCAGCATCGCCCGCAGCCCGCCCGGCGTCGTCGACGGCCCGGCGCCCGCGACGAACGCCGCGATCGCCAGCACCGTCACGTTCTGGGTCAGCGCCAGCGTCGTGAACGCCACCGCCCCGACGACCAGCCCGACCGAGAGCTGCCCGCGCATCCGGGACGGGTCGAGGAACAACCCGAGCAGCGCGGCGCCGAGGACCTCCCCCAGCACGTAGACCGCGACGAGCGAGGCCGCCAGCACGTACCCGCCGGGCAGTCCCCTGGTCAGGAACACCATCATCAGCGGCGTCATCGACATCGGCAGCTTCGCGGCGACCGTCACCACGGCGCACGCCAGCACGTCCCGGTTCGCGAGGTCGCGGTAACCGGCAGCGGAGATCGTCATCTACTCGCCCAGCTCCTCGAACAGCGTCAGCTGCAGCCCGGCGGGCGCTCGCAGCCTCGCGTTGAGCGAGTTCCACGGCGTGCGCGTGGGTTCCGCGACCACCTCGGCCCCGGCCGCCTCCAGCGTGCGGGTCACCCCTTCGGCGTCGGTCACCTCGAACGCCACGCGGATGTGCCCCGCAACGCGCCTGCCCACCTCGACGGAGTCGATGAACTCGGCGTGCGGCGGATCGGTGATCTCGAGCGTGGCCCGGCCGGCCTCGAGGATCGTGACCCGGCCGCCCTCGGACGCGAACGCCGCCCGTTGCTCGAGGCCGAGGACGTCTCGGTAGAAACGCAGGGCTTCTTCGTAGTCGTCGGCGGTGACGACCAGGCGGAGCTCACGGACACCGGTCATGGTGACGATCATTTCACCCCTCGTGCCGGAACGAGGAGAAGACGCGGAACTGCCTCAGACCTCGACGCGCTGGGGCGCTCCCCGCACCAGCCGGGTCGCGACGACCAGCACCAGCGCGATCCCCGCCGTCACGTGGATCGGCGCCGGCCCGAACGTCGCCGCCAGCACCGCCACCGCCCCGAACGGCAGCAGGTACCTGCGCAGGCCGTCCTGCCCGGGGCAGTCCTGCACGTACCAGACGAACAGGAGGAACACCGCCAGCGGCACCGTCGTGAACGCCGCGACCGTCGTCCCCGGCGCGTGCGAGAGGTGCAGGTCGTGGTCCACCGACGCGGCGAGGCCCGCGCCGAGCGCCGCGATCGAGCCGAGGACGAAGAGGTGCGCGTAGCCCCAGAGGAACGCCTTCCTCAGGTCGTGCAGGTGGGTCGGCGCCTCGAAGTAGATCCACCACACCGAGAAGACGATGACGAGCGACGCCGCGGCGAGCGAGATCAGGTTGACGCCGCTGTCGAAGCCCTTCTGGAACGCGAGCGTCGCCGCGAGGATCGACTCGCCGAGCACGATCAGGGTGAACAGGCCGTGCCGTTCGGCGATGTGGTGCGGGTGCCACGTCGTGGCCCCCGACCGCTCGGCCCAGGCCGGCACCAGCAGCTCACCGATCATGAAGAGCGCCCACAGCGGGACCTGCAGGGCGGGCGGCGCGACCAGCACCCACAACACCCACAGCACCTGCATGAAGGCGATGCCACCGGCGTACCGGCGCGTGCCGGTCCTGTGCTCCGGGTTGTCCCGCGACGCCCGCAGCCAGTGCGCGACCATCGCGAGCCGGATGACGACGTAGCCGCCGACGACGATGCGGTAGTCCTGGCGTTCGAAGACGGCCGGGATGCCCGACGCGACCACGAGCACGCCGGCGATCTGGACCATCGTGAGGATCCGGTACAGCGTGTCGTCGTTGTCGAACGCGCTGGAGAACCACGTGAAGTTGAGCCACGGCAGCCAGAGCGCGAAGAACGCCATGCAGAACGCCATCAGCCCGGCACCGGCGTGGTTCTCGGTGACGGCGTGGTGCAGCGAGGCGGCGGCCTGGGCGACCGCCACCACGAAGCTCAGGTCGAACAACAGCTCCAACGGCGTCGCGACCCGGTGGGTCTCCGCCGTGTCGCGCGCGAGGAGCTTCCTGATCATCCCGGCACCACCATGATCCTTGACTCGCTGAGGTCCAGTGCGATCCGCGTGCCCGGCTGGTACGCGGAGGCGGCGTTGGACGGCTGGTCGATGCGCAGCACCTGGTCGCCGACCCTGACCGAGATCCGCGTGACCGGCCCGAGGAACGACTGGGTCAGCACGTCGCCCACGATCTTGCCATCGGCGTCCCCGTCGTGCCCGGACACCCCGATGTCCTCCGGCCGCACGATGACGCGGACGTCGCTGCCGGACGGCTGGTCGTGCTCGGCGGGCACCGTGACGCCGTTGATGACGACGGTCTGGCCCTCCGCCTTGGCCTCCACCGAGTTCGTGACGCCGACGAACTGCGCCACGAACGCCGTCGCCGGCTGCCGGTAGACCGCGGACGGGGTGTCGAGCTGCTCCAGCCTGCCGTGCGACATGACACCGACCCGGTCCGAGACGGCGAGCGCCTCCTCCTGGTCGTGCGTGACGAACAACGTCGTCATGCCCAGCTCGGTCTGGATGCGGCGGATCTCGTCCCTCAGCGTCACGCGCACCTTGGCGTCCAGCGCGGACAGAGGCTCGTCGAGCAGCAGCACGCGCGGCTGGATCGCGAGTGCACGCGCCAGTGCGATGCGTTGCTGCTGACCACCCGACATCTGGTGCGGGTACCGGCCACCGAGGTGTGAGAGGCCGACGAGGTCGAGCAGCTCTCCCGTGCGCTTCGTGTCGGCCTTGCGCATCTTGAGGCCGAACGCGACGTTCTGCGCCGCCGTCATGTTCGGGAAGAGGCTGTAGGCCTGGAAGACCATGCCCATGTCCCGCCTGTTGGCCGGGACCTTCGTGATGTCCTTGCCGCCCACCGTGACCGTGCCGGAGTCGGCGGTCTCGAAGCCCGCGACGATGCGCAGCGCCGTCGTCTTGCCGCAGCCCGACGGCCCGAGCAGGCTGACGAGCTCGCCCTCCGCCAGTTCGAGGTCGAGCCCGTCCAGCGCGATGTTGCCGCCGAAGGACTTGCGCAGCCCCTTGAGTTCCAGATGACCCATGTGTTTGTTACTCCTCGACCACGGTCTGACGGCGCCGCTGGCCGACATAGGAGAGTGCGAACAGCAGGACGAACGCGAAGACCAGGCACAGCAGCGACACCGCGATCGAGACGCCCGCGTTGCGCTTGCCGAGCAGGTTGACCTGGACCTGCAGCGTGTCGAAGTTGAGCAGCGACGCGATGGTGAACTCCCCGAGCACCAGCGCCACGCTCAGCAGCGAGGCACCGATGAGCGCCACGCGGATGTTCGGCATCACGACCTTCCACAGCACCGTGAGCCACGACGCCCCGAGGCTGCGCGCGGCTTCGGCGAGCGTCTTCAGGTCGATCGCGGCGAGTCCGGCGTCGATCGCGCGGTAGGCGAACGGCAGCACGAGGATCGTGTACGCGAACGTGAGCGTCAGCGCCGAGTCGCCGAGGAAGTAGTTCACCCACGCGTAGAGCGGCGCCATGCCGACCACGAGCACGATCGCGGGAATCGCGAGCGGTAGCAGGCACAGGAACTCCACGAGCCGCTGCAGCCGCGGGAGGCGCAACCGGATCCACGCCATCGTCGGCACGAGCAGCACCAGCATCAGCACCGCGCTCGTGACCGACAGCAGCAGCGAGTTGACGAGCGCCTCCATGAGGCCTTCGTCGTCGACGATGGAAGTCCACGACGCGAGGCTGCGGGTGTTGTTCCTGCCGCGCGTCGAGAACTCCGCCATCGCGATCAGCGGCAGGACGAAGTAGACGCCGAGGACCAGCAGGACGACCGTGCGCAGGACGCGTTGCCTGACTAGCGGACCCACTTGGCCACCCTTCGCTGCAGCAGCACGTTGACACCCATCGCGACGCTGACGACGACCACCATGCCGAGGCCCAGCGCCTTGCCGAGGTTCTCCTGCCCCAGCACGACCTCGCCGGTGAGGAACCCGCGGATCTGCAGCGGCACGATCGGGCTGCCCTGCGAGACGAGGGCGGCGGCCGTGGCGTAAGCGCTGAAGGCGTTGGCGAACAACAACAGCAGCGCGCCGAGGAACGGTGGCGTGAGGATCGGTCCGCCGACGTGGCGCCAGTAGGTCCAGCTCGTGCCGCCGAGGCTCGCGTTCGCCTCGCGCCACTGCGGCCGCAGCCCGTCCAGTGCCGGCAGGAACACGATGACCATCAACGGGATCTGGAAGAACGTGTAGACGAGCGTCAGGCCGGGCAGCTCGAACAACCACGCGCTGCCCGCGAACAGGTCGATGCCGGCGTTGTCACGCAGGAACTTCGTGACGAGACCTTCGAAGCCGACCGTCGCGAGGAACGCGAAGGCCAGCGGCACGCCACCGAACTGGGCGAGCACACCGCTGCCCGCGACGACGACCCGGCGCAGCACGCCGTCCGGGTTGCCGACCGCAATCGCCCACGTGAGCAGCGCGCCGAAGAGCGCGCCGATCAGCGCCGTGAGCGCGGAGAGCTCGATGCTGCGCACGAAGGCGTCGAAGACGACGCCCGTGAACAGGGTCTCGAGGTTGGCGAGTGTGAACGCGCCGTTCGAGTCCTGGAACGCCCCGACCAGCACGAGGGCCGTGGGGTAGACGAGGAAGGTGCCGGCGAACGCGAGGAACGGCACCGCGACGAGCCAGGCGGCCGCGGACGGCCGACCGGCGGCCCCACCCTTGATCTCGGTGGAACCGCCGGGCGTCGTCGCTACGGGAGCGACCGAGGTCATCCGATGGCCTGCGCCCAGGTCGCGGTCAGGACGGCCTTGGCCTTGTCGGCCTGGGCCTGCGTCTGGAACACCTGCTTGCCGTCGGTCTTCGGCAGCTTGTCCTTCGCGGCCTTGTCCGCCTTGTCGCCCATCTTGTCGAGGCGCACCGGGCGGGACATGCCCTGCAGGTACAGGTTCTGGCCCTCGTCGGAGTAGAGGAACTCCTGCCACAGGCGCGCGGCCGCGGGGTGCGGCGCGTCCTTGTTGACGGCCTGGTTGTAGTAGCCGCCGATCTGCGCCTCGGCCGGGACGACGACCTTCCAGTCGAGCTTGCCCTTGAGCTTGTCGGTCTGGGCGGCGTTGGTGTAGTCCCAGTCGATGACGACCGGCGTCTGGCCGGACTCGATCGTCGCGGGCGACGGGTCGACCGGCTGGAAGTTGCCGGCCTGCTTGAGCTGCTTGAAGAACTCGACACCGGGCGCGATGTCGTCGGCCGAGCCACCGTTGCCGAGCGAGGCCATGACCACGCCCGCGAACGCCGCACCGGCCTCCGTCGGGTTGCCGTTGAGCGCGACCTTGCCCTTGTACTCGGGCTTGAGCAGGTCCTTCACGCTGGTCGGCGCCGGCACCTTCGCGGCGTCGTAGCCGATCGACATGAAGCCGCCGTAGTCGCCGTAGTACAGGCCGTCCGCGTCCTTGAGCTCCGCGGGGATGTCGTCCCAGGTGCTGACCTTGTAGGGGGCGAACAGGTCCTTGTTGGCCAGCGCCACGTTCAGCCCGAGGTCGAACACGTCCGGCGCGCGGTCGTTGCCCTTGAGCTGCTTGGCGGCGTTGATCTCCTCCTGGCTCGACGCGTCGGGCTGCGCGGAGTCGACCTCGATCCCGTACTTGGCCTCGAACGCCTCGATGATCTTGCCGTAGTTCGCCCAGTCCGGGGGCAGCGCGATGACGTTGAGCTTGCCCTCCTTCTTGGCGGCCTCGACCAGCTTGTCCACACCGCCGAACTCGCTCGCGGACTTGGCCGTCCCCGCGGCGCCGGTCTGCGTCTCCTTGGCGGGCGGGGCACCGCAGGCGGCCACCGCCAGCACCAACGCGCCGACACCGATGAGTTTCGTGGTGACGTTCCCTCGCTTCAGCACAGGCGGAGGATTCGCGCGCATCGCTTTCGTTGTCAAGCCAACCGCGCCGGTTGAGACCTTCTCGACTCCAACCGTGAATTCTCGGCGCCCTACGGGTTGCGGCCGAATGCTTCCCGAGCCTCGTCCAGGTGCCGCGCCGAGATCCCGGTCCCCGGATCGACGTGGATGAGCGCGGTGGTCAGGTGCCGTCGCTTGTGGACGAACTCCTCCCGGCGCGCCGGGTGCAGCCCGAAGTCGTCGTCGAACCAGACGAGCGGCCGTTCGTGGGCGTACCGGGCGACCGCGGGGTACTTCCAGCCGTGCGCGTCGTGGAACTCGACCACCTTGAGCGGCGGCAACCCCAGCCGCGGCCCGATCTCGGCATTCGCGCGGTGCAGCCAGCTCGACGCCCACGCCAGCTCGGCGCCGGTCTCCTCCGCCAGCCGCTTCAGTTGGTCACCGTGTCCCGGATCGAGCCAGACGCGCAACCTGCGCCGCCACCCGACCTTGATGTCGAACGGCCGGTAGTTCGCCGGCTTCGGGGTGCCCGCCCAGGGGTTGAGCGGGCCGTCGACGTCGAGCAGCACAAGTGGGCGCACCACACCAGCATCCCTGGTCTAATCCGCCGGCGGCTGTTCGTATAGGTGGCATGTTCACCGACGAAGAGCTCGCCTACCTGAGCTCCCAGCCCCTGGCCCGCCTCGCCACGGTCGACGAGGACGGCCAGCCCGACGTCGTGCCCCTGGCGTTCGAGTACGACGGCACCCACTTCTGGGTCGGCGGCGTGGGCGAGCAGGTCCTGCGCACCCGCAAGTTCCGCAACATCACCGCGGGCCGCCGCAAGGTGTCGCTGGTGATCGACGACCTGCCGTCGCTCACCCCCTTCGTGGCCCGCGCGATCCGCGTCTACGGCACGGCGGACGACCCGGTCGAGCGGGTGGGGCTCGTCGGGCCCGGCCTCTACTGCCGGATCACGCCGACGCGGGCTTGGGCGTGGAACATGGCGGGCGAGCCGGCGGGCGAGACCTGGTACGAGCCCCGCAGGTCATGACGCCCGGCGTGCCGAGCAGACGGCCGAGCCTTCCCACCTCACTCCGTAGAGCAGGCCGGGCAGCAGCCGCCGGAACCTCAGGTGGACCTCCCCCGCCCGGTCCACCGCCTGCTGCATCCCGGCCGGCTCCACGTCGGAGCGCTGCAGCACCCCGTCGAACGTCCGCACGAACCGCCTGCGGTCGTGTTCGAACCTGACTCGCAGGTCGAACAGCTCGCACGGCCGTTTGGGCACGTGCAGCACACACGGGTGCATGGCCTCGCGGTTCGGCAGCCGGTAGCGGACGGTGAAGTCGTGGGTGTCACCGCGCCTCAGCGGCTCGGCCGGGACGAGCGTGAAACCCGGGCGGTCCACGCGGTTCTCCAAGGTCCCGCCGTACAGCAGGTGCACGTCCACGTCCCGCCGGCGCACCGGGAACACCGACGTGAAATCCAGCGAGTCCACCCCGTCCTGGTCGACGACGATCTGGTAGCGCTCCAGCACCTCCGGCTGCCCCTGGTCCAGCACCACGGCGACGCTGAGCTCCGCGGTGTGCCAGCCCCCGTCCACTCGGCTGGTGGTCGTGGCCGCCAGCTCGGCGAGTTGCTCGACCGCCTCGTCGACGCGGCGGCGCACCGTGCGGGAGTCGCGGTCGATCTCCGCCGCGACCCAGCTGACCCTCTCCTGGTAGAGCGGGTGCCGGACCTCGGGGATGAGGCCGAACGCGGCCCGTGCCGCGAGCTGGAGGTCCTCCGGGAGCTGCTCGACCAGCTCGGTGAGCCTCACGACCAGCTTCTGCCGGGCGGCCCCCGGCCCGTCGGCCCTGGTGATCCCGCAGGCGACGGCGATCCCGGTGCCGATCTTGTCCACGATCCGTCCCGTGTGCACGCCCCGTCCCTTTCGGAGGGTCTTCAGTTCCCGGACCAGGTCCGTCGTCATCTCGCGATCTCCTCCCTCGCTCGCTCACGTGCGGCGTAGGAAGGTTGCGTCGGGCATGTGGACGAGAAGTGGACACGCCGTGGATCGGTCACACGTGCTCCGGTCTCAGCGCGGTCCGCGCCACCGACGAGGCGAGCGCGACCCCCAGGCGCACGCCGTCCCGGCCCAGGAAGACCCGCGACGTGCCGATGCGGTCGAGCGCCGTCTGATCGACGGCCCCGACCCCGAACGCGATCATCTCGGGACACGACGTCGTGGCGGTGAGACGGGCCAGCGCGGCGGGCCACGCCTGGTCGGTCGCCCTGCCGTCGGAGACGAAGAAGAGGACCGGACGGCGGACCGGGATGCGCTGTGCCTTCAGGTCTTCGACATCGCTCTCGATCGTGGTGCGCACGAGGGTGAACGCGGAGCCGAAGTCGGAGCCGGGTTCCAGGCGCGGCCTGATCACGGCGGCCCGGTCGAGCGCGGGCAGCAACGGCCGCACGACCGTCGGGCTCTCCGCGAAGACGACCACGCAGAGCCGAACCTGCGCGGCCGGCCGCCGATCCGCGTGCACCACACCGCGGAACTCGCGCACACCCGCGTTCACCTCGTCGATGTGGCCGCTCATCGACAACGACACGTCACACACCAGGTAGCACGGCAACACGTCCGGAACCATCCGTCTCCCCTCAGCACCCGACCGCCACGGGAGCCACCGTTACCGGATCGCGTTGATCAAACGTGGACAAAAAGCTGATTCGCTGACACACCAACGGCGCCTTGTACGACATTCCATCCGGATGAAGGCTCGGACACCTAGGAGGACGGCGTGGAATTCCGGATGCTGGGGCCGCTGGAAGCGTGGCACGGAGACACCTCCGTGCCCCTGGGTGACCTGCAGCAACGGTTCATCCTCGTCGTGCTCCTGTTGAACGCGAACAAACCCGTGTCAGCTGAACGGATCACCGAGGTCGTGTGGCCCGACCAGCCCGAACGCCGAACGCTGGTCCGCGGCTACATCAACAAGTTGCGCAAGGCGTTCGAGCCGACCGGCACGTCGATCGAGACGACGGCGACCGGGTACGTGCTGCGCGTCGAGGAGGACGACATCGACATCGTCCGCTTCGACCGGTTGCGTGGGGAAGCCGCCCAGGCTCAGCAGGACAACGACCAGCGCAAAGCCATCGATCGGCTGCGCGAGGCGGTGGCGCTGTGGCGCGGCCGGTTCCTGGAGGACATCGACATCGACAGGGTCGGTGGCGCCGACGTCTTCATCCCCGACGAGACCTACCACGACGCGCTGGGCGACCTGGCGGAACTGGAGCTGGTGACGGGCGACCACAGGTCGGCCCGGGACCGGATGCGCCGCGCGGTCCGCACTTCCCCGGACAACCAGAAGTACGCGGAGTTCCTGATGCGGGCGTTGATCGCGGATGGCGACCAGGCCGGCGCGATCAGGGCGTTCGACACCGCGGCCCAAGCCCTGGCCGAGTCCGGCATCGAACCCGGAACGGTGCTGCGCAACCTCGCGGAACGCGCGCGGCGCGGTGAACCGGTCAGCTCGCTGCCGTCACGTCCCGGTGGGTTCACCGGCCGTTCCGAGGAACTTGTCAAGATCGAGGCGGCCGCCGCCGGCTCCGACGAACGCCGCGCGGTGTGGATCAGCGGTGCCCACGGCACCGGCAAGACCGGCTTGGCCGTCGAGGCCGCACACCGCCTGCGCCACCGGTTCCCGGACGGCCAGCTCATGGTGCGGCTCAACGGTTTCACGCCGAACGTGGCGCCGATGTCCGTGTCGGACGCCCTGACCCAGCTGCTCACCGAGCTGGGCGTGCCCGCCGAGCAGATCCCGGACACGGTGGGCCGCAAGGCGACGCTCTACCAAACCCACCTCTACGGAACGAAAACGCTGGTGGTGCTGGACAACGCGGCGTCACCCGACCAGGTCCGGCCGTTGCTGCCGGAGACCCCCGAGTGCTTCGCCGTCGTGACGAGCAGGAGGATGGGCGAGCCGGACATCACCGAGCACGTCCGCCTGGCACCGATGCCACCCGCCGACGCGTCGGCACTGTTCCAGCGGCTCACCGGGCAGGCCCGTGTGCGCGGCAGGGCGGCGGAGGTGGCGGGACTGGTCAAGCGCTGCGGATACCTCCCGGTGTCGATCACCATCGCGGCGGCGTTGCTGCGCAAGCACGACCGGTGGTCGCTCGACCACCTGCTCGGCCGGATGGACGACAGCGGGGCGTGGCGGGAGGACGGGGCGGCCATCCACGCCTCCTACCGCGAGCTCGACGTCCACCAGCAACGGGTCTTCCGGTTGTTCGGGCACCTGCCGGGACCTGACGTCGACGTCGTCGGCGCGGCAGCCCTCATCGGAAGCGACATCGCCACCGCCCGCAAGCTCCTCGACGACCTGCACGAGGTCTGCCTGCTCGAAGAGGTCGCGCCGGACCGCTACCAGATGCTCGACTCCATCAAGGAGTACGCCGCTCTCGAACCACGGGACTTGGCCGCCGTCACGCGTCTGCTGGACTTCTACCTGGTGACGCTGGCGAACGCGGTGAGCGTCGCCCACCCGTTCGACCGCACCGTCCAACCACCGGTGGACCGTGAGAGCCCGCTCAGCCGCACGTTCTCCAGCCAGGACCCGGCGCTGGCGTGGATCACAGCCGAGCGCGACAACCTGATGGCCGCCATCCGGCAGGCCGAGCCGGACCACGCGTGGCGACTGGCGGCGTTGATCTGGCGGCACTTCAACACCGCGAACCGGTTCGACGACTGGATCGACGCCGTGAAGTCCGTGCGGGTGGACGACGACTTCGGCCGCGCGCACCTGCTGTCCCGGCTCTCCACCGCGAACGACCGGTGCGGCCGGCACGCCGAGGCACTCGACCTTGCCGAACAGGCGTTGGCGCTCTTCACCCGCCTGGGCGATGTCCCTGGCGAGGCCGCGGCCCTGTGCGCGATCGCCGTGTCCACGATGCAACTCGGGGCGCACGACGAAGCGGCACGCCACTACGAGGCGGCGCTGACGAAATACGAGCAGGTCGGGGATCTGCGCGGCCAGGGCCACGCGCTGAGCCTGCTCGGCTACCTCAACGAACAGCACGGCAGGTATGCCGTCGCCGTGCGGCAGCACGAAGCCTCCGCCCGGATCATGCGGGAGATCGGGCACCTGCAGGGACTCGCTCACGCGCTCAACAACCTCGGCGCGAACCGGCAGCACCTCGGGATGATCGACGAGGCCATCCCCGACCACCTGGAGGCGCACGAGATCGCGCTCGAGCTCGGTGACTCCTGCGTGGCGGCCTACGCGTTGACCAACATCGCCGACGCGCACCGGCTCGCGGGCAGGATTCCCGAAGCGGTGCACCACCACGACCTGGCGGCGAGGGCGGCCACCGGGCTGGCGGACGCGGAACTCCAGGCGAGGCTCTTCCGCGATCGGGCCGCCACGGAGACCGACCGCGGCGACCTGCGTGCGGCGTTGCGGCTCTACCAGTCGTTGCTGGACGTGGCCGGCGGCACCGGCAACCGCACGCACGAGTCGTACGGTGAGATCGGCGCCGCACGCACGATGCACGCCCTGGGCAGGCACGCGGACGCTGTGCCGCACTGGAACGCGGCGGAGGCTGTGTACCGCGAACTCGACCAGCCCGAAGCCGACGAGGTGCGGCTCGAGCGTGCGGTGTTGACCTGCGCGTGCGGTCAGCGGTGAGCCAGCAGCCGCTTCAGGTCGGGGTAGACCTCGCGCACCGCACCGTGGTTGTGCCACCTGCCCAAGGTTCTGGCGAGCTGGCGCAGGTCCGTGCGGACCGTCGCGGAGTCGACGTGCGCCACGTCGTCCAGCGTCTGCACGAGCGTCCGGCAGCTCTCGTCGACCTCGCCCGACAACGCGTGGGCGAGCGACCGCCGGATGCCGAACCGGGCCCGGCTGCGGCGTGACGTGGCCGGCACCAGGGCGAGTTGGCCGCCCAGCACTTCGGCGGCTCGCGCGTTGAGCCCGAGATCGGCGAGCGACCAGCCCCTGGCCAGTTCCAGCGGGTCCGGGACACTCGACCCGAGCGCGGGGTAGGGGCTGTCGGGTGGGACGGACTCCATCCGCTGTGCGGCGAGGTCGAAGGCCCGTTCCGCGGCACCGCGGTCTCCCGCGAGTGCGTGCCCCTGCGCCTCACGCCGTGCGGCCAGGGCGAGAACGCGAGAACCCGCCTGCCCGATCCACTGCGCCTGCTGGGCGAGGTTGACCGTGGTGGCCGCATCCTGGCGGTAGAGCGCGAGACCCGCTTCCCGCACGAACGCGTAGCTCGCGATGTCCGCGTCGCCCGCCGCGCGCGCGAGCTCGGAGGAGTGCCTGGTCCACCACAGGGCCCGCTGCTCGTCGCCCGCTTCCTGGCACATCCAGCCGGTGTACTCGGCGATCCGCGCGGCGAGCCGGAGCAACCGGGTCCCCACCGGGCCGGCGTTCTCCCGCGCCATGCCGTGCACCGTGTGCTGCAGCGCTTGCAACGGTTCGAGGACCACCTGGGGGCTGGTGCGCAGACCGAGCCCTTGCAGCTGTTCGAACGAGGTGCGCATGCCGGCGATCACGTGCTCGTCCGGCACCGGCCGCCGTCCGCTGCCGGTGAGCGCGCCGACGCCGAGCATCGTTCCGGCCACGAGCACCTGACGCCGGCCGAGCGCCTGGCCGTCGTGGGAGGACGGTCCGACGTGCAGGGCTGCCTCGACCAACCGGCCACCGACGTCCAGCACGCCGTCGCAGAGCCGGGCCACCGTGGGCGTCGGCGGTTTGAGGTCGTTCTCGATCTTGCTGAGATAACCCTTGCTGTAGTGGATCAGCTTGGCCAACTGTCCCATCGACAGTCCTGCCGCGACGCGATGTGCTCGCAGCAACTCACCAAAAGTTTCGGCCACGATTTGCCTCCCGCTCCGGCGTGAGCCGAGTACACCATCACCAACCGTTGGATCGCAATCGCCCCGGCCGTTTCCGAGAAATGGCCGGGGCGCTCATTCGTGCTAGCTCACCCGTGCCACGGGTTGCCGCCGCCCTGCTGGTTTTCCGTGGTCGTGGTCGTGGTGGGAGGCGGCGGCGGGGTGTCGTCGGCGTTCGCCACGACACCGCCGGAAACGGAAGCAGCGACCGCGATCGCGGTCAGCAGAGTGGCGGTACCCGCGGCGAAAGTGGACACGATTTTGGACATGGCGAATCCTCCGAAGGGATCGGATTTGTTTTTCGGATTTCGCCCGCTCTCCGGCGGGCTCCCTTCGAGCATTCGTCTTCGAAAAGCGCGGAACCAGGTGTTTCCCGTTGCCCACCGAGGTGGTCAACACGTCCACTCCTCATCCACTTCTGGTCAACACCGGGCGTGGATGCTGCGCGCACCCGGCCGCCGGCCGGGGAGTCACAACAAGGAGGTTGGAGTGACCGAATCCGCGAGCTACGACATCGCCGTGTCGTTCACCGAGGAGCAGCGCGCCGTGGTGGACGAGGTGGTCGAGGCGTGCCGCCAGCGCGGCCTGACCGTGCTGGAGAGCAACGACCTCCCCGAGGCGGAGGTGCGCTTCCTCGTGCCGTTCGTGTCCGGTGAGGACGAGGTGAAGACGAACGACGAGCACGTGCTGCCGGTGCTGACCGGTGAGAACGCCACGTCCTCAGCACACCTGCGCGCGGACGAGCACCTCGTCGACACCCTGGTCGCGCGCGTCGAGGCCGCCGAGACCGCAGGACGTCGCAGGGTTCCCGTCGCCGACCTCGTGACCGCGCTCAAGCAGCCGGAGCCGGAACCCGAGGTCGCTGTTCAGGACAACAACCCCCTGCGCACCCTGGCCGAGCAGTTCGCCGCCGCGTCGCCGGCACTCGCCAAGCGCGGCCTCGCCGGCACGATGCACCTCGGCGACACCACGGTCGCGGTGCGCGTCGAGCGCGCGGAGGACGCGGTCTACGCCGTGGAGGTGCGCAACGACGGCGTCAACGACGACATCGTGAACTTCGTCGTCATCGGCGGCTCGACCGACCAGTTCTCCACGCTGTGGCACCGCATCGAGGGCATGCTGACCGCGACCGCGTGACGCGAAAAGGGCGGTGTCCCCCTTCGGGGGGACACCGCCCTTTCTCACTGCCTGGCCCGCTCGACCACTTCCTCCAGCCGCAGCGGACTCGGAGGGTGGTGGCTCAGGCACATCGGTGCCAGCATCCGCCGGAACCCGAACGTGTCCCCGGTGACGTAGAACTGCCCGCGTTCCAGCCGCGAGATGTCCGCGACCGAGCTCCCCTTGGCACGAGCCATCTCCGTCGCCGCCGCGATCTGCGCGGGACTGTTCAACCGCCCGAAGAACTGCGTGGTGGCGTTGCCGGTGATCTGGTTGTGCACACCCTTGGGCGCCTGCGTGGCGAGCAGCAACCCGAGCCCGTACTTCCGAGCCTGCGAAGCCAGCAGGATCGTCGTCTGCGTGCTGGCCGTGACCCCACCGGACGGCGCGATCGTCTGAGCCTCGTCCATCACCATCAGCCCGCCCAGCGGCCGGTCCACCGCCGGGTTCCGCTTGATCCAGGCGAACACCTCCAGCTGCAACTGGCTGATGAACCCCTGCCGCTGCTCGTCCGACGGCAGCCCGACGAAATTGATCACCGAGATCCGCGCCCTCTTCCCCGCGGACGGCTGGAGCAGCACACCGGGATCGGTCGGCTCGCCCCGCCCACCGAGCAACGGGTCGTTGACCATGGCCGCCCGCAGCGTCTCGGCGAGATCCGCGGCCGTGGCCGGCGCCGAGTTCAACCCGCTGACCCCCTCCGGCAACTCGGCCAGCAGATCGACGAACCCACCGAGATCCCGCCGATCGCTGCGCGCATAGTGCTTCAACGCCTCCTTGAGCACAGCCCGCCCTCTCACGGCGAACTTCGTCTCGTTGCCAATCCGCGCATGGGGCACCAGCCGGGCAACCGCGGCCTCGATGGCGGCGACGAACTCGTCCTCGTCCCCCCGCACCTCGGCGAAATCGGGCAACGGGTGGAACACCAACGGCCGCCCACCAGCCCGCCCGGGCGTCCACACGACGACCTCGGTGCCGGCCAGGTACTCGGCAGCCGCCTCCCGGTCACCCGGCCGCCACTCCCCCGGCGGCTCGGGCCAAGCGTCCCCGAGCCGCGCCAGGTCGTTGTTGGGATCCAGCACGATCGCCGAAACCCCTTGCAACGCACACTCTTCGACGATCCGGCGCAACAACACCGTCTTGCCGCTACCCGATCCGGCGAAGACGATCGCGTGCTTGCGCAACGACTCCAGCGCGATCCGGATCTCCCCGTCCATCCCGAGCACGATCTCGCCCTCTTGCGCGCCCTGCCGCTGCCTTCCCTGATGCGGCTGCGGCACCTCAGGCAGCGAAGGCGGTTCCGGCATCTGCACGGGGTTCGGTTCTGGCCCCAGCCGGGGCGGTTCGAGCTTCCGCCGCGGCGGAGGACGCGTCTCCTGCCGTCCTCCTCTCGGAGTGGTGCGCGTCGGATCGGGCATGATCTGCCGCAGGAACGTGGTGCTGCTGGCGGGTTTGCGCGCGGCGAGCCACGCGAACAGCTGGTAGCTCTGGGTGGACCACATCTCTTTGAGCGCTCCGAAGGTGCGTAGGTCGTCATCGGAGACGTCGATGCTCCTGCCGCCGCTGCGTTCGAACTCAGCGACCTCGCCGCGGGTCTTCGCGCCGGTCCACCCCTTGGCGCCGTTGCGGATGAGGATCAGGTGGCGGCCCCGCACGTTCTCCGCCGCGGCACGGGCGTCCCGGAGCCTGCGCAGCACGCGGTTGCCGTGGCTGCTGGCGATAAGCCGGAACACCCAGCGTTCCTCAACGTCCTTCTCCTCGTCCACGGTGTGGCGAAGTCCCGCGTGCAGGCTGTTGTCGTCCAGCTGGGGTTCCGGGTGCCAGGTGAGGTCGTCGTTGCCGATTTCGGTGACCCAGGACCTCAAGCCTGCCAGCAGCAGTGCCGGCATGACCTCGTCCTCGTTGTGCGGCTTGACGTCGGCGGCCGCAAGGCCCGCCTTCGCGCGCAGCCGCGCGAACTCGGCGTCGAGCTCGGCAAGGTCGTCGAACTCCTGCTCCGCGGTCACCGCGGCGACGCTCTGCACCGCTTCCTCACGAGGCTGCTGCTTCTCGTCGAACGACCGCAGTTCCTCGATCTCACCGTGGAAGCAGCTCTCGGCATGTGCGTGGATCCGCTTGAGCAGCTCGCGTGGAGTCATCGGTTGCCAGGAATCGAACGCTTCCGCGGCAACGGGCCAGGTCGGATGCGGTGGAATGATCCCCTTGCGCTGGTAGATCGTCCCCAGCCACTTCTCCACGAGCGTGCGTGCGATCCCGCCGTCCATGATCGCGGAGAGGATCGGGGTGGTGGAGAAGCGGTCACCCACAGTGTCGCTCGCGATCGACCCGAGTTTCACCCACGTGTTCGGCAGGCAGGCCACGATCGTCAACGTTCGCCTCGTGGTCTCGCGGAGCTGCATCAACCCGTCCGAGATGAGTGCGATCTCCTGCGCCAACTCGCTGTTCGACGTGTCGTCGTCGAAGGCGTCCTGACTCTTGTTCACCAGTGTGTCCAGCTGGTCGACCGCGATCACGCACGGCCCCGTCATCGCGAGGATGCGTGAGATGTCCCGCACGAGCGTCTGCGGACGCTTCGGCTTGACCGGGAGGCCCCAGTGGCGGCGCTCGTCCTGCAACTCGTCGAGGCCCTCGAGGTAGGACCGGCCGATGTCCGCGTGCTCGGAGGCGTAGAGCACGAGAGCTTTGATCGTGTCACCGCACTCGACGGCGATTCGTCCGTCCACCTGGCGCAGTCCGTTGAGCAACGCACGAAGATCGTCCGGGATCAGCGGAGCCTCACCCAGAACCGCGCGCGTGACCTCTACCGACGAGGCAGCTCGTTCGCACAGCTGCTTCAACAGCACCGTCAGCTGGAAGACACCGTCATCGTTGGCCCTGAGCAGTTCGCTGCGCATCGCGTCCGCGACGTCGTCCCAGAACATTTGGCCGGACGTGAGCTCGATCAGGAAGAAGTAGCCCCCTTCTCGCTGTACGACTCGACGTACCGAACCGAGCAGGTGGGTCTTGCCGATGCCCTTGCGTCCCTGCAGTGCAAGTCCGATCGGGCTCGGCCCCGTGCTCGCTTTGGCGTCCGCAATGCCAGTCCTGATGCGGTGCTCCGCTCTGGGGTGCAGACCGTCGACGTGCGAAGGCGAGGTCTGCCAGACGTCATCCGGTGTCTCGGCGGAGTTGAAGCGCAACGCGGCGAGCGCTTCTCGCAGTTGCGCGGTCATGACGATTCCTCGATCGCGATGAGGTGCAAGTCCTCACCGCCGATCCGCACCGCGGCGGCGCGGTCGTCCGCGCTGAGCATCTTCGTGTTCGAGTCCGGTGCCAGGTGGACGGTCCCGGTCTTCAGCATCTCCAGCAGCACCTCGTCCACCTGGCTCTTCTCGGCTCCGTTCAACCGGGGGCGGATGCGGGCCAGGCGGATCCACTCCTCCGGCGCGCTGGCCAGGTCGCCGTAGACCGCTCGGATCAGCGACTCCAGGTCCTCAGATCGGACCGCCTCGACGAGCAGGCCGCGGCGGTGGAGAAACCCGATGACCCGGCGGAGCATCTCGGTGTGCGCCCGAGCCAGCGGTCCGGCATGGGTGGGCGCATCACCGCGGACGAGATCCTTCATGCACCACTCGACACCCTTGTCGGTGATCTCGTGCACAAGCTTGCCGGCCTCCTTCGAGGTCGACATCAGGTCGTCGTCGTTCAGCGGGCCGCGCACCTTCGGCGGCAGCTTGATCTTGAACCGGTCGGTCAACTCCTTGTGCGGGATGGCGCGGTCTTCCAGCATGAGCTGCATCAGTGCCGCTCGTGCCTGAGGGCTGTACGTCTCCGGCATCACGCCGCCTTTCAGTCCGTGAACGCGTTGATTCGTCGATCGATGCGGGTGAGCAGTGCGCCCACCTCTGCGCGCAACCGCCCCGGTACCGGCACGCCGGTACCGTTGCTCCGGCTCTTGCTGAGCAGCATCAGGTCCGCCGACCGGTCGCGGAGGAGGTCCATGTCCCCGTCGTCGAGGGCGCTCGTCATCCCGCCCACCGCCTCCCCGAGCAGTGCGAGCCGTGCTTCGTAGGAAAGTTGGTCCGGCAGCTCGCGCAGGGCGGCCTCCGCGATGCGCAGCGCTTCGAGATCCGGCTCGGTCTCGGGCGCAGGGGCCGCCTTGATGAGGTCGTGCAGCTCACGCGCCACCTGCGCGGGCCGCCCGGTCGGGTCGAACTGCAGGTGCCGCAAGCTGCGCAGGAAGCCGGGTAGCAGCTCACGGTCCGTGCCTCGGGTGAGCAGGCAGAACATCTGCCGCTGAGACCCGTCCGGTCCGAGGGTGCGTCGCATGAAACGTTCCGCCTCGGTCAACTGCCACCGGCTCAGCGCACCGTCGACCACGAGGCAGAGGTGCTCGGCGGGATCGTCCGTCTGATCGAGGAATTCAGGGTCTCCCGACACCGACCTGTCGGCTGTCACCCCGAGCAACCGCAGTTCGGTGATGAGTTCCGTCCCAGTGCGCCAGAGCGTCCGCGGACTGGACACCAGAAGGTCCCAGTCGAACTTGCGGCGGTGTCGCGAGCGGGCCGCCGCCACGTAGGCGTCGCGGTTGTCAGCCAGGAGGTCGGTCCGGTCGAACTCCTGGGCGATCACCGCAGCGACGGTTTCCAGAGCGAACGAGATCTGGTCCGAGGACGGAGGTCGCTCGGCCAGCACCGGCAGCAGTTCGCCGAAGCTCCAGTACGAGATGTACGGCACCGTCAGATGTCGCACCATCTGTTCCGGAGTAACGCCCTTCACCAGCCAGTTGTTGAACAACGGCGCAACGACGCCGACGCACTTCTGCTGCCATTCCTCGGCCCGCTCGTACTCCATGCGGTTGTCGAGCCGAGATAGCACCGGCATCACCTGATGACGTGGCCGGTCGTAAGGCAAGCGGTCCCGTGCCTGATCCGCGAGGTGGACGATGTCCACGACCTCGTTGAGGTTCTGCTCGTTGGCGGTGAACACCACCACCAACCGGTCCGGCAGTTGCGCGGCGCAGATGCCGGCGATGTCCGAGACGCCGGTACGGCTGTCGATCAGCACGAAGTCGTACTTGGCAATCCATTCCTCGCGACGGTCCTCGAGGTATTCGGCGAAGCCCTGTTCGTAGAGCTCCTCCCAGTCGATCTCCTGCATCCGGTACGTGTAGGCGGCGTCGAGCTTGTTCCCCACCACTTTGCCCGCCGCCATCAGGTCGAGCACGCCACCCTCGACGTCGACACGAACCGTGTGTGCCGGAGGCACTTCAACCTTTTGGAGGAAGTCGTAAGCGAGATCCACCACACCGCTGTCCGGCACGTGGGAGAGGTGGGGGCGGAAGTAGAGGTGAAGACCGGGCGCTTCCAGGTCCCAGTCGACGGCGAGCACCCGATAGCCCCAGCGGGCGAGCAGCACCGCCGTGTTGGCCAGGGTGAAACTGCGCCCGACGCCGCCCTTGTAGGAGTAGAACGTGATCACGGTTCCGGACATGGCTTGAACCTCGGCAAAGGCGGTCGCGGAGTGACGATCGGGTCGGGTAGCTCGACGATCGGCCAGTCGGGCTGCCAGTCGGGAACCTGGTTGACCAGTTCCACCAGATCCCGGGCCAGCCGCTTCACTTCCTGGTGGAACTGGAAGTAGTGGACGGTCTGCTGGTACACCGGATCGGGATGCGCGAATTCCTTGAAGTCGTGGTAACTGCGCATCCGTTCCTCCTCCGGGAAGTTCTCCGAATCAGAGAAGAGGATGGGATAGATCAATCCCTGAGGGATCTCGGTGGTGGCAAAACCCAGCATCTCCTCCCGAGCCCGCATGCTGTACAGCTCCGCCATGCACCAACCCGACGTGAAGTAGTGCGGTGTCATGACCTGGATCATGATCTTGCTGCGCCGCAGCGAGGTCTGCAGGTTGTGCGCCCACTGCACCGCTTTGGGCATGTGGCGGTCCATGTAGATCCTCGGCGTCGGCGCGCACTCGTCGGCGAGGCAGTCCTTCAGCTTGTTGTAGAAGTGGTTCAACAGCCATTTCTGGACGTTGCCCTGACGGCTGTAGCTGATGAAGAAATCGAACTCGTAGCCGGACACGAGGAACAACGGTAGATGCGGCACACGGTCGATAAAAGACAAAAAAGTGGGCATTTTCGGCCGTTGCGACCAAAAATTGGACAAAAACCGGGCGGGCGACTTCACGAACCCGGAACAGCGAGAAGCCCCCCGATCGACTTCGACCAGAAGGCTTCTTCGGTGCTGAGTGGACGATACTGGGATTGAACCAGTGACCCCTACCGTGTCAAGGTAGTGCTCTCCCGCTGAGCTAATCGTCCGAGCGGATGACGAGACTCGAACTCGCGACCCTCACCTTGGCAAGGTGATGCGCTACCAACTGCGCTACATCCGCTTTGCTCCCCGGTTTCCCGCGGCGCGAGAGGAACTTTATCCGACGGTCCCCGGAAGTTCCAAATCGGCTGATCTCGAGGCCGACGCCCCCGCAGGCAGCCCCTGGCAACGCCAGCGGGGCCCGGTGCGATGTGCACCGGGCCCCGCTGGGTGATCCGAGTGGACGATACTGGGATTGAACCAGTGACCCCTACCGTGTCAAGGTAGTGCTCTCCCGCTGAGCTAATCGTCCGAGGCGGAGACGGGAATCGAACCCGTGTACAGGGCTTTGCAGGCCCTTGCCTAAACCACTCGGCCACTCCGCCAGGAGCATGAGTCCACAGTGAAACTCCACTAGGGACTCACAGAGCGGATGACGAGACTCGAACTCGCGACCCTCACCTTGGCAAGGTGATGCGCTACCAACTGCGCTACATCCGCGTACATCACTGACTTCGTGATGTTGAAACTACCTTATACGAGGGGTTCAAGCGGTTTTCACCGGGGGTGCCCGCTTCGCCTTCGCGGGCCCCCTACCTCGGGTTATTCAGCTCAGGTCGTTCGAGATGAGGTGCGTGAGCGCCTCGTCGACGTTGACCCAGAGGTGCTCGTTGCCCGGCACGACCACGTCGTAGGTGCGGTCGAGGAAGTCGGCGAGCTCCTGGGCGGACGCCTCGAACATGGCGTGGCCGGACGGGGAGCTCAGCTCGATCACGACGACCTCGGGGTCGTCGGCGGCGGGGCGGATCCGGACGTCACCGTCGCCGGCGTCGGCGATGAGACCGTCTGCGAGCAGGTCGCGGGCGTACACCCACTCGACCCAACCGGCGCGGCCGGTGCGGAACGCGGCGACTACCGCGTACGGGTCCTTCGTGTCGTATCGCAGCTCCACCTGAACCGGAACCGCAGGGGTCCTCGGCGCCAGCAGGTCGAAGACCGCTGTCGAGCGGAGCGTCACGTGATCGTTGCGCATCGTCGTTACCCTCTTCTCCCTTCCCGGTCAATGAAACGACCGAGTACCTCAGTTGTGACGTGCATGTGGCGAGGAACGCTCGCGATCCGGGGTCAGATCACCCCATTGGGTCAGCTCGACTCCGCAACGCGACCGCTTGCACGCACTCCGTGTCCTCCTCGCTCGTCAGCAGATGTTCAGCGACCCCCATCTTGCTGGGTCTAACCTGAACCCGGTACCGGCTGTTGCGCGAATGTTGGACGTGAGGACATCTCTGGTGGCTGAACCGCCCGGCCCGGCCGCTGCGCCACGCGACGGCCGGCCGACTGATTTCGAGCTGGTGCAAAGGCTCGCACAGGGCGATCGGCCGGCGTTCGGTGAGCTGTACGACAGGTACGGCACACCAGCTTATTCGCTGGCCAGACGCATCTGCGTGGACCCGGAACTGGCCGAGGACGTCGTCCAGGAGGCCTTCCTCGCGCTCTGGCGGCACCCCGCCAGGTTCGACCCCACCCGCGGAAGTTTCGGCACCTGGTTGATGACCTTGGTTCACCACCGCGCGGTGGATGCCGTACGTAAAGAGAACACTCAAAGGCGCCGAACTGTTCCCCTCACCGACGACGTGTCCCCGCCTCCCACCGAGGGCTCGGACCACGCGGCGTTGGTCAGCGTGGTGAGCGCCGAGGTCCGAGCAGCGCTCCACACGTTGCCCGAAGAGCAGCGCCAAGTGATAGCCCTTGCTTATCTGGGCGGCTACACGCAGTGCGAGGTTGCGAAGCTGACAGGCGTGCCACTGGGGACTGTGAAATCGCGCACGTTCGCTGCCATAAGACGTCTGAGAGGGACGTTGGGGAACTTGTGGACCGGCGAGACCGGAGAGACGACGGGAGCACACCGGTGAACGGCGACCCGTGCGCCCAGGAGGAGCTCGCCGTCGGCTGGGCGATGCACTCCTTGGAGCCCGACGAGGAAGCACTGGTCCGCGACCACCTGCCGGCCTGCCCCGCGTGCCGGAGCACGGTGCGGGCGACGCAGGAGGTCTTGGCGGGCATCGGCGGAGCGCTCCGCCAGGAGCAGCCACCACCCCGCCTGCGCGCGAGGCTGATGGAGCAGATCGAGCACACCCCGCAGGAGCCCCCTGCGCACGACCACACCCCGCGCCACGCGGCGGCCCCGATCCCGCTGCGCCCGCAACACCGCCGCCGCACCGGCCGCGCGCTGCTGGCCGCGGCCGCCGCAGCCGCCGTCCTGGCGGGAGGCGGCTACCTCGGCGTGCGCGTGAACCAGCTCTCGAACCAGGTGACGGCCTCCGAAGCCCGCACCAACGACCTGAACACGGCCCTCTCGCTGGCCGCCGACCCGAGCACGAACAGGGCGGTCCTGCGCACCGACAAGGGTGACGAGGTGGCCGTCGTCCTCTCGAACTCGTCCGCCGCCGCCGTGGTGCCGAAGGGCCTGAAACCGAACGACCCGGGCCATGTTTACGTAGTTTGGGGTGCGAGCACGAAAGCGCCGGTACCGTTGGCGATGTTCGACGTTCGAGCCGGTTCGACCGACCCGCGACTGCTGGCCTGGTCGTCCGAAGCGCACAAGCACACGACCTTCGCGGTGTCGCTCGAACCAGGCCGCCAGCTCCCGCCGGAACCCTCGGACGTGGTGGCGGGAGGCCAGGTTGCACCCGCCTGAATCCCAACAGGATGATCGACACATGACGAAGCCCGACGTGAAGCCCGAGGACGAGCACAAGGGCTGGCGCCACTGGTTCCACCGCAACCCGGCGCTGAACCTCGCCTACCGCATCGGCGTGGGCGTGATCGGCGGCATCGTGCTGGTCGCGGGCGTCATCATGATCCCGTACCCCGGCCCGGGCTGGCTCGTGGTCTTCGCGGGCCTCGCGATCCTCGCGACGGAGTTCGAGTGGGCGGGCCGAGTCCTCAAGTTCGCGAAGCGCTACTACGACCGCTGGGTCGAGTGGCTCAAGCGCCAGCCGTCCTGGGTCCGCGGCCTCGTGATGGCCGGCGTCTGCGGCATCGTCCTCGTCACCTGCTACCTCCTCAACGTGTTCGCGCTGGTAGGCGGCTGGTTCGGCCTTGAGTGGAGCTGGTTGCAGAGCCCGATTTTTGGTTCTCGTTGATGATGTTGTAAGCTATGGCCACACCGCGAGAGCGGGACGGCAAGACAACAGAACACGGGCGTTTAGCTCAGCGGGAGAGCGCTTCGTTCACACCGAAGAGGTCACTGGTTCGATCCCAGTATCGCCCACACAAGCCGGAGGGGCTCTGATCTGCAGAGATCAGAGCCCCTCCGGCTTTCTGCGCACGCCGACGACCGCCCGCACTGGCCTGCGGGACACAAATCCGTACACAAACGGGGTCTACAAGGTCAGTCAGTCTCCCTCGGCAGGAATAGACCACTGACGCTCTCCGCCGCCCCCGCATCCAGGTCCGGGATGTCCTCGGTGTAGGTGTCGAGGGTGAATGCGACCGTCGCGTGTCCGAGTCGGCTGCTCACGATCTTCGGATGAACTCCGGCTCTCAACGAGATGGTGGCGTACGTGTGGCGGACATCATGAAGTCGGATGCGCGGCACCTTGGCTCGATCCACGAGCCGGTTGAATTGCTCGGTGATTGTGTCGGGGTAGATCGGCCGTCCGTCCTCCCAGCAGAAGACCAGACCGTGGTCCTGATAGCCGCTACCGAATGCCGCCTTCTCCTCTTCCACTTGAGCGAGATGCCGACGGAGCACTGCCACCGTGAACTTGTCGAGCGCGATCTGCCGACGGCTCTTCGCGCTCTTCCCCGTCCCACCTTTGACCGCCCCGCCCGCGACCACGCGAGTCGCCTTCATGCGGACAACCGCCGCGTCCAGGTCGAGCGACGCGAAGGTCAGCCCGCACAATTCGGAACGCCGCATTCCGGTGGCCGACACGAGCACCCACAGCGCGTACAACCGTTCCGGACGAGCGACCTCCAGAAACCTCGTCAGCTGTTCGGGCTCCCAGGTGTTGTGAGACCGGCGGGGAACCGCCGGCGGGGTGACCCGGTCCATCGGGCTGCGGCTGATGTACTCCCACTTGAACGCGGTGGTCATCGCGGAACCGAGCATGATGTGCACGCTCTTGACCGTCTTCGGCGACAAGCCCTTGCCCTGCGGAACCGGCACGCGGCCGACCTCGTAGCGCTGGAACGCTTTGCGAGCAGCGGCGTACGAGACTCCGACCTTGTCCGCGACCTCACGGGGCCGGATCTCTCGCTTGCTCAGCCGAGCGTCCTCCCACAGCTCGAACATCTCCCAGTTCGTGTCACGCTTCCGGCGTCCCTCCCGCAACAGGTGCTCGTAGAGCGCTGCGATCACCGACGGCACGATCTCCTGCATCGGCCGCTTCCCGATCCACGGCAACACGTACGCCCTGGCCAACCTCTCGTAGTTGGCCGCGGTGGTCGGCTCCGTGGTGATGCGCACGTGCGGGAACCAGCGCTCGAAGAAGTCGGCCACCTTGGCTCTGGACGGCTTGACGTAGGTCTCGGTGGCGACCTCCGCCTGCGCCTTTTCCATCGCCTCCCAAGCGTCATCCTCGGTCGCGAACCCGCTCTTGCGGATCTGCTGACGCTCGCCCGTGAGCGGGTGCTTCTCCCCATCGAACGAGTAGGTCCACGTGTTGCCGCGTTTGAAGACGCTGCCCTTCAGCTTGCGACGCTTCGGCTTCCTCTTGGTCATGCCGCGTCCGCCTCCGGAACGAGCTGCTCGTCGGACTCCAAGAACTCCACGAGGCGGGCGCGGACGACGTATACGCGTCGACCGAACCGCTTCACGCCGGGCAGCTGGCCGGCGTCGGCGTAGCGGTAGGCGGATGCGCGGCTGATGCCGAGGAGTTCGGCGGCTGCAGGGACAGAGATGAGAGCTGGCTGCTGCTTGGACACGGGTGCTCCCTGGAGACCGGGCACGCCGGAGCCTGGACAGTTTGGACAGAATTGGCCGTGAGGCGTCGTTTACACTGTTCAGCGCCGGTATGCGGTGATCTTGGTTCGCGTGGACACAATCGGACAGAATCTGGACACAATTGCCGCGCGTCCGGTCGGTGGTCCTCGGGCCGGTGGAGCGGCCGGAATTCTGTCCGAGTTGTGTCCGATTCTGTCCAGCACGGGCATGAGCAACCCACATGCCCGTGACCTGTGGAAACTGTGCTTGATCATGGATTCTGACCATTCTGTCCAAACTGTCCCCGGTCGGCGGACAGGTGGACCGGGTGGACGAGATAGGTCGGGCTCGGCTTGCGCCCTGCGCCGTGCCGTTCAGGCGGGGGTAGCTGGCGGATGTGGCCGTGCTCTTCGAGCAGATCCAGCGCCGGGCCGATCTCGCTCGCGGAGGTGAACCGGCCGCGGTTGGCCCGGTGCGCCTCGCGACGGGTGAACTGCGGCAGACGCTCGCCCGTGATCCAGGCGAGTAGCGCGCGGGCGTCGTCGTATGCCTCGTCCCTGCCCATGTGGTCGAACGCGCCCAGCGCGTGCGCGAGGAAGTACGAACCCAGCTCCCGAGCACGCGCGAACGTGCCAGCGCCGATCTCGTGGTGCCACGCATCGCCGGGCCGGTCCGCCAGGTGCAGCAGCGCGGCGAACCGGGCCACGGTTCCGGCGTACTTGCCCGCCCAGTCGGCGATGTGGTGCCAGGCGCCGCGCGGTCCCAGCTGGGGCTCGATCTCGGTCTGCAGCGAGAACATCGCCTCATCAGCATCCCTGCTGAACTCGACCACCTCTGGTGCCGACCAGGACGCCAGTTGCAGCGTCAGGCCACCGATGCGGGCGCGGTAGTCCGCCGCGACGTGCTCGGGCACCTCGGGAACGCGGATCTCGCGGTGCCCGACGGTGCTGACCGGCAGTGAGTACAGGAAGCGTCCAAGCAGGCCGCGTTCCTTCGCGGCCTTGATCTGCCCGAGGTCGCGGACGATTTGCGGCTGCACGACGAGCCCGAGCGTGAGGTAGGCGTGCTCGATGACGTCAGACTCGCGGCCCTGGCGGTCGACTTCGAGGTACTCGCCGGCGTGGCCGCGCAGGAAGACCTCGTAGTTCGGGGTGCCGGAGTAGCGCCCGGCGATGTTGGCGACGATGCCGCCCTCGGGCGCGAGCACCGCGAGGCGTCCGCCCTGCTCCGCCATGATCGAAGCGGCTTTCTCAGCGGTGATGTCGTCAACCACCAGGCGCGGCGGCACCGGGACCACCAGCTCACGCGCCCGCAGAGCCGCGTCTCCGGCCAGCCCCGATCGCACAGCTCTCCGCCGGGTGGAGACTGAGAGACCCGCTTTCCCTCCGCCGGTTCGAACTCCAGCAGATCTTGACCCGGCAGTATCGCGGCGGGAGCCTCGCAGTCCCTGCCGCGGTCACCCTTGAGCTCGATGTCGTCCACGAGGCTCGCGGCCGTGCGATCCCACCGGTGTCGCCGGATCTATCTCTCGAGATGCAGTGGTCAGTGCGGTCTCAGACGAGCGTCCTCGCCGACATCGACGCGATGCTGGACACCGAGCCCTGCCCGATGGACGGCGTCGCGGGCTGGGTCACCGGGTTCCAGGACTTCGCGACGTTCCTCCGCGACAATCCGACCGGCCCCGAGATCAGGCGTCAGCGAACGCATCTCAGGTTCATCGCCGACCTCGGCAAGAAACTCGCCGAGGCGGCGTGGCTGACGGGCATCACCCGACCCGAGGACCTGTCCGACTGGCTGACGAATCGCAGCGAAGCCGACATCCGGGAACTGGTGGCGCTAGGGCTGTTCCGCGAGGTCCTGCACGAGAAGCTGTCCGATCCCAACCTCAGGTGGACCGAGAACGACCTGACCGACATGATCTACCTGACTGCAGCGGCTGGCTACTGCGATCACATCGTCGGCGAGAGAACCCACATGTCGCACATCGCGAACAGCGCTCGACGCTTGGGCCGCACGATCAGCCTTCACCGCATGCTCCCGTCGCTCGTCGAACGACTCTGATCCTCCACCCGCCCAGCTCCTGCTCGCGCCTCCCGCAAAGACGAATTGTCAGGATCGCAGCTGGTCGCGACGCCGGGTGAGGTAGGCGGACTCGACGGTGTTGCCCGCCAGTTCGATGGCTTGCACGAAGCCGTGCGCGCCTCCTCACCACACCTCAGCCTGCGCAACAGGTCAGCACGCGTCACGTAGAAGGCGTGGTAGGCGACCGTTCCATGTCCGCCAGCCGACCTCGGGACCGTCGAGCTCGGCAACCGCGAGACCACCGCTCGAAACCGCCGACGACACGCGCCGGGCTGAGTTCGTCCCAGAAACAGGCCAAACGAAACTGACGGGTTCTGCTCACTCGACCGGAAACCCGCACCGCGTGGAATCCTTCCTCACCACTCGACTGCCCGATCATGCTCCATTCGAGTGCACGTAAAGATCGCGGGTAACAGGAATCCGGCCGCCATCGAAATGATGAATGCACTCCCCCCGCCACTTCTCGAAGGAGCGCGAAGACTGGACGTCGAACTGGAAAGAAAGGAGCGGTCAGGTGGCCCCCCGAGCACCCTCACGCAGGATCCCACGACGACCGCAAGATCACCGCACCTGACTGCAATTCCTCGTTGACTGGAATTTTCAGGGCGGCTTCCGCGACACAACGAGACAAAAACTGAACGCTTCCAGCGCATCAACCGTTGTTCCGATCGAAACGCTGCTCCAAACGAGCCAACCGGCTACCAGGCGTGTCAAATAGACGAGTCATCTGTCACCCGTCGGTGTTGTCACAACGCTAACGAAAGACGGATCGGCCGCGATAGGCTCAAGACGCGTCGGTACCGGGTCGATCACGTCGGGAGCAGCAGGCACAACGGATGTCCTCAGGGAGGTGCGCATGATCTTCGCCGTCCGGGTTCACGAGCGTCGGTCGACCATTGAAGCGCTTCTCCGTCAGCCGCACGCTGACCTGCCGCGGTCGCCGTTCAACAGTGCTCCGTCCCGGAGCGGAAAGATGTTGAGCGACATGCCAGACACACACCTCCCGCACTCCGACCCCGAAAACTCCAAAGAGGAGACCAGAACCTTCCTCAGGAACGCGTACGCCGTGCGCCTTGCGTTCGACCTCCTGACGCAGGACACCACCCCGCTCTCCCGCGTCGTCGAGCACGTGCACATCGCACTCGGCAGCTGTCGCCGCGATGTCACCTTCGAATGGGATCTTCCGCCGCTCATCGAGAAGTTGCCGACCAAGAACCCCGAACTGAAAGAGCTTCTCGAGCGGTACCAGGAGAAAATGGACGACCTGGTCATCCCGCTGATTCCCATCCGCAAGGGCAGGATCCTGTCGAAGTTCGACATCCAGAACTCCGACGGCACCGCGGTGTACCTGTGCGACAGGCATGAGGCGAAGTCGTACACGAAGAGGTTGCTCACCGCAGCATGGACGCAGTTCGAGGACTCCCTGACCGTCGCCCCGACTGATGTGCAGAGAAAAGAGCTCTCAGCCTGCGGAAGTGACTACATCAAGATCGCTGAGCTTGACGCCTCGGCCGCGAAGGACACACTCGCCGATGTCGCCCAGCGCGTTCACAACCTGAACTTGCGGTTCACCGACGACGGACGTCGGCGTGTGCTCCACCTCGGACGGTACTTCGCCAAACGCTACGTCTTCTGGTTGCGGCTCAACGCCAAACCTGGCACACGGGTCCGCCTCGACTTTTCCTACAGGCACAGGTTCGCCGCCGACTACGAACCCAAGCAGATAAGCAACTTTTTCGGTTTGCTGAGCTGGGTCAAGCAGTTCATCGGGCAGGAACCGTCACGGCATGTCGTCCCCATCTCCTTCCACGGCTTGACTCGGGGATATCACTTCGAGCTCGAGGTACCGCAGGACTGCTACGTCACATCCCAGCACTTCATGCTCGAAGGAGATCGGAACAGGCGGCGCGTGCGACAACGAGCATCGTTTGACGCGCATGCCAAGAGCTACGGCGCTTCCATCGCTGGCGAGGACGAGTCGGGAGGATCGTTCTCACACCTGTACGCCCACAACCTTCCTTCAGTGGTGCGCAAGCAGGTCTACGCGTCGGTGCACGTCGCCGAGAGACCGCCAGGAACGACCGCCATCGTGCTGTGGTTGTCAGTGTTCGCCGCGCTGTCGGCCGTCATGTTGACGCGCCTGTGGAACGCGCTCGCAGCAACAGACCTGCAGGGGATCGACATCGCGGCTCTGTTCGTGGCTCTGCCCGGTCTCGCGGCTGCCTGGTTCGCACGCGTCTTCCAGCACGAGGGCCGCTACAGGGTCCCGTTCGTCTCCCGCGCCGGCCTTGCGATCACTGGTCTCGCAACCGCCTACCTGGTGGTAGCGGTCTTGTTGCGCCGGAGCGTGTGCGCACCGAACAAATCAACCGGCGCCTTCGGCGAGTTCTGCACGACTGGCTTCCAACAGGTCAGCTCCGCGCCATTGCTCGCCGTCGTCACCTGGGTGCTCCTTTCGACCACGCTGCTGCTTACCGCGATGCGCGTGGGCATGCACATGCGGTACAGGCTGCACCAGAGCAAGATCGTCGGTCGCTATGGACGCTGAAAGAATCTCTGGAGGTGCGGTGACGATGAGCGTGAGCGACGCGGACAGCTTCGGCCGAACTGCGTTCACGAGCAGGAAACCGTTCGACTTCGAGGGTCTCGTGAGCAGATTGCTCTCGGACGACGACCGCGTGGACATGGACGAGGAGTTGACCATCGGTATGGCCAATGCAGCAGGCGCAACCGGAGCTATCGTGATGCCTCCCGCGGAGAGCGTGCAACGGGTGCGGGACCCGCTCTCAGAGGAGACCAAGAACAGTTTCGGCGACTTCATCATGAGGGCGTTCAAACGAACGGACCTCGACGACGATGCCGACTAGCCACGTTCTGGCTCATGTCAGCAAGAGACGGTCGTCGCGCGACGCCGTGAGGTAATGCCTCAGTTTCGACTGCGGTCAACGTTCAACGACCTGCCGATGTCTTGCCGCAACTACGATCTCTTCAGCAGTAGCTCGGACCATCCAAGACGTCTGTGGAACGAAGGCGCGCTCGGTGCCTGCAGCGGCCTCGGCTATGAGCTCCAGCGACTTCCCCTCCCCCAGCGCCACGTCCTGCACGCTCGCGAACCGTTGCCCGCATGCGGGACTGTAGGAAGTTCGGTGTAACTCCCGATCATGGAAGTGCACCTGATGACCGACATGATGTCCGGCGTGGAGAACGCCGAGGACTCGAAGCCCGCAGCCGGTCTGGGCGGCCTGGACGAGTAGCTCGTCGCGCAGCTGCTGAGCAGTGCCAAGGCCAGTGGCCTGAAGCTGACCGGTGAGGGCGGGGTGCTGCAGCAACTGACCAAGCGGCTGCTGGAGTCCGCGCTCGAGGGCGAGATCACCGATCACCTCGGCTATGACAAGCACGACCCGGCCGGGCGCGGGACCGGTAACTCGCGCAACGGCACCCGGTCCAAGACGGTGCTCACCGATGTCGGCCCGGTCGAGATTGACGTGCCGCGTGACCGGGACGCCAGCTTCGAGCCCAAAATTGTCGCGAAGCGGCAGAGGCGTCTGGACGGCGTGGACGAGATGGTGATCTCGCTGGCCGCCAAGGGTTTGACCACCGGTGAGATCTCCGCGCACCTCGCGGAGGTCTATGGCGCCGAGGTGTCGCGCCAGACCATCTCCACGATCACCGACAAGTTGATCGAGGGCACGGTCGAGTGGCAGAACCGGCCGTTGGACGCGGTGTATCCGGTGATCTTTATCGACGCTATCCACGTCAAGATCCGCGACGGGCAGGTGGCCAACCGGCCGATCTACGTCGCGCTCGCGGTCACCTGCGAAGGACGGCGCGACATCCTCGGGTTGTGGGCCGGCGACGGCGGCGAAGGTGCCAAGTACTGGCTGCATGTGCTCACCGAGCTCAAGAACCGCGGCGTCGCCGACGTCCTGATGGTGGTCTGTGATGGGCTGACCGGCCTGCCCGACGCGATCACCACGGTCTGGCCGCAGACGATCACCCGTACCTGCGTGGTGCACCTGCTGCGAAACAGTTTCCGCTACGCGGGCCGCCAGCACTGGGCCGCGATCGCCAAGACCCTCAAACCCGTTTACACCGCCGACCGAGGCCGCAGCCCGCGAGCGTTTCGGCGAGTTCGCTGAGGCCTGGGGCGCCCAGTATCCGGCGATAGTGCGGTTGTGGGACAACGCCTGGGCCGAGTTTGTGCCGTTTCTGACGTTCGATCCGGAGATCCGGCGGGTGATCTGTTCGACGAGCGCGATCGAGAGCGCCAACGCCCGCATCCGCCGCGCGGTCAAGGCCTGCGGACACTTCCCCAACGAGCAGGCCGCGCTGAAATGCGTCTACATGGCCATCATGAGCCTGGACCCGACCGGCACCGGCCGCAAACGCTGGACCATGCGGTGGAAACCCGCGCTTAACGCGTTCGACATCGCCTTCAACGGCCGCCTGGCCGCCGGACACAAGTAGTTTCCTTCAACCCGACTTACACCGTTCGTTTGCCCCCTCCCCGAGGGCCGGTCCTGGACGCCGTCAGGGCTTCTCAAAATGCTGGTAGTCGATCGGTGTGTCCCAGAAGCCGCCCCAGGCCCAGCCGCGTGTGGTGAACGCCTGCTCCGTGGGGTCGCCCGCGCTGCTCCGTGGGGTCGCCCGCGTGGATCATGCCGGGCACGTTCTGGGTGCGGTCGACGTAGGGCGCGCCGTTGGGCGGGTAGACCGTGCCGCTGCGGGAGATGTAGGGGTTCTGCACGGGGTTGATGTCGATGGCCCGTCCGTAGGAGTGGTTGGACCAGGCGGTGCCGCCAGTGATCGCCCGGCAGTTGAACGCCGAGGTGTTGTTCGCCGCCATCGACGCGTCGTCGTCGGAGTCGTACTTCTCCACGGTCTCCATCCGCTGGATGGGGAACCGGTCGAAGTACAGGTCGGCGAAAACGCGGGCGACCTCGACGGCGAGATCGGCATTGACGACCAGCTCGCCGCGGCGCACCGCACCGTCGAAGCCCACGAAGTTCAGGCTGATCAGCCGCAGCTGATCGGGCCCGACGGGGCAGCCTTCGCGCCAACTGGAAGCGAGCCGCTTCGCGGTGACCGGCTTGATGACGGCGATGTAGGGCGGGAGGCCGCTGCCGGCCGGCGAGGCGAATTCCACGGTCTGGGCGCTGGCGGCGGGCGCCGGCGTGGTACCGACCAAGACCACAGACAGAGTGAACGTGATGAGCGCGAAAACTCTGGTTCTCAACCTCAAAATACTTCCTCTCGATCTCTACTACGACAGAGTGGGGTTCGCCGTGGTTCGAGCAACCCAGGGCGTTCATGCAGAATTCACCTACCGGGCCACGTATGAGAAGCAGCTCATCGACAGCAATCGTCAGTGGACAGTTTCCGGCCGTTCACCCCCCAGCCGCGCGAAGACGCCCTCGGGGATCGAGCCTGCCAGCGATGCGCGAACAACGTCAACTTCGCTGAAAACGTTTCACCCTTCCCCGAAACGTCCGGTCGCGCGGGAACCGGGATACGCCGGGCCGGCAGCCTGAGCTTGTCGTCGGCCGTAACCGTGGCGGCCTGTCGCGTTCGGGCCGCTGCGTGAAGCCTTGGGAGCACGGAGTGGGAGCAGATTGGGAGCAACTCCGGGCGCTGAACATGCCGGAACGGTCCTCAATGGACCTGAACGGCCCCGCGTCAACCTGCAAGAGTGCTGTTTCCGCAGTTCAGCGCGGTATCGGTGCCATAGTTCACACCGAAGAGGTCACTGGTTCGATCCCAGTATCGCCCACAGTGTTTTTTACCTAGTCAGACGGCCTGTCGATGATCTCATCGGCGGGCCGTTTGCGTTGCCATGGGAGCAATTTGGGAGCACGGCCACCTGACCACATTTGCGATACCTAAGTGGTCACAGTGCTTGAGGCACGACTTCGGGCATTGCTTGCTGGTTCCAGGCGCACCCGCCGTCCGTCTCCCACCGGCGCTGCAGCGCCGCCAGCATCCGGCTGATCATCAGATCCGTCACGTGCGAGTAGCCGTCGTCAACATCCTTGCGTTTGTGTCCCAGCTGTTCCAGGTGTAGCACACGGGGTCCGTCGTCTTCGATGAGCCAGGTCTTGTGCGTGTGGCGTAGATCATGGAAGTGCATCTCCAAGTTGAGCGGTGCCCAGCCTAGCCTCTCGTCGCCAGCCAGAGCCGGCAGCCAGACTCGCTGCCGGAAGTTGGAGCGGCGCCGCAACGCTCCCCTTGCTCCGGGGAACACGAACCGCGCATCGAGGTGAACCGGGCTTCACCCAGAATCAGCGGCGCTGGTTCAGAACGTCGGGACGACAAGATTTGAACTCGCGACCCCATGAGCCCAGGGTGGGCCAGAGAGCAACCCGACCTGCAGAAACGCAAAACAAAAGGTCGCGGCGGCGCAGTTGGAGGCACCTGAGCGCAGCTCGATCCTGTCGCCATACCTTGACCTCTCCCAATTTCCTCCCACAGTCCTCCCATTGCGGACAGGTATCGACCGCGACCTTTTCAAGCGACACAGGATCGATGCGACGCGGAAATGCTCCTGCAGGGAGGTGATCAACAACCCTTCGACAAGACCCACGTCAAGATTCGACCACTCGAGTCGAATGGCACTACCCATTCGATTCAAAACGCGAAACTCAGGAATTCCGGCTCAAGGGCAGTCTCGGCGCGCAGATGTCGATGTCACCCAATGATCGTCCACCCGCACCACTCCATGGACAGTTCGATAACTCACGAACCGTCGAGCGGAAGAAGGCAAGTAAACGATGCGTTGGCAGCGCGCTCCTCGATCAGTCGATCATCTATCGGCAGGCGAGGTCCACAGGTTCTGCACGCACACGATCGGCGCGACCGCCTGAGCTTCGGCGACCTGGTCTGCAGTGGCGTCGGAAACGCCGGGCGCCGGATCAAGCCGTGTTACCCGAACTCGACCAGGGTGCCGTCACTCCATGATCGCCAGCAGAGCGAGCGTCGAGTCACCGAGCTTCTCGACCAGCGTGGGCACCTCACCTCTCCCATAGTCACCTGCCCACACAGCGAGGCGGACCTCCTCGCGCTGGCAACCACGCCCAGCATCGCCTCGACGCTTAAGGGGCGAATCAGCAAGTTAATGCCCTGCAAACCCTTATTCATATCCATGAATCAGCCAGGTGATCACCGGGAAGTCACGTCGCGCTCACTTAATCAAGGCGCGCGGTGTTCATAACCGTGAATTTTATTGCCAGTCATGCAACGTTGCGCAATACTCGCTGGGAGCGTTCCCAGCGACGCCGCCACCGCGATAAGTCGCTGGGAATCCGTCAGACAGTCCTGCTCGCAAGGAGGCGACGCAAGAGTCTGCGTACTGACAAGCGCGCGACAAAGCGAAACACCGGCTTTCCACCGGTATTGCCGCCGCCTCCACCTCGAGTTCGACCACCGACGTCGCCCAGCGGTGATCAACCCGGTGCGGCAAGGGCGTCAGTCTGCTTGAAAGTACCGACCGAGCACACCGCCGCAAGTGCGACCACACCCGTCCAACCTTCGAAGACGCAGGAGACGAAATGAAACGATCAGTCGCATGGCGGATCCCCGCAGTCGTGGCCGCGTTGGCCGTCGCGACCTCGACCAGCGCGGTGCTGGCGATGTCACCGGCGTCGGCGGCGGCCGGCGCCGCAACCGGCTACGCGTCCCAGAACGGCGGCACCACCGGCGGCCAGGGTGGGGCAACGGTTCGGGCCACCACGGGAACCCAGATCCACCAGGCCCTGTGCAGCCGGGCGAGCAGCAGCACGCCGATCATCATCGAGGTCTCGGGCACGATCAACCACGGCAACACCGCCAAGGTCTCGGGCAACAGCTGCGAAACCGCTGCCGGCGTGATCGAACTCAAGCGGATCAGCAACGTCACCATCGTCGGCGTCGGCGGCGGAGCCGTCTTCGACCAGCTGGGCATCCACATCCGCGAGTCCCGCAACATCATCATCCGGAACGTGACGGTCCAGAACGTCAAGAAGTCGGGCTCTCCCACGTCCAACGGCGGCGACGCCATCGGGATGGAGAGCAACGTCCGCAACGTCTGGGTCGACCACGTCGACCTTCTTGCGTCGGGCGGTGAGTCGGAAGGCTTCGACGGCCTGTTCGACATGAAGAACAACACCCAGTACGTGACCCTGTCCTACAGCACCCTGCGCAACTCCGGTCGCGGCGGGCTCGTCGGGTCCAGTGAGAGCGACCGCTCGAACGGGTTCATCACCTACCACCACAACCTCTACGAGAACATCGACTCCCGGGCACCTTTGCTGCGGGGCGGCATCGCCCACATGTACAACAACCACTACGTGAGCCTCAACGAGTCCGGCATCAACTCCCGGGCCGGCGCCAAGGCCAAGGTGGACAACAACTACTTCAAGAACTCCCATGACGTCCTCGGCACCTTCTACAGCACCGAGGCCGGCTACTGGCAGGTCAGCGGCAACGTCTTCGACAACGTGACGTGGTCCGCACCGAGCAGCGATCACAAGCCCGCCGGTCCCGACGTCAAGTCCACCACCACCGTCTCCGTGCCCTACAACTTCACCCTCGACCAAGCCAACTGCGTGCCGAACATCGTCAGCCGCACGGCGGGCGCCAACACGGGTCTGAGGGAGTCGGACGGCAGCTGCTAGAAAGGCTTCGCACACGTTCGGTCGAGCAAGCGGACACTGACCTCCCCGGTCAAATATGACGTCGAACGAATCGCCGTATCCGCCATCGCGATGTGGATCATCGATCATGCCAGGGGCGGTATCTGGATGCCGATGGTCGCGCGAACGCTGTAGTCGCGTAGCCGGACGACGAGCTGGATGATGCCGAACAGCCTGTGCAGCAAGGGCGCCAGAGCGCGTGGAAAACAGTCACCGGGTCCGGCCAGGCGTTCGCCCAGCGCCAATACATCCTGTTCTCGCAGGGAATCCTGGCGCTGCGGGGTGTTCGCCGACCGGGTCGAGGTCCCCCGAACTGCCGCGCGACGACGCGCTGCGGGCGAGCCTGCTCGACACCTGACGTGAACCCGACGCTGCCCACCCCAGTCGAATTCATTCGCCACTATTCTCCACAACCTCGAATTGATCGTCCGAAAGGACTATCCGAACACCGCTGAAAAGCAATCCATCAGACCACGTATGTGAACCGGTTCTCATATGTGACGGGACGTTGACACGCCCGAAACACGAGTCCTATGGTCCGAATCAGGAAAGTGATTTCCAAACGCCGCCGCCGTTGCGCAGCAGCATTCTCGAAAGGACCACCCAAATGCGGACGCACGTCGGGTACGAACGCGCCCTCGCACGGGTCGCGGTGGTGGTGGCCCTGGTGGCCACCGCGGTCGGAGCACCGCCCGCAATGGCAGCCGGGCCCGCCGCCGACGGGTTCGCCGGGGTGACCGCGCTGGGGCAGGGCGGGACCACCGGCGGGGCGGGGGGCGCGGTGGTCACGGCGACGACCACCGCGCAGTTCCTGGACTACATCGCTCGGCCTGAACCGCTGGTGGTGCAGGTCCGCGGCACTATCGTGCTGCCCACCGGCACCAGGGACGGGATGCACGACGTCGCTTCCGACAAGACGATCGCCGGTCTCGGCGGTGACGCACGACTGGTCGGCGGCGGGCTGAACATCGGGCTCCCGGTGGACGACGACGTGATCTCGCCGCCCGCGAACGCGGTGCACAACGTGATCATCCGGAACCTGTCGATCACCGGCGCCACCGATGACCTGATCAACGTGCAGATGTTCAGCCACCACATCTGGATCGACCACAACGACTTCTCCGACGGTGATGACGGAGCCGTCGACATCAAACGCGGGTCCGATTTCATCACCGTTTCCTGGAACAGGTTCCACGACCACGACAAGACGTTGTTGCTCGGGCACGACGACGACAACGCGGCGCAGGACGCGGGGCGTCTCAGGGTGACCTACCACCACAACTACTTCGACGGTTCCGATCAGCGCAACCCGCGAGTCCGCTTCGGCGAGTCGGTGCACGTCTACAACAACTACTACCGGGACAACAGCTACGGCGTCGCGTCGGCGATGAACGCGGGCGTGGTGCTGGAGGGCAACTACTTCTTCAGCGTCAACAACCCCGGCCGGGTCGACTTCAGCGGTGACCTCGGTCGGATGGTCGCCAGGGACAACGTCCTCGTCGAGTGCAACCACGAGATCGAGGTGCGCGGGTCCGTCGTCGAGCCGCGCACCTACTACGCCTACACACCGCACCGGGCCGTCGAGGTCCCGACCGTCGTGCCCGCCGGTGCGGGTGTCGGCCGAGTCTGAGGAGGACGGGCACATGAGCAGCATCAGCCGGCGGGCGCTCCTCGCGGGCGCCGCCGCGACCGCGCTGGCCACGACCACCAAGCCCGCGTGGGCGGCCCCGTTCGCCACCGCCGACGGTTTCGCCGGGGTGAACTCGCTCGGCCAGAACGGCACCACCGGCGGCGCGGGCGGGCCGGTCGTCACGGTGCGGGACGCGGAGGCGTTCCTGGACTACTGCGACCGCAACGAGCCGTACGTCATCCAGGTCGACGGGGTGATGCGGATCAGCAGCAAGCAGGGCGTGCGGTCGAACAAGACGATCATCGGGCAGGGGTCGACGGCCGAGATCACCGGTGGCGGCCTCGACCTGTACCGCAGGCAGAACGTGATCATCCGCAACCTCCGGTTCACCGGTGCGGACGACGACGCGATCAGCATCCAGCAGTCCTCGCACCACGTCTGGATCGACCACTGCGACTTCAGCGGCGGCGCCGACGGGCTGATCGACATCGTTCGCGGCGCCGACTACATCACCGTCTCGTGGAACCACTTCCACGACCACAGCAAGACCGCGCTGCTGGGCCACTCCGACTCCAACGCGGGCCAGGACACCGGCAAGCTCCGGGTGACGTTCCACCACAACTTCTTCGACGGCACCGCGCAACGACACCCGAGGGTCCGCTTCGGCGAGCCGGTCCACGTCTACAACAACTACTTCCGCAACAACACCCTCTACGGCGTCGCGTCGACCGAGAACGCGGGAGTCCTGGTCGAGGCCAACTACTTCGAGGACGTCCCCCACCCGATCTACTCCGGCTACGACGAGAGCGGGCCGGGGCGCGTGGTCGAGCGCGGCAACGTCTACGTCCGCTCCGGCATCCCCGAGACGCTCGGCACCGTGGTGGAGCCGCGCACCTACTACGCCTACACCCCCGACAGCGCCGCCAGCCTGCCCGGCACCGTTCCGGCGGGCGTCGGCGTCGGCCGGATCTGACCAGACGCGGAGGAGAACCATGAGCCCCATCAACCGACGGCGGCTGCTCGCGGGCACGGCGCTGACCGCCTTCGCCGCCACCGCGCCGCGCGCCGCGTGGGCCGGCCCGGCCGCCGACGCCGTGGCCGACGGCTTCGCGGGCGTGACCGCGCTGGGCCAGAACGGGACCACCGGCGGCGCGGGCGGCCAAGCCGTCACCGTGACGACCGCGGAGGCGCTGCGGGACTACGTCGGGCGCAAGGAGCCCTACGTCATCTCGGTGTCCGGTCGCATCGAGGTCGACGGCATGCTGACCGTCGTCGCGAACAAGACGATCTTCGGGATCGGCTCCACCGCCGAGATCACCGGCGGTGGGCTGCAACTGGGCTCGACCACCCGTCCCGGCAACAACGTGATCATCCGCAACCTGCGCTTCACCGACGCCTCGGACGACTCCATCAGCGTCACCAACTCCGCGCACCACGTGTGGATCGACCACTGCGACCTGTCGCGCGGCTTCGACGGCCTGCTCGACATCAAGCGGCAGTCCGACTACGTCACGGTGTCGTGGAACCACTTCCACGACCACAGCAAGGCCGCGCTGCTGGGCCACTCCGACAGCTACACCGCCGACCGCGGCAAGCTGCGCGTCACCTACCACCACAACTTCTTCGACCGCACCGACCAGCGGCACCCGCGCGTGCGGTTCGGCGAGCCCGTTCACGTCTACAACAACTACTACCGCGGCAACTCCCTCTACGGCGTGGCGTCCACAGAGGACGCCGGGGTGCTGGTCGAGGCCAACTACTTCGAGAACGTCGCCCACCCGGTCCTGTCCGGCTACGACAAGAGCGGACCGGGCCGCGTGGTGGAGCGCGGCAACGTCTACGTCGGCTCCGGTACACCGCAGACCCTGGGCACCGTCGTCGAACCCCGCACCTACTACGCCTACTCGCTCGACCACGCCGCCGACGTACCAGCGCTCGTCACCGCGGGCGCGGGCGTCGGCCGAGTCCAACGGAGGACTTCATGAGGAGAACAAGCGCTTTCGCGCTCGCCGCGGTGCTCGTCGGCGGTGCCACGCCGGTGGCCACCGCGCCCGCGTCCGCCGCCGAGGCCGCGCCCATCGGGTTCGCCTCGGTGACGGCACTCGGCCAGAGCGGGACCACCGGCGGCGCCGGAGGACCGGAGGTCACGGTCTCCACGGCGGCCGACTTCACCGCCGCCATCAAGGCCGACGGCCCGCGTGTGGTCCGCGTGCAGGGCATGATCACGTTGGCGGCCGGCATGTACGACGTCTCCTCGGACAAGACGGTCATCGGCGTCGGCGCGAACTCCGGCATCACCGGCGGCGGGCTGAACATCGGCCTGCCGGTCAGCTCGGTGACCACGCCCCCGGCGAACGCCGTGCACAACGTGATCATCCGCAACCTGGTGTTCCGCAACGCCAGCGACGACTCGATCAACGTGCAGATGTTCTCCCACCACGTCTGGATCGACCACAACGACCTGTCCAACGGCAAGGACGGCCTGATCGACATCAAGCGCGGGTCCAGCTACGTGACCGTGTCGTGGAACCACACCCACCACCACACCAAGAACATGCTGCTCGGCCACGACGACGGCAACGCCGCGCAGGACACCGGCCACCTCAAGGTGACCTACCACCACAACTTCTTCGACCGGACGCCGCAACGCAACCCGCGCACCCGCTTCGGCAACCCGGTCCACGTGTTCAACAACTACTACATCGCCAACAGCGACACGGGCGTCGCCTGCCAGAACAAGTCCGGCTGCTGGATCGAGGGCAACTACTTCGAGAACGTCGAGGAGCCCATGACGAACAGCTACGCGGGCCCGAAGGGCAGCATCGTCGAGCGGGACAACGTCTACGTCAACAGCGGCAAACCGGTGGTGGGCGGCAGCGTGGAGGATCCGCGCGGCTACTACGCCTACACCCTGGACACTCCGGCGAACGTGAAAACGCTGGTAACCCAGGGCGCGGGAACCGGCAAGATCTGAGCGGCGGCCAAGTCGTCCGGGGCGGACAGGATCGGGGAGTGCGACGTCGGCAGCTCCACGACCGTGGTTACACGGGCCGAGACGGCGTCGATCTCCTCGACGAAACGGCGCTGCAACGCGCGCAGGAAGACCCGGGCCAGACCCCGCATGAGAGGCTGCTGCAGAAGACCCCCACCCACGCCCGGGTTGTCAACGACCAGCGTCAGCAGCACAGCTGGGACTCGGCTACCGATGGCCGGGATCGGTTGGTGAGAACGACCAACCGAGGCGGGGACCGTCCGGTTCGGACGGTCCCCGCTCTCGTTCAGGCGTGAGCCGCGACGCCGAGCTCCGCGAGCAGGCCGCGGACCTGGCGTTCGATCTCGTCGCGCACGGGACGGACGTCCGCGACGTCCTTGCCGGCCGGGTCGTCGAGCGTCCAGTTGAGGTAGCGCTTGCCGGGGAACACCGGGCACGCGTCACCGCAGCCCATCGTCACGACCACGTCGGCCGCACGGACGATCTCGTCGGTCCACGGCTTGGGGAACTCGCGCGAGATGTCGATGCCTCGCTCACCCATCGCCGCGACGGCCGCCGGGTTGATCTCGTAGCCCGGCTCGGAGCCGCCGGACCAGGCCACCGCGCGGTCCTCGGCGAGGTGCTCGAAGAAGCCCAGTGCCATCTGGCTGCGCCCCGCGTTGTGCACGCACAGGAACAGCACGACCGGCTTGCCGTCGGTCACGTGCCCCTCGACCTTCGCCAGCGCGTGCAGCCTCTGCCGGGCGAACCGCTCAGCGAGCAGCGGCAGGAAGTTCGGAACGGTGCTGTGCGAGGCGAACTGGTCGTAGCTGGTGTGCAGGAACCGTTCGATGGTCTCGGTGCTGAAGACACCGTCGAACTGCCTCTGCAAGCGGGTGGCCGCGGTGGTCAGGGCGAGCTGCTGGTCGATGCTCAGGGTCAGCGGTCTTCTCCAGACTGGTGAACGACGGGGGCCAGCCGGTCGACCCGGTCGGCGATGTCACGAAAGGCGTGTTCGAAGGCGTCCTCGGTGCCGGCGCGGGCCGGGTCGGGAACCGACCAGTGCAGGCGGTCGAGGTGGCTGTCGAGCTGTTCGTGGGCGTTGTCGCAGACGGCGACCACGAGGTCATCGGGCCGCAGGACGTCTTCGACGTGTGCGGTGTGAACGCGTCCGAGCGGCAAGCCGTGCGCCTCGGCGGTCGCGACGGCGAGCGGGTGCACTCCGTCCGCGGGCATGGTGCCTGCGGATGCGGCAGGAACGGTGCTGTTCTTCTTCCACAGCGCCGCGGCGAGCTGCGAGCGCGCCGAGTTGTAGGTGCAGGCGAACACCACGCGCGGAGCGGTTCGTTGCCCGGCCGGACCGAGCCCGGTCAGTGCATCGGTCCGCAGTCGCAGGTAGTTGCGGCGCTGGTCGCCTTCCGAACGGCTTCGCTCGACCACGCCCGCCTGTTCGAGCAGCTTCACGTGGTGCGCCAGCAGGTTGCTGGGCAGGCCGAGTTCGCGACCGACCTCGCTGGGCGAGGCGTCGCCGAGGAGCAGCCGGTCGACGATCGCCAGCCGCGCGGGTTCACCGAGCACCGCGTGCAGCCGTGCCCGCTCCACCACCGAGGAAGACCACTCAACGTTCATTGCTGGTTGAGGCATTCTGCCGTGTCAAGGCCAGCCGAATGCGCTGTGAGATGAGTGGTGGCAAGGCAGGCGCGATCGACAGCCCGATGCTGAAGTGATCAGCTCAGCGAGCTGGCGATCTTCGCCACTGCCGCCTTCGCCGTGGGCCCGACTCCGATCAGGGTCGCGGATGCAGCCCCGGTCCAACCGCCGTACCCGAGCACGTGCAGACGTGGCTCACCCACGGCGGTTGTTCCATCCACGGCGACGCGACCGTGTTCATCACGCAGCCGCAGCGGCGCGAGGTGGCCGAGAACAGGCCGGAACCCGGTGCACCAGATCACGACGTCGGCGTTGGCGAGCAGGCCGGTGTCCATCGGAGTGGCCACTAGCAATCCGCTGTCGCGCGCCTCCCGGACCGGTGGCACCGCGACGATGTCTCCGAGTTCTCCGACTCCCCCGGCGCGGCGGCTGGCGATGTCGAAGAGCGCCTTGCCGTCGATCTCGTCCGGCAGGTACCGCGGCTCGCGACGGGTCATCCACGTGAGCGACGCGTGCGGTGCCAGGTCCGCCGCGATCTGTGCGCCGGAGTTGCCGCCGCCGACCACCACCACCTTCTGCCCGGCGAACTCAAGCGGGTCCCGGTAGTCGACGGTGTGCAGCTGGTGGCCGGGCAGGTCCATCAGCGGCCGGAACGGGCGCCACCACGTGCCGGTGGCACTGATCACGTGCCGCGCGGTCCACGTCCCGGCGTCGGCACGCACCAGCAGCCCGTAGTCGGCGCGGCTGACCGAGGTGACGTGGACCGACCGGTGCACGGGGACGTCGTAGCGCTTCTCGTACGCGGCGAGGTAGTCCACGACGTGCTGCGCGGTCGGGTAGCCGTCCGAGAACGACGGCATGGGCCAGCCGGGCAGTGAGCTGTGGCGAGCGATCGAGAACAGCCGCAGGGAGTTCCAGCCGTGCGGCCAGGCCCCACCGGGCGAGGGCTGGGCGTCCAGCACGACGTGGTCGACACCGGCGCGGCGCAGGTAGTAGGCGGCGGCCAGCCCTGCCTGGCCGCCACCGATCACCACGACGTCAGACTTCAGCGCGAGCCGCCCAGCGACGACGCAGCCACAGGCTGACGTACACGAGCCCGACCAGCACCGGCACCTCGATCAGCGGGCCGACGACCCCGGCGAGCGCCTGGCCGGAAGTCACACCGAACACGCCGATCGCGACGGCGATGGCGAGCTCGAAGTTGTTGCCCGCCGCGGTGAACGCGAGCGTCGTCGTGCGCTCGTAGGAGAGACCCGACGCCTTGCCCAGCGCGTACGAGCCGGCCCACATGATGGCGAAGTAGACCAGCAGCGGCAGCGCGATCCGGACGACGTCCAGCGGGTGGTTCGTGATGGTCTCGCCCTGCAGCGCGAACAGGATGACGATCGTGAACAGCAAGCCGTACAGCGCGATCGGACCGACGCGCGGCAGGTACTTGTTCTCGTACCAGTCCCGGCCCTTCGACCGCTCCCCCAGCTTGCGGCTCAGGTACCCGGCCAGCAGCGGGATGCCGAGGAAGATCAGCACGGACTTGGCGATCTCCCACGCGGAGAAGTCCACCGACGCGGTGTCGAGGCCCAGCCAGCCCGGCAGCAGGTCGAGGTAGAACCAGCCGAGCACTCCGAACATGATCACCTGGAACACCGAGTTCAGCGCCACCAGCACCGCGGCGGCCTCGCGGTCACCGCAGGCGAGGTCGTTCCAAATGATGACCATCGCGATGCAGCGCGCCAGGCCGACGATGATCAGGCCGGTGCGGTACTCGGGCAGGTCGGCCAGGAAGATCCAGGCCAGCGCGAACATCAGCGCAGGGCCGAGCAGCCAGTTCAGCGCCAGCGACAACACCATCGTGCGCTTGTCGCGCGTGACGGTGTCGAGCTTGTCGTAGCGGACCTTGGCCAGCACCGGGTACATCATCAGCAGCAGGCCCAGGGCGATCGGCAGCGACACCCCGTCGATCTTCACCGCCTCGAGCACGCCCTGCAGTCCCGGCACGAAGCTGCCGAGTGCGAGCCCGGCGACCATGGCGAGACCGATCCACGCCGGCAGCCACCGGTCCAGAAAGGACAGCCGATGCAGGACGTCCTGCTCCGCCGTCGGGTTGGTGGTGCTCAACAGGGCCTCCTGGCATCGGGGTCGGCGCGGTCGGCCAGCTCGGTCAAACTGCCCGCGATCCGCCGCAGGGCGTCGGGTCGCAGCCGGTAGTACGTGAAGCGTCCGCACGGCTCGGTGTCGACGAACCCGGCCTCGCGCAGCACTTTGAGGTGGTTCGACACGTTCGTCTGCTTGGCGCCGGTTTCCTCGACGAGGTGGCACGTGCACAGCGCCTCGCCGGACAGCAGCTCCAAGATCTTGGAGCGCAGCGGGTCGGCGAGAACCTTCAACACATCAGCATCGAGTGACATCAGTCGGGAATGATACATCAGCTCAGGCTGATGCGATGCACGGCCGGAGACAGGTCAGTCGCAGTGGGAAGCGGGCTCGTCGCGCAGCGGGCCGCCAGGGCGCAGGAGCTGTTCCATGGTGCCGAACACGTCGTGGTCGAGGCGGTACCAGCTCCACGTGCCGCGTCGTTCGCGCTGCAGCACACCGGCGTTGACCAGGATTTTCAAGTGATGGCTCAGTGAGGACTGGGGCATGTCGAACTTGTCGGCGAGGTCGCAGAAGCACGCCTCACCGGTAGCCGCCTGCCTCACGAGCACGACCAGCTGCACCCGGATGGGATCCGCGAGAGCTTTGAAGAGACGCGCGGCGGAAGCCGATTCGTCAGGCACCGCCACCAGCGCCTCCTTCCGCGCATCCAGGTCTGTCTTCGCCATGGTGACATGTTCATCAAACCTGATGAACGTCCGGTGACGTGCCCCCGCCGGCGGCACGTTGAACCGGTATCCGAGGCCGCGAACGACACGAATCCACGACGACATCGACCGCCGCGCCAGAAGCCTGCTGTCCGAACTGCGGGGCGACTGATGTCGAAGGCATTTGGTTCACCGCCTGCGGCGCACTCTTCGTAGGCGGCCCGTGCCTGTACGTGACGTGAGGAAGTCGTGCCACCAACCGTTCACCTGGATCGGGCATTATCGAACCAAGGAAATGCTCGCCAGGAGGAGATCGACGTGTCGAAGACCCCCGAAGTGCTGTTCGTCTGCGTGCACAACGCCGGTCGCTCCCAGATGGCCGCGGCACTGCTGCAGCACTACGGCATGGGCAGGATCGCGGTCCGTTCGGCCGGTTCGGCACCCGCCGAGAAGGTCAACCCGGCCGCTGCCGACGCGCTCGCCGAGTGGGGCCTGGACATCACCGCCGAGGTCCCCTCGAAGCTCACGACCGAGGACGTCGAAGCCTCCGACGTCGTGATCACCATGGGCTGCGGTGACACCTGCCCCGTCTTCCCCGGCAAGCGCTACCTCGACTGGCAGCTCGAGGACCCGGCGGGCCAGGGCGTCGACTCGGTCCGTCCGATCCGCGACGAGATCGACCGTCGCGTGCGCGGCCTGGTCGCCGAACTGCTCGACTGACGCGGGACGCCGGCGGTCGACAACGCGGCCGCCAGCACCCCGATCACTCCCAGCACCACGAACACCGCCGGGTATCCCCCGAGCCACGCCGCCATGACACTGCCCGCTCACGGCGCGATCGCCGCGGTGAACATCACCGGCACGGCGAGCAGTCCGCTCAACTGTCCGCAGTGGACAGCGCCCCGGCGGTCGGTGATCGCCGTTGCCTGCACGAGCGTGAAGATCCCGCGTGCGACGCCTGCGAGCACTGCGGACGGACGGTGCTCCGCCTCGTGCTCGATCTCCGGCCACGGCAACCGCAGCCCGAACAGGTGCAGCGGAATCGTCGTGACCGCAAGGGTTCCAGCCAGCACCAGGTAGGTCCCCCGCCAGTCCAGGTGCGTGTTGAGCACGACGGTCAACGGTGCGAACACCGTGCCGGCCAGGCCCGCCACCAACGTGAGCGCGGTCAGCGCCGACACCCGCCTCGCCCGTACCAGCGGGTGAGCGCGGCGAAGGCGGGCGTGTAGAACACCCCCGGCCATCGCGACACCGATCAGCAACTACGCGACCGCGAACCACGCCAACAACCGCGCGGTCGCGAGCATGATCAGCGCCGGCACGCGACGACCTGACTCGCCGAGAAGCCCGCGGTGATCGCTGCCTGCGGCCACCCGGTCTGCGAGCTTATCGTCGGCAGCAGCACGGGGAACGCGTAGTAGAGGATCCCCCAGCTGATGATCTCGGTAGTGCACAGCACGATCAACACGCGGCGCAGCCGGCGTCAGTGCCGGGATGCGCCGTCGTGTCAACGCGCACTGGCGGCGAGACCGATCGTCACGTCGACCGCCTCCGGAGCGCCGCAGCACCCACCCTCGTTCTTCTGCTCCTGCGGCGCGTCGAACACCCCGGCGCCACCGCACACCCCGGTCTCGGGCAGCACCAGTTCGACGCGCCCGGCCGCCTCGTGGTCGCCGGCGATCGCGGCCACGACAGACCTCGCCTGCTCGTACCCCGTGAGCGACAGGAACGTCGGCGCCCGTCCGTAGCTCTTCATGCCGACCAGGTAGACGTTCGGCTCGGGGTGGCGCAGCTCGGCCTCACCGTGCGGGTAGACGGTGCCGCACGAGTGCACGTTGGGGTCGATGAGCGGCGCGAGCTTCGTCGGCGCCTGCAGCACCGGGTCCAGGTCGAGCCGGACCTCTGAGAGCCACGACAGATCAGGACGGAACCCGGTCAGCACCACGATCTCGTCGATGCCCTCGACCTGGTGACCGTCGAACGACTCCAGCGTGAGGCTGCCGTCCGCCACGCGTTCGATCGCAGCGGTGCGGAACCCCGTGGCGGTCTCGACGTACCCGGCCTCAACAGCCTTCTTCGCCCGCAGACCCAACGCACCGCGCGCAGGCAGCTGATCAGCGTCGCCTCCGCCGAAGGCGTTGCCGACGGCACCGCGACGCAGCAGCCACACGATCTTCGTGCCGGGCTCCTGCTCCGCGAGTTCGGCCAGCGCGACCAGCGCGGTGAGAGCGGAGTGCCCACTGCCCGCGACCGCGATCCGCCTGCCCGCGTAGCGAGCGCGTTCGGCCACGAGGTCCGGCACCCGGTAGGTGATCTTCTCGGCAGCGCCCTGCTCCCCCACTGCGGGGAGCCCGTCTCCGCCCAGCGGGTTCGGCAAGCCCCACGTGCCGGAAGCGTCGATCACAGCGCGCGCCGTGATCCGCTCCTCGCCCTCGGCGCTCCGCACGTGCACGGTCAGCGGCTCGTCCTCGCGTCCGGCATCCACGATCCGGTCCCGCCCGCGCCGTGCCACGCCCACCACTCGCGCACCCAACCGCACCCGGTCACCCAGGACCTCGGCGAGCGGCCGCAGGTAGCTCTCCACCCACTCCCCACCGGTCGGGTAGCCGTCTCCGTCCGGACGCACCCAGCCGGCCTGCTTCAGCAGCCGCTCGGCCGCCGGGTCGACGAGCTCGCTCCACCGCGAGAACAGCCGAACGTGGTTCCACTGCGACACGGCCGCACCGGCGCGATCGCCCGCCTCCAGCACGAGCACCTGCTCGCCCCGTTCGACCAGGTTCGCCGCCGCGGACAAACCCGCAGGTCCGGCACCCACCACGACGACTGGAAACTCGCTCACCGCACACCCCTTGTATCGATGGATCTCAAATCAACACGGCAGACTCTATCGATCCGGATCGATTGACGCAACCATCGATCTGCGTCGATACTTCACCCATGACGACCACAGCGGCCGCGCCCGCCGTACTGCCCGGTGACGACGCCGCGACCTACGCCGACTGGTTCGCCTGCCTCGCCGAACCGACCCGCGTGCGACTGCTGCACGCCGTCGCCACCGCGGCACGCTCGATGACCGTCGGTGAACTGACCGAGTTGCTCGGCATCAGCCAGTCCACCTGCTCACACCACGTGCGCAAGCTCGTCGAGGTCGGCTTCCTGCGCCAGCACAAGGAAGGCACCGCGACGCACGTCAGCGTGAACCCGTCCTGCTGCACCGGCCTGCCCCACGCGGCCGACGTCGTCATGGGCGTGCTCGCACCGCGCCCGTGCTGCCCGGACAACCTCCCGGCAGACGTCGTGGTGCGTCCGTTGGAGATCTCGGACTGGAACGCCGTGCGCCGCATCTACGGTGAAGGCATCGCCACCGGTGACGCGACCTTCGAAACCGAGGTGCCCCTGCGCAGGGCGCTCGACGCCAAGTGGCTCCCGGACCACCGCTGGATCGCCGAGATCGACGGCCAGGTCGCAGGCTGGGCCGCCGTGACCGCCGTGTCCACGCGGGACTGCTACGCCGGTGTCGCCGAGACCTCCGTCTACGTGGGCGCGGACTTCCGAGGTCGCGGCGTCGGCAAAGCGTTGGTGCACAAGCAGGTCAACGCCGCCGACGAAAGCGGCCTCTGGACGTTGCAGACCTCGATCTTCCCCGAGAACCGCGCCAGCCTCGCCCTGCACCACTCTGCGGGCTTCCGCACCCTCGGCGTCCGCGAACGCATCGCGCAACACCACGGCGTGTGGCGCGACACCGTCTTCCTCGAACGCCGAACCGCCAACTAGTACCTGCCCAACCCACTCCTCCGTCGCCGTGCTCGGCGCCGGCTACTTCGAGGTGCCCATGAACAGCCACGACGCCATCGTCATCGGCGCCGGACAGTCCGGCCTCGCCACCGCCCACGCCCTTGCCGCACGAGGGCTTCACCCGCTCGTGCTCGAAGCAGGCGGCGACCCTGTCGGATCCTGGCCGCATTACTACGACAGCCTGACCTTGTTCTCGCCGGCCGGGTACAGCTCCCTGCCCGGCCTGCGGTTCCCCGGCGATCCCGAGCGCTATCCGCACCGCGACGAGGTCGTCGCCTACCTGAGCGCCTACGCCGAGCGCCTCAACGCTGACATCCGCACTGGCCGGCGCGTCACGCAAGTCGTGCACGACAACGAATATCGTGTGACCTCTGCTGACGGTGCGACCTACATCGCGCCGCTCGTCATCGCCGCGACCGGTGGGTTCGGCAACCCGCACCGACCAGCTCTGCCCGGTCTCGAGGAGTTCCCCGGCACCGTCCTGCACGCCGCGCAGTACCGCTCCCCCGAACCGTTCGAGGGCCAGCGCGTCATCGTGGTCGGCGCCGGAAACTCGGCCGTCCAAATCGCCGCGGAACTCGCTGAGCACGCTCACGTCACCCTCGCGACCCGCAAGCCCGTGAAGTTCTCCGCTCAACGCCCGTTCGGCCGCGACCTGCACTTCTGGCTCGACCGCACCCGCCTCGACCACCTCCCGATCGGCCCCTGGCTCCCCGACGGCTTCACCACTCCGGTGCTCGACACCGGCCGCTACCGCAGCGCACTCGACCGGCAACGCCCGGACCGCAGGCAGATGTTCACCGCCTTGGAGGGCTCGAAGGTCATCTGGCCGGATGAGCAGCGCGAACACATCGACACGATCATCCTGGCCACCGGCTATCGACCCGATCTGCCGTACCTGGACGAACTGGGCACCGAGCACCACCGAGGCGTCTCCCGCCTGCACCGCGGTCTTGGTTTCGTCGGCCTCGAATGGCAGCGCAGCCTTTCGTCCGCCACCTTGCGTGGCGTTGGCTGGGACGCCGCATACGTGGTGCGGCGCCTCCTCAGGTGAGCGAAAGCTGGTCGCGGTGGAAGTCGAAGTGCTGCACCGGGAAGCGGTACAGGTCCGCCAGTGTCATGAACTCGCGGAAACACGGGTCCCAGCGAGTCGGGTAGGGCATGCCCCGGGCAAGGCTGCTGTCGTCTTCACGGTCCAAACGCCGGTGCAACGCGGCGATGGTGCTGTCAGCCAAGGCCACCATGTACCTACGAGGCATGAGGCTGCCGCCGAGCCAGGAGCCTGCGAAGTTGACGACGTCGAACGGCTTGGCACCGGCGTCGAGCAGCCTCGCCCACGCACGCCCGGCCCAGCGAGGTAGTCGCGCCATGATCCGGGCCAGCGCCAGCAGCGCTCGCATGATCAAAAATCCGAGCAGCATGTGGAAGAGCAGCTGCCGGTTGTTCCAAAGCGTGCCGTTCGAGCGGCGTCGCAGCTCCTCATGGCCTGCACCGTCGAGCAACGCACGAAACGTCGCGCGTGCTCGTTCGAAGTCGTCGTGAACCGCCTGGGTGTCCACGTATCCAGTGTGCGCCGAAACAGCCGCTGTGACGCAGGTCTCGTTGAATTCGGTACCTGGGTACAGGCTTAGCGTTGCGGGTGTCGGTGCTGGATGAGGGCTTCGGAGGTGTGCGACATGGCGGTACTGGTCACCGATGCGACGTTCGAGCAGGAGGTAGAGCTTTCACCGGTACCTGTAGTCGTGGAGTTCTACGCGACGTGGTGCGGCAACTGCCGACGGATCGCCCCGGTCCTCGACGAGCTGGAGGCCGAGTTCGCACCGAACGTGCGGCTCGTGAAGGTCAACGCGGACGAGAATCCTCAGCTGGTGTCCAAGTTCGCGGTGGCGTCCACGCCGAGGTTGTTCGCGATCGTGGGCGGTGCCCAGGTGGCCACGGCCGTTGGTGCGCAGCCGGAGCCGACCCTGCGGGCCGTGTTCGAGGCCGCCGCAACTCTGATGGCGACCGAGCCGGGTACGGGGTGCGGCTGCGGGCCATCCCGCGGCTCGGCGACGAGCGCACCGGCCGTCGGGTGGGTGGACGCGGAGGCGTGCATCCTGCCGACCACCGATCAACCGATTCGGCTCGCCGAGTTCGATGCACTGTTCGCCTCATCGTTACGCGGGTTGCGTCGCGAGGAGCCGGGCTGGCTGCGCCTTCACCTGGCCGGCGGCGCCGACGTCGAAGCCGGCGCGCGGGATCTGACCGCGAGAGAGGCCGAGTGCTGCTCGTTCTTCGACTTCACCGTGAGTCGCGAAGGGGATGAGGTGATCGTCGACGTCCGGGTGCCCAGCGACAAGGAATTCGTACTCGACGGCCTGGCCGCCCAAGCCGAGGCAGCACGAGCATGAACGAAGAACAGCGATGAAGTCAGGCGAATTGGCGGCAGCAGCCGGAGTGAACGTCCAGACCCTGCGCTACTACGAGCGGCGAGGCCTTCTGCCCGAACCGCAGCGCTCACTGGGCGGCCACCGCGACTACGACGAGAACTCCGTCGCCCTGCTCCGCGTCGTCAAGACGGCCCAACGGCTCGGTTTCACCCTCGACGAGGTCGCCGAGCTCCTCGACACCGGTAGGCACCGCCACCCCACCCCCGACCTCCAGGCCCGCGCGCAGGCCAAGCTCGACGAGGTCGACCGCCGGCTGGAAGACCTGAACACGATCCGCCAGGAGCTCGTGAGGGTCATCGACGCCCGCTGCGACAGCCTGACCAACTGCACCTGCCGCGACTGCCCGATCCCCTTCATCGAGCTCACCGCCGTCACGAAAGGCCTCACATGAGCACCCCCGCCAAGCCCGGTGCCGGCGCGGTCCACCTCCCCGTCCACACCGAGAACAAGGCGTCAGGACCGCCGAAACGCAGCAAGGTCATCGCCTACCTCGCCGCGATCGCCTGCATCGGTTGCTGTGCACTGCCGTTGCTCATCCCGCTCGGGCTGCTCACCGGTGCCGGTGTCGCGGCGGCGACCACCGGCTTGCTCGTGGTGTCAGCGGTCCTCTTCGCGCTTGCGGGTCTGCTGTGGTTCGTCCACCACCGCCGCAAGTCCAAGCACGCCTGCCCTCAAGGCAGCTGCTCGTGCTGATGGGCACCAGACCGCGGCGACTCACCGCCCGGCACCATCAGCAAGGATGAGGCCGAAACGAACAGGGCTCAGCACACGCGCAACCCGGTGTCGCAGATGGAGAACCACCAGATTCCGATCTACATCGGCGGCATCCTCGGCGCACTGCTCTACGTGACGTTCCTGCAAGTGCCTGCACGTGAGCTCGTGCGATCACTGCGTGCGAGCCGTTCCCTGATCGCCGGTTCCCCATCCTCGAAGCCCTGGACGACCTCCTCGCGGTGGCCGCTGACCGAACGCTTCCGACGACGTTGGCGGCTGCCGACATGCGCGTGTTTTGATCAACGTCGCTGTTGCCGACGAACCGATGAGGTCGCTGGGGGACCATACGCGAGGAGCAGATTGGGAGCATCTGGGTGCGTTCAACCGCCCTGAACGGCATCCAACTGCCTCCAACAGACCCGCAGCAACCTGCAAGGGTTGCGTTTGTTCAGGTCAGCGCAATGTTCGGACCATGTTCACACAAAAGGAGTCCTCGGACCGACCTGAACTGCAGTCAAATTCCATGAATTGCAGGTCAACGGCCCTGAACGGGCGCGTACGGCGATCACGGCACAGCTGAGCACTTAGTACTTCCGGAAGTAGGGAACACGACCGGATCTGGTAGGCCTAACGCACGCTCATACTGTGAGCGAATGACTTAAACCGGCTTTCCGGGTAATTAAGCCCGATTTCTACAATTTGCTCGCCACCACCGTGTAGTTCTCGGCCTCAGGATTGAACGTGCTCATTTCCATCCGAAGTCCGACCTGGTGCAACTCGGCTTCGAGTTCGTCGTACCGGTAGGGCCAGCACGACAGCAGTTCCGAGTGGACAAGAACCGACCCAGCCGCATCAACTTGCGCGACCGCGATCTCGATGTGGTGCTCCTCCTCCCAAAGCGGTGCAATCTCCCAGCGGTAGACCACGACGGCATCGCGACCGTTCCGGCGGACGAGTCGGTCACGTATGTCCAGTCGGGAACCTCTGGCCCTCACCAGTTCCCACGTGCGGGAGGTGAGCACCAAGCGCCCGCCACGGCGCAGAAGCCGTGACATCGACTTCAGAGCAGCAACCCTGCCCCTCGCGCCCACGGCATGATGCAGCGAGTTGCCAACGCAGAACACCATGTCGAAGGTGACGTCATCAAAATGGTCGGGCAACTCTTCCCAGTCCGCCCGCACTGTCCGGACAGATGCACCGAACTCCTCAGACAACTCCGCAGTCCGACGAACCATCGCTTCGCTGGCATCAGTCGCGACAACCTGGATGCCAAGA
>NZ_FNIX01000054.1 GCF_900104175.1 Lentzea jiangxiensis
CAGCCAGGAGACCAGGCGGCGTGGCGAGGGGACGATGCGCTCGGGATCGGCCCGGCCCTGGTTGATGTAGCGCACGAGCAGGTTCGCGCTGCCGGACCAGGTCGCGGTACGGGTCAACCAGACAGGCGCCGTAGCGCGGCGGACGCAACAACTGAGGTTCCCCCGGTAGCTCGGAGGGTTTGATCCTCCCCTGGTTGTACGGAGTCGGGTTACTGGACGATCACTCATCTCAGTAGCCCGGAGGACAGCCCACGATGCCCAAGCGGTACCCGCCCGAGTTCCGGCGCAAGGTCCTCGATCTGGTCGCGTCCGGTCGCCGCGTCGCCCAGGTGGCGGCGGACCTCGACATCAGCGACCAGACGATCTACGTCTGGCGCCGCCAGGAGCTCATCGACACCGGACAAATGCCCGGAATGACCAGCACCGACAATGCCGAGCTGGTCGCCGCGCGTCGGCGGATCGCCGAACTCGAGGCCGAGGTTGCCGTCCACCGCCGTGTCGCCGAACTGCTCAAGGAGGGCAGCAGCCCAAAAGACGGTACGAGGCGGTCACGGTGATCGTCTCCGAAGGGCGGTCGATCCAGCTTGCCTGCCGAGTGCTCGGGGTGTCGGAGTCCGGCTTCTACGACTGGCGCGGCCGTGCCCCCTCGCCGCGGACGATCCGCAGGCGTGGTTGACCGATCTGATCCGCGAGATCCACGCCGAATCGTTCCAGGTCTACGGCGCTCCGCGGGTGCACGCCGAGCTCACCCTCGGCCGCGGGATCACCGTCGGGCACAACACCATCGCGCTTCTCATGCGCCGCAACGGAATGAAAGGACTGCCCAACCGGCGCCGGCCGCGTCCGAGGCACGACACGCCCACTGCGGTGGACCCGGTCGACCGCGACTTCGCCCGCGCCGCGCCGAACCAGCTGTGGGTCACCGACATCACCGAACACCCCACCCGTGAGGGAAAGGTGTACTGCGCGGTCGTGCTCGACGTGCACTCCCGTCGCGTCGTCGGCTGGTCGATCGACTCCAGTCAGACCCCCACTCGCCCTGGCAGCGGCCGACGAACGAGAACACCAATGGGCTGCTGCGCCAGTACTTCCCGAAAGGCACGGACCTCTTCCGCTGGTCCCCCGAGGACCTTGAAGCCGTCGCTCTCGCGCTCAACAACCGACCCGAAAGAGCCTCGACTGGCAGACTCCAGCCGAGGTCTTCGAGCAACAGCTACGCTCGCTCCAACAAGCTGGTGTTGCAACGACCGGTTGAACTCAAGCAGTTCACCTCCTGGGTCTTCGGCGACAAGATCCGCTCAGCCGGCCTCCTACCATCCTTCGGAACCGTAGGCGACGGCCTCGACAACGCGATGATGAATCCTTCTGGCCATCGATGCAGATCGAACCACTGAACCGTCAACGATGGAAGACCCGCGTGGAGCTGGCCAACGCGATCTTCGACTACATCGAGATCTTCCACAACCGCCGCCGACGGCACACCGCCCTCGGCTACCTCACCCCAATCGAGTACGAACTACGCTCTGACCACGACACCATCACCGCTGCCAGTTAGCCACAACGACTGGAACCCTTCCGATGGGGCAGGTCACACTGTCACCTACTCGTGCAGCGGACCCTGTCTTTACCGCGATCGCCGTGAACATCGAACGCCTCAGCGGCCTGCCACCAGCCAGCGAGGCAACCTCGTCCCGGCTCCGACCGCCTTCTAGTGCTGCGTCACGCAATCTTGGCCGGGTAATGGGTCCAGGTGCGGATGGGTGAGTCGGTGGCGAAGCCGGTCTTGGGTTGGGCGCGGGCGTTGCGCCAGCGGATGTAGGCCGCGATCGCGGCGTTCTGCTCGGCGTGGCTGCGGTGGTCGGTGCCGTTGAGGGCGAAGTAGCGCAGGGCGGTGAACTCGGCCTCGATCCAGTTCAACCAGCTGGAGTAGGTCGGCAGGAACACCAGCTCGACGTCGTTGGCGGCGGCCCAGTCCAGGACGTCGGGGTGGCGGTGCGGCGAGAAGTTGTCGGCCACGATGTAGAGC
>NZ_FNIX01000028.1 GCF_900104175.1 Lentzea jiangxiensis
ATCATGCGATCCCAGGTCGTATCCGGTATTAGACCTCGTTTCCAAGGCTTATCCCAGAGTACAGGGCAGGTTACCCACGTGTTACTCACCCGTTCGCCGCTCGTGTACCCCGAAGGGCCTTACCGCTCGACTTGCATGTGTTAAGCACGCCGCCAGCGTTCGTCCTGAGCCAGGATCAAACTCTCCAATAAGGATTGTGTTTGATCGCTCCAGACGGAATATGTCTGGCAATCTGGTATTACTCTCAAAGGAATATCTCTGACGAGAGATATTCATATTACTGGCTGTGTTATCGGCACGCTGTTGAGTTCTCAAAGAACACGCGCTCACCGGATCCTCACTCCGTTTCCGGAGTTTCTCTCTCGGGGCTTGTGTTTGAAGCTTAGCCAGTTCGTTTTCGCTTTGTCAAATCGGCCGTTTCGGCTTCTTCGCTGCGGCGCAAACTCGCTTCGCATTCAATTTTTGCTTGGTTCAGAAGTTATCTGAGTGGCTTTCCCGGTGTCAAATCGGGGTCATTTTCAGATCCCGGACAGCACGTTAGGCCGATCATTTACTTCTGGGGGTTTGACGCCGTGAGACTCTACCCGGCCCGCTTCGCGGTGTCAACCGCTCGTTCCGGGGTCTCGCTTGCGACCTGGAGAAAGTTACTCACGGGCAGGACCAAAGTCAAATCGCCTGGTCAGCGGGCTGTTTGATCGGTACGGACGGCATCGGAGCAGCCGGCTTGGCCCCGACCGGACGCGGACGCAGCCACAGGGTGACGGAACGAAGTCCCTCCATCGCCTTCACGATCTGGTCCGGCGCGGCGGCCTGACGGGTCGCCACCGGCACCAGGTCGTAGCCCCAGACGCCGAACTCCTTGAGGACCGTCACCGGATCGTCACCGAAGTCGGACGTCGCGGTCGCCGAGAACTCAAGGAACACGTGCGGCCTGTCGCGGCGCAACAGCCGGACGAGTCCCGCGAGAGCGCGATGCCCACGTCCAGGCGTGTCGACCCGGACGACGGAGAGTTTCATGCCCTGCACCAACGCGATGTCGTCGAGCTCCTTGTCCAGGCGCACGGCCCGGACGCGGGCGACGTCGTCCCCGGCGTCGGCGGCCAGCGGCGACACCGACACACCGCCGGTGAGCGTCGGCGACACCGCGAGTTCGCCCGCGCTCTCCCACGCCGCGCCCTCGACCACGGTCAGCCGGGACGCCACGGCGGCGGGCAGGTTCGCCGAGACGTTGTGCCTCAGCAGAGCGGCGGCGGACGCGTCCGGCTCCACGGCGACAACGGCGCCCATCAACCCGAGCCGCGACAACACGCGGATCGAGTGGTAGCCGACGTACGCGCCGACGTCGAGGAAGATGCCGTCCGGCTCCAGCACGGAGTCGAGCAGTTCCGCGAGGTCCGGCTCCCACACGCCGTTGGACGACAGAAGCGGGAGCATGAACGCGTCGTCGGAGGGCAGCCGCATCATGCCCGCGTCGCACAGCACCAGTGACGAACGCACTCCAGGCGCGTCGCCGGCGGCCTCGTGCTGACGGACCACCACGCGGCGCAACGCGTCCGCGGTCTGCTGCGCGTGGTTGGCCGCGCGGATCGCGACGTCGAGCCGCGAGTCGCGCTCGCGGAACACCTCGACGACCTTGGACTCCAGGTTGTCGATCCTGTCCAGCGTGCGGTCGAGCGCCACGGTCAGCTTGTCGATCCGTTCGGCGAGCACCTCGTCCGACTTGGCGCGCTTGGCCGCTTCGGCGACGACCGCGTCCTCGACGTCGCGCTGCCGGCGGCCCTGACCGGCCATGTCCGCGCGCACGCGCACGACCCCGTCGTCGACGCCGACCAGCTGATCCGCGAAGTGGGCCTGACGTGCGGCGACCTGCTCGATTTCGGCGCGCAGGAGCTCCAGCTCGCCGGCACCGACCCCGGCCTTCAGCGCGTCCTGCCGGTTGACCAGCTCGGACACCGTGCGCTCGACCCCGTCGATCAGGGTGTGCAGCACTTGGCGCATGTGGTTGTCGTAGTGGTCCAACGCGCGCAACACGACCTTGCGCAGCGCGGGCGCCATCGGCGTCCGATGGGGTCCGTCGACGGTCGGCTGGCGCAGCAACGCGTGCTTGGCCGACTGCAGGGCGAGCATCGGGTCGACCTCGTCCTTCGGCTTCGGCCGACGCGCCCGCCATCCGCGGTAGGCGTGCTCGACTCGTTCGCGAAGAATTTCGGCAACGCGCGCAACAGAACGCACGGACAGCACGTGCTCACGGCCGGCCGCACCCAGCGCCACGGCCGTGGGCAGGTCGTCGGCCAACGAGCGCAACAGCCGCGAGGCCGCCTGCACATCAGGTTCGGAGCCCTGGTGGCACGGCACGAGAACGGCCGTCTTGCCGAACAGCTCGGCAACGGCGCCGTGGTCCGACGCCACGATCGGCACTCCCCGCACCGCGAGCTCGGCGAGGCGCAACGCGATCCGGTCGTCCGCCCCACCGCGGTGCAACGACACCACGGCGTCGGCGCTCAGCAGCACGTCCTGGTCGTCGACCAGCGAGATCCGCTGGTCGGAGCCCGTGGCGAGGCGCAACCGCTCGGCCGCCTCGGGGTGCTGGAACGCACCGGACACGGCGATGCGCAGTTCGACGTCCGTGCGGTCCGGGAAAGCGCTGAGGAACGCCGACACGGCACCGAGCACGTTGCCGGACCGGTCGAGGGAGTGGTCCGCGATCGCCGCGAACACCACCACATCGCCGGACGAGTGGTCACGGACGCCGAGGTCCTGCACCGGTACGGGCACCACGCGCCCGATGGGCCCGCCGATGCGTTCCGCGGCGGCGCGCGACGCCTCGGACGACAGCCACAGCTCGTTCACGCCCGTGCGGTCGTCGGCGGCCGTGGCGTCCAACGCCACCTCGACGACGAACCGCCCGTCGGGCACCTCGTCGGCGGAAGAGGTGCGCACGACCACGGGATATCCCGCGGAGGTCGACACCGGCAGGCCGGACGCCCGCGCGGCGGCGAGCACCCGCTCGGCCAGCGGCCCCGACCCGACGACGGACACCCCGAGCTGGTCGAGCAGGGCGGGTCCCTCCGACCGGGGCTGCGGCACGGCGGGCGCCGGCAACCGGCCGGAGGCCACGCCGACTCCGGCGCACCACTCGCGCCAGGCTTCCGCGTCCGCGCCGAAAGGCGCCGGGAACTGCTGCTGGAGCGACGTGTCGGCACGCCAGACCGCGTCGGCCCACCGCGTGCCGCCGCTCTCCGTCCGCTCGCACGCCCAGAGGAGGAAGCCCCCGCCGCCGTCCTCGCCGAACGCGGGCGGCGGCGGCGGCACGAACGCCCGGTAGTCGGCGCGCAGCTCCGAAGGGATCGAGGTGCCGTTGATCAGCGAGTCGAACCGGTACGGCACGGGCACCGCGGACCAGCCGTTGCGGACCAGCTCGGCGCGGTAGGCCTGGCAGAGCTCGGCGACCTCGGGGTGCTCGGACAAGAGCACGCGCGGGCGTTCGGCGAAGTCGGCGGACAGCAGCCACGGGCGACGGGGGTCGAACCCGCGGAAGTGCACGGTCAGCAGGTCCTGGCCGACGACGGCGAGCGTCCCGGACTCGGTGCGGTGCAGCGGCCGGTCGGCGACGTTCCACACCGACAAGCCGACCCGTGCGTCACGCACGACGTGATGCGGCACGATCGCCGGCATGTCCAGCGATTCCAGGTAGGGCTCGGCGCCTGCGCCGACGGCGATGAAACCGGGGTCGAACGCGCCCAGGTCGTGCAGCTCGGCGGGTCCCGGCTGCAGGCCGTCCGGCGGCAGCGGCCGCAGGGTGCGCGGCAGCAGCACGACCGGTGCGGTGCGCAACGCCTCCAGCACGAGCTTCGTCAGCGACCCGAACACCTGGACCCACGGGTCGAGGTACAGCACGGGCATGCCCTGCGACAGCAACGCCTCCAGCAGCCTCGGCACCATCGCGGCCTTCAGCCCGGCAGCGTCCAGCGCGGTGGCGAGCACCCGCAGCTCGACCTCGTCGACACCGATGTCGAGGGGCGTGATCAGCCCGGGGCCGGAGTGCTCCGGCTGCGCGTCGACGACCAGTGCGACGAACCGGCCCTCGGGGTGCTCCGCGAGGAACGAGCTGGACAGGACCTTGACCGCGGGCAGCTCGGCCGCCGTGGCGACCGTGCAGGCGCAGATCGCCGGCTGGAACTCGGGTACCTCAGTCACGGAGAGCACGGATCTGCCTCACAGCATGGGAAGAAGAGTGCGCAACTCGTACGGGGTGACGCTACGACGGTACGCGTCCCACTCCGTCCGCTTGTTGCGCAGGAAGAAGTCGTAGACGTGCTCGCCCAGCGCCTCGGGGAGCAGCTCCGAGTTCTCCATCTCGGCGAGCGCCTCGCCGAGGTTCTGCGGCAGGTTCGCGTACCCCGCCGCGCGCCGTTCGCGGTCCGTCAGCGACCACACGTCGTCCTCGGCGGGCGGCGGCAGCTCGTAGCCCTTCTCGATGCCGCGCAGGCCGGCGGCCAGCACCACCGAGTACGCCAGGTACGGGTTGCACGCGGAGTCCAGCGAACGGACCTCGACGCGACGCGACGACGACTTGCCCGGTGAGTACATCGGCACACGGACCAGCGCGGAGCGGTTCGCGTGACCCCAGCACACGGCCGTGGGGGCTTCACCGCCGACGATCAGCCTCTTGTACGAGTTGACCCACTGGTTCGTGACACCGGAGATCTCGCGCGCGTGCTTGAGGATGCCCGCGACGAACTGCTTGCCGATGTCGGAGAGCTGGTACGGGTCCTCCTCGTCGTAGAAGGCGTTGCGGTCGCCCTCGAACAGCGAGAAGTGCGTGTGCATGCCCGAGCCCGGCTGGTCCGAGAACGGCTTGGGCATGAACGAGGCGCGCACGCCCTGCGTGATCGCGACCTCCTTCACCAGGTAGCGGAACGTCATGACGTTGTCCGCCATGGTCAGCGCGTCGGCGTAGCGCAGGTCGATCTCCTGCTGGCCGGGCGCGCCCTCGTGGTGGCTGAACTCGACGGAGATGCCCATGGCCTCCAGCGCCTCGATGGCGTGGCGGCGGAAGTGCGTGGCCGTCTCGTGCGAGGTCTGGTCGAAGAACCCGCCGTTGTCCGCGGGCTCGGGCTCGCTGCCGTCGCCGGGCAGGCCCTTGAGCAGGAAGAACTCGATCTCGGGGTGGACGTAGCAGGTGAACCCGGCCTCGCTGGCCTTCGACAGCGTGCGGCGCAGCACGTGGCGCGGGTCGGCCCACGACGGGGAGCCGTCCGGCATGGTGATGTCGCAGAACATGCGCGCGGAGTAGTTCGTGCCCTCCGGCGTCTGCCACGGCAGCACCTGGAACGTGGCGGGGTCCGGCTTCGCGACCATGTCCGACTCGTAGACGCGGGCGAAGCCCTCGATCGCCGAGCCGTCGAACCCGATGCCCTCGCTGAAGGCGCCCTCGAGCTCGGCCGGCGCGACCGCCACGGACTTCAGGAAGCCCAGGACGTCGGTGAACCAGAGCCGGACGAACCGGATGTCGCGTTCCTCTAGCGTGCGGAGCACGAACTCCTGCTGGCGGTCCATAGGGCGCAGCTTAAGGGCTACCGACTCTCTACGATCAACGCATGTCCGCCCGTTGGTTGTCGCTTTGCGCACTCGCCCTGCTCACGAGCTGCACGTCAGGGGGAGATCTCCCCGATGGTGCGACCTTGCTCTCGAAGTCGGCCGAGTCCATGAGCTCGGTGAAGAGCGTCCACTTCACGATCAAGGTCGACGGCGAGCTGCCGGACGTGCCGGTGAAGGAGGCCGACGGCGACCTCACCTCCGCCGGGGAGTCCAAGGGCACCGCGAAGGTGACGTTCGGCGGGCAGTTGCTGGCCGTCGAGTACGTGCTGACCGGCGGGAACCTGCACTTCAAGGGCCCGACCGGCGGGTACAGCAAGTTGCCGGCGGCGTTCGCGGGGCAGGTGTACGACCCGTCCGCGATCCTGGACCCCGGGAAGGGTGTGGCGAAGGTCCTCTCCTCGGCCAAGGACGCGAAGACCAAGTCGTCCGGTGACGTGTCGGTGGTCGAGGCGACCGTGCCGAAGGACGTCGCGGCCGGGCTGGTGCCGGGCATCTCCGCGGACGTGAAGTCGACCTTCTCGGTCGACAGGGACAACAAGCTCAAGGACGCGCTGTTCGAGCTGCCGGGTGGCCAGAAGGTCGACATCGGGCTGACGGACTTCGACAAGCCCGTCACCGTGACGGCACCCGCGTAGAGGCTGCCCGGGAGATGAGACGAGTCGCTCTCGCCGCGTCCGGCGCGGCCGTGCTGCTGGGTGCGCTCGACGCGTACGTCGTCGTCGGTGTCCTCACGGACATGGTGCGCGACCTCGGCATCGCGGTGAACGAGCTGCAGCAGGCCACGCCGATCGTCACCGGGTACCTGCTCGGGTACGTGGCGGGCATGCCGCTGCTCGGGCAGCTGTCGGACCGGCTGGGACGGCGGTTCGTGCTGCAGGTGTCGCTGCTCGGGTTCCTGGTGGGCTCGGTCGTCACGGCGCTGGCCGCCGACGTGCCGCTGCTCGTCGCCGGGCGCGTGGTGCAGGGGCTCGCGGGTGGCGCGCTGCTGCCGGTGACGATGGCACTGGTGGCGGACCTGTGGGAGGAGCACCGGCGGTCGACCGCTCTCGGGACCGTCGGCGCCGCTCAGGAGCTGGGATCCGTCCTCGGCACCCTCTACGGCATCGCGGTGGCGTCGTTGTTCAACGCGTTGCCGCTGTTCGAGGCGTGGGAGCCGCAAAGCTGGCGCTGGGTGTTCTGGGTGAACGTCCCGTTGGCGGTCATCGCGATGGTGATCGTGCAACGGACCGTGCCGAACACACGGCGTGAGGTGCGCATCGACGTCGTGGGCGGGGTGTTGCTCGCTCTCGCGTTGTCGTTGCTGGTCGTGGCGCTCTACAACCCGACGCCGGCCGAGTCGATGCTGCCGTCGTGGGGCTGGCCCGCGTTGGCAGCGGCTTTCGTGGTGCTCGGTGCCTTCTTCTTGTGGGAACGCCGTGCTGCTGCGCGACTCCTCGATCCCGAGGGCGTGCAGTGGCGGCCGTTCTGGGCCGTGCTCGGAGTCTCTCTCGCGGCCGGGGCGGCGTTGATGGTGACGCTCGTCGACGTCGAGTTGTTCGCGCAGACCGTGTTGCGCCGCGACTCGGCGTCCGCGGCGACCCTGCTCACCCGGTTCCTGGTCGCGTTGCCGGTCGGCGCCGTGCTGGGCGGGTTCCTCGCGTCCCGGCTGGGCGACCGCTGGGTGTCGTTCGGCGGCCTTGCCATCGCATCGGTGTCCTACGTGTTCATCGCGCGGTGGCCCGCCGATGTCGGCGGGTTCGTGCTCACGCGTGACCTGGCCATCGCCGGTTTCGGGCTGGGCCTGGTCATCGCGCCGTTGTCCGGTGCCGTGCTCCGGGTCGTGCCGCCCGTCAGGCACGGCGTCGCGTCGGCGTTCGTCGTCGTCGCGCGCATGACGGGCATGCTCGTCGGAGTGGCGGCGTTGTCCGCGTGGGGACTCCACCGGTTCCGCGAGCTCACGGCAGACCTGAACACACCGCTGCCGTTCGGCGTCGAACCCGCCGAGTTCCAGCGGCGGATGGCCGAGTACCAGCGCGGGCTCACCGAGGCGCTGCTCACCGAGTACCACGAGATCTTCCTGATCACGGCGGTGATCTGCGCCGCCGGCGCGCTGGGGTCGGTCCTGCTGCCGGGGAGGCGTCAGCAGACCGAGTCCGTTTCCGGCAGTCTCAGGTCCACCAGGTAGTTCGTGCCCACACCGTCCACGCAGCCGACGCCCGCGAGGAACGCCGTGTGCTGGTTGCCGTTGAACGTCAGCAACCGGGCGCCGAGGGCCTGGGCCAGGTCCACACCGGACTGGTAGGGCGTCGCCGGGTCGCCGGTCGTCGAGATCACCAGCACCTGCGGCAGCCCGGTCACGCTCGGCGGATGCGGTTCCGACGTGTGCGGGGCCGGCCAGAACGCGCACGGGCCGAGCGCGGTCTCGTCGGTCGGGACCGTGTCGTTGCCCAGGAGCTCCAACAGCCTCCGGCGGTTGGACTCCAGGGTGGCGCGGTCCTTGATCGGCGGTTCGTCGACGCAGCGGATGGCCACGAACGCGTCCTGGATGCGGCTGTAGGTGCCGTCCTGGGCGCGGCCGAGGTACTGGTCGGCGAGTTGCAGCAGGGTGGTGCCCTTGTTCTGCCGCAGTTCCTGCAGGCCCTTGAGCGCCGTCTCCCACAGCCGGTCGGTGTACATCGCCTGGATGATCGCGGTGTTGGCGTCCGAGTGGGACAGCTTGCGGTCGCCGACCTGCAGCGGGGTCTTCTTGAGCGGCTCGATCAGCTGCCGGAACCTGGACTCCGCCGCGGTGGTGTCCCTCCCGATGGGACAGTCGCGCTGGGCGCACCAGCCCGCGAACCGCTGGAAGGACTCCTCGAAGCCCTGCGCCTGACGTGCCGACGCGGCCACCTTGTCGCCGTTGACCTCCACCGCGCCGTCGAGCACCATCGCGCGCACGTTGCGGGGGAACATCTCGGCGTACAGCGTGCCGATGCGCGTGCCGTAGGAGTAGCCGAGGTAGCTCAGCTTCTTCTCCCCCAGTGCCGCGCGCAGCACGTCGACGTCCCGCACGACGTCACGGGTGCCGACGTTGCGCAGGAGGTCGAGGCCGCTGCGCTCGGCGCACCGGTCGACGAAGAACTTGTTCTCCTGCTCGGTCTGGTTCGCGCTCTCCCCCTTGGGCCGCAGCCGTTGCGCGTCGCGTTCGGCGTCGGTCAGGCACTGCACGCGGGGCTGGCTCGCCCCGACGCCGCGCGGGTCGAAGCCCACCACGTCGAACCGCTTGCCGACCGGGTTGCCCGGCTGCATGTTCGCGACGTGCGCCATGCCCGACCCGCCGGGGCCGCCGGGGTTCAGCACGAGAGAACCGACCCTGCGGTCCTTCTCGGTCGCGGGACGGCGCAGCAGCCCGACCGTGATCGTCCCGGCGTCCGGCTTCGCGTAGTCGAGCGGGACCTGCAGCCGCGAGCACTGGATGCCCTCGCGCTCGAACAGGCCCTTGCTCTTCGCATCGGTCGCGTAGGGCTGGCACGCGCCCCACGACAGCACCTGCGAGTAGAAGCGCTCGATGCCCTTGCGACCGGCGACGGGCGAGCCGTCGATGCGCGCGTAGGACGTGGACGTGCCGAGTACGACGATCAAGGCGAACAGGGCCGCGGTGACTCGGGATCGCCTCTTCGTCATTAGGCGCACCGGGTTCCGTCGGCGGGCAACGTCTGGTCGATCAGGTACTTCACGCCGGCCGCGTCCACGCAGGGGTCGCCCTGCAGGAAGACCGTGTGCTGCACGCCCTCGAACGTGAGCAGCCGCGAGTTGAGCGCCTTGGCCAGGTTCACGCCCGCCTCGTACGGCGTCGCCGGGTCACCGGTCGTCGAGATGACCAGCAGCGGCGGGATGCCGTCGGCCTTCGGCGGCGCGGGGGTGGCGGACACCGGGGCGGGCCAGAACGCGCACGCGTCGAGCGCCGCGCCGGGCGGGTTGCCGTCGTCGAGGAACGGCGCCGCCGCCTTGTACTGCTTCTGCGTCTCCAGCAGGGCGTTCTTGTCCGTGAGCCGCAGGTCGTCGACGCAGTGCACGGCGTTGAACGCGTCCGTGATGGTCGAGTACTCGCCCTGCTCGTCGCGGTCGTAGTACGCGTCGGCCAGGCGCAGCAGCGTGGTGCCCTTGCCGTTCTTGAGCTCGTTGAGGCCGTTGACCAGCAGCGGCCAGAGCTGTTCCGAGTACATCGCCTGGATCGCGGCGGTGATCGCGTCGTTGTAGGACAACTTGCGGCTGCCGACGTCGACCGGCTTCTGGATCAACGGGGTCGTGAGCTGCCGGAAGCTCGCGTTGGCGTCGTCGCCGAGGGGGCACTCCCCCTTCTGACGGCACCACTTGACGAACTCGTCGAAGGCCTTCTGGAAGCCGGCGGCCTGGGCGACCAGCGACGCGAGCTGGTCCTGGGTCGGGTCGACGGCACCGTCGAGGATGAGCGCGCGCACGTTCCGGGGGAAGGTTTCGGCGTACTCGGTGCCTATGCGCGTGCCGTACGAGTACCCGACGTAGCTCAGCTTCGCGTCGCCGAGCGCAGAGCGGAGGACATCCATGTCCTTAACTACGTCCCGCGTGCCCAAGTTGGCGAGCATTGCCGCCCCGAATTTTGTCCCGGCGGCACACTTCTCGGCATACGCCCTGTTCTCCTGCTCCGTTTGGGCGAGTCCAGCCGGGCTGGTGTCGATGTCGAGGTCCAGGCGCTCGGCGTCGCGCTCCGGTCCGGTGAGGCACCGGACCGCCGGTTCGCTCGCCCCGACGCCCCGCGGGTCGAACCCGACGAGGTCGAACCTGGCCGCGAGGTCGGTCTTGCGGTAGGCGGAGACCATGCCGGCGGCCGACGCCATGCCGGACGCGCCGGGGCCGCCGGGGTTGGTCAGCAGCGAGCCGATCTTCTGGCCGGTGGCCTTGTACCTGAGCACGCCGATCGTGATCGTGTCGCCGGTTGGCTTCGAGTAGTCGAGGGGAACCCTCAGCCGGGTGCATTCGACATCGCGCTTCTTGCCGTATGCGTCCCTGCTGGACCCCGTCGTGGCGTACGGCTCGCAGTTCTCCCAGCCGAGCTTCTGGCCGTAGAACTCCTCCAGACCGGCGGGAACGGCACCGGCCGGGCCTGGCTTCTCGAAGGTCACGCCGGGCTTGGACGTCCCCTCGACGATCGTCGTGCAGGACGCGAGCAGCGGAATGACGAGCAACACGCTCAAGAGACGGACCACGACCCGATGGTATGGGAGATGATGAGGGCATGCCGCAGCTTCGGATCGCGCTCGCCCAGGTCAACGCCACTGTTGGCGATCTCGGGGGCAACGCTTCACTGGTCCTGGAGTGGACGCGCAAGGCCCGCGAGGGCGGCGCCCACCTCGTGGTGTTCCCCGAGATGGTGCTGACCGGCTACCCGGTCGAGGACCTCGCGATCCGCACGTCGTTCGCACGGGCGTCGTCGGAGGCCCTGGAGGCGCTGGCCGGGTCGCTCGACGCCGCGGGCCTCGGCGAGGTCGCCGCCGTCGTCGGGTACCTGGACCGCGACTCGGAGGGCCCGCGCAACGCCGCCGCCGTGCTGCACGGCGGGAGGGTCGTGGCCCGGCAGTTCAAGCACCACCTGCCCAACTACGGCGTGTTCGACGAGCGGCGGTACTTCAAGCCCGGCTCGTCGCTCGACGTCGTGCGGGTCAACGGCGTCGAGGTCGGCCTGGTCATCTGCGAGGACCTCTGGCAGGACGGCGGCCCGGTCACGGCGCTCGGCGCGGCCGGTGTCGACGTGGTGGTCTCGCCCAACGCCTCGCCCTACGAGCGCAAGAAGGACGACCAGCGGCTGCCCCTGGTCGCGCGCCGTGCGGCCGAGGCCCGCGCGCCCCTCGCCTACTGCAACCTCGTCGGCGGCCAGGACGAGCTGGTGTTCGACGGCGACTCGCTCGTCGTGTCGGCCGAGGGCCAGCTGATCGGACGGGCGCCGCAGTTCGTCGAGCACCTGATGTTCGCCGACTTCGACGTGCCCGGCGGCCTCGAGTACGCCGAGGGCCGGGTCGGGGGCTTCGAGGTGCGCCGCGTCGCCCTCTCGGACGCCGGTCCCGCCTACGAGCCGCTGCCCGCGCCGCGCGTGTTCGAGCCGCTGTCCGACGAGGCAGAGGTGTGGCACGCCCTCGTGACGGGTCTGCGCGACTACGTGCACAAGAACGGCTTCCGGTCCGTTGTGCTCGGTCTGTCCGGTGGCATCGACTCGGCCGTTGTCGCTGCTCTAGCCGTGGACGCTCTCGGTGCCGACGCGGTCTACGGCGTCTCCATGCCGTCGTCGTACTCCTCGGAGCACTCGCGGTCGGACGCCTCGGACATGGCGGCGCGCACCGGCCTGCACTTCACCACCGAGCCGATCGGCGAGATGGTGTCGGTGTACGTGGACCAGCTGGAGCTGACCGGCTTGGCCGAGGAGAACATCCAGGCCCGGTGCCGCGGCATGCTGCTGATGGCGTTGTCGAACCAGCACGGCCACCTCGTCCTCGCGACCGGCAACAAGTCCGAGCTCGCGGTCGGCTACTCGACCATCTACGGTGACGCCGTCGGTGGGTACGCGCCGATCAAGGACGTGTTGAAGACCCTGGTCTGGGACCTCGCCCGGTGGCGCAACGCCGAGGCGGAGAAGCGCGGCGAGACCCCGCCGATCCCGGAGAACTCGATCTCCAAGCCGCCGTCGGCCGAGCTGCGCCCCGGCCAGGTCGACACCGACTCGCTGCCGGACTACGAACTGCTCGACGACCTGCTCGACGACTACGTCGAGGGCGACAAGGGCTACGACGACCTGCTGGCCGCCGGCTTCGCGCCGGAGCTCGTGGACCGGGTGCTGCGGATGGTGGACAGGGCCGAGTACAAGCGGCGCCAGTACCCGCCGGGCACGAAGATCTCGAACAAGGCCTTCGGGCGGGACCGGCGGCTGCCGATCACGAGCGGGTGGCGCGAGGGCTGAGCCTCCGGCTCGGAGCGCGGTTCGGGCGGCGGCGCCGGGTGGTGCGAGGAGTGGAGCCTGCTCCACCGCGCCGGACCTGCCCGGACCGTTAGGTTCCTCCCCATGAAACGGATCTGGGCCGCGGTGCTCTACCTGGCCACGGGGCTGCTGACGGCCATCGTGTCGTGGCTCGCCCTGGGTGTCTTCCTGCTGTCGGTCGTGGTCCTTCCGTTGCTGCCCGTCACGGCGCCCTACATTCGCCGGATCGTCGAGCTCGACCGGTGGCGGCTCGCCCGCTACAACGGGGTCCGGCTCCCGTCGCCTCCACCGCTCGACGGGCCGTGGCTGCACCGGGCCCAGCGGGTGCTGGCCGACCCGGACAGCCTGCGCGACGGGCTCTGGCTGATCACGCACGCCCTGTTCGGCACGGCGTTCGGGGCGGTCGCCATCGGGATCACCGGCTCGCTGGCCCAGCAGCCGTTCGTGCTGCTGACCTGGTGGATGATCCCGGGCGGGAACGAGAACTCGTTCGGCATCCGCGTCGACTCGTGGCCCGAGGCGTTGCTGAGCGTGCCGATCGCGATCGTGCTCGCGCTGATCGTCACCCAGCTGCCGCGACTGGCCGACCTCGACGCGCGGTGGGCGCGCAAGATGCTGTCGCCGCCGAAGGCCTCGCTGGAGAAGCGGCTGGCCGAGGTCGTCGCCACGCGGGCCGCCGCGTTGCAGGCGCACGGGGCCGAACTCAGGCGGATCGAGCGGAACCTGCACGACGGGACGCAGAACAAGCTGGTCGGCGTCGTGATGATGCTCGGCATCGCGGAACGCACGCTCGAGCAGAACCCCGACAACGCGTTGCAGGCGTTGCTGCGGGCCCAGGACGCGGCCGGGGACGCGCTGGAGGAGCTGCGCAACGTCGTGCGCAGCATCCACCCGCCCGTGCTGGAGGACCTGGGGCTCGACGGGGCGATCCAGGCCCTCGCCGCCCGGTGCCCGGTGCCGTGCGTGCTCACGGCCGAACACCTCGGACGGCTCCCGGCGGCGGTGGAGGCCGCCGCGTACTTCGCGGTGGCCGAGGCGCTCACGAACGTGGCCAAGCACAGCGGTGCCCGGCACGCGTGGGTCAGCCTCGGCGTGAACGACGACAAGCTGGTCGTCGTGGTCCACGACGACGGCAAGGGCGGTGCGGACGAGAAGCAGGGCACCGGCCTGGAGGGCATCCGGGGACGGGTCGCGGCGCTGGACGGCACCGCGGAAGTGAGCAGTCCCGAGGGTGGCCCTACCGTTCTCACCGTCGTGCTACCTGTGGGGAAGTGACCTATGCGCATCGTGATCGCCGAAGACGACGCTCTGCTCCGTGAAGGGCTGACGTTGTTGTTGCGCAACGAAGGCATCGAAGTCGCCGCGGCGACGGACAACCCGGACGACTTCCTCGACGCCGTGGCCGAGCACGAGCCGGACATCGCCGTGGTCGACGTGCGGATGCCACCGACGTTCACCGACGAGGGCCTGCGGGCCGCCGTGGAGGCACGCCGCAGGCATCCGAAGCTGGCCGTGCTGGTCCTCAGCGCGTGGGTCGAGCAAAGCTACGCGCACGAACTGCTCGCCGGCACCAACGGCGGCGTCGGCTACCTGCTCAAGGAACGCGTCGGCAAGGTCGCGGACTTCCTCGAGTCGCTGCACCGCGTCGCGAACGGCGGCACGGCGCTCGACCCCGAGGTCGTGTCGCAACTGCTGGTGCGGCGCAAGACCGACGACGCGCTCAGCGTGCTGTCGCCGCGTGAACGCGAGGTCCTCGGGCTGATGGCGGAAGGTCTGTCGAACACCGCCATCGGCGAGAAGCTCGTCCTCAGCGCGGGAGCCGTGCACAAGCACATCGGCAACGTCTTCCTGAAGCTCGGCCTCAACAGCGAGGACGGCTCGGGCGACCGCCGGGTGCAGGCCGTGCTCGCGTACCTCGAACGCTGATCACCGGGGCCGGACGAACGGGAAGAGCACGGTCTGCCGGATCGACGTGCCGGTCAGCATCATCAGCAACCGGTCGACCCCCAGGCCGAGCCCACCCGTCGGCGGCATGCCGTGCTCCAGCGCCCGCAGGAAGTCCTCGTCCAGCTCCATCGCCTCGACGTCGCCGGACGCGGCCTTGAGCGACTGCGCCTCCAGCCGGCGCCGCTGCTCCAGCGGGTCGGTCAGCTCCGAGTACGCCGTGCCGATCTCCGCCCCGAACGCCACGAGGTCCCAGCGCTCGGCCAGGCGCGGGTCGGCCCGGTGCTGCCGGGTCAGCGGGGACACCGAGGTCGGGAAGTCGATGTAGAAGGTCGGGCCGACGGTGCCGGCCTCGACGAACGAGTCGTACGCCTCCTGCACGAGCTGCCCGTGGTCCCAGTCCTCGTTGACCTCCACGCCGCGGGACGACAGCAGTGAGCGCAGCTCCGCGACGGACGTGTCCGGCGTGACGGAGGCGTGCAAGGCCGTGGAGACCGCCGTGTAGACCGGAATCACCGGCCACTCCCCCGAGAGGTCGAACGCGCCGTCCGGGCGATGGGCGACCTCTTCGCCGAACGCCTCCCTCGCCGCGTGCTGGACCAGCTCGCGCACCAGGTCCAGCATGACCCGGTAGTCCGCGTAGGACTGGTAGGCCTCCAACATCGTGAACTCTGGGTTGTGCGTGGCGTCCGCGCCCTCGTTGCGGAAGTTGCGGTTCAGCTCGAACACCCGGTCCACGCCCGCGACGCAGAGCCGCTTCAGGTACAGCTCCGGCGCGATCCGCAGGTACATCCGCATGTCGTAGGCGTTGATGTGCGTGACGAACGGCCGGGCGTTCGCACCGCCGTGCACCGCCTGCAGCATCGGCGTCTCGACCTCGAGGTACGAGTGCGAGTGCAGGAACTCCCGCACGGCGCGGATCACGTCGCTGCGCAGCTTCAGCAGGTGCGCGGAGTCGGAGTTCACCACCAGGTCGAGGTAGCGCTGGCGGACGCGCGCCTCCGGGTCGGTGAAGCCCTTGCGCTTGTCCGGCAACGGGTGCAGGCACTTCGCGGTCATCGTCCACGACGACGCCAGCACGGAGATCTCGCCGTGGTCGGACTTGACCACCTTCCCGGTGACGCCGACGTGGTCGCCGAGGTCGACGTCGGACTTCCACGACGCCAGCGCGTCGCCCAGCGAGTCGACCGACAGCATCAGCTGGATCTCGCCGCTGAAGTCCCGCAGCCGCGCGAAGCAGAGCTTGCCCATCTCCCGCAGCGCCATCACGCGCCCGGTGACCGAGACCTCCTCGCCGAAGCGCTCCCGTGCTCCCGCGAGGAGGTCCGAGCGTTCGAAGCCCACCGGGTACGGGTCGACGCCCGCCGCCACCAGCCGGTCGACCTTCGCGATCCGCACCCGGACCTGCTCGGGGCGGCGGACGGCCTTCGGCTCGACCCGGATCGCGTCGATCTCGGCGACCTTGGCCGCGAACTCGTCGCTGACGTCCGTCTTCTGCAACGCCCTCCTGCGCAACGACCGCAGCGACGGCACGAAGCCCTCGGCCACGCCGGCGGCGATGCTGACCCGCGGCAACGACCGCGACCGTGCGTAGCAGAGGAACCGCGGCTCCCACTCCGGCAGGTACTTGGCGTTCGAGCGGTACAGCGACTCCAGCTGGAAGAACCGCGACGCGAGCGACAGCACCCGCCGCCACGCCCGCAGCACCGGGCCGGCGCCGATCTTCTCGCCCTCCTCGAACACCGCGCGGAACATGGCGAAGTTGAGCGAGATCCGGTGCACGCCGAGGTGCCCGGCGGCCGCCGCGAGCTGGGCGACCATGTACTCGTTCAGGCCGTTCTCCGCCGCCCGGTCGCGCCGCATCAGGTCGAGCGAGACACCCCGGCGGCCCCACGGCACGAACGACAGCAGCCCGCGCAGCGCACCCGAGGCGTCGTAGGCCTCGACCATCACGCACCGGCCGTCGCTCGGATCTCCCAGTCGCCCCAACGCCATCGAGAAGCCGCGCTCGGTCTCGGCGCCGCGCCACGCCTCCGCGAGGTCCAGGATGGACGCCATCTCGTCCGGCGCGATCTCGCTGTGGCGCCGCACGCGCGTGGTGTACCCGGCCCGTTCGACGCGGGACACCGCCTGGCGCAGCCCGCGCCGTTCCGGACCGGCGAGGTTGAACTCGCGGACGTCGAGGACGGCCTCGTCCCCGATCTCCAGCGCCTTCAGCCCGGCGTGGGAGTAGACCCGCGCCCCTCGCTCGGAAGCTCCCAGCACGCCGGGCATCCAGCCGTACGTGCGCGCCTCGGACAGCCACGCCAGCACGGCCTCGGGCCACGCCTCCTCGTCGCCGACCGGGTCGGCCGAGGCCAGCGTGACGCCGCCGATCACCCGGTACGTCAGCGCCGCCCGGCCGGACGCCGCGAACACGACGCTCTTGTCGCGCCGGGTCGCGAAGTAGCCCAGCGAGTCGGGCTCGCCGTCGGCCGCGAGCAGCCGGCGCACGTCGAGCTCCTGGTCCGGCGTGATCATGCTCTGGGTGCGGACACCCCGGAAGAACACGTACAGCGCGCCGATCGCGACCAGCGTGCCGCCGAGGCCCAGCAGCACGCTCAGCCACTGCGGGCCCTCGGGGATGTCGAGCCGGCCCAGGCGGACGACCTCACCCGTCGCCTGGTTCGCCGCCCACGCGAGCTTGTCGGTCTGCGCGAGAAGCCTGCCGGGGAAGACCTCGGTGAGGCCCCAGCCCAGCAGCACCAGCGCGACCATGCCCAGCACGAACGCCGCCAGCGCCTGCCGCCACGCGCCGCGGGCCAGCCGGGCGGGGAACGCCTCGCGCACCACGAACAGCAGCGCGACGAACAGCAGCGACGTCGTCACCCCGGTGCCGAGGAAGACCCAGTGCGGTTCCTCGCCCGCCTCCAGGACTTCTTCAGGAGCCAGGGCCAGGATGACCATGATGAACCCGACCAGCAGCAGGCCCGTCACCTGGAAGAGCAGCAGCGCCCACAGCGCCGCTCGCTTGCGCCTGCGCAGGGCGGCGCCGAGGACGAAGAACACCAGGGCGATGAAGAGGTTGCCGTCGATGGGCAGGCCGAAGAGGAACCCGATGCCGTCCGTGACGTCGGTGAACCGGCTGTCTTCCGGGAGGACGACCCTGAGCAGCGACAGCGCTCCGGCGAGGTACACGATCGTCGCGATCGCGCCCGCGGTCTTCCACTTCCACGCCGGTGCCACATCCACTCCCGAGGTCCGCCAGTGTCGGTCATGATCCCCTCTTCGGCGGGCCGGGTGCATGTCACCTCGTCCGGGCGTGTTGACCAGCCCGTCGTGGTCCTGAGCTCCGGCCTGGGCGGGGCCTGGTTCGACTGGGACCGGACCGTGCGGCTGCTCGAGCCACTCGCCAGGGTGGTCGTGTTCGACCGGCCGGGCCTCGGGCTGAGCGGTCCCGCGCGGCGCGGGCCGTCCCTGGCGCGCGAGGTCGCCGTGCTCGACGCGGTGCTGCGCGGGGTGCCGAAGGCGGTCCTGGTCGGGCACTCGATGGCGTCGATGCACGTCGAGGCCTACGCCCGGCTGCGGCCGCACCGGGTCGACGGGGTCGTGCTGCTCGACCCGGACGCGGAGACGCCGGGCGCGGGAGCGCCGTTCGACGTGTCGGCGGTGCTCGCGCAGGGTGTGCGGGCGATCGGCAGCCGCTGGCTCGGCGCCCGGCTGACCCAGCGGTACGGGCACTCGTTCCGCAACCTGCTGACCGCGGTGTCCACGCTCGGGGTGACCGACCCGGCGCCCGCCGACCTGGTCGAACTGGTCTACCGGCGGCCCGGCGTCGGGCGGGCGGTGCTGTGGGAGCTCGCGTCGTACCCCGGCCAGGTGGCGACGCTCGAACGGCTGCGGACGCGCCGGCCGTTCCCGCGCGTGCCGTTCCTGGTGCTCACGGCCGGGCGGGAGGTCTGGCCGGAGCACCGGTCGTTGGCCGCCCTCGTGCCGTGGGGGCGCAACGTGCCGGTGCCCGGCAGTCGGCACATGATCCAGATGGACAGGCCGGACGCCGTGGTCATGGCCGTGCGGGAGGTGCTCAGGGGTCTGCCCGACCGCTGAGCAGGCAGAACTCGTTGCCCTCCGGGTCGGCGAGGGTGTACCAGCTCACGTCGCCCTGACCGATGTCGACGTGCGTGGCGCCGAGCGCGAGGAGGCGCTCCAGTTCTTCGGCCTGGTCGCGGTCCGTGGCCTTCACGTCGATGTGCAGGCGGAGCTTCTGCAGCTTGCGGTCGGGGTTGCGCAGGAACAGCAGGGTCGTGCGCCTGTCCGGCGGTCCGATCTCCACGGACTCGTCGTCGCGGCCGAGCACCTCGTAGCCCAGAACTCCTCCCCAGAAGGCGGCGAGACGTTCGGGATCGGTGCAGTCCAGTACGAGCTCGGTGATTCGCGCTGCCACGTGTGTGACGGTAGCCGCACTTGCCTCCCGTTTCCGGTCGGCGGTGTCACCCTGGAGTCCGGCAACCGTGCACCAAGCGCCCGGGGACCTGCTGACGCGGGCCTCGAGGAAAGGACCGGTCGACGATGACCACTGCCGAAGTTCCCGCGCCCTACGGCTCCGGAGCGGGCCAGAAGCCCCCCGCCAAGCGCGTTCGCGTCCACCACCTGCGGGAGATGAAGGAACGCGGCGAGGCGTGGCCCATGCTCACCTCGTACGACACGTTCACCGCCTCGATCTTCGACGAGGCCGGCATCCCCGTCCTGCTGGTCGGCGACTCCGCGTCGAACACCGTCTACGGGCACGACTCCTCGCTGCCGGTCACGGTGGACGAGCTCGTACCCCTGGTCCGCGCGGTGACCCGCTCGGTCAAGCGCTCCCTCGTCGTGGCCGACCTTCCGTTCGGGTCCTACCAGGTGTCGGTCGAGCAGGCCGTGGCGACGGCGGTCCGGTTCATGAAGGAAGGCCAGGCGCACGCGGTCAAGCTGGAGGGCGGCTCGTACTTCGCGCCGCACATCCGCGCGATCACCGCCGCGGGCATCCCGGTCATGGCGCACATCGGCTTCACCCCGCAGTCCGAGCACCAGCTCGGCGGCTACCGCGTGCAGGGCCGTCACGACAACCACGACGTCGTGGTGCAGGACGCGCTGGCCGTGCAGGAGGCGGGCGCGTTCGCGGTCGTGCTGGAGATGGTGACCGCCGAGGTCGCGAAGCAGATCACGCACGACCTGGTCATCCCGACCGTGGGCATCGGCGCCGGTCCGGACACCGACGCCCAGGTGCTGGTGTGGCAGGACATGATGGGCCTGAACCGCGGCAAGGCACCGCGGTTCGTCAAGCGCTACGCCGACATCGGCAACGTCATGCTGGGCGCGGCGGCCGAGTTCGCCGCGGAGGTGCGCGGGCACCAGTTCCCCGGCCCCGAGCACACCTTCCACTGAGCCGTGCCCTTCAGCGGGTCCAGGCCTCCGGGTCTGGGCCCGCCGGCACGATTCCGGTCGGATTGATCCGGTGGTGCGTCACGTAGTAGTGGCGCTTGATGTGGTCCCAGTTCACGGTGTCGCCGAACTGCGCGTGTAGACGCCGTTGTCGACGTTGTGGAAGATCGGCTCGATCCAGGCATCGACCTCGTCCCTGAGCTGGGGCGGGTAGAGGGTGCTCTCCGGGCTCCACTTCAGGCTGAAGTCCAGGGTGATCTGCGGGTAGTCGTTGGTGACGACCTGCTTGGTGGTCGTGTCGACCAGCGCCGGAACCGTGACGCGGCCCTCGTGGTGCTCGTCGGCGTTGTCGTAGGCCTGCTCGAGGTAGTCGATGCCGAGGACCGGGTCGGTCTCGGGGAAGCGCCAGCCGCGTTCGTCGCGGATCGGGTCGACGACCGCGAGCGGTGAAGCGGTTCGGCTGCCGGACGAACGCGCCGGTGGCCGACGTCTCCTTCGCGAACTGCGCCGTGTGCTCGACGATAGGCCCATGTACCCGGAGATCGACCCCCACACGTCAGGCCACCTGGACACCGGCGACGGCAACCTCGTGTACTGGGAGGAGTGCGGCAACCCGTCCGGCAAACCCGTCGTCTTCCTGCACGGCGGTCCCGGTGGCGGGTGCTCCCCGACGCACCGGCGTCTCTTCGACCCGTCGGCCTACCGGATCGTCCTGTTCGACCAGCGCGGCTGCGGCCGTTCGACGCCGCACGCCTCCACGACGGACGACCTGTCGCTGAACACGACCTGGCACCTCGTGGCCGACATGGAGCTGCTGCGCGAGTCGCTCGGCATCTCGCGGTGGCAGGTCTTCGGCGGCTCCTGGGGCTCGACGCTGGCGCTCGCCTACGCCGAGAAGCACCCGTCCCGCGTCTCCGAACTGGTGCTGCGCGGGATCTTCACGCTGCGTTCGTCCGAAGTGGACTGGTACTACCGCGGTGGGGCGGCGCACCTGTTCCCCGACCTGTGGGAGGAGTTCACGGCGCCGTTGGCCGGACTTGCCGGTGATCCCGTCGAGCTGTACGCGGAGCTGCTGTCCTCGCCCGATCCCGAGGTGCACGGGCCGGCGGCCGTCGCGTGGAGCACGTGGGAGGGCGCGACGGTGACGCTGCTGCCGCGGCCGGAGTTGGTGGCGGAGTTCGCCGAGCCGTCGTACGCGCTGGCGTTCGCGCGGATCGAGAACCACTACTTCGTGAACGGCGGCTGGTTCGAGGAGGGGCAGCTGATCCGGGACGCCGTGCGGCTGGAGGGCATCCCGGGCGTGATCGTGCAGGGCCGGTACGACATCGCGACGCCCGCGGTGTCGGCGTGGGACCTGCACAAGGCGTGGCCCGGTTCGGAGCTGGTGCTGGTGCCGGACGCCGGGCACGCCTACGACGAGCCCGGCATCCTGTCCGCGCTGCTGGAGGCGACGGACCGGTTCCGCGACTAGCGGAGCCCGACCCACTTCGCGCTGGACGTCGTGCACGCCGCGACGGTCACCGCGGCGGTGAGGCACTTGCGCGGTCCGAATCCACCCGGGGGTTGTCAACCCCGGACGTAGGCGAGCGCCCGCTCCAGGCTTCGGCGCGCCTCGACGAGCGACGGGCCGTACCACGTCAGGTGCCTGCCGTTGACCAGCACGTACGGCAGTCCGGGGAAGCTCTCGGGGCCGTCTTCGTGCGTGAACTCGTACGGTTCGTCGGGCAGGACCACGACGTCCGGGCGCTTCGAGTTCAGCTCTTCGAGGCTCGGCCTGGGATAGCGCTCGTCATGGGTGGCGTAGACGTTCTCAAACCCCAAGCGCCGCAACACATCGGTGGCGAAGGTGTCCCGGCCCGCGACGATCCACGGACGCCGCCAGACAGGGACCAGTGCGGTGAGCGTGACCGGTTTCGTGTCGCGCCAGAGGTCTTCCGCCCTGGTGAGCCAGTCCGGTTCGAGGTCCCAGCCGAGGCCGAAGAGCCGCCGCAGCGAGCCCAGGGCCATCGGGACGGTCTTCGGCGCCTCGGTCACCCACACGTTGACCCCGTTGGCGCGCAACCGGTCCACGTCTTCCGGGCGGTTCTCCTCGGAGTTCGCGATGACGAGGTCCGGGGCGAGCGCGAGCACCGCGTCGACGTCCGGGTACTTCGACCCGCCGATCCTCGCGACGTCCACACCGGACGGGTGCGTGCAGTAGTCCGTCGCACCCACGAGGGAGTCCGGGACGGTCACCGCGACGGCCTCGGTGATCGACGGCACCAGGCTGACCACTCTGCGCGGCTGGTCCAGTGCGACCGGCTCACCGAGGTCGTCGACGGGGAGCATCAGACTCCCGTGATCTTCAGACCGGCGTGGGTCTTGTAGCGGCGGTTGACCGCGATGAGGTTCGCGGTGAACGCCTCGACCTGGTGGGCGTTGCGCAGCCGGCCGCCGTACACGCCGCGGAAACCGGGCACGAGCTCGGCCAGTGCGCGAACCGTGTCGGTGGCCTCGCGGTCGTCGCCCAGCACCAGGACGTCCATGTCCACTTCGGACACCGACAGGTCGGCGAGCAGGACGGCGGACACGTGGTGGAACGCGGCCGTGACCCGCGATTCCGGCAGCAGCAGCTCGGCCTGCTGCGCGGCGCTGCCCTCGGTGACGGGCAGGGCGAACGGGCCCTGCTTGTCGAAGCCGAGCGGGTTCACGCAGTCGATGACGATCTTGCCGGCGAGCTGGTCGCGCAGCGCGGCGAGGAGGTCGCCGTGGCCGTCCCACGGAACCGCCACGAGGACGATGTCCGAATCCGCGGCGCAGTCCGAGTTGTCCGCACCCCTGACGTCGCCGCCCGCCGCCTCGGCGATCTCCCCGGCCGCGAGGCCGGCGCGGTCGGCGCTGCGGGAGCCGATGATCACCTTGACGCCCGCCTTGGCCCAGCGGATGGCGAGGCCCTTGCCCTGGGCTCCGGTGCCGCCGAGGACGCCGACTGTGAGGTCACGAATGTCTGTCACCCCTGCATCTTCACACGGGTGGGTGGGGGTGGGCTGTGCAAAGTGACCTTTGTCGGGCAGTGGTCTGGTCGGGTCGCCGGCGACGACAGCGGTTGCCCCCGTGTGGTCAGGCGCGTTCGAACCTGACCTTGCGCTCTGCCGGATCCGCCTCGGTCAGCTTCACGCGGATGCGTTCGCCTTCCGGGATGTTCTTCCCCGAGCACTTGGCGAGCACCGGGGGTTCCGCCACGAAGATCTCGGCGTCGTTCTCGTTGGAGCGCAGGACGGCGGCGTCGAACTCCTCGCCCACGCGTCCGGCCAGCACCCGGGCTTCGACCTGGTCCAGGGTGGCGCGGTCCACCTTGGCGGCCAGGGAGTCGGAGGCGCCCATCAGCGACGGGAGCCGCGGGAGGGCTTCCGCGAGCCAGGCCGGGAGGTCCTGTCCCGAGGTGACGGCCAGGCAGACCTCGGTGGCGAAGCGGTCCACGAGGCGGCGCAGAGGTGCGGTGACGTGGGTGTACGGGGCGGCTACGCCTGCGTGGGTGGTCAGTTCGGGGACCTCGCCGTTGAACGCCGAGTAACCCGCGCCTCGCAGCAGGCGGGTGGCGTCGGTGAAGAGGACCAGGGCTTCCGGGGTGCCGGCGTCGAGGCCCGCCAGGAACGCTCCCGGGGAGAGGTCGTCGGGCCACGGGACCTGGAGGGCCGCCGCGGACTTGCGCAGGGCCTTCACGGCTTCCGGGTCCGGGTCGGGCAGGGTGCGCAGGACGCCCACCCCGGCCTCGAGCATGACCTCGGCGGCGGCCATGCCCGTCATCAGGGAGATCTCGGCGTTCCAGCCGTCGACCTCGGTCCGGGGGCGGGTGACGAGCCGCCAGTCCGAACCGTTCGATTCGATCTCCTGTTCCGGGAGCTGGAGTTCGATGGCGCCGCGTTCCCGTGCGTAGGCGCGCCGGAGGGGGCCGAACTCGGCCAGGGCCGCCACCGAGGGGTGCGGGGTGCCCGCGTCGAACGACTCCTGGACCGCGGCGTAGTCGAACTGGGCCGTGGAGCGGACCAGGGCTCGGCGCACCTCGACGGAGGTGGGCTTGCCTTCGGCGTCGCACTCGAAGGTCCAGAGGACCGCGGGGCGGGTCACTCCCGGCAGGAGCGAGGCCGCGCCTTCGGAGAGGACCGTCGGGTGCAGGGGGACGTTGCCGTCCGGGAGGTAGAGGGTCTGGCCGCGGCGGCGGACCTCGGTGTCGAGGGGGCCGCCCGGCGTCACGAAGGTGCCGAGGTCGGCGATCGCGTAGTGGACGGTGAAGCCGCCGGGGCTCTTCGTCACGCAGAGGGCCTGGTCCAGGTCCTTCGCGCCGGGTGGGTCGATCGTCACCAGGGGGATCGAGGTGAGGTCGGGGCGGTCTCCCGGGTCGCGGGAGACCGCCGCCTCCGCCTCGGCGAGCACGGCTGCCGGGAAAGAGGAGGGCAGACCGAATTCGGTGCGGATGCCGTCGAAGGAAACGTCAGCACGGCCGGAGCGGATCACCAGTGAAGCCACCCGCACAGCCTAAGCCGATCAGTCCTCGTCGTCGCCGCGCCACTTCTTGTCGGACTCGTCGGCCGCTCGGGTCCGCTCCCTCGCGATCTCCAGGGCTCGGGCCGCGGTGGCCTCGTCCGGGTAGGGGCCCATGCGGTCGGGGCCCTTGCAGCCCTTGCCGTGCTCCACCGCCTGGTGGGTCAGGCAGTAGTACCAACCGCTGCTGTCACTCATACGCGTTCGCCTCCCAAAGGCGCCGGGAATCCCCGCGGCGGCGTGGACTGGTTGGCGTTGGCGTACTCCGCCGGGATCGGGTCCAAACACGAGACCAGCACCGTGCGGTCCTCGGCGTTCTCGATCTTGCGTCCGGAGCGGTCGCGGTAGACGAGCGAACCGTCGGAGTCGATCTCCATGATCGCGCCGACCTCGGCCAGCTGCTCCTCGTCGAGGTCGCCCAGCTTCTCGTAGCGGGACGGCACCACGCGGTAGATCGGCCACTTGAGGTGGCCGTACGTGCGGTGGAACTCCGCCAGCAGGTGCGTCAGGTGCTGCTGCCACGGCAGCGGCATGGCCTCGGCCAGGGCACGTGGGATGACCACGTAGTCCGCCGAGACCCCCGGAGCACCGGCCGCCATGTAGTCACGCACCGGAGTGCTCGACGCGGGCGGTCCGGAAGGCCTCGGGATGGGGTCGTGGTTGAACATGCAGCGCCTCCCCGCGATCTACACGCCCGGCCGGACGGCCAGCGGCATCAACTCGTGGTAGTTCCAGTTGATCTTGCTGATCTTCACGACATCACCCGTCTGAGGTGCGTGGATGTACTCGTCACCGCCGAGGTACATGCCCACGTGGTGCACCGTGCGCGGGTTCGACGTGTCGGTAGCCCAGAAGATCAGGTCACCTGCTTGGGCGTCGCGCACCGGGAGGTGGGCGCCACCCTTCTCGTACTGGTCGTTCGCCACGCGGGGGATCTGCACCCCGGCCGCGCGGAACGCCTTCACCAGGATGCCGGAGCAGTCCCACGCGTCCGGGCCGTTGCCACCCCACAGGTACGGCTCGCCCAGCTGTTCCTTGGTGAACTGGATCGCGATGCCCGCCGCGTTCGACGCCAGCAGGAACTGGCCCGCGCCCGAACCGCACCCGGCCGGGTCGGTGACGGCACCGAGCTCGCCCAGCAGGAAGGCGGCCATGCCCTCCCAGTTGTGGTAGCGGTCGGGGAACGCCGAGCGCTCGACGGCCTGCGCCGAGTCGCCGGGTCGCCTGTTCTCCCAGTCCGGCACCTTCAGCAGCACGTCGTAGAACTTGTTGATCGAGTACGTCGGGTCGGTCACCTGGGCCGGTGTCCCCCAGCCCATCGACGGGCGCATCTGGAAGATGCCCAGCGAGTCGCGGTCGCCGTAGTTGAGCGGCCGCAGGCCCGACTCGGTCATGCCCGCCTGGATCGCGATCTGCCACGCGAGCGGCGGCAGCTTGCGCTCCTGGCCGATGGAGATGATGCGCGCGACGATGTTGCGCTGCTCCTCGTTCAGCCGCGACGCGTCGTGGCGGCCCTTGTCGCCACCGCCCGCGTCCCACGGGCCGATGGCGGCGTTGCAGCTCATCCGCGCGAAGTTCGTCCCCGCCGCCGGGTTCGTGGAGTTGCTGACGACCTGCGTCACGCCCGACGTCGTCACAGCGATCACCACGACGGCTGCGAGGGCTCCGATCAGCACCAGCACGCGCATCGTCAGTCCGCCTTCGTGTAGCTGTTCACACGCCACTCGTTGGCCGGCGTCTTGACCAGCGTGATGACGACCTTGCCCGAGTCCGTGCCCACCTCGAAGTCGGCCGACGAGGTGAAGGACTTCTTCGCCTTGACCTTCTGGGTGATCCTGGTGGGCACGTTCTTCGGGTCGATGGTCGCCATCTGGGCCAGGAACTCCTCCGTCGTGTACGGGCGGAGCTGCGCGAGCCACTTGTTCACGTCGTCGTCCGGCGGCGGCTTGATCCAGTTCTCCGCCCACAGCTCGGCGATCAGCTGCGCGTCGGCCTGCGGCGGCGCGGCGGACGCCGAGATCGACGGCGGCGCCACCTTGGTCGGCAGCGACGTGGCGCTGGACGGCAGCTGGCCCACCTGGGTGCCCTGCGCCGACGTCGAGGTCTGGCCGGCCGCCGCCGACGGGTCAGCCGGCTTGCGGTCGAGCACCCTGGGGATGATCACACCGAGCGCGACGACCACCACCACGAAGATGATGATCGACACGGCCAGGTGCCGCGGAGAACGCAGCGGCCATCCCCACAGCCTGCGGTAGACCGCGGCACGGCCGCGGTTGGTCCGGATCGGCACTCACGCCCCCTCTCAGCTGTTGTCCCGGACTTCGAAGCCACGCGAAGGCCGGTAGATCACGTGCACCGGACGTCCTGCCACCACTTCTGTCTCGGCCCTGCGGGGTTCCTGCACCGGGGCGGAGTAGCCGCTGGTCCGCGACGGCACGAGCACCGCGTCGTCGACCCGGTCCCACTGCCTGTCGGTGACCGGCGGGCTGTCGACCACGCGCGAGCGGGCGACGGGCAGTGCCGCCGGGCCCGAGCCCGCGGGCAGCGCTCCCACCCGCACGCCGGAGTTGTCCGGTGCGCTGATGATCTGGGCGGACTGGGAGTCGCGGTCGAGCCGCTGCGCCGTCGCCATGACCGGGTTCGAGGCCTCCGGGCGGACGCGACCACGACCCCGCTGCGGCACCTCTTCGCCGCCCGCGTCGCTGTCGCGCACGGACTCCCAGAACTCGTCCTGCGGCGTCGGGCCGACCTGCTTCCTGCGGCCCGTCATCTTCGACCAGACGCCCCCGCTCATCGGCAGGACGTTGCTCGCCGAGCCGACGGACATCTCGACCATCTGCCACATGCGCCGCAACGGTTTGCCGATCACGAAGCACACCAGCGTGAGCATCAGGCCGAGCAACGTGCGCGTCAGCAGCGACAGCCCCGTCGCGTTGAAGATCGCCTGCAGCAGCAACGCGTGGACACCCGCGAGGACCGCGAGCACCAGCACGTTGAAGATCGTCACGGCGGCGGCGCGGGCGACCTTGCGCAACAGGTCGTGGTGCAGCAGCGCGACCAGGCCGATGAGCGGCCCGGCGAGCGTCAGGATGCGCAGCAGCAGCTGGGCCAGCAGCACCGCGGCCTTCGCGAACAGCTGGAACAGCGAGAACGCGATGGACTGCAGCAGCGCGAGGAAACCCGCGCCGGTGCGGCTGCCGTCGGTGCCGCCGAAGTAGCCCCTGGCGGTGCCGAGCTGACCCTCCAGTGCCTTCCACTCGGCCTTCTTGGCGTCGAGCGCGGCCTGGTCGCCGTCCTTGCCCTCGGCGATCTCGGCCGTCGTCCACGCCTGCGTCTTGAGGATGCGCGGGCCGTACTCGGCGGCCTGCGGTGCCTCGGGCGTGCCGAACGCGCCTCTCAGCCAGCTCTGGTAGACGACGGCGTCGTGCAGTTTCGTCGGCAGTACGTGGAGGGTGCCTTGTTCTTCCGGCGCCTCGATGAACCCCGCCTGTATCTCGGACGTCTTGGAGACCAGCGTGTTGTCGAGGAGGTTGTAGAACTGGGGCAGGGCCAACGTGGACGTCGCCAGCCACATGGCCGCCAGCGCCCAGAGCCCGCGTTTGGAGATCGCGGCGAAGTCGCCCGTCCAGATCTGCCGGAACATCAGGATCGCGAGGATCAGCGCCACCAGGCCGAACCAGCGCAGGTAGACGTTGTCGTAGACCTTCTGCACGCCGTTCTTCACGGCGTCGTCCAGCGGGACCAGCAGGCCGCGGCCCATCACGGTGTAGTGCAACGCGTTCGTGGCGCCGACGATGTTCTTGCCGACGCTGAACAGCTCGTTGCCCGCCCACGTGTCGAGCGTGGCGTTCGCGTCCGGCAGGACACCGCACTTGGCGTTGTACTGGTGCCAGACCATGCCGGCGTAACCGTGTTCGAGGTACGGCGAACCGGGCAGGCCGTTGCCGACGGGCGGGTCGAGCGCGCCGACCATGCCCGCACCCGGACGCTCCGGGTTGGGCGGGTCGGCGCAGGTTTGGGCGTGCGCCATCGGGGCCCCGATGACCACCTGCAACGCCAGGATGGCGGCCACCATCGTCACCGATTTGGTGCGTGCCGACGCGCGCAGCGCGAACCGCCGCCTTGCCCAGAGCAAGGCGGCGATCGCGAGCACGATCGTCAACGCCGTCATGCGCCGCCGTCCCGGCGGCGGTTGGTGCCGTCACCGTGGCCCACCAGCTGGGCCTCTTCCTCCGTCAGTCCGAGCTCCATGTCCGCCGCCAGTTCGTCGTCGATCTCGTCGGGCACGTAGGCGGGCGGCTGGGGAGCCGCGCTGGTGTCCTCCGCCGGCACGAGTTCGCCCTTGCCGTTGTCGCGCTTGGCATCGGGCGTCGTGTCGAGGGCGTTGCGCAGGTGTTCGAGGTGCGGGCCGCTGAAGTCGATGCGGATCCGCTCCACGCCACCGGCGCCGTCGCCGAAGATGAACTGCCTCGGCGCGCGGTCGCGTTCGGTCGCGGTGCGCTCGCCACCGGGGCGGCGGCCGAGCGAGGCGACGACCTGCTCGTAGCCGGCGCCGACCGGAACCTTGAGCAGCCGCAACGCGTCCGCCTGCGCCTGGTCGTCGTCGAGACGGCCGACGAAGACCGAGTCGAGCAGCGCGACGAAGCCCTGGATCTTGAGGAAGTCGGCGGGGATCTGGCTGGACAGCAGCACGCGGACGTTCCACTTGCGCGAGTCACGCGCGAAGCGGTTCATCAGCACACGACCCGTCGGGACCTCCGAGAGGAAGAACGCCTCGTCGATCCAGACGCCCTTGCGCTGGTCCTTGGGCTTTTCGTAGATCGAGCGCTGGGTGAGCCAGGCGGCGAGGTTCAGCATCTCGACGCCGAGCGACTCCGCGTCCGTCCAGTGCTCGCGGCCGACGCCGTCCTTGGGCAGGTTCAGGCCGGCCATCGTGAGGACGGTGAGGCGGTCGTCGCGCACCTCGTTGTACGGGTCGTGGTTCTCCTCGGGGATGAGCAGCGACATGCGCTCGCGCATCTCGTCGAGGAAGTCCGCGACCACGACGGCGTGCTCGTGGTGCTCGGACGCGTCCCGGCGCAGCGCCTCGAAGACGAGACCGGGGTGGGCGTCGAAGCGGCCACCGACCGTGCGGACGGCGCGCAGCAGCACGATGCGCGTCTGCGGCAGGCGCGCGACCTCGTACGGCAGCAGGCCGGTGAGCACGTCCAGCACGAGACGGCGGCGGGTGGCGGCCGCGAGGGCCTTCTCCCGGCGCCAGGCCCGTTCCGGGTCGTCCTCGTCGAGGAAGTGCTCGATCATCGGCTCGGCGACCACCCGGTACGGGTTGAGGATGCCGGGCTGGGCGTTGAGCAGGTTGATCGGCCGCGCGTACGGGCGCAGCTCCGGCAGTTCGCACAGCGCCGAGAGCGGGCCGGACGGGTCGAGCAACGTCCAGTGGGCGCCCGCGCGCAGCGTCTTGTAGACCATGCCGCCGCCGAGGAACGACTTGCCGGCACCGAGACCCGCGACCATGGCCGTGAGGCCCGAGGCGTCGCGGAGCTCCTGCGCCATCCACGGGTCCCAGGCGACCGGGCGGCGGGTGGCCGTGACGGTCTCGCCGAGCAGGATGCCGCGGCGGTCACCGACCTCGGCCGTCGCCGTGGGAACGGCGCTGGCCGCCCACAACACGCTGCCGCGGCGCAGGTACGCGCCGTTGGACAGCGGTTCGCCGGGGATGAACTCGCGGGCGATCGCGTACTGGGCCTCGGGGTGTTCGATCGCGATCTTCGGCTTGTAGAGCTCCAGCAGCTGCTGGGCGAGGCGCAGGGCCTCGCGCTCGGTCGGGCCGCTGACGGCGAGCCGCCACCAGCTGCGCACCCGGGTGCCCAGCGCGGTGAAGCCCGACGTCATCTCGTCGTCGATCTCCAGCACGCGGCCGGCCTGGCGGGCGAGCGACTGCGGCGGTTCGAGCTCGTGCTCGTCGGTGTAGTGGCGGACCTGCGAGCGGACCTTGCTCATCTGCCGCGACAGCTCGCCCGAGACCTCCTCGGGCCTGCGCACGTAGATGCGGGCCGACCACTCGACGGACGCCGGCAGCCGGTCCGCGCGCTGCACCCACGGGTCGTCGACCTCGGGGATCTGCAGGCCGTGCATGAGCCCGACCGTGAGCACGGCGACATGGCGCTTGATGCCCGCGTTCGAACCGGTGCGGCCGCGCACGGTGACCGTCGGCGAGTAGGGCTCCTGGTGGAAGTCCGCGGCGTCGGTGAAGCTGGCCAGGTCCTCCGGCTCCCACGCGGCGCCCGGCACGGCGGGCATGTTGCGCGGCGCGGGCAGGCCCAGCGAGCACGACCGGTGCATCAGCCAGGACATCTCCTCGGCCGTCGCGGGACGGCCTTCGAGACCCGCGGAGCCGATGACCTGGTCGAGGTGCTCCACCTCGGAGTCGAGCGCCACCAGCTCGGCGTCCACGGCGTCCGGGAAGACCTTGCGCAGCACGGGAGCGGCGCGTTCGACCGCGCGGTCCATCATGTTGCGGGTCTGCACCTGGACGCCCAGGTAGACCTCTTTCTCCGCCATCGAGCGGCCCATCAGCTGCTGCTGCTCGCCGACCATGTAGTCGTCGAACGACAGCGTGCCCGGGGTGTCCGGGAGGCGCTTGACGGCGTTGTGCACGTGCGCCTCGGCCCACATGCGGATCGGATACGGCCGCGTGGTGACCCGCAGGTGCATCCATCGGCCCTGCAACTCGGCGTACTGGCCCGCGATGGCGGCGATCAGGTCCTGGCGCTGCGAGTCGCTGCGGAACGACCAGCGCTGCGGCGCGAGCCGGTACCAGGCGTAGACCTCCTGGCCGGTGCGCAGCAGGTGACCGTCGATGCTGCGGGCGCTGATCGACGGCGTGTAGCTCGGCACGGCCTGCTCACCGGGCAGGCGGCGGCCGCGTTGGGAATAGGCGGCCCTGTCGCGCTCACGGGGGTCGGCCGCGGCGTGCTGGGCGATGTGCTGGGCGGAGCGACGGTCACGGTCTCGCCGGCGTCCGAACACCGCGAACCTCCTTCTTACGGCTGTCTGACGTCCGGCGGGGCTGGGCCTGCTGTCTCGCCCGTCGTTGTTGTTTCTTGCTCGACTTGGGACGAGGCCGCTGCGGGGTGACCCGGATCCGGGCGGCGCTGGCCGCTCCGCCGGTGCTGGCCGTGCGTTCTCGAGGTGCGGTGAGCTCGCGGACCCACATCGACATGACGGCCGTGAGGGGCCGTTCATGGCTGATCCGCTGGGTGATGAACCTGGTCAGGATGATCGTCGCGACGAGGGCCCACGCGGTCGAGAAGAACCCGAACCCGACGCCCATCTGACGCTCGATCGTGAGTACGAGGAGGAAAACGACGATCCCCACGCCCCACGCGACGTATCGCGCGCGCCAGGGGAAAGTCGCTTTGGGCGGGCCCAGCCAGACGGCGTCGACCCGGTAGACCTCGTCGTCGGTGCGCACCCGCACGTGTCAGCCTCCGACGAACAAACCGGCGAGCCACTGGCCGATGTTCGCGCCAGCGTCTGTCGTGACGGCGAGGCCGATGATGGCCAGAGCGACGATCACGCCACCGAGGCGGCGCATGACGCCCGCGTTGTCGCCCTTGCCGCCGCCCAGCCACAGGAGCAGGAGCGCGACTGTCAGCAGGAGCAGCGGGACGATGTTGTCCAGGATCCAGTTCCGGACATTGCCTGTGCCCGGCACCGTCGGCTGCTGCTGAGCGAGTGTCACCAGGTCCATGGCGGTCATTTCTTAACTCCAGAGTGCGCGGGGGCTGGCGCTACGAGTAGAACACGAGATCGTCACGACGTGTGGGGCTGTTGCTGCGGGCTGTTGATCAACTGGCCGTTCCCCCTGGGGAGAATTACGTCTAATCTGGCCGACACATCATCACCGAGGAGACGTCAGTGGGGAACACCCGTCCCAAGATTCTCTCCGTCGCCGACAAGGTTCACCCGACTGCGGACGCGCTGGTCACCCACAGTGCGTGCGCCCTGAACCCGCGCACGTGCACACTCATGTGATTACCCTGAACGGCCGGTTCGCGCCCCCGCCGCGGGTGCGGCCCGGAGCGACGACTCCGAGGAGATTCGCTCATGCTCGAACCTGACCTCGTGCCGGACGGAAGTGTGGACGGAATCACAGCCTCCCCTAGCGCTCCAGGCGTGAGCGAGCCTACCGGGCAGACCCCGCAATCCCGGCGGCGGGTCCAGCGGACGATCAACTTCGACCGCTCCGTGCTCGAGCGGGCCCGTGCGGCGGCCACCTACCTCGCCTCGTACGAGCCCCAGGCGGGGGTGCGGTCGCTCGCCGACATCGTCAACCCGGCCGTGCTGGCGTACGTGACGGAGCTGGAGGAGCTCTACAACGGCGGGGAGCCGTTCCGGCCGGTGCTGCGGATGCCGTCCGGGCGGCCGGCGAACCGGTGAAGCCCGGCGACCTGGAGGTCACCGGGCCGCACGGCCGGGCGGACGGTCACGAGGTGCCGGAGATCCTCCAGAACCAGCCGGTCGAGGCGTAGTCGGGCCCGACCGCGCCCTTGCCCCAGAAGTAGTCGTTGTAGTTGCCCAGCCCACCGGTCGCCGGCAGGTACACGCCCATCGTCGCCCAGCGCACGGACGCGGGCTGCGTGTCGATGCTGGCCTGAGCCCACGCGTCGCGGACCTTCATCGGCTTGTTCCACCACAGGAACGGCGAGCGCCACATGTAGTGGCCGAACTTGCCGCCGTGGTTGGCGGAGTTGTAGCTGACCGTGGTGAAGCTGTTGATCTGGTGCAGGCCGCGGAACGCCTGGCCCCAGCGCTGCGCCCAGTTCTGGCCGCCGGTCGAGTCCTCGAGGACGAGGCAGGTGAAGAGGCTCATCCACTCGACGTCGCCGTTGCCCCAGCGCGCCTCGGTGTTCGAGAGCTTGGTGTCGTTGTGGTTCGAGCAGCCGGTGAAGTAGAAGCCGGTGCCGCTGCCGTGGCCCTGCCAGTACGTCAGGTCGACGTCGTCGGCCCAGCGCGTGTCCTGGCCGCCCGCGAAGGCCGGGTCCTTGAAGTCGCTCTCCCACGCGTTCTGGTCGAGCCAGCTGAACGCCTGCGGGATGCCGTGGTTGCCCGCCTCGGTGTTGAACGTGCCGATGTTCGCGGCGGTGTTCGGCAGGCCCGAACAGGTGCCGGTGCCCTCGCTGCCGACCTGGGTGCCGCCGGCCTCCGCCTCGAACCGCGCTTCGGGGCGCGGGGACTGCGGCGGCTGCGGCACGGGCAGTTCAGCGCCGACCGCGGCGGGCAGGGTGATGGCCTGCGGGGCACCGCCGTCGGAGTTGCGGCCGGTGCAGCGGAAGGACGGCTCGATCTTGTCGACCCTCTGCTCCAACGGCGGTGCGACGTAGACGTAGGAGACGTCGGGCTTCACCTCGGCACCCAGGTACTCGGCGCACAGCTTGGCCCCGTGCGCGAGGTCGTTCACCTTGACCGTGCCGGCCTCGTCGTAGGTGCGGGCGGCGTGGCTGACCGCCGTCACGCCCTGCGCGTCGAACGAGACGCGGATGTTCGCCCCCTCGCCCTCCAGCGGCAGGCCGCCGAGCTGGAACGTGTACGACACGCTCGTGTCGAGGTTGGCCGTGAGTGCGTTGCGGCCGTTGGGATCCGCGAGCTCGAACGTCGTGTGCTGCGCGGTCGGCGTCGCGTTGGCGGGCAGGACGCCGGCGGCGCGGAGCCCCTCCTGCGCGCGCTTGGCGGCCTCTTCGGCGGGGATGGTCCTGATGCGCTTCAACGCTTCGGTGTCGAGCGCGGTCTGCGTGGTGGCGTTGCCGTCCTCGTCCGGCCCGCCCTGTCCTTTGTCGACGGTCGGCAGGTACTGGTAGCGCCGCTCGTCGGCGAACGCCACCGCGCCCGCCTCGGACCTCTGGACGTCCTCGAGGCCGAAGGCCCGTTGCAGCCTCTGGGCCTGTTCCTGGTCGAGACCGGAGCTCGTCACCCCGTACACGGGCAGTTCCGCGGGGTCGGCGTGCGCGACACCGGCCGCCCCGGCGGCGACGAGGCTGGACAGGGCCAGCACCACCGTCAGCTTGCGTTGCATGTCTCTTCCCTCCCTGGGTGACGGCCGACTGCAGGGGCCGGCCGTCTGACAGGAGGATCCGGCGTTCGCGCTCGTGATACCGGGAGTGGCACGGCGCCCGGACTCACCACCCGAACGGCCGAAGTTCTGTAACACCCCTGGCGCGGCAACGAACCTAGAGGCGGACAGCTGGGTACTTGATGCCCGCTCCGGTGTTCAGCACGACCACCTCGTCCCGCGCTCCGAGCCAGCCGGACCGCCGGAGGTCCCGGACGGCGCTGATCGTCGCGGCGCCCTCGGGGCACAGGAAGACGCCCTCGCGTCGTGCGCACTCGGCCCGGTCGGCCTCGATCTGCTCGTCGGTCACGGCGATCGCGGTGCCGCCGGTCTCCGCGATGGCACGCAGGATGATGAAGTCGCCCAGCGGTTTCGGCACGTTGATGCCGAACGCGCTGGTGTAGGCGTCGTCCCAGAAGGCCGACTCGGGCCGTCCCCCGTCGAACGCCCGGACGATCGGCGCACAGCCGGTGGACTGGACGGCGACCAGGCGCGGCAGCTCCCCGTCGATCCAGCCGAGCTCGCGCATCTCCAGGAGCGCCTTGTGGATCCCGATCAGCCCGACGCCGCCGCCGGTCGGGTAGACGATCACGTCCGGCACGCGCCAGCCGAGCTGCTCGACGATCTCGTACCCCATCGTCTTCTTGCCCTCGATGCGATACGGCTCCCTCAGCGTCGACGCGTCGAAGAGGTCGACGTCCGCGATCGCCTTGCCGGCGTCGGCGATGGTGCCCGGCACGATCCGCAGCTCGGCACCGCTCGCCTCGACCTCCTCGCGGGTGATCAGCGGGGCGTCCTCGGGCATCGCGATGACGCTGCGCAGGCCCGCGCGGGCCGCGTACAGGGCCCAGGCGGCGCCCGCGTTGCCGTTGGTCGGCATCTTGATGCCCTCGATGCCGAGCTCCCTGGCCCGCGCCACGCCGACGGCCGCGCCCCGTGCCTTGAACGAGCCGGTCGGGACGAGCGACTCGTCCTTCATGAGGATCTTCGCGTCCAGCTCCCGGCTCAGCGCGGGCAGCGGCACGAGCGGCGTCATGCCCTCGCCGAGGCTGAACGCGGGGTCGGGGTCGCGGACCGGGAGGACGTCGCGGTAGCGCCAGAGGCTGTTGTCGTCGTTCGGCCGCCGCACGCGAGTGAGGTCGTAGCGGGCCAGCAACGGCGAGGCGCACTCGTGGCAGAGGTTCTGGACGGCGTCCGCGTCGTGTTCGCGGCCGCAACGTGCGCATTCGAGGTGCGAGAGCATGGCCTCATGCATACAGGCGGATGAGCCGGCATGTAAGCCGGATCCTGTTCGTGGGACCGAGGTCCCAGTCGGCGGCCATCCATCTGGGCCTGCCGTCGCCGGCAGGCTCTAGCGGCCTACCCGCGAGCATCGGGCGGGCAGCCCTCGAACGCTCGCGCAGGCACCTTCGCTTTCGCTCCGGCGCCCCTCTTGGCCTTGCTCCGGGTGGGGTTTACCTAGCCGCCCCAGTCACCTGGGGCGCTGGTGGTCTCTTACACCACCGTTTCACCCTTACCCCGGCTGACGCCGAGGCGGTCTGTTCTCTGTGGCACTGTCCCGAGGGTCACCCCTGGTTGCCGTTAACAACCACCCTGCCCTGTGGAGTCCGGACTTTCCTCGACGCTCGCGCGCCGCGGCCGCCCTGCCGACTCATCCGCACCCCGAGGATATCCCAGCCGCTGGAACCGCTTGTCCACCGGTGCGGACGTTGGTTGACTTCGCCCATGACACGACGTCGCCACGTCGACCACGGCCGCGTGGCAGCAAGCCTGTGTTGCCTCCGCTGAGTGCGTTCTCACCGTCCGCGACCTCAGGGAGCCCCGTCATGTCCGATCTGCTGATCATCTCCGGCGCGCCGTCCCACTCCGCGCCCACCGGCGTCGTCGTGGCGCACGTGGCCGACGTGCTGCGGGCCGCCGGACACCGCGTCACCCTGCTCGACGTGCGCTCGCTGCCCACGTTGTCGCTGCTCACCGAGGACCTGCGGGACCCGGAGATCGCCTCCGCGGTCAGCAGCGTGCTGGCGGCGGACGGCGTGGTGGTCGCCTCCCCCGTCTACCGCGCCGCCTACAGCGGTCTGGTCAAGGCGTTGCTCGACCTGCTGCCCAAGAAAGCCCTGCGCGGCCGGGCCGTGCTGCCGCTCGCGACAGGCGGCAGCCAGGGCTTCCTCGTCGCGATGGACTACGCCCTGCACCCGTTGCTCGCCGCGAAGGGCGCCGACCAGGTCGTGCGCGGCGAGTTCGTGCTGGACCAGAACGTGGGCACCCCCGCGGCCTCGGCGGCTCTGGACGCGGCGGCGGACCGCTTCACCACGGCCCTGACCCCGCGCCTGCGCCGCGTCAGCTGAGGTGCGAGGTGTCGTTGACCAGCTTCACCGAGGCGTGCCCGTCGGCGTAGAACTCGGCGATCGACACGCCCGTCAGGTCGAGGTGCATCCGGAACAGGAACTGCGGCCCGACGTCCAGCGCCTGGCGGAGCAGCGTCTTGATCGGCGTGACGTGGCTGACGACCACAATCGTCTTGCCGCCGTACTTCGCGATGATGTCCGCCCGGGCCTTCCTGACCCGCGCGTGCACCTCGTCGAAGCTCTCCCCGTTCGGCGGCTTCACGCTCGTGTCGCCCAGCCACCTGCGGTGCACCTCGGGGTCCTGCTCGCTCGCCTCGGCGAACGTCAGCCCCTCCCAGGTGCCGAAGTCGGTCTCGATCAACCCCTGGTGGGTGACGACCTCGAGGCCGACCTCGTCCGCGAGCTTCCGCGCGGTCTGCTGGGCCCGCTGCAGCGGCGACGAGATGACCGCCGCGATGCCGTCCAGTGTGGACAACCTCTTCGCGGCCTTCTCCGCCTGCTCCAGCCCGAGCTCCGTGAGCGGGTGGTCACCCCGACCGCTGTAGCGGCGGTCGACCGACAACTTCGTCTGCCCGTGCCGCAGGAGGATCAGCCGTGTGGGCTCCCCCACAGCGCCGCTCCAGTGCGGCTGCCGGGCACCCTCGGCCTTCTCGGACTTCTCAGTCCTGCCGGACTTCTCAGTTTTCCCGGACTTCTCGGTCTTCCCGGTCTTCTCGTCGTCCATGGCCTCGTTCGCGAGCCGGTCGGCCTGCTTGTTGCGCTCGCGGGGGATCCACTCGTACGTGACCGCCTTGAACCCTTGGGCGAGTGCTTGAGCTTCCTTCGCGAGAGGCTGCATCGAGGGGTGCTTGATCTTCCACCGCCCGGACATCTGCTCGACGACCAGCTTCGAGTCCATCCGCACCGCGACCGTCTCGGCGTCGAGCTCCCCGGCGGCCCTCAGCCCGGCGATCAACCCCTGGTACTCGGCCACGTTGTTGGTGGCGACCCCGATGAACCCCTTGCGCTCGGCCAGCGTCTCGCCGCTTCGAACGTCCCTGACCACGGCCCCGTAACCAGCAGGCCCGGGGTTGCCCCGTGACCCGCCGTCGGCCTCGACGATGACCTTCACGGGGCCGATCGTAACCCCGCGTTCAGACCCCTCCCGGCACCCTGTATCCTGTTCACATCGGTCTGGGTGGCGGAATGGCAGACGCGCTAGCTTGAGGTGCTAGTCCCCGCAAGGGGGTGGGGGTTCAAGTCCCCCCTCGGACACAGATGAAGGGCTCGTCCTGCGGGACGGGCCCTTCTGCATTGCCGCTACACGAAGCCTCGGTAACCCCGCCTCGCCGGACACCGATGATCTGGGCATGCGCGCAACAGACGACGTCGGCGTCGTGCTCAACGCCGAGTTCGAGATCGAGCCGGACGGCGACCACCTGGCGTTGGTCATGAGGAGCGCGGGCGGCAAGGTCAACGGAAGTCCGCACGGCCGCAACCACCAGTACAACCTCGCCCTGGAGCTCCTGCTCCGCCGCCTTCGCGAGCGCGGCGCGGCACTGGAGAACGGTGTCGTGGACTCCGCCCAGGTCAAGCACCTGCCCGAGGCGGAACGCACCATCGTCGCCTCACGGGTCGTCCTGGCCGCGACGCCCGACATCGGGGCGTTGCGCAAGGAACTGGGCCGCGCGCAGGGCAAGATCGGCCAAAGCGGCGACGGCAACGCCACCAAGCAGATCCGGCTCAGGTTGCGGGTGCCCGGCTACGCCGCCGACGACGCCGACCGCCTGGCCGCGGACCTGGCGAAACCCGCCAACCGAGGCAAGGCACCGGACGCGCTGGCCCTGCTGCGCTCCCTCATCGGCGATCCCATCGAGACGGTGACCGGCAACACGAACACCATCGTCGAGGTCGAGCACAAGCGCGTGAAGGTGACTACCGAACGGTCGCCTCAGGGGCAGTGGGTCGACGTTCTCGATGTCGAGGCCGGTCTGGAAAAGCTGTACGCCCAGGGGTCCGTGCTCGTGAACGTCGACGAGCTCGGTCACCGCTCCGCGTTCGTAGGCGCCGTGCTGGCGACCATCCCCGGAACGGTCGTCACCCTCCGACCCGCCGTCGTGACGTTGCACGACCCGGAGTTCCCGGTGCGCATCCGGAAGTTCGCCGTGCTCGACGGGACCGCACAGGTCACGACCCGCAAGGAGCAGAGGGAACTGCGCAGGCTGCTGCTCGGCGGCCGGACCTCCGCACCCTGCGATCTGTGCGGACACGACTACCCGGAGGAGTTCCTGGTCGCGGCGCACATCAAGAGGCGGTCGTTGTGCACCGACGACGAGCGCAACGACCTGACCAACGTGGCGATGCTGGCCTGCAGGTTGGGTTGCGACAGCCTGTTCGAGTCCGGTCACGTCACCGTGGACGACACCGGTCGCGTTCTCGCCCGGTTCGAGGACGGATTCGGCGGCCGGCTGCGCGATCACCTGAGCGAGCTGCACGGCCGTCGTTGCGGGGCACATCGCACCGGTTCCCGGCAGTACTTCACGTGGCACCGCGACAACGTCTACCGCGGTTAGCGACGAGGGCCTTGTCGTGCAGGGAACAAAAGGGCCGCCCGGCTGGGCGGCCCTTCACGCGAAGCCCGGCTCTACAGGCCCGACTCCGAGGTGCGGACCAGGATCGCTCCGCACTCCTCGCAGCGCACGACCTCGTCGGCCGCCGCCTCCTTGACCTTCGAGACGGCGCTGCGGTCCAGCTCGATGCGGCACGCGCCGCAGCGGCGGGACTGGATGAGGGCCGCGCCGATGCCCCGCTGCTCGCGCTGGCGGTCGTAGGCCTTCAGCAGGTCGTCCGGGAAGCCCTTGGCCATCACCGAGCGGTCTGCGGTGCGGCGGGTTTCGGTGGCCTCCAGGTCGGCCAGGGCGGCGTCGCGGCGGCCCTGGGCGTCTTGGAGCCTCTCGCCCGCCTTGTCGAGTTCCACGCGGGCGAAGGAGGCGTCGGCTTCCACCGCCTCGCGGCGTTCCATGAGCTCCAGGAGGTCGTCCTCGAGGATGCCCTGGCGGCGCTGGAGGGTGGCGAGCTCGTGTTCGAGGTCGGTGAGCTGCTTGGCGCCGACGGAGCCGGACTGCATCAGCTTGCGGTCGCGCTCGCCGCGGGCGCGGACCTGGTCGATCTCGGTCTCCTGGCGCTTCACGTCGCGGTCGAGGTCGCCCAGGGTCGTCTCGACGGCCACCAGTGCGTCCTGCTTGGCGCGCATGAGCTGCTCGGCCTCGGCGATCTCCGCGATCTCCGGCAGCGTGCGGCGACGGTGGGTCACACGCGCCAGTTCGGCGTCGACCTGGGCCAGGTCGAGCAGCCTGCGCTGCACTGCGGGATCGGCTTTCACGCATGTCCTCCTGCTGCTGTGCTCGACGCGCCGACGGTCCACGGGTCGGTCCGGCGGGTGGAGACGAGTACGTCGACCCTACCGCCGACGGCCGCGCGCAGGATCTCGGCCGCCTGCTCGCACCACGGCCACTCACTGGCCCAGTGCGCCACGTCGACCAGCGCGGGGCCGCCGGACTCGACGTGCTCCAGGGCGGGGTGGTGCCGCAGGTCGGCCGTCACGTACGCGTCGACGCCTGCTCGCTTGACCGTCTCCAGGAAGCTGTCGCCCGCTCCGCCGCACACGGCGACGCGCTTGACCAGCCTGTTCGGGTCGCCCGCGGCGCGCACGCCCTGCACCGTGGCGGGCAGGGCGCCGGCCACGCGCCGGGTGAAGGCGCTCAGCGGTTCGGCCTCGGGCAGCTCACCGATGCGGCCGAGGCCGGTGCCGTCGGGTTCGGCCGGTTCGAGCGGGCCGGTGACGGTGAGGCCGATGGCCCGCGCCAGCGCGTCCGACACGCCCGGCAGCGCGCTGTCGGCGTTGGTGTGCGCGCAGTACAGGGCAGCGCCGTTGCGGATGAGCTTGTGCACCAACGCGCCCTTGGGGTCGTCGGCGGGAACACCGTTGACCCCGCGCAGGAGCAACGGGTGGTGCGCGACCACGAGCTGCGCGCCGACCTCGACCGCCTCGTCCACAATGGACGAAGCGGGGTCGACGCAGACCAGCACCCTGGTGACGTCCTCGGCAGGGTCACCGCAGACCAGGCCCACCGCGTCCCACTTCTCCGCGGTCTTCGGCGGATACGCGGACTCCAGGACCGCGATCACGTCGGCGAGCTTCACACCAGTTCCTCCATCACTACCCGCAGCGCGTCCACGAACACCGCGAACTCCTCCGGGGGCCGGATCGCCACGCGCAGGTACGTGTCGTCGAGGCCGGGGAACGTGTCGCAGCGGCGGACCGCGATCCCCTTGTCCCGCAACGCCAGGCGTGCGCCCCGAGGAGCCCTGACCAGCAGGAACGGCGCCTTCGGCGGCACCACGACCAGGTCTTGGAGCTGTCCCAAGGCATACGCGGCGTGCTGTTCGGCTTCCTCCGCGAACCCCGCGGACTCCTCGAGCGCGGAAGGCTCGCAGCACGCGGTGATCGCTTCCAGCGTCAGGCTGCCGACGGGCCAGTGCGGACGGCCGTGGGCGAGGCGGCGCAGGGTCTCGGGGTCGCCGAGGAAGTACCCGGCGCGCAGGCCGGCGAGGCCCCAGGTCTTGGTGAGGCTGCGCAGCACCAGCACGTCGGGGTCGTGCGCGAGCGACTCGGGTTCACCGGGAACGGCGTCCATGAACGCCTCGTCGACGACCAGCCTGCCGGGCAGCGCCTTCAGCGCGGCGGCCTCGTGCAGCACGGACGTCGGGTTCGTGGGGTTGCCGATGACGGTGAGGTCGGCGTCCGCCACGACGTCGCGCAGGCGGAAGTCGCCGTCGAGCAGGACGTGCTCGACCGGGATCCCGGCGTCGCGGAACGCCACCTCGGGCTCGGTGAAGCCGGGGTGGACGATCGCGGCACGACGGGGCGCGAGCTTCGGCAGCAGCGCGAAGCCCTCGGCGGCACCGTTGAGCAGCAGGACCTCGTCAGGCGAGCGCCCGTGGCGGCGTGCGACGGCCTCACGGGCGCGCTCCTCTGCCTGTTTCGAGGGGTAGCGCCCGAGCTCGCCGAGCGCCGCGGCCAGCCGTTCGCGCAGCCAGGCGGGCGGGTGCGGCACCCGCACGTTGACGGCGAAGTCGGCGAGGCCGGGTGCGGCGTCGACGTCACCGTGGTGGCGCAGGTCTGGGCTGGTCATCGCGCGGATTCTAGGCGACCGGCCCAGAGCACCACGTCACTGCATGTAGCGGCGGAGCTCGGTGAGGTGGCTGATCAGCTCGTCCAGCTGGAACGTGTCGAGCTGCGCGGACTCACCGGGCGGGGTGCGGAAGCAGACGCGACCCTTCTCGTTGAGGTACACCTCGAACGCACGACGGCGCCCGAGGGCGTCGGTGCACCCGATGATCTCCCGTTGCGGGGGCACGTCGGTACCTGTCTGCATGGGCGGCCTCCATGTCGTTTGTCCGTACATCTTGCGACAACGGTTGAGCGTTACCGTGCGGCGGTGCTCAGCCTCCGGCGGACAACGTGATCTGCCGAGCCTACTTGTGCTCGACGCCCAGCACCGGCTCAACGGCCTAGGCTGCGCGGCATGCACGTCTCCTTCGTCTGCACCGGCAACATCTGCCGGTCCCCCATGGCGGCGCTCGTCTTCCGCGAGTGGCTGTCGCGGGAAGGGCTGTCGTCCCGGGTCCGGGTGTCGAGCGCCGGCACCGGCGGCTGGCACGTCGGCGACCCCGCCGACCCGCGGACGCTGAAGGCGTTGGCGGCCAACGGGTATCCCGTCGACCACGTGGCCGCGCAGGTCGGGCCCGAGCACCTCGACGCGGACCTGCTGGTGGCGCTGGACGCGGGTCACGCGCGGGCGTTGCGCCGGATGGTCGACCCGGACCGCGTGCGGCTGCTCCGCTCGTTCGACCCGGACGCCGACGGCGCGGACGTGCCGGACCCCTACTACGGCGACGAGGCCGGCTTCGACGAGGTGCTCGTCATGACCGAGGCGGCGATGCCGGGGCTGGTCGCGTGGGTTCGCGAGCAGCTCTGAGGACGAAGCGCCAGTCACCCCGGGCGACCGCGGCCGAGGCGGCCGGCCTGCGCTGGCTGCGGGTCGGCGGCGGCCCGCCGGTCCCGTTCGTCCACAGCGCGTCCGGGGGCGAGCTGGTGATCGACGAGATCCCTCACGGCGAGCCGGACCTCCAGGCGGCCGTGACCTTCGGGCACCGCCTCGCCACCCTGCACCTCGCCGGCGCGGACGCGTTCGGCTCACCACCGCCCGGCGGTCCGCGCGAGGCCACGATCGGCTTGGCGACCATGGTCAACGAGGCCGCGCCGGAGTGGCCGGAGTGGTTCGCGTCACAGCGGATCGAGCCGTACGCGCGGGAAGCGGGCATCGACGTGAGCGAGGTGTGCGCGAACATCCAGGAGCTCGCCGGTCCGCCGGAACCGCCCGCACGGCTGCACGGCGACCTGTGGAGCGGCAACGTGCTGTGGGGTGCCGACGGGCAGGTCTGGCTCATCGACCCGGCGGCGCACGGCGGGCACCGCGAGAGCGACCTCGCGATGCTCCAGTTGTTCGGCTGCCCGTTCCTCGACCACGTGCTCGGTGCGTACCGGGAGGTCGCGCCGTTGGCCGACGGCTGGCAGGCGCGGGTGCCGTTGCACCAGCTGTTCCCCCTGCTCGTGCACGCCGTGCTGTTCGGCGGCGGCTACCGGGCGCAGGCCGAGGCGGCGGCTCGGGCGGCCTTGCGGTGACGACCCGGTTCCACCAGGTGCGGCTCACCCAATAGCGGCGTTGCGCTTGCTTCGAATGTTGCAGATAATTCGAATAGCGGAAGGAGGGACCGATGAGTTCTGCAGCACTGCGAGCTGTCCAGCCCGATGATGACGCCGTCGTCACCGCCCACGCCGCTGTGAGCAGGGTCAAGGCGTATCTGCACAGCCATCACGACGACGAGGGCGATGTCCGCGTCAGGGTCGAGGAGAACGACGACGTCTTGGTCCTGCCACGCGCCGCGGTCGAACTCTTCGCCCAGATCCTCGCGTACATGGCCGCTGGGCACGGTGTGTCCGTCGTACCCGCCGACGCCGAACTGACCACGCAACAGGCCGCGGACATGTTGAACGTGTCACGTCCGTACCTGATCGGTCTGCTCAAGGCGGGCGAGATCGAGTACCGCATGGTGGGCAAGCACCGCCGCATCAAGGCTGCGTCCCTGGTGGAGTACATGCGCTCGGACGACCAGCGGCGGCGACGGGCCGCCGACGAGTTGTCAGCGCTCACGCAAGAGATGGGCATGGCCTGAGTGAGTTTCGTCGTCTACGACGCCAACGTCCTCTACCCGAGCACCTGCGAGACCTGCTGATCCGGACGACCGGCACGTGCTCGCGGCGGCGGTCCGGGCTCGCGCCCAGGTGATCGTGACGAACAACGTCAAGGACTTCCCGCACGAAACCCTTCAGCAGTGGGACATCGACCTGAAAGACGCGGACGACTTCGTCTGCGACCAGATCGGGCTCGACGCGAAGGTCGTGTGGAGCTGCGCCCAGCAGATCGCGAACTCGTGGCGGACCCCTCCCGGGACGATCGAGGACGTCCTCGCTTCCCTCGAACGCTGTAGCCTGGTCCAGTCGGTGGCCGAACTCCGGGCGCTCTGAACAGTCATCTACCGTGAAGACGTGCGGTTCAAGTTCCTCCTCAAGCCGGGCTGGCTGGCGCTGACCCTGGCCGTCTGGGTGTTCGCGGGCGCCTGCGTCTACCTGCTGTCGCCGTGGCAGTTCGGCCGCAACGACGAGCGCCGGGCGCAGAACTCCGCCATCACCAAGTCGCTGGGGAGCGACCCCGCCCCGTACGGCGGGCGGCACGACGAGTGGCAGAAGGTCGAGCTCAAGGGCCGCTACCTGCCGGAGCTCGAGGCGCTCGCGCGGCTGCGCACGGTCCAGGGCGAGGCGGCGTTCGAGGTCATCACGCCGTTCGAGACCACCACGGGCCGCAAGGTGCTGATCGACCGCGGTTACGTGCGGCCGGTCAACGGCATCAAGCCGCCGGACTTCGCGGCGCCGCCGGCCGGCGAGGTCACGCTCATCGGGCTCGCGCGGCCCAACGAGTCGAACGACCAGCCCGCCTTCGCGCAGGACGGCCGCAGGCAGATCTACTCGATCAACAACGACGCGGTCGGCCAGGGCATCGAGCCCGGCTACTTCCAGCTGCTCGAGGGCCAGCCGGGCGTGACCGCCTCGCTGCCGCTGCCCCGGATCGAGTCCGGGCCGTTCTTCTCCTACGCGCTGCAGTGGATCGCGTTCGGCGTGATGGCGGTCGGTGGCTGGTTGTACTTCACGATCCGCGAGGCGAAGCCGGGTGGGGTGCTGCACGAGAGCAGCACGAAGAAGCGCAAGAAGTCGATCGCCGAGCTACTTGCGGAAGAGGGCGATGAAGGCGCTGACGACGCCCGCCCCGAACCCGACGACGCGGGACAGCTCCACGGCACGCGTCACGTGCCCTGAGTCCGGGTTGCGGCCGTGGCCCAGCACCGGGCGTTCCTCGACGCCGTGCGAGTAGGCGGTGCGGCCGCCGAGCCTGATCTCCAGGGCTCCGGCGAACGCCGCCTCGACCTGGCCCGCGTTGGGCGACGGGTGCGCTGACGCGTCACGGCGCCAGGTCTGCAGCGCCTGCGAGGCCGAGCCGCCGACGACCGGGGCGCCGCCGACGGTGAGCAACGCGGCCAGCCGGGAGGGCACGAGGTTCAGCAGGTCGTCCAGGCGCGCCGAGGCCCAGCCGAAGCGCAGGTAGCGGGGCGAGCGGTGGCCGACCATCGCGTCGAGCGTGTTGGCCGCCCGGTACCCCAGCAGCCCGGGAACGCCGGAGACGGCACCCCAGAACAGCGGCGCCACGACGGCGTCCGAGGTGTTCTCCGCCACGGACTCGACGGTCGCGCGCGCCAGGCCGGTGGTGTCGAGCCGGGCCGCGTCACGGCCGCAGAGGTTCGGCAGCCGGTCGCGGGCCGCCTCGATGTCGCCGGCCGCGAGCTCGCGGCCCATGGACGTGCCCTCGGTGGCCAGCGAGTTGCCGCCGAGCACCACCCAGGTCGCCGCACCGGTCGCCAGGGCCTGCGTCAGCCAGTGGCGGCGCGCGGCGCGTTCCACGGCCACTCCCAGGGCTACGGTGCCGCCCACGAGAACAGCGGAGTACGCGGCACCGGCGGCCTGCGAGTCGGCGTACAGGCGCTTCTCCAGCGCCGCCGCGGACGAACCGAACGCCGCCACCGGGTGAAATCGGCGTGGATCGCCGAACACCGCATCCGCGGCGACGCCCAGCAACAACCCCAACGCGCGACCCGCGCCCACGGCATCCTCCCCAGCTCGTCGAAGGCACGGTAGCGCCGGGCCGGGTCGGCGCGCGCATTAGGGTGGCCGGTCGTGGAGCACAAGCGGCTGAAGCTGTACGCCTACCTGGACGCGCGCGATCACCAGCGCACGTACCTGGCGATCATGCGGCTGTTCACCTCCACGCTGCTGGCCGACCTGTCCGCGGGTGAGGTCGCGGGAGCGCTGGCGGGACAGGAGCGCGAGGGCCGCGTCGAGCAGGGCGAGTCGCGCATCGAGAACGTCATCAACCGCCTCAGGCAGCTGGTCGAGTGGGGCAACCTCGTCCAGGGCCGGCGCGAGGTCGTCGCGGCCAGCATCGCCGAGTTCCAGCACGGCAGCGTCCGCTACCAGGTCTCGAAGCTCGCCGTCCGCGTCCAGCGCGACGTCGACGAGCTGCTGCGGGTGCCGGAGGGCGCCCGCGAGGTCTCCCGCGAGCTGCTCCCCGCCATCGAACGCGGTCTCAACGAGCTGGGCGGAACCCTGAGCGTCGCGCTGCTCAACGAGGGCGACAAGACGAAGGAGCTGCTGGCCGAACGCGTCACCACGCTGTTCCTGCAGCACGCCGAGCTCGCGGCGACCGTCCGCGACTTCTACGCCTACCTCGGCCAGGTCGTCACGAGGAACCACCTGGCGCCCGAGGAGATCGCGGGCTTCCGGAACCTGCTGGTCGAGTACATCCAGCGGGTCGTCGAGGACGTCCTGAAGTTCACACCGCCGATCGCCGCGGCCCTCGCCGGTCTCGCGAAGGCCCGCGCGGAGCTGCTCAGGCTGCTCGGCACCGACCTCGGCCACCACGTCGAACGCGCCCGCGGCCGCACGCCGGAGGACTGGCAGGAGCTGACGGACTGGTTCGTCGACCGCCCCGGCCGCCCGAGCCAGGTGACGGCGCTGCGCGAGGCGACGGCCCGCGCGATCGGCAGCCTGCTGGCGAGCGTGAAGCGCGCGACGTCCGGCGGCGGCCTGCTGCCCGGCCGGCGTGCCGAGCTGCTCAAGCTCGCGGTCTGGTTCGACAGCTCCACCCGCGAGGAGGCGCACGAGATCTACGCCTCCGCGTTCGGGCTCTACAGCTCCCGCCACCTCTCCCCCGCGCCGGAGCACGACTCCGACAACGAACGCACGCCGTGGCGCGACGGCCCGGTCTGCGACGTGACCGTGTCGGTCCGGAGCAGGGGTGACCGCGGCGGCCGCGGCAGGCCGTCCCGGATCCTCGACGACCCGATGACCGAGCAGTCGCTGCTCGCGGAGGCCCGGGAGGCGGACGAGGTCCGCGCCCGGCACGTCGCCGAACTGACCCGGGCGGCGGGCGACCTGGAGAACGCCACGCTCACGCACGGCGCGCTGGAGGTGTTCTGCGAGCTGCTGACGCTCGCGATGGCCCAGCGCGACTCCCCGCAGGACGCCGGTTCGGCCAGCGACCCCGTGCGAGGCCTCGCGCTGGAGATCGCCCACGGCACCACGACCCGGATCAGGTCCGCCGCCGGAACGCTCACCCTGCACGACGCGACGGTGGCCCTGAGGCGATGAACCACTTCGACAACCTCTCCGAGATCGACGCCGCGAACGTGGTGCGGTGCGCACGAACGTTGCTGCGCAGGCCTTTGCTGCGCTCCGACGGCCCCGACGGCGAGCTGCTGGGCCTCGTCTACCGGCACCGGGCGACGTTGCAGGACCTCTTCGCGGGCCTGCTCGGCTACCGCCTCGTCGTGGAACGCCGGTTCGCGCGCCTCTACAAGTCGGGCCCCGGCGAGGACGACACGCGCGGCGTGCTCGGCATGTCCCCGCGCGGCTACGCCTACCTGGCGCTGACGCTCGCCGTGCTGACCGGCACCGGCCGCCAGACGCTGCTGTCCCGGCTCGTCGCCGACATCCGTTCCGCCGCGGTGGAAGCGGGCATCGGCGCACCGGACGACGTCACCGAACGGCGTGCGCTCACCTCGGCCCTGCGCCACCTCGTCTCCCTCGGCGTGCTCCACGAGACCGAGGGCTCGGTCGCGCAGGACCTGCTGCCGCAGGAAGCCCTGATCACGATCGACACCGACCTGCTGGGCCAGCTCGTGACGGGCCCGGTCGGCGAGGCGCGGAGCCCGGCGCACCTCGTCGAGCTGGCGGCGCGTCCCGGTCCGCGCGGCGTCGAGCACGCGGTGCGGCGCAAGCTCGTCGAGACGCCGCTGGTGCTGTACGCGGACCTGCCGGACGACCAGGCGGAGTGGTTGCGGCGCAACCAGCGCAAGGAGACGGCGTTGCTGGAGCAGGCGTTCGGCCTGCACACCGAGTGCCGGGTCGAGGGCGTGCTGGCCGCCGACCCGGAGGAGTTCCTGACCGACCTGTCGTTCCCCGGCGTCTCGACGGTCGCGCGCATCACGTTGCTCGCGCTGCCCGAGCTCCTCGACGGCGAGGAGGAGGTCGCGCCCGCACGGCACGTCGTCACGACCGGCCGCATCCGCGAGGTGTGCGCCGGTCTGGTCGAGGACTACCCCGCCGCGTGGTCGAAGCAGTTCACCGACGACCTCGACCGCCTGGTCGCCGAGGTGACGGAGCTGTTGCGCCGCATGGGTCTCGCCGCGAAGACCGGCGAGGACGCGTGGGCGGTCAGCGCGGCCGCGCACCGCTGGCTGCCGTCGCCCGACGGCGACCCGGAACGAGAACAACCCGAACCCGTTGTGGTGCGAGAAGTGCCGAGCTGGTCCCTGTTCGACGAGGAGAACGTTTCATGAGCAGGTGGCGGCTGCACCGCGGCGGCGTGGTCAACATCTGGCAGTACACCGAGCAGACGTTCGACTTCTCCGGTGGCCGCGCGATCTTCCAGGGCACCAACGGCTCCGGCAAGTCCCGCACGCTCGAGCTGCTGCTCCCGCTGTGCCTGGACGGCGACCTGCGCCAGCTCGGCTCGAAGGGCTTCGACACCGTCAGCCTGCGGCGCCTCATGCTGGACGACTACGACGGCGGCCCGAACCGCATCGGCTACGCGTGGGTCGAGCTGATCCGCGAGGCCGCCGACCACAGCGGCAACGAGTACCTGACGTGCGGCCTGGGCGTGAAGGCGTCGAAGACCTCGCAGGCGATCACGGACTCGTGGCGCTTCGTCACGCCCCTGCGCGTGGGCGCGGAGCTGCAGCTCGCGGGCCCGGAACGCGTCCCGCACGGCCCGGCCCAGCTGCGCGACCTCATCGGCGCGGACTGCATGTTCGAGGAGCCGGCGTTCCGCGCGAAGGTCGCCGAGACTGTCTACGGCGTGCCCGCGGCCCGCTACGGCGACCTGCTGCACCTCCAGCGGACGCTGCGCAACCCGGACGTCGGCCTGAAGGTGCTGGAGGGCCAGCTGGAGCAGATCCTCTCCGACGCGCTGCCGCCGCTGGACCAGGCGATGGTCGAGCAGCTGGCGACGTCGTTCGACGACCTGGAGTCGATCCGCGAGAACATCGTGCGCCTGTCCTCAGCGGACAGTGCGCTGGGCACGTTCCTCAAGACCTACCGGGACTACGCGTTCGGCGGTCTGCGCTCGGCCTCCGAACGGCTGGAGGCCGCCGAGAAGTCCGTGGCGAAGCTCCAGCGCGAGCAGGCGAAGCTGACGCAGGAGCTCGACGTCACGCGGGTGGAGCGCGCGGCGGCCGAGCAGGCCCTCGCCGGCATGGAGACCGGCGAGCAGCAGGCCGAGGAGACCATCGCGGCGCTGAAGGAGCTGCCGGCGTTCCGCGACCTGCAGGACCTCAAGACGCGCGAGAACCTGGTGGCGGAGAAGCGTTCCTCCGCCGTCGCCGCTCTCGAGACGGCGCAGCGCCAGCGCGCCCGGGAGGACGCGGCCGTCGACACCGTGCTGCGGCTGCTGCGGCGGCTGGCGGAGGACCTCCAGGCCGCGGACGCGCTGAGCGACCCGCTGCGCGAGAACCTGCGCCTGGCGGGCATGGACGCCGGCCTGGCGCCGGAGGTGCCGCAGGTCCCGGCGGCCGAGGCCACGACGACGACGGACGCCGTGCGCGCCAAGCCGGATCCGGAGGCCGGGCCGCTGCCGGTCGAACGCCGCGTGCCGCCCGCCGCCGCCACCGAGGACGTGCTGGCCGCACTGGACTCGGTGGTCGACCAGGCCGCCGGCATCGTCTCCCTGGCACGTCAGCGGGGTGCGCTCGCCCTGGCGCTGCACGAGCAGGCACTGGCCCTGGACGCGCAGCAGCGCGAGGTGGAGTCGTTGCGGCAGAAGGCCCGCGACTCCCAGCTCGGCGCGACCGAGTCGACGTCGCTGCGCAACCAGGAGGCGCAGGAGCTCGCCGAGGTCGTGCGGGCCTGGCTGGAGCAGGTCGAGGTGTGGGCGTCGAGCGGCCCGCTGCACGACGAACGTCCCGCCGAGGCGCTGCGGCTGCCCGGGACCGCCGATCCGGCCGCCGCGAAGGAGCTGAGCGCGGCCGCACGCGAGTGGGCGGCACCGCTGGTGCGGAAGGCCCGCGACGCCGCGCACGCCTTCACGCAGCAACGCGCCGAGCTGCGCGCCCGCCTGGACGCGCTGGACGAGGAACTGGTCGGGCTGCGGTCGGGCGACGAGCGCGTGCCGGTGCCGGGGCAGTACGTCTCCGCGAACCGCGACGCCTCCCAGGGCGCGCCGTTCTACCGCCTGGTCGACTTCGCGCCGTCGCTGACCGACGCCGACCGCGCCGGACTGGAGGCCGCGCTGCAGGCGAGCGGCCTGCTCGACGCCTGGGTGACGCTGGCGGACACCGAGCTGAACGACGTGCTGGCCGTGGCGAGCTCACCGGTCGGCGGCCGCACCCTCGCGGACGTGCTCGTGCCCGCGGTCGAGGGTTCACCGGTGCCGGAGGGGTTCGTCGCGGACCTGCTGCGGGCGGTGTCGCTGGACGACCGGGACACGTTGAGCCTCACCACGGACGGCGTGTGGCGCTCGGGCGTGCTGACCGGCCGCTGGACCAAGCCGGAGGCCGAGTTCATCGGCGCGGGCGCACGGCAGGCGGCCCGTGACCGGCGCATCGCCGCGCTCGAAGAGGAACTCGCCGATCTCCGGGCCCGGCTCGGCACCGCCGAGGACGAGCTGGCCCGCGCCCACGAGCACGTCGCCACCTGGGAGGCGCACCTGGCGGCGTTCCCCGGCGACGGCGAGCTGATCGCGAAGCACAGCCGCGTCCAGGCCGCCGAGGAGTCGGCCGCGCGGTCGCGGCAGCGCACGTTCGAGCTGCGGGAGGCGCTGGAGGACGCCGGTTCCCGGTTGGAGGCGGCGCGGTCGGAGCTGACCCGCCAGGCCGGTGACGCCGGGCTGCCCCCGGACACCGAGGCGCTGCGGCAGGCCCGCGCGGCCGCGGGTGAGGCCCGGCGGACCGCCGACCTGCTCGGCGACGCGGTGAGGAGGCGCTGCCGGGAAACGATCTCCGACCTCACCGACGCCTCGCACCGCTACCACGAGGCCGTCGCCGAGCGGCAGGCCGCGGAGGCCGACGCCGACAGCCGCTGCGTCGACCACGCGGCCCAGGCCGGCACCCTCGCCGAGCTCACCGACGCGGTCGGCGGTGAGGCCAGGGAGATCAGCGAGCAGCTCACGTCGCTGGAGAGGTCGCGCAGGAAGATGCGCGAGGACCTCAAGGGCGTGCGCGAGAGCATCACGACCGCGCGCGAGCAGGCGGCGAAGCTGGAAGCGTTGCTGGAGACCAACACCACGCAGGTCGCCGAAGCCGCCGAGGCGAAGCAGCGGGCGAGCGCCAACTTCACGGCGGCCGTGCGCGCGCCGGGGTTGGTCGCGGCCGCGTTCCCGGACCGGGAGGGCGCCGGCGACGAGGCGTCGGTGCGGGCGTCGATCGCGGAGACCCCGGACCGCCGCGGCGGCACCGAGGCGACCGTGATCGCGAAGCTGCAGGCGTTGCAGACCTCGCTGGCGGGAAGCCACGACATCGCCGCCGAGCACCACGCGGGCCTGCTGACCGTGACGGTGACCGGCGAGGAGGGCGCGAAGCCCGTCGCCGTCGCCGCCCGCCAGGTCACGACGAAGCTGGCCGAGCAGCGCGGGTTCCTCGACGAGCGCTACCAGGGCATCTTCGCCGACTACCTGATCCGCGACCTGGCCGAGTGGCTGCGCGGCCAGATCACCGTCGCCGAGGACCTGACCAAGCGCATGAACGAGGTCCTCGGCCAGGCCCGCTCCAGCCAGGGCGTGCACGTCAAGCTGGCGTGGAAGTCGTCCGGTGCCCTGGACGACTCGACGCGGCAAGCGCTTGCGCTCGTGCGGCTGCCGTTCGGCGAACGCACGCCCGAGCAGGACGCCACGCTGCGCCGCGTCTTCACCGAACGGATCGAGAACGAGCGCGACACGCACTCCGGCGGCTACGCCGAGATCCTGTCGCGCGCCCTCGACTACCGCACGTGGCACCAGTTCACCGTGACCGTCGCCGACACGGGCCCGGACGGCAACCCGCGCGAACGGCGGCTGCGGCAGCTCTCGTCCGGCGAGACCCGCCTGATCTCGTACGTGACGCTGTTCGCGGCCGCCGCGAGCTTCTACGACGCCGTGAGCGACGAGTTCGACCCGCTGCGGCTGGTGCTGCTCGACGAGGCCTTCGAACGCCTCGACGACCCGACCATCGCGCGCATGCTGGGCCTGCTGGTCGACCTCGACATGGACTGGGTGATCACCTGGCCGAGCGGCTGGGGCGTGTCCGACAAGATCCCGCGCATGCACATCTACGACGTGCTGCGGCCCAAGAACGGTCGTGGTGTCGCGTGCACGCAGACCACGTGGGACGGCGCGGCCCTGGACCGGGTCGACCCCTAGGAGGGCACCTCGGTGTTCAACGGGGCCGCGACCTCGCGCACCGTGACGGCACCCGGTCCGTCGCGCGATCTCCCGGGCGGCGTCGACCGCCCCCTCCGGGAGGCCTAGGTTGGGGTGGTGACCGAGTACGACCGCCCCGAGCTCGAAGCCTTCTGGCGCCTCGCCCGCGAGACGGTGGAGGGTGGCGGCCGCTCGGCGTTCAGCTTCCGCGTCGAGGACGCGGAGACCGCCACCGCCCTCGGTGAGCTGCTGCGCAAGCCGATCGCCCACCCGGCACGCCGGCAGATCTCGCTGGCACGCCTGGACGAACACCTCCGCGCGCACGGCAGCACGTTGCCCGAGGTGCTGGAGTCGGTGCACGGCAGGCCGATCGGCCTGTCCACCACCCAGGAGGCCTCGACGGCCGGTGCCGTGCTGAGGTTCGCCCTGCGCGAGCACGGGCTGCTCAACGAGCCGTGGGCCGCCGAGTGGATCGAGCACGTGCGCCGGTACGGCAAGATCCCGCAGCCCGCGCTGCCGATGATCGCGAACCAGGCCGCGGCGATCCTCGCCCGGCTGCGCCCGGAGCCGCGGCGGTGGACGACGCGTTTCGCGTTGGCGGGCAACGACCTCGACGACGGCAGGCCGCTCACGCGGATCGTCCACAGGGCGCTGTCGCTGGCGGGGCTCGACTGGGAGCGGGCCGGGGTGCTCCGCGACGCCTACGGCGACCCGGTCCTGACCTCGCGGGGCTACCTGACGCTGAACGACACCCTCGAGGCGGACGAGGTCACCGTCGTCCGCAACCCCCGCCTGCTCGAGTCCGGCCTGCCCGGCCCGCTGGTGGTGCTCCCGCACGGCCTGACGCCGCAGGCGAAGCACCACCTGGACGGCAAGACCGTGCTGTGCCACAACGACTTCACGCCGGACGGCATCCGGGTCGTGAACGAGGTCCTCGCCTGGACCGGTGGAACGGCGTGGCGGATGTCCTCAGCCGACTACCGGGGGGCCGTCGCCACGCTGATCGCACGCGGCGTGGAGCTGCCGACGCTGAACAGCCGCCCGGTGGAGGCGAGCTGGGACCCCGACCTCGCCGCGACCTTGGCCACCACCGGGCTGGTGGTCACCGAGGAGCACGTGCTGCCGTCACTGCTCTGACGGTGCGAACCTCTTCACGTCCCACCGGTCGTGCCCCTCCATCAGCTTGCGCCCGATCCGCCGCAGGTCGGCGAGGTCGCGCTCGCTGAGCAACTCGGTGAACTCCTCGGCCAGTGACGCCCGGTAGACCCGCGCCGTCGTCCCCACGCACGCCTCCTCGCCCTCAGGCGTGAGCACCGCGATGACCAGCCGCCGGTTGTCCGCGGGCTGCTCCCTGCTCACCCAACCGCGCTGGACCAGCCGTTCGACCAAGCGCGTCACACCGGACGGGCTGACGTCGAGCAGCTCGACGAGCTCGGACATCTGCAGCCGACCGCCGTTGTGGTGAAGCTGGTAGAGCGCCACGTGTTCCAGCAACGAGCACCCGGCCTCGGCCTCCATGCGCCGCCCCAGCGCGGCCTTCACGGCGTCCACGCCCTGCTGCACGTACAGCCACGAATAGATCGGCTCCGTCACCACCTCATCCTAAAACACGTTTGACGGAGAGATGTTTTCACGCTCAAATGTTGAGCATGAAAACCTCAGTGGACGTCACCGTCGTCGGCGCGGGCCCGGTCGGCCTCCTGCTGGCCTGCGAACTGGCCCTCCAGGGCGTCCGCACCACCGTGCTGGAACGCCTGACCGCCCAGGCGGACACCATCAAGGCCCAGATGATCAGCGGCCTGACCCGTCAGATGCTCGGCATGCGCGGCCTGGGCCCCGCGATCGACGCCGCGAGCGAGGAGGAGGCGGACCGCCTCGCGTGGAACCCGCGGCGCTCCACCGGCCACTTCGCGGGACTGTTCAAACTGGACGGTCTGCCGCTGGTGATGCTGTCGCAGCAGGCGTTGGAACGGATCCTCGAAGCCCGCGCCCTCGACCTGGGCGTGGAGATCCGCCGCGGCGTCGAGGTCACCGACCTCGGCCTGGGCTCGGAGTACGTGGTGGGCTGCGACGGCGGCCGCAGCACCGTCCGCCGGCTCGCGGGCTTCGACTTCCCCGGCACCGGCCCCACCCTGACCGGCTACCAGGCGGTCGTCGACCTGGAGGGCGACCTCCCGCACGGCTGGCACCGCACCCCGCGGGGCGTCCACGCGTCAGGTCCGTTGCAGGGCCGCGTCATGCTCATCGAGTACGACGGTCCGCCGGCGACGCGCGACGTGACCCGCGAGGCGCTGGAAGCCGCGTTGCGCCGGGTGAGCGGCCGCGACGTCCGGATCACGCACGTCCACACCGCCACCACCTGGACCGACAACACCCGCCAGGCCACCACTTACCGCCGCGACAACGTCCTGCTGGCGGGCGACGCCGCCCACGTGCACTCGCCGTTCGGCGGCCAGGGCCTCAACCTGGGCCTGCAGGACGCCCTCAACCTGGGCTGGAAGCTCGCCACCGGGGACTCCGCGCTGATCGACACCTACACCGCCGAACGCCATCCGGTGGCCGACCGCGTGCTGCGCAACACCCTGGCCCAGGTGGCGTTGACCCGCCCCGACCCCCGGTCCCGCGAACTTCACTCCCTGATGAGCGACCTGCTCGACCTGCCGGAGGTGAAGGCGCGGATCTCGGCGATGGTGCAGGGCACCGACATCCGCTACGAGACCGGGTGCGACCACCCGCTGGCGGGCACGTTCCTGCCTGGGCTCGACCTCGCCGACGGCAAGGGCGCCACGACCGCGGTCGACGGCCGGGAAGCGGTGGTCCGCCCCGACGGGTACATCGCGCGAGTCGGGCGATGAGCCGCGGCCGGGGCGACCGAACGGCTAGGCCTCGGCGCCCGACCAGCTCTGCAGCATCCGGAACGCGATCGACGCACCACCGGCGAGGCCGAGGCCCGGAACGCTGCCCGGTTCCTCGATGGCTCGCCGCACGTCCGCCCGCGAGACCCACTTGGCCTCGGCGATCTCGCCCTCCGCGAGCCGCAACGGCTCGGCGGGGTCGGCCACCGCCTCGAACCCGATCATCAGCGACCGCGGGAACGGCCACGGCTGGGAGCCGAGGTAGCGGATGTCGTGGACGGCGACCCCGACCTCCTCGTCGATCTCGCGCGCCACGCAGGCCTCCAGCGACTCGCCCGCCTCGACGAAGCCGGCGAGGACGGAGAACCGCCCTTCCGGCCACTCCGGGCCGCGGGCCACCAGGACCTGGTCGGCGCCGTCGTGGACCAGGCAGATCACCGCGGCGTCGGTGCGCGGGTACTCCTCGCGGCCGCATCCCGAGCACACCGACGTCCAGCCGGACTTCTCCAGCACGGTCCGCGCGCCGCACTTGGCGCAGTACTTGCCGAGGCGGTGCCACTGGAACAGCGCGGCGGCGGTCGTGAGGAGGCCCGTCCCCAGGTCGTCCAGGGTCGCGCCCGCCTGCCGCAGGTCGAGCCACTGCGGCTCGTCCGTGAGCTCCGGCGGGCCCCAGGCGCGGCCGGCCGGTGCCGCCTCGCCCTCCTCGGCGGGCATCAGGACGGCGAAGTACGCCACGCCGTCCTGCTCACCCAGCAGGACGGCGTGCACGGGCGGCTGGTCGCCGAACTCGACGGCCGGGCGGTCGACCACCCGCGTGCCGCGGTCGGCGACCAGGGTGCGGCCGCGCGTGTCGACGACCAGCATGCGCGCCTTGGGCCAGAGCGCGGCGAGCTTCTCGTCGTCGCCGCGCAACGGCTCGCACCTGTCGACCGCGGACCGCGACAGCGCGGGCAGACCGGCCAGTTCGAAGCTCACCGGGACGAGACCTCGCCCAGGTCGACCCCACCCAGGGCCGCGAGCTTCGGCTCGAGCTGCTCGGCGTCGCCGACGAGCACACCGGTGAAGTTCGCCGGCGCGAAGAACTCCAGCGCGGCCGCGGCCACCTCCTCGGCGGTGACGGCGGCGAGGCGCTGCGGGTGCGCCACGAGCCAGTCGATGCCGAGCCCCAGCGCGACGAGGTTCACGAGGAACGACGCCAGGCCGGACTGCGAGGACGTGCTGGTGAGCAGCGTGCCGACGGCGTAGCTGCGCGCGGTGTCCACTTCGGACTGCGACGGCGGCACGAGGCCGAGCCGCGCGAGCTCGTAGCGGGTCTCGAGCAGCGCCGCGGCCGTCACGTCGGACGCCGTGTCCGCGTCGATCAGCAGCGTCGCGCCGTGGACGGTGAACTCCGGGTGCGAGCGGGCGCTGTAGGTGTAGCCCTTGTCCTCGCGGATGTTCTCGACGAGCCGCGAGGAGAAGAACCCGCCGTAGACGAGGTTCGCGAGCTGCAGCGCCGGGTAGCGCGGGTCGGTGCGCGGGATCGCCTGCGCGGCGAGGCGGATCTGCGACTGCACGGCACCGGCGCGGTGCACGAGCTTCACGTCGCCGCCGGACACCTCGGGCAGCGGCGGCAGCTGGACGGCCTCGCCGTCGCCCTGCCACGCGGCCAGCGCCTCGCCGATGCGGGTCACGGCCTCGGACGGCTCGACGTCGCCGACCACCACGAGGACGGAGCCACGCGGCAGCAACGCCTTGCCGTGCAGCGCCACCACGTCCTCACGGCTGACGTTCGCGACCTCGTCCGCCTCGGGCATCTCCTTGGCGTACGGGTGGTCGCCGTACAGCAGCGTCTGCAGCGCCTCGCGGGCGATGACGTTCGGCTGCGACCGGGCGAGGGCGATGCGCTCGACGAGGCGGGCCCGCTCGCGCTCCACCTCCTCCGCCGGGTACGACGCCGAGGTCAGCACGTCGCGCAGCACGTCCAGGACGGTGTCGAGACCCGTGGCCAGCGCGTTGCCGGTGATGCTCAGCCGCTCCGGGTCGACGACGGCGTCGAGTTCGCCGCCGACGAGCGCCAGCTCGGTGTCGATCCGCACGCGGGACCGGGACCCGGTGCCGGTCAGGACGGTGTTCGCGAGGACCTCGGCGATCGCGGAGTGCTGCGACCCGGCGCTGGAGCCCGACGGGTCCGCGAACGGGACGCGCAGCCGCAGCTCGACCATCGGCACGGTGGCCCGGCGGACCGCGATCACGCGCAGGCCGTTCGGCAGCGTCGTGTCTACAGTGGACAGTTCGGCGGCCGCCTCCTGGGTGCCCAGCTCGGGCAACGGGCGCGGGCCCGCCTCGGTGCGTCCGATCTCCTCGGCGGACCGGTGGGTCTTGCTCCCCGAAGTAGAGGTCGAGGCGGTCACTGGGTTCCTCCGGTGGGCTTGACGAAGAGAAGGGCGCGGGAGTCGGGACGCAGCGCCTTGGCCGCGGCCGACACCTCGTCCACGGTCACGGAGGCGATCCGCTCGGGCAGTTCGTAGATGAGCTCGGCGCGGCCGAACAGCAGCTCCGCCGAGCCGAGGCCCAGGGTGCGGTTCGTGAGCCGGTCGTGCTCCTTGTGCATGGTCGACGCCCAGCGGGCGGTGACCTTCGCGAGCTCCTCGGCCGACGGCGGCTCCTGCGCGAGCTTCTGCAGCTCCTCGTCGATGGCCTCGATGACCCGGGAGGCCTCGACCTCCGGCGTGTGGATCGCGGTGATGCTGAAGGTGTCGGGGTCGCGGGCCTCGAGCGGGCCGAACAGGCCGCAGCCGGCGTTCAGGTCGATCACGATGCCCTCGCGGTGCACGAGGCGCTGCTGCAGGCGCGAGCTGTCGCCGTCGGTCAGCACGCCGGCGAGCACCAGGTACGCGAGGTAGCCGTCGATGTCCGTCGTCGGGTCCGGCACGCGGTAGCCGATCGCGATCGCGGGCAGCGGGGCCAGCGCGTCGCCGTGCTCGTGGCGCACCTCGCCCTGCGGGGCCGGCTCGGCGAACGAGGGCCGCTCGGGCTTCGGCCGCGCGGGCACGTCGCCGAAGTGCTTCTCCACCAACGCCTTCGTGGTCTCGACGTCGAGGTCGCCCGCCACCGTCAGCACCGCGTTCGCCGGGCTGTAGTAGGTGTCGAAGAACTCCGCGCAGTCGTCGACCGTGGCGCTCTCCAGGTCGACGAAGTCGCCGTAGCCGTTGTGCGCGTTGGCGAACGTCTTGAACAGCACCGCGGGCAGGAGGATCCAGGGGAACCCGCCGTACGGGCGGTTCAGCACGTTGAGCCGGATCTCCTCCTTCACCACGTCGATCTGGTTGCGGAGGTTCTCCTCGGTGAGCTTCGGCGCCCGCATGCGGTCCGCCTCGAGGAACAGCGCCCGCTCCAGGGCGGCGCTCGGCAGCACCTGGTAGTAGTCGGTGTAGTCCGGGTGCGTGGACCCGTTGAACGTGCCGCCCGACGACTGCACGTGCCGGAAGTGGGCCAGCTTCTCCAGGCTCTCGCTGCCCTGGAACATGAGGTGCTCGAAGAGGTGCGCGAACCCGGTGCGCCCCTCCGGCTCGGAACGGAAGCCGACGTCGTAGTGCACGCTGACGCCGACGACCGGTGCGCTGGCGTCGGGGGCGAGCACCACCCGCAGGCCGTTGGGCAACGTGAACCTGTGCAGTTCGGGTGAGGCCATGCGGCAAGCCTACGGGTTCGGCGCCCGGAGCGATCGCAGGTGGCCTGCCTGGGCGAGCACGCCGTCGAGCGCCCCGAGGAACGCCGGGAAGCTGCGCCGGAAGTCCGTGCTGGTTCCCGAGTTGCCGTACCAGTAGAGGTCTTGGCGGCCGAACGCCGCCAGCCAGCGCTCGGTCTCGCCGAGCACCACCGCGTAGGGCAGCGACCGGGAGAACACCAGCTCGCGGTCGGCCTCGGGAACGTCTTCCGGTGTCACCCCGTGGAGGTACCCGCGCAGCCCGCGGACGTGCTCCAGCAGCTCGCTGCCGCGCTTGGTTCGGGCGGGCATCGACCGGGCGCCGAACGCGAGGGCGACGCCGCCGACGGCGACCGCGAGGCCGAACAGCGCGTTGCCGACCGTGAGCGCCAGCACGACCGTGGCCACCAGGCCCAGCACCGCGAGGCCGATGCCGACCCACCAGAACAGGCTGCGCTCGGCGTCGGGGCGGCGCACGAACCAGCGCTTCTCGACGACGTCGGCGTACAGCTCGTCGCGCACGCGGGCGAGGTCGACCTGACGGCCGCGCAGCTCCGACACCGTGACGGCGTCGGCGCCCTGCGGCAGGAGGACTTCGTAGACGGCCCTCTCGTACCCGGACAGCGAGGCGTCGGCGGGGTTGCGGCGCACGATCTGCCAGTCGTGGCCGAAGCCGTCCTCCTGGCGCACCTCCGCGATCCACAGGTAGTTGCGGACGGCGAGGTCGATGACCGTGGCGGTCACGTCGACGACGTCCACGTGCTCGTCGACGACCGTGCCGACCTGGCCGGGCAGCACGCCGTCGGGTGAGGCGAACGCGACCCGGCCACCGGCGTCGCGGACCAGCACGGAGACCGCGCCGACCTCGCTCGCGAGCGCCGCCGCGTCCCGGCCGCGCAGGTACCAGAGCAGGGCGACGCCGCCGAGCAGCAGCACCAGCAGCCCGCCGAGCGCGGCACCGCTGATCGGCGTCAGCGCGAACGCGGCCGCGAGCCCGGACTGCTCGACCACGACGGCGTTGGGCGGCACGACGCCCGCGGACAGTCCGATCGCGACGTCGACGCGTTCACCGGCGCCGAGCTTGATCTCCTGTGCGCGCACGCCCTTGCCGTCCGCGAGGTCCGCGCTCGTGCAGGGCTGCGACGAGCCGACGGGGCCGGCGAGGCAGTTGACCGACGTCGGGGAGTCCGGTGCGGAGAACGAGACGGAGACCTTGTCGAGCTCGGTGTCCCAGCCGCCCGCGACCTGCCAGCGGACCTCCAGCGCGTCGCCGACGGGGGCGACGGCGCCGACGACCGTGTAGGTCAGCGTGCTCTGGCCGCCCTCGAACGTGGCGGAGAACTCGTCGTCGCCGACGGTGGTGCCGCCCCTGCCCTCGACCTTGGCGTCGGTGACCTCGTAGCGGCGCTCCAGGTCGTTGCCGACCGCGAGTCGCAAGGGGACGGTCCGCTTGACGGTCGTGCCGTCCGGGACCTGGACGGTCTCGGTGACGGAGAGCCGGGAGTCGCGCTCCAGCTTCATCCGCACCTCGGTGCTGACCGTGCCGGGAAGCGGCTGCGCGAGCGCGCCGGCGGTCGTGCCCGTGGACGTGGCGGACGTCAGCGCGACGGCGACGAAGATCGCCGCACCCCAGTTCTTCAACACGGCTGCGGACAATAGCGGAGTCCTCATATGCTCCGGCGGACTTTCGAACAGACGCCAACTGGGGGATTTTCGGCGATGACGCAACCACCGCCGCCGGGCTACCGGCCGCCACCACGCCCGGTGGGGCCGCCTCCCGTGCCCGCTCCGCCGCCGTACGGACCGCCGATGCGTCCCCGTCCGGTCCAGGGCCCGCCGCCCGGTACGCGTCCGCCGATGGGACCGCCTCCTCCTTACGGCGCTCCTCCCGCGTACGCGCCGCCGCCCGGCCGTGCGCCGCTGCCACCGCCACGCCCGATGATGCCGCCGCCGCGTCCCGTGATGCCGCCGCCGGCGTGGGGTCAGCCGCACCCCGGCGGGTTCGGACGGCCGCCGTACCCGGTGATGCCTCCGCCGCGCCGCAGCGGCAGCGGCCCGGTCCTGGCCCTCGTGCTCGGCGGTGTCGTGGTCCTCGGCCTCGGCGCGATCGGCGTCTTCGCGGCGACGATGAACAACAAGGTGCGGGACGCGGGCTACTCGAACTACACGACGTACAGCCCGACTTACTCCTCCCCTGCCACGACGACCAGGACCACCACGACGACGAGCAGGAGCACGACGTCCCCGAAGACGTCGACGCAGCCGGCGCCGGTGGGGCCGAAGGCCGTCTACAAGCTCGCCGACCACCCGATCTTCGCCACCAACGTCGGCGCGAACGACCTCGACTCGTGCCCGTTGCCGAAGATGGAGTACAACCCGGCGGGCGAGCAGCGGTTCCTCGCGGCCGCGCTGCCGTGCATCGAGAAGGCGTGGCAGCCCGCGCTGAAGGCGGCGAACCTGCCGTACCAGCCGGTGGAGCTGCAGGTGTTCACCGGGACGACGCAGACGCCGTGCGGTTCGCGGCAGGCCAACTCGACGGCGATGTTCTGCCGCGGCGTCATCTACTGGCCCGGCAACTTCTACTCCAGCGAGGGCGGCACGACGATCCGGCACCCCGGCGTCTACCTCGGCCAGCTCGGCCACGAGTACGGCCACCACGTCCAGTGGCTCACCGGCATGCTCCGCGCCGCCGACCAGGCCCAGTACGACGTCGGCGGGTTCGACACCCCGAAGGGCCTGGAGCTCAACCGCAGGCTCGAGCTGCAGGCGACCTGCCTCGGCGGCATGACGCTCGCGCCGTTCTCGCACAAGGGCATCGTCCCGATGGACGTCGTGAACACCGGTCTGAGTGACGCGGGCAAACGCGGTGACTACAACCGCAGGCCCGACCACGGCAGCGCGCCCAACAACGAGCGCTGGGTCATGCACGGCCACCGGCAGAACAACATCAAGGCGTGCAACACCTGGGCGGCGAGCCCCGGCGACGTCTCGTGAACCGGTCCCCCGGCCCGCGCGTCTCGAGGTCGTGGACAGGACGCGTTAGCCCGGTCGGGGGACGCGTGATCTCGCTCCGCCTATGCTCGTACCCGACCCAGGACGACCAATGGGGGGACCTCAGGCGATGACGCAACCACCGCCGCCGGGCTCATGGCCGCCGCCGCGCCCGGTCGGCCCGCCGCCGATGCCCGCACCGCTCGGGCAGCGTCCGCCCCAGGGCCCCCCGCCCCCGTACGGGATGCCTCCGCAGGGCCCGCCGCCCGCGCGGTACGCCCAGTACGGGCCTCCTCCGCCGCCCGGCCAGGTCATGCCGCCGCCGCAGCCGTCGTGGGGCACGCCTCCCGGTGGTTACGCGCCGTACCCGATGGGCCCGCCGCCGCCCCGCAAGAACAACGGCCCGATGATCGCCCTGATCCTGGGCGGTGTGGTGGTCCTCGGTCTCGCGGCGGTCGGCGTCTTCGCGGCGACGCTGAGCAGCAAGGTGAAGGACACGGGCTACTCGAACTACACGACGTACAGCCCGACGTTCGGGGCGCAGACGACGACGGACGCCCCCACGACCACGACGGCTCCCTCACGCGCGACGCCGTCGCGCGCCCCGTCCACGCCGGCGACCCCCGCGGGGCCGAAGGCCGTCTACGCGCTCGCGGACCACCCGTTCCTCAAGGCGAACTTCGGCGCGACCACGATCCCGGGCTGCGCGCTGCCGGCGATGGACTACTCCCCCGCGGGCCAGGACCGGTTCCTGCGCGCGGCGCTGCCGTGCATCGAGAACATGTGGAAGCCCGCGCTGCAGGCGGCGAACCTGCCGTACCAGCCGGTCGAGCTGCACATCGTCACCGAGACCGCCCAGTACCCGTGCGGCACGGTCCGCCCGGACCAGACCGCGCGCTACTGCCAGGGCGGCATCTACTGGACGGCGAACGCCTACGCCGCCGAGCGCAACCCCAACAACCCCAACCACCCCGGCAAGTACTTGGGCCAGCTCGCCCACGAGTACGGCCACCACATCCAGTGGCTCACCGGGATGCTCAAGGCGTCGGACCGCGCGCAGTACGACGCGGGAGGGTGGGATACTCCGAAGGGCCTCGACCTGAACCGCCGGATGGAGCTGCAGGCGACGTGCTTCGGAGGCATGACGCTCGCGCCCCTGTCGCACGGAGCGATCCCGATCGACGTGATCAGGGTCGGCCTGACCGACGCGGGCAACCGGGGTGACTACGACATCTACCCGACGAAGGACCACGGCACACCGCAGAACAACTCGAACTGGGTCGACCGGGGCTACCGGTCGAACAAGGCGTCCGAGTGCAACACCTGGGCCGCCGACCCGGCTTCGGTCTCCTAGGAAGGGGAGAGCGTGACCCCACCGGCCAAGAACAACCCGGTCCTGTTCGCGGGAGTGTTCGTGCTGGTGGTCGCGTTCGTCCTCGGAATCGGTCAACTGAGCCGTCCCGCGGTGGTGACGGGGCACGCGCTGGCGGGCTCACGGCCGGCGCCCGCCGCCTCGACCGAGCCGACGACCCCGATCCGCCCGAGGGCCGTCTACCGGCTGGCGGACCACCCGTTCCTCGTCAAGCCGGTCTCGGTGCCCCCGGTGACCTGCACGTTGCCGCCGTTCGGCACGTCGGACCAGCAGCTGGCCGCCTACTACGCGGCCGGCGTGGAGTGCCTCGACACGGCCTGGGGCCCGCTGCTGTCGTCGGTGAACCTGCCGTTCGACAAGCCGGTGCTGGACGCGTCGCCGGAGCTGAAGGACGGCCCGTGCGGCGCCGCCCCGGAGTCCGGGCACGCGGTGGCGTACTACTGCGGCCGCAACCGCACGATCTACATGCCGACGTCCCGGCTGCGCGACAACGGCGGCGGTGAGGCCCCGGCCACGCACCTGGCCACGCTGTCGCACGAGTACGGCCACCACGTGCAGGCGCTCACCGGCATGCTGCGGGCGGCGGACCTGAAGATCATCGACGCGGGCGAGAAGACCCCGGCGGGCCTGGAGATGTCGCGGCGGATCGAGCTGCAGGCCAACTGCCTCGCGGGCATGTTCCTGGCGTCCGCGGCGGGCCGGGGGTCGCTGACGGCGAACCTCGCGCGCCAGGCGCAGGAGGACTTCCAGTTCGCGATCGAGGAGAAGCCCGAGAACAACGCCCACGGCTCGGCGAAGAACCAGGCGAACTGGGCGTCGGCGGGCTTCCGGGCGAACTCGACGGACGCCTGCAACACGTTCTCGGCGCCCGCGGCGCAGGTCGCCTAGCTGTACTTGGTCATGAGGTTGGTGACTGAACGCGGCTGATGGGTGGGTGCCCGTCGAGTGCGGAGTGACTGCGTTCAGTGTTGTAGTGCTCAAGCCAGGGCGCCAGTGCTGCGGATCGGGTGGGGTTGTCGAGGAAGACCTGGCGGTAGGCCCACTCGGTCTGCAGGGTTCGGTTGAACCGCTCGACTTTGCCGTTCTGCCAGGGACAGTGCGGCTTGATGGTCTTGTGCCGAGCGCCGATCGCGGCCACGGCGGCGGCGAAGTCGCGGGAGATCAGATAGTTCTTGGCGTTGTCGGTCAG
>NZ_FNIX01000037.1 GCF_900104175.1 Lentzea jiangxiensis
CGGCCCAGCTTGGGCAGCGCGTACTCCCATCGAGGCAACAACGGCTCGATTCGCGCCCACAGATCGTCGGACACGATCCACGGTGGCTGCTCACCCTTTCTCACCCGTTCATGATCAACGATCATGAACGTTCAGTCACCACAGTTGATCAATCTGTTAGGAACTCTTAGGGATCGGGCTTCATCGCGCGTTCAGAACGACATCAGCTCTTCGCGGGACCAGGCCGCCACCCACGCCGACGCCCACGCGGCACCACCACCGCCAGCGCACCCAACAAGCACACGAGTAGCACCACCCCTCCAGCCATCGCCCAAGCAGCGCCGCGGGTCGCGCCGAAATCAGGAAGAGCCTTGACCACCAATGGTTCCCTGCGCGCGGCCACGGCGCCGCCGGCGGTGCCAGCCATGATCGCCGCCAGCGGGTCGATCACGTCGGCACCGGACTGCGGATACGCCGTGCCCCGCAGCCGGCGGGCGAGCTCGCCGGCCGACGACTCCGGCCGGTAGGACTTGACCAGCGCCGCGGCGGCGGCGACCTGCGCGGCGGCGAACGCCGGGCCGACACCTACCACCTGGCCGCCGCCTGGACCGGTGCCCATCACGAGCAGGCCCGGTGCGGCGAGCGTGCCGTGGACGATCTTGATCTCGGGCTTGCCGGAGGTCTTGCCGTCCGGGCCGATGGCGGTCACCGACAGCACGCCGGGGAGCGCCGCCGGGAAGTAAGGGCCGGGAGGGACGTTGCCGGCCGAAGTGACGTCCGGACCAGCCGCGGCGACGACCAGAGCGCCCGCCGCGATCGCGCGGTCCACCGCCTCGCGCAGCACCGGGGCGCCGTCCGCGGTGACCGCGCCGACGCAGATGATCCGTGAGCCCGCGCCGACCGCCGCGTCAATTCCGGTGGCGATGCTCGCCGCCGTCGCCGCTCCGGTCTTGTCGGTGCCGCGCACCGCGAGCACCCGCGCACCGGGCGCGAGACCGGACAGCCCACCGTCCTTTGCAGACTTGTAAGCAATCAGGCTCGCCAGCACGGTGCCGTGGCCGACGCAGTCCGCGCCGGCCTCGCCGGACACGTCGCCGGGCACCACCGACTGGTCCACGCCGGTGTCCACCACGGCGACCTGCACGCCGTTGCCGCGGGACATCGGCCACACCCGGTCCGCCCCGAGGTACGGCAGTTGCCACGGCACATCGGTCACGGTCTTCCCGGACGTGGCTGTGCACTGCTGCCCGGCCTTCAGCGCCTGCGGAATCTGGGGCAGGTCTTTCTCCTCGGCGGCTGCCACGCCGCCGTTCGCCGCGAGCGTGAACACCACGCACGCGGCTGCCAGCTGTCGCCTCACCCGGTGAGTCCACCACGGTGCGGACCGCCGCGAACACGAAGAACCACCGGCAGGAATCCACGGTGAACTCAATCGGGGGTGTGTTGCGTTGGCCGGTGCGGAGCCTCGGGCTCCACCGGACGAACGACGGAGGGAGCGCCCGTGTCACGGCACGTGCTCACAGTGGACCGCGACAACGGCTACCGCACCATTTCCGCTGCTCTTCAGGACGCGCGCAACGGGTCGGTGATCTCCGTCCTGCCCGGCCGCTACGACGAGTCGCTCGTGGTGACGAAGGTCGTCACGATCGCGGCGAGCGATCCGCGGGGCAGCGTGGAGATCGTGGCGCGGCAGGGCAGCGTGGTGCGCCTCATCGCCGAGGCCGTGAAGCTGACCGGACTGGTGCTGCGAGGCCAGCACGAGGAACTGCCCGTGCTGGACGTGGCGCGCGGCCAGGCGGCTGTGGAGGACTGCGAGATCGTCGGCGCCGCGTGGACCGCCGTGCTGGCCCACAGCTCCGGGTCGCTGGCCATGCGCGGCTGCCGCGTGACGAACCCCGCGGGTGCGGGTGTCGTGGTCACCTCCGCGGCGGCGAGCACGATCGAGGACTGCGTCATCGAGCACGTCGGGACGTCCGCGATTGTGATCGCCGACCGCGGCAACCCGACAGTGCGTGACTGCACCCTGAGGCACGCGAAGGGGAACGGCGTCTGCGCCAACGGCCAGGCACAGGGAACCATCCAGCACTGCGACATCTCCTCCACCGAGCGGTCCGGCATCGCGCTGGAGGAGGACAGCTCCACCAAGATCATCGACACCACCGTGCGCGACACCTCGAGTGGCGTGTTCGTGAGCACCCATGCCTCGCCCGTACTGGAGGAGTGCCGGATCACGAACACCACGGGTGACGGGATCACCGTCGCCAACGGTGCGGACCCGGTGGTGCGCCGGTGCCGCACCACCAAGACCGGTGGCGCCGGAGTGCGGGTCACCGGGCGGGCGCGCGGGTCGTTCGAGGAGTGCGAGATCTCCGACGCGACCGAAGCGGGCATCCACGTCGACGAGGCGAGCGGCCCCGCGTTCACCCGCACCTCGGTGCGCGGCGGGTCGTCGGTGGGCCTGCTGGTCACCGACGGCGCGACGGCCGAGTTCGACCGGCTGGAGGTCCGCAACGTCGCGAGTGACGGTCTGCGCATCGAGGCGGCGGCGAACCCGCTGCTGCGCAGGGCGACGTTGGACGGCTGCAAGGGTCACGGCATCCAGGTCACCGGCAACGGCCGCGGCCGGCTGGAGGACTGCGAAGTGCGCGAAGCGGCGAAGTCCGGGCTCAACGTCTCGGAGGGCGGCAGCCCGTACATCAGCACGTTGCGAGTGCACCGGTCCGGCGAGGCTGGCGTACTGATCGGCCCTGGCGGGGTCGGCTCGCTGCGGGACTGCGAAATCAGCGAAACGGCCACGCACGGCGTGGTGGTCTGCGACGGTGGCGAGCTGATGTTCTCCCGGTCCAAAGTGCGGCGGGCCGCCGGGCACGGCCTAGTGGTCGAGGCGGGCGCGCGGGCGAAGCTGACCGCGGACGAGCTGACCGGGAACGACCGCGACGGCGTGCGCATCGACTCCACCGACGCGGTGAGCGTGGTGGACTGCACGACGTCGGACAACAAGGGCAGCGGCCTGCGGGTGACCGTACCGAGCGCGCGGGTCTCCGTGGAGAATCTGACGAGCAACGGCAACGGCACCCCGGACACCGACGGCACCACGGCGAGCGCCGAGGCCGTTCCGGAACAGGCTTCCGCGGCGACACAGGCGGAGGGCTGCGGCGAGGAAGCCCCGCTCGCGAAACTGGAGGCACTGGTCGGTCTCACCGCGGTGAAGCACCAGGTGAAGACCTTGGTGAACCTCAACAAGATGGCCCGCAGGCGCCAGGAGGCGGGCATGGTCGCGCCGCCGACCAGCCGGCACCTGATCTTCGCCGGGCCACCCGGCACCGGCAAGACCACCGTCGCGCGCCTCTACGGCAGCATCCTCGCCGAGCTGGGCGTCCTGCGCGACGGCCACCTCGTCGAGGTCGCGCGCGCCGACCTGGTCGCGCAGATCGTCGGCGGCACCGCGATCAAGACCACCGAGACGTTCAACAAGGCGCTCGGCGGCGTGCTGTTCATCGACGAGGCCTACACGCTGTCCTCGCAGGGCAAGGGCGCCGGGCACGACTTCGGCCGCGAGGCCATCGATACCCTGGTCAAGCTGATGGAGGACCACCGCGACGACGCCGTCGTGATCGTCGCCGGATACTCGCAGGAGATGGCGACGTTTTTGCAGTCCAACCCCGGCCTCGCGTCGCGGTTCACCCGCACGATCGAGTTCGAGAACTACTCCACCGACGAGCTCGTCACCATCGTCGAGAAGATGTGCACCGCCCACCAGTACCACGTGCCCGAGGACACCAGGAACGCCCTCGCGGTCCACTTCGGACAGATGCAGCGCGGCGACGACTTCGGCAACGGACGCACCGCCCGCAAGGTGTTCGAGGAGATGGTGGACCGCCAGGCGTTCCGGCTCGCGAACGAACCGGACGCGGACGACCAGAGCCTGTCCCTGCTGCAGGCCGTGGACGTGCCGGGCGGGGCGGATCTCACCCAGCCCGACGAGACCGCCCTCACCTCCCTGCGCACGCGCCTCGACTCGATGATTGGCCTCTCCGGCGTGAAGGAGGCGATCAACGACCTGGTGAACCTGATCGGCACCGCGCGGCAGCGGCGCCAGGCAGGCCTCCCCGTGCCCACCATCAGCAACCACCTGGTGTTCGCCGGCGCCCCCGGTACCGGTAAGACCACCGTGGCTCGGCTTTACGGCGAGCTGCTCGCCGCCATGGGCGTGCTGCAGAAGGGACATCTGGTCGAGGTGGCGCGCGCGGACCTGGTCGGCCGGTACATCGGCCACACCGCGCACCTGACCACGGAGGCGTTCGAGAGCGCCCGCGGCGGTGTGTTGTTCATCGACGAGGCGTACGCGCTCACCCCGAGCGGCGGCAACGGCGGCGACTTCGGCCAGGAAGCCGTCGACACCCTGGTCAAGCTGATGGAGGACCACCGCGACGACACAGTCGTGATCGTCGCCGGATACTCGAACGAGATGCGGATGTTCCTGCAGTCAAACCCCGGCCTCGAATCGCGGTTCTCCCGGCACATCGAGTTCGAGAACTACGACACCGACGACCTCGTGACGATCGTGCACCGGATGGCGTCGGCCAACGGCTACGAGTGCGCGCCGCAGACCGTGGCGGCACTGCGCGAGCACTTCGCCGGGGTGCACCGCGACGTCTCGTTCGGCAACGCACGTTACGCCCGGCAGGTGATGGAGAAGATGATGACCCGGCAGGCAGGCCGCCTGAGCAAAGTTGGCGCGCCGACCGTCCACGACCTGCGTCTGCTGGCACCGGAGGACCTGCCCTGACGTGCCTCGTTTGAACCCGCTCACATCGACTGAGCTGGCCGTACGGATCACAGACGGTGTCGGGTCAGGTCTCACACGCCACACGGGGTGAACCCTTTCGGAGGTCCGTCGCGTTTGCCGTGATGAAGCCGAACGACAAGGGGGAGGGTCTGTGTCACGGCATGTGCTGACGGTGGACCACGACCAGGGGTACCGCACGATCACGAACGCGTTGCGGGACGCACGCGACGGCACGGTGATCTCCGTGAGCCCTGGCCGCTATGCCGAGTCACTGGACGTGACCAGATCCGTCACCATCACCGCGGCCGGGACCAGCGGTGTCGTCGAGGTGAACCCGCCGGTCGGCAGCGCGGTGCGGGCGAGCGCCGCCGAGGTGCAGTTGATCGGACTCGTGCTGCGCGGCCGCGACGCGGAGACACCTGCGCTCGAGGTGCCGGGCGGCCAAGCCGTGGTGGAGGACTGCGAGATCATCGGTGGCGCGTGGACCGCGGTGCTGGTCAGCGATCCCGGCGCGCTCACCCTGCGCGGCTGCCTGGTGACCAACCCCGGCGGCGTGGGCGTCGTCGTGACCTCCCCGTCCGCCAGCGCGATCGAGGACTGCGTCGTCGAGCACGTCGGCACGGCGGCGATCGTGATCGCCGAACGCGGTGACCCGCTGGTGCGCGACTGCACGCTGCGCGACGCCAAGGGCAACGGCATCCACGCGACCGGCACCGCCCGTGGCGTGGTCGAGCGCTGCGACATCTCCGCCACTGAACGCCACGGAATCGCACTGGAGGAAGGCAGTTCGACCACGATCCGAGACACGGCGGTGCGCGGCACGGCTGCCGGTGTGCTGCTGCGCACGAACGCCTCCCCCGTGTTGGAGGAGTGCCACGTCAGCGACACCACCGGTACCGGCATCACCGTGTCCGGCGGCGCGGCGCCGGTGCTGCGCCGGTGCCGCGTCACGAGGACCGCCGACGCCGGGATCCGGGTCACCGGGCGGTCGCTCGGCGTTTTCGAGGAGTGCGAGGTCTTCGACGTGAACGGGGCGGGCATCCACGTCGACGAGGCGAGCAACCCGGTGTTCACGCACACCTCCGTGCACGGCGGCACCGGTCCTGGCCTGCTCGTCACCGACGGGGCGGCGCCCGAGTTCGACGGTGCCGACGTCCGTGACGTCGCTGGTGCCGGGATGCGCGTCGAGACGACGGCGAACCCGTTGCTGCGCCGGGCGGTGCTCGCCAGCTGCGGCGGCAGCGGTGTCGAGGTCGCTTCGGACGGCCGCGGCCGCCTGGAAGACTGCGAAATTCGGGACACTGGGCAGAACGGCCTGCACGTCAGCGACGGCGGACGTCCACAGGCGACCTCGTCACGGGTGCGCTCGGCAGGCGCCGCCGGGGTGAGCGTGGCACCGGGTGGGGTGGCCTCGATGCGTCATTGCGAGGTGAGCGGAGCCGGCGAGGACGGTGTCGTGGTGCACGACGGCGGCGCGTTGATGATGGCGCAGTCCGTGGTGCGCGACTCGAACAGGCACGGCGTGCTGGTGCAGGTCGGCGGACGCGCGGTGCTGACCGGGGACCGGCTCACCAACAACGGCAAGGACGGCGTGCACGTCGACTCGGCGGACGCGGTCAGCGTCGTGAACTGCGGGGCGTCGGGCAACTCCGGCAGCGGCCTGCGCGTCACCGAGCGCGGCAACAGGACTTCGGTGGAGAACCTCACCAGCACGGCCAACGGTGATCCGGACGAGCTGCCGACCGGCCGGCAGCAGGCCGAGCCCGACGACGACAACGAGGTCCTGCGGAAGCTGGAGGCGCTGGCCGGGCTCACCGAAGTGAAGCGCCAGGTGAGAACCTTGGTGCAGCTCAACAGAAGGGCTCACCGGTACGGACTGCACGCACCACCGGACGGGCGGCACCTGATCTTCACCGGGCCACCGGGCACCGGCAAGACCACCGTCGCGCGGGTCTACGGCGGCATCCTTGCCGAATTCGGCATCCTGCGCTCCGGGCACCTCGTCGAGGTCACCAGGGCGGAACTGGTCGCCGAGGCGTTCGAACAGGCGCTGGGCGGCGTGTTGTTCATCGACGACGCGCACACGCTCACCAGCCAGCACGAGGCGGTGCGCACCCTGGTCGAGCTCGTGGAGCGCCACCGGGACGACATCGTCGTCATCATCGCGGGCTCCGTACCGGAGACGGCGGAGTTCGTCGCGGCCGAGCCCGGTCTCGCGGCGCGGTTCACCCGCGCCATCGAGTTCGCGGACTGCGACACCGCCGACCTCATCTCGATCGTGGAAAACATGGCCACCGCGCACCAGTGCGCGGTGGCGGCGGAGACGCGCGACGCCCTATCCGTCCACTTCGGACGGTTGCAGCTCGGCGAATGCTTCGGCAACGGCCACACCGCTCGCAAGGTGTTCGACGAGATGCTGGAGCGCCGGGCACTCCGGCTCGCGAACGACTCCGCCGCGGCAAGCCGCGAACTGCTGCCCGCCGACGTACCCGGCGGTGCCGTGGTGGACGGTAACTCCGGCGCGCACGCCGCCGCGCAGGCGAAGCTCGACGCCATGATCGGGCTGGGCACGGTGAAGGAGGTGATCACCAGCCTGATTTCCACGGCGCGGCAGCGATGCGCGGCGGGGCAGCCGGTGTCCCCGATCGGCCACCACCTCGTCTTCGACGGCCCACCCGGCACCGGCAAGACGGCGGTGGCCCGGCTGTACGGCGAGCTGCTCGCCGCGATCGGTGTGCTGCGAAAGGGTCATCTGGTCGAAATCGCCTGCGACGAACTTCTCGGCCACTACGTAGGGCATTCCGCCCAATTGACCAAAGACACGTTCGAACGGGCTCGCGGTGGCGTCTTGCTCGTCGACGAGGCGTACAGCACGACGCCACCCACCGACGACTGCTGCCAGGAAGCCGCCGCGGCGCTAGTGCGGCTGATGGGCGGCCATAGCGACGACACGGTGGTCGTCATCGCAAGCCATTCCGCCGTGATGAGGGAGTTCCTGCGCACGACTCCAGGCCTCGCCGCGCATTTCTCCCGATATGTCGAATTCGCGGATTATCCGACCGACGACCTGGTGAAGATCGTGCATCGGATGGCGGTCGCGAACGGCTACGAGTGCACCGCCGACACCGTCGCCGCGCTTCGAGGGCACTTCAGCACCATGCCGCGCGGCAGGAGGTTCGGCAACGCCCGCCACGCGGGGCAGGTGCTGGAGCTGATGATGAGCAGGCAAGCCGGTCGTCTGACGAACGTGGCGAATCCCACGGTGCAGGACCTCCGGCTACTCCTTCCAGGCGATCTGCCGAGGCCGGCCGCACCCTGAAAGGAGGCAGAAATTCACTCAACGGCGCTCACTGAAAGTGCGTTCGACGTCCGACACTACGCCACCCGATTGATGCTACTCCGTCTGCGCGAACATCCATGGCAGGATGGCGCAAGTGAGCACGACTGCATTCGGCGACTTTCTTCGCTTCTTCCGGTTGCGCGCCCTGATGACGCAGGAGGACTTGGCAGAACGCACCGGTGTCAGCGTGCGCGCTATCAGCGATATGGAGCGCGGCCGGGCCCTCACCCCGCAACGCCGCACCGTCGAGCTGCTGGTCGACGGACTCGGGCTGAACGGGGAGGAAGCAGCCGACTTCATCGCGCGGTCACGGCTGAAGCGCCGGCCCCCGGCCCAGCCCGCCGTCATGGAGTTCAAGGGCGGCGACGGCGACCAGCCCAAGTCACCGCTGCTGGCGGCTCCCACGACAGCACCGGCAGCGGCGGCGGTTCCCAGTACCGCCTGTGCGCTGCCCCCGATGCTCGTCGAGCTTACCGGCCGGGAGGCCGAGCAGGCGGCGCTGGACGGGTTCGTCCGCGACAGCGAGTCCTCGTCGGTGCTGCAGGTCACCGTCGTGCACGGTCCGCCAGGAGGAGGTAAGACGGCGCTCGCCATCGACACCGGCTACCGGCTCGGCAGCCGGTTTCGCGACGGGTGTCTGTTCGTCGACCTGCGTGGCCTGAGCGACCAGTCGCTGACGCCGGACGACGCGGTCCGCCGGTTGCTGCGCGGGTTCGGGGTGAGCGACCGACAGATCCCGGCCAACGCGGACGACAAGCTGTCGCTGTACCACTCGCTGTTGCGCGACCGCACGGTGCTGCTCGTGCTGGACAACGCTCTGAACGAGGCGCAGGTGCGCCCCTTGATCGGAACGAGCCCCGGCACCATGGTGCTCATCACGAGCCGGAGCACGCTCACCGGACTGGACATCCGCCACCGCCTGGCGCTGGACCTGCTGCGGCTGGATCGCGCCGTCACCCTCCTGCGCGCTGTTGCCGGCGAGGAGCGGCTCGCTCCCGAACCGGAGGCGGCCGGGCGGGTGGCCGCGCTGTGCGGTGGTGTTCCGCTCGCGTTGCTCATCGCGGGCAATCGCCTGGCCAGCCGGCCGCAGTGGACCGTCTCGCACTTCGCGGACCAGCTGGAGGATGAACGGCGACGGCTGTCCGTGCTCACCGCGGGCGACCTGCAGGTGCGCACGGCGTTCGAGCTCTCCTACCAGAGCCTGTGTCCCGCCACCGCGATGATGTTCCGAAGACTCGCGCTGATCCAGGGCTCGGACACCAGCGTCGAGCACGCCGCGGTGCTCACGGGGCAACCCGAGCACGTCGCGGAGCAGTCGCTCGACGAACTCGCCGACGCGAGTCTGCTCGGTCTCGGGCGAGTGCCCGGCCGGTACACCCGCCACGACCTGTTGCGCGTGTTCGCCGTCGAACGGCTGGAGCTCGACGAGGACCCGGCCGCCCTGGCCGAGGTGCGCGACCGGGTGCGGCACTGGCTGCTCGCCGTCGCCACAAAGGCGGCTTTGTTCTTCGACCACGACAGCAGCCCGTTGCACGACGGGATCGACGGACCGGATCCGGTGCGGGACCGGGAGTCCGCGGATCGCTGGCTCGGGCTGGAGCACGAGCACGTGCGAGCCGCACTGCGCTCCGCCGCTGAGCTGGGCGAGCACGAGAAGGTGCTTGCGCTGGCCCAGGCGATGCACTGGTACTCAGACCTGCGCGGCACCGGTGAGTTGTGGCGCGATGTCTTCCGGCTGGGCGCTGACGCGGCACGCGAGCTCGGCGATCCGCGGGCGGAGGCCGAGCAGCTCAACTACCTCTCATGGGCCTTGTTCAGCCTGTGCAGCGAGCTCCACGAAGCGCTGGCGGCGCACGAGTCCGCCGCCGCGAAGGCGCTGGAGTCCGGCGACCTCGTCACTCAAGGGTGGAGCGCGTACTACGGTGCGGCCATCCTGTGGCGGCTCGGCGAACCCGAGGGCTACAACGACAACATCCGCCGGTGCGTCGATCTGTTCGAGCAGGCGGGTTACGAGACCGGGCTGTACCTGGGGCTGGTGCTCCTCGGCACCTACCTGCAACGGCAGGGTCAGTACGACGAGGCGATCGCGGTGCACCAGCGATGCGTCGCGTACCACCGGGGCAAGACGGCGACGCCGGGCACCGAGGAACTGCTGGCGATGACGCTGACCAAGCTCGCCGAGACGCTCACCGTGTCGGGTGAACCGGCGCAGTCGATCGTCCTGCTGGATGAGGCAGAGTCGATGTTCCGCAAGCACAGCGCGTTGATGGCGGTGTCTCGGGTGCAGCGCCTGCGCGGCATCGCGCTGCTCCGGCTGGGCCGCTGGCAGGAAGCCGAGCAGCAGTTGCAGCACGGGCTCGACGCGTCGCGGGCGATCGAGGACAAGGTCGAGAGCCTCGCGTGGCTGGCTGAGCTGGCCGACGAGCGCGGGGACGCCGCACTGGCGCGTGAGCACAGGGTGCGAGCGCTGGCCGAGTGCACCGGCTTCGACACTCCGATGGTGCGCAGCATGGCGGCGAAGATCGCCACCAGCCTGGGCGTTTCTCTGCCTGCCTGATCACCAGCAGGCGGCGGTCACTCCGTGGCCTGCGAGTGCTTCCGTCATAGCGATGGTCGCGTTGTGCACTCGCGACTTGATGGTGCCCACCGGCACTCCGATGACGGCGGCCGCGCCCTGCCGGGTGCGGTCGAGCCGGTAGACCTGCTCCAGCGCCTGTCGCTGCGTCGGGGTGAGCCGCGCGAGTCCTTCGTCGACGACGCACCGGCTGACCACCTCGTCGGCGAAGTCGGCACCACCGCCGGGCAGCAGGTCGAAGTCGTCGTCGCCGAAGATCACCGGACGGGCCTTGTCCCGGCGAATCCAGTCGACGATGAGGTTGCGCGCGACGGTGAACAGCCACGAGCGCACCATCACGCCCTCGGCGGCCAGCTGTTCCTGGTGCCGCCATGCCCGGAGCATGCACTCCTGCACGACGTCCTCGGCCCGGTGCGGGTCGCCGGGCAGCAGCCGGCGGGTGAACCGCAGGAGGTGCTCCCGGTGTTCCCCGTGCAGGTCCGCCAGAAATGAGCTCGCTGCCACCCGCGACGGTCGTTCGTTGGTGACGTGACGAGAAGCCATGGTGGCCACCTCCCCTGCTTCGGCGTTGTTGTTGCCCCGAAGTTCACCGGCTGGAGCCGCCGGCTACCACGAGGAACCACCGGAAGAACTCCGTTTCCCGGAGGTTCTGCCGGTAGTTCCTCGTGGCTGCGCGAGGCGGCGCGCTAGTTACATGGCAACCGGCGAAGGAGGAGGTAGCCCAGGTGACCGACCGCGACCACCGCTCCACGACGTTCCGGGCGTTCGTCGAGGAGCGTCCTGGCGAGCAGTGGCGCGAGCACGTGCGCCGGCACTGGCCTCGGCTGCGTCCGTCCGAGGTGGACGATTCGTTCACCATGGCGTGGCGCACGGCAGTGCTGGGGCTGTCCGTTCCCGCGCTTGGCGCGATGTCGGCCGAGCTGGCCGCCGCCGCCGAGCTGGACGACCTCGCGCTGACCGCGTTTCTGACCCACGTCGGCCCGCCCCGGCCCGAGGTGACCGGCAGGCAGGTAACCGGCGGCAGCACGCTGGTGCGCAACCTCGATGCCGATGTCACGCGGCACGAGTGGACGTTGTGGCAGAGCAAGCTCGGCCGGCGGCGGGTGATGGGCACGACCTCCGGGTTGTGGGGCCTGCTGGACGGCATCAACGAGGACGGTCTCGTGGTATCGCTCAACTCCGACCGAGAGGCGCGCCACGATGAAGCCACGTACGGCCTGAGCGGGCCGCTGCTGGTGCGTCACCTCCTCGAACACTGCGCGGTGGTGCGAGACGTGGATGAGGCACTGACGGGCTGGCGCACCGCCACCACGCACGACATCAGCGTGGTGGACGCGGCTGGTGACCGCGCGGCGTACCGCGTGCAGCCGAACAACCTGACGTTGCGCGGCCGCACGCAGCACTGGGACACCTCTTTCGAGGCGGTGTCGGCGATGCTGTCCGCACCGCGCTACCGCACAAGCAGCACGCTGGGTGTGCGCACGCTGCACACAGCTGTCTACCTGCCTGCGAAGGGCAGCGTGACATTGTTGTGGCCCAACGAGATCAGGTCGTGGACGTTCGACGTGTTCGAGCCGGCGGAGATCGAGGTACCGCACCGGGCCGATCTGACTCCGTGATCACTCCATCCATTCGCGACATTCACACGAGAGCTGGTCTGCTTTGCGAGAACTGGGAATCGTGGCACAGATCGCCATGACGGCCAGGTTCGCCTGGGAACGGGGACCGGGCCGGCTCACCGCCGGCCGCGACAGGTTTCCCGACGTACGCCGGGTGCTGCACAGGGCGTACGAGCGAACCGAGTTCTACCGGGCGAAGTGCGACGCCGCCGAGGTGCACTCGCGGGACGTCCGCACCTGGCAGGACTTCCAGAGTGTGCCCGTGACGACGAAGGACGAGCTGATCGCGGCGGGTGAGGCCGCGATCGTGCGCGGGGAGGCGGCGAAGGCGCACGTGTCGCGCAGCTCCGGTTCGTCCGGCCAGGTGCTCGACGTCTACGGCAGCGACACCAACTGGATCAAGGACAGCATCATCGGTGTCGAGGCCTATCGGCAGCACATCGGCCTGCGGATCGGCGACCGCCAGCTCTACGCAAACACCTCCGAGTACCCCTACCGGTCGATCGGCGGACTCGGTTACCGAGTCGAGTACTTCGCCAACCTCCGCCCGGTGGGCGAGCTCGCCGACCGGTTGCTGCGGGACAGGCCGGAAGTTCTGCTGGTGTACCCGTCGATCGCGGCCGAACTGTGCGAAGCGCTGCGCACGCGCGGGCTCGATCCGTTGCCCGACTATGGTTTGCGTGCCGTCGTCACACATTCGGAACAGTCGTCGCAAGCGTTCCGCGACGAGCTGGCCGCGTTCTTCGGCTGCCCCGTCTACGACGAGTACGCCACCGAGGAGCTCGGCAGGCTCGCGCTGCAGTGCCACCTCGGCACGTACCACCTCGTGGAAGCCCAGAGCCACTGCGAGATCCTGGACCAGGACACCGGTGACGCGGTGGCTCCCGGCGAGCCGGGAGAGATCGTCGGCACCAACCTGATCAACATTACCATGCCGATGATCCGCTACCGGCAGAACGACATCGCCGCGATCGGCAACATCGCGTGCCGGTGCGGCGCTCCCCGTGGCCGGACGCTCGACCAGCTCCTCGGCCGCCGCAACAGCTTCTTCACGCTGCCGAGCGGCACGCGCATCGCCTCGGGGCGGCTGCTGGACTGGACGTACCACCTGATCCTCAGCGAGCGGCTCGACATCACGCAGTTCCAGCTCGCGCAGACCGCTCTCGACCACGTCGTCCTCCTCGTCGTGGCCGGGCCCGGCTATCAGCCCGAGCGCGACGCCGGCATCGTCCGCGCGAGCTTCCAGCGCCTGCTGACCGACCGCGTCACCATCGACGTCGAGGTCGTGCCGGACATTCTGAAAACCGCGGCGGGCAGGCACATTCCGATCAGATCAGACCTGTGGTTGGCCGCAGCCGAGCTGAGCTGAGACCAACCGGCGGCAGTGCGACGACGTCGTTGAAAGCGCTTTCCAGCGTCACTTGCAGAACCATCGGCAGAATCGGCGGATTCAGGTCTGCATGAGTTCCTGCCTGGCTGTAACCGGACGAACACGGTGTGCTTAATCACATCCAAACCGCACCCGACGCCGGGTTACGACGGAAGGACTGTTCATGACTGCTGAGCCCATCGCAGTCGTCGGAGTCGGCTGCAGGCTGCCCGGTGGCGTGTCCAGCGCGTCCGAGCTGCTCGACACCCTCCGCGACGGCCGCGACTGCGTCACCGAGATCCCTTCCGACCGGTGGGACGTCGACGCGTTCCACGCCCCCGACACCGTCCGGCCGGCGAAGATGATCGCCCGCCACGGCGGCTTCCTCAGTGGCATCGACGAGTTCGACGCGGGCTTCTTCGGCATCTCCGGTGCGGAGGCCGCCAGGCTCGACCCGCAGCAGAAGATCGTGCTGCAGACGGTGTGGCAGGCATTCGAGCACGCCGGCCAGAACCCCGAGGAGCTCAAGGGCACGAACACCGCGGTGTTCGTCGGCGCGTCCAACACCAACAGCCACGTCTCGCTCAAGCTGCATGCGGAGAGCTTCGCCGGCATCACCGGATATGAGGCGACGAGCGACGCGATCAGCGTGATCGCCGGCCGGGTCGCGAGCTTCTTCGGCCTGCAGGGGCCGTGCATGACCGTCGACACCGCATGTTCCGGTTCGCTGGTCGCCCTCCACCTCGCCCGGCAGAGCCTGCTCAGCGGCGAGTGCGACACGGCCGTCGTGGTTGGCATCAACGTCCTGGTGTACCCGGCGGTGCACATCGCCTTCTCCAAAGCGGGCCTGTTGTCGCCCACCGGCCGCTGCCGGGCGTTCGACGCTGACGCCGACGGCTACGTGCGCAGCGAGGGATGCATCGCGGTCGTGCTGCGGCGCGAGTCGGTCGCGGTGGACCGCGGTGACCGGATCATCGCGAGCGTGCTGGGCACCGCGGTGAACCACCACGGTCGTTCGGTCGGCATCACCGCACCCGACCGCCAGGCGCAGGAACGGGTGATGCGCACCGCGCTCGCCCAGGCAGGGGTGCGGCCCGGGCAGGTCGGCTACCTCGACGCGCACGGCACCGGCACGCCGGTCGGCGACCCAATGGAGATGAGCTCGATCGTCGACGTGTACGGCGCGCCGCGGCCCGAGCAGCTGCGCATCGGCTCGGCGAAGAGCAACTTCGGCCATCTGGAGGCAGGTGCAGGCCTGCTCGGGCTGGTAAAGGCGGCACTCTCGCTGGAGCACGAGACGATCTTCCCGAGCGTGCACTTCACCCGGTGGAATCCGAAGATCGACCTGCGCGATGCCGACATCACCGTGCCAACCGAGCCGATCGCGTGGCCACGCACCATTGAACCGCGCATCGCCGGAGTGAACTCCTTCGGCTACAGCGGTACCAACGCGTGCGTGATCCTGCGCGAGGCGCCGGCGACCACCACGGCACCTGCGGACAAGCGCGGCCACGAACTGCTGGTGCTGTCGGCCAAGTCCGAGGAGAGCCTCAACGAGCTGGCCGAGCGCTGGGCCGAGTTCCTGACCGGCTCTCCGGACGGCCTGGGAGCCGCCGCCTTCACCGCGGCCACCGGTCGCGCCCCGCTGCGGCACCGCGTCGCCGTGGTCGGTTCGGATGCCGCCTCGGCCGCGGAGAGCCTGCGCCGCTGGCGATGCCGCCGTCCCGGTGCGTCCGTCGCGCACGGACGGGCGCGCAAGAACACCAAGGTGGCCTTCGTGTTCACCGGCCAAGGCTCGCAGTACGAGGGCATGGGCCGGGAGCTGTACGACCGCGAGCCGGTGTTCGCCGCGGAGATCGACCGGTGCGCCGAGGTGATGGACCCTGAGCTCGGCCGGCCGTTGCGCGAAGTTCTGTTCGACGAGAACGACTGGGCCGAGGACACCACATTCGCGCAGCCCGCGTTGTTCGCGGTCGAGTACGCGCTCGCGGAGCTGCTCCGCTCATGGGGTGTTGTGCCCTCGGTGGTGATCGGGCACAGCGTCGGCGAGATCGCCGCCGCGTGCATCAGCGGTTTGCTGGACTTCGCCGGCGCCGCGAAGTTCGCCGCGGTGCGGGGCAGGCTGATGGGCGCGCTGCCGTCCGGTGGCCGGATGCTCGCCGTCGCCACGACCGAGGACGTCGCGCGGAACTGGCTATTGGGTAAGGAGGACATCGCAATCGCCGGGGTCAACGGCCCGCGCAGCGTCGTGGTGTCCGGTGCGGCGGAGGCGGTCGGCGAGATCGAACGGCTGGCCGCGGAAAAGAAGGTCCGCACCACCGTGCTCCACGTGTCGCACGCGTTCCACTCCTCGCTGATGGACCCGGTGCTCGCGGAGCTGGAGGAGTTCGCCGCCACGCTCACCACTTCGGAGCCCGCCATCCCGATGGTGTCGACGTTGACGGGACAGCAGCTCACCGGCGACGAAGGCCCCGCTTACTGGAGCAGGCAAGCCCGTGAGGCAGTGCGCTTCCACGACGGCATGCGCGTGGTGGCTGGACTCGGCTGCCCGGTGATCGTCGAGGTCGGCCCGCACCCGGCTCTCATCCCCGCTGTCTCGGCGGTGGCGGAGACCGGCACCCGCCTCGTGGCGACGCTGCGCCGCGACCGCCAGGACGCGGCCAACCTGTTGCGTGCGGCAGGCGAGCTGTTCGTCACCGGCGCGGGGATGGAGCCCGCGCGGCTGTTCGCCACCGCGCCGCGGGAACGGCTGGCCGCGCCGCTCTACCCGTTCCGCCGCGATCGCTACTGGTTCTCACCGGACGGTCCGGGCGCGATTCCCCAGGAACCGCAAAGAGTTCCGCGAGGTGTCTCGCCGGAACCGGTGCAGCCCGAGGCGGTGCAGCCGGGGGAGGTCACCACGACCGAGTCGACGCTGACCGCCACGACCCCGTGGGTGGACCACCGGATTCTCGGCAAGACGGTGTTCCCGGCGAGCGGCTATCTGGAACTGGCCGTGCGCGCCGCGCGGCCGGACGACCGAGCTGTCGTGCTGAGCGACGTCGACTTCCGTCAGCCGCTGGTGCTGTTGCCGCGCAAGAAGACGACGATCAGCGTCGAGCTGGACGACGCCGGCCGGTTCGTCATCGGCCGCAACGACGACGGCGCGGTGTTCTGCCGGGGCAAGGTCACAGCGGAGGAACCGGCCGCGTGCCGGCTGCCACCGGGTGAGCTGCGCGACCAGCTGACCGCGGGCCTCGCCCCCGGCCGGTTCTACGGCAAACTCCGGGAAGTCGGCATGGAGTACGGGGCGACCTTCTCGACCGTGCGCGAACTGTGGAACGGCGCGGAGGGTTCCGGCACGGCACTCGGACGGATCACCACCGCGCCCGACGGCGCGCCCCATGAAGAGCACGAGCACCGGCTCAGCACGCTGGTCGACGGTGCGCTGCACGTGGTGGCTGCCGCGTTGAGCACCCTGTCGTCGCGGGCATTGGACGGCGCGTACGTACCGGCCAAGCTCGGCCGCGTCGCGGTGACCGGGCCGTTGCCCGTGCAGGTGTGGAGCCGCGTGAGCGTGCGGGTGAACGACGCCGGTTCGGTGGCCGTCGCGACGGTCGACGTCACCGACGACGACGGCAACGTGCTGGTGCGGCTGGACGAAGCGGAGTTCCGGCACACTTCCGCGCTGGCCGATGACGGCGTCGCGATTCCCGGAACCACGCGCCGCGCCGGTGACGCCCGCGCCGAGCTCATGTCCAAGATGGACGGATTGACCAGGGATAAGCAGCTGGCGGTCGTGACCGAATGGGTCGTCGAGGAGGTCAAGGACACGCTCGGCAGGCTGGCCGCCGAGTACGAGTACGAGCTCGACGTGAGCAGCCTCGACCCGTCCTCCGCACTGCTCGAGATCGGCCTTGACTCGCTGATGATCACCGAGTTCCAGCGCCGCATCCAGGAGAAGCTCGACTTCCGGTTCAAGGCGATGGAAGCCGTCGAATACCAGAGCATGACGAACCTCGCCGAGTACGTCCTCGACAACGTGCTCGTGCTCGCCCCCGCCGCCTGACCAACCCACGCCCGCCGACAAAGGAGCGCCGCGCCGTGCTCGACGCGAAGTTCGTCAACGACCACATCGACTCCCACCTGGATAAGCGCCAGGTCAACAAGGTGCAGCACGGTTTCCCGTCGCCGCGCTATTGGACGGAGGAGTCCGTCCCGGTGGGGAGCATCGCCGACAGCCGGCGCCGCATCCGTGACCTGGGCCGCTCGACGCCGCTGAACCTGTACGTCGGGGTGCCGTACTGCATTAAGACCAACCCCGGCAAGTGCGGCTACTGCCTGTTCCCGGTGGAGGAGTTCCGGGGCAACGAGGCTTTGGAAATTTACTTCGACTACCTGAGCCGCGAGGCGGCCATGTACAAGGAAGCCTTCGAGGGCGCGACTCTCGGCGGCGTGTACTTCGGCGGCGGTACGTCGAACCTCTACAAGGAACCGATGTACCTCAAGCTGATGGATCTGGTCCGGGACCTGTTCCCGGACATCACCCCGGACGCGGACCTCACGCTCGAAGGCATCCCGCAGCTGTTCTCCCGCAGCAAGATCGAGGCGATCCGCGACGCCGGGATGAACCGGATCAGCATGGGCGTGCAGCAGATTAACGAGCGGCTGAACAAGCTGAGCGGCCGCAAGCAGACGCTCAAGCACACGGTGCAGAGCCTGGAGTGGGCCCGCGACTTCGGTCTGGCCGCCAACCTCGACCTCATCTTCGGCTGGCCGCAGCAGACCGTGCGCACGATGATCGAGGACCTGGAAACCGTCGTGTCGTGGGGAGTCCACGACATCACCCACTACGAGCTCAACGTCGGCGGGCCGACGGACTTCGCGCTCAACCGATTCCACGAGCTGCCCGCGCCGCTGAGCAACCTGGAGATGTACCGCGAGTCGCGCGACCTGCTGAAGTCGCACGGCTACGAGCAGCTCACGGCGTACAACTTCCGCAAGCCCGGCGACCCGGTCGGCCGCGACTACGAGGAGGGCGTCGCACCCCGGCTGGACAACCTCGATTCGGTCGGGCTCGGGTACGCGGCGATCACCTTCTTCGGCGACACCGTGCTGGACGACGGCGACTCGTGGTCGTTCATCAACCAGCGCAACCTGGGCCGCTACAAGGAGATGATCGACAACGGCCAGTTCCCGGTGGAACAGGGTTTCGGGCACGCCAAGCAGGACTGGCGGCTCGCGATGCTGTTCCGCAACCTGCTCGGCCTGAGCGTCAGCCGCACCGAGTACCGCGCCGCGTTCGGCATCGACGTCTACGCGGAGTACCAGAGGATCTGGGACGCGCTCGGCGAACGCGAGCTGGTCGAGGTCACCGACGACAGCGTGACGCTGATCGACGACGGCCCGTTCTACACGCCGATGATCCAGGCGCTGCTCGCGGAGGAGCGGTACCGCGCACTGCGCGAGCACGAGGTGCGCAACCGCGTCGTGGTCGACCTCGCCGCGCCCCAGAAGCTGGTGAGCGCGTGAACACGTTGATGGGTAAGAGATTCGTCGTCACCGGAGGCTCGCGCGGAATCGGTGCGGCGGTGGTGCGGCTCGCGCTGGCAGAAGGCGCCGACGTGGTGTTCGGCTATCGGCGCAACGCCGACGCGGCCCGCGAGCTGTGTGAGGGGATGGCGAAGGCGCATCCGGAACGGATCTGCGCGGCGCTGCCCGTGGACGTGTCCGATCAGGACGGCGTCGCCGGGTTCGCCGAGGGCGCGCTGGAAGCACTAGGTTCGATCGACGTCCTGGTGAACAACGCGGGCATCTCGCGCAGCAGCGCGTTCGCGGGGATGCCGCGCGGCGAGTGGGACGAGCTGGTCGAGACGAACCTGGGTGGCCTGTTCAACACCACCCAGCCACTGGTGCTGCCCATGGTGAAACAACGCGGTGGCGCGGTGATCAACCTCAGCTCGGTGGTGGGCCTGCACGGCTCGGCGATGCAGGTCGGATACTCCACTACCAAGGCCGGGATCATCGGCTTCACCAAGGCGTTGTCCAAGGAGATCAGCGGCTTCGGCGTGACGGTGAACGCGGTGGCGCCGGGCCTGATCGAGACGGACATGACCGCCGTGATCCCCGAGGAGCACCGGGAGATCGTCCGGGCGCGCATCCCGACCGGAAGGTTCGGCACGCCGGAGGACGTCGCCCACACCATCTGCTTCCTCGCCTCGGACCGAGCGCGCTACATCACCGGACAGGTCATCGAAATCGCTGGAGGTTTGGTCCTGTGAACGACTGGGACGACGACGAGCCGGTGATCCCGGTTCCGGCCGACGACTCCGAGGTCCCCTCGTTCTGGCGAGCACTCGGCCTGCCGGGACTCGCCGACGTGCACGTGCACTTCATGCCCGACTGGCTGATGCGGCGGGTCTGGGCGCACTTCGACAAGGGAGGGCCCTCGGTCGGCCTGGAGTGGAAGGTGCGCTACCGCTGGACCGACGACGAACGGGTGGCATACCTGCGCCAGCTCGGCGTGCGCCAGTTCAGCGCGTTGTCGTACGCGCACAAGCCGAACCTCGCGGTCGAGCTGAACGAGTGGGCACTGGAGTTCGCCCGCACGACATCGGGTTGCCTGCGGTCGGCGACGTTCTACCCCGAACCCGGCGTGACGGGCTACGTGTCCGACGCGCTCACCGCGGGCGCCCAGGTGTTCAAGATCCACGTGCAGGTCAGCAAGTTCGATCCGAACGCGCCGGAGCTGGATCCGGTGTGGGGCATGATCTCCGACGCCGGTGTGCCCGTGGTGATGCACGCCGCGCACATTCCGGTCGGCAACCAGCACACCGGGCCGAACCCGGTCGGCGAGCTGCTCTCCCGGCACCCGCGACTGCCGGTGGTACTGGCGCACATGGGCATGCCGGACTACGAGCCGTTTTTGCGCCTGGCCGAGCAGTACGAGCGGGTCACGCTGGACACCACGATGGCGTTCACCTCATTCATGGAGCAGATCATCCCGTTTCCGCGCGATCTGCTCCCCCGCCTACGCGATCTGGGCCTCGCCGGAAGGGTGTTGCTGGGCAGTGACTTTCCGCAGATCCCGTGGTCGTACGCGGAACAGCTGGCCGGCCTCGCCCGGCTGGACCTGGACGAGGACTGGCTGCGGGCCGTCTGCTGGCATAACTCCGTCGCGCTGTTCGGCTCACCGCTCGCCGTCGCGACGGAAACCCACTGAGGAGACCACGATGTCCGTCGACCAACTCGTAGCCGGCCGTCGCGGGCTGCGTCTCGCGTTCGTGTGCCTCGGCCTGTTCATGGTCTACCTCGACACGACGATCGTGAACGTCGCGCTGCCGCAGATGCAGCGCGACCTCGACGTCGGGGTCAGCGGGTTGCAGTGGGTGTTCGACAGCTACGTGCTCACCTTCGCCTGCTTCCTGCTCACCTCGGGACGGCTCGGCGACGTGCTCGGCAGGCATCGGGTGTTCCTCGCCGGCCTCGTCGGGTTCACCGTGTCGTCGGCGGCGTGCGCGCTCTCGGAGAACATCACCGCGCTGCTGGTCTCCCGGTTCGTGCAGGGCGCGTTCGGCTCGGTGATGATCACGACGTCGCTGGCGCTGGTGCACTCGATGTACCAGAGCCCGAAGGAACGCGCCCGCGCGGTGAGCATCTGGGCCGGTGTCGGCGGGCTCGCGCTCGCCGCCGGGCCGGTACTCGGCGGCGTGCTGGTGGAGCACAACAACTGGCCGAGCATCTTCTGGTTGAACATCCCGATCGGCGTCGTGTCCGTCCTCGCGTTGCTGATGTTGCGAGCGGAGCCGGAAAGCACCGAGCGGCAGCACCTCGACCTGCTCGGCCAGGCGCTGTTCGCGGCCGCCGTCGCGGCGCTGACCTACGGCATGATCGAGGCCAGCACGGCGGGGTGGACGGCCGGTTACGTGCTCGCCTCGTTCGCCGGTGCGGTCGTGGCGGCGCTGCTGTTCGTGTGGCGGGAGGCGACCTGCGAGCAGCCGATGCTGCCGCTGACGTTCTTCCGCAACCGGGTGGTGGTGTTCTCCTGCGCCATCAACTTCCTGGTGTTCTACGGGTTGTTCGGTGCGATGTTCCTGCTGACGCTGTACCTGCAGTCGGTCAACGGCCTGTCCGCTGTGGACACCGGCATCCGCTTCCTCGCGCTGAGCCTGACGATCGCGGTGGGTTCGCTGATCGCACCGCGGCTGGCGCACCTGGCCGGTGACGCGTACCCGTGGGTGTCGGCCTTCGGCGGGCTGCTCGCGGGGCTCGGTCTGATCGGCCTCTTGCGGTTGGAGGTGGGCAGCGGTTTCGACACCTACTGGTGGTCGCTGGTGCTGCTCGGCCTGGGCATCTCGTTCGCGATGGCACCAGCGACGATCGCCGTGCTCGCCTCCGTCGAACCGGAGCGGGTGGGCGTGGCGGCCGGCGTGTCACAGACCTTCCGGCAGGTGGGCGGCGTGCTCGGCGTGGCGATGTCCGGCACGCTGGCGCTGCGGCACGTCAAGGACGGCGTGCCGGACGCGCTCGCGGGCCTGCCGCTGCCACCGGCGGCGCTGGAGAAGCTGGCCGAGGCGATCGGCAGCGGCAGGTTCGCCGCCGCCGACCACCTGCCCGAGCAGCTGCGGGCAGCGGTGACGAACAATGTCGCTCCGCTGCTCGTCGACGGCATGGCGGTGTCGTACACCCTGGGCGCCGCCGTGGCGCTGGCCGGCGTGCTCACGCCGATCGTGCTGATCGGCCGGAACAAGAAGACCGGCCTCAGGAAGTGACAGGTCCCAGCAAACGCTTGGGGTGCATGCCGTTCACCATGCCGATGAACGGCGGGTGGATGCTGTAGCCGAGCATCCTCCGGATGTCCTCGGACACCTCGCAAACGACGTCCCTGTCGGTCGAGAGGGTGAACGCCTCCTGCGTGCGCAACCACGGTTCGCAGTACTGGGCGGTGGCCGCCAGCCGCGGTGCTCCACTGCGGTTGGCACCACCGCCGTGCCACAGGGTGCCCAGGAAGAAGACGCACGACCCGGCGGGCATCACCGCGGCCACCCGGTGGTCGTCCTCCGCCGGGAACCGGCCGTCCGGCCAGCGGTGACTGCCGGGCAGCACGACGGTGGCACCGTTCTCCTCCGTGAACTCGTCGATCGCCCAGACGGTGGCGGCGGACAGTGCCGCACGTGGACGCGGCACCGGATACATGCCGTCGTCGGGGTGCAACAGCTGGGCGTCCTCGCCGGGGTGGATGTTGATGATCTGCAGCTGCGAGAGCAGGTAGTTGGGTTGCAGCAGGGCGTCCAGCAGCGCGAGCACCCGCGGGTGGTCGACGAGCCGGTCGACCACCCTGGTCTTGCCCAGCACGCTGTAGATCCGTTGCGTGCGATGCCCTTCGAACGCGTTGCGTCCGGCAGGCCCGAGCAAAGGCGTGATCTCCGTGCGAATCTGCTCGCACTCCGCCTCGGTCAGCAGGTCCGGGAGGATCACGTAGCCGTCGCGTGCCAACGCGTCGAGATCCGCCTGCGCGGCGCCCGCCTCGCGGGCACCGCCTGTCGCCCGGTGCGTGCGGGCGAGATCCCCGGACAGGTCTTGCAGCGTGCGCACCTCAGGGCTCAAATCGGTCATGACGTCCTCTCTGCCACGCCGGCCGCACCGGCGACGAAAGCCCACAGCTGGGCGGCGACATCCGCGGGTGCGGGCCGGGGTATCCGGCTCAGCGCGACGGTGACAGCGGTGTGGACACCGCCGAGAACCGCCGCGACGAGCAGCTCCGGATCGCGCCCGGCGTGCAGATCTCCATCCCGCTGCCCCCGTGCCACGTTGCGAGCGCCGCACCGGATGGCCGCGTGCAGGCGCTGGGTCGCGACGCCGTCGGAGTCCGCGTCCCCCAGCCGCCCCAGCAGAACGGGCGCGAGCGGATCTCCGTAGAGATGGTCGACCCAGGCGACGACGCGGGCCCGTTCCCGCTCGGCCCACGTGTCACCGACGAACTCCCTGGCGATGACCGCCTCGTCCAGCCGGTCGTGGAAGTCAGTCACGACAGCGCGCAGCATCCCGCTCTTCGTGCCGAAGTAGCGGTACGGCAGCCCGACGCTCACCCCCGCCCGCCGCGCGATGGTGGCGACCTCGACGTCACCGTTCTCGGCGAGCTCCCGCGCGGCGACCTCGAGGAGGCGCCGGTACGTGGCCGAGCCGCGGGCGGACAAACCGTTCTGCTCCACGGCGCCAATACTAAGTTGAACTCAACTCAGTTTCTACCTCGACCGGCGGCTTCCCGCTCCGCGCGGCGTCACTCGCCACGCAGGCCGGACAACTCCGCCGGCAGCTCTGCGGCCTCACGACGTCGGAGAACTCCTGGATCAGCGGGTAATTCACGGACTCACTTCCGGTGCGATGTCACCGCGTCGTCCATCGCGTCCGAGGACGAAGCCAGCTTGGCGAGGGTGTTGGCTTGATGGCTCCGACACGCGTCGCGTTCGAACGTCGCGATCGCGTCCGGCAACCTGGCCTCGGCCTCCTCCTGCGCCCCCTGCGTCTGCCGGATGATGCCGATCGACTGGAGCGCACGAGCTTCTCCCATCACCGCGCCGTGCGCGGCGAACAGCTCGCTCACCTCCTCCGCCTGGCGAAGAGCCTCGTCGAACGAGCCGAGGGCGACCAGGTTGTTCGCCGAGCGCAGCAACAGGTACGCGAGGTTGTTGTCGTCCACCGGGGCTCCCGGGCTGCCCTCCCTCCGGAAGCATCGGACGCACTCGGCGAACTCAGCGGCGGCGGCGGCACTCCTGCCCTTCGCCTGCCAGTGCGCTGCCCGCATCGTCCGCGCCACGTGCAGCCCGAACGGATACCCGGCCTCCTCGAACCACTTCAGGGGTTTACTGAAAGCCTCCTCCGACGCGAGCGGGTCCCCCAGGAGACTGCGCGTGGTGTTGAGGTAGAGCAAAGCCCAGCTCTGCTCCAGCAGATCGTCGGCCTCGACCACGACGTCCAGAGCCAGCTGCGCCATCCGCACTGCTCAGCAGCGTGCCGAGCACCCACGCCATGTAGTTGCGCTGAGCGGCTTCCTCCCTCTTGCAGCCGAGAGCGACCGCCGACTGCAGCGCCAGGGTGAAGACCTCGTGCCAGAGGTCCGCGGTGCCGCCGAACTCCGGATACCAGTACATCGCACTGGCCAGGTCCACGACCTGGTGGTGCTCGGCGCGGGCAGCCGACCTCCGCAACGCGGCGAGCCAGTTCCCCGTCTCGGTCTCGAGCCACCTGCGCGCACCGGCGCTGTCGGCGAAGGACTCGGTCGGCTTCGGCGGGGTCCTCACACTGGAGGAAGGCTGGAAGTAACGGCCCGCAGCCGCCGCCGTCCGCACCAGCCAGCGGTCAAGACGTTGTTCGACCTCTCGTACCGTCTCGCCCGTCTCCGCTTCGGTCAGCATCTCGGCGGCGAACTCGCGCAGCAGGTCGTGCAGCTGGTAGCGACCGTCTTCGGGAGCCGGCTGCACGAGACTGGCGTCGGCCAGCTCGTCGAGCACCACGCCCGCGTCCCGCTCGTGGCCGTCGACCAGCATGCGCGCGGCCTCCACCGCGAAGTCCGGCCCGGGAACGAGAGCGAGCCGCCGGAACATGGCAGCGGCCACGGGGCCGAGCTGGCGGTAGGACAGGTCGAACACCCTGCGGACGTCGAGATCACCGGCGGTGAGGGCGGTCAGCCGCCGGTTGCGGCTCCGCAGCTGGCTCACGAAGTAGGACAGCGGCCACGTCGGGCGGCTCGCGAGCCGGTTGCCCGCGATGCGGATCGCAAGCGGCAGGCCTCCGCACAACCCGACGAGATCCTCGGCAGCATCGGACTCCGCCGACACGCGGCCCGCCCCGACGATCGATCTCAGCAGCGCCAGGGCGTCGTACGGCGTCAGCACGCCCAATCCGAACCTGCCCACCCCGGCCAGGCCGGGTAGCACCTGCCTGCTGGTGACCAGGGTGACCGAGCGCGGCCCGCCCACCAGCAGCGGGCGCACCTGCGCTTCGTCAGCCGCGTCGTCGAGGACGATCAACACGGCGCGATCCGCCAGCAGGGATCGGCAGAGAGACGCCCTGTGCTCCTGTTCGGCCGGGATCAGAGTGCTCTCCACGCCGAGCGACCGCAGCACGAGTTGCAGCACGTCCGCGACATCGGCGGGTCCATTGGACATGCCGCGCAGCTTGAGGAACAGCTGCCCGTCGGGAAAGTGCGCCGCCAGTTCGTGTGCGGCGTGCACGGCCAGACTCGTCTTCCCGGTACCGGGCGCTCCGCTCAGCAGCGTGACACGGCCGGTCTGGCCACCGGCCATTCGCACCCGGAGGAAGGGCCGCAGCTCTTCGAGCTCCCGCTCACTCCCCGTGAAGTCGTTGAGGTCGGCCGGCAACTGAGCTGGAGCAGAACGAGCGGGGGTGCGCTGAGCCGGCAGAGCCACCGACTCAGGCGCCGAACTGACACGCGCCCTCTTGGCCACCTCGCGCAGCTGCGCCGACTCGTCATCGCTCAACGCCAGTGGACCCACCAACGCGTCGATCGTGCGCCGCTGAGGACATTTGGCGATCCCGCGTTCCATGTCGCTGATCGCCCGCACGCTGACACCGGACGCTTCAGCGAGTTCCTCCTGTGTCACGCCTGCGCGAACCCGATAGCTTCTGAGCAAAACCCCAACCGAGGAAACCGGACCGGCCGTCACGTTAGCCATGCCCTCATTATCCCCATGACCTCGACCTAAACCGAAGCAAGTTACACGATCAGGTGAATTATACCAACGACATTCGAACCCAAACAATTTGCCGATGAAACTCATGAGGAACACTGCGGCCAGTCGGGATCAACGGCATAAGTATCTGGGTGGGCAACGCCGAGTTCTGCCGACGATCCTGCCCTGGCAACAGCGGGAACGATGAGGACTCTCGCTCGAGCACTGCCGGAGGCATGATCACGGAATAATCAGATGAGTTCGAGCGCCACACCGTACACAACTCGATTTGATCCTGATATTCGCCCGTGGCCGAGACCTCGAACGCCCCACGCGTACGACGAGACGATGCGGTCCAGCTACCCGAGGTCTCGAACACTCTCTGTCACCAACCTTGCTGTCGGCGACCACCTCGAAGAACTCGCCGGTTTCGGCGCGACCACTTCCTTCGGAGCTGGTGATCCCATCCGCATTCCCGGCGAAGCAGTCGCTTCGTCACGCCGGATCGGTCGTCCTACCTCAGCCGGCTCGCGGTGGGCGGGTCCAGCGACGTGCTCCAGACGTCGCTGCGGCCAGTGCCCGCTCGGAACGTCGCCCTGGAGCGTGCGAATTGAGGAGCCGCAGACCTCCGCGCGAACACTGCGCACAGCCTCCGGCATGCATGTGGGTCAGCGGTCGAGAACGAGGGACGCGCCAGGGAGGAGCCACGACCGAACATCGCCCGACCAAGATCGTCGCCAAGCGCCCACGTCATACGCAGTCCACGGCAGCCGCGACGAACTGCAAGCTCGACGCCGCGCACGAATTCGCGCTCAGCACTCTCCGCCTGGTGCTCACAGTCCCATCGCAGCGGAATCAACGGCGGATGTGGTTCCCCGCCCGGCCAGCTGAGTCCAACGTTATCTGCGAACCTTGCGGACCAGGTCGTCGGCCCTCGGTCGCAACGACGGACCGGTCGACGACTGAACCCCCACCCTCAAGGATGCTGCGCACGCGTCAGTCCGTCGCCCCGGCAGCGTGGCCGGGCAGAACGTGGTGGAGGTGCGGGACGACGGCGGCGCCCCGCACCTCGGCTCGCTTCGCGACCTTCTGGCCGCGCGCGAGGCTCAAGTACACCGGCCACGCCCAGCCCGCGACCATGAGGAAGGACCGGCAGAATGCGAAGTGCTGTAGTCAGCACGACCTCCACACTCGCGCCACAGTCCTCTCCCGCGCACCACTTCCCTGCTGTGGTGGACACGCGGGCGCATGGTGCGCCGTTCGCTGCCACCACGGGCCTGATGACGGCCCACAGTTCTGCCGATCGATTCCGCCTCCGATCCTTCCTGGTGACGAGATGCTCGGCCCGGTGTCATGTGAGACAGGCCTTTCCAGCCTGACCAGGTCCTCATTGGACAGTCGCACCGATGGAACGGAATCCATGAAGAACACAAAGGCTCGGTCTATCGCAACGTCGTTGGCGGTCGCGGGAGCGCTGACGCTCGGCGTACCGAGCAGTCCGTCCGCCTACGCCAAAGACGGCAGCCACGGGAACGACGGCGTGGTGGGCATGACCATCAACCTGTTGCAGCACAGGCAAAAAGTGTCTGGCGCCGTGGTGCGTGACGCCCTGCGGATGGCGGCGGCCCACCACGAGCAAGTCGTCCGTGAACGCGCTGCTGCTGCAGCAGCAGCTGCGGCCTCGGCTGCTGCTGCAGCAGCCGAGGCCGCGGCACGCGCACCGAAATACGCGAGACCGGCAAACGGCGTCCTCACCTCCGGTTTCGGCGCACGCTGGGGAACGCAACACCGCGGTGTCGACATCGCGAACTCCGTGGGCACGCCGATCAGGTCCGCTGCGGACGGGGTGGTGGTAAACGCGGGCCCTGCCGCCGGTTTTGGCCTGTGGGTGCGCGTGCGGCACGCAGACGGCACGATCACCGTCTACGGCCACGTGGACCGGCTTCTCACCAGCACAGGCCGCAGCGTGCGGGCGGGAGACCAGATCGCGACGATGGGCAACCGAGGGCAGTCGACCGGCCCGCACCTGCACTTCGAGGTATGGCAGAACGGGGTGCGCGCGATCGACCCCCTGAGCTGGCTGCAGAATCAGGGCGTGTCCATCTGACCGCCTCACGGGAAGCTTGCTCCGGATCAATCCACGCGGCAGATCGGCGCGCGACACCCCGAACCGATGCCGCTCCTGTGCGGGCGGGGACACCGGCTGCGAATGATAACTTTAGGCGATGTCGCGAGAAAGTCGCCGAGCCGGAACGCTCCGCCCATCGTGCAACGGGCTTTCGGTCCCGGGCAGAGATACGGCGGACCCGCGCTCATCCCGCCTGAACGTGACCGAGCCGAAGCGGACAACCGATACTTCACGACCTGGACACTACGGTGAACCTAGCTCTGTCCGCAGCTCAGCCGCCACACCGGTGTCCGCGAGCTCGTCGATCAGGGCCAGCGCGCTTTCATGCTCTCTGCGTGCCGTCACCGGATCGTTCAGCGCCTCCGCCGACAAGGTGAGCTTCGCCAGCGTGCGCACCTGACGCCGGCGTTGCTTGTCTGCTCGAACAACTCGAGCGCGTTGGACAACTTGATCCGTGCCTTCTCGTGTTCGCCTTGCGCCTGCAGCACAACACCGCACGCTTGAAACGCGCGAGCGCGACCCATCACCGCGCCGTGCACGGCGAACAACTCCAGTGCTTCCTCGGACTGGCGAAGTGCCTCGTCGAGATCGCCGAGCGCGACCAGGTTGCGCGCCGAACGCAGCAACAGGTATGCGAGGTTGTTGTCGTCGACCGGGAGTACGACGATTTCTGTCCCGACGGAAGTACCGAACACATCGGTCGAACTCGCGGCGGCGATGCCGAACCGGCCCTTCCCGTGCCAGTGCACGGCCCGCATCGTCCGTGCGACATGAAGCCCGAGCAAATTCCCGCACTTCTCGAACAACCTCAGCGGCTCGTCAACGGCCTCATCGGCGGGTGGATCGCCGACGGCGCTTCGGGTGGCGTTCAGGTAGAGCTGTGCCCAGCCCTGTTCACCGAGATCCCCGGCCTCGATCGCGGCGTTCCAGGCCAGCTGTGCCATGTGCATCGCCTCGGCAGCCTTGCCCAGCAGGGTGTCGAGCACCCACGCCACTTAGAGTTCCTAACAGATTGATCAACTGTGGTGACTGAACGTTCATGATCGTTGATCATGAACGGGTGAGAAAGGGTGAGCAGCCACCGTGGATCGTGTCCGACGATCTGTGGGCGCGAATCGAGCCGTTGTTGCCTCGATGGGAGTACGCGCTGCCCAAGCTGGGCCGCAAGCGCATCCCGGACCGGCTGGTCCTGCAGGGCATCCTGTTCGTGCTGCATACGGGGATCCAGTGGGAGTTCCTGCCCCAGGAGCTGGGTTTCGGGTCCGGGATGACGTGCTGGCGGCGCCTGGCCGAGTGGAACGAGGCCGGGGTGTGGCAACGGCTGCACGAGGCGCTGTTGGCCGAGCTGAACGCGGC
>NZ_FNIX01000048.1 GCF_900104175.1 Lentzea jiangxiensis
CGGCCTCGGCGATCAGCGCGTCCATCAGCGCCTGGAACATCCCGGCCTTGGCCCAGGAGTTGAACCGGGAGTAGACGGTGGACCAGGGCCCATACCGTTGCGGGACGTCACGCCAGCCCGACCCGGTGCGGAACCGCCACAGGATCCCGTTGAACTGATCCCGCACCCGCCGCGGCAACGGCCCCGTGGCCGCGACCGGCACATGCGGCTCGATCAACGCCCACTCGGCATCGGTCACATCAAAACGCGCCACATCCGTGTTCTACCAGCGCGCCACCAGCCAACCTAGATCCGAACTTCAAACAGCTCCTAGTTGCGGCGAGCGGCTTCCTCCTTCTTGCTGCCCAGGAGGATGGCCGAGTGCATCGCCTGGTCGAAGACCTCGTACCAGAGGTCCGCGGTGCCACCGAACTCCGGATACCAGCACATCGCGTCCGCCAGGTCCACGATCCGTCGGTGGTCGCCGCGAGCAGCCAATCTCCGGATCGCGCCGGACCAGGCACCGGCCTCCGCTTCGAGCCACTTGCGTGCGCTGAGGGCGTCGTCGAAGCACGAAGTCGCGACTGGAGGTGTCTCCATGTCGGCGCATGGTTGGAAGAACCTCCCCGCGGCGGTCGCCATCTCCATCAACCAGTGGTCGAGGTGCTTCTCGACCTCTCGGACCGTCTCGGGCTCCTCCTTCTCGGCCAGCAGATCCTTGGCGAACTCGCACAACAGGTCATGCAGCTGGTACCGGCCCTGCGCAGGCGCCAACTGCACGAGACTCGCGTCGACCAGCTCGTCGAGGAGCAAGTCGATGTCGTCCTCGCGGCGGGCATCGAGCAGCACTCGCGCGGTCGTGACCGAGAAGTCGGAGCCGGGGATGAGAGCGACCCGGCGGAACACTGCGGCGGTGATCGGCCGGAGCTGCCTGTACGACAGGTCGAACACGCTGCGGATGTCGAGATCACCGGCGGTGAGCGCCCTGAGCCGCTTGCTCCGGCCGCGGAGCTGGCTCACGAGGTGGGACAGCGGCCACGCCGGACGACTCGCGAGCCGGTTGGCCGCGATGCGGATGGCGAGCGGCAGACGTCCGCACAACTCCACCAGCTCGTCGGCGACACCGGCTTCGGCCTCCACCCTGTCCGTCCCGATGATCGTGCCGACCAGCGCGACGGCCTGGTGATGCGCCAGCACGTCGAGACTGAGCCTGCCCGCCCCCTCCAGCCCCGCCAGCACGTGCCGGCTCGTGACCAGGGTGAGAGATCGCGGCCCACCCACCAGCAACGGGCGCACCTGCCCTTCGTCGGCCGCGTCGTCCAGAACGATCAGAACGGCGCGCTCGGCCAGCAGCGAGCGGCACAGGCCAGCCAGGTGTTCCAGCTCGACAGGAATCGAGCTGATGTCGATGCCGAGCGAACGCAGCACGAGGTGCAGAACATCCGCAGCGCTGGTGGCCTCCTCGGACATCCCGCGCAGCTTCAGGAACATCTGGCCGTCCGGGAAGTGGTCGGCCAAATCATGAGCAGCGCGGATCGCGAGACTCGTCTTCCCGGTGCCGGGCGCTCCGCTCAGCACCACGACACGACCGGTGCGGTTGCCGGTCACCTGGGTTTCCACGCAACGGCGCAGTTGTTCGATCTCCTGCTCGCGCCCGGTCAGATCGTGGAGATCGGGAGGCAACTGGGCGACGACGGGCGAGTCGAAGATCCGTCGCGGCGTCACCGGCTCACCGGACGGCGTCGCGGCGCGGCTCCTCCTGGCGGACTTGTGCAGCTGCGCGATCTCGTCGGACCGCAACGACAGCGGCCCCGCCAGCGAGTCGATCGTGCGTCGCTGGGGGCTTCTCGCCACCCCTCGCTCCATGTCGCTGATCGCACGCACGCTGACGCCGGAACGGTTCGCGAGTTCTTCCTGTGTCAGGCCTGCTCGAACACGGTACTTCCTGAGCAGAACCCCGATTTCGGAGACCGAGCCGACAGTTGCGTCAACCATGCGATCACTGTCCACAATCATTCGGTATGCGCTGATTCAAATGCGCGAGGTCGCGTGTGCCCGCGATCTCGCGCACCACAGAGTTGCCCCTGCGCCATCAACACAAAACTTGAGCCACCTCATCGCACCGACCCGAGGTGAACGCTTGCCCACCAGGCAGGTTTCGCCACCCAATCGGGTGAATACGAAGGAAGGTTCCGGCTACCGCAGGAGCACTGAAACAGCAATCGCGTCCAGGAGACCTATGCACCCGATGCGGCCGAGTGATGATCTGAAGCAATGTGTTCGACAGGAGCCGCTCTCGCCGCTCGGCCGGGTACGGGCCGGATCCCATCCTCGAAGGACTGCGTACGCGGTCGCCCCGAAGCCAGCGGTGGCGCGGTCTCCTTGGCTCGTGACACCGCGGGTTCAGGCTCCGGTTCAGGATCGACGTAGTAATACGCAATCGGATCACCATTAGGCTGCATGGACAAATCCGTGATCACGCCTCGCGCACCGAGGTCTCCGCGGACGACACCGATCCACCACCTCAGCTTCTTGAGGTGTCGCGAACCGTGCACCCGGACGGACTTCCGGAGCAGGTCCTCGTCGTCGGCCATCCGCCGCGCGAGCAACTCCGACTGGCCGCGCCCCCACTCCGGCTGGTCCACCGCTCCGCTCACGATCCCACACCTCCACACCGTCCGGTTCTGTGCCTCCACCAGAAGAACGTAGCGCGACCGGCAAACGGTTCGCCGGACGTCAGCAGTCGCACGCCGGCGCGGCAGGCACCCCGGTCCTTCACTCGACGATCTCCTTGCGTCGCACGAACTTCATCACGCGCAGCGTGCGACCGTCCGCCGACCGGTGCGCCTCGTCCGTGGGCTCGAAGCGTTCCCAGCCACCTTTCCACTGCAGGCCGAGCGGAGCATCGGGGTTCTCGACGTACAGCTCCCTGAGCGTGAACGGCAACCTGGTCAGGCGCAGATCCTCGGCGGTGATTTTCAGGTAGGCGTTCGGGCGGAGGTCCGGGCGCTCGTTCGACGACTTCTCGTTGGTACTCGCTCGGTACACGTGACGTTCCTCCAACTCGTTGTGGGCACCGCGGTCACAGTGCTGCTCTTGCAGACGCCGGGTCGCAGGCGGCCGGCGCGGAAAGTGCGCCGAGGGCGGTGCGGGCGATCGACGCGGCGTCCAGCCCGCAGCGGGCGAGGATGGAGTCACGATCGCCGTGGGGCACGAATGCTCGTGGCACACCGAGGTTCAACACCGGCGGACGCACATGCGCGTCGGCACACGCCTGCGCCAGTGCTGTACCAATGCCTCCCGCCCTCACCCCGTCCTCAACGGTGACCACAAGGCGATGGCGGGCCGCCAGGTGCTCCAGCAATCGAGTGACCGGCAACACCCAGCGGGGATCGACGACGGTCACGCCATGTCCCTGGTGCTCGATCAAACGGGCGGCCTGCAGCGCGGCCGCGGCGGTGACACCGACTGCGACGATCAGGACGTCGAGCGGCTGGTGACTGCTGCGATGGAGGACGTCCAGCCGGTCCATGTGGCGCAGGGCGGGGATCGGAGGATCGGCGACCGCCTTCGGAAAATGCACAGCCGTCGGGCCGTCGGTGACGGCCACCGCCTCGCGGAGCTGCTCGGCCAGCCGCGCGGTGTCACGGGGTGCCGCGATACGCAGGCCGGGCACGTTGCCGAGCAGCGCCAGATCCCACACGTCGTGATGACTCGGGCCGTCCGGTCCCGTGATGCCCGCTCGGTCCAGCACGAAGGTGACCGGCAACCGGTGCAGCGCCACGTCCATCAGCGCTTGGTCGAGCGCTCTGTTCAGGAACGTCGCGTAGAGACACACGACGGGACGGGCGCCACCCATCGCGAGGCCCACGGCGGAGCTGACGGCGTGCTGCTCGGCGATGCCGACGTCGAACACGCGGTCCGGGAACCGCTCGGCGAACCGGCCGAGACCGACCGGGCGAAGCATGGCGGCGGTGACGCAGACGACGTCCTCGCGCTCGCTCCCGACCTCAGCCATCTCGTTCTCGAACACCGCGGTCCAGCTGCGCGCCGAAGACGGCATTGCCCGTCCGGAGATCGGATCCAGCACACCGATGCCGTGCATGCGGTCCACCTCGTCGTTCTCCGCATGCTGGTAGCCTCGCCCCTTTTCGGTGACGCAGTGCACGACCGTGGGCCTGCGCAGTGCGACCGCCTGCCGCAAGGCCCCTTCCAGGGCCGCGAAGTCGTGGCCGTCGACCGGCCCCAGGCAGCTCAGACCCATCTGCTGGAAGAGGTTGTTCCGCTCACGATGCCCTGCCCGCAACCGCGAGAGATGGCGCGCGAAACCCCCGACCGTCGGGCCATAGGAGCGACCGTTGTCGTTGAGACCCACCACCACCGGCTCCTGGCTCGAGCCGAGGTTGTTCAGGGCCTCCCAGGCGAGACCACCGGTCATGGCGCCGTCGCCGATCACCGCGACCACGTGCCGATCATCCGACCCGGCCAGCCGGTTCGCCTTTGCCAGGCGGTCCGCATAGGACAGTGCGGTCGAGGCGTGCGGGTTCTCGACGTGGTCGTGCACCGACTCGGACCTCTGCGGGTAGCCCGCGAGGCCCCTGTCCTTGCGCAACGTGGCGAAGTCCGCGGACCGCCCGGTGAGGATCTTGTGGACGTACGTCTGATGGCCGGTATCGAAGAGGACATGGTCCTTCGGCGAGTCGAACACCCGGTGCAGCGCGATGGTCAGCTCGACCACACCGAGGTTGGGTCCGAGGTGCCCACCCGTGCGGCACACGTCGTCCACGAGGAAGGACCGGATCTGCCCGGCGAGCCGGGGCAGCTCGTCGAGCGGTAGCGCCTTGAGGCCTGCGAGGTCCGGGTACGTCGTGCTCATTCGGTCTCACCTGCTCAGGAAAGCCGACGGGATGCGGCACGGCCGCCGACACTCGGCCACCCTCGAGGTCAGGAGGAAACCTCCGCCCAGCACGTCGACAAGCCCGGCGGGCCGCAGAAACCCCACCATGCGATGGGTCGTCGACCTCAGCAGGTCGGTCTGCCGCGCCAGCTCAGCCGGCGACACCGCGCCGTCGTACGCACCGAACGCTTCCAGCACCGCCAAAACCTTCGTGGCCGCTGTCCGCGCCCCCCGCTCGCCGTCCGCGCCACTCCGGGCCTGTCGGCTCGACCGCTCGGTGTGCAGCTGTTCGAACATCGCGGACTCTCCTCTCCGGTCCTTCACCTCGATGAGCCTGTGAACGAACATGATCCGGGACTGTGACGTGCCACAGCTTCTTCTCCGCTGTATCACAGTGGTTCTGCCCCTCAAGCCTCGCGACGAAAACGCCGATGCTCCACGGTCTCCCGGACGTCCGCCGTCACGCGCAGCTCCTTGGGCGCGCGGCTGATCAGCCCGGTCGAGACGGGGGTGAAGCCGTCGCTCCAGCGCAGTCCCGGCAGCTCGGCCAGCAGCACCGGCACGGTGCGCCCGAGCAGCCTGGCGAGGTGAGCACCGAGACAGAAGTGCCGCCCCGCACCGAAAGCCACGTGGCCGGCCGACGCGGCGAACTCACGGTCGACGTTCGTCAGCCGGTGGATGTCGAACCTGTCGGGTTCCGCGAACTGGCGGGGATCCCGGTTGGCCGACGCGAGGATGCACGCCACGGTGGCGCCCGCCGGAACGCGGCCGCTGGGGAGGTCGACGGCTTCGGTGGTCTGCCGGAGCACCATGTGGGTGGGCGGATCCCGGCGCAGCGACTCCGCCCAGGCCGCGTCGATCAGGCTCGGGTCCGCGTGGAGCTCGGCGAGGACGTCCGGATGATCGACCAGGTTGGAGAGGAAGAGCGCGAGGCCCTTCCCCGCGGTGTCGGCACCAGCGGCGAGCAGCAGGGCGCACGACCCGCTGACCTCGTCGTCGGTCAGCAGCCGGCCGTCGACGGGCGTGGTGCAGAGCACCGACAACAGGTCGTCACCGGGGTCCGTGCGCCGCCGGCTGATCTGCGGCGCGAGGTAGGCGTAGAGGTCGTCCCTCGCGTCGAGTCCTCTTCGGAGCGTCGCGGGATCCTGCCGGTGGTCGGACACGTACGCCATCCCGGCGCTGGCCCACGGGCGCAACAGGTCCGTGTCCTCGGCGGGCAGACCGAGTACCCGTGCCATCACCTGAATCGACAGCCCGGCGCAGAAGACGGAGACCAGGTCGGCATCGCCGGTGCGCCGGATCCGCCCGGAGGTGCGAACGGCGAGGGACTTCGCCAGGTCGAAAGCCTTCTCGCT
>NZ_FNIX01000012.1 GCF_900104175.1 Lentzea jiangxiensis
CCGCCGGTGCGCGGCCGGCGCGGACGTCCACGCCGACGACCGGACGCGTTGTACGCCGACCGCGCCTACGACTCCGCCAAACACCGCGAAGAGCTACGGAACATGGGGATCGACCCCCAGATCGCCCAGCGCGGAGAGGATCACGGATCCGGGCTCGGCACGATCAGATGGGTCGTCGAACGCACGATCGCCTGGTACCACGGCATGCGGCGCCTTCGCATCCGCTGGGAACGCCGCGACGACATTCACGAGGCGTTCCTCAGCCTGGCCACCTGCGTGATCTGCTACCGCCACATCAAAACCCTCTGTTAGGAACCCTAAGCGCGCGGCGGCGGTTCATCACTGGGCCACCTTCGCCACGATCTTCTTCGCGACCTCTTCGGCGTTGTCGCACGTCGCGGTCTGCACCCGGATCTGCTGGGTGAGGTCGTCGTCGTCGACGCGGTTGTCCTGATCGACCTTGATCTGGTCGTCCCAAACAATGTAGGTGGTGCAGCCCAGGCTTCCTTTGGACAGCACGGCTTTGCGGCCTTCGACGGTGATCTCACGCGCACTGCCGTCACTGGCTTTGACCAGCTTCGACGGGTCGGTGTTCATCGTCCATGCCACGTTGACCTCAGGCCGGCCGACACCCTTGTCCCGCTTCTGCGGTGCCGTCACCTTCCCGGATCGGGCCGTGCACGACATCGGCCCGCCCGTCTCGAGGAATCCCTCCTCGAACATGCCCAGCGTCGCGGACGCGGCCTTGTACGGGTCCGGTCTGACCAGCGTCAACTCGGGCTTGGTGCGTCCGGAACCGTGCTTGGCATGTCCTGCCAGATAGGCGCCAGCGCGGTGACGTACTCGCGCAACACCGCACACGCCGGTTTCGCGAGCTTCTCGTCGGACCTGACCGATGCGCTCGCACGAATCTGCACCGAGTGGTTGTCGTCGAGCGGCTTGGAGACGGTGCAGGTCTTCTCCTCCTCGGAAATGAACACGTCCAGCCCGCCCAGCTTCTCCGGCGCGTCGTCACGACTGCCTTGTGCGGCTCCGAGACGCCTGGGTCGACCTGAACCTCGGTCTGCTGCGGCGCGCCGCTGTCCTGCAGCTGCTGGTCACCGCCCGAGCCGGTGCAGGCCGTGGCGAACAGAACCGCACCGACCGCGGCAGCGAGCGTAAAACGCTGTCGTAGAGCCATGTCCGTGATTCCCCCGAATCTAGACAGAAGTACGAGAGGGCCCCTGACCAGAACGAATTGACGAATGAGCCGACGGCGGCTGACCAGCGAGCAAGATCAGACGTGTCAGCCGCGCAGCGGCGATGCCGAGGCGTGCACGCCGACGACCTCAGGAACTGCGGCCTCGGCGCCTGGCGCGAGCCAGGTCAGCAGCACGGCCAGCACGATGAGCACGCCGGCGGCGAACACCGTCGTCCGGTTGATCACCCCGGCCGCTGACCTGCCCAGGGCAGTGATCTGGTGCAGCCGTGGACCGGCTTGTGGCACGGCGTCGTCGTACCGTTGCTGACTGAGCAGCAGCATCTCCACGTCCCCCAACGTGGTCGGTCAGGCCACCACCGCGGCGAAGAGGTCTCCTCGCCCCGCTGGTGTGCCCGCGCGTGGCTCCAGCTCACGAACGAGCCGGAGACGGCCGTGCTGGTCATCAGCGAGCGCTCCGGCGCGCCGGAGCGCTGCACGACCAAACACGTGCCTGCCGGACACCTCGCGCACCGTGCGACCCATCGGTTCCCACACCGCGCCCGCGCTCGTAGCGCCGGCACGCTCAGCAGCTCTGCACTGAACGTGACTATGACCCTGCACGATAACGGCAGGTGAGATCAACAGCGAGCCTGGGAAGACGCAAAAATCGCCGCAGCCGACTATCATACGTGAACAGCGCTGTGCGGGTTCGCGGAGTTGGCGCACATCCTTGGATCGGCCCGCGACGTCGGCGCACCCTAACTGCATCGGCGCCTCGATCCGGTTCCTGCGACGGCGCCCGGTGGCCGCGAACGGGTCACTGATCACCGCCAGGGGGAGCGCCATGACCACACAGCAGCTGCATGACCGACTGACCGCTCCGGAGATGACGGCGCGGGCCCGGCTCACCGACCTGATCGAGAACACCGACGAACTCACCGCCACGCTGCAGGAGTGGCTGCGGATCCCTCTGGACCACCACCTGCATCGGCACGAGCTACGTCCGCCCACCAGCCCTGAGCGAGACGCCTTGCAGTTGCACAGCAGTACTCTGCACGTGCTGGCCCGCGAAGGTGTTCTGCGCGCCGCGATCCCGGCCTCTGACGAGCTCGTCGTCGCACGCGTGAGCGCGGTGATCGCTCGGCAGCGACTTCCCCAGCCTGCACGCAGTGCCCTCGACCTGGGTGAACTACCGCTCGGGGCGATCCTGCGGCGCCACCTGGTCCGCCGCCACACCCACGTCGCCGACCCTGCGGAGGGGTCGGACTCCACCGGCCGCGCTCAGCTGTTGCAGGTGCGTGCCACGCTGACGATTCCCGGCCGGGGGCGTGTGGCGGTCGTCGACGAGACGATCTACTTGGCGCTTCTACGACCGGGCTAGCTCACAGCGGTCCCGCCAGCCCCCAGGCGGAGCCCGGCTTCCGAGGGGCGTGGGCACGAGCCGCTCGGACGGGCAAACTCCGTCCTCCCAGCAACCGAGCCCAGCCGTCGAGCCGCCGCTCTTCAGCCTTGACCAGCAGGTTCACTCCCACATCCCGAGTACCGTGCCGCAAGCCGACACCTGGAATCAACGTCCAGCGGCGCTGGACGGACCACAAAGGGTTCTCAGGCCAGCGTGAGCGCGGATCTGTCCAGTCGGCGTGCGCCCAGCACGTTGGCGAGCAGGGCGATGGCGCGTTCCTGCTCGTCGTCGGAGTCAGCCTCGCCGTACGGATCGGCAGGGGACCGAAGGCGAGAACCACAGCGAAGTACTGCGCGCGATCATCGTCGCTCCGCGCTCCGCCGATCGCTGACCAGCGACTCAGCTGCGGGACACACCGTCCCTACTTGCGTGTGTGCGCGAGAGAGTCGCCCTCAGACGGTGCCGAGTATTCACGGTGGATGGGATAGGAGCGCCGGGGTCAGCGCTGTTCGCGTGCCATTTCGGCGAGTCGCTTGTTCTTCAGCGAGATGGCCGTTGCCCAGTCGCCTCGGTCCTCGGCCTCGCGGGTCTGCTCCGCGGTGCCGGACGGGCCGTTGCGCTGGCCCTGCGAGGGGCCGGGGCGGGGGGGCGGGGGCCGTCGCCGGCCCTGCCGAACCTGCAACAGGCTCTGGAAATCGCCGAAGGGACGAACGACGCCCGCAGCATCACCCTGCGGCACCGCCGCCTTGGCGAAACCGCGCTGCACCCCAAGATCGCCGATGCCCGGCTCGCAATCCACCACCTGCGGCGAGCATGTTCGCCGGCATCGCCGATGACATCGACCACGCCCGCACCGTCCTGCACGTGGCGCGGGCTCTGACGCTGAACGGGCAAGCCGCCGAGACGGTGTCGGAGTTGGCCGCGATCGAGCAGGCCGTGCACGACTACGGCTCGGTCGGCTACCCGGCCGACCTGTGCAGCGTGCTCGGGGAGGTCCACGCCGCGCTTGGCGACACGGCCGAGGCCGACCGTCGTTATGGCGAGGCCATCGACTACTACACCGCCGCCGTCATCGACCGGCGCGCCGACCAACCGACCGCCCGAACGACGAAGAGGAGCGAACGGCATGACACCACGCACCACGAACAAGGGAAAGCGGATCACCGGGGAGGCCCGAGTCACGATGGCCACTGACCTCAAGTTCCCTGTCAAGTCCTTGTGTTCAAGCGGCGAGAGGTCGAACCATTGGGTATGCCCAGTTGTGCTTGATTCGGGTAACGAGACCGATTGAGTCACTTGTCGATTTCAGCCGGTGATGCCAGGACACTTCTCGCTCGTCCTCGGGTATCCACCGACCCGTATGTGTCGGGTGGTGGCCACCCGAGGATGAGCGGTGGTCACGAGGTCAGACGGCGGAACTCGACGATCAGCCTGTCACGCAGCGTCTGGCAGCCCGGCCGATGCGTTTGAAGAAGTTCTTACGGCGGCCTTCCCGATATCCTTGTTTCGCCTGCTTCACGCAGGCGGCGATGTCCTGAGCGTTTCCGATCAGACCGCCCACTACGCCAGCCACCAGCCATTTGGCCGCGCTCCGGATCTTACGACCGACCCATTTGACCGCCCGCCAGAGCGCGCTGCGGATCCTTCGCGCGAGGCGTGCGCAGCCTTGCCTGAATCGCAAGCAGATGCGGATCACCGCGTAGATGGCTCCCACCAGCAGTGCCACTCCCCAGGCGCGCCCGTCGAGGTCGGTCACGCCGATCGGGTTGGTCGGGTAGGCGTACCTGTTCGCGCCACCGCCCGGAACCGGGTCGGTGGAGGTGAACAGACCGGTGACGGGGTTGTACAACCGCACGCCCATGAGGACGAGTCCCGCGCCGGAAACCGCGCGTTGCTCGGCGCCGAGCCAGCCGTACTCGACCTCGCTGGTGCTGGCCGTGTTCCCACCGGATGGTGCGCCGTACTCGTCGAACGCGTTCCACCCGGTGATCGAGGTCGCGGCCGCACCGGCGACCGGCAGGTCGATCGTCGTCACCACGTCGCCGTGGGGGTCGGCGATGGTCAGTTCGGCCACAGCGGCGTTGTTGACGGTCAGGGCGAGGTTGCCGCCGAGGAGTTCGGCGTAGCGACGGGTGACGCCGTTGCTGGTCACCCAAGTGGGATTGTCCGAGGCGTCGGTGTAGTGGTGGACGGTCTGGGTCGATCCCGTCGAGTCGGTCACGGTCTCGACGGCCCGGCGGTCGTGGGCGTCGAGGGTGAACGCGGTCGTGGCACTGCCCTGGGTGATCGACTTGGCTAGGTCGTTGTCGTGGTAGGCCAGGGCGATGTCGCCGCCCTGGGGGTCGGGGGCATCCGAGGCGGGCAGGATGAGCGTGCGGCCGAGCGGGTCGTAGGCGTAGGTGCCCTGACCACCGGCCCCGGTTACGGGGCGGTCGGCGGTGTCGAACGCCCTGGTGGTCGTCGTTGCGCCGGTCGTGGTGCAGGAGCCGTCCGCCGCGGCGGGGGCGATGGTCTTGGTGAGGCGGTTGTGGTTGCCGTCAAAGCCGTAGGAGCGGGTCGCGCAGGCCGGGGACTGCGTGGGGTCGGTGATGTCCACGCCGGTGGTCGCGGCGGTACGGTCGCGGACCTGGGTGAGCCTGCCAGCGGCGTCGTAGGTGTAGGCGCGGTCGTAGGGGACGGCGTCGCCTGGGTCGCTGCCGGCGGGGCCGGTGAAGGCGCTGCCCTCCGGGGTCCACTCGTGAGCTACGCGACCGGTGACGTCGTTGTCCTGGGACCAGGCCAGCCAGCCGCCGTCGGGATCGACGGTGGTGGTCCCGTCCTCGTCCACCGTGGTGATCCGACCGGTGTAGCGCAGGCCCACCGGTTCGCCGGCGTTGCCGAGGTCGGTGTGCCTGGTGACGCCGCCGGGCAGCTTCTGCACCACCAGGCCGCCGTCGGCGTCGTAGGCCCCCGTCGACGTCCACGTGGAGCCGGCGGTGGTCACCTCGACCTTGGTGGCCAGGCCCCGGCGTTCGGTCTTGCCAGCGGCATCGGGGCCGTCGTAGGTGTAGCGGGTGGACCCGTTGGCGTCGGTCACGGTCGCCACGGCGCCGGAGGCGTCGTAGACGGTGGTGGTGGCCGTTTCCCCGGAGGGTTGGTAGGTGGTCTGCCGACCCCACGAGTCGTACCCGGTGGTCACCGTGCCGGCGGTCGAGCCGTCCGGGTTCTTCGCGGTCATCTTGGTGGCCGTGCCGGTCAGCGGGTCGTACTCGGTCTCCTTGCGGGTGTTCGGCGTCGACCCTGTCAGGCCGGTGACGACCGTTGAGGTGGACGCCGTGCGGCCGTCGGGCAGGTAGGTGGTCGTGGCCGTCCTGGCCACCGCGCCGGAGGTCTCCACCACCGTGGTCGGCGCGAGCAGGTAGGTGAAGCCGGTCGTGGTGGTCGTGGGCAGGGTCGGCCCCGAGCTGGGTGCCGCGGCCGGGAAGGTCTTGCAGACCAGGCCCGCCCACTGCGGTTTCCCGCCGCACTCGGCGTGCACGGGGTTCGCCGCGACGGTGTGGTGCACGGTCCTGGTGGTGCCCGCGTCCGCGCCGTTGGAGGTCGGCTGCCGGGTCTCGACGGCACGGCCTTCGGCGTCGTAGCGGGTGAGGTGGACGAGGTCGCCAGCGGTGGGCGTGCCGTCGAGGTCGACGTCGGTGGTCACCCGGCCCGGCAGACTCAGCGCCCACCCGTCCGCGTCGCCCGCCACGGGGGCGGCGTAGTCGGTGAGGGTGCGGGAGACGACCTCGACGTCCTGTCCGGTCCCCGGGTCGTGGGCGAACGTCGTCTCCGTGGTCGCCAGGCGGTACGGCAGGGTCGTCGCCGGGTTGACCCCGCCGTTGGGCGCGCCCTGGTCGAAGTCGGTGCGCGTGTGGGTGCGCAGCCAGCGCAGCGAGCCGTCGCGCAGCGCGGCCGTCCGTGCCGGGCCGTAGGTGTCGGTGACCAGTGTGCCCGCCGGGGTCACCACGGTGGCGCCGTTGACGATGTCGGCGTTGTAGACGGTCGACGTGGCCAGTTGGTCGGAGGAGGCGCCGGAGGGCAGCTGGCCGTCGACGATCAGCCGCAGGGCGCGTTCGTCGAGTTCGCGCACCACGTTGCCCTGGGCGTTGTAGTCGGTGGCGGTGTGCTGCCAGGCTCCGGCGCCGTACTTGGCGGTGTTGACGGTGTAGCCCTGGGCGTCGGTGTACTGAAGGTCGGCGTGTTCCCAGTCGGCGGCGGCGATGTTCGCCGGTGAGGTGGAGTTCACCGGGTGGTCGGGGCCGAAGACGGCGAAGCCCTTCACCGGTGCGGCGGCCTGGTTCCAGCGCTCGACCGAGCCTGCCGACAGGTCGGGCAGGCCGGTGCCGGTGGTCGGCACGTCGTAGACGAACGAGGCCAGGGTCGCGACGCCGCCCGTCGGGTCGCCCGCGGGTCGGTCGCGCTTGACGTTGGCCAGCTTGACGTTCGGTGCGGCGGTGTAGGCGAGTTGGAAGGGGACCTGGCCCGCAGGTTTCACCGATGTGAGGCGGTTGCCGGAGTCGTAGCCGTAGGTGGTGCCGAGGTTGTCGCGCGGGTCGGTGGCCGTCGCCAGGCGTCCGGCCGTGTCGTAGGTGTAGGCCGCGACCTTGATCGCGTCCATGCCGGGCCCGCCGGTCTTGTCGGGGTTGAAGATGTCCAGCCACGCGGCGACCAGCCGCCCGTTGGCGGACCCGGAGGTGCCGTACTCCAGCCGCAACGACCGGCAGCCCACCGCGCCTGTGTAGACGCCCTGGGCGTCGGTGCAGACGACACCCGGTGCGGCGGGTGCGAGGATGCGGGTCACGCGGCCGCTTGCCGGGTCGTAGGTGTAGGTGGTCTTCCCCGTGACGCCGGCCTCGGTGATGCCCGCCGGTCGGAACTTCCCGGCCGCGCCGGCCGTCGGAGCGCCCGCGGTGGTCGTGGTGAAGGTGGTGGTCGTGCCGTCGTCTTCGGTGTACGCGATGGTGGTCGTAGCGCCGCTGCCCGTGACGGTCAACTTGCCGGCGTCGAGGGTGGTGTCCTCGTCGGCGGCCACCCAGTTTCCGGTCTGGAGGGCCGCGGTGGTGCGCCGGGTTCCGTTCGGGGACTCGAACACCAGGGCGGTCCCGTCGCCGTCGAGCAGCACAATGGTGCCGTCGATGCGGGTGCTGTCGACGACCTGCATCCCGGCCACGCCGGCGTCGGCGCCGTCGAACTGCGCGGTCCAGCCGGGGCCGAAGACGCCGTTGACCGCGTCGGTGGCGCCGGCGAACGTGGAGTGCGACCGGGACAGTGACAGGTCGCCGGTGTAGCCGGGCACCGACACGTCGATCGCGGACGTATTGAACTCGCCGGTCCACAGCGCGACCTGGCCGGGTCCGGCTTTCGAGACCGAGAACCCGTTGCCGAAGGCGTGCGGCAGGCGCTGCACGGTGGCGCCAGGGGCTTGGGACCAGGTGCACTGTTCGGTGGTGCCGTACTTGAAACAGACCTGGATGTCGAGTTTGACCGGGATCCGGTCGTTCAGTGTGGTGGGCTGGATGCCGGTGGTGTCGGGGTCGGCGTCCAGGTTCGCGTCGGTCTTGGCGAGGTTCGTGTCCCAGAGGGTGTTGACGTTGATGCCGCCGGCGCCGTTGTCGGCCACCGGCAGGTCGGTCGCGTCGTTCCAGCCGGTCAGGTCGTCGTTTCCGCCGTAGCCGGAGACGCGCCACTTCACCTTCGCGGTCACCGACGTGGCGGGGCCTCTCGGCGGGCCGGAGGCTGTGATGCGGATGTTGTCGGTGGTGGTGGTCCGGGGTGTCGAGGTCGGCGAGGTCAGCGTCGTGCCGCCCCAGCCGAACTTGTAGGTCTGGTTCGGCGAGAGCTTGCCGGCAGGGGTCTCGGCCTGGACGACGATGGTGTGCAGACCCGCCTTGTCCTTCGGGAAGGTCACGTTGTACTTCGCGACCGCAGGGTCGTTCGACGAGGTGATCTTGATCTGGCCTTCGGCACCACCGGTGAAGTTCGCCGGCGGGCGCTTGCCGTCCACGATGAGCCGCAGGTAGCCCGGCGCGTTGTATCCGGTGCCGGTCGCGGTGATCGTGCACGTGACGTCCGTGGTGGGCGGGTTGTCCTGCCAGGTGTCGCTCACGTTGTAGGGCGCCGGGCACGACACGACGGGCAATGCCGGGGTCGCCGTACCTGTGCGCAGCCGCTGGTTGTAGTTGACCCAGGAGCCGTCGAGTCGGCCGTCGTTCGCCTTCGCCCGGATGTAGAGCAGGGTGTTGTCCGGCAGGTCCGTCGCTGGACGGCAACCGGCCGTCGTACCGGACGCGTAGACCGACGACGTGCAGGTGCCCTTCAGGCTGAAGGTCGGGCCCGTACCCGTGTAGAACTCGAAGACGTACTTCACCGTGTTGCCGTCCGGGTCCGTAGCCTTCGTCCGCACCCAGGGGCGCAGGCTCGGCGAGTACAGCCACGAACTCGTCTCACCCGGCGCCGCATACGCGACGGCCTCGCTCGGCTCCACTGTGGCCGGCGCACCGGGCGGCCGGTTGTAGGTGTAGGAGACGAAGGGGTCCGCGGAGCTCTCACTGGAGTGGAACCTCTTCCAGGAGTTGGAATCGGCCTCGTTGCCCGCCATCAGCACCATGCCGCCGACGGTGTAGGGCGCGTTCGACCACGCCTGCACCAGAGGGGTGATCGGCACCGACATCCGTCCCGCCGGGCAGCCGCTGTCATGCCCCTTGGCCACGCTCGTCGACCCGTACTGCGAGCCGAACGTCGGCTGCGCGGTCCATCGCGTGGCCGTGGACGCCAGCTCGTAGGTGCTGCGGACGATCATCGTCGACGCGGTGCACGAGTAGGACCACGTCTCGAACATCGACAGTTCCGCACTCACGATCTGCTTGCCCTTGAACGGGGCGACGGAGAAGTTGAGGAACGACCGCGCCTTGACCGTGCCGCCGTTGTAAGTGCCCAGCTTCAGCTCCGACGAGATGGACTGGTCGGTGGTGTAGTCCGACTGGACCCAGGTGTCGAAGCTGGAGTACGCAGTGCCGACTGCGTAGGTGGGGTCCACGGTGATCGGGTAGGTGCGCTTGGAGTCGTTGAACCACACCGGGTCAGGGGTGACCACGAGGTTGGTGGAGCCGTCGGCGGCGGTCTCGATCGCGATGCCAACTGTGCTGTGGTTGACGTGCTCACCGCTGCGCTTGTCAATCTCAGCGTCCCACATCAGCGGCACGGGGATGCTGGAGTGCACCTGCTCCTTGGCATCGAGGAAGTCGATCGTGCCGTCAGGCTGCTGCCTCGCGGTCAGGCCCTTGAGGCGCAGCGGGATCCGCCACACCGGTGCCATGGCCGGGCGGCTCTTGACCACGAAGTCGTACTCGAAGCCCGACCGACGGGTGTGCAGGACCAGGTCCACACCCGGCTCCACGTCCGGGTAGACGGCCTCGGTCCCGTCCAGCTTCGGTTCCGGCAACGGCCAAGGCGCCACCCACTCGACCTGACGGGCCGGGTCCGCGGCCAAGGCTGCCGCGACGAACGCGGTGCCCTTTTTCGTGGTCTTCCCGCCGAGCTTCAATCCCAACGGGTGGCCGGTCGGGGCGACCGTGCCATCGCGGTCCTTACGCCACTTCAAATCCACCGTGCGCCAGTTACCGGTGGTGTCCTTGAAACGGATCGGCGCACCGTGCGCCTCCGTGGTCAACGTCCCGTCCGGATTCGACCACGTCGACGACGTCTCGGTCCGCATCGACTCCACTTCGACGCGCGAGCCCTGCGCCCGCGCGCTGACCGCCGCCGAGACCACGTCCGGCCGCGCGTCCACCCGAGCTGCGGTCGCGGGCGGCGGTGCCTCGGGGGCCGCCACGGCGACAACCGGAGCAACCACCTCCGTGGTGCTCAGCACCAACGCCACCGATGCCGCATACGAGACGATCCTGGTCGCCAACGACCTGGATCTGCGCGAGAAGAACAATCTTGGAGACGACACGAATCCACCCCTGTGGCAAAACCGGCGAGCGCACTCCGATATCACGTACCGTCGTCGACACGGTCTCACCCGAATGGAAGCACGCGAAATTCCATCTCACGGCAAAGATGCTGAACCGCGTTGGCGGGTGATCGACCGTAACAGCGGCGGACCGTGCGCTTCCCCGAAAGCGCACGAGGATTACGGAAGCCCCCCTCGCGACGCCCGACGGTCGGGCAGTCACCTCATACTGGGCGGTGTCCTTATGTCGAACAATCTGCCGTTCGAGTGAAGCAGTCACAACCTCTGGGCTCTACGCCACACGAAAATGATCACGCCAGAACGGTGGCAGCCAGGCCTCGAAATCCCCGACCTCGAATCACCAGGCCCACGAGCGGTGATCACTTTCGACGACGGACATGACCGTGGCCGTGTCCCATGCGGCCGGCTCCCGGCGGCCACGTATGCCGAGGACAGTTTCGCCCCTGGTGCGCCACCGCCGCGCCATCCCGAACATCGTCCGTCGCAGTGCCGAACAATTTCGGGAAATTCTGCGGAATGATCCACCGTATCCGCCTACACGTCGGCGGGCTGCCATCCGCCTCCGTGTTGCCGGTCCGGCGGTGCACCCGGTAACGGCATCCGGCGGTACCAACTTACCGAGGCGGGCGTGCATGGATCGGTAAGGCATTCAGGGTCTGGTCGGATGGATGGCAACAACGTTGTCCGGCGTGGGCCGAGGTCTGCCTGGGGTGTCGGTCTGGCGGGTAAAGACGGCGACGGCGAGGGTGAGGTGTGTTATCTGGCGTTGGAGGTCGTCGATTTCCGCGTTCTGATTGGCGATGGTTCTCGTGAGTCTGGCTATAGTTTCTCGGAGTCCCGTTTTCGTTTTGGGGGTCTGATTGGTCTCGTTGCGGACACGTTTGTAGAAATGGTTCTTGAGGTCGGCGTAGCGTTTGATGAGCGCCATGCGGTGGACGCCCGCCGCGGCGGCGAGGGCGACGATGGTAAGGCTGCCGTTGGAGGAAGTGGCCTGGCCGGTCAGGAGGCGGTCGATGACCTGGTGGATGCGGGTGCGCTCGTCCTGTTGTTGTGGGTCCTGATGCTGGTTCATGTCCTGGCCTGGCCTCGGCGGGGTGGGCGGTGGTGTCATGAATGTCGGCGAGGGTGCGTAGGCGGTCTGCGTTGTGGTGCAGGCGCCTGTCGAGGGGCTCGGGGCTGTGGGCGGCGAGGTCGTCGATTTTCTGGGCGTTGTCGCGCAGGAGGCGGGCGTGGGTGTCGGTGCGCACGGCGTTGCCGCAGCCGGGTGCGCAGTCGTACTGGTTGGGCGCGGTGGCGTCGAGTGTCGGGTCGCACAAGGCGGTGTCGCGTTTGAACACGCAGATCAGGTGGGCGTCGGGATTGTCGAACAGGATCAGGCCGTCGCGGTCGAGGAACGCCGCGGCCTTGCGGGCGAAGGTCCAGGGGACGATGCGGCCTTCGAAGCGGGGTGTGGTGGCTGCGGCGGTGAGGGCGCGTCGGGCGGCGGGCCCGGAGACCTTCTCGCCGGCGGCGAGGCGGTCGCGCAGGCGGGCGGCGGTGTCGGCGGCGGCGAGGGCGGTTTCGACGTCGAGGACGCCGTGGATGCCGCGGCGGGCGCGGGTGGCGTAGCCGGTGGAGGTACGGGCGTCCAGGACGGTGCGCATGTGGCCGTACTGGACGGCCAGGGCGATCAGGCCACCAGGTCGGCGGGCAATGTGCCAGGCCAGGGTGCGACGGAATCTGGTCAGGCTGATCGTCCCGCCGGGGTCATCCGGGATGTGCTGGTGGGGCAACCCCTGGGCGGTGGCCTCCCTCTTCGCCCAGAGCACGAAGTCGTCGATCCTCTGGCTCAGCGTGTCGGCTTTGAGCGCGCCGGACAGGCCGCGGCGGCGGGTGACGTCGTGGTGGGCGGCGCTGAACAGCAGTTCGCCGTCGGGCACGATGCGTTCCAAGACGCGGATGGCGTGCACCACGGGCGTGATGGCGACCCAGGGAAGCTCGCGTTCCTCGTCGGCGGAGAGGTGGTTGCCGTCCTCGTCGGTGACGTTCTTGTAGTGGTGGCCCCGGATCAGGTGCGGTCCGGTCGTGTCGACGGGTTCCGTGCAGCATCCGGATCGCAGGCCCTGTACTTCTTGTGGACGCATCCCTGTCAGGTACAGGCAGATGATCATGGCGGCGGTGCCGAGGTGGCGCATCAGCGTGGTGGCCTCGGTGAAGTCGATCCGCTCGCGCCACGGATGTCCTTCGATGTGTCCGGTCACCGGTACCGGCAGCGGACACGGGCCCGGTCGCTGTGCCACCAGCGCGGCGAGTCCGTGTCGTCGGGCGAATCGGTCGACCTGCATCGGGCTGGCTCCGGTGGTGGCGGCGATGAACGCCTGGGCCGGCGCGTGCACGCCCTTGTGCTGCACAGCGGGCAGAGGGCTGCCGCTCTGTATGAGAGGCGACAGGTAGGCCTCCAGCGCGGCACGGCCCGCGGGGGTGGAGGCGGTGGCGGCGGCGAGGCCGGTCAGGCGGTTCCTCTCGGTCCAGGCGGCCAGGATGTCGTCGGCGAAGTTTTCGACCATCTGCATCGCCCACGTCAACAGCGGCCCGATGACGTGCGGATCCAGTGGCTCGGTCGTGTTCTCCCCACCGGCCTCGCCGCTCGCGGCGGGAAGATGGTCGTCGACGCCGTCCACCTCCCACACCGGGCGGGTGACTCCGGTCGGGTGGGCGGTGAGCCCGTCGAATGCCCACAGATCGGTCAACCGGCTGAGCATGAGCCCCGCGGGGCCGCGACCGATGCCACCGGATCGACGGTGCTCGGCGTAGGCTGCCCAGTCGTCCCCGGCGCATGCCGCGAGGTCGCCGATGCCGCGGGCGTGCAGCCAGCGGGCCAGCCGCATCCACTCCAGGCACGTGTCACGTTGCTCGCCGGCCGAGGTGCGGGCGCGGGCCCGGTGTCCTCGCGTCTTGAGCTGGGTGGGACGCAATTGCCCGTTGATCATGGTCCACGCAATCCGCTTCACATGGTTGCGCAACGGTGCGGGACAGTTCTTCCAGTGAACCGATACCAGCCCGGTGGAGGGATTGTCGATGAGCGGGGCGAGCGACCACACCATGTCCCGGTAGCGGGAGCTGGGGTGAACGTTGCCGGGGCTGATCCAGCGGGGTAGCACGACCGGGGAGTCGCCGGCGGGCATCGGCAATACGTACGGGTCGTCCGCGGCGGGGGCGGTCATGGGGCGAGATCGCCTTTCATCAGCAGGTCCACGACGACGCGGTCGGTGTCGTCGACTTTGGTCAGGGCGGAGTTCCACGGGACAGGACCGACCTGGTCACGAAAATCGGCCAACCGCAACAGATGATCACGCCAGCGCCGGTCCCAGACGTACCGCAATCCTGGATCGCAGGTGCCTGAGACGCTTCTGAACACGTGACGTATCCCGTGTTAGGTGATCGCTCGCTGTTACCGCTAGCCTCCCGAACATGACTTCCCGTATTCAGATGAATACGGGATCTGTCACGGGTTTGGGTGTTGGAATTCATGCTGATCTGGCGCGTGACCTCCGACGAGGCGTGGACCAACCTCGGCGACATCGACTTCGACCAGATGCTCGAGACCGTCGGCAAGTTCAACGAAGAGCTCATCAACGCCGGTGTGCTGATCGCCGCCGAGGGCCTCGCCCCGGCCGAGGAGGGTGTGGTCGTCGACTCTCCTCCGAACCGCCGGTCGTCACCGACGGCCCGTACGGGGAGACCAAGGAGCTGTTCAACGGCTTCTACCTGATCAGCGTCCCCGGCATCGAGGACGCCGTCGAATGGGCCAAGCGCACCCCGATGACCGCCGCCGGGTTCAAGACCGAGATCCGCCGCGTCACGACGATCGACGAGTTCCCGCAGGACAACGAGTGGATCAAGAAGGAACGGGCCTGGCGCGAGTCCACCGGCCAGCTCTGATCTGATAGGTCCATGAGCAGCGGTGACCCCACGGGACGCAAGGCCGTCGCGGCGGTGTGGCGCATCGACTCCGCGAGGATCATCGGTGCGCTCACCCGCTACACCGGTGACTTCGCGCTCGCCGAGGACCTCGCGCAGGAAGCGCTGGCCGGGGCGCTGGTGACCTGGCCGCGCGAGGGCGTGCCGGCCAACCCGGCGGGGTGGCTGCTCACCGTCGGGCGGCGGCGTGCGATCGACGCGTTCCGCCGCCGCAGCACCCGTGACGAGAAGTACGCCGCCCTGGCGCACCACCTGCCCGAGGGCGGCGCTCTCACCGGCGCCACCGAACCCGGACCGGCGCCCGACGACGTGCTGTGGGACCCCGACCAGATCGACGACGACACCCTCGCGCTGATGTTCACCTCGTGCCACCCGGTGCTGTCGCGGGAGGCCGCGGTGGCGCTGACGCTGCGCGTGATCGGCGGTCTGACCAGCGACGAGATCGCCCGGGCGTTCCTGGTGCCCACGGCGACGGTGCAGGCCCGCATCACCCGCGCCAAGAAGACCCTCGGCGCGGCGAACGTGCCGTTCGAGGTGCCGCCGGCCGGCGAACGCCCGGCGCGGCTCGCCCCGGTGCTCTCGGTCGTCTACCTGATCTTCACCGAGGGCTCCTCCGCCAGCTCCGGGGACGAGGTCATCCGCTTCGACCTGGCCGGGGAGGCGCAGCGGCTCGCGCGCATCCTGTCACGGCTGATGCCCGGCGAACCCGAGGTGCACAGCCTGCTCGCCCTGCTGGAACTGACCGGCGCCCGCTTCCCGGCCCGCCGCGGCCCCGGCGGGGAGACCGTGCTGCTGCAGGATCAGGACCGGCGGCGCTGGGACCGCTCCGCCATCGCCCGCGGCCGTGCCGCGCTGGCGAGAGCCGCCGAGGCGGGCCGCGGCTACGGCTACTACGGGCTGCAGGCCGCGATCGCCGAGTGCCACGCGCTGGCCGGGTCGGTCGAGGAGACGGACTGGGACCGCATCGTCGCCCTCTACGACGGCCTGAACAAGCTCGCCCCGTCACCGGTCGTGGACCTCAACCGCGCGGTCGCCGTCTCCATGGCCCGGGGACCCGCCGCCGCGCTGCCGCTGGTCGACGCGCTGGCGGCCGGTGAGGCGTTCAAGGGCTCCCACCAACTGCCGGGCGTGCGCGGCGAGCTGCTGCGCCGCCTCGGCCGCCGCGACGAGGCCCGCGCGGCGCTGGAACAGGCGATTGCGTTGTGCGGCAACGAACGCGAACGCGCGGCGCTGACCGGGAAACTGGCGCAGCTCTGATCACCTGACCACGCGGGGTGAACCTCAAATCCGTTAGGGCGACATCAGTGGCACTCGACCGGGTGACGCGGGAATGATGTTGTGATGCACTCGCTGCCCGCCACCGTGGCCTCCGCGCTCGCCGAGGCCGACAGCGAGAGCGCCGACTGGCCCGCCCAGTGGCGGGCGCTCACCGCCGTGTCGGTCGAGCTGCAGTCGCTGCTGGTCACCGACCCCGGACCGGAGCTCGTCGCGCTGATCGAGCAGATCGTCACCCAGCTCGCGGACGGGGTCGCCGCGAGCCGGCGGCACCGGGTGGAGCTGGCCGAGCTGGCCCACCGCGTGCTCGACACCCACGCCCGCGCGTGCGCCGAGACCGCGGCCGACCCCGTGCGGCTCGCCGACTGGCTGCTCGACCTGCAGCTGCGGCACCCCGAAGCGCCCGACGTCGGCCTCGCCGCCTACGCGCGGGCCCTCGACGACGACGGCCTGCAGCGCTACCGCGACCGCGCCGTCGCGCTGTTCGAGCCGCTGCCGGTGATCGGGTTCGGCGAGACCGGCCGCTACGACCGTGCCCGCTGGGCGTTGCTGCGCGTCATGGAGGAGCTCGCCGAGTACACCGAGGACGTCGACCTGCAACTGCTGGTGCTGTCCAAGGACCTGTCCTCGGGCTGGCACTACCTGCAGGTGGCGACCGTGCTGCGCGACAGCGGCCGTTCCGGTGAGGCCCTGGAGTGGGTGGAGCGGGGCCTGCGCGCCGTGGGCGGCCGGGGCGCGGCGCTGCGGCTGCTCGACCTCGCCGTGGAGGAGCACGTGCGGCGAGGCGCGCCCGAGCGGGCGGTGCAGGTGTGCCGGGAGGCGTTCCTGGCCCGGCCCAGCCTCGACGTCTACCTCAAGATCCGCACGCTGGCCGTGCACACCGACCGGTGGCCGCCGCTGCGCGCGGAGCTGGTCGAGCACCTCGTGCGGGACGGCAGCCGTCTGGCGATCGAGGTCTACCGGCGCGTGGTCGAGGTGGAGCTGGCGCGCCGCGGCGTGCAGGAGCAGGACGTGGTCGTGGAATGGCTGCGGCAACTGCGCGGTCTGCAGCCCGACGCGTTCGCCGACTACCTCGACCACATCAAGTCGCGGCACGTGGCGGACCGGGAGCTGCTCGACGAGTTGTCGCGCCGCGGGTTCTGATCCTTCCCGCTTCGGATGGCGCGTCTTCGCAAGATCCTAGTTCGCATGACCGAGGCCGGAGGGGGTTCGGTCCGCCCACGGCCGGGCGCGCTCCAGCTGGGCGGAGACCGACAGCAGCGTGCACTCGTCGTGCTGGCGGCCCACGAGCTGCACCGCGAGCGGCAGCCCCGACGAGGTGCGCCCGGCGGGAACGGACGCGGCGGGGTTGCCGACGATGTTCCACAGCGGCAGGAACGTGGTGTAGCGGGCGGCCGCGAGCAGGGCGGTGACGACGTCGCGGCCGTCCCACTCGCCGACGCGGATCGGCGGACGGGTCAGCGCCGGGGTCAGCAACACGTCGACGGAGGCGAACACCCGGTTCGCGTACGCCGTGAGCGCCGTGTCGGACCCGGTGGCCCACCGCACCAGCCCGCGCGGCACGCGGCGTCCCAGCTCGGCGGCCGTGCGGGTGCGGGCCTCGACCAGGTCCGGGAGCTCCAGGCCCGCGCGGGCGAGGTGCGCGTTGTGCAGGTAGCGCAGCGCGAACTGCGTCGAGGCGGCGAGGTCGCGCATCGGCGGGTCCAGCCGCACGACGTCGTGGCCGAGGTCGGTGAGCAGCGCGGCGGTATCCTGCACGACGTCGCGCACCTCGTCGGCGATCGGGATGCCCGGCCCCCACGGCCGCAGCGACACCCCGATCCGCAGCCGGCCGGGGTCGGTGCGCGCGGCCTCGGTGAAGCTGGTCCGGGGCGGGTGCGCGACGTGGGCGTCACCGGGGGCGGCGCCGTGGATCTGGTCGGCGACCAGCGCCCAGTCGCCGACCGTGCGGGTGAGGGGGCCCGCGACCACGAGGCCGCCGAGCACCTGCGGTTCCGGGGCGAGGGAGACGCGGCCGCGCTGGGGCTTGAGCGCGAACAGGCCCGTCACCGCGGCGGGGATGCGCAGGGAGCCGGCGCCGTCGGTGCCGATCGCCGCCGCCGCGAGGCCCGCCGCCACGGCCGCGGCCGAGCCGCCGCTGGACCCGCCGGGGGAGTGCGTGAGCGACCACGGGTTGCGCGTCGGCCCCGCCCAACTGCTCTCGGTGTGCGGCCACAGCCCGAGCTCCGGCATGCGGGTGAGGCCGATGACCACGGCCCCGGCCGCGCGCAGCCGCGCCACGATCGCCGAGTCGGCCGGCTGCGGGGTGCGGGCGGCGTTGGTGCCCTTCGTGGTGGGCAGGCCCTCCACCGCGATGTCCTCCTTGACCGCGATCGGCACGCCCAGCAGCGGCAGGTCCTCACCCGCGGCGCGGCGCGCGTCGGCCCGCTGCGCCTGCGCCAGTGCCTGCTCGGTGAACACGAGCCGGAACGCGTTGAGCTTCGGGTCGATGCGCTCGATGCGGCGCAGGTGCTCGAGGACCAGCTCGTGCGCGGTCACCTCACCGGACCGCACGGCGTGCGCCTGCCTCGCGACCCCGGCGAAACACAGCTGCGTCAGCTCCATGAGCCGAATCCAAGCATCGACCGGTGATCCGCGGAATGGCAGTGGCCGCATGAAGGCCCGCATGAAGGGTCAACCGCGCCCAGGCGTGGCTGACCGCCGACAACGGCGGTCCCGTGCCGTAGAGCCAGACCCGGTTCTGGGGCGCGGAGGGCCGACCCGCACAAGACCGCGTACCACGCCTACGAGCAGTGCGACGTCCACGGCACCAGCCACCGGGTGGTGCGCTACGGCCTGGGCGGTGAGCAGTACGTGCCACGCCGGCCGACCAGCGTCACGGGCTGACGGGTCAGGCGCTGACGGGTCAAGCGCTGCGGCGGCCGCGGTGCTGGGCGACGGCGACGCGGTTGGCGCACCTGGTGGAGCAGAAGCGCCGTTTGCCGTTGCGGCTGGTGTCGACGAACACCGTGCCGCAGCCCTCGCGATCGCACCAGCCGATGCGTCCGGCGTCCTCGCAGAACAACGCCGCCATGCCCGCCGCGGTGTAGGCCTTGACGCGCACGTCGGTCGGCGCGTCCTCGCGGGCGTAGTGCAGGTGCGGGGCGCGGCCGTCGTGGGTGGAGATGTAGTGGGTGGTCGAGGAGCGGGCGAGCAGGTCGTTGAGCAGCCCCACGGTGGGCGCGCGGAACACCTGGCGCAGCAGCTCGACCCAGTCGCGCACGTCACGTTCCTGCCGGGCGTCGAGCGATCCGAGGGGCTTGTAGTCGGAGGCTTCCAGCAGTACGAGCAGGGGCTGGGCGGGGTCGGCGTTGACCAGCTTCGCGGCCAGTTCGGCGGCCGCCCCGCCGTAAGGGTTGAAATGCACTAGACCATGACACCAGGGTGGGGATCATGATCGCCACCTGCCCCGCCTGCCACTGGCCCTGCACCGGCGCCGTCTCCGCGCACGGCCCCGTCGCCTACGTCCGCTGCGTGTGCGGCCTGTTCCTCGTCGTGGAGAGCGGAACCGTCACCGCCACGGCCGGGACCAGCGCGTTCGCCCCGGTTCACCACACCGGTGGTGATCTTGCTAGTGTCCCGGACCGTGAGCCGTCGTGATCTGCTGTGCGACACCGCGATCCAGATCCTCGCGGTGAACGGCGGCCGGGGCCTGACCCACCGCGCGATCGACCGCGAGGCAGGCGTCCCCCTCGGCACCACCAAGAACTACTTCCCGACCCGCGAGGCGATCCTCACCGCCACCGCCGCGCGCATGACCGCCCTGCACCGCGCCGCCGTCGACCGCCTGCGCGAGACCACCCCGGCCGGCATCAGCGCCACCGACGTCGCCGAGCTCTACCCGGCCCTGCTGCGCCGCGCGGTCGCCGACGACCCCACGCAGATGCTCGCCATGGTCGAGCTGTACCTGGAGGCGGTGCGCCGGCCGGGGGTGCGCGAGGCGTTGTCGGGCATGGTGCTCGCCAACGCCGAGGCCGCCGCCACCTTGCAGCAGGCGGCGGGCCTGCCCTCCACCGTCCGCGACACCGGCCTGCTCGACGCCTACTTCCTCGGCGTGGCGATCTCCTTGCTGGCGCTGCCGCAGGAGACCCTGCGCACCGTCGGGCTCGACGACCCGTACGCGCTGGGCATCGGCGTGTTCTCCGCGACCGTGCCCGGCGCCGGCCCGCCGCCGCGGGACAGCTCAGCCGGGTCGGGCTGAGCCCGGTTCGCCGACGCCGGCGTAGCGGTCTGCCAGCTGCCGGCACGCCCGCACGAGCGCGGGCGGCTGCACCTCGGTGAGGTCGGTGTCGAACGTGGCGAGGATCCCGGCGATGCCGGCCCAGGACCAGGCGCCGAGCGTGAGGCGGCTGTGGCCGGCGTCGAGGTGTTCGACGACGGAGCCGCCCGGCGCCCAGCGGGCCGCGACGTGCGCGGGCAGGGCGAGACGGGCGGAGCCGGTGCGCTGCCAGGCCGCGGGGGTGTCGCCGCGGTCGTGGCTGCTCATGACGAAGTGCGCGATGTCGCCGCCGGGCAGCTCTCGCGGGGTGAAGCGGCGGCCGGTGGGACGCGGGTGCAGCCGGTCCACCCGGTCCACCCGCCAGCGCCGCTCGTCGAGGTCGTGGCCGATGAGGTACCACCTCCCCGCCCACACCACCAGGTGGTGGGGCTCGAGGCGGTGCGCCGCGGTGAAGTCCGGCTCACCGGGAGCGGCACGCGTCCCGTCCGGGCGCAGGACCTCCGCGACCAGGACGTGGCGCAGCCGCACGGCGGTGCCGACGGTGGTCAGCGCGGCGGGGTCGATCGAGGGCGCGGGGAACTCCCAGTAGTTGCGCAGCCTGGTCAGGCGCAGGGACTCCATCGCGGCGCGCAGCGTGTCGGGCATGGCCTGCTGCACGGTCACCAGGGCCCGCGCGGTGTCGTCCTGCAGGCCGAACACGGAGCTGGGCGCGGTCTGCAGCGCGATGGCGACCGCGAGCGCCTGGTCGTGGTCGAACAGCAACGGCGGCAGGGTGTGCCCGCTGCCGAGCCGGTACCCGCCGTCCGGGCCGCGCACGGTCACCATCGGGTAGCCGAGCTCGCGCAAGGTGTCCAGGTCGCGCCGCACGGTGCGTTCGCTGACCGCCAGGCGGTCGGCCAGGTCGCGCAGCCGCCACGTGGCCCGCGAGCCGAGCAGGGACAGCAGCCGCAGCGCGCGGTGTGACGTGGTCGCCATCGCGTCATCGTGTCAGCGGTACTGGCCGTTCGGTGTCCACTACTGCTGCCAGTGTCGCTCTCGACGGGATGTCGGCGACGGAGAGGCTGGTCGGGATATGCGCGTGGTCGTGGTCGGAGGAGGGATCGGCGGGCTCGCCCTGGGAGCGGGGCTGCGCCGAGGTGGTCACGAGGTGGCGGTGTTCGACCGCGACACCGACGTCGCCGCGACCGGCGGGTACCACATCACCCTCGACGAGCGGGCCCTGGCGGCGCTGGAGCGGCTCGTCGCGCCGCAGGTCGTGCGCCGGCTGCTGGCGTCGGCGTCGGCGTTGCGGCTGCGGGACCGCGACGTGTTCTTCGACTACCGCGGCCGCGTGCTCGGCCACGGCCCGGACCTGTCCGGCAGCGCGAGCATCGACGTCGACCGCATCACGCTGCGCACGCTGCTGGCGGACGCCGTCGGCGAGGACCTGCACCTCGGCCGGGCCGTGACGGAGGTGGGCACCGGCGGCGACGGCAGGCCGCGGGTCTGCTTCGCCGACGGCACGGCGGTCGAGGCGGACCTGGTGGTCGGCGCCGACGGAACCCACTCGGTCGTCGCCCGCCACCTGGCGGGAGCCCCGACCCACCGGCCCGCCGGCCCGCCGGGTTCTCCGGCCGCACCCGCCGCGCCGACCTCACCGCCGCCGGGCAGCGCCGCCTGGGAACGCGCTCGGCGATGGGCATCGGCCCGCGGGGCGCCGCGCTCTACGTCGGGTTCCTCGACCCGGTGGGCAACGCCGCCCTCGACGCCCCCGGTCTCAGCGCGTCGGTCACCACCGGCCCGACCTACATCTGGGGAGCGATGTTCCCCGAGTCGGCCCGGACCGCCTCGCTGCGCGACCTGCGGGGCGCCGCGCTGCGGGCCGCCCTGCTCGACCGGTTCCGCGAGCACCGGTGGGCCGGTCACACGCTGGAGGTCCTCGCGCGCGCCGACCCCATCAGCGTGGCCGCGTTCCGGTTCAACGCCGCCTCGACCCGTGCCGCCGACCTCGCGCCCTGGCCCGCCGGTCGCATCACCGCCCTGGGTGACGCCGTGCACGCCACCCCGCCCACCGCGGGCATGGGCGCCGGAGCGGCCGTGCGGGACGCCGCCGACCTGCTGGCCGAGCTGGACGCCCTGCCCGGTGCCGCGGGCGTCGCGGAGGCGGTCGGCCGTTTCGAGGCGCGGATGCGCGTGCGCGGTGCCGAGGTCCTCACGGCGGCGATGAGGACCGTGCGGCTGATCCTGGCCACCGACACCGTTCCCGGCGCCCTGGCCACCGCCGCGCTGTGCCCGCTGCTGGCCGCCGCCACCCGGCTTCGCCGCCCACCCGCCGCGCACGCCGTGGCGGCCAGGTCGTAGCAGGGCACCCACGGCGCCGGGGACCTCGCGGTCAGCGGTGGACCCGCACCCGTTGCTCGATCGCCGTCGCCACCAGCGCGATCGCGACGTCCGGTGACTTGCCGCAGCTCGCCGGGCGCGGCGGCACGGGCTGCTCGGCCAGCGACACCCGCCACTCGCGGCCGTCGGCGTGCCGCACGGTCGCGGAGTGCGCGGTCTCGGCGACGACGGTGAGCACGTCACGCGTCTCCCCGATCTTCTCGCGCACGGCGACCTCGGCGACCTGGCCGCGCGGGGTGAAGCAGGAACGGCCGCGGCACCGGTCGGCGAGGATGCCCTCGGTGACGACGCGCTCGGCCAGCCGGTGGTCGATGCGCCCGTACAGGTGACCGGTGGGCAGCAGGACACCGGTGGGTGCGAAGCGGTGCCCGCCGGTGTGCGTGCACTCCCACAGGTGCAGCGCGGTGGCGATCGGGCGGCCATACAGGGCGCAGCAGACGTCGCGTTTGCTGTTGGTGCAGATCAGCAGCAACGGGTCGTGCACCGGGGTGCCGAACGCGGTGGAGCGGCCCGCGCCCAGGGCCTCGAAGTCCAGTTCCAGCGCCTCCTCCGGGCAGGCGAGGTCGGCCTGCTCCAGCCATGATCCACCGGGCTTCGTGGAGGCCAGGTACAGGCGCCGGGTCGCGGGCACGTGGTCGTCGGCGTGGCGGCCGGGGCGGCGGATCAGCAGGATCCGCACCCCGGTTCCGGCGGCGCGGCGGGCCAGTTCGGCGCCGAGCTCGGGGTCGAGGTGGCTCTCGGTCAGCGCGTCGCGGCCCCAGGGGCCCGGCTGCTCCAGGCACAGCCACGCCGTCGCGGTCGCGGCCGTGCCGGCCAGCGGTTCCCCCGCGAAATCGGAGAGTGTCGAGCACCTCATCTGCACACTCTATACGGCCGTTCGGGTGAGGACTAAGGGCAGCCTTAGTCACAGTTCGTGGATGCCTCGAGGGCGGGCTTCACCTATCCGGCCGCGGTGAAACGAGACCGGGCGCGTGTCACGGCCGGTCCCTGCCCACCGGTTCGGCCATCCGCTGCCGCAGACCGGCTTCGAACCGGGCCGGTAGCCGGGGAACGGCTCATCCGGCTCGGCGGTGCCCGCGTCGGTGGCTCGAACGCTCTTTCCGCCCCGTCCCTCCGCTCCCGCAATAGGGTGGTCGGCATGACAACGGTGATCACCGGGGAAGCCGGGGCATCGGTGCCGCGACCGCGCGCAGGCTCGTGCGCGACGGGCACCAGGTCGTGATCAGCTACCGCCAGGCAGCAGACGAGGCCCGCGCACTGGAACAGGAGCTCGGTGTGCTGGCGGTGCGGGCCGACACCGCGGACGAGGACGACGTGGTGCGCCTGTTCGACGCGGCCGGCGACGACATCACCGGCGTGGTCAACAACGCGGGCATCACCTCCCCGTCCGGCCCGCTGGCCGAGCTGCGCACCGAGGACCTGCGCCGCGTCGTGGACGTGAACGTCATCGGAGCGATCCTCGTCGCCCGCGAGGCCGCGCGGCGCATGACCCGCGGCGCGATCGTGAACGTGTCCTCCGGCGCGGCGACGCTGGGCAGCCCGGGGGAGTACGTGCACTACGCCGCCACCAAGGCCGCCGTCGACGCGCTGACGATCGGCCTGGGCAAGGAGCTCGCGCCGCGCGGCATCCGCGTCAACGGCGTGCAGCCCGGCACCGTCCGCACCGACATCCACCGGCTCTCCGGCCAGCCCGACCGCCCCGACCGCGTCGCCGGGCGGGTGCCCCTGGGCCGTCCCGGCGAGGTGGAGGAGATCGCGAACGCCATCGCCTGGCTGCTCTCGGACGAGGCCTCCTACGCCACGGGCTCGATCCTGCGGGTGACCGGCGGAACGTGACCGCGCGCTCTGCACCCGTTCGCCTCTGCACCCGTTCGCCTCTGCGGGCGTCCGGCCCGCTGCCCCTAAGCTTCACCGTCATGTCCGCGCCCGCGCTCACCGACTTCGTGCTCGCCCACACCTCACCGGTGCCGGTGCCGCTGCACAGCGCGGTCGAGGCGATGGACCTGTGGGAACGCACCCGCCACGACCAGCCGCCGTTCTGGGCGTTCCCGTGGGCGGGCGGCCAGGCCCTCGCGCGGCACGTGCTCGACCACGCGGACCTGGTCCGCGGCAGGAAGGTCTTCGACCTCGCCTCCGGCTCCGGCCTGGTGGCGATCGCCGCGGCCCTGGCCGGCGCCGAGTGCGTGACGGCCAACGACATCGACCCGCTCGCGCTCGCGGCCGTGGAGCTCAACGCCGCCGCCAACGGCGTCACCGTCACCACCCTGGGCGGTGACCGGCTCGACGGCGACGCCCACGCAGCCGACGTGGTGCTGGCCGGGGACGTGTTCTACGACGCGGAGATCACCGCCCTGGTGCTGCCGTTCCTGGCCAGGGCCGCCGCACGGGGCGCGCTGGTGCTGCTGGGCGACCCGGACCGCGCGCACCTGCCGCGGGACCGGTTCGCCGCCCAGGCCCGCTACGAGGTGCCGGTGCCGCTGACGCTGGAGAGCACCGAGACCCGCAGCGCCACCGTCTGGCGCGCCTAGCCGAGCCGTTGCACCACGAACGCCGTCAGGAACCCGGCCGTCGTGCACAACCCGGTGTACAGGCGCGCGCGTTCGTAGGCCTCGGGGATCATCGTGTCCGCGATCATCGCCAGGATCGCCCCCGCCGCCACGGCCGTGATCACCGCGATGAGCTGCGGCGAGGCACCGTCGAGCAGCAGGTTGCCCAGCGCCGCGGACACCCCGCTGGCCACCGCGATCGCACCCCACACCCCGAACACGTACCCGGCGCCGCGGCCCGCGCGTTTCATGCCCGCGACGCTGGAGAGCCCTTCCGGGACGTTGGAGATGACCACCGCCGCCAGCATCGCCACCCCGACCCCGCCACCGCCGAGCAGCGACACCCCCAGCACCACCGACTCCGGCACGCCGTCGAGCAGCGCCCCGACCGCGATCGCCGACCCGCTGCCCTCCTGCTCGGACTCCGCGGGCTGGTTGCTGCTGCGCTTGCGGTGCCGGGCACCACGACGGGCAAGCACCGCGTTGGCCAGCACGTACACCACCGCACCGCCGAGGAACCCCACTGCGGTCGCGAGCAGGCCGCCGGTCTGCTCGGCCTCGTCCATCAGCTCGAACGCCGCAGCCGCCATCAGCACCCCGGCGCCGAACGCCATCACCACGGCGACCACGTCCCGCGGCACCCGGACGAACCAGGCGACGAGCGCGCCCAGCACGAGCGCACCGCCGCCCGCCAACCCCCACACACCCGCTTCGACCCACTGAGGCATGCCCCGGGATGGCCTGCCGCTCCGCGATGTACACCTGGAGATCACCACGCCCGCCGAAGGCGGATGCCCGCACGTCGTCCGGCAGCACCGCCGCCCAGGACTCCCGCGCGCCCTTCGATGTCACCGGGCCGGAAGTTCTGCGGCCCGGAAGTTTTGCGGCCAGGTCCTGTCCTAAAGTGTCGGTCCATGTTGGAAACCTCGGCGCGCCTGCTGCGCCTGCTCGCCCTGCTGCAGTCACGCCGCGACTGGCAGGGCAGCGAACTCGCCGACGAGCTGCAGGTCAGCCCCCGCACCGTGCGCCGCGACGTCGACCGGCTGCGCGAGCTCGGCTACCCCGTCAACGCCACCACCGGCTCCTTCGGCGGCTACCGGCTCGGCGCCGGCGCCGAGCTGCCGCCCCTGCTGCTCGACGACAGCGAAGCCGTCGCCGTGGCGGCCGCCCTGCGCGCCAACCCCGTGACGGGCCTGGAGGAGGTCTCCCTGCGCGCCCTGCTCAAGCTGGAGCAGGTCCTGCCCTCCCGCCTGCGCCACCGCGTCGCCGCCCTGGACCAGGTCGAGTCCGTCCCGCACGACAACCCGGGCCCCGCCCTCGACCCGCAACTGCTCTCCACCCTCGCCGCCGCCTGCCGCGACAGCGACACCCTGCGCTTCGACTACCACTCCCACGACGGCACCTCCACCCGCCGCCGCGTCGAACCCCACCGCCTCGTCAACTGGGGCCGCCGCTGGTACCTCGTCGCCTTCGACACCGACAGGCAGGACTGGCGCAGCTTCCGCGTCGACCGCGTCGACCCGCCCCGGCCCCCGCACGGCCCTCGCTTCACCCCGCGCGAGTTCGACGCCACCGGCTACGTCGCCTCCCGCGTCAGCCGGGCCGCCTGGCGCTTCCAGGCCCGCGTCCTCGTCCACGCGCCGGCCGACGCCGTCGCCGACCGCATCCACGACGCCGTCGGCACCGTCGAAGCCGTCGACGACACCACCTGCGTCCTCGACGTCGGCTCCGACTCCGTCGAGACCCTCGCCGTGTGGATCGGCCTGCTCGGCTTCGACTTCGAGGTCACCTCGCCACCCGAGTTCGTGGCACACGTTCGCTCTCTTGCGGCCCGCTACGCCCGGGCCGTACAAGACTGAGCATGGCCATCACCGGACGGGACATCGAGCACCTGCTCTACACCGACACCCCCGACCCGGTCCTGGTCGTGCACCAGGGGTCGACGCAGATCGTGGCCGCCGCCGACCTGGGCGGCCACACCGGCGCGGTCGTGGTGTGCTCGCGCACGGAGGTGCTGCGCAAGGTGGGGGAGCGCGACCTCAGCGAACAGGACCTCGCCGCGATCGCCGGGGCTCTGTCGGCGACCATTCAAGACCCAACTCAGCCGCCGCCACCTTGGCCCGCTTGAGCAGATCGGGTCGTCCTGCGTACGCATCCTCGTCGATTTCGGTGAGCAGTTCCTCCGTGGAGAGATACGCGCGCTCGGCCGGGAACCGGAAGCCGCGCTCGTGCAGCCTCAACCACGCTTCCAGCACGGAAGCGGTGTTGTAGCTCCACAGCTCCGCGAAAGCCGAGAGGATCGCGAGATCATCACCGCCGATCCCGATGCGGGCACACGCCTCGCGTTGCACCAACTCGATGTCGACGACGCCGCCGGTCAACCGCCGCAAGGCCGGTAGACACCTCGACACCGGTGTCATCATCAGTTCGACCAGAGCGGTGGCCGTGTCGATCGGGTACACGGACGTCAAGGGCCGCATCGCGTCCCGCCACGTCAGGCCGACCTCGTCCAAGGTGACGTACGGCTCCGACATCAGCAGCCATTCCGGCTCCGCCTCGACACCCGCTGCCTTGTGCAGGCTGAGGTGGAAGTGCTGCTCGCGGTCGCGGGTCAGCCACACGCACCGCACGAAACTCGCCCACTCCGCGGCGGACAGCCGCGACTTCCAGAACAGCGTCGCCCGCCGCCAGTCGTCGACGCCGAACCGCAGATCGGGCGCGTACACCTTCTCCCGCAGGGCCAATGTCAACGTGACGAGGTTGGCCGCGTACTTCGCCTCCCGGGTGGAGTCGGGCAACGGGACCGGCTCGTAGGCCGTCCGCGTCACGCGACGGTCGTCCCTCGTCTCCAGCAGCCGCACGACCAGGTCGAACATCCGGTCGTCGTCCGCGAGCTCCCGCAGGAAGTCCAGGACGGGCTTGCTGGTGGTCAGCGCCATGAACGACAGCACCGAGTACAGCTCGGTGTCGTCCACGGTGGTCTTGCGACGCGACTTGGCGGCGTCCTCGCGCAGCAGGTCGGTCAGCGTCCGCCACACGTACCGCGCCACCAGGTACTCGCCGAAGGTGGCGTGCAGGAACTCGTAGGTGGCGAGCTTCGTGTCGTCGCCCCGCACCGCCTCGGTCTTCTGCACGAAGAAGAACCGCCCCAGCGCCAGGTCACCGGAGGACAGGGGAGTGCGCGCACCCACGGACCTGTCCGCCGAGCCGACCTCGAGCAGTGCGGCGAGGTCAGCCGTCACCTGGTCCCCGGTCACCCACTGCACGCCGCGGTTGAACATCGCGAGCGCCACCACCGAGAGCCGGTCCAGCTCGAACTCGACGTCTTCGTCCAGGCCCTCCTCGGTGCGTTCGACCGGGGACTTCCCGACCTCACGCCGGGCGAACCGCTCCAGCAGCCGCTCGTAGAGCTGTCCCCGGCTGATCTGCTGGTGGTCGCGCTGCAACGCGCCGTCCACCGCGTCGTACAACGCCAGCATGAGCAGCAGCAGCGGCTGCTCGGCCAGCTCGGGGTACTCCAGCGCCACCTCGGCGGGCAGCGGCGCACCGCCCTCGTTCCACACCCGCAGCCACTGCCGCACCTGCTCGTCGGAGAACGGCAGCAGCCGCACCACGTGCGACATCGGGGGCAACGCCAGCCCCGCGCACACGCTGAGCCGGCTCGTCACCACGAACGCCGCCGGCCGTTGCTTCTCGGCGAGGTCCCGCTGGAGCTCCGCGATCGTCGTCAGGTACCGGTTCTGGCTCACCCCGGTCGCCTGCATCAGCTCGTCCAGCCCGTCGAGGACGACCACCGGAACCGACCCGCCGGTGGCACGGGAGAACGCCGCCCAGCCCACGGGTTCGTCGAGCAGCCGCGCGAGGCCGTGCTCTATCTGCTGCCGCACGTCCGAGTCGGCCGGCGCGGTGCGCAGCTCGACCCGCACCACGGGCGTCCCCGCGGCCGACAGCCGCGCCGCCAGCACCTCCGTGAGCACCGACTTGCCCGACCCGGGGTCACCCAGCACCAGCAACGGCGACCACCAGGCCTCCGCCGACGTCAGATGGCCCGCCAGGTAGGCGTAGAGATCGGTCCGCGCCGGCCGGTGGGCCCAGTACCCGGCGGTCGAGGGCACCGTCTCCCGGCCGGTGTTCACCAGCAGCTGGAACCGGGGGTCGACGTAGGCCTCACCGAGCGCCGGGATCCGCTGCCCGCCATCGGAGGGGACCAGCGGCCGTCGCAGCGCCGCCGAGTACACCGCCGCCAGCTCCGTGAGCCACACGTCGCGCACCGGCTCGGCCGTCACCTCGCGCAGCACGTCCTCCAGCCGCGCGAGCGCCGCCCTGGTGGCGCGGTGGTCCTCCATCGACGCCCAGAACGCCACCTCCGGGCAGTCCACCGCGAGCTGCCGGAACAGCTCCTGGTAGCGGCGCACCGCGCGCTCGGGCAGCACCCGGTACGACGCGAGCGTCCGCTCCTTCTCCGCCTCGGAGAGCTCGTCCCACACCGCCGACCCCGTCGAGACCCAGTCGAGGTCGTGGTTGAGCTCCTCGTAGAAGGTGCGGACCGCGACCAGGTTCGCCTCGTGGCTCCGGCCCGCGGACGGCACGGGCAACGGCTTCTCGAACGGGTGCCCGAACCGCAGAAGGGTCTCGTCTTCCGCCGAGAACGAGAACGGCAGCTCCAGCTCGCGCAGCACCTCGAAGTACGCCGTCACCACGATGACCGAGTGGGCCGCGTGCAGCCGTTGCGTGCGGTCGTAACGGTTGAGGCCACGGCGCTTCTCGGTCACCTTCGTGACGAGGTCGGAGAACAACCGGGTGAAGTCGGGCTTGGCGTCGAACAGGTCCAGCACCTGCCACAGCCCCAGCGACCCCGCCAGCAACGCGCCGCCGAGCAGCTTGTCCATCGCGGCGACCACCGGGTGGTTCTGGCCGCCGAGGATCTTCACCGCTTCGACGTAGCTGTAGGTCGTCCGCACCCGGACATGTCTACCTGATCTTGGGCGTGCTCATCCCGAGAACAGCACCAAAAGACCGATCGCGATCAGCACGACGGGCAGGGCGATGTGCCCCCACTTCGCCAGAGCGCGCGCCACCACCCGGCGCGAGGCCAGGAACCAGCCCGCGAGACACCACACACCGACCAGCGCCAGGAACACCACGACGTAGACCCACAGCGAGTCCGCCACGGCGAACACCGGGACGTACACGCCGATGTTGTCGCCTCCGTTCGCGAGTGTCACGCCGGCCATCGCGAGAACACCCAGCGCGGCGTCCGGCTCGTCCTCGTCCTCCGGCCCCCGCCACAGCGACCACGCCGCCTTGAGACCGAGCGCCAGGGGGAGGAGACCGAGCCACGGGCGCACCTGCTCCGGCAGCAGGGAAGCACCGAGCGCGCCGACGACCGCGACGGCCAGGATGCCCGTGAAGCCCAGGTACTGACCCCCCACCACCCGCCACGGCGACCGGGCCCGCGCGAAGAACAGCGCCAGCAGCACCAGGTCGTCGACGTTCGTCACCGCGAACATGCCCGCCGCCTGACCGGCCACCCCAAGATCCACGGCAGCATTCTCACCCACACCGAAACGGATTGAGAATCCATGTTGTGCTAGCGTCGCACCCGTAAGTGGATGAACTATCCGCATCGGAGGACGTCATGACACGCCGAGCAGTCGTCACCGCCGCAACCGGCGGCATCGGACTCGAAACCGCACTCGGACTCACCAGAGCCGGATTCGCCGTCACCGTCGTCGGACGCAACGCCGAACGCGGCGCACGAGCCGTCGACACCCTCAACGCACAGCAAGGGGAACCCGCCCAGTTCCTCCAAGCCGACCTCGCCTCACTCGACCAGGTCCGCGCCCTCGCCACCCGCATCACCACCGGGGGAGACCTCGACCTGCTCGTCAACAACGTCGGCGCCATGTACCCCGACCACACCCTCATCGACGGCGTCGAAGCCTCCTTCGTCGTCAACCACCTCTCGCCCTACCTCCTCACCGAACTGCTCCTGCCCACACTCACCCGCCGCATCGTCAACGTCACCTCCAGCGCCGTCATCACCGCCAAAAAGATCTTCGACCACGCCGAACCACCCGGCGGCTACTACGGCTTCCACTGGTACGGACGCGCCAAGCTCGCCAACCTCGCCCACACCCTCGACCTCGCCCGACGACTCCACGGAACCGGAGTGGACGTGCTCGCCGCCGACCCCGGGGGAGCGGCCACCGACATGACCGGCGGAACGATGCACGACCCCAAGATCGTCTCACCGGCCCTGCGCCTGCTGTGGCCGCTCGTACGACGCACCTTCGACCGCGCCACCTCCGGCTCCGCCGCCACCGCGGCGCTCCCGTCGCTCGAAGCCGCCACCGGAACACACCCCAACGGCACCGTCATCGGCCGCCACGGAAAACCCGTCACACCCGCCAGAACCGCCACCGACCCCCGCGTGCAGCAAGCGGTGCGCCGACTCAGCGAAACCCACGCCCCACTCGGACACGTTCCGGATGGCGTATCCAATTAGGCTGGCGAACATGACGCCCCAGCGAAAGGACGCCGCCCGCAACTGGGAGCACATCCTCACCGTCGCCAGAGAACTCGTCGACGAAGGAACCCCGCTGCAGCTCAACGACGTCGCCCGCCGCGCAGGCCTCGGCGTCGGCACCGTCTACCGCCACTTCCCGACCACCGAAGCGCTCCTCGAAACCGTCGCCGCACCCCGCCTCGAAGCACTCGCGGACTGCGGCGAAAAAGCCCTCGACCACGACGACCCGTGGACCGCCCTCGCCGACTACCTCACCGAACTCGTCAAAGGCCAGGTCACCGACCCCGCCCTCGCCAAGGTCTCCGCCGCGGACGACGACGTCCTGCCCCGCACCACCGAACTCAAGACCCGCATCCTCACCGCCGGCGCCCAGCTCCTCGCCCGCGCCCGCGAGGCCGGAGCCCTCCGCCCCGGCCTCGACGACGCCGACCTCGTCCCACTCATGTGCGGCATCTCCTACGCCACCTACATCCACAGCGACAGCCCAGCCGACCGCCTCCCCACCGCACGCCGCTACCTCGACACCCTGCTCCGCGGCCTACGCGCCTGACCGCGGGGGACCGGCAGCCACGAACGCCCGCAACTCCTCAAGCCCCCGCGCCCCACCATCGGTCAACATCCACGTCACACCCGCCGCCTCGTACCCCGCCACGTCCACCGGCAACTCAGCACCACCCCACAGCACCACATCCCCCTCCACCGGCCCACCCGACGCCACGAAATCCGCCTTCAACCGAGCAGCATCAGCAGGGGAGAGCACCACCAACCCCTCCGCACCGAACGTCGCCGGCACCACCCCCGCCGCATGCCCCGCCGCCCGGAACGGCACCGACCGCGGCCACACCCCACCAACCCACACCGGCACCTCCACCGGAGCGAACCGCACACCACTCACCCGGAACACCTCACCCCGGTGCTCCACCACCTCACCCGACAACAAACCCCGCAGCAGCTCCACCCCCTCCGACATCGCCTCCGCCCGCGACACCCGCTCGCCGAACGGGGAGAAGTCCTGCGGCACCCCCGCACCGACCCCCAGCACCAGCCGCCCACCGGACAACCGCTGCAACGTCGACGCCTCCAACGCCACCTTCCACGGCCGACGCCGCCCCAACGACGTCACCAACGGCCCCAGCACCACCCGCGACGTCCGCGCCGCCACCGCACCCAGCGTCACCCAGACATCCGCCACCACCGGCTCGTCCGGCACCACCACGTGGTCCCACAGGAAGAAGCCGTCCCACCCGGCCTCCTCCGCCGCCACCCCCAGCGACACCAGCACCGAAGGATCACCCAGCGACTCACCGAACGAAGGAACATAGATCGCGTATCGCATGCCCCGAGTCTCCCAACCACCCCCGACAAGATCATCAAAAACACTCTGACCAGCACAAACGACCTAACGACCCTCGCCAGTCGCCCCGTCGAGCCGCTCCCGCAGGATGTCCGCGTGACCCGCGTGCCGCGCCGTCTCCGTCGTCACGTGCACCAACACGTTGAACAACATCACGTCAGGACGCGGCCACCACGGCACATGACCGGGGGAGTCCACCGCCAAAGCCCCGATCGTCGCGTCCGAATGCGCCCACACCCGCCGATAGCGCGCCACGACCTCCTCACGCGACTCCTGATCCGTCGCCCGCATGTCCTGACCACGCGCCGACAGGTCGTCCCACCGCGGCATCGGCTCCGGGAACGGCCGGCCGAACACCTCACCGAAGTACCGCGACTCCGACAACGCCAGGTGCTTCACCAACCCCAGCAGGTTCGTCCCGGACGCGGTCAACGGCCGCCGCACGTCCGCCTCGTCGAGCCCCTCGAGCTTCCACACCAGCACCTCGCGCAACTCACGCAGATCGCTGTGCAGGTATGCCTTCGCGAAGTCGTCGATCATGAACGAGCAGCCTGCCACTCCGGCCGCACGAGTCCCTAACGCCACGGTGACGAAAGGCGGTGGAGACGTCGCCGAGAGAGCGGCAGGCGTCCGGAGCCGACGTCCCAGCCGTCCTGGGCAAGCCGGCGGTGCGGCCGGGACGAGCGGCCGACGCGAAACGCCCGCAGAAGCCGTCTGGGCGAACCGGCACGGTGCCGTCGAGTGCCGTCGAGTGCTGTCAGGACCGGAGGCGTCGCAAGAGGCCGCCAGGCAGCCGCGGAGGTGGGCCCGATCCCGGTTACTTGACATAATGTAGATTATCGGCGAAACGGCGACCTGCGAAGATCGTGCGGAAGAGGCTGGCGACGCCCGTGTTGGCGCGTCTGCAAGACACAGCCGACGGGCAGGCCCGCTGCACTTGCAGACGCCACACAACATCAGATCCACGGCGATGTCGGAGCGCGGTCGACACCGACGTGTCGTCAGTGAGACGTACGCGGAGTGGCGTCATTACGCTCGCGATCCCCGACAAGTGGCGCCACCCGGTCCAGCGCCACCCGGTCAGCGCCGTCCGGCCCGCCTGGCCAATTCCGGCCAAACGGACATTTGATGCATAATCGCCATTATCCAGCACAGTGCACCCTGGTGAACCTGCTCGCGCCGGCCGTTCCGCGTGAACGCCGCGACGAAGCGCCGTCAGAGCCCCTGCGGCGCTCTCCCGCTCACTCGAGCGGGATCGTCCGACACCGGGGTGAGAACATCGTCACCGCAGCTCAGGCCGCTGCTCGCCGATCACCGCTCCCCTCCCCTCGTGCGGGATTGTCGGTGCCGTGCGGTACAAGATCCATATGCACGTGCTCGCCGCCCAGGACGCCTTCTTCCTCGCCCGCCGGACCCGCAAGGACTCGCCGCACACCACGGCCGCCTACCAGCGGGATCTCGCCGGTGTGAACGCGCTCCTGGCCGAGACCCTCTCCTGCCCCGTCGAGGACCTGACCACCGCGCACCTCAGCGGGTCGCACCTGCGGCAGGCCTTCGGGTCGTTCGCGGACACGCACGCCAAGAGCTCGGTGCTGCGGGCGTGGTCGACGTGGAACCAGTTCCTGACGTTCTGCGTGGCCGAGGACCTGATCGCCGGCAACCCGATGGGGGCGGTCGCCCGGCCGAAGACGCCGCCGCTGGTGCCGAAGCCGCTGCGGGGTGAGGACACGCCCGAGCAGTTGCTGACGGCCGCGGCGGAGGGGGCGCGGAAGGGGCGTGACCCGTGGCCGGAGCGGGACGTGCTGGTGATCGCGCTGGGGTTGGTGGCGGGGTTGCGCAGTGCGGAGATGCGGACGTTGACGCTGGCTTCGATCGTGGGGCGGGAGGGTGACCGGCGGTTGCACGTGAAGGGCAAGGGCAACCGGGACCGGTCGGTGCCGATCGAGCCGCCGATGGAGCGGATCGTGGAGGCGTACCTGAAGAGCTGCAAGCGGCGGTTTCCGCAGGGGCGGTTCGACCGGGACAGCGCGTTGTTGCGGGATCGGCACGGTGAGCCGATCGGGCGGGGTGGGCTGGAGTACCTGGTGAAGTCGTGTTTTCGGTGGGCGGGGTTGCACGACCGGGTGCCGACGGGGGCGAACCTGCACGCGTTGCGGCACACGTTCGCGACGAGGCTGGCCGAGGACGGGGCGAGTGCGAGCGAGATCATGGCGTTGCTGGGGCATGCGAGTCTGGCGACGAGTCAGAACTACATCGAGGCGACGGCGCGGGAGCGTCGGGCGGCGGTGGCGAGCAACAGGACGTATCGGGCTCTGAAGGACATGTAGCTCGAGGGTCGTCCGGTGGGGTGCGGGACCGTGGGTGCGGTTGGTCGGGTCGGGGTCGCCCGGTTGCCGGGCAGGTGGGCCGAGTGGGTGACCTGGTGGTGCGGAAACCGCATTTCAGGGGTACCCAATGAGAATGAGATCCGTGTGGCGTGGGGCCATCTCCTTCGGCTTGGTGACGATCGCCGTGCGCCTTTACACGGCTGTCGAGGAGCACGACTTCCGGTTCAACCAGGTGCACCGGGAGGACGGCGGGCGCATCAAGTACAAGCGCGTTTGTTCGGTGTGCGGTGAAGAGGTCGAGTATTCGGACATCACCAAGGGCTACGAGCTGGACGACGGCCGGATGGTGATCATGGAGAACGAGGACTTCGAGAAGTTGCCGGTGAAGACCGACAAGTCGATCGACGTCCTGGAGTTCGTGCCGGTGGAGGAGATCGATCCGATCTACTTCCAGAAGACCTATTACCTGGAGCCGGACAAGGCGGCGGCGCGTCCGTACGTGTTGCTCAGGGATGCGTTGGTGAAGACGGGTCAGCTGGCGGTCGTGAAGATCACGATCCGGCAGAAGGAGACGCTGGCGACGATCCGGGCGCGCGATGACGTGTTGGTGATGCACACGATGTTGTGGCCGGACGAGATCCGCAGGGCGGAGTTCGACTTCCTGGATTCGGACGTGGAGGTGCGGCCGCAGGAGTTGAAGATGGCGACGTCGTTGGTGGAGTCGATGGCGGGTGACTTCGATCCGGAGACGTTCACCGATGACTACCGGGATGCTCTGGAGAAGGTGATCGCGGCGAAGGCGGAGGGTGCGGAGTTGCCCGAGCAGCCGGAGGCCGAGGACAAGGGTGATGTCATCGATTTGATGACGGCTCTGGAGCGCAGTGTGGAGAAGGCGAAGGCGGGGCGGAAGGGCGCGAAGAAGGCTGCTCCGAAGAAGAAGGCTTCGTCGGCGTAGATGGCCGGGCTCGACGAGTACCGGCGCAAGCGGGATCCGGGGCGGACTCCGGAGCCCGTGCCTGATGTTGCGGATGTGGTGCCGAGGGGCGGCAATGACACGTTCGTGATCCAGGAGCACCACGCGAGCAGTCTGCATTGGGATGTGCGGCTGGAGCGTGACGGGGTGTTGGTGTCGTGGGCGGTGCCGAAGGGGTTGCCGCCGACGACTGATGTGGTGCGGCTGGCTGTGCACACCGAGGATCACCCGTTGGAGTACGCCGAGTTCTCGGGTGAGATTCCGAGGGGTGAGTACGGCGGCGGTGAGATGTTCATCTGGGATCGCGGCCGGTACGAGACGGTGAAGTGGTCGGACCGCGAGGTCGATGTGGTGTTGCGCGGTCAGCGGGCCGTGGGTCAGTTCGTGTTCTTCCGGTCGGGTGGGGACGACAGGAACTGGATGGTGAAGCGGCGGCATGCCGCGGTGCGGCCGGACTGGCAGGTGTTGCCGGAGCAGGTCAAGCCGATGCTGGCGGTGCCGGGGCCTCTTCCGTCCGACGATGACGACCAGTGGGCGTATGAGTTCAAGTGGGACGGGGTGCGGGCGGTCCTGCGGGTGGAGGGTGGCCGGGTGCAGGCGTGGTCGCGGTTGGGCAACGAGATCACGGTGGCGTATCCGGAGTTGCAGGGTGTGGGTGAGCAGCTGGGGTCGACGGAGGCGTTGCTGGACGGGGAGATCGTGGCGTTGCGGGACGGGCGGCCGAGTTTCAGCGCGTTGCAGAACCGGATGCACGTGAGCAAGTCGGATGCGGCTCGGCGGGCGGCGCGGCAGTACCCGGTGACGTTGTTGTTGTTCGACCTGTTGCACCTGGATGGCACGTCGCTTCTGGGTTTGCCGTTTCGTCGGCGTCGTGAGTTGTTGCGGGGGTTGGAGCTGCGGGGGCCGCATTGGCTGACTCCCCCGTCGTACGACGAGGACGGGGCGTCGGTGCTGGCGGCGAGCCGGGAGCAGGGGCTCGAGGGGGTGGTGGCGAAGCGGCTGGATTCGGTGTACCAGCCGGGGGCGCGGTCGCCGGTGTGGCGCAAGATCACGGACCTGATGGCGCAGGAGGTGGTGATCGGCGGCTGGCGGATGGGTGAGGGCAAGCGGGCTGGGGTGATCGGCGCGTTGTTGCTGGGTATTCCGCAGGACGGCGGGTTGGCGTTCGCGGGTTCGGTGGGTACCGGGTTCAACGACGCGGAGCTGGCGGTGCTGACGCCGCGGTTGGAGGCGTTGGCGCGGCGGTCGTCGCCGTTCGTGACGGAGATGCCGAGGGAGAGGTCGAGGGGCGCCAGGTGGGTGGAGCCGGAGCTGGTGGCGGAGGTGGTGTTCCGGCAGTGGACACCGGACGGGCGGATGCGGTTCCCGGCGTGGCGGGGGTTGCGGCCGGACAAGTCTCCCGGGGAGGTGCGGCGGGATGAGCGGTGAGGTGTCGAAAGAGGTCGTGGTGCGGGTGGAGGACCGGGTGGTGAAGCTGACGAACCTGGACAAGGTGCTGTATCCGGGGTTCGGGTTCACCAAGGGTGAGGTGATCGACTACTACACGCGGATCGCGCCGGTGCTGTTGCCTCATTTGAAGGATCGTCCGGTGACGTTGAAGCGGTATCCGAACGGTGTGGACGGGAAGTGGTTCTTCGAGAAGAACGCGCCGGAGCACCGTCCGGAGTGGGTGCGGACGGTGCGGCTGGAGTCGCCGGGTAGTGCGAAGGGCAACGAGACGGTCAACTACGTGATGGTGGACGAGTTGGCGACGTTGGTGTGGCTGGCGAACTTGGCGGCGTTGGAGTTGCACGTGCCGCAGTGGACGGTGGGGCCGCGTGGGGGCAAGCGGGATCCGGATCTGCTGGTGTTCGACCTGGATCCGGGTGCGCCGGCGACGGTCGTGGAGTGTGCGCGGGTGGCGGAGCGGATTCGGGTGGTGCTCGACGACGACGGGGTGGACTCGTGGGTGAAGACGTCGGGGAACAAGGGGATGCAGGTGTACGCGTACGCGCCGGCGAAGGACACGTCGGAGTACGCGAGGGCGGTGGCGGTGCGGTTGTCGAGGGAGATGCCGGAGTCGGTGGTGTCGACGATGGCGAAGGCGCAGCGTCCGGGGAGGGTGTTGATCGACTGGTCGCAGAACAACCCGGCGAAGACGACGGTGGCGCCGTATTCGTTGCGGGCTCGTGAGCGGCCGGCGGTGTCGACGCCGGTGACGTGGGACGAGGTCGAGGAGTGCGAGGTCGTGGAGGATTTGTTGTTCACGGCGGATGAGGTTTTGGAGCGGGTCGGGGTTGCCGGGGACCTGTTCGGGAGTTGACGTCGAGGGCGGGTCACTGCGGGGGCGTTGGGCTGAAGCGGCGGCGGTAGTCCGACGGGGTGAGGCCGGTTTCGCGGCGCAGGACGGCGCGGAGGTTGGCGGTGGTGCCGAGGCCGGTGCGGCGGGCGACGACGTCGAGGCGCCTCTCCCCCAGTTCGATCAGGCGGCGGGCCAGTGTGACGCGTTCGCCGGTGAGCCACGCGAGGGGTGTGGTGCCCAGTTGTGCCTGGAAGCGGCGGTGCAGGGTGGCGGGGCTGACGGCGGCGCGGGCGGCCAGTGCGGTGACGGTGAGCGGGGTGTCGAGGTGGTGCTGGGCCCAGGCGAGGACGGGGGCGAGGGACTCGTCGGGCAGGTCGGGGACGGGGCGTTCGACGAACTGGCGCTGGCCTCCGTCGCGGTGGGCGGCGAAGACGAGGCGGCGGCTGACGGAGTGGGCGGTTTGGGCGCCGTGGTCGCGGCGCACGAGGTGCAGGCCGAGGTCGAGGGCGGCGGCGCTGCCGGCGGAGGTGAGGATGTCGCCGTCGTCGACGAAGAGGACGTCGGGTTCGAGGTGCACGTGCGGGAAGCGGGTGCGGAACTCGCCGGTCCACTGCCAGTGGGCGGTGGCGCGGCGGCCGTCGAGGACGCCTGCTTCGGCGAGGATGAAGGCGCCGCTGCAGAAGCCGACGAGGCGGGCTCGGCGGGCGTGGGCGCGGCGGATGGTGTCGAGGACGTCGGGGCGGCGGGGTGTGGCGATGTCGGGGCGGTTGGGGACGATGAGGGTGTCGGCGGTGTCGGCGATGGCGAGGTCGGCGACGCCGGTGAGGGTGAAGAAGCCGTCGCGCATGAGCGTGTGCGGGTCGGGTGAGCAGAGGCGGAAGTCGTAGAGCCGGCCGCCGAGTTCGGGGCGGTGCAGGCCGAAGATCTCGGTGGCGCAGCCGAGTTCGAACGGGTTGGAGTTCTCGTCGACGATCACCACGACGCGGTGCGAGGATTCTTGCGGCATGTGCGATTCCTAGCACTCACGGTCGTGTGGTGGCATGCGCGAGGCTCGTTTGCATGAATCCCATCGCTTTGGATGACGCCTTTGCTTCGTTCGACGTCCTGTGGAGTCCTCGGATCGTCGCGCGTGTCAACGACTACGACGTGCGGATCGCGAAGGTCGAGGGTGAGCACGTGTGGCACGTGCACGACCACACCGACGAGTTCTTCCTGGTGTTGCGCGGCGAGTTGCAGATCGTGCTGCGCGAGGAGTCCGGGGAGCGCACGGTCGTGCTGCCGCGGGGCGCGGTGTTCACCGTGCCCCGCGGGACCTACCACAAGCCGGTCTCCCCCGGTGGTGCGTCGATCCTGATGTTCGAGCCGTCGGGGACGTTGACGGTCGGTGACCGCCACGACGAGGTTCCCGGCCACGTGGAGGCGACGACGGGGCACGTGTTGTGACGCCGGGCAGGCCAGGCGGCAGGGTTGGCAGGACGATCTCCTGGACGGGCCGGTGTGCGGACGCGGACGGCGTTCTGGACCAGCTGGCCCTTGGATCCGGCAGCTGGGTCCGGCAGCGGTCTCGTTGAGGTGCACGGTCGCTACGCCGGGGATGCGTCGACCGTCGCGGCAACGCGCCTTGCTGGCGTTGCCGGTGCGGGCACAGCGCAACCGGGTAACCGAGCATGCCGTGCGCGCGGAACTCGCCTCCTTGGGCGTGCCCTGAGCCGCCGCCACCACAGCCACGGCGGCAGCCGGTGGTGCGTGACGAACGTCCACAGGTCGTCCTCGGCGACGTCGTGGGGATGGTGGCGCAGCACCTGCAGGCATTCCCGCGACACCACGCCGTGCAGCCGCGCGACGTGTGCCAGCGCCGTCGCGCCCTGTGCGCGCACCTCGAGGCGGTTGTGGTCCAGCGCCCGCGCCACGCGGGGCAGCACGGTCCACGGGTCGGGGTGCGACAGGGCCAGGCCGATCACCGCCACCCCGGCCAGGTCCTCGTCGCGGTCGAGCGCCGCGTCGACGTCCTCGGGGCGCGCGGTGCCCATCACCGCGGCGTGGTCGTGCCAGTTCACGCCTTCACCCCGCTGTGCGCGGTCCAGCAGGAACCGCCGGCGTCCGTCGGAGCGTTCACCGGTGCCCGCCCAGTCCGCGGCCAGGTAACGCCACACGGCGGTGGTGTCGGCGCGGGTGGTCGCGGCGAGCACCCGGCACAGCGCCAGCGCGTGCGCGGCATCGGTGGCCCCGGCGAGCTCCCCCAGCACTCCGGGCGGGCGGCCCAGGTCGTGCCACGCCAGCGCCGCCAGTGCCGCCGCCGTGGCGGCGTCCACCCAGCCGTCCGCGCCGCCCCGGCCGATCTCGGCGGGCGTGAGCGAGGCCCGGTACCGGGCGTGTCCGGCCGGGATCACCCGGTGGCCGGCGGCCCGAGCACCGGCACCGCGGCCAGCAGGGCGCGGGTGTAGTCGTGGGCGGGGGTGAGGAGGACTTCTTCGGCTGGGCCTTGTTCCACGATGTTCCCCTGGTGCATCACCGCGACCCGGTCGGCGATCTGCCACGCCAGCCCTAGGTCGTGCGTGATGAGCAATGATGCAAGGCCCAGTTCGCGGCGCAACCGCAGCAGCAGCGCCACGACCTCCCCGCGCACGGAGGCGTCCAGCGACGCGACGGGCTCGTCGGCCACCAGCAGACGCGGTCGCAGCACCAGCGCCCCGGCGATCACCACCCGCTGCTGCTGGCCCCCGGACAGCTCGTGCGGCAGCGACCGCAGGTACAGGCTCGCCGGGCGCAGCTCGGCCCGTTCCACAGCGGCCGTGACCAGCGCTTCCTCGTCCTCGCGCAGCCCGTGCACCCGCAGGCCCTCCGCGACCGCCTCGAACACCGTGTGCCGCGGGTTGAGCGCGCTGGAAGGGTCTTGCAGCACCAGCTGGACCTGGCGCCGGAACGCCTTGAGCGCCCTGCCTCCGCGCGGCACCTCCGCCCCGTCGAAGATCACCCGACCGGAGGACGGCCGGCGCAGTCCCATGATGGTTCGGGCGAGTGTCGTCTTGCCGGAGCCGGACTGCCCGACCAGCGCCACGACCTCCCCGTGCCCGACGGTCAGGTCCACCCCGTCGACCGCGCGCGTGCGGCCGTAGTCGACCACGAGGTCCCGCACCCGCAGCAGCGGCTCCGGTGCCGGCCGGGGTTCGGCCCAGCGGTGCCTCCGGTCGCCGATGACCGGGAACGCGGCCGTCAGCGCCGCGGTGTGCGGGTGGCGCGGGTTCGCGACCACCTCTCGCGTGCGGCCGCGTTCCACCAGCCGGCCGTGCTGCATCACCGCGAGGTCCTCGCACGTCTGCGCGAGCACCGACAGGTCGTGGCTGATCATCAGCAGTGCCAGGTCCCGCTCGGCCACCAGCCTCGTCATCAGCGCCAGCACCTGCGCCTGCACGACGACGTCCAGCGCGGTGGTCGGTTCGTCGGCGATCACCAGCCGCGGCCCGCACGCCAGCGCCATCGCGATCATCACGCGCTGCTTCTGCCCGCCCGACAGCTCGTGCGGGTACGCCCGTGCCTTGTGACGTGGCAGCTCCACCTGCTCGAGCAGTTCGGCCACGCTGCCGGGCGTGCCGTGCAGGCGCATCGGTTCGGCGATCTGCTCGCCCACGCGCCGCACCGGGTTGAGCGCGTGCATCGCCCCCTGGAACACCACCGACGCCGATGCCCACCGCACCGCCCGCAGCCGGCCCCACGACATCGTCCGCACGTCCTCGCCGTCGAGCAGCACCTGCCCGTCGACCCGTGCCGTCCTGGGCAGCAGCCGCAGCACCGACATCGCCACCGTCGACTTGCCCGACCCCGACTCACCCGCCAGCCCGAGCGTCCGCCCCGGCGCCAGCGCCAGGTCCACGTCGTCGACGACGCGTTTCTGTCCGTAGTGGACAGTGAGGTTCCTCAGCTCCAGCACCGGCTTCACCTCTTCGGCGTCACGACGGCTTCGAGCGCGCGCCCCACGAGCGTGAACGCCAGCACCACGGCCACGATCGCCAGCCCCGGCGGCAGCAGGAACCACCACGCCCCCTGCGGCACCGCCCCGTGCAGCTGCGCCTGGTGCAGCATCGCGCCCCACGAGATCCGCGCCGGGTCACCCAGCCCCAGAAACGCCAGCGTCGACTCCGCCACGATCGCCGACGCCACCGCCAGCGTCGCGTTGACCAGCACCAGCGGCACCACCGACGGCAGCACGTGCCGCGCGATCACGTGCGCGTGACCGCCGCCCAGCGCCCGTGCGCGTTCCACGAACGGACGGGCCTCGATCGTCAGCGTCTGCGCCCGCACCATCCGCGCCGTCGACGGCCAGCTGGTCAGGCCGATCGCGAGGATGATCGTGCCCAGGCCGCGCGGCAGCACCGTCGACAACGCGATCGCCAGCACCAGCGCGGGCAGCACCAGGAAGAAGTCCGTCACCCGCAGCAACACCCCCGCCGGCAGGCCGCCGAAGTGACCGCTCACGACTCCCACGGCCGTGCCGATGCCCACCGCCAGCACCGCCGCCGTCAGCCCCACGAACAACGACGTCCCCGCCCCCTGGGCCAGCAGCAGCGCCACCGACCGGCCGGTGTGGTCGGTGCCCAGCCAGTGCCGCGCGTCCGGCGCCTGCCACGCCGCCGCCGTCACCCGCGTGACGTCCAGCGACCCCGGGTCGATCAGCAGCGGCGCGACGACGGCGACGACCGCCGCCACGGCCAGCACCGCCGCGCCCGCCACCCCCGTGCGGTGCGTGAGGAACTTGCTGCTCATACGACCTTCACCCGTGGATCCAGAACCCCGTGCAACACGTCGGCCAGCAGGTTCATCACCACGACCGCGCCCGCCGTCACGACCAGCAACCCCTGCAGCAGGAAGTAGTCCGGGCCCGTCAGCGCGTCGTAGAACAACAACCCCAGGCCCGGCCACGAGAACACCGTCTCCGTCGTGATCGCCCCCGACACCACCAGCCCGAACCGCAGGAACACCAGCGTGATCGCCGGCAGCACCGCGTTCGGCACGGCGTGGCGCCGCCGCACCAGGTCGTCGCGCAGCCCCTTGGCCCGCGCCGTCGTCAGGTAGGGGGCGTGCAGCTCCTCCAACAACGACGACCGCATCACCAGCGCGTACTCCGCGCACACCACCGCCACCAGCGTGATCGACGGCAGCACCAGGTGGTGGCCGACGTCGAGCGCCTGCGAGAGGAAGTCCGGCGCCGTGTCGGTGTCGCGCATGCCCCGCGACGGGAAGAAGTCCCCCGTCACCATCATCAGCAGCATGCCCAGCCAGAACGTCGGCACCGCCCACAGCGTCAGCGACACCCCCGTGGTGACCCGGTCGAACGCCGAGCCGCGCCGCCACGCCGCCAGCACCCCGAGCCACAACCCCAGCGCCACCGCGATCACCGTCGACGTGCCCACCAGCAGCAGCGTCGGCCCCAGCCGCTCGAGGACCACCTCGGCCACCGGGCGGCGGAACGTGAACGAGGTGCCCAGGTCGCCGCGCAGCAGCGAGGTGAAGTAGCGGAAGAACTGCTCGTGCAGCGGCAGGTCCAGGCCGAACTGCGCCCGCAGCGCGGCCTGCGTCTCCGGTGTGGTCGGCCTGCCGCGCGTCATCGACACCACGGGGTCGCCGGGCACCACCCGGAACAGGAAGAACCCCAGCACCGCCACCATCAGCAGGCTGAGCGCGGCCCCACCGGCCCGACCGAGCAGGCGCACCTACTCGCGCTCCTCGGCCGTGGCCCTGCGCCGCCGCGTCACCAGCACCACCGCCAGCGCCAGCACCACGGCCACCGCGCCGCCGATCGCGAGCCCGATCCACCGCGAGCCCTGCGCCTGTGCGACGTGCTCGGCCGGTTCGGCGCCGTAGTAGCCCCACACGCCGTTCTGCGCCATGATCACGCCGCCCTGCGCGGGCTGGGTCGTGAACCGCGTGAAGCGGTCGGACCGGTAGCCCTCCAGCGCGTTGTCGTAGGCCAGCACCACCGCGGGCACCTGGTCGTGGAACCGCGCCTGCATCTGCTTGACGATCTCCACGCGCTTGTCCTCGTCGAACTCCGAGAGCTGCCGGGCGTAGAGCCGGTCGTAGGTCTCGTCGCAGAAGTAGGTGTCGGTGGTGCCGCCCTTGCCGTCCGCGCCCGGCCGCTGCGCACAGGTGTGCAGGCCGAGGATGAAGTCGGGGTCGATGTTGGCCGACCAGCCCGAGAACGCCAGGTCGTAGGTCGCGGCGGTGGTGATCTCGTTGAGCTGGTTGTCCGACACCAGCCGCACGTCCAGCGCGATGCCCACGTCGCTCATCGACCGCTTGAGGTACTCGCTGGCCTGCTCGTCGTAGGCGCGCCCGGCCCGGCCGATCAGCCGCAGCGCGAACCGGGTGCCGTCGGCGCCGCGCGGGAACCCGGCCGCGTCCAGCGCCGCGCCGGCCGCGGCCGGGTCGAACGGGCGCTGCGCGGAGGTGTCCGGGCGCCAGTGCCACTTGCCGAACACCGGCGGCACCAGCCCGGCGCCCTTCTCCGCGTAGCCCAGGTTCACCCGCTGCACCAGCGCGTCGAGATCGATCGCCTGCGCGAGCGCCCGGCGGACCCGCACGTCGCGCAGCGCGGGGTGCCCGTCGCCGATCGGCACGCCGGTGCGGGTCTGCGCGCCGGGGTTGATCACCAGTTCGGTGAAGCGGCGGCCCTGCGCCTTGTTGCGCGTGACGCCCGGCTTGCCCTGCAGCGAGTCGAACTGCGCCGGCGCCATCCGGTTGACCAGGTCGACCTCGCCCTTGGCCAGCGCCTGCACTGCCGCGTCGGAGTTCTGGAAGTACACGAAGTGCAGCTCGTCGACCTTGGGCGCGCCCCGCCAGTAGGTCTTGTTGGCGTGGAGCTTGATGAACTGCCCCGCCACGTGCTCGGTGAGCACGAACGGCCCCGACCCGACCACCGGCATCGTGTCGTTGGCGTGGTCCTTGACGCTGCCGACCTTCTCCCACACGTGCCTGGGCACGATCGGCACGTCCAGCGCCAGCATCGTCACCTGCGGCGTCTTCGTCCGGATCACCACCGTGCGGTCGTCGGGCGCGGTGACGGACGCGAAGTTGGCGACGAAGCTGCCGTTGGCGGTGCGGGCCACCTCGTCGGTGAGCATCAGGTTGTAGGTGAACGCGACGTCGTGCGCCGTGATGGGCACCCCGTCGGACCACTTCTTGCCGTCGGGGACGGTGAAGGTCCAGGTGAGCTTGTCCGGCGAGGACTCCCACCGGTGCGCCAGGCCCTCGGTGACCGCCTGGTCCGCCGCGGTGTAGGCGGTGAGGGGGTCGTACATCAACCGGCCGACCTCGGTGCTCGACTGGAACACCGCGAGGAACGGGTTCAACGAGTCGATCTGCTGCACGATCGCGACCTTGAGGACCACCGGTGGCCGCGCCGGCGCGGGCGGCGCCGACACCACCAGAAATGTTGCTGCTGCAAGCAATGCACCCAACTTCACCCGCACGAAATCCCCTCTTCCCCGGCAGTGCGCCGCTAACTTACCGAGATGTGCGAATCATGATCTCGGCGGACATGGAAGGCGCCACCGGAGTCACCTGGACCGGGGACGTCGTGCCCGGCACCGAGCAGTGGCAACGGTTCCGGCGCCTGTTCACGGGCGACGTCAACGCCTGCGTCACGGGCCTCGTCGCGGCCGGAGCGGACCAGGTGCTCGTCAACGAGGCCCACTCCTCGCAGCGCAACCTGCTGCTCGAGGACCTCCACCCCTCGGCGCGGCTGCTCACCGGACGGCACAAACCGCTGTCGATGATGCAGGGCGTCGACTCCGATGTGGACGGTGTGGTGTTCCTCGGCTACCACACCGGCGCGGGCTCGCCGGGCGTGCTCGCGCACACCTACCTGGAGAACTCGATCACCGGCGTGTGGCTCGACGGCGTCCTGGCCTCCGAAGGCCGCCTCAACGCCGCCCTCGCCGCCGAGCACGGCGTCCCGGTGCTGCTCGTGACCGGTGACGACCTCACGTGCGCCGACGCCGCCTCCTACGCGCCGTCCGCTCTCGGGGTGGCGGTCAAGCAGTGCGTGTCGCGGTACGCGGCCGTGTGCCTTCCCCCTGCCGTGTCGTCTTCACAGATCACACAGGCGGCCTCGGCGGCGATGGCGTCGGCCGGGCGGGTCGACGCGGTGGTGGCGCCGCACCGCATCGAGGTCGAGTTCGACGCCACCCACCTGGCGGAGGCGGCGGCGATCGTGCCGACCGTGGAGCTGACCGGGGTGCGGCGGGTCGGGTTCGACGCGGCGTCGATGACCGAGGCGATGAAGGCGTTCAAGGTGGTCACGCACATCGCGGGCGCGGCCGTGGAGGACCTCTACGGCTGAGCGTCCGCGGGGCGGTGCCGATTCCAGGCGACCGCGCCGGTTACGGTGGCCACCATGACGCTGGACGTGGCGCAGTTGTGCGCGCAGCTCATCCGGTTCGACACGACCAACCGCGGCGGCGGCGAGGCCGCCGGGGAACGCGAGGCCGCCGAGCACGTGGCCGCGGTCCTGCACGACAGCGGCGTGCCGCCCACGCTGCTCGAACCGGCGCCGCGCCGCACCAACGTGCTGGCCCGCGTCCCGGGCACCGACCCGTCGCTGCCCGCGGTGCTCGTGCAGGCGCACCTCGACGTCGTGCCCGCCGACCCCGCCGAGTGGAGCTTCGACCCGTTCGCCGGCGAGATCCGCGACGGGTTCGTCCACGGCCGCGGCGCCGTGGACATGAAGGACATGGCCGCGATGACGCTCGCGGTGATCCACCGCTGGCACGCCGAGGGGCGCCGGCCGCGCCGCGACGTGGTGCTGGCGTTCGTCGCCGACGAGGAGGACCAGGGCGCCTACGGGGCGCACTGGCTCGTCGAGCACCACGCCGCCCACTTCGCCGGCGTGCAGGCGGCCATCAGCGAGTCCGGGGCGTTCTCCTACGACGTCGACGGCGTGCGGCTGTACCCGATCGGCACGGCCGAGCGCGGCACCTCGCACATGAAGCTCACCGCCACCGGACGCGCCGGGCACGGCTCGCGCCGCAACGACTCCAACGCCGTCACCGCACTGGTCACCGCGCTGGCCCGCATCGCCGCGCACGAACACCCCGTGCGCCTGACCCCGACGGCCGAGGCGTTCCTCGTCGGCGCCGGCAAAGCGCTGGGCGTCGAGGTCGACCTCGACGACGTCGACGGCACCATCGCCCGCCTCGGCCCGGCCGCGAAACTCGTCGAGAACACCGTGCGCTGCTCGACCACGCCGACCATGCTGCAGGCCGGCTACAAGGTCAACGTCATCCCCGGCAGCGCCACCGCCCACCTCGACGTGCGCACCCTGCCCGGCACCGTCGACGAGCTCGTCGCCACCATCGACGCGCTGCTGCCCGACGGCGTCACCCGCGAGTTCCTCGAGCACCAGCCGCCGGTCGAGGCCCCCGTCGACACGCCCTGGTTCACCGCCATGGCCGAGGCCCTGCGCGACGAGGACCCCGGCGCCACCGTCGTGCCGTACTGCCTGGGCGGCGGCACCGACGCCAAGGCGTTCAGCAAGCTCGGCATCCACTGCTACGGCTTCTCGCCGCTGCAGCTGCCCGCCGGCTACGACTACCGCGCCATGGCCCACGGCGTCGACGAACGCGTCCCCGTCGCCGGCCTGGAGTTCGGCACACGGGTGCTGGACCGCTTCCTGTCGAGCTGACCGCGCCGGGCGCGGTCACCGAGCCGATCAGCGCGGCGGCAACGGCAGCGGCACCCCCGGCAACCCGTCGATGCTCGCGACGTTGTAGGGCTTGTTGTTCGTGTACTCGCGGAACTCGTCGTCGCTCTTGCGGCCGAAGTAGTCCTTGTGCAGCTCCCGCTCGGACCTGTAATCCAGGAACGGCACCGCGAACCCGCACGTGTCGCTGATCAGCTCCGCGCGCACCACGACCACCGCCCGCAACGCCGGGCCGTCCGCCTCGCCGAAGCCCGCGACGAGCTCGGCGAAGCGCGGGTCGTCGCGGAACACCGGCTCACCGCGGCCGTGGATCCGCACGATGTTCGGAGGACCCTCGAACGCGCACCACATCAGCGTGATGCGCCCGTTCTCGCGCAGGTGAGCGATCGTCTCGGCGTGGCTGCCGCCGAAGTCCAGGTAGGCCACCGTGCGGTCGTCGAGGATCCGCAACGTGCCCTGCCGGCCCTTGGGCGAGAGGTTGACGTGCCCGTCACCCGCCAGCGGAGCGCTCGCCACGAAGAACACCTTCTGGTTCTCGATGAACTCCCACAGCCGCGGCTCGATCCGCTCGTATTCCTTGCCCATGCCCCGCAGTATCGATCGCCTCGCGGACCCTGTCAGCCACCTTCCCAGGGGGTGAACCGGATCCGGTGCCCGTCCGGCTGCCCGCGGAGGCACCTCCGGCCGGTCACGCCATGCCGGCGGCCTTGCGCGCCTCCCGCTCCACCCGGGCCCGGTGCGCCTGCCAGTCCTGGTCGGGCAGGTTCGAGTTCCCGGCCCGCAACCCGGCCATCCCGTCGAGTCCCTCGCGCAGGATGTCCGCGTGCCCGGCGTGCCGGTTCACCTCGGCGATCTGGTGCACCAGCAGCAGGTGCAGCGTCACGTACTTGCGCTCCCCGGGCCACCACGGCACCACCCCCGGCGCGTCCAGGGGCAGCTCCTCGATGCTCGTGTCGGCGAACGCCGTCGCCCGCGCGAACAACCCCAGCACGTCCTCCCGCGACTCCTCCGCCGTGGCGAACATGTCCGAGTTCGGGTCGGCATCGACGTCGTAGGGCAGCTTCTCCGGGAACGGGCGGCCCAGGCAGTCGCCGAAGTAGCCCGCCTCGACGCCCGCCAGGTGCTTCACCAGTCCCAGCAGGTTCGTGCCCGTCGGCGTCAGCGGCCGGCGCACGTCGTACTCCGACACGCCGTCCAGCTTCCACAGCAACGACTCGCGGGCGACCTTGAGGTAGCGGTGCAGGTCGGCTTTCACATCCGGGGCCATGCCGCTCACCCTGGCAGAGCGGGGCCGCGGACGGCGGCGATTTGCCCGAGACCGGCGTGGTGCCGCGCCCGGAACCCGCGTCTCAGACGGCACCGACATCCTTCGGCACCAGCAGTTCCGGGTGGTCGACCACCGGCCCGGACTCCACCGCGGCGTCATCCCACCAGGCAACCCCATACGGATGGCGGGATGACAGTGAGGCTTCACACGGACTAAACATCGGGGAGCCATGTCCCTGCCGTGGTACGAAAGGGTTGCCCTGCATGCGAAAGACCCATCTCAGACCCCTGATCGGGGTAGCCGTCGCCGCGAGCGTCGTGTTCGCCATGGGAGGCGTGCCCACCGGCGCGGCCCCCGGCTCCGGGGAAACGTCGACCAACTACCAGGTCGGCAACGTGCGCACCGTGGAACAGCGCACCAAGCTCGCCAAGTCCGGCGCCGCGATCGACTCGATCGAGGAGCACGGCATCGTCGTGATCACCGCGACCGAGCGCGAGGTCAAGAGCCTGCGGGCCCAGGGCTTCGAGGTCACCGAGCTGCCCAAGCGGCTGGAGGCGAACTCGGCGGTCGGCCCGTTCGACTTCCCCGCCGCGGACTCGAACTACCACAACTACGCCGAGATGACGGCGGTGATCAACAACGCCGTCGCCGCCTACCCGAACATCATCTCCAAGCAGGTCATCGGCAAGTCCTACGAGAACCGGGACATCGTCGCGCTCAAGATCAGCGACAACGTCGGCGTCGACGAGAACGAGCCGGAGGTGCTGTTCACGCACCACCAGCACGCCCGTGAGCACCTCACCGTCGAGATGGCGCTGTACCTGGTCAACCAGTTCACGACCCAGTACGCGAGCGACGCCCGCATCAAGGGCCTCGTCGACACCCGCGAGATCTGGATCATCCCGGACGTCAACCCCGACGGCGGCGAGTACGACATCGCGACCGGCACCTACCGGTCGTGGCGCAAGAACCGGCAGCCCAACGCCGGCTCCAGCAACGTCGGCACCGACCTCAACCGCAACTGGGGCTACAAGTGGGGCTGCTGCGGCGGTTCCAGCGGCAGCACCGGCAGTGACACCTACCGCGGGCCGAGCGCGGAGTCCGCGCCCGAGGTGAAGGTCGTCGCCGACTTCGTGCGCGGCCGCAACGTCGGTGGCAAGCAGCAGATCAGCGCGTCCATCGACTTCCACACCTACAGCGAGCTCATCCTGTGGCCGTGGGGCTGGACCTACGACGACGTCGCACCGGGCCTGACCCAGGACCAGCGGGACACGTTCGCCACCATCGGCCAGCAGATGGCCGCGAGCAACAACTACACGCCCGAGCAGTCCAGCGACCTCTACATCACCGACGGGTCCATCCCCGACTGGCTGTGGGGCACGCAGGGCATCTTCGCCTACACCTTCGAGATGTACCCCGGCAGCGCCGGCGGTGGCGGCTTCTACCCGCCCGACGAGGTGATCCCGGCGCAGACCTCCCGCAACAAGGAGGCCGTGCTGCAGCTGCTCGAGCGCGCCGACTGCCCCTACGAGGCCATCGGCAAGGAAGCGCAGTACTGCGGCACCACGCCGCCGCCCACCGGCAAGTACTTCGAGAACGCCGCGGACTTCCAGATCCGCGACAACGCCACGGTCAACTCCCCGATCGCGGTGGCCGAGGTGACCGGCAACGCCCCGTCGACCCTCAAGGTCGGCGTGGACATCAAGCACACCTACCAGGGCGACCTGAAGGTGGACCTGGTGGCGCCGGACGGCACCGTCTACGTCCTGCACAACCGCAGCGGCGGCGGCACCGACAACATCAGCACCACCTACACCGTCAACGCCTCCAGCGAGGTCGCCAACGGCACCTGGCAGCTGAGGGTGAACGACAACGCCGCCCAGGACACCGGGTTCCTCGACAAGTGGAGCTTGCAGTTCTGACCGGCTGAGGTCAGGGCGCCGCAGTCGTGGCGCCCTGACCCGCGTAGTCCCGCAGCCGCACCGAGTCGTACACGCGCACGCCGCCGGAGTTCAGCCCGGCCAGCGGCCGCGCCAGCCACGACGGCAGCGACGTGAACACCTGCATCCCGCGCGTCAGCCCCCACACACCGGCGCGGGTCGCCGGGATGAGCGTCTTGGCCATGCCCAGCGCGAACTTCCGGCTGAAGCGCACGAGGTCGCGCATCTCGTCCTCGTAGCGCGCGAACGCCGCCCCGTGGTCCGTGCCCGAAGCCAGCTCACCCGCCAGCACGTAGGCGCCCACCACGGCGAGGCTCGTGCTGCCGCCGATCGCCGGACCGGGGCAGTAGGCCGCGTCGCCGACCAGCGCGACCCGTCCGCGTGACCAGGTGTCGCCTCGCAGCTGGGTGATCGAGTCGAAGTAGAAGGCCCTGTCACCGTCGAGGTGGCCCATCCAGGCGTCCACCTCCGGGTGCAGCCCCGCGAACGCCTCGCGCAGCAACTGCTTCTGCCGCACCACGTCCCGGTGGTGGCAGGACAGCTCCCCGGACCGGAACAGGAACACCGCCCGCGCGTCGTCGAGGTGCCGCGCCCCGTACACCGCGGCACTGCGGCCCGGTCCTATGTGGCCGGTCATCTCACCGGGCGTGCCCACCTCCCGCGGCACCGACAGCACCGCCAGGTAGGCGCCCACGAACGTCTTCGCGACCTCGCCGAACACCAGCCGCCGGACGTTCGAGTGCAGCCCGTCGGCGCCGATCACCAGGTCGAACCGCCGCAGCGCGCCCACCTCGAACGTCACCTCGCCCTCGTCACCGATCGAGGTGACCGAGTCGCCGAACACGTACTCCACGTCCGCCCGCGTGGCGTCGTGGTAGATCTCGCTCAGGTCGTCGCGCATGACCTCGACGTGCCGGGCCGCCGCGGCCGCGAAGATCTTCGTGACGTCACCGGTGACCGGCTTGCGCGTGCCCTCGCGCAGCACGGAGATGCGTTCGGTGCCGGTCGCCAGCGCCTCGATGCGCGGCAGCACACCCATCTTCTCCGAAATGGCCATCGCCGGCGTGAACAGGTCGACCGCGTGCCCGCCGGTCTTGCGCAGCACCGGCGACCGCTCGACCACCGTCACCTCGTGCCCGTACCGCGTGAGCCAGTAGGCCGCCACCGGTCCCGCGACGCTGGCCCCGGAAACGAGTATGCGCACGTCACACCCCCTTACTTAACGGTCGGTAAGTCCCCGGGCCGACTGTAGCACCGCGACTTACCGACCGTTAAGTAGGATTCGGGGCGTGGCACGACAGTCCGACACCAAGCAGCGGATCATGCAGACCGCGAGGGAGCTGTTCGCGCGCCAGGGCGTGCAGCAGACCAGCCTGCAGGAGATCGCCGACCGCCTCGGCATCACCAAGCCCGCGCTGTACTACCACTTCACCTCACGCGAGGACCTCGTGCGCAGCATCGTCACGCCGCTGCTCGACGATGGCGAGAAGTTCCTCTCGCGCATGGAGCAGCGCTCCGACGTGACGCCGCGGGAGATCGTCGAGGGCTTCTTCGACTTCCACCACCGCCACCGCAAGGACATGTTGCTGCTGCTCACCGAGATGACGACGCTCGCGGAGCTCGGCCTGATCGACGTCGTGCTCGCCTGGCGCGGCCGGCTGACCCGCATCGTGTTCGGACCGGACGCGCCCCTGTGGCAGCAGACCCGCGCGGTGCTGGCGTTCGGCGGCCTGCAGGACTGCACCATGCAGTTCCCCGACGCGCCGTTCGACGAGCTGAAGGCGGCGGCGGTCGAAGCCGCGTGCGCCGCCCTCGGCACCGACTAGTAGTGCCTCGCGGCTCCACGAGGCCGGCGGGGCGCCATGATCCACACCACACCAAGATCAACCGGCCCGTGCCCGCAGGCCGGGAAACACTGGTCACCCGACATGTTCCGGCCCGGGGAAAGTCACTGCGGCAGCGCGATTCCCGGCACCCCGGGCACCTCTAAGATCTCGCGCACCAGATGAGAAACGGCTCTCGAAAAGCGGGCTCCGCCCCCGTGGCCGCGGGGTAGGGTCCCGGACACCACACCACCGCCGGGAGAGACATGCGCGCCGTCGAGATCAGACCTGGGGTCCGGATCCGCTGGGTCGAGGTGCCGGGCGCGACGCCCGCCCGCGTCTACCTGCACGGCCTGGGCGCGTCGTCGGCGCCCTACTACGCCGAGGCAGTCGCGCACCCCCTGCTCGCCGGACGCCGCAGCCTCATGATGGACATGCTCGGCTTCGGCATCAGCGACCGCCCCAGCGGCTTCGCCTACTCGCTCGAGGGCCACGCCGACGCCCTCGCCGTGGCGCTGGCCAAGATCGGGCTGCGCCGCTGCGAGATCATCGGCCACAGCATGGGCGGCGCCGTCGCCATCGTGCTGGCCGCACGCCACCCCGAGATGGTGCGCTCCCTCGTGCTCGTCGACCCCCACGTCGACCCCGCCACACCCTCGCTCGGCGCCCCCGGCAGCCGGGGCATCGCCGCCTACAGCGAGGCCGACTTCCTCAGCCACGGCTACGACCGCGTGCTGCGCGACGTCGGCCCGCACTGGGCCGCCACCATGCGCATGGCCGGCCGCGAAGCCCTCCACCGCAGCGCCGTCGACCTCGTGCGCGGCACCTCGCCGACGATGCGCAAGCTGTTGCTGGAACTGGACATCCCGCGCGTGTTCCTGCACCCCGAGGACGCGCCGCCCAGCGGGGGACGCGAACTCGCGGGCGCCGGCGTCCAGATCGTCTCCGTGCCGAACGCCGGCCACAACATCATGATCGACAACGTCGAGGGCTTCGCCCGCGCGGTCGCCCAGCAGCGCCTGTCGGTGTAGGCCCGAGTTCCGCGTGGTGGTCGCTCAGCGGCGACGGGCGGGTGTCGCGGCCCAGTGCGCCGGCCTGCTCAACGAGGCGGGCAGCTTCGTCCTGGCATCTCCGCGCGCCGCGTTGACCTGCGGCTGGGTGAGGAACAGGCACGTGCTCAGGTCCGCGCCCGACAACTCCGCACCCCGCAGGTCAGCGCCGATCATGTCCGCCCGCGACAGGTCGGAGCCCGTCAGGTCCGCGCCGATCAGGTAGGCACCACGGAAGTCGGCGTTGCTCAGGTTCTTGTTGCGCAGCCGTGCACCGATCAGGTCCGCACCCCGGTACGACTTGGCGCTGGTCCGCAGCCGTTCGCTGGTGCGCAGCAGCAGGACGTTGACCTTGGCCCGGATCTCCGCGACGTCGAGCGCCAGGATGTCGTCCGGCGAGGCGACCGTGTGCCGCTCCACCTCGGCGTAGGCGGTGACGAGGTCGTCGTGCGGGTCGAGGCGGCGCGCCTCGGCGAGGTAGAACAGCAGCTCGTGCAGCTGGCGGACCACGGGAAACACCGCGAACATCTTCTGCCGCTCGCCGGTGCGCCAGTCGTTGCCCCGGAACACCGTCTGCGAAACCTTCTGACCGGCGCCGAAGCAGTCGTAGACCGTGCAGCCGGGGTAGCCCTTCTGCCGCAACCGGTCGTGGATGCCGCAGCGGTGGTCGGCCAGCAGGTTGCGGCACGGCGTGCCCGCGTCCTTGGAAGCCGCGAAATCGGCCGACTTCGCGAACGGCAGCGCGACGCAGCACAACCCGAAGCACTGGGCGCAGTCGCCCTTCAGCTCGTCCATCGCCGATCAGCCTACTTCGCCCTCGCGCGGCTCTCGCCGTGCAGGCGGACCTCGGCGGTCACGGCCACCGCACCCTCCGGACGCGTCCCGCGGTCGCGGTAGCGGAACAGCAGCCGCTGGATCGACGCGCCGATCTCCGCCCGCTCCTCGGGCGTCACGTGGATGAGCGCGCTGAACGACTCCTCGGTCGCCGCCGGTTCGTCGGTCTCCCACCGCAGCTGCCACGGACGTGCCTTGCCGCCCCGGTGCGGCGCCTCCTCGATCAACCCCAGCTCGGCGAGCCGCCGCAGGTGGAACGAGCACAGCCCGGAGCTCTCGCCGAGCCGTGCGGCTGCCTGGGTCGAGGTGAGCGTGCCGTGCTCGGCGAGCAGATCGAGCAGGGCGACGCGTACGGGGTGGTCGGGCAGCGGGCGACGGGGCATGATCACCACCCTACCCATTTCTTTGCAAAGACTGATAATTTGCAAAGCATGTCTTCCCGAGGTACCCCGCTCCGCATCACCGTCGTGGGCGAGGAGGTCCTGCACCGCCGCTGCCGTGAGGTCACCGAGTTCGGCACGCCCGAGCTCTCCCGGCTCATCGACGACATGTTCGCCACCAACCACGTCGCCGAGGGGGCCGCCATCGCCGCGAACCAGGTCGGCGTCGACCTGCAGCTGTTCGTGTGGGACATGACCGACGAGTGGGGCGTCCACCACATCGGCCACATCCTCAACCCGGTGCTCGACGACCTGCCCGCCGGCAGCCGCCGCCTGCTCGAAGAGCCGGAGGGGTGCCTGTCGGTACCCGGCCCGTACCGCGTGATCGCCCGCCCCGACCGCGCCGTCGTACGAGGCCGCGACAAGAACGGCACCCCGATCGTCGTCGAGGGCAGGGGCTACTTCGCCCGCTGCCTGCAACACGAGACCGACCACCTGCACGGCCGCCTCTACCTCGACCGCCTCGCGCAGCGCGAACGCAAGTCGGTGCTGCGCGAGATGGCCGTCGTTCAGGACGAGGTCTTCGCCCGCCGAGCCGCCCGCAGTTCCTCCGCGGCCTCGTCGAGCTGACGTTCCGCGCGCTCGGCACGCGTCAACGTCTGAGCGCGAGCGTCCTCGACGACCGCGAGCGTTTGCCGTACCGCGGCGACCTGGTCGGCGCCTTCCTGCCTGACCTGCGCCAGCCGCGCTTCGAACTCCGCTCGTGACCGCTCCAACTCGGCGCGTGCGTCGGCGGCGGTCTGCTCGGCCCGTTCCGCTCGCACCACCGCCTGGTCGCGCGCCTTCGCGGCGCGGCTCACCATCTCCGCCGCCTCGGCCCGCGCCCGTTCGGTGGCTTCGGCCGCCTGAGTGACCTCACGCCGTGCCCGTTCCGCGCTCTCGTGGGCCTCGGCTCGCACCCGTTCGACCTCGGCACGGGCTTCCGCCTGTGCTCGCTCGACCTCGGCCTGTGCCTCGGTGCGGGCCTGTTCGATCTCCTTGACGGCCTGCCGCCGGGCCTGCTCGACGTGCTTCACCGCGTCGGCCTTCGCCTGCTCGGCCTCGGCCCGGACCTCCTCGACCAGCGCCGCCGCCTGCGCCCTGACCTCGGCGATCTCCGCCTCGGCCCGTTCCCCGGCGGCCCGCGCTGCCTGCAGAGCCTCGTCCCGCTCGGTCACCGCGGTGTCCACGGCGTCATCGGCCTCTTCCGCCGCGCGCACCGCCTGCTCCGTGGTCTCCTCGGCCACCTTGCGCGCCTGCTCGGCCTCACGCCGGCGCCGTTCCGCGGACACCACCTCGGCCTGGGCCTCCGCCACCTTCCTCGCGGCCTCCGCCTCAGCGGCCTGGACCATGCTCTCGGCCACGCTCGGGTCCGCCATCGCGTTCAGCTCGCCGACGGCCCTCCCGAGCGTCTGCGTCATCTGTTCCGACAGCACCCGGAACCGATCGAGGAGCTCTTCCGCCCTGATCTTGGCGGTACCGGAGACCCTGGGGAGATTCGTCACGGTGACGACCTCCGGGTTCTGCTCGGGCGCTTCCGCGAGCCGCTGCCGTTCCCTCCACGCGCGCCACCGGGTGTGCTCGGGCAGATCGCAGTACTCCGACGGCCTGCCGGGGCCGCCACCTCGAAAAACAGGGCGTTCGCAGCCGGGGAAGTTGCAGCTCGTTTCCACGGCGATATCGTAGCAGAGTTACGTGTGCAATTACGTTATTCAACGCAACGCTACTCAATCGGACGTGAAAAGCCTGGCCGCCGATAAGTGAACGTTATCGGCGGCCAGGATTCCAGGAGTGCGTCAGCGAGCGCCGACCGTGCGACCAGGCATGGAGATGTCGGCGAAGACGGGGCAGGCCGGCAACCAGGTGGTCGGCGGTCAACACCGCAAGCCGAGGCTGAGCCGACCGCGAATCGGCCGATCGGTGGAAACGCCTCGGCTGGCGTATCCGTCCGTGCCGTGGTCGTTCTTGATCAATGCCGGACCGCGTCGGAGGGGAGCGCCGTGAGCCCGTACCTGGGACTGCGCCCGTTCGGGATCGAGGACGCCCACGTGTTCCACGGGCGAGATCAGATGATCGCGGACCTGAGAGCGGCGGCGGCCGGGCCGGGTTTGCTGGTCCTCCTCGGTCCGGCCGGCTCGGGTAAGACGTCCTTGCTGCACGCGGGGCTGCTGGCCGCACAGCAGCGGCCCTGGTTGTCGATCACTCCCCACGCGCGCCCCGGCACGGTCACAGCCGAACCCGTCGACCTCGTGGTCGTCGATCAGGTGGAAGAGCTGTTCGCGCTCGGTCGGCACGAGCGCGAGGCGTTCCTCCAGACCCTGATGTCCATCAGTGACGAGACCAGGATCGTCCTGGCACTGGACGCGGACTTCTACGGGCAGGCCGCCGAACACCCGGAGCTCGCGAGGGCGTTGCGCGACAACCAGCTCCTGATCGAGCCGATGACGCAGGCCGAACGACGCGCCGCGATCGAGGGTCCTGCCGCCGTGGCGGGTCTGGCGCTCGAAGACGGGCTCGTGGAGGAAGTCCTGCGCGACGCGGTGACGTTGCCGGAGCTGTCACACGCGTTGTGGGCGACGTGGCGGCAAAGCTCCGGGACGCGGCTCACCCTGGACGTCTACCGCGCGAATCGTGACGTGGAAACAACAGCCGAGCGGGTGTACGCGGAGTTCGAGGCGCCCGAGCAGGAGGCCGCGCGGCGCTTGCTGCCGCGAATGGTCCGCATCGGCGAAGGGAGTCCGGACTCCAGGGCAGCCGTCCCGCTCGATGAGCTGTTGACCGGTCTGCCGGACGTGAGGGCAGGTCAGCGGGTCGTCGACCTGCTGACCGAGGCGTGTCTGGTCACTCGGACAGAGGACGTCGTCCGGATCAGTCACGCGGTGCCGCACTCCTGGCCGCGATTGGCGGAGTGGCTCGAAGCCGAACGGGACTGGCGGCACGCCCGCCGTCAGTTCGACTCCGACGCGGCACGGTGGCACCGCGCCGGACGCGTCAAGTCGCTGCTGTACCGGGGAGACCGCCTGGCGGAGGCGAACCGCCGGGCCGCGGCGTCCCCGAGCCGGGCCACCGATCTCGATCCCGCCACCGCCGAGTTCATGGACGCTTCGTGGCGCGGTGGGCAGCGGAGGCTGCACCGCCGCAGGACGGTGCTGGCCGTGCTGGCCGTGCTCGCGGTCCTGGCACCGGCAGGGCTCGTCGCGGCCGCGAAGTTCGCGCAGCAGGCCGAGCTGGCGAGGACCCGCGACCTCGCGCGGTCCCTCGCGGCCGAGGCGGAGGTCCTGCGCGACCGCAAGCCGGGGCTGGCCAAGCAACTCAGCGTGCTGTCCTACCGCCTCGACCGCGAGGCGGGCCGGCGGGCGATGCTCGACAGCCAGGGCACGCCGGGCGTCATCGCCGACGAGAAGGTCGTCACCGACGTCGTGCCCGACGCGGAGGGCAGGCTGCTGGCGGTCGTCGCCGTCGACGAGATCATGCTGCGCGGGCGGGAACGGTCGGGGCGGCTCACGGACCTCACGCCCGGCGCGGTCGCGGTGAGCAGGGACGGCACTCGGCTCGTGGCGGCGGATTTCGACACCATCGAGGCGAAGTCGGGCGTCCTGCGGTTCTACGACGTCGTCGACCCGTCCCGTCCGCGGCAGACAGCGGTACTGCCGATGCCCGCGGTGATCCGCTCGCTCGTGCTCAGCGACGACGGAGACGCGCTGTACGCGGGAACCGGCGGCGGCGAGATCCTGGTCTGGGACCTGACCAGGCCGGAGGCGCCGAAAGCGCTGGCGAAACCGGAGGGACACGGCTCGGCGGTCGACTCGCTCGCCGTCGCGCCACGCCGCGGCCTGCTCGCGTCCGTGAGCGTGGACGGGCAGGTCCGGCTCTGGGACATCGTCGACCCCGCCCGCCCGGTCCCCGTCACCGCCCTGGCGGGAGAGCCGTTCAAGGCCGCCCGCAGCCCGAGGGAACCGCTTCACCGCGTCGCGTTCGACCACACCGGTTCGCTGCTGGCGACGTCCGCCGGGCCCAAGGGTCCGAACGTCTGGCGGTTGAACGACCCCTCTGCACCGCAACGGCTTCCTCACGAGGAGGAGGAGCGCAACCTCTTGGCTGACCAGTGCCACGATCCGGTGCTGTCGCTGGCGTTCAGCCCGCACGGCAACCAGTTGGTCGTCGCGTGCGGAGCGAAGTGGCGCGTGCTGACCCACACCGCCGAGCCGGGACCGGGAGTGCTGAGGCAGTCCGCTTCCTCCGACGGCAGCGGGCCCCAACCGGGCCCCGTGGTGTTCGACCCCACCGGACGACGCCTGCTGCAGGTCGACGCGGTGGGGGTGTCCGTGTGGGACGTCGGCAATCCCGACAGACCGGGTGCGAAGGGCTTCGTCCGGGAGATCCCGGGAACCGGCGGACAGCTCTCCTACCGGGGGACCGCGGACCGGCAGCTCATCGCCCTGAAGGGCGTCGGCACGAACACCCTGTGGGATGTCGGAGACCCTGCCGCGCCGAAGAAGCTCCACACCGCACCGGCGCCGAACCTGTTCACCAGCGCCGCCATCGCGCTCAGCGAGAACGGCGAGCTGCTCGCCGCGGCCGAGCTGTACGACGACGGCAAGATGGTCGGCGTCAGCCTGCGTGACACCGCGATCCCCGGTGGCCCGCCGCTGGCCATGATCGAGGATCTGGACAACGGTGTCGCCGAGATCGCTTTCAGCCCTGTCCGGCCACTGATGGTGATCTCCGACGTCAACGGCGTGGTGAAGAGCAATCAGAAGCCGCCGAGCCTGCGGTTCTACGACATCACGAACCCCAGGCAGCCGCGCCAGATCGCGAAGCTGCCGATCGAGGCATGGGACGCGAAGTTCTCCCCGGACGGGACGGCGCTCACCGTCCTGGCGCACGGTGAGCTCGCATCGCTGCCCATCAACACGAAGGCGGGCAAACAACTGCGCGGCCTCGACCTCGCCGATCCCGCGCACCCCACCGAGCTGTGGCGCAAACCGCTGCCGCCCGGCCTCAGCGCCGAGTTCGCCCACAGCCCGGACGGATCGCTGTTCGCCGCGCTCGACAGCACGCAGACGCTGCGGCTGTGGCCGGTGCGGGACCGCAGGCCGGCCGGTGACGCGGTGAAAGCCACCGTGGGCAGCCGGGCGGCCGGCGGCAAGCTGGCGTTCAGCCCGGACAGCAAGCGCATCGCGTTGCTCGCCGCGGAGCAGCGCGGGTCGGACTTCACCACCCGCGCGGAGATCTGGGACGTGTCCGACCCGGACGCGCCGGTCCAGCAGCTCTACCTGCCCGCGGACGACTCCACGTTTTCCTTCTACGACCTCGAGTTCAGCCCGGACGGGACGACGCTGGCGATCGTCAGCGCCAGTACCGGCGTCGAGTTGTGGGACACCGATCAGGAACGCATCGTCCCCGGGCTCTGCAACGCGGCCGGGGACCCGATCACGGAGCAGCAGTGGCGGCGTTACCTGCCCGGCCGGGACTACCGACCGCCCTGTGCGTGAAGCTCAGCCACCCGCCACCTGCACCACCCTGCCCAGTGCCGAGCTCGCCTCCGACATGGCGTTAGCGAGCTCGTCGAGCGACCTCAGGAGCAGCCGCTGCGGACCCGCCTCCAACGCGGTCACGCAGTGGGCGCTACCGCGTTGAGCCAGCGTGACGAAACGACTCCAGTGCTGCTGAGCCACCGCGTCGGGCACCCGGAAGTAGCGTTGTGCGTCCTGCGCGATCTGCCCGAACTCGGCGCAGGTCTTCCTCAGCGGCAAGACGTCGACCTGACCCGTGGCGGATCCGGGTGCGTTCAACGCCTCCGTGTGGCGCTTCATGATGTCGGCGAGGCGCCGGTTCAGATCCATGCCACCGTAGCGGGTCCACGCGTACACCTGAGCGGCCTGAGTGCGGGCTGGAACCTGCGCGGTCGCGGCGGGTGCGAACACCGCCGTCACCTGGCCTTCGGACACCTCGCCGCTCGACCGGTCCCACAGCGCCGCCCCGGTGGCGGCGACCGCGACCGCGGCGACGCAGAGACCGGCGATCACTCGGCGGCGCACAGCCAGCGTGCCTGGCGCTCGTGCCGCGACCACGGGCGCTCGCCGGACGATTCCGACCACAGCGGCGGCGACGAAGGCCGCGATCGTGGCGATCACGAACACGGGAGCGAGCATCGTCCGCAGAGCCATGCCGGACATGGCGAAGTGCGGACCGCAGGTCGACTCCACCACCCTCAGCGGCTCGGCGCAGCCGTCCAGGGACAGGAACACCAACGCCAACCCGAGCCCCGCCACGGCCGCCACCTGCGCGGCGATCAGGGCAACCAGGAGCCGGTAGCGACCGGCCAGCACGGCGGCGACGACCGCGGCCACCGCCGGCGCCGCGACCACCACCACGAACACAGCCGTCTGGTACGTCAACGCGAACAGCGCGCCCGATCCCGGAGGCAGAGGCCGCCACGTGTGCAGATATGCCTGCATCGCCACCACGGCGGCGCCTGCCACGGCACCGCCGGCCACGCCCGGCAGCAGCGCTCGCCGCAGCAGAGGTACCGGTGCCTCCCTGACCACGACGACGCCGGCGAGGGCCGCCCGCAGCCAGCGCGGCGTGCCGTCCGCCGGCCGCACGGTCCAGGCGAGCAACGGCACGATCCACAACGCGCACACCGACACCACGGCCAGGACCGGGGTGGACAGGCCGTTCAGCACCGGCATCCCCGCGGCGACGGCGGACAACACCGGCGCGTGGTCCGTGGCAGGACCGCCCAGGCCCCGTACGAGCAGGTCCCGAACCTGATCGGTACCGATCGGCGTGCCGCGCGTGTACACCGTGCCGTTGCTCTGCCACCAGACGAACCACGACGACAACGCCAGCCAGGCGGCCCCCAACGCGGCGGCCATCACCGGCCACGTCGTGCGTCCCACGACGGCCCAAAGTCGCGCGCACTGACCGATCCACCACACGAGCCCCGTGCCCGCCAGTACGACGAGCAGCAGGAACTCGGGGTGCGGGGGCAGCCATTCGGTCACCGCGATCCGGTTCAGGAACAACTCGCCCACGGCGAGCCCTGCCCCGAACCACAGGCCGATGCGCCACCCCGGCGGCGCGGGTCGCGAGGTTCGCACCGAGTGCACCACGGCTCTCCACAGCGCGATACCGATCACCCCGACGACGAGTGCCGACGACACCAACGTCAGCGCCTGACCCGTCGACTCGCGGAGCAGACCGCCTCTGGCCAGGTAGGGCGCCACGTACGACAGCACTTGCGCGTTCACCAGGGTCGCGGCGACGCCGGTGAGGAACATCGGCAGTGCCCGCAACCCGAACAGCTCCCCGGAACCTGCCACCGCGGCCCGCCGGAGGTCCGACCGCGGGTGGGTGCGCCACAGTTCGACGAACGACGCTGCCCACCGCCTCGCGGATGCGGGTGCCGTCGTGGTCCAGATGCGCGTGGCCGCGCCCCACCGGGCCGCGGCGAGATCGGCACACACCTCCCGGCTGCGCAGCACGTCCGCACGCGCCAGGTAGACCAGCAGCACCAGCAGCAGCACCAGGAGAATCCGGCGTGCCTGGATCGGCTGGTCACCCGACCACCAGGTCGGCTGGGCGAGCGTCACGGCTGTCCACACCGCGTACGGCACCAAGACCGCGCCGAGGAACATGCGCCACACCGCAGTGGTGATGTAGTGCAGGGTGACATCGCCGTTGCGGATGTGCGCCAGTTCGTGGAGCACCACACCCCGGAAGTGCTCGGGATCGGTGGTGGCGCTCAGCAGCAGTGTGGCGCTGAGCCGCAACGTGGGCCGCCGGTTGCTCCCGTACACGACCACGCCCTTGGTCGGATCCACCACCAGCCGCGGCGTCCTGACCAGTCCCGCGGTCGCGACCGCCTCGGCGACCAGCCTGTGCGCGTCGTGCGTGTCGCCAAGTGGCTTCACCCAACGTGAACGCGCCCGCCACGCGGGTATCGCCCGGAACAGCACGGCGGCGCCGAGCAGCACGACGAGCGGCCATCCCAGCACCACCCACCACGGCGGCTGCGGTTGATGACGAGCCACGCACTCGTCGTACGCCGGCATCTGCTGGAGCAACACCAGCTGAACCTGAAGGGTGCTCGCGTCGGGATCGGCACCGCCCGCCAGCAAGCACCCCACGTCGTCCGATCCCGAGACGCCACTGGCGACCTCGCTCATCATCGAGCCGCTGGCGACGAACAGCAGCACCATCAGCAGCACGAAGCGGACGGTGGTGCCCGCACCGATCACGCGTTCGTCCGCGCCTGCCGAGACCGGCTCCACCGTCACGCTTACCCCCGCACGTCCCCCTGGTCGTGCGAGTCAGTGTGAGGTCCGCGCGGCCCAGGCGAGCCGGTTCGGAGCCATAACACCCCAATAGGTCAGAGACCCGTCGAAGTGGCTCCGGAACTCGCTGTCAGCGGGTGCCGACCGCGCGGAGGGTGGCGAGGACCAGGGACCGGGTGACCGTGACGACCTCGCTGACGGAGACCTGTTCCTGAGGACTGTGGGCCACCCGCACGTCGCCCGGTCCGTACTGGAGGGTGGGGATGCCCTCCCCCGCGTACAGCCGCAGATCGCTGCCGTAGGGAGCGCCCTGTTCGGAGGGGCGTCCGGTGCCGGTGACGTCGGCGTGCGCCTCACCCACCAGGGCGGCCAGAGGATGCCCCACCGGCAGTCGGCCGCTGGCGAACTGACCACCGGGCCACGTCACGACGGCCGGGTGCGCCCGCAGCCAGGGGTGCGCGGCGCACGCCTCGGCCACGCACGCTTCGAGTTCGGCCCGTGCGCGAGCCGGGTCCTCCCCCAGTGCCACGCCCAGCCGTCCCTCGGCCACCAGCAGGTCGGGCACGGTGCTGGCCCAGTCACCGGCCCGGACCGTGCCGATCGACAGCGGGTACGGGATCTCCCAGGCGGTCATCAGCGGGTCGGTGTCGGCGTTGCGACGCGCCTCCAGCCGGGACAGCGCCTGGTGGATGGGCAGGTAGGCGTCGATGGCGCTGACCCCGGCGTAGCGGGTGCTGCCGTGGGTGGCCTGTCCTGCGACCTCGATGCGGAACGTAAGGGCGCCGGCGTTGGCGACCATGAGCGCGCCGCTGGTCGGTTCGGCGATGATGCAGGCGTCGCCGGTGTGCCCGCGCCGCAGCGTGCCGAACGCCCCGAGCCCGCCGTCCTCCTCGCTGACGACGAAATGGGCCGCGACCTGGCCGTTCAGCTTCGTGCCCGCCGTCCGGACCGCGCTCAACGCGGCAAGGACCGCCACCACGCCGGCCTTCATGTCGCACGCGCCCCGGCCGTGCACGACATCGCCGTCCACCCGTGGCCGGAACGGATCGCCCTTCCACTGCGCGAGGTCACCGGGCGGCACGACGTCGACGTGTCCCTGCAGGACCAGCGACGGACCATCGCCCTGTGTCCGGGTGCTTCCGACCAGCCCCCACGCCTCGGTGCGCGGAGCCTCGCCACCGGGGAAGTCCGGGTGCGACCGCAGGGCGGGCAGGTCCATCGACCACAGGTCGACGTCCAGGTCCAGCCGCTCCAGGTGCTCGGCCAGCACGTGTTGCAACTCGGACTCCGCTGCGGTGCCCGTCACGCTCGGCACCTCCAGCAGGTCCAGCAGGAGCCGGCCGATCGCCGCCTCGTCCACCGCGGCCAGCGCCGCCGCCTCTACATCGTTGATCGTCACGAGCCGGAGGTTAAGATCGGTCAGGCAGCGCAAACAATCCGCAAAAACCGCTTTAAACAGTTGTTTCTTGCAAATCTGGAGCGGCTCTGGCGGTTCTTTGCGCGAGAACGGATCCTCTTGCTCATGGACGCCATCGACGAAGCGATCATCCGGTGCGTAGTGCGCGACGCCCGCGCCACCTACGCCGAGATCGGCAAGGCGGCCGGGCTGTCCCCGTCCGCCGCCAAGCGACGACTCGACCGCCTCGTCGCGACCGGCGCGATCCGCGGGTTCAGCGCGGTGGTCGACCCGCAGGCGATGGCCTGGCACACCGAGGCGTTCGTGGAGATCTACTGCACGGGCAACCCGACCCCGGCCGCGCTGCGCAAGGCGCTCGACGACATCCCGGAGGTCATCGACGCGTGCACCGTCTCCGGCGCGGCCGACGCGATGCTCTACATGCTGGCCAAGGACATCCCGCACCTGGAACAGGCGATCCAACGGGTGCGTTCGACCACTCTCGTTGAACGCACCGAGAGCGCCATCGTGCTGTCACGGCTGCTCACGAGGCCACGTCTCTAACGGCTCAGACGCAGGGTTCGTCTCGTCTGCGGCGTTGTTCATCCTCTGCAGGAACGTCGCCACGACCTCGAGGTCCTCGGGCGACGTCGTGCGGAGGACTTCGGCGATCTCGGCGCCGGCACGTCCGATGAACTCCTGGGCGCGGTCCCGAGCGGCGGGCGTCGGACGCAGCGTGACCCGGCGGCGGTCCGCGCTCTCCCGGCTGCGCGTGATGTGGCCTGCGGCTTCGAGGCGGTTGAGCAGGATCGTCGTCGCACCGGTCGTCATGCCGATCTGCCGCGACAGCTGAGCGGGTGACAGCGGCGCGTCCAAGGGCCGCCACACCCTGGCCCGGCGGATCTTCTTCGGCCATCGAGGCGAACTGCGCCAGCACTACCGCCAGGGGATGGAAGACCAGCTCGCGCCCTCGGCTTGGCCCTGAACGCCGTCGTGCTGTGGAACAGCCTCTACATCGACATTGCCGTGCGAACTGCCCACGTCTGTCTTGGCTGGGCCGTGACGGTCCCCACCCTTGTTCGTCGGCGGTCTCCCGGCTAGGTTTGTTATTGTTCAATCACTAACCAAGGAGCGACCATGAACGCCAGCCCGACCCGCGAACTCACCCCCGCTCAGCACGCCCTGGCAGAGCACCTGCGGTTGGTGTCCTCCGGCCAGATCGACGAGTGGATCGAGCTGTACGCCGCGGACGGCACGGTCGAGTTCCCCTTCGCTCCCGCCGGTGTGCCTACCCGGGTACAGGGACGCGAGGCGCTGATCGCCCACATGCGCGGCTTCCCGCAGACCTTCGACGTGAAGTTCGTCGACGTGAAGTTCATCGAGACGACCGACCCCCGCACTGCGGTCGCCGAATACCACTCGGAGGGAAGCGTCCTCAGCACCGGCAAGCCGTATGAGCAGACGGTCATCACGGTGATCCGCCTCGACGAGGCGGGCCTGGTCGAGCGGTTCGTCGACTACTGGAACCCTCTCGTGGTCATCGAGGCCATGACCCCCGACCAGGCCGCCAGTGGCCAAGACGTGTCGTGGCCCGCAGGGCGCTGATCCCGATTCGACGGGGTGGAAGACTGGCAGACATGCCCGCCCCCGGCTCCAGCGTGAAAAGCGATCAACGCCGTCGAGTCGTGCTGGACGCTGCCGTGGCCTGTTTCGCGCGCAAGGGTTACTACGGCACGACAACCAGTGAGATCGCCGAACGGGCCGGAATCTCTCAGCCCTATGTCTACCGCCTCTTCGCCAGCAAGGAGGCGCTGTTCGCCGGTGCCGTCCTCCACGTGTCCGAGCTGCTCTCGGACGCTCTGACCGGAGCCGGCGCCGGCACCGATGAGGCCGGGCCGCCCCGGCAGGCGGAGGGGGTGATGCGTGCGATCCGGTCCGCCTACAGCACCCTGATCCAGGACCGGGACGTCATGCGGTTCCTCATGCAGGCCAGTTGCGCAGTTGATGAGCCGCTCGTGGCCGAGGCGGTGCGCACGTGCTACGCCCGGCAGGTCGAACTCGTCAGTGAGCTCCTGAACCACGACGACGCTGCGGTCCGGCACTGGTTCGGCGCCGGCATGCTCGAAAATGTCACGCTGACCCTCGGCCTGGCCGACGTCGACGAGCCCTGGGCACGGACCCTCAGCGGGCAACGGTCCCGATCGGACAGCGGTAACTCCGCCCGCCAGGTTTCGCCCTAGCTTCCACCGCAAGGGCGGGACATGCAGGCGGCCTGCCGGTATCCCACTTCCTTCTGTCGCCGAGCCCGAGCCGGGCGCGCCCCCTATGACCGCGCCATAACCAGGGATCTGTGCTCCACGCACTCCTTGCTTTGGGCTGCCCCGACCTACCGCTGAAAACCGTTCCGATCCTCCCCGGATCCCTACCCGCGCACGCGACTCGGCCCGGGCCTGACCCGCGTGGTCAACAAGGTGATGACGTCACGGCTGCTCGCCCCGCCGACCGAGAAGATGACCCAGGTCGCCGACACGTACCAGGAACTGCCGCCGATCGCGGCGGCGCACCACTGATCTGCTGATCACTACCGTCCTCGACCACGGGGTGCGCGAGCGCGCCGCTGGTGCGGCGGTGCGGTCGCACCCGAGCCAGTACTCAGCGCGCCGGTATGGAACCGATGCGCGCAGCCCGCTCAGGCAGCCGGGCGCGGGTTCACGCGGGTGGCGGGAAACCCGTGGTGTGGAGCCGCGAGGGTCGTTCTGATTGCCGCCTCGCAGCGTCCGTGACCGCAGACCACATCGCGTTTACATCACGGCTTAATGTCCTCCGCAATACCGGGTAACGATCCAGCTGACCCAGCGATGAAACCCACACTTCCGGTTCGACATCGGCCTTGTGAGTCTCCGCTGGAGTTTTGTCATGATTGTATTCAAAGGCGAGATTCGCAGCCCTGATGACATCGAATATTCCTCGCGACCAGGCTCGCTGGCTGCGCGGACGCACCCAGCCGAACGCCGCACGGCAAAATCCGGACGCCTTTCCGGTCACTCCACCGGACACATGCGCATGCAGGAGGCGTGGCGAGGAAACGAGCCGCCATCCTGTGGCTTGTTTTTGTCATGTTGTCATCGCAGGTTCTTTTCGCTGCGAAGCTGGCGCGGTGCGGAACGGGGATGCAGTGATCATCAAGGTCAGGGACGAGATCCGCAGGCTCAGGGCAGGGCACGGCGTACTGGCGCCGAACCTGGCCGAACGGCTGGGTCCGCACCTGCGGGCGCTGTGCGGGCTGAACCAGGACGCCGCGCAGTTGCGCGCCACGCTCGTCCAGCACCTGCTGGCGTTCGCGGGTGGCCTGCCGCAGGAACGCCAGGACGTCCTCGCCGTCAGCCTGGCGATCGACTGCGGGGTCGAGCACCTGGCCCACTTCACCGATCGGGTCGACCACCTGGCCGCGCTGCTCAGCGTGAGCACGAGGACGGCGCTGCGGCGGATCGGCGAGGCCGAGCAGGAACTGGCCGGGGAGATCGCGGCGGAGCTGACCAGGAACCGCGGCGGTACGCGGTTCGTCAACTCCTACTACATCAGCGAGTACCGGGTGATCGTCGACAACACCGCGGCGCACGCCGACCCGGCCACCGTGTCGGTGTACCAGGAACGCGAGATCGTGTGCGTGCAGGACGGGCTCTCCGAGATCCCGATCCGGTTCGAACTGCCCGAGCACATAGACACCCCGAACCCGAGGTTCTCCGCTCACGTACGGCACGGCGGGCGCGTCACGTCACTGCGGCGTCCCTCGTCCACCGGCTTCGAGCTCGTGGTGGGCCTGCCGGCGCCGCTGGTGAGGCGGCAGGCCCACCGCTTCGGGCTGAGCTTCGTCTTCCCGGCGGAGGTGGTCAGGGCCCACCACGTGATCACCGGCGAGGTGACGATCCGTCGCTTCCAGCTCATCCTGAAGTTCCACCCCGACCACCCGCCGATGTGGATCAGGCGGGTGGAGGGCGAGGACGTCCGCACGCTCGACGCGTTCGCCCTCCACACCGCGCCGCACGGGATGTTCCCGCTCGACGCGGTGGGCGAGGCGAACCTGGCTTTCGACCACCTCAACCCCCACCTGGCCTACGGCTGCCAGTACCGGTGGGGCGAGGTTCCCGTCAGCCGCGCCGCTGCGAGCGGCGAGGACGGCGCGGGGTGATCGCCGTGGCGAAGACCTTGAGGAGCTTCGCCGTCGCGAGCAGCGCGATCCGCAGCGACACGACCAGGATCGAGTCGCGGTGGCTGCAGACCAGAACCCACATCGCGAAAGCGATGCAGATGTAAGGGGTCGCACTTCCGCCGGTTTCGACGGAAACCCAGTAGCCCTCGGTCTTGAACTCCATGACTTCACCTCTGCACTTCGTCGGACTAGGACGAGGCAAAGGCTGAGTTCAATTTCCGCGTCCCGGTTTCCCGCCGGGACGCATTTCGGGAAACTGCAGGTGCGTGCAATGGAAGAGGTGTCCGAGTGGTCGGACACCCGGACGAGTCGGACGGCTTCCGCCCGGCTGGAGAAGAGGTGAGTGATGGGTCCGCCGCCGGAAAACGCGGGCGTCACGCCCGAGGACCTGCTGCGGGACTTCGGGTCCCTGGTCGACGCGCAGACGAAGTCCCTGCGAGGACTCGCCATGGCGACCGACGTGGGCCTGGAGACGATCCGCGGCTGGAAGGACATGGGCCGCTTCCCGCGCAGCACGGACGACTTCATGAAGGTCGTGCGGACCTGCCTGCAGTTCCTGAAGCCGGAAGCGCCGCAGCAGCGCTGGCGGGTCGCCGACTGGGAGGCCCGCTACCACGAGGCGAAGCGCGCCTGGGAGAACCGGGAGGGCGACCGTCGGCCGCAGAAGCCCATCCCGGTCGCCTTCAGCGAACCGACCTCGCCCCGGATGACCACGCAGGTCTACGGAGGCGATTACGTGAACGGCGCCAAGAACTCCGTTCACTTCGGAGACGTGAATCATCACCACCCTGACCAGTCAGGCCGTTGACAGCGGTTCTCCGAGATTTCAGCGAATCATCCAGAACGAAAAGCGAGGAAAATCCGTGGCCACAGGCGAAGTCAGAATCAACAACGGGGTGCTGTGGGTGGACAGCGAGGCCTACCCGTTGCGCAACATTTCCCGCGTCGGCTCGCGGTGGATCGACCCCAGGCCGCTCAAGCGCGCGGCGATCCAGAAGTTCATCCTGCGGATGCTGCTGTGCATCTTCGTCTCGATAGTGGTGGTGTCGGTTTCGACGACGGGTGGCGTGCTCATCCTGCTGGCCGGCACGGCGCTTCTGGTCTGGCGTCTATTGCAGGTGATGAAGCTGCCGCAGGTCTTCGGGCTCGTCCTCAACACCTCCGGCGTGCAGCAGGACGCGGTCTGGAGCCTTGACGAGAACGAGATCGACCAGCTCGTCGTGGTGATCACCGACGCGATCGGCCACCCCGACACCGCACAGACGATCTTCAACCTGAATCACGTCGTCAGCGGCGACATCATCCAGCAGTACGGGGACGACAGCGTCGGCAAGCAGATCGGCGCGAAGGCCGGGTCCCACTGATGGGCGCCGGCGATCGTTTCCACGTCGAGAACACGAACCACGTCGGCGAAGGTGACGTCATCCAGCAGTACGGCGCCGGCAGCGTCGGCAAGCAGGTGCACACCGGCCCCGGCGACAACGTGGTCAGCAAGACCAGTCCGGCCGGCCCGGAGGCGCTGCGGACCGTGACCGTCCAGGACGGCGACTACGTCTCGGGTGACAAGTCCGGTGTCCAGATCGGCGACGTCCACCACGACCTGCGGTAACACCGTTCGCCGTAGGGCCCGCAGCCCTGCCTGCGGGCCCGTTGTTCAAAGGGCGGGCCACGCCCTGAGCACGGAGTCGAGTGCGTCGAGGACCCGTGTCCACGACGCCTCGACCCCGCGCGGATGGCTGTGGAAGGCCCCGGCTCGCTCCAGCGACACGTACCCGTGGAAGGTGCTGTGCAGCAGCCGCACGGCGTCGGTCTGGTCGGGTTCCCACAGGTCGTAACCCCGCAGGATCGCGCGGGTCAGCTCGGCGTGCCGCCCGGCGGCACTGGTCGCGGCCGTGTCCGGGTCCAGCGCCATCTGGGTCGCGGTGTAGCGGCCGGGGTGTTCGCGGGCGTAGGCGCGGTAGGCGCCGGCGAACGCGACCAGGGCGTCCTTGCCGGATCGGCCGCCGATCGCCGCGGCGACGCGGTCGGCCAGTTCGGCGAGCGCGAGGACGGCCAGGCGGACCCGCAGGTCGTGCGCGTTGCGGATGTGCGAGTACAGCGAGGCGTCCTTCACGCCGAAGTGGCGGGCCAGGGCGGACACCGTCACGTTCTCGAAGCCGACCTCGTCCGCCAGGTCCGCCGCCGCCTGCGTCAGGCGCTCCGCGGTGAGCCCCGCACGTGCCATCCGTCACCGCTCCTAGGGTCCTTAATGATTTGCCTAGGACCTCTAGGTAAGCCTAGCGTCCTGGGACGTGAAGCCGCTGACCGAACTCGAGATCCGCGCGTCCTTCGTCAATTCCACCAAGGGCGAGGCGAAGCGCATGCACGTGCCCAGGGATCTGGGTGACCGGCCGTGGGACGACCTGGACTTCCTCGGCTGGACCGACCCCGCGGCGCCGGACCGCTCGTACCTCGTGGCCGAGCTGGACGGCAGGCTCGTCGGCATCGCGCTGCGGCGGGCCGCTCAGGCGGGGCGGGCGCGCAAGACGATGTGCGCGTGGTGCCTGACCACGCACTCCGGGGACGGGGTGTCGCTGATGACCGCGCGCAAGGCCGGGAAGTCCGGGCAACTGGGCAACTCGGTCGGCGTCTACGTGTGCGCCGACCTGGCGTGCTCGCTCTACCTGCGCGGCAAGAAGAGCGCCGGACCCGGCTCGCGGTTCAAGGAGGCGATCACGCTCGGCGAGCAGGTCGAACGGATGCTGGCCGGCGTGAACGCGTTCGTCGAACGGGTGTGCTCGTAGGCGTCAGAGTTCGAGGACCAGCTCGGCGCTGCACGCGCGGGCGCACGGCCAGGGGTCGCCGCACTCGGTGCAGCCGCTGGTGGCGGGCAGGTGCGTGTCGAGCACCTGGACCGCTCTGGTCCGGTAGCGCTCCAGGTCGGACTCCCAGTTGTGGCGGGGGCCCGCAGTCGCACTGGTCATGGTCATCAGTCCTCGGGTCGAGGGGTTGTGCCGCACACAAGGATGCACCCGAATCCGGTCGTTCGGGCGGCAATCAGGCGATTCCCGACCATCGAAGGGTATGGCGTTCGACAGCGCACCCGTTGAGCTGCGAGGGGATGCGCGCGCCATCGACAGCACGCACATCCCCTCGGCGTGTCACCACGGATCGGGCAGGCCCTGTCCCGTCGTGATCAGGCTGTGCAGGCTGCCGTTGACGTAGTGCAGCCACGCCGTCGAACACGCGCCGAAGCACTCGACGTCCGGCACCAGACCGACGTGCGTGAACTTCAGCTCGGTGCCGCCACCAGCGGCAACGATGTCGAACACGACCTCGCTGCCGGTCCACTCCGCCGGCTCCGAGACGAACGACAGCCGACTGTCGGTGACCAGCCACACCACCCGCCGGCACGGCTCCAGCTCGGTGATGCGCTGACGGCTGTAGTGCTGCGGCGGGTGCCGGTAGGTGAACTCGGCGCCCACCTCGTCGGTGCGTCCCTCGACCTCGCCGGTCCACCAGGCACGCACGTCCAGCACGGCGGCGTAGACCTCGTCCGGCGACTGCTCGACCACGTACGACGTGGTGTAGCCCCGTTCGACCCCTGTCGTCACGACGACTCTTTCTCGCGCTGGATCCGCTCGGCGATGCGCTTGATCCGCTGCAACCGGGCGTCCCAGGTAGCCCCCACCGCGGACAGCTGCGCCACCGCCCGCGCGAGCTGGACCTCGTCGACCTCGTAACGGCGTTCACGGCCGGACGCGGTCGCGTGCACCAGGCCGACGCGGTCCAGCACGCCCAGGTGCTTCGCGACCGCCTGCCGCGTGACCGGGAGCCGATCACTCAGCGTCGTCGCGGTGCCACCACCGTCGCTGAGCAGCAGGTCGAGCATCCGGCGACGGGTCGGGTCCCCCACCGCGGACCACAGCTCGTCGTCGATCGCCGTGCTCACGAGCGCGCGACCAGACTCGTGGCGCGGGCGACCAGGCGCGGCAGGAAGTGGTTCCAGCCCTGGACGTGGTCGTTGTACGCCTGCTCCAGCACGGCGGCCTCCCAGCCGCGCTCGCGGAACCCGGTCTCCCGGAACTTCAGCAGCGTGCCCTCGCCCGACGGCTCCAGGTCGATCGTGACGAGCAGCGAGTTGTCCGGCGCCGCCGTCTCATCCCGGTCGTAGACCCAGCGGAACGCGAACCTGCGGGGTGGGTCGGCCTCCACGACGGTGAGCTGCTCGACCTTCGCCTCCGGCGAGGCCGGGTCGCCGAACGTGATCGTGCCCGTGCCGCCGACGACCGCGTCGAACTCGGCCTCGTCAGGCCACCACTCGCGCAGGTGCTCGGGTGAGCTGACCACCTCGTAGACGACCTCGGGGCTGGCGTCGATGCGCAGCTCGCGTTCGATGCTCCCGTGCTCCATGCGTACTCCCGTGACTCGAAGTGCAACCCTTGGTTGCACATCAAGTTAGCCCGAGGAGCCGTGAGGTGCAACTTATGGTTGCACGTTGCCGGTTCTGGCCAGTCGCAGGAACGACGCCCACTGGTGGGCCGCGAGCGGCAGCTCGACCGAGGGCGACTTGCTGTCCCGCAGGCCAACGCCCCGGCCCACCTCCACGCAGTTCATGTCAGGGGTGCTGTAACTACTCTTCCGCCACCTGGTCACCACAAGCCTCCTCACTGATGATGTCGGTGATCAGCTTTCTCGTCTGCGCCTCGTCCAACGCCGTCCGTCCGAGTGACTTCAGCACGTCCTCGTAAAGACCTACCGAGGGCTGGTCCTCCAGGAAGACCGTCGCTCCCTGGCTCTCGACGTAGACGATCGGCGGGATCTTCTTGAAAGTCAGCATGTCGAAGGAACCCGCGAGCCCGTCGTGCGGCCCGGCCGCAGTGGGAATCACGCGGAGCGTCAGGTACGGCCGCACGGACATCCGCAGCAGGTGGTGGAACTGGTCCGCCATCACGTCCGGACCGCCCACGGGCAGGCGGAGGGCCTGTTCGTGGAGGTAGATCGTGACGATCCGGCCGCCATCGAGCGCCGCCCTCTGCCGAGCCAACCGATTGCTGATCACGACCGCCCGCTCGTCTTTCGACAACCGGCTCGAAGCGTTGACCAGACGAGTGGTGTAGTCGGGTGCCTGAAGAAGGCCGTGCACGACATTCATCGACCACCCCATCACACCTGTTGCGATTTTCTCGTGTTCTCGCAGTGTGCGCGCTCGGTCCGTAGGACCTGATTTTGTGGGTTGTAGCCAATCGCGGACGTTCGTGTCGTGGTGCAGCGCCATCAGGTGGTCGAACTCGGCTGGTGGCGTGCGCAGGAGGCCCAGCAGTTTGGCCAGGTCGAGGTCGCTGACGCCTTCCTTGCCGTTGACCAGTTCCGAGACTTTGGCTTCCTGCCAGCCGAGCAGATCCGCGGCGGCTCGGCTGGTCAGGTCGGACGCCCGCAGCAGCGCCCGTATCGCGTCGCCGAACTCGCGGCCGCGCACCGTTGATCTCCGCAAAGGCATGCCGGAAAAGGTAGAGCCGCATTTCCGTTTGGCTCCACCCATTCCGCGCAGGTCAACCTGAAAGCATGCTCTTTGGCGGTCTTCCAAGCTTTCCTACGGCGCCACGGCACGCCGCACGGTGTCGCGCAGGAAGTCGCGGCGGCGTTCGTGGACCTCGGCGTCCTCGTCGGCCGTGGCGGCGTAGACGTTGCTGACCGGGGACCACGCCATCGACATCGCGATCACCACGGCCATCACGTCGAACGGGTCGCCGGCGCGGACGAGGCCCGCCTCCTGCGCGTCGGCGATGGCGCGCAGCTTCTCCTGGTCGATGCGGTCGGCGACGAGGTGGCCGGTCGGGCGGCGTTCGAGGCGGTTCCACGTCGCCAGCCGGATCAGGTCGGGCCGGTCGAGGTACTCGTCGTAGAGGCGCACGGCCCAGTCGGCGAGGTCGGTGGCGTCGATGGGGACGACGTTGACGATCCGCTCCAGGGAGCCGAGGAAGATCGCGTCGAAGAGGCCGTCCTTGTTGCCGAAGTAGGCGTAGAGCTGGGCCTTGTTGGTGCGGGCTGCCGCGACGACCCGTTCGATGCGGGCTCCGGCGATGCCGTGTTCGGCGAACTCGCGGGTCGCGACGTCGATGATGCGCTGCCGGGTGGCCTCGCCCCGGGCGGTCAACTGCTGGTCGGCCATGAGCGCACTCTACCGACAGAACAGTCGGTTTACTTTTGCGCCGACGCGGCCTAGCCTCGAAATAGACCGAACAGTCTGTTTGAAGGAGCGTCATGCGCAGCACCACCGGTTGGCAGGCCCACGGCGGCACCCTGCGGAAGGAGCCGATCTCGCGGCGTGACCTGCGGTCCGACGACATCGCGGTCCGGGTCGACTTCTGCGGGGTTTGCCACACCGATCTGCACGGCCTCAAGGCCCACGACGGCGAAAGCCCGCTCGTCCCCGGCCACGAGTTCACCGGCGTCGTCACCGAGGTCGGCCCGGACGTGACCGCGTTCCGGGTCGGCGACGCCGTCGCCGTGGGCAACATCGTCGACTCCTGCGGGACGTGTTCGATGTGCGCGGCGGGGCAGGAGAACTTCTGCCGTGAGTTCCCCACGCTCACCTACGGCGGCAAGGACCGCCACGACGGAACGACGACGTTGGGCGGCTTCTCCCGTGAGTACGTCGTCCGCGACAAGTTCGCCTATCCCCTGCCCTCCGGCCTGGACCCGGCGGCCGCGGCGCCGCTGATGTGCGCGGGAGTCACCGTGTGGGAGCCGCTGCGTGCGCTGGGCGTGGGGCCGGGGATGCGCGTGGCGGTGGCCGGTCTGGGCGGGCTCGGGCACCTCGCGGTGAAGTTCGCCGTGGCGCTCGGTGCCGAGGTGTCGGTCGTGAGCCGGTCCGCCGATCGTGCGGACGACGTCATGCAGCTCGGTGCGCGCGATGTCGTCGTCTCCAGCGATACGGAGAGCGTGCAGGCGTCTCGCGATCGGTTCGACGTCCTGATCGACACCATCCCCGTTGCGCACGACCTCGCGCCGTACCTGGCGCTGGTGGCGATGGACGGGACGCTGAGCCAGGTCGGGTACCTCGGCGGCATCACCGTGGAGGCGCTGGACCTTCTCGTCGGCCGCAAGAAGCTGACCTCCGGTGGCAGCGGCGGTGTTCCCGCCACCGCCGCGATGCTGGAGTTCTGCGCGGCCCACGGGCTCACCGCCGACGTCGAGGTGTTGCCGTCCGCCCGTGTGACCGAGGCCTTGGACCGGCTCGAACGCGGCGACGTGCGCTACCGGTTCGTGCTGGACCTGTCCGACCTCGGCTGACGACCTCGGGAGACAGGCCCGGGAGCGTCAGGCGCAGCGCTGCCTCGACCTGGTCGGCGGAGGCGATGATCGCAGCGGGATCACCGGGCGAGGCGGTGGTAGCGGCCGTGGAGGGACCTGCTCGGCCGTGGTGCGCCGGACTCAGGAGACGCGCGGCAACCTGGCGATCTTCGCCTCGGCCTGCTCGGCGTCGATGATGCCGAGCCGCGCCCGGCGCTGGAGCTTGTAGGCCACGACGGCGGCGAGCGGGGTGTCCCTCCACTTGCGCCAGTGGTACGGGTGCTCGCGCTTCAGCTCCGACTCGATGTCGTCGGGCTGGACGTGCGTGAGCACGACCTGCTCACGGCGCCGGTGTGCGCGGACGTTGTGGCGCTTGCTCCTCGCTATGTTCTTGCGGGAGCTCTTGTCGTTCTCCCCGTGGGTGTTCCGGCGGTCCTTGGCGTAGCTCAACGCCTTCTTCTCCTGCGGGGACTTCCTGGTCACAGGTTCGAGCGCAGCGACGGCCGCACGTCATTCAGGCGTGCGCCGGGCCGACTCCGCCAGCCGCACGGCGAGCGCGGCCACGAGGTGCCGCAGCTCGTCCGGCCGCTCGACCACGAACGGCAGGTCCAGCGCCGCGAGCACACCGGGCACCCAGTCGAGCCGTTCCACCCTCAGTTCGACCCGCGACCACGGCCCGTCCTCCTCCACGACCGCGACGCTCGCGGGCAGCCGGGTGCGGATCCGCTCGGCACTCCCGCGGATCCGCAGCACCACCTCGTGCCGGTACGGCGCGGTGGCGAGCCCGGTCAGGAGGCGCTGCGCCGGGTCGAGGTCGTCCGGCGGGTCGAACGTGCCCGGCAGCGTCCTGGCGTGCGCGATGCGGTCGAGCCGGAACGTCCTGTCCTCGCCGAGCGCGGGATCGGCGCCGGTCACGTACCACCGTCCCGAGTGGGCGATGAGGCCGTGCGGGTGCAGCGTGCGTTCGCTCTGCCGGCCGTCGGCGGAGGTGTAGCGGACCGCGACAGGCCGGTGGTGGGTCACCGCGTCGGCGATCGCCAGCAGGACCGACGCGTCCGGGACCGCGGGTTCTCCGGCCGGGGCCGTGAAGGCGACCGAGCCGAGCACGGCGTCGAGCCGGTGGCGGAGCCGGGCGGGCAGCACACGCCGGATCTTGGCCGTCGCCGTCTCGCTCGCCGCGTCCGTCATCAGGCCTGATCGGCGGCCCGCGACCAGGCCGAGCAGCACGGCGAGGGCTTCGTCGTCGGTCAGCATCAGCGGCGGCATCCGGTACCCGGAAGCGAGCCGGTAGCCGCCGTGGCGTCCTCGCATCGACTCGACGGGGACGTCGAGGTCGAGCAGATGGCCGACGTAGCGCCGCACGGTCCGTTCGTCGACTCCCAGGCGGTTGGCGAGCTCGGCCACGGTGCGGACGCCTCCCGACTGCAGCAGTTCGAGCAGCGTCAGCACGCGAGCGATGGGCCGGGGCACGTCCTGAATTCTGCCTCGAATACCGGGCGGGTTCTGCCCGGTATTGCTCCTAGCGTGCGGTCATCTACCCGTTCAAGGAGAGAACCGTGCACTTCGTCTCGATCCGCGTCATCACCGCCGACGTCGCCCGCCTCGTCGGCTTCTACGAACGCGCCACCGGCGTGACGGCCGACTGGGCCACCGAGGACTTCGCCGAGATCAGGACCACCTCGGCCACCCTCGCGATCGGCAGCACCCGCACCGTCGGCCTGTTCGCGCCGGGCTCCGCCGAACCGTCGGCCAACCGCAGCGTGATCGTCGAGTTCCTCGTCGACGACGTGGACGCCGTGCACCGCGACCTGGCGGGGTTCGCCGAGGTCGTCGCCGAGCCCACGACCATGCCGTGGGGCAACCGGTCGCTGCTGGTCCGCGACCCCGACGGCACCCTGGTCAACTTCTTCACGCCGGTAACCCCTGCCGCCCTCGCGCGGCAGGGCTTGGCGTCCGGGGACCAGCGCAACGTCTGAGGGCGGCGCTTCCGAGATGACTGCAGTCAGCTCTTCGAGGACGTCGGCCGGTCGATGAGCGCGGACAGATCGCCGAGCAGATCGGGCGTGGGTACCTGCGCCTCAACGGCTGTCCGGCGGCCACGAGCCTGTCCGATTCACGTAGCTCCTGCCCCATCCGCGCGACCCTACTCAGGAGATCGCTACCCTGGATCCCGTGTCCGGCACCGGCAGCTCGAGAACCCGTGCGTACCTCGCACGCGTTCTCGCCGTGCTCGCCCTGGTGGCCGGAGTCGCGATGATGCAGGGCACCCCGTGCGAGACGGAGTTCGCCTGGACCGCCCAGTGCCCCACGTCGAGCACGCACGCGGTCGTCCACTCCGACCAGGCCGACGGGGGCGGGCTGATCGAGGGCATCCTCGTCGCCGGTGCCTGCCTGGTGGTGGCGCTCGCCGTGCTCATCGGGTTCGCCGTGCTGCGGCGGACCGGGTCGTTCCGGGTGCTGTTGCAGCGCCTGCCTGACGTGCTGTTCTCTCCTTCACGCCGGCTGGAAGTGCGGCTGTCGCAGCTCTGCGTGCTGCGGGCCTAGGCCGAACCCGTTCTGCGGTTCGGTCCTGCCAGCCTTCGTGGAGGTTTCCCAGTCATGTCCAAGAACGCCCGGTTGTCCCTGGTCATCGTCGGTGTCGTGGCGGTGGTGGTCGCCGGTTTCCTCCTGTTCGGCCGCAACGACACCACAGCGGCGCCGCAGTCCGCCGGCGGCAAGGTGACGGTTGTCGAGTACCTCGACCTCGAGTGCCCGTCGTGCGGGGCCGCCCATCCCGGGGTCGAGCGGTTGAAGAGCGAGTACGGCGAGCGCGTCACGTTCGACGTGCGGCACTTCCCCATTCCCAGCCACCGCAACTCCGAGCTGGCCGCCGTCGCGGTCGAGGCGGCGGGGGCGCAGGGCAAGCGGGACGACATGTTCCGGATGATGTTCGACGCGCAGCAGGAGTGGGCCGGGCAGCAGACGTCGCAGCGCGCGGTGTTCACCGGGTTCGCGCAGGAGCTCGGGCTCGACGCGGCGGCGTTCGAGAAGGCCCTGGACGATCCGGCGCTGCGGGAGCGGGTTCTCGCCCAGCGGTCGGAGGGCGCGAAGGCCGGGGTGCAGGCCACGCCGACGTTCTTCGTCAACGGCACCAAGTTCACCGGGGCGCCGAGCTACGACAACCTGAAGGCCGCCATCGAGAAGGTGCTGCCGTGAACCGGATCGTCGCGTGGGTGCTCGCGGTCGGCGGGGCGGTCGGCTTCGTCGCCTCCCTCGTGCTGACGATCGAGAAGATCGCGCTGCTCAAAGACCCGTTCTACGTGCCGACGTGCAGCATCAACCCGGTGCTGAGCTGCGGCTCGATCATGAAGACCGCGCAGGCCGAGCTGTTCGGGTTCCCGAACCCGCTGCTCGGCATCGCGGGCTTCGCGGTGGTGACGACGCTCGGCGTGCTGCTGCTCGCGGGCGTCGAGCTGCCGTCGTGGGTGTGGATCGGGCTGCAGGTCGGCGCCACGGCCGGGGTGGCGTTCGTGCACTGGCTGATCGTCGAGTCGCTGTACGTGATCGGCGCGCTGTGCCCGTACTGCGTGGTCGTGTGGGCCGTGACGATCCCGATCTTCTGGTACACGACGCTGCGCAACATCAAGCCGGCGTTCCAGTACCACAGCGTCGTGCTGGTCCTGTGGTACCTGCTGATCGCGGCCGCGGTGCTGCAGGCGTTCTGGTTCTACTTCTCGTCGCTGGTCTAGACGCGGGCTCCTGGGCCGAGGACGCCGAGCAGCGCGAGCGCCTCGGCATCAGGGGTTCCCTGCGGCGCGCTGTAGAGCACGAGGTGCTGGTCGCGGTCGGTGAGGGCGAGCGAGTCGCAGTCGACGGTGACCTCGCCGACGGCCGGGTGGCGGAAGGTCTTGCGGAGCGTGGGCGCGGCCTGCACGTCGTTGCGCTCCCAGAGGCGGGCGAAGTCGGGACTGCCGGTGCGCAGCTCCTCGACCAGACCGGTCACCTCGGGGTCGGACGGGTAGCGCGCGGCGGTGGCGCGCAGCTGCATGACGACGTGCAGGCGGAACTCGGCCGCGTCGGAGATCCCGTAGAGCGGGGTTCCGGCCGGTGCCGGTCCGAGGAACGCGCGGCGGGCGAGGTTGCGGTCGCGCGGGCTGACCTCGGCGAAGTCCTCCATGAGGGCGGCCGCGAGGTCGTTCCACGCGAGCACCTCGAACACCGCCGACGTCACGAACCCGGCCGTCTGCGGCAGCCGTTCCAGCAGCGCGAGGATGCTCGGGCGCACGTCGCGGCGGTGCGTGCGGGTGCGGATCGGCGCGGTGCCCGCCAGCAGGTGCAGGTGGTCGGACTCGGCGTCGGTGAGCTTCAGCGCACCCGCGATCCCGGCCAGCACGTCCCCGGACGGCCACGGCGCCCTGCCCTGCTCGAGCCGCACGTAGTACTCGGTGGAGATGTGCGCGAGCACCGCGACCTCCTCGCGGCGCAGACCCGGCGTGCGGCGGCGTGGTCCGGACGGCAGGCCGACGTCCTCCGGGCGGAGCCGCTCGCGGCGGCTGCGGAGGAACTCCCCGAGCTGCTGTTTGCTCATACCCCGAGCCTGCCCTCCGAACGGCCGCGGATCCTGGTACAGCCTGTACCTGAATGCGCTCCGGCGAACGCGGTGACATGGGTGCCATGACCAATGACATCGCACCCATCGGCCTGCTGACCGGCAAGGTCGTCTTCATCACCGGCGCCAGCCGCGGCATCGGGGAGGCCGCGGCCAGGCTCTTCGCCGCCGAAGGAGCCGCGGTTGTGCTCGCCGCCCGAGGCACGGCCGCCCTGGACAAGATCGTCGGTGAGATCCGCGCCGACGGCGGCGTCGCGGACGCCGTCGAACTCGACCTCGCCGACCGGGCGAGCGTCCGTGCCGCGGTCGACCGGGTGGAGGAGCTGCACGGACGGCTCGACGGCGCGTTCAACAACGGCGCGGCGATCCAGCAGCCCGGTCCGCTCGACACCACCAGCGACGACGACATCGACCTGCAGTTCGCCGTGAACTTCCGGTCGCACTGGACCGCGATGAACGCCGAGGCCGCGCTGATGCGCCGCGGCGGTGGCGGCGCGATCGTCAACACCTCGAGCATCGGCAGCCGGCGCGCCAACCCCGTCCTGCCCGCGTACGGCGCCATGAAGCGGGCGCTCAACAGCATCACCGAGTCGGCCGCCGTCACGTGGGCCCGCGAGGGCATCCGGGTCAACGGCATCACCCCCGGCGGCACCGACACGCGGATGATCGAGGAGTGGGAGGCCGCGACCCCCGGTGTCGTCGGGCACATCACCGCCACGACCCCGCTCGGGCGCATGGCCGAGCCCCGCGAGGTCGCCGAGGTCGCCGCGTGGCTGCTCAGCGACCGCGCGTCGATGGTGAGCGGCGCGATCGTGCCGGTGGACGGCGCCGCCGGCGCGTGAGTCAGGGGTGCGCGGCGAGGAGCGTGCGCAGGCCGTCGATCCCGGTGAAGTGGTGGCCTCGCATGCCGACCAGTTCGGCGGCGCGCACGTTCTCGAGCCGGTCGTCGACGAACAGGATGTCGTCGTCGCCGAGCCGGTCGCGGCACCACTCGAAGGCGCCGCGCTCCGGCTTGGCGTGGCCGATTCGGCACGAGAACGCGCAGACCTCGAACAGGTCGAGCCACGCGTGCGTGCGTTCGAAGTTGCGCGCGAGGTCCTCGGGGATGTTCGACAGCAACGCGATGCGCCGGCCCGCGTTGGACAGCTCGTGCAGCAGGGCGACCATCTCGTAGTCGACGCGGCTCCAGCTGGCGACGTCCTGCTCCACCAGCGGCGGGTGGCCGACGCGCTCCCAGTACTCCTGCGCGGTGACGTCGCCGCGGTCGTAGGCGGGGCGGTGCGCCCAGTAGGCGTCCCAGAACTCCGGCGCGGTGCTCATCTCGCGCATGACCTCGGGCGACTGGTCGCGGGCGATCACGCCGAACATGTCGAACAGCACGATCATGCCGTCACCACCGGCACACCCGCGGCCGTCAGTCCCGCGTCGCCCTCGGCGTCGGTCACCACGGCGTCCAGGGCGGACACCGGCGCGACGAACGCCAGCGCGGTGCGGGTCAGCTTCGAGGCGTCGACCGCGGCGATCACGCGCCGGGCCGAGGCGATGGCGGTGCGCTTCACCGAGGCGTCCTCCAGGTCGAAAGCGGTAAGGCCGTGTTCGGCGGACAGGCCGCAGCAGCCGATCACGGCCGTGTCGAAGCGCAGGGCCTGCAGCGAGGCCAGGGTCAGCGGGCCGGTCAGCGCGAGCTCGCCGGGCCGGGGACGGCCGCCGGGCACGAGCAGCGTGAGGGTGGCCGATGACGACAGCGCGTTCACGGCGTGCAGCGACAACGGCATGACGGTGAGCCGTCGTTCGTGCAGCAGCCGGGCCACCTCCAGGCAGGTGGTGCCGCTGTCGAGCACGACGGACTCGCCGTCGGCGATCAGGCCGGCGACGGCGGCGGCGATGCGACGCTTGGCGTCCATGTTCTCGTCGGCGCGGAGCGCGAACGGGGGCTCCTCGCCGCGCAGCAGCAGGCTGCGCGCGCCGCCCCGGTAGCGTTCGAGGACGCCCTGGGCCGCGAGGACCTCCAGGTCGCGGCGAATGGTCATCTCGGAGGCGCCGGTGAGCGACGCCAGCTCCGCGACGCCGAGGGAGCCGGCGTCGCGGACCGCCTCGGAGATCTGCTTCAGTCGGGACACGATCGCGATTGAACAACAGTGACGTTCGAAACTCAACCTTTCGAACATTCGACGCGTTCGTTAGCGTGGGCGTGTGAACGCTCTCAGGGCCGCGCGGGCCGCCACCTTCACCTACTTCGCCCTCAACGGGTTCCTGCTCGGGCTCTGGCTCGTGCACATCCCGACGGTCGAGGACCGCACCGGCATCACCCACGCCGAGCTCGGCCGGCTGTTGCTGCTGCTCGGACTGGGCGCGTTCCTCGGCATGCGCGCGGGCGGCAAGGTGACCGACCGCATCGGCGTGAAGCTGATGGTGCCGATCGCCGGTGTCGTGTGCAGCGTGACGGCGTTCCTGCCCGGCGTCGCCGTCAACCAGTGGACCCTCGGTGCGGCACTGCTCATCTTCGGCTTCGGCAACGGCCTGATCGACGTCACCATGAACGCGCACGCCGTCGTCGTGGAACGGCACTACCGGCGTCCGGTCATGTCGGCCTTCCACGCCACCTGGTCCCTGGGCGGTGTGGCCGCGGCGCTGACCGGCGCACGCACGCTGAGCTGGGAGCTCTCCCCCGGCGCCACCCTCGGCGCCGCCGCGGTGCTCGGTGTCGTCGTCAGCGTGGTGACCGCGAGGTTCCTGCTCGACGAGAAGGAGGAGCAGCACGCCGCCGCCGAGCAGACCGGCAAGCGCAAGGTGCCGCGCAAGATCTGGGTCATGGCGGTGCTGGCCCTGCTGGTGATGCTCAGCGAGGGCGCCGCGAACGACTGGAGCGTGCTGCACCTGCAGGACGTCCTCGACGCCTCGCCGCAGATCGCGGCACTCGCCTACGGCGCGTTCGCCACGACCATGACGGTCGGCCGCCTGCTCGCGGACCGCGTCACCGCGAAGATCGGCCCGACGGCGGTGCTGCGCTGGGGTTCGGTGATCGGCGCCGCCGGCATCGCGACCGCCGCGCTCTCGCCTTGGATCTGGCTCGCGCTGGTGGGCTGGGCGATCGCGGGCATCGGCCTGTCGGGCACCGTGCCGCAGCTGTTCAGCGCGGCGGGCCACTACGAACCGGGCGCCGCGGCGGCCAACGTCTCCCGCGTCGCCGGGCTCGGCTACCTCGGCGTGCTGGCCGGACCGGCGGTGATCGGCTGGCTGACCCACGTCGTGCCGCTCAACATCGCGTTCCTGCTCCCGGTCGCGCTGTGCCTGGTCGCCGCGCTGTCCGCGGGCGTTTTGCGCGCCGAACCCTCCGAGGAGAAGGTCTCGGCGTGACAATGCCCGCATGGATCTCTCCGAGACGGACCTCACCGCGCTGGACCTCACCGCGCTGGACCTGACCACCGCGCACCTGGCCGATGCCTGCATCCGGGCGAACATCCCGGTCCGCACGGTCAGCCTGAAACCGGTCATCCCCGGCACCAGGACCTCCGGCCGCGTCCTGCCCGCCCGGCACGCGGGCAGCGTCGACGTCTTCCTCGAGGCCGTCGAGCGCGCTCGGCCCGGCGACGTGCTCGTCGTCGACAACGACGGCCGCACCGACGAGGCCTGCGTGGGCGACCTGATCGTGCTCGAAGCACAGCAGGCGGGCCTCGCGGGCGTCGTCATCTGGGGCCTGCACCGCGACACCCAGGACATCCGCGCGATCGGCCTGCCGGTGTTCAGCCTCGGCGCCAACCCGACCGGCCCGCTGAGCCTGCGCGACCGCGCCCCCGAGGCCCTCTCGACGGCCGAGGTCGACCAGTGGACCGTCACGTCCGACGACGTGGTGTTCGGCGACGACGACGGCGTGCTGTTCGTGCCCGCCGCGGACGCCGCCGCGCTGATCGAGAAAGCGCGCGGCATCCGTGACGTCGAACGAGCGCAGGCCGAGCGCGTGCGGCAGGGTGAGTCCCTGCGCAGCCAGCTGAGGTTCGCCGACTACCTGGCGAGCGGGCTCACGTTCCGCGAGCACCTGCGCAAGATCGGCGGCGCGGTCGAGGAATGAGCCACATGATCGCGGACAGGTACACGGCCCGTGCCGACGCCTTCGAGGCCAAGGTCGCACGGGTGCGGGACGACCAGTGGGACAACCCGTCGCCGTGCGCGAAGTGGACCGCGCGCGGGGTCGTCGACCACGTCATCGACATGCACGGCGTGATGCTCGGTGTCGCCATCCCGCGCACCGGCAGCGTGCTGGACGACTTCCGCGAGGCCCGGCGGCAGGTCTACGCCGCCCTGACCTCGGACCGCGCATCTTCGGAGGTCTCCACGCCCGTCGGCCCGATGACGCTCGAAGAGCACATCGACCAGGTCGTGAGCGACGACCTGGTCCTGCACGGCTGGGACCTCGCCCGCGCCACCGGCCAGGACGAGACCATCCCGCCCGCCGACGTGCAGCGCCTCTGGGCGACGGCGACCTCCGTGCCGCCCGAGCTGATGGAACGCTTCCGCACCCCCGGCGCGTTCGGTCCCGGCATCGAGGTCTACGGCGCCGAGGTCCCGGTGCCTGCCGACGCTTCCCTGCAGGACAGGCTGCTCGGGTATGTGGGCCGGGACCCCGTGTCGAAAAAGTCCTGAGCACTTCGACGGCTGTTCGCAAGGCCACCGATCCAGAGGAGCTCAGAAACATGGACTGGACCCTGGAAGTCGTCGTCGTGCCGGTGTCCGACGTGGACCGGGCGAAGCACTTCTACGCCGAGCAGCTCGGTTTCACCGTCGACCACGACACGGCGTTCGGCGAGGACACCCGCGTCGTCCAGCTCACGCCGCCCGGATCGGCCTGCTCGATCGTGATGGGCCGCGGCATCGCGAAGGGCGAACCCGGCTCGCTCAAAGGCGTGCAACTCGTCGTCTCCGACCTGGAGAAGGCCCGCGCGCAGCTGCTCGAACGCGGCGTCGAGGCGGGCGAGATCGTGCGCATGAACGACATGGACGGAGGGTCGTTCGTCTTCTTCGACGACCCGGACGGCAACAGCTGGGCCGTGCAGGAGATCAAGGCCCGCGCGGCCGGTGGGGAGCGGAAGTGAAGTACATGCTGGTCAGCTACGGCGGCAACCAGGAGGACTGGGAGGGCCTCGCCGCCTGGTCCGACGAGGACATGCACCGCATGATCGCCTACATGCGCGACCTGGACGCCGAGCTGCGCGCGTCCGGCGAGCTGCTGCAGTCCGAAGGGCTGAGCGGTCCGGCGCGGGCGTTCGTGGTGCGCGGCGGTGACTCCGGACCCGTCGTGGTGGACGGGCCGTTCGCGGAGTCCAAGGAGGTCATCGCCGGGTACTGGGTCGTGGACGTCGCCAGCCGCGAGCGGGTGCTGGAGATCGCGCAGAAGTGCTCCGCCTGTCCCGGGCCGGGCGGGAAGGTGCTGAACCAGCCGATCGAGGTGCACCCGGTCATGGGAGCGCCGGACGTGGACGCCCAGACGCTGGCGCCGTACCAGAAGTAGCGGTGAGGGGCGGGTAACGGAACCGACGTCAGCTTCGATCTGTCGGCATGCGTTCCCGTCACGTGATGTTCGGCCTCAGCCTGCTGTTCGGTGTCGGGACGACGGCTTGTTCCGCGACTGTCACGGGAACGGCCGGCTTCGCACCGGTCACGGTCACCGTGGTGTCCACGGTGACCGTGCCTCAACCTGCTCTCGAAGGTCGGAAGGTGTTCGTGCCCGCCGCGGTCGAGCGCGGCATCGTCCGGATCCTCACTGAGGAGTACAAGATCTCGGGCGTCGGCCCGGTCACCTGCCCGGAAGGTCAGGAAGTCGCTCCGGACAACTCGTTCTTCTGCACCGTGCGAGTCGACGGCAAGCAGAAGTTCGTCAAGGTCGTCGTGAAGTCCTCCGAAGGCGAGTACGAAGTCGGTCAACCGAGTGAGCGGTGAGGGGTCGGGTGTGCACCCGGCCCCTCAAGCCGTCACCTCAGGTCGTAGGCGCGGATGATCGTCTGCCGCACCTCACCCCCGGCGTCCGCTGCCTGGGCCTGGAACGACACGTTCTCGGCCCCGTGCGGGTGGATCAGCGTGACCTCCCAGCCGCCCCGGGTCTTGCGCAGCGGCACCGGCTTCCACGAGGCACCTTCGTCGTAGGACACCCGCACCGCTGGCGTCTTGATGTCGGTGACCTTGCCCGTCCCGTTGCGCTCCACCGTGATCGGCACGGTGACGACGCGGCCGGCGCGGTTGTGCTCGTCGAGCTTCGGGGCGAACCGGACGGCCAGCAGCGGCACCGGCTGGTAGTCCTCGCCGGTGACGTGCTGCGAGGTGAACGTCCAGTCGGTGGTGATCCGCGACGACTGCGAGTCGCGGGCCGACTCGGTGTGCACCTGGTAGCGCTTCTTCTCCGCCGGCAGGCCCGGCAGGTTGGCGTAGCCGGAGTAGGGCTGGTCGGAGATGACCTCGCCGTCGAGCGTCACGGTGGTGCGGGCGGCCGTTTCCCGGGCGTAGCCGATCATGTTCTCGGCGCCGTGCAGGGCCACGTCCAGGCGCAGCAGGTCGCCGTGGCGGCCGGCGTGGCGGACGTAGCGGGCGTCGTGCGGCAGGCTCGGGCCGTAGACGGCGCTGTTCCAGTGCTCGGTGACGGTGCGGCCGAGCCGGAACACGCGGCCGACGCCGGAGTACTGGCTGCCGTAGGACGGGTACTCGCCGAGCTTCGCGAACTCCACCAGCGAGCCGTCCCAGGCGACGCCGGGCGTGTAGTACTCCTCGAGCCGCAACGGCAGCGGACCCGAGGCGCCGTTGTCGCGCTGGCCGATCGAACCCGGTATGCGGGCGTGCGTGACCGAGTCGACCTTGGCCAGTTCGCGGTCCTTCACCGAACGCTGCAGGTTCGCGGGCACGCGGGTGGTCTCGGCGATCCGCACGTGGTACTGGTACGGGCTGCCCGCGAAGCCGCCGTTGCCGTCGGGCCGGGCCAGGACGCTCTGGGCGTGGAACCGGAACTTCGGCCACGACGTCGTGGACGGGCGGACCAGCATGCCCTCGAAGTTGTTGAGGAAGTACGAACCGCCGGTGGCACCCCAGTTGGCCTGCATGTCGAAGACCAGCTCCGAGGACGCCGGAGCGGCTTGTTTCTCCACCGTGATCGCCGGCTGGACGCCCTGCCGTGCGTCGAGGACGAGGTCCACGGGACCGTTGACCTGCAGCGCCGGTTCGGCCAGCACGGTCGTCGAGCCGCGCTTCGCCGGGTCGGCGTCCGGGGTGTAGATGGAGCCGTCGAGGAAGAACGTGCCTTTGGGCAGGCGCTGCACGAGCGTGTCCGCCGGCAGCGACCGGAAGTAGGCCTTGGGCTGGTTCACGTCCACGAAGCGGTAGGTGTAGTTCGTGGTCGGCTGGCCGGTGGCGTCGACGAACCGGACCTTGACGTCGTAGCTCTCGACCTCCTTGTTCACACCGATGGTCACGCGCACTCCGTCGGAGGAGACGATCGCCGCGCCGTACACGCCGTCGGGCACGTTGGCACGCGTGTCCGCGGTGATCGTGGCGTCGGCGGTGCTGCCTGCGGGGATCGTGAGCTTCGCGGGCGAGACGCTGAACAGGCCCTCGGCCGCGGGTTTCACGTCGGCGACGCGCAGGTCGAGCGTCACGTCGGTGGAGCCGGTGTTGCGGTAGGTCACCTTCTGGGTGATGGGCTTGTCGTCGTCGTGCGGCCACTGCGCGGTGCCGAGCGAGAATCCGCCGTGGTCGGTGGAGACCGCCGCGGACACGCCACGGCCGATGTCGAGCCGGCCCGCGCCCTGGTCGTAGACCGTGAGCGACGGGTTGGGCCGGGCGCTGTTCATCAGCGCCGCCTTGAGGTCCTCGGCCTTCCACGACGGGTTCTTCGCGGCCAGGACCGCGGCCGCGCCCGCCACGTGCGGGGTGGCCATCGAGGTGCCGGACAGCGCGACGTGCGCGTCGCCGACGGGCGTGCCGATGCGGCCGTTCCTGGCCTTGGCGGCCACGATGTCGACGCCCGGCGCGGTGATGTCGGGCTTGACGGCGTTGTCGACCCAGCGCGGGCCACGCGAGGAGAACTCGGCGAGCTTGTCCTCGCGGTCGACGGCGCCGACGGTGAGGGCGGCGTCGGCGGCGGCGGGCGATCCGATCGGGCCGCCGGAGTTGCCCGCGGCGACGACGAACAGCGCGCCCGTCTGCGCGGTGATGCGGTTGAGCGCGAGCGACATCGGGTCGGTGCCCTCGTCGGGCCACGAGCTGCCGAGGCTCATGTTGACGACCCTGGCCAAGGTGGCGGCCCACTCCATGCCGGCGATGATGTCGCTTTCGTAGCCGCCGCCGTGGTCGCCGAGCACCTTGCCGTTGACGATCTTCGAGTCGGGCGCGACGCCCCGGTACCTCCCGTCGCCGCCGACGGTCGCGGCGACGTGCGTGCCGTGGCCGAGGCGGTCGTCGGTGGTGTCGCTGTCGCTGAAGTTCTTCGACTCCACGACCGCACCGGCGAGGTCCGGGTGGGTCTCGTCGACGCCGGTGTCGAGGACGGCGACGGTGACGTCCTTGCCGGTGAAGCCCTTCTCCCACGCCAGGGGCGCGCCGACCTGCGCGGCGCTGCGGTCCAGTGACGCGGTGACCTTGCCGTCCAGCCAGATCCTGCCGGTGCCCGCCGTCCGCGCACCGGCCCAGAACCCGCCGTCCTTGCCGACCGCGAACGCGCGGGCGTCGATGCTGGGCAACGCCTCGGCGCCCGCCGCGCTGATCCCCTGCCCCTGCACGATCAGCGGAATGGTCCGGCTCGACGCGTCGTCGTAGCCGGAGCGGGCGAGCAGCGAGACGTCGAACAGCCGCTCGTCCAGTTCGCCGGAGTTCAGCCGGGCCTGGGCGTCGAGCGGGACGACGTGCAGGTCGCCCCGCGGGTCCTTGAACGTGCGGAACCCGACGTCCTCCCGGCCGCGGGCGGCTCTGGCCCGCACCTTGCCGTTGTCGACGGTGACCTCGTCACCGGTGATGAGCGTGACCTTGGTGGTCAGGCCGTCGGCACGCACCTCTTGCGGCGGTGGTGCCGCCGAAGCCGGGACGGCTGCCGTAGCGGCCACGACGGCAGCCGCCAGTCCTGCGGCCAGATGTGATCGTTTCAAAGCGAACTCCCCTAGTTCACCGAAGGAGGAATAGCCCTCGGTGATTAGGACACTTCGCACAGTGGTGGAGTTGCAGCGTGCGGACCGTCAGGTGTTCACAGAACTGTCTGGACGGCCCGTTCGACGGCGGCCTCGACGTGCAGGCGGGTGGTCGGGAACACCGGCAACGGCACGTCTGCCTGCGAGATCAGCAGTTCGATCTCCGTGCAGCCGAGGATGACGCCCTCCGCGCCTTCGAATCGGGCGATCACGTCTTGATAGGCGCGGCGGGACTCCTCGCGGATGATGCCGACGCACAGCTCGTCGTAGATGATCCGGTGCACGGTCGCTCGGTCCTCGGGCGACGGGAGTAGCACCTTCAGACCGTGCGACTCCAGCCGTTCGCGGTAGAACGGCTGGTCCATCGTGAACCCGGTGCCGAGCAGCCCGACGGTGGTAAGTCCTGCGGCCTTGATCGCGTCGGCGGTCGTGTCGCCGAGGTGGACGACCGGGATGTCGACGGCGGCGCTGACCTGGTCGTAGACCTTGTGCATGGTGTTGGTGCAGATCAGCAGGAGGTCGGCCCCGCCGGCCCGCACCTGCGCGGCGGCCTGCGCGAGCGCCTTGCCCGCGTCGTCCCACCGGCCCTCGACCTGCATGCGCTCGATCCCGGCGAAGTCGACGGAGTGCAGCACGACCTTCGCCGAGTGCAGCCCGCCGAGCCGTTCGCGCACGAGCACGTTCGCCAGCCGGTAGTACTCCGCGCTGCTCTCCCAGCTCATCCCGCCCAGCATCCCGATCGTCAGCATGGCGTCAGTCAAGCACTCCAGCGCGGGTCGCGGCCGGTGGTGGCCAGCAGCCGCACGAACGGTGACGCGTCCGCGGGCGTCTCGGCGGGTTCCTTGAAGACCTTCCACTCGACGGCCATCGGCCCCATCTGACCGACCAGGTCGGAGACCGCGGCGAGCACCTCGGGGTCGGGCTCGAAGCGCTGCCCGGTGGCCTGGGCGAGGTCGGAGGCGTGGATGGTGAGGTCGAGCAGCGCCAGGCCGCCGACGGTCTGCGCGGGCAGGTTCATGTTCCCGGCGATGCCCTCGGTCGCGCCGGGCTCACCCCACGCCCGCACGAGCTTCGCGGACTCGGCCGGGTAGCGCTCGCGCCAGTCCGGGTAGGCCGGGGTGTGGCTGAAGTCGGCGTCCTGCTTCTCGGCGAGCTTCTGGAACTCGACGACGACGTGCAGCAGGTGGTCGAGCAGGGCGCGGACGTCGTAGTCGGCGCACGGGGTGGGCTTGGACAGGTCTTCGTCGGTGATGTTCGCGATGATGGGCAACGCGTGGTCGCGCGCGCGATCGAGCAGAACGCTGAGCTTCATGCCGTAGACGCTATTTCGGCGTGTGCGGGCGTTCTTGAAAAAACGCGCCAACCTAGGATCGGCGCTGTGCAGGGGCCGCGCCGCGACACTCGGGGGATCGTGGACGCGCGCGAGCTGTTCGCCCGTGTCCGGTTCCGCCGGCGTCTGCCGTGCGCCGAGCTGCAGCCGTACCTGGAGCACTACTGGCTCGTCGACGGTGAACTCGACACGCCCTACACCACACACGTCGTGCCGCATCCGTCCGTGAACATCGTGTTCGAACACGGGTACGCACAGCCGGAGATCGCGGGCGTCGGGCTGGGGTTGTTCAGCCGTGTGCTGGACGGACGGGTGCGGGTGGCGGGCGTGCAGTTCCGGCCCGGCGGGTTCCGGCCGTTCCGCCCGGAGCCGGTGTCGGAGTGGACCGGCCGGCACGTGCGGCTCGACGTCCCGTCCGGGCCGGTGCTGGACGTCGCCGACGAGGACGAGCGGGTGGCCGCGCTCGACGGGTTCCTGCTGGGGCTCGGGCCGACGCCCGACCCGCAGGCGACGCTGGCGATGGAGCTGGTCCACCGCATCCGGGCCGACCGGGAGATCCGGAAGGTCGCCGACTTCGCGCGGACGTGCGGGGTGGCGGTGCGGACGCTGCAACGGCTGTTCGCCGACTACGTCGGTGTGAGCCCGAAGTGGGTCATCCTGCGGTATCGCATCCACGAGGCGTTGGAACGCGCCGAGTCGGAGGTCGAGTGGGCCCGGCTGGCCGCTGATCTCGGCTACAGCGACCAGGCCCACCTCGTACGTGACTTCACGCAGACCGTGGGTGTCTCGCCTACGGCGTACGCGCGCGCTCTCACCTGAAGTACTCGCACAGTTCGATGAGGATGCCCTCGGGGCCACGGACGTAGCAGGTCTTCAGCATTTCCTGGTAGGTCTCGACGTTCCGGACGACCTCGGCGCCGTGCGGCTTGATGCGGGTGAGGGTGGCGTCGAGGTCGTCGACGACGAACGCGACGTGCCGCAGGCCCAGGGCGTTGATCGGTGCGTGGGAGCCGCCGTCGACGCTCCGCGGGGTCTGGAACTGGCTGAACTCGATGCGGTACCGCTCGTCCGGCGTCTTCAGCATGGCGATCTCGCTGACCGAGCCGTCGAGCCCGATGACGCCGTCGACGAACTCGCCCTCCGCGTGCGCCTTGCCCTCGAGCTCCATGCCGAGCGCCTCGAAGAACGCGACGGCGGTCGCGAGGTCGGTGACCGTGATGCCCACGTGGTGCATGCTCTTGATGCTCATGCCCGGGGGACGGAGCCGCCGCCGCGTTCTCGACATCGGAAGTGGACCAGTTTCACGGGCGGGTTTTGGCTCTCCTGACTGGACCGCTTCGGCGGCAGAGTCGTCGGCATGACTCTCGCCTTCCTGCTCACGACGTTGCTTGCCGTCGCCACACCCGGCACCGGCGTGCTCTACACGCTCTCGGCCGGTCTCGCGCACGGCCGCAAGGCGAGCGTGATCGCCGCGTTCGGCTGCACGCTGGGGATCGTGCCGCACGTGCTGGCCACCATCACGGGCCTGGCGGCGCTGCTGCACGCGAGCGCACTGGCGTTCGAGGTCGTGAAGTACCTCGGTGTCGCCTACCTCGTCCATCTCGCATGGGCGACGTGGAGGGACAGGGCCGACCTGGTCGTCGACACCTCGGCCGCCCCGGTGTCCGCGCGCGAGGTCGTCGTGTCGGCGGTGTTGGTCAACCTGCTCAACCCGAAGCTGACGATCTTCTTCGTGGCGTTCCTGCCGCAGTTCGCGACCGGGTCCGGCCCGATGCTCGCGCTGAGCGGGGTGTTCATGGCACTGACGTTCGTGGTGTTCGCGGTCTACGGCGTGTTCGCCGCGGCGATGCGCGACCGGGTGCTGGCCCGGCCGCGCGTGGTGGTGTGGCTGCGGCGGTTCTTCGCAGCGTCGTTCGCGGCGCTGGGTCTCAAGCTCGCTCTCACCTAGCCGCAGGCGGCGGCGCGGTCGAGCAGAAGGACCTTCTCCCGTTCGTTGCGGGTGAGCGCGGCGGCCTTCTCGAACTCGGCCTTCGCCTCCTTCGTGCGGCCGAGCTTGACGAGGAAGTCGCCGCGCACGCTGGGCAGCAGGTGGTAGCCCTGCAACGCCTTCTCGCCGGCGATCTCGTCGACCAGCGCGAGCCCGGCGGCGGGCCCGAAGGCCATCGACAGCGCCACCGCGCGGTTGAGCTCGACGATCGGGGACGGCGAGATCCGCCCGAGCACCTGGTAGAGCGCGGCGATGCGCTGCCAGTCGGTGTCCTCGGCGCGGCGCGCACGGCCGTGGCAGGCGGCGAGGGCGGCCTGCACATAGTACGGGCCGGGCGGCTGATGGAGGGCTTCGGCGCGTTCCAGCGCCTTCAGGCCGCGGCCGATGAGCAGCCAGTCCCACTTGCCGCGGTCCTGCTCCAGCAGCAGCACGGGTTCCCCGCCGGGGCCGGTGCGGGCGCGGGAGCGCGAGGCCTGGATCTCCATCAATGCGACCAGGCCGTGGACCTCGGCCTCCTTCGGCGCGAGCTCGGCCAGCACGCGGCCGAGCCGCAGCGCCTCGGCGCACAGCTCGGGCCGCATCCAGTGGTCGCCCCCGGTGGCGGAGTAGCCCTCGTTGAAGATCAGGTAGAGGACCTCGAGGACGCTCGCGAGCCGGGTCGCCAGCTCGGGACCCTCCGGCACCTCGAACGGCACCCCCGCCTCGGCGAGGGCTTTCTTGGCGCGCACGATCCGTTGCGCCACGGTCGACTCGCTGACCAGGAACGCGCGGGCGATCTCCTCGGTCTTGAGGCCGCCGAGCATCTTCAGCGTCAGCGCCACCCTGGCCTCGGTGCCGAGCACCGGGTGACAGGCGGTGAAGATGAGGCTCAGCAGGTCGTCGCCGATCTCGTCGTCGACGCCCTCGCCGGCGTCCGGCGTGGCCTCCTTGACCTCCCGGCCGATCTCCTCGACCTTGCGGTGGAGGTTCTCGCGACGCCGGATCTGGTCGATCGCCCGGCGCTTGGCCGTGGTCGTGAGCCACGCTCCGGGGTTGCGCGGCACACCCTCGGCCGGCCACTGCTCCAGCGCCGCGACCAGTGCGTCCTGCGCCATCTCCTCGGCCAGGCCGACATCGCGCGTGTACCGGGCCAGCGCGGCGATGACCTTCGCCGACTCCATCCGCCAGACCGCGTCGATGGTGCGGTGCACCGAGGTGGTAGCCCCCATGGAGGAATCAGACCACAGCCACCTGACGTATTTCCACGACGCACGCCGGGAGGTGGATGCGCTTGACCCGCTCGACCGCCTCGGCGGCGTCGCGGACGTCGATCAGCCAGTACCCGGACACCCCGCAGGCGTCCGGCACCAGGTCACCCGCGTCGAGCAGGACGCCCGCGCGGACGAGGGCCTCGCCGTGCAGCGCCGCCAACGGGATCGGGCTCCTGACGAACACCATGAACCGCACCGGACCTCCTCGTTCGCCCCTCACCGGGATGTCGAACGAGGAGGCGCCGGAATCGACAGCATGATCGGTGACGCATGCCGTCAGGCCGTGAAGTCGGCCCTGTGGTCGCGAGCCCAGTGCGCGAACGTCCGGTAAGGCCGTCCCATCAGCCGTTCGTAGTCCTCGGTCACGACGAACTCGTAGTCGGAGAAGTCCTCGGCGTCCCCGCCCTCGTAGCCGCCGAGCCCGAGGACGTACCGCGCGATCTCCTCGGGCCAGCCGACGCTGACGTAGTACGCGAGGGCCTCCTCCACGGTGACGTCGCGGAACGTCAGCGTCCGGCCGAGCACCTCGCCGATCGCCGCGGCCATCTGCCGTTGCGTGATCGGCGGCGGTCCGGTCAGCGTGTAGGCCTGCCCGGCGTGGCCGTCCTCCCGCAACGCCTGCAGCGCCACGTCGGCGATGTCGGCCTCGTGGATCGGCTGGCCGAGCTCGTCGGGGTTCGGGTGCACGATCGTGCCGTCCTCGCGGATCGACGGACCCCACAGGTCGATCTTGTTGACCGCGAACTCGCCGGGCCGCACGTGGGTCCACTCGACACCGGACGCCTCCACGGCCTGTTCGACCGGCAGGTGGTGGGCCTTGTCGTACCCGTGCGTCACCGCGCCCGAGGACAGCGTGACGATGCGCCGCACGCCCGCTCGCACCGCGCGGTCGACGACCTCCTGGGCCGTCGGCGGGTGCACGAACAGGTACAGCTTCTCGACACCGTCGAACGGCAGGCTGTCCGGGTCGTCGAGGTCCGCCCGCACGACCTCCACGCCGGCCGGGAACCGCGCCTTGGCCGGGTCGCGGGTGATCGCCCGCACCGGCCCGGCGAGCCCGGCCACCACCAGCCGCCCGACGTTGCCCGTCGCCCCGGTCACCAGCGTCGTCATCGCAGACCCCCTTCGATGCCGTCGAGCAGCTTGTCGAGCCCGTAGTCGAACGAGCCGCGCACGTGGTCGGCGAGCGAGCCCTCGATGTCGTAGGCGTCGGCGTTCCACAGCGCCGTCATGGTCGGGTAGCGCTCGACGTCGAAGTAGTCGTCCCAGAACACCTGCCGGGCGCCCCACCACGAGTCGCCGGACTCCCCGGTCGTCGCCGCGAGCTGCTGGTCGTCGACCTCCGCCGCCGCCGCGCCGTGCACGAACCCCTCGACAGCGACGTGCGCCACGGTCACCTGCCGGGGCTCCAGCCCCGTGTCCGCCAGCGCGGCGAGTAGGAACTCCTGCCCGTCCATCAGTCCGGGCCCGAGCGGAGGCCGCACCATCGACACGTCCCGCATCCACGGGTGCGCCTGGTAGACCGCACGAGTGCGGTCGGCGTAGTGCTTGACCCGCTCCCGCCACGTGCCCCCGGCGTCCAGCTCCCGCTCCTGCAGCACCGCGTCGGCCATCAGGTCGATCAGCTCGGCCTTGCCGGGCACGTGCGTGTAGAGCGACATCGTGCCGACGGTCAGCTCCTGCGCGACGCGGGCCATCGACATCGCGCCGAGCCCCTCGCGGTCGGCCACCGCGATCGCCGCGGTGACGATCTGATCGACGCTCACCTTGGGTCTCCTGCCGACCGGTTTCGGCTCCGGCGGCGTGCGCCAGAGCAGTGCGAGCGTCCTGGCCGGGTCTCCCCCACCGCTGCGTTCGGCGGCCATCCGTCCACCTCATTTCCGTAGGCCATACGGAAACATTACCGTACGACCTACGGAAATGGGGCCCGGTTGACGTACCAGGTGACTTCGACCAGGTCGGGGCCGGTGCTCCTCAGCTCAGCACACACCTCGCGGACGACCAGAAGTCCCACCGCCCGGCACCTCCGCTCACCGCCGTTCAGCGGCGGCCTGGCCGAGAACCCGCGGGACGCGAGGTGCTCGCGCAGGGCCTCGGCGGCACGGTCGCCGGTCGCGGTCACCTCCCGCGCGCAGGAGCCGGAGCCGCAATGCCCCTGACCTTCCACCACCCGCACCCCGGCCGGCGCCGGCAGCACGCCCTCGTCACCGGGCTTGGCCTCGTAGTCGCCGAACTCGACGACGAACGCGATCACCACGCCCAGCCCGGCCACCGCCACCAGCCGGAGCAACCCCCTCGGCCACTGCCGCTGCACGAGCACGCCGATCACGCAGACGATCGCCGCGAAGACCGCGTACAGCCAGTACGACTCGGCCTCCGACGGCACCCACGGCCCGGACGCCCACAGCGCCCGCGGCACCACGAACCACGCCAGCAGCGCCACCAGGACCGCGCCGACGGCCACACCGGTCCGCGGCGAGCGGGACAACCAGGCCCACAGTGCGATCGGCAGCATCCCGAAGAGCAGTGCCCCCAGCGTCGACATGATCGTCAGTAAAGCGGAAACGCCGCCCCGGTCAGCCGGGACGGCGTTTCTCTGTGGTGGGAGCCGGGAACTAGGAGCGCCAGGCCAGCGCGGTGAGCATCTCCCTGCCGCGCTCGGCGCTGCGCGGGTGGCTCAGGACGTCGTAACGACCGGCCACGAGCTGGGTGGTCGAGGCGAAGTCGCGCTTGCCGCGCGTCGCCGCGTACCGGGTGGCGGCGCTGGCCAGACCGAAGACCGTACCGACGAGCAAACCCGTGACGATCGGGGCGAGGGCGCCGCCGGTCGAGAACAGGCCCAGCAGCAGACCGACGAACAGACCGAACCAGGCACCTGACGCGGCACCCGCGCCGAGGACGCGGCCCCAGGTCAGGCGTCCGGTGACGCGTTCGACGATCATCGGCTCGACGCCGACGATGGTGACGTCCGCGACCGGGAAGTCGTTGTCCGCCAGGTGGTCGACCGCGCGCTGCGCCTCTTCGTACGTCGCGTACGAGCCGATGGGCCAGCCCGTGGGCGGGGTGGGCAGTGCGTTGACGCCGGTGGAATTGGCTCCGGTGGCGAACGGAGTCGCGGTGGTCATTTCCAACACCTCCGAAATGCGATCCCCTACACCCGATACTACGAACGCGACGCCGATTCTGTTCCCGGAGTCGAGCCGATGTGACTCAGCTCCCTGTCGGTCAGCGTGATGTCCAGCGATTCCAGTGTTTTCCCGAGGTCTTCCACCTGAGAAATCTCAGGTTCCTCCCCCGCGTGCTCGACGGTGAGCTGCCGGCCGACCAATCGGCGGCTCAGGCCCGGTTCCAGACGCATCACGACGAGCTGACGGCTGAACGGCGAACGCTCGTGCGTGGCGACGTAGTAGTTGGCGGCCGTGTAGTCGGCGGGGTGTTGCTCGACGTCGTCCTCGAACGCGTGCTGCAACTCCCATCGGCCCGCGACCTGCTTCTCCAGCACCCACCGGCGGTCCTCGCGGCGCAGCCGATGAGGCCAGCCGGCCTGGTCGACGACCGCGCCGTCGGCCAGCGGCATCGGGTGCAACATCCCGGCGCCGAACCCGACGTCGACGAGGTGGTCGTCCACGATCGACATCATGTGCGTGCGCGGTCCTGTCATCACGCGGCTCATGCGCCGTGCGACGGTGTAGCCGAGACGTTCCAGCACGGCGGTGAACAACAATTGGTGTTCGTAGCAGTAACCGCCGCGGCGGCGCCCGACCAACTTGTCCTGGATGTCGGCGAGGTCGAGTGACGGCACGATGCCGAGCATCACGTCGATGTTCTCGAACGGAATGGCGCGCACATGCGCTTCGTGCAACTCCGTCAACGAACTGGATGCCGATGCTCCCGTGCGCGCGAAGTACGCGTCTAAATCAAGCAATTCCGTCTGCCACATGGCGTTCCCCCTGCGTCAGTTGCCACTCCTCTCTCGTCAGCGCGTACTCGACCTCTCCGTATTCCGAGCCGGGCAACGGATCGGGGAACTCGACGTGGAAGGTGCGGACGTGGCGCAGTCCGCACTTCTGCAGCACGCGCCGCGAACCGGCGTTGACGAACATCGTGGTGGCGACGACGCGCCGCACGCCGCCGGCGGTGAAACCGCGCGTGATCAGGGCCGACGATCCTTCGGTGGCGTAGCCGAGGCCCCAGAACGCGCGGTGCAGCCGGTAGCCGAGTTCCACGACGTCGGTGGTGCCGCGGAACTCGAACCAGCCGACGAACTCCCCGGTGGCCTTCTCGAAGGCCAGGTGGAAGCCGGGGCGGAGGTGGTTCCCGACCGGCGCCGGGTCGAGGAACCGCATGACTTCGGGGTCGGCGTGCAGTGCCGTCAGTGCGCCGGCGTCGGACGCGCGGGCGGGACGCAGGATCAGGCGTTCGGTCTCCACGCCCCGAATCCTGTCCCGCCCGTCCACCGCTTTTCGGCTACGGCACGTGCTTGGGTTTGATGGTCTCGAGCACGGCGCCCTTCGCGTCCCGCACGACCACGCGCGAGTCCGGGTGGCGGTCCATCAGCGGCGCGGCCAGCACGAACGTGCCGCCGCCGATCGACGCGGGCACGTCGGCCAGGCCCGGACGGGTGTAGGTGATCGACGCGGCCCGGGGGTCGGTGACCAGGCCGACGGCCGCGAAGGTCGAGCTCGCCATCGCGCCCGCCTCGCCGGGTCCGGCCGGCTTCCGCATCGTGAAGTCGTAGAACGCGGCGAACGCGGCGACGGTGGTGCCGCGGACCTCGTCGAGGTCCTCGACCTCGTACACGGTGGCGGCCGCCGTCCGGTCCTCCTGCCCGCAGAAGAGCAGCAGGTCGCCGAAACGCCCGAGGCGCATCGTGCTGGTGGTGCCGAGGCGGACGGTGAGGGCGTGCGCGAACTGGTCGGCGTCGGGGACGGGCCGGTCGCGCAGGCACCGGGCGAACTCCCGCTCTTCCGCGGTGTCGCGGCCCGCGGGCGGCAGCGGCCGGTCGACGACCGGATCCGTCGGTCCCGGCACGCCCCGCACGGCGAACTCCGTGCCGCTGACCAGTGCTTTCGTTCCGGTCTCGGCGTGGGTGTAGCCGTTGGGCTCGAGGAACACGCCATCGATGACGGCGGGCAGCGCGGTGTTGCGGGCCGGGTCGGAGATCCGCGAGAGGCTGACGATCTTCACGTCGGGCGACACCAGGCCCGCCATCGCGCCGGTCGGCGTGGTGAACAGGATCTTCACCTCGCGCGGGCCGTCGTCCACGGCTGCCGGGTCCGGTGCCGACACGGTCGTCGTGGTGGCGGTGTTCGCGCAGAAGAAGACGCCGGCGGGCACCCGGAACGCGGTGAGCGTCGTGCCGTTCCTGCGGCTGGTGGCGATGATCTGCCAGTCGGCGGCCGGGGGGTGGGACCGGGCGGCGCCGGTGCAGCGCGCGAGGACGTCCGGGGCGACCTTGCCGCGTTCGACGTGGTTGACGACCGCGCGGTCCTTGCCGAGGAACTCGCCGTTGTGCTGCATCGACGGCGCGGCGGGTTCGGCGGTTCCGCCGAGCAGGGTCTGGCTCGCCACGAGGGCGCCCGCGGCGAGCATGGCGACGCCGGCGGCGATCAGGACCGCCCTGCCGTTGCGCGCGGGCGGGTCCATGCCCTCGGACAGGCGCCGCCGTGCGCGCAGGCGGACGTCGTCGGGCAGGGGCCGGTGTTCGGGGAGCTGGTCGATCACGGGGTGTCCTCGGGGGTCAGGTCGCGCAGCCGGGCACGGGTGCGGGAGACGCGGGCGCGGACGCTCGACTCGGCGATGCCGAGCAGGGCGGCGGCGTCGGCGGTGGACACGTCGCCCAGCAGGCACAGCTGGGCGATCTCGCGTTCGGACGCGGGCAGCTTCGCGATGGCGGCCACCACCGCGACGAGGCGGCGCCGGGCGTCGGTGCGGGCGGCGACCTCGTCGGCGTGGTCGCGCTCGTTCTGCGGGGTCAGTCGCGTGACCAGGCGCAACGCCCTGCGCGAGGCGCGCCACTCGGTGCGGGCCCGGTTCGCGGTCACGGTGTAGAGCCACGGCAGGGCGGAGTCGCGCAGCAGCCGGGCCTCGCCGCGTTTGCGCCAGGCCGTCAGGAACGTCGCGGAGAGCAGGTCCTCGGCCTGCGACCACGAGGCCGTCAGCCGGTAGGCGTAGTTCCAGACCGCTTCGGCGTGGCGTTCGAACAGCTCGGTGAACGCGGCGTGGTCGCCTTGCGCGATCCGCTCCCACAGGTGCGCGTCCGGCGGCCCGACGTCCGCGCAGCGGGTCGTCTCAGTCATCACACTCCGCCTGGGACCGTCACCGGCCAGTGTGCTGCGTGACACCGCTCACACGCTTGCGGGGGAGCCGCCCCTCGTTCGAGGCGCGGACGACATCGATGGCAAGATCGTCGTGTGCCGATCGAGCAGCAGCAGTCCGGCAGTGCCGAGCCGGAGACCCAGGTGTTCGCGAAGATCTCGACCGAGGAAACGGACGCGGCGACCATTCCCGGTGTCACCCCGGTGACGCCCGCACCGCCCGCGCCCGCTGTGGGAGCACCCGCTGTGGGAGCACCCGTCGTCGTGGCGCCTCCCGCGGCGGCGGCGCCCGCGCACAAGCCCAAGTCGCTGACCCGGCGGCTGGCCCGCAGGATCCTCGGCCCGACTCTGATGACGAAGAGATAGGTCCTAGCGGTCGGGGACCTGGCCCAGTCCTCCGCAGGCCCGGCAGGCGGACCGGTCCTCGTTGAGCCCAGACCCATGGCAACGGCTGCACTCCTTCACGGAAGAACAGTGTCCGCTTCACCGGGAATGAGGGCAGCCGCCAAAAAGGGACCCTCACGGCAATAATGGGTGACCCCCACCGTTCACGCTCGGTGATCAAGCCTGGGTGGACGGTGCCGCCGGGATCTCGTTGGCACGTGCGACATTGCCTGCGACGACGCCCCTGCGTTCGGCGTGCGGGAGTTTCCACCAGCCCGAGCAGCCGCGTGGGCACGGGTGTGTCATCTCGTGCAGCACGAGCCCTTGCGGGCCGGGGACGGGTTGCTGCCACGACATCGTTCCGCACCCCGCGCACAACGGGCAGGTGTCCTCTTCGCGCTCCACATCAGGTAAGTACTCCACATGGGACGCTATGGGCAATCGCTGGATCGAGGGGAGATCACCGATGGCGGTCGCGGTCGTGACGGGAGCGGGGTCCGGGGTCGGGCGCGCGGCGGCGCGAACCCTCCTGGCGGCGGGGTTCCGGGTGGCGCTGGCGGGACGGCGCGAGGACGCGCTGACCGAGACCGGAGAGGGTTTTCCCGGTACGGCGCTCGTCGTGCCCACGGACGTGTCGCGTGAGGACTCGGTCGTCGCTCTGTTCGAGACCGTGGTGTCGCGGTGGGGCCGTGTGGACGTGTTGTTCAACAACGCCGGGATGAACGTGCGCGCGACACCGGTCGAGGAGTTCAGCATCGGCGCGTGGGAGAAGGTCGTCGGTGTGAACCTCACGGGCGCTTTCCTGTGCGCCCGTGAGGCGTTCAAGGTGATGAAGACCCACGGTGGTGGCCGGATCATCAACAACGGCTCGATCTCGGCGTCGGTGCCGCGGCCGCACGCGGTGGCGTACAACGCGACCAAGCACGCGATCACGGGGTTGACGAAGTCGCTGTCGCTGGAGGGCCGTGCGCACAACATCGCGTGCGGGCAGATCGACATCGGCAACGCCGCGACGGAGATGACCGAGCGGATGGGTCAGGGCGTGCTGCAGGCGGACTTCGAGACCAGGGCGGAACCGACGTTCGACGTGCGGCACGTGGCCGACGCCGTGCTGTACCAGGCTCAGTTGCCGCTGGACGCGAACGTGCAGTTCATGACCGTGATGGCCACGGCCATGCCCTACATCGGCAGGGGCTGAGCCTGGTAGAGGCCGCCGCCGCGTTCGAGCAGGCCGAGGTCGACGAGGTAGCGGCGGAGGGTGACGTGGTCGAGCTCTCCCCCGTCGCACCACGCCCGCAGCCGCTCGTTGATCTCGGTCTCCTCGTAGTAGGTCCGCGCGGTGAAGGCGTGCGAGGCGACGTGCTCGAGGATCTTGCGGCGGCGTTCGTGCGCGACCGGCAGCGATACGAGTTTGTCGCCGCGCACGAACGGTGCGAGCCCGTCGGCGGGCATCGCCTCGGTGAGCGTCGCCGCGAGGGGCTTGAGGTCGGCCGGGCGGACCGGCTCCCCCTCGACCAGCCCGGCCTCGCGGAGCTTCCGCAGTGCGATGCCCGCGTCCTTGACCTCGAGCCCGGCCGCGGCGGCGATGTCGGCCAGGGTTGCCGCGCCCAGGACGACGGCGGCGAACGCCCGCAGCCTCGCGGGTTCGGCCAGCACGCGCACCACGGTTTCCGGAGTGGTCATGCCTGCGAACCTAACGCCGCCGTCCACTCGTTTTCAGCGCGAGGGCGCGCCCTGCCAGTCAGGGCTCATCGGCCCACCAGCCCTTCGGCCATGACGTCGGCGAGGTAGCCGTCGAGGTCGGGTTCACCGGGCTCCAGCACGTGCCGCACCCACGCGCGGCGCTCGTGGTCGAGCGGCGGGAGCTCCCAGACGCAGCCGATGAGGTCCTTGGGGATGACGCTGAAGCGGGTGAGGTCGGGGTCGGTCGAGCCGAGGAACGGCTGGTCGCCGGAGACGGCGGTGCGGCAGTGCAGGACGTTGTCCCAGACCCAGTTGTAGGCGTTGAGGTACATGCCCGCGGCGCTGCGGTGCAGCACCGTCACCGTGGCCGGCGGGGTGGGGTCCTCGAAGTCCGGGTAGATCGTCGGCAGGAACGCGTAGGCGGCCTCGCGGATCTCGTCGGTGATCACCAGCCCGGGGGTGACCACCTCGTAGCGCTTGACGTGCCTGCCCGCGACGACCAGCGGTTGCCTGACCGCCAGCTGCTTCTCGTAGAAAGCCATGCGTCGAACATATGAGCTATCCCTGACAACTTGTGGCAGTGTATCGGCGTGCGTGCGAGCCGGTTGGTGTCGTTGCTGCTGCTGTTGCAGACCAAGGGCCGGATGACGGCCCAGGCGCTGGCCGACGAGCTGGAGGTGTCGGTCCGCACGATCTACCGCGACGTCGACTCGCTGCACGCCGCCGGGGTGCCGCTGTACGGCGACGCGGGCCCGTCCGGCGGCTACCAGTTGCTCGACGGCTACCGCACGCGGCTGACCGGGCTGACCGAGCAGGAGGCGGAGTCGCTGTTCCTGGCCGGGCTGCCGGGACCGGCGGCGGAGCTCGGCCTCGGGGAGGCGGTGTCCGCGGCGCAGCTCAAGCTGATGGCGGCGCTGCCCTCGCCGATGCGCGACCGCGCGTCGCGCAGGGCGGAGCGGTTCCACCTCGACGCCCCGTCCTGGTACTACGACCCGGAGCGTTCCCCGTTCCTCGAGGTCGTGGCGGACGCGGTGTGGCGCGGCCGCCTGCTGGAGGTCGGCTACCGGCGCTGGCGCGCACCGGAGGACGTGACGCGGGTGCTGCGGCCGCTGGGCCTCGTGCTCAAGGCGGGCCGCTGGTACCTGGTCGCCCAGGGCGAGACGCGGATCTCGACGTACCGGGTGTCGCAGATCCAGTCGGTGACGGTGCTGCAGGAGTCGTTCGAGCGGCCGGAGGGCTTCGACCTCGCGGCGCACTGGGCGGCGTCGCTGGAGGAGTTCCAGGCGCGGCAGTACACCGGCGAGGCGGTCGTGCGGCTGTCGCCGCGGGGCTGGGAGTCGTTCTCCTCACACGTGCTGCCGCTGGTGGCGCGCGCGGCGGAGGAGTCGGCTGTGGACGACGGCGGTGGTGTGCGGGTGAGGATCCCGATCGAGTCGATCGGGCACGCGACCGGGATGCTGCTGCGGATGGGCGGTGAGGTGGAGGTGCTGGAGCCGGCCGAGTTGCGCGAGCAGGTGACGGAGGCGGTGCGGCGGCTGGCGGCGATCTACCTGCCGCAACCGGGGGCGCACTTGCCCGCGCCGGTGACCGCGTCGTCCATAAGCTGAGGTTTATGGGGGATTACTCGAATTCAACTCGTCGTTCGTTCCTGCGTGCCGGTGCGGCCGCCGCGGGTGGGGTCGGGGTGATGGCGCTGGCCGCCGCACCCGCGCACGCCGCCGGTACCGCGCACGTGGTCAAGGTCGGTGACTTCGGCGCGCGGGGTGACGGCCAGACCGACGACACCGCGGCCGTGCAGCGCGCGGTCGACGAGGCCTACCGGCTGGCCGCCGAGGGCGGCGGCTACGCCCGCGTGGAGTTCGGCGCGCAGACCTACCGGCTCGCGTCGCAGCCGGTCAGGCCGACGCCGGGCGGTCCGGCGGGCCAGCTGGTGTTCCCGGTGCGCACGTCCGGGCCGATGATCACGGTCGAGCTGGCCGGAGCGGGCGTGCAGACGGGCCTGCAGTTCGTCTACGACGGCGAGCAGGCGCCGGCCGGCACCCTGCTGAAGTCGACCGTCACCACGACCTGGTCCGGTCACGCCGCCGGGCAGCCACCCGCGGTGATCGCCTCGCCCAAGGGCGGTGACTGGGGCGGGTTCAACCGGGTCAGCGTGGCCGTCACGAACCTCGCGATCCAGGTGCCGTCCAACCCGACGGTGTCCGGCCTGAACCTGTTCTGGGCGCCGCAGGCCCGCCTGCAGAGCGTGCGGATCAGCACGCCGGACCCGTTGCCCGCCGTCGTCGAGCCCACGCACCGGTGGTCGACCGGTGTCGTGCTGCCCGGTGGCGGCAACAACGCGGTGGTCTACCTGCGCGACGTGCACGTGTGCGGCTTCCACACCGGGGTGCTGTTCAGCGAGCACACCGACGGCTCCAGCCTGCTGGTCTTCGGCTGCAAGGTGGCGCTGGCGCCGCTGGGCAGGGTGCTGCACACCTCGCGGTTCGGCCTGGTGACCGTGGAGTGCTGCCCGGTGCTGATCTCGCAGGTCGACTGGGAGGCCGGTCCGATCGCGGCGACGCAGGGCGACCGCTTCCGCATCGACCTGCTCGACGTGGAGGAGTTCAACGGCTTCGACGCGCGGCTGAACTGGACGCGGCACCAGGTGCACGTCAACGATCCCGGCAACACCTACCGCGGCTGGATCTGGATGGCCCGCTCGGGTCGTGACTACCTCGGCATCCCGCTGACGCTCAGGGGTGCGCAGAACCTGCAGATCCACGAGATCCAGGACAGCTGATCCCGAACCGCGCCAAGTGGTGCCACAGGTGCTTCACGACCTGTGGCGGCGCGTCGCAGGTCTCCAGCAGCAGCGGGTCGAGGACGCCGTCGCGGGCGATCGCGAGTCCCCACTCGACGGACTCGGGTGTGCGGTAGTCGCGGTGGCGCAGCAGGTCCTGCGTGGACAGCCGGAAGCCGGGGTGGCGTTCGACCGGGCACGGCAGCTCGATCCCCGCGGACCTCGGATCGGGGAAGCTGGGATCGAGCACCACGGCCTCGACGTCGTCGAGCGTGACGGGGCCGTGGACGTGGGCCTCGACGTAGTCGTCGAGCGGATCGGCTGCGTGGCCGGTGAGCTCGTGCAGCCGGAAGTGGCGGGCGGTGCCGAAGTCGACGGGGTCGAAGACGCTGTCGGGGTGGCAGAACGTCGTGCGGTCGAGCACGTCCTGCTTGAGCCGCAGGTGCGCCGACCCGAACCGCGGTGCGCCGCCGTGGGGCAGGCGGAGGTGGTCGAGGGCGCCGTACTTGGGGCGTTCGGCGGGGTCGGCGTGGTCGTAGGCGCCGCCGAACAGGCGGCTCTCCCACTGCCGGCGGGCGCCGCCGGGGTGCGCGGTGAGGCCGCCGTTGCCGGTGCCGGTCTCGAACTGCGAGCGGTAGACGCCGTCGCGGGCGATGCGGGCGAGCACGCCACGGCCGGGGTGGAAGTTCAGGGTGACGCGCAGGTCGCGCGGCAGCGGACCGCCGGTGGAGCGGGCGTCGACGTGCGCGATGGCCCGCTCAGCGGACACGGGCGAGCTCGCGGTCGTGCACCCGCGCCAGGGTCAGCTGCGCGGTGATCGCGCCGAGCAGGGCCATGAACATGTCCCACTGGGTGTCCCACACGTCGCCCTGCGTCCCGAGGAAGTCCTCCGCGGCCGAGCCACCGGTCACCGCGGCGGCCCACTCCCCCAGCTCGTAGGTCGCGCTGAACGCCAGGCACACGCAGACCACGAGGAAGAACAGCCACCTGCCGGGGCGCAGCGGCGACGTGCGCAGCAGGATCTCGCGCGCCAGCACGGCCGGCACGAACCCCTGCACGAAGTGCGCGAACCGGTCGTAGTGGTTGCGTGCCAGGTCGAGGAGGTCCTGCGCCCAGAACCCGGCCGGCACGCGGGCGTAGGTGTAGTGCCCGCCGAGGACGAGGACCAGCGCGTGCAGGAACAGCAGCCGGTACAGCAGCGGTGTGAGCGGGAACCGCCGGCCGGTGGCGATCAGCAGGGCCGCGCCGATCACGACCGGCGCCACCTCGAGGTACCAGGTCGTGCGGTCGTACGGGCCGATGCCGGACACGACCAGGGCGACCGCCGTCAGGCCGAGCAGGACCCACGGCTCGACGGTGCGCTTGTCACAGTTCACGGATCACCTTGCAGGGGTTGCCGACCGCGAGCACGCGCGGCGGGATGTCGCGCGTGACGACGCTACCGGCACCGATCACCGAGTTGTCGCCGATCGTGACGCCCGCGCAGACGATCACGCCGCCGCCGAGCCAGACGTTGTCGCCGATGGTGATCGGGGCGGCGGTCTCGAAGCGCCGGCGGCGTGCCTCGTGGTCCTCGATCGGGTGCAGGGCGGTGAGCAGCTGGGCGCGGGGGCCGATGGAGACGTCGTCGCCGATGGTGATCGTGGCGCAGTCCATGAGGATGGCGTCGTAGTTGAGGAAGCTGTTGGAGCCCATGTGGATCTGGTAGCCGTAGTCGCACTGGAACCGGGGCATGACCCACGAGCCCTCGCCGAGTGAGCCGAAGAGCTCCGCGATGACCGCGCCCTCGCGGGTGGCGTTGAACTCGTCCACGAGGGCTTGGCAGCGCCGGCGTTCGGCGACCAGTTCGGGGTCGGAGTCGCGGTAGAGCTGCCCGGTCATCATCTTCTGCTTCTCGGTGATCACTCTTCGAGAGTGCCCGAACGCAGCAGGGCGCGTGCTCTGCCCGCGGCGATCTCCATCAGCGCGGTGAGGCCGGCGGCGTCGAAACCGGGCGGCGGCTCCACCGCGAGCACCACAGGTGTGGTGGTGGGGATCGGCGGTTTGGCGGGCAGTTGAGCTGCGGTTTCGTGCGAAACCACCACAGGTGTTCTGGTGCCGACGGGTCCGGCGACGCGGTCGCGGACGGCGTCGAGGAGTTCCCGTTCCGGTTTTCCCTTGAGCAGCAGGAGCACGAACGGGTCGGCGTCGAGCAGCCAGCCGACCTGGAACGCCAGTGCGGCGGCGTGGCGGCAGGGCAGTTCCCAGCCGTCGCAGTCGCAGTCGGGTTCGAGGTCGCCGATGCCGGGCAGCAGGTCCACACCGGACTCCTGCGCTGCGGCGACGAGGTCGCGCGGGACGTCGTTGTCCAGCAGGGCGGCGATGTGCGCGGGGTTCTCGGCGACGCGGTCGAGGAACCGTCCCCATTGGACCTGCGAGAGCACGGGGACGCTGACGGTGGTGTTGTGCACGGTGTCGTCGTCGTGGACCTGGGCGTGCAGGCGGCCGGGGCTCACGGTGATCGGGCCGACGACGCCGGCGTGGGCGTAGCGGCGGCCGAGGCGGACCATGCCGGCGTCCAGGGCGGTGTCCTCGAGGGCCTTCACCCACGCCTTGCCCCACCACGTCGTGGCGACGCGGCGTTTCACCTTGGGGAACGCGGCGAATCCGCGTGCGGTCATCAGGCGCTCCTGAGCTGGACGAGTTCGGCGAGTTCGGCGTCGGTGAGTTCGGTGAACGCGGCTTCTCCGCCGTGCAGCACGGCGTCGGCGAGGTCGCGCTTGTCCTGCAGGAGCGCGGCGATGCGTTCCTCGACGGTGCCCTCGGTGACGAGCTTGTGCACCTGGACGGGCCGGGTCTGGCCGATGCGGTAGGCGCGGTCGGTGGCCTGGTCCTCGACGGCGGGGTTCCACCAGCGGTCGAAGTGGATCACGTGGTCGGCGCGGGTGAGGTTGAGGCCGGTGCCGGCGGCTTTGAGGGACAGCAGGAACACCGGCGCCCTGCCCTGCTGGAAGTCGTCGACCATCTGCTCGCGCCGCGGCACGGGCGTGCCGCCGTGCAGGAACCGGGTGGGTTGCTTGATGTGCTGTTCGAGGAGTTTGGCCATGCCGACGTACTGGGTGAACACGAGCACCGAGCCGTCCTCGGCGATGATCGTGTCGAGCAGTTCGTCGAGCAGGTCGAGCTTGCCGGAGCCGCCGCGCAGCCGGTCGTGGCCGAGGTAGTGCGACGGGTGGTTGCAGATCTGCTTGAGACCGGTGAGCAGCGTGAGCACGAGGCCGCGGCGGGCCATGCCGTCGCTGGAGGCGATCCGGTCGAGGGTCTCCCTGGTGAGTGCCTCGTAGAGCGCAGCCTGCTCGACCGACAGGGAGACGAACCGGTCGGTCTCGGTCTTGGGCGGCAGTTCGGGGGCGACGCCGGGGTCGGACTTGCGGCGGCGCAGCAGGAACGGCCGCACGACCTTGGCGAGGGTGTCGTCGGGTTCGGGCCAGCGGGTGCGGAACGCGCGGTGCGTGCCGAGCAGGCCGGGGGTCGTCCAGTCCAGGACGGCCCACAGCTCCGACAGCGAGTTCTCCACCGGGGTGCCGGACAACGCCACGCGCGCCTGACCGGGCAGCGAGCGCAGTGCCTTGGCGGTGCCGGAGTGCGGGTTCTTGACGTGCTGGGCCTCGTCGGCGACGACCAGGTCCCACTCGTGGGCGCGCAGTGCCTCGATGTCCAGGCGCATGGTGCCGTAGGTGGTGAGCACGACGCCTTCGGCGGGCAGGGTCCGGTGTGGACCGTGGTAGCGGGTGACCGGGGTGCCGGGGGCGAAGCGGCGGATCTCGCGTTCCCAGTTGCCGAGCAGGGAGGCCGGGCAGACGACGAGGGTGGGGCGGTCGGCGGCGCGGTGCAGGTGCAGGGCGATGACGGTGATGGTCTTGCCCAGGCCCATGTCGTCGGCGAGGCAGGCGCCCAGGCCGAGGCTCGTCATGTGGGCGAGCCAGCGCAGGCCGTGCAGCTGGTAGTCGCGCAGCCGGGCCCGCAACCGCGGCGGCTGCGGGAACTGCGGGATCGTGGTGATGGTGGTGGTGAGGCTGTGCGGGGCGACGGTGACCTGCTCGCCGCCGATGAGCGCGGTGCCGGTGAGGGCGGCGGTGACGGCCTGCACGGCGGTGATGGGCTGCAGTTGCCGGCGGGCCTTGCGGCGCAGTGCGGGGTCGACGAGGACCCACCGGTCGCGCAGTTTCACGATCGGGCGGGAGGCGTCGGCGACGAGGTCCATCTCGGCGTCGGTCAGCTCGTCGTCGCCCAGCGCGAGCCGCCAGTCGAACGTGAGCAGGTCGCCGGTGCCGAACCGGCCGGAGGTCTCGCCGATGACGGCCCTGGCGGCGAGGGTGGTGGTGAGGTTCTTGGGCCAGTGGACCTCGATGCCGGTGCCGAGCAGCTCGGTGACCTCGTCGTCGGTGAGGTCGGCCTGGTCGAGCAGGCGCTGCAGCGGGGGCCAGTCGATGCGGCTCATCGCCCGGATGGTGTCGAGCTCACGGCCGGAGCCCCGCACGTCACGCGGGTGCGGGTCGGTGACGGCGCGGACCTGGACGATCGCGCACAACCGCAGGTCCTCGGTCGTCTCGATGCGCAGGGAGATCGTGATCTGCTCGTCGGCCCACGCCTTGAGCTCGGGCACCTCGTGGCGCGCGGTGCCGGCGAACGGTCCTTCGCCGGTACGGGGCAGCGCGTCGGCGACGGCGTCGAGGAACGCGCGGAGCTCGTCGTAGTCGCCGTGGGCGGCGAGCTGGCGCAGGTGCAGCTCGTCGGCGTGGTCGAGCGGTCCGACGCGCCAGGTGTCGTGGCCTCCCTCGGTCACGCCGGGCACGATGCGGCCGCGGGCGACGAACGCGAGCGCGGTGGCGGCGGCCACCGCCCAGTAGTCGTCTCGCCGCAGTGCCTCCGGGAGGGCTTCGAGCAGTGGTTTTCCGTCGAGCTGGCCGAAGCGGGGCGGGTCGGCAGGCGAGAACATACTCTGTACCGTACACCATACGGTACGGTAGTGTGGTGCTCGTGATCGAACACACGGGCAGCGGTGACCCGGCGCGGACGCTGGCGTTGCTGTGGCGCACCCAGGAGCGGGTGTCGCGCAAGGGCAAGCCGGACCTCAGCGTGGACCGCATCGTGCAGGCGGGCATCGCGCTGGCCGACGCCGACGGGCTCAAGGCGCTGTCGATGCGCCGCGTGGCCGAGTCGTTGGGCGTGGGGACGATGTCGCTCTACACCTACGTGCCGGGCAAGGGCGAGCTGGTCGACGTCATGGTCGACACCGTGCAGGCCGTGACCGGGCGTGAGCAGTCGCCGGGCTGGCGGGAGCACCTGGCCTACGTGGCGCGGGAGAACCTGCGGCTGCACCGGCGGCACCCGTGGCTGCTGCAGGTGGCGCCGTCGCGCACGGTGCTGGGCCCGCAGGTCGCGGCGAAGTACGACTTCGAGCTGCGCGGCCTGGAAGGTGTGGGCCTGTCGGACGTGGAGATGGACTCGGTGCTGAACCTGGTGCTCGGGCACGTGCAGAACTCGGCGCGCGGGCTGACGGCGGCGGCGGTGACCGAGAAGGAGACCGGCCTGACCGACCAGCAGTGGTGGGACGCGGCGGCGCCGGTGCTGATGACGGTGTTCGACCCGGCCCGCTACCCCGTGGCCGCCCGCGTCGGAGGTGCCGTCGGGCAGGCGCACCACAGCGCGTTCAGCCCGGAGCACTCGTTCGAGTTCGGCCTGGAGATGATCCTGGACGGGGTCGAACGGCTGATCGAGTCACGCCGGTAGTTACAGGCGAGTGACACCACGCGGGGAAGCGCCGTCAATCCCCACGCGGTGTCGGCGAGGTGCCTACAGTTACGCCACGCCGATCAACTCGCCGCTGGGAGGCACGCTCGTGGTGATCGACTCGCAGCCCCGGCAGGCGCTGCTGCGCCGGTTCACCGGACTGGCGCGGTCGACCCCTGGTCGGCTGACCGTGATCGCCGTGGTCCTGGTCCTGGCGGCGCTGGCCAGCGGCTGGCTGACGACGTGGAGCGTGAACCGGCAGGAACGGGCGCTGGAGGACCTGGCGACCCGCTCCGAGCCGCTGTCGCACGCGGCGCAGGAGGTCCACCGGGCGTTGCAGGACGCGGACGCGACCGCGGCCAGCGCGTTCCTGTCCGGTGGTCTGGAGCCCGCGCAGCTGCGGGAGCGCTACGAGGCCGACATCGCGCAGGCGCAGGCCGCGCTGTCGGTGGCGACGGCCTCCTCCCCCGACCTGACCGCGACGCTGGCCGCGCAGCTGCCGGTCTACACCGGGCTGATCGAGACCGCGCGCACCAACAACCGGCAGGGCTTCCCGGTCGGGGCGGCGTACCTGCGGGAGGCGTCGGGGCTGATGCGCACGCAGCTGCTGCCGGCGGCGCGGGAGCTGTACCGGGCGGAGACCGACCGGGTGGCCCGCGCGCAGGACGAGGCGGACTTCCCGGTGGTGCCGGTGCTGGTGGCGCTGGCGTTCGTGGTCGCGCTCGTGCTGACCCAGCGGTACCTGACCCGCAAGACGAACCGGCTGCTCAACGTGGGCCTGCTGGTCGCCACGGGCGCAGCGGCGCTGTCGCTGCTGTGGGTGACGACGGTGTCGGTGCTGGTGATGCGCGACGTCGGCGACTCGCGCACGGCCTCGGAGAAGGTCGACGTGCTCGCGCAGGCGCGGATCGCGACGCTGACCGCGCGCGGCGAGGAGACGCTGACACTGGTCGCGCGTGGTGCGGGCCAGACCTACGAGAAGAACTTCGTGGAGGTCTCGCAGCGGCTGGAGGACCTGCTGGAGCACGCGAAGCGCCTGGAGGGCGGCGAGGCCGTGGACTCGGCTGTGCGCAACTTCGGCGAGTGGCAGCAGGTGCACCAGCGCGTCCGCGAGGCCGACGACTCCGGCCAGTACGCCGACGCGGTCGCGTTGGTCGCCACCCCGTACTTCGACTCGCTGGACGAGGACCTGGTGCGCGCGATCGGGCAGGCAAGGCAGGACTTCAGCGACGAGGTGGCGGTCGCGCGGGCCTCGCTCGCGGGCACGGCGGTCGGGGTGCTGGTGCTCGCGGTGATCGCCGCGGCAGGGGCGGTGATGGGGTTGTGGCAGCGACTCAAGGAGTACCGGTGAGGCGACTGGCACTGGCGGCGGTGCTGCTGCTCGGAGCGTGTTCGGCGGGCCCGGCGCCCAGCCAGGTGGTGCCCCGCAGCGCCCCGGTGCCGCAGCCGGCCGGGGCGAGCACGGTGTCGGCGGCCCCGAGCAGCCCGGGCGCCGCCGCACCGGCGTGCGACACGACGGCGAGCCTGCGACCGGGCCCGCTGCCCCCGGCCGGGCAGATGCCCGGCGGGTCGGCGATGGCGCGGATCCAGCAGCGCGGCCGGTTGATCGCCGGGGTGGACCAGAACTCCTACCTGATGGGGTTCCGCAACTCCTTCACCGGCGAGATCGAGGGCTTCGACGTCGACGTGGCCCGCCAGATCGCGAAGGCGGTGTTCGGCGACGAGAAGAAGGTGCAGTTCAAGGTCGTCACCGCGGCCGAGCGGATCCCGGTGCTGAGGTCCGGCGAGGTCGACGTCGTGGTGCGCACGATGACCATCACGTGCGAGCGGCTGCGCGACGTGGACTTCTCGCAGGTCTACTACCAGGCCGGGCAGCGGGTGCTGGTGCGCCGCAACTCCGGCATCACCGGCGTGGACGGCCTCAAGGACAGGAGCGTGTGCGTGGCGTCGGGGTCGACGTCGCTGGTCAACGTGGTCAACCGGGCGCGCACGACGGTGAGCGTGCCGAACTGGACCGACTGCCTGGTCATGCTGCAGCAGGGGCAGACCGACGCGATCTCCACCGACGACACGATCCTGGCCGGCCTGGCGGCGCAGGACCCGTACACCGAGGTCGTGGGCGAGCGGTTCACCGACGAGTCCTACGGGGTGGGGATCCCGAAGGGGCAGGAGGACCTGGTCCGGTTCGTCAACGGCGTGCTGGAGCGGATGCGCGCGGACGGCACGTGGAACGGGATGTACCGGCGGTGGCTGACCACGCTCGGCCCGGCACCCACGCCGCCTGCCGGCCGTTATCGGGACTAGGGAGGGGGACACGATGGCTGACGAGGTGGACCTGCCCGTGACAGGGCCGGCGACGGCGCCGGGCACGGCGCCGTGGTCGGTGTCGCAGGAGATGTCACGGCAGGGCTCGGCACGCACCCGGCGCGGCAGTGCGCGGTCGATGAGCCGCGGCCGGCTCGGGGCGGGCCTGGTCGAGGTGCCGCGGGTGCCGTACCGCGACCCGACGACCGCGGTGCTGTCGCACCCGGAGGTGCCGGAGGCGAAGCGGTTCTGCTCGAAGTGCGGCAAGAAGGTCGGCCGCGCCAAGAACGGCGGGCCGGGCCGGGTGGAGGGGTTCTGCCCGCAGTGCGGCCACGCCTACTCGTTCACGCCGAAACTCGCGCCCGGAGAGGTGCTGCACGACCAGTACGAGGTGCTGGGGTGCCTGGCGCACGGCGGCCTGGGGTGGCTGTACCTGGCGCTGGACCACGCGGTCAGTGACCGGTGGGTGGTCCTGAAAGGCCTGCTCGACTCGGGTGACGCCGACGCGATGGCGGCGGCGCTGGCGGAGCGGCGGTTCCTCGCCGAGGTCGAGCACCCCAACATCGTCAAGATCCACAACTTCATCCGCCACGAGAACAAGGCCAGCGGCAAGCTCGTCGAGTACATCGTGATGGAGTACGTCGGCGGCGAGTCCATCAAGGACATGATCACGCGCCGGCGCCGGGAGGGCCGCGGCGACGAGGCGCTGCCACTGGCGCAAGCGATCGCGTACGTGCTGGAGATCCTGCCCGCCCTGGGCTACCTGCACGGGGTGGGGCTGCTGTACTGCGACTTCAAACCGGACAACATGATTCACACCGAGGAGCAGCTCAAGCTGATCGACCTGGGCGCGGTGCGGCGCATCGACGACCACCACTCCCCCATCTACGGCACGGTCGGCTACCAGGCGCCGGAGATCGGCACGATCGGGCCGTCGGTGTTCTCCGACATCTACACCGTCGGGCGGGCGCTGGCGGTGATGAGCTTCCCGTTCGACTTCCGGGGCACGTGCAAGGACCGGCTGCCCACCGAGCGGGAGCAGCCGCTGCTGGCGCGGTTCGAGTCGTTCCACCGGCTGCTGCTGCGCGCGACGAACCCGAACCCGGAGCTGCGGTTCTGCTCGGCCGAGGACATGGCCGAGCAGCTCACCGGGGTGCTGCGCGAGGTGCTGGCGCTCGAGGACGACGTGCCGCGGCCGGGCCCGTCCAAGCAGTTCACCCCGGAACGCCGCCGCTTCGGCGTGGAGGGCGCCCTGGACCTGCGCGAGGTGGCGGTGGCGTTGCCGGCGCCGAGCGTGAGCACCTCCGACGCGGCCGCGTCGTGGCTCGCGACCGCGACGGCGACGGACCCGGCGGGGCTGCGCAAGGCCCCCGAGGTGACCGTGGAGGTGCGGTTGCGGATCGTGCGCGTGCTCATCGAGTCCGGCGACACCGCGGCCGCGCTCAAGGAGCTGGAGGCGCTGACGGCGCCGTCGATGTTCGACGAGCCGGAGCTCGACCCCGCCGAGGACTGGCGGCCCGACTGGTACCGGGGTCTCGCGGCGCTGGTGGACCAGCGGCCGGGCGAGGCGCTGGGGTTCTTCGACGCGGTGTGCTCGGCGGTGCCGGGCGAGGCGGCCCCGAAGCTCGCGCTGGGCGTGTGCCGGGAGGCCACCGGGGACCTGAAGGCGGCGGCGGGCTGGTACGAGGTGGTGTGGCGCACCGACCACGCGTACGTGTCGGCGGCGTTCGGCCTGGCGCGGGTGCTGCTGGCGTGCGGGGACCGGGCGCGGGCGGTCGAGGTGCTGCTGTCGGTCCCGGACACGTCTTCGCAACATTTGGCGGCGCAGATCGCGGCGGTGCGCGCGCAGCTCGGCCACGGGGACGCCGACGACCTCGTCGCGGCCGGGGAACGGTTGCACGCCTTGGACATCGACGTCCACTCGCGCACGCAGCTGTCGGCGGAGCTGCTGGAGGCGGCGTACGACTACGTGACCCGCAATCAGGCCGCCGAGGGCAGGGTGCTGGACTGTGCACTCTCCGAACACGAGCTTCGGCTGGGTCTCGAGCGGCGCTACCGCACGCTGGCCCGGTTCGCGGCCACGCCGGAGGAACGGATCGCATTGGTGGACCGCGCGAACGCGGTAAGGCCTAGGACGTTGGTTTGATGGACACCCTGAAGTGCCCGGAGTGCTTCGCGCCCGTCGCGGCGGAGGACCGGTTCTGCGAGGCGTGCGGACGCAACCTGCTGGTCCGCCGCACCCCGCTGGGCGGACCGACCGGTCCCGCGCAGGCCTCGTGCATCCTGTGCGGGTCGCCGGACATCGATGACGAGGACTACTGCACCCAGTGCGGCCGGCACCAGCCCTCGGCGCGCGACCGGGTCGAGTACACCCTCGGCGCGGTGTCCGGTGTGTCGGACCGGGGCAAGCGCCGCGCGCGCAACGAGGACTCGATGGCGTTCGGCCACGTCGCGGGCAAGGGCGTCGCGGCGGTGGTGTGCGACGGCGTGGCCTCCTCGGAACGCGCGGAGCAGGCCTCGCAGGCCGCCGCGGACGCCGCGGTGGACGTGCTGCTCAACGCGCTGATCGACACCGCCGACGCCGAGCAGGCGATGGTCGACGCGGTCGCGGCGGCGTGCTCCGCCGTGGAGCAGCTGGTGGAGAACGAGCCGCTCGAACCGGGCGGCCGGGGTGTGGCGCCGTCGTGCACGTTCGTCTCGGCGCTGGTCACCGACTCGTCGGTGACGATCGGCTGGGTCGGCGACTCGCGCGCCTACTGGCTGTCCGACGAGGGCTCCAAGCAGCTCACCACGGACGACACGTGGGCGGCGCAGCTGGTCGCCGAGGGCGTGCTGACCGAGGAGCAGGCGCGCACCGACCGCCGCGCGCACGTGCTGTCGCGGTGGATCGGCGCGGACGCGGGCCAGGTGGTGCCGCAGGTGGTGACGCTGCAGCCGGCCTCGCCGGGGGTGTTCCTGCTGTGCTCGGACGGCCTGCACAACTACCGGCCCGAGCCGGAGGACCTGCAGCCGCTGCTGCCGTGCGGGCCGGAGGAGTTCGTGAAGGTGGCGCTGGAGGCGGGCGGGCACGACAACATCACCGTGGTGCTGGTGCCGTTCGCTCCCTCCGCCCCTTAGTTCACTCCTTGCGGTGAACTTCAGCGGCTGTGGCGGCGGAACACACCGTCGTGGAACGTCAGCCACGTCCCGTCGCCGGCGGAGATGACCCCGTACGGGTCGTCGGTGCGGGCGTCGAACAAGCCGTGGTGTGTGCCGGTGCGCGCGTCGACGAGGTGGTGGTGGAACCACTCCTCGTCGTCGTTCTCACCGGCGACGACGACGTAGGCGGTGTCGGCGTCGAGGTAGCCGCCGGTCCACGCCAGCCAGGCGTCCTCGTCGTAGCCGAGGTCGGTCGCGCAGACGCGGGCGATGACGTCGCCGCCGGGGTAGGTGTGGAAGGCGGCGTCGTCCTGATCGTGGTGGACGGTCATGAAGTGCCGACCGTCTGCGGTGAGCGCCACCAGCACGCGGTCGTTCCACGGGTAGGGCCGCACGTCGAGGGTGGTGCCGTCGAGGCGGCCGCGGAACAGCAGCGACCCGTCTTGCCCCTCGCCGACGTCGAGCAGGACGTCGGTGCCATTGGGGTGGACGTGGTGTTCACCGCCGTGGCCGGCGGTGTCGAGACCGGCGCCGGCGAGCAGCGCCCCGGTGGTCGCGTCCAGGACGTGCCAGGTGTCCCTGCTGTCGTTCCAGTGGCCCATCGCGTCGGGACGGAACAGCCACACGGTTGTGCCGTCGTGCGAGAAGGCGCATCCGGCCCGGACGCCTGACACCTCGTCCTGGACGGTGCCGAAGGCGTGCCGCCACCGCACCTCGCCGGCGCGGCCGACGCAGACCAGGTCGTTGTCGGTCGTGTAGACCGCGCTCGTGAGGTCCGGCCCGACGGCCTGTCCCCTCGGTTCGGTGGCGACGGGGAAGGTGACGCCGCCGGGGACGTGCAGGGCGCCGTCGGCGTAGCGGACCACGGTGATCATGCCCGCACCGTAGTCGGCGGCAAGCCGTCATCATGGGCGGATGAGGAGGGCGGTGTTGATCGCGCTGGCGGTGGTTGTCACCATCGTCGCCGTGGTCTTCAGCTTCCAGCGCAAGCTCGTGTACTTCCCCTCCCCCGGTCCGCTGCCGGGCGCGGACGAGGTGATGCCCGGCGGCCGGGACGTCCGGCTGGTGACGGCGGACGGGCTGGTGCTGGGCGGCTGGCACTTCGAGCTGCCCGCCGCGCCCGCGACGGTCGTGGTGTTCCCGGGCAACGGCGGCAACCGATCCGGGCGGCTGTCGCTGGCGCGGGGGCTCACGGCGCGCGGGCTGTCGGTGCTGCTGTTCGACTACCGCGGTTACGGCGGCAACCCCGGCTCGCCGTCGGAGGAAGGGCTCACCTACGACGCGCGGGCGGCGCTGGACCTGGTCGACGGGCCGGTCGTGTACTTCGGTGAGTCGCTGGGCGCGGCGGTGGCCGCGGAGCTCGCGACGTTCCGCGCACCGAAGGGCATGGTGCTGCGGTCGCCGTTCACGTCGCTGGCGGCGGCCGGGTCGCACCACTACCCGTGGCTGCCGGTGAGGATGTTGTTGCAGGACAAGTACCCGGTTCTCGAACGGGTGTCCGCTGTGGACGTCCCGACCGTGGTGGTGCTGGGGACGGCGGACTCGGTCGTGCCGCCCGCGCAGAGCCGCGAGGTCGCGACGGCGGCGCGGGCGCGGCTGGTCGAGGTCGCGGGCGCCGACCACAACGACGAGGTGCTGGTCTCCGGTCCGCAGGTGGTCGACGCGGTGCTGTCGGTCAGCCGGTAGACGCGATCTCGCCTGGGGGAACCACCCGGTCAGGCGGTGCCGAAGGGGTTGTCGATCACGTACCGCCACCGGCCGTCCGCGTTCCTGCGGGCGACGTCGGTGGCGGTGCCGTGCACGTCGCCGATGGTCCAGTCGACGATGAGCAACGCGATGCCGTCGTGTTCGTAGACGTGCCGCGGCCGGAGGTCGATCGGCCGGCCGAGGTCGAGGAACCGCTGGTTGGCGGCTTGGCGTGCGGCTGCGGTGACGGTGGTGCCGGGTTCGGGGACGAACAGGCCGGCGGGTTCGTAGACGGCGTCGACGGCGGCGGCGTCGCGGGAGTTGAACGCGCGGGCGAACTCGTGGGCCACACTGGCGGGATGCATGCCGACAGCGTCGCGTCCACTCGAATGGGTCACCAAACGGTGACCTGGGACCGCCCGTCCGAGGACTGCCCGGTGGAGGTGGCGCTGGCGGCGATCAGCGGCCGGTGGGCGACGCTGGTGCTGCGCGACCTGCTGTGCGGCCCGCGGTCGTTCTCACAGCTGCGGGCGGGGTTGCCGTCGTTGAGCGCGAAGGTGCTGACCGAGCGGCTGGAGTCGCTGGTGGCGCAGGGTCTGGTGGAGTGCACCCGCTCCCCCGGCTTCCCGGTGCGCACCTCCTACGCGGTGACGGCGAAGGGGCGGTTGCTGCGGCCGCTGCTGGAGCAGCTGCACCGCACGGGTGAGGCGTTACTGGGCGAGCTCGCGCAGCAGTGACTCCAGCGGCGCGATGATGGTGCGGGAGCCTTTGAGCTCCTCGGAGACCAGCACGGCCCGCGGGCCGACGCGCTGCCAGAACTTGCCCTGGACCGGTAGCTCGGTGACGTCGAGGGCGAACCTCGGCGGGTGGCCGAGCTCGCCGGTGAGCTGCGCGACGACTTCCACGAGCACCTCGTGGAACACCGTCCGCGCGGCGTCGCGCCTGCCGGACTCCTCGGGCGAGGTGCGGTCGGGCCGCCACGCCTCGAAGGCGGGCTTGAGCTGCGCGGGCATGCCGACGGGCCAGCGGCTGGGCACGAACTCGGCGCCGTTGTTCATCAGCGACCGCGTCCACCACCGGTCCCACGCCGCCCCGAAGGTCTCCGGCACCACGACGCCCGACAGCCGCGGAACCGGCGGGGTCAGCGCGGGGATGGCGTCGGCTGCCGGTGTGCTGATGCCGAGCGCGTCACGGACGTAGAGGGCGAAGGTGCCGCCGTGGCCGCTGGACACCTGCCACGTGGAATCCCCCGGGAAGTGCATGGTCCACGATAGCGGCTCACAGCGGCACGGCGTCGAGTGCTTTGTAGATGCGCTTGTCGCTGACGGTGTACCGGGTGCCGATGGTCTGGGCGAAGTAGGACAGGCGCAGTTCCTCGATCATCCAGCGGATCTCGTCGAGCTCCGGCGCGGGTTCGTCGGCCGGGGTCTGGGCGCGCAGCTCCCGGTACTCGGCGTGGACCTGGTGGACCTTGTCGGTCCAGTCGAGGTCGCGGCGCGGGTTCTCGGGCAGCTTCTCGATGCGCCGGGAGATGCCCTTGAGGTACCGCACGAGGTCGGGCAGCCGGTCGTAGCCGGTGTCGGTCACGAAACCCTTGTACACCAAGGAGTTGAGCTGTCCGCGGATGTCCTGCGCGGAGTCGGGCGCGCCCTTGAGGCCGCCGAGTTCCAGCTCGGCTTCGTGGGCGGCTTGGAGGACCTTGCGGACCTCCTGCACGACGACCCAGGTGGTGTCGTTGAGCGCGGCCTGCACTCGCTTGAGCTGTGCGGCGTAGGACTTGGCGTCCCAGGCCGGTTCGCCCATGAGCCGGTCGACCGCCGCGGTGATGCAGTCCGACAGCAGCGCGGCGACGCCGCCGTGGGGGTTGCGGGTCAGGGCGAGCTTGGCGGCGTTGTCGAGGTGGCGCTGCAGGTGCTTGACCGGTGAGTTGATGCCCAGCAGCAGGAGCCGGCGCACACCGCGGCGGTGCGCGTGGGCCTGCCGGCCGGGGGTGTCGAGGACCTTGATCGCGGCGCTGTCGCCGCGGTCGACCAGCGACGGGTAGGCGGTGACGGTGATGCCGGACTGGCGCTGCTCGATGGTCCTGGGCAGCGCGTCGAAGTCCCAGGTGGTGATGCCGGTGCGTTCGAGGTGCCCGGCGGCCTGCGACAGCGACTCGCGGACCTCGTCGCGCAGCTTCTCCTTGAGCGCCGCGATGTCCTTGCCCTCGGCGAGGGTGCGGTTGTTGTCGTCGACGACCTGGAAGGTGAGCTTGAGGTGGTCGGGCACGGCGTCGAACCGCCAGTCCTCGCGGTGCACCGTCACCCCGGTCAACGCCCTGAGCTCGCGTTCGACGCCGGTGAGCAGCGACGTCTCCTGCGGTGTGATGCGGGCCAGCACGGCGGTGGCGACGTCGGGGACGGGCACGAAGTTGCGGCGCAGCTGCTTGGGCAGCGACCGGATGAGCGCGACGACGAGGTCGTGGCGCAGGCCGGGGATCTGCCAGGAGAACGCGTCGTCGTCCAGCGTCGTGAGCGCGGGCAGCGGCAACTGGACGGTGACGCCGTCGTTCTTCGTGCCGGGCTCGAAGTGGTAGCTCAGCGGCAGCGTGAGCTCGCCCTGGCGCCACTGGTCGGGGTAGGCCTCGGGGCTGACGTCGGCGCGGTCGTTGACCAGCATCTCCTTGGTGAAGGTGAGCTGGTTCTTGTCCTTCTGCTTCTTCCACCACGAGTCGAAGTGCCGCGCGGACACGACCTCGGGGGCGACGCGCTTGTCGTAGAACTCGAACAGCGTCTCCTCGTCGACGACGATGTCGCGGCGGCGGGCGCGGTTCTCCAGCTCGCCGACTTCCTCGAGCAGCGCGCGGTTGGTGTGGAAGAACCGGTGGTGGGTGGTCCACTCGCCCTGCACGAGGGCGTGGCGGATGAACAGCTCGCGGCTCAGCTCGGGGTCGATGCGGCCGTAGTTGACCTTGCGGCCGGCGACGATCGGCACCCCGTAGAGGGTGACCTTCTCCAGGGCGACGACGCTGCCGCGTTTGGTTTCCCAGTGCGGTTCGGAGTACTGGCGTTTGACGACGTGCTCGCCGAGGCGTTCGGCCCACTCGGGTTCGATCTTGGCGACGATGCGGCCCCACAGCCGGCTGGTCTCGACGAGTTCGGCGGCCATCACCCACTGCGGTGGTTTCCTGGCCAGCGCGGAGCCGGGGAAGATCGCGAACTTGGCGTTGCGGGCGCCGAGGAACTCCGTCATGGGGCGGCGTTTCTCGCCTGGCGCCTGCTTTGTGACGATGTCCTTGACGCCGATGTGGCTGAGCAGGCCGGACAGCAGGGCGATGTGGATGTTGCGCGGGTCGCCGGGCTGGTCGTCGAGGTGCATGCCGATCTGCTTGGCGACCTGCCGCAGCTGCAGGTAGATGTCCTGCCATTCGCGCACGCGCAGGTAGTTGAGGAACTCGGCCTTGCAGCGCTTGCGGAACTGGTTGCCCGACAGTTCCTTCTGCTGTTCCTTGAGGTACTGCCACAGGTTGAGGAACGTGACGAAGTCCGATTCCTTGTCGACGAACCTCGCGTGCTGCTGGGTGGCGGCTTCCTGCTGGTCGGCGGGGCGTTCGCGGGGGTCCTGGATGGACAGCGCCGCGGCGATGATCATGACTTCTCTGAGGCAGCCGGTGGTGTCGGCCTCGAGCACCATGCGGCCCAGCCGCGGGTCGACGGGCAGCGCGGCGAGCTTGCGGCCGGTGGGGGTGAGCGTCTTCTCGGCGGCGTTGATGGCGCCGAGCTCCTGCAGCAGGCCGATGCCGTCGTTGATGTTGCGGGCGTCGGGCGGGTCGATGAACGGGAACCTCGCCACGTCGCCGAGGCCGATGTTGGTCATCTGCAGGATGACGCTGGCGAGGTTGGTGCGCAGGATCTCCGCGTCGGTGAACTCCGGGCGCGCCTCGAAGTCCTCCTCGGAGTACAGGCGGATGCAGATGCCCTCGCTGACGCGGCCGCAGCGGCCCTTGCGCTGGTTCGCGCTGGCCTGGCTGATCGGCTCGATCGGCAGGCGCTGGACCTTGAGGCGGTGGCTGTAGCGGGAGATGCGGGCGGTGCCGGGGTCGATGACGTACTTGATGCCCGGCACGGTGAGGCTGGTCTCGGCGACGTTGGTGGCGAGCACGACGCGGCGCCCGGTGTGGCGCTGGAACACCCGGTGCTGCTCGCCGACGCTCAGCCGGGCGTAGAGCGGCAGGATCTCGGTGTTGCGCAGGTCCTCGGCTTTGAGGGCGTCGGCGGTGTCGCGGATCTCGCGTTCGCCGGAGAGGAACACGAGAATGTCGCCGGGGCCTTCGGCCTGCAGCTCGTGGACGGCGCCCACGATGCCCTGGATCTGGTCGTCGTCCTCGTCCAGGGGCCGGTAGCGGGTCTCGACGGGATAGGTGCGGCCGGAGACCTCGATGACCGGGGCGTTCTCGAAGTGCTGGCTGAAGCGCTGCGGGTCGATCGTGGCGCTCGTGATGACGATCTTGAGGTCGGGGCGGCGCGGCAGCAGCTGCTTGAGGTAGCCGAGCAGGAAGTCGACGTTGAGGCTGCGTTCGTGGGCCTCGTCGATGATGATCGTGTCGTAGCGCGACAGGGTCCTGTCGGTCTGGATCTCGGCGAGCAGGATGCCGTCGGTCATGAGCTTGACCAGTGTCTCGTCACCGGACTGGTCGGTGAACCGGACCTTGTAGCCGACCGTGTCGCCGAGCTTGGTGCCCAGCTCCTCCGCGACGCGTTCGGCGACGGTGCGCGCGGCGATGCGCCGCGGCTGGGTGTGGCCGATCTGGCCGGTGACGCCCCGGCCGAGCTCGAGGCAGATCTTGGGCAGCTGCGTGGTCTTGCCCGACCCGGTCTCCCCGGCCACGATCACGACCTGGTGCTGCGCGATCAGCTCTTTGATGTCGTCCTTGCGCTGGCTGACCGGCAGCTCTTCGGGATAGCTGATCTTCGGGACGGACTCCCTGCGCAGCGCGACCTTGAGCGCGGCCTCGTCGATCTGGGCGGCGATCTCCTCGAGGATCTTCTTGCGCGCCAGCGGGTCCTTGACCTTGCGTGCGCCGTCGAGGCGCCTGGCGAGCCTGCGGTGATCACGCGGCATGAGCTCGGGCAGGCGTTTGTGCAGTTCAGCGTGCGGGGTGTCCATTTGGGTTCAAGGATAGTCAGGCGGTGCGAATCGTTCGCGTCAATAACCGCCGGACCCTGTGGCCGGCGTGGGCGCACGGCCGTGGACGGCTTTCGGGAGTTGATCGCCGCCGATCTCACACAGGTCTCTGACCTGGAGAAACGCGGCGAGCGGCGGTGTGGTCCGGTGCCCGCGGGTGAGATCGCCGACTCCACGGACTCCTGCGTTCGACCTCCACCCACCTCAGACGCCTACCCACCCGTCCCCGCCTGCCCTTCCCGGCTGGCTTCCTCACCCACCCGCCGTCGCGGCCTGCCTCTTCCCAGCCTGCCGCGGCTGCGTTCCGGCCCTCTGACCTGCGCCGATGCCGTCCATCCGAAAATTGTCAGACCCCCTCGCTACCGTGCTCGGCATGGACCTGAACGCGTTCTGGGTCCTGGTCGAGTCCTCTGGTGCGGAGGCCTCCGATCAGGACGATCGGCTGGAGCGGCTGACCGCCGCCGTGGCCGCGCTGCCCGCGGACGAGGTGGTGGAGTTCGCGATGCGGCTCGACGAGGTGCGTCGCCGGGTCGACACGTGGGCGCACTGGCACGCGGCGGATCTGATCTGCGGCGGGTTGTGCTCGGACGACGGGTTCTTCTACTTCCAGGCGTGGCTGGTGGGTCAGGGGCGTGCGGTGTTCGAGGCGGTCGCGGCCTCGCCGGACGCGCTGGCTGATCTTCCGCACGTGCGGTACCTGGCGTCGCGCGGTGGCGTGCACGCGTGGGCGGACGAGGAGTGGCCGGACTGGGAGGGCCTCGACTACGTGGCGGCCGAGGCGTTCGACGGCGATCTGGAGTCGGAGTTGGAGTCGCGCGGGCTGCAGGTGCTGGTGTCGCCTGATCCGGCGGGTGAGCAGTGGGACTTCGCCGATCCGGCGGAGATCTCGGCGCGGGTTCCGCGGTTGGGTGCGTTGTTCGGGAAGGTGGCGTGATGGACGTGCCGGTCGACGTGGTGGTGTGGCGGGCTCCCGGTCCGGCGTCCTTCCCGGAGGCGGCGGCCCGGTACGCGGAGTTGCGTGCCTCGACGCTGGGCGCGTTCGAGCCGTCGGTGGCGGCGTTCGTGCGCGAGCTGAAGCAGACCTCGCCTGATCCGTCGTCGCCGGTCTCGTGGGACGAGGCGCTGACGGTGGGGGTGGACGCGGTGATCGTGCACGTGGTGTGGCCGGAGCAGCGCCGGGTGCTGGACCTGGTGGAGCTGCTGGCGCACAAGCACGGTCTGGTGTGTTACGAGCCGGCCCGCCAGGAGGCGATGTCCTGACGCAGCAGGGCTTTCGTGTCCTCGGGCGCGAAAGAGGCGTCGACGGCGTTGGCGGCGATGAGCGCGAGCGTGTCGTCGCCGAAACCGAGCTCGTGGCGCAGCAGCCGGTACTCGTCGGTGAGCGTGGTGCCGGTGGAGGCGGGGATGTCGGTGCTGAGCGTGACGGTCAGCCCGGCGTCCATGAGCAGTGGCAACGGATGAGAGGAGACGGACTCGACCAGTCCCAGAGCGACGTTGGACGACGGACACGCTTCGAGCGGTATGGCGCGGTCCCGCAGCAGCGCGACGACTTCCGGGTCGTCGAGCGCCCGGAACCCGTGCCCGATCCGGTCGGCGAGCCCGACGGTCACGGCTTCGGCGACACTCGGTGCCCCGCAGCACTCCCCGGCGTGGTGCACGAGCCCGACACCCGCCTCGCGAGCCGCCCGGAACACCGCGGCGAAGGGCGTGAGCGGGTAGTCCTCGGCGCCGGCGGTGCCGATCGCCACCACCTGCGGGTGCGCGAGCGCGAGCCGGAGCGAGGCCTCGAACCGTTCGACCGACCGCTTCCTGGGGTGGTCCACGATCACACGGCATTCGATGCCGTGGGCGGCCTGTCCTGCGGCGAGCCCGGACAACATCGCCTCGAGCGGCATGTCCGGATCCCCGAGCCGTTCCCCGTGCGCTGCCGCGGTGAACGTCACCTCGGCGTACCGGGTCCCCTGCGCTGCTTCCTCGGCGCAGAACTCGTACGCGATCCGGTGGAAGTCCTCGGCTCGCCGCAGGCAGTCCCGCACGGCCCCGTTGTGCGCGGCGAACTGCGCGAACCCCTCGAACACCCCACCAGGCGCCGCCGGCACCTCGACGCCGTACGTCTCGGCGAGCTCGGCCACGGTCCCCGGCAGCACGGTGCTCTCCAGGTGCACGTGCAGATGGGCCTTGGGCAACGCCACAAGATCACGCATGACCGCCGACGCTACCCAGCCACTCTTCGGGGCGCGCGAGATTTTCCGACCCCCGGGACCCACTCGAACGGGTGATCGTCGTCCGGATTCGCTGCAGGAGGACCGGCGTCAGGCCCGAGACCCGGAGCCGAGGACCGGAAGTCCGGGACCGGCCCCCGGGCCACGAGGTCGAGCGGTGTCAGGCCAGGAAGGCGGCGGCGCTGTCGAGCTCGAAGGCCGGCACGTCGCCGTGGCCGCCCGGGTTGGCGTGCAGGGTCTTGTGCGTTGAGGCGAAGCGTCGAACATCGCGAGCCCCGCGTCCCGGGCCACGAGCCGGTCGTCCCACTGCAGCAGGAACCGCACCGGCACCGTCACCCGAGCGGCAGCCGACGCCAGCCCGGCCGTCACCCCGATGAGCCCGAACACGGCGGCCCGCATCCGCTTCTCGGACGCGACCAGCGCAATCCCGGCCGCGCTGCCCATCGACACACCCCAGAACCCGACCGGCACCTCACCGCCGATCCCCGGCAACCCCGGCACCGGGTCGAGCACCGCCCGCCACTCCGGCACGGCCCGTTCCGCGAGCAAGGCGTTGTAGGAGGCGACGACCGCGGCCACGTCGTGCCCGTCCGCGATCCGCGATCGGATTTCGCCCGCGAACCGCTCGTCGTCGGCCGTGCGGGCCCGATCACCGTGGCCGGGCGCGTCGAGCGCGATCACCGCCAACCCCGCCGCGGCGCACCGCAGCGCGCGGTCGACGATGCCGGGGGCGCGTTTGTGCTGGCCGCCGCCGTGCGCGCTGAGCACGAGTCCGGTGGGCGTGCCTGCTGGGGTCCAGAGAACGCCGGGAACCTCGCCATCGGCGCCGGGGTGGACGAAGCCGCGTTCGGTGACGCCGTCGGGAAGCGTCGTGGCGGAGGTGAAACGCAAGGTTGCGGAAGTCATGGTCGGGTCGCCTTTCGGGAAGGTGCCGGAGCGCTCCCGCGGCGACGTGTGCCGAGACGTCAGGCCGGCTGCGAGGAGGAGCGCCCATCCGGGTCGATCGCGTTGATGGGTCTCACCTCCTCGGGCCGATCGCGTGCGGCGATCTCAGCAAGCCGTGATCACCCGCCGCGCCGGAATTGGGGCGACACCGGGCTGGGGACGCCGTTAGGTTTCCGTGCCATGCCTGATGTTGTGCAGACGCGCCACGGCGCGACGGTTCTCATGTGTGCCCCGGACGGTCCGCCGATCGCCGACGAGCAGTCCGCTGTGGACCTGATCGGCACGTTGTGGGGCCAGGACGTGCAGTGGATCGTGCTGCCGGTGGCGCGGCTGACCGAGGACTTCTTCGTGTTGCGCACGCGGGTGGCGGGCGCGGTGGTGCAGAAGCTGCAGCAGTACGGGTTCCGGGTCGTGGTGCTGGGTGACATCTCGGTGCAGGTGGCGGCGAGCTCGGCGTTGCGCGACTTCGTCTACGAGTCGGACAAGGGCCGGCAGTTGTGGTTCGTGCGGGACGAGGCCGAACTGGACGCACGGCTGAGCGCCGCCGCATAGCCCGTCCGCCGCGAAAGCATCGCGTACCTCGAATACCCCGATCACCCCCTCCTGCGCCCGACCGGAGCTCGAAGACGGTCGGGCGCAGCCATGCAGCCGTCCTCGAGCTGCGAGACCTCCTCCACGGCGACAGCGTGCCGATCACGTCAAACGGCCCTATTGCAATATTGTGGCAATAGCTAGTCTGACGGTCATGGATCTCCGTCGTTCGCTCTCCCACCACAGCGGCCCGCGCCGCTCACCTCACGAAGTCGCGCGCCGCTTGGCCGAGTACCTCTCGCCGGACACCGCCCCGGCGGATCCGGTGCGGGAGCTGGAATCACGGATCGCCGCGCTGCTGGGCAAACCCGCGGCGCTGTTCTTCCCGACAGGGACGATGGCGCAGCAGACAGCGCTGAGAGTCCACGCGGAACGCACAGGCAGAAGGGCGTTCGCGGGCCATCCGCAGACACATCTGCACGTCTGGGAGAACCAGGGCTACAACGCCGTGCACGGCCTGCGGTTCCACCCGGTGGGCGACCGCAACGAGCTGTTCACGCTCGAAGACCTGCAAGCGGTGCACGAACCCCTGGCCGCGGTGGTGTTCGAACTGCCACAACGCGACATCGGCGGCCTGCTGCCCACCTTCGAAGACCTGCGGGAGCAGACCGGCTGGACCAGAGACCACGGCGCCGCCGCGCATTGCGACGGAGCACGGCTGTGGGAAGCCCACACCGGCTACGACGCGTCACTGGACCAGCTGGCCGGCTTGTTCGACACGGTCTACGTGTCGCTCTACAAGGGACTGGAAGGCACCAGGGGTGCCGTGCTCGCGGGAGACGAGGACACGATCGGGCAGGCCGCCGTGTGGCGCCGCAGGCTCGGCGGCGCGATCCCGGACGCCTGGCCGCTGGCGGCGATCGCGCTGATGGGCCTGGAGGCGAACCTGCCCAGGATGACCGAGTTCCGCGACCACGCGCGGGCGATCGCGAAGGCCGTCAACGACGACGGCTTCGCCCACACCACGCCGGAAGTACCGAGCACTCCCCTGTTCCACGTCCACCTGCCGATGTCGCGTCACGACGCCCAGCGCGCGGCCGAGAACCTGCGGAACGAGACCGGCACCAAGCTGTTCCTCTACGCGCGGTCCAACCCGGACCCGGCCCGGTGCAGCTTCGAGGTGAGCGTGGGGATCAGCGGGCTGGAGTTCACGCCGGGAGAGGTGGCGGAGTTGATCAGAGGGCTACCATCGCGGGTGTGAGCCTGCCTGAACCGGTCCAGCACGCGCTGGTCAGGGTGTCGCACTCGGTGCTGATCGACACCGAGGCCCTCGCGCGGGTGCGGGAGCGGTTCGACGACGAGCAGGCGGCGTCGCTGAGCGGCTACCTGCGCAGCGCGCAGTCGCCGAACACGGTGCGGGCGTACCGGTCGGACTGGATCGCGTGGGCCGGGTGGTGCCAGGCGGAGGGCAGGCAGGCGTTGCCGGCGGATCCTCTGGACGTGGCGGTGTACCTGGCGGCCGCGGCGGACACGGTGAAGCCGGACGGGTCGCCCGCGTTCGGGGCCTCGACGCTGGAGCGGAAGTCGGCGGCGATCTCGGCGGTGCACGCGGCCAACGGGTTGCCGAGCCCGACGCGCAGCGACGTCGTGCGGCTGACGCTGCGGGGTATCCGGCGCACGCGCAAGGCGGCGCCGCGGCGCAAGCGGCCGGTGCTGCTCGACACCCTGCAAGCGCTGCTGGACGAACGGCCGCAGGAAGGACCCGCTCGGGCGCGGGACGCGTTGCTGCTGCTGGTGGGGTTCGCGGGGGCGTTGCGGCGCAGCGAGCTGGCGGGCATCGAGTTCGACGACGTCACGGTGGACGTGGATCCGCGCACGCACGAGCCGTTGCTGCTGATCAGGCTGGGCACGACGAAGACCGACCAGACGGGCCGGCACCAGCAGTCGGTGGTGCTGCCGCGGGGCAGTCGGCGGCCGACGTGCCCGGTGTGCGCGTTCGCCGACTGGGCCGACGTGCTCGACGGGCGGGAGGTCTGCGAGACCGGGCTGCACCGCTGCCACTCCTACCGGCCCGCACCGCGTCAGGGCGCGGTGTTCCCGGTGATCAACCGGCACGGCGGCATCGGCACGAAGGCGATGTCGGGGCGTGCGGTGGCGGAACTGGTGAAGCGCTACGCGCTCAGGGCCGGGCTGGACCCGGAGTTGTTCGGCGGGCATTCGCTGCGGGCGGGGTTCGCGACGCAGGCGGCGCTGGGCGGGGCGAGCGACCGGGAGATCATGCGGCAGGGCCGGTGGACCAACCCGCGCACGGTGCACCGCTACATCCGCACGGCGAACCCGCTCGAGGACAACGCCGTGACCCGCCTGGGCCTGTGAATCTGTGACTCACCTCGCACTGCGGGCAGTTAACTGTAAACAAGATCCCCGCCGATGGGGCCGCGCCGGACAGAGCAGCGCGCTACTCCGGAAGGACGCACGCGCCGGTACGTTTCGACCGTGTTTCCAGGCCCCCTGAGCTGCTCTTTTATCCCACTCCTCGGACAAATCGCGGTGTCCTGACCAGCGACGCGACCACAATCGTGAACAGATCTCGCATTATGGGAGTGGCTGGTCCGCCACACCGAGAGCAATACGATCACCACGCCCGGTCAGCGACGACGGTCGGGAGGTCGGCCCGGCACCCCTGTAACGCCACAACGACCTCCCCTGAGGCAAGGCCACCGCAACACCGCCGCCCGCAAGACGCCGAGGTCCGGACCGACCCCCTGCACGGTCCGGACCTCGGCACGGCCCTCAGGGCTCCAGGTCGGTCGCCGCCAGGAACGAGCCGTCCATGTGGAACGGCACCGACTGGTGCTCGTGCACCACCAGCCACCGCCCTTCTCGCCGCCGCAGCCCCACCGTGACACGCATCCACAGCGAAAACCCGTCCGGGTAGCCGACCGGCACCGCCGCCAGCCGCGCCAGCCCGTGCACGAACGCCACGTCCCCGGACACCACCACCGCCAGGTCGCGGTGCTCCAGCGTGATCGGCCCGGTGAACCCGGCCATCCACCCCGCCAGCGCCTCCGCGTCCCGCGCGTCCAGCCCCGTGTTGCGCAGCGGCGGCGCCAGCGTGCACGTCACCGCGTCCTGCGCGTACCGGGCGACGATCCGCTCCGGCGACCGCAGCCGCATCCCCTCCTCGTGCTCGGTGAACAACGCCAGGATCGCCGTCTCGTCCCGCACCAGCGTCTGCGTCATCGCGCAACCTCCGTCGAAGTGCCTGCAAAGTGGCTGACACCCCGATGTCGAAGCGCGGCCCGCGGTCTCGACATGGCGGTGAGAAGATTTCCGCAAGCCAGCCCCTGAGCCGGGAGGCCGCACGTGAAGTACCTGATCCTCATCTACAGCAACCCGAAGTCCCGGGCCGCGTGGGACAAGCTCACCGAAGAACAGCAGACGCAGTTCGGCAAGGCGCACTACGACCTCACCGACAAGCTGCGCGCCTCCGGCGAACTCGTGGTCAGCGAAGGCCTCCCCGGACCCGAGACCGGCAAGGGCGTCAGCATCAAAAACGGCGAGGTCGTCGTCACCGACGGACCGTTCGCCGAGGCCAAGGAATACCTCGCCGGCTTCTACCTCGTCGAAGCCGACTCGATCGACCAGGTCATCGCCCACGCCGCCACACTGCCCGACGCCCACAACGACGGCATCGAAGTCCGGCCCGTCTGGGACATGTCCATGCTGGACGACCTGTGACCACACCGCTCGAGGGCCTGCTGCGGCAGTTGGCGCCGCAGGTCCTCGGCGTGCTCCTACGCCGTCACGGCCAGTTCGACGTCTGCGAGGACGCCGTGCAGGAAGCACTGCTCGCCGCCACCCGGCAGTGGCCCGCCGAAGGCATCCCCGACAACCCGAAGGGCTGGCTCATCACCGCCGCCTCACGACGCTGGATAGAGCAGTACCGCTCCGAGATCGCACGCCGGCACCGCGAGGACAAGGCCGCCGCCCTCACACCCCCACCGGCCGACCCCGTGCCCGCCCGCGACGACACCCTCACCATCCTCGCGCTGTGCTGCCACGACAGCCTCACCACCGCCTCCCAGATCGCCCTCACCCTCAGAGCGGTCGGCGGCCTCACCACCGCGGAGATCGCCCGCGCGTTCCTCGTACCCGAAACCACCATCGCCCAGCGCATCAGCCGCGCGAAACAGAAGATCAAGCAGTCCGGCGCGCAGTTCCGGCCCCCGAACGACCTCACCGCCGTCCTGCACGTGCTCTACCTGATCTTCACCGAAGGCTCCACCGCCAGCTCCGGCGACGACCTCCTCCGCGTCGACCTCACCGCCGAAGCGATCAGACTCACCCGCCAGCTGCACCGGCGACGCCCCGACGACGGAGAACTCACCGGCCTGCTCGCCCTCATGCTGCTCACCGACGCCCGCCGCCCCGCCCGCACCGACGCCCACGGCACCCTCATCCCGCTCGCCGAGCAGGACCGCACCCGATGGGACCACCAAGCGATCGACGAAGGCACCACCCTCATCCGCAACGCCCTGCAAACCGCCCGGATCGGCCCCTACCAGCTGCAAGCCGCCATCGCCGCCGTCCACGCCGACGCCAAAACCGCCGACGACACCGACTGGCACGAGATCCTCGGCCTCTACGAACTGCTCACCGCCACCGCACCCGGCCCCATGGTCGCGCTCAACCGCATCGTCGCCGTCGCCATGGTCCACGGCCCCGACCAGGCACTACAGCAACTGTCCACCCTGCGACTCGACCACCACCGCGTCCACGCCGTGAAAGCACACCTGCTGGACCTGCAGGGCAACCACGACGAAGCACGAACCGAATACGACACAGCCGCGAAACTCACCCTGAGCGCACCCGAACAGCGCTACCTCAGGTCCCGGTCGCGCCACCCACGGTAGCGTCCGACGACGGCTCCTCCTGCGGCGGCGCCACCGGCACCACCCCCGACAAATCCCCACCGTTGTCGTTGGTCCGCAACACGAACGGCCGCGTCTGCGTGTACTGCACCACCGAGATCGAACACGGATCCACCACGATCCGCTGGAACCCGTCCAGGTGCACACCCAACGCGTCCGCCAGCACCGCCTTGATCACATCACCGTGCGAGCACAACACCCACACAGCACCAGGACCGTGCTCCTCGGAAATACGGGCGTCATGCGCCCGCACCGCCGCCACCGCACGAGCCTGCACATGCGCCAAACCCTCACCATCGGGGAACACGGCAGCGGAAGGATGCTGCTGCACGACCTTCCACAACGGCTCGTCGTACAGGTCCTTCAACGCCTTGCCGGTCCACGCCCCGTAGTCCACTTCGGACAGATCCGGCTCCGCCACCGCCTCCAAAGAACGATCGGCCAGCAACGGCGCCAACGTCTCCTCACACCGCTGCAGAGGAGACGACACCACCGCGCTGACCGGAATGTCCTTCAAACGCCCCACCAGAGCCGCCGCCTGCGCCCGCCCCCGCTCGTCCAACCCCACACCCAACGATCTCCCGGCGAGCACACCGGAACCGTTGGCGGTCGAACGAGCATGTCGGAGCAGGATCACCGTGGCCACGCCACCCACCTTAGATCGGCTGCAACAACCCCATCGACAGCAGCCCCATCACCACGATGCCCAACATGATCCGGTACCACACGAACGCCGAATACGAATGCTTCGACACGTACCTCAGCAACCACGCGATCGTCGCGTACCCCACCACGAACGAGATCAGCGTCGCCACCACCATCTGCGGAATCGACGCCTGAACACCCTCACCCGACCGCTCCAGAACATCCGGGATGGAGAACAACCCCGCCCCGAACACCGCCGGAATCGCCAGCAGGAACGAATACCGCGCCGCCGCCTCCCGCGTCAGCCCCAGGAACAACCCCGCCGTCAACGTCCCACCCGAACGGGACACGCCCGGAATGAGCGCCAGCGCCTGCGCCAGCCCCATCCCGACCGCGTCCTTCATCCGCAACTCGTCACGCTGCTGCTTCGCCAGGTGATCCGCCAAACCCAGCAGCAGACCGAACACGATCAGCATCGTCGCCGTGATCCACAGGTTCCGCGCCGACGTCCGGATCTCGTCCTTCAGCAGATACCCCAGAACCGAGATCGGCACCGAACCGATGATCACGTACCAGGCGAGCCGGTAGTCCTTCTCCTTGCGCGCCTCGGCGTTGAACAAGCCGCGGAACCAGGCGCTGATGAAGCGCCCGATGTCCTTGGCGAAGTAGATCAGCACCGCCACCTCGGTACCCAGCTGGATCACCGCGGTGAACGAAGCGCCCGCGTCGTTGCCGAAGAACAGCGTCGACGTGATGCGCAGGTGCGCACTGCTGGAAATCGGCAGGAATTCCGTCAGTCCTTGGACCAGTCCGAGGACCAGAGCCTGCAACCAGCTCAACTACCCACTCCCGCCAGATCCAAAGCCTCGGCCGCGGTGCGAAGGCCCGCGATCCCCTGCTCCAGATCTTGCAGCATCGGCGAAACGGACAACGTGGTGACCCCCGCCGCCGCAAGGGCCTTCATCTTGTCTGCTATGCGCTCCTTCGACCCCAGCAACGCCGTCGCGTCCAGGAACTCCAACGGGATCGCCGCCATCGCACCCGCGTAGTCCCGGGACAGGTACTTCTCCTGGATCTCCTCCGCCTCAGCCGGAAAACCCATCCGCACCATCAGGTTGTTGTAGAAATTCTGCTTGCGCGACCCCATACCGCCCACGTACAACGCCGTGTACGCCCGAACCGGGTCAGCGCACGCCTTCCAGTCCTGCCCCACGACCAGCGGCATCGTCGGAACGACGTCGAAACCCTCCATCGACTTGCCGGCCTTCTCCCGGCCCGCCCTCACCGACGCCAGCGACTCCGCCGAGAACTCCGGCGAGAAGAAGATCGCCAGCCACCCGTCCGCGATCTCCCCCGTCAGCTCCAGGTTCTTCGGACCCACCGCCGCCAGGTAGATCGGGATCTGCTCCCGCACCGGGTGCACCGTCAGCTGCAACGCCTTGCCAGGACCATCCGGCAACGGCAACGTGTAGTGCTCACCCTCGAAACGCAGCTTCTCCCGCGTCAAAGCCCGCTTCACGATCTCCACGTACTCACGCGTGCGCGCCAGCGGCTTGTCGAACCGCACACCGTGCCAGCCCTCCGACACCTGCGGACCCGACACACCCAGGCCCATCCGGAACCGGCCACCCGACAACGTGTCCAAAGTGGCCGCCGTCATCGCCGCCATCGCGGGCGTCCGCGCCGGGATCTGGAAGATCGCGCTACCGACGTCGATGCGTTCGGTCTGCGCGGCCACCCACGCGAGCACCGTCGGCGCGTCGGAACCGTAGGCCTCCGCGGCCCACACCACCGAAAAGCCGAGCCGGTCGGCCTCTTTGGCCAGCTCAAGGTTCGCGGCGTCGTTGCCGGCGCCCCAGTATCCGAGGTTCAATCCGAGCTTCACGCAGCAAGACCCTACCGGTCAGTAACACCGATTGCCAGGCTCACACGATGATCACCCCTTAGCATCGCGCACGTGGAACAGCGATACCTCGGCCGCAGCGGCCTCCGCGTCTCCAGGACCGCGCTGGGCACGATGACGTGGGGCCGCGACACCGACGCGGACGAGGCAGCAACCCAGCTCATGGCCTTCGCCGACGCCGGCGGCACCCTCGTCGACACCGCCGACGTCTACTCCGAAGGCGAAGCCGAACGCATCCTCGGCGGCCTCCTCGGCGAAATCGTCCCCCGCGACCAACTCGTCCTCGCCACCAAAGCCGTCGCCCGCCGCACCGAAGGCCCCTTCGGCGGCGGCGCCTCCCGCGGCGCCCTGCTGTCCGCACTGGACGGATCCCTGCGCCGCATCGGCGTCGACCACGTCGACCTGTGGCAACTGCACGCCTGGGACGCCCACGTCCCCGTCGAGGAAACCCTCTCCGCCGTCGACCACGCCATCACCTCCGGCAAAGTCCGCTACGCCGGCATCTCCAACTACAGCGGCTGGCAGCTCGCCACCGCCGCCATGACCCCCTCGACCCACCCCCTCATCTCCACCCAGGTCGAGTACTCCCTGCTCGAACGCGGCATCGAACGCGAAGTCGCCCCCGCCGCCCAGCACCACGGCCTCGGACTCCTCCCGTGGGCACCCCTCGGCCGCGGCGTGCTGACCGGCAAGTACCGCAACGGCACCCCCGCCGACTCCCGCGGCGCCTCCGCCCACTTCGCCGGCTACGTCGAACAACACCGCAACGACCGCGCCGCCCGCATCGTCCAGGCCGTCGCCACCGCCGCCGAAGGACTCGGCACCTCCGCGCTGTGCGTCGCCCTCGCCTGGGTCCGCGACCGCCCCGGCGTCGTCGCCCCCGTCGTCGGCGCCCGCGACACCAACCAGCTCCTCGCCTCGCTCGAGACCGAGCAGCTCACCTTGCCCCCGGCCATCCGGGCCGCCCTCGACGACGTCAGCGCCATCGAACTCGGCTACCCCGAACGCCCGATGCCCTGAGCTCTCGGCGTGTTTTTGTTCGGTTCGTTTTCTGTCGGGTAACCACTGTCGATGTTTGATTTTGGTCGACACTGAAATTATAGAGATAAACAACAGACTCTCGCGGCGAGTTTCACCCCACCCCTTGCGTGACCTCCGGCCGAACGTCGTGGATCCTGGAAGTCCACGACGTGCTCCAGGAGGACCCGATCTTGCGCCGGCTCGCTGCTCTGATCTTGACCACCGCCACGCTGACGGCGTGCGGCCAGAGCGAGGGGACGCAGGACCCGCTGCAGGTCGCCGAAGTCCTCGAAGCCGCGAAGCCCGCCCTCTCCCCCGCCCAGAACGGCACCCCGCCCGGCGAGATCACGCCCGGCGGCACGTTCACCGAGGGCGACACCACGCAGAAGTTCCAGGTCAACGGCCGCAACGTCGAACTGGACAGGCTGCGCAGCGCGGTCTTCGAGATGACCACCGACGACAAGGGCGCACCGAACCGCGGCGCCGGCCTGCGCGCGGGTGACGGCGCCACCAACGGCGTCCCCGACCGCTACGGCCGCCTGCTCGTCGTCGACACCCGCGGCGGCGAGTTCATCGCGTTCTCGGTCAACCCGCTGATCATGCGGCAGCGCTACCCCCTGCCCGGCACGCCCTACGGCATCGCCTACGACGGCAAGCGCGACATCGCGTGGGTCACGCTCACCGAGCGCAACGAGGTCGTCGGGCTGAACGTCGCCGGTGGCGAACCGACCGAGAAGCACCGGTTCCCCACCGTGCGCCAGCCCAACACCGTCAGCGTCGACCAGGAATCCGGACGGGTCACGGTCACGTCCGGCGACAACGGAGGGGTACAGGTGATCTCGCCATGAACGAAGGGGTGATCGACGGAGACTGGGAGTACCGGCCGCTGCGTCTGCCGCCCGGCATCTCCCGCCGCACCGCGGCCACGCAGCTGGCCATCCACGCCGAGTTCGCGGGCTGGGAGCTCTCCCGCACGCTGCTCTACGGCGACGGCTCCCGCAAGGTCTGGCTCCGCCGCAAGCGCCAGCCCTCCCTGGTGCCCGGCCTCATCACCTGACGACGACCACGTCACCGAACGCGGAGGGCTCGCACTCCGCGATGAAGTCCGCCGGAAAGCCCCGCTCAAACGGGGCCGCCGCCTCCAGGCGCGCGACCGCTTCCGGCGGCAGCACCACCTCGCCCAGGCAGTCCCGCACCTGCTCCGGCGTCCGCGCCCCCACCAGCGGCAACACCCCGCGTAAGCGCACCCACGCCAGAGCCACCCGAGCCGGCGTCGTCCCCAGCTCGTCCGCGACCTCCCGCACGGCCAGCGCCACGCGCTCCTCCCCCTCGGTCAGCCGCCCCGACCGCTGCGTGCCACCCGAGAGCTTCCCCGCCGCCAACGGCGCCCACGCCGCCACCGTCAGCCCCAGAGCCGACGCCATCGGCAGCAGCTCCCGCTCCACGTCGCGCCGCAGCAGGTTGTACGGCACCTGCAACCCCGAGAACGCCGTCCAGTCCCGCCACTCCGCCAGCGTGTTCGCCCGTGCCACGAACCACGCCGGCGCGTCCGACACCCCGACGTAGAGCACCTTCCCCGCCCGCACCAGGTCGTCCAGCGCCCGCATCGTCTCCTCGACCGGCGTGTGCCGGTCCCACAGGTGCACCCACAGCACGTCCACGTGGTCAGTCCGCAACCGCCGCAACGACCGCTCCAGCGACCCCACCAGGTTCTTGCGGTGGTTCCCGCCCGCGTTCGGGTCCCGGGCGTCACGCGACAACGCGTACTTCGTCGCCAGCACGAACCGGTCCCGCCGCCCCAGCACGGCTCCGAGCACCTCCTCGCTCTCGCCGTAGGCCGAGGCGGTGTCGAGGAAGTTGCCGCCGGCCTCGGCGTAGGTGTCGACCACGCGACGGGCGAGGTCCTCCGAACGCAACGTCATGGTGCCCAGCAGCACCTCGGACACGCGCAGGCCGGTCCGGCCGAACAGTCGGTATCGCATGATCCACAGCATCACCGCGCGGGCCGGACGCAGGGAGGCCCGCTCAGGGTCCCCCTAGACTCGCCGATCATGGCCGACAACGCACTGGGCCGGTTCCTGCGCGCCCGCCGCGAAGCCACCGCACCTCCCACCACCGAACGCCGCCGCACCCCCGGCCTGCGCCGCGGCGAGCTCGCCGACCGCGCCGGCATCAGCGTCGAGTACCTCACCCGCCTCGAGCGCGGCACCGACCGCTCCCCCTCCGGCCAGGTCCTCGCCGCCCTGGCCGACGCGCTCGGGATGACCGCGGACGAACGGATCCACCTGTACCGCCTCGTCAAGGCCGGCAGCACCTGCGCCCCTCCCCCGCCACCACCGCTGCGGCCCACCGTCCAGGCACTGCTCGACGCTCTCGCGCCCACCGCGGCCGCCGTGCTCGACCCGGCCGGTGACGTCCTCGCGTGCACCGAGACGTTCCGCACGATCTCCGGCCTCGGCGACGAGCGCAACGTCGTCCGCTTCGCCTTCAGCCCTGCAGGGAAAGCCCACTACCCCGACTGGGAACAGGTCGCGCACGACCGCGCCGCCGCTCTCCGGGCGGCGGCGGACCTCGGCGACCACGCGGCGAGCACGCTCGCGTTCGAACTCTCCATCACCGTCGGCGAGGCCTTCACCAGCCGTTATGACGCCGTCGGCGCCCTGCCGCCCGCTACCGGGACCGAACGCTGGGGCGCTTTCCTGGTTGCCTTCGAGACTGCGTACCTGTCTGGTGGGGGCGAGAACCGGTTGATTGTTTATTTTAGTCAACACTGAAGTTATAGAGATAGTAGTAATCGATGGACCCTCGACGCGGCCGGCGCGACCTACGAAGTGGCCTACGCGCCGACCGCATGGGGACCTCGACGCGGCCGGCGCGGGGACCGCGTGTGCGCCACTACGACGGCGCACCTGTCCACTCGTCATGGGGAGCACCACTCCCCCGGCGTCGAGCCGAGACCACTCTGCTGAACAACACCCCTCACCTTTCCCCTCCGCTGCCTTTGTAGTGCGGAAACGTTGTGAGATGTCGATGCCTGAGCGCCTTACGACAACGTGCACGCAACAGCGGGAACTTCAGGTGAGGTCGATGACTCATCAGTCAACACTGAAACAATAAAATTCGCCGAACTTGTTGCAGATGTGATCAGATTCGGGGTCATGGAGCTCGTGCCGCACGAAGTCGGGGTCGCTCACAGCGCACTGCCGCACGACGAAACGTCCACCAGAGCCCTGCTCGCGCAAGCCGCGGCGCAGGGTCTGCACACAGTCGTGGTCACGGCTGACGAAGGAGACGAACGCGCCATAGCCGTCCTGCGCGAGCTGCGCGCGGAATGGCACACCGAGGACGGCAAGGTCACCGCCCAGCTCGACACGGACGCCGAAGGTCAGCTCCAGCACCTCTGGGGACTGCCGGCGGAGGACAGGGCCGCGTGGCTCGCCGCGTTCCCCCGCCACGACGACCAGAACTGGTGGATGCACCGGTTGCTGGTCCTCAACCACCACCCGGAGTGGGCGCCGCTCAAGGACTGGCTGGTCGACGAGCACGTGCGGCTCTTCGGCCGCCCGCCGGGACGGCGCCGGTCTACCGCGGCAGGCCGCTGAAGTCGGGCTGGCGCAGCCGCTGGATCCACGGGATCGGGTCTTCCTCCGGGACGTCCCGATCCGGTTGGACCGCGGCGAACGTCAGCACCGGCACCCTCGGCACCCCCACCGCGATCACGTCGCCGTGCGTGCCGGCGATCCACATGACACCCGTGTCGGCGATGTTCGCCACGACGTGCAGGTCCGGGATCACGAACTGCACCAGCGCGAGTCCGCCGGGCATCTCCGCCAGCCCGGCGACGTGCTGGTTGGGCTGCCACGGGAACAGCGTGATCGGCACCGGTGTCCACTGCGCCGAGTTCTCCACCGCCCTCACCGCGTCCCGGTACCAGCGGCTGATCTCGACCGCCGTCGGAACGCCCAGCAACCCTGCCACCAGGACGAGGCCGCCGACCACCAGTCCGGCCGGCGCCAGCGGGAACAGGCTCAGCGCCACCACCAGGCCGCCGAGCCCCGCGGGCACCGCCGACCACAGCCACGACCTGACTCCCCACCGCAGACCTCCGCAGGCCTTCGCGGTCGCGGGGTCGTCCAGCGGCCGGCCGAGCGGCCGCTCCTCGGGTTCGCGCGCCGGGTACTCCCCCGCGTCCACCTTGGCGTTGGCCATCTTGGCGAACCCGGCGACCCGGACGACCGCCCTGCCACCGGCGTCAGGTCCGCAGACGAAGACCTCCTGCCGGTGCAGCACCATGTCCGGCAGGTCCTCGAACCAGCCCTTGAGCACCAAGCCGTCGAGCAGCAGGCGGTCGGTCGCGTCCTGCTGGTCCTCCGCCACCCACGCCGGGACGCGCCGCCACGGCCGCTCCAGCAGTCCCCGCCGCTCGGCCTTCGTCTCCGACCGGTACATTAACGGCCCGAGCGCGCACAGCAGCGCGACCACCGCCAAGACCACCAACGCACCGGTGTTGCCGGGCGACGACGGCAGGAACCAGCACGTCACCGCCCCGCCCGCCGCCACGAGCGCGATGCCGCCGAGAGCCTTCGCACCCCAGCGCAGGTCCTGCAGGATCAGGCCGGTGGACCAGTCGTCCTTCGCGGGCAGGTCCGTCCGCGGTTCCAGGTACTGCACCGGTCCTCCACGATCAGTGCGGCGGGGCGCTCGATTCGCGCCGGCTGATCCTCCTCCACCGGGGCACCGGGTCGCTCGCCCGTTCGGACCGATCGTCCGCGCTTCCAGGTACTGCGGCACCAGTCCCCGGCTATGCCTTGGCGGCCACCTCGCGGATGAGGTCGGCGAGTTCGGACGGCCGCTCCAGGGGAAGCATGTGGCCCGCGTCCGGCAAGACCACCGACGTTCCGCCGAACTCGGCCACGTCCGACTCGGCCACCAGCCGGTCCTCGTCCCCCACCACCGCGACGACGGCCTTCTCCCCCGCCACGGTCAGCCCGGCCTCGCGGTCGTAGCGGTCCACGGCGGGCCGGAACAGCGCGATCGTCTCCGGCCAGTGCCCCCACACCATGTCCGCGGTGAGCTCCACGTCCTCGTCCGCCGGCTCGTCGCCGAAGAGCCACCACCGCAGACCGGCGGTCTTGGTCGGCTCGATCTTCTCCCGCACCGCCCGCACGATCGGCCCGAACGCCCGTTCCAGCTCCCGCACGAGCTTGCCGAGCGCTTTGGGCCAGGCGAGCGACGTCTCGGACATCTCGCTCACCGCCGTGGACACGAACACGTTGCCCAGCACCCGTTGCCGGAACAACCGCGGCCGGCGCTCGGCCATCGCGAGCGCCGCCATGCCGCCCATCGAGTGCCCGGCGATCACGACCTGCCCCTGCGGCACGGCCCGTTCGATCAACTCGCCCAGGTCGTCGCCGAGCTGCTCGATCGTGGCCGTCTCCTTGGTGGCGGCGCCGGAACCGCCGTGGCCGCGGTGGTCGTAGGCGATGACCTGGAAGTCGGTGGCCAGCTGCTCGACGACCTTGTGCCAGGAGCGGTGGTCGAGCGCGTAACCGTGGGCCAGCACAACCGTCACCGGTGCCTCGGGGTCGCCCGCGCGCACCACGTTCAGCTCGGTCCCGTCCTCCAGTCGCACCATGCGCAGTCCTTTCGCCGTGTCGTCTGTTCGTCCTAACGAGACAACACGGGTCCGGACACGCCCTAAACGCGGCCGAGCACGACATCCGGCGGCAGCTGTCCGCCACCGACGCCCGGAACGCCGCGGAAGCGGTACGCCGAGGCCTGGCCACCGGGCTGGATGGTCCAGGCCTCCCCCGGCTGCCCCCCGGCCAGCACGGACTGCAGCGCCTCGGCGACGTCCGAGGGTGTCAGCAGCGGGAACTCCACGGCGTCGAACTCCTCCTTCGCCGCGCCGAGCAGCAACGTGTCGACGAATCCCGGGCACAGCGCGGAGACCGTGATGCCCTCCCCCGCCAGCGCGGCGCCCGCCGCCCGCGCGTACCCGACGACGGCGTGCTTGGTCAGCGTGTAGAGCGGGTCGGAGGACATCGCGGTGAGACCGGCGAGCGACGCGGTGATCACGATCTTCCCGCCGCCCTGGCGCCGCAGCGCCGGAACGGCCGCGCACACCCCGTACACGACGTGGTCCACGTTCACGCCGACCAGCCTGCGGTAGCGGTCGACGTCCAGGGCGTCCACCCCGGTCTGGCCGCCGCCGATCCCGGCGTTGAGCAACACGACGTCGAGCCGCCCGAGCTCGGCCTCGACCTGCGCGACGACCGCGGGCATGGTCGCGGGGTCGGCGACGTCACCGGCGACGGCGATGCCACCGACGGCGGACACGACCCGCTGCGCGCCCGCGGCGTCGAGGTCGAGCACCGCCACGCGGGCGCCGAGCTCGGCCAGACGCCGCGCCGCCGCGGCCCCGATCCCGCCCGCGCCGCCGGTGACGAGCGCGACCTGACCGGTCAGGTCCACAGCGGACATGGCGTCCTCCTCAGCTGTTGCGCAGGAAACGGTCCAGCACGCGAACACCGAACTTGAGCGCGTCGACCGGCACGCGCTCGTCCACGCCGTGGAAGAGTCCGGAGAAGTCGAGGTCGGCCGGCAGCTTCAACGGCGCGAAGCCGAAGTTGCGGATGCCGAGCTGCTGGAACGACTTGGCGTCCGTGCCGCCTGAGAGCATGTACGGCAGCACGCGGGCGCCGGGGTCCTCGGCGGTGATCGACGCCGTCATGGCGTCCACGAGGGCGCCGTCGAAGGTCGTCTCGACCGGCGGCAGGCCGACCCACTCGCGTTCGACGTCCGGGCCGAGCAGCTCGGCCAGCTCGCGGTCGAACGCCTCCTCGCGGCCCGGCAGGATGCGGCAGTCCACAGTGGCCTCGGCCGTGGACGGGATGACGTTGGCCTTGTAGCCGGCGGAGAGCATCGTCGGGTTGGCCGTGTCGCGCAGGGTCGCGCCGATCATCCGCGACAGCGCGCCGAGCTTGCCGATCGAGCCCTCGACGTCGTCATCGGGGAACTCGAGGCCGGTGATCTCGGTGACGCCGTCGAGGAACTCGCGCACGGACGGCCGGATGATCAGCGGCCACCGGTGCTGGTCGAGCTTGGTGACGGCGGCGGCGAGCTTCGCCACGGCGTTGTCGCGGTGGATCATGCTGCCGTGCCCCGCGGTCCCCTTGACCCGCAGCTTGAGCCAGCGGATGCCCTTCTCGGCGGTCTCGACGAGGTACGCGCGGACGTCGTCCTTGAGGGTGATCGAGAACCCGCCGACCTCGCTGATCGCCTCGGTGACGCCCTCGAACAGCTCCGGCCGGTTCTCCACCAGCCACTTCGCGCCGTACAGGCCGCCGGCCTCCTCGTCCGCGAGGAAGGCGAACACGATGTCGCGCGGCGGGACGATGTTCTCGCGCTTGAAGTGGCGGGCCAGGGCCAGCGTCATGCCGACCATGTCCTTCATGTCGACGGCGCCGCGGCCCCACACGTAGCCGTCCTGCACGGCACCGGAGAACGGGTGCACCGACCACTCCGAGGCGTCGGCGGGCACGACGTCGAGGTGGCCGTGGACCAGCAGCGCCCCGCGGCTGGGATCGGCTCCCGCCAGGCGGGCGATGACGTTGCCGCGGCCCTTCGCGCCCGACTCGACGTACGTGGTCTCGTAGCCGACCTCGGACAGCTTCTCCGCCACCCACTCGGCGGCCTCGCGCTCGCCCACGACCGTCGCGGGATCACCCGTGTTCGTGGTGTCGATCCTGATCAGCTCGCTGACCAGCGTCACGGCCTCGTCCTGCGCCAGTGCCAATGCGTTCCCCGTTGTGCTCACCCCGCCTTCCTATACCACCTGGTTCCTCCCGGGCCACCCGTCAGAACACGGACCAGCCCGTGAGAGTGGTGAAACGGTCCAGAGCGTCGACACCGGCGACGGAGTTGCCGCGTGCGTCCAGCGCCGGGCTCCACACGCAGATCGCGCACCTGCCGGGGACGACGGCGATGATGCCACCGCCGACGCCGCTCTTGCCGGGCAGGCCGACGCGGTAGGCGAACTGGCCGGCGGCGTCGTAGGTGCCGCAGGTGAGCATCACGGCGTTGACGCGCTTGGCCGCGCTGACGCCGAGCAGCCGCGTGCCGTCGTTGCGGACGCCGTGCCGTGCGAGGAAGAGGGTGGCCTTGGCGAGGTCGGTGCAGCTCATCGCGATCGAGCACTGCCGGACGTACTCGCGCAGCACGACGTCGACGGGGTTTCGCATATTGCCGTAGGACGCCATGAAGTGGGCGAGCGCGCGGTTGCGGTCGCTGTGGTCCAGTTCGGACTCGGCGACCTCGGGGTCGACGCCGATGCCCGGGTTGCCGCTCTCCCGGCGCAGGAACTCGAGCAGCCGGTCGGAGGCGCCGAGCCCGAGGTGGTCGGTGACGACGACGGCGCCGGCGTTGATGAACGGGTTGCGCGGGATGCCCTGCTCGGTCTCGAGCTGGACCAGCGAGTTGAACGGCGACCCGGACGGTTCGCGGCCGACGCGCGTCCACACGTCGTCGTTCTCGGCGAGGGCCAGAGCCAGCGTGAACACCTTGGAGATGCTCTGGATCGAGAACGGCCGCTCGTGCCGACCCGCGCCGAAGACCTCGCCGTCGAGTGTGGCGACGGCGAGGCCGAAGGCGTGCGGGTCGACTCTGGCGAGTGCGGGGATGTAGTCGGCTACGGCGCCGCCTGGCGTGACCTCGGAGGCGATGCGGTCCACCAGTTGTTGCAGCTCCATGGCCGCCATCCCATCACGGGACGGGTGCCCATCACGGGACGGGTGCTACGCCACCTGGAACTCGTAGAACTTGGTGGACTGGCCCGCCTTGACGGTGCAGGGGACGTGCACGACGCCGATCCACGTCGGGTCGCCGTTCTCCTGGCGCGGGGTCAGGGCGAGGTCGGCGTTGCCGAGGTTGATCGAGGTCGTGCCGGCGTTGGGCAGCGTCAGCGACGGCAACGTGCCGGTGGCGACGACCTGGAACGTGCCGGAGGAGGGCACCGGGGTGTTCGGGATGGTCAGCGTCGACGTCTGCGTCTGGACGCTGCCCGCGTTGTCCACGGCGATGGTCGTGGTGAGCGTGCCGTCGACCGACCGGCCGCCGATCCACCACAGCGTGTTGCGGACGGAGTCGGGCACGGTGGACGTCACCGACGCCGAGGCAGGCTCGGTCGGAACGCCGACGGCGGCGGAGTCCGGCAGGTTCGGCGAGCTGATCACGGAGGGGACGTCGTGCGTGCCGGCGACGGAGAACTGGCACGAGTAGGTGAGGCTGAGCTCGGCGGCCGCGGCGGAACTCGTGCCGGCCGTGGCCACGCCCAGCGCTCCGGCAACCAGAACCACCGCGGCGGCGCGCGTGAAAAGTCCGGTCTTCATCTGCAGGGACCTCCTGAGTACGACATTGAACTGCAAGAAGGCGGCGTTGCGTTACTCGTCAGTAAAGTAACCGCGTCGCATTCCGGGAGGCAAGCGAAAACGCGCTTTTGTCATCGGAATGCGAAATGGCTTCCCGCGATTTATCAGCCGCGCAGCAACAAATAGTGCGCGCGCAGCGCCAGTTCGAGGGCGAACCTGTGCTCGGCGTCGTGCATCCGATCGCCGAACAGTTCGTCCAACTGGTTCACGCGATAGCGCACGGTCTGCGGGTGCACCTGCAGCCGGGCGGCGACCTCGGGCGCGCCACCGCGGGCCGAGAGCCACACCAGCAGCGTCTCGGCGAGCTTCGTGCGCTGCCGTTCGGTGAGCGGGGCCAGCGGTGCCAGCGCGCGTTCGGCCAGCTGCCGGGCGAGGAACTCGTCGGCGAGCACGGTGAGTTCGACGAGGTGGTCGGCGCAGTCCAGCACCGGCCGGTCCGGCAGAACCCCCTGGCGGGACAGCGCGAGCACCCGGCGCGCACAGGCCAGCGAAGCACGCGCCTGCTCCGGCGGCACGGGCGGCCCGACCGCGGCCCGCCACCCCGGCAGGGCTCTGCGCACCCAGCGGGCCACCGCGACCGGGTTCGGCACCAGCAGGTACGGGGCGGTGTCCTCGAAGTCGACCAGCACGTCGCCCGGCAGGTCGTCGGCGGGCGCGGCGGACGGTTCGAGCGCCACGGCGGCGAGGCGGTCCGGCATCGGCCACGCCGCCGCGCCCGCCGCCTCCAGCACGGCCTGCCGGCCGGCCGCCGGATCGCCGACCAGCAGTTCCAGCAGTTTGCGCCGCTTGCGTTCGAGCGTGCCGGCCGCGCTCGCCTGGGCGGCCGCGTACCCCTCGACCGACAGGCTGACGAGCTCGTCGACGTGGGCGATCATCGCCTCGCCCAGCACCGACATGAGGCGCAGCGTCAGCTCGCGCCGTTCGGCGAAAGCGCAGATGTGCCGCCAGGCGATCCGCGCGCCGATCCGGTAGGCGGCCTGCAGGCTGTCGAGGCTGCGCCCGGACTGGAACTCCCACGCGCCGAGCTTGCGGTGGATGTCGTCGTGCGGATCGGGCTCGGACTCCGGCGAGGCGATGCGGTCGACGAACTTCACCAACGCCTGCCGGATTCCGTCCACCACGTTCTCCCGGAACGGCGTGTATTCCGGAATGGATTCCTCGATCGCCTCGAAAATGCTCACCGCGACCGGCGGGACTTCCATTCGGAGCAACGGCGCCAGCTCGCGCGGGACAGACCTGCGCGGATCGCCCGGCTGAGTCATCCTCGCCAGTGTAGGAGGAAAACGAAACCGGGTCGTTCAGCCAACCGGACCAAGTGGTTCACAGGAAGAACAGCCGCGCGACGGCATCGCGTGCGACCAGGAACCCGGCGATGCCGAGAATCCAGCCCGTCGCACTCGCGCCCTTCTCGGCGAACCAGGTGCTGATCTTCGTCAGGAACGGGTCGATCCGCTGCCGCAGCGCCAGCCGCCCGCCGAGCAGCAGCAGCGCGGGCACGATCATGACCAGGCAGTACCCGGCGAGCAGCAGCCCGATCTGGGCCGGCCGCAGGTCCGCGGCGCTCATCATCCCGATCGCGCCCAGGTACGGCAGCATCGTCGCGAGCTCGACGACACCCGCCAGCACCGCGACCCCCGCGAGCGCCGGTGTCGGCCCGTTCGCGCGGTTCTGCCACTTCGCCGTGTCCAGCTTCTTCTTGCTGTCGAAGCGGAAGCTGATCACGAAGAGGAACACGCCGATGACCAACTGGATCCACAGCGCGACCGGCCCGTCGAGGTGGTCGACGACCTTCGAGGCCCCGAGCACGAGCAGGATCCCGACGGCGAAGTAGAACACCGTGATCGTGCCGAGGTACACGGCGAACCTGCCGAGACGCAGCCGTCCCGGCGTGAGCATGAGCCAGATCGGGATGAACAACGTCCCGATGCTCGTCGAATCCAGCAGCGCCAGCCCCGCCAGCGCCGCCACCAACCCCAGTGTCACTCTTTCCCCCACAGTCGTTCGAGGTGGCGGCCGATCACCCGCTCCGCCACGTCCTCCGTCATGACCTCCGGCTCCAGGGCGCGCTGAGTCGTCACCCCGTCCACCAGCGCGGCGAGCCCGACGGCCTCCCCGCCGTCCAGCCCCTCCGCCTCGAGCATCTGCCGGCACAGGTCCCTGATAACCCATGCGCCTTCCACGTGCCGTTGCAACAACACGGGGTTCGCAGCCGCCCGCGCCGCGAACGCGAGCCACACCCGTGCGCGCGCCGCGTCGTCCACGAGCGCGATGACGCACAACGCCTTGTGCAGGCGGTCCTTCAGGCTCCCCTCCTGCGCCAAGACAGCCCGCACGCTCGTGGTGAGCTCCTCCACGAGCTGTCCCTGCGCGAACAGGAGCAGCTCGTCCTTGCTGCGGAAGTACTTCTGCAGCAAGCCCGTCGTGGCGTTCAGCTCGCGGGCGATCCGCGGCAGGCTCGCCGCGTCCAGCCCTTCGGCGTCGACCACCCGGTAGAGGGCGGCCACCACCTGCTGACGCCGTTCGACTGGGTCCGCCCGTTTTGGCACGACCGTTAGATTACGACCTTAATCCAACGCTCGCAAGTTGCGCAGCGAGTGGTGAGGTGGCTCGCATGACATCTGTCATGGGGAACTGATGTGTCGTGGCACTGCCGCTCGCCCGTGCCTGCCGAGATCGTTGAGGCATGACAGCGATCGAGGTGCGAGGGCTGACGCGCCGGTACAGCGGAGGGTTCGAGGCCGTGCGGGGCGTGTCCTTCGACGTCGAGCGGGGCGAGATGTTCGCGCTGCTCGGCACGAACGGAGCGGGGAAGACCTCGACGGTGGAGGTCGTGGAAGGGCTGTCGCGTCCGGCGGAGGGGACCGTGCGCGTGCTCGGACACGACCCGTTCACCGAACGCGCGGTCGTCCGGCCACGCGTGGGGGTGATGTTGCAGGAAGGCGGTTTCCCGCCGGACCTGACGGTGTCCGAGGCGACGAAGATGTGGGCGGGGACCTTGACGTCGCCGCGTCCCGTGGCGGAGGCGTTGGCGCTGGTCGACCTGGAGCACCGCGCGTCGGTGCGGGTGAAGCAGCTGTCCGGCGGTGAGCGGCGGCGCTTGGACCTGGCGCTCGCGTTGCTGGGCAAGCCGGAGGTGCTGTTCCTCGACGAGCCGACGACCGGGCTCGACCCGGAGAGCCGGCGCAACACGTGGGAGCTCATCCGGACGCTGCTGCGCGAGGGCGTCACCGTGCTGCTGACGACGCACTACCTCGAGGAGGCGCAGGAGCTGGCCGACCGTCTCGCGATCATGCACCGCGGCCGGATCGTGGCGCAGGGAACGGTGTCCGAGGTCGTCGACGCCTACCCGTCGCGCATCTCGTTCGTGCCGCCCTCCGGGATCCCGCTGCCCGTCGTGGCCGACGCGGACTCGTCGGGGCGCGTGACCGTGCGGACCAACGACCTGCAGTCGACGCTGCACGAGCTGCTGGCGTGGGCACATTCGAACGACGTCGCACTGTCCGGTCTGGACGCCCGTTCGGCGTCGCTGGAGGAGGCGTTCCTGGCGATCGCGGAGGAGGCGGCATGAGGGCCGTGGCCATCGGGCAGGCGGAGCTGAAGTTGTTCTGGCGCAACCGGACCGCGCTGTTCAACTCGCTGCTGATGCCGTTGTTGCTGGTGCCGGTGCTGATCTCGGTGGATGCGAACGGCGTGCCGCTGATCGCCGGCCTGATCGGGTTCTCGCTGCTCATGGCGGTGTACTACAACCTCGTCACGACGTTCGTGGCGAGGCGGGAGGAGCTGGTGCTCAAGCGGCTGCGCGTCGGCGAGCTGACCGACCCGGAGATCCTGTTCGGCGCGTCCCTGCCGTCGCTCGTGGTGGCGCTGGGGCAGATGCTGCTCTTCTCCGTCGTCGTCGCCGTGGTCGTCGGCGTGCCGCTGCCGGAGCGTCCGTGGTTCATCGTGCTGGGTGTGCTGGGCGGCATCGCGTCCTTCACGCTGCTCGCGGCGGCGTCCTCGGCGTTCACGCGGACCGTGGAGATGGCGCAGGTGACGTCGTTGCCGGTGCTGATGGCGTGCTTCTTCGGTTCGGGGATGATGTTCCCGCTGGACGCGCTGCCCGAGCCCCTCGCGAAGGCGCTGGCGTACCTGCCGCTCACGCCGGTCCTCGACCTGCTGCGCGCCGGCTGGGCCGACGGCCCGGTGTTGCGGCCGTTGATCGTCCTGGCGGTGTGGATCGGCCTGGGGACCTACGCTGTGCAGCGGTATTTCCGGTGGGACCCTCGGAGGTGAGCTTGCTCGGCTGGTGGCGGTCGCGTGGCAACGCGGCGCGGTTCGACTTCTTCGTCCGCGCCACGTTCTACCTCGCCTACTTCTTCCTGCCGCCACTGCTGATCATCGGCATCGCCGAGGAGATCAGCACCGCCGCGGTGGTCGCGACCACCGCGGCGGTGCTGATCCACCTCGCGCTGAGCCTGCGCCTGGCGCACCTCGGCATCGAGCACTACCTGGGCAGGACCACGTTCCCCGGCCGCATGCTCGTGCTGTACGTGGCGTACACGAGCGCCGTCCTGCTCGTCGCCGAACTGACCTACCCGCACCCGTCCCCCGGCAAGATCGACAGCCCGGCCAACGGCATCGCGGTGATGTTCCTGGTGCTGACGATCACCACCCTGTCCGCCCTGCGCCCCACCCGCCCGCTCGCGGTGGTGTCCGCGGCCGCGATCGGGTTCCTGTTCCTCACCGCCCCGATGGGCCACGCGGTCGCCAGCAGCGTCATGGTGCTGTTCCTGGCCTTCGCCTTCCGCACCACCCTGTGGATGCTCGGCCTGGTCTGGGAGCTCGACCGCTCCCGCGAGGTCCGCGCGAACCTCGCGGTGGCCGAAGAACGCCTCCGCTTCGCCCGCGACCTGCACGACGTGGTGGGCCGCAACCTCTCCGTCGTAGCCCTGAAAGCCGACCTCGCCGCCCAACTGGCGCGCCGCGGCCGTGACACGGCGATCGACGAGATGCTCGAGGTCCGCCGCATAGCCCAGGACTCCCTCGACGAGCTCCGCGCCGTCGTGAGCGGCTACCGCACCGCCGACCTCTCCGTGGAACTCGCCGGCGCCCGCTCCCTGCTGGGCTCCGCGGGCATCGACTGCCGGGTGATCGGCGACGTCACCTTCGACGGCGAACCGGCAGGCGCGCTGGGCTGGGCGGTCCGCGAAGGCGTCACCAACGTCCTGCGCCACAGCGAAGCCAGGACGTGCACGATCACGTTGCGCGGCAAGATCCTCACCATGTCCAACGACGGCGCACGCCCCGGACCGTTCCGCTTCGGCAGCGGCCTGACCGGCCTGCGCGAACGCGTAGCGGCCCTCGGCGGCACCGTGACCGCGACCCCGGAAGCCCCCAACCGCTTCGTCCTCACCGTGGAGCTCCCGTGATCCGCATCCTCCTGGCAGACGACGAACACCTCATCCGAGGCGCCATGGCGGCACTCCTGTCGCTGGAGGACGACCTGGAGGTCGTGGCCCAAGCCGCCACCGGAGCCGAAGCCCTCGCCACCGCCCGGGTGGTCCGGCCGGACGTGGCCGTCATCGACCTGCAAATGCCCGACCTCGACGGAGTCTCGGTGGCCCAGTCCCTGGCCACCGACCTCCCGGCCTGCTCCACGATGATCGTCACCAGTCACGGCCGCCCGGGCCACCTGAAACGAGCACTGGCAGCAGGCGTCCGGGGCTTCCTCCCGAAAACCGTCTCCTCGGACGTCCTCGCCACAGTCGTCCGCACCGTCCACACAGGCGGCCGCTACGTGGACCCGGCCCTCGCCGCCGAAGCCATCAGCGCCGGCGACAGCCCCCTGACCCCACGCGAAGCAGACGTCCTTGAACTGGCCCTGGAAGGCGCCCCCATCGAGGAAATAGCCCGCCGCGCCTCCCTCTCACCGGGCACCGTCCGCAACTACCTCTCCTCAGCCGTGGGCAAAACCGGGGCCTCCAACCGCCACGAAGCAGCCCGCTTCGCCCGAGCACGAGGCTGGATCTAGCTCTCCCACCACTCCAACACCCTCAGGGCGTAGAACGTCAGCCACTTCGACGGCTCCCCACGGGGCACGTCGACCTCGAACCACACCCGCCCCGCATGCCGCCCGGCCTGCAACCACGTCCCATCGGCCTGCCGAGCGTCCCGGATCATCGCAACGGCCTCCTCCATCCGCGAATCCCCGACACCCGCAGCCCGGAAGTAATCCATGGCGTTGAGCACGCTGTACCCCCACCGAAACGGCGACCGGAACTCGGCCACCCACTCCCCCACAACCTCCCCGGTGGACAACCGCCGGCACAACCGCCGTTCAAGCAGGTACTCATCCCCCCGCCGGCGAGCCTCCCGCGTAGCCGCCGTACCGCCCGTCACCAACTCGTGAGCCAACAACCCCTTCAACGAGTTGAGCGTGGAGTGAAACGACGATCTGACCGACCCCTCAACCCACTCGCAGTTCCACCCACCGTCCTCGAGCTGGTGCTCGACGAACCACTCCGCAATCCCCTCGACAGGCGCTCCGAGCCACACCCCGTTGGCCAAGGTCCACGAGTTGATGCAGCAGTCCACCTCCCCACCCCAGTAGGGCAGGTCCCGGTACTCCCACCGACACCCTTGGCCCAGAAGCTCAACGGTCTGCCGCTCCCGCAACACGGCAGGATCAAGCCCCCACTCCCGCAACGAACTCAAAGACCAGGTCGTGGCCGTCCAAGGCTGCCCACCCTCTTTGGCCCCGTCGAACCCGGCAGGGAAGAAGGCCCCACCGGCCCACATGCCATCGCTCCCCTGAGCGGCAAGCAGCCGAGCCCCGAACCCCTCCACAGCCACCCGCTCCCGCGTGGCACGCCACACAGCCTCAGGCTCCCCCACCAGATCCCGCTGCACCTGCCACCGCAACGCAGGATCCGAGTCCACCAACCAAGCCATCACCTCAGGCATCCCGCGACCCTAGCCCTCCTCCCCGCTCACCCCTCCCCACCAGCACGAACACCCGCCCGCCACCCCGATTTTGGCCCACGGCGACGATCATGTAATCTATGCACACACCACGGCGCGAGCCGAGGCAGAACTAAATACGTCCGGGTGGCGGAATGGCAGACGCGCTAGCTTGAGGTGCTAGTCCCCGAAAGGGGGTGGGGGTTCAAGTCCCCCCTCGGACACGCAAAAGTGGCAAGTTTGCCACAACTACGTGACAGGTGCTCAGGTCTACCTGAGCACCTGTTTCGCGTCTCGGCACCACGAACGGGTGGTGTCCGATGACCCGCTCCTATATCCGCCCTCTCATCCCCACCGTTACTTCGAGGGGTTCCGCGGAACTCTCTTCTCGCTTTGTCGGCCAGCCACTCCCCCTTATCTCCGTACCCGTTTCCAAGCCTCCGCGCTCGACCAACGTCGTGTACGGGATGGCGACGGTCGACGATCGCGGCCGGGTCGCCGACCGGTACATCACCGCCGCCCTGGGGTGGGACGGCAGCACCCGGCTGAGCATCCGCGAACACGACGGGCTGCTTGTCATCACCGCCGACCCACACGGCGTCGTCAAGCTGAGCGCACGGGTCTACCTCCGCTTCCCCGCCCAAGCCTGCCGCGCGGCAGGCTTGGGCGTCGGCGATCGGGTCCTGCTCACCGCCCACCTCGACCACCAGACCCTGACAGCCTTCCCACCACGTGCCCTGGACGAACTGCTCATGCCCGCCCTGCCGGGAGGTGAGGATCAGTGACCGGCGCACCCACCCAAGCCGAGCTGGAAGCCGCCCGGCTGGTCCTGGACCGGATGGGCGTCACCGCCGAGGACCTGCTCAACTCGATCAAGCCCCCGGCACCCACGTTCGCCGAATACATCCCCGTCGTAGCCGCGGCCGTCAGCGACGGCACGCGCCGCGCCTACACGCCTCACTGGAACCGCGTCTTGGATCAGTGGGCGGACATCTCGCTCAGCGATCGCACGCCGACCGACATCCAGCGCTTGGCGCAGCACATCAAGGCCAACCTGACCGTCCGCCGTAACACCCGCAACGGCAACTCCTGTGCGTGCCGAAAACCCTATCCATGCAGGTTAAGCGGCATAGCGATACTCATGGATGACTCCGCCGAGACGGTCGCGTCGATCTATAGTGAGGCGTTCGATCTGGGCGCGTTCAAGTGGCTGGGGCCGGGTGTGGGTGCCAAAACATGGCCCAACGGCCTGAACTGCGGATCAAGCAGCTGCAGGCTCGTATTCGTTGATCAAGCCGCCGAGCACTCGCCGACGACGTACGGATCGCAAGAAGCATCCATCCCCTACGGCGGCGTGGGTCAGGCGGTCGTGACGTCGTAGGTGTGGCCGGCGAGACGGAGGCGGTCGATCAGAGGCCGGCCCATGGCCGTCGCAGGCGTGAGCGAGCCGGACCGCTGCGGGAGGTCGTCGAGGGCCAGGCATAGGGCGCTCTGCCCGAGCATGACGGCCGTGGCGGCGTAGCCGGGGTCGCCTGGTCCGGCGACTGTGGCCCGGTAGCGGCGCCCCGAGCTGGTGGTGGCGTGCAGCACCGAACGGAACCAGCCCTTCGCACGAGCCTGTTCGCTGGGCCCGGTACCGGGCGCGGGCAGCACCCGGTCGAGCAGGCCGCGGACGGGCTTGACCGACATCGCGCCGACCAGCCCGGCCAGCCCACCGGTGATACCGGCCGCCATGAGCGCTCCGGTGACGCCCTGCCCCGCGCCCATGACCTCGCCGTAGCGCAGCTCCGGCCCGTAGGCCCAGTCGAGCAGGGCGTTGCTACGCCGCACAATGCGGGTGTTGAACGGGGCCATCACGAACGGCGCCTGCCACGTCCCGTCGGCGGCGCGGGAGGGCATCCCCGCGTCACGGGGCTGGGCGGGCGTCGGCTCTGCTGCGCGGTCGGGACTGAGCGCATGCGGATCGGCGGCGACGCGGCGCAGGCCGGGATTGCTCTCGTAGGCCTCGATCTGCGCCCGCAGCGAGTCGATCGTGCCGCCGCTGAAACCGCCGCGGGCCGTAGCCACCAACCGCACGTCGGTGAGCGGACCCGCGCCGTCGGCCACGGCCCGCTCGTGCAGCAACAGCATGCCCAGGTCCGACGGAATCGAGTCGTAGCCGCAGGCATGCACGATCCGGGCTCCGGACTCCAGGGCCGGCTCGTGCACGGCGTCGATCGCGGCGCGGACGAACAACACCTCGCCGGTCAGATCCGCGTAGTGCGTGCCGGCCCGTGCGCACGCCTCGACCACCGGAAGCCCGTAACGCGCGTACGGGCCGACGGTGGTGGCGAGCACTCGCGTCGACGCGGCCAGCGCCGCCAGCGCGACCGGGTCCCCCGAGTCGGCGACGACCAGCGGCCACTCCCGCGCCGCCGCAGGCAGCCCGGCCCTGGTGGCGGCGAGCTTGTCCGCGGACCGCCCCGCCAGCGCGATCCGCACGCCCTCGGGCGCGTGCCGGGCCAGGTATGCGGCGGTCAGCGCCCCGACGAACCCGGTGGCGCCGTAGACGACGACGTCGTGCTCACGATTCATGACCATCAGCATGCCCCCAAGGCTCCGGCCACCGCGCCGGTCGGGTGGTCAGGGCGCGGTATGGGAGAAACACAATCTTGTTCTCCGGACCGCGCTCGGTGCCGAGCGCGACGACACGCGCGACCGGCCGCAGCCGCATGACCGCGTCGGCCAGCGCCAGTGCCGGCTCGATGTGGCCGGCGGTGCCACCGCCCGCGACCACGACGCACGGACCACAGGGGGCAGGGTGCCCGGTCAAGACTTCTCCCGAAGGTTAGGTGATCGAATTCAGTTCGGTCGCCCGCGTCCGCGGGTCGACCTCCCTTGCCCTGTGCGGCCCTGTACCTGGTTGACCAGTTGGTGACGTTCCACGTCCTTCGAAGGCGCGAGTAGCACTCCACCGCCAGCAGCCCTCGGGTGATAGAACGACGCTGGACGGATCTCGGTCGGGGCCGGTCCGTGCCAGGCTGGATGACGTCGGCGGCCATCGGAGGTCCACTGCCGGAACTGGACCTCGTCCGCCGGCTCCGGTTCACCCCTTCTGTTATCCGGGGCGCCAAGGTTCCGGCCTCGACCGGCTTCGCATGCCGTCGCGCAGTGTTCACGTCGTTGAGTGGCTCTTCGACGCGCACCACGGAGCGGACGTAGTGCCGTGGCGGGTTTTGAACTTCGGCGGCGACCACCGCCGCATGCGACGGTTGCGGTTGATTTTAGTCAACACTGAAACTATAGAGTAGACATATCGTGCGCTGGATGCTGCGCGAACGCGTTGGTCACAGCACCGGGCGCGAGCAGAGTCGACGAACGTCGAGAGCGGCATGCGGCGGTCACCTTCGATAGCCACGGCGCCGCCACCGCGCACCTGGGCCCGCCCGGCATTCGGGAAGTGACGTGACGCACACCCCGGCGGCACCGGTCCGGGTCTCGCGGGCAGACCCGCAGGGCGACGATGATGCGGGTGGCCGGACGGGCGGGCCGGCGGAGGCGAGGGGCTGCGAGTGGGGTCGATCGGCGCCCGGCGGGTGGTGAGCCAGGACCAGGTGCTGCGCGGCGCGTGCCGGTTCTTCCTGCGGCACGGCCGGGTCGAGATGGACGCGCTGGCGGCAAGCCTGGCCATCAGCCGGGCGACGCTCTACCGGGTCGTGCACAGCCGCGACGGGCTGCTCGCCGACGTGCTGTGGGTGCTCGCGGACCGGCTGCTGGCCCGTGCCCGGCAGGAGCGCACGAACGTCGGCGTCGAGGGCGTCCTGGAGGTCACCCGGCGGTTCGTGGCCGACCTGCGCTCGGCCGGCCCGTTCCGGGCGTTCCTGCGCAGCGAGCCCGACACGGCCATCCGGGTGCTGTTCAACACCGCCGGCGGGGTGCACCGGCGAGCAGTGTCGGCGCAGAAGGAGATCCTGCTCGAAGTGGACGGCGGGCCGTGGTCGGCGGCGGCCCTGGACCAGGTCGCGTTCCTGTACGTGCGGATCGTGGAGTCCGCCCTCTACGCCGAACTGCTCAGCGGCGCGCCGCTCGACCCGGCCCTGGCCGAAACCGCCGCCCGCACGGTGCTGCTGCAGCACCGCTGACCCGACCACCGCAGCGTGCTGCGACGGCGGTCTCACGATGGCGCCGCGTTCTGGTGCCGGTCGTCCGGGCCTGGCTACGGTCGGTTCCGCACCCATCCCCCATCGCTGTGGGAGCCGGTATGTCCCCTTCCCCCTGGCGTCGCCTCGGTCTGGTCGCGGCCGTGCTCGGCCTGCTGGTCCCGACGTCCGTCCCCGCCTCCGCCTCCGCGCCCGCCGGTCCGGCGCCGCGGGTCGTCGGCCCGTTGCCCGGGACCGTGCCGGGTGACCGGCTGGCCGACCGGATCGAGGACACCTACCCGTTCTTCTCCACGCCCGACGACCTCGCCGCCGCCGGTTACGTCGAGCAGGAATTCCACGTCTCCGGCGCGGCCGACGGCTGGGCCGGCAACGGCACGAAGGTCGCCACCGGTGTGCCGTACGCGACCCGGGTCGTCGTGCGGCGGCCCGCGCACGCCCGCGACTTCAACGGAACCGCCCTGGTCGAGTGGCAGAACGTCACCGCCGGGTACGACCTGGACGCGTTGTGGAACGCCGAGTCCGTCGTCCGCGCGGGCTACGCCTGGGTCGGTGTGTCGGCGCAACGGGTCGGGGTGGACCAGCTCCGCGCGTGGAGTCCCGCGCGCTACGGCGGGCTGGACGTGACCGGCGGCGGTCGGTTCACCGCCGACGAGCTGTCCTACGACGTGTTCACCCAGGCCGGCCGCGCCGTCGAGTCGGGTGCGGTCACGGGCGGCCTGCGGCCCCGGACCGTGCTGGCCATCGGCGCCTCGCAGTCGGCGGCCCGGATGACCGTGCTGTACGACCGGGTCCTGCCGCAGCAGCAGCCGGTGTTCGACGGTTACGGCTTCGTCGTCGGCACGGCGCCGACGCGGGCCGGCGCGGAACCCGTCTTCCAGGTGCAGTCGGAGACCGACGTGCGCAGCGCGACCCGTCCCGCCGACACCGACCGGTTCCGCCGCTGGGAGGTCGCTGGCGCGGCCCACTCCGGCTACGAGGGCCAGGCCTACCGCGTGCCGATCTCCGAACGCGACCTCGGCGACGCACCGCAGTACGACTGCGACCGGCCGCCGTTCAGCCGGGTGCCGATGCACCACGTCACCGCCGCGGCCTACGACCACCTGCGCCGGTGGGTCGAGCGGGGCACGCCGCCGCCGACCGCGCGCCCGTTGGAGTTCGAGCCGGACGGCGTCACCAAGAAGCGCGACGCGCTGGGCCTCGCGCTGGGCGGCATCAGGTTGTCGCAGGTGACCGCACCCAGGGCGCTGAACACCGGCGACAACACCGGTGAGACGTTCTGCCGCCTGTTCGGCACGCACGTGCCGTTCGACGCGGCGACGTTGGCCCGGCTCTACCCGCACCGCGGGGACTACCTGCACCAGGTGGTGACCGCCGACGTCGCCAACGTGCACGCGGGCTACCTGCTGCCGGCCGACGCGCGGCAGAACCTCGCCGACGCCCTGGCCGTTGGAGGTCGGCGATGAAGGTCCCGTTGCTCGCGCTCGTCGTGGCCCTCGCGTCCACGGTCGCGGCCGTGCCCGCCGGCGCCGAACCGCTCACCCCGATCGTCTTCGTGCACGGCCAGCAGGGGTCGGCGCAGCAGTGGCAGTCCAACGCCAAGCGGTTCTCCGGCAACGGCTACCCGGACGCGCTGCTGCACGCCTACGAGTACGACACGAGCATCCCGACCAACGACCGCGCCGTCGCCGACCTCGAAGCGTTCATCGCCGCCGTCCGCGCCCGAACGCGGGCGGCCAAGGTGGACGTGATCGCGCACTCGCGCGGCACGACGGTCATGCACAGCTACCTGTCGTCGCCCGAACGGGCCGCGTCGGTGCGCAAGTACGTCAACGTCGATGGGCGCTCCAGCGCCGCACCGCCGGGCGGCGTGCCGACGTTGGCGCTGTGGGGCAGCCTGCAGCCCAACGGGTCCATCGGCGGCGCGACCAACGTCCACCTGACGACGCTGGGCCACACCGAGACCACCACGTCGGCCGACGGTTTCGCCCACATGCACCGGTTCCTGCGCGGTCGGCCCGCGTGGACGACCTGGGTGCTGCCCGAACCGCCCGGCCTGGTCCGGATCGCGGGCCGGGCGACGTACTACCCGCAGAACGAGGGGCTGGCCGGACTGCTCCAGGTGTGGGAGCTCGACCCGCTCACCGGCGCGCGGCGCGGCGAACCGCGGCACAGCGCCCGGACCGGCGCGGACGGCTCGTTCGGCCCGCTACCCGTCAACGGCCGCGCGCACCACGAGCTGGTGGTGCTGCGCGAGGGTCAGGTGCCGCACCACTTCTACTTCGAGCCGTTCGAGCGCAGCGACCGGTTCGTGCGGTTGCAGGTGTCGCGTCCCGGCGGCATCACCGACCACATCGACCGGTGTCCGACGCACAGCGCGCTCACCGTCATCCGCAACCGCGAGTGGTGGTCCGACCAGCCCGACAGCGACCGGCTGGAGCTCAACGGGGTCAACGTCCTCACCGCCGACGTCTCGCCGCGGCTGCGCCAGGTGATCGCCGCGTTCGCGTTCGACGACAACTGCGACCTGGCCTCGACGCCGGGTGCCGTGCTGCCGCCGTTCGCCGCGCTGCCGTTCCTGACGGGCGTGGACGCCTACCTGCCGACGCGGCCGGAGGGCACGATCCGGGTCACCCAGACGGCGCGCGGCACCGGTGGCGGGTCGCGCACGATCGCGGTGCCGAACCGGCCGTCGGACGCGCACGCGGTCACCGTGCAGTTCAAGGATTACCTCGACGTCGGAACCGGAGGACCCCGCGCCACGTCCCCCTGAGCGGAGAAGGGGGTTCGTGCGGTCGAACGGTTGTCAGGGTCTGGCGAAGTCGTCCACCCGGTCGGCGCGGATCTGGTCGGCGCTGGCGTCGAACCCGCCCGACACGTACCCGCTGACCGTCTGAAACCACGGCGGCGAGTTGCTGAACGCCTCCCAGATGTCAACCCTGTCCTTGATCCGGTCGATCCACCACCGCTGGTTCGCGTCGGCGTCCCAGTCCCAGTGCTCCGGGTTGTCCGGATCCCACCAGTCCACGTCCTCGCGGGTGGTGCCTTCCGGCGCGCGCCAGAAGCCCTCCATCGTCGCGCCGACCTTCATGTAGTCCTTGCGGACGTCCAGCGCGTTCACGCCGCCGATGTTGTAGCGGGCGATGTTGAGCCGCAGCCCGTCCTCGCCGAAGAGCAGGGCGGCCAGGTGGTTGCGGATTTCGTCCGGGTAGCCGCCGGTGATGTTGGCGAACCACACCAGGCTCGTGCCCCAGCCCTCGAACGCCGGCTGCTGGTAGGACGGGGCGGGGCGGACCGTGACGGACCGGACGTCCGCCTCCTGCCCGCGGCCTGCGGTGGGCAGGAGGCGGCCAGGGCGCCCGTCAGCACGGCGACCAGACCGAGGTGGGCGAGTCTGCGGGATGGTTTGTGCGGTTTCATCGTCGTTGGTCTCCTCATCACCACTGGAAAGCGCTTGCCTTGCGCGCTGGTCGAGGGCTGGGGCATGGTCAACAGATTCCTGTGGCGCACCCGCGATTTCGCCGCGTGTGGCGTGGCCAAGCGCCCCGGCACCGGTCTTGCCTGCGGGGTGCCAAACACGGCCGAGCGACCTGACCTGCACATTTGAGCTGCGGCGGGTTCGCACCCGCTGATCAAGCAGTCGAGGACTCCCCGGCGGCGTAGAGACTTGTAACCTGGCTCTACGGTCCGCGTGACCGAATCCCGGTTGCCACCTCGATGTGATCGACGACTGAAGTCAGGAATCCAAAGGAATCAGCCGTTTCATCGAACTCATGCGGACCGAGACGTGCGCGCCATCGTTCGCCAAGCTCATGGGTGCGTCAAAGTTATGGATGCCGCGGACCACAAGAGTTGAGTAACGCCGGCTGGCCCTCTGACAGATTTTCAACTCACCTCGTGACTGTGTAGGCGAACTGTGTAGGTTGTCGCTTCCCCGCGGGCTGCACGCGCCGCCAAGGTGGCGAGTGCAGCCGATCTCCGAGGGGACCCCATGAGCAAGCGACTGTCTTTGTTGTGCAAGGGAGTACTGCTGAGCGTCTTGATGGCGCTGGCCTCGACCTCGGTAGAGGCGGTGCAGCCGGAAAGCGCACTTGCGGCCGGAGCGCCGGTCCGGGCGAAGGGCCCGCAGGTGACGTCCAGACCTGACGTCGTGTCCGCCGCGGTGTCGTCGAGAGCGCAGGGCTCGAAGGTCGAGGTGGCGGAGTTGCGCACCGAGACCTCCACGACCTGGTCGAATCCGGACGGCTCGATGACGACCGAGGAGCACGGCGCGCCGATCCGCTTCAAGGACAAGGGCGGCGCCTGGACCGATATCGACCTGAACTGGCGCAGGGACTCGCACGGCGCCGCTTCGACCGGCGGACACCCGATGAGGCTCAAACTGGGAGGCAAGGCCTCGAAGGCCGGTACCTCGTTCGTCGCGGCCGCGCCTGACGCCGACCGGCAGGTGGACTGGGTCGCGCCGTGGACGTTGCCGGAACCCGTGCTGGACGGTACGAAGGCCACGTACGCCGAGGTCCAGCCCGGTGTCGACCTGGTCGTGCATTCCCGCCGTTCCGGCTTCGAGTACGACTTCGTGGTCAAACACCGGCTGGCGGCCGCACCGAGCTGGCGGATCCCGTTGCGGGTCAAGGGGCTGACCGTCGAGCCGCGACCGGACGGCTCGATCGACTTCGTCGACGCGGCGGGCAAGCCGCACTCGTCGATACCGGTCGCGTACATGTGGGACGCGAAGACCGACGAGCGCAGCGGCGAGCCGGTCAACCGGGCGAAGGTGGACCTGCGCGTCGAACGCGATGAGCTCGTCGTGACGCCGGACGCCAAGTGGTTCATGGACGCGGGACGCAGCTTCCCCGTCACAGTCGACCCCACCTACGCCGCGGCGACCGCGAAGCCGAGCTTCGACACGTGGGTGCAGACCGACTACTCCAGCGACCAGTCCGCGTCGGAGGAGCTCAAGGTCGGCACGTACAACGGTGGTGCCGTGAAGGCGCGCTCGTTCCTCAACTTCCCCACGGCGCCGTTCAAGGGCAAGCAGATCATCAGCGCTTCCCTGTCGCTCTACGAGACGTGGTCCTACTCCTGCACGGCCTCGGCGGTCGTGGTGAAGAGCGCTCAGCTCGCCTCCACGTCGACGCGGTGGACGGCGCAGCCCACGATCGGCGCCCAGTACGGGTCGGCGTCCTTCGCCAAGGGCCATGACAGCGGCTGCCCGGCCGGCCGCACGGCGGTGCCGGTCACTGACCTCGCCAGGGCGTGGTCGGGTGCGTCCTACGCGGTCGGCGGCATGGCGCTGATGGCGGGCAACGAAGCCGACTCGAACTCCTGGAAGCGGTTCCGCTCCAGCGACAGCGCCACCCCGCCGTTCATCTCCTTCACCTACAACCGCGCGCCTGCCACGCCGGCCAAGCCCACGATCGTCAACGCTGTCCCGTACGCCGCTCCCGGTGGCGCGACCTACCTCTACACGGCGAACCGGCGCAATTGGGTGTCTGCGAAGGCCACCGACCCCGACGGCAACACCGTGCGCTACAACTTCGAGTTTCACACCTCCACGGCGGGCACGGCCGCGACGCTGAAGGCCACCTGCACCAGTTCCACCTACCCGTCCGGTACGACGGCGGGGTGCCAGCCCAACGCCGACCTGCCCGACAACACCGCGATCGTCGTCAGGGCCAGGACCAACGACGGCACGCTGAACTCCGGCTGGTCGGAGTGGGCGCTGTTCCGGGTCGGCGCCGCCACCCCGGCCGCACCGGTCATCACCTGCCCGTACGCCAACGGTTCGTGGACCGACACCCCGCCGACCGCGACCTTCACGTGCACGATCACCGCGCCGGGCACCGGGTTCAACGCACCCGGCTACGTCAGGGTCGTCGTGGACGGCCAGCCGCGGCCGACGAACTTCACCGGTGGCGCTCCTGGCCAACTCAAGATCACCCCCTCGGCGGACCCGAACGTCGGGAAGGCGACGATCACCATGCCCGCCACACAGGGCCTGCACACGATCAAGGCTCAGGCGGAAACCCCGGCGGGCAAGTTGTCCGGCGCGGCCGGCTACTCGTTCGGCTATGGCGGCGCCACGCTGAGCAGCCCTGCGGTCAACCCCAGGCTCACCACCACCGGCGGTGTGCGGATCACCGCGTCCGGACCGCCCAAGGGCAGTTCGGCCACGCCGTCCGCCTCGTTGCGGTGGCGGTTGTCCGGCTACGGCGGCACCAGCGAGACGACCGGCTGGAACACCTCTGCCAACGCTCCGCTGACGGTGACCGACAACGGCGCCGCAGGCCTGACCGTGGCGGGCGTCTGGAACACCGCCGCGGAGACCCAGGACGGCCAGCTCGACTCCGATCCTGGTGCTGCGGGTGTGCAGCCGACCGAGCTCAACGACCGGGTGCCCGCGCTGCTGGACATCCAGGTGTGCCTGACCTACACCAGCACCACCCAGTGCACGTGGTCGCAGAGCAAGAGCACCGTTCTCCGAGTGCCGCACGCGTTCGGCAAGGGGTTCCCCACAGCCGACGCCGGCACGGGTGAGGTTGCGCTGTGGACCGGCGAGTTCCACACCCAGGAGACCGACATCGAGGTTCCGGGCTACACCGGTGACCTGACGATCTCCCGTTCGCACTCGACGTTCGCCGGTGCGACGGACACCGTGACCGGGGTGTTCGGCCCCGGCTGGACAGCGGAGTTCGACGGCGCCGAGGCAGGTGCCGGCGGGCTGCGGGTGATCGACAACACGCGGCTCGACGGCACCATCGTCCTGCTCGACGGCGACACCACGACGATGGTGTTCGAGTCGCCGAGCGGGAAGCGGCGCACCACCGCGACGCTGGAGGCCGGCACCTGGGTCGCCGCGGAGGAGGACGCCGCTCAGGCCAGAGCCAAGCTCACGGTGAGCGGTACCGGTGCTGCGACCACCATCGCCTATGTTGAGGAAGACGGCACCGCCACCACGTTCGCCACCACCGCGACCACCGCGCCGACAGCCACCGCGGCAGGCAGGTTCCGGCCGTCGGCCATCGCCGAGCCCGGCGTCGCGGGCAAGACCGCCTACCACTACGACGGCGCTGGCCGGGTCGCCCGGATCATCGCCCCGCCGGCCCCTGGAGTGTCCTGTGCGGACGCTCAGGGCGCCTATGCCGGTGCTCCGGGATGCCGGTCGCTGCGTTTCGACTACGGCAGCTCCGGTTCGTCGAACGGCCGGATGGTGGCCGCCTGGCTGGACATCTACCAGCCGGAGAAGCAAGCCATGGACTCGATCAAGGTTGCCGCCTACGGCTACGACAGCACGGGACGGCTCGCCGGCGTGACCGATCCGCGCAACAACCTGACCACCGGTTACGGTTACGACTCCGGCAATCGGCTCACCTCGGTGACGCCACCGGGCCAGGTCCCGATCCGGTTCAGCTACACCGCCGCGCCCAACGTGAAGCTCGCCGGGGTGCAGCGTGACCGGCCCGCCGGCGATCCGGCGGGCGGCACGGCGAATCTCGCGACGTTCGTCTACGACGTACCGCTCACCGGTGCGGGCCTGCCCGACCTGTCCGCGTCCTCAGTGGACCGCTGGGGGCAGGAATCGTTGCCGGTGAGGGGTTTCGCGGTGTTCGGTCCTGAGCACCCGGTCGGCTCGTCGCCTGCCGCGGGCGACTGGGAGTTCGCTCAGCTGCAGTACACCGACGGCCAGGGCTACACGGTGAACACCGCGGAGTTCGGCGCGGGCACGTGGCAGTACACCGCCACCGACTACAACGCCAAGGGCAACGAGGTGCGGGAGCTGGACCAGCGGGCCCTGCGGCTGATCATCGACGGGAAGCAGACCTCCGCCGACCAGCTCGCGTCGATCACCGTCTACAACGACGACCAGACGCTGATCACCGACACCTACGGGCCGACTCGCACGGCGGCACTGCGTGACGGCACTGTGCTGCCACTGCGCGCCCACCGCCGGATCGAGTTCGACCAAGGCGCGCCGAACAACGGGGTCAACCCCGCCTCCGGTATGCCGTACCGGCTGGCCACGACGGAGACCACGTTCGCGCACGACCCCGGCGCCGCCCGGGACGTCGAGCCGGTCAGCAGGACGCTGACCGACTACAACCCCGTGGTAGCGGGCGATCCCGACGGCTGGGCCAGCGGTCTGCCGAGCAGGACGATCACCGACGTCGACCTCGACGGGACGGTATCGGCCGCGGACGTGGGGGGCGTGACCCGCTATGACAGCGAGAACCGCGTGGTGGAAACGCGACAGCCCGCCTCCGACGGCACGGATGCCGGTACGACCAGGACCGTGTACTACACGGCCTCGGCGAACGGCACCGCGTGTGGTGGCAAGCCACAATGGGCGGGCTTGGTGTGCACCCGAGGTCCAGCTGCGGCGCCGTCCTCCGGTCCGCCGTTGCCGACGACGACCAACGCGGCGTTCAACTACCTCCTGGAGCCGTCCGTGGTGACGGAGAACTCGGGAACGGTCACGCGCACCCGGACCACCACGCACCTGCTCGACGGCCGGGTGTCGTCGGTGAGGACCGAGGTGACCGGGTTGGCCACCTCGACACCGAACACGAAGAAGGAGATGGGCTACGACCCGGCGACGGGTGCCGAGACCACGATCTCGGCGCTCAGGCCGGACGGCAGCGTCGCCTCGTCGGTGCGGACCACGTTCGACGGCTGGGGCAGGCAGATCGGCTACCAGCCCTCCGGCGAGTCGTCGACGACCCTGGTCTACGACGCCGCGGGCTCGGTGGCCACTGTCACCGATGCCAACGGGTCCACTCGCTACACCTACGACGGCACCGACGCCTCCGGTCAGGCCGAGCGACGTGGCCTGCCGACCAAGGTCGAGGTCACCACTGCGGGGTCGACGTGGACGTCGACCGGCGGGTATGACGCCAACGGCGATCTGGTCGTGCACAAGTTGCCGGGCGGACTGACCCAGAAGATCGAGCTGGACCACACCGGGTCTCAGGTCGGGCTGAGCTACGAGGGATCGGAGGGCGGCTGGCTGTCCTGGTCGCAGGATGTCGACGTGACCGGGCGGATCATGCGCGAGTGGACGCCCGATGGCGCGGCCTTCACCGGCCCGCCTGCCGAAGGCGATCCCGCCGACGTGGGTGACGCGGTGCCCTACGACCGTGCCTACACCTACGACGGCGCGAGCCGGCTCGTCGAAGTGCGCGACCGGACCGCGACGGTCACGGGTGTCGACGTGACCGACCCGGAGTCTGTCGTGCCGTGCGTGACCCGCTCCTACGCGTTCGACCGCAACGACAACCGGCTCGGCAAGACCACCAGGCCCGCCGCAGCGGACGGTTCCTGTGCAACCACGGGCGGGACGACAGTGACGCGCGCGTTCGACAGCGCTGATCGTCCGACCACGGACTACGGCTACGACGAGCTCGGTCGCACTCTGACCCTGCCCGCCGCCGACGCGCCACGACCGGCGGACGGCAATGTCACGATCGCCTACTACGACGACGATCAGGCAAAGTCGATCAGCCAGGGTGGCGTCACCACGTCGTTCACGTTGGACGCGGCCGACCGCCGGTCCGCTGAGTCCGTCGTCGACGGCAGCGAGTTCAGCACGACCACCCGGCACTACACCGACTCCTCCGACAACCCCACGTGGGTCAGCGCCGGGAGCTCGGCGCGCCGGTACGTCGAGCTGATGGGCGACGAGCTGTCGCTGATGGTGGACGAGAACGGTGCCGGCGCGCTGTCGATCACCAACCCGCGCGGCGACATCGTGTCCACTGTGGATCTGGCGACGCCCGCCACCACCGCGACGTCACTGCGCGACTGGAACACCTTCGACGAGTACGGCAACCCGGCCGCGGGCAACACCGGCCGGACCGGTCCCGTGCGGTACGGCTGGCTCGGGGGCCAACAGCGGGCGGTCTCCGGTGCGGGGCTCACGCTGATGGGCGCTCGCCTGTACAACCCGGCCAACGGCCTGTTCCTGTCGGTCGACCCGGTGCGCGGCGGCAACACCAACGCCTACAACTACCCGGCTGACCCCGTGAACAGGGTCGACACCGACGGCAGGATCAACAAGGCCGAAGGTGGTGGTGGCGGCTGCTGCAGCCGCAAGGGTCTCAGAAGTCTGTTGAAGAAGGCGAAGAGCGCGATCAAGAAGGCCACCAAGCGGGTCAAGAAGGTGTCGCGGAAGTACCAGAGCCGGTTGAAGAAGCTGCTCCGCAAGGCGAGCAGTTCGCTGCGGAGGATCAACGCCAACCGCGTGGACCCGGTGAAGATCCTGCTCTGCGCCATCGCGATCATGTTCCTGATCGGCTTCATCCTTTCCACCATCGCCGTTCTGACGTACACGCCGTGGTCGTTGCCGTTCATTTGGGGAGGTCTGCTCCAGGGATTCGCCTACTTTCTGGGGGCCATGACCGCCTGCCTCGTCTACCGCGGTCCAAGAGGGGGAGGCAAGGACTGACATGCGGCCAGTGCACGGCCCGCCCACCTGGGCGGGCCGTGCACTCAGCTCTCGCTGCGTCGCAACAGGTCCACGACCCTCTGCTCCCTGATCGGGTCGCCCAGCCGGCGCAGCAGCACCAGAGCCTCGGCCAACACCTCCCGTCCGGCGTCGAGCTGGCCCGCGACGAGGAGGGTCTCGCCCAGATCCGCCAGCGTGTTGGCCTCGCCGGGCGCGTCGGCGATCCGGCGCCACTGCTCGGCGCTGCGCTGCAGGGACTCGATCGCTTCGGGATACCGGTGGTCCGCGCGGAGTGCCAGGCCCTGCACGACGAGCGCGTACGCCATGCCGTGGGCGTCGTCCAGCGGCTCGAGGTGCGCTACGGCGTCCGCTAGATGTCGATGCTGTGTGGCGCGGTCACCAGTCAGCGCGTACAGCTCGGCGAGGTTGACCATCGTGATCCCGCACCGGCGCAACGCCAGGCCGCGTTCGCCATACGCGATCGCTTCCTCGATGGCTCCGCTGAGCCTGAACACGTAGCAGGCGTTGTTGAGCGCCCTCGCGGTAATGTCGTCGTCTCCGTGTTCCTCCAGCAGCGCGACGCTATCGCGAATGTGTTGTCGTGCGGCGCGGAAGTCGCCGTCGCCGCGGTGCGCCAGTTCCGCTTCCGCGAGGGCCAGGTCGCTGAGCAGCGACGCGCGCGCCAGCCGGTCACCCGGCTCCGCGAGGGCCGCCTGACACACCTGCCGCCAGTCCCGCCACAGCCCGCGGGAGCGGTAGAACTCGAACAGCCCCAGAGCGAGGCCGGCGATGAGCGCCCGGTCCACCTCAAGATCCGCCTCGGCCTGCTGCACCACCGCGAGCAGGTGGGCCCGTTCTCCGTCCAGCCAGCCGAACGCGTCGGCGACCTCCGGTAGGGCGGTCGTGCGCGGTGCTCTGGCGAGCCTCGGTGAGCCGGCGCTCGACCGGGCGAGTCCGAGCCACGTGACCGCGCAGTACAGGTCGAGCACGCGGCTCACCGCCGCGGTGCGCTCGGCAGGGCTCGCCAGTCCGGCTCCGTACACCCTCAGCAGGTCGTGCAGCCGGTAGCGGCCGGGCGCCGGTGTCTCCAGCAGGCAGGCAGCGACCAGTCGTTCGAGCAGCCGTTCGGCCTCCCGTTCGCCGAGACCGAGCACTGCGGCCGCCACCGGGACGGAGAGGTCCGGCACCGCGGGCCAGGCGAGCAACGGGTACGCGGCCGCGGCGGCGCGGTCCACCGGGTCCTCGCTGCTCGTCAGACCGTCGATCGACAACGCGAAGCAGGCCTGCACACCGGTCTCGTTCTGGTCCAGTTCCTCCAACCGGCGCTCCGCGTCCGCCAGCCGCTGCGCCAGGTAGGACACCGGCCAGGCAGGCCGCGACGCGAGCCGTGCACCTGCCAGCCGAACCGCGAGCGGCAACCGGCCGCAGCGGCGCACCACCTGCGATGCCGCGTCCGGTTCGGCGGCCACCCGTTTCAGGCTCCCCGACACGGCCAGCAGGTCGATGGCGTCCGGTTCGGCGAGGACGTCGAGGTGCACCTGTCGCGCCTCCCGCACGGCCAGCACCGCGCGGCGACTGGTGATGATCGCGGCAGAACCCGCTGTGCCCGGCAGCAGCGGGGCGACCTGTCCCGAGTCCACGGCGTTGTCGAGCACCAGCAGGACGCGCCGACCGGCGAGCTCGGTCCGCAGTCGTGCGGCGGCCTCGCCGATGGTTGCGGGAATGTTGCTGCCCGCCACACCGAGTGAGCGCAAGAGCAGCCCCAGGGCTTCGAGGGGCGGCACCGGCTCACGGGCGCCCTGCAGGTCGACGTACAGCTGGCCATCCGGGAAGTCGGCCGCGAGCAGGTGCGCGACGTGCACGGCCAAGGACGTCTTCCCGACCCCACCCATGCCGGTGACCGACAGGACCGCAACGGCCGCCGGGTCCCGCAAGACCTCCATCACCAGGTCGGCCTGTTCGGAGCGCCCGGTGAAGTGCGGGACGTCCGCGGGCAGCTGCCGCGGCGTGGAACGGGTCGGACGCCGCGGTGTGCCCTTGCGCGAGGCGGCCCGCTCGAACTGTTCCCGTTGCGGCCCCGTCAGACCCAGCACGCCGACCAACCGATCCACCGTGACGGCCTGCGGATACCGGCGGTCTCCGCGTTCCAGCGCGCCGACCGCCTGCTCACTGAGCCGAGCTTTCTCCGCGAGCGCCTGCTGGGTCATCCCCGCCTCTACACGGTAAGCACGCAACAGCTCGCCGAACGTCTCGATCACGTCCCCAGTCTGCCCGTCCAGCGCCCCTGCGCTGGGCTGTACGGCGGATTCCACTTCATTGCCGCATCGATCGGCCACCTCCTCGAACTGCCCGGTTCCTGACACCTGTTGGGCGCCAGAAGGTGGCTCAACGTGCCTGATCCGCAGATCACGCAGCTGCAGGGTTCGTACTCGTTGATCAAGTCGCCAAGCACTCGGCGATACCCGTAGAGCGGACGACCGCCTGGAAACCGGCCCTGCTGACTGGTCTGCGCCCGCATCGCCTCGAGCACGCGCTGCCGGGCGCGGGCCACCTCCCGCTGAGCCTGCGCACCGAGCAACACCATCAACGCCTGATGAACCGGGCCATCCAGTTCCGCCGTCGAGCGTGAGATCAACACAGCTCAGCGTCCAGGACCAATGCCCGGCGTGTCACTCCCCGGCGAACGTTCGTGATCACCGCACTAGGACGTTCATCAGGTTGACGGGCGGGAACGAACTGGGCCTGATCGCGCTGTTGAGATGACCAGGTTGCGTCACCCATCTCGGTTACGGGAGGGTGCCGATCGAACGCGAATCGTGACGAGTCCCCCTGCCTGGGCTCGGCTGTGGTTGTCGAGGAGCGACAGTGACGGACCTGGTCGGTCGAAGGGTGGAGTGCGAGGACCTCGTCCGTCTGGCGGAGACCAGCCGGGACGAGGGTGCACAAATGGCTCTTGTGCGTGGTCCGAGGGGAATCGGCAAGAGCAGCTTGCTGGCCGCGGCTCAGCGGGAGATCGGCTCGGGCGACGTGACAGTTCTGTGCGCGAGCGGCCGTGCCGTCGTCGCGGAGTACGGGTCGGTGCGCGAACTGTTCGCGCCGCTGGGGGTGGACCTGGAGAGCGTCGGGCAGGCGGACGACTACGCCGTGTTCCGCCGGTTGTACCGGATCGCGGTGGACGTGATGGCGGACCGGCCGCTGGTGATCGTGCTCGACGACGCGAACGCCTGTGACGAGCGGACGTTGCGGTGGATCGATTTCCTGTTGCGGAGGTCTGCCGAGTTGCCGCTGGTGGTCGTGCTGGCCTGGCAGCCCGGTGTCGTCGAGCGGGCCGATCTGCTGTTCGCGGACATGGCCGACATCGGTCCGGTGACGACGATCGACCTCGCGCCGCTGTCCGCGTCGGACGTGGTGGCGGTGGTCGAGCGGGCTTTCGGCCGCATGCCCGATCCGTTGTTCGCCGAGACGTGCGGCCTGCTCACGGGTGGGAACCCGTTGTGGTTGCACGACTTGCTGGCCTCGTTGCGCACGTGTGACGTGCGTCCGGACGAGAGTGGGGTGCAGCGTGCCCGGGAACTGGGGCGGCAGCTGGTCGCCGGGCGCTCGCCGGATCTGTTCGAGGAGCCGGGAGGACACGTTCGCCAGGTGGCTTGTGCGATCGCCGTGCTCGGTTCCGCCGACGTCCGGACGGTGGGCAGGGTTCTCGAGGTGCCGGAGCCGTTCGTGACGAGCGCGGTGGACGTGTTGCGCCACAAGGGAGTGCTCGCTTCCCGGGAGCTGGAGTTCCGGCACGAGGACATCGCCGACGTCGTGTTGTCCGCTGTGCCGGCCAGGGGGTTGGCGGAACTGCGTCACCGGACCGCGGCGGTGCTGAACGACGAGGGTCGCCCGGCCGAGGAGGTCGCCGAGCAGCTCGTACGGCTACCTGAACTACCTGAGCCGTGGATGTTCTGCACTCTGCGGGAAGCGGCGGCGGCCGCCGTCCGGCGAGGCGCTCCGGGGTCGGCCGAGCGGTATCTCACGCGGGTTCTCGAGCACGTGCCGGGCCATCCCGCCACCTTGCTGGAACTGGCGGACGTGCTGGTCATGATGGGGCCCGCAGTGGCGTTGCCCCGGCTGACCGAGGTCGTCGACCAGATGACGGACACCGGCGAGAAGGTGAGGATCCTGTGCCGGGCGGGGCTCATGGCGGTCGCGGCCACCTGGTCGGAGGCCGCGTTCGAGCGGCTCGCCGTGGTCCTGGACAAGGGTGAGAACTCTTCGATCGACAGCGAGTTGCTGCCTCAGTTGCATGCCGTGCTGCTGGCCGTGGGGCTGCGCAAGCAGGCCAGCACCGCGCGGCTGCTCACGCACTACCGGCTGCCATCCCGGCGGGTGTTCACCACCTCGTCCGGGCGGTTGATCTCCGGTGTCGCCGCCCAGGCCGAGATGCTGGCCGGTGAGTCCGTCCGGTCGGCGGTCGACCTGGCCAGGCTGAGCCTGGTTCCCGGGCCCGTGGTGCACGCCGGGCCCGCGCTCGCCGCCGCGGCGGTGCTGGGGCTGTCCGGTGAGCCTGCCGAGGCGTTGGCGGCCCTGGACAGGCTGATCACCACGACCGGCGCGGACGGCGCGCTCGACGTCCAGTCGCTGGCGCTGGCGACCAGGGCGGGTCTGCTCGACCACACCGGTGATCTCACGGAGGCCCATGCCGACGCACGGACCGCCTTGGAGGTCGCCGAGCGGGCGATGACGCCGGTGGAGGTCGAACTGCCCTGCACGGCCATGGCGTCGATCCTGCTCAAGCGCGGCGACGTCACCGAGGCCGAGGAACACCTGGACCGGGTGGGAGAGCCGCGGTTCGGCTCGACGTACGGACCCGTGATGGTCATGAAGGCGGCTGTTCGCCGGGCCCGTGGTGACCTCACCGGGGCGTTGGACCTCCTGCTCGAGTGCGGGCGTCAGCTGACGACCGCGGGCGTGCACAACCCCGTGTGGGCTCCGTGGTGGCTGGATGCCGTCTGTCTGCTGGTGCGACAGGACCGCCGCGGGGAGGCCGTCGAACTCGCCGAGTACGGCGCCGAACGCGCCCGGCGGTGGGACACCCCCGAAGCAAGGGGACTCAGCCTGATGGCCAGTGGAACGGCGGCCACCGGCGAGGTGGCGGCGGAGTTGCTGGGTGCCGCGGTGACGGTGCTGTCCGAGTCCCCTGCCCGGCCGCTGCACGTCCGCGCGGTGCGTCTGCTGGGCGAGTCCCGGTTGTCGGACGGTGACGCCAAGGGAGCCCGCGAGCACCTGCGGACCGCCGTCACCCTGGCGATCCGGCTGGGAGACCGTGCGGCGGCGGCCGAGGCGAGGGGCCTGCTCGTCCTCGCCGGTGGACGTATGCCGAGACTGGGCGCGCGGCCGGCGGACGCGCTCAGCGGCCGTGAGCGGCGGGTCGCGGAGCTCGCCGCGGCCGGCGCCACCAACCGCGAGATCGCCGAGGAGCTGTTCGTGACGGTCCGGACCGTCGAGAGCCATCTGTCCAATGTGTACCGGAAGCTCGGTGTCGAGCTGCGCACGGACCTGCCCGCCACGCTCGGACCCGGTCTGCGCACCGCCTCGGCATGACGGGACTCGACGTCATCGAGACGGCACTCTGTCTCACCCGGTCAGGCACGGGCTCACTCGTGGTGCTCCGGGGACCGTTGGGCTGCGGCCGCTCGGCGGCGTTGAAGGACGCGAAGCGGCTGGCGGAGAGGATGGACGTCCGGGTGCTGCGGGCGGCCGGGGCCAGGCAGGAACGGCACTTCCCGTTCGGCGTGGTGCACCAGCTGGCCGGGGAGGAGCTCTCGGGTCCGCCGCGACCAGGTGGTCTGCATGAGCTGCTGGTCGCGGCCGGCCCTGCTCTGGTCACTGTGGACGACCTGCAGTGGGCGGACGAGGAGTCGGTGCGCGCGCTCGCGCGCTCGGCCGGCCGGCTGGACCGGATCCCGGTGGTGATGCTGGTCTGCGTGCGCGACGGCGACGTGGGGTCCGGCTCGTCTCTCGTGGAGCAGGTCGTTCGCCAAGCGGCTCATGTCGTTGCGCTGGAACGCCCACTCCTCGCGGAGAGTTCGAAGCGGAAGGTCGTCGCCTGCCTGCGTGCGCAACCTCCGTGGGTTCGTTCCGTCCTGGACGCGATGGCGGTCCTGGGGGACGACTCGGACGTGGGGTTGATCGCGTCGCTCGCGGAGGTCGACGAGGTCGGGTGCACGACCGCGCTGCGGGCGATGGACAGGCTCGGCCTCGTCGACCGGCCGCCGCGGTTCGCCCACCGCGTCGTGCGGGAGGTGGTCGAGGAGACCATGGCTCCCGCGGACCGGGTCCGGCTGCAGGCCGTGGCCGTTCGCCTGCTGCATGACGCGGGCAGGCCCGCCGAGGTCGTGGCCGGGCGGCTGCCGGCCGTCACGGTCACCCAGGGGCCCTGGGCCGTCGAGGTCCTGCGGACCGCCGCCGCGGCCGCGATGGAGCGCGGCGCGCCTCTGACCGCTGTGGAGTACCTTCGCCGCGCGCTGCTCGAGCACCCCCGGGCCGGCGCGAGGCGGGCGACGTTGCTCCTCGAACTGGCCGCCGCGGAGCGTGGCGTCGATCGTGCCGCCGCCGCGTCGCACCTGTCGGTCGCGGCTCAGATGGTGACCACCACTCGGGAACGGGCCGCGATCGCGGCGAGGATCGTGCCGGGGGCCCTGGTCGAGGCGTCTTCCGCGGTGCGGGAGGTGGTCCGGGGTGTCGAGAACGAGCTGCGGGTGGCGCAACCGCACGACGAGGTCCTGGGTGACCTCGCACTACGCGTCGAGGCTCGGTCGCACCACGCCGAATGCATGGCGCGACACAGGTTCGTGAGGTGCGTCGACCGACTGGGCGAGCGTCCGGACGAGCCCTTTCCGACGACGAGCGCGGGGCGCGAACTGCTGTCGGTGCGGCTGCACTGCGCGACGATCGCTTCGGTGTGGCGTGCCGATGAGGTCGCGGCGGTCGCGGAGCGGGTGCTGGCTCACGCACCTCCCCTGCCCGGTCACGTCCACACGCCGATCGCGACCTTGGTGACCACGTTGTGCGCGGCCGGCTCCCTGGACGCCGTGTCCGTCTGGCTGGACAGCGCGATGGAGCGCTCGCTCACCGCCAACGCCGTCGCGGAACAGGTCTTCATCCAGGCTGAACAGGTGTCGGTGCTGCTGCACCGCGGCCGGATCACCGCGGCGCGGAGCAGGGCGGAGAACGTCCTCACCGCGGCGGGGACCCGCGGTCTCGCCTCCGAGGTGCTGGTGGCACTCGCCTCGGTCGCGTGGGAATCCCGGGACGACCACCTCGTCAACCGGCTGGTCCCGCTGGTCAGGCAGAGGACGCACATCCCGGCGCTGTCGGTCGCGCACCAGATGCTGTGCGGTGTGGCGGCCGCGGACCCCCAGGCCGGGCTGGCCCACCTGCGGGACGCGGGCAGTCAGGCGGAGGAGCTCGGCTGGCGCAATCCCGTGTTGTACCCGTGGCGGTCGGAGGTGGCCCGGATCCTGTGGCGCCGGGGTGACGTCGCGGCGGCGCGGGAGCTGGCCGTGGAACAACACGCGCTCGCGCTGCGGTGGGGTTCGGCGGCCGGCGTCGGAAAAGCGTTGTGCCACCTCGGATCGATGATCGAGGGGGACGCCGGTGTCGCGATGCTGCGCCGGGCCGTGAGCGTTCTCGAAGGTTCGGCCAACCGCTTCGAACTGGCCAGGGCGCTGTGGCAGCTGGGCAGGCGGACGGGAGACCGCCACTGCGTGGCGCGTTCCTCGCTGATGGCCGTCGAGTGCGGGGAGAGGCCACCGGTCGCCTGGGAGGAACCCGCTACGGGCCAGGGCGACGGCGGGCGCGACCTGACGGGGGCGCAGCAGCGCGTCGTGGAGCTCGCGCTGGCAGGCCGTTCCAACCAGGAGATCGCGGACTTCATGCAGGTGGGTGTGCGGGTCGTGGAGAAGCACCTGACCAACGCCTACCGCAGGCTCGGCGTGCAGGGCCGCAGCGGGCTGTCGGCGGCCCTGCACGGTGGCGATCCGGTTCGTTGACGTCTCATATGGGAGGAAATAACCTCCCGGTGTGACCGACGATCGACTTCACCGGACCCGCAGTTCCGCGTGACCACGAGGATCGGCGAACAGGAACTCGCCACCGAGCTCGCCGCAAGCCTGCGTCGCGGTGGCGGAGCCGTGTTCGAGGTGACCGGGCCGCCGGGTTCCGGTCGCACCGAGGTGGTGCGGCAGGTCGCCGATCACGTGGCCGAGCTGGGTACCCGCCTGATCTCCGTTCGCGCGTCGGCCGTCGAGTCCGATGAGGACGGTGCCGTGCTCACGCGGATCCTGGATGATCTGGGAGTCGGCCCGGACCGTTCGATGGCGGAATCGTGCCGTGTTCTTCTCGAAGCCGCACCCGTCGTGCTCGTGCTCGACGACGCCCAGTGGATGGACGAGGGCTCGGTCCGCTGGCTCCGCGCGTTGCTGCGCAGGATCCACCGGGCTCCGGTGGTCGTGGTCCTGGCCACCGCCGGACTCGGCACGGTGGCGGAGGACGCGCTCGCCGAGCTCGCCGAGGACGGCTCGGTCACCGCACCACCCTGGTACGTCGTTGTCCTGCTCCTGCCCGCTGTGGACGAGGACCGGATCGCGCGAACGCTGCACCTGTTGTCCGAGCAGGACATCAGGTTGCTGCGCGCCATGGCGGTCTGCGGCGGACGCTTCGAATGGTCCGTGGCGCGTGAGCTCGCGGACCTGAACCGCGTGCTCGCCGACCGGGCGATGACGAGGTTGCGCGGTCTCGGACTGGTCTCGCCCGACGAGCCGGCGCTCGCCGGCGGTGTGGCCGGAGCCGTGCTCGCCGCGATGACGGTCGACCAGCGGAACGACCTGCGGTCCACGGCGGTGGTGCTCGGTCACCGGGCCGCGCTCGGTTTCGAGCGGATGAGCGCGATGCTCGTCGACGCACCACCTGCCGGCACGGCGTGGGCTCGGCTGGTGCTCCAGCGGGAAGCCCGGGTGCTGGCCGCCGCGGGGAGGACGGCGGAAGCTGCCCGGCTGCTCGTCAGGGCGCTGAGCGAGCCCGCGGACGAGGCGACGCGCGCGGACGTCCTGATCCAGCTCGCGCAGTGCGAAGTGGACCACGCACCGGATGCCGCTGATCGGCGACTGGTCGAGGTCCTGCACATGACCGGCCCGGCGACGTCCGGCCCGCGTCTGCGCGCGGCGGACCTGGTGGCCTGCCGCGAACGTTTCGGGGTGTCCCGCCGTGCCGTCGAGACCGCGCTCGCGCATCCGGATCTGGTCGAAGGCGAACGCGAGGCGCTGAAAGGCCTCTACTGGTACGTCGTGGGCGTCGCGGGCGAGCCGGGCGAACTCGGTGTCCCCGCCGTGCCGCCGCTCCCGGACTCGCCCGCGGACCCGGTGTGCCAGGGGGTAGCCGCCTGGCGCCTGGCCCGTGGCGGACGCGGTGGCGCGGCTGCCGTGGCACTGGCGACCCGCGCTCTGGCCGTGCGCGGGTCGCTGACACCTCGCCTCGCGGCGGCGGACGCGCTGTCCTGGGCCGCCGAGTACGAGACCGCGCTGGCCGGCGTCGACGCCGTCCTCGTGGACGGCCGGCGGTACGGCGCTCGGGTGGCTGTCGCCGAGGCGATGCTGCTGCGCTGCTCGGTGCGGTTGCGGCAGAGGCGCGTCGTCGAGGCGGCGGAGGACCTGGCCGGCATGGAGGCGTGCCTGCCGCCCGGCGCCCGGCCTCCCCTGCTCAGCGCTCGGCACCTCGTGCTGGAGGTGGTGCTGCTGCTCGCGGCCGGGCTGGTGCACGAGGCCCGCCAGGCGCTGACCCGCGAGGCACCAGCCGAGGTGGTCCACGGCCTGGCGCATGCCTGGCGGCTGTTCGCCCACGGACTGGTCGCGCTGGTGGCGGAACCCGCGACCGCGACCGCGATCTTCCTCGAGTCCGGTCGCTGCCTGCGGGACATGGGTGTGGTCAATCCCGTTGTGCTGCCCTGGCGGTTGCTCGCGGCGATGGGCTGGCGGGCCGCGGGCGAGGTCGCGCACGCCGACGCCCTGATCGACGAGACCTGCGACCTGGTCGGGAGGTGGGGTGTCCCCGCCGCTCTGCGGCACACCCGGGATTTAGTGGACGTGGTGCACGGCATGCCGTCGGGGGATGCCGCCGGAGAGTTCGTGGCGCAGTTGTTCCCCGGCCTCCTCGCCGGGCATCCCGCAGCCGGCTGGAGCTGACCGTGGTCGACGCGCTGCCCGGCCGGGCGACCGGGATGGACCGCCTGACGAAGGCTCTGCGGACGGCGGCTTCCGGCAAGGGTGCGTTCGTGACCGTCCGGGGGCCGACGGGCGCGGGGAAGTCGGCGTTGCTGCGAGCGCTGGCCGTCCAGGCGGCCGGCGCCGGGGCGGAAGTGCTGCGCGCGAGCGGAGCACCCGGCGAACGGGACTGGAACTTCGGTGTGGCGGACCAGCTCCGGCCCGTCCCGGCCGGCTTCGTCGTCATCGTGGTGGACGACCTCCAGTGGGCGGACGAGTCGTCCGTGCGGTGGTTGGCCGACGTCGCCGCGCACGCCCTGGTGGTGGCCGCTGTCCGGGAGGGCGGGCCAGGCGCTGACATCGCGCTTCCCGGCCCCGTGGTGCGGCTGCGGCAGACGAAGCCGCCCGGGTGGTCCCAGCGTCGAGTGGCGGACTTCTTGCGCGGGCAGCCCGAACCGGTGCGGGATGTCGCCAAGGCGATGGCCGTGCTCGGTGACCGGGCCGAGATCGACCTGATCACCGAGCTGGCCGGGCTCGACGACGTCACCGTTGATGCGGTGGTGCGGAGTCTTCGTTCACTGGGACTCGTGACACCGCACCGAAATCCGTGTCTCGTCGATCCAGCGGTGCGGGACGCCGTGCTCGCCACGATGACGGCCTCCGAGCACGACACGTGCCACGCGGCGGCCGCCGTGCTGTTGTTCGGCCTGGGCGATCCGGCGGGGAACGTGGCGGAACACCTCGTCGCGACCGGGTCGGTCCTCCCCGAGTGGGCGGTCGAGGTCCTCCGGGACGCCGCGGACACCGCGCTGCGCCGGGGGGAACGGCCGGTCGCACTGCACTTCCTCCGCAGGGCGGTAGCGGCGGCGGGACCCGAACGTGCCGCGGTGCTGGTCGAACTCGCCGTCGCGGAGTGCGCGACGGACAGCCTGCTGGCGCTGCAACACCTGTCCTACGCGGTCCAGGTGCTCGGGTCGCGCCGGGATCGTGCCGCAGCAGTGCTGCGGATGCCCATCGCGGCTTTCGGTGCGGCCCTGCCGCTGGCTCGGGACGTCATCGGCGACGCCGAGCGGGACGTTCGTGACCTCGGCGACCACGACTTGGCGCTGCGGGTCGAGGCGCGGATGCGGTACGCCGGACACACGGACCTCACCGAACTCACCGAGTCCGCCGCGCGGCTGGAGGAACTCGGGCAGGAACCGAACACGGCTGGTGCGGCAAAACGAGAACTGCTCGCGGTGTTGTCGCACTCGGCGGCACTGGCGGCGCGCCTGCCCGCGAACGAGGTGGCGGTGCGGGCCGGTCATCTCCTCGAGCACGTATCGCCGAGCACCGGGCACGCGGACGAGATGGCACGACTGCTCGTGAAAACCCTGTGCGCGACCGATTCCCCACTTGAGGCAGCCACCTGGACGGATCGGGCGCTCGCCCAGGCGGACTCGCACGACCAGACGTTGCTCCGGGTGAGCAGGTCTCTTGTGGCCGTGCACCTGGGCGATGTCGCCGAGGCGGGGCTCATGGCGAAGACCGCGCTCGATGACGATGCGGGTGAAGGGGCACTCGACTCGGACGCGGTGCTCGCCCTGGCCGTGGTGGCGCTCAAGGTCCAGGACGAGCGGTTGTCCGAGCGTCTGCTCGCGAGCCGCCCGGTTGGAGAAAATCCCTGCAGCGCAGCCGTGTTCGACGTGGTGCGGGGCGTGGACGCGGTTGCCGGGGGCGATGCGTGGGGTGGTCTGCGCCGCCTGACGGACGCGGGCAGTCGGCTCGACCAGCTGGGGTGGCGCAACGTGGTGCTCTTCCCGTGGCGAACCACGGCGGTCGGGCTGTGGCGGCAGCTCGGTGACACCGGTGCGGCCAGGACCCTCGCCGAGGAGGACCACGAACGCGCTGTCGAATGGGGTGCCCCCGCTGGTGTCGGCCGGACCCTGCGCGTGCTCGGCGGCCTGACGGAGGGAGCCGGGGGCGTGGACCTGTTGCACGCGTCCGCGGATGCCCTCTCCACCTCGGCCGACCGGCTGGAGCTGGCGCGCACCCACCTGGCGTTGGGGCTGCGCCTGCGTGACCGGTACGAGCAGACCGCCGCCGAACACCTGCGACGGTGCCACGACATCGCCGTGGAATGCGGTGACCAGCGCCTCGTGAGACAGGCCGGTGCCCACCTGCGCGGCGAGGTCCGGCGCGCGGGACTCACCCGCACCGAACGGGAGGTGGTGACACTCGCGGTGACCGGGCGGTCGAACCAGGACATAGCGCACACGCTTTCGGTGAGCATCAGAGCCGTGGAGAAGCACCTGACGAACTCCTACCGGAAACTCGGTGTCCTGCGCCGTTCGGAGCTGGCCGGCGCGTGGAATCATCCGTTCTGGACTTGACGCTGCCCGGAACGTGCCCGAGTCGCTGTGAGTGTGTTTAAATTCCGGTCTGACGTCCGGGAAACGGCTGATCGACCCAAGATTCCCGGGCAACGCATCTCAATTGGGCCGCACCTTTCAGCGGCGATGTCTCAGTTCGACCGACCCGTCGCGTGGCCGAACCACAGTTTTAAGGGCGATCCGGGGTCGGCTGTTGACCGGGACCTGAAGTCTTTCGTAGCGTCGGGGCCCGTCAGGAATTATCAATCTTCCAGGCAGAACGGCGTTTTTTCGTCCTTTCTGGACGGTCGAGTCGCCGGGCGCGTACTTGAGCGGCGGCCGCGACGACTGCGAACCGGGCAGAAATCGGACCGGCATTTACTCGATTTCGCGCTTGTGCCGCCCGTCATCGTGCGTCGCCGCGCGGATCGTGAAGAACCCCGACGACTGAATGGACTGGTTCGCTTGAGTGGATCCAACCGGTGGGTTGTGCTCTTCGGCTCGTTCGTCGCCTACATGTTCGACGCGCTGGAGATCCTGCTCCTGTCCTTCGCGTTGCCCGTGATCCGTGCCGACCTCGGACTGACGACCACCCAGGGCGGTCTGCTCGCCACCGCGACCCTGCTCGGCATCGGGGTGAGCAGCGTGACCGTCGGCTGGCTCGCCGACAACTACGGCCGCAAGCGGGCGTTGATGCTCTCGCTCGCGGTGTTCGGCGTGTTCACCGCGGCGATCCTGGTGGTGCCGAGCTTCACGCTGTTCGTCGTGCTGCGCTTCCTGGCCGGCATGGGCCTGGGCGGGGTCTGGGGCGTGGCGTCGGCCTACGTGATCGAGACCTGGCCGGCCGCGCAACGAGGCCGGGCGGTCGCGTTCGTGCTCAGTTCGTTCCCGATCGGCGGGGTGGGCGCCGCGCTGCTGTCGGGCGCGTTGCTGCCGAACTGGCGCCTGTTGTTCTTCCTCGGCGGGGTGGGCGTGGTGATCCCGCTGGTCATCGTCGGGGTGTTCTTCCGCGAGTCGGCCGAATGGGCTCAGCAGAAGACCACGCCGGTGAAGGTGACGGAGATCTTCGCCCCGGAACTGCGCAAACGCACTGTGCTCGGAGCGGTCGTCGCCGGGTTCGCGATGTTCGGGGCCTGGGGCGCGTCCACGTGGCTGCCGACCTACCTGCAGGCCGACAAGGGCATCCCGGCAGCGACGGTCGCGCTGTTCCTGACGGTGCTCAACCTCGGGATGTTCTTCGGCTACAACGTCTTCGGCCTGATCGCCGACCGGATCGGCCACAAGAACGCGCTGATCCTGTCGCTGGCGGGGGTGGCGCTGACCCTGCCGCTGTACGTGATCGCCGCCGACCGCACGGCGTTGCTGTGGCTGGGCCCGCTGTTCGCCTTCTTCGCGGCCTACGCGGGCATCTTCGGCATGTACCTCGGCGAGCTGTTCCCGACCAGGGTGCGCACGACCGGTGCCGGGTTCTGCTACAACATCGCGCGCGGCGTCTCCGCGTTCGCACCGCTCACGCTGGGCGTGCTCGCGACCGGCGCGGGCTTCGGCGGCGGTCTGCTGGTGTGCGCGGGCTTCATGGCCTGCGCGGCGATCGCCATGACCTTCCTGCCGGACCTGCGCGGGGCGACCACGGCGCTAGTGCCGGCAGAAGGCGCGCGTACGGCGGCGTCTTGAGCACCTCACTCCGGTGCGACCGGATCGGTGTCACCGGTCCGCCACAGGTAGCTGCGCACCGAGAGCGACGCGGCGCGCATGGTCGCGCGGATGTCGTCGAGGTCGTCACCGGTCAGCTCACCCCGCGTCCGGCCGTGAGCGCGCAGCATCAACCGGGCCGCCTCCAGCAGGCACAGCACGGCGTCCAGCTGCGCGCTGGCCGGCAGCCCGCTCAGGTCCTCGTGCAGGGTCTTGATCAGCGCGTCCGCTGCCGCCGGCGGCGCAGACCGGGCATCGCGCGTCAACGTTGTCACCGTCGTCCCTCACAACTGTTCCGCTGTGGACACAAAACTGAGTCTCCTCCCCCGTTATCTCTGATTGCAGTCCTGACCTGGCTGGCTTCACAGGAATGGATGGGTGTCATGGACAACCGGCAGAACGACCTGCACAAGTGCGAGCACCACCCGGGCTGTGCCCGAAAGCACGGATTCGGCCAGGTGCTCTCCGGTCACGCACGTCCGAGATCGACGGACTCCGCCGAGTACGAAGTGCACCAGTCGACCGGCTGCTGGATGCTCAGCTCCATCCAGGCCAGAATCCTCGAAGGCGTTGCGGCCGGTTTCTCCAGCGGACGGCTGTCCAGGGAGTTGTACCTCAGCTCGAAGACCATCGATTACCATGTCCGAGTCATGTCCGACAAGCTGCAGGCTCCCAATCGCGTCGCATTGGTTTCCAGGGCATACGTCCTCGAGATCCTGCGAAAGGATTCGTGGCCCCCGCGTGTTGCGTGTGAAACCGTGGACTGACGTGCCGCATGCGGTTCGCGCACTCCTGCGCGAACCGCATGTCACGCCTCAACGTCCACACCCATCTCCTCGGCGATGCGGGCCGCCTCCGCCAGGACGGTCTCCACGATCTGCGACTCCGGCACCGTGCGGATCACCTCACCCTTGACGAAGATCTGGCCCTTGCCGTTGCCGGCGGCCACGCCGAGGTCGGCTTCGCGGGCCTCGCCCGGCCCGTTGACGACGCAGCCCATCACCGCCACCCGCAACGGCACCGGGAACCCCTCGAGTGCCGCGGTGACCCTCTCGGCGAGGGTGTGCACGTCGACCTGGGCCCGGCCGCAGGACGGGCACGACACGATGTCGAGCCCCCGCGGCCGCAACCCCAGCGACTCCAGGATCTGGTTGCCCACCTTGACTTCCTCGACCGGCGGTGCGGACAACGACACCCGGATGGTGTCGCCGATGCCCTCCGCCAGCAGTGCGCCGAACGCGACGGAGGACTTGATCGTGCCCTGGAAACGTGGCCCTGCCTCGGTCACGCCGAGGTGCAGCGGGTAGTCGCAGCGGGCGGCGAGCCGGCGGTACGCCTCGATCATCACCACCGGGTCGTGGTGCTTGACCGAGATCTTCAGATCGGTGTAGCCGTGCTCCTCGAACAACGAGCACTCCCACAACGCCGACTCCACCAGCGCCTCCGGGGTGACACCGCCGTGCTTGCGCAGCAACCGCTTGTCCAGCGACCCGGCGTTCACGCCGATCCGGATCGGCACGCCCGCATCTCCCGCGGCACGGGCGATCGCGCCGACCTGGTCGTCGAACTGGCGGATGTTGCCGGGGTTGACCCGCACCGCGGCGCAGCCGGCGTCGATCGCGGCGAACACGTACCTGGGCTGGAAGTGGATGTCGGCGATCACCGGGATCTGCGACTTGCGCGCGATCGTCGGCAGTGCGGCCGCGTCGTCCGCCGACGGCACGGCGACCCGCACGATCTCGCAGCCGGCCGCGGTGAGCTCGGCGATCTGCCGCAGGGTGGCGTCGACGTCGGCGGTGAGCGTGGTGGTCATCGACTGCACCGACACCGGCGCGTCGCCGCCGACCGGTACCGGACCGACCATGATCCTGCGAGAGGTCCGGCGGGTGGCCACCGCGAGTTCTTCCCTGCGCGGCAGGGGCATTCCCAAGGCAACGGTCGTCATCGTTCCTCCCCGGTGCGAACCGGCCAGGTGCCGAGGTCGTCGATGCCCGGCTCCGCGGTGTCGAGGCCGGTCAGCAGTTCCGCCACGGCTCTGGTGATGTCCTGCGCGGTCAGCCCGCAGGCGGCGAGCACCTCGGCCCTGGAACCGTGGCTGAGGAACCGCCTCGGGATGCCGAACTCGCGCAGCGGGGTGTGCACGTCGGCGTCCCGCAACGTCTGCGCGATCGCGGAACCGACACCTCCGGCGCGGCTGTTGTCCTCGACCGTGATCGCGAGCCTGTGGCGGCGGGCCATGTCCGCCAGCGCGGGGTTGACCGGTGTGACCCACCTGGGGTCCACCACCGTCACGCCGATGCCCTGGACCCGCACGCCCTCGGCGACCGTGAGCGCGAGTCCTGCCAGTGCACCGACCGCGACGATCAGGACGTCCATCGAGCCGGAGCGGCGCAGCACGTCGATGCCGTTGAACGTGGCGATCGCGGGCAGGTCATCACCGGCGGGCCCCTTGGGCCATCGCAGCAGTGTCGGACCCTCGTCCCACGCCACCGCTTCGGTCAGCAGTTCGGCCAGCCGGGCGCCGTCCCGCGGCGCCGCGATCCGCAGCCCCGGCACCACCTGCAGCACCGACAGGTCCCACATGCCGTTGTGGCTCGGCCCGTCGTCGCCGGTCACCCCGGACCGGTCGAGGACGAACGTCACCGGGCGGCGGTGCAGCGCGACGTCCATGAGCAGCTGGTCGAGCGCGCGGTTGACGAACGTGGAGTAGATGGCCACCACCGGGTGCACGCCGCCCATGGACAACCCGGCGGCCATCGTGACCGCGTGCTGCTCGGCGATGCCGACGTCGATCACCCGGTGTGGAAACCTGCGCTGCAACGGCAGGAGCCCGGTCGGCTCGGTCATCGCAGCCGTGATCGCCACCAGGTCGTCGCGCCGCTCGGCCAGTTCGACCAGCTTCTCGCCGAACACCGACGTGAACGACGGGGGCGACGCCTTCAGCGCCTGCCCGGTGTGCGGGTCCATCGGTTTGACCGCGTGCCCGAGGTCGAGGTCGTTGGTCTCGGTGTGCCGGTACCCCTTGCCCTTGGCCGTGATCACGTGCACCACCACCGGCCCGTCCAGTGCCACCGCTTCGCGCAGGGCGTCCTGGACGGCGGAGATGTCGTGACCGTCGACGGGGCCGAGGTAACCGAGCCCGAGTTGGCCGAAGACGCCCGGCCCGTGCCCGTCGCGCAGGCCGGTCAGGTGCTCGGCCAGCCCGCCGACGGTCGGCGCGTAGGAGCGCTGGTTGTCGTTGAGCACGATGACGAGCGGCCGGTCCGGCCCGCCCGCGATGTTGTTGAGCGCCTCCCAGGCCATGCCGCCGGTCATGGCTCCGTCGCCGATGATCGCGACGGTTGCCCGGTCGCGCCGGCCGAGATGCGCGTCCGCCCTGGCCAGTCCGTCCGCATAGGACAGTGCGGTGGACGCGTGCGAGTTCTCCACCAGGTCGTGCTCGGACTCCTCCCGGCTCGGGTAGCCGGAGACCCCGCCCGAGCGGCGCAGCCGGTCGAAACCGGCCTGGCGGCCTGTGAGGATCTTGTGCACGTAGGACTGGTGCCCGGTGTCCCACAGCAACCGGTCGCGTGGGGACTCGAACACGGTGTGCAGCGCGATGGTCAGCTCCACCACGCCGAGGTTGGGCCCGAGGTGTCCCCCGGCGGCGGAGACCCGCTCGATCAGGAACGCGCGGACCTCCCCCGCGAGGTCGCGGAGCTCTCCTGCGGTCAGCTCACGCAGCCGAGCCGGGTCGCGCACGGTTTGCAGCAGCGCCATGTCGGACAGTGCTCCTCACGGGGTTCGTCAGGTCGCCGGCCCGGTCAGCTCGGTGACGGCGCGTCCGGCACGCCGGTGAGTCGTGCCGGCGGGGAGAACACGACGTCCTCGGTCGCCACGCGGTGCACGGCCACGTCCGCGTACCCGAGCGAAGCAAGCCGTTCCACCAGCTCGTCGACGAGAACCTCCGGCGCGCTCGCCCCGGCACTCACGCCGACCGTGCTCACGCCGGTCAGCCACGCGGGGTCGAAGTGGGTCACGTCCGGCACCAGTTCTGCCCTGCCGCCGAGCCTGCGCGCCACCTCGACCATCCGGATCGAGTTGCTGGAGTTGGTCGAACCGACCACCAGCACCAGGTCGCACCGGTCGACGACGGCCCTGATGCCGTCCTGCCGGTTCTGGCTGGCGTAGCAGATGTCGTCGGTGGCGGGCCCGCGCAGTTCGGTGAACCTGCGCCGCAGCACGGCGATGATGTCCTTGGTCTCGTCCACCGAGAGCGTGGTCTGGGTGAGGTAGGCGACCGGTGCGTCGGGGGGTAGGTCCAGCGCCTCCGCGTCGGCCACCGTCTCGATGATGATCGTCCGGTCGGGAGCGTGCCCGAAAGTGCCCTCGACCTCCTCGTGGTCCGCGTGCCCGACCAGCAGCAACGTCCGGCCGTCCCGGGCGAACCGGCGGGCCTCCTGGTGCACCTTGGCCACCAGGGGGCAGGTCGCGTCGAGCACGTCCAGCCCGCGTGCGTCCGCGTTCTGCCGCACCTGCGGGGAGACGCCGTGCGCGGAGAAGACGCACACCGCGCCCTCGGGCACCTCCTGCTCGGAGTCGACGAACACGACACCCCGCTGCTGGAACCCGCGCACCACGTAGTGGTTGTGCACGATCTCCTTGCGGACGTAGATCGGCGCGCCGTGCTGTTCGAGCGCGAGGTCGATGATGGCCATCGCCCGGCGCACCCCGGCGCAAAGACTCCGCGGCTCGGCCAGCAGGACCTGCTTACCGCCACTCATTCCCACTCCGTTCCGCGCCACGACGCCCACCTCGGAACGCCTGGCTCCGCGTTGCCTGACAGGGCATCCGCCGGCAGGTGGAACCGAGTCCTTCTCAGGAGGTATTGCCCGCCCCGATGCCGCTTAATAGCCGGACTCCGACACGGCTTTGGTGTCGCACACAGCATCCACCTATCCGGAGAATAGTCCAATCCGGGCTTCACGTGGTCTTCTTTGGGGTTTTTCCCAAAGTCGAACCCGCTCACGCCGCGTCGTTGACACGACCAGGGCCGTCCCTCCAGGATGGAATCCGATAGCTGCCACTCGATTTCGGGGCGGCGCTGCGTTTCGAATCCCAGTCGAATTATGACGGGCACCATGCAACGACCACTGCAGGCCGTTCACCACACTCGTCGGCATCGAGCCCTGGAGAAGTGACCGTGTCGAACATTTCAAGTTCACCTCTGGCAGCGCTGGACCCTCAGGATGAGGTAAGGGTGGTCGGCCAGTACTACGACGACAAGACAGCGAAGCTGGTCCGCAAATACGGACCCGGCCCCAGGATTCACTACCACGTCGGGTACTACCCCTCCTGCGAAACGCCTCCGCACGCCGACGACGCGACGCCCGAGACCATTCGGGACAGCATTCGCCTTCACCAGGAGGGCCTGCTGCGGTACGCGGCGAAGATCTGGGGCGCCGAACACCGGCTGTCGGGCAAGGTCCTGGACGTCGGCTGCGGGCTCGGCGGAGGCTCGCTGTTCTGGGCGCAGGAATACGGCGCCGACGTCACGTCGGTCACCAACGCGCCGGAACACGCGCCGATCGTCAACGGGTTCGCGCGGGAATGCGGTCTGGACGGGAAGGTCCGGGCACTGGTCTGCGACGCGAACCGCCTCACCGTGGACGACGGCCCGTACGACGCGGCGGTCGCGATCGAGAGCAGCGGCTACTTCAACCGCCGTCAGTGGTTCGAGCGCCTGTCGCACGTGCTGCGTCCGCGCGCGAGCGTGTGCGTCGAGGAAGTGTTCATCACCCGCCCCCGCGGGGCCGATGTGTGGGCTGAGTACTTCTACACGAAGCCGGCCACGGTGCGTGATTACGCGGAGGCCGCGAAGGCCGCCGGTTTCGAACTGGTCGACGAAGTCGACGCCACCGCGGAGACCGCGCCGTTCTGGGAGGAGAGCGCCGCCTGGACGAAAGCGTCGCTGGACAGCGACAGCGGCCTTTCGGCAGTGGAGCGCAGGCAGATGAGGATCTCCTTGCTGGCGAACGAGGCGCAGGGCGCCGAATGGCGGGCGGGGGGCTTGCAGCTGGGTTTCCTGCGCTTCGAGAAGAAGTGAGCGACACACCATCGCGCGGGCGCTCGGCCGGGGTTCCCGGCCGGGCGCCCGCGCGATCAGCCGTAGGGCCGGATTCCCGCCACATCACAACGATCTGGAGTTCCTCATGACGCTCGAGCAGTCTCCCGCTCCCAGCGACGTCGCTGACGTGTACGACGGGATCGGTCAGATCTACGGTTCCGCGTGGGGCCCCAACTACCACTACGGATACTGGGAGAACGACGACGACCACAGCTCCATCGAGGTGGCCACCGACCGGCTCACCGACATGATGATCTCGGGTCTCTCCGCCGAGCCCGGCCAGCGGGTCCTGGACGTCGGCTGCGGCATCGGCCACCCCGCGCTGCGGCTCGTCCGCACCAGTGACGTGAACGTGGTGGGCATCTCGGTCAGCCACGTCCAGGTGGCGCGGGCCAACGAGCTCGCGGCCGAGGCCGGGCTCGCCGACAAGGCCACGTTCCAGTTCACGGACGCGATGGACATGTCCTTCCCGGACGGCTCGTTCGACGCGGCCTGGGCGTTCGAGTCGATGTGGCACATGCCCGACCGCGGCCAGGTGCTCTCCGAGATCGCCCGCGTCCTGCGCCCCGGCGGCCGCCTCGCCATCGCCGACGTCATCGAGCGCGGCCCGGTCAGCCCCGAGGGACGCGTGGTCCTGGACCACGTCTGCGAGAACTACGCGGTGAAGTCCCTGGCCACCATCGACGAGTACCGGACGGAGTTGGCCGCCAACGGTTTCGTCGACGTGGAGATCCGCGACATCAGCGCCAACTCCTGCCGCACCCTCGCGGTCATGGCCGACGCCGTGGAGACCGAACGCGACAAGCTGGTCGCCCTGGTCGGCGAGGAGCAGGCCACCTCGCTGCTCGACTTCATGCGCCTGTCCGCGGTCACCCCGGAGCAGGGCTACCTCTACCTGACCGCGACCCGCGCATGACCGGCCAGGACTGACGCACGCGAAACCCCTGCGGGCCTGGGATCTCACGAATCCCAGGCCCCGCAGAGGCGTTTCAGGCAGAGGCGTTCCAGGCGGGGACGTTCGAGCGCCGGCCCGGCCTCACTGCCGCACGCGCAACTCCGTCAACGCCCGGAGCGGGAAGACCGGCCGGTGGCTGGGCGACTGCCCCGGCGCCAGCGTCAAACCCGGCATCCTGACGGCGAGAGCCTGCACCGCGATCTCCAGTTCCGCGCGGGCGAACCCGGCTCCGAGGCAGAAGTGGATGCCGTGCCCGAACGCGAGGTGCGTGGCGGACCGGTTGCCCGGGCTGAACGCCGCGGGGCACGCGTGGGCACGACTGTCCCGGCCGGCCGCGCCGTACAGCAGGAGCAGCCGGCTGCCCTCGGGCAGGTGGACGTCGCCGACCACCACGTCCCGCGTCGCGGTCCGGTACATGCCCGCCAGCGGACTGTCGAACCGCAGCCCCTCCTCGACGAGGTCGCGCGCGGCGATCGTCCCGTCGACGACCTCGGCCCAGCCGCCGGAGGACCGCAACTGCTGGAACAGGATCGTGCCGAGCGCCTCGGCACAGGTCATGTGGCCCGCGAAGATCAGCGTGGGGATCTGGACGGCAACCTCGGCGGCGGTGAGCGTCCGGCCCGACCTGCCGTCGTGGAGCAGCTCGCTGATCAGGTCGTCCTGCGGTGAGGCCAGCCGATCCTGCGCGAGTGAACGGGCGAACGCCCCGAACTCCATCAGCCCGCGGGCGTGCTCGCGCAGCAGATCGGGATCCGTGTCCTGTTGCAGCATCATGAGTTCGATGCGCTGCTCGGACCACAGGCGGCAGCGTTCGAGGTACTCGTCCGGAACCCCGAGGCGTCGGCACATCACCTCGAGCGCGTACGGCACGGCGAACGCGGCGATGAAGTCGAACTCCTCCGCCACGGCGACGCGCTCGGCGAGGTCGGTGGCGATCGCGCGCATCGTGGGTTCGAACGCCCTGACCCTGGCCGGCGTGAACCCGGCGTTGAGCAGGTCCCTGATCCTGGAGTGCTCGGGAGGGTCGAGCGAGCCGACGGCCACCGCACCGGCGCCGCGCCAGGTGCGGAACATCCGGCTCACGTCCTCGGGCAGCGCGACCTTGGGGCGGGGGTTGTGGTCGCGCGCCGAGAAGCTCCGGTCGTCCTTCAGCACGGCGACCATGTCCTCGCGCCGGGTGACGCACCACGCGTCGAGCAGAGGGGCGTAGAACACCGGCTCCGCGTCGCCGATGTCGGCCAGAAATGAGTACGGGTCGTCGCGATGTGCGCCATACGGGTCGAACGGCCTGCCTTCACGCAATTGTCCGGAATCGGCAGTGACAGCCATTTCGCCTCTCCAGCATCAAGTGAACCATTCCCGGCGACGATCAGTGGTGTCGTGTTGTATCGCTCGGCCGCCAGGCCGAGGCAGGCCTGGCGCGCCCGGAGTCGCACGACTCGGTGCCGCTCAGCAGCCACCAATCCACAGAATAGTCCAACCCAGCCTTTCCGCCGTCTTCTTTGGGGTTTTTCCTAAAGTCGAGCCCGGTCACGCCGCGTCGTTGACACCAACAGGAGAAGTCGTTCAGGATACTGATCGGAGCTACCGCCCACATTTCCGAGCACCACCTGAGATCCAGATTGCCCGCAGAGTTTCGGCGTGCCATTCACAAACGCCACGCGTACGGGTCCGACCAGGAATCGGGAAGGCGTGCGACCACCGGAGGAAAATCCCGATGAGCACACTCGACACTTCGTCGACCGGGCTTCAGGCCCTCCTGTCGCCGGGGGCGGTGCGGGCGGCGGTGTTGCCCGTCGTGCGGCAGCAGATCTCCTCACTGGAGCCGACCCTGGCCCGCATCTGCTCCTACCACCTCGGCTTCACCGACGAACACGGTGACCCCAGCGGTGCGGCGAGCGGCAAGCTGACCCGCGCCAGCCTCATGACGGCGGCGGCGCAGGGAGTCGGCCTGCGGCCGGAGGACGTCCGGATTCCGGCGGCGGCACTGGAGTTGCTGCACAACTCGACGCTGGTCCACGACGACATCATCGACGCGGACGAGCTGCGTCGCGGCCGTCCTGCGGCGTGGAAGGTTTTCGGCGTCGGTCCGGCCATCCTGGCCGGGGACGCGCTGCAGGCTCTGGCCCTGCAGATGGTCGTCGACGACCCGGGACCCTGCCGCGCGGAGATCTCCAGCGCGTTCGCCGAAGCACTCCGCCTCGTTCTCTCCGGCCAGTCCCGCGAGCTCACCGTCCGGCTGGGTTCGGGCACCGGCATCGCGGAGTACGACCGGATCCTCGAGGAGAAGACGTCCGCGCTGCTGCAGTGCGCACTGGTGACGCCCGCACTGCGGGCGGGCAGCCCGGAGCACGTCCTGACCGCCCTGCGCGGCGCGGGCAGGCATCTGGGGCTCGCCTTCCAGATCTTCAACGACGTCGAGGACGTCTGGGGCGACCCCGCGGTGACCGGCAAGCCCGTCCGGGGCGACATCGGGCGACGCAACCCGTCCTTCCCGGTGCTGGCGGGGTTGTCCGCCGGTGGCCCGCCCAGCGAGCGGCTGCGGGAGCTGTGGCACTCCGACGGCACCTCGGCGGCGCACCTGCAGGAGATGGCCGACCTGATCGAGGAGTCCGGCGGCCGCCACCGGGCCGAGCAGCGGTCCCGCAACCACCTCGAGTCGGCCCTGGAGGACCTCGGGCGGGCCGGCCTGTCCCCCGCCGCGACCGCCGAGCTGACCGCCTTGTTCGACCGCATCGTCAACCGCACGGCATGACCCGTGACTCCCGGAGGTCGTCAGTGAGTACCCCGGTTCAACTGCCTCTCGAGCAGGCGAACGTGCTGCAACTCGCGCCAGGGCTGCGCGAGCTCCAGTCCCAGGGCACGGTCCACCGGGTGCGCACTCCCGACGGCGTCGAGGCCTGGCTCGTCACGGGCCACGCCGAGGTGCGGCAGCTGCTCGACGACGACCGGCTCAGCCGCTCGAACCCCGACCCGGCGGCGCCGAAGGACGGCGGGTCGGCGCTTCTCGCCAGCCTGCTGGGCGGCTTCGCCACCGACCACGTCCGGATGCGCGCCCTGCTGGAGCCGCACTTCGCGCCCGCGCGGATGGCGGAGCTGCGGCCTTACGTCGAGAAGCAGACCGGGCAGCTGCTGGACGCGATGGCCGCGCGGCGACCACCGGTGGACCTGCGCCAGGCAGTGGCGCTCTCGCTGCCGATCCAGGTGATGTGCGAGTGGCTGGGCGTGCCGCAGGAGGACAAGGACGAGTTCGGCGAGTGGACGCAGGACGCCGCCAATGTCGGCGACCCGGTCAGGTCGAAGCAGGGGCTGGGCGGGTTGTTCGGCTACTGCAAGCGACTCATCGCCGACAAGCGGCAGAACCCCGGCGACGACGCGATCTCCAGGATCTGCGCGACCGAGGGCATCACCGACGACGAGGTCCTCGGACTGACGGCTTTGTTGCTGTTCGGCGGTTATGAGACCACGGTGGCCCGGATCGGCACCTGCGTGTCGCTGTTGCTGGCGAACCCCGAGCAGTGGCAGGCGTTGCTCGACGACCCGGGCCTCGTTCCCGCCGCCGTCGAGGAGACCCTGCGCAGGTCGATGCCGAACCCGCACAACGGCGGCATGCCCCGGTACGCGGTGACGGATTTCGAGATCGGCGGGGTCACCATCCGGACCGGCGACTTCGTGCTGCTGAACGTCATCGCGGCCAACCACGACGAGACGGCCTTCACCGACCCCGACCGCGTCGATGTCACGCGCGACACCGCGGCCAGCCTCGCGTTCGGCCACGGCGCCTACGACTGCGTGGGCGCGGCGCTGGCGCGGATGCAGCTGCAGGTGGTGCTCGCCCAGCTCGTCGCGCGATTCCCGACCCTGCGCCCGGCCGTCGGCGTGGAGGAGTTGAGGCTGCGCCACGACACGCTGATCGGCGGTCTGGTCGAACTCCCGGTGACCTGGTGATTGGGAACCTGATGCTGCACAAGATATCCGCGGGCGTCGTCACGAAGAGCCCGGACTCGATCCGCTCGTACCTGCTGTTGATGCGACTGGACAGGCCGACGGGGTACCTCCTCTACCTGCTGCCGGCGCTGTGGGCCGTCGTCCTCGCCTCAGGGGAACGGTCACAGCTGTGGGCGGACCTGCCGGCTGTGGCGGCCGTCGCCGTCGCAGCCGTGCTGATCCGCGGCTTCGCCTGCGCGGTCAACGACGTGATCGACAAGGAGATCGACGCGCGCGTCGCCCGCACCGTGTCCCGTCCCGTCGCGGCGGGGACGGTCAGCGTCCGCAACGCGATCCTGTGGGCGGCCGCACAGGCCCTGGTCGGGTTGCTGGTCCTCGCGGTGGCGAACGTCGAGACGGCCCTGGTCGCTCTGGCCACCTACCCGTTGATCATCGCGTACCCCTTCATGAAGCGCTTCTTCGTCTGGCCCTCGGCGTTCCTCGGGCTGGTGATGAGCACGTACGTGTTCGTCGGCTGGACGGCGGCGACCGCGAACGCCGACTACCCGCCGGCGGTGTACGGCCTGTACGCCGCCGGGACCTTCTGGACCCTGATCCACGACGCGATCTACTCCCACCAGGACAAGGAGTACGACCGGAAGATCGGGGTCAGGTCGTCGGCTCTGCTGTTCGGCGACGCCACCAAGGCGTGGCTGGCGGTCTTCGCCGTGCTCAGCGTCGCCGGTGTGCTGTGGGCCGGTTCCCAGGCCTCGATCGGGTGGGCGTTCCACCTCGTCGTCGTGCTCGCGGGGATCTACCTGGCCTACCTGATCGCACGTGTGGACCTGGACGATCCGAAGGCGTGCTGGGACACCTTCGTCGCCAACACCTACTACGGCTGGATCGTTCTCGCGGCCGTGCTCGCCGGGCAGTTCACATGAACGACGTGACTGACTCGATGTGGCGGGGAAGCGCCGTCGACCTGGACGCCTACCTGACCCGCGTGGGCCACGGGGGCGGCGTGGCCGCGGACCTCTCCACGCTGCGGGCACTGCACACCGCCCATGTCGGCGCGATCCCCTTCGACAACCTCGACGCGCTGCTCGGGCGCACGGCGGTGCCGCTGGACGTGGACAGCGTCCAGGAGAAGATCGTGCGGCAGGGCCGCGGAGGCTGGTGCCTGGAACAGGTCGTGCTGATGGCGGCCGTGCTGGACCGCATCGGGTTCACGTTCACGGCGTTCGCCGGCAGGACGCGGATCCGCACCGGCAACAAGTTCGGGCCGGCCCTGCACGTGGCCCTGCTGGTGGAGCTGGACGGCGAACGCTGGCTCCACGACGTGAGTTTCGGTGCCCACGGGCTGCACGAGCCGATCCGGCTCGCGGAGAACGCGCGGCTGGACGGCGACTGGTCGTTCGACCTCGTGCGCGAACCGACCGGTGAACACGTGCTGCGGTTCCTGCGGCCGGAGGGACCGGCGGAGCTCTACGGCTTCACCACGGACGCGCGCTACCCGTCGGACTTCGAGCTCCTCAACCACTTCTGCCTCACGCACCCGCGCTCACCGTTCAACCACCGGATGATCCTCCAGCGCACGCGGCCCGGGGTGCGGCACCTCCTCGCCGGCACCGTGCTCGCCGAGATCCGGCCGGGCGAGCCGACCGCGTTCCGCGAGCTCGACGACACCGAGGCCCTGTCCGCTCCCGAGGAGATCTTCGGGATCACCTTGGAGCCGGACGACATCCAGACTCTTCGGAAGACCTTGGCCGGCCCATGACGCGCACACTTCTGGTGGACAACTACGACTCGTACACCTACAACCTGTTCCAGCTGATCGCCGGGATCAACGGCCGCGAGCCGACGGTCGTGGTCAACGACGACCCGGCACTGCTCGACCTGCGGCTGGAGGACTTCGACAACATCGTCGTCTCCCCCGGTCCCGGCCGGCCGCAGAACTCCCGCGACATCGGCCTCGTCGAAGACCTGCTGCGCCGCACCACGTTGCCGGTGCTGGGGGTCTGCCTCGGACACCAGATCATCGGGCACCTGGCGGGCGCGGCCGTGTCCGCCGCGCCCGAGCCGCGGCACGGGCACCTCGCCAAGGTCTCCCACGACGGCGACCCGTTGTTCGCCGGGGTGCCCGGTGAGTTCGTCGCGGTGCGCTACCACTCGCTCAGCGTGCAGGAGCCCCTGCCGGAGGAGCTCGTCCCGATCGCGTGGGCGGACGACGGCGTGCTGATGGCGTTGCGGCACAGGGACCTGCCGCAGTGGGGTGTGCAGTTCCACCCCGAGTCGGTCGCCTCCGGGTACGGCAGGGAGATCCTGCGGAACTTCGCCGAGCTGAGCCGCCAGGCCCGCAGCTCCCCGGCCGGGGAGCTGGGTCTCGTCAGCACCGTCGTCCCGACCGCCGTCGACGCCGAGTCCATCTTCCTGGAACTGTTCGACGGCAACCCCCACTGCTTCTGGCTCGACAGCAGCCGGGTCGAGCAGGGGCTGTCCCGGTTCTCGTTCCTGGGCGACACCTCCGGGCCGCTCAGCGAGGTCGTGACGTACCGCACCGGCAGCGGGACGGTGGAGGTGCGCGACGCCGGTGGGGTGCGCGACGTCCCCGGCACCGTGTTCGACTTCCTGGAACAGCGGCTGCGCGAGCGGCGCATTCCCGACACGACCCTGCCCTTCGACCTGACCGGTGGGTACGTCGGTTACTTCGGGTACGAGCTCAAGGCGGAATGCGGCGCCGCGGACCGCCACAGCGCCGAAACTCCGGACGCCGCCTGGATGTTCGCCGACCGGATCGTCGCGATCGACCACCAGGAGGGGCTGACCTACCTGGTCGCCGTGCACGACGGGGCGACCAGGCGCGACGCCCGGGAGTGGGTGGACCGGACGGCGACCGTCCTCACCGGACTCAGTCCGTCCGGTGACGAACCCCCGGGGGAACCGTGCGCGCCTCCTGATGCCGAGGAGCACCTCGTCCGCGACCGGGACCGGTATCTGGCGGACATCGAGGAGTGCCGGCGGCAGCTGCGCCTGGGCGAGAGCTACGAGATCTGCCTGACCAACAAGCTGCACCTGCCGTTCCACGACGACGACTCCTCGTTCTACCGGCGGCTGCGCCGGGCGAACCCGGCGCCGTACGCCGCGCTGGTGCGCCTCGGTGACGTCTCGGTCTTCTGCTCCTCACCCGAACGGTTCCTGCGCATCGAGCGGGATCGCACGGTCACCAGCAAACCGATCAAGGGCACCGCCCCCCGCGACGCCGATCCCGTGCGCGACGCCGAGATCGCCGCCACCCTCGCGTCGAGCGCCAAGACGCAGGCCGAGAACCTGATGATCGTCGACCTGCTGCGCAACGACCTGGGCCGGGTGTGCGAGGTGGGCAGCATCGACGTCGACCCGTACCTGGCCGTCGAGAGCTACCAGACCATGCACCAGCTGGTCTCCACCGTCCACGGCCGGCTCAAGGACGGGGTCAGCGCGATGGACGGCGTCCGGCAGTGCTTCCCCGGCGGCTCGATGACCGGGGCGCCGAAGCTGCGCACCATGGAGATCATCGACGGTCTGGAGACGGAGGCCAGGGGCGTGTACTCCGGCACCCTCGGCTACTTCGGCCTCTCCGGCGGCACCGACCTGAACATCGTGATCCGCACCGCTGTCCGCGTCGGTGACCGGTTGAGCATCGGTGCGGGCGGGGCGATCGTGCTCGACTCCGACGCGCAGGACGAGTACGAGGAGATGCTGCTCAAGGCGGCGGCATCACTTCGTGCGTGGCGTGCTCCCGCGGTGTCGGACGCGGGCGGCTCCCCGCCATGAGCGCCGACCGGCGGTGGTGGGACGACGACGGCGGGTGGTCGCCGTCCGACGCCACCGGGGCGGTGCGGGTCATCGACTCGTGGCTCGTGGACGAGGGCCGGGTCCGGGGACTCGGCCGGCACGCCCGGCGCTTCGGTGCGGCCTGCTCCCGGTTCGCCGGACCGGCAGCGGACGGGTTCCTGCGGGCGGTCGCCGAGTCGGTGCCGGCACGGGGCCGGTGGTTCCCGCGCGTCGAACTCGTGGAGACCTGCTCCCGGACCCGGCTGCGGCTGTGGCTGCGGCCCGCTCCCCCGCGCACCGAATCGGTCAGGGTGTGGAACTCGGGACCCGACCGCCGGCGCCTCCCCGCCGTCAAGGGCATCGACCTCGACCACCTGACCGCCCTGCGCGCTGCCGCGGCCGAGGCGGGAGCGGACGAGGCGGTGCTGCTCTCGCCGGAGGGGCACGTGCTCGAAGGCTCCACCACCAGCATCGTCTGGTGGCGCGGCGACACGCTCTGCGGGCCACCACCGGGCCTCGTGCTGCCCGGGGTCACCCGCGCTCTGCTGGAAGAGCTCGCCGTGGACTCCGGGCATCCGGTCGTCACCGAGCAGGCCACCGCGCGGGATCTCGCGGACGTTCCTGTGTGGGCGGTGAACGCCCTGCACGGCGTCCGGCCCGTCACCGCGGGGCTGGGCCGTTTCCACGAGGCGGACCTGGCGGTGGCCGGGCGCTGGCAGTCGCGCCTGGAGGCACTCTCCTCGATCCCCGTGCCGATCACGTGAAGGAGGTTCACCGATGTCCTCTGCCTACGAGCGCGACCTGCTGGTCCAGCTGACCCGTCGCTGGGGCAGGCGGGTGGCCGTCAAGAAGGACGAGCTCGACCTGGACGGGCACTTCGACGCAGGTCTGCCGGACTTCCCCGAGCACCTGGTTCCGGTGCTGGCGTTGCCGGGGGCCGAGAAGCTCGACAAGGACGCCCGCGCGCGCGTCCTGTCCGCGGCGTGGATCGCCTACAACGCGAAGACCGCGGCCATCGAGGACGAGATCATCCTGCCGGCCTGCCGGTTGATGCTCCGGGACCGGATCCCCGTCCGCCGTGACGACGTCGCCGTCGACGCGCTGCACCAGACGATCATCGACGAGCACTACCACATCCTCATGTGCCACAACGCTGTCGGCGTGACGCGGCGGCGCCGGGACATGGCGGACGTGCGGTTCGCGCCGGGCGTCTGGTCGGTGGTCCGGGGACGGGCCGCGGCCCGAGCCGGGCTGTCCGGCTTCGACCGCGACATCGTCGACATCGCGTTCTCCCTGGCCGCCGAGACGACGATCAGCGGGTTCCTCTCCGCGCTCTCGACCGCCCACGAGATCCAGCCGATGAACCGGATCACCACCGATCTGCACCGGCGGGACGAGAGCAGCCACGCGGTGGTGTTCCGCGAGTTGTGCGGCTCGCTGTACCGGAACCTCGACAGCGCGCAGCAGAAGATGTTCCGCGAAGCGCTGGTGACCGGCCTGACCGCGTTTCGCTCCGCCGACCTGGAGCCGTGGGTGGCCGTCGCGGCCCAAGGCGGCTTCGAGATCGGCGCCGACCAGCTGAGCGAGTGGGCGGCGGCGCGGCCGGTGCCCAAGCGGGACACCGGACCGTTGCAGCTGCTGCTCGACGACCTGGGCATCAGCCACGACCTCGTCGAGACGTGAGGGCAGTCGACCTCTCTCCCAGCTGAAGCACGGAGATTCTTCCCTCGCGGGTCGAGTCTTCTGCTTCGCAGCCCGGCGGCAGACCCAGCCGACTTGGTTGTCGCCGACCGGGCGCAACAACTCTTCAAGCCGCTCCGCCCACCACCCAGCCCGGGAGTCAGAGCACGGTCTTTCGCCTGGAGGCGAAACCCCGTCCTGTCCTGCTCCGCAGGGGTCCGTTTCCTCCCCTGCCTGAAGGCCGGGGGTGTCCACGAAGGGATCCCGATGAACAACGGCACGGTCGGCACAGTTCCGGACTGGCGGGCGCTCGTCGCCCGACAACGACCACCGTGGCCCGACGAGGCCGTGCTCGACGCGGTGGTCGGCGACCTGGTGGCCTCGCCCGCGCTCGTCATACCCCGGGAGTGCGACGCGCTCACCGCACGTCTGGCCGGGGTGGCGGAAGGCAGGGCGTTCCTGTTGCAGGGCGGCGACTGCGCCGAACGTCTCGACAGGCTCTCCGCGCGGGCGATCCGGCGCACACTGCGCCTGCTGCGGCAGATGTCCGTGGTCCTCACGTCCGCCTCGGCGCTTCCCATGGTCACCGTGGGCCGGATCGCGGGCCAGTACGCCAAGCCGCGGTCCCGGCCGACCGAGACCGTCGACGGGCGGACCTTGCCGGTGTACCGCGGCGACGCGGTGAACGGCAGCGGCTTCACCGAGGCCGAACGACGGCCGGATCCGGCCCGGCTGCGTCGCGTGTACGACGCCTCGCGGTACACGATCGACGTTCTGCGCGCGAGCGGCACGGAACACTTCGCCAGTCATGAAGGTCTGCTGCTCGACTACGAGGAAGCACTGACCCGCCGCGACCGGCGCTCGGGCCGGCGGTACGCGGGCAGTGGCCACCTGCTCTGGATCGGTGACCGCACCAGGCAGCTCGACGGCGCCCACGTCGCCTACTTCGCGTCCATCGACAACCCCATCGCGGTGAAGCTGGGCCCGAGCACCACACCCGAGCAGGCGCTCGCCCTGGTCGACCGCCTCGACCCCGGACGCCGGCCGGGCAGGCTGACGTTCGTCGTGCGCATGGGAGCCGGCCGCGTCCGGGACCTGCTGCCGGAGCTCGTGGAGAAGGTCACCGCCTCGGGCGCGCCCGTGGTGTGGGTGTGCGATCCCATGCACGGCAACACCTTCGAGGCGCCTGGCGGGTACAAGACCCGGCGGTTCGACGACGTCGTCGCCGAGGTCGCCGGCTTCTTCGAGGTGCACGAGGCTCTCGGCACCCACGCGGGCGGCCTGCACGTGGAGATGACCGGTGAGGACGTGACCGAGTGCGTCGGTCACGGGCTGGGTCTCGAGGACCTGCACCGCAACTACGAGTCGGCGTGCGACCCGCGCCTCAACGCCGATCAGGCACTGGAGCTGGCCTTCCTGGTCGCCGGGATGTTCCACCCCCCGCGTCCGACGCCGGAGCGCCGGACGCGTTGGTGAGCGGTCATCCCTGGTTCGTGTACAGCGTTCCCTCCGACCAGATGTACCGGGTGCCGCCCCAGCGGGCCGCCGACTCGACGTCCGGGAAGAAGCCCCGTCCCTCCAGGTTCGCGCTGGTGTTGCACAGCACCGGTACTCCGCTGATCTCCGCGTAGGCGGTGAGGATGCGCACCGTGGCGGTGTCCTGGGTGGACGCGATGGTCTGGAGCCGGGCGGTGCCGTCCAGGTGGACGATCGCCGGGACGCGGTCCGCCCAGCCGGGCCGCATGCGGTGCTCGAAGATCATGTACGGATCGGGCGTGCCGGGATCGAAGACCTCCGGCGCGCGGTCCTCCAGGCAGATGGGCGCGACCGGCCGGTACTGGGCCCGGTTCTTGATGTCGTTGAGCCGGTCCTTCATCCGGGTGCTGATCGCGGGCGCGATGATGCTGCGGTTGCCCAGGGCTCGCGGACCCAGCTCCGCCCGGCCGGACAGGACGACCACCGGTTCGTCCTCGGCGTGCAGCAGAGCGGCCAGCTGCCGCTCGTCGCAGGGCCGGGCGCTCCACCCGCCGGGGAGGGTGCCGGTGGTGATCCGCGGTCCGCTGTAGACGTCCCACTCCAGCGCCGTCCGGCCGTTGCGGAACATCTCGCAGGCCGCCGTGCCGATCGCCGCTCCCGCGTCGTTGGGGAAGGGCGGGACGAAGACCTCCTGGAAGACCCCGCTGGCACGGATCGCGGTGTTCCACTTGATGTTCAGCGCGCAGCCGCCGCCGAGCACCAGGTTGTGGCCGCCGTCCGGGAAGCGCCTCCGCACCGCCGTGGTGAGCCGCTCGAGCAGGTTGTGGCCGAGGTAGGCCTGGTAGGTGGCGATGAGGTCCGCGTTGGACAAGCCCGGCATCAGCTCGTCCCGGTTCGCGGCGACCTTGTCGCCCAGGATCCCCACCCTGTCGACGGGGATGTCGCGGAACTCGGCCATCAGGTCGTCGAAGACGCCGAAGGCACCGGTCTCGACCCGGCCCTGGGCCGCGTAGGCCATGGCCTTGCCTGCGACGGAGAGGTGGTGGCGGATGAACCGGTCCGACGCGATGTCGTCGGTGTCGGGCAGGTACGGCTCGAACCGCGCGCAGAAGGCCGCGAAGCTGCCTCCGAAGACGGGCATGAGGGCCTCGACGAAGGCCACCTCGCGGGTCGCGGCCCGCACCCGGTACAGGCGCGGCGTGATGATGCCGTCCCAGACCAGGACGAACGCGTCCTCACCCCTGGCGGCGAACGGGCTCGAGCAGTACGTGCCGATCAGGTGGTTGGCGACGTGGGTGTAGCTGGCGTAGTCGCCCAGACCGTGGCCGCTGAAGGTGTGGCGTTGCAACGGACCGTCGTCGCCGGGGGTCTCGAGGTACGGCGCGACTCGGAGCCGCACCGGCAGTCCGACGGCGTCCACGGTCACGGCGGTCTCCCCCGCGGCGTCCTTCGTGTACCAGCCGTCGACCACGAACTGGTCGATGTCGGCGGGTGACAGACCCTCCGCGGCGAGGATCTCCGTCACGCGTTCCAGGTTTCCGAGAGAGCTGTACCGTTCACCGTTCCGCAGCTTCTCGATCTCGTAGCTGAAGAGAAGACGACCGTCCTCGATGACGGCGACGCCGCCGTCGTGTGATGCCTTGATTCCGCATATGCGCATTGGTCAGCCGCACCTTTTCCGGAGATGTGAGAAATCGTCTAACGGTGGTTCAGCCGTACCGGCAGTGAATCGAGCCCGCGAATGATCGTGCTGTTGCGCCACCACAGGTCCTCCGGGTCGGCGGCGAGCCTCATGGCGGGGAACGCGTCGAGCAGGGCGCCGAACGCCATCTGCGCCTCCACCCTGGCCAGCGGTGCCCCGAGGCAGTGGTGGACGCCGTGCCCGAAGGCCAGGTGGCCGGTGGCGGACCGGCGGACGTCCAGCGCGTGCGGATCGGCGAAGCGCTCCGGGTCGCGGTTGGCGGAGGCGATCGCCAGCAGCACGAAGTCGCCTGCCGGGATCTCGACGTCACCGACGGTCAGGGACTCCCGCGCGCAGCGGAAGGTCGCGTGCTTCAGCGGGCTCTCCAGCCTCAGGAACTCCTCGACCGCGCCGGGGAGCAGCGAGCGGTCCTCGCGCAGTGCGTCCCATTGGGGAAGGTTCCGCATCAGGTGGAGCGTGCCGTTGCCGACGGCGTTGAGGGTGGTCTCGAAACCGGCGATGAAAAGCAGGTAGGCCGTCGAGATCAGTTCCGTCTCGGTCAGCCGGTCGTCGACGTCGCGCGCCGAGACCAGGGCGGTGAGCAGGTCGTCGGCGGTTCCGCGGCGTTTGCGCCCGATCAGTTCGCCGAGGTACTCGGCGACCGCGGTCGCCGCGGCGGTGGCCTCTTCCGGGGAGTTGCCCGAGACGAGGGCCTCGGACCAGGACTTGAAGTTCTCCTGCTCCTCGACCGGTACGCCGAGCAGCAGGCAGATCACCCGGATCGGCAGCGGGAACGCGAACGCGTCCAGCAGGTCCACCGCCTCGTCCGGGTCGCGGTCCGCGAGGGCGGCGACCAGTCCGTCGGTGACCTTCTGGATCTCCGGCCGGAGCGCTGCGATGGCGCGGCCGGTGAAGGCCTTGCTCACGAGCTTGCGCAGTCTGGTGTGGTCGGGCGGATCCTTGTGCATCATGTGGCTGGCGATGACCGAGGAGAAACCGCCGCGCTTGCCGCGGTCCGGCTCCTTCTGCGCGAACAGTCCGTCGATCCTGTTCAGGTCGGTGCTCAGCCGGGGGTCCGCCAGCGCGGAGCGCACGGCGTCGTAACCGGTGATGACCCAGACCGGCAGCCCGCCGATCAGCGGGACCCCGGGAGGCATCCGCACCCGGTGCGCCGAGCCTTCGGCGCTGAGCTTCGCGTACACCGCGTAGGGGTTCTGCACGAACGCGTCGTCGAGTTCCAGAAGGGCGGAATCGCGGTCCATGGGATACATCCTTGATTGCAGGCGTCCTCGTGGAATCCCTATCAAGTACCACCGGCCTCCGCAATGATGCTTATCAAAAAGCCCAACCGCAGGGCGAACCGCGTGACTGCCCGGCCGACTGCTGCTAGTGTCGCGATTCGGTGCTGTTCCCATTTTCGCGGAGATGACATTGCGACTTGCGCAAGTAATGGCAAACGTCTTCGAGCGCTACGGGGAACGGCCCGCTGTCGGTGAACGCGCACGGGAACTCGTGCGGGACGCCCGGACGGGGCGCGTGACCGCCCGTCTGCTGCCCCGCTACGAGATGACCACCTACCGGGAGCTGTGGAGCCGCATACGCGCGGTGGCGAGCGACTGGCATCACCACCCGCGGCTCCCTCTGGCCGCGGGCGACCGGGTGGCCCTGCTCGGCTTCGCGAGCCGGGACTACGCGACGCTGAGCCTGGCGTGCGGCTACCTGGGCGTCGTCAACGTCCCGTTGCAGACCGGCGCGTCGGCCGAGACGCTGGCGTCCATCGTGGCGGAGACCGAGCCTGTCCTCGTCGCCGCGAGCGTCGAGCGCCTGGACGTGGCGACCGGACTGGTCCTGCGCGCGCCTTCGGTCCGGCGGCTGGTGGTGTTCGACCACGACCCGCGCTCCGACGACCACGCGGAGCGCTTCGCCGCCGCCCGCGACAGCCTCGCCGAGGCCGGGCGGGACGTCGAAGTCGTTGCGCTGCACGAGGTCCTCGGCACCTCCCTGCCTGAGGCGCCGCCGCACCTCCCCGGCGACGACCAGGACCCCCTCGCGATGCTCGTGTACACCTCGGGGAGCACCGGGACGCCCAAGGGCGCGATCTACACCGAGCGGCTGGCCGGGGTGACGTGGGAGGACCGGGCGAACCGGACCCCCGACGCGGGCGTGATCACCGTGCACTACACGCCGCTGAGCCATTTCGCGGGCCACTTCACGCTGACGAACACACTGGCGCGCGGCGGCACCACCTGCTTCACCGCGAGCAGCGACCTGTCGACGTTCTTCGAGGACCTCGCTCTCGTGCGGCCGACGGAGCTGTCCCTGGTGCCGCGCGTCTGCGAGATGCTCCACCAGCGCTACCAGAGCGAACTGGACCGGCGGACCGGCGCCGACCCGGCCGAGGTGCTCACACACCTCCGCGAGGAAGTCCTCGGAGGGCGCGTCTCCTGGGCCACCTGTGGTTCCGCGCCGCTGTCGGCCACGCTGACCGAGTTCGTCGAGTCACTGCTGGGCGTTCCCCTGTACGACATGTACGGCTCCACCGAGGTCCCGGGCATCGCCGTCAACGGCACCTTGCTGAACCCGCCCGTGATCGACTACAAGCTGGCCGACGTGCCCGAGCTCGGCTACTTCCGCACCGACCACCCGTACCCGCGCGGCGAGTTGCGGGTGAAGGCGGGCGGCATCCCCGGCTACTACAAGCAGCCCGAGCTGACGGCGGACCTCTTCGACGAGGACGGTTACTACAGGACCGGCGACATCGTCGCCGAGCTCGGTCCGCGCCGCATCGCCGTCGTGGACCGCCTCAAGAGCGTCCTGAAGTTGTCCCAGGGCGAGTTCGTGGCCGTGGCCCGGCTGGAGTCCGTCTTCGCCGCCGGCCCGTCGGTGCGGCAGATCTTCGTCTACGGCAACAGCGAGCGCTCTTACCTGCTCGCTGTCGTCGTGCCCACCGAAGACGCCCTGGAGCGGCACGGGGAAGACCGTCTGGTAGATCTGCTGACCGAGTCGTTCCGGCAGATCGCGAAGGACATGGGCCTGAAGTCGTACGAGATCCCCCGTGGCCTGCTGCTCGAGACCGAGCCGTTCAGCCAGGCCAACGGTCTGTTGTCGGACCAGCGCAAGTTGTTGCGGCCCAAGCTCGTGCAGCGGTACGGCGAACGGCTGGAACAGCTGTACGCCGACATCTCGGCCCGTGAGACCCGAGAGTTGCTCGACCTGGTTCGCACCGGCGGCGACCAGCCGGTGCTGGAGACCGTCCAGCGGGCCGTGCGGGCGTTGCTGGCGGGCTCGACGGCCGAGGTGAGCCCTTCCGCGTACTTCCGCGACCTCGGCGGCGACTCGCTGTCGGCGGTGTCGCTGTCGAACCTGGTGCACGACACCTTCGGCGTCCGGGTACCCGTGGACGTCATCATCAGCCCCGCGCACGACCTGCGGCAGCTGGCCGCCCACGTCGAGGCCAAGCGCGTAGCCACCGCGACGCGGCCCACATTCGCGTCGGTGCACGGCGAGAACGCCACCGAGGTGCGCTCCGAGGACCTCACCCTGGACCGGTTCGTCGACGCCGCGACCCTGGACGGTGCTCGCCACCTCCCCCTCCCGGCCGGGGAGCCCCGCCTCGTCCTGCTGACCGGCGCCAGCGGATACCTCGGCCGCTTCCTCACCCTCGAGTGGCTGCAGCGGCTCGCCCCGGACGGCGGCAGGCTGATCGTCATCGTCCGCGGCAAGGATCCCGAGGCCGCCCGGCAACGCCTGACCGACGCGTTCGGCAGCGACGACCCCGAACTGACGCGCACCTTCGAAAAGGTGGCCGCGGAGCACCTGGAGGTGCTGGCGGGGGACATCGCCGAGCCGCGGCTGGGGCTGGACGGGGCGACGTGGGAACGGCTGACCGGTGAGGTGGACCTGATCGTCCATGCGGGAGCACTGGTGAACCACGTGCTGCCCTACCGCCATCTGTTCGACGCCAACGTCCTCGGCACCGCGGAGCTCATCCGCCTGGCCCTGACCACCCGGCTCAAGCCGATCAACTACATCTCGAGCGTGGCGGTGTCCCGGTCGCGGAAGGGACACCCCCTCGACGAGGACTCCGACGTGCGCACCGCGCTGCCGGTCCAGTCCGTCGACGACGGGTACGCCAGCGGGTACACGACGAGCAAGTGGGCGGGAGAAGTGCTGCTGCGGGAGGCGCACGACCTCTGCCGCCTGCCGGTGACGGTGTTCCGCTCCACCATGATCCTCGCTCACAGCAGGTACACCGGGCAGCTCAACGTGCACGACATGTTCAGCCGGCTGATGTTCAGCGTCCTCGCGACGGGGGTGGCCCCGCAGTCGTTCTACCGCGGCGAGGGGGCCCACTACGACGGCCTGCCCGTCGACTTCACCGCGGCGTCGGTCGTCACGCTGGGACCGAGCACCTCCGGGTATCAGACCTTCAGCCTGATGAACCCGCACGACGACGGGATCTCGCTCGACACGTTCGTCGAGTGGCTGGTCGAAGACGGCCACGGCATCGAGCGGATCGCGGACCACGGTGACTGGCTCGTCCGCGTCGAAGCCGCCCTGCGCACCCTGCCCGAGTCGCAGCGGCAGTACTCGATCCTCCCGCTGCTGCACGGCTTCCGGGAACAGGAACCGGCGGTGCCCGGTTCGGACGTCCCGTCGGCGCGCTTCCGCGAGGCCGTCCAGGAGGCTGGCATCGGACCGGCCGCCGACGTCCCGCACCTGTCCCGATCCCTCATCCGCAAGTACGCGACGGACCTGCGGCACCTGCTGATCCCGAATCCAGAGGTCTCTCGAACGTGAGTGGTTACGACTACATCGTGGTGGGCGGCGGCAGCGCGGGGTGCGTGGTCGCCGCTCGCCTGGCCGAGAACGCGAAAGTGCTGCTGCTGGAGGCGGGCAGCGCGTCTCCGGTGACCGCCGCGCCGCACAGGTGGCTGTCGCTGCTGGGCACCGGATCGGACTGGCGGGACACGACTCTGCCGGAGCCCGAGCTCGGCAGAACTCTCGCCTGGCCGCGCGGAAAAGCTCTGGGCGGCTCCTCCAGCATCAACGGGATGATCTTCGCTCGCGGACATCGGAGCAGCTACGACTGGGGCAAGGGCTGGGAGTTCGACGACCTGCTGCCGTTCTTCCGGCGCAGCGAACACGCTCCCACTCGCGATCCGGCCCTGCGTGGCGTCGGCGGCCCTCTGCGGGTCGCCCCGGCCGAGCACCGCCATCCGACAGCGGCGGCGTTCGTGGACGCGGCCGCCGAGATGGGACACCGGCTTGCGACGGACATCAGCGGAGGCGCGGAGGAGGGTGTCGGCTGGGTCGACCTGAACATCGTCGCAGGGGCCAGGCAGAGCGCTGCCGACGCCTACCTGGGCTCCCGCGCCAACCTCGACGTGGTCACGGACGCGTTGGTCCAGCGCGTCGTGTTCGACGGGGTCAAGGCCACTGGCGTCGACTACACCGTCGGCGGACGACAGATCCGCCTCGAAGCCACCGAAGTGGTGCTGTGCGCGGGCACCGTCGGAACCGCTCAACTGATGATGCTCAGCGGGATCGGCCCCGCAGACCACCTGCGTGACAGGAACATCGACGTCGTCGCCGACCTGCCCGGCGTGGGCGAGAACCTGCACGACCATCCGCTTTCCTTCGTGATGTACAGCAGCGCGCGACCGGTGCCGGCGAGCTCGTACAACAACGTCGAGGTCCTCGGACTGGTGCGCAGCGATCCCGGACTGGACGCTCCGGATCTGCAGACCACCCTGTCACCGACAGGAGAAGACTCCTACCTGATCGTGCTCTCCCTGATGACCCCGTACAGCCGTGGGCGACTCCGCTTGGCTGACGAGGGAATCGCGCTGGCTCCGCGTTATCTGACCGATGCACGGGACATGACCGCGATGGTGAACGGACTGCGGGTGGTGCGCGAGATAGGCGCGGCACACGCCCTCACACCGTGGCGCGGGCAGGAAGCCGAGTCGGGCGGCGAGGCGTACATCCGGGCGACGACGGCGCCGTACTACCACTACGTCGGCACGTGCAAGCTGGGCGTGGACGAGATGTCGGTGGTGGACCAGGATCTCCGCGTGCACGGTGTCGAGGGCCTGCGGATCGCGGACGCCTCGGTCATCCCGCAGATCCCTTCGGCCAACACCTACGCGACCGTGATCGCGATCGCGGAACGAGCCGCGAGCCTCATCACCGAAGCCGCGACCACGCGGTGATCAGCGAGCGCTCGCCGTTGTCTTTGCCGAACCCAGCGAGGCGCCAGCGCGGTCTGAGGCCGGATGTCGCGGCGAGCTCGTCCGCGAGTTCCCCAGCCGCTCCGGCGTGGCCGCACAGATCTGCACGAAGAGGTCGCCGTGACAGCACGCCTCATCCAGCACGTCGCTGGGAAGGGCGGACATCTGTGTGAGACCGGCGGGGAGCCGCTGGCCGTGCAGCGACGCTGTGCGTACCGAAAACTGCATCCGCGCAGGTCGAGCGCATGGCGGTACTCGTGGACGACAACGCCCTACCCACAGGCCGCAGTCGTGGGGCGCCCACCCGCCGGCTCCAGCCCGGACGCGCCCGGCGACCACTTCAGCTACCGGATCGACATCTGGCGAGTCACCGAACGCAGCGCTCTCACCGTAATCAGACAGGGGCCGTTTCCCTGGGGAGGCTGATCCCGCCTCACGGAGACACGTACCGGAACGTGCCACGTACATGGACGAGCCCGTCAACGCTGCCAGAGAAACGCGGCATGTCCGCAGGGCTGGCAGTGAAAGACGTAACCCCGGCCACCGCCGCCGAAGTTCGCCGCAGTCGAGTGGTCGTACCCCTCTTCGAGCTGGACCGTGAACGTCATGCGAGTGGCGCACGACGGGCAAGTGGGCGTCTCATCGTCTTGAAGCCAGTCCGGTTCGCCACCCAGCCGCCCAAGGACCAACTCCTCCTCCAGCTCTTCGGCGGAGTGAGGACGCAAGGCGGTCACCGCGCCAAGCAGCGTCACGCCCCTGGCAGGGACGACGGCTACCGAGAGCGGACCGGTGAACAGCAGAGCACGGTTGGCACCGGAGGCAGCGTCCCAGCCATCGCACATACCAGGGTCGTTATCGCACATGAACACCGCCACCGTCCCGATGTCGAGTGGCAGATGAGCGAGGAACTGCATGGCCCCACCGCACTCACGACACGAAGGCCAAGCGAAACCGTCCGGGACCAAGGGGACTCCACCGGTACGCAGAACGGGCGCATCAGCGGCGGCTTCCCCGCCGTAGACCAAGAGCATGATCACAACCTAGGTGAGATGTCACCCAACGGCGCAGCAGACCCGACAGACGAGTCCACCGCCTCCAGTCGCGTCCCGCGAACCTGCTCGGTGAGCCGTCGCAGCGGCTTCAGACGAAATCCATACCCACCTCATGGCTTCACGGTCACGGTGTATGCCTTGGGGCTGCCTCGTCTCGTCAGGCTCGACCCCTGGTGCCCTCACCGGTAAACCAGCCGCACCGTCATACTGCCGGAGCCCGCTTGACGTGGACCACCACGACGCTGACCGGCTCACCCACGATGAGTCCCACTTCGCCGGCCTGCCCGCCGCGGTACGCCGATCACGCCCAAGGTGCTGGCCGAGCAGCTGCGCGAGCTCGAGGCCGACGGACTCGTCGAACGCGTGAAGACCGGATCGGTGCCAGCGCCCGTCGTCTACCAGCCCACGCCTTACGGGTAGACGGTTCTGCCGGTCGTCGGAGGCGTCCGGGTACGGGGCGAGGCCCACCTCCGGAGCACCCACGGCGAGGCCGCGTCGACGGCCTCGATGAGCTGCGCCGCCACGATCGCCTGAGCAGCGAAGCGGCGGTCATCAGGACACATCCCGGTGAACGCCGTCAGGTCGAGCGACAATTAGGCCAAACGGGTGTTGTTCCGCCGATGAATGGCCGATGCGTAACAACCCTTGGTCGCCAAGTGACTCCCTGGCACGGGACCCGCGCCGTTCCCCGAACGGAGGTGTCGGCCGATGGCGTCTCATCTTCTCGTGCGCGCTGATGACCACCTCGTGATCGGGGTGCGGTGGTCGGGCTTCACCAGCTCGACGGAGTCCGGCGTGGCGGTGCTGACCGCGTCCACCGCGGCCCGGCTGGAGGTGCTGTTCCCGCCACAGCATGTGGGCGAGGAGGCATCACCGACCGGTTCCCCCGCGCCCGTGCAGTTGCCCAGCGGCGGGGGCAGCACGGTGCCCGGATGGCGTGGCGTGCTGTCCGGCGGCAGCCGGGTGGTCGTCGAGGTCGCTGCCGGTGCCCGCGTCGTGTTGACCACGCAGGGCGTGCTCGCCGCGCTCGCGGCCAGCCCCGTGGTCACCGCGGCCATCGAGCTCCCGTGGCGGCTGCTGATCAGCCCGGTCGGTCCCGTAGCGTGCAAGCATCCGGTCAGCCCCGTGGTGTCCGGTCAGGTCCGCGGCATGTGGCGCACACGGCTGGTCGGCGCCGAGCTGGCCGTGCGCGCCGTCGACCGGCAGGTGGCGGACACACCGGACCCGGCGTTCGCGCCGACCAATTCACTGCCCCTGGCGCGTGGCAGCAGACTGCGCTTGGTCGACGAGACCGGGCAGAACCGGCCCGCCGCGGTCCAACGGCTGGAGCTGAGCGCGTTGGGCGGAACGCTCGACGCGTCGGGGAAGTGGCCGAACTTCGAGTGGGAGCACCACGCCGTGCTCGGCAGGGACATGCGGGTGCGCACCGTCGCGCGGGGCGTCCTCTACCCGCTGGGACACCGCGCCGAGCTCGTGCAGGTGTTCGTCAGGACCTTCGACCCGGTGGCGGGTGGCGCCGCCGTCGTGCGCGCCACTCGGGTGCTGACCGTCGTCGAACCGGTCAGGCGCGCGCCGTCCGACGGAGTGCTGCGGCGCGGCTTCCCGTTGGGGGACATCGAGATCACGACGACATCGGTGGCCGATCTCGCGCCGCCGAACCACTTCACCACCGCGCTGCCCGGCGCGGGGAACGTGCTGAGCCACTTCTGGCCCACCACGCTCACCGGACAAGTGGTGCAGTTCGGGGTGCGCTCGGGTGGCGTGAGCTTCCGGTTGCCGTTGCTGTTCGTCGAGGACCGGCGGCCCGTGGTCGACACGCTGGCCAGTCCAGAGCTCGCCCGGCGCCTGGCGGCGGACTACGGCACGAGCAGGGCGGCGTTGCCGGGCGCGGCGCTGGACCTGGTGGCGTCACCGCAGCGTGCTGCCGGGGACGTGCACGAGGTGCACTCGATCACGGTGGGCGGGCTCGGCGACGTGCGCGATGGCTACCGCCCGGTGCTGACCGAGCTGGAACTGGCACTACCCGCGCTGCGCGTGCTGCGCGGTGACACCGCGGCGTCGAAGGTGCGGTTCACGCAGAGGTACCTGCAGAACGCCGCCGAGGACGTCGTGCTGGAGATGCTGCCCGCGCAGGCGCGTGACATCGACTTCTCCCGCACCGCGGACAGGTCAGGTGGGCTGGTCGCACCGAAGTACGTCGCCAACGCCATCTCCCGCACGCTGGGGCCGGTCAGCCTGCAGGCCCTGCCGAACCCGGCGACCGGTGTGATCGACCCCGCGAGCCTGTTCCCGTCCGACGCCGCCACGCTGCTCGGCATGCCGCTGAAGTCGTTGCTGCACCAGCTGAAGCTGCCGCCGCAGATCACGTCCGTCCCGGTTCCGGGAGCACCGCCGCAGATCCGCCTGCGGTGGTCGGACGTAGCACTGAAGTCGGCCGGTCCGTTCGTCGCGCGCCCGTCCACGCGCCTGGACCTCGACGTCGGCACGGACGAGAAGGTGTGCACGGTCAAGGACTTCGCGTTCGAACTGCCGCCCGGTCCGAAGGCCGTCCTCCGGCTGAGGTTCGCCGAGGTGAGGTTCAGCCAGCGCGGTGGAAACCCGCCGTCGGTGGACGTGCGCGGGGTGAAGGCCGAGTTCCTCGGCGAGCTGAAGCTGTTGGAGAAACTGCAGGACGCGGTCGACTTCGGTGCCGCGGGCAAGCTGCTCGACGTCTCTCCTACCGGGATCAGGGTGCGCTACGCACTGCCGCTGGCACCGATCGCCGCCGGCGTGTTCGTGATGCGCAACATCAGCTTCTCCGCGAGCATCGACATCCCGTTCACCGGCGGCCCGGTCGTCGTCGCGCTGGGCTTCGCGAGCCGCGCCAACCCGTTCCAGCTCGGCGTCATGATGTTCGGCGGCGGCGGGTACGTCGAGATCCAGCTCGACCGCGACGGGCTCCGGCTGTTCGAGGTCGCGCTGGAGTTCGGCGCGTTCGTCGCGGTCGACTTCGTCATCGCCTCCGGCGAGGTCCACGCGTTGGGCGGGGTCAGGTTCGCGCTCGACCGCGGCGGATCCGTGACGCTGACCGGATATCTGCGCATCGGCGGTTGCGTCGAGGTGCTCGGCCTGGTCTCGGTGTCGATCGAGCTGTGCTTGTCGATGACCTACCGCTCGGAGCGCAATGCCCTGGTCGGCAGGGCCACGCTGGTGATCGAGATCGATCTCACGCTGTGGTCGGACAGCGTCGAGCTGGACAGCGGAGAATGGGAGCTCGCGGGCGGGAGCGACACCCGCAACCACCCGCTGGACGACATCAGGTCCGCCGACGCGCTGCAGCAGTGGCGGCAGTACCGGGCCGCCTTCGCCGACGAGTCCGGCACCGACAACCGGGTGAGCACGGCCGCGCGAGCGGGCACCGCGCCGCACGAGTTCCGCGTCGTGTTCCACACGACCGTCGCGCACCGGGCGGGCCGCGTCGTGTGGAGTCCGGACGACCGGTGGGTTGTGGTCGGCGCCGGCCGGATGGACACCGCCCCGCTCGGACTCACCGTGCTGGACGCCGCAACCGGTCGGCAGCGGTGGCGGATCGACGACCTCTGGTGCGTGGACATCGCCGTGTCGGCCGACGCGACACGGATCGCGGTGAGCACCACCGAGGGTGATGAGCGGCGCATCCGGATGCTCGACGCCGGGACGGGACAACGGTTGTGGAGCGTGCCCGGCCAGGGCCGGCTGCGGTTCAGCCCGGACTCGGCGCTGCTCGGCGTCCTCGGCCGGGCCGTGTCCGTGCTCGACGCCGCCACCGGAACCCTGCTGCACCACCAGGGACGTTCGCTGGCGTCACCCGTCTTCAGCGCCGACTCGGGCCTGCTCTGCACGGGCAGCCCCGCGCTGGTGCACAGCCGGACCGGCGCGCCGGTGTGGCAGCTGAACGAGCACGACGGCTTCGCGTCGGCCTGCGCGTTCACCGACGACGGCGGCGTGCTGGTGGCGAGCGGGCGGTTCGGCACTGTCATCGAGTACGAGCCGCGGCTCGTCGGCGGGATGATCACCGAACGGTCCCGTGTGAGCGTTCCCGATCTGGGGACGGCGAGCACGCAGACCGCCGACACCATCCGCTTCGGGCGGGACCGGCGGGTCGTCGCGTTCCTCGCGGGTGGACCGCCCGGTCCGGGGACCTTGCGGCTCAGCACCGTCGCGGGTGGACACGCCGTGCTGGGACTGCGGCTTCCGGTGGCCCCGGCGGCGGTCGCGATGTCGTTCCGCCCCGATGGCGGCGAGCTCGCGGTCAACGTGGCCGTCGGGCAGGAGCCTGGGGAGGGACCGGCACCGGGCGTGACCGTGTTCGACACCACCACAGGCGCGGTGTCGTGGCGCGACCGGCAGCACATCACCGACCTGGCGTTCAGCGGTGACGGTTCACGGGTCGTCTCGTGCGGCGAGAACTTCGTGCGCGTCTACGAAGCGGGCAACGCGGTGCAGGCACGACACGACTGCGGTGCTCCGGTCAGCCTCGTGGCGGCGGGCGGAGACATCGCGGCCGCGGTGGCCGTGCGGGAGGAGCCCGTCCTCACCGTCTTCCGCGCCGGCACCGGGGAACTGCTGTTCGAACGCGTCCACTCCGGAGCGGTCACCTCGCTCGCGGTCAGCCCGGACGGCCACAGCGTGGTCACCGGCAACACCGACGGCCGGTGCCGCCATTTCGACACCCGCGACGACACCCGCTGGGTGGCGAAGCACCGCGGACCGGTCAACGCCGTGGCGTTCAGCGCGGACAGCCGTTTCCTCGCCACCGCGAGCAACGACCGGCTCGTACGGCTGTTCGACCGACGGGCAGGTGGCGATCCGGAGGACCAGCAGCCGCGCTGGACACGTCAGCTCCCGCAGGCGGTGACCCACGTCGTGATCGGGCCCGCGTTCGTCGTGAGCGCGGCGCAGGACCGCAGGATCCGGGTGCTCGCGCTGGACACGGGTGACGTGCTGCACGAGTTCGACCACGACGCGAAGATCCGCGCGGTGAGCGTGAGCATGAACGGGATCATCGCGAGCGCCAGCGACGACGGCAGTGCGAGCGTGATCTCGGGCGCGAGCAGGATCCGGGTCGAGCACAGCGGGCCGATCAGCCAGGTGGCGCTGAGCAGCGACGGGTCGGTGCTCGCCACGGCGGGAGCCGACGTCCGGCTGTGGCGCGCGGACGGCACCTCGCTGCACGGCTTCACCCCGCTCGCGCCCGTGGTGGCGCTCGGCTTCGACTCGGGCGGCGCCCTCGTGGTCGCGACCGAGCACCCGGTGGCGCGGGTGCTGGATCCGGTCAGCGGCGAGGAGACCGGCCGGCTGATCCACCCCGAACCGGTGCGGTGCCTCGCGTTCGCGCCCGGCGGTGTGGTGACGGGCTGCGATGACAACGTCGTGCGCGTGTTCGAGGTGGAGCCATGAGTGAGCTGTTGTGGGTGGCGGTGCCGGACGGGTTGCGGCCGAGCGGAAAGGCGTCGATCCGGGTGCTGGTCGTGCCACGGCTGGCCGCGGGCAGCATCAGCGACTTCGGGCTGGACGACTGGCCCTCGACGCTCACCGGTGACGCCGGCTTCCAGCTGCGCACCCGGACCTCAGCCGGGGAGGCCATCGCCACGCACCGGATCGAGCACGTCGCACGGGCGCGGTCGGACGTGTGGACCGCGTTCTTCGGCGGTGACGCCGGGCTGCTGAACGAGTGGGAACACAAGACCGTGACGCCGCCCATGGTCTCGCAAACCTGCCACGACGCCCGCAAGGCCGCCACGACCTACCGCGCCGTCACGCGCAAGGGCGCGCAGAACGACCCGGCCGCCACCGACGCGGTGATCCGCACCGAGATCGCCGGGTGGGCCGCACCGCTGCCGGCCGCGCCGCCGCCCGTTGGCGAGCCGCCTGCCCACGTGCCGCCGGACTTCCACCGCACCGTGTCCACCCTGCGCGAGCACCCGGCGGTGCTGCTGGAGCTGGGACTGGTGTTCGAGCTGCTCGTCGACGTGGCGGACCTCGGGCTGGGGACGTCGACCGGCGGCAGGGCGTTGTCCGTGCGCTGCGTCGACCCGCCGTTCCTGCGTGCGCTGGTGACCTCGCCGTGGACGCGCTACGAGCTGACCGGCGCGATCTTCCGGCCCGCTCCGGCGCAGGGCACGACGTCAGGTATCCGCGCCGGCGTGCTGGACCTGTCGGACTCGCGTTCGCTCACCGATCCCACCGCGCCGCCGGAGCCGGGCCGCTGGGCGATCTCGACGTTCGACGTCGACGGGGTGGTCGGCGGGCTGCGCCAGGCCGCGCACGACAACGCGAAGAACCCGCCCGTGCACGCGACAATGCCCTCGATCCGCTCGGCCGGGTTCGCGCTGCTGCGACCGGGACGGCATGCGGACTTCGCCCACCGGATGCGCCTCGGAGACCTGCACAGGGCTGCCGACTCGATGGCCGACGCCGAGCTGACGGCCGACGATCTCGTGCTCGGCTACCGCGTGGACGTGCGTCGCGAGGGCTCGGCGTGGCGATCGGTGTGCGAACGCGACGTGACCTACCGCGTCAACGGCCTCGCCATCGGTGTGGGGCGGGAGGAAGGGCATGTGAAGCCGTTCGCTGCCGTGCGGGGCGCGGACGGCGTGCTGCGGGCCGACGAGGTCGTGCTGCGCTGGGACGGGTGGAACCTCGCGCTGCCCCGGCCGAACCTGCGCGGTGACACGCCGGGGCCCGCGCGCAACCCGGAGCACCCGCTGCCGTTCGACTTCGATTGGGACTCCGAGATCCCGCGCGGGCGGCTGCCCGCGCTGCGGTTCGCCGACCGCTACCAGTTGCGCGTGCGCGTCGCCGACCTCGCGGGCGGCGGGCTCGGGCTCACCGACCTGCAGGGCAACGCCGCGGCCAGCGCGAGCGTGACCTATCGCAGGCACGACCCCGTGCAGCCGCCGGTGTTGCGCGGTCCCGCCACGTTCGCCGCGGGAGCGGCACTCGACCGGCTGGTGGTCCGCAGCGACCGCGACCGCACCCCGGACCAGCTCCACGCCGACGACCCCGACTACCCGCTCACCGAGTCACGGGAACTGCACCCGCCCACCGTGCCGTTCGGCCTCGTCGAACAACACCGCGTGCTGGACGCGCTGACCGACGAGCAGTCGTTCGCGCTCGCGCACCAGGCGATGCACGCCGACGCGGCCGGATCCGGCCTGCCGGACCCTGTGGCGAACGGCGTCATGGCTCACGTTCCCAAGGCACCCGGCGGTCCGCCCGCGCCGCTGGGCGACGACAGGGACTGGGTGCCGCGCTGGCCGGAGCGCAGACCGAAGAAGGTGACGCTCGCCGCGCACACCGACCCGTCGGTCCCGGTGACGCTGCGGTGGAGGGACGCCGGCACGCTCGAGCTGACGCTCGCGAAGGCCGAGCAGGCGGTCGTCGAGCTCTCGTCCACAATAGACGGTGAGCTGGAGAACCACCTGGCGATCCAGGACTTCCTGGCCAACCCGCCGATCTCACCCGACGACACGAAGCGCGGCCGCAACCCGGTGGTCACCCCGCCGCGCCGGATCCTCGTCGTGCACGCGGTGAAACGCCCACTGGTGGATCCCCGGTGGGACACGCCGCTGGCCGTCACCCGCGCCCACCACGACACCACGGCGGTGCTCAACCCCGTGTTCCCCAGGTCAGGGCTGGACACCGACAGCACCGGCCGGCTCGACGTCGCCGCCGTGTGGACCGAGTTCGAGGACGTCGGGGCACAGGCGGGTCCGGGGCAGCGGCGGGTGGTCGTGGAGCACCTGCACAGCGAGACCATCGCCCGCAGCGACGACCAGGTCACCCGCCTCGCCGTCCGGCACGAGTTCGGTGACACGAAACACCGCAGGGTCACCTACACGCTCAACGCGATCAGCCGGTTCCGGGAGTACTTCAAGGAGAGCGAGCTCGACAGCGCGTTCGAGGCGCGGCTGCCGCAGGGACCGGTGAACGTCCTTTCGTCCGCGCGGCCCAGCGCACCCGCCGTGCTCGCCGTGACGCCCGCGTTCCGCCTGCACCGAACCCGGCCGAACGCCGACCGCGTCGAGCACCTGCGGCTCGGGCAGGTGCTGCGAGTCGAGCTGGCGCGCCCGTGGTACGAGACCGGCGAGGGTGAGCAGCTCGCGGTGGTCGCCGGGCCGGGTGCGGGCACCCGGATGGGCCGCGATCCGTTGTTCGGCACGCCTTCCGTCGTGACGGTCACGCCGGCGGACTGGTTCCGCACACCCGGCGCGGTCACGCGGCTGACGTTGCCGGAGACCGGCCAGCAGGTGACCGTCGTGCCGTATCCCGTTTCCCCGGGCGGCGACCGCTGGCACGCGGACGTGGAGCTGTCCCCGCCGGCCGCCGGCCAGTCCTACCACCCGTTCGTCAGCCTCGTGGTGGCCCGCTACCAGCCGGACAGCCTCCAGGGGCTGCAACTGTCCACTGTGGTCACGGCGGACACCGTGCCGCTGTTGCCCGACCGGCGCGTGGTGGTCGACCGCAACGGCAACCAGGTGCGCGTGATCGTCAGCGGTGTCTCGCCGGCGCCGCTCAACCGCCTCGAGGTGGTGCTGGAGAGCTGTCCCGCGGGGGCCGACGCCGAAGCGCTGGACCTCGTCTCCGACGACCCCGCCGTGTCCGCGTGGCGAAAGGTGACCGCGGTGACTCGTGCGGCCGACGGCGCCATCCCGCCGATCACGCTGCCGTCGGCGACCGGTCGGCTGCGGCTGCGGCTGTGCGAGTCCGAGAACCTCGCCGGTGTCGCGAGCGCGGACACGCCGAGGGAACTGGGGCAGCGCAACGTCTTCGTGGACACGGTCCTGCTGCCCGCGGAGTGGCGGCCATGAGCGCAGGACAGCAGATCACCGCCACGACCCCGCCCCAGCCGGGGAGCAGGGTGTCGTGGGCCCCGGACGGCACGTGGGTGGCGATCGCCGCGGCACAGCCGGGCGCGTGGATCGGCGACTACAACACCGTGGGCGTGCTGACCACCCTGTCCGCGGAACCGGGCTCACCCGGCTGGTCGGTCACGAACTTCGGCCCGGTGCACGACGTCGCGGTCAGCCCGGACGGCCGGCTGCTCGCTGTCGCGGGCGCGCTGACCGGCGTCGTGAGTGCGCAGGACGGCGCGTTGCGCTTCGGGTTCCAGGGGATCTGGGCGGAAAGCACCGCCTTCAGCCCCGACGGCCGGCGCGCGGCGTGGTGGGGCACCGACGTGTTCAACGGCATGCGGCAGATCCTCTGGGCCGCTGACGTGGCGACCGGGCACAAGCGCGGGCCGTGGGACTGGCAGGGCAGCAACGCCTCGGTGGTGTTCAGCCCCGACTCGCGCTGGATCGCGGCACCGGGGGTCGCCGGCATCGCGCTGGTCGACCTGGACGCGCAGAGCGCGAGCCTCGTGCCGATCGCCCGCGGCACGACGAACGTCGCCTTCAGCCCGGACGGGAAGTGGCTCGCGGCGGGGTGCTGGGACGGGACGATCCGCGTCTACGCGTTCCCCGGCCTGCTGCCGGGCCCCGTGCTGCGGCCCGACGCCGACCTGCACGTCGGCGGGGTGGTGTTCAGCCAGGACTCGCGGTGGGTGGCGGGCGTGGTCGAGCCCGGCGTCGGCGTGTACCGGGTGAGCGACGGCACGCCACGACTGTCCGCGCTGGCCGACGTGCCGGAGGCGAGCAAGGTCGTCTTCAGCCCGGACCTGCGGCGGATGGCGGTGAACCAGACAGTCGGCAACCCGTCCGTCTCCGGCTTCGTCGTGCTGGACGCGGCGACCGGTGCGCCGCTGTGGCAGGCGACCACGCCGGACCGGGTGCGGGACGTCGAGTTCAGCCCGGACGGCACGAGGGTCGCCGCGTGCGGCGCCAACGCCGACTCGACCGGGTTCGCGCGCGTGTACGACACCGGCCTGGAAAAGTCTCGCCGCCGAGTCGGCACGATCACGGCCATCAGGACGTCACCGGCCGGAACACCACTCGTCGCGGCCGCCGACGACAACTCCTCGGTGACCGTGCTGGCCGCGGAGAGCGGCGCTCCCGTAGCGCGCAAACCGGTACCGGGTGGTGTGTCGGCGCTCGGGTTCGCCGACCACAGCCAGTCCGTCGTGGCCGGCGGGGCGAGCGGGGTGCGGCTGTTCTCGGTCGTCGGCGACCGGTCGTGGAAGGTCGAGCAGATCGGCATCGTCAACGGACTCGCGGTGGGCGGTCCGGCGGGCGAGTGGATCGCCATCGCGAGTGGACGGACAGCGCGGCTGGTGCGCAGCCTCGACGGCGACAACCGGTGGGGTGCTCCGGTGACCCACCCGCAGACCGTCACCCGCGTCGCGATCAGTCCCGACGGCCGGTGGGTCGCCACCGGCTGCGTCGACCGCAGAACCCGGTTGCTCGACGCCATCACCGGAGCCGAGGTGATGGCGGTCGAGGGCGACGGCAAGGTGCTCGCCCTCGCCTTCGGCTCCGTGCTGGTCAGCGCGAACGAGGACGGCGTCGTCACGATCGCCGACCCGGCCGGCCCCGCCGTGCGGGCGCGCGTCACCCGCGGCTTCGGGTGCTCCCTGGTCGCGCTCAGCCACGACGGGACGCTGCTCGCGACCGCGTGGGACGACGGCCTCGTGCTGGTCCACGACATCACCGCGCAACCGGCGGAGGTGCGCAGGCTGACCACGGCGGGCCCGGCCACCTGCCTGTCGTTCGCGCCGGGCGGCGCCGTGCTGTGCCTGGCGACCGGCGGCCCGCTGGTGCTGCTGACCGACGTGCGGACCGGTCACGACGTGGCGTTGCTGCGGCACCCGAAACCGGTGCGGCACCTCGCCTTCAGCGCGGACGGCGGACTGGTGGCCACCGCGTGCGACGACGAGGTCGTCCGGGTCTTCGCGGTGGGCACGCCATGACCGCCGTCGCGGTGGTGCGCAGCGAGACGACGCTGCCGTTCCAGGTGGGCGTGATCGCCTGGCACCCGTCGAACCAGTGGCTCGCCGCGGGCGCCTCCCGGTTGCCCGGTGCGCACAGTCCGGTCGGCGGGCTCGCGCGGGTCGACGCCGCCACCGGACTCGTCCGCTGGCACCTTCCCGGCGAGCACCTCGTGACCAGCATGGCGGTGCGTGCGGACGGACGCCTCGCCGCGGCGCTGCAGAGGTCGTCCGAGTCGGCGGGCCGGGTCAAGGTGCTGGCCGGCGCGACCGGCGGCACGCTTTTCGACGCGGCCGGCCTCGGCGAGGTGCGGTACAGCCCGGACGGTCGCTTCCTGGTGCACGAGAACAGCTCCGCCCGCACGGTGCTGGTCGACGCGGCGACCGGGCAGCTCGTGCGCGATGTCGGTGACGGGGTCGCCATGGCCGCGTTCAGCTCGGACTCGGCGACGCTCGCGGTCGCCGAGGGCTCCCGCCTGCTGCTGTGGGACCTCACGACCGGCACCCTGCTCTCGACCACGCCGCTGACCGCCATGCCGATGGACATGTCCTTCCGCGACGCCGGCAACCGGCTGGTGCTGTGCCGCGGCGCCAAGACGACGGTGGTCGACGGGCGCACCGGAACGGTCGTGGCGACCACGACCCTCGACCTGCCCCTCCAGGTGCTCGACAGCATTCGGCCGCGGCGGATCAGCCCGGACGGCCACGTGATCGCCGCGCTCGTCGCGCGCGGCGTCGTCGGCTGCCGGGTCGACGACGGGCAGCGGCTGTTCTTCAGCGAGTTCGGCACAGGGGACTTCCGCTTCACCGGCCCGCTCGAGTTCAGCCCGACCGGCGACCACGTCGCCATCGACCGCGGGTTCGGTGTCGCACCCGATCAGCCGCGCCACGGTGTCGCCGTGCTCGACACCCGCAACGGCGCCGTGCTGTGGCAGGACGTCCGCGACGACGTGAGCGCTGTCGCCCACAGCCCGGACGGCACCCAGCTCGCCGCCGCCGGGCGTGGTGCGAGCGGGAACGGGTTCGTCCGGATCTACCACGCCCGGCAGCTGGAGCTGTCCCGGCGCCGGGTGCGCGGCAGGGTGTTCCACGTCGCGGCCGGTGCCGGGCGGATCGCGGCAGCGGACGACGCGTCCACCGCGACCACCGTCGACTGCGTCACCGGCGCGGTGCTGGCGCAGCGGTCGCACACGGGGAAGCTGACCGCGATCGCCATGAGCGACGACGGCCGGCACGTGGTCACCGGCAGCACCGCGCGGCTGGTGCACCTGTTCACCGCTGACAAGGGCGTGCCGGTGTGGGCGGCGAGGCTCGGCGGCGCGGTGAACGGTGTGGCGATCGGCGGCGAGCGGATCGCCGTGGCGGGTGCCGACCGCACCACGCGTCTCTACCCGCGGGACGCCGGTGCTGATCCGGAGCAGCAAAGTCCACTCTGGACCGCGACGCACCCGCAGCCGGTGACCGCCGTGGCACTGGGCGCGCATCGCGTTGCCACGGCGTGCAACGACCGCGTCACGAGAATCCTCGACATCCGCGACGGCGCCGAGCTGCACCGGATCTCACACCCGAACGGCAAGGCGACCGGCATCGCGTTCAGCGGCGATCTGCTGGCCGTGGGCGTCACGGACGGCACGGCGCGGGTCGTCGACGCCACGACCGGCGCCACCCGCCTCCACGTCACACATCCCAGCGACATCGTCGCCGTGGCGATCAGCGCGGATGGCGCGTTGCTCGCGACCGCGGGCGCCGAGCCGGCCGTCCGGCTGTGGCACGTCGGCGGCACCGGCCAGCCACTGCGGACGCTCCCGCAGGCCGGTCCGGTCACGGCCCTGAGCTTCCACCCGGCAGACCGGTCACTGGCGATCGCGACCGAGGCCGGCGTGGTCTCGATCGTCGACGCGAACGGTGTGCCGCTCGGCCACAGCGCCCACCCCGCCGCCGTGCGTCACCTGGTCCACAGTGCCGACGGCAGGGTGCTCGCCACCGCGTGCGACGACGAGCACGTCCGCGCGTTCACCACGATCCCGCTCTGAGAGGAATTCCGATGATCCAGCCGTTCGAGGACTTCCGCAGGTCGCTGTCGTCCGTCAGGTACGCCTCGCTGCGCGAGAACACCGAGGTGAAGCCGGACAACGACGCGTTCGACGAGATGCGCGAGTTCCTGCTCAGACGCTACGACGGCGTCGACGTCCAGCACAGCTTCGTCGATCCCGGCGGCGAGGTCGTCGACTGCGTACCGGTCGAGCAGCAGCTGGCGTTGCGCGACAGCAGCGACATCCCGGAACCACCCGATCCGCCGTCCGAACCGGCAGGTGGCGACCTGGAGAGCCCCGCCATCGGTGAGAGCAAGCCGATCCCGCCGCCACTGCACCCCGACCACCACGATGAGTACGGCAACCAGATGTGGTGCCCGCCGGGCACGGTCCCGGTGCTGCGCCACACCCTCGAGCGGCTGGCGAGCGACCACTCCACCCTGGACGACTTCCTGGTCGGCCCCAAGGCGGCGGACAACGTGCGCCGCCACGCCGTGGCCAAGCAGGAGACCGACAACCTCGGCGGGGCCAGCGACATCAACACCTGGTCGCCGACGTTGATCCCACCCCAGCTGCTGTCGTCGGCGTCGCAGCAGTGGTACTCGACCGGGATGCAGCCGTTCGTCACGCTGCAAAGCGTCGAGTGCGGCTGGCGTGCGGGCGTCATCGCGGGTCCGGTGGCCGCGGATTCTCTGCCCCGCCTCTTCGTGTTCTACACCCGTCAGGACTACCAGCCGAGCCAGAGCTGTTACAACGACTACTGCGCCGGCGGATTCGCCTACACCCCCGGCGCCAGCCACGTGCTGCACGGCGCGCTGACACCCGTGTCGCAGCCGGGCGGCACCCAGTGGCACGTCCGGATGGGCTTCACGCTGACGCAGGACCGGTGGTGGTTCCACGCCAGCGGCGTGTGGGTCGGCTCCTATCCGGCGAGCCTCTTCTCGAACGGAACACTCGGCTCCGGCGCGCGGCTGGCGTCCTTCGGCGGCGAGACCACCACGGGCTTCGGTTCGTTCCCCGCGATGGGATCGGGCCGGTTCCCTTCCGAGGGCTTTGGCAGGGCCGCGTACCAGCGGCTGATCGGCGTCAACAACCCGGCGGGCATTCCGGTGTCGCCCCAGCTCGTGCCGGGACAGGTGTCGCCCGCCTGCTACAACGTCGCGATCGCGGCTAGCGGGGACAGCGCGTGGGGCACCCACATCTTCTTCGGTGGGCCCGGCGGACTCAACTGCCCGTAGACCGGTGCCGACCACCACTGACCTGCCCTACTGGATGGGTTCCAGAGTTGGTGGCTAACTGGCGGCTTCTTCGAGAGGCTGTGCACTGTGCCCCGTGCGTACCCCGCCGAGTTCCGAGCGCGTGCCGTCGCGCTTGTTCGGGCCGGTAGAGAGCAGAAGCAGACCGCTGCCGACCTGGGTGTCCATCCGGTGACGTTGTCGAAGTGGGTCAAGCAGGACCGGATCGATCGGGGTGAGATTCCCGGCACCCCGAGCAGCGAGTCCGTCGAACTGCGTGCCGCTCGGCAACG
>NZ_FNIX01000001.1:0-571504 GCF_900104175.1 Lentzea jiangxiensis
CCTCGCACCATTTTGGAGACCTGCCCGTCCGGCGAGGACATGTCTTGAAGTCTCCGCGGTTCCCTCCGGGGGCCGCTGGCCGTTCCGGTCCGACAACGGTCGACCGGCGCGCATGCCTCGCCCGCCGCGCTCGGACGCCGGAGGCGGCCTTGGGCGCGGCGGAGAAAAAGGCGCGTCGGTCTGCCGTTGTCGGATGGGTACCAACGGCCAGCGGCCCCCGGAGGGGGCCGCCTTGATGAAGAAAAGAAACTCTGAACACGCCTACAGTGCGTGGCCGAACTCCGCGTAGATCGTCGTGCCGGACTCTGCTGCGTTGACTGCCAGTTCGAGCCTGCGGTGCAACGATGGATGGATCCGGGGAGCGGCTTCGTCCAGAGATAGGAACCGAACTCCGGTCAGTTCGTCATCATGTGTCCTAGCTGCTGAGGCCTGCTCGTCGGTCAGCACACCACCGTCGAACACGAACTGGTGGCTGTCCCGCCACACGCCGTTGCGGGGAATCCAGTCGACTACGAGCAGACGGCCGACTGCGATGTCGGGGCCGATCTCCTCGACGACTTCCCTTTGGCATGCCGCTTTCGGCGACTCATTGGCGTCCGCGATGCCGCCCGGAATGTCGAGGAACGGCTTGTACATCGGGACTACGAACAGAACTTGGCCGCTCGTGTTCCTCACCAGGGCGCCACCGGCTGATCCCTTGGCTGGGATGCGGCTCGCGATGCCAGGGTTGAACTCAACCTCAGGCGGTCCTTCGAGCTCGACGTCGGCAGCGAAGATCTCTGCGTCAACGCAGGTGCTCGGGTGCGGGTTGGTCTTCAAGCTGGCCTCATTCCGACAGATCATCATTCACACGGGTCAAGAACGCTTGGATGGGCTGCGGGGCCGCTTGCTGCTGGAAGTCGTCTCGCAAGTCGCGAACTACCTTCGTGGAGCGCTTCGATCTGAGTCCTGCTGCGGTGTCTGCTGCGGTCATGGCGTAGGCACTCGCTTGCTCAGCGTCGCCCTCCAACATGGACAGCTTCGCGAGTTGGGCCGCACTGTAGACGATCCGCCTGGCTTGCCCATTGGCGTCCTGCGCAGCCCGCACAAGGTGCGGTCGTGCCTGTTCAGGCTTCCCGAGATCCAACCACGTTGCGCCAGCGAATGCGGCGAAGACCGTTTCGCCCCAATGAGATGCCCACTCAGGTGCTGACTCGGTGCTCTGCTGCGCGAAGAACTTTTCCGCGGCCAGAAGTGCGTGTGTCGTCGCCGGTTCGTCGCCGAGGGCGGCATAGGCGCGTGCTGCATGCATAGCTGCTTCGGTCTGTACTGCGGCGACGTGCGTCCCGGCATAGCTCTGACGGGCTGCTTCCGCCAAGCGTAGAGCTTCGCGTGGCCGGCCGAGGTACATCGCTTGGTGGCTCATTGTGCTGAGCACATACGAGCCGTAGGCGGGCGACTCGGCTTCCTTCGCGAGTCGGAGAGATTGGATGAAGTAGCGCTGCGCAAGGGCATGACGATCGGAGTCGTACGCCATGTACCCGATGACCTCGCACAGAACCGATGCGGCATGGAAGAGATCGCGACCCACGCTGGCGTTGTACGTTCCGCCGAGTCGCGGCACCACGTGGTCTTTGAAGTACTTCACGGCGAGATCTCGACTTTGATCACCGCCGAACGATCGGTCCATTCCGTCGAACATGACTGTCGTAGCAACGATCTCCGCGACGTCGCGAGGCGTGACACGGTCCGCTGTTGCCTCGTGATCTTTGCTGGGTGAGACGAACAGCCAGTCCAGGCACGCTGCGTAGAGTGCCTCTTCGGAGAAGTGTCCCGAGATCACGCCTGGGTGCTTTTGAGCGTCGAATCCAGCAAGGTTGCCGACTGTCACGAGGGTCTCGGCCAGTGAGGACGCGTATACAAGTCCTATGTCCGTCCGCGCCTGAGCAGCGGCCGTCGCGATCCCCAGCTCTTCGGCGGTCCTTGCGTAGAGGTCGCATAGCAAATCTCTGTAGGGAACCTGGGGCGTGTTGCGTCCGTGTTCCCACTCGCGGAAGTAGCGAATGATGCTGTCGCGAGTAGCAGTGACTGGGATGTTGCGCTTGTGTGCCAAGCTTTCTAGCTCGTCGGCGGCGCGTGGCCTGCTCCATCCGCGTCGCTCACGTTCCTCGCGTAGCTGGTTCATCTGGCCCCCTTCGCACCCGCGTCAATGGCGCGATTGTTTAGAGACGCTGCGTTGCTGGCAACGGTCGTATCCCTCCCTTATCCCCCTCCTCCCTCCTGCATCCGTATGCCATCCCCGGATCTCCCTGTCTGCCGGTCGTGACACGCGGTTGCATTGGTGCCGTCGCAAGAACTATCCGGCCGAGGAGGTCCAGTGCCAAGCAGGTCAGGTTCCATCGAAAGTCCTGCTCTCCACCCGCTCCAGCCGCTCAGCGAGTTCTTCAACCGAGCGGCGCAGCGTGAACAGCTCTGCCGCGAGTTGCTCCACGGTTGCTGGCGGAGTCGGCTCAGCGTCAGGGAGGACCTTGCTGACGAACACGCCGACGCCAGGCACGGTCTCTGCATAGCCGCCGTCAGTTAGTGCCCGGATCACTCGCTGCACTGTCGCCGTGGTGATTCCGTACTCGTCAGCCATCTCTCGAATCGTTGGCAGCTTCTGATCAGGTGGAAGTTTTCCCGCGCGGATCTTCTCGATGATCTTCGCGGCTACCTGCTGATACGGGTAGCTCCGCGCTGGTGACTGACTCATGTCAGCACTGTATCCACCGCGTGTGAACCCGTGCTAGCTCACTCAATCGGACGAACCCACTCCGTGCTAACCCGTGCTAGCTTAGTGGTAACACGAGATAGCACAAACTAACCCAGGAGACAGACATGGCACTGCGCAATATCCCCGTCGTTCTGGAGTCCTACCGGCTGATGATCACCGAGGCTCCGGTGATGAAGATGCGCAAGGACGAGAAGTCCGGCGAGATGGTGCCGGCAACCGACTACCAGGGCGTGCAGCAGTTCGTGGTTGCGCTGTTCGCGAAGCCCCGGCCGAACGCTGATGGCTACCAGGGCAAGGGTGAAGAGATCCGGGTGACGCTGTCGGCTGATCCTGGTGACGGGTTCGAGGAGGGCATGTACGTGTCCCTGATCTCGCCCACGGTTTCGTTCTGGTCCAACGATGCTGGTTCGGGTCTGTCGTTCAAGGCTGCGGGTCTTGCTCCGCAGGGTCAGGTCAGCGCGGCTGCCTGATCGTCCACTGTGCCCAGTTGCCCTGCCCGGTTAGGCCGGTCGCCCGTTTCGAGTCGGGCCAGGGTGCGGAAATCCACGTTTCGCCAGGGGATTGGCCTGCTGCCCGTTCGAGTCGGGCATAGGAATGCGTGATTACGTCCTTTGAGAATTCCACAGTGTGTTGAGCCATGCCAAAAACGCGCCGGTTTGTTCGGCGGTGTTAGGCCCGTGCAAAACGTTCCTGGCACCTGCCGTGCAGTCCGTGGGCGAAAGGATTGGATAGTGGCGAAGATCGATGGAGTTGTTCTGGTGGTCGATCGTGCGCGCGGCAGTCAGCCGTACGCGGTCACGGTCGATCTCCCTCGCGTGTACCGGCAGATTTCCGCAACGGAAATGGAAGGGCTGCCGCACTGGGAGCAACGGTTAGTGTTCGACCTTCTCGAACACGGTGAGCTTCAGCGCAGTTCCCAGGTCATGAGTCTGCGGTGCGGCGAGTACACGCGCAAGGTCGTTCGGATCGAGGCTCCTCGCCGTACGGATGTGCAGGTGAAGCCCGGTACGCAGACTCACGTGAAGGGATCGCAGAAGTATGTCCGCTGACCTGTTCGGAAACGAGGCCGAGGACGTTGCTGCTCCTGCGGTCGCCGCTCGGCCGGTGGTCAACGACCTGCGAACGGTGACGGAGGTTCTCAACCGTGCTGTGAGTGACTGCGGTTACGTGGTCGCGAGTACGTCGCGCACCGTTTTTCGTCGTGTCGACAAGGACAAGATTTCTCGGGTGCCCGCCTGGGAGGCGAACGCGGTTGTGCAGTTGGTCGATAACGGCCAGCTCGTGATCGGCGGTACTCACCAGCTGCGCTGCGGTGCTGTGCGTCAGCCGGTTCGTTCGGTGCTTGTACCGAAACCGACCCGGTTGATGTTGTCGCGGTGGAACGCGCTCAAGCCGCTTGGCAGTTCGAAGTCATCTGAGAAGAAGGGTGCATGAAGAATGGTGGTTCAGGCGTACAACGATCTCGCGATCAAGAAGTACGGCGAGTTCGTGAGTGCGATCAACTTCGCGACGGAGCAGCTCGCCCCGTTGGAGACGCTGATCAACCGCATGAAGCCGGGTAATGCGCTGCCCGGTGACTGGCGGGTGCCCAGGCCCGACGAGTTGCGCAAGGAGTTGGCCAAGGCCCGCAAGGACTTGGAGGACCTCAAGGCGCACGCGGTCAAGTACGAGATCGAGTTGAAGTCTCGTGAGTGGAGGGTCTGATGTCTCAGCAGCTCAACAACGCCCTGGAAGACGCGGGCAAGGCCATGTCCCAGCTCCGGATCGCGATCAAGGGGATTCCGGTCCGCCGGGAGGGGTTCAAGGGCCTGCATGACCAGTTCGCGCGGTCGGTGGCCACGTTGACCACGCACATGTCCTACGCCCGCGTGCTGCTCGACGAGGAAGCCGCTGAGCGTGGCAAGCGCTGGCGTCGCTAGCGAAGTCCAGTTCGTATCTGTTCTCCGGCAACGGCCGATCACCCCGCGCGGTGGTCGGCCGTTGTCGTTCTCTCCCAACACTTTCGGAGGTTTCGATGTCCAAGTGTTCCCGTGGTAAGTCCGCTCGTTCGCAGGGCGTGGAGTTCGCGGCGGTGGTGTGGGCGGTGCGTCACCCCGGCTCGGTCGCCGTTCCCTCGGCTCTGGTGGCGTCGCTGTCGCACCTCGGCCCCACCACGACCGGAATGGTGCTCGGTGGTGCTGCTGCGGGTCTGGGGGCCTGGTATCGGGCTCACCCCGACACCTTCGACACCTACGCGGCCCCGGTGCTGCGGGCGTGGCGTCGCCGCTGGGCGGGTGCCTATACCGGTCGTCGCTGGTCGGACCTGATGGGCTCGTGCGGGCTGACGCGGACACACCCACGTACCGGGCAGGTACTGGTGCCTCGGGTGGTTCGGGTGCGGTCGTGGTCGGCCTCGGTGGACACGGTGCGGGTGCGGCTGGTGCACGGCATGTCGTTCAAGGCGTTCGTGGACGCAACCGATGACCTGGCCGACACCCTGCGGGCCGAACGGGTCGCGGTCGAACGCTCGGCCCCCGGTGAGGTGGTGCTGATCGTCCAGCGTGACGAGCCGTTCGCCCACATCATCCCCTCCCCGGAACTCGCCGACGACGTGGCCGACGTTGACCCGATGTCGCTGTATATGGGGGAGGACGAGTTCGGACGCGAGTACCGCGAACCGCTGTACGGAACGCATTTCCTGCGCGCCGGTGAGACCGGTTCGGGTAAGAACTCGCTCCCGGCGCAACGCCTGCGGGCCGCTGCTCCGTTGATCCGGGCTGGCCTGGTCCGACCGTGGGTGATCGACCCGAAGATGCTGGAGTGGGGTTGGCTCAAGCCCATCCTTGCCGGCCGTTACGCCGACAACCCCGGTGACGGCTTGGAGCTGCTGAACGACTTCGTGACCAACATGGAGCGCAAGCAGAAGCGCATGCAACGCGCCAAGTTGCGCAAGGCTCCGGTGTCCGAGGAGTTCCCGATCGACTGGCTAATCTTTGACGAGATCGGCTACGCGATGGCCTATCAGTCGGACTACGCCCACGCGATCTGCGGTCAAACGGCGATCATCGCTTCGACCGGTCGCACCACGCATGACGTGATCGAGGCGCTTGTGCAGGAACCCACCAAGGACACCGTGCCGGTGCGTGAGCTGCTGCCGCACCGCGTGTGCCTGCGGGTCTCCAGCTCCAGCCACCCGGACATGGTCCTCGGTGACGGGATGCGGGCACGCGGCGCGACTGCCGACGAACTGCCGCAGGGTGAGGAGTTCGCCGGCATCGGGTTCGCCCGCGCTCCCAAGACTCGCCAGCCTCGGCGCGTGCGCATCGCCTACACCAGCGACGACCAGTGCTCGGAGCTGATGTCGTACCTGCGGGAGCCGACCACGCTCCGCGCCGTCTCCTGACGCCTCTCAGCCCGCTGTCTTCCTCGAACCTCACAGGAGGTCTGTTTGCCATGCCCGCCAATGACAACCGCTCACTGGACCGGATTCTGCGGACGGTGCGCGGACACATCCGCACCTACAACCTGACCCGCCCGGATCGCCTGGTCATCTCCACCGCATCCCGCTCGGTGCACGCCGAGTTCACCTCGGGCACGGTGGTGGACCGGTTCGCCGCTGTGCTGCTGTGGACGGCCACCCTGCACGGCGCCGAGTTCGGCCTGACCTACGGCGCTCGTGACGAGGTCCGTCTCGCCGCGACCGCTCGCACCGGCGCGGGCATCGGTATCGGCCTGGCCTGCTCGGGCTCGGTGTTCGAGCTGGGCGGCACCGTCGAGGAACACGACGGCCTCAACGGCTGGCAGCACCGCTTCGTCACCCTGCCCGGCCTGCCCACCCTCGCCGAAGCCCGTACCGATCTCACCTCCTATGACGAACTCGCGTGCCTCGTGGCGTCGGCCCGCTCGGTCAACCCGGCTCCCGCGGGGGTGGCGGCGTGAATCCTCACGACCACCCCGGCTACGTCGGCACTCGTGCCCTGATGATCGCTCTGTTCGGCCCCTCGGGCACTCCACCCGCCTGGCGCTCCGATGCCGTGTGCGCGGGGGAGGACACCGAACTGTTCTTCACCAGCGACACCACGGCGCAGGCCCTGGCTGTGTGCTCCGGCTGCCCGGTCATCGCCCAGTGCCGCGCCGACCACTTCGAGTGGGAGAACCGCACCCGCTCCCGCCGCTTCTACGCCTCCGGCGTCGTCGGCGGCACCACTGGATCCGAACGCAACCAGACCTACTACCCGCGTACCACCACCCGGAAGGAAGTCGCCTGATCATGAACGTCCAACTCGTCATCCCTGTCACCCGCAAGACCCCGGCTCGCGCGATCGGCCTCGGCCTGACCGTCCTGGCTGGCCTCGTCGTCATGTGGCTGCTCTTCGGCTGGCTCGGAACCGTCGTCCTGGCCGTCGAGCTGTTCCTGCTCGGACGCTTGCTCGTCAACGCCGCGCACGGCCGCTAGTCGTGTCCACACCAGACCCGCCCAAAGGAGGTGAACCCGTGAAGCTGTTTCAGCGCAACAAGAACACGACCGACGACCGGCCGGAACCGACTCGGGCCGTGCGCCGTCTGCGGCATCAGCTCGATGAGGCACACGACGTGCACGCGCTGGCCGGTGATCCGCTGCTGGCTGTCGTCAACGCCGACCGGCTGCGAGTCTCGATCAGCCGTTCGCTGTGGTGGTTCCTCGCGATCGGCCTCGGGTTCACCACCACCGGTGTGCACGACTTCCTCGCCGGAGACCTCCCCATCACAGACCCGCTGTGGTGGGGAGCCTGGCTGGTCGAACCCGCCCTGGCCGGAATCCTCATCACCGTCCTGCGGTGGGAGTCCGAGATGCTCGCACGGGGGCAGCGCGTCGACGACGGCCCCGTGGTCAAGCTCAAGCGGCTGCTCCTGGCCGCGACTCTGATCACCAACGTCTGGTCCTCCGTCGCCCCCTCGAAAGGCCCGGTCAGCGCGGGCAACGTGTTCCTCCACGTCGTCATCCCCGTCGTGGTGTTCCTGCTCGCTGAGGTCATGCCCATCGTTCAGCAACGCTGCATCGCCGTCCGGGAAGCGGCTATGCGGGAAGTCGCCCGACGTGACCAGGTCCGCAGCGACGAAGCTCCTGACTCACCGCCCGTGACCACGGCCCCGGCCCCGGCTCCTGCCGTGAGCAGCATCAGCCCTGATCCGCTCGCGGGCTTGAGGCTTCCCCCGCCGATGCGCGCCACCCTCACCGCCCGGATGGATGAACTCGGACGGCCTCTCACTGCTCCTGAGGTCTCCGAGCTTCTACGGCTCCCCGCCGACTTCGCCGCTCGCGTTGCCGGCCAACTCGCCGCCTGACCGGAAGGACACAGTGAGATGAGCTTGGAACTGAGCAAAGAGACCAGCCGTGGTGACCTGTGGTTGGGCGGCACGGTCACCTACCGCGTGACCCTCGATGGCGTCTGGGTCGGATGGGTTGGTGATGGTCGTCGCTGGCGAGGCTGGGGCTACGGCGGTCGCCGCTGGTGGGCCTGCTGGCGTCAGGACGGTGACACCGCCGCACGGTGGAGCTCCGAACTCGAACACGGCACCCGCATCGAAGCTCTCAACGCCCTTCGTAACCGCATCGGCACCCAACATCGTGCCTGACCACTGAGAGAACAGGCTCCCAAGGCCGGACAGGACTTCACCGTCATGTCCGGCTTTCCTTATGCGCCAACGAAAGGAGGTCCCGCGATGTTGCCTGGAAACCCTCACACCACCCTGGAAGACCGCATCGCCCGCAAGGTCGCCTCACCCGGCTACCGCGAATGGCGAGCCAAGGTCACCGCCACCAACGGCTGCACCGTACCCGTCCGCCTGTTCGGCGCATGGCAACTCCACGACGCCACCACCCGCAAGGTGCTCGCTCACCACGGCGGCGAGATCTTCGTACCCTGCGGCAACCGTCGCTCCGCCGTCTGCCCGACGTGCTCGGACCGCTACGCCGCCGACGCCTACCACCTCATGCACGCCGGACTCGCGGGCGGCTCCAAGGGCGTCCCGACCACCGTGACCGACAAGCCGCGGGCGTTCGCCACCCTCACCGCCCCCTCGTTCGGCGCTGTCCACAACCGCTCCACCACGGCCAGCGGCAAGACCCGCCCGTGTACGGGCTGCGGCGAGTACCACCACCAGGCAGACCCGCGCATCGGCACCGCCGTCAATCCTGACACCTACGACTACGAGGGCTCGGTGCTCTGGCAGGCCAATGCCGGCGCGCTCTGGCACCGCTTCCGCATCGCGCTCAACCGAGAGCTGGCCAACGCGGCAGGCATGAAGGCTCGGGAGTTCAGCGACCACGCGCGGCTGTCCTACGCCAAGGTGGCCGAGTACCAGCGGCGCGGCCTCGTGCACTTCCACGCCGTCGTCCGCGTTGACGGCCCTGACGGCCCCACAGACCGCACCCCGTCCTGGGTCACGAGCGAACTGCTCGACGCCTGCGTCAGGGCCGCTGCGGCCTCGGTGAAACTCACCGTTGCCCGACCGGATGGCGTTGCTCTCGATCTCCGTTGGGGCTCACAGGTCGATGTCCGCCCGATTCGCGCCAACCAGGCTCACGAGGTCGAAGACGACAACGGCTCGATCAGCGAGACCCGCCTCGCGGCCTACGTCGCCAAGTACGCCACGAAAACCACGGGCAAGACCGACGGCACCGACCGGCCGATCCGCTCTCAACTGTGCATCGACCACGCCAAGGTCAGCGACCACCACCGACGCATCATCCAAACCGCCTGGGACCTCGGCGGCCTTCCGCAGTACGAGGACCTCAAGCTGCGCCGCTGGGCACACATGCTCGGCTTCCGCGGCCACTTCCTCACCAAGTCCAAGCACTACAGCACCACCTTCAAATCCATCCGCAACGAACGCCGTGCCTTCCGGCAGGCCGAAGTCCTTGAACGCCTCGGTCTCGAAGCCGACTCGGTCCTCGTCATCAACGACTGGGCCTACCAGGGCAACGGCTACGACACCGACGCCGAACGCGAACTCGCCGCCGCACTGGCCGGCCGCATCCGCGACAACCGACGACGCAAGTACGAACAGGAGACACACCGATGAGCAAGCTGTGGACCATCAAGGACCTGTCCGAGTTCCTCGGCATCCCCGTCCAGACCATCTACCAGTGGCGTACGAAGAACTACGGCCCTCCTGGGAGAAGGGTCGGCAAGCACGTCCGGTACGACCCTGACGTGGTGATGGAGTGGTTCAAGGCCCAGCCTGGGGCCGCGTGATGGGCCGCCCACGCCTCCAGGTCGGGACGCACGGGAACATCCGCACGGAGCAGGCTGGGCCGAAGCGGTGGCGTGCTCGGTGCCGGTATCGCGACTTCGACGGCAAGGTCTACGAGGTCGAGCGGTATGGAACGAGCAAGGCGAACGCGATCGACCGGCTCAAGGCAGCCATCCGCGACTGGGTGACCCCGGTTGCCGGCGCGCTGGTGACCGGCTCGACGCGGTTCTCCGAGGTGGCTCGGATGTGGCTGACGGACCTTGAAGCGGACGCGGAGCGAGGTCTGCGGTCGTTCGGCTCGATCGACACCTACCGCAACCGGCTGGACAAGATCGTCCTACCGGCCGTGGGCGAGTTGAGCATTAACGAGGTCACCACGCCGACGCTCGACGCGCTCTGCAAGAAGGTGCGCGACGCGTCCAGCGCGAGTTCGGCCAAGACCGTGCGCAGCATCCTCGGCGGCGTCTGCGCACTGGCCGTCCGTCACGGCGCGCTGGAGATCAACCCGGTTCGCGAGGTCGGACCACTGGACAGCAAGCGAGCGAGGAACAAGCCCTCGCAGTCTCGGGCGCTCTCCGGGGAACAGGTGCTCGACCTGCTCGCCAAGCTCGACGCGGATGAGCGAGCGGTCCGGGATGACCTGCCTGACCTGGTCCGATTCTTCCTCGGCACGGGCGAACGGACCGGTGAAGCGCTGTGTGCTCACTGGTCTGACCTCGATGAACAGGCGAAAGTCATCAACATGTCCGGGAACGTCATCCGGGCTCGCGGGCGGGGCCGCATCGTGAACCGCGGCAAGACGGAGAACGCCGTGCGGCCGATTCCGCTCGCCGACTGGTGCGTGACGATGCTGGTTACGCGCAGGACCACGGCGGAGAACCTCGACGGGCCGATCTTCCCCAGCTCGACGGGCACGATCCGGGAGGCGACCAACGTCCGCAACCGGGCCTGGAAGCCGTTCACGGTCCGCGTGGGCTATGAGTGGGTGACATTCCGGACGTTCCGGCGGACGGTGGCGACGCTGCTCGATGAGGCAGGGTTGACTGCCCGGCAGATCGCCGACGTCCTCGGGCATGCTCGGCCGTCGATGACTCAAGATGTGTACATGGGCCGTCGTGCGCCTGGCCGCGCTGCTGCTGATGCGCTCGGCGCAGTGGTCGACGGTGATACGCATAAGTGAGGGGTAAGCGGGGGCTTTGATCTTGAAATGATCTGCCCCCGCTGCCTCTACCAGCGGGTTTGGTGGGCCGCCAGGGACTCGAACCCTGAACCCGAAGATTAAAAGTCTCCTGCTCTGCCAATTGAGCTAGCAGCCCTCGCCGACACAGCCTACCGATCTCCCCCTCCGCATGTCCTCCGGGTTGCCCACCTGGGGCGGACGGGCGCAGGCCCAGCCGACGGCGCTGCGCAGTGACTGGTCGGCACAGACCTCGTCCGGCACGGGCCACGACCACCGCGGAGCGACATCCGCGGGCCGGAGGTAGAGCCTGCTCCACCCCAAGGACGGAAGCGTGCGCGACTGCGCCGACACCCTGTCAGTTGGAAGTCTGTCCTCACCACGGCAAGGGGAGGCAGAGATGAAGAAGACGCTGGTAGGGGTTCTGGCAACGGCCATGCTGTTCACCGGGACGGCCATGGCCGCGCCGTCCGGCACGGTGCAGAAGCAGCTCGACGGGCTCACCAAGCAGCACGAGTTCCCGGCGGCGCTGGCCACGGTCACCGACGACGGCGGCAGGGCGACGCACTACGTGTCGGGCACGGCCGAGTTGGGCAAGCGGGTGCCGGTGCCGCGCAACGGGCAGGTGCGGGCCGGGTCGAACACCAAGGCGTTCGTGGCGGCGGTGGTCATGCAGCTCGTCGGGGAGGGCAAGGTCGAGCTCGACAAGCCGATCAACCACTACCTGCCGAAGGCGGTCAAGGACGATCGGATCACCGTCCGGCAGCTGCTCAACCACACCAGTGGTCTGGCGAACTACACGAACTACCTCGGCCTCGAGAAGTTCGAGGAGCTGCGGCACCGCTACTTCGAGCCGCGGGAGCTGCTCGACGTCGGCAACGCGCATCCCGTCACGAACGAGCCCGGTGCGAAGTTCAAGTACAGCAACACGAACTACGTGCTGCTCGGGCTGCTCATCCAGAAGACGACCGGGCGGCCGGTCGCGGAGCAGGTGGAGCAGCGGATCATCAAGAAGCTGAACCTCCGCGACACCTACTGGCCCGGTGTCGGTGACGAGACCATCAAGGGCAAGCACGCGCACGGGTACTCCAAGACGGGCAACGGCATCGAGGACGTCACCGAGCTCGACCCGAGCTGGGGCTGGGCCGCGGGGCAGATCATCTCCACGACCAAGGACCTCAACGCCTTCTACCGCGGGCTGCTGAAGGGTGATCTGCTGAAGAAGGCGCAGCTCGACGAGATGAAGAAGACCGTCGACACGGCCGGCGAGATGTGGCCGGGCGTCGAGTACGGGCTCGGGATCGCCAGTGCGCCGCTGTCCTGCGGTGGGCGCTCGTGGGGTCACGGTGGTGACATCCACGGTTACGAGACGCGCGGTGGTGTCACCGAGTCCGGCCGGGCGTTCTCCGTTGCCGTCACGGCGTTGCCGGGCACGTTCCAGGACACGCCCGAAGAGGCCAACGCGGCCCACGACGCCATGCTCGCCTCGGTCGACGCTGCCCTGTGCGGTGCCAAGTGATCGCTGCCGTTGCCGCCGTCACTGCGCTCTCCCTCCTCGTACCGCAGCAGCTCGACCAGATCGTCCGGGACGGCTCGCCGGGGGTTGAGGCCCACGTGCACGGCCGCGACCTCGCGAGGGGCAACGCGCCGCTCAACGGGCAGGTGCGGATCGGCAGCATCACCAAGTCGTTCGTGGCCGTCGCGACGCTGAAGCTGGTCGCGGAGAACAAGGTCTCGCTCGACGAGCCGGTCAACCGGTTCGTGCCGCACGTCGGGGACCGGCGCATCACCGTGCGCCAGGTCCTGCAGCACACCAGCGGCCTGCCGGACTACGTGATCCAGGTCGGCGTTCCGAAGATCGCGGACGTCCGCGACAGGTACTTCGCGCCGCACGAGCTGCTCGACGCCGCGCTCGCACAGCCGGTGAGCTTCCAGCCGGGCGAGAAGTACGGGTACAGCAACACGAACTACGTCGTGGCCGGTCTGCTGATCCAGAAGGTCACCGGACGCCCGGTCGGCGAGGCGCTCGACGGGGTGATCAGGAAGGCGGGCTTGAAGGACACCTACTGGCCGGGGCAGGGCGAGCAGCGCATCCGCGGCCGGCACGCCCAGGCCTTCGCGCTGAGCGACCTGCTCGACCCGAAGTCGAAGGTGGTCGACGCGACCGACATGGAGACGTCCGCCGCGTGGGCGTCCGGTGCGATGGTCTCCACGCCCCACGACGTCGCGAAGTTCTTCAGGGCCCTGCTCGGGGGCGAGCTGCTGCCGAAGGCGCAGCTCGACGAGATGCGCAAGACCGTTGCGGTGGACGAGAAGAGCGCCTACGGGCTCGGCTTGGAGAGCACCAAGCTGAGCTGTGGCGGGGTCTGGTGGGGCCACGGCGGCTCGATCCACGGGTGGGCGTCGCTGGGCGGGGCGACGGACGGCGGCAGGTCGGCCGCGATCACGCTCACCGCGTTGCCCGGCACGTTCGGCGACGACCCCGCGAAGAAGTTCCAACAGGTGTTCGACGTCATCGACACCGCGCTCTGCCGGAAGTAGCGACGTCAGCGGGCGTACCGGAGCACCCAGAGCATGTCCTGCTCGGTGACCGGTCCGTCCGCGACGCACGCCAGCAGCCAGTCCGTCAGCGACTCCGGATCGATGCCCGCCCCGATCAGCACCAGCTGCGTCGGGGCTTCGTCGACCGGCGTGAACGACACGTACGCGCCGACGGTGTGCAGAATGAAGGTGCCGAGGGGGAACCGCACGAAACCCTTGGCGCGGAACAGGCCTTCTGGCCGTGCGCTCAGGAAGTCCATGAACAGCTTGGGGTGCAGCGGCTCGTCGCACTCGAAGGACACGCTGTCGTACGAGGCGTGCGCGTGCGTCGAGTGGTCTTCCAGGTCGTCGAACGACAGCTGCCGCGGTCCCGTGTCCGGTGGCCGCACCTCGAACAGCAGCGCGGGGTCGATCTGCCCGTACGTGACGGGGAGCACCGGGGCCGAGCAGGGCAGCGACGGCAACGACGAGACCCGGTCGACCTTGTTCAGCACCACCAGGTCGGCCAGCGCGAGGTCGCGCTCGAGGTGCGGCACGGCGCCGAGCTCCACCGCGTCGACCACGTAGATCAGTCCGCCGTACGAGACACCGGGCGCCTGCAGCACCATCCGGACCATGGCGGCGGGCTCGGCGAGCCCGGACGCCTCGATCACGATGACGTCCAGGTCCGCCGTGGCCAGCTTCTCGAGCATCGAGTCGAGCTCGGAGCCGTCGACCGCGCAGCACAGGCAGCCGTTCGACAGCGTCACCATCGAGTCGACCTGCGCGGACACCGCGAACGCGTCGATGTTGATCCGCCCGAAGTCGTTCACCACGACGCCGATCCGCGTGCCGCCGGAGGTGCGCAGCAGGTGGTTGAGCAGGGTGGTCTTGCCGGAACCGAGGAAGCCGGCGAGCACGACTACGGGGATCACGACGTCCCAGGCTAGCCGGTGAACTCCGCGTTCCTCCGCAAGACCTCGTCCACCGTGCCGTCGAAGATCGGCGGGTAGATCACCAGCTCGTCGACGCCGAGGTCCTCGTACTCGCGGACCACCGCCGCGGTCAGCGGGACCTGCGCGGACACGCTGATCCGGAAGCCGTCGGGCCGCGCGGGGAACCGGGCGAGGTGGCCGCGGATCTCGTCGGGCGTGCCGATGCCGAACCACCCCTGCGCACGGGTGACGGCCCGCCGGAACGCCGACGGGCTGTGGCCGCCGACGACCACGCGCACGTTCGACGGCCGAGGGTGGGCGTCGACACCGGAGAACGACACGAACTGGCCGGAGAACGACGGCTCGGGCGCGTGCCAGAGCTGGTCCATCGCGTCCAGGTACTCGTCCGTCCGCTTGCCGCGATCGTCGAACGGCACCCCGACCGCCGCCATCTCCGGCTCGAGGTACCCGGCGCCGACGCCGAGCGTGAACCGGCCGCCGCTCAGCAGGTCGAGCGACGCCACCTGCTTCGCGAGCACCACCGGGTTGCGCTGGGGCAGGATCACGATGCCGGTCGCGAGCTCGATCGTGGACGTGACCGCCGCCACATAACCGAGGTGGGCCAGCGGGTCGACGATCACGGTGTCCGGTTCGGACGGTGACGGGTCGACGCGCGGTGACGGCAGCACCACGTGGTCCGACGCCCACCACGAGCGGTAGCCGAGCGACTCGGCCAGTCGGGCCAGTCGCCGCGTCTCGTCCGGTCGAGCCGTGTCACCGATGTTGAGCCCCTGCACCCCGATGTCCATGACCGGCGCAACGATCGATCTGCGTCGATCATTCCCGGCGATGCAACGGATTCGCGTTTTCGCGCATCAGAGTGGCGAAGAGGGGGTGGAGATGACCGAGTTCCTGGCTGCCGCGGTGGCGTTCCCGACGGTGCTGTTCAGCCTGCTGCTGCTGGTGGTGCTGGCGTACTGGCTCACGGTGGCGCTGGTGGGACTGGACTTCGACGCCCCGGTGCTCCCGATCTCGATCTCGTTGTTCGTCGTGATCACGTGGTTCGCCGCGCTGGTCGGCACGGTGCTCACGCCGGAGGGCTCGCTGCGCTACGCCGTCCTCGCCGCCGCGCTGCTCGTGGGCGCACTCCTCACCAAGATCGTGCTGATTCCGGTCAGGAACTGGACCAGGCCGGAGAAACCCGCGTCCCGCAACGACTTCGTCGGCCGCACGGCGGTCGTCCGGACGGCCAGGGTGACCGAGAACTACGGGCAGGCCGAGGTGACCGCCGACGACGGTGGCACGGCGGTCGTGCAGGTGCGAGCGGCGCAGAGCACCGAACTGAAGGCGGGCCAGACCGCGCTGATCTTCGACTACGACACCGAAGGCGAGTTCTTCTGGGTCGTGGACATCACCACAGGGGGCTGACATGGGTGCGATCTCGACGGGGTTGGTCGTGCTGATCGCCGTGATCGTCGTAGTAGTGGTCCTGGCGCTGATCACGCTGAGCAGGCTTTTCAAGAAGTGCGAGCAGGGCAAGGCGCTCATCGTCTCCAAGATGCGCAAGGTCGACGTGACCTTCACGGGCACGGTCGTCCTCCCGGTGCTGCACCGGTGCGAGACGATGGACATCTCGGTGAAGACCATCGAGATCCGCAGGGCCGGCAACGAGGGCCTGATCTGCAAGGACAACATCCGGGCGGACATCCGCATCACGTTCTTCGTGCGGGTCAACAAGACCGTCGAGGACGTCATCAAGGTCGCGCAGGCGATCGGCACCGAGCGCGCGAGCCACGAGCAGACGCTGCAGGAGCTGTTCAACGCCAAGTTCTCCGAGGCGCTCAAGACCGTCGGCAAGCAGCTCGACTTCGTCGACCTCTACACCCACCGCGACGAGTTCCGCGACCGGATCGTGCAGGTCATCGGCACCGACCTCAACGGCTACAGCCTCGAGGACGCGGCCATCGACTACCTGGAGCAGACGCCGCTCAAGCAGCTCGACCCGGCGAACATCCTGGACGCGCAGGGCATCCGCAAGATCACCGAGCTGACCGCGATCGAGCACGTCAAGACCAACGAGTTCACCCGCAACGAGGAGAAGGAGATCACGCGCCAGAACGTCAGCGCGCGTGAGGCGATCCTGGAACTCGAACGGCGCCAGGCCGACGCGGAGATCAAACAGCGCCGCGAGATCGAGACCGCCCGCGCCCAGCAGGAGGCCGAGACCCAGAAGGTGCAGGCCGAGGAACGCCTCAAGGCCAGCACCGCGTTCATCCGCACGGAGGAGCAGCTCGGCATCCAGGCCGAGAACAAGGCCCGTGAGATCGCCGTCGCCGAGAAGAACCGCGAGCGCGTGATCGCCGTCGAGACCGAGCGCATCGAGAAGGACCGCATGCTCGAGGTCATCGCCCGCGAACGCGAGACCGCGCTGCGCATGATCGAGAAGGACAAGGAGCTCGAGCACGAGCGCCGCGCGATCGCCGACCTGGTGCGCGAGCGGGTCGCCGTCGAGAAGACCGTGGCCGAGCAGGAGGAGAACATCAAGCGGCTGCGCGCGGTCGAGGAGGCCGAGCGCGAGCGCCAGCAGATCGTGATCCGCGCCGAGGCCGAGGCCCAGGAGTCGCTGGTCAAGGACATCAAGGCCGCCGAGGCCGCGGAACAGGCCGCGCAGCACAAGGCCCGCGAGGCCGTCGTGCTCGCCGAGTCGCGCCAGCAGGCCGCCGACCTCGACGCCCGGGCCAAGATCCGCCTCGCCGAGGGCACGCAGGCCGAGGCCGCCGCGAAGGGCCTCGCGGAGGCGCTGGTCAAGGAACGGGACGCCGTCGCGTCCGAGGCTTTCGGCCGTGCCGAGGCCGTGGTCGACCGCGAGAAGGCGCTCGCCGACGCCGAAGGCATCAAGGAACGCCTCAAGGGCGAGGCGGAAGGCCTGTCGCACAAGGCCGAGGCGATGGCCGCGCTCGACACCGCCACCCGCGAGCACGAGGAGTACCGCCTGCGGCTCGAAGCCGAGAAGGAGATCCGCCTCAAGGGCATCGACGTGCAGCGCCAGGTCGCCGAGGCCCAGGCGATGGTCCTCGCGGCCGGCCTGGAGAAGGCCGACATCGACATCGTCGGTGGCGACACGATGTTCTTCGACAAGATCGCCGCTTCCATCACCGCGGGCAAGCAGGTCGACAGCTTCGTCGGCAACTCCGACGTCGTGCAGGCGCTGGGCTCGAGGTGGATGGACGGGACGTCGAACTTCCCCGAGGACCTGACCAAGATCCTCAGCTCGTTCACCACGGGTGACGCGCAGAACATCGCCGCGGCGATCGCGCTGACCCAGATGGCCAAGAACAACGGCCAGAACGCATGACGGCAGCCAACCCTCCTGGGCTGGACGCCGGAACGTACGAGGTGTTGCGGGCCCGGCTGGCCGAACAGGCCGCCGGGCTCGCCCGCAGCACCGAGGCGCTGAACGACCAGCGCGTCGAGACGTTCGGCAGCACGGCCCTCGAGCTCGTCGCCACCGAACGCATCCGCACCGAGAACAACTGCGTGCCGCGCGACATCGTGGCGCTCGGCGACGTGATGCTGTTCGGCTACAACGTCTTCATGGGTCTCAAGCCCGAGACGGCGGTCGACGACGTCTTCGCGGTGCACGGCAGGGACTTCGCCACGGTCGAAGCGCCCTTCCTCCAGGACCCGAGGTTCCGCGACGACTTCGCCGAGCTGTACCGGTACTACCGCGAGACGCGGCTGCTCCAGCTGCGAATGGTCGAGTCCCGGTTGCTCGCGGTCTTCCAGACCGGCGCACGGCTCGAGGACATCCGCGTCCTGCGCTGGGACGTGAAGGTCGACGGCACCGTCACCTACGTCGACAACCGAGGCGACCGCGACCACGTCTTCCCGCCCGCGCACGACTTCACGTGGGTCGAGACGACCCGCGAGCAGCACGTGCTGGGCCGGCACCCGCACATCGCGATCGACGGCGAGGTCTTCGTCGAGACGGTCGGCGGCACGCTCACCGTCAAGGTGGAGAACAACACCGAGACCGGCGAGGGCGTCTACGAAGAGCCCGTCGACGAACCGCTGCAGAGCCTCGCGGACGCGGAGGTGCACTACGCCCGCGTCGGCCCGCTGATCCTGCTCAGGATCCTGCCGTACAAGGAGACCGCGCCCCGGCACCTGGTCTTCAACACCCGCACCAAAATCGTCACCCGGCTCGACGGCATCGGCCAGGCGTGCCAGCGGCTGCCGGAGGACCAGGGGATCATCTTCCCCGGCGGCTACTACCTCGTCACCGGCGCCGACAAGACGTTCGACGTCGACACCGACGAGCTGGAGTTCGAGCGGGTCGTCCGGTCCGCGAACGGGGAGGACGTCCTCTACGTCTTCCACGCCCGCCGCGAGGGCCGCAGCCTCCTGCTGCCCTACAACGTGATCCGCAAGGAAGTCGCGACGCCCATCACCTGCCACGGCTACTCGCTCTTCGCCGACGGCACGCTGGTCGTCTTCCGCGAGACGAGTTCGGAAGCCGTGCGCGTGCACCCGATGCAGGTGTGGCGCACGCCGTTCACGACCGTCGAGGTGCTGCCGGACCAGGCCGGCCCGCTCGCCCGCATCGGCAACGCCGAACTCGTCCGCGGCATCTCGGACTGCCTGTCCATCACCCGGATGAGCGCCGAGATGACGCCGAGCGCGGCGGTGTTCGAGGGGCTGATCGCCCTGTGCACCAGGGTGGTCGACAACGTCCACTGGCTCGACGAGCTGGGCCTCGAGCAGGGCGTCCTGGCCGTGCGCGCCACGGCCGAGCAGGTGCTGGACGAGTTCGAGGCCGTCCGCACGCTCACCGAGCACGCGGCCGGCCGGCTGCGCGCGACGTCCGAGGAGCTTGCGAGCCTGATCAGGCTCGCGAGGTCGGCCGCACCGCGCAGCGCCGACGAATGGGTGCGGCTGCTGGCCGACCTGAGGTCCGCCCAGGGCCGGCTGATCACGCTGAAGGACCTGCGGTACGTCGACCTCGGCGAGATCGACCGGCGCGAAGCCGAACTGGTCGAGGAGCTGGGCGCGTCCGCACGCCGAGCCGTCGCGTTCCTCAGCGGCGGGAACGCCTTCGCCCAGTACCACGAGGAGATCGACCGGATCGCCGCCGCGGAGCTGAAGACCGCCGCCGAGGCGAAGCCGCTGCGCGACCGGCTCGCGCGGCAGCAGGCCGGGCTGGAGGTGCTGACCGAGGTCGTCAGCACCCTGGACGCCGCCGACACGACGACGCGCACGCGGATCCTGGCGAGCATCGGCGAGGTGCTGGCCGCGGTCAACCGCGCACGAGCCACTGTGGACGGCCGGCGCGCGCAGCTCGCGAACGCCGAGGGCCGTGCCGAGTTCGCCGCGGAGTTCGCGCTGCTCGGGCAGGCCGTCACGGGGGCGCTCTCGGTCGCGGACACCCCGCAGCGCTGCGACGACCAGCTGGGCCGCCTGCTGCTGCAGCTCGAGAACCTGGAGTCGCGCTTCGGCGAGTTCGACGACTTCCTGGCCCAGGTCGGCGCCAAGCGCACGGACGTCTACGAGGCGTTCTCCGCCCGCAAGCAGACGTTGCTCGACGAACGGGCGCGGAAGGCCGACCGGCTCGTCCAGTCCGCGGAACGGGTGCTCGGCACGATCCGCCGCCGCGTCGGCAAGCTCACCTCGGCCGACGAGATCAACACGTACTTCGCGGGCGACCCGATGGTCGCCAAGGTCCGTTCGGTCGCCGAACAGCTGCGCGAACTCGGCGACATCCGGGCCGACGAGCTCGACGCGGGTCTGCGCGACGCCCGGCAAGAGGGAGGCCGGGCACTGCGCGACCGGGCCGATCTGTACGACGGCGCGTCGATCGTGCTCGGTCGTCACCGCTTCCCGGTGACGACCGAGCCGATGAACCTCACGCTGGTGCCGCGCGACGGCCGGCTGTTCTACGCGATCACCGGTACCGACTACCGCAGCGAGGTCACCGACCAGGAGTTCGCGAACACCAGGCCGTTCTGGGACCAGTTGCTGGTGAGCGAGACCCAGGACGTCTACCGCTCCGAACACCTCGCCGGCTGCCTGCTGGCCGAAGGCCGCACCGACGTGGTGAACGCGGCCGCCGAACGCTACGACGAGGGCTACGAGAAGGGCGTCCACGACCACGACGCCGAGAAGATCCTCGCTGCCCTGCGACGGCTCCACGCCGGCGCCGGTCTGCTGAGGTACCCGCCGGCCGTCCGTGCGGAAGCTCAGCTCTTCTGGGCGTCGCAACGGGAGGAGCACCGCGCGGTGTGGGCGCGCAAGGCCGAGTCGCTGGCCCGCGCCCGCGCGATCTTCGGCGGCACGCACGGCATCCCGGAGCTCTGCGGGCAGTTCGGCCTGCCGGACCTGGCCGCGGAGTACCTGTTCGAGGAACTCGCCTGCGAACCCGCCGGGTTCGTCACCAGCAAGGCCGCCAGGACGGTGATCGACAGGTTCCGCGCGGTCGTGACCGAGGAGCTCCACGACCGCGACCTGATCGAGGCGTGGCTGAGCGCGTTCCTCGGCGACGAGGACTGCCCCGAGTTCCCCGAGGTCGTCGCCGTCCTGCTCACCGACCTGCCGCGCTACGACTCCAGCGCGTCGCTCACCGAGACCGTCACCGGCCTGCTCGGCACGCACCCCCGCGTGCACGACCGGACGATGGAGGTCCGCCTGGACGAGGCCCTCACCAGGCTCAGGGCGTTCGCCACCGAGCAGGTGCCGGCTTTCCGGGCCTACCAGCGCAAGCGCGACGAGCTCCTGGCGGAGGAACGCCGTGTGCTCCGGCTCGACGACTACCGCCCGGCGGTGCTGAACACGTTCGTGCGCAACAGGTTGCTCAACGAGGTCTACCTGCCGCTGATCGGCGACAACCTCTCCAAGCAGCTGAACGACGGCACCGGCCTGCTCATGCTGATCTCCCCGCCCGGCTACGGCAAGACGACGCTCGTGGAGTACGTCGCGAACCGGCTGGGCATGGTGTTCGTCAAGGTCAACGGGCCTGCGCTGGGCACCGGCGTCACCTCGCTCGACCCGCGGGAGGCGCCGAATGCCACCGCACGCCAGGAGGTCGAGCGGATCAACTTCGCGCTCGCCCTCGGCAGCAACGTCCTGCTGCACCTCGACGACGTCCAGCACACCTCACCGGAGCTGCTGCAGAAGTTCATCTCGCTGTGCGACGCCCAGCGACGTGTGGACGGCGTCTGGGGCGGGGAGGCACGCACGTTCGACCTGCGGGGCAAGCGCTTCGCAGTGTCGATGGCGGGCAACCCGTACACGGAGACCGGTCGCGCTTTCCGGGTCCCCGACATGCTCGCGAACCGCGCGGACGTGTGGAACCTCGGCGACGTGCTGTCCGGCCGCGAGGCGCTCTTCGCGTTGAGCTACCTGGAGAACGCGTCCGGGGCGAACCCGACGCTGAACGGCGTCGACGTGGAACCGCTGGTGCGCCTGGTGAACGGCGAGAGCGTCACGCACGAGCACGAGACCGTCGAGCTGGAGCGGATGCTGTCGGTCGTGCGGAAGCTGCAACGCGTCCAGCAGGTGGTGCTGAAGGTCAACCAGGCGTACATCGCCTCGGCCGCGAACCCGTCGGAGCAGCCGTTCCTGCTGCAGGGCAGCTACCGCAACATGAACAGGATGGCCGCGCGGATCGTGCCGGCGATGAACGACGACGAGGTCGAGGCGCTGATCGACGACCACTACCTCGGCGAGGCGCAGCTGCTCGGCGGGCTCGCCGAGGCGAACCTCGCGAGGCTGCGGGAGCTGAAGGGCGCTTAGCGCTCGTCGCACTTGACGTCGAACCGGTCGAAGCGCCGGCCCCCGGGCCCGCGCACGTCGACCGGTTCGAGGTTGTGCTTCTCCAGCAGTTCGCAGAACTCCGCGGCGTCGAACGGCCACTCCAGGCACCGGTTGAAGTCGTCGTCCTCGAAGTACGCCGCGTCGCAGCGCAGCAGGTCGAAGACGTTCGGCGGCTTCGGCTTCGGCTTGCCGGGCCGTGGCGGAGGGGGAGGCGGAGGCTGACGCGGCTCGTGCCGGGGTGGCGGCGGGCTCGCCTCGCCGCGCGGCGGAGGCGGCGGGGGTGGAGGAGGGGGTGCGGGCTCGACCGCACCGATCGCGGAGACGGTGGTCGTGGCGGTCGCGGTGACGACCTGGGGCGGCAGCGGTGGCGGGGCGACCAGGCGGATGTCCACCGGCTTGTCCGCCGGTGCCGAGAGCACCGCCGCGATCAGGGCAGCGCCCATCACCACCACCGCGGCCGAGAAGCGGCCGCGGCGTCTGACACCAGTCATCGCTTCCGCTCCCCAGGGTTCGCCTGCCGGTCGCCGCCGTCCCCGTGGAATCGTTGCGCCCGCTAACGGTGTTACCGATTCATCGTCAACCGGTCTTGTTCGGGCCCGCGCTGGTCAGCGAGATGCGCAGGACGACCCGCTGCTCGCGCTCCATGGCGGCCCGGTAGCCGTTCCAGTCGGAGTGCTCGCCGGAGATCGTCCGGTAGTACTCGACCAGCAGGTCCATCGCCTCGGGCAGCTCGACCACGGTCGCGGTGCCGTTGATCTGGATCCAGCGGCCGAAGAAGCTGTCCGGCAGCACGCACAGCGACACCTGCGGGTTCTGCTGGACCTGCTTCGTCTTGTACGCCGTGGCTCGCGTGGAGACGAGCGCGTCGCCGTTGTCGTCCAGCGCGACGAGCACCGGTGACATCGACGGCGCCCCGTCCGGCTTCAGCGCGCAGAACACCGCTCGGTGCTGGCTGCGGAGCACTTCCCGTGCCTGGTCCAGGTCCATGGTCTTCATCCTGGCGAGGCGGGACGATGTCCGCATGCCCGATCCCAATTCCGTGAGCTGGCAGATGCACGCCGACCCGACGATGTGGATCGCCGGGATCGCGAGCCTCTACCTCCAGGCGCTGCACCCCAGGGCGGTCGCCGGTGTCGTGCAGAACTCGAACTTCCAGGCCGACCCGCTCGGCAGGCTCAAGCGCACCGCGGACTTCGTCGGACTCGGCGTCTACGGCACCGACGAGGAGATCGCCACCGCCTCGGCACGGGTCCGCGCCACGCACCGCAGCCTCCGCGGCGTCGTCGACGGCAGGTCGTTCCGCGTCGACGAACCCGAGCTGTTGTTGTGGGTGCATTGCTCGGAGGTTTACTGCTTCGAAACAGTTCTCAACCGGGCGGGGTACGGATTGTCGGACCGGCAGAAGGACCTTTACTACGCCGAGCAGCGATCCGCCGCGGCTTTGGTCGGATTGCACCCGGATGAAGTACCGGGAACGCGCCGCCAGATGGACGCGTACTTCGAGCGGATGCGTCCTGTTTTGGCACGAACGACCGATTCCGATGTGATCTACACCTTCTTGCACGGCCCACCGGTGCGGGGTTTCGTCCGGCACGGCCTCCCGCTCTACCGCGCCCTGGTGGGCCACCTGGCCTACTCCGTGCTGCCCGATTGGGCCCTGGAACTGCACGGCCGCAAGCCTTACGCGCATGCGGACCTGTGGCTCAAGATCATGCGCCGAGCTGCGCTTTTGGTGCCGGGCAGGATCAGGAGGCTCGCTCCTCCCGGTCATCTGAAGCGTGCGATCGAGCGGCACGGGAAGCATGTGACGCCGAGCAGGTCGAGGCTTCCGTAGTTGTCATACGTCACAGTTGATCATCGCCGCAGATCCGTAGCATTGCGCACGAATCCTGACCACCCCCGGAAGGCCTGTCGTGATCCGTCGTGCCGCGCTCCTGACTGCCGTTGCGGTGTTCGCCTCCGCCTGTGGGAGCGGAGACGCCAGCACAGTCATCGGACGTGCTGATTCCGGGAAGCTGACCATCGGCATCCGCTACGACCAGCCGGGCCTGAGCCAGCGGCGGCTCGACGGCCGCTACGTCGGCTTCGACGTGGACGTCGCCAAGTACGTGGCGAACGAGCTCGGGGTGAAGGACACCGACATCACCTTCAAGGAAGCCCGCGGTGCGGCCCGGGAGGCGATGCTGGAGAGCGGCGAGGCCGACCTGATCGTCGCCTCGTACTCCATCACCGACGCGCGCAAGGAGAAGGTCGCCTTCGCCGGCCCGTACTTCGAGACGGGCCAGGGCATGCTGGTGCGCTACACCGAAGCCGCCATCCAGGGGCCGGAGACCATGAACGGCCGCAAGCTGTGCTCGGTCAAGGGCTCCACGTCCGCGCAGAAGGTGAAGACGGACTTCGCGCAGAACGTGCAGATCGTCGAGTACGGCCAGTACTCCGACTGCGTGGTCGCGCTGATGGCGGGCAACGTCGACGCCGTCACGACCGACGAGGTCATCCTCGCCGGGTTCGCCGCGGAGAACCCCGAGCTGCTCAAGCTCGTCGGCGAGACGTTCTCCAAGGAGCGCTACGGCATCGGGGTTCCCAAGGGGGACGACGAGTCGCGCGACGCCGTCAACAAGGCCATCGAGAAGATGATTTCGAGCGGTGAGTGGAAGCGGGCCCTCGAACGCAACGTCGGTCCGTCGGGGTACGAGATCCCGCAGCCACCCACCATCACCGAGAAGTCCTAGGGCGTCGCGGCGGACTTGCTGGTCCAGGTCGCCCAGTCGATCGTCCACTCCCAGTAGTCGCCGGGAGCGACACCGCTCGGGTCGGCCGCGCCGAGCTGGATCGTCGAGCCGGTGACCTCGACCGGGTCACCGACCATCGTCAGGTCGTAGAAGGTCTTGGCGTTGGGGCCGGACAGGTTCGCGCACCCGTGCGACACGTTCTCCTTGCCCTGCTTGGCGACCGTGCCGGTGTTCTCGTGCACGAACTCGCCGTTCTGGGAGATCAGCACGGCCCAGGTGACCGGGATGTTCTCGTAGTCGAACGTCCTGTTGGTCATCAACCGCGAGGCTTCCTTCTGCTGCACCACGTGGATGCCGGAGCGGCTGACGGCGCGCGGGTCGTCCTCCATGCCGTAGGACGCCGGGAAGTCGTGCAGCAGCACGCCGTCGCGGTAGATCTCGAACCGCTTGGTCTGCGTGTTCGCCTTGGCCACCAGCGCGCGGTCCGCGATCTTGAACTGCGCGTGCACGTCGCTCTTGCCGAACGCGCCCCCGCCGAACGGCACGCCGTGGACGTTGACGTCGAGGAAGACCTCGGTGCCCGGCTTCCAGTACTCCTTCGGCCGCCAGTGCGCCTCGGTGTCGGACAGCCAGGCCCACGCGCCCTCGGTGGGCACGGAGGTCCTGACCGCCATGGCCTTCTGGACCGACGCCTTGTCAGCCACCGGCGCGCTGAAGGTCACCTTCAGCGGCATCGCGACGCCGTAGGTCTGGTTGTCGCCGACGTTCAGCTTCGCGCTGATCAGCTTGCTGGGCTTGACCGTGCGGAACGATCCGCTGACCGGCACCTCCGCGCCGTCCTGGCCCTTCGCCGAGCCGGACCACGTGTAGACCTTGTCGTAGCCCAGGTCTTCGGTGGCGACCCACCGGTCCGCGGTCAGCTCCCCCTTGACCACCCGGTTGTCCGCGCCCGTCAGTGCCACGGCGGTGAGCGAACCTCCCGTCACCGCGACCTGGAAAGGTCCAGCCGGGCTGATCCCCTCACCCGACGCCGGCGTGACGGTCAGCGCCGCCTTCCCCTTCTCCTGCTCGACCGGCGCGGTCGCCGACGAGGCACCCGGAGGTGCGTCAGGTGCGGCGCTGCAGGCGGTCATCCCCAGCAGCAAAGCCAAAACCAGTGGCCGGATCACGTGCTCTCCCCAAGATCCCCTCGAACAACGCAGAGAAGACGCGCAGGGGGTGGAACACGTTGCGTCGGACATTGCGATCACCCGCTCGGACCAGCGGCTTTACCCCTGTTGAAGCAGTGAACCGGCCAGTAATGACCAGTAGTGCTATGACCAATCACACGTTAGGCTGACCCGCGCAGGCCGTGGTTTCTGTGTTCGTGCTTCACACGCTCGCGGAACGACACGCGGGCGTGCGGTGCGCTCTCAGCGAGTCCGCCGAACGCCCCCGGGACGGCCGGGGTTGCACGGTGCAGCCCCAAGCTTTCCTGCGATGGAGGCAGGTTCATGGCACAGGGCACTGTCAAGTGGTTCAACTCCGAAAAGGGCTTCGGCTTCATCGCCCAGGACAACGGCGGCGCTGACGTCTTCGTCCACTACTCGGAGATCCAGGGTCAGGGCTTCCGCACCCTGGAGGAGAACCAGCGAGTGGAGTTCGAGGTCGGCCAGGGCACCAAGGGCCCGCAGGCCCAGAACGTCCGCGCGGTCTGATCAGCAAGACGCCGCAACTGCCGTACGTGAGAAGGACCCTCGACCGGGCTCGGTCGAGGGTCCTTCTTCGCTCCTGCTCGTGCACCGCGCCGGTCTATTGGCCGCGCTGACGCGCTTCCCACTCCAGGCGCTGCATGACCCACTCCGTGGCGAGCGCCTGCGGGGACGTCTGGCGCTCCGCGGCGAGCTCCTTGAGCTGTTCGTTGGCCATGAGCTGCAACCGCAGCTGGTACACCTGAGCGCTGCCGAAGCCCGACGCGGTGGTCTCGTTGTCCGCGTCCGGGGCCAGGGCCGCCAGGTAAGAGGTCAGCTCCTCGTCGGGCAGCGTCTCCGCCTGCGGTTCGTCCGCGGGGCGGTGACGGCCGGACTTGGAGCGTCCAAGGGATCCGATAGGCACCGGGACACGATAACGGCTCGGTCACGGAAGCAGAACACCTGTGAGCCGGGTCACCCCGAGGTGTGGACGAGACCCGTGCCGGAGTGACTCTCCGACTCGGGACCGAGACGCGGAGAGGCCCCCGCGCCAGGGGGAGGAACGCGGGGGCCGGAGGGGATCTCCACAGGCGCTGACCGGGGGTGTGTCAGCTTTTGGATTGTTGCACGCGCACGGTGCCTTGGGGAGAGTTCGCCCCGAAGTTCTTAGGCCACCGTTGACCGGAAACCCCGTAGTCGCAAGCTGTTGGTAACAACGAACACGCTGCTGAAGGCCATCGCGGCCCCCGCGATCATGGGGTTCAGCAGTCCCAGCGCCGCGAGCGGAAGTCCAGCGACGTTGTAGGCGAACGCCCAGAAGAGGTTCCCCTTGATGGTGCCCAAAGTCTTGCGGGACAACCGGATGGCGTCCGCCGCCACCCGCAGGTCGCCGCGCACCAGGGTCAGGTCGCTCGCCTCGATCGCCACGTCGGTCCCGGTTCCGACGGCCAGCCCCAGGTCAGCGGCCGCGAGCGCCGGGGCGTCGTTCACGCCGTCGCCGACCACGGCCACAACTCGGCCCTGTGCCTGGAGATTCCGGACCGCGGCGACCTTCTCGGCCGGCAGGACCTCGGCGATCACCTCGTCGATGCCCACCTCGGCTGCGACCTCGGCGGCCACCGCGGCGTTGTCGCCGGTCAGCAGGACCGGGCGCAGGCCCAGCTCACGCAGCGAGCGAATCGCCTGTGCGGACGTCGGTTTCACGACGTCGGACACGGCGATGATGCCGACAACCTTGTCATCAAAGGAAACCGCGACAACGGTTCGAGTTGTGTGTGCAACTGCGGCCTCGGTCAGCTCCCGGGGGAGGGAGACGTCCCGCACCCGGCCGACGCTGACACGCCGCCCCTCCACGACACCGCTGACGCCCACGCCGTCCGTGGAGACGAAGTCCGACACCGGCGGCAGGTCTCCGGCCTCGCGCACGACCGCCGCCGCGATCGGGTGCTCGGACGCGTTCTCGACGGCCGCCGCGAACCGCAGCACCTCGTCGCGCGCCAGGCCGTCCGCCGCAACGACGTCGACCAGCGTCAGCCGGCCCGTCGTCACCGTGCCGGTCTTGTCCAGCACGACCGTGTCGACCCGGCGCGTCGACTCCAGCACCTCAGGACCCTTCACGAGGATGCCGAGCTGGGCGCCGCGGCCGGTGCCCACGAGCAACGCCGTCGGCGTCGCGAGGCCGAGCGCGCACGGACACGCGATCACGAGCACGGCCACGGCGGTCGTCACCGCGAACTCCACGGGACGTCCGGCCAGCAGCCACGCGCCGAACGACGCCAGCGCGATCAGCACCACGACGGGGACGAAGACCGCGGAGACCCGGTCCGCCAGCCGCTGCACCTCGGCCTTGCCCGCCTGGGCCTGCTCGACCAGCCGGGCCATCCTGGCGAGCTGGGTGTCCGCGCCGACGGAGGTGGCCTCGACGACCAGCCGCCCGCCCGCGTTGACCGTCCCGCCGACCACGGAGTCGCCCGCGCGGACCTCGACCGGCACCGACTCCCCGGTGACCATCGAGCGGTCCACGGCCGAGCTGCCGTCGACCACTGCGCCGTCCGTGGCGATGCGCTCACCCGGACGGACCACGAACCGTTCGCCGGCCCGGAGGTGGCCGATCGGCACGCGGGTCTCCACACCGTCGCGCAGCACCGCCACGTCCTTGGCGCCGAGTGCGAGCAGCGCCCTCAGCGCCGCGCCCGCGCTGCGCTTCGACCGTGCTTCCAGCCAGCGGCCGAGCAGCAGGAACACGGTCACGCCGACCGCGACCTCGAGGTAGATGTCGCCGGAGGTGGTCGGGCGCGGCAGGAGGCTGAACTCGTGCCGCATGCCGATCGTCCCGGCCTCGCCGAACACCAACGCGTAGAGCGACCACAGGTACGAGACCGTGACGCCCATCGACACGAGGGTGTCCATGGTGCTGGCGCCGTGCCGTGCGTTGACGGCGGCCGCGCGGTGGAACGGCCAGCCGCACACCCACACGACAACGCTCGCCAACGCCAGCGACACCCATTGCCAGGTCGGGAACTGCCACGCCGGGACCATCGAGAACGCGATCACCGGCACGCCGAGCGCCGCGGCGAGGACGACCCTCAGCCGCAGCTCACCGGCCTCGTCCGCTTCGGGAGCCTCCGGCTGCGGCTCCTCGGCGTCGTAGCCCGCCGCCCGCACGGTCGACACGAGGTCGCCCACCTGCAGGGTTCCCGGGAACTGAACGCTGGCCCTCTCGGTCGCGTAGTTCACGGTGGCGGAGACGCCGTCGAGCTTGTTCAGCTTGCGCTCGACGCGGTTCGCACAGGAAGCGCACGTCATGCCGCTGATGCTGAGCTCGACGTGGCGAGGCTCGGTGGTGGTCATGCGACCTGGTACCCGGCCTCGGTCACGGCGGCGACGACCTCGTCGCGGGCGAGCTCGCGGTCGCTGGTGACGGTCACCGCGCCGGTCTCCAGGACGACGTCGACGCCCGTGACGCCGGCGACCTCGCCCAGCTCCTCGGTGACCGAGCTGACGCAGTGGCCGCAGGTCATGCCGGTGACGGTGTAGGTGGCAGTGACGGACATGAGAGCCCTTTCTCTGTACGGGGCTCCGAGTCTATACCCCCCTGGGGTAAAGGAGCTACTGAGGACTCTCGGGTTTGGGCTGGTCCAGGTTCTGGATGTCGCTCTCGATCTTGTTGACCAGTTCGTCGAGGCCCTCGAGCATCTTGTCGAGCTCCGCCATCCGGGATCCGAAGGCGGACTCGATGTCGGCTTCGATCGCGCTCACGTCGATGCCGCTGATCGCTTTGAGGATCTCCTCCTGGTCGACCTGCGGAGGAGCCGGCTGGGACGCGTTTTGGCCCTCTGGTTCGGGGGAAGGCTGCGGCGTGGGGTCGGTCATCGGTCCATCATCCCTTGTCGCTCCCCCACGAGGCAGCCGCCGCACCTGTACGGAAAGTGACGCTGGGTGTCGGTGGAATCACTCTGCGGGGGGCTGCGGCCGTTGTCCCAGGTCGCTTAGCCTCGCGCCAACCTCAAGTCGGGGAGGGTGCTCATGAGCGGGTCATTGGAAGTTCGGAAGTTCCTGTTCACGCAGGACGACGGCATGTCGCGGCAGGGCGGGCCGAGCGTGCCGGCCCAGCGCAGCGGAGAACCCTCGCGGATCTCCGACGAACAGGTCCACCGGGCGAGGCTCGCGGTCGCGCGGAGCGCCCTCGGCACCGAGGACTGCCGGATGCTGCTCGACATGCTGGGCCTCTCACCGGGCGAGGACGGCGCGACGCCTCCGGTGCAGCGGTGAGGTGATGGGTACGCGAATGCGGCCCTGACTCCAGGCGTGCACCCCCCGGAGCGCGCCTGCGGGACAGGGCCGCATCTCGAAACATACCCACGGGTCTCTTTAGCGGCAACGGCTAACCTGAGCCCATGCCCCAGCAGGACCGGGCGGTCGCGACGCGGGAGGCGATCCTCCACGCCGCCGCGGAGGAGTTCGACCGGCTCGGCTACGAGCGCACGTCGCTGACCGCCGTGCTCGCGCGCGCCGGGTTGACCAAGGGCGCCTTCTACTTCCACTTCTCCTCCAAAGAAGCGGTCGCGGACGCCCTCGTCGAGCGGCAGGGCGAGACGTGGGCCCGGATGCGGGAGTCGTGGCGCGAACGCGGCGCCGACCCGTTGAGCGCCCTGTGCGGGATGTTCGCCGAATCCGCCGACCGGATGTCCGCCGACGTCGTGCTGCGCGCCGGCGTCCGGCTCAACGCCGATCGCGAGGCCGGTTGTCCCGGCGTCCCCGGCACGCACGTCCTGTGGGAGAAGCTCGTCGCCGGGTACCTGTTCGAGGCGGCGGAACGGGGAGACCTCCGTGCGGGTGTCGATCCCGAGTCCGTCGCGCGGACGTTGTGCAGCGCGGCCCTCGGCTCGCGGTTGATCTCCTCGGCGACGACGGCGTGCGCGGACTTCCCCCAGCGGATCCGCGAAGTCCTGGGCCACGTGCTGCCCTGCGTCGCGTCTGGGGACTGGGAGTTGCCTGGATCACAAACTGCGTCCGAACCCGCGTGAACGGCCCGACAGGCCCTGAACAGGCGTTTGTTGATCTGGCCGATCCGGCCTCAGAGCAGGTTTGAGCAGGTCAGCGCATAAGTAGGACCCCCGTTTTGGAGGTGCGCGGACCTATGGCATATGCTTACGATGCTTCCAGAGACCAGCTAGTCCCCATCATCTAGCGGCCTAGGATCCCGCCCTTTCAAGGCGGTCGCGCGGGTTCGAATCCCGTTGGGGGCACGCAGTAAAATGCAGTACTGTACGATCTGCAAGAGCAAGGCCCAGTGGCGCAGTTGGTTAGCGCGTCGCCCTGTCACGGCGAAGGTCGCGGGTTCGAGTCCCGTCTGGGTCGCTTTCTTTTCTCATGGCCAGGTAGCTCAGTTGGTACGAGCGACCGCCTGAAAAGCGGTAGGTCGGCGGTTCGACCCCGCCCCTGGCCATCCTTCTTCGAAAGAAGCCCCGCAGAACTCTGCGGGGCTTCTTTCGTCATGCGGTGAAGCTGATTCGGGCGATCGCCTGGTCGTCGTGAGTTTTGAAGCGCGGCCATCGCTTGTGCTCCGAATCACCGCGCTCCGCTTCGCGGATTCGGTCCAGCACTTCGCCCAGCGGCATTTCCGCGAGGGCCTCCCACTCGAAGAGCCCGTACTCCGACACTCCACAGGAGACACCGTCTGTGAGGGCGATCACACTCGTGATCTTCGCGCGGGGCCAGGAGGCGGTCAGGGCCTGGTGTCCCGCCTCCGGATCTGCCTCCGCGACCCAGTAGCCGCCGGTCCTGTTCTTCCAGCGGAGGATGTCGGGGTCGGGCCGGAGGTCTTCGAGCCGCGTGTCCTCGAGCACCCGTGTGGACCGTCCGAACGCGACTACCGGGGTGTCGCACAGCACGAGCGCGTCGACGGTGTCGTCGTTCCAGCGCACGACCGCCGCGGTCGACGAAGGGGAGTCGTCGACGACGAGGCCGTGCTCCTCCACGAGGTTCGAGATGGCTCGGGAGAGGGTGTCGGTCAGCGGGTCGACGTCGTTGATCAGGCGGGCCAGCTCGTCGGCGAGCTTCGCCGCGTACCAACCCCCGTTGCGATCCGGCGGCCTCGTTCGCGACGTCACGCCGTCGAGGACGACGACGGCGTTGGGCAGGACCCTGATCCGGTCCTCGGTGACTCGTCCCGGAGCACCCTGCTCGGCGGTCTCGATCTTCACCAGCCCACCGTACGTGTCAACCTCGGTTGACGAATCGTGATTGTCAACGTACGTTGACAGCATGACAGAAGCGACGGATCTCGCCACAGCGGCTGGGGATCGCGACCCGAAGGTCGGGTTGCGGGCCGTCAGCGCGTTGCGGCGACTGCTGGAACACCTGGAGTCCGCCCAGGTCCGCAGTGCGCGGGCACAGGGGTGGTCGTGGCAGGACATCGCGGCGGAGCTCGGGGTCTCCCGCCAAGCGGTCCACAAGAAGCACGGGGGTCGATGATGATCGCGGAGCGGTTCACCAAGGAAGCCCGTGAGGCGGTCAAGGCCGCGGTGCGGGAGGCGGAGGAGGTGCACGCGGCCGAGGTCGGTGTGGAGCACCTGCTGCTCGCGCTGCTCGACGCGCCGGTGCTGGCCGGGTTCGACCTGCCGCGCGGCGAGCTGGAGGCGGCGTTCCGGGAGTACCGGCGCAAGGGCGGGCTGACCAAGGCCGACGCGGAAGCGTTGCGGGGACTGGGGATCGACGTCGACCGGGTGATCGACTCGGTCGAGCAGTCGCTCGGCAGGGGTGTGCTGCGGCCGGGTCCGCGCCGGCGGTGGTTCGGCATGCCGCTCGAACCGGACTTCAAGAAGGCGCTCGAGAACTCGTTGCGCGAGTCCCGCGACCTCGGCCACAACTACCTGGGCGTGGAGCACGTCTTGCTGGCCCTGCTGCAGGGCGGGGGAATCGTGGCCGAGGTGCTGAACGAGCGGGACGTCACGTACGCGGAGATCCGCAAGCGGGCCGTGAGCGCTCGCGCCAGGTGAGCGCGGGCAGGAACAGCTGCGCGAGCGGGCCGATGCCGAGCGCGTAGAGGACCGTGCCGATGCCGACCGTGCCGCCGAGCAGCCAGCCGGTGCCGAGCACGAGCACCTCGAGCGCGGTCCGCGTGAGGCGCAGGGAGAGGCCGGTGCGGCGGCAGAACCCGGTGACCAGGCCGTCGCGCGGGCCCGGTCCGAGCCGGGAGCCGACGTACGCGGCGAACGCCACGGCGTTGAGGACGATGCCCAGGGTCAGGAACACGATCCTGGGCAGGAGTCCCTCCGGTGCCGGCAGGATCGCGAGCGTCACGTCGACGCTGATCGCGATGAGCGCGACGTTCGCGATCGTGCCGACGCCGGGCTTCTGCCGGAGAGGGATCCACGCCAGGAGCACCAGCACACCGGTGATGGCGGTGATCAGGCCGAAGCTCAGACCGGTGAGTTTCGTGAGGCCCTCGTGCAGCACGTCCCACGGGTTCAGGCCGAGCGTCGCGCGGATCTGCAACGCCATGCTCGCGCCGTAGAGCCACAGCCCTGCGAAGAGCTGAGGGAGACGGCGGGCGGGTGAGATCCGGACGGAGACCTGGTGGAGTGCGGTCGTGGAGGCCATGTGGCCATGTTGCGCCTAGATTGGCCTGGTAATCCATAGCCAATTCGTCATAATTGGCTTCATGCTCCCACCAGGTGGACGTATATCCGGTGCCCGCCTCGCACGGCTGCTCGGTGAGTGGCGTCGCGGCGGGCCGAGGCAGTGCGTCGTGGACCTCGTCGCGGCGCTGAAACTGCTGGTCGCGGACGGACGGCTGCCGGTCGGGACGCGGTTGCCGTCCGAGCGCGAGCTGACCGAGGCGCTGCCCGTGAGCCGCACCACCATTTCCGCCGCCCTGGACCAGTTGCGGGCCGAAGGGGTCGTGGAGTCCCGGCGCGGGGCGGGGTCGTGGATCAACGGACCCGTCGGGTCCGGCGGTGGCGGCATCACCGGTGTCGCCGACGACGGGATGATCGACCTGTCCCGCGCCGCGCCTCCCGCGCTGCCGTCGGTGCGGCTGGCCATGGAGCTCGCGATGGGCCAGATGCCGGAGCACCTCGCGTCCCACGGCTACGACGAACGAGGGCTGCCGGTCCTGCGGCAGCGGATCGCCGACCGGTACACCGCCAGGGGCCTGCCGACCTCGCCCGACCAGGTCGTGGTGACCTCGGGCGCGCAGCACGCGTGGGCGCTGGTGCTGCGGCTCTTCGCCGGACCGGGTGACCGGGTGCTGGTGGAGCAGCCGAGCTACCCCAACGCGCTGGAGGCGGTGCGGGCGTCGTTCGGCGTCCCGGTGCCCGTGCCGATGCTGGCGGACGGCTGGGACGTCGACGGGTTCGAGGCGGCGTTGCGGCAGGCGGGCCCCCGGCTGGCCTACCTGATCCCGGACTTCCAGAACCCCACCGGACTGCGCATGTCGTCCGAGACGCGGGAGCAGCTCTCGGCCGTGCTGCGCAGGACGCGCACCCCCTCGGTCGTCGACGAGACCCTGGTCGAGCTCGCGCTGGACGACTCCCCGGCGCCGCCGCCGCTGGCCGCGTTCGGCGGCGACTCCGTGGTGACGCTGGGGTCCGCGAGCAAGTCGCACTGGGGTGGGCTGAGGATCGGCTGGATCAGGGCGTCCGCGGAGCTGGTGCACCGCCTGCTGTCGACGCGGGCCGCGATCGACCTGGGAACGCCGGTGTTCGAGCAGCTGGTGCTGGCCGCGTTGCTCGAGTCACCGGAAACGGTTCTGCGGCAACGGCGCGAGGAGGCGCGGGCGCAGCGGGACGTGGCGGTCGCTGCGTTGCGCGAGCATTGTCCACAGTGGAGCTTCGACGTGCCGGCCGGTGGGCTCGGCATCTGGTGCACGCTCGACGGGCCGCTCAGCACCCGTGTCGCGGTGGTCGCGCAGAACCACGGCCTGCGGCTCGTCCCCGGTCCCCGGTTCGCGGTGCACGGGGGGTGCGAGCAAATGCTCCGAGTGCCGTACACGCAGCCACCCGAAGTGCTGCGCGAGGCGATAGGTCGTTTGGGTGTAGTGGCTGCTTCCGTTGCCGGTGCGGGGTTTGCGGCGGGCGCCGACCTGTCGCTGCCCGTCGCGTGAGACACGTCGGCCCGGTCTCCCGCAGCGGTGGAGACCGGGCCGACGAACTTGCCAACGAGAGGCCTGCGGCGGGGAACGTCCCAGGGATTGACGTCCCCCGGCCGCAGGTTTCCCGTGTGGTCCGAGACTGCGGGGGCAGCGCGGCACTCGGACCAGACCCGACCTGCCAGGGCGCGGTTGGCAGGTCAGGAAGACTGGGGTTCCTTGCGTACAACGGGAATCAGCAGGAGGAGTTACTGGCGCGACGGAACTGAACGGTCACAAATCGCGCAGAGGGCAGACTTGTCCTGTCGGACTCAGTCGGGTGACGTGCTGGGGAGGCCGGGAACACTGCCCGGAGAGGTGCCGTCGCGGCGCTCCTCGACCGACCACGTGATGGGCGGGAAGAGCGAGTCGTGCGACGTCAGAACGGCCAGCACGCCGCGCGTGCCGCCGGAGTTGTCGGTGTGGCCGGACGACGCGGAGGCCGTGGCGACCACGGGTGCGGGCTGCGGCGTGGGCAGCGGCACGTCGGGTCCGGGGGTGGACCAGCTGAGGTCACTGGCCGGCGCGGGCTCCGCCCTCACGGGAGCGGGCGCCGGGAGATCGGGCAGCAGCGGCACGACCGTCTTCGTCACGACGGCGGGGACCGGAGGCGCCGGAGGGGCAGGTGGTGGTGGCAGCGCGGCGGCGAGCCTCGCGGCCTTCCTGGCGGCGCGGAGCTGGGCGTTGGCCTGGACCACCTCCGGCGGCGCCTCGTTGGAGATCGAACCCGACCGCACGGTGCCGTGCGAGCCGCCGCTGAAGTCGAGCACGGGGCCCGGGTCTTCCTCCCAGGGCTCGTCCTCGTCGGGCTTGGTGGCGACCGGCGGCACGAACCCGGCCGGCTGGTGCTTCTCGGCGACCGATGCGGCGAACGCCTTCACCCACGCGGCGGGATCTTCGGACAGCGCCGGGATCCCGGCCGGCGCAAAGGCCTCGGCCGGTGCGGAGGCTTCGAACGGGTGGAGCGACTCGACCTGTGGCGGGTACTCCGCCTGCGCGAGGGTCTCGACGATGATCTCGACGGCCGGCGGCTGCTCCGGCTCGGCGGACGCGGACGTCCCGCCCAGCAGCCAGGCGGCGGCGGACAGCCCGCCGAGCGCAGCGGCCCGCAGCAGCAGTGCACCAACTCCACCACTCGCCACAGGATCACCACCCGTCCACCGTGCAAGTCACCGCCAACGCCACAGCGCCGTCAGAGGTCGACGTACGGCTATGTCTAGCACCGGAGAGTCGCTTTGCGAACAAACTCGGCGGTATACACCCGGAAGGGCGGTCCTGTGCGGCTGTCCGTGTCGCCCTGATCAGGTACGCACACCGTCAGTGTCGTCATCGGATCGAGTGACTTCGCGCCTGGTCCCGTGTGGACCGCTCCGCGGCGCGGGATGGTGTCCGATGTGGACGCGCCCAATCAGGTGAACAGCCTCTCTGAGCTGGTCGATCACGCGTCGCGCGCGCTCGGCCACGTACTGGTGCACGACCCGGCGGGTCCGAACGAGTGCTTGCTCCGTTCGGGGGAGCTGGTCGTCCTGCCGACGGAGGCGCACACCGTGCGCAAGAGTTTGCGGGGCATCTATTCGCACGAGGAACTCGTCGCGGGTGCCGTCCGCATGTACCTGAAAGGGTCCGAACGGGACCGTGTCGCCGACATCGCCGTGGAGGTCGGCGCGAGCCCGAACCACGTCCACCTCTCGTGCCCCATCATGATCGGCACCTCCCGCCCGGTCGTCAGCGAGTGCCTGCCGGACCTGCTCGGTGAGGGCCCGGTCGCGTTGCTCGACACCTCTCTCAACGCCCCGCACGGCTCGTTGGTCGCCGGCGTGCTGCGGCACCACGGCGCCGCGGTGCACCCGTTCCCGGTGCTGACACCCACCGGCTTCGGCGACGACCTGACCCTCGCGGCCGCCCTGCGCGCCACCTGGGACCTGCCGGTCGTGCTGGTCGCGTCGGGCACCTACTCGTTCGACGACACGTGCCCGCCGGTGCTGGCCTCGTGCGGTGGCAACGTCGTCGCGGCGGCGGGCAACGGCGGCTCCGCGCGTCCGTGGTGGCCCGCCGCGCTGCCCGCGGTGACGGCGGTGGGCACCCCCGACGAGTTCTCCGGTCGCGGGCCGTGGGTGGACGTGGTCGTCCCGGGCGTCGACGTGCCCGCGACCGTGGGTTCGTCCCAGCTCCTCTGCACCGGCACGTCGTTCGCGGCCGCGCTGCACGCCGCCACCCTGGTCCCGGTGCCGTAGCAGCTGAACCCGAGGTGCGCGACGGCCCTGGCGGCGTCGGCCGGGTGGCCGATCCGGCGGTGCACCTCGGCCATGGCGGCACCGACCTGCGCGTCCGGCACCGGCAGGACGCTGGCGATCACCGCTCGGGTGCCGGCGTCGAGGAACGCGCGGGCCAGCCCCGACTCGCAGGCGGACAGGACGACGATCTCCGGCGGGTTCTCCAGCCGGGCGATGTCGTAGCCGTACAGCGGCCCGTCGGCGAGGTCGAGGTGGGAGAACAGCGGGTTGCGCGGGTGGACGTGGCCGTGGGCCGCGATGTGGGCGATGCCCGCGCCCTCCAGCCCGGCCAGCGCCGCCTCCACGGTGGACGCCGTGACCCTGCCGCCGTGCTCCCGCTGGAGTGCTTTCGCCTCGTCCCGCAGCTTCGGCCCGCTCACCCACACCCGGTGGCCGCCGAGGGGCGCCTCCGTCCGCCAGTGCCCCAGCGATGGCAGGACGTGGACCGTCCGGCCGAACGCCGCCCACGGCATGTTGTCGAGCACGCCGTCCGGGACCACGATGACCTCGTCGGCCTCCGGCAGCAGGTCGGTGGTGGTGGTGCGGCCCGCTCTCAGCGCCAGCCTGGCCGTGCTGACCTGCTCGGCGGCGTCCCGGATCTCGCGCATGCGGGCGCGGCCGTTGGCCAGGGTGACCGCTGTCATCCGTCCCTCGTGGACGATGAAGCTGACCAGCGGCAAGTCCGGAGCCACTGCGGCTGACCGTTTTTCGCGTTGGGCGCCGGCAAGGGTGAGCCTGCGGACATCTCGTTCCAAGGCTTCCAGCGGCAGGCCGAACGCTCTCGCCCGCCTCAGTTCCGTGAGCGCTTTCGCGAGTCCGGGTTCGTTGGGAGGCAAAGGGGTTGCGGCGCGGTGCTGCTCCGACCAGTGCAGGACCTCCCGTGCCGTGCGGGCGAGGCCGAGGGCGTGCCCGGTCAGTGCGCGACGGGGCCAGTCGCCGTGGTGCTCGTCGAGCAGCTTCAGCCCCGCCCGGCACGCCGCCAGCGCACCTCTCCGGTCCGATCTGCGGGCCTGGGCGAGCCACCCGAGCGCCCGCGTCTGCACCGGCCCGCGGAACCTGTGCGCCGCGACGGCGTCGAGCTTCCCGGCGGCCAGCATGAACTCCGGGTCCGAGCCGCCGAGTGCTCGAGCGGGTTCCGGATCCCCGTCGCGCAACGCGCACCGCGCGCTCAGCACCGCCAGCTCGGGCACGTGCCGCTTGCACCGCCGCAGCAGTTCGAGCGCGGGCGTCAGCACCCGGCGGGCCTCGGCGGTGAGCCCGGCCGCGAGGAGCGCCTCGGCCCGGTCGACGAGCGCCTCCGGCCTGCTCGCCGAGTCGAGTCCGGCTTTCGCGGCCTCCTCGTACCGGCGGAGCGCGAGCGGCAGGTCACCCGCGAGCATCGCGACGAACCCCCTGTTGTGCAGGCACATCGCCGCCCTCCCCGGCTCACCGATGGCGAGCAGCACCGTCTGCGCGGCGGCGAAGTCGGCCTCGGCCCTGGCGAGCTGCGTGGCGTTGCACCGGGCGATCCCGCGCCCGATCAACGCGTTGGCCAGCCAGCGTTCGTCGCCGTACCGGCGCAGCTCCCTCACGACCGCCGTGAGCTCGGCGACCGCCAGCCGCGGCTCGGCCGTCTGGCAGAGGTGCAGCCCGCGCAGGCACCGCGCCCTGGCCAGCTCGCCACCGCGGAGGTGGGGCGTCGCGAGGTCGAGGTGCCGCAGGCTCTGCTTGCGGCGGCCGCGGTCGAGGTCGATCCACGCCAGCGTGAGGTGGAACCGCGCCTCCCCGGTCAACCGCACCCCGCGCCGCGCGAACCGGGCGGCGACGTCGAGGTGACCGAGCTCGACGTGGGCGACGCTGAGGTCGTGCAGGGCATCGGCGCGCTGGGCCTTCGTGCCGCGCACCTCGGTCGCCGCGATGGTGGCCCGCGGGTCGGCGCTGGCGCTCACGCGACGAACCAGCCCGTCGTCAGCCCCAGCTCCGGCACGGTCACGCACACCGGCCCGGACCTGATGCCGGTGCGGAACCAGCCCTCGGCATCCGGCCTGAGCACCAGGACGGCTGCCGGCGAGTGGACCTCGACCGTGACGCCCCTGTCGTCCAGCACCCCGGTCAGGTGACCGGGGTCGACCTGCAGGTGCAGGCGGCCGCCACCGGCGTGGAAGACGAGCTGGCGGGAGGGGCCGCGGACCGGTTCGTCCACAGCCCGCATCGGGCGGAGGCCGGTCGGGCGCGGGGCCGGGACGGGTGGGGGCGTGTCGGAGCCGAACAGGTCGGCGAGCTCGTCGAGCAGCGGGTCCCTCATCGCAGGCCCTCCACCTTCCGCCGCAGCTCAGCGAGGCACCGGGAGCGCGTGGACCCAACGCTCCCCACCTTTATCCCCAGGGCGGCGGCAACCTGTGCATAACTCAGTTCGGGGCTGTGGGCGGCGATCCTCAGCAGCCGCTGGCACCGCTCGTTCAACGTCATCAGCGCGGACCACAGCCGCCGCTGCCGGTCGTTGGTGATGGCGACCTCGTCCGGTGCGGGCAGCGTCGACTCCGGTTCCCACAGGTCGTACGCCACCTCGCGGCCGCGGGTGCGCAGCACCGTGATGGAGTGGCGGGTGGCGGTACGGACCAGCCACGTGCCGAGGTGCTCGGGCCGCTGGATCCTGCTCAGGTGTTCTGCCAGGCAGAGCCACGTGCACTGATATACGTCGGCGGCGTCGGCATGGGCGAGGCGGAACGATCTGGGCACCGACCAGACGAGCCGGGAGTAGCGGTCGACCAAGGCGTCCCAGCCGCTGGTGCCCGCGTGCCAGGCGTGGAGAACCTCCGTGTTCGAGTCCATGCCGTTTGGAGTCGAACTCCGGTTCCGCGGCTCCACGCCTCACCCGAAAGTGATTTGTCCACAGTTGTGGACGAACTCATCCACAGTTGTGGACAACTACAGCTTGTGGAGACGCTCCACGGCATCGTCGATCACGGAGTCCTGCTTGCAGAACGCGAAGCGGATCAAGTGCTTCCAGTCGTCCGGGCGGTCCGTGAACACCTGGACCGGTACGGCCGCGACGCCGATGCGGGCGGGCAGGTCGCGGCAGAGCGCGAGGCCATCCGTGTAGCCCAACGGCCGTACGTCGGCGCAGATGAAGTACGTGCCCTCCGACGACCGCACTTCGAAACCGGCCGCACGCAACCCCTCGGCCAGACGCGCGCGCTTCGACGCCAACGAGTCCCGCAACTCGCCGACCCAGTCCAGTTCGGCGGTCAGGGCGTGGGCGACGGCGGGCTGGAACGGCGCCCCGCCCACGAAGGTCATGAACTGCTTGGCCGCGCGCACGGACGAGACCAGCTCGGCGGGTCCGCACACCCAGCCGATCTTCCAGCCCGTGCAGTTGAACGTCTTGCCGGCGCCGGAGATCGACAGCGTTCGCTGCGCCATGCCGGGCAGCGAGGCCAGCGGGATGTGGACGAGCCCGTCGAACACCAGGTGCTCGTAGACCTCGTCGGTGATCGCCAGCAGGTCGTGCTCGACGCACAACGCGGCGATCGCTTGGAGCTCCTCCAAGCGGAACACGGTGCCGGTCGGGTTGTGCGGCGAGTTGACGAGGACGGCCCGCGTCCGCGGCGTCACGGCCGCGCGCAGGGCGTCCACGTCCAGCGCCAGCCGCCCCGAGGCGTCCTCGCGCAGACCCACGGTCACGCGCGTCGCCCCGGCCATCGCCACGGACGCCGCGTACGAGTCGTAGTAGGGCTCGACGAGGATGACCTCGTCACCGGCCTCGACCAGCGCCAGCAACGACGCCGCGATCGCCTCGGTCGCGCCGACGGTCACCAGGACCTCGGTGTCCGGGTCGTACGAGAGCCCGTACCGCGAGCGGTGCGCGGCGACGGCACGGCGCAGCACCGGCATGCCCGGACCGGGCGGGTACTGGTTCACGCCCGACGCGATGGCCGACTGGGCCGCCGCGAGCATCGAGGCCGGACCGTCGGTGTCGGGGAAGCCCTGACCGAGGTTGACGGCGTCGTGCTGCACGGCCAGCGCCGTCATCTCCGCGAAGATGGTCGACGTGAACGGCTGCAACCGGGGAACTAGCGCTGGTACCCGCACAACGCAGGATCTTCACGGACAATGGACCCGTGGAGCAACTGACCGCCGCTGACCAGCAGAAGCGCACCGACCTGCGCAAGATGAAGCTCGTCGCGACGAGTTTCCTGATAGGCGCGACGGTCATCTTCTTCGGCACGCACCTGTTCGAGGGCGCCTGGGTGGGCTACGTCCGGGCCGCCGCGGAGGCCGGCATGGTCGGCGCGCTGGCGGACTGGTTCGCCGTCACCGCGCTGTTCCGCAGGCCGCTGGGCCTGCCGATCCCGCACACCGCGATCATCCCCGAGCGCAAGAACATGTTCGGCCAGACGCTCGGGGACTTCGTGGGCGTCAACTTCCTGAGCCCCGAGATCGTGCAGGACAAGCTGCGCCGGGCGGGCATCGCGCAGCGCGCCGGGGCGTGGGTCAAGCAGCCGGAGAACGCCGAGCGGATCACCACCGAGCTGTCGAACGTCCTCAAGGGCGCGATCACGGTCCTCAAGGACGAGGAGGTGCAGGCCGTCGTCGAGCACGCGATCGTGAAGCGCGTCACGGAGAAGCCGTGGGGGCCGCCGCTGGGCAAGCTGCTCAACCAGGTGCTCACGGACGGCGCGCACCACAAGCTCGTCGACCTCATGTGCGACCGCGCCTACGAGTGGGTGCGCGACAACTACGACAAGGTCAGCCTGATCGTCACGGACCGCGCGCCGACGTGGTCGCCGAGGTTCGTCGACGCGATGCTCGGCGACAAGGTCTACAACGAGCTGGTCAACTTCGCGTGGGCGGTGAAGACCGACGTCAACCACCCGATGCGGCTCGCCGTGGACCAGTTCATGATCGAGTTCTCGGCCGACATGCAGACCGACCCGTCGACGATGCAGAAGGCCGAGCAGGTCAAGCAGCAGGTCATCAACCACCCGGACGTGCAGAAGGTGATCAGCTCCGCCTGGGGCACGGCGAAGAAGATGCTCCTCGACGCCGCCGAGGACCCGTCGAGCGAGCTGCGCAAGCGGGTCACGCAGGGGCTGGTCACGCTCGGCACGAACCTGACCGACGACCCGGAGCTGCGCGCCAAGGTCGACGGCTGGCTGGAGCAGGCCGCCGGGTACGTGGTCGGCAACTACCGCGCGGAGATCACCACGCTGATCACGGACACCGTCGAGCGGTGGGACGCGGAGGAGACCTCGCGCAAGATCGAACTGCAGGTCGGCAGGGACCTGCAGTTCATCCGGATCAACGGCACCGTGGTCGGCGCGCTCGCCGGCCTGGTGATCTACACCGTGGCCAACCTGCTGTTCTGAGCCCGGGAGCGTTTTCGGAACGTGCGGGCCTTCTCGCGGTTCCCGCACACCTGCATCGAGCACCAGGTGCGCGAGCGGTTGCGCGAACGGTCGAAGAACGCCCGTTGGCAATCATCGGCTGGACAGATCTTGAAGCGTTCCCACGAACCCAGCACCGCGAGGCGGGCGGACGCGGCGAGCACCGCGCCCAGCGCGTCCGAGCTCGACAGCACCGGAACACCGTCGGTGAGCTCGATGTGGACGACGCCCGCTGCCGTCTTGGGGCCTGACGACCCCTCGATGGACGACCGCAGCGCCGCACGAGCCGCGCGCGCCTGCGCGATTTCACTGCTCCGCCCGAGGCCGCGCTCGGTCACCCACGCGCGCCAGGAGGCTTCACTGTCCAGTACGTGTCGAGTGTTCAGGAAGTCGAGCAGCAGCTCGACGTCGTGATCCCAGCCGACAGTCAGACCAGTCACCCCACCACTGTAGGCGTCACGGCGGTTGCGCGTCAGGACATCAAGGAATACACCTTGTGTATACATCGTGTGTATAGTGCTCGCCATGTCGATCGGACACGCACTGCTGGGGCTGCTGGAAGGCGGTCCACGGCATGGTTACGACCTCAAGCGCGCCTACGACGAGCGCTTCGGCCATGACCGGCCGCTGCACTACGGGCAGGTGTACTCGACCCTGTCGAGGCTGCTGAAGAACGGCTTCGTGAGCGAGGCCGGCGTGGAGGCGGGTGACGGTCCGGAGCGCAAGCGGTACGCGATCACGGACGCCGGGGTCACCGACGTGGAGCGCTGGCTCGGCACTCCCGAGAAGCCGGAGCCGTACCTCCAGAACACCCTGTACGCCAAGGTCGTGCTGGCTCTGCTGTCCGGGCGCAGTGCCACGGAGGTGCTCGACGCGCAACGGTCCGCGCACCTCGCGACGATGCGCGGCCTCACCAGGCGCAAGTCGGACGGCGACCTAGCCGACCAGCTCATCTGCGACTTCGCGCTCTTCCACCTCGAAGCCGACCTGCGGTGGCTCGAACTGACCGCGGCGCGCCTCGACGAACTCGCCGAGGAGATCGCGAAATGAGCCTGTTGGTCGCGCAGGACCTGCACAAGTCGTTCGGCAGGACACGCGCGCTCGAAGGCGCCGGCCTCACCATCCGCGCGGGCGAGATCGTCGCGGTGATGGGCCCGTCCGGCTCCGGCAAGTCCACCCTGCTGCACTGCCTCGCGGGCATCCTGCCGCCGGACTCCGGCACGGTGACCTACCGCGACCGCGAGCTGACCACGATGTCCGACAGCGCCCGCAGCGAGCTGCGCCGCACCGAGTTCGGGTTCGTCTTCCAGTTCGGCCAGCTCGTGCCGGAGCTGACCTGCCTGGAGAACGTCGCGCTGCCGCTGCGCCTGAGCGGGGTGAAGCGCAGGGACGCCGAACGGGCCGCGAGGGAGTGGATGGCCCGGCTCGAGGTCGACGCGGTCGCCGACCAGCGGCCCGGCGAGACCTCCGGTGGCCAGGGACAGCGCGTCGCGGTGGCCCGTGCGCTGGTCACCGGCCCGAAGGTGGTCTTCGCCGACGAACCGACCGGCGCGCTCGACTCGCTCAACGGCGAGCGGGTGATGCACCTGCTCACGACCGCGGCCAGGGAGACCGGCGCGGCGGTCGTGCTGGTCACGCACGAGCCGCGGGTCGCCGCGTACTCGGACCGCGAGGTCGTGGTGCGCGACGGCCGGTCGCGAGACGTGGAGTTCGTCAGGTGAACCGCGTCCTCAGCGACCTCGCACTGGGCGTCCGGCTGGCTGTCGGGGGCAGCCGGAAGTCCTGGGTGAGGCTCGCACTCCAGGGTGTGGGCATCGGGATGTGCGTGGCGGTGCTGCTGCTCGCCGCGTCCATCCCGACGGCGTTCGGCAACCGCGACCTGCGCGGGAACGGACGCGATGTCGTCAGCGAGGGCGCCGGGCCCGCGCCGCTGCTGCTGGAGCACGGCTCGATGCCGTTCCGCTCCCACCACATCAGCGGCGACTACGTGCGCGCACTCACGCCGGACGCACCCAAGCCGCCCGGTGTGCAGCGGTTGCCGGCCGACGGCGAGATCTTCGTGTCGCCTCGGCTCGCGGCGTTGCTGGCCAGTCCGGAAGGCGAGCTGCTGCGGCCCCGGTTCCCGCAGAAGATCATCGGAACGTTCGCGGAGGAAGGCCTGGACGGGCCTCAGGACCTGCGGTTCCTCGCCGGCGACGGGAAGATCGAGCCGAGCTCCGGCAACCGGGTCCACGCGTTCGGCAGGACGGGCCCCGGCGGCGGCCTGCCGCCGATCCTGTCGATGCTCAGCGTCGTCGGCGCGGTCGTGCTGCTGTTCCCGGTGCTGGTCTTCGTGGGCGTCGCGACCAGGCTCGCCGCGGCTCAGCGCGATCGCAGGCTGGCGGCGTTGCGGCTGGTCGGCGCGGGTGCGGTCCGGGTTCGGCTGATCGCGTCCGGTGAGGCGCTGGCCGGCGCGCTGGTGGGACTGGTGATCGGGTTCGGGCTGATGTTCGCCCTCCGGCCGTTCGCCGACGACATCCCGATCCCCGAGCTCGCGGTGTTCCCGGCCGATCTCACGCCGACGCTGCCGTTGACGCTCACCGTCGGCGTCGCGGTGCCGGTGCTGGCCGTGCTGACCTCGGTGTTCGCCATGCGCCGGACGATCATCGAACCGCTCGGCGTGGTGCGCGAGCAGAAGCCCGTGCGGCGCAGGCTGTGGTGGCGGGTCTTCCCGGCACTGGCGGGTGCGGCGCTGCTGGCGAGCCAGTTCGGCAAGGTCGACGAGACGTCGGAGCCCGCCCAGTGGCCGATCGTGGCCGGCGTGGTGCTGCTGATGTTCGCCATCCCGGTGTTGTTGCCGTGGCTGGTCGAACGGGTCGTCCACCGGATGCGCGGCGCCACGCCCGCGTTGCAGCTGGCGGTGCGCCGGCTGCAGCTCGACGCGGGCACGGCGGCGCGGGTCGTCGGCGGGGTGGCGGTGGTGCTCGCCGGCACCGTGACGCTGCAGATGACCCTCGCGGGCGTCGAGCACGAGGTGAAGGCCGACGAGGCGGCGGAGGCGAACTACCGCCACCTCGCCGTTTCGATGCACGAGGCCGTCGACGTCCCGGAGCTGACCGGCGTGCTGGCCAAGGCGCCGGGAGTGGTGAGCGTGCAGGAACTGACGCGCACTTATGGGACGTTGCCCAACAACGACTACGTCGCCATCGCAGTCGGGTCGTGTGCCGCGCTCGAGTCGATGGCGGAAGTCCCGGACTGCTCGGACGGCAAGGCTTTCATCGTGCCGTCCGAGAAGAGCCGTGACGACGCCGAGGCAGGCGACGTGCTCGGGATCGAGAAGAGCGACAGCCCTTGGACGGTGCCCAGGCTGGAGCCGTCGGCGGGGAGCCGCCCCGGCCTCTACCTCACCCCGGCCGCGGCCAGGGGCATGAGCCTCGCCGAGGCGACCACCGAGGTGCAGGCCGAGCTGGACACGGCGCTGCCGGACGCCGCGGAGCACGCGCGCAACGCCATCGCGTTCCACTCCTGGCGGGTGTACAGCTACTACGTCGGCCAGGACGACTCGGCCGAGATCGAGCAGGTGTTCTTCGCGGTGCGCAGGGCGCTGTACGCGGCCGCGCTGCTGACATTGTTGCTCGCAGGGGCGTCGCTGCTGGTCGTGGGCCTGGAGCAGGTGCGGGAACGCCGCCGTCCGCTCGCCGTCATGGCGGCGAGCGGCGTGCCGCGCGGCACCCTCGCCCGGTCGCTCGTGTGGCAGAACGCCATCCCGCTGGTGATTTCCACGGTGGTGTCGGTGGCCACCGGCATCCTGCTGGGCGTCCTGGTGACGCGGGTGTTCGACGGGGAGGTGGCCTACGACTGGACGGGTATCGGGATCGTCACCGGCATCTCGGTGGGCATGGTCGTGCTGGTCACCGCTCTGACTCTGCCTTCGCTGCGAAGGGCGACCGGAGCACTTGGCCTGCGGACCGAGTAGTCCGCGCCGTCGCCTCGTGCTCCGCCAGGCGGTCCTGCACCAGTCCGTGCCGGAACTGGTAGCAGGCCCCCGCCCGGCAGAGCACGCCGAGCTTGCGCGAGTCCTCGAAGAAGACCATGAGCTCCCAGGGCAGCTTCCCGCGCAGCGCCAGCCAGATCCGCGCGACGGTGAACCACCACCAGCGCAGGTGCAGCACGGCGAGCGCGAACCCGAGCATCAGCCCGGACGCGAGCCCCAGCCCGACCATGCCGGTCTGGGCGGGACCGAACACCAGCGCCGCCGCGGAACCGAACACCACGGCCAGCACGAGAGATCCCGTCCACACCGCGACCCGGTCGCGCGACATCGTCCACTGAGGACTGGAAGCCTGGGACAGCTCGGTCGCGCTCGACAGGGCGAACCGCAGCGCGATGGCCACGGCGAGACCCAGGCCGACGACGAGACCGGCGGACAGCCCGTACAGCGCACCGAACACGAGCCCCGCGGCGAGCCCGAGCACGCCGGGCACGAGCAGCAGGCTGCGCCAGATCCCCAGGCGCGGCTTGGCCTTGCGCTCCTGCGACGCCGTCAGGGCGGCCGCGCCGACACCGATGCCCGCGACCAGGCCGGTGATCGGGGCGAGCGACGGCGTGATCGAGTACGCCATCAGCCAGGCGACGCCGAACCCGCCGATCGCGCCCAGCACCAGCGCGCCGAGCACCGCGAGCCACGTGCTGCCGACCGAGCGGCGCAGCTCCCACCAGGCGAGCTCGCGGATGCCCCGCTCGCGCATCCCGTGGGCGAGGAACTCGAGGTACTTGCGGGCACGGTCGCGCGGCCAGACCTGCGTGGCCCTGGCGTGGTGCGCGAACGCCCTATTGCCGTACGCCCGCGACACCAGCTCGTCGCAGAGGTGGTCGGAGATCGCCCGCGCGTCGGGGAACCGGGCGCGGTCGAGCAGTTCGGTCGGCTCGGCCTCGCTGTCGGAGTAGACGATGCTGGCCAGCCACATCGTGAGCGGCGTGCACAGGGCGTCCGCGAGCCTGCCGTCCGGTTCCCCGCGCAGCTGGATGAACACCGGCTCCCAGCGGGCCGCGCCCCAGCTGTCGGCGCTCGCCCGCAGGTAGGCGGCGACCTCCTCCAGGTCGAGCGGGGCCAGCTCGACGACGTCCGCGCCGGGCAGCGGACCGGCCTGGTGCACGGCCTGGGCGTACTCGGCGCTGCGGCACGTCAGCACCAGCGGGCGGTTCGCGCCGAAGGCTTTCGAGATCCGTGCGAGCGCGTCCGCGCGGTGGTGCGCGGGGAGGTCGTCGAGGCCGTCCAGCACGGGCAGGACCAGGTGCTGCTCGACCAGCAGCTCACCCGCGTAGCTGCCGTACAGCTCGGTGTTGCGCAACGCCGGGTGGTCCTCGTAGAGCCTGCGCGTGAGCCACGTGCGGATGTCCTCGACCGCCGGGTTCCACGTCGACAGGGGCAGCAGCACGGGCACCATGCCGCCGTCGTAGCGGTCGAGCAGACCGCACGTCAGCAGCATCGCGACCGTCGTCTTGCCCGTGCCCGCCTCGCCGATGAACACCATGCGGCGGTTGACCTGCCGGGAGAACGCGCGCACCACGGCGTCGCTGCGTCCGGGTGGCGCGGCCGGCTCGTCGCTCACGTCCAGCTCCGGCGCGATCCAGTGCAGGTCGAGCACGTCCGGGTCGGTGAGGCCGCGCGAGTGCACCTCCTCGTTCCACTGCGCCTGCAGGCCGGTGGCGAGCGCCCGGCAGGCCGCGTCGAGGTGCTCGTCGGTGCTCAGCTCGGCGTTGTGCCTGCGGCGGACCCACGGGTCGAGCAGCGCCAGGAAGCCCAGGAACGCCACCGCGAGGACGGCCAGCCACAGGTCCGGGTTGATGCCGTGGTCGGTCACGAACAGTCCGGCCGCGGTGAGCAGCGCGGTCAGCACGCAGCCGGTCAGCAACGCCTGCTGACGGAATCGGGACATGCGTCGCATCATGACGCACCGCATCCGTGCGAAGTCGATTCAGTGACCCGTGTCGTGACGTTTGGTTGTTGATCACAGCCGCCACCTGAGGTCGCCCAGGGTGAGGAACTGGCCGTCGGGCGCGATGGCGACCCCGAAGTCGTGGCGGCGGGGTTCACCCAGGTCGTGCCACTCGGCGACGGCGTTCTCGGCGAGGTCCCACAGCCGGCGGGGACCGCCCTGGTCGACGTGCGAGCCGTGGTGGTGCACCCAGGAACCGTCCGGGTGGGCGAGCCGGTCCCGTCCGGCCGCCACGCCCGGCAGGGCCGTTCCCGCGAAGAACTCGAAGGGGCTGGACGGGTCCGCGACGGTCCGGAACCGCAGGGTGGTGGTGCGCCGGTCGAACGCGCCGGTTCCGGCGAGCGCCGGGAGCCGGGCGTGCGCGCGCAACGGCATGAACCGCCCGTCCTCGCCGAGCACGCGACCCTCGCCGGTGCCGTCGCCGTTCGACGTGATGCGCACGAGCCCGGCGCCGATCGGGCGGTGCAGCGTCGTGACCACCAGACCGCCGGGTCTCGTCTGCTCCAGCCAGGCGGGCGGCACGGTCGCGACGGAGCAGGTGGCCAGCAAGCGGTCGAACGGTGCCCGCCCCGGGTGGCCGAGCGCGCCGTCACCCGTCTCGCACGCCGGTTGGAAACCGTTGCGGTGCAGGCGTTCCCGCGCTCGCCGCGAGAGGTTCGGGTCCACGTCGACCGTCGTCACGTTCTCCGAATCCACCGCGTGGCACAGCAGAGCGGCGTTGTAGCCGGTGCCGGTGCCCACCTCGAGGACCCGGTGCCCCGGGCGGACGTCCAGCGCCTCCAGCATGATCGCCATGATCGTGGGCATGCTCGACGAGCACGTCGGTGTGCCACCGGTCACCGCGTCGTCGCCGTCGAACTGGGTGACCCAGACGCGGTCGGAGTAGACGAGCCCGAGCCAGTCCGGGTGCTCGGAGGTGACCGCCTCCCAGTCCCCGTCGGGCCGCCGGCGGTAGAAGCGCGGCAGGAACTCGTGCCGCGGCACCTCGCGGAAAGCCTTGAGCCACCTGGGTTCGTGCAGCACGCCGTCGCCGAGCAGCTGGTCCGCCAGCTCGGCGCGCAGGGCTCCGGCGTCGTCCATGTCGCCTCCACGGTAGCCCTGTGGCGGAGCACACGCAGCGCTTGCTAGCAGGGTGCTTGCAACTGCTAGCACTCCTCGCTAACGTGGTCGGTGGCACGAGGAACGGGAGCGGGAACAGTGGACAAGTCCATCGACAAAGCAGTCGCGGACCTCGGCCGCAACATCGGTGAGTACATCCGCGAGCAGCGCAACACCGCCAAGATCTCCTTGCGGGAGTTGGCGAAGCAGGCGGGTGTCTCCAACCCGTACCTGAGCCAGATCGAGCGAGGACTGCGCAAGCCCAGCGCGGAGATCCTGCAGCAGATCGCCAAGGGGCTGCGCATCTCGGCCGAGGCGCTCTACGTCGAGGCCGGGATCCTCCAGCAACGCGAAGGCGGTGCGCTGGCGGACGCCATCGTCGCCGCGACCGATCTGACCGAGCGGCAGAAGCAGGTGCTGCTCGACGTCTACGAATCTTTCAGGCGGGAGAACTCCGCCGAACGACAGGAGGACTGATCCCCATGCCGAAGCTCACCCAGGACGACGTTCGCAAGGGCGCCGAGCAGGCCGCCCACGCCGCACGCCAGGCGCTGCTCGCCGCGCTCGGAGCCGGTGACCTCGCCGCCAAGGCGGTCGTCGAGGCCCTCGGCAAGGCCAAGGAGCGCGCCGAGGAGGCCCGCACCCAGGGCGTCGACCTCCCGGCCGAGCTCAAGGACCTGCGCGAGAAGCTGCAGCCGGCCGAGCTCAAGAAGCTGGTCGACGTCTACACGGCCTCCGCGGTGAACCTGTACACCTACCTCGCCGACCAGGGCGAGCAGACGCTGGAGCAGATCAAGGCCCAGCCGCAGCTCAAGCAGGCCGTCGAGGCCGCGCAGAAGCGCGCCGGGACCGCCGCCGCCGACGCCAAGGTGATCGCGGACGACGTCCTCGGCAAGGTCACCCGCCGCACCCGTTCGGTCGGCGAGAAGGTCGCCCACGAGGTCGAGGACGCCGCCGAGAAGCTGGCCGAGGAGATCGTCGAGGTCGGTGGCGAGGCCGCGCACGAGGTCCGCACCACGACCCGCAAGGCCGCTGCCCGCACCGCGCCGCGCAAGCCGGCGACGACGGCTCGCACCACCACCACCACCGGCACCACCCCCGCCGCGAAGAAGGCCACGCCGGACACCACCAAGTGACGCGCTGAGGTCTCCCGGGAGGGGAGCAGTCCGAGAGGGCTGCTCCCCTCCCGTCGTACGTGCACGTAGTCTGGGTGCGTGTTCCAAATCCCGATCTTCAGCATCTGGTACCTCGACACCGTCGTGTACTTCGTGTTCGACCTCGGGTTCAGCATCCTGGGTCTGTTCGCGTTCTTCCACGCGCTGACCCAGCGCGTGGACGCCTACACGGCGGCCGAGCGCATGACCAAGCCCGCGTGGCTCGGCATCACCGGTGGCGGGACGGCGGCGCTGCTGCTGTTCGGACCGGGTGGTGTGGGGTCGATCTTCTGGCTGGCCGGTCTCGTCGCGGTGCTCGTGTACATGGTGGACGTGCGGCCGAAGCTGATCGAGGTCCAGCGCGGCCCCCGCTGGTGATCACGCACTCCTACGGCTCCGGCTCGCCGGTGACCCTGGTCGCCCACGGGCTCGGCGCCACCCCCGGTGAGGCGAGGATCCCCGCCTCCGGGTTGCCCGGAACCCGCGTCGTGGTGACGCTGCCGTCGCACGGCGACGCTCCGGACGCACCCGCCGGGTACTGGGACTACGGCCGGATCGCGGCCGATCTGGGCACCGTCGAGGCGGACCAGGCCGTCGGTGTCTCGCTGGGCGCCGGAGCTCTGGTGCGGCTGCTGTCCGCCGAGCCCGCCCGCTTCCGGCGGGTGGCCCTGCTCCTGCCCGCGGTGCTCGACCAGCCGCGGCCGCCGTTCACGGTGCGGCAGCTCGCGGACCTCACGGTCGGCCCGCCCGCCTACGTCGCCGAGCGGCGGCAGGCGTTGACGAGGCTGACCGCCGCGGCCGAGCAGCTGCCGGGCCAGGTGGCCGTGCCCGACGCTGCCGCGCTGGCGGCGGTGAAGGCTCCGGTGCTGGTCATCGGTGCCGTGGGTGACCCCCTGCACCCCGAGGACGTGGCCAAGGCGACAGCGGCGGCGTTCCCCGAGGGGGAGCTGTGGCTGATCGACTCGCCCTCGCCGATGATCTCGCACCGGGCCGCGGTCCGGCACAGGTTGGCCGCCTTCCTCGGCGGGTAGCCGAAGTGCATGGCTGAACAGAAGAAGATCGCGTTCCTGGTCGGCACGGAAGGCATCGAGCAGGTCGAGCTCACCGATCCGTGGACGCACGTCGAGAAGGCCGGCGGAGTGCCGCGGCTGCTCGCGCCGAAGCTCGGTGAGGTCCGCGGGTTCAACCACCTCACGCCGGCGGACTCGTTCCCCGTCGACACGGCCTACGCCGACGCCTCGGCGGAGGACTACGACGGCGCGGTGATTCCCGGCGGTGTCGCGAACGCCGACTTCCTGCGCATGGACGCCGACGCCGTCGCACTGGTGAAGGCGCTGGTCGCCGCGGGCAAGCCGATCGCGTCGATCTGCCACGGGCCGTGGCTGCTGGTCGAGGCGGACGTGGTGCGCGGCAAGATGCTCACCTCGTTCCCGAGCCTGCGGACCGACATCCGCAACGCGGGCGGTGACTGGGAGGACCAGGAGGTCCGCGTCTGCGACATGAACGGGTGGACGCTCGTGACGTCCCGCAACCCCGACGACCTGCCGGCGTTCAACCGGGAGGCCCTCAAGGCGTTCGGCCTGGCCGAGTAGCCGGGATCTGCAGCTCCCGGCGGTCTCGCTAGAGGCGCGTGTCGGCGTAGTGCGCCATCGCGTCACGCGTCCACTCGGCCATGTTGCCGCCGCCCTCGACCTCGAAGTTGACCCGGAACTCGTCCGAGTCGACGTAGAGGTCGCCGAGGCCCTTGTAGGACTCCCGGTCGGGCGTCCAGCTCAGGCAGATCCAGCGGTAGTGGCGGTCGACCAGCTCCTGCGTCCGCGGGGCGTCGACCGCCTCGCCCGCCGTGTAGAGCTCACCGAGCCCACGCGCGATGTCCTGCCACTCGGCCATGAACCGGTCCGCGTCGGCGCGCGTCCAGCCCTTCATCTTCTCCTTGCTGTCGTCGATGTGCTGCCGGGCACCTTCCCCGTAGCGCTCGACGAGCTCGGCCTCGTGACGCTCCTGCTTCTTCGCGTCGAAGCCGTCGAACAGCTCTTCCAGCTTCACCTCGTCCCCTCCTTCCAGTTCCGCGATGGTCCGCGCGACGGTGTCGGCGAGCCGGTCCAGCCGCTCCCTCTCGTCCCGCAGCCACCGGTGGTGGTTGCGCAGGACGGTCAGCTGGTCCGTGCCGTTCAACATCTCCGCCACCACGTCGAGGCCCAGGCCCAGGTCGCGCAGCAGCAGGATCTGCTGCAGGCGGTGCACCTGCTCCTTCTCGTAGTAGCGGTAACCGTTGTCGCCGATCCAGGCCGGCGGCAGCAGGCCGATCGAGTCGTAGTGCCGCAGCGTCCTGGACGTCACCTTCGACATCCGGGCCACCTGGGCGATCGACCAGGCCATCGGTTCCCCCTTCGCGCTCTGGGATCGACGGTAGGGGTTGACGCGGCGTCAAGGTCAAACGCGAGTTCGGCCGGGGTTCGCGGAGCAGCGACAATGAGCACCGTGTGGACTATCGCTGGTTCGTTGGATCCCGTCCCGGTCCTCTCGCGCCTCGACCTGGTTGCCGAACCGGTCGCGGCCGCGCTGAAGGCGCTGGACGGTGCTGATCGCGTCGCCGTGGCGGAGATCGACCCCGCGCTCGCCGACACCGCCGAGTTCTGCGCGCACTACGGCTCGCCCCTGGCCGCCTCGGCGAACTGCGTCGTCGTCGCCGGCAAGCGCGGTGACGTGGTCCGTTACGCGGCCTGCATGGTGCTCGCGACCATGCGCGCGGACGTGAACGGTGTCATCCGCAAGCGGCTCGACGCGCGCAAGGCGTCGTTCGCGCCGATGGACGAGGCCGTGGCGTTGACCGGCATGGAGTACGGCGGCATCACGCCCATCGGCGTGCCCGCGGACTGGCCGGTCCTCGTCTCGCCCGAGGTCGCCGCCGCCCCCGAGCTGATCGTGGGCAGCGGCATCCGCGGGAGCAAGGTCCTGATCCCCGGCGACGTGCTGGTGAAGCTCGCCGGAGCCGAGGTCCTCCCGGAGCTAGCCCGCGTACTTGAGCAGTAGCTCGACCGCCTCGTCGACGTCGTCCGTCACGAGGATCCACTGCTCGGCCTCCCGGCCCGCCGCGAGCTTCGTCACGAGCGGCGCGGCCGGGACCTCGTCGGTCCAGAAGTGCTCGCCCAGGAAGATCATGGGCGCGGCGGGACCGACGCTGCCGTAGTAGTTCTGGGTGAAGTCCTGGAAGACCTCCTGGACCGTGCCCGCCCTGCCCGGCGTGTAGACGATGCCGCCGGTCGCGACCGTGAGCAGGCCCTCCTCGCGCACGGAGTTCGCGAAGTACTTCGCGTGCAGCTCGCAGGCCGGGTTGGGCGGCTCGTGGCCGTAGAACCAGGTCGGGATGCCGATCGTGCGCGGGCGGTCGAAGCTGCGGATCTCCGGGAACGCCGCCAGCCAGCGGCCGATCGACTCGTCGTCGCCGCCGAACGACGGCGCCCGCGCGATGGCGTCGAGGACGTCGGTGTCCACCTCGCCCAGCCGCACGCCCAGCGGGACGGCCTCCATCGCGCCCGGTCCGCCGCCGGTCAGCACGGTGAAGCCCGCGCCGCCCAGGGCGGCGCCGAGCTCCACGGCACCGCGGTAGCCGTCCGAGCCGCGGGCCAGCGCGTGGCCGCCCATGACCGCGACCGGGGAGCCCGTCAGCGTCTCGTCGAGGGCCTCGGTGATCGAGTGGTCGTGCAGGCGTTCGGCCAGCGCGTGCAGCGGGTCGGGGTGGTGGCCCTGCTGCTTGCTGTGCCGGTAGATCACCGCGTCCGGGGTGTCGGCGTACGACTTCGGGTTCGCCGGGTCGAAGCCCGCGAACAGCTCCGCCGGGGTGTAGAGCGACGAGCGGTAGACGTCGTAGGGCAGGTCCGGGATCACCGGGAAGATCAACGCTCCGGCGGCTTCCGCCCGGCGCTGCATGGTCTCGCTGAGGGTGCAGCCGAGCAGGAGCGCGCCGTCGAGCGGCACGCGCACGTCCTCACGGGTGAGGTCCAGCCCGATGATGACGGCTTTGCGCAGGTCAGGGGCTGCCCGCAGCTGGTCGAGGTCGGTGATTTCGATCCGCACGGCGAAAGCCTATGCCCCGGGCGAACCGCCGTGCCCCCGAATCCGGACGTGGTGGTGGGAACCCGGGTCCGCTCGACCCCCTGACGAGAGGCCGCGGGCCTTGCCGCCGCCTGCGCGCCGCCGCCGGCAAGGCCCACGCGACAGGCCGGGGCCTGCTGCTGGGCGTCGAAGCGCCCGACCACCGGGCCACCGACGTGGTCACCGCCGAACTGCTCCGCGCCTGCGTGGCTGGTCGAGGCGGTGCAGCGGGCAGCCTCAAAGCTCTGACGACGGCCCGGTCGGCCTCGCCGCGACGAGGCCGGCGGGGCCCGCCCTAGGATCTGCCGGGTGGGTAAGTCCGTGCTCCTCCTCTTTCCGCTGCTCGCCGCGCTGTCCGGCTGCGGCGCGCTCGAAGGCTTCGACCCGGAGCTCAACGCCGTCGGCAAGCAGGTCGTCTCCGACTGGAAGCAGCGCCCGGAGACCGCCGCTGCGCAGTTCGAGTACACCCACGGCCTCGACGCCGACGACAGACTGGTCTTCCAGGTGATGCTGCGGGCGGACCGGATCTCCGACCAGGTCGTGGACGAGTTCGTGCAGATCGCCCGCCGCGACTGCTGGCGCGGCACCTGGAAGTCCTGCTCCGCCCGCTACGTCGTCTACTCGACCGACGACCCGCCCTACGGCGACAGGCGCGACTCGGGCAAGCCGGTCCGCGAGGGCGACGTCGACCTGCCATCGGACCTGGAGCTCGTCTTCGGCCCGCGCCCGGAGAGGTCGAAGCCGTGAGGCGCGTGCTGCTCGTCCCGCTCGCCCTGCTCCTCGCCGCGTGCGGAACCTCGGACTCCACGGTCGAAAGCCTCGCCGACCGCATCGAAGCCGACCTCAACGCCGAGGACGGCGTCTCCGAGGTGGTCGTCCAGCACCGCGCGGACCTCGACCACGAGCAACGCCTCACCGTCACCGCGACCGTGCGCGACGGGGGCACGGCCGATCGCGCGCTGGAGATCGTGAAGCGCGACTACTGGACGGGCACGGGCCGCACCGTCGACTTCCGGGTGCGGTTCGCCGACGAGACCGGGGTCGAGCTGCGCAAGTCCGACGTCCGGTTCGAGCTCGGGGACGTGGTGGAGATGGAGCGCCGGTACGGGCCCCGGTCGGAGGCGGGCGAGCTCGACCCGGGCCGCTAGCGGCGCTAGAAGATCACCGTCTGGTTGCCGTGCACCAGCACCCGGTCCTCCAGGTGCCACCGCAACCCGCGCGCCAGCACCACCTTCTCGATGTCACGCCCCTTGCGCACCATGTCGGCCACCGAGTCGCCGTGGTGCACGCGCAGCACGTCCTGCTCGATGATCGGTCCGGCGTCCAGGTCGGCGGTCACGTAGTGGCAGGTGGCGCCCACGAGCTTCACGCCCCGGCGGTGCGCCTGGTGGTACGGGCGGGCGCCGATGAACGACGGCAGGAAGCTGTGGTGGATGTTGATCGTGCGGCCGGACCAGGCGGCGCAGAGTTCCGGCGGCAGGATCTGCATGAAGCGGGCCAGCACCACGGCGTGCGGGTCGTGCTTCTCCACCAAAAGCCGCAGTTGTGCGAACGCCGCCTGCTTGCCCTCGGGGTCGTTGACCGGGAACGGCACGTGGTGGAACGGGATGCCGTGCGCGCGGGTGATGTCGCCGAGCTCCGGGTGGTTGCCGATGACGGCGGAGACCTCGACGTCGAGCTCACCGGTCGCGACGCGGGCCAGCAGGTCGTAGAGGCAGTGGCCTTCCTTCGAGACGAGGATGACCACGCGCTTGCGGGCGCCCGTGTCGGTCACCGTCCACGTCGACTGCGCGCCCAGGGACGCCGCCACGTCGGCGAAGCGGGCGCGCAGGTCGTCCACGCCGAACGGCAGGGAGTCCGCGCGGACCTCCTGGCGCGTGAAGAACCAGCCCGTCTCCGGGTCGGTGTGGTACGCGGCCTCGACGATCCAGCCGCCGTGCTCCGCGAGGAACGACGAGATCCTCGCGATGATGCCGGTGCGGTCCGGGCAGCCGAAGGTGATCACATAGCGACGCTCAGGCGATGACACGCCGCAGAAGTATTCACGGCCTCGGCAGACCCGCCAACAGCGACTCGTCTCCGGTCACGATCGCGTGGCTCGGACGGCCGTAGACGAAGCGGTAGATCGCGTCGGCGGTGCCCGCGAGGGTGGCGTCCTCCTCGAAGGCCGAGTCCCGCGGGGCGGCGACGACCAGCGGCTCGCCCTCGGTCAGCCGGAGCTCCCAGGTGCGGCCCGCGTCGGCGGCGTGCACCAGGAGCCTGCCGGTGGCCGTGACGGGGAAGCCCAGCTCGATGCGGCGGCCCACCAGGACGGTGAGGTACTCGTCGACGCCGTCCGCGGCGAACTCCGGGTCGAACACCAGCGGCGGCAGCTCCTGACCGGTCGCGAGGTCGGCGTCCAGGCGGTGGATGGACGTCTCGTGCGCCTGCCGGCGGGCCCAGAAGCCGGCGAGCCCCGATCCCTGGAACGTCCACGCGGGACGGTCGGCGGGCACCTCGCGCAGGCGGTCGACGAGCAGCGAGAACCCGTTGTCCCACCACGAGAACACGTCGTCGAAGTCCTGCGGGGACTGCGGCCACCCGGGCCTGCTGCCGGCGGGGCCGGTGACGACGGCCTCCGCCGCCCAGGTGTGCACCTCGGCGATGTGCCGCACGAGGTCCAGCACCGTCCACTCGGGACATGACGGGACCGGGGCGTCCGGACCCGCCTTCAGGGCGGAGGAACGCAACGACGAAGTCTGGCTCTCGATCTGCGCGACGAAGTCCACCGAACCACCCTAGGGCGCGACGGCGGCCCAATCGAGCGTGATTTCGCCGAGCCGCCAACGGCGGCGGTCGTCCAGCACCGGCCAGCCGCGCTCGGCCAGCAGCCGCGCCGACTCGACCCACCGGGCCCGCGGCCCGAACGGCGCGAACGGCGCCGCCGTCGCCCAGCAGGCGTCCAGCTCGGCCAGCAGGGCGTGCACGCGCTCGCCCGGCACGTTCTTGTGGATCAACGCCTTGGGCAGCCGCTCGGCCAGGTCCGACGGCACCTCGATCCCGGACGGCTTGCACGCCAGCGTGAACCGCAGGGGCCCCTCGGCCGACAACGTCACCCACGTGCAGCGACGACCGATCTCGTCGCACGTGCCCTCGACGACCAGGCCGCCGGGAGCCATGCGCGACAGCATCGTGTCCCACGCCTCGAACGACTGCTCCTCGGTGTACTGGCGCAGCACGTTGAACGCGCGCAGCAGCACCGGACGGGCGCCGGCCAGTTCGAAGCCGCCGCGCCGGAAGTCGAGCCACGGCGGGTCGGCCACGGCCTTGCCCGCCTCCACCCGGTCGGCGTCGATCTCCAGCCCGAGCACGCGCACGTCGGGACGCACCGCCCGCAGCCGGGAGGCCATCTCGACGGTGGTGATCGGCGTCGCGCCGTAGCCGAGGTCGACCACGAGCGGGTCGGCGGCGTCGCGGAGGAAACCGGCGAGCGTGCCGGTCGTCCAGCGGTCGACCCGGCGCAGGCGGTTCGGGTTCGTCGTGCCGCGCGTCGGCAGGCCGAGCGCACGGGCCCGGCCGGCCGCTAGCCGCGGTTTGCGAGCCATTCCGACGTGAACTCGCTCTCCTTGTCGAGCAGCACGGCGACCTGCTCCGCGATCAGCTTCTCGAGCTTGCCGCCCAGCAGCGGGATGCCCACCTTGACCTCTCCCGTGAGGGTGGTCTTCGAGCCGGAGCCGTTGTCGAGCACGGTGAACGAGCCCTCCAGGCGGCCGGGCACGCTGCCCACGGCCACCTCGACCGTGCCGGCGCCCGCGGCCCACGTCTCCGTGCGCTGGATCACCAGGTCGCCGCCCAGCGCGGCCTTGACCGCCGACGGCAGGTGCTCGGCCGGCACACCCTGCTTGAGCTGGTACGACGTCTTCCCGCCGGTGCTCGAGAACGTCACGAGCTCGGCGTTCGCGCCCCCGATCGCGGCCAGCCGGTCGCGCAGATGGGTCTCGTCGACCATCGCGCCGAAGACCTTCTCCGCCGAATGGGGTGAGGTGGTGTGGTGCTCGATGCGGCGTGCCATGTCGCGGAGGCTACCGTTGACGTCCGTGACCACCACGCAGTCCGCACCTCTGGCCGAGCGCACCACGCTCCGACTCGGTGGGCCGGCCGCGCGGTTCGTCCACGCCACGACCGCCTCTGAGCTGGTCGAAGCCGTGCGAACAGCCGACGCCGCCACCGGCGAGAAGGTCCTCGTGCTCGGCGGCGGGTCGAACCTCGTGATCTCCGACGACGGCTTCGACGGCACGGTCGTGCACGTCGCCACCAAGGGCTTCCGGCTCGACCCGCTTGGCGGCGGCATCGTCCAGTTCACCGTCGAGGCGGGCGAGGAGTGGGACTCGGTCGTCGCCGAGGCGGTCGCGCAGGGCCTCGGCGGCCTCGAGTGCCTGTCGGGCATCCCCGGCCTCAACGGCGCCACGCCCGTGCAGAACGTCGGCGCGTACGGCGTCGAGATCTCCCAGGTGCTTCAGTCGGTCGACCTGCTGGACCGCCGCAGCGGCAAGGTGCACCAGGTGCCCGCCGCGAAGCTCGGTCTCGCCTACCGCACCAGTGTGCTCAAGGGCACGGACAACGCCGTCGTGCTGCGCACCCGGTTCTCGCTCACCTCGGGGGGCATGTCCGCGCCGATCCGGTACAGCGAGCTCGCGCGCGTCCTCGGTGTGGCGCAGGGTGATCGCGTCCCGGCGGACGAGGCCCGCAAGGCCGTGCTGGAGCTGCGCCGCGGCAAGGGCATGGTGCTCGACCCCGCCGACCACGACACGTGGAGCGCCGGCTCGTTCTTCACGAACCCGATCATCGACGACGCGACGTTCACGAGCGTGCTCATCCGCATCTCCGACCGCCTCGGCGCCGACGTGAACGTGCCGGTCTACCCGGCGGGCCACGGCCGGAAGAAGCTCTCCGCGGCGTGGCTGATCGAACGCGCGGGCTTCCACAAGGGCCACCAGGGCCCCGGCGGCCGGGTGTCGTTGTCCGGCAAGCACACGCTGGCCCTCACCAACCGCGGTGGCGCCTCGACCGAGGACCTGCTCGACCTGGCGCGCGAGGTGCGCGACGGCGTGCGGGCGGCGTTCGGCGTCGAGCTGCACCCCGAACCGGTCTTCGTGGGCGTGCGGTTGTAGGTCTGTTCGAGTGACGCTATGTGACCAACCGCTACCCGGCGTGTTTCATTGAGGTAGAGGAAGTGCGGGAGGTCGCTATGAGCTACCTCGACGAAAACGCGCGCGAGGTCATCAGGCCGGTCAAGCGCATGGTCGAAGACGAGTTCCTGAGCCGTCCGGGCGTGATCGGCGTCGACATCGGCGAGAAGGTCACCGGCGGGCGCCCGACCGGCAAGGCCGCGATCGTGGTGTACGTGTGCGCCAAGGGGCCCGAGCACCCGCGGCAGATCCCGGTCGAGGTCGCCGGCGTGCTGACCGACGTGGTCGCCGAGTCGATCGTGCTGCACCGGGCGAGGGCCGTGCGCTATTCGGACGAGCAACCCGTCGCGGGGGAACGGCACGCGGTGTTGCGCGGCGGGATCGGGATCGGCCCCGCGCGGGCGTTCCGGATCGTGCCGCCCGACGTGCCGAAGGCGTGCGACTACGTGATCGCCGGCACGCTCGGCGCGTTCGCCGTCACGCGTGAGGAGCCGCGCAGGGTGTTGGGGCTCACCACGTTCCACGTCGGCTGCGTCGACGACTCGTGGGCGGTGGGCGACGAGTTCGTGCACCCGTCCAGGGTGGACGGTGGCGTGCCGGGAGCCGACGAGGTCGCCGTGCTGGACCGGGCGGCGCTCGCGGGCGCCGTGTCGGCGGCGGGGCTGCGGATGGGCGGCAGGCCGTTCCGCGCGGAGGTGCTGGAGATCGGGGCGGTCACCGGCAGCGCGCGGGCGGAGATCGGTTCGTCCGTGCGCAAACGCGGCCGCACCACCGGGCTCACGTACGGCGTGGTCGAGTCGACCGAGGCGACGATCCGGCTCGACTTCGGCGACGGCATCGGCGTCCGGACGCTGCGCGACCAGATCCGCGTGCACTCGGCGGAACGCTTCGGCGACCACGGCGACAGCGGCGCCGTGCTGGTCGACGCCGACAACCGCGTCGTGGGCCTGTACGTCGCCGGTTCGGGCTCGACGGGGTTCGCGAACCCCGTCGAGCCCGTCCTGCGTCAGCTCGACGTCGAGCTGCTCACTCCCGGTGTGCCCGAGTCGCGGAGGCCTGGGCCCGCGGCTTGAGCACGATCGTGTCGAGGTTCACGTGCGAGGGCCGGGTGACGGCGAACGAGATGACGTCCGCCACGTCGTCGGCCGTCAGCGGTGTGAGGCCCTCGTAGACCTTCGCCGCGCGCTCGGTGTCGCCGCCGAACCTGTTGGCGGAGAAGTCGGTCTCGACCATGCCCGGCTGGATCTCGGTGACGCGCACGGGCTGCCCGAGCAGTTCGCCGCGCAGCGTGCGGTGCAACGCCGACTGCGCGTGCTTGGCGCTCGTGTAGCCCGAGCCGTTGTCGTAGGCCTCGAACGCCGCGATGGACGTCACGGACACGATGTGCCCGTCCCCGGACGCGATCAGCTTCGGGAGGAAGGCCTTCGTCACCAGCAGGGTGCCGAGGACGTTCGCCTCCCACATCCAGCGCCACTCGCCGGGGTCGCCCCCGGCGACGGTCGAGAGGCCACGGGCGCCGCCGGCGTTGTTCACGAGCACCCGCGCCTCGGGTACCCGCTCCGCGAAGGCGGTGACGGAGGCCTCGTCGGTGACGTCCAGCTCGAGGGCCGTCCCGTCGATTTCCTTCGCGATGACGTGGAGGAGCTCCAGACGACGTGCGCCGAGCACGACGTGGAACCCCTCCGCGGCCAACCGCCGCGCGGTGGCCTCTCCGATGCCCGCGCTGGCTCCGGTCACTACTGCGACAGGTCGATTCACGATCTCGATCGTAGGCGGCCGACATGCGTGTGACCGACGTCACCCGCACCACCCGGTCGTGTCGGACGTCCTGCTTGTGGGAGGTCGAAACCGTGAAGAGAACACTTGCCGCGCTGGTCGCCGGTCTGGCGCTGCTGACCGGCTGCTCGGGTGTCGAGGCAGGGTCGCCCAAGGCGGACAGCTCGCTGCCGTCCGCGAAGGTCACCCTGTCACCGGTCGACGGAACCAAGGACGTGCAGGTCACGAGTCCCGTTCAGGTGACCGTGGTCGACGGCGAGATCGAGTCCGTGGCGCTGAAGTCGCCGGAGGGCAAAGAGGTCAAGGGCACGCTCACCCAGGACAGGACGGGCTGGACGACCGCCGAGCCGCTCGGCTACGGCAAGTCGTACAGCTACTCCGGCAAGGTCGTCGGCAGCGACGGCAAGCCGGTCGAGCTCAAGGGCTCGTTCACCACCGTGGCGCCCGGCTCCCAGACCCGCGCGACCCTCTGGCCGAGCGACAACCAGATCGTCGGCGTCGCGGCGCCGATCATGGTCAAGTTCGAGGCGCCGGTCCAGGACAAGGCGACCGTCGAGAAGGCGCTCAAGGTCACCAACTCGGCGAACGTGCAGGGCTCGTGGGCGTGGCTGAACGCCCAGGAGGTCCACTACCGGCCGGAGAAGTACTGGCCGGCGAACACCACCGTCAAGGTCGAGGCGAAGCTCTACGGCGTCAGCTACGGCGGCGGCGCGTTCGGCAAGGCCGACGTGACCAGCGACTTCACCATCGGCCGCAACCAGGTCGTGAAGATCGACAACCCGACGCACCGGCTCAAGGTGTTCCGCGACGGCCAGCAGGTCGCCGACTACCCGGCGTCGTTCGGCAAGGACGCCGACCCGGAGCTCACGACGCCGAACGGCACGTTCGTCGTCATGTCGAAGCACGACTCGTTCTCGTTCGACAACCCGCGCTACGGCTACACCAACGTCGTGAAGAAGTGGGCCGTGCGGTTCTCCAACCACGGCGAGTTCATCCACGAGAACAACGACAACGCGGCGAACATCGGCAGCAACAACACCTCGCACGGCTGCGCGAACCTGCTGGAGGCCGACGCGAAGGCGTACCACGACTCCGCGCTCGTCGGTGACCCGGTCGAGGTGACCGGCTCGATCACCACGCTGCCGCCGCAGTTCGACTGGTACGACTGGCAGCTCACCTGGGACCAGTGGAAGGCGAAGTCCGCCGTCAAGTAGGACCGGCGGGAATGCGTCCCCCGACCAGGTCGTTCGCACGGGTGTGCAGCTGACACACGTGACGGCGGCCGGCGGGGGACGACTGGCCGTCCGTGAATCAGGTCCGGCCGGGGCGCCGCCGGTGGTGCTGATCCACGGCTGGGCGCAGACCGGAGCCGTCTGGGACCTCCCCGGCTTCCACGCCCACGCCGTCGACCTGCGAGGACACGGCGAGTCTGACGACTTCGGCGACTACCGCGACTCCGCGCGGTGGGCCGCCGACCTGAAGGCCGTGCTCGACCACACGGGGCCCGCCACCGTCGTCGGCTGGTCCTACGGCGGTCTCGTGATCGCCGACTACCTCCGCTTCCACGGCACGGCGAACGTCCACGCGCTCGTGTTCGTGAGCGCCATCACCGAGATCGGCCGCGGTCGCCCCGGAGGTGAGACCGGCCCCGTGATGCGGGCCGCGTTGCCCGGCGCGATCACCGACGACGCCGTGATGGCGGAGTTCTGCCAGGCCATGGCCCCTGTCCTGCCCTCTGGGACGGTCGGCGAACTCACAGCCGCCGCGACCTCCGTCAGCCCTAGGGTGCGGGGAGAGCTGTTCCGCAGGGATGTGGGCAGCGCCGACGTGTTGAAGGCAGTCGACGTGCCGACGCTGGTCGTGCACGGAACTCAAGACGAGGTGGTCGCCCCTGCCGCCGCCGAGTACTCCGCCGCCCTGATCCCCGGAGCCGAGTTGAGCCTGTACCCCGACACCGCGCACGCGCCCTTCCTGGAGCGGCCCGAGCGGTTCTCCGCCGATCTCCTGCGAGTCGCCCGATGAAGCGCGTGGCGGTGCTCTCGGTGCACACCTCGCCGCTCGAGCAGCCGGGCACGGGGGACGCGGGCGGGATGAACGTCTACATCGTGCAAACGGCCACCCGGATGGCCCGGCGCGGGGTCGAGGTGGAGATCTTCACCCGTGCCACGTCCTCGGAGTTGCCGCCGGTCGCGGAGCTGGCGCCCGGCGTGCGCGTCCGGCACGTCGCCGCGGGGCCGTTCGAGGGCCTGGGCAAGGAGGAGCTGCCCGGTCAGCTCTGCGCGTTCACGGCAGGCGTCCTGCGCGCCGAGGCCCGGCACGAGCCCGGCTACTACGACGCGATCCACTCGCACTACTGGCTGTCGGGGCAGGTCGGCTGGCTGGCGCGCGAACGGTGGGGCGTGCCGCTGGTGCACACCGCGCACACGCTGGCGAAGGTGAAGAACCTGGCGCTGGCCGAGGGCGACGCGCCGGAGCCCCGGATGCGGGTGATCGGCGAGGAGCAGGTGGTCGGCGAGTCGGACCGGCTCGTGGCCAACACCGACATCGAGGCGAGCGAGCTGGTCAAGCTCTACGACGCGGAGCCGTCCAAGGTCGCCGTCGTGCCTCCCGGGGTGGACCTCGACAGGTTCACGCCCGGTGACCGGGGGGAGGCCCGGCGGTCGCTCGGCATCCCGCGGGACGCGGTCGTGCTGGCGTTCGTCGGCCGGATCCAGCCGTTGAAGGCCCCTGACGTGCTGCTGCGCGCCGCCGCGGAGATGCTGGTGCGCGATCCCGGACTGCGGTCGCGGCTGGTCGTGCTGATCGTCGGCGGGCCGTCGGGCAGCGGCACGGAACGGCCGAAGGCGCTGGAGGAGCTGGCCGGGCAGCTCCAGATCACGGACGTGGTGCGCTTCCTGCCGCCGCAGCCGGGGCCCGCGCTCGCGCAGGTCTACCGGGCGGCGGACCTGGTGGCCGTGCCGAGCCACAACGAGTCGTTCGGGCTGGTCGCGCTGGAAGCCCAGGCCTGCGGGACGCCCGTGGTCGCGGCGGCGGTCGGCGGGCTGCCGGTCGCGGTCGACGACGGGGTGTCCGGGATCCTCGTGGACGGGCACGAGCCGGTGGAGTGGGCCGCGGCGATCAGCGGGCTCGCGCTGCCGCGGCGGGAGCACCTGGCGGGCAACGCCGTGGGACATGCGCGGCGCTTCTCCTGGGACCGGACGACTGACGCACTGCTGGCGGGGTACCAAGAGGCGGCAGACGTGTTCCGCCGGGAGGTTTTCGCTTGAGCGTCGACAGTGTGATCAAGGAGTTCCTGGACGAACGGGAGCTGACCTACGACCGGCGCGAGCCGGGCAAGTTCTTCGTGACGCTGCCGGGCACCAAGAAGCTGCAGACCAACGTGTGGCTGGTCGAGACCGGGCACGCCCTGGTCGTCGAGGCGTTCGTGTGCCGGCGGCCCGACCAGTCGTTCGAGGACGTCTACCGCTTCCTGCTGCGCCGCAACGCCCGGCTGTACGGGGTGCACTACACGATCGACAGCGAGGGTGACATCTACCTCGTCGGCAGGGTCGGCAAGCACGCCGTGACCTCCCACGAGCTGGACCGCCTGCTCGGCCAGGTGCTGGAGGCGGCGGACGGCGACTTCAACCCGCTGCTCGAGATCGGGTTCGCCGACGCGATCCGCCGGGAGTGGGCGTGGCGGGTGTCGCGCGGCGAGTCGCTCGCGAACCTGGCCGCGTTCCAACATCTCGTTTCGGAGTAGCGGGCAACTCGTTTCGGCCTACGCGGCAACCCCCGTTCCCGCCGGAGCCGTCCGAAGGGCATGCGTAGACCAGGGCTGTGGGTGGGAATCGCGTTGCTGGCCCTTGCTTCGGCGGGGTGCGGGAGCGGCTCGAGCGGGGGTGGGACCTCGGCCAAGGACGCCGCGGCCCCACCGCAGGCGGCGCAGAACGCTGCGCCCCGGCAGGAGAACGCGCCGGCCGTGCAGCCGGTGCAGCAGCAAGAACGCCAGCTGGTGCGCACGGCGGACGTCGACCTCCGGGCCGACGACGTGCTGAAGGCCATCGGTCAGGTCAAGGACCGCGCACGGGCGGCGGGCGGGTTCGCGGGGCAGGAGAACTCGACCAAGAAGTCCGGGTCGGTGACCGTGCGGGTGCCGTCGGCGGAGCTGGACGAACTCGTCCAGGATCTCGCGAACGTGGGGGAAGTCACCCGCAGCGAGGTGCGCAGCCAGGACGTCACCGACCAGCTGGTCGACGTCGAGTCGCGGATCGCGACGCAGAAGGCGAGCGTCGAGCGGCTCCGCGCGCTGTTCGAGCGGGCCGGGTCGACGTCGGAGGTCGCCCAGGTCGAGAGCGAGCTGACCAAGCGGCAGGCCGAGCTCGAGTCCATGCAGCGGCGCAGCGAGTCCCTCAAGGGCCAGGTCGCCATGGCGACGCTCACCGTGGACGTCGCGACCACGCCGATCGCCCCGCCGGAGGAGGAGAAGGTCGGCTTCCTCGGAGCGCTGGCCGGGGGCTGGGACGCGTTGGTCGCGGTCACGGGCGTGGTGCTGATCGGCATCGGCGCGGTGCTGCCGTTCCTGGTGGCGCTCGGAGTGCCCGCGGCTGCCGTCGTCTACCTGATGCGGCGGCGCAAGCGCGTCACTCGAACGAGCGAGGCAGCGTGATCAAGTCCTACTGAAAGTGTGCCTTTGTGATGCGCGGAACGGCTCGGGAGAGAGGGGGAGTCGCATCGAGCCGTCCCGCGTCAAAGGTCCCCGCTGCAGTGGATCCGTGGACGGGGGGAGCCTGCGGATCCCAAGCGGGCCACGCGATTCGACGGGGGGAGACGAACCGCGCAAGGTGCCTCGCGCTCGTCGATCGAGCGTGGGAGCCGACTCGCGGAGGCGGTATCAACTTCTCAGATACATCCTTGCGATCACAAGTGCTTGTATTACTCCATTCGAGTGTATTTAGCGGCGCAAAGTAACGCATCTGCAGCGATGCATCAGTCCTTGACCAGTCCAGTGGGCTGGCTCACGATGACCCCACAGGCTGGGTGTTCAGCGAGTGAATGAGGTCGCCGCATGGTCTTTCGCAGTCCGTTCCCCGATGTCGAGATCCCCGACGTGTCGCTGCACCAGCTGTTGTTCGGCGACATCGCCGACCGGGCGGACAGGGTTGCGCTCATCGACGGCATGTCCGGCGCGACGCTGACCTACGGGCAGCTCGCCGGTGCCGTCGACCGCCTGGCGGCCGCGCTGGCCGCCCGAGGTATCGGCAAAGGTGATGTCGTCGGCATCCTGAGCCCGAACACGCCGTACTACGCCGTCGTCTTCCACGGCATCCTGCGGGCGGGCGCCACGGCCACCACGATCAACGCGCTCTACACGCCCGACGAGGTCGCGCACCAGCTGCACGACGCGGGCGCGAAGATGCTGTTCACGGTCTCGGTGCTGCTGCCGAACGCCGCTGGAGGAGCCGCGAAGGCGGGCGTGACCGACGTGGTCGTGCTCGACGGCGCCGAGGGCTACCCGTCGCTGCCCGAGCTGCTGGCGAACACGCACCCGGTGCCCGAGGTGTCCATCGACCCCGCCAACGACATCGCGGTGCTGCCGTACTCGTCCGGCACGACCGCGTTGCCCAAGGGCGTGATGCTGACGCACCGCAACCTGGTCGCGAACCTCGTGCAGTGCGAACCGATCCTGTCCGACGTGGGCCCGCACACGCGGATCCTCGCCGTGCTGCCGTTCTTCCACATCTACGGCATGCAGGTCCTGATGAACAACGGCCTCTACATCGGCGGCGTGGTCGTGACGCTGCCGAAGTTCGATCTGCCGGAGTTCCTGAGGGTCATCGCCGAGCACAGGACCGACCGCGTCTACATCGCCCCGCCGGTCGCCGTCGCCCTGGCGAAGCACCCGATCGTCGACAACTACGACCTGTCCCCGATGAAGCTGCTCTTCTCGGGCGCGGCCCCGCTCGACGAGGACCTGGCCGACGCCGTGAAGAAGCGCATCGGCTGCAAGGTCTCGCAGGGCTACGGCATGACCGAGATGTCGCCGGTCAGCCACGCCATCCCGGACGGCCGCGAGGACATCTCGATCGGCACCGTCGGCGTGATCATCCCGAACCTGGAGTGCCGCCTGGTCGACCCGGCCACCGGCCAGGACGTCGGTTCCGGCGAGCGCGGCGAGCTGTGGTGCAAGGGCCCGAACATCATGAAGGGCTACCTGAACAACCCGGAGGCCACCGCCGCGACCATCGACGACGAGGGCTGGCTGCACACCGGCGACGTGGCCGTGATCGACGCCGACGGCATCGTCTCGATCGTCGACCGCGTCAAGGAGCTGATCAAGTACAAGGGCTACCAGGTCCCGCCGGCCGAGCTGGAGGCCGTCCTGCTGACGCACGAGGAGATCGCCGACGCGGCGGTCATCGGCGTGCGCGACGCGGACGGCGAGGAGATCCCGAAGGCGTTCGTGGTCCGGCAGGAGGACTCGACCCTGGACGCCGACGCCGTCATGGCGTTCGTGGCCTCGCAGGTCGCGCCGCACAAGAAGGTGCGCGTGGTGGAGTTCATCGAGGCGATCCCGAAGTCGGCGGCGGGCAAGATCCTGCGCAAGGACCTCAGGGCACGCGAACAGGCCTGATCCGTTCGGTGCACGCCCCCGGCGGGACCACCGCCGGGGGCGTTCGCCGTGGGGCACGACGACCTGCCGGGGTACGCCGGGAGGGGCGGCATGGCAGGCTAACCGGCATGTCTGTCGGAACCTTGGTGCTGCTCCGCCACGGCGAGAGCACGTGGAACGCGGAGAACCTGTTCACCGGCTGGGTGGACGTTCCCCTGTCGGAGAAGGGCGAGAAGGAGGCCCGTCGCGGCGGTCAGCTGCTGCGCGAGGCGGGTGTGCTGCCGGAGGTCCTGCACACCAGCCTGATGCGCCGGGCGATCATGACCGCGAACCTGGCGCTCGACGCCGCCGACCGGCACTGGATCCCGGTCCGCCGCGACTGGCGCCTGAACGAGCGCCACTACGGCGCGTTGCAGGGCAAGAACAAGAAGCAGACGCTGGAGGAGTTCGGCGAGGAGCAGTTCATGCTCTGGCGCCGCTCCTACGACACCCCGCCGCCGCCCATCGAGCCCGGCAGCGAGTTCAGCCAGGACACCGACCCGCGCTACGCGGGCCTCGGCCCCGACCTGCCGCTGACCGAGTGCCTGCTCGACGTCGTGAAGCGCATGCTCCCGTACTGGGACGAGGCGATCGTGCCGGACCTGCGCACGGGCAAGACGGTTCTCGTGGCCGCGCACGGCAACTCGCTGCGCGCGCTCGTGAAGCACCTCGACGGCATCTCCGACGAGGCCATCGCGGGGCTCAACATCCCCACGGGCATCCCGCTGCGCTACGACCTCGACGAGGACCTCAAGCCGATCAAGCCGGGCGGCGAGTACCTCGACCCGGACGCGGCGAAGGACGCCATCGCGGCGGTCGCGAACCAGGGTCGATAACCGCGTTCCGAGAAAGGCGCACCCGGACGCCGGGTGCGCCTTTCCGCGTCTTAGGACACGGTTGGGTGAACAAGGTCTGACCAGGCGCGGAACAACCGTCCACTGAGGTGTCGCGGGTATCACGGTTCACGCTTCCGCACTAGGCCAGGACACCTCTGAGCTGCTTACCATTCGCCTCGTGACCACAACGGGTTACCTCGCTGTGTCGATCGGCCTCGCGCTCATCGGCGCGATGGCCGCTTTCCTCGTCGGCCGGTTCACCGCACCAAGGCGACCCGGGAAGCCGGAAGGCCTCACGGTCGCCGACCTGATCCAGCAGATCGTCCACGACTCCCACGACGGCATCGTGGTGCTCAACCACTTCGGCGACGTGGTGCTGCACAACCCCCGTGCCGAAGAGCTCGGGATCGTCCGCAACAACCGCGTCGACGACCGTGCGCGCAAGGCCGCCGAAGGCGTCCGCAACAGCAACGAGGTCGTGTACGTCGACCTCTCGCCGCTGGAAGGCCGTTCGGGACGGCAGCCGGAGGCCGTGCACGCCGAGGTCCGCCTGCTCATCGAGGACTTCACGGTCGTGGACGCCACGGACGAGTCGGAGTCGGTGCGGCTGGAGAAGACCCGGCGCGACTTCGTGGCGAACGTCAGCCACGAGCTGAAGACCCCCGTCGGCGCGTTGGCGCTGCTCGCGGAGGCCGTGCTGGACGCGAGCGACGACCAGGACGAGGTCCGCCGGTTCAGCGCGAAGATCATGCAGGAGGCCACGCGCCTCGGCACGCTCGTCACCGAGCTGATCGCGCTGTCGCGGCTGCAGGGCGCGGAGAAGCTGCCGGAGCTGTCCGACACCGAGATCGACGTCGTGGTCAACGAGGCCCTGTCGCGCTCGAAGCTCGCCGCCGAGTCGGCCAACATCACCATCACCACCGACGAGCCGAGCGGGTTCATCGTGCCGGGCGACCGGTCGTTGCTGGTCACGGCGCTGACGAACCTGCTGGACAACGCCGTCGCCTACTCGCCGCCCGGCAGCCCCGTGAGCGTCAGCCGCCGGCTGGTGGACGGGTACGTCGAGATCGCCGTGACCGACCGCGGCATCGGCATCGCCGAGGACCAGCAGATCCGCGTCTTCGAGCGCTTCTACCGCGTCGACAAGGCCCGTTCGCGCGCCACCGGGGGCACCGGGCTGGGGCTCGCGATCGTCAAGCACGTCGCCGCCAACCACGGCGGTGAGGTGAAGCTGTGGAGCCTGCCAGGAACGGGTTCCACCTTCACGCTGCGGATTCCCGCCGCGGCGACCGAACCGAACCCGACTCTCGTGCCGACTGGCACGGGTGAGCCAGGAGGAGAGCTGTGACCAGGGTGCTCATCGTGGAGGACGAGGAGTCCTTCGCCGATCCGCTCGCCTTCCTGCTGCGCAAGGAGGGGTTCACCGCGGCGCTCGCCGCCACCGGCCAGGAGGCGCTCGAGGAGTTCGACCGCAACGGCGCCGACATCGTGCTGCTCGACCTGATGCTGCCCGGCATGAGCGGCACGGACGTCTGCAAGCAGCTGCGCCAGCGCTCCGCCGTCCCCGTGATCATGGTGACGGCGCGCGACAGCGAGATCGACAAGGTCGTCGGCCTGGAGCTGGGCGCGGACGACTACGTCACCAAGCCCTACTCGGCCCGCGAGCTCATCGCCCGCATCCGCGCGGTGCTGCGCCGCGGCGGTGAGTCCGAGGACCTGCTGCCGCAGATCCTCGAGGCCGGCCCGGTGCGGATGGACGTGGAACGCCACGTCGTCACCGCAGGCGGCCAGGACATCAGCCTCCCGCTCAAGGAGTTCGACCTCCTGGAGTACCTGCTGCGCAACGTCGGCCGCGTCCTGACCAGGGGCCAGCTGATCGACCGCGTGTGGGGAGCGGACTACGTGGGGGATACGAAAACGCTGGACGTGCACGTCAAGAGGCTGCGCTCGAAGATCGAACCGGACCCGTCGGCACCGCGGCACCTGGTGACCGTGAGGGGTCTGGGTTACAAGTTCGAGTCCTGACGGACACGACCAGGTACCGTTTCCGGCGTGCGCCTGGGCGTTCTCGACGTGGGTTCCAACACCGTCCACCTCTTGGTGGTGGACGCGCATCGTGGTGCCCACCCCATCCCCATGACGTCCGAGAAGACGATCCTTCGTCTCGCCGAGCAGTTGGACGGCTCCGGTCAGCTATCCAAAGCGGGTGCTGACCAGCTCGTCCGTGCCGTGGCCGCCGCGAAGGCGTCGGCCAAGCGGTCCGGCTGCGAGGACCTGATGGCGTTCGCGACCTCGGCGGTGCGCGAGGCGGGCAACTCCGCCGAGGTGCTCGACCGGGTGCGCACCGAGACCGGGGTCGACCTCAAGGTCCTGTCCGGCGAGGACGAGGCGAAGTACACCTTCCTCGCGGTCCGCCGCTGGTACGGCTGGTCCGCGGGCAAGTTGCTCTGCCTCGACATCGGCGGCGGCTCGCTCGAGCTCGCCGTCGGTCGGGACGAGAACCCCGACCTGGCCTTCTCCGTGCCGCTCGGCGCGGGCAGGCTCACCAGGACCAGGTTCCGCAAGGACCCGCCCCGGCGCTCGGAGGTCCGCGAGACCACCGACTGGCTCGCCGAGCAGCTCGCGCCCGTGGCGCGGAAGCTCAAACGCGCGGGTGAACCCGATCGAGTGGTTGCGACCTCGAAAACCTTCCGAACGCTGGCGCGGCTCACCGGGGCCGCGCCATCGTCTGCCGGTCCCAGGGCGCGCCGGGTGCTCACCGACGCGGGCCTGCGGCAGCTGATCGCGTTCATTTCCCGGATGTCGGCCGGCGACCTCGCCGAGCTGGAAGGCGTGAGCACCTCGCGCGCCCACCAGCTCCTGGCGGGCGCGCTGGTCGCGGAGGCAACGATGCGAGCCCTGTCACTCACGCAGCTGGAGATTTGCCCGTGGGCGCTCCGGGAGGGTGTCATCCTCCGGCGGCTGGACCACACTGATGGGACGGACCAGAACGATGCTGGCCTGACCGGGGCACGGTGGAGTTGATGAGTCGAGAGAGCGGATCCGACCAGACGCAGCGCACGGTCGCTGAGCTGCTCGCCCAGTACGGGGGCAGCGCGGAGAGCGCGCCACGTCGGCGACGCCGCCGGTCTGCGGACGAAGAGGACGACGTCCAGCAGCCGGAGACCGCACCCCAGACGATCATCGAGCGGGTCCTGTCCGACAGCGGCCGGCTGATGGCGATCCGCGACGACGCCGTCGCACCGACCGGCCGTCGCGCCGCACCCGAACCGACGGCGCCCGCCGCCCCGCCGGTCGTCGACCGCACCGCGTACCCGCCGAAACCGCAGGCCGCGCCGCAGCCCTCGCAGCAACTGCCGGTGCCGCCGGCGCAGCCGCCGCAGGTCCGCAGACCGGCCCCGCCGCAGCCCGCCCCGCCCGCGCCCCAGCCCGCGGCACCGGTGCCACCGCCCCCGGCGGCCACCGAGCAGACCCGGCAGGTGCCGCAGGTCCGCGACCAGCCGTCGCGCTCGGACATGCCGCGCCCGGACGCGGGCCGCCTCGAGGCGCGGCTCGACCAGGGCCCCGCGTCGCGGACGGACATCACCAGGCCGCAGCCGGTGCCGCCGTCCGTGCAGGTGCCGGTCCCCGGCCCGCCGCGCGAGGCGATGACCGAGCAGCTCCCGCGCATCCCGGCGAAGGCGCCCGTGGACAAGATCGCCGCGCTCGAGACCGAGTCCGTGCTGATCGTGCCGCCCGCCCCGCCGAAGCTGCCGGAGCCGTTGCCGGGCAACCAGCCCGACGCCTGGTTCGGCGACGACGACGACCCGAACGTCCACACCGACCTGTCGATGGCGCCGATGGAGTCGACCGCGGCGCACCCCGGCCCGTACGTGGACGACGACTCGCAGGAGTACGCCGCCTACCGCGCCGAGGACGACCACCTCGCCGACGACGACGCCGAGGACGACGACGAGGGTCCCGCCGGGCTCGACGACGCCGGTGAGGCGGAGGAGCTCGCCGAAGCCGAACCGCGGTCGGCCGGCAAGGAGTGGCTGGTCATGATCGGCCAGCTCGCCGTCGGCGTGCTCGGCGGCGCCGGTCTGTGGCTCGCCTTCAACTACCTGTGGCGCTCGCTTCCCGCCGCCGCACTCGTGGTGGCGCTTTTCGTTACCGTGGGCCTGGTGTTGCTGGTGCGAAAGATCCGCCGAGCGGACGATCTGCAGACCACCGTCCTGGCCGTGCTCGTCGGCCTCATCGTGACAGTCTCACCAGCGGCGATGCTGCTGGTGAAGAGTTGACCGCCCGCGTCCCGGTCGGGCTCTCCACGGCGTCGGTCTACCCGCAGCCCGCCGGAGCGGCGTTCGACATCGCGTCCGAACTGGGCTACGACGGCGTCGAGCTGATGGTGTGGGCCGACCCGGTGTCGCAGGACATCCGCGCGGTCGACCGCCTGTCGTCCCGGACGGGCATGCCGGTGCTCGCCGTGCACGCGCCCTGCCTGCTGATCTCGCAGCGCGTGTGGTCACCGGACCCGGCCGAGCGCCTGCGCCGGGCTGTTTCGGCGGCGGCGGACCTGGGGGCGCCGACCGTGGTCCTGCACCCGCCGTTCCGGTGGCAGCGCAAGTACGCGGACGGCTTCGCCGAGCTGGTCTCGTCGCTGGAGGACGAGAGCGGCATCGCGATCGCCGTGGAGAACATGTTCCCGGTGAAGCGACCCCTGGGCCGCGGTCGCTCGGTGGAGATGAACGCCTTCAAGCCGTCGGTCGACCCGACCGACGTGGGACACCGCAACTACACGCTCGACCTGTCGCACTCCGCCGCGGCCCACATGGACGCCCTGGAGCTGGCGAAGCGGATGGGGGACGGGCTGCGGCACGTCCACCTCGCCGACGGCTCCGGTGCGCCGAAGGACGAGCACATGGTGCCGGGACGCGGGACCCAGCCCTGTGCGGAGCTCTGCGAGATGCTGGCGCGGGGCGGGTTCGACGGGCAGGTCGTGCTGGAGGTCAACACCCGGCGGGCCGGGTCCGTGGACGCTCGGCGGGAGATGCTGGCCGAGTCGTTGTTGTTCGCCCGGCTGCACCTGGACTGGGCTGCCGAGGGTGGGGCCGGGAAGGCCCGGCCCGGGATTTCCCGCTGACGCGCGAGTCGCCGGTCGGCCTGCGTTGGCTGCGGTTCCAGCGGGGGGTTGCGCCGGCGCGGTCGGGTCGCCTTGCGAGGGTGGTTCTCCAGGTCGGGACGAAGCCCGGCGGCGTCGGGTTCATCCGGCTCGCTGCGCGTCGTCCCGCCAGGCGAAGTGAGTCCCCGCCGCCGGTAAGTCGACTGGCGAGTTAGGGTTCGTGGTGTGGACCCGCTGCGAGCGTTGATCATGGCCGCGTCTCGCAACGAGACGGTTCGGCACCTCGTCGCCAACGCGCCCATCAGTCGTGACGTCGTGAAGCGGTTCGTGGCTGGTGAGAGCACGAAGGACGCTGTCGAGGTCGTGCGGGGTCTTGGGCTGCCGGTGACGCTGGACTACCTCGGTGAGGACACCACGGACAAGGCGCAGGCCGAGAAGACCGTTCAGGCGTACCTGGAGCTTCTCGACGCCCTGCACGCCGCCGGGTTGGCCGGGGACGCGGAGGTGAGCGTCAAGTTGTCCGCGGTCGGGCAGTCGCTCGACGAGGCCCTCGCGCTGACGAACGCCTCCCGGATCTGCGCCGCCGCCGAGCAGTGCGGGACGACCGTCACGCTCGACATGGAGGACCACACCACCACCGACTCGACGTTGCGGGTGCTGCGCGAACTGCGGCGCACCTGGCCGTGGGTGGGGGCGGTGCTGCAGACGTACCTGCACCGGACGCTCGACGACTGCCGGGAGCTGTCCGGGGCCGGGAGCAGGGTCAGGCTGGTCAAGGGCGCCTACGCGGAGCCTCCCGAGGTGGCGGTCCAGGACCCGCACGAGGTCGACCTGAACTACGTGCGGTGCGCGAACGTCCTGCTGGCGGGCGAGGGGTACCCGATGTTCGCCACGCACGACCCGAGGCTGGTCGAGATCATCGGCGAGCGGGCCCGCTGGTACGGCAAAACGGACTTCGAGTACCAGATGCTGTACGGCATCCGGCCCGAGGAGCAGAAGCGTCTCGGCACCCGCGTTTATGTCCCCTACGGCGAGCAGTGGTACGGATATCTCATGCGGCGACTTGCGGAACGGCCTGCCAACGTGACTTTCTTCCTGCGGTCGCTGGCCAGCCGCTCATGACCTTCTCCAAGTTCAGCGCGGTCCGGTCTCTCGGTGACGGAACGTTCACCGCGTCCCTGCCCGCCGAGTGGACCGTCGGCCCCAAGCCCCACGGCGGGTTCCTGCTGGCGGTGATGACGCGTGCGGCCGCCCAGGTGGTCGATGCGGAGCCGTTGGCCGTGTCCGCGCAGTTCCTGCGGGCTCCCGAGGTGGGGCCGGTGCTCGTCCGCACCGACGTGCGCAAGGCGGGGCGGACGGCGACGGTCATCGCGGTGTCGCTGGAGCAGCGCGGGCAGGTGTGCGTCGAGGCGTCGGTGACGACCGGGCGCATCCCCGAGCACCGGGCCGACTACGTGAACCTGCCGGCGATGCCCGCCGCGCCGCCGGCCGGTGCGGTGGAGCTGGGCACGTTCCCGACCGGCGGTGCCTACAAGGTGGGCTCCCTCTGCGACCTGCGGGTGGACCGGGAGTCGGCGTCGTTCCTCGACCGGCGCACGGACGGGCCGCTGACGTTCAAGCTGTGGGCGCGGCCGGTCGACGAGCAGCCGGACCCGTACTTCGCGCTGGTCGCCGGGGACCTGTCGATGCCGGTGACGTTCAACCTCGGGCGCTTCGGGTGGTCGCCGACGGTGCAGCTGACGGCGCTGCTGCGCGCGCGGCCCGCGCCGGGGTGGCTGCGCATCCACGTCAGCTGCCAGGCGGTGCACGGGCAGTGGTTCGACGAGGACGCCACGGTCATCGACTCGGCCGGGCGGCTGGTGTGCCAGGCACGGCAGCTGGCGCTGTCACCCGCTGTGTGAGACTTGACCGATGACGAAGATCGCGGTGCTCGGCGCGGGCAAGATCGGTGAGGCGCTGCTGTCCGGGCTCCTGCAGGGCGGCCGCGCGGCCGCCGATCTGATGTTCACGGAGAAGCACGAGTCCCGGGCCCGGTCGCTGACCGAGCAGTACGGGTTCGAGGCCGTCACGGTCGCGGGCGCGGCCGCCCGGGCCGACGTGCTGGTCGTGGCGGTCAAGCCGCAGGACATCGAGCCGCTGCTCACCGAACTGTCGCCGGTGCTGCGTCCGGGAACGCTCATCGTGTCGTTGTGCGCGGGTCTGCCGACGGCCCTGTACGAGCGCAGGCTGCCCGCGGGCACGCCGGTGGTGCGGGTCATGCCGAACACGCCGATGGTCGTCGGTGAGGCGATGAGCGCGGTCTCCGGCGGGTCCAACGCGACGGCCGAGCACCTCAAGGTCGTCGAGGAGCTGCTGTCGACCGTGGGCAAGGTCGCGGTGGTGCCGGAGTCGCAGCAGGACGCGGTGACGGCGCTGTCGGGGTCCGGTCCCGCGTACTTCTTCTTCCTGGTCGAGGCGATGATCGACGCCGGCATCCTGCTCGGCATCCCGCGTGACCTGGCCTCCCAGCTCATCATCCAGTCGGCGGTGGGCGCCGCGACGATGCTCGCCGAGGGCACGAGCCACCCGGTGATCCTGCGCGAGGCCGTCACGTCGCCCGCCGGCACGACCATCATGGCGATCCGCGAGCTCGAGAAGCACGGCGTCCGGGCGGCCCTGCTCGCGGCCATCGAGAGCGCCCGCGACCGGTCCGTCGAGCTGGGTCGGCAGCACGAGGACTGACCGAAGTGAGGCCCGGCGCCACTTGGCCGTCGCAGGAGCCACACCAGTCCCGCTACTCTCAGGGCAGCACGTGCGTGTCGAACCGTCGGTGGGGAAGACCGACGGCACGACACGTGTCGAAGGATGCGGTGATGTATGCCTGCGAAGGAGAACGAACGAACAGGTCTCGCTCAGGTGCAGTTCCTGACCGTGGCTGAAGTGGCCTCGATGATGCGGGTCTCCAAGATGACCGTGTACCGCCTGGTGCACTCCGGCGAGCTGCCCGCGGTGCGGGTCGGCAAGTCGTTCCGGGTGCCCGAGAAGGCGGTCCACGCCTACCTGGAGAACGCGTACTTCGACGCTGGCTGAAGGCCGGTGAACCCCGCCGGGTAGACTGGTAGGCCGATCGTGCTTACCGGCGCGCCGTGCTTGACACGGCCAAGGCTGGGGCGCGCCAGTCAAAGCAACGTCTAGAGCGAAGGAACCCGCATGGGCTCGGTCATCAAGAAGCGCCGCAAGCGCATGTCGAAGAAGAAGCACCGCAAGCTGCTGCGCAAGACCAGGGTCCAGCGCAGGAAGCGCGGCAAGTAAGCCCGCGTGCGCTCTGCCGCCGCCGGCCTCCTCTCGGAGGAGACCGGCGGCGGTTGCGTTTCTCCGGCCCCACCCCCTGATCGGGTGTTTGCGCCGATCCGGATGTCACCGCGTGGGACGGGGCGGCACACCGCGGGAACTGGGCCGCCGTTCGGGTGATTGGCCTGTGAGCCCGCGTGACCTGCGTCAAGACGGCGTTCCGGCCCCCTCCGGTTTCCGATCCGGTCTGTAGCATCGACCAATCGCACCGCCCTTCGTGCTTGGAGTCGCATGACGCCCAAGGTCGTCCTCGTCACCGGAGTCAGCCGCTTCCTCGGCGGCCACCTCGCCGCGCGCTTCGCCGCGAACCCGGACGTCGAGCGCGTGCTCGGCGTGGACACCGAGCCGCCGCCGCGCGACCTGCTGCGCCGGATGGGCAGGGCGGAGTTCGTGCGGGCCGACATCCGCAACCCGCTGATCGCGAAGGTCATCTCCACCGCGAACGTGGACACGGTCGTCCACGCCTCCGTCACCGCCAACCCGGCCGGGCCCACCGGTCGCACGGTGATGAAGGAGATGAACGTCATCGGCACCATGCAACTGCTGGCCGCGTGCCAGAAGTCGCCCAAGGTGCGCAAGCTCGTCGTGAAGTCCACCAGCGCCGTCTACGGCTCCAGCAGCCGCGACCCGGCGGTGTTCACCGAGGACATGAGCCCGAAGGACCTGCCGTCGTCCGGCTACGCCAAGGACGCGGTGGAGGTCGAGGGGTACGTGCGCGGGTTCGGCCGCCGCAGGCCGGACGTGAACGTCACCACGCTGCGCTTCACGAACTTCATCGGGCCGCGCATCGACACGGTGCTGACCCGCTACTTCGCCCTCCCGGTCGTGCCCACGGTGCTGGGCTACGACGCCCGCGTGCAGCTGCTGCACTCCGAGGACGCCCTGGCGGTCCTGGAGCGCGCGACGATGCACGACCTGCCCGGTGTCTACAACGTGGGCGGCGACGGCGTGCTGCTGCTGTCGCAGGCGATCCGCCGGGCGGGCAGGCTGAACCTGCCGGTGCCCAGCTCCGCCGTGCCCACGGTCGGCGGCTTCTTCCGGAGCGCCCGGCTCGTCGACTTCTCGCCCGACCAGATGAGGTTCCTCAACTGGGGGCGCGTGGTCGACACGACCCTGCTGAAGAAGGAGTTCGGGTTCACGCCGCGGTGGACCACCCAGCAGGCGTTCGACGACTACGTGAACGGGCGGGGCCTGAAGCCGCTCGTCGACCCGGAGACGGTTGCGGCCGCGGAACGGGGAATCCTCGACGTGGCCGCCCGTTTCCGCTGATCTTGCTTTGAGGAGATGAACGCAGTGGCAGGAGCACGCGTTATCCCGCTGCACGACCCGGAACGCGACGCCGCGCGCAGAGCGCGCCACGTCGAGGTGGTTCCCGAACCGGAGCAGCAGCAGTCCGCGACACCGGACTGGGAACGCAGGCTGACCGACCTGCTGGCGTTCGCGCGCAGGCGGCTCGCGGGCGACTACGAGGTCGACGAGTTCGGCTTCGACCGCGACCTCACCGAGAACGTGCTGATGCCGCCGCTGAAGCCGCTGTACGAGAAGTGGTTCCGCGTCGAGACGATCGGCCTGAACAACGTCCCGATGGCGGGCGGCGCGCTGATCGTGGCGAACCACTCCGGCACGGTGCCGCTCGACGCCCTGATGACCGCGTACGGCATCGCGTCCGAGCACCCGGCGCACCGGCCCCTGCGCGGCCTCGGCGCGGACCTGGTGTTCCGCACGCCGGTGCTCGGCGCCCTGGCCCGCAAGGGCGGCCAGACGCTCGCCTGCAACGCCGACGCCGAGCGCCTGCTGTCGTCCGGTGAGCTCGTCGGCGTGTGGCCGGAGGGCTTCAAGGGCATCGGCAAGCCGTTCAAGGACCGCTACAAGCTGCAGCGCTTCGGCCGCGGCGGCTTCGTGTCGGCGGCGCTCAAGACCGGCGTGCCGATCATCCCGGTCTCGATCGTCGGGGCCGAGGAGATCTACCCGATGATCGGCGACATCAAGGCGCTGGCGAGGCTGCTGGGCTTCCCGTACTTCCCGGTGACGCCGTTCTTCCCGCTGCTCGGGCCGCTGGGCGCCATCCCGCTGCCGTCGAAGTGGTACATCGAGTTCGGCGAGCCGATCCGCACCGACGTCTTCGGCGAGAACGCGGCCGACGACCCGATGCTGGTGTTCAACCTCACCGACCAGGTGCGCGAGACGATCCAGCAGACCCTGTACCGGCTGCTCACCCAGCGTCGGAACGTGTTCCTCGGCTGATCAGGTCCTGCACCTCGGCGTAGCCGAACGCCTGCGGCGCGGGTGCGCCGTCGCGAACTGCCCGCGCGGTCGCGACGGTGTGGTGCAGGGCTGCCCGGAACAGCAGTGATCCGGTGCTGATCCGCTTCACGCCGAGATCGCCGAGCTCCTTCGGCGTGCGCTGCTGGGCCAGCACGTTCAGCGGGGCCAGCGCGGCGAGCCTCTCGATGTCGCGCGGGTCGGTCAGGCCCGCGACGAAGATGCCGTCAGCGCCGGCGTCGACATAGCGGCGTGCGCGCTCCTCGGTCTCGTTCAGGGCGATGCCGAGCCAGTGGGTGTCGATGCGGGCGTTGAGGAAGACGCCCGGTGCGCGTTCTTTGACGGCTGAGATGAGCTGCGCCTGCTCCTGCGGGGTGGCGAGGCCGTGCGGGCGGCCGTCCTCCAGGTTCACGCCCGCGACGCCCAGGCTCGCGACGAGGTCGGCGACCTCGTCCGGTGGCGCGCCGAAACCCGACTCCAGATCCGCGGTGACGGGGAACGGCAGGTCCGCGAGCAGCCGCGCGAGCGCGACGGTCTGATCTCCCGCGAGCCCCGCCCCGTCCTCGATCCCGTGGGCGGCGGCGACGCCGAGGCTCGTGGTGCCGACCGCCCGGAAGCCGGCGGCGTGCAGGGCGACGGCGGAGGAGTGGTCCCAGGCGTTGGGGAGGACCAGCGGTTCCGCCTGGTGGTGCAGGGCCCTGAACGCCATGTTCTTGGCGATCCGGGTGGCCAGGCGCCGTCCGGGGCAGGCGTGCGGGCCGTGGCCGAACGGGTGGTGCGCGAGGCTGACCTCGACGACGCCCCGGGGCGTCTGCCTGCGCGTGACCGGCACCGGCGGCGCGGGGTCGCCGGTGCGCAGGCGGTCGGCGAGGGCGTGCGTGGCGGCCCACGCCTGGACGAGCAGCACGATCCGGGCCGCCGCCTCCTCGCCGTGGGAACCGGCCAGGCGTTCGACGGCGGCGTCGGCCGCCGCGGTGATCGGCTCGTGGGGCTGGTAGCTCGGGGCGATCGCGGCGATGTCGTCCAGCGAACCCGGCAGGCCGAGCGCGGCGGCGAGCTCGTCGAGGGTGGTGACGTGGACGCCGTCCAGCAGCCGCTCGGTCAGAGCACGTCGGCGGACGTGCTCGGCGCCGTTGCTGAACCTGACCGCGGACGACCTGAGCCAGGCCACCCCGGCGTCTCCTGGCGGCACCGGCGGGACCGGCAGCAGCAGCTCTTCGCTCATGCCGACGACGCTAGGGGCTGGACGGTTCGGCGCCGGCCGAAGTGTTCCGGTCGCAGAATGGGCCCGTGGAAGGACTCGCCGGGGTGGCCGGACTGCTCGCGGACTCGACCCGTGCCGCCATGTGCTGGGCACTGCTGGACGGGAGGGCCTGGACGTCGCGTGAGCTGGCCCTGCACGCGGGGGTGGCGGCCTCGACCGTCAGCGAGCACCTGACCCGGCTGGTCGAGGGCGGTCTGCTGGTCGAGCACCGGCAGGGACGCCATCGGTACGTGGCGCTGGCCGGGCCGCACGTCGCCGAGCTGCTGGAGGCGATGGCGGCGTTCGGGCCGCGGGTGCCGCCCCGCGGGTTGCGGGCGGCCGCGGTGTCGGAGGCGATGGCGCGGGGGCGGACCTGCTACGACCACCTCGCCGGTCGGCTCGGGGTTGCGCTGAGGAGCGGGCTGGGAGACCTCGGCGTGGTCTCCGCTGACCTCGCCATCACCGAGCCGGGTGAGGTCTGGCTGGAGAAGCTCGGCTTCGACCCGGGCGAGCGCCGACGCAGCCGTGCCTGCCTCGACTGGACTGAGCGCGTTCCGCACCTCGCCGGTGCCGCCGGGGCGTTCCTCTGCGCGATGTTCTTCGAACGCGGTTGGATCCGCCGGATCGGCACGTCGAGGGCCGTCGTGCTCACCACGGAGGGGGAGCAGGGGTGGCGGGCGCTCGGCCTGCCGGGTGTGCCGGCCGCATGAGCTGCCGCTACTTCACGCGGCGGCGGTACGCCAGGGTTGCCGCCACGGCGCCTGCCACCACCCCGGCGCCCAGCACCGACGGGACGCCGATCTTGGCCGCCTTGCGGCCCGTGCGGAAGTCGCGGATCTCCCAGCCCTTGCGGCGGGAGACCTCGCGGAGTTGCGAGTCCGGGTTGACGGCCACCGCCGTGCCCACGACGGAGAGCATCGGGACGTCGTTCGACGAGTCCGAGTAGGCGGTGCAGCGGCGCAGGTCGAGGCCTTCCTTGGCGGCCAGGGAGCGGACTGCCTGGGCCTTGGCCTTGCCGTGCAGGAGGTCGCCGACCAGGCGGCCCGTGTAGATGCCGTTCTCCGATTCGGAGACCGTGCCCAGGGCGCCGGTCAGGCCGAGGCGGCGGGCGATGATCTGGGCGAGCTCCACCGGGGTGGCGGTCACCAGCCAGACGCGTTGGCCCGCGTCGAGGTGCATCTGGGCCAGGGCTTGCGTGCCCTTCCAGATGCGGTCGGCCATCAGTTCGTCGTAGATCTCCTCGCCGAGCGAGACGAGCTCGCCGACGCTGCGGCCCGAGACGAACGACAGCGCCTGTTCGCGGGAGGCCTTGACGGACTCCGGGTCCTCCCGGCCGCCCACCCGGAACTTCAGCTGCTGCCAGATGAAGCCTGCCAGGTCGGAGGTGGAGAAGTACTTGCGCGCGGCGAGGCCCCGGGCGAAGTGGAAGATCGAGGCGCCCATCATCATCGTGTTGTCCACGTCGAAGAAGGCCGCGGCGGTCAGGTCAGGCGGGACCGTCAGGGACGCTTCGAGCTCCGGCGCCATCGCGGCGGCCTGGATCGCCGCGTCTGCCGATGCCTCGCCGGCTAGTTCGGCCAGCCGGTCGCTCTCCACGTCACGCTTGCCTGCCATGTCACAAGCCTAGCGATCAGCCCGGCGAACCTGCTCAGAGCTGGTCCAGAACGACTCGGGCGCGTCGTGACCGGTGTGCGGTGCTCAGCCGAAGCTGATCCCCGGCAGCAGCGGCAGCGAGATGCTCGGCAGGGGCAGCGGGAGCGGGATCGTGATCTCCGGCTTGGTGGTCGACGGCCCGGGGGTGCTGCCCGGCTTCGAGGTGGGGGCGGCCGAGGTGCCGGGTGCCACCGACTGCGTGGGCTCCGGCGACGGGTTCGCCGAGCCGGGCGGCACGGGCCGGCCCGCGGTGGGGGGCGCTGCCGAGGACGGCCTGCTGCTCGGTGACGTGCTCGGGTCGGTGACGACCGAGCCGCACGCGTCCTTGGCAGGCAGCGGGCCCAGCGTGTCCGAGGAACCGCTCGTCACGGCGGCGCAGCCGGTTCGTGCGGCCAGGTCGTGGGCTCGCTGGGCGATGCTCGCCAGCAGCCACATCGTCGTGTCGGCGTGCGCGCCCGCGTCGCCGGACAGGCGGGGGCGCAGGGTGCCGAGCTTCTCGTACTGGCCGAGCGCCCAGTCGCGGAGCGCGGGCAGCGCGGTCCTGTCGGAGGTCGTGGCCCAGGTGGTGAGCTGGCGGGAGCCCTCGACGGCGTCGGCTTCGAGGTCGGTGAGGGCCGTGAGCTGCGCGGACTCCTCCGACGAGCGGTCGGCCAGGGTTTCCATCTCGGTCACCCGGGAGGCGGCGAACTCCAGGTGCTTGAGGGCTCGGTCCTGCTCGTCGAAGGTCAGGCCGAGCGAGGCGCCTTCGGTGGTGCGCTTCACGCCGTAGAGCGGGTCTCCCGGGAGCGCGTCACGGCTGAGCAGCACGCTCATGCCGGTGAGCGACAACAGCAAGCACAGGACCGCGGCCGCTGCGACTGCCAGTCGTGCGCGCGCTCCCATCCGTCTTACCGAGGCGCCGGCCAGCGGTTTCCCGGGGGGCGGCGCGGTGAGGACGCGCTGCTTCATGCGTTCGCGCGTCTCGGCGTCCGGGCCGACGTCCATCTTCCTGAGCAGCTCGACGATCGCCAGGTCCTCGGCGAGGTCGTCGTTGCCCACCGGCTGAGGGCCGCCTTCAACCGCACGAGCGAAGCGCTCGTGCTCTGCCTGCCGCCACCGCGGTGTTCTTCCCTTGCCGTCCATCTCAGCCCGAGTAACGAAGTTGATCTGCTTTGGGTTACGCGTCTGCGATCGCGATCACCGCAACCACGACGGGAGGATCTGCGCGAGCCGCCTCACGGCCCGGTGTTGCAACGCCTTCACGGCGCCCTCGTTGCGGTCCATGAGCTGCGCGACCTCGGACACCGACTTGCCCTCGATGAACCTCAGCACGATGCACTCGCGCTGGTCGTCACCCAGCTGTGAGACGCACCGGAGCAGCTCCGCGTTGGTCGCCTCGGTCATGACCTCCTGCTCCGGGCCGCTCGTCTCCTCGCGGTTGTCCTGGAGCTCGGCGGTGGTGACCTCGAGCCGGTAGCGGCTCGACTTCACGTGGTCGAACACGATGTTGCGGGCGATCGTCACGAACCACGCCCCGACGTCGCGGCCCTGGTAGCTGACCGAACCGATGCTCCGCAGCGCGCGCAGGAACGTCTCGCTGGTCACGTCCTCGGCGAACGCGCGGTCGCCGCCCACTCGGAAGAGGACATAGCGGAACACCATGTCGACGTACTTGTCGTACAGCACTCCGAACGCCCCGGTGTCACCCTCCTGGGCGGCCTTGACGAGCTGCCACGGCTCGTCGGCGGCGTTGTCGTGCTGACCTCCCGTCATGGTCCGGGTGGTCCTGATCGTGTTCGGTCGTGCCCGCGCGGTCATCGGCTCGCGGCACCTCCACAGAGTCGCCGTGGCGGCAGCATACGTGTTGTTACTCCGTAGTAGGTAGCGGACGGGGTGGCGGTGGGGAGACGCACGAACCGCGGCTTCATGACGCCCGTCACGCGTGGAACACTGCCCCAAGCGTTCAGTTGTTCATGAGGAGGCCGTGGTGACTTCCGCTCGCAATCTCTCAGATCTGGTCCGTGCCTCGGCACAGCGGGGACCCAACCACGTCGCACTGGTCGACGTCGCGAGCGGAAAGAGCCTCACGTGGGAAACCATCGACTCCGCGACCGATGCTTTCGCCCGCCATCTGGCTGATTCAGGACTCCAACCGGGCGATCGTGTGGCGGTACGGCTCCCCACGGGCCCCAAGTTCGTGGTCGCGGTGTTCGGGGTTCTGCGCGCGGGCGGCGTCGTGGTGCCCACCGGCCCCGGCAACCCACCGCGCGAGCTCCAGCGGATCCTCGCCGACTCGGGCGCCCGGTTACTGGTCGGCGACGGGGAGGGTTCCGGCGCGCACGTCCTCGACCTCCCGGACGTCACGGCCACCGCGGAGCCGTTCGAGGCCGTCGGCGGCGGCGAGGACCTGGCGGTGCTCGGCTACACCTCGGGCACGTCCGGCGTGCCGCGCGGCGCGATGCTGTCGCACCGGGCGCTGCTGGCGAACGTCTCGCAGTGCGCCTCCCTGCGCCCCGCCCCCGTCACGGCGGGCGACAGGGTGCTGCTCGCGCTGCCGTTGTTCCACGTCTACGGCCTCGGCCCCGGCCTGCTGCAGGTGGCGGGCGCCGGCGCGACGGCGGTCCTGCTGGAGCGCTTCGAGCCGTCCACCGCGCTGGACGTCATCGAGGAGCACCGCGTCACGACGATGGTCGGCGTGCCGCCCATGTACCGGGCGCTGCTCGCGCACCCGGTCGAGGTGCTGCGGGAGAAGCTCGCGACCGTCCGCCTGTTCACCTCCGGCGCGGCACCGCTGCCCGCGAGTGTCATCGCCGAGATGCGCGGCGTGATCGGCATCCCGGTCTACGAGGGCTACGGCCTGACCGAGACCGGTCCCGTGCTCACGTCGACGCTGGTCGGCGGCGTGCCGAAGCCGGGCTCGGTGGGCCGGGCGCTGCCGGGCGTCGAGATCCGGCTGGTCGACACGGACGGCTCGGTGCTCGACATCGACGAGGACGAGCCCGGCACGGGCCTGGTGTCCGCGAAGGGCGACAACCTCTTCAGCGGCTACTGGCCCGACGGCGCGCACGGCCCGGACTCCTCCGGCTGGTTCCGCACGGGCGACGTCGGCTTCATCGACGCCGACGGCGACCTGCACCTGGTCGACCGCGCCGGCGACCTGATCATCGTCAACGGCTTCAACGTCTACCCGCACGAGGTCGAGCGGGTCCTCTGCGAGATGGCGCAGGTCCAGGAGGCCGCGGCCGTCGGCGTGCCGGACGAGAAGACCGGCGAGTCCGTGAAGGTCGTGCTCGTGCTGCGCGACGGCCAGGAGCTGGCGCCGGACGACGTCGTGGCCCACTGCGCCGCGCGGCTCGCCAAGTTCAAGGTGCCGACGAAGGTCGAGTTCGCCCCGGCCCTGCCGCACTCGCCGACCGGCAAGCTGGCCCGCGCCGCGCTCCGCAGGCCCCTGGGAGCATGAGGGCATGACCCACCACGTGACGTTGATGAGCCGGGTGTCGTGCCACGCCTGCGAGGAGGCGGCGGCCGAGATCGAGCGGATCTGCGCCGACACGGGCGCCACCTGGTCCGTCGAGGACGTCGACTCCGACCCGGAGCTGCGGGCCGAGTACGGCGACCGGGTGCCGGTGTTCCTCGTGGACGGCGCCGAGCACGGGTACTGGGAGGTGGAGGAGGACCGCCTGCGGGCGGCCCTCGCCTGAGTCCGGGTGGTTACCGAGCCCTTACGGCTCACGCGAACCAGGGCCCGCTGGGTGTCGAATTGACGGTATGAAGCCCGCCAAGGCCGCCCTGACCGGACTGCTCGCCCTCCTCGCCGCGCTCGCGGCCGGGCACCTGGTGGCGGCGTTCGTGGGCCTGAGCGCCTCGCCCTACCTGGCGGTGGGCAACGCGTTCATCGACCTCACGCCGTCGTGGTTGAAGGACTTCGCCGTCAGCACGTTCGGCACGGCGGACAAGCTGGTGCTGCTCACCGGCATGGCGGTCGTCCTGGCCGGCATCGGGGCCGGGGCCGGGCTGGCCAGCAGGAACAGCCCCGCGTCGGGATCGCTGGTGGCCGTCCTGCTCGGGTTCGTCGGGGTGGTCGCGGTCGCCACGAGGCCCGACGTCGGCGCGCTCGCCGTCCTGGCACCGGTCGCCGGCACGGCCGCCGGCGTCTACGTGTTCCGCCACCTGCACAAGGAGGCGCGGGAGAGCGCGAGCAGGCGCGACTTCCTGATCACGGCGGGGCTCGCGGTCACCGCGGGGGTCGTGGGGCAGGTCTTCGGCAGCCGGACCGACGTCGAGGGCAGCAGGCGGGCCGTCGGCGACCTCACGCCGGAGGTCAAGGCGCCCGAGATCCCGGTCGGCGCCGACTTCGTGCGGGACGGCACGCCGAGCTTCATCACGAGCAGCGAGGACTTCTACCGGATCGACACCGCGCTGAGCGTGCCCCGGATCCGGGCCGAGGAGTGGGCGCTGCGGGTGCACGGGATGGTCGAGCGGCCGATGGTGCTCACGTTCGAGGAGATCCGGAGCAGGGACCTCGTCGAGGAGACCGTCACGCTGACCTGCGTCTCCAACGAGGTGGGCGGCCCGTACATCTCCACGGCGAACTTCGTCGGCGTCCGGATCGGCGACGTGCTGCGCGAGGCCGGGGTGAAGGCCGGCGCCGACCAGCTGTTCAGCACCAGCGACGACGGCTTCACGGCCGGCAGCCCGCTCGACCACGTCCTGGAGCACGGGCTGATCGCGATCGGCATGAACGGTCAGCCGCTGCCCGCCGAGCACGGCTTCCCGGCGCGGCTCGTCGTGCCGGGCCTCTACGGCTACGTCTCCGCCACGAAGTGGGTCACCGACCTCAAGGTCACGACGTTCGCCCAGGACCAGGGCTACTGGATCCCGCGCGGCTGGGCGACGCGGGCGCCGATCAAGGCGTCCTCCCGCATCGACCGGCCCGCGCGCAACGGCGAGGTGAGGGGCAGGACGGTCATCGCCGGCACGGCCTGGGCCCAGCCCAGGGGAGTGGCGAAGGTCGAGGTCAGGATCGACGGCGGGCCGTGGCGGGAGGCGCAGCTCGGCGCCGACGTCAGCGACACCACCTGGCGGATGTGGCGCGTCGAGCTGGACCTGCGGCCGGGCAGCCACACGGCCGAGTGCCGGGCCACCGACAAGTCCGGGCTCACCCAGGACCAGGCGCGCCTCGACCCCGTTCCCGACGGTGCGACGGGATGGCACTCGGTCACCTTCACCGTCGAGTAGGCGCTCACCCCGTGGTGATCGTGGACGACGGAAGTGCTGGTCACGCCCTGTGACCGGGGCCCTCGGCGCCGATCATCGACTTTGTGCATCCGTTCACAAGCGGTACGGTGTGCACATCACCAACGCCGCGGATCCCTGCGGTGGAGCACACCCGGAGGTCGGAGAGCGTGGCATCACAGCGGGGCGAAGGTGAGACGACCACCACCCCTGCGGAGCCTGCCGACAGGGAGCGCGCTCGTGCGATCCCCGAGGCGGCCGTGGCCCGGCTCGCCGTGTACCTCCGCGTGCTGTCCGGCATGGCCGACCAGGGCGTCACGGCGGTCTCCAGCGAGGAGCTGAGCCAGGCCGCGGGCGTCAACGCGGCGAAGCTCCGCAAGGACCTGAGCTACATCGGCAGCTACGGCACGAGGGGCGTCGGGTACGACGTCGAGGTCCTCGTGAGCCACATCGAGCGCATCCTCGGCCTCACCAGGAACCACTCGGTGGCCGTCGTCGGCATCGGTAACCTTGGTCACGCTCTCGCGAACTACGGCGGGTTCCCCGGCCGGGGCTTCCCGGTCACCGCTCTCTTCGACGTGGACGCCGATCTCGTCGGAATCCCTGTTGGGGGCATCCCCGTCAACCACATCGACGACATCACCGCCGTCTGCCTCGAGCGCGAGGTGTCGATCGGCGTCATCGCGACGCCGCCGCCCGCCGCTCAGTCGGTTTGCGACCGTTTGGTATCTGCGGGCGTGCAGTGCATTCTGAACTTCGCACCAGTTGTCCTCCAGGTTCCAGACAACGTCGAGGTGCGCAAGGTTGACTTGGCGGTCGAGATGCAGATCCTGTCGTTCCACGTCGCTCGACGTGCGGACGAGGCTGCCAGCGTCTCAGCAGGGATCGGCCCGGCAGGCAACAACGGACTCGGTGTGGACGGGATGGTGATTCGCCCGTGAGCGTGAGCCAGACGGCTCCGGCAGACGTGGTGAGTGCATGAGCGTGCTAGCAGTCGGGCTTTCGCACCGCACCGCCCCCGTCCCGGTCCTGGAACGCGTCACCGTGGCAGAGCCGGACCTGCCCAAGGTCCTCGGCCAGCTCCTCGCCGCCCCGAGCGTCTCCGAGGCGATGGTCGTGTCGACCTGCAACAGGGTCGAGGTCTACGCCGTCGTCGAGTCGTTCCACGGCGGCATGTCCGAGGTCGTCGACGTCCTCGCGCAGCACGCCCAGATCGAGCCCCAGGCGCTCTACGAGCACTTCTACGTGCACTACGCCGCCGCTGCCGTCGAGCACCTGTTCTCCGTCGCGGCCGGCCTCGACTCGATGGTCGTCGGCGAGTCCCAGATCCTCGGCCAGCTGCGCGGCGCGTACGCGGCGGCGGACGAGGCGGGCACCGTCGGCAGGACCGTCCACGAGCTCACCCAGAACGCCCTGCGCGTCGGCAAGCGCGTGCACGCCGAGACCGGCATCGACCACGCGGGCGCGTCGGTCGTGTCCGAGGCCCTCGCCGACGCCGAGACCGAGCTGGGCACCCTCGTCGGCAAGCGGGCGCTGCTCGTCGGCGCCGGCGCCATGGGCGGGCTCGCCGCCGCGCACCTGCGCCGCGCGGGCATCGGCGAGGTCGTCATCGCGAACCGGACGCAGGCCAACGGTGTGCGTCTCGCCACGTCGCTCAAGGCCGAGGGCGTGCCCTCGACGGCCGTCGACCTCACCGCGCTGCCCGTCGAGATCGACCTCGCGGACATCGTCTTCGCGTGCACCGGCTCGGTCGGCACGACCGTCCGCGCCGACATGATCGGCAAGCGCTCGCGACCGCTGGTCGTGTGCGACCTGGGCCTGCCCAAGGACGTCGACCCGGCCGCCGCCGAGCTGCCGAACGTTCGTGTGGTGGACCTGGAAACGCTGCAGCGGCGCCTCTCCGACGCCCCTGCCGGCCAGGACGCCCGCCTGGCGGCCCGGCTGGTCGCCGACGAGGTGAAGGCCTACCTCGCGGGGCAGCGCTCCGCCGAGGTCACGCCGACCGTCACGGCTCTGCGCAAGCGGGCGGCCGAGGTGGTCGACGCCGAGCTGCTCCGCCTCGACTCGCGACTCCCCGAACTGGACGCCGCGACACGCGGTGAATTGGCCAAGACGGTGCGCCGCGTTGTAGACAAGCTCCTGCACACGCCGACCGTCAGGGTGAAGGAGCTCGCCTCCGCCCCTGGTGGCACCGGCTACGCGGAGGCTCTCCGCGAGCTCTTCGGGCTCGACCCCCAGACGCCTGGGGTTGTCAGTCAGACCAAGTCTTCTGTGGATGGTGAAACGCGGTGACCCGCACCCTACGGATGGGTACCCGAGGCAGCGCCCTGGCGCTGGCGCAGACGGGTACCGTCGCCGAGGCACTCAGGGCCGCCGGCGCCCAGGTCGAGATCGTCGTCGTCAAGACGCCGGGCGACCTCTCCGACGCGCCGATCGCGCAGATCGGCATCGGTGTCTTCACGTCGGCTCTCCGCGACGCGCTCGCGAACGGTGAGATCGACATCGCCGTCCACTCCTACAAGGACCTCCCGACCGCGCCGGACCCCCGTCTCGTGCTCGCGGCCGTACCCCAGCGCGAGGACCCGCGCGACGCCCTCGTGGCGCGCGACGGCCTCACGCTCGGTGAGCTGCCGCCGGGGTCCACCGTGGGCACGGGTTCCCCGCGCCGCGCCGCCCAGCTGGAGGCGTTGGGCCTCGGGCTGAACATCCTCCCGTTGCGCGGCAACGTGGACACGCGCATCGGCAAGGTCCGCAGCGGAGAGCTCGACGCCGTGGTGCTGGCCCGTGCCGGCATCGCGCGCCTGGGCCGCGTCGACGAGATCACCGAGACGCTGGAGCCCATCCAGATGCTTCCCGCGCCCGCACAGGGCGCGTTGGCAGTCGAGTGCCGGGTCGACGACGTCGACGCCGAGCACCTGATCCAGTCCACTTTGGACGATTCGGCCAGCCGGGCCGCTGTGACCGCCGAGCGCGCCATGCTGGCCGCGCTCGAGGCGGGCTGCAGCGCGCCGGTCGGCGCGCTGGCCGATGTGGTGGAAGACCTCGACGACGAGGGCAAGGTCGTGTACCGACTTTCCCTGCGCGGGGTCGCAGCGACGCCGGAGAACGATCTCCTCCGCGCGTCCGCCACCGGTGACTTGACCGAAGCTGAGGGACTCGGCCGGGCGCTGGCCGCCGAGTTGCTCGACCTCGGGGCCGCGGTTCTCAGCGGTCCAGAGGCGTAATCGATGGGGAGTGCCCTGATGACCCGCGCACGCAAGACCCCCGGACGCATCGCCTTCGTGGGCTCCGGCCCCGGCGACACCGGGCTGCTCACGGTCCGGGCCCACGACTTGCTCACCAGGGCTGAACTCGTGGTCACCGACCCGGACGTCCCCGCGGACGTCCTCGCGACCGTGGCCGAGGGAGTCGAGGTCCGCCCCGCTGTCGGCGAGTCCGCCGACGTGGCCAAGGACCTGGTGAACGAGGCGAAGAACGGCGCCACGGTCGTCCGCCTCGTCGCGGGTGACCCGCTGACGCTCGACTCGGTCGTCAAGGAGGCGCAGGCCGTCGCGAAGTCGACGATCCCGTTCGACGTCGTTCCCGGCGTGCCCTCGGGCACTGCGGTCCCGGCGTACGCGGGCGTCGCGCTCGGTGGTGTGCACACCGAGGTCGACGTGCGCGCGGTGACGGACTGGGCGGGCCTCGCGGCCTCGCCCGGCACGCTCGTGCTGCACGCGACCGGCTCGCACCTCGCCGAGGCCGCGTCGAACCTGGTCGAGAACGGCCTCGCGCCGCAGACCCCGGTCGCCGTGACCGCCGAGGGCACCGGCTTCCAGCAGCGCACCGTCGACACCACGCTGGCCGCCGTCGCGGCCGACGCCGGTGAGATGGGCGGCCCGCTGGTCGTCACGGTCGGCGCTGCCGCCGCCGCGCGCTCGAAGCTCTCCTGGTGGGAGTCGCGGGCGCTGTACGGCTGGCGGGTGCTGGTCCCGAGGACCAAGGAGCAGGCCGGCGCGATGAGCGAGCGCCTGCACTCGCACGGCGCGATCGCCGTCGAGGTGCCGACGATCTCCGTCGAGCCGCCCCGCAGCCCCGCGCAGATGGAGCGCTCGGTCAAGGGTCTCGTCGACGGCCGCTACCAGTGGGTCGTCTTCACCTCGACCAACGCCGTGCGCGCCGTGTGGGAGAAGTTCCGCGAGTTCGGCCTGGACGCCCGCGCGTTCTCCGGCGTGAAGATCGCCTGCGTCGGCGAGGCCACGGCCGCGAAGGTGCGCTCGTTCGGCATCATCCCCGAGCTCGTGCCGTCCGGTGAGCAGTCGTCCGAGGGCTTGTTGAACGACTTCCCGCCCTACGACGACATCCTGGACCCGGTCGACCGCGTGCTGCTGCCGCGGGCCGACATCGCCACCGAGACGCTGGCCGCGGGCCTGCGCGAGCGTGGCTGGGAGATCGACGACGTGACGGCGTACCGCACCGTGCGTGCGGCCCCGCCGCCCGCCGACACCCGCGAGATGATCAAGTCCGGGGGCTTCGACGCGGTGTGCTTCACCTCGTCGTCGACCGTGCGGAACCTGGTCGGCATCGCGGGCAAGCCGCACGCCCGCACGCTCGTCGCGTGCATCGGCCCGCAGACCGCCGAGACGGCGCGGGAGTTCGGCCTCCGGGTCGACGTGCAGCCCGAGGAGGCGAACGTGCCCGCGCTGGTCGACGCGCTGGCCGCCCACGCCGCCCGGTTGCGCGCCGAGGGAGCGCTGCCTCCGCCGCGCAAGACCAAGCGCCTGCGCAGGAGCTAGAACACACTGAAGCCGTCGGGGCCACTCAAGATCCTTTGGGTGGCCCCTTCGACTCTCTCGAAGTCAGGGAGTCTCCCGATGTACCCACTTCACCGGCCGAGGCGTCTGCGCACGACGCCCGCCATGCGCCGCCTGGTGTCCGAGACCGAGGTGCGCCCCCGTCAGCTCGTGCTGCCGATGTTCGTCAAGGAAGGCCTGGCGGAGCCGGCCGCGATCAGCAGCATGCCGGGTGTTCTGCAGCACACGCGCGACTCGCTGCGCAAGGCCGCGGTCGAGGCCGTGCAGGCGGGCGTCGGCGGCATCATGCTGTTCGGCGTCCCTGCCGAGCGCGACGCCGTCGGGTCCGCCGGCACCGACCCGGACGGCGTCCTCAACGTCGCGCTGAACGACCTGCGCGCGGAGCTGGGCGACAGCACCGTCCTCATGTCGGACTGCTGCCTGGACGAGTTCACCGACCACGGCCACTGCGGCGTGCTCGCCGCCGACGGCACCGTCGACAACGACGCCACCCTGCAGGCCTACGGCGAGCTGGCCGTGGCCCAGGCACGCGCCGGCGCCCACGTCGTCGGCCCCAGCGGCATGATGGACGGCCAGACCGCCTTCATCCGCAACGCCCTGGACGCCGCGGGCTTCACCGGCACCGGCATCCTCGCGTACGCGGTGAAGTACGCCTCGGCGTTCTACGGCCCGTTCCGCGACGCCGTCGAGTCGCAGCTCGCGGGCGACCGCAAGACCTACCAGCAGGACCCCGCGAACGCCCGCGAGGCGATCCGCGAGGTGCAGCTGGACCTCGCCGAGGGCGCGGACATGGTCATGGTCAAGCCCGCCCTGCTGTACCTGGACGTGCTGCGCGCGGTCGCCGAGGTCTCGGACGTTCCCGTTGCGGCGTACCAGATCTCCGGTGAGTACGCGATGATCGAGGCCGCCGCCGCCCACGGCTGGATCGACCGGGAGCGCTCGATCCTGGAGACGCTCACGTCCATCCGCCGCGCCGGTGCGGACATCGTGCTCACCTACTGGGCCGTGGAAGCCGCCCGGTGGCTGGACCGGTAGACAGCCCCGTCCCGAAGCTGGTCGACGTCGCGCGCTGGCTGTGGATCGCCGGCGCGTGCGTCGGCATGACGCGGTTCGTCGTGGAGCTCTTCGACCGCGAGACCCTCGTCGCCGAAGCACGCCGCCAGAACCCCGCGCTGGGCCAGGACCAGGTCGACGCCGCCGTCGACCGCAGTGTCCTCTTCGGACTCGTCATTGCGGCCGCGTTCCTGTTCGCGTACACGCGACTGGCCACCAGGATGGCGCACGGCCGCAACTGGGCCAGGGTCGTGCTGACGGTCCTCGGCGTCGCGTCCGTCGCTTTCGGACTGTTCCGGCTCGTGGCGTGGGTCAGCGGGGTCGCGGCGTCCGTGGGCGTGGAGATGCGGCCGCTCGACCTGGCCGTCACGGTGGTCACCACGGTGCTCGAAACAACGGCGGTCGTGCTGATGTACCGGGTGCCGGGCCACTTCCGCGAACGTGCCGCGGTGGACAGCGCCTTCCCGCGCACCTAGGTTTCGACCGTGAAGTCACCGAAGGAACCGGGCACCCCCGGCGCGATCACCGCGGGCTACTGGCTCGTCGTCGCCGGCTCCGCCCTCGGCGTGCTGTCCGCGTTGTACATGGCCTTCAACACCGACCTGCTGGTCGACGCCGCCGTCAGGGCGAACAGGGACCCGAAGATCACGCGGGACATGCTCGTCTCGAGCACGACCGTCGTGGTCGTCGTCTCGCTGGTGGTCACGGTCGTGCTGGCCGGGCTCGCGGTGTGGTTCGCGGGCAAGGTGCGGTCCGGGCTGAAGAAGAGCCGCACCGGCCTGATGATCACGCTGCTGATCGGGCTGTTCTTCCAGATGATCACGAACGTGCTCGGCGTCGTGACCGCCCTGGTCGCCGTGTCCGGACTGGTGCTCTTCTACTTCCGGCAGTCGAGCGACCACCTCACCGAACGCGAGCAGGCCGCGTGAAGGAGGACGTTCCCCGGCCGGTCCGCATCGCGGTCGGCCTCTGGCTCGCGAACGCGGTCTTCGTCGTGTTCACCACGGCGGGGCTGTGGTTCCAGCGCGGTGAGGTCCAGCGGCTGACGAACTGGACGTCCGGGCAGGTCACGAGCTTCCTCACGACGTTGTCGGTCGTCGCGCTGGTCTTCGTCGCCGCCTACGTGTGGCTCACGAGGCTCTTCCTCAAGCGCAAGAACTGGCCGCGGATCGTGTTGTCGTTCATCGCGGTCCTGCACATGATCTGGATCCTGTTCCTCGGCGTCAGCGCGTCCAACCTGGTCACGTTGTTGCTCATCTGCGCCGCAATCGTCTTCACGTGGCAGGCGCGTACGGCACAGTGGCTGGCGGAGGTGCGTGAGCAGTGACCCAACCGCACGACCCGTGGGCGAACCCGGGCGACGACGTCCAGTGGCAGAACCCGGCGGGCGCCTACCCGGTGACCCCGCAGCCCGGCGGGCAGTACCAGGTGAGCCACGTCGGGCAGGAGAGCTTCTCGATGGCGCCGCTGCCGCCGGTGCAGCCCTACGAGATGGCCCCGCCGAGGCCCGCCACGATCACCGCGGCGGCGTGGACCTGGATCGCGGGCGCCGTGCTGTCCGTGGCCGTGCTGCCGGTGATGCTGCTCACCAACGCCGACTTCTTCGTCAACGGCGACAGGGTGCTCTCCGAGGAGGACCGCGAGGCCGGCGAGCTCGGGCTGCGGGTGATGGCGGCGTTGTTCGGCTTCGCCATGCTCGTCGCCGCCGCGCCGTACGTCGCGTTCGCCATCGTGCTGCGCAACGGTCAGAACTGGGCGCGGATCCTGCTCTCCATCCTCGCCGTGCTCGGGGTCCTGTCGATGATGGCCATCACGTTCATCGCGGTGGGCGGGGAGGTGTGGCAGCCGACGGTGACGATGACCATCGTGACGATGGGGCTGACCGTCGCCGCCCTCGTGCTGCAGTTCCTGCCCGCGTCGAACAGGTACGTGCGCTAGTGCTCTACCGCGAGCCGGGCAGCAGCTGGTGGCCGTTGCTGTGGGGGCCGGCGTTCGCGGTGGCCGGGTACCTCGTCGAGCTCGTCACCGGTCCGGCGTCCGTGGCCCTGTGGACCATCGTGGGCCTCGGGCTGACGCTCGGCGCGGTGCTGTGGGTCTACGGCCGGGTGAAGACCGGCAGCGTCGTGCTGACGGCCGAGGAGGCCCAGTTCGGGCGCGAGAAGATGCCGGTCGCAATGATCGAGGCCTGCTCGGACGTGGGCGCGCCGGCCGGTGCGCGGGTGCTCGGCGGCGGGTGGTCGGTGCCCAAGGGGACGACCGCCGTACCGCTGCGGCTGCGCGACGGCGCGGTGGTGCTGGGCTGGGCGCGTGATCCGGAAGCCTTCCTCGCGGCGCTGCGCCGGGTCGTGAGAAGGTGAGCGGCGTGACAGAGGCCGTGACCGAGCCGGAGACCGTCGTGGAGGAGCCCGAAGAGGCGCCGCCGGCCGGCCCGGGCCTGCACCAGCCCAAGCGGTGGCTCATCGCCGCCGGCGAGGTCGTCGCGATCGTCCTGCTGGTCGTCGCCGCCGTGTGGTGCTGGAACCGCGGTGTCGTGCGCCTCGAGTACCCGGGCGACGGCGGCGCGTCGTTGACCTCCACGCGCCTGTACGGCAACTGGCTGGGCACCGCCGCCGCCGCGGTGACGCTGGCCGTGGTCCTCGCCCTCGACGCCGTGCGGCAGGGCCTGCTGGCCGTGCGCACCCGGCCGCAGAAAGCCGCCGACTTCGACATGTGAGACTGGGATCGTGACTGCGAGTCGATCCCAGGCCCTGTTCGAGCGCGCGTCGACGCTGACCCCCGGCGGGGTCAACTCTCCGGTGCGGGCGTTCCACTCCGTCGGAGGCACTCCGCGCTTCATGGTGCGCGGCGAGGGCCCGCACCTGTGGGACGCGGACGGCAACCGGTACGTCGACCTGGTGGCCTCGTGGGGCCCGATGATCCTCGGGCACGCCCACCCGGCCGTGGTCGAGGCGGTGCAGAAGGCGGCCTCCTCCGGGCTGTCGTTCGGCACGCCGACCGAGGGGGAGATCGACCTCGCGGCCGAGATCGTCGACCGCGTCGAACCGGTCCGGCAGGTCCGCCTGGTCAACTCGGGCACCGAGGCCACGATGAGCGCGATCCGCCTGGCCCGCGGCTTCACCGAGCGCCGCAAGGTCGTCAAGTTCGCCGGCTGCTACCACGGCCACGTCGACGCGCTGCTCGCCCAGGCGGGCTCCGGCGTCGCGACGCTCGGGCTGCCCTCGTCGCCGGGCGTCACGGGCGCGCAGGCCGAGGACACGATCGTGCTGCCGTACAACGACATCGAGGCCGTGCGGGCGGCGTTCGCCGAGAACCCCGGCGAGATCGCCTGCGTCATCACCGAGGCCGCGGCGGGCAACATGGGCGCCGTCGCGCCGGGTGCCGACTTCAACCAGGGCCTGCGCGACCTGTGCGACGCCGACGGCGCGCTCCTCGTCATGGACGAGGTCATGACGGGCTTCCGCGTCTCGCGCGCCGGCTGGTACGGCCTCGAGCGCGTGCGCGGCGACCTCTACACGTTCGGCAAGGTCATGTCCGGCGGCCTGCCCGCGGCGGCGTTCGGCGGCCGCGCGGACGTCATGGCGCGGCTGGCGCCCTCCGGCCCCGTCTACCAGGCCGGAACGCTGTCCGGGAACCCCGTGGCGGTCGCCGCCGGCCTGGCCACGCTGCGCGCGGCCGACGACGACGTCTACGCGGCCCTGAACCGCAACGCGACCCGCCTGGGCGCGCTCTTCACCGCCTCGCTGACCGAAGCGGGCGTCGAGCACCGCGTGCAGTTCGCCGGGAACATGGTGAGCGTGTTCTTCGGTTCCGCGGAGGTGAAGGACTACGCGGGCGCCCAGGCGTGCGAGACGTGGCGCTTCCCGCCGTTCTTCCACGCCCTGCTCGAACGAGGCGTCTACGCCCCGCCCTCGGCCTTCGAGGCGTGGTTCGTGAACGCCGCCATGGGTGAAGAGGAGTTCGCCGTGATCGCCGACGCACTGCCGCACGCGGCCCGCGCCGCCAAGGAGGCCCGCCAGTGAGCCGCACCACCGTCCACCTGCTCCGCCACGGCGAGGTGCACAACCCGACCGGCATCCTCTACGGCCGCATCCCCGGCTTCAAGCTGTCCGAGCGCGGCCAGAAGCAGGCGCTGACCGTCGCCGAACACCTGGCGGACCACGACATCGTGCACGTCGTCGCGTCGCCTTTGGACCGTGCACAGCAGACCGCCGCCCCCATCGCCGACTCGCACCGGCTGGAGCTCGCGACGGACGAGCGGCTGATCGAGGCCGACAACCAGTTCGAGGGGCTGAAGGTGGCCGTGGGGGACGGTGCACTGCGTTCCCCCCAGCACTGGCCGAAGCTCGTGAACCCGTTCCGGCCGTCGTGGGGCGAGCCGTACATCGAGATCGCCCACCGCATGCTGGGGGCCGTGCAGAAGGCCCGGTCGCTGGCTGAGGGGCATGAGGCCGTGTGCATCTCCCACCAGCTGCCGATCTGGACCGTGCGCCGGTTCCTGGAGGGCAAGCGGATGTGGCACGACCCGCGCCGGCGCGAGTGCTCGCTGGCTTCTCTGACCTCGCTCGTCTTCGAGGGCGAGCAGCTGGTCCGGATCGCCTACACCGAGCCCGTCGGGGCCACCAACCCCAGGATGACCGGGGCATGAAGCGCCTCCTGGTCCTGCTGTTGCTGCTGGCGGGGTGCGCCACCGGCAAGGACGTCGCTCAGATCGGCGCCGGCGAGTTCTACCTCGTGGCGCCCGGCGGGCAGGTGGAGCTCCGGTACGCGGCCGGTGAGCGGAAGCCGCTGACGGGGCTCGAGGGGGAGTCCCTGATGGAGGACGGCCGGACCGTCCGGCTGTCCGACTTCGCCGGGAAACCCGTCGTCATCAACATCTGGGGTGCCTGGTGCGGACCCTGCCGCACCGAGGCGCCGGAAATGCAGAAGATCTTCGACTCCGGGACCCAGGTGCTCGGGGTCGACGTCAAGGAGACGTCGAAGGCCCAGCCCCGGGACTTCATGCGGGACCGGTCGCTGACCTACCCGTCCATCTACGATGCTTCTTCTCGCAGCTTCGTGAACGTGTTCCGGGGATTGCCCGCCAATGCCGTTCCTTCCACCTTCGTGGTGGACGAGGAGCATCGGGTGGCTGCTGTTTTCCTGGTGCCTGTTCTGGCTTCTGATTTGCAGAGCGTTGTGGACGAGTTGGCTCGGGAATGATCTTGTCGGACCCGTTGAGCAGGTTGTGTCGCGAGGGGTCCTGAGAGTGGGGGGACGCCTGCGTCAGCCAGCGTTTCCGCTGGCTGTGGCGTTTCTTCGGTGTTGTGCGCGGCCTGGTTGCGTTCGCCTGTCGCGTCCTTGGGTGGGTGGTGGCGGGGGCCAGCGAAAGCCAAGAGCAAGAACGGCTCGGCTTCGCCTTCGCGCTGGAGCTTCGGCCTCGCGTCTGCGGCCGGCTGGCTAAGGCGCGGGGGGTGCTGCCACCGGCTCGTTCAGCGACGGGATCTTCGCCTTGAACGCCTTGACCATCGCGTCGCGGCCGATCGAGTTGAACTGCTTGCCCAGGGTTCGCATGATCGAGTTCGCGGTGGGGCGGTACAGGCCGTTCTTGTAGTACCTCGCACCCTCGACCGGGGCGATCACGCCGCCGTCCGGCGAGGGCTGGCCCAGGTACTCGCCCCACTTGGCGCCGGTCGGGTCCTTCGTCACGTTGAACTCGCGTGGTTCGGTGCCGGTGTAGGTGGCGTAGGGGTAGTCGTACTCGTCGGCCAGGCCGCCGATCGAGTGGCCCAGTTCGTGGATCGCGATCTGGCCCGCCGAGGCGTTCGAGCCTGCGGCGGTGGCCACCGAGCCGCCTGCTCCGCCGTACTTCGCGGTGTTGCCGAGTGCGATGACCTGGTCTGCCTGCGGGGCGAGGGCCGCGTACTCCTTGGCCTTGGTCTCGTTGACGCAGAGGAGGCGTTCTGTGGTGGCGTCCCGGCCCTGGCACCAGAAGCCCATGTCGAGGGCGGTGTCCTTCGCGATGCCCCTGGTCGGGTCGTGGTCCACGCCGGACTCGTTCGAGACGACGTTGACCTGCCAGACGTTGAAGTACGCCTTGTAGGTGGTGAAGGGTTCCACCGCGGAGAGCTCGTCCCACTTGCTCTGCACGTTCGCCGTGTAGGTGGCGAGGTCGTCGGCCGTGTAGCCGTCGCCCACGAAGACCAGGTCGAAGGCGTCGGACGAGTCGCGGTCGCCGAAGACCTTCGTGACTTCCGCCGTCGCGAGGGCTCGGAAGCCCGCTGACTCCTCCGCCGGTGCCTTCGGAGTTCGGACCTGCGTGATCGAGCCGTCTTCGCCGAAGACCTCGCGCCATTCCATCGCCGGGGCGGCGCCACCGGCCGGTACCTGCGCGAACAGGGCCAGCGCGGTAACGGTCAGCGCTGGGAGGAGCAGCCGCGAACGATGCATGTGTTGACGCTAAGCAACCGTGATGTCACCCACAAGCTGCAATTGTCGGTACTTTTGGCCCAAGCCTTGTGTCGGGTCAAAACCGACACCGGTGGTCGCGTGATCTGGGCAACTACCTACTCTGAGGTGTGTGAACCCCACCGATCTGGCGATTTCCGGACCGTTGCTGCTGGCGACCGGGGTTGCTCTGCTCGCTGGCTTCATCTCGTTCGCGTCGCCGTGCGTGGTGCCGCTCGTGCCCGGTTACCTGGCGTACCTGGCCGGGCTGGTCGGGGCCGAGGCGCCTCGGGTCGAGGCCGACGAGCCCGCGAAGGCCGGGCGGTTGCGGGTGGCCGGGGCCTCGCTGTTGTTCGTGGGCGGGTTCACGGTGGTCTTCGTGCTGGCCTCGATGACGATCCTCGGTGCCACGGACGCGTTGCTGCTCAACGCTGATCTGTTCCAACGCATCGGTGGGGTCGTCACGATCCTGATGGGGCTCGTGTTCATCGGGCTGGTGCCGGCGCTGCAGAAGGACGTGCGGTTCCACGCGAAGCCCAGGAGCGGGCTGGTCGGGGCGCCGTTGCTCGGGGCCGTGTTCGCGCTCGGGTGGACGCCGTGCGTCGGGCCGACGCTCGCCGGGGTGATGGCCGTGGCGCGCAGCACCGAGGTCGGGTCGTCGACGGTGCGCGGGGCCGTGCTCGTGCTCGCGTACTGCCTGGGGCTCGGGTTGCCGTTCGTGGTGCTCGCGCTCGGGGCCCGGTGGGCGCTGGGGGTCACGAAGTGGCTGCGCACGCACGCCCGGCAGGTGCAGATCTTCGGCGGTGTGCTGCTGATCCTGGTCGGGATCGCGCTGGTCACCGGGCTCTGGGGTGAGTTCGTCGGGTGGCTGCGCTACTCGTTCGTCGACGTCGTGGAGTTGCCGCTCTAGTGATCGCCTTCCTGCGCAACACGTGGCGCGGCCTCACCTCGATGAGGACCGCGCTGACGCTGCTGTTCCTGCTCGCGCTCGCGGCGATGCCCGGTGCGCTGCTGCCGCAGTTGTCGCTCAACGCGGCCAAGGTCGACGAGTACGTCGCTCAAAGGGGCTGGTGGGGCGAGCTGCTCCTGAAGCTCGGGTTCTTCGAGGTCTACGCGACGCCGTGGTTCGCCGCGATCTACCTGCTGCTGTTCACCTCCCTCGTCGGGTGTCTGCTGCCCCGCACGTGGGAGTACTTCAAGCAGATGCGCTCGAAGCCGGTGCTGACACCGCGCAACCTCTCGCGCATGCCGCACCACGCGCAGGCCGAGCTCGACATCACGCCGGACGAGGCCGTCGAGCGCGCGGAGAAGGCCCTGCGCGGCTGGCGGATGGACTCCGGCGAGGGCGCGGTCAGCGCCGAACGCGGGTTCCTGCGCGAGACCGGCAACCTGGTCTTCCACTTCGCGCTGCTGGGCCTGCTGGTGTCGTTCGCGCTGGGCAAGATGTTCAGCTACGAGGGCCAGGTCATCGTCCAGGCGGACGGCGGCCAGTTCTGCAACGGCGGCATCTTCAACTACGACTCGTTCCGGCCGGGCCTGCGGGTCGACGGCACGGACCTCACGCCGTTCTGCGTCGAGATCGGCGAGTTCTCCGCGGAGTACCTCGACAACGGCCAGCCCGTCGGCTTCCAGGCCGACATCCGCTACCAGTCGGGCCAGGACCTCGCCGCGAACACCTGGAAGCCCTACACGCTGCAGGTCAACCACCCGCTGCGCACCGACGGCGACCGCGTCTACCTGCTCGGCCACGGCTACACGCCGACGTTCACGGTGACGTTCCCCAACGGCGAGAAGCGGACGCAGGGCATCCAGTGGCTGCCGGCCGACCAGCTCACGCTGGCCTCCGAGGGCGCCACGAAGTTCGACCCGCCGGGCATCACGGACTCCGAGACGCGGCGCAAGAACCAGATCGCGGTGACGGGGCTGCTGGCGCCGACGCCGCTGCTGCACGGCGGCATCCTGACCTCGAAGTACCCGGCGCTGAACAACCCGATGGTCGCCGTCGACGTGTACCGCGGTGATCTCGGGGTGGACGACGGACGTGGCCAGTCGATCTTCTCGATCGACGGGAAGATGGTCGAGCAGGGCCGGTTGCAGAAGGTCGCGCGCAAGAACCTCGCGCTGGGCGAGGAGATCGCGCTCGACGACGGCACCAAGGTGCGCTTCGACTCCGTGAACGACTGGGTGTCGCTGCAGGTCTCGCACGACCCGACCCAGGGGTACGTGCTGGTGTTCGCCATCCTGATCATCCTCGGCCTGGGGGTCTCGCTGACCGTCAAGCGCCGCAGGGTGTGGGTGCGTGCGACCCGTTTGGAGGACGGGCGTACTTTGGTCGAGGTCGGCGGGCTCGCCCGTACTGACCAGGCAGGATACGGTGAGGAGTTCACGCGCCTCGCCCGCGCGGTCTTGAACGAGGAGAAGTCCTGATGCCGGTCAACGAGACACTCGCGACCTACAGCGACTGGCTGTACCGCAGCGCGTTGGGCGTCTACCTGTTCGCGGTCCTGCTCTACGCGGTCGAGCAGGCTTTCTCCCGTGCGCCGCGCAAGTCCGAGGCGCTGGTCGGAGCCGGTGCGCCGAGCGTCCTCACCGACGAGCCGAAGAGTGAGCTGACCAGGGCCGAACGCATCGGTCGCATGGGCGCCGCGATGACGGTTCTCGGCGCGTTGCTGCACCTCGGGTCGTTGGTCATGCGCGGTTTGTCGGCCGGGCGCGCGCCCTGGGGCAACATGTACGAGTACATGTCGCTGCTGTGCCTCGCGGCCGTGGCGACGTGGATCGTGCTGATGGTCAAGTTCTCGATCCGCCGGCTCGGCGTGTTCGTGCTGCCCCCGATCCTGGTCCTGCTGTTCCTCGGCGGCACCGTCCTCTACGCCGAGTCGGCGCCGGTCCAGCCCGCGCTGCGGTCGTACTGGCTGGTGATCCACGTCTCGGTGATCTCGATCTCGTCCGGCATCCTGCTGATCCCGGGCGTCACGTCGATCCTCTACCTGCTCAAGGACCGCCGGACCGACCGCTTCCCGAAGCTCCCGTCCGCCGACGTGCTCGACCGCATGTCGTACCGGACGACGGTGCTCGCTTTCCCGCTGTTCACCGCGGGCATCATCTGCGGCGCGATCTGGGCGGAAGCGGCATGGGGCCGGTTCTGGGGCTGGGACCCCAAGGAGACGGTGGCGTTCGTCTCGTGGGTGGTCTACGCGGCGTATCTGCACGCGCGTGCGACGGCCGGTTGGCGTGGCCGCGGGGCCGCTTGGATCAACGTCGCGGGCTTCGCGGTGAACGTCTTCAACCTGTTCTTCATCAACTTGGTCGCGACCGGGTTGCATTCCTACGCCGGTCTCTGACGAGTTAACCCCCACGTCGATGGAACCGCTGGTGGTTGCGTACCGTCGCAACCCGGGGGTCGGGGAAGTCCTGGTCCCCTTGCTCAGGGAGGGCCACAGCGGTGACATGGCAACCACCGGGTGAGGAACAGGGCTCCGGCCCGCAGTACGTCGACCCCCAGGCGGCGGCCTACCTCGACCCGCAGCAATCCGGCCCGCAGCACGTCAGCGGCGGCCAATCCGGCCCGTACCACGTGGGCGGCAACCCCTCCGGCCCGTACCAGGTGCCGGGCGGTGCCTCCGGTCCCTACCAGGTGCCCGGCGCCGCGTCGGGTTCGTACCCGGTGCCCGGTTCGCAGTCGGGCAGCTACCAGGTGGGCGGCGGCCAGTCGGGTGCTCATCCGGTCGGTGGCGGCCCGTCGGGCCCGCACAGCACGGGGCCGAACACGGCGCAGTACGGGCAGTTCGCCGGCTCGCAGTACCCGAACAACTTCCCGCAGCAGCAGTACCGCTCGCAGGCGCAGGAAGTGTCGTCGCAGCAGCTGATCAAGAAGGAGAAGCGCCCGCCGACGTCGGGCTGGCGCAAGACCCTGCACACGGTCACCGGTGGCGCCATCAACCTCGGCGAGAGCCCTGCCGACGTGCGCCGCCGCGAGCTGATCGCACGGATCAACCAGCCGCTGCGCGGGTGCTACAAGATCGCGATGCTGTCGCTCAAGGGTGGTGTCGGCAAGACCACGACGACCACGACGCTGGGCTCGACGTTCTCGTCGCTGCGCGGCGACCGGGTGATCGCCGTCGACGCGAACCCCGACCGCGGCACGCTGGCGCTGAAGATCCCGCGGGAGACCACGGCGACCGTGCGCCACCTTCTGCGCGACGCACCGCGGATCACGAAGTACAGCGACGTGCGCGCGTACACCTCGCAGTCGCCCGCGCGCCTCGAGGTGCTGGCGTCCGAGCAGGACCCGGCGGTGTCGGAGGCGTTCAGCGAAGAGGACTACCGGCGCACGGTGGCGTTGCTGGAGCACTTCTACAACATCGTGCTGACCGACTGCGGCACCGGACTGATGCACTCGGCGATGAAGGGCGTGCTGGACGAGGCGGACTCGCTGGTCCTGGTGTCGTCCGGCTCCGTCGACGGCGCGCAGACCTCGGCCGCGACACTCGACTGGCTGGAGGCGCACGGCTACCGCGACCTGGTCGCGAAGTCCGTGTGCGTGATCAACTCGGTGCGCCCGAAGTCGGGCAAGGTCGACATCGACAAGCTTGCCGCGCACTTCCAGCAGCGGTGCCGTGCCGTGGTCCGCCTGCCGTTCGACGCCCACCTCGAGGAGGGCGCCGAGATCGCGCTGGACCAGCTCGCACCGGAGACCCGGCTCGCGTTGCTGGAACTCGCCGCGGTGGTCGCGGACGACTTCCCGCACTCCTGAGGCGGGTACGTCTGACAGTGGCGGAAAGGGGTCCTGCGATCAGGGCCCCTTTTCCGTTCACTCCTCGCGCTTGCGCTGCTCGTCGAGCTTGCGCAGGAACTCCGGGTCGTCGTCGGGTGCGATCACCTTGCGGCCTGGGGTGTACTCCGAGTGCTGCGGGGCGAACGCTCGCCACACGAGCACAGCCACGGTGAGCGCACCGATCACCGCCAGCAGGTAGATCATCGTGTCGCCACCTCCCTTTGCCACGAGGTTACCCGCGGCACAGGAGTTACTACGGTTTCAATGGCGAACGGGTTCAGTCGCCTCGGTCGTCAGCTCCGAGAGGAGCTGCTTCACCTCGGTCTCACGGAACCTGCGATGTCCTCCAGGGGTGCGGATCGAGCCGATGCGACCTGCGGTGGCCCATCGGGTCACGGTCTTCGGGTCGACCCGGAACAGATTGGCGACTTCCCCAGGCGTCAAGAGCCGCTCGGTGGCTGCAGTCACTCGTCCTCCTCAGATCAGACGTTCCGGTCTGATCGTGGCATCTGACCCATCAGGTACTCGAACGCTTGTTGTTTGGTAAAGAGGTAGTAAGGGACGCAGAGGGCGAACCGGACACGCGAGGTCCGCTGTGTGCCCGGACACGTGGGGCATAGGGTGTCGCGGGTGGATGCTCTTGATCGGCAGATCATCGCCGCGCTGCGCGCCAACGGACGGGCCACGTACGCCGATCTCGGCAGGCAGGTCGGCCTGTCCGCGTCCGCCGTGCACGAGCGGGTCGGCAAGCTCGAGTCCAGCGGCGTGATCGTCGGCTACCACGCCGTCGTGGACCCCAGCGCGGTCGGCTTGGGCGTGACGGCGCTGATCGGGATCCACCCCACCGACATCGCGGACGACAACGAGGTCGCCGTCGCCCTCGGGGAGCTGCACGAGGTCGAGTCCTGCTACCGGGTGGCGGGCGACGAGTCGTTCATCGTCAAGGTCAGGGTGGCGACCGTCGACGACCTGGAGCGCTCGCTCGGCCGTCTGCGGCGCATCCCCGGGGTGGCCCGCACCCGCACGACCGTGGTGCTCTCCACGCGGTTCGAGGGACGCCCGAACACCGGAGACGAGGAAGGCGACGTAACCTGGACGGGTGCTCGCTCGTGATGTGACGCTCTACGTCCTCGCACGCCTCGGCCTCGTCGCGGTGGTGACCGGCGCGCTGCTGTTGTTCAAGGTTCCTTTGCTCCCCGCGCTGGCCGTCGGGGTCGTCGTGGCGCTGCCGGCGTCGTTGTTCCTCTTCAAGGGGTTGCGCCAGCGGGTCGCGGTGGGCCTGAACGAACACCAGGCGGCGCGCAGGGCCGAGCGGGACAAGCTGCGGTCCGAACTGCGCGGTGACGAAGGTCCTGTCACCCAGGCATAGGACGTCTGCCCGGTTATCGTGCGGGCTGTGAGTACCTCCGTTGACCGCGTTTGCAGCAGGACCAGGCACTGGGTGTGCGAGGCCGTCGGGATCATCGAGGCGGACGCGAACCGCAGCGCCGACACGCACCTGCTGCGCTACCCGCTTCCGCTCGAATGGGGCATCGACCTCTACCTGAAGGACGAGTCGACGCACCCCACGGGCTCGTTGAAGCACCGGCTCGCGCGGTCGTTGTTCCTCTACGCCATCTGCAACGGCTGGATCACCGGCGGCACCCCCGTGATCGAGGCGTCGTCCGGGTCGACGGCGGTCTCCGAGGCGTACTTCGCGCGGCTGCTGGGGCTGCCGTTCATCGCCGTCATGCCCCGCTCGACCTCGGCCGAGAAGGTCGCGCTGATCGAACGCCAGGGCGGGAAGTGCCACTTCATCGACGAGCCGTCGGCGCTCTACGACGAGTCGCGGCGGCTGGCGGCCGAGCTCGGCGGTCACTTCATGGACCAGTTCACCCACGCCGAGCGGGCCACGGACTGGCGGGGCAACAACAACATCGCCGAGTCCATCTTCGAGCAGATGAGGCTGGAGCCCTCGCCCGAGCCCGACTGGATCGTCGTGGGCGCGGGCACGGGCGGCACGTCGGCCACCATCGGCCGGTACGTCCACTACCAGAAGCTGAACACCCGGCTGGCCGTCGTCGACCCGGAGCACTCGGTGTTCTTCGAGGCCTGGCGCGACGGCAACCGCGACCTGGTGGCCACGCGCGGCTCCGGCATCGAGGGCATCGGGCGGCCGCGGGTGGAGCCGTCGTTCATCGGCGAGGTGATCGACCGGATGATCAAGGTGCCGGACGCGTCGTCGGTCGCGACGATCCGGTACGTGGAGGACCGGCTCGGACGGCGCGTCGGCGGCTCCACCGGCACGAACCTCTGGGGAGCGTTCCAGATCGTCGCCGAGATGCGCCAGTCCCGTACGCGCGGAAGCGTGGTCACGCTGCTGTGCGACGGCGGTGAGCGTTACGCGAACACCTATTACGACGACACATGGGTAGCCGCTCAGGGCATGCACCTCGACCCGTGCCTGGAACGGCTGGACAACTTCCACCGCACGGGGAACTGGTGACGAGAGCTGTGCGTCACAGCGTGACCTGAGCTTCTGAGTCCGCAGGGGGAACGCTGTGTCGTCGATGTACACCGACGCGGCCGAGTTGCGCGCGTACGCCGAGTACCTGCGCACCGAGGCCCAAGAGTTCGAGACGATCCGCAAGTACGTCCACGCCACGGCCTGCGACAAGGCGGGCTTCACCGGTCTGCTGACGTTGCTGCAGCCGGGCGTGGACGTCGTGCGCGCGTTGTTCGACGAGACGCTCGACTTCGGCAAGTCGAAGCTCGAGGGCACGGCTTCCGCGGTGGACGCGACGGCGAAGACCTACGAGGACCTCGACCGGGCTCAGCGGGCGATCTTCGAGGGGATCCTCAAGTGACCACCGCGAGCTACCAGTCCGTGCGCCCGGTCGCGGCCTCCCTCAAGCAGCCCGAGGTCGACCGGGCGTCGCTCAACGACGTCCTGCAGGAGCAGGGCTGGGGCGTCCAGGCCGTCAACTGGGTGTTCGAGGCGGTGACCGGCGAGAGCCTGGTCGCCACGATCATCACGCCGATCACCGGCGACTGGTCGAAGATCCGCGCCGACGGCGACGCGTGGCGCATGGTCGGCAACGCCATGAACGACGTCTCGTACAACCTCACCGACGCGGTGGGCAAGGTGCGCGACCACTGGGACGGCGACGCGGCCCGTGCCCACGAGAAGTACATCGCGCTCGGCTGGAAGGCCGGCCTGCTCGCGGAGATGGGCGTCGCCCAGCTGATCGCGAAGGGCTTCGACACCGTCGCGTCCGGGGCCGAGGCGCTCGGCAAGCAGGCCGCGCGCCTGCTCGACTACCTCGTCAACAAGCTGCTCGAGGCCGCCGCCACCGTCTGGATCCCGGTCGGCGGTTGGATCAAGGCCGCCGAGATGGTCTGGAACGCGTACCAGATCTACCGGCGCGTCATGGACATCATCGAGACGGTCCAGAAGCTTATCGCCGACGTGAAGGCGCTCTTCGACGCCGTCGGCCGCGTCTTCTCCGCGATCGGCAAGCTGAAGGACGCCGACTCCCTCGCCGAGGCCATGAACGCCACCCAGGAGGTGGCCGAGGCCGGGCGCGACGTCCGCAACTCGATCAACGACATCCGCGACGACATGACGGCCATCAAGGACTCCGCGACCGAGATCGTGGACCGCGGCCAGGACATCGGCACGAAGGTCCGCGAGGTCACCGCACCCCCCGGCGCCTCCGACGCCGAGGGCACCAAGCCCGCCGCCGTCTCGTCCGCCGCTCCCGGTGGCGCGCCCGTCGCGCCGCCGCCCGCCGTGCAGGGCGGCTCGGACGCTCCGGCCACCCACGCCGCCGCTGCCGGCGGTCCCGCCGTCGCCGCGCCGCCGTCGACGGGCGGTGGTTCCGGCGGGGCACCCGTCGGTGCCGGTGGGCACGGCGGCTCGGGTGGCGGTCCGGTGAGCGGCCCGCCGACCGCGCGTCCCGGCACTGCCACCCACGTGGCCGGTGCCGCTCCCGCGGCGGCCCCGCCCACGTCGTCGCACCAGACGCCGATGGCCGGCGCGATGCCGATGGGCGCCCCGATGGCGCCCGGCGCCGGTGGTGGCGACCAGACGAGGAGCTCCGGTTCGCGTCCGGGCGCGGGCGGAGTGCCGGCGTTCCCGAGCGCGGGCGCGCCCAGGCCGACCGGCCTGCCGACGCCTCCCGGACAGGGCTCCGGCCTGCCGACGCCGCCGGGAATCCCCGCCCAGGGGAGCTCGCCCGCCGGCACGCGTCCCGGCGGCCTGCCCACGCCGCCGTCCGGTCCCCCGAACCCGGGCAGCCAGTCCGGCGCGCACCCGTCGGGCACCGGTGGCACGCATCCCACCCCGCCGAACCCCGGCTCGCACCCGGCCCCCGGTTCGGGTCTGCCCACGCCGCCGAACTCCGGTGGGCACCAGGCCCCCGGTACGGGCAGCGGCCTGCCGACGCCGCCGAACTCGGGCTCGCACCCGTCGCCCGGCTCGCACCCGGCCCCCGGTTCGGGTCTGCCCACGCCGCCGAACTCCGGTGGGCACCAGGCCCCCGGTACGGGCAGCGGCCTGCCGACGCCGCCGAACTCGGGCTCGCACCCGTCGCCCGGCTCCGGCCTGCCCACGCCTCCCGACCACCCGAGCGCGAGCTCCGGAACGGCGACCGCCCCGGCCCCGAGCACGGGCGGCGGTCTGCCCTCGCCTCCCGGACACCCGAGCCCGAGCACGGACCACTCGGCCCCGTCCGGCACCACGCCGCACGACAACGGCACCAAGCCCCACGACACGACGCCGTCCGACGGTGGCACGCGCCCGCACGACCCGACCCCGGCCGACCAGTCGGGTCCGCGTCCGCACGACACCGACACCAAGACCCACGACGGCGACCCCAAGCCGCACGACACCGACACCCGTCCCGACGACGGCAAGCCCCACGACACCGGCACCAGCGGTGCCGAGGACGCGAAGCCGCACGACCCCACCCCGGCCACCGACCCGACCCCGCCGGCCGACCGCGACCCCGACACCAGGCCGTCCGACGAGGCCACCACGGGCAACAACGGCGACGGCGACGGGAGCGGCACCCCGCCGCCCGCCGGCCCCGACCTCAAGGGCCACTTCGACGCGGCGGCGATGGCCGCGCAGGGCCAGGGCTACCAGCACCAGCTGGAGCAGATCCTGCCCAACCAGGCCGACCGCGACCGCTACGTCGAGCTGAGCCAGAAGCTGTCCACCGACCTCAGCGCGGACGAGGCCCAGCACGTCGCCGACGTCCGCAACCAGATCAAGGTCGACACCGGCGACATCGTCACCAAGGCGCTCAGCCCGAGCGCGGTCAGCACCTACCTGCCCGACCAGCCGCACGCCCCGGGCAGCAAGGGGGAGACCTGGCAGAACCAGATGGCGGGCTCCGTCGCCCGCGGCCAGGACGTGGTCGACGTCAACACCCCGCAGGGCCTGCGGGACGGCCTCGCCCTCGACGACAAGGGCAAGGGCTGGACGCCGATCCCCGAGGGCGCGCCGTCGGCGATGCAGCTGCGGTACGAGCTGACCGACCAGAACGCCGGCGCGCACAACGTGCCGTTCGGCGGGCCGAAGATGGACACGCCGGACTTCACGCAGCCCGGGCCGTACCCGGAGGGCCACTACCAGTCGCCGCAGGAGAAGGCGCACTACGAGGCGTCGCAGAAGCAGATGGCGGCGGCCGGTGGCAGCGCGAAGGTCTACGACGGCTACGACCCGTTCACCGGTACGGGCTCCACGATGGGCGGCATGCCGGAGTGGCGCGTCGACGCCGGCACACCGTTGCCCGATCGTGCCGAGATCTGGCAGGTGAACGACGACGGCTCTGAGAAACTGCACGCCGTGTACGACCGCAAGTTCGGCTGGACGAAGCTCTGATGACCCAGTACTCCCAGGAGATGGCCGAGTACCGGGGCGAGGTGTACTTCGCCGGCGCCGAGGACGCCGACCACGTCTGGATCCGCAAGGTCCCGGGCGTGGCGTACGTCCACGCCGAGGGCTTCCAGACGTACGGCAACCGCGAGTTCAAGACGGTCGCGGTCACCGAGCTCGACGCCTGGTACCGCGAGACCTGCACGGCGACGTGGCGCGGGCAGCCGTTCAACGTCGTCGTCGTCCACGACGGCAAGGCCGAGGCGGGGTACGCGGGCGGCGAGTACGGCTGGGCGGCGGACAACGGCCTCGAAGGTGACCAGTACAACGGCTACCGGGCCACGCTCGACGTCGGCGAGCTCGCGGACGTGCAGGTCGACCGCACCGACTTCCTGGCGCGGTGGAAGGAGAAGAACCCGGGATGAGCACCCCTCAGGCCGTGCGCAAGGCGGCCGGCATCGGGCCGGAGACGATCCTGCAGAAGATCGTCCACCCGGCGATAGCGCAGCTCTACCTGGGCAACGTCGTCGTGACGGGCAAGTTCGAGCCGCACCGCGCGGCCGGGTTCGTGACGCGCGGGCAGGACTTCCCGCAGGGCACGTCCGAGCAGTTCGCCGAGGCGTTCGGCGTCGACAAGGTCGCGGACTGGCCGCGGGGAACCCAGTACCTGCTGCGCTTCCTGGCGCACACCGCGGAGCTGTTCGACACGAGCTTCGGCGGCCCGACGCTCGAGGGCGCGCGGAAGATGGGCACCTCGCGCGTCTACCCGGCCCCGTTCACCGGCACCGGGTACACGCCGAGCGCGAACCCGATCCCCGAGTACGTCATGGAGCTCGCCGAGCTCCCGGCGGGCACGGAGCTGTGGCGCTTCGAACCGGACGGCACCGGCCGCAGCGTCGGCAAGTACCTGAACCGCCAGGTCGGCTGGATCCCCACGGGTGACGTCGGTTTCGGGCCCGCGAGGTTCTGGCAGGCACCCGTCCCGCACCGGCCCACCGTCCGCCGTGGACTGATCGGCCGGTACCGCGGCCAGGACTTCGACGTCGACTTCGGACCGGCGCCCGGTTCCGTCCTGCTGCACCCGCTCGCCGGGCAGCCCGCGCCGCAGGACTTCACCGTCGAGCACGGCGCCGCGTTCCTCGAGGTGCCCGACGCGCTCGTCGAGGACCTCCAGCTGGCCCGCACGGTCTGCACGTACCGGGGCGCGGAGTTCGAGATCGTCGGTGTGCTGGGCGACCAGGCCGTGCTGCACTTCCTCGGCGAGAACCACGAGGTCGCCCAGGAGCTCGGCTTGTCCGAAGTGGACTTCCGGCAGTGGCGCACGGTCGCGCGGCGCGACGAGGTGAGCGACATCCGCGGGGACGCGAGGCCGGTCCAGCGGGGTCTCTTCGCGAGGGAGAACTGAGATGACCACGCCGAACGACAGCTGGAAGTCGCCGGAGCTGCGCGCCGCCGAGGCGCAGGTCGACGCGCGCTTCAAGGAGGCGCAGGACCTCGCGAACCGCCTCAAGGACACGCCGCTGCCGCCCGTGCCGCCGGTCGACTACAAGGCGATCGCGCAGCAGGTCGAGCGGGCCGCGCAGGAACGCGACGCGCCCGAGCAGCTCAAGGCGTTGAAGCGCAAGGTCGACGCGGGCGAGTTCACGTGGGAGGACGTCGTCTCCGGCAAGGCGGCGCAGGACCCCGACGTGCAGGCCATGCAGCAGGAGAACGTCAGGAAGATGAAGCAGGCGTTCCAGATGCTGCAGGAGGGCCTGACGCCGGAAGAGATCATGAACGCCCAGGACCCGCGCAGGAACCGCGGCGGTGACGACGGCGACGAGAACGCGCCCGACATCTTCGCGGAGGACAAGTGGTGATGACGGCCTGGCGGACACCGGACATCCTCGCGGCGGAGGACTTCCTCACGAACGCCGTCGCCGAGGCGGACCGCGCGATGCGGACCGCCCAGCAGGGTCTCAGGGGCAGGGAACCGTCCACTGAGGACATCCGCAGGGTGATGCAGTTCGCGAAGTCCAGCGAGGCCTCACCGGCGATGCGGCAGCTCGCGGACCGCATCGCGCGGGGCGCCGGGCTGAGCTGGCGTCAGGTGCTCACCGGCGAGGCGGGCCACGACCCGCTGGTGCGCCAGGCGCTCGAAGCCGACCGGGCCCGGCTCGACGAGCTGATCAAGGGCGAGACCGCCCCTCCGCCGCCTCCCCGCAGGCCCGCGCGCACCGACGACGACGAGCCCGTGCAGTTCACCGAGGACGCCTGGTGATCAGTCCAGGACGAGGGCGACGCTGACCAGCACGGCCCAGGCCAGCATGGCGATCCCGGTGAACTGCAGCACCGGGATCAGGTCCTTGCCACCGCGCCCGGCGGCCACCCGGCGCACGGCGGGCAGCAGGATCGGCGCCGCGAGGAACCCGAGCAGCGCGTACGGCACCCGCACGACCATGCCCAGCGCGATCAGGAACGGCACCACGACCAGCGCCAGGTAGAGGCGGCGGGTGTCCTTGTCGCCCAGCACCACGGCCACCGTGCGCTTGCCCGACACGGCGTCCGTCGGGATGTCGCGCAGGTTGTTGGCCACCAGCACCGCGGCTGAGATCGCTCCCATCGCGATGGACGCCCCGATGCCGATGCCGGTGATCTCACCGGTCTGCACGTACAGCGTGCCCAGCACCGCGGCCGGGCCGAAGAAGAGGAACACCGCGATCTCGCCGAGGCCCGCGTAGCCGTACGGACGCTTGCCGCCCGTGTAGAACCACGCCCCGAGAACGCACACGGCACCGAACGCGAGCAGCCACCAGTAGCCGGACAACGCCACCAGCGCGAGCCCGGCCACCGCGCCGAGACCGAGCGAGATGAACGCGGCCAGCCGCACCTTCGCGGGCTCGGCCGCACCCGAGCCGGTCAGGCGGAACGGTCCCACCCGGTTGTCGTCCGTGCCGCGGATGCCGTCCGAGTAGTCGTTGGCGTAGTTCACACCGATCTGGAACGCCACCGACACGACCAGCGCGAGCACGGTGTAGAGCGCGTTGAACTCGTCGATGTGGTGCGCCGCGGCCGCGCCCACGACCACGGGCGCGATCGAGTTCGGCAGCGTGCGCGGGCGGGTCCCCTGGACCCACTGGACGACTGAGGCCATGCCTCCATCCTCCGTCATGGTCGCTGAGGACCCGCCAACGGGCCTATCAGCAGGTGGTGGCGCCGGAGACGCCCGCCACGTAGGCCTTCGCGACGTGCTTGCCGGACGCGATGCGGTACCAGACGTTCGACGTGCCCTGCGTGCCCGACACGGACTCACCGGTGAGCTGGCAGGTCACCCTGACCTGGGCGTGGTTCGCGGCCAGACCGACCTGCGTGCTGGAGGAGTTCGCCGCACTGCGGACGTTCACGGTGCCGTTGGCCGCCGCCGTGCGGACCGTCCCCACAGGACCGGACCCGGTCCACAGGTACGTGACGGTCACCCACGCGTTGTTGGTCAGCTTCAGGCCGTCCCAGAACGTGCCGTCGGCGAGGTCGATGCCCGCCGGGTTCGCGACCTCGCGCCCGAACTGGTCCTTGCCGCCGTTGTAGTTGTTCTCGTACGCGGCCTGGGCCTGCGGCTTGCCCTGCGGCAGGTCCTTCCACATCTCCCGGGTCGCGGACGGGTTCCAGTAGTCGTCCTTGGTGTTCCACGGGCCGACGTCCCACACCGGCGCCCACTCGCAGCGGCCGTTCGACGCGCACACCTGCACGCTGTAGTTGCCGGAGTTCCTGGCCGCCAGGCCACGCCGCGACGGCAGCGCGACGAAGTGGTCGCGCGACCGGATCACGTGCCCGTTCGCCGTCGTGCCGCCGACGAGGCCTTCGCGCGTCGCGTAGACCCGGTACGAACGTCCCGCCGCCGCGGCGGTGATGTCGTCCGCGGACGGTCCGGCCGGCACCTGCCTCGCCGAGAGCTGGACCCTCTTCGCCTTGCCACTGCTGAGAACCAGGCGCGTCTCGACCGTGGACGTGGTCACCGGCAACGTGGCCGGCGCCTCCAGCCACTCGGTCCACTGACCGTCCGGGCGCAGGCCGCGCACGTCGACCACGCCGTCGCCGGTCACCACCGCCGTGACCGCGTTGGCGGGCCGGGCGAGTCTGTGCGAGCCGAGCTCGACCAGGCCCAGCCGCGGGGATCCGCCCCACGAGGCGGAACGGCCGCTGACGTCCGCGGTCCACTCGTTCGACGCGGGAGCCGCCTGAGCGGGAGACGCGAGCCCGGCCACCAACGCGGCGCCGGTGACCAGCGGTAACAGGTAGCGCATGAGAAACCCCCATCGCTGATGCGCGCGGCGAGGTGCCGGGCGCTTCGCGGCGAGGGTTGTCCTCAGCGGTAAAGGTTCACCTAAAGGCGGCGGCCACCGCGGCCCGGTCGACCTTGCCCGGCCCGCGCAACGGCAGCTCGGACACGAACCGCACGAGCTTCGGCGCCGCCGCCCGGCCCACGGCCTCGGTGACGACGGCCTTGAGCTCGTCGGCCGACGGCTGGATGCCGCGCGCGACGACGGCGGCGGCCACGGCCTGGCCCCACTCGTCGTCCGGCACGCCGACGACGCATGCCTCCAGCACGCCCTCGACGGTCGCCAGAGCCCGCTCCACCAGCACCGGGGGCACCTTCTCGCCGCCGGTGACGATCACGTCGTCCGCGCGTCCCAGCACCTCCAGCCGCCCGTCGCGCAGCCGCCCGAGGTCACCGGTGCGGAACCACTCGCCGAACGGCTCCGCGCTGCCGCGGTACCCGAGCGCCAGCACCGGCCCGCTGATCTCGATCAGGTCGTCGGTGCGCAACAAGACGCCGCGCAACGGGGAGCCGTCGTACACGCACCCGCCGGCGGTCTCGCTCATGCCGTACGTCGTGACGACCCGCACGCCCAGAGCGCGCGCCTGCTCCAGCAGCTTCGGCGGGGTCGCGGCCCCGCCGATCAGCACGCCGTCGAACTGCCGCAGCGCCTCGAGCCCCGGCCCCTCGCCCACGACGAGCCGGGACAGCTGCGTGGGCACCAGCGCGGTGTAGTGGCGGCCCGGCCGGCCCAGCACCGGCCGCGCGGCCTGCGCGAACCCCATGGCGCGGAAGCCGCCGGCGAGGTCGAGCACACCGGGCGTGGTGCCCGCCACGATCGACCGCACCAGCACCTGCGCCCCGGCGATGTGGTTCGTGGGCAGCGCCAGCAGCCACGTGCCGGGGCCGCCCAGGCGTTCGTGCGTCGCCTCCGCGGACGTGGTCAGCGCGTCCGCGTCGAGCAGCACGGTCTTCGGCTCGCCCGTGGAGCCGGAGGTCGGCACGCCGAGCACGGCGCGCTTCTCCCAGCCGTCGAGCGGTCCGTCCACCAGCGGGTCGCCGCCCCGCAGCGCCGCACGCAGTTCGTCGAGCATGGCCACCTGCCCAGGAGGAGTGCGGGCTCAGAAGTAGTACGGGTAGTTCGACCAGTCGGGGTCGCGCTTCTCCAGGAAGCTGTCGCGGCCCTCGACGGCCTCGTCGGTCATGTACGCGAGGCGGGTCGTCTCACCGGCGAACAGCTGCTGGCCCACCAGGCCGTCGTCGATCAGGTTGAACGCGTACTTGAGCATCCGCTGCGCCGTCGGCGACTTGCCGTTGATCTCCCGCGCCCACTGCAGCGCCGTGGTCTCCAGCTCGGCGTGCGGCACGACCTCGTTGACCGCGCCCATCTTGTACATGTCCTCGGCGGAGTACGTGCGGCCGAGGAAGAAGATCTCGCGGGCGAACTTCTGCCCGACCTGCCGAGCGAGGTACGCCGATCCGTAGCCGCCGTCGAACGAGCCGACGTCCGCGTCGGTCTGCTTGAACTTCGCGTGCTCGGCGCTCGCGATCGTGAGGTCGCACACCACGTGCAGGCTGTGCCCGCCACCGGCCGCCCAGCCGGGCACGACGGCGATGACGACCTTCGGCATGAACCGGATCAGCCGCTGGCACTCCAGGATGTGCAACCGCCCCGCGCGCGCCGGGTCCACGGTCTCCGCCGTCTCACCGGAGGCGTACTGGTACCCGCTGCGACCGCGGATCCGCTGGTCACCGCCACTGCAGAAGGCCCAGCCGCCGTCCTTGGGACTCGGGCCGTTGCCGGTCAGCAGCACGCAGCCGACGTCGGAGGACATCCGCGCGTGGTCGAGCGCCCGGTACAGCTCGTCCACCGTGTGCGGCCGGAACGCGTTGCGCACCTCGGGCCGGTTGAACGCGATGCGGACGGTGCCCTGGTCGAGCGCCCGGTGGTAGGTGATGTCGGTGAAGTCGAAGCCCTCAATCGGCTTCCACAGCGACGGGTCGAAGAGCTCCTGGTCTGCCACGGTCTGAGACTCTAGGCGCATGAATCCGTCCACGGCGCAGGCGAGGGTGATCGTCGACGAACTGGTCCGCAACGGCGTCCGGCACGCCGTGCTGAGCCCCGGTTCGCGCAACGCCCCGTTGTCGTTCGCCCTGCACCAGGCAGAACAGAACGGCCTGCTCACGCTGCACGTGCGCATTGACGAGCGCAGCGCGGGGTTCCTCGCGCTCGGTCTCGCCAAGACGGGCACCCCGGCCGTGGTCACCTGCACGAGTGGCACCGCCGTGGCGAACCTCCACCCGTCCGTGATCGAGGCGCAGCTCACGGGTGTGCCGTTGATCGCCCTGACGGCCGACCGCCCGGTCGACCTCTACCGCACCGGCGCGAGCCAGACGATCGACCAGTACGACGTGCTCGGCCTCCCGACGCTGCACATGCCCGAGGGCGCGGACGAGGCCACCACCCGCTCGCTGGTCTGCCGCGCGATCGCCGCGGACGGCCCGTCGCACGTCAACGTGCCGTTCCGCCCGCCGCTGACGCCTGCCGACGACGCCTGGCCCTCGTCGGACCGCGCCGGGGCGTGGACGGAGACGGACCGCGCGTTCACCGTCGAGACCCGGCCGTCCTCCCTGCCCGCGCGCACGCTGGTGCTGCTCGGTGACGACCGCCCCGAGCGGCTGCGGGAGGCCTCGCGCCTCGGCTGGCCGGTGATCGCCGAGCCGACCGCGCCCGGAGGCCTGCGCCACGGGTCGTTGCTGCTCAACGCGGGCCTGCCGGAGCACCTGCGGCCCGAGGCGGTGCTGGTCGTGGGCCGCGTGACGCTCTCGCGCGGTCAGCAGTCGTTGCTGAGGGACACGCCGGTCGTGCACGCCGTGGGCGACCAGGCGCAGTGGCCGGACGTGCCGTTCACGGCCTCGCGCGCGTCGACCTGGCTGCCCGAGCCCGCCGCGCTCGACGACGAGTGGACGCGGGCGTGGCAGGTCGCGGTGAAGAGCGTCAGCGCGGCCGTCGACGACCTGCTGGACGCCGAGCCGTGGCCGACGGGCCTGCACGTCGCGCGTGACCTGGTGCAGGCCGTGCCGTCGGGGTCGCTGCTGTTCGTGGGCTCGTCCAACCCGATCCGCGACGTCGACTTCGCGGCCGAACGGCGCCCGGACGTGGTGGTGCACGCCAACCGGGGTGCCGCGGGCATCGACGGGAGCGTGTCCACGGCGATCGGGCTGGCGTTGCGGCACGACGGGCCGTCGTTCGCGCTGATGGGCGACCTGACGTTCCTGCACGACAGCAACGGCCTGCTCGCCGACCACCGGCCGGACCTCACGATCGTCGTGCTGAACGACGACGGAGGCGGGATCTTCTCCCTGCTGGAACAGGGCTCGTCCGAGCACGCGGTGAGTTTCGAGCGCGTTTTCGGCACCCCGCACGGGACCGACCTGAGCGCTTTGTGCGCGGGCTACCGGATCCCGCACTCCACAGTGGACGGACGGGAGGAGTTCCGCGGCGCGATCGCGCAGCCGGAGGGCCTCCGGGTGGTCGAGGTGCGGGCGGAACGCGACGACCTGCGCTCGTTGCACCGACGTCTCAAGGCGGCTGTGTCAACCGTTTTCAGCAGATAGGAAACATACGTAAGTCGGTAGGCGGCCCAGGGTGGTCTGGATAGCGTCCGCCGCATGGCGATCAGATCCAAGGCAACGGCCGCGGTGGCGTCCGCGGCCGCGATGACGCTCTTCGCGGGGACGGCCCTGGCGGCGTCCCCCGGTGCTCCCGGAGCCGGCGACCCGTACTTCCCGTTCTACGGCAACGGCGGGTACGACGTCTCCCACTACGACATCAGGCTCAACTACACCCCGACCGGCGACCAGCTCTCGGGCACGACGACGATCCTGGCGAAGGCCACCCAGGACCTCACCCAGTTCAACCTGGACTTCCTGCTCAAGGTGAAGTCTGTCCGGGTCAACAACGCGCCGGCGTCGTTCGTCTCGGACGGCGGCGAGCTCACGCTCACCCCGCGCGGCGGCGTGCGCAAGGGCCAGGACCTCACGATCGTCGTCACCTACGCGGACAGCCCGTCGACCGTGAAGGACCGCAACGGCTTCACGGCGTGGACGAAGACCGCCGACGGCGCCCTCGCCATCGGCGAGCCGGAGATCGCCTCCTGGTGGTTCCCGTCCAACGACCACCCGACCGACAAGGCCACCTTCGACGTCAACGTCGCCGTCCCGAACGGCGTCGAGGCGATCTCGAACGGCACCTTCCTCGGCACCACCCGCCAGATCAACGGCTACACCCGCTGGAACTGGCGCAGCGCCAAGCCGCAGGCGACCTACCTGACGTTCCTCACCATCGGCCAGTTCGAGGTCCGCCAGTCGACCGCGCCGAACGGCCAGCCGGTCGTGAACGCCTACTCGGACCGCCTCGGCGCCAACGCCGACCCCGCGCGCGCCAGCGTCGAGCGCACGCCCGAGGTCACCGAGTTCCTGGCGGACAACTTCGGCCCGTACCCGTTCGAAGCGCAGGGCGGCGTCGTCACGCCGGACCTCGGCTACGCGCTCGAGAACCAGACCCGCTCCACCTACGACGACGGCTTCTTCCGCCGTGGCGCCAACACCTACGTCGTGGCGCACGAGATCGCGCACCAGTGGTTCGGCGACTCCGTGTCGGTGCACCACTGGCGCGACATCTGGCTGAACGAGGGCTTCGCCTCCTACGCGGAGTTCCTGTGGTCCGAGCACGTCGGTGAGGGCACCGCCCAGGAGAACGCCGACTTCGTCTACGACTCGTACCCGGCGGACAGCGAGTTCTGGAACGTCCTGCCCGGCGACCCCGGCTCCTCCAACGTGTTCCACGGGGCCGTCTACGACCGCGGCGCCCTGGCCGTGCACGCGCTGCGCGTCGCCGTGGGTGACGAGAAGTTCTTCGAGATCCTGCGCACCTGGGTCGCCGAGAAGAAGTACTCGGACGCGACGATCGAGCAGTTCACCGCACTCGCGGAGCGGGTCTCGGGTCAGCAGCTGGACCAGCTCTTCCAGACCTGGCTGTTCACGAAGGGCAAGCCCGCGGAGGCACCCGGCCGCGCGGCCGACGCGTCGAGGTCGCTCTCCGTCGCGGCCGAGCCGAAGTCGCGCGCCAAGATCCAGCTGACGCACGAGCTGCTGGACGCGCACAGGTAAACCCGGTGGCGTTCCGGACCCGGTGACGAGCACGATCGAACCATGACCCCTCGTGTCGCGCTCGTCACCGGCGCCGGTTCCGGAATCGGCGCCGGAACGGCGAAAGCCCTTGCCGCCCAAGGCCACCACGTCGCCGTCGTGGACGTGTCCGACCGTGCCCGCGCCGTGGCCGAGCAGATCACGTCGTCCGGCGGGACGGCGTTGCCCGTGCTCGCCGACATCAGCGACCCCGACGCCGTGACCAGCGCCGTGGCCGAGGTGGCGGCGCGGCTCGGCCCGGTCGGCATCCTGGTCAACAACGCCGGCTTCGCGAGGGACAACATGGTCCTCGACATGCCGCTGTCCGACTGGGACGCCGTGGTGAACACCCACCTGCGCGGCGCGTTCCTGATGCTCAAGGCCACGGCACCGGCCATGCGCGAAGCGGGGTGGGGCCGCGTCGTGAACATCTCCAGCATCTCCGCCCTCGTCGACAGCGACCGCGCCAACTACGTCGCCGCCAAGGCGGGCGTCGAGGGCTTCACCCGGGCCACCGCCCTCGACCTCGCCCCGTTCGGCATCACCGTGAACGCCATCGGCCCCGGCGTCATCGTCACGGAGATGACCAAGGTCTCCGCGGCCCGCGCGGGCCGCACCCTCGACGAACACGTCGAGGTGCAGCGCAACTCGATCCCACGGGGCCGCGTGGGCACACCGCACGACATCGCCCGCGCCGTCCTGTTCTTCACCGCCGAGGACGCCGACTACGTGACGGGCCAGGTCATCTACGTCAGCGGAGGCCCCCACGGCTGACCCCGGGGCGTCCGTTTTCACCCGAACGAGCCCGTATCGTGGAACAGGTCCAAGTCATAACGTCGGGGGCTATGGCACCAAGCACCCCCTCCACCGCGTACAGCCGCGACCTGGGCGACGAACTGCGGCGGTTGCGCGAGACCTGCACGAACCTCAAAGGCCACGAGGTGGCCGCGCGCCTCGGCTGGGACCCGAGCAAGGTCTCGACGATCGAGCGCGGCAAGGCGCGGCCGAGCGAGATCGACCTCGTGCAGTTCCTGACGATGTGCGGCAAGGACCTCGACTTCTTCGAGGACTTCAAACGGCGCTACCGCAACGCGTTCGAGGAGTACATCGTTCAGGTCCCCGACAACGTGCGCACGCTCGCGATGGCCGAGTCCACGGCCCAAACGATGCTCAACTACGACACGCTCACGGTGCCCGGTTTGCTGCAAACCGAGCTGTACGCGGAGGCGTTGTTCCGGGCGGCCGGAATCGCCGTCGAGGAGCGGATTCCCGCGCTCGTGCGGTCGCGCATGGAACGTCAGGCGGTCCTGCGCCGCCACGACCGGCCGGACTGCCTCTTCTACATCCACGAGTTGGCTCTGCGCCAGCAGGTTGGCGACGCCCAGGTCATGGAGGACCAGTACCTCCAATTGCTGTTCAACGCGCACATCGTCCGGGTCGTGCCGGAGAACATGATCGTCAACTCGGCCGGCGTGCGTTTGTGGGAGTACGAGAAGGCGATGCCGATCGCCTACACCGAGACCGACCTGACGCAAGTGTTCGTGCAGGACCGAGGAGCTATCGCGCGGACGCGGCTGATCTTCAACCGCTTGGCTGAAGTCGCTTTGGATGAGGAACAATCGCGGAGGAAGCTGGCGGAGTACGTCAGCCCTCTGCGAGAGGATCTCGATGGCCGAGGATCGCGTTTGGCATAAGAGCACCTACAGCAACGGCACGCCGGAAGGTGATTGCGTCGAGGTGTCGCTCCAGCACGACGCGCATGTCCGCGACTCGAAGAACGCAGCCGGAGAGGTGCTGACGTTCAGCACCTCGGCCTGGCGCGTGTTCGTCGACCTGGTCTAAAGCCCTTCGAGGGCCTCACGCATGGGCCGCATCTTGGCGTGCGCCTCCTGCACCTCGATGTCCGGATCGGAGTCGGCCACCAGCCCGCACCCCGCGAACAACCGCGCCGTCGACCCGGAGATCTGCGCGCACCGCAGCGCGATCCCGAGCTCGCCGTCGCCGTTGCCGTCGATCCACCCGACGGGCCCGGCGTACCGCCCGCGGTCCATCCCCTCCAACTGCGCGATCAACTGGGTCGCGTCCAGCCGGGGCGTTCCGCCGACGGCGGCGGTCGGGTGCACCGCGGAACCGAGGTGCAGCAACGATGTCGGCGACTCCAGGGTGCCGATGACGTCCGACGACAGGTGCGAGACGTTCGGCAGCCGCAGAACGGACGGTCCCTCGACGGACATGGTCGTGCAAAAAGGGCGCAACGTCTCCGCGAGAGAGGTGATCGCGTAGTCGTGCTCTTCGAGGTTCTTCTCCGACGACATCAACGCCGCGGCGAGCTCCTCGTCCGAAACGCCGTCGTGCGGCCAGGTGGTGCCGGCCAGCACCCGTGAGTCGACCACGGAACCGGTCCGCCTTAACAACAACTCGGGCGTGGCGCCCACGAGGCCGTCCACGGCGTAGGCCCAGCACTCGGGGTACCGGCGCGCGAGCCCCTGCAGCACGAAGCGCTGGTCCAGACGGCGGTCGGTCGTGGCGATGAGGTCGTGCGCGAGCACGACCTTGTCCAGTTCACCGGACCGCATTCGCCGAACGGCCGACCGCACTGCCTCGCGGTACTGCGTGACCGGCAGCTGACCGTTCGAGTAGCGGACGGCGGAAGGCCGCGAGAGAGATGCGACCAGGGGCGCGGGGTCCGAGGCGCCGATGGTGGTGATCCACTGCTCGCCGTTGCGGCGGCCGACGACGACCTCGGGGACGATCAGCACCGAGTCGCCGGGGTCGTCGGCGAAGGCCATCGAGACGAACGCCACAGGTCCGCTGCCCGGCACGCCCAGCGGGTCGTCGACGTCGAGGTGTGACACGAACTCCTGCCACCACCTGTCCGCCTGCGCGAACCGGTCGGGGCCGCTGACCTCGAACCGAGCGGCCTCGCCCCAGCCGACCAGGCCGGAACCGTCGCGCACCCAGGCGAGCGCGCGCTCCGGGTCCGGCAGCAGTCCGAGCAGGTCGCCTGCGGTGTCGCGCCTGGACCGGACGCGGATTCGCTGCCGAGCTCTCGATGTCGGTGCAGAGGTCACAGTCCGACTGTATGGACCTCAACCTGAAAGTGCGGCACCCGCCCGGCTCTAGACTTCTCAGTTGTGGTGGAGGACGCAGTGACCAAGACGCCCCGCGGTGTTCGCGTCCGCCGTGCGGTCTGCCGGGTTTTGTTCGTCGTCGGAGGTGTGATCACGCTCGTCTGCGTGCTGCTGCCCATCGCGTGCTGGCGCGACGACGTGGCCATCGAGCGGTCGATGGGGCAGGCGGTCGCGCAGGTCGACTCCGTCACCTTCAACAGAACTGTTGTGCGCTACGCCACACCGGACGGGCGTGTGATCATCCCGTCCCAGGGAGTCCTGTACCCGCAGGGGCTCAACGTCGGGGACAACGTGCGCGTCGAGTACGACCAGACGAACCCGGAGCTCACCCGCGTGGCCGGCCGGACGGCCGTGCTCAGCCTGCTCCCCGTCGGAACCTTCCTCGTGTCCGTCTGGATCGTCATCGCCGCGGTTGTGACAGTTCTACGCAGAATCGGCACTCAGGTGTAACATCGGGGTATGGCGGATGACCTGGAGCTGCGTTTCGAGCGCACCGTGCAGGCCGAAGCGCGCATCGAGCCGCGCGACTGGATGCCCGACGGCTACCGCAAGACCCTGATCAGGCAGATCGCCCAGCACGCGCACTCCGAGATCATCGGGATGCAGCCGGAGGGCAACTGGATCAGCCGCGCGCCCTCGCTGCGGCGCAAGGCGATCCTGCTGGCGAAGGTGCAGGACGAGGCCGGTCACGGCTTGTACCTGTACTCGGCGACGGAGACGCTCGGCGCCGACCGCGAGGACCTGACGACCAAGCTCATCGAGGGCCGCCAGAAGTACTCCTCGATCTTCAACTACCCGACGCTCACGTTCGCCGACGTCGGTGTCATCGGCTGGCTGGTCGACGGTGCCGCGATCTGCAACCAGGTGCCGCTGTGCCGCACGTCCTACGGGCCGTACGCGCGCGCGATGATCCGCATCTGCAAGGAAGAGTCGTTCCACCAGCGTCAGGGCTACGAGCTGCTCATGACGATGATGCGCGGCACCCAGCAGCAGCGCGACATGGTGCAGGACTCGGTGAACCGCTGGTGGTGGCCGGCGCTGATGATGTTCGGCCCGCCGGACGCGGAGTCCACGAACACCGAGCAGTCGATGGCGTGGCGGATCAAGCGCGACACCAACGACGAGCTGCGGCAGAAGTTCGTGAACATGAGCGTGCCGCAGGCCGAGGCGCTCGGCGTGACGTTCCCCGACCCCGAGCTCAAGTGGAACGAAGAGCGCGGGCAGTACGACTTCGGCTCGCCCGACTGGGACGAGTTCTGGCAGGTCGTCAAGGGTGGCGGCGTCTGCAACGAGCAGCGCGTCGCCCACCGCCGCAAGGCGCACGAGGACGGCGCGTGGGTCCGCGAAGCCGCGGCCGCCCACGCCGCCAAGCACGCCCCGTCGAAGGAAGGTGCCGCGTGAGCACGACTTGGCCCCTGTGGGAAGTGTTCGTGCGCGGCAAGCGCGGCCTGAACCACGTGCACGTCGGTTCGCTGCACGCGCCGGACGCCGAGATGGCGCTGCGCAACGCCCGTGACGTCTACACGCGCCGCAACGAGGGCGTGTCGATCTGGGTCGTGCCCGCCACGGAGATCACGGCCTCCTCGCCGGACGAGAAGGACCCGTTCTTCGCGCCGTCCGGGGACAAGGTCTACCGGCACCCGACGTTCTACGCGATTCCCGAGGACGTGCCGCACCTATGAAACTCGGGTGCGGGTGTCCCGCAAAACACAGTGACAACGCCTCACCCCGCGAATGGGTGGCCTGATGAGCTTCGACAACGCCTACGAGTCCCTGCTGGGTGGTGAGGACGCGCACTGGGCGTTCGGAACGGGCTTCTCCGAGGCCCTGTCCGGCGTCGACCGCGAGTTCCCGGCCGGTGTCGACCGCGACGCCCTCGCCTCGTACTGCCTGATGCTCGGCGACGACGCGCTGATCTTCTCGCAGCGGCTCGCGGAGTGGTGCTCGCGCGCCCCCGAGCTCGAAGAGGACATCGCGCTCGCCAACATCGCGCTGGACCTGCTCGGTCAGGCCAGGATGCTGCTCACGCGCGCTGGTGAGGTCCTCGGCAAGACCGAGGACGAGCTGGCGTACCTGCGTGACGAACGCGAGTTCCGCAACGTGCACCTCGCCGAGATCGACTGCGGTCCCGGCCCCGGCGGCGACTTCGCGGCGACCATCGCGCGCCTGCTGGTGTTCTCGTCGTGGCGTCTCGCGCTCTTCTCGCGGTTGCGCGGCTCAGCCGACCCGGTGCTCGCCGCCATCGCGGAGAAGGGCCTGAAGGAGCTGGCGTACCACCGCGACCACGCGGCCCAGTGGACCGTCCGCCTCGGCGACGGCACCGACGAGTCGCACCGCCGCATGCAGGCGGGCCTGGAGCGCGTTTGGCCGTTCGTGGACGAGCTGTTCGCGACGCACCCCGTCGAGGCGCGCTTGAGCGGTGTCGCCGTCGACCCGGCGTCGCTGCGGTCCGAAGTGGACGGTGTGCTGGAGGCGGTGCTCTCCGCCGCGGGCCTGACGCGTCCCGCCGACACGAAGGCCGCCCGCGTCGCGGGCATGGCGGGTCGCGACGGCGTGCACACCGAGGTCATGGGCTACCTGCTCGCCGAGATGCAGCACCTGCACCGTTCGCTGCCCGGAGCGGTCTGGTGACGACGGCGCTGGAGGTCGCGTCGGCCGTGCGGGACCCGGAGCTCCCGGTCCTCACGCTGGCGGACCTCGGCGTGCTCCGCGACGTGTCCGAAGTGGACGGTCGCGTCGTCGTCACCATCACCCCGACCTACTCGGGCTGTCCCGCGATCGACGAGATGGGCGCCGACCTGCGCCGGTCGTTGCTCGGCGCGGGGTTCTCCGAGGTCGAGGTGCGCCTGTCGCTGTCCCCGGCCTGGACCACGGACTGGATCAGCGCCGAGGGCCGGTCGAAGCTGTCCGCGGCGGGGATCGCCCCGCCGTCCCGCATCGGCCCGTCCGTCGCCGGCCCGGTCCCGCTGAACCTGGTCCCGCCGTCCCGCCAGGTCGCCTGCCCGCAGTGCGGCTCGCCGAACACCTCGGAGATTTCGCGGTTCGGCTCCACGGCGTGCAAGGCCCTGCGCCGCTGCAACGCCTGCTCCGAACCGTTCGAGCACGTCAAGGAGATCTGAGTTGTCGTCCAAGACCGGAAAACGCGCGGCTGCCTTCCACAAGCTCACCGTCGCCCGCGTCGACCGCCTCTGCGACGACGCCGTGGCCGTCACCTTCGACGTGCCCGGCGACCTGGCGGACGAGTTCGCCTTCACCGCGGGCCAGTACCTGACCCTGCGCCGGGGCGACGAACGCCGCTCGTACTCGATCTGCGCCCCGGCCGGCGCCGCCCCGCGCATCGGCGTCCGCCGCGTCGACGGCGGCCAGTTCTCGACGTGGCTCGTGGACCGCTTGGTCCCGGGCGACGTGGTCGAGGTCCTGCCGCCGCTGGGCAGGTTCACGCCGTCCGGCACCGGCACCCACCACGGCCTGGTCGTCGCCGGCTCGGGCATCACCCCGGCCCTGTCGATCGCCGCCACGGTCCTCGCCACCGGCGCCCGCGTGACCCTGCTGTACGGCAACCGCAGCACCAACACGGTGATGTTCGCCGACGAGCTCGCCGACCTGAAGGACCGCTACCCGGCGACGTTCCAGCTGATCCACGTCCTGTCCCGCGAACCGCGCGACGTGGAGCTCTTCACCGGCCGCCTGACCGCCGAGAAGCTGACAGCGCTGTTCGGCAGCGTCGTCCCGTTCGACGCCATCGACGAATGGTGGCTCTGCGGCCCGTACGAGATGGTCCAGGACGCCACAGCCGTGCTGCGTGATCGCGGCGTAGCTCCCGAACGCGTGCACCACGAGCTCTTCTACGTCGACGAGCCCCCACCCCCTCCCCGCCGCGCGGAAGCCGTGGTCGACGCCGCCGCCTCCGTCACGGTCGTCCTCGACGGCAGGTCGACGACCCTGCCGCTCCCGGCCGACGAACCGATCCTGGACGCCGCCCAGCGCGTGCGCGCCGACCTGCCGTTCGCCTGCAAGGGCGGTGTGTGCGGTACGTGCCGTGCGCTGGTCACGGAGGGCACGGTCGAGATGCGGCGCAACTACGCGCTCGACGAGTCCGAGGTGGCCGCCGGGTTCGTGCTCACCTGCCAGGCGGTGCCGACCAGCGAGTGCGTGACGGTCGACTTCGACGCCTGAACAGAGTAGTCCGTTGCTCCTTTGGGGCCATGTGGTTCATGTGGCATGGGTTTTTGGACGAATCGCGTCGCGGCACGACCTATTTGATCGTCGCTGTCGTGGTGCGACCGCGTGAACTGGACATGCTCCGCTCGTCCCTGCGACGGCTCGTGAGGCCCGGTCAGCGCCGTGTCCACTTCAAGAAGGAGAGCGACCCGCGCAGGCGAGAACTCGTTTCGCGGTTGCGTGAGCTGGGCGTCCGAGCGGCGGTGTGGACGGTGCGCGACTCCGATGACATCCGGGCACGCGGGCTCTGCCTGTCGGCCGCCGCGACCTGGCTCCAGGAACTCGGTGTCACCCGGCTGGCGATCGAAAGCTGCGCGCACCAGGACGTGCGTGACAGGCAGACGCTGGCCGCCGTGCTGGCGAAGGTGGACGAGCCGTTCACCTACGAGCACCTGCGGCCTGCGGAAAACCCTGTCCTGTGGGTGAGCGACGCTCTCGCCTGGTGCTTTGGAGCGGGAGGTGACTGGCGGCAACGCGTGCAGCCGATGCTCGACGCGGTGGTCAGGCTCGACCAGTGCCCGGAAAGCGCGAAACCCGGCAACCGACCGTCCGGACGGTGAACCGGGTCCACTTCCGGCTCCTATTGGAACCGGCAAGAAGAACTACAGCAGCAACAGGATGCAATCCGTGGACCAGATGGTCCACGAACGGTCGAAGAACATGGCACGATCACGTGGCATGGGGGTTGTGGCCCGTTCAGCGCTCTGGGGTGCCGGCATCGGCACCCTGCTGATGGGCGCGCTCACGCTGGCGATCGACCTGGCCGTGCCGAACACGAGCGGCAAGCCGCCCGCGTCCGCCCTGGTCACGTTCGTCGCGATCCTGATGGTCGCCCTGCTGTTCGGCGGCGTCCCCGGCACGGTCATCGGCACCGGTGTCGGTTTCCTGCGCCGCTCGGTGCAGCGCCCGCGCGCCGCTCCGCGCCCGATGCACCCGCCGATCCCGCAGCAGCCCTACGACATGTGGTCCGACCTGGTCGAACGCTGTGCCGAGTCGACGCGCCGGGTGGCGGCCGCGGTGCAGACCGTGCCGAACTCGCCCGCCAAGGAGTGGCTGCGGCGGATCAGCGAGCAGCTGGCCGGGGAGCTCGACGACGTGCGCGGCATCGCGCAGCTCGGGCGGGCGCTGGGTGCGGTCGACCGGCAGCACCCCGTCTACCAGCGGTTGCTCAAGGCCACGCACGACTTCCACCAGTTCGAGAACGAGGTCGGGCGCGTCGCCCTGCAGATGTTCGACCACCCCGAGCTGGACGAGGCGCGCACGCACCTCGAGTTCCTGGAGAAGCAGCTGCCTCAGCTGTCGGCCTGAAGCGCCGACTGCCACCAGGCGAGCACCTCGTCGGCCGCGTCCGGGGCCGCCACCAGTAAGCCGTCCACGGGCAGTTGAGCACCCTCGCCTCGTCTGTCGAGCACGACCGCACCTGACTCCACGGCCAGTGACACTGCACCGGCGACGTCCCACTCGTGGTAGCCGTGCAGCACGGCTGCGGCCACGTGACCCAGCGCCACTTGTGCGACGGCGAGGCACTTCGAGCCGAGGACGCGCACGCCCGTGCCGGCTATCGCGGCCGTGGAGATGAATTCACCCATGCCCTGCCACGGACCGGTACGCGTCATCTCGGTGCACACGACAAGAGAGTCGCCTTGGCGTTCGGCGAGGCGGACGGGGGTGCCGTTCGCGCGCATGCCACGGCCGCGCGCGGCGGCGTAGATCTGCGAGCGGTACGGGTCGGCGACGACGCCGACGACGGGACCCCAGCGGTCCACCAGGGCGAGGCTGTAGGCGCACCACGGCATGCCCGCCGTGTAGTTCGCGGTGCCGTCCACGGGGTCGACGACCCAGCGGAACTCCGAGTCGCCGGGGACGTCGGCGTCGGTGTTCTCGCAGAACACGGGGATCGAGGGGAATTCCGCCGTGAGCACGCGGCGGGTGTGGCGTTCCAGGGTGTGGTCGGTGTCGGTGACCCAGTCGAACGGGGACTCGCCGGAGTCCGGGCGCACGCCGCGGCCGGCGGTGGCCATGATGACGTCCGAGGCGTCGTTCGCCAGGCGACCGGCCACCTCCAGCGCGATGGACACCAGGCCGGGGTCTACCGGGTGCGCGGGACGGGACGACAAGACGGTCATGCTGGCCTAGTCTCACCGCGTCGTGTGTCCGGGAACCGAAGCGCAGATGACGAACCGACGATCACCTGGCCACGACGTGAGGTGTTCTGCCCGCGGCAAATCCCGCGTCACGCGGACTTCATGCGGGCACCTCAGGGTGTCGGTGTGCGAGTAGCGATCGTGACCGAGAGCTTCCTGCCCCAGGTGAACGGCGTCACCAACTCCGTGCTCCGCGTGCTGGAGCACCTGCGCCGCGGCGGCCACCAGGCGCTCGTCGTGGCACCCGGCGCCGGCGAGGACTCCCACCACGGCACGCCCGTCGTCAGGGTCCCCTCCGTCGACGTGCCGCTGGTGACCAGTTTCCCCATCGGCGTGCCGGGCCCGAGAGTGCTGCACGCCCTCGCCGGCTTCCGGCCCGACGTCGTGCACCTCGCGTCGCCGTTCGTGCTGGGCGCGTACGGCCTCAGGGCCGCGCGCAAGCTCGACGTGCCGACCGTGGCCGTCTACCAGACCGACGTGGCCGGGTTCGCGGGCAACTACGGCCTCGGCCTCACCAAGCGCGCCGCGTGGCGGTGGACCAAGCGCCTGCACACCCTCGCCGACCGCACCCTGGCACCGTCCAGCTCGGCCGTCGAGGCGCTGGAGCGGCACGGCGTGCCGCGGGTGCACCGCTGGGGCCGCGGCGTCGACGTCGACCTCTTCCACCCGCGGCCGAGGCACAACGACGAGCTGACCATCGGCTACGTCGGCCGCCTGGCCCCGGAGAAGCAGGTCCACCGGCTCAAGGAGCTCCACGGGCTGCCCGGCGTGAAGCTGCGGATCGTCGGCGACGGCCCGGACCGCGAGCAGCTGGAGGAGGACATGCCGGACGCCGAGTTCCTGGGCTTCCGCACCGGCCAGGAGCTGGCGGAGGCCTACGCGTCGTTGGACGTCTTCATCCACACCGGCCCGCACGAGACGTTCTGCCAGGCCGTCCAGGAAGCCCTGGCCACCGGTCTGCCGGTGCTGGCCCCGAACGCGGGCGGCCCGCGCGACCTGGTGCGCCACGGCCGCACGGGGTACCTGTTCGAGGACGACATCGTCCGGTACGTGGACCTGCTGCGCGACCCGCTGCTGCGCAAGCGGTTCGGCGTCGCCGCCCGCAGGTCGGTGCTCACCCGCACGTGGCCCGCGGTGTGCGAGCAGCTGATGGGCCACTACGCGGCGGTCATGGGACTCACCCACCAGGCGGCCGCTTGAGGATCGTCCAGCTCGCCAACTTCTACGGACCGAAGTCCGGCGGCCTCCGCACGGCGCTGCACCACCTCGGCACCGGCTACGCGCAGCTGGGCCACGAGGTGGTGCTGGTCGTGCCGGGTGCCCGCCACGCGGACGAGGAGCTCCCCGGCGGCGTCCGGCGCATCACCCTGCCCGCGGTCAAGATCCCGTGCACGGGCGGCTACCGCGTGGTCGACCCGTGGCGGGTGAAGACGCTGGTCGACCACCTCCGCCCGGACCGCCTGGAGGTCTCCGACCGCCTGACCCTGCGCGGCATGGGGGCGTGGGCGGGCGAACGGGACATCCCGAACGTGGTCATCTCCCACGAACGCCTGGACCGCCTGCTCCGGTTCGTCCTCCCCGAACCCCGGGCCGTCGCGGTCGCGGACTGGGCGAACCGCCGCATGGCGGCCTCCTACGACACCGTGGTCTGCACGACGGGCTTCGCACGGGAGGAGTTCGACCGCATCGGCGCCACGAACGTCACCCGGGTCCCGCTCGGAGTGGACCTGGACACGTTCACGCCGACCCGCCACTCCGCGAGCCTGCGGCGAGACCTGTTGCAGGGCAGCGAGAACCTGCTGATCCACTGTGGACGGCTGTCGCCGGAGAAGCACGTCGAACGCTCCGTCGACACCCTCGCCGAGCTCCACGAACAGGGCCACTCCGCCCGCCTCGTGATCGCCGGCGACGGCCCCCGGCGCGCCGCCCTGGAGAAGCGCGCGGCCGGTCTGCCGGTGACGTTCCTGGGCTTCGTGAAGTCCCGTTCGGACGTGGCGACCCTCCTCGCCTCGGCCGACCTCTCCCTGGCGCCGGGCCCGCACGAGACGTTCGGCCTGGCCGCCCTGGAGGCCCTGGCCAGCGGCACGCCGGTGGTCGTCAGCAGGAGCAGCGCCCTGAAGGAGATCGTCCAGCCCTCGTGCGGCGCCGCCGTCCCCGACCACGCCGCGGCCTTCGCGACGGCGGCCCGGCACCTGTTGGCGACGGGCTCGCGGGAGGCCGCGAGGGCCCGCGCCGAGCAGTACCCGTGGCACACCGCCGTCACCGGCATGCTCACCGCCCTGGAGGTGCCCTGGAGATGATCTCGGCGACCCTGACCTAGTCTGGGAGCATGTCGCGAGCCGGCCTGGACAAGAACCCCCGCGAGGTAGCCGAGATGTTCGACGGCGTGGCCAAGGGCTACGACCGCACGAACTCGGTCATGACGCTGGGCTTCGACCGCCGCTGGCGGGAGTGGAGCAGGCGGGTCCTCGACGCCCGCCCCGGCGAGAGGGTCCTCGACCTCGCCGCGGGCACCGCCGTCTCCACCGTCGAGTACGCCGCCTCGGGCGCCTGGTGCGTGGCGGCGGACTTCTCCGTGGGCATGCTCGCCTCGGGCTCCCACCGCCGAGTCCCGAAGGTGGCCGCGGACGCCCTCCGCCTGCCCTTCAAGGACGAGTCCTTCGACGCCGTCACCGTCTCGTTCGGCATCCGCAACTTCAACGACACCGTCGCGGCCCTGCGCGAGATGGCCCGCGTGACGAAGCCGGGCGGCCGCATGGTCATCTGCGAGGTCTCCACCCCGGTGTGGAGGCCGTTCCGCTTCGTCTACATGCGCTACCTGCTCAAACTCCTCCCCCTCATCGCGAGGTTCGTGTCCTCGAACCCGGTCGCCTACTCCTACCTGGCCGAATCCATGGCCAGCTGGCCGGACCAGCGCGCGCTGGGCGAGCTCATCTCGCAGGCGGGCTGGGAGGACGTGGCCTGGTTCAACCTGACCGGCGGCATGGTGGCGCTGCACCGCGCCACGAAGCCGAAGGTCACCCGGAACGACGGCTGATCTGACCGCCGGACCACGTCACACTGGGTCGTGTGCACACGAACGACCTCGGTGAGAACCACGGCAACGCCGTGCAGGCGGCGTACGTCGCGCACCTGTCCGTGGGCGCGGTACCGGACCGGCCGGCGGTTCCGAGGCAGCTGCCGTTCGCCTCACCCGGCTTCGTCGGCCGCACCGGGCACCTGGCTGTCCTCGACCGGCTGACCACCGCGCTCGACACCGGCATCACCGTGCTCGCCGCCGTGGTCGGCACCGCGGGGGTGGGCAAGACGTCCCTGGTGCTCAGGTGGGCGCGGGAGGCCCAGCGGCACTTCCCCGACGGCACCCTGTACGTGAACCTGCGCGGCTACGGGCCCGGCGGACCGGTCGCCTCCGGCGACGTCCTGGCCGACTTCCTCGTCGCTCTCGGGATCCCGCCGGAACGGGTCCCGCCGCGCCAGGAGGCCCGCGCCGCGCTGTACCGGTCGCTGCTGGCCGACCGGCGCGTGCTGGTCGTGCTCGACAACGCCAACGGCGCCGGGCAGCTGCGCCCGCTGCTGCCCGCCGGCCCCGGCTGCGTGGTGGTGACGAGCCGGTCCGACCTGGTGGGGCTGGAGATCGGCGAGGGAGCGGTGCGCATCCCGTTGCCGCTGCTCAGCGACGAGGAGGCGCGGGAGCTGGTCGGCGCGGTGCTGAAGCGTCCGGCCGAGACCGCCGCCGTCGCCGAACTGGTCGACGCGTGCGCACGGCTGCCGCTGGCGCTGCGGATCGCGGCGGGGCGCGTCGCCACCACCCCGCACCTCACGGTCGCGCAGCTCGTGGCGGAACTGCGGGCGCAGCGGTGGGAGGTGCTGAGCGTCCCGGACGACGAGCAGCAGGCGGTGCGCACCGTGTTCGACTGGTCCTACCGGCGGCTGCGGCCGGAGGAGGCGCTGCTGTTCCGGCGGATCGGGCTGCTGCCGGTGGAGAGCTTCGGCGTGCTCACCTCCGCCGTGCTGTGCGACGTCGAACCGCACACCGCGCGCACGCTGCTGGCCGGCCTCGCCGCCCAGCACCTGGTCGAACCGGCCGGCGAGGACCGGTACACCTGCCACGACCTGCTCCGGGCGTACGCCGCGGACCTCGCCGAGCGGGACGAGGACCGGGACGAGGCGGTGCACCGGCTGCTCGACTGGGTCGCCCACCACGCCAGGAAGGCGTTCCTGACGCTCTTCCCAGACCGCGCCGATCTGCACGCGGGTGCTCGGGTGGCCACCGGCACCCGGCTGGAGCAGCACTTCGGCAGCACGGAGGACGCCTGGGCCTGGGCGGACGCCGAGTTCGGCAACGCCACCGCGTACGTGCGGGCCGCGGAGCGCCACGGCCTGCCGGGGATCGCGGTGCTGCTCGCCGACATCACGTGCGCGTACCTGGCACTCCTCGGCCGGTTCGACGAGGCGCTGGAGGTGTGCGGCATCGGTGTGCGCGCCGCCGCGGTGCTCGGCGACAAACGGGCGGAGTGCCTGGTGGCGTTGAGTTTCGGGCACATGCTGAGCACGGTCGGCGACTGGTCGCGCGCCGCCGAGGTCTACCGCGCCACCCTCGCGACCGCCCGCGAGCTCGGCGACGCGGAACTGGTCGCGGAGGCGCTGGTCCACCTGGGCTGGCTCGACCTCGAGACCGGACGGCACGCCGAGGCGCTGCCGCACCTCGCGGGAGCGCTCGCCGCCGATCCCAGCGGCGGCCGGATGCGCAGCTTCATCGAGTTCTGCCTCAGCGGGGCGCACGCGGGTCTCGGTGATCACGAACAAGCGCTCGCGCACGCGGAACGGAGCCTCCGCCTGCTCGGCGACACGGACAGCCACCGGAGCTTCGCGTGGCAGGCGATGGCACGGGCGAGGCAGGTCGCGGGAGCCCACGCCGAAGCCGTCGAGCTGTGCGAACGGGCGCTGGCCCGCGAGGACCACCACGACAACCCCCGCAACCACGCGCTGCGGCTCGACACCCTCGGCGAGTCCCTGCGGCACCTCGGCGACACCGCGCGGGCGCTGGAGTGCTGGCGGAAGCGCTGCGGGTGCTGGAGGAACGCGGCGACCACCGCGCGCCCGACCTGCGGCGGCGACTGGCGGCGCTGGTCTCAGCGGACTCCGGTTAGAGTCGCGGAGGAGTCACGGCACACGTTAGGGAGTCTGGATGAGCAGGCGCGGGATCAACGAGGACGCCGACGTCATCGTGGTGGGCGCGGGACCCGCGGGCTCGACCGCGGCGACCTACCTGGCCAGGGCGGGCCTCGACGTCCTCCTGCTGGAGAAGAGCACCTTCCCCAGGGAGAAGGTCTGCGGCGACGGCCTGACCCCCCGGGGCGTCAAGCAGCTCATCGACCTGGGCATCGACACCCGCGAAAGCAACGGCTGGCTGCACAACAAGGGTCTGCGCGTGGTCGGCGGCGGCGTCACGATGGAGCTCGACTGGCCGGACCTGGCGACCTTCCCGAACTACGGCGTGGTCCGCCCGCGCATGGACTTCGACGAGATGCTCGCGAACGCCGCGAAGGCTGCCGGCGCGCGCATGCACGAGCACACGACCGTCACGAAGGCCATCGTCGAGAACGGCCGGGTCGTGGGTGTGGAGGGCAAGCAGGGGCCGGAGAGGAACCCGGTCACCTACCGGGCCCCGATCGTCGTGGGCTGCGACGGGGTGAGCGCCAGGCTCGCCCTCTCCGTCGGCCTGCAGAAGGACGACGCCAAGCCCATGGGCGTCGCGGTCCGCCGGTACTACAACAGCCCGCGCACCAAGGACGACTACCTCGAGTCGCACCTCGAGCTGTGGGCGCCGGACGGCCAGCTGCTGCCCGGCTACGGCTGGATCTTCGGCATGGGCGACGGCAGCGTGAACGTCGGCCTGGGCATCCTCAGCACCTCGAAGGCCTACGGCACCACCGACTACCGCCAGCTCCTGCGCAGCTGGCTCGACGCGACGCCGGAGGAGTGGGGCTTCCGCGAGGAGAACGCGACGAGCCGCATCGGTGGCGCCGCGCTGCCGATGGGTCTCAACCGCAAGCCGCACTACCGGGCCGGGCTCGTGCTCGTCGGCGACGCCGGCGGCATGGTCAACCCGTTCAACGGCGAGGGCATCGGCTACGCCATGGAGTCGGCCAAGATCGCGAGCGAGTCGATCGTCCAGGCCCTCGCGCGGACCGGCGTCAACCGTGAACGGGCGCTGCACGGCTACCCGGTCCGGATCGAGGAGGCGCTCGGCAGTTACTACCGGCTCGGGAACGTCTTCTCGAAGCTCATCGGCAACCCGGCGATCATGCGGACCGCAACGAAGTACGGAATGCCGCGGAAACGCCTGATGAAACTCGTGCTCAAGCTCCTGGCGGGCCTCTACGACCCCAAGGACGGCGACGCAATGGACAAGCTGATCGTGGCCGCGACGAAGCTCGCGCCGACTGCTTGAATTACTCCGAATAGGTGACGGCACCGGCTCAATACGAGCCGGTGCCGTTTCGTATGTTGCCCCCACGTTAAACCCCCAGGTCAGACCCTGTGACCTAGGTCATTTACAGGCGTTCTACACTGGCGATCGAGCTTGTGAATCGCTTCACAACAGTGTGATCAAGCTTGTGAACTGTTTCACAAGCGTTTGTTAGGTCTGCCTAACAAACGACTGGCGGATCTACACCCTTAGGGTGCGCCTCGACACGCGAGGAAAGGACGACGGAGCGTGCTTGACCCTTACCTCCCCCTCGTATTGATGTTCGCGCTTGCCGGGGCGTTCGCACTGTTCTCGGTGACCGCAGCTCCCTACATCGGACCCCGCCGCTACAACAAGGCGAAGCTCGACGCGTACGAGTGCGGCATCGAGCCGAGCCCGCAGCCCGTCGTGGGCGGAGGGCGCATGCCCGTCGCCTACTACCTGACGGCGATGCTGTTCATCCTGTTCGACATCGAAATGGTCTTCCTCTACCCGTTCGCCGTGGCCGCCGACAAGCTCGGCCTGTTCGGGCTGGTGGAGATCGTCCTGTTCGTCGCCACGGTCGGCTTCGCGTACGTCTACGTGTGGCGTCGCGGCGGCCTCGACTGGAACTGAGGAAGTCATGGGTCTCGAGGAGAAGCTCCCGAACGGCATCCTGCTGGTCAGCGTCGAGAAGCTGGTCAACTGGACCCGCAAGTCCTCGCTCTGGCCTGCCACCTTCGGCCTGGCCTGCTGCGCCATCGAGATGATGACGACGGGTGGTCCGCGCTACGACCTCGCCCGCTTCGGCATGGAGGTCTTCCGCGCCTCACCGCGCCAGGCGGACCTGATGATCGTCGCGGGTCGCGTGACCAACAAGATGGCGCCGGTCCTGCGGCAGATCTACGACCAGATGCCCGAGCCGCGCTGGGTGCTGGCCATGGGCGTGTGCGCCAGCAGCGGCGGCATGTTCAACAACTACGCGGTGGTGCAGGGCGTCGACCACGTCGTGCCCGTCGACATGTACCTGCCGGGCTGCCCGCCGCGGCCGGAGATGCTGATGGACGCGATCCTCAAGATCCACGCCAAGATCATGGACGAGCCGCTGGGCGCCGTGCGCGCCAAGGCGCTCGCCGACTCGGGCCACCGCACCGATCTCATCCCGTCGTCCGAGCGTTTTGCGAGGAAGAAGTGACCGAGCCAGGGGGCGAGCACTCCAGCGTCAACAACCGCGCGGGAGAAGACCTCGAGAAGACCAACCCGGACGAGGCGAAGGCCAAGGCGCCGATCCTCGCGGGCAAGGAGCGCCAGGGCCTGTTCGGCGTCACCGGCTCCGGTGACACGTCCGGCTTCGGCGGCCTGCGCCTGCCCGCCCACGTGGCCGCTCCGTCCGAGCGCCCGTTCGGCGGCTGGTTCGACGAGGTCGCGGACGAGCTGTTCGCCGCCATCGCCGACAAGGGCCTGCCCGCCGACACGGTGCAGCAGGTGACGGTCGACCGCGGCGAGATCACCTTCTACCTCAGGCCGGAGACGCTGCTGGAGGTGGCGCGCATCTGCCGCGACACCCCGGCGCTGCGCTTCGAGCTCTGCAGCTCGGTGTCCGGTGTGGACTACGGCGCCGACGTGCCGCAGCGCCTGCACTCGGTCACGCACCTGACGTCGATGACGTACCGCCGCCGCATCCGGCTGGAGGTCGCGGTCGACGTCGAGCACCCGCACGTGCCGAGCCTCGTCGAGGTCTACCCGACGGCGGACTGGCAGGAGCGCGAGACCTGGGACATGTTCGGGATCATCTACGACGGTCACCCCGGACTGACCCGCATCCTCATGCCGGACGACTGGGACGGCCACCCCCAGCGCAAGGACTACCCGCTGGGCGGCATCCCGGTGGAGTACAAGGGCGCGGAGATCCCTCCGCCGGACCAGAGGCGGTCCTACTCATGACCGAGCGACTTTCCGACGTCACCACCGGGACCAACACCAGCGCGACCGGTAGCGACAGCACGGACGACGTCAAGACCCGCACCGAGGCCCCGCAGGTCGCGGACTCCGTGGGGACCAACGGGACCACCGAGGCCCCCGAGGTCGCGGACTCCCGCAAGACCACCGAGGGCACCGTCTACACGGTGACCGGCGGCGACTGGGACGAGGTCCTCGCGGACGCGGTCCACGACGAGCGCATCGTCATGAACCTCGGCCCGCAGCACCCCTCGACCCACGGCGTGCTCCGCCTGGTGCTGGAGCTCGAGGGCGAGACGGTCACCCACGCCCGCAGCGTGATCGGCTACCTGCACACCGGTATCGAGAAGAACGTCGAGTACCGGAACTGGGTCCAGGGCGTCACGTTCGTCACGCGCACCGACTACCTCGCGCCGCTGCACCACGAGGCCGCGTACTGCATGGCCGTCGAGAAGCTGCTCGGCGTCACGGTGCCGGACAAGGCGCAGGCGATCCGCGTGCTGCTGATGGAGATCAACCGCATCAGCTCGCACCTCGTCGCGCTCGCCACCGGAGGCATGGAGCTCGGTGCCCTCACCGGCATGACCTCCGGCTTCCGCGAGCGCGAAGAGGCCCTACACCTGCTGGAGCACCTCACCGGCCTGCGGATGAACCACGCGTTCATCCGGCCAGGCGGCCTCGCGCAGGACCTGCCGTCCGACGCGGTCGAGAAGATCACCGCGTTCGTCAAGGTCATGGAAAAGCGGCTGCCGGACTACGACAAGCTGCTCACCGGTCAGCCGATCTGGCGCAACCGCCTCGCGGGCGTGGGCTACCTGCCCGTCGACGCGTGCCTCGCGCTCGGCATCACCGGCCCGATCCTGCGCTCCGCCGGCCTCGCCTGGGACCTGCGCAAGATCGAGCCGTACAGCGGCTACGAGAACTACAGCTTCGACGTGCCCACCTCGAACGCGGCGGACTGCTTCGCGCGGTACCTGCTGCGCCTCGAGGAGATGCACCAGTCGCTGAAGATCATCAAGCAGGTCGTGAAGAGCCTGCCGACCGGTCCGGTGATGGTCGAAGACGCGAAGATCGCGTGGCCCGCGCAGCTCACGATCGGCAGCGACGGCATGGGCAACTCGCTCGAGCACGTCCGCAAGATCATGGGCCAGTCCATGGAGTCCCTGATCCACCACTTCAAGCTGGTGACCGAGGGCTTCAAGGTTCCGCCGGGCCAGGTGTACGTGCCGGTCGAGTCGCCGCGCGGCGAGCTGGGCTACCACGTCGTCTCCGACGGCGGCTCGAGGCCGATGCGCGTGCACCTCCGCGAACCGAGCTTCGTGAACCTCCAGTCGATGCCCGCGATGTGCGAGGGCGGCATGGTCGCCGATGTGATCGCCGCCGTCGCCTCGATCGACCCGGTGATGGGTGGTTGTGACCGATGACTCAGGCCCCAGAGAACACGGTGTTCGACCAGGCTGCTGTGGACAGGGCGCAGGCGATCATCGCCCGCTACCCGCAGGCCCGCAGTGCGCTGCTCCCGATGCTGCACCTCGTGCAGTCGGTCGAGGGCTACGTCTCCCAGGACGGCATCCGGTTCTGCGCCGGGCAGCTCGACCTGAGCGAGGCCGAGGTCAGCGCGGTCGCGACGTTCTACACGATGTACAAGCGCCGCCCGTGCGGTGAGCACCTCGTGAGCGTCTGCACGAACACGCTGTGCGCGGCGCTGGGCGGCGACGAGATCTACTCGACGCTCAAGAGCCACCTCGGCGTGGGCCACGAGGAGACCGCGGGCGAGCCGGGCACGCCGGGCTCGATCACGCTGGAGCACGCCGAGTGCCTCGCCGCGTGCGACCTCGGCCCGGTGCTGCAGGTGAACTACGAGTTCTACGACAACCAGACGCCCGAGAAGGCGCTGGGACTCGTGCAGGCGTTGCAGGCGGGGGAGAAGCCCGACCCCACCCGTGGCGCTCCGCTCACCGACTTCAAGCAGGCCGAGCTGCAGCTCGCCGGGTTCTTCGAGGGCCGCGACGCGGACCTCGACGGCCCGTCGGCGGCTCCGGAGTCGCTGCGCGGCGCGAAGATCGCCCAGGAACGCGGCTGGGACGCGCCGGCCATGCCGGACAACGCCGAGTTCCCGGCCCTGCCGGAAAAGAAGTAGGGGGCACAAGATGGTCGACCCGCTGACTCCCGTCCTCACCAAGCGCTGGACCGAGCCCCGGTCCTGGACGATCGAGACCTACGAGCGCACCGGTGGCTACACCGCCCTGCCCAAGGCGCTGAAGGCCCACCCGGACCAGCTCATCCAGCAGTGCAAGGACTCCGGGCTGCGCGGCCGCGGCGGCGCGGGGTTCCCCACCGGCATGAAGTGGGGCTTCATCCCGCAGGGCGACGGCAAGCCGCACTACCTCGTCATCAACGCCGACGAGGGCGAGCCGGGGACCTGCAAGGACATCCCCACGATGATGGCGGACCCGCACTCGCTGATCGAGGGCGTGATCATCACGTCGTACGCGATCCGTGCGAACTTCGCGGCGATCTACGTCCGCGGCGAGGTCCTGCACTGCATCCGCCGCCTCAACGCGGCGGTGCGCGAGGCGTACGCCAAGGGCTACCTGGGCAAGGACATCCTCGGCAGCGGGTTCGACCTGGACGTCGTCGTCCACGCGGGCGCCGGCGCGTACATCTGCGGCGAGGAGACCGCGCTGCTCGACTCGCTGGAGGGCCGTCGCGGCCAGCCGCGGCTCAAGCCGCCGTTCCCCGCGACCTCGGGTCTCTACGCGTCGCCCACCGTGGTGAACAACGTCGAGACGATCGCGTCGGTTCCTTTCATCGTCAACGGTGGCGCCGACTGGTTCCGCGCGATGGGCCGCGACCGGTCGCCCGGTCCGAAGATCTACTCGCTGTCCGGCCACGTGACGAGCCCCGGCCAGTACGAGGCGCCGATGGGCACGACCCTGCGGCAGCTGCTCGACATGGCCGGTGGCATGAAGGACGGCATCCCGCTGAAGTTCTGGACGCCGGGTGGCTCGTCCACCCCGCTGTTCACGGCGGAGCACCTCGACGTGCCGCTGGACTTCGAGGGCGCGGCCGAGGCGGGCTCGATGCTCGGCACGACCGCGATCCAGATCTTCAACGAGACCGTGTCCGTGCCGTGGGCCGTCATGAAGTGGACGGAGTTCTACAAGCACGAGTCGTGCGGCAAGTGCACGCCGTGCCGCGAGGGCACGTACTGGCTCGTGCAGATCCTGCAGCGGATGGTGGCGGGCAACGGCACGGCGAGCGACATCGACACGTTGCTCGACGTCTGCGACAACATCCTCGGCCGTTCCTTCTGCGCGCTCGGTGACGGTGCCGTCAGCCCGATCACCAGTGGCATCAAGTACTTCAAGGACGAGTTCCTGGCCCTGTGCCACGAGAACTCCTCCAAAATCGGGGCTAGCACTGTCCTGGCTGGAGCGAACGCATGACCATCGCGCCTGACAAGCCCAACGCAACCGAGCTCGTCGTGCCCGAGGGCCACGTCAAGCTCGTCATCGACGGTGTGGAGGTGGTCGCTCCCAAGGGAGAGCTGCTGATCCGCACCGCCGAGCGCCTCGGCACGGTCATCCCGCGCTTCTGCGACCACCCGCTGCTGGAGCCCGCGGGCGCCTGCCGCCAGTGCCTCGTCGAGGTCGAGATGGGCGGCCGGCCGATGCCGAAGCCGCAGGCCTCCTGCACGATGACGGTCGCGGACGGCATGGTCGTGAAGACCCAGCTGACCTCGCCGGTCGCGGACAAGGCCCAGCAGGGTGTGATGGAGCTGCTGCTCATCAACCACCCGCTGGACTGCCCGGTCTGCGACAAGGGCGGTGAGTGCCCGCTGCAGAACCAGGCGATCGCCCACGGCCGCAGCGACTCCCGCTTCCACGAGCGCAAGCGCACGTTCCCGAAGCCGATCAACATCTCCACGCAGGTGCTGCTCGACCGCGAACGCTGCGTGCTCTGCCAGCGCTGCACCCGGTTCTCCGCGCAGATCGCCGGCGACCCGTTCATCGAGCTGCTGGAGCGCGGTGCGCTGCAGCAGATCGGCACGGCGCCGGAGAAGCCGTTCCAGTCGTACTTCTCCGGCAACACCATCCAGATCTGCCCGGTCGGTGCCCTCACCAGCGCCGCCTACCGGTTCCGCGCCCGTCCGTTCGACCTCGTGTCGACGCCGAGCGTCTGCGAGCACTGCTCCTCCGGGTGCGCCGAGCGCACCGACTGGCGGCGCGGCAAGGTGCAGCGCAAGCTCGCCGGCGACGACCCGCAGGTCAACGAGGAGTGGATCTGCGACAAGGGCCGGTTCGCCTTCCGCTACGCCACGACGGCCGACCGCATCAAGCGGCCGCTGGTGCGCGACCGGGAGACCGGTGAGCTGCGCGAGTCGTCCTGGACCGAGGCGCTGCAGGTCGCGGCGGCCGGTCTGACGGCGGCCCGCGAGGCGAACGGCGTCGGCGTGCTGACCGGTGGCCGGCTGACCGTCGAGGACGCCTACGCGTACTCGAAGTTCGCCCGGATCGCGTTGCACACCAACGACATCGACTTCCGCGCCCGGCCGCACAGCGCCGAGGAGCTGGAGTTCCTGTCCGGCACCACGGTGTTCACCAACCCGGACAACGGCGTCACCTTCGGGGGCATCGAGTCCGCACCGGCCGCGCTGCTGGTCGCGTTCGAGCCGGAGGAAGAGGCGCCGATCGTCTTCCTGCGCCTGCGCAAGGCAGCCCGCAAGGGCACCAAGGTCTTCCACCTCGGCCAGTTCACGACCCCGGCCGTGGAGAAGACGCTCGGCACGCTGCTCGCCTGCGTGCCCGGTGCCGAGGCGAACGCGATCAACGCGCTGCCGGACCACGCGGCCGACGTCGTCGAGCTGCTGTCCAAGCCCGGTGCGGTGATCCTCGTCGGCGAACGCGCCGCGGTGGTCCCCGGCACGTTCACCGCGGTCGCCCGGCTGGCCGAGCGCACCGGTGCCAGGGTCGCGTGGATCCCGCGCCGCGCCGGTGAGCGCGGTGCGCTCGCGGTCGGTGCCACGCCGAACCTGCTGCCCGGTGGCCGTCACGTCGCGAACGCCGCGGCGCGCCTGGAGGTCGAGCGCACCTGGGGCGTCGAGGAGGGCTCGCTGCCCGCGACGCCCGGCCGCGACACCACCGGCATCCTCGAGGCCGCCGCGAGCGGTGAGCTGTCCGGCCTGGTGGTGGGCGGCGTCGACCCGTTCGACCTGCCCGACCCCGCGCTGGCCGAGAAGGCCCTGGCGGGAGCCGGTTTCATCGTGAGCCTGGAGCTGCGGCCGAGCGCGGTCACCGCGCACGCGGACGTCGTGCTCCCGATCGCCCCGGCGGTCGAGAAGGCGGGCAGCTACCTCAACTGGGAGGGCCGCCGCCGCGAGTTCGGCACCACGCTCGAGGGCACCGGTTCGCTGCCGGACTGCCGCGTGCTCGACACCCTCGCGGTGGAGATGGACGCGGACCTGTTCACGCAGACGCCCGCCGCCTCGGCCGCCGACCTGGCCCGCCTCGGCGAGGGAGCCGTCACCGGCTCCTCGCTGAACGTCGCCGCGCCGCTGGTGTCCCCGGCCGGTCCCGGCAAGGCCGTGCTCGCCACGTGGCACCGCCTGATCGGCAACGGTTCGCTGCAGGTCGACGAGCCGCACCTCGCCGGCACGGCCCGCCCTGTCGTCGCGAAGGTCGCGAAGACCACCGCGGCGCAGTTCGGCCTGGAGACCGGTGGCCACGTGACGGTCTCCACGGAGCGCGGTGCGATCACGCTCCCGGTCGAGACCGACGACCTGCCCGAGGGCGTCATCTGGCTGCCCACCAACTCGGGTGACGTGACCGTCCGTGCCACGCTCGGCGCGGGTCACGGCTCGATCGTCTCCGTCAGCGGTGGATCTTCTCTTGGGGTGAAGTCATGACCCAGCAGTTCGTCGCAGCGGAGATCGGCGAGACCGCCAAGCTCCTCGCGGACGACCCGATCTGGCTGATCCTGGTCAAGGTCGTCGCGATCTTCGCGTTCCTCGTGGTCATGACGCTGTTCATGATCAACTGGGAGCGCAAGGTCGTCGCCCGGATGCAGCACCGCCCCGGCCCCAACCGGGTCGGCCCGAACGGCTGGCTGCAGTCGCTCGCGGACGGTCTGAAGCTCGCGTTCAAGGAAGACATCCGTCCGGTCCTCGCGGACAAGTGGGTGTTCTTCCTCGCGCCGGTGATCTCCTGCATCCCCGCGTTCCTCGCGTTCTCGGTGATCCCGCTCGCGGGCGAGGTCAACCTGTTCGGCGAGCAGACCGCGCTGCAGCTCGTCGACCTCCCGGTCGGCGTGCTCGTGGTGCTCGCCTGCTCCTCGATCGGCGTCTACGGCATCGTGCTGTCCGGCTGGGCCTCCGGCTCGCCGTACCCGCTGCTGGGCGCGCTGCGGTCGGCCGCGCAGGTGATCTCCTACGAGATCGCGATGGGCCTGTCGATCGTCGCGGTGATCATGTTCACCGGCTCGATGTCGACCGGTGACATCGTCGGCGCGCAGGCGTCCACCGTGCTCGGGTTCGCGCCCGGCTGGTTCGGCCTGCTGCTCTTCCCCAGCTTCGCGATCTACGTCGTGTCGATGGTCGGCGAGACCAACCGCGCCCCGTTCGACCTCCCCGAGGCCGAGTCGGAGCTCGTCGGTGGCTTCCACACGGAGTACAGCTCGCTGAAGTTCGCGCTGTTCTTCCTCGCCGAGTACGTGAACATGGTGACCGTCTCGGCGCTCGCGACGACGCTCTTCCTCGGCGGCTACCACGCCCCGTGGAGCGGCGACTTCATGAACACCGGCTGGTGGGGCCTGCTCTGGTTCATCATCAAGACGCTGGCCTTCCTGTTCCTGTTCATCTGGCTGCGCGGCACGCTTCCCCGCATGCGCTACGACCAGTTCATGCGCCTGGGCTGGAAGGTGCTGGTCCCGACCAGCCTCGTCTGGATCATGGCCGTCGCGGTCATCCGCACCGGTGCGATCCAGCAGCTCTCCACGGCACAGCGGCTCATCGCGCTGGGCGTGGTCGTCGGCCTCGTGCTGCTGGTCTCGTTCCTGCTGCCGGACAAGAAGGTCCAGGACTCCAAGGGCGTTCCGCTCGCGGGTTCGGGCTTCCCCGTCCCGCCGCTCGACCTCGCGGTCCCCAAGTCAGCGCCCAAGCGCAAGGTCAAGGTTGCCACCATCCCTGCCGACGACACCGCGAAGGCAGTCACCACCGGTAAGGAGGCTGAGTAGGGATGTTCGAGTCCCTGAAAGGCTTCGGCGTCACCTTCGGCACCATGTTCAAGAAGGTGGTGACGGAGGAGTACCCCGAGGTCAAGAAGGTGACCGCGCCGCGGTTCCACGGTCGTCACCAGCTGAACCGGCACCCGGACGGGCTGGAGAAGTGCGTCGGCTGCGAGCTGTGCGCGTGGGCCTGCCCCGCGGACGCGATCTTCGTCGAGGGTGGCGACAACACCGAGGAGGCGCGCTACTCACCCGGTGAGCGCTTCGGTGCCGACTACCAGATCAACTACCTGCGCTGCATCGGCTGCGGCCTGTGCATCGAGGCCTGCCCGACCCGTTCGCTCACGATGACGAACGAGTACGAGCTGGCCGACGACAACCGCCAGGACCTGATCTTCACGAAGGAGGACCTGCTCGCCCCGCTGCTGCCCGGCATGGAGCAGCCGCCGCACCCGATGCGGCTCGGCGAGAACGAGCAGGACTACTACGTGAACGGTCCGCGGCTCGCCAAGGAGGCCCAGCAGTGAGCCTCCTCGCGTTCCTCGCCCAGCAGCCGGAACCGGTGCAGCGCGCGGTCGACACCGTCACCACCGGCGAGGCGATCTCGTTCTGGGTGCTCGGCCCGCTCGCGCTGGCCGGCGCGCTCGGCATGCTCTTCGCGCGCAACGCGGTGCACTCCGCGCTGTGGCTCGTCGTGACGATGCTCAGCCTCGGTGTGCTCTACATGGTCCAGCAGGCGCCGTTCCTCGGCTTCGTGCAGATCATCGTCTACACCGGCGCGATCATGATGCTGTTCCTGTTCGTGCTCATGATGGTCGGCCGCGACAGCTCGGACTCCGTGGTCGAGGTCATCCGCGGGCAACGGCTCGCGGCCGCGTTGCTCGGCATCGGCTTCGCCGTGCTGATGGTCGCCTCGATCGCCCGCGCGCTCACCTCGGTGCAGTCCGCCGGCCTGGCCGAGGCGAACACCACCAACGGCGGCAACGTCGGCAACATCGGCACGAAGCTCTTCACGGAGTACCTCTTCGCGTTCGAGCTCACCTCGGCGCTGCTGATCACCGCCGCCCTCGGCGCGATGATCCTGGCGTTCGTCGGCCGCGACGGGAAGCCCGCCAAGAAGACGCAGAAGGAACTCGTCGAGGAGCGCTTCCAGGAGGGCAAGCGGGTCGGGTCCATTCCCGGCCCGGGTGTCTTCGCCACCGCGAACTCGGTGGCCACCCCCGCCCTGCTGCCCGACGGCAGCGTCGCGGAGGAGTCGCTGTTCGACGTCATCGAGGCGACCGACAGGTCCGCCCTCTCGGACGACGTCTCCGAGGTCGCGGGCACCGGTCACCAGCCGGACTCGCACGCGCTCAAGGGAAGTGAGTCGTGACTCCCACGTACTACCTGCTGCTGTCGGCACTGCTGTTCAGCATCGGCGCCGTCGGTGTCCTGGTGCGGCGCAACGCCATCGTGGTCTTCATGTGCGTCGAGCTCATGCTCAACGCGGTCAACCTGAGCCTCGTGACGTTCGCGCGGATCAACGGCTCGCTCGACGGTCAGGTGATGGCGTTCTTCGTGATGGTCGTCGCCGCGGCGGAGGTCGTCGTCGGCCTCGCGATCATCATGTCCATCTTCCGGACGCGTCGCTCGGCCTCGGTCGACGACTCGAACCTGCTGAAGTACTGAGGGGTCACCGGTGACGGAACCTGTTGTCGCCAGCGGGGTCGCGAGCTTCGCCTGGTTGCTGTTGGCGCTGCCCGCGTTCGGCGCGGCGGTGCTGTTGGTCAGTGGTCGGCGCGCGGACAGGTGGGGCCACCTGCTCGGCAGCGCCACGCTGCTGGCGTCGTTCGGCTACGCGCTCGCGCTGTTCTTCTCGACGCTCGGTGTGTCGAACCCCGAGGAACGGGTGCAGAACCTGCACCTGTTCAACTGGATCGACGTCAACGCGCTGACCGTCGAGTTCGGACTGCGGCTCGACCCGCTGTCGCTCACGTTCGTGCTGCTGATCACCGGTGTGGGCTCGCTGATCCACATCTACTCGATCGGCTACATGGCGCACGAGGAGGGCAGGCGCAAGTTCTTCGCCTACCTCAACCTCTTCGTCTCGGCGATGCTCCTGCTGGTGCTGGGCAACGGTTTCGTGACCCTGTACTTCGGCTGGGAGGGCGTCGGTCTCGCCTCGTACCTGCTGATCGGCTGGTACCAGTACAAGCCGGAAGCGGCATCGGCGGCCAAGAAGGCCTTCCTGATGAACCGCGTCGGTGACCTGGGCCTCGCGATCGCGATCTTCCTGATGTTCAACCGCCTCGGCAGCACGCAGTACACCGAGGTCTTCGCGCGGGTGAGCGAGTTCTCCTCCGCCGAGGTCCTCGCGATCACGCTGCTGCTGCTCCTGGGCGCCTGCGGCAAGTCGGGCCAGTTCCCGCTCCAGGCCTGGTTGCCGGACGCGATGGCCGGCCCGACCCCGGTGTCCGCCCTGATCCACGCGGCGACGATGGTCACCGCGGGCGTGTACCTGATCGCCCGCTCGAACCCGCTCTACAACCTGAGCGCGGACGGCCGCCTGGTCGTGATGATCATCGGTGGCGTCACGCTGCTGATCGGCTGCGTCATCGGTTGCGCCTACGACGACTTCAAGAAGGTCCTGGCGTACTCGACGGTCTCGCAGATCGGCTACATGATCCTCGCGGTGGGCCTCGGCCCGATCGGGTACGCGCTCGGCATCATGCACCTGCTGACGCACGGCTTCTTCAAGGCCGGGCTCTTCCTCGGTGCCGGTTCGGTCATGCACGGCATGAACGACGAGGGCAACATCCGCCGGATGGGCGGGCTCTACAAGTTCCTGCCGATCACCTTCGTCACGTGGACGCTCGGTTACCTCGCGCTGATCGGCATCCCGCCGTTCGCGGGCTACTTCTCGAAGGACGCCATCATCGCGGCGGCGTTCGGCGCGGAGGGCTGGCGCGGGTACGTCTTCGGCGGTGTCGCGCTGCTCGGTGCCGCGCTGACCGCGTTCTACATGACGCGCCTGCTGATCCTGGTCTTCCTGGGCAAGCCCCGCTGGAAGGACCTGAAGGCGGAGAACGGCAAGGACTACCACCCGCACGAGTCCCCGCTGTCGATGACCGTTCCGATGATCATCCTCGCGGTCGGCTCCGTCGCCGGTGGCTGGTTCCTCTCCTCCGGTGGCCGTCTCGCCGGGTGGCTCGAGCCCTCGCTGGGCGAACTGCAGGAGTCGCACGGCGTGCTGTCGCACGGCATGGTCGGGATCCTGACCGTCGCCCTGTCGCTCGTCGGCGCCGGCCTCGCGTTCCTGCTCTTCGGCCGCGGCAAGCAGCCGGTCGAGCGGCCGGAGCGGGTGTCGTTCCCGGTGCGCGCGGCCCGTGCGGACCTCTACGGCAACGCACTGAACGAGGCCCTCTTCGCGCGGCCGGGCACCTGGCTCACGCGCGCGCTGGTGTACCTCGACCTCAAGGGCGTCGACGGTGTGGTCAACGGCACCGCGGCGCTGCTCGGCGGTAGCTCCGGCCGGTTGCGCAGGCTGCAGACCGGGTTCGTCCGCTCCTACGCACTGTCCATGCTGCTGGGCTCGATCTTCGTGCTCGGGGCGCTCCTGGTGGTGAGGTTCTCGTGAGCTGGGTTCTGATCGCACTCATGGTGGTGCCGCTCGTCGGCGCACTGGTGGTGGCGTTCCTGCGCAAGAACGACCGCACGGCCAAGCTCGCCGCACTGGCGATCTCGCTCGTGGAGCTCGTGCTCGCCGTTCTGCTGTGGACCGCCTACGACCCGGACGGCGAGCGCATCCAGCTCGCCTCGGGCGTCGACTGGATCCCGGCGTTCGGCGTGCGGCTGTCGTTCGGCATCGACGGCATCGCGCTGGTGATGATCGCGGTCATCGCGCTGCTGATCCCGCTGGTGATCGGCGCGGGCTGGGCGGAGAAGCTGCCCGCCGGCCGTTCGCAGGGCGGCTACCTCGCGCTGATCCTCGTGCAGGAGGCCGTGACGGTCGCGGTGTTCGCCGCCACCGACGTCTTCCTGTTCTACGTGCTGTTCGAGGTCATGCTCATCCCGATGTACTTCCTGATCGGCGGCTACGGCGGCGCGCGCAGGCAGTACGCGGCGGTCAAGTTCTTCCTGTACTCGTTCCTCGGCGGCCTGATCATGCTGGCCTCCGCGATCGGCGCCTACGCGATGGCGTCGGACGAGCTGGGCAAGGGCACGTTCGACTGGGCGACGCTCGTGACCGTGGTCCGCGACGCCGACTCGACGACGCAGACCTGGCTGTTCCTCGGCTTCTTCCTCGCGTTCGCGATCAAGGCGCCGCTCGTGCCGTTCCACACCTGGCTGCCCGACGCGGCCGCCGAGGCGCCCATCGGCGTCACGGTGATCGTCGTCGGCATCCTCGACAAGGTCGGCACGTTCGGCATGCTGCGCTACCTGCTGCCGATGTTCCCGGAGGCGTCGAAGAACCTGGCGCCGTTCGTGCTCGTGCTCGCGGTGGCCGGTGTCCTCTACGGATCGCTGCTCGCCACGGGCCAGCGGGACATGAAGCGGTTCCTGGCCTACGTCTCGATCGCGCACTTCGGCTTCATCGCGCTCGGCATCTTCTCGTTCACGTCGCAGGCCGGCGTGGGCTCGGTGTCGTACATGCTCAACCACTCGATCTCGACCGGCATGCTGATCCTGGTGATCGGCATGGTGATCGCGCGCGGTGGTTCGTCGCAGATCTCCGACTACGGCGGCATGTCGAAGGTGGCGCCGCTGCTCGCCGGCATGCTGCTGCTCTCCGGTCTGACCACCCTGTCGCTGCCGGGCACGAACTCGTTCGTCTCGGAGTTCCTGGTGCTGATCGGCTCTTTCCCGACGCAGCCGGTGTTCACGATCATCGCAACGGTCGGCATGGTGCTCGCGGCGCTCTACGTGCTGTGGCTCTACCAGCGGATCATGACCGGCCCGCTGCGCGGCGACGCCCTCATCGGCGCCGCGGCCGGTCCGGGCGCCGTCGGCGACCCGGAGCGCAAGACCGCCATCGGCGACCTCACCAAGCGCGAGATCGCCGTGCTGGCACCGCTCGTTGTCATCGTGCTGGCACTCGGGTTCTACCCGCAGCCGGTGCTCGACGTCATCACCCCGACTGTCGGGGCGACGCTGACCGAGGTCGGCGTGACCGACCCGGTCACCGTGCAGGAAGGCAAGTGACGTGAACCTTCTCGTCGCTCAGGCGCAGACGATCGAGGCGCCGGAGATCGATTACGGCGCCATCGCGCCGCTGCTGGTCGTGCTCGGTGCCGCGTGCATCAGCGTGCTGCTGGAAGCGTTGCTGCCCAAGCACCAGCGCTGGGCCGTGCAGCTCGTCCTGACGCTCGTCACGCTGGTCGGCGCGACCGGTGCGCTGATCCTCTACGCGACGTCGGAGCGTCCCGAGCAGGGCGTGGCGACGCTGGCGGGCGCGATCGCGGTCGACTCGCCGTCGCTCTTCCTGTGGGCCACGCTGCTGGTGCTCGGGTTCGGCTCGGTGCTGCTGATGGCCGACCGCTCGGTGGAGCCGGGCGGTGCGTTCGTGGCGCAGGCCGCGATCCGCCCCGGCACGATCCAGGACCGCGCGCAGGCGACGAAGACCGGCATGCAGACCGAGATCTTCCCGCTCACGCTGTTCGCGCTCGGCGGCATGATGACGTTCGTCGCCTCGAACGACCTGCTGACGATGTTCATCGCGCTGGAAGTCCTGTCGCTGCCGCTGTACCTGCTGTGCGGCCTGGCTCGCCGCCGCCGCCTGCTCTCGCAGGAAGCGGCCGTGAAGTACTTCCTGCTCGGCGCGTTCGCCTCCGCGTTCTTCCTCTACGGCGTGGCTCTGCTGTACGGCTACGCGGGTTCGGTGAAGCTCTCGGCCATCGCGACCGCCGCGGGCGGCACGGACCGCTCCGACACGCTGCTGTTCGCGGGCTTCGGCCTGCTGGTGGTGGGTCTGCTGTTCAAGGCGGCCGTCGGTCCGTTCCACGCCTGGACCCCGGACGTGTACCAGGGCGCTCCGACGCCGGTGACGGCGTTCATGGCGGCCTGCACCAAGGTCGCCGCGTTCGGCGGCATCCTGCGCGTGCTCACGGTGGCGTTCGAGAACACGCAGTGGGAGTGGCGCGGCGTGCTCTACGGCGTCGCGGTCGTGTCGATGGTGATCGGCGCGGTCCTGGGTCTCACCCAGACCGACGTGAAGCGCATGATCGCGTACTCCTCCGTGGCGCACGCGGGCTTCCTGCTGATCGGCTCGATCGCGCTGACCCCCGAGGGCGACGCCCCCGGTGTGAGCGCGACCATGTTCTACCTGCTGGCGTACGGCTTCACCACGATCGCCGCGTTCGGCATCGTGTCGCTGGTCCGCAACTCGGACGGCGAGGCGACGCACCTGTCGCAGTGGGCGGGTCTCGCCAAGCGGTCGCCGATCGTGGCGGGCGTCTTCACGTTCCTGCTGCTGGCCCTGGCCGGCATCCCGCTGACGTCCGGCTTCATCGGCAAGTTCGTCGTGTTCAGCGCGGCGATCGACGCCGGTCTGACGCCGCTCGTGGTGATCGCCCTCGTGGCCTCGGCCGTGGCGGCGTTCTTCTACCTGCGGGTGATCGTGCTGATGTACTTCAGCGACCCGGCCCCGGACGGCCCGACCGTCACGGTGCCCGGCGCGTTCACCACGATCGCGATCACGCTGGGCGCCGTCGTGACCTTGGTGCTCGGTCTGTGGCCCACCTTCGTGCTCGATTGGGCGGGTACCGGCACCTTCCTCAGCTAGGTGTACGTAGTCTGCTGGTGTGACCAGTAGCGAGCATGAGGGACCGGGGTTCGCGTTGGTGGACCCCGTGCTCACCGAGGTAGTCCAGGACGGCCTGGCCGAGGTGGAGCGCAACCTGCACGACGTCGTGCAGAGCGAGTTCCACCCGGTCACGGAAACCTCGCTTCACCTTGTGGAGGCGGGCGGGAAGCGGATCCGCCCGCTCTTCACACTGCTCGCATCGCAGTTCGGCGCCGACTGGGACCGGGACAAGGTCATCAAGGCCGCCACTGTGGTCGAGCTCACCCACCTCGCGACGCTCTACCACGACGACGTCATGGACGAGGCGACCATGCGGCGCGGAGCGGTCTCCGCGAACGTCAAGTGGGACAACAGCATCGCGATCCTGACGGGCGACTTCCTGTTCGCCCACGCGTCCCGGCTGACCGCCGACCTGGGGACGGACGCGGCGCGGATCATCGCGGAGACGTTCTCGGTCCTCGTGACCGGCCAGATGCGCGAGACCGTCGGCCCGCAGCCCGGCGAGGACCCGATCTCCCACTACCTCAAGGTGATCGAGGAGAAGACCGGCGTCCTGATCGCCACCGCGGCGCTGTTCGGCGGCATGTTCTCCGACGCGACCGACGAGCAGACGGACGCCCTGCGCCGGTACGCCGAGGTGATCGGGGCCGCGTTCCAGATCTCGGACGACGTGATCGACATCGCTTCCCCGTCCGCCGAGTCCGGCAAGACGCCGGGCACCGACCTGCGCGAGGGCGTGAAGACGCTGCCGATGCTCCACTCGCTCGCCGACCCGTCCGAGACGCGCCTGCACGAGCTGCTGGCGGGACCGATCACCGACGACGCGCTGGTGGACGAGGCCCTCGAGCTGCTGCGGAAGTCCTCGGGCATGGACAAGGCCCGCGAGACCCTCGACGACTACGCGGACCGGGCCCGCACGGAGCTGGGCAAGCTGCCGCCGTGCGCCGCCCGGGACGCGTTGGAGGAACTCGCGACGTATGTGGTGGAACGCACGCGCTAGGTCCGGCTGGCCGGCGCGAGCGCCTGCTTGCGCCGGTTCCGCACCGCGTCGACGGTGAAGATCGTCAGGGCCAGCCACACCAGGCCGAACCCGATCCACCGGCTGGCCGGCATCGGTTCGTGCACGACGAACACGCCCCACGCGAACTGCAGGACCGGCGCGATGTACTGCAGCATCCCCATGGTGCTCAGCGGGATCAGCCGGGCACCCGCGCCGAACGCCAGCAACGGGATCACCGTCACGATGCCGGTGCTGACGAGGAGCAGGGCGTGGCCGGTGCCGGCCGCGGCGAACGTGTTCGCGGTGCCGAGCGTGAGCAGGTAGATCAACGCGATCGGCGCGACGACGGCGTTCTCGGCGGTGAGGCTGGAGATCGCGTCCAGCGGGACCTTCTTCTTCAGCAGGCCGTAGATGCCGAACGAGCAGGCCAGCACCAGCGAGATCACCGGCAGCCGGCCGTAGTCGATGGTGAGCACGATCACAGCGATCACGGCCACGGTGATGGCCGCGACCTGAGTGATGCGCAATCGTTCCTTGAGGAAGATCATGCCCAGTGCCACGCTCACCAACGGGTTGATGAAGTAGCCGAGTGCGGCCTCGACGACATGATGGCTGTTCACGGCGTAGATGTACGTTCCCCAGTTGACCGTGATCAGAACGGCCGCTGCGGTGACGATGAGCCAGCCCTGTCCTGACAGGTCGAGCAGAGGACGCCACCGCCGGAGCACCACGACGACGATGGCTAGCACGACGAACGACCAGACGATCCGGTGTGCGAGCACCTCGACCGGCTGGGCGGGTACGAGGAGTGGCCAGTACGCCGGGAACAGACCCCAGAGGACGTAGGCGATTACGCCGTAGGTGACCCCTCGCCCCTGGGTGTGAACTTCTGGCGAAGTGCTGGCAGAGGTTGTCAGAGGGGGCACAAAATCCCACTCTACGCTGGGCTTTCCGCCCGTCATTTGCGCTGAACGGCGTAGTGGCGGAGCATCATCAAAGGCACTGTAGTTTGGCCATGCTCACCCTTCCGAGTGAGTGAGGTCGGAGTGTGGTCGTAGAAGGGGCTTACCCGTGAACATCTTCGGGCAGGTCTGGCTGTGGAGCCTGCTGTCCTTCGTTGCGGGAGCGCTGGTCACCTGGCTGGTGTACGTACGCCCCGCGCGCAAGCAGATCGCCGACCTCAATGATCAACTTGTCGACGCCCGCCGGTCGTCCGCGCCCGTCGCGGCGCCGGCCCCGGTCGACGACTTCGTGATCGACGAGTGGGCCGACACGCCGCCGCGGTCGCTGAGCGACGAGGTGCCGGCACCCCCGGTGCCCGCTCCCGTGCCCGCGCCCGCGCCGTACGTGGAGCCGCCCGCCTACTTCGGCGAGCCCGTCGCGGCGCCCGCACCGCCACCCGTCGTCGAGGAGCCCGCTCCCGTCGTCGAGGAGCGCCGCGACCAGCCGGAGGAGCCCGAGGAGCACGACGAGCCCTCCGCCCCGGTCCGCCAGTACCTGGAGCCCGACGAGGCGCAGCGCCGCTTCGAGGAGCAGCTGGCCGAGCAGAAGGCGCTGGCCGACACCGAGGACGACGACCGCCCGCGGTCGCTGTTCGAGCGCCTCGCGTCCGAGGACGTGCCCGCCGAGACCCCGGCCGAGCAGACGACTGTCCTGTCGCAGTCCGGCCTCGAGGCCGCGGACTTCGACGACGAGCCGGAGCTCCCGGCCGAGCAGACCTCGTACGTGCCCACGGTCCCTCCGGTCGCCGAGCCCGGTGCCCCGGCGGCGCAGCCGACCGCCGGTCCCGAGGTCGAGCAGACCGACGACTTCGTCTACCAGCCTCGCGAGGTGTGGGCGCAGGACGAGCCCGAGACGTACCTCGACGAGGCCGCCGAGCAGGAGGACGAGCCCGCGCCGACGCGCTCCGAGCAGACGACGTTCATCGCCGTCGAGGAGAGCAGCTGGCCCGACGACGACCTCACCGGCGAGTACCCCGGCCTGCGCGACGAGATCTCCGGCCAGCTGGACGGCTTCACCGAGCCGGAGTCCGAGGCCGAGGTCCCGCCGGAGGAGCCTGCCGAGCAGACCGGTTTGATCGAGCCGATCGACCACGACGCCCCGCAGGTGCGCAACGGCGTCTTCGAGTCGACGCCGGCCGAGGAGCCGCAGCCGGAGGCCGAGCCCGAGCCGGCTCGCACCCTGCGCGAGGAGCCGGTCCACCAGGAGCCGGTCCATCGGGAACCGGTCTACGAGGAGTTCGTCGAACCCGAGTACACCGGCTCGTTCACCCAGCCGTTCGTGGCCCCGGGGGCCCCCGCTCCCGCGCCGTTCTCGGCGTTCGAGCCGCGCGTGGAGACCGACGAGGCCCCGGAACGCACACCGCGTGCCGTGGGCGCGGCCTTCTCGCACAACGCGGAGGCCCCCGAGGCCCCCGCGGCACCGGTGGCCGACCGCCCGCGCTCGCTCTTCGAGCCGCTCCTGGACGCCGATGAGCCGCTGCCGCCTCTCGGCCAGACCCGCGCGCTCCCGGACACGTCGAACGACCAGCCGTTCGTCCCGAAGTTCGTGCCGAGCGACGAGCCCCTGCTCGCCGCCCCGCCGGAGCCCGAACCCGAGCCGGTGCACCTGCCCCAGCGCCACACCGAGGCGGGCCTGCCCATCCGCGAGGCCAGGCGCGCGACCCCGCAACGCCAGCAGAGCTTCCCGGCGTTCGCGGCGTTCGAGTCCCCGAAGCAGGAGGCCCCCAAGCCCGCTCCCGCACTCCCGGCGCGTCCCCGCCCGGTCGGCTTCTCGCCGTCCACCGGCGGCCGCCCGAACGGTGCCCCGGCAGGCGGCGGCACGTCACCGGCCCGCTTCCAGCAGCCGGAGGGCTTCAACCCGCGTTCGCCGTTCGGTCCGGGCTCGGTGCTGCCGAAGTCGGACGGCATGGCGCCGGCCGCGGACTTCGCCGTGAAGGCCACGCTGACCGGGCGTCGTTACTACTCCGAGGGGTCCGCGAACTTCGTGGAGACGCGGGCCGACGTGTGGTTCCGCACGGAGGCCGACGCGGAGAAGGCCGGGTTCCGCCCGGCACCCTGATCCCCGAGGCACAGCGAAAAGGCCCCCACCGCGTTCGGTGGGGGCCTTTTCCGTCGATCCGCGGTCAGCCGACCACGGTCCAGGTGTCCTTGCCGTGCAGCAGCTTGCCGAGATCCGCGGCCTTCAAGGCCTTGGCCTCGCCGACCTGCGCCCGCACCCCGTCGTCGTACGTCGTGCGGTTCGCCCGCCGGAACACACCGGTGACGGTGTGCGTGAGGTCCTGCGTCGACAACCGCGACAGCGCGAACGACAGGTTCAGGTCCGACGCGTCGTGCACCACGACGTCGCTCGCGTCCACGTCCGCGGACTTGGCGACCGCGAGCCCGAAGCCCTCGCGCACCACGCAGTACTCGCCCTCGCGGCCGAAGCGGATCGGCTCGCCGTCGACGACGTTGATGATCCGCCGCTGCGCCTCGTCCGCGTCCTTCAGCACGTCGAACGCGCCGTCGTTGAAGATCGGGCAGTTCTGGTAGATCTCGACGAGCGCCGACCCGCGGTGCTCGGCCGCCTGGCGCAGCACCGAGGTCAGACCGGCCTTGTCCGAGTCGAGCGCCCGGCCGACGAAGGAGGCCTCCGCGCCCAGCGCCAGCGACACCGGGTTGAACGGGTGGTCGAGCGACCCGAGCGGGGTCGACTTGGTGACCTTGCCCTCCTCGGAGGTGGGCGAGTACTGGCCCTTGGTGAGGCCGTAGATCCTGTTGTTGAACAGCAGGATCTTGAGGTTCACGTTGCGCCGCAACGTGTGGATCAGGTGGTTGCCGCCGATCGACAGCGCGTCGCCGTCACCGGTCACCACCCACACGCTCAGGTCCGGCCGCGCCACGGCGAGACCCGTGGCGATGGCCGGCGCACGGCCGTGGATGGAGTGCATGCCGTAGGTGTTCATGTAGTACGGGAACCGGGACGAACACCCGATGCCCGACACGAACACGATGTTCTCCCGCTTGAGACCCAGCGACGGCAGGAACGACTGCATGGTGTTGAGCACGATGTAGTCGCCGCAGCCGGGGCACCAGCGGACTTCCTGGTCGGACTTGTAGTCCCTGGCCGTCTGCTTCTCGTCGGTGGTGGGCACCCCGGTCAGGCCGGGGATTCCGAGGTCGATCGCGGTCACGCCGACACCCCCTTGATCACGTCAGCGAGCACGTCCTGCAACTCCTCCGCCTTGAAGGGCAGGCCCTGGACCTTCGTGTACGACACGGCGTCCACCAGGTACTTCGCCCTCAACAGCAACGCCAGCTGCCCGAGGTTCATTTCCGGCACGACCACCTTGTCGTAGCTGCGGAGCACCTCGCCCAGGTTCTTCGGGAACGGGTTGAGGTGCCGCAGGTGCGCGTGCGCGACCGGCAGGCCCAGCTTGCGGACCCGGCGGGCCGCCGCGCCGATCGGGCCGTACGACGAACCCCAGCCCACGACGAGCACGCGGGCGTTGCCGTCCGGGTCCTCGACCTCGACGTCCGGCACCTCGATGCCGTCGATCTTGGCCTGCCGCAGGCGGACCATCTTGTCGTGGTTCTCGGGGTCGTACGAGATGTTGCCGGTGACGTCCTGCTTCTCCAGGCCACCGATGCGGTGCTGCAGGCCCGGGGTGCCCGGCACGGCCCACGGGCGGGCCAGCGTCTCCGGGTCGCGGGAGTACGGCTGGAAGTTCTCCGGGTCGGTCGCGAACTCGACGGTGAGGTCGGGCAGCGAGTCGACGTCCGGGATCAGCCACGGCTCGGAGCCGTTCGCCACCGCGCCGTCGGACAGGAACAGCACCGGCGTGCGGTACTTCAGCGCGATCCGGCACGCGTCGACCACGGCGTCGAAGCAGTCCGAGGGGGACCGCGGCGCCACGACCGGCACCGGCGACTCGCCGTTGCGGCCGAACATCGCCTGCAGCAGGTCGGCCTGCTCGGTCTTCGTCGGCAGACCGGTGGACGGGCCACCGCGCTGCACGTCGATCACGAGCAGCGGCAGCTCGGTCATCACGGCGAGGCCGATGGTCTCGGACTTCAGCGCGATGCCGGGGCCGGACGTCGACGTCACGCCGAGCGCGCCGCCGTAGGACGCGCCGAGGGCGATGCCGATGCCCGCGATCTCGTCCTCGGCCTGCACCGTGGTGATGTCGAAGTTCTTGTGCTTGCTGAGCTCGTGCAGGATGTCCGACGCCGGCGTGATCGGATACGTGCCGAGCACGACGGGCAGCTTCGACAGCTGCGCGGCCGCGACGATGCCGTACGCCGTCGCCGTGTTGCCGGTGATCTGGCGGTAGGTGCCGACGTTGAGCTTCGCGGGCGCCACCTCGTAGGTGACGGCGAAGGCCTCGGTCGTCTCGCCGTAGTTCCAGCCGGCGCGGAACGCGAGGACGTTGGCCTCGGCGATGTCGGGCTTCTTCGCGAACTTCTCGCGCAGGAACCGTTCCGTGCCCTCGGTCGGCCGGTGGTACATCCACGAGAGCAGCCCGAGCGCGAACATGTTCTTCGCGCGCTCGGCGTCCTTCTTGCCGAGGCCGGTCTCCTCGAGGGCGCCGATGGTCAGCGTCGCCATGGCGATCTTGTGGACCTGGAACCGCTCGAGCGAGTCGTCCTCGAGCGGGTTCGAGTCGTAGCCGACCTTCGTCAGGTTCCGCTTCGAGAACTCGTCGGTGTTGACGATGAGGATGCCGCCGTCCGGCAGTTCGCCCACGTTCGCCTTGAGCGCGGCCGGGTTCATCGCGACGAGGACGTCGGGACGGTCGCCGGGCGTCAGGATGTCGTAGTCGGCGAAGTGCAGCTGGAACGACGACACACCGGGCAGGGTCCCCTGTGGTGCGCGGATCTCGGCGGGGAAGTTGGGCTGCGTGGCGAGGTCGTTGCCGAACGCCGCCGCTTCCGACGTGAACCGGTCTCCGGTGAGCTGCATACCGTCACCGGAGTCGCCGGCGAAGCGGATCACGACGCGATCCAGCTTGCGGGTCTCAGTGCTCATTCCTACGCCGATACCTCTCTCCAAGGGTGGCTGTGCCCCACCGCGAGGGTAGCCGCCAGGACCGCCTGTGAGACGGGCCGTGTACCACTAGGCGAGACGAACTGTCCCATCTGCCGCACCGGGTCCCCGACTTGACGGTAAGCACAGCACTACCAGCGGATACCCGAATGCGGCAGACGTCACCCTCGATACCTGTTACCCAAGGTAACACCTAGCGCCCGCTGATCCGAGCCTTCATCGCGGCAAGCCTGGCAGCGAATTCTGGAGTGTCGATCGAAGTCACCTGTGGCCGCAGCTCCGTCTCGACGGCGTGCCCGTGGTCCTGCATCGCATCGGTCAGCCGCATCGTCGCCTTGATGGTCCGGACGAGTCCGGCCGGAGCGTCGGCGGCGGCCCGCGCCATCTCCCGAGCCGCTGCCAGCGGGTCCTCGGCCCTGGAGTGGGCGAGCCCGACGCGCACCGCCTCGTCGGCGTCGAGGATCTGCCCGAACAACGTCATGGCCGTCGCGGTCTGCCTGTTCGTGATCCTCTGCAGCATCCAGGTCATGCCCCCGCCGGGGTGGATGCCGAGCTGCAGGAACCGCGCGTCGAACCGCGCCTTCGGCCCCGCGATCCGCACGTCGGCGGCCAGCGCGAGGTTGAGCCCGGCGCCGACCGCCGCGCCGTTGACCGCGGCGATCGTCGGGATGCTGGCCTCGGCCACCGCGAGGAAGCCCCGGTAGATCTGCTTGAGGCCCTCGTCCTTGGAGTTGCCGAGCTGCGTGAGGTCCGCGCCGGCGCAGAACGCGGGCGGCGCACCCGTGACGATCAGCGCGTTGGCTTCCTGCTCGGCCTGCTTGACCTTGTCGTGCAGCTCCTGCGACAGGTCGATCGTCAGTGCGTTGCGCCGGTCCGGATCGTTGATCGTGATGACGGCGACGGAGTCGTGGTGCTCCAGGAGAACCTCAGCCATGCCCGCACCCTAGGGTGCGGGCGGCCGGTCCAGGAGCCGGGACAGCACGACCGTGGACACGGTCCGGTCGATGATCTCGACGGCCCGCAACCGTTCCAGCGCCGTCTCGAGGTGGTGGATGTCCGCCGCGCGCAGGTGCACGATCGCGTCCGCCGCGCCCGACACCGTGTAGGCCGCTCTGACCTCGGCCATCGGCTCCAGCCGGTGCTGGATGTCGTGCGGTGCCACGTTCCCCTTGCAGTGCACCTCGACGAAGGCCTCGGTGCCCCACCCGAGCGCCTCCGGGTCCACCACGGCCGTGAAGCCGCGCAGAACCCCGGTGTCCAGCAGTTTGTCCACCCGCCGCTTGACCGCGGGAGCACTCAGGCCCACCACCTTGCCGATCTCCGCGTAGCTGGAGCGCGCGTTCGCCATCAGGCACGAAATGATTCGCTGGTCGATACTGTCCACACGCAACATACTGCCCTAATCAACGCAATGTCGCGGCGTTGTTCGATGGTCCAACGGCCCTTTACATTTCGATCCATGACCGTCTCCATCTCCGGGCCCGGCGAGCCGATCACGCTCGACATCGCAACGCCCCTCGTGCCGACGCGCGTGCCGACCACCCGTCGGTACCTGATGTGCCCGCCGACGTACTTCACGGTGGAGTACGCCATCAACCCGTGGATGGACCCCACCCAGCCCACCAGCACGACGCTGGCCCTGGAGCAGTGGACGGCCCTGAAGGAGACCTACGAGCGCCTCGGCCACGACGTCGAGGTCATCGACCCCGTCCCCGGCCTGCCCGACATGGTGTTCTCGGCCAACAGCGGCACCGTGATCGACGGCCGAGTCCTCGGCTCCCGCTTCCGCGCCTCCCAGCGCTCGGCCGAAGCCGACCACTTCCGCCGCTGGTTCCTCGGCGCGGGCTACAAGTCCGTGGTCATGCCCACCGCCGTCAACGAGGCCGAGGGCGACTTCACCTGGACCGGCTCCCTGCTGCTGGCTGGCACCGGCTTCCGCACCGACCCGCACGCGCACTCCGAGGCCCAGGAGGTCCTGGGCGTCCCGGTCGTCTCGCTGCAGCTGGTCGACCCGCGCTTCTACCACCTCGACGTGGCCCTGTTCATGCTCGACGACCAGTCCGCCTCACCGCTGGTCGCCTACTACCCGGAGGCGTTCTCGCCGGGCTCGCAGCAGGTCCTGAAGCGCCTGTTCCCGGACGCCGTGATCGCCAACGACGACGACGCCGTCTGCCTGGGCCTGAACGCGGTGTCCGACGGCAAGCACGTCGTCATGCCCGTCGAGGCCGTGCACCTGGCGGAGCAGGTGGCGCGGCGCGGGTTCGAGCCCGTGTTCGTGGACATCTCGGAGTTGCGCAAGTCGGGCGGCGGCCCGAAGTGCTGCACGATGGAACTGCGCGGCTAGACCTCGCCCACGCAGTGCCGTTCCGCTGTTCCTGCGTGAAGGGCTGATTTACCGGTTGACCTGGTCCGATGCTGCCAACGACGTCAACGTCGGCAGGTAACCGTCTGTCGCTGACTGCGGTCTTCTGCGGCTGTCCCTGGAACATGTGTGGAACAAGAAGAGCCCCCGGCGAGGTCATCGCCGGGGGCTCTCTCAGTTCGTGTACCTGCGTCAACGCCTTCAGGTTGAGCTGGCGGCTTGTCGGTCCGACCGCGGTGCAGAAGATGAGCCGCCTCGATCTCACTCAACTCTGCCAGAGCGTGCTCACCGTCCACTCGTAGAGGAGCGTCGTACTCGATCAGCCATTTGAGCGCTTGCTCGAACGTGATGCGTTCAACCGGCAGGTAGCGGTCAAAGTCCGGCGGAAGGTGCATGTGCGGGCCTCTTTCGGGGCTCCGGCCGGCGGAATGCCAGCGCAAGCGCCACAGGTCGTGTCCGCGGGGCATTGGTCGCCTGGACTTTGGTCACAAGTCGCTCTTGATGTGGTTCTGCAGGCTCACGCTCGTCTCGGATGCGATGCGTCGTGTCGTGCTGCCGAGCACGCCAGCGCAGATCGTTTTCATCCCTGACGAACCGGACCGAGCAAAGCTCAGGCTGATGTTCGCAGTGGCCGATCGGCGACTGCGGAAAGCATGGTCGAGGCGCGCAGTAGGGCGATGTCGTCCCACAACAGTGGGATCCGGGACGTCGACGCGCTCGCTCACCGCTTCGACGTCCCGCTTCTCAAAGAGGTCACACGCCCTGCAACGGCAAGTGCGGCTCGTCGGACGCGGTCTTGGCGTTGAGTGCTCGAGCTTCCTCGAGCTGGTCTTCCAGGGTGACGATGCGGCAAGCGGCATCCAGTCCCGTGCCCTGGTCCACCAGAGCACGGACGCGGGCGGCCAGCCGGAGTTGGTGGCGGGAGTACCGGCGGTGTCCGCCGGCTGAGCGCTGCGGCTCGATGAGTTTCGCCTCGTCGAGGCTGCGCAGGAAGTTCGCCGACGTGTTGAGCAGTTCCACGGCCCGGCCCATCGTGTAGGCGGGGTAGTGCTCGTCGTCGAACTTCTCGGCTGTTGTCTGCGGTTCGTTGTCCGCTGTTCCGATCGTGTCTGGGGTCATCGCGCCTCCGCATCACGAGGGGCCCCGGTGCGTAGCACCGGGGCCCCAGGGTTGTTGGGTTTCACTTCCACCTAGCCGACCGTGAGATCGGCTCTCTCTGTCCGCATGACCTCTGTGAAAGCGGGCGTTGCGGGGATCGCGTGTGCGTAACCGAAGACCACCTACCAATCTGATGGAACTGCGGTACCCGCTCGGCGGAGTTCAGCCGAAGACGGGCGATCCGATGGTGTGCAACCCTTCCCTTCTCCTCTGATTACTACTTTTTCTCACGTGGGCTGTCGGCGCCGGGCCTCATGCACGTGCCGGCTTCACTTCCACCGACTGCCCTCGGCCACCTGCCAGGACCCCTTTCACTGATTGGCCCCGGCACATCTGACCGTCTTGCACTTGCACCTTCAACTGCGTCTTGCACTTACAACTACAACTTGCGACTTCAACTGCGTTTTACACTTGCACTTCGACTTCAACTGCGTCTTGCGCTTACAACTGCAACTTGCACTTGATGAAACGGCTGCCGGTTCCGGGGTCTTGCGTACTACATCCGGTCTTGCGCACCGACTGCCCTTGGTCGTCCGGCTCGGAGCCCTCGAACTGCGGCTCTGGCCCGACTGACCGACTTGCACTTGCTCACGGGTAGTTCGTCATCTCCCGTGCCATCTATCTCTCTTCCAACGAGGAGAAGACTACACACAGCCAACGCCGATTGTCTACCTCCGCCACCATAGATTTGCTCGTTCGGGTGACATAGGTGTCCTCACCTGCGGATCTTCGTGGATCCGGTCTCGTCGGGCGCGGTCCAGCCGGTCTCCTGGCGGCTCAGATCTCCAACGCCCGCTTCACATACCGCTTCGTCGCCGTGAACCTGGCCTTCTCGGAGATCCGGGACGCCCGTGCGCGTTCGCCGAGTCCACGGTCAGCAGTGCGCGGTCGTAGCCCTGCTCGGAGACGGTGTGCAGGGCATGAGCGATCAGTGCGCTCGCGACGCCGCGGTCGCGGTGTGAAGGGAGCGTTCCGATCACCATGAAGTGCGCGTCGTGGATGCCGGTGGTTTCCGTGTCGGCCTCCCAGTCCATGGTCGCCAGCACGCCCACCGCGGTCCCGGCGTCTCGCAGCAAGAAACTTGCCGAGGCCGGAACGTCTGGTTGGTGACCTTGTTCTTCCAGAGTTCGACGGGCATCGCACCGCGCCCCAGTTGTCCCGGTACGCCGCGTTCCGCACGGACCGGAACTCCTCGTCGTTCTTCGGCGACCACGGCTCGATCCGCGGATCGGCGGAAGCCGGAACGTCGGAAAGGCCGTGCTCCAGCGCTGGTGGTGGCGGACCGGCTTGAACCCCACGGCCTGCACGAGCTCGGCGATGCGGTCGGGGCGGAAGACGTCGATGGCGAGCTCCAACGCCGGGTGGTGCAGGGCGTGCAGCACCTTGGCCGCGTCGATCCCGGCCCGCACGAGCCGCGTGCCGATGCCTCGGCGGCGGTAAGCCGGGTGCACGCCGCCGTCGAGGGAGACGCGGTGGACCTCTGAGGCGGTCGGGTGGTGCTGGATCTTCGTGTAACCGACCGCGACGTCGCCGCCGAAGGCCGCGAGGCTGGCTCGTTCGAGGTCCGCGCAGGGGTCGTCGAGCTCTTCCGGGTCGTCGTCAACGAGGTGCACCCACGCCGGCCGGATGTGGCGATCGCGTTCAACGGCAGTCCTGGCGACAGTTCGGACCGGGTGCTCGAGGCCCTCCGGCAGCGTCGCGACCGCTGGGACAACAGCCGGGGCGGAGCAGCCCGGCGCGGTTCGCGCGTCCACCACCTCGCGAACGCGAAGCCTTCAGCGAGCTTGGAGCACAGCCTCCGAGTGTCCCTCGGCGTGATCACCCACCTGAGGCCCCAAGTGAAGTGAACCGCCCGCGCGCTTCCTCCGTACCCCTCGTCAGACTCGGAGAACGCTGGCCGGCGATCAGGTCTTCGCAGGTCAGCACCGCGCATTCCGACAAGGTCGCGAGGCACGAACCGAACTGACGGACAGCGTCGCCAGTTCGTCGGGAGGCAACGATGAACTCACGCAGGACACACACGGCTAGCTAACTGTCCGTTAGCAACGCAGGGTCCAACTGATCAGAAACGTGACGAGAGTCACCCCGCAGGCTCTCGGGCTTGCCTGTGCTCGTGACGCGAGGTTACGTTCTCGCCCGCCGATAACGGTTTGGTCACCGGCAGGACAAGGAACCGCAGTCAGTGGGTCCGAGGTCCGGCCCGGAATCCCCCGCCAGGAGAGTCCGGTGGCCAAGCTCCCCGACGCAGGAGGCTTCCCCTTGGCCCGGCACAGCAAGGCCGATGGCCGAACCGTGTACACGGTCGTGCCCAGAGCAGCAGTGAAACCCGGTGCGCACCGAGTCGAGGACGACAAGGTCCCGCTCGCCCACCGCGTGAGCGCCATCGTCGTCGCGGCGGGTGTCGCCGCCGGCACCGCCGCCATCGCCAACGCCGCGACCAGCGGCACGGCCACCGACCTCGCCGCGGGTGCGGCCGAGCTGGGCGCTCTCCCCGACCAGCAGGTCAAGACCATCCAGACGGTGCACGACGTCAACCCGGGCAACCAGGTCGGTCGTCTCCTGCAGTTCCAGCAGATGTACGCGCAGCAGACCTTCGAGCAGGCCACCAAGGTCGCCGCCGACGCGCACGCCCAGCGCGAAGCGGCCGCCAAGGCCGAGGCCGAGCGTCAGGTCGAGATGCGCAAGCCCGCGAAGCAGCGCGAGGTCGAGGGCTGGATCAAGGAAGCCATCAAGGTCCTGCAGGCCAACGGCACCAACATCGACAACGGCTCCATGGACGAGATCTACACGATCATCATGAAGGAGTCGAACGGCAACCCCAACGCCGTGAACAACTGGGACTCCAACGCGATGCGCGGCACGCCGTCGAAGGGCCTGATGCAGTGCATCGACCCGACGTTCCGCGCCTACAAGCTGCCCGGATACGACAACATCCTGGCGCCGGTGGACAACATCATCGCGGGCGTTCGCTACACCTACGCGCGCTACGGCGGCTTCCACAACCACCCCGGTCTGGTCTCCATGAACCTGGGTGGCGGGTACCTGGGGTACTGAGGGAGCTGCACGACGCGCCGTGTCGGGGTGCGTGGGACGTATCGACGGGCAATGCTGTCAATCAGGTTCACCCACAAGAATGGCGGCCCTAGCGGGCGCACGCCCGGTAGTGCTCCCATCGAACGCGATCCCCGAACGCAGGGAGTGGCCGATGAACGAGCAACAGGCACGCGAGAACGAGCTGGAGAAGATCCGCTCGGAGGCGACGGGCTGGCTGGCCAAGATGGCTCAAGCGCAGCACCGTCCCCAAGTCGAGCAACGCAGGCCTGAGCACGACGCCATGACACCCGCGAAGAAGTAGGCAGCACGCAGCGGAAGCGCCCCGGTCACGACCGGGGCGCTTCCGCGTTCTCGGGGCAACAAACGCCTCGGTGGGGCCGGTGTTCCTGAGGGTGACGTCGGTTAGCCCGTTCGAGACCTCAGACCGCGAGGCAGAGCCACTCCCGGTGGCGTTTCCGGGCCCTGAGATCCACTCAGGACGGCCGAGGCGCGGGGAACCGGGTCGGGAGGCCCGGGAGGGCTCAAGAGAGAGCCGGTGGCCGCACCGATCGCTCACACGGCCGGAGCCTCCCGTTCGAACGCGGTCCACAGCAGCTTCAACGGGTGGTCCGCGGGGTGCTTGGCGAGTGCGTCGGTGCGGGCGAACACGCCGACCAGCCGTTCGAGCGAGTCGTCGGCGAGCTGCACCACGCGCAGACCGCTGCCCTCGCGCAGTTCGTTGTTCGCCGCCACCACCCCCAGGCCGGACGTCACGATCATCGCGCCCTTGACCAGGTTGGAGCGCAGCAGGGAGATGCCGTACTGGATCTCGTCGATCTCGGCGGCGATGTCGAGGCCCTGCCGGTAGTCGGGGCCGAACCAGCCGCGCAGGAACTCGGCGATCAGCCCGGCGCCGGGCACGACCAGCGGCACCGACCGCAGCGCCGGCACGCGCACCTTGTCCCCGACGACGGTCTCCGGCAGGTTCGTCAGCAGCGCGAGCCCACCCCGGCGCCACTCGATCACCTCGAACTCGGGGCGCTCCCAACCCGCCCCGGCCCTCGTGACGACGCTGCCGCACACGAGGTCGACCTCCTGCGTCTCCAGCTTGGTCCAGATGTCCTTGGTGCGGATGTGCACGACCTTGAGGTCGACGTCGCGCTCCTGGAACTCGTCCTCGACGTGGTGCCACGCCTTCGCGAGCGTGTCGAGCATGTACCGCGTGGTTCCCACGGTGACGGTCGTGCCGAGCTTGCGGCGGCACTCGTGAATTCCGTCGAGCCACTCCGCGAGCGTGTCCCGCGCCAATTCGACGAGCGACTCACCGGTCGGCGTGAACAGCACGTCCTTTCCGCGTCCCTGCTTCACCACGAGCGCTTCGCCGCACAGTTCCAGGAAGTTCCTGTTCAACGTGTCGAGCTGCTTCTGCACGCTCGACTGCTCGCGTCCCAGCGCCCGCGCCGCCCGCAGCGCCGAACGGGTCTCGTGCACCGTCAGCAGTGTCCTGAGCTGGTCCATCGTGGTGTCCAGCAGGGCTCCGGGCATGTTCAACAGGCGGTGCAGCGTGGTACTTGTGGGGAGCACCAACTGGGACGAGCCGGACATCGAGACCCTCTCTGGTGTTCTGTCGATCAGTTGAACTGAACTTGACCGCATTTCGCCGACAAATATTCTGCAGATCCTGTCGGCAAATCCCTGGACACTTATCGCGCGGTGTACAAAACTATCCGCGGCGACCACGCGTGGGAGCCGATTCCGGGGGGAATCATTGGGGGGTGGGGGTCCGCCAGGCGCGAGCCGGCGGGCCCCCAAGTACTACTCTCAGCCGTTGTGACGGCTTCCGCTCGCCTGGACTGGGGCACCACCTACCAGGTCACCGTTCTCGAACTCGGACTCGCCTGCTGCGGGGTCGAAGTGATGGCGGCTCTCGACCGCCTTCCCGACCTCGGTGTCACGCCGGTGGACGGCGCGGGCGAGGCGCACGTCCTCGTCGTCTCCGGCACCGTCACCGACGTCATGTTGCCCGCTGTCCTCCGCAGTTTCGAGGCCATGCCCGAACCCCGTTACGTCATCTCCGTGGGCGCCTGCAGCAACACGGGCGGCCCGTACTGGGATTCCTACAGCGTCACCAAGGGCATCGACCAGGCCCTCCCCGTCCACGTCGCCGTTCCCGGCTGCCCGCCGCGCCCCGAAGCGCTGCTCGAAGGCCTCAAGGCGCTGCACCGGCTGGTGAACGCATGACCACCCCGAAGACCGCTTTCGGCCAGACGATCCACCACGTGGAGCTCGCCGGCTGGAGCGCGACAGCCGCGGCGCACCACGCCGAGGGCTTCGTGATGTTCGACTGGCTCGGCGTCGAGGACGCGGGCCGTCCCGGTGCCGTCGGCCAGCGTCACGCCGTGTTCCTGCACGTGATCGACCCGCGAACGCGCGAGGGCGTGATGCTGCGCACCGAGATCGGCCCCGGCGAGGCGCTGCCGAGCGTCGCCCACCTCTGGAAGGGCGCGCACTGGCACGAGCGCGAGGCCGCCGAGATGTTCGGCATCACCGTCGGCGGCGCGCCCGAGCACCTGCTGCTGCCGGACAGCTTCCAGGGCCACCCGCTGCGCAAGGACTTCGTGCTCGCCTCCCGCGTCGTGCGCCCGTGGCCCGGCCGCCTGGAGCCGGGCGAGGACACCACCAGCGCGCCGAGCCGCCGCCGCACCGCACCGCCAGGAGTGCCGGACCCGTCATGGGGCCCGCGCCGTGAAGAGGAGCAGTCGTGACGAACCTTCCACCGCGCACGAGAGGCGTCATCGCGCTGCTGGAGGCCAACTGCACGGTCTGCATGATCTGCGCGCGCGAATGTCCTGACTGGTGCATCCACATCACCAGCCACACCGAGGTCGAGCAGCAGCCCGGCAGCGCCCGCCCGCGCAGCCGCAACGTCCTCGACCGGTTCGCGATCGACTACGGCCAATGTCTCTACTGCGGCATCTGCGTCGAGGTCTGCCCGTTCGACGCCCTGCACTGGGCGCCGGAGTTCGGCTACCCGGGAACCGGCTCGGTCGAGGGCGACGGTGCCGTGGCGGAACTGGTCCACGAACGGGACGTGCTCGCCACGTGGGTCGAGAAGGTGCCGCCGCCACCACCGCTCGACGCGGCCGCGGAAGCCGCGCCGGAGACGGCGACAGGAACTGGCAGGCGGCCTGGTTCGTTGAGAGGTAGGACGTAAGGACCCGGAGGCGCAACCGTGCACAAGCACTTCAACGGGTTGAAGACGGCCGTGCTGCTCGGCGGGATGAGCGCGCTGATCGTGCTGGTCAGCAGCTTGTTCGGGCGAACGGCACTGGTCATCGGCCTGGTGCTGGCCTTGGGCGTGAACGCCTACGCGTACTTCAACTCGGACAAGCTCGCGCTGCGGGCGATGCGGGCGCGGCCCGTGTCGCAGGTGGAGCAGCCCGTGCTCTTCGCGATCGTGCGGGAACTGTCGCAGAAAGCCCGCCAGCCCATGCCCAGGCTGTACCTGAGCCCGACGGTGGCCCCCAACGCGTTCGCGACGGGCCGCAACCCGCGCAACGCCGCCGTGTGCTGCACCACGGGCATTCTCGACCTGCTCGACGAACGCGAACTGCGCGCCGTGCTCGGCCACGAGCTCGCGCACGTCTACAACCGCGACATCCTGATCAGCTGCGTGGCCGGCGCGCTGGCCGGCGTGATCACGATGCTCGCGAACCTGGCCCTGTTCGCCGGGATCTTCGGCGGCAGCGACGACGACGAGGGCCCCGGCCCGCTCGGCCTGCTGCTGATCGCGTTGCTCGGCCCGGTCGCGGCCACCGTCGTGCGCCTGGCCGTGAGCCGTTCCCGCGAGTTCCAGGCCGACCAGGCCGGCGCCGAGCTCACCGGCGACCCGCTGGCGCTGGCCTCGGCGCTGCGCAAGATCGAGCAGGGGACGCGGGCGGCGCCGCTCGCACCGGAGCCGGAGGTGGTGTCGCAGAGCCACCTGATGATCGCGAACCCGTTCCGCTCCGGGGAGCAGTTCGCGAAGTGGTTCTCGACCCACCCGCCGATCGCCGACCGCATCCGCAGGCTCGAGGAGATGGCCCGGCGCTAGCGGACCGCCTGCGCCACGGCCATGAGGTACTCGCCGTACCCGGACTTGCCGAGCTTCGCGCCGAGCGCGTAGCACTCCTGCGCGGAGATGAAGCCCATGCGCAGTGCGATCTCCTCGGGACACGCGATGCGCACTCCGGTCCGGTGCTCCAGCACCTGCACGAACTGCGCGGCCTCGAGCATCGAGTCGTGCGTGCCGGTGTCGAGCCACGCGAAGCCGCGGCTGAGGTCGACCAGGTGCGCACGACCCTCGCGCAGGTACGCGAGGTTGACGTCGGTGATCTCCAGCTCGCCGCGCGGCGAAGGCTTGAGGCCGCGCGCGATGTCCACGACGCCGTTGTCGTAGAAGTAGAGCCCGGTGATCGCCCGGTTCGACTTCGGCTGCTTCGGCTTCTCCTCGATGGACAGCAGCTTCCCGGTCGCGTCGACCTCGCCCACGCCGTACCGCTCGGGGTCCTTCACCTGGTACCCGAACAGCACGCACCCGTCCAAAGTGGACGCGTGGTGCTGCAGCGTCGTGGAGAAGCCCTGGCCGTAGAAGATGTTGTCGCCCAGCACCAGCGCCACGTCGTCGTCCCCGACGAAGCCGGCGCCGATGACGAACGCCTCCGCGAGCCCGTTCGGCGCGGCCTGCTCCGCGTACTCGAACGACATGCCCCACTGCGACCCGTCGCCGAGCAACCGCCGGAACAGCGGTAAGTCGACCGGCGTGGAGATGATCAGCACTTCCCGGATGCCGGCCAGCATGAGCACCGACAGCGGGTAGTAGATCATCGGCTTGTCGTACACCGGCAGCAGCTGCTTGGAGACGGCCTGCGTGATCGGGTGCAGGCGCGTCCCGCTGCCACCGGCGAGGACGATTCCCTTCACCGGTAGTTGGTGAACTGGAGGGCGATGCCGAAGTCGGAGCCCTTGAGCAGCGCGATGACCTCCTGCAGGTGGTCCTTCTTCTTGCCCGACACCCGCAGCTGGTCGCCCTGGATCTGCGCCTGGACGCCCTTGGGCGCCTCCTCGCGGATCTTCTTGGCGATCTCCTTGGCCTTCTCGGAAGTGATGCCCTGCACGAGGTTCCCCGTGACCTTGAACACCTTTCCGGTCACAGCAGGCTCGCCCACCTCGAACGCCTTCATCGAGATGTTGCGCTTGACCAGCTTCTCCTGGAAGACGTCGATCGCCGCCTTGCAGCGCTCCTCGGTCTCCGAGGTGAAGGTGATCGCCTCCTCGCCGGCCCAGGCCACTGTGGTGCCGGTCCCGCGGAAGTCGAAGCGGGTGCTCAGCTCCTTGGCCGCCTGGTTGAGCGCGTTGTCGACCTCCTGCCGGTCCACCTTGCTCACCACGTCGAACGACGGGTCCGCCACGACTTCACTCCTCCACGATCTCGGGGTCACAGCCAGCGTCGATGCTACTGGGGTACCCCGATTTGGGGCCTCCCGAAGGGGTTATGTATTGTTCTGCCCGCACCGTTACGACGGTGTGGGGCGGGTTGCCCGAGCGGCCAATGGGAGCGGACTGTAAATCCGTCGCGAAAGCTACAGAGGTTCGAATCCTCTACCCGCCACAGCAAAAGGTCCCTGTGACCAGCGCGAGCTGAGTCACAGGGACCTTTCTGTCGTGTGCGGTCGATTCCGGCGTTCTCCGACTCCGCATTGACCGCTCACGTCACGCGGAAGACCGGCCAGCCGATCTCGGTGCGCCACTCGGCGGGATCGCTCGAGTCACGAGGGCCGACGACGTAGACCTCCCGCACCGGCCCGGCCACCGACATCGCGTTCTCCACCACCCAGGTCCCCAGTGCGCCGTACGTGACCTCGATGCCGTCGTGCTCGCCGACGTGGGTGGTGACGGCCAGTTCCGCGGCCGGAAGAGTCGCGGGGTGCACGCGTCCGGTGCGAGGTGGCGTAGCGGTCGGCAGGTAGACGAGCGCGTGACCGCGCTCCTGTTCGAAGAGGGCGTTGTCGTAGTTGCCGCCCGGTGGTCCGGTCACGGCGGTGCCGACGGCCGCCTCCAACTCGGCCATCGCGCCCGCGTACCAGGTCGTGATGTCGTGGCTTGCGACCACGGCCTCCACCGCCGCGACGGTCCGGGCCGGCTCCGCGCGCAGCTCGACGTCGATCGGCGCGGGGTCGGGCCGGAGCAGGCGCCGCAACGACACGACCGCGGCCCGCGTGCGGTCGAGCACGTCTTCGAGGCGTTGCAGGTGGTCCGCGACCAGGCTCGCCCGGACGTCGGGGTCGGGGGTCCGCAGGATTCGCTGCACGTCGGCGAGCGGGACGTCGAGCTCGCGGAGCCGGTGGATCACCTGCGCGGTCGGGATCTGGTCGACGCCGTAGTAGCGGTAACCGGAGCTCTCGTCCACCACGGCGGGTTCCAGCAGGGCCGCCTCGTGGTACCGACGCAGGGTCCGCACGCTCAGGTGGGTCAGGCGCGAGAACTCCCCGATGGTCAACATCCGTTCATTGTGGACTCTCTCCCAGGGGGAGAGTCCACGGCTTGACCCTCCCGCGCCGTGAGGCCGCACGGTGGGCTCATGACACAGCACACCGACCTCCCGTCCGATCTGCTCCCGGCCACCGTGCGCGAGTTCGTCGCCGCCCACGTCGTCCACGACGCCGACACCGCCTCGTCGTTCCTCACCGAGGACGTGGTGGTCGTCGACCAGGACGAGACCTTCCGCGGCCAGGAGGAGGTCCGCGCGTTCCTGCGGGACGCCGGGTCCGAGTTCGAGTACACGACCGAGCAGATCGGTGCCCGCCGCGTCGACGACGCCCACTGGGTGGTGACCGTGCGGCTGGAGGGCACCTTCCCGGGTGGAGTCGCCGAGCTCGACTACCGGTTCGCGCTGCGGGACGACCTCGTCGCCGAACTCGTCATCGCCAACCACACGGCCTGACCGAACCGTGCCACACCGATCCTCAGTGGAGAAACAAATGTCTAGTTCACACCGCGATCGTCTCGACGGTCGCCGGGCACTGGTCACGGGCGGTTCGAAGGGCTCGGGCGAAGCCGTCGCGAAGAGGCTGCGGGAGATGGGCGCCGACGTCTACGTGACGGCGCGAACGATGCCCGACGGGTACGAGCACCCGGACCGGTTCATCGAAGCGGACCTGATGACGGTCGAAGGCACCGGCGCGGTGGCCGCTCGGATCGCTGAGGCCGGCGGCGCACTGGACATCCTGGTGCACGTCGTCGGGGGTGCGTCGACGCCTGCCGGTGGGTTCGCGGTCATCACCGACGACCAGTGGCTCACGGAGCTGAACCTCAACTTCCTCGGAGCGGTGCGGCTCGACCGCGCTCTTCTCCCGGCGATGGTCGAGTCCGGGGCGGGCGTGGTGCTGCACTTCACCTCCATCCAGCGTGAACTGCCCCAGTACGACGCGTCCCTGGCCTACGCGGCAGCGAAGGCCGCTCTGCGCACGTACAGCAAGGGACTCGCCAACGAGCTCGCGCCGCGCGGCGTGCGGGTCAACGCGATCAGCCCCGGCGGGATCGAGACCGAGGCCTACGAGAGGTTCGTGGACCGGATCGCCGAGGGCAACGGACTCACGCGTGAGGCGGCCAAGCAGACCATCTACGACTCCCTGGGAGGCGTGCCCCTGGGGCGGTTCGCGAAGACCGAGGAGATCGCGGACCTGGTCGGGTTCCTGGTCTCGGACCGCGCCTCGGCCATCGTGGGCGCCGAGTACGTGATCGACGGCGGGACCGTTCCGACCGTCTGAGCCAGGAGCCGGTTCCGGGCGGAGCCACTCACGAGCAACCAGCATGGAGAACACATGACCACGCAAGTCGCGGACCGGTCCTCCGCCCAGTCGGTCGGGCCGCCACCACCCTTCGACCCGGAGCTCGCTCCCGTCGTCGAGGTGCTGACCAGCCTGCGGCCCCCCGACGCCTACCGCGCGGACAACATCGTCGAGATGCGCGAGCCCGTCCCCGGTCGTGGTTCCTCATGCCGTGAGCTCGCAGGACGCCATCGCGGCTCGAGCGGCATGGCCGCGCCGTCAACTGGGGCGTGTTTCCCGGTGAGGCGCTGAGCCGGGCGCGTGACCCGTGATCAAGTGCCGGTTCGGGACCGGATCGCGGAACCGTGCCGGTAGGCTCCGCAGGACCAGGGCAACCGATGGGCCTCTGACCGACAAGGTCAGAGGCCCATCGTCGTACATCGGCTGTTGTTGCAGAGGGGGACGCTGTGCGCACGCAGATGGCAACGGAGGCGGGACGGACGACCGCGCCGAGCGAGGACCGGGCGCTCGTCGGGCCGAACCTGCTCGCCGTGCTCGACGGCGTGACGGCCAAGCCGGAGACCGGCTGCGAGCACGGCGTCGGCTGGTTCGCCGACCAGCTCTCCGCGGAGATCCTGCGCTTCGCCCACCTCGACCCGTCCGCGGCGCTCACCGAGGCCGTCCGGCAGGCCGCTGAGCTGCACTCCGGCACGTGCGACCTCGAGCACCCGGACTCGCCGAGCGTGGCGATCGCGGTGGTGCGGATCAAGGACGACGTGCTGCGGTACCTGGTGCTCGGCGACGCCACGGTGGTGGTCGACGGCCAGCGCGAGCTGCTCGTGGTGAGCGACACGCGGTCCCGGCGCACGGCCGGTCCCCGGGTCGCCGACGTCGAGCACGCGCTCACGGGTGAGGTGCCGCTGCGGGACGTGCGGAGGGTCGCGATCCTGTCCGACGGGGCGGCGCGGGCCGTGGACCTGTTCAACCTCTTCGACTGGCGTCAGGCGCTCGAGTTGATGGCGGCCAACGGGCCGGACGACCTCATCCGCAAAATGCGCGCTGTCGAAAAGGAAGACGCGAAGGCCGTGGAATGGCCGCGCGAGAAGATCTCCGACGACGCCACTGTCGTGTACTTCGACCGGTGACCCTCCGCGGCGCGGCCCGGCGGTCGGTAGCCCAGGCCCGTCCGGATGCGGCTCGCCGACGCCGAGGGGGAGATCCCGGAGTGGGCGGAACCACTGCCGCGCAAGGCTTAGTGCCGAGGCGCCGGCTCCACCCCACGACGGCGCGCGATCGCCCGCATGTTCTCCTCGCCCCAGTCGCCCAACGGCAGCAAGGCCTCGTTCAGCCGCACGCCGAGTGACGTCAGCGAGTACTCGACGCGCGGCGGGACCTCGTGGAACACCTCGCGGTGCACGATCTCGTCCGCCTCCATCTCGCGCAGCACCTGGATGAGCATCTTCTCGCTGATACCGGACACGGACCGCCGCAGCTCGCCCGTGCGCATCGGGCCGTGGTGCAGCGCCCAGAGGATCAGGGCCTTCCAGCGGCCGCCGATGACGTCGATCGCCGCGTCGAGTCCGCAGGCGTAACTTCGTGGCTTCATCAGGATCCTTACCAAAAGGTGAGTACCTGACAAAATAGTAGGTACTTGTCGAGAAGTCAGTGCCGGAACGAGCATTTCCGGCATGGGGACCAAGAAGACCGTGAGCGTGCTCGGCCTGGGACGGATGGGTGGCGCGCTCGCCAGAGCCCTCGTCGACAAGGGCTACGAGGTGACCGTGTGGAACCGGTCCGAGGACAAGCCGACGCCTCCGAACACCACGCGTGTCAGCACGCCGGAAGAGGCGTTCAAGAGCGACGTCGTCATCACGTGCCTGTCCACGTACGAAGCTCAGCAACCGTTGCTCACCAACGACATCAAGACGCTCGTCAACCTGACGTCCGGCACGCCGGAGCAGGCCAGGAACACCGCTCAGTGGGCCGAGTCCAACGGCGTCGAGTACGTGGACGGCGTGATCATGGCGGTGCCGCAGCAGATCGGCACGCCGCAGGCGCGGATCCTGTTCAGCGGCAACGAGAACCACTACGTGCTCGACGCGTTCGGCGAGCCGGTGCACGTGGGGGAGGACGCCGGACTGGCCGCGCTGTACGACCTGGCGCTCCTCGGACTCATGTGGGCCGCGTTCGGCGGCTACCTGCAGGCGGTCGCGTTGATGGGCAGCGCGGGCATCGCGCCCGAGAGGTTCACGCCGATGGCCGTGAGCTGGCTGAACGAGATGACCACCCTCCTGCCCGAGATGGGCGAGGAGACGCAGAGCAGGCAGTACGAGACCGAGGTGTCCGCACTGGACATCAACGTGGCCGGGCTGCGGATGCTCACCGAGGCCGGCCGGGAGCAGGGGCTCGACACCACCCTCCCGCAGGCCCTGCACGACCTGTTCGAACGCGCCCAGCGCAACGGCCACGGCGCACACAGCATCGCGAGTGTCATCGAGGAGATCCGGAAGTGAAGTACCTGGGCAAGAAGGCCGTCGTGACGGGCGGCACGCACGGCATGGGCCGTGCGACCGTGGAGATGCTCGTCGAGAACGGCGTCGACGTCGTGCTGACCGGCCGCACCGCGGAGCGGGCCGAGGGGCTCAAGGCCCACGCGGTCGCCTCCGACGCGACGGACCTCGGCGACATCGCCAGGCTCAGGTCCGAGGTGGCGCACCGGTTCCAGGACATCGACCTGCTGTTCGTCAACGTCGGCTTCTCCACCCTGACGCCGTTCGACCAGGCGAGCGAGGCCGACTACGACCGCACGTTCGACGTGAACACCAAGGGCGCGTTCTTCACCGCCCAGCACCTGGCGCCGCTGGTCAAGGAGGGCGGCTCGATCGTGTTCACGACGAGCGTCGCCACGGTTCTCGGCTCGCCGGGCCTGAGCGTCTACGCGGGGGCGAAGGCGGCGGTGCGGGCGTTCGCGCGAGGGCTCGCGGCCGAGCTGGCGCCGCGGAACGTCCGGGTCAACGTCGTCAGCCCCGGTTTCATCGACACGCCGTCGATGGGCGTCTCGGGTGTGCCGCGGGAGGTGCTCGAGCAGTTCAAGGAGGAGGGCGACCGCATCACGCCGCTCAAGCGCCACGGCACGATGGACGAGGTGGCGAGCGCCGTGCTGTTCCTCGCCTTCGAGGCCACCTTCACGACCGGTGCCGAGCTCGCGGTCGACGGCGGTCTCGGCCAGGGGGTCAGCGCGTAGGAAGATTTTCCGGAGAACCTGTCACACCTCCGTCGCCCGCCGGGTCGAGAGGGTGGAAGACGAAGAGACGACAGGGAGAACGAGGATGAGGATCGCCAACCCGATCATGTCCGTGCCCGGCGCGATGAAGGCACTGCTGGACCTGTCCGAGGCCGCGGCCGCCACGGGTCTCGACGGGAACTACGTGGAGCTGATCTGCCTGCGCGTCAGCATCATGAACGGCTGCGGCACGTGCATCGACTACCACACCAAGCTGCTGCGCAAGGCGAACGTGGCGGACGAGAAGGTCTACGCCGTCGCGGGGTGGCGGGACGTGCCGTACTACACCGACGCCGAGAAGGCCGGATTCGCTCTCGCGGAGCAGATCACGCGCGTGCACGTGAGCGACGACGTCTGGGACGAGGCGGCGAAGCACTACTCCGACGAACAACTCGCGGGTCTCGTGATCGCGATCGGCGCCATCAACTTCTGGAACCGGATGAACGTCGCAACCGGGCAGAAGGTCGCCTGAGAAAAGCGAGGCCGGCGCGCAAGAGCTTCCTCTCTCTTGCGTGCCGGCCTCAGCGCGCAGCATACCTCATGTCGAACAAATGTTCGATCATCAGGTGATCGGCGCGCCGGTCACCTGGCGGCGAGTGCCGCCCGGCCGTCGTCGGTCAGTTCCGCACCGACGCGCAGGCCGAAGCTCGTCGGCCGCGACGGTCGCAGCAGTCCCGCGTGCACGAGGTCGTGCGTCGCCATCTGGTCGCAGCAGGGGAGTCCGTCGACGTAGAGCTCGGGCTCTACGCCGCCTGTCACCTCGGCACGTCCTGCGGCGACAGCCCGCAGCATCGCCCTCGCTCTTCCGCTGAGTTCCATCTCGGCCCCCCAGGAGTGGTGTCCGAATCGCTTACCTCTTTGTCGAATTAGAGGCCGGATTCGTTCCACAAGTACGGGTTCGTCGGCTTCTTCCCTTGTGCGAACGGCTGGATCATGTCTCATTAGGCCGTTCGAGGAGCGCAGACACGCCGGGGGACGAGCGCAGCGCGGGGCGGCGGACCCACACCGTCCACCGGGGGCGGTAGCCGTGCGAGTACCAGAACGGCGTCGAGCACGGGTTCGGCAGGGCGTGGTGGAGCAGGGTCGACGCCACTCCGGCGCGGTCGAGGACGTCGTGCGCGTGTGCCGTTAGGACACTCCCGGCACCTGTGCCCCGTGCGTCCGGCCGAACACCCAGGTGCGCCAAGTACGCGAACGGCCGTGCGGAGGCGAACCGCTCCATCCACCCCGCGTGCTCCGGCATGTCGACGTAGAGCATGCCGACGGGCGTGTCGCCGTGGAGCGCGAGCCACATCGCCTCGTGGTCGCGGTCGAGCACATCGGCGAGCGCGGTCCTCAGGTGCTCCGCGGTGTTCGCGCGTTCGGTCACCATGCCGAACGCGGAGTCGTACCGGACCGTGTGCAGGTTCAGCTCGACCGCCACGTCCAGGTCGGCCCTCGTCGCCGGCCGCAGGCGCACCTCGGCCGGCCGCGGCGGCACCGGCGTCCCCGCGCGGCGCTCGGCGATCACGGTGAGCGGGGCGAAGCCGTGGCGGACCAGGGACGGGGCGGCGGCGACCTCGTGGCTCGGCACCGTCACGAGCGCGGCGGTGTCGGGGTCGTCGAGGCCCGTCAGCCGGGCCTCCCACTCGTCGAGCAACGCGGGCAGGTCGCAGCCCGGCTGCCAGGTCAGCCTGTGCGTGCGCAACGGTCCCCACGTCGCCGCCAAGGAGTCCGGACCGGTTTCGGTGAAGGAGAAGATCTCGGTCACGCCCCATCTGAGCATGGCAGGGTCGGCCGTGTGGAGATCTTCGTCGTGGATTCGTTCACCAGCAGGCCCTTCGCGGGCAACCCCGCCGGGGTCGTCCTCCTGACCGAGCCGCGCGACGACGCCTGGATGCAGCGGGTCGCCGCCGAGATGAAGCACGCCGAGACCGCGTTCGTCACCCCGGACAACCACCTCCGCTGGTTCACGCCGGAGGTCGAGGTGGACCTCTGCGGGCACGCCACGCTCGCCACCGCGTACGTGCTGGGCGGGGACCAGGAGTTCACCACGCGTAGCGGGGTGCTCACATGCGCAAACGACGATGGATGGGTGCGGATGGACTTCCCGGCGGACCCCCCAGAGTTGACTGACCCGCCAATCGGTCTAGCGGAAGCGCTGCCACATGCGACGATCAAGTCCGTGGCGCGCGGGCGCTTCGACTTCCTGGTGGAGCTGGAGAGCGCCGCGGAAGTCCGCTCCGTGCGACCCGACGTCCAAGGACTGGCACAAATCCAGTCACGCGGAGTGATCGTGACGGCCGTCGGCGACGGGGAGGCGGACATCGTCAGCCGGTGCTTCTACCCGGCCGTCGGCGTACCGGAGGACCCCGTCACCGGTTCGGCCCACTGCACGCTTGCGTCCTATTGGGTGCCTCGGCTCCAGCGCGCTGACCTGCTCGCAGAGCAGGCGTCGCCGCGCGGGGGCTTCGTCAGGGCGACCCTCGGCCAAGATCGCGTGCTGCTCGCGGGGCAGGCCGTGACGGTGCTCCGGGGACGCCTGAACGTCTAATCACGTCTGGGTGAATCGATGTCACCAAACGTGCTCGACCTGCCATTTCGTACCCCGAGAGGGGTACATTGGTGCCCCTGGAGGGGTCCTGATCGCGAAGTGCGGGACCCCTCAGTCACGCCCAGAGGTTCCCCCACAACCAGGCCGACGAGGAGGCTGGATGTCCGACCGAGCGTCGGCCCCCGTGTCGAACTCGGCCGCCTGGTCGGCCAAGTCGACCAACCGCGCGTTCAGCGCGTTCGCCGTCACCCTCCTGGTGGCCGGCGTCGTCTGCGCGGGCATGGTCGCGGCGTGGCTCCCGGAGAAGGAGAACACCTCCCTCTTCTGGATCGGCCCCCTGCTCGTCGTCGGCTTCCTGCTGGCGGAACAGCTCGCGATCAACGTCGACGTCCGCAGCGGCGTCGCGTGGACGATCTCCTTCACCGAGATCCCGCTGGTCCTGGGCCTGCTCGTCGCCCCGTTCGAGATAGTGCTCGCCGCGCACGTGGTCGCGGGCGTGGGCACGTTGCTCGGCAGGCGGATCCTCGACCGCGCCGTCTACAACGCGGGCCTGATGTTCATGGAGATCTCCGTGGCCTTCGCGGCCGCAGAGGCGGTGAACCGGATGATCGGCGCCGGTGGCCCGTTCTGGGCGGGCGCCTTCGTCGGCACGATCACCGTGCCGCTCCTCGCGAGCGTGCTCGGCCTCTGCGCGTTGCGCCTCATGGGCAAGTCGATGCGCGTGGGCAACAGCGTCCGTCTCGTGCTGCAGACGCTCGTCGTGGCGCTGCTGAACACCTCGGCCGGCCTCGTCGGCTTCCAGATCGTCTCCACCACCGAGTGGGGCGGCGTCCTCATCTTCCTGGTGCTCGCGGGCATCGTGGCCACCTACCTCGCCTACTCCGGGCTCCTGCGCGAGCAGCGCGACCTGGAGGCGTTGAGCGAGGTCAGCCTGCGCGTCGCGAGGTCGGGACAGCACGGCACCGGCCCCCGCCAGCCCGACGACGACCTCACGACGGGCGTCGAAGAGGACGAGTGGCAGCTCATCGCGGAACGCATCCGCGAGCAGCTCAACGCCAACAGGGTCGTGCTGCGCCTGCGCACCGACCCGCAGGAAGCCATGATCACCCTCGTCGCCGGCGAACCGCTGCCGGAGGAGATGACGGCGACGGACCCCCGTGCCGTGCGCGAGGACCCCGTTCTCCAGCTGCCCGGCACGCACGTCCGCTACTACCGCGTGGCCGACGCGACCGAGGACATCACCGAGGCCCTGCTGCGCCGCGACGCCCAGGAGGCGCTCGTCGTCCCGTTGCGCGGCGCCACCCAGCTGCTCGGCGCCGTCGAGGCCCACGACCGGCTGTCCCGCTGGCGCGGGTTCGGCAAGGCGGACATCCAGCTGCTGCGGACCCTGGCCTCGCACCTCGCGACGGCCGTCGACAACCGCCGCCTGCTCGCCAGGCTGCGCCACGACGCCTACCACGACCCGCTGACCGGCCTGCTGAACCGGCCGGGCTTCCGCGAGGCCTGCGCCGAGCCGTTGCGCGAGTCGCGCGGCGGAGTGGTGCTGCGCATAGACCTCGACATCCTCTCGACCGTGTCCGACGCGCTGGGCCAGGCCTGGGGCAACCGGATGGTGGTCGCGGCAGGACGCCGGCTGCGCGACGCCCTCGGCGCCGACGTGCCGCTCGCCCGCCTGGAGGGTGGCGCGTTCGCCGCCTACCTCGACGACGACCGCGCCGCCACGGTCCGCGAGACCGCCGAACGCCTGCGCGCCGGGCTGTCCGTGCCGTACCCGGTCGACCGGCTCACCGTCGAGGCCTCCGCGGTCGTCGGCTACGCGTCGAAGGCGGACTCCGAGACCGAGGACCCGGACCCCGACGTGTTGCTGCAGCGCGCGGACGTCGCCGTGCGCGCAACGTCCGAGGGCACGCCGGTGAAGGCCTACGCGCCGTCGATGGGCCACCTGTTCCTGCGCCGCTTCCAGCTCGTCACGCAGTTCCGCCAGGCCGTCGAGACCGGCCAGATCTCGGTGCACTACCAGCCGAAGGTCGCCCTGCCGTCACGTCAGGTCGTGGGCGCGGAGGCCCTGGTGCGCTGGACGCACCCGGAGTTCGGCCGCGTCGACCCGGACGAGTTCGTGCCGGCCGTCGAGGCCACCGGGCTCGTGGACGTGCTGACCGACTTCGTGATGGACCGGGCGCTGGAACGCGTGCGCCGCTGGCTCGACCGCGGCCTGCGCATGTCCATCGCGGTCAACCTCTCGGTCCGCACGCTGGGCGACGAGGACTTCCCGAACCGCGTCGAGGCCGCTCTGCGTCGCCACGACGTGCCGTCGGGACTGCTGACCTTCGAGCTCACCGAGTCGGGCGTCATGGCCGATCCCGAACGCGCCCTGCCGGTGCTGCGGCGCCTGCACGCGATCGGCGTCGTGCTGGCCGTCGACGACTTCGGCACCGGCTACTCGTCCCTGGCGTACCTGAGGCAGCTGCCGGTCGACGAGGTGAAGATCGACAAGTCGTTCGTGCTCGGGATGGGCACGGACCTCGGCGACATGGCCGTGGTCCGGTCGATCGTGGAGCTCGGCCACTCGCTCGGTTTGGTCGTGGTGGCCGAGGGCGTGGAAGACGACGCCGCTCGCGACCAGTTGGTCGGCATGGGCTGCGATGTCGCGCAGGGGTACCTGATCTCCCGGCCGCTGTCCGAGGACCGCTTCGAGGCCTGGCTGCGGGCGCGAACGGTCCAGGTCAGGGGTGCTCGGGATGAGACGGTGCTCACGCTGGTGCACTAAAGGCACCCCCGGATTTCGTTCTCGGTGGACGCGTGTTGTAGAGTTCTCCTCGCTCGGCAAGAACGAAAGAGCAAGCCCCTTTAGCTCAGTCGGCAGAGCGTCTCCATGGTAAGGAGAAGGTCTACGGTTCGATTCCGTAAAGGGGCTCCACGACTCGGCCGCAGTGCAGTGCGCTGCGGCTTCAGTTGTGTAAAGCGGTGTAGCTCAGTTGGTAGAGCAAGCGGCTCATAATCGCTGTGTCGCCGGTTCAAGTCCGGCCACCGCTACGTGAGTGGGTGAGGTGTGCTGGCGGAGAGCGCCAGCCGTCCTCACTCCGCCATGATTTTGGGGGCCGAGCCCCCATGCCCCCGGTACGCAGGTTCACCGGGAAGCATTGCCAGGGCAGCGTCTTGTTGCCCGCCCCGCCAGACGGTAAGCCCGGACTGGGTCCTACGGGGTCTCGTGTGCTCTCAGGAAGGCAAGGACCGTGGCTGCAACCGACGTACGCCCGAAGATCACCCTCGCGTGCGAGGAGTGCAAGCACCGGAACTACATCACCAGGAAGAACCGGCGCAACGACCCGGACCGCCTGGAGATCAAGAAGTTCTGCCCGAACTGCAAGACGCACCGCGCGCACAAGGAAACCCGCTGAGCGCGTAACAGCCTTCGACGAAGCCCGTCCCGCACGCCGGGGGCGGGCTTCGTCGTTTCTGTGGCGTTCGAGGAGCCCTATAGGCTGCTCAGGTGCCTCTCGACCCCGCTTTCACCGGACGTAGTTATCCGCCGTCGCAGCCGTACGACGTGAGCCGCGAGAAGATCCGCGAGTTCGCCGACGCGATCGGCGCGACCAGCCCGGCCTACCGCGACGCCGAAGCCGCGAAGGCGCTGGGGCACAGGGACGTCATCGCCCCGCCGACGTTCGCGATCGTCGTGTCGATGAAGACGAACGAGACGGTCATGTTCGACCCGGAGCTGCGGCTCGACTACAGCCGCGTCGTGCACGGCGACCAGAACTTCACCCACCACCGGCCCATCACCGCGGGCGACCAGCTCGTCTGCGTGGCGCACATCGACTCCATCACGTCCCGCATGGGCAACGACATGGTGACCGTGCGGACCGAGATCAGCACGGTCGACGGCGAGCTCGTCGCCACCGCCAAGTCGATGCTCGTCGTGAGGGGACAGGACGCATGACCGTCGAAGTGGGCACCGAGCTGCCGGCGCTGTCCGTGCGCCTCACGCGAGCCGACCTGGTGCGCTACGCGGGCGCCTCGCTGGACTTCAACCCCATCCACTGGAACGAGAAGACCGCGAAGGACGTCGGCCTCCCCGACGTCATCGCGCACGGCATGCTGACGATGGCCGTGGCGTCGCGGATCGTCGCCGAGTGGATCGGCGACCCCGGCGCGATCGTCGAGTACGGCTGCCGCTTCGGCCGGCCCGTCGTCGTGCCGAACGACGGAGAGGGCGCGCTGGTCGAGGTCACCGCGAAGGTCACCAAGGACTTCGAGGACGGAACTGTGAAGGTCAACATCAACGCGGCTTTTGACGGCAAGTCGGTGTTGACGGGCGCCTTCGCCCGCGTGCGCGTCGCGTGAACTTGTGATCAAGAACACCACCGGGTCACCCGGTCCGGTGGTGTTTGCCGTGCTCACGGGATGTCCGGACCCGCACGCGCCCTCAGTTGCACGACCCTGATTCGTGTTCTCGGCCGACGTGTGGGTAGGCTGTGCGACAGGCCGCTCGGCAGGTGATTGAGCGGTCTGGTTGGAATGGACGGGGCAGCCTCCCGTACACTTCCTGCTTGGCCAGGGGTTCCCGATCGGGAACCCGAAGGGGTGTAGCTCAACTGGCAGAGCAGCGGTCTCCAAAACCGCAGGTTGCAGGTTCAAGTCCTGTCGCCCCTGCTGTCGAAGCGTCATGGGTGGAGTGGAGGACGGCATGAGCGAGGGCCGCGAGCAGGACCAGCCGGAGGAGCGCGAAGGCGCTGTCCGGCCGTCCACTGCTGCGGCGCGACGTGAACGTCGTGCCTCCTCTCGCCCGGCCGCCCGCAAGGACGGCAGCAGCGCTGAGTCGAAGAAGAGCGTCCTCAAGGCCGACACCTCGGACGAGGACGTGAAGAAGGGTCGCCCGACCAAGACCCGTGAAGGGCTGGAGAAGCGTCCCTCGTTGATCGGGCGGATCTTCCGCTACATCCGCGAGGTCGTCAGCGAACTCCGCAAGGTGATCTGGCCGACGCGCAAGCAGTTGGTCACCTACACCGGCGTCGTGCTGGTGTTCGTGGTCTTCATGGTGGCGCTGGTGTGGGCTCTCGACCTCGGCTTCGGCGCGGCTGTTTTCGAGCTGTTCGGCTGAGCCGGACAGCTGCCGCTGCAACCAGGAAGCGAGATCCACAGTGAGCTCCGACAACGGCGTTGACGCCCAGGAGAAGACCGACCTCACCGACGACGAGGTGTCCGAGGACACCACCGCCGACGAGACGGTCGAGTCGGAGGCTGTGGACTCCGAGGACGTCGAAGACGCCGACGTCGAGGACTCGTCCGAAGAGGACGTGGACGTTCTCGCGATCGACGAGACCCCGATCGACGAAGAGGTCGCCGACCCCGCCGAAGAGCTGCGTCAGGCCCTGCGCCGCGCGCCCGGCGACTGGTACGTCGTGCACTCCTACGCCGGTTACGAGAACAAGGTCAAGGCGAACCTCGAGACTCGTATCCACACCCTCGACATGGAGGACTACATCTTCCAGGTCGAGGTGCCGACCGAAGAGGTCACCGAGATCAAGAACGGCCAGCGCAAGCTGGTGCAGCGCAAGGTGCTGCCCGGCTACATCCTGGTCCGCATGGAGCTCACCGACGCGTCCTGGAGCGCCGTCCGCAACACGCCGGGCGTCACCGGGTTCGTCGGAGCCACCTCGAAGCCCTCGCCCCTCACGATCGACGAGGTGCTGAAGTTCCTGCTCCCGCAGCAGGAGCAGAAGCCGGCCGAGGGCAAGAAGGCCGCCTCCACCAGCGCACCGAAGCCGACCATCGAGGTCGACTTCGAGGTCGGCGAGTCGGTCACCGTCATGGACGGCCCGTTCGCCACGCTGCCCGCCACGATCAGCGAGGTCAACGCGGACGGCCAGAAGCTGAAGGTCCTGGTGTCGATCTTCGGCCGGGAGACGCCGGTCGAGCTGTCGTTCAGCCAGGTCTCCAAGATCTGAGCGGTCTCCCTCCGGGACGACCGATCGGCCACGCTGCGGCTGGCAGGGCCGCGCGCGGACACCGCAATAACAGGAAGTACGGACAATGCCACCCAAGAAGAAGAAGCTGTCAGCGATCATCAAGCTGCAGATCAAGGCTGGTGCCGCCAACCCGGCGCCGCCCGTTGGTCCCGCGCTGGGTCAGCACGGCGTCAACATCATGGAGTTCTGCAAGGCCTACAACGCCGCGACCGAGTCGCAGCGCGGTCAGGTCGTGCCGGTCGAGATCTCCGTGTACGAAGACCGCTCGTTCGACTTCAAGCTCAAGACCCCGCCGGCCGCGCGACTCATCCTCGCCGCCGCGGGTGTCGACAAGGGCAGCGGCGAGCCGCACCGCGTCAAGGTCGCCAAGGTGACCATGGAGCAGGTGCGTCAGATCGCGCAGACCAAGATGGTCGACCTGAACGCGAACGACATCGACCAGGCCGCGAAGATCATCGCCGGCACCGCCCGTTCCATGGGCATCACGGTCGAAGGCTGACCACACCCTCTTTGAGCAAGCGTGGGAGAGCCGAGCGCGGCTCATTCACCACGAACTGATCCACGGTAAGGACAGAGTCATGAAGCGCAGCAAGGCCTACAAGGCCGCCGCCGAGCTGGTGGACCGGGAGCGGCTGTACTCGCCGCTGGAGGCCGCCAAGCTCGCCAAGGAAACGTCCAAGGTGAAGCTGGACGCGACCGTCGAGGTCGCGATTCGCCTCGGCGTCGACCCCCGCAAGGCCGACCAGATGGTCCGCGGCACCGTGAACCTGCCGCACGGTACGGGCAAGACCGCCCGCGTGATCGTCTTCGCGACCGGTGACAAGGCCGCCGAGGCCGAGGCCGCCGGTGCGGACGCGGTCGGCTCCGAGGACCTGATCGAGCGCATCCAGGGTGGCTGGCTCGACTTCGACGCCGCGATCGCGACCCCCGACCAGATGGCGAAGGTCGGCCGCATCGCCCGCATCCTCGGCCCGCGTGGCCTGATGCCGAACCCCAAGACCGGCACCGTGACCCCCGAGGTCACCAAGGCCGTCAACGACATCAAGGGCGGAAAGATCAACTTCCGCGTTGACAAGCAGGCCAACCTGCACTTCGTCATCGGCAAGGTGTCGTTCGACTCCGAGAAGCTGGTCGAGAACTACGCGGCCGCGCTGGACGAGGTGCTCCGCGCCAAGCCGTCCGCGGCCAAGGGCCGGTACGTCAAGAAGGTCACCGTCTCCACGACGATGGGCCCTGGCATCCCGGTCGACCCGAACCGCACCCGCAACCTGCTGGTGGACGAGGCCTGAGCCTCTCCGGTTCGAGCTTGACCCCGTGAAAGGCCCCCGGTTCGCCGGGGGCCTTTTCGCTGTTCAGCGCCGGAACGCCTGCCGGTGGTCGCTGGGGGACCTCCCCACCTGCTTCAGGAAGTGGTGGCGCAGGTTGTTGGCCGTGCCGATGCCGCTCAGCGCCGCGATCTTCTCCATCGGCAGGTCGGTCGACTCCAGCAGGACCTGCGCCCTGGTGATGCGTTCGCCCAGCAGCCACTGCAGCGGCGTCGTGCCGGTGGTGGCGTGGAGCCTGCGGTAGAACGTCCGGGGGCTCATCCCCGCCTTGCGGGCGAGGTCCTCGATCGTCAGCGGCTCGTCGAGGCGGGCGCGGGCCCAGTCGAGCACCGGCGCCAGGCCGTGGGCGTCACTGGTGGGGACGGACAGGTCGACGAACTGCCCGAGGTGACCGGGGCGGTGTCCCGGCACGACCATCCGGCGGGCCAACTGGTTCGCGACGTGGGCGCCGAGGTCGCGGCGGACGAGGTGCAGGCACACGTCGAGACCCGCGGACATGCCCGCGCTGGTCAGCACGTCACCCTCGTCGACGTAGAGCTGGGAGTCGTCGACGTGGATCTTCGGATAGCGCTCGGCCAGCAGTGCCGTGTGCATCCAGTGCGCGGTGGCCCTCTTGCCGTCCAGCAGGCCGGCCTCGGCCAGGGCGTACGCGCCGACGCACGCCGACACGATCCGTGCGCCGTTGTCGTGAGCCGCGCGCAAGGCCGCGACCAGGTCGGGCGGTACTGGCGCGTTGTCCTCGATTACCTCGTCCGGCACCCACGACACGATGACGGTGTCCGCGCGCACGGTGTCCTCAAGCCCGTGCGTGCTGTGCAGGGTGAAGCTCGGAGTGGTAGTGCCGGTGCGGTTTCCGGTGCCGCACAACCACAACTCGTACCAGGGGTCGGCGAGATCGGGCTGGGGCGTGCCGAAGACGGCGGCGGGGATGCCCAGTTCGTAGAGGTCGGCGACGCCGAAGTCGCCGGGGACGATCAGGGCGACGGAACCAGCGCTCATGCCCGCCAGCCTATGGCAGGAATTTGGTGAAAGGGGTCATTCCGGTCACTGGTCGAGGTGATCACCTCTGGCGAAGCTGGAGCCATGACATCTGAAGCGATCACCGTGCTGGGACTGGGCAATCTGGGACGCGCGCTGGCCGAGGCGTTCCTGCGGGGCGGGCACTCGGTCACCGTGTGGAACCGTTCCGCCGCAAAGGCTTCCGAGCTCGCGGTGGGCGGAGCGGTGGTGGCGCCGACGGTCGCCGAGGCGGTGGCGTCCGCCGACCTCGTGGTCGTCGCCGTGCTCGACCACCCGGCGGCGCGGGAGGTGCTGCGCGGGGCGGACGTGCGTGGGCGGGCGCTGGTGAACGTCACCTCCGGCACCCCGGAGGAGGCGCGCGAGATGGCCCGCTGGGCGGCGGAGCAGGGGGCCGAGTACCTGCACGGCGCCGTGTACGCCGTGCCGCAGACGATCGGCACCGCCGAGTCGTCCATCAACTACAGCGGTTCCTCCGCGGTGCCCGCCCGGTGGCGGGAAGTGTTGGGGCTGCTGGGAAAGGTCACGTTGCTCGGGGACGACGCCGGACGCGCGTCCGGGTACGACGTGGCGATCCTGTCCGCGATGTACGGGTTGCTCGGCGGCTTCCTGCACGCGGCGGCGCTGGCCCGGTCGGGCGGGATCAGGGTCGCCGAGCTCACGCCGGTGTTGCTGTCGTGGCTGGCTGATCTGCAGCCCGCGCTGGTCACGTTCGCCGACGAGATCGACAGCGGGAGCTACGCCGCGGGGGAGTCGAGCCTCGCGATGAACCAGACGGGACTGGGCATGCTCCTGCGGGCCGCGCGAGCGCAGGGCGTTCCGTTCGCCGCGCTCGAGTCGGTCAAGGAGCTGGTCGACCGGCAGGTCGCCGAGGGGCACGGCACGGACAGCTTCGCCCGTGCCGTCGAGTCTTTCGAGGCGTCACAACGGTTCGCGGGCCGCGAGTAGGAACACCGGCGGCGCGGCGAGACCGCCGCGGGATTCGTGACGTGCTTCAACGCGCGGTCCGTCTTCGAACGGCAGCGCGTGGCGTGCCCGCAGCCCGGGTCCAGGACGCCCCGACCGGGCCTCGGGTCGAGCAGGTCGAGCAGCTGCCGCTCGTAGTCGCCCGCGACCGCGGCGACGGTGTTCCCGCACGCGACCTTGTCAGGGCTGGGCACCCCCGGTGCGATCAACCACAGGTGCTGGGGTTCCAGTCGGTGATGACCCAGCCGGCGTTGACCTTCTCGACGACGAACGAGCCGAGCCGCGGGCCGCCCTCGACGGTCAGGGCGCAGGAGTCGATGGTGACCTCGGTGGAGGTCGGGGTTTTCAGCATGTCCGGCGGGAACATGACCTGCTGGTACCTGTCGACGCTGGTCACCTGGGCCTTCAGCGTCTTGACCGCCGCCGCGCAATCGCTTGCGCCGTAGGCGTTCGCGAACTTCTGGCGGGTGTCGTCGCGCAGGAACAGCGTGCAGGCGCGGGTCGTGTCCGCGAACGAGACGTGCTTGTAGAACATGCCGACCGTGCCCTGCAGACCCGCCGGAGCCGAGAGGCCCTGGGCGGGGCCGGTGACGCCGCCGCTGTCCTGGGCGATGTCGCCGGGGTCGTCGACGCCGAAGAAGTGGTTGTAGGCCCACATCGCCGAGAAGACGACGAGCAGGAAGAACAGCGCGCGCCAGAAGATGCGGCTGCCGAGCACGACGAGCCACCAGCGCTTGCCGCCGGGCTGCTGCGGGACCTGCGGTGCCTGGCCCGTCGCCTCCTGGTAGCGCTGGAACTCCTGGAAGCGCTGGAACTCCTGGAACTGCCGCAGCTGCTCCGGGTCGATCTGCGGCGCGGGGTGCTGCGGCACGGGTTGCTGCGGCATCGGGGGCTGCGGCGTGGGCGGCTGGCGGGGCGCGAGGTCCTTGCCGGGCTCGTCGGTCACACGTCACATCATGCCGATTTGGTCCACCGCTACACAGTCGAGTACTGTTTTCGATGGTTCTACCGAAGACCGCAGGTTGTCTCCGCAAGGAGAACGAAGGCCCCGTTGCAACACGGGCGGCCCGCGCAGGGAGGACGAGGCAAAGCTTTGTGTGACGCCCCGTGCTGCTTGTGCGCGTGGGCGTTTTTGTTGTTTCGGGACCTTCTCCAGTCTGTGGTCTAACCCAGCCCAGAGAGGAGGCGATCATGGCGAAGCCCAGCAAGGTTACGGCGGTCGCTGAGCTCGCGGACCAGTTCCGCAGCAGCTCGGCAGCGGTTGTCACCGAGTACCGTGGCCTCTCCATGGCGCAGCTCACCACGCTGCGTCGCGCTCTCGGCGCGGGCACCAAGTACACCGTCGCGAAGAACACGCTGGTCAAGCTGGCCGCTGCGGACGCCGGCGTCGAGGGCCTCGAGGCCTTCCTGTCCGGTCCGACCGCCATCGCGTTCGTCGAGGGCGAGCCCGTCGACGCCGCCAAGGCGATCCGCGACTTCGCGAAGGACAACAAGGCCCTGGTCATCAAGGGCGGCTACATGGATGGCCGCCCGCTCTCGGTCGACGAGGTCACCGCTATCGCGGACCTCGAAAGCCGTGAGGTGCTGCTCGCGAAGCTCGCGGGCGCGATGAAGGGCAACCTGGCCAAGGCCGCGGGTCTGTTCAACGCCCCGGCTTCCCAGGTCGCTCGCCTGGCTGCTGCCCTGCAGGAGAAGAAGGCCGCCGCGGCTCCCGCCGCCGAGGCCGACGCTCCCGCCGAAAGCTGATCACCCGAAGACACGCCCGGCGCTTTCGCGCGGGAGATTAGAAAGGACCGCCGATCATGGCGAAGCTCAGCACCGAAGAGCTGCTCGACGCTTTCAAGGAGATGACCCTCCTGGAGCTGTCCGAGTTCGTGAAGCAGTTCGAGGAGACCTTCGAGGTCACCGCCGCGGCGCCCGTCGCCGTTGCCGCCGCTGCCGGCCCCGCCGGTGGCGCTGCTGCCGAGGTCGAGGAGCAGACGGACTTCAACGTCGTCCTCGAGTCGGCCGGCGACAAGAAGATCCAGGTCATCAAGGTCGTCCGCGAGGTCGTCTCCGGCCTGGGTCTGAAGGAGGCCAAGGAGCTCGTCGAGTCCGCTCCGAAGGCGATCCTCGAGGGCGTGGCCAAGGACGTCGCCGACGCCGCCAAGGAGAAGCTCGAGGCTGCCGGCGCCAAGATCACCCTCAAGTGATCTGAGGCCCCTGCGGGGGCCTGCGCTCTGCCTTGCAGTGCCTGAACGGGCGTGCACCCTTCAACGGGGGTGCACGCCCGTTTTCGTTGTTCCGCGCCGGTTTCGCCAGCGATGTGTTCGTAGTCACGCCGGTCTCGAAATTCCGGGTCGTCAGGCGGCGAACCCGGGTTCGGTGGTCGTTTTGCGAGGTCACGCTGCGTGCTGTTATCCGACCGCAACCGCCGTTAACCCAACTGGTGAGTAACCTGCCGCGAACGAACTCGTTGCCCCAGTGTGACGCCGATCGCCTCGGTGTCGTCGGGCGTGTGCGGAGGTGCGTGGATGGGTGTCGAGGTGGTCGTCGAGGGTCTGACCAAGTCCTTCGGCAAGCAGACCATCTGGCAGGACGTCACGCTCACGTTGCCGCCGGGTGAGGTCAGCGTGATGCTCGGGCCGTCGGGTACGGGCAAGAGCGTGTTCCTGAAGTCGTTGGTCGGGTTGCTCAAGCCCGAGCAGGGCAGGATCGTCATCAACGGCACGGACCTCGTGCGGTGCTCCGAGCACAGGTTGTACGAGATCCGGAAGATGTTCGGCGTCCTGTTCCAGGACGGCGCGTTGTTCGGGTCGATGAACCTGTACGACAACATCGCCTTCCCGTTGCGCGAGCACACCCGCAAGACCGAGGCCGAGGTCCGGCGGATCGTCCTCGAGAAGATGGAGATGGTCGGTCTCGTCGGTGCGGAGAAGAAGCTCCCCGGTGAGATCTCCGGCGGTATGCGCAAGAGGGCCGGTCTCGCCCGTGCGCTGGTGCTCGACCCCGAGATCATCCTGTGCGACGAGCCGGACTCCGGGTTGGACCCCGTCCGGACCGCCTACCTCAGCCAGTTGCTGATCGACCTCAACGCGCAGATCGACGCGACGATCCTGATCGTCACGCACAACATCAACATCGCTCGGACCGTGCCGGACAACCTCGGGATGCTGTTCCGGCGGGAACTCGTCATGTTCGGGCCGCGTGAGGTGCTGCTGACCAGCGACGAGCCCGTGGTCGAGCAGTTCCTCAACGGCCGGCGGCTCGGGCCCATCGGCATGTCCGAGGAGAAGGACCAGGCCACGATGGCCGCCGAGCAGGCCCATGCCGACGCCGGGCACTCGGACGGGTCGCCGGACGAGGACATGCGGGGTGTCGTGCCGCAGCTGGAGCCGACGCCAGGACTGCCCTACCGGGATGCGGTGCGGCGGCGGAAGGACCGGGTCATGTCGATCATCCACCAGCTGCCGTTCGAAGCCCAGCAGGGGATCATCGCGAGCCTGACGAGCGAGGAGCAGGCGCGGTACGGCGTGCACGTCGGAACGCCCGTCGCCGCTCCCGCACCCTCCCCCTGGCCTCGGCACGGTGGTGTGCTGTGAGCACCCAGACCTTTCCCGGGGCCGGCGCCCTGCGGGAGACCGGCAAGCTGTGCCAGCTCGGGATCGACGTCGTGCGGACGTCGTTCCGGCGGCCCTTCCAGCTGCGCGAGTTCATCCAGCAGAGCTGGTTCATCGTCAGCGTGACGGTGTTGCCGACGGCGCTCGTGTCGATCCCGTTCGGTGCGGTCATCGCGCTGCAGCTCGGGTCGCTGACGCGGCAGATCGGTGCTCAGTCGTTCACGGGTGCGGCGAGCGTGCTGGCGATCATCCAGCAGGCCAGTCCGATCGTGACGGCGCTGCTCATCGCGGGTGCGGGTGGCAGTGCCATCTGCGCGGACCTCGGGTCGCGGAAGATCCGCGAGGAGATCGACGCGATGGAGGTGCTCGGCGTCAGCCCGATCCACCGGCTCGTGGTGCCGCGGGTGCTGGCGGCGATGCTGGTGTCCGTGCTGCTCAACGGCATGGTCAGCGTCGTCGGTGTGCTCGGCGGCTACTTCTTCAACGTGATCATGCAGGACGGCACGCCCGGCGCGTACCTCGCGAGCTTCTCCGCGCTGGCGCAGCTGCCCGACCTGTGGATCAGCGAGCTCAAGGCGCTGATCTTCGGGTTCATCGCGGGCATCGTCGCCGCCTATCGGGGCCTGAACCCGGCCGGTGGGCCGAAGGGCGTCGGGGACGCGGTCAACCAGGCCGTGGTCATCACGTTCCTGCTGCTGTTCTTCGTCAACTTCGTCCTCACCACGATCTACCTGCAGGTCGTGCCCGCGAAGGGGAGCTGATGGCGAACAAGGTGCTGTCCACCCTGGACGGGTTCGGCGACCAGCTGTCGTTCTACATCAAGGCGCTGGCCTGGACGCCCCGCGCGCTCAAGCGGTACTCCAAGGAGACGCTGCGGCTGCTGGCCGAGGTCAGCTTCGGCAGCGGTGCGCTCGCGGTCATCGGCGGCACGATCGGCGTGATGGTCGGGCTGAGCGTGTTCACCGGAACCGTCGTCGGCCTGCAGGGCTTCACGGCCCTCAACCAGATCGGCACGTCCGCGTTCGCCGGCTTCGTGTCCGCCTACTTCAACACCCGCGAGATCGCGCCGCTGGTCGCGGGACTGGCGTTGAGCGCCACGGTCGGGTCCGGCTTCACGGCCCAGCTCGGCGCGATGCGGATCTCCGAGGAGATCGACGCGCTGGAGGTCATGGGCATCCCCAGCCTGCCGTTCCTCGTGACCACGCGGATCATCGCGGGCTTCGTCGCGATCATCCCGCTCTACGTGATCGGCCTGCTGACGAGCTACCTGGCGGCGAGAACGATCACCGTCGAGTTCTACGGGCAGTCGGCCGGCACGTACGACCACTACTTCAACCTGTTCCTGCCGCCGATCGACGTGCTCTGGTCGTTCGGCAAGGTGCTGGTCTTCGCGGTCGTGATCATCATGACCCACTGCTACTACGGCTACCGCGCGTCCGGTGGCCCCGCCGGTGTCGGTGTCGCGGTCGGCCGCGCGGTGCGGACCGCGATCGTCACGACGGCGCTGCTCGACTTCTTCCTGAGCCTCGCGATCTGGGGCGCGACGACGACGGTGAGGATCGCGGGATGATGCCGAAGAAGGGGTCGCAGCGCGTTCTGGGCATCGCCTTCCTCCTCGCGATCGCCATGTTCCTGTCGCTCACGGTGGCGCTCTACAAGGACGTCTTCAGCGACTACGTCAAGGTCACGCTCAAGACCGACCGCATCGGCAACCAGTTGCAGACCGCGAGCGACGTCAAGGTGCGCGGGCTGATCGTCGGCTCGGTCAAGGCCGTGCGCACCAGCGGTGACGGCGCCGAGCTGGAGCTCGCGCTGCTGCCGGACAAGGTGGAGCAGATCCCCGCCAACGTGAGCGCGCGGCTGCTGCCCAAGACGTTGTTCGGCGAGCGGTACGTGAACCTCGTGCTGCCGCGGCAGAAAGGCGCGGCCATCACGGAGGGCGCGGTCATCGAGCAGGACCGCACCAGCAGCGCGATCGAACTCGAACGCGTGCTGGACAACCTGATGCCGGTGCTGCAGGCGATCCAGCCGGAGAAGCTCGCCACCACCCTCACCGCGTTGTCGCAGGCGCTCGACGGCCGCGGCAAGCCGCTCGGCGAGACGCTGGTGTCGCTCGACTCCTACCTCGGCGAGCTCAACCCGCAGCTGCCCGCGTTGAAGGAGAACATCTCCCGGCTCGCGGACGTCTCGAACGTCTACGCGGACGCCGCGCCGGACCTGCTGCAGGCGCTCAACGACATGACCACGACGACCAAGACCGTCGTCGAGCAGCGCGACAACCTGCTGTCGCTCTACGGCACGCTGACCACGACGTCGCAGGACCTCACGAGCTTCGTCACGGTCAACAAGAACAACATCATCAACCTCGCCGGCACGAGCCGCCCGACGCTCGAGCTGCTCGCGAAGTACGCGCCCGAGTACCCCTGCCTGCTCAAGGGCCTCGCTGAGTTCGAACCGATCATCAGCAAGGCGTTCGGCCAGGGCACCAACGAGCCCGGTCTGCACATCACGCTGGAGATCACGCAGAACCGCGGCAAGTACCGGCCGAACCTCGACGAGCCCGAGTACCGCGACAAGCGCGGACCCCGCTGCTACGACCTGGTCCCGAGGCCGGACCCCTTCCCGCAGTACCCGCCGGACGGGCCGGTGCAGGACGGCTCCAGCTCACCGCCGCCCGCCCGCGTCGCGAACGACGGGGTCCTGCCGCCCGGCTCGACCATCCCGTCGTCCGCCCAGGACGCCGTCAACCTCGCCAACTCGCCGGAGGAGGCGCGGCTGGTCGCGGCGCTGTTCGGACCCCGCGTGGGCGTCGAGCCGCAGGACATGCCGGGCTGGTCGAGCCTGCTGCTGGGACCGCTGGTCCGAGGAGCGGAGGTGACGGTCAAGTGAAGGGCGTGCTCGCACCGCTGCTCAAGTTGATCACCTTCGCGCTGGTCACGATCCTCGCCACGACGCTGCTCGCGGTGACCATCGCCAACGTGAGCCTCGGCGCCGCCACGGGCTACAAGGCGCAGTTCACCGACGTCACGGCGTTGAACGAGGGTGACGACGTCCGCATCGCCGGCGTCCGCGTCGGCCAGGTCGACGAGATCAGGGTCGTCGACCGCAAGACCGCCGAGGTGGCGTTCTCGATCGACGGCGACCGCGAGCTGCCGGAGTCGGTGACGGCGACGATCAAGTACCGCAACCTGGTGGGGCAGCGGTACATCGCGCTGGAGTCCGGCACGGGCGACACCAGCGCCGTGCTGCCCGAGGGCGGCACCATCCCGCTGGACCGCACGAAGCCGGCGCTGGACCTCACGGTGCTGTTCAACGGCTTCAAGCCGCTCTTCCAGGCGCTGTCGCCGGAGGACGTGAACAAGCTGTCGTTCGAGATCATCCAGGTGCTGCAGGGAGAAGGCAGCACGATCGACAGCCTGCTGCAGCACACGGCGTCGCTGACCAGCACCCTCGCGGGCAAGGACAAGGTGATCGGCGAGGTCGTCGACAACCTCAACACCGCCCTCGAGACCGTGAACTCGCGCGACGAGGACTTCACCAACCTCGTCGTCACGTTGCAGGCGCTGGTGTCCGGCCTCGCGCAGGACCGCCAGCCGATCGGTGACGCGATCACCGCGCTCGGCGACCTGACCCAGGCCACCTCCGGGCTGCTGGAGCAGGGGCGCGAGCCGTTGCGCAACGACATCGCGCAGCTCGGCATCGTCTCGAAGACGCTGGGGGACAGCGAGGCCGTGGTCGACGGCATGCTGCAGCGCCTGCCGAACAAGCTGGAGACGATCACGCGGACCGCGACCTACGGCTCGTGGTTCAACTTCTACCTGTGCGAGGCCAGTGGCCAGGTCGCCGTGCCGCCGGTCATCAGCAACCCGATCCCGATCACGGCGCTGCCGGTGACACAGCAGAGGTGCCGCCGATGAAGACCACCAACCCGATCAGGACCGGCGCGATCAGCCTGACGTTGATCGCCCTGGTGCTGCTGGCCGCGTTCTACTCCGACGACCTGCCGATCGTCGGCGGCGGCACGAGCTACGCCGCGGACTTCAGCGAGGCCGCGGGACTGGTGCCCGGCAACGAGGTGCGCGTCGCCGGCGTGAAGGTCGGCAAGGTCACCAAGGTCAAGCTCCACGGCGACAGGGTGCGGGTGACGTTCAAGGTCAAGGACGCCTGGGTGGGCGACCGGACGACCGCGATGATCCGCATCAAGACGTTGCTGGGCCAGAAGTTCGTGGCGCTGGACCCGCAGGGCAGCCAGCCGCTGTCGCCGGGCACCCCGATCCCGAAGGAACGCACGCTCGCGCCGTACGACGTGAACGAGGCGTTCAACGGGCTCGCGACGACGGTCGGCCAGATCGACACCAAGCAGCTCGCGGACAGCTTCACGGTCCTGTCCGACACCTTCAGGAACTCGCCGGAGCACGTCCGCGGCGCGCTGGACGGCCTGTCCGCGCTGTCGAAGACGATCTCCTCGCGCGACGAGCAGCTCGCGAAGCTCCTGGACAACACCCGGCAGCTGACCAAGACGCTCGCCGACCGCAACGCGGAGTTCGAGAAGCTGCTGTCGGACGGCAACCTGCTGCTCGGCGAACTGCGCAAGCGCCGTGAGGCGATCAGCGCGCTGCTGACCGGCACGCGCGACCTGTCCCGCGAGCTCGGCGGTCTGGTGCAGGACAACCAGAACCAGCTCAAGCCGGCCCTGGAGCAGCTCGGCCGGGTCACCGGGGTGCTGGAGCGCAACCAGGAGAACCTCGACCGCAGCCTCGCGCTGATGGCGCCGTTCTACCGGGTGTTCGCGAACACCCTGGGCAACGGTCGCTGGTTCGACACCTACATCTGCGGTCTGCTGCCGCCCTCGGTGAACCTCGGCGTCGTCGGGTTCAACGAGGAAGGCTGCCTGCCTCCGGGGGTGCGGCGATGACGGACGTGGCACAGAGCAGGGCCGGGCGCTTCATCGCGATCGCGTGCGTGCTCGCACTGGTCGTGACGGCGGCGCTCTGGTGGGTCTTCGCCGGCCTGAACGGGCGGAGGGTCACCGCGCACTTCGCGGCGGCCGTCGGCGTCTACCCCGGCGGTGACGTGCGGGTGCTCGGCGTGAAGGTCGGCACGATCGACGAGGTCACGCCCGAGGGCAGGACCGTGAAGGTCGTGTTCACGCTCGACCGCGACGTGCGGGTGCCCGAGACCGCGCAGGCCGTCGTGGTCTCGCCGAGCGTGGTCAGCGACCGGTACGTGCAGCTCGCGCCCGCCTACACCGGTGGCCCCGCGCTGGGTGACGACGCCGTGATCCCGCGCGAGCGCACCGCGACGCCGGTCGAGCTGGACGAGCTGTACTCGTCGCTCGACAAGCTAACGACCGCGTTGGGACCCAACGGAGCGAACGCCGACGGGGCGCTGGCCGACCTGCTGAACTCGGCGGCGAAGAACCTCGAGGGCAACGGCCAGGCGCTCAACGACACGCTGAAGAACCTGGGCCAGGCCACGCGCACGCTGTCGGGGTCCAAGGAGGACCTGTTCGCGACCGTGGACAACCTGCAGAAGTTCACCGCGATGCTGGCGGCGAACGACAGCCAGGTGCGGGACTTCAACAAGCAGCTCGCCGAGGTGTCGAAGATGCTCGCCGACGAACGCGGCGACCTCGGTGCCGCGCTCTCGGAGCTCGCCACCGCGCTGGGACAGGTGCAGGGGTTCGTCAAGGACAACCGCGAGGTGCTCAAGTCCAACGTGGACAAGCTCGCGACGATCACGCAGGTGCTCGTGAACCAGCGGGCGGCGCTGGCCGAGACGCTCGACGTCGCCCCGCTGGCCCTGGGCAACCTGCAGAACTCCTACAACGCGGCGTCCGGCACGCTCGACACCCGCGCGAACATCAACGAGCTGAACCAGCCGCCGATCGTGCTGGTCTGCAAGCTCGTGCAGCAGGCGACGCCGAACAACGTGCCACCCGTGCTCGCGCAGACGTGCAAGCAGCTGGAGCCGTTGCTGACCGGCGCGGTTCCGCTGAAGTCGCCGGCCGAGGTGCTGGGCGACCTGAACGCGGGCAGGCTGCCGCTGCCCCTGCCGCTCGCGGGGGTGCCCCAATGAGGTCAGGTGCAGTGAGGTCGGGTGCGGTGAGGTCAGGTGCGGTGAGGAAGTCACTGGCGGGACTGACCGCGGTGCTGCTGGTCTCGGGCTGCGGCTCCGGCGGCTTCGACGGCGTCTACACCATGCCGCTGCCCGGCGGCGCCGACGTCGGCGACCACCCGTACCGCGTCAAGGCGCGGTTCCAGGACGTGCTCGACCTCGTGCCGCAGGCCGGCGTGAAGGTCAACGACGTGCCGGTGGGGCGCGTGGAGAAGATCGACCTGGGCTCCGACGGCTGGACCGCCGAGGTGACCATGCTGGTCAACGGCGACGTGCGGCTGCCGGCCAACGCGTTCGCGAAGCTGCGCCAGTCCGCACTGCTCGGCGAGAAGTTCGTGGAGCTCGGCAAGCCCTCCGACGCGACCGGCACGCTGGCGGACAACGCGGTGATCCCGTTGTCGAAGACCAACCGCAACCCCGAGGTCGAAGAGGTCTTCGGCGCGTTGTCGATGCTGCTCAACGGCGGTGGTGTCGCGCAGCTGCAGAACATCACCAAGGAGCTCAACGCGGCGATGGAGGGCAACGAGCAGGAGATCCGCTCGTTGCTGGGCAACCTCAACACGTTCGTCGGGGAGCTCGACAAGCACAAGGCGGAGATCGTGCGCGCGCTCGACTCGATGAACCGGCTCGCCGGGACGCTGGCCCAGCAGCGCGAGAAGATCGCCGTCGCGCTGACCGACCTGGAGCCCGGCCTGCGCGTGCTGGCGGAACAGCGCACCCAGCTCGTGACGTTGCTGAAGTCCCTGGACACCCTCTCCGACGTCGCCACGGACACCGTGAACCGCAGCCGTGACGACGTCGTGGCGGACCTGAAGGCGTTGCAGCCGACGCTGACGAAGCTCGCCGAGTCGGGGCAGAACCTGCCGAAGTCGCTCGAGCTGCTGCTGACCTACCCGTTCCCGGACGAGGCGCTCGACGGCATCAAGGGCGACTACACCAACGCGTTCATCGACCTCGACCTGAACCTCGGGACGGTCGTCGACAACCTGGGCCGGTCGCGGCAGTCGCCGGTCGACTCGCTGCTGCCGACACCGGGCACGCCGTTGCCGCTGCCGAACATCCCGCTGCCGAACATCCCGCTGCCGAACCCCGGGCAACCGACCGGGTCCGGGCTGGGCGACCTGCTCGGCGGTCTGCTGGGAGGGGGTCGCAAGTGATCCTGCGGTCGACGAAGCTCAAGATCGGCGCGTTCGTGCTGGTCGCATTGCTGGGCATCTCGTACGTCAGCGCGACGTACGTGGGCCTGTTCAAGTCGGCGTCGACGGTCGTGACGATGCAGCTCGCCGACTCCGGCGGCATCTTCACCAACGCCGAGGTCACCTACCGCGGCGTCACGATCGGCCGGGTCGGGCAGCTGCGGCTGACCTCCGACGGCATCGAGGTCGACCTGGAGCTCGACGCGGACGCCCCGCGCGTGCCGGCCGCGACCGAGGCCGTCGTGGCCAACCGGTCCGCCGTCGGTGAGCAGTACGTGGACTTGCGGCCGAAGTCGGACGAGGGCCCGTTCCTGCAGGCAGGGTCGGTCATCCCGCGCTCGGCGACCAAGACGCCGCCGCCGGTCGACGGGCTGCTGTCCAACCTGGACGCGTTCGCGTCGTCGGTGCCCACGGACTCGTTGAAGACCGTGGTCGACGAGCTGCACACGGCGTTCAACGGGACCGGTGGCGACCTCCAGCTGCTGATCGACAACACCGCCGCGTTCACGGCCGCCGCGCGCGAGCACCTGCCGCAGACCACGAAGCTGCTCGCGGACGGGCGGATCGTGCTCGGCACGCAGGCCGCCGCCGGTGGCGCCATCCGGTCGTTCAGCGGCGACCTGCGGCTGCTCGCCGAGCAGCTCAAGGCCTCCGACGGCGACCTGCGGCGGCTCATCGTCGCCGTGCCGCCCGCGTCCGAGCAGGTGTCGGCGTTGCTGAAGGAGAGCGGGCCGAACCTCGGGGTGGTCTTCGCGAACCTGCTGACCACGTCGAACATCCTCGTGACCAGGCGCGACGGTCTGGAGCAGATCGCCGTGACGTACCCGATCGCCGTCGGTGGCGGTTTCACCGTGGCGCCGGGCGACGGGACGGCCCACTTCGGGCTCGCGCTGAACGTCTTCGACCCGATGCCGTGCACGGTCGGGTACGAGGGCACGACCATCCGCACGGGTGACGACACGTCCGCCGCGCCGCTGAACACGCAGGCCTACTGCGCTCTGGCGCGCGGGTCGGCGACGTCGGTGCGAGGCTCGCAGAACGCGCCGTACGGAGGAACGCCGACGACACCGGTGGGCAACGCGACGACGCAGCCCGGTCAGGAGCCGGCCGGGCAGCAGGCGGTGCCCGAGGCGCCGCTGCTGACGTCGCTGGGCCAGCTGCTCGGTTTGCCAGAGGAGAAGAAGTAGTGCGGATCTTCACCGCCAGAACGGTCCTGGGTGTCGCCGCGGTGCTGGCGGTGCTGGCGTTCGGCTTCGCGGCGTACGCGGGCGTGGCCTGGTACTCGGCGTCGCACTCGTCGGAGTCGTCGTTCGCCGCGACGCGCGACGAGGCCCTGCGCTCCGGCCAGGTCGGCATCACGAACTTCCTGACGCTCGACTACCGGAAGGTCGACGAGGACCTGCAGCGCTGGCTCAGCTCGTCGACCGGCGACCTGCGCGCCGAGATCGACAAGGACAAGGACTCGCGCAAGAAGCAGCTGGTCGACGCCAAGTCCGTGACGACGTCGAAGGTGCTCGACGCCGCGATCACCGAGCTGGACGACCGCGCGGGCAGCGCCTCGATGATCGCCGTCGTCGAGAGCACCGTGACGCCCGACGGCGGCCAGAAGGTCACCAAGATCAACCGGTACCTGACCGAGCTCACCCGCACCGAGGACGGCTGGAAGCTGAGCCGGCTGGGCCCGCTGCGGGCCGGCGTCTGATCCGGCCAGAGTTGATTGGACGAGTGCACGTGCCCCCATCCCGCCGCCGCCCCATCCCCACGCCGCCCGCAGGAGGCCGCCCGAAGGTGGCCGGTCTGAACCGGCGTCCTGCCGCCTCCCCGGCCGAGCCCGCCGAGTCCGTTGAGCCGGCTGAGCCCGTGCCCGCCGCTCCGGCCGCGGTCGAGGAGCCGGTCGAGGAGTCGGAGCTCAAGGCGCCGGCGCCGGTCGAGTGGGAGCCGGCGGTGAAGAAGCCGTCGGGCAAGAAGGCCGCGGCGGCGGACAGGGCCGCTGCTGACGAGCCTGCCGCTGCCGAGGCCGTGGACGAGCCCGCTCAGAAGCCCGCCGCGGCCGAGAAGGCCGACGAGCCGCCGACCGCGAGGACCGGCTGGCTGCTCCCGGTGTCGCTGCTGGTGGTGGCGGTGCTGCTGGGCGGTCTGGGCACGTTCTTCCTGGTGAAGTCGCGTGCGGTGGCCTACGACTCGGCCCTGGTCGACTCGGCCACCACCTCGGCCGTGAACGGCCAGGTCCGCGAGGTCGTCGAGAAGTCGTTCTCGTACAACTTCGCCGACGTCGAGGCCACCGAGAAGGCCGCGAAGGAACTGCTCACCGGCAAGGCCCTGTGCCAGTACAACGCCGTCTTCGGCCCGGTGAAGGAAGTCGCGCCGCAGCAAAAGCTCGTCGTGACCGTCCGAGTGGTCTCCTCGGCCGTGTCGTCCCTCAAGGACGGCCGCGCCGCCGTCCTCGTCTTCGCCGACCAGGTCACCACCCGCACGACCGACAACCAGACCGGCGGCGGCACGGCCATGCTCCGCGTGAGCGCCGTGGACGACGGCGGCCGCTGGAAGATCGACAACATGGAGATGTTCGGCGCGACGGCCGAGCAGACCCGCCAGCTCCAGGGCTGCTGACGGGTCTGCCGCGGACCTGCCGCCCGGAGGCTCTGGCAGGCTTCGGAGCGCGTCGACCGGGCCTGCCTCCTGCGCCCGTCCGCCCGCGAGCCGACCGCGCGGGGCCGCGCCACGCGCCATTGGGACCCTCCGGAGTGACGCGGGCCGCCCTGACCACCCCGCCGCGGTGCCGCCGGCCGCGAGCCCCGGCACGACCCCTTCCAAGATCGTTTGGCCCGGCCCCGCTCCGGGTACCTGATCTCCGCCCGCTAAGGTCAACTCTCCGCGAGGTCGCCTCAGGAGCCCCGGAAGCACCGAACCGACGTCCTCCGCCAGCCCCGACACACGTGATCTCGGTCACACGAATTCTCGTGGCGCTCTGTGAGACCGCTTGAAGCCCGTCAACTTCCCACCAAACCGGCCGCACGCGTGTTTGTGCAGGTCAGTTGGACGAATGGGCGTGAGCGCCGCTCCATCCAGAGGGTGGATCGGTCCGCAACATCTTGACTGCGCGCTCATGCAGGGTCACTCTGTCGGTGAGCAAGAGGAGGGTCCTTCCAGGTGCCTCTCGACAGTCGCCGTGCGCGTGGCTAGACTGCCCCTTTGCGCTGCCCATTTTCCGCTTGCCCTTCGCCGAGAGCGTGGATTAGTCGGGCATCGCCGCACCCTTGACAGCCGTGCTAGTTCGCTCTAGCCAGCTATTTGTCCCTGGAAGGACGCATCTTGGCGATCTCTCGCGCGACCAAGGCCACTGCTGCGACCAACTCCACGTCGGGGATCCCTGGAGCGCCGAAGCGAGTCTCCTTCGCGAAGATTCACGAGCCGCTTTCGACGCCCAACCTGCTTGACCTGCAGATCCAGTCCTTCGAATGGCTCACCGGTGACGAGGCGTGGTTCCAGCGCCGCGTCGACGCCGGTGACGAGACCCCGACGGGCGGCCTCGAAGAGGTCCTCAACGAGATCTCGCCGATCGAGGACTTCTCCGGCTCCATGTCACTGTCCTTCTCCGACCCGCGCTTCGACGAGGTCAAGGCCTCGACCGAGGAGTGCAAGGACAAGGACATGACGTACGCGGCACCTCTGTTCGTCACGGCCGAGTTCACCAACCACACCACTGGCGAGATCAAGAGCCAGACGGTGTTCATGGGTGACTTCCCGATGATGACGAACAAGGGCACGTTCATCATCAACGGCACCGAGCGCGTGGTGGTTTCCCAGCTCGTGCGTTCGCCCGGTGTGTACTACGACACCGCGGTCGACAAGACGACCGACAAGGACGTCTTCAGCGTCAAGATCATCCCGTCCCGGGGTGCTTGGCTGGAGTTCGACGTCGACAAGCGCGACACCGTCGGTGTCCGCATCGACCGGAAGCGTCGCCAGCCGGTGACGGTGCTGTTGAAGGCTCTGGGCTGGAGCACGGAGCAGATCCGCGAGCGGTTCGCGTTCAGCGAGACGTTGCTGACCACGCTCGAGAAGGACCACACCGCGGGTACCGACGAGGCGTTGCTCGACATCTACCGCAAGCTGCGTCCGGGCGAGCCGCCCACGAAGGAGTCCGCGCAGGCCCTGCTGGAGAACCTGTTCTTCAAGGACAAGCGCTACGACCTGGCGAAGGTTGGCCGCTACAAGGTCAACAAGAAGCTGGGCCTGGACACCGACATCAACACCGGTGTGCTGACCGAGGACGACATCGTCACGACGATCGAGTACCTCGTCCGCCTGCACGCCGGTGAGACGATGATGGACGGCGCCAACGGCACCGAGGTTCCCGTCGAGGTCGACGACATCGACCACTTCGGCAACCGCCGTCTGCGCACGGTCGGCGAGCTGATCCAGAACCAGATCCGCGTCGGCCTGTCCCGCATGGAGCGCGTCGTCCGCGAGCGCATGACCACGCAGGACGTCGAGGCCATCACGCCGCAGACCCTGATCAACATCCGTCCCGTCGTGGCGGCGATCAAGGAGTTCTTCGGCACCTCGCAGCTGTCGCAGTTCATGGACCAGACCAACCCGCTCGCGGGTCTGACCCACAAGCGCCGCCTGTCGGCGCTGGGTCCCGGTGGTCTGTCCCGTGAGCGGGCCGGCATGGAGGTCCGCGACGTCCACCCGTCGCACTACGGCCGCATGTGCCCGATCGAGACGCCGGAAGGCCCGAACATCGGCCTGATCGGTTCGCTCTCGTCCTACGCGCGGGTCAACCCGTTCGGCTTCATCGAGACGCCGTACCGCAAGGTCGTCGACGGCCGGGTCACCGACCAGATCGACTACCTGACCGCGGACGAGGAAGACCGCTTCGTCAAGGCGCAGGCGAACTCGCCGACCGACGACGAGGGCAACTTCACCGACGACCGCGTCCTGGTCCGCAAGAAGGGCGGCGAGGTCGAGTTCATCGACCCGACCGACGTCGACTACATGGACGTCTCGCCGCGCCAGATGGTGTCGGCCGCGACGGCCATGATCCCGTTCCTCGAGCACGACGACGCGAACCGCGCCCTGATGGGTGCGAACATGCAGCGCCAGGCCGTGCCGCTGCTCCGCTCCGAGTCGCCGCTCGTCGGCACCGGCATGGAGCTGCGCGCCGCCGTCGACGCCGGTGACGTCGTCGTCGCGAAGAAGACGGGTGTCGTCGAGGAGGTCTCCGCCGACTACATCACCGTCATGGCCGACGACGGTGCGCGCAACACCTACGCGCTGCACAAGTTCCGCCGCTCGAACCAGGGCACCTGCATCAACCAGAAGCCCATCGTCAACGAGGGCGACCGGGTCGAGGTGGGCCAGGTCCTGGCCGACGGGCCGTGCACCGAGAACGGTGAGATGGCGCTCGGCAAGAACTTGCTCGTGGCGATCATGCCGTGGGAAGGCCACAACTACGAGGACGCGATCATCCTGTCGCAGCGCCTCGTGCAGGACGACGTTCTCACCTCGATCCACATCGAGGAGCACGAGATCGACGCCCGCGACACGAAGCTCGGCGCCGAGGAGATCACCCGGGACATCCCGAACGTCTCCGAGGAGGTCCTGGCCGACCTCGACGAGCGCGGCATCATCCGCATCGGTGCCGAGGTGCAGCCGGGCGACATCCTCGTCGGCAAGGTCACGCCCAAGGGCGAGACCGAGCTGACGCCGGAGGAGCGCCTGCTCCGCGCGATCTTCGGTGAGAAGGCGCGCGAGGTGCGCGACACCTCGCTGAAGGTGCCGCACGGCGAGTACGGCAAGGTCATCGGCATCCGCGTCTTCTCGCGCGAGGACGACGACGAGCTGCCTCCGGGCGTCAACGAGCTCGTCCGCGTCTACGTGGCCCAGAAGCGCAAGATCCAGGACGGTGACAAGCTCGCCGGCCGCCACGGCAACAAGGGCGTCATCGGCAAGATCCTCCCCGCGGAGGACATGCCGTTCCTCGAGGACGGCACGCCGGTCGACATCATCCTGAACACCCACGGTGTGCCGCGTCGTATGAACATCGGCCAGGTGCTGGAGACCCACCTCGGGTGGATCGCCAAGCAGGGCTGGAGCGTCAACGGCGACCCGGACTGGGCGAAGAACCTGCCGGAAGAGCTGTACGACGTCGAGCCCGGCACCAAGACCGCGACCCCCGTCTTCGACGGCGCCAAGGAAGAGGAGATCACGGGCCTGCTCGGCTCGACGATCCCGAACCGCGACGGCGAGCGGATGGTCAAGGAGAACGGCAAGGCGCAGCTCTTCGACGGTCGCTCCGGCGAGCCGTACCCGTTCCCCGTGTCGGTCGGCTACATGTACATCCTGAAGCTGCTGCACCTGGTGGACGACAAGATCCACGCGCGTTCGACCGGCCCGTACTCGATGATCACGCAGCAGCCGCTGGGTGGTAAGGCGCAGTTCGGTGGTCAGCGCTTCGGTGAGATGGAGTGCTGGGCGATGCAGGCGTACGGCGCCGCATACACCCTGCAGGAACTGCTCACCATCAAGTCCGATGACGTGCTCGGCCGCGTGAAGGTCTACGAGGCCATCGTCAAGGGCGAGAACATCCCGGAACCCGGTATCCCGGAGTCCTTCAAGGTGCTGCTCAAGGAGCTGCAGTCGCTCTGCCTCAACGTCGAGGTCCTGTCTTCGGACGGTGCCGCGATCGAGATGCGCGACGGCGACGACGAGGACCTGGAGCGCGCGGCCGCGAACCTCGGCATCAACCTGTCGAGGTCCGAGTCGCCCTCCGTGGACGACGTCGTCAACTAGTCACCTCGCCGGCCAGGGAGCGCAACGCCTCCCGTCCCGAAAGGGATTCCAGGTAGCGCTCCCTGGCCTTCCCGACCAGCTCCTTTTGCCACCGATCTAAAAAGGGGAAGAGAGTAGACGTGCTCGACGTCAACTTCTTCGATGAGCTCCGCATCGGTCTCGCGACCGCGGACGACATCCGCCAGTGGTCTTTTGGCGAGGTCAAGAAGCCCGAGACCATCAACTACCGCACGCTCAAGCCCGAGAAGGACGGCTTGTTCTGCGAAAAGATCTTCGGTCCCACCCGGGACTGGGAGTGCTACTGCGGCAAGTACAAGCGCGTGCGCTTCAAGGGCATCATCTGTGAGCGCTGCGGCGTCGAGGTGACCCGCGCGAAGGTGCGTCGTGAGCGCATGGGCCACATCGAGCTCGCCGCTCCGGTCACGCACATCTGGTACTTCAAGGGCGTCCCCAGCCGGTTGGGCTACCTGCTCGACCTGGCTCCCAAGGACCTCGAGAAGATCATCTACTTCGCCGCCTACGTCATCGTGGGCGTGAACGCGGAGCTGCGCCACAACGACCTGCCGACGCTCGAGAGCGAGATGCAGGTCGAGCGCAAGCGCGTCGAGAACCGCCGCGACGCCGACGTGGAGGCCCGCGCCCAGAAGCTCGAGGCCGACCTGGCCGAGCTCGAGGCCGAGGGCGCCAAGTCCGACGTGCGCCGCAAGGTCAAGGAGGGCGGCGAGCGTGAGATGCGCCAGCTCCGCGACCGCGCCCAGCGCGAGCTGGACCGCCTCGACGAGATCTGGTCCACCTTCACCAAGCTCGAGCGCGCCCAGCTGATCGCGGACGAGCTGCTCTACCGCGAGCTGTACGACCGCTACGGCGACTACTTCACCGGTGCCATGGGCGCGGAGGCCATCCAGAAGCTCCTGGGTGACTACGACGTCGACGCCGAGGCCGACATCCTGCGCGAGACGATCCGCAGCGGCAAGGGCCAGAAGAAGCTGCGTGCGCTCAAGCGCCTCAAGGTCGTTGCCGCCTTCCAGGCGACCCGCAACAACCCGCAGGGCATGGTGCTGGACTGCGTCCCGGTCATCCCGCCGGACCTGCGCCCGATGGTGCAGCTCGACGGTGGCCGCTTCGCGACGTCCGACCTGAACGACCTGTACCGCCGCGTCATCAACCGCAACAACCGCCTCAAGCGACTGATCGACCTCGGCGCGCCCGAGATCATCGTCAACAACGAGAAGCGGATGCTGCAGGAGGCCGTCGACGCGCTGTTCGACAACGGCCGCCGCGGCCGTCCGGTCACCGGACCGGGCAACCGCCCGCTGAAGTCGCTGTCCGACCTGCTGAAGGGCAAGCAGGGCCGGTTCCGCCAGAACCTGCTCGGCAAGCGCGTCGACTACTCCGGCCGTTCGGTCATCGTGGTCGGCCCGCAGCTCAAGCTGCACCAGTGCGGTCTGCCCAAGCAGATGGCCCTGGAGCTGTTCAAGCCGTTCGTGATGAAGCGGCTCGTGGACCTCAACCACGCGCAGAACATCAAGTCCGCCAAGCGGATGGTCGAGCGTGCGCGCCCGGCCGTGTGGGACGTGCTGGAAGAGGTCATCACCGAGCACCCGGTGCTGCTCAACCGCGCACCCACGCTGCACCGCCTCGGCATCCAGGCCTTCGAGCCGCAGCTGGTCGAGGGCAAGGCCATCCAGCTGCACCCGCTGGTCTGCGAGGCGTTCAACGCCGACTTCGACGGTGACCAGATGGCGGTCCACCTGCCGCTGTCCGCCGAGGCGCAGGCCGAGGCCCGCGTCCTGATGCTGTCGTCGAACAACATCCTGTCCCCGGCGTCCGGCAAGCCGCTGGCCATGCCGCGTCTGGACATGGTGACGGGCCTGTACCACCTGACCCGTCACAAGCCCGGCGACATCGGCGAGGGCCACTCGTACTCGTCGCCTGCCGAGGCCCTGATGGCGTTCGACCGCAAGGTCCTGGGCCTGCAGTCGATGGTGAAGATCCGCGTCTCCGACAAGAACCCGCCCAAGGGCCAGGAGCCCGAGGGCTGGGAGCCCGGTCAGCCGTGGCTCGCGGAGACCACGCTGGGTCGCGTGCTGTTCAACGAGATCCTGCCGCAGGACTACGCCTTCATCAACGAGGTCATGCCCAAGAAGCGGCAGGCCATCATCATCAACGACCTGGCCGAGCGGTACCCGATGGTCACCGTCGCCCGGACGCTGGACAAGCTGAAGGACGCCGGCTTCCACTGGGCCACCCGCTCCGGTGTCACGGTCGCGATCTCGGACGTCCTCGTGCCCGCGGCGAAGCAGGACATCCTCGAGGAGCACGAGCGCCTCGCGGACGCCGTCGAGAAGCGCTACCAGCGCGGTCAGCTCTCCCACGAGGAGCGCAACTCCGAGCTGGTCAAGGTGTGGACCAAGGCCACCGAGCAGGTCCACGAGATCATGGAAGACAACTTCCCCGAGGACAACTCGATCCGCGTCATCGTGCAGTCCGGCGCCGCCGGCAACATGACGCAGGTCCGTTCGCTCGCGGGTATGCGTGGTCTCGTGACCAACCCGAAGGGTGAGTACATCCCGCGCCCGATCAAGAACTCGTTCCGCGAGGGCTTGTCGGTGCTCGAGTACTTCATCGCGACGCACGGTGCCCGCAAGGGTCTGGCCGACACCGCGCTGCGCACCGCCGACTCGGGTTACCTGACCCGTCGTCTGGTGGACGTCTCGCAGGACGTCATCATCCGCGAGGTCGACTGCGGCACCACGCGTGGCGTGAACATGACCGTCGGCGAGCAGCTGGGCGACAAGGTCGGCCTGCACGAGTTCGCGCAGACGTCGGTCTACGCCCGCACGGTCGCGGACGACATCCACGACGCCCAGGGCAACCTGGTGCTGAACCGCGGTGACGACCTCGGCGACCCGGCTCTGCAGTCGCTGGTCGAGGCCGGCATCCTGCGGGTCAAGGTCCGCTCGGTCCTGACCTGCGAGTCCGCGGTCGGTGTGTGCGCGTCCTGCTACGGCCGCTCGATGGCCACCGGCCAGCTGGTCGACGTCGGCGAGGCCGTCGGCATCGTCGCCGCCCAGTCGATCGGTGAGCCGGGTACGCAGCTGACGATGCGCACCTTCCACCAGGGTGGTGTGGCCGGTGACGACATCACGACCGGTCTGCCGCGTGTCCAGGAGCTCTTCGAGGCCCGCGTCCCGAAGGGCAAGGCGCCGATCGCCGACGTCGACGGCCGCGTCCGCATCGAGGACGGCGACCGCTTCTGGAAGATCACGCTGATCCCGGACGACGGTTCCGAGGAGATCGTGTTCGAGAAGCTGTCGAAGCGTCAGCGTCTCGCCAACACGGCCACCGGCCCGCTGCAGGACGGCGACCACGTGGCCGTCGGCCAGCAGCTGCTGGAAGGTACTCCGGACCCGCACGAGGTCCTGCGCGTCATGGGCCCGCGCGAGGCCCAGCTGCACCTGGTGCAGGAAGTGCAGAAGGTGTACCGCGCCCAGGGTGTGGCGATCCACGACAAGCACATCGAGGTCATCGTCCGGCAGATGCTCCGCCGGGTCACGATCATCGACTCGGGTGCGACGGAGTTCCTCCCGGGCTCGCTGGTCGAGCGCGCGGACTTCGAGTCGGGCAACCGCGCCGTCGTCGCCGAGGGTGGCGAGCCGGCAGCCGGCCGTCCGGTGCTGATGGGTATCACGAAGGCCTCGCTGGCGACCGACTCGTGGCTCTCCGCCGCGTCGTTCCAGGAGACCACGCGTGTGCTGACCGACGCCGCCATCAACGGGCGTTCGGACAAGCTGATCGGTCTGAAGGAGAACGTCATCATCGGTAAGTTGATCCCGGCAGGTACGGGCATCAACCGCTACCGCAACATCCAGGTCCAGCCGACCGAGGAGGCGCGTGCCGCTGCGTACGCGATCCCCTCGTACGACGACGGGTACTACACCCCGGACGTCTTCGGCACGGGCACGGGTGCCGCGGTGCCGCTGGACGACTACGACTTCGGTCGCGACTACCGCTAGTCGGTGGTGTTGGAACGGCCCCCGGAGCCTCGCGCTCCGGGGGCCGTTCCCGTTCTCGGCGGTGGGTGGGGCCTGCGCGGCAGGGACCTGGGCTACCTGGACTGCTGGGCCAGCACGGGAGCCGGTGGGAGCGGAGGACGTGCCCCGGGCTTCTTCTTGCGCCGCCCGTACGTCAGGAACCGCAGCAGCACCTCCAGCGGCCCGCGGATGCCCGCGAGGTGCATGCCGAGCGACAGCACGACGGTCGCGAGCCAGGTGAGCAGACCGACGAGCGAGGCTTCCGCGACGCCGATCCGGTAGCCGAGGCCGCCGATCGTGAACACCAGCGTCCACGACACGGACTGCAGGACGTAGTTGGTCAGCGAGCGCTCACCGGTCGCGGCGATCGCCACCATCAGCAGGTTCGGCTTCTTCACGCGGGCCGAGATCCAGCCCATCAGCGCTGCGTAGCCGAGGCCGCCGGGCAGGACGCTGACGGTGTGCAGGACGACGAGCGGCATCGGCACGCCCGGCAGCACCTGCGCGACGGTCAGGGCGAGCGGCAGGCTGCCGACGATCATGAAGCCGATACCGCCGATCGCCACGTTCCGCAGGAACCGCACGTGCCGGTCCGGCTCCATGAGCATCTTGTGCCGTGCGGCCCACATGCCCAGCACCACGGGCACCAGCACCGCCGCGGGCCACGCCACCGAGTGCAACGCCCAGGTGGCGATCCCTTCGGGGAACACCCCGTCGACCTTGATGACGCGGAACGCCGACAGCACGACGTAGGCCAGGTACACGACCATCCACCCGCCGGCGAGCGCGAGCAGCGACCGGTCGCGCCACACCATCGTGCCGACCAGGACCAGCCCGAGCAGGCCGTAGGTGCCGAGGATGTCCGCCTCGAACAGGAAGTGCGCGTGCAGGCCGCCGAGCACGATCATCCAGAAGCAGCGCTTGACGACGGTCCAACGCGCTGCGGGCCACGTGGGCTGCCGACCCGCCAGCTGGACCAGCCCGTAGCCGAACAACGCCGCGAACAGCGGCAACGGCTGTCCGTCGACGAAGACCATCTGCACGCCGGCGACCGCGAGGTCGAGCGAGTCGCCGTCCGTCGGGTAGTTGCGGTGAGTGGTCGGATGCCCCCGGATGAACTGATGCGCGTGGGAGAGCGCGATCAGCATCAACATCAAGCCGCGTGCCAGGTCAGGCGCCAGCGACCGCTTGCTCACCGTGTTCATCCGAGTCCCCAGGGTCAACAGCACCCATCGAGGTGCTGACCTGGGAATATACGTGACAGAAGCTTCACGTTTCAGCGGTTTGCGAGGCCGTCCAGGCGAAGTGTGGCGGAGTCGTCTCGGTGGCTACCGGTGGTGCCGACGTGCTTCGCGCTGATCTCCGGTCCGTTCTTCAGGACGTGGAACAACGCCATTCCGTGACCGCGGCCCAGGTCGTGGTCCGTCTTCAGCCACTCCAGGAAGACGCCCGCCTTGGTCGTGGCGTCGTAGCCCCGCTCGGCGGCCGCGGCCAGCAGTTCGGCAGGGGTCTTGCCGGTCTTCTTCTCCGCACCGTCGAGGTAGGCCTGGAAGGACATCGTGGTCTCCGTTCGTCTGGTGGAGCCGAGCCTAGGACAACTACCTTTGTCTTGACAAGAAAATTTGTCGGTAAAGCTTGAGGGGTGCGGAGGTGGGCCGGGCTAGCGGCGGCGGGCGCGGGCCAGTGCGCGGGCGCGGATGACGAGGTCGTCCACCAGGTGCTCGTCGACCAACGGCGGCACGCCGCTCTCGTCGGTGCAGCAGCGGGGCTTGGTGCGCTTCTCCGACAGCCGGGGTCGCACGCCGGCCATCTCGTACAGCGCCTCGTAGAGGTCGACCCCCGGGTCGTCGTCGTGCGGGCCCACCAGGAGCACCCACACGACGTCGGGGGAGGGGAAGGCGACGACCACGCGGTCGGCGCCGCGCAGGTGCTTCACGCACAGGCGCGGCAGGGGTTCCGGGCCCGTGACGCGGTAGCCGAGAGCGGCGCAGCCGGAATGGGCCAGTTCGTCGAGGAAGCGTTCGTAGGCCAAGCGGGCACGGCCGCGCAGGCCGTTGGCCTGGGCGTGGGCGGTGTGGGTCTCTGCTACCTGGATCAAGCTGTGCGGACCACGCGTCCCTTGCCGTTGCGCATCTCGTCGAGGGAGGTGGCGAGGTCGGACCTGTCGAGCAGGGACTGGTCGCTGAGACGGCGGTGGACCTCGTCGATGAGGCCGCGGGTCTTGCCGGCGCGGCGGAGGTCGGCGACGAGGTGCAGGACCTCGTGCAAACGCACGGTGTCGAGCAGCATGCGCGGTTCTCGGCTGTGGATGGCCAGCACGCCTTCGCGGGCCCAGGCCTTCACGGTCTTCTCGGTGAGGTCGAGGAGCTCGCCCGCCACCACGGGACGTACCGGTGGGGCCTGGCGGAGGGTCTTGGCCACCACGCCGTCGAGGCGGCGGCGGCGTTCGTCGTCTTCGGAGAGGGATGAGGCTACGGCCTCGATCTCCTCGATCGTGTCGAAGAGATCGCGGATCTGGGCGGCCTCGGTCGCTACGGACATGGCTGCACCTCCCTTTGACTACCGATTATCCACCTGTTTTTCGGTAGTCGTCAACGGCCCCGGAGCAGACGCCCGGGGCCGTCGCGCAGATCAGGAGGAGAAGAACAGGCCGCCGAGGCCGCGGTGCTTGCGGTGGCCGTAGCCGTAGCCCGCGTGGCCGCCGTGGTGGTGGTGGACCTGCTGCGGTGCGGCACCCCAGGCGGGCTGGGCCGGCGCCGGGTAGGCAGCGGGCGGCGGGGCGACGGGCGGCGGAGCCTGCATCTGGGCCTCGAGGCGCGTGATCGACTCGAGCTCGCCGTAGTCGAGGAAGACCCCGCGGCAGCCGTCGCACTGCTCGATGTGGACGCCCATGCGGTCGAACGTGCGCATGTTCGCATGACACTTGGGACACTGCATCGTGGTGAGCCTCCTGCGGTGGGACCGGACAAAACGATATTAGCCGCGGTCACTGCTCCCGTACGTCGTGATGATCCGACGACAGGCCTCAACCAGCGGTTCCACTGCCTGCAGCCCGGACATGAGCGCCCGGGCCGCCATTTGCACAACGTACGCCTGGGCCGGGATGTTGAGCGCTTCCCACTCGGATGTCGGCAGCGCCACACCCCCCGTTTCGCGGTAGGCGTTCAGGAACCGCGCCCACAGGTCGGCGGGCAGGACCCCGGCCGCGAACAACGCCGCAGGTCGGGCCAGGTCCCAGACCGGATCCCCGACTCCCAGGTCGTCCACGTCGATGAGCCGCCAGGCACCCCGGTGCACGAGCTGCCCGAGGTGCCAGTCGCCGTGGATGAGGGCCTTCGCCGACATGTCGAGGGGCGGCAGCACCTCGAACGCCCTCAGCACCACATCGGCGTGCGGCAACTCCGGCGGCAACGCCTTGATAGCGCGCACGATCCGTTCCGGCGCACCGGCCACGGGACCCTGCGCGGGCAACGCGTGCAACTTCGCCAGCAGTGCCGCACTTTCCTCCCAGGGCGCGGCATCGGGATCCGCCTGGCTCACCGGCGTCCCGTACGGCCACACCGTCACGGGCCGGTCGTCCACGAACTGCAACGGCATCAGCGGCGGCAGCACCAGTTCCGGGTGCGCCGCCGCGATGTCCAGCCGCTGCCGCAGCGCCTCGACGTCGGTGTCCGCGGGCAGCGCCTTGACCACCACGTCGCCGACGCGCACCACCACGACGTCGCCGCGGTCGCCGCCGAGCACCTCCGGGTCGGCGGGGGAGCCGGTCAGCGAGGCCATTGCCGCGATCAGGTCGTCCACGCGCGCAAGTCAATCAGGTCCTGCTGATGCAGATCGTCCTCACCGGCTGCGTGTACGTCTTCGAGTCGTCGCCCGCGCACAACGCCCGGTCGGACTTCCCGTCCACGACCTTCGTGACCTTGCGGGTCCCCGCGCCGCATTTCACTCGTTCGAAGTACTGGTTGACCGCTTTCAGGCAGTCACCTTCCTTCACGTTGAGCACGTAGCAGAGACGCGTGTTGCCGTTCTTCTTCGACCTGCCCGACGACTCCGTCAGGTAGTCGCCGGTGGGACACATCGTGCGCCGCTCACGGGAGGAGACGCGGTACACGGCCTCCTGCGACGAACAGTCGACCTCGGCCATGTTGACGCTCGTGTCGTTCAGGTCGATCTGCTTGGCGCACTCACCGACGCCGGCCTGCTCCGCACAGCCCGCACACCCGGTCGCGGCCAGCACCAGGGCGGCGACCAGCACCGCGGACTTCACGCCTTCTCCAGGCAGACCGTCATCGCGGGGTCGGGGTAGACGCGGGCCTCGCGGTCGCCGCACAGCGCCCGGTCGTGGGCGCGGGCCACCTTGAACACCCTCTGCGCACCGCTGGTGCCGCACGCGACGCGCTCGTGGAAGGCGTCGCCCCGCTTGAAGCAGTCGCCCTCCGCCGCGTTGAGGACGAAGCAGAAGTACTTCCTGCCGCCGCTCTTGCCCGCTGCCCGCTCGGAGCGCGCGAGGTAGTCGCCCTCGGGGCACCCGCGCTTCCGATCGAGGCGCACGAGCCGGTAGGCCGCCTCCCGCGCTGTGCAGTTCGTCTCATCCATGTCGAACCCGCCCTCCGACTCGGCGACCGGCTCGGCGCAGTCACCGACCTCCGGTTCCGACAGCTGCTCGGGGATGAAGATGATCGCCGGAACGATCAGCACCAGGCTGAAGAACGTCACGACACCACGCATGTACCACTTCTCGAAGCCGCTCGCCTGCGACAAGGTCGTTCCCCCCGCAACGTGTTGATCAAGCGCACCATGTCTACTGCAGGCGGCGCTGCGGTACCCCCGTTTTGACCCAGGTAGACGTGGGCGGGTATCTTTGCTACTCGTGCCCGACCCATGTCGGGCCGCTCCGCGTGCCCGTGAGGCCGCGGTGTCCTCCACTCGCAGGGGCAGTTGAACTGTTGCCTGCGGACCTGGGGAGAGGGCGACACGCCCGACCTCGGGTGCAGAGAGGGAACAAGAAACACGAGGGTGAACCGCGAGGGAATCCCGCAAGACGGAAGAAGCAGCCGGCGAATGCCAACGATCCAGCAGCTGGTCCGCAAGGGCCGCCAGGACAAGGTGGCGAAGCAGAAGACGGCGGCCCTCAAGGGCTCGCCGCAGCGGCGCGGTGTGTGCACCCGCGTTTACACCACCACCCCCAAGAAGCCGAACTCCGCACTGCGCAAGGTCGCTCGCGTGAAGCTGACCAGCGGTATCGAGGTCACGGCGTACATCCCCGGTGAGGGTCACAACCTCCAGGAGCACTCGATGGTGCTCGTGCGCGGTGGTCGTGTGAAGGACCTCCCGGGTGTTCGTTACAAGATCATCCGTGGCTCTCTCGACACCCAGGGTGTCAAGAACCGCAAGCAGGCTCGCAGCCGTTACGGCGCGAAGAAGGAGAAGAGCTGAGATGCCCCGCAAGGGACCGGCCCCCAAGCGGCCGCTGATCTCCGACCCGGTCTACAGCTCGCCGCTGGTGACCCAGCTCATCAACAAGGTGCTGGTCGACGGCAAGCGCTCGGTGGCCGAGAAGATCGTCTACGAAGCGCTCGAGGGTGCACGCGAGAAGACCGGCACCGACCCGGTCGTCACGCTGAAGCGCGCGCTCGACAACGTCAAGCCGGCCCTCGAGGTCAAGAGCCGCCGCGTCGGTGGCGCGACCTACCAGGTCCCGGTCGAGGTCAAGCCCGGCCGCTCCACCACGCTGGCGCTGCGCTGGCTGATCACCTTCTCCCGGCAGCGCCGTGAGAAGACCATGGTCGAGCGTCTGATGAACGAGCTGCTCGATGCGAGCAACGGTCTCGGTGCGAGCGTCAAGCGCCGTGAGGACACGCACAAGATGGCCGAGTCCAACAAGGCCTTCGCCCACTACCGCTGGTGATGTGACGCCCGGTTCCGCGAGGAACCGGGCTCTCCCGGCCCTAGTGAGCTCACCAAGCTCAAGACAGGGGAAAGACCCGTGGCACAGGACGTGCTCACTGATCTTGCCAAGGTCCGCAACATCGGGATCATGGCCCACATCGACGCGGGCAAGACCACGACGACTGAGCGGATCCTCTTCTACACGGGGATCAGCTACAAGATCGGCGAGGTTCACGACGGCGCTGCCGTGATGGACTGGATGGAGCAGGAGCAGGAGCGCGGCATCACGATCACGTCGGCCGCGACGACCTGCTACTGGAAGAACCACCAGATCAACCTGATCGACACGCCCGGCCACGTCGACTTCACCGTCGAGGTCGAGCGCAACCTGCGCGTCCTCGACGGCGCCGTTGCCGTCTTCGACGGCAAGGAGGGCGTCGAGCCGCAGTCCGAGCAGGTCTGGCGGCAGGCGACCAAGTACGACGTCCCGCGCATCTGCTTCGTCAACAAGATGGACAAGCTCGGCGCGGACTTCTACTTCACCATCCGCACCATCTCCGAGCGCCTGGGCGCCAAGCCCCTCCCGATCCAGATCCCGATCGGTGCCGAGAGCGACTTCATCGGCGTCGTCGACCTGATCGAGATGCGCGCGCTCACGTGGCGTGGCGAGGTCCAGAAGGGCGAGGACTACGCGATCGAGGAGATCCCCGCGGATCTCGTCGAGCGTGCGCAGGAGTTCCGCGAGCAGCTCCTCGAGGCCGTCGCCGAGACCGACGACGAGCTCACCGAGAAGTACTTCGAGCAGGGCGACCTGTCCGTCGAGGAGATCAAGGCCGGCCTCCGCAAGATCGTTGCCGAGGGCACCGCCTACCCGATCCTCTGCGGCTCCGCGTTCAAGAACAAGGGCGTCCAGCCCATGCTCGACGCGGTGATCGACTTCCTGCCGTCGCCGCTGGACCTCCCGCCGGTCGAGGGCACGCTGCAGGACGGCGAGACCGTCGTGTCGCGCAAGGCCTCCTCCGAGGAGCCCTTCTCGGCGCTGGCGTTCAAGATCGCCGTGCACCCGTTCTTCGGCAAGCTGACCTACATCCGGGTCTACTCGGGCAAGGTCGCCTCCGGCACCCAGGTCGTCAACGCGACCAAGGACCGCAAGGAGCGCATCGGGAAGATCTTCCAGATGCACGCCAACAAGGAGAACCCGGTCACCGAGGCCATCGCCGGTCACATCTACGCCGTGATCGGTCTGAAGGACACGACGACCGGTGAGACCCTCGCCGACCCGGCGAACCCCATCGTCCTCGAGTCGATGACGTTCCCCGAGCCGGTCATCCAGGTCGCCATCGAGCCCAAGACGAAGGCCGACCAGGAGAAGCTGGGCACCGCGATCCAGAAGCTGGCCGAGGAGGACCCGACGTTCCGGGTCAACCTCGACCAGGAGACGGGCCAGACCATCATCGCCGGCATGGGCGAGCTCCACCTGGACATCCTGGTGGACCGCATGCGCCGCGAGTTCAAGGTCGAGGCCAACATCGGCAAGCCTCAGGTGGCGTACCGGGAGACCATCCGCAAGGCGGTGGAGAAGTACTCCTACACCCACAAGAAGCAGACCGGTGGCTCCGGCCAGTTCGCGAAGGTGCTCGTCACCGTCGAGCCGCTGGAGAAGAAGGAAGACGGCGCGCTCTACGAGTTCGTCAACGCCGTCACCGGTGGCCGCATCCCCCGCGAGTACATCCCGTCGGTCGACGCGGGTGCGCAGGACGCGCTGCAGTACGGCGTGCTGGCGGGCTACCCGCTGGTCGGCGTGAAGGTGACGCTGCTCGACGGCGCCTACCACGAGGTCGACTCCTCGGAAATGGCGTTCAAGATCGCTGGTTCGATGGCCCTCAAGGAAGCCGCCCGTCAGGCGTCTCCCGCGATCCTCGAGCCGCTGATGGCCGTCGAGGTCACGACGCCCGAGGACTACATGGGCGACGTGATCGGCGACCTGAACTCCCGCCGTGGCCAGATCCAGGCCATGGAGGAGCGTAGCGGTATCCGTGTCGTCAAGGCGCTGGTCCCGCTGTCGGAAATGTTCGGGTACGTGGGTGACCTGCGGTCCAAGACCCAGGGTCGCGCCAACTACTCGATGGTGTTCGACTCCTACGCAGAGGTTCCCGCGAACGTCTCGAAGGAGATCATCGCGAAGGCGACTGGGGAATAGCCCCACACCGGAGCACCGCAGTTCCACCGCGGGCTCTCCGGGGTTGATTCCCTGGGGTCCGCTACTTTTTGACCCTGACGTGTAAGTCCGGCCGGCCGCCACCTAGCCGGCCGGACCAGCAAAATAAGTCCAGGAGGACAATCCAGTGGCGAAGGCGAAGTTCGAGCGGACGAAGCCGCACGTCAACATCGGCACCATCGGTCACATCGACCATGGCAAGACCACGCTGACCGCGGCGATCTCCAAGGTTCTGCACGACGCGTACCCCGATGTGAACGCTTCGTTCGCGTTCGACCAGATCGACAAGGCGCCGGAAGAGAAGCAGCGCGGCATCACGATCTCGATCGCGCACATCGAGTACCAGACGGAGAACCGTCACTACGCGCACGTCGACTGCCCCGGGCACGCCGACTACATCAAGAACATGATCACCGGTGCGGCGCAGATGGACGGCGCCATCCTGGTGGTCGCGGCGACCGACGGCCCGATGCCGCAGACGAAGGAGCACGTCCTCCTGGCCCGCCAGGTCGGCGTCCCCTACATCGTCGTCGCGCTGAACAAGGCCGACATGGTCGACGACGAGGAGATCCTGGAGCTCGTCGAGCTCGAGGTCCGCGAGCTGCTCTCCGAGTACGAGTTCCCGGGCGACGACCTGCCGGTCGTGCGCGTTTCGGCGCTGAAGGCGCTGGAGGGTGACGAGACCTGGGGCAAGTCCGTTCTCGAGCTCATGAACGCCGTCGACACGGCGATCCCGGAGCCCGAGCGCGAGACCGACAAGCCGTTCCTCATGCCCGTCGAGGACGTCTTCACGATCACCGGCCGCGGCACCGTCGTGACCGGTCGTATCGAGCGCGGCATCATCAACGTGAACTCCGAGATCGAGATCGTCGGCATCAAGGAGCAGTCGAAGAAGACGACTGTCACCTCGATCGAGATGTTCAAGAAGTTCCTCGACGAGGGTCGCGCCGGTGACAACGCCGCGCTGCTGCTCCGCGGCATCAAGCGCGAGGAGGTGGAGCGCGGCATGGTCATCGTCAAGCCGGGCACCACGACCCCGCACACCGAGTTCGAGGCGCAGGTCTACATCCTGTCCAAGGACGAGGGTGGCCGCCACACGCCGTTCTTCAACAACTACCGTCCGCAGTTCTACTTCCGCACGACGGACGTGACCGGCGTTGTGACGCTGCCCGAGGGCACCGAGATGGTCATGCCGGGTGACACCACCGGTATGTCGGTCAAGCTGATCCAGCCGATCGCCATGGACGAGGGCCTCCGCTTCGCGATCCGCGAGGGTGGCCGCACCGTCGGCGCCGGCTCGGTCACCAAGATCATCAAGTGACCTAGCTCGACCCAGTTCGGCGACAGGCCGGGCCAGCGGACCCCGTTGGCCCGGTCTTCGTCGTTTCTTCGGGCGAACTGTGCGGCAGCTCACGCCGGGCAGTTCGCCGGGAACCGGGGAACGAGTACGCGTCGGCGAATCCCTTGCCGGACAATGGAACCGGCGCCGCCGTCGCTCCACGCACGACGGACGGGGCAGCTCGCCGGTCAAGATCCGGACGTGATCTGGGACCAAGTCGCCCACCCCGATTTGGAGTGCCTCACGACCGTGTGGCATTCTTTACGGGTTGCTCGACGAAGGCCGGGTCGCATCCGTGCGTGCTCGAACCCTTCGACCGAGCGTCCGCGCCCTGTTAGTGAACGCCTCCTTGCGGAGATGGGCATCAGGGTGCATGGGCTGTGGTAGGCCCAATCCCACCGGGGAGACCTTGCGTGGGACCGGTATGCGCACCGGGCGCGACACGCCCGACCGCGTGGACCGGGCACCATGACACTTCAACAGGGGCGGAGCGCGCCAAGAGGCTGTAACAGGCCTCATCCGAGGCACCGCACCGCAGCGGTTACGAGAAGCAGAGGAACGGCAAGCCATCATGGCGGGACAAAAGATCCGCATCCGGCTCAAGGCCTACGACCACGAGGCGATCGACGCGTCTGCGCGCAAGATCGTTGAGACCGTGACGCGCACCGGCGCTCGGGTTGTCGGGCCCGTGCCGCTGCCCACTGAGAAGAACGTGTACTGCGTCATCCGCTCGCCGCACAAGTACAAGGACTCGCGCGAGCACTTCGAGATGCGCACGCACAAGCGGCTGATCGACATCCTCGACCCGACGCCGAAGACGGTGGACGCGCTCATGCGCATCGACCTGCCGGCCAGCGTCGACGTCAACATCCAGTAAGCGTTGGGCGCGGAGAGTAACGGACCAATGTCTGACAGGCAGATGAAGGGCATCCTGGGCACCAAGCTCGGCATGACTCAGGTCTTCGACGAGAACAACCGGGTCGTCCCGGTGACCGTCGTCAGGGCTGAGCCCAATGTCGTGACCCAGGTTCGCACCGAGGAGAAGGACGGCTACACCGCCGTCCAGCTGGCGGCCGGCGCGATTGACCCGCGCAAGGTCAACAAGCCCGTCGCGGGCCACTTCGCCAAGGCCGGGGTCACGCCCCGTCGCCACCTGGTGGAGCTGCGCACGGCGGACGCCGGCGAGTACACGGTCGGCCAGGAGATCACCGCTGAGGTGTTCGAGGCCGGCGCTGTTGTCGACATCACCGGCACCAGCAAGGGCAAGGGCACCGCGGGTGTCATGAAGCGCCACAACTTCCGGGGCCTCGGCTCCAGCCACGGCACCCAGCGCAAGCACCGCTCGCCGGGTTCCATCGGTGGCTGCGCCACTCCGGGTCGCGTCTTCAAGGGTCTGCGCATGGCCGGCCGCATGGGCCACGAGCGCGTCACGACCCAGAACCTGAAGGTGCACAAGATCGACGCCGAGAACGGCCTGCTGCTCATCAAGGGCGCTGTTCCCGGCCCCAAGGGTGGTCTGGTGTTCGTCCGGACTGCCGCGAAGGGTGGTGCCTGATGTCGACGGTTGAGATCCGTACGCCGGACGGTGCGTCCGCCGGCACGGTCGAGCTCCCCTCGGCTGTCTTCGACGCGCAGGCGAACGTCGCGCTGCTGCACCAGGTCGTGGTGGCCCAGCAGGCCGCCGCTCGCCAGGGCACGCACTCGACGAAGACCCGCGGCGAGGTCTCCGGTGGTGGCAAGAAGCCGTACCGCCAGAAGGGCACCGGTCGCGCCCGCCAGGGTTCGACGCGTGCTCCGCAGTTCGCCGGCGGTGGCGTCGTCCACGGCCCGCAGCCGCGTGACTACTCGCAGCGGACGCCCAAGAAGATGAAGGCCGCCGCTCTGCGTGGCGCCCTCTCCGACCGGGCCCGCGCCAACCAGGTGCACGTCGTGTCCGGCCTGGTGGACGGGGACACCCCGTCGACCAAGACCGCGCGCAAGGTCCTGGAGTCGGTCACCCAGGCCCGTCGCGTTCTCGTGGTGCTCAACCGCACCGACGAGGTCGCGTGGGTCAGCGTGCGCAACCTGCCGCACGTGCACGTGATCGCGCCCGACCAGCTCAACACCTACGACGTGCTCGTCAACGACGACGTGGTGTTCACCAAGGACTCGCTCGACGTGTTCCTCGCCAGCAAGGCCCAGTCGGGTTCTGGCTCGGCCGAGGCCACGGCGACCGTGGTGGACGAGGAGGCCTCGAAGTGATCCCCGACCACAGGGACGTCCTGCTCGCGCCCGTGATCTCCGAGAAGTCCTACGGACTGCTCGAGGAGAACAAGTACACCTTCCTGGTGGCTCCGGGCTCGAACAAGACGCAGATCAAGATCGCCGTGGAGAAGGTCTTCGGCGTGAAGGTCGTCAGCGTCAACACCATCAACCGGCAGGGCAAGCGCAAGCGCACCCGCACCGGGTTCGGCAAGCGCAAGGACACGAAGCGCGCGATCGTGACCCTGTCTTCGGACAGCAAGCCGATCGAGATCTTCGGCGGCCCTGCCGCCTGATGACGAGGACTGCGTAGAGATGGGCATTCGCAAGTACAAGCCGACGACCCCCGGTCGTCGCGGTGCGAGCGTCTCCGACTTCGCCGAGATCACTCGGTCGACTCCGGAGAAGTCGCTGATCCGTCCGCTGCACAAGCTGGGCGGCCGCAACGCGTCGGGCAAGATCACCACGCGGCACAAGGGTGGCGGTCACAAGCGGGCATACCGCCTGATCGACTTCCGTCGCAACGACAAGGACGGCGTGCCGGCCAAGGTCGCTCACATCGAGTACGACCCCAACCGCACCGCGCGCATCGCGCTGCTGCACTACGCGGACGGCGAGAAGCGCTACATCATCGCCCCGGAGAAGCTCAAGCAGGGTGACACGGTTGAGAACGGCCCCAAGGCCGACATCAAGCCGGGCAACAACCTGCCGCTGCGCAACATCCCGGTCGGTTCCGTGATCCACGCGATCGAGCTCCGCCCCGGCGGCGGCGCGAAGATCGCCCGCTCCGCCGGTGCCTCGGTGCAGCTCGTGGCGAAGGACGGCCCGTACGCCCAGCTGCGGATGCCTTCGGGCGAGATCCGCAACGTGGACGTGCGCTGCCGCGCCACGCTCGGCGAGGTCGGCAACAAGGAGCACCAGAACATCAACTGGGGCAAGGCCGGCCGCATGCGGTGGAAGGGCAAGAAGCCCACCGTCCGCGGTGTCGCCATGAACCCCGTTGACCACCCGCATGGTGGTGGTGAAGGTAAGACCTCCGGTGGTCGCCACCCGGTCAACCCGGCTGGTAAGCCCGAAGGCCGTACCCGCCGCCGTAAGCCAAGCGACAAGCTCATCGTCCGGCGTCGTCGCACCGGTAAGAAGCGCTGAGCAGGGAGGGAGTGAAGGATGCCTCGCAGCCTTAAGAAGGGTCCCTTCGTCGACGACCACCTGCTCAAGAAGGTGGACGTCCAGAACGAAGCGGGCAAGAAGACCGTCATCAAGACGTGGTCCCGCCGGTCCACGATCATCCCGGACATGCTCGGCCACACCATCGCGGTGCACGACGGTCGCAAGCACGTCCCGGTGTTCGTGACCGAGGCGATGGTCGGGCACAAGCTGGGCGAGTTCGCCCCGACCCGCACCTTCAAGGGTCACATCAAGGACGACCGGAAGTCTCGTCGCCGCTAGGCGTCGAACTGAGAAGAGCAAGGGAAAAGCAGCGATGAACGCCCGTAAGGACGCTGAGGCGCAGGAGTTTCCGCGCGCCGTGGCTCGGGCTCGCTACGTCCGCGACACCCCCATGAAGGTCCGTCGCGTCGTCGAGCTCATCAAGGGTCGTAACGCCAGCGAGGCCCTGGCCGTGCTCCAGTTCGCGCCCCAGGCCGCCTCTGAGCCGGTCGCGAAGGTGCTCGCCAGCGCCATGGCCAACGCCGAGAACAACCTGTCCCTGGACCCCGCCACCCTCTGGGTGTCGGCGGCCTTTGTGGACGAGGGTCCGACCCTCAAGCGTTTCCGCCCGCGTGCCCAGGGCCGCGCGTACCGGATCCGCAAGCGGACGAGCCACATCACCATCGAGGTGGAGTCTCGTCCCAAGAAGACCAGCGCGAAGGGAACGCGGTAGTGGGCCAGAAGATCAACCCGCACGGCTTCCGGCTGGGGATCACCACCGACTGGAAGTCCCGCTGGTACGCAGACAAGCAGTACGCCGAGTACGTGGCGGAGGACGTCAAGATCCGCCGCCTGCTCAGCAAGGGCATGGAGCGTGCCGGCATCTCCAAGGTGGAGATCGAGCGGACCCGTGACCGGGTGCGCGTCGACATCCACACCGCCCGGCCGGGCATCGTCATCGGCCGTCGCGGTGCCGAGGCGGACCGCATCCGCGGTGAGCTCGAGAAGCTCACCAAGAAGCAGGTCCAGCTGAACATCCTCGAGGTCAAGAGCCCCGAGTCGGACGCGCAGCTCGTGGCACAGGGTGTCGCCGAGCAGCTGTCCAACCGCGTCGCCTTCCGGCGCGCGATGCGCAAGGCCATCCAGTCGGCCATGCGTTCGCCGCAGGTCAAGGGCATCCGCGTGCAGTGCGGCGGTCGCCTCGGCGGCGCCGAGATGTCCCGCTCGGAGCACTACCGCGACGGCCGCGTGCCGCTGCACACGCTCCGCGCCAACATCGACTACGGCTTCTTCGAGGCCCGCACCACGTTCGGCCGGATCGGCGTGAAGGTGTGGATCTACAAGGGCGACATCGTCGGTGGCATCTCCGCCAAGCGCGCGCTCGACGCGGCTGCGCCTTCGCAGGCCGACCGCGCCCCGCGCCGCGACCGTGGCGAGCGTCCGAACCGGGCCCGTCGCTCCGGTGCCAGCGGCACCACCGCGACGAGCACCGAGGCCGGCCGTGCCGCAGCTGACGCTTCCGCGTCGGCCGAGGCCCCGGCTGCTGCAGAGAAGACGGAGAGCTGAGTCATGCTCATCCCTCGTAGGGTCAAGCACCGCAAGCAGCACCACCCCAAGCGGTCGGGTGCTGCCAAGGGCGGCACGAAGGTCACCTTCGGCGAGTACGGCATCCAGGCTCTCGAGCCGGCGTACGTCACCAACAGGCAGATCGAGTCCGCTCGTATCGCCATCACGCGCCACATCCGTCGTGGCGGCAAGGTCTGGATCAACATCTTCCCGGACCGTCCGCTGACGAAGAAGCCGGCCGAGACCCGCATGGGTTCCGGTAAGGGTTCGCCGGAGTGGTGGGTGGCCAACGTCAAGCCGGGTCGCGTCCTCTTCGAGATGGCCTTCCCGAACGAGCAGGTCGCTCGCGAGGCGCTCCGCCGCGCGATCCACAAGCTCCCGATGAAGTGCCGCATCGTTACGCGTGAGGGTGGTGAGTTCTGATGGCAGCGGGTACCACCGCTTCCGAGCTGCGTGAGCTCACCGAGGAAGAGCTCGTGTTGCGTCTGAAGGAGTCGAAGGAAGAGCTCTTCAACCTTCGCTTCCAGATGGCCACGGGCCAGCTCGACAACAACCGGCGGCTGCGCACGGTCCGGCACGACATCGCCCGGATCTACACCGTGATGCGGGAGCGGGAGCTCGGACTCTCCGCTTCGCCGGATTCCACTGGTGAGGGTGCGGCATGACCGAAAGCAACGAAGTCCAGACCGAGAAGCGCAACGACCGCAAGGTCCGCGAGGGCCTCGTCGTGTCCGACAAGATGGACAAGACGATCGTCGTGGCGCTCGAGGACCGCAAGAAGCACCCGCGTTACTCCAAGATCATGCGCTCCACCACCAAGGTGAAGGTGCACGACGAGGAGAACGCGGCGGGCGTCGGCGACCGCGTCCTGCTCATGGAGACCCGACCGCTGTCGGCGACCAAGCGCTGGCGGCTCGTCGAGATCCTCGAGAAGGCCAAGTAAGTCCTTTCTAGACAGACCGAGCCCGTCGGGTCGGAAATCCGGCGGGCCAGGAATGGTCAGGAGCAAGTAAGTGATTCAGCAGGAGTCGCGGCTTCGTGTCGCCGACAACACTGGTGCGAAGGAAATCCTTTGCATCCGTGTTCTCGGTGGTTCGGGCCGCCGCTACGCGGGCATCGGCGACATCATCGTCGCGACCGTCAAGGACGCGATCCCCGGTGCCGGCGTGAAGAAGGGTGACGTCGTCAAGGCCGTCATCGTCCGCACCGTCAAGGAGCGCCGTCGTCCGGATGGCTCGTACATCCGCTTCGACGAGAACGCCGCCGTGCTCATCAAGAACGACAACGAGCCCCGCGGCACCCGCATCTTCGGCCCGGTCGGTCGTGAGCTGCGCGACAAGAAGTTCATGAAGATCATCTCGCTGGCTCCGGAGGTGCTCTGACCATGAAGGTGAAGAAGGGCGACACGGTCGTCGTCATCGCCGGCAAGGACAAGGGCGCGAAGGGCAAGGTCATCCAGGCCTACCCGGAGACCGGCAAGGTCCTGGTCGAGGGCGTCAACCGGATCAAGAAGCACACCAAGATCACGCAGACCCAGCGTGGCGCGCAGTCCGGTGGCATCGTGACCCAGGAAGCCCCGATCAACGTCTCCAACGTGATGGTGGTCGACTCGGACGGCAAGCCGACCCGTGTTGGTTACCGTACGAGCGACGAGGGCAAGCGGGTCCGCATTTCCCGTCGTAACGGGAAGGACATCTGATCATGACTACCGCAGAGAAGATCATCCCGCGGCTCAAGACGCGCTACCGCTCGGAGATCACCGGCGAGCTGCAGAAGCAGTTCAACTACGCCAACGTGATGCAGATCCCGGGCGTCGTGAAGGTCGTCGTCAACATGGGTGTCGGCGACGCCGCCCGTGACGGCAAGCTGATCGAGGGTGCCGTCAAGGACCTCTCGATCATCACCGGCCAGCGCCCCGAGGTCCGTCGGGCCCGCAAGTCCATCGCGCAGTTCAAGCTGCGCGAGGGCATGCCGATCGGCGCGCGCGTCACGCTGCGCGGCGACCGCATGTGGGAGTTCCTGGACCGCCTGCTGACGATCGCTCTCCCGCGCATCCGCGACTTCCGCGGTCTCTCGGGCAAGCAGTTCGACGGCAACGGCAACTACACGTTCGGTCTGAACGAGCAGTCGATGTTCCACGAGATCGACCCCGACTCGATCGACCGTCCCCGCGGCATGGACATCACCGTCGTCACCACCGCCACGAACGACGAGGAGGGCCGGGCGCTGCTGAAGCACCTGGGCTTCCCGTTCAAGGAGAACTGAGTCGATGGCCAAGAAGGCGTTGATCAACAAGGCCGCGAAGAAGCCGAAGTTCAAGGTCCGGGGCTACACCCGGTGCCAGCGTTGCGGCCGCCCCCACGCGGTGTTCCGCAAGTTCGGCCTCTGCCGGATCTGCCTGCGCGAGATGGCTCACCGCGGTGAGCTGCCTGGCGTGAGCAAGTCCAGCTGGTAATTCCAAGCTCCACTACTTCGCTGTAGGCCCGCACACGACCGTCCCGCGCCTCCCTCCTCGGGGGAGGCCGGGTCTGGACCCTGAGCGGCGAACCGCAGCGAGAAAGGTTGACCAGGTCACCATGACGATGACCGACCCGATCGCAGACATGCTCACTCGTCTGCGGAACGCGAACTCGGCTTACCACGACAAGGTCGTGATGCCGCACTCGAAGCTGAAGGCCAACATCGCCGAGATCCTCAAGCGCGAGGGCTACATCGCCTCGTACCGCGACGAGGAGGGCGAGGTCGCGAAGAACCTCGTCGTCGAGCTGAAGTACGGCCCGAACCGTGAGCGCAGCATCGCCGGCCTCCGCCGCGTGTCGAAGCCCGGCCTGCGCGTGTACGCGAAGTCCACCGGCCTGCCGCGAGTTCTCGGCGGTCTTGGTGTGGCGATCATTTCGACCTCTGGCGGTCTCATGACCGACCGCCAGGCCAACAAGGCAGGCGTGGGCGGAGAAGTCCTCGCCTACGTTTGGTAAGGGGGAGTAGACATGTCGCGCATCGGTAAGCAGCCGATCATTGTCCCCTCCGGGGTCGACGTGAACATCGCCGGCCAGGACGTCAGCATCAAGGGCCCGAAGGGCACCCTGACGCTGACGATCGCTGAGCCGATCAGCCTGGAGAAGGCTGAGGACGGCACGCTCGAGGTGAAGCGTCCGAACGACGAGCGCCGCAACCGCGCGCTCCACGGCCTGTCGCGCACGCTGGTGCACAACATGGTCGTCGGCGTGACCCAGGGTTACGAAAAGAAGATGGAGATCCACGGCGTCGGTTACCGCGTCGCGCTCAAGGGCTCTGAGCTCGAGTTCGCGCTCGGTTACTCGCACCCCGTCAAGGTGGAGGCCCCCGCGGGCATCACCTTCGCGGTCGAGACCCCGACCCGCTTCTCCGTTTCGGGTATCGACAAGCAGCTGGTCGGTGAGGTCGCCGCCAACATCCGGAAGCTGCGCAAGCCCGACCCGTACAAGGGCAAGGGCGTCCGTTACTCGGGCGAGAAGATCCGTCGCAAGGTCGGAAAGACGGGTAAGTGACATGAGCGAGTCGACTGTTACGAAGCGCAAGCCGGTGGGCAAGGACATCTCCACCAGGCGTCGTGTTGCGAAGGCCCGTCGCCACTTCCGCCTCCGCAAGAAGGTCAACGGTACCGCCGAGCGTCCGCGCCTGGTCGTGCACCGTTCGTCGAAGCACATCACCGTGCAGATCATCGACGACCTCAAGGGCCACACGATCGCGTCCGCGTCCTCCATGGAGGCCGACGTCCGTGCCCTCGAGGGCGACAAGAAGGCCCGTGCGGCCAAGGTCGGCCAGCTGGCCGCGGCCCGTGCCAAGGACGCCGGCGTCACGGCGGTCGTGTTCGACCGCGGCGGCAACGCGTACCACGGCCGCATCGCCGCTCTGGCTGACGCCGCTCGCGAGGCGGGGCTGGAGTTCTGACAATGATCATTACCGGAATTGAGAGGGACGCCTGATGCCAGGACGTACGCGTCGCGAAGGCGGCGGGGGCGAGCGCGGAGAGCGCCGCGACCGTCGTGACGGCGGCCGCGGCGGCGCGGCCCAGGAGAAGACCCCCCACCTCGAGCGCGTGGTTGCGATCAACCGCGTCTCCAAGGTGGTCAAGGGTGGTCGTCGGTTCAGCTTCACCGCCCTCGTGGTGGTGGGTGACGGCGACGGCATGGTCGGCGTCGGCTACGGCAAGGCCAAGGAAGTTCCCGCGGCCATCGCCAAGGGTGTCGAGGAAGCGAAGAAGAACTTCTTCCGCGTTCCCCGCATCGCCGGCACCATCCCCCACCCGATCCAGGGTGAGAAGGCCGCTGGTGTGGTCCTGCTGCGTCCGGCCTCGGCCGGTACCGGTGTCATCGCGGGTGGCGCTGTCCGCGCCGTCCTCGAGTGCGCCGGCGTGCACGACGTGCTGTCGAAGTCGCTCGGCTCCGACAACGCGATCAACATCGTGCACGCGACCGTGGCGGCCCTCAAGGGTCTGCAGCGTCCCGAAGAGGTCGCGGCCCGTCGTGGCCTGCCCCTCGAGGACGTGGCTCCCGCCGGCATGATCCGCGCTCGCGCGGGCCAGGGGGTCTGATCATGGCTCAGCTGAAGATCACCCAGGTCCGCAGCACCATCGGTACCAAGCACAACCACCGCGAGTCGATGCGCACCCTCGGGCTGCGCAAGATCCGCCAGTCGGTCGTGCGTGAGGACACCCCCCAGGTTCTCGGCCTGATCAACGCCGTGCGCCACCTGGTGGTTGTCGAGGAGGTCCAGTCGTGACCATCAAGATTCACGATCTGCGTCCGGCCCCCGGAGCCAAGACCGCCAAGACCCGCGTCGGTCGTGGTGAGGGCTCCAAGGGCAAGACCGCCGGCCGCGGCACGAAGGGCACGGGCGCTCGCAAGAACGTCTCGCCGCGCTTCGAGGGTGGCCAGATGCCGCTGCACATGCGGCTGCCGAAGCTCAAGGGCTTCCGCAACCCGTTCCGCACCGAGTACCAGGTCGTGAACGTGTCCGACATCGCTGCCTCGTTCCCCGAGGGCGGTTCGGTCGACGTTCCGGCGCTGGTCCTGGCCGGGCTGGTCCGCAAGGGCTCGCTCGTCAAGGTGCTGGGCAACGGTGAGGTCAGCGTCAAGCTGGACGTCACCGCCGACAAGTTCTCCAAGTCCGCTGTGGAGAAGCTGGCCGCTGCTGGTGGTTCTTCCACCGTGGCGTCCTGACGTTTCCTTCCGGGACGTTGTCGAAGGGCCCCGAGGCTTTCGCCTCGGGGCCCTTCGGCGTTGCCGGGGGTTGAGCTGTTCCTGTTCGGCGCGGGTCGGGACGAAGCGTCAGGTGGCGATCGGGGCTTGACCTCGAGCCTCCGGCGGATGCTGAGTCGACCGAAAAGGCCGGGCTGAAAAGCGCCGGCCGTGCCTGAGAGGGAGCATCCCGCCCCTTGAGGTAGAGCCTCAACCGCCTTCGTCGGCGCCGACCGCTACCCGAAGCGCATAGTTACAGACGGCTCGCTCCGCATCGCCACGCCAGGCTGCGTGCGTGGCCGGGCTGCGATTGCGGCTGTTCGGTTGAGTGCTCGCGCCGGGTCTGGGTGCGTGGCCGCCTCGCGTTGGCGAGTGCCGCTGGTCCCTCGCGGCTGACACCCGCTCCGCTTCCCGTGCTGCTCGCCCTGCCCTTGCCGAGGCCTGCGGTCTCACCCGCGCCTCGGCCGGCGACGCGCGGGCGGGTTCGCTCTACGGGGATTTCTGCGGGAACAACGGAGGCGGCGCAAACGTTCGCGAGCGGCGTAATGGCTGCTGGTAGCACGGAAGTGGAGGAGTTTCTACCCCGGATGGGCTAGCGTCGCGGTGAGAGATCAACGAGTTGGAACCTGTGATTGGCCACTGGGTACGGCGAGGTCGTGGTGGACTGTTAGAGTCGCGGGCTGAACCCGGATGTCCTCCGGGTTGCTTGGTCGTGGCTGCCTGCTTCGGCCTGCCAACTACCGCATGTGCCGGTCCCTGGGGGTCGGCAACGCTCAGGAGGTTCGCGTGCTCGGCGCATTCCGCTCGGCTCTCGCGACGCCGGATCTACGCAAGAAGATCCTGTTCACGCTCGGGATCATCATTGTGTACCGGCTTGGTGCGACCATGCCCGCGCCGGGCGTGTCCTTCAAGAACGTGCGGGCGTGTGCTGAACAGCTCGAGGGCCAGAACATCTACTCGCTGATCAACCTGTTCAGCGGTGGTGCCCTGCTCAACCTGTCGGTGTTCGCGCTGGGGATCATGCCCTACATCACCGCGAGCATCATCATCCAGCTGCTCACCGTGGTCATCCCGCGGTTCGAGCAGCTGAAGAAGGAAGGGCAGGCCGGTCAGGGCAAGCTGACGCAGTACACGCGCTACCTGACGATCGGCCTCGCGATCCTGCAGTCGACCGGTCTGGTGGCGCTGGCGGTGCGCGGTCAGCTGTTCGGCGAGTGCGACCAGGACGTCATCCCCAACAAGGACAGCATCTTCACCCTCATCGTGCTGGTCATCACCATGACCGCCGGTACCTCGGTCATCATGTGGCTGGGTGAGCTGATCACCGAGAAGGGCATCGGCAACGGCATGTCGTTGCTGATCTTCACCGGTATCGCCGCCCGCATCCCGGCCGAGGGCAAGAACATCCTCGACAAGAGCGGCATCACCTTCGCCCTCGTGGTCGTGGCCGCTCTGATCATCATCGCGAGCGTCATCTACGTCGAGCAGGCCCAGCGCCGCATCCCGGTGCAGTACGCCAAGCGCATGATCGGCCGCCGCATGTACGGCGGCACGTCGACGTACCTCCCCCTCAAGGTGAACCAGGCCGGCGTCATCCCGGTCATCTTCGCCTCCTCGCTGCTGTACCTGCCGGACCTGATCGTGCGCCTCACCCAGGGCTCGTCGACCGAGCCCAACTGGTTCTCGACCTTCGTCCAGACCTACCTGGTCAAGCAGTCGAGCTGGGTGCACATCGCCACGTACTTCCTGCTCATCGTCTTCTTCACGTACTTCTACGTCGGCATCACGTTCAACCCGGACGAGCGCGCCGACGAGATGAAGAAGTTCGGTGGCTTCATCCCCGGCATCCGTCCCGGCCGCCCGACCGCCGAGTACCTCAAGTTCGTCCTGGGTCGCATCACGCTCCCCGGTTCGCTCTACCTCGGCATCGTGGCGATCCTGCCGAACCTGTTCCTGGACCTGACCGGCGACGGCCAGAACCAGAACTTCCCGTTCGGCGGCACCGCGGTTCTGATCATGGTCGGTGTCGGTCTCGACACCGTGAAGCAGATCGAGAGCCAGCTCATGCAGCGCAATTACGAAGGGTTCCTCCGCTAGATGCGACTCGTTCTCGTTGGCCCGCCCGGCGCGGGCAAGGGCACCCAGGCCGAAGTTCTGAGCCGCAAGCTCGGAGTGCCGCACATCTCGACGGGCGACCTCTTCCGGTCACACATCAGCAACCAGACCGAGCTCGGGCTGGAGGTGCAGAGCATCCTCGACGAGGGCGCTCTCGTGCCGGACTCCATCACCAACGAGATGGTGCGCAAGCGCCTCGCCGAGGCCGACGCGACGGACGGGTTCCTGCTCGACGGGTTCCCGCGCAACGTCGCCCAGGCGAACAAGCTCGGTGAGTTCCTCGCCGTCGGTGGCCACACGCTCGACGCGGTGCTGGAGTTCCGGGTCGACGAGGACGTCGTCGTGGAGCGGTTGCTCGCCCGCGGGCGCACGGACGACAAGGAAGACGTCATCCGGCACCGCCAGCAGGTGTACCGCAACGAGACCGCGCCGCTACTGAGCTACTACGCGGACAAGGTCGTCTCCATCGACGCCGTCGGGGAGATCGACGAGATCAGCGAGCGCGCGCTGGCCGCGCTGCACTCACTGCGCGACGAGAAGTGACAGGTGGACTGCTTGACCGGCTCCGCACTGCCATCACGGGTGGCAGCGACAGCATGAGCAAGATCGAGATCAAGACCCCCGGCCAGCTGGAGGCCATGCGCGCCTCCGGCCTGGTCGTGGCTCGGGCCCTGAAGAACGTCGTCGCGGCGGTGAAGCCCGGCGTCTCCACGTGGGAGCTCGACGAGATCGCCGAGCAGACCATCCGCGACGCCGGCGCCATCCCGTCGTTCAAGGGCTACCACGGCTTCCCGGCGAGCATCTGCGCGTCGGTGAACGACCAGATCGTCCACGGCATCCCCAGCAAGACCCAGGTGCTGGCCGAAGGCGACCTCATCTCCATCGACTGCGGTGCGATCCTCGACGACTGGCACGGCGACTCGGCCGTCACGGTCGGCGTCGGCGAGCTCTCCCCGGCGGACCACAAGCTGTCCGAGGCGACCAGGCTGTCGATGCTCGCGGGCATCGAGGCCGCGGTGCCCGGTGGCAGGCTCACGGACATCTCGTTCGCCATCGAGTCCTCGGCCCTGGAGTCGGGCGACCGCGACGGCATCGAGTACGGGATCGTCGCCGACTACGGCGGCCACGGCATCGGCTCCAAGATGCACATGGACCCGTTCCTGCCGAACTACGGCAAGCCGGGCAAGGGGCCGAGGCTCAAGGTCGGCATGGCGATCGCGATCGAGCCGATGCTGACGCTCGGCACGGACGACTCGCAGGAGCTGGAGGACGGCTGGACCGTCGTCACGCTCGACGGCACGCGTGCCGCGCACTGGGAGCACAGCGTCGCGATCACCGAGGACGGTCCCTGGGTGCTCACGGCCCCCGAGGAAGACTGATCCAGGCTTGGACGTAGCCCCGTTCACCGCGTGCGGTGGGCGGGGCTATTTCGTTTGTCACCACCGATACCGTCGAAGGTGACGAACGAGTCCAATGCTTGGGGGCATTGTGGGGGTAACCCGTTTCGTCCTGTCCGCACTATTGGTCCCACTTGCCGGCTGTGCTGCCACCAAGCCGGCCACCGACTTCACCTACCAGGACGTCCCGGCCGAACGGGTCGCCGACCGGATCTTCCTCGCCGACACCATCGCGGCCGTCGAGCAGTGCTCTCCACCGTTCTCCGACGTCGTCGTCCGCCGACCGACTTTCACCGGCGCGCCACCACCCGTGGACGGCGGGTGCGGCGGTGCGATCAGGGCCGGCGCCTCGTGGGAGTACACCGACGCCGTCAGCCGTGTCACGGCGCTGCACGACACCGTGGTCCGCGAGTGGGAGGTCCTGCTCCGGTCCGGGCCCGAGGCCGCCGAGACGCGGGCGCTGACCGCGACCCTGCTGCACTGCCTCGACCGGGCCGGGTTCACCCAGCGCGGTCCGGGTGACCCCGGCCTGGAGAGCTACGGGGTCTCCCAGGGCGACGTCGCGCTCGACAACGCGGCTCAGAGGTGTTCCGACGAGACCTGGTACGGCGCCGGCATCGCGGCTCAACGCCTGCGCACGCTGCGTTCGGTGCTCGGCAGGCACGAGGAGCAGATCAACCAGATCGCGAAGCTCCGGCCCGTCCTGGAGCGGGCAGCGGTGCCCGACGGCGGTCGCGACCGGGCCCGATTTGGGTTGCCGGAGTGAACTGCGTACACTGGTCAGGTGGCGCATCCGTCGCGCCGGTTCTGTCATGCCCTCGCAGGTGGGATCGAACCCGGCTGGCGCGCGTCCAAACGTTATTATCACCGTCACGAAACGCGGAGGACATGGGCAAGAAGGACGGGGCCATTGAGGTCGAGGGCCGCGTAGTCGAACCGCTTCCCAACGCGATGTTCCGCGTCGAGTTGGAGAACGGTCACAAGGTACTCGCGCACATCAGCGGCAAGATGCGTCAGCACTACATCCGCATCCTCCCTGAGGACCGGGTTGTCGTGGAGCTCTCGCCCTACGACCTGTCCCGCGGGCGCATCGTCTACCGCTACAAGTGACCTCCAATAGCAGGAGACTTCAGGCGTGAAGGTCCAGCCGAGCGTCAAGAAGATCTGCGACAAGTGCAAGGTGATCCGCCGTCACGGCCGGGTCATGGTGATCTGCGAGAACCTGCGCCACAAGCAGCGCCAGGGCTGAGCAGTTCCACTCGCGCTCGTCGAGATCGTTCGATGACGCAGTAACGAGTAACTCCTCGCACCTACCGCACGCAGGGCTTCAAGCGTGCGGACACCCCCGGATTCCAGGCCGGGGCCGGGACACCGGCTGTGAGAGCAGCCGGACACGACACACAGCGAGTCAGTCACCGGAACCGGGCGAGGAGCAGACCTGGAAGTAAACGACAGGAGTTAACCGCCACATGGCACGACTCGCTGGCGTCGACCTCCCCCGCGAGAAGCGGATGGAGATCGCGCTCACCTACATCTTCGGCATCGGTCGTACGCGCTCCAAGGAGCTGCTCACCGCCACGGAGATCTCCCCGGACCTCCGGGTGAAGGATCTGACGGACGACGACCTCGCCAAGCTGCGGGACCACATCGAGACGAACTACAAGGTCGAGGGTGACCTTCGCCGTGAGGTCGCGGCCGACATCCGTCGCAAGATGGAGATCGGTTGCTACGCGGGTCTTCGGCACCGTCGCGGCCTGCCCGTTCGCGGACAGCGCACCAAGACGAACGCCCGTACCCGCAAGGGTCCGAAGAAGACCGTGGCCGGCAAGAAGAAGGCCGGCAAGAAGTAAGACCTCGCGTCTACTGCCCTCAACTTAGGAGCTCGTTTTGCCACCGAAGTCCCGCACGGGCGCCGGGGTCAAGAAGATCCGGCGCAAGGAAAAGAAGAACGTCTCGCACGGCCAGGCGCACATCAAGAGCACGTTCAACAACACCATCGTGTCCATCACGGACCCGATGGGCAACGTGATCAGCTGGGCGTCCGCCGGCCACGTGGGTTTCAAGGGCTCGCGCAAGTCCACGCCGTTCGCGGCGCAGATGGCTGCCGAGAACGCCGCCCGCAAGGCCGCCGAGCACGGCATGCGCAAGGTGGACGTGTTCGTGAAGGGTCCCGGCTCCGGCCGTGAGACCGCGATCCGTTCGCTGCAGGCCGCCGGTCTCGAGGTCGGCACCATCCAGGACGTGACCCCGCAGCCCCACAACGGCTGCCGCCCGCCCAAGCGGCGCCGGGTCTGAGGCACGGGGAGGAGTAAGAACTAATGGCTCGTTACACGGGACCCGCGACGCGCATCTCGCGCCGCCTGAAGGTCGACCTCGTTGGTGGGGACCAGGCGTTCGAGCGCCGTCCGTACCCGCCCGGCCAGCACGGCCGCGGCCGGGTGAAGGAGTCCGAGTACCTGCTGCAGCTCCAGGAGAAGCAGAAGGCTCGGTACACCTACGGCGTGCTCGAGAAGCAGTTCGTCCGTTACTACAAGGAAGCGGTTCGTCGCCCGGGCAAGACCGGTGAGAACCTGCTCCAGATCCTCGAGGCCCGCCTCGACAACGTGGTGTACCGCGCGGGCCTCGCCCGCACGCGTCGCCAGGCTCGTCAGCTGGTCAGCCACGGTCACTTCCTGGTCAACGGCCACAAGGTGAACATCCCGAGCTACCAGGTGTCGAAGTTCGACATCATCGACGTGAAGCCGAAGTCCATGCCGACGCTGCCCTTCGAGGCTGCTCGCGCGTCCTTCGGTGACCGCCCGATTCCCGCTTGGCTGCAGGTCGTCCCGTCGAACCTGCGCATCCTCGTGCACCAGCTGCCCGAGCGCGCGCAGATCGACACGCCTGTCACCGAGCAGCTCATCGTCGAGCTCTACTCGAAGTGATCCTCTCCGGGCCACTGTCCACGGTGTTCGACCACTCCGGGGACGGTGGCTCGGGTCGGGTCCCGCATCGGCGCGAAGGGTGTGCCGAGTGCGTTTGCCGGTCTCCGCGACTGGCTGTTGTTGACGGCGTCAAATAGCGGGCGTCGTTGTAGAAAGGTTGAACCCAGTGCTGATTTCCCAGCGCCCCTCGCTCGGCGAGGAAGTGGTCTCCGAGACCCGCTCCCGGTTCGTCATCGAACCGCTCGAGCCGGGCTTCGGTTACACGCTCGGCAACTCGATCCGCCGCACGCTGCTCTCGTCGATCCCCGGTGCTGCTGTCACGAGCATCCGCATCGACGGCGTGCTGCACGAGTTCACCACGGTTCCCGGGGTGAAGGAGGACGTCACCGACGTCATCCTGAACCTCAAGGAGCTCGTCGTCTCGTCCGAGGAGGACGAGCCGGTGACCATGTACCTGCGCAAGCAGGGCCCCGGTGTGGTGACCGCGGGCGACATCGTGCCTCCGGCCGGTGTCACCGTGCACAACCCCGACCTGCACATCGCGACCCTGAACGGCAAGGGGAAGCTGGAGATCGAGCTCGTCGTCGAGCGCGGTCGCGGCTACGTCCCGGCTGTCCAGAACAAGCAGGCGGGCGCCGAGATCGGCCGCATCCCCGTCGACTCGATCTACTCGCCGGTTCTCAAGGTGACGTACAAGGTCGAGGCGACTCGTGTCGAGCAGCGCACGGACTTCGACAAGCTGATCCTCGACGTGGAGACCAAGCCCTCGATCACCCCGAGGGACGCGGTCGCTTCCGCGGGCAAGACCCTGGTGGAGCTGTTCGGCCTCGCTCGCGAGCTGAACATCGACGCCGAGGGCATCGAGATCGGCCCGTCGCCGGCCGAAGCCGACACCATTGCCGCGTTCGCGATGCCGATCGAGGACCTCGACCTCACGGTCCGGTCCTACAACTGCTTGAAGCGGGAAGGCATCCACACCGTCGGCGAGCTCGTGTCGCGCAGCGAGGCGGACCTGCTGGACATCCGCAACTTCGGTGCGAAGTCGATCGACGAGGTCAAGATGAAGCTCGTCGGCCTCGGCCTCGCCCTGAAGGACTCGCCTCCTGGGTTCGACCCGTCCGCGGCCGCCGCCGACTACCACCCCGGTGACACGGGCTGGGGCGCCGGTGCCGGCCTGGACCCGCACGACGACGGCCAGGACTACGCGGAGACCGAGCAGCTCTGACGCTCTGATTCAGAGCTAGAGGATCTCTTTCAGTTACAGGAGTAAGCGATGCCCACCCCTACCAAGGGCCCACGGCTCGGTGGGTCTCCGGCGCACGAGCGGCTGCTGCTCGCCAACCTGGCGACGGCGCTGTTCCAGCACGGCCGGATCAAGACCACTGAGGCCAAGGCGAAGCGGCTGCGTCCGTACGCCGAGAAGATCATCTCGAAGGCCAAGGCCGGCGACCTGCACAACCGTCGCGAGATCATGAAGTTGATCCGCGACAAGGACGTCGTCCACAAGCTGATCGCCGAGATCGGTCCGTTCTTCAGCGACCGTTCCGGTGGCTACACCCGCATCACCAAGACGCTGGCGCGCAAGGGCGACAACGCCCCCATGGCCATCATCGAGCTGGTGCAGCAGAAGCTCGTCTCCACCGAGGCCGAGGCTGCGCGCAAGACCAAGTTCGCCAAGGACGAGAAGCCGGCCGAGACCGCCGTCGTCGACCAGGACGCTGACGCGCCCGAGTCCGCGACGAAGGACGCCGCCGAGGAGCCCGCCGAGGGCGCTGTCGAGGTCGACGGCGAGCCGTCGGCCGAGGACGTCAAGGCGGAAGAGGCCAAGGACGAGTCCAAGGACAAGTCCTGAGTCGTCTGAACGCTGACGAGCCCGTCGTTCCCGTTTCCGGGGGCGGCGGGCTCGTTCGTGTGCGCCTCGACCTCGGGTACGACGGGACGGAGTTCTCCGGCTGGGCCCGCCAGCCCTCCCGCCGGACCGTGTGCGGGGTGCTCGAGGACACCATGTCGATGGTGCTGCGGGAGGACGTGGTCCTGACCGTGGCCGGGCGCACGGACGCCGGCGTGCACGCGTCCGGACAGGTGGCTCACGTCGACCTGCCCTCGACCGCAGACGTCGCCGGACTGCCGAAGCGGCTTGCTCGCGTGCTGCCCGCCGACGTGCGGGTCTTCTCGGCCCGTGTGGTGCCGTTCGCCTTCGACGCCCGGTTCTCGGCGCTGCGGCGGCACTACGAGTACCGGGTTGCGGATGCCGACTTCGGAGCGCATCCGTTGCGCCGGTTGGACACGCTGGCCTGGCCGCGTCCGCTGGACGTCGACGCCATGAACCGTGCGGCCGCGTTGTTGTTGGGGGAGCACGACTTCTGCGCCTTCTGCAAGCGGCGCGAAGGGGCTACGACGATTCGTGAGCTTCAGCGGCTGGAGCTGGTGCGGTCGTCGGCAGACGGGGTCGTGACGGCGTTCGTGTCCGCTGACGCGTTCTGCCACTCGATGGTCCGGTCGCTCATCGGGGCGTTGCTGGCTGTCGGGGAGGGGCGGAAGGCCGTCGAGTGGCCTTCGTCCTTGTTGTCGCTGAGCGGGCGGGCCAGCGGGGTGGCTGTGGCTCCTGCTCACGGGTTGAGCTTGGTCCGGGTGGATTTTCCCGCGGACTCGGAGTTGGCGGCTCGGGCTGAGGTGACTCGGCGGGTTCGGACGTTGTCCTGACGCTGCTCTATGCCTGTTGGGGGCGCTCCGGGCTGGTGGGTCGTCTCCCTGGTGCGTTGGTGGGTTCCTGCCGCGTTGGCGGTGCTGCTCGGTGGGGACTCCCATCCGTCCCGCAAAGGGAGGAGCCCCCGGCGGGGGGACCGGGGGCTCCTGGGAGTGGTGCGTCGCGGGTGGGGATCAGATGTCGAGCGTCCACGAGTCGATGTGGCCCGTGTCCTGGCTGTAGGAGTCGCGGACCCGCAGCTGCCAGGTGCCGTTGGCGTCCTCGGTCGAGACGTTCACGGCGTAGGTGGCGTTGATGTCGTCCGCGCTGTCGTTGCCGCTGCTGACCTTCAGCAGCTTCACGGTGCCGCTGGGGGCGATCAGGGCCAGTTCCAGGTCGCCTCGGTAGGTGTGCTTGACGGCCACCTTCACGGAGCCGGTGGCGCTGGCCTTGCCGTTGCAGTCCGCGATGGTGATGGAGGACGTCACGCTTGCGGCGTCCGGGATGGCCGTGTCGGTGTCGTTGGTGACCGCGGGGCACTGGCCGGGCGGGTTGCCGGGGGCCGTGCCGGTGATGTGCAGGAGCTTGTTCGGGGAGCCGGTGCCCGGGTTGGTGACCACGTCGGAGGTGGCGTTCTCGACCAGGGCGTCTCGGACCTGTTGCGGGGTCGCCGCGGGGGACGAGCTCAGGTAGACCGCTGCCGCGCCGACGACGTGCGGGGTGGCCATCGAGGTGCCGCTGATGGTGTTCGTGGCCTCGTCGCCGGTGTGCCAGGACGAGGTGATGTCGCGGCCCGGCGCGAAGATGTCGAGGCAGGTGCCGATGTTCGAGAACGACGAACGGGCGTCGGTGCGGTCCGTGGAGCCGACGGTGATGGCTTCCGGAGTGCGGGCCGGGGAGGTGTTGCAGGCGTTGCCACCGTTGTCATTGCCCGCTGCGAGGCCGTAGGTGACGCCTGCCGCGATGGAGCGCTTCACGGCGTCGTCGACGGTCTGGTTGGCGCCGCCGCCGAGGGACATGTTGGCCACGGCCGGCTTGCGGGACGGGGTGGCCTGGACGTCGGCGGTGACCCAGTCGATGCCGGCGATGACGCCCGCGAAGGTGCCGGAGCCGGAGCAGTTGAGCACTCGGACCGCCACGAGGCTGACGTCCTTGGCGACGCCGTGCTTCGTGCCGCCCACGGTGCCCGCGACGTGGGTTCCGTGGCCGTTGCAGTCGGTGGCATCGTTGTCGTTGTCCACGGTGTCGCGGCCGTGGACGGCGCGGCCGCCGAAGTCGGCGTGCGAGGTGCGGATGCCGGTGTCGATGATGTACGCGGTGACGCCCGCGCCCCGGTTCGGGTAGGTGTAGCTGTTGTCCAGCGGGAGCGTGCGCTGGTCGATGCGGTCCAGGCCCCACGACGGGGTCGGGGTCTGCGTGTCCGAGGTGCGGACCTCGCCGTCCTGTTCGACGTAGGCGACCGCCGGATCAGCCGCGAGGCGCTTCGCCTGGGCTTCGGACATCTGCGCGGAGAAACCGCGCAAAGCGGACTTGTAAGTGTGCTTCACCTTCGCGCTGTACTTGGCGCTGAGGTTATCGACGCTCGCTGTGCTGAAGTCCTTCAACACGACGATGTAGTTGTCCTTGACCGAGTCGGGCGCACCGAGGTTGCGAATCTCCCCCTCGGGCGCAGCGGTGGCGGAGACGGACGACAGGACGAGCGCAGTGCCCGCCACCAGCCCGATTCCGGCCGCTCGTCTGGCCCACGATTCTCCCATAGCAGCAAGCTCCCTCGTCGCAGGGTGGTGCAGTGAGAGTTTTCTTAGTGGCGCGGACTGATTTGGCACAAGACGGTCCACGGATTTGCCTTCGAATGGCGAATCCACAGATTTGCCGGGTGATGTGAACCGGTTGGTGCGGCTGATCTCTTTACAAAACAATTGCGCCCCGAACGATGAACCGTTCGGGGCGCATGTTTCGCCTATTCGTCCAGCGCCTCAATCGCCGCGGCGGACCGCTCCGAGGATCTGCTGCTCGGCGGGTGTGGTGTACAGGCGCAGGTGCGCCCACATGTCCTGGCCCAGGGCGATCACCTGGTCGTCCTTGAGCTGCGTGAGCTGCTGGAACATCTGCGGGCGCAGGCGCCACATCTGGCCCGCCAGCTGCGCCTGGCCCATCGGGAGGCGCTGCAGCAGCACGAGGTCCGCGTTGTTCGCCGTGGACGACGCCTGCGGGTGCAGGTACGGCAGGACGTACATCGTCGTCTGCCACGGGGCGCGCGGCGGGAACAGCTCCTGCGGGACGTGGCCGCCGTCGTGGATCACCAGCAGCGGCATGTCCTCGGTCGGGCGCGGGAGGTCCGCCGGGGACAGCCGGCGCAGCTGCACCAGTTGAGACGGACGGCCGTCCGCGCCCTGGCCCGCGGCGCGCACGACCGGTTGCCACGCCTGGGGGCGGCCGGTCGCGATGATGATCCACGCTCCGGTCGCCATGGCGCGCAACGCGATCTGGCGGGCCAGGTACAGGCCGCCGACGACCACCATGCGGGTCGGGGTCGGGCGCAGGACGGACACGCTCAGCGGTTCGCCCTTGGTGCCCTGGCCGAGCATCATGCCGCCGCGGTCGCCGCTCGGGCTGACCAGGTCGAGCATGGTCGGCGACACCAGGAACTCCGGTGCCACCGCGCCACGGCCGCGCGCGTCGAGCAAACGGGACGAGCTGCTCATGCCACACCTCCCAGCGGCAGCGTCGCGGCGAGGCCCGCGAGCTGCATGCCCCGCAACGGGGTCAGCGTGATGTCGAGCTTGTCACCCAGCTTCGACAGCTGGTCCTCGGCGCGGTCGAGCTCGCTCGGCGTGCGGGCGCTCACCCGGACCAGGCCGCGCAGCGAGACCTGACCGTCCTCACGTGACGGTGAGATCGACATCGCGAGCGTCGACGAGAGAGCGCGCACACCGGTCAGCGCGTTCAGGTTGCCCTTGAGGCCCTTCGCGGGCCAGCCGGTGATCGCGTAGCTGGCGTGACCGACGCCACCCGCGGTGACGCCCTTCCACTTCTCCCGCAACGACACGGGGTTCGTGCCGCCGACGACGGCGGTCAGCTCGGCGGACGAGATCGCCGCGCGCAGCAGCTCGTCCGAGTCGAGCGGGCGGATCGTCACGCCGGCGGACTCCAGGGCGTTGCGGACGCGGGACAGCGCGCCGATCAGCGCGCGGTGGGCGCCGACGACGCCGCCGCCGCGCTCCCTGATCGCCTCGCCGCAGCGGCGCGGGTCGAGCCGCACCGTGATCCACGTGGTGCGCCGGGCCGCCGCGGGCAGCGGGCCGAGCACCTCCATGTACGAGCTGACGGCCGGCGAGTTCGGCGGGAGAGCCGCGCTTCCGGGGTAGCAGTGCCAGATCACGGTGATCGCGTCCAGCACGACGCCGCGGTCCTCGAGGCACGGCGTGAGCGCTCCCAGGGGCAGCGAGGGGGCCGAGCCGACCGCGGAGATCAGCGGCGGCGTCGGGTCGACGAGCAGCACCGCGGTCCACACGCCGTCGTGCCACGACAGCGCGAGCGGGCGGCGTTCGTGGTCGACGCCCTTGGCGATCACCAGGTCCGGGATCGCGAGGCGCAGCAACGCGACGCGGGGGTCCTCCGGGCCGAGCACCTGCATCTCGTCGTCACCGGGCTTGGACTCCTGCGGGTCCTGGCGCTTCGCGGTCCTGCTGTGCGACCGCATGGTGTAGCGGAGCCGGACACCGATCCACTGGGTCAGCCAGCGGCCGCGCGAGCGGGCGAAGGCCAGGACCAGTGCGACGAGGAGCACACCACCGGCGATCGAGACGGAGACGACGTTCAGCGCGTCGCCGTTCTTCACGCCCATGATGGCGAGCACGAGGAGGGCGATGGCGAGACCGACCTCGATCGTGACTACGTTCGAGACGGGCAGGGAGCCGAGGCTCACGCCCGCGGCCCTGCGACGGACACGCCCGACCGGACGCGGAGGCGCGGGTGCCTGCTGGCCAGGACCCCCAGGTCCCTGCGGCCGTGCCATCCCTGGGTTGGGCCGGGGCGGATGTGGAGTGGTCACGGACATCCGTTGTGGTCTCTTTCCCCTCGACGGTCGGTGGGCTTGGCGAACCGGCCCACGAAGCAACCTGCGTCCGGCTATCCTGCCGAACCGTACCGCGACTGGGAGAGCAGCGAGCCGAGAATGGCATCAACACCCACCACCAAGTCACAGGTCCAGGCCTACCAATTCGTCCTGCGGCGGATGCAGTCCGCCCTGGTCCGCAGAGACGCAGTGATGTTGCACGACCCCATGCGCAACCACTCGCGTGCGACTGCGGTGGGTGTCGTCCTGGGCGTTGTCGGGCTGCTCGGCTTCCTCATCGTCGGGCTCTTCAGCCCCGCGCCGCGGCTGGACGACCAGACGCAGATCGCCATCAGCAAGGAGACCGGCCAGGTCTACGTGGTCGACAACGCCCCGCGGCGGCTGGTCCCGATGACGAACCTCGCCTCGGCGCGGCTGCTCTGGTACTCCCGCAGCAACCCGGACCAGCAGCAGGGCCAGGGCGGCGGTGACGCGCCGGCAGGCACGACGGGAGCCCCGGTGGAGGCCGCGGGCGGCACCCCGAAGCTGGTGAGCGAGAAGGCGCTGGCGAACCTGCCGCGCGGCCGCCTCACCGGTCTGCCGGACGCGCCGGACGTGCTGCCGAAGCAGGACCTGCGCATCGACGCGCAGTGGTCGGTCTGCGACACCCTCGACCTGGACGAGTTCCGCGAGAACCAGGCGGCGGAGAACCAGATCAAGACCTCCGTCATCGGTGGCGTGAGCGGCGGCAACCCCGAGCTCGGCGACGAGGCGGTGCTGGTGCAGCAGCGCACCGGTGCCAAGAAGGCGTACCTGATCTACAAGAAGCCCGACCCGCTGAACGACATCTCGTCGTCGACGGTGCGCGCCGAGGTGGACCTCAGGAACGACAAGGTGCTCAACGCCCTCAACCTGAACGGCAAGCAGGCGCGCTCGATCAGCACGGCGCTGCTCAACACCATCCCCGAGGTGGCCCCGCTGGCCGCGCCGGTGATGAACAACCAGGGCAAGAAGGCCGCGTACGTCACCGAGACCACGGTCAACATCGGCGAGGTCGTCCAGGTCGAGCGGACCGGCGCGCCGGAGTTCCTGGTGGCGCTCGAGGACGGCTTCCAGACCGTCGGCGAGACGGTCGGCGACCTGCTGCGCTGGGCGTACTCGAACAACAAGCAGGCGATCAGGCTCTCGCCGAGCGCCGTCGCGGACCACAAGAACCCGAAGAACCCGCTGAAGCTCGACTCCTACCCGGCGAACATCCCGACCACGCTCGAGGCCAACCCGAACAACACGGTGCTGTGCCTGGGCTGGAAGGCCGAGAACTACGCGGACACGACCAAGGCCGAGCACACCTCGGTCACGATCGGGTCCAAACTGCCCGGCCCCAAGGAGATGACCCCGGTCGAGATGAACGCGGCCGGCGCGACGGGTGAGATCGTCGAGGAGTTCCTGATGCTGCCGGGCAAGGCCGCCGTCGTGCGGGCGAGCCAGGGCAAGGGCGACTTCGGCACCGGGCCGGTGCAGGTCGTCACGGGCCGCGGTGTCCGCTACGGCGTCCCGGACGCCGCCACGGCGGGCGCGCTGGGTCTCGACGGGACGTTCCCGCCGGCACCGAACCAGATCCTGAGCCTGCTGCCGATGGGGCCGCAGCTCAACAAGAACGAGGCCAACCGCAGCTACGACTCGATCCCGGCGCCGGGCGGCACCATCAAGGATCCGCAGGCCGTCCAGAAGTAGCGGAACCGCTCCGGGTGCAGCACCGTCGAACCGGGCGAAAGCACCCGGAGCTGGTTTGGGGGAAGAGTCGTGGCCGGTCGCATCAGCGTCGATCCGCGGTGGCTGGAGTCCTACGCGGACAGGATCGACGGCACGACCGACGACCTGAGGCGGGTGCGGGACGCCATGAAGACCTCGCCGCTGCGTCCGCAGTCGTTCGGCGAGATCGGCAGGACCGCCGGCACCGACCGCGCCTACGCGCGGGCGGCCGACCTGCTCAACTCCCAGCTCGCCCGCGCCTGCGACACGCTCGACGCCGCCGCCAGGGGCCTGCACGCCGTTGCCCGGCAGCACGGGGCGGGCGAGGAGGAGAGCCTGCAGGCGATCAAGAAGGTCGACCGGCGGTAGGGAGAGCAGTGGTGGCCAAGGACGGCAGGCAGATCGCGGCCGAGGTCGGTCCCGAGCTCGACTACCTCTCGCGGGTCAGTCGCAAGCTCGGTGTCGTGGACCTCGTGCACGACTTCTTCGACCCGCTCGTGGGCGACTGGAACGACCTGCGCGACGAAGCCGAACGCTGGCGCAAGGCCGCGAACGTGACCGAGGCGGCGAACAAGCACGTCGCCGCACCGCTGGGCGGCGTCGACGCGCGGTGGGAGGGCAAGGACGCCGACGCGTTCCTCGACCACATGCGCAAGGTGGGTCTCGCGGGAGGCGACCTCGCCGACGCGATGAACGCCATGGCGGACGCGCTGGAGGAGACCGCGGGCGGCGTGCGGGACATCGTCCAGGACATGGCCCACGTGCTCGCGGACGCGGCGGACTCGGTGTCCGGCACGGCATCGCTGCCGCAGGAGGGCGACCAGCGGGCCGTCAAGCACATCGAGGAGCTCAAGCACCCGGTCCGGGAGATGCACGAGTCCGCGCGGCAGGTGCTGGAGGCGTTCCTGCGGCTCTGCGACGGGGTGTCCGGTGAGGCGGGCGGCTTCGACTCCGTGCGGATGGAGCACAGGTACCCGGACGAGGACTGGACGTACAGCGCGCCCGCCGAGCAGGAGAGCAAGGCGTCCGAGCCCGCCAAGGCCTCGGACACGGCTCCCGCGGGCACCGGTTCCTCGCCGGGAGGCGGTGGCGGTGCTGTCGGTGGGGGTGCTGTCGGTGGCGGTGCTGTCGGTGGCGGTGCTGTCGGTGGCGGTGCTGTCGGTGGCGGTGCCGGCACGGGCGTGGGAGGCGGTTCTCCTGCCACCGCGGCGCCGCAGCCGATGCAGTTCGGAGGCGCCACGGGCGTCGCTGAGCAGCTTCCACCGGCGGAGGCGGGTGCCGGTGCCGCTCCGGCCGCGGCGGCCGCGAGCGGCCGTTCCGGGGGTGTTCCCGGTGGCGGCGCGATGATGGGCGGCATGGCGCCGATGATGGGTGCCACGGGTGGCCAGCAGGGCGGCGACAAGGAGCACAAGGCGAAGCAGCGCCTCACCGGCTCGATCGACGACCTGCTCGGCAAGCCCAAGAAGGCCGCGCCCAAGACGATCGGCGAGGACTAGGAGCTCCGGCTCACAACGTGAAAGGCCCCCTCGGGACACTCTCCCGAGGGGGCCTTCGTCGTTGTCGCGGAACCGGGTCAGACCGGCTGGCCGCGCCTGCGGTTCAGCGAGTTGCGCACGAACAGCGTCAGCAACAGCAGCCCGACGCCGATGCCGATGCCCGACAGCGCCACGATGATCGGCGGCCAGTCGAGACCCGGCGGCGGGGTGACGGCGGTGTTCATCTCCTTGGGCTGGGGCTTCTGGAACCCCTTGGCCTCGGCGGGCAGGACCGCGGTCAGCGCCGCGACCGGGTTGATCATGCCGAACCCGATCTTGTTGTCCTTCCCGGACACGTTGCCGGGGTGCAGCGCCGTCGCCTTGAGGCGGTTCATCACCTGGCGCGCGGTGAGGTCCGGGAACCTCTCGCGCACCAACGCCGTGATGCCCGCCACGTACGGGGAGGCGAAGCTGGTGCCCTTGATGTCCTGCACGCCCTGCGCCGTCACGTTCGCGTTCGTCAGGCCGGTGCCCTTGGGGTCGACGGAGATGATCTCCTCACCCGGCGCGGCGATGCTGACCCACGGGCCCCAGACGCTGAACGACGAGACGTCGCCGTTGCGGGCCAGCGACGCCACCGACAGCACGTCGTTGGCGAACCACGCGGGCGACGAGACCGAGTTGACCGTGTTCGGGTCGAGGTTGTTGTTCTGCGCGGCGCACCCCGTGCCCTGGTCGCTCAGGTTGCCGGCGGCCGTGACGATCACGACGTTCTTGACGTCGACGGCGTACCGGATCGCGGCCTGGAGCTTCTGGTCGTCCGCGCTGAAGCCCTTGGGAGCGCCGCAGTTCGTCAGCGAGATGTTGATGACCTTGGCGTCGGCGTTGGCCGCGCGCACGATGGCCTGCGCCAGCGTGCCGACCTTGCCGGCGGAGCCGCGCTTCTCGTTGTTCGCGTCGCCCTTGAACTCGAAGCGGTCGCTGGTCTGGCGGATGGCGAGGATCGTCGCCTCCGGCGCGGCGCCGACGAAGTCGCCCTCGGTCTTGGCCGCCGCGGCGACGCCCGCGACCTCGGTGCCGTGGCCGTCGCAGTCGTCCAGGCCGTTCTTGTTGCCGTCGACGTACTCGCCGGCACCGACGACCCTGTTGCCGAAGCGCGGGTTGCGCGGGTCAACGCCGGTGTCGATGATCGCGATCTTGACGCCCCTGCCCTTGGCGAACCGGTGCGCCTGCTCCAGGTTCAGCTGGACCTGGCCCCAGGGCATCGTCTTGATCAGTTCGCTCTTGGTGTCGGACTCGACGCAGCCCTTGTTGGTGCGCTCGTACTTCACGTCCGGCTTGCCCTCGTCCGCCGGGGGCGCCGTGTTCGGCGGCAGGTCCGGCGGCACCGAGTTCGGCCGTGCGGTCGCCGACGTCGACGACGGCTGAGCGGAGGCCTGCGGAAGGGTCCCCGTCAGCAGAAGCAGTCCGGCGGTCGCTGCCGCCGTGGTGCGCCTGATGCCGGTCCTCATAGCGTGATCAGACCCCGGAAGACGGCGTACATGTCCATGACGGCCAGCGCCAGCGGCAGCACGGAGGCGATGAGGATCGCCTCGATGATGTCGACGGTGCGGCGCAGCGGCGGCGAGAACTTCTGGCCGGGGAAGATCACGCCGAGCACCAGCGCGAGCGCGCCCAGCACGAGCAGCGTGCCGAACACGAACGCGATGCGGTTGAACGAGCTGGTGGAGATCAGCCAGCCGAGCAGGATGCCCGCGCTCGCGAACATGCCGGTGGACAGCAGTGCCACGGCCTGCGCGCCGTTCGCGTACGCCCGGCCGCGCATCATCAGCACGATCGCGACGACGACGCCGTAGATCGGGCCCCACACGGAGTCGCCCGAGTTGCCCGCGGCGACGATCGCGGCGAGCGCGGCGACCGTGCCGGTGCCGATGATCATGCCGGTGAGGTACTCGTGGGCCACGGCCGTGCGGCGCTCGATGACCGCGTACTCCGGGAAGCCGCTGTCCTCCTTGAGGTCCTCGGCGTTCGTCGGCACGACGGGCGGCGGGATCTTGGCGAGCTGCAGCGTGAGCCTCGGCAGCATCGACAGCGCGGCGAGCGCCACGGCACCGGTCGCGGCGGCGACGCCGGCCAGCGGGTGCTCGACGAACGTCGCGACGAGGAACGCCAGCGCCACGAGCGTGCCGCCGGTGGCCGCGGCGATGAACACCGTGATGCCCTGGCCGATCAGCAGGATGCCGCCCCACGCGAAGATCATCATCAGCGCGGAGGCCAGCAGCATCTTCGGGTTGAACCCGACACCGGGCACGGCGTGGTAGCCCGCGACGAACGCCATCGGCAGCGATCCGCACGCGGCGATCAGCACACCGGTCGAGACGGCACCGTAGGCCCGCGCGATGGTCGCGCCCGCCGCCAGCGCGGCGACCGCGGCGACACCACCGGCGATGGCGGCCGCGAGACCGCTGCCGGTACCGCCCGCCGTCACCGGGCCGGACAGGAACAGCGCCACCGCGGCGGCGATCAGCGCGAGCGCGCCGGCGATGTGGCCGAACCGCTGGGCCGTCTCCCTGGTCCACGGCCGGAAGGAGTCCGGGTCGGACTCGGCGATCGCGTCGACGACGTCGTCGTACAGCGGAGGAGGCGGGTTCTCGTTGCGGCGCCGCAACTGCAGCAGCTCGCCGTCGACCACGCCGAGCGAGGCCAGCGTGCGCGCGGGGTCGAGCGGGCTGTCGCCGAGCTTGGCGAGGCACCAGCCACCGTGTCGCACGCCACCGTCCGGGGTGGCCTCTCTCGCCATGTCGAGCAGCATCGGCAGGAGATCGGCCACCGCCACGTCGGCAGGCAGCGCGACGTCGATACGCGTTCGAGGTGCCACCACCGTGACACGGCTGAACACCGTCGTACCGGTCGCCACCAGGGCCCCCTAAAGTCATTCAGTCAGATCAGCGCTTGCACATCCGTCAACGGACCGACCTTATTGGTCCACCTGGGCCGTTGTCGGGCGGCCCTAGTATGGCCGTACCGGCGACTCTTGCACGTGTGGTTCTCAGAACACGTCCGACTGGGTTTTTTCCCGACCCACCTTCGTGACGCGCACGGATGCGCAATAGTGTCGGTTGCTACTGGTGGTGTGACGAGTCGAAGAGGTGCCTGTCAGTTGAGCACGCTGCAGTTCAAGCGAACGGCACGCCTTGCTGCTCCCCGGCCTCCTGGCGGTGAGGTCCACCTCGAACCGCCACCCGAGGTCCCCCGCATCATCCCCGGCAACATCATGATGAAGGCGATGCCCGTCGTCATGATCGTCGCGTCCGTGGGCATGATGGGCATGATGCTCGTCTTCATGCCGCGGCAGCCCGCGGCGATGATCATGCCGGGCATGATGATGATCTCGACCATCGGCATGATGGCGAGCGGCATGGGCTCGGGCAAGGGCCAGAAGAAAGCCGAGATGAACGAGGACCGCAAGGACTACCTGCGGTACCTCGGCCAGATGCGCGACCGCGCCCGCGAAGCCGCCGACGAGCAGCGCGCCGAGCGCGAGTGGGTGCACCCGGACCCGCAGATGCTGTGGTCGCTCGCCACCACCAGGCGCATGTGGGAACGCCGCCAGAACGACCCGGACTTCTGCCACCTGCGCGCGGGCCGGGGTTCGCAGCGCCTCGCGACCCGTCTGGTGCCACCGCAGACCGGTCCCGTCGAGGAGCTCGAGCCGATCGCGACGCTGGCGCTGCGCCGCTTCGTGCGCGCCCACTCGCTCGTGCCCGACCTCCCGATCTCCATCGCACTGCGCGGGTTCGCCGCCGTCGGCCTCCTCGGCGACATCGAGGACCGCCGCGACCTGGCGCGCGCCCTCATCGCGCAGCTCGTCACCTTCCACGCCCCGGACGACCTGCTGATCGCGGTCGTCAGCGCGGGCCGCACGAAGCAGCTGTGGGAGTGGGCGAAGTGGCTGCCGCACGTGCAGCACCCCACCGACATCGACGGCATCGGCCAGCGCCGCATGATGGCGAACTCGCTCGCCGAGATCGAGGCGATGCTGGACGAGAACCTGCGCGACCGCCAGCGGTTCACCCGCAACGCCCCGCCGCCGCCCGACCAGCCGCACATCGTGATCGTCATCGACGACGGCGACATCAGCCGCGAAGAGATGATCATCCTCGAGGAGGGCCTGGTCGGCGTCACGCTGCTCGACCTCTCCGAGTGCCTGGGCAACCTGACGGCCCGGCGCGGCCTGCGCCTCGTCGTCGAGAACAACCAGCTCGGCGCCCGTTCCGCGAGCGGTGTCGAATGGTTCGGCGCCCCGGACCGGCTGTCCGTCGTGGAGGTCGAGGCCCTCGCCCGCCGCCTCTCGCCCTACCGCATGGGCGCCGCCGGCGAGGCCGGTGGCGACTCGGGCGAGGACCCGCTGGCGATGAACAACAACCCGCCGCTGCTCGAGTTCATGGGCATCCCCGGCGACCCGATCACGTTCGACGTGCAGCAGGCGTGGCGACCCCGGCCCAAGCGCGACCGGTACCGCATCCCGTTCGGCATCGGCGAGCACGGCCAGCAGGTCGAGCTCGACATCAAGGAAGCGGCGGAAGACGGCATGGGCCCGCACGGCCTGTGCATCGGCGCCACCGGTTCCGGCAAGTCGGAGTTCCTCCGCACCCTGGTGCTGGGCCTGCTGGCCTCGCACTCGTCGACGGCGCTCAACATGATCCTCGTCGACTTCAAGGGTGGTGCGACGTTCCTCGGCCTGGACAAGGCGCCGCACGTCGCCGCGACGATCACCAACCTCGCGGGCGACCTCAGCCTGGTCGACCGCATGAAGGACGCCATCGCCGGTGAGGTGTCGCGTCGCCAGGAGGTCCTGGCGAAGGGCAACTACAAGAACGTCTGGGACTACGAGAAGGCCCGGGAGAACGGCGCCCAGCTCGACCCGCTGCCCGCGCTGTTCATCTGCATCGACGAGTTCTCCGAGATGCTGACGGCGAAGCCGGACTTCATCGACATCTTCCTCCAGATCGGTCGTGTCGGCCGGTCGCTGCAGATGCACATGCTCCTCGCGTCGCAGCGGCTCGAAGAGGGCAAGCTGCGCGGTCTGGACACGTTCCTCTCCTACCGGATCGGTCTGAAGACCTTCAACGCGGCCGAGTCCCGCGCGGCGATCGGTGTGCCGGACGCCTACGAGCTGCCGCCGATCCCGGGTTCGGGCTACCTGAGCGTGCAGGGCATGCCGCTCACGAGGTTCAAGGCGCTCTACGTCTCGGGCACCTACCGCCCGTCGGGCATGCAGTCCGCCGGCGAGTCGGTGGCGGTGCGCAGCGACAAGCGCCCGCGGTTCTTCGTGCCGGACTTCATCGAGATCCCGAAGGAGCCGGAGCGCCCCGCCGAGGCCGTGCCCGTCGCGGCCGCGCCGGTCAAGGAGGACGCGAACGAGCCGACGCAGCTCGAGCTCATCGTCGACCGCCTCGTCGGCCAGGGCCCGCCCGCGCACGAGGTGTGGCTGCCGCCGCTCAACGAGCCGCCGACGATGGACACGATGCTGCCGCCGCTCGACGTGACGCCGGACCGCGGTCTGACGTCGCCGGGCTACGGCGCCAACGGCACGCTGCAGATCCCGGTCGGCGTGGTCGACAAGCCGTTCGAGCAGCGCCGCGACCTGCTGTGGGCGGACTTCTCCGGTGCGGCCGGCCACGGCGCGGTCGTCGGTGGCCCGCAGTCGGGCAAGTCGACGCTGCTCAGGACGATCATCGCGTCGATGGCGCTCACGCACACGCCGCAGGAGGCGCAGTTCTACTGCATCGACCTCGGTGGTGGCACGCTCGCCTCGATGGAGGACCTGCCGCACGTCGGTGGCTTCGCGGGTCGTCTCGACGTCGACAAGATCCGCCGCATGGTGGCCGAGCTCCAGACGCTGATCACCGAGCGCGAGCTGCGGTGGCGCGACCAGCGCATCGACTCGATGGCCGAGTTCCGCAACCGCCGGCGCCGCGGTGAGATCAACGACGACGCCTTCGGTGACGCGTTCCTCGTCGTCGACGGCTGGATGAACTTCCGCCAGGAGTTCGAGATGGTCGAGCCGCAGATCCAGGCGCTGGCGGCGCAGGGTCTGTCCTACGGCGTGCACGTGATCGTCGCCGCGAACCGGTGGGCGGAGATCCGGCCCGCGATGAAGGACCTCCTGGGCACGCGCTTCGAGCTGCGGCTCGGTGACCCGAGCGAGTCCGAGGTCGACCGCAAGGTCGCCGTCAACGTGCCGCCCGGCCGTCCCGGCCGCGGTCTCACCGGCGACAAGCTGCACTGCCTCACCGGTCTGCCGCGCATCGACACCCTGCAGGACCCGACCACGATCTCGCAGGGCGTGCAGGACCTCAGCAACAAGCTCAACCAGGCGTGGCAGGGCCCGCGGGCCCCCCAGGTCCGGATGCTGCCCGACCTGCTCGACCACGCGCAGTTCATGGCGCAGGTCCAGCAGGTCAACCCGAACCGCGGCCACCTGGTCCCGGTCGGCGTCAACGAGGACGAGCTCGCGCCGGTCTACATGGACTTCGACGCGGAACCGCACTTCCTCGCGCTGGCCGACGGCGAGTCCGGCAAGACGAACATCCTGCGCACGATCGTCCGCGGCATCATGCAGAGCTACACCTCGTCCGAGGCGTTGATCCTGCTCGCGGACTACCGCCGCACGATGCTCGGCTTCATCGACACCGACCACCTGCTCAGCTACGCCGTGTCGGGCCAGCAGTTCACGCAGAACATCCAGGAGGTGCGCGGTTCGCTCGCGAAGCGCATGCCCGGCCCGGACGTGACGCAGGAGCAGCTCAAGAACCGGTCGTGGTGGACGGGCCCCGAGGTCTTCATCGTCGTCGACGACTACGACCTGGTGGCCCCGCAGGGTGGCGCGAACCCGATGCAGCCGCTGGCGGAGTTCATCCCGCAGGCGAAGGACGTCGGTCTGCACGTCGTCGTCGTCCGCCGCATGGGTGGTGCGTCCCGCGCGTTGTACGACCCGATCATCGGCAAGCTGAAGGAGATCGCGGCGCCGATCTTCATCGGGTCCGGTTCGAAGGAGGAGGGCAACATCGTCGGCAACCTGAAGCCGTCGCCGCAGCCTCCCGGCCGGGGCACGCTGGTGACCCGCAAGCACGGTCAGCAGCGCATGCAGTTCGCCTGGATCCAGCCCGACTAGAGCCGGGCGCAACGTCCTCGTGGGTGGTCTCGCCGTTCGGCGGGGCCACCCACGAGTCGTTCCGGGCAACGGAAAAGGCCCGCGGCCGGAGCCGCGGGCCCGTGACCGGACAGCAGGGGACTGTCCGGTTCCCCCATGACCGGTGTCCCGCCGGGCCGCCCACTCCGGGGGAGAGGCCGGCCGGCGGGAGTTCGGCGGAGGCAGCCCCCCAGGTCTGTCTCCGCCGAACCGGCTGGTCAGAACTCTGCCGCAGACCGCTCTCGCGACGCTCACGCTTCGATGACACCGGGGTGCGGGCGAAGCGAAAGGGCCGGACAGCAGGGGACCGTCCGGTTCCCCCATGACCGGACTCCTGCGGGCCGCCCCGCTGGAAGGGAAGGCCCGGCAGGAGATCGACGGGCGTGACACCCCCATACCTCGTTGTCGCTCTCGTCGTTCCGGCTGAGCTCCACTGTGCCCGGTGGGGCTCACACTCCGGTCACACCGAGTCCGCACCGCGCCGGGTGGCCGGCCCCGCCACGGCGAAGAGGGAGGTGACCGCGGCGGGGCCGGCCGGTCATCAGCGCCGCCGGGAGCGCTCACACCCCGGCCAGGTCCCGGTGGAACGGGTTCGCGGGGCCGTGGAAGTGATGAGCGGTGCTGGTGGCCCCCCAGGAACCTTGCCACCAGCGCCGCTGAGGAGAACTCTGCCGGAAGCCGGTCACACTTCGCTCACACGGCGCCCACGCACCTCGTCGGCCGCTCCGCAGGTCCACTGTGGACGGGGAGCCGCAGCGGGTGCCGTCGCACTGGACGACTGCCCGGCACCCACCGGTTCGGATCTTGCGAGGTGTTCCATCAACCGGTCGCACAGTCTCATGAACTGGTATCGCACAACCCGCACGTGGGAGGGTTCCCACGCCGTTGTCGCAGATCCGCGGTCGTGCAGCCGCACCGCAACTGCCTGGACATCGGCACACCGATGAGCAATGGTCGGGGACGTGGGTCCGCCGGCTGGGGGTGGTGGTGATGAACGTCGAGTTCCGGGTGCTGGGGCCGCTGGAGGTGCTGCTCGACGGCGAGCCGGTCGCGGTGCCGACGGGTCGCGGACAGGTCCTGCTGGCCACGTTGTTGTTGCGCCCCAACGAGTTCGTGCCGGTCGACGAGCTGATCGAGCGCATCTGGGACGGTGAACCGCCGACGGCCGACCGTGCGCGCAAGACGTTGCACATGGTGGTGGCACGGCTGAGGTCCGCGCTGGGCCGGGCTGACTGCGTGCGCACCCGGCCCGGCGGCTACCTCGCCGAGGTCGAGCCCGACCAGCTCGACCTGCTGAGGTTCCGCGCGCTGGCCGGGTCCGGCGACCACGGTGCCGCGTCGGCGTTGTGGCGCGGCCCGGTGCTCGGCAACGTCACCTCCGACTCGCTGCACCGCGAGGACGTGCCGCGGCTCGCGGGCGAACGGCTCGACGCGCTGGAGTCGCGCCTCGAGGCCGACCTCGACCGCGGTCTCGGCCGCGAGCTCGTCGCCGAGCTGAAGTCGCTGGTCGCCGACCACCCGCTGCGGGAGTCGTTCTGGCGGTACCTGATGCTCGCGCTGTACCGGGCGGGGCTGCAGGCCGAGGCGCTCGCCACCTACCAGAAGGTGCGCAGGACGCTCGCGGACGAACTCGGCGTCGACCCGGGACCGGCGCTGCGGGCACTGCACCAGCAGGTCCTGCGCGGCGAGGTGCCCGCCGGCGGGCGTCAGGTGCCGCGGCAGCTGCCGGCGGGCGTGCGGAACTTCGTCGGGCGCGACCACGAGCTGCGCCTGCTCGACAAGACGACCGGGGTCATCGTCGTGCACGGCGTCGGCGGCGTCGGGAAGACCGCGCTGGTGCTGCACTGGGCACGCCAGGCGCGCGAGGAGTTCCCGGACGGCGACCTGCACCTCGACCTGCGCGGGTTCGACCCGGAGGCGCAGCCCGTCGACCCGGTGGCCGCGGCGGAGACGCTGCTGGTGGGACTGGGCGTGCAGAACGTCCCGGCGGCCGCGGACGCGCGGTTCGCGTTGCTACGCACCACGCTCGTCGACCGGCGCCTGCTGCTGGTGCTCGACAACGCCGCCTCACCCCGCCAGGTGCTCCCGCTGCTGCCCGGTGCGGCCGGCGTGCGCGTGGTGATCACCAGCCGCAACCAGCTCCGCGCGCTGGTCCTGCAGCACGACGCCACCGCGATCGCCCTGGACGAACTGGACCTGGAGGCAGGGCGGACGCTGCTCGGTGCCGTCCTCGGCGAGGAGCGGATCGCCGCCGAACCCGAGGCCGCACGGGAGATCGTCGAGCGCTGCACCGGACTGCCGCTGGCGCTGCGGGTGTTCGCCGAGCGGGTCTCCCGGTTCCCGGACGTGCCGCTGCGGGAGTTCGTCGCCGAGCTGGACGACGCCCGGCTCGACGCGCTGACCGACTTCGACGACGTCGACGTGCGCGCGGTGTTCTCGTGGTCGTACCGGGCGCTGGACGCGGAGTCGGCACGGATGTTCCGGCTGCTGTCGGTGCACCCCGGCGTGGACTTCGACGCCGGCGCCGCAGCGGCGCTCGCCGGTGTCCCCGTGGCCCGGGCCCGCCGTCTGCTGGAGCGGCTGGTCGCGGACCACCTCGTGCAGTCGTGCACCCCGGGGCGGTACAACCTGCACGACCTGTTGCGGGCGTACTCGGCGGAGCTGTGCGGCGACGACGAGGAAGCGGCGCTGCGGCTGACCGAGTGGTACCTCCACACCCTGGAGAACGCGACCGCCCTCGACCCGGCCAGGATCGTGGTGCGCGCGGACGCCGTGAAGTCCGGTGTGGTGCCACAGGAGTTCTCCGTGTGGTTCGAGGCGCAGCGGTGGCGGCGCCAGGAGTGGGCCAACCTCAAGGCGGTCGCGCTCGCCGCGCTCGCGAGGGGCTGGGACCGGCCGGCCGTGCTCATCCCGATCCACCTGCTCAGCTACCTCGTCGTCGACCACACGCACCGCCACGACGCCGTCGACCTCTTCGAGGCGCTGCGCGGGGTCGGCTCCGTGCTCGAACAGGGGCTCCTGCACACCAAGCTCGCGGTGCTCTACGAGCTCATCGGTCGCGTGGACGACTCACTGCTCAGCTACGAGGTCGGGTTGCCGCTCGTGCGGGCGGAGGGCGAGCCGATCTCGGTCGCGGGCGTGCTGGGCAACATGTCGAAGCTCTACAGCACGATGGGCCGCCGCGAGGAGGCGGAGGAGTACAGCCGCGAGGCCCTCGCCATCGCGGTCGAGATCGACGACGTCTACCTGCAGATCGTCTGCCACGTGAACATGGCCAGCCGGTTCAACCACCAGCAGAGGTGGGCGGACGCGCTGGGGGAGACCGACCTGGCGGCTCCCCTGGCGGCACGGCTCGGTGACGAGTTCCTGCTGGTCCGAGTGCGTGCCTACCGCGCCGCCGCGCTGGCCGGAGCAGGCCGGTACGCCGAGGCCGAGCCGGAGCTGCGCGCGGTCGTCGAGGTGATGAGGCGCGTCGGCGACACGGACGGCGTGACCGACGGGCTGGGGCTGATCGGCGAAGTGCTCGTCGGGCAGGGCAGGCTCGACGAGGCCGCCGCGGCGTGGCAGGAGGCCGTCGAGATCTACCGCTCCCGCAACGACGCACGGGCGGACGCGCTGGCCGCGCGCGTGGAGGCCCTGCGCTGAACTCGTGGTGCCGACCTTCGTCATCAGTGTCGTCCAGCTCAGTCGCATCGGGTAAGCATGTGCGCGGAAGAGGGGAAGGTGCATGAGCCTGCACGTCGCGGTCGACTTCGGCACGTCGAGCACCTGCGTGGCGATCTCCGCGCACGGCCGGGAGCCGCAGGTCGTCGTGTTCGACGGCCAGCCGCTGGTGCCGTCCGCGGTGTTCGCCGCGGCCGACGGGACGCTGTTCGTCGGGCAGGAGGCCGAGCGCCAGGCCGCGGTCGACCCCGCCCGGTACGAGCCGCACCCCAAGCGCCGGGTCGACGAGGGGGAGTTGCTGCTCGGCAGCACCGTGCTGCCCGTTGTGGACGTTGTGCGCGCGGTGCTGACACGGGCCGTCAACGAAGCACGGCGCGTTGGCGGTGGTGCACCGGTCGACCTGCTCGTGCTGACGCATCCCGCCGACTGGGGCACGGTGCGCACGCGCGTCCTGCTGCAGGCGGCGCGCGGGCTCGGACGCGAGGTCGTGCTCGTCCCCGAACCCGTCGCCGCCGCCGTCTTCCACTCCGCGAGCCACTCCATTCCGGACGGTGCCGCGCTCGCCGTGCTCGACCTCGGCGGTGGCACGGTCGACGCGAGCGTGGTGGCCCGTGCGGGCAAGAGCTTCCGGGTGCTGTCCGCCAAGGGCGACCCCGGCTTCGGTGGCGCCGACGTCGACCAGGCACTGCTGGACCACGTCGGCGGACTGGTCTCGGCCAAGGACCCCGAGGCGTGGCGGCAGCTCGTCGAGGGCCGCGAGATGGCCGACCGGCGCAAGCGGCGGGTGCTGCGGCAGGACGTGCGGGGGGCCAAGGAGACGCTGTCCCGGCACGCCTACACCGACGTGCCGATGCCGCCGCCGTTCCCCGACGCGCACGTGACGAGGTCGGACCTGGAGCAGCTGATCACCGCACCGCTGAGCCGGGCGGCCGCGCTGGCCGGTGCCGCCGTGCGCGACGCGGGCCTCGCGCCCCGGCAGCTCGCCGGGGTGTTCCTGGTCGGCGGGTCCAGCCGGATCCCGCTCGTCGCGCGGCTGGTGCACGACCACCTCCGCGTCGTGCCGACGAGCATCGACCAGCCGGAGACCGTCGTGGCCCGCGGCGCGCTGCGGGCGGTGAGCCTCGACCCGGAGCGGACCGGGGGCGTGGCGCAGCAGAAGAAGCCGGTTCCGGGCGGTCCGTCCGGTGAGGTCACCCACAACCTCCGGGTCCGCGACGACACCACCCGCAAGATCACCCGCCGGATCACGTCCCCGCCCGCGGGGCAGTTCCCGCTCCCGCTCCCGTTCCCCGCCGCCGCACCGCCGCCGCCACCCAAGAAGAGCAGGGCGCCGCTCTTCATCGCGATCGGCGTCGTGGCCGTGCTCGCGGCGGCCGGCGTCGGCGCCTTCTACTGGTTCAAGCCCGAGAAGCCGCAGCCGACCCCGACCGGCGACCAGATCGCCGTGTACGACTACAGCTTCACGCGCCCGGACGGCTGGAAGCAGACCGGCGGCGCCGCCGCCGATCGGCAGGTGCTTTTGCAACCGGTCGAGCGCGGGAATTCCAATGGCGAACAGCCTCAGGCGCGCATTGCTGTGCAGGAGCAAATTCTCGAGTACAACAGCGATCAGGACAGAGTTCGCGCGTTGACCGAGTTGCGGCGCATGTTCGAAGAACGCGACCGCAAAGGTGACGAGGTTCTCAACTTCACCGAGAGCACCTCATTCGCCGGGAAGCCGGTTGTTCACTATCGCGAAGTCGTCGGCTCGACCGGTGTCGACTGGTACATCCAGTTCGCCGGCGACGTCCAGGTGAGCGTGGGCTGCCAGGCCGCCCCGAGCGCGCAGGCCCAGGTCCGCACCGCTTGCGAGCAGGTCGTCCGCTCGCTCGTCATCAAGTCCTAGGAGAGTTGCCGATGTCCTCCAGCGAGGTCCTCGCCCGGTTCCGGTCCGAGGTCTCGGCCGCGGTCACGCGTTCCCGCCGGGCCTCCGGTGAGATCGGTGAACGCAATGCCAAGCTGCGGGAACGCACCCGTGAACTGGCCGAGCGGGCTCGCGGGGGCCGGTCCGCGACCGGCGCCGCGGTGACCCCGGCCGACGTCCGGGAGGCCGCCACGGGGTTCCGCTCCGGCCGGGGTCTGGCCGTCGAACAGGTTCCGGAAGTCGCCGAACCGGCCGCTCACGCTCCAGTCGAGACGGAGCCGGCGGCCGCGCTGGGGTCCTCGGCCGTCGCCGGTCCGAGTGGTCAGCTTCCCCGTGCGAGTGATGATGACGAGGACTTTTCGCAGTCGCGAATCCTCTACTGAGACGCGGTTTCACCCTGAGCCGTTTACTAGCGCAACTACTTCGAAAGAAGTCGCGACAGGACGGAACCGGCGTGGCAAGGTTCCCGTCGTAAGAGGCGTACGAACCAAGAAGTGCGACCTGAAGTTCTCTGAAGGGGGATTCTCCCAATGGCCGGTTACCAGGCGTCCGCCGAAGAGCTCGCGACTCTGGCGAAGGACATCGTCAACGTCGACAACGACACCCAGGCCACCCTGCGCGGTGTCCGCAGCACCGTCGAGGGTCTGCAGGGCATGTGGAAGGGCGCTGCGGCGACCGCCTTCACGGCCCTGATGGCCCGTTTCGACGAGGACGCGCGGAAGCTGCAGGAGGCCCTGCGGGCGATCGCCGACCAGGTCGACGGCAGCGCCGCGGCCTACGCCCGCCAGGAAGAGGAAGCGACCCAGCTCTCCACGAGCATCTCGCAGCGCCTCTGATCCTGTTCGCTCCGCTCGACTTTCGTTCCGCAAACACAAACTTGCTTCTAAGGGGAGATCACAATGGGTGACCAGGTCAAGGTCAGCTTCGGCGAGCTCGAGAACGCCTCCGGTTCCATCACCAGCGCCGCCGGCCAGATCCAGGGCCAGCTCGACGACCTGAAGGGCCGCGTTCAGAAGGTCATGGCCGCTTACGAGGGTGAAGCCGCCGCTGCGTACAACGCGGCGCAGGCCAAGTGGGACGGCAGCGCTGCCGACCTGCAGTCCGTCCTCTCGTCCATCGGTATCGCCGTCCGCGACGCCGCTTCCGCGTACGCCGCCGCCGAAGGCGCGAACGCCCGCCGCTGGTAAGCACCGCGGTACCGCAACACCCCTCGCGAGCCCCGGAACCACGTGGTCCGGGGCTCGCGTACGTCCGGAGGTGGTCGCTTCGGAGGGGCCGTTTTGGTCCCCGCACCACCTATCCGGTATCTTCTTACGTTGTTGTGCGGTAGCTGGCGCCCGTGTGTGCCGCGCCTGTCTCGGAACCACCGCTTGGCCTGTCCAAGATCGGTCTGGGGCAACCGCCGCAGTGACCCCAGACGCAAGTGACGACGAGGTAGATCCGTGCGCACGTACAGCCCGAAGCCCGGTGAGGTGACCCGCACCTGGCACGTGATCGACGCCCAGGACGTGGTGCTCGGCCGGCTCGCCACCCAGGCCGCGACGCTGCTGCGCGGCAAGCACAAGCCGACCTATGCCCCTCACGTTGACACCGGTGACTTCGTGGTCATCATCAACGCTGACAAGGTCGCCCTGACCGGCTCGAAGCGGGACCAGGAGTTCCAGTACCGCCACTCCGGCTTCCCCGGTGGTCTGCGCAAGCAGTCCTTCGGCGAGGTCCTGGACACCCGTCCGGACCGCCTGGTGGAGAAGGCGATCAAGGGCATGCTGCCCAAGAACCGCTTGGGCCGTCAGATCGCGAACAAGCTGAAGGTCTACAGCGGACCGAACCACCCGCACGCCGCGCAGCAGCCGCAGGCGTTCGAGATCAAGAAGATCGCCCAGTGAGCGACGAGTACACCGAGGAAGTTCCTGTGACCACCCCTGAGAACGAGACCCCTGAGGTCGAGACCCCCGAGGTCGAGGCTGAGGTTGTCGAGGCCGAGGTCGTCGAGGCTCCTGAGGCCGAGGCCGACGAGGCCGAGGTCGAGGAGACCTCCGCGCCGGTGGTCGCGCCCTCGCTGAACGGCGCCGCGCACCTCGCGCAGACCGTCGGTCGCCGCAAGGAGGCCGTCGTCCGCGTCCGCCTCGTGCCCGGCACCGGCAAGTTCACGCTGAACGGCAAGACCCTCGAGGCCTACTTCCCGAACAAGGTGCACCAGCAGCTCATCCGTGAGCCGCTCGTCACCACGGAGAAGCCCGAGACCTTCGACGTCATCGCGAACCTGCGTGGCGGCGGCATCACCGGCCAGGCCGGTGCGCTGCGCCTCGCCATCGCGCGTGCGCTGATCGCCGTCGACTCCGAGGACCGCCCGGTGCTGAAGAAGGCCGGCTTCCTCACCCGTGACCCGAGGGTCAAGGAGCGCAAGAAGTACGGTCTGAAGAAGGCCCGCAAGGCGCCTCAGTACTCCAAGCGTTGATGCTCCGTCACCGCGGGAGCTGTGTCTGCGTTCGTCAGACCACGGCTCCTCTGCGGTGACAGCGGGGACTCCCCGCACCCCGAGCGTCACCCAGCTGTACCTGCGGGAGCAGCAGTTCACTCCGAACTGCTGCTCCCGCAGTGTTTTCCGGGTCTTTTCCCACTGCCTCGAAGTGTCCAATCCGGAGGATTCATGGCCCGCCTGTTCGGCACCGACGGAGTGCGTGGTCTCGCCAACGCCGACCTCACCCCCGAGCTCGCGATGTCCGTCGCCGCCGCGGCGGCACGCGTGCTCGCCGAGCACGACCGCTCCCACCGCCCGGTCGCCGTCGTCGGCCGCGACCCCAGGGCGAGCAGCGAGATGCTCGACGCCGCCGTCACCGCAGGCCTCACCTCGGCCGGCGCGGACGTGCTGCGCGTCGGCGCCCTGCCCACCCCCGCCGTCGCCCACCTGGTCTCGGCCCTCGGCGCCGACATCGGTGTGATGATCTCCGCTTCGCACAACGCGATGCCGGACAACGGGATCAAGCTCTTCGCCGCCGGCGGCCACAAGCTGCCCGACGCGGTCGAGGACGAGATCGAGCAGCACATGGGCCAGGCGTTCGAGCGCCCGACCGGCGCCGCCATCGGCCGGGTGCGCGACGTCCCCGACGCCGAGACGCAGTACGTCGAGCACTTGATCAAAGTCACACCGCACCGCCTCGACGGCCTCAAGGTCGTGGTGGACTGCGCGAACGGTGCCGCGTCGGTGGCCGCACCGGACGCGTACCGCCGCGCCGGGGCCGAGGTGATCGCGATCAACGCGACCCCGGACGGCCTGAACATCAACGACGGCTGTGGTTCCACCCACATCGACGTCGTCGCCGCCGCGGTCCGCGAGCACGGTGCCGACCTCGGCATCGCGCACGACGGTGACGCCGACCGCTGCCTCGCCGTGGACGCCGACGGCAACGCGGTGGACGGCGACCAGATCCTCGTGGTCCTCGCGCTCGCCATGCGCGACGCGGGTGAGCTGTTCGAGGACACGCTCGTCGCGACCGTGATGAGCAACCTCGGCCTGCACATCGCCATGCGGGAGGCCGGCATCCGGCTGCGCACCACCGCCGTCGGCGACCGCTACGTGCTGCAGGAGCTCAAGGCGGGCGGCTACTCGCTCGGCGGCGAGCAGTCCGGCCACGTCGTGCTGCCCGCGCACGCCACCACCGGAGACGGCCTGCTCACCGCGCTGCGCCTGATGGCCCGCATGGCCGAGACCGGCAAGTCGCTCGCCGACCTCGCCTCGGTGATGCGCCGCCTGCCGCAGGTCCTGATCAACGTGAAGGTCTCCGACAAGGCGGCCGTGGCGAAGGCCACGTCGGTCCGCGAGGCCGTCGCCGCCGTCGAGGCCGAGCTCGGCGAGACCGGCCGCGTGCTGTTGCGCCCGTCCGGCACCGAGCAGCTCGTGCGGGTGATGGTCGAGGCCACGAGCCACGAACAGGCCGAGTCGGCCGCGCAGCGCCTGGCGGGTGTGGTTTCCTCGGTGCACTGAGGACGGATGGGGGCTGGAGATGACCGTGCTGATGTTGCTCGTACTCCTGGTGCTGCTGGGAGGTGTGACAGCGGTCGTCGTCGCGGTCGTCGTGGCGTCGAAGCGCAAGACCGCCCAGCCCCCGTACCCGCCCGGCTACGGCCACCCGCGGCAGCCGTACCCGTCGCAGGGGTTCCCGCAGCAGGTCCACCCCCAGCAGGCCCACTCGCAGCAGGTCCACCCCCAGCCCGCGCCCGGCCAGCAGCCGCCCGCGCCGAACGGCTGGTGAGCCGTGTTCCACATCGGTCCGGTCCAAATCCTCGTGGCCCTCTTCCTGATCGCCGTCATCGTGACCGTGCTGCTCGTCGTGGCCGTCGCGGTGAACCGCAAGAAGAAGGTCCAGCACCCGCCCGCCCAGCACTGGCAGCAGGCTCCGCCGCCCGGCCAGTACGGCCCACCACCCGGCCAGTACGGCCCTCCGCCTGGTGGGCAGTGGCCGCAGCAGCCCCCGGGACCGCGTCAGCCGCCACCCGATCAGTGGTGATCGTCGGAGGCTTCGGCCGAACGGCTGTTTACTAAGGCAACCGACCTGGTGGAGCTCCGGTCACCGCGTGACCCGAGCTGGCACTGTATGGCGGAACCCGATGAGGCCGAACTGCGTCGGATCGGGGACAAGGGGAGGCGGAGAATGGCTGGGTTCGGCGTACAGTCCGGCGATTTGACCAAGACGGCGGGGGTGTACGACGCCGAGGGGTCGCAGCTGGTCCAGATGAAGGCTTCGGTCGTGCCGGGCGTGGGGGCCGGTCAGGTCGGGCGCAAGTTCCAGGGCGTCGCCGCCCAGTACAAGACCTTCTTCGACCAGTTCGGCACGAGTCTCGAGAAGTTCGGCAAAGAGGCGACCGGCATCGCCACACGCCTGAAGGACGTCGCCAAGACGTACGAGTCGAACGAGGCGCAGACCTCGAGCCAGTTCAAGGGGTAACGAGCCGTGGCGGATCAGAACGAGATCAAGAAGCTCCTCGACGACCCGAACGTCACGCCGGAGACCAAGAAGCAGCTCGTCCGCGCCCTCGCCGGCGCCGGCGCTCCCCAGGAAGAGGTCGAGCGCTACGGCAAGGCGAACGGTGTCGACGTTCCCGACGACCCGAGTGTCGGCGACCACGTGGTGGGTGTGGTCCTCGCTCCGCTGACACTGGGTTTCAGCGAGGCCAACAACATCCGCAAGGAAGGCCAGCACGCCGCCTTCACGGTGGAGGGCTCCGCGGCGGACGCCCTCGTCAAGAAGGCGGGCGAGGAACGCGAGCTCGGCGCCACCCAGAAGGTGCTGAACGAGCAGGGTGACGTCCCGAACAGCAACACGCTGCTCGACGCCGGCGCTCCCGGCCTGCGTTTCTTCGAGAAGTTCATCCCGGTCTACGCCAAGGCCGCGCCGGCCTGCGGGCACCAGGGCGCCGCCCCGAACCTCCAGGGCGACATCTACCGCAAGTACGACGAGGTCCGCGACATCGACTTCGCGAAGTTCCGCGAGGACGCGCACAAGCTGACCGAGAACGTCAAGAAGGCGCAGGAGCACGACAACCAGCTCGGCGCCGCGTGGAACGGCCTCGGTTCGTGGGAGGGCTCGGCGGCCGATGCCGCGCGCGGCTACCACGACAAGTTCGCGTCGACCGCCAAGACGTTCGTGCAGCAGGCGGGCACGGGCCCCGGTGCGATCACCGGTGGCGTGACCACCATGCAGAAGCACGTCAAGGAGTTCGCGCAGCAGATCCACGACCAGTACTCGGAGACCTGCGGCGGCCTGACCGTCGAGAAGGCCGAGGAGGCCATCCGGCACGCGAACGGCGACGTGTTCCCGAACGACGGCGGTGTCCTCGACTGGGTCTACGGCGTCCAGAGCGACCTGAAGAACTCGGTGATCGGCGCGATCTGCGGCGGCCCGCTCGGCATCCTGTCCGGCCTCGGCTGGGGCGGCTGGATCGCCGACGTGCGCGACCGGATCATCAGCGACGCCAAGGAGAAGCTGAAGGCGCTCTGCGAGGAGTTCGACAACAAGAAGAAGGCCTTCGACGGCTACTGCGACGCCGTGCAGGCCGGTGTCGACGCCGACTACAAGACCATGTTCCAGGGCCTCACCACGGCGTTCGGCGGCGACCCGTTCCAGCAGGTCGGCGATCCGCCGTCGTTCACCGAGTCGAACCAGGGCCGCCAGAACGTCAACAACAACGGTGGCGGCACCCCGCCCGGCGGTGGTGGCACTCCGCCCGGCGGTGGCGGCACTCCGCCCGGCGGCGGTGGCACCCCGCCCGGCGGCGGTGGGGGCGGAACGCCCGAGATCCCGAAGCCGGAGAACCCGCTCGACAAGGACGGCGACGGCAAGCCGGACGTCCCCGGTGACACCGACGGTGACGGCAAGCCCGACGACCTCGACGGCGACGGCAAGCCCGACCAGCCGAAGCCCGAGGAGGAGCTCGAGACCGTCACGGTCACCGCGGGCGACAACACGATCAAGGTCACGGAGCCCGACGCCAACGGGCACGTGAAGATGACGATCGACACGCCCAAGGGCGAGCCGAAGACCTACGACCTCGACTTCAGCAAGAACCCCGAGGCCGCCAAGGCCCTCATGGGCCAGAACGGCGCCCAGGCCATCACCGCCATGGCCGGCACGCTCACCGGCTCGGCCCCGGCCCAGGCGGGGCAGACGCCCGGTGCCGGCGCGACGGCCGGTGCCACCCCGGCCCCCGGTGGCGCAGCCGCGCCCGGCGGCGGCCCGCTGGGCTCGGAGTCGAACCCGATCCCGGTCGAGGTCGGCGCCGACGGCAAGATCCACATCGAGCAGGACGGCGTGGACTTCACCGCCGAGGTCGACACCGAGACCGGTCAGATCAACCTGACCGCGGACAACGGCGACGGCACGCCGGACAAGATCGGCGTGGGCTTCGGCGAGGACGAGAACCCCGCCGCGCAGACGCCGGACTCGGGTTCGGGTGCGGGCTCCGGCTCGGGTGCCGGTGGCGCGGTCATGGACGGTGTGAGGCTCGAGGACGGTCTCCGCACGCCGGAGGCCGACTTCCCGCAGGTCGTGCCAGCCGAGGACGGGGTCACCACGACGCCCGCCGAGGCCGGGTTCCAGCCCGTGCCCGCACCGGCCGCCGAGGGGTTCCAGACGATGCCCGCGCCGGCCGCGGAGCAGGTCTGGAGCGCGCCGGGCGAGCGCTTCGGGGAAGCCGTGGCCCGCGACCACGTCCAGGACAACGGCTTCATGCCGAGCGTCGGCGAGCCCAGGGTTCCCGCTGACGGTCCGGTCCTCGCCCGGGCCTCGGACAGCACCACGACCTCCGGCGTCTCGTTCACCGGCGGCGGTGGCGGCAGCGGCGAGTCGGTGCTCGGCGGCACGTCCGCCGACACCGCGTGGACCAGCCCGAACGCGGGCGACGGCAACGGCGGCTCGTTCAACACGAACGCCTCCGAGGCCGGTCAGCCGGGTTCCGCGGCCCTGCCGTCCCTGCAGGACGCCCACGGCCAGCCGCCGTCGGGTGCCTCGTCCGGCGGCATGATGGGGGGCGGGATGATGGGCGGCGGCATGGCCGGCGCCGGAGCGGGCGGTCAGCAGGGCGGCGACTCCGAGCGGGGAGCCAGCCAGTGGCGCACCACGGGCACGTTGTTCGACGACGACAACAGCAACCCGTTGAGCGCCATGCAGACCGTGCTGGGCGATGAGCGAGGGGAGGCCGCGAGCCCGTGGCGATGATCGGTGACGTGGATCCGCGCCTGCAGGCGCAGTTCGACGACAACCTCGCCAAGACCCGTCGCAGCACCGCCGAGGTCTCGTCGGAGCTCAGGGCGGCCCAGGCCAAGCTCGCCGCGGACATCGCGGCCCGCGAGGACAAGCACAGGCGTGAGGTCTCCGAGGCTCGGGAGAGCGCGGAGAACATCAGCAAGCAGGGGGAGAAGCCGCAGCAGCGCAAGCCGCAGTGGGAGCGTCCCGAACGGGGTGCCGGTGAGATGGCGTTCGGCCCGGAGGACGACGACGGCGGCTACGCGCCCCGTGCGGCCACCCCGCCTCCTCCGCCGCCCCCGCCCGTGCAGCCGGTGGCACCGCCGCCTCCGGTGCGCCCGCGTCGCCCGGCACCGGTGGACGATGACGACGACCTGAGCGGCCAGACCTGGCTGAGGTGATCACGAACGAAAGGGACGCCCGGCAGGGCGTCCCTTTCACGTGTCAGGTCAGCGCTGGGCGGCGCGTTGCGGCAGAGCTTCCCGCTGGAACACGAGGTTCGCGTTCTTGAGGTCGGCGTCCAGCAGCTCGTCGTAGGCGCGGTCGCCGGTGAGCACGCGCAGCAGGAACGCCGTCACGAACGCGCGCCCGAGCTTCTGCGAGCGGCGTTCGGCGTGGCCGTCCAGCACCAGCTCGCTCCAGTGCCTGCCCTCGGTGAACCCGAGGTGCGAGGCCTTGGGCAGCAACCGCAGCTGCACGGGACCGCCCCACGCGGACGCGATGGCCTCGGCGTGGCCGACCGGCGGTGCGATGCGGTCCTCGCCCGCCGCGAGGTGCAGTCCGGGCACGCGGACCTCCCGCGCGGCGTCCAGTGCGGAGGGACGCGTCTCCGTTGCGGCCAAAGTCACAACGGCCCGGACGCGTTCCGCCTCCGCGGCGGCGAGCACCGCCGCGCCACCGCCCATCGAGTGCCCCACCAGGGCCACGCGGGACGGGTCGACGCTGATCTCGCCGGTGCCCAGGCGCACGCCGGAGCAGATGTCCAAAGTGGTCAGGAGGTTCGCCGCCAGCACCCGCGACGACAGCAGCGGGCCGCGTTCGACGGCGGGGGCCGCGGCGACCACGCCCCAGGAGGCCAGGTGCCGCAAAAGTCCGTGGTAGCGGCGCACCGGCTGCATCCAGCCGTGTCCGAGCGCGACAGCGGGCAGGCCGAGGCCCGACCGGGGCGTGAAGATCACGCCGGGAAGCCCCACGAGCGCGAGGTCGCCGCGCAGCACCGGGTGCGGGCCGGGCCTGCTGAGCTGCTCGAGTGCCTGTTTCGCGGTCAGCGTGATCACGCGGCGAGCCATGGGGTGAACCGTAGTCGATCCTGTCGCGTGGGCCACACCCGAGATTGGTCTACACCACTCGGGCTTGTGACCTGCACAAATGAAGCGCTCTCACTCATTAGGGTTAGCGGCGTGGTCTAGCTAGTCTGTTTCCCGTGTGCGGAATCGTGGGATACGTGGGTCACCAGTCGGCGCTCGACGTCGTGCTGGACGGGCTGAGGCGCCTCGAGTACCGGGGTTACGACTCGGCGGGCGTCGCGGTCGTGACGGGCGACGACCTCGCCGTCGAACGCAAGGCCGGACGGCTGCAGAACCTGGAGGGCAGGCTCGACGAGGTGGGCCGCGACAGCTTCGCGGGCACCGTCGGCATGGGCCACACCCGGTGGGCGACGCACGGCGCGCCGATCGACCGGAACTCGCACCCGCACCGCGACTCGACGAACCGGGTCGCCGTGGTGCACAACGGCATCATCGAGAACTTCCTCGCGCTGCGCGCCGAGCTCGAGGGCCTCGGCGTCGAGATGGCGTCCGACACGGACACCGAGACGGTCGCGCACCTCGTGGCGTTCGCCTACTCCGAGGGCGACACGAAGGGCGACCTGCCCGCCAGCGTGCGCAAGATCGCCCGCCGGCTCGAGGGCGCGTTCACCATCGTGGTGACGCACGCCGACGAGCCCGACCAGGTCGTCGCCGCGCGCCGCAACTCCCCGCTGGTCGTGGGCGTCGGCGAGGACGAGTACTTCGTCGCGAGCGACGTGGCCGCGTTCATCGCGCACACCAAGGAAGCCGTCGAGCTGGGCCAGGACCAGATGGTCGTGCTCACCCGCTCCGGCTACGAGGTCACCGACTTCGACGGCGAGCCCGCGCAGGCCAAGCCGTTCACGGTCAACTGGGACCTCAGCGCCGCCGAGAAGGGCGGCCACGAGTACTTCATGCTCAAGGAGATCGAGGAGCAGCCGGAGGCGCTGGCGAACACGCTGCGCGGCCACTTCGCGAACGGCCGGATCGTCCTCGACGAGCAGCGCCTGTCCGACCAGGACCTCCGCGACGTCGACAAGGTCTTCGTCGTCGCCTGCGGCTCGGCCTACCACTCCGGTCTCGTCGCGAAGTACGCGATCGAGCACTGGACCCGCCTGCCCGTCGAGGTCGAGTTGGCCTCCGAGTTCCGCTACCGCGACCCGGTCCTCGACCGCGACACGCTCGTCGTCGCCGTGTCGCAGTCCGGCGAGACCGCGGACACGCTGGAGGCCGTGCGCCACGCCCGTGCGCAGAAGGCCCGTGTCCTGGCCGTCTGCAACACCAACGGCGCGCAGATCCCGCGCGAGTCCGACGCCGTGCTCTACACGCACGCCGGGCCGGAGATCGGTGTCGCGTCAACGAAGGCGTTCCTCGCCCAGATCGCCGCGAACTACCTCGTCGGCCTGGCCCTGGCGCAGGCCCGCGGCACCAAGTACCCGGACGAGGTCGCCCGCGAGTTCCACGAGCTGGAGGCCATGCCCGAGGCCGTGCGGCGCGTGCTCGGCACGATCGATCGGGTCAAGGCGCTCGGCCGGGAGCTCGCCGACTCGAAGGCGGTGCTGTTCCTCGGCCGCCACGTCGGCTACCCGGTCGCCCTGGAAGGCGCGCTCAAGCTCAAGGAGCTCGCCTACATGCACGCCGAGGGCTTCGCGGCGGGCGAGCTCAAGCACGGCCCGATCGCGCTGATCGAGGAGAACCTCCCGGTCGTCGTGGTGATGCCGTCGCCGAAGGGCCGCGCCGTCCTGCACTCGAAGCTGGTGTCGAACATCAGCGAGATCCAGGCCCGTGGCGCCCGCACGATCGTGATCGCGGAGGAGGGCGACGAGACGGTGCGCCCGTTCGCCGACCACCTGATCGAGATCCCGGCCGTCCCGACGCTGCTGCAGCCGCTGATCTCGACGATCCCGCTGCAGGTGCTCGCGGCCGAGATCGCGACGGCCCGCGGCTACGACGTCGACAAGCCTCGCAACCTGGCGAAGTCCGTTACCGTCGAATAGGTGAGAGGCGTCTGGCACACCGAACGCGTCAAGTCCGCTGAAGAGGAGCTCATGGCGGTCGTCCCGCCGGGTTCCCTGATGCGCAAGGCCGCGTTCGGTGTGGCCACCCACGCCCTTCGGCTGCTCGCCGGCCGTCGCCGCGTCACGTTGCTCGTGGGTGCGGGCAACAACGGCGGCGACGCCCTGTGGGCCGGCTACTTCCTGCGCCGCCGCGGTGTCGCGGTGTCCGCCGTGCTGCTGTCGCCGGAGAAGGCCCACGCCGAGGGTCTGGCGGCGTTCCGCCGCGCGGGCGGGCGGATCGTCGCGGAGGTCGGCGCCCCCGACCTCGTGGTCGACGGCATCGTCGGCCTGTCCGCACGGGGCCCGCTGCGCCCGGCGGCGGCCGAACTGGTCTCCTCGGTGCGCGCCCCGGTCCTGGCCGTGGACCTGCCGTCCGGCATCGACCCGGACACCGGCGAGATCGCCGGACCGCACGTGCGCGCCCACACCACCGTCACGTTCGGCTGCCTGAAGCCGGTGCACGCGCTGGCGGACTGCGGCGAGGTGCACCTGGTCGACATCGGCCTGCGGCCGGCGGACCCCGACTTCGTGCTGCTCGACCGGCAGGACATCGGCTGGCCGGTGCCGGGTCCGTCCGACGACAAGTACACCCAGGGCGTCACGGGCGTCGCCGCCGGCAGCGCGACCTACCCCGGCGCCGCGGTGCTGTCGACGGGTGCCGCGGTGCTGGCCACCTCGGGCATGGTCCGCTACGCCGGTCCCGCCGCCGACGCCATCCGCGCCCGCTGGCCCGAGGCGATCTGCACGGGCTCGATCACCGACGCGGGCCGCGTGCAGGCCTGGGTCGTCGGCCCCGGCATGGGCACCGGCACCTCGTCCGCCGAGGTGCTGCGCTTCGTGCTGGACGCCGGCGTGCCGGTGATCGCCGACGCGGACGCCATCACGCTGCTCGCCTCGACCCCGTCGCTGTGGGACGCCCGCGACCCCGACGCGCCGCTGGTGCTGACCCCGCACGACCGCGAGTTCGAACGCCTGGCCGGTCCGGTCGGCCCCGATCGCGTCGCCGCCGCCCGCAAGGCCGCGCGGCGCTTCAACGCCGTGGTGCTGCTCAAGGGGCACCGGACCGTCGTCGCCGCACCGGACGGCAGGGCGCTGGTCAACTCGGCGACGTCTTCCTGGCCCGCCACGGCAGGGTCGGGGGACGTGCTGTCGGGGATCATCGGCGCGCTGCTCGCGAGCGGCCTGGACCCGTTCCTGGCGGCGGGGTACGCGGCGTACGCGCACGTGCTGGCGGCGGAACTGGCCGCGGCCGGGGCACCGGTGCCCGCGTCGGGGCTGATGAACGCGATCCCGGACGCGATCAGGAGCCTCTGAGCGCTCGCTCACACCTGATGAGCTGCGCTCCTGTGGAACGATGACCAGGTTATGGCCCGTTCAGAAGTTGTCGTCGACCTAGGCGCGCTGCGGCACAACGTCGCCTTGCTCGCCGGCCTCGCACCGTCCTCCGAGACCATGGCCGTCGTCAAGGCGGACGGCTACGGCCACGGCGCCGTCGAGGTCGCCAGGGCCGCGCTCGAAGCGGGCGCCACGTGGCTCGGTTCGTGCAGCACGCAGGAAGCCCTCGCGCTGCGCGCGGCCGGCATCCAGGCGCCGATCCTCGCCTGGCTCGACGCGCCGGACGAGGACCTGGCGGCCGGGCTGGCCGCGGACGTCGACATGGGCGTCTCCTCGCTGTCGGACCTGCGCCGGATCGAGCAGGCCGCCGAGGAGGCCGACGCGCGGCCGCGGCTGCACCTGAAGATCGACACCGGTCTGAGCCGCAACGGCTGCCAGCCGCGGGACTGGCCCGCGCTCGTCGACGCCGCGAAGAAGCACGAGGTCGTGGCCATCTGGTCGCACCTCGCGTCCGCCGACGAGATCGGCGACCCGTCCATCGACCTGCAGGCCAAGCGGTTCGACGACGCCTACGAGGTGGCGAGGGCGGCGGGGCTCGACCCGTTGCGGCATATCGCGAACTCCGCGGCCCTGCTGACGAGGCCCGACCTGCACTTCGACCTGGTCAGGCCGGGTATCGCGATCTACGGGCTGAACCCCGTGCCGACGGACCACGACCTCCGGCCGGTCATGAGCTTCCGGTCGCACGTGGCTCTCACGAAACGTATCCCCGCAGGTGAGTCCGTGTCCTACGGGATGACGTGGACCGCGCGGAGGGACACGACGCTGGCACTGGTGCCCGCCGGGTACGCGGACGGTGTCCCGAGGGCGCTCTCCGGCCGGATGGAGGTGCTCCTGGACGGGAGGCGCCGTCCGGTGGTCGGCCGTGTCTGCATGGACCAGATCGTCGTGAGCTGCGAGGACGACGAGGTGCGGGAGGGTGCCGAGGTCGTCCTGTTCGGCGACGGGAGCCGGGGGGAGCCGACGGCGACGGAGTGGGCGGAGCTGACCGGGACGATCGACTACGAGATCGTCTGCGGGATGTACCGGCCGCGGGTGCGGAGGATCTACACGTGAAGCCGGTGTGGAAGGTCGTCGGGTGGGTCGGTGGCGCGCTCGGCGCCGCCGTCGCCGGTGCGGCCGTGGCGCAGACGGCGAAGGTCTCGCACGAGCGCAAGACGGCGTCCGACAGCTTCGCCGAGGAGCCGCTCGGGCGGCTGCGGCCCGACCGCGAGTCGACCGTGGCCGCCGAGGACGGCGTGCCGATCTCCGTCGAGGAGGTCGACCCCGCGGACGGCGGCGAGCCGGACATCACCGTCGTGCTGGTGCACGGGTTCGCGCTGGACCGCCGCTGCTGGCACTTCCAGCGCCGCGACCTCGCCGAACTGCTCGACCCGCGGGTCCACCAGGTGCTCTACGACCAGCGCAGCCACGGCCGGTCCGGGCGCTCGTCGCGCGAGAACAGCACGATCGACCAACTCGCGCTCGACCTCGACTCGGTGATCCGCGCGGTCGTGCCGGAGGGCCCGCTGGTGCTCGTCGGCCACTCCATGGGCGGCATGACGATCATGGCGCTGGCCGAGAAGCACCCGGAGCTCTTCGAGGAACGGGTGCTCGGCGTCGCGCTGGTCGGCACGGCCGCCGGTGCCGTCGGTGGCGCGGGGCTGTCGAAGTCCGTGCTGTCGCGGTACAACCCGGTGACGCTCGGAGTCGGCCGGCTCGCGAGCGTGCAACCCGGACTCGTCGAGTGGGTGCGCAAGAGCGCGAAGAGCCTCACGTGGAGCGGCATCCGCCTGGGGGCGTTCGGCGACCGCGGGGTCGCTCCGTCCCTTGTGGACCTGATGGAGCAGATGATCAGCGGGACCGCGGTGAAGGTGCTCACCGAGTTCCTCGAGACCCTCGGCACGCACGACCGCTACAAGGCGCTGGCGGGTCTGCGGCACTGCGAGGTGCTGATCCTGGGCGGCGACGCGGACAAGCTCACGCCGTTCTCGCACGCCGAGCGGATGGCCGAGGAGATGCCGCACGCCACGCTCGTCCGGGCCCCCGGTGCCGGGCACATGGTGATGATGGAGCAGGCTGACCTCGTCAACGACCACCTGGTCGCGCTCGTCGAACGCTGCGCGGCCGATCGCGGAGAGAGTCGGAAGAAGTGGTGGCGCCGAGCGTGAAGACCGTCGAACTGCCCTTGGTGGAGGACACCGAGGAGTTCGGCCGCAAGCTGGGTGAAGTCGTCCGCGCGGGTGACCTGGTGCTCCTCGCGGGGCCCTTGGGCGCGGGGAAGACGGCGTTCGTGCGCGGTCTGGCGCGCGGCATGGGCGTGCGGGGCCGGGTGTCCTCGCCGACGTTCGTCGTCGCCCGCGTGCACGAGCCGGAGCAGGAGGGCGGCGTGCGGCTGGTGCACGTCGACGCGTACCGGCTCGGGGGTCACCTGGACGAGCTGGACGACCTCGACCTCGACACCGAGCTGGTCGACGCCGTCGTCGCCGTCGAGTGGGGCGAGGGCGTCGCGGAACGCCTGAACGAAGATCATCTCCTGATCCGCCTCGAACGCGGGATCGACGACGTTCGCACAGCTCAGCTGGTGCCGCACGGCGAATGGGCGGACCGCACCCTTCCGGTGTGAAACCGGTCGGCCGATGGGGTGGAGTCCGTTGAGGACGGAGCGCTCCGGGCCGATGCGATCCGCACGACCCAGAAGACACCTTCGCGACCGCGGTCGTCGGTGGCGCGCTGCTCGCGGTCGTCCGTCGCCTGCAACGGGAACACCTCCGGCGGATGAGCCCGGAGGGTCGCGGGGATGGCCGAACGAGCCCGTCGGCCATCCCCGGCGGCAGGCGGCTGAGGGACGTGGTCGGCTGACGGCTCCGGCGCTTCACCCGCTCCGGTGAACCTGGAACCGGGGTCGTACGCCTGCCTCGCGGACGCACGGCGAGTGCGGTTCGGCACACGTACTACCCTGGACAATCGTGCTAGTGCTCGCCGTCGACACGGCCACCCCCGCAGTCACCGCCGGTGTGGTCGAACTCGCGCCCGATTCGCCGCCGCGCCTGCTCGCGAAGCGGGTGACGCTCAACGCCAAGGCGCACGGCGAACTGCTCACCCCCCACATCAGCGACGCGCTCGCGGAAGCCGGCAAGAGCTACGCCGACCTCGACGCGATCGTCGTCGGCGCCGGTCCCGGCCCGTTCACCGGCCTGCGGGTGGGCCTCGCCACCGCCGCCGCGCTCGGCCAGGCGCTCAACCGCCCGGTCTACCCGGTCGCCACCCCCGACGCCATCGCGCGGGACGCGGCCAGCGGTCGCCCGCTGCTCGTCGCGACCGACGCGCGGCGCAAGGAGGTCTACTGGGCCGCGTACGACGCCGCCGGTCGCCGCACGGACGGCCCGCACGTCGAGCGCCCGCAGGACCTCGCCGGGAAGCTGCCCGCGATGGGCGTGCGCCAGGCCACCGGTGAGGGTGCCGAGATCTACGCCGAGGTCCTCGGCTTGGAGCTGCTCCAAGCGAAGCACCCGAGCCCCGAGGGCCTGGTCGCCGCCGCGGCCGCCGAGGTGCTCGCGAAGGCCCGCCCGGCCGCGCTCACCCCGCTCTACCTGCGCCGCCCCGACGCCGTGGAGCCCACCGGGCGCAAGCGGGTGACCAGGGCATGACCACCGGCACCGTCGCGCTCGCGCCTCTGCAGCACGCCGACGTGCCCGCGTGCCACGAGATCGAGGTGGCGTTGTTCCCCGGCGAGGACCCGTGGAGCGAGGACGCGTTCCACAGCGAGCTGAACAACGGCAACTACTACCGCGGTGCGTACGCGGACGACGAGCTGATCGGCTACGCCGGGCTCGCCGCCAGCGCGTACGAGGCCAGCATCCACACGATCGCCGTGGCCGGGCACTGGCAGGGCAGGGGCGTCGGCAAGATGCTGCTGCGCGACCTGCTCGCCCGCGTCGACGAGATCGGCGTGCCGGTCTTCCTCGAGGTCCGCACGGACAACGAGCCCGCGATCGCCCTGTACAAGGCGCACGGCTTCGAGCAACTCGGCCTGCGCCGCCGCTACTACCAGCCGTCGGGTGCCGACGCGTACACGATGGGAAGGCCTGCTCAAAGTGTCTGACCGCCTGATCCTCGGCATCGAGAGCTCGTGCGACGAGACGGGCTTCGGCATCGTCCGCCTCGGTCCGGACGGCTCGCTCGAACTGCTCGCCGACGAGGTCGCCTCCAGCGTCGAGGAGCACGCCCGCTTCGGCGGCGTCGTGCCCGAGGTCGCCTCCCGCGCCCACCTCGAAGCCCTCGTCCCGACCCTGCGCCGCGCACTGGACACGGCGAAGGTCGAGCTCTCCCAGATCCACTCGATCGCCGTCACCGCGGGCCCCGGTCTCGCCGGCGCGCTGCTGGTCGGCGTGTCCGCGGCGAAGGCGTACGCCGCCGCGCTCGGCAAGCCGCTCTACGGCGTGAACCACCTCGCGGGCCACGTGGCCGCCGACACGCTGCAGCACGGCCCGTTGCCGCAGCGCTGCCTCGCGCTGCTGGTCTCCGGCGGCCACTCGCAGCTGCTGCTGGTCGAGGGCGGTCTCGCGAACTCGATCACCGAGATCGGCTCGACCGTCGACGACGCCGCGGGTGAGGCGTACGACAAGGTCGCGCGGCTGCTCGACCTGCCCTACCCCGGCGGCCCGCCCATCGACAAGCTCGCCAAGCAGGGCAACGGGTGCGCGATCGCGTTCCCGCGCGGCCTGACGGGCCCGCGCGACGCGAAGTACGACTTCTCGTTCTCCGGCCTCAAGACCTCGGTCGCCCGCTGGGTCGAACGCGCCGAACGGGCCGGCGAGGAGATCCCGCTGGCCGACGTCGCCGCGTCGTTCCAGGAGGCGGTCGCGGACGTGCTCACCGCGAAGGCGATCCGCGCCGCGAAGGACCTGGACGTCGGCACGCTCGTCATCTCCGGCGGCGTCGCGGCGAACTCGCGGCTGAGCGGTCTGGCCGCCGAGAGGTGCGCGGAGGCCGGCATCGAGCTGCGCGTGCCGAGGCCGCGGCTGTGCACCGACAACGGCGCCATGATCGCCGCGCTCGGCGCCCACCTCGTCGCGGCGGGCGCGAAGCCGTCGCCCCTGGACCTCTCCACGACGCCCGGTCTGCCCGTCGGCACGGTGCAGATACTCTGAGCCCATTCCTGGGCGGACTTGAATCTTGGAGTAAGCGGTGAGCGCTGAACCCATGCGCACGATCACGTACCTGTTCCCGATCTACAACGAGGGCGGGAACATCGATCTGCTGCACAAGACGGTGTCCGAGGTCGTCAAGCCGCTCGAGGACCGGTACCGGGTCAACTTCATCTACGTCAACGACGGCAGCCGCGACAACTCGCTGGAACTGCTCAACGCCGTCGCCGACGCGGACGACCGGGTCACCGTCATCGACCTGGCGCGCAACTTCGGTCACCAGCTCGCCGTGACCGCGGGGCTCGACCTCGCGGACGCCGACGCCGTGATCATCATGGACAGCGACATGCAGGACCCGCCCGCGGTCAGCCTCGAGCTGATCGAGAAGTGGGAGCAGGGCTACCACGTCGTCTACGCGCAGCGCCGCTCACGCCAGGACACGGCGTTCAAGAAGGCCACCGCGCGGGCGTTCTACTGGTTCCTGCGCAAGGTCGCCGAGATCGACATCCCGGAGAACACCGGCGACTTCCGCCTCGTCGACCGCAAGGTCGTCGAGGAGCTGCGCAAGTTCCGCGAGCACAACAGGTTCCTGCGCGGCCTGGTGAGCTTCATCGGCTTCAAGCAGACCGCCGTGCAGTTCGACCGCGACAAGCGCCACGCGGGCGTCACCGGCTACCCGCTGCGCAAGATGCTGCGGTTCGCCGCGGACGGCATCGTCGGCTTCTCCGCCGCCCCGCTGAAGCTGATCTCGAAGGTCGGCTACTTCATCTCGGCCCTCGCGTTCCTCGGCATCTGCTACGTCGTCGGCGTGAAGCTGTTCCTGCCGGCCACCGCCGTGCCCGGCTGGGCGTTCATCACCAGCGCCGTCTTCTTCCTCGGCGGCATCCAGCTGATCATGCTCGGGGTGCTCGGCAGCTACATCGGCCGCATCTACACCGAGGTGCAGGCCCGCCCGCTCTACAGCGTGGCGTCGGTGCGCACCGCGACCCCGGTGCCGAACGACGCCAGGGCGCTCGCGTCGTGAAGAAGCTGCTGAACGCCCAGCAGCTCCGCTTCGGTCTGGTCGGCATCGGCAACACCCTGGTCGACCTGGTCGGCTACACGGTGCTGTTCGCGCTCGGCACCCCGCTCGTGATCGCGAACCTGATCTCGACCACGACGGGCATGGCGCTCAGCTTCACGCTCAACCGCAGCTTCACGTTCCGCGCTGCAGGCGGGGGAGCCGTCCGGCAGGTCGTGCTGTTCGTGCTGGTCACGGGCATCGGGCTGTGGGGCATCCAGCCGCTGGTGATCCTCCTGACCCGCGGGGTGTTCGCGGGTCTGCCCGAGACGCTCGCCATCGCGGCGCCCAAGTTCGCGGGCATCTGCGTCGCCCTCGTCTGGAACTACGCGCTGTACAGCCGGCTGGTGTTCCGGCCGGCGGCAGAGCCCGCAAAGGAACCCGTTCATGACTGACACCGCGATCCGCGAGCCGGAGGTCGTCGCCGGCGGGGCGTCCCGACCCGCTCCCCGGTGGAAGACCGCGCTGACGGGCGACTTCGCCAAGGTCTTCCTGCTGGTCTTCGCCTGGCAGGTCTTCATGACCGTGCTCGGGCGCGTGCTCGAACCACTGCTGCCGATCTTCGAGGGCACGCCGCCCTCGTCCCGCTCGGTCGACACGCTGCTGTCGCACACGCACCGCTGGGACGCGGAGAACTTCACCGGCATCGCCGAGGGCACCGCGTACCAGAACGTCCCGACCTCGCAGGCGTTCTACCCGGTCTTCCCGCTGTTCGTGTGGCTCGTGAAGATGGTGTTCCTCGGCAAGATCGGCACGCTGGTCGCGGGCATCATCGTCAACACGGTCGCCACGTGGCTGGGTGCCGTGGCCCTGCTCAAGATCGCCAGGAACTTCCTGACGGGCGAGCGCGCGCCGTGGCTCGTCGTGATGGCGATGCTGACGTGGCCGTCGGCGTACTTCCTGCACGCGTTCTACAGCGAGGCCGTGTTCATCGCGCTCGGCCTGTGGGCGTACCTCTTCGCGCTGCGCAGGCAGTGGGTCTTCATGGGCCTGTGCCTGATGCCGCTGACCGGCGTGCGCATCACCGCGGTGCTGTTCGTCGGCCTGTGCTTCCTCGAGTTCTGGCGCAGCAAGGACTGGAAGCTCCGCGGTCTGCTGTCGTGGCACCTGCTGTGGTTCCCCGCGAGCGCCGTCGGCTTCCTGGGCTTCGCGCTGTACCTGAAGGTCCTGGTCGGCGACCCGCTCGGCATGACGTCGGCGTACGAGAAGGCCCCGGCCTGGTCGTACCACCAGTTCACGCCGAACATCCCCGGGACGCTCTGGAACGAGCTCCTGATGAGCATCAACACCCTGACGAAGCCGGCCGACCTGAACACGTGGAACCTCACGAACCACGTGGTGCCGCTGGCCGGCATCGTCCTGCTGATCGCCGGATCGGCCTACCTGCTGGCGCAGCGCCGGGGTGACCTGGTGCCCGTGGGCCTCTTCGGCGTCGCGTCGCTGATCATGCTCACGCTGAACGGCAACCTGGTGTCGGTGCACCGCTACCTGCTGCCGTGCTTCGGCATCTACCTGGCGCTGGTGCTGCTCGGCCAGCGCGTCGCCGCGCTCAAGCCCGCGGTGTACGTGGTCATCTACGCGGGCCTGGTCACCCAGACCCTGATGTACATGATGTTCGTGTCCGGCAACTGGTCCGGCTGAGCCCTACAGCTCGTTGAGGCCCGGCCTCCCGTCCTCCACCACGAAAGACGCCTTGGTGGAGACCGGGGAGCCGGGCCTCGTCACGTGGTCGAGGCCGCGGAAGTCCGTGCGCAGCTCATCGGGCGTGAACCTCGTGAGCGTGTAGCCCCGCCGGTTGTTGAAGTACTTCACGTGGGGGTTCTCGCGCAGCCACAGCGGTGTCTCGGCGTACTCCTCCGACCCGTCGCCACCGGCTGTGATCGACGTGGTGACCAGTTCCGTCGCGAGGGTCCTCGACGACGGGTCGCTCCAGCGCTCCTTGACCTCCGCGCCCCACGCCGCGTGCACGTCGCCGGTCAGCACGACCGGGTTCCGCACGTTCGCGAACTCCGCCACCACCCGGTCCCGGTCGGCGACGTAGCCGTCCCACGCGTCGAGCAGGAACTTGTCGACCTCGCCGGGGATGTAGTCGTACTGCGAGAAGAACACCTGCTGTCCGAGCACGTCCCAGCGCGCCCGCGAGCCCCGCAGGCCCTCGAACAGCCACTCCTCCTGCGCGGCCCCGAGCATCGTGCGCTCCGGCTCCAGCCGTTCGGGGCAGAGCTGCAGCCCGTCACCGCAGGCCTGGTCGGTGCGGTACTGGCGGGTGTCGAGCATGTGGAACGTGGTCAGCGCGCCCCACCGGACCCGCCGGTACAGCCTTGATGACCTGCGCAGAGGCATGTTCTCGTAGTAGGCCTGGATCGCCGCGGCCCGGCGGGCGGGGAAGTCCGGCTGCGGCTTGTCGGGCAGCAGTCCTGCCCAGTTGTTGTCGATCTCGTGGTCGTCCCAGATGACCGTCCACGGCGCCACGGCGTGCGCGGCCTGCAGGTCGGGGTCGGTCTTGTACTGGGCCTGCCGCCGCCGGTAGCCGGCGAGCGTCACGGTGGTCGGACCCTCGACGTGCCGGACGTTGCCGCTCGGGGCGACGTGGATGCCGCTCTCGTACTCGTAGGTGTAGTCGCCGAGGTGCAGGACGAGGTCGGGTTCGTCCTCGGCCATGCGCTTGTAGGCCGTGAAGTAGCCGTGCTCGTACTGCGCGCACGACGCGAAGGCCATCGTCAGCGGTACCCGCAGGGCGTTCGGAGAGGGCGTTGTGCGCGTACGGCCCGTCCGCGAGAGATGGTTGAGGGCTCTGAAGCGGTAGAAGTACTCGCGACCGGGCTCCAGCCCGGTGAGCTCCACGTGGACGCTGTGCGCCTCCTCCGGTCGAGCCGTGGTGGAGCCGTGTCGCACGATCCGGGTGAATCGTTCGTCGTGGGCGACCTGCCACTCGACGTCGACCGGACGTGCCGGCATGCCTCCCAGGCCGTCGTCGGCGAGGGGCTGAGGGGCCAGTCGTGTCCACAGGACCACCCCGTCGGGTGTCGGGTCGCCCGAGGCCACACCGAGTGTGAAAGGGTCGCCGGGACGCGCCGAGTCGGCGGCCGAGAAAGCTGTGACTCCTGCCACGCCTGCGAGCAGCAGCGTTCGGCGCGTCAACGGGGACATGCCTTGAACACGCTCCCGGATGGTGATCGGTTCGGGGGGCGCGTTGAAGCCTTGGCACTCTCATGGGTAGAGTGCCAATTGCACGGCACCAGCACCGCCCCGACCCCCGCGACGGCGGGGTGGCAGGAGCCGTTAATTCGAACCTGCCAACGACCCGTGGAGGTCATCCCGGTGAGCGTGAACATCAAGCCGCTCGAGGACAAGATCGTCGTTCAGGCCTCCGAGGCCGAGACGACCACTGCCTCCGGCCTCGTGATCCCGGACACCGCGAAGGAGAAGCCCCAGGAGGGCAAGGTCCTCGCGGTGGGCCCCGGTCGCATCGACGACAAGGGCAACCGCGTCCCGCTGGACGTCGCCGTCGGCGACGTCGTCATCTACTCGAAGTACGGCGGCACCGAGGTCAAGTACAACGGCGAGGAGTACCTGATCCTCTCCGCCCGCGACGTGCTGGCCGTCGTCAACTAAGACGCTCGGCTGTCATGCCTGACGCCCCGGCGCCCCATCCGGGGCTTCCGGGGCGTTTCGCTACTTGGAGAGAGGCTTTAGGCAATGCCCAAGCAGATCAGCTTCGACGAGGACGCTCGTCGGGCGCTCGAGCGCGGCGTGAACAAGCTCGCGGACACGGTCAAGGTCACCCTTGGCCCGCGCGGGCGCCACGTCGTGCTCGACAAGAAGTTCGGTGGCCCCACGGTCACCAACGACGGTGTGACGATCGCGCGTGAGATCGAGCTGGACGACCCGTTCGAGAACCTCGGCGCGCAGCTCGCCAAGTCCGTCGCCACCAAGACCAACGACGTCGCGGGTGACGGCACCACCACCGCCACCGTGCTGGCGCAGGCGCTGGTCAAGGAAGGCCTGCGCAACATCGCCGCGGGCGCGAACCCGACCGCGCTCGGCCGTGGCATCCAGGCCGCCTCGGACGCCGTCGTGGACGCGCTCAAGGGCAAGGCCACCCCGGTCAAGGGCCGCGACAACGTCGCGCAGGTCGGCACGGTCTCGTCGCGTGACGAGTCCATCGGCGCCCTGCTCGGCGAGGCCATCGAGCGCGTCGGCGAGGACGGTGTCATCACCGTCGAGGAGTCGTCCACGCTCGCGACCGAGCTCGTGATCACCGAGGGCGTGCAGTTCGACAAGGGTTACGTGTCGACGCACTTCTCGACCGACCTCGAGGCGCAGGAGGCCGTCTACGAAGACGTCCGCATCCTGCTGCACCGCGAGAAGATCTCGGCCCTGGCCGACGTCCTCCCGATCCTCGAGAAGGTCGCGGAGTCCGGCAAGCCGCTGCTGATCATCGCCGAGGACGTCGAGGGCGAGGCCCTGTCCACGCTGGTGGTCAACGCCGTCCGCAAGACCCTGAAGGTCGTCGCCGTGAAGGCGCCGTTCTTCGGCGACCGCCGCAAGGCGTTCCTGGACGACCTCGCGGTCGTCACCGGTGGCGAGGTGATCTCCTCGGAGATCGGCCTCAAGCTGTCCGAGACCACGCTCGACCAGCTGGGCACCGCCCGCCGCGTCGTCGTGACCAAGGACGACACCACGATCGTCGACGGCGGCGGCACCAAGGCCGACATCGCCGGCCGCGCGGAGCAGCTGCGCCGCGAGATCGAGGCCACGGACTCCGACTGGGACCGCGAGAAGCTCCAGGAGCGCCTCGCGAAGCTCTCCGGCGGCATCGCCGTGATCAAGGTCGGCGCCGCCACCGAGACCGAGCTCAAGGAGCGCAAGCACCGCATCGAGGACGCGGTCGCCGCTACGAAGGCCGCGGTCGAGGAGGGCATCGTCCCCGGCGGTGGCTCCGCTCTCGTGCACGGCTCCAAGGTGCTCGACGGCGGCCTCGGCCTGACCGGTGACGAGGCCACGGGTGTCGCGCTCGTCGCGAAGGCCCTGTCCGCGCCGCTGTTCTGGATCGCCGCGAACGCGGGCCTCGAGGGCGCCGTCGTGGTGAACAAGGTCCGCGAGGGCGAGTGGGGCTTCGGCCTCAACGCCGCCACGCTGGAGTTCGGTGACCTGCTCGAGCAGGGCATCATCGACCCGGTGAAGGTCACGCGGTCCGCCGTGGCGAACGCCGCCTCCATCGCGCGCATGGTGCTCACGACCGAGAGCGCCATCGTCGAGAAGAAGGCGGAAGAGCCCACCTCCGCCGCGGCCGGTCACGGCCACGGCCACGGGCACGGCCACTGAGTTCTCGCGAAGCTCTGCCGCGTGCAGCTTCTGAGGACGAACGAAACGGGCGGCACCTCCGGGTGCCGCCCGTTTGTTTTTAAACGACCGCCAATTGGCGCTTTCTCGCCTTGATGATGTGGTCGCGCTCCGATTCCGAGAGCCCGCCCCAGATTCCGTACGGTTCCTGCACCGCCAGCGCGTGTTGGCGGCACGTCTCCAGAACGGGGCAGGCGAGGCAGACAGCCTTGGCGCGAGCTTCCCGCCGGGCTCTCGCCGGACCCCGTTCGCCGTCGGGGTGGAAGAAGAACGCACTGTCCATGCCCCGGCACGAACCGCGCATCTGCCAGTCCCAGAGATCTGCGTTGGGACCGGGGAGCCTTCGGGTGTCCGCCATGAGACCGCCTCCGTGACGACTGCTCCATTCGGCTTAATGATGATCCACCGTAGAACCGCTTCAAAACTTGTTCAAGAGGCAGAAGGCCCTTATCAACTGATGGGTGACAGCACGCGTGTTCGACCACGCACCGCCCGGAGTTGCCACCCGGATGAGGTGAACGGACGATGGCTCCCGTGACGACACCGCCGGAGCGCGCATCTGCCGGTGGTCAGACGAGCGAGCCCCTGCTGTCGGTGGCCGCCGTGGCCAGGCGGCTCGGCGTGGCTCCCGCCACCCTCCGCACGTGGGACCGCCGCTACGGGCTCGGCCCGAGCGGTCACACCGTCGGCCGCCATCGGAAATACGGGCCGCGCGACGTCGCCCGGCTCGAATTGATGCAGCGCGCACTTCTTCGTGGCGCGTCTTCCGCCGAGGCCGCGCGTTTCGCTCTCGACTCGAAATCGTCAATGACGCACGGCGAGGTTTTTATCGCTGGATCGGGTGGTGGCGGACGCGTCCTGAAAATGCCCGGAGCGTCTCCGATGGCGCGTGGACTGGGCAGGGCGGCGGTCGCCATGGATTCCATCGCCGTGCAGGGGATGCTCGCCGACTCGCTGGCGTCCGACGGCGTCATCGCGACCTGGAACGAGGTCGTCCGCCCGGTTCTGACGGCCGTCGCGGCGCGGTGGCAGCTCTCCGGCGCCGGCGTGGAGGTGGAGCACCTCCTGAACGAGTGCGTGCTCGCGGCGTTCGTGCGCGCGACGCCTCTCGTCACTCCCGGGCGCAACCATCGGCCCGTGCTGCTGGCGTGCATGCCGGAGGAGAGGCACAACCTCCCCCTCTACCCCTTGGCGGCTGAACTGGCGCAGCGCGGAATCGTGGTCAGGCAGCTGGGGGCGGCGCTGCCGCTGGACGCGCTGTCCGGCGCCGTGCGCCGCACCGCTCCCTCCGCGGTGGTGCTGTGGGCGCAGCTGCCCCGGTACGCCGATCCGGGGGTGGTCTCCGCGTTGCCGCGCACCCGGCAGCAGGTGCGCGTGTTCGTCGGCGGACCAGGCTGGCGTCGAGGGGTGGTCACGCCGCCGGCAGAACGGGTCGAGGACCTCGCCGCCGCCGCGGCCGCCGTCGAGGCCGCCGTCACCTGACAGACTCACTCCCCGTGGAAGAGGAGCTGCGCCGGGCCGCGTTCGGTGACTCGCCCGATCTCGCCGTCTGGTCCGCGCTCCGCGCCGGGAGCTCCCGGGCGAGGTGGCTCGCGGCCGTGGTGCTCGGCGGTCAGGGCCACTACGCGGCCGCCGCCACCGTGCTGGCCGCGCTCCGTCACGACCCCGACCCCGTGATCGCGTCCCTTTCCCTCTCGACTCGCGCGTCGCACCTGCGTCAGCTGGGGGCGCACCACCTCGCCCGGCCGCTCGACGGCGCGGCGCTCGCGCGGGTGCGGGGGGCGGACGCCGGGGACCCGGACGGGATCGACGCCGCGGGGGCCCGGACGGACGCGCTGCTCGGTCTCGCGGCCGATTCGCTCGGTGCTCAACGCCTCGGGGAGGCCCGCAGGTTGCTCGCACGAGTCGAGACGCGGTCGTGGCGGGCCGAGGTCCGGCGGGGCTGGGTGACCGCCGAGCTCGAGCTGGCGTCCGGGCGGGCGCAGGCCGCGGTGGCACCCGCCGAGGAGGCCTACGGCGTGGCGACTGGGCGAAAGGCGCTCCGCCACGAGCTCAAGTCGGCACTCGTCCTGGGCACCTCGCTGGTCGTGCGGGGGACACCCGACGGCCTGGTGCGAGGGCGTAGACTAGTCGAGTGTGAGCTAAATCACAGCTCCTTGAAAGGCCTTCCGCCGTTGATCTGGCCGAGCGCTCTCGTCCTGGTGGGTCATGCCCCCACGGTCGGTGCAGACGCCCTCGGCCGGGCGACGGACGCTCTGAGCTGCGTGTTGCGCAGAGCTGATGCCGTCAGCCGACAGGCGGCCCTCGACTCCCCCTGGATGCCGATCGGGCTGCTCCGTTCCGGGGAACCCCCGAACGCAGACCCTCAGGCGAACTTCTTGACGGATTAAGCACCGGATCGTGTCAAGGTCTGGCCTCCAGCGTCCGATAGGGGAGATGGAACGTCACTCGGCTGCAGGAAAGGAGTCCCCGTGACCACGGTCCTTATTTGCGACGACCGGCGCAGTGTGCGGGAGGGTCTCACCCGCGTGATGTCGGCTGTCCCCGGGGTTAGCCGCATCGACTGCGTAGCGCACGGTGACGAGTTGTTGGCTCGCTTTTCAAGGCAGCCGGTCGACGTCGTCCTGGTGGGAACCCAGCGCGCCGTCCCGACCGGGGTGGAAGCAACCCGTCGGCTCGTCTCCGCGAACCCGCAGGCAAACGTCATCGTCTTCGGAGCACCCGACGACGCCGGGAGCATCGCCGCGGCGATCGCCGGCGGTGCCCGCGGTTATCTGAGGTGGGACGCGTCGCGCCCCGAGCTTGTGGCAGCCCTCGCGCACACGCTCGCCAGCACCTCGGTCCCGGCGCCCCGTCAGCCCTCCGACCCCGGCGTGCAGCTCACGGAACGTGAGCTCCAGGTGCTGCGGGGCATGAGCCAGGGCAAGAGCAACGGCCAGATCGGCCGCGAGCTCTACCTGTCGGAGGACACGGTGAAGACGCACGCACGTCGTCTCTTCCGCAAGCTCGGTGTCCGTGACCGCGCCCAGGCGGTCGCGCACGGCTTCCGGCGAGGCCTCGTCCAGTAAGTCGCTCTTGCCGCACCGGCCCCGCGTCCTCATATGCCGCATGTGGGGGAGCGGGGCCGGTGGCGTGAGAGGGCTCACCCGTTCAACCGCGCGGTCCTCCGGTCGCGCAAATGCCCCCAGCCCGGTGACGATGTCGCCGGGCTGTGAGCTGTTCGGTGTGTCGGCTGGTCACCCGGGGTGTCCATAGCCCCCTGATGAACAGAGGGCCCGAAGACCGGTACGGTGAAACCGCCGCACCGAGTCGCTGTGAGTGACTCGTGATGCTTTCTGTCGGTGCGCCAACGAGTAACACCAGGGCTGTTGTCTGCGATGACCAACTTGGGGGACGGACTGGACGCCGAAGTGGGCGCGGCCGTCGACGGCGACCGCCAGGCGATCGAACGCCTGCTGGCCTCCATACGTCCCCTCGTGGTGCGGTACTGCCGCGCCAGAGTTGGCAGGCAGGAGCGGAGCTTCGCTTCGGCGGACGATGTGGCCCAGGAGGTGTGTCTCGCGGTGCTCACGGCATTGCCCAGCTACCGCGACCAGGGTCGGCCCTTCCTCGCGTTCGTCTACGGGATCGCGGCGCACAAGGTTGCCGACGCACATCGGTCTGCCGCCAGGAACCGCTCCGAGCCCGTTCCCGAAGTTCCCGACGCGCCGGAGACCGGAGCTGGTCCGGAGCAGCGGGCGATGCAGGGCGAACTCTCCGGCCGGATGGCCGTGCTGCTACGGGTCCTGCCGGAGAAGCAGCGGGAGATCCTGTTGTTGAGGGTGGTGGTCGGACTCTCCGCCGAGGAAACTGCCGAGGCGGTCGGTTCGACGCCGGGTGCGGTCCGGGTGGCGCAACACCGTGCGCTCGCTCGGCTGCGCAAGTCGCTGGCAGCGGAGGAGGTGGTCTGAGTGGCCGACGAACACGGGAAGGACGACGAAGAAGTGCGCGGACAGGACGATAGAGCCCCGCACGAACCCGTCGCAGATGATCTTTCGGCTGTACAGGCTGATGACAAGCTGCTGGACGCACTGGGGTCCGCGACACCAGGTGCGGCCGGCTCGTGGGGCGACGACGACCTGAACGCGTTGCTGCTCGCGTGGCGCAACGAGGTGGAGACCGAGCCGTTCGGCGAGCTCGTCGACACCGACACCGCCGTCGCGACGATCCAGGCCGCCCGCCCGCAGCCGGTCTCGAGGCACCGCTTCCTGATCCCGCTGGCGAGCGCCGCCGCGGTCCTGGCCATCGCCTTCACCGGCATGAGCCTCGTGGCCCGCGACGCACAGCCGGGCGACGCGCTCTGGGGCCTCACGCGAGTCCTGTACTCCGAACACGCGAAGTCGATCGAAGCCGCCGCCATCATCAGCGGCGACCTCGACGCGGCCCGTCTGGCACTGCGCGAGGGCAAGGTCAACGAGGCCCGCGAGAAGCTGAACAAGGTCGAGGCCAGCCTGGGCTCCGTGTCGACCGTGGACGGCAAGGCGCAGCTCGAGGAGAAGCACAAGGAGCTCGAAAAGGAGCTCGACACCAACACCTCGACCACGCCACCGACCACCACGAGCACCCCGGTGACGCAACCGACCCAGCCCACGCAGCCGTCGACGCGGTCCTCAACGCCGTCGAGCGAGCCACCGGTCACCACGCAGCCGACGCCTTCGACCTCGTCGGAGACCCCGCCGCCGCCGGTGTCCAACGTGGAGGACCCGCCACCGCCTCCGCCGCCTCCTGCCGATCCCGCTCCCGGGTCGAGCGAGACGGCTGGAACCGCGGGGACCGCCGTGGAGACCGCCGGGCAGTCGACAGGGACCAACTGAGGCGTTGCTCGCCATGTGGGACGTGATGTGAACGGCCCCTGATCTTTCGAGGTCAGGGGCCGTTCACATGCCCTGGGTGTCACACGTCAGGTGGAATGTGAACTGCTCGGCTGGTGCCTGTTTGTGGCCGGGATGGTCACCCCATGCGAGTGACGTCACCTTTTGTATCGCGGTGGGCCCGGGTGCTGTATCTCTGTGGGTTACGAGAGTGCTCAGATCGCTCTGAGAAGCCGAGCGTGAAAGGCTTGACTGATTCGGGCCTGGCTCGCGTCTGGCATCCGCATTCAAGCCCTGGTTGACATCGTTGTTGCGTCATCAACACTGGTCACGGGCTTCGCCATCGCGGTTGGTGCAAGGGTGTCTCGCCTTCGGCTTTGCCCTGGTTGTGAATGCGAAGTGCGGCTCGTCTTCGGCTTCGCGTCGGAATTGTCAGACCCGCTGAGTACATTCGGTCGCGGGGGACTCGAAATCAGAGGGGACCCTTGCGCGAGCCTGCTCAACCTGGCCGTTCCGCTCGTCGCCTGCTGTGTCCAGCTCCGCACCTGTTTGATGTCGCGGCGGGGGTGGCTTTGCGTCTGTCCGGATTCCTGCCCCCGCCTTGCCGGTCCTGCGTGAATTCGCCCGGTCTGACCAACCGCCTGCCAGCCTCGTCGGCTGAACCCTGCGTGGACCGTCGAGCCGCCTGCTGCCTGCCTCGACTGGCTTGTAGCAATGTTGACATTCCTGCAAGCGGCGACCGTGTGCGTCCCGGCACTGAGCTGAGCCTGCTACCTCAGCCCGCGCGAAAGGCCCACCCCGAACACCCCGGGCTGCGCCTTTCGCGCGGCCCAGGGATCCTGCCGGCCGCGCTGCAAGCGGCCGTCTCCGTTCAACGGCGAGTCTGCCCACCGCAGCCCGCCCCAGCCGGTGCACCGCGCCTGAGTGGGGGAGTCAGCGAGCCGACTCCGTGGCCGTCACGCCGTCCGCGTACCCCCGGCAGTACTCCCAGCTGACGTAGGCGCCGGGATCCGGGTCGAACGCGGGCTCGTGCGGGCGCATGTGGCCGTCGGCGAGGAGCTGTTCGAGTGAGGCTCGCAACAGCTCCCAGTCGTGGTAGTGCGGTTCCTGGCACTCGCCGCAGTCCACGACGATGCCCCGGACGCCGCGGTGTTCCAGCAGCGCCTGGTAGACGGCGAGGTCGCTCAGGTCGCTGACCAGCTCTGTTCGCTCGTCCTCGTCCATCGGCGGGTGGTCGTGGTCGGGTTCGCCCAGGGACAGCGCGGGGTCCTCTGGGTCGCCCGCGAAGGGGTCCGGTGGCAACGCGTCGTGCGGCACGACCCCGCACGGTACCCCCCGTGGTGTTGTGGGCGTCCAGATACCATGGGGCGCACCGCCTCCGCCTGCGGAAACTGGACACGCAGGTCCCCAAAAGGGCAGGCAGAGCGCAGACCGCACCACGGAAGGCATGTCACCCGCTATGACCAGCGAGCTCAACGCTGACGGAGTCCCGGCCAAGTTCGCGATGCTGGGACTGACCTTCGACGACGTGCTCCTGCTGCCTGCCGAGTCGGACGTCGTGCCCAGCGGCGTCGACACGAGCACCAGGATCTCGCGCAACATCACCCTCAAGATCCCGCTGGCCAGCGCCGCGATGGACACGGTCACCGAGGGCCGGATGGCGATCTCGATGGCGCGCCAGGGCGGCATCGGCGTGCTGCACCGCAACCTGAGCATCGAGGACCAGGCCCGCCAGGCCGAGACCGTCAAGCGGTCCGAGGCCGGCATGGTCACCGACCCGGTCACGTGCTCGCCGGACGCCACGCTCGCCGAGGTCGACGCGCTGTGTGCGCGGTACCGCATCTCCGGTGTGCCGGTGACCGACGCGAACAACAAGCTCGTCGGCATCATCACGAACCGCGACATGCGCTTCGAGCTCGACCACAGCAAGCGCGTGAGCGAGGTCATGACCAACGGGCCGCTGGTCACCGCCCAGGTGGGCGTGTCGGCCGAAGCCGCGCTCGGGCTGCTGCGCCGCCACAAGGTCGAGAAGCTGCCGATCGTCGACGGTGACGGCAAGCTCAAGGGCCTGATCACGGTCAAGGACTTCGTGAAGACCGAGCAGTACCCGAACGCCACCAAGGACCCGGACGGCCGCCTGCTGTGCGCCGCCGCCGTCGGTGTGGGCGAGGACTCGTTCGTGCGCGCGATGACGCTCGCCGAGGCGGGCGTCGACGTGCTGATGGTCGACACGGCCCACGGCCACTCGCGCGGTGTGCTGGAGATGGTCGCCCGCATCAAGAAGGAGCTCGGCGACTCGACGGACGTCGTCGGCGGCAACGTCGCCACGCGCGCCGGTGCCCAGGCGCTGATCGACGCGGGCGCGGACGGCGTCAAGGTCGGTGTCGGCCCCGGCTCCATCTGCACCACGCGCGTCGTCGCCGGTGTGGGTGTGCCGCAGATCACCGCGATCTACGAGGCCTCACTCGCCTGCCGTGCGGCCGGTGTGCCGGTGATCGGTGACGGCGGCATCCAGTACTCCGGCGACATCGCCAAGGCCATCGCGGCCGGCGCGTCCGCCGTGATGCTCGGTTCGCTGCTCGCGGGCACCCAGGAGGCGCCCGGCGACCTGATCCTGGTCAACGGCAAGCAGTTCAAGACCTACCGGGGCATGGGCTCGCTGGCCGCGATGCAGTCGCGCGGCGAGAACAAGTCGTTCTCGAAGGACCGCTACTTCCAGGACGACGTGCTCAACGAGGACAAGCTCGTCCCCGAGGGCATCGAGGGCCGCACGCCGTTCCGCGGCCCGTTGTCGCAGGTCGTGCACCAGCTCAACGGCGGCCTTCGCGCGGCGATGGGCTACACGGGCTCCCGCACGATCGCCGAGCTGCAGAACCAGCAGCTCGTGCGCATCACGGCGGCGGGTCTGAAGGAGAGCCACCCGCACGACATCACGATGACCGTCGAGGCTCCGAACTACACCACCCGTTAGGGTGTTCTGGCTGCTTGAAGCCTTGTTCTAATGCTTTGGAGAGGAACAACAGGTGCGCGATCTGGTCGAGATCGGCATGGGCCGGACCGCGAGGCGGGCCTACGAGCTGGACGACATCGAGATCATCCCGTCGCGTCGGACGAGGTCGTCGAAGGACGTCTCCACGACGTGGCAGATCGATGCCTACCGCTTCGACATCCCGCTGATCACCCATCCCACCGACGCCATCGTGTCGCCGGGCACGGCGGTCGCGGTCGGCGAGCTCGGCGGCCTCGGCGTGCTGAACGCCGAGGGTCTCTGGGCGCGGCACGGTGACGTGGACGAGGCGTTGTTCCGCCTCGTGCAGGCCACCGAGGACAACGACGACCCGGCCGCCGCGGTGAAGGTGCTGCAGGAGCTGCACGCCGCCCCGCTGCGGATGGACCTGATCGCCGCCGCGGTCAAGCAGATCCGCGAGTCGGGCGTCACCGTCGCGGTCCGCGTCAGCCCGCAGCGCGCCGCCGAGCTCACGCCGGACCTGCTGGCAGCGGGCGTGGAGATCCTGGTCGTGCAGGGCACGATCATCTCGGCCGAGCACGTGAGCCGCGGTGGCGAGCCGCTGAACCTGAAGTCGTTCATCGCGGACCTCGACATCCCGGTGATCGCCGGCGGCGTCGGCGACTACCGCACCGCGATGCACCTGATGCGCACCGGCGCGGCGGGCGTGATCGTCGGCTACGGCTACACGCCCGGCGTCACGACCACCGACTCGGTCCTCGGCATCGGCGTGCCGATGGCCACCGCGATCGCCGACGCCGCGGCCGCGCGCCGCGACTACCTCGACGAGACCGGTGGCCGCTACGTGCACGTCATCGCGGACGGCGGCGTCACGACCTCGGGCGACGTGGCGAAGTCCATCGCCTGCGGTGCCGACGCCGTGATGCTCGGCGAGCCCCTCGCGGCCGCGACCGAGGCACCGGGCCAGGGCCTGTACTGGACGGCCTCGTCCGCGCACCCGTCGGTGCCGCGCAGCCTCGTCGCCGAGGCGGTGGACCAGGAGCTCGATCTGCGCCAGCTGCTGTTCGGCCCGTCCGCCGACCCGCGCGGCGTGACGAACCTGTTCGGCGCGCTCAAGCGGGCCATGGCCAAGACCGGTTACTCCGACCTCAAGGAGTTCCAGAAGGTCGGCCTGACGATCCGCGGCTGAACCTGATCACCGCGAAGGGCGCGTACCGGCTGGTACGCGCCCTTCTGCTCGCCGCACGACGCGTGGCCGGCCGCCACGACCGCGCCGACGTCCTCTGCGCCGACGTCCTCTGCGGCTGATCGCCCCAGGCCATGAACCTCGCTGACGTGGGCGTGTGCCTCGGCCTGCCGATCGCCGCTTGGACCCAAACCTGATCTCGCAACCGAACCACCACCCCGTGCGTCCATTGTTCGTGGAATTGGATGCCTTGTTCGGCGACGGCAAGAACAGCGACGTGGACACGATCGAACCGGACGCCGAGATCCAGGAGCTCGACGTCGAGGAAGCGCCCGAGGAGGACGAGGGCGTCGGGGGCATCGGCTGGAAGGCCCTCGCGTTGTTCCTCTGCGGTGGACTGGTGATCACCGCCCTGTGCGTGGCCTTCATGGTCTGGGTGATCGAAGGCCTGGTGCTCTGAGACGAACTCACGGCCTTCATGACCGCGCGGCGACCGTCTGAACCGATCGGGGACTAGGCGTTACCGGAAGTAACGCCTACTCTCCGGTTCATGGGTGAACTCGCCGGTAACTTCGATGTCGTCATCGTCGGCTCCGGGTTCGGCGGAAGCGTGGCCGCGCTCCGCCTGACCGAGAAGGGCTACCGCGTCGCCGTCCTGGAGGCGGGGCGCCGGTTCGCCGACGACGAGTTCGCGAAGACCAGCTGGGACCTGCGCCGCTACCTGTGGGCGCCGCGGCTGAGGTGCTTCGGCATCCAGCGCATCCACACCCTGCGCAACGTCATGGTGCTCGCCGGCGCCGGCGTCGGCGGTGGCAGCCTCGTGTACGCGAACACGCTGTACCGGCCGCTCAAGCCGTTCTACGAGGACCGGCAGTGGGCGCACATCACCGACTGGCAGGGCGAGCTGGACCCGTTCTACGACCAGGCGAGCCGGATGCTGGGGGTCGTCACGAACCCCACGACGACCCCGAGCGACGTCGTCATGCAGAAGGTCGCGAAGGACATGGGGGTCGAGGACAGCTACCACCCGACGCCCGTCGGCGTGTTCTTCGGCGAGCCCGGCAAGAAGGCCGCGGACCCGTACTTCGGGGGCGCCGGGCCGGAGCGGACCGGCTGCACCGAATGCGGCAGTTGCATGTCGGGCTGCCGGGTCGGGGCCAAGAACACGCTGGTCAAGAACTACCTCTACCTCGCGGAGAAGCTCGGCGCGCAGGTCTTCCCGCTGACCACGGTCACGAAGCTCCGCGAGGGCGGCGGCAGGTGGACCATCGACACCAGGACGACGGGCGGACGCGCCACCAGGACGTTCACCGCCGACCAGGTCGTCCTCGCCGCCGGCACGTGGGGCACCCAGCAGCTGCTGCACAAGGCCAAGGCGACGACGCTGCCCAGGATCTCGGCCAGGCTGGGTGAGCTGACCCGCACCAACTCCGAGTCGATCATCGGGGCCGCGCGCTACGCGGTCGACCCGGACAACGACTTCACGCAGGGCGTCGCGATCACGAGCTCCATCCACCCCGACGAGATCACGCACATCGAGCCCGTCCGGTACGGCAGGGGCAGCAACGCCATGGGCATGCTGCAGACCCTCGCCACGGACGGTGCGCTGAGCACACCGCGGTGGGTGCAGTTCCTCAAGCAGGCCGCCCGGCACCCGCTGCGGCTGCTGCGGCTGCTCAGCGTGCACCGGTGGAGCGAGCGGACCGTGATCCTGCTGGTCATGCAGAGCCTCGACAACTCCATCACCACGTTCCTCAAGCGCGGCAAGCTCACCAGCAGGCAGGGCCACGGCGAGCCGAACCCGGCGTTCATCCCGGCGGGGCACGAGGCGAACCTGCTGGCCGCCAAGCACATCGACGGCATGGCGGGCGGCACGTGGGGCGAGCTGTTCAACATCCCGCTGACGGCGCACTTCATCGGTGGCTGCGCCATCGCGTCCGACGAGCAGCAGGGCGTGATCGACCCGTACCACCGGGTCTTCAGCTACCCGAGTCTGTCCGTTGTGGACGGATCGGCGATCAGCGCGAACCTCGGCGTGAACCCGAGTCTCACGATCACCGCGCAGGCCGAGCGGGCGTTCTCGCTGTGGCCGAACAAGGGCGAGGAGGACCGGCGGCCCGCCCAGGACCAGCCCTACCGCAGGATCAACCCGACGAAGCCCAGGAACCCGGCAGTGCCCGACCAGGCTCCGGCCGCCCTGCGGTTGCCGATCGTGAAGGCCTCCTGAGCTGGATCATGTGGCTACGGTGGAGGCATGGCCAAGAAGCCGTTCGCCTCCAGCGCCGACCTCGCCCCCAAGGACGAGGTGTTCGTCGAGCTCGCCGAGGGCGTCTACACCCTGACCGCCGAGGGCGACCCCAACGTCGCGGCCATCGAGGCCGAGGACTTCCTGATCTGCTTCGAGGCGCGGGCGACCCCCGCGGCGGCACGCAGGTGGCTCGCCCAGCTGCGCGAGCACACCCGCAAGCCGGTGCGGTACCTCGTGCTGAGCCACTACCACGCCGTGCGCACGCTCGGGGCCAGCGCGTTCGAGGCGCAGGAGATCGTCGCGCACGAGATGACGCGGGTGCTGATCGCCGAACGCGGGCAGCAGGACTGGGAGAGCGAGTTCGGCCGCATGCCGCGGCTGTTCGAGCAGCCGGGGGAGATCCCCGGCCTGACGTGGCCGACGCTCACGTTCTCCGACCGCATGACGATCCCGCTGGGGGACGAGCGCGGCGACCTGGTGCTGCAGTTCCTCGGGCGCGGGCACACCGCGGGTGACATCGTGGCGTGGCTGCCGCAGCAGCGGATCCTGTTCGCGGGCGACCTGGTCGAGTCGCAGGCCGCGCTCTACACCGGTGACGCGTTCCACGACGAGTGGGCCACGTCCACTTTGGACGAGATCGAGGACCTGGGCGCCGAGGTCCTGGTCGGCGGGCGGGGCAAGGTCGCCCGCGACCGCATCGAGGTCGAGGCCGCGATCAACCAGAGCAGGCACTTCCTGAACGAGCTGCGCCGCACGGTCGGCGGGGTGCACGCCGAGGGCGGCACGCTCAAGCAGGCCTTCGAGCTCGCGCACAGCACCCTGGTGGGCCGCTACGGGCGCTGGCCGATCTTCGAGCACTGCCTGCCGTTCGACGTGAAGCGCTACTGGGACGAGTGCGACGGCAAGGACTGGCCGGAGATCTGGACCGCCGAACGCGACCGCGCGGTGTGGGACGCCCTGCAATGACGGTCCTGGTGGTCGGTGCCGGGCCGGTGGGGCTCGCGTCCGCGCTGTTCCTCGCGCGGGCGGGCGTGCCGAGCACCGTGCTGGAGGCCGCCGCGGAACGCGCGAGGACCGGCAGCCGCTCGATCTGCGTGCAGCGCGACGTCCTGGAGGTCCTCGAACGGGTCGGCGTCGGGCAGGCCGTCGCCGACGCGGGCGTCACCTGGTACACCGGCCGCACCTTCCACCGCGACCGCGAGGTGCTGACCCTGACCTTCCCGGAGGCCGAGGGCTTCCCGCCGTTCGTGAACACCCCGCAGACCGTCGTGGAACGGCTGCTGGAGGAACGGGTCCGCGCCGAGCCGCTGATCGAGCTGCGCTACGGCCACGCCCTGGAAGGCCTCAGCCAGGACGACGAGGGAGTGTCCACATCGGACGGAATAAGGGCGACGCACTGCATCGCCGCCGACGGCGCGCACTCGACGGTCCGGCAGCTGCTGGACATCCCGTTCGAGGGCTTCTCGTTCGACGACAGGTTCATCATCGCCGACGTCCGCGTCGACCTCGGCTTCGAGACGCCCGAACGCCGCTTCTACTTCGACCCGCCCTGGAACCCGGGCCGCCAGGTCCTGCTGCACCCGCAACCGGGTGGCGTGTGGCGCATCGACTGGCAGGTCGCCGGAGACGTCCAGCTCACCGACGACCGCGTCCGCGCGATCGTGGGCGACAAGCCCTACGAGGTCGTCTGGCAGTCCACCTACCGCTTCCACCAGCGGCGCGCGAGGACGCTGCGCCGCGGCAGGGTCCTGCTCGCGGGCGACGCGGCGCACGTGATGAGCCCGTTCGGTGCGCGAGGCCTGAACTCCGGCATCTGCGACGCCGACAACGCGGCGTGGAAGATCGCCGCCGACCGCGCCGGTGAGGCGGGCCCGCACCTCCTCGAGTCCTACGACGTCGAACGGGGCGCCGCCGCCGACGAGAACCTGCGCATCACCGGCGAGACCATGCGCTTCCTGGTTCCCGGCACGCCGGAGGAACGGGCGCACCGCGAGCACGCCCTCGAAACGGGCGAGGGCATCGACTCCGGCACGCTCTTCACCCCGTTCTCCTACGAGAACTCCCCGCTCACCACGGACGGCGGCGAGCTCGTCCCGGGCTCCCGCACCGCGGGCCCCGGCTTCACGACGAGGGACGGCCTGCTGATCAGGCCGGACGGGCACGTCGCCGCCCACCGCTGCGACGAACAGGTGAAAAGACGCGCCCTCGGCTGGTGAGGGGCAACCCGGGAGCGCGGCCGGACGTGGTCACGCCATGGGGGTAACCAGACGAACTCTGTTGCAGGGGACCGCATTTGCTGCCGCGTGCTGGGGAACGGGCACCGCGACGGCCACGGCGGCCGACACGAACTGGGCGAAGCTGCGCAGGAGGCTGGGTGACCGGCTCGTGCTGCCGCAGGACCCGCGCTACGACGAGCTGCGCGTGCCGTGGAACACGCTCTACGCCGACCGCAGGCCGGCCGCGATCGCCCGGTGCGTCCGGGCCGAGGACGTGCAGGCGTGCCTGGAGTTCGCCGCGCACGAACGCATCCCGGTGGCCGCGCGCAGCGGCAAGCACAGCTACGCGGCCTACTCGCTGCCCGAGAACGGCCTGGTCGTCGACCTGGCCGCGCTGTCGCGGGTGGCGGTGGCCGGCAGCCGTGCGCGGGTCGGCGCCGGAGCCCAGCTGCTGCCCGTCTACGAGGCGATCGGCGCCGCGGGCCAGGCGTTGCCCGCGGGCACGTGCCGGTCGGTCGGCATCGGCGGGCTCACGCTCGGCGGCGGGATCAGCGTGCTCGGCCGCAAGTACGGGCTCACGAGCGACCACCTGGTCAGCGCGCGGGTAGTCACACCGGACGGCTGCCTGCGCACCGCGTCCGAGCACTCCGAACCCGACCTCTACTGGGCGTTGCGCGGCGGAGGCGGCGGCAACTTCGGCATCGTCACGGAGTTCACCTTCCGCACCGACCCCGCGCCCGGCCTGACGGTGTTCCGGCTCGCCTACCCGGCAGGCGCGGCGGCGGACGCGTTCGACGCCTGGCAGGAGTGGATGGACGGGGCGCCGGACGAGCTCTGGTCGGGCTGCACGGTCGAGGCGAACCCGGACGCCGTCACGGGTGTCGGCGGTGTGTACGTGGGCCCGAAGAAGAACCTGGCGCCGTTGTTGGACAAGATGCCGCCCGCGACGCGCACCGTCGAGGAGATGAGCTACCTGGAGGCGATGCGCTACTACGCGGGCGGTCCTGGGCCCGGCTTCCGGTTCGCGGCGTCCTCGCGCATGCTGCGCCACCACCTGTCCGGTCAGCACGTCGCGGACCTCGTGCAGGAGCAGACCGACGGCGCGGTCCTCTTCGACTCCTTCGGCGGCGCGCTGGGCCGCGTCGCACCGGACGCCACGGCGTTCCCGCACCGCGACGCGAAGGCCAGCGCCCAGATCTTCTTCGGCGCCGAGGGCAGGACGGAGGCGGCGGCTCGAAAGGCGGTCGCGGAGGTGCGGGACGGGCTCGGCGCGGGCACCACCGGGTACGTGAACTACATCGACCCGGAGATGCCCGACTGGCCGACCGCCTACTACGGCCGCAACCTCGCGCGGCTCAGGCGAGTCGCGCGACGCTACGACCCGGACCGCGTGCTGGCGTTCCCGCAGGGGCTCTGATCAGAGCTGGATGCCCGTCAGCACGGTGACGCGCTCCTCGGTGAAGTCCTCCATCGCCGACCGGACGCCCTCACGCCCGGTGCCCGAGCCCTTCACACCGCCGTAGGGCATCTGGTCGGCGCGGTAGGACGGCACGTCACCGATGATCACGCCGCCGACCTCCAGCTCGGCCGCGGCCTCGAACGCCACCTGCACGTCACGGGTGAACACCCCGGCCTGCAGCCCGTACTTCGAGTCGTTGGCCTGCGCGAACGCGTCCTCGACGCCGTCCGCGACCGACACCACGAGCACCGGCCCGAAGATCTCCTCGGTCCACACCTTGGCGGTCTTCGGCACGTCGGTGAGCACCGTCGGCTCGACCGTGGCCCCGGTCCGCTTGCCGCCGAGGAGCACCTTCGCGCCGACGTCGGTGGCCATGTTGACCCACTCCTCGACGCGGCGGGCGTTGTCCTCGTCGATCAGCGGCCCGACCTCGACCTCGGGGTCGTGCGGGTCGCCGGTCTTCAACGCGCCCACGGCCTGCACGAGCTTCGGCACGAACTCGTCGGCCCGGGAGCGGTCCACGATCACCCGCTGCACGGCGATGCACGACTGCCCGGCCTGGTAGTTGCCGAACGTCGCGATGCGCCGCGCCGCGTGGTCCAGGTCCGTCCAGTCGGGACAGATGATCGCGGCCGCGTTGGAGCCCAGCTCCATCACGACGTGCTTGCGCGGCGCGGCGTCCATCAACGACCAGCCGACCTTCGTGGACCCGGTGAAGGAGATGACCGGCAGCCGTTCGTCCCTCACCAGCGCGTCCATGTCCTTGCCGCGCACGGGGAGGACCGAGAACGCGCCCTCGGGCAGGCCGGTCCCGGCCAGGACCTCGCCGAGCAGCAACGCCGACAGCGGCGTGGCGGAGGCGGGCTTCACGATCACCGGAGCGCCCACCGCGAGCGCCGGCGCGACCTTGTGCGCCACCAGGTTCAGCGGGAAGTTGAACGGCGCCACCGCGAGCACCGGCCCGCGCGGCACGTGCCGGACGATCGCCATCCGCCCCACGCCCCCGGCGTCGGTGTCGAGCCGCTGCAGCCCACCGGTGAACCGGCGCGCCTCCTCGGCGGCGAAGCGGAAGGTGTTGACGGCGCGCTGCACCTCGATCTCGGCCCACTTGAGCGGTTTGCCGTTCTCGGCGGTGATCGTCTCGGCGATCTCCTCGGCGCGTTCGGCCAGCGTCCGCGAGACCTGCAGCAGCGCCTCCGCCCGCACGTGGGCGGGGGTCCGCCGGAACTCCCCGGCGACGGCCGCGGCCGCCGCCACCGCACGTTCCACCTGGTCTCTGCCCGGTACGGCGACCGAGGCGACCTCGGTGCCGTCGAAGGGGTGGAGGACCTCCAGGGCCTGCTCGCCCTGCTCGGGGCGGCCGGCGACCCAGCACGGCCGTGGTTGTGGTGTGAACGCGTCCATGTGGTCACGTTAGGCCCTATTGGCCTGCACGTACCTGATGAGACCCAAGTAGTGGTCGACATGCCCTTCCCGGCGCTGGAGCACGAACGCGGGGTGCTCCCGGATCGTCCGGACCATGTCGTCGAGCCGGACCAGGACGTGTTCCGGCTCGTACTCGATGCCGTAGGTCTCGCAGAACAGCCGCGTACGCCGTTCGCGGTCGTGGGGCAGCCCCAGCACGAACTGGACCACCGCCCAGCTCACGTCCCACCAGCGCGGCCCCGGATGCGCCGAGTCGAAGTCGAAGACGCCGACCGGCAGGCCGTCCCGGTAGACGGTGTTGTACGGCGCGAAGTCACCGTGCAGCACCACCTCGACCGGCTCCCGCGCGGGGTGCTGCCACCCGTCGAGCACGTCCACCAGCCCGGCCGTCGCGTCGTGCAGCCGCCGCAGCATCCGCGCCGACTCGACCAGCGAGGCGTCGTCGGACGGGAACACGTGGCCAACGTCACCGGGCAGGTAGCTGAGCAGCTCGTGCTCGCCGTCGAGCCCGAGCGGGACCGGCGCGATCCCCAAGGGTGCCAAGCGCCGTAACAGCTCGTGCACCCGAGGAGCCCACGGGCCCGCCGGTCTGCGCACCGCGTCACCCACCCTGAACACCTGGTTCAGCCCGCCACCGGTCAGCAGCTCCTCGTCCACGCATGACATCCTTGGCGGTGTGTCCGACACCAGCAACCGCCCTGTTCTCGTCGTCGACTTCGGCGCCCAGTACGCGCAGCTGATCGCCCGCCGCGTGCGCGAGGCCCAGGTCTACTCCGAGGTGGTCCCGCACACCGCAGGCGTCAGCGAGATCCTCGACAAGAACCCCCTCGCCATCGTGCTGTCCGGTGGCCCGTCGAGCGTCTACGAGGAGGGCGCGCCGCAGATCGACCCGAAGCTGTTCGAGACCGGCGTCCCGGTCTTCGGCATCTGCTACGGCTTCCAGGCGATGGCGCGCGCACTCGGTGGCGAGGTCTCCCACACCGGCACCCGCGAGTACGGCCGCACCGACCTGAGCGTGCCCACCGAGGGCGGCGCGCTGCACCAGGAGCTCCCGGCGAGCCACCCGGTGTGGATGAGCCACGGCGACGCCGTCACCAAGGCGCCCGAGGGCTTCACCGTCACCGCGACCAGCGAGGGCGCGCCGGTCGCCGCGTTCGAGGACACCGAGCGCCGCTTCGCCGGTGTGCAGTACCACCCGGAGGTGCACCACTCGCCGCACGGCCAGGAGGTGCTGCGCCGGTTCCTGCACGACGTCGCGGGCATCCGTCCGCAGTGGACCACGTCGTCCATCGTGGACGAGCAGGTCGCGCGGATCCGCGAGCAGATCGGCGACGGCAAGGCGATCTGCGGCCTGTCCGGCGGCGTCGACTCCGCCGTGGCCGCGGCCCTGGTCCAGCGCGCCATCGGCGACCGCCTGACCTGCGTCTTCGTCGACCACGGCCTGCTGCGCGCCGGCGAGCGCGCCCAGGTCGAGCGCGACTACGTGGCCGCCACGGGCATCAACCTCGTGACCGTCGACGCCCGCGAGCGCTTCCTCGGCGCCCTCGCCGGCGTCACGGACCCCGAGGAGAAGCGCAAGATCATCGGCCGCGAGTTCATCCGCGTCTTCGAGCAGGCCGAGCGCGACCTCAAGGCCGAGGGCGACTACCGCTTCCTCGTCCAGGGCACGCTCTACCCGGACGTCGTCGAGTCCGGCGGCGGCGCGGGCACCGCGAACATCAAGTCGCACCACAACGTCGGCGGCCTGCCGGACGACCTGCAGTTCGAACTGGTCGAGCCGCTCCGCGCGCTGTTCAAGGACGAGGTCCGCCGCGTCGGCACCGAGCTCGGCCTGCCCGAGACGATCGTGCAGCGCCAGCCGTTCCCCGGCCCGGGCCTCGGCATCCGCATCATCGGCGAGGTCACCCAGGACCGCCTCGACACCCTGCGCCAGGCCGACGCCATCGCGCGCGAGGAGCTGACGGCCGCAGGGCTCGACCGCTCCATCTGGCAGTGCCCGGTCGTGCTGCTCGCGGACGTCCGCAGCGTCGGCGTCCAGGGCGACGGCCGCACCTACGGTCACCCGATCGTGCTGCGCCCCGTCTCGTCCGAGGACGCGATGACCGCGGACTGGACCCGCCTGCCGTACGAGGTGCTGGAGCGGATCTCGACCCGCATCACCAACGAGGTGGCCGAGGTCAACCGCGTGGTGCTGGACGTGACGTCCAAGCCGCCGGGCACCATCGAGTGGGAGTAGGGACGTGAGAAGGCCCCCGGGACACCGGGGGCCTTCTCAGTTCAGTTCTTGCGCCTCAACGAGTTCGTCAGCAGGACCACACCGACCACGATGGCCGTTCCCCCCAACGCCCACCTGAGGTCGAACCAGAAACTCCCGTTGGTCAGCACGTAGGCCGCCATCAGCCCACCGCCGAGTCCGAACACGAGGCCCAGCGGGTCGATCCGCCTGCGCATCACCGGTTGCTGGTCAGTCACGGAGCACCCGCACCTCTCCGACGTTCGCCCGAACGTCCAGGTCGATCTTCAGTCCACCCTCGCCGTCGCCACCCAGGTCGACGCCCTCGACCTGCACGTTGCCGCCGTCGGCCGTCCTGCCGAGGCAGTCGAGGTCGCCGATGGAGGACGCCTCGCAGTGGAACGTCACGTCGGCGTTCTTCGCCACGTGCACGGTCATGTCGCCGAGCTCGGACTCGACGGCGGTCTTCACCGAACCGGAGTCCGGCAGCTGCCGCAGGTCGATCATCACGCTGCCGACGCCGAGCTCGTACTTCTCCTTGACCTCGCTGAGGTTCTGCGGGGTCACCTTGAGGTCGCCGACGCTGGGCCGGCCGTCGAAGTCGACCGCCGTCATGCCGAAGCCGACGACCGACAGCGGGACTAGCAGCCAGATCAGGCTGCGACCGCCGCCGGTGAACGAGCCGACCAGCAGGCCCGCGGCCAGCACCGCGATCACCAGGCCGATCACGTGCGCCACGGTGAACCACGGCACCCACGCCCCGGCGATCGCGGACGCGGCCACCACCAGCGTCGCCACGCCCAGCGTCACACCGGCCACGCGCGGCTTGCGCGGACGGGGTGCCGGCGGCTGCGGCTTCGGTGCCGGTTCCGGCAGGTCCCACGCGAACGGCGCGGCGCCCAGCGGGTCCCAGGCCGGTGCGCCCGGCACCGGGGGTGTCAGCGGCGGTTCGGCGAGCGTCGCGGCCGGCTGCAGGTGGCCGCGGTTCTTCTGCAGCAGGTAGATGCAGGCCACCGAGGCCGCGATCGTCACGAAGACCTGGAACCCGCCGCTGCCGAACGTGAACGCGAGCGCGGGGAACAGGAGGACGCCCAGCAGCACGGTCTGGCCCTGCGACACCGAGCTGTGGCCCTTGTTGACCAACGCCTCGAGCGGCGACACCTGGTCGCCCTCCTCCGGCAGCAGCAGCCAGCCGGCGAGGTACATCGGCAGACCGACACCACCGGACAACGCGAGCGCGACGAACGCGATCCGCACGATCACCGGGTCGATCTGGTAGCGCAGGGCGATGCCGGTGGCCACGCCGCCGAGCTTGCGTCCTGCGCGGGGCCGCACCGGACGGTGGGCCCAGAACTCCCTGAGCGTGTCCGCCACGCCCTGCATTGCCTTCTCAGTCCCGCTCACGAGTCCAAGGTTGCGCTTTCCGCCCCGCCACCACATCAGGGACCAGCCCTGAATCAGGGAACCGGGGTCATCCCTGATGAACCGCGGACCGGGACGTGTGACGATCAGGTGGTGAGTGCACTGATCGAGCCGATGCGGCGTCGACGCACCGGCCGGGTGGTCGCGGGCGTGGCCGGTGGACTGGCGGACCACCTCGGTGCCCCCGTCTTCTGGGTGCGCGCGGTGTTCGCCGTCTTCGCCGCGTTCAGCGGGGTCGGGATCATCGCCTACGGGTTGCTCTGGATGTTCGTCCCGCAGTCGGCGGTGGCGGAACCGGAGACCGACACCGACCGCAAGGAGTGGCAGCAGGCCGTCGGCCTCGCGGCTCTCGGCGTCGGCGTCGCGGTGTTCACCGGCCTGCTCGGGGGAGCGTGGAGCGGGTGGATCACCGGGCCGATCGCCGTGGCGCTCATCGGCGCCGCGGTCGTGTGGCGCGAGGCCGACGAGGCGCAGCGCCGCCGCTGGCGCGACGGTGCGTTCTCGCAGGGGAAGACGGGGATCGTGCGGACGGTGGCGGGAGGCGCGCTGGTCGTGGCGGGGGTCGCCGCGTTCCTCGTGGTGAACGACTCCGTCGCGAACCTCTCGACCGTGGTGCTCTCCGTGGTCGCCACGCTGGTCGGTGTCGCTGTGCTGACCGTGCCGCTGTGGATGCGCCTGGTGCGCGACCTCGACTCGGAGCGCCGGGCGCGCATCCGCACCGAGGAACGCGCCGAGATCGCCGCCCACCTGCACGACTCCGTGCTGCAGACCCTGGCCCTGATCCAGAAGCAGTCCGAGTCGTCGCGGGAGGTCAAGCGCCTGGCCCGCAGCCAGGAACGGGAGTTGCGCAGCTGGCTCTACGGCCGTGAGGTCGGCGAGCAGCCGCACTCCATCAGCGTCGCGATCGCCCAGGTGTGCGCGGAGGTGGAGGACGGCTTCGCCATCGCCGTCTCGCAGGTCGTGGTCGGGGACTGCGAGCTGGAGGACGGCATGTTCGCGCTCGTGCAGGCGTCGAAGGAGGCGATGGTCAACGCCGCCAAGCACGCGGGGGTGGGCGAGGTGAGCCTGTACGCCGAGGTCGAGCCGGAGAAGGTCACGGTGTTCGTGCGCGACCGGGGCAAGGGGTTCGACCCCGACACCGTCCCGGAGGACCGGCATGGCCTCGCGGGCAGCATCCGGGGGAGAATGACGAGGCACGGCGGGGAGGTGCGACTGCGCACGGCTCCGGGAGAGGGGACCGAGGTGCAGCTCGAAATGCCGAGGAAGCAGGAGGCCAGGACATGAGCGTGAGGGTGTTCCTGGTGGACGACCACGCGTTGTTCCGCGCGGGGGTGCGGGCGGAGCTCGACACGATCACCTCGGAGGTCGAGGTCGTCGGCGAGGCGGGCAGCGTCGGTGAGGCCGTGGCCGGCATCGCGCACCACAAGCCGGACGTCGTCCTGCTCGACGTGCACATGCCCGACGGCGGCGGTGCCGAGGTGCTGCGCCAGATCCGCACCAAGATCCCCGAGGTCACGTTCCTCGCGCTGTCGGTCTCCGACGCCGCCGAGGACGTCATCAACGTCATCCGCGCCGGTGCCCGGGGCTACGTGACGAAGACGATCTCCAGCCAGGAGCTGGTCAGGGCCGTCGTGCGGGTCTCGGAGGGCGACGCGGTGTTCTCGCCGCGACTGGCCGGGTTCGTGCTGGACGCGTTCGCCGACCGGCCGGGAGCCGCGCCGATCAGCGATCCCGAGCTCGACCTGCTGACGCCGCGCGAGCGGGACGTCCTGCGGCTGCTCGCCCGCGGCTACGCCTACAAGGAGATCGCGTCCGAGCTGTTCATCAGCGTGAAGACGGTCGAGACGCACGTGTCGAGCGTCCTGCGCAAGACGCAGCTCTCCAACCGCTACGAGCTCTCCCGCTGGGCCACCGACCGCAGACTGGTCTGAGGGACTTGATCGGGAAGGTCGCCCGCGGCGCCACCGAGGTGCTGGCGCCGTGGGTCTGGGTGGTCCTGCTGCCGTTCGTGGTGGCGGCCGCGACCGAGAGCTTCTGGAAGACGCTGCTGTGGGGGTTCGTGGTCGCCATGACGGCGTCCATCATCCCGATGGCCGTCATCGTGCGTGGCGCCCGCAGGGGGAGGTGGGACGGCCACCACGTCACGAACCGCGAGGGCAGGGTGGTTCCGCTGGTCACGGCCGGCGCGTCGCTGACGGCCGGCACGGTGGTCATGGTCCTGGGCGGTGCGCCCCGGTCGGTGCTGGCGCTCGCGGGCAGCATGTTCGCGTCGCTGGTCGTCACCATCGCGATCACGTTCGGCCTGCGGTGGAAGATCTCGCTGCACGCCGCCGTGGCGTGGGCGGCGGTGGTGACGCTGACGGTCGTCCACGGACCGTGGTGGCTGCTGATCGCGCTGCCCGCCGCGCTGGTGGCGTGGTCGCGGGTCGAGCTGGGTGACCACACGACGGCGCAGGTGCTGGCGGGGTCGGTGATGGGCGTGGTCGTGGGTGGCGGCAGCTTCTGGCTGCTCAGCTGACCCGCCGCGAGCTGACGATCTTCATCTCGTTGTTCACGTTGCCGACCTCGATGTCGTACGTGCCGTTCTCGGTGACGTTGTTCTTCGTGGTGATCAGGCCGATGCTGACCATCCAGTTCGCGCCCTCCGACCGGACGGTGCCGGGGCCCGCGAGGTCGACCTTCGAGTAGGCGCTCCACCGCTTCAGGTAGTCGCCCCTCGGCTCGGCCGCGTTGCCCCTCAGGTTCTCCCACGCCTTCTCGGCGTTCGCGGGCAGCAACCGGTAGTGGGCCTGCACGAAGTCGTTCGCCTGGTCGGCGGAGAAGACGACGTACCTGGTCTGCACGCCGTCCGGGAAGTCCGCGGTGACCGGGCTGACGTCTTCGCCCGTGCCGCCCCAGTACGCGGCGGCCGCGCCACCGCCGACCGCGAGCACCCCGATGATCGCGAGGATGACCAGGATGCGCCGGTTCGGCGGCTTGAGCGCGCGTTCCCGCTGCGGGATCACCAGCGGCTGCGACGGCTGCGGCTCGGCGGCCAGCAGGTCGGCCGCCTCCTGCGCGGTGGGCCGGTCCTGCGGGTCCTGGGAGAGCAGCCGCATCAGCAACGGCGTCAGCTCGCCCGTGTTCTCGGGGTCGCGGAGCCGGCCGCTGGCGGCGCGGTAGAGGAGGCCGAAGCTGTTGTCGCTGGGCCCGAAGACGGACTCGCCCTCGATGGTCGTGTAGATCGTGGCGCCGAGCGAGAACACGTCGGAGGCCTCACCGGGCTGCTCACCGCGGGCCACCTCGGGGGCGAGGTACGCGGGCGTACCCGAGATCACGCCGGTGTCGGTCATCGTGCCGTCGCCGGTCGCCTTGGAGATGCCGAAGTCGGTGATCTTGACCGTGCCGTCGTGGCCGATCAGGACGTTGCCAGGCTTGATGTCGCGGTGGACCAGACCGGCGGCGTGCGCCGCGGCCAGCGCGGAGGCGACCTTCGCACCGATGCTCGCGGCCTGGGCCGGCTTGAGCGGCCCCCGCTCGGCGATCAGCGCCGAGAGGCTCTGCGAGGCCAGGTACTCCATGACGATCCACGGCTCCTCGCCGTCGCTCGCCACGACGTCGAACACCGCGATCGCGTGCTGGTGGTGCAGCCGGGCGGCGTTGCGGGCCTCCCGCATCGCGCGCTGCTGGTCACCCGTGACGAGCTGCTTGACCGCGACCTCGCGGGCCAGCACCTCGTCGCGTGCTCGCCAGACCACCCCCATCGCCCCGCTGCCGATGCGCTCGAGCAGCGTGTAGCGGCCCCCGATGGTTGTCACACCCTGAGACTAATCAATCGCACAGACGAGCTTCCGCGGTTCCCCGCTCACGGGGTGGTGCGGATCGCACGGAGCCGATCCACCGGTGGGGACCCGCTTCCGGGACTTCCCCGGTGTTGCCGCCGTTCGCCGGTGGTCTCCCGCGACGAGCTGGTCGGCCACGCTGCCCCGCGTGCCGGCACCTCGTCCCGCGCCCTGGTGACCACCACGAGCCCGCCGGTCCTAGTCAATCGTCGAGACCAGCTTCTGCAGCTCCCGGTCGAAGTCGATCCACAGGTCCTCCTCGCCCGGCTGGACGACGTCGTAGGAGGCGTCCAGGAACTCCGCCACGTCCTCGGCGACGGCGCTGAGGATGGCGAACCCCGTCGGCGCGTTCAGCTCGACCAGGACGCGCTCCGGGTCGTCGGAGGCGGGCCGGACGAGGATGTCGCCCTCACCGGACGGCGTCAGCAGGCCGTCGGCCAGCAGGTCGCGGGCGAACATCCACTCCACGCGGCCGGAGCCGGTGAAGAAGAGGACGGCGACCGCGTAGGGGTCCTCCGCGTCGTAGACGAGCTCGGCCTCGACCGGGGCGGGAGCCGCTCCGGGGGCTAGGAGCTGAAAAGTCGTCCGCGTGGTGACCTTCAGGTTTCCGTTGTTCATGTCGATGTCCTTCTCGGGCTGTTCTCCAAGTCCGCTTACAAAGAGGAGACGGCCGAGCGGCCCGATAAGGACGCAATTCGTCTCGGATCCATCCTATTGGGGGAGACGTACGTCTCACCGGTCAGCGTTTGACCAGGTCGCGCGTCTCGTTTGGTGAGATGGTCCGGCCGGTCGAGACGGGCTTGCGGCGGGTCAGCGCGACGCCCACGAGCACCACCAGCATGCCGATGACGACCCTCGCGTTGAGCTGCTCGCCGAGGAAGACCGCTCCGAGGAGCACCGAGACGACAGGCAAGAGGTAACCGACGGTGGTCGCCGTCGTGGCGCCCTCGTCGGCGATGACGCGGTAGTTGAGGATGAACGCGACGCCGGTGCCCAGGACGCCCAGGACCGTGACGGCGACGATGCCCACCCAGTGCAGGTGCAGCGGCTGCAGGCCGCCGAACGGCAGGGCGAGCAGCAGCATCCCCATCGCTGTCGTCAGCTGCATGGCGGCGAGCTGGGTCGAGGTGGCACCGGTGCCGACCAGGAAGCGGCCGGCGTAGGAGTAGCCGACGGCGTAGCTCGCGGCGCCGATGAGGCAGAGCACCGCGCCCCAGCTCGCGATGCTGTCGGCCGACTGCCACGGCGCGAAGATCAGCAGCACGCCGCCGAAACCGAGCGCGAGACCGAGGACGCGAACCAGGTTGCTGATTCTTTCGCTGCCGAGCACGAGGCCGATGGCCAGCGCGAAGAGCGGCGTCGTGGAGTTGAGCACCCCGGAGACGCCCGAGTCGACGGTCTGGCCGCCGAACGCGAAGAGCGTGAACGGCACGGCGCTGCCGAAGAAGGCCACGAACAGCATGTGCGCCCAGATCCCGCGCTCACGGGGCAGCGTCATCCTCGCCGTGGCGAGCACGACGAACAGCACGACCGCTCCGAAGAACGTCCGCACGAGCGAGATCTGCAAGGGGGCCAGGCTGCCGAGCGCGAGCTTCATCCACAGGAAGCTGGATCCCCACAGCAGGGCGAGCACGCCCATCCTGATCAACGTTCCGCGTTGGTTCACGGGTCCACCATGCGCCTGGACACGCGTGAAAACAATTTAATTGTGGTGGGAAACCTTTAAGCAGCGCTGTACGGTCGAGGCATGCTGGACGTGCGTCGCATGCAGGTTCTCCGAGCGGTCGTGACCACGGGCTCCATCACCGCGGCCGCGACCAACCTCGGCTACACGCCCTCCGCCATCTCGCAGCAGGTCGCGGGCCTGGAGAAGCAGGCGGGCCTGCCGCTGCTCGAACGGGTCGGCAGGGGTGTGCGGCCCACCGCCGCCGGTCGTCTGCTCACCGAGCACGCCGGGCGGCTCGCCGAGCAGCTGGCCGAGGCCGAGAGCGCCCTCGCGGCGTTGCGCAACGGCTGCGCCGGCACGCTGCGCGTCCGTTACTTCGCGACGGCGGGAGCGGCGCTCGTGCCGCCCGCGGTGGCGACGTTCCGGGCGGAGCGGTCGGGCGTCGAACTCGACCTGAAGCTCACCGAGCCCTACGACCCGTTCGAGGAGCTCGCCGCGGGCCGCGCCGACGTGGCGATCACCGTCCTCGAACCCGGTGACCCGGCGCCGGAGGGCGTGATCGCCCGCCACCTGCTCGCGGACCCGTTCTACGCCGTGCTGCCGCGAGGCCACGCGCTGGCCCGCAAGCGCGTGCTCGACCTCGGCGAACTGGCCGACGAGCCGTGGATCGACGCGGACTGCGGTGCCACCGGCCCATGCGCGAACCTCGTCACGAACGCGTGCGCGGGAGCCGGGTTCGCGCCCAAGGTCGCCGTGGAGAGCGACGACTACGCGACCGCCCAGGGCTTCGTGGCGGCCGGGCTCGGCGTCACGATCATCCCGAGGCTCGGCCTCGGCTACGCGCATCCGGGCGTCGTGCTGCGCAAGGTGCGCAATCCCGAGCCGGTGCGGCACATCCACGTCGTCTACCGCGAGGACGCCGCGTGGAACCCCGCCGTGGTGAGCCTGGCGGAAGCGCTCGAGAAGGCCGCGCGGGCCAGCTGACCCGCGCCTCCTAGGCGCTGCCGAACGGCTTGTCGTAGCTCAGCAGGAAGTTCGGCGAGCGCCACTCCAGCGAGACCTGACGTTGGATGGACGACTTCGAGCCGTCCTTCTTCTCGACTTCCAGCGTCACCACGAAGTAGTAGGGCTGCCGTTCCTCGACGCTGGTGACCTTGCTCTTCTTGATGGCGCCCCAGAAGGTCCGGAAACCGTCCATGCCGCCGGGGTACTGGCCGTGGAAGTTGCCGTTGCCCATCGCCCAGGCCTCGTCCGGCTTCTTCGGGGCGAGCTCGAAGTAGTCCTCGACCAGGGTCTTCTTGTCACCGTCGGTCGGGGTCTCGGTCCACTGGCCGGCCTTGCCCGACGACTTGGGCGGCGTCGACTGCTCCGTCGGGTCGTTGCCCTGCGTCTGCTGGGTCGAGGTGCTCGCGCCCGCGTTGTTGTTCTGGCCGTTGCCGCCGCTGCCGTTCGAGATCATGCTCGCGAACATGATGCCGATGACCGCCGCCGCCACGATGGCGAGCGCGGTGTAGACGGTCGACTTCTTGCTCTTCGTCGCCGACGACAGCGCCGCGGGTCGTGCGGGCTTCGGGCGCTGCGAGTACTGGGGTGCGGCGGCCGGGCGGTGGTTCGACGGCTGCTGCTGCGTGGACACGGCCCGCGGCGGCGTGTGCATGTCCACCCGCGTCGCGTTGAGCGGCGGCGGTGGGGTCGGCTGGGCGTGCTGCGGCGGGAGGGCCCGCGTGGCGGCCTGCTGCTGCGGCTGCTGCACCGGGGCGCCGCGCCACGACGGCGGGTGGCTCGGTGCGACCACGGCGGGCGTGAAAGCGGGGATGGCCTGGCCGTTCGCGACGGCGGCGAGCGCGTCGCGGGCCTCGGCCATGGTCGGCCGGTCCTCCGGCTCCGCTCTCAGCAGGCGCATCAGCAACGCGGTCAGCGGGCCGGCGTTGCGCGGCGGGTTGACCTTGCCGGAAGCGACCTTGTGCAGCAGCGCGATGGTGTTCTCGCTCAGGCCGAACGGCGGCTCGCCCTCGATCGCCGCGTACAGCGTGGAGCCGAGTGAGAACACGTCGGACGGCGAGCCGGGGTCGTAGCCCTTGGCCACCTCGGGGGCGAGGTAGGCCGGGGTGCCCGCGAGCATGCCCGTCGCGGTGACGGTGACGTCACCGGTCGCGCGGGAGATGCCGAAGTCGGTGATCTTGACGGTGCCGTCGTCACCGAGGAGCACGTTGCCGGGCTTGATGTCCCGGTGCACGATGCCCGCGTTGTGCGCGGCGGCGAGCGCGGAGGCCACCTGCATGCCGATCGAGGCCACGTCGCGCGGCGGGAGCGTGCCGCGTTCGGACAGCACCGCCGAGAGGCTCTTGGACGGCAGGTACTCCATCACGAGCCACGGCTGGCTGTCGTCCTCGGCCACGTCGTACACGGCGACCGCGTGCGGGTGCTGGAGACGCGCGGCGATCCGCCCCTCGCGCATGGCCCGTCGCTTCGCCTCGTCCGTGTCGGCTTCGGCGAGTCCGGGCTGCAGGAGGAGTTGCTTGACCGCGACGGTGCGGTGCAGGCGTTCGTCGTGTGCCGTCCAGACGACGCCCATGGCGCCGCTGCCGATCCGCTGGCTCAATCGGTAGCGACCAGCGACCAATCGGCCATCGTCGGTCACAGTTGCTCCCCGCTGTGCGGTCACTTGCTCTCTGTTTAACGGCTGGTCACACCTTCGGGTTCAGATCACCCATCGGTGCGGGTACCCACCTTACGAGATTTCTACGGCGCAACGACGCTCAGCCCGCCGGAGGCGGCGGGACGCTCGAACTCACCGGCGGCCTTGTCGTGGTCGTCGTGGTGGTGGTCGTCGTAGTTGTCGTTGTCGTAGTAGTCGTCGTCGTAGTGGTGGTTGTAGTAGTAGTCGTTCTCTGAGCAGACGTCGTTTCCTGCGTCGTGGTTGCCTGAGCCGTGGTGGTGGTCACCTCGGGCGGCGGGCCCTCCGTGGTCGTGGGCACCACCGAGGACGAGCTGACCGGCGGCGCGGACGGCGTCTTGCCCTGCTCCTTGTTGAACACGCCCAGCACGACCATCAGGCCACCGATCACCAGCAGCAGTGCCAGCACCACCGCGGCGATCATCAGCGGCCTGTTGTCCGGACCCGGCCGGTCGACGGGAACCACCGGAGGGGCCGTGCGGGGCGGCGAGGTGCGCACCGCCGCGGCCACCGGGCGGACCACCCGGGTCCGGTCGGGCTCCACGACCGTCGTCGGATCGGGACCGTCGACCGGCACCGGCAGGCCGCTGAACGACGGCGCCATCCCGTGGGCGACGGCGTTGAGCAGCTCGCGCGCCTGCGACATCGTCGGCCGGTCGTCCGGCTCGAAGTTCAACAGGTACAGCAGCGTGTCGGCCAGCGGGTGGTCCACCGTCGGCGGGTTGATCCGCCCGGCCGCGACGGCGTGCAGAACACCGAGGGTGTTCTCGCTCACTCCGTAGGGCGGTTCGCCCTCCATCGCGGCGAACAGCGTCGAACCGAGCGAGTAGACGTCCGAGGCCGGCGTCGGGTCCTGGCCCCGCGCGATCTCCGGCGCGAGGTACGCGGGCGTGCCGGCGATCAGGCCGGTCTTGGTGACCGTGATGTCGTCGGACGCGCGCGAGATGCCGAAGTCGGTGATCTTGACGACGCCGTTCTCGGCGATCAGCACGTTGCCCGGCTTCACGTCGCGGTGGACGATCCCGGCCGCGTGCGCCGCGGCCAGCGCCGCCGCGCACTGGGTGCCGACGCTCGCGACCTCGACCGGGTCCATCGGCCCGCCCTCGGCCAGCGCGTCGGCGAGGCTGTAGGACGGCAGGTACTCCATGACCAGGCACGGGACGCCGTCTTCCTCGACGACGTCGTACACGGCGATGGCGTTCGGGTGGTGCAGCTTCGCGGCGATGCGGCCCTCGCGCATGGCGCGCTGGATGGCCTCGTCCTGCTCGGTCTCGTCGAGACCGGGCGCCAGCAGCAGCTGCTTGATCGCCACCTCGCGGCCGAGGCGTTCGTCGTGGGCGCGCCAGACGATGCCCATCGCACCGGAGCCGATGCGGTCGAGGAAGCGGTAGCGGTCGGCGATCAGGCGGCCGTCCGAGGTGTCGGACGTGGTCACGAGACCGCCAAGCCGGTGCTCGACAGCGTGAAGGCGGCTGCGGCAGCAGATCCCACGCTCGTGCTCCTCGTGCGGTAGTCAGCGGGTCGTCGCGAATGCCCGCACAGGGTACCTGCCGAGGGCCAGCGCCGAGCTACCTGTCGTACGTCAGTTCGCCGGGGCGAAGAAGTCGAATCCGCCAACGGTGTCGCCCACGGTGTTGAGGACCGGGTCGAGCAGGCCGAGGTCGATGCTCACGTCGACCGGGTTGGACGGGGTGGGCAGCGCGTCGGAGCTGGGCGGCGGCGCGGGCGTGCTGCTGCTCGGCGGGGTGGTGGAGGACGAGCTGGGCGGCGGCGCGGGCGTCTCGCTCGACGGCGGCGTGCTCGGCTGGCTGGTCTCCGTGGACGTCGAGGGCGTCGTCGTGGCGGGCGGCGTCTGCGAGGTGGGCTGCTGCGTCGGCTGCGTCGGCTGCTGGGCCTGCGTCGGTGCCTGCTGCTGCGCCGGGCGCTGCGGCTGGGCCTGGACGTACGGCGCGACGCGCGTCGTCGGTGCGGCCGAGGTCGGGGCGGCCTGCTCGGTCTCGGTGGTGTCGGCCTGCTGGGTCTTGTTCGACGGCAGCTTCACGACACCTCCGGTGCCGGAGCTCGCGCCGCGCGCCTGGGCGCGCTCGTCGAACCGCACCTCGGCGAGCGGGCGCTCGTCGGGGGAGGACAGCCACGAGGACGCGGCGAACGCGACGGAACCGCAGAGGACCACGCCACCGCTGGCCGCGGCGGCCAGCTTGCCGACGGTGAACCCGCCGCGCTGCGTGTCGTCGGCACGGCCCTCACGACGCAGCAGCTCGGTGATGTGCAGCTCCTTCAGGGGCTGCTTCTTCGGCTTGCCGCCGGACGCCTTGACGGGCTTGAACTTGACCGTCGGCTCGAAGGCCTCGGGGGTGATGTCGTCGGTGATCACCGGGATCTCCACGGTTTCCGCCTCGCGGCGGGCGATCAGCTCGGCGACGGACAGCTGGCCGGTCGACTCCGCCGACCCGTTCAGCCGCCGACGATGGTCCTCAATCGACACCGCTCGTTCACCCTTCCAAGTTCGCGTTTGCGCACTGGCGGAAACATGGATACCGAATCGTGACCCAAGATGTAACCCCTATGGGGGAATTTTCACGGTTGGAACCCAGTTTCCGCGACAAGCGGTCACCGTTCGACTGCGAACGGCGTTCCCACTTGGGTGCGGCCTAACTCCGTTGCGCCGAAAGGACCTCGGTGCCGATGATCCGGGGCTGCGTCGTGTCGGTGAGCCAGAAGAGCTGTTCGATGCGCAACCAGCCGCCGTCGAGCTCCTGCATCGACACGACCGCGAGCACCGACCCGTCCGGCCGCACCGACGTCTGGTCGACGTTCACCAGCTTGATCATGCTCCAGGAGTCGACGAACTCCTCCGGGTCCGCGCCGACCAGGTCCGGGGACAGCAGCTTGGCCGCCGCGCTCGGCTTCGTCGTGAGCAGCTCGTAGAACCGCTTCACCACGTCGACCTGCGGCTGGGGGCCGACCGCGACCTCCGGCGTGGCCGGTTCGGACGTCTCCAGCAGCAGTGCGGACGGCTCCGGCATCGGCGCCGCGGCGGCCGCGTCGGGCTGCCTCGGCGCACGCTCGTCCGGCAGCTGCGCGGACAGGACGTCGGGGCGCAGCGCGCTCGAGCCGGACAGCGCGACCGGACGTTCGGAGACCGGGATGCCGTTGTTCGCCGGGCCCCTGCTCGCGAGGACCGCGGCGCCGGTGATGGACGAGACCAGGACGACCGCGCCGGTGAGCAGGCCCACGGCCCTGGCGGTGTGGCTGGACCTGGTGCGGCGGCGGCGACCGGGCACGGGCGGGATCACGGCTGTGGCCGCCGTCGTGTTCTCGGTCGGACCGAGCAGTGATGCGACGAGAGCATCGGTGGCGGCCTCCTCGTTGGCGAGGATGCGCATCGGGCCAGGCTGCTGCTTTATCAGCTCAGCCACGCTGATCGAGCCGGCGCGGGTGTGTCTCCGCCCGGTCGTCGCGGGACGCTGCACTGCTCAGGTCCTCCGTACTTTCCGTGGTCGCCCGAATACGTATCGTGGCTTCGCGTGAACATGCCAGCGTCCGGCTGAACTTCATCCGTTCGTGGCGGTCAGCGGCGCTCGGGATTCGCTCGAGGCGCTACTCACTACATTCGGTCGCACCGGGCATGACCTTGAGCGACTTCAGTCGCCGGTCTTCAACCGTTCACCGTTGATCAGCGGCAGGTCGCCGGGGGTGAAGGTGAGCTCGCGCTTCTCGGTGCTGACCGTGCCGTCCTTCTTGGTCATCCGCAGCAGGCTGACGGTGAGGCCCTTGCTCGGGTCGACCAGGATCTCCTTCACCTCGATCAGCGAGATGTCGGCGAGCCTGCCCTCCAGCAACACGTCCCCGTTCGACCGCACGGGGTCCGTCGTCAGGGCGAGCGCCGTGTCGGCGTTCGTCGCCATCGCGCTGTAGAAGCTCTCGGTCTGCTCGGCGATCTTGCCGCCGTCGACGACGGGGGCCTGGGTGACCGGCACGGTCGTGATCACGGGCGGGAGCGTCCCGGACGGCGGGGCGACCGGGGCGGACGCGCGGCCGCTGGTGCCCGGTGCGCTGGACCCGCGCCCCGTCCCCGGCGCTGGCGCGACCCTGCCGGTGTCCGCGGGCGACGGCCTGGTGCCGGTGGCCGAGGGGGTCGTGGTCTCGCCCGTGGACAGTTGCGAGATCAGCGGCACGTCCGACGGGTAGCCGGGCAGGCCCACCGTCTCGACCTCGCCGCCACCGCCGACGAGCTTGGCCGCCGCGACGCTCAGCCCGACGAGGACCAGCACCGAGGAGACGACGGCGAACCAGGCCGCGCGCTTCCACGTCCGCGGCGGCGTGACCGAGGCCGGCACCAGGCCGATGTTGAACTTCCCCAGCCCGTCGGTGTCCAGCAGCAGGTCGGTCCGGTGGCGGCGCGGCAGCGGGATGCGGTCGCCTCCGGCGACGGGTCGCGGTGGTGCGAGCCCGTCGACGAGGCGATGTTTGCCCGGCAGTTCGTCCATCCCGACACCCCTCTGCGACGCGACCAGGGTAGGGCCGTCCGGAGGTGCCGAACCAACCGAAAGGAGGTGTTCAGGACGAGTGGCACTCTTTTGTGTGAAGCCGCTAGCGGGGCGGGAGCTGCGCTTGGCCGCTGTTCAGCTGCTTGTGCGTCTTCTGCACGCCGTTGAGCGCGATCAGGCCGCTGCCGCCCGCGACGGCCGCGCCGATCACGTCCGCGGCGAGCGGGTCGCCGTTGGTGATCAGCAGGCCGATCGCCGCGCCCGCGGTCGTGGCGATCGCGGTCTTCCAGCGGCTGCGGACGAACTGCGAGACAGGTGCTCCGGCGAGGCCCTTCTTCGTGGCGGCCGAGCCGAGCAAGCCCAGGTAAGCGTCGTGCGCCAAGGCGGCGAGCAGGCCGGCGATGGCGATCAGTGCGGCGATGAGGCCCATGACTCCAGTGTGCCCCCGGATTTTTTCGGTGGACCATCCGTGATCGCCCTGATATCCGAATCGCGTGGACATGTTCTGGCACGACGACTGCCTCGAGCACGACGCCGGCGAGGGCCTGTGGGAGCTGCCGGGCTCCTGGCCGTGGCTCGACGTGGCCGAGCCGCACCCGGAGAACGCGGCGCGGCTGCGGACGTTCCGACACGCGCTGACGCACGGTCCTGTGGCGCCGCACCTGAAGTGGCACGAGGGCAGGCATGCGTCCGTGGACGAGCTTCTGCGCGTGCACACGGCGGGCTACTTGGACTCGTTGCGGGTGTCCGAGCGCGTGGCACTGGACGTGAACACGGTCGTGGGGCCGGAGACGTGGCGCGCGGCGTCAGCGGCGGCGGGCACGGCGTTGGCCGCACTGGAATCCGGCGCACCGCTGGCGTACGCGCTCGTGCGGCCGCCGGGACACCACGCGCAGCCGGACACGGCGGACGGCTACTGCTTCGTGAACAACGCGGCGCTGGTCGCGGAAACCGCGCGACGCCAGGGGATGCGGGTCGCCGTGCTGGACTGGGACGTCCACCACGGCAACGGCACGCAGGAGGTCTTCTACGACCGCGCCGACGTGCTGACCGTCTCCGTGCACATGCGGCACGGTTCGTGGGGCACGAACCATCCGCAGACGGGCGCGCCGTCGGAGGTGGGCGCCGACGGCAGGAACGTGAACATCGAGCTGTCACTCGGTGCGGGCGACACAGCCTACCTGCGCGCGCTCGACGAGATCGCTTTCCCTCTGCTGCGCGACTTCGAGCCGGACCTGCTGGTGTGCGCGTCCGGGTTCGACGGGTCGGCGTTCGACCCCAACGGCCGCCACAACCTCACGGCGGCCGGGTACCGCGAGATCGGCCGCAGGGTGGCGTCGTCCGGCCCGCGCGCGGTGCTCACCCAAGAGGGCGGCTACCTGCGCGGGTACTCGGCGCTGTGCCTGCACGCCCTGGTGGAGGGCCTGCTGCGCCTGCCGGAGCCGTTGCTCGAGGACCCGCTCGCCTACGTGCCCGACGACACCCGGCTCGTGGACGCGGACCTCGCGCACGTCAGGAAGGCGCTGGAGCCTTTTTGGCCCGGCGTCCTGTGACGCCGGGCCGGGCTCTGCCTACCTGCCGAGCGGGCCGCGGCCCATCTTGAGCAGGGTCAGCGCGAGGTCCTTGCCCTCGGGGCCGAGCGGCTTGTAGCGGTTGAGCACGTCGATCTCGCGGTTGTGCACGATCTTCGTGCCGCCGGCGGCCATCCGCGCGGCGCCGATGATCTTGGAGATCTCGACGCGCCGCTGCACGAGGCGCAGTATCTCCGCGTCCAGGTGGTCGATCTCCTCGCGCAGTTCGTTGATGTCCGGCTCGGTGGTGGTGTCCGTCATCGGTCGACCTCTCGACTCTGCGAGCCCTGGCCCGGAAGCAGCGAAGCCCCGGTGTCCGAGGACTCCGGGGCTTCGTGGTGGCTTTGTCGGCGCTAGACGACCACGGGAGCCGGAGTCCGGATCCCGTAGAAAAACTCGAAGAACGTCACGCGCACGGACCCAGTGTCGCACAGAACCTCGGGCGCCTGCCAAGTCCGCGCGGTGAGTGCGCTCACCAGGTGGGAAGCGCTACCGGTCGTCGTCACGTCCACGCCGAGGCGAACGGTCGTGAAGCAGTCCACGCCGGTCATCAGTTCGTGATCGACACCGGCACCTGATCGAACACGTGGTCGGGTGGTACCGGATTCGTCGGTGCCGCCCGGTACCGTGGATGGACGATGAGCGCCTTGTTCGACTTGCCCTCAAGTCCCCCCGTTTCCCGCGCGGGCCACCTGCTCGACGACCTGAACCCCGCGCAGCGTCGTGCCGTGGAGCACGCCGGCTCACCCCTGCTCGTGGTGGCGGGCGCCGGCTCCGGCAAGACGCGCGTCCTGACCAGGCGGATCGCGTACCTGCTCGCGGCTCGGGACGTGCACCCCGGCGAGATCATGGCCATCACGTTCACGAACAAGGCCGCCGCCGAGATGAAGGAGCGCGTCGCCGACATGGTGGGCGCCCGCGCCCGCTCGATGTGGGTGTCGACGTTCCACTCGATGTGCGTCCGCGTCATGCGCCGCGAGGCGAAGACCCTGGGCATGTCGTCGAACTTCTCGATCTACGACAGCGACGACACGCGGCGCCTCATCACGCTCGTGGCGCGCGATCTCGACCTGGACCCGAAGAAGTACGCGGCCCGCACCCTCGCCGTGCACGTCTCGAACCTCAAGAACGAGCTCGTCGACCCGGAGACCGCCGCCGCCCAGGCCGCGAACGACCTGGAACGCCGCGTGGCCGAGGTCTACGCGGTCTACCAGCGCCGCCTGAACGAGTCGAACTCGCTCGACTTCGACGACCTCATCATGAGGACCGTCGAGCTCCTGCAGACGTTCCCGGACGTGGCCGAGCACTACCGCCGCCGCTTCCGCCACGTCCTGGTGGACGAGTACCAGGACACGAACCACGCGCAGTACACGCTGGTGCGCGAACTGGTCGGCAAGGCGGGCGGCGAGATCCCCCCGGCCGAGCTCTGCGTGGTCGGCGACGCGGACCAGTCCATCTACGCCTTCCGCGGCGCCACGATCCGCAACATCGTCGAGTTCGAGCGCGACTACCCGGAAGCCACCACGATCCTGCTGGAGCAGAACTACCGCTCCACGCAGAACATCCTGACGGCGGCGAACGCGGTCATCTCCCGCAACCCGAACCGCCGCGACAAGTCGCTGTGGTCCGACCTCGGCGAGGGCGAGAAGATCGTCGGCTACGTCGCCGACAACGAGCACGACGAGGCGGCGTTCGTCGCGAACGAGATCGACCGCCTGGTCGACGGCGGCGAGGTCAACAACTCCGAGATCGCCGTCTTCTACCGCACGAACAACCAGTCGCGGGTCTTCGAGGAGATCTTCATCCGCCTGGGCCTGCCGTACCGGGTCGTCGGCGGCGTCCGCTTCTACGAGCGCCGCGAGGTCCGCGACGCCCTCGCCTACCTGCGCACCCTGGCGAACCCGGACGACACGGTCTCCCTCCGGCGGATCCTGAACGTCCCGAAGCGGGGCATCGGCGAACGGGCGGAAGCCTGCGTCTCCGCCTACGCCGAACGCGAGCGCATCAGCTTCGCCGCGGCCCTGCGCGACCTCGACCGCGTCCCGATGCTGAACCCGCGCTCCCGCAACGCCATCGCGGGCTTCGTGGAGATGATGGACGAGCTCGGCGAGATGGTCGCCCGTGAGGACGACGTCGCCGACATCCTCGAAGCCGTCCTGGAGAAGTCCGGCTACCGCACCGAGCTGGAAGCCAGCGAGGACCCCCAGGACCACACGAGGGTCGAGAACCTCAACGAACTGGTCACCGTCGCCCGGGAGTTCACCGAGCTGGAGCTCCCGGAAGGCGCGGAACCGGTCCCGTCGCTCCCGGCGTTCCTGGAACGCGTCTCCCTGGTGGCCGACGCCGACTCGATCCCGGACGCCGAGTCCGACGGCGTCGTCACCCTGATGACCATCCACACGGCCAAGGGCCTCGAGTACCCGGTCGTCTTCAGCACGGGCTGGGAAGACGGCGTCTTCCCGCACATGCGAGCCCTCGGCGACCCGGCAGAACTGGCGGAAGAGCGTCGCCTGGCCTACGTGGGCATCACCCGTGCCCAACGCCGCCTCTACCTCTCCAGGGCACTGGTCCGCTCGGCGTGGGGCCAGCCCTCGGCCAACCCGGCCTCCCGCTTCCTCGGCGAGATCCCCCAGGACCTCATCGACTGGCGCCGGGTGGAACCCTCCCGCTCGGCCCCGGCAGCCGCCACCACCTGGGGCCGCTCGGCCTCCGGCGGCATCGCCTCCCGAGGCCTCTCCCGCCCGGCCCCGGGCAAGGCGGGCTGGAAGGACGCCCCGGCGATGAAGCTGGAGGTGGGCGACCGGGTGACCCACGACAAGTACGGCCTCGGCCGGGTGGTGGCGGTGGACGGCGCGGGCCTGAGGGCCACGGCCACGATCGACTTCGGCGGCTCGGGCACGGTCCGCCTGATGCTGATCGGCAGCGTCCCCATGACCAAGCTTTAACCCCCCACCTCACACCACACGGCAGCCCGCCCGCCGTCGCGCCCAGGCCCGAACGCCGCCGCGACACCGCAGGCGGGCTGCTCGCCGTGTCGCGAGCCTCGGTGGGCGGGGCCGTGCTCGGCACGTTGTGCGTCAGGCGCAGCTCACCTCTGGACTCGCGTCAGCACGGAGGGCCCGCCGAGGACGACTTGCGGAACCGCCACGCCCCGAAAACCCATCCTGACCAGCCAAGACCCCCGATCGGATGAACCGAGAAAAATCCGGGAAAACCGGCGCAACGATCGCCGGCCTCGTACGTCTATGTGGGTGTCGCAAGCAGCACAGCCGACGGAACGTTCGGGGCGGTCCGGGGCGCAGAAGGGCAGCGTGCGACCAAGGGGAGCGAAGGGACGGCGGGGGCCCAACTTCGCGGCGAGGTGTGGCCGGACCGAACGGGAGAGCGGTCCGGCCACGCTGTCCTTCCAGACTTTCGAAGCTTTCCCCACCTCACGCCGAAGCAAGCCGCACAACCCCATAAGCGCAGCTGGGACCCGGCAGGAGAGCGACGCGGAAGGCGCTGCGGACCGAGCGAACCGAGCCGCTGGCCCTCGAGGGTCCGGAAATTGTCAGACCCCCGGAGCATCATCAACCGCATGAGGCCACGACCCCGGCGGGAGAGCTCACGATGGACCACGTACTGGCCGGCGCCCTGCACGAACGTGTGTTCGCAATTCTCGGCGAGCTGGAATGCCGCCAGGACTCCCCGGCGGCCAGGATCCTGGCCGAAGCGTGGCGGGCCGTCCTCACCCACCACAGGCAGACCGGGAGCGGGTCCTGCGAGGCCTGCGGCCCGCGCTGGCGCAGGCACATGTGCTCGGTCTGGCGGGTGGCCGCGGCTTACTTCGTCCGCTCGGCGCTGTAACGAACCGGCATCGCCGCGACGAAATGGTGGCATCGGCGAAATAGGGCGCGACGGCGTGAAGTTGACCCGGAAGTGAGCCCCGACCGCAACCGCGCCACTGGCGCGCAACCCGAGCCGACACCGCCAGAACGGAACCGCAGCACCACCTGAACCCGGCCAGAACGCCACTGGAGCCGAACCGGAGCGGCACCACAGCGGTGCTGGAGTGGCTCCTGAGCCACGAGAGCCGCCTGAGGCCGTCGAACCACCCCGACCCCACCCCGTGAGGTGGCCGGGCAGCCGAAGACGCCTCACAACGCGGCTGAAGCCGTGTTTCAGGGAGCCGGTACCGGGAACAACTGGATCAGACGGTCACGCCGCGCGCGTTCAGCCAGGGCAGCGGGTTGATCTTCTGGCCGTCCGGGTTCCACACCTCGAAGTGCAGGTGGGGGCCGGTGGAGAAGCCGCGGTTGCCCATGCGGGCGATCTGCTGACCCGCCTTGACCTGCTGGCCTTCGCGGACGCCGATGGTGTCCATGTGGCCGTAGACGGTGATGGTGCCGTCGGGGTGCTGCACGCGGACCCAGAGGCCGAAGCCGGAAGCGGGCCCCGCCTCGATCACGACGCCGTCCGCGGCGGAGACGATCGGGGTGCCGATCGGGCCGGCGATGTCGATGCCGAGGTGCATGGTGCCCCAGCGGCCGCCGTAGCCGGAGGTGAACTCGCCGGCGGCGGGACGGAAGAACTTCGGGCGCTTCTTCTCGGCCTCGACGGCCTCGCGCTCGGTGGTGAGCTGCTGGCTGCGCAGGAGCTTGGCGGCCTCGGCGGAGCCCTCGGACGTGGTCTTGGAGACCGCGAGGATCTGCGGAGCGGCGGCGGTGTCGCCGCCCATGCCGTCGAACGTGGCGGCGCCGTCGGAGTGGTTCGCGAGCTGCACGTCCGTGCTGTCGCCGGCGGCAGCCTGGCCGATCTGGCCGGCGCCTGCCGCGGCGAAGGCACCTACTGCGACAGCGGCGACGACGATGCGTCCGCGCAGCGCCGACGGTGGTGGGGGGAGCCGGTGGGAGCCGACGGTGCGCGTCGAGGCGCGGTCGACTGCCTCTTCAAGCGCAGCACTGCGTTCATGGCCGCCGGGGGAGCGGTGGTGACTCAAAGCTTGCCCTTCCGCCTTCGGGGAGCCTGATCGGGGTGGACGCCGGGCGGGGGATCCCGGTGAGTCAGGATTCGGGGTTCTGACTCGGTGTCCTTCTGTGATCAGACCGTGACAACGGACCGGGGGACAGTAACGGCGGCGAGCCTCGAAGGGCAAACCCGAGTTCGTTATGTCCCCCCAATGGGCGGCAAGCAGCAAGTTTCAACTGTCAACTGTGACGGTCGGTCTTGGCGGGAGCGCGAAACGCCTCACCGCCAGCGGCGATGGGGTGAGGTGACAAGTCATCCGATTGGGTGATCGCCGTCACAACTACGTGAAGAGTCCTCGTGTCAACCGGCAAAGAAAGGTGACCTGAATCACGTATCTGGTGCTCCTCGACGATCAACGAGGAGTGCTCCAGGCGGGCGTTGCGCTGAGGCACGATGATCTGATCCATCTCGGACCAGACGACGACGAACCGCGTACGGCACGGCCGGCACGGCTCGGCGAGTTCCGTCAGCAGTTCCGAACCCGGCCGGAGCTGCCGGGTCAGCGGAGTCGGCACCAGATAGGCGGAGAGGGTGCCGTTGTGCGGCGTTCCCAGTGTTACGAGTGTGCGAACGCGTGAGTCGCCATGCAGCCGTTGCACGTAATACCTGGCGATGAGCCCGCCGAGTGAATGGCCGACGACGTGGACCTGGTCGGAACCGGTTTGTTCGCAGATCCGCTCGATCTGCTCGCCGAGCAGGGCGGCCGAACGGCGGACGTCACCGGTCAACGCCGTCAGCACGCTGTAGTTGACAGCGTGCACCACCCCGAAGCCCCGCCTTCGCAGCGCCCCCGACAGCACCGCGAAGGCGGAGCGGTTGTCCCCGATGCCGTGCACCAGCACGATCGGGGTGCCCGCCGCGTCCATCGCCGAAACCACCAGCCCGCGCTGGCGGGGCGGCAGGCCGTCGGTGCGGTAGTGCCGGTACGGGCCGTCCGGGCGCAGCTGTTCGGCGACGGCACCCCACGGGTAGAGCACCGCGCGGGCCGTCAACCAGGCCGCTTCCATCGCGACCCCGCGCACGCCTCCGGGCGAGGCCATCGCCCGGAGGGCGACCTTCACCTCTTCGGCGACGTCCCGCGCGGTGTCGACGCCCCAGCCGGCCCGGTCGAGGGCAGCGTCAGCCAGACGTGTGATCCACGACCGGCCGGTGTCGCCCATGTGAGCGACGGTAGGTGATGAAGTCACGACCGAGGGGTACCCGGCACGTCTTTTCCACATGCGAACGAAATTCATCTCAGTGGGACCGCACGGCGACGGAGACCCCACTCCTCCTGTTGCTAGGTTCGCCCGCGATGACTCGCACCGAGCTCGAGAACCAGACCCCGGCGGCCGGCAGGCTGCGCACCTCGTGGGCCCTCGCCGCGGCAGGCTCCCTGCTGCTGGCCCTCGGCCCGCTGCTCGGCGTGGTCGACGGCGCGGAACCCGCCTTCACGTCGTGGCCGCTGCTCGCCCTGCTGGCGCTGTCGCCCCCGGTCGTCGCGGGGGTGCTGCTGATGCGCGGCCGCCCGTTCGTGGCGGCGGGGCTGATCGCCGCGGCCGGCGTGTTCGCGGTCGGCCGGCTGCTCAGCGACCTGCTGATCGCCTTCGAGCCGATGGACGTGGCGCGCCCCGAGCTCTTCCGGCCGACGACGCTGCTCGCGGTCACGCCCGCCGCCGGCGTCTGGGTGCTGGTGGCCGGGCACGTGCTGGTGATCGCCGGTGGAGCGCTCGCGGCCGGGCGCGCCGGTCTGCCCGCGGACGAGACGGAGCCCCCGACCCTGGTGGGCCTGCCGGTGCTGATCGCCTCGGTGGCCGCCATCGGGCTGCTGGGCAAGCCCTTCACCTCGACCGACGCCTTCCAGCTCGACCGCGGCCCGTGGGAGCTGCCCGTCCTGGGACTGGTCGGCGGCCTGCTGGTCGCGATCGCCGTCCCGCTGGCCACCGCTCTCTCGGCCACCTCGCCCGACCCGGACGCCCGCCAGGGCGGCTGCATCGGCGTGACGCTGGCCGTGCTCGCCGTCGTGGTGCCGGGACTCGTGGCCGGCACGCTGGCTCCGGGGCTCGGCGTCAGCCCGGGACCGGTGACCGCGCTGGTCGCCGCGGTCGTCCTGCTCGGCGCCCCTCTGCACGTCCGCGCCCTGCGGCTGGCCCGCGGCGAGCGCGACGAGGTGCGCGACCCCGCCCTGCCGTCCCTGCGGCGCATGCACGTCATCGCGGGGGCCTTCGCCGTCGCCGCCGCGGTGGCGGTGCTGGCGGGCGCCCTCCTCCCGCAGCTCACGCTCACCACGGGCGGCCCGGCACCCGGCCTGGCGGCCGCGAACCTGCTGTGGGTGGCCGGCCTGGCCCTCGGCGTGGTCGGTCTCCTCCTGTTCGTGCCCTCCGCCGCTCCTGCGGTGCGTCCGGCGCTCGTCGGTGTGTTCTTCGCCGTGCAGCTCGCGGCGGCGGGCAGCACGGAGTCCGTGCTGGCGGCGAGTCAGGCGGGCGTCGCGCAGCCCGGCGCGGGCTTCTGGCTGATGGTCGTCGAACTGCCGCTCGGCCTGCTGGCCCTGGTCTGCACGGGGATCGCGGCCGCGATCGAGCGGGAGAACACCGGGGAGACCGGGCGGGAGCAGATGCCGGTGGCCGAGCTGGGCGCCGTGCTGCTCGCCGGGCTGTTCGCGGTGGGCGCCTTCGCGCTGCCGACCACGCGCGGCGACGGGTTCGAGTCGCCGGGCCTGCTGCCCGGCACCGACCCCGCGGTCTCCTGGACGCTGCTGATCTCCCTCACCGCACTGATCATCAACCTCGTGCTGGTGAACAGGTCGAGGCCCGCTCGCGGTGCCGCGGTCCTCGCGGGGTTCGCGGTCCTGGCCGGCGTGCGGGCGCTCGAACACCCGCTGACGGGGGACAGGGTCGAGAACGCCGTCGCGGCGCCCGGGACGTGGCTCGCGCTGGCTTCGGTCGCGGCTCTGGTGCTCGCGGCGGGCTTGATGGGCGCTCGCGGGAGCCGCTGAAAACGGCCGCCAGACGTGAGCCGCCTTCTGACGCGCGCACGCGTGATCGACCTCACCGCCGTTGAGACCGACCTCACCGGTGGTGGCGTGCGGGCGGTACCTGCAGCTCGATAGTGTCTGGCCCCAGCCGCGTCAAGTGGGTTCGCACGGCCCCTTGAGGACCACCCAGGCGCGGTGTTCCGACACCGACGTCGCAGGAGACCCGAGTGGACCTGTACGAGTACCAGGCGAAGGATCTCTTCGCCGCCCACGGCGTCCCGGTACTGCCGGGCGATGTGGCTACCAACCCCGCCGACGCCAAGGCCATCGCCGCGAAGTTCGGCCAAGCCGTCGTCGTCAAGGCCCAGGTGAAGACCGGTGGCCGCGGCAAGGCCGGTGGTGTGAAGCTCGCTTCCACCGCCGAGGAGACCGAGGAGAAGGCCAAGGCCATCCTCGGCCTCGACATCAAGGGGCACATCGTTCACCGCGTGCTGGTGACGCCCGCCTCCGACATCGCGGAGGAGTACTACTTCTCCTTCCTCCTCGACCGCGCCAACCGCACCTTCCTCGCGATGGCGAGCGTCGAGGGCGGCATGGACATCGAGGAGGTCGCGGCCACCAAGCCCGAGGCCCTCGCGAAGATCCACATCGACGCCATCAAGGGTGTCGACCAGGCCAAGGCCACCGAGATCGCCGACGCGGCGAACTTCCCGGCCGAGGTCAAGGACCAGGTCGTCGACGTCATCGTCAAGCTGTGGGAGACCTTCGTCGCGGAGGACGCCACGCTCGTCGAGGTCAACCCGCTGGTCCGCGACCCCGAGGGCAAGGTCGTCGCCCTCGACGGCAAGGTCACGCTGGACGAGAACGCCGACTTCCGCCACCCGGCCCACGCCGAGCTGGTCGACAAGCAGGCTGAGAACCCCCTCGAGGCGAAGGCCAAGGAGAAGGGCCTCAACTACGTCAAGCTCGACGGCGAGGTGGGCATCATCGGCAACGGTGCCGGTCTCGTGATGTCCACTCTGGACGTCGTGGCGTACGCCGGTGAGCAGTACGGCGTGAAGCCCGCGAACTTCCTCGACATCGGTGGCGGCGCGTCGGCCGAGGTCATGGCCAACGGCCTGGACGTCATCCTCGGTGACGAGGCCGTCCGCTCGGTCTTCGTCAACGTCTTCGGCGGCATCACCGCGTGCGACGCCGTGGCCAACGGCATCGTGAAGGCGCTGGAGATCCTCGGCGACTCGGCCACCAAGCCGCTCGTCGTCCGCCTCGACGGCAACAACGTGGAGGAGGGCCGCGCGATCCTCGCCGAGGCCAACCACCCGCTGGTGACCGTTGTCGACACGATGGACAACGCGGCCGCCAAGGCCGCCGAGCTCGCGGCTGCGGGGGTCTGAGAACGATGGCTATCTTCCTCAACGAGAACAGCAAGGTCATCGTCCAGGGCATGACCGGTGCCGAGGGCACCAAGCACACCAAGCGCATGCTCGCGTCCGGCACGAACATCGTCGGTGGCGTGAACCCGCGCAAGGCGGGCGAGAAGGTCGACTTCGACGGCACCGTCCTCCCGGTCTTCGGCACCGTCAAGGAGGCCATGGAGGCCACCGGCGCGAACGTGACCGTGATCTTCGTCCCGCCGGCCTTCTCCAAGGCCGCCGTGGTCGAGGCCATCGACGCCGAGATCGAGCTGGCCGTCGTCATCACCGAGGGCATCCCGGTGCACGACACCGCCTACTTCTGGGCGCACGCCGTCGCGACGGGCAACAAGACCCGCATCATCGGCCCGAACTGCCCCGGCATCATCAGCCCCGGCAAGTCGAACGCCGGCATCATCCCCGCGAACATCGCGGGCTCCGGCAAGATCGGTCTGGTGTCGAAGTCCGGCACGCTGACCTACCAGATGATGCACGAGCTGCGGGACTTCGGCTTCTCCACCGCGATCGGCATCGGTGGCGACCCGATCATCGGCACCACGCACATCGACGCCCTGGAGGCCTTCGAGGCCGACGAGGACACCGTCGCGATCGTGATGATCGGTGAGATCGGTGGCGACGCCGAGGAGCGCGCGGCCGCGTACATCAAGGAGAACGTGACCAAGCCGGTCGTCGGCTACGTCGCGGGCTTCACCGCCCCCGAGGGCAAGACCATGGGCCACGCCGGTGCCATCGTCTCCGGCTCGGCGGGCACCGCGCAGGCGAAGAAGGAGGCCCTCGAGGCCGCCGGCGTCAAGGTCGGCAAGACGCCGTCCGAGACCGCCGCTCTGATGCGCGAGATCATGAACGCTCTCTGATCCGCACAGTTCGGGCACCCCGGGGCCGGATTCCGAGTACTTTCGGAGTCCGGCCCTCGCTCATGTGGCGGAACCGAGCCGATCGGTCCACCGTCTGAGCAGCTGGCACGAATCCGCAACCGCCTCCGCAGGAGCGGCGACGATCACTGCTAGCGTCTTGAGAATCACTCGGTTGGAGGAGGAGACCTCGACATGTCCGTGCCTTACGGCGCACCCCAGCAGCAGCCGCCGGGTCCGGCACAGCACCAGGCACCTCATCAGGCCCCTGGCGTCCCCGGCGCCAACAACATCAACCTGGGTCTGATCCTCCCGCTGGTCGCGGCCGGCCTCGGCCTGGTCGCGTACCTCGTCGCGTTCGCGGATGACGTCAGCGGCAACGTGACGTACCTGATCGCCGCCGGTCTGCTCGCGGGGCTCTCGGTCCTGCCGAACGTCCCGAAGGGCTTCATCCCGGTCGCCGCGGTCCTCGCGGCCGTCCAGACGATGCTGCAGTTGCAGGGCATCATCAAGTCGCCGTCCGTGCAGGGCCTCGACATCGTGCTGCTCATCGTGGCGTTGCTGGAGACGGCGGCCATCGTGCTCGCCTTCCTGCTCGCCGAGGGCATCGTGAAGTTCGAGCCGAAGCCCGCGAACCCGTACGCCGGTCACCCGCAGCAGCCGCAGGGCCAGCCCGGTGGCTGGAACCCGCAGTCCGGCGCGTTCCCGCAGCAGCACCAGCAGCAGCAGCAGCAGCACGCCGCGCCCCAGCAGGCGCCGCAGCAGTTCGGCCAGCAGCAGTTCGGTCAGCAGCCGCAGCAGCCCGCGCAGCAGCCGGGCCAGCCGCCGCAGCAGACCAGCTTCATGCCGCAGCCGGGCCAGTTCGGTTCGCCGGGCACGCCGCCCGGTGGCTTCGGCGGACCGCAGCAGTAAGGGTCCGCACACCGTTCGTCCGCTGTAGTGATCTCCTTCAGGGGTGGTGCCGGATCTCCGGTGCCACCCCTGTCGCATACCCCGGCGTGCCTGCCCCGAACGGCTCAGCCCGCCTGACACAGTGGGGAAATGCCCGTGCTGCAACGCGACGTGACCCGCGAGGTCAACACCGTGCGCCCACCGGAGTTCTCGCGGTCCGAACGCGTGCGCGTGCTCGTCGCCGCCGCGGTCGGGTCGGTGGTCGTCGGGTACGCCGCGGTGGCCGCGGTCCTCGCGCTGGTCTCCGCGACGGCCGCGTACGCCGAGTTCTCGACCTCCGGCGTGCTCAGCGCCGCCGCTCCCGCGTGGCTGGCGGCGCACCACGTGCCGCTGCGCTTCGACTCGGGCCAGTTCGGAGTCCTGCCGCTGCTGCCCACCGCGCTGCTGATGCTGCTGGTCGGCCGCACCGCCGCGGGCACCGCCGACCGCCTCGGGCTCTACGAGCCGCTGCAGGCGCGCGCTGTCGTGCTCAGCATCGCCGGCTCGCACGCCGTGGTGGGCGGCGCGATCGCGCTGGTCATGGGTGACGGCGTCGTGCGCGCCACCCCGGCCGTCGCGTTCTTCGGCTGCGCCGCCGTCTCGGGTCTCGCCGCCACGATCGGCGTGGCCCGCCGCTGCGGCCTGGTCGAGATGGTGTTCGACAAGCTCGACCCGGTGGCGCTGCACGGCTTGCGCGCCGGGTTCATGGCGTTGTTCGCACTGGTCGGCGTCGGGTCGCTGGCGGTGGCGGCCGGGCTCGCCGTCTCCTGGCCGACGACCAGCGGGCTCTTCGCCGAGGCCGGTCAGTCGGTCGGCGTCGGTCTCGGCGTGTGGCTGCTGTGCCTCGGCTACCTGCCGAACGCGATCATCGCCGGGTTCTCCTACGTCGCGGGTGCCGGGTTCTCGCTGGGCGGGGTCGAGGTGTCGCCGACGCGGTTCGTCGGCGGCCCGGTCCCGCCGGTGCCGCTGCTGGCGGCGATGCCGGAGAACGCGCACGTGTGGACTCCCGTCGTGCTCCTGGGCGCCGCCGTGATCGGCGTGCTCGTCGGCTGGACCTGCCGCAAGGTGTCCGACCGGCCGGCCTCGCGGTTGCGCGCGGTGCTGGTCGCCGCGGTCACGGCCGGAGTCGGCAGCCTCGTGCTCGCCGCCACGGCCGGCGGACGGCTCGCGGGTGGCGCGTTCGACCCCGTGACGGTGCCGGCCGGTCTGCTCGGACTGCTGGTGGCGCTGTGGGTGCTCGTGCCGGGCGCGCTGGTCGCGTGGCTCGCCGGCACCCGCGCGAAGGCCGCGGTGGCGGTGAGCGGCGCCGAGTTCGTCGAGCCGGACCACGACGAGGACGCCGAAGCCGCCGACCAGGACGTCGTGTTCGAGGACGACGAGCTCACCGACCAGTTCGAGCAGCTCGAGGTCGTGGACGCCGACGAGTTCGAGGTCGAGGAGGACCTCGACGCCGACGACTACTACGACGAGGACGAGTACGACGACTACGACGGCGAAGTGGACGCGGCCGGGGACTTCACCGACGAGGAGCTCGAAAACGGTGCCGGCGAAGAGGAAGAGCCCCTCGACGACGAGGCCGGACAAGACGACGGGGAACCCGCGGGTGACGAGGAGGACCTCGACGCGGAGTTCGACGAGGTGCTGGGCATGGAGCCGGAGGAGGACCTGGACGGCAAGGCCGGACGGTGACGTCCTAGGCTGCTCCTGAGCTGCTGCAACGACCAGGAGTAGACGCTGAGCACCGAACTTCGGCTTCCCACACCGGCGCGCGTCGTCGTACTCGTCTCCGGTTCCGGAACCCTCATGCAGGCCCTGCTGGACGCCGACCTCCCGATCGAGGTGGTGGCCGTCGGCGCCGACCGCGAGAACATCGAGGGCCTCGAGCGCGCCGAACGCGCCGGGGTGCCGCACTTCGTCGTGAAGCTGCGCGACCACGCCGACCGCACGGCCTGGGACGCCGCCCTCACCGAGGCCGTCGCGTCGCACGAGCCCGACCTGGTCGTGTCCGCCGGCTTCATGAAGATCATCGGCGAGCAGTTCCTCGCCCGCTTCGGCGGCCGGATGATCAACACCCACCCCGCGCTGCTGCCGGCCTTCCCCGGCGCGCACGGCGTGCGGGACGCCCTGGCCTACGGCGTGCACGTCACCGGCTCGACGGTGCACCTGGTCGACGCGGGCGTCGACACCGGGCCGATCCTCGCGCAGGAGGCAGTCGCCGTCGAACCCGGCGACACCGAGGAGACCCTGCACGAACGCATCAAGGTCGTCGAACGCCGGCTGCTCGTCGAGACAGTCGGCCGACTCGCCCGCGAGGGCTGCACCGTGAACGGACGAAAGGTGAGCATTCCGTGAGCACTCCTGCCGAGAGGCGACCGGTCCGCCGGGCCCTGATCGGGGTCTCCGACAAGGCCGGCCTGCTGGAACTGGCCACCGGCCTGCACGCGGCCGGAGTCGAGGTCGTCTCCACCGGCGGCACCGCGAAGGTGCTGGCCGACGCGGGCGTCCCCGTGACGCCGGTCGAGCAGGTCACCGGGTTCCCCGAGTGCCTCGACGGCCGCGTCAAGACGCTGCACCCGCGCGTGCACGCCGGTCTGCTCGCGGACCTGCGCAAGGACTCGCACGTCGAGCAGTTGCGTGAGATGGACATCGCGCCGTTCGACCTGCTGGTCGTGAACCTGTACCCGTTCACGCAGACCGTCGCGTCCGGCGCGAGCCCCGACGAGTGCGTCGAGCAGATCGACATCGGCGGCCCCGCGATGGTCCGCGCCTCGGCGAAGAACCACGCCAACGTCGCCGTCGTCGTCGACCCCTCCCGCTACGGGTGGGTGCTGGAGAACGTCCGCGAGGGTGGCTTCACCCTGGCCGACCGGCAGAAGCTGGCCGCGGACGCGTTCCGGCACACCGCGACCTACGACGTGGCCGTGGCGTCCTGGATCGGCACCGAGCTGGCGCCGGACGACGAGGGCAGCGGCTTCCCCGGCTGGGTCGGCGCGACCTGGAACCGCTCGAACGTGCTGCGCTACGGCGAGAACCCGCACCAGAGCGCCGCGATCTACACGCAGGGCGACGGCCGCGTGGGCCTGGCGTCGGCGAAGCAGTTGCACGGCAAGGAGATGTCGTACAACAACTACCTCGACGGCGACGCCGCGTGGCGTGCCGCGTGGGACCACGAGCTGCCGTGCGTCGCGATCATCAAGCACGCCAACCCGTGCGGCATCGCGGTGTCCGAGCTGAGCATCGCGGACGCGCACCGCAAGGCGCACGAGTGCGACCCGCTCAGCGCGTTCGGCGGCGTCATCGCGGCGAACCGCGAGGTCACCGTCGAGATGGCCGAGTTCGTCTCGGAGATCTTCACCGAGGTCGTCATCGCTCCGTCCTACGAGGACGGTGCGGTCGAGGTGTTGCAGCGCAAGAAGAACGTGCGCCTCCTCGTGGCCGAGCCCCCGGCGCGCGGTGGCGCCGAGATGCGCCCGGTGTCCGGCGGCCTGCTGCTGCAGCAGCGCGACGCCGTCGACGCCTCCGGTGACTCGCCGGAGAACTGGACGCTGGCGGCCGGCAAGCCCGCGGACGAGAAGACGCTGGCGGACCTCGAGTTCGCCTGGCGCGCCATCCGCGCGGTGAAGTCGAACGCGATCCTGCTGGCGAACGACGGTGCCACCGTCGGCGTCGGCATGGGCCAGGTCAACCGGGTCGACTCGTCGCACCTCGCGGTGAAGCGCGCCGGTAAGCGGGCCGAGGGCGCGGTCGGCGCGTCCGACGCGTTCTTCCCGTTCCCGGACGGCCTCGAAGTGCTGCTGGAGGCCGGCGTGCGCGCGGTCGTGCAGCCCGGTGGTTCGGTGCGCGACCCCGAGGTGATCGCGAAGGCCGAGGAGGCGGGCGTCACGCTGTACCTGACGGGTACGCGGCACTTCGCCCACTGATCTTCTCGACGCGAAGGGGCCGCCTCCTGGTGGAGGCGGCCCCTTCGCGTCGCTACAGCTTCGCGACCAGCTCTTCGGCGATGCCCTTCGCGGCAGCCTCGAGCTCCGCCGGGTCGGGTTTGCTGTTGGTGAACAGACCCGCGTCCCAGCCGGAGATGTCGACCTCCGCGACGGTGTCGCCCTTGCGCACGACGACCGAGAGCTCGGTGAACGCCGAGTTCGTCTCCGCCAGCACCGCCGCGGCCTCGTCCCCGAGTCCTTCCAGCGGCTTCTGCCGCGGGCTGCTCTGGGTGTTGGCCATGTTCTGCCCGACGATCCGGTCGAACTCGCTCTCCGCGTCCTCCTGCCCCCGGGAGACGAAGACCGTGGTGCTGCGCTGGCCCGAGCCGTCGACGCCCTTGGTCTGGTTCCACCCGCAGGTCGTGTGCGTGCCCCTCGCCAGCTTCGACTCGCGCGAGGCGAGGCCGTTCGGGTTCGTCGTGCGCGCCTTGGCCAGCGCGGCCTCGGAGACGGTGCCGCACGCCGCAGGCAGCTTGTCTGCGCGTTTGGGGCTGCCGCTGCTCCCGTTGACGTTGAGGTGGACCACCAGCGCGGTGACGGCGCCGCCGAGCACCAGCACGCCGAAGAGAATTCCGACGACCAGCGGTGCTTTGCTCTTCACGGGTGGTCGCGGTGGACCCCAGCCGGGCTGGTGCGGGTGGCCCGGCTGCGGCTGCCAGCCCTGCTGCTGCTGTGGCTGCCAGCCCTGCGCTGGAGGCGGCGGTGGCTGCCGGTGCCAGCCGTGCGGAGGTGGTTGGTTCACGGTTTCCCCAGTTCCAGGTCCTGTTCGGGCCACGGTAGAGGACAGCCCGGACGTGTGTGGCCGTGTCCACCAAAAGGGTGAGGCTCCGGCATTGACACCAGGGTGCGTCCACGCGCTACGATCATGGCATCGTTCGAACAAGAGTTCGAATAAGCAAGTCGCCGAACTTCCCGCGGCGGCCGTGCACAGGGGTGCGCACGGCCGGAGACGGGAGGTGGGTGGAAGTGTCCAGGTCGGCAACGGCGTCGTTGGCCGCGCTCGGGGTGAACCCGGCCAGCGAGCTGACCAGCACCACCACCGACCAAGCCACGGGGCGGGTGCTGCCGGTTCGCGGGGAACTGGCGGGCCTGCTGCCGTGGGGCGGCTTGCGGCGGGGCAGCACGGTGTCGGTGGGCGGATCGACATCGTTGCTGCTCGCCCTGCTCGCGGACGCGACCGCGGACGGCCGCTGGGCCGCCGTGGTCGGTCTGCCCGGGGTGGGGGTGCTGGCCGCGGCCGAACTGGGTGTCTCGGTGCAACGGCTGGCACTGGTCCCGCAGCCCGGCTCCGACCCCGGTCCGGTGATCGCGGCCCTGCTGGACGGCATCGACCTGGTGGCCGTCGCCTGCCCACTGCCTCCCTCCCTCGCCCGGCGCCTCACGGCCCGCGCGAGACAACGCCGGGCCGTGCTCATCGCCTTCGGGCCCTGGCCCTCGGCGGACGTGGAGCTGACAGCGGAGTCCGTGCGCTGGAACTCTCTCGACGACGGCGCGGAGACGTTGCGGCGTCAGGAGATCAGCGTGCGCAGCGGTGGCCGCGGCTCGGCGGGCGAGCCACGGCGCGTACTGCTGTCCTTCGGTGCGGAGGAAATCGAGCTCCCGCTGGTGGCCGGTGGACCGGCCGGATCCGACGAGCCGGCTGATGCCGGTCCGGACCGGGCCGACGAACTGGCCACCAGGCGGGCTACAACCTGGGGCCGTCCCGCGTGAAGGACACCCGTCTGATCGCGGTCTGGAGTCCCGACTGGCCCGTCGTCGCCGCCTGCACCGCCACCGGCACCGCTGCGCACGTGCCGGTGGCGGTCGTCGACGGCAACGAGGTCGTGTCCGCCTCGGCCGTGGCGCGCAGGGAGGGCATCCGCCGGGCCATGCGCAAACGCGCGGCCCAGGCGGTGTGCCCGGAGCTCGTCACGTTCGAGCACGACCCGCAGCGCGACGCGCGGTACTTCGAGCCGGTCGCGGAGGCCGTCGAGGAGCTCGCCCCCGGCGTCGAGGTGGTGCAGCCGGGGCTGGTCGCGGTGCCGGCGCAGGGCCCGGTCACCTACTTCGGGTCCGCGGAGCAGGTGGCCGAATGCATCGTCGACCACGTCGCGGCGCGGACCGGCACCGAGGTCCAGGTGGGGCTGGCCGACAGCCTGTTCGCGGCGACGAAAGCCGCGCACCGCGGCGTGGTCGTGCCGCAGGGCCGGACCGCGGAGTTCCTGGGACCGCTCGGTGTGCACGAGCTCGACGCGCCCGAACTGGTCGACCTGCTCAGGAGGCTCGGCCTGAAGACGCTCGGCGCGTTCGCCGAGATCCCGGAGAAGTCCGTGACGACGCGGTTCGGCGGTCCGGCGACGAGACAGCACCGCCTCGCCAGGGGACTGCCGGAACGGCCGCTCGACAAGCGCAGGCCCGCGCCCGAGCTCGCCGTCGCGGAAACCTTCGACGAGCCGGTCGGGCGCATCGACTCGGCCGCGTTCGCCGCGAAGGTGCTGTCGGAACGGCTGCACGAGAACCTCTCCGCCCGCGGTCTCGCCTGCACGCGGCTCGGCATCCACGCCCGCACCGAGAACGGCGAGGAGCTGCACCGGGTGTGGCGGGCCGCGGAACCGTTGACGCCCAGGGGGATCGCGGACCGGGTGCGCTGGCAGCTCGACGGCTGGCTGACCCGCGAACGCCTCACGTCGGGCATCAGGACGCTCACCCTCGAACCGGCCGAGGTCGTCGACGGCACCGCGTTGCAGCTCGGGTTGTGGGGCCACGACGACGAACGCGCGGTGCGGGCGTTGCTGCACGTCCAGGGCCTGCTCGGACCGGACGGCGTGCTCACCCCGGTGCTCGACGGCGGCCGCGGGCCGAAGGAGCGGGTGAGGCTCGTGCCGTGGGGCGACGAACGCACCCCGGTCAGGAACCCGGACCACCCGTGGCCAGGCCGGCTCACCAGGTCGCCCGCGACGCTCGCCGACGACCCGGCCGAGCTGGAGGACGAGAACGGCGTCGACGTCGGTGTGACCGGCCGGCTCGAGCTCACCGCGCGGCCGAAGAAGCTGGTCGTCAGGGGCCGGGCGCGGGAGATCACGGCGTGGGCGGGGCCGTGGCCGGTCGACGAGCGGTGGTGGGCGCCGGACCCGCACCGGGCCGCGCGCGTGCAGGTGCAGACGAACGAGCAGGCGTTCCTGCTGGTCCGCAGGGACCAGAGGTGGTTCCTGGAAGGGGTGTACGACTGATGCAGGACGAGTACTGGGACCTGGTGGAGAGCCTGGTCCCGTTGCCGCGCAGGGCAGCTGACCGAGAGCGCTGATGGGCTGGAACAACCCGCCGGTCCGCTGGAAGGACCTCGAACGAGCCCTCTCCGGCACACCGGCCGACCAGAGACCCGATGGCGGCGACGGTCCCGCGTGGTCGCGCCGCCGCGACCGCTACACCGCCCCGCCGGGGTTCGAGCTGCGCGTCGACGAGCTCGCGGTCACCCGCAAGCGCGTGCCGTACGCGGAGCTGCACTGCCACAGCAACTTCAGCTGGCTCGACGGCGCGAGCCACCCCGAGGAGCTCGTCGAGGAGGCGCAACGGCTCAAGCTCGACGCGATCGCGATCACCGACCACGACGGCATGTACGGCGTGGTGCGGTTCGCCGAGGCAGCCAAGGAACTCGGCATGCACACGGTGTTCGGCGCCGAGCTGAGCATCGGCCTGAGCAGGCCCGCCAACGGCGAACCGGACCCCGGGGGCGACCACCTGCTCCTCTTGGCGCGCAAGCAGGACGGCTACCACGCGTTGTGCCGCACGCTCACGACCGGTCACCTCGACGACGGCGCGGAGAAGGGCAAGCCCGTCTACGACCTCGACCAGATCGTCGCCGACACCAGGGACGAGGTCGTCGTGCTGACGGGGTGCCGCAAGGGAACCGTGCGCAGGGCGTTGGCCAGGGAGGGTCCGGAGGCGGCGTTCGAGGAGATCGTCAAGCTCACCGACATGTTCGGCAAGGGCCGCGTCCACGTCGAGCTGACCGACCACGGCCTGCCCGAGGACAGCAGGCGCAACGACATCCTCAACGCGATGGCGCAGAAGCTGTCACTTCCTGTCGTGGCAACGAATGCGGCGCACTACGCGACTCCGGGCCGTGGCAGGCTCGCGGCCGCGATGGCTGCCGTGCGCGCACGAAGCAGCCTCGACGAGATGGCCGGTTGGCTGCCGCCGTCGCCCGCCGCGTTCCTGCGCAGCGGTGAGGAGATGTGGCACCGGTTCCGCCGTTTTCCCGGCGCGGTGCACAACGCGGCGTTGCTCGGCATGCAGCTGGCGTTCGACCTGCGGCTGGTCGCGCCGAAGCTGCCGCCGTTCGACGTGCCGGACGGGCACACCGAGATCAGCTGGCTGCGTCAGCTCACCTACGAGGGCGCACGGCGCAGGTACCCCGACGGGGACGAGAAGGCGTACCGGCAGATCGAGCACGAGCTGAGGATCATCGAGCAGCTCGGCTTCCCCGGCTATTTCCTCGTCGTGCACGACATCGTGGAGTTCTGCAAGCGCAACGACATCCTCTGCCAGGGCAGGGGCAGCGCCGCGAACTCCGCGGTGTGCTTCGCGCTCGGCATCACCAACGTCGACGCCGTCCGCTTCGACCTGCTCTTCGAACGCTTCCTCGCGCCCGCCCGCGACGGCCCTCCCGACATCGACGTCGACATCGAGTCCGACCGCCGCGAAGAGGTCATCCAGCACGTCTACCTCAGGTACGGCCGCCGGCACGCGGCGCAGGTCGCGAACGTCATCACCTACCGCGCCCGCTCCGCCGTGCGCGACATGGCCCGCGCGCTCGGCCACTCGCCGGGCCGGCAGGACGCGTGGAGCAAGCAGATCGACCGGTGGGGCCCGCTCGGCGCCACGACGGACGACTGCGACATCCCGCGCGACGTGCTGGAGCTGTCCGCGCAGCTGGAGAACTTCCCGCGCCACCTCGGCATCCACTCCGGAGGCATGGTGATCTGCGACCGCGCCGTCAGCGAGGTGTGCCCGGTCGAGAAGGCGCGCAAGGACCAGCGGACGGTCCTGCAGTGGGACAAGGACGACTGCGCGTCCATCGGCCTGGTGAAGTTCGACCTCCTCGGCCTCGGCATGCTCTCCGCGCTGCACTACGCCATCGACCTGGTCCGCGACCACGAGGGTGTCGAGGTGGACATGGGCCGCATCGACCTCAACGACCGGCGCGTCTACGAGATGCTGCAGAAAGCGGACTCGGTCGGCGTCTTCCAGGTGGAGAGCCGGGCGCAGATGGCGACGCTGCCGCGCCTGAAACCGCGGGAGTTCTACGACCTGGTCGTCGAGGTCGCGCTGATCAGGCCCGGCCCGATCCAGGGCGGTTCGGTGCACCCGTACATCCGGCGCCGCAACAGGCAGGAGGAGTGGGACTACGACCATCCCTTGCTGGAGAACGCGCTGAAGAAGACCTACGGCGTGCCGTTGTTCCAGGAACAGCTCATGCAGATCGCGGTCGACGTCGGCGGCTTCACCGCCGCCGAGGCCGACGAGCTGCGCCGGGCGATGGGCGCCAAGCGGTCGACCGCCCGCATGGAGCGCCTGCGCGACCGCTTCTACGAGGGTTGCGCCGCCAGGGGAGTCGACGAGGACCTCGCCGGCCGCATCTACGCGAAGCTCCTGGCGTTCGCCAACTTCGGCTTCCCGGAGTCGCACGCGCTGTCGTTCGCGCACCTCGTCTTCGTGAGCGCGTGGTTCAAGCTCTACCACCCGGCGGCGTTCTGCGCGGCCCTGCTCCGCGCCCAGCCGATGGGCTTCTACTCCCCGCAGTCCCTGGTGATCGACGCCCGCCGCCACGGCGTGACGGTGCACGGCCCGTGCGTCAACCGGTCGCTCCCGTGGGCGGGCCTGGAACCGTTCGAGGGAGCCAACGCCGTCCGCATCGGCCTGTCCGCCGTGCGCGGCATCGGCGACGCGGACGCCGGGAAGATCGTCGCCGCCCGGCCGTTCCGCGACATGGAGGACTTCGGCACCCGCGTGCAGCTCACCGCGACCCAGGTCGAAGCCCTCGCCACCGCGGGCGCCTTCGCGTGCTTCGGCCTGGAACGCCGCGAAGCCCTCTGGGCGGCCGGCGCCGTGGCCGCGATCCGCCCGGACCGCCTGCCCGGCACGACGGTCGGCGTCGACGCCCCCGCACTGCCCGGCATGGACGACGTCGAACTGGCCGTCGCGGACGTCTGGGCCACGGGCCTGTCCCCGGACAGCTTCCCGACCCAGTTCGTCCGCTCCACCTTGGACTCGATGGGCGCGCTCCCGGTGACCGAGCTGTCGTCCGTGCGGCCGGGAACGCGGGTGCTGATCGGGGGAGCCGTGACCCACCGGCAACGCCCGGCGACCGCGGGCGGCGTCACGTTCCTCAACATCGAGGACGAGACGGGCATGGTGAACGTCGTGTGCTCGCCGGGGCTGTGGGCGCGGTACCGGCGGGTGGCGCGCGGCAGCGGCGCGATGCTCGTGCGGGGCGTCGTGGAGTCGGCCGAGGGGGTGGTCAGCGTGCTGGCGGACCGGTTGCAGCACCTGGACCTGCGGATCCCGTCGAAGTCGCGGGACTTCCGCTGACCCGGTGTCACGAGAGCCGGCCGGGCACGCCGCAGGTGCGAGGTAGCTCAGAACAGGCCAGTGCCTGTTGCTGAGTGCCGCTCTCCCCTCCTTGCGAGAGCAGGAAGCCTGCGGCCAGACCGATGATGAACGAGAGAAGCACCACCTGGATCACCTTCGAGACCTTGCACAAAACGACCATGAGCACGCTCCTCGGACTGGAATGGACCACTGCGCTTCGGGCAGAACGGCGCGCGATCCAGGATGGCGTGCTGGAGCGGGCATCACCGCGTCAGGCGACGCAGGGTCTCCGTGTCACCTGACGCACACCGACCAGGGTTGGCGCCGTCCGGTGGACGGCTCGACCGGGTGCCGATCGGGCCGTTGTGCCTGAGGAGGACCGAACATCGATAACCGTTCGGCGACGAACAATGACCGTACGTCGGAGTAGCTGGATATTCGGCCTGAAATGAAGCAAGGTGTCTCGCGTTGCTTCGACGTCGTCCGGGGGGATGAGTGCAAGCTGGTGGTGGATCGACGCCGGGTTCGTTCCGGGCGCGAATAGCGCCGGACGACTGGAAATGGCTCGTCGATCAAGGTGTGACGCGCATCTACGGCGCGGGCGAGGCGTTGTTCCGGCATGGTGAACCCGCCGGTCATGTGTTGCTGCTCGTCGAAGGCTGGGTCAAGATCACAATCGTCTCCTCGTCGGGGTACGAGGCGATTCTCGCGATTCGGGGCAGTGGCGACGTGCTGGGTGAAGTCGCCGTTCTGGACGGTCGAGAACGGTCCGCGAACGTGTGGACGTTCGGGGAGACCAAGGCGGTCCTGCTCACCGCAGACCGGTTCGTCGCGGCTTTGCACGAACGACCCTCCATCGCGGTAGCGCTGATCGTGCACGTCGCTGACCGCCTGCGCAGAGCTGACAACCGGCGGCTGGAGCAGGCCGCGCACAGCGCCACCGAACGACTCGCCGCGTTCTTGCTGAGGCTCGCGGGCCAGCACGGCGCTCCTGCGCCGGATGGTGTGGAAATCGCTGTGCAGCTGTCCCAGCAGGAGATGGCCGGAGCGATCGGCGCGTCGCGTGAGGCTGTCGCGCGAGCGCTGCGAACACTTCGCGACCGCGCAGTGGTGATCACCCGTCGCCGCAAATTGGTGGTCACCTCGCCGGCGACGTTGAGTGCAATGGCGTCGAGTGTGCCATTTGACGCAGAGGAACCGTGCTGAACGACATCGCGTGAGCTCCTGCTATTGGGCAGCCTTGGGTGTGCAGATCGCAAGTTTCCGAACCGCCTGGAATTTCGTGTGCGTGCTGCGCGCATTCGGAAAGGGGAGTCATGCGCGATGGGGGAAATTTCGGTACCCGGTTGTCCGAGCGCGAGTTGACCGCCCTGCTCGACAGAGGCCGGCCGGTCGAGTACCGGTCAGGTGACCACCTCATGCGTCAGGGCGAGGAAGGTGACTGCGTCATCGTCGTCCGCTCGGGAGTCGTCAAGGTCCTGAGCGACGACCGGGCCGGTGGCACCCGGTTGCTCGCGGTGTGCGGCCCCGGCGAGTTGCTCGGCGAGATGGCTTGCCTGGACGAAGGTGTGCGATCGGCGTCGGTGCTCGCCCGAGGACCGGTGTCCGGCGTGAAGATCGCGCGCAGCCGGTTCGTCGAGTACCTCGACGACCACCCCGTAGCGGCACGTGAGGTCACCAGGCAGGTCGCGCGCCGGCTTCGTGCCGCGGAAAACCACGCGAGGGCCATGACGTTGGAGTCCGTGGACGTCCGCGTGTTGCAGGTGTTGGCCGACATGATCGGTTTCTTCGCCGAGAACGCTGCGCGGACAGGCGCCGACGTGCCGTTGCGCCAGTGCGAGCTCGCGCAACTCGCCGCGGCGTCGGTCGTCGCCACGCACCGGTCGTTGCGGCGCTTGTGCGAACGGCGCCTCGTCGTGACGCGGTACGGCCGCGTGCGCGTCTACTGCACCAATTGTCTGAATCGTGCGATCCGCTCGAAAACCATCACAGGATGTGGTGGCTCACCGGAGTGCGTCCCAGGGTGACCACCACACCACAGCAGCTTCTGAGGAGTCCCGTGACCTCGCTTGCCCTCTCCAAGACAGTGATCAGCTCCGACGTGGTCGGCTCGTCCGGTGGCAGACGGCGTCAGTCGCACCTCGACGCTGCCCACGACCTGGTGCTCGACAAGGCCTTCGCCGCGGCGTCCAAGGCAGACCGTGCCATGCGATCGGCGTTTCGCCGGGTGGACGGCGACAGCGCGACGATCGTGATCGACGCCGCGGTCTCCCGCGCCTGGGTCCTCGCCGACTTCGTCCTGCGCGAGGTCGTCCTCGCCTTGGGAGAGGTGAACCAGACCGCGGGCGAGGAGTACCGGCTCCGGCTGCGCATGGCGGTCGACTTCGGCGAGGTCGTCTCCGACCCGCCGCACGTCCAGGGGGACGCCGTGGTGGGGGCGGCCCGGCTCAGGGACGCGGAGGCGCTGCGCGAAGCCATGTCCGGTTCCCCGCAGGCACAGCTTGGCCTGATCGTCTCCGACCGCTTCCACCGCGAGGTGGTCGTGCACGGAGAACGAGGGCTCGACGCCGACGTGTTCCGCGCGGTCGACGTCGACGTCAAGACCTATTCCGAGCGCGGATGGGTGTACCTGTCCGGTGTTGCCCCGAAATCCACTCCTGCTGTGAACCCCTTGCCCCACAACCGGTCGGCACTGTCCTCTTCAGACCGTCGAGTGGTCAACGCCGAGGTGTTCAACGTTTTCGAGGACAGGGTGTACGCACCTCGTGGAGTGTTCGGAGTGGTGCGTGACCGCCGCGGCTGAGAACGAAGGCACACCCGGCGAGCACGAGGCCTCGCCCGAGGACGAACGGCTCGCCGCCGGCGTGAAGATCGATGTGCTGAACATGTTCCACAAGGGTGTCCACGCACCAGGTGGGGTGTTCGGATCGGTGGACTCCGGAGGGCGCGGCAGGCGCTTCGGCCCCGACACAGGCAAGATCGACTCTCAGGACCTGAGGCACGCGCTCGACCACTACGTGGTGCCACCGTGCCAGGCATTCGCGGAGAAGTGGCTGACCGACGACCACGTCGTGATCATCGGCGGCCTGCGCGGCTCGGGCAAGCGGGCAGCCGCGTTGTCGATGCTCCGCGGCCGCACCGCCGGTCCGCTGATCGCACTCTCACCCGTCATCACTCCGGACGAACTCGCCACGCGGACGTACGAACGTGATCACGGCTACCTGGTCGCGGACCAGGTCGACACCGCGAAGGAAGCGGACACGGACTTCAAGTGGGCGGCGGTCCGCGACGCCGTGAGGGAAGCGGGTGCCTACCTCGTGGTCACCCGCACCGCTGACGCACCGGAGGCATCCGGCTCGGTGAAGCACGTGTTCTGGGAGCACCTCGGTGCGGAAGTCGTGCTCCGCGCGCACCTCGGTGAGGACTCCGAGGCCCTCCGCGAGCTGGTGGAGCTCCTGCCGGCGGACTGCCCGATGGGCGACCTGGCCGACGTCGCCGCGCGGGTCAACGCCGGTGAGCCGTTGTGGGAAGCGTTGCGCTACCTGAACGTCGCGTCCGCGCAGAGCGTCCGCGAGTGGTTCGAGCAGCCGCGCACGCGCCGGGAAGGTCTGGAGATCGCCACGCTGGCGTTCCTGACCGAGCTGAGCGAGCGCGAGTTCGAAGCACGCCTGGCGCTCCTCGAAGCACAACTCGACGCGTTCCTCCCGCTACCGGAGCAGGAACCCGTTGAGGGCGGCGGCGAGCCCGTCCTCGAGCAGTCCCGTGCCCGCCGGCTCGGGCCGGGCAGCCTGATGAAGACCGAGACGGTGATCAGGGAGCAGACCGCGGTTCGGGTACTGGTCTTCAAGGATCCGGGTTACAGGGGTTGCGTGCTCGCCGAGCTGAGCAAGAGGTTGCCGACCCCGTTCTGGGACGCGATCAAAGCCTGGATCCACCAGCTCGTCGAGGAAGAGGCCCACTTCGACATCGCTCGCGGGCTCGCGCTGCTGGCCGAGACCGACGCCGTGGAGGTCGAGCAGTCCTACCTCGCACCGTGGTCGCGCGGTGAGCTGGGAGACCAAGGGCGCGACACTGCCGCGATCGTGCTCTGGCTGATGTGCTTCGACGAGGCCACGGCACCGGTGGCGTTGCGCATCGTGCGCGGCTGGGCGATGTTCGGGTCGAGGGAACAGCGCCTCACGGCCGCGCTCGCACTGAGCGGGGAACTGGCGGCGAGGTTTCCGACCGAGGCTGTGCGCAGGCTCTGGAAGCTGCTGGAGCAGGGTTCCGACGCCGACGCCGAGGCCTACGTACAGGCGTTCGCGATGCTCTTCGCGACGCTCGTGCACGAGACCAACAACGGTGCGATCGTTCTGGGCCTGCTCGTCCGCGTGCTCGACGACTTCGAGATCAGGCCACCTCGCCTCCGCAAACGCGAGCTGGTGACGAGAGCGGTCCTCTCGGTGCTCAACGTCCGGGGAGGACCGCACCACCAGCTGGGGATCTGCGAGTTCATCCGCCGACGGCCGGACCGGCTCGACCTGGTGGCCCGCGTGTGGGCCGCCGTGCTGCGCAGCCGGCCACATCGACGTGACGCGGTGCACGCGTTGCTCCGTTGCATCGACCCGCTCCAACCCGAACAGACGAGAAGCCTCGGTGAGGCCTTGGCCGATGCCATGCCCGCCGCGGAGCTCGTTCCACTGCGCGAGTCGCTCGACGTTGTGCGTCAACGGCGCAAGCGGAGCGACCAGGACGCATTGATCGACGTGTTGCTCGAGACGTTGCAGAGCCGAAGGAACACCGAGGGGCCGACACCATGACCCGTCCATATCCCATCGTCACGCACCGGCCACTGGCGCCCTCGCCGAAGCGAGGTCCCCTCGGACTGGGCAGGAAGTTCCGCGACGCCGACGAGCTGCCGAAGCCCGCGGCGCACGAGGTGCTCGTCTTCCGCGTCGACGGGGAGTACGTACCCGACTCCGGCAGGCTCGGCCTGCGAGACGACCAGATCATCAGGGCGTCGCACGTGAGCCTCGTGGACATGAGCCGCGAAGCTCCGGTGATGGTCTCCGTCACCATCCAAAGCGGTGAGGCGAGCGTCTTCACCGTCCACGTCACCTTCACCTGCACGGTGAACGATCCTGTTGTGGTGGTGCGGGACGGCGTCGACGCCGCGACCGTGCTGCACAGCTACCTGATGAGCCACCAGCGGCTGTTCGAACTCGGGTTGACCCGGAAGATGTCCGACATCAGCACGGTTGTCCGGGACGTCTCCGCCCAGGTACGCGCGTACTTCGAGATTCGGCCGATCACCGTGCCGGGAATGACCATCAGGCTGGCCGGCGTGGAGGTGCTGACGCCGCAGGAGCTGGTCGAGTTCCAGGCGACCGTCCGGGACAGGGAGCGCGAACACATGTTGGCGCTCAACCGGCAGGCCCACACCACGCGGCTCGCGTACGAGTCCGAACGCGACGGCCAGAAGCTGGAGGGGGTCCGGCGGCGGCATCTGAACGAAGTCGAGCTCGAACAGCGCGACCACGATCGGACCGTGCAGGTGGACGACCAGCGCCACCGGCACGATCTGGAAACCGTCGACCGCCTGCACGGCTACCGCATCAAGGCTGCTGACGAGCGGCACGAACTGGATCTGGAAGGTCAGCGCAGGCAGTTCGGACGCAACCAGTTCGAACGCGATCTCGAGCTCATCAACGGCGACACCCGCAATGCGTTGCTGTACGCGCTGGCGACCGGATCGCTCGACCAGAAGGAACTGGTGAACGAGCTTCGCGCGGAAGCCGACCGGGAAAGCGCGCTGCAGGACAGCCGGCAGGCTCGCGACCGCGAGTACGAGCTGCTGATGCAAGACCGTGAACGCGAGTTCCAGCGCCTCCAGCTCGAGGAGGACAGGTACAACCGTGACGCGACGCGCGCCGAGCGGTTGCGCCGCGAGACAGCCGACCGCGAGGACGAGCGGCGTCGGTTCGACGCCAACGTCCAGCTCGTGCAGACCCTTGCGGCACGCGGGTTCCTCGACACCCAGAACCTGCCCGTGGAGAAGATCCTCGCCGACGTGCTCGACATGACTCCGCCCGCCTTGGAGCGGGAGGTCGTCGCAGGCGACAGGCCGAAGGAGATCGAGGACGAGCGGAGCGTCGCCGACGAGTTGAGGGAAGAGAATGCCGACTGAGACCTTGCCCGCGGACCTCACGGAGATCCCGGTCAGCCCGTACCGGCCGGCGTTCCCGGACCTCGGCTTCGGGCGCAGGTTGCGCGCCGTCATCGGGATCAAGGAAGACGTGCTCGACTGGGCTCCGGAGGAACGTCCGCGCTACACGAAGATGGGCGTGATCGTGCTGACCACGGGCGCGCTGAGCGGGTTGTCCATCCTCGTCGTCCTGATGCAGTTGCTCGACGGTGACGCGTGGTGGCGAGTGCTCGCGGTGGCACCGGTGGCCGCGTTCTGGGCGATCATGATCATCAACCTGGACAGCTGGCTGATCGCGAGCATGCACGGTGCGAGCGGTGCCAGGTTCGTCGTCTTCATACCCCGCCTCGTGATCTCCGTGCTGCTCGGGCTCACCATCGCCGAACCCCTGGTGGTGTGGGTCTTCAGCCCGGCCATCGAGAAACAGGTGGAAGACAGCCGAGCCGACGAGATCGCGCGGTACGCCAGCACGTGGAAGGCGTGCAACCCGTCGGACGGGGCAGCGGTGGAGACCGCCGAATGCGCGGACTACCGGTTGAACCTGTCGAGTTCCCTCGCCGCCCTGCGGGGTGAGCACGACACCCTCGTGGCGAAGCGTGACGACCTCAAGAAGGAGGTCGACGAATACTTGAAGCGGTGGAACGAGCTCGAGACGATCGCGCAGGCCGAGTGCAAAGGCCTCCCGGGCCCGCTGACGACGGGTGATGTCGGAGAGGGGCCCGAGTGCACGCGCAATCGCAACAGCGCCGACCAGTACCGCAGGGACACGCGCCTTGACGAACGGCAGGCCGACCTCGGTGCGCTCGACACCCAGATCGTGGGGCTCAAGACCAAGCTGCAGACCGCTGAGACGTCCTACGGTTCCGAGGTCAAGGACGCGATCGACAAGAAGGTCGAGGAACGGAAGGCGAACCGGACCAAGACCGGCATCCTCGAGGAGTTCGAGGCGCTCGGCGAGCTCTCGAAGGACAGCGTTCCCGTCAACCTCGGGCATTGGGCGCTGCGGTTGTTGCTGGTCCTGTTCGACTGCCTGCCGGTGCTGGCCAAGTGGATGAACGGCTCCACGACCTACGACCGGCTGATCGCCCGGCAGATCGAGGCGGACAAGCGGTTGCACAGCAGCCACGTCAACCTGTTCGAGCGACGTGACTCCGCGATCATGGACGTGAAGCTGGAGCGGATCCAACGGGAACGGCATGAGCGCTTGGAACGGCTCGACGTCGCCGACCGCCAGGCCAAGGCCCAACGGGAAAGTGAACTCGACGCAGAGATAGAACGCCTGGCGGCGCGGCTGCGAGGCGAACCGATCTGAGCGAAGACGGGGCTGGTGCGGACGTCCGCACCAGCCCCCTCCTCTGTGCGGTTCCCCTGCCAGGACTCGAACCTGGTCCTCCCGCGTAACAGTCGGGCGTGCTGCCACCAGCACCTCAGAGGACACAGCAGAACGGGTGGAGCGGAGGATGCAGGAGTCGAACCCGCGCAGCGCTCGCGCGCTGACCACTGTTGTCGAGACAGCTGCCTTACCGGGCTCGGCCAATCCTCCTCAGGACGCGGAGGGCGCGCGGGTCGAACGCGCGCCGGGCGCAGTGCCCGGACCTCGGATCAGCAATCCAGTGCCTTGCCACTCGGCCAGCCCTCCCTTCGTCTGCGCGGCTCCCCAGGGAGTCGAACCCTGACCACCGGATCTTCACGCCGGTGCTCTGCCTGTTGAGCCAAAGAGCCTTGGGCGTCCCGTGGGACGCTTTTTCCAGTCGGATGCCCGCGAGTCGAACGCGGTATTTCCTCAACCCGAATGAGGCGGGTTTCCGTCTCCCTCGCACCCGGAAGTACCCCTGCCAGGAGTCGAACCTGAATCTCGGCGTTCGTAGCGCCGCACTCTCTCCATTGAGCTACAAGGGCGAATTCACTGCACGGAAAACAAAGAGAGCCGCCCTGGTCGGTTTCCCGACGGGCGGCTCCCCGTGTGACATCGGCTCATGCCACTACAAGGAGCTCACCTGCGAAAACAGGCGTGAGAAGCTAGGTCGCCGCGAGAAGCTCGGGCATGCGACGGCGCTGGTGAAGCGCTCGCCTCGCATCTCCTGGCTGCTCATGGCGTTCCCCTTCGGCTCGGTGTGTGGCACAAGTATTGCGGCGCCCCCGGGCGTCCGTCAATCTTTTTCTTTAAATGCGTTCGTAGGTCATGAACGAAACTCCGCTCTCGAACAGGCGCGCATCGGCGCGCTGGAACTTCGTGATGTCGGCCTTCCCGTCGAACAGCGGGATGCCGCGCCCGAAGGCCACCGGGTGGAACTTGAGCAGCAACGTGTCGATCTCCGGCAGCAGTGCGGCGGCCAGCTTGCCGCCGCCGCACAGCCAGATGTCGAGGCCGTCCTCCTCCTTCAGTGCCCGCACGCGACCGGTGACGTCCGAAGAGATCACCTCGACGTCGGACGGGACGTCGAGGTCCCGGGTCGTCACGACGAACTGGCGCAGGTGCGCGTACGGCGAGGCCAGGCCGCCGGGGACCTGGTAGGTGTTGCGGCCCATCAGCACCGTGTCGAAGTGCTGGTTCGCCGCCTCCTGCAGGCCGACCAGTTCGCGGGCCTGGGTCGGCACCGTCTCCGGGTAGTGGGCGTTGATGCCGGCCATGTGGTCGCCTTCGAAGAGGAACCCGTCGTAGGTCCCGTCCTCGGCCGCGATGAACCCGTCGAGTGTGACGGCCACGTAGTAGACGAGCTTTCGCATGACTGAACCCCCTGGGATCTCGTTCAACCACGACAACTGTAGTACTATGGTTGTAGTGGTTGTCAAGGAGGAAACGTGGTCCGGAACGAGGCACGGCGAACTGCTCTGCTGGACGCGGCGATCGACGTCCTGGCCGAGGAGGGGGCGCGGGGGCTGACCTACCGCGCGATCGACGCGAAGGCGGAGGTGCCGGCGGGCACGGCGTCGAACTACTTCGCGAACCGCGACGAGCTCATGGCGGCGGTGATGATGCGCGTGCACATCAGGCTGATGCCGTCCGACGAGTCCGTGGCGGAGTCGCTCGCCCGGCCACGTGACAAGGCGCTGAGCGTGAAGTTCATGCACGACATCATCAAGCGGGCCGACGCCGACAAAGCGTGCTACCTCGCCATGATGGAGCTGCGGCTGGAGGCCACGAGGAGGCCCGGCCTGCGGGCCTCGCTCACGAGGACGGTCGCCGAGGGCCTCGAGCTCAACGTCGAGTTCAACGAGGAGTCGGAGCTGCCCGGCGACCGGATGACCGTCATGATCATGTACTTCGCGATGACGGGGTTCATCTACGAACGGCTGACGCTGCCCGACGCGGCGGCGGCGGTGGACCTCGACGAGTTCGTCGAGGTCATGGTCACCCGCGCTATCGGCTGAGCGGGCCGCCGGTGATCGTCAGGGCGACGGCGATCACCACGACGCCCAGCGTCGAGTACAGGAACGCGTCCATGCCGCGGCCGCGGATCTTGATCAGACCCGCCTGCTCGTCGGTCACGAGGATCCGCAGCACGGCCGCGACCAGCAGCGACACGCCGAGCAGCACGGCGCCCTGCCGCCAGTGGTACTGGAAGATCCGCACCAGTCCGAGCACGCCGACCCCGAGCACCAGCGCGAACGGCAGGTGCTTCGCGGGGCCCGAGCGCCAGCGCTGTTCCGGCATGAGCGCTTCGGCGTCAGACCGCCGCATGAGCGCGCTCGGCGGCTTCGACGGTGTTGGTCAGCAGCATCGCGACGGTCATCGGGCCGGAGCCGCCGGGGATCGGGGCGAGCCAGCCGGCGACCTCGCGGACCTCGGGGGCCACGTCGCCGACCAGACCGGCCTCGGTGCGGGTGATGCCGACGTCGACCACGGCCGCGCCCGGCTTCACCATGTCCGCGGTGATCAGGCCGGGGCTGCCCGCGCCCGCGATCACGATGTCCGCGCGGCGCACCTCGGCGGCGAGGTCCTTGGTGCCGGTGTGGCACAGCGTCACGGTGGCGTTCTCGCTGCGGCGGGTCAGCAGCAGGCCGATCGGGCGGCCGACGGTGACGCCGCGGCCGACGACGGTGACGTTCGCGCCCGCGAGCGGCACGTCGTAGCGGCGCAGCAGCTCCACGATGCCGCGCGGCGTGGCGGGCAGCGCCGCCTCCTCGCCGAGCACGAGCTTGCCGAGGTTCACCGGGTGCAGGCCGTCGCCGTCCTTGGCCGGGTCGATGCGCTCGAGGATCGCGTTCGCGTTGAGGTGCCCGGGCAGCGGGAGCTGCACGATGTACGCGGTGACCTCGGGGTTCGCGTTCAGCTCGTCGATGACGGCCTCGAGCTCCTCCTGCGTCGTCGACTCGGGCAGGTCGCGCCGGATCGACTTGATGCCGACCTTCTCGCACGCGCGGTGCTTGCCCTTGACGTACGAGTGCGAGCCGGGGTCGTCGCCGACCAGAACGGTGGCCAGACCGACCGAGCCGGGCAGCGCGGCGACCCGCGCCTTGAGGTCCTCGAACAGCGCGTTCCGGGTTTCGTTGCCGTTGAGCAGCGTCGCAGTCACGGCCTCATCCTCCCATTGGGCAGCGCCGCGACGCCCACCGACACCAGCGTCAGCACCACGCCGATGACCGTCGGCAGCGCGAGGTGCCCGCTCACCGCGTCCAGCAGCACGGCCCCGATGAGCTGTCCGCACACGCCGCACAGCCCGACCATCAGCACGCCGATGAACCGCACGGACGTGATCGCGCCGCCCACGCCGACGATGCCCAGCAGCCCGCCGAGGTAGAGCCACCACTGCGAGGTGGACGAGCCGGGCACGCCGTTCCAGGCGACGGCGTTCACCAGCGCCAACGCCGCCGTGCCCACGGTGAAGTTGACCAGGATCGTGGCCGCCGAGTTCGCCGCCGCCTCGCGGACCAGCCCGTTCACCGCCTGCTGCCAGCCCATCAGCAGCCCCGCGACCAGCGGCAGGACCGCGAGCCACAACCCGCCGGGCGACGTGAACCGGTGCGACACCGCCACCGTGACGGCGACAACGCCGACGGCGGCTCCGACGACACGTGTCCTCGTGACCGGCTTCGACTCGCCGGGACCGACGCCGAGGTTGTCCACGACCATGCTGCTCACGACCTGCCCGATGACGACCGCGACCGTGAACACCGCCACACCGATGGCCGCGACCGCGAGCCCCTGGGAGCCCACGAGCACGGCGCCGCTGACGCCACCGACGCACTCCCACCACCGGATGCGCCGGTGCCGCAGCGCGTCGCGCAGCCGCAGCAGGCCGTCCCGCCCGGACTGTCGCGAGAGGACCACCGCGAGCAGCACGAACCACCCTCCGGCGAAGGAGATCAACGCCGCCAGCAGCCCGTTGCCGAGCGACTGGGCGAGCGAGCCGTTGACCCGTGCCTGGACCGCGATGGCCACGCCACCGGCCGTCGCCAGCAGACCACCGGTCACCTGCGCGGACCGCGCCACTAGCCCTCCATGCCCCGCGGGAGTGTTCTTGATCAGCTTTAACCTTGCGCGTCGACCGCGTTATGGTCTTGCCTCCGCCGTTCGGCGCAGCGGCGGGGGACGTGTGCGATCCGGCGATGTGCAGGGGAAGATGTTGGCGTGTCCGAGCCGAAGCCGTTGAACCCTACAGAGCAGGATGCTCTGGTCAAGCAGATCGGCCTGACTCTCATGCGGGCCGCGCCGGAGGACTGGCGCAGCGTGATAGCGCAGTACCGCGCCACCGGCCGGTACTTCGAGCTGGAGGCCGAGCTCAAACTCCAGGACGGCAGCAAGCGCGCGTGGCAGGTGCCTCAAGAGGCAGCCTCGCTGTTCGCGCGGCTGCGCGCCGGCATGCACCGCGAGGGCCGGGGCAGCTGGACCAACGCCCGCTACCAGCTCGACCACCCGTCGAGCTACAACCTCGACTTCGACCGCGCGGAGCCGAGCTGGCAGACGCCACCTCCGCAGCAGGCGTACGTCGACGAGATGCGGTTCTTCCCGCGCGCCGAGGAGAACGTCCCCGACTGGCTGCGCCGCAGGCTGAACCCGCCGACGCCGGTGTTCCGCACGGCCCGCGTGTTCGACGGCGCCGGACCGAACGGCCGTCCGTCGGTCAACCGGCCGCCGGTGGCCGAGCCCGAGGTCGCGCCGCTGCTCGCCTACCTGTCGAGCGCGCCGGTCGCCGTGGCCGGGCGCGGCTTCGACAGCGACGTGCTGCACCCGGACTCGCCGCCGGTCGTGCCGTCCGGCTTCCAGACCGATGGCGTGTGGATCTGGCCCGCCGGCGTCGCGTTCTACCTGCGCCGCTACGGCGTGCCGCCCGAGCCCGAACTGGTCGACCGCGCGCGGGCCGCGGGCTTCGCCCTGCCCGAGGTCTCCGAGGAGTCGAGACTCGCCGCCGCGGCGAACCTCGGCGCTCCCGCCGCCCCTCCCGGCACCGTCGTGCCGTCGCCGCCCGAGCCGGAACCGGAGCCCGCCCCCTCGGCGGACGAGACGCAGTTCGTCAAGGCTCCGGAGTTCGCCGCCGGGGACGAGCCGGAGGAGTTCGACTTCGAGCCGATGTACCCCGAACCGCCGTCCGCCGCGGTCACTCCCGAGCAGCCGGAGCCCGAGCCGGCGCGCGACGACCTCAGCACCCCGATCCCGGTCGCGGTGCCGCCGATGACCGGGGACGGACCACCCTATCGGGTGGTCTTCGACTCCGACGGCATCCCCGGCACGGTCGACGACCGGACCCTGCGCGACACGTACGGCGCGGGCATGGACCTCTTCGCCCCGCACGCGCGTGAGGCGGAGGAGGCCGAGGCTCCGGAGATCGTCGTGGAGGAGCCGGACGAAATCGCGCCCGAGGACGAACACGAAGACGTGGACGTCCCCGAGGAACGCGAGATCCCCACGGCCGGGCCGGACGAGCCCGAGCTGCTCACGCACCACCGCGACCAGGACGAGCCGGAGCTCCTGACGCACCACCGCGAGCCGGAGCTCCTCACGCACCAGCGCGACGAGGAGCTCACGGACCACCTCGAAGCGCAGACCGAGGAAGGCCCGCGCGACGCCATGCAGGACACGATGGCGTGGAGCCCGGTCCTCGACGAACCGCTGGAGAGCCCCGCCGAGGTGACCGAGGAGCACCCGGTCGTCCCGGTCGAACCGGTCTCCGAGGAGGAGCCGGACCTCGCCGAGAACGAGGTGGAGTCGACGACGGCGTTCGAGCCGGGGACGTTCGAGCCGGGAACGTTCGAGCCGGGGACGTTCGAGCAGGAGCCCTTCGAGCCCCAGCTCGACGCCCACTTCGACGACGAGCCGGCCGACGACCCGGAACCCGAACCCGCGCCGCTCCCGGTCCCCGTGCCCGCGCCCACCCGCGCCGAGGAGACGACCCAGTTCGACGCGGCGCTGTTCAGCGAGCCCGAACCGGAACCCGAGCCCGAACCGGAACCGGAGCCGGAGCCGGTGAAGCCGCCGAGGCAGGTCACGCCGGAGGAGGACCGCGAGCTGGCGGGCACCCGCCGGGCGCTGGACGACCTCAACGTGCCGCACGGCGTGTTCCGCATCGGCGAGCCGGCCGACCGCACCTGGACGCTGCGCCTGGACGGCGACAGCTGGGAGGTGTGCTGGTTCGACCACGGCCCGAAGAACCCCGTGCGGTTCGACAAGGTCGAGGACGCCTCGGCGTACCTGGTCGGCAGGCTCGTGCTGGGCAACTTCCGCACGGTTCCGCGGGCACCCCAGCCGCCGCGCCCGATGACGAACGGCTTCCGCGAGGAGCCGCGCCGTCCCGTTCCGCCGCAGCGCCCGCCGTTGCCCCCGCAGCCCCAGGCGGCGCCGACGCAGGTGCAGGTGCAGCACGCTCCGCCACAGGTGCAGCAGGCCCCGACGCAGGTGCAACCGGTCCCGCCGCTTCCCGTTCCGCCCCTGCAGCCGGTCCCGCCACCTCAGGCGCCCCAGCAGCCCCCGGCCCCCTCGCCGGTCGCCGCGATGGCGCAGGAGGAACCGTCGAAGCGGAAGTTCCCGATCTCACCGCTCGCGGGCGAGCCGCCGCTGACGTTGTTCCGCCACAAGCAGATGTTCGAGCTGCCGGCGGGCACCGAGGTGGACCGCTACGGCGACCAGAGCGGCAACCTGGTCTACGTGGCGGGCACGCCGTTCCCGGAACGCAGCCTCGTGCCGTCGTGGATCAACCGCCCGTACCGCGTGTACCGGTTGCGCCGCCCGCTCGAGGTGCTGACGGGTGTCGCGGTGCCGTGGTTCGAGCAGCCCGGTGGCGGCACGGCCTACCTGCTGCCGAAGGCGATCGAGGAGATGGTCGCGGACGGCGTGCTGGCGGAGATCTCGGGACCGCCGGAGAACTGAGGTCCCGCTGAACAGTGCTGTGGCCGGTGATCCCCGTGATCACCGGCCACACGCGTACAGGGAGTTCCTACCGCTCCCGGCGAGTCACGACACCACCAGCCCGTAGGCGGCCGCGAAGGCGATCGCCTGGTCGACGTCGATCAGGGCTCCGGCGAGCTTGGCCTGCCGCAGCCCGTTGGCGTCCACCAGCGCCCCGCGCAGGTCGGCGCCCTCGAGCTTCGCGTCGAGCAGCCGGGCGCCCACCAGGTCCGCCCCACCCAGGTCGGTGTTGCGCAGGTCCGCCTCGCTGAGGTTCGTCTCGCGGAACCGCTGGCCGCCCAGCTTCATGCCGTGCAGCGGTGCCTTCACGAACGACGCCAGCGTGAAGTCGACCTCGGTGAAGGTGATGGGGCGCAGCACGCAGTCGACGAAGTTCGAACCCATGAGGCTGCACGAGCTGAACGTCGAGCGGGTGAGCACCGTGCGGTCGAAGGTGCACTGCCGGAACGCCGTCGCCTGGTGCTTCGACTCGCCGAGATCCGTCCGGGTGAAGTCGCACCGGGTGAACGTGCACCCCGTCGTGACGAGTTCGCGGAGATCGGCCTCGGTGAAGTCGCAGTCGGTGAAAGAGCGCTTCTCCCAGTGCTGTCCGTGCAGGTTGGCGTCGGAGTAGTCCTCCGCGACCTCTTCGAGCAGGTTGTCCACTCTCACACTTTGGCAGAGTCCACGTGTTGGTAACGTGCGGGACGCCGGGCGACCTGCCCGACGTCAACGAGGACCGTCATTCGGGAAGGCTCATGACCCGCACGCCCGTGAACGTCACTGTCACCGGTGCAGCCGGCCAGATCGGCTACGCACTGCTCTTCCGCATCGCCTCCGGTCACCTGCTCGGCCCGGACACCCCGGTCAACCTGCGGCTGCTGGAGATCACCCCGGCGCTGAAGGCCGCCGAGGGCACCGCGATGGAGCTCGACGACTGCGCCTTCCCGCTGCTCAAGGGCATCACGATCACCGACGACGCGAAGACCGCGTTCGACGGCGTGAACGTGGCCCTGCTCGTCGGCGCCCGCCCCCGCACCAAGGGCATGGAGCGCGGCGACCTGCTCGAGGCCAACGGCGGCATCTTCAAGCCGCAGGGCGAGGCGATCAACGCCGGTGCCGCGGACGACGTGAAGGTGCTCGTGGTCGGCAACCCGGCCAACACCAACGCCCTCATCGCCCAGCAGCACGCGCCGGACGTCCCGCGCGAGCGCTTCACCGCGATGACCCGCCTGGACCACAACCGCGCCCTGTCGCAGCTCGCCAAGAAGCTGGGCGTCGCGGTCACGGACATCCAGAACATGACGATCTGGGGCAACCACTCGGCCACCCAGTACCCGGACCTGTTCCACGCCGAGGTGGGCGGCAAGACCGCCGCCGAGGCCGTGAACGACCAGGCCTGGCTCGAGAACGACTTCATCCCGACCGTCGCCAAGCGCGGTGCGGCGATCATCGAGGCCCGTGGCGCCTCGTCGGCCGCTTCGGCCGCGAACGCCGCCATCGACCACGTCTACGACTGGGTCAACGGCACCGAGTGGACCTCGATGGCCATCCCGTCGGACGGTTCGTACGGCGTGCCCGAGGGCATCATCTCGTCGTTCCCCGTGCGCACCTCGGGTGGTTCCTACGAGATCATCCAGGGCCTGGAGATCGACGAGTTCTCCCGCGCCCGCATCGACGCCTCGGTCGCCGAGCTGGTCGAGGAGCGCGACGCGGTGAAGGCTCTCGGCCTGATCTGAGTTCCACGTGGCAGGGTGGGAACGTGCTGATCCCTTGGGACGTTCCCCGGCCACAGCTCTCCGACGAAGTGCACCCCGCGCTCGCTGACGCCGCCCGTGCGGCGTCGGCGGCGTACGGGCGTGCCCGATCCCTGCACACGCGCCTCGAACTCCGCGAGGAAGTCGCGGACGGCGCCGACGGAACACCGACGATGCGCGTCGACCGCATCGTCGAGGACGCGATCCTGGAGTCCATCCACCGCAGTCGCGTGAACCTGCTGTCCGAGGAAGCCGGGTTCGTCGACAACGGCTCCTCGATCACCCTCGTGATCGATCCGGTCGACGGGTCCGCGAACGCCGCGTTCGGCGTCCCTCTCTCGTGCTTCGCCGGTGCGCTCGTGGAAGACGGCACGGCAAAAGAAGCCCTCACGACGTGGTTCGACACGGGCCGTGCGTGGCATGCGCGCGCAGGAGTGCCGACGTCGTTCCGCACCACCGGGCGCACGTCGCTCGACGGCGCGTCGGTGTGCCTGATGCGCCCCAAGAAGGGCACTCAGGACGCGTGGCTGCGCGTCGCGAACCGCGCCGACCGCATCCGGGTGCTGTGCACGACCTGCCTGGAGACCATGCTCGTCGCGGAAGGCACCGTGGACGCCTTCATCGATCCGGGCAGCGACACGCACCGGATCATGGACCTCGCGACGGCGCTGGTCACCGTGCCCGCGGCGGGCGGGGTGCTGGTCGACCTGCGCGGGCGGCCGTTCACGTTCGAACCCGACCTGACCCACCGGTGGTCAGGCGTGGCGGCAGCGACTCCTCAGCTGGCCGAGGAGCTGATCGCGACCGTGCTCGGGGGTTAGACCGACCCTCTCGGCTCGACGATGCAGTCGGGGCCGGGGAAGACCAGACCCTCGTGCCCGTCGTTGAAGCGGACGAGGTACGGCGGATGTCCGTCGTTCCCGCGCACTTCGAGGATCTCGCCGAGGCGCTCCTCGAGGCCGATGGAACGGCTGTGGACGTGGAGCCTGTCACCCACTGTTGCTTGCATGGTGCTGCAACACCTCCGGTGTGCGGCGTGAGGCATGGCGCTGGATGCGTCAAAGCCTAGGCCGACACCGGAGACGCGCAACAGGGCCTCAAGGGCTCATCCGCCGCAGGCCGCGGAGACCTTCGCGACGAGGTCGGCCTTCTGCTGCACCCAGTCCGCCGCGGAGTTGACGTTCTGCATGCCGTTGGCCGCTTCCTGGAGAGCCTTCTTCACCTGCTCGTCCGGTGCGGAGTTCGCGAGGGTCTCGAGCTCCTTCGCCTTGGCCTGGGTGTCCTCCAGCGCCTTCTGCGGGTCGCTCAGGTCCGGTGAGAACCCCACCAGCTGGACCGCGTCGGCGCACAGCTTCACCTTGTCCGCGGTGTTGCTGACGCCCTGGAGCGTGTCGCAGGCCGTCAGGCTGCCCAACGCGATGACGGCTGCTGCCAGCGTTCCAACTAGGCGCATTCGCTCTCCTTCTGCCCGAAGTGTCCGTTTGTGTTACCGATGACTCTACCGATGTGCGTCTTGGTCCAGTTGCCGTTGGTAGAGCTTCCGGATGACGTCGTCGATCTCCGGCTCCACGACGGCGAGGTCGTGGACCTCCACCTGCCGCACCACCTGGGTGATCAACTGCGCCGCCGTCGTCTCCGCTCTCCTGAACGTGAGGTGGTGTCGCAATCCGCCCGCCTCGCTGCGCACCGCCGTCACTCCTGGGACGTCCGGCGCCGGTCCCGGTTCCCGGAGGTCGATCACGAGCTCGCGCTCCGGGGTCACCTCGGCGCGCAGCTCGTCGAGCGGGCCGTCGGCGAGCACCCGGCCGTGGTCGATCACCATCAGCCGCGGGCAGAGGCGTTCGATGTCGTCCAGGTCGTGCGTGGTGAGCAGCAGAGTGGTGCCGCGGCGGGTGTTGATGTCCGCCAGGAACTCCCGGAGGCGTTCCTTGGACTCGAGGTCGAGGCCGATCGTCGGCTCGTCGAGCACCAGCAGCTCGGGTGCGTGCAGGAGAGCCGCGGTGATCTCGCCCCGCATCCGCTGGCCCAGCGAGAGCTGCCGCACCGGGGTGAGCAGCGTCTCCTGCAGGCCGAGCAGCTCGACGCACTCGTCGAGCCGCGTCCGGTAGTCCTGCGCCGGCACCCGGTAGATGGACCTGAGCAGGTCGAAGCTGTCCTGCAGCGGCAGGTCCCACCACAGCTGGCTGCGCTGGCCGAACACGACGCCGATGCGGCGCGCGAGATCGCGCCGCTGCCTCGACGGGTCGACACCGCCGACCCTGAGGTGACCGCTGGTCGGCACGAGGATCCCGGTCAGCATCTTGATCGTCGTGGACTTGCCCGCGCCGTTCGGCCCGACGTACCCGACCGCCTCACCGGCCCGCACGTCGAACGTGACGCCGTCGACCGCCGTGACGGTCTTGTGGTTGCGCCGCAAGCCCTTCGACGTGGCGATCCTGAACTCCCTGCGGAGCTCCCTGACCTCGATCATGATCCCGTCCCCCGGTAGTGCCTGACCGCGAACCGCCACACCAGCGCGGCGACCCCCGCCGCGAGCGCCGCGACGAGCGGTGACGTCCAGCCGACCCAGCCGGGAAGGCCGAGCGGGTCCTGCTTCCCGAGCAGCGCGAGGCTCGGGTAGTACGCGACGAACGCCCCCGGCACGATGAACGCCATCACCCACCGCAGCGGGGCGGAGTAGACGTTGACCGGGTACGAGGTGAAGGCGCCGCTGCCGTAGGTGAAGGCGTTGGCGAACTCGCGGCCCTCCACGATCCAGAAGCACACCGAGCACGTCACCACCCAGATCGCGCTGAAGATCACCGCACCGGCCAGCGGTGTGGCGATGGCCAGCGCGACCTTCGCCGGTGTCCAGACGACGCTGACCTGCGCCAGCGCGTAGACCATCACGGCGAGCGCGCCGGCGATGCGCCCGATCCTGCGCAGGCGGACGTCCGACACCATGATCTGCGGCAACGTCCCGAGCGGCCTCAGCAGCAGCACGTCGAAGGTGCCGGCGCGGATGTACGTCGGCAGGTTGTCGAGCTGCCCGGCGAAGAGGTCGGCGATGCCGAACGCGATGCCCGCGAACGCGTACATCAGCAGCACTTCTTCTTTGGAGAACCCACCGAGCGCGTTGACGTGGCTGAACAGCACGAGGATGACGACCAGCTCGACCCATTGCGCCAGCGCCTGCGTGGCGAGGTCGAGCGCGAACGACGCGCGGTAGGACATCTGGCTTCTCAGCCGTGCGCCGATGAGCCTCGGGTAGACGGTGTCAGCCACCCTGGACCACCACCTTGCGCACCGCGCGCTGCAGGACCAGGTGACCGGCCCCGAGCAGCGCCACGGCCCAGAACAGCTGGTGCAGAAGGACTCCCGTCACGTCGCCGTGCCCGAGGAACACGTCGATCGGCGCCTGCATCAACGCCGGGAACGGGGTCAGCCACAGCACGTCCCGAGCCCACCCGGGGAAGAACGAGACCGGCACGGTGAGCCCGCACAGCAGGCCGGACGTGACGTTCCAGAACCCGTACAGCCCCCGGTTGTCCAGCAGCCAGAACGCGCTGGCGTCGACCAGGAACCGGCACGCGAAGCTGACCACCAGCGCGAGCACCGCGCTGACCAGGAACAGCGGCCACTGCGCGGAGCTCGCCGGGAACTGGAACGGGAACAGCAGCACGCCGAACACCATCGGCGGCGCGAGCCTGGTCAGGAACGCGAAACCGCCGCGGCCGAGGTCCTGCGCGAGCATGGCGCTCTGCAGGTGCCAGGGCCGGTACAGGTCGACGACGACGTCACCGGATCGCACGCGCTCGGCGAGCTCGTTGGTCCCCCACAGCAGGACGAACCCGAGCAGCCCCTGCCCGATCCAGACGTACGTGTTGGTTGCAGCGATGTCGTAGTCCGCGATCTCGCCGTCCGCCGCCTCGAGCGCGGCGGCGAGGATGGCGACCCGCAGCATGCCGAAGACCACGTTCGCGGTCATCCCGGCCAGCATCGCTTGTCGGTAGGTCGAGTACCTTCGGAATCCGGCAATGATCAAATCGGCGTGAACACGCACGTCGGTCTACGTTAGTGACCGTCGCAAGTGGATTTCTCAGCTGCCGAACGCGCTGGTGACCACCTCGCCCGCACCCGGCTCCGCGCCGAGGCACAGGAAGTAGTTGCGGGTGCCGTCCTTGAACCCGACCGCGGCCATCTCCCAGCCGGTGGTGTCGACGGTCGGCCTCGTGCTCGCCTTCATCAACGCGGGCGTGCAGACGTCCTTGACCTCGGCCGAGGCCAGCAGCTCGTCGGAGTCGACCGCCGGGATGTCCCCGGACAGCCAGCCGCCGCCGAACGCCTCCCAGTAGTGCTCGTTCGCGCAGCTGCCGACCTTGCGCGCGACGGCGGGCATTCCACCGATGGTGGTGATGCCGCGGAAGCAGGTCGACTGGTCCACGCAGAACCCGGCATCGCACTTCTTGAGGAACGGCGGGATGTCCTCCGCACCGCCCGGCTGCGTCGTCGACGGTCCGGCGCCCTGGGCGGTCTTCTGGTCCCGGCCTCCGAAGGGGTTCCAGATGAGCACGCCCGCCACGACCACGGCGACGAGCCCCGCGGCCGCCGCGACCAGGGGCCACGGCCTGCGCCCCGGCGGGGGAGGAACCGGCACGGTGGGCAGCCGCATCGGGTCGACCAGCTCGTCGCGGAGCTGCGCCGCGCTCGGCGTGCGCAGGTTCGCGTCCGGGTGCAACGCCCGCGCCATTGCCTCGTGCAGCGCGGCCGGCACCCCCGGCACCGCGGGCACCGGCCGGCGCAGGACCTCGCCGAGCTGGTCGAAGCTCGTGATCGGCCACGGCACCGGCCGCGGCGGCTTGCCCGCGAGCAGCGTGTAGAGCGTGGCGGCGAGCGAGTACACGTCGGCCTGCGGCGTCGGCTCGGCCATCGCGAACGCCTCGGGCGGCGCGTAGCTGGGGCTCAGGGCGTCCCGCGTGACCGTGCTGCCGCCCTGCGCGTCCAGCAGCGCCGCGAGCCCGAAGTCGGCCAGCTTCGGCGTGCCGTAGCGGTCGACGAGGATGTTGGCGGGCTTGATGTCCCGGTGCAGCACGCCTTCCGCGTGCGCCGCCGCCAGCGCGTCCGCGAGCTTGATGCCGAGGTCGCGGACCCGCTCGGGAGGCAACGGCCCGCGCGCGTCGAGCTGGTCGGCGAGCGACCCGCCGGTGCACAGCTCCATGACGATGTACGGCGTGCCGTGACCGGTGATGTTCGCGTCGTGCACCCCGACGACGTGCGGGTGGCCCGACAGCTTGGCCGCCGCCTGCGCCTCGCGCAGGAACCGCCTGCGGTCGCGCTCGTCGACGAGCACCCGGTTGTCGATCTTGACGGCGACGTCACGACCGAGCTGCGCCTGGTGGGCCGTGTAGACGGTGGCGAATCCGCCCGCTCCCAGAGGTCTCAGCTCCGTCAGGCCGGGGATGTGGGGTGCGGTCACGCGCGGCAGCCTAACTCCGCACCCCGACAACCCCGGCGGTTAGACCGTGCAGCTCAACGCACCACTGCGCAGGGCGTGACCGCTCGTGTTGTCGTCGTCCGCCCAGAGCACGACCTTCTTGCCGTTGACGCAGCTTGGCGAGATGGCAAAGCCTTCGAGGTTCACGTTCGGCAGCCTGGAAGGCCGGTCGTACGTCGCCGTCACCTCGAACTCGCCGTCGACGACTGCGAGAGTCGTGGCCCTGCCGCTGCAGTGGTTGTCGCACGTGGCCCAGAGCCGCGTCCCCTCCCACTCCAGGTCCATCACCCGCGCCTGCCCGCCGGCGAACTCCGAGACGAGCTCGGCGCCGCCGTCCCGCAGCGCGTAGAGGAAGATCCCGCCGGTCGCCTCCAGCCCGATCGCGAACAACCCCGTCCCGTGCGAGGGGTAGTCGGCCGGGTCGTAGAGCTTCCCGGTGTCGTCCCTGAACTCCTGCGCAGTCAGGTAGGAGTCCGGGATCCACGAGATCGCCTCGGGCCCGTCGTTGGGATCCACCGGCGGCATGCCCGGCAGCCCCCACTCGGCCACCGTGCCGCTGCCGACCTCCAACACCACCGGCGAGCTCACGTCACCGTTGTCGTTGTCCCGTTCTGTGACGACGAACAACCCCTCCGGCGTGCTGACGACACCCTCCGCGTCGGGATCGCCCTGCCCGTCCGCGAAGCGCAACGACCGCTCCCGGTCCACCTCCCACGTGCCACCGCTGCCCGGTACGAGGCGGTAGAGCGTGGACGGCCCGTTCTTCACCGCCCACACCACCCCGGAACTCTCGAACGACAACCCGCTTAGGTTCCCGCCGAACACGTTCGTGCCGTCAGCGGCCCTGGTCGCCGAGTCACCGGGCCACGTCGTGGCGGCCTCCACCGGACCGCTCGCCACAGCGAGCACGACGACCGTGAACACGCCAATCGCCTTGATGCGCAACGCAGACGCCCCTTCTCCCACGGGGGTGGTACCCCGTATGAGCAGGCGGCGTGCATCCAGTGCACCAGAGCGCGACCGGCAGGGCTACTTCTTGGCGGCGGCCTTCGCGGCCTTCTTGAAGTCGCGCACCTCGAGCAGCGACTTCTGGTCCGTCACGTCAGCCACGCTACGACGGCTTCCGTCCTCGCCGTAGTGCCCGGCCGCCTCCCGCCACCCGGCAGGCGTGACGCCGAACTGCTTGCCCAGAAGGGCGAGGAAGATCCGGGCCTTCTGGTCCCCGAACCCCGGCAACGCCTTGAGCCGCTTGAACACCGCGGTCCCGTTCCCGTCCGCCCAGATCCGCGCGACGTCCCCGTCGTAGGTCTCGACGACGAACCGCGACAGCGCCTGCACCCGCTTGGCCATGGAACCGGGGAACCGGTGCACGGCGGGCGGCGTGGCCATGACGGCGGCGAACTCCTCGGGGCCGGCCTCGGCGATGCGGTGCACGTCCAGGCCGCCCATGCGGTCGGCGAGGACCTTGGGGCCGGAGAACGCCTTCTCCATCGGGATCTGTTGATCGAGCATCATGCCGAGGAGCAGGGCGAACATGTCCGACGCGAGGAGTGCGTCCGCTTCGGGGTTCTGCGCTAGGCACACCGTGCGGGTCATGGCGAAATCCTCGCACGCGGTCCGGCGCGGTGCTCCGCCGAACCGGAACGGACGGCCGAAAGCCCGTCCGGGCGAAATTTTCGGATCGTCGGACGGGCTCGTGTGGAAATGGCGGATGGCCGCCCGCGGAAATGCGCGGGCGGCCATTTCAGGTGTACTTCAGATGATTAGATCCACTTGTAGAGCGAGAACAGCTGGTTCGGGTTGCCGTGGCAGTCCCACTGCAGGAAACCGGTGCCGTTGGCGATGCCGCCGTTGTCCGTGTCGAGGCACTTGCCGGTGGCGCGGTTCTTGAACAGGATCGGGCCGTCGTAGGTGGCCGGGTCCGCGCCGGTGGGCAGGACGACCTCCCACTGCTGGTTCGGGCCGTTGTGGCAGTTCCACTGGATCACGTGGGCGCCGTTGGCCGCCGAGCCGCTGGCCAGGTCGAGGCACTTGCCGGAGTTGGCGTTGATGAACATCGCCGTGCCGTACTGGGTGCCCGTGCCGGCGACCCAGATGGGCGCCCACTTCTGGTTGTTCGTGCCGTAGCAGTCGAACAGGATGGCGCGGGCGCCGTTGTCCACGGAGTTCCACGCGATGTCGGCGCAGCGGTCGACGCTCGCGCCGTAGTTGACGTCCGTCGTCTTCGGGATGATGGCGGTCCAGATGGCCTCGCCGACGGCGGCGGCCTTGGCCTGCGCCTGCGTGCCCACGTTCGGCAGGTCGTACGGCTCGAACTTCGGCGCGGCCGAGGAGGGCGCGACCGCGATCGACATCAGGGCGGCGGCGGCCGCGACGGCAACAGAAACTCTGCGAATGACGTTCTTCACGTGAAGTCCCCCATGATTGCGTGACCGAAAAAAGTCCATGGGAGGGCGTCCCCCGACGCTCATGCTCTTGCTCCCCCAGGAACAACGATAATCTTTCAGGCCGCAAGTCGCCCGTCAAGAGCCTTTTCGACTCGATTCGACCGCAATTCGTGGGGGGCGAAACGAGTCACGCGCCGGCCACGCGCACTTCGGAGACGACTTGGCGCACCAGGGCGCGCAACGCCTCGCGGTCGACCGTGGCCGGGTCGTCGGCCAGCCAGTCGCCGATTTCGCGCACGAACTGCTCCGGCGTCATCGGCGGCACGTCGAAGTCGAGGTCGTCGTCGCACGTGACCTCGCCGGCGCGGCTCGGGTAGACGATCACGGCGCCGCGGATCTCGAGCCACGGCAGGAGCTCGGCGAAGCGGTCGATGCTGTCGAGGAGTTGGGAGGCGCCGCCGCGGAACGGGTGGCCGTTGCGCCAGAGCTCGCCGTCCTCGTCGCAGTAGTAGTGGCCGGGCAGCCACGACTTCGACTCGATCAGGACGAGGCGGCGTCCGCACAGCAGGGCGTGGTCGACGTCGGCGAACACCGAGCCGGGCCAGGAGAGGCCGTGGAAGATGCGCACGCCCGGTAGTTGCGTCAGGTACTCCGTGAGCAGGCCGGCGGTCAGCCGTTCGCGTCTGTTTTCACCCGGACGGCCGAAGATGGTGTTCCCGTCGTACTCCCCGGCGAACGCCCGTTCGACCCTGGCGAGGGCCAGGTAGCGGCGTGCCAACCGGAATGCCCCGTAACCGGCGGCCGCGACCAGGGGTAGCCAGATGGCCAGCAGGAGCGGTGACAGGGTCATCGTCAACGGGATCAGCAGGACGAGCCACCCGCCGATCGCGGCGGCGGCGGGGGCGTGCCCGAGGCCCGTGGCGGGCACGTAGCGGACCCGCTGGCCGAGGTCGATGCGGTGCCACCAGTCCATCGAACCGAGGTCGACGCGGGGGCGTGGCGCCGTGTAGTTCGGGTCGTCGCCGAAGTCGCGCAGCCGGCCCGTGTGACCTGTTCGGCGAGGTCGCGGGCGTGCGGGTGGGCGGACCGGGGGCGGTGGCGCGGCGGGGCGGTCGTAGTCGGCGCGCCGGACCGGGTCCTTGAGCGTCTCGTAGGCCTCCTGGAGCAGGCGGAAGCCGCCGGACGTCCCACCCGCGTCGGGGTGCATGACCTTGGCGAGCGAGCGGTAAGCCGACTTGATCTCCGAGGCGCTGGCGCCCCGGGTCACACCGAGCAACTCGTAGTAGTCGATCCCTGGCACGACACCGTCCAGTCCGAGGTTGGTCCGTGAACCTTATTGGGTCCAACACTTTCGCCGGGCATACGGCCCGCACTCCGCCGTCTAGTGTGGGTGTCGCGGTGGCGATGGGGCCTGTAGCGCAGTGGTCGACGCGCCCTCCGGGACGGAGGGAGAACGCCGGTTCGAATCCGGCCGGTCCCGCTCTCCGGGATGTCCCGCGCTCGCTCTGTCCGTCCTTTGTGGAGGGTGTGCGTGCGGCCGCGGGACGGTGCGGTGGAAGCACTCGCGTCGGTCACCGCGGCTGGCTCGGCGTGCACCTCGACGAGGACGCCTATCGGGTGATGGCCCCGAAGACGCCGGTCGCGCGACTCGGCGTTCGAGTTGCCGACCGGGCGGACCTGCCGCACTCTTCCGCGCATGGCGACCTGTGACGTCTGTGGCAACGAGTACTGGATGACCTTCGAGGTGCGCACCGTCGGTGGCGGCGTGCACACGTTCGACAGCTTCGAGTGCGCGATCCAGCTCCTCGCGCCCCGCTGCGAGCACTGCGACTGCCGTGTGATCGGGCACGGCGTGGAGGTGGAGGGCAGGTTCTTCTGCTGCGCCCACTGCGCGCGGTCGGGCTCGGCCGACCTGGGCGCCCAGATCCGCGACACCGTCGGCACCCACCCCGGCTGATCCGGGAGCGGGCCGGGCGGCACGGGCGGCGGCGCCTCGACGCCCCGTTCGGATACGTTGGCGGGCATGAACTTCAAGAGTTCGGTCGTGGGCCGCGTCAACCGGCTGGTCGTGGGGCTCCGCGACGCGCCGGTCGTCGGGAAGCTCGTGCGCAGGGGCATCACGGTCGTGACCTACACGGGCCGCAAGTCGGGTCGCACGTTCAGCACACCCGTTGGCTACCAACGCAAAGGCGACGTCGTCGACATCAGGGTGATGATGCCGGACGCCAAGACGTGGTGGCGCAACTTCAACGGCGAGGGCGGGCCGTTGACGCTGGAAATCGATGGCGCGCAACGGACCGGACATGCGACATCGCACCGTGACGACAAGGGTCGCGTCACGGTGCGAGTGCAGCTCTGAGGCCTCAGGCGGCCAAGGCGTTGAGGCGGCGCGACTCCAGGAACGCGGCCAGCAGGTAGGCGGTGCCGCCCAGCACGGCCAGCACGCCGAAGAAGCCGGCTCCCGGCACGAACAGCGTCGCGGCGGCGACCAGGGCGAGCCAGGTGCCCAGGTTGTAGTGCAGCTCGTTGCCGCGGACGGCGCCCTCGGCGAGGTAGATCAGGCCGACCACGATGGTGGAGCCGGCGGGCCAGAGCACGGTCTGCAGCTCTGGTTTCTCGAACACCGTGCTCAGGCCGGTGACCGCCAGGGCGAGCGTGGCGAACCCGGTGGCCCAGGCCGTGCCGACCAGCTTCTCGGCGCGGCGCCGGGACTCCGGGGCGAACCGCTGGGCCCGCAGCGACGAGGGCGTCGCGCACCCCAGCGAGGACCTCCACGGCGACGCGGTGGCGTTGTGGCTGGGACTGCACGGCCTCGCCCACCAGCGAGCCGTGGTGCGCAAGATGCCGGGACCGGACGACATCGGGGACCGCCTGATCACGGCACTCGCGCACCTCAGGTGAGCTAGGGGATGAGTCCTTGCTCTTCTGCCCACTCCTGGAAGCCGCCCAGTTTGAAGGGCAGCCTGTACTGGCTGATCAGAAGATCATCGGCCAGCGCCGAAACCAGTTTCGGGGTCAGCAATCCGCTGCGGATCGCTTCGCACAACAACGCCAGGGTGGGGCGGTTCGTGATGCCGTTCGCCTTGGCGGCTTTCCGGCCGGCGCCGTCGTCGATCACAGAGGTACCACCGGTGACCTTCGCCAGTGCGAGCACGCCGGCCTCACCCCTGTTGCGATCTCCGCGGACCAGGAGGGACGAGAACTCCGCGAAGGCATCGATCTCTGCCTGCGTCCGAAGTTCTCGGTGCTTGAGCCAGCTCGCCGTGAGCACGGATTCCACGCGGGCATCGCTGCCGGCGAAGCTCTTGAGTTCCTCCAGCACGACGTCGGGGACCAAGGCCTCTCGGTCCCCGACGACGGCCTTCAGCGCACCCAGCCAGTCGTTCCGCGTGAAGTGGAGGAGAGGGCTGGTGTCGAACACCAACGTTTCGACCTTGGCGGCCCCGCTTCCAGGGGCGTTCGTCACCGTCACGTGAAATCCCAGATGGCCGACTCCGGGAGCGGTGGGAGTGGCGGCAGGTCGTCCTCGTTCAAGGTGTCGTAGAGCAACTCCGTCGCCCTCGCGGGCGAAATGACCTCCTGCTTGTACAGGCGGAGCACTGCCTGCTGGTACTCGAGTGAGAGCGATGTGGCGGCGAGTTCGTCCCTGGTGACCAGGTTGAGCTCGATGATGTCCGCCTTCGTCGTCCTGACGGACCGGACCGAAGCCGCGTCGTGCGTGCCGAGCACGCCCGTCTCCACGAGACGGCGCGACAGCGTCGACATGTCCACCCGGAACTTGCTCGCCACCTTCACCGCCGTGGTGCGCAGGTCGCCGTCCTTGCGCGCGGTGTGCCAGGCCTCGGTCAAGCCGTCCGCAGGGAGCAGCACCGCGCGGGCGAACCTGTCCAGCCGCGATTCCCAAGCGTTGTCGTCGTCCTTCTCGGCGATGCGCCAGTCGACGGTGTACTCGTCCGCGAACAAGTAGTGGCCCAGTTCGTGCGCCAACGCCAGGCGCCGGCGCCCCACCAGCAGGTGTCCGTTGATCACCGCGACGCCACCTCTGGCGAGCAGGACCGACGCAGCGTCCGCCGCGTCCGGACCCAGGTCGCGCGAGAGTGTGAAGAGTCCGATCTTCGCCACGGCTTCGACGATGTTCAGCAACGGCTCCGAGGGGCCGAGCCCCATGAGCTTGCGCGCCTCTCGCGCCGTTCGCTCCGCCTCGTCGTTGGTCCCGGGCTTCGCGAGCGGTCCCGGAGACTCGAGTCGCAGGCGGTCGTCGTGCTTGAGGAGGAATTCGGTGTTCCAGGCGAACGTCTCGACGATGCGGTCGATCACGGGGCTCTCGGCCCCGGGGTCCTGCATGTTCCGGTGGGACACGATGGCTTCCGGAACCTGCAGGACGAACCACTCGATGCGTTCGCGGGTGGCTTCGGCGATGCGAGCGAGTTCGAGGGCCGATACGCGGCGCGTGCCGTTTTCGATCTTCGCCAGCGCAGACCTGTCGATCCCGATCGCAGCGGCGAGCCCCGCCTGGGTCATGCCGGTCCGGGTGCGCGCGTCGGCAATGCGCTTGCCCATGGACTCGCTGTCAACTGCGGTCACTTGTGCGATTATAGAACACCGCAGGTCGGACTGACAGTGCTCAACCTGGTGAACGATGTTCGTCAGGGGGCCTCGAACAGCGTCGACACCGACTCGCCGACGTTGATCCGGCGCATGGCCTCGGCCATCGCCGGCGCGATCGACAGCACCCGCAGCTTCGGCACGGACTTCTCCGCCGGGATCGGCACGGTGTTCGTGGCGACGATCTCCAGCACGTCGTCGAACGCCTGCAGCCGTTCCAGCGCACCCGACGAGAACAGCCCGTGCGTGCAGGCGACCCGGATCGACCCGGCGCCGCGCTCGCGCAGCTTGTCCAGCAGTTCGATCACGGTCGAGCCCTTGGCGATCTCGTCGTCCAGCACGATCACGTCGCGTCCGGCCACGTCGCCGATCACGGTCGAGATCTGCACCCTGTCGTCGGCGAACCGCTGCTTGGCGCCCGCGGCCACGGGCAGGCCGAGGATGCGCGCGAAGTGCGCCGCCTCCTTGGCGTTGCCCAGGTCAGGCGACACGACGACGGTGTTGGACAGGTCGTGCTGCGAGAAGTGCGCGGCGAGCTCGCGCAACGCGTGCAGGTGGTCGACGGGCACCGAGAAGAACCCGTGCACCTGCGGCGAGTGCAGTGTCATCGCCAGCACGCGCGACGCCCCGGCGGCCACCATCAGGTCGGCGACCAGGCGGCCGCCGATCGAGATCCGCGGCGCGTCCTTCTTGTCGGAACGCGCGTAGGCGTAGTGGGGCAGGACGACGGTCGTGCGCGCGGCGGAGGCGCCACGGGCAGCGTCCAGCATCAGCAGGAGCTCGACGAGGTGTTCCTGCACCGGCGGCACCAGCGGCTGGATCAGGAACACGTCCCGTTCGCGGCAGTTCGCCTGCAGCTGCACCTCGAGGCAGTCGTTGGCGAACCGGGTCAGGCGGCTGGGCGACAGGTCGACGCCGAGATGACCGCAGATCTCGGCGGCGAGTTCGGGATGGGCAGAACCACTGAAGACAGCGATGTCACGCACACCCCGAAACCTAGTCGACGACCAGCACCAGCTTGCCGTCGCGGAAGAACGGCGTCAGGTTCCCGCGCGTGTCGACCGTGTGCGTGCCACGCGGCAGAACGGCCTCGATGGCCGTGAACGCGAGAATGTCCGAGACGCCGTGACGGCCGCGCAACGACCGTTGCCCCTGGAACCGCAAAGCGCGCCCCTCGCGGCGGTACTGGTGGGCCTCGGCAGCAGCGGAGGCGCCTGCTCGAAGCGCCTCCGGACCCACCAGGCGTCCCGAGGACGCACTGCGCACCGCGACACCGAACCCCTGGGCGACCAGTGAGCTCACCACCGCGTCGGACGGGGCAACGGGTACGAGGAAGGACATCGCGTGGTGGCCGTCGACCTCGTGCACGACGACCGTCCTGGCCGTCGTCAGCACGGTGTCGTGCAGCTCCAGTGCGATCTTCTCCGCTTCCCAGCGGTTCTCGTAGCCGGCGTCGACGCCGACGAAGGTGCTGGTCACCTGACCTCCACGAAGATCGGGTTGGGGTAGCACCACAGGTCCTCCCACGGGTTCGCGGCTCCCGGTGCGTCCGCCTGCGGGTCGAACGCGCCGCGGTTGCCGTCGGTTCCGCGCAACCGGAGGTAGAAGGGCTCCCGGACGTTGCGGAACGTGTGCGTGAAGACCGCATGGTGCCAGTGCGGCTCGCAGGATCGCTCGACCTTCACATGTGGCGTGGCCAACTTCTCAGATGATGATCGTCCCGTGACGGCGTCCTTGATGAGGTCCGAACGGCGCAACCTGGACACGAACCCCGCGCTGGTGGGCCGGTTCGCGGGACGTGCCTTGATCAGCACCGTCACGTCGGAACCACGCCGCACGCGCGGACGCCCGCCCATCATCTCCGTTCGCCCGGATGCGCGGACCTCGAACCGGGGATCATCGACGAGGCCGCCGTGCGACGCCCACGCGCGGCCCGCCACACCCAGCGCGCCCGCTCCCCGGAGGAAGCGTCTGCGGGCTGCTTCGGACATGGCTGGACCTCCACACGGCGGGCCGGGGTCCGTGGAGGCTAGGCCGATCGGATGAGGCGCAGATGGACGCCGGGTTGACTAGATCGGAAGAAGGTCCACCCAGTCCAGGAACGGCAGCGCGCCCGTGCCCTGCAACGCCGCGAGCCCCAGCCAGATCGACAGGATCGTCACGATCGGCCCGACGATCGCCATCTCGACCACACCGCCGGTCTTCATCCGCATGATCTTGGGTGGCGCCACCGGGTACCAGGTCTTGCCCATGATCGGGATGGGCCACAGGATCGGGCAGCCCTGCTCGGTGATCGCGTCACCGACGTAGTGCGCGAAGCACCCGACGCCGACCGCGATCCCGCACGCCGCCGCGGAGGCGTTCGTCTGCGATGTCCAGGCGATCATCGCCCACGTGATGCCCGCGGACACCACCGTGATCAGCAACGCGTCCTGCTTGGGGCACCAGTCGTTCATGATGCCGCGCACCGCCAGGCCGGCGAACACGAACATCAGCACCGGCAGCGCCCACTTCTGGCTGTTCTGCACGACCGCGGTGGTGAAGACGGCGGCGAACAGCGCGAAGACGAGCGTGTGGGTGAGACCGCGATGTCCGCCGTCCCGCTTGGAATCCTTCTTCAACCGCGTCGTGCGGTACACGAAGCTGCTCAACGCGTTGATGCCCGCGGAAAGCCCGCTGCTCAACGCTCCGAACGTGCGCGAGATGGTCGCCCCGGGGTGGTCGAGGTCGGGCAGGAGCGCCGCGCCGGTGGCGAGAACCGCCCCCACGGCCCAGCTCTGCGGCGTCAGCTGGCCGATCGGGTGAGCGGAAGCTAGTGCGGTGACGGCACTCCAGGCGAGCAGCCCGCTCATCGCGTGTGTTGGCCCAGTGGACACTTGCGCCCCTCCCGATGATCACTCAACGGTGAACAGTAGTCGCTCGCACGTTCGAACCGGTTCGCTTCTCGACACGTCCGCCAGGACGGTTCTGTTGCACCCGGCGTGGTGGCCGTGGGGGAGGCACCGCGTCCGCTGCTGGGCCGCGAAGCGGGGACTATGGTGCGCTGAACCGGTGTAACCAGGGTCGCAGGCACAGGCGGGCGTTCTACCAGTACGCTTGTCTTGCTTGCATCGTCGCGAGAGGAGCGCCCGGAGTTATGGGCAAGATCAAGGTTCAGGGCACCGTCGTCGAGCTCGACGGCGACGAGATGACCCGGATCATCTGGCAGTTCATCAAGGACAAGCTGATCCACCCGTACCTGGACGTCACCCTGGAGTACTACGACCTGGGCATCGAGCACCGGGACGCCACCGACGACCAGGTCACGATCGACGCCGCGAACGCCATCAAGAAGCACGGCGTCGGCGTCAAGTGCGCCACGATCACGCCGGACGAGGCGCGCGTCGAGGAGTTCGGCCTCAAGAAGATGTGGGTCTCGCCGAACGGCACGATCCGCAACATCCTCGGCGGTGTCGTCTTCCGCGAGCCGATCATCATCTCGAACGTCCCGCGCCTGGTCCCGGGCTGGACGAAGCCGATCATCATCGGCCGTCACGCGCACGGTGACCAGTACAAGGCCACCAACTTCAAGGTGCCCGGCGCCGGCAAGCTCACGATCACCTTCCAGCCGGAGGACGGCTCGGACCCGATCGAGCACGTCGTCACCGAGTTCCCGGCGGAGGGCGGTGTGGCGATGGGCATGTACAACTACAACAAGTCCATCGAGGACTTCGCCCGCGCCTCGTTCTCCTACGGCCTGCAGCGGGGCTACCCCGTCTACATGTCCACGAAGAACACGATCCTGAAGGCCTACGACGGCCAGTTCAAGGACATCTTCCAGCGCGTGTTCGACGAGGAGTTCAAGGCGGACTTCGACGCCAAGGGCCTCACCTACGAGCACCGCCTGATCGACGACATGGTCGCCGCCGCGATGAAGTGGGAGGGCGGCTACGTCTGGGCGTGCAAGAACTACGACGGTGACGTCCAGTCCGACACGGTCGCGCAGGGCTTCGGCTCGCTCGGCCTCATGACGTCGGTCCTGATGACGCCGGACGGCAAGACGGTCGAGGCGGAAGCCGCGCACGGCACCGTGACGCGCCACTACCGCCAGCACCAGGCCGGCAAGCCCACCTCCACGAACCCGATCGCCTCGATCTTCGCGTGGACCCGTGGCCTCATGCACCGCGGCAAGCTGGACGGCACCCCCGAGGTGATCCGCTTCGCCGAGGCGCTCGAGTCGGTCGTCATCGAGACGGTCGAGTCCGGTCAGATGACCAAGGACCTGGCCCTGCTGATCAGCAAGGACCAGGAGTGGCTGACCACCGAGGACTTCCTCGCCGCGCTCGACGAGAACCTCAAGAAGAAGATGGCGTCGTTCTGACGTCCGTCCTCTGAAAAAAGGCCACCCCGGTCACGCCGGGGTGGCCTTTCTCGTCGCACGTCACCCGGTCGGTTCCTCTTGCGGGTGGTTGCCGCGCCTCGGCGTCCACTGGCGTCTTCTTGCCGCTATATCTGCTGCTGGAAGCGGTTCGCGGGTTCGGGAGGCGTCATGTTCGGTGTTCCGGTCAGGGGATTGATCGTGATTGGGGTGCTGGGCGTCGCCGGGGTGCTGTACGCGGCGAACGGCGGCAGTCCGATGGACAGCGCCAGGGCCGACGAGATCTGCAAGATCACGGTGACCGCGGACATCCTCAACGTCCGCTCGGGACCCGGCGACATGCAGCCGATCGTCTCCACGATGCCGCGTGACGCGGTGACCGAGGCCCGGCCCCGCGTCGAGAACGGCTACCGCATGCTGGGCGACCGCCGGTGGGTCAGCCAGCAGTTCGTGGCGCTGACCAGCGACTCCACCTGCAAGTAAACTCGCGCGCATGCTGCGCAACATGTTCCGGTGGGGCAGGGCCAAGGGCGTCACGCAGTGCTCCTGCGACCCCGAGTGGCAGGGCCTGTACACCAAGATCGACGGTGAGCGCCGGCTCGCGCTGCCCCGCGACGAGATGGCCACGATCGTCGGCTACCTGGACCTGACCGCGCACTGCGCCCGCTGCGACGCCGAGTACCCGAAGCCCTGGGGCCTGGCCTCCCAGTAAGCTCCGCGTTCGTGCTCACGGTCTCCACGGTCAACGTCAACGGCCTGCGCGCCGCCGCGAAGAAGGGCTACCTCTCCTGGCTCGCCGCGTCCGCGGCTGACGTGGTCTGCCTGCAGGAGGTGCGCGCCGAACCGTCGGAACTGAGCGCGGAACTGCACTCGCCTCCCGGGTGGCACGCCGTGTACGCGCCTTCTTCTCTGAAAGGCCGCGCCGGCGTCGGCATCGTGTCGCGCGCCGAACCGACCTCGGTCCGCGTGGGCTTCGGCGCCTCGGAGTTCGAGTCGAGCGGCCGGTACGTCGAGATCGAACTGCCCGGCGTCGTCGTCGCCTCGCTGTACCTGCCGTCCGGTGACGTCGGCACCGAGAAGCAGGACGAGAAAGACCGGTTCATGGCGGCCTTCCTGCCGTACCTGGTGTCGCTGCGGGAGAAGGCGGCCGTGTCCGGGCGCGAGGTGCTCGTGTGCGGTGACTGGAACATCGCGCACCAGCAGGCCGACCTGAAGAACTGGAGGACGAACCAGAAGGAGGCCGGGTTCCTCCCCTACGAGCGGGAGTGGATGACCTCGGTGTTCGCCTCCGGGTACAACGACGTGGTGCGGTCGCTGCACCCCGATGTGGCCGGGCCCTACTCGTGGTGGTCGTACCGGGGGAAGGCCTTCGACAACGACTCCGGGTGGCGGATCGACTACCACGTCGCGACGGACGGGCTGGCCGGTCGGGCCACGTCGGCCGTGGTGGAGCGGGCGGCGACCTATGAGGAGCGCTGGTCGGACCACGCGCCGGTCACGGTTGTCTACTCGGACTGAACCGGTACCCGGGATCGCGCACGATCGTGACCCAGAGGAGGTGACGGGGGTGCACGAGTTCGTGGCGGCGAAGCTGGCTGAGATCGAGGAGCTGTGCCGGGCGCTGGGTGTTCGCACGCTCGACCTGTTCGGATCGGCGGTCGGCGATTCGTTCGACGTGGTGACCAGCGACGTGGACATCCTCGTCGACTTCGGCACGGCGGACGACTTCGACCACTTCGGCAGCTACTTCGCCCTGAAAGAGGGGTTGGAGCGGATTCTGGCCAGGCCTGTCGACCTCGTGGTCAACGGCAGCATCCGCAACCCCTACTTCCGCGAGCAGGTCATGCAAACCAAGGAAAACCTGTACGCGGCGTGACCCTCGGGCGTATTTGTGGGACGCCCTGCGCGCTGCCGAACTGCTGAGCCAGTTCGGCGCCGGCAAGTCGTTCGCGGACTACCTCGCTGACGCGATGCTCCGGTCCGTCGTCGAGCGCCAGTTCGAGATCATCGGCGAGGCGCTCAACAACCTGTCGAAGGTCTTCCTGAGCTCGCGGCCTCGATACCGCGTCTGGCTCGCATCGTCGCCTTCCGCCTCATCCACGGTTGTGCCAGTGCGGACGACGCTCTCGTGTGGCAAGTGCTCACCGAGAAGAGGCCGCAGCTGGAGGAGCGGCTGCGCCAGCTGCTCGCCGGACTCGGCTGAGCAACGGCGGCTGCTCCGACTGATCCAGTCCGAGCAGCCTTTATCGCTCCGGTCACCCGCCTGACCCCTCGATTCCACCCACCCGCTCCCTGAACATGAACACGATTCACCATCCATGAATCGGGGGCGGCATGACAGGCTTCAACCGGCGTTCGTTCCTCCTGGCGATGGGCATGGGCGTCGCGGGCGTTCCACTCCTCGACCGCCAAGCGTTTGCGTCCACGGCGGGCACCACGCTCGAAACGACGGCCACACCCGTTGGCACCAGCGGTTACCGCAGGCTCCAGGCAGGGCCGGGCTGGCCCGCGGTCGTGCGCGGTGACCTCGTCGCGGCCAAGCCGAACCGGGAAGCACGCAGGCGGGCGCTCACCAGCTTCGTGCAGTTCAGCGACATGCACATCTGCGACGCCCAGAGCCCGCTGCGGTTCGAGTACCTGCACCCGATCATGGGCTCCAGCGCGCACCGGCCGCAGGAAGCGCTGACGACGCAGGGTTCGACGGCACTGGTCAAGCGGGTCAACGCCGTCAGGAACGGGCCGCTGACCGGCAGGCCCTTCGACTTCCTCATGACGACCGGCGACAACACCGACAACCACGAGAGCATCGAGCTCGACTGGTTCCTGGCGGTCCTCAACGGCGGCAGCATCACGCCCAACACCGGCGACCCCAGGTACGAGGGGGTGCAGAACGCGGGCATCAGCACGTTCTGGCAGCCGGACCTCAGCGGCGCGGACGATTACAAGGCGAAGGGCTTCCCGCAGCTCGGCGGGTTGCTGGACGCGGCCGTGCGCACGTTCACCAGCCCCGGGCTGGACATCCCCTGGTACGCCACGATCGGCAACCACGACGACAGCGTGGTCGGCGCGCTGCCGGACGGGCTGCTCGACAGCTGGTACACCGGGCGCAAGAAGATCGTCGGGTTCGGCGATCCCGTGCAGAACGCGAAGGTCGCACGGGCGTTCCACGACCCCGCGGCGATCCCGGAGGCGATGGCCATCCTCGCCACGAGCGGCATCGTCCGCACCGTGACGCCCGATGACCGTCGCAGGCTGTTCGACACCGGTGAGTACGTGCGCAAGCATCTGCCGACGGGTGGGCACGGGTACACGGACGCCAACGCGGATGGTGTGGACGTCTTCTACACGTTCCGCATGGCGCCCGGAGTGACCGGTATCAGCATGGACACCACGAACCTCGCAGGGTTCTCCACGGGGTCCATCGGGCTGCACCAGCTCAACTGGATCGAGAAGACGCTCAAGCGCAACAGTTCGCTCTACTACGACTGGCTCGGCCTGCCGCAACGGCAGAACGTCACCGACGAGCTGTTCGTGCTCTTCAGCCACCACACGAGCACGACGATGGGCAACGTCCTGCCGGACAAGCGCCGCCCTCTGGACCCGCGCATGAACGGCAACGCGCTGGTGAACCTGCTGCACCGGTTCCCGAACGTGCTGGCGTGGGTCAACGGGCACACGCACCGCAACGTGATCACGCCGCACCGGCACGCCACGCCGTCCAGGAGCTTCTGGGAGATCAACACGGCCGCGCACGTCGACTACCCGCAGCACGCCCGCGTCATCGAGGTCGCGGACAACGGGGACGGCACGTTGTCGCTGTTCACGACGTTGCTGGAGGCGGAAGCGCCGTACCGGGTGGACTACGACGACCGCAGTGACGCGGCCCTCGCGAGCCTGTGCCGGGAGTTCACCTACAACGACATCCACTCGCGGACGGACCCGCTGGGAACGCCGCTCGACCGCAACACCGAGCTGCTCGTGGCCGTCCGCTGAGTGGGATGTCCCACAACGGGTGCGGGGTGATCAGGAATTCTGGCGGCCTAAGGTCGTTTACGTGGCAGTGGACATCTCGCTAACCTCACCGCAGCCCCGTCCGAGTGCGGCGGCCATGCGGCGTGCGCTGCGCAGGGCCGCCGACGGTGCCGTGCTCGACGCGACCGAGGCCGCTGTGCTGCTGCACGCGCGCGAGGACGACCTCGCCGCGCTGCTCACCGCGGCCGGGAAGGTGCGGGACGCCCACCTGCTCGCGGAGGGGCGTCCCGGGGTCGTCACGTACAGCCGGTCGGTGTTCATCCCGCTGACCCGGTTGTGCCGGGACCGGTGCCACTACTGCACGTTCGCGACCGTGCCGCACAAGCTGCCCGCCGCGTTCCTCGAACGCGACGAGGTGCTGGCGATCGCGCGCGCGGGAGCCGCGCAGGGGTGCAAGGAAGCGCTCTTCACGCTGGGGGACCGGCCGGAGGACCGCTGGCCCGCCGCGAAGGAGTGGCTGGACGCCCGCGGCTACGAGTCCACATTGGACTACGTGCGGGCGAGCGCCATCGCGGTGCTGGAGGAGACGGGACTGCTGCCGCACCTGAACCCCGGTGTGCTGAGCTGGGAGGAGCTGACGCGGCTGCGCCCCGTCGCGTCGAGCATGGGGATGATGCTCGAGACCACGGCGGAGCGGCTGTGGAGCGAGAAGGGCGGCCCGCACTACGGCAGCCCGGACAAGGACCCCGCCGTCCGGCTGCGCGTCCTCACCGACGCCGGCCGCGTGAACGTCCCGTTCACCACCGGGATCCTCATCGGCATCGGTGAGAACCTAACCGAGCGCGCCGAGTCGCTGCTCGCGATGCGCCAGGTCGCGAAGCAGTACGGGCACATCCAGGAAGTCATCATCCAGAACTTCCGCGCCAAGCCGGACACGGCGATGCGCGGCATGCCCGACGCCGACCTGACCGAGCTCGCGGCCACCATCGCCGTGGCACGCCTGGTGATGCCGTCCACCGTGAGCGTGCAGGCACCGCCGAACCTGGTCGGCGGTGAGTTCGACCTGATGCTGCGGGCGGGCGTCGACGACTGGGGCGGCGTCTCGCCGATCACGCCGGACCACGTCAACCCCGAGAAGCCGTGGCCTCAGGTCGACAAGCTCGCCGACATCACGCGCGAAGCCGGTTTCTCCTTGCGGGAGCGGCTGAACGTCTACCCGCGGTACGTCCGCGCGGCGGCGGGGCAGTGGATCGACACGAGGCTCACCGCGCACGTTTCCGCGCTGGCGCTGGAAAGCGGGCTCGCGAACCCGGACGCGGAGGTCGCCGGCCGCGAGTGGCAGGAGCCGGACGGCGGGCTCGACACGTTCGGCCGGGCGGACCTCAACACCGCGATCGACACCGAGGGCCGCACGGGCGACCGCCGCGGCGACTTCGACGAGGTCTACGGCGACTGGGACGAACTGAAGATCCCCGTTGCGCCGCAACGGCTCTCCGAAGACGTCCAACGTGGACTGAAGATCGCCGCGAACGACCCGGCGGCGTTGCTCGACGACACCGACGCCGCGATGGCGCTCCTCACCGCCGACGGCGAGGCACTCGAAGAGATGACCCGTCTCGCCGACGACCTGAGGCGGGAGGTGGTGGGCGACGACGTCACCTACGTCGTCAACCGGAACATCAACTTCTCCAACGTCTGCTACGTCGGCTGCCGCTTCTGCGCCTTCGCCCAGCGGGAGCGCGACGCGGACGCGTTCCGGCTGAGCGCCGAGGAGGTCGCCGACCGCGCGCAGGAGGCGTGGGACGAAGGCGCCACCGAGGTCTGCATGCAGGGCGGCATCGACCCCAAGCTGCCGGTGACGTACTACGCCGACGTGGTGCGCGCCATCAAGAAGCGCCTGCCGGACATGCACGTCCACGCCTTCAGCCCGATGGAGATCGTCTCCGCCGCCGCGAAGGCCGGCGTGAGCGTCCGCGAGTGGCTGACCGAGCTCAAGGAGGCCGGCCTCGGCACCATTCCCGGCACGGCGGCCGAGATCCTCGACGACGACGTGCGCTGGGTGCTCACCAAGGGCAAGTTGCCCACCGCGACCTGGCTCGACGTCGTCGGCACCGCGCACGAGCTGGGCATCCGCTCGTCGAGCACGATGATGTACGGCCACGTCGACCACCCCGGCCACTGGCTCACGCACTTCCGCGTCCTCGCGCGGCTCCAGGACCGCACCGGCGGGCTCACCGAGTTCGTCGCGCTGCCGTTCGTGCACCGCAACGCCCCGATCTACCTGGCGGGAGTCGCCCGCCCGGGCCCGAGCCGCCGCGACAACCGCGCCGTGCACGCGTTCGCGCGGCTGGCGTTGCACGGGCGGATCGACAACATCCAGTGCTCCTGGGTCAAGCTCGGCGACGAGGGCACCGCGGAGATCCTCAACGGGGGTGCGAACGACATCGGCGGCACGTTGATGGAGGAGACCATCAGCCGCATGGCAGGGTCCGAGCACGGGTCCGCGCGCACTGTGCGTGAGCTGGAGACCCTGGCTTCGCTCGCAGGGCGTAACGCCCGTCAGCGGACTACGACATATGGGCGAGTGCGAACCGATCATCCGTGACCGATAGTCTGATTCGGCGCATCGACGCTACCGGCCTTCGGTAGCTTGGCGGCCAATCAGTCAGCAAGGTTCACCCTTCCGGGGTGGGTCTGTGCCTTGGGGAGGCTCGGCGAGTGCACGGCATGAGTCTGGTACTGAGCGCTGCGGTTGAGAGCAGCATGACCGGTACCGCTGCGGGTCCCGTGGGTCTGATCGCGGTCACCGCCGGCGTCGGCGGTCTGGTGTACGGCCTGGTGAAGCGCCGCAAGCCGGCCCCGGTCATCGCGGCCAACCAGCGCATCGACCTGCTGCAGCAGGACACCGCGCAGAACTGATCCACCCGGTCTGAGAAGATTTCGTCCGTGTCCACGGAGAACGCGCCCGCAGAAGGTGTCACCGCGCCCGCCAAGCGCCCCCGCGTCCTGTCCGGCATCCAGCCGACGGCCGGGTCGTTCCACCTCGGCAACTACCTGGGTGCGGTGCGGCAGTGGGTGGCCCTGCAGGAGGCGCACGACGCGTTCTACTGCGTCGTCGACCTGCACGCGATCACCGTGGAGCAGGACCCGAAGGTCCTGCGCCAGAACACGCGCGTCTCGGCCGCGCAGCTGCTCGCCCTGGGCATCGACCCGGACCGCGCGACGCTGTTCGTCCAGTCCCACGTCCCGGAGCACGCCCAGCTCGGCTGGGTCATGCAGTGCCTGACCGGGTTCGGCGAGGCGTCGCGGATGACGCAGTTCAAGGACAAGTCCGCGCGCCAGGAGCAGTCCGTCGGCGTGGGCCTGTTCACGTACCCGATCCTGCAGGCCGCGGACATCCTGCTGTACCAGGCGCACTACGTGCCGGTCGGCGAGGACCAGCGCCAGCACCTGGAGCTGACGCGCGACCTCGCGACGCGCTTCAACTCCCGCTACGGCAAGACGTTCCGCCTGCCAGAGCCGTACATCGTCAAGGACACGGCCAAGATCTTCGACCTGCAGGACCCGACCTCGAAGATGAGCAAGTCGGTGCCCGGCGGTGTCGTGGAGCTGCTGGAGGACCCGAAGCGCTCGGCCAAGAAGATCCGCTCCGCCGTCACCGACACGGGCCGCGAGATCCTATTCGACGCCGAGAACAAGCCGGGTGTGTCGAACCTGCTGACGATCTACTCGGCGCTGACCGGCCGCACGGTCGAGTCGCTGGTCGCCGACTACGACGGCAAGGGCTACGGCGACCTGAAGAAGGACCTGGGCGAGGTCTTCACCGAGTGGGTCACGCCGGTCCAGCAGCGCGTGAAGACGTACCTCGACGACGTGGCGTCGCTGGACAAGATCCTGGCCCGCGGTGCCGAACGCGCCCGCGAGGTCGCCGCCGGCACGCTGCGCCGCACGTACGACAAGATCGGCTTTGTTCTGCCCGAGTAGTGCGCTTGCACTAGCGTCTCCGCCGTGGACAAGTGGCGGCGGAAGTACGCGTGGTTCGACCACATCATTCGTGCGTACGAGCGCTACGACCAGAGGTACGGCGCGCAGCACGCCGCTGCGGTGACGTACTTCAGCGTGCTCTCGCTCGTGCCCATCCTGATGATCGGGTTCGCCGTCGCCGGTTTCGTGCTGCAGTCGCAGCCGGACCTGCTGGCGTCGCTGCGGCAGAGCATCGCCGAGGCGGTGCCGGACGCCCAGCTGCGCGAGCAGATCAACGAAGCCGTGGACACCGCGCTGGACTCCAAGGGCACCGTCGGCGTCATCGGTCTGCTCGGTGCCTCCTACTCCGGTCTCGGCTGGATGAGCAACCTCCGCGACGCCCTGACGGCGCAGTGGGGCCAGGCGAAGGGGGAGCTGCCGTTCCTCGGCACGCTCTGGCGCGACGTGCTGTCGCTGGTCGGCTTGGGCCTCGCGATCGTGCTGTCGTTCGGCATCACGGCCCTCGGCACCGGGTTCGCCGAGCTGGTCCTGCGCTGGATGGGGCTGGAGGACGCCGGCTGGGCGCACGTCCTGCTGCGGATCGGCACGATCGTCCTGTCGCTGCTCGCGAACTGGCTCGTGTTCCTGTGGGTGCTCTCCCGGCTGCCGCGCAAGCCCGTGGGGTGGCGCAGCGCGATCCGCGGGGCGTTCGCCGGCGCGGTCGGGTTCGAGCTCTTGAAGCAGACGGCGACGGTCTTCCTGTCGTTCACGACCAAGTCGCCGACCTCGGCCGCGTTCGGCTCGGTCATCGGTGTGCTGGTGTTCGCGAACCTGGTGGCGCAGTTCATCCTGTTCATCACGGCCTGGACGGCCACCGCGCGGGAGAACCAGGAGCCGGAGGTCGTGAAGGCGCCTCCGCCCGCAGTGATCCAGCCCGTGGTGTCGGTGCGGCAGGGGCCCTCCCCGTCGCTGATGCTCGGAGCGGGCGCGCTCGCGGGTGCGCTGCTCGGCTTCCGGTGGCGCCGCAAGTAGGCCCGGACGCTCCCCGAACGAGAACGGCCCCGGCGCGAGTGCGCCGGGGCCGTCGTCTCGCGTGCCTCAGAAGCCCTGTGCCGCCTGCTGCTGGGCCTGACGGCGTGCCCGTGCCGCCTTGGCCCGCTTGTTGCGGACGAAGAGGACCAGGCCGGCCAGGAGGCCGAGGCCCGCGGCCGCCGTGATCGGGAGGCCGACGGTGCCGAACGCGGTCGGCGTCGGGCGGCCCGTCTTCGAGTCGACGACGGCCTCGTCGCCCGCGTCGGTGTTCTGCTGGGTCGGGACGACGTTCGGCTTCGGCTGCGGGGCGCCGTCGACGAGCTTGCCGACACCGCCTGGGCCCATCGCGAAGCCGTAGTCGAGCAGCTTCGCGGCTTGGGCGTCGATGCGCGTGGGCGTCTGCTGCCCGCGCAGCAGGACCACGACGAGACGGCGGCCGTTGCGCTCCGCGGCACCCACGTAGGTGTGCTGCGAGTCGTCGGTGAAGCCGGTCTTGCCGCCGAGCGCGCCCTGATAGCTCGTGAGCAGGCGGTTGTCGTTCTGCAGCATGATCGTTCCGCCGTTGCGGCCGGGGAACTGCGACTGCTGCAGCTTGATCGCCTGCGCGAACTCCTCGTACTTCATCGCGCCGCGGAAGATCAGGGCGACGTCGTAGGCCGACGTGCTGGTGCCGGGGCCGTCGAGGCCGGACGGCGTCACGGCGCGCGTGTCGAGGGCGCCGAGCTCTTTGGCCATCGCGTTCATCTTGCGCAGGGCGTTCGGCACGCCGCCGAGCTGGCGGGCCAGCGTGTGCGCCACGTCGTTGCCCGAGGTGAGCAACAGGCCGTGCAGCAACTGGCGGACCGTGTACTGGCCGCCGTCGCGCAGGCCGATGCAGGTGCACTCCTGCTGGGTGTCCTCGGCGCTCGCGGTGACGACCAGGTCGCCCCGCAGCTCCTTGGCGACGACCATCGCGAGGAGCACCTTCATGATGCTCGCCGGGCGCTGACGGCCGTGCGGGTCGTACGCGGCGAGGACGGCACCGCTGTCCATGTCCGCGAGCAGCCACGTCGCCGCGGTGATGCCGCTGGGCGGCTGCGCCGAGTTCGGCGGCAGGATCAGTCCGCACTCGCCGAGGCGGTCACCACCGATGGGCTTCTCCGGCACCTCGAGCGGCGTCGGGGCCTTCTGGCCGGGAGCCGGCTGCTCGGACGTGTCCACCGGCGGCGGCGGGGTCTCGCGGTTGGCGCACTGCGCCGTGCCGGCGGCCTGCTGTGCGGTGCCGGTCGGTGCGGCGAACGCGGCGGTGGCCGTTGCTAGGACCAGGGCGACGATGAGCCGTTGGGTGAAGGGCACGCCTCCAGGCTATCCACCCCCGTTTAGAGCCTTGCACGCACCACGTCCGATACTGGTCGCCGTGAAGCTCTCGCGCCCGATGTCACTCTTCCTGGTGGCTTTCGGGGTGTGGTCGTGGGTGATCTGGCCCACGTTCCTGAAGAACATCTGGAAGGACCCCCGTTCGTTCGGCGACGGACCTACCGCGTTCTTCACCGTGCACCTGGTGCTCGTGATCGCCTCGCTCGTCTTCGGCACCGTCATCGGTGTCCTGGGCGTGCGCGGTTACCTCGCCACCCGACGTCGATAAGGACAACGCTGTGGAGTTCGTACGCCTGCTGCTGGTGTTCCTGCACCTGCTGGGCATGGGCATGCTCGTCGCGATGATCATGTTGCAGGCCAGGGCCGGCAAGGACGCGCCGGTCAACAAGGGCTGGCTGCACGGCGCCGCGCTGCAGCTGCTCACCGGCATCGCGCTGGTCGGCATCGACCCGCTGGTCGACTCGGTGGCGTACGACCACGTCAAGATCGGCGTCAAGCTGCTGGTCGTGGTCGCCATCGCCGCCGTCGTCGCGATCAACGTGAACAAGCCGAAGGCGCCGTCCTGGCTCCTGCCGACGGCCGCGTCGCTCGTCGTCCTGAACGTGGGAATCGCCGTCTTCTGGACCTGATCGGGCGGTGTCGCCCGCACTGGCGGGTGACGTGGGCCTGCTTGCCGAGCGACCTGCCACACCAGCGCGCACCATCCGTGGCATGTCACGTATCGCCTATATCGGTGTGCTCGCCGCCGGCGCGGTGTTGACGGTCGTCGCACTGCACGGTGCCGCCCCGGAAGCCGCGGCCTCCGGGGATGGCCAGGTGTGCGCCGCTGCGTGGTGCTCGCAAGAACGCCCGGACTGGCGCGCGCCGTCGCCGCGAGGTGAGGACCCTCCGTCGTCGTCGACGCCCACGACGACTTCGAAGACCAAGCACACGAAGCCCTCCACGACCACGTCCACCACTACTACGACCACGTCGTCGACCGATACCTCGTCGACGACCAGTCCGTCGACCTCGACGTCCACGACGTCCTGGTCGACGACCTCGTCCACGACGACGCCGGTGACCACCACCACGTCCGGCACCACGTCCGGCACGACGACGACCACCACGTCGCACACCAACCCGCACACGTCGACGACCAAGAACATCGTGGCGCCTCCGGTGCACCACCAGGACAACCACCTGGCCAACACCGGCGCCTCGACCCCGTGGATGCTCCTGCTCGGCGTGCTGCTCCTCGTGGGCGGCGCGGCACTGCTGACGATCGAGCGCGCCAGGCGGCTCACCCGCCGCTGACTGTCGGTGTTCCTCGTCACACTGATGACGTGCGAATCGAACACCTGCGTGAACGCAGCGATCTCGGCGTCATCCGGCGCCCTGAAGTCCCTGGGCGTCTCGAACCCCTGGCGGCAATGCGCCGCGGGCGGGCCGTGGCAGCGCATGTACCCCGGTGTCGTGCTGCTGCACAACGGCCCGCCCACCCCGGACCAGCACCTGACCGCGGCCCTGCTGCGCGCGGGCCCGGGAGCCGTGGTGACCGGCGCCGAAGCCTGCCGCCGCCACGGTCTTCCCGCCCGCGGCCAGGAGATCCACCTCCTGGTGCCGGGCTCCGCGCTCGGCAGCGGCCGCCTGGTCCTCGAACGCGCGTGCCCGGTGCCCCCGGCTTCGGACGTGGGCGTCTTCCCCCGTCGTGTCCTGCGCCCGAGCCGTGGTCGACGCGTGCCGCCGGTTGTCGCGCCGCATCCGGCTCACCACCGCGCACTGGAACGTCACGCTCGCCAGCGCTGACGGCGTGATCATCGGCCGCCCGGACGCCTGGTACGACGACGTGGGACTCGCCTGGGAGATCGACTCGCGGGCGTTCCACTACGGGCCGCGTGACTACGAACGCACCCTGGCTCGCAACAGCCGGTACGCCGCTGCCGGGATCCTGGTGGTGCAGACGTTGCCAGCGCGGTTGCGGGACAACCCGGAGGCGGTGGCAGCGGAGCTGGAGAAGGCGCATCGGGCGGCGGCCGCTCGGCCTCGGCCTCCGGTGCGGATCGTGGAGGGGAGCTGACCGGGGCCGCGTCGGTACGGCCTGCGCGTCGAGGTGCGCGTGCCGGAGGCGCTGTCGGGTGTTCGATGCCGGGCTGGTGAGCGCGGACGCCGGGTGGCGTGGTGAGGCGGCTACCGCTGCCGTCCGCTCGCTGCTGCTGTGCTGCCGCCCGACCACGTCCCGGCAGGCGCGCGCCCCAAGTCCACGCACCCCGCGCCACGGAGCGCCGAGCCCCACCATCCCGCACAAAGGCGAGGCGCCGCGCCCCCACCGGGAGCGCGGCGCCTCGAAGCACCCGAGAAGAACCTCAGACGCGCTTGAACAGCAGCGCCCGCTTCACTTCCTGGATCGCCTTCGTCACCTGGATGCCACGAGGGCAGGCGTCGGTGCAGTTGAACGTGGTGCGGCACCGCCACACGCCGTCGATGTCGTTGAGGATGTCGAGCCGCTCCTCAGCGCCCTCGTCGCGCGAGTCGAAGATGAACCGGTGCGCGTTCACGATCGCGGCGGGCCCGAAGTACGAGCCCTCGGTCCAGTAGACCGGGCACGACGTGGTGCAGCAGGCGCACAGGATGCACTTCGTCGTGTCGTCGAACCGCTCGCGGTCGGCGACGGACTGGATGCGCTCGCGCGTCGGCTCGTTGCCGTAGGTCACGAGGTACGGCTTGACGGCGCGGAACGCCTCGAAGAACGGCTCCATGTCGACGAGCAGGTCCTTGTTCACCGGCAGGCCCTTGATGGGCTCGATGGTGATCGTGGTCTGCTTGTCGCCCTTGAGCAGCAGGTCCTTCAGCAGGACCTTGCAGGCCAGGCGGTTGACGCCGTTGATGCGCATGGCGTCCGAGCCGCAGATGCCGTGGGCGCAGGAGCGGCGGAACGTCAGCGTGCCGTCCACGTACCACTTGATGTGGTGGAGGAGGTTCAGCACCCGGTCCGAGGGGAGGGCGGGGATGTCGAACGAGTCCCAGCGCGGCTCGTCGTCGACCTCCGGGTTGAACCGGCGGATCTTGACGGTGACCGTGACAGCGCCGTCCGGAACCGGCGGCTGGGAGCCGCGCGAGCCAGCAGTGGTTTCAGCGGTGGCGGTCATCAGTACTTGCGCTCCATCGGCTTGTACCGGGTAAAGGTCACGGGCTTGTAGTCGAGGCGGATGTCCGCCGACAGACCCTCGCCCTGCTTGTAGAACATGCTGTGGCGCATGAAGTTCGTGTCGTCGCGGTTCGGGTAGTCCTCGCGGGCGTGGCCGCCGCGGGACTCCTTGCGCGCCAGGGCGCCGACGACCAGGACCTCGGCGAGCTCCAGCAGGAAGCCGAGCTCGACGGCCTCCAGCAGGTCCGTGTTGAAGCGCTTGCCCTTGTCCTGCACGGAGATGTGGGCGTAGCGATCCTTCAGGGCCTGCACGTCGTGCAGGGCCTGCTTCAGCGTGTCCTCGGTGCGGTACACGGACGCGTTGGCGTCCATGGTGGCCTGCAGCTCGGTGCGGATGTCCGCCACGCGCTCCTGGCCGTGCTCCGACAGCGCCAGCGCGACCTGGGCCTCGACGGCCGCGGCCGGGTTCTCCGGCAGGTCCACGTGCGACTCGCGGGACAGCGCGTACTCCGCTGCGGCGATGCCGGCGCGGCGGCCGAAGACGTTGATGTCCAGCAGCGAGTTCGTGCCCAGGCGGTTCGCGCCGTGCACGGAGACGCAGGCGCACTCACCCGCGGCGTAGAGGCCGGGAACGACGTTGTCGTTGTCCCGCAGCACCTCGCCGTGGATGTTCGTCGGGATGCCGCCCATCGCGTAGTGCGCGGTCGGGTAGACCGGGACGGGCTCGTGCACCGGGTCGACGGCCAGGTACGTGCGCGCGAACTCGGTGATGTCCGGCAGCTTCGTCTCGAGGACCTCGGCACCGAGGTGCGTGCAGTCCAGGAGCACGTAGTCCTTGTTCGGGCCGGCGCCACGGCCTTCGAGCACCTCGAGGGCCATCGAGCGGGCCACGATGTCGCGCGGCGCCAGGTCCTTGATGGTCGGGGCGTAGCGCTCCATGAACCGCTCACCCGAGGCGTTGCGCAGGATCGCGCCCTCGCCTCGCGCGCCCTCGGTCAGCAGGATGCCGAGACCGGCGAGGCCGGTCGGGTGGAACTGGTAGAACTCCATGTCCTCCAGGGGCAGGCCCTTGCGGAAGACGATGCCCATGCCGTCGCCGGTCAGCGTGTGGGCGTTCGACGTGGTCTTGAAGACCTTGCCGAAACCACCCGTGGCGAACACGACGGACTTGGCCTGGAAGACGTGGATCTCGCCGGTCGCGAGCTCGTAGGCGACGGCGCCGGTGCAGACCGGGCCGTTCTCCGTCTCGGTCAGGCAGATGTCGAGCACGTAGAACTCGTTGAAGAACTCGATGCCGTGCTTGACGCAGTTCTGGTAGAGCGTCTGCAGGATCATGTGACCGGTGCGGTCCGCGGCGTAGCAGGCGCGGCGCACGGCGGCTTCACCGTGGTTGCGCGTGTGGCCGCCGAACCGGCGCTGGTCGATCTTGCCCTCGGGCGTGCGGTTGAACGGCAGGCCCATCTTCTCGAGGTCGAGGACCGCGTCGATGGCCTCCTTCGCCATGATCTCGGCGGCGTCCTGGTCGACCAGGTAGTCGCCGCCCTTGATCGTGTCGAAGGTGTGCCACTCCCAGTTGTCCTCCTCGACGTTGGCCAGGGCGGCGCACATGCCGCCCTGGGCCGCGCCGGTGTGCGAACGCGTGGGGTAGAGCTTGGTGAGCACCGCGGTGCGGGCGCGCTGGCCGGACTCGATCGCCGCGCGCATTCCGGCACCACCAGCGCCGATGATGACTACGTCGTACTTGTGGAACTGCATTGTGGTGGGCTCCCCGCGCGGGTCAGTTCGAGATGTTCGGGTCGAAGGTGAAGATCACGAACGTGCCGAGCGAGATGATCAGGACCATCGACACGTAGAGCAGCATCTTCAACCAGAACCGGGTGGAGTCCTTGCGGGCGTAGTCGTTGATGACCGTGCGCACGCCGTTGCCGCCGTGGATCTGCGCGAGCCAGAGCATCGCGAGGTCCCAGAACTGCCAGAACGGAGACGCCCAGCGACCGGCGACGAAACCGAAGTTGATCTTGTGGACGCCGCCGTCCAGGATGTTCATGATGAACAGGTGGCCCAGGACCAGGACCACGAGCAGCAGGCCGGAGAGGCGCATGAACAGCCAGCTGTAGAGCTCGCCGTTGCTGCGGCGCGCCGAGGGGCGGCGGGGCGAGCGGGGCTTGTCGAGTGCGAGGGACATGGCTCAGTGACCCCCAAGCAGGTCGGAGATCGTGCGCTCCATCATGAAGTAGAAGCCGGGGATCATCACGAGCACCCAGACGCCCAGCACGGTCCAGAGCATGGCCCGCTGGTACTTGGCGCCCTTCTCCCAGAAGTCCACCAGCATGACGCGGATGCCGTTGAGGGCGTGGTAGAGCACCGCGCCGACCAGGCCGACCTCGAAGAGGTTGACGACCGGGTTCTTGTAGGTCTCGATCACCGCGTCGTACGCGTTGGGGGACACCCGCACCAGGGCGGTGTCGAGCACGTGGGTGAAGAGGAAGAAGAACGTGAGGACACCGGTGATCCGGTGGGCGACCCAGGACCACATGCCCAGATCACCGCGGTAGAGCGTCCCACCCCCTCGGGTGGTGCCCGACCGCTCGGGTGCGCCTGCGCTGGTCATGCGCCGCGGCCTCCAACGTCAGTGGTGGTGTGGTCGGCGAATAAATCCGTTCTCGTCCGACCATGACCGGAAAATCCTAGTCCCGCACGTTGGAACACTCCCAGCAGGCGCACCCGCTCTGTGATCGATGAGACATGCTGTCGATCCTCCAAGCGGTCTTTATCGATCCGGAAATGCGGTCCACGCCACAACCGGCCGGCGGTTCGGTCTCCGCGTTGGACCAGGTCGCCACCGTCGGCAAGGGCATTTGCCACCTGTCGCACGACGAGTAACCGGTCATTGGTTCAGCTGCACCGCAGCGTTCGTTGATCATCGAAGCACATCGGTGGGTGCCGTTGGGCCGTTTGGACGACGATTGGAACCGAGAAGCGGCGGAACGGGACTTTTCGCCACGGGGTGAACACGAGTGATCACCTCTCGTGCGGCCTAAGCGTCGAATGCGTAACCGATAGGGGTCTTTGTAGGTGCTGGCGGCAACGGGGTTGGTTACTAAGAGGTACGGTGCCGCGTCTAGGACCCAACAACGTCGTTGGGGAGGAACCTCAGGGAGGAGACGAGCCGTGCGTCGTCGTATGCGTGGTGTCGCGGTCGCCGCGATCGCGTTGACCAGCGTGATGACTATGGCCGCCTGCGCGAAGGACTCGGGTGGCGGCAGCAACAACGGGAGTGCCGGTACCGGCGCCGCCTGCGAGTTCGCCGAGGCTCCGTCCGCGCCCGCCACCTCGAACACCAGCGCCGCCAACGGTGACAAGGTGGACGCGAGCGCGCTGAAGATCGGTCTGGCCTACGACATCGGTGGCCGTGGCGACGCGTCGTTCAACGACTCCGCCGCCGCCGGTCTCGACAAGGCCATCGCGGACATGGGCGTGAAGAAGGAGAACACCCGCGAGCTCTCCGCCGCCCCGAACGAGGACGAGTCCGCCAAGCAGACCCGTCTGCGCCAGCTGGCGTCCGAGGGCTTCAACCCGATCATCGGTGTCGGCTTCGCCTACGCCGAGTCGCTGAAGGTCGTCGCGCCGGAGTTCCCGAACGTCAAGTTCGGCCTGGTCGACTCGGCCGTCGAGGGTGCGACCAACGTCACGCCGCTGCTCTTCGCCGAGCAGGAGGGCTCCTTCCTGGCCGGCGTCATCGCCGCGTACCAGAGCAAGAAGTGCCACGTGGGCTTCGTCGGCGGCGTCGAGATCCCGCTGATCCAGAAGTTCGAGGCCGGCTACGTCCAGGGTGCGACGACCGCCGCCCCGAAGGTCAAGGTCGAGAAGAAGTACATCACCCCGGCCGGTGACTTCACGGGCTTCCAGGACGCGCCGAAGGGCCAGGAGGCCGCGAAGGGCCAGATCGACAAGGGCGCCGACGTGATCTACCAGGCCGCCGGTGCGTCGGGCAAGGGCATCTTCTCGGCCGCCAAGCAGGCGAACGCGCTGGCGATCGGCGTCGACTCCGACCAGTACAACCAGGCGACCGTCGCCGACACCAAGGACGTCATCGTCTCGTCGATGCTCAAGCGCGTCGACGTCGCGGTCTACAACTTCGTCAAGGCCGTCGCGAAGAACGACCTCGCGTCGCTGCCGAAGGTCTTCGACCTGAAGGTCAACGGTGTCGGCTACTCCACGTCGGGTGGCAAGATCGACGCGAAGCTGCAGGGAATCCTCGAGGGCTACAAGGCCCAGATCATCGAGGGCAAGATCCAGGTCAAGGACAAGCCGTAGTCCGAAAGCCACACACCACCGGGCCCTGTGAGGATCTGCCCCTCACAGGGCCTGGTGCGTGGTAGGAGGAGCACTCGACGATGAGCAGTTCCACGTCCGCACGGACGGACGATCCCCCCGCTGTGGTGCTCACCGGCATCACCAAGCGGTTCCCCGGTGTGGTCGCCAACAGCGACGTCCACCTGACCGTCCGCCGTGGCGAGGTGCACGCGCTCTGCGGTGAGAACGGTGCCGGCAAGTCCACCCTGATGAAGATCCTCTACGGCATGCAGCCGCCGGACGAGGGCACCATCGAGGTGAACGGCGAGCAGGTGCGGTTCCGCACGCCGTCGGACGCCATCAAGGCCGGGATCGGCATGGTGCACCAGCACTTCATGCTCGCCGACAACCTCACCGTCCAGGAGAACGTCGTCCTGGGCGCGGAGGCGTTGCACGGCATCGGCCAGAAGGCCCGCAAGCGCATCATCGAGCTCTCCGGCAAGACCGGGCTGAACGTCGACCCCGGCGTGCTCGTCGAGCAGCTCGGTGTCGCCGACCGCCAGCGCGTCGAGATCCTCAAGGTGCTCTACCGCGGCGCCAAGGTGATCATCCTGGACGAGCCGACCGCCGTGCTCGTGCCGCAGGAGGTCAACGAGCTCTTCGACACCGTCCGCGGCATGCAGGAGCAGGGCTACACGTTCCTGTTCATCTCCCACAAGCTCGACGAGGTCCGCGCGATCGCGGACTCGGTCACGGTGATCCGCCGCGGCACGACCGTGGGCAGCGCGGACCCGAAGACCGTCTCGTCGCGGCAGCTGGCCGAGATGATGGTCGGCAGCGAGCTGCCCAGCCCGGAGACCCGCGAGTCCACCGTGACCGACAAGGTCGTGCTGGACGTCCGGGGCCTGAAGCTGATGACCCCCGACGGCTCGCGGCCGATCCTCGACGACGTCGACCTGGTGGTCCGCTCCGGCGAGGTCGTCGGCATCGCCGGTGTCGAGGGCAACGGCCAGACCGAGCTCGTCGAGACGGTCATGGGCATGCGCAAGGCCGGCAGCGGCACGATCACGCTGCTCGACGCCGACCTCACGAAGCTGGGCACGCTCGCCCGGCGCGAGGCGGGCATCGGCTACGTGCCGGAGGACCGCCACCGCCACGGCCTGCTGCTCACGCAGCCCCTCTGGTACAACCGGATCCTCGGCTACCAGACCCGCAAGCCCACGTCCAAGGGCATCTGGCTCGACACCGACGGCGCGAAGAAGGACACCGAGCGGATCGTCGCGGACTTCGACGTCCGCACGCCCGGCATCGACGTGCCCGCCGCCGCCCTGTCCGGTGGGAACCAGCAGAAGCTGGTGGTCGGCCGCGAGCTGTCCGGCGACCCGAAGCTGCTGATCGCCTCCCACCCGACCCGCGGCGTGGACGTCGGCGCGCAGGCGCTGATCTGGGACGAGATCAAGCGCGCCCGCGCCGCCGGTCTCGCGGTGCTGCTGATCTCCGCCGACCTGGACGAGCTGATCGGCCTCTCGGACACGATCAAGGTCATGCTGCGCGGCCGCCTGGTGGCCGACGCCGACCCGAACACCGTCACGCCCGAGGACCTCGGCAGCGCGATGACCGGTGCGGGTGCGACGAGTGCTTCCGTGCAGGAGACCGGCACCGCGCACGGAACCGCGGTAGTTGAGGAAGGCGCGAACTGATGGGACACCTGCGCGGCAAACTCCTGCCGCCCGCGTTGGCGATCGTCTTCTCGATGCTGCTGTGCGGCGTGGCGCTCGTCATCTCCGGCGCGAACCCGCTCAGCGCGTTCGGCGCGATGGTGACGCAGGTCGGCAAGGGCTCGACGCTCGTCGACATCGTCAACTCGACGGGCATCTACTACATCGCGGCGCTCGCGGTGGCGATCGGGTTCCAGATGAACCTGTTCAACATCGGTGTCGAGGGCCAGTACCGCGTCGCGGCCGTCATCGCGGCCGTCGTCGGCGGCTCGATCGCGCTGCCCCCCGGCATCCACACGCTGGTGATCATCGTCGTGGCGGCGCTCGCCGGTGCCGCCTGGGCCGCGATCCCCGCGATCCTCAAGGTGACCCGGGGCGTCAACGAGGTCATCTCGACGATCATGATGAACGGGCTGGCGATCGGACTGTCCGCCTACCTGATCCGCCGGGACGTCTTCGGTGAGCTGCGGGGCAACAACATCCGCACCGCCGAGATCCCGGAGAGCGGCTGGATGCCCGGCATCAGCTTCGGCGGCGGCGGCACGATGTTCGGCTTCATCTTCGTGGCCATCGCCCTGGGCGTCGGCTACTGGGTGATGATGAACAAGACCCGGTTCGGCTTCGAGCTGCGGGCCTCGGGCGAGTCGTCCACCGCCGCCTCGGCCGGTGGCGTCAACGCCAAGAAGATGGTGCTCGTCTCGATGCTGCTCTCCGGGGCCATCGCGGGCCTCATCTCGCTGCCGGAGCTGCTCGGCCGCGACCACACGTTCAGCCTGAACTTCACCGCGGGCATCGGCTTCTCGGGCATCGCGATCGCGCTGCTCGGCCGCAACCACCCCGGTGGCATCGCTTTCGGCGCGCTGCTCTGGGCGTTCCTCGACAAGTCGGGCCTCGCGCTCGACAACGTCGGCGTTCCCAGGGAGATCGTCACCATCATGCAGGGCTCGATCGTCCTGTCGGTCGTCGTCGCCTACGAGGTGGTGCGCCGCTTCGAGCTCGCCGCCGAACAGCGCCGCGTCGGCCGCGAGCTCGGAACTGTCGGAGGTGCCGCGTGATCACGACGATGGAGGAGAAGCCCCACGTCCCGGCGGCGCCTCGCAAGCGCAAGATTCCCGGCTGGGCGGTCGGCGTGCTCGGCGTCGCCGGCGCGATCGTGCTGCTGTCGACGACGTCGTACATGACGGGCTTCCCGCAGCTCACGTCGTCCGGCACGACGCAGACCGCGGTCCGCCTCGCGCTGCCGATCCTGCTCGCCGGTCTCGGCGGTCTGTGGGCGGAACGCGCCGGTGTGGTCAACATCGGTCTCGAAGGCATGATGATCATGGGCACCTGGGGCGCGGCGTGGGCCGGCTACCAGTGGGGTCCGTGGGCCGCGGTCGTCGCCGCCGTCGTGTTCGGCGCGCTGGGCGGGCTGCTGCACGCGATCGCGACGGTCACGTTCGGCGTCAACCACATCGTCTCCGGTGTGGCGATCAACCTGCTCGGCGCCGGCCTGACGAAGTACCTGTCGACGCTGATCTTCCTGCCGCTGTCGAACAACCCGCGGCAGTCGCCGCCGGTCACGCCGTTCGACACTTACTCGGCGGCGGGCTTCGCCGACTGGCTGGGCGAGCTCGAGGCGGGCCAGCGCGTGTTCATCTCGGACGTCGCCGGCATCCTGCGCGGCCTCGTCACCGGCGTCTCGCCGCTGACGATGCTCGCGATCCTGCTGCTGCCGCTGTCGTACTACCTGCTCTGGCGCACCCGCTTCGGCCTGCGCCTGCGCTCGGTCGGCGAGAACCCGCACGCGGCGGACTCGCTGGGCGTCAAGGTGTACTTCCACAAGTACGTGGCCGTGATCGTCTCCGGTGGTCTCGCCGGTCTGGGCGGCGCCGCGCTGGTGCTGAACCCCGGCCAGCTGTCCTACCTGGAGGGGCAGACCGGTGGCCGCGGCTACATCGGCCTCGCCGCGATGATCTTCGGCAACTGGCGGCCCGGTGGCCTGCTCGGCGGTGCGGCGCTGTTCGGCTACGCCGACGGCCTGCAGCTGCGCTCGGGCGGCGAGACCGTGCTCGGCCTCGTCTACGGCGTGGTGATCCTGCTCGGCGTGATCGTGGTGTGGCAGCTGGTCCGCCGGAAGTGGTTCTCCGCCGCGGCCGCGATCGTCGTCGCCGTGCTGCTGTACCTGCTGTACGTCAGCCTCGACGAGATCCCGAGCGAGTTCGTCTCGTACGCGCCGCACATGGTGACGCTGGCCGTGCTGGCCGTGGCGTCGCAACGGCTGCGGATGCCCGCGGCCGACGGCCTGGTGTACCGCCGTGGCTGAGGTCGACTGGGACCTGCTCCGGGCACGGGCGGTGGAGGCGGCGTCGTTCGCCCACTGCCCGTACTCGGGACTGCAGGTCGGCTCCGCGGCCCTGTGCGACGACGGCCGCATCGTGACCGGTTGCAACGTCGAGAACGCCTCCTACGGGGTCGGGCTCTGCGCCGAGTGCGCGATGGCGGGCCAGCTGCAGCTCACGGGCGGCGGCCGGTTCGTCGCCGTCGCCTGCCGGTCCGGTGCCGGTGAGCTGCTGATGCCGTGCGGGCGGTGCCGTCAGGTGCTGTACGAGCTGGGCGGTCGCGACTGCCTGGTGGACACCCCGTCCGGGATCCTGCCGATGTCGTCGGTGCTGCCGGACGCGTTCGGACCGGAGGACCTGCCATGAGCCTTTCCGCCGTGGACGTCATCCGCGCCAAGCGCGACGGCCGTGCGCTGTCGGACGCGGAGATCGACTGGGTCGTCGACGCCTACACGCGCGGCGCCGTCGCGGACGAGCAGATGTCCGCGCTGGCGATGGCGATCTTCTTCAACGGCATGACCGCCGCCGAGACCGCGCGCTGGACGCAGGCGATGATCTCGTCGGGTGAGCGGCTGTCGTTGCACGTCGACCGCCCGACCGTGGACAAGCACTCGACGGGCGGCGTCGGCGACAAGATCACGCTGCCGCTGGCCCCGCTCGTCGCCGCCTGCGGCGCTGCCGTGCCGCAGTTGTCCGGTCGCGGCCTCGGCCACACCGGCGGCACCCTGGACAAGCTGGAGTCGATCCCGGGGTGGCGGGCCGCCCTGTCCACCCGCGAGATCCTCGACCAGCTGTCCTCGGTCGGGGCGGTCGTGTGCGCCGCCACCGAAGGACTCGCGCCGGCGGACCGCAAGCTCTACGCGTTGCGGGATGTCACCGGGACCGTCGAGGCCATTCCGCTGATCGCCTCCTCGATCATGTCGAAGAAGATCGCCGAAGGTGCCGAGTCGCTGGTGCTGGACGTGAAGGTCGGCTCCGGCGCGTTCATGAAGGACCTGCCGTCCGCCCGCGCCCTCGCCGAGGCCCTGGTGGCCATCGGCGTCGAGCACGGCGTGCGGATCTCGGCCCTGCTGACGGACATGTCCGTGCCGCTGGGCCGTGCCGTCGGCAACGCGGTCGAGGTGGCCGAGTCCGTCGACGTGCTGCGCGGCGCTGGTCCCGCCGACGTCGTCGAGCTGACCGTGGCGCTCGCGTCGGAGATGCTGTCGCTGGCCGGGATCTCCGCCGACCCGGCCGCCGTGCTGGCCTCCGGCGAGGCGTACGAGGTGTGGGCGCGGATGATCCGGGCCCAGGGCGGCGATCCGGAAGCTCCGCTGCCGGTCGCCGCGCACCGCCACGTCGTGGAGGCACCGGCCTCCGGTGTGCTGTCCACTTTGGACGCCTACGGCGTCGGGGTGGCGGCGTGGCGGCTCGGTGCCGGCCGGGCGCGCAAGGAGGACCCGGTGCAGGCCGGTGCCGGCGTGCTCTGCCTCGCCAAGCCCGGCGACGTCGTCGAGGCCGGGCAGCCGTTGCTGGAACTGCGCACCGACACCCCGGACTCCGTCGCCGGCGCCCTGCAGGCGCTGGAAGGCGCCTACTCCGTCACGGACTCCGCGCCGGAGCGGTCGCCGCTGGTGATCGACACCATCCGGGGCTGAGCGGCGCTAGCCGACGAGCGAGCCCGCCAGGGGCGACCTGTCCTGCTTCCACAGCACGCACAGGACCTCCTGGCGGCCCGGCGCGGTGACGTCCTGGTAGGCGTCCCACTCCTTCTGCGTGGGGATGAGGCCGGTGAAGCCCAGCGGCTCCTCGATCTTCGGCTCGATCACCTTGAACTGCTCGGTGCAGTAGTTCTTCGTGAAGTCCGCCAGCCACTCCACACCGGGGTACGGCGAGTCCTTCGGCTTGTCCCACATCGGGGTCGCGGCCGAGAAGAGCTGGATGCCGTGCGGGCCGTCGCACGGCACGTCCGACCTCACCGGCGAACCCTGGGTGAGGAAGTCCTTGGCGCACTGCGTGCCGGAGATGTTCCACTCGGGCACGTCCCCGCCGCGGCCGAACGTGGCGATGCGGCGGGACGGCAGCGGCGCGCCAACCGGGAGCTGCGAGGCCTCGGTCCACTGGGTGGAGTTCTGCTCGCCGGACGCGGAGTTCGTGGTGCTCGGGCCGGCAGTGGCGGTGTCCTGCGGCTTGAAGGCCTGGTATCCGGCGAACGCCGCGCCCGCGAGCACCACGGCGCTGAGCGCGATCGCGCCGGCCACGACGAGCTTGTTCTTCTGGCGACCGCTGTTCTTCTTCCGCGGCAACGGAACCGGCGCCGTGCCCTGCACGATCGCGACCAGCATCTGACGTGCCTGGGGCGCGGTCAGGCGGTGCGCGGGGTCGACCGTGAGCAGCCCGCGGATGACCTGCGCCAGCGCGGGCGAGGCCAGCCGGAGCACCGGCGGCTCGTTCATGACGGCGTGCAGCGTCGACGCCGTGGACGTCCGCTCGAACGGGCTGATGCCCTCGACGGCGTTGGCGATCGTGACGCCGAGCGCCCACAGGTCCGACGCGGGCGAGGCCTCCCAGCCGCTCAGCCGGTCCGGCGACATGTACGCCGGCGACCCGACGATGCCGCCGTTGTGGGTGAGCCGCGGGTCGTCCGCCGCCTGCGCGATGCCGAAGTCGGTGAGCTTCACGGCCCCGTCCGGCCGCACCATGATGTTGCTGGGCTTGACGTCCCGGTGCACGATCCCTGCCTGGTGCGCGGCCTCCAAAGCCCCCAGCACCTGCAACGCGACCCCGGCCATCCAGGTGGAGTCGCGCGGCCCGTGCCGCTGCACGATGCTGGCCAGGTCGAGCGCGTCGACCAGTTCCATCGCGAGGTAGGTGCGCCCGTCCTCGCGGACGACGTCGTAGACGGTGACGACCGCCGGGTGGTTCAGCCTGCCCGCGGTCCGCGCCTCGCGGAGCATGCGCTCCTCCAGCACGGTGCGTTCCTCGGCGGCGATGCCCTGCGGCGGGTGCAGCTCCTTGAGCGCGACCGCGCGGCCCAGCAGCTGGTCCTGGGCGCGCCACACGACACCCATCGCACCTCTGCCGAGCTCGGCGAGCAGGGTGTAGCGGTTGGCGACGACTCGCTGTTGCTGCTGCACGGACTACCCCTTCTGGACGCCCCCCAGCTCCGGCGAGCATAGCGACGTCGTGTGAGCGCTCCCTCCAGCAGTCACGTGCCGCGCGCGCCGTTGGTTCGGCCGGAGCGCACGTCTCATTTGGTTTGCGGGCACCGAAAAGCGGAACGACCCCGGAGCGACGCTGCTCCGGGGCCGTTCCTCGTGGATGGCTCAGGCGATCAGGCGCCCTCAGCCGCCAGGTCGTCGTCGTCCATGTCCTTGCCGCCGCCTGCCGGCTTCGGGCCGCCGTTCTTGCGGGTGCGGCGCTGCGGGCGGGGCAGGGCGGTGGGCGGCGGGGGAGGCGTGGGCGAGCCGCCGCCGAGGATGAGCTCGGCGAAGGTGGCCATGGCCTCGTCCAGCTGGCCGCCGATGCGCAGTTCCGACTCCTGGTTCGACCTGCGGACCAGGGACTGCAGCGCGTCGGCGTCCGGGCGGGCGCCGACGGTCTCGGCGACCTTCGTGAGACCCGCGTCGACGCTGCCGCCGAGCTCGGAGATCCGGGCGGCGAAGCCGTCCTCGACCTTGTCCAGGCGGTTGGTCATGGTGTCGAGCTGCGAGGTGACGAGCTCCAGGCGGCGGGCCAGGGACTCGAGGCGGTCGGCGGCGTCGACCTGGTCGCGGGACTGCTCGATCGCCGCGTACAGGGCGGTGCGGGCCTCGTCCAGCTTGCCGTTGACGACGTCGCGCGTGTCGGCGACGGCGGAGGCGAGCTCGGTGCGGGTCTCGGCCAGCGACGACGCCAGGGCGTCGCGGGTCTCGGCGACCGTGCCGGCCAGCTCTCCGCGGGTCTCCGCCACGGCGCCGGACAGCTCGGTGCGGGTCTCGGCGAGCGCGCCCGCCAGCTGGTCGTGGCGGTCGGTCACCGCGGTCACCAGCTCGGCGCGGCTCTCGGCGACGGCGGCGGCCAGCTCGGCGCGCGCGGCGGCGAGGGCGTCGCGCTGCTCGTCGGCGCGGCCGTGGATGCCCGAGAACGACTCGGCGAGGATCTTCTGCAGCGCCTCGCGGGTGCCGTCGAGGTGCTCGTGCACGCCCTCGTCGACCTCGTCGAGACGGCCGCGCAGCGCGGCTTCGAGGGCCTCGACGCGCTCGCGCAGCGGGGTGGTGACCGCGCCGGGGATCGCGTCGACCTTGCCGTCCTGCTTGTCCAGGTGGCCGTCGAGGTCGTCGATGCGCTTGTGGATGCCGGCGAGCTTGTCCTCCAGCCCGTCCATGCGGCCCGCGACGCCCTCGAAGCGGCCGGCGACGCCGTCGAGGCGCCCGTCCAGCTGCGCGAACGGCTTGGCGAGCTTGTCCACCAGGGCGTCGACCGCGCGACCGATGCCGGCGACGGCGTTGTCCTGGGCCTCCAGCTTGGCGAGGGCCTCGTCCAGGCGCTCCGCGAGAACGCTGACCTCAGTGCGGTCCGGGAGCTCCGACAGGCGCTTGCGGACCGAACCCAGCGACTCCAGAGGCGACATCCGGGCGTGGATCTCGTCCAGCGCGTCGAAGATCTGCTGCTGCTCGCTCTCACGGATCTCCGCGGCGCGCGTGAGCATGTTGCGCATCCGATCGAAGCTCATCGTGGAGTTGTTGTTCTCTGTCACGGCTGAGTGCCTTCGTCCAAGGGGAGGGGAGACCACGGGAGCCTATCCGCGTCGCGGCGTGACCCTGTACCACCCCCGACGGAAAATCGCCGGGCACGGACGGGGGACTGCTCCGATCAGGCTACCTCGCTACGCTCAACGCCAAGTTACCGGTCGGAAGCGCGCAGTAGCCACGGATGATGTTCCTGCCTTGGGGTGATGCAAGCGCCGTCGTGGTTGCAGAAAGTTGCCGATCACGGATCTGCAACAACGGTGGAAGAGCAAAGGGCCATGCCGCCGCCAAGATCGTTTCGGTTGACGCTGAAGCGGCGTGTCGCCTGGAGTAACGTGTAGTGATGTCCACGCCGCTTACCTTGGAGACCATCCGCAGCGCGCCGAAGGTGCTGCTGCACGACCACCTCGACGGTGGCCTCCGCCCGCAGACGGTGATCGAACTCGCCGATGCCTCCGGCTACCGGGGCCTGCCCACCACCGACGCGGGCGTCCTCGGCGGCTGGTTCCGCGACAACGCGAACTCGGGTTCGCTCGTGCGCTACCTCGAAGGCTTCGCCCACACGTGCGGCGTCATGCAGGACGAGGCGTCCCTGGTCCGCGTCGCCGCCGAGGCGGTCGAGGACCTGGCGGCCGACGGCGTCGTCTACGCCGAGATCCGCTACGCCCCCGAGCTGAACACCGAGAAGGGCCTCTCCCTGGAGCAGGTCGTGGAGGCCGTCCAGGAAGGCTTCCGCGTCGGCACCGCCCGCGTCGCCGAGACCGGCCGCACGATCCGCGTCGGCACGCTGCTCTGCGCCATGCGCCAGAACGAGGGCTGGCTGCGCATCGCCGAGCTGGCCGTCCGCTACCGCGACCTCGGCGTCGTCGGCTTCGACATCGCGGGACCCGAGGCGGGCTTCCCTCCCACCAGGGGCCTCGACACGTTCGAGTACCTGCGCCGGCAGAACGCGCACTTCACCATCCACGCCGGCGAGGCGTTCGGCCTGCCGTCGATCTGGGAGGCGATCCAGCACTGCGGCGCCGAACGCCTCGGCCACGGCGTGCGGATCGTCGACGACATCAAGGTTTCCGGCAACGATCCTGCCGGTGCCGAGCTGGGCCGCCTGGCCGCGTACGTCCGCGACCGCCGCATCCCGCTGGAGATGTGCCCGACCTCGAACCTGCAGACCGGCGCCGCCCAGACGCTCGCCGACCACCCGATCGGCCTGCTCGCCGAGCTGCGGTTCCGCGTCACCGTCAACACCGACAACCGCCTGATGAGCGACTGCACGCTGTCGAGCGAGTTCGCCGCGCTGGCCGAGACGTTCGGCTACGGGTGGGCGGACCTGCAGTGGTTCACGATCAACGCCATGAAGTCGGCGTTCATCGGGTTCGACGAGCGGCTCGCGATCATCAACGGGCTGGTCAAGCCGGGGTACGCGGCGCTGTCGGCTTGACCGGTTCTCGTTCCGGCTCGCGTTGACCGGTAGACGACAGCTTCCGCCGGCGGGCCGGGAATGCCGGACGACGAGAAGAGGGTCACCCCCGCACCGGGGGGGTGACCCTCTTCCACGTCACGAAGGCTCAGTTGACGTTGAGCCGGTCCTCGAACTTCGCCTGCAGCTCGCGGAAGGCGGCCACCTCGGCGTCGTAGGGAGCGGACGGCGCGAGGCGCGTCGGGTCCGGTGACACGACGAACGACACGAGCCAGCCCAGCGACTCGGACGAGGCGAGCGCGTCCTTCACGGACTCGTCCTCGGCCCACTCCGCCGCGTCCTCGAACAGTTCGACGGCGAGGTCGAGCTGCTGCGGGTCGAGGGAGTCGGGGCCCTCCTCCATGTCCTCGGCGATGCCGGTCAGGACGTAGACGTTGTCGTCGTCCACCTCGACGTCGAGCTCGCCCGCGGTGGCCTTGACCTTGATGTCGTTCCAGGTCTCGACCTCGGCCAGGTCGTGCTCGTCGTTCTCGGCGACGAAGCGGCTCAGCGCGCGCGGCGAGCCGAAGACCTCGATCTTGCCCCGGCGGCCCAGGAACACCGGGTCGTCGCCGAGGTAGCAGCGCAGCGTGTAGAACTCGCCGGCGGACGTGATGATCTTGATGGGGTCGACGCCGACCTCGGCCCAGAAGCCGGTGGGCTCCTCGGCCTCGTCGTCGGAGTCCTCCGAGGGGGAGTCGACGGCGGCAGCGGCGGCCGTCTCGGCCTCGAGCGCGGCCAGCTCCTCCTGCGCGACGGCGAGCTCCTTGTCCGGGACGTCCGGCGTGTTCACCACGCCGTCGATCGCGTCGAGGACCTCGTCCCACTTCTCGGAGACGACCTCGGACAGCTCGGCCCACAGCTTCGCGCCGTCACGGCCGCTGAACGGCAGCGTGCCCTGCGGCAGCAGCGAGAAGCCCTCGGCGCTGTCGAGCACCTCGTGGACCTTCTCCAGGTCGCAGACCTCCGCGAGCGAGCGCACGATCGCGATCACGTCGGCGAGCTCGCCGATGGTCCAGGTGTCCGGGTCCTCGGCGACGAGCTCGGGCACGCCGACGAGGTCGAACTGGTGGTTGTCGTCCGGGGACAGGTCCGCGAGGCCCAGCGACGGCACGACCGGCCACGCGGGGTGGTCGATCAGGTCGTGCTCCTCGGCGGTGCGCACGAAGGCAGCGAGGTGCGCGGCGTCGGGGAAGACGAACAGGTCTTCCTCGTCGCCGAGGAACGCCTCCCACTCTTCGCCCTTCTCGCGCCAGCGGGGTGCCCACAGCGTGACCACGTCACCCTGCGTCAGCCCCAGCTCGATGGGGACGATGTCCTGCGCCATCCTGACCTCCCGGTCACGCCTGCCCGATGCCGTCGACGAGCCTAACGGTGCTGATCACCGAAGCCACGAGGGGTTGTCGAAGAAAGCGTCGTCGTCGGTGTCCGCGACGCGCGGGGACCGCGGCCTGCGCTCCGGTGGTGCCTGCTCAGCAGGGGGTTTCGGCGGCACGACCGGGTTCCACGTCGACCGGAAGGGCGAGTCGCCCGCGATCGACTCGACGTCGATCGCCATCCCGTCGCCGAGGGCCAGCGCCGTCTTGTTGAAGCTCGTCTGCACGGCCGCGTTGGTGGCGAGCCGGACGGTCTCGGTGACGACCTGGCCGACGGCCTGAGCGCCCTGCCGCAGCAGCGCCGGGTGCAGGTGCAGGGCCCTGATCTCGCCCGCCGGCGACGCCGTGACCGTGCACAGCCCGTTCGGGTGCTCGACCGTGGCGGTCAGGACGGCGAGATCGCGCCGGAGCTGCTCGGTGGCCCGCATGCGCTCCTCGTTCACCGGTGCCACCCGAAGTCGTCCTCGTCCGGCCCGCGTTCGATCCCCGTCGCCGCCAGCTCGCGCGGGTCGACGACCCGGTCCAGCGCCTGGTGCAGCCGGGTGTTCGCGGTGCGCCGCGCCCTGTCCGCGATGCGCATGATCTCGGCGGCGAGCCCCTGCGGACCCATCCGCAGCGCCGCCGGGCTCACCACTACCTGCTGCGGCGGGCCTCCCGGCGTGGCGACCACCGTCACCGCGCCGTCTGGAGACGACGCACGACCCGTGATGGGTCCTGTGCGCGTGACGCGTTCCGCCACGGCTTGCTCGACCTCGCGCACCTTCCGCGCGGCGCGCTCGACGTCATCGTCCACCTCGATCACCCCCTGCTGCCGACAGTGTGCCCCAACCGGGCTCAGCCCGTCGGCCGGTAGAAGCCGTAGAACGACATGCCGCTGTTCGTCGTGCGGATCGGCTGCACCTGCACCGGGTCACCGGCCTCGACCATCTGGCCGTTGCCGATCACCATCGCCACGTGCCCGTCCCACACCACGAGGTCGCCGGGCAGCAGCTGGTCCGGCGGCACCGAGGCGCCCATCGCCTGCGACGAGGCGGGACGCGGGACGTCGAAGCCCGCGCCGGCGTACGCCCACTGCGTGAGGCCGGAGCAGTCGGTGCCCTGGGGCGGGTTCGCGCCGCCCCACACGTACGGGGTGCCGAGGGCGGACAGCGCGTTGCGCACGGCCATGGCGGCGATCTCGTTCGGCGCCTCGGCGCTGCTGCCGTCGGGCAGGTTCACGCCGACGCCGTCACCGGGCTGCGGCGGGATCGCGACGGGCAGGCGCGGGCCGGAGCCACCGCCCCCGCCGCCTCCTCCTCCACCGCCGCCACCACCGCCCGAACCGCCACCGCCGCCCCCACCGGAGCCGCCGCCCCCACCGGAGCCGCCGCCGCTGCCGTTGCCGTTGCCCGAGTTCGAGCCGGGACCGGACTCCTGCCGGGGCGTGTCGGTGACTCCGGCCGCGACGGTGGAGCCCTCGTCACCGCCGAGCGGTTCGCCGAGCTTCTCCAGCGCGCCGGGATCCGGTTTCGGCAGGCCGCCCAGCTGCCCGACGAGCTGCGTGAGCTGGTCGCGCACCTTCTGCAGCTCGGCGGAGGTCCTGCCCTGGTAGCCCGAGGCCATTCCGGCCAGGTCCGCCACGGCCGCCAGCACCACGCCGGGACCCGCCACGACCGAGAGGGCCAGCGCGGCCGCGAGCTTCGGCGTCGCCTTGGCCGTGAACTCGTCGATCAGGCCCTGGATGGCGGTGCGGCCGCCGGTCACCGCGGCGACGCCGGTCGAGGCGACCGTCTTCACGGTGGAGGCGTTCGAGGCCAGCAGGGCCGCGGCCGAGGCGAAGGTGGAGACGCGGGAGGTGAAGGCGTTCGCCTTGTCGCCCGACCACGTGTTCAGCACCGCCGTCGAAGCCGAGCCGTGCCGCGAGCCCAGGTCCGCCAGCGCGGTCTGGGCGCGGCCGAAGGCGTCACCGGCCCGCGTGGCGCCGCCGGTGTCGCCGTCGAGCTTGGCCAGGTCCTCCTTCATGGGGGCGATGAACTGGCTCAGGAGTCCCTCGACGCTCATGCCCGCGCCGCCTTGCCGAGCGCGGCCCTGTTCGCGTCCTCCTGGGCGATGTAGGCCTCGCGGGCCTTCGCGACCGCCGTGCCGAGACCGGCGAGGCCCGCCGACGCCGCCTTGAGCGCGTCGAGCTGGACCTGGGCCGCCGCCTGGAACGCCGCGTTGAGGCCCACCTCGTTGCCGATCTTGCCGAAGCAGTCGCCCGGCAGAGCGGTGGTGCCGCTCAACGTGCCGGTGCCGACCGCGCCGACCTCGCTCGCCAGACCGCTCACCGCCGAGGCGTATCCCGTCAGGGCGTCGAGGTCGACCTCGAGACCTTGTTCCGCCATCTGAAAGCTCTTCCCCCAGTCGTGACCTGTTCGCCCCGATCCTGCCCCGATGAGCGGTACCTCGCCCGTCGTTCCGCCAAGATCATGGATCGGTGGGTGTGATCGAGCACTGGAACCGGATCCTGGCATGGCTGGCGGAACACGCTCCCGCCACCCGCGCCGTGCTGCGTCCCAGGTACGACGCACTGCCGGATCTCCGGGTTCCGATCGACCTGCAGCTGTGGTGGAGCGTCTTCGGCGGCACCGAGGACGGCCTGTACGCCGAGATCCTGCCGCCCTTCTACACGCCGCTGTGCGCCGACCGGGCGTTCGTGCTGAGGGACACCCACGCGAGCAAGCCGGTGGACTCGACCGAGGCGGGCGCGCCGACCTCGGGCTTCCACCCGGGCTGGCTGCCGATCGCGTTCGACGGCACGGGCGACGTGCTCGCGGTGGACCTGAGGCCCGGCGTGCTGCGCGGCTGCGTGGTCGAGTGGGACCAGGAGCGCAACGAGATGCTCAAGCCGGAGTGGTCGTCGATCGTGGAGATGTTCGACCAGGTGGCGACGGCTCTGGAGACCCGCAGCACGGTCGGGCACTGCTTCCCGGAGGTCAACACCGCGGGCGAGCTCGGCTGGCGCACGAGCTAGGAACCTGGCACGCCGGCGAGCTCGCGCGGCGGCACCGAGGCGGCCTTCACGCGGGCGTGGACCTTCACGGCGGCCAGCGCGCCGAGCCAGCCGAGCGCGGTGCCGGTGGTGTTGGTGATCAAGTCGTCGACGTCGAAGATCCGGTTGGCCCACAGCAGCTGCGAGGCCTCGATCAGCAGTGAGACGCCGCAGCCGATCAGCGCGGCCTGCCCGATGGTGCGCTTGCCCCAGAACACCAGCATCGTGCCGAGGGGCACGAACAGCAGCAGGTTCAGCGTCATCTGGTCGAACGCGACCTGCCCGTCGCGGAAGGTGTCGGTGATCCACTGGAACGGGACCAGCTGCACGGACTGGCGCGGCGGAACGGTCTGCACCGGCAGGAACGTCGCCGAGAAGAGCATGCTCGCGTAGACGGTGATCGCGGTGCCGCGAAACGTCAGCCGGCGGAACAACAGCTGCGGGAGCAGGAAGACGACGGAGAGGAAAACGCCCCATTGGATGCTCGCGAGCTGTGCATTCGTCATGAATCCAAGCTAGGAAAAAGGCCCTCGGCGCACATCGCGCTGAGGGCCGGTTCCGGTCTCGTACTTCCGGCCGAGCACTACTCCGCCGCGTAATCCCGTGGGCTGACACCGCGTAGTACCGGGCCGCAGGCCAGGGCCGCCACCAGCGCGACCAGCACTCCGACGGCCACCGGGGCCACGACCCACGGCGTGAGCGGCAAATCCTCACCGCCCACCATGCCGCGCGCCAAAGTGAGCAATCCGAGGCCCACGACGATTCCCGCGCCACACGCCGCAATTGTGACGGCGAGCACGGGCAGCACCACTTCGCGGCGCAATGCGTGAGCCAGCACGCGAACGGGAGTTCCGGCCGCGATCAACGCGCCGAAAGTGCGCCTTCGGTCGATCACCGATCCCGCCGCCGCGACCGCCGCGCCGATGCCGCCGAGCACCGTCGCGATGGAGAGGCCGATGACCGCGGCCCGCCGCAGGTCCTCGCTGAGCGTGTCGCCCCACAGGCCGGTGACCTCGCCGTCGGTCAGCGGTGCTCCGGGCAGCGCGCGGATGAACGCGGTGTGCACGGCCTCGCGGTTCTCCGGCGTGGTCGGCACCCCGACCAGGGACACCCTGCCCTGCACGGAGGGCAGCAGTTCGGGGTCGATCACCGCCTGGACCCTGCCGGTCCCCGGGAACGGCCGCGTCACGTGCTCCGCGGGCAGCTTCGCGGTGATCTCGTCGTCCTGCGAGCCGGCGCGGAAGTGGTCGTACCTCAGCTCTTCCGGCCCGTAGACGGCCGGGCCGTCCTGGCAGCGCAGGTCTTCGAGCACCCTGGCGACCTCGGTGCACCGGCCGACGAGCACGGAGTAGCCGTGGTGCTCGCGGTCGCCGTTGCCGACGTTGCCGGCGAGCATCGGGACGATCGGCGCCGAGGTCGCGAGCCGCAACGGCGTGACGTCGAGACCCACCTGCTCGGCGACGATCGCGTCCGCCCGCCACGTGCCGTCGCGGCTCGGCACCGTGGTTTCGAGGCCCGGCAGCATGGTCAGCGCCATCGAGCCGGTGAACACCGCGATCACCACGCCGGCCGAGCCGCGGAACGCCGCCACCGGGTCGCCGGCGAGCCTGCGTCCCGCGAGCAGCGTCGACGGCCTGCTCCACCGCCCGACGAAGAACCTGCCGACCCACGCCGTGACGACAGGACCGGTCAGCACCAGCGCGAGCGCCACCGCCCCGAGCCCGGTGAGCACGACGGTGAACTGGTTGTCGCCCCTGGCCTGCTGCGCGTACGCGATGCCGAGGAAGAACACGCCGATCGCGCCCGCGATCGTCAGCACCCGCCACGACCGCACCCTGCGCTTCTCCTCTGCCGCAAGGGGTTGCTGCACGACGCGGCGCAACCCCATGATCGCCGCGCCGACGACCAGGACCGGGGCGAGCACGGCCACCGCCGTGATCACGAACGGATCGGGCACGAAGTCGCCGGGGTACCAGGTGCCGCCCTCCCAGGGGATCTTCGCGGTGAGGTGGCTGAACGGCTGGGCGAGCAGCACGCCGAGCACGCTGCCGACGACGGCGCCGACCGCGGTCTCGATCGCGGTCATCACGACGACCTGCCGCGGGGACGCGCCGGCGAGCCTCAGCGCGGCGAGCCGCCGTTCGCGCTTCGCCGCCGTCAGCCTGGCCGCCGACGCGACCAGCACGAGGCACGGCACGACCAGCACCACCAGGCCCACGCGGGTGAGCAGGTGGAGCAGGCCCCGGTAGTCGTCGGTGTACGTCGCGTAGGTGTTCGCGAGCCCGGTCGTGGGCAGGCCGTTGGCCACGTCCTCGTGACCGACGATCGCGACGAGCTCGCCGTCGTGCTTCAGCGCTTCCCGGCCGAGCTCGGCGATCACCGCGCCGGGGAACCGGTTGCCGAGGTTCTCCGCCGGGGCCGCGCGCACGAGGTCCGCGAGGGCGGGGGACAGCAGCACCTCGCCCGCCTCCGGGAACCGCGCGATGCCCTTCGCGACGGGCACCTCGCCGGGCCGGTCGCGGGCGACGTCGTACCGCTCGATCAGCCTGCCCCGGTAGGAGTCCCTGGTCGCCGCGACGGAGATGGTGCTCCTGTCGTCCGCGTTGGTGGAGATGTCGCGCCACGCCGTGCGCTCGGCGCGCGCCTGGAGGCCGTTCGGTGCCGCGAGGAGCCACAGGACCAGCGACACGGCGATCATCACGCCGAGGGCGACCAGGCCGGTCGCGATCTGGCTGCGGCGGTCGCGGCGCAGCACCGCGAGAGCGATCCTCACGCGGGCACCGCCTTGGCGGAGTCCGTGTTCGCGATCTTGCCGTCCTGGATCTCGACGACGCGCAGCGCGCGGTCCGCGATGGCCTTGTCGTGCGTGACGATGACGACGGCCGCGCCCGTCTCCTCCGCGGCCCGCAGCAGGGCGGTCATCATCTCCTGGCCGGTGCGCGTGTCGAGCGCGCCGGTCGGTTCGTCGGCGAAGATCACGCGCGGCCGGTGCGCGAGGGCCCGCGCGATCGCGACCCGTTGCGCCTGACCGCCGGAGAGCTGGCTCGGCAGCCGCTTCTCGAGCCCCTGCAGGCCGAGCCGCGACAGCCACAGCCTCGCCGCGCCGAGCGACTCCTCCCGCGAACCGCCCGCGAGCAGCATCGGCAGGGCCGCGTTCTCCTCGGCCGTGAGCTCGGCGACGAGCATGCCCGACTGGAACACGAACCCGAACGCGGTGCGCCGCAGCGCGCTGCGCCCCGTCTCGTTCAGCTCGCCGATCGCGCGCCCGTCGAGGAACACCTCGCCCCCGTCGGCGCGCAGGATGCCGGACAGCACGTGCAGGAGCGTCGTCTTGCCGGACCCGGACGGACCGACGACAGCCAGCACGTCCCCGGCGGAGATGTCGACGTCCACCCCGGCGAGCGCGTGCACGTCGCCGTAGGTCTTGACCAGGCCACGAGCGGCCAGAACCGGATTCATGGTCCTCAAGGTGCTCCTCGCGCGCGGCGAAAACCTCAGCCTTGACGACACACCGGATCAGCCGGATGACCGAGGCCGGAGAGGTGTGGTGGTCCTACCGTTGTCTGCCGTGGACAGTCACCGGGGCCAATGGCCGATCGCCGCCGTGCTCGCCTTGCTGATGCTCGGCGAGCTGCTGCTGATGAGCGGGGGCAGCAGCCGCCAGGCGCTGGTGTGGCTGATGACCGTGCCCGTGTGCATCGTGGCGGTCACGTCGTTCAAGTCGCGCGTCTTCGCCATCCCGGTGGCCGTGGTGTCGATCTTCCTGTCGTCGTTCGTGATCCGGCTCTTCCAGGTCTACCTGCCGACGATCCTCAGCCCGCTGACCGTCGCCGAGACCGCCGCCTGCCTGGTCATCACGGCCGTCGTGGTCCGCGAGGAACCGCGCCGCGCGGCCACGTGGTCGGTCGGCTCCCTGATGGCCGTGAGCTTCTTCGCCGCGATCGTCCGCGACAACTGGCTCTCCGGCAGCAACTACAACGAGATGCTCGGCTCGCTCGTCCTCGGCTTCGCCGCCGTCGGCACGGGCCTCTACTTCCGCGCCCGCGACACCGAGAGCGGCCGCCTGATCGCCGCCGCCGTCGTCGACGCGCAGAAGGAGGAGCGCATCGCCCTGGCCCGCGAACTGCACGACGTGGTCGCCCACCACGTGACCGGCATGCTCGTGCAGGCCCAGGCGGCCCTGGAGGTCTCCGACGAAGACCCGCGAGCCGCCCACCGCCTGCTCCCCGGCATCGTCCGATCGGGCACGGAAGCCCTGGGAGCCATGCGCCGCCTCGTCGGCACCCTGCGCCAGGGCGAGAACGAGGCCGCCACCACCGACCTCGCCGCCGACGTCATCTCGGCCGTCGAACGCACCCGCGAACTCGGCTTCGACACCCGCCTGCGCATCGACCTCCCCGACGAGGTCCCGCCGGAGCTCGGCCGCTCGGTGCTTCGCCTGGTCCAGGAGTCCCTCACCAACGTCCACAAGCACGCGGTCTCGCCCACGATGGTCGACGTGGAGATCTCCCGGACGCCCGCGAGGGCGTTGCGCGTGGTCGTGGCCGACGACGGTCAGCCGCACGAGCTGAACCAGGGTGGCTACGGTCTCGTGGGGATGCGTGAGAGGGTCGACCTGCTGGGCGGCCTGTTCTCCGCGGGTCCGCGTGAGACCGGCTGGCAGGTGCTCGCCGAGCTACCCCTGGAAGGGAAGAAGTGATCTCGGTCCTCATCGCCGACGACCAGGAGATGGTCCGCGTCGGGTTTCGGATGATCCTGGAGAAGCAGCCGGACATCACCGTGGTGGCTGATGTCGCCGACGGGGTCGCGGCTGTGACCGCGGCTCGCGAGCACAAGCCGGATGTCGCGTTGCTGGACATCCGGATGCCCGGGCTGGACGGGCTCGAGGTGACGAAGAAGTTGTCGCCCACCACGAAGGTAGTGGTGGTGACCACTTTCGACCTGGACGAGTACGTGCACACAGCGCTCGAGAACGGTGCGTCCGGGTTCTTGACCAAGGATGCCGGGCCTGCGTTGCTGGTCGAGGCCGTTCGGGCTGCTGCCGCCGGGAACGCCTTGATCTCGCCCCGGGTGACGGTGCGGATGCTGGAGCACTTCGCCCGGCCGGCGTCCCGGCCTGACCTGGGGTTGCTGACCGCTCGGGAGCAGGACGTGGTCCGGGAGGTGGCTCGGGGGCTGTCCAACCAGGAGATCGCTTCCGAGCTCTACCTCTCCCTGTCCACCGTCAAGACGCATCTGGCGTCGGTGCAGGCCAAGTTGAACGTCCGGAACCGGGTGGGGATCGCTTCCTGGGCTTGGCGGGCCGGGTTGGTCAATTCCTGATCGCCGGTTCGCAGGCAAAAGCCGAAGCGGCTCGCCTTCGGCGTCGTGGGTGCGTGTGGTGGACTTCCTGGCATGTCCGAGCTGCCCGGGTCCGAGTTTCCGCGCACCATCGGCAAAGTCGCCGACCGTGAGTTGGTCGCGCACGGCTATGCGACGTTCGACTCGCTGACGAAGGTGCCGGCCAAGGCGCTGTTGAAGATCCACGGCGTGGGGCCGAAGGCGATCAGGATCCTCGGCGAGGAGTTGGCGGCGCAGGGGAAGGCCTACGCCGCCGACTGGGGGTGTCAGACGCCCATGGGGTGCCAGACCGTCTTCGTTTCGAGGTAGGCGCGCAGGCGGGACATGTCCGGCGTCGCGGTGAAGTCCTCGTTCGGCTTGGTGCGCAGCACGCGCTTCACGGTGCCTGCCGCCGCGCGTTCCAGGTCGGCGCGCAGGGAGTCCGGGGCGCCGGTGAGGTCCAGGGCGTTGACGTCCGCGTGCGAGGCCAGCCACGGGGCGATTTCCGCCGTGCGGCCGGTGATGATGTTGACCACGCCGCCGGGGACGTCGCTCGTGGCCAGCACCTCGGACAGGGTGATGGCGGGGAGCGGGCGGTCCTGGGAGGTGATGACCACGCAGGTGTTGCCGGAGGCGATCACCGGGGCGATCACCGAGACCAGGCCCAGCAGTGAGGACTGCTGGGGCGCCAGTACCGCCACCACGCCCGTGGGTTCGGGGGTGGAGAACGAGAAGTACGGGCCCGCGACCGGGTTCGAGGAGCCCAGGACGGCCGCGATCTTGTCGGTCCAGCCCGCGTACCAGACCCAGCGGTCGATGGCCGTGTCCACCAGGGACTGGGCCTTCTTCGCCGGGACGCCCTCGGAGGTGGCGACCTCGGAGATGAACTGCTCGCGGCGGCCTTCGAGGACCTCGGCCACGCGGTACAGGACCTGGCCCCGGTTGTAGGCGGTGGCGCCGGACCACGCGTCGAAGGCCTTGCGGGCGGCGGCCACGGCGTCGCGGGCGTCCTTGCGGGAACCCTGTGCGGCGTTGGCGAGGAAGGTGCCCTTGGCGTCCGCCACCGGGTAGCTGCGGCCGGACTCCGAGCGCGGGAACTTGCCGCCGATGTAGAGCTTGTAGGTCTTCGCGACCGTGAGTCGATCAGACATCGAGGTAGGCCTCCAGACCGGTGCGGCCGCCCTCACGGCCGAAGCCCGACTCCTGGTAACCGCCGAACGGGGCGGTCGGGTCGAAGCGGTTGAACGTGTTGGACCACACGACGCCGGCGCGCATGCGCTGTGCCATCCAGAGGATGCGCGAGCCCTTCTCGGTCCAGATGCCGGCGGACAGGCCGTACGGCGTGTTGTTCGCCTTGGCGACCGCCTCTTCGGGCGTGCGGAAGGTCAGGACGGACAGGACCGGGCCGAAGATCTCCTCGCGGGCGATGCGCATCGCCTGCGAGACGTTGGAGAAGACGGTCGGGGCGAAGAAGAAACCCTTGTCCGGCAACGGGCAGGAGGACGTCCAGCGCTGGGCGCCCTCGGCGTCGCCGGACTCCGTCAGCTCCTTGATCCTGGTGAGCTGCTCGCGGGAGTTGATCGCGCCGACGTCGGTGTTCTTGTCGAGCGGGTCGCCGACGCGCAACGTGCTGACGCGCGCGTGCAGCTTCTCGACCAGCTCGTCGGCGATCGACTCCTGCACGAGGAGGCGGGAGCCGGCGCAGCAGACGTGGCCCTGGTTGAAGAAGATGCCGTTGACGATGCCCTCGACGGCCTGGTCGAGCGGGGCGTCGTCGAAGACGATGTTCGCCGCCTTGCCGCCCAGTTCGAGCGTCAGCTTCTTCGACGTGCCCGCCAGCCGGCCCTGGATGACCTTGCCGACGTCGGTCGAGCCGGTGAAGGCGACCTTGTTCACGTCCTCGTGGCCGACGAGCGCGGCGCCGACGTCACCGGCGCCCGGGATGATGTTCACGACGCCCGGCGGCAGGTCGCACTGCTGGATGACGTCCGCCAGCACCAGCGCCGTCAGCGGCGTGGTCTCGGCGGGCTTGAGCACGACCGTGTTGCCGCACGCGAGCGCGGGAGCGATCTTCCACGCCGCCATCAGCAGCGGGAAGTTCCACGGGATGACCTGCCCAGCGACGCCCAGCGGCTGCGGGTCCGGGCCGTAGCCCGCGTAGCCGAGCTTGTCCGCCCAGCCCGCGTGGTAGAAGAAGTGCGAGGCGGCCGTCGGGACGTCGACGTCGCGCGACTCCTTGATCGGCTTGCCGTTGTCGAGCGACTCCAGCACCGCGAGCTCACGGCCGCGCTCCTGGATCTGCCGCGCGATGCGGTAGATGTACTTGGCGCGCTCGCTTCCCGGCATCTTCGACCACACGCGGTCGTAGGCCTTGCGCGCGGCCTTGACCGCGGTGTCCACATCGGACTGCGACGCGGTCGAGACCTCCGCGAGCACCTCCTCGGTGGCCGGGTTGACGGTCTTGAGCGGCTCGCCGGTGCCCTCGACGAACTTGCCGTCGACGAACATCTTGTACGAGGGCTTGAGGTTCGCGATGTCCCGCGACTCGGGCGCGGGGGCGTATTCCCACATGTCTTCAGTCCACCGTCACGTAGTCCGGGCCGCTGTAGTGGCCGTCCAACTGGGTCCGACGCTGCATGAGCAGGTCGTTGAGCAACGTCGACGCGCCGAACCGGAAGAGGTGCGGGTCGAGCCACTCCGGACCGGCCACCTCGTGCACGGCCACCAGGTACTTGATCGCGTCCTTGGTCGTGCGGATGCCGCCGGCGGGCTTCACCCCGCGCAGCTCTCCGGTCTGCGCCTTCCAGTCGCGCACGGCCTGCAGCATCACGTGCGTGACCGGCAGCGTCGCGGCGGGCTGCACCTTGCCGGTCGAGGTCTTGATGAAGTCGCCGCCGGCCAGCAGCGCGAGCCACGACGCGCGGCGCACGTTGTCGTACGTCACGAGCTCGCCGGTCTCGAGGATGACCTTGAGGTGCGCGTCCCCGCACGCCTCCTTGACCTTGACGATCTCCTCGAACACCTGCCCGTACCGGCCGCTCAGGAACGCGCCGCGGTCGATCACCATGTCGACCTCGCTCGCACCCTCCCGCACGGCGAACCGGGTGTCGGCCAGCTTGATGTCGAGCGTGCTGCGCCCGCTGGGGAACGCCGTCGCGACGCTGGCGACGTTGATCCCGGTGCCCTGCAGCTCCTTCGCCGCCGTGGCGACCATGTCCGGGTAGACGCAGACCGCCGCGACCGGCGGCACGTCCGGCCGCTCGGGGTCGGGCCGCTTCGCCTTCGCGGCGAGGCCGCGCACCTTGCCCGCGGTGTCCGCGCCCTCGAGCGTGGTCAGGTCCACCATGCTGATCGCCAGGTCGATGGCGTGCAGCTTCGAGGCCTTCTTGATGCTCCGCGTGCCGAGGCCCGCGGCTCGTTGCTCGACGCCGACCTGGTCGACGCCGGGGAGCCCGTGCAGGAAACGCCGCAGCGACGATTCGTCGCGCACGGCGTCAGCCAGGGCCGACGGCGGTGTCGTTGGAGCAGCCATGCCCAGGAGTCTAAGCGGAATGGGACGCCCGTCCTAAGTGAGCATGTTCGCGCAGCTCAGAGGGCCTATTCGGAGGTGTGACGAGCCCCGCGCACCGCCTCTGCGCGAGCACCGCCGGCACGGCGGTTCAGCGGCACCGCGCGCTCGATGGGGTCGGCCAGCCGCATCAGTCCAGCAGTTCGCGCAGGACCTGGGACTTCTTCCGCTTGGGTCCCTTCACCTCCACGCCGCCCATCAGCGCGAGCCCCGTGATCCGCACGGTCGGCGCGCCCGGGATGTGCCGGCGGCCGGGCGCGCGGTCCTCGAAGGCGCCCATGAAGCCGAACCCGTCGACGTGGACGTTGATGTCGTCGGGCACCCGGATCTCGACGCCGCCCCAGAACGCGAAGCAGCTGATGGTGACCTCCTGCTCGGCGAACCGGGCGTGGGTCAGGTCGATCTCGATGCCGCCCATCACGGCGACCGCGTTGTGCATGCGCGGGACGACCCACTGGCCCTTGCGGTTCACGCCCGACCAGAACGCCACCGACACCGCGCTGCCCGGTTGGCCGCCGATGCGGTCGCTCACCGCGGGCTGGTACTGCGGGATCGCCGGGCTCTGCGGCAGGCCGCTGATGACCAGGTCGGCCGTGATCGGGACGAGCTCGCCGTAGGTCTTCGCGGCGTAGACGGCCGCCAGGCGCTCGTCCAGCTCGTGGATGTCGAGGCGGCCTTCGGCGGTCGCCTTGTGCAGAACCTGCGCGATCTGTTCCCGGTCCGCGTCCGAGGCGCGCAGGTGACTCTGATCAGCGGGTACCAGCTCGTCGCTCACCCGATCGAGTCTAGAGCGCTCACTTGCGGTTAGGTGCGTACTTGACCGTGATCGCCAGGGCGAGCAGCAGGGCGGCGGCGAGCGCCGAGGCCAGGGCCGGGCTGTAGCCCCACGTCAGCGGCAGCACCCCGATCACCACGGCGATCGACACCGACACCCCCATGATGACCAGCGGGGACTCGCACCACTGCTGGGCGGGCTTCTGTTCGATTCTCACTGTCACACCTCCGCGTCTCCACTAGCTACGAGACACATCGGTGCCGGTGGGGCCGTTCTGCATTCCCGGAACGGGTTGTACAACCCCCTGATCAGGTGATTTTCGGTCGCGTCACGATGTCGGCCTGCGCGGCGGCAGCCCGGCCGCGCGGTAGACCGCGTCGATCACGGTCATGGTGCGCACCGCGTCGTCGGCGGTCGTCGGGAACGGCTCGCCGCGCAGCACCGCCGCGGTGAACGCGTCGAGCTGGTACGCGTAGGTCGAGCGCCGCCCGAACGTCTCCGTGGACTTCCTGTCCTTGAGCCGCAATGACAACCGGTGCGCCAGCTGCGGGCCGAGCGGGTTGAGGACGTGCAGCACGCCGTTCTCGCCGATAGCCTTCATCGACAGCTTGAGCACCGTCGACGACCACAGCGACGCGTGCACCGATCCCGTGTGGCCGGCCGGGAAGCGCAGCGTCGCGCGCATCGCCCGGTCGACGGAAGGCCCGTGCGGCAACGCCTTCGCGGACCGCACCTCGGGTTCCTCGCCGCCGAGCAGGCGGACCATGTGCACCGCGTAGCAGCCGGCGTCCATCATCGCGCCGCCCGCCAGCGAGTAGTCGTAGCGGATGTCGGAGAACTTCGGCAGCGGGAAGCAGACGGACGCCTCGACGTGCCGCAGCGGTCCGAGGACACCGGACCGCACGATCTCGTCCACGCGCACGGCCAGCGGGTGGTAGCGGTAGTGGAACGCCTCCATCACCACGAGGCCGGAGGCCTGCGCGGCCTTCGCCACCTCGGCCGCTTCGGCGGCGTTCGCGGTGAACGGCTTCTCGCACAGGACGTGCTTGCCGGCCTCCAGGGCTGCGAGCGTCCACCTGCCGTGCAGGCCGTTGGGCAGGGGGTTGTAGACGGCGTCGACGGCCGGGTCGGCCAGCAGGTCCTCGTACGAGTCGTGCACGCGCGCGATGCCGTGCCTGTCGGCGAACGTCCGGGCGCGCTCGGCCGACCGCGCGGCGACGGCCACGACCTCGGCGACCGTCGAGGAACGGGCCGGGCGGACGACGGCGATGGGCGCGATCGTGGCCGCGCCGAGCACTCCGATGCGCACGTGGTCTGTCACCCGGCCGACGCTACACCGGTTGGTTAACGGCGTTCACTCCACCAGATTGGTGTCCCTGAACGGGAAGAACGGCAGCTGGTCGACCGGCGACGGGTCCGACCACTTCCACGCCCGCACCTGCCGCCGCGAGCGCCTGCCGAAGAACGCGCGCCACAGCTCGTAGCCGTCGGCCTCCAGCGTGATCGGGCCGTCGCCGAGCACCCCCAGCTCCGTCTTCACCGCCACGCCGGCCAGCCGGCGAGGGGTGATCCAGACGAGCGTGGGCTGCCAGGCCGAGTCGGGGAGGCGTTCGCGGCCGAGCGCCGCCCGCAGGTCGGCCTCGTGCGTGAGCGCGTCGAGTGCCAGCTGGTAGGGGATGCGCGACATCTCGGCGATCCGGTCGCCGGAGGCGTTCCACTGCTCCAGCAGGTCGTCGGCGGGCACGTCCGCGCGCTCGGCGACGTGCCGCGCGGTCCACTCGTCCGACGGGGCTCCCTCCATGCGGCCGCCGGCGAGATCGGACGCCGCGCCGGACAGGTGCGCGAGGAGCTGGTGCACGGTCCACTCAGGACAGGCGGGGACGGCGCGCGAGAGCTCCTCGGCGCTCAGCCCCATGGTCAGGCCGACGATCCGCTGACGTGCCTCGCGGTAGATCTCTTCGAACACCCTTCGCTCCTCCCAGCGGTTACGGTGTCGGTCATGGACGTTCTCGTCGTCGATCATCCACTCGCCAAGGCGAGGCTCACAACCATGCGCGACGCGCGCACGGACAACGCCACGTTCCGCGCCGCATTGCACGAACTCACCGTGATGCTGGTCTACGAAGCGATGCGCGAGGCACCGCTGAAGGAAGACCGCACGCACACGCCGGTTGCTCGTACCACCGGCTACCGGCTGGCAAACCCGCCGCTGCTCGTGCCGGTGCTGCGGGCCGGTCTGGGCATGGCGGACCAGGCGCACAAGCTGATCCCGGACGCCCAGATGGGGTTCGTCGGTCTCGCGCGCGACGAGGAGACGCTCCAGCCGACGCCGTACATGGAGTCGTTGCCGGAGGACCTCGCGGGACGGCCGGTGTTCGTGCTCGACCCGATGCTCGCGACCGGCGGGTCGATGGCCTACACGATCCGGCTGCTGACCCAGCGCGGCGCGACCGACGTGACGGCCGTGTGCGTGCTCGCGGCTCCCGAGGGGATCAACCACCTCGAGGACTCGAAGCTGCCGTGCCGCCTCGTCACGGCGTCGGTGGACGAGAGGCTCAACGACTCCGGCTTCATCGTGCCCGGCCTGGGTGATGCCGGTGACCGTCTGTACGGGGCGGTTTAGGACATACCTCCGATCGGACGTAGCAGTGGTCTAGACCTTAGGCATATCGTGCTGTGGACCACATCGCCGCTGCCGCGATCTGACTGAGGAGTCACATGTCCAGACGGAGATGGGGTGTCGCCGCGCTCGCGGTCGGCGCCCTGTCAGCGTCGCTGGCCTCCGCGCCCGCGCACGCCGACGTCGCGACCACCGGGCACCACGGTTTCTCGAAGACCCGCACCGTCGGGTACTTCATCCAGTGGGGCGTGTACGACCGGAACTTCCGGGTCAAGAACCTCGTGGACAGCGGGGCCGCCGCGCGGCTCACGCACCTGAACTACGCCTTCGGCTTCCTCGACGAGTCGGGCAAGTGCGTGAGCTCCGACCCGTGGGCCGACTGGCAGATGCCCCACACCGCGGAGCAGTCGGTGAGCGGCAAGGCCGACGAAGCGGGCCAGGCGCTGATGGGCAACCTGAACCAGCTCAAGCAGCTCAAGGCCAGGTACCCCAAGCTGAGGGTCAACATCTCGCTGGGCGGCTGGACGGGCTCGCGCTGGTTCTCCAACGCCGCGCTGACGCCCGAGTCGCGGGCCGCGCACGTCAAGTCGTGCACCGACATGTGGATCAAGGGCAACCTGCCCGGTCTGCCCGAGGGCGCCGCGAAGGGCGTCTTCGACGGCGTCGACCTCGACTGGGAGTGGCCCGGCAGCAATGGCAACACGACGCCGCCGAACGTCGTGCGTCCCGAGGACAAGCAGAACTTCACCAAGCTGCTCGCCGAGTACCGCAGGCAGATGGGCTGGAACCGCGACCTGACGGCGTTCCTGCCGGCCGACCCGAGGCAGGTCGACGCGGGCTTCGAGGTTAGGAAGGTGTTCTCCTACCTCACCTTCGGCACCCTGCAGGGCTACGACTACCACGGCGCGTGGGACGCGGCGGCGAACCAGCAGTCCGCGCTGCGCGTGCCCAAGGGCGACCCGTCGGAGTTCGAGTTCAGCTCCGAGGTGACGGTCGACGCGTGGCTCTCGCGCGGTGCCCCGCGGTCCAAGGCGGTGCTCGGTGTTCCGTTCTACGGCCGCGGCTGGGACGGCGTCGCCCCCGGCGCGCGCAACGGCCTGTTCGGCACCGGCGTTCCCGCGCCCGCCAAGTACGAGGCGGGGTACGAGGACTTCCACCGCATCAAGGCGAAGCTCTCGGAGCCGGGCAACACGTACCGGATCTACCGCGACGAGCGCGCCGGCTTCGCGTGGATCTACGACGGCAAGACTTGGTGGACCTACGACGACGCGACGGAGATGAAGCGCAAGGCGCGCTACATCAACGACCGCAGGCTCGGCGGCGCGATGGTCTGGTCGCTCGACGGCGACACGCCGCAGGGTGAGCTGATCAAGGCGCTCGACGGCGCTCTCAGGTAGGCCGCACCGAAGACGGACTGTCCTAATCGGACAGTTCAGCGGGTCCGGGGAGGTTTCGCGGCGGCCGCCTCCCCGGATTCCGTGGTTCTACAGGGTTTTCCCGGCTTCCGCCCGCCAGCCCCTGCCGTGCGCGCGCAACGCCAGCTCGTAGGTGGCGGCCGCGTCCACACCGGGCGGCAGGTTGCCGTTGAGCTCCAGGCTCACCAGGCCGTGCGCGATGCCCCACATCGACATCGCGATCTGCTCCGGGTCCTCCGCGAGGTAGACGCCCTGCTCCACCGCGCGCCGCACCGCGTTGATCACCGGTGCGAACGTCCTGCCCGCCGCGCGGCTCATCTCCTTCGTCGGTGCGACGACCTTCGAGTAGAGCACCGAGTAGAACTGCGGGTCCTCCAGCGCGCTGCGCCGGTACGCCAGCCCGATCCGCAGCAGGTCCTCCGCCGGGTCGTCCGTGACCGGCACCGCGGCGAGGTTGCGGCCGAACCGCGTGAACGCCTCGTCGTAGAGCGCCTCGAGCAGCGCCGGCTTCCCGCCGAAGAGGGAATAGACCGCCGTCGTCGAGGTGTTGACGTCGGTGGCGATCTTGCGCAGGCTCACTGCGGCGGGACCTTCGGTGCTGAGCAGCTCGCCCGCCCGCTCGAGCAGACGCCGCCGCAGCGCGTCGTCGTGGGTCTTGGGCCTGGGCACCGGCCGATCCTATCTGCCCCTGGTCCGTGTGGTATCAAGTTGATACCGTGCTGGGAATGGCGATGACCTTGCGGTTGACCGACGAGGAGAACCAGCGGCTCGCTGAACTGGCGCACGCCGAGGGCCGCTCCAAGCAGGAGGTCGTGCGGCTCGCGATCGCGGAGCGCTACCGGCGCATGCAGCAGGAGGAGAAGCTCGGCGAGGTGCTGGGGCGGGTCCTGCCCAAGTACCGAGGTCTTTTGGATAGGCTCGGTTCTTCCTGAAACTGTCAGACCTCTGTGATCAACTGGATGCCGTGATCTCCTACCTCGACGCCGGGGACCTGTTGGTGCTGGCCACAGCCGTGACCGGCGGCGATCTCGTCGTCAGGGACATCGGCCTGCTGGACACGGCGGCGTACCGTCCCCGCGCGACCGTTCTCGGCGTGGAGGCGTACGACACGCTGTGGCTCAAGTCCTCCGCCCTGCTCGACTCCATCGTCAGGACCCGCCCTCTCGTCGAGGGCAACTGGCGGCTCGCCTGGGTCGCCGCCGTCACGATGTGCGACATCAACGGCTACTGGATCGACGCCGACGAGGACGACGCGCTGGACCTCGTCCGCTCCCTCGGCCGCGACAAGATCGACGTGCCGGAGATGGCGGGTCATCTCGAAGCGTGGGGAATCTCCAAGGATTCCGCTTGACCTAGAGTGCACTCCAGGTCATAGCGTCGCGTTCGTGAGTTACTCGATAGCCCAAGCCGCGCAGCGCAGCGGGTTGTCCATCGACACCTTGCGCTACTACGAACGAATCGGGCTCGTCGACCCGCCCGCCCGGGACTCGGGCGGCCGTCGCAGCTACTCGGAGGAAGACCTCGGCTGGCTGGCTTTCGTGACGCGGCTGCGCACGACCGGCATGCCGATTCGCATGATGCGCGAGTTCGCGCAGCTCAGGCACAAGGGCGACCTGACGGCAGGCCGCCGCAAGCAGATCCTCGTCGAGCACCGCGGCGACGTCCGCGCCCGCATCGCGGAGCTGCAGACCTGCCTGGAGGTGCTCGACTACAAGATCGACCACTACGCGGTGGTCGAGCGGGACTTGGAGGCGACGGCGTGAGCCGTTCATTGGGATCGCTGCAGGTCGGGCCGCAGGGCCTCGGCTGCATGGGGATGTCGGAGTTCTACGGCGCAGGCGACGAGCAGGAGTCGATCGCCGTCATCCACCGGGCCCTGGAGCTCGGCGTGACGCTGATCGACACCGCCGACATGTACGGCCCGCACGTGAACGAGGAACTGGTGGGCCGTGCGCTCGCCGGCCGCTCGGGCTACGTGCTCGCCACGAAGTTCGGCATCGTCCGCGAGGGCGGCGGCCGGTCGATCCGCGGCGACCGCGCCTACGTGCGCTCGTCGGTCGAGGGCTCGCTCAAGCGTCTCGGAGTGGAGACGATCGACCTGTACTACCTGCACCGCGTGCCGTCCGACACCCCGATCGAGGAGACCGTCGGCGCGATGGCCGAGCTGGTCACCGAGGGCAAGGTGCGGCACCTCGGCCTGTCCGAGGCGGGCGCCGACACGCTGCGCCGCGCCCACGCCGTGCACCCGATCACCGCCCTGCAGAGCGAGTGGTCGCTGTGGTCGCGCGACATCGAGGCCGAGATCGTCCCGACCGCCCGTGAGCTGGGCATCGGCATCGTGCCGTACTCGCCGCTCGGCCGTGGCGTGCTGACCGGGCGTTTCGCGTCGCCGGCCGACTTCGAGGAGGGCGACTTCCGCGCCGTGAACCCGCGGTTCTCCGGCGAGAACCTCGACGCGAACCTGAAGATGGTCGCCGAGCTGAAGGCGCTGGCCGCGGAGCGCGGTGTGACCGCCGGTCAGCTCGCGCTGGCGTGGGTGCAGCACCGGGGCTCCGACGTCGTGCCGATCCCGGGCACCAAGCGGATCAGGTACCTGGAGGAGAACGTCGCGGCGGCGTCCCTGGAGCTCTCGGAGGCGGACTTGGCCGCCGTCGAGGCCGCGGTTCCCGCGTCCGCCGTCGCCGGTGAGCGGTACCCGGACATGAGCTCGATCGGGCGTTAGAACACACGTTCGAAAGCATCCCCAGGGTTGTCCACAGGGTGGGGACAACAAGCTGTGGACAACCCTGGGATCATGTGGACAACTGGGCCGCCACGGTGGCGCCGAGCTCCCAGCACGCCTGGAGGTCGGCCTTCCCCGGCTCACCCGTGACGAGCACGTGCTGAGCCGCCTTCTCCCAGCCCAAGCCGGTCGTGGCGGTCTCCACGCTGCGCACCGCCCCCGTCGTGTCGTTGTTGCCGTGCACGTAAAGCCCGAACGGCCTGCCGCGCGTGGAATCGAGGCACGGGTAGTAGACGGTGTCGAAGAAGTGCTTCAGCGCGCCGCTCATGTACCCGAGGTTGGCGGGCGTCCCCAGCAGGTAGCCGTCGGCTTCCAGGGTGTCCACAGCGGTTGTGGACAACGCTGCCCGGCGCACCACCTCGACGCCCTCGACCTCGGGGGTGGTGGCACCGGCGAGCACGGCCTCGAACATCGCCTGGAGGGCGGGCGACGGGGTGTGGTGGACGATCAAGAGGCGCGGCATGGCCCCACGCTGACGTGCTGATCGCGGACGCGCAAGCCGCACGAGCGGCGTTCGCCGGACAGCGGGGCCCGCGGTGCAGCAGCATGGACGACCATGACCCGCGCCTCCTACGACACCGTCGCCGCCGACTACGCCCGGCTCCTCCCGGACGCGCACGACGGCCGCCCCCTCGACGCCGCCGTCATGCGCGCGTTCGCCGAGATGACCGAGGGTCTGGTGGCGGACCTGGGCTGCGGCACCGGCCGGATCACCCAGCACCTGCACGAGCTGGGCCTCACCTCGTTCGGCATCGACCTCTCCGACGGCATGGTCGACCAGGCGCGGCGGGCCTACCCGCACCTGGCCTTCTCCCAGGGCGACATGAACGCGCTCGACCTCCAGGACAACATCCTCGGCGGCGCCGTCGTCTGGTACTCCACGGTCCACATGCCGGCGAGCGAGGTGCCGTGGGAGGAGTTCTGCCGGGTCCTGAAGCCCGGCGGCCACCTGTTGCACGCCTTCAAGCTGGGCGACCGGAAGCAGCACCTGCCCCACGCCTACGGCCACGACGTGGACCTGGAGGTGTACTGGCACGGCATCGAGGAAACCGTGGCCAACGCGACCGCGGCCGGGTTCGACGAGGTGGCACGGCTGCAACGCCGCAAGGGTGCGGACGAAGGAGGACCGCAGGCGTTCCTGTTGCTGGGCAAACGGAACCCTGCGGCCGGAAGCACGTCCTAGAAGGTGTACACAGGAGGGACCATGAAGACCACCGCCCTAATGCACACCAGTCCTCGCCAGCGCCGCATCACCTGGGGTTCCGGCCTCGCCGTCGGCATCGGGATGATCGGGATCGGGCCTCTCTTCGCGTCCGTGTGGCCGGGGTTCGACCACAGCCCGTGGGACGTCAACACGATGCTGCTCGGGCTCGGCGTGGGGCTCTGCACGATCGCGTACATCTTCGGCCGGATCGCCGTCGCGGCGGTCACCGAAGGACGCCGCAACGCGGTGTCCCCGCCGACCAGGAGGGCCTACTTCGTGGCCGGCGGGGGTTTCGCCCTGGCTGCGCTGTGCCTCGCGATCGCGATCGCTAGCTGACGAGCGCCGTCACCCGTTCCCGCAGTTCCGCGAGCCTGGCCCTGCCCGCCGCACGGGCGGACTCCAGTCCGTCCGTGACCGGCTCGACGACCTCGAGGTACGCCTTGAGCTTCGGTTCGGTGCCGGAGGGCCGCACGATCACGCGCACGCCGTCCGCCGTCCAGCGCAGCACGTCCGCGCCGGGCAACAGGTCCTCCGACGCGAAGTCCGGCGGTGGTTCGGCGCGCAGCCGCGCCATCGTCGCGCCGATCAGGCTCAGATCGGTGTAGCGCAACGAGACCTGGTCGGTCAGGTGCAGGCCGTGGTCCACCGCCAGCTGGTCGAGCGCGTCCAGCAGCGTGCGGCCCGAGGCCTTGAGCCCGGCGGCCAGGTCCGCGGCGACGACGGCGGCCGAGATGCCGTCCTTGTCGGCCACGTGCTCGGGGTCGACGCAGTTGCCGAGCGCCTCCTCGTAGGCGAACACCAGGCCCTCGCCCGCGCGCGCCAGCCACTTGAAGCCCGTCAGCGTCTCGGCGTAGCGGGCACCGTGCGCGGCCGCGACCGACTTCAGCAGCGACGACGACACGATCGTGGTCGCCACCAGCGGGTCCGCCGACTCGGTGGTGGACAGCACGAGCGAGCCGAGCAGCACGCCCGTCTCGTCACCGCGCAGCATCCGCCACGTGTCGCCGTCCTTCACGCCGAGGGCGCACCGGTCCGCGTCCGGGTCGAGGGCGATCGCCAGGTCGGCGTCCACCGACGCCGCGAGGGACAGCAGCTCGTCGGCCGCGCCGGGCTCCTCCGGGTTCGGGAACACCACTGTCGGGAAGTCCGGGTCCGGCACCGCCTGCGACCGCACCACGTGCACGTCGGTGAAGCCCGCGCGCCGCAACGCTTCCACGGCGAACGCGCCGCCGACGCCGTGCATCGGCGTCAGCGCGATCTTCAGCTCACGCGAGTTCCCGCGCGGCAGCGACGCCACCCGTTCGAGGTACGCGTCCACCTCCGCGTCGGAGACCGTCGTGTACGAGGAGTTCCGAGGTACGGACACCGCGGCCGGAACGGCCTCGATCGCCTTCTCGATCTCGCCGTCGGACGGCGGGACGATCTGCGAACCACCGGCCAGGTAGAGCTTGTAGCCGTTGTCCGCAGGAGGGTTGTGCGACGCGGTGATCTGGATGCCCGCCACGGCGCCGTGCGCGCGCACCAGGTACGCCAGCACCGGCGTCGGCAACGGCTCGGGCAGCACCCGCACGTCGAAGCCCGCCGCCGCCATGACCTCGGCCGCGGCGGTGGCGAACTCCTCGGACCCGTGCCGCGCGTCACGACCCACGAACACCAGGCCGGACGTGCTGAGCCACGACGCCAGGCCGGCCGTCGCGCGGACCACGGTGGCCACGTTCATGCCGTTCGTGCCCGCCCGCACCGGCCCGCGCAGCCCGGCGGTGCCGAACGTCAGCGGACCGGCCATGCGGTCCCGCAGGTCCTCCAGAGCGGCGGGGTCGCCGCCCATCGCCCGTGCCAACACGCCCTGCAACTCGGTTCGAGTCACGTCCGACGGGTCGTCGGCGATCCACCGGAACGTCGCGTCACGCAGTGCCGGCGTCAGGCTCATGCCCGGTCCACCAGCTCGCGCAGCAGGGTGCCCATGCGCTGGGCCGCGGCGGCGCCGGCGTCCAGCACCTCCTGGTGGTTCAGCGGCTCGCCGGTGATGCCCGCCGCGAGGTTCGTGACCAGCGACAGGCCGAACACCTCGACGCCCTCGGCCCGTGCGGCGATGGCCTCGTGCACGGTTGACATGCCGACCAGGTCGGCGCCCAGGGTGCGCAGCATCCGGATCTCGGCGGGCGTCTCGAAGTGCGGTCCCGGCAGGCCCGCGTACACGCCCTCCTCCAGCGACGGGTCGATCTCCTGCGCGACCTTGCGCAGCCGTGGCGAGTACAGGTCCGTGAGGTCGACGAACCGCGCGCCGACCAGCGGCGACAGCGAGGTGAGGTTGAGGTGGTCGGAGATCAGCACCGGCTGCCCGACGGTCATGCCCTGCCGCAGGCCACCGGCGGCGTTGGTCAGCACGACCGTCTTCACGCCCGCGGCCGCGACGGCACGCACGCCGTGCACGACCTTCTGCACGCCCTTGCCCTCGTAGCCGTGGGTGCGGCCGAGGACGACGAGGACCTTCTTGCCGCCGACCTCGACGGAACGGATGGTGCCGCCGTGGCCGAGCGCGGTCGGCGCCTCGAAGCCCGTCAGCTCGCCCACCCCGATCTCGACGACGGGCTCACCGATCACGTCGGCGGCGGGCCGCCAGCCGGAGCCGAGCACGATGGCGATGTCGTGCTTCTCGTTGCCGGTGCGGCTCTGGATCTCTTCCGCGGCCTTGCCGGCCAGCTCTTCTGGAGTCACCGCCAGATGTTAAACCGGGGCGAACGTCGAGGCGATCGCGTCGAAGAGGCGCACCCTGGCCTCGTCCTCCTGCTCCGTCGGCACCACGACCTCGACCACCCACAGGTCGTCGCCGTGGGGGAGCACCCGGGAGAGGTGCGACCGCCGCAGCGCGTTGGGTTCGTCACCCTCGACCGTGCGGTAGAGGAACTGGGTGCTCGCCTCGGCGCGCGGCCCCGGGAGGTCCGGCGTCGGCACCCTCTCGCCGCCGAAGAAGCGCCCGGGCCACCGCGCCCGCACACCCGCGACGTACGCCTTGATGTCGCGCTTCGGGTAGTAGTCCGGGAACCGCTGCACGGTCACCTCGTACGCGCCGCTGCCCGACACGAAGTGCACGACCGCCGACACCGGGAACCGCGCGTCGGCGGCCCGCTGCTCGGCGTACGTCGTCCAGCTCTGGTCGACGCTCATGGTGAACTCGCCGCCCTGGTCGCCGATGGCCGTCACGGCGGAGGCGGTGCGCGGCCGCAGCGTCGCCGACGTGGGCAACGTCGGCAGCGTCTGCACCGTCTGCCGGGTCGGCGGCAGCAGCGTCGCGCCGGCCGCGAGCCTCGTCAGCGCGAACCCGCCGCCCGACCCCGCCAGGAACAGCAGGACGGCGGCGACCAGCACGAACGCCGAGGCGAGGCGTCCCCGCGGCGCCGGCGGGTGCGGTGTGGTGAGCGCGAACGGCAGCGGGCCGGGGTCGTCGGCCAGCGGCGCGTCCGGCTCGATCCTCGGCTTGGGCCGCACGACCACCGGCAGCGGCACCGTCTCGCGGACCTCGAACGCGTCAGTGCCGGGCTCGGGCAGCAGCGGGTACACCTGCTTGCGCACGTCGACGAGCGACAGCCGTTCGGCCGGGTCCTTGCGCATCAGCCCGCTGATCACCGGCGCGAGCCGCCCGGCCCCCGCGGGCACCGGCACGTCGCCGTTGATCACCGCGTTGATCGTCTGCATGACGTTCTTGCCGGCGTACGGCGGCTCGCCGGCCATCGCGGCCCACACCGTGGCGCCGAGCGACCACCGGTCCGCAGCCTCCGACACGTCACCGCCCTGCGCCACCTCGGGCGCGATGTAGGCGGGCGTGCCCAGCGTGATGCCGCGCGCGGTCATCGTGGCCTCGGCGACGTTGCGCGCGATGCCGAAGTCGGTGAGCTTCACCCGGCCGTCGTCGGCGATCAGCACGTTGCCGGGCTTGACGTCCCGGTGCGTGATGCCCGCCCGGTGCGCCGCCGCGAGCGCCGCCGCCACCGCGTCCAGCACCGCCGCACCTTGCTTCTCGGTGAGACAGCCCTGTTCCTGCAACACGTCGCCGAGGCTGCGTGACGGCACGAGCTCCATCACGACGTACGGGTCGCCCTCGTGCTGCACGACGTCGTAGAGCGTCACGACGTTCGGGTGGGAGAGCGCGGCGACGGCGCGGGCCTCGCGCATGGTCCGCTCGCGCAGCTCGTCGGCGGCCACGTCGGGCATGCCGGGCGGCCTCAGGATCCCCTTGACCGCGACCTGCCTGCGCAACACCTCGTCGTGAGCGGCCCAGACGGTGCCCATCGAGCCCTGGCCCAGCAGGTGCAGCAGCCGGTACCTAGCCGCGATCAAGCGATCCTGGTCACCGTTCTCCACGGCGTCATTCTTCCCGACACACCGGGGTCCGCTCCGGGGGTACCGCCCGTGGAGCGGAAAACTCCGCCCCGTCAACGGCGGTGAACCTCACATAGCCGTGCCGGTAGCGTTCGGTAACACTGCAACGCATGATGGAGTTGGCATTGACCGCCGAATTCCGCCCGAACGAGTTCCCCGCCGCGTCGGGAGAACAGTGGCGAGAGCTGGTCGACGCAGTTCTCCGCAAGACCGGCGCGAGCTTCGACTCGCTGGTCACGAAGACGTACGACGGCATCGAGCTCCAGCCGCTCTACACCCTCGACGACGCCCTCGAGCCGTACGCTCTCGCGCCGGTGAAGCAGGGCTGGGACGTTCGCCAGCGCCACTCGGTCCCCGATCCGGTCGCCCTGATGAACGACCTCGAGGGCGGCGTCACCTCCCTGTGGCTGGCGGTCCCCGCCTCCTCCCTGGAACGCCTGCTGGACGGCGTCTACCTCGACCTCGCGCCGATCGTGCTCGACGGCTCCGCCGACGCCGCCCGCGCGATGCTCCGGATCTACGACCAGGCGCCGGTGCTGGCCACCGAGGTGCGCGGCAACCTCGCCCTGCGGCCTTCTGGTGACGCTTTGGACGTCATCCGCGAGGCCCGCTCGCGGTTCCCCGGCCTGCGGACCGTGGTGGTCGACGCGCTGCCGTTCCACGACGCCGGTGGCTCGGACTCCGAAGAGCTGGGCGCCTCTCTCGCGCTGGCCGTGTCGTACCTGCGTTCCCTGACCGGCGCGGGGTTCACCGCTTCGGAGGCGTTCGAGCAGCTGGAGTTCCGCTTCGCCGCCACCGCCGACCAGTTCACGACCATCGCCAAGCTCCGCGCCGCCCGCCGCCTCTGGGCTCGCGTCGCCGAGGTGTCGGGCGTCGAGACCGTGCAGGTGCAGCACGCGGTGACGTCGTCGGCGATGATGACCCGCCGCGACCCGTGGGTGAACATGCTGCGCACCACGGTCGCCTGCCTGGCCGCCGGACTCGGCGGCGCGGACTCCGTGACGGTGCAGCCGTTCGACGCGGCGATCGGGCTGCCGGACGAGTTCGCCCGGCGGATCGCGCGGAACACGCAGAACCTGCTGCTGGAGGAGTCGCACCTCGGCGAGGTGATCGACCCCGCGGCCGGCTCCTGGTACGTGGAGCGGCTGACCGACGCGCTGGCGGCCGAGGCCTGGAAGTGGTTCCAGGAGGTCGAACGGGCGGGCGGGTTGCCGTCCGCGCACGGCCTGGTCGCCGCGCGGATCGCCTCGACCTGGGCGGCGCGGTCGGCTCGGCTGGCGGATCGGAGCGACCCGATCACCGGGGTGAGCGAGTTCCCGAACCTGGCGGAGAAGCCGGTGGTGCGCGACCAGGCCGCCGGAATCGATTCCGACTCGCAGACCCCCAGGGGGGACGCGCCCCCCACCCCAAGTGTCTCGAGCGGGTCTGACACCTTCGGCCTCCCGAGGGTCCGCTACGCCCAGGCCTTCGAGGAGCTGCGCGACCTCGCCGACGCCCAGCCCGAACGCCCCCGGGTCTTCCTGGCCACCCTCGGACCGGTCGCGGCCCACACCGCGCGGGCCACCTTCGCCGCCAACCTCTTCAACGCGGGCGGCTTCGCCACCCCGGACGCGGGCGCGACCGCCTCGGCGGAGGAAGTGGCCCGCAGGTTCGAGGAGTCCGGCGCCAGGATCGCCGTCCTGTGCGGCAGCGACGGCAGCTACGCCGACCAGGCCGTCGCCACCGTCGAGGCGCTGCGCGCCGCGGGCGCCGAACGGGTGCTCCTCGCGGGCAAGAAGACCGACGCCGAGGTCGACGGGTTCGTCCACCTCGGCTGCCCGGCGCTCGAGATCCTCACGAACACGTACGGGTTCCTCGGCATCGACAAGGGAGCGGAGCGATGATCCCCAACTTCGCGGACGTCGACCTCGGTCCTCTCCCGAGGGCGGAGTACAAGACCGACCTGCCGCCGTGGGAGACGCCGGAGGGCATCGCGGTCAAGCCGGTCTACGGCCCGTCCGATGTGGAGGGTCTCGACTTCCTGCGGACGTACCCCGGCATCGCGCCGTTCCTGCGCGGCCCGTACCCGACGATGTACGTCAACCAGCCGTGGACCGTGCGCCAGTACGCGGGTTTCTCGACGGCCGAGGAGTCGAACGCCTTCTACCGGCGCAACCTCGCGGCTGGGCAGAAGGGCCTGAGCGTGGCGTTCGACCTCGCCACGCACCGCGGCTACGACTCGGACCACCCGCGCGTCGCCGGTGACGTCGGCATGGCCGGGGTGGCGATCGACTCGATCTACGACATGCGCACGCTGTTCGACGGCATCCCGCTGGACAAGATGTCCGTGTCGATGACGATGAACGGCGCGGTGCTGCCCGTCCTCGCCCTGTTCGTCGTGGCGGCGGAGGAGCAGGGGGTGAAGCCGGAGCAGCTCATGGGGACGATCCAGAACGACATCCTCAAGGAGTTCATGGTCCGCAACACCTACATCTACCCACCGCGGCCGTCGATGCGGATCATCTCCGACATCTTCAGCTACACCTCGCGGCACATGCCGAAGTTCAACTCCATCTCGATCTCCGGCTACCACATGCAGGAGGCCGGGGCGACGGCCGACCTGGAGCTGGCCTACACGCTCGCGGACGGTGTCGAGTACCTCCGCGCGGGCCGGGAGGCCGGGCTGGACGTGGACGCGTTCGCGCCGCGGCTCAGCTTCTTCTGGGCCGTCGGCATGAACTTCTTCATGGAGATCGCCAAGATGCGGGCCGCGCGCCTGCTCTGGGCCAAGCTCGTCAACGAGTTCCAGCCGAAGTCGCCGAAGTCCCTCAGCCTGCGCACCCACTGCCAGACGTCGGGGTGGAGCCTCACCGCGCAGGACGTGTTCAACAACGTCGCGCGCACGTGCGTCGAGGCGATGGCCGCGACGCAGGGACACACGCAGTCGTTGCACACCAACGCACTCGACGAGGCGCTCGCGCTGCCGACGGACTTCTCCGCGCGCATCGCCCGCAACACGCAGCTGCTGCTCCAGCAGGAGTCCGGCACGACGCGCGTGATCGACCCGTGGGGCGGCAGCGCGTACGTCGAACGGCTCACCGCGGAGCTCGCGGCCAAGGCCTGGGAGCACATCACCGAGGTCGAGAAGGCGGGCGGCATGGCCCGCGCGATCGACGAGGGCATCCCCAAGCTGCGCATCGAGGAAGCGGCGGCGCGGACCCAGGCGCGCATCGACTCCGGGCGCCAGCCCGTCATCGGCGTCAACAAGTACCTCGTGGACGCCGACGAGCAGATCGAGGTCCTCAAGGTCGACAACGCCGGCGTGCGCGCCCAGCAGCTCGAGAAGCTGCGCAGGCTCAGGGAGGAGCGCGACCAGTCCGCGGTGGACAGTGCGCTCGAGGCCCTGACGAACGCGGCGGGCAGCGGCGGCAACCTGCTGGAGCTGGCGATCGGCGCCGCTCGCGCCAAGGCCACGGTCGGGGAGATCTCCGAGTCGCTCGGCAAGGTGTGGGGCCGCCACAGCGCGCAGATCCGCACCATTTCCGGCGTGTACCGGCAGGAGGTCGGTTCGGTGTCCAACGTGGACGGCTGCCGCGAGGTCGTCGAGGCGTTCGCGGAACAGGAGGGCCGCCGCCCGCGCATCCTGGTCGCCAAGATGGGCCAGGACGGGCACGACCGAGGCCAGAAGGTGATCGCCACGGCGTTCGCGGACCTCGGCTTCGACGTCGACGTCGGCCCGCTGTTCCAGACGCCGGAGGAGGTCGCGCACCAGGCCGTCGAGGCCGACGTGCACATCGTCGGCGTCTCCTCGCTCGCCGCGGGCCACCTCACGCTGGTGCCCTCGCTGCGCGAAGAGCTCGCGAAGCTCGGCCGCGAGGACATCATGATCGTCGTCGGTGGCGTGATCCCGCCGCAGGACTTCGACGAGCTGCACGCGGCGGGCGCGGCGGCCATCTTCCCGCCCGGCACCGTGATCGCCGACGCTGCGAAGGACCTGCTCGTGAAGCTGGCCGGCCAGCTCGGGCACCATGCCTAGGGTCGTCGACGTCGCCGAGTACGCGAAGGGCGTCCTCGACGGCAACCGCGGTGTGCTGGCCAGGGCCATCACGCTCGTCGAGTCGACGCGCGCCGATCATCGGGCCCGGGCGCAGGAGCTGCTGGTCGAGCTGCTGCCGAAGTCCGGTGACGCGATCCGGGTCGGGATCACCGGCGTGCCCGGCGTGGGCAAGTCGACGTTCATCGACGCGCTGGGCACCATGCTGACCGAGCGGGGGCACCGGGTGGCGGTGCTCGCCGTCGACCCGTCCTCGACCCGCACGGGCGGCAGCATCCTGGGCGACAAGACCCGCATGCAGCGGCTGTCGGTCAACCGCGACGCGTTCATCAGGCCGTCGCCGACCAGCGGCACGCTCGGCGGCGTCGCGCAGGCCACCCGCGAGACGATCGTGCTGGTCGAGGCCGCGGGTTTCGACGTGGTGCTGGTGGAGACGGTCGGCGTCGGGCAGTCGGAGGTGGCCGTCGCGAACATGACGGACTGCTCGTTGTTCCTGACGCTCGCGCGCACGGGTGACCAGTTGCAGGGCATCAAGAAGGGCATCCTGGAGCTCGCGGACGTCATCGCGGTCAACAAGGCCGACGGCGAGCACGAGATGGACGCCCGCAAGGCCGCCCGCGAACTGGCCGGGGCCCTCAAGCTGCTGCGCCCGCCGGACGCGGTGTGGCACCCGCCGGTGCTCACCTGCTCAGGCCTCACCGGAACCGGTCTCGACGAGCTGTGGTCCCGCGTGCTGGAACACCGCCGCACCCTCGAGCAGGCAGGCGAGCTGGACGAACGCCGGCGCCGCCAGCAGGTCGACTGGACCTGGATGATGGTCCGCGACGAGCTGTGGCGGCAGGTCCGCGAGAGCCCCGCCGTGCGGTCCGCCGCCGGCGTCCTGGAGGAGAAGGTGCGGTCGGGAGAGCTCACCGCGACGCTGGCCGCCGAGCAGCTTCTGCAGGCGTTCCAATCGGACTCCCCGTAGGCGCTTAACTAGTTTGGGTGACCTTCGATCGTGGTATTCGAGGTAGAGTTCAGGCCATGTCGAGGTTGCTGCTGGCCTGCGTGTTCTCGGTGTTGAGCGTTCTCGGGATCGCCGGTGCGGCGTCCGCGCAAGAGGCGGCGGACACGCCCGTGGCGGCTGCGCAGCAGACCGCGGTCAACCCGGCTCCGGACGTGAACGCGCCGCAGGCGCCGTCGCCTGAAGCTCGTCAGGAGACCAAGCGCAAGCTGTGGATCGGCGGCATCGCCGTGGTGCTGTTCGCGCTGGTCTACTACCGCAACAAGAAGCGGTGGGCGAAGTGGCGCAAGGAGCGGGCGGCCAAGAAGGGGTAACCGGGCGGCCGCCCCGACCGTTCGACGCCGAGACACCGCGTTCCACCTGGTGGGACGTAATAGTGGAAGTTAAGCGTGTCTCCCGACCATCTGCGTCATCGTTGATCGGTCAGACCGAAACTCGCTCACCGCTTGGCGCAGCGCTGCGACCGGCCGTCCGGTTGATCATCATCAGCGCACCGCGTCCCACGGGCGGTGATGCAGGATGGTGGCCAATGGGTACCGACTTGAAGACCAGCACGCGCTCGGCCGTCGAGCGGTACTCCGACGTGCTGCTGGACCTGTCGCACTCGATCCACGCCGAGCCCGAGCTGGCCTTCGAGGAGCACCGCAGCGCCGAGAAGATCGCCACCCTGCTGGCTCGCGAGGGCTTCGAGGTCGACCGCGGGGTGGCCGGCCTGGACACCGCCTTCGTCGCGACGTACGGCGCCGGTGAGCTGGTGCTGGGACTGTGCGCTGAATACGACGCGTTGCCCGAGGTCGGGCACGCGTGCGGGCACAACGTCATCGCCGCGGCCTCGGTCGGAACGGCCCTTGCGCTGCGTGACGTCGCTGACCAGCTGGGTGTCACCGTGAAGGTGATCGGCACCCCGGCGGAAGAGGTCGGCGGCGGCAAGGTGCTCATGCTGGAACGGGGCGTGTTCGACGACGTCTCGTTCTCGATGATGGTGCACCCGGCGCCGTACGAGTCGTGTGCCGCGAAGTCGCTGGCCATCACCGATCTCGAGGTGCACTACCAGGGCAGGCCGTCGCACGCGGCCGCCGCCCCGCACCTCGGCATCAACGCCGCGGACGCGGTGACCGTCGCGCAGATCTCGATCAGCCTGTTGCGGCAGCACCTCGAGCCCGGTCAGATGGTGACCGGCATCGTCACCCACGGCGGCACCGTGCCGAACGTAATACCCGCCCACGCGTCGGCGATGTTCGACGTGAGGGCGGAAAACCTGGAATCGTTGCAGCGTCTGGAGAACCGAATCCGGGACTGCTTCACAGCCGGCGCGCTCGCGACCGGCTGCACCCATGAGGTCGTGCAGGTCTCACCGATCTACGCCGAGCTGACTCCTGACCCGTGGCTCGCGGACGCCTACCGGCGTGCTGCCACTGACCTGGGACGACGGCCGCTTTCGCGAGAGCAGGAGCAGCGCGAGAAGATCGGGAGCACCGACATGGGCAACGTCACCAGAGTGTTGCCCGCCATCCACCCGACCATCGCAATCGACTGCGGAGACGCGGTGAACCACCAACAAGAGTTCGCGACCGCCTGTGCCTCGGCGTCGGCCGACCGAGCGGTGCTCGAAGGAGCACTCGCCATGGCTTGGACGACGATCGCGACGGCCACCGATCCACGGCAGCGTGAACGGCTGCTGGCCCGCGGAGGTGCGGCATGACGGTCCTGGACTCCCGACCTTCGGGTTCCTCAACTGTGAAGACGTCCCCTGAGATGCTCGTGGACCCCACCGGGGTGAGCATGTCTGTTGTGGATGATCTGGGTGAAGGCCGCGGCCCCGCGTGGCTCGACGACTGGTTGAAGGCGCACGCCGCGGACGTCATCGCGTGGCGGCGCCACATCCACTCCCACCCCGAGCTGTCCCGGCGCGAGTACAACACCACCGAGCTCGTGGCGAAGCTGCTGCGCGAGGTCGGCCTCAAGCCGCGGGTCCTCCCCGGCGGCACCGGCCTGATCTGCGACATCGGCAGCGGCCCGCGCTGCGTGGCCCTCCGCGCGGACATGGACGCCCTGCCGCTGCACGAGAACACCGGCCTGCCGTTCTCGTCCACTGTGGACGGTGTGTCGCACGCGTGCGGTCACGACGCCCACACCACGGTCCTGATCGGCACCGCGCTGGCCCTCGCGTCCGCGACGGAGCTGCCGGGCCGGGTGCGGCTCGTCTTCCAGCCCGCCGAGGAGGTCATGCCCGGAGGCGCGCTCGACGTGCTCGCGGCCGGTGGCCTCGACGGCGTGGAGCGGATCTTCGGCCTGCACTGCGACCCGCGCCTGCAGGTCGGCCGCATCGGCACCCGCATCGGCGCCATCACGTCGGCCTCCGACCTGCTGGAGCTGCGCCTGTCCTCGCCGGGCGGCCACACCTCGCGCCCGCACCTGACGGCCGACCTGGTGCACGCGCTCGGCACCGTGATCACCGGCCTGCCGACGATGCTGTCGCGCCGCGTCGACCCCCGTTCCGGCACCGTCCTGGTGTGGGGCGCGGTGCACGCGGGCGAGGCGCCGAACGCCGTGCCGCAGGAGGGCCTGGTGCGCGGCACGCTGCGCACGGGTGACCGCGACATCTGGGCCGAGCTGGAGCCGCTGGTCAAGGACCTGGTGACCGGTCTGCTGGCGCCCACGGGCGTCGGTTTCGACCTGCACCACCGCCGCGGTGTGCCGCCGGTCGTGAACGAGCGCGAGTCGACGCAGATCCTGCGCGCAGGCATCGAGGCCGCTCTCGGCGACGACGCCCTGGCGGGCACCGAGCAGTCCTCCGGTGGCGAGGACTTCGGCTGGTACCTGGAGCACGTGCCCGGCTCGTTCGCGCGCCTCGGCGTGTGGAACGGCGTCGAGAAGCAGCTCGACCTGCACCAGCCGACGTTCGACCTGGACGAGCGCGCGCTGCTCGTCGGCGTCCGCGTCATGGTCCACACGGCGCTCGCCGCACTGGCTTAAAGCGAACCCCTTCGGTCCGAGCAGTGTTGTGGCGTGCGGAGCAGTTGCGCACGCGCCACAACACTGTCCGGGGTCCGTTCAGGTCGATCTCGCAACGCCGGACCGCTCGCGAAATCGGCTGGCAAGCGGATCACACCGCTCATCAGGCTCCCGCCGGCGAATGATCTGATCAACTGAGCGGGCGGGGGTGCACCGTGGACCAGTCGACCACCGTGCTGTGGCGGCCGACCGGCCCGGAGGAGCTGGAACTCGTCCGGGAGTCCGGCTGGCACGCGTGGCCACCCCGCCTCCCCGAGCAGCCGATCTTCTACCCCGTGCTCGACGAGGAGTACGCGATCAAGATCGCCCGTGAGTGGAACGTGCCGCACCACGGGGTCGGCTACGTCACCCGCTTCCGGGTCGAGTCGGAGTTCCTCCGGCGCTACCCGGTTCAGCAGGCGGGCGGCAGGACCATCCTGGAGCTGTGGGTTCCGGCCGAGGAGCTCGACGAGTTCAACGCGCACCTCGTGGGTCCGATCGAGGTCGTGCACGAGTTCCGGTGAGCCACCACCGCTCCGGATCGTCGATCCGCGAACGACTCCGGCGGGGCACCTGTGGTGCCCCGCCGGAGTCGTCTCAGAGGCTCAGCTGACCGGTTCTTCCAGCTGCGGACGGGCCTCGGGCGCAGCGGCCCGGACGGCGTCGGCCGCCTGGTCGTCCGCCTTCGTCTGGGACGCGCGCTCGGACTCGACGCGGGCGTTGTAGACCTCGACCTCGCGCTTGATCGCGTCCTCGTCCCAGCCGAGGACGGGGGCGATCAGCCGTGCCACCGCCTCGGACGAGTCGACGCCGCGGTGCGCGTACTCGATAGAGATGCGGGTGCGGCGCGTCAGCACGTCCTCGAGGTGCATGGCGCCCTCGTGCGAGGCCGCGTACACCGCCTCGACCTGGAGGTAGTCGGGGGAGGCCGGGATCGGCTTCAGCAGTTCCGGGTTGTCGGCGGCCAGCGACAGCACCTCGTGCACCAGCGAGCCGTAGCGGTCCAGCAGGTGCCGCACGCGGTACGGGTGCAGGCCGTGCTTGGCCGCGAGCTGGTCGGCCTGGTTCACCAGGGCGTGGTAGCCGTCGGCGCCGACCAGCGGCACCTTGTCCGTGATCGACGGCTGGATGCGGCCCGGCAGGTCGACGTGCGCCGCGTCGACGGCGTCCGCGCCCATCACCCGGTACGTCGTGTACTTGCCGCCCGCGATCGCCACCAGGCCGGGCGCGACCCGTGCCACGGCGTGTTCGCGCGAGAGCTTCGACGTCGAGTCCGACTCGCCCGCCAGCAACGGCCGCAGGCCCGCGTAGACGCCCTCGATGTCGTCGTGCGTCAGCGGGGTCGCGAGCACCGAGTTGACGCGTTCGAGGATGTAGTCGATGTCGTGCTTGGTGGCCGCCGGGTGCGCCAGGTCGAGGTTCCAGTCGGTGTCGGTGGTGCCGACGATCCAGTGGTTGCGCCACGGGATCACGAACAGCACGGACTTCTCGGTGCGCAGGATCATCCCGGCCTCGGCGACGATCCGGTCGCGCGGGACGACGATGTGCACGCCCTTCGACGCCCGCACGCGGAACCGGCCGCGCGAGCCGGAGAGCCGCTGCAGCTCGTCGGTCCAGACGCCGGTCGCGTTGATCACCGCGTGCGCCCGCACGTCGACCTCGCGGCCGTCCTCGACGTCGCGCACCCGCACGCCGGACACGCGGTCCGCCTCGCGCAGGAAACCGACCACCTGGGTCGACGTCCGCACCACGGCGCCGTAGTGGGCGGCTGTGCGGCCGACCATCATCGTGTGGCGGGCGTCGTCGGCCTGGGCGTCGTAGTAGCGGATGCCGCCGATCAACGCGTCGCGCTTGAGCGCGGGCACCAGCCGCAGGGCGCCGGCACGGGTGAGGTGCTTCTGCCCCGGCACGGACCGGGCGCCGCCCATCGTGTCGTAGAGGAACAGGCCGGCCGCCGTGTACGGGCGCTCCCAGCCGCGGTTCGCCAGCGGGTAGAGGAACGCGACGGGCTTCACCAGGTGCGGGGCGATGCGCGTCAGCATCAGTTCGCGCTCGCGCAGGGCCTCGCGGACCAGCCCGAACTCCAGCTGTTCCAGGTAGCGCAGGCCGCCGTGGAAGAGCTTGGAGGACCGGCTCGACGTCCCGGACGCCAGGTCGCGGGCCTCGACGAGGGCGACCCGCAGGCCGCGCGTGGCGGCGTCGAGTGCCGCGCCGACGCCGACGACACCACCACCGACCACCACGAGGTCGAACGTCTCCGAGCCGAGCCGCCGCCACGACTCCTCGCGCTCGGCCGGGCCCAGTCTGCCGGTGATCGGGGGTTCGGCATGGGTGTGCGGTGCTGCAGCTGCGTTCTTTGGCGTGGTCACGACGGGCGCCTCCCTGTGACGGCTCGCAGATCACGTTACCTGCAGCGACGCCGCTCCGCCGGTGGGCGCGCGGCCCAGTACCCAACGGCCTGAAAATGGCCCTTTCCCCGGCACCCGGCATGGACAACTGATCAGCTCGGTAATAGCGTCCGAGCACGTTGCAGGCGGGCGGCGCGGCCCTGACCTCGGGTTTGCGCGTCCTGTCCTGGCCGCAAACGAGTGGAGGCCGACGATGAGCGCAGGCTCGATCTTCGTCTGGGAGACGCTGGGGACCGCGGTCCTCATCCTCCTCGGCACCGGTGTCGTCGCGAACCAGGTGCTCAAGAACACCCTCGGCAACAGCACGGGATTCCTGTTCGTCAACATCGGCTGGGCCTTCGCGGTCTTCGCCGGCGCGAGCATCGCCAACCCCAGCGGGGCGCACCTCAACCCCGCAGTCACCCTCGGACTCGCGATCGCGGACAAGACTCCGTGGGGCGACGTTCCCGTCTACGTCCTCGGGCAGATGGTCGGTGCCGTTCTCGGCGCCATGCTCTGCTGGGCCACCTACAAGCTGCAGTTCGACACGCACGACGAGCCGCAGAACACGCTCGGCATCTTCTCCACCGGCCCGACCGTGCCGAGCGCGCCGTGGAACCTCGTCTCCGAGATCATCGGCACGTTCGTGCTCGTCCTCTGGATCCTGTTGTCCCCCGGCGCGAAGGAGTCGGTCGACGGGGTCCCGCAGTTCGGCAACTCGGCGCTCGGCTACGCGGGTGTCGCGTTCGTCGTCCTGGTGATCGGCACGTCGCTCGGTGGCCCCACCGGCTACGCGATCAACCCGGCGCGCGACCTCGGTCCGCGCATCGCCTACGCGTTCATGATGCCGATCCGCAACAAGGGCAACGCCAACTGGAGCTACTCGTGGGTCCCCGTCGTCGGCCCCCTCGTGGGTGGCGCGCTCGCCGCGCTGCTCTTCCTGGTTCTCCCGGTCTGAAAGGACTTCTCGCATGACGCAGTACGTGGCCGCGATCGACCAGGGCACCACGTCGACCCGGTGCATGATCTTCGACCACTCGGGTCGGGTGGTGTCGGTCGACCAGAAGGAGCACGAGCAGATCTTCCCGAAGGCGGGCTGGGTCGAGCACGACCCGAAGGAGGTCTGGCAGAACACCCGCCAGGTCGCCGCGGGCGCGCTCGCCAAGGCCGACCTGTCCACTTCGGACATCGTCGCCGTCGGCATCACCAACCAGCGCGAGACCGCGGTGGTCTGGGACCGCAACACCGGCGAGCCCGTCTACAACGCCATCGTCTGGCAGGACACCAGGACCGACAAGATCGTCACCGAGCTCGGCAACCTCGGCGGCGGGCAGGAGCGCTACCTGCAGAAGGTCGGGTTGCCGCTCGCGACGTACTTCTCCGGCCCCAAGGTCCGCTGGATCCTCGACAACGTCGAGGGCGCGCGGGAGAGGGCGGAGGCCGGTGACCTGGTGTTCGGCAACATGGACACCTGGGTGCTGTGGAACATGACCGGCGGGGTGGACGGCGGCGTGCACGTCACCGACCCGACGAACGCGTCGCGCACCATGCTGATGGACCTCGACACGCTGCAGTGGGACTCCTCGATCGCCGCCGACATGGGCATCCCGATGTCGATGCTGCCGGAGATCCGGTCCTCGTCGGAGGTCTACGGCCAGGTGCGCGAACGCGGCGCGCTGGCCGGGGTGCCGATCGCGGGCATCCTCGGCGACCAGCAGGCGGCCACGTTCGGCCAGGCCTGCCTGTCGCCCGGCGAGGCCAAGAACACCTACGGCACCGGCAACTTCATGCTGCTCAACACCGGCACCGAGAAGGTGATGAGCCGGAACGGGCTGCTCACCACCATCTGCTACAAGATCGGTGAGGCCGCCCCGGTCTACGCCCTGGAGGGCTCGATCGCGGTCACCGGCTCGCTGGTGCAGTGGCTGCGCGACAACCTCGGCATGATCAGCAACGCGGCCGAGATCGAGGAGCACGCGAAGACGGTGGAGGACAACGGCGGCGCGTACTTCGTGCCCGCGTTCTCCGGGCTCTTCGCGCCGTACTGGCGTTCCGACGCCCGTGGCGCGATCGTCGGCCTGACCCGGTTCGTCAACAAGGGCCACCTCGCGCGGGCCGTGCTGGAGGCGACCGCCTTCCAGACCCGCGAGGTGCTCGACGCGATGAACGCCGACTCGGGCGTCGACCTGACCGCGCTGAAGGTCGACGGCGGCATGGTCGTCAACGAGCTGCTGATGCAGTTCCAGGCTGACATCCTCGGCGTGCCGGTGATCAGGCCGGTGGTCAACGAGACCACCGCGCTGGGTGCCGCCTACGCCGCCGGTCTCGCGGTCGGGTTCTGGGAGACCGAGGACGACATCCGCGAGAACTGGGCGCAGGACAAGCAGTGGGAACCGCGGATGGACTCCGCGCGCCGCGACTCCGAGTACAAGAACTGGAAGAAGGCGGTGACGAAGACCTTCGACTGGGTCGAGGGCTGAGTTCTCGCCGAGTGCGCCTCGGGGCCCGTTCAGGCGGCTTCGGGGCGCGCTCGCGTCACTGGGCCGGGGTGGCGTGCACGATCACGTTGTCACGGGTGCCGCACGTGATCAGCCGCAGCCCCTGCTCGTCCTGGTCCCTGGCGACGGCCTCCGCGAAGAAGTCGTCGCGGATGATCCTCTCCGTGCGCGCCACGGTGAAGCGGGCGACCGAACCGTCCTTCTTGGACACCTCGACCAGGTCGCCCTGGAGCAGGTCGTTGAGCCGGTAGAAGACCCCTATGGCCTTGTTGCTCTCGATCCGGCCGACGATGATCCACTGCTGGGGTCGCGTCTGGTGCCAGCCGGCCTGCATGCCCTCGTTGACCGGCGGCATCTGGACGAGGCCCTGCGGGTCGAGCCCCAGCGCGATCAACGAGGACCGCACGCCGATCCGTTCGATCCGCAGCTCCATCGGGTCGGAGTTGCCGAGCGGCGACATCACCGGCGCCGGAGCGCTGTCGCTCGGCGGCGCCGACGACGGCTTCGGTGCCGGCGCCTGCGAGCAGGCCGTGGCGAGCGCCACGCTCAGCACCGCGATCAAGACACGAGTCCCCACGAACTCATTGACGCACATCCGGTGTGCTCGTTGCCCGTCAGGACGGCCAAGATCCGAAATGTGATCGTCACGACCCCGCCGGTGCGCCGTTCGACGGCAGTTTCCGTCCACTTCGGACTTCGTTCGGGACGCGGCAGTGCCCCGGACACAGCGGTGTCCGGGGCACTCCTCGTCGTACCGGTGCGGTGCCGGCGTCGCTCAGTCGAGGTCGTCGTGCCGCATGAGCTGACGGCCCGACTCCGTGATCGAGCCCGACAGCGACGGGTAGACCGAGAAGGTCGTCGCGAGGTGCTCGACGGTCAGCTGGTTCTGCACGGCGAGCGCGATCGGCAGGATCAGCTCGCTCGCGTTCGGGGCCACGACGACACCGCCGATGACCACCCCCGTCGCCGGGCGGCAGAACAGCTTCACGAAACCGCGGCGCAGGCCCTCCATCTTCGCGCGGGGGTTCGTCGCGAGCGGCAGCATGATCGTGCGCGCGGGCACCTCGCCCGAGTCGATCGCCTGCTGGCTGATGCCGACGCTCGCGATCTCGGGGTTGGTGAAGACGTTCGCGGCGACGGTCTTGAGCTTGATCGGGCTGACGCCCTCGCCCAGCGCGTGCCACATCGCGATGCGGCCCTGCATGGCGGCCACCGACGCGAGCAGCAGCACACCGGTGCAGTCGCCCGCGGCGTAGACGCCGCTGACGTTCGTCCGGCTGACCCGGTCGACCGGGATGTACCCGCCGCGCCCGAGCTCGATGCCGATCTTGTCGAGGCCGATGTCGTTCGTGTTGGGCACCGAGCCGACCGTCATCAGGGCGTGCGATGCCTCGATCGTGCGACCGTCTTCCAGGTGGATCAGAACGCCGTCGCCGGTGTTCTCGACCCGGTCGGCGCGGGCGTGCTTGACGACGGCGGTGCCGCGCTCGGCGAACACGTCCTCGAGCACCACGGCCGCGTCGGCGTCCTCGTGGGGCAGCACCCGGTCGCGGCTGGAGACCATCGTCACCTTCACGCCCATCTCGGTGTAGGCGCTGGCGAACTCGACACCCGTGACGCCCGACCCGATCACCGCGAGGTGTTCGGGCAGCTCGGGGAGGTCGTAGATCTGCCGCCAGGTGAGGATCCGCTTGCCGTCGGGCTCCGCGCCCTGCAACACGCGCGGCGTCGCGCCCGTTGCGATGAGCACCACATCGGCGTTGAGGATCTCCTCCGACCCGTCCGCGCCCGTCGCGACGACCCGGTGCTGAGCGAGCCCGCGCGAGTCGTCGACGAACTTCGCGCGCCCGTTGATCAGCCGCACACCTTCGCGCTGAAGACGCGCCCGGACGTCTGCGGACTGCGCCAGGGCCAAGCCCTTCACCCGTCCGTGTACGACCGGCAGATCCACCGCGGCCTGCTCGTTGTGGGTCTGAATCCCCAGCTCACCGGCATTGCGGAAGGCGCTGCGGGCCCCCGCGGAAGCGATGAAGGTCTTGGACGGCACGCAGTCGTACAACACGCACGCGCCCCCCGCCCCGTCGTTCTCGACCACGGTCACGTCGGCGCCGTGCTGGGCCGCGACCAGGGCTGCCTCGTAACCTGCGGGTCCGCCGCCCATGATGACGATGCGGGTCACGATCAGTTCCCTTCTGCGTGCTTGCTGGCCGGCACAACCGTACGCGTTGACCGAAACCAGCGTGTCGTCAGTACCGAAAGGTGATCGATGGGTCGCTACGCTGTCGGACGTGCCGCTCTATGCCGCGTACGGGTCGAACATGGATCCGAACCAGATGATGGAGCGAGCCCCGTACTCCCCGCTCGCGGGGACCGGTTGGCTCGTCGGTTGGCGCCTGACGTTCGGCGGCGAGGACCTCGGCTGGGAGGGTGCCCTCGCGACGATCGTCGAAGAGCCCGACCACCAAACGTTCTGCGTGCTCTACGACGTGTCCCCGCGCGACGAGTCGCGGCTGGACCGGTGGGAGGGCGCGCTCGGCCTGTACAAGAAGATCCGCTTGCGGGTGCAGACCCTCGAAGGGTCCGTGGTGGCCTGGCTCTACGTGCTGGACGCGTACGAGGGCGGGCTGCCGTCGGCTCGGTACATCGGGGTGGTCGCGGACGCGGCCGAGGCCGCCGGCGCGCCGGGCGACTACGTGAACGACCTGCGGAACCGGCCTTGTCAGGGGATCGGGCCCTGACGGGTGACGGGTGACGGTGGGCCGGTGCGGGTCGGCTTGCGGTGGCCGGTGCCTGTTCCAGCGGGGTGATCGCCTTCTGCGGTGACGTCGCCTTTGCGCGGTGGTCGCCTTGAGACCCGCATCGCGCGTGGTTGAGTCATCGCCGCTGGTCAGAGCCGCATGGTCCGGCGGCTCGGCTTCGCCGTCGCGGATGGCGGTCAGGTGGCTCGCCTTCGGCTTCGCCCTGGGGTTGGTGCTCGTCACGGCTCGTCCGCGGCTTCGCATTGCTTGGCGCCGGAACTGTCAGACCCTCTGAGTACATTCGGTCCGTGCCTGCTGGACAGTGCCCCTGACCTCGGTCCGGGCACCGCGCTGCCGGACCGCCCGAGCCTCAGACCCCGGTCGCCTCCACCAGCAGCTCCACCAGGTGGTGGTGCAGGCGGCGGTAGTCCACCGGCGTGATGGTCGACCACGGCTCCTGGCCTTCGGAGGCGCGGCGCATCTGCAGGTAGCGGCCCTTCGGCGTGTCGTAGAAGGCGACCACGCGGTCCGGGCGGACGCGTTTGCCCCACTTGTCGCGGGCCGCGGCGCCGAACTGACCCCGGTTCGAGGCGTCTCGGACCATTTCGGCCAGGGTGTGGGCGTCGTCTGCCCGGATTCGGCCCTGGAGGGCCTGTTCCAGGTCTTCCGGGGTGGTGGCGGAGGTGGCGGCCGCGTCCAGCTCCGCCGAGGGCAGGGTGATGGAGTGGCCTTCGCCCGCCGGGGCGGCGGGGAGGGCGGTCAGGGCTTCTCGTGGCAGGCCGTCGGCTTCCGCCGGGCGCAGGACCAGCTGGCCGCCGTCGAGGACGGCCAGCACGCCTGCCTGGCCCTTGCCCGCCGCCAGGACCCGGAGGCTGCGTTCCTGGAGCCACATGCGGCCGTCGATCTCCTGCTGCGGGCGGTTCAGGACGTGCAACAGGTCTTCGAGGGTCGGGTCCAGGGAGCGCGGGCCGCCCAGGCCTCGTGCTCCCAGCTGGAGCCAGACCTGGTCCTCGATGGCGCGGCGTTCCTCGGTGGTCCTGCCCGGTGAGGGGACCTTGAGGACCAGCGGCATCGTTTCCAGGCCCAGGTGCTCCCAGAGGACGTCGAACTCCAGTGCCGAGATGATCACCGGGTCGCGCGTGTCGCTCATTCCGACGTCCAAGCCGAACAGAGTCATCAGTCCGTCGTGCTCTCCCCGATCACGGGCAGCGCGTAGCTGCCCACGCCGTAGATGTCATCGCGCTCGCGGAGGTAGTCGGCGGCCTTGTGCTCCAAGTCCTCCTCTTCCTCGCCCTTGCGCGGGCCCCCCATGCCGCCGAACGGGTCGAACGCCTGCGGCATCGGCACAGCGCGGCGGTGGACCTGGTCGTTGTTGTTCGACGCGCCGACCGTGCCCATCGGGCCCATGGCCGAGCCCGAGGCGTTCGCGACGCCGGCCACGTGGCCCTGCTGCATGACCGTGCCGACGGCGGCGCTGGAGGTCGCGGTCGCGCCCTCCTCCATCTGCTTCGCCTCGGAACCGGACTTGGACGAGTCGGAACGGCCGGAGGTGCGCTGGCCCGGCAGGCCGACGCCCGCGGTGCCGGTGCCGGTGCCGATTCCGGTGCCGGTTCCGGTCCCGACGAGGCCCGTGCTCGTCGTCGACGACGACGACGAGACCGACGTGGAACCCTTCGCGGCCGCAGCCGGGGTCACCGCGGTGCCCGAGGTGCGGGTCGTGGAGCCCGGCGTGGTGGTCGTGGTGGTGGTGCGCGGCGACGAGGTGGCCGAGCCGCGCGAGCCCGAGCCGGTGCGGCCGCGGGTGGCGCTGCCGCCCCTGCCGTGCGGGCCGAAGCCCCAGACGGCCGCCGTGCCGATCTGGGTGCCGCCGCCGTTCACGGTGCCGGTGCCGCTGATCTGCAGCTGCGGGGGCTGGGTGAACTGGCCGAGGGTCGAGGTGTTCGCGGTCGTGGACGACGCGTAGGTGGACATGACCTCACGGGCGCGGCGCTCGGCCGCGTCCTGGGCCGCCTCCTGCTTCTCGTGGTCGGTCTGGCCGCCGAAGAGGTGCGTGAGGCCGGTGACGAGGGCACCCGGCTGCTCCGCGGTCACGGCGACCGGGGCCGGCATGTCCGCGCGGGCCTTCGAGATGTAGCCCGCCTGCAGTTCGGCCGAGTAGCGCATGACGTCCGAGCCGGTGCGCGCGGTGTCGGCCCAGGCGGCGACCGGGTTGAGGCCCGACTGCGCCATCTCGGCGGCCTTGCCGCTCCACTTCGCGCCGGACAGCGCGATGCCCTTGTGCAGGTCCTCGTTGATCTCGGTCAGCGCGGCCGACACGCCCTCCCAGCGCTCCATGGAGGCGAACGACGCGGAGGGGCCGGGACCGGAGTGGATGCGTTCGTACAGCTCTTTGTGGCTGTAGCCCTGCCAGCGGTGATCAGCCATCGTCAGCACCCGCTCTTGTTCATCATGCCGGTGTTGTCGCCCTCGACCGTCTGGTACTGGCGCTCGATCTTGTTCAGGTTGTCCATCGCGGTCTTGAGCTGCCGCTGGTAGTTCAGCAGCGCCTGCAACGCCGAGTCGCCGTCGCTGATGGAGCGGTCGTTGAACTTATCCGCGGCCTCGGCGCTGACCGGGTCACCCGCCCACGGGCGCACGCGGAACTCGGTGATCGCCATCTCGATCTGCTTGTCCAGCTTGATCAGGGCGGCCGAGAACGTGTTCCGCAACGCTGGGATCGCCTCCGGTTCCACGTTCAGCTGGTGCTGGGCGGGTGGCGAGGAGTCTGCCCCGCTGCGTCCCCCTGGCGGCATCGTGAAACCTCCGGCGGTTGTACCTGCAAGCGCTTCGACACTCTATCCACCCAAGGTGACGCTGTGGAGTGCGATCAGTGACATCCGCCCGTGTGGGTCAGCGCTTCTGGAGCAAACTGGCCATCACGGCCTCGGCCACGCGCTGGGCCCCGAGGCAGAGATGATCTTGTTGTACCGCGGTCGAATTGCCGCCGTCGCGGAACATGACGTCGACGAACTGCCCATCAGCAACGTCTATTTCCACATTGCAGACGTCGTGCACGTCGGGTGTGCGGACGGTGATCGCCGTGAAGCCCTCGATCGTGCCGAGCGTGTAATCCACCTGAGCGTTCTCCGACAGCCACACGTCGGCGCCCGAGACGACGACGAGTGCGATCCTCGCCACATTTCCACTCGTGGTGCTCCTGATGGTGCACGCCCGCGCGCTGCCGAAGCTCGGTTCGACGTACGCGCCGGGCGGGTTGTCGAGGCTCAGCGACGTGCGTTGGTCAGCGGTGAGCAGAGCGCAGGGGTCCACCTCGTCGAGCGGCACCGCGCGCGGCCGCGGCGGGAGGTCGAGCGGCGTGGCGGAGGTGGTGGCCGGCGGGGGAGGCGGCGGCGGGGTGGTCAGCGAGCTCTGCTGGGGCACCGCCGTGCAACCGGCCAGCGCCACCGCGACGATCAGGAGCGCCGGGGTCCGCATGGCCGGTCACCGTAGCTGCTCCGGGTAGGGGTCGGTGGCCAGTCGTGACCACAGCAACTGGTCTTCTCGCTGCTCATCGACGATCGTCTCCTCGCGAAGTCGACCCTCCAGGGTGAACCCGCACTTCTCCGCCACGCGCTGCGACGCCTTGTTCGAGGCGGCGTGCCGGTAGGCGATCCGGTGCAGCCCCGCTCCGCCGTAGACCCAGCCCAGGATCGAGTTGAGCGCGGTCGGCAGCACGCCCTTGCCGCGGTGGCGGGGCTGCGACCAGCACATCACCTCGCCGACGCCCGTCTTGAGGTCGATGTCGCGGACGACGATCCCGGCCAGCAGCTCCGCCGTCGTCGCGTCGCACACCGCCCACGACCACCGGTGGTCGTGCTTCCAGCTGGTCGTCAGGAACTGCACGTAGATCTCCGCCGCCCCCGGACCGGTGATCTCCAGGTTCCCGAGGTAGCGGTTGGTCTCCTCGTCGGCGAACGCCTCGACGATCGCGGGGACGTCGTCGACGCGGTCGTCGTGGCGGAAGGCGCGCAGGTAGTACTCACCCGCGTTGATCTCAACTGGCTCCACAGGCGCCGAGGCTAGTGGTCGCCGGTGAAGCCGTCGTGCCGTTCCGCCAACTCGTCGAGCTCCGCGCGGTGCGCCGACGCGGGCAGGCCGTCCGGCGCGGTCGTCAGCTCGACGACCCAGTCCACGTCCTCGGCGTCGTCCTCGCCCGCCAGCATGTCGCGGTGCACCGCGCACGGGCCCCAGCCGGCCTCCAGCAGCTCGGCCGCGAGCTCCTCGGCCTCGTCGCGGTCCGGCAGGACCAGCAGCACGGTCGCGGGGACGAGCCCGCGCACCGCCAGCGCCTTCCGCAACGCCGCCGTGTCCGGCACGTGCACGCCGTCGAGCCCCGCCGCCGTCGCGGCGACCGCGTTCTCCTCGGTGTCGTCGCAGAAGACACCGGTCGAGCACCCGAGCTCGTCCAGCACCCGCCGGTAGAGCGCGGGGTCGGGCTTCGCGAGACCGAGCCGCGCCGAGTGGAAGACCGCGTCGAACTCGGTGTCGAGGCCCAGCAGGGCCAGGTCGTCTTCCAGCCGCGTGGTGGCGTCGGACAGCAACGCGACGAAGCACCGCCGCCGGGCCAGCCGCACCAGCGCCAGCGCCTCGGGGATCACCTCGCCGGTGCCGGCCCAGCCCTCGACCTCGGCGATGTGCGGTGGCGTCGGCAACCAGGAGCGCAGGACGCCGTCGAGGTCCAGCAGCAGCAACGGTTTCAGCGCCGGCGTCCGTTCCACGCGCCCCACAGGATGGCGAAGGCGGGGATGAGCAGGAAGATCAGCGGGTTCCTCACGAGCACGAAGAACGCGATCGCGACGGCCACGCCCACGACGGGCACGACCGCGCCTTCCCAGCGGCGCGCGGGCGCCTTGGCCGGCTCGGCGAACATCGGCACCGGCGCGACGAACTGCGGCCGCGGGTCGGGGAGGTCGTGGAACAGCGCCATCAGCTCGCCGCGGGTCTTCGCGGTGGTGATCCTCGCGGACCGTTCGCCGTACTCCTCGACGTCGATGCGACCGGCGCTCATGTGCTCGCCGAGCACCTGCAACGCCTGCTGGCGCTCGGTGTCACCTACGCGGATGTCCCTGGACGGGTCGCTCACACACCCAATCGTAGGTGAGCGACCCGGCCGGTCAGTCCTTCAGCTCGCAGATCACGGTGCCCTGGGTGATCGGGTCGCCGGGCGTGGCCGCGAGCCCCGTCACGGTGCCGGCCTTGTGCGCCGTCACCGGGTTCTCCATCTTCATGGCCTCCAGCACCACGATCAGGTCGCCCGCCTCGACGGTCTGCCCGTCCTCGACCGCCACCTTCACGATCGTGCCCTGCATCGGCGCGGCCACCGCGTCACCGGACACGGCGGCGCCGCCACCACCGGCGCGCTTGGTCTTCGGCTTCTTCGCGGCACCACCGGCCGCGGCGGGCCGCGCACCCACGGCGAGGTCGCCCGGCAGCGACACCTCCAGGCGGCGCCCGCCGACCTCGACGACCACGGTCTGGCGCGGCGTCTCGTCGGTGGCGTCGGCACCGCCGCCGGTGAACGGCTCGATGCGGTTGTCGAACTCGGTCTCGATCCAGCGCGTGTGGACGGTGAAGCCCTCGGGCTTCTCGGCGGTGAACGCCGCGTCCCGCACGATCACGCGGTGGAACGGCAGCACCGTCGCCATGCCCTCGACGACCATCTCGTCGAGCGCCCGCCGCGACCTCGCCAGGGCCTCCTCGCGGGTCTCGCCCGTGACGATCAGCTTGGCCAGCAACGAGTCGAACTGCCCGCCGATCACCGAGCCGCTCTCGACACCGGCGTCCACGCGGACACCGGGACCGGACGGCGCGATGAACGTCGTCACCGTGCCCGGCGCGGGCAGGAAGCCGCGACCGGCGTCCTCGCCGTTGATCCGGAACTCGATGGAGTGCGCGCGCGGGGTCGGGTCCTCGGTGTGCCGCAGCTCCTCGCCCGCGGCGATGCGGAACTGCTCGCGCACGAGGTCGAGACCCGTCGTCTCCTCCGACACCGGGTGTTCGACCTGGAGACGGGTGTTGACCTCCAGGAACGAGATCGACCCGTCGAGGCCGACGAGGTACTCCACGGTGCCGGCGCCGTGGTAGCCCGCCTCCAGGCAGATCGCCTTGGCGGAGCTGTGGATCGTGGCGCGCTGCTCGTCGGTGAGGAACGGCGCGGGCGCCTCCTCGACCAGCTTCTGGTGGCGGCGCTGCAGCGAGCAGTCGCGGGTGCCGACGACGATCACGTTGCCGTGGGTGTCGGCGAGGACCTGCGCCTCGACGTGGCGCGGCTTGTCCAGGTAGCGCTCGACGAAGCACTCGCCGCGGCCGAACGCCGTGACGGCCTCGCGGACCGCGGAGTCGAACAGCTCCGGGATCTCCTCGAGGGTGCGGGCGACCTTCAGGCCGCGGCCGCCGCCGCCGAACGCCGCCTTGATCGCGACGGGCAGCCCGTGCTCCCGCGCGAAGGCGATGATCTCGTCCGGGCCGTTGACCGGGTCCTTGGTGCCGGGCACCAGCGGCGCGCCCGCGCGCATCGCGATGTGCCGCGCCGTCACCTTGTCGCCGAGGTCGCGGATCGCCTGCGGCGTCGGGCCGATCCACACCAGACCGGCGTCGATCACGGCCTGCGCGAAGTCGGCGTTCTCGGACAGGAAGCCGTAACCGGGGTGCACCGAGTCGGCACCGGACTGCGCGGCGGCGTTCAGCACCTTCTCGAACGAGAGGTAGCTCTCGCCGGGGGTGGTGCCGCCGAGCGCGAACGCCTCGTCGGCGAGCCGGACGAACGGCGCGTCGCGGTCGGGCTCGGCGTAGACGGCGACGCTCGTCAGACCGGCGTCACGGCAGGCGCGGATGACCCGGACGGCGATCTCACCGCGGTTGGCGATGAGGACCTTGCGCAGCGACACGGCGTCGTACCTCCTGCTGGACCGGTAATTACGGCTCGGGCTGGTGCCGCAGTCTACGGAAATCGGTGAACCCCGAGAGGGAGAGACGGCTCACTTCACATCCATCGTGGGTGCATCGAGCACAATTTGCGACGTGGGTGGAACCAGGTCCGTGCAGGTGGTCGCCGTCGCCGCGGCCGTGGTCGTCGTCGCGGGGCTGGTGTTCGCCTATTTCCAGCGCCCCGACAACACCGATTCAGGTCAGTACGGAACCGATCCCGGAATGCGCTGCGGTACCACCGTCTGCCAGGTCGTCATCGGCAAGTCGGTCGGCGGGGACCTCGTCGAGCTGCTCTCCGGCACCGGCGGCGGCCGCATCAGGGTGACCGGCGACTCGGGGCCGTTCATCTTCGAGATGACCATCGCCGAGTCCGGCGCGGTGGTGACCGACAAGTCGCTGCAGTGCGCGGAAGCGGCGGTCAGCGTGTGCCTCGTGCGCGGCGAGAACGGCGGAAAGGTGCTCGGCGAGGTGCTGCTCCGCAAGGACGGCACGTGGTCACGCGCGCAAGCGGCCTACCTGTCCAGTGCCGGTTACCTCGGGCTGCACGACGTCGACGAGGACGGCACCGCGGACATCGTCGCCGCCCAGCTCGCCTGCGACGGCCTGTGCAAGGACTCGTTCGTGCAGGTGTTCTCGGCGCTCGGTCCGAACGTGGGCTGCACGACGCCGGCGCCCGCCCGTGAACAGCTCCCCGGCTGGCCCACGCCGGTGCCGGAGCTGTCGCAGTTGCGGCCCTGCGCCGATTCCTAGCGGCGTGCCACCCCGAGCCGCAGCCGAGAACGGAAGAGGGGACGAAGAGCGGCGGCTCTTCGTCCCCTCGAACTCCTGGAGCGGGCGTCAGGCGTTGACGAGGTCCTTCTCCGCCGGAGCGGCGGGCTCCTCGATCAGGCCCTCGCCGCGGGCGACGACCACCGGCACGGTGATCTGGCCGGCCACGTTGGTCGCGGTGCGCATCATGTCGAGGATCGGGTCGATCGCGTAGACCACGGCCACACCGGTCGCGATCACCTGCGGCGGCAGGCCGACGACGCTCAGGGTCAGCGTGAGCATCGTGTACCAGCCGGTCGTGCCGGCCGTGGCCAGCGCGCCGAAGACGGCGACACCGACGATGGCGACGTACTGCCACACCGAGAGCTGGATGCCGAACAGGTTCGCGATGAAGATCGTCGCGACGGCCGGGTAGACCGCGGCGCAGCCGTCCATCTTGGTCGTCGTGGCCAGCGGCACGGCGAAGTTCGCGTACTCGTCCGGGACGCCGAGGTCGGCGGCCGCCTTGCGGGACAGCGGGAGCGTGGCGCCCGAGGAGCGCGACACGAACGCGAACTGCAGCGCGGTGCCGGCCTTGCGGAAGAACTCGACCGGCGAGGTCTTGCCGACGAACTTCAGCAGCACCGGGTAGACGACGAACAGCACGAGCGCCGAGCCGAGGTACACGGCCAGGATCAGCGAGAACAGCGGCTTGACGAACGAGTTGCCGTAGGACGCCACGGCGTTGCCGATGAGGCCGAAGATACCGATCGGGGCCAGCAGGATGATCCAGCCGACGACCTTCTGGACGATGTCGAAGAACGAGCGCACGAGGTTGGTGAACGGCGCGGCCTTGTCACCCAGCGCGTAGGCGGCGAAGCCGACCAGCACGGCGATGAACACGACCTGCAGCACGTCGCCCTCGGTGAACGCGCTGAAGATGTTGGTGGGCACCAGGTTGTCGAGCAGCGCCTGCCACGAGCCGGACGCGCGCTTGGCGAGCTTGTCGACGGCGCCGGCGGCGGGCTCGATCTGCAGGCCCGCGCCGGGCTTGACGATCGAGGCGACCGCGATGCCGATCAGCACCGCGATGAACGACGTGATGGCGAACCACAGGAACGTCTTGCCGCCGAGGCGTGCGGCGGTGCGGCCGCCGCCGAGGTTCCGCAGCGACGCGATGCCGACGACGATCGCGGTGAAGACGAGCGGGATGACCGTCAGCTGCAGCAGCGCGGTGAACGTGGAGCCGATCTTGGCGAGGACGGGCGCGAGCCACGTGCCCTTGCCGAGCCAGCCGGCCAGCGCTCCGAGCACGAGCGCGCCGAGGACTGCGAGTCCGAAGACCTTGGGTTTGCGGTATGTCTGGACGAACGACACGGGGACATCTCCTGGGCAGGGATGAGCTGAGCGGGGTGGCGGAGGCGTTGGCTCCGACAACCCGTGCTCGTCCTGCGTGCCAGGTCGATGTGCCTGCGACGCGTCAAGTACATGTTCACCGCTAGTTCCCAACGCCGGCGTCGGGGCTGAGTCTTCCCTGATCGGGTGAACTGTGACCAGCGTCTACCAGAGTGTGGACGCGGGAACACCCAGCCGGCCGAGCAGCCTCCGGGTGAGGGGCAGGCTGATGCCGATGACGGACGTGTGGTCGCCCTCGACGCCGTCGATGAACCAGCCGCCGAGGCCGTCGATCGTGAAGCCGCCGGCGACGTGCAGCGGCTCCCCGGTCGCGATGTAGGCCTCCAGTTCCTCGTCCGTCGGCGTGCCGAACCGCACCGTCGTCGACTCGGCGGCCGACGCGCGGTCCACGACCACCCCGCCGGAGACGCGCAGCACGGTGTGGCCGGTGATCAGCACACCGCTCTTGCCCGCCACCCGGCGCCACCGCTCGCGCGCGACCTCGGCCGTGCCGGGCTTGCCGACGAGCTCGCCCTCGAAGAGCAGCATCGAGTCGCAGCCGACGACGACGCACTCGTCGTCGTGCTCGACCGCCTCGGCCTTCGCCGCGGACAGCGCGACGACGGTCTCCTCGGGCGTGGGGTCGTCGAGCGCCGCCACGAGCGCGTCCTCGTCGACGCCGGAGACCCGGACGACGGGCTCGACGCCCGCGGACCGCAGGACGCTAAGACGGGCGGGTGACTGGGAGGCCAGGATCAGACGCACGCGCGGAGTCTGTCACGCCGCCCGGAGCGGCGACCCGGCGAAAGGCGAACGCGGCCGCGATCCCGACCGCCATCACCGCGAGCAGCAGGTAGAACGACGCCCGCACGGCCGCGGTGAAGTCGCCCGTGGCCGCCAGCACGATCTGCAGCACGGCGGCCGTCGTGGCGCTGCCCAGCACGTTCCCGAACTGCCGCGAGGTGTTGTAGACGCCGGCCCCGGCGCCCAGCAGCGACCGGTCGAGCGTCCGCGTCGAGATGTTCGTGAGCGGCGAGAACACGAGGCCCATGCCGATGCCCAGCGCCACCATCGACGGCAGCAGGACCCACTGGGGACCGTCGCCGAGCAGGAACGTCATCGCGCCGGTGCCGAGCGCCATCAGCGCGAAGCCGGTGATCGGCAGGTACTTGGCGTCCGCCCGGTTCGACAGCCGTCCCGCGAAGTGCGCCACCACGCCGGACATCAGCGACGCCGGTGCCGTGACCAGGCCCGTCATCAGCGGTGACAGCTTCGGCACGGTCTGCAGGAACAGCGCCAGCGGGACGAAGACGCCGGTCACGCTGATGCCGATGGCGATGTTCGCGACGTTGCCGAGCGAGAAGTTGCGGTTGCGGAAGATCCGCAACGGCATCAGCGGCTCGGGGTTGCGCGCGGACGCCTGCCACAGCACGAACGCGGCGAGGAACAGCACGCCCGCCGCGATGATCTCGGCGATCGTGAGCGGCCCGGCGACCCGGCCCCACCCGTAGTGCTCGCCGTTCTGGACGCCGAACACCAGCAGCCCGAGGCCCAGGCAGCACAGCACGACCCCGAGCACGTCGAACTTCGGCGCGCGGCGCGGCTTCAGGTCGGGGACCCACAGCACCAGCAGCACCACCGCGAGCACGCCGATCGGCAGGTTCACGAAGAAGATCCACTCCCAGCCGAGGTGCGTGACCAGCACGCCGCCGAGCAGCGGCCCGGAGACCGTCGCGAACCCGGCGACCGACCCCCACGTGCCCAGGGCCGCACCGCGCTTGTCCGGCGGGAACAGGTGCGTGATGAACGCCATCGTCTGCGGGGTCATGGCCGCCGCACCCAGGCCCTGCAGGACGCGGGACGCGATCAGCGCCTCCACGCTGGTCGAGAGGCCGCACGCCAGCGACGCGAGGATGAAGAGCACGAGCCCGACGCCGTAGAGCCGCTTGGGCCCGTACCGGTCGCCCAGCCGCCCGGTCAGCAGCAACGGCACCGCGAACGCGAGCAGGTAGGCGCTGACCACCCAGATCACGTCGTTCAGGGAGGCGCCCAAGTCCGTGATCATCGACTGCAACGCCACGTTCACGATGGTCGTGTCCAGCAGCGTCATGAAGAAGCCGATGCACAGCGCGTACACGGTCCGCCAGTTCGCACGGTCCGATTGAGTAGTACTGCTGATGTGCGATCACCTCTTCAGTCGGCACTCTCAGCGGAGTGAAGCGCTGGGTGCTTGTTCTCACCGAACGCGGTTCCGATCGCGAAGGCAAGCGCAGACGGATCGCGGCACTGCTCGTCGTCCTCGGCGGGCTCATTGGATCGTGGGGCGTTGGAGGCGTGCTCGCGAGCGACCCGATCGGCTACGGAGTTCCCGTTTGGCCGTTCGCCGACACCGCCGATCGCGCGGAGAACGCGCTCCTCACGTCCGTCGTGCCCGCTGTGCGCGGAAACCTGCCGGTCAACCAGGCAGGCGTGCAGGTGCTGAGGCGGACCACCGCCTACGGCAGCGCGTTCTGGACGCTGAAGCTCGAGGTCGACGGCGAGACCCGCTGCCGCGAGGTCGCCGTCGGTCTCACCGTCTCGAGCCGCCGGGTGGAGTGTTCCTAGCCCGGGAAGCCGGACGCGCGCCACGCGCCCGGACCGTGCTGCAACGGCCGGCGCACCCGGCGGGCGTGGTTCGCCCACTCCGGACGCCGCTCCGGCTCGTCCTCGGCGGGAGCGGCCGAGGCCAGCCCCGCGACGACCGCGGCCAGCGCGGCCAGCTGGTGGTCGTCCGGGTCGCCCTTGACGACCCGGAGCAGCGGCTGTTGCTGGGGCTCGTTCTCCTCGGACGCGGTCACAGCGGGATGTTCCCATGCTTCTTGGGCGGCAGGGTCTCGCGCTTGTCGCGCAGCATCGACAGCGCCCGCGCCACGTAACCGCGGGTGTAGGACGGCGGGATCACCGAGTCGACGTACCCGCGCTCGGCGGCCACGTACGGGTTGCACAGCGTGTCCTCGTACTCCTGCTGCAGCTGCGCGCGCAGGGCGTCGACGTCCTCACCGTTCTGAGCGGCGGTGGCCAGCGTCTTGCGGTGCACGATGTTCGCGGCGCCGCTGGCGCCCATGACGGCGATCTGCGCCGTGGGCCACGCGAGGTTGATGTCGGCGCCGAGGTGCTTGGAGCCCATGACGTCGTACGCGCCGCCGTACGCCTTGCGCGTGATGACGGTGACGAGCGGGACGGTGGCCTCGGCGTAGGCGTAGATCAGCTTGGCGCCGCGGCGGATGATGCCGTTCCACTCCTGGTCGGTGCCGGGCAGGAAGCCGGGCACGTCGACGAACGTGAGCACCGGGATGTTGAACGCGTCGCAGGTGCGCACGAACCGCGCGGCCTTCTCCGAGGCGTCGATGTCTAGGCAGCCGGCGAACTGGGTGGGCTGGTTCGCGACCACGCCGACGCTGTGGCCGTCCACGCGGCCGAAGCCGACGAGGATGTTCGGCGCGAACAGCGGCTGGACCTCCAGGAAGTCGCCGTCGTCGAGCACGCGGTTGATGACCTCGTGCATGTCGTACGGCTGGTTCGCGGAGTCCGGGATGAGCGTGTCGAGCTCGCGGTCGGAGTCGGTGGTGGAGTCCGGGACCGACCCCTGCCCCAGCGTGCCCTCGAACGTGGGCGGGTCGGAGAGGTTGTTCGACGGCAGGTAGCTCAGCAGCTCCTTGACGTACGCGATCGCGTCCTCCTCGTCGCTGCCGAGGTAGTGCGCGTTGCCCGACTTCGTGTTGTGCGTGCGGCCGCCGCCGAGCTCCTCGAACGTCACGTCCTCGCCGGTGACGGTCTTGATGACGTCCGGGCCGGTGATGAACATGTGCGAGGTCTGGTCGACCATCACCACGAAGTCGGTCAGCGCGGGGGAGTAGACGTGCCCGCCCGCGTTCGAGCCCATGATCAGCGAGATCTGCGGGATCACGCCGGAGGCCTTCACGTTGCGGGAGAAGATCTCGCCGTAGAGGCCGAGCGAGACCACACCCTCCTGGATGCGCGCGCCGCCGCCCTCGTTGATGCCGATGATCGGGCGACCGGTCTTGATCGCGAGGTCCATGACCTTGACGATCTTCTCGCCGTAGACCTCGCCGAGCGAGCCGCCGAACACCGTGACGTCCTGGGAGAACACGCACACCGGACGGCCGTCGACGGTGCCGTAGCCGGTCACCACGCCGTCGCCGTACGGCCGGTTGCGCTCCTGGCCGAAGTTCGTGGAGCGGTGGCGCGCCAGCTCGTCCAGCTCGACGAAGGAGCCGGGGTCGAGCAGGAGGTCGATGCGCTCGCGGGCTGTCTTCTTGCCCTTCGCGTGCTGCTTCTCGACCGCGCGTTCCGAGCCGGCGTGAACCGCCTCGTCGTTGCGCCGGTAGAGGTCAACGAGCTTGCCCGCGGTGGTGTGGACGTCCGGGGCGCCTGAGGCCTCGGTGGGGGCGTGCCCAATCGGCTCGGTCGCACTGCTCATGGGCTCGCAGCCTAACGAGACCATTGCTGAACTGCCCCGTGCAGTTGTCCAGGTCACGGCAACCTGTTCGCCGTGTTCCATCGCACGTACCCTCTTCCGTTCCAATAGCCTGGCGCGATGGACACCGCACTCGACACCGAAGCGCTGCGCGCGAGGCTCGTCGCACCCAACGGCCCGTACGCCGCCCTCGACGTCGTGGAGAGCACTCCGTCCACGAACGCCGACCTCGCCGCAGCACCCGGTGCCGCCGACCGCACCGTGCTGATCGCGCTGGAGCAGACCGCCGGCCAGGGCCGTCGCGGCCGCACCTGGTCGTCTCCGCGCGGTGGCCTCTACGTCAGCGTGCTGTTCCGTTCCGCCGACGTGCCGCCGTCGCGGCTGCCGTGGCTGAACCTGATCGCCGGCCTGGCCCTCGTGCGCGTGGCCCAGTCCGTCGGCGTCGAGGCCTCGCTGAAGTGGCCGAACGACCTGCTGCTCGGCCCGGACGCGGGCAAGGGCGCCGGGATCCTCTCCGAGATCACCGCCGACGGCTCGGTCGTCGTCGGCATCGGCCTGAACGTGGCCGAGCTGCCCTCCGACGTCCAGCCCGCCCCCGGCGGCCTCGCCCCGACGTCGCTGGAGGACGCGGGCGCCGCCGATCTCGACCGCGAGGAGCTGGCGTTCCGGCTGCTGGTCGAGCTGGCCGGCCTCGAAGGCGTGTGGCGCAAGAACGGCGGCGACGCCGAGGAGTCCGGCGTGCTGGAGGAGTACCAGGAGCACTCGGCGACCATCGGGCAGCGCGTGCGCGTCGAGCTTTCGGGTGGCGTGGAGCTGGAAGGCGTTGCTCAGCGCATCGAACCCGACGGCACGCTGACCGTGCGCGGCACCGATGGGGTGGACCACGGCGTGTCCGCTGGTGACGTGGTGCATTTGCGCCGGGCGTGATTAGGGTTGGCCCATGGCCTACCCCGACGACCTGCTGAGTTCCGGCGAGCACGTCGTGATCCACCGGCACCCCCACTGGAAGGTGCTGATCTTCCCGGTGTTCTGGCTGCTGGTGGTGGTCGCTCTCGGCACCTACCTCGCAGGACTCGTCGCGGACCAGTCGTGGGCCTCCATCGCGCTGGTCGCGCTGGCCGTGGTCGGCGCCGTGCTGGTCCTCTGGCTGACGGTCGCACCGCTCGTGCGATGGCGGACGACGCACTTCACCCTCACGTCGGACCGCGTGATGTACCGCGAGGGAGTGTTCAAGCGCACAGGCCTCGACATCCCTTTGGCTCGTGTGAACAGCGTCCGCTTCGAGCACTCTTTCGTGGACAGGCTGCTCGGCTGCGGCACGCTGGTCATCGAGTCGGCCTCGGACGAGCCGCTCGAGTTCGACGACATCCCGTCCGTGGAGAAGGTGCACACGATGTTGTACCGAGAGGTCAACGACAACCCCGGCGACGACTACCACCCGGGAGTCGTCGATGGGCGCGCGTGAGGTCGGCCTGCCCGACGTCGTGGGGTCCGGGTCGCTGCCCTCGCGGGTGACGATCTGGGAGGTCGGCGCCCGCGACGGCCTGCAGAACGAGTCGGTCGTCGTGCCGGTCTCGGTGAAGCTCGAGTTCCTGGCGCGGTTGGCCGCCTCGGGCCTGTCCGTCCTGGAGGCCACGTCGTTCGTGCACCCCAAGTGGGTGCCGCAGCTGGCCGACGCCGCCGAGCTGCTGGCCGGGCTGGAACCCGCGCCCGGCGTCGTGTACCCCGTGCTGGTGCCCAACGAGCGCGGGCTGGACCGGGCGCTGGAGGCCGGGGTCTCGCACATCGCGATCTTCGCGTCGGCCACGGAGACCTTCGCTTCCCGGAACCTGAACCGGACGCTCGACTCGCAGTTCGAGATGTTCGAGCCGACCGTCTCCCGTGCGCTGGCCGCCGGGCTGGAGGTTCGCGGGTACGTGTCGATGTGCTTCGGGGACCCCTGGGAGGGTCCCGTCGCCCGCTCCCAGGTCGTGGAGGTGGGGGAGCGGCTGCTGGAGATGGGCTGCTCGCAGCTGTCCCTCGGAGACACCATCGGGGTGGCCACGCCGGGGCAGGTCGAGGCTTTGCTGGCGGGGTTCTCGGACGTGTCGTCGTTGGCCGTGCACTTCCACGACACCTACGGGCAGGCGTTGTCCAACACCCTGGCCGCGTTGCGGTGCGGGGTGACCACTGTGGACTCCTCCGCCGGCGGGCTCGGCGGGTGCCCCTACGCGGAGTCCGCCACCGGGAACCTCGCCACCGAGGACCTGGTGTGGATGCTCGACGGGCTGGGGGTCGAGACCGGGGTCGACCTGGACCGGTTGGTGGAGACCTCGGTGTGGATGGCGGAGAAGCTGGGGCGGCCCAGTCCTTCTCGGGTGGTTCGGGCGTTGGCCGGGTGACGGCTGCTCGTGCCGCGAGCTCGTCCTGATGATCTTGTCCGGGGTGCTGGATAGGTTGTGTTGCGAGGGGTCCTGAGGTCGGGGGACGCCTGCGTCAGCATGCGTTCCCCTGTTGCGTTGGGCGGCTGCCTGGTGCGTAGCGGGGTACGTCCTCGTGCCCGTCAGGCGCCCTGAGCGCCCCGGGACGTGAACATGCCCGTCGCCACGAAGCGGTAGACCAGCTCGTCGCCGCGCTTCGCCGTTCCCTCGAACTCCACCAGGCCCAGCCCTGGGCGCTTCTTCGACAGGCGGGCGCTGAGCACCGTCGCCGCGAAGGTCAGGCGGTCGCCGGGGTGCACGGGGGCCGGCCACGAGAGTTCGCGGCCGCCCGGCGAGCCCTGGGAGGTGCTGTCGGAGAGGACCTCGTCCACCCAGCGGCGCATCCACAGGGAGGCCGTGTACCAGCCGGAGGCGGACAAACCGCCGAAAATCGAGTTCCTGCCCGCTTCCTCGTCCAGGTGGAAGGGCTGCGGGTCGAACCTCCTCGCGAAGTCCAGCATGTCCTCCCGGTCGACGATCACCTCGCCGAGCGGGATGATGCGGCCTGCGGGCAGATCCTCGTAGGCGATCACGCGTTGATCGTACGCAACTGAATTCGCTGGGAACCGATTCCTGGGCGGGGGCGTCCTAGAGCCCGAGCCCAGGGCTATGCGTGTGAGGGGGACTCGGTGGACGACCACCGTGCGCAGGTCGAGGAACTGCTCGCCGACTACCGGCGCAGCCGCGAGCAGCTGGTCGCCGTCCAGCGCGAGCTCGCTGCCGTGTCCGGGCAGGCGTCCAGTCCTGACGGGACCGTCACCGCGACCGTGGACGGCGGGGGCAAGCTCGCCTCGCTGGAGCTCTCCGAGCTGGCTTATCGGCGGCACCGGCCGGAGCAGCTGGCCGAGTTGATCGTGCGGACCGCGGCGGCTGCTGCCGCGAGTGCGGCTGAGGACACCTACAAGGCGTTGAGCACGGTGTTGCCCGCCGCCACCGATCCTGCCGCGCTGGTCGCCGGCACCGCCGACCTGCGGCCCTCGGAATACGAAACCGTGGATCGGGGTCAGCAGCCCGTTCGTGGTCGTGTCGTCGACGACGAGGACAACGAGCAACGGGAGAGCTGGCTCGACTCCGAGCTCATCGACAGGAGGGTCCGATGACCGGGTACGGGGCCGACCTCGGGCGGCTGGACGCCGGGGCGCGCGACCTCAAGGGCTTCGCCGGGCAGGCCAACGAGATCGCGGGGTCGCTCGACAGGGCGCTGGCCGCGTTCGGGGCCTGCTGGGGGGACGACGCCGTGGGGCAGAGCTTCGCCGCCTCGCACGAGAAGCCCTCCGGGGATGCCGCCGGGGCGTTGGCCGGGCTCGCGACGACGTTGGGGGACGTGGGCGAGAAGCTCGCCGCGACGGCCGAGACGTACCGGCACGTCGAGCAGAGCAACGCCTCCGCGATGAGAAGGTTGGACGGCTGACATGGGCATCGAGCTTCCCGCCGAACTCGCCGGCATCGCCGCCAAGGCGGGCGTTTCGTGGCCCAAGGCCGACGAGGACGCCATGCGGTCCAGCGCCACCGCGTGGCGCGAGGCGGGCGACAAGATCAAGAATCTGGGCACCTCGTCCGACGGCGTCGCCACGCGCGCACTCGACGGGCTGACGGGCGGCACGGGTGACGCCGCGCGCGGCCGGTGGGCCAAGGTCGTGGCTCCGGACGGCGACTTCCAGCGCGCGGCACGCGGGTGCCACGCGGCCGCCGACCGGCTCGACCACGCCGCCCGGCAGGTCGGTGCGGCCAAGGTGGAGATCGTCCGCGAGCTCGTGGCGCTCGCCAAGAACAACGACGCGGCGACGGCGTCGGCCAGCGCCGGCAACCCCAACGCGCTGCTCGGCCTCGACACGTTGACCAGGGGCGCGGCGGCCAACGTCGCGAACCTCACCAACCTGCTGTCGTCGGCCATCCGCCTCGACAGCGGCCTGGACATGAGCCAGGGTTCCCCGCCCGTCAACACCTCGCCCGGTGCCCACGGTCCCGGTGGCGGAGGGGGCGGTGGACTGCTGTCGCCGATCACGGACGTCGTCGGTGGCGTCGTGGCTCCGGTGGCGAGCGTCGTCGCTCCCGTCGTCGAGCCCGTTGCCGCCGTGGTCGCCCCGGTCACCGAGGCCGTCGCGCCCGTCGTGGGTGCGGTGACGGCTCCGGTCGCCCCTGTCGTCGGTGCCGTGACGGCGCCCGTCGCACCGGTCGCCGGTGCTGTGACCGACGCTGTCGCGCCCGTGCTGGACGCCGCTGCCCCGGTGACGGCACCCGCCGCCGCTGTGGTGCAGCCCGTGGTCGACGCGGTGCCCGGTGCCCACCAGGCCGTCGGCCCGGTGCTCGACGGTCGTGGCGACGGTGACGGGCCGCGGGGCGACGGGCCGCGCGGTGACGGTCCCGGTGACGGACACGGCCGCGGCGAGGGACAGGGACGCGGCGAGGGCAGGGGTCTTCCGGGGCTCGTGGCCGACACAGGTCACGCCGTCGGTCACGTCGTCGCGCCTGTCGCGCACCACGCGGCCGACGCGATCCCGAGCGTTCAGGGCACTCTCGGCCCGATCGCCGAGGGCACGACCCGGGCGTCGGCCGCCGTGCTCGAGCAGCCGCTGGTCCGCGGTGACGTGCCCGGCCAGGCGGCTGCGGCGGCGCAGGCGTCCGCGCCCGCGGCTCCTGCCGCTCCCGCTGCTCCGGCAGCCGGGCCGGTGGCCGGTGCTCCGGCCGCGGGTCCGATGGGTGCGCCCGTCGGCGGTGCCGCGGGTGGTGCCGCTCCGGCGGTGGCCTCCCAGGTCGGTGCGGCCGTCGGTCAGCAGGCCGGTGCGCAGCCCGGTCAGGCCGCCCAGGGCCAGCAGGCGCAGCAGGCCGCCAAGGCCGCGGAGGCGAAGGCCGGCGAGGTCAAGGCCGGTGAAGCCAAGGCGGGCGAGGCGAAGCCGGGCGCTCCGGCGTCCCCGGCGGCCAGGACGGGCCTGCCCGGTGCCGCGCCGGCGCCGGGTGGTCAGGCGGGCGCGCTGCCGGGTCAGACCGCGAGCCAGGTGCAGGCGCCGGCCCAGGGACAGGGCGGCCAGGCCCAGCAGGGCCAGGTGCCCGGCAAGGAAGGCCTCGCCAAGGACGCCCACAAGGACCCGTGGAAGGACGCGCTGCACCGGGACCCGGAAGCGGGCGACTTCGGCACCGACGGCTCGGCGTACGGAACGCGGAAGCTCGGTGACACCATCGCCACGCCCGCGGTTCCGCTCGCGGGTGTCGACCTCGGTCCGGCGGGCGGGGCGGGGGCCGGTGTGCCCGGCGAGACCGCCACGACGGCCCCGCTCTCGGGCGTCGACCTCGGCGGTGCGCGGCCGAACGCCCTCACCGACCGGCTCGAAGGCCAGCAGAACCAGGCGCTGGCCGACACCGGTCTGGCGGGCGACGTCCTCCGCCACACCTACACCGCCGCGGCCGCCGGCAGCTGGTTCATGGCGATCTTCCTCAGCGCCGGGCAGGCACCGCGCCGCGCGCCGAAGCCCGCCCGCCAGCTCCCGCCCCCGCCGCAGGAGCAGGAGCAGCAGCGGGTCGTGCCGAGGTTCGCGCCCGGCGACCACCCGCGGGCGGACATGGTCGGCACGTCCGCGTCACAGCCGTCGGCGCCGTCCGAGGGGCTGCGCCGGGACCACCCGGTCGTGCAGGAACTGCTGAAGGACCACGACCCGCTCGCGGGCATGCACGAACGCGACTGGGACAGCCTGTTCCTGAACGAGGACGGCACCCCGCGCTGGCCCGTCGAACGAGAGGGCGGCTACGAGGACAGCCTGCCCGAGGTGCTGGAGGCGGGCGCCGAGATCGACCGGTTCGGCACCCCGGAAGGCCGCGTCCTGAGCACGGCCGGCACGCCGTTCCGGGAGCGCTCGCTGCCCCCGCAGGCGGCGGACGAGGGCTACCGGCGGTACCGGGTCGAGAAAGACCTGCCGGTCCACCGCACGATCAGCGCGCCCTGGTTCGGGCAGCCCGGCGGCGCGAGCCGCTACCGCACCACCCACCCCGTCGCGGACCTCGTCGCGCTCGGCTACCTCACGGAGATCACCGCATGAACGTCGAGTCGCTGCCCGAGTGGCTGACCAGGATCGGCGTGCCGGACGACGTCGTCAGCATCGGTGAGGAGGCGGACCAGCGCTGGTGCCTGCTCACCGACGACGACGGCAAGGGCCACGAGGTGTTCTGGCAGGAGCAGGGCAACCGCTACGACTGGGCCCGGTTCGACGACGAGAGCGTGGCGTGCCACTACCTCTTCGGACGGCTGGCCTGGGCTCAGGTCGCGCGCGGAAGTCTCACCGTGCCAACAGCTTGAGCGCTTCCTCGTGCAGGTGGCCGTTCGACGTCAGCACGCTGCCGCCGTCGTAGCGCTCCTCGCCGTCGAGCGAGGTGAAACGGCCACCTGCCTCCGGGACCAGGACCTGGAACGGGGCGATGTCCCACGGGTTCGCGACGCACTCGGGCGCGAGGTCGACGGCACCCTCGGCGACCAGGCAGTGCTGGTAGAAGTCGCCGAACGCGCGGCTCTCCCACGTCGCGTCCACCAGCCGCAGGTACGCCTCGCGGGAGTGGTGTTCGACCCACGACTTGATGTCCGTTGTGGACACGTAGGCGTCTTCGAGAGAACGCACCCCCGACACGGAGATGGCGCGCTCACCGGAGGCGTCCGACGCATAGGCGCCGGCGCCGGCGGCAGCCCACCAGCGGCGGCCCAGCGCGGGCGCGGACACGACGCCCACGACCGGCGTGCCGTCGACGACCAGGGCGATCAGCGTCGCCCAGATCGGCACACCGCGCAGGAAGTTCTTGGTGCCGTCGATCGGGTCGAGCACCCAGACGCGCGCCGCGTCCAGCGTGCCGCCGCGCTCCTCGCCCATGACGACGTCGTCGGGGCGTTCGGAGGCCAGCACGGCCCGGACCGCGTCCTCGACGGCGACGTCGGCATCGGTGACGGGTGTGCGGTCCGGCTTGCGCTCGACGGCGAGGTCGTGGGCGCGGAAGCGGGTCGCGGTGATCGCGTCGGCGGCGTCGGCGAGGCGGAGGGCGAGTTCGAGATCAGCATCGTGGCGTGACACGCGGCGATCGTTCCACGAATACGCTGGGCGCGTGAGCGTGGTGTTGCTGGCCGAGGACGACCCGGCCATCGCGGAACCCCTCTCCCGCGCGTTGACGCGGGAGGGGTATTCGGTGCAGGTCGTCGGGGACGGGCCGAGCGCCTTCGAGGCCGCCATCACCGGGGGCATCGATCTCCTGGTGCTGGACCTCGGCCTGCCCGAGATGGACGGGCTGGAGGTCTGCCGCAGGCTCCGGCAGAGCGGCAGGGGCATCCCCGTGCTGATGCTCACCGCCCGTGCCGACGAGGTCGACTTCGTGGTCGGGCTCGACGCCGGGGCGGACGACTACGTCGCCAAGCCGTTCCGCCTCGCCGAGCTGATGGCCCGCATCCGCGCCCTGCTGCGCCGCCGGGCGCCCGGCACGCTCGAGGTCAACGGCGTGCGCGTCGACCTGGCCGCCCGCCGCGTCACGGTCGACGGCAGCGAGATCCAGCTGGCGAACAAGGAGTTCGAGCTGCTCAAGGTGCTGATCCAGCGCGCGGGGCAGGTCGTGAGCCGCGACGAGATCCTCTCCGAGGTCTGGAACGACCCGGACCTCAAGGGCAGCAAGACGCTCGACATGCACATGTCGTGGCTGCGCCGGAAGCTCAGCGACGGCACCCCGAACTCCGCCGAGAAGCGCATCGCGACCGTGCGCGGCCGCGGCTTCCGCTTCAACGCCGACTGATGCGCCGCCGGATCCTGCGGGCCATCCTGCTCGCCGTCGCCGTCACGGGCTTCGTGCTCGGCATCCCGCTCGGCTACACCGCGCTGCAGCTCGTCGAGGACACCGCCCGCGGCGACCTCACCGAACGGGCCCAGCGCATCGCGACGACGCTCGACGACCAGATCGCGAACCGGCAGAGCATCGACGTCGAGGCGGTGAAGATCGCCATACCGACGGACGGCCGCCTCACGGTCGTGTCGGGAGGCGTCACCAGCGCCACCGGCCCCTCACCGGGCGACCAGCCGCTGACCGTCGAGCTGCCGATAGCGCAGCAGGGCAGCGTCCGGCTGGAGGTCCCCTCCGGACCGATGCACACCAGCCAGGCGCAGGTGGCGGGCCTCGTGCTGCTCCTGCTCGCGCTTTCGGTGGGCACCGGCACGGTCGTCGCCCTGGTGACGGCGCAAACGCTCGCCCGGCCGCTCGGCCACGTCGCCGCCCGCGCGTCCCGCCTGGGCGCCGGCGACTTCCGCGCGGACGAGAAGCGCTACGACATCCCCGAGCTGGACGCGGTCTCCGAGGCGCTCGACACCTCGGCCACCGCGCTCGCCCGCCTGGTGCAGCGCGAACGCGAGCTGGTCGGCGACGTCTCCCACCAGCTCCGCAGCCGGCTCACGGCCCTGCAGCTGCGGCTGGAGGCCCTGGCGGAGCACCCCGAACCCGACACGGCCGCCGAGGCCCGTGCCGCGCTGGAACAGGCCGAACGCCTCGCCGCCGTGCTGGACGAGCTCCTCGCCGCCGCCCGCGCGGCCAGGGCCGTGGGCGCCGAGCCGCTGGAGATGCGGCCCGCGCTGACCGCGATCGCCGAGGAGTGGCGCGAACAGGTCAAGAGCCAGGGCCGGGCGCTGCGCGTGCGGGTCCCGGACGGCCTGCTGGCCCGCGCGACCCCGGCCCGCCTGCGCGAGGCCATCGGTGTGCTGCTCGACAACGCCCTGCGCCACGGCGAGGGTTCGGTCGTCGTCTCCGCCCGCGGCGAGGACGGCACGGTCGTGGTCGAGGTCAGCGACGGCGGTGCCGGTGTGCCGGACGAGCTGGCGGCGCACATCTTCGAGCGCGGCGTCTCCGGCGGCGGCTCGACCGGTGTGGGGCTGGCGCTCGCCCGTGCGCTGGTGGACGCGGACGGCGGCAGGCTCGAGCTCTCGACGGCGCGGCCGGCGACGTTCGCCGTGTTCCTGCCGGTGCCGAAGGCCCAGGACGTGGTGGGGATCCCCTGGAAGACGCCGACCACGCCGCGGTAGTGGTGTGGCGGCGCGCGACTAGGAGTGGCCGAGTTCCTTCTCGTCTTCGATCGACCGCTTGGCACCCCGGGCGTTCTCCTCGGGGAACACCCAGTTCTTGTAGCCGTACCAGCGGAAGACCATCGCGACGAGCGTGCCGACGATCTGCGCGCTCAGGAAGTCCGAGATCTCCTCGGTGAGCCGCGACACGTGCGGCTCCTGCAGGTGGAACGCGTACCGCGCGATGTAGAGCGGCGCCGAGTTCAGCACGATGCCGATGCCGTTGACCAAGAAGAACAGCGCGGCTTCGTGGTGGCGCTCACGGCCACCACGGGTGCGGAACGACCATTCCCTGTTCAGGACGTACGACACGATCGTGGCGACCAGGGTGGCGATGATCTTCGCCGTCACCGGGTTGTTCGGCAGCACGACCGTCTTGATCCCGAAGAACAGGACCGTGTCGATCACGAAGCACGTGCCCCCGACCAGGGCGAACTTCACTAGTTCACGATGCTTCAGCGCGATCGACCGGATCGGCTCCGGAAACCGGGAGACCACTGTTTCGGCTAGGGACACGGGGCGAGTCTACGGAGATCGGGTGAACGCGCCGGTCCGGTCGAGCTCCGGCGTCCGGGAAGACCCAGCGGCGCATGGCCCAGAACTTGAAGCCGGTGGCGAGCAGCATGCCGATGATCGAGCCCGAGACGAAGTCCGCGATCTCCTCGGTCATGACCGCGACGAACGGGGCCTGCAGGCCGAACAGGTGCCGCGACAGCCACAGCGGCAGGATGTTGATGCCGACACCGAGGCCGCTGACCAGGAAGAACAGCGCGGCCTCGTGGTGGCGTTCGCGGCCGCCGCGGGTGTGGAACGACCACTCGCGCGAGAGCACGTACGAGGCGATGACCGCCACCAGGACGCCGATGACCTTCGCCGTGACGACCTTGTCGGTCAGCACGGTGAGCTTGAGCGCGTACCAGATGCCGTTGTCGATGAGGAACGTCGTGCCGCCGACCAGGGCGAAGCGGATCAGCTCGCGGTGCTTGTGCAACAGGAACTGGAGCGGTTCCGGCAGCCGGCTCATGGCGCGGCGAACGACTGGCAGCACCGCGCCAGCTTACGGATCAAGGTGACGACGCCTGGCCTCGGGTGTCGCATTCCGCCACTCAGAGGTGCACCACCTGCACGTTCAGTGACGAACGAAGATCAACGGTCGTCAACTCCGCGGCGGTGCGCAGTCCGGCCACCCGATGATGCCGCCGATCAGCCTTGGGACCAGACCGGACGGCGGCTCGCACGGCTCGGGCCTCGGCGTCGGGGGCGTCGACGGCGGAGTGGACGGCGGCGGAGTGGACGGCGGCGGCGTCGGGGTGGGCTCGACCGGCAGCGACGGCAGCGTCGGGACCACCGGTGCCGAGGGCTCGGCCGGGTCGACCGGCACCGCCGGTGACTCCGGAGCCTTCGGCTCGGTGGGCTTCGCCGGCCTGGCGGGCCCGGTCGGCCGCGTGGGCTGCGTGGGTTGCGTGGTTGTCGGCGGGACCGTGGTCGACGTCGGCGGCTCCGGCTCCTCTTCGACCGGCGGGTGCCACGGCCAGCCCTTCACCGGCACGGTGACGGACTTCGCCGCGTTGCCCAGCGATGCCCTGACGGTGATCTCGCCGCCCCGGTGCGGCCGCCCGAACGCCCACAGCGACATCCGGAACTTGCCGCCCTTGTCGAGGTCGGCGACGCAGCGGATCGAGTTCTTGTCCGTGCGACGGCATTCGGGGTACGCGGTGAAGAGCACGACGTTCTCCGACGACGTCACGTCGAGCTTCAGCGTGCCGGCGCGCGGGCCCTTGTTGCGGACCTGCACGTCCACGCGCGGGTCCCAGTGGATCTGCTGCCACGTCGACACGGTGAGGTCGATGTCGTCGTTCACCGGCGGCACGTCGACCGCGACGCTGACGTTGACCGAGATCGACGCGCCCGCGCTGATGGTGCCCGTGATCGTGCCGGGAACGGCGGAGTCGGTCGCGCGCAGCCGGAACAGGAACGTGGCCTGGCCGCCGGGCGCTATGCCCCGCGGGGTCGCGCACGTGATCACGCCGGTGCCGGCCGGGCAGGTGACGTTCTGCTCGGCCGAGGCGTCCGGCTGCAGCACCCTGGCGGTGAACGACGAGGCCCCGCCGGTCGAGACCACGCCCGGCGGCAGGTTCAGCACCATGCTCGCGGGCGGTGCCGCGGTGCCGCCCGTGTTCCGGACGGTGATCGGGAAGTCCTTGGGGTCCTCGCCCGGCGTCAGCGCGTACCCGCTCGGCGTCGTCGGCGTGAGCGACGGCGGAGCGGGTTCGGGCTCCGGCTCCGGCTCCGGCTCGGGCTCGGGTGCGGGCTCGGGAGCCGGCTCCGGCGCGGGCGCGGGAGCGGGAGGAGCCGGTGGTGGTGGCTCCGGCGAGGGCTCCTGGGCCGCGGCCGGTGGCGGTGCCGGCGTCGGAGCAGGAGGAACGGGTGCCGGCGGCACCGGCCGCTGGGGCTGGACCTGGGTCTGCGCCGGGGACGTGGGGATGGCCTGGACGACGGGAACCTGCTGCTCACCGCCGCTCGCGGCCAGCGCGATCGCCACGGCGGCGGCGACCGCGGCGGCGGAGCCGCCGACGGTGACGAGCTGGCGGGGGATCGCGGCACCGGCCGCGCCCGCGCCACCCGTGGCCGCTCCGGCGCCGACGGCGGCCGTGGTCGTGCCGGCCGCCACCAGGTACGTCGTGGCGCCGATGCCCAGCACCAGCGGGGCGACGAAGATCCGCAGCGCGCCGTTGACGTCCGCGAGCTCGGCGGCGAGCGCCCGGCACCGGCCGCACTCGTCGAGGTGCGTCTCGACCTGGGTCGCCTCGCGCTTGGACAGGCCCCCGCGGGTCCAGGCGCCGAGCCGGTCGACCGTCGCCCGGCAGCGTTCGGCGTCGGTCTCGGTCAGGTGCATCTGCAGGTACTGCTGCTTGAGGCCCTCACGGGCGCGGTACGCGAGCGCGGACACGCCGTTGGCCGTCATCCCGAGCAGCGGGGCGACCTCGGCGGGCGACTGGCCCTCGATCTCGGTGTGCCACAGCACCATCTGCCAGCGCTCCGGCAGGGCCGCGAACGCGCGGGCGGCCAGCGACCGCTCCAGACCGGCGACGGCCGTGTCCCTGAACGCGACCGGCGGCGCGACGTCGGTCATGTCCTCGGTGAGGGCGACCTTCCTGTCGCGGCGGGTCTTGTCGTACGCGGTGTGGCGCAGGGCCGTGAGCAGGTAGGCGCGGAAGGCCGAGTCGGGGCCGCGGCCGGCGCGGAGCGTGTCCAGCACCTTCGCGAACGCCTCGGACACGAGGTCGTCGGCCTCGGCCTGCGACCGGGCCAGCTGGCGGGCGAGGTTGTAGGCCGCCGAGACGTGGCGTTCGTACAGCTGGCCGTAGGCGTCGATGGTGCCGCCGCGCACGGACTCGATGAGTTCCGCGTCGCTGGGCCCCTGGACGTCCGCAGGAACGATCGCCACAGTCTTCGTTTCCCTCCTCGTGGCGCTCAGTGTGACTTACGGCGCGTCGCGCAGTCATCTCAATCCCCCGCGCGGGTTGCGTCACGAACGGGCGACGGGCGCGTCTCCCACCTGGAATCGGGTGAGCTGAGAGGAGACCGGGTGGGTGTCGCACAAGCGGAACGCCTCCTGAAGTCGAGGTGGCGCACCGCCACCATGGCCGCAGGCTGGGCTTTCCCCGCGGACTGGCCGCTGGCCGAGGTCGACGACGTGTGCGCGGCGGTGCTGGAGGGCGCCGACCCCGGCGACGTGCTGGCCCGCCTGGGCCGGGCGAGGGCCGAGGCCGGAGCGGACCTCGGCGAGACGTTGGTCGACCTCGCCGCGCTGCACGCCGTGCTGACCGACCCGTCGCACGTCGGGGCACCGGACGTCGACGCGCTCCCTTCGGGGATGCTGCGGATGACGGCGCTGGGCTGGGCGGACGTCGTGACGAGGCAGGCGGGCGACTGCGCGGCCGAGAACCCGCTGACCGGGCTCGCGACCGCCGCCTACCTGCGGACGCGCCTCGGCGAGGTGTACCGGGAGACACCGGTCGCGCCGCTGGACTACGTGCTCGTGCTGCTGCGCCTCGACGTGCACCGCGCCTCCGGCTGGTCGCGCGTCGTGGCCATGACCCTCGTGTCCGACGCGCTGCGCACCGTCTTCGACAGCGGGGAGACGTTGGCGACCCTCGGGCCGAGCGTGGCCGCGGTGCTCGTTCGTCGTGACGAACTGCTCTCGCGCAAGGTGTCGAACCTCCGGGTGCTGGCGGCCGACCGCCTCGCCGACGACCCGAACGTCCGGCCGGCCGGACCCGCGAAGGTCTGGATCGAACGCCTTCCGGACTCGCACACCGAGGCGTGTGCGCTGCTCACCTCACTTGGGCGCTGATTTCCCCTGTCCCGCGCCCAGGGGTTCTCCCCGAGTCCCCGCCGGGCCGCTTCCCCACGCTCCTGGAAGTGTTCTATTGTGCTAGTTCACTAGAACAATCTGGGAGCGTGCGTGGTCGAGTTCCACGTTGACCGCGGCAGCGGCTTTCCCGCGTACCTGCAGCTCGGGCAGCAGGTCAGGGAGGCGCTGAGGCTGGGCTGGCTGAAGCCGGGCGACCGGCTGCCGACGGTTCGCGACGTCGTCGCCACGAGCGGCGTGAACGCGAACACCGTGCTCAAGGCCTACCGCGAGCTGGAGCTCGCGGGCCTCGTCGAGGCACGTCAGGGCTCCGGCACCTTCGTCAAGGCGTCCCTGGGGTCCGCCGCCCCCGAAGACCTGGGCCCGCTGCGCGAGAGCCTCGCCGGGTGGGTCGCGGAGGCACGCTCCGCCGGGTTGGAGGACGAGGACATCTACGCGCTGCTGCGCGAGGTGCTGAGTGGGGGAGCGCAATGAGCGTGGTCGCGGCCGGGCTGTCGAAGTGGGCGGTCCGCAACGTCTCGTTCGAGCTGCCGCCGGGAAGCGTCACGGCGGTGGTGGGGGCCAACGGCTCCGGCAAGTCGACGCTGCTGAACGTGCTGGCCGGGCACCTGCGGCCGGAGTCGGGGCACACCTCGACCGCGGGCAGGGTGGCCCACGTGCCGCAGCACAAGCCGATGTACCGCAGCTTCAAGGTCGCGGACGTGCTGGAGTTCGGGCGTCGCATGAACGACGTCTGGGACCACCGGCGCGCCGACGAGTGGCTCACCAGGTTCAAGGTCCCGCGCAAGCTCCAGGCGGAGGACCTGTCCGGCGGCCAGCGCACGCACGTGACGCTCGCGCTGGCGCTGGGCTCGCGCCCGGACGTGCTGCTGCTGGACGAACCGCTGTCCGAACTGGACCCGCTCGCGCGCCGCAAGGTCATGCGCGAGCTGCTGACCGAGGTCAGCGACAACGGCACGACGCTCGTCTTCTCCACGCACGTCGTCGCGGAGATCAGCGGCGTCGCCGACCGGCTGCTCCTGCTGTCCGGCGGGAAGGTGCTGATCGACGGGGACACCGACGAGCTGCTCGAAGAGCACGTTCTCTACACAGGCCCGCACGCCTCGAAATCACCCGTGGAGGGACCTGTGGTCCTCGCGAAGCACGGTCAGTCGCAGTCGTCGTTCCTCGTGCGCTCCGGCGGCACGCCGATCGACGAGCCGTGGACCGCGCGGTTCGTGACGCTGGAGGAGCTCGTCGTGGCACACCTGGAGCGTGCGGCATGAGGCTCGAGTCGCTCGCCTGGCTGACCTGGCGCCAGCACCGCTGGTCCATCGCCGGGGTCTCGGCGTTCGCGCTGCTCGCCACCGCCGCCCTGCTCTCGACGGAGACCGGCCAGGCGGGTTCGCTGCTGATGGCCGGCTTCTACGGCCTCATGGCGCAGCTCGTGTTCGGTGGCGTGGTCGGCGTCTTCTGGGGTGCGCCGCTGATCGCCCGCGAGCTCGAGGAACGCACCTACTTCGTCGCGTGGGGACAGGACGTCACCCCGGTGGAGTGGTTGCGCGGCAAGGCTCTCGTACTCGGCGCGCTGGCCGTCGCGCTGGGTGCGCTGGTCGGGGCCGGCAACGGCATCGGCGGCCGGGAGTGGGCGTGGGCGGGTTTCGAGTCGTCCCCGCTGGTGCAGGCCGGCTACGCGGCCCTCGGGTTCGCGCTCGGAGTGCTGATCGGCCTGCTGTCCCGGCACGTGGTGACGGCGATGGCCGCGACGCTGGTGGGTTTCACGGTCCTCCGCGTGCTCTTGGCCGTGTACGTGCGGGACCACTACCTGCCTCCGAAGCGGTTGATCGCCACCTGGGGGGAGACCGCGACGCCGCCCGGCGGCAGCGTCGAGCTCGGCAGCGGCTTCGTCGGTGCCGACGCGGAACCCGTGTCCGTGGCGGAGGCGTGCCTGGGGGTCAACGCGGACACCTGCATGCGCGGCAAGAAGTTCGCGATAGGCACGTACGTCGACTACCAGCCGGTCGACCGGATCGGGCTGTTCCAGTTCTTCGAGTTCGGCGTCTGCGCGCTGCTCGCCGCCGGTCTCCTCGTGCTGGCGTTCCGGGTGCTGCGCCGCGGCGGAACCTGGAAGCCCTCCCGTTCGCGCCGCCGCATCACGCCCGAGGCTTCAGTCGTGGTGCTCACCGAGTCCGCCGCGGACGGGGAGGACGCGCAGAAGGCCACCACGACCAAGGCCGACTGAAGCCGCAGGTAGAATGCCTGAACCGTGGACTCTCGCACCCGTCTCCCCGTCGTCGGAATGATCGGCGGCGGCCAGCTCGCCCGCATGACGCACCAGGCCGCGATCCCGCTCGGGCAGTCGCTGCGCGTGCTCGCCGTCTCCGAGAACGACCCCGCCGCGCTCGTCGCGCGGGACGTGGTGCTCGGCACGCACACCGACCTGGACGCGTTGCGCGCGTTCTCGAAGGGCTGCGAGGTCGTCACGTTCGACCACGAGCACGTGCCCGGCGAGCACCTGCGCGCGCTCGTGGCCGAGGGCGTGAAGGTGCACCCCGGTCCGGACGCGCTGCAGTACGCGCAGGACAAGCTGAAGATGCGCGTGCGGCTCGCGGAGCTGGGGTTGCCGGTGCCGCCGTTCGCCGAGGTCCACGACGTCCGCGACGTGCTGAAGTTCGGCGCCGAGCACGGCTGGCCCTGCGTGCTGAAGGCGGTCCGCGGCGGCTACGACGGCCGTGGCGTGTGGATGCTGAACACCCCGCAGAGCGCCGAGCGGGTCGTTCCCGAGCTGCTCGAGGCCGGGACGCCGCTGATGGTCGAGCAGTGCGTGCCGATGCGCCGCGAGCTGGCCGCCGTCGTGGCGCGCTCGCCGTTCGGCCAGGGCGCGGCGTGGCCGGTCGTCGAGACCGTGCAGTCCGACGGCATCTGCGTCGAGGTCCTCGCGCCCGCGCCGGCGCTGGAGGGCGACGAGGCCCAGGCGCTCGCGCTGAAGGTCGCCGACGCGCTGGGCGTCGTCGGCGTGCTGGCCGTCGAGCTGTTCGAGACCGCCGGCGGCGTGGTCGTCAACGAGCTCGCGATGCGCCCCCACAACTCCGGCCACTGGTCGATCGAGGGCGCCCGCACCTCGCAGTTCGAGCAGCACCTGCGCGCCGTCCTCGACTACCCGCTGGGCCGCACCGACCTGATGGCGCCGGCCGTCGTGATGGCGAACGTCCTCGGCGCCTCCGAGCCGCCCGCGATGGGCCCGGACGAGCGCGTGCACCACCTGTTCGCCCGGTTCCCGGACGCGCACGTGCACCTCTACGGCAAGGAGGAACGGCCGGGCCGCAAGGTCGGCCACGTGACGTTCCTCGGCAACGACATGGCCGACGTCCGCCACCGCGCCCGCCTGGCCGCGGACTGGCTCTCCACGGGCGTCTGGTCCGACGGGTACGACATCCACGGCGAAGAGCGGAGCGCGGAGTGACTCAGGTTGGCGTGATCATGGGCAGTGACTCGGACTGGCCGGTGATGAAGGCGGCCACCGAGGCCCTCGCCGAGTTCGACGTGCCGTTCGAAGTGAGCGTCGTCTCCGCCCACCGCACCCCGCAGCGCATGCTCGACTACGCGAGCTCGGCCGCGGACCGCGGTCTGCGCGTGATCATCGCGGGTGCCGGCGGTGCCGCCCACCTCCCCGGCATGGTCGCCTCGGCCACCGTGCTCCCGGTGATCGGCGTCCCCGTGCCGCTGAAGTACCTCGACGGCATGGACTCGCTGCTCTCGATCGTGCAGATGCCCGCGGGCGTCCCGGTGGCGACGGTGTCCGTGGGCGGCGCCCGCAACGCGGGCCTGCTGGCCGTCCGGATGCTGGCTTCCTCCGACGTGGCCCTGCAGGAGCGCATGGCCCGCTTCCAGGCGGAACTCGAGCAGCTCGTACTAGACAAGGACGCGGCTCTGCAGAAGTCCCTCTGAGTGCTGAACAGCACAGCAGCGCTCGACGTGAACGGGCGCTAACATCGTGCCGAGCACTCGCTACTGGGAGGTAACAAGGTGAACCCGAGCTTCGGCACCTATCAGCTCGCCGAGGAGCACGAGGCGCTGCGAGAGGCCGTCCGCTCGCTCGCCGAGAAGGAGATCAAGCCGTACGCGGCCGAGGTCGACGAGAACGAGCGCTTCCCGGTAGAGGCCCACAACGCCCTGGTGAAGGCGGGCTTCGCGGCCGTCCACGTCCCCGAGTCCTACGACGGCCAGGGCGCCGACTCCGTCGCCACCTGCATCGTCATCGAGGAAGTCGCCCGCGTCTGCGCCTCGTCCTCGCTGATCCCGGCCGTGAACAAGCTCGGCACGATGCCGATCCTGCTCTCGGCCTCCGAAGAGCTGAAGCAGCTCGTCATGCCGTCCATCGCCTCGGGCGAGGCCATGGCCTCCTACGCCCTGTCCGAGCGCGAGGCGGGCTCCGACACGGCGTCGATGCGCACGCGCGCGGTGCTGGACGGCGACCACTGGGTGCTCAACGGCACCAAGTGCTGGATCACCAACGCCGGCGAGTCCACCTGGTACACCGTCATGGCCGTGACGGACCCCAACGCCGCGAAGAAGTCCGCCGGCATCTCGGCGTTCGTCGTGCACAAGGACGACCCCGGCTTCTCGGTGGGCCCGAAGGAGCGCAAGCTCGGCATCAAGGGCTCGCCGACCCGCGAGATCTACTTCGAGAACTGCACGATCCCGGCCAACCGGATCATCGGTGAGCCGGGGACGGGTCTGAAGACCGCTTTGAAGACGTTGGACCACACGCGTCCGACGATCGGTGCCCAGGCCCTCGGCATCGCGCAGGGCGCGCTTGAGGCCGCGGTCGCGTACGTCAAGGACCGCAAGCAGTTCGGCAAGTCCATCTCGGACTTCCAGGGCGTGCAGTTCATGCTCGCCGACATGGCCATGAAGATCGAGGCCGCCCGCCACATGGTCTACGTCGCGGCCGCCAAGGCCGAGCGGGGCGAGGCGAACATCGGCTTCATCACCGCCGCCGCCAAGTGCTTCGCGTCGGACGTCGCCATGGAGGTCACGACCGACGCCGTGCAACTGTTCGGCGGGGCCGGGTACACGCGCGACTTCCCGGTGGAGCGGATGATGCGCGACGCGAAGATCACGCAGATCTACGAGGGCACGAACCAGATCCAGCGCGTCGTGATGTCGCGCGCCGTCCTGAACGGCTGACATCTCCCGTCGTCGTCCCGCTCACCTCGTCGAGCGGGACGACAACGCACCCGCGCAACTCACGGATCAGCGCGGAAGCGAGAACCCTGCGCACCGCAGGATCGCCGTAGGTGAAGTTCCCGGCGTCGGCAGCCACCGGCGCCAGCACGCTCTGCGCGTAGAGCACACCTCGAACGCCGACGACCGGGCAGTCCTTCACGCGGACTGCCACGGCTCCGCGGTGCAGCGCAGGGCACATCCGAGTCGCGACGGGTACGCACGGCGAGCAGATCGGCGGCTCGACCGAAGCCATCCCGTCCGGCCATTGTGGCCAGTCGTCGCGGTGGTCCCGGCACAACCACAGAACTCCGTCGTCGTTCTGATCCGCAGGTCCGCCACAGACCTGGCACAGCAGCAGTTCCATCGCACGCCGTTGCCGCCGCGGGTGCAGCCTGGCGAACTCGGGCTGTCCGACGTGACGTCGCAACGAGGTTTGCCGCCACAGCACGCCCAGTCGGTCGCGGTCGCTCACCAACTCGCTGGCGTACCCGATGCTGTGGTCGGGCCGCTCCACGAGCACGCAGGGCAGATCCTGTTCGGCGCTCCACGCGGTGACGTACGGCGCGACGATCTTCGACATCCCAGCCATCCGTTCTATATAGAACTCGATGCCGGTAGTAGAGCATAGTTCTATATAGAAGCTTGGATCAGTCCTGCGAAGTGAACTTGTACTCGAGGACGTACGCTGCCGAGTCGAGGACCATCTCGCTGACCTCGACCGGCTGGTCGTCGATCGTGTAGGCCGTTCGCGTGATCAGGACGATCGGCATGTCCTGCGTGAGCTCGAGCGCTTCGCGTTCGGCTTCGCGCGGCATCCGGATGCGCAGCTCCTCGCGGAACCTGACAGGTTCGTGGCCGAGTTCTCTGAGCCGTGCGTAGGCGCCGCCCTCGCCGGTGTCGATCTCCGTGATCGCTGACCCCGCGACCAGCGCCTCCGGGTAGTAGGAGGTGGCGAGTTGCACCGGTTTGTCGTCGACCACGTAGGTGCGACGCCGGACGACTACGCGCGCGCCGTCGTCGAGCCGCAGCACCTGGGCGACCGGAGCAGATGGCTGCTCGACCTCGACGAAGACGCTCTCCGTCCGAGGACGTGTGCCGACATCGGTGGTCCAGATCGGTCGGCCCGCACCCCACGAGGCGGTGGCCTTCAGCCGGTCCGGCGACACGCGCCTGATCGGCTTGAACTCGCGGACGAACGTGCCCGATCCGCGTTTCGCGACGATCAGACCCTCGGATTTCAGCACGTCCAGGGCGTGACGTGCGGTCAGGGGCGCGACGCCGTAGCGGCTCGTGATGTCGTTCTCGCCGGGGACTCTGCTGCCGGGCGGAAGCTCACCGGAGTCGATCTTCCGTCGGAGGTCGTCCGCGATGTCCCGATAGCCAACGCGCCCTGACTGGGCGTTGTCGGTCATGAGCCATCTCCTCAGCGGGGCACGGTTCTGTACGCGACCAAGCTACCCGCGGAGGGGCGGAGATCCCCCGATGCCCTGCCTCGCCGAGAACCACGTGGTGGGAGCGGCACCGATGTCGTGTTCAGCGGCCTGGGCCGCACCTCTCAGTCGTCCCACGAGGCCTGTTCGGACACCGTCCCCGACCGTCGTCCCCCGGCTCCCTGATGACCCGAGCAGGGATCGCTACCTGGAAGCCACGCAGGTCCCGATCGCCTCGCCCACGGCCCCCTTCGCCCCGAGCACGCACGGCGACTCCGCGGTCAGCGACCTGTCCGCGAACTGCTGCGCGGCCGCGATCACCACGTTCATGACCCGTGTCGGGCTCCCGCTGTCGGCCGCCGCCTCGACCGCCGCGGAACGGGCTTCCTCGGTCGTGCAGGACAGATCCGTGCCGACGCGGTCGACCCGCGGCAGCCACAACGCCTTCGTCCCGGCGGGGCAGGGCTCGACCTGCCACCGGGTGTTGTCCGCGGCCGACGCCGCCGGCGCCGAGAACACGACGAAGCCGAACACGAGACCCAGAGCCAAAAGGAAACGTCGCATGAGCCCGAACTTAACCGCGGCTTCCGTCCTCATCCGGGGGAACCGTTGTCACGAAAGGTGATTACGCAGAGCCAGGGGGAACGGCCACTGTGGACCGTTCCCCCTGGCGCGTCACGACAGTGTGGCCAGGACCTCGCCCAGCCGCTCGTACGACCGCCCGGCACCGTCGGCCATCCCCGTGGCCAGCACCGCGTCGCGCGCCTCCTGCGACACGAGCCGCATGGTGGTCGTCATGGTCGTCCGGCCGCCCTCCTCGACGAACTCGACCACGGTCTGCGCCGGCGGGTTGTCCTCGAAGACCTCGGTGTTCGCGATGCGGGAGTGTGGAACCACCTCGGTGTACTCCCCGTGCATCTCGAACGCCTGCGAGCCGTCCGGCAGCGCCCAGCCGTAGCGCCACTGGCCGCCGACGCGGAGGTCGATCTCGCAGATCGGCATCTCCCAGCCGTCGGGGCCGAGCAGCCAGCGCCGCAGGAACTCCGGTTCGGTGTACGCCTTCCACACCAGCGCGGCGGGCGCGTCGAACGTGCGCGTCATCGCGATCTCGGTGTCGGACGGCAGGGTGACCTCGGTGCCGAACTTGGTGGTGCTCATCGGTCGTTCTCCTTCATCTCGGTCAAGAGCGCGTCCAGGCGCGCGTAGTTCGCATCCCAGAAGCGGCGGTAGTTCTCAGCCCACACGGCGACTTCCTCCAGCGGTGTCGCGTCGAGCCGGCAGGGGCGCCACTGGGCCTCCCTGCCGCGGGTGATCAGGCCTGCCTTCTCCAGCACGCGCAGGTGCTTGGAGATCGCCGGGCCGCTGATGTCGAACGGCTCGGAGAGCTCCTTCACCGTCGCCGGGCCCTCGGTCAGCCGCGCGAGGATCGCCCGGCGGGTGGGGTCCGCCAGGGCGGCGAAGGTGACGCTCAGCTGGTCCATCTCTTACCTAACCACTTGGTTATCTAACCTCTGGGTTAAGTAAGCCGCATCGACGTGCCGGTGTCAAGCCCCGGGCAACCGCGGAGCGTGCCGGTTCCGTCCTGGAACCATGAGCAGCCGAATCGTCCTCGCCGTCCTGTTGCTGGCCGTCGCCGGATGCGGTGACCGGGCCGCCGGTCAGGGCGCGGACCTGCGGGGCAAGGTCTACGTCTCGTCGTCGGTCACCGAGCAGGGCAAGCCCCGAGCCCTGGTCGAGGGCACGAACGTCGAGCTGAGCTTCACCGGCGACGGCAGGCTGATCGCCCGGGCGGGCTGCAACCAGATGCAGGGTCCGGTGAGCCTCGACGACGGCAAGCTCTCGGTGGCGGAGCTCAGCACCACCACGATGGGCTGCCCGAACCCCGAGCTGCACCGGCAGGACCAGTGGCTGTCGGACCTGCTCGACGCGAAGCCCGCCTGGAAGCTCGACGGCGCGAACCTCGTGGTCACCGGCTCCGGCGCGGAGATCGTCCTCGCGACCGAGCAGCCCGCCACCCTGGAGGGCGCCTGGACGGTCGACGGACTCGTCACGAGTGACGCCGTCTCGTCGGTGCCGCAGGGCGCGAAGGCCACGCTCGTCTTCCGGAACGGCGTCATGAAGGTCGACACCGGGTGCAACTTCAACGGTGCGGACCTGCCGTACGAGCTGAGCGGCCAAGCGATCAAGGTTCAGCTCGGGCCGACGACGCTCAAGTCGTGCGGTGCGGTGGACGAGGTCGAGAACGCCATCAGGGCCGCGTTCGAGGGTGGCGAGGTCACCCACGAGATCAAGCGCAGCACGCTGACGCTGACCAACGCGTCCGGCGCCGGTTTGACGCTCAAGAAGTAGGAGGAACGCTGTGCGGGAACTCGAAGGTGCGTGGACGGTCGACGGGCTCGTCGCGGACGGCGACGTGTCGCCGCTGCCGGCCGGGGTGAAGGCGACGATCTCCTTCGAGGAAGGGCGGATCCACGTGCACGGCGGCTGCAACAGCGGGTCGGCCGACGGGTGCGAGGTGGACGGTCGGACGATCACGTTCGGCCCCCTGGTCTCGACGTTGATGCTGTGCGGCCCGGACGAGATGGCGGTGGAGCACGCGGTGTTCACGGTGCTCGGACGGGGCGAGGTCACCTACCGGGTCGACGGCGAGGCGGTGACGCTGACGAACGCGGAGGGCGCGGGACTGCGGCTCAGGAGGTAGCCCGAACTGCGAACCTGTGGACTCGCTGTTGGCTTCCTGTCGAAATCATGAGGTCGTTCAAACCTGCACTACTTTGGTTCGAGGTTGAACGACCTTCAGCGAACGACAGGATCGGGGAGCAACGAACATGGTCAAGGACATCGCCGCACTCATCGGGCGCATCGCCGTCGGCGTCGTCTTCGTCGCGCACGGCTGGCAGAAGATCACCGAGTTCGGCATGGCCGGCACCGCCGCGTCGTTCGACAAGATGGGGGTGCCGCTGCCGACGCTGTCCGCGTGGTTCGCCGCGGTGGTCGAGCTCGTCGGTGGCCTCGCGCTGATCGCGGGCCTCGCGCTGCCGGTCGCCGGTGTGCTGCTCGCCGTCAACATGCTCGGCGCGTGGCTGATCGTGCACCTGCCGAACGGCCTGCTCGGCGAGGGCGGCGCCGAACTGGTCGTCGTGCTCGGTGCCGCGGCCCTCGCGCTCGGCTTCAACGGTGGCGCCTACGCGCTGGACCGCGTGCTGTTCAAGAACAACAGGGTGCTCAACCCAGCTGCAGCGTGACCTTCTCGCTCTCCCGGCGCGCGGCCACCAGGCCCGCGTCGGGATTGCTCACCTGCACCAGCGATCCACCGGCCGCCAGCACGGCCAGGAACCCCTCCACCACACCGGCGGGCACGTTCCACTCCACAGTGGACAACATGCGCTGGTCGGTGCCCAGCTTCGCACCCAGGTCGCGCGCCTCGGCCACGAGTTCCTCCACAGTGGACCCGCACAGCGCCGGCGTCGTGCCGGGCGTCGGCTGCCACGGCGTGAAGTCGTCGCCGTGCACCCGCACGTCATCCATGTAGTCGACGGGTGCGCCGGAGCCCCGGCCCCAGACGTCCAGCGAGGCGACGGCCACGACGTCCGCGTCCGCCGTGCCGCCGGGCGGGACGACGGCGACCTTGGCCTCCTCGCCCGCGCCGACCACGTGGGCACCGCACCACCACGCGCCGAGCAGCAGGCCCGCCGTCTGCCAGTGCGCGGGCAGCAGCACCGCCACCGGGTCACCCGGTTCGACGTCGTGCTCGTCGCGCAGCCAGTTCGCGGTCTTCGCCGCCCAGTTCGCCGTCGTGGCGCGGGACAGCTCCATGCGCGTGCCGGCCGCGTCGTCGAAGTGCGTGATCAGCGGACGGCCGGGGTCGGCCTTCAGCAACGGCGTGAAGAGGATCTCGGTCACGCTCACGCGGCACTCCTAGTCGACGCAGGGCACATCCTGTTGGGCCTGGACGGCGTGCGCGCCGTCCAGCGAGAGCAGCTTTTCAGGGCCGAACCGCGACGGGGCGGCCGGGGTCGTGGACGACGGGGCGGGCGCCGGGGTCTCGCCGATCTGCCGCGCGACCCACGCCTTCACCGCCTCGCGGTCGACCGTGACCACGCTCTGGCCGCGCTCGTTGCGCGCGTCGATGTTCGTCACCGGGATCGTGGCGAACTCCACGTTGCCCGACGCGAGGCCCTGCGCCTGCGCCGCGAGCGTCGCGAGGTCGAGCTTCTGGTCCACGACGACGGACTTGGACACCGCGTCCAGCAGGCCGTTCATCTTCGCCGGGTCGGCGAACGTGCCCGCGGACAGCAGCTGCTTCATCGCCTGCGACATGAACACCTGCTGCCGCGCGATGCGACCCAGGTCGCCGCCGGGCATGTTCCGCTGCCGCACGAACGACAACGCGTCGCCGCCCGAGACCAGCTGTTCGCCCGCGCGGAAGTTCGCGCCGGAGTTCGGGTCGGACGTGCCCGCCCTGAGACACACCTTCACGCCGCCGATCACCTCGGTCAGCAGGTAGAAACCGTAGAGGTTGATCTCCGCGTAGTGGTCGACGCGCATCCCCGTCAGGTCCTGCACCACCTGCACCAGCGCCTTGCGCCCGGCCTCGTCCGACCGGCGCTCGCGCTCCTGCTGGTCGCTCACCCCTTCGGCCTGCAACCGCTCGGCGGTGAGGTACTTCACCGCGCCGTACGCCGAGTTGATCTTGTCCTCGCGGAAGCCGGGGATCGGCACGGACGTGTCGCGCGGGATCGAGATCGCGCTCGCCTTGCCGCCGTTGCGCGGCACCCGCATCACGATGATGGTGTCCGTGTTCACCGTGTCCGTGCCCTCGGTGCGCAGCTTGCGCAGCACGTCCGCGGGAAGTGGCCTGCCCTGCGCGTCCGTCCGGCTGTCGCTGCCCACCAGCAGGATGTCGATCGCGCCGTCCTCCACGGGCGGGGAGTTCGGGATGTCCTCCAGCACCTGGAGGATCTCCGTGGTGTTGGTGTTCTGCTTCACCAGGCGCAGAGCGGTCCAGAAGTAGCCGGAGAACGCCAACGTTGTCACGGCCGCGAGTGCGATGACCGTACGGCCCAGTACCCGTGCGGTCTTCTTCGCGCGTGCGGCAGTGCTCACCGTCGGTCCTCCGTGTGCTGGATTTGCGTGCTCAGCGTAACTATCGGAAGACCGTTACGCGGGGTTTCAGTTCACGCAGACCAGTCCGCCCGCCGTGATCGGCGGGGTGTTGCTCGAGGTCGCGGCGGACGAGGAGCCGGGCACGCCCTGCAGGTCGACGTCCTCGGAGTCGTCGGGCGGGGTGTAGTCGCTGCCGACGAGGACCTGCACCTGTCCCTTTCGGACGGACGCGTCCTCCTCGACCTTCGTGTTCGCGCCGAGCTCGGCCGCCACCTTGCGGGCGGAGCCCTCCTCGCCGGGCGCGTGCCGCACGACGGTGGTGTCGCTCGTCTGCTGCGCCGACGACACGGACCCGCGCTGGAAACCTTTGGCCGCCAACGAGTTCATCACCTCGGCCGCGAGGCCCTGCACGCCGGCGGCGTTGAGGACCTGCACGGTGATCGACGAGGCCGGCGGCGCGGGCGGCTGCGCGGTCGTCGTGACCGCGGGCGGGCTGCTCGCCGTCGTCCTGTCCGCGGCCAGGGTGGTGAGGAACTTCTTGACCTCGGCGGCGTTCACCGGCAGCACGTTGCCGTCGCTGTACGTGTCCGTCGGTTCGCCCACCGGGATCGTCTTGAACTCGATGTTGCCGCCCACGAGGCCCTGCATCTGCTCGGCGAACGTGGTGATGTCCCAGCCCGAGCTGAGGATCACCGACTTCTGCACGGCCTCGACCAGCCCGTTGAGCTTGGTGGGGTCCGTCAGCGTGCCGGTCGACAGCACCTTCTTCGCCAGCGCCCCGATGAACACCTGCTGGCGCACGACCCTGTCCAGGTCGCCGCCGGGCAGGCCCTTGCGCTGCCGCACGAACGACAGCGCGGACACGCCCTCGATCGTCTGCCGGCCGGCCTTGAAGTTCGCGCCGGAGTCGCGGTCGGCGGTGTCCTCCTTCAGGCACACCTCGACGCCGCCGATGGCCCTGGTGACCTCGTAGAAGCTCGCCAGGTTGACTTCGGCGTACCGGTCGATCCGCACCTGGTTGCCGGACAGGCCCTCGATGGTCTTGATCAGGGTCTTGCGCCCCGCGGCCATCGACTCGGTGCGGATGCGCGCCTCGTCGGTCACCCCCTGCGCCCGCAGCTCCTGGTCGACCGTGTTGCGCTGGCGGGCGAACGCCGAATTGATCTTGTGCTTGCCGAAGCCGTCGGCGATCTCGACGTAGGAGTCGCGCGGGAACGAGATGGCGACCGCGCGCGTGCCGTCGACCGGGATGTGCACGAGGATCACCGTGTCGGTGTTCTGCTCGCCGTCCGGGATGCCACCGTTGAGCAGGGCCAGCGCCTCCTGGGACAGCGGGTTGCCCTGCGCGTCCGTGCGGCTGTCCATGCCGACCAGCAGGATGTCGACCGCGCCGTCGAGCGGCTTGGGACCCTGCTTGGTGAGCTCGTCGGAGATGACCTCGGTCTTGACGATGCCGTCGTTCGCCGTCCGCAGCCTGTTCCAGCCGTAGGACGTGATGACGAGCACAGCCGAGGACACGAGGGCCACGAAGATCTTTCCCGCCACCAGGAAAGCGCGGAAAGCCGCCGACGGTCGGGCTCCCGTCACCCCGACCGGCAGACTTCTGCCTTCCACAGCCGTTCCCTCCCCCACAACCACCACTCTAGTTCTTTATAGGTCAGACGACGTGACGTTGCTGTGGGTTGCAGCGATTGCGTACGTGAAAGACTGCGAGCGGGGAACTCCACGGGAGGAAATGGCATGCGCGTACTGGTGACAGGTGGGGCCGGGTTCATCGGCTCGCACTACGTGCGGGAGTTGGTGAGCGGGTCCTACCCGGCGTTCGCCGGTGCCGAGGTGGTGGTGCTCGACAAGCTCACCTACGCGGGCAGCGAGACGAACCTCGCGCCGGTCGCGGGCAAGTTCGAGTTCGTCCGGGGGGACATCTGCGACGCCGCCGTGGTCGCCGAGCAGATGCGCGGCATCGACGTCGTGGTGCACTTCGCGGCCGAGTCGCACGTCGACAGGTCCATCACGGGGTCGGCCGACTTCGTCCTCACCAACGTCCTGGGCACCCAGACGCTGCTCCAGGGCGCCCTCGACGCGGGCGTCGGCCGGTTCGTGCACGTCTCGACGGACGAGGTCTACGGCTCGATCGAGGAAGGCTCCTGGACCGAGACGCACGTCCTCGAGCCCAACTCGCCGTACTCGGCCTCCAAGGCCTCCTCGGACCTGTTGGCCCGCGCGTTCCACCGCACCCACGGGCTGCCGGTGAGCATCACGCGGTGCTCGAACAACTACGGTCCGTACCAGTTCCCGGAGAAGGTAATCCCGCTCTTCGTCACCAACTTGATCGACGGCGAGAAGGTGCCTCTCTACGGCGACGGGCTGAACGTCCGCGACTGGCTGCACGTCGACGACCACTGCCGCGGCATCCAACTCGTCGCCGAGGGCGGCCGGCCCGGCGAGATCTACAACATCGGCGGCGGCACCGAGCTCACCAACCGCGAGCTGACCGAACGGCTGCTGGCCGCGACGGGCCGCGACTGGTCGGCCGTCGAGCCGGTGCAGGACCGCAAGGGCCACGACCGCCGCTACTCGGTCGACATCTCCAAGATCTCCTCCGAGCTGGGCTACGCGCCGCGGGTGGACTTCACCGCCGGCCTCGCGGACACCGTCGAGTGGTACCGCGAGAACCGCGCCTGGTGGGAGCCGCTCAAGCGCCGCGCCGCGCCGGCGAAGGGCTGAGGGCGTTGATCCTCGTCCCCGGTGGTCGTGGCCAGCTCGGCCACGACCTCGCCGCACTGTCCGCCGACGTCCGCGCGGTGTCCTCGGCCGAGCTGGACGTCACCTCGGTGACGGCCGCCGACCTGGCCGGCGCCTCCGCGGTGGTCAACTGCGCCGCCTACACCGCCGTCGACGCCGCCGAGACCGACGAGGAGCGCGCGTTCGCCGTCAACGCCGTCGGCGCCGGGCTCCTCGCCGAAGCGTGCGCCACCGCGGGCATCCCGATGGTCCACGTGTCGACGGACTACGTCTTCTCGGGTGACGGCACGCGCCCCTACGAGCCGTCCGACCCGGTGGGGCCGAAGTCCGCCTACGGCCGCACGAAGCTCGAAGGCGAACGCCGCGTGCTGGAGGCGGGCGGGTACGTCGTGCGCACCGCGTGGGTGTACGGCGTGCACGGCTCGAACTTCGTGAAGACCATGGCGGCACTGGAGTCCTCGCGGCCGACTCTGTCCGTTGTGGACGATCAGGTCGGCTCGCCGACGTGGTCGCGCGACCTCGCGGCCGGTCTTCTCGAACTGGTGTCGGTGCTGCCCTCCGAGCGCCTGCTGCACGCGACGGGCGGCGGTGAGACGACGTGGTTCCGCTTCGCGCAGGCGATTTTCGAGGAACTGGGGGCCGATCCCTCGCGCGTGCGGCCCTGCGCCACCGCCGACTTCCCGCGCCCCGCCCCGCGACCTGCCTACTCGGTGCTGTCGGGGGCCGCGTGGGCGAAGGCGGGACTGCGCCCGTTGCCGCAGTGGCGAAGCGCCCTTTCGGAGGCGTTCCGGGCGGGCGTCGTGGCTCCTCGTGCCGGTGCTGCGCCATTGGGGTGACCGGTCTGGCCCGGCCGTTCCCGGTGCGGCAGCCTGTTCGGCATGGTCGATTCCGGGCGCACACCTCAGCGTCCCGCGACAGAGGATTCCGAACGGCAGCGCTTCCTCAAGAGCGTTGCCGTCGTCACGGGCTCGCGACAGGTGTCGATGAGCCAGCTCGACAAGCGTTCGCCGAGGCCGCACTCCCGGTGAAGCGCGGGGGCGCCGGGGTTCCGGCGCCCTGCGGCGAACTCAGGAACGGCTGCGCCGGTACGCCTCGACGGTCTTCTCCGCGCACCGCCGCCAGGTGAACCCGGACGCGTGCGCCCGGCGTTCGGACTGGGCCTCGGGGGTGGTGGGAGCCGCCACGGCCCTGGCCAGCCCGTCGGCGAGCGCCTCGACGTCCCCGACCGGCACGTGCAGCGCGTGCCCACCGGCGACCTCGCGCAGGGCGGGCACGTCCGAGCACACCACGGGAACGTTGCAGGCCAGCGCTTCCAGCACCGGCAGGCCGAAGCCCTCGTCGCGCGACGGCAGCACCAGTGCTGTCGCCCCGGCCACCACCGACCGCAGGTGCACGTCCGAGAGGTACCCGGTCCGCAGCACCCGTCCGTCCACACCGGACCGGCCGGGTCCGACGATCACCAGCGGCGGCAGCGCCGGGTCGGAGGCGTGCGCCTCGGCCAGGTACCCGAGTCCCTTGCGCGGTCCGTCCGCACCCACGAACAGCAGGTACTCCGACGGCAGCCCGAGCCGGCCGCGCAACGTCGTGGACGGCGGCCGTGCGGCGAACCAGGCCGGGTCGACGCCCAGCGGCGTCACGACGATCTTCTCCAGGGGCACCGAGAACCGGTCCGCGACCACGGAGGCCACGGCGGCGGTGGGCGTGCAGATCACGTCCGCGCGCTGGGCGGAGAGCCGGACCAGCTCCGGCAGCCGGCGGTCCGACGGCGGCAGGTCGCCGGGGGCGTCGAGGAACGCCAGGTCGTGGATCGTGACGACCTTGCCGGCCCGGATCGTCGGTGGCAGCACGAAGTTCGTGGCGTGCATGACGTCGGTGAACCCGGCGAGCACCTCGACCGGCGGGAACGGGGCGCTGAGCCACATCTGGCGCAACGCGCGCGCCGAGACGGGCAGGCCGCGTGCCGTCACGTCGTGCGGCAGCACCGTCCGCAACGCGCGCCAGCCGCGCAGGGTGAACGCCACCGCCCGGACGTCGACCTCCTCCGGCATGGACGCCAGTTCCTCGGCCAACGCCGCTGTGTAGCGGCCGATTCCGGTGCGGTGCCCGAGCAGGGGGGTGCCGTCGAGCAGCACCTTGAGGGGTTTGCGGGATCTCGCCATCTACCTGCCACCACGCGCGATCTTGCGCAGACGCCCCGTCGCCCGCTTGGCCAACTCGGTCGGGCCGCCCGCGTCCAGGTACTCGCGCACCAGCAGCAGGTCCCGCTTCACCTTGTCCGCCGTGCTCAACTCCGGTGTGCGCACCATCGGTGCGGAGCCGGGCAGACGGTCCGCGGCGGGCCTGGGGTTGCGGCAGAACTCCGCCAGCGGCGCGAGCGCCGTCTCCCAGGTGAACCGCTCACGGACAACGGCGATGCGCTCGCGGCACGCGGCCGCGAACTCCTCGTCGTAGAGCACCTTCTCCAGCGCGTCGGCCAGCGCCTCCGGGTCCTCCGGTGGCACGACGACGCCCAAACCCTCGCGCAGCACCAGGTCCGCGAACGAGTCGCCGGACGTGGTGACGATCGGCAGGCCCGCCCACAGGTAGTCGAGCACCCGCGTGCGGAACGCGAACGTGGTCTCCACGTGCTCGTAGTGCGTGGTGACACCGCAGTTCGCGTCGAGCAGCCAGTTCTGCCGCTCGGTGTAGGGCACCCAGCCGTCGTTGAAGAACACGGTCTCGCCGGTCAGCCCCAGTTGCGCGGACAGCGCCCGCGTCCGGCCCGCGATGTCCATGTCCGGGACCTCGGGGTTCGGGTGCTTCATGCCGAGGAAGTAGAGCTTCGCGGACGGCTGCCGCTCGCGCAGGTGGCCCATCGCCTCGATCAGCGACAGCGGGTCGAACCAGCTGTAGACGCCACCGGCCCAGATCACGACCTTGTCGGAGTCGCTCACACCGGGCACGACGCCCTTGATCGCCGGGCCGGTGCGCTGTGGCGGCTTGCCCGACAGTCCGAACGGGACGATCCCGAGCAGCGACTGCGTGGTCGGGTCGTTGTCGTACAGCGTCGGCGTCAGGCGGCCGAGCGCCGCCAGGTGGCCGAGCCAGAAGTGCCGCTGCCGCTCCGACGCGCACAGGAAGAAGTCGCCGCGTTCGAGCTGCGTGTTCAGGACCCTGGTGACGGTCTCCAGGTCGAGGGCGCGCTTCTCGTCCGTGTCGTCCTTGCCCTGCTCCAGCAGTTCCAGGTGCATCGGGTCGTACATGTCGCAGACCACGATCTTGGTCGACGACGCCTTCTTCAGCTCGCTGACCATCTCCAGGGCGTGGCCCTGCAGCACGACCACGTCCGCCCACTCGACGTGCGGCGGCAGCTCCTTCGGCCGGGCGCGCTCGACGCCGAACGGCGCGTCCGGCGGCGCGCACAGCGGGTTCGTCGTCACCAGGCGGACCTGGTGCTCGCCGGACAGCACGTCGGCCATGTGCCAGGCGCGGATTGCGGGACCCGCCATCCGGTCGGAGATCGCGTCACCGGTGATCACGAGGATCTTGCGCGGCTTGCCGAACACGTCGTCGAGGCCGAGGACGTCGACGAGGACGTCGTGCGCCGCGAGGTAGCGCGGCAGCGGGTACGCGGGCTCCAGGGCCTTGCGCATCAACGGGACGAGGTCGGTGTCGGACAGCCGGCGCGCGGCCTGCTCGACCTTGCGCGACTCGGCCAGCGACGGCATCTGCTCGACGAACTGGTCGATCGCGAGGAACCCGGCGAGCGCCTGCCGCGACATCCCGACCGGCTCGCGGTCCTGCGCGGGGTCGGCGGGCCTGCGGGTGATCTCCAGCTGCGTCGGGTCGATCTCCCCGCGCGCGGTCGCCCGGCGCACGCACAGCGCGAGCGCGGCCGGCAGCACCTTGGCCAGCGTCTCGTCGGAGAAGTTCTTGTACAGCGACATGAGCGCGTTGCGCTCCAGCAGGTACAGCTCGCGGCTGTGGTCGATCGAGCTCATCGACGCGTGGTGGCGGTGGTACGTGAGCGACGCCGGTTCGTAGCGGACCCGCCAGCCGCGCAGGTTGAGCCGCCAGCCCAGGTCGACGTCCTCGTAGAACATGAAGAACCGCTCGTCGAACCCGCCGAGCTCGCGGTAGAGCTCCGCGCGCACGAACATCGCCGAGCCGGTGCCGAACAGCACGTCCTTCGCGCCGTCGTGCGAGCCGTCGTCGTCCTGGCCCGCGTGGCGCTTGTAGCCCATGCCGAACCAGGTCAGCCCGCCGTCGACGAAGTCGATCTTCTCGCCCTCCCAGTCGAGGACCTTGCTCGCGACCGAACCGACCGCGGGCTCCGCGTGGAACACCCTGATCGCGGCCTTGATCCAGTTCCGGTCCGCGCGGGCGTCGTTGTTGAGGAACGCGAGCACGCCGCCCCTGGCGTGCTCGACGCCGAGGTTGCAGCCGCCGGCGAAGCCGAGGTTGCGCTCGGAGGTGATGATCTCGGCACCGGGCAGGGCGGACCTGAGCCGTGCGGTGTCGTGCGCCTCGTTGTCGACGACGATCACCTGGAGCAGCTCGGCGGGGTAGTCCACCTCGGCCAGCCCGCGCACGCAGGTGATGGTGTCCTCCGCGCCGCGGTAGTTGACGACGACGACGGACACGACGGGCAGTGAGGATCGATCCACGCGCTAAGCCTGCCTCATCACTCTGCGCGCCCGCAGTGTGGTCGCACAGATCAACAGCAGCAGGACGGCGGCGGGCACCCCGAAGACCCACTCGCCGGACCAGTCGTTGCGGTCGGCGAGCAGCGGCTTCATCAGCGGGTGGCGCAGGACGGTGGCCGGGCCGGGCCGCATCCTCTTGTCCTGTTCACCCCGCACCACGATCCGCAGCTCGGCGCCGTCGGGGCAGGTGACGTGGTGGGCGAACACCGGGTTGTCCGGTCCGGGGACCTCCTCCACGCTCGTGATGGCGCACGTCTGCCGCGTGGCGAGGACGTCCATCAACGCGCGGTGACCGTCGCCGACGAGCACCGCCGTGCCGGGGATCACGACCATGAACGCGGGCAGCACCAGCCACGCCGGGCCGAGCTTGCCGACGCCCCACGCGAACGCGAGCGACAGCAGGCACGCCGGTACGAGCACCACGAGCTGGTACTCCTCGGGCACGACGGCACCCAGCACGACCGCGGCGGCGATCGCGGCGAGCCCGACCACGACGAGCGGCACCGGCCGCCTCACGGCTGCTTCCTGATCAGCCAGGCGAGGGGAACGAGAAGAGTCATCGCTACGGGGACGCCTGTGACCGGTAGGAGGTTCCACCGCGAATCGCCGGCCCACAGCGGCCACAGCGGCGGCCCGGCGAGCACCTCGGCCTCGCGCACCGCGAGGCGGTCGTCCCGGTCGCGGTCCAGCTCGACCTCGCCGCTGCGGCACGTCAGCACGTGGTCGGCGGACGGGTACTCGGCGGACGGGTGCTCGTCGGTCCCGGCGACGACGCGGCGCTCGGCGTGCCCGATCCGCTGCATCAGCACGCTGTGCACGCCGAACGTCAGCAGGAACGGCGCCAGCGGGCCGAGGGCGAACGCGGGCAGCGCGACGCTGAGCCCGACGCCGATCGCCAGTGCGACCAGACCGCCGGTGACCAGCAGCAGGGCGAACCGCCGCGGCACCGGCGAGGTGTCCGGCCGGTGGACCGCGCGGGGCCCGCGGCCGCGGGACGTCAGCGGCCCGCCCAGTCCTGCCAGACGCGGCGGCGGGGGACCTCGGTGGTGATCCTCACCCTCTGGACGAGCGTGGCCGGGAGCCGCAGCACCACCTCTCCCAACACGCGGGCGCGCAGGCCCGGGCGGAAGTTGGCCGCGTCCGGGACGTCCTCGCGGAACGGCAGCAGCACCGTGATCGCGAGGAACCGGGCGAGCTGGGTGGCCGCGACGCCCGCGGGGGCGCAGCGCAGCAGCATCAGCAGGCGGTTGCGCTCGTTCCAGCGGTGGAAGAGCACCGAGCCGGGACGCGTGCTGGCGCCGTGCCTGTGCCGGACGCGCGCCGGCCCGACGGAGATCACGCGGTGCCCGGCCAGCCGCAACCGCCAGGCCGTGTCGGTGTCCTCGTAGTAGCAGAAGAAGCTCGCCGGCACGCCGCCCACGGACCTCAGGACGTCCGTCCGGAGCAGTGCCGCGCCCCCGCAGAACCCGAACACCTCGCGCCCGGCCAGCACGAGGTCCCTGCCGTGGCCGTCCGCGGTCAGCGCCACGCCGACGGACTGCGTCGAGCCGTCCAGGAGCAGGATCGACGAGGTGGCGGCCGCTGCCAGGGGGTCGGCTTCGAGAGCGCTCTCCAGCTCGGCCAGCCACGACCGGTCCGGCGCCGCGTCGTCGTTGAGCCACGCGACGTACGGGGTGTCCACCCTGTCCAGGACGGCCGCGAGCCCGCCCGCGTAGCCGCGGTTGCGCGGCAGCCGGACGACCTCGTGCCCGCTGATCAGCTCGGCCGTGCCGTCGTCGGAGGCGTTGTCCACGACGATCGTCCTGTGTGGACTCTTCTGGGCGGCGAGGGCGTCCAGGCACGCCTTGATGTGGTCACGGCCGCGCCACGTCACGACCACCACGGTGCTGAGAGCGGACACGGCGTGAGACGGTACGCGACGTGCCCGAGCTAGTAGTGCTGACCGAGCAGCTCAACGCCCCGGTCCCCGGCGGTACCGGCCGCTACACGGCGGAGCTGCTCCCGGCGTTGGCGAAGACCGCCCCGGACGGCTGGTCCGTGACGACCGCGGCGACGGCCCGCGCCGACCGCGTGATCAGGGTGCCGCGCCGGGTGCTCGTGGCGCTGTGGGAACGCGGGCTGCCACCGGGGCTCGGCCCGCACGTGCACGCCCCGACGCCGCTCGCCCCGCTGCCGGGGGCCGTCGTCACCGTGCACGACGTGGTGCCGTGGACCCATCCGGAGACGCTGACCCCGCGCGGCGTCGCGTGGCACCGCAAGGTGATCTCCCGTGCGGCGCGTGAGGCCCGTGCGCTCGTCGTGCCCACTCAGGCGGTTGCATCTCAGTTGGCGGAGTGCGTTCGGGTCGAGGTGCCGGTGCACGTCGTGCCGAACGGCGTGACACGGCTCGTCAGCGCTTCACGGCCTGATGACCTGCCACCGTCGTACGTGCTCGCGGTGGGAACGATCGAGCCGCGCAAGGGCTTCGGGTTGCTGGTGCGGGCGACCGAACGGCTGCGGGTGCCGCTGGTCGTGGTCGGCCCGCAGGGCTGGGGCGACGTCGACCTGCGCGCGCCGCACGTGACGTTGCTGGGCAGGGTCTCCGACGAACGGCTCGCCTCGGTGCTGGCCGGTGCGACGGTGCTCGCCGCCCCCAGCCTGGCCGAGGGCTTCGGGCTGCCGGTGCTGGAGGCGATGGCCGCCGGCGTGCCCGTCGTGCACTCCGACGACCCGGCCCTGGTGGAGGTCGCGGGAGGCGCCGGAACCGTCGTGAGGCGGGGAGACCTGGCGTCGTTGACGGAAGGACTGCGGGCCGTTCTGGCGGATCCTGGTCACACCGTCTCGGCCGGTCGCACCCGTGCGGGCGAGTTCACCTGGGAAAAGACGGCGGAGGGCGTTTGGGCGGCCCACGCTGCACGAGCGGATTAGCGCATTCCTGCTCGACGCTTTCCCCGAGGACATTACGCTAGCTGATCGTGCCGAGTGCCGAACCCAGCGTGCTGATCGACGCCACCGCGATCCCCGCAGACCGTGGTGGCGTCGGCCGTTACGTGGATTCGCTCGTCGCGGCACTGGACGCGGACGGCACCAAGCTCTCCGTCGTCTGCCAGGCACGGGACGAAGAGCTGTTCAGCAAGATCGCGCCGAACGCCCGCGTGGTCCGCGCCGTCGACGCCGTCGCCACCAGGACGGCCCGCCTGGCCTGGGAGCAGACGACGCTGCCCCGGCTGGCCCGCGTGCTCGGCGTCGACGTCGTCCACTCGCCGCACTACACGCTTCCGCTGGCCAGCAAGGCCGCCTCGGTCGTGACGCTGCACGACGCCACCTTCTTCACCGACCCGGTGCTGCACTCGTCGGTCAAGGCGCGCTTCTTCCGCGCGTGGACCCGAGCCTCGCTGCGCCGCGCCGAACTCTGCGTCGTCCCGTCCCAGGCGACCGCCGACGAACTGGTCCGCGTCGCCGCGGCCGACCGCCGGGTGCTGCACATAGCGCAGCACGGCGTCGACACCGAACGCTTCCACCCGCCGTCACCGGACGAGATGGCGACCGTCCGCCGCACCCTGTCGCTGGCCGACACCCCGTACGTCGCGTTCCTGGGAGCCCTGGAACCGCGCAAGAACGTCCCGGCCCTGATCCGCGGCTTCGCGCAGGCGGTCGCCGGCCGCACCCACCCGCCCGCCCTGGTGCTCGCGGGCCAGCCCGGCTGGGACAGCCAGGTCGAACGGGCGCTCGACTCGGTCCCGCACCGCATCCGCGTGATCCGCGCGGGCTACCTGCCGTTCGAACAGCTCGCCGGCTTCCTCGGCGGCGCCGAGATGGTCGCGTACCCGTCGCTCGGCGAGGGCTTCGGCCTGCCGGTGCTGGAGGCGATGGCGTGCGGCGCGTGCGTGCTCACCACCCGGAGGCTTTCCCTGCCGGAGGTCGGCGGCGAGGCGGTCGCGTACTGCGGCGTCGGGGCGGGGGACATCGCGGCGGCGATCGCCGACCTGCTGGACGACCCGGCCCGCCGCGCGTCGCTCGCGGCTTCGGGGCAGCAGCGCGCCAAGGACTTCTCGTGGGCCGTGAGCGCCGAGCGCCACCGGCTGGCCTACGAACGCGCCGCGATGGTGCGCCGCCGCAAGTGACCCCGGTGCCGCACAGGGCCGTCGGCTGACGGCGCTACTGTGTCGCGCGTGAACTACGGCGACGGACTTGGTGTCGTGACGGTCACGTACTCGCCGGGCGAGACGCTGGCTCCGTTTGTGGACACCCTCGCGAAGGCCACTTCCCGTCCGGTGCGGGTGGTCCTCGCCGACAACGGCTCCACCGACGGGGTGCCGGAGGCCGTCGCGGCGTCCCGGGACCACGTGGAGTTCGTCCCGACGGGCGGCAACCTCGGCTACGGCGGCGGGGCCAACCGCGGCGTCGCCGCTCTGGGACCCGACGTCGGCTGGGTGCTGATCTCCAACCCCGACATCGAGTTCGCTCCCGGCAGCGTCGACGCGCTGCTGGAAGCCGCCGAGCGGTGGCCCCGCGGGGGGATGTTCGGGCCGTTGATCCGGGAGCCCTCCGGGGAGGTCTACCCGTCCGCCCGGTTGCTGCCCTCGATCGGGCGCGGGATCGGGCACGCCCTGTTCGGGTCCGTGTGGAAGTCGAACCCCTGGACGCGGGCCTACCGGCAGGAGACCGAACCCGTCGAGCGGACGGCCGGGTGGTTGTCCGGGTCCTGCTTCCTGATGCGGCGCGAGGCTTTCGACGCCGTGGGCGGGTTCGACGAGAAGTACTTCATGTACTTCGAGGACGTCGACCTGGGGGAGCGGGTCGCCGCCGCCGGGTGGGACAACGTCTACGTGCCCGACGCCGAGGTCGTGCACATCGGTGGGCACTCGACCGCTCGGGCCTCCGCCCGGATGTTGAGGGAGCACCACCGGAGCGCTTACCGGTACCTGGCTGATCGGCACCCCGGGGTGCTGTGGGCCCCGTTCCGGGCGGCCTTGAAGGCCGGGTTGGCTCTGCGGGTGAAGATTCTCACCCGGTGAGGGTTGTGGGTTCCTGTTTCCTGCTCGGGGCTCCGGCCCGGACCCCGCCGATCTGATCCGAAGCCGGGCCGGCGCCGTAGGCGGGTTGACGGCTCGCCTTCGGCGTCGCGGGTGGTCTGGGTGCGGCTGCCAGGCGGCTGCTGGCGTCGGCGTTCTGTCGCGCCGGACTGTCAGACCTGCCGAGTACGTTGGGTCGCGGGGGGTCCTGATCCACAGGGGACGCCTGCGTCAGCATGCGCGGCCGCGCCCGTGGTGTGTGCCGCGTCCCGGCTTGCGCGCGGGTGCGGCAGAGCTCACATGTCGCCGCTGAGCCGTTTCGACAGCGAGTTGCGGTTCTGCTGGTGGTTCGAGACGGTCGGGATCATGCCCGGCTGGACGACCTGGGTGATCTCCGCGTCGTCCTTGTGCTGGGGCTGCGCGGGCATCGGCTGCGTCGGCATCGGGGGCTGCTGCGGCTTCTGCGGCTGCTGCTGGTGCGGGGGGCGCTGAACGTGCTGGTGCTGACCCATTTGCGCTGATGGCAGGATCATGGTGGAGTCCGGGTCCCGGCGCGGGTCCACGGCGTTGACCAGCGTTCGGGGGATCTGCTGCGTGTCGGACGCGTCCATGGGGGACGTCATGTTGTCCGGAGTCACGATGTTCCGCCCACGTGCGCGGGCGCGGGCGAGCATGGCGTCGGCCCGGTCGCGGGGGTCCATGTCGGATTTTGCTCCTTGCCGGGACCAGATCCCGTATGACGATCTGCTTCGTGTCAGAGTATTCCGTCGAACGGCTCGCTGTAACGCGGAGGAGGAAAAAGGTGCACGGCGTCGAAGCTGTGGTGCTGGTCGGGGGCAAGGGCACCCGTCTTCGCCCGCTGACCCTGTCCGCTCCCAAACCCATGTTGCCGACCGCGGGGGTGCCATTTTTGACGCACCTCCTGTCGCGGATCAAGGAGGCCGGCATCACGCACGTGGTGCTGGGGACCTCGTACAAGGCCGAGGTGTTCGAGGAGTACTTCGGGGACGGGTCCCGGCTCGGGCTGGAGCTCGAGTACGTGGTCGAGGAAGTGCCGCTGGACACGGCGGGGGCGATTCGCAACGTTGCGGACAAGCTGCGTGAGCCCGATGTGATGGTCTTCAACGGCGACATCCTCTCGGGGGTCGATCTGACGGGGATCGTGGACACGCATCGCAAGCACGAGGCCGATGTGACGCTGCACCTGGTGAAGGTGCAGGACCCCAGGGCTTTCGGGTGCGTGCCGACGGACGACGAGGGGCGCGTCCAGGCGTTCCTGGAGAAGACGGAGAACCCGCCGACGGACCAGATCAACGCCGGGTGCTACGTGTTCCGGCGTGAGGTGATCGACGCGATTCCCGCCGGTCGGCCGGTGTCGGTGGAGCGCGAGACGTTCCCCGGGCTGCTCGAGTCGGGCAAGCGGTTGCAGGGCCACGTGGACGCCACGTACTGGTTGGACCTCGGCAAGCCGGAGGCGTTCGTGCAGGGGTCCGCGGACCTCGTGCGCGGCGTTGCGCCGTCTGCCGCGGTTGCACAACCCGGCGACTACCTGGTGCTGGAAGGCTCGGCGGTGCATGAAGGCGCCACGGTCAAGGGTGGCAGCACGGTCGGTTTGAACTGCACGGTCGCAGAGGGGGCCGTGCTCGACGGCGCGATCCTGTTCGACGGTGCGGTTGTCGGTGAGGGTGCCGTTGTGGAGCGCTCGATCGTGGGTGCCGGTGCGCTCGTGCAGGCCGGTGCGGTGCTGCGGGACGCCGTGATCGGCGACAGCGCCGTGATCGGTGCCCGGTGCGAGCTGATCGGTGGGGCGCGCGTGTGGCCGGGTGTGGTGCTGCCCGAGGCCGGCGTGCGCTTCTCGACGGATGCCTAGCAGAGCCTGGACACCACCGTTCCCACTCGACCTGGGCGCGGTGCTCATGCCGCTGCGCCGCGGACCCGGCGACCCGTCCTTCAGCGCGGAGGGCGGCGTCTGGTTCGCGGCGAACACGCCGTGCGGTGCCGGAACGGTCCACATCAGGCACGTCGGCGGCGAAGTGCTGGCGGAGGCTTGGGGTGAGGGCGGGCAGTGGCTGCTCGACGGGCTGCCCGCCCTGCTCGGCGCGGACGACCCGGTGGACGAGTTCGTCGCGCACCACCCGGTGATCGCCGAGTCGAGGAGACGGCGTCCGGGACTGCGGCTCGGGTCCACCGGACGCGTCTGGGACCTGCTGTTCGCCTCGGTCCTGGAGCAGAAGGTCACCGGCGTGGAGGCGTTCCGGACGTGGCGCGAGCTCGGCCGGCGGTTCGGTGAGAACGCTCCCGGGCCGAAGCCGCTGAAGGTTCCGCCGACGCCGCAACGGTTGCTGGGCCTGCACGACTGGGAGTGGCACCAATGCGGCCTCGACGGCGCGCGCCGCCGGACGCTGGTCAAGGCCGCGCAGGTCGCGCACCGGCTGGAGAAGGCCGCCGAGATGCGCAGCCGCGAGCTGCTCGAGAAGGTGCCCGGGATCGGCGTGTGGACCTCCGCCGAGGTGGCGCAACGGTCCTGGGGCGACCCGGACGCGGTCAGCGTCGGCGACTACCACGTCGCCAAGAACGTCACGTGGGCGTTGACCGGCACGCCGGGCGACGACGACGCCATGATGGAGCTGCTGGCGCCGTACCAGCCGCAGCGCCACCGCGCGGTCCGCTACCTGCTGGCGGCCGGGCTGACCCGGCCGCGGCGGGCACCGAGGTTCTCGCCGCGCGACTACCGCGCGTTCTAGCGCAGCCGGGCGAGAGCGCTCTCGATCAGGGGGTGCAGGTCGTCCACGTTGTCGGGCAACCCGTCCAGCGGCCACCACTGCAGGTCGACCGACTCCGCCGAACGCACCGGTTGCGCGCCGACGGGGGCGCGGACCAGGAACCGCACGTCGAAGTGGCGCGTCGGCTTGCCGAGCGAGCACGTGATCGGGTGCACGTCGAGGTGGATCGGTGCCGGCTCGATGCGCAGGCCCCGCATGCCGGACTCCTCGGTGGCCTCGCGCAGGGCCGCGGCGGACAGCGACACGTCCTCCGGCTCGCAGTGGCCGCCGAGCTGGAGCCACCGGCCCACCCGCGGGTGCAGCGTCAGCAGCGCGTGCTCGGCGGTGGCGTCCAGGACCAGCGCCGAGGCCGTGATGTGCCCTGGTTCGCAGGACCGCAGGCAGGCGTCCTCGCGGGCCGCCAGGAAGCCCAGGTAGGCCTCGCGCAGGGCGTCCTGGCCCGGGAACCGGCTCAGCGTCGAGACGGCGTCGGCGTGCAGCGTCACAGTTCGACCAGCCCTTCCAGCGGCTCGCGCGGAACGAGCGGCTCGACCGGGTGGCCGACCGCTACCGCGCCCAACGGTTCCCAGTCACCGGGGACACCCAGCACGGAACGCACCACGTCCGCGCAGAAGATCGTCGACGACACCCAGCACGAGCCGAGGCCCTCGGCGGCCAGCGCCACCAGCAGGCCCTGCACGGCGGCGCCGCCGGCGACCGTGAACATCGTCTTCTCGGCTTCGGCCCGGCGCTCGTCGGGGTAGCTGTGCGCCCCGTCGCGCACGAGGAACGGCACCACGACCTCGGGCGCCTCGACCAGCAGGTCGCCGCGGCGCACCCGGCGCGCGATCTGCTCGGGCGTGAACCCGTCGGCGCGCAGGTCGGTCTCCCACTGCTCGCGCATGGCCCGCAGCAGCTCGGCGCGCTTCTCCCGCACCAGGACGAACCGCAGGGGCTTCGTGTGGTGCGGCGCGGGCGCGGTGAGCGCCGCACCGACGGCACGCTTCAGGACGGCGAGGTCGACGGGTTCGTCGGAGTAGAACCGCACGGACTTGCGCAGCAGCACGGCCTCCGCGCGGCCCCGCGCCAGCGCCTCCTCCGTGCCGAGGCTGAACAGGTCCTCCTCGACGGGGCGGTTCAGGTCGCGCGCGGTGGAGCCGTCGTCGACCACGTCGAACCCGCGCAGCACCGCCACCGGAACCCCGCCGAGCTTGCCCTTCACGAGGTCGGCGGCCGCCGCGATCTCGTCGGCGACCGCGACCAGCGTCACCGCGAGCTGGTTGCCGTGCTCGTCCACCGCGCCCGCGTAGTCGTGCAGCACACGGATGCCGGACGAGCCGATCGCGGCGTCGGTCTGGCCCATCCGCCACGCGCGGCCCATCGTGTCGGTGACCACCACGGCGACCTCGACGCCCAGCAGGGCCTTCACCGCGGCGCGCAACGAGGCCGCGGAGCCGTCCGGGTCGACCGGGAGCAGCGCGATCTCGTCGCCCGCCACGTTCGAGGCGTCGACGCCGGACGCGGCCTGCACGACGCCGAGCTTGTTCTCGGTGATCAGCGTCCGCATCTTGCGGGCGAGCACGCGCACCGACTCGGCGTCGACGTGTGCACGCCGGATCCTGTCGCGTTCCTCGGGATCGGCCGGCACGCGGACCAGTCGTCCCTCTACTTTGGACAGGACTTTGGAGGTGACGACCAGCACGTCGCCGTCGCGCAGCCAGGGCGCGGCGGTCACGATCGCGCCCGCCAGGTCGTCGCCGGGGCGGAACTCCGGCAACCCGGTGACCGGCAGCAGCTCCAGCGCCGCGGCGGCGTGGTCAGTCAACGTCGACCCCGGCCAGGTCCAGCGCGGCGCGGGCCATCCGCGCCGTGGCGTCCACATCGGACATCAGCAGCGGGACGGCGCGGACCGCGACACCGGGGACGTCGGCGCGGTCGCCGGTGTGCACCAGCCACGCGTCGAGGATGCCGTCCTCGGAGCACTTGCGGGAGCCGTAGTGCCGCCCGACCGCCTCGGCCGAGGTCTCGACACCGATCGCGTCCAGACAAGCGTCGGCCATGCCCCGCAACGGCTTCCCGCCGATGATCGGCGACAGGCCCACGACCCCGGCGTCGGTCTTGCGCAACGCGTCGCGCACTCCGGGCACGGTGAGGATCGTGCCGATGCTCACCACGGGGTTGGACGGGGCGAGGACCACGGCGTCGGCCTCGCCGATCGCGTCCAGCACGCCGGGACCCGCGGTGGCCGTCTCGGCGCCGACGAACGCGAACGACCTCGCGGGCACGGCGGCGCGGTGCTTGACCCACCACTCCTGGAAGTGGATCGCCTTCTGCTCGCCGTCCAGTTCGACGACGACGTGCGTCTCGACCCTGTCGTCCGACATCGGCAGCAGCTTCACGCCCGGCTGCCACCGGTCGCACAGGGCCTCCGTCACGGCGGACAGCGGGTAGCCGGCGCGCAGCATGCGGGTGCGGACGAGGTGCGTCGCGATGTCGCGGTCGCCGAGGCCGAACCACGTCGGCTCGGCGCCGTACGCCGCGAGCTCGTCCTTGACGGTCCACGACTCGCCCTCGCGGCCCCAGCCGCGGTCGACGTCGATGCCGCCACCGAGCGTGTACATGCAGGTGTCGAGGTCAGGGGTGATGCGCAGCCCGTGCATCCACACGTCGTCACCGGTGTTCACGACGGCGGTGACGTCCGCTCCGAGTGCTTTGAGTCCCTGCAGGAACCTGGCGCCGCCGACCCCGCCGACGAGTGCTACGACCTTCACGCCCGCCCATGCTTCCACAGCGCCGGATCGGCCTCACAGGTAGCGCCAGAACGAGAACGTGTCGGAACCGACGTAGGCCGCGAAGGCGTCGCCGCCGACGAGCTCGAACACCCAGGCCGAGACCTGGAAGAAGAGGCGGCTGACCGCGCTGAAGCCGATCAGCACGGCGAACAGGACCAGCGGCGCCCACGGCCGGGCCTTGGCGCCGAACCGCTGCGCCTCGTAGGGCAGGAACGGCTCGATGGCGCCCCAGCCGTCGAGACCGGGGATCGGCAGGATGTTGAGCACGAACGCGAACACCTGCAACAAAGCAAGGTACGAAATCGCGGCGGCGAGGGCGGCGGGCGGTGAGAAGATCGCCACGACGAGCGCGAGCAGGACGCCGATCACGAGGTTCGACAGCGGTCCCGCGAGTGAGACCAACGACTCGACCCGCTTGTTGCGCAGGGCGTGGTGGTTGATCCACACGGCGCCGCCCGGCAGCGGGATCCCGCCCATGACCAGCAGCACCAGCGGCAGGACGATGCTGAGCACGGGGTCGGTGTAACGGCGGATGTCGAGGGTCAGATAACCCTTGTCGCGCACGGAGAAATCGCCGCCCTTGTACGCGACGGCGGCGTGCCCGAACTCGTGCAGGCACAGCGTCACCGCCCACCCGGCGAGCACGAAGAGGATCGTGCCCGAGATGACGGCGACTTCCCCTTCGGACAGGGTGAGAGCAGCTCCCGCGGCCGTCGCCGCGAGCAGGCCGAGGAACAGCGGACTGGGGCGCACTGCTGATCGCTTCACCCCTCCAGTGTGGCGTGTCGGCCGGCCTCCTGGGCCGTTCGAGGAGGGGTTGCGACACATGGATCACTGTCTGTGCTGCACGTCAAGGTTTGAGCGGCCATTCGCGGGAATATCCCCCGACGTGTGGACTCCGCTTGACCGCCCGCTGTGACGCAGGTGTAATCACATCGGTGTCATTCGTCGTTGTGGGAGCGGCGTCTGGCGTCCGCCAACCGGGGAGAGCGGAAGGCGAGGAGGCGGACGAAATGCAGGAATTCGAAGAGCTCGAAGAAGATCACGTCACACAGCCGGTGGTGCAGGGCGAGCTGTCATACCTGTTCGACCCTGCCGACGAGCAGGATTGGCAGGAGCGCGCGCTGTGCGCGCAGACCGATCCCGAGGCGTTCTTCCCCGAAAAGGGCGGATCGACTCGGGAGGCCAAGCGCATCTGCCTGGGCTGCGAGGTTCGATCGGAGTGCCTCGAGTACGCACTCCAGCACGACGAGCGCTTCGGCATCTGGGGCGGTCTCAGTGAACGGGAGCGCCGCAAGCTGAAGAAGCGAGCTGTCTAGAAGCGTGATCTTCTTGCCTTAACTTGGGGATGTGACAAGTCCTCACCCGAGGCTCCGGACAGCGCCGGTGCTGTGCGTCCTGGTCTGCCACGACGGCGACCAGTGGCTCAGCACGGCGCTGTCGGCCTTGCGGCGCCAGCGAATTCGTCCCCGGCACGTGATCGCGGTCGACACCGGGTCGACGGACCGGACGGCAAAGATCCTGGCAGAGGCGGAAGATCTGCTGGACGGGGTGCTGACGGCGCCGCGCGGCACGGGTTTCGGCACCGCCGTGCGCATCGCGGTCGAGCACGCCGTCGAACGCTGGGGTGATCCCGGCCGGTGGCTGTGGCTGTTGCACGACGACAGCGCGCCCGAACCCGACTGCCTGGCCGCGCTGCTGACCGCGGCCGAGGTGTCCCCGTCGGCTGCCGTCCTCGGTCCGCTGTGCCTCGACTGGGTGGATTCCCGCCTGGTCGTCGAGGCGGGTCTGTCGACGGATTCTTCAGGACATCGACAGACCGGTCTGTCCTCTGCGGAACATTCCGCATCGTTTCAGCAGAGCACCGAGGTTCTCGCCGTCTCGTCCGCGGGATCTCTGGTCAAACGTGAGGTTTGGCACGCGCTCGGCGGTTATGACGAAGCGATGCCGCTGCTGCGCGACGACGTCGACTTCGGGTGGCGCGCCAATCGCGCGGGTCATTTGGTCCTGTGCGTACCCGTCGCACGCATGCGACATGCGCGCGCCGCGACTAAAGGCGCACGCCGTTTGGACGCGGCGATGGCGCGGCCCGGTCCGTCATTTCGAGGCGTCGACCGGGCGCACGGCATGCGCACTTTCCTGGTCAATTGTTCGGGTCCGTCGTTCCTCGTCGGGCTTCCGCGCCTGCTGTTGCTGTCGTTGCTGCGCGCGCTGGGCTTCTCGCTCCTCCGGCGTTTCGCCGACGCACACGCCGAGGTCGGCGCCGCCCGCTACCTGCTGACGAGAGGCCGTCTGCTCGAAGGCCGCCGCGCCCGCCGCGGTTCCGCGGTCGTCCGCGGCCTCTTCACCAGCAGACTCACGAGACTGCGCAACGCGATCCGCGCCGGAGCCGCGTTCCTGGTCCGCCGCCGCCTCGAAGCCGACGCAGCCCTGGGTCGTTTGCCCGCAACCGATTCGAGCGCGACGTGGCTGGAACCGTCCGAAGTGGACCCGCGCCCCGTCGGTCCGGCGGCGTTGCCCGCCGGTGCGTCCCGCGGCCGTCCGCGCGTCGCCGGCCTGCGCCGCCCGCCGGTGGTCGTCCAGGTCGAGGCGGCCGTTCCCGGTGCACTGCGACCTTCGCCACGCCCGCGCCCGTCGCCGGGTCCGCGCGCCACGTCCGGGATGGTCTTCGTCGAGGTCGACCAGTCGCGGATGCTCCGCAAGCTGCTGCTCGCGCCCCCCGTGCTGCTCCTGCTCGGGCTTTCGGTGGTCGCCGTCGCGGCCAACTCCTCCCGCCTCGGTCTCGACCTCGCCGGTGGCCGCCTGCTGCCCGTCGGCTCGGTGGGCGAGGTCTGGTCGACGTACCTGGCCTCGTGGCACCCGGTCCACGGCGGCACCGCGGCCCCGGCACCCGCGGCCCTGGCCGTCCTGGGCCTGATCCCCGGTGGCCCCTCGTTCGCCGTCGCACTGCTGCTTCTCGGCGACATCCCCCTCGCCGCGTTGTCCGCCTACATCGCGTCACGCGGCATGCGCGTACGGCGTTCCGTGCGCGCGGTGATCGCCGCCTTCTACGGCCTGCTGCCCGTTGCGACCACTGCCGCGTCCGAGGGTCGTCTGGACGTAGTCGTCGTCCACGTCGTGACGCCCGTTGTCTTCGCGGGCGTGTATGCCGTCTTGCGCGCGTCGTCCACACACGCCTGGTTGCCCATGGCGTCCGGCACCGCCATCGGTGTCGCCGTGCTGGGTGCCTTCTCGCCGCTGACACACGCGGTGGTGATCGTCGGCGCTCTCGCGGGCTTCATCGCCGTGGCGGGTGGCGCACGCCGTATCGCGGCTTTGTTCATGATCGTGCTTCTGCCGATGGCGTTGCTTCTGCCGTGGCCGGCTGTGCTGCTCCAGCACCCGGAGATGGTGCTGAACGGCCTCGGCGCGGCCTTCGACTCGCCGCCACCGAACCTGGTCGTGTGCTCGGTCTTCGTCGCGGCCGGGTTCGCGGCCGCCGTGCTGCGGCCGAACCTCTCGATGCTGCCCGGTCTGCTGGTGATCGTGCTGGGCATCGGGGCTCTCGCCGCCGTGGCCGCCGTGGGGGCGTGGCCGGGGACGCCGTTGGTGATCCTCGCCTGGGGGCTCGTGCGCGTGGTGCTCGCCGGGTGCCAGCGCGGCGTGACCCCCGGTGTGGCCGGGCGGGCTCCGGTGCGCCGGGCCGTGTACGTCGTGGGCGTCGTGACGCTGGTCAGCCTCGGTATCGCCGGGGTCCTGGACCTCCGGACCGGGCCGTTGAAGGCGGACGGCGGCCTGGCCCTCAACGCGTCGCTGACCGCCGAACTGGAGCGGAGCGGGCGGTCGGTGCTGGTCCTCGGCTCGCCTGCGCGTCAGGTCGCGGGGCGGATGCCCGCGTTCGGGGACGACGACCTGGTGCCGACCGTGTCGTCGCCTGCCCGGTTGCGGCGGTGGAACTCGTCGTTGCTGGACGGGGCTCCGCCCGCGGTGAAGGTCGCTGTGGCCCAGGCCGCGTCCTCCGGGGTGGCGTTCGTGGTGCTGCCCTCCCAGGAGGCCGCCGCGCGGGTCGCCTCCGCTGCCGGGGAGCTGGTGTCGGTGGCGCCTCCCGCTTCGGACGGACGGCCGGTCCTGCGGGTCCGGCTGGCCGCGGACACCGGGGTGCTGCTGGCGCCCGACCTCGCCCGGCGGGCCCGGACCGGCGGGGAACCTCCCGCCGAGCCGGCCGCGGGTGGGGTGGCGCCGGTCACCGTGTCGCTGCCCGAGGTGGCTGTGCGGGTCTCGCCTGGTGGCGAGGGGCGGGTGCTCGTGCTGGCCGCTGAGGACGAGCCCGGGTGGCGGGTCTTCGTGGACGGGACCGAGGTGCCTGTCGTGCGGGCTTGGGGGCATCTGGTGGGGGTGCCGTTGCCCGCCGGTGGGGCAGAGGTCACCGCGTCGATGTCGACTGTTTTGAGGGATCTGTTGTTGCTGGGGCAGGGGGCGGCCGGGTTGTTCGCCTTGTTGACCGCTGTTCCTTCTCGGCGGCGGGGGGCTTAGGGGCGGCTGGTGCTCTCGTTGTGCTGGCGGGTGCCTGTTCCAGGAGCGGGGCTCCGCACCGAACCCCCCCATCCGATCCCACCCGAGGTGTCCGGGAAGGACGGCTCGCCTTCAGCATCGCGTGCGGATCTGCGTGCGGCTGGGCGTTGGTGAGACGGCTCGCCTTCGGCGTCGCGGGAGTGTCAGACCTGCTCGGTACGTTGGGTCGCGGGGGATCCCGAAACCGAGGGGACCCCTGCGCGAGCGCGCCGTCGTGGTCGACCGGGTACCTGGGCACCCGGTCGGGTGTGAGAGGCGTCTCAGCCCTCGTCGATCACGTCCGGGTCGAGGCCCAGGTAGTTCGCCACCTGTTCCACGAGGACTTCGTGCACCAGGTCCGCCAGGTCCGCGCCGTCCTTCGCGCGCGCCTCCAGCGGGCGGCGGTAGAGAACGATCCGGGCACGGTTGTCGGAGACCGCGGGGAGCAGGCGGGCCAGGGGGACGCTGCCGTCCTCCACCACGCCGTCCTCGCCTTCGACCTGCACTTCCGGCACGTCGTCGACTGCCACGTCCAGCTGCGTGAGCTCGGTCCGCCAGCGGGCCTCGATGGGTTCGAGGGCCTCGATGACCAGGGCGTCGAAGCGTTCCGCCCTCGAGCGGGCCGCCGGGAGGGTGGCCGGGTAGAGCGGGCCGCGCAGGCCTCTGCCGTGCCGGTCGCGATTGCGCCGACGTGGCGAATCCTGTCGCCGTGAACCCCTTGCCATCACCACAACCCAGCAGCCTAGTTGCTCCCCCCGACGACTAAACACAGCGTGCCTCACACACAGCCTCACGTGGACGCGCTATCGTCCCCGATCGTGCGGAGCGTGAGACGGTGCTCGCGAACCGGGTGTGCTAACCCGGCTGTCGCCACGCTCACCTACGCCTATGCGGACTCCACCGCAGTCGTCGGACCGCTCGCCACGTACTCCGAACCGCACAGCTACGACCTGTGCGAGGAGCACGCCTTGCGGCTCACGGCGCCGCGTGGCTGGGAGGTCGTGAGGCACCAGGGTGAGTTCGCGGCGCCCGAGCCGAGTGTGGACGACCTGACGGCCCTGGCCGAGGCGGTGCGGGAAGCTGGGCGGGCTGATGTCAGCCCGAAGCTCCCCGACGTGCCCGCGGGGTCTCAGCGGCGTGGGCACCTGCGGGTGCTGCCCGATCCGTACGAGGACTGAGCGACCACACGCACCACTAATCTTCTCGCCGGTAGGCTGCCCAACCAGTGGCCGTCAAGAGCGAGTTTCCTGGGAGTGTGCTGCGTGCGTGACCTGTCCGGCATCGTCAAGGCGTACGACATCCGCGGGGTGGTCGGCGAACAGCTGGACGCCGGCGTGGTTCGCGACTTCGGCGCGGCGTTCGCGCGCCTGGTCGGTGGACCCGCGATCGTGATCGGTCACGACATGCGCGACTCGTCGCCCGAGCTGTCGCGTGCCTTCGCAGAGGGGGCGCAGGCGCAGGGCGTCAATGTCATCAGCATCGGTCTGGCCAGCACCGACATGCTCTACTTCGCGTCCGGCAAGCTCGACCTGCCGGGTGCCATGTTCACCGCGAGCCACAACCCGGCGCAGTACAACGGCATCAAGCTGTGCCGCGCGGGCGCCTCGCCGGTCGGCCAGGACTCCGGTCTCGCGCAGATCCGCGAGGACGCCGAGAACCGGGTGCCGGACGCCGAGGGCGTCGAGCCGGGCGGGTTCGAGGAGCGGAACATGCTCGCGGACTACGCCGAGTACCTGAACCAGCTGGTCGACCTCAAGGGCATCCGCCCGCTCAAGATCGTGGTCGACGCGGGCAACGGCATGGGCGGCTACACGGTGCCCAAGGTCTTCGAGGGCCTGCCCGTCGAGGTCGTCCCGATGTACTTCGAGCTCGACGGCAGCTTCCCGAACCACGAGGCGAACCCGCTCGACCCGAAGAACATCGTCGACCTCCAGGCCCGCACCAAGGCCGAGGGCGCGGACGCCGGTGTGGCGTTCGACGGTGACGCGGACCGCTGCTTCGTCGTCGACGAGAACGGCGACCCGGTGAGCCCGTCGGCCATCACGGCGCTGGTCGCGGTGCGCGAGCTCGCCAAGGACCCCGGCGGCACGGTCATCCACAACCTGATCACGTCGCACGCGGTGCCGGAGATCGTGCGCGAGCACGGCGGCAAGCCCGTGCGCACGCGCGTCGGCCACTCGTTCATCAAGGAGGAGATGGCCAAGACCGGCGCCATCTTCGGTGGCGAGCACTCGGCGCACTACTACTTCCGCGACTTCTGGCGTGCCGACACCGGCATGCTGGCCGCGCTGCACGTGCTGGCCGCGCTGGGGGAGCAGGACGGCCCGCTGTCCGCGCTGACCTCGGTCTACAACCGCTACGCGGCCTCCGGGGAGATCAACTCCACGGTCCGGGACCAGGCCGGACGCATCGCCGCCATCAAGGCCGCGTACGGCTCCAAGGACGGCGCCACGGTCGACGAGCTGGACGGTCTCACCGTGCAGCTCGCGGACGGGTCGTGGTTCAACCTGCGCGCCTCGAACACCGAGCCGCTGCTGCGCCTGAACGTCGAAGCCGCCACCCCCGAGGCCGTCGCCGCGCTCAGCGACGAGGTCCTCGCGATCGTGCGGGCCTGAGGAGAGAACAGAAGTGGCCGTCAAGCTGGAAGAGCAGTTGCTGGAGATCCTCGCCTGCCCGTGCCCGGAGCACGCGCCGCTGCAGGTCGGCACACCCGCCGACCCGGAGGCCGACTTCCTCACGTGCACCGCGTGCGGTCGTTCGTTCCCCGTGCGCGACGGCATCCCGGTGCTGCTGCTGGACGAGGCGGTCGAGCCTCCGTCGGCTGGGTGAACCAGTGCTCGACGACACGCTGCTCGACGACGCGAGCCGCCTCGCCGACGCCGACACGGGTGGCTGGCTGCGCGCCGCCGCACGGGCGGGGGCGCAGGTCCGCGCCACCGCCGAGGCCGCGGCCGAGGCGGGCGTGGAGCGGATCTTCGACGAACGGCCGCGCGCGGTCGTGCTGGTCACCCGGCCCGGCCACGCGGTCGCGGTCTCGGGCGTCGTCATGGCGTTGCTCGGTTCCGGCTGCCCGGTGCCGGTCGTGGTGTCCGACGAGGTGCCGCCGTGGGTCGGTGCCCTCGACGTCGTGCTCGCCCACACCGAGGACCCCGATGACCGGGTGCTCGCGGAGTCGATCGACCGGGCCGTCCGCCGGGGCGCCAGGACGCTGCTGACGGCGCCGGACTCCGGTCCGATCGCCGCGGCCGCCGCCGGCCGGGCCGTGCTGCTGCCGTCGCGCATCGACGTGCCGCCCGGCTTCAGCTTCCACCGCGCGCTCGCCGCGTGGATCATCGTGCTGAACGCGCTCGGCCTGCTCAAGGTCGACGTCGAGCTCATCGCCGACGAGCTCGACCGCGAGGCCGAGCGCGACCACCCGATGCACGAGTCGTTCGTGAACCCGGCGAAGTCGCTGGCGCTGCGCGTCGCCGACCGCACGCCGCTGCTGTGGGGCCTCGACGAGGTCGCCACGTCGGTGGGCGTGCACGGTGCGGGCGCGCTGGCGGCGTTCGCCGGGGTTGCGTGCGACGTCGCCGGGTATCCGCAGGCACTGACCCGCCCGGTGCTGCACCGCCGCGCGGTCCAGGGAACCTCTGGTGCGGACCTCTTCGCGGACCCGGACGACGAGCCGGGCAGCGGACTCGTGCGCGTGCTGCTGCTGGCCGTGCGCCAAGGCCCGGCGGCCGACGCCCTGCGGCGCGCCGCCGAGGACGCCCTGCCGGGAGCGGACGTGCTGGAGCCGGCCGTCGAGGTGGCGGGAGGCGACGCGGTCAGCGCCGCGCTCCTCGCGCTCCGCTTCGAACTGGCCGCGCTGTACCTCGGGCTCGCCGCCGGAACGCTCGGCGGCAACCCGTACTGGTTGGGGAGCTGACTCAGAAGTGGACCTGCTGCACAACGCGGTCAGGCCGTACGCGTGGGGCTCGCGCACGGCCATCGCAGAGCTGCTCGGCAAGGAGGTGCCCGCACCCCATCCCGAGGCGGAGCTGTGGATGGGTGCCCACCCCGGCGACCCGTCCCGCGTGCTCGGCCCGGACGGCGTCCAGCGCTCGCTGCTGGACCTGCTGACCGCGGACCCCGAAAGCCAGCTCGGGCCTCGCCTCGCGCGGCGCTGGGGCAGCAGGCTCCCGTTCCTGCTCAAGGTGCTCGCCGCCGAGGAGGCGCTGAGCCTGCAGGCGCACCCGTCCCCGGCGCAGGCCGCCGAGGGCTTCGCGCTCGAGGAGGCGCGCGGCGTGCCGCTCGACTCCCCGGTGCGCAACTACAAGGACCCGGCGGCCAAGCCGGAGCTGGTCTGCGCGCTGACCGAGTTCCACGCCCTCGCCGGCTTCCGCGAGCCGTCCCGGACCGTCGCGCTGCTGCGTTCGCTCGACGCCCCCGCGCTCGCGCCGTACACCGAGATGCTGGTCGCGCAGCCGGACTCGTCGGGCCTGCGGGCGTTGTTCACGATGCTGATCACGCTGCCGCAGACGTCGCTGTCGGTGCTGCTCCCGCAGGTCCTCGACGCGTGCGTGCTGCACGTGAAGGAGCGCGGCGAGTTCGACCTGGAGTGCCGCACGATCCTGGAGCTGGGCGAGTCCTACCCCGGCGACGCGGGCGTGCTGGCGGCGTTGCTGCTCAACCGGATCGTCCTGCAGCCGGGCGAGGCGATCCACCTGCCCGCCGGCAACCTGCACGCGTACCTGCGCGGCACGGGCATCGAGATCCTGGCGAACTCGGACAACGTCCTGCGCTGCGGCCTCACGCCGAAGCACGTCGACGTGCCCGAGCTGCTGCGCGTGCTCGACTTCACGTGCGGCGACATGGAGGTGCTGCTGGGCGAGGAGGTCCAGCCCGGCGTCCGGGTCTACCGCACGCCCGCGCCGGAGTTCGAACTGTCCCGGTTGGACGCGGTCGCCGAGACGCGCGTCGACCACGAAGGCCCGCAGATCATGATTTGCACGAGGGGCGCCGTGGTACTCACGAACGTGCGCGGTGAGGAACTGCGGTTGGCGCGAGGTGAGTCCGTGTGGCTGCCCGCGTCGGATCCGGCGGTGCTCGTCCGACCGGATGGTGTTCAATCCGCTGAACTTTTCCGCGCGACCGCGGGAACGGACTAAGGTTCACCACCGGACAAACCGGACTGGCTTTCAGCAAGGAGACAGGCGTGTCAGCAGGGGGCGGGACCAAGGCCATCGTCGCGGCGTTGGTGGCGAATGCCGGTATCGCGACGGCCAAGTTCGTCGGATTCTTGATCACCGGTTCGTCGTCGATGCTCGCCGAGTCGGTGCACTCGGTCGCCGACACGTCGAACCAGGGTCTGCTGCTGCTCGGCCAGAAGACGGCCCAGCGCAGGGCGACCAGGCTCCACCCGTTCGGCTACGGCCGCGACCGCTACTTCTGGTCGTTCGTGGTGGCGCTGCTGCTCTTCAGCCTCGGCTCGGTCTTCGCGCTGTACGAGGGCATCCACAAGCTGCAGCACCCCGAGGGCCTCACCAGCCCGCTGGTCGCGGTCGGCATCCTCGTCGTCGCGATCGGCCTCGAGACCTACAGCTTCATCACCGCGATCAACGAGTCGAAGAAGATCAAGGGCGACGCCTCGTGGTGGGGCTTCATCCGCAACTCCCGCACGCCGGAGCTGCCGGTCGTGCTGCTGGAGGACCTCGGCGCGCTCGTCGGTCTGGTGCTCGCGCTCTTCGGCGTCGGACTCACGATGATCACCGGCAACCCGATGTTCGACGCGCTCGGCACCGTCTGCATCGGTGTGCTGCTCGGCGTCATCGCGATCATCCTGATCATCGAGATGAAGTCGCTGCTGATCGGCGAGGGCGCGCCTGACAAGGACCTCGACGTGATCTGCGACGAGCTCGCCGCCGGCAAGGTGCAGCGCGTCATCCACATCAAGACCCAGTACATCGGGCCGGAGGAGCTGCTGGTCGCGGCGAAGATCGCGCTGGAGCCGCAGCTGTCGCTCGACGAGGTGGCGCAGGCGATCAACGACGCCGAGCAGCGGGTGCGCAACAAGGTGCCGCACGCCCGGCTGATCTACCTGGAGCCGGACCTGGACCGCTCGACGGTCGCCAGCTCCTGACGCTTTCCGCACGCGGGGACCTTTCGTTCGCATCACGCGAGCGGGAGGTCCCCGCGTGCGTTCGGAGGGGAGCTTGGGCATCTCAGCTGGTGGATACCTCTAGGGTGGGCCGATCGGGGATCCATCGAGGAGGTATGCACCGTGCCGGGGAACGGGTTGTGGCGCACGAAGTCGATCGAGCAGTCGATCGCGGACACGGACGAGCCGGGCACCAAGCTCCGCAAGGAACTGACGGCGTGGGACCTCACGGTCTTCGGCGTCGCGGTCGTGATCGGAGCCGGCATCTTCACGCTGACGGCGAGCACGGCGGGCAACATCGCGGGGCCGTCGGTCTCGCTGTCGTTCGTGCTGGCGGCGATAGCGTGTGCGCTGGCCGCGTTGTGCTACGCCGAGTTCGCCTCGACGGTGCCCGTCGCGGGTAGCGCGTACACGTTCTCCTACGCCACGTTCGGCGAGTTCGCCGCGTGGATCATCGGGTGGGACCTGGTGCTGGAGTTCGCGGTCGGGTCGGCCGCGGTCGCGAAGGGCTGGTCGGCCTACCTGCAGACGACGCTGGGGCTCATGGGGCTCGACGTGAAGACCGAGGTGGGCGACGGCATCAAGTTCGACTGGGGCGCCGTGCTCCTGGTCGCGGTGCTCACGGCGTTGCTCGTCGTGGGCACGAAGCTGAGCTCGCGGGTCAGCGCGGTCATCACGGCCATCAAGGTCGCGGTGGTGCTGCTCGTGATCGTGCTCGGCATCAGCTACATCAAGGCGGAGAACTACTCGCCGTTCATCCCGCCGGCCGCGGAGAGCGGTCCCGCCGCGCACACCGGCATCGAGCAGTCGCTGTTCTCGCTGATCACCGGTTACTCGGGCAGCACCTACGGCGTGCTCGGCATGCTGGCGGCGGCGTCGATCGTGTTCTTCGCGTTCATCGGCTTCGACGTCGTGGCCACCACGGCGGAGGAGACCAAGAACCCGCAGAAGGCGGTGCCGAGGGGCATCCTCGGTTCGCTCGCGATCGTCACGGTGCTGTACGTGGCCGTCACGCTGGTCATCACCGGCATGGTCCCGTACACGAAGCTCGCGACGCAGCCGGACGGCACGCGCGCGACGCTCGCCAGCGCGTTCGCGGACAACGGGGTCGACTGGGCGGCGACGGTGATCTCGGTCGGCGCGCTCGCCGGTCTCACCACGGTCGTCATGGTGCTGATGCTCGGCCAGAGCCGCGTGCTGTTCGCGATGTCCCGGGACGGCCTGCTGCCGCGCGGTCTCGCGAAGACCGGCAGCCACGGCACCCCGACGCGCATCACGATCATCATCGGTGTGCTGGTCGCGGTCGCCGCGGGCTTCTTCCCGGCGGGCAAGCTCGAAGAGATGGTGAACGTCGGCACGCTGTTCGCGTTCATCCTCGTGTCCGGGGGTGTGCTGGTGCTGCGCAAGACCCGGCCCGACCTGTCGCGCGGCTTCCGCGTGCCGCTGGTGCCGCTGGTGCCGGTCCTCGCGATCCTCGCCTGCCTGTGGCTGATGCTGAACCTGACCGCGCTCACGTGGGTCCGGTTCCTCATCTGGATGGGCCTCGGCGTCGTCGTCTACTTCGCCTACAGCCGGCGCAACTCGGTGCTGGGCAAGACGGGCGAGAGCAGGGTCGAGCCCGAACCGGTCGTGGAGCGCGGCGAAGAGCCGGGCCACTAGCTCGTCACCAACTACCCTGCGCACCATGGAAAATCCGCCGTGGCTCTCCGAGGAGGAGGCGAACGCCTGGCACCACTTCGTCCAGGCGTACCACCTCCTCGAAAGACAGATCGAACAGCAGCTGCAGCGCGACGCGGGCCTCTCGCACGCGCAGTACAACGTGCTGATCGTGCTGTCCGAGCAGCCGGGGAACCGCATGCGGATGACCGAGCTGGCGCGCAGGGTCGTGGTGTCGAAGAGCTCGTTGACCTACCAGATCGGCAAGCTGGAGAAGTCGGGACTCGTGCGGCGCGAACCGCACGAGTCCGACGAGCGCGGCATCGTCGCCGTGCTGACCGACGCGGGCAAGGAACTGCTGCGGACCGCCGCGCCCGGTCACGTCACCACGGTCCGCGAGTACCTGATCGACCTCTTCACGCCGGAGCAGCTCGCGCAGCTCGGCGCGTTCATGCAGGTCGTGCACGAGAAGGCGGACGATTAGGGGAGTGCCAGCAGTCCCCGTTCGCCGAGCCACCCCGCCACGTCGTCGGGGCCGTGCCGGGTCACGTCGAACTCGAACACCGGCAGGACCGACTTCGCCGCGAGCGCCCGGAGCTGCTGCTGTTCGGCGATGAACGGCTCCAGCGACACGTACTGCTTCGGGTTCGCGCTGATCTTCAGCCTTTCCTCCCGTGCCTCCTCGAAGGTGTCCTCGGGGCGTGTGCACAGCACGATCGCGAAGTTCAGCGGCTTCAGCCGTTCCTCCAGCCAGCCGAAGTCGAACGTCCGCCCCTGCCGTGCCTGGTAGGCGAGCGTGGACAGGTGGAAGCGGTCGACGATCCACGAGTAGTAGCGCTGCAGCTCGAACATCCGCACCCACGTCTCGTAGGTCTCGATAGCCTGCGCTGTCTCGTCCGGGGCGAAGTCGATCAGCCCGCGGCCCCACGGCTCGTTGGTGAACCCGCTCCACTCCGCCGAGATCAGCGGCGAGTGGTAGCGGTACCTGCGGTGGCCGACGAGGCGCGGGTGCTCGTTGAGCGCGTAGGCCAGGTCCGTCTTGCCGGTCAGGCGCGTGCCTTCGAGGATCACCTTGGGCGTGAGCTTCATGGTGGTTAGCTTGCCCTGTGATCCTGTGTCTCGACGTCGGTTCCACCTGGACCAAGGCCGCTCTGGTGACCCCGGAGGGCGAACTGGTCAGGACCGGCCAGCACCCGACCACGCCTCCCGAGGTCCTGCGCGGCATCGACGTGCTGCGCGCGGAGGTCGGTGACGGCGAGGTCCTCGCCTGCTCGTCGGCCGGTGGCGGGCTGCGGCTCGCGGTCGTCGGTCAGGAACGGGTCGTGAGCGCCGAGGCGGGCTACCGGGTCGCCCTCAGCGCGGGCGCCAAGGTCGTGCACGTCAGCGCGGGTCCGGTCGACGTTCGAGCGCTCCGCACGCCGGCGCCGGATCTGGTCCTGCTGGTCGGCGGCACGGACGGCGGCGACCAGTCGGTGCTGCTGCACAACGCCGCGAAGCTCGCCCGTGTCGCGGTGCCGATCGTGCTGGCGGGCAACGTCGAGGCGCAGCCGGAAGCGTTGGCACTGCTGGGGAAGCGGACCGTGGTCGCCTGCCCGAACGTGCTGCCGGACGTCGGCCGGCTCGCCCCGGAACCGGCTCGCAGGGCGATCCGCGAGGCGTTCCTCCAGCACGTGATCGGCGGCAAGGGGCTGTCGCGCGGGCCGCGGTTCCGGCGGCTGGTGCGGGCCGTGACGCCGGACGCCGTGCTGGCCGGGGTCTCCCGGCTGGCGGCGCAGGACCGCGAGGGCGCGGTGCTGGTGGTGGACGTCGGCGGCGCGACGACGGACGTCTACTCGGCGGTGTCTACTGTGGACAGTGAAGGTCTGGAGAGGACGGTCGCGCTGCCACCGGACCGTCGCACGGTGGAGGGCGACCTGGGCATGCGCTGGTCGGCGCCGGGCGTGGTGCGGGAGGCTCTCGCCGAACGGCTGACGACCGAGGACCTCACCGCCGAGGCGCGGTTCCGCGCCGAGAACGTCGACTGGCTCGCGGACGACCCCGCCGTGGACGTGCGACTGGCGTCGTTCGCGGCGATCCTGGCCGTGCGCCGGCACCTCAGGCAGGTCGACGGTCAGCTCGGGCCGCACGGCGCGGGGCTGCTGGTGCTGTCGGGCGGGGTCTTCCGGCACACGCCGGACCTCTCGCCGGTCGTCGAGGCGCTGCGGGCGGACCCGGTGCTGCGGCCGGTGCTGCGGACCGCGGAGATCACCGTGGACCGCGACTACGTGCTGGCACCGGTCGGGCTGCTCGCCGAGTCGGGGCGGCTCGAGGCCGCCGACCGACTGGCGCAGCGGCTGGGTTAGGACGCCTCTTCGTCGTCCACGAACTCCAGGAGATCACCGGGCTGGCACTCCAGCACGCGGCACATGGCTTCCAGGGTGCTGAACCGGACGGCCTTCGCGCGGCCGTTCTTCAGCACCGCGACGTTGGCCGGCGTCAGCCCCACCTTCTCCGCGAACTCGCCGACGCTCATCTTGCGCTTGGCCAGTTCGACGTCGATGCGCACGACGATGGCCATCAGATCACCGCTTCCATGTCGGAGCGCAGGTCGGTCGCCCGCCGCAGCAGCGCCCGCATCACGACCATCACCAGGCCCACCACGGTGACCCCCGTCGTCAACAGGAACAACAGCAGCGGCAGTCCGGGGTCGTCCGCGTTGAAGCCGACCCACAGGAACACGCCGACGAGCACGACCCACCCGGCCGCGATCGCCCACACCATCACGTCGACCCACTTCAGCGCGCCCTCGGTGAAGATCAGATCCTTGCGCACGAGCGTGAGCAGCTTCCACGTGGCCACGACCACGACCTGCACGCACACGACCCAGAACACCGTGATGATCGTCGCGGGCCACCTCAGGTGGGCGTCGTCCGGGTTCTCCTGCGCCATGTGCGCGAACTGCCCCGGCAGCGACATCGTCTCGAACACGACCAGGATCCCGAACAGGACCACCAGGAAGACCCGCAGGGCGGTCACCGCCCAACGCTCAGCAATCATGCATCGAGTATCGGTAATCATCTATCGAAAGTCAATCGGTAGTGATCGTGTCGCAACAGGTCTCTACAGTGATCGCCGTGGGACTGCGTGAACGCAAGAAGACCGAGACCCGGGCCGCCCTGGCCGCCGCCGCACTGCGCCTCGCCCTGGACAAGGGCGCCGACAACGTCCGGGTCGACGAGATCGCCGAGGCCGCGAACGTCTCACCGCGCACCTACAACAACTACTTCCCGAGCCGCGAGCACGCGATCGTCGCCGGCATCACGGCCTCGCGCGCTCTTCAGGTGGCCGAGGAGCTGCGCGCACGGCCCTCGGGCGAACCGCTCGTCGAGTCGATCACCGCCGCGTTCGCCGCGCAGTACCGCGAACCGCCGTCGGAGGCGCTGGCGCTGGTCACCTCGACGCCCGCGCTGCGCGAGGCCTACCTCGACTCGGTGTCCTCGGTGGAACCGCCGATCGCCTCGGTCATCGCCGAACGCCTGGGCAAGGACGAGCTGGGCGCCTCGGTGCTCGCCGCCGCGGTGTCCGCGGCGGCCCGGATCGCCGTGCGGCGGTGGGTGGACGTGCGCCCGTCGGGACTCGTGGTGGTGCCGGCCGTCTCGCTCGAGGACCTGCTCCGCGAGGCGATCGGCCACCTGGAGCCCGCTCTCAGGTGAGCTCGTCCTTCAAGACGCACATCAGCAGCGCGTCGTGCCACTCGCCGTCGCGGAAGAACGACTGCCGGAACCGGCCGTCGACCTGGAAGCCGACCTTCCGGTACGACTTGATCGCCCGCTCGTTCGCCTCGACGACGCCGAGCTCGATCGAGTGCAGCCGCAGGGTGTCGAAGCCGTAGCGGCACATCGTGCGCAGGGCGTCCGTGCCGTAGCCGCCGCCCCAGTGGTCCTTCTCGCCGATGTAGATGTCGACCTCGGCCCGCGCGTTGATCGGGTCCGCGTCCCGCAGCACGACGACACCGATGAGCTTGCGCTCCTCCAGCGTCTCGATGCAGAAGGTGACCTTTTCGTAGGAGTTCTCCTGGCGGTCCGCGAACCGCTTGCGCGTCGAGGCGAGCGACGAGTGGAAGTAGCTCTGCAGCCAGCGCATCACTTCTTCGTCGTTGTGCCAGCGGTTGAACGCATCGGCGTCCTCCGGCTCGACGGGCCGCAGTCGGACGAGATCACCGGTCAGCATGGTCCGCAGACTAGGAGCCGCCCAGCGGATCGCGCGACCGCGTTTCCGGCTTGCGCGCGAACGGCAGCGCAGGCGACTCCGGCGCGTCCACCCGCAGCAGCCCCGCCGCGACCGCCACCGCCCGGTCCCACTCGGGGTCCGAGGTGTAGTCCGCGTGCCCGGACACCCCCGACCGCCACCGCCTGCCGGGGAACGGACCGCGCTGCGGGTCCGGCAGCCAGTGGTCGCCACCCAGCACCAGCGCCCCCGTCGGCCCGCGCAACGCCGGTGCCAGCGCGCCCTCCGAGCCGTCCTCGCGGTAGCCGACGCCGAGCAGCATCCCGTCGAACACCTGCCGCCGCCACGTCATCACCGCGCCGCCCAACGGGTCCGTGCCGCGGCACAGCGCCCGCCACCGGCCGTCCAGGCCACCGGCCAGGCGGGCCAGGGACGCGTGCGGCACGACGGCCGGGAACGCCCTCGGGTAGGCCCACTGCAGCTGAGACCCGGCCGTCACGAGCCCGATCCGTTCGCGCTCGTGCGCCGGCAGTTCCTCCAGCAACCGGGCCGCGGCCACGGCGACCAGCAACGACCCCTGCGAATGCCCGCACAGGACCACGCGGGTGCCGGGGTCGCGCAGGTGGTCCTGCACGCGCGAGACGAGCTCCGGCACCACCTTGAGCGCGTAGCAGGGCGGCACGATCGGGTGCGCCTCGCGCGGCCAGAACTGCGCGATGTCCGCGATGATCCCGAGCCGCCGCCCGGACTCCGGCTGCCGCGCCGCGAGGTACACCGCCCGCAGCAACGACACGGCCAGCATGCCCAGCACGAACACGCCGAAGGCCGAGAACGGGTCCGTCCACGACGCCAGCGGCACGTTCCGCAGCCGCTGCAGTGAAGCCAGCACGGCGCCAAGAGCCAGCACGGACGCCACGACCATGATCATGTGGTGGCCGTGGTTGCGCTCCCAGCGCGCCCACCACCACGCCCGCGTCGCCGCGCGGAGGTCGCGCATCCGGCCGGAGTGCAGCAACGAGGCCTCACGCGCCCACACCTTGCCCTTGCGGAACGCCCGCCACCGCACGGCGCTGGTGAACGACACCACCGCGAGGACGCTCAGCAGCGCGAGCACACCGGCCACACCCCACAGCAGGGTGATGTACCGGTAGCCCTCCGGCAGCTGGAGCCCTGATCCCAGCGCCTTGCGCACCGGCAGCGCGACCCCGGCACCGAACCCGCCGCCGAGCAGTCCGGCGATCGCCAGCACCGGTGCGGCGAACCAGCCGCCCGCCCACGGCCGCAGTTCGCGGGGGAGCTTCCTCCACGTCCCGCGGGCCAGCAGCGCGGCGGGCACCAGCAGCAGGCCGAACAGCACCAGCACGAACGCCATCAGCAATGCCACGACCTGCACCGCCACGTCCGCGCCGGGCACCCTCAGCGGCAGCTGTTCCTGCAGGCCGAGCGTCGTCAGCACGAGCAGCGCCGAGATCACCAGGAGCACGCGGCGCGGTTTGCGGCTCAACGCCGCCCGCAGCCACCGTCCGCCGCGATGAGGCGCACCGCCCGTGGGGTCGTCCAGCAGCAGCACGCCGAGCACGGACAGGCCGATCAGCACCAGCGACGCGACCCATGCCGCCGTGACCGCGACACCCATGCCGCCCGAGGCCGTGAGCTGCTTCAACGGCCCGCCCAGCGCAATCAGCGACGCCACCGCGAGAGCCGTCACGACGTGCAGGGACCGCAGCGCCGGCGTGTCCGGGTCCGTGGCGACGTGCGCGCCGGGCAGCCCGGACAACGGCTGCTTCTCCCGCTGCTCGGCGTCGGCGATCTCCCGGCGCTCGATCCGCCACTCGACGTGCGAGACGCGCCGCATCACCGCGACCACCACGACGATCGGCAGCAGCCCGAGGAAGGCCCGGAACCACGGGAACGAACGCACGTCACCGGGAATGCTGCTCAGGCACGCGGTTCCGGGACGCAGGCACTGCGCCGCGAGCAGGTCGAGGCTGACCACGGAGATCTGCGCGACCAGCAACGCGGTCAGCAGCAGCGCGAACACCCGCAGCAACGACCGCAGGCCGATCCCGAGCAGGTGGGAGGGCAGGCTGCGCTCCGGGACTGGCGGGAGCATCCAGTGCGCGACGTTCGCGATGCTGAAGGGGAAGAGCAGCGCCCACGTGGCCTTGGCCACACCTCCGGACGTCATCCCGCCCCACAGGTACCCCTCGACCACGCGGGGGGTGGAACGGCCCTCGGTCTGCAACACTGGACCCGGCGCGGGCCTGCGGAGCCTGTCGGCGGGACGCACGATGCGCCCGAGTCCGTCTCCGGCAACGTCCACGGCCGCGACGGCGTCGACCAACGTCTGCGGCGTCGTTCCCTGGACGCCGTGGACGCGCAGTTCGACGACACGTGTGTCCGGGCCGGCAATCAACACCCGAGACCTCCCTCACCCAACGTGGGGGACATAGTGGTGCATCAGCGGGCGGTATGGTCGGACGACACCCTCTCTGAAGTGCCTTGGAGGACTTCGCAATGACCGCGGACCGGTTGCAGACCCGCAACGGCATCGACTTCGCAGTGGCCGACCTGTCGCTCCACGAGTTCGGTCGCAAGGAGATCCGTCTGGCCGAGCACGAGATGCCCGGCTTGATGGCGTTCCGCCGCGAGTACTCCGGGGTGTACCCCCTCAAGGGCGCGCGCATCTCCGGCTCGCTGCACATGACGATCCAGACGGCCGTTCTCATCGAGACCCTGGTTGACCTGGGCGCCGAGGTGCGCTGGGCGTCCTGCAACATCTTCTCGACCCAGGACCACGCGGCCGCAGCCGTCGTCGTCGGCCCCCACGGCACCGAGGAGGAGCCCAAGGGCATCTCCTGCTTCGCGTGGAAGGGCGAGACCCTCCCCGAGTACTGGTGGACGGCCGAGCAGATGCTCACCTGGCCGGACGGCAAGGGCCCGAACATGATCCTGGACGACGGTGGCGACGCCACCCTGCTCGTCCACAAGGGCGTCCAGTACGAGGCGGCCGGTGTCGTCCCGGCGGCCTCCGAGGACGACTCGGAGGAGTGGGCCATCGTCCTCGACACGCTGCGCGCGTCGCTGGAGAAGGACGGCAAGAAGTGGACGAACATCGCCGAGGACATCCGCGGCGTCACCGAGGAGACCACGACGGGCGTCATGCGCCTGTACCAGCTGGCCGCCGCCGGTGAGCTGCTCTTCCCGGCGATCAACGTCAACGACGCCGTCACCAAGTCGAAGTTCGACAACCGCTACGGCATCCGCCACTCGCTGGTCGACGGCCTGAACCGCGGCACCGACGTCCTGATCGGCGGCAAGGTCGCGGTCGTCTGCGGCTACGGCGACGTCGGCAAGGGCTCCGCGGAGTCGCTGCGCTCCCAGGGCGCCCGCGTCATCGTCACCGAGATCGACCCGATCTGCGCCCTGCAGGCCGCGATGGACGGCTACCAGGTCGCGCGCCTCGAGACGGTCCTCCCGACCGCCGACATCATCATCACGACGACGGGCAACAAGAACGTCGTCACCGTCGAGCACATGGCCCAGATGAAGCACCAGGCGATCCTGGGCAACGTCGGCCACTTCGACAACGAGCTCGACATGGCGGGCCTCGCCCGCTACCCCGGCATCCGCAAGAACAACATCAAGCCGCAGGTCGACGAGTGGGTCTTCCCGTCGGGCCGCACGATCATCGTGCTGTCCGAGGGCCGCCTGATGAACCTGGGCAACGCCACGGGCCACCCGTCGTTCGTGATGTCGAACTCCTTCTCCAACCAGGTGATCGCCCAGATCGAGCTGTTCACCAAGCACAAGGAGTACGACAACGAGGTCTACCGCCTCCCGAAGGTGCTCGACGAGAAGGTCGCGCGCATCCACCTGGAGGCGCTCGGCGGCGAGCTGACCAAGCTCACCAAGGAGCAGGCCGAGTACATCGACGTCGACGTCGAGGGCCCGTTCAAGCCGGAGCACTACCGCTACTGATCTGCCTTTCGAAGGGGCCTCCCGCGCTGGTCGCGGGAGGCCCCTGTTTCATGGACGGCGTGGGATTCTTCGGCACCTATGCCTACGAGCACGGCTCGTGGAAGACGCTGTCCGAGGGCGAGCTGCCGCCGCTCGCCGAGCCGTTCCTGTGGATCGACATCCACGACAGCGACATCACCTCGGTCGTCTACGCCCCCGCCGGCCCCGGCTCGGGCGTCGCCTACCTGGGCCTGACGCCGCGCACCTACTTCGAGAACCCCAGCGCCTCCGACCCGACCGACACCCTGCGCGAGGCCGCGGGGCTGGCCGCGTGGTGGGAAGAGCGGAACCCCGGCGGTGACGTGCCGGCCAAGCAGGCCGAGCTGCTGCAGTACCTGGCCGAGGACGAGGACCCGGACGCCTTCGAGTGGGACGAGTCCGAGGACGTCGACGAGATCGACGACGGCGAGGTGTTCGTCGAGGTCAAGACCCGGCGGTTCCTGGCGGCGCTCGACCTGCCGCTGCCTACCGGGCTCGGATGAACTCCTGCCAGGCCCCGGCGCTGAAGGTCAGCTCGGGGCCTGCGGTGTTCTTGGAGTCGCGGACGCGGACGGCCTGGGAGAACGCGACCTCGACGCAGTTGCTCCCGTCGGTGCCACCGCTGTAGCTGCTCTTACGCCAGGTGCAGTTTCCGGCCACTGAGGTCCTCCCGCGATCGGCTGGCTAGATCCGCCACCATCGACCGCGATTGTTCCTCATCCAGCGCGAGTGCATCCAGGTGCGTGAAGATCGACTTGCAGTGCTTGATCCCAGCCAGGTCCTGCACGAACACCTGTGCAAGATCCGACTCGGTGTAGGCCACGCTGTTGCGCTTGTCGTACTTCCACAGCACGTAGTTGGCCGAGTAGACACCCGCGGCACCACTCGTCGCGGGCACGATCCGGATGACGTGCGTGTGGAAGAGCAGCCGCATGAGCTGGTCCTCCATGACCTCGTCACTGCCGACCTTCAGCCGCAGCGCGTACTCGTGGATGAAGAAGGTGCACTCCGGCCGGTTGTGGCGTCGGAGGATCGCCTGCCGCTCCATGCGGAAGCGAACGTTCCTCTCGATAACCTCCGGGCTCGCGAGGCCGCGCGCCCGGAACAGTCCGAACGCGTACTCCTCCGACTGCACAAGGCCAGGTATGGAGGTCAGGTCGTAGCTGGTGATCTCGTCCGCCATCGACTCGGCCAGCGACATCGTGCGCAGGTTGTCGGGCACCTGCACGAAGTAGGGGTTGAAGGCCGACCGGTACCTGTCCAGGAAGTCGGTGATGAAGGCCTGGCTGCGGCCACACCGCCCCAGGTACTGGATGATGTCGATCTCCGTGGCGCGCACCTTGCCGTGCTCGATGTTCGAGACCTTCGCGGGATCCCACCCGAGCATCCGGGCGATCTTCCGCCCGCGAAAGGTGGTGAAGCGCTCTCGGACCTGCCGCAACTCGTCGCCCAGGTCACGGCTGTATGGAGTGGACGGATCGCCGTTCATGGAATCCGACGTTAGGCGATGGAGAGACAACAACAGCGTGCCCAAACGGGTGGAATCGCGCTGCGCGGCGAGCGGGTCGACAGCGGGTCCGAGCCCTGCCGGTTCGACCGCGCGCGGTACGAGGAGGTGGTCGCGGAACTCGGTTGACGTGCGAGGTTGACTTACCTCGTGCTCACGACGGTCATCCGGAGAACTCTGCGCGTGCCCACCTCGGCCGGGGCCGCCGGTGACGGCAGGGCCGCCGCACGGCAATTGGACGCCGTGCTGCTCAAGGTCGGGTTCAAGGCCTCGAAGGAACTGCTGGAGCACGTCGCCGGTTTCGCGCAGCCCACCGCGTACACGAAGTCCATCGTGGACGCCGTGCGCGGGCTCGTCGGCGACGACGTCAAGCACAACCCGTACTTCCTGACGTTCCCGTACGACGTGCCGGACACGGCCGAGTTCTGGACGGACTGCCTGCGGGACGCGCTCGCTCGTGAGGTACCGGCGGAGGAACTGCGCGTCAACAGCTTCTTCAACCTGCTGGCGATGCCCAAGTACGGGCGCCGCCAGCACACCTACGAGGAGCTCCTCGCGGCGCACGACGAGCTGGTGCCGTCGATCAAGAACCGCCTCACGGTGCTGCACCTCGGCGGCACCCTCGAGGAGGAGACCCGCCGCCTCTACCTGGACCTCGCCGCGAGCCCGACCGTGCTCGGCGAAGCCGACCTCGCGCTGTTCGTCGAGCTGGCCGAGCGGATCGGCGAGGTGCCCGAGACCATCCCGCTGCGGGAGAACCGCGCGGTCGTCAACGCCGCTCGTCTGAACGGCGGGCTGGCCCCGGTCGGGGTCGACACCGTCACCGACGTGCTGCGGCTGGCCTGCCAGGCGTCGGGCGGCGACGTCACGTTGCTGGAGGCGACGCGGTTCCGGTCGTTCCGGCGTTCCGAGCGCCGCGTCCTGCTGGCCGCCCTCGACGAGGTCGTCGCGGGCAACGCGGGCAAGCTCGGCGACGTGCCGCAGCGGCGCGAAGCCTGGAAGCGGCTCGGCGAACGGCTGCACCCGCACGAGTACGGCCAGTGGCCGCACGCGCAGGACGTGTTCGCCGTCGCGCGCGGGGAGAAGGCCACCAGCTCGTTCGCCGGACGCGCGGAAATGGCGTTCCAGGCAGGCGACGTCCGCAAGGCGGCGGAGATCCTGACCGCGGCTCCGGGCATGCTGTTCCGGCAGCTGGACCGGTTGCTGCGCAACGGCACCGCGGACGACGTCCCGGTGATCGTCGCCGCGGTGCGCGAAGTCGTTCCCGAGGTGTCCGGCCGGGTGCTCTGCTCGGTGCTGGAACACCTGGAGAACCGCGGAAAGCCGGACGTGGCAAGGGTGTTCGCGAACCGGTCGCGCCGCGCGTGGATCGCCGAGGACACCCGGCCGCCGCTCGACGCGGACACCGTCGAGGCCGCCACCTCGGTGCTGGAGGACGAACTGGTCCGGCGGCTGCCCGCGGTGTCCGGGCTGACCGTGGAACCCGCGGCGCTCGACGTCGTGGTCCCGTTGTCCGGCAATGCTTCCGAGGAGGGCTTCGGCGTGCAGCCGCGCGGCTCCAGGGTGCCGCTCGACGGCGAGCTGCTGCGGTTCTTCACGTACTGGCGCCAGGCGGAGTTGCCCACCGACTACGACCTGTCGGCCGTGCTGCTCGACGAGAAGCTGGAGCACGTCGGCCAGGTGTCGTGGACGAACCTCAGCGACGACGGCGCGTACTACTCCGGCGACCTCACCAGCGCGGCCGAGGGCGCGACCGAGTTCATCGACGTGCCGCGCCACGCCGTGCGGACGAAGTACGTCGTGCCGCAGGTGAACCTCTTCTCGGGTGAGCCGTTCACCAAGGTCGCGGAGTCGATGTTCGGCTTCATGGGCCGCGACCTCGACGAGTTGGGAAAGCCGTACGAGCCGAGCACCGTGCAGGCCCGCATGCCGTTGAACGGCTACGGCAACATCGCCGTGCCCGTGATCTTCGAGCGGACGGAGACCGGCTGGACCGGCACGTGGCTGCACCTGTACCTGCGCGGAACGCCGTGGTCGAACCAGCTGGAGGCGAACCGCGACATGGTCCGGCTCATCACCTCAGGTGTGTTGCGGCGCAAGTACTTCACGGTCGCGCGACTCGCCGGCCTGATCCGCCGCAAGACCACTGTGGACGCGCCGGCGCTGCACATCGCGTTGTCGAGGCCGGAAGGGCGTCACGTCGTCACGGTGGACCAGCTCGCGAAACTGCTGGAACCGGAAGGCGCGTCACTGCTAGCGTGAGCACCAGCGAGGCCATGGGAGTGCTTCCTCCTAACCACTCCAGCGATTAGCGCTCCCGCTTTCCTCGCCACTCCCTTCCGGGGGACGTGTGTCCGCGAACCGCGCGGACCACGTCGCTCGTGGTGTTTTCCGGGGACACCCCGGCCGCTAGCTCCACTCGACGGCGATGCCCGCGATGCCCGGCCCGACGTCGGCGAAGTACGCGCTGACGACGCCGCCGAGCCCGCACACCAGCTCCTCGACGTCGACCGGAGTCGCGTCGGCCGAGGCCAGGAACTGCTTCATGCAGCGCGCGGGCATCGCGCGCCGGTGGAACGACAGCTGCACGAGGTACGAGCCGCACGAGTCGCGGAACGTCCGGTGGTGGCCCGGCGTGGCGCTGCCGGTGTCGTCGACGATCGTGAAGCTGAAAACGTGCTCCTCACCGGCCGCGAGCCGCCGGTCGAACAGCATCTCGACCGCCAGGTTGCGGGAAACGCCCTCCCTGCGCAGACGGCCCTGGCGGCAGCCTTCACCGGCTCGCACCATCGCGTTCTCGATCGGCGCCCCTTCGTCGCCGTTGTGCGTCGCCAGGTACCGATCGGGTCCCTGCCGCAACGCGCGCACGACGAGCCGTGTGGTGATGGAGCGTTGTTCGCGGTGCATGCCTATCTGGACGGTGTCGTGGACGGACAGCACTTCGAGGTCCGCGTTGCCTCGCGCGGCTTCCGGTACGGAGTCGAACGCTGCCAGCAGCGGCGCGGGCTCGGGCCACGTCGCCACCGGGCGCGGCGCGTAGGTGTTCCCGGTTCGCGGACCGATGAGGTCCAACAAGGACGATGGCGGCAGGCGCAGAACCGTCTCCAGCGCGCGCACGGTGCTTATCGCGCGCGGCACCTCGGGGTGGCGCAGGCCGCGTTGCCAGTACGAGAGCGTCGACTGACCCACCTGGACACCGAGTTGTTCGAGGTGAGCGCGCAGCCGGGCGAGCGAGAGGCCGCGGTGGGCGATCGCCTCGCGCAAAGCGCGGTGGAACGGCCCGTAACGCAGCGTCTCGGCGAGCGGGGTCGGCAGACCCCCGGTCGGGTTACCGATCGGCTCGTTGACCGACTCGGCGTGCCCGGAATCCGCGGTCACCGCGGCACCTACCCTTCCAACGCGCCGTGTGACTGTTCACCGTAGTCACTCGTTCTGGTGATCGAAAGATCGGATTTCGTCCGTGTGGGGGACGTGCTGCGGCCGTGTGAGTGGCCGGAACCGGTCCCGTTAGGGTTCGGGCGTGGGAAAGCTCGTAGTGATCGAAGGCCTCGACGGCGCCGGCAAGCGCACCCTCGCCAACGGCTTGACCGAGGCGCTCGGTGCTCAGGGCAGGACCGTGGCCACCCACGCGTTCCCGCGCTACGGCCGCAGCGTCCACGCCGACCTGGTCCGCGACGGCCTCTACGGCAGGCTCGGAGACCTCAGCGACTCGGTCTACGGCATGGCCGTCCTCTACGCGCTCGACCGGCGCGGCGCGGCCGAGGAGATCCGCGAGGACCTCGAGAAGCACGACGTCGTCCTGCTCGACCGGTACGTGGCGTCCAGTGCCGCCTACAGCGCCGCGCGTCTGCACCAGGACGAGAACGGCGAGTTCGTGCGGTGGGTGCACGAGCTCGAGATCGAGCGCTTCGGGCTGCCTGTTCCGGACCTCCACCTGCTGCTGCGCGTGCCCGTCGAGGTCGCGGCCGAGCGGGCGGCGAAGCGGGAGCAGCACGACGAGTCGCGCGCCCGTGACATTTACGAATCCGATGGCGGGCTGCAGGCCCGGTGCGGGGTCGTTTACGACGGATTGGCGAAGATCGGCTGGCTCGCGCCGTGGCAAGTGGTGGACGGGCGGTCAAACGTGAACTTTTCTTCGCTCCTGGAATCACTCTTCACTCCTTGAGTGGTCGCTCACGTGCGTACCGGTTGACACGATCGAGTGTCCGGTACGTAACTGTGAGTGCATAGGAGATCACAATTTGAAGCGTGTCCTGCAGCGCCCTCCGGTCGGTGTCGCCCGTACGGCGGTGCTGATCGCTGCCGCCCGCGCACAAGAGCAGAGCCGGCTCCACCCACTCTTCGACGACCCCCTCGCCGCCGGCCTGGTGCAGGCCGCCGGCTCCGCGAACGACCTCAACGGCGTGCGCACCCTCGCGGGCGACCACTTCGTCCTGCGCACCCGGTACTTCGACGACGTGCTCCTCGGCGCGTCCCGGCCCCAGGTCGTGGTCATGGCCGCGGGCCTCGACACACGGGCGTTCCGGTTGCAGTGGCCACCGGGCACAAGACTCTTCGAGCTCGACCTGCCCGAGCTCGTCGAGTTCAAGGAGGACGCCCTGCACGACCTGGGAGCCCGGCCCGCGTGCGAGCGCGTCGTCGTTTCCTGCGACCTGCGCGACGACTGGCCGACGGCCCTGATCCGCGCGGGCTTCGACCCGAACAGGCCCACGGCGTGGTTGCTGGAGGGCCTGTTCATGTTCCTGCCGCCGGACGCGGGCGAGCGGTTGCTGTACTGGGTGAGCGCGCTCTCCGCCCGGGACAGCACGCTCGCGCTCGAACACGTCAACCGCGCCTTCCGGGAGCTGCCGCAGATGAGGGCGGTGCACCAGCGGTTCGGCGCGATGGACGCGCGCTGGCAGTCCGACGTGGAGGATCCGGTCGGGTGGCTCGACGCCCACGGGTGGGACGCCGAGCTCACGCACCAGGTCGACCTCGCCGCGCAGCACGAACGAGCTGTTCCGGCGATCACCGACCCGCGGAAGGTGGGTGATGCGCGGATCTGGCTGGCCTCCGCTGTTCGCACGACCTGAGAGCACCCGGTAACGAAAGGTGACCCTCGCGCGGTTACTCCCGCGACGAACAGGTCAAACGGGGTGAGGTGGGGTACGTGGAGCGGCAGTTCCGGCCGGTTACCGAACGGGCGCGCATCGCCACCAGCGGCAACGGAGCCTGGGTGGTGCGCGAACGCGCGGCCGGGAGTGCGACGATGTTGAGCATGAAGGCACGCGTGCTCGTCGTCGATGACGACCCCGCCCTGGCGGAGATGCTGACGATCGTGTTGCGCGGGGAGGGCTTCGACACCGCGGTGGTCGCCGACGGTGCCCGTGCCCTGCCCGCGCTGCGCGAGCTCAAGCCCGACCTCGTGCTGCTCGACCTGATGCTGCCCGGCATGAACGGCATCGACGTCTGCAAGGCGATCAGGTCCGAGTCGGGCGTGCCGATCGTGATGCTCACCGCGAAGAGCGACACGGTCGACGTGGTGCTGGGCCTCGAGTCCGGCGCGGACGACTACGTCGTCAAACCGTTCAAGCCGAAGGAGCTGGTCGCCCGCATCCGGGCGCGCCTGCGCCGCACCGAGGCGGAGCCGTCCGAGGTCCTGCAGATCGGCGACCTCACGATCGACGTCCCCGGCCACGAGGTGCTGCGCGAGGGCCGTCCGATCCAGCTCACGCCGCTGGAGTTCGACCTCCTCGTCGCGCTCGCCCGCAAGCCGCGGCAGGTCTTCACCCGCGAGGTGCTGCTCGAGCAGGTGTGGGGTTACCGCCACGCCGCCGACACCCGTCTGGTGAACGTCCACGTGCAGCGGCTGCGGTCCAAGGTCGAGCGGGACCCGGAGCACCCCGAGGTGGTGTTGACTGTCCGCGGTGTCGGCTACAAGGCCGGCCCTCCGTGACAGGTGGCGTATGAAGTTCGTTCGTCCGGTCGTCGCGAAGGCGCAGCTCCTCGCTGAGGAGGCGCGCAAGCGGTGGGCCGCGTTCGGTGACCTTTGGCGTCGGTCGCTGCAGCTGCGCGTCGTCGTGTCCACGCTCGCGCTCTCGTCCGCCGTGGTGTTCGTGCTGGGCATGGTGCTGCAGATGCAGATCACCAACCAGCTGCTGAACACCAAGGACGAGGCCGCGGTGCGGCAGGCGATGGCGTCGCGGGCGCTGATCCAGTCCGACCTCGTCGGCCTGAACCCCGGCCCGGACAGCGTGCAGACGCGGTTCACCAGCGCGATCAACAAGCTCGCCGTCGGTGGCAACGGAACCGACGCCACGACGGCGGGCGCCGGCGCGTTCGAACCGGTGCTGGCGGACGGACTGGGTTCGGCCGGTGCCGGGCGCGTGCCGTCCGTCGGCAAGCTCGAGGACGTGCCGCGCGGCCTGCGCGAGATGGTCGAGAACGGCACCGAGGGCACCCAGATCCACACGGTGCAGCGCGACGGCGCGGCGACGACGTTGTTCGTCGTGGGCCTGCCGATCAGCACGTCCGCGCGCTCCATGCAGATGTACCTGATCTTCCCCCTGACCGCCGAGCAGCGCACCGCCGAGGTCGTGCAGTCGACGCTCGCGGTCGGCGGCATAGTGCTGCTGGTCCTGCTCGCGCTGATCGCGAACCTGGTGACGCGCCAGGTCGTCCGGCCGGTGCGGCAGGCGGCCGAGGTCGCGGAGCGGTTCGCGGACGGCACGCTGCACGAGCGCATGCACGTCGTCGGCGAGGACGACGTGGCGCGCCTGGCCGAGTCGTTCAACGAGATGGCCGAGTCGATCCAGGCCCAGTTCAAGCAGCTGGAGGAGTTCGGCCAGCTGCAACGCCGCTTCACCTCCGACGTCTCGCACGAGCTGCGCACACCGTTGACGACGGTGCGCATGGCCGCGGACGTCCTGCACGCCTCCCGCGAGCAGTTCCCCGCCGGCCTCGCCCGCTCCACCGAGCTGCTGGTCGACGAGCTCGACCGGTTCGAGTCGCTCCTCGGTGACCTGCTGGAGATCTCCCGCCTCGACGCCGGCGTCGAGGAGCTGACCGCCGAGCAGGTCGACATCCGAGTGCTGGCCCGCCGCGCGCACGACTCGGTGCGCGCGATCTCCACGAGCGCCAACTCGCCGGTCGTGCTCGACCTGCCGGACGACGAGCTCACCGCGGAGCTCGATTCCCGCCGCGTGGAACGGATCCTGCGCAACCTGCTGGCGAACGCCATCGACCACGGCGAGGGCCAGCCCGTCGAACTCACCATGCGAGGCAACGCCGACGCCGTCGCGATCACCGTGCGGGACCACGGCGTCGGTCTGCGGCAGGGCGAGGCGGAACTGGTCTTCAGCCGCTTCTGGCGCGCGGACCCGTCGCGCAACCGCCGCACCGGCGGCACCGGCCTCGGCCTGTCGATCTCGCTGGAGGACGCCCGCCTGCACGGCGGCTGGCTGGAGGCGTGGGGCGAACCCGGCCACGGCGCCGTGTTCCGCCTGACGTTGCCGCGCAGGCACGGCGAGGAACTGCGCGAGAGCCCGCTGCCGCTCGCGCCCGCGATCCAGCACGAATCCGTCGTGGTGACCGAGGAGCCCGCCGCGGCCGAGGAGCCGGGCGAGATCGAGCTGAGGCCGGAGGAGATCACCTGGCAGCCCGCGGAGCCCGTCGACGGCACCGGCGCGGAGAAGTCGCCGGACGAGGTTTCGGAGGAAGTGCGGTGAAGCGGTTCGCATTGCTGTGGCTCGTCCTCGTCACCCTGACCGGCTGCGCCGCGATCCCGACGAACACCCAGCCGAAACCGATCGGCCCCAAGGACAGCAAGGGCGCCGACGCCCCGGACGCACCCGAACCGCGCCAGAACATCGACCCGTTCATGCTCGTGCGCGACTTCATCGACGCGACCTCCAACCCGGACGGCGACTACGCGGCCGCCCGCGCGTTCCTGACGCCGGAAGCCGCGAAGAAGTGGGACACCAAGAACCCCACGATCATCGAGACCGGTTTCTCCACCGTGCCGAGCTCGCAGGCGCCGCAGGAGAAGGCGCAGACCGTTCTGCTGCAGGGCAAGTACGTCGGCCGCCTCGGCAGCGACAACGCGTTCGTGCCGCAGCTCGGCGACTTCCAGAAGGCCGTGAAGGTCGAGCGCAACGCCGACAACCAGTGGCGCATCTCCGAGCCGCCTCCGGGCGTCTACATGCCGCAGAGCCTGTTCAACAACGCGTACCGCCGCATCACGCTCTACTTCTACAACCCCGAGTTCACCGTCCTGGTGCCCGACCCGCGCTACGTCGTGATCCCGCCCGTGACGAGCATCCCGACGCGCGTGACCGAGCTGCTGGTCAAGGGCCCCGGCGACGCGGTGCGCGACACGCTGGTGAGCGCGCTCGGCTCGGACGCCGACAAGTTCTCCGACACCAAGGAGTCCGACGACGGCGCCCTCGAGGTCAACCTCACCAACGTGGGCAAGGACCTCACCCCCGAGAAGCGCAAGCAGATCGTCGCGCAGGTGGTGAAGTCGTTCTCCGGCATCACCTCCTCGCGCGTGCGGGTGCTCGTCGAGGGCCAGCAGATCCTGCCGGACCAACGCGACTACCGGCCGTCCGACGTGTCGGCGACCGCGGGCGAGTCGTTGCTGGCGCTGAACGCGAACCTCCAGGGCATGCTCGTGGTGGACGGGTCGATCCGCTCGCTCACCGACGGCAACCCGATCAAGGGCCCCGCCGGCGCCGGCACGTACGGCGCGGTCTCGGCAGCGCAGTCGCTCGACGGCTCACGCCTCGCCGTCGTGTCCCGCTCGGGCGGCGGGGTTCGCCTGCGCGTCGGGGAGCTGGAGCAGGACCTGTCCGAAGTGGACCTGCCCGCCACCACGCTCTCCAGACCGACGTGGCTGCTCTCCACCGGCCCGAAAGAACCCGGCATCGAGGTCTGGACGGCCGTGGACGGCAAGTCCGTGGCCCGCCTGACCCGGTCCGACAACGGCAGCTGGACCGCCAAGGGCGTCAACATCACCGACATCGAGCCGTTCGGCTCGATCAGCGAACTGCGCCTGTCCCGCGACGGCACCCGAGCGGCCCTGGTGATCGCCGGCAAGCTCTACGTCGCCTCCGTGGTGCGCGACAACCAGGACGTCTCCCTGCGCGCACCCCGGCAGCTGCAGCCCTCGACTCTGGGCTCAGCGGTGCAGTCGATCGACTGGCTCTCCCAGGACGTGCTGGCGGTTTCCTCCTCGCTGCCCTCCTGGCCGGTCACGAAGGTCTACACCGACGGCTACCGGATGGACCGCTACAGCCAGTCGAACCTCACCGTGCCGGTGGGTTCGGTGGCTTCGGCGCCCGCGCGTCAGGTGCAGGTGGTCGACCCCTCCGGGCTGTGGTCGGCGTCGGACATCACCGACGTGTGGAAGTCGAGCGGGATCCGGGTGCCGCCGGGCTCGCTGGTGTTCTACCCGGGCTGAGTCCAGGGTGCCGTGCCGCGCCGGGAGGCGTGGTGCGCGGGCGCGAGCCGGGTGGCCGCGAGGACGGGGCTGCCCGTCTCCTCGGCGCCGTGCGGCACGGGTGCGGCCGCCACTGTGCCATGCCGCCGTGTCGAGCCACAGCCCGAAGCCTCAGCCCTGAGCCACAGCCCCGAGCCGCAACGCGGCCTCGCGCCAGTCAGCCATCGCCGCGAACGGCGCGACGCCTGCCTAGTCGCCGGGCCGGTGCGGCCGTGCCGAGGTCAGCGCGAGCACGGCGTTCGTCCGCACCCCGGCTGCCCGCAAAGCGCGCACGCAGGCCGCGGCCGTCGCGCCGGTCGTGATCACGTCGTCCAGCAGCACGACCGTCCCCGGCGGTGGCCGCCCCACGACCTCCACCCGCCCGGCCAGGTTCCGCCGCCGGGCGCCGGCGCTCAGCCCCACGGAGTCGGCCACCCCGGGCCCGAGCCGCAGCACCGGCGCGACGGCGGCGACGTCCACCTCCCGGGCGATCCGCACCATGTGGTCACCACCGCGGTCCCGCGCGGCACTGCGCCGGGAGGGCGCCGGCACGATCGTCCAAGGCGGAGGCCCGACCGCGACCAGGGCCACCGCGACCATCGCGCCGAACCAGGCTGAGAGCGCCCGTGCGCTCCGTTCCTTGAAGGCCAGCACGAGTTCCCGTGCCGCACCGTTGTAGGTCGCGAGCGTCCACACGGGCGGCGCCACACCGGGCACCTGGAGGCGCGTGGGCGGGCCGAAGCCGTCGAGGCACGTGGCGCAGCAGGCGGTGCCGGAGAGGCCGCAGCCGGAGCAGACGGGAGGCAGGAGCAGGTCGAGAGCGGTCATGGGAACCAGGATGGCGGCGGGGTCCGACAGAAAATCGCGGTCGGCCGGGGAAGGGGCCGGGACGCCGGCCGCGACGGGCCTTTCGGCACCGCCCACTAGGGTGAAGTTCCGGTTGCGTTGTCGATCTCCACCGCCTCCGCGCACCACCTGAATCCGCAGCTCGGAGCGAGTTCTGTGACGACGTCCCAAGATCCGGTAGCTCGTTTCGCCCCGTTTGTCCGAGCGTCTGTCGAGCCGATGTTCCGGAACTGAGCGGTCCGCACGTCCGCCGCCGACGCCCGGCCACGCGCGCTCAACCGCGGCCCCCTTGGGTGGCCCGCGGCGGCCTTCGTGACACCTCCGAGTGGTTAACGATTATTCACATGTCGGGCTGACCAGCGGTTATTACTTGAAATGCGCTCGCGTTCGGCGCGCGGCGTGATCAACCGCCTTGTCCGTCATTGGGCGAAATCCGCCGTTCAGCCCGGCGTGACTGGGTCGTGATCGGGCATCTGCACCGATTGGGACGGGCGGAAGAAGTGAGTCCGCAACCCGCTCCGCGGATCGGAATCGATCTCCTCCCGGTTTCGGGAACATGACGCGGGGGTCGCCCGTTGGCTGGGTATGAGGCCGCGACCGGAGCCGTTCGACGCAGCAAGCCTGCCGTCGAGTGCCGGTGCGCGGCTGGGCCTTGCGGGTGAGTGGGAAGGTGGCGGGTTTGGCTCGCGGCACGCTCGGGAAACGTTTGGCAACACGCTGTCGTTGCGCTGCGTAGTCGTCGAAAAATCTCGTCGTTCCCCCGGCAAGGGGGCTTACGCGACGGTGAATCCCAAGCTAACGTGCACCGCTATCAGCGTTCCGGCCCGCGGGGAGGAGGCGAACAGCCCATGATCCTGGCGCCGTGAGAGCTGGGGGAGACGACCCTCTGCGACACATCCGCGATCCAAGATCGCCACGGCGCTTTGAATGCAGTCCAGCCATAGCTCGCAGCAAAGCGAGGGAGGTCGTGTATGGACATCGTCGTTAAGGGCCGCAATGTCGAGGTGCCCGATCACTACAGGGTGCACGTCGCCGAAAAGCTGGCCCGGCTTGAGCGCTACGACCGCAAGGTCATCCGCTTCGACGTGGAGCTTTTCCACGAGCCGAACCGCCGTCAGTCGAAGAACTGCCAGCGGGTCGAAATCACCGGCAAGGGACGTGGACCCGTGGTCCGTTCCGAAGCCTGCGCGGGTGACTTCTACGCCGCGCTCGATTCTGCGGTCGCGAAGCTCGAGAACCGCCTGCGTCGGTCACATGACCGCAGGCGCGTCCACCACGGGGCGCGTGCCCCGATCTCGGTGGCCGAAGCGACAAGCGGACTGGGTGAACCGTCCGCCGGCGAAAGCATGACGTCGCGCCGCGCGAAGACCGCGGTGCTCGACGCACCCGAGGCCGACCACGAGGGCATGGCGGAAGTGCCCGCGCAGCGTTGGGAAGAGGGCCTCGAAGACAAGTTGCCCGGACGCGTCGTACGCGAGAAGGAGCACGCCGCCAAACCGATGACCGTCGACCAGGCCCTCTACGAGATGGAGCTGGTCGGCCACGACTTCTACCTGTTCGCCGACGCCGAATCCGGGCGCCCGAGTGTCGTCTACCGCCGGAAGGGATTCGACTACGGCGTGATCAGGCTGGCCTGACCCGCGCGGACCCGTACCTCCTACCGCCGCCGCCCCGCACCCCTCGCGTGCGGGGCGGCGGCGTGCGTCTACCGCCGGTCGGACCCATTGCGACCCCGGACGTTCACCGTCAAGGTGAACTTGGCCGCGCCAGGAACCTTCACGCGGTCCCCGTACGTTCTCCAGACCAGTAGCCGAGGTGGGGGCACCGGCGACAGGAGGTCTGCGACACCGCAGAACCGGCACCTGACCTGCGCATACCAGGTCGGGGGTGCCAATCCGCCTGTGTCCGTGCACACATCTTGGCGACTTGCCTACGATGGGCAGGGGAAAGGCGTCCGTGGTGGGCGCGCCGCGATACAGGTGATGAGGTCTATCCAGATGGTGCTGTCCCGACTGCTCCGCTCCGGCGAGGGCAAGATGCTCAAGCGCCTCCGCAACATCGCACAGCACATCAACCACCTGGAAGAAGAGGTGGTGGACCTCTCCGACGCCGAGTTGCGCGGCAAGACCGAGGAGTTCAGGAAGCGTCACGCCGAGGGCGAGTCGCTCGACGAACTCCTTCCCGAGGCGTTCGCCGTGGCCCGCGAGGCCGCGAAGCGCACCCTGGGCCAGCGGCCCTACGACGTGCAGATGATGGGTGGAGCGGCGCTCCACCTGGGCCAGATCTCCGAGATGCGCACCGGTGAGGGCAAGACGCTGACCTCGGTCATGCCCGTGTACCTCAACGCGCTCGCCGGCAAGGGCGTCCACGTCATCACCACGAACGACTACCTGGCCAAGCGCGACGCGGACTGGATGGGCCGCGTGCACCGCTTCCTGGGGCTGTCCGTCGGCGCGATCCTCTCCGAGATGACTCCGGAGCAGCGCCGCGCGTCGTACAACTCGGACATCACCTACGGCACGAACAACGAGTTCGGCTTCGACTACCTGCGCGACAACATGGCGTGGAGCCTGGAAGAGTGCGTGCAGCGCGGCCACTTCTTCGCGATCGTCGACGAGGTCGACTCGATCCTCATCGACGAGGCCCGCACGCCGCTGATCATCTCCGGCCCGGCCGAGCAGTCGGCCCGCTGGTACACGGAGTTCGCACGCCTGGTCCCGCGCATGCGCGGCATCGACGTCACCCAGCTCTCCCAGAAGGACCGCATCGAGGTCATCGAGGAGAAGTCGAAGTCGTACCACTACCAGTACGACGAGAAGAAGCGCACGGTCGCCGTCACCGAGCTCGGTGTGGAGTTCATCGAGGACCAGCTCGGCATCGACAACCTCTACGAGGCCGCGAACACGCCGTTGGTGGGCTACCTGAACAACGCCCTCAAGGCGAAGGAGCTCTACAACCGCGACAAGGACTACATCCTCCGCAACGGCGAAGTGATGATCGTCGACGAGTTCACGGGTCGTGTGCTCGCCGGTCGTCGCTACAACGAGGGCATGCATCAGGCCATCGAGGCCAAGGAGGGCGTGGAGATCAAGGCGGAGAACCAGACGCTCGCCACGATCACCCTGCAGAACTACTTCCGCCTCTACGAGAAGCTCGGCGGCATGACCGGTACCGCCGAGACCGAGGCGGCCGAGTTCCACCAGACCTACAAGCTGGGCGTCGTCCCGATCCCGACGAACCGCCCGCCGCAGCGCAAGGACCAGCCCGACCTCGTCTACAAGAGCGAGGAGGCGAAGTTCGAGGCCGTCGCCGAGGACATCGCCGAGAAGCACGCCAAGGGCCAGCCGGTCCTGATCGGCACGACGAGCGTCGAGCGCTCCGAGTACCTGTCGAAGCTGCTGGTGCGCAAGGGCATCCCGCACGAGGTGCTGAACGCGAAGCACCACGACCGCGAGGCGCTGATCATCGCGAAGGCGGGCCGCAAGGGCGCCGTCACCGTCGCGACGAACATGGCCGGTCGCGGTACCGACATCGTGCTGGGCGGCAACCCGGACATCATCGCCGACCACGAGCTGCGCGACCGCGGCCTCGACCCGGTGAACACGCCGGAGGAGTACGAGGCCGAGTGGGCGAAGGTCGTCGAGGAGCTGACGACCCAGGGCAAGGCCGAGGCCGACGAGGTCCGCGAGGCCGGTGGTCTCTACGTGCTCGGCACCGAGCGCCACGAGTCGCGCCGCATCGACAACCAGCTCCGCGGCCGCACCGGCCGTCAGGGCGACCCCGGTGAGTCGCGCTTCTACCTGTCCCTGCAGGACGAGCTGATGCGCCGCTTCAACGCGTCCATGGTCGAGATGGTCATGACGCGCCTGAACGTGCCGGACGACGTGCCGATCGAGCACAAGATGGTCACCCGCGCCATCCGCAGCGCGCAGACCCAGGTCGAGCAGCAGAACTTCGAGATCCGCAAGAACGTCCTCAAGTACGACGAGGTCATGAACCGCCAGCGCACGGTGATCTACGCCGAGCGCCGCCGCGTCCTCGAAGGCGAAGACCTGAGGGAACAGGTCGAGCACATGATCCAGAGCGTCATCGAGGAGTACGTCAACGGCGCCACCGCCGACGGCTACGCCGAGGACTGGGACTTCGACAAGCTCTGGACCGCGCTGAAGACCCTCTACCCGGTCTCCCTCGACCCGAACGAGCTCCTCGAGTCCGACGAGGACATCACCCGCGAGTACCTGCGGGAAGCCCTCATCGAGGACGCGATGAACGCCTACCGCGCCCGCGAGGCCGACATCGACAGCCGAGTCGGCGAAGGCGCCACCCGCGAGCTGGAGCGCCGCGTCCTGCTGTCCGTCCTGGACCGCAAGTGGCGCGAGCACCTCTACGAGATGGACTACTTGAAGGAGGGCATCGGCCTGCGCGCGATGGCGCAGCGCGACCCCCTCATCGAGTACCAGCGCGAGGGCTTCGAGATGTTCAACGCGATGCTCGACGCGCTGCGCGAGGAGACCGTCGGCTTCCTGTTCAACCTCCAGGTCGAAGCAGCGGAGCCGGAGCCGGCCCAGCCGGAGGTCCCCGTGACCCTCGCCGCGGCCCCGCAGGCCCTCCCGCAGGTCTCGGGCAACGGCGGAGGCGCCCGTGCCCGTGCCCGCGCGGCAGCAGCCGCCCAGCAGCAGGCCCAGCAGCAGGCCCAGGCCCCCGCAGGCCCGGCGATGGCCCAGCTGGCCAGCGGCAACGCCATCCCGCCGGCCCTGCGCGGCAAGGGCCTCGGCGGCCCCGGCCAGCAGAACCTGAGCTACAGCGGCCCGGCCGAGGACGGCGGCGTGGAAGAGCACGCCGAGGCGACCGGCGGCGCCGGCCAGCAGGGCGGCACCCGCAAGGAGCGCCGCGAGGCCGCCCGCCAGGCGGCCAAGAACCAGCGCCGGGGTCGCTGACTCCACCTCTTGTCGCCGCGTGGGCCGCACTCCTCCGGGAGGGCGGCCCACGCGGCTTTTCAGGCCTGCGGCCGTCAAAGTGCGAGGCGGGGGTGTGAGGCCGGTGAAACGCGCAGGCTCGCGCAGGGGTTCTCCTCTGATTTCGGCTCCACCGCGGCCGAATTCACTCAGCGGGTCTGACAATTACGGCAATGAAGCGCGTACGCGCGATACGGGACCCAAGGCGACCACCGCACCCGCTGAAGCAGCCCCTCACTCCAGCACCGCGAACGAGGTGAACCACCACCTCCCACCCCGGTGCTCGACCCGGCAGGCCACGGCCAGCACCCGCCCCTCCCTGCGGACGGTCGCGGAAATCTCGGCCACGAACCGGGACGGGTGACAGACCCGAGGCATCCGGACCATCCGGGTGGTCCGAGGCCGCACCATCGCCCCGAGCCGCACCGCCAACCCCGGCACCGCGACCTGCCGCAGCAACCGAGCCGGCCGCCGCCCGTCCAGCACCTCCAGCACGGCACCCACCAGCCGCAGCGGATCCAACGCGGGCGACGGTGGATCGGGCTCCGGCACCCGGGCGGGGCGTGGCCGGGGCCGGGGCAGCGGAACGGCTCCGCCCACGGGCGGCTCGTAGGCGGGCAGGCGGCGGACGACTGGCGGCATGCCCTACCAGGCGAGCGGCGGACGTGATCAGGACACGGGCCACTCGAAAGTGGGTACCGTCGCCAAGGTGCTGAAAGCTCTGGTGCTCGACTACGGCGGCGTCCTGACCGATCCCGGCGAGGACAACCCGGCCGAGCCGCCGCTCCTCACCGCCCTGCGCGAGGTCAAGCGGCACGGGCTCAAGACGGCGTTGCTGTCCAATGCGGACGGTTGGTGGCAGCCGCCGCGAGCCTTCGACGGGCTCTTCGACGTGACGGTCCTCTCCGGTGAGGCCGGGCTGGCGAAGTCGGACGTCGGCATCTACCTGCTCGTGGCGCGGAAGCTCGGTCTCGAGCCCGGGGAGTGCGTGTTCGTCGACGACCTCGCGGTCAACATCCGCGGTGCTGCCGAAGCCGGAATGGTCGGCGTCCACCACCGGTCGACGCGGTCCACCCTCGAGGAGTTGGAGATCCTGCTGGGGATGGCGCTCCGCGAATGAGGGACCAGGGGATCGGTTGCCGCGCCGACCGGCTCCGAGCCCTTCTCACTGAGAGCGGCGCACCAGTTCGAAGCAGAGGACGGCCGCTGCCGAGGCGACGTTCAGGGACTCCACACCCGCCGCCATCGGAATGGAAAGCCACGACGTGATGTGCGGACGCACGTCGTCGGTGATCCCGGACGTTTCGCTGCCCAGGACGAAAGCGGCGCGGTCGCCGAACGAAGCGGAGTAGATGGTGTCGGACGCGTGGGAGTCGAGCGCGAAGAGCGGATAGCCGGACGCGCGCAACGAAGCCGAGGCCTCCGCCGCGGTGCCGCAGCGCAGCACGGGCGCTCGGAAGGCCACCCCGGCGGAGGCCTTGACCACGAGCGGGTCGATCGACGCGACGCCGCGGCGCGGGACGACGATGCCGTCGATCCCCGCCGCGGTCGCGGTGCGCAGGATCATGCCGACGTTCGCGGGCGTCGTGATGCCGTCGAGCACCAGCACGGACCGCAGCGACCCTTCTTCCAGGGCCAGGGCGAGCGGCTTCATGCGCGGCGCGACCACGTCGGCGAGCACGCCCTGGTCCTGCTTCCCGTTGCCCGCCAGCACCTTCACGCGTTGCGCGGTGGCCCGCTGCACCTGGACGCCACGGGAACGGGCCGCGTCGAGGATCTCGCGCGCGGCGGGGCCTCGGGCCGTGTCGGCGAGCACCACCTTGTCCACTGACAGCGCCGGGTCGTCCAGCGCCTCCAGCACGGGCTTGCGGCCGTAGACGGTGACGAAGCGGTCCTTGGGCGAGATCTCCACGTGAAGAGGGTGACAGAGGCGGGCACGGCGGGTTCGAACGGGTGAAGAGCTCCACTAGAGCCGTTCGGCCCTTGTGTTTCGGATCATATCGATGATGATCGTCACATGACGGCAGGTGTGCGCAGCGTTGCGCAACGTCAACATCTCGCGAGCGGTCAGGACTCGGATGTGTTCATCCGGTCGGACGGCTTGCTGGTCAAGCGCACCCGCACCGGCCGTGACCTGCGGCGCGAGGCGGAGATGATGGTGTACCTGAGCGGGTGCGGCATCCCCGTCCCGCGCGTTCACGACGCCGCGCGGGACGAGCTCGTCATGCAGTACGTGCCCGGCCCGCGGATGTCGGAGGAGATCGGTCGCAAGCCGTGGTTCGCCGGCGGTCTCGGCAAGGAGCTCGCGGACCTGCACCGCCGCCTCGACGTCATCCCCGCGCCCGACTTCCTGAGCGGCGAGGGCGACCTCCTGCACCTCGACCTGCACCCCGGCAACGTCGTGCTCGGTCCGGAGGGGCCCGTCGTCCTCGACTGGGCCAGCGCCACCAAGGGCGACCGCCGGCTCGACGTCGCGCTGAGCTGGGTCTCGCTCGCCGTCGCGAGCCTCGCCCCGGTCAAGAAGCTCACGCGGTGGCGGTTCCTGCGCTCGTTCATGGCCAACGCCGACCCGTTGGCGGTCGAGGCGATCCCGGAGGCCGCGCGCATCCGGCTGGGCCGCCACGACCGCGATCCGCGGGAACGGGCCGTGCTGCAGAGGTTGATGGACCGCGATCGCCACTAGGCTGGGTGCATGCCGGACCGACTGTCAGCGCTGGACGCCTCGTTCCTGTACATGGAGGGCTCCACGACGCCGATGCACGTCGGTGGCGTGGCGGTGTTCCGACGGCCCAAGGCGGGCTTCGACTACGACAAGCTCGTCGACCTCATCGAGCAGCGCCTGAGCCTCGTGCCGCGCTACCGGCAGAAGGTCGTGCACGTGCCGGGCCGCATCGCGCGCCCGGTCTGGGTCGACGACCCGGACTTCGACGTCACCTACCACGTCCGCAGGTCGGCGCTGCCCAAGCCGGGCAACGACACCCAGCTGCACGACCTGGTCGCGCGCCTGATGTCGCGCCCGCTCGACCACTCCCGCCCGCTGTGGGAGATCTACCTCGTCGAGGGCCTCGCGAAGAACCAGACCGCGGTCATCACCAAGACCCACCAGGCCATGGTCGACGGCATCGCGTCGCTCGAGATCGGCCAGGTCATGCTGGACGTGTCGCCGTCGCCGCGCACGAACGTCGAGAACCTCTGGATGCCGCAGCCGGAACCCAGTTCGCTGCAGCTCGTGGCCGACGCCGTCACCGACATCGTGCAGCGCCCCGGCGAGCTCGTGGAGAACGTCCGCAGCGCCGCCCTCGACACCGTCAACACGGTCGAGAAGGTCTTCCACGCGTTCGGCGTGCTCGCCTCGGCGGTCCGCACCGCCGCGACACCCGCGCCCGGGACACCGCTGAACGTCCGCATCACCTCGCCGCAGCGCCGGTTCGCCGTCGCCCGCACCCGGCTCGACGACCTGCGCGCCATCCGCAAGGCGCACGGCGGCACCGTCAACGACGCGGTGCTCGCCGCCCTGAGCGGAGCGTTGCGCAACTGGCTGCTCAGCCGCGGCGAGAACGTCACCGGCAGCACCACGATCCGCGCGATGGCCCCGCTCTCGGTACGTGAAGCGGACCCGGACTCGGGCAACAACGTCAGCGCGTACCTGGTCGACCTGCCCGTCGGCGAGCCGAACCCGGTCGTGCGCCTGCACCACGTGAGCCACGCGATGCGCGCCCACCAGGAGTCCGGCCAGTCGGTGGCCGCCGACGCGCTGGTGAAGGTCTCCGGTTTCGCACCGCCGACGCTGCACGCGCTCGGTGCGCGCGCTGCGAGTTCGTTCAGCCGGCGGCTGTTCAACGTCATCGTCACGAACGTCCCCGGCCCGCAGGTGCCGCTGTACGCGGCGGGCGCGAGAATGACCGAGATCTTCCCGGTCGTGCCGCTCGCCAGGAACCAGGCGCTGGCCATCGGGGTGACGTCGTACGACGGCGGTGTTTACTTCGGGTTGAACGGCGACCGCGACGGGATGTCCGATGTGGACGTTCTGGCGGCCATGGTCGAGGAGTCGGTGGAGGAACTGATGGGGACGGCGAACGGGTCATGAGGGTCTACATCCCGGCCACGGTGCCGATGCTGCGCGCGTTCGTCGACAACGGCGAACTGGCCCCGGTCACGGGCACGGCCTTCGCGCTGACGCCGGCGCTGCGCGAGTCCTACGCGGCGGGCGACACCGAGGAGCTGGAGTACGCGGCCATGATGGACGCCGCCCGCGCCTCGCTGCGGCTGCTGGCGGCCGACGAGAAGGCCGAACCGCGGCGCGCGGTGCTCGCGGTGGACATGGACGACGTCACGTTGCGGCCCGACCTCGACTTCTCGGTCGTGAAGGTCGGCGGCTCGTTCACCCTGAAGGACGTCGCCTCCGTGCACCTCGACACGGCCGAGGCCGAGCAGGACGTGCGCGCGGCGGTGGAGGTCGTGGACGCCGCGGACCTGGGCGACCCGGACGCCGAGTTCACCCTGGGCAGCGCCGAGGACCACGAGCTGGCCTGGTACGCGGCCCAAGAGCTGCCGTTCGTCCTGGAACTGCTCTAGGCCCTAGTCGCGGCGCTGGTCGTGCACCTCGGGCAGCGCGGTGAACCCGGCTGCCCGGTAGGTGGCGACGGCGCCCGCGTTCGAGCTCGGCGTGCAGACGACCGCGCTCGACGAGCCGAGGTCGCGCAGCGCGGCCGCGCCGGCGAGGGTGATCGCCCTGCCGAGGCCGCGGCCCCGGTGGTCGTGGTGCACACCCATCGGTTCGACCACTCCCGGCCTGCCGGGACCGGCCGACCACACCGTGATCGCCGCCGCCGCGTCCTGCCCGTCGAACGCGACGAGGCACCGCGCGTCCGCGAACGGCAGGCCCGAGGCCATCGCGTGCCAGCGTTCTTCGGTGAAGGTCGACTTCTCGAACGACGCCCTGATCACGGCGGCGTGCAGGGAGGCCTTTCCGGGTTCGACGACCTCGACCCGCACGCCGGGGCCGGGCACCGGTGAGGAGAGGTCGAGTCGCAGCGACGTCCACGGCTCGTCGGACTGCCAGCCGCGTTCGGACAACAGCTCCTTGAAGCGCGTGCCCGCAGGGGACTCGACGTAGACCTTCCCGGCGGGCAGCACGCCGCGGTCCGGGTCGCAGACGTCGTCGGCCAGCCGCCGCGCCAGGTCCTCGTCCTGCCGGGCGTCCGGCGCGATCGCGCACCGCAGCAGGTCGGCGCCGTCCAGCAGGCCGACGGCGAGCACCCGCCCGTCCCGGCGCCAGACGCGGACCGCCGCCTCGGTGGCCTCCTCGCCGAACCGCCAGTACCAGCCCACGTCGCCGGGGTGGAGCTGGAACGGCAGGTCGTCGCGCTGCCATTCGCGCAACGCGCGCACGGCGTCGTCGAGCACGGTCACATCCCTTCCGCGGGTTCCCACAGCTCGATCCGGTTGCCCTCGGGGTCGACGCACCAGCCGAAGCGGCCGAAGTCCGAGTCCTCGGTCTCGGGCAGCACCTCGACGCCGCGCGCCTTGAGCTTCGCCATCAGCGACGGCAGGTCGTCCACGCGCAGGTTCAGCATGGTGCGCTGGTCGGGTTCGCCGATGTACTGGGTGTCCTGGGCGAACAACGCCATCGTCGTCGTGCCGGGGTGCTCGTTCGTCGCCGTGTCGAGCCAGTGGAAGGTGACGGTGCCCTTCTCGCTCATCGGCACGCCCAGGTTCTCGCGGTACCAGGTGGCCAAGCGCACAGGATCCCGTGAACGCAGGAAAACCCCGCCGATGCCAGTCACCCGCGCCACCCGACGGACCCTACTACCGCGTGCCACGATGGGGGAATGGACGCAGTCACGTCTGCACCCGAACCGATCAACGAGCCCGTGCGCACCTATGCACCCGGTAGCGCCGAACGGACCAGCCTCCAGGCTCGCATCGCGGAACTCGAAGGCACCACCCACGAACTGACGATGACCATCGGCGGTCGGCAGCGCATGGGCGGTGGCGACCGCATCGACGTGGTCCAGCCGCACGACCACCGGCACGTCCTCGGTGTGACGGCGCAGGCCACCAACTCCGACGTCGCCGAGGCGATGCGCGCGGCCCAGCACGCCGCTGCGGGCTGGCAGGAGCTGCCGTTCGACGAACGCGCCGCGGTGTTGCTGCGCGCGGCCGACCTGCTCGCCGGGCCGTGGCGCGACACCCTCAACGCCGCCACGATCCTCGGGCAGTCGAAGTCCGTGCAGCAGGCCGAGATCGACGCCGCGTGCGAGCTGATCGACTTCCTGCGCTTCAACGTCCACTTCGGCCGCCGCGTCCTGCAGGAGCAGCCGCTGTCCTCGCCGGGCGTGTGGAACCGGATGGACCACCGGCCGCTCGACGGGTTCGTCGTGGCGATCACGCCGTTCAACTTCACCGCCATCGCGGGCAACCTGCCGCTGGCGCCCGCGTTGATGGGCAACACGGTGCTGTGGAAGCCGTCGCCGACGCAGCAGCTCGCCGCGCACTTCACCATGCGGCTGCTGGAGGAGGCCGGTCTGCCGCCGGGCGTGGTCAACCTCGTCACGGGCGACGGCCGGGCGGTGAGCGAGGTGGCGCTGAGGGACAGGTTCTTCGCGGGCCTGCACTTCACCGGCTCCACGCGCACGTTCAAGTCGCTGTGGCGGACCATGGCGGGCAACCTCGACCACTACCGCGCCTACCCGCGCATCGTCGGCGAGACCGGCGGCAAGGACTTCGTGCTGGCACACCCTTCGGCGGATCCGAAGGCGCTCGTCACGGGGCTCGTGCGCGGTGCTTTCGAGTACCAGGGCCAGAAGTGCTCCGCGGCGTCACGGGCCTACATCGCGCGGTCGCTGTGGGAGGGCGGTGTGCGCGAGCACTTGCTCGACGTCACGAAGTCGTTGTCCTACGGCGATGTCACGGACCTCTCGGTGTTCGGCGGCGCGGTCATCGACCACCGCGCGTTCGCCAAGCAGAAGGAGGCGCTGCTGATGGCGTCCGCGTCCACTTCGGTGGAGGTCCTCGCCGGCGGTTCGTGCGACGACTCGGTGGGCTACTTCGTCGACCCCGCGGTGCTGCTGGGCACCGACCCGCACCACGACATCTTCACGACGGAGTACTTCGGCCCGATCCTCGCGGTGCACGTCTACGAGGACGCGGACTTCCCGAGGATGATGGAGATCATCGACACCTCCACGCCGTACGCGCTGACCGGCGCGATCTTCGCCCGCGACCGCGCCGCCGTGGAGCAGGCCCACCGCGCCCTGAGGTTCGCGGCGGGCAACTTCTACGTCAACGACAAGCCGACCGGCGCCGTCGTCGGGCAGCAGCCGTTCGGCGGGTCGCGCGGCTCCGGCACCAACGACAAGGCGGGCTCGATCTACAACCTGCAACGGTGGACGAGCCCGCGCACGGTCAAGGAGACCCTGGTCCCGCCGGCGGACCACCGGTACCCGCACATGGGTTAGCGGCGGGGCTTCCAGCCGGTGGCCTCGGTGAGCTTCGTGCTCACGACCCGCTGCGACCGCCCGAACACCTCGAACGACGCGGCGAGCTTCCCGGAGAACCGCGGCAGGCGCGTGATCCCCGTGTCCCGCTTGAGCACCGGCGTCCCGACGTTGTAGACGCCGGGAGGCGCGTCGAGGGCGGCGACCGCCGCGGCCGCCGCGTCGGCGGGGTGCACGACCGACATCCAGCCGTCGCCGACGAGCACGGGCGGTGACATGGCGTCGCCGCCCATCAGCAACCCGAAGCGCAGGAACACGCCGCCGGGGTGCCGCAGCACGTTCTCCTGCGCCGTGACCGAACTGGCGACGTGCCCGACCGGGTCGATCGGCGCGCTCTCGTCGAGCTCCCGGTCGCCGCCGTCCGCGTAGACGAACGAGATGCCCTCCTGCACGACCCGCCCGACCCCGGCCCTGGTCGCGGCCTCGACGACGGCGGCGCTGCCCTCGGTGCGGATGCGGTTGTTCTCCGCCCACGCGCGGGCCAGGACGGCCTTCGCGCTCAGCGGGATGCGGGTGGCGAGGTTGACCACGGCGTCGTGGCCCGCGAACGCGGCGGTGAGCTGACCGACGTCGAACATCGAGGTGGTGTGCCGGTCCAGCACACCGACCTCGTGACCCGCCGCCCGCAGCCGCGGCACCGCTTCCCGTCCCAGAACGCCCGTCGCACCGATCACGAATACCTTCATGACCAGTGGACGGGGTAGGGCGTCAGTACGTGACGGGCACCCGTGTGAGGGCGCTCACTTCGGAAGCCGTTCGAAGGCTTTGGCCGCGAGACCCTGGACGACCTGCCCGACGGCGTTGGGGTCGGTGCCGCGCTGCACCACCTCGAACCGGACGAGCTGCCGTTCCCGCACCTCCAGGACGGCGTCGCACCTCACCTCGCCGGAGGTCTCCGCACACCTGCGGGTCAGCGGGCGGTTGTTGCTCTCGCCCTCGCCGCCCGCGATCACACCGCCGTAGCCACCGTCGGACAGCAGTGCCCGCGACTCGTCCGCGAACGCCGCCTCCAGCAGCGTCAGCTCGACGGTCAGCGAGTCGAACCTGAAGTCGCACACCCGGTCGGACCTGGCCGGCGTGCCGCTGAGCCCGCCCGCGTCACCGGGCCGCAGCAGCGAACACGGGTCCACCTCGGCGAAGGCCGGTTCGCCGCCGGTGGCCGAGCACGCGGCGAGAGTGACCAGCAGGGGCAGCAACCAGCGCATGCTCATGATCAGTCAGCGTAATCGTCGATGCCCGCGCGCGAAGCCAGCAGCCGCCGCAACGAGGTGAGGCGGCCCGCCGCGTCCGGCACGAGCTCGTCCAGCACGCAGCCGGGGTCCTCGGGCGGGCCGAGGTGGCCGCAGCCCGGCGGGCACTCCTCGGCGGCCTCGGCGAAGTCCGGGAACGCCTTGACGATGTCGTCCGGCGTGATGTGCGCGAGGCCGAACGAGCGGATGCCGGGCGTGTCGACGACCCACCCGCCGCCGGGCAGGCGCAGCGCCACGGCCTGGGTGGAGGTGTGGCGGCCCTTGCCGACGCCGGACACGACGCCCACGGCGCGGTTCGCGTCCGGCACGAGCTTGTTGACCAGGGTGGACTTGCCGACGCCGGAGTGGCCGATGAGGCACGACACCGTGTCCGCGAGGCGTGCGCGCAGCTCGGCGGGTTCCTCGTCGGACCTCGTCACGATCACCGGCACGTCGAGCTCGGTGTAGAGGGCGAGCAGCGCGTCGGCGGACGCCAGGTCCGACTTCGTCAGGCACAGCACCGGTTCCAGGCCACCGGCGTACGCGGCGACGAGGCAGCGGTCGATGAAGCCGGTGCGCGGCGGGGGATCGGCCAGCGCGACGACCATGATGAGCTGGGAGGCGTTCGCGACGACGACGCGTTCGAACGGGTCCGTGTCGTCCGCGGTCCGGCGCAGCACGGACGTGCGCTCCTCGACGCGCACGATGCGGGCCAGCGTGTCCGGCAGGCCCGTGGTGTCACCGACGATGCCCACCTGGTCGCCGACCACCACGGGCGTGCGGCCCAACTCGCGCGCACGCATCGCCGTGACGATGACGCCGGACTCCAGTGCGCACGTCCAGCGCCCGCGGTCCACGCCGATCACCATCGCGGTCTCGGCGTCGGCGTGTTCCGGCCGCCTCTTGCTGCGCGGCCGCGTCCCCTTGCCGGGGCGCACGCGCACGTCGGACTCGTCGAGCTTGCGCCAGTCCCGCTTGCCCACTTCTACGCGCCCCCGGTGAGCATGGCGTCCCACATGCCGGGGAAGTCGGGGATCGTCTTGGTCGTCGACCCGATGTCGTCCACCTCGACGCCCGGCACCACCAGGCCGATGATCGCGCCCGCGGTCGCCATCCGGTGGTCGGCGTAGGCCTTCCACACGCCGCCGTGCAGCGGAGCGGGGTCGATCACCAGGCCGTCCTCGGTCTCGGTCGCGGTGCCGCCGAGCGCGTTGACCTCGTTCACGAGCGCCGCGATGCGGTCCGTCTCGTGGCCGCGGATGTGCGCGACGCCGCGGATCGTCGTGCGCCCCTCGGCCAGCGCGGCGAGGGCGGCGACGGTCGGCGTGAGCTCGCTCTCGTCGTGCAGGTCGATGTCCACACCGGACAGCTTCGCCGGCCCGCGCACGGTCAGGCCGCGCTCGGACACCTCGACCTCGCAGCCCATGCGCTCGAGGATGCCGCGCACCGCGTCACCGGGCTGCGTGGTCGTCGCGGGCCAGTGCGGGATCGTCACCTCGCCGCCGGTCACCGCGGCCGCCGCCAGGAACACCGTCGCGTTCGACAGGTCCGGCTCCACGTGCCACGTGCGCGCCTTGATCACCCCGGGCTCGACGCGCCACGTGTTCGCCGTGCCGGCGTCCACCTCGACGCCGACCGAACGCAGCGTCTGCACCGTCATGTCGATGTGCGGCAGCGAGGGCACGGGCTTGCCGTCGTGCCGGATCGTCACGCCCTTGTCGTACCGCGCGGCCGAGAGCAGCAGCCCGGAGACGAACTGCGACGAGCTCGACGCGTCGATCGTCACCTCGCCGCCGGGCACCGATCCCCTGCCGTGCAACGTGAACGGCAGCGCGCCGCCCTCGACGTCCGCGCCCAGCGCCCGCAGCGCACCCAGCACGGTGCTCATCGGCCGCAGACGGGCGTGCGGGTCGCCGTCGAAGCGGATCTCGCCCTCGGCCAGCGCGGCGGCGGGCGGCAGGAAGCGCATGACCGTGCCCGCGAGACCGCAGTCGACGTCCGCCGGCCCGCGCAGCGCACCGGGCGTGACGTCCCAGCCGCCGTCCTCGCGGTCGGCGAACCCCACGCCCAGCGACGACAGCGCGGCAGCCATCAGCACCGTGTCGCGGCTGCGCAACGGCGCGTGGACCGTCGAGGGCCCGTCGGCCAGCGCCGCGAGCACCAGGACGCGGTTCGTGATCGACTTCGAGCCGGGCACCGGCACCGTCGAGTGGACTGGGCCGGACGCGCCGGGGGCTGACCAGTGCTGAGTCATGCCTGAATCTTCCCGCATGGGCGTCGGGGCAGCTCGCACAGGTGTTCCCGGCGTGGGATCATCGTGACTTCGGAGGTGATCGGTTTTGTGTGGTAGGTACGCCTCCACCAAGGACCCGGCGCTGCTGGCGGCCGAGTTCGACGCGGTGGACGGAACCGGCGACGAGGCACCGGGGGCGGACTACAACATCGCCCCCACCAAGCACGTCATGGCCGTGGTCGAGCGCAAGCCGGAGGACGAGGAGCTGGAGCGCAGCATCCGCGTCCTGCGCTGGGGTCTCGTCCCGCACTGGGCCAAGGACCTCTCCGGCGCGGCGAAGATGATCAACGCGCGGGCCGAGACCGTGCTGAGCAAGCCCGCGTACAAGCAGTCGGTCACCAAGCGGCGCTGCATCATCCCCGCCGCCGGCTGGTACGAGTGGCAGCCGGGTGAGGGGCGCAAGCAGCCGTACTTCATGACGCTCGGGGACGACACGTCCCTGGCGATGGCGGGCATCTGGTCCGTGTGGTGGAAGGACGACGTTCCGACCGTCACGTGCGCGGTGCTCACCACGGAGTCCATCGGCGCGTTGACCGAGGTGCACAACCGCATGCCGTTGCTGCTGCCCCAGGACCGCTGGTCGGCGTGGCTCGACCCGACGTCGCTGGACCCGTCCGCACTGCTGAGCCCGGACCCGTCGCTCGTCGAGGCACTGGAGCTGCGCCCGGTCTCGACCGCCGTGAACAGCGTGAAGAACAACAACGCCTCCCTGCTCGAACGCGCAGAGCTGTCGTGACGACGCTGTTGGTGGACACGCCGCACGGCCCCGCGCGGGCCTCCCTGCACTGTGCCCACGAACCGCGGGCGGCGTTGCTGCTCGGCCACGGCGCCGGTGGTGGCGTCGAAGCCCCGGACCTGGTCGCCGCGTGCCACGCCGCCAACAAGGTCGGCGTGCACGTGGCACTGGTCGAACAGCCCTACCGCGTCGCGGGCCGCCGTGCCCCGGCGCCCGCGAAGCAGCTCGACACCGCCTGGATGTCCGTAGTGGACGACCTCGGCGAACGCTGGTTCGACGGCCTGCCCCTGGTGTTCGGGGGCCGGTCGTCGGGCGCGCGCGTGGCCTGCCGGACGTCGGTCGAGGGGCAGGCCGTGGCGGTGCTCTGCCTCGCGTTCCCGGTGCACCCGCCGGGCAAGCCGGAGAAGTCGCGGATGGCCGAGCTGGACGGCGTCGAGGTCGCCACGCTGGTGGTGCAGGGCGAGAACGACCCGTTCGGGCAGCCGAACCGCGCCCACCACCGCGAGGTCGTGCTGCTCAAGGGCGACCACTCGCTGAAGGCGTCCTTGGCCGACGTGGGCCGGTCGGTCGGGGAGTGGCTCGACCGGGTGCTCCGGCCGCTCGATTAATCGCCTGCTCCCCGCCTGCGCCGGCACTACTGTCCGGCCCCATGACGGTTCTCGACGAGCAAGGCAGGCCCGAACCTCCCACCGACGGCGACGAGCTCGCCACGCTGACCGGGTTCCTGGAGTTCCAGCGCGCGACCCTCGCGTGGAAGGTCGGCGGGCTGACCGCGCAGCAGCTCGCGCTCACCACGGCGAAGTCCGAGATGACCCTCGGCGGCCTGGTCAAGCACCTCGCCTACGTCGAGCAGCAGTGGTTCCACGTCGTGCTGCACGACCGCGAGCCGCTGGAGCCGTGGAAGAGCGTCGACTGGGAGGCCGACCACGACTGGGACTGGCACTCGGCCGCCGACCACACCGCCGAGGACCTGGTCGCGCTCTGGCAGGACGAGGTCGAGCGCTCCCGCGAGGCCGTCGCGCAGGCCCTGGAGACCGGGGACCTCGGTCAGGCGGCCAAGCGCAAGCCGTGGCGCGACGACCGGACCGTGAGCCTGCGCTGGATCCTCGCGCACATGGTCGAGGAGTACTCCCGCCACAACGGCCACGCCGATCTGATCAGAGAAGCGGTCGACGGTCAGACCGGTGAATAGAGCGGTTCCCAACTGAGACGGACATCGGCCGGAAGTACGGGAATCCTTCCGGTGACAACCGAAGGCGAAGCGATTGCGTTACCGGGGTTGTAAGAGAACGCAGTCGCTTCGCATCCGGGAGAACACTTGAACAGGTTCCGCAAGTCCGCGACCATCGGCTCGCTGGTCGCGGTCGCCGCTCTGGCCCTCGCGGGGACGTCCGCGGCGCAGGCCGCCGGCACGTCGTCCGCCGCGCCCTGGTGCACCGGTGACGATCTGGTGATCGCCGCCCACGACATGCGCCCGACGTCGAACCCGGACAAGGGCCACGTCCTCAGCTTCACCGCCGCCGAGGGCGTCACCTGCACGATCGGCGGCAGCCTGAGCAACGTGCGGTTCCTCGACGCCAAGGGGCAGGACATGAACGTCCCGCTGACCGGTGGTCAGGGCCAGTACACCGAGACGACGGTCCACGGGATCTTCGCCTCCGTCGTCTACATCGGCTCGCCGAAGAAGAGCTTGAGCGTGACCCCCGCGTTCATCCAGTTCGACCTCCCCGGCCAGGGCAGCCTCGGTGACCGGATCACCACCGCGTGGCCGTCGTGGATCGGCGTGCCCGTGCAGATCGGCAACATCATGTGGCCGGTCAGCTAGGCGCTGATCTGTGCGACCACCGCGCCGGTGAGGCGCACCAGGTCGGCAGGCGTGATCTCGACTTCGAGCCCACGCCTGCCGGCGCTGCAGAAAATCGTCTCGAACTGAGAAGCCGACTCGTCGAGCACGACGGGCAGCCGCTTTTTCTGGCCGAGAGGAGAAATGCCGCCGGCGACATAACCCGTGGCGCGCTCGGCGTCGGCGACGACGGCCATCTTGGCCTTCTTGCCCTTCACCGCGGCGGCGAGGCCCTTGAGGTCGAGCTGCGACGTCACCGGCACGACGCCGACCGCGAGCTTGCCGTCCACGTCGGCCACCAGGGTCTTGAACACGCGTTCCGGCGCCAGGCCGAGGGCCTCGGCCGCCTCCAGCCCGTACGACTCGTGGCGGGGGTCGTGCTCGTACGAGTGCAAGGTGTGCGCCACCCGCTGCTTGTCCAGCAGCGCTGTGGCGGGAGTCCCACGTCCGGCCATGCGGAATTACTACCAGCACCTCCGTTGTTGGTCAGAACGTGGCAACGAACATGCTCGAGCGGTCACGCGTAGAGTCAGTCCCGACCCAGAACCTGTGGGAAGGGAGCGCGGTGCCCGCCACCGGCACGACAGAGACGACGGCGGAGCGCGCTGCGCGTTTCGAGCGCGACGCTATGCCCATGCTCGACCAGCTGTACTCGGCGGCCCTGCGCATGACGCGCAACCCTGCCGACGCCGAGGACCTGGTGCAGGAGACCTACCTCAAGGCCTACTCGGCGTTCGCGTCCTTTTCGGAGGGCACGAACCTCAAGGCGTGGCTGTACCGGATCCTGACGAACACCTACATCAACGGCTACCGCAAGAAGCAGCGCCAGCCCATCCAGCAGCCGACCGAGGAGATCACGGACTGGCAGCTGGCGCGGGCGGAGAGCCACACCTCGTCCGGCCTGCGCAGCGCCGAGGTCGAGGCACTCGACAACCTGCCCGACAGCGACGTCAAGGAAGCATTGCAGCGGTTGCCGGAGGACTTCCGGATCGCGGTCTACCTCGCCGATGTCGAAGGCTTCGCGTACAAGGAGATCGCAGACATCATGGGCACCCCGATCGGCACGGTGATGTCCCGGTTGCACCGGGGCCGTCGCCAGCTCCGCGACATGCTGGCGGACGTCGCCCGTGACCGCGGTTTCCTCCGAGGCAGCAACGGAGACGCGTCATGAACTGCGGCGAACCCCACGACACCGACTGCTCCGAGGTGCTGAGCGAGGTCTGGCTGTTCCTCGACCAGGAATGCGACCAGTCCCGCCGCGCGGCCCTGCAGACGCACCTCGACGAGTGCCATCCGTGCCTGGAGCAGTTCGGGCTGGAGGAGCACCTCAAGGCGCTGCTGGCCCGCAAGTGCGGCGGCGACTACGCGCCGGCCGACCTCAAGGCGCGCATCCGGGCGACGATCGTGGAGATCCGCGCCGAGGACTGACCGTTCTTCAGCAAGACGAAAGGCCCTGGTCACCGTGGTGGTGTCCAGGGCCTTTCGCAGCACTCAGGCGTTGGGGCGCTTGCCTCGGTTGGCGCCGCCCTTTTTGCGGTCGCGGCGCTTGCGAGCACGCTTCGACATGGGTGTCTCCTAGGATCAGAACTGCTTCATCGACCAGTTTCTCATGGAGGAGTTCTGTCTACTCTCACGGACCTGCTGGCCGAGCACACCAAGCTCTCCGGCGCCGCCGTCGACCACCTGCAACTGGTCGTCGCCGAGTGGCAGCTCCTCTCGGACCTCTCGTTCGCGGACTTCCTCATGTACGTGCCGCTGGACGACGGGAAGTTCCTCTGCGTCGCCCAGGCCCGCCCCACGACGGCGCCGACGGCCCACCCGGAGGACGTCGTCGGCAGCGCGGTCGGCTCCGAGGAGCACCCGCAGCTGCGCCGGGCCATGGACGAGTCGCGGATCTGCCGCGAGGAGGACCCGCGCTGGCACCTCGGCGTGCCGGTGCGCCGGGAGACCATCCCGGTGCGGCTGGGGACGCAGGTGATCGCGGTGCTGAGCCGCAGCACGAACCTGGCCGTGCCGCGCGTGCCGTCGCCGTTGGAGATCTCCTACCTCGGCAGCGCGGCCGACCTGTGCCAGATGATCGCCGACGGCACGTTCCCCGCGCCCGAGCCCTCGCCGGACGTGCACACCAGTCCGCGCGTCGGTGACGGCCTGATCAGGCTCGACCCGTCCGGCGCGGTGGTGTTCGCCTCGCCGAACGCGCTGTCGGCCTACCACCGCATGGGGCACGCGTCCGACCTCGTGGGCGTGCACCTGGCGCCGTTGACGCGCAGCCTGATCGGCGACCCGTTCGACGCCACCGAGGTCGCCCAGCGCATCCGGCAGGCGCTGGACGGCCAGACGTCGATGCGCATGGAGGCCGAGTCGCGCCGCGGTGCCGCCGTGCTGTTCCGTTCGCTGCCCCTCCGGCCACGGGGGCAGGCCGCCGGCGCCATCGTGCTGTGCCGCGACGTCACCGAGGTGCGCCGGCGTGACCGGGCGTTGATGTCCAAGGACGCCACGATCCGCGAGATCCACCACCGCGTGAAGAACAACCTGCAGACCGTCGCGGCCCTGCTCCGGCTGCAAAGCCGCAGGCTGAGCAACCCGGAGGCGAAGGAGGCGCTCGCCGAGTCGGTGCGCCGTGTGACGTCCATCGCACTGGTCCACGAGACCTTGTCGATGTCCGTCGACGAGCGCGTGGACCTGGATGACGTGGTCGACAAGGTCATCCCGATGATGAGCGACGTCGCCGTCACGGAGACCCAGGTGAGCGTGCGCCGCGAGGGCGGTTTCGGCATCGTCCCCGCCGAGATCGCGACCCCGCTGGTGATGGTGCTGACCGAGCTCGTGCAGAACGCCTTCGAGCACGCCTATGCCCCTGGCCAGCGCGGGGAGGTCGTCGTGCACTCCGAGCGGACCGCGAAGTGGCTCGACGTGACGATCACCGACGACGGCAAGGGCCTTCCGCAGGGCTTCTCGCTGGAACGCACCGACCGGCTGGGTCTGCAGATCGTCCGGACCCTCGTCGATTCCGAATTGAGAGGCTCGTTGAGCTTGCGGCGGAGGCCTCGAGGCGGTACTGAGGCGGTCCTGCGCGTGCCGCTCAGAGGGCGGCGCTAAACTAACGCCGTGCACACGTGACGATCAGCCTCAGCGGTCTCACGTGGTCATGCGGGAGGGTGTGCAAACAAAAGAAAAAGCCCGACACCTGGCACGGTGTCGGGCTTCTTCTTATGTGCAGCTCTTGAGGCTAACTGCCTGCTCAGGCGTTGCTGCGGGCGCGCGTGCGAGCGTTGCGGCGCTTGAGGGCGCGGCGCTCGTCCTCGCTCATCCCGCCCCAGACGCCGGCGTCCTGCCCGCTCTCGAGCGCCCAGGCGAGGCAGTCGGAGACGACGGGGCAACGGCGGCAGACGGTCTTCGCCTCGGCGATCTGAAGCAGCGCGGGACCACTGTTCCCAACGGGGAAGAACAGCTCGGGGTCCTCGTCGCGGCAGATCGCGCGGTGGCGCCAGTCCATTGGAACTACTCCTCAGCTAGGCGCGCACAAAGGCACGCCGGTTGTCAGCGGTCGTTTTGGGGTGCTTGTGAATGCTTTCACGAACGGCTGGGATGTCAAGGGGTAAGCACTGACCCGGTGAGTGAACTCACCCAAAAGATCGACAGCGTTCACCTGGGGTTTCACGCTCTGCTGTCACTCGACTGCAGTACATCCCGGGTGGGTACCAGGACGGTCACGAAGCGATCACGGACTGTCAAGTTGCCTATACCGCAACAGCCAACGCATCGGGAACCGCCCGGAACTCCACCGCCGTGGTCGTTCCGAGGAAATCTCCGTCGACCTGGAGGTTCGCGGGCTCCTCGGACTTCACTCTCACATAGCCCACGTCATCACGCCGAACGAGTTTCGTGCTCTTCGGATTGCCCGTCGCGAGGACCTGGGCGATGTAGCGCCCGACGGTGGGTACCCGCAAAGTCTCCAAAGCACTCAACCCGAGACCGCCGTCGAACGACGTGCTGGGGTTGAGCTGGATCGGCTTGTCGCCGAAGTACGTCCACGGGTCGGTGTTCGACACGAACACCATGCCGACGTCGTCGAACGGCGGCTCGTCCGGGATCTCGACGGTGAAGTGCTGCGGCTTGCGCACGTTCCGCGCGTAGGCCTTGAGCGCGACGCTCAGGTAGAGCGCGGGACTCGCGTGGCGACCTTTGGCGCGCTTGCGCTCCACTTCCGCGACGACGTCGGCGTCGAGACCCATGCCGGCGTTGAAGGTGAACCAGCGGCCGTCCGCGCCCTCGGCGACGTCCGCGAACACCTGGCCGAGCCCGATGCGGCGGCTGGTGCCGTGCTCGATCGCCTGGAGCAGGACGTGCGTGGCCTCGACCGGGTCGCGCGGGATGCCCAGAGCGCCGGCGAAGACGTTCGCCGACCCGCCGGGGACGACGCCGACCATGGGCGTGTCCGGACGGGCGCCGTCGCGCAGGACCCCGTTGACCACCTCGTTGACCGTGCCGTCGCCACCGTGGGCGATGACCAGGCCGAACCCGTCCGCGACGGCCTGATGCGCGGCGTCGGCGGCATGTCCGCGATAGGAGGTCTCCACGACCTCGAGCTTCACGTCGCTGGCCAACGCGTGCGCCAACACGTCACGGCCCGCCGGCGTCGTTGTAGTCGCCTGCGGGTTCACCACGAGAAGAGCGCGCACTACTTGAGGGTAAGACAATGCGTGACTATCGGCGTCTCGCATGTCCTCCCTCGGTGTGGCTCCAGCCTCACGAAAGTGGCGCAAGTCTCCCTTCCGTCGCACCGCATCGCGCCTCGCAGCCGAGTGCACCCCGGACGACCGCCGGCTCGCTGAAGGCCCCTTGATCTTCCCCCGCGGGACGTGCTTCCAGAGCCCTCCAACCGGGTGGCCTACGATCCGTGACCAGTACAGAACGTGAGGAAAGGTCTCCCGTGACCACTGGCACCCCGGCACCGCCGAACTCGGTGCGCGCCGCCGCCGCGCTCACCTCCCTGCAGGGCCTCGGCGGCATCGCGCTGGCCGTCGCGCTCGTCGTCCGCGTGCTCCAGGGAGCGCCCTCAGCAGGGCCGATCCTCGGCGCGGCAGGTGTGCTCGTCCTCTGGTTCGGCGGCGTGACCTTCGCTTCGGTGATGTTGTTCCGCGGCCACACGGGTGCGCGCACGCCTGTGATCGTCACGCAGCTGCTGCTGCTCGGCTGCGCCTGGTACGCCTACGGACCGTCAGAACAGCCGTTGCTCGGCTCGCTGGGTGGCATCTACTGCGTCGTGGTGCTCGTGCTGCTCTTCACCAACGACGGCCGCAAGTGGGCGCTCGGCCTGACGGACGTCGCCGAAGGAGACAAAGCCGACTAACGGAGGGTGGTCACAGTCACACGGCCGGGTGAAGCTGTGGGTGGTTGCTTAACCACTCCCTGCTCTCACGAGGTGACCAACCATGCGTGTGATGACCGCGATCGCGGGCGCCTTCCTGGCGGCGCTCTCCCTCGCCCCCGCTACCGCCACGGCGGCTCCGGAGAACCCGGACATGTCGCCGATGATCATCGGCGGCAGCTACGCCCAGAACTTCCCGTACGGCGCTCGCCTGTTCTTCAACGGGCGGGAGAACTGCTCGGCCACCAAGATCGCGCCGAACTGGATCCTGACCGCCGAGCACTGCGTCTCGGGCAGCGGCACGTACACGTTCCGCGCGGGCAGCCTGGACCAGACCTCGGGCGGCCAGCTCGTCACGGCCACCCAGATCATCAAGCACCCCTCCGCGGACCTGGCGCTCGCGCGGGTCGGCACGGCGATGTCCGCGCCGTTCTCCCCGCTCGGCAACCCGGTCACGGTCGGCCAGACCGTGCAGCTCTACGGCTGGGGCGCGACCTGCACCAACCAGCCCGAGATCAACTGCCAGTCGCGCTACCTGAAGGTCGCGAACACCCGCGTCACGTCCACCAACGGCCGTGACTACCGCGGTGGCCAGGCCATCTCGGTGCAGCGGGTCGACGGCATCGCGGCCGGCGGTGACTCCGGTGGCCCGATGTTCGCGAACGGCCGCCAGGTCGGCGTCGCCTCGACGTCGGACCGCTCGACGCGCTCGAACTACACCAGCATCAACAACACCAGCTACCGGTCCTGGATCCAGCAGTACGCCGGTGTCTGACACACCCTGATCGACCTGCGGCAAACCCTGCGATGGCCCTCTGCTCCGGCAGGGGGCCATCACCCTGCGTGTTCACTAAATGGTGTATGGACACGAACGGAGTAGCCGGTTACCGTGCCCCCAGCGTTCGCGCCGCTCGGGAGCAGGGTGAGGTGCGCAGTGCAGGACGGCCCGAAGCGGGTGACGACAAACGGCGGTTCCGAACGCCCGAACGTCGCCCGCCTGTTCGACTACTACCTCGGCGGAGCGCACAACTTCGCGGTTGACCGCGCGTTGGCCGAGGAGAGCGTCAAGAAGTTCCCGGTGGCCGAGGTGGCGCGCACCATCAGGTCGTTCTCCCGCCGCGTCGTGCGGCTGTGCGTCGAGGAGCACGGCATCCGGCAGTTCCTCGACCTCGGCAGCGGCATCCCGACCGCCGGCAACGTCCACGAGGTCGCCCAGTCGATCGACCCGTCGTGCCGCGTCGTCTACGTCGACCACGACCCGGTCACCGTCGCCCACGCCCGCACGATGCTGCGCGACAACCTCAGCACCGCCATCGTGCAGTCGGACGTCGGCGACGTCGGCGCCGTGCTGCGCCACCCGGAGACGCGCCGCCTCATCGACTTCACCGAACCGACCGCGATCCTGATGGTCGGCATCCTGACGTACGTGACCGACGAGCCGGCCGGAGTCGTGGCGCGCTATCGGGCCGCTTTGTGCGAGGGCAGCATCCTCGCGTTGACGCACCTCACCAAGGACGTCGAACCCGAGCTCGTCGACCAGCTGGTCGCTCTGGGGACCGCGATGGGCTCGGAACTCGTGCCGCGGTCCAAACAGGACGTGGAGGAGTTCCTCTGCGGCCTGAAGCTGCTGGAGCCCGGCCTGGTCCTGGCCGCCCACTGGAGGGCCGACGGCGAGCTGCCCGGCACCTCCCCGGCCGCCGACGCGTCCACGTACGGCGCCGTCGGCATGGTCTAGGCCGGCTCATCCGGGTCCGGACACGGCGAAGGCCGGGTGGGAAGTGCGAGGACTCCCGACCCGGCCTCCGCGCTGGCTCTCAGCCCTGGTACGCGGGCTGCTGGCCGGCGAGGGCGGCCGGGCCGCGGTACTGCGCGCCACCGAACGCGAGGATCGCGTAACCGATGACGCTGAACAGCCACAGGCCCACGACGCCGAAGACGGTGTCCTTGGCGAAGGACTTCGCGACGTCGATCGAGACGATCAGCGCCATGACGATGTTCACGAACGGGATCAGGAACAGGACCAGCCACCAGCCCGGACGGCCCGCGACCTTCAGCCACACGTAGATGTTGTAGATCGGGATGATCGCCGCCCAGCCGGGCTGGCCGGCCTTGGTGAAGACCTTCCAGAACACCACGACGGTGAAGACGAGGAAGGCGAGGTAGATGATCGTTCCGACGATGCCGATACCGGCAGCGGCGTTCGGGTCGATGGTGCTCGGGTCAGTGCCCACGGTCGTTCCTTCTCTCAGGCTTGCATGTGCCGGGGGATCGGCGAGCGGGGACGCTGCCAGCACCGGGGACCCGTCCTGTGTGGAATTCCCGTTTCGTGAGCCTTTCGAGACCAACCGTCAACCTTCAGCGTGGAGAACCGAGCTCCCTCAGCGCCTCGTCGGCCACCCGCATGACCGTCCACCCGTCCATCGGGACGGCACCGAGCTTCTTGTAGAAGCCGATGCTCGGCTCGTTCCAGTTGAGGACCCACCACTGGAACCGCGTGTAGCCCCTGGCGACGCACTCCTGTGCAAGTGTTTCCAGCAGCTGCCTGCCGAGGCCGCTGCCGCGGTGCTCCGGCGTGACGTAGAGGTCCTCGAGGTAGATGCCGTGCACGCCGTCCCACGTCGAGAAGTTGAGGAACCACAACGCGATCCCGACGACCTCGCCGTCCACTTCGGCCACGTGGCCGAACAGCGCGGGGCTGTCGTTGAACAACGCGGTGTGCAACTGTTCCGACGTGAGGTGGCATTGCTCCGGCGCCTTTTCGTAGAGCGCCAGCTCGTGCACCAGCCGCACGACCGCGTCGACGTCGCGCGGTTCCACCCTCCGGATCATCACACCTCCCAGGCGGGCACGTTGAGCCTGCGCACCTGCGGGTCGCCCCGCTCGTCGCCCAGCTGGCAGGTGCCGGCCGGGTCCAGTCCGAAGTGGACGCCCTGGTCGGGCGCCAGTCCGAGCCACGCGGCGATCAGCACGCGGCTGAAGTGCCCGTGCCCCACGAGCACGACGTCGCCGCCGGGCAGGATCCTGCGCACGTCGCCGAGCACCTTGCGCGCCCGCTCCTGCACCTCCGCGTGCGTCTCCCCGTTGGGCATCGGGTGCGTCCACACCGTCCAGCCGGGAACCCGCTCGCGGATCTGCGGCGTGGTGATGCCCTCGTAGTCGCCGTAGTCCCACTCGGCCAGGTCCTCGGTCGTCCCGCTGACCTCCAGCCCGGCGAGCGCCGCCGTTCTGGTGGCGCGCTGCCGCGGGCTCGTCAGCACGAGCGCCGGAGCCTGGTCCGTGCCTCTCAGCCGGGCGAGCGTGGCGCCCGCCCGGCGTGCCTGCTGCTCGCCCTCGGGCGTCAGTTCGATGTCAGTGCGTCCCGTGTGCCTGCCGCTCTCGGACCACTCGGTCTGGCCGTGGCGCAGCAGGTAGAGGTGGGTGCTCACCTGTTCGATCCTAGGCAGTGACGGGGCCCACGTTTGGGTCAGTCCACCTTCGAGGTACCCCGCTCCCCATGACCGCCGAGCACCCCGACCACGGCGCACCCGACGAAGTCGACGCCCGGGAGATCCGCGAGGCCTTCGGCGTCCGCGTCGCCCGCATCCGGACGGAGCTGACCTCCACCTGGAACAAGCTGAGCCAGAACGAACGGGACGGCGACATCAGAGGCCGGTGAGGCTCGCCGCCCACTGGTCCGGTACTGCGCTTATAGGGAAAATCTCTCGGCGTTGCGCCGAACGGCGCACGACACCTGTCTGTTTGTCGTTTCGTATGGCAGATTCCCGCCGGTAACGCCTCCCGCGCGCGGTGCTGCCTCGCTAGAACGGAGCGGATCGTCCTTCTCGAGGGGGACCCGCTCATGCGTCGCACAGTCGCGCTCCTGGTACCTGTCCTGCTGGCCGCGGTTCTCCCCGCGCCGCCCGCCTCGGCCGCACCGCAACCGCCACCCCGACCACCTTCGACCGGCTGGACCGTCTCCGGTGACGAGATCCGCTGGACCACGGCCACACCGATGCCGGTGCTCGACGCCGGCGTGGAGTTCTGGGAGGGCGACCGGTTCCTCGGCCGGGCCCGGGAGTCGGCGAACCTGCGGTCGTTCACGGTGAGCGCGGCTCTGCGGGACCCGGCGGCGCTGCAGGTGCGGTCGGCGGGCAAGCGCCTGGACGTGGTGGAGCCGTCGTCGCCGAGTCCGTCCGCACCCGCACTGCCCGCGTTGCTGCCGGGAGCGGCGGTGGACCCGGGCACGCCCGGGCCGTACGCCACGGAGACCGGCGAGTACGCGCTCGACCCGGTCAGGCTCCCCGGCTACGCGGCGCCGATCGAGATGGAGGCCGTCGTCGTCGCACCGGAGGGCGCCGGGAGCGACCGGCCACTCGTGCTCTTCCTGCACGGCAGGCACTTCACCTGCTACAGCAAGACGAACCCGGACCAGATCAGCCTGGACTGGCCGTGCCCTGGCGGGCTGACGCCCGTGCCGAGCCACCGCGGCTACCTGAAAGCGCAGGAACTGCTGGCGTCGCAGGGCTATCTGACGGTGTCGATCTCCGCCAACGGCATCAACGCCCAGGACGCGTCGACCGCCGACGCGGGGGCGCAGGCGCGGTCGTCGCTGGTGCGCCACCACCTCGCGAAGTGGGCCGACTGGTCGGGTGCCGGACGCGCCTCGGCGCCCGGCGCGGTGAAGGCGTTGCCCGCGGCGGACATGTCGAAGGTGCTGCTCGTCGGCCACTCGCGCGGCGGCGAGGGCGTCAACCGCGCCGCCACCGACAGCCTCACGCCGCCGCCCGGTGACACGGGGTTCGACGGGCCGGTGCGCTGGAACATCCGGGGCGACGTGCTGATCGGGCCGACGATCTTCGGCCACAACCCGGCGCCGGACGTGCCCTCGGTGACGTTCCTGCCGGGCTGCGACGGTGACGTGTCCGACCTGCAGGGGCAGATGTTCCTGGACCAGACGCGCGGCCTGAGCCGCGGCGAGGCGTTGCACAGCGCGCTCTACCTGGTCGGCGCGAACCACAACTACTTCAACAGCGAGTGGACCCCGGGCCAGGCCGAGGCGCCCGCGTTCGACGACTTCTGGCCGGGCCAGCAGCCCGACCCGATCTGCACGCCCGGTGCGCCGACCAGGCTGACCGCGCAGCAGCAGCAAACCGCGGGCGCCACCTACATCGCGGCGTCCGCGGCCCTGTTCCTGGCCGGTGACCAGTCGGTCCTGCCGCTGCTCGACGGCTCGGGTGTCCGCGCGCCGTCCGCCGACCCCGCCCGCGTGCTCTCCCACGCCCTCGGCGCCGGCCGCCGGCCGTTCGCGGTGCCGGACGCTTCCACCGCGGCCACCGGCTCGGCGCGGGTGTGCCAGCAGGTCTCGCGTGACGCGGCGGTCACGTGCGGCACCGCTCGCTCCCCGCACTTCGTCGGCTTCCGCTTCGCCTCGGTGCAACCCGAACGCCTGGCGGTGGCGATGAAGTGGTCGGCAGCGGGGCAGGCCGGTGTCGTCACGCCCGCCGCCCCGGTGTCCCTGGACGGCTCCACCGACCTGGCGTTGCGCCTGGCGGTTCCGGGGAATGCCGCTCCTGCGACGTTCGGAGTCGTCTTGAACGACCAAAGTGGACGGAAGCACCCGCTGGGTTCCGTCTCGGTGGCGGGGCTTCCGTCCTCGGAACGCACGAGCTCGTTGTGGGCTCAGGAAGTCCGCGTGCCGCTGCCGTCCGGGCTCGGGCAGGTCACGTCGCTGGAACTGGTGCCCGAGTCGGCGTCCGGCGAGGCGTGGTTGATCGACGCCTACGGCTGGAGCAAGGGGCTCGTCCCCGTCACTCCCGTGCGCGTGCCCCGGGTCGACGCCACCCTCGTCGCGGTGGACGAGGGCAACTCCGGCACGCAGACGCACAACATGGTCGTCACCGCCGATGGTGACGGCACGCGCGTGATCCGGTTGTTCCACACCGAAGCGCAGACGCCGAAGACCCAGCTCGTGACGCTGGCGCCCGGCCAGAACCGCGCCGAGGTGCCGCTGACGTTCACCGGCAACACCAGGTGGAGCAGCGACGTGCTCAACACCGTCGCGGTGCAGGCGATCTCCCACGCCGTGGTCGGTTCGGCGGTCGGCGGCCTGCTGGTGCGCAACGACGACCCGGCGCCCCGGATCGCGGCGACCCCCGTCGCCGGCAGCGTGGCCGAGGGCGGTTCGCTGAAGTGGAAGCTGACGCTGTCCGAGGCCGCCGACTCGGCGTTCTCGGTCAGCGGGGTGCCGCTGGCGCCCGCCTCCGGCGCCGAACTGTCCACAACGGACGTCAACGCCGACTGGCTGCTCCGCAACTCCGGCGAGGCGGCGCTGCCCTCACGACCGCTGTCGGCCACCCGGCTCGAGCTGTACGTGTCGATCCCGGCCGGGCAGACGTCCGCCGAGGTGCCGGTGCCGACCGTGACCGACACCTCGGCGGAGGGAGAGGAGTCGGTGCGCCTGAGGTTCACCGGGGTGTCGCCGGCCGGCGTCGAGTTCGAGGTGACCGGGGAGGTCACCGAGGCGGCGTGACCGTGCACGGGTGGCCGCCCGGACGCGGAACGGCGCCGCTCCCCGAGGGGAAGCGGCGCCGTTCCGCGAGTCAAGGGTTCCCTCAGGACACCCCAGTCGATGCCGGCGGAGGTGTGCGCCGCAGCAGGAGCACGACGAACCCGAGGAATCCGCGGTAGCCGCCCAGCCAACTGGCGCGGTGGGTCGTCGACATCTGAAGGGCGAGGTCGCTGTCCGGGTGCTCGGGATTGTCGAGAGCCCACCGGGCGAGGGTGCCGGTCCAGCACCATTGGTACTCGTCCCACTCCGCGGTGGTGCTGATGTACCCGTAGATCGGCGTCCATCCGTCGGCGACGACCTGGGCCACGGTGGTCGGGAGATCCGCGTACTTCTGCGGACCGTCCTCCAGTTCCGCTCGGACGGCAGCGTCGGGCTCGCGTTCCCAGAAGCAGTCGCCGAGCAGGAGCAGCCCGTCTTCGGTGAGGTGCTCCCGAGCGGCGTTCAACGTCTGGAGCAGCCCGCCGAACGCGTAGGCGGCTCCCACGCTGAGCACCAGGTCCGCTTTCCTGGCCGACCGGTACTCGGCGACGTCCTGGCGGCGCAGTTCGAGCCGATCTGCCAGACCGAGCCGGGCGGCCTCGCTGAGGACGTGGTCGAAGCCTTCACCCGAGATGTCGACACCGACAGCCGTGGCGCCGCCGTGCGCCTGCAGCGCGCGGAGCAACCAGGTGCCGTCGCCGCAGCCCAGGTCGAGCAGGTGATCGTCCTGCCCGCGGATGGCCCGGTGGAGGAGGTGCTCCACTGTGCTGTCGCTCAGCGGAGCCGAAATCGGATGGTCTGCGTGCGCGAGAGCGCTGAGTTCGCGTCGGCCCATCAGCGCTGTCTAGCAGAACGCAGACCCGTTCGTGGTCGACGTGTTAGGACGTGCCTCCCGGTCCGGTGTTGCGGATCTCCGCGCGTCGCAGGTAGCGCTTCAGCCCGTTGAGGTTCTGGTCGGCAATGAACGTCGACCGCTCGTGAATGATGATGTCCTCGGCATGCCGGATGCACGCCCACGCCGAGTCCCCCCACGGGTCGGCGACCTTGACCTCCACGGGCTCGTCGCACGGGCCTGACAAGCCGAGCTCGCACGCCTGGGGGTGCTCGCCGTCGAGGTGGTTGGCCGCGAGGTGCCGCAGCTGGCCCGCCAGCTTGGCCGACGCGGTGGTTCGCGGGCCGGGGACCTGGTCCAGGCCGCGTTCCGCGCGCACCGCTTGAATGGCCGCCAAGCGCAGTTCCAGCTGGTCGGCGACGATGCCGGCCAGCGCGGTGAGTGTCGCGACCTGAGCATCGGTGACTTCGCGGGGCTCACGGTCGATCACGTTGACCGTCCCCAGCCGGTGGCCGTCGCCGGTGATGATCGGCGCGGCGGCGTAGAAGCGCAGACCCAGGTCTCCGCGCACCAGCGGATGGTCGAGGGTGCGGGGATCGACCGCGCCGTCGTTCACCACGTACACCCCGTCCTGCAACACGGCCGAGGCACACAGACCAGGCTCGGTACCGATCTGCGCAACACCCTCCAGGCCGTGACAGGCCGCGAACCACACCCGGTCGACGTCGACGATCGTCACGGTCGCGATCGGTGTATTGAAGACCTGTGCGGCCACACGGGCAACACTGTCGAAACTGCCGTCGGCCGGCGCGTCCAAGATGTGATAGCGGCGGACCGCGGAGAGACGTTCTGCATCTGTATGGGTCAGCACGCGAGCAGGATAACCAGGGTTCGACGCAGTCCGAGCCTGAACAGTTCCTTGACCGTGCTGGGTGCCACATTGGCCGCCGCCGACGTCAGTGGCGCACGCGGGCCCCGGTGGGCCAGGTGGTCGGCCTGATCAAGCTGGTCTTGGCGCTCGGCTGCCGCGCCTGTGGACAGCTCGATGCCTTGACGGCATCGATCAGCCGACAGGCTTGCCATCGTTGTTGGGAGCCAGCTACCCGTGTGGGGGGAGCTCCGATCGGGTAGCCCTTGGATTGCCCGCGAATGGACGCGACCCCGGAGGGACTCATGGCCCGCTCTTCCTACGGGCGCGATGGATTGGTCTTCAACCTGAGCCTGGACGGAGCTGAGACGCCTCCGCTGCGCGAACTGCGGCATTCAACACGGCGAACTTTGGCGCACCTGGACGAGGAGTGCGCGGAAGACGCTGAACTGCTTGTTACTGAACTTGTCAGCAACGCGTACGACCACGGACACCCGCCAGTCGGCTTTCGTCTGTGCCTGGTGCCGGACTCTCCAGTGCTGCGCATCGAAGTGGAAGACGGGGACCGGGCGAACCTCCCGCAGCTGGGAGCCTCACGGTTGGGTGGAGAACGCGGACGCGGCTTGGTGCTGGTGGACCAGCTGTCTCTTGACTGGGGCTTCAACGTCACCACGACGGGCAAGGTCGTATGGGTCGACCTGAGCTGCCGCGGATCAAGCCTCGTTGGCAGTTGATCTAGTCGGCGAAGGCGGTTGAGTTGATCGCTCCCGCTACGGACGTTTCGAGTTTCAGCGACTGCGTCACACCGGAACGCCACACGACGTTCGATAGAGGGGGAGCGGTCGTGGTCGATCCGTTCGGCCAGCCGCAGCCCGTCCGCAGCCGAGCCAGCTTCGACCTCAACGCTGACCGCGTGCATCGCGACGTTCGTTGGACCGAAGACAGTCCACAATGTGTTGCGTTCGCCGGTCTGCTTCGCCAGCGGCTCAACTGTTTGCACGCGCTCCCGTGCCCTCCAGACGTCTCCTCGACGCGCGGCCGCAATGGAGCCGACGAGCAGGAGTGCACCGCGGAGCGCGACGGCATCGAGGTCGTTGTCCGTGCAGGCGGACAGGGCCTCAGCCGCCTGCATCGCGACGTCCTCGGCGCCCTCAGCTTCGCCATCGGCAAGCAACACCTGAGCAAGGTTCCATTGGGCCACCGCCAACCGCAGCGGATCGTCTGCGTTCTCGCCGGCACGGATCGCACGATCCGCCGCGAGCAGCGAGACGTCCACCCTGCCGAGCCTCTTGGCGACGCTGCGCAGCAACGCATACAGGTCAGCAGCGCAGCACTGAACCTCTCGCTGATCAGATGCTGAACCGTTCGCGCGGTCACGCAAGGCCTGCTCGGCCTCGATCACGAGTGCCGGAAGTTCCGGGGCGAGCTGGCTGTATCGCGTGGCCGACGTTTGCCAGGTCTGCCAAGCATCTAAAACGTTGCGGCGCAACGCCTTCAAATCGATGGCGACTGCATCGGACTTCACTGGCCTGGTAAACGCTCGATACAACGCATCGCCCGCTGTCTCCGGTCTAGTAGACGGCGCCCGCGTCGAAGTGGAGCTCAACAACTCGTCAGCCGAGACGTTCAGCACCTCGGCCAGTTGCTTCAGCACCGTGACAGTGGGGAGCTTGAGGCCGCGTTCAATTTGATAGAGGTAGTCGGGCGTGATGCCTGCCAGTCCGGCGATCACGGTCTTCGGCAGGCGCGACGCGAGACAGCGCAGACGCACTCGTTCGCCGATCATGGCTGCGAGTTGTTCGTCCATCCCCACCCCTGCGAAGCGTTGACCTGCACTGACGCTACACCCCAGCGCGAGACCCCAACTGAGTGACAAACTCGAAGCATGATCGCGCCGAACGAGCTGCGACGGCTCGTGCTCTGGGACATCGACCACACGTTGCTTCAGTCTCGCGGCATGGGCCGGGAGATGTACGAGCGAGCGATCCCGAGGGCGTTCGGCCAGCCTTTCCAGCAGCTTGCCGACGTGAGCGGCAGGACCGAGCTGGACATCATCGCCGAGACCTTGAAGCTGCACGGGATCGAGCCAACCGACGCGGCAGTAGGCAAGCTGGTGAACGCACTCATCGACAGCTACGAGGCCGGCCGCGATGAGTTCGCGTCACGAGCCCGGGCACTGCCGGGAGCACGCGAAGCCCTGGTAGCGCTGGAGTCTGAACCGACTGTTCATCAAGGGGTGCTGACCGGAAACCTTCGGGCCGTTGCGCGTATCAAGCTGGTCGCGCTCGGACTGGAACAGTTCCTCGACCTGGAGACGAGTTCGTACGGCGACGACCATGCCGACCGCGCGGAGCTGGTGGCGATGGCCAGGGAGCGCGCGACTCAGCAACTTGACACGCAGTTCGGCCCGGACGACACGGTGCTCATCGGCGACACTCCGCGGGACGTGACCGCCGCCCTGACCGCAGGCGTACAGGTCATCGCCGTGGCAAGCGGAAAGAGCACCGTCGAGGAACTACAGGCCGCTGGGGCTCGGAAGGTGCTGGCAGACCTGACGAACACCGCCCACTTGATGCAGTTAATCAAGGCTTAGAGCAGCCGCGTTCAGAGTTTCTTTTCTTCATCAAGGCGGCCCCCTCCGGGGGCCGCTGGCCGTTGGTGCCTACCCGACAACGGCAGACCGACGCGCCTCTTTCTCCGCCGCGCCCAAGGCCGCCTCCGGCGTCCGAGCGCGGCGGGCGAGGCATGCGCGCCGGTCGACCGTTGTCGGACAGGAACGGCCAGCGGCCCCCGGAGTGAACCGCAGTGAGTTCAAAGCATGTCCTCGCCGGACGGGCAGGTCTCCAAAATGGTGCGGGGAGATGCCGGCACATCGCGTTCCAGCGGGGGCCGGGGCACGCACCATCCCGTATGACCTCCCCGAGAGCAACCACACGTGTCAAGGGGGCCGTCCCAGCGCATGATCACGTCAACGCGGTAGGTGCCCCCTTGACACGCGCGGTTGGGACGAGCCAGGTCATACGGGATGGTGCGAGGCCCCTCTTTCAGGGTCGCGATAATCGCTCTAGCGTCAAGCTGACAGTTGATCGAGCATCGACTCGAACCTTCTGAACTACTTGCATGCCTAGAATGGAGGTTCATCAGCGAAGCCTCCTGACGGAGAATTCGCAATGGAATTCCACGTCGACTGAGCTGATGTCAGGATTCTTTCGGCCCACTGATCATGCGAAGGAGAGGTGTCATTGTTGATCAGGAAATCGCGGTCGCTTGTGAAAATTCTCCCGTCGGCAAGAAGGTGCTGAACAAATTCACGAAGCGCTGCATGATCAGCAGATGGCCTACGCTGGCGGTGGTTTCCGAGAATTGCTCTTTTAAGTACCGTCATCTCCTCCATTATATCGGCAATTCCTCGCGCCTCGGAATTGTCCGACTGCCTTAGCTGCTGGAGATCAATGGTGTATGTCACAGGTGTTTCAACAGGTGCGCCATCCTCAATGACCTCAACCATGTTTACCAGCTGACGCTTTGCTTCGTAAACAGAATCCAGGTCTTGGTAATTGAAAAATACGGTGCGCATACCCTGAATGTCGAAGGGGATAGATTGACCTTCTGCCATCAGGTGAATGAATGGCTTACTCGCCGCATGACGCACCGCAAGCTCGTAGAAAACATTAGGATTGTGGTCAGTAAGGTCGGCGATAACCAGTTCGGAATTAAGTAGCTTGTCGATCACCTGCGTAGTGATCAGCCCGGACTGATCTATGGTATCCCCGCGGGTAACTTTGTATCCAAGTGGCTCAAGAGTTGCGGCGATGACATGCTTAAAAATTTGATTTGAACGTTTTCTGGTGTCTGAATTTGCTGGACCTATGGGACACACATAAAAACATTCTTTTACGGGTGTCTTCGCCGGGTCTTCTGCTTCCGTCATGGCTTCTTCATCTACATAGTTACGAGCCGCGTTACATTACAGACTCCCATGGCGTTGAAGTGGCCTCAGTTCAGTCGCCAAGAGTCGCCGCGATCGTCGGAACGAGCGCCGAGGGTAGCCTGTTCCGGTGGTCGGGGCGCTCGGCTGCCGCGCCTACGGACAGCTCGATGCCTTGGGGGCGTCGACCAGCCCACAGGCTTGCCCTCGGTATCACGTGGTTGCGACCGCATGATCATCTCCACACTTTTCCCTCATCTAATGACAGAAAACATCCACTGCCAGCACCTTGAGACGGCGACCGTGAGACTGGATCTCCGCAGGTAAACCCAAGTATTAACAGGGGATGGCAGACGTCCGTAGAGGCCACGTCTTATCCGTCAGGTCATGAGTTGGGACGAGCGCCAGGTGGTCGCCAAGGAAGTGGTCGGGGCGCTCGGCTGCCGCACCTGTGGAGAGCTCGCCGCCTTGGCGGCGTCGACCAGCCCACAGGCTTGCCCACGGAACATGTACGGAACAGCGAGCGCGGAACACGAGCCGAGGGTGACGAAGTAGCAGGTCAAGGCCAACTCGTGAGGTTAACCGGTAGATCCTGCGCAAGGATTTGAGCCTGAGCCGGTCTGATGTGGCAGCGTGTCTCCGCCTTCGAGTTGTGGGACAGCTACAGGACACGTGCGCAGGACAGAGGTGTCCGAGCACGTCAACAAAATGATGATCTTGTGTCCAGGCGTTAAGCCAGCAGGGACAAGGGGACCGGGAAGTGTGGTCGCGGCGGTCAGTCTGGACGCCTAGTGGCGGATGTGCGGGAGTTAGTAGCGTTGGGCGGGCCGAGTGCGATCACCTGGGGTACGGGTTCCAGTTGTGGGGCGGTGCTGTGGGTTGAGTGGACGCATGGTGAGTGTGGGACGGCGTGCGTGGTGGACGGCTGGTGTGGCGGTTGCAACTGGCGCTGGAGTGTGGACGCTGTTGCGGTTCGGTGTGCCGATCTGGCTGACTGACAAGGAGCACCCGGCGCGACCGGTCCTGGAGGCGTTGGGCTGGATCGCTGGGATCGGCAGCCTGGTGGTGGCAGTCGGGGCGTTGGTGGTGGCCCGGCGGCAAGGCCAGGCCACCGATCACGCTGGTGCGAGCACACCGAGCTCGTCGATGTCGCATTCGGCGACCGATGGCAGCGCCATTCTGTACGGAAACGTTACGGGGGGTGCCAGCGGAGGCCCGACGGTCGGAGTGAATTTTGGCCAGGTAGGCGGGCCGCCGGACCCTACCGAGCCGACGCGGGGCCAGGCCCGGCCGCGTCGGGCGAGCGGGGGCCCGCACCGGTCTCGATCACCGGAGGCGTGAGCGGCAAGACCGCCATCGGCGCCGCGTACGGTCCCGTGATCGTCGAGGGTTCTGGTGTGCCCTCCATGGAGTCCACGCCTGCGGTGAGGGGAATGGACCGACGACCGCCCGACCCTCTTATGTTCGTGGGACGGTCACCGGAGTTGAAGCAGTTGGAGGCGGCGGTGGCCGGTTGCGGCCGGGCCGTCGTGGTCGCGGTACATGGGCTCGGCGGGGTAGGCAAGAGCACCCTGACTGCCCGTTTCGCCGCCAGCCAGGCAGACCGGTTCTCGCTGGTGTGGTGGATAGTCGCCGACTCGGCGACCGCCATTGACACAGGGCTGGCCGACCTGGCCGTGGCGGTCGCGCCGGAGACGGGGGTGATGCCGTTGGAGCAGTGCACCGAGTTGGGCGTGCGCTGGTTGGCCACCCATACCGATTGGTTGTTAATTTTGGACAATCTCGCCGGCCCGGCTGACGCGGCTGGGCTGCTGGACCGCGTGCATACCGGCACGATTGTGATCACCAGCCGTCAGGGCGGAGGCTGGCGCGGCATGCAGACCGTTGCACTGGACGTCTTGCCCGCCGCGCAGGCGGTTGAGCTGCTCATCCGAATCGTCCGGGCCGAGTGGCCCGACGCCGAGCTGACCGGTGCCGACAGGTTGTGTGCGGAGCTGGGGTGGCTGCCGCTGGCTATTGAGCAGGCAGGCGCCTACCTCGGCCAGCTCCGCATCACCCCCGCCGCCTACCTCGATCTGCTCGCCCGGTTTCCGGCACGGATGTTCACCGCGATCGCGGAGGGCGGCGACGCTCAACGCACTGTGGCCAGGGTTTGGCATGTCACCCTCGACCGGCTCGCCGACACCCCGCTGGCCGGGCAATTGCTGCGCCAGCTGGCCTGGTACGCCCCCGATGGCATCCCTCGCGAACTGCTGGCCGGGACCGCCGACGAACCCGACGTGCTGGCCGCGCTCGGCCGACTCGCGGCCTACAACATGATCACCCTGACTGGTGACACCATCGGCGTGCATCGCCTGGTGCAGGCTGTCAGCCGCACCCCCGACCCCGATGATCCTCACCGCCAGCCCGACGACGTCACCACCGCCCGCGACACCGCGGCCACCACGCTCACCACCGCCTTGACCGGACAGCATCACGAATCCCCGGCGAGCTGGCCGTTATACCAGCTGGTCCTGCCCCACGCTCAGGCCCTGATCGATCACACGCCCCCAGGCCGCGACACCCCGACCACCTGCCAACTACTCAATCACTTTGGCACCTACCTCGGGGGGCAAGGCAACGTCACGACCGCGATCACCTACTTCACCCGCACAAACCGATGCCTGGAGAACCTCCACGGGCCAGATCACCCCGACACGCTGACGTCGCGGAACAACCTGGCCAGTGCCTACGAGTGGGCGGGTGATCTGGGGCGGGCGGTCCCGCTGTACGAGGCCACCCTCACGGACTGCGAGCGGGTATTGGGGCCTGACCACCCCGACACGCTGACGTCGCGGAACAACCTGGC
>NZ_FNIX01000001.1:571974-1588933 GCF_900104175.1 Lentzea jiangxiensis
GCCTACGAGTCGGTGGGTGATCTGGGGCGGGCGGTCCCGCTGTACGAGGCCACCCTCACCGATCGGGAGCGGGTGTTGGGGCCTGACCACCCCAGCACGCTGATGTCGCGGAACAACCTGGCTTACGCCTACCAGTCAGTGGGTGATCTGGGGCGAGCGGTCCCGCTGTACGAGGCCACCCTCACCGACTGCGAGCGGGTGTTGGGGCCTGACCACCCGACAACAGCAGGGGTCCGCTCCAATCTTCAGGCCACGACCCGCGCAGATCATTGAGTTCCTGGCTGACAGTCACGGCCGGCGGGACAGTCGCGGGACACGAAACGGCTCGGCGGATAGACCTGCAGGTCAACCACCTGAATGCTCGTGCTCGGAACGCCGCACGATGGAACTTCGTAGCTAATCCGCTGTTCGGTGTTGGAGTAAAGGCCGGGCCTGCGGGCAAGATTCTATGCGTGAGGGTGAAGACCGTAAAACGGCATCAGTGCGACTCGTTCTATTGAAGTCGATCTGAAATTCTCGCTATCTCGTTCCCGAGGCGCGTGCTCTGCTCCCGCCAATTTAGAGATGGGTTGGAAACCGAGGATTCCACCGTGCGCCACTGATTATCCAGATATGTCCGGAAATGACCTGCTCTGCGGAGCCTGTCCATGATCGAGTGTGCGTCGGAAATGAGTCTCCTGTAAGCGTCATCGACTATCGGCGTATCGACCACAACGGCATCGAGGTACGCAAACATTCCTGCGAGCACCCGAGCGGTATAGACTCCGGCCGACGTAACTCGGATGTGTTCGACTCCACTCACATTGCGTGCGCGAGGGGACCGCTCCAAGATTCCTTTGCGCACCGCCCTCTCTACGGCCCAGGCAATCTGATCGGCGCTAAACCCGCTTTGTTGACCGTATGTGTAGACATCATCGCTGGAAACAAAGCCTTCGGTTCCTGCCCTGTCGCCAGATGTCTCAACGTATGCAAGAAGAAGTAAAAGCAAGAAGTGCTCTCGCCCGTCAGGCTCAGATATATCGAAGACGTTCGCAATCGGTGACGATTCAGGCTCGTAGTGCTCGTAGTCGCCGTAGATTGTTGCCCGTAGGAACTCGTGCAGTGGGATCGTGTAGTGGCCACTCTGGCTGTAAATATCAACGATCTTCCGGGTGTCAACGTGACCACTGCCGATAAAGGACGATACGAAGCTCAATGCGAGTCTGGTATTCCCTGCGGACAAATTATCGATAAGCCTGACGAGATTCTCGTTATTCTCGAAGTTGTTCAGGAGAACTTCAAGGCAGGCGGTCAGGGAGTCGGATTCGAGTGTGACCTGAGAGTTGAAGCTTGGAAGAATCGATGGATCTTTGAGTACGTCGAGGGCGAAGCTGGTTCGCTTCTTCAGGACGACGTCCACGCGGGGCGGTGCGATCGTGAAGACGCGTGGCTGGTACGCCGAAAGCGTCCCTTCGCTCCTGGATCGATAGAATGTGTCTGGACGGAGAGAAACAAACACTGTTGCGGGCCACTCGCTAGCGAGCGATTGGGCGATAAGGAAGACCTGCTCCTGGAGTTCTGACGCGTGTTGGTCGATGTTGTCCAGGAAGATAACTATCTGCTTTTGCATGCTTCCACGAAGATGTTCCATGGAGGCTAGGAGGTGAGATGCGCTGTCCGAAGTTAGGCGTGCAAGGTGGCTGAGACGTTCGCGTCGATAGGCAACTTCATCAATTTCGCGAAGCTCTCCGTAGATTCCCTTGTCGAATCGATTTAGTGCACCGTGATGAACTGCTTCAACGAACTTTCGATCGTTGATGTCAATGTTGTACTTCTCGCGGAACTGTCGAATTACATCCTCGATGACGAATTCGCGCAAATCTGACATGAGCGCCGACTTCTGCCCAAAATCGACATAGAACACTACCGACTGCTGAAATACTTCTTTCGCGTCTACATTGACCAGATGTCGAATGAACATTGTTTTGCCGACGCCTACGTCGCCAAGGAGAATGATAGGGCGTTTGCTGAGTCCCGATGCAAGGATGTCACCTGCGAGGTTCGGGCTGATCTGCCCTCCGCGGGCTGCCGCAGGTTCGGTTTCAAAGTTAGAGTCAGATTCATGGAGCAGCGAGTATCTGTTCTCCAGGATCTGCTTACTGAGCATGGCGTATTGTGATAGGGCGCCGCTTGTGGCGTAGGTCGCCCGCAAAAACTCTTCCTCAAGCTCGGCTGCTCGCGTTAGATCCTCAAGGAAGAGTTCGGCCAGGATTTGAAGTCCTACTTGAATATCATTTCTGCGCTTTATTCCGGGGTAGTGCGGAATGGATGCAGAGAGTGGTGCAGGTGCAGACTTCTTGCCGCCCTCTTTCAGGGTGACATGCAGGTTTCGCGCCTCAATCCCCGGCTTGGAAAGATTGTCCCAAAAGAGGCGAAAGTTCTCTCTCATGGCGGAGAGGCTGGGGAATACGAGCGCATTACCTTTTAGTGGCGGAACTCCGTCCGTTCGTACGCCGAGGAAGGCGACTATTTGCAGGCCATTGCATACCACCGCGAGGGACACTCCACGGGATGCGCAGTAGCCAGCCACTTGCTCTGCGGCGGCCTTGAGCGGTTCGCCAGCCTTGCCATCGGTGAGGTTGCTTAGTCGCTGGATCGAGGAAGTCAGCCCTGCTGGGATCGAGAAGTATGAACCTTCTCGTTTGGCCTCGACAATTAGTCGAGTAAAGGGTCGGCCAATGGCGTAGTCAACGTACTTTCCTTCATACGCCGTTTCGGCTTCTATCTGTGCTCGCGGCCAAGCGAGGACCTTGGTAAGAAGCTGATCAATAAGTTGCAGCCGCGTCGTTGCTTCGTTGCGTTGGACTTCCGCAACGTTCTCGGCCGCCCAGTCGATGAGTTCATCAAGTGCGGCTTTGCCCTGATCGTACGGCGTACTCACGATCGCCTGCTCCCACCTTTAGGCCGACGCGACCCTGGCCCTTGCTGAGGGCGCTGACGAGATGGTATCCCGATCGCGCACTGTGATCATCTGCTGACTGGCGCACCTGAACGGGTCGGGCGTACGTCCGCGGTAGGGCAGTCGCACTGCGCGGTCTCAGTCGCATCACTGATCTATGCAGACGGGGAGGTCCAGGGATCGGTCTGGTTGATGTGAGCGCTTGCCGGCCATCCCGGAGACATGCCTCGGCGCGCGGCGGCGATCATCCAAATAGGACTAACTTGGGCCGTCTGGGGGCCGTCGAGCAACCCTAAAGGACGACAAACGACGCTGACCGACGAACAAGGTTTTCGCTGGTCAGCGTCGTTTACAAGGCTCTGAACTCAGCCCTGCTTGGTCTCCCAGAAGATCTTGTCGATCTGCGCGATCAGGTCCAGCAGCTGCTGGCCCGTCGCCGGGTCCATCGAGCCCTTGGTGCCCGACGCACCCGCGGCCTTGGTGGCGCGGTTGAAGAGGTCGTGCAGCTCGGGGTACTTCTCGAAGTGCGGCGGCTTGAAGTAGTCCGTCCACAGCACCCACAGGTGGTGCTTGACGAGCTCGCTGCGCTGCTCCTTGATCAGGACGGCGCGCTCCCGGAACTCCGGGTCCTCGTTGGCCTGGTACTTCTCCTGGACCGCCTTGACCGACTCGGCCTCGATGCGGGCCTGAGCGGGGTCGTAGACGCCGCAGGGCAGGTCGCAATGCGCGGTCGCCTCGACGCGCGGGCGGAGAATGCGCGACACGAGTCGCATCGTTCCTCCCAGAGTGAAAACAGTGGATGCTCCGACAGGTAGGAACACTACTCCGGCCGAGCGAAAGGTGATCGTTGAGACCGCGTCTGTCGACGGTGCTCGTCAAGGGGCCGTCCATGGTGCCTGCCCTGAGGAACGACGACATCGTGCTGGTCAGGTGGGGTGCGAAGCCTCATCCGAACGACATCGTGCTGGTCCGGTGGGACAGTCGGCCGGGGCAGTTGTCGATCAAGCGCGCCTCCCACGAAGTGGACGGGGGGTGGCACGTGGTGGGAGACAACCCGTTCGCGAGCACCGACTCCGAACACCTCGGACCTGCGAAGGTGCTCGGAGTCGTCAAAGCTCGACTATGGCCGAGGCCGACTCTCAGGCCTTGAGAGACGCGTACAAGGCGAGGCAGTCCTCGTAGCGAGGCAGCGCGCCGGCCTCGTAGGCCTCGGACAGGGTGGGGGCCGCGGTGTCCTTCTCCGAGAGCAGGAACTCGAACTCGCGCGGCCACGGCAGGTCCAGCGCCGGGTCGAGCGGGGTCAGGCCGTGCTCGCCGGACGGGGTGTAGACCGTGGAGCAGAGGTAGTTCATGGTCGTGTCGTCCTCGAGCGCGATCATCGCGTGGCCGAGGCCTTCGGCGAGGTAGACCGCGTTGCACTTCTTCGAGTCGACGAGCACCGCGTCCCACTGGCCGAAGGTGGGGGAGCCAACCCGGATGTCGACGACCACGTCGATGAACGAGCCGCGCGGGCAGAAGACGTACTTGGCCTGGGAGGGCGGCACGTCCGCGTAGTGGATGCCCCTGATCGTCCCCGCGCGGGAGACGCTGTGGTTGGTCTGCGCGACCCGCAGGGGGTGCCCGACCGCCTCGACGAAGGCGGCCTCCTGGTACGGCGAGACGAACACGCCGCGGTCGTCGGGGAACGTGCGGGGGGTGAACTCCAACGCGCCGTCAATTTTCAGCGAACTCGCCAGCATGTCGTCACTCTAAGGCGTCATTCTTTCTTGACCGATCGGGTGCTTCCTGCCAGCGGAAACTGACCGGTCGGTTCAGAAAACCGGACGGACGTCTTGCTAAATGCCCTCTGACCTGCGGAAAAAGTGTGATCCCCGCCGCAGACAGAGAGGCGGGACCCTGCCACACTTCCCGTCACCCGCAGCACTCGGACAGTTCTCCGACGCAACTCGTCGGAGGTCGTCGACCGAGTTTCAAGGCCCCGTGTACTCGGCGTGACAACGCTGGGACGGTGCGCCGTTTGGTGATGAGCCCACGTTGGGCCACTACGCCGCCCGCACCGCAGGAGGGACGCCGTGACAGCAGTGAACGAAGCCCGTACCGAGAACTCCGATCCGACGACGCTGACGGACGAGGAGATCTTCAACGCGCACCTGGGCGGGAAGCTCGAGGTCGGCGCGACCGCCTCGCTCGCTGACCCGAAGGCGCTGTCCATCGCGTACACCCCCGGTGTCGCACGAGTGAGCCAGGCCATCGCCCGCGACGCCTCCCTGGCCGCGAAGTACACGTGGGCACACCGCCTGGTCGCCGTCGTGAGCGACGGCACCGCGGTGCTCGGCCTCGGCGACATCGGCCCGAGCGCGTCGCTGCCCGTCATGGAGGGCAAGTCCGCGCTGTTCAAGACGTTCGGTGGCCTCGACTCCATCCCGCTCGTGCTGGACACGACGGACGTGGACGAGATCGTCGAGACGCTCGTCCGGCTGCGCCCGTCGTTCGGCGCGGTCAACCTCGAGGACGTCTCCGCGCCGCGCTGCTTCGAGCTGGAGAAGAAGCTGATCGAGGCGCTCGACTGCCCCGTCATGCACGACGACCAGCACGGCACGGCCGTCGTGTCGCTGGCCGCGCTCAACGGCGCGAACACCGTCCTCGGCAAGAACATCGGCGACCAGCGGGTGGTCATCTCCGGTGCGGGCGCCGCGGGCATCGCGATCGCCAAGATCCTCCTCGCCGCCGGTGCCGGTGACATCACGCTGCTCGACTCGCGCGGCATCGTCCGCGCGGGCCGCGCCGGTCTCAACCCGGTCAAGGAGGAGATCGCGGCGGTCACGAACAAGGCGAACCTCGACGGCGGCATCGACGTGGCGCTGCGGGGCGCGGACGTCTTCATCGGCGTGTCGTCCTCCCGGGTCTCCGAGGACCTGATCGCGAGCATGGCGGCCGGCTCGATCGTCTTCGCGCTGTCGAACCCGGACCCCGAGGTGCACCCGGAGGTCGCCGCCCGGCACGCCGCGATCGTGGCCACCGGCCGCAGCGACTTCCCGAACCAGATCAACAACGTGCTCGCGTTCCCCGGCATTTTCCGCGGGGCTCTCGACGCGGGTGCGCGACGGATCACGGAAGGCATGAAGCTCGCCGCCGCGGATGCCATTCTCGCCGTCGCGAAAGATGATTTGGGTCCAGACCGAATTGTTCCCTCGGCATTGGACCCGCGCGTCGGACCCGAGGTCGCGGCGGCTGTGGCCGTGGCCGCGAAGGCCGACGGAGTCGCCTGATCAGGCCCTGATCAAGGGCCTTGCATTCGCCACCCATGTGCAAGTTCGCGAGGACCGGAACCACGAACGTGGCTTTTCGTTAACCCTTGCAGGGGTGGGCGATGACGCTTCGAAGCGCTACCGTCCCTCTCCTCGGGTGAACACCCGAGGAGAGGGTTCGTGTTTGCCGCCGTTCGGGTGCCGTTGTCGTGTCCACTCGAATTGCCGCGGGCGGCTAATGCGGGAGAGGGTGGGGCGGTGCCCAAGTGGGTGGGACGCGCGACGGTGGTGAACGGCCGTGCACGGGCGGCCGACAAACCTCCGATGACACTCGACGGGCTGACAATGCCCGACGCGCCGTCGTTGCTCGTCGACGCCAAAGGCGTCGTCATGCAGGCGAACCCCGCGGCCGTGGAGCTGGCCGGAGCGCAGGGGGCCGACGACCTCGTCGGGCACCCGCTCGGTGAGCTGCTCCTCGGGAACACCTCCGACCTGCGGCTGTGCCGTGTGGACGGCAGCGAGCTGCCGGTGCGCGTGGCGCGGCACGCCGTTGCGGGAACGGGCCTGCAGGCCGTCCTGCTGATCGACGTCTCCGACCTCTCGGCCGCCGCGGACGCGTTGCGCGACGAGCAGCGCCGCCTGCGCAAGGTGCAGCGGGTCGCGGAGCTCGGCTCCTGGGAGTTCGACCCCCGCACCGGCATGACCGTCTGGTCGGACACCCACTACGAACTGCTCGGCGTGGACCGCGCCACCGTCGTGCCGGGGGCGCAGGCCGTCCTCGACGTCGTGCACCCCGACGACTACCACATGGTCGAGACGTACTGGCACGGCCGCGAGATCACCGGCGACCCGATCGACATCGAGTACCGGATCGTGCGCCCGGACGGCCAGCTGCGGTGGATCCGCGGTGTCGCCGAGGCGCGGCTGGACGACGCGGGCGCCCTGGACAAGATCACCGGCTACATCCGCGACATCACCGAGTCGAAGCGCGCGGCCACCGAGCTCGCCCAGGAACGGGCGCGGCTGCTGGAGGCGCAGCGCATCGCCCGCATCGGCAGCTGGGCGTACGAGACCGGAACGCGCGCAGTGCACCGCAGCGAAGTGCTGATGGAGATGTTCGCCGAGCTCGGCATGACGCCCGACGACGACCTGCTCAGCGGCGTGCACCCGGACGACCGCGCGGCCGTCAAGGCACTGCGCCACCAGCTGCTGCACGCCAAGGACGACGCCCCGGTCGAGGCCGAGGTCCGCAGCGAGATCGGCGAACGCGTCTACATGTGCCGCGCCCGCGCCGAGATCGCGCCGTCCGGCCGCATCGAGCGCTACCACGGCACCATCCAGGACGTCACCGAGGCGCGGGCGCTGGAACGCCAGATGCGCGAGGACCGCCGAAGACTGGCGGACGCGCAGCAGGCCGCCCGCCTCGGCATGTGGGAGTGGAACCCGTCGACGGGCGAGGTCGTCTGGTCGGACATGCTGCGCGACCTCTACGGCATCCCCGCCGACGTGGACGGCAGCTACCACTACTACCTCGACCTCGTGCACCCCGAGGACCGCGCCTGGGTCGACGACCTGTGGCGCCAGCTCGCCGTCGACGAGGTCGCCGTCCAGTGCGAACACCGCGTGGTGCGGCCGCACGACGGTTCGACGCGCATCTTCCGCTGCCACGGCATGATCGTCCACGACGCGCACGGCAAGCAGCTCGCCGTCGGCACCGCCCAGGACGTCACCGAGCAGCGCGCCGCCGAGGCCCGCATGAAGCGCTCCTCGCAGCGCTTCACCGACCTCGTCTCCGTCACCCCGGTCGGCATCGGCCTGTTCGACGAGGGCGAGCGGCTCGTCGACGCCAACGACGCGCTGTGCGACCTGCTGGGCATGGAGCTGGAGCAGCTGCGCGGGATGACCGCCGAACAGCTCACCCACCCCGAGGACACGTCGCCCGGCCTGCAGTGGGCCGCGGAGCGCACGCAGAAGATCCCGCAGCGCATCCTCGTCCGCCCCGACGGCGAGAAGGTCTACTGCGAGCTGCACATCGCGCTGTCCGTGCAGGACGACGGCCGCCGCTTCTGGCTCATCGTGTTCCTGGACATCACCGAGCGCCGCCGCGCCGCCGAGGCGTTGCGCCACCAGGCCACCCACGACGAGCTGACCGGCCTGCCGAACCGCGCCCTGGTGAAGGAGATCCTCGGCAAGGCGCTGGAGGGACCGAACCGGTCCAAGGTCGCCGTCCTCTTCTGCGACATCGACAACTTCAAGCGCGTCAACGACTCCCTCGGCCACGACGCCGGCGACGAGCTCCTCGTCGCCCTGGCGCGCCGGCTGGAGGGAGGCCTGCCCGACGGCTGCACCGCGGCACGCCTGTCCGGCGACGAGTACGTGATCATCTCCGAGGACATCGAGGCCGTGGGCGGCGTGGACGCGCTGGCCACCCGGGTGGCGTCGTTGCTGCGCACCGCCGTTCCGGTGCACGGCCAACTGGTCCGGGTCTCCGCCTCGATCGGCGCCGCCGTCCCGAACGGCTCGCGCGCCAACGGCGCCGACCTGCTGCGGTTCGCCGACGCCGCCATGTTCGAGGCGAAGCGCGCCGGCGCCGGACGGGTGTCGCTGGCCTCGGCGGCGCTGATCGCGTCCGCCGACCGCCAGGTGCACCTCGAGGGCCAGCTCCGCGACGCCCTGCAGCACGACGGCTTGGCGCTGCACTTCCAGCCGGTCGTCGGCGTGGACGGCGCCGTGCTGACCGCCGAGGCGCTGGTGCGCTGGCCGCACCCGGACCGCGGCCTGCTGCCGCCGGACGTGTTCCTGCCGGTGGCCGAACAGGGCGACCTGATGCGCGAGCTGGACCGCTGGGTGCTGCGGACGGCGCTGCGCGAGGCCTCGACGTGGCCCGCGCCGGACGGCCGCCCGGTCTCGGTGGCGGTGAACCTCGCGGGCCTCGTGCCCGGTGATCCCGAGTTCGTCGACATCGTGTCGACCGCGATCATGGAGTCCGGCGTCCCGTGGGAACGCGTGGTGCTGGAGCTCGTCGAGACCGCGTTCGTCGACCTGCCCTCCCGCGTGCGCCAGTCGATGGACGAGCTCGTGAAGCGCGGCGTGCAGTTCGCCGTGGACGACTTCGGCACCGGCTACTCGTCGCTCGCCCGCCTGAAGGACCTGCCGGCGCAGATCATCAAGGTGGACCGCCGGTTCGTCTCGGGCGTGGGCAACGACTCCTCGGACTTCGCCGTCGCCCGCGCCGTCGTGGACATGGCCAGGGCGATGGGCCGCAAGTGCGTGGCGGAGGGCGTGGAGACCGCGACCCAGTTCCACGTGCTGCGCGGTGTCGGCGTGGACGCGTACCAGGGCTGGTTGTTCTCGCGTCCGGTGCCGCCCAAGGAGTTCCGCGCCGTGCTAGCCCTCGGGCCGCTCCACATACCCCGCGCTGGCTGAGATCTCCGGCAGCAGCGCCGCGATGCGGTGCTTGGGCAGGTCGACCAGCCTCACGTCGAGGTCGTCGGACGCCACCGGGGCGTTGTCCACGATCTCGGCCGCCTGCCGCTTGGTCAGCACGCCCTGCGACGCGGTGATCAACGCCTCGCGCCACACGTTGCGCAGCTTGCCGTGCGCCTTCATGAGAACCTCGCGGACCGTGCGCTCGCCGAGCGACAGCGTGCCGGTGAGGACCTGGTCGGCGACGACGATCGTGGTCTTGCCGTCCGGGTTGTTGCGCAGGAACTTCAGCTTGAACCGGGTCGCCACCAGCTCCTGCAGTTCCTTCTGCCCCGCCTCCGACGACACCGCGGGGTGGTTGTTCGCGACCAGGCACGCCAGGCGTGCGGGCGAGGAGGCGAGCAACGTGCGCAGCAGCCACGGTCCCGGGTCCGCGGACAGGTCGACGGCGAGCGACGCCGCGCCCTTGCCGACGGGCTCGGCCCACCCGGCCGCGCGGGGCTTGGGCGGCGGCGAGGACTCGGGGCGGGGAGCCAGTTCCGACAGGGCCGCCAGGGCTTCCTTCGACGGGCCGGAGGACTCCACGGACTGCGCGCCGTGGGTGTAGATGCGCGTGCCACCGGTCACCGCGCGGCGGCCCGTGGGTCGGCAGACGTAGAGGTCCGCCGCGGAACCGATGGCCTGCGCGCCGTCGAAGCGGTGGAACGCGGGCAGGATCGCCTCGAAGACCAGCCCGAGCTTCTGCAGTTCCTGCTGGACCTTCAGGCCCAGCGCGGGGGTGCGGTCGGAGAAGCCGTAAGCGAGCAGCAAGCGGCCCGAGGCGATGTCCTCCAGCGCTTCGACGCCGCGCCCGGCGAACAGGCCCATGCCCTCCGGCGTGTAGGGAGGGTCGCTGAAGACCAGGTCGAACGACTCGAGCACCGACGTCGGCAGCCCGAAACGCATGTCGCAGTGCAGGGTCCGGACGTCGAGACCGCGCGCCCGGGCCCGTGAGTCGATGAACTCCAGCAGCCGCTCGTCGAGGTCGACCACCGTGATGGACACCTGCGGGTTGACGGCGGCGACGGCCAGCGACGTCAGGTCGTGGTCGCCCAGGCACAGCAGGCGCCTGCCCGCGAGGTCGTAGGTGGAGTTCAGCCACACCGCGCGGTTGAGAGCGGTCTCCGCCGTCGCCTGGACGTGGTCCAACGAGGACAGCGGCGGCGGGACGTCCGCGACGTCCACGAGGATCTGCCGCAGCACGTCCGTGTGGTCCCTCACACCGGAGACGCCGAACTCCGCGCGGTAGGCCGCGACCAGGCCGGGGGCGAGGCGGTGACGATCACCTGAAGTTTCGGCGTCGTCGCCCAGGGCCTTGAGCAGGTCCTGCACCGTGCGGCGGGGTACCGCGGGCAGGCGCACGAGCTCCGCCAGCGGGTGCCAGTCCTCGCTGAGCAGGGACAACACCTCGCGAAGCTTGCGGGCGTGCACACCGCGCTCCGCCACCAACTGCCGAACCTGGTCGATCGTCACAAGCGGTAAACCATACGGCCTGCCACATCGTGGAACGTTGTGCCGGGGTACGCCGAACGAGTTAAGGTCAGTGGGATCTGCATCCAGGGCGGTCCGAATCGGGGAGGCCGTCGCGACCGGAGGGATCCGAAGGGTGATCGAGTTCCGGGCCGTAACCAAGCGGTTCGAGGACGGGACCATCGCTGTGGACGAGCTCGACCTCACGGTCGAGGCGGGCACCATCACGGTGTTCGTCGGCCCCTCCGGGTGCGGCAAGACGACGTCGCTGCGCATGGTCAACCGCATGATCGACCCCACGTCGGGCACGATCCTCGTGGACGGCAGGGACGTCCTGACCGTGGACCCGCCCACGCTGCGGCGCGGCATCGGGTACGTCATCCAGCAGGCGGGCCTCTTCCCGCACCGGACGGTGCTCGACAACGTCGCGACCGTGCCGCTGCTGTCCGGTTGGGACAAGCGCAGGGCGCGCACGCGGGCGGCCGAGCTGCTGGAGATCGTCGGGCTCGACCCGGCGTTCGGCAAGCGCTACCCGGCCCAGCTCTCGGGCGGCCAGCAGCAGCGCGTCGGCGTCGCCCGCGCGCTGGCGGCGGACCCGCCGGTGCTGCTGATGGACGAGCCGTTCAGCGCCGTCGACCCCGTGGTGCGCGAGGACCTGCAGAACGAACTCCTGCGCCTGCAAGCGGAACTCGACAAGACGATCGTGTTCGTCACGCACGACATCGACGAGGCGCTCAAGCTCGGCGAGCGCGTCGCGGTGTTCCGGAAGGGCGGGCACCTCGCGCAGTACGCGAAGCCGCAGGAGCTGCTCAGCGCGCCCGCCAACGACTTCGTCGCCTCGTTCGTCGGCAGGGACCGCGGCTACCGCACCCTGACGTTCCTGCACGCCGACGTGCCCGTGCACCCCGTCGCCACGGCCAAGCTCGGTGAGCGCATCACCGTCGCCGACTGGACGCTCGTCGTCGACGAGCAGAACCGGCCGAAGGGCTGGCTGTCCGGAGTGGACGGTGAGGTCGAGGTGGGTGAGGACGACCTCGTCTCCGGTGGCTCCCTCTACGACGGCTCGTCGCTGCGGGGCGCGCTCGACGCGGCGCTCAGCTCGCCGTCCGCGCTCGGCGTGGTGGTCGACGACGCCGGCGCCGTCACCGGTGTGGTGAAGGCGGACGACGTGATCCAGGCGCTCGCGAAGGCCCGCGCGGCGGGTGAGGTCCCGAAGTGACCTGGATCCTCGAGAACTGGGAGAGGTTCTGGGAAGTCACCGCGGTGCACCTCCGGCTCTCGATCGTGCCGGTGCTGGCCGGGTTCGCGCTCTCCATCCCGCTCGGGTGGTTCGCGAGCCGGTCCGCCAAGGCGCGCGCGGTCCTCTTCCCGCTCGCCAACGTGCTGTTCACGATCCCGTCGATCGCGCTGATCGTGATCACGCCGATCCTGATCGGCGTCAAGATCCTCGACGAGATCAACGTCATCGTGCCGCTGGTGATCTACACGGTCGCGCTGATGGTCCGCTCGGTCAGCGACGCGCTGGCGGCGGTGCCGGGCAACGTGATCGCCGCCGCGAACGCGATGGGGTACCGCCCGCTGCGGCGCTTCCTCACCGTCGACTTCCCGCTGGCGCTGCCGGTCACGATCGCGGGCCTGCGGGTCGCGACCGTGTCGAACATCAGCATGGTGAGCGTCGGCGCGCTCGTCGGGCTCGGCGGCTACGGCCAGCTCTTCACCGAGGGCTACCAGACCGACCACACCGAGAAGGTCCTCGCGGGCCTCATCGGGACGGTCGTGCTGGCGGTGCTCGCGGACGGCCTGCTGCTGCTCATCGGACGACTGCTCACGCCGTGGGCACGGGCGGGGAGGTGAGCTGAATGGGCGCCTGGCTCTTCGACCCCGCGCACTGGTCCGGCCCGACCGGGATCCCGGTGCGGCTGCTGGAACACCTCGGGTACACGCTGTTGACGTTGCTCATCGCCGCGGTGATCGCGATCCCCCTCGGCGCGTTCGTCGGCCACACCGGCAGGGGCGGGTTCGCGATCGTCGGGCTCTCCAACGCCTTGCGCGCGTTGCCGACCACGGCCGTGCTGATCCTCGTCGTGCTGTGGGCGGGCCTCGGCGACTTCCCGGTCTACGTCGCACTGGTGCTGCTGGCCGTGCCGCCGATCATGGCGGGCACGTACGCCGGCGTGCGCGCGGTCGACCCGATGGCCGTCGACGCCGCGCGCGGCGTCGGCATGCGCGAGTCGGGCGTGCTGCTCAACGTGGAGATCCCGAACGCGCTTCCCCTGATCTACGGCGGTTTCCGCGGCGCCGCGCTGCAGGTCGTCGCCACCGCCACCATCGCCGCCTACACGGGCGCCGGTGGTCTCGGCAGGTTCGTCTTCGACGGCCTCGCCCTGCAGGAGTTCGGACAGATGCTCGCCGGCGCGGTGCTCGTGGCACTGCTCGCCGTTCTCGTCGACCTGGGGTTCGCCGGCCTGCAGCGGCTGACGGTCTCGCCAGGGCTGCGTCCAGCAGGAACCGGAGGAAAGAGATGAAGCGCATCGCGACAGCAGTCGCCGCGGTCATGCTTCTGTCGGCGTGCGGTGGAGATCCGCTGGCCGGGAGCGGCAACAACGAGCCGGCCCCGACGGACACGATCGTCGTGGGCTCCGCCAACTTCCCGGAGTCCCGCCTGCTCGCGGAGATCTACGCGGAAGCCCTGTCCGCCAAGGGCGTCAAGGTCTCCAAGAAGCTGAACATCGGCAACCGCGAGCTGTACTACAAGGGCGTGCAGGACGGCTCGATCGACCTGATCCCCGAGTACACGGGCGTGCTGCTCAAGCACATCAACAAGGACGCCACCGAGGTCGGTTCCGACGAGGTGTACGCGGCGCTCAAGAAGGCCCTGCCGCAGAACCTGGTCGTGCTCGACAAGTCCGCTGCGGAGGACAAGGACGCGGTCGTCGTCACCAAGCAGATCGCGGCCCAGTACAGCCTCAAGTCGCTCGACGACCTCGTGCCGTACTGCAAGGACCTGGCCTTCGGCGGCCCGCCGGAGTTCCAGAACCGCCCCGACGGCCTGTCGGGTCTCAAGGCGAAGTACAACTGCGAGTTCAAGGAGTTCAAGTCCCTCGACGTCGGCGGTCCCGTGACCGTCGCCGGGCTGAAGGACAACACGGTGCAGGCCGCCAACCTGTTCACCACGGACTACGCGATCAAGGCCAACGAGTTCGTGGTCCTGGAAGACCCGAAGAACGTCTTCGCCGCGCAGAACGTGCTGCCGCTCATCAACGAGAAGAAGGCGTCGCAGCAGGTCCGCGACACCCTCAACGCCATCTCGAGGAAGATCGACACGAAGACGCTGCTGGACCTGAACCAGAAGCTGGCCGGACCGGACAAGCCGGAGCCGGAGAAGGTCGCCAAGGAGTGGCTCGCCGGCGCGGGCATCTGACGTCGTGCGAAGGGCGGGGCGGGCACCTCCGGGTGTCCGCCCCGTCGTTGTTTCCTACAGCGCGAGATCAGCCGTGCGAGCGCACAGGTCAACGGTGGTGATCCGGTCGGTGAAGCCGAGCGAGTGGTTGATCCGCCGCATGTGCTCGTTGGTGCTGTTCGTCTCGGTCTCGACGATCTCGATGCCGGTGAGCCGGCGCAGCAGGTGCGCTTTGACCAACCGGCCGATGCCTTTGCCGCGATGGGCTGGAAGTACGCCGGTGTAGCGCTGGTGGCCAATGGAAGGCCGCGAGAGAGTGCGGTGCACAACCGTCACTCCGGCAGCCTCGTCGCCGTACAGCGCGAGGACGACCCACACGTCTACACCGGCTGCGGACAGGGTGTCCTCCTCCTGCCTCACCCGCTCCGGTGTGTACGTGGTCAGCTCGATCGCGCTGTCGCCCATGGGCTGGTCCTTCGTGGTGTTGAGCGCGTCGGCGTACGCGTCGAGCAGGGCTTCCGGAGCCCGTCCTGTCCAGTGCGCGAGGCGGTAGCCGGCCGGCACCTCACCCGGCTCGGGCAGCGGGCCGGTGAGCACCAGGTCCTGCAGGGTGAGCGAACTGACGACGGCGAAGCCCCTGGCGGTTGCCCACCGCTCGCCCTCACCGCCCCGGGGAACCCACGAGGCCTCGGCGGTGTCGCGGTCCGCCAGGCGCACGGCGTGCCGGAGCAACGCGGTGCCGATGCCTTTGCCCCGCCGCCGCTCGTCCACCACGACCTCGCCCGTGACGAGATGCGCGTTGTCGCCCGTCGGCAGGTAGCCGCGCGCGTACCCGACGACCCGTCCGCGCTCCCGCGCGACCAGGAACCGCGAACGGCCCCAGCCGATCTCCGGCGTCCGCTGCCTGCGCACCCACCCGCTGAACTCCGGCAGCTCTCGCGACGGCAGGGCGGTCGTCCACCAGGCGACCTGCAGGTCGAACAGGGCGCGCTGGTCGGCTTCGGCGGCATCGGCGATGTCGAGCTCTTCGATGTCGATTTCCCCCATGCCCACCATGAAAGCAGGCCCGTGGCGGCTCGCCGGAGCAGTTACCCCGACGCCGCGTGACCGCCGATCCGCACCGTCAGCTCCTCCGCCGCCTTGCGGACCTCCTTGGCGAGGTCGGGCCACGTCTGCCCGCACGGCGTGTCGCACAGGTGCCGGAACGTCAGGGTGATGGCCGCGATCGGCCGCTCGCCGTGGTCGAACACCGGCGCCGCCACCGACGCGAACCCGGCCGTCACGAAGCCGTCCTCGACGGCCCAGCCCTGGCGGCGTTCCCGGGTGAGCAGCCTGCGCAGCGCCGGCAGGTTGTGCGGGCCTCGGCCGGTCCGGTCGACGAACGCCGCCACCGACGGCAGCAGTGCCCTGACCTGGGCCGGGGGCAGGTGGGCCAGCATCGCGCGGCCCGAGGCGGTGAGGTGCGCGGGCAGGCGGACGCCGACGTCGGAGACGATGGACTGCGGCTGGCGGGGCTGCTCGCGCACGAGGTACAGGGCTTCGGCGCCGTGCAGCACGCCCAAGTGGGCGACCTTCTCCATGCGGTCGGCGAGCTTGCGGAGCAACGGGCGGGCCAGGCGTTCCAGCGGGTCGTGGCGCAGGTAGGCGGAGCCGAGCTCGAACGCCGCGACGCCGAGGCCGTAGCGCTTCTCCTCGGGGAAGTGGGTCGCGAAGCCCGCCTCGGTGAGTTCCGAGAGCAGGTGGTAGGTCGTCGACCTGGGCAGGTTCAGCTCCCGCGCGACCGATGCCGCGGAGACGGGCCCCGGTCTGCCCGCGAGCAGCCGGAGGACCGCCAGCCCTCGCCGGAGCGCGGGAACGTCGCTGCTGCTGCCCACGGGGTGATTTTCCCATGTGATCCAGCCCACGCCGTTCCTCCATCAGGGCACACTCAACAGAACAGCCCCGAGCTGCGTCCTAGGGGTGTGACGGTTTTGAAGGGGGTCGGGATTGACACCGAGTTTCGATGACTTCGTGGCAGACCAGGTGACCCCGTTGCTGCGCTACGCCACCGTGCTCACGTGCGACCCGCACCTGGCCCAGGACGTGGTCCAGGAAGTCCTGCTGCGCGCGCAGCAGAAGTGGGACCGCATCGGTTCAGTCGACCTCCCTCACGCCTACGTCAAGCGCATGGTGACCAACGAGTACCTCTCGTGGCGCCGGCGCAGGGCCGCCAAGGACGTCGCCCTCTGCATGACTACCCTGGAGTCCGTCACCCCGCCCGTCCGCGACACGACCCACCACTACGACGAGCGGGAAGCCATGTTGCAGCGGATCGCGAAGCTGCCCCGCAAACAGCGGGCCGCGGTCGTCCTGCGCTACTACGAGAACTACGAGGACTCGGAGATCGCACAGATGCTCGGTTGTGCCGAGGGAACCGTGCGCAGCCACATCTCACGTGCGCTGGCCACACTCCGCATGGAACACACGCCGGAGCCCGCTGGTGTCGGGTTGCGGCTCGGGGAGGGCCTGTCGTGAACGACACCGAACAGCTGATCAAGGACGCGCTCGGCAAGCTCGCCGAACGCACCCCGCACCCGGGACCGACGCTCAACGCCCTGCGGCGCAAGCACAAGCGGCAGCGGAACAACATCTTCCTGATCGCGACGGCCGGAGTCGCCGCCGTCGCGGTCCTGGTCTTCGGCGGGCTCGTCGCGAGCGACAGGTACGCGCCGCCGACGGGCGGTGACGCGGCCGCCGCGCTCGTCCCGGACGCTGCGGGAGGCATCGCCCTCGAGTACGCGCCCCACTGGCTGCCGGACGGGTTCGTCGAAGGTGCCCGCGGCGTCAGCGGGGGGCTGTCCGCGCGCGTCTGGGTGCCGTCGAACGCCCCGGTGGACGCCGGCGACGGTGGCGGCCCGTCCGTCTCGGTCGGCAGCACCCCGGACCACCCGGACACCACCGGCTGGCAGGAGGTGTCGGTTCGCGGGCTGAAGGGCCACCTGCGGGTCGAGGGCCAGACCGCCACGGTGGCGTGGAAGGCCCAGGACGTCGTCCTCGTCAGCGTGCGCGAGGTGGGGGACGTGCGGGAGACGGCGCTGCGCGTGGCCGACTCGGTGAGGGCCGACGCCAAGCTCGCCTACCAGCCCGCTTTCCGGCTGAACGGTCAGCCGGCGGCCCGGGTGGGCGGAACCGGACCGGCGGACTGGGTCGCCCGTGCGGACACCCCCGCCAGGGTGCAGGTGTCGCCGCGAACCCCGCAGCTCGGCGGTTCCCGGACGCCCGTCTCCGTCCGCGGCAAGCAGGGCTTCGTCGAGAACGGGGACGTCGTGGTGCGGGACGGCGACGTCTGGATCATCGCGACCGGTGACCTGCCCGTCGACGAGCTGGTCGCCGCCGTCAACCAGGTCGAGTTGCTCAAAGCCGACACGAGCTGGATCCGCAAGAGGTAGCTCGTCTGGCATCCCAGACGCCATCATCCGCTCCGGGGTCGCTGAGGCGGCCCCGGAGCGCTGTGATGTCTGCATGCGACAACCGGTGGAGCTGGGTCCGAAGCCTCTGACCCTCGAGGACGTTCATGCCGTCGCCCGCGACGGGGCCCCGGTGGAGATCACCGCGGCCGCCCGCGAGGCGGTCACCACCGCCCGTGGCCACATCGAACAGCTCGCCACGGCCGAACGCCCCACCTACGGCGTGTCGACCGGGTTCGGAGCGCTCGCCGTCCGGCACATCCCGCCGGACCGCCGTGCCCAGCTGCAGCGGTCGCTGATCCGCTCCCACGCCGCCGGTTCGGGGCCCGAGGTCGAGCGCGAGGTCGTGCGCGCACTGATGCTGCTGCGCCTGCGCACGCTCGCGACCGGTCACACCGGCGTTCGTCTGTCCACCGTGGAGGCGATGGCCGGGGTGCTGAACGCCGGCATCACGCCGGTCGTGCACGAGTTCGGCTCGCTGGGCTGCTCGGGCGACCTGGCGCCGTTGTCGGCGAGCGCCCTGGCGCTGATGGGTGAGGGCATGGTCCGCAACGCGCGCGACGAGCTCGTCCCCGCCGCCGAGGCGCTCGCCGAAGCCGGGATCGAACCGGTGCGGCTGGCCGAGAAGGAAGGCCTCGCGCTGATCAACGGCACCGACGGCATGCTCGGCATGCTGTCGCTGGCGATCGCCGACCTCACCCGCCTGCTCGACATCGCCGACCTCACCGCCGCGATGAGCGTCGAGGCGCTGCTCGGCACCGACCGCGTCTTCGAGCCCGAGCTGCACGCGCTGCGCCCGCACCCCGGCCAGAACGTCTCCGCCGCCCGGATGCTCGCGTTCCTGCGCGGCTCCGAGATCGTCGCCTCGCACCGCGGACCCGACTGCACCCGCGTGCAGGACGCGTACTCGCTGCGCTGCTCCCCGCAGGTGCACGGCGCGGCGCGGGACACGGTGGCCTACGCGGCGACGGTCGCCGACCGCGAGCTGTCGTCCGTGATCGACAACCCGGTGGTGCTGGCCGACGGCCGCGTCGAGTCCAACGGCAACTTCCACGGCGCGCCCGTCGCGTACGTGCTGGACTTCCTCGCCATCCCGCTCGCGGACGTGGCCTCGATCGCCGAGCGCCGCACCGACCGCATGCTCGACGTCTCGCGTTCGCACGGCCTGCCGCCGTTCCTCGCGGACGACCCCGGCGTCGACTCCGGTCACATGATCGCCCAGTACACGCAGGCGGCGATCGTGTCCGAGCTCAAGCGCCTCGCGGTGCCGGCGTCCGTCGACTCGATCCCGTCCTCCGCGATGCAGGAGGACCACGTGTCGATGGGCTGGTCCGCCGCCCGCAAGCTGCGCAAGGCCGTGGACGGGCTCACGACCGTCCTCGCGGTCGAACTGCTCACCGCCGCGCGGGCGCTCGACCTGCGCGGGCCCCTCAAGCCCGCCCCCGCGACGGCCGCCGCCGTGGCGAAGCTGCGCGAGACGGTCCCCGGCCCCGGCCCCGACCGCCACCTCGCCCCCGAGATCGCCGCCGCCGAGGCCCTGATCCGAAGTGGAGCTCTGTCATGACCACCGTGCGCGCTGACCGCGGTACCGAACTGACCGCGAAGAACTGGTCGACCGAGGCCGCCCTGCGGATGTTCCACAACAACCTCGACCCGGACGTCGCCGAGCGTCCCGAGGACCTCGTCGTCTACGGCGGCACGGGCAAGGCCGCGCGCGACTGGCCGTCGTTCGACGCCATCTCCCGCGAGCTGAGGAACCTCGAAGCCGACGAGACGCTGCTCGTGCAGTCCGGACGCCCGGTCGGCGTCATGCGCACGCACGAGTGGGCGCCGCGCGTGCTCATCGCGAACTCGAACCTGGTGCCCGACTGGGCGAACTGGCCCGAGTTCCGCCGCCTGGAGGCCGAGGGCCTCACGATGTACGGGCAGATGACCGCGGGCTCGTGGATCTACATCGGCACCCAGGGCATCCTGCAGGGCACGTTCGAGACGTTCGCCGCGGTCGCCACCAAGCGCTTCAACGGCACCCTCAAGGGCACGCTGACGGTCACCGCGGGCCTCGGCGGCATGGGTGGCGCGCAGCCGCTGGCCGTGACGATGAACGAGGGCGTCGCGCTGTGCGTCGAGGTCGACCCGCACCGCGCCCAGCGCCGTGTGGAGACCCGCTACCTCGACGAGGTCGCTCCGGACCTCGACTCCGCGATCGAGCGCGTGCTGGCCGCGAAGGCCGCCGGTGAGGCCGTGTCCGTCGGTGTCGTGGGCAACGCGGCGGAGGTCCTGCCCGAGCTGCTGCGCCGCGAGGTCGCCGTCGACATCGTCACGGACCAGACCTCGGCGCACGACCCGTTGGCGTACCTGCCGGTGGGCGTCGCGCTGGAGGACTGGCAGGAGTACGCCGCCGCGAAGCCGGAGGAGTTCACCGACCGGGCGCGGAAGTCGATGGCCGCGCACGTCGAGGCGATGGTCGGGTTCATGGACCGCGGCGCCGAGGTGTTCGACTACGGCAACTCGATCCGCGGCGAAGCGCAGCTCGGCGGCTACGACCGCGCGTTCGCGTTCCCCGGCTTCGTGCCCGCCTACATCCGGCCGCTGTTCTGCGAGGGCAAGGGCCCGTTCCGCTGGGCCGCGCTGTCCGGCGACCCGGCCGACATCGCGAAGACCGACAAGGCGATCCTCGAGCTCTTCCCGGAGAACGAGCAGCTCGCCCGCTGGATCAAGATGGCGGGGGAGCGCGTCGAGTTCCAGGGCCTGCCCGCCCGCATCTGCTGGCTCGGCTACGGCGAACGGCACCTCGCCGGCCTCAGGTTCAACGAGATGGTGGCCTCCGGCGAGCTGTCCGCGCCGATCGTCATCGGCCGCGACCACCTCGACTGCGGGTCGGTGGCGTCCCCGTACCGCGAGACCGAGGCGATGGCCGACGGCTCCGACGCGATCGCGGACTGGCCGCTGCTCAACGCCCTGGTCAACACGGCGTCGGGGGCGACGTGGGTGTCGATCCACCACGGTGGTGGCGTGGGCATCGGGCGGTCGATCCACGCGGGCCAGGTGACGGTGGCGGACGGCACCGAGCTGGCGGCGCGGAAGATCGAGCGCGTGCTGACCAACGACCCCGGCATGGGCGTCATCCGGCACGTGGACGCCGGGTACGACGAGGCGAAGACGGTGGCCGCCGACAAGGGCGTGCGCATCCCGATGGAGGGCTGATGCTCGACCAGATCGCGGACGTCGGCCGTGACCCCCGGCGCGGCGGCTACTCCCGCCACGGCTACGACAAGCCCGAGCTCGAGCTCCGGCACTGGTTCGTCGAGCAGGCCGTCGAGCGCGGCCTGGACGTCGAGACCGACCGGAACGGCAACCTCTGGGCGTGGTGGGGCGAGCGCGGCGACAACGCCCTCGTCACCGGCAGCCACCTCGACTCGGTGCCCGGCGGCGGCGCGTTCGACGGCCCGCTCGGCGTGACCAGCTCCCTGCAGGCCGTCGATCTGTTGCAGGCCAAGGGGTTCCAGCCACAACGGCCGTTCGCGATCACGGTCTTCGCGGAGGAGGAGGGCGGCCGGTTCGGCGTCGCGTGCCTCGGCAGCCGCCTCCTGACGGGCGCCATCGACGCGCGGAAGGCCCTGAACCTCAAGGACCCGGACGGCGTCACGCTCGCCGAGTCGATGAAAGCCGCGGGCTACGACCCGGACCTGGTCGGCCGCGACGAACGGGCGCTGAGGCGCATCGGGCAGTTCGTCGAGCTGCACGTCGAGCAGGGCCGGGGCCTCACCGTGCCGGTCGGGGTGGCGAGCAGCATCCTCGCGCACGGCCGGTGGCGCTTCACGTTCTCGGGTGAGGGCAACCACGCCGGAGCGACGTTGGTCGAAGACCGGCGCGACCCGATGCTCCCGGCCTCGCACCTCGTCCTGGCGGCGCGGAGAGCCGCCAGGGGCGGTGGCCGCGCGACGGTCGGCAGGATCGTCCCCAACCCCGGCGGCACGAACGTCATCGCGTCCACCGTGGACGTGTGGCTGGACGCCAGGGACAGCGACGACGCGCGCACCCGCGCGATGGTCGCGGAGATCTCCGAGGCGGCTCGTCGGGCCGCCGAGGAGGAGGGGTGCGAACTGCGGATCACCGAGGAGTCGTACGGCGACACGGTGCACTTCGACGCGGCGCTCCGGGACGACATCGCGGGAGCGCTCGGCGGCGTTCCGGCGTTGCCGACCGGCGCGGGTCACGACGCGGGCATCCTCGCCGCGCACGTGCCGACCGCGATGCTGTTCGTGCGCAACCCCACCGGGGTGAGCCACGCGCCGGAGGAGTTCGCCGAGCAGGCCGACGTCGACGAGGGCGTCCAGGCCCTCGCCGCCACGATCGAACACCTCGGCTCGTGAACTACTGGTGCGAGCGGGCCTGGCTGCCCGGCGGACTCGCGGAACGCGTGCTGATCAGGGTCGAGGGCGGCAAGATCGCCAGTGTGTCCACTGTGGACACCATTCCGCTGGGGGTGCGCAGGCTGCACGGCATCGTCGTGCCGGGTTTCGCGAACGCCCACTCGCACGCGTTCCACCGCGCGCTCAGGGGCCGGACGCACGACGGCGGAGGCACGTTCTGGACGTGGCGCGAGGGCATGTACGCCCTGGCGTCGCGCCTCACCCCGCAGTCGTACTACCGGCTGGCCCGCGCGGTGTACGGCGAGATGGCGCTCGCCGGGGTGTCGGCCGTGGGCGAGTTCCACTACCTGCACGACAGGTCCAACGAGTTCGGCCACGCCCTCGCGGAAGCCGCGAAGGACGCCGGCCTCCGGCTCACGCTGCTCGACGCGTGCTACCTGGCGGGCGGCATCGACCAGCCCGTCACCGGGGTGCAGCAGCGCTTCTCCGACGGCACGGCCGAGGCGTGGGCGAGCCGGGTCGCCGAGCTGAAGTCCGACGACGTGCTGAAGGTCGGCGCCGCCATCCACTCGGTCAGAGCGGTTCCCAGAGCCGAGCTCTCCGTGGTGGCGCAGGCTTTCCCGGAAGCACCGCTGCACGTCCACCTCTCCGAGCAGCCCGCCGAGAACGAGGCCTGCCTCGCGGCGTACGGCCTCACGCCGACCGGTCTGCTGCACGAGGCAGGCGCGCTCTCGCCCCGCACGACGGTGGTGCACGCCACGCACCTGACGCCCGAGGACATCGCGACCCTCGGAGCCACGGGCACCGGCGCGTGCTTCTGCCCGACCACCGAGGCCGACCTGGCCGACGGCATCGGCCCGGCGCGGGAGCTCGCGGACGCGGGCAGCCCGTTGTCGCTGGGCAGCGACCAGCACGCGGTGATCGACCCGTTGCTGGAGAGCCGCGCGCTCGAACACGGCGAACGCCTCCGCACGGGCCGGCGCGGCCGTTTCTCGCCGGCGGAACTGCTCGGCGCCGCCACCCGCCACTCCGCGCTCGGCTGGGACGGCGGGCGCATCGAACCCGGCGCGCCCTGCGACCTCGTGGCGATCAGCTGTTCGACGCCGCGCACCGCGGGGTCGTTGCCGCAGCAGGTTCTCCTGTCCGCGACGGCGTCCGATGTGGACACCGTGGTCGTCGGCGGGCGGGTGGTCGCCTCCGGTGGCGTGCACGAGACCCTGGGAGACGTCGGCAGGCTGCTGGCGGCCGCGATCGAGGAGCTGTGGGCATGAGCGTGCTGATCACCGGCATCGGTGAGCTGACCACGAACAGCGAGTCCGCCGGTGACGCGCTGGTCGTCGACGGCGCCGGGATCGCCTGGGTGGGCACCGCCGCGAGCGCTCCGGCCGCGGACGAACGGGTCGACGTCGGGGGCCGCGCGGTGCTGCCCGGCTGGGTCGACAGCCACACCCACCTGGTCTTCGCGGGCGACCGCACCGCCGAGTTCGGCGCGCGCATGGCCGGCAAGCCCTACACCGCGGGCGGCATCGCGGTGACCGTCGACGCGACCAGGCAGGCCACCGACGCGGAACTGTCCGAGGTCGTCCGCAGGCACGTCGCCGAGGCGCTGAAGCAGGGCACGACGTTCGTCGAGACGAAGACCGGCTACGGCCTGAACGTGGCCGATGAGGTGCGCAGCGCGCGCATCGCCGCCGAGCACGTCGATGAGGTCACGTTCCTCGGCGCCCACCTCGTCCCGCCCGGCGAGGACGCCGACACCTACGTCGACCTGGTCCGCGGCGAGATGCTCGACGCCGTCGCACCGCTCGTGCGCTGGGCGGACGTGTTCTGCGAGAAGGGCGCCTTCGACTACGAGCAGTCCAAGGCGGTGCTGGAGGCGGCCGGGGCGAAGGGGCTCGGCCTGCGCGTGCACGGCAACCAGCTCGGCGAGGGGCCCGGCGTGCGGCTGGCGGTGGAGCTCGGTGCCGCGTCCGTCGACCACTGCACCCACCTGTCAGCGGACGACGTCGACGCGCTGGCGTCGTCGGACACGGTCGCCACGCTGCTGCCGGCCTGCGACCTCTCCACCCGCCAGCCGCTGCCGCCCGCCCGCGCCCTGCTCGACGCCGGTGCGACGGTCGCGCTCGCCAGCAACTGCAACCCCGGTTCGTCGTACACCTCGTCGATGGCGTTCTGCGTGACGACGGCGGTCCTGCAGATGCGGATGACCGTCGAGGAGGCGGTGTGGGCGGCCACGGCCGGTGGCGCGCGGGCGGTGCGCCGGGACGACGTCGGCGTCATCAGGCCTGGCGCGCGAGCCGACCTGCACGTGCTGGACGCACCCTCGATCACGCATCTGGCGTACCGTCCCGGGGTTCCGTTGACGCACTCGGTGTGGCGTCGGGGCGTACGAACCAATTGAGACGGTGGTGTCGGCACCCGTCGTGTGGGCCTGTTGGCGGAAGGGGCGGGACCGTACGGTGACCCCGTGGTGGATTTCGCCGAGGCCCTGACGAAAGCCGTCGACACCAGCGGCCTCAGTCTCGAACGCATCCAGCACCACCTGGCCGCGCGCGGCATGCAGGTGAGCATCTCGACGCTCAGCTACTGGCGCCGCGGCCGCAGCCGGCCCGAGCGCCCCGAGTCGTTGAAGGTCGTCGCCGCCCTGGAGGAGCTGCTCGACCTCGGCGAGGGATTCCTGACCGACCGGCTGGGCGACAAGCGGCCGCGCGGGCGCTGGGTCGACCAGTCGATGTCCATCGAGGACATGTGGGACTCGCGGGCCACCGACCTCGGCGAGGTCATGGCGAGGATCGACCGGTTGCAGCCGACGGCGTCGACGTACCTCAGCGTGCAGGACCGGCAGTTCATCGGGCCGGACCGCCGTGAGGTCCGCAACCACTGCACCGGCGTCATCCAGGCGTTGGAGGACGGCGTCGACCGCTTCCTCGCGATCCAGCTGGCCGACGCCACGGACCTCGGGGTGCCGGCGATCGAGGCGGGCCCGCCGTGCCGGCTGGGAAGGGTGCGCAGCGAGGACTCGACGGGCTTCCTCGTCGCCGAGATCCTCTTCGACCGGATGCTCAGGGCGGGCGAGACGGCGCTGGTCGACTACACGGTCCGGATGAGGCCGGGGGCGGACAGCGAGGTCTGCGACCGGCGGTTCCTGCGGCCCGTCAACGACTACACGCTGCAGATCAGGTTCCACCCGGACGCCGTGCCGGCCCGCTGCTACGAGTTCGCGAGGCCTTCGCTGCACGAGCCGGAGACCGCCTTGAGCGACCTGTGGATCGGGACGACGGCGTCGACGCACATCCACGTGCGGAACTCGAAGCCCGGGATCTACGGAGTGCGGTGGGAGTGGGAGTAGCCGCTACTCCCACTCCCACCGCAAGCGCCCCAGGTCGAGACGATGCGCTCGGCCGAGCCGCATTCGGCCTGCTCATCAGGGGCGCCCAGGATGGCCGTCGCCGCTGCAGGGAGGCGGCGACGGCAAGTACCTAGACCTTCGGCAACGCGTTCAGCGCACTGCTGCAGGCGTGCCGGAGGGTGCGCGCGCCGTCCTCCAGGACCACGGCGCGGCTGCCGTCGGCCGCCTGTGCGCCCGCTCCGGGCAGCACCGCCTCCTCGGCGACCGCGGTGGGCGTCAGCACCGCCGTGGAAGCGATGCCCGATGCCGCCGCGACGGCGGCATGACGCCGAAGAGCCATGGGGTTCCTCCTGGCAGGGAATGAACTGGGGAACACCAAGAAACTAACGCGACATGTGCGCCGGATAACAGGTTCGAAACTTCAGACCTCAATACTGTCAAAACTGTGGTCGTGCCTACCCCGCGTGCGGTCTGGGCCGAATTCGATCACTGGTCGTAGCATTCGACCGTGTCGGAATTCGCGGAGGCGCTGACGCTGGCCGTCGAGGCGAGCGGGCTCAGCCTGGAGCGGATCCAGCACCACCTGGAGTCCCGCGGCGTGCAGGTGAGCCAGTCGACGCTGAGCTACTGGCGCCGGGGCCGCAGCCGTCCCGAACGCCCCGAGTCGCTGCAGGCCGTCTCCGCCCTGGAGGACGTCCTCCGGCTCTCGCCCGGCTCGCTGACGAGCCGCCTGGGGGACCGGCGGCCGCGCGGCCGGTGGGTCGAGCGCACCACCGCGCTGGAGGGCATCTGGCGGGACGAGGCGATCGACCTCGGCCGCGAGATCGCCCGCGTGCACAGGTTGCTCCCGGCCCCCGCGCGCTACCTCAGCGTGCGGGACCAGGCGGTGATCGGTCCCGACCGGCGCGAGGTGGAGATCCGCAGCAGCGCGGTGATCGAGGCGTTCGAGGACGGCGTCGACCGGATCCTGCTCGCGAAGACCGCCGACGACACCGACCTCTCACCGGGCGACGTCGTGGCCGAGAGGTCGTGCCGCGTCGGCAGGGTGCGCAGGGACCCCGACCGCAAGCTGCTCGTCGCGGAGATCATCCTCGACCGCGTGCTGCGCGCGGGCGACACCGCCCTCGTCGACCTGCGGCTGATCTCCGACCCCGGCGCGGACAGCTCCACGGCGGACCGCACGTTCCTCCGCACGCTGCGCAACTACGTGCTGGAGGTGGACTTCCACCCCGAGGCGGTTCCCGTCCGCTGCCACAGCTTCAGCCGCACCGCGCCGGACGCGCCCGCCGTCGACACGGGCGAGCTGTGGATCGGCACCACCTCCGCCGCCCACCTGCTGGTGCACGAGGCGCAGGCGGGTCACGTCCACGGCATCCGGTGGGAGTGGGAGTAGCTGGAGCAGCTCCACGTGGCACCGCGGCCTCCCGCGAGGCAGGGTGGAAGGCATGGAGTACACCCAGCTCGGTCGCAGTGGCCTGTCCGTCTCCCGCCTGTGCCTCGGCACGATGAACTTCGGTCCCGAGACGTCCGAGGCCGACAGCCACGCGATCATGGACCGCGCCCACGAACACGGCCTGAACTTCTTCGACACGGCCAACGTCTACGGCTGGAAGAAGGGTGAGGGCGTCACCGAGAACATCATCGGCAACTGGTTCGCCAAGGGCGGCACGCGCCGCGAGCGGACCGTCATCGCCACCAAGCTGTACGGCAGCATGGGTGACTGGCCGAACGAGACCAAGCTGTCGGCGCTGAACATCCGCCGCGCCGCCGACGCGTCGCTCCGGCGCCTGCAGACCGACTACATCGACCTGTACCAGATGCACCACGTCGACCGGGACACGCCGTGGGACGAGATCTGGGAGGCCTTCTCCGTCCTGCGCCAGCAGGGCAAGGTCATCTACTTCGGGTCGTCGAACTTCGCCGGCTGGCACATCGCCCAGGCCCAGGAGGCGGCGCGCACGCGCGGGTTCCTCGGCCTGGTGTCCGAGCAGTCGATCTACAACCTGATGACCCGCTGGGTCGAGCTGGAGGTCCTGCCGGCGGCCAAGCACTACGGCCTCGGCGTCATCCCGTGGTCGCCGCTGCACGGCGGTCTGCTGGGTGGTGTGCTGCGCAAGCAGCGCGAGGGAGGCACGTCCCGCAGCGCCTCCGGTCGGTCCGCGGACGCGTTGGAGAAGTACCGCGACACGATCGAGGCCTACGAGAAGCTCTGCGCGGAGATCGGCGAGGACCCGGCCAACGTCGGCCTCGCGTGGCTGCTGCACCAGGACGGCGTGACCGCGCCGATCATCGGGCCGCGCACCGGCGAGCAGCTCGACAACTCGTTGCGCGCCGCGGAGCTCAAGCTCGACGCGGACGTCCTGGCGAAGCTGGACGAGCTGTTCCCGGCGCCGGGTCCGAACGGGTCGAAGCCGGCGCCGGAGGCCTACGCCTGGTAGGCCGGACCCGCTGTGGCGAGACCGCCGGCGGGTGACCTGGCCGGCCTGTGCCTCGTGGCCCGAACAAGCCGTGCCGAAGCCACCGGCTGACTCGCACGGGAACGCCCGGACGTGGTCGTCACGTCCGGGCGCGCGGGTCAGTCCTCGAAGTCGTCGTCGTCGCGCGCCAGGAACGTGGCGAAGCGCTCGACGGGCGTCTCGAACTCCGGGTTGGCGTCGACGAACTCCCGCAGCTTGTCGGCGAGCCACGCGAAGGTGACCTCCTCCTCGCCGCGCCGCTTCTCGAGCTCCTCGATGCCGCGATCGGTGTGGTACATGGCAGGGACTCCTGTGGTGGCCTGGAAGAGACGAGCCGCCGGACCCAGGTGGATCCGGCGGCTCGTTCGTTCACGCGGGATCTACTCGAACGCGCGGGTGATGATCTCGCGCTGCTCGACCTCGTGCACCTTGCTCGACCCGGCCGACGGGGCGGCCATCGGGCGGCGCGACACGCGGCGGACGGTGCCCAGGTGCTCGGGCAGCAGCTCCGGCAGGGCCAGACCGTAGAACGGCCAGGCACCCTGGTTCGCCGGCTCCTCCTGCACCCAGCGGACGTCCTTCGCGTTCGGGTAGCGCTCCAGGGTCTCGGTCAGCTTGCGGGCCGGGACCGGGTAGAGCTGCTCGACGCGCACGATCGCCACGTCGCCGTTGCCGCGCTTCTCGCGCTCGGCGTGCAGCTCGTAGGAGATCTTGCCGCTGCACAGCAGGACCTTCGTGACCGCGTTCGGGTCCTTGATCGTCGGGTCGTCCATCACCGAGTGGAACCGGTCGCTGATGAACTCCTCCGTGCCGCTGACGGCGGCCTTGAGGCGCAGCATCGACTTCGGCGTGAACACCACGAGCGGCCGGTCTACGCCGTCGAGGGCGTGGCGGCGCAGCAGGTGGAAGTAGTTCGCCGGGGTCGACGGCACCGCGACGGTCATGGAGCCCTCGGCGCACAGCTGCAGCCAGCGCTCGATGCGGCCCGACGTGTGGTCGGGGCCCTGGCCCTCGTGGCCGTGCGGCAGCAGGATCACGACGTCGGAACGCTGACCCCACTTCGCCTCACCGGACGAGATGAACTCGTCGATGATCGGCTGCGCGCCGTTGACGAAGTCGCCGAACTGCGCCTCCCACAGGACCAGCGCCTGCGGGTTCGCGACCGAGTAGCCGTACTCGAAGCCGAGCGCGGCGAACTCCGACAGCACCGAGTCGTAGACCATGAACTTGCCCTGGTCCGGCGACAGGTTCTGCAGCGGCGTGTAGTCGCCGCCCGTCTTGCGGTCGATCAGGGTCGCGTGGCGCTGCACGAACGTGCCGCGGCGCGAGTCCTGGCCCGCGAGGCGGACGTTGCGGCCCTCCAGCGCGAGCGAGCCGAACGCCAGCAGCTCGGCGAACGCCCAGTCGATGCCGCCCTCGCGCGCCATCTTGGCGCGGCGCTCGAGCACCGGCTTGACGCGCGCGTGCGGCGTGAAGCCCTCCGGCAGGTTCACGTGGGCGTCGGCGATCTGCTCCAGCACCTCGCGGCTGATGCCCGTGGGCAGCTTCGCGGGGATCTGCTGCTCGGCCTCCACCGACGGGCTGACCGTCACCGGGTGCTTCTCGAGCTCGCGGACCTCGTTGAAGACGTGCTCCAGCTGGCTGGAGAAGTCCTGCAGCGCCTTCTCGGCCTCTTCGACCGTGATGTCGCCGCGGCCGATCAGGGACTCGGTGTAGGTCTTGCGGACCGAGCGCTTCTGGTCGATCACGTCGTACATCGCCGGCTGCGTCATCGAGGGGTCGTCGCCCTCGTTGTGGCCGCGGCGGCGGTAGCAGACCATGTCGATCACGACGTCCTTGTGGAACGCCTGGCGGTACTCGACGGCCAGCTTGGCGACCCAGTAGCAGGCCTCCGGGTCGTCGCCGTTCACGTGGAAGACCGGCGAGCCGATCATCTTCGCGACGTCGGTCGAGTACTTCGACGACCGCGAGTGCTCCGGCGCGGTGGTGAAGCCGACCTGGTTGTTCACGACGACGTGGACGGTGCCACCGGTGCGGTAGCCGCGCACGAGCGCCAGGTTCAGCGTCTCGGCGACGACGCCCTGGCCGGCGAACGCCGCGTCGCCGTGCAGGGCGACCGGCAGGACGGGGAAGAAGTCGCCGCCCTTGTCGATCAGGTCCTGCTTGGCGCGCACGATGCCTTCGAGCACCGGGTCGACGGCCTCGAGGTGCGACGGGTTGGCGGTCAGCGACACCTTGGTCTCGCCGTCGCCGAACATGCGGAAGTACTTGCCCTCGGCGCCGAGGTGGTACTTCACGTCGCCGGAGCCGTGCGCCTGACCGGGGTCGAGGTTGCCCTCGAACTCGCGGAAGATCTGCGAGATCGGCTTGCCGACGATGTTCGCGAGCACGTTCAGGCGGCCGCGGTGCGGCATGCCGATGACGACCTCGTCGAGCTCGTGCTCGGCGGCCTTGTCGAGCACCGCGTCGAGCAGCGGGATGACGGTCTCGCCGCCCTCCAGCGAGAAGCGCTTCTGGCCGACGTACTTCGTCTGCAGGAACGTCTCGAACGCCTCAGCCGCGTTCAGCTTGCTGAGGATGTACTTCTGCACGGTGGCCGGCGGCTTCTCGTGCGGAACCTCGACGCGCTCCTGGATCCAGCGGCGCTCTTCGGGCTCGAGGATGTGCATGTACTCGACGCCGACGGTGCGGCAGTACGAGTTGCGCAGCACGCCCAGGATGTCGCGCAGCTTCATCCGCTCGTTGCCGGCGAAGCCGCCGACGGGGAACTCGCGGTCGAGGTCCCACAACGTCAGGCCGTGGCTCAGCACGTCGAGGTCGGCGTGGCTGCGCTGGCGGTAGTTCAGCGGGTCCGTGTCGGCCATCAGGTGGCCGCGCGTGCGGAACGCGTCGATCAGCTCGATGACGCGGGCCGTCTTGTCGACCGCGCCCTCGGGGATGTCGGCGACCCAGCGGATCGGCTCGTACGGCAGCCGCAGCGACGCGAAGATGTCGTCGTAGAAGCCGTCCTCGCCGAGCAGCAGCTGGTGCACGCGCTTGAGGAACTCGCCCGACTCCGCGCCCTGGATGATGCGGTGGTCGTACGTGCTGGTCAGCGTGATGATCTTGCTGACGCCCATGTCGGTGAGCGCCTGCTCGCTGGTGCCCTGGAAGTGCGCGGGGTACTCCATGGCGCCGACGCCGATGATCGCGCCCTGGCCTGCCTGCAGACGCGGCACCGAGTGGTTCGTGCCGATCGTGCCGGGGTTGGTCAGCGAGATCGTGGTGCCGGAGAAGTCGCCCGCGGTGAGCGAGCCCGCGCGCGCCTTGCGGATCAGGTCCTCGTAGGCCTGCCAGAACTGCGTGAACGTCATGTTCTCGCAGCCCTTGACCGACGCGACGACCAGCGTGCGCTGCCCGTCCTTGCCCGGCAGGTCGATCGCGAGGCCGAAGTTCACGTGCTCCGGCGTGACGACGAACGGCTTGCCGTCGACCTCGGCGTAGTGCCGGTTCATGTTCGGGTACGCCTGCAGCGCCCGGACCACCGCGTAGCCGATGACGTGCGTGAAGGAGACCTTCCCGCCGCGCGTGCGCTTCAGGTGGTTGTTGATGACGATGCGGTTGTCGGCCAGCAGCTTGGCGGGCACGGCGCGCACGCTGGTCGCGGTCGGAACGGTGAGCGACAGCTCCATGTTCTTCGCGATCGCGGCGGAGGCACCGCGCAGCTGCTTCTGCTCGGGCTGCGCGCTCTGCGTGACCGGCTTGGCCTTGGCGGCCTGCTGCGGCGCGGGCTTGCCGGTGGACGGCAACGAGGTCGCCGGCTTCGGCTGCGCCTGCTTGGGCTGTGACTGCGCGGCAGGCTTCGGCGCGGCGGCGGGCGCGGGCTTGGCGGTGTCCGCCGCCGGCGGCGTCACGGTCGCGGTCGTGGTGGCCGTGGAGCCCCCCGCGCTGGCCGTGGCGGCACTGCCGTTGCCACCCGCACGCTTGTAGTCGGCAAAGAAGTCATGCCATGCCGGGTCTACGGACGACGGGTCCGCGAGGAACTGCTCGTACATCTCCTCGACGAGCCACTCGTTCGGCCCGAATTGTGACGCAGGACTGCTGCTGGACACGGCTGGCGCTCGCCTCTATCCATCTCGCTCTTGGTGGTGACTCATGCGGTAGTCAGGTTAGTCCCCCCGGCGTGGGCCTTCACACGCTGGAGGCACCTGGCAAGGAGTGCTCTGTCACAGGATCGATCAGGACGGGCCTGTCGTCACGCGCAGTTGAGCACTTCTTGAGGTGCGTCTCATCGTGTCACCTCCTTTTCGGGCAATGCGTTGACCTGGTGGACGGGTATACGCACCGAGCGCACCCATGAGTTCACGATAGGTACAAGTCGCGGTCTCCACGGATGGATCTTGTTCGGTCGTGGTGCGGTTCAGGGGACTGGTTCGAAGTTCAGGTCAGTGAACTCCTGATCGAGTTCGTCATCGCGTCGACGAAGTTCTTCCTCGCCTCGCCGGTCGTGCGGTCCAGTGACAGGTACGGGTTCAGGTCTTCCAGTTCGACCAGCAGCAGGCCGCCGTCTCGCGTGCGGCAGGCGTCGACGCGCTGGACGCCGTGGTCGAGGTCGTTCCAGTGCACGAACTCCCGCGCGAATTCCAGGTCTTCTCCCGACGGCGCGTAGTGCGTCAGCTCCCAGCGCTTCGCCGGGTCCGGGGCGTGCAGCGCGTACTGGAAGTCGTGGTCCACGAAGTAGAAGGAGACCTCGTACCGGAAATCGATCTTCGGCTGCACGAGGAGGTCTTCACCCGCTTTTCCGGCGAGAGTGCTTTCCAGGTCTTCCGCTTTGACGAACTCCAGGCCGTGGGAGTCGGCTCCGGCTTTGGGCTTCACCGCGTATTCGGGTGCTTCGGGGAGCCGGTCGAGGTCGGCGGCGCCGGTCGTGGGGATGACCGGGAAGCCCTCGGCGGTCAGGTCGACCAGGTACTGCTTGCCGGCCATGTCGCCTTTGCCGGTCAACGGGTTGTAGACGCGTTGGTTCGCGGCTTTCGCCCGCTCTTTGAAGGCTTCGTGGGCGGCCTGGTGGCCGAGCACCGGGCCGCTGTTCCTGACGACCACCGTGTCGAACGCCGCCATCAGGTCCGCCGCGTTCTCCGGGTGGGTGATCGCGAGGTCGAAGTGGTGCCGCAGCTGGGAGGTCAGGTGGATGTCCTCGTCGCAGTAGCGGCGGCCCTTGGCCGGGTACGCGAGGTCGGAGACGTAGAGGACGGTGGGGCGGGAACGGGACATGGCTCGCCTTCGGGGTTCGGCGATCGGGTGGTCGGTCAGGCGGCTTCCTGGGTGCCGTGGTGCCACAGGCGGGCATAGGTGCCGTGCGCCGCCAAGAGGTCGTCGTGGGTGCCTTGCTCGACGATCCGGCCGTGGGCCAGGACGACGATCCGGTCGGCCTTCGCGGCCGTCGCCAGGCGGTGGGCCACGACGAAGGTCGTCCGCGAGCCCGCCAGGCGGTCGCTGGCCGCCAGGACCGCCGACTCCGTGGCCGGGTCGAGGGCCGCGGTCGCCTCGTCGAGCAGGAGCACGTCCGGATCGACCAGCTCCGCTCTGGCGAGGGCGACGAGCTGGCGCTGACCTGCCGAGAGTTGGTTGCCGCGCTCGCCCACGGGCTGGTGGAAGCCGTTCGGGAGCGTGGCGACCACCGGGAGGGCGCCGACGGCTTCCACCGCCTGCTCGATCTCCCGCCGCGTCGCCGTGGGGCGGCCGTAGGCGACGTTCGCGGCTATGTCGCCGCCGAACAGGTGGGCCTCCTGGGGCACCACGCCCAGGCGTTGCCGGTAGGCGCTCAGGTCGTAGTCGCGGACGTCCACGCCGTCGACCAGCACGGAGCCGCCGGTGGCGTCGTAGAAGCGGGCCACGAGCTTCACCAGCGTGGACTTGCCCGCGCCCGTCTCGCCCACCAGGGCGACCGTTTCGCCCGGCGTGACGTGCAGGGTCACGTCGTCGAGGGCCGGCTGGTCCGCTCCCTCGTAGGTGAAGGACACGTTGCGGAGCTCCACCTCGCCCCGCAGGCGCGCCGGGACCCCGACCGGGGCGCGCGGTGGTTCGACCGTGCTCGGGGTGCGCAGGAGGTCGGCGATGCGGCGCAGGCCCACCCTGGCCTGCTGGTAGCCGTCGAAGACGCCGGAGAGCTGCTGGATCGGGCTGAAGAACAGGCCCAGGTACAGCAGGAACGCCAGCAGGACGCCGGGCGTGAGGCTCCCCGTCGCCACGCGGTGGGCGCCCACGGCCAGGACGACCGCCTGGGCCACTCCGGAGAGCATCGACACGAACGGGAAGTACGTGGCGATGTAGCGCTGGGCCCGCAGGCGGGTGCGGCGGTAGGCGTCGCTGCGCTCGGCGAAGGCCTCCGCCGAGCGGCGTTCGCGGGTGTAGGCCTGGGAGACGCGCAGACCGGAGACGTTCTCCTGGAGGTCGGCGTTCACCGCGCTGACGCGTTCCCGCGCCTCGGCGTAGGCGGTGGAGGAGAGGCGCTGGAAGACCACCGTCGCCACCACGAGGACCGGCAGCACCGACAGCGCGATGAGGGCCAGCGAGGTGTCGGTGAGGACCAGCGCCGCGGTGATGCCCACGACGGTGACCAGGCTGATGACCGCGGTGACGAGACCTGTCTGCAGGAACGTCGAGAGGGCGTCGACGTCCGTCGTCATCCTCGTCATGATGCGGCCGGCCATCTCGCGCTCGTAGTAGTCGAGGCCGAGGCGTTGCAGGTGGGCGTAGCTGCGGACGCGGAGCAGGTAGAGCAGGCGTTCGCCCAACCGCGCGGCGAGGACGGTGCTGCCCGCCGTCGTCAGCCAGCCGACGACCACCAGGCCGACGCCCAGCAGCACGGCCTGCCACAGCGCGGACTCCGCGCCGCCCACGACGCCGCCGTCGATGCCCAGGCGGACGAGGGACGGCAGGCCCATGCCGACCAGGGCGTCGAGCACGACCAGGGCCGCCACGCCGCCGAGGGCCCAGCGGACCGGGCGCAGCAGGCGGGCCAGGCGGAAGCCGGGGTCGGGCGCGCGCGGGTCCTCGCCGTGCAGGACGGGGACCTCGGTGGCCGGGGGGAGCGTGCGGACCTGGGCCAGCAGCTCCGGCGTGGGCGGGCCGCCCGCCAGGGCCGCCGTGCTCCCGCCACCGGGACCGCCTCCGCCACCACCGCGCCTGCCGGACGCGGCCGGTGCGGAACTGGAGGGCCTGGCCTCGGCGATCAGGCGTTCGTCGAGGTCCTCCTGCGACAGGTCCGGCCACAGCTCGCCGCCGGCCTTGACCGGCGCGGCGGACTCGATCGCCTCACCGGGGCCCGCGAGCAGGTCGCGGTAGAGGGGGCAGCGGGCCGTCAGCTCCTCGTGCGTGCCGATGTCGACCACCCGGCCCGCGTCCAGGACCGCGATCCGGTCCGCCAGCGACAGGGTGGAACGGCGGTGCGCCACCAGGACGGTCGTGCGGTTCGCCGTGACCGAGGCGAGCGTCGCGTGGATCGCGGCCTCCGTCGCGTTGTCCACCGCCGACGTCGCGTCGTCCAGCAGCAGCACGCGCGGGTCGGAGAGCAGGGCGCGGGCCAGGGCGACGCGCTGGCGCTGGCCACCGGACAGCGTGAGACCGCGCTCGCCGACCACGGTGTCGTAGCCGAGCGGCAGGGCCTCGATGAAGTCGTGGGCCTCGGCGGCCTTCGCGGCGCGCTCGACCTCCTCGCGCGACGCGTCCGGGCTGCCGTACGCGATGTTCGAGAACACCGTGTCGGAGAAGAGGAACGCCTCCTCGAAGACCACGCCGACCGCGTGCCGCAACGACTCCAGCCGCAACGTCCGCACGTCCGCGCCACCGACCCGCACCGATCCTGAGTGCACGTCGTAGAAGCGGGGGAGCAGCAACGACACCGTCGACTTGCCGGAGCCCGCGGTGCCGACCAGCGCGAGGGTCTCGCCGGGCGCGACCGTGATCGAGAAGTCCCGCAGGACCGGTTCGCTGCGCGCGTAGCCGAAGGTGACGCCGGAGAACGACAGGGAGAGCGGCCCCTCGGGCACCTCGTCGGGGCCGTCGGTGACGTCGGGCTGCGAGTCGATCAGCTCGTACACGCGCTCGACGCCCGCCCTGGCCAGCTGCGCGGACACCATCAGGCTCGACAGCAGGCGCGTCGGCCCCACGAGGTTCGCCACGTACGTCGTGAACGCGAGGAACGTGCCCAGGGTGACCTGGCCGTGCAGCGCGAGCCAGCCGCCCAGGCCCAGCACGCCGACCTGGCCGAGCAACGGCAGCGCCGTCACCGTCGCGAGGGGCTTCGACGACAGCCCGGCCGCCCGCATCCGTTCCGCGAACAGGGCCTTCGCGTGCTTCTCCAGCCGCGCGACCTCCCGCGCCTCCTGGCCGAAGCCCTTCACCACGCGGACGCCGGTGACGGTTTCCTCGACGTGCTGCGCCAGGTCGGCCGCCCGCTGCTGCGCGGACCAGGTGGCGGGGAACAGCGTCAGCCGGGTGCGCCCGGCCAGCCACGCCACCAGCGGCAGCACGACGATCGCGATGATCGTCAACGGCACCGAGAGGTAGAGCATCGCGGCGAGCGCGGCCAGGGCGAACACCACGGTGCCCACGGCCAGCGGCACCATCATCAGCAGCGACTGCACCAGCTGCAGGTCCGTGATCGAGCGCGACACGATCTGCCCGGTCCGCAGCTCGTCCTGCTTCGCGCCGTCGAGCCGCTGCACGGCCGAGAACACGCCGAGCCGCAGGTCGTGCTGCACGCCCAGCGCCAGCCGCCCGCCCAGGTAGCGGCGCAGGAACGCCGACCCGAACGTGAGCAGCTCCAGCCCGACCAGCGCCACCACGAGCGGCCACAGCCGGTCGGTGCGGCCCACCGCCGAGTCGTCGATCGCGGTCTTGAGCAGCAACGGCCCCGCCGCTTGGAAACCCACGCCGACGACCGCGGCGACCACCGACAGCACCACCAGGCGGGGGTGCTGCCAGCACGCTGCGGTCAGTCGGCGGATCCAGCCCTTCGTCACGGGACCCACCCTACGTTCGGGGTCCGACACAAAAGTGTGACGTCAGGAACCGCAGGTCAGGTGATGTCCTTGGACTGCGTGACGGCCCAGCCGCCCGCGAAGACGATCCCGGCCCAGCCCAGGAACACGAGGCCCGACCACCACCAGTCGAGCGCGCCGCCCGCGCCCGCGATCGCCCGCAGCACGTCCTCGATCTCCGGCGGCACCACGCCCGCCGTGGACAGGAAGAGGTCGACCGCGACCGACCCGGTGAGGCCGTTGATCGAGCCGTTCGGCAGGAAGCCGGCCACCGCCGGCACCTCCAGGTACACGAGCACGAAGTGCAGGACGTTCTCGATGACCAGGAAGTACAGCAACAGCAGCACGACGCTGCCCGCGACGTTCGTGACCAGCGCCCCGACGCCCACGCCGAACATCGTCATCAGGATCGACGACAGCACGCAGACCAGCGTGAGCATCGCCCAGCCGCCCGCGTCCGGCAGCTGCCCCGCGTCGCTGGTGACGACCACGCCGATGCCGACGAACAGCATGATCGCGAGGCCGTAGACCGCGCCCCACAGCACGTAGACCAGCATCTTCGCCAGCATCGCGTGCATGCGCGACGGCGCGGTCAGGAACGTCGTGGTGATCGTGCGGCGGTTGATCTCACCCGAGATCGCCATCGCGCCGAAGACCATCGGGAAGATCGTCGAGATGTTGATCGCCCGCGCGATGCCGAACAGCGAGACCTTCCACTGGTCCGGCGTGACGCCGAGGAAGTCCGACACCTCGTCGACGTCGCTGCTCGACGCGAAGTCCACGAAGAACTGCCCCAGCAGGCCGGTCGCGAGCCCCCAGCCGAGCGCCAGCACCACCGTCGGGATCAGCAGACCCCACCACAGGCCGGTCGTCGTCGTCTTGCGGAGCTCCGCCTGGACGAGATTTCCCATCAGGCCCACCCACCCTGCTGCTTGAAGGGAGCCGGAGCCGGCGCGTACCCGGCGTACTGGCCACTGGTGAGCTGGAAGAACAGCCGCTCGAGGTCGACCTGCTCCTCCTGGATGCCGTAGATCGACACACCGGCCTTCAGGGCGCTGTCCGCCACGCGCCGGGAGTCCACACCGGACACCGCGAGCCGGCCGTCCGGCAGCTGCTCGATCGCCTGCACGCCCTCGGCGCGCAGAGCGGTCGCGAGAGCATTGATGTCCGACGGCTGCACGAGAACGCGCTTCTGCTGCGACTGCCGCAACTGCTCCAACGGCCCGTAGAACATCGTCTGCCCGCGGGAGATGATCACGACCTGGTCGACGGTCTGCTCGACCTCGGCCAGCAGGTGGCTGGAGATGAGCACCGTGCGGCCCATGCGCGCGTACGACTGCAGGAACGTGCGCAGCCACGCGATGCCCTCGGGGTCGAGGCCGTTGGCCGGCTCGTCCAGCACGAGGACCTGCGGGTCGCCGAGCAGCGCCGTGGCCAGCGCCAGCCTCTGCTTCATGCCGAGCGAGAACCCGCCCACCTTGCGGTCGGCGGCGCTGCCCAGGCCGACCAGGCCGATGACCTGGTCGGCCTGCGCGTCCGGCACGCCGATGGCCGCCGCGTACACGCGCAGGTGGTCGCGGGCCGAGCGCGCGGGGTGGAACCCCTGCGCCTCCAGCACCGCGCCCACCACGCGGCCGGGCTGGCCGAGCTGGTGGAACGGTCGTCCGTTGATCGTCGCCGTGCCGCCCGTGGGCCTCACGAGACCCAGCAACATCCGCAGGGTCGTCGTCTTGCCCGCGCCGTTCGGGCCGAGGAAGCCCGTAACGCTGCCGGGTGACACGGTGAAGCTCAGGTTCTGCACCGCGACCACCGGACCGAACTGCTTGGTCAGGTTCTGGACCGCGATGAGGCCGCTGCCGTCATGCATGCGGCCCATCCTGCCTGAAAGGTCACTCCGGCAAGGCGTGCTTCGGCAGGGACACGACGGGCGCCCGGTGCACCGGCGGTGGTTCGGGGGTCGGGACCGGCGGTTCGGTGGTCATCCCGGTGGGGGCCTCCGCCGGAATCTCGATCACGCCTGATCGGGTGAAAGAACTGCGCAGCGGCCGGCGCCGCTCGCGGTGCGGCAGATCCTCGCCGATCAGGTGCTGGTGCGTCGTGGCCCAGACCCGGCACGGCCACCGGCGGCGGCGCGGCCAGCCGGGACACGCCCGGCAGCGGCCGTCCTCGTCGGGCTGGTGCAGCGTGAGCAGCAGCCGCCAGCCGTCCGCCAGGCGGTGGATCTCCGCGCGGACCAGCGCTTCCGCCTCTCCGTGCCCGGCGACCTCGTCCAGCAGTGCCAGGCGGTGCAGCACCGCGTCGCGCAGGACCTCGTCCATCACATCTTCGCCGTGGCCTGGTCGAGCAGGGAGCCCAGCCGCCGGGTCTGGGTGGCGGACATCACAGCGGTCTCGCCGGGTGGCGTGACCAGCAGCACCCGGTCTTTCTCCACCAGAACGGTCATCGACCTGTCGCGACCGAACGGGTCGTGGCAGTGGATCCATCCCTGTGGTTCAGCCATGGAATCTCCTATCGAGCGACACCCGACTCCGTGTTCATCGGCCGTAGGCCCTGCTCGCCGCACCGCGCACCGGGGAATTCACTCGTTTGCCAGCCGGGTGGGAGACGGGCAGTGGTCCAGCCGGGAAACTTTTGGATCGCGATTCGGTGGGGTCGCTGGGCGCGGAGCGCGGAAGCCCGCTATATTTGGCGACGGCGGCCCCGCTCCCAGTGACCCCCAGGCTGGTTGAGCGCGGCCGCCCTTTACGTTCGCGGGCTCCGGCGCACTCGGCATTCGGCCGGTTCGCCGGAGCCCGCAGTGCTGTTCGGGGTATCCCCCGGCTCATTTCTGAAATTCCTTCATTTCCAGAAAACCGACTTGCGCTCGGCCCACTCGTACGCTGTAAGTTTCTCGTACACCGTAAGGGGGACGAGATGACTTCGACGACCGGGGAGGTCGGGGTGCACCCGCACCCGCAGCGCTGGGCCGTGCTCGGCGTGCTGTGCCTGTCCGTGATGGTCGTGGTGCTGGACAACACCGTGCTCAACGTGGCGATCCCGTCGATCTCCACCGGTCTGGGCGCGAGCACCGCGGACATCCAGTGGATGATCAACGCCTACTCGCTCGCGCTGGCGGGCCTGCTGCTCACGACCGGTTCGCTGAGCGACAGGTTCGGCCGCAAGCGCGCGCTCCTGGCCGGACTCGTGCTGTTCGGCACGGGTAGCGCCGTCGCGGCCTACGCGAACTCGTCCGAGGCGTTGATCGCGGCCCGCGGCTTCATGGGGATCGGCGCCGCCGTGCTGATGCCGGGCACGCTCGCCGTGCTCATGCAGTTGTTCGACGACAGGGAACGCCCGAAGGCCATCGGCATCTGGGCCGCCGTCACGAGCCTCGGCTTCGCGGCGGGTCCGGTGATCGGCGGCGCGCTCATCAAGCACTTCTGGTGGGGTTCGGTGTTCCTGATCAACGTGCCGGTGGCGGTCCTCGCGATCGCGGCCGTCGCGGTGCTCGTGCCGGAGTCGAAGGACCCGGCCGTGCGCAGGCCGGACGTGGCCGGCTCGATCCTGTCGATCATCGGCATGGTGTCGGTCGTCTACGCCGTGATCGAGGTGCCGGAGCACGGGTTCGCGTCGGCCGAGTTCGGCGTTCCGATCGCGATCGGCCTGGTGACCATGACCGGCTTCGCGTTGTGGGAACGGCACACCACCGACCCGATGCTCGACCTCGCGTTCTTCTCCGACCGCCGCTTCACCGGCGCGGTGGCGTCGGGCGTGCTGGCGGCGTTCGGCATGGCGGGCTCGCTCTTCCTGCTGACGCAACACCTCCAGGGCGTGCTCGGCTACAGCCCGCTGGAAGCGGGCGTGCGCGTCGCACCCATGGCGATCGCGCTGCTGATCACCAGCAACACGCTGGGGCAGCTCGTGGTGAAGCTCGGCGCGGGCAGGGCGATGCTGCTCGGCATGACCATCGTCGCGAGCGGCGTGGCACTGCTGTCGGTCGGCACCACCTACCCGCCGACGCTCGCCGGCCTGGTCCTCATCGGCGTCGGAGTCGGTGTGTCGCAACCGGTCGCGGTCAACGCGCTGATGGGCTCGATCCCGCCGGAACGCGCCGGCATCGCGTCCGGGCTCTCGGGAACGCTGACGGAACTGGGGTCCTCGTTCGGCATCGCCGTGCTCGGCGCGCTGCTGTCGGCGCGGTTCGTGGCCTCGCTGCCCGACGGCGTTCCGGGACGGTCCCTGAGCGAGGCGCTGCACAGCGGTGCGGACATCGCGGTCGTGCGCGAGGCGTTCTCGAACGGCATGACCGTGAGCCTTCTGACCGGTGCCGCGGCCGTCTTCCTGGGAGGTGTTGTGGCCAGCGTGTTGCTGCGGCGTGCTTAGGATCGTCGACGTGGACAGCGTGTGGTTCAGCAAACCCAGGCCCAGCAGCGGGCAGCCCCTCGGCCTGAGCCGTGAGGCGATCGTCCGCAAGGCCCTGGAGCTGCTGGACCGGCACGGTCTGCAGAAGCTGTCGATGCGCAAGCTGGCCGCGGAACTCGGCGCGGCCCCGATGTCGCTGTACTGGCACGTGCCGACGAAGGACGCGCTGATCGAGCTGTGCCTCGACGAGGTCTACGGCGAGTTCACCCTCCCCGATCCCGAGTCCGACTGGGAGACCGCGGTGCGCGGGATGATGCACGAGCTGCGCCAGCTCGCGCTCAAGCACCCGTGGTGGATCCGCGGGATCGGGGAGTTCAACACCATCGGCCCGAACGCCGTGGCCTACGCGGACGCCATGTTCGGGCCGATGTTGCGCGCCGGGCTGTCGACCGTCGCGGCCGCCCAGTCGATCGCCACGGTGGGCAGCTTCGTCAACGGGTACGCGATCGCCGAGGTCAACTTCATCGCTCGCGGCGGGATGGACTCGCCACCGCCGGACATGGACAAGATCGCCGACCTGTACCGGGACAAGCACCCCCGGTACGTCGCGATGCTGGACGAGGGCGAGCTGTGGTCGCTGGAGCGCCAGTTCGAGTTCGGGCTGGACTGCGTGATCGAAGGCGTCAAGGCCCGCGTCGAAGCCCTCAGGTAGGCGAAACCCCCGCAGCGGTTCACGCGTGCGGGGGCCTCATTCATCAGGTTGGCTCTCAGATCACGGACTCCAGCGGCGTGTGCGCGAGGCCGGTCGCCTCCGCCACCGGGCCGTTGGTCAGCTTGCCGGCGTGGGCGTTGAGGCCCAGCGCGAGCGAACGGTCGTCCTTCAGCGCCTTCTCCCAGCCCTTGTCGGCCAGCGCGACGGCGTAGGGCAAGGTCACGTTGGTCAGCGCGTAGGTCGAGGTGCGCGGGACGGCGCCCGGCATGTTCGCGACGCAGTAGAACACCGAGTCGTGGACCTCGTAGGTCGGCTCGGCGTGCGTGGTGGCGCGCGAGTCCTCGAAGCAGCCGCCCTGGTCGATCGCGATGTCGACGAGCACCGAGCCCGGCTTCATCTCGGCGACCAGCGCGTTCGAGACGAGCTTCGGCGCGGCGGCACCGGGGACGAGCACGGCGCCGATGACCAGGTCGGCCTCGCGGACGGCCTGCTCGACGGCGAACGAGTTCGAGGCGAGCGTGCGCAGGCGGCCGGAGAACTGGGCGTCGATCTGGCGCAGCCGGTCGACGTTGGTGTCGAGGATCTGCACGTCCGCGCCCATGCCCACGGCGATGGTCGCGGCGTTGAGGCCGGCCACACCGCCGCCGATCACGACCACGCGGGCCGGGGCGACACCGGGGACGCCACCGGGCAGCACGCCGCGGCCGCCGGAGGGCTTCATCAGCGAGAACGCGCCGACCTGCGGGGCCAGGCGGCCCGCGACCTCGGACATCGGGGCGAGCAGCGGCAGCGCGCGGTTCGGCAGCTGCACGGTCTCGTAGGCGATGGCCGTGGTGCCGGACGCCAGCAGCGCCTCGGTCAGCGGCTTGTCGGCGGCGAGGTGCAGGTACGTGAAGAGGGTCTGGCCGGCGCGCAGGCGGGGGTACTCCTCGGCGATCGGCTCCTTGACCTTGAGGACCAGGTCGCCCTCGGCCCAGACGTCGTCGGCGGTCGCGAGGACCTTGGCACCCGCGGCGAGGTACTCCTCGTCGGTGATCGCGGAGCCCAGACCGGCGCCCTGCTCGACGAACACGTCGTGCCCGCGGCTCGTCAGCTCGTGCGCACCGGCAGGGGTGAGAGCGACGCGGTACTCGTGGTTCTTGATCTCGCGGGGAACTGCGATCCGCACGATGACTCCTCCGTTCGGTGGCCGACATCTCACAATGTGGGGCAGTGGGAAGGTCATGTCACTGTGCGAATCGCACTATCGAGCACGTGTGCGGTTGTGCACTTGGGACAGACCGACCTGGTTTGCGCTCGCGTGTGACTCGACCCGTCCGCGTTGACACCCGGCGGGGGCCGCACATAGCGTCGCCCCGAGAACTGAAGACCGGCCGCGGCGCGACAGCGCCAGAACCCGAGTGGGAGAGACCCCGACGAACGTCGGTCGGGGCGCCGAAGGGGCAAGCTCCCGCACACTCTCAGGCAGCAAGACCACTCGGGGTAGGCAACTCTGCACGGCGGAGGGGGCGCAAGTGTCCTGACCCGTCACAGCCAGAGGAGTCGCGCCGTGCAGTTCCCCGAGAACCTGCTCTACACCGCCGAGCACGAGTGGGTCGACTGGACGCCGGGTACCCAGGACCCGCTGACCTGCGGGATCACCGAGTACGCGGCGGACGCCCTGGGCGACATCGTCTTCGTGCAGCTGCCCGAGGTCGGCGCGAAGGTCGTCACCAACGAGGTGTGCGGCGAGCTCGAGTCCACCAAGTCCGTCAGCGACCTGTTCTCGCCCGTCACCGGTGAGGTGATCGAGGTCAACAGCGCCGTCGTCGACGACCCGGCGATCGTGAACAACGACCCGTACGGCGCCGGCTGGCTGTTCAAGGTCCGCGTCGAGTCGGCCGAGAACCTGCTCACGGCGGCCAAGTACGCCGAACTCACCCAGACCGGCTGACATGGGCCCGACTGACCGCTCCACCACCACGAAGGACTGATCAGTGGCGATCAGCGTTTTCGACCTGTTCTCCGTCGGCATCGGACCGTCGAGCTCCCACACCGTCGGCCCGATGCGCGCGGCGGCGATGTTCGTCGAGAAGCTCGGTGCGCGTGCGTCCGAAGTGGACCGCGTGCACGTCGAGCTGTTCGGCTCGCTCGGCGCGACCGGCCACGGCCACGGCAGCCCCAAGGCCGTCTTCCTCGGACTCGAGGGCAACCTCCCCGAGGAGGTCGACCCCGCCGTCGCCGCCCACCGCGTCGAGGAGATCGTCGGCGGCGGACGGCTCCGGCTCGGCGGCACGCACGAGATCGAGTTCGTGCACGACCGCGACCTGGTCATGCACCGCCGCAAGTCACTTCCGTTGCACCCCAACGGGATGAGCTTCGAGGCGTTCAGCGGCGGCAAGTCCGTCGAGCACGCCGTCTACTACTCGATCGGCGGCGGGTTCGTCGTCGACGAGAACGCCTCCGGCACCGACCGCATCAAGCCCGACTCGACGCCGCTGCCCCACCCGTTCCTCACCGGCGACCAGCTGCTCGCGCGCTGCCGCGAGACCGGCCTGTCGATCAGCGAGATCATGATGGCCAACGAGCTGTCGTGGCGGACAGAAGAAGAGGTGCGGTCGGGACTGCTGCACATCTGGCACGTCATGCAGGAGTGCGTCGAACGCGGCTGCACCGAGCACGGCGTCCTGCCCGGCGGCCTGAAGGTCCGCCGCCGCGCCGCCGAGATGCGCAAACGCCTGGAGGGCGAGCACTTCGTCACCGACCCGCTGCGCGTCATGGACTGGGTCACGCTCTTCGCGCTGGCGGTCAACGAGGAGAACGCGGCGGGCGGCCGCGTCGTCACCGCGCCGACCAACGGCGCGGCCGGCATCGTCCCCGCGGTCCTGCACTACTACACGAAGTTCGTGCCGGGAGCCTCGGACGACGGCGTGGTCCGCTTCCTGCTGACCGCCGGTGCGATCGGCGTGCTGTTCAAGGAGAACGCGTCGATCTCCGGCGCCGAGGTCGGCTGCCAGGGCGAGGTCGGCTCCGCGTGCTCGATGGCGGCCGGCGGCCTCGCGGAGGTGCTCGGAGGCACCCCCGAACAGGTCGAGAACGCGGCCGAGATCGCGATGGAGCACAACCTCGGCCTCACCTGCGACCCGATCGGCGGCCTGGTGCAGATCCCGTGCATCGAACGCAACGCCGTCGCGTCCATCAAGGCCATCACGGCCGTGCGCATGGCTTTGCGCGGAGACGGTTCGCACTTCGTGTCGCTCGACAAGGTCATCAAGACCATGCGGGACACCGGCAAGGACATGTCGGTGAAGTACAAGGAGACCGCGCGCGGCGGTCTCGCCGTGAACGTGATCGAGTGCTGACTCAGCGGGCGTCGTAGGCCTGCTGGGCCTCGAGCACGTCGGGCATCCGCGCTTCCAGCAGGTGGATCAGCGACAACAGCCGCTCCGCCGTCTCGCGCCCGAGCGGTGTGAGGCTGTAGTCGACTCGCGGCGGGTTCGTGTGCTGGGCCTCCCGGTGCACGAGCCCGTCGCGCTCCAGCGCCTGCAACGTCTGCGACAGCATCTTCTCGCTGATCCCGTCGACGCGGCGGCGCAGCTCGTTGAAGCGCAGCGGGCCGTCCACGAGCACGCCCAGCGTCAGGCCGCCCCACCTGCCGGTGACGTGCTCCAGCAAGGGACGTGACGGGCACGCCTTCGCGAACACGTTGTACTCCATGTCCGCATCATAGCTGGTCAAGGCGCTAACTGATAGTAAGTGGGAGAGCTCTCCGCGTCAGGGGGAGCTCTCCTGCCTCAGAACGGCCAGGCGGCGTTCCGGCCTGCTTCGAGCAGGGGCACCATGCGGAAGGTCGCGTCCGTCAGACCCCCGAACTCGTGACGGCCGGCCCCACCGGTCGCGAACGCCGCGTGCCGGTACCCGTTCAGGTTGAACCCGTAGACCGGCACGTGCCGCGGCACGACGTCCGGGACGCCCTCCCCGTGCGGCGCGCTGATCGTCTGCATGTCCGAGATGACGAACACGCGGTCGTGCCGCCGGTAGGTGCGCTTCAGCGAACCGATGATGTCCGTGCCGTGCCCGACCTCGCCGATGCGCTCCAGGAACCGGCCGACCTCCCGGATGACCGACGCCCCGCGCGGGACCTCGTGCCGGAACGTGCCGTCCGCGAACCCGACGACGTCGACCTGCTCGCCCTTCGCGCCGAGCGCGACGCCGAAGACCGCCGCGGCCTTGGCCGGGGTGACCTTCGACCGGGCCGAGATCGTGCCGTGCGTCATCGACGCCGAGGTGTCGATGAGGACCAGCGACCGGCCCGGCAGCGCGGGCAGGTTGCTCAGCGACGCCTGCAGCGCCTGGTCCAGGGCGTGGCCCCAGCGCAGGCTCGGCGCCGCCTCGTAGGCGGACAGGAAGCGGAACGGGAACTGGCGCGAGCGGGCGACCTGGCCGGGGTCGGCCAGACGGGTCGCCACGGCCGCGGCGGCCTCGTCGGACATGCCGGCCTCGTCGAAGTTCCTGAGGTTCCGCAGGCAGTTGCCCGTGACCACGCCTGCCGCCACGAACAGGTTCGACGGTTCGACGGTCACGCAGTAGGTCGGGCGCTCGCCTCCATCCTCGATCGACACGATGCGGTCCATCGCGACCGCCTCGTCGTATCCGTGCATTTCGCTGCAAGCAGGCCGAACGTGCGCCAGGAGTTCCGCGAGTCGAGCGAGCTTCGCAGCCTTGTACCCGATCCGGAGATCCAGCAGTTCTGCAAGCCGTACCAACGCGGTCGCCCGGTTCACCTCCACGACGTGGACCGGGTACCTGCTCTGGATGGGACCGGCGCTCATACGTACCGCGTGCTCCCGGACGAGGTTGGTGACGCCGAGCCGGAGCAGTGCGTCCGAGACCTGGTCGGCCAGCCTGCGCGACACCGTCGCGTACTCGACTGAACCGTGCGCCGTGCCCCTCGGGTTGACGCGCTCACGGACGCAACCATCCGTGTCGATCAGGCCGGACAGCGCCCCGATCCAGAACTCCCTGCTGAAGGGCTTGTTCGGCAGCGCCTTTACCTCGCAGCGCTTGCCCCACACCTCGTAGCCGCGCAGAACCTCGGTGAGGGGGTTGCGCTTCCACTGCTTGAACGGGAACCGCATGCGAACGATTCGGCCGTTCGCGGTCTCGGTCGTGCTGCACCCGTGCTTCGCCGCGTACTCGCGCATGAACGCCGCCGCGCCGTCGTCGGGATCGCAGTAGAACTCGGGCGTGAGTGCCGTCATTCCGCCGTCGCCCAGCATCGCACCGACGAAGTACCCGTCCCACGCATCGCCTTCGTCCCCGAAGTAGCCGGCGGTGAGGGGGACCGGAATGTGATCGCCTGGACGGAGCTCGGCGGTGGTGGTCCATTCCCACGCCTGGCGCCCGGCACGACGCCGGCGGATCCAGCGGTGGTCGGTCGTCGCATCTACCGCACGGCCGGACGCGAACCGGATGGTCGTCACCGGCCGGATGCCCGTCTCGAGCCAGGCGGAAGGGACGGTCGGGACGAGGTTGCCCACCGAGTGGTCGCGAGGGCCCTGGTTCGCGCCGTACTTGACCGATCGCGTGTCCCAGCTCTTGTCGTAGGAGAGAACCGGCAGACGACGGGCCACCACGTCTTCGATCGGAGCCGAGGTGCCGTCGGCGAGCCACACCGGGGTGCCTTCGGCCAGGCACGCCATGTACCCCATCGACGGTGCCAGCGCCTCCCACACCTCGCGCGTCAGCGGACCCTGCAGCCACCCGGCCACCGACTCCCACGTCATCCCGGCCCGGCGCAGCACGTCGGCCGCGTCCGGACGCGAGAACAGCGCGCGCCGCTGCTCCACCGGCCACGCCATCAGCTCGCGGCGTGCCGCGATCACGCGCAGCTCCCGCGGAACCGCGGTGTCGGCGGAGCGGCGGCTGTCCAGCACGTACTGGAACAGCGAGCCCTGCCAGGCAGCGGCGGGGGACGGGTGGGCGAGGTTCAGGACGTCGGCCATGCGGAAGCCGCGGGCGTCGCTGTCCCACTTCAGGACGGCGCGCTCGTCGTAGAGGCGCGCGACGGCGTCGGCGATGCCCCGCTTGATCGGCTTCGGGACGCGGCGGCCGTGCGTGCCGGTCCAGTGGGCGAGGAGCTCGCCCGGCTCGTCGGCTCGCTGGAGCACCGAGTCGACGACGGCGCGGTTGGTGACGCCGGCGTCCGAGGAGGCGGTCAGTCGTGCCTGGACGAACTCGGCCGCGCCCACGAGCGACGCGGTGCGCATGTTGGCCTCGCTGCGCAGCCACCCGAGCAGGCGTGCCGTCCACTCGGGATCGGTGAGCGCGGCGGCGTGCACGAGCTGGGCGAAGCGGGTGTCGCGCCGGGTGCCGGACTCGTAGAAGGTGGCCTCGCCGCCCATGTTCGACACGGCGAGCAGGAACAGCTCGGACTTCGTGTCGCGCTCGTGGCCCGCGCCGCCCTCGTGGGTGAGTGCGGTCGGTCCGGGCGCCGCGGCGACCGGGCTGGTGCCCGCCGGACGTGCGCGGAAGATGTTGAACTTCGCCATCGGCTCTTCCCCCTCGGGACAAAAGAAGGGGAGCACACGAACGCCACACGTGTCCGAGGTCAAAGGCGCGGAAGGTACGTCGCCGCTCTACCAGTTGAGCTACGGCCGGTTTCCCGGCCGACGGGACTCGAACCCGCAACCAGCCCATCCCGAATGGAAGTAACCCTCTGCTTCGCACCGGACACGTGTGGAGTTGTGCGCTCCCGAGATCAAGCCGCCGACGGCACATTTGCGTTGTGAAGACGAAGTAACCGTCGGCTTCGCACCGGGTGCGATTTCAATGCAACCACACCGCGCCAGCGAATTTTCCCGGCGGATGCGGGGTGTGGACGCCCGAGATCAAATCGCGGAAGGTGACGTGCTCACCGAGGTGAGCGAGACCGGCCGGGGCCGGCCTCAGGAATCGAACCTGAGTATCACCAGAAGTAACCCTCCGCTGCGCACCGGGCGCCCATTCATGCAACCACGACGCGCAAACCGTTTTCCTAGGGCGCCACCTTCACGAGCCGGCGCAGCAGGTAGAACAGCCCGACGGTCAGCAGGAACCCGACGGCGCTGATCATCACGATTTGTTCGACGGTGTCGGCCTGCGCTCCCGCGAACACGTAGGCGGCGCAAATCGGCACGGTGCCGACGAGCGTGAACGCCATGAAAGTCCGGAACGACACCCTGGACACGCCCGCGGAGACCGACACCGTTTCCGCCATCATCGGGATGCCGCGCGCGACCCCGAAGAACCAGGGCCCGAACTGGCGGCCCCACCGACGCATCTCGGTCAGCTCCTCGATGGTCACCACGCGGCGCACGAGCACCGGGCCCGCGAACCGGCCGAGGGCGTACCCCGCGGCGGAGGAACCCAGGGAGCCGACGACCGCGAGTGCCAGCCCGAAGGGCAGGCCGAGCGCCGTTCCCGCCAGCACGATGAGCGGGGTGGACGGCACGGGCAGCAGCACGTCCACGACGAGCAGGGCGAAGATCGCCACCGCCGCCCACGCGGGGTCGATGCCGCGCACCCACGTCACGACCCCGTCGAAGTCGATGAGGTCGAGAGCCTCGAACACGATCCAGCTCAGCAACACGAAGCCGAGCACGACGGCCGGTATCCACTTCCACCGGACGCCCGTCTCATAACTCATCGGGTGATGGTCGCCCACGTCGATGCGCCGGACAATCCTCCAGTGGCGCAGGTTCCGCGAAGGAACTCACATGAGTGAAGATCTCGTGTCGTTTCGGGGGCACTGGGTGCTCGATCCGGCCCGTTCGGCACACGCGGGCGGCACGCCTCCCCGCTGTGGTCACCACGACCTGCGCCTCGACGGCGACCGGCTGGTGGTGAGCATCGAGAGCGTGCTCGGGTCCGGTGATCCCGTCCGGACGGAGTTCGTCTTGGACCTGTGGCAGGACACGCCGATGGCCGTCGGCAAGGTCGACCGCGTGCGCACGGTCATCGAGCCGCAGCGGTTCTGCACGATCGCATACGCGGGCTCGCAAGCGGTTGCGCGGGCGTGGCGGATCCTCGGCCACCTCGACGAGATGACGATCGTCCAGTCCGCACCGGACCAGCTCGGCGTGTGACGCGACGACGTGTCGGTCCACCGCGGCAGTCCTAGGACCGGGGCCGGAACACCGCGACCACCACGCGCAGGCCGAGCAGCACGCTGATGATCAGCAGGTTGTAGCCCAGCACCTGGTAGAGGCCGATGTCCTGCGAGATCCGCGGCCCGCCGGAGGAGCCGAGCAGCAGCACCGCCATGACACCCGCGGTCGCGCCCAGCGCGGTCAGCATGACCTGGTGCAGCAGGCTCGTGACGAACATCCGGTCGCGTTCGTCCGCGAACAGCCTCATCGACATGCTCAGGCGTCCCTGCTCCATCGCGCCGGTGATCCGGTCGACGCGCCTCGGCAGGCGGCGCAGCATCGGCAGCACCGCTTGGAGCTCCTCGGCCATCGTCCGCCGCACCGACTCCGGCGTGAGCCGTTCGGAGATCTGCTCGGCGGCGAACGACCGCGACTCGACCACGATGTTGAAGTCCGGCGCGAGCACCGCCAGGGTGCCCTCCAGGGTGGCGAGGGCCCGGAAGACCGCCGCGATCTCCGGCGGGATGCTCAGGCCGAACCGCGACACGATCAGGAACAGGTCGCCGAACATCTCCACGTCCGGACGCATGCCCGCGCCGAGGTGCCGGGCCATGAACTGGCCGAGCGCGCGCTCCAGCCGTTGCTCGTCGATGTCCTCGGGCCGTGAGGTCAGCTCCAGCAGCGCGTCGGTGAGGCTCGCCGGATCGCCGCGGTCGATCGCGAGCAGCAGGCGTTGCAACGCCGAGCGCAGCGCGGAGTCGATCCGCCCGACCGAGCCGAAGTCGAGCAGGCCGAGCCGTCCGTCGGCCAGCAGCAGGACGTTGCCGGGGTGCGGGTCGGCGTGGAAGACGCCGTCGAGCATCACCTGGCGCAGCACGAACCGCAGCAACGTCCGCGCGAGGCCCTCGTCCTCGGCGGCGCCGCGCAACGGCACGCCGTCGAGCCGGTCCATGACGAGCACGCGGGAGGTCGACAGGTGCACGTGGGGGAGTCCGACCGACGAGTCCGAGGCCGCCGCGACGGCCGTGATGTTGCGAGCCTCGATCTTGAAGTCGAGCTCCTCGCGCAACGCGGCCGCGAAGCCCGCCGCCAGGTCCCGCACGCCGAGCGCCGAGCCCCAGCGCGTGCGGTGCAGCGTCTCGGCCAGTCGGGACACGATGTCCAGGTCGCCCTCGGCCGTAGCGCGCACATCAGGCCTTTGCACCTTCACGACGACCTCGGCGCCGGACTTCAGCACGGCCCGGTGCACCTGCGCGATCGACGCCGCCGCCAGCGGTTCCGGATCGACCTCGAGGAACGCGTCGAGCCCGACCTCGGCGTCGAGCACCGCCCTGACGTCGTCCCACCCGGCCGGCGGCACCTTGTCCTGCAACAGGCTCAGCTCGTCGACGAAGTCCTGGGGCAGCAGGTCGGCGCGAGTGGACAGCACCTGCCCGAGCTTCACGAACGTCACGCCCGCGTCCTGCAACGCGAGCCGCAGCGAGCGGGAGAGCCCCGTGGCGGTCCGTTCGCGGCCCCGCAGGTAGGGACCCAGGCCGTGGCGGAACGCGATCGCGGTGATCCGCGAGTACCGCCGGGTCCGCGCGATCCGGCGCCGCGCCATGCCCCACCACTCGGTGGGAGGCGGGATCGAGCCGGTCGGGACGATGATCTCCGCGAACGCCAGCAGGGCGATCACGGCGAGGATGGACAGTCCGAGTTGGAGCGTCACCAGCCCCGCGGACGGCTCGGTGCTCGTCTCGCCGAAGGCGCTGCGGGCGGCGGACATGGCCAGCAGGCAGGCCAGCGCCGTGCGGACCAGGCCGATGCGCAGGCCGAGGATCCTGCGGGCCGCCAGGGCCATTCCCAGGACGAGCAGCACGAACGTGACCGGAACACCGATCGTGTAGATCAAGAAGTCCCCCATGCTCCGCAGCCTAGGTGCTGGAAGCTGGGCGTCACCGGTGTTCCGGCGCGACGGCGGTGCGCCGGAACACCGGTGACGCGGTCAGGGGGTCAGAAGTCGAAGACCTTGCCGGTGTTCGCGCGCAGCACGCACGGGTTCGAGTACACCTGCTGGAAGTCGATCCTCTTGGCGCGCCACTTGCCGCGCAGCGTCGCCTTCGTCGGGTTGAGCTCCATCGTGCACATCGCGCCGGCCTCCCGCAGCTTGCGGAAGTCGCCTTCGACGGGCATGAGCTGGTCGCACGCCTGCCGGGCGTGGCGGTGCGCGCCGCCTGCGGGCTCGCAGTTCAGCTGCGTGGTGCTGGGGGTGCCCCTCTCCGGCTGCACCGACAGCGTCAGGCCGGAGGCGGGGAGCAGTGCTGTCAGGGGTGCCGCCTGGGCCGTCGCGGGGACGAGCGGTGCGGCGAGCGCGAGACAGGCAAACAGAAGTCGGGTCCTTGCCATGCCACCACTGTGGCGCGGCGAGGACCCGCGGTTCCATTCAACCGAGCGGTAACACCGGATCGTGTAAACCGTCGGAACTGCGTGCAACTAGACGCCCGCGGACTCCGTCCCGGCGAGCGCCTTCGCCACCTGGTCACCGACCGCGGCCATGCCCTTGGCGTTCGGGTGAACCGGGAACGCGGGGCTCGTCGGGATGATGCCCTCGACCCACTTGTCCCACGGCGCCGCGCACGTGTCGCGACCGAGGCTGATGTCGTAGGGGTTCACGAACGTGGCACCGGCGGCCTGCGCCTGGGCGCCGAGCATCCCGTTGAGCCGCTGCTGCACGGCGTCGAGGTACGGCACGTCGCCCCGCGAGATCGGCACGACCGGCCAGCAGCCGCCGGACGGCGGCAGGATGCGCAGGTAGCCGACGACCACGACCTTCGCCCCGGGGCTGCGCTGCTTGATGCCGGCGAGCACGGCGGCCACCTTGGCGGCGGTGGCGTCGACGCGCTGGGCGAGCTCGTCGCCGTAGCTCGCCTTGCAGGGAGCGCCGTTCGGGTCGAGCACGCTCTTGCCCGCGCAGGTCAGGATGATGTCGGAGAAGCCGATGTCGTTGCCGCCGATGGAGATGGTGACGAGGTCGGTGTCGGCTTTCAGGGCGGAGAACTGCGGCACGGACTGGCCGGGGAAGCCGCTCTGCACGCCTGCCATGTCCTTGGTCTGGGCGCCACCGCAGGAGATGTCGGTGAAGCTCGCGATGCCGAGCCTCTTCGCGAGGACGGACGGGTAGTTCTGCGTGGACTTGAAGCAGCTCAACGGGTCGAGCCGCTGCAACGGGATGAACGGACCGGACACGAACGAGTCCCCGAGCGAGACGTAGTTCCGGTACTGCGGGGCGGCTGCGGCGTGCGGAGCCAGCAGGGCCGCGAACAGGGCCGTGAGCAGGGAAACAACAGTCACTCGGCGCGTCATTGCTACCTCGTTACCGAAGAGTAGGAACGTAGGACGAAGGGTGACCGGACCACTGCGCAGTGTCAATCCCTCGACCAGGCTGGAACGATGACGGGCAGCGTGAAGCGGCGGGCTTGTCATTGGCTCGAACGGGTGCCCTGCCGGCCCCGGCGCGGGTCAGCGCACGAGGCGGAGCCGGCGCGCGGCGAGCCCGATGCTCAGCCGCTGGCCCCAGCCCAGCCGCAGCGCGTCGCTCTCGATGCCGTCGCCGAACACCACCAGTCCGTCGGACTCGACCTCGACGTCGAGCGGCCGGTCGGTGATCTCGCCCTCGGTGTGCTCGATGCCGGTGCTCGGCGACGGCCAGGCTTCCCGCACGAACCAGACGAGCCTGCGTTCCGCCGGGCCCGGCAGCGCGAGCGGGCTCCTCCGCTCGCGGTGGGCCGAACTGCACCAGCCCGTCGCGCCCGTGCCGGTGCCGACGAGGATGCCGGACGAGGCCTGGCGTTCGCCCAGGACGCGGTAGCGGCTCGTCTGGTGGCCGGGGTGACCGACGTAGACCTCGTTGAGCGCGTGGAGGGTCTGCCCGTCGTCCGACCGCGCCTCGACCATCGTGCGGTCCTCGGTGTTCCCGGTGCTGCGCAACAGTTCCGCGGCATCCGCGGGTGAGTGCTTCGCGAGCACGCCCCGGTCCGGGTTGATGCCGATCACGGGCTGGCCGTCGAGGTACTTGGCGACGTTCGCGACCAGCCCGTCCTGCCCGACGACGACGACTACGTCCTCGGGCGCGAACAGGAACCGCGACAGGTCTTCCCTTTCGACCACGCCGCGGCGCCAGTCCAACGGGATCGCGGAGCTGACGTCTCCCAACGCCTTGCGGGTCTGCTGGTCACGGTCCACCACCTCGTCCAGGGTCCTGCCGCGGGACCTCAGGAAGAACTCCACCTGCCCCCGCGTGCCATGTCGTGCCAGCAACTCTGTCAGTTCGGTGCGCCGGTGCACCAGCACGATTCGCGGAGCGAGGCTCATCGCGCGAGCCGCTGCAGGATCGGCTGGACGATGTCCGGGGTCAGCGTGATGCTGCCTATCTCGGGCAGGTTGCCGGCGAGCTCCTTGACGGCCAGCGCGTACAGCGTCTCCTGCGGGACGTCCCGGTAGGCGTCGAGACGTGCCTTCTCGCCGGCGGCCTCGGCCTCGGCGAGCTTGCGGATGCCCTCGGCCTTGGCGTCGTCGGCGATGCGGCTCGCCCTGGCGTTGTCCTCCGCCTTCCTGAGCGCGTTCGCACCTCGTTGCACCACAAGCAGTTCCTCGCGCTTGGCGAGCTCGATCTGGTTCTGCAGCTCGTTCTCGCTGATCGACCGCTCCCGCTCGACCGCCATCGCCCGGCGCTCGTAGGTGGCCTTGTCCGCCTCCTGCTGGACCTTCTCGCGGACGGTGGTCCGGAGCGCCTTCTCGAGGTCGGCGTCCGGCCGGATGGCGACCACGCGGACGTCGATGATCTCCAGGCCGATGTGGTGCGCGGTCAGGTTCTCGGCGACGCTGAGCTTGACGCGTTCGACACCGGTGCGGATGGCGGTGTCGAGGTCCAGCGTGCCGAGGATCTCGAGGGCGTGCTGCTGGGTGCTCTCGGTGAGGGTGTTCGCGATCTGGCTCAACGGGTCCTGCCGCCAGGTGCCGGTGTCGGGGTCGATCGAGAAGTCGATCCTGCTGGTCGCGACCTCCGGGTTGGTGCAGCGGTAGGTGATGGTCAGCTGGACCGTGACGTCCTGGTAGTCGTGCGTCCTGGCGTGGAAGAGCATCGGGAGCTCCCGGTCGTCCACCGGGACCTCGCTCAGGACGGCGGTCCTGGGGCGGAACCAGAAGCTCAGTCCGGTGCCCTCGTGGACGACCTGGCCGTTCTTCACGTGTCTGATGTGGACGGTGGGGGCTCCTCTGAGGTGGCGGAGTCCGGGGTAGGTGCTGATGTCGGCCATGTGGAGTGGGCTCCTGTTCGCGTCCGGTCCGGTCGGGGACCGGTCGCCGGGTGGGCTCGTCGGGTTTCGCCGGGCTTCGTCCGGCTTGTCGTCGATCTGACGATAAGCCTATGCTCTGTGTCGTGTACTCGCCAAGTGATTTCCCTCCCTTCGCGGTCACGGTCGACCTCGTGGTGCTGACCGTGCGGGCGGACGCGCTGTGCGCGCTGCTGGTCAGGAGGGGGGAGGCGCCGTTCCGGGGGCGGTGGGCGCTACCCGGCGGGTTCGTGCAGGTCACCGAGTCGGTGGATGCCGCCGCCGCCCGCGAGCTGGTCGAGGAGACCGGGGTGTCCGGGCTGCACCTCGAGCAGCTGGGGACCTACGGGGAACCTCGGCGGGATCCCCGGATGCGGGTCGTCTCCGTCGCCTACCTGGCGTTGGCGCCTGACCTGCCCGTGCCGGTGGCCGGGACCGATGCCGCCGCGGCGTCCTGGGTTCCGGTGGCGGAGGTGTCGTCGCTGGCCTTCGATCACTCGGTGATCCTGGGGGACGGGGTGGAGCGGGCCCGGGCCAAGCTGGAGTACACGTCGCTGGGGACCGAGTTCTGCCCCGCCGAGTTCACGGTGGCCGAACTGCGGCGGGTCTACGAGGTGGTCTGGGGCGTGTCGCTGGACGCCCGGAACTTCCACCGGAAGGTGACGGGGGTGGAGGGGCTGCTGGAGGCGACCGGGAGGAGCACCTCCCGGGACGGGGGACGGCCGGCTGCTCTGTACCGGCGAGGGGCGGCTTCGGTGTTGCACCCGCCGTTGGTTCGGGGGGTTGGGGCGTGAGGTTGGGGGCTTCGGGTCGTCGGGTCGGTTTGCGTTGGTGGGGTGGCTTCGCCACCAGTCGAGTCAGGAGTGGGCCACCTCTGAGAAGGGGTGTCACGACTCGTGACGAAGCCACCCCACCCGAGGTGTCCGGAAAAGACGGCTCGGCTTCGTCTTCGCGGTGGTCCGGCCTCAGCGCTGCTCGCCTGCGGCCTCGTCCCGCCCCCGTCGCGCGTCAGCCTCGCCCCGGCCCCACCTCGCGTCGGCTCTCGGCCTTCGCTCTCGGGTTCGCCGGAGTGTCAGACCTCGTCGCTGAGTTGGGTCGCGGGGGTCCCGGGTCCAAAGGGGACCCCCGCGCGAGCGTGCGCGGGGGTCAGAGGCGGACGGAGTCGCCTGTCGCGGCGGACTGCTTGGCTGCCTCGATGATCTCCAGGCCCGTGACGGCGTCCTGTGGTGAGACGGGGGCCTCGCCTGCGGCTACTGCGGCGTAGAAGGCTTGGTAGGCGCCTGGTTCTGTGCGGTGGGGTTTGCCGCCGAGGGTGCCCCAGGCCGACTCGGGTTCTTCGCCCCAGCCCGGGCCGGCCGGGGTGTCGCCCGCTTTGAGGCGGTCTTCCTGGGGGTCCATGCCGTACTTCACGTAGGCGGCGTCGTGGCCCAGCACGCGGAAGCGCGGGCCGAGGTCTGCCGCCAGCGCGCTCATCCAGAGGTGGGAGCGGACGCCGCCCTCGTGCTGCAGGGAGAGGAAGACGTCGTCGTCCGCCTTGGCGCGGGGACGGACGGTGGCGATTTCCGCGTGGACCGACGTCGGGCGGCCGAAGAGGGCCACGGACTGGTCCACGAGGTGGGTGCCGAGGTCGAAGAGGATGCTGCCGAGGTCGGCCGGGTCGCCGGATTCCTTCCACGAGGACTTGATCTCCGGGCGGTAGCGCTCGAAGCGGGACTCGAACCTGTGGACCGTGCCCAGGGCGTTGTCGGCGAGGAGGCGGCGGACCGTCAGGAAGTCGCCGTCCCAGCGGCGGTTGTGGAACGGGACGAGCATCAGGCCGCGTGCGGCTGCGATCGAGGCCAGGGCTCTCGCTTCCATCGCCGAGCCCGCGAAGGGCTTGTCGACCACGACGTTGAGGCCGTGTTCGAGGACCTGGCGGGCGTGGGTCGCGTGGAAGCGGTTCGGGGTCGTGATGACGACCAGGTCGAAGTCGCCGGCCCAGACCTCGTCGAGGGAGGACAGCAGGCGGGCCGCGGGGTAGCGCTCGGCCACCTCTGCCTGGCGCCGGGGGTTCGAGGTGACGACGGCCGAGAGCTCCAGGCCCTCGGTTGCCTCGATGAACGGGGCGTGGAAGGCGGCCCCACCTAGTCCGTAGCCGACGAGAGCTGTGCGCATGCGATCAGCCTATGCGGTCTCACCTGTTGGACGGGGTGTCCACAGGACCGTGTGGCCCCTTACATTCGTCAACTATGACCATGCCGCTGGTTAGCCGACGCCACGTCGATTACGTGCGCGTCACCAGCATGGCCTGTCGTTGCTCTCGTTGATCCCGGCCCTCTCCCAGCAGTCAACGAACGTTCTGGAGCACAGCCATGTCCTGGTCCTTTGAGACGACGCAGATCCACGCGGGCGCCGCGCCCGACCCGGCCACCGGCGCCCGCGCCACGCCGATCTACCAGACCACCTCCTACGTCTTCCGGGACACGCAGCACGGTGCGGACCTGTTCGCGCTCGCCGAGCCCGGGCACATCTACACGCGCATCAACAACCCCACGCAGGACGTTCTGGAGCAGCGGGTCGCCGCCCTCGAAGGGGGCGTGGCGGCCGTCGCCTTCGCGTCCGGGTCGGCTGCCGGGACCGCGGCGATCCTGAACCTCGCGCGGGCCGGGGACCACCTCGTGTCCAGCGCCTCGTTGTACGGCGGCACGTACAACCTGTTCCACTACACGTTGCCGAAGCTGGGCATCGAGGTGTCCTTCGTGGACGATCCCGACGACCTGGACGCGTGGCAGGCCGCGGTGCGGCCGAACACCAAGCTGTTCTTCGGCGAGACGCTCGCGAACCCGCGCAGCCACGTGCTCGACGTCGAGGGTGTCGCCGGGGTCGCGCACGCGAACCAGGTGCCGCTGATCGTCGACAACACGGTGCCCACGCCCTACCTGCTGCGGCCGTTGGAGCACGGCGCGGACATCGTCATCCACTCCGCCACGAAGTACTTGGGCGGCCACGGCACGGCCATCGCCGGTGTGGTCGTCGACGGCGGCAAGTTCGAGTACGGCGCCGAGAAGTTCCCCGACTTCCACGAGCCCGACCCCAGCTACAACGGCCTGCGGTACTGGCCGGTGCTCGGCCACGGTGCCTTCGCGGCCAAGCTGCGGGTGCAGGGGCTGCGGGACACGGGTGCGGCCATCGCCCCGCTGACCAGCTTCCTGGTGATCCAGGGCATCGAGACGCTGTCGCTGCGCATCGAGCGGCACGTGCAGAACGCGCAGGCGCTCGCGGAGTGGCTGGAAGGGCGCGACGAGGTCGAGAAGGTCCACTACGCGGGCCTGCCGTCGTCGCCGTTCCACGCCAACGCGCGGAAGTACCTGCCGAAGGGCGCCGGCGCGGTCGTCAGCTTCGAGCTGCGCGGCGGGGTCGCGGCGGGGCGGGCGTTCGTGGACGGCACGAGCCTGTTCAGCCAGCTGGTGAACATCGGTGACGTGCGGTCGCTGATCGTGCACCCGGCTTCGACGACGCACAGCCAGCTCTCACCCGAGGAGCAGGTCGTCACGGGTGTCACGCCCGGTCTGGTGCGCCTCTCGGTCGGGCTGGAGGGGCTCGAGGACCTCAAGGCGGACCTGGAGGCGGGCTTCACCGCGGCGAAGTCCGAGTTGTAGTGGGCGGCTGGCGCTTCGGCGACCCCAACGGCCGGCGGAAGTGGTTCAGCCACACCGAGTCGTTCGCGGGGCTGCCGGGTTTCCAGCTCGCGTACGAGACGTGGGGGACCTTGAACGCGGAGGCCTCCAACGCGGTGCTCGTGCTTCACGCCCTCACCGGTGACAGCCACGTCGCCGGGGGCGTGGAGCCGGGCCACCCCACGCCGGGCTGGTGGAACTCCCTGATGGGAGAGGGAAAACCGCTCGACGGGTCGTTCGTGGTCGCGCCGAACGTGCTGGGCGGCTGCCAGGGCAGCACCGGACCCTGGCAGTACCCCGAGTTCCCCGGCATCACGATCCGCGACCAGGTCGCGGCCGAGGTGCACCTCGCCGACTACCTCGGCATCGAGCGGTGGGCCGCGGTGCTCGGCGGGTCGATGGGCGGGATGCGCGCGGTCGAGTGGGCGGTGAGCCGCCCCGAACGGGTGAAGTCGTTGCTGGTGCTGGCGACGACGGCGGCGGCGTCGGCGGAGCAGATCGCGCTCGCGTCCGCGCAGGTGCACGCGATCAGGGCCGATCCCGTCGGGGGGTTGGGGGTCGCGCGCCGGATCGCGCACATCAGCTACCGCAGCGAGCAGGAGCTGCAGGCCCGGTTCGGCAGGAGGAAGCAGGAGGACGGGCGGTTCGAGGTCGAGTCCTACCTGGACCACCACGCGGCGAAGCTCACCGGGAGGTTCGACGCGGCCAGCTACGTCACGCTCACCGAGGCGATGAACTCGCACGACGTCGGGCGTGGCCGGGGCGGTGTCCAGGCGGCGTTGCGGCGGGTCACGGCGCGCACGATCGTCGCGGGCGTGGACTCGGACCGGCTCTACCCCTTGGCGCAGCAACGGGAACTGGCGGCGGGCATCCCCGGCGCCGACGAGCTCAGGGTGATCGAGTCGCCGTACGGGCACGACGCGTTCCTGGTCGAGAGCGAGCAGGTGGGCGCTCTCGTCACGGAACTGGTGCCCGTGCGGTCAGGTACTCGTTGAGCCGCGCGGAGGCGGCGAGCATCGCGAGGCCCTGCGCTCTCAGGCGGTGTCGCCAGTCGGCGAGGGCGGCACCCAGCGTGCCGGTGCCGCCCGCCGTCCGGATCTGCTCGACCACCAAGGCGATGCGCGCCAGCGGGTAGCCGCCGCGCCGCAGCAGGTGGGCGAGCTCGGCGTCGCGCACGTCCTCGGCGCGGAACACGCGGTAGCCGGTGGGTTCCCTGGGCGGGACGAGGATTCCGGCCTGCTCCCACGAGCGCAGCGTCGCGGGGGTGACGTCGAGGCGGCGGTCCAGCTCGCCGATCGAGCGCGGCCGCGGAGCCGGTTCGAAGTCGGCCAGGTCCCGCACGGCGTTGCTGACCGAGTCGAGCGTCGCGCGGTCGCGCAGGAGCTGTTCGTGACCGCGGTCGACGGCCAGCAGCACGTCGTCGACCGCGCCGGCGTGCACGGCGTTCATGATCTGGCCCGCGCGGAGGTGGCCGAACGCCGGGACCAACGCGAGGAACGCGCGCAACGCGGCGGCGTGGACCTCGGTGTAGACGCGGTAGCCCGACGGCGTGCGCTCGGCGGGCGGGAGGAACCCGGACCGCTCGTAGTTGCGCACCGCCTGGGTCGAGATGCCGTGCTCGCGGGCGAGGTCAGCTGGGCGCACGTTGAGACTTTAGCGGCCCACTCCAGCCCTAACTGGATAAAAGCTTCAACGGAGCTTTCAATGTTACGGTTGAACCACATGAGCCAGGACATTCGCGAGTTCATCACCCCCTTCACCGAGCTGCTGGGATTCGGCGAGCCGACCCACCTCGAGCACGCCCACACGTGGATCCGCAATGAGCTGTTCGAGCAGCTGGCGGGCCTGGGCTTCCGCTCGATCGCGCTGGAGAGCTGCCGGATCCGGGGGCTGGCCGTCGACGACTTCGTCCACGGCGGACCGGGCGACCTCGACACGATCATGAAGGAGGGCTTCTCCCACTCGTTCGGCGAGAACTGGCCCGCCAACCGCGAGCTCGTGCAGTGGATGCGCGAGTACAACTCGGACAAAGCGCCGCAGGAGCAGCTGTCGTTCCACGGCTTCGACTTCCAGGGCGAGACGGCCAGCGCGCCCAGCCCGCGCCCGTACCTCGAACACGCGCGCGACCACCTCGGCGAGGACGTCGACCTCACGATCGACGACGAGGAGTGGAGCCGCGACGAGGCCGTCCTGGACCCCGCCCGGTCACCGGGGCGGTCGGCGGAGGCCGTCAGGCTGCGTGAGATCGGCACAGGGATGCTCATGCGGCTGCACGAGCGGAAGAGCACCGACGAGGCGTGGGCGCGCGCTGAGACGTACCTGACGGCCGGTCTGAGCCTCCTGCAGTACCACCGGGAGTGCGCGGAACCGAACCCGCTGGGCGTGCGCCTCAACCGCCTGTGCCAGATGCGCGACGGCGTGATGGCGCGGAACCTGCTGGAGATCCGGCGCGCCGAGGCGGCGAAGGGTCCGACGTTCGTGTTCGCGCACAACGCCCACCTGCAGCGCACCGGCAGTTCGATGGAGATGGCGGGCGAACGGGTCGAGTGGCTCTCCGCGGGCGCGCTCGTCGCGCCGATCCTCGGTGACCGGTACACGGTCATCGGTGGCACCCTCGGCCGCAACGACACCTTCGGGCTGGGCGAACCGGACGGGGCGACCCTGGAAGGGCAGTTGCAGGGCCGGTTCACCACCTGGGGCGTCACCGCCGACAAGCCGCGCGGCACGACCCGCACCGACGCGAGGCCGGAGATGGGCTACTTCCCGCTCGACCAGCACCTGATGGACGGTGTGGACGCGCTGCTGCACGTCAGGGTTGGTCGTCCAGTGACGAGGTGATCCACGAGGCGACGGGCAGGTCGCGCGTCTCGCACTCGATCGCCAGCTTCAACGTCCACCGCAGGGCTTGCAGCACCACGGTCGCGAGCTCCTGCGGCTGGCCGTTGGCGAGGGCGATCTCGATCTGCTCCGACGCCGCGTCCTGGTCGCCGTGCACCTCGGCCAGCAACGCGCGGATCGCGGTGCGCACGGGCGGGTCCGCGTCGTCGATCTGGACCTCGTTGCCCTCCTCGTCGAACACCTGCATCTTCACCGGGGTCGCGCCGCCGGAGCCGAGCTCGCTCACCATGCTGCTGCACTCGGCGAACAGCAGGAGCACCAGCTCACGGATCTCCTCGTTGCCCTCGGGCGACCCGCTGAGGTACCCGGTCACGAGGTCCACCGCCACAGCGTCTTCCCCGGCCCTGGCGGCAGCCAGCGCCTCACCGGCCACGGCGGTGAGCCGTGACCAGCGATCTGGATCCTGTGGTGGTTTCACAGGTACTGCCTACCGCGCGGTGTCACGCGTTCGCAATGCCCCATCTTGATCAGAGTCATACCGGGGTATGTCACTCCGCAGGTCAATGTGCAAATTCGCGGCTCCACCTAGCATCGGCTGGTGTTCCGCGCGCTGTACCGAACCGTTCTGGGTCCCGACCGCACCCGAGTGCTGGCCAGGGCGCTCGGCCGGCTGCGCATCCCGGTGCACGCGGCGTTGATCGTCTACGCCTTCGCGTGGGCGGTCGTCGCGAGCGCCGGCTACGTGCGCCAGGAGGACTCCGACGGCTGGTGGGTGGTCGTCTTCCTGGCGACGCTGGTGCCGTACGTGCTGCTGATCTGGTCGCCCCTGCTCGCCTGGCGAGTGGCCGCGCTGATGTTCTACGTGGTGAGCCTGCTGTGCAGCGGTGAGGGAGCCGCCCCCTTCCAGTACTGGACGGCGATCCCGCTCCTCGTGGCAGTCGCTGCCTTCTACTCGCGGCCGATCGTGATCAGCGCCACGCTGGTCAGCATGGGCGTGGTCGTGGCCTCCGAGCCGCAGGCCGCGGACATGGCGTTCTTCGTGCCGATCATTTGCACCGTGGTGTACCTCTTCGGCGCGCGGGGCAGGGCGGAACGCGAGCTCGAGGAGGAGCGGGACGCCAAGGCCGCGCTCGAGGAACGCGCCCGCATCGCGCGCGAGATGCACGACGTGGTGGCGCACCACATGTCGATGGTGGTGGTCAGGTGCGAGACCGCGCCTTACCGCCTCAGCGGCCTGGGCGAGGACGCGGAGAAGGAGTTCGCCGAACTCGGCGAGGCCGCGCGTGAGGCGATCACCGACATGCAACGGCTGTTGGGCGTGCTGCGCGGCAACGGGGAGGTCGCGCAACGCGAACCGCAGCCGGGCATCAGCCGCATCCCCGAGCTGGCGAGGCCCGGTGACTCCGCCGAGGTCGACGTGGACGACGTTCCGGAGGCGGTCGGCCTCACCGCGTACCGGATCGTGCAGGAGGCGCTCACGAACGCGACCAGGCACGCGCCCGGCTCCCGCGCGTCCGTCCACGTGCGCCGCGACGGCGACCGGCTGGACGTGCTGGTGCGCAACACCGCGGGCGGACCGTCCCGGGGTGGCGGCAGCGGGCAGGGTCTGGTGGGGATGCGGGAACGCGTGGCCGTGCACGGTGGCACGCTGACCGTGAAGTCGACCGAGGACGGCGGGTTCCTGGTCAGGGCGAGAATTCCGTTGGGGGACAAGTGATCAGGGTGGTCGTGGTGGACGACCAGGAGATGGTGCGCGAAGGGTTCTCCGCGCTGCTGGACGCGCAGGACGACATCGAAGTGGTCGGTGCGGCGGGCGACGGGGTGCAGGGCGTCGCGTTGGCGCGTACGGTCAAACCCGACGTCGTGCTGATGGACATCCGCATGCCGGAGATGGACGGGCTCACCGCCACCCGGCTGCTGCTGGACGGGTCGGACGACGTCAAGGTCCTCGTGCTGACCACGTTCGACCTCGACGACTACGTCTACGACGCGTTGCAGGCCGGCGCGAGCGGGTTCCTGCTCAAGCACGCACCTGCCCGCGAGCTGCTGGGCGCCGTCCGCGTGGTGGCCGCGGGGGAGGCGCTGCTGGCCCCGTCGATCACCAAGCGCCTGATCGAGGACTTCGTGAAGTCGCGCCGCGGTGAGCGCGTCCGGCCCGCGCAGCTGTCCGTCCTGACCGAACGGGAGACCGAGATCCTCCTGCTGGTCGCGCAGGGCCTGTCGAACTCCGAGATCGCCGCGCACCTCGTGCTGGCCGAGCAGACGGTCAAGACGCACGTGAGCCGCGTGCTGATGAAACTGGGGCTCCGCGACCGCGCCCAGGCCGTCATCGCGGCGTACGAGAGCGGGCTCGTGGTACCGGGGTAATGGCACCGCGGGGTGACGATCCGGGGCCTGTCGACTTCCTAGCTTCTGGGGCATGCGCCGTGCCGTTCTGTTCCTCCTGCTGATCGCCCTGCCGTCGGTCGCCCCGTCGATCGCGCAGTGGCGGTCCGACGTCGCCCGCCGGGTGGCGGTCGTCGGCGACCTGGGCACCGCCCGCGACGTCGTGGTCGTCGTGCCGGGGTCCGACGTGGACGTCGACCGGTTCGACCGCACGATCGGGAGGATGGCGGTCAACCTGCACGAGCAGGCCCGCCGCGACGACCTCGCGGTGATCGCGTGGCTCGGCTACCGGACTCCGCAGGGGCTCGGCGTCGACGCGATGACCGGCTCGCTGGCCCGGCAGGGCGCCGCCGACCTGGTCGACTTCGTGCGCGCGTTGCGGACCGACGCGCGCATCCACGTCTTCGGGCACAGCTACGGCTCGGTGGTCGTCGGACTCGCGGCGCCCGACCTGGACGTGGCGGACATCGTGTTCACCGGCAGCCCCGGCGTGCGCGCCGGTTCCGTGAGCGAACTGGGCACGCGCGCCAAGGTCTGGGCGGTGCGGCTGGACGGCGACTGGATGCGGTTCGTGCCGAACGTCCGGTTGTTCGACCTCGGGCACGGCACCGATCCCGCCTCGGACGGCTTCGGCGCCTCGGTCCTGCGGTTCGGGGGCGGCAAGCACGACACCTACTACGAGCCGGGCAGCGAGACCCTGGCCGCGCTCGTGCGAATCGCCTCGGGGGAGCAGCTGTGAGAAATCCGTTCATCGACGCCGTGCGCGCTATCGCCGTCGTCACCGTCGTGCTCGGCCACTGGCTCGTGACCGCGCTGGTGGACACGCCCACCGGCATGCACATCGACAGCCCTCTCCGGCACTTCTCCGCGTTCACGCCGGTGTCGTGGGTGCTGCAGACGCTGGGCCTGTTCTTCTTCGTGGGCGGGTTCGCGGCCGCGCACTCGAAGACGCCGTTCTTCGTCAGGGTGAAACAGCTCGCCGTGCCCACGTCGCTGATGCTGGCCTGCTGGGCGGCCGTCCTGTTCGGACTGGTGCTGCGCGGGGCCGACCAGGGAACGGCGTGGAACATCGGGTTCCTGGTCACGACGCCGCTGTGGTTCCTGGGCGTCCACCTGGTGCTGCTGGCGATGAAACCGTTGGTGCGCCTGCTGGACGAGCACTCGTGGGGTGTGCTCGTGCCGGTGGTGCTCGTGCTGGTGGTCCCGTACGCGGTGTGGTGGGCGGCCTGGCAGCTCGGGCACTCGCTGGCGCGCAGGAGGATCCCCGGTCCGCCGCTGCTGGTCCTGGGCGTGCTCGGGTACGCGCTGCTGACGACGTTCGGCGGCTACCCGGCGTCGGCGGTCGGCATCCCCGGCGAGGTGGTCTCGAACCTGAACCCGCCGAACTACGCGACGCTCGCGCTGGCGTTCGCGCAGATCGGCCTGGTGCTCACGATCGCGCCGCTGCTGACCAGGCTCGGCACGGCGGCCCCCGTGGCGTGGCTGAACCGGCGGGCGCTGGGGATCTTCCTGGCGCATCAGAGCGCGCTGGTCACCGTGACGCTGGCGCTCAGCGCGTGGGGGCCGTTGCCGGGGCTCCAGCAGCCACCAGATCATCCGGACTGGGTGTGGCAGCGGCTGCTGTGGCTGCCGGTGTGCGCGGCCGTGACCTGGGGATGGCTCCGAGCACTGCGAGGCCGATCGCCACGGCGTGCAGCACCACCACCGGGGGAGTCGGGTCCAGCGCCAGCATCGGCGGTACGCAGGCCAGTGCCGTGAGCAGCCACGGCAGGCGGGTGTCGCAGCTGCCGTGGCGGGCGGTGTGGATCAGGTACCAGCCGAGCAGGAGGTGGATGAGGTTCTGCAACGGGTCGACCGGCAGCAGCACGAGCACCCCGTCGCCGAGGAACCCGCTCACCACGAACCCGAGCACGCCGAGCGTGCCGAACGACACGCCCATGCCCGTCGCGAGGCGCGTGCGGTGCGACTCGTGCACCAGGCGCGGGAACCGGACCAGGCGCCGTTCGAAGCGGTGGAACACGAGCACGAGCGGCACCAGCCCCAGCACCAGCCAGATCGGTGCCTGCGTCAGCCCGAGCAGGCCGACCAGGGCGCCCAGCACGGCCAGGTACGCCAGGTACAACGTCATCGGTGAGCGGCGGGCGAAGTCGACGACGTGCCAGAACGGGCCGTCGAGCCACGTGCTGGCCCGGCCGCGCGCGAGCAGCGCCAGGCAGACCTGGGCCACGCCGAGCACCATCATCGAGCGCGGGTAGCCGCTGAAGAACACCAGAGCGGGCAGCGTGACCGCGCCCAGCGCCGCCGGCACCCGCCGGGACAGCTGCTGCAGCGTGCCGTCGGCGTAGAAGAAGCCGACCTGCTGCATCAGCAGCGCGCCGACGATCAGGTTCACGTACCCGCCGGTCCTCCAGTCCGTCGACGTGCGGGCGACCTCGACGAACAGCGTCACGAGCACCAGCACGAACGGCGTGGCGCGGCGGAGGTGCCGGTGCAGCCACGCGGCGGCGGGCGTGGCGGCCACCGCGAGCAGGTAGACCCCCAGGAACCACAGCGGGTGCGTGATCAACCGGCTGTACTCGTCGACCTCCACGTCCAGCAGGTTCAGTCCCGCGAACAGCACCACCCACAGCAGCACGAACGCCAGCACCGGCCGCAGCAGCCACGACGTCCGGCTGGACACCCAGCACCCGAAGCCGCCCTGGTGCGCCTGCCAGCTGCGCAGGTTCGCGTGCCCGCCGGCGAAGAAGAACAGCGGCACCGCCTGCAACGTCCACAACCAGGGCGTGCCGACGCCTCGCAGGTGCGCGAGCGTCGCCACCGTCTCGCCCAGCACCAGCAGCGCGAGGCTGAACAGCCGCAGGAACGTCGCGTAGCGGTCCTGCTCGGCGTGGGCGAGGACCGGCGGCAGCGAGTTCGCGTCGCCGCGCGGCCCGTCGTCGCGGCGGCGCCCGTGCAGGCGTGCCAGCAGGAGGAACACGACGACGGCGCTGCCGAACGCCCAGGCCACCACGGGCTCGTGGCCCGGCGCGCCCCACCGCTGCCGCCAGGAGTTGAACTTCAAGCCGAGTGCGTAGGTCTCGGCCACCGCGTGGCAGCTCTGCTCGGCGCCGCGCGGGTTCAGCCGGCACTGGGTGTGCAGGTCGGCCGCGAGCCGGTCGTCCAGCGCCTTGCGCGCGTCCGGCCCCAGCGGGTCGCCCTTGTGGTCGGCGTAGCGCAGCAGGTCGTAGCCCAGGTCGTGCGCGCGGCACGCGGTGCCGAAGTCCCACTCCGTGTCCCCGGCGGGTCCGGAACAGCCACCGCCGGCGTCGACGACCCGCAGCGTCCCGTCCGGAGCCGTCACCGTCTTCGGATCGCGCCCCATCTCGCGGGCGAAGTCCGACGGCAGATTCACGTGGGGGTCGTGCGTCGCGGACGGCGACACGAACGCGTCGACGGCGTTGGCCGCGGCGATCACGTCGGCGGTCGGCGGTGTCCCGCCGTCACCGGTGGCGGGACGGGAGGCGATCACCCCGCAGACGAACACCGCGAGCGTGATCACCGTGAACCGGAACCAGGCCGGGAGCCGGAGGAGGAGTTTGCGCGCACCCATCACCGCGCAGGTTACGGAAGGGTCTCGGCCGACCGCCAGTTCGCCAGGTCAGCGGCGTGCCACCCGAAGCTCGGCGGAGGCGGGCCGACGACACCGCGGCCCACCGGCGAGGCCTGCTTCAGGACCTCACGACGGCCGGCGTGAGCGAGGCCAGCGCCATGCGCGACAACAGCGCCGCCATCTGGTCACGGTCGAGATGAGCGCTGTGGGGCGTCGAGTTGATCAACCCGAACACGGCGTGCGCGGCAGCACGAGCCGTCGGCTCGTCGAAGTCCGGCACCGTGTGCCGGATCGTCTCCACCCACACCTCGACGTAGCGGCGTTGCAACGCGCGCACCCGCCGCCGGTCCGGATCCGTGAGGTTCGCGAGGTTGCGCATCTGCACCGTGATGAGCGCGGGATCGTCCAACGCGAAGTCGACGTGCCACCCGATGAGCTCCCGCAACGCCTCATCGGCACTCGTCGCGGCGTCCACCCGGGCCTGCCCGCCGTCGAGCAACCGCTCCGAGATGGACGTCAGCATCTCCCCGAGCATCGCGTCCTTGCTGCGGAAGTGCCGGTACAGCGCGGGCCCGGAGATCCCCACAGCGGCACCGATGTCGTCGATGCCCACGCCGTGGAAGCCGTGCCGCGCGAAGAGCTCAGCCGCGGCGTTGAGGATCTGGTCCCGACGCGAGGGTTTCTCAGCCACCCGCGCAGGTTAGCAGGCGTTTACCTGACGCCTTGGCCCACAACCGGGCCGCCTGGCGAGGCGCACACGAGGTGTCAACCGCAGCCACCAATGCAAGGCGATCAGCCACACACGCAGCCTGACGTGGTGATGCGAAGCGAGCCGGTTGGACCCGGCGCCGCCGGGTGGCGGTCGCCACCCCGGCGCTTCGTCCCGACCTGAGGAACCACCCCCGCAAGGCGGTCCAACCGCGCCGGCGCAACCACTCCGCTGGTGCCGCAACGCATCAACGCAAGCCGTCCCGCACCCGGCGCCACCAACGGCGTCGAAGGCAATCCGGCCGCACACCCCCGTCGTCCGATGGGTGGAATTTCCGCAGGTACAAGCCCCAAATGTTGACTGTTGACCAATACTTCACACAGGTCTTACCCGTGGGTAACGATGAACCCGCACTGCATCAACCCCTGCGGCCCCTTCGGGAGTCTTCGATGCGTCCTGCCCACTTCCTCGCCTCGGTGGTCACCGCCGCCGCGGCGGTCATCGCCCTCGCCGGCCCGGCGAGCGCGGCCCCCGTCAACTACGTGGCCCTCGGCGACTCCTACGCCTCGGGCCTCGGCACCGGCAGCTACGACGGCACCAGCGGCAGCTGCAAGCGCGGCCCGTACGCCTACCCGGCCCTGTACGCCGCGGCGACAGCCCCGGCCAGCTTCAAGTCCGTGGCCTGCTCCGGTGCGCGAACAGGCGACGTCCTCACCCAGACCAACAACCTCACGAGCGCCACGAACCTGGTGACCGTCCAGGTCGGCGGCAACGACGCGGGCTTCACCGACGTGATCACCACCTGCACGTTCGGCTCGGACCAGGACTGCGTCAACCGGGTCAACACGGCCAAGAACTACGCCGCGAACACGCTTCCCGGGCTGCTGAACAACGTCTACGGCACCATCAGGTCGAAGGCCCCGTCTGCGCGCGTGGTCGTGCTCGGCTACCCGCGCATGTACAAGGTGCCGGGCTCCTGCAACGTCGGCCTGAGCGACACCAAGCGCGCCGCGATCAACTCCGGTTCCGACGCCCTGCACAGCACCATCAGCGCGCGGGCGGGTGCGGCCGGGTTCACCTACGTCGACGTGCGCGGGGCGTTCACCGGGCACGAGATCTGCTCGTCGAGCTGGTGGCTCAACAGCCTGAGCTGGCCGGTCGAGGAGTCGTACCACCCGAACCGCGCCGGGCACGCCAGCGGCTACCTGCCCGCGCTGCGGGGTGTCGTCGGCTAGGGAATTCCGGAACGTGGGAGTGCCTGATCAGATGGCTGACCTGCGATCAGGTCACTCTCCGGCCTCTTCGGTGGACCGTCAGGTGAGCGGGCGTTAACATGGCCTTGTTAACGCCCGCTAACCTGAGGTCTGGGGAGCATGGACGCACCTGTCCTGCGCAGCGCCGCCGAGCCGTCGGACCGCTACGCCAAGGAGCACACCGCGCTCGTCGACGAGCTGCGGAGCAAGCTCGCCACCGCCGCTCCAGGCGGTCCCGAGAAGGCACGTCAGCGCCACGTCGACCGCGGCAAGCTGTTGCCCCGCGAACGCGTGGACACGCTGGTCGACCCCGGTTCGCCGTTCCTCGAGCTGTCGCCGCTGGCCGCGAACGGCATGTACGGCGACGAGGCGCCGGCCGCGGGCATCATCACCGGCGTCGGGCGGGTCTCCGGGCGCGAGTGCGTGATCGTCGCGAACGACGCCACGGTCAAGGGCGGCACGTACTACCCGATCACGGTCAAGAAGCACCTGCGCGCGCAGGAAGTGGCGCTGCAGAACAACCTCCCGTGCATCTACCTCGTCGACTCCGGCGGCGCGTTCCTGCCGAAGCAGGACGACGTGTTCCCCGACCGCGAGCACTTCGGCCGGATCTTCTACAACCAGGCCACGATGTCCGCGAAGGGCATCCCGCAGATCGCCGCGGTGCTGGGCTCGTGCACCGCCGGTGGCGCGTACGTGCCGGCGATGAGCGACGAGGCGATCATCGTCCGCAACCAGGGCACGATCTTCCTCGGCGGCCCGCCGCTGGTGAAGGCCGCGACCGGGGAAGTGGTCAGCGCCGAGGACCTCGGCGGCGGCGACCTGCACTCGCGCACGTCCGGCGTCACCGACCACCTGGCGGAGAACGACGCGCACGCGCTGCGGATGGTCCGTTCGATCATCTCGACGCTCGGCCCCCGCGCGCAGCGGCCGTGGGACGTCGCGCCCGTCGAGGCGCCGGTGGTGACGGACGACCTCTACGGCGTCGTGCCGACGGACTCCCGGACGCCCTACGACGTGCGCGAGGTGATCGCGCGGATCGTCGACGGCTCGAAGTTCCAGGAGTTCAAGAAGGAGTACGGGCAGACGCTCGTCACCGGCTTCGCCCGCATCCACGGCCACCCGGTCGGCATCGTCGCGAACAACGGCATCCTGTTCGGCGAGTCCGCGGTCAAGGGCGCGCACTTCATCCAGCTGTGCGACAAGCGGTCCATCCCGCTGGTGTTCCTGCAGAACATCACCGGGTTCATGGTCGGCCGCGAGTACGAGGCAGGCGGTATCGCCAAGCACGGCGCCAAGATGGTGACGGCGGTGGCGTGTGCGCGCGTCCCGAAGTTCACCGTGATCATCGGCGGCAGCTTCGGCGCCGGCAACTACTCGATGTGCGGCCGGGCGTACTCGCCGCGGTTCTTGTGGATGTGGCCCAACGCCCGCATCTCCGTGATGGGCGGCGAGCAGGCGGCGTCCGTGCTCGCGACCGTGCGCCGCGACCAGCTCGGTGACGAGTGGTCAGCGGAGGACGAGGAGGCGTTCAAGGCGCCGATCCGCCAGCAGTACGAGGACCAGGGCAACCCGTACTACTCGACCGCGCGGCTGTGGGACGACGGCGTGATCGACCCGCGGGACACCCGCACGGTGCTCGGCCTCGCGTTGTCCAGCGCGGCCAACGCCCCCATCGACGATGTTTCCTACGGCGTCTTCCGGATGTGATCATGTTCGACAGCGTTCTGGTGGCGAACCGCGGGGAGATCGCGGTCAGGGTGATCCGCGCGCTGCGGTCGCTCGGGATCCGTTCCGTCGCCGTCTACTCCGACGCGGACGCCGAGGCGTTGCACGTCAGGCTGGCCGACGAGGCCGTGCGGATCGGCCCTGCGGCCGCCCGTGAGAGTTACCTGTCCATCGAGAAGATCGTTCAAGCCGCCGTTTCCACCGGTGCGCAAGCAATCCACCCCGGTTATGGCTTCCTCGCCGAGAACACGGCGTTCGCGGCGGCCTGCGATGAGGCGGGGATCGTGTTCGTCGGCCCGCCCGCGTCGGCGATCGAGGCGATGGGCGACAAGATCCGCGCGAAGCTGACGGTGTCGGCGGCGGGCGTTCCCGTGGTGCCGGGCCGCACCCGCGAGAACATGTCCGACGACGAGATCGTCGAGGCCGCCGCCGAGATCGGCTTCCCCGTGCTGCTCAAGCCCTCCGCGGGCGGGGGCGGCAAGGGCATGCGGCTGGTGCACGAGGAGTCCGCGCTGCGCGAGGCGATCGAGTCGGCCCGGCGGGAGGCGCGCGGGTCGTTCGGCGACGACACGCTGCTGATCGAGCGGTTCGTCACGAACCCGCGCCACATCGAGATCCAGGTCCTCGGTGACGCGCACGGCAACGTGGTCCACCTCGGCGAGCGCGAGTGCAGCCTCCAGCGCCGGCACCAGAAGATCATCGAAGAGGCGCCCTCACCGTTCCTCACGCCGGAGATGCGCGAGGCGATGGGCTCCGCGGCGGTCGACGCGGCCAAGTCCGTCGGGTACGTCGGCGCGGGCACCGTCGAGTTCATCGTGGACGGTGCGTCCGGCGACTACTTCTTCATGGAGATGAACACCCGGCTGCAGGTCGAGCACCCGGTGACCGAGATGGTCACGGGCGTCGACCTCGTCGAGTGGCAGCTCCGCGTGGCGTCGGGAGAGGCCCTCGACCTGACCGTCGGGCTGCGAGGCCACTCGGTCGAGGCGCGCGTCTACGCCGAGGACCCGGCGCGCGGCTTCCTGCCGACCGGCGGCCGCGTGCTGGCGCTGAGCGAACCCACCGACGTCCGCGTGGACTCCGGACTGTACGAGGGGCTCGTCGTCGGTTCGGACTACGACCCGATGCTCGCCAAGGTGATCGCGCACGGCCGCACCCGCGAGGAGGCGCTGCGGCGCCTCGACCACGCGCTCGGCGAGATGGTGCTGCTCGGCGTCACGACGAACATCCCGTTCCTGCGCGCACTCCTGCGCGACGAGGACGTCCGCGGCGGCGCCCTGGACACCGGCCTGGTCGAGCGGAAGCTGGACGCGCTGACGACGGCCGAGGTCCCGGACGAGGTCTACGTCGCGGCCGGCCTGGAGCGCTCGCTGCAGCCGCACGGCGACGACCCGTGGGACCAGCTGACCGGCTGGCGCGTCGGCGAGCACGCCTGGACGACCTGGCGGATCAACGACGTCGACGTGCGCGTGCGCGGCGACGAGGTCGTCGTGGGTGCCGGAGAACCGGTCAGGGCGCGCGCTCGCAGGGAAGGCGCCGACCTGCTCGTCGGCTCGCGCCGCTACTCGATGGCCCGCGACGGCGACGTGCTGTGGCTCGGCCGCGACGGAGCCTCCTGGGCGTTGGTCGAGGCCGAGTTCCTCGTCGGCGCCGCCGGTGGTGGTGCCGCCGCCTCGGGCGGCCCGGTGAAGTCCCCGATGCCCGGCACCGTGCTGGTCGTGCGCGCGGAGCAGGGCGGCGAAGTGACCGCCGGTCAAGCGTTGTTCGTGGTCGAGGCCATGAAGATGGAGCACACCGTGACCGCACCGGTCGACGGCGTGCTCGCCGAAGTGAACGTGCAAGCAGGCCAGCAGGTCGCACTCGACCAGGTGCTGGCCCTCGTCGTCTCTCACGAGGAGTGACAGTGGTGTTGGACTTCAGGCTCCCGAGCGAGTACGAGGACCTGCGCAAGACCGTCGAGGAGTTCGCCCGCGAGGAGGTGGCGCCGGTCATCGGCGACTACTACGAGCGCTGCGAGTTCCCGTACCCGATCGTCGCGAAGATGGGGCAGATGGGCCTGCTCGGCCTGCCGTTCCCGGAGGAGCACGGCGGCATGGGCGGCGACTACTTCGCCCTGTGCGTCACGCTGGAGGAGCTCGCGCGCGTCGACTCGTCGGTCGCGATCACGGTCGAGGCGGCCACGTCGCTCGGCGCGATGCCGATCTACCGCTTCGGCACGGACGAGCAGAAGGCGCGGTGGCTGCCTTCCCTGACCTCGGGTGAGATGCTCGGCGCGTTCGGCCTCACCGAGCCCGGTTCCGGTTCGGACGCGGGCGCCCTCGCCACCACCGCCCGCCTCGAAGGCGACGAGTGGGTCATCAACGGCACCAAGGCGTTCATCACGAACTCCGGCACCGACATCACCGGCCTCGTCACCGTCGCCGCCGTCACGGGCACGCTCCCGGACGGCCGCAAGGAGATCTCCTCGATCATCGTCCCGTCCGGCACCCCGGGCTTCACGGTGTCGAAGAAGTACTCCAAGGTCGGCTGGAACGCCTCCGACACCCGTGAGCTGTCCTTCTCCGACTGCCGCGTGCCCGCCGCGAACCTCCTCGGCGAGCGCGGCCGCGGCTTCGCCCAGTTCCTGCGCACGCTGGACGAGGGGCGCGTCGCCATCGCCGCGCTGTCCGTCGGCCTCGCCCAGGGCTGCGTGGACGAGTCGGTCCGCTACGCCCACGAGCGCGAGACCTTCGGCGCGAAGATCGGCACCTACCAGGCGATCCAGTTCAAGATCGCCGAGATGGAGGCCCGCGTCCACACCGCGCGCCTCGCGTACTACGAGGCGGCGTCGAGGATGCTGCGCGGCGAGCCGTTCAAGAAGCAGGCGGCCATCGCGAAGCTCGTGTCGTCCGAGGCGGCGATGGACAACGCCCGCGACGCCACGCAGATCTTCGGCGGCTACGGCTTCATGAACGAGTACCCGGTGGGCCGCTTCTACCGCGACGCCAAGATCCTGGAGATCGGCGAGGGCACGTCCGAGGTGCAGAAGATGCTGATCGCCCGCGAGCTCGGCCTGCGCTGACGCTGGTCCGTTCCAGCCGAATAACTCCAAACCACCGGTTCGGCCCGTTCGGTCCGGCTACCGTCGTTTCCCTCCGCACGAGTGTGAGGGAGCAGATGACAGGTAGCCGGACAGAACCCGTGTTCCCGGGTTCGAACGTTCTCCTCGAGGTCATCCGCGGCCTGTGCGACCGGCCCGGGTTCTTCTACCGGAGCAGGACCGAGGAAGTGGTCGGCGACCAGCCGCTCCCGCTGCTCTACCTGGAGGGCGAAGCCAGTCCGACGGACTTCCTGCACGCACTCGGGCGCAAGCTCGACGAAGGGCGCCCGCCGATCCCGCACGCCTACGTCGACGTGTCCGCGGTCAGCGCGGAGGTCGCCAAGAGGTGGCCGCCGGAGGCGCGGGAGACCGAGCCGCTGCTGCCGTTGCTCGACGTGCTGAGCCACCGGTTGTCGGAGGTCCACGTCGGCAGCGAGCGGCTGACGCGGTTCGACCACTACCGGCTCGTCGACTGGCTCACGAGCAAGCGGCTGCCGCGCAAGCCGGGCCGCGACGACCGGGCGAGCGTCATCGAGCTGCTGCGGCAGTGGACCGGCAGGACCGGGGGCGGCGGCGACGAGCTCAACCGGGCCGTCGACGCGTTCATCCCGAACCTCGTCACGCGGCTGGGGCTCGGGCTCGTCGCGTGGGTCGGCAGCAAGGCGGGGTTCCGCTGGCTCGGCAAGCGCGTGCCGGGGCTGCGGCGCGAGTCCCGGTGGTTCATGAAGGGGCAGAACTTCGCGCTGCCCCACCACTCCATCGAGTTCCTCGGGTTCGCCGAGCGGCTCACCCTCGGCCGGCGCGAGTCGGAGAACACCGGGCAGATCAAGCTGTTGCTCGTGCACGCGTTCCTGGAAGACCTGCGGATCGCGTACCGGCGGCGCTCCCGCTTCCTGCCGCGCAGGGCCGGGTGGCGGCGCACCGCCTACATCCCCGTGCTGCTCGACGGCGTCACGGAGGACAACGGCGGCTGGGAGCTGCTGGAGCTGATCAACGACGTCCGCAACGAGACGGGCGAGCTCGACCCGTTGCTGGTGATCGCGGCCAGCTCGGTGCAGCCCGCCCTGTCGCAGCGGCTCGGGACCGCGCCGGTCGTGCCGGACGAGACCGCGGACGCGCTGGCGACGTGGCGGGAGGAGCTGCCGCGCAAACGGCAGATGCTCGCGCCCGACGCCCGCTACCTCATGATCAGGCTGTCGTTCCCGAGCCCGGACAAGAAGAGGTGGAAGGGCGCGCCCTCGTTCCACGCCGCGCCGGTGCGGTGGCTCGCGAAGTCGCGGCGGCTGGAGGCCATCATCGCGGCGGTGGTCCTGGTGCTGCTGGTGCCGGGGTTCGTGACCGTGCAGAACCACTTCGACGCCAACTGCTCGATCGTCGGCTCCGCGGTCTCGCCCGGTGTGTCGACGAGGCTGATGGAGGTCGAGGGCAACGTCGAGTGCCTCGGCTACAGCGACAACAGCGGCCAGGTGTTCGGTGCGAACGAACGGCTGCGGTGGACGCAGCGGTCGGTCTTCGCGCAGAACGAGGAGGCGGAACGGCTGCGCGCCGGCTCCACACGCCCGCTCGTGACGGTGCTCTACTTCTCGAGCCTCACCCACAGGGACAGCAACCCCGACGCCGACCACTCCAGGGCGGAGGAGCTCGAGGGCATGCTGCTGCGGCAGCGGCAGCAGAACGACAGGTCGAGCTCGGGACCGCTGCTGCGCGTCGTGGTCGCGAACGGCGGCGCGAAGATGGGCCGCGCGCACGACGTGCTGACCGAGATGCTGACCCCGTTGCTGGAGCGGGACGCGGGCATCATCGGCGTGGTCGGGCTCGACCGCAGCGTCGAGCAGACCAGGAAGGTCATCACCTCGCTCGGGTCGCTCGGCGTGCCGACCATCGGCACCACGCTCACCGAGGCGTCGCTGCCGAAGCTCTCCACGATGTACTTCCAGCTGATCCCCGGCAACGTGCGGCAGGCCGACCTCGTCCGGCGCTACGCCCAGCACGTCCGCGCGACCAAGGTGACGATCCACCACCCGAAGCTGCGGCAGGACGACGTCTACCTCGACAACCTGGTCGCCGTCCTGGGGCAGGAGCTCGCCAGGTCGGGCGTGAACTACGAGGCGCGCGAGTGGGCGGGCGGCCCGCAGGAGGTGCCGTCGCAGTGCGTCGAGGACCACTCCGGCGAGCTGGTGTTCTTCGCGGGCCGCGAGGAGCACTTCGGCGAGTTCCTCCAGGCCGTCGGCAGGAACTGCTACGACAAGAACCGCCTGCCGCGCATCCTCGCGGACGACGCGATCATCCGGTTCATCGCGCAGGAGGCCAGCCGCAAGCGCGACTCGCTGGCCGGCATGCGCGTGTCCTACGTGAGCATGGCGGGCCTCGTCGTGCTCGCCGGCAAGCCCTGCGTGGAGGGCAGGCCGGACGAGAGGACGCGCGGCGGCCTGCCCCTCGACGCCTTCTGCGCCGGCTACAGCAAGCTGACCGGGGAGGTCCAGGGCTCCTCGCTGCCCCGCGAGGACAAGCCCGCCAAGCCGTGGCCCGGCGAGCACATGGCGGTCGCCTACGACGCCGCGGGGCTCTTCCTCGACGCCGTCCGCAACGCCCAGGCCCGGCTGGCCGGGCACACGCCGCACCGGGGTGCGATCGGCGGTGAGCTGCGCGAGCTGGAGTTCTTCGGCGCCACCGGGCGCACCGACTTCGCGGTGTCGCGGGTGGGGGAGACGAGGAACTTCACGATCCTCGAGATCGCGGACATCTACGAGTTCGACCAGCAGCCGACGTGCGTGTTCCTGACCGGCGACCTGTACGGGCCGGACTCGCCGCGGCAGGACAACGGCTGTCCTGCCTAGAGCTTCGGCACGGCCCGGTCGATGATCGCGGCGAAGTCGGTCGAGCGGGGGAGCGTGCCGAACGCGACGCCCCAGTCGCCGCCCAGCCGCGAGGCGAGGAACGCGTCCGCCACGGCCGGGTGCCCGTGCCGCACGAGCAGGGCGCCCTGCAGGACCAGGGCCATCTTCTCGACGATCCGGCGCGCCTGCGACTGGTCCACGTCGGACAGCGCGGTGCCCAGTTCGCCCACCGCCCTGTCGATCCGCGCGTCGACGCCGGTGACGGCGGCGAGGAACTCCTGCACGGACTCGGGTTCCTTCCGCACGGCGCGCAGGACGTCGAGCGCGGCGACGTTGCCCGAGCCCTCCCAGATCGACATGAGCGGCGACTCGCGGAACAACCGCGGCATCCCGCTGTCCTCGATGTAGCCGTTGCCGCCCAGGCATTCCAGGGACTCAGCCGCGTGCACCGGGCCGCGCTTGCAAACCCAGTACTTCGTGACCGCGAGGCCGAGCCGGGGCCTGTGCCGGGCGAGCCACATCGCGGTCGTGGTCGCCGCCTCGGACTCGATCGCGAGGTCCGCCAGCACGTTGCGCATGGCGGGCTGGTCGACCAGGTAGCCGCCGAACGCCTTGCGGTGCGCGGCGTGGTGCGCGGCCTGGCGCAGCCCGAGGCGCATGCCCGCCGCCGTGCCCAGGACGCAGTCGAGCCGGGTCATGTTGACCATCTCGATGATCGTGCGCACCCCGCGGCCCTCGTCGCCGACCCGGTGCGCGAACGCCTCGTCGTACTCGATCTCGGCGGAGGCGTTGGACCTGTTGCCCAGCTTGTCCTTCAGGCGTTGCAGGAAGAACCGGTTGCGCGTGCCGTCCGGCAGCACCCGCGGCACCAGGAAGCACGTCAGGCCACCGGGAGCCTGCGCGAGGGTGAGGAACACGTCCGACATCGGCGCCGAGGTGAACCACTTGTGCCCCGTGAGCACGTAGCCGTCCTGGACGGGCTTCGCGACGGTGGTGTTCGAGCGGACGTCCGAGCCGCCCTGCTTCTCCGTCATGGACATGCCGGCGATGAGGCCCCGCTTCGCGAGCGGCGGGCGGAGGCCGAAGTCGTAGGTCCGTGCGGTGAGAAGGGGTTCGTAGGTCGCGGCCAGGTCCGGCGCCGCGCGCAGAGCGGGCACCGCCGCGTAAGTCATCGAGACAGGGCAACCGTGACCGGCCTCGGTCTGGGACCACACGTAGAACCTCGCCGCGCGCTCCAGGTGCCCGCCGTCGACGAAGGCGTGCAAACCGTGCGAAACGGCGACGTTCATCAGATCGTGCCAGGCGGGGTGGAACTCGACCTCGTCGATCCGGTTGCCGTACCGGTCGTGCGTGTGCAGCACGGGCGGGTAGGCGTTGGCGAGGCGGCCGCGTTCCTGCCACTCGTGGCTGCCCGCGAGCCTGCCGAGGGAGTGCAGATCGGCGTCGTCGACCCAGCTGAGCAGGGCGGGGTCGTCCGCGACGTCGTGGCCGCTCAGCGGCGGGACCTGGTTGGTCACCTCGTGCGTAGCCATGCCCGGCACGCTACTACTCGCTGGTAACTTTGGGCAGGGTGCGCCGGAAGATCGCTGGTCCATTCCGGCTTTTGGGCGTGCCAACGGCGCTGACGAGGAATAACGTCGTCGGCGTGAGTGACCATGGGCACAACTCGGCCGTGGCTGCGTTGAGCGCGCAGTACGCCGCGATGCGCGAAGGTGCGCCGGTGCGGCTCGCGAAGAAGACGTCGAACCTCTTCCGGTTCCGGGCCGACCAGGCCGGCGGGCTCGACGTCGGCAGGTTCGACCAGGTCCTGTCCGTGGACCCGGCCGGACGCACCGCACAGGTGCAGGGCATGACCACCTACGAGAACCTCGTCGCCGCGACACTGCGCCACGGCTTGATGCCGTTGGTGGTGCCGCAGCTCAAGACCATCACCATCGGCGGTGCGGTCGCGGGACTCGGCATCGAGTCCACGTCCTTCCGCAACGGCCTCCCGCACGAGTCGGTGCGGGAGCTGGAGATCCTCACCGGCGACGGCGAAGTGGTCGTCTCCAAACCGGACGACGACCTCTTCCGCGCCTTCCCGAACTCCTACGGCACGCTCGGCTACGCGCTGCGGCTGGAGATCGAGCTGGAGCCGGTGCGCCGGTACGTGCGGCTGCGGCACGTGCCGTTCGGCTCCTTCGAGGAGTGCGCCGCCGTCATCGAGGAGGTCTGCGCGGACGGCTCGGCGGACTTCGTCGACGGCACGGTCTTCTCCCGCGGCGAGATGTACCTGACGCTGGGCCACTACGCCGACATCGCGCCCTGCACGTCGGACTACACGGGCAACCAGATCTACTACCGGTCCATCCAGCAGCGCCGCACGGACCACCTGACGATCCACGACTACCTGTGGCGCTGGGACACCGACTGGTTCTGGTGCTCGCGGGCGTTCGGGGCGCAGAACCCGGTCGTGCGCCGCCTGTGGCCGAAGCGCTACCTGCGTTCGGACGTGTACCGCAGGCTGGTGGCGAAGCACCGGCGGCTGCGGCCGCGGGTGGACGTCGAGCCGGTGATCCAGGACGTGGAGATCCCGGTCGCCGGCCTGGCCGAGTTCCTCGACTTCTTCGACCGCGAGATCGGCATCTCGCCGGTGTGGCTGTGCCCGGTGCGCCTGCGCGACACCACGGGCTGGCCGCTGTACCCGATGGACGCGGACACGTTGTACGTGAACGTCGGGTTCTGGTCGGAGGTCCCGGTGCGTCCGGGGGAGAAGATGGGTGACCGCAACCGGCTGATCGAGCGCGAGGTGGCGCGGCTGGGCGGCCACAAGTCGCTGTACTCGGACTCGTACTACACCGAGGACGAGTTCTGGCGGCACTACAACGGTTCGCACTACCGGGCGGTGAAGGCCCGGTACGACCAGACGAACCGCCTGCCTGATCTGTACGCCAAGTGTGTCAGGGGACGATGAATGCGGTTGGCCTCCGTTTTCCAGCGCATCACAGGTGGCAGCGACGTTCGCTTCCAGGCCTACGACGGCAGCACCGCCGGCCCGGCGGCCGCGCCGGTGTCCATCGAGATCAAGACTCCCGAAGCCCTGTCCTACCTCGCCTCCGCGCCGGGTGAACTGGGCCTCGCCCGCGCCTACGTGACGGGACACCTGGAGATCCTCGGCGACGTGCACGCCGGCCTCTCCCGGCTCTCGGAGTTCTCCCTGCGCGGGCTCCCGTGGCTGCAACGCGTGGAGCTGCTCAAGTTCTTGGGCGGCATCCGGTTGTCGCACAAGGTCTCCCCGCCACCGCAGGAGACCCGGCTGCGCGGCCTGCGCCACTCGAAGGCCCGCGACCGGCAGGCCATCGCCCACCACTACGACGTCTCGAACCAGTTCTACGAGTGGGTCCTCGGCCCGTCGATGGCCTACACCTGCGCGGTCTACCCCTCTTCCGAGTCCACTTTGGAGGAAGCGCAGTTCGAGAAGCACGACCTGGTGGCCCGCAAGCTCGGCCTGAAGCCCGGCATGGAGCTGCTGGACGTCGGCTGCGGCTGGGGCGGCATGGTGGTGCACGCCGCCCGCGAGTACGGCGTGCGCGCGATCGGCGTGACGCTCTCGCGCAACCAGGCGGAGTACGCGCAGAAGGCGATCGTCGAGGCGGGCCTGTCGGACCTGGCCGAGGTGCGCCACCTCGACTACCGCGACGTCCGCGAGACGGGCTTCGACGCGGTGTCGTCCATCGGCCTCACCGAGCACATCGGCAAGGCCAAGCTGCCCGGCTACTTCGCGTCGCTGTACCGCAAGCTCAAGCCCGGCGGGCGCCTGCTCAACCACTGCATCACCCGCCCGGACAACAAGCAGCGGGCGCTGTCCGGCCCGTTCATCGACCGGTACGTGTTCCCGGACGGCGAACTGGTCGGCCCGGGACACCTGGTGTCGCTGATGCACGACACCGGGTTCGAGGTGCGGCACGAGGAGAACATCCGCGAGCACTACGCCCTCACGCTCGCCGCCTGGGGCCGCAACCTCGAGGAGCACTGGGACGAGGCCGTCGAGGAGGTCGGGGAGGCCCGCGCCCGCGTGTGGCGGCTCTACCTGGCGGCGTCGCGGCTCGGGTTCGACCGCAACAGCATCCAGCTGCACCAGGTGCTGGGGGTGAAGCTGGACGGGACGACGTCGCACATGCCGTTGCGGCCGGACTGGCTGTCCTGATGGTCCGTGCCTGCCACGTTGTGCGCTTGGCGGCCGCTCCCGGCGCCAAGCGCACGTTCGACGTGATCTCCTAGCTCAGCCGGTCCACGATCTGCTTGGCGGTGTTCGACGGGATCGCGAACCCGATCCCCACGCTCCCCGCCTCCCCGCTGCTCGCAGCGGGCGAGTAGATCGCCGAGTTGATCCCGACCAGCTCGCCGGCCGCGTTCACCAGCGCGCCGCCGGAGTTGCCGGGGTTGATCGACGCGTCGGTCTGGATCGCCTGGTACGACACGGGTTGCGAGCGGCGCGTCTCGCCGGGCACGGTCACCTTGCGGTCCAGTGCCGAGACGATGCCGGTGGTCACGGTGCCCTGCAGGCCCGACGGCGAGCCGATGGCCATCACCGCGTCGCCCACCTCCACCGAGCCCGAGTCCGCCCACTTGACCGGCGTGAGGCCCGAGACGCCGGACGCCTGCAGCACCGCGAGGTCGGAGGTGGGGTCGGTGGAGACGACGGTGGCGGGCACCTCGCGGCCGTCGGTGAACTTCACCGTCACCTGGCCGCCGGCGGAGGCGACGACGTGGTTGTTGGTGAGGATCCTGCCGTCGGCGGAGAGGACCACCCCGGAGCCGAGGCCGTTGCCGACGTTCACCTGCACGACGGAGGGCAGCACCTGCGCGGCGACGGCGCTCCAGTCCGGTGTGGACGTGTTCGCGATCGTCCGCGCCGCGACGGACGACGAGGCGGCGGGCGCGTCCGACGAGGCGACCACCGCTCCGGTGACGCCTCCGAACAGGCCGGCGACGAGTGCCGCGGCCGTGAGCACGGGGGCCGTCCGGCGCCAGAACTTCGGCGCGGTGACGGGCTGCGGTTCCACCAGTGACCCGCTCATCGCGGGGAAGCTCTGCTCGGTCATGGCTCCACGATGGACCCCGATCTTGTGAGCAACCTGTGCCGAAACCCGCGAAAACCCTGATAAGAACTAGCTGAGAAGCAGCGAGGAGACCTGGGGGGCCGACAAGGCCGGGCCGAAGTGCGGGCCCTGCGCGCCCGTCACGCCCAGCTCCGCCAGCCGCGCCGCCTCACCGGCGGTCCGCACGCCGTCGGCGTACAGCGGCAGCCGCAGCACCGCCGCCCACCGCAGCAGGGCCACCGCGGCCGTCTCCTCCATGCGGATCGCGTCCGGGCCGAAGGCGTGCGCGACGGCGCTGTTGAACTTCACGCCGCTCCACGGCAGCACCCGCAGCCGGCCCACGCCGACGTTGCCCCCGCTCACCTGGCCGACCACGAGTCCGACGCCGCGCTCGGTGAGGATCGTGAGCTCTTCGAGCTGGTCGTCGTTCAGCGACGTCGGCACGTGCTCGTGCAGTTCGAAGCGCAGCAGCGACGCGGGGAGGCCCGTGCGCTCCAGAACGCAGAGGACCTCGGCGACGAGCTCGGGCTCCTGGCACAGCCGCAGGGGCAGGTCGATCGTCAGCGTGGGCGTCCGGGGTCCCAGTTCGCCGTGCCACGCGCTCACCTGCGCACACGCCTCCTCGACCGCCCACCGCACGAGACGGACGACCATGCCGTTGCCGGTGGCCTGCCCCAGGAACGCCTCGGGGCCCAGCACGCCCTGCTCGGGGTGGTCCCACACGATCTTCGCTTCGAGCGCGAGCACGGAACCGTCGGCGAGCGAGTGGACCGGAACGTAGTCGACGCGGAACTGGTTCTCCTCCAGCGCACCCGGGATCGACGCCGCGAGCGCGTACCGCTCCTTGTCGCGTGCGTCCCTCTCCGGGTCGTACAGCGCCCATTGCGCCTTGCCGGCGCGCTTGGCCCAGGCGACCGTCACGTCCGCCGCGCGCAGCAGGTCCGCCGCGTCACCACCGCGGGCGGCGCGCGGGACGACGCCGACGCTGGTCGTCACGCCGACGCCGTGGCCGTCGATCCAGGTCGCCTCCTCCAGGCGCCGCGTGAACTCCTCGACCAGGGCGATCACCGAGGGCGTGTCGCGCGGGTCCCTGATCAGCACGCCGAACTCGTCCTCGCCGATGCGCGCGACCCTGCCGACGTCCTCGGTGAACACCTCCCGCAGGTGCTGGGCGACGTGCACGAGCACCTGGTTGCCGACGTCGTGGCCGAAGGCGTCGTTCATGCCGCGGAACCCGTCGACGTCGATCTGGACCAGCGCGAGGCTCTCGGGGCCCATCGACCCGGTCGCGCCCTCGAGCCAGCCGAGGAACTGCGCCCGGTTCGGCAGGCCCGTCTGCACGTCGTTGAGGCTCTGCCGGAGGAGTTGCGACTGCAGCGCGCGCATCTCGTCCATGCTCTCGACCATCGTGACGAGGTACGACGGCGTGCCGTCCTCCTCGCGCACCAGCGAGATCGCCATGTGCGTCTGGATGGTCTCGCCGTCGCTGCGGACCATCCGCTTCTCGACGCGCACGTTGTCGTGCTCGGACGCGACCAGCCGCATGGTGAGCTGCCGCAGGTCTTCCCTGTCGTCGGGGTGCACGAGGTCGCGGCCGCTCATCCGCCGCACGTCCTCGTGCTGGTAGCCGAGCATCGTCAGCAACGCGTCGTTGACGTCGATGATCTCGCCCTTGAGGCCGCTCACGACGATCCCGAACGCCGCGCTGGAGAAGACCGCCCGGAACCTGGCCTCGCTCGCCCTGACCGCGCTCTCGGCCTTGCGCATCGCGTTGATGGCGGCCGTGCGGCTGAGTTCCTGCTGGGCGAGCGTGAGGTCGCGCAGGCCCTCGGCGTACCCGGCGGCGAGTGCGGCCAGCTGAGCGGGTGTGACCGGGGGCAGCTCACCGAGCTGCGTGAGCGACCGCTCCAGCGTCGCCGAGGAGATGAGGTCGTGCTCGACCATCGACCGGCCGACCTGCCGGGCCTCGTCCACGCCACCACGGAGCAACTGCTCGACGTAGCCGCCGAGCAGTCGCGCCAGCTTCTCGCGCGTGAAGTCCGCGACGAGCGTGGTGGAGATCGCCGCCGCCCACTGCACGGCGGCATCGCGGATGTCGACCATGTTCATTCAGCTCGGTGGCCATTCGTGGGGACCGGGTGATCTGCGGAAGATCCGACGGACATGCTCACTGATGGGTCATACCCTGTCCAACCGAACCCCGAATCCCCGTCTGGATTCGGCGGATCCACCACGAATTCACTCGTTTGAACTAACGGATCACCTTGCTGAAGGCCAGCGGACCAATTGTCAGGGGATCCGTCTCCACGTCGAACAACGGTGTGTACCCGGTCGCCAGGTACAGGCCTTTCGCCTCCGGCTGGCGAGGCCCCGTGGTGAGGTAGATCCTGCTGTACCCAAACGTTCTCGCTTCGTTCTCGAGTTCGACGAGCACGCGCCGCGCCAATCCGCGGCGGCGGTGTTGTGAATGGGTCCAAATGCGTTTCATCTCGGCGGTTTCTTCGTCACGGCGCTTGAACGCGCCGCCCGCCACGGCCACCCCGCCTTCCATCAGCAGGAGGAACTGCCCGTTCGGGGGTTCGAACACATCCGCCGGCCTTTGCATCTCCGCTGCGCCCGATGGCCCGTAACGAGACGTGTACTCGTACGTGAGTTCCGCGACCAGCGGCGCCGCTTCCGGGTCGGACTGCCGGACGCGGCGCACCTCGAGCGTCGTCATGCGGCCTTGGCCCGGTCGCGCTTCGCGACTTCCTCGCGCACCAGCGGGATCACGTACCGGCCGAAGTCGATCGCGTCGTCGAGCAGGTCGTAGCCGCGGGCCGAGAGGATGTCCACGCCGAGGTCGTAGTAGTCCAGCAACGCCTGCGCCACGGTCTCCGGGGTGCCGACCAGCGCGTTGGAGTTGCCCGCGCCGCCCGTCGCCTTCGCCGTGGGCGTCCACAGGGCGCGGTCGAACCGTTCGCCGCGCTCCGCGACCGCCAGGAGCCGCTGCGAGCCGGTGTTCTCCGGGGCGGTGAGCGGGTGCCGGCGGCTCAACGGCCCGTTCGCCTTCCTCGCCTCGATCCTGTCCACGGTCCGGTGTGCCTTCTCCCAGGCCAGTTCCTCGGTCGGCGCGATGATCGGTCGGAACGCGACCTGGATCCGCGGCACGTCCGTGCGCCCCGCCGCCTTCGCCGCCTGCTTCACCGACTCGATCTGCTGCGCGGTCTCGGCGAGCGGCTCGCCCCACAGGCAGAAGATGTCCGCCTCCGCCCCGCCCGCCGCGTAGGCCGCGGGGGAGGAGCCGCCGAACGAGACGTTCGGGCGTGGCTGCTGCACGGGGAAGACGTCGCTCACGAAGTCGGCGAAGTGGTAGTGCTCACCGTCGTGGTCGAACGCCTCCCGGCTGAGCCACGCCTTCTTGACGATCTGGATGTACTCGCGCGTGCGGCCGTAGCGCTGGTCCTTGGTGAGGTAGTCGCCCTCGCGCTGCTGCTCGTGGTCGGTGCCGCCGGTGATGAAGTGCACCGTCAACCGGCCGTCGCTGATCTGGTCGAGCGTCGCGAAGGTCTTGGCGGCGAACGTCGGGTAGGACACGTTCGGCCGGTGCGCCAGCAGGATCTGCAGCCTGTCCAGCTTGGCGGCCAGGAAGGCGGCCGCGGCGGAGGGTTCCGGCGCTCCCGAGCCGTACGCGAAGAGCACGCGGTCCCAGCCGTGCTCCTCGTGCGCGCGGGCGAGCCTGAGCGTGTAGTCCTTGTCGAACGCGCCGGCGGACGACCGAGGCGTCGTCTCCGACCCGTCGTTCGTGGCGGCGATCCCGAGAAACTCGACTGGCATGACCGATTCCCCAGAGCTGTAGTGGGATTGGGGTGCGTTGAGGGAGACGCCCTTCGAGTGCACACCTCGGCCCCGCTCGCCGCAACGACGTCCACAGAGCGGGATTTGCTTGCACACGCGGGGTACCGTGGTGGTGTTCGCGTTGAGGGGCGCGGCTCGTTTCTCGTTGTCCTCCAACGGAAAGACGCGCATGCGCTCACTCGTCGTCATCGGCGGCGGCCCACGCGCCGCCGGCCTGCTGGAACGGATCGCCGCCCAGTCGCCCTCCCTCGAGCTCGCGGTGCACGTCGTCGACCCGCACCCGCCCGGAGCGGGCCGGGTCTGGCGGCACGCCCAGTCCCCGTTGCTGCGCATGAACTCCATGGCCGAGGACGTCACGGTCTTCACCGACGACTCCTTCGACGGCGAGGGCCCGGTCCGTCCGGGACCGTCGCTCGCGGAGTGGATCGACATCGACCCGACCTCGTTCCCGTCACGGCAGGTGCAGAGCGGCTATCTCTCGTGGTTCTTCGAGCACGTAAGGGAATCTCTGCCTCCGAACATCTCGGTGACCGTGCATCGGGCGACGGCTTCGAAGGTCGTCGGCACGAGGGTGTGGCTCGACGACGGGTCGTCCCTGGACGCCGACGTCCTCGTGCTCGCCCTCGGCCACCTCGACGCCGAACCCGAGCCGGAGCACCGCAAGCTCGCCGAGCACGCCGCGGAGCACGGCCTGGTCTACGTGCCCCCGCTGTACTCCGCCGACGCGGACCTCTCGGCCGTCACCGGTCACGTCGTGCTGCGCGGGTTCGGGCTCGCGTTCATCGACCTCATGGTGCTGCTGACCGAGGGGCGCGGCGGCCGGTACGTGCGGTCGGGAGGCCGGCTCGCCTACGTGCCTTCAGGCGCGGAACCGACGCTGTACGTGGGGTCGCGGCGGGGTGTGCCGTACCACTCGAAGACCGGCTACCGGTTGCAGGGGCCACGTCCGCCGCTGCCGCACTTCTTCGTCGCGGACGCCTTGAGGGGCCGCGATCTGGACTTCCGGGACGACGTGTGGCCGTTGATGGCCAAGGAGATCGCCTGGGGTCACTACCACGAGCTGTTCACCGGCCACCCCGGCCTGGTGGGCATGCCGTTCGTCGAGTTCGCCACCTCGTTCAGCGCTCTGCCCTGGTACAGCGAGGAGATGCGCGAACTCGAGGCGCTCGCCGTGCCCGATCCCGCCGACCGCATCGACTTCGAACAGCTCGACCGGCCGCTCGCCGGCGTGACGTTCGCGACGGCGGAGGAGTTCCAGGAGCACCTGCGCTCGTACGTCGAGGCGGACGTGGCACGGCGGTCGGATCCCCGCTACAGCGCCGATCTCGGGGCGTTCCTGGCGCTGCTGTCGGTCTACGGCCAGCTGGCGGGGCTCATGCCGTTCGACGGGTGGTGGCACGGCTACTTCAGCTACCTCGCCTCCGGTCCGCCGCCGGACCGGCTGGAGGAACTGCTGGCGTTGTCGCGCGCGGGGATCGTGCGGTTCCTCGGCGCCGACATGTGGGTCGAGGCGGTGGAAGGAGCCTTCGCGGCGGGCAGCGCGACGACACCGGACGTGGTGCGCGCCAACGGGTTGATCGAGGCACGCCTGCCCACGCACTCGTTGTCCCGCACGGCGGATCCGGTGCTGCGGTCGTTGCGCGCGGTCGGTGACGTCTCCGAGGACGCCGCCGGGCTCGTGCGGGTGTCGCCGGTGGGACGTCTGGTCGACGAGCGGGGCGAGGAGGACCCCGTCCGGTTCGCCGTGGGGCCCTACACGACCGGGAAGGCGTTCGCGGCGTTCGCACGGCCCGGCACGAACGCCCCGGCGTTCCGGCAGAACGACGTGCTGGCGCGCGAGGTCCTGCGGACGCTAGGCGACTGAGGTGTAGCGCCCCTGGTGCCGCACCAGGGGCGTCGCGATCTCGGAGTGCGTGATGTCCAGCGGTTCGCCGACCAGCGCCACGTGGTCGCCGACCGCGATCCGCCGCGAGGTCCTGCACCGCAGGCGGACCGGCGCGTCCAGCAGCGACGGCACGCCGTCCTCGTCCGCCCGCCACCGCGTGCCGGGGCCGAACCGGTCGACGCCCTTGGTGGCGAACAGGTCCGCGAGCGCGGTCTGCGTGACGTCCAGCAGGTGCACGGCGAACAGCGGCGCGGTCCGCAGCACCGGCCACACCGACGCGCCCTCGCCGATCCACACGACGACCAGCGGCGGTTCGAACGAGACCGAGGTGAACGAGGACACCGTGGTGCCGACCGGACCCTCCGGGCCGCTGGCCGTGACGATCGTGACGGCCTGGGCGTGGTGCTTCAGGGCGTTGCGCAGCTGCTCCTTCACCGCAGCACCTTCAGCGCGTCGAGGTCGAAGTCGGCGGGGGCGGCGGGAAGCGCGGCCTCGGTGAGGAACAACGCCTGCGGCACGACGGCACCCAGCTCGGCGAGCACGGGTCGCAGGTGGACCTCGACGGCCAGCGCGTGCCTGTCGGCCGCGGCGATCTGGAGCGGGACGACGAGCTTGCCCTTCAGCCAGCCCGGTGGCGCCTGGTCCAGCACGGCCTTCAGCAGGCCGGTGTACGCGGCCTTGTACGTGGGCGTGGCGACCACGAGGGCGTCGGCCTGCCCGAGCGCCTGCAGCGCGGCCTTGATCGTGTCCGGTTCGGTGAACACGGCGGGAGCCAGTTCCGCCGCCTCGACGACGGGCCCTTCGACGGGCACGCCCAGCGTCGCGGCGAGCGCCTCGCGCAGGGCCAGGGCCGCCTGCAGCGTGCGCGAGGCGGGCCGCGGGTTGCCGACCAGAACACCGATCTGCGTCATGCTCCCAGCACAGCCGCAGCGCAGGGGACCGTCAACCCGCGTCCACCACGCGAGAACTACTTGACGGCCTCTGCCGCCGAGCGGCCCGCGACGCGCCCGGAGAACAGGCAGCCGCCGAGGAACGTGCCCTCCAGCGCCCGGTAGCCGTGCACGCCACCGCCGCCGAACCCCGCGGCCTCCCCGGCGGCGTAGAGCCCCGGCAGCACCTGGCCGGAGGTGTCGAGCACCCGCGACGACAGGTCGGTGTGCAGGCCGCCCAGCGTCTTGCGGGTGATCACCGAGAGCCGCACGGCGATCAGCGGACCGGCCTTCGGGTCGAGCAGCCGGTGCGGCTCGACGACCCGGATGAGCTTGTCGGTGAGGAACTGCCGCGCCGAGCGGATCGCGTTGACCTGCATGTCCTTGCTCAGCCCCGCGGTGACCTGGCGGTCGCGCTCGACGATCGTCCTCTCGAGCTCGGCGGCGTCGATCCTGCCGTCGCCGGTGAGGGCGTTCATGCCGCGGGCGAGGTCCGCGACCGTGCGTGCCTGGATGAACTCCTCGGACCTCCGCGCGAACGCCTCGACCGGCGCGACCGCGCCCGGCAGCGCGCGCTTGAGGACCGCCCTCGTGTCCTTGCCCGTCAGGTCCGGGTTCTGCTCGGAGCCCGACAGCGCGAACTCCTTGCCGATGATCTTCTTGTTCAGCACGAACCACGAGTGCTCGTGGCCGTGGGTGGTGATGTGCTGCAACGCGCCCAGCGCGTCGAAGCCGGGGAACAGCGGGATCGGCAGGCGCCTGCCGTCGGCGTCGAGCCACAGCGGCGACGGGCCGGGCAGGATGCGGATGCCGTGCCGCGACCAGACCGGCGCGTAGTTCGCGATGCCCTCGGGGTAGTGCCACATGCGGTCGGCGTTGATGATCGCGCCGCCGGCCTTCTGGGTGATCTCCATCATCGAGCCGTCGACGAAGTCGGGCACGCCCGCGAGCATGAACTTCGGCGGCGTGCCCATCCGCTCGGGCCAGTTCCTGCGCACCAGGTCGTGGTTGCCGCCGATGCCGCCGGACGTGACGACCACGGCCTGCGCGCTGAGCGAGAACTCACCGGCGACCGTGCGCGAGCTCGGTTCGGCCCTGCCGTTCGACGACGGCTCCAGCACGTCACCGGACACGCCGTCGCACACGCCGTCGGTGACGTTGAGGCTCGTGACCTTGTGGCGGAACTTGAGCGTGACGAGCCCCTTGGCGACGCCTTCCCGCACCCGCCGCTCGAACGGCTCGACGATGCCGGGCCCGGTGCCCCACGTGACGTGGAAGCGCGGCACCGAGTTGCCGTGCCCGTCGGCCAGGTAGCCGCCGCGCTCGGCCCACTGCACGAACGGGAACCAGCGGACCCCCATGTTGTGCAGCCAGGAGCGCTTCTCGCCGGCGGCGAAGTCCACATAGGCCTGTGCCCACAGCCGTGGCCAGTGGTCCTCGTCCCGGTCGAACGCCGCCGAGCCCATCCAGTCCTGCAAGGCCAGGTCGTGCGAGTCCTTGACCCGCAGCCTGCGCTGCTCGGGGGTGTCCACCATGAACAACCCGCCGAACGACCACCACGCCTGGCCGCCGAGCGACGCCTCCGGCTCCTGGTCGAGGAGGATGACCTTGCGGCCCGCGTCCGCGAGCTCTGCGGTCGCGACGAGACCTGCGAGGCCCGCGCCGACGACGATGACATCCGCGTCATGTGCCATCGGGCGAGTCTAGATCGACCGCTGGTCACGCACGAGACCTGAGTCAATTTCACTTTCTGGGGAGCGCCCGACGTCGTTCGACCCGCCCGACCGGCGTGGACACCGGTGCGCGGCCTTGAGGGGTGCCGCCGACCGCCACTACCGGTGAGGGGGGTTTCCGGAGTGCCGGTCGACGGCGGGTTGGCCGCCGCGCGAGCACGCGCGCCTGCGGAAGGGCATTTCCGACCTGGGGGTGTCGGATCGCCCCGGCGCGCAGCTCGAGCGCCGGCGGCCAACCACTTGTTGAACGTACAACCGGTCTGCTGTGTTCCGGTCGGCTTTCACTGTGACCAGGCTCAATTCCTTCAGGTTTCCTTCAGGTTCGGCCGGGTAGGTCACCAGGCGTGACAGATGAACTCCCCACGATCACGAGCATCGCCGAGCTGGTCGGCTACGTGGGAGACGACGTCTACGTGCGGTGGTCGAAAGGCCCGGGCGTGGACGCCGCCTCGACGTCGCGCGACTCGCTGACCGGCGTGGAACTGCCCGGCCTCTCGGCGAGCCCGCTGCGGATCGAACCGTGGTGGGCCGACCGCTCCCACGAGCTGTGGGTGGCGCGCCGCCTGTTCGACTACCGGCACCTGCGCGACCTGCGCGGGTCCGACGTGCGCGCCTGGGTGCTCCGGGGCGACGAGGTGGGCAGGGGACCGGACAACGAGCCGCTGGTCCGCTGCCTCGAACCCCTGGCGTGGGTGGCCGACGAGGCGCTGCTCGAGTGCGAGGAACTGGTCAACGCGCAGCACTCCGAGGAGTGGGGGTCGCTCGACCGCTCTAGCTCAGGTCGCTGAGCTTGCGCTCCGCGGCCTTGCGGGTCTTCTCGGCGGCCGCGGTGATCCGCTTGGCGTCCTCCAGCCGTTCCGCTGCCCGGTCGAACGCCCGCTGTGCCGCCAGCTGGTCGGCCTGGGCCTCCCCGAGGGCCTGCTCGGCCTCGTCCAGCGCCTGCTGCGCCTCGGCCCGCTTCTTCTCCTGCCGCTCGCGCCGCTTGCGCGCCAGGGCGTCCTCGCCGTCGTCCGACGGCGGTTCGGGGACGGGGAGGGCGAACCCGAACCCGGAGTACTCCAGCGGCTTGGTGAGGTGCCCCGCCCGCACCTGCGCGGCGGACTCCGGGTCGGCCATCGCGGCCGTCAGCGTGTTGCGCACCTGCGTGACGGCGTCGTCCGCGAGCGGGCCGGTGAGCTCCAGGGTGCGGTAGACCAGGGCCTCCACGAGCTCCTTGCGCTTGCGACCCAGCTCCCGCATGGTCAGCTGCGCCGTGGAGAGCCCCAGTGCCTCCTCCAGCCCCTCGGGGGCGTCGCGCACCAGCCGGTTGACCGCCCAGGCGCTCACGGTCGGCTTGCGCAGGTCGGCGATGGCCTTCGCGAGGTCCTTGTCGTCGGTCTGCTTGGCCGCGGCGTTGCGGGCCGCGGTGAACTCCTTCGGGGGCAGTCCGTAGAGCTCGTCGGCGACCGGCTTCAGGTCCATGGGCGCAAGGTAGCGCCTGATCAGCTTCCAGTCCCGCGGAACGCTCAACGGGCGGGACGTCACGTGCGTTGGAGGAACGTGACGCCCGGAACCGGGTGAACAGGACGGGGAGATGCACACCAGGTGGAGATGGGTTCTGTTCGGTCTCGGCGCCGCCGTGGCCGCGAGCGGACCGATCGCGATGGCGGGCGGTCCGTGGTACGGCTACGTCTTCGGCGGCCTGTGGTGCCTGATGGGCGGCACGGTGGCGTGGCGCAGCTTCGGCATGGGCACGAAGCTCACGCCGCGGGGCATCACGTCGAACAGCCTGGACCGGCAGACGACGGTCGAGTGGTGCGACGTGCGGGCCGTGGAGCCGGCCCGGCGCCGGAACCTGGTCTTCTTCCACACCGCCGCCCCGGTCGTCCGGCACGACCGCGGCGCAGAGGTGCTCACCGAGCTGAGCCTGTTGTCGGTCAAAAAGGACGTGGTGCCCGAACGCACGCGGCGGCACGTGACGGAACTCCAGCAGGCCCTGAAAGCACATCGCGCCGGCTGCCCGAGGTGCGGGGCGACGCCGAAAGCGGTCGCGGCGGGCCTCGGCCTCGGTGCGAGGGTGCGTTCACGATTGCGTTCGCTATTGCGCGGAAATGGTGGTCGGAGCATCGTCCGGTGACGGGATCCTGTTACACGGCAACACCGTTCACCGTTGACAGAGGCTTGACATTCCCCTCCATCAGCCCTTGACTGGAGGGCATCTGCTCGTTCCACGGCGTAAAAGAAACGCGCAGCACCAAAACCCTGCTCGGACAAGCCGCTGAACAGTCCAATGTGGATATGAAGAATGCTCCGGGCAGACGATTGCCCCTCGTCAGGTGAAGAGATGTGCTTCGGAGCACTCTTTACCCCACGAAGGGCACATGCGCCGTGAAGAACTGGAGACGCCGCACCGGAACGGTCTTGCTGACCGCGGTGTTGGGCACTACCGGGATCGGCTTCGCCGCCACCCCTGCCATCGCGCAGAACGCTCCTCAGGAGCAGCCGGCCGCTGACAAGCAGCTGGACAAGAAGGACCGCGAGCTCGTCGACCAGGCCGCCCGCGAGGGCAAGCCGACCGTCGACCTGCTGGTCGCCGCCGAAGACGGCAAGACCGACGCCGCCGTCGCGGAGCTCAAGGCGCTCGGCGCCACGGTCCAGAAGACCGAGAAGGACGTCGACTACGTCAAGGTGACCATTCCGCGCGACAACGCGGAGAAGGCCGCCAAGCTGGCCTCGGTCAGCACCGTGGACGTCGACGGGCTGATCGCGCTCGACGACCCGCGTCCGCAGGGCATGGAGCAGCCGGCCCCGCAGAAGGCGCCGGACGCGAAGACCCCGCGCACGAACCCGTACATGCCGACGCAGGACACGCAGGCGGCGCAGTTCGCCACCGCGCACCCGAAGTGGGACGGCCGCGGCACCACGATCGCCGTGATCGACTCCGGCATCGACCTCGACACCCCGGCCCTGCAGACCACCAGCACCGGTGAGCGCAAGATCATCGACTGGTACAACGCGAACGCCACGAACTCCGGCGACGGCACCTGGGTCTCGATGACCAAGACCGGCGTCACCGGCAAGTTCACCAACGGCGGCCGCGAGTGGACCGCGCCGGCCACCGGCGGCCCGTACTCGTTCGGCCTCTTCCGCGAGACCGCGGGCGACCTGAACCTCTCGAACAGCGAGACCGGCGGCGACATCAACCGCGACGGTGACCGCGTCGACTCCTTCGGTGTCATCCAGGACATCACGACGAAGGAAGTCTTCGTCGACACCGACGGCGACGGCAACTTCACCAACAACAAGCGCATGATCGACTACAAGGTCAAGCAGGACGTCGGCTTCTTCGGCACCGACAACCCCGCGACCCCCGTCGTCGACCGCGTCGCGTTCGTCGTGCAGACCGACCGCTCGGTCTACGACAACGCGGGCACCCCGTACGTCAACCTGGGCATCTCGGGCGCCGCGCACGGCACCCACGTCGCCGGCATCACCGCCGCGCACAAGATGTTCGACGGCAAGATGGCCGGTGCCGCGCCCGGCGCGAAGCTGATCGCCATCAAGGCCTGCCTCTCCACGCCGTCCTGCACCAGCTCCGGCCTCATCGACGGTGTCCTCTACGCCGCGCGCAACGGCGCCGACGTCGTGAACATCTCCATCGGTGGCCTCCCGGCGCTCAACGACGGCAACAACGCGCGCGCCGAGCTCTACAACCGCACCATCGACGAGTACAACGTCCAGCTGTTCATCTCGGCGGGCAACTCGGGTGCGGGCGCCAACACCGTCGGTGACCCGTCGGTCGCCACGAACGCAGTGAGCGTCGGCTCGTACATCACCAAGGAGACCTGGCTCTCCAACTACGGCTCGAAGACCGCGCAGAAGCAGAACCTGCACGGCTTCTCGTCGCGCGGCCCGGCCGAGGACGGCGGCTTCAAGCCGAACATCGTCGCGCCCGGCTCGGCGATCTCCACCACGCCGCGCTGGCAGCCGGGTGGCCCCGTGACGGGCACCTACACCCTCCCCGCCGGCTACTCGCAGTTCAACGGCACCTCGATGGCCGCCCCGCAGGCGACCGGTGCCGCGGCTCTCCTCGTGAGCGCCTACAAGGCCACGCACAACGGCCAGCGCCCGACCAGCGCCGAGCTGCGCTACGCGATCCAGCGCAGCGCGAGCTTCGTGAGCACCCTCGGCGCCTACGAGCAGGGTGCCGGTCTGTTCAACACCAACGCCGCGTGGTCGCTGCTGGACAAGCACTCCACGCCGGACAAGGTCACCACGGCCGTCCCGGTCAACACCGTCCTCAGCGGCCTGCTGGCCACCCCGGGCGTCGGTGTCGGCATCCACGACCGCGAGGGCGTGACTGCGGGCCAGGAGTACACCCGCACCTACACCCTGACCCGCACGACGGGCCACGACGACGAGACGTACAACGTGTCGTGGAAGGGCAACGACGGCACGTTCACGGCGGCGAAGAAGGTCCGCCTGCCGCTGAACACGCCTGTGCTGTTCCCGGTCAAGGTCAAGGCCAAGACGGCGGGCGTGCACAGCGCCGTGCTGCAGCTCGACAACCCGGAGACCCCCGGCGTCGACGTGCAGACGCTGAACGCGGTCTTCGCGGCGGAGAACTTCAACGCCGCCAACAAGTTCTCGGTCACCAAGACGGGCACGATCGCGCGCAACCAGTCGACCAGCCTTTTCGTGAACGTGCCCGCGGGCACGAGCGCGCTGAAGGTCGACATGGCCGCCGGCGGCGCCGAGGCCGGCAAGGGCCAGGTGCGCTTCCTGCGCTTCACCCCGCAGGGTGTGCCGCTGGACGTGACCAGCTCGACCAACTGCTACAACCCGGACGCGGGCGCCGGTTGTGCCGGTGGCACCCCCACCAGCCGCACGGTGGCCAACCCGATGGCCGGTGTGTGGGAGATCGTGGTCGAGGCGCGCCGCACCTCCGACGCCGACGTGGCGCCGTACACGGTGACCGCGTCCGTGCTCGGCACGTCGGTCAGCCCGAACCCGGACGTCATCCCGTCCGCGGCCCTCGGCACCCCGGTCGAGCGCACCTACACCGTCACGAACACGCAGGCCGTCTTCACCGGCCGGCTCGCGGCGGGTGCGGTCGGCAGCGCGAAGCAGGACCGCCCGACCATCGCGAACCTGGAGACCAAGTTCTACGACATCCAGGTCGCGCCGGGCTCGTCGAGCCTCACCGCCACGATCGGCAACACCGCCGACCAGGCCGCCGACCTCGACCTGTTCCTGCTGAACTGCACCAGCGGCACGTGCGTCGTCGCCGGTCAGTCGGCTGACGCGGACTCCGAGGAGTCGGCGACCGTCACCAACCCGGCAGCGGGTCTGTGGCGCGTCCAGGTGGACGGCTACGCGGTGCCCGCGGGCACCACGGCGTACGACTACTTCGACATCTACACCTCGGCCGCTCTCGGCGCGCTGACCGTGAGCGACACCAACGCCGACCGCGCCGCCGGTGCGTCGTGGAACGCCAAGGGCGTCATCACGCCGCTGGGTCAGCCCGGTGCCGGCCGCGTGCTGCGCGGTGAGCTCGAGGTGCGCACGGCGGACGAGAACGTCGTCGGTCGCGGTGCCGTGATCATCCAGGCAGTCAGCTAGCAGTCCGGTAGTGCGCGGAAAGCCCCAGGATCCAAGAGGTCCTGGGGCTTTCTACGGTTCGGGCAGCCTGTTCCCGAGCGGCTCGTCCACGTCCACCTTGGACACGCCGGCGACCAGGTACGCGTCTTCCACCTTGTCCACGGGCATTTCGGCGCGCAGGTAGCCGATCCTGGGATCGCGCGACTCGACGGTCGCGCCCAGCTCCGTCAGTGCCTGCTCGACCTCCTCGTCGCGTCCCGGCTGCACGGAGATCATCAGCGGCACTGTGAGGTGGCCGTCGCGCTTCGCCTGCTCGATCCGGTTCTTGTCCGGTTTGGCCGATGACACGACAGGCACCTCCGAGGACGACGAGGTCGGCACGAGGGTCCCGTTCGTACCACAGCTGCCGAGAGCCAGCGCGCAAAACGCGACGGCGAGCGGTCTTCTCATGCTCGGAGGACGGAACGCCCGCCGCGGGCGGTTGCACCCGATTTTCGAGCGGTCCTACTGCCGGGGACCCGCAAACGCTTGCTCCCGCAGTGCGCCGTCCGCGCTCTCGCCGAACACACGCGCGTCCGTGTGCTGGTCAGAGGCGGGTTGCGCCTTGCCGACGCCGGTGACCGCCCGCGTCCTGACCTGCGGCAGTGCGCCGTTGTGCCGGCGGTGGACCCAGTCCACGAGGTGCTCCCTCGTGAGGCAGCGCAGGTCCCACAGCTTTCCGGCGTCGGACGCGCTCACGAGCGCACGCACCCGCACGAACCCGTTGGTGGCCTGCGTGACCTGCAGGACGCACACCCGCCCGTCCCAGAGGTCGCTGCCCTCCAGCATGGACCGCATCTCCTGCCGCATCGCCTCGACCGGCACGGCCCAGTCCAGGTCGAGCTCCACGGTGCCGAGCAGCGCCGACTGCGTGCGCGTCCAGTTCTCGAACGGGGTCTTGAGGAAGTACGAGGTGGGCAGCACCAGCCGGCGGTCGTCCCAGAGGTGCAGCACCACGTACGTCAGCGTGATGTCCTCGACCCGGCCCCACTCGCCCTCGACCACCACGACGTCGTCGAGCCGCACCGCGTCGCTGAACGCGATCTGCAGGCCCGAGATCAGGTTGCCCAGCAACGACTGCGCGGAGAACGCCGCCACCGCGCCGATGACCGCCGCGGACGCCAGCACGGTCGACCCGACCGCTCGCGCCCCGGGGAACGTCATCAGGATGGCGCCCACGGCGAGCACGCCGATGACCACGAGGACCAGCCGCCGCACCAGCATGACCTGGGTGTGCACGCGCCGGGCGTGCCGGTTGTCCGTGACGTCCGTGCGGACGCGGGACAGCGAGATGTCGACGAGCGTGCTGATCAGCGCCGCCAGCAGCCAAGCCCCGGCCAGGATCAGCGCGATGCCCAGGGCGTGCAGGGTGATCGGCACGTCGACCGGGTAGGCGCTCAGGCTTATCTGAGCGGCCAGCAGCGCTCCGAACAACTGGCCTGGCCGGTACATCTTCCCGCTGTGGGTGAAGCGGCGCACCAGCCGGTGGACCACCTCCACCACGAGCAGTGCGAAGGCCACGGAACAGCCCATGACGACGAACAGCACGTTTCCTCCTTCCGGTATCGGGACGGGGTACCCGGCGTCTCGCGACGGGGACACCATGAGCCGGGTCACGGGGAACCCCGTTGCCATCCGGGTTTGAGTTACATAGACTCAAACCATGTTCACGACAGCCGAGGCCCTGGAACTGGTGGAACGCGCCACGTCACCCGAAGCGCTCTTCGGGCCGCGCACCACCGATTCCGGCCTGCGCAAGCAGGCACGGCGCCGGTACCACGCGCTGGCCTCGGTGCTGCACCCCGACGTGGTCGGGCCGCACGACACGAGGGCGCACGCGGCGTCCGCCGAGCTGACCCGCCTGCACCACGAGTGGTCGCACGGCGCGGTCGTCGAGCTGCGGACCAAGACCGCCGTCTACCGCGTCGGCGAGCCGTTCGCGGTCGGCAGCGTCGCCAACCTGTACGAGGCGGACGGTCCGCACGTGGTCAAAGTGGTGCGCAACCCGGCCCTCAACCCCTTGCTGCACGCGGAATGGCACGCGCTGCGGACGCTGGAGTCCTTCACGGACCGCAACCCGTGGCTGCGCCCGTTCTACCCGCGGCTGCTCGACACCTCGGGTGACGTCGCGAAGGGATCGCGCGCCTTCACTGTGCTCGACCCGCTGCTGGACGGCTTCGTGACGCTCGCGGACGTCCGGCGCGCCTACCCGTGCGGCCTCGACGGCCGCGACTGGGCGTGGATGCACCGCAGGCTGCTCAAGGCGCTGGCCGGCGCGCACCAGAGCGGTCTGGTGCACGGGGCCGTCACCACCGAGAACGTCATGGTGCACCCGGAACAGCACGGGATCGTGCTGGCCGGCTGGTCGTTCGCCGTCGAGGACGGTCAACGGCTCCTCGCGACCAGCGGCACCATCACCTACCCGCCGGAAGTCGTTGCACAGCAACCGGTGACGGCCGCGACGGACGTCCACATGGCACACACGCTGATGCTCGACCTGCTGGCGGACGACGAACACCGGCAGCGCGCCTTCGCTCGCGGCTGCCTGCAGGAACGCCCGGAGCGGCGGCCCGACGCCGTCGACCTGATCGAGGAGTACGACGACCTCCTCGAAGACCTCTACGGCGCACGGCGCTTCCGCCCGTTCGCCCTTCCCCGGACAGGAGAATGACCATGGGACACGGCAGGTGGGACGACAACGCCTACGCCGCGGCGAAGACCTTTCGCGCGGCCAAGGGAATCGCCGACTTCGGCTACACGGCCTCGATGAGGTCGACGCCCGCCGCGAGCTGGAAGGCCGCGCCGTCGCTCGACCCGCTGGGCGTCGGCTTCCGCGAGTGCCGCGACTCGCCCGACCACGCCGACTCGACACCGATCGCGGTGCTGTTCGACGTGACCGGGTCGATGGGCGCGGTGCCGCGGATCATGCAGGGCAAGCTCGGCAAGCTGCACGGGTTGTTGCAGCGCAAGGGCTACCTCGCCGACCCGCAGCTGATGTTCGGCGGCATCGGTGACGCCGACAGCGACCGCGTGCCGCTGCAGGTCGGGCAGTTCGAGTCGGACAACCGCATGGACGAGCAGCTGCGGGACATCTTCCTCGAGGGCGGCGGCGGCGGGCAGAAAAGCGAGTCGTACGAGCTGGCCGCATACTTCATCGCGCGGCACGTCGTCACCGACGCCTGGCAGAAGCGCGGCCGCAAGGGCTACCTGTTCATCATCGGCGACGAGCTGAACAAGCCGCGGCTGGAGGCCAGGCACATCCGCAGGGTCATCGGCGACGAGGTCGGCCAGGACATCGACCCGGTGTCGGTGTACCGCGAGCTCGCCCGCAGGTGGCACGTCTACTTCATCCTGCCCAACCAGTCGTCGTACTTCCACGACGACAGCATCGGCGAGCACTGGCGGTCGATCCTCGGGCAGAACTTCCTCAAGCTCGACGACCCCGGCGCGGTGTGCGAGCTGATCGCCGCCACGATCGGTGTCGAGGAGAGCGTCGTGGACCTCGGCCAGGCACTGGTGGACCTCGCCGAGATCGGGTCGGCCGCCGAGAGCGAGGCCGTCGGCAAGGCGCTGGCCACGGTCGGCGCGCGCTCGCTCACCGCGTCGGCCACGCCGCTCGGCATCGACGGCCCCGACGACGTCAGGCTGAGCTGACATGAGGCACGACGAGCACGTCATCGTCGTCGGACTGGGGTTCGGCGACGAGGGCAAGGGAGCCGTGGTGGACGCGCTGTGCGCGAACGGTCCGGTGTCGGCGGTGGTGCGGTTCAACGGGGGAGCGCAGGCCGCGCACAACGTGGTGGCCGACGGCCGGCACCACACGTTCAGCCAGTTCGGGTCCGGCACGCTCGCGGGCGTGCCGACCTGGCTCTCGCGCCACGTGCTCGTCGAGCCGATCGCCCTCGCGACCGAGTCGCGCGAGCTGGAGGCGATCGGCGTCGCCGACCCGTTGTCGCTGGTGTCGATCGACGCCGGCGCCCTGCTCACGACCCCGTTCCACGTGGCCGCGAACAGGGCGCGGGAGATCGCCAGGGGCGCCGACCGGCACGGGTCGTGCGGCAAGGGGATCGGGGAGACCGTCTGGTACGGGCTCCTCGGCGACCGGGGGGCGGTGCGGGGCGAGGTGGTCGAGGAGCAGCGGGTGCTCGGCGACCCCGGCCCCGCACCGAGGGTCGGCGACTGCCTGGACCCGAGGGCGCTGCGGCGCAAGCTCGACCTGCTCGCCCGGTTCTACGAGCCGCTCACCGGCGACGTCGGCCGCGTGGACGAGCTGGTCGAGCTCTACACCTCGTTCGCGGACGCCGTCCGGATCACGACGGGGGACGAGGCCGGGCGGCTCGCCGAGGGCGGACGGCTCGTCTTCGAGGGAGCCCAGGGCGTCCTGCTCGACGAGACGTACGGCTTCCACCCGCACACGACGTGGTCCACGGTGACGCCCCGCAACGCGCGGGAGCTGCTCGACGGCCGTCCCGCCCGCGTGATCGGCGTGACCAGGACCTACCAGACGCGGCACGGCGCGGGCCCGCTGCCGACGGAGGACCCCGCCGTGCTCGAGCGGTTCCCGGAGGCGCACAACGGCACGGGGGAGTTCCAGGGCGCGTGGCGGGCGGGCCACCTGGACGCCGATCTGCTGCGCTACTCGGTGCGGTGCTGCGGCGGCATCGACGGCCTGGCCGTGACGCACCTGGACGCCCGCGGCCTGGAGGTCGCCTCCGGTCCGGTGCTGGAGGAGATGCCGGATCCGCTGGCGTACCTGCGAGAACTGCTCGGCGTCGAGGTGCTGGTGACCGGAGCGGGCCCCTCCAGGGAGGACTACGCGGTGCGGGAGAATCCACGACATGATCGAGTCGACTTTGGTGTCGGTGGACGTGATCGTGCTCCGGTTCGACCCGGAGTCGCGCGCGGTGCTCCTGGGGGTCGCACCGCGCGCCCAGGAGCCGTTCGCCGGCGAGCTGGCTCTCCCCGGTGTCCTGCTGGGCAGGGGTGAGCGCCTGCGCGACGCGACCACCAGGGCGGTCACCGGCAAGCTCGGTCTCGCCGAGGAGTCCGTGACGGCGACCGGTCAGCTGGCCACGTTCGACGAGCCGTCGCGCGACCCGCGCGGCCCGACGCTGTCGATCGCGCTGTGGGCCACGGTGACCCGCCCGAGCGGGGACGTGGCCGTCTGGAGCCGCCTGGGCGAGGTGCCGCCGCTGGCCTTCGACCACGACCGGATCGTCGCCGACTGCCGCCCGTTGCTCGCGGACAAGCTGTGGCGCGACGTGCCGTTCACCGCGGGTCTGCTCGGGCGGGAGTTCACGACGGCGCAGGCGCTCGACGTGACCGAGTCGCTGACCGGGGACAGGCCGTACCCGGCCAACCTGGGCCGCACGATGGACCGCGTGCCGGGCCTCGAACGCACCAGCGAGCACGCGGCGGCCCTGCCCAGGGGAGGCCGTCCGCCGCTGGTGTGGAAGTGGACGGCCTAGGCCCGGTTATCGCGAACATGGACTTCGACACAGGCCCTAGCGGGGTAGCTCGGTCTCGAACAGCCACCGGGTCAGCAGGTCCCGGTGCCCGGCGAGGGCGAGGAAGTCCTCGGTCGTCACCACGCCGTGCCGGTTGCGCGCGCACCACTCCCGCAGCAGCGCGAAGAACGAGTCGTCGCCCATCTCGCGGCGCAACGCGTGCAAGGTCAACGCTCCGCGCTTGTAGACCCTGTCGTCGAACCACTCGGCCCGGTCGGGCCGTCCGATCACGACGTCCTGGGGCAGCCGCCGCAGGAGGTCCCGCGCTCCGGCCGCGCACGCGTCCGCGGACCGGCCGCCCGAAGCCTCGGACCACAGCCACTCCGAGTAGCTGGCGAAGCCCTCGTTGAGCCAGATGTGCTCCCACGCGGCGATGCCCACCGAGTTGCCGAACCACTGGTGCGCCAGCTCGTGCGCCACCAGCCGTTCCGAACCGCGGCGGCCGTCCACGTGGTTCGCGCCGAACGTCGACAGCCCCTGCGCCTCGACGGGGACGTCCAGCGCGTCGTCCGTCACCACGACCGAGTACCGCGGGAACGGGTACGGCCCGAAGAGCGACGAGAACAGCTCGACCATCTGGTCCTGCCGGCCGAAGTCGTGCGCCACCAGCCGCTTCAGCCTCGACGGCGCCCAGACACCGGGCAGCGCCTCGACATACTGTCCTATCTGGACGGTCGCGAGGTACGTCGCCATCGGCGAGGCCATCGAATACGTCCACCGCGTCGTGCTGCCGGAGACCTTGCCGTCCACCAGGACCCCGTTGCACACCACCGTGTACGGCGAGGGCGCGGTGACCTCCAGGTGGTAGGAGGCCTTCGAGGAGGGCTCGTCCAGGCACGGGAACCACGACGGCGCCCCGATCGGTTGCGACGCCACGATCGAGCCGTCCGTCAGCTGGTCCCAGCCGAGGTCGCCCCACTCGGGCGTCGAGACCGGCACCGGCGTGCCCGAGTACCGGACCTCGACCGAGAACGACCCGCGCACGGCCGCGCGGACGTTCAGCACGCCGCCCGCGTGGGCGTACCGCGCCGGCCTGCCGTTCACGAGCACCTTCGAGACCCGCAACGAGCCGAAGGACAGCGAGAACGAGCTCAGCGACGTGCAGGAAGCCTGCAGCACCGCACGCCCGGACAGGCGTGCGGAGTGCGGCTTGTAGTCCAGCTCGAGTGCGTAGTGGTGTACGGAGAAGCTCATGTCCACGCGGAGATCGGGTTGCCCAGCCAACGGGTGCCCGACGGTACATCTTCTCCGCGCATGACGAGCGAGGCGGGTCCGATCGTGGTGTTCGCGCCGACCGACGCGCCGGGCAGCACGATGCCGTGCGGGCCCAAAGTGGACCCGGCGCCCAGCTCCACGCGGTCCATGCGCAGGATCCGGTCGTGGAACAGGTGCGTCTGCACGACGCAGCCGCGGTTCACCGTGGCACCCTCGCCCAGCCTGACCAGGTCGGCCTCGGGCAGCCAGTACGACTCGCACCACACGCCGCGGCCCACCGACGCGCCCAGCGAGCGCAGCCAGAGGTTCATGACCGGCGTGCCGCCGGAGAACCCGATCAGCCACGGCACCGCGAGCACCTCGACGAACGTGTCCGCCAGCTCGTTGCGCCACACGAACGCCGACCACAGCGGGTACTCGCGCGTCTTGAAGCGGCCCACGAGCACCCACTTGGCGACCACGGCCACCAGGCACGCGGCCACGCCGGCGCCCAGCAGCACGACGCCGGACCACCAGATGCCGAACTCCTTCAACGCGAACAGCACGAGCACGACCAGTGCGACGTTCAGCACCACCGGGACGAACCGGCACAGCTCGACCAGCGCCCGCGCCCACATGAGGTGCTTGGGCGGGTCGAACGTGCGCGACTGGTCCGACACCTCGGCGGCGCGCGGCAGTTTCATCGGCGGCATGCCCAGGTACGACGACCCGGCCTTGGCCCGCTTCGGAGCTGCCGACAGCACGCCGACCAGCCCGCCCTTCGGGACGTTGCGGCCGGGCGCGGTCATGCCCGAGTTGCCCAGGAACGCCCGCTTGCCCACACGCGCCGTGGCGATGCGCAGCCAGCCACCGCCGAGCTCGTACGTCGCGACCATCGTGTCGTCGGCCAGGAACGCCCCGTCGCCCACGCGGGTCATCTTCGGCAGCGCGACCACGGTCGAGGCCTCCACGTGCCGGCCGACCTTCATGCCGAGCAGCCGCAGCCACACCGGCGTGAACAGCGACGCGTACAGCGGGAACAGGGCCGAGCGCGCGTTGTTCATCAACCGCTCGGTCGTCCACGCCGCCCACGCGACGCGGCTGTGCACGGGGTAGTGCCCCTCGCGCATGCCGATGCCGAGCAACCGCACCGCGACGAGCACCAGCAGCGCGTAGGAGCCGAACCAGATCGCCGCGGCGGCCGGGACGTCCCACAGCGCCGACGTCAGCGTCACGGGCCGCCTCAGCACGTACAGCAGGGCCGGAGCCGCCGCCAGCAGCGGCAGTGCGGCCATCAGACCGGAGGAGACGCCGTACATGAAGCTCCACCAGCGCGACCGCTCCGGGCGGCGGGACGGGAACGACCGCGCCGCCTTGCCCTCGCGGATCGCCGGGACGCCCGCCCAGCGCTGCCCGGTCGGCACGGAGCCGACGACGCCCGAACCGGGCGCCACCTCGGCCCGCTTGCCGATCTTCGCGCCGGGGAACAGCGTGCTGCGCGCCCCCACGGTCGCGCCCGCGCCGATCCGGATGCGCCCGATGCGCAGCCGGTCGCCGTCGAGCCACCAGCCGGACAGGTCGACCTCGGGTTCGACGGCGGCACCGCGGCCGACCTTCAACATGCCCGTGACCGGCGGCAGCGAGTGCAGGTCGACGCCGGGAGCGATCTTGGCCCCCAGCGCCCGCGCGTAGTGCGTGACCCAGGAGCCGGAGAGGTCGGTGGCGCGCGACAGCTGCGCCAGCACCTCGGCGGTCCACAGCCGCAGGTGGACGGACCCGCCGCGCGGGTACTCACCGGGCTTCACGCCGCGCAGCAGCAACCGCGCGCCGCCGGCGGAGATCGCGAGACGCCCGGCGGGGCTCAGGAAGACCGCGAACCCGGCGGCGATCCACCACCACGACACCGACGTCCAGCCCAGCACGTTCGACAACGCCGTCAGCGCCACGGCCCACCGCGCCCCGGCGACGGTCATCAGCGGGATCATCAGCAGCGTCTGGACGACACCGGTCCACCGCGGCGTCGGCGCGACCTCGTGCACCTCGGCCGCCTGGCCGTAGGACTCCAGGCGCTTCGCGAGCCCGTGCAGCGTCGTGTTCTGGTAGACGTCCGACACCGACGCGCTCGGGTAGCGCGTGCGGATCATCGAGACGAGCTGCGCCGCGGCCAGCGAGCTGCCGCCGGACGCGAAGAAGTCCGCGTCCTCGGAGGCCGGGCCGGAGCCCAGCACGGCCGTCCACTGCTCGGCCAGCCAGCCTTCGAGGCCCGAGAACACCGCACCGGTGGTGCCGAGCGACTCGAGCGGCCACGGCAGCGCGGCGCGGTCGACCTTGCCGGACGTGCGCGTCGGCAGCGTCTCGACCACGGCGATCAACGGGACGAGCGCGGCCGGCAGCTCGGCCCGCAGCTGCTCGACGGCCGCGGCCTGGTCGAACTCGCCGTCGGCCACCACGTAGCCGACGAGGATCTGGTTGCCGCCCCGCGTCGTGCGCACGGCGGCGGCGGCACCGGCCACGCCGTCGAGCGCGAGCAGGGCCGCGTCGACCTCGCCCAGCTCGATGCGGCGGCCACCGAGCTTGATCTGCTCGTCCGCGCGGCCGAGGAAGACGAGGCCCTCCGGTTCGGCGCGGACCACGTCACCGCTGCGGTACGCGCGGTCCCAGCCCGTCGAGGGCAGCGGCGCGTACTTCTGGGCGTCCTTCTCGGCGTCGAGGTAGCGCGCCAGGCCGACGCCGCCGATGACCAGTTCGCCCGGTTCACCCATCGGCACGACCTCGCCCCGCGAGTCGACCACGGCCAGTTCCCAGCCGTCCAGCGGCAGGCCGATGCGCACGGGACCCCGGCCGGTCATCCGCGCGGCGCAGGCGACGACCGTCGCCTCCGTCGGCCCGTAGGTGTTCCAGACCTCGCGGCCGGGCACGGCGAGGCGTTCGGCCAGTTCGGGCGGGCAGGCCTCGCCGCCGAAGATCAGCAGCCGCACGTCGTCCAGCGCCTCGACCGGCCACAGCGCGGCCAGCGTCGGCACCGTGGACACGACGGTGATCTCCTGCTCGACCAGCCACGGACCCAGGTCCATGCCGGTGCGCACCAGCGAGCGCGGCGCGGGCACCAGGCAGGCGCCGTGGCGCCACGCGAGCCACATCTCCTCGCAGGAGGCGTCGAACGCGACGGAGAGACCCGCCAGCACCCGGTCCTCGGGCCCGATCGGCTCCTCCCGCAGGAACAGCCGCGCCTCGGCGTCCACGAACGCGGCCGCGCTGCGGTGCGTCACGGCGACGCCCTTGGGCTTGCCGGTGGAACCGGACGTGAAGATGATCCACGCGTCGTCGTCGAGACCCGGCTCGCCCGGCACGCCGAGCGCGGTGCCGTGCGGCACAAGGGATCGGCCCTCGCCGAGCACGGCGCTCACCCCGGCCTCGCCGAAGACGAGCTCGGCGCGCTCGTCCGGGTCCTCGAAGTCGACGGGCACGTAGGCCGCGCCCGCCGCGAGGGTCGCCAGGATCGAGACGTAGAGGTCGGCGGTGCCGGACGGCACGCGGATGCCGACCCGGTCGCCGGCCCCGACCCCCTCGGCGGCCAGCTTTTCTTTGAGCTGGAGCACTTCCGAGATCAGTGCGCGGTAACTCAGCGCGGTGGTGCCGTCGTCGACGGCCAGCGCGTCCGGGTGCTCCTCGGCACTCGCGCGCAGGATGTCCACCAGGGTGCGCGGTGTGGGCGCCTCTCCCGCGGTGAACATCGATCGAAGGACAACGGGTTCAGCCGCAATGGTCACTTGAGCGTCACTTCTCACCCTCTCGGCAAACTTGCAGACCTGCTACTTTACCTGCGCTTAACGGATTACCGCTCTCCGGAGTAGGTGGACTCACAGGTGACCTCAGTCACCGCAACGCTTTCGAGCGACTTCCCGGCGGTGTACCGGGCGAGGTTGAACTCGCGCCAGTCCTGCTCGACGACCCTGTTCTTCAACCACCGCAAGGCACACGACCTCTGCGGCTCGGGCAACCTCGTGAGCGCCGGCACCGCGTCCTCCGACAACCGCGACAGGTAGACCGTGTCGATCTTCCGCGTCGCCTCGAAGCGCGTCACGTTGTAGTCGGCCACCACCCGCTCGGGGTTCAGCACCACCACGGCGAGGAAGAACGCCGTTCCGGTCGCGACGATCGCCTTCGGCAACCAGTTGGCGCGCAACGAGATCCCGCTCGCGATCACCATCAGGTACACGACGGCCAGCCACACCTCGCACGACGCGACGAGCAGCCGCAGCACCGTCCACCCGTACGCCTGCTGGTAGAACCACATGCGGCTCAAGGCACTCGCCACGATGACAAGTGTGAGAACAGCCAGTGAACCCAGAAGGACCCGCAGCCACAACTGGTCCCGTGCCGTCTTCCTGACCGCGAACCGCGCCACCCCGGTGATGACGCCGAGCGTCAGGATCGTGACCCACAGCAGCTGCCAGAAGCCGGACCGCGCGTACTCGGCGAACGTCACGCCCGCAGTCCGCATCACGTAGGCCTCGCCACCGAACAGAACCGCGAGCTGCGTCCCCACGAAACCGGTGAACAGCAACACGAGCACACCGACCGGCAACCCGTAGTCCTTGAGCCGCAACGACCCGGGCTTGGCCTCGACGTCCTCGTCGATCTCCGGAGGCGCCGCCACGAGGTAGCACGCCCCGATCGCACCGGCGGCAGCCACGACCCCGAAGAACACCATCCGCACGAAGCCGTCGACCTCCAGATCCGGCACCAGGCTCTCGAGGAAGTTGTTGAACCCCTTGTCCGCCCCGGCCAGCAACGACCCGAAGACCAGCAACAGCACCGCAGCCACACCGACGGACGCGAACGGCCTGATCCCGATCGGCCCCCGCTTGCTGATCCCCTTGGCCACCCACGGAATCGAGCGGAACGCCGCCAACCCGACACCGAGCGCACCGAAGACGAGCCCGCGCACCGTCCTGCCGCCGGTCATGGCGATCGAACCGCACAGCATCGACGCCAGCACGCACAACGGGAAGACCCACTCCGCGGCCCTCAGGAAGCCCATCGCGAGGAACGCCAGCGCCCCCGCCAGCCACAGCGCGCGTTCAACGCCCGGCTTGCCCGCGTGGAACAGCACGGCGCCGACGCCGAACAGCCCGGCCAGGAACCAGCCGACGCCGTTGCCGGGCGGTGCGAGCAGCGCGCCCGCCAGACCGGCGACGAGGCCGGCGACCATCACCTGACCCGGCGCGCCCGTCGTGGGCGGCTTCCACCAGGGCAGGAAGGGCACGCCCGGTGCCGCGACCACCGCCGGGGCGGCGAGGTGGCGGGGTTGGGCCTGCCAGGGGGAGGACGGGGGCGGGGTCGCGGTGGCCACCTGCGCGGGTCGGGGGAGGGCGTTGGGGGTGGGAGCCGTGGGCTCGTCGGCGGCCCTCGGCTTGTCGGAGGGCTTCGAAGCCTTCGTCTCGTCGCCGGCCGAAGCCGCCGGCTTGGCCCCGTCGCCAGCCGCCTCCGCAACCACCGCCGCCCCGGGCTCGGCGGCGGCCTTCCCCTCGTCACCAGCCGCCTCACCACCCACCACCCCCGCGGGGTCCGGCGAGCCCCCAGAACCCGCCGGCCCCCCACCCCCGGCGACGGGCCGGTACCCGACCCTCCGGAACTGCCGGTACCCGCGCCGCCTCGCGGCCTCCTCCCGGGGCGACTCCGCGGAGTCCCCCGAACGCGTCGAGTCAGAGCCAGAGTCAGTCATGTCTCTCTCCATAAGCCCGAAGAGGGCGTGCGTCACCGCCGCACCAACCAGGCGGCGGTGCGGTCGAAGCAGGGTCGTCAGGACGAGCTCAGCGGGGCAGGGTCACCCGGATGCACGACCCGGGGCCGACCACGGCGATCGTGCCGCCGTGCAGGTCCACCACCCACCGGGCGATGGCGAGACCGAGCCCGGTCCCGCCACCGCCCGCCCTCTCCCCGCGGGTGAACCGCTCGAAGATCCGCGACCGGTCGGCCAGGGCGATCCCCGGTCCCTCGTCGCGCACCTCCAGCACCACGGAACCCGCGCTCGCGTACCCGGACACGGACACCTTCCCCCCGGTGGGTCCGTGCCGGGCCGCGTTGTCGACGAGGTTCACCAGCACCTGGTGCAGCCGCTCCCCGTCGGCGAGCACGGTCAGGTCTCCCGCGACGTCGATCGAGAACGTCGCGGCGGGTGCCGCCACGGCTGCCTCGGCCACCACGTCGGCGACCAGCGAGGACACCGACAGCTCCTCGCGGTTCAGCGAGAGGACGCCGGCGTCGATCTTCGACAGGTCGAGCAGTTCGGTGACCAGCCGTCCGAGCCGTTCGGTCTGCGCCAGGGCTGTCCTCATCGTCGCGGCGTCGGCGACCGCCACGCCGTCGACCACGTTCTCCAGCACGGCCTGCAGCGCCGAGATCGGCGTCCGCAGCTCGTGCGACACGTTCGCGATCAGCTCACGCCGTTGCCGGTCGGCGGCGGCGAGGTCGGCGGCCATGACCGTGAACGCCTCCGCCAGCTGCCCCACCTCGTCCGACGATGTGGCGCGCACGGAGCGCGTGTAGTCGCCGGACGCCATCGAGCGGGCCGCCGACGTCATCTCCCGCAACGGCGACGTCATGCCGTGCGCGAGCAGTTGCGACGTCAGCAGGCCCAGACCCAGTGCGATCAGGGTGGTCCGCGGCGGCAGCCACCCCGTCACGTAGCGGAAGTACGCGAACGACACGCACCCCGACACCACGATCACGATCCCGAGCTTGAGCTTGATCGACCGCACCGAGTCGAGCGGGCGCGGCAGCACGTCGAGCCAGCCCAGGACCGTCTTCACCCGGACACCTCCTTGCGAGGGACCTCCAGCGCGTACCCCACCCCGTGCACGGTCCTGATCAGGTCGGCGCCGAGCTTGCGCCGCAGCGCCTTCACGTGGCTGTCGACCGTCCGCGACGACGCCCCCTCGTGCCACCCGCACGCCTCCGCCAGCAGGCGCTCCCGCGCCTGCACGGCGGAGGGGCGTTCCGCGAGGAACACCAGCAGGTCGTACTCGGTGGGCGTCAGGTGCGCCTCGACGCCCGCGCGGCGCACCCGGCGGGCGGCGAGGTCGATCACCAGGTCCCCGAGCTCCAGCGACCGCGACGACACCGCCCGCGACACGCGCCGCAGCAGCACGTGCACCCGCGCCGCCAGCTCGCGCATCGAGAACGGCTTCGTCAGGTAGTCGTCGGCCCCCACGGCGAGCCCGACCAGCAGGTCGGTCTCGTCCCCCCGCGCGGTCAGCATCAGCACCGGCACCGACCGCGACGCCTGGATCCGCCGGCACACCTCGAGCCCGTCGTACCCCGGCAGCATCACGTCGAGGACCACGAGGTCGGGCAGGAACGCCGCGGCCTGCGCGACCCCCGACGGCCCGTCGTGGGCCACCGACACCACGAACCCCTCCGCCCGCAGCCGTGCGGCCACGGACTCGGCGATCGTGATGTCGTCCTCCACGACGAGCACCCGGCGCTGACCTGTCATGGCGGCGACTTTATGGGCATGTCGTGGAGGACGCCGGGACGAGTTGTGAAGATCGTGTGCAGACCTGCGGGTAGGTTCGGGGCATGAACGTCCTCGAAGCGGTCCTGGAGAGGATCACCTACGCCAACGAGGACAACGGCTACACCGTCGCCAAGGTCGACACCGGCCGGGGTGACCTGGTCACGGTCGTCGGCGCGCTGCTCGGCGCCCAGCCGGGCGAGTCGATCCGCATGCGCGGCCACTGGGGCTCGCACCCGCAGTACGGCAAGCAGTTCCACGTCGACGACTACACGACCGTCCTGCCCGCGACGATCCAGGGCATCCGCCGCTACCTCGGCTCCGGCCTGATCAAGGGCATCGGCCCGGTGCTCGCGGACAGGATCGTCACGCACTTCGGCGTCGACGCCCTGGACGTCATCGAGCACACGCCCGAGCGGCTGGTCGAGGTCCCGAAGCTCGGCCCGAAGCGCACCAAGCTCATCGCGGACGCCTGGGAGGAGCAGAAGGCCATCAAGGAGGTCATGGTCTTCCTGCAGGGCGTCGGCGTCTCCACCAGTCTCGCCGTCCGCGTCTACAAGCAGTACGCGGACAAGGCCATCGAGGTGGTGAGGGAGGAGCCGTACCGGCTGGCGAGCGACGTCTGGGGCATCGGCTTCAAGACCGCCGACGTCATCGCGAAGGCCGTCGGCATCCCGCACGACAGCCCCCAGCGCGTGAAGGCCGGCCTGCAGTTCACGCTGTCCGAGGCCACCACCGACGGCAACTGCTACCTGCCGGAACAGGCGCTGATCGCCGAGGCGATCAAGATCCTCCAGGTCGACACGGGTCTCGTCATCGACTGCCTCGCGGAACTCGTCGAGGAGGAGGGCGTCGTCCGCGAGGAGCTACCGGACGACGAGGTCGCGATCTACCTGGTCCCGTTCCACCGCGCCGAGATCTCGATGGCCGCGCAGCTCAAGCGACTGCTGCACGCCGGCACCGACCGCATGCCGAGCTTCGCCGCGGTCGACTGGGACAAGGCGTTCGCGTGGCTCGGCACCGAGCTCGAGCAGCACCAGGCCGAGGCGGTCAAACTGGCTCTCACGCAGAAGGTCGCGGTGCTGACCGGCGGCCCCGGCTGCGGCAAGAGCTTCACCGTGCGCTCGATCGTCCGCCTCGCCCAGGCCAAGCGGGCCAAGATCGTGCTGGCCGCGCCGACCGGGCGGGCCGCGAAGCGCCTCACCGAGCTCACCGGCCACGAGGCGCGCACGGTCCACCGGTTGCTGGAGCTCAGGCCCGGCGGCGACGCGGCCTACGACCGGGACCACCCGCTCGACGCCGACCTCGTGGTCGTCGACGAGGCCTCGATGCTCGACCTGCTGCTGGCCAACAAGCTCGTAAAGGCCGTCCCGCCGGGTGCCCACCTGCTGTTCGTCGGCGACGTCGACCAGCTGCCGAGCGTCGGGGCGGGGGAGGTGCTCCGCGACGTGCTGGCGCAGGGCAGCCCGATCCCGAACGTCCGGCTCACGCACATCTTCCGGCAGGCCCAGGAGTCCGGCGTCGTCACGAACGCGCACCGCATCAACAGCGGCGACTACCCGATCGTGCAGGGGATGCCCGACTTCTTCCTCTTCAGCACCGACGAGGCCGAGGACGCGGCGGCGCTGACCGTGGACGTCGTCGCGAACCGCATCCCGCGCAAGTTCCGCCTCGACCCGCGCAAGGACATCCAGGTCCTCGCGCCGATGCACCGCGGCCCGGCCGGCGCCGGCGCGCTCAACACGGTGCTGCAGGAAGCCCTCACGCCGTCGCGCGACAACCTGCCCGAGAAGCGCTTCGGCGGCAGGGTGTTCAAGCTCGGCGACAAGGTCACCCAGATCCGCAACAACTACGACAAGGGCCGCAACGGCGTCTTCAACGGCACTCTCGGCGTCGTCATCGGCCTGGACACCGTCGAGCAGAAGCTGACCATCCGCACCGACGAGGACGAAGAGGTCGACTACGAGTTCTCCGAGCTCGACGAGCTCAGCCACGCCTACGCGATGACCATCCACCGCTCCCAGGGCAGCGAGTACCCGTGCGTGGTCGTCCCGATCACGACCAGCGCGTGGATGATGTTGCAGCGCAACCTGCTCTACACCGCCGTCACGCGGGCGAAGAAGCTCGTCGTGCTCGTGGGCAGCAAGCGGGCCATCGGCCAGGCCGTGCGCACGGTGGGGGCGGGCCGTCGCCACACGGCGCTGGCCCACCGCCTGAGGACCGCGCAGGCGCTCTGAGCTCCGTCAGTCGACGCTGCGCACGATGGTCGGCTCCAGTCCCTCGTCGTCGTCGGTGAGAGAGCCGCGCCAGGGGAAGGAGATCTCGGCGACACCGTCGTCGTAGAGGTGGTCCATGGCATGCTCTCCCGCTTCTTCCCGAGACTGGTCGTGGGCGAACCCCGCTGTCCGTCGAGTCGGTTTCGGCTTCACTGCGCAATAACCGCTGCGGTGCTGACCCTGATGTTATTGATCTTCGTCACATCACGCCAATGGCACCTTCCGGCGTCTCAAGCACCGGACGGTAATCATCCGGTCGGTCGAACGGACTGGCGACGATCGGCCGAACAGCCCATGATCGTCGATCATGCGGACCGCCGTCGCCCTGATCGCCTGCCTGGCCCTGCTCCTCAGTCCCGCACCGGCTCCCGCGGACGGTCCACAAGCGACGTACGTGCTGCGCGTGCCCGCCCCGCTGGGGGACTCCGCGCAACGCCTGCTGGGACTCGGCTACGACGTGCTGGAGCAGCGCGACGGTGACGACCTGTTCGTCGCGGGCGGCAGGAACACCGCGGACGAGCTCCGCGCGGACGGCTACCGGCCGGCTGTCGAGAAGGTCCTGCCCCCGTCCCGGCGGGCGCCGCGCTCTGTCGGGGACGCGACTTATTACGGCGGTTATCGGACCATCACGGCACACCTGGCGCATCTCGACCAGGTAGCGACCGCGCATCCCGAACTGGCGACGGTCGTCGACTACGGCGATTCCTGGCGCAAGACGCAGGGCAGCGGCGGCCACGACCTGAAAGCCGTCTGCGTCACCCGGAGGAAGCCCGGCGACTGCGCGTTGACGCCGACCGCGCCCAAGCCGCGCCTGTTCGTGATGGGCCAGCTCCACGCCCGCGAGATCACCACCGGCGACATGGCGTGGCGGTTCATCGACGACCTGGTCGGATCGGCGGACCTCACCGCGCTGCTCGACGAGCTGGAGGTCTGGGTCGTCCCGATCGCCAACCCGGACGGCGTCGACATCGTCGAGTCCGGCGGCGACTCCCCGGTGCTGCAGCGCAAGAACGCCAACGGCACCTGCGCCTCCGGCCCGCGCGGCGTCGACCTCAACCGCAACGCGGGCTCGCACTGGGGCGAGGTCGGCTCGTCCGCGAACCGGTGCAGCGAGACCTACCGCGGCACGCGCGCCGACTCCGAGGTGGAGGTGCAGGCACTGGAGTCGTTGTGGCGCAAGCTCTACCGCGACACGCGCGCACCCGGCGACACCGCGGCGGCCACGCAGGACACCACCGGCGCCGTGATCTCCATGCACAGCTACGGCGACTACGTGCTGTTCCCGTGGGGCTGGAGCACGCAGAAGACCGGCAACGACGCCGCGTTGCGCAAGATGGCGCAGGACATGGCCGCCCTGTCGGGTTTCCGCGCCGGCCAGCCCGGTGAGCTGCTCTACAACGCCGCCGGCGCCACGGACGACTGGGTGTACGACGACCTGGGCGTGCCGAGCTTCGTGTGGGAGATCGGCGCGAGCTCCGGCCGGTGCGGGGGCTTCCTGCCGCCGTTCTCGTGCCAGCGGGACGTGCACTGGCCGAAAGTGCGTCCCATGCTCGTTTCGGCCATGAAGGCAGCAAAGCGCCCGTATTGAGGCGTTGGGGAGGCATGGGGACACGATCACTGGCCATCGCCACCGCCTGCACGCTGCTCTTCACCGGCACCGCCGCCGCCGACAGCCCGAGGATCGACCGCGGGATCGTCCAGGAGGGGCTGGACGAGATCGTCCGCACCGCCGCGCAGGGCGTCCAGCTGCGCGTGACGGACGGCCGGACCCGCTTCACCGCGCGGTCCGGCACCGCGGGACTCCGCGACCCGCGTCCGGTCCCGGCGAACGGGCGGTTCCGCGCGGGCAGCACCACCAAGTCGTTCACCTCCGCCGTCGTGCTCCAGCTCGCCGGGGAGGGCGAGGTCGACCTGGACGCGCCCGTCACCCGTCACCTGCCGGGCCTCGTCGACGACCGGATCACCGTGCGCCAACTGCTGCAACACACGAGCGGGCTGTTCAACTACACGGACGCCCTCGACTTCGACCCCCCGGGCTTCGAGCCGATCCGGTACCGGCACTGGGAGCCCGAGGAGCTCGTCGCGCTGGCCACGAGCCGTCCGCTGGAGTCCGAACCCGGCACGAGGTGGCGGTACAGCAACACCGGCTACGTCGTCCTCGGCCTGCTGATCGAGAAGATCACCGGTCAGGACTACGCGGAGGCCGTCTCGCAGCGCGTCCTGAGGCCGTTGCGCCTCGTCGACACGACGTTCCCCGGCGACAGCCCGGACGTCCACGGCCCCCACGCCCGCTCGTACGGCCTGGTCGACGGACGGCCGACCGACACGACCCGGTGGAACACCACGGTCTTCTGGGCCGCCGGTGACGTCGTCTCGACCACGAAGGACCTCGACACCTTCTACAACGCCCTGCTGGGCGGTGTCCTCCTCGCGCCCGAGCAGCAGCGCGAGCTGACGCGGACCACGGCCGTCAGCCCCGGCTACGGCCTCGGACTGTTCCTCGACCAGGTCTCGTGCGGCGCGACGATCATCGGCCACACCGGCAGCGTGCCGGGCTTCTCGAGCTACGCCTACTCGAGCCCGGACCGGAAGGTCCGCGCGGAGTTCTCCGCCACCACGGGCCTGGGCACCGGCGACCCGACCGGGGCCTACTTCCGCGTGCTGGACGAGATCTTCTGTTGATCAGGACACCAGGGCAAACCCTGAGACGCCGCGCGACCTGAGGTGGATGCGGGGACCCGCCGTTCCCGGCAGGGTGGAGTCATGGGGATTCGACTGGTAGCAACGGTTACCGCAACGAGCCTGCTGGCACTGACCACCGCGGGGGTCGCTTCGGCCGACACCACGGGCGCCGACCGCGAGGTCGTCCAGCAGGCCCTGGACCAGATCGCCCAGGGCGGGGGAGCCCTCGGCGTGCAGGCGCGCGTGACGGACGGGCGGCAGCACTTCACCGCCCGTGCGGGCAAGGCCGAGCTCGGCAGCGACAAGCCGGTTCCGCTCGACGGCCGGTTCCGGGTCGGCAGCATCACCAAGACGTTCGTCTCGACCGTGCTGCTGCAGCTCGCGGGCGAGGGCGAGGTCGACCTGGACGCACCGGTCGTGCGCTACCTGCCGGGCCTGGTCGACGGGCGCATCACCGTCCGGCAGGTCCTGCAGCACACGAGCGGCCTCTACAACTACACGGAGGCGTTGCCGCTCAGCCCGGACGAGTTCGAGAAGATCCGCTACAAGCACTGGTCGCCGCAGGAGCTGCTCGCGATCGCCACGGCCAAGCCGCTCGACTTCGAGCCGGGCACGAAGTGGAACTACTCCAACACCAACTACGTCGTCGCGGGCCTGCTCGTCGAGAAGCTGACGGGCAAGCCGTACGAGAAGGCGGTCGAGCAGCGGATCATCAAGCCGTTGCGCCTCGGCGACACCGAGGTCCCGGGCGACAGGCCGACCATCAAGGGCCCGCACGCGCACGGCTACTGGACGGCGAACGGCAAGCCGTCCGACATCACCCGCATCAACCCGTCCGTCGCGTGGGCGGCCGGTGAGATGATCTCGACGACCCGCGACCTGGACACGTTCATCGTCGCGCTGTCGAGCGGGAAGCTGCTCAAGCCGGCGCAGCAGCAGGAGATCAGCAAGACCACCGAGGTCAGCCCGGACTACGGTCTCGGTCTCGGCGTGCAGACCTTGCCCTGCGGCACGAAGGTGTGGGGCCACGGCGGCGGCATCCCCGGCTACTCCACGGAGATGCTGTCGACGCCGGACACCAAGAAGCGCCTGGAGCTCTCGGCGACGAGCGCGCCCACCCCGGGCGACCCCGGTGACGCGCTCGGCAAGATCCTGAACGAGGTTTTCTGCTGATTTCGGGCGAACGAAAGGGGAGCTGGGCTGACCAGCTCCCCTCCCGGCGTTCATGAAGGACGACCCGGGTGGACTACCCGAGGGCGTTCTTCATCGCGGTGATCAGCTCTCCGTTCGCGGTGTCACCCGTGAGCTCCCAGAAGAACGCGCCGCCGAGACCCTGGCTGCGTGCCCACTGGATCTTGCTGGTGATCGTCTGCGGGGTGTCGTAGCTCCACCACTGGCCGTTGCAGAACGCGTAGGCCGTGCCGGCGATGGTGCCGGTGGCGGGGCACTTCGTCTTCAGGACCTTGTAGTCCTCGATGCCCGCCTCGAACGTGCCGGGAGCCGGACCGGTCGCCGTGCCACCGGGGGCAGCCTGCGTCACACCCGTCCAGCCGCGGCCGTAGAAGCCGATGCCGAGCAGGAGCTTGCTCGCCGGAACGCCCTTGCCGCGCAGCTTCGAGATCGCGGCCTCGGAGTTGAAGCCGGCGGTCGGGATGCCGGGGTACGACGTCAGCGGGGAGTGCGGAGCCGTCGGGCCCTGAGCCGCCCACGCACCGAAGTAGTCGTACGTCATGACGTTGTACCAGTCGAGGTACTGCGACGCGCCGCCGTAGTCGGCCGCGTCGATCTTGCCGCCGGCGGAGCCGTCAGCGGTGATCGCAGCGGTGACGAGGAAGTTCTGGCCGAACTTGGTGCGCAGCGCCTGCGCCATGTTCTTGAACGCCGCCGGGCCGCTCGTGTCGCACGACAGGCCACACGCGTTCGGGTACTCCCAGTCGATGTCGATGCCGTCGAACAGACCGGCCCACCGCGGGTCCTTGAGCAGGTTGTAGCAGGAGTCGACGAACGCGGGCAGGTTCCGCGACGCCTCTCCGAAGCCGCCGGACCAGGTCCAGCCACCGAACGAGTACAGCACCTTGATGTGCGGGTACTTCTTCTTCAGCTTGAGCAGCTGGTTGAAGTTGCCGCGCACCGGCGCGTCCCACGTGTCCGCGACGCCGTCGACGCTCTCCGCCGCGGTCATCGCCTTCTCGATCGCGGGGAAGGCCTCACCGATGGTGCACTTGCCGCCGACCACGTTGCCGAACGAGTAGTTGATGTGCGTGAGCTTCGACGCCGAGCCCGAGGTGTCGATGTTCTTCACCTGGTAGTTGCGCGCCGGGTACACACCCCACTCGGCGAAGTAGCCCAGGTTGATCTTCCCGGGAGGCGGCGGCGGACCGGTGGTGGTCGTCGTCGTGGTGGTCGTGGTGGTGGTGGTGGTCGTCGACGTCGTGGTCGTGGTGGTCGGGTTGGTCCCGCCCGCCTCGCACGAGCCGCCGTTGAGCTTGCAGTTGGTCGGCGCACCGAACGTGCCGGTGTACGAGCCGTTGAAGCCGAAGCTCACCGACCCGCCGACACCGATGTTGCCGTTCCAGGTGTTCTTGACCGTGACGGTCTGACCGCTCGTCGTGTAGGAGCCGTCCCACAGCGACGTGACGCGGTGGTTCGCCGGGAGCGTGAACTCGACGGTCCACGACGTCAGGGCCGCCGCGCCGTTGTTCGTGATCGTGTACTTGCCCTCGAAGCCCGTTCCCCAGTCCGAACCCTTGGAGAACGTGGCGGAAACGCCACCGGCGCCGCTAGCAGCGGGCACGACGACGATTCCGAGGACCATCGCGGCGACTGCCGCGAAGAGAGCAGCTAGATGCCATCGGAACTTGGACATCGGTCTCCTCAGTCGCAGGGGTACCGGAACGATGTGGTTTAGACCACTCGAAGGTCAAGGTCTAGACCTCTTCCGTCACTCGAACGGAGTAGTCCGAAAACGGTTCCGAGATGCTGGTTGACCGATTTCTGTCCGGTGGGCGAACACGCGGTGGGCCTGCGAGACCGAGCCCTCGATCTCGTTCAAGACCAAAGCGTTCGCACGGCCGGGTTCGCCCCATCGGGTCAAACCCGGGCCGCCGCGCGCAGGCCGGGGCACGGCCCGCGCTCGGGCAGGCCGCCGACGCGCGGGCCGACGTCTACGCGCTCAGCCGATAGCCCGTTCCGCGCCCCAGGCGGCGATGTCCTCCCGGCTGCGCAGACCCAGCTTCTCCCGCAGCCGGTGCAGCCGCGACGCGACCGTCCGCAGCGACACGTTCAGCCGGTTCGCGATCTGCTGGTTCGTCAGCCCCGTCGCGAGCAGCGCGATCACGCGCCGTTCGTGGTCGTCCAGCGCGTCGAAGGCCGCCTCCGTGCGGTCCAGCCACACCTCGTCGTGGATGAACGCCTCGGTTTCGGCAGCGGTCAACGGCGTGGCAGCGGCGTCTGCGCGCGCAACAGGCAGCATCAGTCGTGCGGTGCGCATCGCGACGGCGACCTTCTCCCTCCAGAACGGGTTCGGCACCACGCCGACGGACCGGCGCATGGCCCGTCCGGTGGCCTCCAGTCGTAGCGCGCGCTCAGCCTGACCCCGCGTCACGGCGACCACGGCCAAGCCTTCCAAGGCGTCCGGTGCGGTCAGCGGGTTGAGGCCGTCCATCCGCAACGCTTCCTGGAAGGCGTGCGTGGCCTCGTCGAGCTCGTCCTGCACCAACGCGACCGTGCCGCGTGTGTTGAGAGCGGAGGCGATGCGCGCGGGAACACCTGACGTGCGCGAGATGGGCAACGCCTTCATGACGTTCTTCTCGGCACGTTCGTGCTTGCCCAGCGACAACGCCGTGCGCGCGAGATCGACCAAGCACGCCGCACGGGCGAGAGGCTCGCCCAGGAGTTCCGCGACGCGCAGGCACTCGGTGCTGTTCTGGTCCGACGCCTCCCACTCGCCGGACGACTGCTGCACCGCCGCCAGCGTGCTGCGGCAGCTCATGACCAGCGCCGGCAGCCCGCTGGCCGCGGCCAGGCGCAGGGCCTCGCGGGACAGGCCGGCGGCCTCGTCGTGATCACCCTGCTCGGCCGCGAACCGTGCCGCGTGGTTCAGGGCCACGCACCGGTAGTCGTCGCGGGTGGACGGTCGCCGCAACGCGTCGCGCAGCATCACCCGCGCCTGGCCGAGCCGTCCGCGCCGCGCGGCGCAGTCGGCCAGCGCGGAAGTGAGGAGCAGCAACCGTTCATCGCCGCGGTCAGCCGCCCACTCGACCGTGCCGAGCAGGCTGTCGACGTGGTTGTCGAGCTTGTGCTGCACTTCCGCGGGCACCGACAGCGGCGAGGTGATCAGCACGTCCGAGAGGTCGGTGAACCACCGGGCGAGCGCCTCGTAGGCGATGTCGGCCTCACCCGCGGCCAGCAGCTTCTCCCTGGCGTGCAGGCGGACGGTCTCCAGCTGCCGGAACCGGGTCGTGCCGGGGACGGCCGCCAGCAACGACTTCGCCTGCAGCCGCGACAGCACGTCGAGCACCGGTTCCGCCGACCGTTCCGACGAGCACACCTCGGTGGCCGCCACCAGGTCGAAGCCGCCGTCGAACACGCTCAGCCTGCGCAGCGCGAACTGCTCGTCCGGCCGCAGCAGCCGGTAGCTCCAGTCGATGGCCTCGCGCAACGAGCTCTGGCGCGACGGCGACTTCCGGCAGCCGAGCGTCAGCAGTTCGAGCGGCTCGTCCATGCGGTCGCAGATGTCCGCGACCGGCAGCAGCTGCACCCACCGCGCGGCGAGCTCGATGGCGAGCGGCATGCCCTCCAGCCGTGCGCACAGCAACGCGACCGCGGCGGTGTTCCCGGCCGTCAGCCGGAAGTCGGGCTTGCGCTCGCGGGCCCTGTCCACGAACAGCTTCACCGCCTCCGACCGCGGCGCCGCCGTCGTGACCAGGTCCCGGTCCGTCGAGGGCACCGGCAGCCCCTCGACGTGGAAGCTGACCTCCCCGGTGATCCACAGGGCCTCGCGGGACGTCGCCAGCACCCGCACGCCCGGGCAGCGGCTCAGCAGCATGTCGGTGAGCTCGGCGCACGTGTCGAGGAGGTGCTCGCAGTTGTCGAGGACCACGACGACCTTCATGTTCACGAGCGTCTCGACGACGGTGTCGCGCAACGGCTCGTCCGGCCGCTCGGCCACTTCCAGCGCTCGGGCGAGGGCGGGCAGGACGTCCGCCGGGGTGGTGACGGCACCGAGCTCGACGAGCACGACCCTGTCGGTCCGGCCGCGCCGCAACCGGCCCGCGCTCTCCAGCGCGAGACGCGTCTTGCCCGCACCCGCACTGCCCACGAGCGTGACGAGCCGATGCCGGCGCAACAGCTGGTCGAGCTTCGACAGCTCCTGCTGGCGGCCGACGAACGTGTCGCGCGCGGCGGGCAGGTTCGACAGCACCCGCAGGTTCTGCCTGGTCGCGGGCGCCGCCGCCGTCACGGTGACCCGGCGGCGGTACGCCCGCTGGCGGCACGCGTTGGAGCAGTAGGACCTGCGTTGCTCGGAGGTGGCGGGAGGCAGCGCGCCGTCGCACGAAGCACAACGTCCGGGGCTGGTCATGAATCCCTCTCCTCAAGCCGTAACGGCAGGCTGTTCCCGTCTCGTTCAAGCGTTCCCGCAGGTGGTGGGTGGTGGGCGTCACCGTGCAACCCGTTACACCTGCGTGCGCGCGAGACGGTGCGCAACCTCGTCGTTATGCCTGCCTTCCCGTGGTGCTCGTTCGGGAACAAACTGGTAGCTGGTCCGGTCTGACAGGGAGAGGTCATGGCGTTGACGACGAGCACCTCGTGGGCGAGCGGAGGTCTGCAACTGGTGGACAAGCCGCGCACGATCACCGTCGGCATCGCCGACGACCAGGTCCTGGTCCGCACGGGAGTGCGCGGCGTGCTGGAGCGCTCCGGCGGCATCGTCGTCATCGGCGAGGCCGGCGACGGCTCCGGCGCCGTGGAGATGGTGCGCCGCCACCGCCCCCAGGTGCTGCTCATGGACGCCTCGATGCCCGGCATGGAAGGCCTCGCCGCCGTCCGCATGGTGCGCAGGAGCGTCCCCGGCACCCAGGTGATCATGCTGTGCACCCCGCAGACCGAGGAGATGCTCTTCCCGGCCCTGCGCGCCGGCGCGGCGGGGTTCCTGTTCAAGAACGGCGAGGCCGACACCCTCGTGACCGCCGTGCGCGCCGTCGCCGCCGGCGAGGCGATCCTGTCGCCGTCCGCCACCCGAGCGCTGGTCGACCACTTCACCGGCGCCGACTCCGAGCGTCGCGACGCCGCGCGCAGCCGCATCAGCCTGCTCACGCGACGCGAGCAGGAGGTGCTGGTGTACCTGGCGCAGGGCATGGCTAACGCGCGCATCGCAAGGCTCATGTACCTCTCGGAAGGGGCGATCAAGGCCCACGTCAGCCGACTGCTGACGAAACTCCGCTGCGACAACCGCGTCCAGGCCGCCCTCATCGCACGCGACGCCGCCCTTCCCTGCTGAAAACCGACAACAACTCCTGCAGCGGCGCACCAACCAGCCTAGCCACGGAATTTCCCGCCGCGAAGCAGGTCACCCGGTTGGCCCCGTCCGGAATGATGTCGCTTTCCCGCCAGCGTCTCGGTTGGAATGGCGTCATGCTTGGCGGTATGCGGCTGAACACGTTCTCGGAACGGTTGCACTTTCAATCACCTCTGTACCCCGACAACCTGTTCGGCCACCTCATCGCCACCGCCGTACCGGGAGTGGAGGAGTGGCGCGACGGCGTCTACCGCCGAACCCTGCGCCTTCCGCACGGATTCGGCATCGCGGCTTTGCGCCCGTTCCCGGACCACGTCGCCTGTACCCTGGAACTGTCCGACTCCCGCGATTCGAACACTGCTCTAGACCTTTGCCGCTTCCTTCTCGACCTCGACACCAATCCATTGACAGTGGATGCGGCTTTGTCCGAAGACCCCCTTTTGGCCCCTTTGGTTTCCGCCGCCCCCGGCCGCCGCGTCCCGCGCACGACCGACGGCGCCGAGTTCGCCATCCGAGCCGTCCTCGGCCAGCAGGTCTCGACGAAGGCGGCCCGAACCCACGCCGCCCGCCTGGTCGCCGCCCACGGCACCCCGGTGGGCGACCTGTTCCTGTTCCCGCACTCCTTCGACCCGGCGACCCTCGCCGTCCCGCAATCGCGCCGCCGCACGATGGCCGCCCTGCTCGCCGCCCTCGACGAGGGGCTCGACCTGTCCGCTCACGCCGACCGCTCAGTCGCGCGTTCCTGGCTCTCGTCGTTGCCGGGTTTCGGGCCTTGGACGGTGGAGACGATCCTGATGCGTGCGCTGGGAGATCCGGACGCGTTCCTGCCCACGGATTTGGGGATCAGGGTGGCGGCGGAGGCTTTGGGGCTGCCGACCACGCCCGCTGCCCTGGTTCGGCGGTCGGAGGTGTGGCGTCCTTGGCGGTCTTACGTCGTGCAGCACCTGTGGGCCACCGGGGATCACGAGGTGAACCGCATTCCGGCGTAGGTTGGCGAGGGTGGTGGTGTGGTTGCGGCCGACGTTGACAACTGTTGTGGCGCAACGGTTCGCTGACTGTTCAACGGAAATCGCTCTCGCGGCGCCCACTCGTCGCAGCCGGACCCGGTCGTGGCATTGGGGGCTGGCTTCGGCCCGCCTCCGCGTGCCGGTTGGCCACGTCGCCACCGGACTGCGCTGCCGGACTCGTCGCCCGCGCCCTGCCACCACAACCGATCGACGCCACCCGCCGCCACCAGCCCTCCGGCACCGCGTCCCGCTACACCTCGCCGAACCGCCGCCCCCGCTGCACGCTCGCGTACATCGCCACCGCCGACCCGTCCCCCACGAACCCGGGCAACGGCGGCGGATCCTGCGCAAACCGTTGCAGCTCCCCGAAAACCTCGAGCGCAGTCGCCGGCCGGTCCCCGGGGTCCTTGGCCAGCAACCGTTGCAGCACCGCGTCGAGCGCACCCGCCACCCGCGGCGGCGCCTCCTTGACGTGCTTGTCGAACACCGCGTACGCCGTGGGGCCGGTGAAGAGCTGCTCGCCCGTCACCATCTCGTGCAGCACGCATCCCAACGCGTACAGGTCGCTGCGCGGCTCGGCGACCCCGCGCTGGATCTGCTCCGGGGCCATGTACGACGGGGTGCCGAGGATCTGCCCGGCGCGGCTGAACGGTGCGACGTCGCTCTCGCGCAGCAGGGCGAGGCCGAAGTCGAGCACCTTCACGGCGCCGTCCGGGCACAGCATCAGGTTGGTGGGCTTGAGGTCGCGATGGCAGATGCCGCGTTCGTGCGCGGCGGCGAGGACCGCGGCGGTCTGCGCGGCGATGTTCGCGGCCCACGCCTCGGGCAGCGGGCCGAACTCGCCGACGAGGTCGGCGACCGTCACGCCGTCGACGAACTGCATGACCTGGAAGAGGCGCTGCTCGTACGTCCCGAAGTCGTGCAGGACCGGCACTCCGGGGTGCTCGAGCTTGGCGACGATCCGCGCTTCCCGCGCGAAGCGCTGGCGCACCTCGTCGTCGCTGCCCGGCAGCCGCAGCAGCTTGACCGCGACCCGCCGGTCCAGGCGCAGGTCCCGGCCCTTGTGGACGGAGCCCATGCCACCCCGCCCCAGCGGCAGGTCGTCGATCTCGTAGCGGTCGGCGATCAGCACGCCGGAAGCCTAACCGCCACGACCTGTTCGCTGGCCACGCGCGCTTCCTCGTACGCGAGACGACGGTAACAGCGTTTCAGGACATCTCGATCGGGTGAATCCAGCCTGCTCACGCCGGTCTGATCTGTCCGCTCAGCAGTCCATTGTAGCCCAAACGGACCAGGGTGACGGCGTCTTCCAAACCGGCCTCCAAGGCCTTGAGCTGCGCGAACGCCTGGCCGTAGCGGCGTTGTTCCTCAAGTGGCAGCGACGGGACCTGCGTCCGGCGAACGTCGAGGCGGGTCGAACCGGTGGGGGTGCGCGCGAACGCGGCGCGCAGGACGCCCTCCAGGAAGTCCGGGTCGACCTTGCGCGGGTTGATCTCGTACGTCGCACCGGTCGGGGACGTGACGACGTGCTCGCCGGGAGACGCGCGCACGAGTTCGCCGATCGTGGTCATCGGCACGGAGGCCGAGGCGCGCAGCTCGGGAAGAGCGGGCAGGTCGAACGCCGGTTGCGCGGCGAGGTACGCGGACACGTCGGTGCCGCTGCGGCGCGCAGGCGACAGGTCGACGTCGTCGTCGAGCAGGTCGAGCACCCGCGTGTTCGGGTCGATCGGGCCGGGCGCTTCCAGCAGCGCGATGTGGTCGGGGGCGCGGCCGACCGGGTTGCGCAGCAGCCACAGGTCGCGGCCCGGCTGCACGGTCATCACGGCGCGCACGGCCCCGGCGCGCAGGAGGTTGCCGCGGATCCGCTTGCCCGGCCGGCGGGACGCCGCGGCCGACGGCAGCAGCACCGCGGCGAGACCGCCGGGCTTGGCCAGCGACAGGCAGTGCTGCAACCACGCCAGCTCCGGCTCACCGCGCGGCGGCAGGCCGTACGTCCAGCGCGCGTCGCCCACCAGTTCCTCGTGACCCCACGCCCGGTCGTGCCACGGCGGATCGCACACAACGGCGTCCGCCTTCTCCTGAACCCCGTTGTGCCGCAACGAGTCCCCGGTGTGGATCTGCGCGGACGGCAGCCGGCGCCGCGCGATGACCGCCGACACGGGGTCGAGCTCCTGGCCGATCTTGTTCCGCGCCCTGGAGGCCTTCAGGAGACCCCCGGTGCCGCAGGCGGGGTCGATCACGGTGTCGCCGTCGGTCGTGGCGAGGACGACGTCGACGACCTCGGGCGGGGTCGGGTTCAGCAGCCGCGAGTGGGCCTCCAGGTAGCGCTCGTGCAGGAACTCGAAGGTCTCGGCGTCGCAGTCGACCGCCGCCAGTGCCTCGCCGAGCCGCAGGTCGTCGACGGTGCGCAGCTGCGTCCACAGGCGTTCGGCGGGGGAGACGCGGAACGGCTTGCCGTTGCGCCGAAGCCACGACTCCACGTCGCGCAGCAGGTACAACGGACTGGAGGCCGTCCCACCGACCGGTGCTGGGAAGTCCTCGAACCGCCGCCGCCAGTTCGACACGGCCGCCCGCCCCACTTCGGCGAGGCGCGCTATGTCACCGGCGTTGACCGTCTCATCCATGTTCACAACCGTATTGCTTGTGAAGTCACTTCACAACTGATCTACTGGAGAGATGACACACGAGCTGCGCATCGCCGTGGCGACCGATCCTGGGCTCGTTCGCGAGCACAACGAGGACTCGGTCTACGTCCGCCAGGACCTGCAGGCCGTGGCGGACGGCATGGGCGGCCACGAGTACGGCGAGGTGGCCAGCGCGCTCGCGGTGAACGTCCTCGCCGACTGGCGGGGCGACCTCGGCCCCGCGGTGGCCGAGATCGCGCGCAGGCTCGACGCCGAGACGCCCCAGGGCGCCGGCACCACGCTCACCGCGATGCGCTGGGAGGGCCTCGCCTTCCAGTTGGCGCACATCGGCGACTCCCGCGCGTACGTGCTCAGGGAAGGCGAACTGCGCCAGCTCTCCCACGACCACACGATGGTGCAGGCCCTGGTCGACGCCGGCCGCATGACGCCCGAGGAGGCGGCGAACCACCCGCGCCGCGCGTACGTCCTGAGAGCGCTGCAGTCCGGCAACTCCCACGAGCCGGACCTGTCGTGGCACCAGGCCAAGGTCGAGGACCGCTACCTGATCTGCAGCGACGGCCTCACGGACTACGCGGACCTGGCGGAGGTCCACGAGATCCTGCTGTCCACTGAGGACGGAACGGACGCCGCCTGGCAGCTGGTCGCGCTCGCCAACGGCAACGGCGGCCCGGACAACATCACCTGCGTGGTCATCGACGTCGTCCGCAAGAAGTGGTGGCAGCGCTGAGAAGTGGAAGCGGCTCCCGGCACATCGTGCCGGGAGCCGCAGCTTCGAGGGGTGTTACAGGTTGGCCGGCATGCCCGACTCGTCGGCCGCCGCCGTCGAGGAACCGCTCAGCAGGTCCTTGACGATCTTGTTGGCCTCCTTGACGGCGGGCGTGATCATCTTGATCTTCACCTTGCCGTTGGTGAGCTTGCCGCCGACGTCGAACGTCTTGTCCTCACCGGGAAGCGGGAGCGCCTGGCAGCCGGTGAACTGCTTGCGCGGGGTCGCACCGGTCTGGAAGTAGAAGACGATCGGGTCGTCGACGCAGTCCGTGTTGTACGGGAACAGGCCGTGCGTGCCCTCGTTGTCGACGCTGATCAGCTTGGCGTTCGGCAGAGCCTTCGCCGTGGCCAGGCCGCCCTCGTACGCCGTGGCGGCGTCGAGCTCGGACTGCGCGACGAGCAGACGCGGGAACGTCTTCTTGTCCGCCTTCGGCATCGAGTTCTTGGTCGGCCAGTAGGCGCACAGCGGCGTGGACATGAACGGCGCGATGAACGGCGCGTTCACGGTCAGGTCGGCCAGCCAGTAGTTCCAGTAGTGCAGGTTCTGGTTCCACTGACCGTCCTGGCAGCGGATCGCCTCGAACGTCGCGTCCCAGGTCTCGACCTCGGCGGCGGCGGTCGTGGACTTCACCGCGACGCGCTCCTTCTTGGCGATGGCGGCCAGCGCGTTGCCCTTGGCCTTGGCGATGAACGCCTTGTTCTCGTCGGTGAGGCCCGCCGTCGCGAGCATCTTCGAGACGATCTGCTCGACCTTCTCCGAGGCGGTGCCCTCGCTACCGGCCGCGTCGATCACCGAGGCGACCGCGGAGGCCGCCGCGTGGTACTGCGAGGTGTCGTACATCGCCGGGATCACGAACCACGCGACGAAGAGCTGCCCGACGAACTCGCGGGTGCCGCCGGCCTTCTCCCAGTTGCGGCGGATCTCCATCGGGTCGGTGCCCTGGCCGTACTTGGCGTCGTTGCGCGCCATGAACGGCAGCAGCGCCTCCTGGAACTGGCGGTCGCGGGTGCGCGGCTGCAGGTCCCAGGTGTTCTCGAGGGTCGACTGCGAGGCGTCGACGGCCGAGTCGAGCAGGAAGCGGTGCGCCTTGCTCGGGAACGTGGCGGCGTACCAAGTGCCGAGCCACGTGCCGTAGGAGTAGCCGATGTAGCTCATCTTCTTCTCGCCGAGCACGACGCGGATGAAGTCCATGTCGTAGGCGGTCTGCTCGGTGGTGATGAACTCGGTCAGCGGGTTCTCGAGGCAGCCGTCGACCTTCGCCTTGTTCAGCACGTTGACGTCGGTGCTGTTCGGCACGGTGTAGCTGCAGGTGAGCGGCGTGGAGAGGCCGACACCACGCGGGTCGAAGCCGATGAAGTCGTACTGGCCCGCGAGCACCGGGGTGCGCAGGGCCATGGCCGCGCCCCACGGCAGGCCGGAGCCGCCGGGACCGCCGGGGTTGACCAGCGCGATGCCCTGGCGGCTGGTGCCCTTGTGCGCGGTCTCGGTCTTGGAGACCCGGATGCCGATCGTGTTGCCGTCGGCCGGGTTGTGCCAGTCGCGCGGGACCTGGATGGTCGCGCAGGCGAGGCCCTTGACGGTCTTGAACTTCGCGACGGTCGCGGGGTCGACGCCGGGGAAGGTGCACTCCTCCCAGGTCACCTTCTGGGTGGCGAGCGCGCCCGCGAGCTTCTGCGTGTCCGGGTCCTGCCCGGCGGCGGCCGCACCCGCGGCCGGCGTGAGCACGATGCTCGACGCGACCAGCGCCCCTGTGACCGCGGCGATGCCGCCTCTGACGAACTTCCTCACGGTGGATCCCTTCCTGCCCCCGCACGGCCGAGAGAGGCCGCGCATGCAACAGAGGAGAAAGGGAAAAGCCCGCGTTTAACACTCCTGGGTGATGGCGGAAAGTCGCCATGTCTGAAAACTGTCACCGAAAGTGTTCGCAGAGTAATGAAGATCAATGTCTCAATTGCTGAGGGTGACTAGAGCCAACCCCGCCGTGACGCCTGCACCCCGAGTTGGAACCGGGTCTGGGCCCCCAGCAACTGCTGCAACCGACTTACCCTGCGGTGCACCGTCCGGTCGCTCACGCCGAGCTCGCGCGCGATCGACTCGTCCGTCAGACCGGCGCTGAGCAGTGCCATCAACCGCCGGGTCGCGGTCGTCGGCTCCTGCTGGGTGTCCTCGCCGGTGCTCGGCGTGATCGACACGGCCATCCGCCAGAACGCCTCGAACAACTCGCTGAGCGCACTCAGTAGCACGGACGGGTGAATGAGCAGTGCCACGACGTTCCCGCCCTTGACCGTCGGCACCGCGATCAGCGCCCGGTCCGAGTCGGCGATGACGAGCTTGAGCGGCACCCCGGGGAACGTCCGCGCCTGCTCACCCACGGCGATGCTCTCCTGCACCGACGCGAACCCCCGTTCGGTCTGCAGCAACGCCGACTCGTAGACGACCCGGTACGCGACGCCGCGGGCCAGCGCCGGCGGCTGCGCGGGGCTCGCCTCGGGCTGCGGGCTGAGGTACGAACCGGGGTCGAGCGCCCGGACCTCCGTCTTCGCCTGGCTCTGCATCTCCTCGAACGCGCTGATCACCTCGCCCGCGTCCTTGAGGACCTCGACGAAGTCGACCTCCTTCGCCCCGTGCTCGGCGTAGGCGGCGGCCAGGACCTCGGCGGTCTCCCGCGCCCTGGCGGCCGCGGCCTCGTGGCTCGACGCGATCGCGGCCAGCGCTGACCGCGGTGGGCGCACCTCGTTGTTCCTGACCAGACCGAGCCGTTCGAGCTCCGCGTGCGCGGCGCCGAGTCCCACGTCGGCTCCGCGCAACATCGCCAGGTACAGCTGTTCGGCCTCCGGCGACAGCCCCTCGTGCACACGACTCCCCTCGGTGGTTCTGAACCGAAGGTACCTGGTCAGACAGGAGGAACAGGGGTTAGGCGAACCGGCGCATCGCCCCGAGGAACAGCGCGTCGAACGCCCGGTCGGACAGCACCCTGCGCGCGAACAGGACCGGCCGCGCCCCGAACCCCGCCGCGTACCGCGTCCGCGGCCTCCTCGCCTCGGCGGCCTTCACGATGACGTCCGCGATGACCTTGGGCTCACTGGCGCGGTCCATCTGCGAGAAGAACCCCGCCAACTGCTTGACCTGCTCCGCGTACGCACCACCGCCGGACGTCTTCTCGAGGTTCTCGACGGCGATCCCACCCCACTCGGTCTTGATGCCGCCGGGCTGGATCACCACGACGTCGACCCCGAACGGCTTCAGTTCGAGCCGCAGCGAGTCGCTCAACCCCTCGACCGCGAACTTCGTCGAGTGGTACCAGGCGCCGAGCGGCTCGTAGATGCGCCCGCCGATCGAGGAGACGTTGATGATCCGCCCGCGGCCTGCTTCCCGCATGTGCGGCGACACCAGCTGGACCAGCCTCGCAAGCCCGAAGACGTTGACCTCGAACTGGTACCGCGCCTCGTCCAGCGGCACGTCCTCGACGGCGCCGTACGACCCGTAGCCCGCGTTGTTGACGAGCACGTCGATGCGCCCGGTCTCGGCGATGATCTTCTTGACGCCCTCGGTCATCGACCCGTCGTCGGTGACGTCCATCTCGAGCACCCGGACGCCCTTCGCGGCGAGCCCCTCCATCCGCCGCACCCGGCGCGCCGCCGCGTAGACGGTGTAGCCGGCCTTCTGCAGCTCCTGCGCCGTGGCCTCGCCGATTCCCGACGAAGCACCCGTGACCAGTGCGACCTTCATGCCCTACTCCTGACCGACCGTACTAACTAACTGTTTGGTTGACAGAGTTAGACAACCACGTCCCGGGGCAAGATGTCAACCAACTGGTTAGTTGCCTCTACCAACCGGTTGGTTAAACTGGCGGGCGTGGTGAGGGACAAGGAAGCGACCAAGGCCAAGTTGCTGGAAGCGGCGCTCGACGAGTTCGCCGAGTACGGCATCGCCGGCGCGCGCGTCGACCGCATCGCGGCCAAGGCGGGCTGCAACAAGGCGATGATCTACGCCTACTTCGGCAGCAAGGAGGGCCTGTTCGACCAGCTGCTGAAGATCCAGATCGACCACGTCGTCCAGTCCGTGCCGATCACGCCGGACGACCTCCCGGGCTACGCGGGCCGGTTGTTCGACGCCTACCAGGAGGAGCCGAGGCTGCTCCGGCTCGCGGCGTACCACCGCCTGGAGAACGGCTTCGACACGATCCCGGAGCCGGAGGCACAGGCGCACCGGCACAAGGTCGAGGCCATCGCTCAAGCCCAGGTGGAAGGCAAGATCACCGCGGTGTTCAACGCCACGGACCTGCTCGACCTGGTCGTGCACATGTCGATCCTCGCGTTCAGCACGCCGAACGCGTCGAGGGACCTCGTCGTCCGCTCCGTCGAGCGGCTGATCGCGGAGTAGCGGTCAGGGCCTGCGCAGCAGGTAGGTGTCCATGATCCAGCCCTTGCGCGCACGGGCCTCCTCGCGCACCGAACGGATCTCCGCCGCCACGTCCCCGACCCGCCCCGACACCAGGATCTCGTCGGGCATCCCGAGGTAGGCGCCCCAGTAGATCCACGTGTCGGGGTCCACGCCCTCGAACGAGTACGAGGCGTCCAGCATCACGGCCACGTCGTCCACGCCGGACGGCCAGCCCTCGGCGAGCCGGCGCCCGGTCGTGATCTGCACCGGCTTGCCGACCCGGTTCAGCGCCACCCGGTGCCCTGCCGTCAGCGCCGCGACCGACGTGACGCCCGGGATGACCTCCACCTCGAACGACTCGCCGCGGGCCAGCAGGTCGTCGAGGATCGCCAGCGTCGAGTCGTACAGGGACGGGTCGCCCCACACCAGGAACGCCCCGACCTCGTCCTCGCCCAGTTCGGACAGCAGGCCCAGGCACACGTCCGCGCGCGCCCGGCGCCACGCGTCGATGGTCGCGGTGTAGTCGGCGGGGGTGCGGTCGCGGTCCGGGTCGCGGCCCTCGACCCAGCGGTACGGCCGCGTCACGTGCGCCTTCAGGATCGACGCCCGCAGGTCGACGAGCTCCTGCTTCACGGAACCCTTGTCCAGCACGAAGTACACGTCGACCGTCTGCAACGCCTTGACGGCCTGCACCGTCAGGTGGTCGGGGTTGCCCGCGCCGATACCGATGACCAGGATCTTTCGCACGGCCACACACTAACCAGCGAGGACGTGCAGGATCCTCACCGGCTTGCGGGGAGCACCGTCGAGCAGGCCGTCGGGCTGCGGCACGATCCCGGCCTTCACGATCCGGTCGAGCGTGTCCATGCCGTAGGTCACGTGGCCCATCACGGTGTAGACGGGCTTGATGTTGGCGAACGAGTGCACGATGAAGAACTCGCTGCCGTTCGTGCCGGGTCCCTGGTTGCCGTACGCGATGGTGCCGCGCGGGTAGGTCTCCCGCCCCGTCACCTCGTCGGCGAACCGGTAGCCCGGCCCGCCCTCTTCGGCGCGGTGGATGTCACCGCACTGCAGCACGCCCAGGCGCGTGGTGTCGGTCAGGCGCCAGCACTGCGTCATCGTGTAGAACCAGCTCCGCGCCAGGTGGGCGAAGTTCTCGACACCGCACGGCGCGTTGGCGCGGTCGAGGTCCGCGACGACCACGCCGTAGTTCGTCGCGATGGTGACCTTCACGGTTCCCCGCGCGGGCACCACGGACCTCGGTGGCTGGACGGGGCGGGCGGCCGGGTTCTCCGGCGTCGGGATGAACTCGCACTTCGCGGTCGGGGTGGCCGGCGCGGCGGACGCGACCGGGGCGAGGGCGACTATCATCAGCACAGCGAGCAGCAGCCTCATGGGAACCGACCGTAGCCGCCGCGCAACCCCTTGTCAGCCTGCCGGATCACAAGCTGACCACCTCCCGCTGCCCCGCCACCGCACGCCGCCGCCGGGGCTGGCGCTCCAGCCACCACTGCGAGATCAGCAACGGCACGGTCCACCCCGCCCAGGTCGAGATCCCGGCGATCGTGGCCGGCGGCTCCGCCTGCGGCACGCGGTCCGCGAACAGCAGGAACGCGACCACGCCCCAGATCCGGTTCGTGATGATCGAGACGGTCAGCGCGAAGCTGCGGATCATCCACCTGCGGTGGTCGCGGAACTGCCGCTGCCGGGCCGCACGCCACGGCCGATTCGGCGGTGCGACGCGGGGAAGCGGCCGCGGAGCCAGGGCCAGATCTGCACCACGCACGTGACGATGGCGATCGACGAGCAGACGACGTGCACCACGAGCAGGGGGTAGTGCGGCCCCAGTCCGACTGCACGCGCGCCTGCAGGCGGTCGCCGGTCAGGTAGGGCGGCAGCGAGAACGCCACGAAAGCCAGCACCACGAACGCCAACGGGCCCACCCAGGGCTTGCGCAACCACGTCATGCGGCCACGACGGCGGGTGCCGCTGACCGATCGCGCACCGATCGCTGACGTCCACGACCTCGTCCGCCGACCGGCTGCGAAACGCACGAGTCAGTCCACATCGGACAGAAAGGGGGTGTGCCGGTCGAGCCGCCCCGCCCCGCCGTGGGCGCACCGGGCGGCCAGCGCCTCGCGCAGGAGGCCGCAGCGCCGGCGACAGCGTTGTGCTGTGGTTCTGACACCTCGCTGACAGCTGACCGGGTGTAGCTGTCAGGTCGCTGTGAGCGCACACCGGCAGTGTCAGCGCCATGGGGGAGCGCGGCTCGACCGGCTGCACCACCGTCCGGCCGTCTCAGGCCCGCACCGCAGAACCGTTTTTGGACGACGAGGGGAAGACCATGAACGTCAAGAGGATGATCTCCGGGGTCGCCGGTCTCGCGATCGGTCTGGGGGTGCTGGTGCTCGGCGCTCCGCAGGCCGGCGCCGCCACCAACTTCGAGCTGCCCTTCCCGTGCGGGCAGACCTGGTCGGGCCAGACCCGCACCGGCCACAGCCCGCAGCTCGCGATCGACCTGAACCGCGGCGCGGACGAGGGCGACGCGGTCGTGGCGTCGGCGGCCGGCAAGGTCAGCAAGGTCCGCAACGAGGGCAGCACGAGCTACGGCCGCTGGGTCGAGATCGACCACGGCAGCGGCTGGACCACGCGCTACGCCCACCTGTCCGCGCAGAAGGTGTCGGTCGGCCAGAGCGTCTCGCAGGGCCAGACCATCGGCAACGTCGGCAACACCGGCGGCTCGACCGGCGCCCACCTGCACTTCGAGCAGCTGCTGAACGGGACGCCGCAGAAGATCAAGTTCTCCGGGACGACGATCCTGTACTACGGCACCAAGAGCTACAAGTCGAACAACAAGTGCGGTGGCGGCGGCACCACCAACCCGTACACCCCCGAAGAGGCGTGCGGTGACGGCTACAAGGTGGTCGACGGCGCCGACGTCACCGGTGCCCGCGTCTCGCTGCTCTACAACGCGTCCAACGGTTACAACTGCGTCGTCGCGATCAAGACCACCAAGATCGGCACCGCCTCGGACGTCGGTGCGTTCCTCGAGGTCCAGGGCGAGGCCCGCACGACCGACCGCGACGAGTACGGCTACTACGCCGGGCCCGTGAAGAAGAAGGCGCCCGGCAAGTGCGTCAAGTGGGGCGGCGTGGTCGGTTCCTCCAGCTACACCAGCGCTTTCGAGCACTGCGGCTGACTCCTGGCTGACCCCGGCTGATCCAGCCGTCCACGGGGTCCACCGGATCCTCCCTGCGCAGACCGGGTGTGCCGAGCAATCGGCCGCCCGGTCTGCGTGCTTTCGCGTCCCGCTCCGGCCGGCAGCGAGCCACTGTGAACGACGAAGGCCGCACGGGAGCAACCGACTGACGGGGCAGTCGGGAATTGTCCGTCACAGGAGGTGCGCGAATCCACCTTCGAACAGCGAAAAGTCGTGTCAAAATCGACCGGGGGGGGACCAGTGCGGGCACCGATCGGCGACGCCGCGGATCAACGTCGTCGCAGTGGCGAAAAGCAGAACCGGGATTTGCGGTAACGTCGGTAATCGTGGGTCACCTCATTGGAGTAACGCCGGTGCCGCGATCATCCGGAGTCGGGCATCATCACGTGGCTCGACCAAAGTCGTAGAACGAGGGGTCTCGTGTGACCGTCTTCCGTGCCGGCCGGACCGGAGCGTGGTGGATGTACCTGGTGGCAGGTCACCTGCTGCTGGGTCTCTACTACCTGATCCCGGTCAGCCCCGCGGGAACGACGGGGCAATCGGTGCGAGTGGCGCTCTACTGCACGATCAGCGCCTCTGCCGCGATCGCGACTTTCGCCGGTGTCAAGCGCAACCGCCCCCAATGGCGGCGGCCATGGGTGTTCCTCGCACTCAGCCAGGTCGTTTACGCGATCGCCGACCTGACGTTCTACGCGTCGCACTACATCTTCGAGTACACGGTTTACCCGTCCTATGCGGACATCTTCTACCTGGGCCATTACCCGCTGATGGTGGCGGGCGTGATCCTGCTGATCCGCCGCCGCACGCCGGGCCTGGACCTGCCGAGCCTGCTCGACGCCGCCGTGCTCGCGGTCGTCGCCGGAATGGCGTCCTGGCTCTACGTCATCGGCCCCCAGGCGCGGACCACGTCACCGGTGCTGGTGAAGATCGCGTCGCTGGGCTACCCGATGATGGACCTCGCGCTGTTCGTGGTGGCGCTGCGCCTGATCTTCGGCGCCGGCCCGCGGCCCCGCGCGTTCGTGCTGCTGACGTGCAACCTGCTGGGCATCCTCACCGCGGACACGATCTACGTCCTGCAGCGCCTCGACGGCAGCTACCACGCGGGCAACTCCCTCGACGCCATCTGGCTGTCGGCGAACCTGTGCATCGGCGCGGCGGCGCTGCACCCCACGATGTCGCGGCTCGGCGACCGCGCGCACGTCAAGGACGTCGGCCTGAGCCGCGGCCGGATCGTCGCCCTCTCCTCGGCCGCCCTCGCCGCCCCGGTGCTGATGCTGCTCCACGACGTCGGCCAGTCGTCGCAGGACGTCCTGGTGATCGCCGGGGGCAGCGCGCTGCTGTCACTGCTGATCATCGCCCGGCTCGCGGGTCTCGTGGCGGACCAGCGCAAGCTCGCGATCACCGACAGCCTCACCGGGTTGCACACCCGGAGGTTCTTCGAGGCGCAGCTGCCGCTGGAGATCTCGCGGGCGCGGCGCAACGACGGGTCCGTCGCGGTGTTCATCATCGACGTCGACCGCTTCAAGTCGATCAACGACAACTACGGCCACCCCGCGGGCGACGACGTGCTGATGGAGGTCGCGGCACGGCTGCGCGCCGCGTCGCGGTCCGGGGAGGTGCTCGCGCGCTACGGCGGCGAGGAGTTCGCGCTGCTCGTCCCGGACGCCGGTCCCGGCAGGCTGTCGGTGATCGCGAACCGGTTGCGCGAGCGCGTGGCGGAGAAGCCGATCCCGGTCAACGCGGGCAACGACGACATCCCGCTGTCCGTCACGGTGTCGGTCGGCTCGGCGAGCTTCCCGACGCACGGCGACGGCCCCGACGACATCGTGGTGATCGCGGACCGCGCCCTGTACGCGGCGAAGGCGGCGGGCCGCAACAGGATCGCGGTCGGGCCGGAACCGCTGCCCGCGGTCGACCCGGACACCGACGGCGCGATGGCCGAGTTCCTCTGCCAGGTCGCGGACCGGGTGGACGGGTGGCTGCACCGCTACGACCACAGCCGGTCGGTGTCGCGCTGGGCCGGGGTGGCCGCGGGGGAGTTCGGGCTCGACGCGCCGACGATCAGGGTCGCGCAGCTCGCGGGCCGCCTCCACGACATCGGCAAGGTCATCATCCCCGAGGTGGTGCTGACCAAGCCGGGCGCACTGTCCGAAGAGGAGTGGCGGCTGCTGCGCCAGCACCCCGACTTCGGCTACCGGCTGGCGCGGATGGTGCCGGGGTTCGCGGGCGTGGCCCACGTGATCAGGCAGCAGCACGAGCGCTACGACGGCACCGGGTACCCGGACGGCCTGCGCGGCGCCGACATCCGCGCCGAGGCGAGGATCCTGTCCGTCTGCGTGGCGTGGGCGGCGATGCGGTCGAACCGCCCGCACCAGACCGCGCTGGACGAGAACCGCGCCAGGCGCGAGCTCTGGGCCGGCCGGGGCGAACAGTTCGATCCGGACGTCGTGGACATGTTCCTCGACCTGCACACCCAGGGCAGCATCGGAACGCTTCGCCCATCCGGGTTGTCCGTTCAGGAAGCGGGGTTCCCGGCCGAGTTCCGGCCCTGACCACCTCGTGGTGGCATGCTCCGCTCCATGAGCACGGAGTACGTGTCGCGCGACTTCACGGGCGTGATCCCGCACGCGCACTTCGAGTGGTCCGAGGGAAAACCCCTGGGGCACCTGATCCTCGGTCGCGGTGATACCCCTCCGGTCGTACGCGAGATCATCCGCTCGGCTGAGAAGGATCAGACTCCACGCCCACGCGTGCACGTCGGACAGCTGGAACACTCCCCTTGCACGTCCTGCTACAGGGGGAAGGACGCTTCACATGTCGCGCAAGTTGTTCATGTTCCTCGTCGCTTTGACGACCGTCGCCGCGGGCATCTCTCCTGCCACGGCAAGGCCAGGACCTCGTCCGGTGCGATCGTGCGCGGACCTGGTGCGTTCGTTCGACGTGCCGGACGCCCGCACCCAGGTCACGTCGGCCGCTGTCGTGGCCGGGACGCCCGAGTTCTGCGACGTGCGCGGCACGATCGCGCCGGGCATCGGCTTCCAGCTGAAGCTGCCGACCCGCGGTTACCAGGGGCGTTACCTGCAGTACGGGTGTGGCGGGTTCTGCGGGATCATCGGCGATCCGGCCTTCCCGGCCGGGTGCGGCCCGGCTTTCGGCGACGCCGCCGTCGCGGCGACCGACGACGGCCACCAGGTCTCGCCCGAGGACCCGTTCGACACCAGGTGGGCTGTCGACGACCAGAAAGCACGTGACGACTACTTCTTCCGCGCGCCGCACGCGTTGTCGAAGGTGTCCAAGCACATCATCTCGGTGTTCTACGGCAAGGCGCCGACCCGTTCCTACTTCAGCGGCTGCTCCAACGGCGGACGCGAGGGCTTGCTGCTCGCCCAGCGCTACCCGGACGACTTCGACGGCATCATCGCGGCGGCGCCGGGGGCCTACTACACGGCGCTGATCGCCTACCAGGCGTGGATCGCGCGCAACACCATCCCGAACGACAAGATCTTCGTGCTGCACGACGCGGTGATGAAGGCCTGCGACGGCTCGGACGGCCTGGTGGACGGCCAGATCGACGACCCGCGCCTGTGCCGGTTCGACGTCGGCACGCTGGCCGGTCAGCTGACCGACGACGAGATCGCCCGCGTCCGCCGCCTGTACGCGGGCCCGTCCGACGGTGGGGTGCGGCTCTACCCCGGCGGCCAGCCCTACGGCTCCGAGCGGTCGTGGACGTTCTGGCTCAACCCGACCCCGGGCCTCGGCAGGGGGATCGCGCCCGAACTGGCCGACAACGGGCTGAAGCACCTCGTCTACCCGATCGGCCGCCCGCACTCGTCGCTGGAGTCGTTCGAGTTCACGCTGCGCGAGTTCCGCCGCCTGGTCCCGGAAACCGTGAAGGCGAACTCGCTCTCGCTCGACCTGCGCCGGTTCCAGCGTTCCGGCGGCAAGCTGATCCTCTGGCACGGCGCGGGCGACCAGGGCATCCCGTTCGAGGGCACGCTCGACTACTGGCAGCGCCTGACCGGCGGCACGAACCCGGACTGGGCAAGGCTTTTCGTCGTGCCGTCGATGTGGCACTGCGGCGGCGGCGACACCCTCACCGACTTCGACCCGTTCGCCGCCCTGGTGTCGTGGGTGGAGGGAGGCACCGCACCGTCCCGCATCCTCGCCGTCGGCCGTGACGACGCCGGCAACGTCGTCCGCACACGACCGGTGTTCCCGTACCCGTTGCGCGCCCGCTACGACGGTTCCGGTTCCGTGGACGACGCCTCGAACTTCGTGGCCGCACCCGGTTTCGGCTTTGCGGACCGGATCAGGTGGGCCGGTGAGGACCTCTACCACCGGCCCGGACCCGTCGCGCCCTAGCGGAACTTCTCGACGGCGGCGGTGATGGCCCGGTCCATGCTGTTGCCCTCCATGATGACGTGCCCGGCGTCGTTCAGGATGACCAGTTCGGCGTCGGGCCACCTCTTCGCGACCTCCCACGCCGTGTGCAGCGGCCCGCCGAAGTCGTTGCGGCCGTGGATGAGGATCCCCGGGATGCCTTCGAGCCGGTGGAGGTTGTCGAGGACGTGGCCGGGCTCGAGGAACGCCTCGTTGCCCCAGTAGTGGCTGACGGTCCGCGCGAGCTGGTAGCGCATCACCGGGTCCTCGTACCGCGTGCCGGTGAAGTCGTTGTCCCCACCGGTGATCGTCGCCAGGTCCCACTTGCTCCAGTCCCACGCGGCCTTCTCGCGCACCTCCGCGTCCGGCGAGTTCAGCAGCCTGTTGTAGGCGAGCGCGAGGTTGCCGTCGCGGTCCTCCTCGGGCACGCCGTCGCGGAAGGCCTCGAAGTGGTCGGGGAAGAACATGCCGAGGCCGCGGGTGATCCACGCGTGCTCCTCGGGGCGGGAGGTGGTCACCGCCGGGATGATGATCTCGCTGACGCGCTCGGGGTGCTGGATGGCGTAGGCGAGGACGAGGGTGGAGCCCCAGGAGCCGCCGATCAGCAGCCACCTGTCGATGCCGAGGTGCTCCCGCAGCTTCTCGGCGTCGTCGATCAGGTGCTGGGTGGTGTTGTGCTCCATGCTGGTTCGCGGGTCCGACGCCGGCGGGGTGCTCTTGCCGCTGCCTCGCTGGTCCCAGAGCACGAGGTTCCAGTGGGACGGGTCGAAGTCCTCCCGCCAGCGGGGGTTCGAGCCGGAGCCCGGGCCGCCGTGGAAGACGACCGCCGGTTTGCCGGCCGGGTTGCCGCTGGCTTCCCAGTGGATCTGCTGGCCGTCGCCTACGGGGAGGTGGCCTTGGGCGTAGGGCTCCACTCCGGGGTACATGGGGTGGAGGGTAGGGCTGGGTGGGCGGGTTGCCGACTGGTTTTCCGGCCGGGCGGCTGGTCGATGTTCCGGCAGACGGTGCGGCGTCAGGACTTCTGCTTGGCGCTGATCTGGTCCAGGACCTCGGTCTGCGACACGATGATCTTGCCGGCCAGTGCCTTCGAGCCGATGTGCTCGCCCTTCGCCTGCGCGTCCTTGGCCATGTCGACGCCGCTGCGGAGGTGGCGGGAGAGGGTCGCGAGGAAGAGGTCGTCGTACTGCTTGCCGGTGGCGGACTTCAGGGCCTCGACGTCCTTGGCGGTCATCATGCCCGCCATCTTGTGGGTGGCGCCGGCGTCGTCGCCGGGAACCTGGATGTTCCAGCTGCGCAGGTAGGTGGCCATCTGCTCGATCTCGCCCGCTTCGGCCGTGGCGATCTTGTCGGCCACGTCGACCACGAACTGGTCCTGGGACTTCTGCGTCGCGACCTTGGCGATCTCGATCGTCTGGCGGTGGTGGGGGATCATGCGCAACGAGAACGTCGCGTCCGCCTCGTTGGCCGCCGGTTCGCCGGTGCTGCTGCCGCTGACCGGTGAACAGCCCGCCAGCGCCAGCAGCCCCAGCGCGATGATGAGCAGACGCGCTCGCATGAAGCCTCCCGTCTCGGTTCCCTGCCGAGGGATACGGGTGGCCGATCTGTCCGGTTCAGAGGAAGTCCCGGAACCCGGAGGATTTTCGATTCCGGTGGATCAGCGCAGGTCGTCCAGTGCTTTGAGGACACCCGCCACGACGTCGGGGTGGCCCAGCGGGAGCGGCGCCCGGGTGTGGTCGTCGTCGCTGGTGCGGGCGATGACCCGGACGAACGGTTCGGTCGGGTCGACCTCCGGGTCCACCAGCAGGACCGAGCGCACGAGGTCTTCGTGCTGGCTCACGAGGTCGACCACGTCGGCCGCCAGCGGACCGCTCGACACCACGTCGAGCACGGTGCGGGAATCGCGGTGCCTGCTCAGAACCGTGTCCACTGTGGACTTCCAAGTCGGGGCGGCGGGCACGCGCAGCCACACCACGCGCAGCTCGCCGGTCAGGTCCCGCCAGGTCGCCGGGATCTCGTTGTGAGGAGCCTCTCCCGCTGGATCGATCACGAGTACCGTGGGCGCACCCGCGGGTCCGTCGGCTACGACGCCGGGGCCTGATGTCCTGCTGGGCTCGTCGAAATCGCGCATGGGCAGGGGATACCCACGTTCGCGCATTCCTACCGGTGGGCCGATCGGTGTGTCGCGGTAACCCGAATGGCGCAGGACAGGACCACTGGCGTAAGTGGACCTGTTGGCGCTGAACGGGTTCGAGGTCGCGGACGTGACCGCTTGACCACTTTCCGAAAGCCGGTTTATGGTCTGGACCACTGACCGAAACTGGATCGGTGAGCGATCAGAAGCGCTCCCGGTTCCCACCCCCTGCCTACGGGTCACCCCGTCCGGGAACGATCCAAGGAGTTCGGACGAATGAAAATCATGCGTAAAGCGGCGCTCGTCCTGGCCGCTGTCCCTGCCATCGTCTTCATCACGCCGGTCGGTACCGCCAGTGCGCACGGCTACGTGTCGTCACCGGCCAGCCGTGCGGCGCAGTGCGCCCAGGGTGCGCTCGGCAACTCCTGCGGCCAGGCCAGGTACGAGCCGCAGAGCGCCGAGGGCCCCAAGGGCCTGATGAACTGCAGCGGCGCCAACAGCGCCTTCCGCGAGCTCGACAACGACGCCCTCCCGTGGAAGGTCCACAACACCGGCAGCTCCCTGACGCTGACCTGGACCTTCACCGCCCGGCACGTCACGCGCGACTACGAGTACTTCATCAACGGCACGCGCGTCGGCTACGTGTCCGGCAACAACGCGCAGCCCAGCAACCCGACCACGCACACGATCAACCTCGGCGGGTTCTCCGGTCGCCAGAAGCTCTACGCGATCTGGAACATCGGCGACACGGTGAACGCGTTCTACTCGTGCATCGACCTCAACATCAACGGTGGTGGCGGCACGACCCCGCCGCCCACCACCACGACGACGCGCCCGACCACGACCACCACGCCGCCGACCTCCACGACGCAGCAGCCGCCCGCGGGCGGCACGTGGGCGGCGAACACCTCCTACGCGGCCGGCTCGACCGTCACCTACGGCGGCTCGACCTACCGCTGCCGGCAGGCGCACACCTCGCTGACCGGCTGGGAACCGCCGAACGCCGCGGCGCTCTGGGAGAAGATCTGACCCGATGAAGCGCCTGGTGATCGCGGTCGCGGTCCTGGCGCTGGCGGGGTGCGGCGGAGAGGCCGTCGTGCCGGAGGGCCAGCAGGCCCACGGGCACGGCGCGTCCTCCGCCGCACCACCCGTTCCGGGTGCCAGTGCGAGGTTCAACGACGCGGACGTGATGTTCGTGCAGATGATGGTGGACCACCTGCAGCTCGGCATCAGCCTGTCGCAGGTGGGGCTCGCGAAGGCGACCAGTCAGGAGGCGAAGGACCTCGCGGGCGCGATCGACGTGACCCAGCGCGAGGAGCTCACGATGCTCAAGTCGTGGCTGAAGCTCTGGGACAAGCCGGAGGGTGACGGCGCGAGCCTGCACGCCGCCCACGGGGGTCAGCCGCTGCTCGACGACAAGGTCATCAACGAGGCCAAGGAGAAGAGCGGCGCGGAGTTCGACATGAACTTCCTCAACCTGATGACCGGTCATCAGGGCGCCGGTGTGGAAATGGCGCTGGCCGAGAAGAAGGACGGCATGAACCCGGAGACGACGGCCTACGCCGACCGGGTGGTCACCACCCGCCAGGGCCAGATCTCGCAGATGCTCAAGATCATCAGCGGTTCGTAGGCGTTCGGTCAGCGGACCGGCGTTGGCTCCCGGGCATGGACGTACTGATCTCGGGAGCGGGAGTCGCCGGACCCGCGCTCGCACACTGGCTGGCGCGGCACGGTTTCTCCCCGACGGTGGTGGAACGCGCGCCGTCGCTGCGCAGCGGCGGGCAGGCCGTGGACTTCCGCGGCGAGGCGCACCTGTCCGTGCTGAGGCGGATGGGTGTTCTCGACGCGGTGCTGGCCGCGCGGACGACACCGCGCGACATGGTGTTCCGCGGCGTCGACGGACGTGAGCGCTCACGGCTGCCCGCGTCGTTCACCGCGGGGGACGTCGAGATCCTCCGCGGCGACCTGTCACGGCTGCTGTACGAGCTGAGCGCCCCGGACGCGGAGTACGTGTTCGGCGACTGGATCACGTCGCTGCACGACGACGGCGCCGGTGTGGACGTGACGTTCGCGCACGGGCGCCCGCGGCGGTTCGACTTCGTGATCGGCGCCGACGGCATGCGGTCCGGCGTGCGGCGGCTCGTCTTCCCCTCGTACCGGCCGGAGTTCGGCGGCTACTACTTCGCGATCTGGGACGCCGAGGGCGACGACCGCGACCTGACCTGTTCGCCCGGAGTCCTCACGGCGCCGGGGTGGCTGATGTACAGGTCGTCGGTGCCGCCGGAGATGATGCCGGAATCGCTGATCGCGCCGGGCGTCTACTTCGACTCGATCAGCCGGATCCGCATGCCCGCGGTGAGCTCCGGCCGCGTCACGCTGATCGGCGACGCGGGTTACGGGTCCACCCTGGGCGGCATGGGAACCGGGCTCGCGGTCGTCTCGGCCTACGTGCTGGCCGGCGAGATGGCGGCGGGGGGCGACGCGTTCGCCCGGTACGAGGCCCTGGTCGGACCGTACGCGCGGGGCTGCCAGGGCAACCCCGGGCCGTTCCTCGCGCCGGGCAGCCGGCTCGGGATGTGGGTGCGGGACCGGATGTTCCGCCTCCTGCCGAAGATCCCGCTGGTCGCGCGGACGGACCTGCGGGCGGCCACGGCGATCAAGCTCCCGGAGTACCGGCCAGTTCGCTGAGCACCTCGTCCACCTGCTGCTGGGCGGCGGCGTGCATCCACCCGAACCCGAGCTCCCGCCGGGCCTCCCGCAGCAACGCCTCGGCCCGCGCCGGATCACCCCCGCGGTGGGCGATCCGCGCGAGGCCCGCGTGGGCGAGCGCACGCGTGGCGGACAGGCCCGCCTCCGCGGCGAGCTCCAGGGCCTGGAGGTAGTCGCGCTCCGCCTGGCCGGGGTCGAGGTCGAGCAACCGGTCCGCGCGCCGCCCGCGCAGCTCGGCGAGCTCCTCCTTGGCGCCGAGCTCGCCGACCACGCGCAGGGCCTCGTCGGTCAGGGCGAGCGCCTCCACCGGGTCCTCGGTGAGGTTCGCCAGCACGTCGAGGACCTGCGCCGATCCCCAGCGCTCCCCGAGGTCCTGGAACCGGCGCAACGCCGCGCGCGACTCGCTGACCGCCCGCGGGCGGTCGCCGCTCGTCGCCCAGGCCAGGTAGGCGTTGCTGAAGCCGATGAGGCCCTGGATCCACGGGTCCTCGCTGCCCTCGACCTCGTCCTGCAACGCCGTGCGCGGGGCGGACGGGTCGGGCGGACCGGTGAGCATGGCCCACGCGACGAGCACGAACGGCTGCCGGATCGGGCCGCGCAGCTCGAGCAGCTTCTCCTGCACGCGTTCCGGGGCGGCGAGCGCCAGCAGGACCGCGTACTCCTCCGTGGACTGCTCCGGCACGCGGTCGAGAAGTGCCCGGGCCAGGCCCTGCACCTCCGTCCGGCTGCCTTTCACGTACCAGTACCAGGAGAGGTCGCTGACGAGGCGCAGCGCCCGTTCCGGCTCGTGCGCCGTGGCCCACTCGACGGCCTGGAGCAGGTTCGCGTGCTCGGCGCTCAGCCGCGCGAACCACCGGACCTGGTCCCGCCGGCGCAGCTCGGGATCGGCGCGGCGGGCGAGGTCGTGGAAGTACGCGGCGTGCTCGGCGTCGACGCGCCTGTGCTCGGAGCAGAACTCCCGGATGGTCTCCAGCATCCGGTACCGGCCGTCGGCGGCCTCCACCAACGACTTGTCCACCAACGCGTCCAGCACCTCGACGTCGTGCCGGCAGACCTCCTCGACGGCGTCGAGCGTGGCGCCGCCGCTGAACGTGGCGAGGCACGCGGCCAGGTCGCGCTCGTCCGGCGACAGCAGGTCCCAGCTCCACTCCACGACCGCGCGCAGCGTCTGGTGGCGGGGTGCGGCGGCGCGGTTCCCCTTGGTGAGCAACCGGAAGCGGTCGTTCAGCCGCTGGGAGATCTCCTCGGTCGTCAACGTGCGCGTGCGCGCCGCGGCCAGCTCGATCGCCAGCGGCAGGCCGTCGAGCTCGCGGCAGATGGCGGCGGTGTGCCGGTCCCGCGCGAACGCCGGGTTGACCAGGCGGGCGCGGTCGGTGAACAGCGCCACGCTCTGCTCGGGGTCGAGCGGCGGCACGGGGCACAGCGTCTCGCCGGTGATGCCGAGCGCCTCCCGGCTCGTGGCGAGGATGCGCAGGGACGGGCAGGTGCCGAGCAGGTGCCCCGCCAGCCGGGCCGCCTGCACGACCAGGTGCTCGCAGTTGTCCAGCACCAGCAACGAGTCGCGGTCGCGCAGGGCCAGCGTCAGGCGGTCCTCCGGCTCCAGCGCGGTCTCCTTGAGCCCCAGCGCCTGCAGCGTCGCCGCCGCGACGTCCTTGGCGGGCGCCAGGTCCACGAAGATCGCGCCGGGACCGGCGGCCTGGAGCGCCAGCCTCGTCTTGCCCGCCCCGCCGGGCCCGGTGAGGGTGACGAGGCGCGAGGAGAGCGAGGCGATGCGGCGCAGCTCCTCCTCCCTGCCGACGAAGCTGGTCAGCTGGGCCGGCGGCTCCCGGTGGGTCTGGCCGCGCAGCACCCGCAGGTGGACGGCGCGCAGCTCGGGCGACGGGTCGGCGCCGAGCTGGTCGGCCAGCAACGCCCGCGCGTCCTCGAACGCCTGCAACGCCTCGGCCTGGCGGCCCTGCTGGTGCAGCACCTGCATCAGGTAGCCGCGCAGCCGTTCGTCCAGCGGGTGCCGCGCCACCAGGTCCCGGACCTCCCGCACGCCGGCCTTCCCGAGCCGGACGCGCGCGGCGACCAGCGAGGTCGACGCCGCCGAGCGTTCCTGTTCCAGCCGGGTCGCGTGGTCCGGCAGGGCGACGTCGGCGAGCGCGGGCCCGCGCCACAGCCGAAGCGCCTCGGACAGGAGGGATTCCGCTGCCTGCGCGTCACCCCGCTCCAGCGCCTGCCGGCCTTCCGCCGCGAGCGAGGCGAACCGGTGGGCGTCGACCTGCGAGGCCGGCAGCGCCAGCAGGTAGCCGGCGGGGCGGAACTCGATCAGCGAGGCGTCGCCCAACGCCCTGCGCAGCCGGGAGACCTGGCCCTGCAGGGCGTTCGCGGCGTCGGACGGCGGCGCGGTGCCGTAGAGCTCGTCGGTCAGCCGGTCGAGCGGCACGATGTCGCCCGCCCGGATCGCCAGCGCCGCCAGCAGGGTGCGCGGCCGGGGGCCACCCACCGCGATCCTGCCGTCAGGGGAGTGCGCCTCAACGGGCCCGAGAATGCCGACGTGCACGGTGTCAGCGTACGAACCGGCCGGGACTCGTACCCAGGACACGGCGGAAGTGGCGCGTCAGGTGTGACTGGTCGTGGAACCCGGCCAGCACCGCCGCCTCCGCCGCGGACCGCCCCTCGACCAGGTACCCGCGCGCGAGGTCGACGCGGCGCCCGGTCAGGTAGCGGTGCGGGGGCAGGCCGAACCGGCGGCTGAACGCCCGCACCAGGTGCGTCGGGCTCGTCCGCAGCTCCCGGGCGGCGTCGTTCAGCGTCACCCCGCCGGGCAGCGAGGCGTCCAGGAGCTGCCGCACCCGGTCGGCCAGCGTCGGATCGGCGTGGACCGCCGGGGTGGTGCCCGCGAAGTGGTGCGCCAGGCGTTCGGTGATCAGCGCGAGCCGGCTCGACGCCTCGAGCGGTTCGTCCAGCGCGAGGTGCAGCTGGTGCACGCGCTGCCGCAGCAGCGGGTCGGCGAGCATCGGCGTGTCGACGGCCTTGCCGACCAGGCCGGCGGGCAGCACCGAGTCGTCCAGGTACAGCACGCGCTTGTGGAAGCCAGTCGGGAACGCGGAACGGCCGTCGTGCGGCACGTGCGGCGGCAACAGCGTGACGCCTTCGACGAGAGCGCCGTGCTCGTGACGGTCCAGTTCGTACCGCACGGCACCGGTGTCGAGCAGCATCAACGTCCAGGCGTCGTGCGTGTGCGCCGGGTAGACGTGCGTGGTGAACGACGCGTGGAAGACCTCCTTGATGCCTTCCACCGCAGGTTTCCACGCGGTCGTGCTCATGTCAGGAACGTACAAGACGCCGCACGGCCACGTCCGCGATCGTGGACGGCATGTTCGACACCAAGATCGCTGTGCTGCTGCGGGACGACCTGGCCGGCTGGCAGGCCCTGAACGTGACCGCCTTCCTCGTCAGCGGGTTGCCGGAGGTGCTGCGCGGAGAGCCGTACGTGGACGCCGACGACGTGAGGTACCTGCCCATGTTCGGCCAGCCCGTGGTGGTGCTGCAGGGCGACCGGGACCTCGTCAAGAAGGCCCACGAGCGCGCGCTCAACCGCGACCAGGTCATGTCGATCTTCACCGCCGACCTGTTCGCCACCGGCAACGACGCCGACAACCGCGCCGCCGTCCGCAAGGTGCACACGCAGGACCTCGACCTCGTCGGCATCGCGGTGCACGGCCAGAAGAACGCCGTCGACAAGATCTTCAAGGGCGCCCGGATGCACCCCTGACGAAACCGCGTTCCCGTTCCACCCGCGGTCAAGCTGCTCCGGACGGGCGTGGACACCGAATTGGCCCAGGGAAAGAGCACGGTCTTGTCCCAAGGCCAGGGCCAATCGCGGTCCTACGGTCTGATGCATGACCAGGCGACTCGCGTACGCGCAGCTGACGAGCTCGATCGGTGACGGCGGTTTCCTCGTCGTCTCGGCCCTCTACTTCACGCAGGTCGTGGGCCTCAGCGCGGCGCGGGTGGGCCTCGCGCTGACCCTCGCGTGGGGAGTGGGGGCCGTCGCCGGGGTCGCGCTGGGCCACGTCGCCGACCGGCTGGGCCCGCGCACCACCGCCGTCGTGCTCGCCGCCGCCACGGCCGCGAGCACCGGCGTCCTGCTCCTCACCAGGGACTTCACCGCGTTCGTGGTGGTCATGTGCCTGTACGCGAGCTTCCAGAGCGGGTTGCAGGCGTCCAGGCAGGCGCTTCTCGCGGGCCTCACGACACCGCGGGAGCGGACGCGGGCCCGTGCGCGGATCCAGTCGACGGCCAACGCGGGCATCGCGATCGGTGCCGCGGCCGGAGGGTTCGCGCTGCACCTCGGCACCGAGGCCGCCTACACCGCCGTGTTCGTGCTCGACGTGCTCTGCTTCCTCATCGCCGCGGCGGTCGTGGCCACGTTGCCCGAGACGGTGATGAGCAGGACCAAGGGCAAGTTCGACGTGCTCGGAGACCGCCCGTACGCGCTGATCACGCTCATCAACGCCGTGATGCTGCTTTACATGCCGTTGCTGAGCCTGATCATCCCGCTGTGGATCGTGCAGCGCACCGAGGCGCCGACGTGGCTCGCGGCCGCGCTGCTGGTGCTCAACACCGCGGCCGTCGTGCTGTTCCAGGTCCGGATCGCCCGCCGCGCCACCGGTCTGGGGCAGGCCTCGAAGCTCGTGGAGCACGCCGGACTGGTCCTGTTCGCGTCCTGCGCGGTCTTCGCGGTGACGGCGTTCAGCCTCGGCGCCTGGCCTGCGGCGGCGTTGCTGGTCGCCGCCGCCGCGCTGCAGGTGCTCGGCGAGATGATGCTGGCCTCCGGGGCGTGGGAGATCAGCTTCTCCCTCGCGCCCGCCGACCGGCAGGGCCAGTACCAGGGCTTCTTCTCGACCGGAACGGCCGTCGCGCGCATGGTCGGTCCCGCCCTGCTCACCACCGTCGTGCTCGGCTGGGGAGCGCTCGGGTGGCTGCTGGTCGGAGGGCTCTTCGCCGTGGCCGGTTACGCGATGGGACCGGCGGTGCGCTGGGCCCGTGAGAAGAACTCCACGAGTTCCGGCGCCATGACCGACGACTTGTACAGGTGCGTCTGACCGGGCAGCGTCCTGTGGTCCGCCCCCAGCACCTCCGCGACGTTGCGCATGGCGTTGCGCAGGTACTCCGGCGACTTGCCGCCGTCCATCGCGAGCGTGGGCACCTCGACCTTCCAGCGGTTCGCCGGGAGCGGGGTGCCGCGGCCGTCGTCGCCGAGGATCGTCAGGTCCCACGGCAGGGTGTGCGCGACCGGCTTGAGCTTCTTCCACACCGGGGTCAGCTTCATGACCGCGAGGCCGATGCCGGGCACGCCGACCATCTTCATGAACGTCGAGAGCATGCGGGAACGGTCGCCGCGGGCGAGCATGTCGTTCATCTGCCGCACGATGTCCGCGGGGCGGGGCTCGTACGTGCCGTCCACGACGAACGGCGCCTCGTACAGCGCGAGCCGGGTGATGCCCGGCAGGCGTGAGGCGGCCTCCATCGCGAGCACCGCGCCCGAGGACGCGCCGAACACGAACGCGCTGCCGCCGGCCTCCCGGATGACCGCGTCGACGTCCTCGACCTCGCGTTCGAGCGACCACGGCGTCGCGCCGTCACCGGTCTCGCCGCGTCCGCGCCGGTCGTAGGTGTGGACGGTGAAGTCCTTGTCGAGCACCGAGGCCAGCTCGGTGGTGGGGCCGAAGCGGCGGTGGCACATCGCGCCGTCCACGAGGAGCAGCGCCGGGCCGGAGCCGGTGACCGAGTAGGCGATCTCCGTGCCGTCGGCGGAGGTCGTGAAGCGCGTCATCTCTGCTCTCCCAAGGTGGTGTCGAGGAAGTCCTGCCAGTCCTGTTCGGACTCGGCGCCCTCGAAGACGTGGTGTGCCGCGATCATCGGGCCCGCGAAGCCGCGCAGGAACCGGTACAGGCCGCTGCCGGTGCGCAGGCCGAGCGTGTGGGCGTTGCGGTGGAACTCGACGGCGTCCGGGAGCTTCTCCGCCAGCGCCGCGCCGAGCTTCTCCCAGGCCTCGTCCCAGTCGGTGACCACGGGTCCGAAGACCGTGAGCGGGCGGGCCGTGCGGCCGGGGAAGTACGTCAGGTACTCCTGCAGCGTGCGCCGGAACAGCGCGCCGCCCAGCGTCATCGCCTCGAACTCGTCGGCCCAGTCGTCGCCGGGCAGAAAGCCGCTCGTGACCATCCGCAGCACCGTGCTCGCGTGCTCGCGGCCCTCGACGAGGAACTCGTAGGCGATGAACCGGCCGTCGGGCGCCTTGCCGCTGTCGTGGGCGAAGTGGCGCGGCGGGTCGCACGCGGTGACCTCGCTCGTCGGCCGGTAACCGCCGAAGGCCATCCTGACCTGGCCGTCCGCGACCTCGTTGCGGCCCATGAACCACGAGTCGATGCCGGGCCCGGTCGCGATCGCGGTCCAGACGTCCTCGACGGACGCCGGCACCTCGATCTCATCGGTGCTTCTGAACTCGTGCCCCATCGGCTCTTCCCTCCAGGCTGGTGGATGGTCTCATCCTGCCGCCGACGATTCTCTTCGTCAAGACAGTGCGACTATTCTTGACAAAAAATATTGTCGGTGATCCGGTTCTCCCCACACCGAACCGCTGGAGGAACCATGTCCCGCATCGCCTGCGGAGTCGTCGCCGGACCGCTCTACCTCGTCGTCGGGTACGTCCAGGCGTTCACCCGGGAGGGCTTCGACCTCACCCGCCACCCGTTCAGCATGCTCAGCCTCGGCTCGCTCGGCTGGATCCAGATCGTGAACTTCGTCGTCTGCGGGGCTCTGTTCGTCGTGGCGGCGACCGGCATGACGCGGCGCACGAGGTGGGGTGCGCGGCTGATCGGCCTGATGGGGGTGGGGATGGTCCTCGGCGGGGTGTTCGTGGCCGACCCGGCCCTGGGTTTCCCGGCGGGCGCTCCCGACGGCCCGCCCGCGTCGACGTCCTGGCACGGCGCGCTCCACGCGGTGGCGTTCGGCGTCGCGATGATCGGCTGGATCGGGGCGTGCTTCGTGTTCGCGCGTAGGCTCGGGGGGTGGCTCGCGGTGATGAGCGGCCTGACGGGCCTGCTGCTGGTGGTGCCGATGGCGTTCCTGGGCGACCCCGGCGGCACGGTGCTGCTCTACGTGGTCGCGACGATCGGCTGGCTGTGGACGTCGGTGCTGTCCCTGGGGCTGAGCCGGCCTGCCTCCTCGAGCTGATCTGCCCGGAGTGCGGGCGCGTCACCACCGATCGGCACGCGCCCGGCTGCGAGGCCTGTCAGACCAGCTGATGCGCGTGCATCTTGCTGATGTCGTAGGAGGCACCGCAGAACGTGCACTGCAGCCCGTACCTGCTGCGAATGGTGAACAGCGGGATGAAGAAGATCGTGGGCTTCGTGTAGCGCCGGAAGAGTTGGTGCGCGGACTGGTGGTGGCAGTGCCCGCACACCAGCGTGAGCATGCGGATCTGCTGGATCGTCGTGCGCCAGCCGAAAATGACCATCTGCGCTCCCTCTTCGTCCCTTGTACGTCTGACGTGCGGGATGCCCCCTGAGTTGCGGCCCGACGCCTGGATTCGGAAGGTGGACGGGTGAACAGCCTGCTGCGGCCCTGGACCCCCGACGACGCGCCGGTCGTGCTGGCCGCGGCCGGCGAACCGCTGATGGACCGCCAGTTCACCTTCCCGGTCGACTCCCTGCCCGCCGCCCAGGAGTGGATCGCCCTGGCGCAGGCGCGCCGGAACGAGGACATGGCCTACTCGTTCGCCGTGCTGCACGAGGGTGTGCCCGTCGGCAACGTGGCCGTGTCGAGCGTCGAGCGCCGGCACCTGACCGGGTGGGTCTCGTACTGGATGCGGGAGGAAGCGCGAGGCAAGGGCCTCGCCACCGCCGCCTGCCGCGCGCTCAGCGAGTTCGCCTTCACCGAGCTCGGCCTGTTCCGCTTGGAGCTCGCCCACCGCGTGGACAACCCCGCCTCCTGCCGCGTCGCGCTCGGGGCGGGTTTCCTCGTCGAAGGCGTCGAACGGGGGCGGCTGCTGTACGACGGCGTCCGCTACGACACCGAAACGCACGCACGCCTTGCCGGTGACCGAGGTTGACGTCGCGATCAGCCGGGTAACCCGGAGCGCATGAGCGACGTGCAGGCCGAGTTGCTGATGACCTTGACCAAAGTTGCCAAGGTCTTACGTGGGGCGGAGATCCCGTTCGCGCTGACCGGTGGTTGCGCCGGTTATGCGCGAGGAGGGCCGGTGAGCGAGCACGACGTCGACCTCCTGGTGAGGGAAGAGGACGTCAACGAGGCCGTGCGGGTGCTGGTGGAGGCGGGCCTGCGCGGCGCGGAACCGCCGGAGGACTGGTTGCTGAAGGTCTACGACGGCGACTCGCTCGTGGACCTGCTCTTCCGCCCGAACGAACGCCCGGTGACCGACGAGATCCTCGCGATGGCCGAGGAGATGCCGGTCGGTTCGGTGATGCTGCCGGTCATGCCGGCGACGTTCGTGCTGAGCAGCAAGCTGCTCGTGCTGGACGGCCACCGCTGCGACTTCAGCGAGCTGCTGCCGTTCGCGCGGGCGCTGCGAGAACAGATCGACTGGGACCGGGTGCGCGAGGAGACCAAGCACTCCCCGTACGCCGAAGCGTTCCTGGTGCTCATCGAACGCCTGGACATCATCGGGAGGGACCATGAGTTCCGAGCAGTACCTGGCGGCAAATCTGCGTAGGGCGGTCGCCGAGGACCCGCGGACGGCGGAGCTCGGCGTGCGCGTCACCGTGCGCGGCGACAACGTGATGCTCTCCGGGGACGTCGCCTGCGCGGACCGCCGCGCCGCGCTCGAGGAGGTCCTGCACGAGGCCGCCCCCGAGCTGAAGATCCTCAACGACGTGCGCGTGACACCTGCGGGCGAACCGGAGGGTGAGGAGGACCTGCGATGATCCGAGTCGCTGCGGTCGGGGACATCCACCTCGGCGAGGACATGCGCGGACACCTCCGCCCCGCCCTCGAGAAGGTCGGCGAGCACGCCGACGTCCTCCTGCTGGCAGGAGACCTCACCCGGCACGGCACGGTCGTCGAGGCCGAGGTCGTCGCGGACGAGTTCGCGGACCTCCCCGTGCCGGTCGTCGCGGTGCTGGGCAACCACGACCACCACGACGACAAGCCCCTCGAAGTCACCAAGACGTTGCAGGACAAGGGTGTCCACGTGCTGGAGGGCACGACGTTCACCCACCGGGTGAACGGCTGCTCCATCGGCATCGCGGGGGTGAAGGGGTTCGGCGGCGGTTTCGCGGGCAAGTGCGGCAGCGCCTTCGGCGAGCGCGAGATGAAGGCGTTCGTCCAGCACACCTGCGACATCGCGAAGAACCTGGAGGGCGCGCTGTCCGAACTGGACACCGACATCAAGGTCGCGCTGACGCACTACGCGCCGGTGCCGGACACCCTGCGCGGTGAGCCGCCGGAGATCTACCCGTTCCTCGGCTCGTACCTGCTCGGCGAGGCGATCGACGCCACAGGCACGCACCTCGCCGTGCACGGCCACGCGCACTTCGGCACCGAGCACGGCATGACACCGGGTGGTGTGCGCGTCCGGAACGTCGCGCAGCCCATCATCCGCTCCGCCTACACGGTCTACGTGCTGGAGGGGCACTCGTGACGACGACCGTCGGGGACTTCGTGGTGCAGCGCCTGCGCGACTGGGGAGTCGCGCAGGTGTTCGCCTATCCCGGCGACGGCATCAACGGGATCGTCGCGGCGTTCGGCAAGGCGGACGACGACCCGAAGTTCGTCCAGACCCGGCACGAGGAGATGGCCGCGCTCGCGGCCGTCGGTTTCGCGAAGTTCAGCGACCAGGTCGGCGTCTGCCTCGCCACCTCCGGCCCCGGCGCGATCCACCTGCTCAACGGCCTCTACGACGCGAAGCTCGACCACGTGCCGGTCGTCGCGATCGTCGGTCAGACCGCCCGCACCGCGCAGGGAGGCAGCTTCCAGCAGGAGGTCGACCTGCACTCGCTGTTCCGCGACGTCGCCTCGTTCCTGGTCGACGTCACGGTGCCGGAGCAGCTGCCGAACGCGCTGGACCGGGCGATGCGCACGGCCCGGGCCGACCGCGCGCCGGCCGTGGTGATCATCCCGAACGACGTGCAGGAGCAGGAGTACGCCGCCCCGGAGCACGAGTTCAAGCACATCCCGTCGAGCCCGCCGTCCCGTCCGTCCTCGGTCGTCACGCCCGCGCAAGACGAGGTCGAGCGCGCGGCCGAGGTGCTGAACTCCGGCGAGAAGGTCGCGGTCCTGGTCGGCCAAGGCGCCCGCGGCGCCGCCGACGAGGTGCGCGCGACCGCGGACCTGCTCGGTGCCGGCATCGCGAAGGCGTTGCTGGGCAAGGACGTCCTGCCCGACGACCTGCCGTACGTGACGGGGTCGATCGGGTTGCTCGGCACGCGCCCCTCGTACGAGATGATGCGCGACTGCGACCGGTTGCTGATCATCGGTTCGAACTTCCCCTACTCGCAGTACCTGCCGAAGCCCGGTGCGGCACGAGGCGTGCAGATCGACCTCGACGGCCGCGCGATCGGCATGCGCCACCCGACCGAGGTCACCCTCGTCGGCGACGCCAAAGCGACGTTGCGCGCGCTGATCCCGCTGCTGCGGCGCAAGGAAGACCGCTCGTGGCGGACGAAGATCGAGGCCGACGTCGAGCGCTGGTGGGAGGTCGTGGAACGGCAGGCGCAGGTGCCCGCCGACCCGGTCAACCCGATGAGGATCGTCTCCGAGCTGTCCCGGCGCCTGCCGCACAACGCGATCGTCACCGCCGACTCGGGTTCCGCGACGAACTGGTACGCCCGGCTGCTGCGGGTGCGCGGCAACGTGCGGTCGTCGTTGTCCGGCACGCTCGCGACGATGGGCTGTGCCGTCCCGTACGCGCTGGGCGCCGCTTTCGCCCAGCCGAACAGGCCGTTGATCGCACTGGTCGGCGACGGCGCCATGCAGATGAACGGCATGGCGGAGTTGCTGACCCTGCGGCGCTACGGCATCCGGTGCGTCGTGTGCGTGTTCCACAACAACGACCTCAACCAGGTCACGTGGGAGCTGCGCGCGATGGGCGGTGCGCCCAAGTTCGAGCAGTCGCAGTCGCTCCCGGACGTCTCGTACGCCTCCTATGCGCGGTCGATCGGGCTGCAGGGCATCGAGGTCGACGACCCCGAGCAGCTCGGTGCCGCCTGGGAGACGGCGCTCGCGTTCGAGGGCTCGACCGTCCTCGACGTGCGCTGCGACCCCGACGTGCCGCCGATCCCGCCGCACGCGACGTTCGACCAGATCAAGGACATGACCGAAGCGGTGCTGCGCGGCGACCCCGACGCGTGGGGCGTCCTGCGCCGCGGACTGCACACCAAGATCCAGGAGTTGCTGCCGTGAAACTGGGCTATTTCATTTCCTCGGAAGAGCACGGACCGCGCGAGCACGTCCGGCACGCGAAGATGGCTCAGGACCACGGGTTCGAGTCGTTGTGGATCTCCGACCACTACCACCCGTGGAACGACGAGCAGGGCGAGTCGCCGTTCGTGTGGGGCACCATCGGCGCTCTCTCGGAGGCCGTGACGCTGCCGATCACCACGGCCGTGACGTGCCCGACGATCCGCATCCACCCGGCCGTCATCGCGCAGGCGGCGGCCACCGCGGCCGTCCAGACCGAGGGCAGGTTCGTCCTGGGCGTCGGCAGCGGCGAGGCGCTGAACGAGCACGTGCTCGGCGACCGCTGGCCCTCCGCCGACGTGCGGCTGGAGATGCTGGAGGAGGCGATCGACGTCATCCGCGCGCTGCACCAGGGCGACGAGGTCACCCACCACGGCAAGCACTACACCGTCGAGAACGCCCGCATCTACACCCTTCCCGAACGCCCGGTGCCGATCTACGTCTCGGCGTTCGGCCCCAAGGCCGTCAAGCTCGCCGCCCGCACCGCCGACGGCTACATCAGCGTCGGCCCGACCGGTGAGCTCGTGGAGAAGTACCGCGCCGAGGGCGGCCGCGGACCGGCGCAGAGCGGCCTCAAGGTCTGCTACGCCAGGACCGAGGACGAGGCCGTCTCCACGGCGCACCGCCTGTGGCCCAACGACGGCCTGCCGGGCGAGCTGGCGCAGGTACTGCCCTCGCCCAAGCACTTCGAGCAGGCCTCCCAGCTCGTGACGCCGGAGATGATCCGGTCGTCGATGCCGTGCGGGCCCGACCCCGAGCAGTACGCGGAGAAGATCAGGGAGTTCGCGGAGGCCGGCTTCGACGAGGTCTACGTGCAGCAGATCGGCAAGAACCAGCAGGAGTTCTTCGAGTTCTGGGCGAAGGAAGTCGTGCCGCTGCTCGACGCTTAGAAGTGCGCGCGCAGGGCGACCGGTCCTATGAGGAGCTTCCTGCGCGAGCACAGCCTGAAAAACGCGGCGGGACACCACGTCCCGCCGCGCTCCCCAGGCAGCGCGACCACCTTCTCGGGTCGTCGCCACCGCCCTACGCGAGGATCTCGCCGACCGTGCCCGCTCCCACGGTCTTGCCGCCCTCGCGGATCGCGAAGCCGAGCCCGGTGTCCATGGCCACCGCCTTGCCCAGCTCCACCGTGACCTCGACGGTGTCACCCGGCATGGCCGGCGTCCTGTCGAGCTCCACCACGCCGACGACGTCGCCGGTGCGGAAGTGGAACTGCGGGCGGTAGTTCGACGCGATGCCGGTGTGCCGGCCGCCCTCGGCGTGCGAGAGCAGGTACACCGTCGCGCGGAACCGGGTGTGCGGTGCGACGCTGCCCGGCAGGGCCAGCACCTGGCCGCGCCGGACCTCGCCGCGCTTCACGCCGCGCAGCAGGACCGCGGCGTTGTCCCCCGCCTGCGCCTGCCGCATCGGCTTGCCGAACGTCTCGATGCCGGTGGCGACCGAGGTCACCGCCGCGCCGAGGCCGACGACCTCGACCGCGTCACCGATGCCGAGCACGCCGCGCTCCACCGCTCCGGTGACGACGGTGCCGCGACCGGTGATGGTCATGACGTTCTCGACCGGCATCAGGAACGCGCCGGTCAGGTCGCGGACGGGCTCCGGCACGTGCGCGTCGACGGCGTCGAGCAGGTCGACCACCGACCGCACCCACACCGGGTCGCCCTGCAGCGCCCGCAGGCCGGACACCCGCACCACCGGCGTGGCGTCGCCGTCGAAGCCGTACTGGGAGAGCAGGTCGCGCACTTCCAGCTCCACCAGGTCGAGCAGCTCCGGGTCGCTCACCGCGTCGGCCTTGTTGAGCGCCACCACCACGTGCGGCACGCCGACGCGGTGCGCGAGCACGACGTGCTCCCGCGTCTGCGGCATCGTGCCGTCCTCCGCGGACACCACGAGGATCGCGCCGTCCAGCTGCGCCGCGCCCGTGATCATGTTCTTCACGTAGTCGGCGTGGCCGGGCATGTCGACGTGCGCGTAGTGACGCGTGGGCGTCTCGTACTCGACGTGCGCGATGTTGATCGTGATGCCGCGGGCCAGCTCCTCCGGCGCGCGGTCGATGCGGTCGAACGCCGTGAAGGTCGTGCCCGAAGGGTCCATTTCGGACAGAACTTTGGTGATGGCCGCGGTGAGCGTGGTCTTGCCGTGGTCGACGTGACCCATGGTGCCGATGTTGAGGTGCGGCTTGGCGCGCACGAACTCTTGCTTCATGTCCCTGTCCTCGACGTAACAGCTGGGGGTTCAGAACCGCGGACCGCCACAACCCTCCTCCAGTGGTCCTGAAGGATGGACTGGAGAAGGGTCAGGGTCGGGCGCCGGCCAGCTGAGCCGGGGCGGCGGCGAGCGCGCCCGCGGGAACACCCGCGTGCGTGTTGCGCTCAGCCGTCAGGAACATGCGGTGATGGTGACAGGGCGGTCAGCCGGCTGTCACCCGGTTTTCCGCGAGCCCGATCAACGCCCGCGCGGCCGGGCTGTGCGGACCCTCCGCGCGCCAGGCGAACGCGAGCCTGCTGTGCGGCACGGGATCGGTGATCCGGACCGCGTGGAGGTCCCCGGCCATCGACGACGCCAGGACCGCCGGCCCGAGCCCGCGCCGCGCCAGCGTGATCACCATCGGCGGGGCGGACGCCTCGAACGCGATGCGCGGCCGCCGCGACCCGCACGCCTCGTCCAACGCCCCGCGCAGGCCCGTGCCCGGTGGCAGGCTGATCAGCCCGCGCTCCAGCAGTTCCGCCACGGTGACGGACTCCCTGCTGCACCAGGGATCCGACTCGGCGACCGCGGCCACGAGCGGTTCGTCGGCGAGCACCCGCACCGACAGCCCCTCCGGTGCCCCGCCGGCGTAACCGATCAGCGCGAAGTCGAGCTGTCCGTCCACAAGAGACGCGATGAGCGAGTCGGAGTTGGCCTCCGCCAGCGTGATCTCGACGCCGGGGAACGAGGAGTGGAACGCGGACAGCAGCTCGGGGAGGTCCGGGATCCCGCAGGACACGACCATCCCGATGCGCACGGCGCCGCGCACCAGCCCGGCCATCTCCTCCACGGTCCGCCGGGCCGACTCCACCGACCCCAGGGCCGCCCGTGCCCACGGCAGCACCGCCGCGCCGACGTCGGTCAGCGTCACCGCGCGTCCCGACCGGTCCAGCAGGTCGTGCCCGAGCTCGCGCTCCAGCCGCCGGACCTGCGCGCTGACACCGGGCTGCGCCACGTGCACGCGTTCCGCCGCGCGCGTGAACGAGCCCTCCTCCGCGACCGCGACGAAGTACTCCAGCTGCCGAAGCTCCATAACGAACGATTATAAGGATGAGCACAACCAGCTCTTGGACTTATAATCCCAGCTCGACGAGGCTGGAAGCATGCGAATCCTCCACCCCGGCGATCCCGGCTACGACGACGAACGCAGCGGCTTCCAGACGGGGCTCCGCCACGAGCCGCAGGTGGTCTTCGCCGTCGAGAACGCGCGGGACGTCGAAGAAGCCCTCCGGTACGCCGACGCCCACGGCTTGGAGCACGCGGTCCAGGCCACCGGCCACGGCCTGACCACGCCGACCACCGGCGTCCTCATCTCGACCAGGCGGATGAACGCCGTCGAGGTCGACCCGAGGACCCGCACGGCCAGGGCCGAGGCGGGTGCGGTGTGGCAGCAGGTCCTCGAGCGGGCGGCACCGCACGGACTGGCTCCGCTGAGCGGCGACGCGGGTGACGTCGGCGTCGTCGGCTACACCCTCGGAGGCGGGTTCAGCGTGCTGGCCAGGGAGTTCGGCTTCGCGAGCGAGCGCGTCCGCACCACGGAGCAGGCCGGGGACGTGGTCACCGCGCTGGAGTTCGAGCTCCTGCCGATCAGCGAGGTCCACGCCGGCGAGATGTTCTTCGCCGCGGAACACGCGGAGGCCGTCTTCGAGGCGTTCCACGCGTGGGACCTGCCGGACCACGTCACGCCCGCGCTCACCACCCTCGGCGACGTCGCCCGGGTGACGTTCGCGAGCACCCGCCCGTTCGACGTCGGCCACCTCCGGGTCGCACCGCCGCTGAAGGAGGAGTTCGGCTTGAAACCGTTCGCCCGGGCCGTCGGCAGGCCGTTGCCGCCGCACACCTACCAGGGTGACAACGTCCTGCTCGGCGAGCTCCCGCTGGAGGCGCTGCAACGCCTGCGGGAAGCGGCCGCGAGCTCCAGCGCCGAGATCTTCCTCGGCGTCCTGCCCCTCGGCGGTGCCCTGAGCGGCGGAGCGAGCCACCTGGTCAAGCTGGTCTCACCCCGGCTCGGCGTCGGGGAGCAGCACGAGGAGGTGTTCGACGTGGTGCGGCCGTTCGTGCTCGGCAAGTCGCGGAACTTCCGGTACGCCGTGGACTGAAGGGGCGGTCCCGTGGGGGACCACGACGGAGACCGTGCTGCTCGCGGAGCGTGCACGCCCAGCCGCTGTCCGGCCGCTGGGCGTGCAATATGTTGTGAAGGGGAAGCAACGGCCGTAACGTCGGAGATGTAGCCGGGTTCAGCAGGGTGCTCGGAGTCCGAGTCTCGTGCGCTTCGGCCACCGGGGAGTGCTGGTGAACGAAGATCAGTTCCAGGAAACACCGCTGCTCACCGTGCACGTCGCGGAGGTCGCCGGAGTGGCGGTCGTCGCGGTGGAGGGTGAGATCGACGTCGACACCGCGGACGACGTGCTCGACGCGCTGCGCCAGGGGTGCGAGTCGACCGGCCCGGCCGTGGTCGCCGACTTGACGCTGGTCAGCTTCTTCGGCTCGACCGGCATCTCCACGCTGATCTCGGCCCACGAGCTGGCCGACGAACACGGCAAGGACCTGCGCGTGGTCGCGCCGCAGCGAGCCGTCCGCAGGCCGTTGCAGGTCACGGGCGTGGCCGACGTCCTCGTGCTGCACGACACGGTCGAGGAGGCGCTGGCAGCGCTGAAACCGGTGCCCAGCGAGTAGGCACCGGTCCGCACGTCCTCAGCCGGCGAGCTCCACGAGCTTCGGCACGACCTCGTCCGGGTGGGGCATGGCGGCGATCTCCGCGGCGATGCGCGCGGTCGCTGCCCGCACGCCGGTGTCGCCGAGCAGCCTGCCGACGGTCTCGCGCACCGCGTCGGCGGTGAAGTCCTCCCCGACGAGCTGAGCACCCAGGCCGGTGTTCGCGACGATCTCCGCGTTGCGGAACTGGTCCGCGCCCTGCGGCAGCACGAGCTGCGGCAGACCGTGGGTCATCGCGGCGACCGTGGTGCCGGCACCGCCGTGGTGCGCGACGAGATCCGCGTGCGCGAGCAGATCCGCCTGGGGCACCCACGGCAGCACGTGCACGTTGCCGGGCACGCCGGTCAGCGCGGACGGGTCGACCTGCGGTCCCGTCGCGACGATCACCTCGGCGTCCACCCCGGACAGCCCGGCGACGGCGGTCCTCAGCACTTCGGCGTTCGAGAACGCGGTGCCGAACGTCAGGTAGACCAGGGGCCTTCGGTGCTCGACCACCCATCCGGGCAATTCGCCCGGCTCGGCGAACGGAACCGGACGCATCGGAATTCGATGCACGTCCGAAAGGAACTCCACGTCCTGCAAAGACGGCGGGAAGACGTCCAGATAAGGTGATCCGAGACCGTAATGCTGCCCATTCGGGAGGGTGATGCCGAGTTCGGCGACGTACTCCAGGAAGAGGTCGCTCATCGCCTCTGGGACCAGCGACTCGTCCATCTTGCCGAATCCGTGGCACACCGCCGGAATGCCCGCGCGCATCGCGGCGAGCCCCGCGCCGGCGTTGATGATCTCGAAGACCACCAGGTCGGGCTTGTCCCGCTCGAGCACCGGTTCCAGATCGTTCACGAAGGCCCTGGGCAGCAAGGACCCGAACGCGTCGAACGCCGTCTGGCGCAGCATGTCCCGCCGGAACGACGCCGTGCCGTGCAACTCGTTCGCCTGCCGGAACGCGTCCCAGATGCTGATGCCCGCGTCGACCACGGTGAACCCGAGCTTTTCCGCAGTCGCGTGGAATCCCGAGTCGACGGCGTACAGGACGTCGTGACCCTGCTCGCGGGCGGCGATCGCGAGCGGGAGTATCGGATAAACGTGTCCGTGTGAGCCTAAGCTCGAGAAGAGAATGCGCACCCGGCCAGATTAGGTGCTCTCCTATTGCGGCGGGGTCGATCTTCGCGAATCATTCAGCCCGCACGAGACTTTCCCACCGCGCCGCCACGTCGGCGGGCGACGGCATCGCCGCCATCTCCGCCCGCACCTCACCGGCGGCCCGCTGCAGCTTCGAGTCCTCGATCAGCCGGGTGAGCAGCTCCGGCGTCACGTCCCGCGGCCCGGCCCTGAGCCCCGCCCCGCGCCGCGTGACCGCGTCGGCGTGCGTGGTCCGGTCACCGGGTCCGGGCTCCACGAGCTGCGGCACCCCGGCCGCGAGCGCGCCGAGCAACGTCCCCGCGCCTCCGTGGTGGACGATCCCGTCGCACAACGGCAGCACCCGCGGGATCGGCACCCACCCGACCGCCCGGACGTTGTCCGGCAGCCCGTCGGTCCGTTCCGGACGCACGAGCACGAACTCGGCGTCCACCCGCCCGGCCGCCCTGACCACCGCCGCCGTCATCTTCCCCGCGCCGGGACCGGGCACCGTGCTCCGGCTGACCAGGACGCGCGGCCGCCCGGACGGCTCCGCGAGCCACCGCGGCACCTCCCCGCCCCCGCTGTAGGCGACGAACCGCATCGCCTCCCCACCGGGGAACTCGCCGAGCGACGGCGGCGCGGTCCGCAGAACCGTTGCGGGAGAACGCACCTCGGCCTTCATCCGCGCACCCACGGCCCTGGTCAGCTCCAGCCCGTCGAACACCGGCACGTCGTGCACGACCGACGGCACCCCGAGCACCGACCCGGCCGCCGCCAGCGGCTCGTGCACCACGACATCCGGCTTCCACCTCGCCGCGAGCGCCCGCAACGGCTTCGTCATCGCGTCACCGACCGTGCCGAACATCCGCGACACGAAGTCGAGCCGCCCGCTGCCCTCCAGCTCCCTCTTGGCCATCACCGGGTGCGTGAGCACGATGCGCAGCGCGATCGGTCCGAAGCGCACGTTCCCCGGGACGACGTCCTCGACGTGCAGGCCGGAGTCGCGCACCCGCAACGCCTCGCCCCCGGTGGCGACCACGACGTCGTGTCCGGCTTCGCGCAGGGCCAGGGCCAGGGGGATCAGCGGGAAGACGTGACCCAGGAGGGGTGCGGCGACGACGAGAACACGCATGCAGCCAGGTTAGCCACGGCGGGAGGGGAGACTCGGGCCGTCGGCGCCGGTCCGCGAGGCTTCGGCGGCGGACCTACGGCTCCACCAGCCGCCGAACCGCCTCCACCACGGTTCGCCGCCGCTCCACGTGATCGGCCCCGGCCGGAGCCCCGGACCACATCGACGCAACGGCCTGCACCATCAGCAGCACCTGCTCGGCGGAGAACCGCGACGACACCACCCCGGACTCCTGCGCCGCCCGGACCGCCTCCACGTCCCCCAGCCGCCGCACCGGCCCGCGCCGCTCCAGCCGTTGCCAGGTCGCGAGCCGCGCGAACTCGGGGTGCCGGTGCTGCAGGTCGTACAGCCGGCCCGCGTAGCCCGGCAGGTCTCCCGCGTCGAACTCCACCGCCGCCGCGCCCGCCACCTCCGACTGCACGGCGTCGAACAGCTCGTCCTTGCCGCCGTAGTAGGTGTAGGCGAGACCCGCGGAGCAGTGGGCGATGCGGGCGATGCGTTCCATCCGGGCGCCGGCGATCCCGTAGGCGGCGAACTCGACGAACGCGGCGTCCAGCAACCGGCGGCGGGTTCGTTCCCGATCGCGGAGGGCCATGCACCCAGGCTAGGGCGAAGGGCCGCACCCCTGAAGAGGTGCGGCCCTGTTCCGATCGGGCGATCACTTGGCCATGTCGAACCAGTTGAAGCCCTCGACCATCTGACGGGTCGTGCCGCTGACGTAGCGCGGGCCGGTGAGCTCCCAGCTCGTCGCCGTTCTTCTCCAGGCCCGCGCGGTGCTGGTCCACGTCGCTCACGCCGCACTTCTTGACGTTGAAGTCGGGGCCGACGAGCTCGGCCGCTCCGACGCACGGCGGCGGCGACGAGAGCGTTGCGGATCATTTCGGGGGACGACCCTCAACCCTTTGGCGGAGAAGCTGGGTGTACCAGGGACACCCCCCACGGCGCTCCGCCTCAGGCGAGGACGCGTGCGAGGTCCCTGCGACCTGCGATTCCGAGCTTCGTGTAGATCCGGCCGAGGTGGTTCTCGACCGTCTTCGGCGTCACGAACAGCTCCTGCGCGATCTCCCTGTTCGCCCGGCCCGTCGCCGCGAGGTCGGCCACCCGCCGTTCGGACGCCGTGAGCGCCTCCGCTCCGAGCACGACCTGCCGCCGCGGCCGGTCACCGAGCGCCTCCAGAGCCTCCACCGCGCGCGTCCGCTGCACCGCCGAGCCGCAGGCGGCAGCCAGGTCGATCGCCCTGTGCAACGGCTCGCGCGCGTCCGACCTGCGACGCGCCACCCGCAGAGCCTCGCCGAGGTCGACCAGCGACCGGGCGAGCTCCAGCCGGGCGGGCGAGGTCTCCAGCACGGACGCGGACTCGGTCAGCAGCTCCAGCCGTGACCGGGGATCGGCGTGCGCGAGCAGCCGCAGCGCCGCCCCGACCTCGGTCGCCGCACCCCACCTGCGTGCGATCTCCAGCTGTTCGGTGGCCAACTCCAGGCCGAGCTCGTGCTGGCCGAGCAGCAACGCCGCCCGCGCCGCCGGAGCGCGCCACGGGATCGTCGGCGGGTCCACGTGGACCTGGTGCATCGCGTCGCGCTGGCGGTAGGCCTCGAACAGCGCGCGCCGTGCGTCGCCTTCCGCCAATGCGATCAACGCGCGCACCTCGTGCAGCCAGATCATCGGCATCGTCTGCCGTGCGCCGGCATGGGCGGAGTCGAACGCCGTGGCGAACGCGGACGCCGCCGCGACGTCACCCCGTTCGAGCGCCGCGTAGACCGCGAAGTGCGTCGAGGTGGCCCGCAGGCTGATCACCTCGGACACCGGGTCCTCGTGCGCGACGGCGGCCAGTGCGCTCTCGGCCCCGGCCTCGACGGCCGGCATGTCGCCGCAGCGCCAGTTCAGGAACAGCATCGCGTTCGTCACCATCGCGAACTCGATCGGCGACCCGTGCGTGCGCACCTTGAGCCGTGCGCGCTCGATCTCGTGCCGTGCGATGTCGACGCCGTCCGCGGCCATCAGCGCGAGCAACGCCACGAGCCACGCGACCATCGCGTCCGTGCTGCCCGTCGCGTCGTCGAGGTACGCGCCGTTCGCGAGCGCGCGCGTCGCCGTCGCGGCCACCTCGTCGTGCGGCCACACCTCGTAGCGGCCCATCTGCGCGAGGAGACCGAGCAGCGTGCGTTCGTCGGGAGTGCTGCCGGCCAGACCGGCGTACGCGCTGAGGTGCGCCGACGCCGTTCGCCGCTGGTCGGGCAGGAACGAGCGGAACACCGCCAGCCGTGCTTCGAGGTGCAGCCGGGACTCGCCGTCCGGACGGGCCGCGATGGCCTCCGTCAGTTCCGCGATCGCCGCCGCCGGGCCTTCCAGCGCCGCCGTCGCCGAGGCCGCCGCGGCCACCAGCTCCGCGTCCGGAAGTCCCTGTGCCGCGGCCTTCAGGTGCCGGTGCGCGTTCACCGCGTCGCCGGTTCGCAGCAACGCCCTGCCGAGCTCGGCGCGCAGCCCCGCGTCGTCGGGCTTCTCGTCCACCGCCCGCGCGAGATGTGCCGCCGCCGTGCGCGCGTCACCACCCGAGAGCAGCGTGGAAGCGGCTTTGCGCAACACTTCCGCTGCGTTGGGCAGTGTCCCTTTAGGAGCGTGCACGAGATGCGCGGCCACTCGATCGACCGTCGCGTGCGCCTCCCACAAGGCTTTCGCGGCGCGCGCATGCAGCGAGGCGCGTGCGATCGGCCCCAGGCCGGACAGAACCGCTTCCCGCACAACGGGATGCACGAACTCCAGGTGCTCGCCGGTGACCAGGACGTTCGCCGCGGCCAGAGCCTCGACGGCGGCGGGGAGGTCGTCGACCTCGGCCAGTTCCGCCGCCTGCCAGGGATCCGCGTGCGTGCCGAGCACCGCGACCGCTCCGGCGAGGGCCACGGCGTGCGATGGCAGCCGGCCGAGAGTGGCGCGGAAAACCGTGCTCGGCCCGAGCGTGCCGACCTTCTCCGCCGTCGACGCCTCGTCCAGCGGCAGCCCGAGCGCCGCGAGCTCGTCGACGAGCACACCGGACAGGAACGGGTTGCCGCCGGTGGCCGCGTGCAGGGCGTTGACGACCTCGGGATGCCCGCCGACCAGGGCGCCGATCGCCTCCGCGGTGAGCGGACGCGGCAGCAACCGGTCGGCGGACACGCTGAGCTGCGCGAGCGGCCCGGAGTTGTCCGCCGGTGGCCTGGTCGCGACGACCAGCGCGATCGGCAGGTCCGCGATCCGCCGCGACAGGTAGACGAGGAACTGCAGCGACGAGTGGTCCGCCCAGTGCGCGTCGTCCACGGTGATCAGCAGCGGGCGGGTGGACGAGAGGTCCACCGCGACCCACCACAGCGAGTGCAGCGTGCGGGCCAGCTCGGCCTCGCTCGGGTCGAGCGCCGCGCCGTCCAACGCCTTCAGCGCGGCCCCGGACGGCCCGGCCAGGATCTTCTCGCGGATCTCGCCGGAGTACCGCGACACCGAGCGCTCGACCATCTGCCGGACGACGCCCCACGCCATGGCGCTCTCCAGGGCGTCGCCGACGGCCTGGAGCCGCCCGAAACCGCGTTCCTTGGCCAGCTCACGGCACTCGCGCACGAGCCTGGTCTTGCCGATGCCCGCACGGCCCTCGATGACGACGACGCGACCCTCACCACGGGTGGCTGCGTCCAGAGCTCCGCGGATGTGCGCTATCTCGGAGTCCCGTTCCAGTGGTTCGCGCACAAATCGATCGTAGCGGCCGCCTGGCGGCCGACATGCTGGTCATCGACACCGCATCCGGGCGACTTGATGCTCCATTGGTGTGAACGTCACCGCACGCACCCGTCCTGCGGGGTCGCCTTGCCGCCGAACCAGTCCGCGACGAACTGCCGCGACGCTCCCGGGTCGGCCTGCAGCGCCTGTCCGGCGGGACCGTCGACGGGGGCGCCGACCGGCAGCGTCCCGGTGACGATCTCGACGGGGCCCTGGAACCGCTGCGCGAACGCGAGCACGTCCCACCCCTCGTCGACGCGGACCGACCTGCCCACTTCAGCGGCGAGCGCCACGGCGTTGTCCTTGTTGATCTTGGCCGCGAGCCCGGTCAGGAAGGCCTGGTGCCGCTTCACGCGGTCGAGGTCCCCGTGCGGCAGGCCCATCCGCTGGCGCAGGAACGCGAGCGCCCGGTCGCCCTCGACCGTCTGCCGCCCGGCGGGGAAGGAGGCGCCCGACCGCTCGTCCTCGGTCGCCGCGAGCAGGCACACCTCGACGCCGCCGACGATCTGCGCGATCCGGCCGAACCCGCCCATGTCGACCGCCGCGTAGTGGTCGACCTCCACCCCGGTCAGCTGCTCCACCGCGCCGGTCAGCTTCTCCGGAGCCTGCCCGTAGAGCCGGTTGATCTTCTCCTCGCCGACCTGGAGGTCCCGGGGCAGCGACACGGCGCTGACGGACCCGTCCGCGTCGAAGCGGGCGAGCACGAGCGCGTCGGTGAACTCACTGTCGTCGGTGCCGATGAGCAGCACGTTCTGCGAGGCGGCCGGCGGCGCGGCCGGCGACGCGTCCGTCTTCTTGATCGTCGCCGGGACGACCACGGCCGCGACGGCCGCGGCCGCGGTGAGCGTCGCGACGCCGACGATGAGCCCGAACGGCTTGCGCTTCTCGGCCTTGTGCAGGCCGGCCAGCACCGTCCGGGAGTCCACGCGCTCCTCGGCCTCGGCGGCGATCGCCTGGCGGATCAGGTCGTTCATGAGTGCACCCCCAGGGTGGCGGACCGGGCGAGTTCGTGGGCGCGCAACGTCTGCAACGCGCGGGAGAGTTGGCTGCGCACAGTGGATTCCGCGCAACCGAGCACCTGTGCGATCTCAACGTCAGTGCAGTCCTCGTAGAACCGCAGCACCAACGCGGCACGTTGCTTGCGCGGCAGCACGGCGATGCGTGCGCGCATCGCTTCGCGTTCGGCGTGCGCGTCAGCCGGATCGGCCGTCGACGGCACATGCCGCGCGAGCTCGGCGCGTTCCACGGCGATCTCACGCGCTGCCTTGCGGTGACGCCACGACAGGTAGTCGTTGGTCACCATGCGTTTCACGTAGAGGTAGGGCGCATCCATCGCCCCGATGCGCTCCCACTTGCCCTGCGCGCGCATGAGCACGTTCTGCACGATGTCCTGCGCCAGGTGTTTGTCGCAGGTGATCGCGGTGGCGTACCCCAGCAGCCGGTCCAGCCGCTCAGCGACGAACTGGTCGAACCCCACGCCGCCCCCTCCGTGTCAGTGTCGTTTGCGGCAGGGGAAACCCCGTCACCGCCTCCGTTCGCTGCATCGGCTTGTGTGTTCCGGCTCACAGCGGGTCATCGACTCCGTCTGCTCAGCACGATCTCCCGGATGCGGGCGGCCGCGGTAGCGGCCGTCTCGTGCTCCCACACCCGCACCGCGAGCCAGCCGTCGTCGGCGAGTTTCCGGTCCGTGTCGAGGTCGCGGCGGCGGTTGGTCTCGATCTTCGTCCGCCAGAACTCGGCGTTGTTCTTCGGCCACGTCGCGTGCTCGGGGCAGCCGTGCCAGAAGCAGCCGTCGACGAAGACGGCGACCTTCGCCGAGGTGAAGACGATGTCGGCTTCGCGCCGGACGCCCCGGACGGGTCGCCGGTGCACCCGGTAGCGCAAACCCGCGGCGAACAGCGCCCTGCGCAGGTCGACCTCGATCTGCGTGTCCCGGGTCTTCTGCTTGCTCATCCGGGCTCGGACACCCGGCGCGGTCTCGAGGGGCTCCACACCGGCATTGTTCCGAACGGCCACCTAGACCTTGCGGCCGATTCCCACGTAGACGTCCTCCGGGCCGCCCTCTCCCGCCGGGCCGAGTTCCGGGTGCCACCGCGGCGCCGGGACGACGCCCGGCTCGAGCAGTTCCATGCCGGCGAACATCGGCTCGAACCGCGCGAGCGAGCGGAAGTGCATCGGGTCGCGGCTGTGCTCCATGGCGTCGACGACGAAGCCCATCTCCTCCGGCTTGAAGTCGGCCGTGAGGTGCGACAGCGCGATCAGGCTGCCGGGCGGCACGGCGTCGCGGTACCGGGCCACGACCTCGGCCGGGCCCTTGGAGTCCGGGACGAAGTGCAGCACGGCGACCATGAGCAGGCCGACGGGCTTCGAGAAGTCGATCAGGTCCTTCACGACCGGGTCGGACAGCACGTCCTGCGGCTGGCACATGTCCGCCTGCACGACGCCCGCGTTGTCGTTGCCCTCCAGGATGAGCTGGCTGTGCGAGACCGCCACCTCGTCGTGGTCGACGTACACGACCCGTGCGTCCGGGTTCTCCCGTTGCACGATCTCGTGGACGTTGCCGACCGTCGGGATGCCGGAGCCCAGGTCGAGGAACTGGTCGATGCCGTGCTCCATCATCAGCAGGACGGCGCGGCGCATGAACGAGCGGTTCGAGGACGCGATGGCGCGGCCGTCGCGCAGGACCCGCAGCACCTTCTCGCCGACCACGCGGTCCGACGCGAAGTTGTGGCCACCCCCCAGCAGGAAGTCGTAGACCCGTGCCGCGCTGGGCACGTCGGTGTCGATTCCGGTGGGCACCCAGGAGAAAGGCTCGGCCATGCGCAAGAACCTACTCGTGGGCGCGCACGCGTGTATTTGCGCGGATCGGGTGAAACCGTCAGTTACACCGTGCGGAACGGGCCGACATGTGCTCTGCCAGCACGGACGCGCCCGCGGCACGGGCTTCCTGGTCCAGCCACCGCAGGTGGTCCTCGGCGCGTGCCGACCGCAGATCGCGTGCGGCCTCCACGGCTTTCACGGCGAACTCGGTGGCACCGGCCTCGTCACCCAGGGCGAGGTGGTTGCGGGCCAGCGCCGTCAGCGCGATGGCGCGGGCACGGGCGCGGTCGTCGCCATAGGTGTCGACCGTCGTGGCCAACGAGGTGATGGCCCGGGCGGGGTCGTCCAGCGCGCGGCGGTCGGCCCACGAGTTGTGCGCGGCCACGAGTCCGAGCTGGAACGCCTTCAGCGCGTCCTCGGGCGCGTTGTGGTGCAGGAACATTCGTCCGGCGCGGGCCAGCACGGACGCGATCAGCGCCTCGTCCTCCGCCTGCCGCGCCAGCGTCAGGGCCCGAGCGAAGTGCGGCAGCGCGGCGCCGGGCATGCCGCTGTCGAACGCCGTCCAGCCCGCCAGTTCGTACACCTCGGCGACGGCGGTCCAAGTGGCCGCGTCGCCCACCACGACCACGGGTTCGACGGTCGCCAGGTGCTCCAGAACCGAGGCGTGGCAGGCGATTCCGCCGTAACGACGGTCCAACGCGCGCAACGCCCGCGTGCGCGAAGTGATCACCGGGGGTGCGATCCGGTGCGCCGGCATCCCGGAAGGCAGCCAGTCGAACGTCGGCGCTCCGACCATGATCCGGGCGGCGTGCTCCAGGAAGCGTTGGCGCGCAGAGGAGTTCTCGAGCACCAGCTCGTCGGCCTCGGGGAACCCGTCCGCCACCGCGGCGCGGCACCACCGCCGTGCCTCGGCCTCCTCGCCGAGGGCGAACAGGACGCGCGCCAGCCGCACGGCCGCGTCGCCGAGGCGCTGGTCGGCGGCGACGCGGAAGTGCACGGCCGCCTCGCGCAGCCGGCCCGCGCGTTCGGCTTCCTCGGCGAGCCGGTACAGGCGCTCGACGGCGTCGTCCAGCTCGAACCGCGCCAGCAGGTCACCCATCACTGCCTCCGAGGATCCGCCGCAGCTCGGCCCGGCCGCGGGTGAGGTGGGTCCGCACGGTCGACTCGCCCACCACCAGCACTTCGGCGATCTCGCTGACCGAGTAGCCGAGCAGGTGGTGCAGCGCCACGGCCTCGCGGTGCCGGGGGGAGAGCTCGCGCAGGGCCGAGTGCAACGCCTCCACGTCGTGCACCTGCTGGACGACGTCCGGCACCTCGACCAGCGGCGTCTCCAGCTCGTGCCGCTGCTGCCACCGCCGCATCAGCCGGATCGCGACCTTGAGCACCCACGCCTCCGGCTTGTCGTAGGCGTGGACGTCGTGCCACCGGTGCTGCGCGATCACCAACGCGTCCTGCGCCATGTCCTCGACCACGCGGGTGTCGCCGTTCAACGCCGTCAGCGTCCTGGTCACCACGGGCAGGCACCTGCGGAAGAACTCGGCGAAGCCCTGGTCCGGCTCCGGTGTGCTCAACGGTCTTCCCTTCAGCGTCCGCCGGTGTCGTTCACCGCCCTGGGGCGACCTTCACCGGGTACAGGCGCTGAAGCCGGGAAAAGCTGAGCCGATCGCGCGAGTTCACCCGTTCAGGGCAAGAGGTGGCGGAACGCGGCGACGAGCAGCATGCGTTGCCGGTCGACGTCGAGCCCCTCGTCGAGCTCCTCGTCCTCGCGGTACTCCCTGGTGTCGCGGGCGGCGCGCCCGCCGAACGGCTCGACGCGGACGGCGATGTCCACCAGGTCGGACGTCAGCTCCACAGTGGACTGGTCGTCCGGGATCGGCTCGTTGTGCTGGTACAGCTCGTAGGAGAACCGCATCCCGACCGCGCCGTCGAACGTGACCTGCTCGGTCGGCAGCTGCATCGCGTCGAACACCGCCCGGTAGAGCGCCGCTCCGGTGAGGTGCAGCGGTGTCATGACGACGTGCGTCGTGCCGAGGTCGTGGCTGCGCACCGAGACCGCGGCGGTCGGGCCGTCCGGCGTCGGCGGGACGGGCTGCGGGAACACCGGGAGCTCCGACTTGCGGTCCGCGCGCCAGGTCGCCACGAGGCGGTCGGCCGCGTCCACGAGGTCGATGTGCTTGCGCGGCGCCAGGAACGGCGGCAGCGGTTCCTCGTCGAGCCGCACGAGGAACAGGAAGGCGCGGCGGCGGGTCATCTCCAGGGTGAACGCCGCCGTCCAGCCCTCCGTGACCCACTCCCGCTGCCGGGTGTTCGCCGACCACAGCAGCACGTAGTAGTCGGAGGTCGCCAGGGCGTCGTCGATGGCGGAGACCACGTCGTCGCCGGGCTCGACCTCGTTCTCGTCGAGGTAGGCGTTGACGTTGCGCGCTTCCAGCTCGGCACGGAGCTGCTCCGCGTGCGGGCGGTCCTTGCCGGCGAACGACAGGAACACCTTGGGACGGGTTTCGAGCGGCACGGGTTCTCCGATCATCCTCAGTCTTCTGCGCAGCGGGCCCGCCGTGGTCTGAACGCCCGCGTCGCCGTGCAGGGACCAGCACGCCCAGTCGGCGGGGTGCCGGTCGGCGACCTCTCTCAACGCGTGCTGCAGTGCGCGGTCCCGGGGCAACCTCGCGAGGTGGCGGTCGAACGCGTCGAGCACCCCGCGCGCCACTGCGGCATCGGTCCTCCAGTGCGCCGCGACGACCGCTCCCGCGCCGGCGGTGATGGCCGCGCGCACGAAACCGGCCCTGTCGTCCCGGCCGCGTCGCTGGACCATCCCGGACTCGCAGGCGCCGAGCACGACCGTGCCGCACGCGCTGAAGTCCATGTGCTGCAACGCTTTCACGGACACCCGTTCGTCACCGAACTGCAGCCACGACTGTTCGGGGTTCATCCGGTCTTGCGTGCCGTGGGCGTCGATGCGGATGCGGTGGAAGCGACGTTCTTCGAGGACCTGCCGCAGATCCGCGCCCCTGCTGACGACCACCGTCCCGTCGCCTCGCTGGCCGCGGGCGCGGCGGCGCAGCACCGGCAGGGCGGACAGGCACGGCAGGCTGGACAGCGCGTGCGCCAAGCCGAGGTGCGTACCGGCGACGGGCAGTCCGGCGAGCGGCACGTCCGCGACGACGTCGCCCGCCACCACGGCGATCCGGGTGGTCCCGGGCGGCAGTGCCCTGACGACGTCGTCCAGTCCGATCAAGGCGGCCAGCTCGACGAGCAGCGCGCCGAGGACCGCCGGGTCGTACCGGGGTTTCCACGCCTTGAGCCGGCGGATCGTGTCGGTGAGGTCGGCGACGTGGACGTCGGTGGTGAGGTGGGTGGTCGTGCGGCCGACGAGCAGGTGGTGCACCTGGTCCGGCGTCACGTGCACCATCCACACGACCTGGTCGCGCGGCAGGCGTCTCGTCGTCGCGCGGAGCCAGCGCCGTGCCGCGGGCAGGTCGCCGAAGCCCGGCAGCTCGCGGGGTTCGGCGAGGACCGTCGCGCTCCTCGCCGCCTCGACGGCGACCACCAGCCCCGCCAACGCCTTCGCGCCTTCGCGCCGGACGCGCCGGGCAGCGGCGAGCACCCGGCCGTCGTGCTCGTCCCTGGGGACGCGCAACATCCGCAGCTTGAGGCTGGGGCTGTCCCGGTGATCGGCGATGTCCTGCTCGATCCGGTGCGACGCCGTCCAGTGCCGTGCGGCCCGGTCCTCGTCGCCCGCGTCGGCGAACGTGTCCCCGAGCTTGCGCAGCGCCAGCGCCTTCAACTCGGGGTGGTCCGACCGGCTCGCGACCTCGAAGTGCCCGGCGGCCTGCTCCAGGAGGCCCCGGGCGTGGGCCAGCTCGGCCGCGGTCAGGTGCCACAGCGGCGAGTTCCCCTCGCCCAGCAGGCCTTCCGCCTTGACCAGCTCGCCCTGGGCGACCAGGCGGCGGACGTGGCTCAGCCTGCGCTCCGGGCTGATCGCCCTGGTGGCGTCCGGCAGCCTCGAGAGCACCTCGGGCCCCGCGGCCGCGGCCAGCAGCGGGAAGAGCCGCCGCGCCGCACCCGCCTGCCGGGTCATCACCAGCAGCGCGGTCAGTTCGTGCAGGACGGCGAGCCGCAGCGCGGGCTCGATCTGGTAGCTGGTGGCGCACCGGGTCATCAACGCGAGCGCTTCCTCGTACCGGACCTCCCCGCGCAGCGCGGCGGCCCGTTGCAGGAACTCGGCGGGGGAGCCGGGAGCGTCGCCGCTCCTCGTGACACGGCTGCTCCTGCGCACGTCGAGCAGGAGCCGGTCCCTGCCGACGTGCTCGAGGTGCTCGGGCCGTCCGGCGCGGCGGAAGTGGCGTTCGGCGGCGTCGAGCTCGCTCTCCGGGGTGGGGTAGTCGTAGCGGTCCGCGGCGGCCAGCGCGGCGACCCTGGCGAGCCGCGCCTGTTCCAGCTCGGTGAGCTTGAGCTTCCGCAACGCGCGCACGTCCCGCTCCGCCGCCGTGTGGTCCGTCGCGGTGCTGCGGATCTGCGCCCTGAGGATGCGCAGCGTCATGTCGTTGCCCCTGCACAGGTACTCGTCGCAGCGCTGTGCGGCCTTGGCGACGGCGCCGAGCTCCAGCAGGGTCGCGCAGTGGTCGTGGGCGACGACCGGGCTGATCTTCGCGGCCTTCTCGTAGGCGAGGTCGACGCCGAGCACGTTGCCGCGCAGGGCGGCGGAGCGCGCGGCCCTGACCGCGTCCGCGAGGGGAGTGCCGGGTTCGAGGTGCATTCAGTCCCCGCAGCCCTGGACGAGGGCGTCAGGCTGAACGGAAAGCCTTCGTTGGCGCATGCACGATCCTCCGTGCGTCGCAGGGTAACGATCCAGACGGCCCACAAATCGTTTGTCCACTTTCTGTCCACGAACTGCTCGAAACGATCTTGTCGGTGCTCCTCGGCACACTGGATCCACCACCGATCCGAGGAGATCACGATGTGCTGGGACTGCGACCACCCCGCCGACCGCATGGAACAACACCTGGCCACGCTGCGCCGCTGCATCGACGCGCGGGGCTGGGCCGTCCAGGCGGTGGAACGGGACCGAGCGCACCCGCCCTGGGCCTACACCGTCGGCCTGACCCTGCGCGGCCTGCCGGAGCTCGTGGTGACGGGAATGCCCGTGCTGCAAGCAGGTCGCCTGCTCGACGACGCCGCCGAACACCTGGAGCACAGCTGCCTGCCCGCTCCCGGCTGCCCGTTCAGCCTGCCCGGCGGGCCGGAGCTGGAGGTGGTGCGCGTCGCCCGGCCCTGGGCCCACCTGCTGGTGTCCGCCCGGCTGTTCGGGGAGGGAATCGAGGCCCTGCAGCTCGTGCACGCCGACGAGGAGGGGCGCTGGCCGTGGGACAGCTCGTACCAGGGGGTGCTGGGCGGTCAGCCGGTGCTGGGGGTGAGAGCGGGGCCGCCGGGCAGGTGAGCCGCGCGGCCGCCGGGTGCCGCCGCGTCCTTCTGCGCCAACGGTTCCGGCGATCCCGACGGCCTGCGGTCTCCGGCTCGACGGCTGGTGGATCGACGACCTGGCCTGACTGCCGCCGGCTGCCCGTCACGCGTCGCTCGGTCGCCCGCTGCCAGCAGCCCGCAGGCCGGTCGCCGACCGCTGTCGCCGTCCTCGCCTCACCGACCTGTCGCCTCACTGCCCCGTGAGCCGACGCTTCTCGTTACGCGACACCGCCCGTCACCTCCTACCACCCCTTCATTCCACCGACCGACGAATCCGTTCCCCCAACCCCCGCAAGTGCTCCACGAACTCCACAGGTCCGTCCACCGTGAACTCACACCCGAGCGACGTGAGGCGGAACGCGAGGTACTCGACCGTGTCCTCGGGGCTGTGCCAGCCGCACGACCCGTCGTCGAGCGCGGTCAGCTCACCGGCGAAGTCCCCCAGCCGCGCCCGCGCGAGGTCCACCGGCAGTCGCAGGGTCGCGCGTGCCCGGTAGGTCGGCGCCGTGTCGTACATCCGCTGCGTCACGTACTCCGTCGCGTCCCCGCCGGGCACGGCGCGGGCTGCGAACCGGGCACCGGTCGCGAGCGCGGAGGAGACGCGGTCCAGCCGGAAGATCCGCCAGTCGTCCCGTTCCACGTCGAACGCCAGGAGGTACCAGCGCCGGTCCAGCGCTACCAACTGAACAGGCTCCACGTGCCGTTTGGAGACGACGTTCTCCTGTGCCACGTAGGTGAACCGCACGCGCTCGCGGGCGTTGACCGCGCCGGCGACCACGGAAAGCTGGGCCGGGTCGACCAGCGACGCGGACGAAGCCGCGCCGGCCGCGGTGGCGGACGTCAGCGACGCGACCCGGCGCGCCAGCCGCGGTGGCAACACCTGCTGCAGCTTCGCGAGGGCGCGCAGGGAAGCCTCGGCGATGCCCGCCACCGGTTGCCGCGACGCGGTGCGCAGACCGACCGCGATGGCGACGGCCTCCTCGTCGTCGAGCAGCAGCGGTGGCATCGCCGCACCCGCGACGAGCCGGTACCCGCCGAGCACGCCCAGGGTGGCCTCGACGGGGTACCCGAGATCGCGCAGCCGGTCGACGTCCCGCCGCACCGTCCGCGTCGTCACCTCCAGCCGCACCGCCAGTTCGCTGCCGGGCCACTCGCGAGGCGTCTGCAGCAGCGACAGCAGGCGCAACAACCGAGCCGCGTCACTCATGCCACCAAACTAGGCCAGAAACAGGACCCAAACAGTCCTATATCGGTCATACGGTCGTCCTACCGACACGAGGGAGAGACCGATGAACGTCGTGCCCAGCGGCTACCACACCGTGACGCCGTGGCTGATCACCCCGGGCCGGACGGCCGAGCTGATCGACTTCCTCACGGAGGTGTTCGACGCGACCGAGCTCGGCCGCGTCGGCGAACCGCCGGCGATCGGCCACGCCGAGGTCCGCATCGGCGACTCGGTGGTGATGCTGTTCGACCACCCGAACTGGCCACGCACCCCGGCGTTCCTGCGCCTCTACGTCGCCGACGACGCCACGACGTTGCAGCGAGCCGTGCGCCTCGGCAGCAGGATCGTCACCGAGCCCGCGGAACTGTTCTGGGGCGACAGGGTCAGCCGGTTCGCCGACCCGTTCGGCAACCTGTGGTGGCTGCACCAGCGCGTCGCGGAACCGACCGGGGAGGAGATGGCCGCGAGGATGCAGGACCCGGTGTTCATCCGGGCCATGGAGTACGTGCAGAGCGCGGACTTCGTCCCGCGAATGTGACCGGCGGCCTGACCGTCAGCCCGTCACCCGGTCCCGCTCGTCCGCGGTCAGCGTCGGCTCCGGGGACACCTCACCCCGGGGCCCGCGCATCGTCGCCCACACCACCCTCGGGCTCACGAGACCCGCCATCGGCGCGGACAACGTGAAGGCGTCCAGGAAGGCCCGGGTCACCGGCGCCTCGGTGGTGGCGGTGCGCACCAGGCGATCGACGTAGCGCTGCAGGACCCGCCCGGCCAGCGGCAACGGCTTGCCCACCGCACCGGGGTAGAGGATGTCCTGGTTGGTCGCCATCGCCCAGGCCCCGTCGACGACCTTGCCGATGCCGCGCTGGATCCGCTGCGCGGAGTCGCCCGCGCGCAACCCGGCGTCGAGCGCCTGCGCGCTCTGCGCCGCGATCGACATCCCGTGCCCGTAGACGGGGTTGTAGGTGGCGACGGAGTCGCCCAGCGCGACCAGTCCGGTGGGCCAGGACCTCAGGCGCTCGAAGTACATCCGCCGGTTCGCCGTGCTGTGCGACCCGTACACCGGCGACAACGGCTCGGCCGAAGCGATCAGCTCGCCCACGACCGGATCGCGCACCGAGCGGGCGAAGCCGACGAACTCCGACTCGTCCGTCGAGGGTTCGCCGCCGCGCGTGCCGGACAACGTGACGAGCCAGCGCCCGTCCTCGATCGGCAGCAACGTGGCGGTGCAGCCCGGATGCGGATCGCGCGGGTTCGCCTGCACGTTGACGATCGGGAACCCGGACGCCGCCGGCGGGGGAGCGCGGAAGATCCTGGTGGCGTAGGCGAGGCCGGAGTCCACCGACTCGGACTCCACGGCGGGCAGCCCGAGCTCGGCGAGCCAGGCCGGCAGGCGCGAGCCGCGTCCGGTCGCGTCGACGACCAGGTCCGCCTCCAGCGAGATCCGCTCGCGCGAGACGCGGTCCTCGACCAGCACACCGGTCACGGCGTCCCGGTCGCCCAGCAACGACACCGGCTCGGTCCCCGTCAGCACCGAGATCTTGTCGTCCCGCAACGCGCGGCTGCGCACGACCCAGTCGAGCAACCCGCGGCTGCACGTCACGATGAACTGCATCTCGGGGAACCGCGGCACCCACCCCTGCGCGCTCAGCGACACCAGGTCGTTGGGCACGCCGATCCGGTGCGCGCCGGCGTCGAACAACGCGTCCAGCGTGCCCGGCAGCACCGCGTCGATGGCCCGCGCGCCACCGGACATCAGCAGGTGCGCGTGCCGGGCCTGGGGCACGCCCGACCGCGGCGACGGCCCGTCCGGCAGCTTGTCGCGCTCCACCACGGTGATCTCGTCGTAGTGCCGGACGAGGACGGACGCCGTGAGCATGCCCGCGAGCCCTCCACCGAGGACAACGGCGTGTGTCGGTGCCATCTATTCCATTCCCCCTGCTGCGTCCACGCGTGCCGCGACGGCGGCTACGGCGGCATCGACTATCGGCGAGTGCTGGTAGGCCCGCGAGATCCGCACCCACCTGTCGTGCTCGGCCGCGAGGTCGGTGCCGTCGACGATCTCCGCGGCGGGGCGCCGTACCGGTTCCCGCGCGCGTCCACCGGACGAGCCCGCGACCCGCAGCTGGGCCGCCTCCACGACGGCGGCCACCTCGTCCTTGGTGAGCGAAGCCTCGTGCGCGAGAGAGGCCGCGGCCTCACCGACGTTCAGGTCGAAGTACGGCGTGAGCGCCCAGCGCCAGTCGTTGAGCTCGATGATCTGCCGGCGCACGCGGTGGTGCGGGTTGAGGTGCTTGCCCGGCGCCACGAGGACGATCGCGGGGTTCACGTGCACCAGCGCGCGGTGCAGGGGCCGCAGCGCGAAGTACGTGCGCCACCGCCGCACCCACAGCGAGGGCGACGGGCGGCGCGGCCCGAAGACCGGCAGCGCCATCGCGATCACCAGCGGGATCATCGACAGCGACGCCATCAGGGGCGCCGTCGTGCTCAGCACGTCGAAGCCGTGCTCGCCCGCCCAGTTCGTCAGCAGCACGAACAGCTTGATGACCGCGAACATCATGGGGAACAACGCCGCCGCGCAGTACCAGCGCAACCCGAGGCGCAGCCACGGGCGGGTGGAGATCGCCTCGTCGCACGACCCCTGCCAGCAGTGGTAGGCCTGGCCGCCGCAGCCGATCATCGTGGCCACGAGGTAGATGAACAGGAACACCGCGATCGTCGGCTGCGTCGCGTAGAACGTGTCGAAGTCGACCTGCCGCTCCTCCCCGACCTCGGACTCGGAGAACAGCACGATCATCGCGGCGACGATCGAGGCGTAGCCGACGACGATCAGCCGGACCCGCCGCCAGGCCTGGGCCGCCGGGTACCTCCAGTACAGCACCAGCGCGAACGCCGACCCCGCGAAGCACACCACGAGGCTGTAGACGAGCAGGGCGGCGAAGTTCGGCACGCCGCTCGTGCGGTTGATCCAGCCGATGTTCGCGGGCGCCGCGCAGAGCAGGGCGAACGCCGAGAAGAACACGGTGGAGATCAGCGCGACGACACGGGGGCTGCCCCAGCTCGACCGCAGCGCGCGGATCTTGTAGGCGAGGAGGAGCAGCCCGACGACACCGCACGAGAGGTAGATCAGGTTAAAGATCGCCACGACGCACCCAGCGAGATCTTCCTTCGAGCGACTCGGCCACGCGCCGCACGTGCGCGGGTTCCTCGGTGGCCGCCGTGTCGGCCCAGACCCGGTGTTCGGTCAGCCGTTCCAGCAGGTGGTCGGCGAGGTTCTCGGCCTCGCGCTCCTCGTCCTCGGTCAGCGCCGTCCGGCCGGCGATGATCTTCGCCATTCGCGGCAGCAGGTGCGGAGCGAGCCTGCGCAGGCCCTCGTCACGGCTCAGCGCGACGGGCTGGTGCTCGAGCAGGACGTGCGCGAACTCGTGCAGCAGCACGTGCAGGCGGTGGTACCAGGACGGGGAGTCCGCGCAGATGACGAGGTACGTGCCGTTCTCCAGCAACGCCGTCGCGCCGCTCAGGCAGACCGCGTTCGTGATGGCGGCGAAGCGGACGTCGACCGGACGCCCGAGGCGTTCGCCCATCAGCTCGCAGACCCGGCGGCTCGCGTCCCGGTGCGTGGCGTCGGGCGGCAGGCCGAGGTCCCGGGCGACCTCGTCGACCAGCTTGCGCAGTTTCCTGCGGTTCACCCGTCGCCTCCTCTCGATGTCGTCTGCAGCGGTCCAGGCCGAGATCTTCACGCAGCGGGCGCCATCAAGTGTGGTCCGCGGACGTGCGACGGCTGTTCAGCGGGAACGACCAGCCTTCGCCGACTTCGAGAGCCTGCCGGAACCCTTCTACCGCAGCAGCCCTGGCTTGCGGGGACAGATCGCCGGTGCGTTCGGCCAGACGGGTGACGAACTCGACGACGCCGAGCTCGCGCAGCGCGAGGAAGTCCGTGAGCTCGGCGTCGACGCGCGCGGCCAGGTCGTCGTCGAAGAAGTACGCGGGATCGGCGCCGAAGTGGTCGGCCAGGCCGAGGATGTGCTTGAGCCGCGGGTTGCCGCTGGTGTTGCCGAGCAGTTCGCGGATGTAGCTCGCGGAGATGCTGCCGAACTGGCCGGACGCGCTGATCGCGGCGGCGACCTCCTCCGGCGACCACGGGCCGCGGTCCGGCGGGTGCACGGCTTCGAAGAGAGTGCTCAACGCCGTTGCGCGCCAACCGGGTCGTTCCGCCGGGTGCAGCTCACGACGGCCGCCGAGGAACACCGCGGGGTGCACGCCGAGCGCGCCGGCGAGGTCCACGATCGCCTGGCAGGTCGGGTTGTCCTTCACGCCGAGCCGCAACTGCGAGATGTAGCCGTGCCCGATGTCGCCGCCCCGCGACTTCACCGCCGCGGCGAGCGCCACGTTGGTGACCTTGCCCCGGCCGTCGGGCGGGTTGGTGCACAGCTCGTTGAGGACCTCGGCGAACGGCCTCACGCCACACCTCCGGTGGAGCGACTCGGGGCCAGCGATCATTCCACTGGTGTGGAACCCCGAGAGCATATGGCATCACAAGGGTTGAATCCACCTGACGGTAGCCCTATGATCACACTCCGCCGCTTGCACTGTTGTGTCGCGTTTGATCCGAACGACGTCACTTCAGTTGAAAGGGGCAGATCGGGCCAGTCGGAGCATCCGGGGGGACTCATGGCGACTGCGCGGATGGGGTTGCCGGTGGACCACGGGTATCTGCGCCTGCACGACGAGAGCGCGCCTTCGCGCTGTGTCTCGTGCGCGCAACCCGTTGGTGCATGGGCGACAGACCGCCTGACGGGCCTTCTCGGCCGTTGGGGCTGGGACGACCAGGCTCCTGCCGCATACCGCCGGGCTCAGCGCCGCTGGGAGCACGTGGCGCTGCTCATGGTCGACCTCGACCGCTTCAAGAAGATCAACGACGAGTACGGCCACCCCGCCGGTGACGTGGTGCTGACCGACGTCGCCGCGGTCCTCGCAACCCACACGCGCCCGACAGACCTCGTGTGCCGTCACGGTGGCGATGAGTTCCTCGTGCTGCTGCCGCGCACCACAGGCCGAGAAGCGGCCCTCATCGCCGAATGCATCCTGCGCGACATCCGCGCGTTGCAGACCGAGATCACCACGAACGACGGCTACCACGTGACGCTGCACGGCCAGACGGCGTCCATCGGCGTCTCGTCCCACGTGCCCGGCAGCGAGGACACGCTGCTCGACCTGGTCCGCGAGACCGACGCGGCCCTGCAGCGGGCCAAGCGCGCCGGTCGCGCCCGCGTCCAGGTGCACGACCCGAGCGCGTTCACCACCGAGCACAGCGTCGACCCGGCGGCCCTGCACCACCTGCTCGCGTTGCAGGACCTGATGAGCAGCGACCAGCTCCCGCAGGTGCTGGTGGCGCTGTCCGACGGCCCCAAGGCGGTGGAGGACCTCGTCCCCGGCCTCGGTCCGAGGGTGATCATGACCCTGGAACGCTTGCAGGGCAACGGCTTCGTGCTCCGCCGCGCCGCGCGCTACGAACTCACCGCCGCCGCCCGCGAGTGGATCACCGACGTGCTGCCGGCCGTGGCCGCTTGGACGAACCGCCACCACGGCCCGGTCCGTTAGGCCGCACCCCGGGCAAGAGGGACCGAGCAGGAATCGAGAAGTCCGAACCGGGTGGCGCGCCTACCGTCCGAGCCATGTGCTTCATGTTCGGTGCCGGCAAGGAAGACGTGCGACGGATCCTCGAGGCCGAGAACGGCCGGGGGGCCGACCCCGAACCGGCAGAGGCCCGGATGTGCTGGCGGGCGGTCTCGTCCTCACTGCCAGACGATCGAAGGGTGGCTGGCACGGGCGGGTCTGCACCACGGTGAGCAGATGGACCGCAGACACCGGCGCCCTGCCCTGCTGATCACCGCGTTCCTCTCGGTCGCGATGGTCACCGCCGGCAACTCCGCCGCAGCCCCGCCCGACCAGCCGCAGCACCACTGGCAGTACGACCACTGGCCGCAGCAGCAGCCGTGGCAGCAGTCGAGGGACTCCGCCCGCGTGCTCGCGCAGGCCGGTTTCCCCGGCCCGATCGACCCGCAGAACTGGGTCAACCCCGACCACATGACGTGGGAGCGGGACTACCGGAAGATTCCCGGCACCAACTGGGCCGACCCGTCGGTGACGGGGTCGGTGCGCAACTTCAAGGGCGCGGTGGTCCTGCTGGACTACCCGAACCAGCCGTTCGTCGTCACGCAGCCCCGCAACTTCACGGTGTTCGGCAACCCGAGCGCCGAGGCGAGCAACGTCCCGCGCGCCGCGGTCGCGCAGTTCTACCAGGACTTCCTCAACAAGCCGAACGGCCTCAACCGGGGCCACACGGTGCACGAGTACTGGATGGAGACCTCCGGCGGGCGCTACGGCGTCGAGCTCAAGGCGTTCGGCCCGTACACGATGCCGGGCAAGGACCACGAGTACGCCATGGAGTTCCAGGGCGGGACCGCCTGTCCCGCAGGCGACTCGTGCAACCGCGACATCCGCACGGACGGCCGTGCCGCGTGGGTGGCGGACGTCGGCGCCGAGGTGCCGGCGGGCTACGACTTCATCTACTACCTGTCGGCGGGCCAGGACGAGTCCGGCACGTGGCAGGAGTTCGGGATGATGAAGTTCCGGACGAAGGAGGACGTCACCGACGCCTTCGGCCCGCCGGACCCCGCGCTGCCGAACTTCTCGCGCACCCGGTACGTCGACTGGACGTCGTGGGCGGCGGGCTCGTCGCTGTGGCCCAACGCGAGCGGCGGCTCGTCCACCCAGGCGGAGAGCTCCGGCCAGGGCGTCTACGCGCACGAGCTGAGCCACATCCTCGGCATCGGCGACAACTACAACAACCCGTACGGCACCCCGCCGCGCCGTGACTACAGCGGCCCGTGGGACATGCTCTCGCGCGGCTCGTTCAACGGCCCCGGCGGCCCGCACTCGCGCTGGACCATCCCGGCCACCGGCGGCGGATCCCTGGGAGCGCAGCAGACCCTGCGCAACAAGATCAAGCTCGGCATCATCGACGAGCGCAACGTCCTGCGGCTCTCGCGGGAGGCGCTGGCGAGTTCCGGCACGGTCATCGCGAAGATCACCGCACGCGAGGTCGACCCCGGCGCGACCGGCCTGACCGGCATCAACCTCGCACTCGGCACCGGGGACAAGACGCCTTCCTGCAACGTGAGCACCGACCCGTTCTGCGACGGCGGCGGCTACCACAACTACACGCTGGAAGTCGTCGACCGCATGGGCGCCGACTCGTTCACCCCGGACTCCGGCGTCCTGCTCGCCAAGACCAAGAACGTCGACGCCGCACCGTTCACGTGGGTGGTCGACGCCAACCCGCAGGACATCGGCATGACCGACTACGTCCTGCCCGACGGCACCAAGGTCCCGATCACGATCGGCGACTACCGGCAGCTGTCCGACGCCCTGTTCCACGCGGGCACGAACTCGGGCAGCGAGTACGAGTTCGTCGACACGGCGAACCGCCTGCACTTCTACGTCCTGGACGTGCGGCGCGACTCCCGCGGCGTGCTGTCGTACACCGTCGCGATCCGGTCCCTGGACGGCGCCGGGCCGCAGCAGCGCGGCGTGCGCGTCACGCCCACCGCCGCCCGCGCCGACGGGTCGGGAGTGGCGACCTGCCGCTTCCCGCTGACCAACACCGGCCGCGCCGCGGCTCCCGGCGGTCAGCACCCGGAACCCGTCGACCAGTACCTCGACGGTGACGTCTACCGCGTGACGGCGAAGGCGGAGAACGGCTGGACCGTCTCCGTGCCGAACGCGCTGGCGACGGCGAAGTTCGGCGGCCGGGTCGACGTTCCGGTGCACGCCCGGCGCAACGGCGGACCGATCATGTCCAAGGTGACGCTGACGGCCGTGTCGGAGAGCAACCCCGGCCGGTCCGCGACCGCCACCTGCACGGTGACGGGCCGCTAGCGGTGACGGCTCCGGACCGGCCCGCGCCGGTCCGGAGTGCGGTCAGTGGTGGTGAGCGATGCGGGCCATCGGCTCGACCAGCTCACCCTCCTCATAGGACAGATGCGACAGCAACGTGTCCGTGAGCAGGTCGACCGCGTCCCGCACCTCGCCGATCCGGTGCGGCTCCGCGACCGTGGCCACCAGCGCGGCGTCGAGGCGTTCGAGCACCTCGTGGATGACCTGGTGCTCCTCGGTCAGCCGGTCGAGCACCGGGCCGAGGCGCGGGTCGCCCTGCCTGAGCTGCGGGTAGAGGCTCGTGTCCTCCAGCGTGTGGTGGATCGTCACCAGGCGGCAGTAGGTCTCGCAGTACGCGCCCATCGTCCAGTTGTTCTGGCGCATGGTCATCGTGTTGATCTCGGACCGCGCGTCGCCGATGTCGAGCACGCCGTCCGCGGCCTGCCCGACGATCTCGCGGATCTTCTTCAGCTCGTCGCGCAGGTGGTTGTGGACCCCGATCAGCTGACGCCCCAAGGCTCTACCTGAAGCGGTGTAGACGGCGTCCGCTTCAGGCGCCGGGCCTTCTGGGCGGGCGGACTCGTCCCACGGCAGCTTCGAACCGCGTTCCTTCTGCACGATCTCACGCACGGCAGGAGCGATCTCCTCCGCGAACGTGCGCAGTTCGTCGTCGGTCTCGACCATCAGGATGAAGCCGCTCATGCCGTCGTCGAGCGCCAACTCGGCGAGTTGGTCGGCGGTGAACCCGGGGGCGATGTTGTAGAGCCGGCGGATGTCTTTGGGAGACCGCCCGGCTTCTTGCGCGGCCTCGTCGATGATGGCGTTCATCGCCTGGAGTTGTTGTGGTGGCGCGTACGGGCTCGACGGCAGCCAACCGTCCGCCTTCCGCCCGGTCAGCTGCAGCATCCGCTTCTTGTAGGCACCGAGCCAGATGCCGACGTCGTGCGCGGGGAACGGTCCGGGACGCGCACCGCCGAGCGAATAGTGCTTGCCCTGCAAGCGACTCCCGCGACCAGGCGTCCACAGCGCCCTGATCACCGCGATGGCTTCCTCGAGCGCCTCGACCGACTCGGCCGGGGTGCGCCGAGGCCCGCCCATGGCCGCGATGGCGTCCCAGAACGCGCCCGCGCCAAGCCCCAGCTCAACCCGCCCGCCGGTGATGACGTCCAAACTCGCCGCCGCACGCGCAAGCACGGCCGGCGGCCTGAGAGGCAGGTTCGCGACGTTGGGGAACACACGGACGTTGGTGGTGGCCCCGCCGATGACCGACAACGACGTCCACGTGTCGAGGTGCGTCGCGTTGTACGGGTGGTCCTGAAGGCTGACGAACTCCAGTCCGAGCACGTCAGCGGCCTGCGCGAGCCGCAACGTGTCACCGAACCTCTCCGCCGCCGGCGGCAGGAACACCCCGAACTCGACCGGGTGGCCGTAATCTGTCATGCCGAAAGTATGCCATGCAGATGTTCTGTTTAACAGACGTTCTGCTCGGGCTATCATTGGTCGGGTGACCGCGCTAGAGGACGACTTCGGCTGGACCCTCGGCGTGGTGTTCCGCGCCTTCGTCAAGGCGACGAACGCGGCCGTGGGTGACCTCCCTGGAGGCCACCGCGGCTACCAGATCCTCACCGCCTCGGTGCGCGACCAGCCGGAGAGCCAGTCCGCGCTCTGCCAGCAACTGGGCATCGACCGCACGGTGATGACGTACCTGCTCGACGACCTGGAACGCGCCTCCCTGGTGGAACGCCGCCCCGCCCCCACCGACCGCCGCACCCGCCTGGTCGTGGCGACCGAGACGGGCCGCGCGCGGCTGACCGAGCTGGACCTGCGCCTCTGCCACGCCGAGGCCCACGTCCTGTCAGGGCTGTCGGCGGCGGACCGCAAGACGTTCAAGGCGCTGCTGTGCCGGCTGGCGGGGCACGTCAACGAGCTCGACCCGGTGCCGAGCGCGTGCCAGGCCGTGCAGGACATCGCCGCGAGCACCTCCTGACCCGACCGGGTGGCCTGGTCGGGTCAGCGGTGGATCTCTCGGTCCTTTGGCCTGCGCGCCGGTTGTTGGTGTTCGCGAGTGCGACCCGTCCCGGTCGTGCGGGCTACGCCGGGTTCTCCGCGACGGCGAGGTAGTCCGTGTAGATCTGCGGCGAGCCCGAGAACGAGGCCAGTTGCTTCCACTCCTCGTACATCTGCTTGGTGTCGCGGTGGGCGGCCGCGAACTCCGCGGCCTCGCCGGTGGCGATGTCGGGCTCGGGGTAGAAGACGTCCAGTGCGTCCAGGCTCGCGATCTCCATCATCATCACGTACTGGTCGAGGCGGTTGCCCCGCTCGCCCTTGAGCACGTGGAAGCGCCAGTCCGGGTAGTCGTCGATCCGGTGGTGGTTCTCGGCGATGAAGCGGTCGAACATCTCCTCGGTCACACCGGCGCGCAACGCCAGGTTGTGGATCCCGATGACCCGGGCGACGGGCTCCTCGCCCGGGCGGTCGCGGTAGCGGGGGCCGGGCGTGACCGTGCTCCGCGGGTTGTCGGCCAGCAGCCGGTAGTCGGTGAACAACGTCGGCAGCTCACCGAACGTGCCCAGCCGTCGCCATCGCGCCAGCACGGCCTCCGCCTCGGGGTGCCGCGCCCAGAACAGCCGGGCCAGCTCGGTCTGCTCACCCCTGGCAGTGACGTAGCGGTCGCGCTGCTCGGCGCTGTCGATCTCGTACAACATCAGGTACTGCCCGGTCCGCTCTCCGCGCAAGCCGCGCAGCAGAGTCCACCGCCACCCTGGGTACAAGGGCAGGTGAACGCCTTCAGCGCGCACGAAGGTCTCGAACTCCTCCGGCGTGACACCAGCCTCCGTGTCGATGGCGATGTACTGGAAGGTGAACACCGACGAGCGTCCCATTGCGTCCAATCCTCGTGCCGTGAAAGGGAACGCGCGTCCGACAAGCACGAGTCCCCTGCACCACATCCTGCCAGCTCCGGGGAGAACGGGGCCTGCGGGACTTCCCCGGTGGACGCGATCTGACCGCTGGTTGCGGGTGCCTGGCAGGATGGCCGGCCGTGGCGGTGACCAAGGGCACGGTGCGGAAGCTGGCTGACGAGAGGTCGTTCGAGCGAGGCGAGCGGTACTTCGCGGCCGGCCAGGTTCGGCGGGTCGCGGTGGACGGGTCGACCGTGACCGCAACGGTGGACGGCACGCAGACTTATCGCGTGCGGCGCCGACGGCGTGTTTTGCAAGCACTGCGTCGCTACTTCGCTGGCATGGCTGGAGCAAGGCGGTGAGGTGGGGGAGCCGCGTGCGAAGCCGTTGTCGGACAAGCGCTTGCGGTTGTTCCTGCGTGGTTGTGATCAGGAGTGGCTGGTCGAGCAGCTGATGACGGCCGCGAAATCCGATCGCGTGCTGCGCGCCCGGCTCGCCGCCGCGGCCGGGCAGAAGAACGAGTTCGACGACCGTGATATCAGAGTCCGCTTGGAACGGGCCATCGACATTCCCGATTTCATCGACTACAGCGGGGCGTACGGCTACTTCCTGCACGTCGGTGAGGCCCTGGACGAAGTCGAGCGACTGGTCGGAGCAGGGTTCGCCGATGCCGCGATCACTCTCGCCGAGTACGCGCTGGAACTGCTGGAGTCCTCGGCCGAGCGGGTGGACGACTCCGACGGCGGGCTGTCCGAGGCGATCGCCCGCGCGGAGGAGATCCACCTGGCGGCATGTGAGGCGGGCTCACCGGACCCGGTGGAGCTGGCCGAGCGTCTGGTCACGCGGGCGGTGAGCAGCGACTACGAGGTGTTCCTCGACGTGCTGCCCGCGTACGAGGACGTGCTCGGCGCAGCGGGCTTGGCGCGGTACCGGGAACTCGTCGAGCAGGCGTGGCGGAAGCTGCCGCCGAAGAAGCCGAACGACTACGGCGCCCGCCGCTTCGTCATCACCCATCTCATGGAGAACCTGGCCGAGTCGTCGGGAGGGGCGGACGGGCTGGTCGAGGTGCTGGCCCGGGACGTCACGAGTTCTTACGACGTGCTCCGCATCGCTGAGCGGCTGTGTGCCGACGACCGTGACGACGAGGCGCTGACCTGGCTGGAACGCGGCCTGGCCGACTTCGAACCCGACTTCCGCCTGCGCGATCTGGCCGCCGAGATCCACGTGCGCGCGGGCCGGCTCGACCGGGCAGGCGAGATGCTCTGGGCCAACTTCACCGAGCGGCCGAGCCTGGAGACCTTCCGCGCGCTCCGCGACGGCACCACTGGTGACTTTCCGCAATGGCGGGAACGCGCGCTGGCCTTCCTCGCCGACCTGCCGCCCGTCAAGGGATCATGGTCATTGGGCCGCTCGACGTTGGTGGAGATCCTGCTGGCCGATGATGACCACGAGGCTGCCTGGAAGGCCGCGGTCGACGGCGGCTGCTCGGACGGTCTGTGGCTTCGCCTCGCGCGTGTCCGTGCCGCAAGCCGTCCGGCCGACGCCATTCCGATCCTGCTCCGCGCCGCCGACCGAGCGATCGAAGTACGCAACCGTGACTCCTATCAGGCGGCCGTGCGCTTGCTGGCCGAGGCCAAGACGCTGTTCACCCGCTGCGACCGCGACGACGACTTCCGCGCTCACATGACCGCTGTGCGCGACGCGCACCGCACGAAGTGGGCCCTGCGTCAGGAACTCGATTGGGCCCGGTTGCCTTGATCAGCCGGGAGCAGCAGACGGCCGGCTCTGGCCAAACATGGCTGGACACGACAAAACGCCCGCTGAGCGGATTTGCGCTGCTCAACGGGCGTTCTCACTGGTGCCCCCGGCAGGATTCGAACCTGCGCTCCCGCCTCCGGAGGGCGGTGCTCTATCCCCTGAGCTACGGGGGCCGTAGCTACGTGGAAGATCCTAGCGCACACCCGCCACCCCGTTTCACCCCTACCCCCACCAACCCGCCAGGCGTGGCGTCCGTCACCGGATCGGCTGGTGGGGAACAGCGCGGATTGCACTCATGCGCATGTCGCTATATGTTCCGAAGCATGGGCCACGGGCATGGGCACGGCACGGCGTCTGCGAGCGGGCAGCACACCGGCAAGCTGTGGGTTGCGTTCGGCATCGGTGCCGTCTTCATGGTCGTCGAATTCGTCGTGGGGTTCGCGACGTCCTCGCTCGCGCTGATCTCCGATGCGGCGCACATGCTCACGGACGTGCTCGGGGTCGGGATGGCGCTGGCCGCGATCATGGTCGCCAGGAGGGCCAGGGCCGGGAAGAACCGCACGTTCGGGTTGTACCGGGCCGAGGTGCTGGCGGCGCTGGCCAACGCGGTGCTGCTCTTCGGGGTCGCCGGGTACGTGGTCTACGAGGCGTTCGGGCGGTTCCAGGACCCGCCGAGTGTGCCGGGGTGGCCGGTGCTCATCGCGGCGGGGTTGGGGCTCGCTGCCAACCTCGTCAGCTTCAGCGTCCTCAGGGAGGGCGCCAAGGAGAGCATCAACGTCAGGGGCGCGTACCTGGAGGTCCTGGCCGACCTGGTCGGGTCGGTGGGGGTGCTGGCTTCCGCGGTCGTCACGATCACGACGGGGTGGAAGTACGCGGACCCGATCATGGGTGTGCTCATCGGGGTGTGGGTGCTGCCGCGGACCTATGTGCTGGCGAAGAACGCTTTGCACATCCTCTTCCAGCACGCGCCGGAACGGTTGGACGTCACGGAGGTGCAGCAGGCGCTCGCCGAGTTGCCCGGTGTCACGGAGGCGCACGACCTGCACGTCTGGACGCTCACGAGCGGGATGGAGGTGGCTTCGGCGCACCTCACGACCGCGCCGGACGCCGACCACGAGACCGTGCTCAAGGCCGCTCAGTCGTTGCTGGCGACCAAGTACCACATCGAGCACGCCACGCTGCAGGTCGAGGGCGGCTCGTCAGCGCAGCGGTGCCGGGAGCTTTCCTGGTGATGCCGGGAGATCGCGGATCCCGTCCTTGGTGGACGGGGCTCCGGTTCGTGACGGAACGATTTCCGTCCTCGGCTGGGGGACCGCGATCCGCACACGGCCTCGTTCGAACGGCACCACAAGAGCCTCCCCAGTCACCACGCGCGGAATGCCAAGATCTCATCGGAGTATGTCTGAAAGGGATAGATCCTTTCAGGTGAACGGGAAAGGCCGCGTTCCGTGACGGAACGCGGCCTTCCTCGTCAGCGCGACGGGCGGCTACGCACTACAGCCCGGCACACTGCCCTGCCTTCGGACCCTTCACGTCGTTCGCGAAGCCGTTGTTCGACGGCTCCGGGTCGTTGCCGGTGCAGGACAACGGCCCGCCGACGGTGGAGAACGCCACGACCGACCTGGTCTTGTTCGACGTCAGCGACACGGGGCCGCTGACCGACGTGTTCTCGACCGCCACCTCGGTGGCCGAGCCGTGGACCGTCACCGGACCGGCCACGTTGGTGCCGACGAGCACCACGGAACCCGCGTCCGACGCCGAGATCGGGCCCTTGACCTCGCCGCCGAAGACGTACAGCGTGGCGCCGCGGGCAACCGTCACCGGACCGCTGATCGTGGCACCGTCCACATAGGTCACGCCCTTGACCTGGAGCGGGCCGTTGACCGTGCCGGTCACCGTGGTGGTGGCGGCCGGCAGCGGCTTCGACATCAGCTCGAACTCGGCGAGCGCGACGTCGCCGGAGAACTCCAGGCGGTAGAAGTTGTAGCGACCCGGCGAGGCGATCTTGAACGACCGGGTGTACTGCTGCCACTGGAAGGTCTCACCGGAGCGCTTGTCGACCGTTGCCCACGTCTTGCCGTCGTAGGAGCCCTTCAGCTCCCAAGCCGACGGCGAGGTGCCCGTGCGGGCGTTCGTGAGCGTGTAGAACTCGGCCTTCTCCTTGGCGTCCGCCGCCTTGAAGTCGAACGAGCGGACCACCGCGGACGTGGAGGAGTTGTTGTCCACCAGGGCAGAGGTGGACACACCCGTGGCCACGTCGCGCAGCGGCGTCGGGACCGCGTCGCCCCGGGTGATCGAGTCCGGCACGTCGTTGACGCCGGTGCCCCACGCCGAGGGGTTCGGACCCATGTCGAAGTCGATCGTGGCACCGGCCGCGAGCACGTCGTGCGGCAGCGACGTCTTGTTCCACGCCTTGCCGTTGACCTTCACGCCCTGCACGTAGATGTTCTTCGCGCTGTTCTTCGGCGCGTTGATGACGAGCTTCTTGCCGTTCTCGAGCTTCACGGTCGCCTTGGTGAACAGCGGCGACCCGATCGCGTAGGCCGGCTTGCCCATCTGCAGCGGGTAGAAGCCCAGCGAGGAGAACAGGTGCCAGGCCGACATCTCGCCGTTGTCCTCGTCGCCCGCGTAGCCCTGGCCCTCCTGCGAGCCGACGTACAGGCGCGACAGGATCTCCCGCACCTTCTCCGCCGTCCGCGCGGGCTTGCCGGCGTAGTTGTACATGTAGGCGATGTGGTGCGACGGCTGGTTGGAGTGGCCGTACTGGCCCATCCGCACGTCCCGCGCCTCGATCATCTCGTGGATCACGCCGCCGTAGCCGCCGGGGAACTTCGCGGTCTCGGGCAGGGTGAAGAACGAGTCGAGCTTCTGCGCCAGCTTCTCCCGCCCGCCGTACAGGTTCGCGAGACCCTGTCCGTCGTGCGGCACCGTGAACGCCATGTTCCAGCCGTTCGTCTCGGTGTAGTCGTAGCGCCAGTCCTGCGGGTTGTACTTCGCCGGGTCCTCGACGCGCCACGACCCGTCGACGTTGCGGCCCTGGAAGAAGTCGATCCGCTTGTCGAAGGTCAGCACGTAGTTCTGGGCGCGGTTGAGGAAGTACTCGTGCTCCTCGGCGTACCGCTTCTCGCCCGTCTTCTCGTGCAGCGCCTTCGCCATCGACGCGATGCCGAAGTCGTTGAGGTAGCCCTCGATCGCCCACGACCACGCCTCGTGCAGCTGGTCGTTGCCGGTCCAGCCGAGGAAGATCGACCGGTCCATGCCCTTGCGGCCGACGTTGTTGCTCGGCGGCACGACGGACGCGTTCTTCACCGCGGCGTCGTAGGCGGCCTTGACGTCGAAGTTCGACACGCCCTTGAGGTACGCGTCCGCGAACGCCACGTCGGAGCTCGTGCCGGTCATCAGGTCCGCGTAACCGGGGGAGGACCAGCGCGAGATCCAGCCGCCGTCCTTGTACTGCTGGACGAAGCCCTCGGCCATCTCGCCCGCCTTCGACGGCGTGAACAGCGAGTACGCGGGCCAGGTCGTGCGGTAGGTGTCCCAGAACCCGTTGTTGACGTAGACCTTGCCGTCCACGATCTTGGCGCCGGTCCGCGTCGGCGTGTTCTCACCGACCGCGGGTGACACCGGGGACGCGTACCGGGTCTTGCCGCCGACGTTCTCGAAGCCCGAGTTCGGGTAGAGGTAGAGGCGGTACAGGTTGGAGTACAGCGTGATCAGCTGGTCCTCGGAAGCGCCTTCGACCGTGATGATGCCGAGGATCTCGTCCCAGGCGGCCTGCGCCTTGTCGCGCACCGAGTCGAACGTGTCCGACGCGGTGACCTCCTGCTCCAGGTTCGACTTCGCCTGGTCCACGGAGATCAGCGACGTGGCGATGCGCAGCTCGACGGTCTTGTCGCCGAACGAGAAGTAGCCGCCCACGTTGTCGCGGCCCATGCCGGTGAGCTTGCCGCTCGCCGTGACCGCCTTGTCGACCTCGCCGTAGACGAACAGGCGGGTCGCGCCGGTGGACAGGCCGCTCTTGACGTCCGAGTAGCCCGTCACGACGCCGTTGGCGGCGTCGAGGGTGAGGCCACCGGAGTTGTTCACGTTGTCGAAGACGAGGTTCTTCTGGCCCTGGTCGGCGAACGTGAACCGGAAGACCGCCGCGTGGTCGGTCGGCGCGATCTCGGTCTTCATGCCGTTCTCGAAGGTCACGCCGTAGTAGTGCGCCTTCGCGACCTCGTTGTCGTGCTTGAACGGCAGTGCGCGCAGCGCGCGGTCCTGGGTCGGCGCCTTGTCCGACGGCATGACCTGGAACGTCTGGCGGTCACCCATCCACGGGCTGGGCTCGTGGGAGGTCGTGAACGCCTGCAGCGTCGGCAGGTTCTGCGCGTTGTTGCGCTGCTGGTACTCGTACAGCCAGCTCTGCGAACCCGCGTTGGTCATCGGAGACCAGAAGTTGAAGCCGTGCGGAACGGCGGTCGCCGGGAAGTTGTTGCCCCGCGAGAACGAGCCGTTCGAGTTGGTGCCGCGCGTGGTGAGCACGTAGTCGGAGGGCTTCGCGTACTGCTTGGTGACGACGTCGCCGATGCGGATGTCGTCGTACCAGGCGGCGAAGTCCGTCGGTCCCTTCGGGCCGTCGTAGGCGACCAGGACCCGCTTGATCGTCTTGCCGGCCGCGACGGCGCCGATCGTCGACGCCACCTTGTTCCACTGGTTGGTGTAGAGGAACTTGCCCGCGCCTTGGCCCTGCGGCGACAGCACGGCTCCGTGCTGGTCGACGGCCTTGAGGTCGCTCAGGTAGGTGCCGTCGGAGAACGCGAGGTCCACCGCCGAGTACGTGCTCGGGTAGTCCAGGTTGTCGGCCACGAACTCCGGGAAGATCATGTACGACAGCTCGGTCTTCGCTCCGACGGGGATGTCGACGTCGAAGACCTTGTTGTAGCTGTACGCGCGCCCCTCGGTCGTGTGGCGGCCCTGCGTGCGGAACGACTTCACGCCCGTCCAGCCGACGCGCGACTTGGACGTGTAGCCGCCCGTCGGGCCGGTGCCCGTGACGCTGCGCATGTTCGGCGCGGGCGGGTTCGTCGAACCGTCGGACAGCTGCACCTCGGCGAGCTGCACGATGTTCGTGGAGCCGTTGTTCAGCGTGACGTCGAGCTTGTAGTGCAGGAACGACTGCGGCGACGCGATGTCGTACGCCTTCGTCTGGAAGCGCTCGGCGAACGTCTCACCGGTGCGGGTGTCGATCACGGTCCAGTCGGTGCCGTTCGCCGAACCCTGCAGGGTCCAGTTCCTCGGGTCGCGCTCGGGGGAGTCGTTGGCCGACGAGAGCGCGTACTTCCTGATCGTCCTGGCCTCGTCGAACTTGAACGTCGCCCAGCCGGTGGTGGCGAAGACCAGCCACTTGGTGTTGACGCTGCCGTCGACGAGGTTCTCCTTGACCTCGCCCGACTCCGCGTGCTCGCCGTTGGCCCTCACCTCGACGACCTTGTCGGAGACGTTGCCCGGGATGCCCGAGCCGTCCGAGCCGATCACGCCCGCGGCCTTCGGCCCGCCCGCCGCGTCGGTCTCGACGGTGTTCGACCACGACGGTTGAGGTTGACCGTCCTCAAAGGACGACGAAAAACCCACTCCTGGCTCCTCTGGTGCGGCGGCCGCATAGCCGTTGGTGACGCCACACACCAGTGTCGCAGTGATCGCGACGCTCAACAGGGTTGTAGTTCGTCTCTTGCGCAGGTGCCTCATTGCAACCCTTCCGCCCGCCTGCCCCATGTGGGTGGGAGCGTTTCGGCACGTGACATCGTTGTCAAGGGAGTGGACCGGATCTGTCCGTCAACCTGTCCTCTCCGCGGTCGCCGGTCGAGGAAGCCGATCGACGCCTGGGCTCGTCGGTGACCGGCCGCAAGTCGCCGGGTGGTGCGCCAGCGGTCATCGGCGGAGCCGTGGTGGCCCGGGTGGACGAGCGCGACCGCGGCCGGCGGGGTGCGGGAAGATCGCTCCGCATGTCCATTGTGGACATTTTGTGAGAGCGCGGGCGACGGACCCCGGTGCCGTGCTCTTCGGAGCTGTCGCGACAGGCACGCGAAATGGTCTTGAAAGTTACTCTCTGAGAGTAGTTGAACTGCTCCCACCTGGTGATTCACTCAATTGTCGTAACTGTTAACGGTGTTTTGTGGCTTAGCGTTACCAGAACCTCCACCTGGAGGGTTGTGTCCTTCCGTTGCAAGGGGAGTCGGTAGGGGGATGCGGGGGACGTAGCCCCCTACCGACCGTGCACTGGGCAGGTGCCGCGCCCGCACCACCATCAGCCTGCCCAGTGCAGCAACGGAGGGCTATCGGGGTGTCGGCCGGTGGACGTTCGCCGCAGTCGACTCGCGGTGGGCCGAGTCCGCGATCCACCGCCCCGGGGTGGACGCGTCGACGATGCCGTCCTCCAGCCACGTGTACGCGCCGTCGAGGACCTGCCCTGCCAGCACCTGGTCGCTGTCGTCGGTGTTCTTCCAGAGCTTCTCGAACAGCTCGTCGACCCGGATCCGCGCCTGCCTGGCGAACGCGTCCGCCAGCGCCCGCGAGTTCGGGTTCTGGTCCTGCGCCGCCCGCACGCACGCGGCGCTGATGGCGAACAGCTCGGCCCCGATGTCCACGATCCGGCTCAGGAACCGCTGCTTGCGCTCCATCTTCCCCTGCCACCGCGACATGGCGTAGAACGTCTGCCGCGCCAGCTTGCGCGCCGACCGCTCGACGAACCGCAGGTGCTTGGCGAGCGGCCCGAACTCGGTGTAGCCCACCGGCGTCTGGCCCTTGCCGACGATCAGCGTCGGGAACCACTTGGCGTAGAACCCACCGGCCTTCGCCGCCGCCTTCACCTTCGCCTGGCGGTCGGCGTCCGGGTCGATGATGTCGCCCGCGACGCTGAGGTGCGCGTCGACGGCCTCGCGCGCGATCAGCAGGTGCATGATCTCGGTCGAGCCCTCGAAGATGCGGTTGATCCGCAGGTCGCGCAGGACCTGCTCGGCCGCGATGCCGCGTTCCCCGCGCGCGGCCTGGCTCTCCGCCGTCTCGTAGCCGCGCCCGCCGCGGACCTGGACGAGCTCGTCGGCGACGAGCCACGCCTTCTCCGACGCGTAGAGCTTCGCCAGCGCGGCCTCGATGCGGATGTCGTGGCTGCCGGCGTCGGCGAGCTCGGAGCTGAGGTCCAGCACGGCCTCCAGCGCGTACGCCGTCGCGGCGATGTAGGCGATCTTGCCCGCGATGGCCTCGTGCCTGCCGACCGGCAACCCCCACTGCACGCGCTCGCCCGACCACTCCCGCGCGATCTTGAGGCACCACTTGGCACTTCCCGCGCAGAGGGCGGGCAGGCTGAGCCGGCCGGTGTTGAGGGTGGCGAGGGCGATCTTGAGGCCGGCGCCCTCCTTGCCGATGACGTTCTTCTTCGGCACGCGGACGTCGTGGAACCTCGTGACGCCGTTCTCCAGACCTCGCAGGCCCATGAACGCGTTGCGGTTCTCGACGGTGATGCCCTCGGCGTCGCCTTCCACGACGAACGCCGTGATGCCCCTGCCCGGGACCTGGGCCATGACGACCAGGAGGTCGGCCACCACGCCGTTGGTCGTCCAGAGCTTCACGCCGTTGAGGACGTAGTCGTCGCCGTCTTCCGTCGCGGTGGTGCCCAGCCGGGCCGGGTCGCTGCCGACGTCCGGTTCCGTGAGGAGGAAGGCGGTGATCTCACCCTTGGCGCACCTCGGCAGGAACTCCTGCTTCTGCTCGGGGCTGCCGAACATGGCGACGGGCTGCGGCACGCCGATCGACTGGTGGGCGCTGAGCATCGCGCCGATGGCCGGGTTGGCGCTGCCGAGGAGCATGAGCGCCTTGTTGTAGTAGACCTGGGTCAGGCCGATGCCGCCGTACTCCGGCTTGATCTTCATGCCGAACGCGCCGAGGTCCTTGAGGCCCTTCAGGACGTCGTCCGGGATCTGGGCGTCGCGTTCGACGACCGCGTTGTCGATGTGCTCTTCGGTGAACTTGCGCAGCTTTTCGAGGAACGCCTCGCCGCGGGCCCTGTCCTCGGCCGTGCCACTCGGATGGGGGTGGATGAGGTCGAGGCGGAAGTGGCCCAGGAAGAGCTCTTTGCCGAAACTGGGGCGCTGCCAGCGGGTTTCCCGTGCTTGTTCGGCGACCTTCCTGGCCGCGCGCTCATCGACGGTCATGGTTACCTCCGAGTAGGGGTGTGATCTACGTTACTCGGGGGTAGGCGGTTGTCCAGGTGCGTTGGGGTGCGTGCGGGGACTCGGGGCAAGCGAAAGGGCCGCCCCTGCCTTCCGGGGACGGCCCTCGCGGTCGATCGGCGGTACCGGGCTACGGCAGCGGGGCGGCTCCGCGCTTCGCCAGGTAGTCCTTCATCAGGTCGGTCTCGGCCGACTGCGACTTCAGCATGTTGTCGGCCAGCGTCTTCACGAACGGCAGGCCCGCTGTGGCCGAGGCGTACTCGGCCATCGGGGCGCCGCCCACGTGGTGGCGCAGCATCAGCTGGAGCCAGTACACGTCGAAGTCCCGGCCTGCCGCGACCGTGCGCAGCTTGGTGAGCTCCTCGGTGGTGGCCATGCCGGGCATGACCGGCTTGCCGGCTTCCGGGGTGGTGGCGCCGTGGCCGTGGATGCCCGCCGCGTCCATCCACTTCATGTAGACGCCGCTGATGTTCTGCTCGTGTTCGTTCCACATCATCAGCCAGCCCTTCATCCTGCCCACCTGTTCGAGCTGGGTGGAGGCGATGTCGAAGGCGAGCTGGCGGATCTCCGGGTCCGCGGAGCGGTCCCTGGCGATGTTGGCCATCTGGATGCCCTGCAGGTGGTGCATGGCCATGTCCTGGCAGAAGCCGACGTCCACGGAGCCGGAGGCCGGGGCCGCGGAGTCGCCGGTGGAGCCGGGGAGCTTGACGAGCAGGCCGACCGCCGCGCCGAGCAGGAGCACGGCGAGGACGGCGGCGCTGATCACGAGGGTCCGGGCGACCCCGGAGGCGGGGCGCCCGGACGCGGTCTCGTCAGAGGTCATGTCAGCTCGACGGCGGCGTCGAGGCGGTGCCCGACGGGGGCGTGCTGGGGTTCTGCTGGGGCTGGGGCTGGGTCTGCGAGTCGTCCTTGCCGCCGTCCATCGGCACGGCGTCGGCGCCCGGCTTCTCGGCCACGAACGGGGCCGGGTTGGCGAGGAACTGCGAGTTCTCGCAGGACGCGCCGACCTCGGGGTAGGTGTTCGCGTTGCGCAGCAGCGAGGAGATGAACTGGTCGATGCGCTCGTCGTCGGCGTTCTCGACCTTCAGCTGGTGGCCCCAGGACTGCAGGGAGATCGGCTTGTCGAGGCCGGGGAACGGCGACAGCATCATGTACGGGATGCCCTCGACCTTGGTCTTGAGCTTGGCGAGCGCGTCGTCCTTGACCTGGTCCGGGTTGTACGCGATCCAGACGGCGCCGTGCTCGAGGCCGTGGACCATGTTCTCGGTGCGGACGGCCTTGTCGTAGACCACGCCGGTGCAGTCGGCCCACTGGGCGTCGTGCGGGCCGCCGAACGCGGGGCTCTGGTCGTAGGCGACGCGCTGGGTCGGCTCGACGTGGCGGGAGCCCTTGTAGTCCTTGACCACGATGCCCGCGAGCTGCGTCGACGGGTCCTTGTTCGTGTCGGTGGGCTTCCACTTGGCCAGGGCGGCCTCTTTGACGTTGTTCGCGTGGATCTGCGAGTACGCATACCCGAAAACGCCGGCCGCGAGGCCGAGCACTGCGATCACCGCGATGATCGTGCCCCACGGCTTGGGCTTGCTCGCCACCACCGAGGAACGGGCTGCGGCCACGCTGTTGCGTGTGGCCTTCGTCTTCTTGCCGCTGGTCATGTCCGCCTCAGATGTCGTCCTGGTCAACCGGCGCCAGTGTAGGGACTCCGTGTCGGATCGCTGTCAGCGCAGGGCGATACCACGTGCGCGTTAACACTTGCCGTCTCACCCTCCGAGACCCGGCAACCCGGTCGAGACCTGCGACAACGCTTCTCTAAACTCTTCTGGCGTGACCCCAGAAGCGCTCGCCGATCTGGTCCGGACCACGGTTGCCCGGTTGCTGGCCGACCGACGTCTGGACCCTGCCGCTGCACCCGAGCGGGTGACGGTCGAGCGACCCAGGAACCCCGAGCACGGCGACTACGCCACCAACGTCGCGCTCCAGCTCGCCAAGAAGGTCGGCGTCCAGCCCCGCGAGTTCGCGACGTGGCTGGCCGAGGCCCTGCAGACCGAGGCCGCCGTCGCGAAGGCGGACGTCGCCGGTCCCGGCTTCCTGAACCTCACCCTCGCCGGCGAGGCGCAGGGAGCGATCGTCCGTGCGGCGCTCGAGGACGGCTACGGCACCGGCACCGAGCTCGCCGGCAAGCGGATCAACCTGGAGTTCGTCTCGGCGAACCCGACCGGTCCCATCCACCTCGGCGGCGCGCGCTGGGCGGCCGTCGGCGACGCGCTCGGCGAGGTCCTGCGGGCCCGCGGCGCCGAGGTCACCCGCGAGTACTACTTCAACGACGCCGGCGCGCAGATCGACAGGTTCGTCCGGTCGCTGATCGCCGCCGCCAAGGGCGAACCGGCCCCCGAGGACGGCTACGCGGGCACGTACGTGAACGACATCGCGGCCGAGGTGCTGCGCCGCGAACCGGGCGCCCTCGGCGACCCCGAGACGGTGCGCGAGATCGGCGTCGGGCTCATGTTCGAGGAGATCAAGCGCAGCCTCCACGAGTTCGGCACCGACTTCGACGTCTACTTCCACGAAGACTCGCTGCACGAGAGCGGCCGCGTGGACGAGGCCGTCGCGAAGCTCAAGGCCAACGGCTCGCTCTACGAGGAGGACGGCGCCTGGTGGCTGCGGTCCACCGACTTCGGTGACGACAAGGACCGCGTCGTCATCAAGAGCGACGGCGCGCCGGCGTACATCGCGGGCGACATCGCCTACCTCGTCGACAAGCGCGGCCGCGGCTTCGACCTGTGCATCTACATGCTCGGCGCGGACCACCACGGCTACATCGCGCGCCTCAAGGCCGCGGCGGCCGCCCTGGGCGACGACCCGGACAGCGTCGAGGTGCTCATCGGCCAGTTGGTCAACCTCGTCAGCGAGGGCCAGCCGGTGCGGATGAGCAAGCGCGCCGGCACCGTCATCACGATGGAGGACTTGGTCGACGCGGTCGGGGTCGACGCCGCCCGCTACGCCATGATCCGGTCGTCCGTCGACTCCGGCCTCGACATCGACCTCGACCTGCTGCGCAAACACAGCAACGAGAACCCGGTCTACTACGTGCAATACGCGCACGCGCGCACGTCGTCGATCCTGCGCAACGCCGCTGATCTCGGCATCACCCCAGGTGAGGACTTCGCGCTGCTCACCCACGAGCGCGAGGGCGACCTCATCCGCACCATCGGCGAGTTCCCGCGAGTGGTGGCCACCGCCGCCGAGCTGCGCGAACCGCACCGCGTCGCCCGCTTTCTGGAGGAGCTCGCGGGCACGTACCACCGCTTCCAGCAGGACTGCCGCGTCCTCCCCCGCGGCGATGAGGAGACGACTCCGTTGCACCAGGTCAGGCTTCAGCTCGTCAACGCGACCAGGCGCGTGTTCGCCGCGGGCCTGCGCCTGCTCGGCGTCACCGCCCCGGAGCGCATGTGATGCGCGCGCACCCGGCCGGACCCCGGCACGCCGACGTCATGGTCCCCGGCAGCACCGCCGGGGACCGTCCCACCGCTACCGACCAGCTCGACTACCTTCACCCGAACGTGTGGCCGCGCAACGCCCGGCGCAACGACGCCGGCGTCGTGGAGCTGGCGGGCGTGGACGTGCGCGGGCTCGCCGAGCAGTACGGCACCCCGTTGTTCGTCATGGACGAGCAGGACTTCCGCGCGCGGTGCCGCGAGCACGCCGAGGCGTTCGGCGACCCGACGCTCGTGCACTACGCCTCCAAGGCGTTCCTGAGCGTGCAGGTCGCCAAGTGGGTGGCCGAAGAGGGCCTCTCCATCGACGTCTGCAGCGGTGGCGAGCTCGCCATCGCCCTGCGCGCGGACTTCCCCGCCGAGCGCATCGCGTTGCACGGCAACAACAAGAGCGTTCCCGAGCTGATCGCGGCCGTCGAGGCGGGCGTCGGCGGGGTCGTGCTCGACTCGTACCACGAGATCGCGCGCCTCGACCAGATCGCGCGCGAACGCGGTGTGGTGCAGCCGGTGCTGATCCGCGTGACGGTCGGCGTCGAGGCCCACACGCACGAGTTCATCGCGACCGCGCACGAGGACCAGAAGTTCGGCTTCTCGCTGTCCTCCGGTGACGCGGCCGAGGCCGTGCGCCGCGTGCTCAAGGCAACAGGCCTGGAGCTCGTCGGCCTGCACAGCCACATCGGCTCGCAGATCTTCGACGCCTCCGGCTTCGAGGTCGCGGCCCGTCGCGTCATCGGCCTGCTCGCGGCCATCCGGGAGGAGCACGGCGACGTCCCGTCGCTGGACGTCGTCGACCTCGGCGGCGGTCTCGGCATCGCGTACACGCCGGACGACGACCCGCCCCCGCCGGCCGAGCTCGCGCGGCAGCTGCACAACATCGTGCAGAAGGAGTGCGAGCACAACGGCTTGGAGATGCCTCGGATCGCGGTCGAGCCCGGCCGCGCGATCGTGGGCCCCGGCACCGTCACCGTGTACGAGGTCGGCACGATCAAGGACATCGAGCTCGACGGTGGCGCGCGGCGCCGGTACGTCAGCGTCGACGGCGGCATGAGCGACAACATCCGCACTGCCCTGTACGACGCGGTCTACGACTGCAAGCTGGTCTCCCGTGCGTCCGAGCCCGAATCGAGGGCCGTGCTGTGTCGTGTGGTGGGCAAGCACTGCGAGTCCGGTGACATCGTCGTCCGCGACTGCTGGCTGCCCGACGACCTGGCGCCGGGCGACCTCGTTGCGATCGCCGCCACAGGGGCCTACTGCTACTCGATGGCGAGCGGGTACAACCGACTTCCACGGCCCGCGCTCGCCGCGGTGACCGACGGAGAGGCGCGGCTGCTGCTGCGTCGCGAGACCGAGGACGACCTGTTCCGTCTGGAGGTATGAAAGCCGTGAAACCGATTCGGGTCGCCTTGCTGGGGTGTGGCACGGTGGGCACGGAGGTAGTCCGGCTGCTGACGGACCAGGCAGAGGACCTCACCCAGCGCATCGGCGCGCCGGTGGAACTCGCCGGCATCGCCGTGCGCAGGCCGAACAAACACCGCGAGGTGCCGGAGCACCTGCTCACCACGGACGCCGCGGCGCTCGTGAAGTCGGACGACGTCGATGTGATCGTCGAGGTCATCGGCGGCATCGACCCGACGCGTGGTCTCCTGCTGGAGGCGTTGCGGGGCGGCAAGTCCGTCGTCACGGCGAACAAGGCGTTGCTGGCCGAACACGGGCCCGACCTGTTCGAGGCGGCCGACGCGTCCGGCGCGGACCTGTACTTCGAGGCCGCCGTCGCCGGCGCGATCCCGTTGCTGCGCCCGTTGCGGGAATCCCTCGCGGGAGACCGGATCACGCGCGTCATGGGCATCGTGAACGGCACCACCAACTTCATCCTGTCGGCGATGGACGCCACGGGCGCGGGCTACGCCGAGACGCTCGAGGAGGCCTCGCGCCTCGGTTACGCCGAGGCCGACCCGACCGCGGACGTCGACGGGTTCGACGCCGCGTCGAAGGCCGCGATCCTCGCCTCCCTCGCGTTCCACACGCGCGTGACCGCGTCGGACGTCTACCGCGAGGGCATCCGCGCGGTGTCGGCGGCGGACATCGCGGCCGCCAGGGGCCTCGGCCGCACGGTCAAGCTGCTCGCGATCTGCGAGCGCGTGGTCAGCCCGTCCGGCCAGGAATCAGTCGCGGTTCGAGTCCACCCGGCCATGATCCCCAGGACGCATCCGCTGGCGAGCGTCAACGGTGCGTTCAACGCGGTGTTCGTCGAAGCCGACGCGGCGGGGGAGATGATGTTCTACGGGCAGGGTGCCGGTGGCGCCCCCACGGCGAGCGCGGTCGTCGGCGACCTGGTCGCCGTGGCGCGCAACATGGTCGCGAGCGGACGTGGTCCGCGCGAGTCGGCCTACGCCGCGCTGCCCGCGCAGCCGATGGGCAACACGCCCACGCGCTACCACATCAGCCTCGACGTCGCGGACAAGGCGGGTGTCCTCTCGCAGGTCGCCGCCGTGTTCGCCGAGCACGACGTGAGCATCGCCGCGGTGCGCCAGGAAGGCCGCGTCGAGGACGCCAGCCTGGTGATCGTCACGCACGCGGCGACCGACGCCGCGCTGCGGTCCACTGTGGACAAAATCGGTGGCCTCCCCGTGGTGCGGGACGTCGTCAGCGTCATGAGGGTGGAGGGCGAAGAGTGAACGCCTCAAGAGCGGGCTGGCCCGGACTCATCAACGCCTACCGGGACCGCATCGAGATCCCTCGCCTGAGTGATGGTTCCGATGCCGAGATCGTCACGCTGCACGAGGGCGGCACGCCGCTGGTGCACGCCAAGCGCCTCTCCGCCGCCACCGGCTGCGAGGTCCACGTCAAGGTCGAGGGCGCGAACCCGACCGGCTCGTTCAAGGACCGCGGCATGACCGTGGCGATGACGTACGCGCTCGCGTCCGGCCTCAAGGCCGTGATCTGCGCCTCCACCGGCAACACCTCCGCCTCCGCCGCGGCCTACGCGGCCAAGGCGGGCCTGACGGCGGCCGTGCTGGTGCCCAGCGGCAAGATCGCCATGGGCAAGCTCGCGCAGGCCGTCATGCACGGCGCGAAGATCCTGCAGATCGACGGCAACTTCGACGACTGCCTGGAGCTCGCGTCGAAGACCGCCGCCGAGTACCCGGTCACGCTGGTGAACTCGGTCAACCCGGTCCGCCTGGTCGGCCAGCAGACCGCCGCGTGGGAGGTGGCCGACGTGCTCGGCCGGGCCCCGGACGTGCACTGCCTGCCGGTCGGCAACGCGGGCAACATCACCGCGTACTGGAAGGGCTACACGTCCTACGACAAGGGCCTGCCGAAGATGTTCGGGTTCCAGGCCGCCGGGGCCGCGCCGCTGGTCAGCGGCCAGCCGGTGCCGAACCCGGAGACCATCGCGACCGCCATCCGGATCGGTTCGCCGGCGTCGTGGGCGGGCGCCGTCAACGCCCGCGACTCCTCGGGCGGCCTGATCGACGCCGTCACCGACGAGCAGATCCTCGCCGCGTACCGCCTGCTGGCGTCGTCCGAGGGCATCTTCGTCGAGCCCGCGTCGGCCGCGTCCATCGCCGGTCTGCTCAAGACCGCCGAGGACGGCAGGCTGCCGAAGGGGTCCACCGTTGTGTGCACCGTCACGGGCCACGGTCTGAAGGACCCCGACACCGCGTTGCTCGGCACCACCGAGGTCGAGCCGGTCCCGGTCGACCCCGGCGCCGTGGCGCACGCGCTGGAGCTCGCGTGAAGTTCCTCGTCTCCGTCCCCGCGTCGACCGCGAACCTCGGTTCGGGGTTCGACGCGCTGGGCATGGCGCTCGGCATGTACGACGACGTCGAGGTGGCCGGCGGCGAAGGTGTCGAAGGCCTCTCGATCACCGTTGACGGTGCCGGATCCGGTGACGTCCCGCTCGACGAGACCCACCTCGTCGTGCGGGCCGTCCGCGCCACCGGCTACACCGGTGGACTGGCCCTGAGGTGCCGAAACACCATCCCGCACGCACGGGGACTGGGCTCGTCGGCCGCCGCGATCGTGGCGGGTGTCGCAGCCGGGTTCACCCTGACGGGTCGCGAGTTGGACACGGACGCGTTGCAAATCGCCGCCGAGTTCGAGGGCCACGCGGACAACGCCGCCGCCTCGCTCTTCGGCGGTGTCGCCGTCGCGTGGTCGGAGGGCGAGCGGTACCGCGCCGTCCGGATGGACGCCGACGCACGCGTGCGCCCGGTCGTCCTCATCCCGTCGCAGGAGTCGTCCACCAAGACCACGCGCGGCCTGCTGCCGGCCGAGGTGCCCCACGCGGACGCGGCGCACGCCGCGGGGCGGGCCGCCCTCGCGGTGCACGCGCTGACGTCCGATCCGTCGGTTCTCCTTGCCGCCACTGAGGATCGACTCCACCAGAACTACCGCGAACCCGCATGGCCGGACACCGTTCGGGTGATCAACGATCTCCGCAAGCTCGGTGTTCCCGCCTGCGTGTCCGGAGCGGGACCCACCGTGATCGTGTTCGGCGACCTCCCCGCCGAGGTCGACACGCACGGCTTCGACGTGCGCAGACTCGACGTCGACGCCGCCGGCGTGCGCGTTCGTCCATTGGACTGACACACCCGGACCCGGTTGTTGCATGGTGGAGGAGCGGCGTCTACCCTCGGGGGCGATCAGTCACCGCGCGCACGGGCGCCGGTGTCGCGCCCGGACACTCGTTCCGGGTCGCAATCCTTTTGTGTTCCGGCTCTGTGCCGTGCGGGCGGAGCAGACGCAAAAGAGGCACCCGATCGCCGTGTGACCTGAGAAAAGTCCCGTGCTTGCCGGAAGCTGTGTGTGCTTCCGTCTGCATCGGACTGACCGTCGTTCCCCAGTTGAAGCGGGAAGACGGGTCCGCTGGGTCGCGTAGGAGGCGGGGCCTGGTCAGGAAGGACATGTGTGAGCAACACCGATTTGCTGAGCAGCGACGTCGCAGCTGCGTCTGGTTCTGGAGCCGAGGAGAACGCTCTGTCCACCCCTTCGAACGGCACGACGCCGCGCCGACGCGCGGGTCTGTCCGGCATGGTGCTCGCTGAGCTTCGAGAGCTCGCGGGCCAAATGGGCATCACCGGAACCGCAGGCCTGCGCAAGGGCGACCTGATCGCGGCCATCAAGGAGAAGCAGGGCTCCGGCGCCCCGGCCAAGGCGGAGAAGCCCGCGAAGGCCGAGAAGGCCGCCGCGAAGGCCGAGGTCCCCGCCGAGAAGCCCGCGGTGAAGGCCGAAAAGGTCGCCGAGAAGCCTGTTCAGCAGCAGCTCGACGTAGCGGAGAAGCCCGCTGCCGCCGAGCCCGGCGCTGGTGACGACGCCCGGTCGTCCGAGGACGGTGGGCGCCGCGGTAACCGTCGCCGCCGTTCCGGACGCGGTGGCGGCGGCGCCGAGGGCGAGGGCCAGCAGCAGTCCGAGCAGCGTCCCGACCGCGGCGAGCGGTCCGAGCGTTCTGACCGCGGCGAGCGGTCTGAGCGTCCCGACCGCGGCGAGCGCCCGGAGCGTTCTGACCGTGGTGAGCGCCCGGAGCGTTCCGACCGTGGCGAGCGTCCGGACCGTGGTGAGCGTTCCGACCGCGGCGACCGTGGCGAGCGTGGCGGCCGTGACCGCAACCGCGACCGCGGTGAGCGTTCGGACCGCGGCGACCGTGGCGACCGCAACGACCGTGGCGGCCAGCTGGACGGCGACGACGAGGGCGGCCGTCGCGGCCGCTTCCGCGACCGCCGCAGGCGTGGTGGCCGTGGCGAGGGCCAGGACGGCGGCGGTCGTGGCGACCGCGAGACCGAGGTGCGCGAAGACGACGTCCTGCTCCCGGTCGCGGGCATCCTGGACGTGCTGGAGAACTACGCGTTCGTCCGCACCTCCGGCTACCTGGCGGGCTCGAACGACGTCTACGTGTCGTTGTCGCTGGTCCGCAAGTACGGCCTGCGCCGTGGCGACGCCATCACCGGCGCCGTCCGCCAGCCGCGCGACGGCGAGCAGCAGCGCCAGAAGTTCAACCCGCTGGTCCGCGTCGACAAGATCAACGGCTTGGACCCGGAAGAGGCGCGCAACCGCCCGGACTTCACGAAGCTGACGCCGCTCTACCCGAACGAGCGGCTGCGCCTCGAGACCGAGCCGCACATCCTCACCACCCGTGTCATCGACCTGGTGATGCCGATCGGCAAGGGCCAGCGCGCCCTGGTCGTGTCGCCGCCGAAGGCCGGCAAGACCTCGGTTCTGCAGTCGATCGCGAACGCGATCACGACGAACAACCCCGAGTGCCACCTGATGGTCGTCCTCGTGGACGAGCGCCCGGAAGAGGTCACCGACATGCAGCGCTCGGTGAAGGGCGAGGTCATCGCCTCGACCTTCGACCGGCCGCCGTCGGACCACACGACCATCTCCGAGCTCGCGATCGAGCGGGCGAAGCGCCTGGTCGAGATGGGCCACGACGTGGTCGTGCTGCTCGACTCGATCACGCGACTGGGTCGTGCGTACAACCTGGCGGCGCCGGCTTCCGGCCGCATCCTGTCCGGTGGTGTCGACTCGACGGCGCTGTACCCGCCGAAGCGGTTCCTCGGAGCCGCTCGGAACATCGAGAGTGGCGGGTCGCTGACCGTCATCGCGACGGCGCTGGTCGAGACCGGCTCCGCGGGTGACTCGGTGATCTTCGAGGAGTTCAAGGGCACCGGCAACGCCGAGCTCAAGCTGGACCGGAAGATCGCGGACAAGCGGACGTTCCCGGCTGTCGACGTCGACTCCTCCGGTACCCGCAAGGAAGAGCTGCTGCTGTCGCCGGATGAGATGGCGGTCACGCACAAGCTCCGCCGGGTGCTGCACGCGCTCGACGGGCAGCAGGCCATCGACCTGCTGCTGGACCGGCTGCGGAAGTCCCGTACCAACATCGAGTTCTTGATGCAGGTGGCGAAGACGACGCCCGGGGCCGAGCAGGACTGATCCTGACGCCAGTTCCCCGTGAAATTGCCCCCGCTGCTGGTCAGCGGGGGCTTTTTCGTCGGGCGTCACGCGAATGCCGAGGGGTGCGCCGGGTTCCGCTCCGGCCTTGCGCGGCGGGCGGTCAGCGGCAGTCGGCGGTTCGCCGGTTCTCGTCGTTCTGGACGAGGCACTGGAACACCAGGCCCAGCAGCACCGGTACTCCCACGACCGTGGTGACCAGCGCGGGGATCTCCACCGCGCCCACCAGCACACCGACCGCCAGGACCGCCGCCAGGTAGGCCCACCGGAACCAGGTTCGTTGCCAGGTGCGCTTCCAGCGCACGCTGCCCGAGGTGGCTGCGGCCACGGCCACGCCGGCGCCCGTCACGACCGGTGACAGGGGGACGGTGGTCCAGGCGGCCGTCAACAGCCCTGCCGACCCCATCAGGCCGAGCACGGCGGCGGAGAACAGGAACGGCACAGCCAGCCACAGCAGCGGGCTCGTCGGCCGTTCGGCTACGCAGAACACCGGCACAGTCTGCTGGACACCGACCGGCGACGCGGAGTCGTATCCAGCCGAACGGTTGCGCCTTGCGCCGAACGGCGTATCGCGGAGGTTGAGCGGCTGTGACTTCGACCACGCACAAGGCCTCGTGCATGCATCGGGAACAACCGCGTTTTTGCACGTGTTGAACGGTCTGGCAAACTAAACGGTCGAGTCCGGCTCCGGTTCACCCGTTCACCAACTGGGACCCGGCGGCCATCCTTGAAAGGGACAAGATCTTGAAGAGTGGAATTCACCCCGAGTACACCGCCACCGAGGTGACGTGCAGCTGTGGCAACAGCTTCACCACCCGCAGCACCACCTCGGCGTCCGAGGTCCGCGTCGAGATGTGCTCGAACTGCCACCCGTTCTACACGGGCAAGCAGCGCATCCTGGACACCGGTGGTCGTGTGGCGCGCTTCGAGGCGCGTTACGGCAAGCGCAACAAGTAGCTGCTTTCACGGCGCCTGACCTCGGCCTTCACGGCCGGGGCGGGCGCCGTCGCCGTTTCCGGGGCAACTCAAGACGAAAGCAGGAGAAGTGTCGCAGTCGCTGGACAGCTTGCTCGCCGAGTACGACGAGCTCGAGAAGAAGCTCGCGGACCCCTCCGTGCACGCTGACCAGGCGGGTGCGCGCAAGCTGGGCAAGCGGTACGCGCAGCTCGGTCCCATCGTGCAGACGGCCAGGGAAATCGAGCAGGTCCGCGACGACCTCGAGGCGGCCAAGGAGCTCGCGGCCGAGGACAGGACGTTCCAGGACGAGGTCGAGCAGATCGAGCAGCAGCTCCCCAAGCTGGAGGAGCGGCTCACCGAACTGCTGCTGCCGCGTGACCCGCACGACAGCGACGACGTGCTGCTGGAGATCAAGTCCGGTGAGGGTGGCGAGGAGTCCGCGCTGTTCGCCGGGGACCTGCTGCGCATGTACACGCGGTACGCCGAGCGTCAGGGCTGGAAGGTCGAGATGCTCGACGGCACCGACTCCGACCTGGGCGGGTTCAAGGACGTCACGGTGGCCATCAAGGCCAAGGCCACGACCCCGGACGGGGTGTGGAGCCGGCTGAAGTGGGAGGGCGGCGTGCACCGCGTGCAGCGCGTGCCCGTCACCGAGTCGCAGGGCCGCATCCACACGTCCGCGGCGGGTGTCCTCGTCTTCCCCGAGACCGAGGAGACCGCCGAGGTCGAGATCGACGAGAAGGACCTGCGGATCGACGTCTACCGCTCGTCCGGCAAGGGTGGTCAGTCGGTCAACACCACCGACTCCGCGGTGCGCATCACGCACCTGCCGTCCGGCATCGTCGTCTCGTGCCAGAACGAGCGCAGCCAGCTGCAGAACAAGGCCCGCGCGATGCAGGTGCTGCAGTCGAGGCTCGCCGCTCTCGCCGAGGAGCAGAAGGCGCAGGAGCAGTCGGACGCGCGCCGCACGCAGATCCGCACCGTCGACCGCAGTGAACGGGTGAGGACCTACAACTTCCCCGAATCACGCATCTCCGATCACCGCGTTGGGTACAAAGCGCATAACCTGGACCAGGTCCTCGACGGTGACCTGGACGCGGTGGTGGACGCTCTCGCCGCCGCTGACCGGGCGGAACGGCTCGCAGGCGGGTAATCCGACGTGGGAGGGGCGCGTTGTGGCCGAGATCCTGGTGAATCCGCAGACGGCGCCCCTCGACCAGCCGGTCGAGGCGCGGGTCGTCGGCCTGGAACCGGGCCAGACGATCACAGTGCAGCTCTCCACGGGTGAGCGCGCTTCTCATGCCGTGTTCGACGCGGATGACCACGGTGTCGTAGACCTCACCAGGCACGCGCCTGTCGAGGGCAGCTATCGCGGTGTCGACCCGATGGGGTTGTTCTGGTCGTTGGAACGCACGGGTGGCAAGCCCGGCCCGACCGTTCTCTCCGTTGAGGGCGTGGGGGATCGCGTTCTCGACCGGCTGGCGGTGCCAGAGGGCGTCGAACGCCAGGAGGTCCGGGAGAACGGACTCGTCGGCACGCTGTTCGCCCCCGAGGACGACGGAGGCGACCTTCCGGGCGTCATCGTGCTCAGCGGCTCCGAAGGCGGCCTGCACGAGACGGACGCTGCGCTGCTGGCCGCGCACGGGTTCGTCACGTTCGCGCTCGGCTACTTCGGCTTGCCGGGGCTGCCCGAGCACCTCGTGGACGTCCCGCTCGAGTACTTCGGCAAGGCCATCGACCACCTCAGCGAGCGCGCCGGTGAGATCGGTGTGGTCGGCGGCTCGCGCGGCGGTGAGCTGGCGTTGCTCGTCGGATCGACGTACTCCCAGGTCAAGGCCGTGGTCAGCGTCGTGGGCAGCGGTGTCGTGACCCAGGCGATCGGACCGGGCGCGAACCTGCTGCAGAAACTCTCGTACGAGGCGGCGTCGTGGACGCTCAAGGGCGAACCGCTGCCGTACCTGCCGTACGAGATCGGCGACGAGCTGCGCACCAGGATCGTCAACGACGAACCGGTGCCGTTGCGGCTCGCGTTCAGCACCGAGGACGGCGTCCCGGAGGACACCGAGGTCCCCGTCGAACGGATCGCCGGAGGTGTGTTGCTCATCTCGTCCGGACAGGACGACGGGTGGCCGTCGACGGAGCTGAGCGACGTCGCGCTGCGGCGGCTGAAGGACCACGACCACCCGTTCGCGCACGAGCACGTCGTGTATCCCGAGGCAGGACACCTGATCGCGGGCCCGCCGCACCGGCCGGCCACCGAGGTGACCTACCCGGGACCCGGCGTCACCTTCTCGGGTGGTGGGACTCCGCAGGCCACCGCGCACGCCCGCGCCGACGCGTGGAAACGGACGGTTGAGTTCTTGCGGGAGCAGCTCGGCACCTAGGCTGTGTGCTTATGAGCGCACACTTTGATGTCGTCGTCGTGGGTGCGGGTCCCGGCGGGTACGTCGCCGCGATCCGTGCGGCTCAGCTCGGGCTGAAGACCGCCATCGTCGAGGAGAAGTACTGGGGCGGCGTCTGCCTGAACGTCGGCTGCATCCCGTCGAAGGCACTGCTGCGCAACGCCGAGCTGGCGCACCTCTTCACGCACGAGCAGAAGACGTTCGGCATCAAGGTCGACGGCACCGTCAGCTTCGACTACAGCGCGGCGTGGCAGCGCAGCCGCAAGGTGGCGGACGGGCGCGTCAAGGGCGTGCACTTCCTGATGAAGAAGAACGGCATCACCGAGTTCAACGGGTGGGCCAACTTCACCGACGACCACACGCTGACCGTCGGGGACGAGACGATCACCTTCGGCCACGCGATCATCGCCGTGGGCGCCACGACCCGGATGCTGCCGAACACGCAGAAGTCCGACCGCGTCGTGACCTACGAAGAGCAGATCATGACCGAGGACCTGCCCGAGTCGATCATCATCGCCGGCGCGGGCGCCATCGGCGTCGAGTTCGCGTACGTCATGCACAACTACGGCGTGAAGGTCACCATCGTCGAGTTCCTCGACCGCATGGTGCCGCTCGAGGACGAAGAGGTGTCCGCCGAGCTGCTCAAGCGCTACAAGAAGCTCGGCGTCGACGTGCGCGTCGGCACGCGGGTCGAGTCGATCGACGAGTCGGGCGAGAAGGTCCGCGTCACCGTGTCGAAGAACGGTGCCGAGGAAGTCCTGGAAGCCGACAAGGTCATGCAGGCCATCGGCTTCGTGCCGCGCGTCGAGGGCTACGGCCTCGAGAACACCGGCGTGAAGCTCACCGAGCGCGGCGCGATCGACATCGACGGCCGCGGCCGCACCAACGTGCCGCACATCTTCGCCATCGGTGACGTGACCGCGAAGCTGATGCTTGCGCACACCGCCGAGTCCATGGGCATCATCGCCGCGGAGACCATCGCGGGCGCCGAGACCATGGAGCTCGACTACGTGATGATCCCGCGGGCGACGTTCTGCCAGCCGCAGATCGCCTCGTTCGGCTACACCGAGAAGCAGGCCCGCGAGAAGGGCTTCGACGTCCAGGTCGCGAAGTTCCCGTTCACCGCGAACGGCAAGGCGCACGGCCTGGCCGAGCCCGGCGGTTTCGTGAAGCTGATCAGCGACGGCAAGCACGGCGAGCTGCTCGGCGGCCACATCATCGGCCCCGAGGCGACCGAGCTGCTGCCCGAGCTCACGCTGGCGCAGCAGTGGGACCTCACGGTCCACGAGGTCGCGCGCAACGTCCACGCGCACCCGACGCTGTCGGAGGCCGTCAAGGAAGCGGTGCACGGCCTGGCCGGGCACATGATCAACTTCTGAGAAGGCGACTTCTCGATGATGAACCGGCAGCCGCTGCGCCTCGCGATCTCCGAGGCGGCCAAGATCCTCGCCGAGGCGGGGGTGGACAGTCCGCGCGTCGACGCGGAGTACCTGGCCGCGCACGTGCTCGGGGTCGAGCGCGGACGGCTGCCGCTCATCCCGCTGGTCGACCCGCCGGTGGTCGACCAGCTGCACAAGCTCGTGCGCACGCGTGCCTCGCGCGTTCCGCTGCAGCACATCCTCGGCTGGGCGCCGATGGGCTCCATCTCGGTCGAGGTCGGGCCGGGGGTGTTCGTGCCGCGGCCCGAGACCGAGTTGCTCATGGAGTGGAGCCTGAAGGCGCTCGCCGGCGTTTCCGCCCCCGTCGTCGTGGACCTCTGCACGGGAACGGGCGCGCTGGCGCTGTCGATCGCCGCTGCCCGTCCCGACGCGGTGGTGCACGCGGTGGAAATCGATCCGCAAGCGCTTGCGTGGACGCGTCGCAACGCGGACGCGCGGGTCGCCGCCGGGGACACACCGATCCGGTTGCACTCCGGTGACGCCACGGACCCGTCCCTGCTGTCCGATCTGGACGGCCAGGTGGACCTCGTCGTGTGCAACCCGCCCTACGTGCCGGAGGGAACGCCCGTGCAGCCCGAGGTGGGCGTGCACGACCCGCACCACGCGGTGTTCTCCGGGCAGGACGGGCTGGACGTGATCCGGCACGTCGTGCGGGCCGCCGCGCGGTGGCTCAAGCCCGGCGGGTCCGTCGGCATCGAGCACGACGACACGCAGGGGGAGTCCGTGCCGGCGCTGCTGTCCGCGCGCCGGGTGCTCACCGACGTCGCCGACCACCAGGACCTGGCCGGGCGGCCCCGGTTCGCGACCGCCCGCAGGGTCCAGGGCGGTCAGTAGAGGGCGGCGAACGCCTTCGCCAGATCCTTCATCTGCTCGCCGAGACCGCGGTCCGCCAGCTTGTCCATCAGGTGGTCCGTGACGTCCTTGCGGGGCTTGGGTTTGCGCGCCTCCGCCCGCAGGTCGTCGACTGCCTCGACGGTCGACGTGGGCGCCTGGGCCTCGTTCAGGTCCTCCCGCAGCTCGTCGAGCAGCCGCAGGACGGCGCTGACGTCCTGGATGTGTCCGATGTGGACGTCGCCCGCCCTGGCGCGCCCGCTCGTCCCGACGTTGCTGCCGATCACAGGCCCCTGGATCTCGAACTTCCGGTTGTTCATGAGGTTCCCCTCGTGGTGGTGCCACTGGTGTTGCCCGCGCGTGCCTTGCCGGTCGTGGCGATGTTGCTGGAGATGACCGGGCCGGTGATGTGCACGTTGTTGCTGGTCACCTGCATGGCCTGTGCCATGAACTCGGTGACCGAGATGCCCTTCTCCTCCAGGAACTCGCCCAGCGTGCGCAGCAGCCGCGACTCCAGCACCTTCACGTACCGCTCGATGTCGGTGAGCTGGAAGTAGTTGTCCACCTGGCTCCGGCTGGCCAGCTCGCGCAGGCTGGTCGTGGCGCCGTACCGACCCGCGACGAACGTCCCCTCGGCCTGGTTGACGGGTGTCAGCCACCCCACGGCCGTCGCGAACCGCTTCGGCAACGACGCCGGGAACCTCAGCAGGTCGACCAGGGCGTCGAGGAACGGCCTCACCGACTGCTCCGCCAGCACGTCGATCTCCCGGTGCCGGGCGTGGATCGGATGGAGGATGCAGGGCGTCCACTCGACGTAGAGCATCTCCTCGTCGAGCCCGAAGGTCAGGTAGGCGGAGACGACGACATCCCGGTCCCACGTCTCGACCTGGAACGAGCGGAAGTAGCGCATCCACTCCATCGGCTCGGTGATCAGACGGTCCACAACGGACCTGCCGACCGCCGACCGCGGCGCGTGATCCTTGTCCGGCAACACGATCCGAGCCTCGGCGTCGTCGATGTGGTCGACCAGCTCGACGGAGGAGATCACGACCCGGTCGCCGGTCCTCATCTCGCGCAACCGGTGGCCCGGGGAGAACGACGGCGAGCGGCCCGTCTTGACGAGCTCGCTCGTGATGCGTTCGTACAGCTCGGGAAGGGCGAAACCGGGCAGTGGCGCGCCGGTCCCGTCTCCGGCGTGCTCGAGGGGCAACGCCATCGACCACGGTTCGAACATCACGCCGGAACCGATGAACGGCCGATAGCCGTGGTAGACGATCACCTGCGCCGCGTCCGGGTCGTCAGGCCCGCCGTCCTCGTCGGTGGGGTAGAGCGCGAGCGCTCCGGCGTAGCTCGCGTGCCCAAGCCGCCGGATGGCCCACTCGTTTCGCCACAGCTCCCGCTCGCCCCGGCTGGTGCGGAACCCGTTGCGCCGGAAGCTCTTCGTGACCAGCAGCCAGATGATGACCCGGTCGGCCAGCAACACCGCAAAGATCAGCGCGATCCCGATGATCACGAACGTGAACTCGGCGTCGCTGTGCGTCGGCCCGCACACCTCCGACCTGCGCCTGCAGTAGTTGCTGATGTCGTCGAACTCTTCGATGAGCTTGGACAGCGCGAACAAGAGCGCGATCGCGCTGACGATCGCGCCGAGCGCGGCCGGCCCTCGACCGTGCGGCGAGACCCGCCGTTGACGCAAGGACGCGAGCTTGCTCCCGCTCGCCACCGCGACCATCGCCGCGACCAGCAGCCACGCCACGGCCAGCGTTCCGGTCGCGGCGAACAGCACCAAGACCGCCAGCAGCAGCAGCAGCCCGTCGCGCACTTTCCGCCGCGTGCGCCCTGCCACCGCCTCCCGCAACACCGCGCCGGCGTTGACCCCGGGCGAGCGCGGAATCGACCGGGTGGACTCCACCAGGTACTCGCGAATGGCCGAGTCCGCGAACTCCTCGTCGCGGTGAGCGGCTCCGCAGAGGAAGCGGGTCGTGTCGTCGCGCGACCTCGAAGAATCGTTTCCCTTCGCCGTCGCCGGTGTTGACATTGTCCTGTCCACTTTCTGTCATTGAATCGAGCACTTCGCGTATGTGCTGGTCAGGGACGTTGCGAGACATGGGCAACACGCATTTCCATTCCGAGGGTGGCACAATAGTCGGTCCTGATCAGAATGGGGTGAAAGTGGCGGAAACGCGAATTGTCAATGCGCCGAAGGAAGGCAGATGACGCCCTTGTCGGACGCCCCTGCGATCCGGTGCTTCCTGAGCTACGCACGCCAGGACGACGTGGTGATGGACTTCGTGGCCCCGTTCGCCGAAGCCCTGCGCCACTACGCCTACGCCGACCGCGGCCGAGCCCTGGAGATCTTCCTCGACCGCGAGGCCATCGGCTGGGGAGACCTCGTCCAGCCGACCCTGCGCGCCGCGGTCCGCAGCGCCATGGTCCTCCTGCCCGTGCTGACCCGCCGCTACTTCGACCGCCCGTACTGCCGCGAGGAACTGTTCCTGTTCCACAACCAGGCTTCCGCGGACGACGTCCGCGGCCTGCTGCTGCCCGTCGTCCTGCTGGGCGAGGACCACCTGACCGAGGACAACCCGGACCTTGCCGTGCAGATCGTCGTGGAACGCCGGCACCACAGCGTCCGCGAGGCGTGGATCGAGGGCCCGGACTCCCCGGTGTGGCGCCGCACCATGCTGACCCTGGCCTCCGCGATCGTCGACAACGTCGAAGCGGCCGAACGCGCGTTGACCTCTGCCCCGACGCCCACCGCGGTCGACGTTCCCGCCGTGCTGTCCCAGCTGTCGCTGGACGTCGACTCCGCCACCCGCACCGCCGGCTCCGTCGTGGCGGAGTTCCACGCGCTGCTGGCCACCGACTCCCCGGACTTCTCTCCCGGTGCCACCCGCCTCCGTGACGCCGCCCTGACGTTCGAACGCCAAGCCTTCGAAGCCGACCGCCTTTTGCGCGCTGCCAACGCTTCCGGCACCACCCCGACCGTGGCCGACCTGGGCGACCTGCTCGCGGGCATCGAAGCGCTGCTCACCGCCACCCACCGCCTGGAGACCTCCGACGTGCCGATCCGCCTGGCGATGGCGGCGTTCCGCGAAGGCCTCACCGCGCTGCGCAGCGGTCTGAGAGTGGCGAAGTCGTGGTCGAAGTTGCCAAATCCTGGCCAATAACTCGACGTTTCGTCGCACTGCGGCCGAGCGGTCGTAGGTTCTCGGCGGGGAGGGCACGCGGTCACGCGCTACGAGGATCCGCCGCCTCGCGCGTGACCGCGTGTGCGCCTACTGCTTCTCGGCCGCCGGCTCTGGCCGCCGAACCGGGAGCCGGACGACGAGCAGGACGAACCTGGCGCTGCCCAGCAGGCCGATCGCGAACAGCGCGTTGTGGAGCCAGGAGACCTCGTCGCGTTCGAGGCTGGTGAAGAACCCGGTCCCGTCCACTACGACATCGAGCTCGGCACCGACCGGCTTGGCCTTCCGCGCACCGGTGGGCGAGAGCTCCAACTCCCTGTCACCGCACCGCAGGTGGGTCGTGAACGAGTCGGCGCCACGGCTGCTGGGGTGCCGCTCGACGGCGTCCACGCGGCAGCGCAGCGTCTCGCCGAACGCGGTGAGCCACACCGAGTGCCCGCCGATGCCGGCGGGGAACAGGCTGCCGACGAAGACCGCCAAGGCGGGGACCAACAGCCACCCACCACCCCGCGGGCGGAGCTTTCCCAGGGCGATGATCGCGGAACGGCTCGACGAAGCGCGGGACCTTCTGCTGGTACGGCTCCTCGTAGTTCTTTTTCAGCGTTGCTGGAGCTGCTGCGCCCTCGACTCGAGGTCCGCGATCATCTTCTCGGGGTTCATCGGTCGCTCGTCATCGCCAGGACCTGCCCCAGGTGCCTCGCCAGTCCCATGTTGTCGGCGGGGCCGATCGTGAACCAGCCGGCGCGGGCGGGTACGTTCGAGTAGCGCCCGGCTTTCGTGTCGATCCAGGTGACGGGCGGGAAGTCGCGCTTGGTGCGCCCCTGTCCCATCTGCACCAGGAAGTGGCCGTTGCCGATGGCCGGGCCGGTCAGCATCTGCTTGGCGAGGCGCACGTCGTCGTTCTCCGTCGTCCTGACCGCCTGGCGGAAGCCCTCCTGCCGTTGCGGCTGCTCCTCGAAGGCCTGCGCGGGCACCGTCACCGGCTTGCCCGGCCCGGGACGTCCCGGCGGCATGGCGTTCGCGAGGCTGGTCGCGATCTCGTTGGCCTGCACCAGGTTCAGCGTGATGCCGCTGTCCTCCTGGACCACCAGCACCGCGTAACCGCCGCGCGCCACCACGCTCGCCCGGACCACCGTCCGCTGGCTCATGTTCGGCATGCAGAGAGCGATGACGCGGAGCTCGGGACGCGCCAACAGGTTCAGCGCGTCCTCGAGGTCGGGTTCGGGCTTGCCTCGCCGCGCGAGGTTGCGGCGTTCGAGATCGGCGTGCACCGCCGCCTTGATGCGCGCACGCTCGTCGAGCGTCTCACCGTGCTGGTTGATCTCGAAGGGGTACGGGATGCTCCCCGCCCGCAGGTCCTCCCAGAGGACCTCGAACGCGGGCAGGGAGAGCTGAGCGATCTGCCTCATCCGCCGATCACCGGCGGCGCGACCATGCGATCGTCGTCGAAGAACTCGTCGGTGGGCACGAGGTAGTTGGACTTGTGCTCCTTGTCCTCCCCGCCCTGGCCACCCTGACCGGCGCCACCGGCACCCATGCCACCAGCGCCCGCAGCCCCGGCACGACCGGAGCCACCGCCCGCGCCACCCGCGGCGCCGGCGCCGCCGCCAGGCCCCATGACACCGGCGCTGCCGCCGGGGGTCGACGGCCCGAAGCTGCCCATGCCACGACCGGCGCCCATGCCGCCGCCCATGCCACCGGGTCCACCCATGCCACGGCCACCACCGGCGCCGCCACCAGCACCGCCGCCGGGCCCACCCGGTCCGCCGGGACGCATGCCGGGCCCACCAGGCCCGCTACCGGGAGGCCGGCCCTGCAAGCCGCCACCGGGTGGCCGCATGCCGGGAGGCAACATCCCGGGCGGGGTGAACGGCGGCCGGTTCTGGCCACCGGGGTTGTTCTGGTTGTTGCCGCCGGGCTGCAGCGACGGGTACTTGACCTGCGGCGCGGCCCACGAGGCGTTCGTGGTGCCGTTGTTGATGCCCGACGGCGTGGACGGCATGCCCGCGTTGCTGGTGCTGCTGAAGCGCTGGCTCGCGTTGACGTTGCTCAGGCTGTGCGAGCTGTTGGTGCTGCTCGCCTGCGTGACGCCCTGGTCGTGCGTGACCTGGGGCGTGGACTCCATGGTGGGCATGGACATCGCGGCGGACATCATCGTGTTGTCGCGCGTCTGCATGACCTGGACGGCTTCTTCTTTGGCGCCCTGCTGCTTGTTGTACGTCGCCATCATCTCGATGGGCGCGCCCACCATCATGACGGGGTTGACCATGCCGCCCTTGTTCGTCAGCCAGTCGCCGGCGATGGAGAGGGGGTCGAACTTCACGGGGTCGGGCATGGACTTGTTGGCCTGGATCGCCGCATCCCGTTGCTGCGCAATGGCCTTCGAGGTGTTCGTGAAGCCCTCGCCGGTGTTCTCGGCGAACGTTCCCACCTTGCCGAGCGCGGCCCGGACTCCCTCGGCGGCCTTGCCCGTCCACGCGGACTGCGAGCCGTTCACGAGGATGCTGAAGTCGGTCGCCAGGTCCTTGAACGTGTTGCCGATCTTCAGCCAGGCGTCGCTGACGGCGGTCGCCGTGTCGGGAACGTAGTTCTGAGTGACCTGGGCCTTCATCTGCTCGTGCTGCTGGCCTGGGTAGTTCGCGTTCGGCGTCGGAACGCTGGGTTTGACGACGGGTGCCATGAGAATCCCCCCTCGGACGTCGTTACGGCAGCTTCGGTGCGATCAGGTCGGCAGCCTTGGAGGCCCGTGCGCAGGCGGCCGCGGTGTCGTCCGAGACGAGGCCGATGTTCCCGATGATCGAGACGGAGGACGACTCGCTGACGGCGATCACGTAGGTGCACATGCTGGTGGCTCCGTCCGGTGCCTCGACCTTCGTCGCGTCGTACTTGCCGACCTTGGTCTGGGAGACCTGACCGGTGAGGTTCAGGTCTTTGACACCGGACGTGGTGCGGATGCCCACGCGAAGCCCGCCCTTGCCGCTCACGTTCCAGCTGCATCCCTCGGCGGTACCCACCTTTTCCGCCTTGCCCTGGGTCTTGAGGTCGAGGCTGCCGGCCTCGGCCTCGGTCAGCAGGTCGCACGGCTTGCTGGCCAGTGCTTCCAACCCGGACGCGGAGCTGGAGCTGGTGGTCGGGGTTTCGCCACCACTCGTCGGCGTCGGGCTGCCCGTCGTTCCGGTGCTGGTGCAACCGGTGGCGAGAACGGTCAGGCTGATCGTCGTGGCGATGAGGATGCGCTTCATCACTTCCCGAGTTTCTTGAGCGAGTCGGCACCCGCTCGGTCGACGTTCGTGTAGGAGGCCCGGCTCTTCTCGATCTGCGTCTTGAGATCGTTGATCGCCTTGGCGAGCTCCTTCAAAGTCTTCTGCGCGGCGGTGCCGAACGTCCGGTTGCCCCTGCTGATCTCCTCGGCGTACCCCCCGCCGAGTTTTGTTTCCTGGCTCAGCTCTGCCGACAACTGGGCGACGTTCTCCAGCTCGTCCTGCATCGCGGTCAGTTTTTTGATCATGGCGTCGACCAGGTGCGGGTCGACGGACAGCTGCTGGGTCTCGACGGCCACGGCCACGGCCTTGCCGGCGGCCATCACGGCGCTGAGACCACCGTCGAAGATGCTGTTCCAGGTACCCCCGGCGGCCTTGTCGGCGAAACTGCCGACCTTGCCGCTCGTCACCACTTCCTCGGACACAGGAACTCGACCCTCCCCCGTTGCGCTCTGTGGTCGGCTCATGACCATACAGTTGTGCGGCCGTTCGGTGGATGCGTTGAACTACTTAGCCCTGTTTGGGTTGAAACTTTGGCTGGTCAGCCGTGGTGTGGTCGCTCGAAGTGAGAATGTAAGCGCAGGTCCGAGGTGATGTCCCGGAGTGTGCGCACCTGCATGCGGTGAGAGCAGCGGGGCTGGCTAGGCTCAGCGAGGTGAGCACGGTCTACGACTGCAGCGAACCTGGCAACCGCGCGGCCGGACTGGCCGCTGCCGCCGGTGCGGTGCGCAGCGGACGCCTCGTCGTCCTGCCCACCGACACCGTCTACGGGATCGGCTGCGACGCGTTCGACGCCGAAGCGGTCCGGAGTCTTCTCGACGCCAAGGGGCGCGGGCCCGACATGCCCGTGCCCGTGCTGGTCGGGTCCTGGACCACCATCGACGGGTTGGTCCTGAGCGTTCCCCGGCAGGCCCGGGCGCTCATCGAGGCCTTCTGGCCCGGTGGGCTGAGCATCGTGCTGCCGCACGCGCCGAGTCTGGCCTGGGACCTCGGGCAGACGCGCGGCACGGTGATGCTGCGCATGCCGTTGCACCCGGTGGCGCTCGAGTTGTTGCGCGATGTCGGGCCGATGGCCGTGTCCAGCGCGAACAAGACGGGGCACGCGCCGGCCGCCAGTGCGCAGGAGGCGCGGGACCAGCTCGGTGACGCTGTGCCCGTGTACCTCGACGGTGGTCTCAGCGGCGAGAACATCGCCTCGACCATCGTGGACCTCACGGGGCCGGACGCGTTGATCCTGCGTGAGGGTGCTGTCAGCAAGAAGGACGTCGACGAGGTGCTCGGCATCGAGGTTGAAGTCGCTCGCTGACGAGCGGCTGCCAGAATGATCATGCTGCCGCGAGTACCGTGGCGTGCACCCCGAACAAACACCGATTGATTGGTAGGCCCGTGGGGCCCGCATCCTCGTTCGTCCTTCCCGTGCGCGAGTACCTGCTCGTCGCGTTGATTGCTGCTGTTGTGACGTTCCTGCTCGTCGGTTTGGTGCGCGCGCTCGCGTTCCGGGTCGGGGCGGTGGCCTATCCGCGGCAACGGGACGTGCACGTGCAGCCGATGCCGCGGATGGGTGGTGTCGCCATCTACGGCGGCGTGCTGTGCGGCATGTTCGTGGCGCACCAGTTGCCGGTGCTGCGGGCGGCGTTCGACTTCTCCAACGATCCGTGGGGTGTCATCGTCGCGGGCGGCGTCATCGTGCTCGTGGGTGCGATCGACGACAGGTTCGAGCTCGACTCGCTCACGAAGCTGGCGGGACAGGTCACCGCTGCCGGCATCCTCGTGCTGTTCGGTCTGCAGTGGATGATCGCGTGGGTGCCGTGGGACGGCGGCGCGACCATCTCGCTGGACCAGAACCAAGGCGCGCTCCTGACCGTGCTGCTCGCGGTCACCATGATCAACGCGATGAACTTCGTCGACGGACTCGACGGGCTCGCGGCCGGCATCGGCCTGATCGCCGCGGCGGCCACGGCGGTGTTCTCGATCGGTCTGCTCGTCGAACGCCAAGGCGCCGTGGAGGCCTACCCGCCGGCGCTGATCGCCGCCGTGCTGGCCGGCGCGTGCCTCGGCTTCCTGCCGCACAACTTCAACCCCGCGCGGATCTTCATGGGCGACTCGGGCTCGATGCTTATCGGCCTGATGCTCGCCGCCGCGACCACCAGTGCGTCCGGCAAGATCAACCAGGCCACGGGCAGCGCGGCCGACCTCCTCGGTCTGCTGTCGCCGTTGATCGTAGTGGCGGCGGTGTTGTTCGTGCCGCTGCTCGACCTGCTGATGGCGATCATCCGCAGGACGCGCCGCGGCGAGAGCCCGTTCTCCCCGGACAAGATGCACCTGCACCACCGGCTGCTGGAAATCGGTCACTCGCAGCGGCGCGCGGTCCTGCTCATCTACCTGTGGGCGGGTGTGCTGGCGTTCGGCGCGGTGGCGCTGACGCTGTTCGACCCCATCATCGTGGCCACGTGCTTCGTCATCGGGCTGATCGTGACGTTCGTGGTGTCGGTGATCCCGCGGCTGCGAGAAGCGCGCAAGTCCTGACGGGAATTGGCGCGCCATCTTGTTTGGAGCCGCTTAACCGTCGTTAACGAGGGGCTGCGCGCAAGGCCTCACGAGCCGGTTCCTAGACTTCGGGACATGAGCGACGCGGACAAGGCCGTCACGCACGAGCTGACCGTCCAGCGACTCGCCGGGGAAATGTTCCGCGAGGCCGCCTGGGCCGCGCTCGGCACGTTTGTCCTCGGTGTCGTCGTGTCAACGGTGATCTGGGGGACCGCTGGTCTCTTCGGGTCATTGATCGGTGGTGCCATCGCCATCGGTTCGAGCCTCGGCACGCTGTTCTTGATGCGCAAGACGGCGTCTCTCGATCCGATGTTCGTGATGGTCGCCGCACTCGGTGGATTCATGGGCAAGCTGATCGTGCTGCTGCTCGCGGTGATCCTGCTGCGGGGCCAGTCGTGGCTCGAACCCAAGGCGCTCGGAATCACCCTGGTGGCGACTGTTCTCGTGACGTCGTTCCTGGAGGCCAGGGCCTCCAAGCGCAGCCGTAGTCAGATGGTGGTCCCCGCCTCCGAAGGCGCCTAGACCTGCTGATATGGTCCGCGCAGACCAGGGACACCCGATAGCAGGGGTGCCTCTGGCAGTCGCTTGCGAACCGTAAGGTACGTTAAGTCCAGATCGTGACGATTCCCCCGGCGGAGTGAACGCCGGCCGGGAGAACCGGAAGGAACACAGTGACCAAGTTGCTGGCTTCGGGGAGTGAGTTCGTCGCTCCCGGTGTGAAGGACTTCTTCCTCCCGCCGATCTTCGGTGACGTCACGAAGCCGATGGTCCTGCTGGTGCTGTCGATCTTGATCATCGGCGCCTTCTTCATTGCGGCGACCCGCAACCTCAAGGTCGTTCCCGGCAAGTTCCAGTTCGCCGCCGAGTCGCTTTACGACTTCGGGCGCAACAACATCGCCCGGGAGCAGATCGGTGCGAAGGACTTCAAGCCCTTCGTCCCGCTGATCCTCACGATCTTCTGCTTCATCCTCGTGAACAACCTGTTCGGGCTCATCCCGATCATCCAGTTCCCGACGATGTCGCACATCGGCTTCCCGCTCGCCGTTTCGTTGCTCGTTGTTTACCCGGTGTACCACTTCGTCGGGTTCAAGCGGCACGGCTTCGTGGGCTACTTGAAGCACCAGACGGTTCCGCCGGGCGCGCCGTGGTTCGTGCTCCCGCTGCTGATCCCGATCGAGTTCTTCCAGAAGTTCATCCTGAACCCGCTCACGCTGGCGATCCGAGTTTTCGCGGCCATGTTCGCGGGTCACCTCCTGCTGCTGGTGTTCACCCTGGCCGGTGAGTTCCTGCTGCTGAACGGCGGGCTGACCGTCATCGTGGCGCCGGTGTCCTTCGCCTTCGCCATCGCGCTGACCTTCCTGGAGGCACTGATCATGTGCCTGCAGGCCTACATCTTCGCGCTGCTGTCTGCCAGCTACATCGGCATGGCGCTGGCAGAAGAGCACTGAGAAACAGCACAAAGCCTCCGATCCGCGAACTCTCGCGGACCGAGTTGGAAAGGGAACAGCAACAGTGAGCGCTCTCCAGATCGCCCAGGACGCCGCCGTCAACATCAACCCGGGTCTTGCGGCCATCGGTTACGGCCTCGCCGCGATCGGCCCCGGCATCGGTGTGGGTCTGATCTTCTCCTCGGTCATCAGCGGCACCGCCCGCCAGCCCGAGGCCCGCGGCGTGCTGCTCGGCCTCGCGTGGACCACCTTCGCCATCGTCGAGGTCCTCGCGCTGATCGGCTTCGTCGTGTACTTCATCGCGACCGCCGGCTGACCTAACCCTTCAACGCGCTAGGAGACGTCGTGTACGACACCCTGATCCTGGCTGCGGGGGACGAGGTCAACCCCGTTATCCCGCACCCGGCAGAGATCATCCTCGGTCTCGTCGCGTTCCTGCTCCTCCTCTTCGTCATCAAGAAGTTCGTGTCACCGCGCTTCGAGGCGCTGTACGCGGAGCGGACGGCCAAGATCGAGGGTGGCATCGAGAAGGCGGAGCAGGCTCAGGCCGAAGCTCAGCGCACGCTCGAGCAGTACAAGGAGCAGCTGGCCGAAGCTCGCGCCGAGGCCGCGCGCATCCGCGACGACGCACGGGCCGAGGGCCTGCAGATCGTCGAGGAGCTGCGTGAGCAGGCGCAGGCCGAGTCGGCCCGCATCGTCGCGCAGGGCCAGCACCAGCTGGACGCGCAGCGCGCCCAGATCGTCGCCGAGCTGCGTGCCGACCTCGGCCGCACCGCCGTCGAGCTGGCGAGCAAGGTCGTGGGCGAGTCCCTCGAGGACGAGTCCCGCCGTCGCGGCACCGTCGACCGCTTCCTCAACGAGCTGGACGCCGTCGCGGCGCCCGCGAGCAAGTAGAGGCTGCCGATGACGTTGCATGCCGCAAGTCGTGAAGCTCTGGCAGCCGCGGAACTGCGGCTGCTGGAGCTGGCCGACGCCACCACGTCGACGAACGACCTCGCCACGCTCGGCGAGGAGCTCTTCGCCGTGCTCGACCTGCTGGCCGGGCAGCGCTCGCTGCGCGGCGCGCTGGCGGACGCCTCGTCCGAGGCCGCCGGTCGTGAGCAGCTGCTCCGCGGCGTGTTCACGGGCAAGGTGAGCGACGCGACCCTGCAGGTCCTGGTCGCGGTCGTGACCGCGCGCTGGTCCAGCCCGCGTGAGCTCGTCGACGGTGTCGAGTCGCTCGCCCGCACCGCGCTGCTGGTGCGTGCCGAGCGTGACGGCCAGCTCGACTCGACCGAGGACGAGCTCTTCCGCCTCGGTCGCATCGTCGCCGGTTCGAACGAGCTCGAGCTGCTGCTGGCGGACCCCGCCGGCGACGCGGCGGGCAAGGTCGCGCTGGTCGGCTCCCTGATCCAGGGGAAGGTCAGCCCGGTCACCAAGACGCTGGTGGACCAGCTGGTCCGCAACCCGCGCGGGGTTCGCGTCGCGGACGGGCTCTCCGAGCTCGCCGACCTGGCGGCCCAGCGCCGTCAGCGTTCCGTCGCGCACGTGAAGTCCGCTGTGGAGCTGACCGCCGAGCAGGTCGACCGCTTGACCGCGACGCTGACCACGATCTACTCGCGCCCGATCGCTCTGCACGTGGAGGTCGACCCCTCGCTGGGCGGCGGCCTCTCGATCAAGATCGGCGACGAGATCATCGACGGAAGCATCGCCGGCCGGTTGGCGGCACTGCGCCGCAATCTCGCCAGCTAGCCCCCGAGCCCTTTCCCAAGAACGAAGAAGTGAGAGCAGGAACGACATGGCGGAGCTGACGATCTCGTCGGACGAGATCCGCAGTGCGATCGAGAAGTACGTCTCGAGCTACTCCCCGGAGGTCAGCCGGGAAGAGGTCGGTACCGTCTCCGAGACCTACGACGGCATCGCCATCGTCGAGGGCCTTCCGGGCACGATGACCAACGAGCTGCTCGAGTTCCCCGGCGGTGTCCTCGGCGTCGCGCTGAACCTCGAGGTCCGCAACATCGGTGCGGTCATCCTCGGTGACTTCGACAAGATCGAAGAGGGCCAGGAGGTCCGCCGGACGGGCAAGGTCCTGTCCGTGCCGGTCGGCGACGGCTTCCTCGGTCGTGTCGTCAACCCGCTGGGTCAGCCGATCGACGGTCTCGGCGACATCGTCGCGGACGACACCCGCGCCCTGGAACTGCAGGCCGCGTCCGTGCTGCAGCGCCAGCCGGTGTCCGAGCCGATGCAGACCGGCATCAAGGCCATCGACGCGATGACCCCGATCGGCCGCGGTCAGCGCCAGCTGATCATCGGCGACCGCAAGACCGGCAAGACCGCGGTCTGCATCGACACGATCATCAACCAGAAGAAGGCCTGGGAGTCGGGCGACCCCCAGCAGCAGGTCCGCTGCGTGTACGTCGCCATCGGCCAGAAGGGCTCCACCATCGCGGGCGTCAAGACCGCGCTGGAGGAGGCGGGCGCACTCGAGTACACGACGATCGTCGCCGCCCCCGCTTCTGACTCCGCCGGCTTCAAGTGGCTGGCGCCGTACACCGGCTCCTCCATCGGCCAGCACTGGATGTACCAGGGCAAGCACGTCCTGATCATCTTCGACGACCTGACCAAGCAGGCCGAGGCGTACCGCGCGATCTCGCTGCTGCTGCGCCGCCCGCCGGGCCGCGAGGCCTACCCCGGCGACGTCTTCTACTTGCACTCGCGTCTCCTCGAGCGTTGCGCGAAGCTCTCGGACGACCTCGGCGGCGGTTCGATGACGGGTCTCCCGATCATCGAGACCAAGGCGAACGACGTGTCGGCGTACATCCCGACCAACGTCATCTCCATCACCGACGGTCAGTGCTTCCTCGAGTCCGACCTCTTCAACGCCGGTGTCCGCCCGGCCGTCAACGTGGGTATCTCCGTCTCCCGCGTCGGTGGTGCCGCGCAGATCAAGGCGATGAAGGACGTCGCGGGCTCGCTGCGCCTCGACCTGTCGCAGTTCCGCGAGCTGGAGGCCTTCTCCGCGTTCGCGTCCGACCTCGACGCCGCGTCGCGCGCCCAGCTGGACCGCGGTGCCCGTCTGGTCGAGCTGCTCAAGCAGGGCCAGTACTCGCCGGTCCCCGTCGAGGAGCAGGTCGTCGAGATCTTCGCCGCGACCAAGGGCCACCTGGACGACGTCCCCGTCGGTGACATCCGCCGGTTCGTCGCCGACTTCAAGGACTCGCTGCGCCGCAACCACGCGGACCTGCTGGGCAGCATCGTCGAGACCAAGAAGTTCCCCGAGGACGCCCAGAACCGCGTTGCCGCCGCCGTCGCCGAGTTCAAGAAGCAGTTCACCGCTTCGGACGGCACGACGATCGTCAACGAGGCGCCCGAGAAGGCGATGGACGCCGACAAGGTCGCCCAGGAGTCGGTGAAGGTCCACAAGCCCGAGCCCACCAAGAAGTGATCTGAGCCATGGGCGCACAGATTCGGGAGCTCCGCCAGCGGATCCGAACGGTCAACTCGACCAAGAAGATCACGAAGGCCTACGAGCTCATCGCCACGTCTCGCCTCGCCAAGGCGCAGACCAGGGTCGCGGCCTCGCGCCCCTACGCGGACGAGATCACGAACGTGCTCTCCGCGTTGGCCGAGGCCTCGGCGAACCTCGACCACCCGCTGCTGACGGAACGCAAGAACCCGAAGCGCGCCGCTGTCCTGGTCGTGACCAGTGACAAGGGCATGTGCGGTGGCTACAACGCCAACGTGCTCAAGGCGGCCGAGCAGCTGATCGAGCTGCTCAAGTCCGAGGGCAAGGAGCCGGTGCTGTACGCGACCGGCCGCAAGGCGATCGGGTACTACAACTTCCGCCGCCGCGAGGTCACCGCGTCGTGGAGCGGGTTCTCGCAGACCCCGCACTACGTCAACGCCGTCGAGGCGGGTGACGCGCTGGTGGAGGCGTTCCTGGAGGGCACGGAGAACGGTGCGCGGGGCGTGGACGAGATCCACGTCGTGTACACGGAGTTCAAGTCCATGCTGAGCCAGACGCCGACCGCCAGGCGGATCGCGCCGATGGACGTCGAGTACACCGGTGAGACCCCCAAGGGCCCGCGCGCGGTGTACGACTTCGAGCCCAGCGCGCAGGCGCTGCTCGGTGCGATGCTGCCCAAGTACGTGAAGACGCGGCTGTTCTCCGCGTTGCTGGAGGCGGCGGCGTCGGAGTCGGCGGCACGCCGCACGGCCATGAAGGCCGCGACGGACAACGCGACGGAGCTCGTCCGCAACCTCAGCCGGGCAGCGAACTCGGCCCGTCAGGCCCAGATCACCCAGGAGATCAGCGAGATCGTCGGTGGCGCCTCCGCGCTTACCGGTGGCGCAGGAAGTGATGACTGACATGAGTGTTACTGCCACCACCACCCGCACCGGTCGTGTGGTCCGGGTGATCGGTGCGGTCGTCGACGTGGAGTTCCCGCGCGACGCCGTGCCGGAGCTGTTCAACGCCTGCCACGCGGAGATCACCTTCGAGGCCGTCGCCAAGACGCTGACCCTCGAGGTCGCGCAGCACCTCGGCGACAACCTGGTCCGCTGCATCTCGATGCAGCCGACCGACGGTCTCGTCCGCGGTACGACCGTGACCGACACCGGTGCCGCCATCTCGGTGCCGGTCGGCGACGTCGTCAAGGGCCACGTCTTCAACGCCCTCGGTGACTGCCTCGACCAGCCCGGCCTCGGCCGCGACGGCGAGCAGTGGGGCATCCACCGCAAGGCGCCCGCCTTCGACCAGCTCGAGGGCAAGACCGAGATCCTCGAGACCGGCATCAAGGTCATCGACCTGCTCACCCCGTACGTCAAGGGTGGCAAGATCGGCCTGTTCGGCGGCGCGGGTGTCGGCAAGACCGTGCTCATCCAGGAGATGATCACGCGTATCGCGCGTGAGTTCTCCGGTACGTCGGTGTTCGCCGGCGTCGGTGAGCGCACCCGTGAGGGCACCGACCTCCTCCTCGAGATGGAGGAGATGGGCGTTCTCGGCGACACCGCCCTGGTGTTCGGTCAGATGGACGAGCCGCCCGGCACGCGTATGCGCGTCGCGCTGTCCGCTCTCACGATGGCGGAGTACTTCCGCGATGTGCAGAACCAGGACGTGCTGCTCTTCATCGACAACATCTTCCGGTTCACCCAGGCCGGTTCCGAGGTGTCGACCCTGCTGGGCCGCATGCCTTCCGCCGTGGGTTACCAGCCGACGCTGGCCGACGAGATGGGTGAGCTCCAGGAGCGCATCACCTCGACGCGCGGTAAGTCGATCACGTCGCTGCAGGCCATCTACGTGCCCGCTGACGACTACACCGACCCCGCCCCGGCGACCACCTTCGCCCACCTGGACGCGACGACGGAGCTTTCCCGTCCGATCTCCCAGAAGGGCATCTACCCGGCCGTCGACCCGCTGTCGTCGTCGTCTCGAATCCTCGAGCCGTCGATCGTCGGCGAGGAGCACTACCGGGTCGCCCAGGAGGTGAAGAGGATCCTGCAGAAGTACAAGGAGCTGCAGGACATCATCGCCATCCTCGGTATGGACGAGCTCTCCGAGGAGGACAAGGTCCTCGTCGGTCGCGCGCGTCGTCTCGAGCGCTTCCTCGGCCAGAACTTCATCGTGGCCGAGAAGTTCACGGGTCAGCCCGGTTCGTTCGTGCCGATCAAGGACACGATCGAGGCGTTCGACCGCGTGTGCAAGGGCGAGTTCGACCACTACCCGGAGCAGGCGTTCTTCTCCTGCGGCGGGTTGGACGACGTCGAGGCCAACGCCAAGAAGCTTGCCGGCAACTGAGCCAGCTGGCTTTGCGAAGGGCCGTCCCTCCTCTGTGGAGGGGCGGCCCTTCGCCTTTTCGCGCGGCATGACGTTTCCGTTGGGTGGAAACAGCCCTCCCGGCCGCGGGTCCCAGGTCGCACGATGCACGGCATCACCAGGGCCCCTCGGCGAGGAGAGAGCGCGTGAACAAATGGGTGTTGCCGTTGTGCTGGACCGCGGTCCTGCTCGACGGCTTTGACCTCGTCGTGCTCGGCACGGTGATCCCGACGCTGTTGCAGGAGGGGGTCCTCACGACGGCGTCCGCCAGCGCGGTGTCCACGGCCGGGCTGGTCGGGATGATGCTCGGCGCGCTCGTCATCGGGACCATCACCGACGTCATTGGGCGGCGCAAGGTGATGATCTGCGCCGTCGCAGGGTTCTCCGTGTTCACCCTCGCCTGTGCGGTGGCGCAGGACGCCACGACGTTCGGCGTCTTCCGGTTCCTCGCCGGGCTGGGGCTCGGCGGGTGTCTGCCCACGGCCATCGCGCTGGTCAACGAGGCCCGGCCGCGGCAGGGCGGGCGGGCCACCACGCTCGTCATGACCGGGTACCACGTCGGTGCCGTCATCACGGCGCTGCTGGGGATCGTGCTCATCCCGGACCTCGGCTGGCGGTCGCTGTTCGTGGTGGGGGCGTTGCCCGCGCTGGTGCTGGTCCCGTTGATGGTCAAGCACCTGCCGGAGACGGTCGCGCGCAAGGCTCCCGCGCGCGAAGCGGTCGGGTCGTTGTTCAAGCCAGGCCTGCGGAAGGCGACGATCGCCTTCTGGGTGGCCTCGTTCATGGGGCTGTTGCTCGTGTACGGGCTCAACACCTGGTTGCCGCAGATCATGCGCAGCGCCGGGTACGAGCTCGGCACGGCACTGGCGCTGTTGCTGACGCTCAACATCGGTGCCGTGGTGGGGCTGCTGATCGCCGGTGCGGTGGCGGACCGGATCGGGGTCCGGCCGGCGGCCGTCGGGTGGTTCGGTGCCGCGGTGGTGTTCCTGGCGTTGCTGAGCATCAAGCTGCCCGGGGCCGGGGTGTACGTGGCCGTGTTCTCGGCCGGGTGCTTCGTGTTCAGCGCCCAGGTCCTCGTGTACGCGTACGCGGGGCGGGTCTACGAGGAGAACCGGGCCACGGGCATCGGGTGGGCCGCCGGGGTGGGGCGGTTGGGCGCCATCAGCGGGCCGTTGCTCGGCGGTGCGTTGCTCACGGCCGGGTTGGCGCACCCTTGGGGCTTCTACGCGTTTGCGCTCGTTGCGGCGTTGGGCGCAACGGCCGTTGGTGCGATTGGGCCGACGGCGAAATCGGTCGTGGGCCGGGCCGGGTGATGGCAAGGTCGGGGCATGGGCCGACATGCTCCGTACGACGATCCCGGGACGCCTGACGTTCGATCGCCAGGGCGGTACCTGTGGTGGCTCGTGTCCGCGCAACGGTGGCGGGTGCTGACCGGCGCGTGGTGGGGATCGCTGTGGATGTGCGGGCTGGTCGTGCCGCCCTACCTCATCTCACGGGCCATTGAGGACGGTCTGCGGGGCGGTGACCGCGTAGCACTGGTGTGGTGGTGTGCAGCGCTTCTCGTGATGGCGGCGGTGCTGGCGCTCCTCGGGGTCGCGCGGCACCGCACGATGACGCTGGTGCGCACGGATGCCGCGTTGCGGACGGCGCAGGTCGTCGTCCGGCACGTCACGCGGCTCGGCGGGGTGGTGCGGCGCAAGCTGTCCACCGGTGAGCTGACGTACCTGCAGAACGGCGACACGCAACGGATTGCGCACGCGCTCACCAGCACCGGGCCCGGCGTCGGGGCGGTCGTCGCGTACGGCGTCACGGCGGTGTTGCTGGTGCGGATCTCGCCGTTGATCGCGGTGGTGGTGCTGCTGGGGGTGCCGGTGCTCGCGGTGGTCACCGGGCCGGTGCTGCGGCGGCTGCACGTCGTGGAGGCCGGGTACCGCGGCAGTCAGGGGGAGCTGAGCTCGCGGGCCGGTGACATCGTCGGGGGACTGCGGGTGCTGTCGGGCATCGGGGGGAGGCGGGCGTTCGAGGAGCGCTTCCGGGCGCAGTCGCGGGAGGTCCTGCGGGACGGCTACCGGGTCTCGGTGTCGCTCAGCTGGGTGCAGGCGCTGACGTGGGGGCTGCCCGCGCTGTTCTCCGCCGTGGTGACGTGGATCGTGGCGCGCAGGGTGGTCGCGGGGGAGATCTCCGTCGAGGACATGGTCGCGGTCTACCTGTACGTCACGACGCTGATCGTGCCCGTCAGCTTCTTCGTCGAGGGCGCGGACGCCATTCCGCGGGCGCTCGTCTCGGCACGGCGGGTCGTGGACGTCCTGCGGTTGCGGCCGGAGGAGAAGGGCGGCGGGGAGGGGACGCTGGAGGTCGAGTCCGGTGCGCTGACGGTGGTCGTGCCGGCGAACGCCGCGCAGGCCCGGGAGGCCGTCGAACGGCTGCCGGGTGTGGTGGCGGACAACGACGACTACCTGTTCCCGGGGACGGTGCGAGAGGCGGTCTCGGTGGCCGAGCACGACAACCGCGAGCTCGAGGAGGCGTTGCACGCGGCGGCCGCGGTCGACGTCGTGGAGGCGATGCCGGACGGGCTCGACTCGCACCTGGAGTCGCAGGGGCGCAACGTCTCCGGCGGTCAGCGGCAACGGCTGCGGCTCGTGCGGGCGCTGCTGAGCGATCCGGAGCTGCTGGTGCTCGTGGAGCCGACGTCGGCGCTCGACGCGGTGACCGAAGCCGCTGTGGCGCAACGGGTTCGCGCGAAACGGCTGGGGCGGACCACGGTGGTCGTGTCGTCGTCGCCGTTGTGGGTGGGGCAGGCCGACCAGGTCGTGCACCTGGAGGGGAGCCGGTGAAGCGGCTTCCCGTCGCGGACCGGCGTGAGGTCCGGCGCGCGGCCGCGCGGCTGTTGCGCGGAGAACGGCGGGCGCTGGCCGTGGTGCTCGCGCTGACGGTGCTGACGGCGGCGTCCGGTCTCGCCGGGCCGTACCTGCTCGGCAAGGTCGTCGGTGGGGTGGAGGCCGGCACCCTCACGTTGTCCACTGTGGACTTGATCGCGCTGGGTGTGCTCGGTTCGGCCGTGGTGCACCTGGTGCTGGTGCGGTGCAGCGCCTTGCTGGCCGCTCGGCTCGGCGAACGGGTCCTGGCGTCGCTGCGCGAGGAGGCGGTGGCGCGCACGCTGGCGTTGCCCGCACGGGTGGTGGACCGGCTGAGCACGGGCGACCTGCTGAGCCGCGTGACGAGCGACATCGGGGTCGTCGGCCAGGCCCTGCGGGACGCCGTGCCCGAGGTGCTCACCGGCGTCGTGCACCTGGTGGTCATCTACGCGGCGCTCTTCTGGCTGGACCCCGTGCTCGGTCTCGTCGCGCTGGCGGGCCTGCCGTTCGTGGCGTGGGCGCTGCGCTGGTACCTGGCCCGTGCGCGGCAGGCGTACCTCGCGGAGAGCGAGGCCGGCGGCGACGTCGCGGAGATCTCCGCCGCCGTCGGCGAGGGCAGCCGGACGATCGAGACCTACGGGCTGGGGAACCGGCTGGTGGCGGTCGCGGAGGCCGCGATCGCGCGGTTGTTCCGGACGCGGATGCGGACCCTGCGGTTGCGGAACGTGCTGTTCCCGGTCGTCAGTTTCGCGAGCACCGTGCCGACCGCCCTGGTGCTGCTCTTCGGGGGCCTGTTCTACGCGGCGGACGCGGTGGGCGTCGAGGTCGTCGTCACGGGTGCGCTCTACGTGTGGCGGCTCGTGGAGCCGTTGGAGCGCATCATGTTCTGGGTCGAGTTCCTGCAACGCGGTGGCGCGTCGTTCGCCAGGGTCGAGGGGATCGGCGCCGACGTCGAGCCCGTGCCGGAGGTCGGTGAGCCGGACGGCGACCGCATCGAGGCGTCCGGCGTTCGGTACTCCTATGTGGACGGTCACGAGGTGCTCCACGGCGTCGACCTCGTCGTGCAGCCGGGGGAGAGGCTCGCGATCGTCGGGGTGTCGGGAGCCGGCAAGTCGACGCTGGGCAGGCTGGTCGCGGGCGTCGACCGGCCGGCGGCCGGTTCGGTCCTGGTGGGCGGTGTGCCGGTCGCGGACCTCACGGCGGCGGGCGAGCAGCGGATCGTGCTGGTGACGCAAGAGCACCACGTGTTCATCGGCACGGTCAGGGACAACCTGGCGATGGCGGCTCCGGACGCTCCCGACGGCAGGCTCGTCGAGGCTCTGCGGACGGTGGGCGCGAGCTGGTTCGACGACCTGCCGCGAGGCCTGGACACGCCGCTGGGCGCGGGCGGGCTGGAGCTCGACCCCGCGCAGGCGCAGCAACTGGCGCTCGCGCGGGTGGAGGTCGCCGACCCGCACACCCTGGTGCTGGACGAGGCGACGTCCTCGCTCGACCCGGCCACGGCCAGGCACGCCGAGCGCGCGATCGCGGCCGTCCGCGAGAGACGCACGGTGATCGCGATCGCGCACCGGCTGCAGACGGCGCGCGACGCCGACCGGATCGCGGTCGTCGACGCCGGCCGGGTCGTGGAGCTGGGCTCCCACGACGACCTGGTCGCCAGGGACGGCACCTACGCGGCGCTCTGGCGTTCCTGGCACGGGTGATCAGGACAGCGGCACGACCGAGGAAACGTCCCCGTGGCGCACCATCACGTCCTTCGTGCCGGCGGGGGCCAGCCAGGCGTGGATCCGTTCCTGCGGGCCGATGCGGCCGTCGAAGTCGGCGACGATCGTGCCCTGGCCGTCCGGCAACGGCACGACCACCGGCGTGCCCTTCACGGCCTTGCCGCCGAGCAGGGGAGCGCTGAACGAGCCGGATGGTTCGTAGAGAGCGCCGTACAGCTCGCCGAACGCCTCGAACACCTCGGCGTAGCGGCCGTCCGGCAGCCACGCGCAGACACTCCACTCGCCGGTGGCGTCCCAGTCGACCACGTAGTCGAGCAAGCCCCGCTGGTGCAGGTCCCCCCGGGGCGACGGCGCCTTCTCGGCAGGCCACCCCGGGCCCTCGACGGGGCTGTCCGACGCGCACTGCCGACCGGACCAGCCGAGGCCGGGGTGCGGCACGAACGCCGTGTCCGGGCGCCACGCGAACCTGCCCCGCAGCGGCTCCGAGCCGAAGTCCTGGGGCAGCGGGGGGTTGTCCGCGCGGACGAACACCGGCCGTTCGGACTGCCTCGCGGTGACCACGGCGACGCCGCCTGGTCCCGTCTCGGCCTCCCGCCACGTCCGGCTCAGACGGTTGTCGGGGCCCCGCACCGGGTTCACCGACCAGAACACCTTGCCGCCCAGGCCGAGGGCGAGGTACGTCGAACTGTCCGGCCCGAACCGGTAGAGCCCGCTCTCCTGGCCGCGGTCGAGCTCGCGTTGCACGACGCCGCCGCCGGCGACCAGGCCCACCAGCACGCGGGGCGAGGGATCATCGCCCACCCGCACGGCTTGCGCGAGCAGAGCAGCCGGTCCGCTCGGGGTGTTCGCGGCCCAGAAGACGTTCGACGGACCCGTGAACTCCGTCACGTTGTCGTACGGTCGCAGGCCTGCGCTCTTCGAACGGCCCCACAGCGCTTGCGCCTCGCTGATGAACGCCCTGTCGCCGGAGAGATCACCCTCGGTCGTCGCCGTCAGGCGCGCATCGGCCGCGACCGCGGGCACTGACGAGGAGTCCGTCAGCACCACCCCGGTTGTCACCCCCGCGAGCAGGGCCACCGCCGCGGTCAGCGCCACCAGCCTGCGCGTGTGCCGCCGCCTGCCTCCCGCCATCACGTCCCCCACGAATCCCGGCCGCACGTCCAGGTCCGCCGTCGCGGCCTCCATCGCGCTCTTCAGCTCCACGTCAGCACCTGCTCACCCATCAGTTCCCGCAGGCGGGCGAGGCCCCGAGAGGTCTGGCTCTTCACCGTGCCGACCCCGCAGCCGAGCGCGCGGGCCGTGTCGGCCTCGGTGAGGTCGTCGAAGTACCGCAGCACCAGGACGACGCGCATCCTGCTCGGCAGCTGCGCCAGCGCGCGCACGACGCTGTCCGCGTCCACGACCTGTTGTTCGTGGCCTCCCGCCAGCGGCGTCTCCGCGTGCTCCATCGGTGCCTCCGGCTTGCGGGACCGCCGTCGCCACCGGTTCGCGGCGGCGTTGGCCAGAGCCGCACGGGCGTACGCCTCCGGTGAGGTCCTGATGCGGCGCCACTTGCCGTACATGCCCATCAGGACGTCCTGCAAAATGTCCTCCGCGGCGCTTTTGTCCCCGCCGCACAGCAGGTAGGCGGTGCGCAACAACGCCTGTGAGCGCAACGCCACGAAGTCCTCGAAGTCCTGCATGTCCCCCCTTCGACGGTTGTCGTAGGTGCTGACACCGGGCGGGGCGGCAAGGTTGTCAGGCGACCGTTTAGACTCAGCTCGACTCCAGACGACGAGGGAGATACGCGTGGCCGAGATGACCGTTGAACTGGTCGCCGTTGAACGCCGCCTGTGGTCCGGTACGGCCACCTCTGTTTCGGCACAGACGACCGAGGGCGAGATCGGCATCCTGCCCGGTCACGAGCCCGTTCTCGGCCAGCTGGTCGAGGGTGGCGTGGTGCGCATCCGCACGACGGACGGTGGCCTGGTGACCGCCGCCGTGCACGGTGGCTTCCTTTCCGTGACCGGCACCGGCGTGTCGATCCTCGCCGAGGACGCCGAGCTCGCGGGCGAGATCGACGTGAACGCGGCGCGGTCGGCGCTGCAGGACACGGACGACGCGGAGCGCGCACGTGCGGCAGCGCGCGTGCGGGCCGTGGAACAGTCGGCCTGAGACCGGGCGCGAGGGCCCAGCCGTGGGGATCACCGAAATCGCCGGACTGATCCTGCTCGGGGTGGCGATCGTCATCGCCTACTTCGCTTGGCGCCGCATCCGGCTGCTGCGCGAAGGTGGCGTGCACGTCGCGCTGCGCAGCAAGTTCGACGATCGAGGCCGTGGCTGGCACCTGGGGGTCGGGCACTACCGGGGCGACTCGTTCGCGTGGTTCCGGGTGCTGTCCCTCGGGTCGCGGCCCGACGAGCTGATCTCCCGGGACGGGCTCGAGATCGGCGCCCGGCGTGAACCCACGGGGCCCGAGGCCTACGCCATGCCGGTGGGGGCGACGGTGCTGCGGTGCCGGTCCGCCTCCGGCGAGGTGGAGATCGCGATGGGGCCGGACGCCCTGACCGGGTTCCTGTCCTGGTTGGAGTCGTCGCCTCCCGGGCGGTCGATCCCCTGGGCTTCCTGATGCACCGACGAAGGGCGCTTCCCACTGCGGGAGGCGCCCTTCGTCGTGCTCAGGCGTTGCCGCCCGGCTTCCACAGCACGTCGCCGTCCGGGTTCGCCACCCGCGCCAGGATGAACAGCAGGTCCGACAGCCGGTTCAGGTACTTCGCCGTCAGCACGTTGGTGTGCTCGGCGTCGGCCTCGATCAGGGACCACGCGCGGCGCTCCGCCCTGCGGGCGATGGTGCGGGCCTGGTGCAGCAGGGCCGCACCCGGCGTGCCGCCGTTGAGGATGAACGAGTCGAGCGTGCCCAGGCGTTCGTTGAACGTGTCGCAGTAGGTCTCCAGGCGGTCCACGTAGGCCTGGGTGACGCGCAGCGGCGGGTACTTCGGGTCCGGGACGATCGGGGTGCAGAGGTCCGCGCCCACGTCGAACAGGTCGTTCTGCACCTTGCGCACGACCTCGAAGACGTCCGGGGCCAGGTCGCCCAGTGCCAGGGCCACGCCGAGGGACGCGTTGGTCTCGTCGACGTCCGCGTACGCCTCGATGCGCGGATCGGTCTTCGGGACGCGGGAGAAGTCGCCCAGGCCGGTCGTGCCGTCGTCGCCGACTCGTGTGTAGATCTTGGTGAGATGCACCGCCATAACCGGCACTCTATGGGCGTACGTAGGATTGCCGCGTGAGCGAGCATTTCCGGGTACACGGTGGCGCACGTCTGGTTGGCGAAGTTGACGTCGTCGGCGCCAAGAACAGCGTCCTTAAGTTGATGGCGGCGGCCCTGCTCGCCGAGGGCACCACGACCATCACCAACTGCCCGGACATCCTCGACGTCCCGTTGATGGCCGACGCGCTGCGCAGCCTCGGGTGCGAGGTCGAGCTCGAGGGGGACGTGGCGAGGATCACGACTCCGGCAGAGCTCAGCTACCACGCCGACTCCGAGGCGATGGGCAAGCTGCGGGCGTCCATCTGCGTGCTCGGGCCGCTCGTCGGGCGGTGCAAGCGCGCGGTCGTGGCGCTGCCGGGTGGTGACGCGATCGGCTCGCGGCCGTTGGACATGCACCAGAGCGGTCTGGAGAAGCTCGGTGCCACGACCGGCATCGAGCACGGCTGCATCGTCGCCGAGGCCGAGGGGCTGCACGGCGCGCAGATCTGGCTCGACTTCCCCAGCATGGGGGCGACCGAGAACATCCTGATGGCGGCCGTCCTGGCCGACGGCACGACGGTCATCGACAACGCCGCGCGCGAGCCCGAGATCGTCGACCTCTGCCTGATGCTCACGCAGATGGGCGCGAAGGTCGAGGGCGCCGGCACGTCCACGTTGACCGTGCACGGCGTCAAGGAGCTCAAGCCGACCGAGCACCGCGTCATCGGCGACCGGATCGTGGGCGCCACCTGGGGCTTCGCCGCCGCCATGACGCGGGGCGACGTGCGGGTGCGGGGTGTGAACCCGCACCACCTCGACCTGGTGCTCGAGAAGCTGCGCATGGCCGGCGCCGAGGTCACCGTCTACGAGGGTGAGGACGAGGGCTTCCGCGTCGTCATGGACGGCCGGCCGAAGGCCGTCGACTTCGTGACGCTGCCCTACCCCGGCTTCGCCACGGACAACCAGCCGTTCGCGATCGCGCTGTCGGCCGTCGCCGAGGGCACCTCGATGATCACCGAGAACCTGTTCGAGGCGCGGTTCCGGTTCATCGACGAGATGATCCGCCTCGGTGCCGACGCGCGCACGGACGGGCATCACGCCGTCATCCGCGGCGTCGAGCAGCTGTCCAGCGCGCCCGTGTGGGCTTCGGACATCCGTGCGGGTGCGGGACTCGTCCTCGCCGGTCTGTGCGCGGACGGGGCCACCGAGGTCTACGAGATCTTCCACATCGAACGCGGCTACCCCGGGTTCGTGGAGAACCTCCGCAAGCTCGGCGCCAACGTGGAGCGCGTGAGCTCCTAGGTCTTGAGCACGAGCCGCGCGTTCGCGACGTCCGACGGGAACACCATCACCTGGTAGGGCGCGTTCCGCGAACGCGTGGCCCGCACGCCGTTCCTCCTCAGCTTCTGCACGAGGACGGTCGCGGCCTCCTCGGTGGGCACGACGGCCACCTCGCTCAGCAACCCGAAGTCCGTGCCGTCCAGATCCGGCACGGGCCTCCTGTCGTTGCCCACGAAGTACCGCAGCACCAGTGCCAGCAGGCCTAGGACCGCGAACACGACCACGGTCTGGTAGATCCCCGTCACCTCTTCATCATGCTCCTTCTGGTCTCGATTCAGTGAGCAAGCGCACGCGCGGCAACGGTTACTGGCCAGTACGCTCCGATGAACGACGATGTGGGAGGTTGCTGTGCCGTATCCAGCTGACCGCGAACGCGACCGCCCCTGGGTGATGCGGACGTACGCGGGTCACTCCTCGGCGGCGGCATCCAACGCCCTCTACCGCCGGAACCTCGCGAAGGGCCAGACGGGTCTGTCGGTGGCGTTCGACCTGCCGACGCAGACGGGGTACGACCCCGACGACGAGCTCGCCAAGGGCGAGGTCGGCAAGGTCGGTGTGCCGATCAGCCACCTCGGCGACATGCGCCAGCTCTTCGACCAGATCCCGCTCGCCGGCGCCAACACGTCGATGACGATCAACGCGACGGCGATGTGGCTGCTCGCGCTCTACGTCACCGTGGCGGAGGAGCAGGGCGCGGACCCGTCGGCGCTCGCCGGCACGACGCAGAACGACATCATCAAGGAGTACCTGTCCCGCGGTACGTACGTGTTCCCGCCGGGGCCGTCACTGCGGCTGATCACCGACATGGTCGCGTGGACCGTGTCGAACGTGCCGAAGTGGAACCCGATCAACATCTGCAGCTACCACCTCCAGGAGGTCGGCGCGACGCCGGCGCAGGAGGTCGCGTACGCGATGTGCACGGCGATCGCGGTCCTCGACTCGGTGCGCGACTCCGGTCAGGTGCCGCAGGAGAAGTTCGGGGACGTCGTCGCCCGCATCTCCTTCTTCGTGAACGCCGGTGTGCGGTTCATCGAGGAGATGTGCAAAATGCGCGCGTTCGCCCAGCTGTGGGACGAGATCACGCGCGAGCGTTACGGCGTCGAGAACCCGAAGCACCGCCGGTTCCGCTACGGCGTGCAGGTCAACTCGCTCGGCCTCACCGAGGCGCAGCCGGAGAACAACGTCCAGCGCATCGTGCTGGAGATGCTCGCGGTGTCGTTGTCGCGCAACGCCCGTGCGCGTGCGATCCAGCTGCCGGCGTGGAACGAGGCGTTGGGCCTGCCGCGTCCGTGGGACCAGCAGTGGGCGTTGCGCATGCAGCAGGTGCTCGCCTACGAGACGGACCTGCTGGAGTACGAGGACATCTTCGACGGCTCGCCGGTCATCGAGGCGAAGGTGGACGAGATCCTCGCCGGTGCGCGCGAGGAGATCGACCGCGTGCAGGCGATGGGCGGGGCCGTCGCGGCCGTCGAGTCCGGCTACATGAAGTCGCAGCTAGTGTCGTCGCTCGCTGATCGGCGTCGTCGCGTCGAGTCCGGCGAGGAGGTCGTCGTCGGCGTCAACAAGTTCGACACGACCGAGCCGTCGCCGTTGCAGGCCGAGGGCGCGAACGCCATCGAGACCATCGACCCGGTCGTCGAGCTGCACGCCGTCGAGGCGATCCGGCAGTGGCGTGCTTCCCGGGACGACGCCGCGGTCGAGGCGTCGCTGGACGCCTTGCGCGAGGCCGCGAAGACCGACCGGAACCTCGTCGAGGTGACGCTGGCGTGCGCGCGTGCCGGTGTCACGACGGGCGAGTGGTCGCAGGCCCTGCGCGAGACCTTCGGCGAATACCGTGCGCCGACCGGCGTTTCCGGTGCTTCGGCGTCGGGCGAGGCGGGTTCGGAGATCGCTAGGGTGCGCGACCGGGTGCGCGCGACCGGTGAGGAGCTCGGCGAACGGCTGCGCATGCTCGTCGGCAAGCCGGGGCTCGACGGGCACTCCAACGGTGCCGAGCAGGTCGCCGTGCGGGCCCGCGACGTCGGTTTCGAGGTCGTCTACCAGGGCATCCGCCTGACGCCCTCGCAGATCGTGTCCGCGGCCGTGCAGGAGGACGTGCACGTCGTCGGCCTCTCGATCCTGTCCGGGTCGCACCTCGAGGTCGTGCCCGCGGTGGTCGACGGGCTGCGTGCCGCCGGTGCCGGGGACATCCCGGTGATCGTCGGCGGCATCATCCCGCCGGACGACGCCCGGACGTTGCGGGAGCGGGGCGTGGCGCGGGTGTTCACGCCCAAGGACTACGAGCTGACCGAGATCATGGACGAGATCGTCACCGTGATCCGGGAGGTGCGCTCTCCCGCGTAGGGCCTTACTGTCGCGGAATGGTGGACGTTTCGCGGGACGGGTCGGTCGTCCGGATCACGATGAACCGCGCGGCCAAGCGCAACGCGCTGTCCGCGGAGCACCTCGCGGAGTTGCTGGAGGCGTTCCGCGAGGTGCGGACGTCCGACGCGGCGGGCATCGTGCTCGGCGCCGAGGGGCCGGTGTTCTCCGCGGGGCACGACTTCGCGGACGTGCACGCACGCGACGAGGAAGGTGTGCGGCTGCTGCTGGAGCTGTGCACCGTGCTGATGAAAACCATCCAGTCCGCGCCGCAGGTCGTGATCGCGCGCGTGCAGGGACTGGCGACGGCGGCCGGGTGCCAGCTGGTGGCCTCGTGCGACCTCGCGGTGGCGGCGGACACCGCCGGGTTCTCGTTGCCCGGCGGCAAAGCGGGCTGGTTCTGCCACACGCCCGCGGTGCCGGTGGCCCGCTCGATCGGGCGCAAGCGGCTGATGGAGCTGGCGCTCACCGGTGACGTGATCGACGCGGCCACGGCGGTGGAGTGGGGCCTGGTCAACCGCGCGGTGCCCGCGGACGAGCTGGACGCCGCCACCGACGACCTGCTCGCGCGTGCGACGCGGGGGAGCCGGGCGTCGAAGGCCATCGGCAAGCGCACGATCTACGCGCAGCTGGACCGGCCCGAGATCGACGGCTACGAGATCGCGTTGTCCGTCATGGCCGAGACCTCGCAGTCCCCGTCAGCCAAAGAGGGGCGGGCGTCGTTCCTGGAGAAGCGTTCTCCCGTGTGGCCCGACTAGTCGCGAGGAGCTTCAGCGCGTCGGCGTCCGGACCCGGTTCCGCCTGGTAGACCACCAGGAACTGACCGGGTGCCTCCCGCACGTCGAACGAGTGGTAGGTCAGCTTCACCCGGCCGACCGCCGGGTGCGCGAACTCCTTGGCGTCCTGCGTCTTCCCGCGCACCTCGTGGTTCTCCCAGAGCTCCTTGAACACCGGGTTGCCGCTGAGCTCCGCGACCATCCGCCCCAGCCGAGGGGAGGTCGGGTCGGCCGTCAGCCGCAGGTTGCCGACCGTGCTCTGCGCGACCCAGTTCCAGCGCGGGTAGAAGCTCGCGGCGGCGGGGTCGAGGAACGCCATCCTGGCCAGGTTGTCGGCGGGTGTGAACGGCTCGTACAGGGCGTCCGCGAGCGCGTTCGTGGCGAGCAGGTCGAGGTAGGAGCTCATCACGAACGCCGGCATGTCGTGCAGGCCGCTGATGAGGCGCCGCAGCTCGGGACTGACCTTGTCGGTCGAATGGCCCTCGTCCGCGACGACCCCGGCGAGGCGGTGCAGGTGCGCGCGGGCGTCGGTGTCGAGCCGCAGCGCGCGGCTGAGGGCGTCGAGGACCTGCGCCGACGGGTTGGTCTCGCGGCCCTGCTCCAGGCGGGCGTAGTAGTCGGCGCTCACCCCGGCGAGCACGGCGACCTCCTCGCGCCGCAGACCCTTGACCTTGCGCTGGGTGTGACTCGGCAGGCCCGCGTCCTGGGGGTCGACGCGGGCGCGGTGCGCTTTCAGGAACTCCCCGAGCATGTTCCCGAGGATATGCGCGGGCCGCGCCGTCTGCCCGGGTGTGCCACACCTAGGGGGAAGGTGTCCTGGTCGGCCTCGCGTTGCGCGGCGAGTGTTGTGGCCATGAGCAAAGTTGTGGTGATCAGTGGAGCTTCCAGCGGTATCGGCGAGGCCACGGCCCGTGTGCTGGCCGCGGCGGGACACCGGGTGTTCCTCGGGGCGCGGCGGGAGGACCGCCTGGCGGCGCTGGCCGAGGAGATCGGTGCCGGGTACGCACCGCTCGACGTGACGTCGCGGGAGTCCTTCCAGTCCTTTGTGGACGCCGCCGTCGACCGGTACGGGCACGTGGACGTGCTCGTGAACAACGCCGGTGTGATGCCGTTGTCCCTCATGGACTCGTTGAAGGTGGACGAGTGGGACCGCATGGTGGACGTGAACATCAAGGGCGTGCTGAACGGCATCGCCGCCGTGCTGCCCCTTTTCACCGGCGGCGACGGCCACGTCGTCAACGTCGCCTCGATCGGCGCGCACCTGGTCACGCCGACGGCCGCGGTCTACTGCGCGACCAAGTACGCGGTGTGGGCGTTGTCCGAGGGACTGCGCCAGGAACGCGACGACCTGCGGGTCACGGTGGTCTCGCCCGGCGTGACGGAGTCCGAGCTCGCGGGCACCATCACCGAGGAGTACGCGGCGTCGTTCATGGACGAGTACCGCAAGAACGCGCTGCCCGCGTCGGCGATCGGTGACGCCATCGCGTACGCGATCTCGCAGCCCTCGGAGGTCGACGTCAACGAGATCGTCGTGCGGCCGGTCGCGACGCGTTAGGCGCCGGTCGTCGAGCCCGGCCGGAGGATCATCAACACGGTCACGACCGCCCAGAGCAGGTTGAACACGCCCGTGTGCATCGCCAGGTGCTTGACGTCGTCGGTCTTCAACGCCTTCTCCTGGCCGGGCAGGACCTTCAGCGCGAGCACGAACGCGGCGGCGGCGGTGAGCGCGATCGACACGACCACCCAGGGGTGACCGGTCACGCCCATCACGCCGGCCGTCGCGAACCCGAAGACCGGTACGGAGATGCCGAGGACGGCGTAGACGCGGCAGATCCGGTGCAGCAGCTCGGGGTTGCCGCCGGTCCTCACGGCCTTCGGGAACATGCTGGCGGCGACCGTCACCGGACCGATGGCGATGATCGCGGCCAGGACGTGCAGCGAGAGGAAGAGCTTGCTCACGCGGCCCTCCACACCGTGCCGCGGCGTTCGTGCGCGAACAGCTGCTCGACCTCGAAGGCCTTCCTGGCTCCCACTTCGCGTTCGAGGAGGTACAGGCCGAGGTCCACACCCGACGTCACGCCGGCGGCCGTGATCAGGTCGCCGTCCTCGACGACGCGAGCGGGAACCGCGTTCACGCCGAAGCTCGCGAGGGCTTCCAGCCCGAGGTGGTTGGTCGTGGCGGTGCGCCCCTCCAGCAGCCCGGCCATCGCCAGCACCAGCGAGCCGCCGCACACCGTCGCCACCGTGACGCCGTCCCGGTCCAGCGCCTGCCGCACCGGGGCGGCGAGAGCCGGCGCCGCCGCGGCCAGCAGCGCTAGGACCTCCTCGTCCGTCCGCGCCGCAGCACCGGGGACCAGCAGGATCCCAGGTTCTTCCGCGTCGAGCCCCCCGGTGGCCCGCAGGGAGAACCCCACGCCGCTCGGCACCTCGCGCGGGCCCTCGGCCGTGACCAGCTCGGCCTGGATCCCGCCGGCGGTCAGCGTCTCGTACGGGCCGATCGCGTCCAACGGGTCGAAGCCGTCGAACAACACCACTTGAGCTTTCACTTCGTCTGACTCCTTGCGTCGGTGATCACACGGTAGGAGCGCGGGTGCCGGGGCAGAACTGGCTGGAATGCCATGTTCCAACGGATTCTCGCCAGCTAGGGTGGAGGACGTGCACGAGGTGGCAGTGGTGGCGATGGACAGCGTGGTCCCGTTCGACTTCGCGACGCCGGTCGACGCGTTCAACTGGGTCGGGCAGTACCGGGTGCGCGTCTGCGGTCCGAAGAGGATGGTCGACGCGGGCTGTTTCGAGATCAAGGTCCCGCACGGCCTGGAGATCCTGTCCGAAGTGGACACCATCGTGCTGCCGGGCCACGACCCCGACATGGCCGTGCCCGGGCCGGTGGTCGAGGCGTTGCGGAAGGCGGCGGCACGAGGTGCCCGGATCGCGTCGATCTGCACGGGCGCGTTCGTGTTCGCGGAAACCGGGCTGCTCGACGGGCTTCGCGTCACCACGCACTGGCTGGGCGCCGAGGAGCTGGCCGCGCGCTACCCGGCGCTGGAGGTCGACCCGGACGTGCTCTACGTCGACAACGGCCAGTTCCTGACCTCCGCCGGTGCCGCGGCGGGCCTCGACCTGTGCCTGCACATGATCCGGCGCGACCACGGGTCGGCGGTGGCGGCCGACGCGGCGCGGTTCGCCGTCATGCCCCTGGAGAGGGAAGGCGGGCAGGCGCAGTTCATCGCGACCCCGCCCGTGGCGCCCCAGGGAGCCGAGCTCGAGCCGCTGCTGAAGTGGATGGAGGCCAACGCCGCGCGCGAGCTGACGCTGGACGAGCTCGCGCGGCAGGCCGGGATGAGCACGCGGACGTTGAACCGGCGCTTCCGCGAGCAGACCGGGACGACGCCGTTGCAGTGGCTGCACCGGGCCCGCGTGCGGCAGGCGCAGCACCTGCTGGAGACGACGAAGGAGTCCGTGGAGCTGATCGCGAGCAGGGTCGGGTTCGGCTCGGCCACGGCGTTCCGCGACAGGTTCAAGCGGATCGCCGGCACCTCACCGCAGAGCTACCGGTCGGCGTTCCAGGGCTGCAGGCCCTAGGGCTGGGCGTTCTCGTGCAGCAGCAGGAGGGTGTAGGCGGCGATCGACTGCGCGTCCGTGATCTCGCGCTGGGCGATCATCGCCTCGAACTCGGCACGCGGGAACCACCGCGAGCGCATGTCCTGCTCCTCGTGCTCGCGCTCGTGGAACCCCTCGGTGAGCTCCGTGGCGAGGAACACGCGGCCGCGCTGCGACGACATGCCCGGTGCGACGTCGAGCAGTCCCAGCTCGACCAGCCGCCCGGCGCGCAATCCGGTCTCCTCCCGCAGCTCGCGGCGCGCGAGCTCCAGCGGGTCGGAGTCCTCCCGGTCGGGCGCGGTGCCCTGCGGGAACTCCCAGCGGCGCAGGCCGAGCGGGTAGCGGAACTGCTCGACGAGCCGCACGCGTTCCCCGTCGAGCGGGATGACCAGCGCGAAGTCGGGCTTGTCGACCACGCCGTAGATGCCGTTCGAACCGTCCGCGCGCCGGATCTCGTCCTCGCGAACGGTCATCCACGGATTTGCGTACACCTGACGGGTGCCGAGGCTTTCCACGGCACGGACCGTACCTAACGACTCGTTTCTGGACACACCCCGTAGCCTGTCGCGGTGCGTCTCGTCATCGCTCGCTGCAAGGTCGACTACGTAGGCCGACTCACCGCCCATCTGCCGATGGCCCAGCGCTTGCTGCTCATCAAAGCCGACGGTTCGGTGTCGATCCACTCCGACGACCGCGCGTACAAGCCGTTGAACTGGATGAGCCCGCCCTGCTGGCTGATCGAGGACCCGGACATCTGGACGGTGCAGAACAAGGCGGGGGAGAAGCTGATCATCACCCTCGAAGAGGTCCTGCACGACTCCAAGCACGAGCTCGGCCCGGAGCCCGGCCTGCAGAAGGACGGCGTCGAAGCCGACCTGCAGAAGCTCCTCGCCGAGCACGTCACCACCCTGGGCGACGGCTGGACCCTGGTGCGCCGCGAGTTCCCGACCCCGATCGGCCCGGTCGACCTGATGTGCCGCGACTCCGGCGGCGCCTCGGTCGCCGTGGAGATCAAGCGCCGCGGCGAGATCGACGGCGTCGAGCAGCTGACCCGGTACCTGGAGCTGCTGAACCGCGACCCGCTGCTCGCGCCGGTGTCCGGTGTGTTCGCGGCGCAGCAGATCAAGCCGCAGGCGCGGACGCTGGCCGAGGACCGCGGGATCCGGTGCGTGGTGCTGGACTACGACGCGTTGCGCGGGATCGAGCCGGACGAGTTCCGGCTGTTCTGATCAGTTCTCGAACATGCCGATGGCCCAGATCGCCGCTGAGAGCGGGTGGTCCGGGCCTGACGCGTCATGGGCGAGCTTCGCCGCCCGCACCGGTCTGCCCTCCACGAGCAGGTCCATGAGTTCCGCGAGCACCTCGTCGGGCAGCGACTCGAGCAGGGCGAGCGCCGCGGCGTCGCGCCCCTCCGCGTCCACGTCGATCTCGTCCACTCCCCGAGTCTCGGCTTCGAGGGCAGCCTCGTGCGACCGAATTCGCTGCTTGCGCGCTTCAGCGAGCGACTCTTCGAACGCCGTGGTTTGGTGATCATTCACACGGGGTAGGACTGCGCTCACCTGGAGTACTGTCCTCTCCTGGTCGATGCTGTTCGACTTTGTGCGAAGTCTTGGGAGGTGGACGGTGACGATCTTGGCCGAGGCGGACCTGCGGCTGGACGCGGGACCGATCGACTACGCGTTGCTCGTCATCTACTTCGTCGTGGTGCTGGGCATCGGCGTGATGGCACGGCGATCCGTCTCCTCCAGCCTCGACTTCCTGCTGTCCGGGCGGTCGCTGCCGGCGTGGGTGACGGGTCTCGCGTTCATCTCCGCGAACCTCGGCGCGCTCGAGCTGATGGGCATGACGGCCAACGGCGCGCAGTACGGCATGGCGACCGTGCACTACTACTGGATCGGCGCCATCCCCGCGATGGTGTTCCTCGGTCTGGTGATGATGCCGTTCTACTACGGCTCGAAAGTGCGCAGTGTTCCCGAGTTCATGCGCCGCCGCTTCGGCAAGCCGGCCCACCTCGTCAACGCGATCAGCTTCGCCGTCGCGCAGATCCTGATCGCGGGCATCAACCTGTTCGCGCTCGCGGTGATCATCGACGCGCTGCTCGGGTGGCCGCTGCCGGTGTCGATCTGCGTCGCGGCGCTGGTGGTCCTCGCCTACACGACGCTCGGTGGCCTGTCCGCCGCGATCTACAACGAGGTGCTGCAGTTCTTCGTCATCGTGGCCGCGCTGGCGCCGTTGACGATCCTCGGCCTGATCAAGGTCGGTGGCTGGCAGGGGATCGTCGAGAAGGTCACCGACCAGGAGCAGCTGTCCGCCTGGCCCGCGACGGAACTCACCGGCATCAACAGCCCGGTGTGGAGTGTGGTCGGGTTGGTGTTCGGTCTGGGCTTCGTGCTGTCGTTCGGGTACTGGACGACGAACTTCGCCGAGGTGCAGCGCGCGATGAGCGCCAAGTCCATGTCCGCGGCCAAGCGCACGCCGATCATCGGCGCGTACCCGAAGGCCCTGATCCCGGCGATCATCATCATCCCCGGCATCATCGCCGCGTTGATCGTGCCGGAGATGGCCCAGCTCAAAGCCGGCGACACGAGTGGCGACGTGGCCTACAACGACGTGCTGCCCCTGCTGATGCGCGACCTTCTGCCGAACGGCATCCTCGGCATCGCGATCACCGGTCTGCTGGCGAGCTTCATGGCCGGTGTGGCGGCGAACGTCAGCTCGTTCAACACCGTCTTCACGTACGACCTGTGGCAGGACTACGTGAAGAAGGACCGTCCGGACGAGTACTACCTGCGCGTCGGGCGCCTGGCGACGGTCGGTGCGTGCGTCCTCGCGATCGGCACGGCGTTCATCGCGGCGGCGCTCGGCGGGTCCAACATCATGGACTACATCCAGGCGCTGTTCTCGTTCTTCAACGCGCCGCTGTTCGCGACGTTCATCCTCGGCATGTTCTGGAAGCGGATGACGCCGACCGCCGGTTGGGTCGGTCTGCTCGCGGGCACGTTCACCGCGATCTTCATCTACGTGATCTCGGAGCCGTCGTTCGGCATCGAGCTGCTGGAACTGCCCGGCCAGGGCGCCAGCTTCCTCGGCGCGGGTCTGGCGTTCGTGGTCGACATCGTCGTGAGCGTCGCGGTCACGACGGTCACGCGGCCGAAGCCGGACAGCGAGCTCGTCGGGCTGGTCTACAGCCTCACGCCCAAGGAGGACAGGGCGCACTCCACCACGGGTGAGGACGCGGGCTGGTACCGCTCGCCCGCCCTGCTCGGTGGCGGTGTGCTGGCCCTGACCGCCGTTCTCTACTTCGTCTTCGGCTGAGGGAGGCCGCCATGAGGTTGTTCGACCTGCGAATCATCATCGCTTTCCTCTTCGGCCTGTACGGCGTTGTACTGGTCGTCGTCGGTCTCGGTTTCACGACGGACGAGGACCTGAAGAAGGCTGAAGGGGTCAACATCAACCTGTGGGCCGGCATCGCCATGGCGGTGCTGGCGGCGCTGTTCGCCGCGTGGGCGGTGCTGCGGCCTCAGTTCGTGGACACGGACAAGCAGCCGCTCGAGGAGCTATGACCGCGGACGACCTGGGTGGACGGGGTTGAAGGCCTCGATCGTCCACGCGTCGAGCCAGTTGATTGCGCGGCGAATTCGGTTGCGCACGTCTCTCCTCTTCTCGGGGTCTTCACCCGGTACAGCGCGTCGATCTTCTGAATCGTTCCCGTAGCGCTGCGTGACATGTGCCACGGAGCAACTCGGGGTACCGGCCACGAACGTCCGCGAAGGTCGCTACCGTGCACGTCGTGCCTCGTTTTCGTGCCGCCGCCGTGGTCGCCGCCGCCGCGCTGCTGATGGCCGGTTGTACGACCGGTCCGGGTCTTGCCAAGACCAACTCGCCGCGCCGCACCGTGCAGGCGGGCGCCGACACGACGACGTCGGCCGAACCGTCGACCAGGTCGTCCGCGCCGGTGAACAGGCCGGTCGACCCCGCGTTCGCCGCGGAGCGGCTGCGGCTGGTCAACCCGTGCGCGTTGATCGAGAAGGACCTGCTGCAGACCGTCGGCACGCCGTCGAGGTACACGAGCAGCAGCTACACGCGCTGCTCGAACTACATGAAGGACAAGGGCGGCAAGACGCTCAACGTCACGGTGGACATCGGCTACACCCTGACGTCCACCGAGCTGAAGAACGCCAGGAACACGATCGCGGGGCTCAAGAGCAGCGAGCAGAAGCTGACGTCGACGTGCGCGATCACGGCGGTGACGCAGGAGAACCCGCCGCAGGCCGTGCGCGTCCAGGTCGGCGTCGGCAGCGAGGGCGCGGAGCCGTGCGAGCCGGCGCGCAAGCTGCTCGAGGGCGTGGTGCGCAAGCTCAGGGGCAACCCGCAGAAGTACAGCCCGCCCAAGGGGTCCCCGGTCGAGGTCGACCCGTGCGCGGTGGTGGACAAGGCGACGCTGGCGCCCGTGGTCGGTGCGTCGCCGCGCATGCTCGCGTTCGGCCTGCACCAGTGCTCGTGGTCCGGTCAGAGCGCGCAGATGCAGATCGAGTTCAAGACGGCGCGCATCCCCAGGGACGGCAAGTTCGACACCCAGTCCGCCGAGGTCGACCTGGGCGGGCCGAAGGGCTACCAGGTGCTCAAGGACGGCCCGTTCCCTACCTGCGAGCTCGTGGTGGTCCGCACCAAGGACTCGAGCGACGCGGGTGAGATCGTGGAGCTCAGCGTCGGCGCGACCAAGGACAAGACGCTGGACCGCTGCCAGGCGGTGCAGGCCTTCGCCAAGGGCGTCATCCCCAGCCTGCCCTCGTGACCGCGGCCCGGTCGGGAGACCGGCGACGCGACGCGGGGGCTGAAAGTTGTCCCAGTACCCGTTAGGGTCGAGGTTACTGGCGAGTACCGGGAGGGCCCCATGACGCAGACCGCTTCGGACAGCGCGCTGTCGGCCGATGGCGAGCAGCGGCGGTTCGCATCACTGGACCCGCGCACGGGCGAGGTCGTCGCGCACCACCCGATCCACACGGCCGCCGAGGTCGAGGACGCGGTGACGTCGGCGCGCGACGCCGCGGCGTGGTGGGCGGGCCTCGGCTTCGAGGGGCGCAAGGCCAAGCTCGACGCGTGGCGCAAGATCCTGTCGCAGCGCTCGGACGAGTTCATCGCGCTGATCAGCTCGGAGACCGGCAAGCCCGCCGACGACTCCCGCGTCGAGGTCGCGCTGGTCATGGACCACCTGCACTGGGCCGCGCGGCACGCCGGTCGCGTGCTGGGCAAGCGCCGGGTCTCGTCGGGCATGCTGATGTTCAACCACAGCGCGACGCTGGAGTACCGGCCGTTGGGCGTCATCGGCGTCATCGGGCCGTGGAACTACCCGGCGCACACGCCGATGGGGTCGATCTCGTACGCGCTGGCCGCCGGCAACGCCGTGGTGTTCAAGCCCTCGGAGTTCACGCCGGGCGTCGGCACGTTCCTCGCCTCGACCTTCACCGAGGCGGTACCGGAGCACCCCGTGTTCCAGGTGGTCACGGGCTTCGGCGAGACCGGTGCGGCGCTGTGCGCGTCCGGTGTCGACAAGATCGCCTTCACGGGTTCCACGCGGACCGGCAAGAAGGTCATGGCCGCGGCCGCCCGGTCGCTGACGCCGGTGCTGGTCGAGTGCGGCGGCAAGGACGCGCTGATCGTCGACTCCGACGCCGACCTGAACGCCGCCGCCGAGGCCGCGATCTGGGGAGCGGTGTCCAACGCCGGCCAGACGTGCGCGGGTGTGGAACGGATCTACGTGGCCGAGCAGGTCGCGGACGAGTTCACCGAGATCCTGGTGAAGCGGGCGAAGAAGCTCAAGCCGGGCGGCGAGCCGAATGCGAACCTCGGGCCGATCACCATGCCGGCGCAGGTGGAGGTCATCCGCGAGCACGTGCGGGACGCGCTGGACCGCGGCGGCAAGGCGCTCGTGGGCGGGCCGGACTCGATCAGGCCGCCGTACGTCGAGCCGGTGGTGCTCACGGACGTGCCGGAGGACTCGCTGGCGATCACGGAGGAGACCTTCGGACCGACCGTGGTGGTCAACCGGGTGCCGAACGCGCTGGAGGGCGTGCGGCTCGCGAACCGGTCGAAGTACGGGCTGGGCGCGGCCGTCTTCTCGAAGTCGCGCGGCGAGGAGCTGGCGGCGGAGCTGCGGGTCGGCATGGTGTCGGTCAACTCGGTGCTGACCTACGCGGCCATCCCGGGGCTGCCGTTCGGTGGCGTCGGCGACTCCGGCTTCGGGCGCATCCACGGCGAGGACGGGCTGCGCGAGTTCGCCTACGCCAAGGCCGTGACGAAGCAGAAGTTCGCGTCGCTGATCGACATGGCGACGTTCGACAGGTCGTCCATGGCGGGCAAGCAGATGCTGCGCCTCGCGCGGATGCTCTTCGGTCGCTGAAGAGCACCCGCGCGGGCGGGTGTCAGGCGCCCAGCTGCTTCTTGAGGTCGTCGAGGACGACGTTCGCGGCGAGCACGCCGAGGCCGAGGAAGTAGGTCTCGTCCTGCACCGGCTTGGCCTTGCCGCCCTTGACGGCGTTGAGACCGCTCCACAGCGGGCCGCCGAGCACCGAGGCCTGCGCGGTCTTGGCCGGGTCGCCGTAGGTGGAGTAGACGACGAAGTCGGCGTCGGCCTTGCCGATCTCCTCGGCGCTCACCTCGGCGGCCAGGTCGTCCACCTGGGACGGTGACGGCTGCGGGATCTTGGCGTCGACCAGGATCGTGCCGATGAAGGACTTCTTGGCGTACAGGCGGATGCGGCCCGGCATGAAGCGCAGCGCCGTCACGGTCGGGCGCACGCCGAGCTTCTTCTCGATGGCGGCGCCGGTCTCGACGGCCTTGTTCGTGTAGTCCTCGAGCATCTTCGCGGCGTCGGCCTGGCGGTCGAGCGCGGCGGCGTTGAGCAGGAAGTTCTCCTTCCACACGTAGCCGGGCCGCACCGAGAAGACGGTCGGGGCGATTGCCGAGAGCTTCGGGTAGAGGGCCTCCGCGCGCAGCTGCGAGCCCAGGATCAGGTCCGGGTTCAGCTTGGTGATCGCCTCGAGGTTGAGGTTGTTCGTGGTGCCGACGTTCTCGGGCGTGCCGCCCTTCTCGCCGATGTAGGACGGCATGGTGGGGGAGCCGTCGGTGTAGGCGATGCCGACCGGCTTGATGCCGAGCGCCACGACGTTGTCGAGCTCGCCCGTGTCGAGCACGATCACCCGTTCGGGTTTCTTCTCGAGCTTGGTCTCACCCATCGCGTGCTTGACCGTGCGGGGGAACTCGCCGGGCTTCTGCGTCGTGCCGAAACCGTTGCTCAGCTGGGTGGCCTTGCCGAAGTCCTCGCCGCCCTGGGCGACGGTGGGCTTCTCCGGCGTGCTGGTGCAGGCGGTCAGGGTCAGGGCGACTGCTGCGAGCAGCGCTGCTCTCTTCGGCACGACGGTGTTCCTCCACTACGGAACGTGAGTTCGACCTGCGGTTGTTGGGGCGGGCTCACGGTAGCCGGGTCCTTTGCCCGTTCCGAGTGTCAGACCCCAGGAGTAAGAAGGAACACGGTCACCGCCGATCGGGAGGTCTGTTCGATGAAGAAGATCATCAATGATCCGGAAACCGTGGTGCAGGACTCGCTGCGGGGGATGCAGGCCGCCCATTCCGATCTGCTGACCGTGCACCACGACCCGGCGGTCGTCGTGCGCGCGGATGCCCCGGTTCCGGGCAAGGTCGCGATCATCTCCGGGGGAGGGGCGGGCCACGAGCCGTTGCACGGCGGGTTCGTCGGGCGCGGCATGCTCGACGCCGCCTGTCCCGGTGCCGTGTTCACCTCGCCGACGCCGGACCAGGTGCTGGACGCGGTCTCGAAGACCGACGGCGGCGCCGGGGCGTTGCTGGTCGTGAAGAACTACACCGGCGACGTGCTGAACTTCGAGACCGCCGGTGAGCTGGCGGAGTCCGAGGTCAGGTCGGTCGTGATCGACGACGACGTGGCGGTGAAGGACTCGCTCTACACGGCCGGGCGCCGTGGCGTCGGCGGCACGGTGCTGCTGGAGAAGATCGTGGGCGCGGCGGCGGAGCGCGGTGACGATCTGGCTGCCTGCGAGGCGTTGGCGTTGCGGGTCATCGCGTCGGTGCGCTCGATGGGTCTGGCGCTGACCTCGTGCACGGTGCCGCACGTGGGCTCGCCGTCGTTCGAGCTGGCGGACGACGAGATGGAGGTCGGCATCGGCATCCACGGCGAGCCGGGCCGTCGGAAGGTCGCGGCCGGGACGGCGTCCGACATGGTGTCGGCGTTGCTGGAGCCGATCCTCGAGGACCTGCCGTTCTCCTCGGGCGACCGGGTGTTGCTGTTCACGAACTCGATGGGCGGGACTCCGTTGATCGAGCTGTACTTGGCGCACGGCATCGCGGAGCAGTTGCTGGCGGATCGGGGGATCACGGTGGAACGCAGACTGGTCGGCCCGTACATCACGAGCCTGGAGATGCAGGGCATGAGCATCACGCTGTTGAAGCTGGACGACGAGATGGTCTCGCTGTGGGACGCGCCCGTCCACACGCCCGCGCTGCGGTGGGGAGTCTGAGGTGGGGTGCACGGCAGCGGACGTCGTGGCGGCACTGCGAGCCGCCGCGGCCGTCGTTCAGGAGCACCGCGACGAACTGGTGCGCCTCGACCAGGCGATCGGCGACGCCGACCACGGCGAGAACATGAAGCGCGGCTTCACCGCGTTGCTGTCCCGTTTGGACGCCGAGCCGCCCGACACGCCCGGCAAGGTGCTGAAGCTGGTGGCCACCACGCTGATCTCGACGGTCGGCGGCGCGGCGGGTCCGCTGTACGGCACCGCCTTCCTGCGCGCCTCGGCCGCGGTCGGCGACGCCGCCGAACTGGACCCCGCCGCCGTCGCGCGAGCCCTGCAAGGGGCCCTGGACGGCGTGGTGGCCCGCGGCAAGGCCGCGGTGGGCGACAAGACGATGGTCGACGCCCTGACACCGGCCGTGGCGGCGGCCGAGGGCGTGAACGGCTCGGTGGCCGCGGCGTTGTCCGCGGCCGCCGACGCCGCCGAGGAAGGCGCCGCCTCGACGGTGCCGATGGTGGCGCGCAAGGGCCGGGCCTCGTACCTCGGCGAGCGCAGCGCGGGCCACCTCGACCCGGGAGCCCGCTCGACGGCGCTGCTGCTGCGTGCCTTCGCCGACGCGGCGGCCCGGGCATGACCGCGGCCTCCGGCACCGGCCGCGTGGGCCTGGTGGTCGTGTCGCACAGCGACATGCTCGCGAACGGCGTGGCCGAACTGGCCGCGCAGATGGCCCCCGACGTGGCCGTGCTGCCCGTGGGCGGCACGGAGGAGGGCGGCCTGGGCACCGACTACGGCGCGGTCGTCGAAGCGCTGGCCGACGCCGACTCCGGCGCCGGCGTCGTGGTCCTCTACGACCTCGGCAGCGCCAAGATGACCGCGGAGATGGCGGTCGAGTCGGCGGACGACCCGTCCCGCTACACCGTGGTGGACGCACCCCTGGTCGAGGGCGCGGTGTCCGCCTCGGTGGCAGCCCAGGGAGGCGCGGCGCTGGCGGACGTCGCGGCCGCCGCCGAACGAGCGTCCGGCGACGTCCCGGCAGCCGCCCCGGCCCGCCCCGACCTGCACCTGGTGCCGGACGCGGTGACGGCGGAAGTCCTGCTCACCAACGAGGTCGGCCTGCACGCGCGTCCAGCCGCACTGCTGGCGCGCACCGTCGCCGAGCTCGACGCCGACGTGGTCGTCCGCTACGGCGCCGAGGAGGCGAACGCCGCGAGCGTGCTGGCGCTGATGGGCCTGAGCGCGCCGGGCGGCAAGTCGATCACGGTGGTCGCCACGGGCAAGGACGCGGGCGAGGCGGTGCGGCGCATCCAGGAGTTGGCGGAGAGGGGGTTCGACGACTAGCGCCGCACAACGGGATGGTGTGGGGCGGCCTGCTCCGCGTGGTTGGGCGCTGTCCGGTTGGGCGCTGTCTGGTTGGGTGCCGTGCGGCTCGGAAGCTGTGGGCGCGGAAGCTCTGCGGCTTAAGAGCTGTGCGGGTAAGGCTGCGAGGAACGCGGCGGCCGGAGCGAGGTCGGGCGCAGCATGGCTTCATACCGTCGAGTCGTGCCGCGTAACCAGGTGCTGAGGGGCTCGCGCCACCAGCCCTCGTTCACGCGATCCTGTCGCGCACGGCCTCCCCTCCGAACCATCGGGCCGTCCCCTCACATGGCGCAGCCTTCCGTTCCCCCACACGGGTTCAGCAGGCAAAACGCTCCGCTCGACCCTCACCCTGGACCGATCACTGTTTCGATCCCGATGGCGAAGCTCACGGCCTCGTCCGGCGGGAGGAGTGGCATAGTCGCCCGCAAGTTACTCCTTGGTAGCTCACGCTTTACCCGCAGGGAGGTCTGCAGTGGCGCGCGAAATCAACACCGTCGGAGTCGTCGGTTTCGGAACCATGGGCGCGGGCATCGTGGAGGTACTCGCGCGCACCGGCATCGCGGTGAAGGTCGTCGACGTCGACGCGGCGGGTGTCGAGCGCGGGCTCGGGCACCTGGAGCACTCGACGGAGCGGGCCGTCCGGCGCGAGAAGCTCACCGGCGACGAGAAGGCCGCGTTGCACGGGCGGGTCACGACGAGTCTCGACCTCGCGAGCCTCGCGGACTGCGACCTGGTGGTCGAGGCGGTGCCGGAGAACATCGAGCTCAAGGCGCGGATCTTCCAGGAACTCGACGGGATCCTGGCGCCCGAGGCGATCATCGCGTCGAACACGTCGTCGTTGTCGATCACCGAGATCGGTGTGCACACCCGGCGGCCCGGCAAGGTCGTCGGCCTGCACTTCTTCAACCCCACACAGGTGTTGAAGCTGGTCGAGGTCGTGCGCACGGTCGTCACCGAACCCGACGTGATCACGGACGTCGTGGCGTTCACCGAGCGGCTGGGCAAGTCGCCGGTCGTGATCGGGGACAGGGCCGGGTTCATCGCGAACGCCCTGCTGTTCCCGTACCTCAACCACGCGGTCAAGATGCTCGAGTCGAAGTACGCGACGCGCGAGGACCTCGACGCGGCCATGCGGTACGGCTGCGGGTATCCGATGGGTCCGTTGGCGCTGTTGGACCTCATCGGTCTCGACACCGCGTACGAAATCCTCGACACGATGTACCACCAGTCGCGCAACCGCTTGCACTCGCCAGCGCCGCTGCTCAAGCAGATGATCACGGCCGGTCTGCTGGGCAGGAAGTCCGGGCGCGGCTTCTACACCTACGACGGGCCGGATTCGCCGGTCGTCGTCGACGACGTGCACACGCCGTCCCAGGTGGACAGCGCTGCGCAGACCCGCGAGGTGCAGCGGGTCGGTGTGATCGGCACGGGCACGATGGCGACGGGCATCGCGGAGGTGTTCGCCAAGCGCGGGTACGACGTCGTGCTGCGCGCCCGGAGCCTGGACAAGGCCGAGAAGGCGATCGGCGCGGTGCGCAAGTCGCTGGAGCGCGCGGTCAGCAGGGGCAAGCTGTCCGAGGAGGACCGCGACGCGACGCTCGCGCGCATCTCGCCCGCGGTGGAGTTCGTGGAGCTGGCCGACTGCGACCTGGTCGTCGAGGCCGTGGCCGAGGAGATCGGGATCAAGAAGGAGGTCTTCGCGGCGCTCGACGAGGTGTGCAAGCCCGGCGCGGTGCTCGCGACGACGACGTCCTCGCTGCCCGTCATCGAGGTCGCGGCGGCCACGTCGAGGCCCGCGGACGTCGTGGGCCTGCACTTCTTCAACCCCGCGCAGGTCATGAAACTAGTGGAGGTCGTCGAGACGATCTCCACGGCCGCCGACGTGGTCGCGACGGCTCGCAAGATCTGCCTCGACCTCGGCAAGCACCCGGTGCACTGCGGCGACGTGGCGGGGTTCATCGTGAACGCGCTGCTCTTCCCGTACCTCAACGACGCGGTGAAGATGCTGGAGGCCCACTACGCCGAGGCCGACGACATCGACAACGCGATGAAGGTCGGCTGCGGCCTGCCGATGGGACCGTTCGCACTGCTGGACGTCGTGGGGCTGGACGTGTCGCTGGCGATCCAGCGCACGCTCTACAACGAGTTCCGCGAGCCCGGCTTCGCGCCGGCGCCGCTGCTGGAACACCTGGTCACGGCCGGTCGCCTCGGCCGCAAGACGGGCAAGGGGTTCCGGGACTACTCGTGATCCGCTAACAGGGGCACCATGTCGCGTCTGGCATGGTGGGGGCATGCGGCGACTGGTGCTCCTGTTGGCTGTCCTCGTGCTCGCGTCCGGCTGTGCCCGGACGTCCGTCGAGGGCAGTCCGGTCGCGCAGGCGCCGCTCGACGCCACGTCGCCGTTCGACCAGGAGAGCTCGGCCGACCCCAGCGCGTCCGCCGATCCCGAGGACCCGGAGACGGCGCCGATCGACGGTGAGGTCTCGCCGATCTGCGCGAGGCTGAAGTGGACGGACCTGCCCTACCCCGGCACGAAGGCCGAGACGCCGCCGACGCAGATCAACTACGACTCGACGTTCGACCAGTCGTGCCGGTGGACAACGAAGATCGACAACGTCGAGGTGGGCGTCTCCCTGCGGTACCGCGAGGGCAAGCAGATCACGATCGAGCGCACCACCGGCGAGTGGGACGTGAAGGACCACAAGGTCACGTACCTCGACCGCTCCGGCGAGGAGGACGTCGAACCGTCGTGCGTGCTCGTCGTTCCCTATGAGGGCGGCGGGCTCGGCATCATCGTCATCGACTCGTCCGGCAAGTTCGGCAGCGTCTGCGACCAGGGCCGCAAGATCGCCGAAGTGATGATCGACCGCGAGACGGCCTAGCCGCAGCAGCCGCCACCGCAGCACCCGCCGCCACCGCCCGCGGGGGCTTGCAGGGTGCCGCCGATGCCCGCCATCGACAGCAGCTTCACGGTGTCGGCGTGCCCGTCGGGGCAGCTCGCCGGCGAGGACGACTCGCTCATCGGGCGCTGCAGCTCGAAGGTGTCGTCGCAGGTTCGGCAACGGAACTCGTAGGTCGGCACGCCCCGATTCTACGAGCGGTTACCGTGTGGCCGTGCCACGTCGCAACAGCCCCAAACCGGGAAACCACCGACCACTCGGCGGTGGCGTCGGCTGGGCGCGTGCCGAGTCGGGTCCGGACGGCGACTGGCTGGTCCGCGCCATCTCGGGCTCGCAGGCGCAGAAGACCTACCGCTGTCCCGGCTGCGACCACGAGATCCGCCCCGGGGTGCCGCACGTCGTGGCGTGGCGCGCCGAGGACGCGGGCTCGGTGGAGGAGCGCCGGCACTGGCACCAGGGCTGCTGGGACTCGCGCGGCCGGCGTGGGCCGACCGCGCGCCGCTGGTGACCTAGAGACCGACCTGCTTGCGCCACCGCTCCAGCCGGGTGCGGAACTCCTCCGGCTGCTCGACGGGCGGCAGGTGCCCCGCGTTCTCGATGCGTTCGCTGGTGGAGTGCTTGAGGTTGATCGCGAGCTTCGCGGCCACGTCGGGCGGTGTGAGCTTGTCGTGCTCGCCCACGAGCACGAGCGACGGGACGTCCAGCGACTCCAGCACGTCCGTCGAGTCGGGGCGCTTGGCCATGGCGCGCTGCCACCACGCCACGTCTTCGGCCCGCTGCTCCAGGATCATGGTGCGGGTCCGCGCCCGCGCGGTGTCCGAGGCGCCGGGGCCCAGCAGGTTCGGCAGCACCGCGTCGGCGAGCCACTCGCCGACGCCCTCGCGTTCGACCCGGTCCGCCATCGCGTGCCGGTTCGCGACGGCCTCGGGTGCGTCCGCGGTGTGCTTGGTGTCGACGAAAATGAGGCCCTTGACGCGTTCCGGTGCGCGCCTGACCAGCGCCATCGCCACGTAGCCGCCCATCGAGCACCCGCCGAGCACGACGCGGTCGAGGTTGCGCTCGTCGAGCACGCCCAGGACCTGGACGGCGACCGAGTCGAGGTCCGGCTCGCCCTGCCCGCGCAGGGACGGCGTGAGCGCGCCCGGCACGTCCCACATCCGCGCGTCGAGCGGAAAGGCGTGCAGCAGCACCAGATCGTCCATCAGCTCTCCCACTCCGGCGCCAGCACCGACCACACCTCGAGGTCCTGCCGGACCCCGCGGTGCAGGAAGTACGAGCGCAGCACCCCGTCCCTGGTCATCCCGAGCCGCCGCGCGACAGCGATGCTGGGCGCGTTCGCCGACGACACGAGCCACTCAACCCGATGCACGCCGCGCTCGCGAATCGCCCAGTCGATCAGCACCTTCGACGCCTGCGTGACCAGCCCCCGGCCGGTCGCGGCCGGCTCCAGCCAGCACCCGACCTCCGCACGTCCCTGCGGGATGTCCATGACGCGGAACAACACGCCGCCGACGAGCTCGTCCTCGAGCCAGATCCCGAAGATCCGCCCGGTGTCGGACGCCGCCTTGTCCGCGTAGCCCTGCAGGAGCCGGCGCGCGCTCTCCAGGTCCCCGGCCGCGTCAGCGAACCCGATGTGCTGCCCGATGAACTCGCGTCCGCGCTCCATGTGCGCGAAGAACTCCTCGGCCTGCCAGGGCTCCAGCGGCCTCAGCTCGGCACCGGCTGTGCCCAGCGCTTTCACGAACATCCTGTTCCCCCAAGATGGTGTGTGTCCACGCGAATCGTATTGGTGCGAAGCGTGCACACCGGCGGCGTGCGCAAAACAGGGGCCCCTGAGCGGAACCCCTGCTTGAGCTCGGCTTTGCGCCGTCAGAACGCCGCGGCGGTCAGGACTTCTTGGCCGTCTGCGGGCGGGCGAGCTTGGCCGTGGGGCCGTCGACCTGGGACTTGGCGGGCGTGGGCTGAGCGGACTGCGGCGCCGAGACGGGTTTGGTCGTCGCGGGAGGTGCGGCCTGCGCCTTCGCCGGAGCGGCCTGGGCGGGCTTGCCCGAAGCAGCGGCCTGCTGGACGGGAGCCTGCGGAGCCGCGGGCTGTGCCGGAGCGGCCTTCTGCGCTTGGACCTGCGGTGCGGCCTTGGCCGGCGCAGCAGCCGGAGCCTGAGCAGCCGGAGCCTGAGCAGCCTGAGCCGGGGCAGGTGCGCCGCCCTGAGCCGGTGCGCCGCCCTGAGCGGGAGCCGGAGGCGTGGGCGCCTTCTCCTCCTCCACGGGGTCGAGCAGCGGCACGACGTCCTGCAGCGCCGTCCGCACGTTGTGGAGCTGGTGCGAGAGGCGGTTGCGGAGGTTGCGGAGCTGTTCGACGCGCTGGGTGGCGGCCGTGGTGCGGCGGTTGGCTTCCTCGGTGGCCTCGCGGACGCGGCGGTTCGCCTCGTCGGTGGCCTCCTGGATGCGGGCGGTGGCCTCGGCGATGGCGTCGTGGCGGCGGCGGCCGGCCTCTTCGGTGGCCTCGCGGACGCGGCGCTCGGCCTCGGCCTTCGAGGCGGTCTGCTCGGCGGCGACGGCGGCGCGGATCCGGGCGGCCTCCTCGGCCGCCTCGCGCAGGCGGCGGTCCGCCTCGGCCTTGGAGGTGGCCTCCTGGTTGGCCAGGGTGGCCATCGCCTCGGAGCGGCGGGCGGCCATCGCGATCTCGAAGTCCTCCTCGACGGTCACGCGGCGCTGCTCGGACTCGTCGGCGATCTTGCGGGCGGCGGCTTCCGCCTCGGAGACGATCTTCTCCGCCTCGTTGCGCGCGGTGTCGAGGACGCCCTTGTGCTCGGCCTCCATCGCGGCACGGCGCTCGTCGAGCTCGGTGATCAGCTTCTCGTAGCGCTGGCGCAGCACACCCGCGTCGGCTTCCGCCTTGGCGCGGATGTGCCCGCCCTCCGCCTCGGCACGGGCCTTGATCTCGTTGGCCTCGTCCTGGGCCAGCCGCAGCATGCGCTGGAGGCGCTCGGAGAGCCCCTCCAGCGTCGTCGGCGGCAGTGACAGGCGCTCCACCTGGTTGCGCATCTCGGTGATCTCCGAGCGTGCGGCTTCCAGCTGGCGCGCCAGGTCGGACGTCTGGGACACGGCTGCATCGCGGTCCGCGGCCAGCAGCCGCAGGTCCGAGTCGAGGCGTTCGAGGTGATCCTCGACCTGGGCGCGGTCGTAACCGCGCTTGACGATGTCGAAGCCGGATCCCAGTGGGACGAGGTCACGGTCGTCGGCGAGGCCCATGCCCCTCACGCTACCCGTTCGGGTCACCCCCGAAGGTCACACACCCCGGAATCGATTGATAGCTGTGAGGTGCTTCGCGCGCAGTTCGTGATCAAGCACACCCAAACCCTCTTCCGGCGCAAGGCACAGCACGCCGACCTTGCCCTGGTGCGCGTTGCGGTGGACGTCGTGCGCGGCCTGGCCCGTTTCGTCCATTGAGTACACCTTGGACACCGTCGGGTGGATCTTTCCCTTGGCGATCAAGCGGTTCGCCTCCCACGCCTCGCGGTAGTTCGCGAAGTGGGACGACAGGATGTGCTTGAGGTTCATCCACAGGTAGCGGTTGTCGTACTGGTGCATGTACCCGGAGGTCGACGCGCACGTCACGATCTTGCCGCCCTTGCGCGCGACGAACACCGACGCGCCGAACGTCTCACGGCCGGGGTGCTCGAACACGATGTCCGGGTCCTCGCCGCCGGTCAGCTCGCGGATCTTCGCGCCGAAGCGCTTCCACTCGCGCGGGTCCTGCTCGTGCTCGTTCTTCCAGAACCGGTAGCCCTCGGCGGAGCGGTCGATGATCAGTTCGGCGCCCATCGAACGGACGATCTCCGCCTTCTCCGGGGAGGAGACGACGCAGATCGGCGTCGCGCCGCCGTTCAGCGCGAACTGCGTGGCGTACGAGCCGAGCCCGCCGGACGCGCCCCAGATCAGGACGGTGTCGCCCTGCTTCATGTTCGCGCCGTTGGTCGACACCAGCTGCCGGTACGCGGTGGAGTTCACCAGGCCCGGCGACGCCGCCTCCTCCCACGTGAGGTGCTTCGGCATCGGCATCAGCTGGTTCGACTTCACCAGCGCGAGGTCGGCGAGGCCGCCGAAGTTCGTCTCGAAGCCCCAGATCCGCTGCTGGGGGTCGAGCATCGTGTCGTTGTGGCCGTCCGGCGCCTCCAGCGGCACGTCGAGGCAGTGCGCCACGACGCGGTCGCCCGGCTTCCACGCCGTGACACCGGGCCCGACGCGCACGACGACGCCGGCCAGGTCCGATCCCACGACGTGGTACGGCAGGTCGTGGCGGCCGCCCAGCTTCCTCAGGAAGCCGAACGTGGACACCGGCTCGAAGATCGAGGTCCACACGGTGTTGTAGTTGATCGCGGAGGCCATGACGGCCACCAGCGCCTCGCCGGGACCGAGCTCCGGCGTGGCGACCTCGTCCACGTGCAGCGACTTGCGCGGGTCCTTGTCCCGCGTCTCGAGGCCGGCGAACATGTCGGCCTCGTCCGCGTGCACCGTCACGCCCCGATAACTCTCCGGAACGTCCAAGGAACCGATCGCGTCCAGCTCGTCGGCCAGGATCGCGTCAAGGATCTTCTGCACGGCGGCATTCCTTCCCGAGTGAGGGATAGTCGCAGGTTGCCGGAGGTTACTCATGGGTAACCGATTCAGAATCCCGCTTGTGAGGGATTCCACTCGGAACAACCCGGACGGCGGACGGCGCGGGGGATTCGGCCGGAAACCGCGGTGTCAGTGCCCCGTCGCGGCGGGTTCGACCAGCTCGATGAGCACGCCGCCCGCGTCCTTCGGGTGCACGAAGTTGACCCGGCTGTTCGACGTGCCGCGCTTGGCCGCGTCGTAGAGCAGGCGCAGCCCCTTGGCCCGCAGCGCGTCGGCCGCGACGTCCACATCGGACACCCGGTAGGCCAGCTGCTGCAGGCCGGGGCCCGAACGGCCGATGAACTTCGCGATCGTGGAGTCCTCGTTCAGCGGCGCCAGCAGCTGGATCGCGGTGCCGCCGTGGTCGCCGGGCGCGTGCAGCATCGCCTCGCGCACGCCCTGCTCCTCGTTGACCTCCTCGTGGGCCACCTCGAGGCCGAAGTTGTCGCGGTAGAACGCGATGGCTACGTCGAGATCGGGCACGGCGATGCCCACGTGGTCGATCGCGGTCACGAATCGAGCGAGTTCTGCGTTCATGGTTGGCGAGGGTATCCACGTGATCGGTGCAGGTGCTCCTGTGCGGGGTCTCACACGATTACCGCCGGGTAGCCGCCGGTATGGTGCCTAGTTAACGACCGTTCGCTCTTCCAATGGAGGCAGTTGTGTCCGGTTCCGTGATCGTCGCCGGGGCGCGCACCCCGATGGGCCGACTGCTGGGATCGCTCAAGGACTTCTCGGGCGCCCAGCTGGGTGGCGTCGCGATCAAGGCGGCACTGGAGCGCGCGGGCGTCGCCCCCGAGCAGGTGCAGTACGTGATCATGGGCCAGGTGCTCACGGCAGGCGCGGGCCAGATCCCCGCCCGCCAGGCCGCGGTGGCCGCCGGCATCCCCATGAGCGTTCCCGCGCTGACCATCAACAAGGTCTGCCTGTCCGGCATCGACGCGATCGCGCTGGCCGACCAGCTGATCCGCGCCGGTGAGTTCGACGTCGTCGTGGCCGGTGGCCAGGAGTCGATGACCCAGGCGCCGCACCTGCTGCCGAAGACCCGCAGCGGCTACAAGTACGGCGACGTGACGATGGTCGACCACATGGCGCACGACGGCCTGTTCTGCGCGTTCGACCAGGTCGCCATGGGCGTCTCGACCGAGAAGTACAACAGCCGCTACGGCATCACCCGCGAGGAGCAGGACGCGTTCTCCGCGCGTTCGCACCAGCTCGCCGCCAAGGCCGCCGGGAACGGCGTGTTCGACGCCGAGATCGCGCCGGTCGAGATCCCGCAGCGCAAGGGCGACCCGGTCCTGTTCTCGACCGACGAGGGCGTCCGCGGCGACACGACCGCCGACACCCTCGGCAAGCTGCGCCCGGCGTTCGCCGCGGACGGCACCATCACCGCGGGCTCGGCGTCGCAGATCTCCGACGGCGCGGCCGCGGTCGTCGTGATGAGCAAGGCCAAGGCCGAGGAGCTGGGCCTGGAGTGGATCGCGGAGATCGGCGCCCACGGTGTCGTCGCGGGCCCGGACGCCTCGCTGCACGAGCAGCCGTCGAACGCCATCAAGGCCGCCTGCGCCAAGGAGGGCATCGACCCCGCCTCCCTCGACCTCGTCGAGATCAACGAGGCGTTCGCGGCGGTCGGCATCGTCTCCTCCCGCGAGCTCGGCATCCCGGAGGACAAGGTCAACGTCAACGGCGGCGCCATCGCGCTCGGCCACCCGATCGGCATGTCCGGCGCCCGCATCGCCCTGCACCTCGCCCTGGAGCTGCAGCGGCGTGGCGGCGGCGTGGGTGCCGCGGCGCTCTGCGGTGGTGGTGGCCAGGGCGACGCCCTGATCATCCGCGTGCCCGCCAAGGCCTAGTGCCGGCCTGTGGCCGCGGCTGTTGACGTACCAGGACTGGTCGACCGCGCGCGTGACGGCGAGCCGCGCGCGGTCGCCAGGCTGATCTCCCTGGTGGAACAGGGCAGCGCCCGCCTCCCGGAGGTGGCCGCCGCCCTGGCTCCCCACACGGGCCACGCCCGGGTGGTCGGCCTGACCGGCGCCCCCGGCGTCGGCAAGTCGACCTCCACCAACGCCCTCGTCCGCGCCTACCGCGACCAGGGCAAGCGCGTGGCGGTCATCGCCGTCGACCCGTCGAGCCCTTTTTCCGGCGGCGCACTGCTCGGCGACCGCGTCCGGATGGGCGACCACGCGACCGACCAGGGCGTCTTCATCCGCTCGATGGCCACGCGAGGCCACCTCGGCGGCCTCGCCTGGGCCACCCCGCAGGCCCTGCGCGTGCTCGACGCGGCCGGCTTCGACGTGATCCTGGTGGAAACGGTCGGCGTGGGTCAGTCCGAGGTCGAGGTGGTCGCCCTGGCCGACACGACGGTCGTGCTCCTGGCACCGGGCATGGGCGACGGCATCCAGGCCGCGAAGGCGGGCATCCTGGAGATCGCCGACGTCTTCGTCGTCAACAAGGCCGACCGCGACGGCGCCGACCAGACGGCCCGCGACCTGAAGTACATGATCTCCCTGGGCCGACGCGACCGGGAAGGCCCGTCCTGGCGCGTCCCGGTCGTCAAGACGGTCGCCGCCCGCATGGAGGGCGTCGACCGCGTCGTCGAGGCGATCGCGGACCACCACACCTGGATGACCACCCACGGCGAGCTGCGGGAACGCCGCCTCCGCCGGGCGGGAGCCGAGATCGAGGCGCTGGCCGTGGAGCGCGTCCGCACCCGCCTCGGCCCGGCCGGCCAGCTGGCGGAGCGCGTGGTCGAGGGCGAACTGGACCCGTTCGCCGCCGCGGAGATGCTGATCAGCGGTAACCTGCGGCCATGACCGCTTGGGGAGCGCCTCAGCCCGTCGTCCTGGACCTCGGCAAGAGCGACACCCGCAAAGTCCTGATCGGCGGCTCCGTGGCCGGAGTCCTGGGCGTCCTCGCCCTGGTCGGCGCCGTCACCGCCTTCCTCGACGGCGAACCGGTCGGCGGCAGCATCGCGGCCGTCATCGGCATCGCGTTCACCGGCATCGGCGTCATGGCCGTGGTGAAGTGGAAGACCATCTCCCGCCCCCGCAAGCTCGTCATCGAGCACCAGGGCATCCGCCTCGACGACCCGCAGGGCGCCCCGTGGGCCGTGACCTGGCAGGAACTGGGCGCGATCTCGATCTCCCGGACCCGGGAACGAGCGGTCCAGCTCGCCGACGCCCTGGTCCGCCGCACCCTGGTCCGCGTCGACCTGCACCCGCGCGACCCGCACCGGTTCCGCCCGGCACACCCGACCATGGAACCCCTGTGGGAGTTCCACCGCGTGCAGAACGGCTACCGCCTGCCCCTGGGCGACTCGGCGGGCTTCATCGCACCCCTGGACCACGGCCTGCGCACCTTCGCGCCGTCGATCTACCGCGGGGTGCTCGACGAGGGCTTCACCGTCGGCCTGCACTGACGGCCAGGCCAGGCCAACCCGCGCAGCCTTCACCCCCGCTGTCCACTCACTCCCACTCTGGGTAGCCCCTGATTTCACTGCTTGCAGTGATGGTCTCCCGCTTGACTACTCAGTGGAGTTACCCTCAGTCGTTCGTGTGGTGTCCTTCGAGCCCCCAAGGGGGTGAAGCCGTGGGCGGCAACGTGAGCACTGAACAGCGCGTCCTCGACGTCGTCCTCTCGTTCGCCGAGGACGACACGCTCCCCGACCTGCTCCGCCACGTGGTCGAGTCCGCCTGCGAGCTGACCGGTGCCCCGTACGGCGCCCTGGCGGTGGTCGACGGCCACAAGGAGCTGGCCGAGTTCACCGCCGACGGCCAGGTCCGGATCACCGCCGGCGATCCTCGCTCCATCGGCGCGGCCGACTTCCTGGGCGCCGCCGTCAAGGTCCAGGACGACACCTTCGGCAACCTCTTCCTGAGCGGGAAACCGCAGTTCACCGCCCAGGACAGGGACGTCCTCGCCGCCATCGCCACCGCGGCGGGCTCGGCCGTGGGGCACCTCGACCGCTACGAGCAGACCCGCAAGCGCGAGGTCTGGCTGCGGGCGGCCGCCGAGGTCACGACGAACCTCCTCACCGGCACGAACGGCAGGGACGCGCTCTACCTCGTCGCGCAGACGGCGCGCCGGACCGCGAACGCGGACTTCGCGGCCGTCGTGCTCCCGGACCACAACGGCGACCTCGTCATCGAGGTGACCGACGGCGGCGCGTACGACGCCGAGGGCATGCGCGTGCCCAAGGAGGGCACGGTCAGCTACCGCGTCTACGAGTCGGGCCGGGCCGAGTGCCACGACGAGGGCACCGTCCCGACGGTGCCGGGGCCGTGCGCCGTCGTGCCGCTGACGGTGGGGGACAGGACGATCGGCGTGCTCATCGTCGCGCGGCCGAAGAACGAGCCGAGCTTCGACGACCCCGAGCTCATCGAGGCGTTCGCCGCTCAGGCCGCGCTCGTCCTCGAGTTCACGAAGGCGCAGGGCGACACCGAACGGGTCGCGGTGCTGGAGGACCGCGACCGCATCGCGCGCGATCTGCACGACCTGGTCATCCAGAGGCTCTTCGGGCTCGGCCTCGGCTTGCAGGGGCTGACCGGCATGAGCGCGAAGCCGCAGCTCACCGAGCGGATCAGCGGGTTCGTCGAGGAGGTCGACCACACGATCCGCGAGATCCGCCGCACCATCTTCTCGCTGCAGGAACCGCCGTCGGGCAGCACGAGCCTGCGCGGTCAGCTGCTCACCGCGGTGCACGAGTCGGCGCGGCTGCTCGGCTTCGACCCGGACGTCTCGCTGGAGGGACCGCTCGACACGGTCGTGCCCGACGAGGTCAGGCCCGACCTGCTGGCCACCCTCCGGGAGGCCCTCGCCAACGTCGTGCGGCACGCGGGGGCGCAGCACGTCGCTGTCGCCGTCAGCGTCGACCGCACGGTCACGAGCCTGGAGCTGCTCGTCAAGGACGACGGCCGTGGCTTGCCGGTGGCTGACGATCCGGCGGGCGCGCCCCACCACGCGGGCGGGCTCGCGAACATGGCGGCTCGGGCGCGGCGCCACCACGGCGACTGCGCGGTGGACTCGATCCCCGGGGCGGGGGTGAGCATCACCTGGTTCGTCCCGCTGGTGCTGCAGGAGGCGAGATGGCGATAGCGGTGCTCTTGGTGGACGACCACGAGATCGTGCGGCGCGGGCTGGTGCAGCTGCTCGCGCAGGCGGAGGACATCGACGTCGTGGGGCAGGCCGACAGCGCGACGGCCGCCGTCACGCAGGCGCCGCGGCTGCGGCCCGACGTGGCGATCATCGACGTGCGGTTGCCCGACGGCGACGGCGTCACGGTGTGCCGGGAGATCAGGAGCCTGGTGCAGCCGCCGCCCGCGTGCCTGATGCTCACGTCCTACTCCGACGACGAAGCGCTGTTCGGCGCGATCATGGCCGGTGCGTCCGGGTACATGCTCAAGGAGGTGTCGGGCAACGACCTCGTCGCCGCGGTCCGCACCCTGGCCTCCGGCGGGTCGCTCCTGCACGCCGGCGTCACCGCGACCGTGCTGCAACGGCTGCGGGGCGGGCCGGAGGAGGACCCGCGCTACGCCGCGCTCAGCCCGCAGGAACGCCGGATCCTCGACCTCATCGCCGAGGGCATGACGAACCGGCAGATCGCGAACAGGCTGTTCCTCGCGGAGAAGACCGTCAAGAACTACGTGTCGAGCCTGCTGCACAAGCTCGGCTTCGACCGCCGCACGGAGGCGGGCGTCTACGCGGCCCGGCGCAGACGCGCCCACCCCGGCACCTTCTAGGCGATCTTCGGGACCGGCTGCGGGGCGACCGGGGCCGGAACCTCCTTCTCCGCCAGGCGTTCCGTCTTCGCCCACGTGGTGCGCCGGGCGAAGTGCCGGTACAGCGCCCGCGACGTCGAGAACGAGCCCAGGACCAGGAACGCCGGGTACGCGAGACCCACGAGCAGGCACCGCGGCAGCGGCTCGTCGTGGTTCCTGAGGCGGTGCACGACGCCCCAGACCAGGCCGGGCAGCACCAAGGCCACCAGCCAGATCCCCAGCGCCGGCAGGGCGTCCGAGCCGTTCGCGGTGAACCCGGCGAACTCGTGGCCGCTGAACTGCGCGTAGAAGTTCACGCCCATCAGCGCGGTGATGAGCAACGTCATCGGCGCCACCAGCCACGGCGTCAGCAGGTACTGCAGGAACTCGAGCAGCGCGACCGATCCGACGCTCTTGGCCCGGACGAGCTTCGGCACGTACCGCAGGCACTGCAGGTTGCCCTGGCCCCACCGGGTGCGCTGGCGCAGCAACCGCTTCACGTCGACCAGGCCCTGCTGGGTGATCGTCGCGTACGCGGCGTAGCGGATCCGCCGGCCCGTCAGGTGCACGCGCAGCCCCAGCTCCAGGTCCTCGACCAGGCAGGCCGACCACGGCGCGTCGCCGAGGCCGGTCAACGTCGACAGCCGCACGAACTGCCCGTTGCCGCCGAGACCGACCGTGCCGACGAGGTCCCGCAGCGACTGCGAGGCGTCCACCACGCAGCCGAACTCCAGGTCCTGCAGGAACGCCAGCAGGGTGGTGCGGTTGTGGATCCGGACACGGCACTGCACCGCGCCGACGCTCCGCCGCGCGAAGTATGAGGAGATCTCGGTCAGCATGCCGGGCTCACCGCGGCCGTCGCCGTCGATCACGCCGATGATCGTGCAGTGGACCGTGCCGGCCTCCTCGGCGATGCCGCGGACGTAGCGGTACGCGTGGTTCAGCGCCTCGCCCTTGCCCCTGCGGGCATCCGGGAGAGTGCGCCTCAGCACGTGCAGGCGGTGGTCGTCGATCTCGGCCAGGACGCGCGGTGTGCCGTCGTCGGAACCGTCGTCCACGACGACGACCTGAACCGGTGTGCGAGCGCCGTCCAATGCGAGTGCGGAACGCACCGTGTTGGCTACGACGCGTTCCTCGTTCAACGCCGGAATGATGATCCAGTACTGCAACGGGTCCCGTGCCGGAACTTCCGCTCTGCGCGCTTTCGGACGGCACCAGACGAACAGCGCGAGCACCAGGTTGTAACCGGGCCAGAACAAGAGCAAGACGAGCATGACTGCGGCTAGTTGTGTCGTTTCCGTCATGGCACGAACCTGTTCGCAAAATCGGTTGCGCTGACAACAACAGTGGTCGAGATGTGGAGTTCAGCCATTCCGAGCTCCTGGTAACGATGCGCTGGACCGGTGCGAGATACCGGACAGCAGGGCCAGGAGCTGGTGTTGGTGGCGAGACCAGGAGTTGACGAAGCAGAGCGTCAACCGGCCATATCGAGGACCAATGCGCCTTTGTTACACGAGGTTCGCATTGTTGATCACCGAGGTGGCGGTACCCGCGCGAGCGGATACCGGTTGATTGTCGGCGACCACCGAGTCGCTGTGCGTATTGGCGCACGTTCGCCGCGCGTGCCCGAGTAGCACGAAGAGGTACAAGATGGGTCCAAGTGCCCTGGTGCCCGGCCCCCGGCAGTTCCACCGGGGTGAGGTTCCCGAAGTTCTCCTGGTGGCGGGAACACGTCCGGAAGCAGTGAAGATGGCACCGGTCGCCGCCGCCATGTACGCCGTCGGCCGGATCCGGCCCGTGCTGGTGAACTCGGGGCAGCACCCCGAGATGGTCGACCAGGCGCTCGAGTCGTTCGGCTTCGCCGCGGACGTGACGCTCGAGCTCAACCGCGTCACGGGTGGTCAGGCCGAGCTGACCAGCCAGCTGATCGAGGAGTTCGACCGGCTCTTCACCGAACGCGTACCCGGCGCGGTGCTCGTGCAGGGCGACACGACGACGACGCTCGCGGGCGCTCTCGTCGCGTTCTGGAGGCAGGTCCCCGTCGTGCACCTCGAGGCAGGCCTGCGCTCGCACGACCTCACCTCGCCGTTCCCCGAGGAGGGGAACCGCAAGATGGTCGGTCAGCTCGCGTCGCTGCACCTCACCCCCACCGCCGACGCCGCCGCGCACCTCGCAGCGGAGTCCCTGCAAGGCAACAACGTCCTCACCATCGGCAACACCGTGGTGGACGCCGTGCTGGACGTCGCCGCCCGGCGCGCCCCCTACAGCGACGCCCGGCTGCAGCAACTCGAAAACCGTGTCCACGGCGGGCAGTCCCGGCTGGTTCTCGTCACCACGCATCGGCGCGAGTCGTGGGGTGAGCCGCTCGACCGCGTGCTGCACGCCGTGGAGGACGTCGTGCGGGCGCGCCCCGACGTCGAGGTCGTGCTGCCCGCGCACCCGAACCCCGCCGTGCGCGCGCAGGTCGTGGACGTGCTCGGCGGCGTCGGCCGCGTCACGATCACCGACCCGCTGCCGTACGCGCAGATGGCCCGGCTGCTCGCGCAGTGCACGCTGGTGCTGTCCGACTCGGGCGGCATCCAGGAGGAGGCGCCGTCGTTCGGCGTCCCGGCCCTGGTGCTGCGCGACGTGACCGAGCGCATGGAGGCCGTGAACGCGGGCTGCGCCGTGCTCGTCGGCACCGACCGCGAGCGGATCACGTCGCTCACCCTGCGCCTGCTCGACACCCCGTCCGCGCGCCAGGCGATGACCGCGGACGGCAACCCGTTCGGCGACGGCCTCGCCTCCGTGCGCACCGAACAGGCGCTCGCCTGGCTGCTGGGCATGCAACAGCAGCGCCCCGACGAGTTCGCTCCCTACGCGGGCAGCGCGACCGTGCGCCTGCCCGGAGAGGTGGATGTGGCTTGACCTCCGCTTCCCCGCCTCACGACGGGGAAGCGCTCATCGGCTTCACAGCCGGTGTTTCCCGCTTCCGTCTCCCCCGGAGGGAGGTTCCGGCAGATGCCGCGCCGACTGGTGCCGGATTGGTCCGGCACCGTCTCCACAGGCTGCGACCGACGCCTCACAGGATGACGACCCAGCACGTGTCACCGGCTTGCGGGGCACAACCAGTCCACCCGCCGACGGGCTCGGGCGTGCGAAGTCCGCCACCACCTCGACGGGCAGCATCCGATTGGAGTTCCGATGAAGGCCAGACTTCTCGAGGTGGCCGCCGGGGTTGCCCTGGCGGTCGCGATGGTTCCCGCTCCCGTCCAGGCCGCACCCCTCCCGCTGGCCCCGGACGCCGCCGGTGAACTGGTCGAGAGCGCGTTGCCCGCGCCTCCGCTGACGGACAGGGAGCCGTCCGCGACGAGCACGCGCGTCGCCCAGCGCACCACACAGCCCGGTGTGGTCTCGACGGTGCTCGGCGTCTCGTCCGCGGCGGGCACGAACGGCGGGGGCGCACCGGGGGCGAACGCGTCGCAGAAGACGCTGATCCTCTACGACAGCACCGGTCCCTGGGCGTGGCTGGGTGAGGCGTACGCGGTGCAGGCGGGCAACCTCGCCTCGCACGGCAGCCCGTACGTCATGCACCCGGTCGGCTCGTACGTCGCGGGGGAGATGTCCGGCTACACCGGCGTGATCTACATCGGCTCGACCTACGACGAGCCGATTCCCGTCTCGTTCCTCGACGACGTGCTCGCGGGCAGCAGGCCGGTGCTGTGGATGGCGCACAACATCTGGCAGCTCACCGCCCGTGCGCCGAACTTCCGGGCGACCTACGGCTGGAACTGGGTGCGGTACGACACCGGCGCGGCGACCACCGTCCGGTACGAGAACACGGACCTGGGCCGCAGCCCGCTCGCGACGCCGTCCGGTCTGATGATCACCTCGATCGCGGACCCGGCCATCGCGTCCGTGCCGGCGGTCGCGACCGGTTCGGCGGCCGGTCCGATCAACTGGGCCACCAAGGCGAAGAACCTCACCTACATCGGCGAGGTCCCGTTCAGCTACGTCGACCACGGCGACCGCTACCTCGCCGCGGCGGACCTGATCAGCAGGGTCTCGAACCCGGCGATGGCCGACCGCAAGCGGGCGCTGGTGCGCATCGAGGACGTCGGCCCCGACGCCGACCCGAACGAGCTGCGCGCGATCGCCGACTACCTGAGGTCGCAGAACGTCCCGTTCGGCATCGCGGTCTACCCGCGCTTCGAGAACCCGCTCGGCGCCGACAACGGCGGCGTGCCGGAGGCGGCCGACCTGGCACAGCGCCCGCAGGTCGTGAACGCGCTGAAGTACATGGTCCAGCGCGGCGGCACGATCCTGATGCACGGTTACACGCACCAGTTCGGGAAGCTCGTCAACCCGTACGACGGCCGCAGCGGCAACGACTTCGAGTTCTACACGGCCCACGTCGACCAGAACGACAGCGTCATCTACGACGGTCCGGTCCCCGGTGACTCGGCGGCCTGGATGCAGGGTAGGATCGACTCGGCGACCTCGGCGTTGGCGGCGGCGGGCTTCCCCCGTCCGGCCATCTTCGAGCCGCCGCACTACGCCGCGTCGGCCGTCGACTACCAGGTCGTCCAGCAGAACTTCGGCAAGCGCTACGACCGCGGCCTGTACTTCGCCGGGTACTGCCCGAACGGTGCCTGCGGAACGGGTGCGCCGCAGTACGACAAGATCTACGGCCAGTACTTCCCGTACCTGGTCCGCGACGCCTACGGCTCCGTCGTGGCGCCGGAGGCGGTGGGCAACGTCGAGCCCGAGCCGTTCAACAACCACCCCGCGCGCCTGCCGGCCGACCTGGTCGGGACGGCGCGACAGCTCAAGGTGGTCGATGATGGTGTCGCGAGCTTCTTCTACCACCCGTACCTCGGTACCGGGTACCTGCAGCAGACCGTCTCGGGGCTGAAGAGCGCGGGCTACCGGTTCGTGTCCGTCGGCACCGTGATGGCGGGCTGATCGGAGGTCACGTGCGCTGGGTGTGGGTGGTGCTGCTGCTGGCGGGGTGTTCCGCCGGTCAGGTCGCGCCGCCCCGGTCCGGCGGCACGGACGAGGGCTGGCAGGTCACCGTCTACTACACCGCCGTGGAGGCGTTCCACGGCGGACCGGCGGTGCCCGTGCGCGGATGCCCGGTCATCGACTGCGAGAACGGCGAGGACCTGCTCGGCACCTTCCCGCAGTCGTTCGCGAAGGCGGTGCGGGACGAAGGTACCGGCCGCACGGCGGACGGCCGGTACCTCAACTGGTCGCACGACTCGGGCTACTGGCTCGACACCGAGCCGCGCGACTCGTTCGGCAGACCCCTCCGGCCCTTCGTCTCGGCCGCCGCCGACGGGGTGAGGACCGGTTCACGCGTCAAGCTGATCTCCTGTGGACGGACGCCGGAGGGCGGTGAAGTCGACGCCGCCGTGTGCCGCAAGCTCGCGTCCTCGGCCTGGGAGATCACCGACGAGTTCACGCCGGGTCTCGGCGGCGACCGGCACATCGACCTCTACCTGGGTGAGGAGACGGGGCCGGACTTCACCGGAAGCGCCTGGTGCACGACGTTCTCCCAGGCCGTGCTGGAGGTTCACCAGCCGAGCTGAACCGCGAGCCTCCGCGCCTGCTCCAGCGGACCGGCCTGCCGCGCACCCGGTTCGGGCAGCGGCACGCCGGGGCAGGACAGGTCGCCGGGCGGCGTGACGCCGTCGACGAGGTAGCGCTCGACGACGTCGTTGACGCAGGCGTTGTCGAACCCGTAGATGCCGTGGTCGCCCTCGTCCCGCACGGTGAGCATCCGCGAGCCGGCGAACCCGGCGTGCGCCTTGCGCGCTCCCTCCACCGGTGTCGGTGCGTCGCGCACGGACTGCACCATCAAAGACGGTGCGACACCGATCCCGTCGGGGCGCTTCAGGTTCACGTCCGGCCGGTCCCAGAACGCGCACGGGCCCATGATCTGGTAGTAGCCCATGAGCGGCCACCTCGCGCCGTCCCGGGTGCCGTCGCGTTCCAGGTACTCCCGGCCACCGCGGAACTTCGTGTCGTTGCACAGGATGGTGTGCAGGGTGGCGTTCTGCGCGTCCGGGTAGCTCGCTTGCGCCGTCACCTGCACGGGCACCGCACCGGCCAGTTCGGCCAGCTTGCGCGCGGCACCGTCGAAGGCGTACTTGCTGTACTGGCCCTGGATGAGCACCAGGTCCAGGGTGACCGCGTAGTACGTGCCGTCCGGCAGCGTGACGGGCTGCTCGTTGAGCTTGGCGCGGGTGCGTTCGTAGGACTGGCGCACCTCCTCCGCGGTCTTGCCGAGGTGGTAGACGTCGTCGTACTTCGCCACCCACGGCAGGAAGTCGACGCGGAACCGCCGTTCGAAGCCCATGCCGAAGTCGCCGAACACCGTCTGCCACGGCGCGGTGAACTCCGTGTTCGAGTCCAGGACGATCTTGCCGAGCGTCTTCGGGAAGTACGTGGCGTAGTAGGCGCCCATCCAGCTGCCGCCGGAGTAGCCGAGCCAGTCGACCTTCTTGCGCCCGAGCACCTGGCGCAGCAGGTCCAGGTCCTTCACGGTCTGCTCGGTGGTGACGTACCGGCCGAACTCGCCGGACTTGGTCTGGCAGAACTTCGCCTGCAGCTCCATGCCGCTGTGGATCAGGTCGAGGTTCGCCCTGCTGCGGTCGCGCGGGTCCGTCGAGCCGAGGGTGTCGAACCCGCCGCACGTGACGTTGCTGCTGGCACCCGTGCCGCGGACGTCGATGCCGTAGACCTCGGCGTTCTCGCTGAGCTTCGGCCGGTTCAGGTAGACCAGCGGCAGCGTCCGCCCGGCGCCGCCCGGTCCGCCGGGATTGGTGAAGACGGCGGTCTTCGCCTTGCCGTTCAAGGGAACCGTGCGGCTGACCGCGATCGTGACGGTCTTGCCGTTGCGCGGGTCGTCCCAGTCCATCGGCGCGGTGAAGCTGCCGCACTCCAGCCGTTCGAAGCCCGGCTCGTCGGTGCACTTCTGCCACTTGATCTCCTGCGCGGCGAACCCGCTCGCCTGCGCCGGTGGCGCGATCAGCAGCGATGTCGCCGTCGCGGCGGCGAGTGCCGCCGCGATCCTCCTGCGGTGCATGAGTTCCCCTTCCTACCAGCCGAGCCGGGTGGCGAGCCGCTGTGCCGTCGTGAGCGAGTTCCGCGTGGCCTCACCGGGTGCGGGCAGCGGGACGCCGGGGCACTTCAGGTCCCCGGCCGGCGTGACGCCGTCGACGAGGTAGCGCTCGACGACGTCGTCCACGCACTGGTTGCCGAAGCCGTAGATGCCGTGGTCGCCCTCGTCCTCCACGGTGAGCAGCACGGAGTTCTTGAAGTTGCGGTGCGCCCGCCGTGCCTGCTCGACCGGTGTGGCGGGGTCGCGCACGGACTGCACCATCAGCGTCGGCGCGACACCGGTCCCGGTGGGCTGCTTGAGCCGGATGTCCGGCCGGTCCCAGAACGCGCACGGCCCGGCGATCTGCGTGTAGCCGACGAGCGGCCACTTGGCGCCGTCCCGCGTGCCGTCGCGCTCCAGGTACTCGCGGTCACCGCGGAACGGCGTGTCGTTGCAGAGGATCGAGTAGGCGGTGCCGAGCTGGGCGTCCGGGTAGCCGGCCAGCGCGTTCACCGGAGCCGGCACGGTTCCGGCCAGTTCCGCGAACGTCCGCGCGCCCTCGGCGAAGCTGCCCTTGCTGTAGAGCGTGCTGCGCAGCAGCGCGTCGAGCGTCACGCCGTTGTAGACGCCGTCCGGCCGCGTGACGGGCTGCTCGTTGAGCTCGGCGCGGGCGCGTTCGTAGGACTGGCGCACCTCCTCCGCGGTCTTGCCGAGGTGGTAGACGTCGTCGTACTTCGCCACCCACGGCAGGAAGTCGACGCGGAACCGGCGCTCGAAGGCCATGCCCCAGTCGTCGAAGATCGGCTGCCACGGCAGGGTGAAGTCGACGTTGGAGTCGAGCACGATCCTGTCGAGCGTCTTCGGGAAGTACGTGGCGTAGTAGGCGCCCATCCAGCTGCCGCCGGAGTAGCCGAGCCAGCTGACCTTCTTCTTGCCGAGCACCTGGCGCAGCAGGTCGAGGTCTTTCACCGTCTGGTCGGTGGAGACGTACCTGCCGAACTCGCCGGACTTGGCCTGGCAGAACTCGGCGAGCAGCTCCATGCTGCCGTAGAGCAGGTCGAGGTTGGCCTTGCCGCGGTCGCGCGGGTCGACCTGCCCGTCGGTGTTGAAGCCGCCGCACGTGACGTTGCTGCTCGCGCCCGTGCCACGCACGTCGATGCCGATGATCTCGGCGTTCTCGCTGAGCTTCGGCCGCTCGAGGTAGAGCAGCGGCATCGTGCGGCCGGGTCCGCCGGGGCCGCCGGGGTTGGTGAAGACGGTGGACTTCGCCTGGCCGTTCTTCGGCGTGAGCCGGCTGACGGCGATCGTGATGGTCTTGCCGTTGCGCGGGTTGTTCCAGTCCATCGGCGCGGTGAAGCTGCCGCACTCCAGCCGTTCGGACCCCGCCGGGAAGCCCGGTGGCGGCGGGTCGAAGCACTTCTGCCACTGGATCCGCTGCGGTGGTTGGGCGAGTGCCTGCGGTGCCACCAGCAGGCTCGCCGAGGTGGCGACGGCCAGCGCCGTCGCCAGTGCTGCGCGGTGCATCGGGTTGTTCCCCCTTCTGCCGGCCTGACACGGCCGGTGCCCCCAGCTCATCGCTTCCGGGGTGCGGGAGCATCGGCCGTTGGGAGGCGAACGGGTACGACTCTCGTCTTACGCCGTTGCGGGCAAACCCCGATGACGTACGTCATCCGACGGAACAGGGCCGCCCATCGCGAGGAGGAACGGCCCTGTCCCGTAGTGGATCAGCAGGACTGCTTGCAGAAGTACTTCGAGCTGGCCGAGGCGTCGTCGGGGGAGCCCGGCCGGCTCATCGCCGAGCATCCTCCACAGTGGAGAGAACGGGCGGACGGCAGCGGATCGCCACCAGGTCACCGGTCAGGCCGAGCTCACCGGCCGCGTGCGGCACGACGACGGTGCTGCCCTTGTGCACCTCCAGCCCGCCGAGCTGGCCGGCACCCTCCAGCACGACGAGCACGGCGAACGACGGCTCCAGCGCGAAGGAGCCCTCCACGTGCAGGCGGTCGGCCTGGAAGAACGGGTTGGCGTCCTCGCCGAGCAGGTCGACCGACGGCGCCCACTTCTCGGACGTCTGGCGGACGAGCTTCTCGAGCCTGCCGCCCCAGCCCTGCCGGTCCACGCAGTCGAGCGCGACGTCGTAGCCGAGGCCGAGGTGGCCGATGTCGGCGTTGTCGAGGAAGCCCTGCCACTCGAGCGTCACCGAGAAGTCGGTGGGCTGCTGCAGTTCGACGATGAACACGCCCTCGCCGATCGCGTGCGGCACCCCGGCGGGCACGAACACCGTGTCACCGGGCCGCACGCACACCGGGTTCAGCGCGTCGAGCATCGCCTTCGTGTCCTGCGTGGCGACCCAGTCGGCGACGGTGTCCGCGGGCACGTCGTCGCGGAATCCGATGTAGACGGTCGGGTTCTGACCGGTCGTGCCGACGACGATCCACGCCTCCGTCTTGCCGTGGCGGCAGTTCAGGTGCGAGGACGCGAAAGCGTTGGACGGGTGGCAGTGCACCGGCAGGCGCTGCCCCGCGTCGAGCAGCTTGACCAGCAACGCCGTGTCAGCGCCGAACTTCGCCGCGTGGTCCGCGCCGAGCCACCCCGCCGGGTCCGCCTCCACGGCGTCGCGCAGGAGGACGCCGTTGGGCAACGTCGTCAACCCGGCGTCGCTGCGTCCGTAGAGCGTCGTCGTGGACGCCACCCAGTCCTCGGGCCCGAAGTCGCCGCTCGTCCCGCCGCGCAGCGCGGCGATCGCCTCCCCGCCGCGGTAGAACTGCTTCGGCTGGTTGGCAGGCAGGTTGACAGGCTGGTGGAGCACACCAGAACTCACGCGTGGACCTCCCCGGATCCTCGTGGCACCAAGCGCACCGGCAGCACGACGCGGCGCGGTGGTGAGTTGTCGCCGTCCAGTCGGGCGAACAACAAATCGGTGGCCGCCTTGCCGAGCGCGCTCGCGTCGTGCGCGATCACGGTCACCGGCGGCGACAGCAGGTCGGCGAGTTCGAAGTCGTCGAAGCCCACCAGCGCGGGCCGTTCCGCGACTCCCGCGAGCGCGCGCAGGATGTAGACGGTGATGCGGTTGTTGCCGGCCACGATGGCCGTGGCGGGCTCGCGCATGCTCTGCAACCGCTGCAACGTCGTCGCGACGCTGCTCTCGTCGTGCGGCCCCATCGCCACGAGCTCCTCGTGGTACCCGATCCCGGCCCGCACACACCCCTCGCGATACCCGCGCAGGCGCTCGTTGGCGGTGAAGATGTCCGGCGCGTCCCCGAGGAACGCGATGCGCCGGTGCCCGTGCGCAGCGAGGTGCGTGACGGCCTCGACGGTGCCGCCGATGTTGTCCACCAGCACCGTGTCGGCGACGACGTCACCGGCGGGCCGGTCCAGGAACACCACGGGCGTCCCGGCCCGCATCTCCGGCACGAGGTAGCTGTGCTGCAACCCGGCGGGCACGATCAGCAGCCCGTCGACGCGGCGGGAGCAGAACTCCAGCGCCAGCTCGCGCTCGCGCCCGGGGTCCTCGTCCGACGACCCGGAGATCACCTGTCTGCCCCGCAGGCGGGCGATTTCCTCGACAGCGCGGGTCACGCCGGAGTAGAACGGGTTGCCGACGTCCTCCAGCACCAGCCCGATCGTGCCGGTGGACGACCCCCGGCGCAGGTTGCGGGCACTGAGGTTCCGCCGGAACCCGAGCTGGTCGATGGCCGCGAGCACGCGCTCGGCGGTGGACGGGTGCACACCCGGCTCGTCGTTGACCACGCGCGAGACGGTCTTGATGCTCACGCCCGCGAGCCGCGCGACGTCGTTCATCGTCGCGCGACGCACCTTGCGCTGACCGGCCACGGGTCCGCTGGGGGACAACGTTGTCATAGTGGCCGTATCTCACCTCGGCTTTACGGCGATGTCAACAGCTTCCTGACCGGTCCAGGACCCCTCCGCGGCCCCTGATGTCCGGAACAGGACAAGTGGGCGCGATGGTCTTGACCTCCACCGTGTGCGCTCCGCGATGATCACGTGACGGACAGCGTCGGCGGCGCCGTCCGGTTCGAGGCCCCCGGGCCGGGGTGCGCGCTCGGCGGCGGTGCACCCCGGCCCGGTCCCCGGATCGACTCCGGCAGTCACCCGGTCGGATCGCCAGCCGATGCCGAAGCCGAGGCGTCCGGACCGTACTGCTCTGACCAGCGGTGATGGTGCAATCGCAATCGTCGCGAAGCGGTGATGACCCAACCACGCGCGATGCGGGACCCAAAGCAACCACCCCCGGTGGAACCGCAACCAGCCACCCCAAGCGGACCGGCACCGACTCCGCCCCCGAACCACCCGACCGGACCACTTCCGCCACCCACCGCCCCACCCCGACCCCCTCTAGGGTGAAACCCGTGGAAGCACTGGACCCCATCGAGTCGGTCAACACCTTCATCGGCACGAAGGACGAGGGCAACACCTTCCCGGGCGCCTCCATGCCCTTCGGCAAGACGCACAGCAGCCCCATCGGCTCGCACTACGCCGGCTACCGCTACGACGACCAGCACATCCGCGGCTTCGGCCACTTCTTCCTGTCCGGCGCGGGCTGCTGGGAGCAGGGCGGTCTGGTCTCGATCCTCCCGGTCACGCAGCTCCCGCAGAGCTTCGACCACAAGCGCTACGCCAGCGGCTACACGCACGACGGTGAGATCGGCAAGCCCGGTTACTACAAGGTGAAGCTGGACCGGGACATCACCGTCGAGTGCACCGCGACCACCAGGGCGGGCGTGGAGCGGTACACGTTCCCCAACGGCGTCCAGGGCACGCTGCTCGTCAACGTCGGCCAGGCCAACGACAAGGAACCGGTCAGCGCCAGCTCCGTCCGCGTCGTCGACGACCGCACGATCACGGGAACCGTGGAGACGCAGGCGTTCTGCGGCGGCCGGCCGTACCTCACGCATTTCACCACCAGGTTCGACCGTCCGTTCGCGAGCTGCGGCACCTGGGGTCCGTCGGGACCGAAGCCGGGCCAGAACGAGTCGAGGGGCGGAGCGGGGCTGAGGGGCGCCTGGGTCACGTTCACCCCGGGACCGGTCACCGCGAGCACCGCACTGTCCCAAGTGGACGAGCGTGGTGCGACCGGCAACCTCGAGGCGGAGACGAAGGGCAGGTCCTTCGACGAGCTCCGCAACGAGGCCCAGCAGGCGTGGCGCGACGAGCTCGCGTGCATCGAGATCGACACGGACGACTGGGACGAGCGGGCGGTCTTCTACACCGCGCTCTACCACGTGCTGCTGCAGCCGCTCACTGGAAGTGATGCCGACGGCCGGTACCGCGGCTTCGACGGCCAGGTCCACCAGGCGGACGGCTGGACGTACTACGAGTACTACTCGCTGTGGGACACCTACCGCGCCCACAACCAGCTGCTCGCGTTGCTCCGCACCAAGCGGTCGCAGGACATCGCGAGGAGCGTCCTCGCCATCCACGAGCAGGGTGGCTGGTTGCCGCGGTGGGCGTTCGCGAACCAGGAGACGAACTGCATGACCGGTGATCCGGTCACGCCGTTCCTGGTCGACCTGTGGCGGTTCGGGCACCTCGAAGGCCTGGAGGAGCGGGCTTACCGCGCGCTGGTGCAGAACGCCGACGGGATCCCGCCGGCCTCCAGCAGGTTCCAGGGCAGGTCGGGCAACCCGAGCTACCTCGCCAACGGGTTCGTCCAGTACGACAAGCGCTTCCCCAAGAAGGGGCAGGACACCGACCCGCACCACGGCGCGTCCGCGACGCTGGAGTACGCGCTGGCCGACGCCACGCTCGCCATCATGGCCGAGGCGCTGGGGCACCGGGAGGACGCGGAACGGCTCAGGGTGCGCGGCCTCAACCACCGGACCCTGTGGGACCACAGCGTCACGGACCGGGGCTTCACCGGCTTCCCCCGGCCCAAGCTGCCCAACGGCGCCTGGCTGGACCCGTTCACGCCGCAGGGGCCGGAAGGGTTCCACGAGGGCACGGCGTGGCAGTACCAGTGGCTCGCGCAGCACGACGTCACCGGGCTGATCACGGCGCTCGGCGGCAAGGCGGCGGCCGAGGCGCGGCTGGACGACTTCTTCGCGTACCCGGACCTCCTGGCGGACCCGAAGCGCACGGTCCGCGAGAAGTGGGTTGTCGGGCCGTACGAGTACTACAACCAGTTCAGGTACAACCCGAACAACGAACCCGATTTGCACGCGCCCTGGATGTACGCGCTCATCGGCAGGCCGGAGAAGACGTCGGTGGTGGTGCGGGCCGCGCAGACCTTGTTCGTCAACGGGCCGGCGGGTGTCACGGGCAACGACGACCTCGGCACGATGTCGGCCTGGTACGTGTTCAGCGCGCTCGGGATGTACCCGGTCGTGCCGGGCACCGGGGAGTTCGTGCCGCACGCGCCCAGGTTCCGCAAGGCGGTCGTCCACCTGGAGAACGGGCGGGACGTCGTCATCGAGGCCGAGGCCGCCGACGTCGCGAAGACGCAGGTGGTGCAGCGCGTCCGCAGCGGGTGGTTGTCGAAGTCCAAGGACCGGGTCGAGCTCGCGGAGCTGCGGTCCGGCACCACCCTCGAGGTCGACCTCCACACACTTCCCAACTGAGACGCTCGTTCGGTCGTAGGCTCGTGCGATGGGCACCTGCACGAGCTGCGGCACGGACTTCGCGCCCCTGCCGTCGCGGGCGCGGTACTGCTCCAACGCGTGCCGCCAGCGCGCGTACCGCCGGCGGTCCTCCGGAACGTCCACTGTGGTCACCGAGCTGCCGGCGTACGACGACGTGTTCGTCGGCAGAGCGCGCGAGCTGGCCGAGCTGCTTCCGTTGCTGCGCAAGCACAGGATGCTCACGGTCGTCGGTTCGGCCGGGATGGGGAAGACGCGGCTCGCGGTCGAGCTGGCCCGGCGGGTGCGGCGGACCGAGGTGCGCACGGTCGAGCTGGGCGGGCTGAGCCGGGCGGACCAGGTGGTGCAGGCGTTCGCGGAAGCCGTTGGGGCGTACCGGCACACGGGCTTCTCGCTGCTGGCCGCGCTGCTCGCCGAGCTGAGCCACCGACGGGTCCTGCTCCTCGTCGACAACTGCGAGCACCTCGTCGAGGAGTGCTGCGAGGTCGTGGACGCGCTGCTGTCGCGCTGTCCGAACGTGCACGTCCTCGCGACGAGCAGGGAGGCGCTGCGAGCGGTCGGTGAGGTCGTGTACCCGCTGCACGGCATGGACTCCGACGCCGTCCGCCTCTTCGCCGAACGCGCCGGTGCCGCGGCCGACCACGCCTCCGCCGCCGCGATCTGCGCGCGGCTCGACGGTGTGCCGCTCGCCGTCGAACTGGCCGCGAAGCTCTCGGCGACCGTGCCGCCGGCCGAGCTCGCGGACCGCCTCGACCACCGGCTGGACCTGCTGAGCGACGCCGGGGAGCAGGCCCGGCACCGGAGTCTGCGCGCGGCCGTCGCGTGGAGCCACGACCTGCTGACCACGCGGGAACAGGAGCTGTTCCGCAGGCTTTCGCTGTTGCCCGGCGGGTTCGGGCTGGAGATCGCCGAGGTGGTGCACGGCGGCCCGGTGATCGGCCTGCTCGGCGCGTTGCACGCCAAGTCGCTGGTGGTGCGGGGCGACGACGGCCGGTTCCGGATGCTGGAGTCGATCCGCCTCTACGCGGAGGAACGGCTCGTCGAGCACGGCGAGCGCGAGGTGATCGCCGAACGGATCGTCGCCTGGCTGTGCGAGAAGGGCGAGCCGGGCGTCTCGTCGTCGATCCTCACGCCGGAGCAGGTGAAGGCGCAGCACGAGGAGTACGACAACGCGACGTACGCGTTCCACCGTTTGGTGGCGCCGCAGGACGACCGCAGGCTGATGCTGGCCACGATGCTGCTGCGGGTGTGCTTCGACCGCGGCTACTTCGCCGAGGCGGGCGCGGTGCTGGTGCAGGTGCTGGACCGGACGCCCGCGGACACCCGCTACCGGATCCTCGCGCTGGAGTACGCGTCCCTGCTGGCACGGCACGAGGAACGCCACGACGAGGCGGTGGCGTACGCCCTCGAAGCGGTCGAGACGGCCGAGGCCGGCGGGCAGGACCTGATCCTGTGCCGGCTGTTCCGGACGCTGGCAGGGGCCTATGACGGCATGGACGACGTGCCGAACACCGTGCGGGCGCTGCGCCGCTCGATCGAGCACGGCGTGCGCAACGGCAACGACGTCAGCGTGGCCGTGTCGAGCCAGAACCTCGGCTGGGGGCTGCTGGTCCAGGGCGAGGTCGACGCCGCGGCCGAGCTGGTCGAGGCCGCGCTGCCGGTGCTCAGGGCGCACGCGCGGCACGACGTCGTGGCCATCGCCGCGCACTCCTCGGGCTGCATAGCCCTGGAACGCGGCGACCTGACGACGGCCGGCGCCCGGTTCGCCGAGAGCGCGCGGATGACGGCGGACGCGCCCCGTGCCGTGCTGGAGCCGGTCGAGGGGTGCGGGCTCGTCGCGGTGCTGTCCGGACGGCACGAGCTCGGCGTGCGCCTGCTGGTCGCGTGCCACCAGATGCGCACGACGTGGGTCATCCCGCCGGACCCGTGGTGGCGGCGGAAGATGACGGCCGCGATGGACCTCGCCCGGGAGTCGCTGACCCGCGCGGCCTTCCACCGGGCGCTCACCGCCGGGCGGGCCATGGACGTGCGGCACGCCCTGGAGACCGCGCTGGACACCGGGTTCGCCGGCGACCCGGTGCTGAGCGACCGGCAACGCATGGTCGTCGAGCTGGTGGCGCAGGGCTTGACGAACGCCCAGGTGGCGGCCAAGCTCGGGATCTCGCACCGGACCGTCGAATCCCACGTGCACAACGTGAAGACCGCGCTGGACCTGTCCTCCCGCGCACAGCTCGCGGCGTGGGCCCGATCGGGCTGAGACGTCCAACTGAGACGTAACGCTGCGCGCCATCCGGATGACTTCCGAGCCCCGGCCGTTCATCGTGGGCGGAACGACCGACCTGGGGAGGGCGACGTGGAACCGATCCGCCTGCTGCACCCCGACCTGGTGCCGCAACGCCGCGAGTCGCTGCAGCACGCCGCGTCCACGCTGGTCCAGATGGGCCTGGACGACACGGTGCTGTCGGCGCCGCTCGTGCACCAGCGGCTCGCCCACGTGGTCCTGGCGACCAGCGGCATGATCGAGTGGGCTCCCGGTTCCGGAGCCGGCGACGACGGTCCCGACGAGCGCTTCGGCGTCGAACGGGTCGCCGGCGACCGCGGCGGCGTCTTCCTCTCCGGCGTCCTCATCGCCTACCTCGACGTGCTCGACAACGCGGCCAGGATGGGCACGTCGATCAGCGAGGACGCCTGGCGCACGCTGCTCTGGGCGCCGACCGCGCTCTTCGACCACGTGCTGCGCCGCCCGCAGGTGGGCATGACCGTCGTGCCGCCCGGCCGCGGCACCGAGGACCTGCCGCACGAACGCGCCCAGGCCGGGCAGCGCCTCTACTTCGCGCTCATGCAGGCGACCCGGTTCGCCGTCAACGGGGTCGTGCGCGCCCAGGACGACCGCACGCTCGTCGAGGACTGCGTCACGCTCGCGACGGCGTGCCTGCGCGCCGCCGCCGTGGCGCTCGCGTTCGCCGCGGACGTCGTGGACCCGCCGGAGCTGGTCGTCGAGACCGCCGAGCACCGGTACCTGTGGCAGGTGCTCGGCGACGTGCGCGCCGCCGTCCCGAGGGCGCGGTTCGACCAGTTCTCGGCCGCGCTGCGGAGGTTGGACGACTTCCGCGCCGCATGCCCGTTGCTGGTCGCGGGCGGCTGACCCGTTCGTCTCGACTTCGCGCCGACTTTCGTCGTTCCGCTCCGTGTCCTGCCCGGCGCTGACCTAGCGTCTCGCCCATGACGGAGGAACGGGCGGCGGTCGTGGTGCGGGACGTCCGCAAGAGCTACGGCGAGCTGAAGGCGGTGGACGGTGTCTCGTTCACCGTGGCCGAAGGGGAGTTCTTCGGCATCCTGGGCCCCAACGGAGCCGGGAAGACCACCACCCTGGAGATCGTCGAGGGACTGCGCGAGCCCGACAGCGGCGAGGTGCGGCTGCTCGGGGAGAGCCCGTGGCCGCGCAACGTGAAGTTGTTGCCGCGCATCGGGGTCCAGCTGCAGGCCTCGTCGTTCTTCGAGAAGCTGACCGCCAAGGAGCAGTTGCAGACGTTCGGCTCGCTCTACGGCGTGAGCCACGGCACGGCCGCGGACATGCTGGAGCTGGTCGGCCTGGCGGACAAGGCGAACGAGCAGGAGAACAAGCTCTCCGGCGGGCAGCGCCAACGGCTCTCGATCGCGTGCGCGCTGGTGCACGATCCGGACGTCGTGTTCCTCGACGAACCGACCGCGGCGCTCGACCCGCAGGCGCGCCGCAACCTCTGGGACGTGCTGCGCGCCATCAAGGAGCGCGGCAAGACCATCGTCTACACCACGCACTACCTCGACGAGGCCGAGATCCTCTGCGACCGCGTGGCCATCATGGACACCGGCAGGATCCTCGCGCTCGACCGGCCGGCGGTGCTGGTGCGCGGACTCGACGCGCCGACGCACGTGACGCTGCAGAAGGGTGTTGTGCCGGTCGCGGACGCCGTCGCGATGGAGGGGGTCGAGGAGGCGCACGAGGACGAGGTGTCGCTGACGATCTCCACGCGCCGCCCCGCTCCCGTGCTCTCCGCACTGGCCGAGCGCGGCGCGCTCGACGGCCTGCAGGTCCGCACGGCCACCCTCGAAGACGTTTTCCTCACCCTGACCGGTCGGGAGTACCGCGCATGACCGCGTTCAAGACGCTTTCCGTGGCGATGCTCAAGGGGTTCGTCCGGGACAAGGTGACGCTGTTCTTCACCTTCCTGTTCCCGTTGATGTTCCTCGTCATCTTCGGACTGGTCCTGCGCGACGCGGGCACCGACAGGACGAGGATCGCGCTCGTCGGCGACGGCCCGATCGTCAGCGCGCTGCGGGACAGCGGCACCCTCGAGTTCGAGTCGTACGACGACGAGAACGCGGCTGTGCGGAAGGTGGAGGACGGCGACCTCCCCGCGGCGCTGATCGTCCGCGGCCAGGAGGTCGACGTCCGGTACGCGCAGAGCGACCAGGTCGAGTCGGCGACCGTGCTCGGGATCGTGAACGGGTTCGTGGACAAGGCGAACCTCGCCGCGACCGGGCAGCCGCCGCGGTTCACGTTCGTCTCGCAGAAGGTCGAGGACGCCACCCTCGAACCGATCCAGTACCTGACGCCGGGCATCCTGTCGTGGGGTGTGGCGGTGTCGGCGGTGTTCGGGTCGGCGCTCACGCTGGTGTCGTGGCGGCGCAAGCAGGTGCTGCGGCGCATCCGGCTCGCGCCGGTCTCGACGACCTCGGTGCTGTCGTCGCGGATCATCGTCAGCGCGGGGGTCGCGCTGCTGCAGGGCGCGATCTTCATCGGCATCGCGTCGCTGCCGGTGTTCGGGCTCCGGCTGTCGGGCCACTGGTGGCTCGCGATCCCCTTGCTGCTGCTGGGAACCATCGCGTTCTTCGCGCTCGGCATGCTCGTCGGCGCGTTCGCGAAGACCGAGGAGGCGGCGTCCGCGGCGGCGAACATCGTGGTGCTGCCGATGGCGTTCCTGTCCGGCACGTTCTTCCCCGTCGACCGGGCACCCGCGTGGCTGCAGGTCGTGTCGGAGATCTTCCCGTTGCGGCACATGAACGACGGCATGCTCGACGTGCTGGTGCGCGGCAAGGGGATCGAGGCGCTCGCGGTGCCGGCGGCCGTCCTCGTCGGCTTCTCGCTCGTGGTCGGGTTCGTCGCCTCCCGCGTCTTCAAATGGGAGGAATAGGACACCCCCGGTGCGTTGTGCTCCCAGTCACGGTTCATGATGGACAACCATGACGTTCTCCAGCGTGGTCGGACGGTTCCGCATCCTCGCCCTGGCCGAGGCGGTCTCCTGGGCGGGCCTGCTGCTCGGGATGTTCTTCAAGTACGTCGTCGTGCAGAACGAGATCGGCGTCAAGATCTTCGGCCCGATCCACGGCTTCGTGTTCGTCGCCTTCATCCTCGTCACGCTGATGACGAAGGAGCCGCTCAAGTGGGACGCGCGCACGCTCCTGCTCGGCCTGCTGTCGAGCATTCCGCCGTTCGGCACGGTGCTCTTCGAGCGCTGGGCCGCGAAGACCGGCCGCCTCGACGAGCCCGCTAGCGCACCATCTCCCGAACAGCCCTGAGCTCCACCTGCGGGTCGCCCTCGTGGTAGATCCGCTCGGAGGTCTCGATGTTGTCCAGGAAGAGCTGGTACTTCACCGCGTTGTGCAGGCGTGACGCGCGGCGGGCGACGTCGAGGGCCTCCAGCGGGCGGCTGTCCGGGCGGTGCCGCAGCCACGCTTCGCTCCACACCCGCCTGATGTGGTCGTGCAGCTCGGGCGGGGCGTACTCGAGCACCCGGCACGCGTCGAGCGCGGGGTGACCCCAGACGGCGTCGGAGAAGTCGATGACCGCGCCGCCGCGGCGCCAGTTGCCGGGGTGGAAGTCGCCGTGCGTCAGCGTGTCCGGCAGCCCGAACGACGGCATCGCGACGGCGGTCGGGCGGAGCCGCGGCGCGCCGGCCAGCGCGTTCTGCACGGCCACCCACCGCGGCACGACGAGGTCGACGTGCTCGGCGGTGACCGGCCAGCACTTGCCGCCGGGGGCGTCGGCGAGCAGCACCCGCCGGGGTGCCGAGGCGATCACGCGGGGGACGATCGTCGGGTCGTGCCGGCCGACCAGGTCCACCACCGCGCCCTCGTCGGCGAAGAACGACGGGATGGCCTTGAGCCACACCGGACCGTCCGCGGTCGGCAGCCGGAAGACGGTGGAGAGGTTCCAGGTGCGCACCTGCACGGCGGGCCCGGTGCGTTCGACCCGCGCGTCCGCCCACGCGACCAGCTCGGCCGGGCCGCCCGGCCGGGCGTACGGCAGCCGGTGCTCCGCGTCGGGCTCGGGCTCGGCGGCCGGGTGGAGCCGCGAGCGGTCGGGTTCGCCGAGCGCCTCGACGTGGTAGGTGACCTGGCCGCCCCACGGCGGTTCACCGCCCTGCACGCAGACCAGCCGCAGCACGTGCGTCGGCACGCCGAGCAGCTCTTCCAGCAGCTCGTTGACGGGCTCGACGTGGTTCCAGTCCCGCGTGGGGACCGGCAGCACGTCCGTGCGGCCCGCGAACCCGCTCGGCGCGCTGACCAGGGCGACGACCGTCCGCTTCGTCATGCCGTCACCAACCTCAGCGCCGCCCTCAGGTGCCGTTCGGGATCACCCTCGTGGTAGATCCGCTCGGAGTCCTCCACGTTGTCGAGGAACTCCTGGTACTGGACCGCGCTGAGCAGGTGCGCGGCCCGGCGGGCGGCGTCGAGCGCTTCCCGCGGCCTGCTGTCCGGGCGCAGCTGCAGCCACGCCCTGCTCCACACCTCCTCGACGTGGTCGCGCAGGTCCGGCCGGCAGAACTCGACCAACCGGCCCGCGTCCAGCGCGGGGTGCCCCCACACGACGTCGGAGAAGTCGATGACCACGCCCCCGCTGAACCAGTTGCCGGGGTGGAAGTCGCCGTGCACGAGCGTGTCGGGCAGCCCGAACGACGGCATCGGCACCGGGCACCGCCGCACCCGCGGCTCACCCGCCAGCGCGTGCTGCACCGCCACCCAGCGCGGCACGACCTCCTCGACGTGCTCGGGCCGGGTGTCCCAGCAGGCCTCGCCCGGTGCCGCGGCGAGCAGGACCCGGCGCGGAGCGGAGGCGATCACCTCGGGCACGAGGCCGGGGTCGTGCGCCGCGACCATCGCGATCACCTCGGCCTCGTCGGCGAAGAACGGCGGCACGGTCTTGAGCCACACCGGGCCGTTCGCCGTGGGCAGCCGGTGCACCGACGACAGGTTCCACGACTTCACCTGCACCGCGGGCCCGGTGCGGTCGACCTGCGCGTCGGCCCAGGCGAGGAGCTCGGCCGGACCGCCCCTGCGCGCCCACGGCAGCCTGTGCGGGGCGTCGTCCGCCGGTTCGAGGGTGGGGTGCAGCCGCGAGCGGTCGGGTTCGCCGTGCGCCTCGACGTGGTAGGTGACGACGCCGCCCGAGCCGGAGGAACCGCCCTCGGCGGACACGAGCCTGAGCACGTTCGTCGGCACGCCCAGCAGGCGTTCCAGCGCCGCGTTGACGGGTTCGGTGTCCGCCCACCGGGGGCTGTCCACCGCGATCGGCCCGGTGCGGCCCGCGAACCCGCTCGGGGTGCTGACCAGGGCGATGATCGACCGTTCCGTCACGCGACCATCATCGCGACGGCCTCAACCGGATTTCAGTCCTCGAAGTCGCCGCTCGCCCGGCGGACCTTGGCGAGCAGGTCGGTGAGCTGCTCGGTCTGCCGGTCGGTGAGGCCCTTGAGCCCGAGGTTCACCTCGACGACGGCCGCGGTCGCGCTCTCACGGCGCTGGAGACCGGCTTCGGTGATCTCCACCAGCGTGGTGCGGCGGTCGGTCGGGTGGGGCGTGCGGCGGACCAGCCCGTCGCTCTCCAGCCGGTCGACGATGTTCGTGACGCTCGTCGGGTGCAGCTGCAGGCGCTCGCCCATCACGCGCATCGGCAGCGCGCCCTTGCGGGAGAAGTACAGGAGCACCAACGCCTCGTAGCGCGCGAACGTGAGCCCGTGCGGCTTGAGGGCCGCGTCCACGGCGGACTGGATGATCTGCTGGACACGCATGACGCTCGTGACGGCGGCCATCGACGTGGAGGAACCCACCCGGTCGTCCCACAGCTCGGCCGCGCGGGCGATCGGATCGAACGGCAGCGGTGTCATGTGCACGGAAGCTACCAGTCAGTACCACCCGCGGATCACCTAGTGCTGCTGTTCGCGGGGCAGGTCCCGGCGGGGATGGCGGTGGTCGCACAGACCTGGCCTTCCGCCGGGTGGTCGGGCAGCGTGGGCGGCAGGCCCAGCCACCGCTGGGAGACGAACACCAGGAGGTCCGCGTGCTGGTCGCGTTCAGTGTTGCCCCGTCCGGTTCGGACTCGTCGGGAGGCGTCGCGAAGGCCGTCGCCGAGGCGGTCCGGGTCGTGCGGGAGTCCGGGCTGCCCAACGAGACGAACGCGATGTTCACCCTGGTCGAGGGGGAGTGGGACGAGGTGATGGCCGTCGTGAAGAAGGCCACCGAGGCCGTCCAGGCCGCTGCGCCGCGCGTGTCGCTCGTGCTCAAGGCCGACATCCGGCCCGGCTACACCGGTCAGCTCAAGGCCAAGGTCGACCGGGTCGAGGAGCACCTCGCCGACACCCCGTGACGGCCCGTGGGCGCGGAGCCTGCCCGGATGGCCGAAAGCTCTACGCCGGCATGGTGAGAGAGCCCGTGCGGCGGCGGTCGCTGCGTTAGCGTGTCGGGCGTGGACGCAAGGCAGCTGTGGTTGAGGTTCGAGCCCTACCACGACGTCACGTACTTCACGCCCGAGTCGCGCGCGGCGACCGACGCGCTGGGCTGCAAGGGCGGCTGGATGGGCTACTTCGGCATGCGCGCCGCGCCGCTGGGCGCCGCGTCGCCGGAGCTGGTGACGGCGGTGTTCTACAACTTCGCGCCGCGCATGGTCTCCCGTGCGCTGCCGGACGCGTGGGCCGTCGCCTCGCCCGCCGAGTTCCTGCGCGTGCGGCTCGAGGGCGTGGACGGGGCGTTGCGGCGGTTGCTGGGCGAGGTCGGCACGGCGGAGATCGCCGAGGCGGCCGGACTGGCGCGCGCGGCGGCGGAGGCCGCTCCGCTGGGCGGACGCCCGCTGGCGGCGGCGAACCGCGCGCTGCCGTGGCCGTCCGAACCGCACCTGGCCCTGTGGCACGCCTGCACGATCCTGCGCGAGGCCCGGGGCGACGGCCACGTGGCCGCTCTGGTGGCGCACGGCATCGGGCCGTGCCACGCGCTCGCGCTCTACGCGCGCGAACATTCCCTCGATCCGGCATACATGAGAACCGCGCGTGGTTGGACTGTCGAAGAGTGGGAGGAAGTCTCGGACCTGCCCGGCGACCTCGCCGCGGTGGAACGCGCGACCGACGAGGCCGCGCTCGCACCGTGGAAAGCGCTGGGTGCCGGTCCGACAGAGCGGTTCGTCGAACTGATGACACCGCTTGCTCTGCGCATCGCTTCGGCCAACGAGGCGATGCGCGTCAACCCGATGGCCCTGGACCCGGTCCGGGAACTAGCCGTGCCAGGATGGAACACGTGACAAGGCCTGATCCTCGCAAGACCGCCGCACTGTCCGCCGCGCTCTCGGGCGCCGTCGACCTGGGCGCCCTGAAGGCCCGCGCCGACGCGGCCCGCACCGCCTCGGCCGCGCCCGCCGCCTCCGCCGCCTCCGGTGGCTCGCCCACGCCCGACAACGGCTCCGCGCCGTGGATCGTCGACGTCACCGAGGCCTCCTTCCAGGCTGTGGTCGAGCAGTCCCTGCAGGTGCCCGTCGTGGTCCTGCTCGGCGCCTCCTACAGCCCGGAGTCGCAAGCGCTCGCCGCCACCCTGACCCGCTTCGCCCAGTCGTCGGGCGGCGCCTGGATCCTCGCGCGGGTCGACCTCGAGACCGCGCCCCGGATCGGGCAGGCGTTCGGCGTGCAGTCGGTGCCGACGACCGTGGCCGTCGCCGCCGGTCAGCCGATCGACGCGTTCGCCGGGCCGATCGCCGACGCCGAGCTCTCGCAGTGGATCTCGCGGTTGCTGGACGCCCTGCGCGACCGGCTGCCCGGTATCCGCGCCGGCGAGGCCCGCGCCGGTGCCCCCGTCGAGCAGGAGGAGGTCCCCGAGGACCCGCGGATCGTCGCGGCCGAGGAGGCCTTCGAGCGCGGTGACTACGTTGCCGCGCAGGGCTTCTACTCGGAGATCCTCGCGTCGGAGCCCGCCAACGAGCTCGCGCGGGAAGGCCTCGCCCAGGCCAGGTTCGCCGAGCGCGCCGAGGCCGTGGACCCGGCCGTGATCGCCAAGGCGGACGGCGCCCCCGAGGACGTCGACGCCCAGTTGGCCGCCGCGGACGCCCAGGTGGCCGTGCAGCAGGTCGAGGAGGCGTTCCGGCGCCTGGTCGACACCGTCCGCCGCGTCCACGGCGACGACCGGGACCGGGTCCGCCAGCACCTGGTGGGACTGTTCGAGCTGTTCCCGGCGGACGACCCGCGGGTCGCCGCGGCCCGGCGGAACCTGGCTTCCGCCCTGTACTGACAAGTGCGGCCGGGGCTCTTCGACGCAAGAGCCCCGGCCGACCCCCAGAGCGCGGATCAGCCGGCGGGAACCGCCGCGGCGCTGTCCACGAAGATCCGGTCCACGGTCAGGCCGTCCGGTGACGGGGCCTGGTTCTTGACCGGCACGCGGCCTTCGGCACGCAGGTCCTCGGCCAGGCCGGGCTCACGCGGAGTCGTCACCGAGCCGCCGTCGACGCCCACGGCGCACATGCCGACGGACGTGCAGCTGTAGACGGGGCCATCCGGGCCGTCGTACCAGTGCTGCAGGTAGAAGACGTACCGGCCCTTCGGCAGGGCCGAGGCGACGTCCGCGAGAGCCGTCTCGGGCTGCCGGGAGAACTCCACGACGGCCTGCGGAACACCGGCGCGGTTCGCCTTCTCCACCTGGATCGCCACGTTCGACGTGCGGTGGGCGGGCTTCCCGGGGTCGGTGTAGTCCCTGCCCTCGGTGACACCGCCGATGGTGCCGAGGACGACGAGCTGCGACTGCGACGCCAGCTCCTCGACGGTCTCCGGCTCCTCCGGCATCGAGCCGTGGACGGTGTGCGCGTCCCAGAAGTCCGGCGCGGCGGCGGGTGCGGGCGCGGGTGTGGACGAGCAGGCGGTGAGCACCAGTGCCGCGGCACCCACCAGGAACGAGATGCGCATCGGGTTCCCCATCAGTAGGCGCCGTTGATGTGGTTCTTGTCGTGCGTGGCGTAGTAGTTGTGGTCCGGGTTCCCGCGCATGCACGAACGGTTCGGCGTGCTGTACGAGCTGTTCTTGCCCGACGCGTGGCCGAGGCCCACGGTGTGGCCGATCTCGTGGCAGCCCAGGGACTTGTAGTTGCCGTGCGGTTTCCTGTTGTTGATCACGATCTCATGCTGGTCGCACTTGGACGCGTTGACGCGCTTGACGCAGCTGGCCCACGCGTAGGCGTTTCGCAGGTCCGCCGGCGGGTTCCAGGTCGAGTACACCCACACGTCGACCTTCGTGTTGTACGTCGTGTTCACGCTCGTCGTCATGTCCGTCGGCGCGAGCGAGTTCTTCCGCGCCCAGTCGACGCCGGACTTCTGCGCCGAGGTGAGATCGTCGTCGAAGAAGAAGCTGTGCGCCTTGTTGTCCGCGTGCGGGCTGAAGCTGTTGGCGGCCGCCGTGAGCGGTGCCGCGACCATCAGACCGAGGGCGGAAACCAGCACGACGAGCGTTCGCTGTTTCCCCATCAGCCCAGCTTGACGGGCCGCGCTGACAGATCGCTGACACCCACTCCCCGCGATCTTCACCCGAACGGCTGACATAGCCTGTCGGCCGTTCACACCGGTCGGGACACGCCAGGGGGCGAGATGGGCACGGGCTTCCACGCCGAACCAGAGGGCTTGAAGCACACGGCGAAGCACGACATGGGCAAGCTCGTCGAGCACACGGAGAGCGCCAGGCTCAAGCTCGCCGACACCGAGTTGCTCGACGGCAAGGCCTTTGCGGGGCACGAGGAGGTCTACGAGGCGCACCGCGAGTGGCTCAACGCGCGTTCGATGCTTCTCGGCGTGTTCGCGCGGAACAAGGAGAACCTGGAACTGGCCCAGGAGGCGCTGACCGAGGTCGCCGAGCGCTACATCGCCGTCGACGCGGACAACGAGCGGACGTTCGGGGGGATCCTGTCGTGAGCTGGGCCGAAGACATGCAGAAGCACGCCGACTACTTCTGCAAGAAGTTCGACGAGCAGGAGGACTGGTTCTTCCCCGACCACCTGGAGGAGAACGCGAGCTACCCGACCGCCAAGGAGGACGTCCAGCGCCTCTTCGCCGAGTTCGGCCGGTTCATCGACGTCGAGGTGGCGCTCGAGGGCGTGCGCGAGGAGATCTCGTTGCTGTCCAAGGCAGCCGACGACATCGACCAGGACTTCTGCGAGGGCGTGCTCAACGACATCGACCTCTACCTGGAGAACTGGGAGGGCGACGCCGCCGACGGCTTCCGCTCGTACCTGCGCGGCCAGCCGAGCATCGAGGGCGCGCTCGCGCGCAAGCGGGACGTCGTGCGCGCCGCGAAGTACGCGATGCAGGCCTACGAGAAGTCGATCACCAGCTTCCGCGACGACGTGCTGAACTTCGTCGAGAAGGCGCAGAAGGGCGTCGAGGCGGGGGAGGTCAGGGACGCCAAGGTCATGATCTCGCTCGCGTCCGCCGCGGTGTCGATCGGTGTCGCGGCGGCGACCGCCGGCACCGGCGTGGCGTTCATCGCCACGCTCGCGGTCGGCGACGCGTTGCAGACCGGTGCGGCCGGGGTCAACGCCACCTACCTCGAGGCGAACAGCACGGAGCAGGTCATCGGCGAGATGGGCTGGAAGGGCCAGGACATCCTGGAGACCGGCCGCCGGCAGATGGAGAAGGTCCGGGCCGGCTTCCGCGCCGTCGCCGAGAGCATGGCGGGTGCCGGGATGCTCGAGCTGAGCCCGCCGCGGCCCCGCCTCGTCACCGACGACCGGTTCGACCCCGGCGACTTCCACCAGGAGGACCGCAAGCCGCCGAGCAGGATCAGCCGCGAGGACCTGGTGGAGGAGCCGAAGGAACCGGACAGCGCTCCCGCCCGGCCGACGTCGTGACGGAGGACCCGCAGGCGCGCGCCGCCCGGCTGCGCGCCCAGTCCGAAGAAGGCGCCACGAACGCCGACCGCCGTCTGCGGGCGAAGGAGTGGGCGGAGAAGCAGGTCGCCGCGGTCCGCGGCACGGCGAGCAGCGAGCACGGCGACGTGACCGCCACCGTCGACCACTCCGGCCTGCTCCTGCGGCTGGAGCTGTCGCCGCTCACCAAGCAGGCCAAGCAGGACGACCTGGCGCACGCGATCACCGCCGTCGTGCGCCAGGCGACGGCCGACGCGCGGAACCAGGTCCGCGAGGTGTACGTGCGGCTGCGGAACGAGGGCGTCATCCGTTCCCTGCCGCCGTTCCTGCTGCCCGCACCCGAGGTCCCGGCGGTGGCGCTGGCGCTTCCCGTGCGCGGCAACGCACCCGTGAAGCGGACCGGTGACCACACCGAGGAGGGGCCGCCGGAGAGCTGGCTCAAGGACGAACCCTGGTGACACCTCGGTCAGTCGGCGCGGCGTCGTTCCAACAGGACGGTGTCGCGCCATTCGCCGTGGTGCCGCGCGATCTTCTCGCGCAACCCCACCGTGCGGAAGCCGGCCTTGTGGTGCAGCGCGACGCTGGCCCGGTTCTCCGGGAAGACCACGGCCTGCAACGTCCAGAAGCCGTCGGCGTCCGCCGCCGCGACCTGGTGGTGCAACAGGGTTTTCCCCACTCCCCGGCCCTGCGCGGCGTCGGCGACGTAGATCGACGTCTCGGCCACGCCGGAGTAGCACTCCCGCGCCGAGACGGCCGTCGCGGCGGCCCAGCCGGCGATCTCGCCGTCCAGCACCGCGATCCAGCGGTGGTCCGGTAGCCACTTGGACTCGAGCGTCCGGCGCGAGGGCACCTCGGTCTCGAAGGTCGCGTTGCCCGAGGCGATGCCCTCGCCGTAGATGCGGCGGACCTCCGGCCAGTCCGCGGCGGTCATCGCGTGGACGGTGACGCCGTCGACCGGGCGGACGGTGCCCGACGACAGCGCGCCCATCACCGCGTCCGCCGCGTGGGGGAGACCGGTGCAGCAGGCCGGGTTGACCGTGACGAGGGTGGTCGTGCCCTCGCGCTGGACGTGGAGGAAGCCGACCTCCGCCAGCTTGCGGACGTGGTGCGAGCAGGTGGACTGGCTCACACCGAGCAGCGTCGTCAGCTCGCCGACCGTCACCGGTGCCGAGGCGGATGCCACGTGGTGCAGCAGGCGGACCCTGGTCGGGTCGGACAGGGTCGAGAACCACGAGGCGTAGGTCGCGGCTTCATCGGTCAGCACCCGCCGAGTATCGACGTGGATCGATGAAGGGTCAAACCGAGTACTTCTTCACGCAGAACGAGAGGCCGCGGAAGAAGCCGTCGCCGAACGCCTCCACGCGGGCGAAACCGGAGGGGACGGCCTTGCCGTTCACGTCGGACGCGATGAGGCTGTCGTCGGCCAGCAGTTCCGCCACGGCCTCGTCCAGGTCGCCGGGGGACAGGCGCAGGCCCGCCGCGGCGTCGGGACGGTTGGTGAGGCCCGCCCACGCGCCGGTCAGGCACGCGGTGCGCTGGCCCGCGGCGTCGTCGTCGAGCTTGAAGCCCGTGGCGTGCTGGATCGACAACGAGAAGCGCGAGGCGATCACGGCGAACGCGGCGAAGTCGCCGACGCCGCCCTTCGAGCCCTTCTTCGGCGGCGTGCCGATCTTCACCAGCTGCGGCAGGTCGAGCTGGAGCTGGTTCACGGCGGGGCAGTAGGAGGCGGGGGAGGTGGTCTGCGCGTCGGCGCAGGGCTTGATCCCGGCCCTGTCGAAGGCAGGGAAGACCGCGCCGCTCGACTTGTAGGCGTCGCGCAGGGACTCCTCCAGCGCACGGAGGTACTTCTCGTCGTCGATCTTGGCGTTGCCGCGGCCCTGCCCCCGGTCGGAGTCCGAGAGGTCGAAGGGGCGTTCGGTGATGCGCTTGGAGATCTCGGCCTCGTTGATCTCCGCGCAGCGGGCGGCGCCGCGGACGAAGCCGAACTGGAACGCCGAGACGCGGTCGAACGCGCTGCCGTGGGCGCCCTGCTTCTCGAACGACGTGCCGGCGCTGTCGCGGATGAAGAACATCGTCTGCAGGACCTGGTTCAGGCCCTCGCCCGTGGAGAGCTCGAAGTGCTTGGACCTGTTCTCGGCGATCCAGCGCATGAAGACGCCGGTGTAGCAGTCGGCCTGCTGCTCCTTGACGATCGACGGCGTGTTCGGCCCGATGCCGGAGGCGGGGCCGAGCTTGTACTGCACGGCGTGGCCCATCTCGTGGGCGAGGACCGTCACGACCGCCATGGGGCCGAAGGAGTCGTTGAGCATCGGCAGCAGCTCGCCGCGGTCCCAGGTGATGCTGTCGTCGAGGGCGCAGTAGAACGCGTTCGCGATGCCGGTGGTGTTGAGCTTGCAGACCTCGACGCCCTTTCCGTTGGCGTCGTAGGAGTTGAAGCGCTTGACGGGCTCGAAGGCCTTGCCGCCGAACGAGCGGGGGAACTCGTCCTTCCAGAACTCCTGCACGTCGGCGAGGGTGTTGATGGCCAGGCGGTCCATCTCGCCGCCGTCGCCGTTCTGCACGCTGAGGTCCGCGTCGGGGACGCCCTTCTTCGGGCCGGACGGGCCGTTGGAGATCTCCAGCCCCGCGACCTTCGTGGGGTCGGGGCGCTCGCCCTTCGGTTCGCCCTCGACCACGGAAGCGCACGCGGTCAAGGCTGCGGTCGCGGCCAGCGCGACGGCGATTCGTCCGAATCCCATGAGGTCAGACCCTACTAAGCGCGGTTCGGCCACGTGCAGCAAGTGCCGGAGGCCGAGCGTGGGACTTCCTCGCTCGCTGCGGTGGTTCCCAGACTGCGCGGACTCGTCCCCGTCGTCGGGTGGAAGGCGCGAGTGGACCGCCGAGATCTCGCGGGGCGTCCGGCTCGTGACGAAGGCACGGCGCACCCGCCGCTGAACGTGCCCTTCGTGACGTTCACCGAGGTCACGGTGCGCAACACGGACCTGGTCTGCGGCACGCGGAAGATCTCAGGAGCGCGGATCCCGGTCGTGGCGGACCAGGCCCCCGCGCTCCGGCGCTGAGGCCCGCACCCGGTCACCGAGCCGGCACGGGCTTCCGCTCGCCCGTGATCATGCTGTAGGTACACGTGCATGGGCGAGAGTCTCTCCGACCGCATCCGCGGCTTCGACCACCACGACCAGGCCGTCGTCCCGACGATCCACGCCCTGCTCGCCGAGCTGCGCCAGGGCTGCCCGGTCGCGCGCAGCGAGGCCTACGGCGGGTTCTACGTGGTGGCGAAGCAGGACGACATCGTCACCGTCGCCAAGGACGGCGAGACCTTCAGCGCCGCGGTGCAGGGACTCGGCGCGGTCGCGATGGTGCCCGACGCCGAGACCACCCGCGCACCGCTCTTCGAGTCCGACCCGCCGGTCCACACGGGCTGGCGCACCGTCCTGCAGGACTTCTTCACGCCACCGGCGGTGCGCAAGCACGAGGCGTTCATCCGGCAGGTGACCGGCCAGGTCGTCGGCGAGGTGGCGCCACGCGGGCGGTGCGAGGTCGTCGGTGAGCTCGCCGCCCGCATCCCGTCCCTGGTGATCGCCGAGGTCATGGGCGTGCCGCGGGAACGGCAGCACGAGCTCGCCGCCCTGGCGAGAGACCTCGTCGCGCCGAGGTCGGTGCAGGACGCCCACCGCGCCGGAGCCGGCCTGGTCGAGTTCCTCCGCGCCGAGATCGCCGAGCGCCGCGGCCGCGAGGACACCGGCGGCGACGTGCTGACCGCCGTCGTGCACGCCGAGGTGGACGGCCGGACCGCCACGGACGCCGAACTGCTCAAGTACGCGTTCCTGATGGTCAGCGCGGGTTTCCTCACCACCGTCGACACCATCTCCAGCCTCCTGCTGCAGCTGGCGCAGGACCCGCGGACGCGGCGCAGGGTCGCCGCCGACCGCACGCTCGTGCCGAAGCTCATCGAGGAGGTCGTGCGCCACGAGTCCGCGGTCGCCGCCACGGGGCGCACCGTGCTCGCCGAGACCACGCTCGGCGGCGTCGACCTGACGCCCGGCGACCGCCTGCTGCTGGCCTGGGGCTCCGGCACCCGCGACGAGCAGTACGTCGACGACCCGGCCGAGTTCCGGCTCGACCGGCGCCGGCGCGGCCGCGACCTCGGCTGGGGAGCGGGCGTGCACCGCTGCCTCGGCATGCACCTGGCCCGGCTGGAGCTCGGCATCGTGTTCGACGAGGTGCTGACCGCGATGCCCGAGTTCGAGGTCGAGCCCGGCACCGAGCCCGAACGCACCTACGGCGTGCTGCGCGGGGTGCGCCACCTGCACCTGACCTGGCCCGTCTGAGCCGGTGCGGCCCCGCTCAGAGGCCGCACTTCTTCGGGCCCTCGAACACGCCCTCGCGGAACCGCGCCACGCGGGCGAACCCCGGGTCCACCGGGTTCTCGCCCTTCGAGTCGCGTGCCGCGTAGTCGAACTGCAGCAGCACCGTCACGGCCTCGTCGAAGTCACCCGGTGAGAGCCCGAACCCGCCTTCGCGGGCGAACACCGCGCCGGTGTACGCGCCGGCCAGGCACAGGGCGGCCGCGGAGGCCTCCTCGCCCTCGGTCGGCTTGCCCACCACGGCCAGCTCGGCCATCGCGTACCTGGTCGCGATCAGCGTGCCGGTCGCGTAGTCGCCGAGCTCCTTGTGCAGGTCCGGCAGGTCTTCCTTCGTGTCGATCTTGATCGTCTTGTCCGACGGGCAGTACGCGACGGGTCCCTGGTCGCCGGAACACGTCGGCTCCGTCTGGGACGCCTCGGCGCGCGGCGAGGGCCACTGCTTGCCGGCGGCCGTCGCGAGGCCCTTGAAGTAACCGTCCAGGTCGGGCGTCACGGATTCGAGCATCTCCGAGAACGGCAGGTTGCCGCCGTTCGCGCGGTCCTTGACCGTCGTGAACGCCCGCTGGGTGAAGGTGCGGTTCTGCACCGTCATCGCCGCGCAGAACTTGGTGCCCTGCTCGAAGCCGTCCTGGAACGCCGCCACGCGGTCGAACGCGCTGCCGTGCGCCTGCTCGTCCTCCGGCGAGGTGCCGACCGGGTCGCGGAACGTGATCAGCGCGCCCAAGGCCTTGTCCAGCGAGTCGGCGTTGATGTCGAGGCGCTGCGACCTGCCGTCCGTCACGTTGCGCACGAACGCGCCCGCGAAGCAGTCGGCCTGCGCCTCGGTGAGGATCGTCGGGAACCTCTCCGGCTCCCGGCGTTCGGCCTCGGGCGTGATGCCCATGCGGTTCTGCACCGCGTGGCCGACCTCGTGGGCCAGCACCACGACCACGGCGGCCTCGCCGAAGCGGTCCTGCAGCACCGGCAGCAGCGACGCGCGGTCCCAGGCGATCGCGTCGGCGGCGGGGCAGTAGAAGGCGTTGCCCTCCACGTCCGCGGCCTTCTGCGTGCACGGCGGCGGCTTCGCGGTCGCGTCCGACGTGTCGACCGAGAAGTAGCCGCCGGTCAGCGGCTTCCACGGCTTGTTGAACGTCTTCGGGAACGAGTCCTTCCAGAACTCGTCGATGTCCGTGAGCGCGGTGGCGGCCAGCTTGTCGATCGGGCCGTTGTCCGACCCGCGCACCTGGATGGTCTCGGTGGAGGCTTCCTTCTTCACCACCTTGGCGGCACGCGGGCGCCCCGGGATCTCAGCGGTGCAACCCACCGCGAGCAGGGCGGTGGCGACGATCAGCGCGATGCTCCGGTGCCGCATGACCCCATTGTGCCTGCCGGGCGGCGCGAAGGGCGTCCTACTCGTCCAAGTCAGGCGCATACCTTGGGCAACGTGTGGCGGCCGGATCGGGTTCACCGAGCCTCGGTCGCCGCACGCGCGCGTGGGCATGATCACCTGACCCGGCACCGCGTCCTCGGGCGTCCGCCACCGGGCCGTGCTCGAACCGCTGACCAGCCTGCGGCGACCTGCCGCCGTTCGACCTCGACGACGCGGTGGTGCGGCCCTGCGCCGGCACCACCGCGACCGTCCCCGGCGCGCTCCACGGCAACGGAGCGCTGCCGGATTCCTCAGTCAGCCTCGCCCAGAACGCCGGGCACCTCGGGGACCAGCCACAGCACACCGGACGGCGGCAGCTGCAGCACCGCCGAGTACGGCCGCCCGTGCCACGGCTTCGCCTCCGCCTCCACACCGCCGAAGTTGCCCACACCGGAACCGCCGTAGTGCGAGGCGTCGGTGTTGACGAGCTCCTTCCACCGCCCACCGGCCGGCAGGCCGACGCGGTAGTCGTGGTGCGGCATCCCGGCGAAGTTGGCCACGCACACGAGCTGCGAGTCGTCCTGACCGATCCGCACGAACGACAGCACGTTGCCGCCCGAGTCGTTCGCGTCGATCCACTGGAAGCCCTCGGGCGTGATGTCGTGCGAGAACAACGCCGCCGCCGTCTTGTAGACCGAGTTCAGGTCGCGCATCAGGTTCTGGATGCCCCGGTGCAACGGCTCCTGCTCGACCAGGTGCCAGTCGAGCGACCGCGACTCCGACCACTCCTGCCGCTGCCCGAACTCGCCGCCCATGAACAGCAGCTGCTTGCCGGGGTGCGCCCACATGAACGCGAGCAGCGACCGCACACCCGCGGCCTTGTTCCAGTCGTCGCCCGGCATCCGCGTCCACAGCGAGCCCTTGCCGTGCACCACCTCGTCGTGCGAGAGCGGCAGCACGAAGTTCTCGCTCCACGCGTAGACCAGCGAGAACGTCATCTCGTTGTGGTGGAACGACCGGTGGACCGGCGACCGCGACAGGTAGTGCAGCGTGTCGTGCATCCAGCCCATGTTCCACTTGAAGCCGAACCCGAGGCCGCCCAGGTGCGTCGGCCGCGTGACACCCGGCCACGCCGTCGACTCCTCGGCGATCATCACGATGCCGGGGTGCCGCTTGTAGACCGTCGCGTTCAGCTCCTGCAGGAACCGCACCGCGTCGAGGTTCTCCCGGCCACCGAACTCGTTGGGCAGCCACTGCCCCTCGGGCCGCGAGTAGTCGAGGTAGAGCATCGACGCGACGGCGTCCACGCGCAGACCGTCGAGGTGGAACTCCTCGATCCAGAACAGCGCGTTGGCGACGAGGAAGTTGCGCACCTCGTTGCGCCCGAAGTCGAAGACGTACGTGCCCCAGTCGAGCTGCTCACCGCGACGCGGGTCGGCGTGCTCGTACAGGGGGGTGCCGTCGAACTTCGCGAGCGCCCACGCGTCCTTGGGGAAGTGCGCCGGCACCCAGTCGACCAGCACGCCGATGCCGCGCTGGTGCAGCATGTCGACGAAGTACCGGAAGTCGTCCGGCGACCCGAACCGCGACGTCGGGGCGTAGTACGACGTGACCTGGTAGCCCCACGAACCGCCGAACGGGTGCTCGGCCACGGGCAGCATCTCGACGTGGGTGAAGCCCATGTCCTCGCAGTAGTCCGCGAGCTCTGTCGCCAGCTCGCGGTAGCTCAGCCCCGGCTTCCACGAGCCGAGGTGCACCTCGTAGATCGACATCGGCGCGTTGGCCCACTGCGTGGCCGCGCGCTTGGCCTCCCACTCCGCGTCGCCCCACTCGTACTCGGAGCGCGTGACGACCGAGGCGGTCTGCGGTGGCTTCTCCGTGGCGAACGCCATCGGGTCGGCCTTCTCGTGCCAGACGCCGTCTTGGCCGAGGATGCGGAACTTGTACCGCGAGCCCACCGGCACGTTGGGCAGGAAGACCTCCCACACGCCGCTGGAACCCATGGAGCGCAACGGGTTCGCGCGACCGTCCCAGCTGTCGAAGTCACCTGTCACGCGCACACCGCGCGCGTTCGGCGCCCACACCGCGAACGAGACACCGGTGACGTCACCGGCAGCCGTCTCGTAGGAGCGGACGTGGGCACCGAGCACGTCCCACAGCCGTTCGTGCCGGCCCTCGCCGATCAGGTGCAGGTCGAGCTCCCCGACCGTCGGCAGCCACCGGTACGGGTCGTCGACCTCGACCGTGTGGGCGCCGTAGGTCACCAGCAGCCGGTAGTCACCGGGTGCCTCGGGCAGCTCGCCCTCGAACAGCGCGTCGGCGATGCGTGGCAGCTCGACCTGCTTGTCACCCCACGACACGGCGACCGACGTGGCGCCGGGCCGCAGCGCACGCGCGATCACCTGGTCGCCGACGGTGTGCACCCCCAGCACCGAGTGCGGGTCGTGGTGTGCACCTGACAGGAGCCGGTCCAGGTCGGCCTTCACGCTTACTCTCCTCCGCTGGTCATCCGGGCGATCGACGACAGCGGAACCGTCAACCACTCCGGCCTGTTGGCGTGCTCGTAGGCGACCTCGTAGACCGCCTTGTCCAGCTCGAACGCGCGCAGCAGGTGCGCGTGGTCCCGCGGGTCGCCCGCCACCTCGGCGTAGCCGTCGCAGAACGCCGCCCGGTTGCGCTTCGTCCACTCCATCGCGCGGTAGGCGAGCTGGTCGTCGTCGGGCTGGCCGACGAGCAGCTGCCGGGCCGCGTAGTCGAACGACCTCAGCATCCCCGCCACGTCGCGCAACGGCGACCGCAGCGCGTTGCGCTCGGCGACGCCCGCCGCCGGCTCGCCCTCGAAGTCGATCAGCAGCCACCCGTGCACGGTCCGCAGCACCTGACCGAGGTGCAGGTCGCCGTGGATGTGCTGGATCGGGATGGCGCCGACGTGCTCGCGGGCCTGTTCGAACGCGGCCCGCAGCGGCTCCTCGTACCTGCCGAGCTCCGGCACGGACTCCAGCACGACGCCGAGACGCCGCTGCATGCCCGCGATGGCCTCGTCGATCGCGTCGTCGTCGGCGATCCTCGTGCCGAGCGCCTCGGCCAGGTCGGCGTGCACCTTCGCCACGGCGTGGCCCAGGCGCTGGGCCTCACCGGCGAAGTCGCCGCCGACCTCGAACGCGTGCAGGTCCGCCTCGGCCATCAGGTCGCGCACCGAGGTCTTGGCCATGTCCCAGCCCTCGACCGCGTCCGGCAGGAACTCCTGCAGCATCGCGAGCGTGACCTGCTCGCCGTCCAGCTCGGTCGAGATCGAGCCGAGCGGCAGCGCGATGTGCTCGCAGCCGACGGACCGCAGGGCGCGGTGCATCGTCAGGTCCCGGTTCTCCCCGCTCGCGAGCTTGCGGAAGATCTTCAGGATGTACTGCTGGCCGTAGATCAGCGACGTGTTGGACTGCTCCACGCCGATCGGTCGCCCGCGCAGGCCCGAGCGCAGCTCCGTGCCGGGCTCGTGCGCGAAGACGATGTCCTGCGTGCTCTCACCGGACGCCATCCGGTCGAGCAGGACACCGTTGTGCTCGGGGTCGAGCAGGACGTCCCATGCGCCGGTGCTCAGGCTGAGCGCACCCTGGTACCTCTCCGTGCGCCCCGGCTGCTCGACCTCGAGCACCACGTGCACGAGGTCGCCGTCCACCACCGTCGTCCTGAGTGGACGGACGGCTGTGATCGGCCTGTCCTTGCCGCCGAACCACCGTGCGGCCGGGAGCAGATCGGGCAGTGAGGCGACCAGCTTGTCGACCAGTTCGTGGGGATCGGTCACTCGCGATTCACCTCATCTCGCTGTCGTCGCCCGCCTCTACCAGCTGGAACCAGTAGAAACCGTGACCCGGGAGGGTCAGCAGGTAGGGGAGTTCCCCGATCGCGGGGAACTTGACACCTCCGGTGAGCTCCACCGGCGTGTGCTCGCGGTGCTCGGAGAGGTCCAGCTCGACGGGCTGCGGGAAGCGCGACAGGTTGTTCACGCAGAGGACGATGTCCTCGCGGCCGTCGGGGCGCTTCCACTGCCGCTTGAAGGCGAGCACACTCGGGTTTGAGCCGCCGAGCTCGGTGAAGTCGCCCTCGGCGAACGCGTGGTGCTGCTTGCGCACCTCGATCATGTGCCTGGTCCAGTTCAGCAGCGACGTCGAGCTGTTGAGCTGCGCCTCGACGTTCAGGCCCTGGTAGCCGTAGACCGGGTCCATGATCACCGGCAGGTAGATCCGGCCGGGGTCGCACGAGGAGAAGCCCGCGTTGCGGTCCGGGGTCCACTGCATCGGCGTGCGGACGGCGTCGCGGTCCTGCAGCCAGATGTTGTCGCCCATGCCGATCTCGTCGCCGTAGTAGAGGACGGGCGACCCCGGCAGGGACAGCAGCATCGCGGTGAAGAGCTCGTGCTGGTTGCGGTCGTTCTCGAGCAGCGGGGCGAGCCGCCGGCGGATGCCGATGTTCGCCTTCATCCGCGGGTCCTTGGCGTACTCCGCGTACATGTAGTCGCGTTCCTCGTCGCTGACCATCTCGAGCGTGAGCTCGTCGTGGTTGCGCAGGAAGATGCCCCACTGGGCGTTCTCGGGGATCGCCGGCGTCTGCGCCAGGATCTCCGAGATCGGGAACCGCGACTCGCGCCGCACCGCCATGAAGATGCGCGGCATCAGCGGGAAGTGGAACGCCATGTGGCACTCGTCGCCGCCGACCTCCGGGTCACCGAAGTACTCGACCACGTCCGACGGCCACTGGTTCGCCTCGGCGAGCAGCACGCGGCCGGGGAACTCGTCGTCGACGACCTTGCGGCACTTCTTCAGGAACTCGTGCGTGCGCGGCAGGTTCTCGCAGTTCGTGCCCTCTTCCTCGAAGAGGTACGGCACGGCGTCGAGGCGGAACCCGTCGATGCCGAGGTCGAGCCAGAAGCGCAGGATGTCGAGCATCGCCTCCTGCACGTCCGGGTTCTCGTAGTTGAGGTCCGGCTGGTGGCTGAAGAAGCGGTGCCAGAAGAACTGCCCGCGCACCGGGTCGTAGGTCCAGTTCGACGTCTCGGTGTCGACGAAGATGATCCGCGCGTCGCTGTAGCGCGAGTCGTCGTCGCTCCACACGTAGTAGTCGCCGTACGGGCCGTCCGGGTGCTGCCGCGACTCCTGGAACCACGGGTGCGCGTCGGAGGTGTGGTTGAGCACCAGGTCGGTGATCACGCGGATCCCGCGCCGGTGCGCCTCCTCCAGCAGGTACACGAAGTCCTCGACGGTGCCGAACTCGGGCAGCACCGCGCGGAAGTCGCTGATGTCGTAGCCGCCGTCGCGCAGCGGCGACGCGTAGAACGGCGGCAGCCAGAGGCAGTCGACGCCGAGCCACTCCAGGTAGTCGAGGCGCGAGGCGAGGCCCCTGAGGTCGCCCGTGCCGTCGCCGTTGGAGTCGCTGAAGGCGCGGACCAGCACCTCGTAGAAGACGGCGCCCTTGAACCAGCTGGGGTTCGCCGACGCCGGTTTTGCCGACTTGAAGTCCTCAGCCTGGGGTTCGACCAGGAAGCCGTCGTCGTCGATGGCTTCTCCGGTGTGCGGTGTTCCTTCCAGCCCGAGCGCAGCGTCGGGACGGGAGTCGTCGGCCATGGGGTTCCCACCTCGTCGGGGGTTGTGCGGGTTGAGCGGGCTGAGGCCCTAGGAGAAACGTCGTTGCAGGCTGACGACGTGCGCCGTGGCTCGCCACGGCTCCAGACGGACGTAGTTGGCCTGTCCCCAGTCCCACGTCTCGCCGGTGACCTCGTCGTGAGCGATCAGCCGCTCGTGCCAGTCGAACCCGAGCTCGGGCAGGTCGAGGTACAGCGTCCCCTCCTGCGTGCTGTTCGGGTCGAGGCTGACGACGACCACCACCGTGTCGCCCGTCTCCGGATCGCGCTTGGAGTAGGCGACCAACGCGTCGTTCTCGATGTGCTGGAACTTCAGCGTGCGCATCTGCTGGAGCGCGGGGTGTGCCCTGCGGATGTGGTTGAGCTTGCGCAGCCACGGTTCGAGGCTCCGCCCGTCCGCCAGTGCACGGGCGTAGTCGCGGGGTCGCAGCTGGTACTTCTCGGAGTTCAGGTACTCCTCGCTACCGGGTTTCACGGCCTCGTGCTCGAAGAGCTCGTAGCCGCTGTAGACGCCCCACGTGGGGGAGAGCGTGGCCGCCAGGGCCGCGCGGAGGCCGAACATCGCCGGGCCGCCGTGCTGCAACGACTCGTGCAGGATGTCCGGGGTGTTCACGAAGAGGTTCGGCCGCGCCTCGTCCCAGTGGTCGCGGATGTCCTCGCCGAACTCGATGAGCTCCTGCTTGCCCGTCCGCCACGTGAAGTACGTGTAGGACTGGGTGAAGCCGAGCTTGGCCAGGCCGTACAGGCGGGCGGGCCGGGTGAAGGCCTCCGCCAGGAACAGCGTGTCCGGGTAGACCTCCTTGACCTTCCAGATGAGCCACATCCAGAAGTCCGGCGGCTTGGTGTGCGGGTTGTCGACCCGGAAGATCCGCACCCCGTGCTCGGCCCAGTAGAGGACCACGCGCAGCACCTCGTGGTAGAGGCCCTGCGGGTCGAGGTCGAAGTTGATCGGGTAGATGTCCTGGTACTTCTTGGGCGGGTTCTCCGCGTACGCGATCGTGCCGTCGGGCAGCTGCGTGAACCACTCCGGGTGCTTGAGCACCCACGGGTGGTCCGGCGCGCACTGCAGCGCGAAGTCGAGCGCGACCTCGAGGCCGAGCTCCTTCGCCCGGTGCACGAGCGCGTCGAAGTCCTCGATCGTGCCGAGCTGCGGGTGGATCGCGTCGTGCCCGCCCTCGTCCGCGCCGATCGCCCACGGCGAGCCCGTGTCGTCGGGGCCCGCGACGAGGGTGTTGTTGGGGCCCTTGCGGTTGACTCGCCCGATCGGGTGGATCGGCGGGAAGTAGACGACGTCGAAGCCCATCGCCGCGACCCGGTCGAGCTCCTTGGTCGCCGTCGCGAAGGTGCCGTGCACCGCCTGCCCGGTCTCGTCGATCCCGCCGGTGCTGCGCGGGAAGAACTCGTACCAGGAGCCGTAGGCCGCCTTCTTGCGGTCGCACCAGATCTTGTGCGTCTTGCCCTTGGTGACCAGCTCGCGCACGGGGTGCTCGAACATCACCTGCCGCACGTCGGCGGCCAGCGCCGGCGCGACCCGTTCGGCGAGCGGCCGGTCCTGGTCCCGCAACGCCTCCGCCGCGGACATGAGCAAAGCTCGCTCTTGTCGCCGATCGGGTCGCCTTGCCACCCGATCGAGTAGCTGAGCACCGATTTCAAGATCGTTCGCGAGATCACCGGGCCCCTGCCCGGCCGCGATCTTCACCTCAACGGCGTGGTTCCAGGTGGCCCAGGGGTCACTCCACGCATCGATCCGGAACGTCCAGGGGCCTTCCGCGTCGGGAACGACGGTCGCGGCCCACCTGTCGAGGCCGATCCCGACCTCGTGCATCCGCGTCTGGCGGGCAACCCGGTCGTTCGGTCCTCTCCACGTGACTGTCGCCGCGAGTTTGTCGTGTCCCTCGCGCCACACCGTGGCTGCAACCGGAACGTGTTCTCCCACAACGGCTTTGGCTGGATAACGTCCAGCCGAGACCACAGGGGATACGTCGTCGATACCGAGTCGTCCGCTCATCCGGCAGCGCCCTTCCGCCGTGTCGCTCCGTGTCGCTGGGTAATCCTGCCTTGCTCCATCAAGCCGCTCACCAGCGGGTTGCCCCAAGTAGATCCGTACCCATGCGCGGCCGATCGCACACCTGAACGGCTGATCGTGTCCAGGGTCTCCCGTCCACGTCCTGTCCGCTTGCCGTCCCCTCCAGTGGACTCTTCCCGTACAACTCACCGTGTTAAGAGCGCGCTACGGGTACCGTGCGCGCGTGAACAAGCTTGGCGATCGGTACGTCCTGCTGGACCAGCTCGGCGCCGGTGCGATGGGCGTCGTCTGGCGGGCGCGCGACGAGTTCCTGCACCGTGACGTGGCGGTCAAGCAGCTGCTTCTCAACGACGTTGAGTCGAACGAGTTCCACGAGGCGGTGCAGCGCGCCATGCGGGAGGGCCGGATCGCGGCGCGCCTGCAGCACCCGAACGCCATCGCCGTCTACGACGTCGTGGTCGAGGACGGCAAACCCTGCCTCGTCATGGAGTACTTGCCGTCCCGCAACCTGTCGGCGCTCCTGTCGGAGCGCGGCACCATGCCGCCGCAGGAGGCCGCGCGCATCGGGTCGCTGGCCGCCTCGGCGCTCGCCGCCGCCCACGGCGCGGGCATCGTGCACCGCGACATCAAGCCCGGCAACGTCCTCATTGGACGCGACGGCACGGTGAAGATCACCGACTTCGGCATCTCGCGCGCCCTGGGCGACGTGGCCGTCACCAAGACCGGCATGCTCGCGGGCACCCCCGCGTACCTGGCGCCGGAGCTCGCCCGCGGTGCCGAGCCCGCGCCGGCCTCGGACGTCTTCTCGCTGGGCGCGACGATCTACGCGATGACCGAGGGCGAGCCGCCGTTCGGCAAGAGCACCAACGACCTCGGCCTGCTCTACAAGGTGGCCCGCGGCGAGACCCGGCCGCCGCTGCGCTCGGGACCGCTCACCGGCCTGCTCACCCGCCTGCTCGCGAACGAGCCGTCGCAGCGCCCGACCGCGGGCCAGGCGGCGGAGGAGCTCAAGGCGATCGCGTCCGGCGCGCCGGTCCCGGTGACCCGCGTGATCCCGCCGCGCCCGATGACGCCGCCGTCCGGCACCGCCGTCATGGGGGCCGCGGGCCACGGCACGCAGACCCCACGGCCGATGCCGTCCCAACAGTCGATGCCGTCCCAACAGCCGATGCCGTCCCAGCCGCCGCGCACCAGGCCCCCGGCACCGCTCCCGGCGACCTACGACGAGCCGTACGGCCGCGAGCCCGAACCGGAGCCGAGGAAGAACAACCGCGGTCTGGCGATCGCCGCCGCCGTCCTCGGCGTGCTCCTGGTCGCCGGCGTCGCCTACGCGATCATGTCGGGCGACAAGGACGACAAGACCGCGAGCGGCCCCACCACGTCGCAGCAGACCACGTCGCAGACCCCGGAGCCCACCTCGCAGAAACCGGCCGAGCAGAAGCCGGCGACGACGACCCAGAAGCAGCCGCCGTCGCAGACCTACCAGAGCCAGCCGCCGTCCTCGAAGCCGCCGGCCAGCAAGTTCAGCCCGGCCCAGATCGCGCAGTTCGCGAAGGCGCACTACGGCAAGCTCCCCGGCAACGTGGAGGGCGCGCGGGCCGACTGGGACCCGGACCAGGCGCCGAGCGCGTCCTCCGAGAAGGACTTCTGGGGCAAGTACTCGAAGGTCGTCGTCAAAGCCGGTCCGGTCGCCTCGCCGCCGGACGAGGACGGCGTGTTCCAGGTGACGACGGCGCTGGAGCTGACCGAGGCGGAGACGAACAAGGCCAAGGTCGTGGAGCACGTGCTGGAGATCTCGGGCAAGGGTGAGAAGCCGCGGATCGTCGGCGAGCAGAAGGGCTGACGGCCGCGGGCGCCGGACGTCCGCCGCCCGGGCGGGAGCGGCCGGAGAACGGGCGATCAGTGCGAAGTGGACACCGCCCGCCCGTCGGCCGAACGGGGGAACGCGCTCCGCGTCCGGCCTGCTCAGGGCCGGTCCGCGTCTTGACCGGTCCTGCAAGTCGTTGCAGGTCTGATCGGGAACGTTGTCAGCCCCCGGAGGGTGGCAGGTAAGTTGCCTCGTCATGCGAGCACTTCGCCGGTTCACCGTCCGAGCCAGCCTGCCGGAGCCCCTGTCTGCTTTGAGCACGCTCGCCACCAACCTGCGCTGGACGTGGCACCCGGCCACGCAGGACCTCTTCTCCTCGATCGACCCCCGCGTCTGGTCCGAGGTCGGTGGCGACCCGTTGCGCCTGCTCTCCGTCGTCGACGCCGGGCGTCTGGAGTCACTTGCGAGAGACGAGCAGTTCCTGCTCAAGCTGCACGCGCTCGCGAGTGACCTGGAGCGCTACGTCGACGGTCCGCGCTGGTACCAGCGGCGGCAGGACGAGATCGCCCAGCGCCGCGAGCACGGGGCCCCCGACACGCCGCTGCCCACGAGCGTCGCCTACTTCTCGATGGAGTTCGGCGTGCACGAGGCGCTCCCGAACTACTCGGGCGGCCTCGGCATCCTCGCCGGCGACCACCTCAAGGCAGCCTCCGACCTCGGCGTCCCGCTGATCGCGGTCGGTCTCCTCTACCGCTCCGGGTACTTCCGCCAGTCGCTGTCGCTCGACGGGTGGCAGATCGAGCACTACCCGGTGCTCGACCCGCGCGGCCTGCCGCTCGAGCTGCTGACCGAGCCGTCCGGGCTGCCGCTGCTGGTGCACGTCGCCATGCCGGGCGACCGGATGCTGCGCGCGAAGATCTGGAAGGCCCAGGTCGGGCGGATCCCGCTGCTGCTGCTCGACTCGGACGTGGAGCAGAACGACGACGACCTGCGCGGCGTCACGGACAGGCTCTACGGCGGCGACCAGAACCACCGGATCCGCCAGGAGATCCTCGCGGGCATCGGCGGTGTGCGGGCGGTCCGCACGTTCTGCGAGCTCACCGGCCACCCGCAGCCCGAGGTGTTCCACACCAACGAGGGGCACGCGGGCTTCCTCGGCCTGGAGCGGATCCGCGAGTACATCACCAACGACGGCCTCGACTTCGACCAGGCGCTCACGGCCTCGCGCGCCGGTGCGGTCTTCACGACGCACACGCCGGTGCCCGCCGGCATCGACCGCTTCCCGGTCGACCTGGTCCAGCACTACTTCGGCGCGGAGGCCCTGGTCCCCGGCGTGAACACGCAGCGGATCCTCGCGCTCGGCGCCGAGGACAACCCCGGCATGTTCAACATGGCCCACATGGGTCTGCGGCTCGCCCAGCGCGCCAACGGCGTGTCCAAGCTGCACGGCGAGGTCAGCCGGGACATGTTCCGCGGTCTGTGGCCGGGCTTCGACGCCACCGAGGTGCCGATCGGCTCGGTCACCAACGGCGTGCACGGGCCGACGTGGGCCGCGACCGAGATGAGCAAGCTGCTCGGGGCGTCCGAGGCCGACAGCCACACGGGCAACGGCCTCGGCATCGGCGCGTTCGAGCCGGTCACCGACGCCGGGCTGTGGGAGCTGCGGTCGACGCTGCGCGGCCGCCTGGTCGACGAGGTGCGCCGCCGGGTGCGCGAGTCGTGGCTGCAGCGCGGCGCGTCGGCGCTCGAGCTGGGCTGGACCGACTCGGTCTTCGACCCGGACGTGCTGACCGTGGGCTTCGCACGGCGCGTGCCGACGTACAAGCGCCTCACGCTCATGCTGCGTGATCCGGAGCGTCTGCGCTCGCTGCTGCTGCACCCCGAACGGCCCGTGCAGCTCGTGGTCGCGGGCAAGTCGCACCCGGCCGACGACGGCGGCAAGGCGCTGATCCAGCAGATCGTGCGCTACGCCGACGACGCGGGCGTGCGGCACCGGATCGTGTTCCTGCCCGACTACGACATGTCCATGGCCCGGTACCTGTACTGGGGTTGCGACGTGTGGCTGAACAACCCGATGCGCCCCCTCGAAGCGTGTGGCACGTCCGGCATGAAGGCGGCCCTCAACGGCGGCCTCAACCTGTCCATCCGCGACGGCTGGTGGGACGAGCTGTACGACGGCTCGAACGGCTGGGCCATCCCGACCGCGGACGGCGTGAACGACCCGGTCCGCCGGGACGACCTGGAGGCCAACGCGCTGTACGACCTGCTCGGGTCGCAGGTCGCGCCGCTGTTCTACGACCGCGGCGAGGACGGCGTGCCCACGCGCTGGATGTCGATGGTCCGGCACACGCTGGCCTCGCTCGGCCCGGTCGTGCAGGCCTCCCGCATGGTCCGCGAGTACGTCGAGACGTACTACGCGCCGGCCGCGGCGTCCGCGCAGACCGTCGTCGGTGAGGGCTACCGCGGTGCGAAGGAGCTGTCGTCGTACCGGCACCGGCTGCGCGCGTCGTGGACGCGGGTCCGGGTGCTCGACAGCGACCTCGTGCTCGGCGGGTCGTCGGTGCCGGTGCTCGGGTCGCCGGTCGTCGTGCGGGCGCGGGTCGAGCTGGCGGGACTGGAACCGTCCGAAGTGGACGTCCAGGTCGTGCTCGGCAAGGTGTCGCACGACTCCGACGAGCTCAAGGACATCGTGTCCTCGCCGATGAACTACGCGGGCAACGGCAACTACGAGGCCGAGGTGCCGCTGCCGCACGCGGGCGCGCTCGGCTACACCGTGCGCGTGCTGCCGAGGCACGGCCTGCTGGCGACTCCCGCCGAGCTCGGCAGGGTCGTGCTGGCCGGCTGACCCCCCGCCGTGCGCGGGGACCAGCGACCCAGGGCATCCAGTTCGCCTCCACCAGGCGGGCCTGGATGCCCTGGTGCGTTCCTCTTCCTCGTTTTCCGTTCACCACCGGTGACAACGGCCAGTCGTATACCCCGCCGCACTCTTCGCTCAAACGAATGAGCACCTTTCGGGCGGGTGAATCCAGGATCTCCGCTGGTAGCGGCCTGGGCACCGGCTTACGCTCCTGTGCATGGAATGAACCGCACCAGAATTCGGCAACGCATTGTTGGCGCGGCTCCGCTGAATTGCGCATTGAGGAAGAAGGTAGCCGTGAGGAAGACGATTACCGCACTCTCGCTCGTCGCAGCTCTGTTCGCCGCTTCGGCCGTCCCGGCCGCCAGCTCGTCGCCCGCCACGCCGGAGCTCCCCGCCGCCTGCGCCGCTCTCGTCCAGGACTTCGCCGAGAAGCTCAAGAAGGCCGTCAGCAGTCTTGCCCCCTCGCCCGACGTGGCCGCGGCGACACCGTTGATCGGCGACCTGCTCGGCCTCGTCACAGCGATGCAGAACGCCGGATGTCTCCCGACACCGCCGGTGAGCGCTCCGGGTGCGCCGGCGCCCGCCAGGACGGCCGAGTACACCGGCCCGGCCGACCAGTGCCTGCCGGCCGTGCTCAACCTGATCGCGGCGGTCGCGGCGCTCGGCGGCACGGTCCTCGGCGCGGGAGCGACGCCGCCGGACGCCGCCAAGGTCACCGAGCTGCTGAACGCGGTGCTCGGGGCCGCCAAGGAACTGCTGGTCAAGTGCGGCCTGCCGGTTCCTCCCGGCGGCCTGCCCGCGCTGTCCGGCGCGCCGCTGCCGGCGGAGAGGGGCTGATCTGTTCGCGGGGTGGAAAAGGGCCCGCCACGCGGTCTCGGTGACGGACCCTTTTCCGCGTGCGCCGCGAGTCCGGGAACGCACTCGGCCCGCGCCACACCACTAGCTGATCTGCAGCCGGGCGCGGGTCGCCGCCACCCTGGGACTCCAGCCCGCGAGCTCGTGGGCCTCGGTCACGAGCTCACGGGCTTTCGCGTTGTCGCCGTCCGCCATCCACGCCCGCGCGATCGTGACCAGGTCGTCGGCGCGGTCCGTCCCGCTCTCGCTCGCCTCGGCGGCGTACCCCGCGAGCTGCCTCGCCGTCGCGGTGTCGCCCTCCAGCAACGCCATGATCGCCAGGGTGCCGTTCGAGCGGGACTTCGGATACCCGGCCCGGTAGGCGTTGCCGAGCATGCTGCGGGCGGTCTCCAGGCCCACCTCGGCGGGGAACTGGCCTGCCTCGACCGCGTAGACCGCGACCCCGGCCGTGGTGGCGAGGACGAACGCCAGTTCGCGCTCGCCGAGGTCCTCCCGCCCGTTCAGCGCGATCACGGTCTGCAGCGCTTCGAGGTACTTCTCCCGCGCGCACCTCGTCGCGACCTCCAGGCCGACCACGGTCAGCAGGTCGGGGTGCTCCCGAGCCAGGTCCTCGTGGATCCGCTCGGCCTCGTCGAGGTCGCCGCGGTGGTAGGCGTCCATGCCGGCCATGACCCGCGGCCGTGCCTCCAGTTCGGCCACGCGCCTGCCGGTGAGCCTCGGCAGCGAGAACGCGAACCAGCCGATGCTCACGTACGCGGGCTTCTCGACCGGGACGAGCTGCACGAGGAAGCACGCCGTCGTGGCCAGCGCCAGGCCCTTGCCGAACGCGGTGCCGACGGTGAGCCAGGTGGCCGCCGCGACCGCCGCGCCGAGCACGGCGGCGAAGACCCCCGTCAGGACGGTCCGCCTGCGCACGCCCGGTTTCCGCCCGGAGAGCCCGATCGTGGCGAGCACCGGGATGCTGCGCAGCACCACCCGCCGGGTCGGGCTGGTCCACGCCTTGACCTCGGAGCCGACGCCGATGATCACGTTCGTGATCCGGAGTCCGAAGAGGACTGCGCCGAGCGCCAGGCCTCCCTGCGCCGCCGCGAGTCCCAGCAGCAGGCCGGCGAGAGCACCGGTCAGCCCGAGGAGGAAGTCCGAAAGGGTCCAGGCGATCGTCCCGGCCACCACCAGGGCCGTCGCGGCCCAGCGCACCACTGTCACGATCTCCAGACGCTACCGGCGCGACGGCGGTTCCCCGCTCAGACCACCGGCTGCGAGCCGCCCTCGCGGATCGGCAGACCGGCCGCGCGCCAGCCCCGGAACCCGCCGACGAGGTCCGTGGCGTTCGCGAGGCCGACCCGTTGCAGGTCCCGTGCCGCGAGCGACGAGGCCCAGCCCTCGTTGCACACCACCACGACGGTCGTGTCCGCGGTGAAGCCGGGCAGCCGCCAGTCGCCGGCGGGGTCGAGCCGCCACTCCAGCACGATCCGCTCGACCACGACGGAGTTCTCGATCTCGCCCTCGGCGAGCCGGTCGTGGTGCGGCCGGATGTCGACGACCAGCGCGTCCCCGAGGGCGAGCAGCTCGTGCGGTTCGAGGCGCTTCAGGTGCGACCGCGCCTCGTCGAGGATGGTGTCGAGGTTGCTCACGGGCCCTCCAGGTCGGCCAGCCGGCGCAGCTCGGCCAGCGGGAGGCGCCGGGCGGGCAGCGGTGGGATCGAGTCGGGGATGTCGAGCAGCGACGCGTACTCGCGGGTCGGCACCAGCGGCGGCGAGTAGGCGTGCACGGTCGCGGCCGGCGCGTCGAACGGGTTCAGCACCTGGTGCGCCCGCCCGGAGCCGAAGCCCAGCGCGTCGCCGGTCTCGCGCACCGCGGACCGGATCGGCCCGGCGGGGTAGCGGTAGTCCTCCCGCAGCCTGCCCTCGAGCACCGTGAAGGAACCGGCCGAGCCGCCGTGGTCGTGCGGCTCGGTGCCCTGTCCCGGCAGCCACGACAGCAGCCACAGCTCGACGCCCTCGGTCAGCCCCAGGCGCGCCCACCAGCGGCGTTCGGCCGAGTACTCGAGGATCCCCAGCAGCCCGGTGGTCAGCTCGCTCGCCACGAACGACGTCAGGTCGCGCAGCTCGCGCGGTGTCCACAGGTCCCGCGACGGGTGGACGACGTCCCGCAGCAGCCGGCTGTCCAGCGCCGGGTGCAGGTCGAATCGATCTTGGTCGGTGGTGTGTCCGGCGAACGTCGAAGTCACGCACTCGCTCCTGGAGGCCGCGTCGGCACGGGGTAGCGATCAAGACGCGACGCGGGGCGCTGGTTTCAGCGCGTGCGTCGCGTCGAGCTACACCCGCACGAGGCCACGAGGACGAGGTCGATCGTGCGGTCCGTCCAGCAGTAGACGACCACGACCGCGATCGTGCCAGACCGTCTCGGAGCGTGCTAGAGCGTCCACCTGCCGGAAGAACCTCGGACCCAGAGCCAAGTGGCCGCAAGGACTTCAGCGCGGAATGCGCAGCAGCAACAGCGACCGCGCCGCCACCGGGACCTTCCCGCGGGGTGCGAACGAACCGGGCGTGGCGGGCGAGCCGTCGGCCGTCGTCGTGTCGAGGTACGGCTCGTACGACGGCCCGTACCGCTCGTGCGGCAGGGTGACCGTGATGGCCTCCGCGCCGGCGTGCATCAGCATCAACCACGAGTCGTCCGACACGAGCTCGCCCTCACGCGTGCGCGAGAGGCAGTTCGACCCGTCGATGAACATCCCGAGCGTGCGACGGCCCTCGTCGAACCAGTCCGTCTCGGCCATCTCCTGGCCGTCCGGCCGGAACCACACCAGGTCGGGGTTGCCGCTCCGCGTCGCGCGGCCCTCGAAGAACTCGGGCTGCCGCAGCGCCGGGGACGACGCCCGCAGGTCGATCAGGCGCTGGGTGAAGCCGAGCAACGCCTCGCCCGCGTCCGTGGCCGTCCAGTCGACCCACGAGACCTCGTTGTCGAGGCAGTACGCGTTGTTGTTGCCGCCCTGGGTGCGCCACATCTCGTCGCCCGCCGTCATCATCGGCGTGCCGGTCGACAGCAGCAGCGTCGCCAGGAGGTTGCGAGCCTGCTGGGCCCGCAGCGCGAGGACCCCGGCGTCGGTCGTCTCCCCCTCGGCGCCGCAGTTCCACGAGCGGTTGTCGTTCGTGCCGTCGCGGTTCTGCTCGCCGTTCTCCTCGTTGTGCTTGTCGTTGTACGACACCAGGTCGCGCAGGGTGAAACCGTCGTGCGCGGTGATGAAGTTGATCGACTGCCACGGCCGGCGCAGGTCGTCCGCGTACAGGTCGCTCGACCCGGAGAGCCGGTACGCGAGGTCGCGCACGGACGTGTGGCCACGCCAGAAGTCCCTCACCGTGTCGCGGTAGCGGCCGTTCCACTCCGCCCACTGCATGCCGAAGTCGCCGACCCGGTAGCCGTCGCCCGTCGCGTCCCACGGTTCGGCGATCAGCTTGGACCGGCACAGCACCGGGTCGGTCGTGATGGCCGTCAGCAGGGCGCTGTCGCGGTCGAAGAACCCGCCGCCGGGACGGCCCATCGTGGAGGCGAGGTCGAAGCGGAACCCGTCGACGCCCATCTCCTGCGCCCAGTAGCGCAGCGAGTCCGTCACCAGGCGCACGACCTGCGGCGACCCGGCGTCGAGCGTGTTGCCGCAGCCGGTGATGTCGACCGTGCTGCCGCCGCCCGCGTGCAGGTAGTAGCCCGGCGCGTCGTAGCCGCGGAAGCAGATCGTCGGGCCGTCCGGCCCGCCCTCGCAGGTGTGGTTGTAGACGACGTCGATCAGCACCTCGATGTTCGCCGCGTGCAGCGCCGCGACCATCGTGCGGAACTCCTGGATCTCGTTGCCGGGCTCGCTCGCGTACGCCGCGTGCGGCGCGCAGTAGCCCAGCGGCGAGTAGCCCCAGTAGTTGCGCGCACCCCTGCTGATCAGCGACGGCTCGTCCTGGAAAGCCTGCACCGGCAGCAGTTCGACCGTCGTCACGCCGAGCCGGGCGAGGTGCTCGATCGCGGCGGGGTGCGCGAGGCCGAGGTAGGTGCCGCGCAGCTTCTCCGGGATCTCGGGGTGGTTCTTCGTGAAGCCCCTGACGTGCATCTCGTAGATGACGGCCTCTTCGAACGGCACCTCGGGCTTCACGCCCGTGTCCGCGCCGCCCGGTGAGCTCACGACGGAGAGCGGCACGGAGCCGAGCGAGTCGACCGAGGACGGCGGTCCGTGCATCGGGTCGCCCACGTAGCCGAGCGCGGCCTCCAGGTTCGTGATCCCGCCCACGACCTGCCGGGCGTACGGGTCGACGAGCAGCTTGGCCGGGTTGCAGCGCAGGCCGCGGCCCGCGTCGTACGGCCCGTGGACCCGGAACCCGTACCGCTGACCGGGTGTGACGCCCGGCACGAGGCCGTGCCAGACGCCGAACGTCCGCTCGGTCAGCTCGACGCGTTTCTCGGTGCCGTCGTCGTCGACGAGGCAGACCTCGACCGCGTCGGCGACGTGCGACGTCACCGCGAACCGGACACCGCCGGCCTCGGCGTGCGCTCCCAGCGGGAACGGGCGCCCTGCCAGCACTTCGGACTCGGGTCGAGTAGCCATGCCCCGATCTTGGCATCCGACACCGACAAGGAACTCAAGAGTTCACACAGGCGGCGCAGCGTCCTCGTCCGGCGTGAGGTGCACCCCGATGAGTGGGCGGTCGGGTGCCGTTCGGAACAATGGGGGCGTGGCGGACGTCGACGTGACAGATCTGGTCGTGCACATGGCGGGCGTATCGGTCCGCCGCGGGAAGAACACGCTGGTCGGCAACATCGACTGGAGCGTGGAGCTGGACGAGCGCTGGGTGGTGCTGGGCCCGAACGGAGCCGGCAAGACGACCCTGCTACGGCTCGCCAGCGCCGACCTGCACCCGACCAAGGGCAAGGTCCACCTCCTGGGCGAGCGCCTGGGCAAGACCGACGTCCAGGAGCTCAAGCCCCGGATCGGCCTGTGCTCCGCGGCGCTCGGTGGCCGCATCCCGCCCGACGAGACGGTCGTCGACCTGGTCGTCTCCGCGGGCTACGCGGTGCTCGGCCGGTGGCGCGAGGAGTACGGCGAGCAGGACACCGGCCGCGCCCGCGAGCTGCTCGGCACCCTCGGCATGGGACACCTCGCCGACCGCCTCTACGGCACGCTGAGCGAGGGCGAGCGCAAGCGCACGCTGATCGCCCGCGCGCTGATGACCGACCCCGAGATGCTGCTGCTCGACGAGCCGGCGGCGGGCCTCGACCTGGGCGGCCGCGAGGACCTGGTCGCGAAGCTGTCCGAGCTCGCGCTGGACCCGGACGCGCCGGCGATGGTGCTGGTCACCCACCACGTCGAGGAGATCCCGCCGGGCTTCACGCACGCCCTGCTGCTGCGCGAGGGCTCGATCGTGGCGCAGGGCCTGCTGGAGGACACCCTCACCGAGGAGAACCTCTCGAAGACCTTCGGCCAGGACCTGGAGCTGCAGAAGTCGGGAGACCGCTTCTTCGCCCGCAGGAAGATCTGAGAAGCTACCGCCGGGTAACGTGACACCGCTGTCGCGACGAAACTGTGGAGGGCCGCGTGGCTGAGTTCGTTAGGCTCGAGGTCGAGGACGGGATCGGCACGATCCGCCTGGAACGGCCGCCGATGAACGCCCTGAACCGGCAGGTGCAGACCGAGCTCCAGGCCGCCGCGAAGGAGGCCTCCGAGCGTTCGGACGTCTACGCGGTCATCGTCTACGGCGGCGAGAAGGTCTTCGCGGCCGGCGCCGACGTCAAGGAGTTCGCGCAGATCTCGCACGCCGAGATGACGCTGCGCGCCAAGGGCCTGTCGGACGCGCTCGGCGCCCTGGCCTCGGTGCCCAAGCCGACGGTCGCCGCGATCACCGGCTACGCGCTCGGCGGCGGCTTCGAAGTGGCGCTCGGCTGCGACCGCCGCATCGCGGGCGACAACGCGAAGGTCGGCCAGCCCGAGATCCTGCTCGGCCTGATCCCCGGCGGTGGCGGCACGCAGCGCCTCGCCCGGCTGATCGGTCCGTCGAAGACCAAGGACCTGCTCTACACCGGCCGGTTCGTCGGCGCCCAGGAGGCGCTCGAGATCGGCATGGTCGACGAGGTCGTGGCCCCGGACGACGTGTACGCCGCAGCCGTGCGGTGGGCCGAGCAGTTCGTCGGCGGGCCGGTGCTCGCCCTGGCGGCCACCAAGGCGGCCGTCGACGGCGGCCTCGACACCGACCTCGAGTCGGGTCTCAAGCTCGAAAGCCACCTCTTCGCGGCCTTGTTCGCGACGGAGGACAAGAAGGCGGGCGTGGAGTCGTTCATCGAGAACGGCCCTGGAAAGGCGAAGTTCAGTGGCAACTGACCCGGCACCCAATCCCCACGCGACCGCGGAAGAGGTCCAGGCGGCCTACTCCGACACCAAGCTCGCGCAGGTGCTCTACCACGACTGGGAAGCGGGCACGTACGACGAGAAGTGGTCGATTTCCTACGACGACCGCTGCATCACCTACGCGACGGACCGCTTCCGCGCCGCCGCGGGGGACGTCGGCCCGTACGGGCACGCGCTGGAACTGGGCTGCGGCACCGGCTTCTTCCTGCTGAACCTCATGCAGGGCGGGGTGATCGAGAAGGGGTCGGTCACCGACCTGTCGCCCGGCATGGTCGAGGTCGCGCTGCGCAACGCCGAGCACCTCGGTCTCGACGTGGACGGCCGGGTCGCCGACGCCGAGCGGATCCCGTACGACGACAACACGTTCGACCTCGTCGTCGGCCACGCGGTGCTGCACCACATCCCGGACGTCGAGGCGGCGATGCGCGAGGTGCTGCGCGTCCTCAAGCCCGGCGGGAAGTTCGTGTTCGCGGGCGACCCGACGAACATCGGCAACTTCTACGCCCGCAAGCTCGGCCAGGCGACGTGGTGGCTGACCACCACCATCACCAAGGCCCTGCCGGTGCTGAACGACTGGCGCCGGCCGCAGGAGGAGCTCGACGAGTCCTCCCGCGCCGCCGCGCTGGAGGCCGTGGTCGACCTGCACACGTTCGACCCGGACCAGCTGGAGGCGACGGCTCGCCGCGCCGGTGCCGTCGGTGTGCGCGCGGTGACCGACGAGCTGTCCGCGGCCCTGTTCGGCTGGCCGGTGCGGACGTTCGAGGCCGCCGTGCCGCGCGAGAAGCTGGGCTTCGGGTGGGCGATGTTCGCCTACCGCACCTGGCAGAACCTCACGTGGGTCGACCAGAACGTGCTCTCGAAGGTGCTGCCGCGCGAGGTGTTCTACAACGTGTCGGTCACCGGCGAGAAGTCTTCCTGAATTGGGCTACGCGTTCACCACCGCCGACGTGGCGTTCCTGCGCTCCGCCGCCGGGACCGCCGCGGTGGCGGAGGTGGACGCGTTGCCGTTCTCCGACGCCTCCCGCCTGAGGGACGTCGAGACGGCCCGCAAGCGCCTCGGCCCGTCGTTCGCCCCGGTCGTGGAAACCGTGCTGCTGCGGCGTCGCGCGGTGTCCAAACTGGACTCCGCGGCGTCGTGGCTCTTCACCGACGACGCGTTGCAGCAGGCCACGGCGTCCGCTGTCGCCCGGCACCGCGCCACGCGGTTCGCCGGTCGCACGGTGCACGACGTCACGTGTTCGGTCGGGGCGGACCTCTTCGCGCTGAGCTCGGTCGCTTCCACGTGCGTCGGCTCGGACCTCGACCCGGTGCGGCTCGCCATGGCGCGCAACAACGTCCCCGGTTCGCTGGTCGTCCGGGCCGACGCCCTGCGCCCGGTGTCGCGGGCGTCCGCCGTGACCGCCGACCCGGCCCGTCGTGACTCCTCCGGCCGCCGCAGGTGGAACCCCTCGGACTTCGTGCCGCCGCTCGACGAGCTGTCCGAGGTGTACGCGAGCGTCGACCTCGCCGTGAAGTGCGCGCCCGGCATCGACTTCGCCGTCGCGCCCTGGGCGGACGAGATCGAGGTCGTGTCGCTGGACAGCGCGGTCCGCGAGGCCTGCCTGTGGACGCGGGGCCTCGCCACACCCGGGGTTTCGCGCCGCGCCACGGTTCTGCACGGTTCGTCGTCGTGGACCCTGACGGACGCCGAACCCGACGACTGCCCGGTCGCGCCGCCCGGTGCGTGGCTCGTCGACCCGGACGGCGCGGTGGTGCGCGCCGGTCTGGTGCGGCACTACGCGGCGCGGCACGGGTTGTGGCAGCTCGACGAGCGCATCGCGTACCTGAGCGGTGACGAGCCCCCGCCCGGCATCCGGGCGTTCCGCGTGCTCGAACACGGGCACTACGCGGAGAAGTCGCTCAAGTCGCTGCTGAAGACGCGGGGGATCGGCTCGCTGGAGATCCTGGTGCGCGGCCTCGACGTCGACCCGAACACGATGCGCAAGCGCCTCAAGCTCGCCGGTCCGGGATCGGCCACGGTCGTGCTGACCAGGATCGGCTCAAAGCCCGTCTTCGTGCTGTGCGAGGCTCAGCGCACCTAGCAGCAGGTCGAGGCGGGTGTCGTCGTGCACCGGTCGCAACCTCCCGCCTCGCACGAGCGTCGCGATGCCGTGCAGCGAGCTCCAGAAGACCTCCGTCAACGCCTCCGGGTCGCGGTCGCGCCGGACGGGCTCGACCGCGGCGACGAGTTCGCCGAACGCGTCGAGCAGTTCCCGCGGCACCTCGTCCGTGCCCCACGGGATGTCGGACCGCTGCACGAACATCGCGTCGTAGAGCGCGGGCCTTTCCCTCGCGAACCGCAGGTAGGCCTCCGCCGCGGCCCGCAGCCGTGACCCCCCTCGGGAGGGACGGGCTTCCCGCAGCACGCGCGCCAGGTCGCCGCACCCCTGGATCGCGACCGCGCGCACGATCGCGTCCTTGCCCTTGAAGTGGCTGTAGAGCACCGGCTGGCTGTACTCGACCTTCTCGGCGAGCCGGCGCGTGGTGACGGCGTCCCAGCCCTCCTGCTCGGCCAGGTCCCGGGCGGCGTCGATGATCAGCTGGTGGCGTTCGGCCCGCTCGCGCTCACGCCGGTCCTGGATGGTCACGCCGCACAATCTAGCACTGCTAGACATCCGAGCGCCCTGCTGCTAGCGTCGCTCCCGTCGCTAGCAATGCTAGAAATCCAGGAGGACGAAATGCGCTTGGCCACGATTATGGGATGGCTCGTCGTCGGGGCGGGCTTCTACTTCGGCCTCGGCTACCTGCTCAACGGCGACGGAGCCGCAGCGGGGTTCGGCATCGTCGACCCGGCCGGCTACTACGTCGTGAAGGGCGTGCGAGACATCGCCTACGCCTTGACGGCCTTGATCCTGCTGCTCCTGGGCCACCGCCGAGCCCTCGGGTGGGTCGTCCTGGCGGACTCGATCATCCCGATCGGCGATTGCATAGCCGTGATGACGCACGGCGGCACAGCGGGCTACGCGCTCGCGGTGCACGGTTCCGCGGCCGTGCTGGTGCTGTTCACCGCGTGGCTGCTGCTCCGGGAGAAAGCGCCCGAACGGTCTCCCGCAGCACAGGCTCGCTGATCTCGTCCACCAGCAGCCCGGTCGCCACGTGGAACGCCCGCCGCAGCTCGCCGGGATCCGTCGACAGCACCAGCGTGCCGACGAACGCGGAGGCGTCCCGCAGGCCGTCCAGCCCGCGACCCTGCACCGCGTCGACCCCCTCGCGCAGGCACCACAACGACATCACGTGGTCCCGCATCCCGTTGATCATGTAGACGGCCTGCCACACCCGCCCGCGCTCGATCGCCGACCGCGCGTGCACCGCGTACAACCAGGCGAGACCGACGAGCTCGTCCCGATCGGGCTGCCCGGCCCGAGGAAGCTCGTTCGCCTCCCCGAACAGCAGTCGGAACGTGGGTCCGGTCGCCCCGAACTCGTCCGACGGCCAGAACGCGATGTCCACCTGCAACGTGGACCGCATGAGGAACACGCGGAACAACACGTTGCCGCGCCGGACGTCGAGGTGGCTGACGGCGCCGCACGCCTGCATCAACGCCGTCCAGTCGGCGACCACGCCGTCCACGTCCCGCTCCACCGACAGGGCGAAGTCGATGTCGGACCACCGGTCCTCCCCGCCGACCGCCGCCGACCCGGTCACCGCCGCCCCGACCACCCGGCAGTCGGTCTCGGCGGCGCTGACGAGGTCGCGGCGCAACTGGTCGCGTTCTGAAACCCTGAACACCGCACAACCTTATGAGCTACGGCTCCAGCCCGGCTCGCGCACAGGCTGCCCCGGTGCGGCTCCGCCGTCCCGGCGAAGCCGCACCAGGTGGGATCAAGCCAGTGCCACGGCGAAGATGTGCATGTTCCCGTCCTCCGGCAGCACGACGCTCGCCAACGTCTTGCCCTCCGGAGCCGCGTACGTCTTCGTGGCGAAGATGTGCGTGGCCACCTTCTCGTTGCCGCCGCCGAGCGTGTTGCGGTACGGCGTGGTCGCGACGACGACGTTGCCGTAGCTCGGCGTCGCGCCGCCTCCGCCCAGCGTCCAGTCGCTGAACCCGATGTCCACCGAAGCGGTCGTGCCGTCGGTGAACGTGACAACGGCCGGCTTGGTGCGGGCGCCGTTGGTCGCGGAGCCCACGAAGGCGAGCCGCGTCCCGGACAGGGCAAGCGTTTGCTTCGCGGCGGTCGCGTTGTCGGGACGGCCCGCCGGGGAGGACGGCCACGTGAACGTCAGGCCGTCGACGGTGACCGTGCCGCCCGGCGCGAGCCCGGCCGTGGCCAGTGCCTCCCGCGAGTAGCTGTAGCCGCCGCCGTCGAAGTCGCCCTCGCCGTCCGCGTCGGCGGAGGCACCGACGTTGTTCACCGCGGCGAGCATGCTGCCCGCCGGCGCGACCTTCACCGTCTGCGGCAGCACGACCGGCTTCGAGGCTCCTTCGACGATCACCGTCACGGTGATGTCGTAGAAGCCCTGCGCGGTACCGGGACCGGCCGCGACCGTGAACTCCGCGGGCACGGTGCCGGTGGCCGGCGTGAACGACAGCGCGTCCGGACCGGTGATCGTGTAGGTCGCCTTCGGGTCGCCGTCGTAGAGCTTGACCGAGTCGACCTTCCCCCGGACCGAGCCGCCGGGCTCGACGACGAGCTGGCGCGGTTCGACCGTGAGGAAGTACGGCTGGTCGTGGCGGATCGGCTGCTCGCCGTCGCGGAACGACGGCGGGGCGTCGGCGGCGCCGGTGCCCCACGAGGACGCCGACCCGCCCAGCACGAAGTCGAGCCTGCCGCCGCGTTCCACGAACGACTCCGGCAGCCAGGTCTTCGACGACGCACGGCCGTTGACCTTCAACGACTGCACGTACTTCGTGGCCGTGCCGGCCTGGGGCGCGGTGATGGTGATGTCCCTGCCGCCGCCGCGGTTGATCTTCGCCGACGTGAACAGCGGCGCGCTCAGCACCAGCTCGGCGCGCGACGGCACCTGCGGGTAGATGCCCATCGCGGTGAACACGAACCACGACGACATGGCGCCGAGGTCGTCGTTGCCGGGAATGCCGCCGGGAGTGTTCTTCCACAGCGTGTTCACCGTCTCGCGCAACGTCTCCTGCGCCTTGGCTGGCTGGCCGGTGTAGTTGTAGAGCCACGGCACGTTCACCGACGGCTCGTTGTCCAGCTCGGACTTCGCCCCGCCGCGGCCGGTCAGCGCCCAGCTGCCGTCGGCGTTGTGGAAGAAGTCGTCCAGCCGCTTGTTCGCGCGCTCCCGACCGCCCAGCGACTCGACGAGCCCGGCGACGTTGTGCGGGACCATCCACGTGTACTGGGCGCTGCTGCCCTCGACGAACCCGTTGCCGGTGTCGGGCGTGAAGTCCTTGACCCACGTGCCGTCGGCGTTGCGGTTGCGGATGTAGCCGCCGGTGGCGTCCGCGACCGGGTCGAAGTTGTTCTGCCACCACTGCGCGCGCTCGGCGAACGTCTTCGCGGTCCTGCGGTCGCCCGTGCGCCCGGCGAGCTGGCTGATGGCGAAGTCCGCCGCCGAGATCTCCAGGGTCTCCGCCGCGCCGCCCCAGGCGTTCGAGACCGACGGCATGTACCTGTGCTTCAGGTACTTGTCGAGCGACGGCCGCTGCCCGACCGACATCACGGCCCAGCCCTCCTTGCTCAGGTCGAGCGCGGTGGGCACGGTCGCGGCCTTCACCAGCGACTTCAGCGACGCCCCGAGGTCGTAGCCGGTGCCGCCGAAGGCCGAGATGGCGGCCAGCGCGATCGGCGCCGGGTCGCCGTTCATGACGTGCGTGCCACCGTTGTTGTGCGTCCAGCGGTCCCACACGCCGTTGTTGTGCTCGGCCTGGTTGAGCAGCGACTGCGCGATGTCCGACCCGATCTGCGGTTCGAGCAGGGTGAGCAGCTGCAGCTGCGAGCGGTAGACGTCCCAGCCCGAGAACGTGCCGTACTGGGCCTTCTGCCTCCGCTTGTCGATCTTGTGGACCTTGCCGTCGAACCCGGCGTACTCGCCGTTGACGTCGCTGAAGAGGTTGGGGTGCAGCAACGAGTGGTACAGCGCCGTGTAGAACTTCGTCCGCTCGTCATCGGAGCCGCCGCCGACCTCGATGCGCCTGAGCTGCTTCTGCCACGCGATGTACGCGTTGTCCCTCATGTCCTCGATGGACTGGCCCTTGTTCTCGGCCCTCAGGTTCGCCTTGGCGTTGTCCAAGCTGACGTAGGAGATGCCGATTTTCACGCCGACCTGCGAGCCCGGTGCGAACCCCAGGTACGCGCCGGAGCCCTTGCCCAGCACCGGCCAGCCGTTGGTGCCGTACGTCGTGCCGCCCTTCGCGGTCGTGCTTCCGGGCGTGACAACGTTGTCCTGGTACGTGCCGACCTCGGTGAACGCCTGGTCGAACTCCGCCACGAAGTGCAGCGTGTAGTAGCTGCGGCGGCCGGCCTGGTTGATGTAGCCGCAGAAGTTGCCGCTGGTCACGCTGCCGGTGATGGTGCGCTTGTCCCTGTCGACCACGGTCTGGGCGTCACTGCTGCCGACCTGCGACTTGGACGTGTTGACCAGCACCGTCGCCGGCTTGTCGGCGGGGAAGGTGAACCGCGCCGCGCCGGTGCGTTCCGTGGCGGACAGCTCGGCCTTCGCACCCGATTTGAGCGTCACGTCGTAGCGGCCGGGCTTGGCCACCTCGTCCGCGTGCGCGAACTCGCTCGCGTAGACGGCGTCCGTCGCGTCGGTGGCCGGGCTGGTCGTGACGGTCCCGACGTGCGGGAAGATCGGGATGTCACCGCTGCCGCCCGCGCAGCCCGTGCCGGACATGTGGGTGAGGCTGAAGCCGCGGATCTTCGTGGCGTCGTACCGGTAGCCGCCGGGAGCCGCGGCGCGCAGGGTGTTGCCTCGACTGGCCTCCGGGCTGAAGGAGAACATGCCGAACGGCACGACCGCGCCGGGGAAGGTGTTCCCGAGGTTGGTCGTGCCGATGAACGGGTTCACGTGTGCTGCCGGATCCGGCACCACCTGGACCTGGGGCTGAGCGGAGGCGGGGACCACCCCGAACGTCATGGCCGCCACTGCCGCAGCTGTCGTGAGCACTCTTCGCCGCATGGTCGCGGACCCTACTTTCCGTGCCCGCGCAACCCCAGAGAGCGACGTGAAGTTGTCGTCAAACGGACAACCGCTGCTCCATGAAGGCCCTCAGCGCGGGCCAGTCGCAGTCCTCCGCGACCTCCACCCGGTACTTCCCCTCGACGAGCGCGCCCTCGTCGTCGATGTCGAGCCCGTGGGTCTTCAGGACGAGACTTCCGGGCACGACCGCCTCCGCCACGGCGACGGCGTCGTGGACGAGGATGCCCTCCTCGTGGTCGGAGTGGTTCAGGTTCCTGTTGGCGGCGAGGTAGGCCCGGTAGGTGCCGGTGAGGTTGCTCAGCACGGGGTCGACGTTCGCGAGGAACTCGGTGTCCGCGATGCACCGCTGCGTGAGGTTGAGCGGCACGACGAGCGGGTTCCCCTTGCGGATCACCGTCCGCGCCGCCGCGGCGTCGGCCCAGAAGTTGAACTCGGCCCGGAGTGTCATGTTGCCGATGCCGAGCCCGCCACCCATGACGATCAGCCGCGGGAACTCGACACCGGCGTCGAGCGCGGCGGCGATGTTCGTGAGCGGCCCGATCGCCGCGACGACGGTGTCCGGCGTGATGGTGTCCGCGAAGAACCGCACGACGTCTTCGCCCTGCACGCCTCGCGGGTTCTCCGGCAACGTGAGCGCCTGCCCGCCGAGCCCGTCCGCGCCGTGCACGTCCGCGGCCCCGCCGGGTCCCTCGAACCCCTTGACCACGGGCACGTCGGTGCGCCCGAGGTGCGCGAGCAACCGCAGCGCGTTGGCCGTCGTGAGGTCCAGCCCGACGTTGCCGAAGACCGTGGTCAGGCCTTTCAGCTCGACCTCGGGGCTGCGGGCCGCGAGCGCGATCGCGAACGCGTCGTCGACGCCGGGGTCGGTGTCGATGATGAGAGGAGTCGCCATGCCGCCAGCCTGCCTCACGGCCCGGCGTGCGCGCCCAGGAAGGTGCCGAGGTGCACCGCGGCCACCTCGGTGCTCAGCCGAGGTCATCCAAAACGGCGACATAGGCGGGAGCCACGAGACGGATGCGATCGGCGGGGATGTCTCCGGCGAGCGCGTCGATCGCCAGCCGTACACCCGGAGTAGCAGGCCCGCCGAACTGCTCTCGGAGAAGATCGAGGCCGCGCTTCGTCACCTCACCGACCAGGTGGTCCTTTGTCAGAACGCGGAAAGAATCCACGACTTCCTGCCGCGGTACTCCCACCATGAGGCGGTAGACGTCGCCTGCGTCTTTGTTGGTGAGCCTGCTGGGGTTCCGCAGACGATCGTGGATCTTGTGGGCCTTGGCGACCAGCAGGGCGGCGGCCCCGGCCACGTTCACCTCCGTGGAACGTCCGCTGCCGTCCAAGGCGGTGATCGTCATGGGGGAGCGGTCGACGACTGCTACCTCGAGACCTGGCACGCGGCGAGCTGTCATTTTGTCATGCGGCCTGATGTTCGCGCTGCGGCTCCCCGTGCCGGCCAGTCGTTCGCCGACCAGGAGGTCCAGTTCCACGGGGACGAGAACGTCTCCGACGAATTCCTTGCGTGCCCAGAGTCCTGGCTGGTTCTCGGACATCAGCTCGAACCCTGCCGACCTGAGCCTCTCCTGGATCAAGGGCTCGTCCTCGAGCTGACGTGGATCGACTCCCAGATCACCGTCCGAGGTGTGAGCCGCAGTGGAGAACTGGGCGCCCAGGGTGCGGAGGTGTACGGCCTGCGCTCCCACCACAGTGATCGATGAGAGATGAGGCGCAAGGGCGTCCAGTCCGTCGAGGAGCACGTTACGAGCTACAACAGTGAGATCTGACGGATGAACCCCGTGCGGAGTCTTGGACATCGGTGAACTTTCTGTCATGAGAAGTTTGAAGAGTGGTGCTGGACTGCCCTAGTCGTCGTTCAACGGAGCAGGTAGTCGCCATTCCCGCTCATGACCGATCATGTAGTCCAAGACCTTCTCCGCCTCTGCGGGCATCCGGTCCGGTCCGGTCAGGCTGTCGAGCACGAGCTGGCTCAATGCCACATGTTGCACACCGTCAACGGTCCTGGTTCCGTCGAAGACCGCGCGGTCGTGGGCGCGAAGGAGCAGAACGTTTCCGCGATCCGCACGCATCAGGTCAAGTTTGCTCGCCCACGCGTCAGGCGTGTGCGGCCCAGCCTCCACGTACAGCATTAGTTGACCATCTGTCGCGTACGGAGCTACACAGCGCGCCGCGTAGTGGCCGGTCACTGCGATGCTTCCCGAAGCGCCATCCTTCCGCAGTTCTCGTGCCAGATCGGCCAGCAAAGCGGTTTCGCCGTTCATCGCGATCGCGCTCACATGGGAGTTGTGCCGAAGCAGGTCATAGGTTTCCGCACGAGCGCGCAGAACCTCAGGCCACTTCACATCCGTGATGGTCCGCCCCTGTCGACGGATGAGCAGCTGGTCCTCGAGTTGGCCGAGCAGCCGCGACACCCAGGGAAGGCTCACCCCCGTCGCCGAGGCGATCCGAGTCGCTCGATACGGAGGACGGTGGTCGACCAAGAAGCGTACGACGCGGCCTGCCCGAACTCCTCCCAGCGTGACGGTACGCGTGTCCGCGGACTCGTCAACCGTCGATGATCTGGGGGCTTTCCGGGCTCCGTGGGTCTCGATGCGGATCGAGGGGTAGTCGATCGAGATCGAGGTGTTGCCTGTCAGATCGAGGTAGGCGATCTCCTGCTCACGCAGGACTTGTTGAGTTCGTGCGCTGATCCAAGGAGAGACCACCAGTAGCGTCTGCTGCCCGCGCACATGGCGTAGAACGTTGCTGATCTGGCGGAGCTGGGTTTCCGCGTCGCGCGGAGTGACCGTCGTCCGCGCGACCACCAGGAGCTCGGTGAAGCGTTGCTGGTCGGGCGGGGTCAACCGGACGCGGCTGTCGATCACCGCGTCTCCTGTCCTGTGTCCCTCCGGGTCGGGAAGTTCCGCCACCTGCCAACCGGCCCCTAGAAGTCCTTGCAGGTGGTTGAGTGCTCGTTCGAGTAGTGGGGAAGGTTCGGTATCGATGTCGTCCCTCCTCGGCTCACTTGCTCCATTCAGCCGCGACAATAGCAAACTTGCCTCATGTTGGAACTTGCCTGTGATGCGCAACCTTGTCTTGTGCGCAAGTTTGCTCATGAGAGGAACTTGTCGGATGGGCGAAACCTGGTTGATTGAGCAAGCTGTCGACGAAGTTAGAGTCTTCGTCCATGACTTCGATGTGGGGTGCACCGGTCTGGACCCGCTGGCGCAGGTCGCGCCGTGACCCGATGCAGGCGCGGTTCCTCACGGTGGACTCCCTGCGCTGGGTGCTGCGCCACCGCGCCTACACCCCCTGGTACCTCGTCCGGTACTGGCGCCTGCTGAAGTTCCGCCTGCTCAACCCGCACGTGGTGCTGCGCGGCATGGTCTTCTTCGGCAAGCGCGTCGAGGTCATGGCCCGGCCCGGCTTCGGCCGCCTCGAGATCGGCCGCTGGGTGCACATCGGCGACGGCAACGCGATCCGCTGCCACGAGGGGTCGCTGCGCATCGGCGACAAGGTCGTGTTCGGCAAGGACAACACAGTCAACTGCTACCTCGACATCGAGATCGGCGCGTCGTCGCTGGTCGCTGACTGGGTCTACATCTGCGACTTCGACCACAAGGTCGAGGACGTCACGCTGCCGATCAAGGACCAGGGCATCGTGAAGTCCCCGGTCCGCATCGGGCCGGACTGCTGGCTCGGCGCCAAGGTCACCGTGCTGCGCGGCACCCGCGTCGGCCGCGGGTGCGTTCTGGGTGCCCACGCGGTGGTGCGCGGGGACGTGCCCGACTTCAAGATCGCGGTCGGCATGCCGGCCAGGGTCGTCCGGGACCGGCGGGCCGACTACGAGGCGGACGCCCAGCGGCGGGCGGACATCGCCGACATGGCCCGCAAGGCCGGGGAGGCCTTGGCCCAGCGGGAGCAGTCGTCCGGCACGTCAGCGTGAGTCGGCCAGCCGCGGCCACGCCAGCGGCGCGAGCTGCGGGCGTTTCGGGCTGAACCCGTCCCCGGGCTGCCGGCCGATCAGCCGGTTCCGAGTCCGCGTGTACGCCACCGGCAGCACCTGGTCCCGCAACCACCGCCAGTGGTCCAGGACCGAGGCCGGCGTCGCCGCGCCCTCCAGCGGCGTCAGCCACGACGGGTCGAACGGGATCTCCAGCGCCGACAACAGGTGTCCGGCCAGGCGCCGGTGCCCCAGCGACGACAGGTGCAGCCGGTCCGGCCCGAAGTACCGCGAGTCGTGCACGCACTCGTCGGCGGCGACGTCGACCAGAACCGCGCCGTAGCGCGAAGAAGCGTCGCGAACGGCTGCGTTCAGGGCCTCGATCCGGGGCCGCATGCGCCACCCGAACGGCATGCGGTGCGAGATGTCGCTCAACGTGAAGACGGCGACGGTCGGCGCGAACGACGTCACGGCGCGCACCATCGCGTCGACCCGCTGGTGCAGGTGCGCGGCCGAAGCCCCGGACATCACGTCGTTGCCGCCGCCGAAGAGCACCACCAGGTCGGGGTCCAGCGCCGACGCGGACGGGACCTGCTCCACCAGCATCTGGTCGAGCCGGCGGCCGCGCACGGCGAGGTTGGCGTAGCGGAAACCGGGTGCGTCCAGCGCGGACGCGACGCGGTCGGCCCAGCCGCGGTAGCGGCCGTCGGGCAGCAGGTCGTCCAGGCCCTCGGTGCAGCTGTCCCCGAGCGCCACGAAGCGTTGGTAGTTCATCCAGTCCTCGGTCACCTTCTGTTCACGGGACCGGCGACTGTAGCGGACCTAGGTGAACAGGTTTCCCGTCGCGATCTTGGGACGCCCGAGGACGCGCGGCTCGCGCACCGAGGCCTTCGCGTAGACGGCCGCCGTGTCGGAAGCGATGGTGGCCCAGTTGAAGTCGGTGGCCAGACGTGCTTTCGCGGCACGGGCGCGAGCCGCCGCCGAGGTGGGGTCGGAGAGCACGGCACGCACGCCGCGCGCGAGTCCGTCCACGTCACCGGGCGCGAACGACAGACCGGTGACGCCGTCCACCACGACCTCGCCGAGCCCGCCGGCGGTCGAGGCGACCAGGGGAGTCCCGGCCGCGGCGGCCTCCAGGGCGACGATGCCGAAGGGTTCGTAGCGCGAGGGCAGCACGACGGCGTCGGCCGCGGTGAGCAACGCCGCCAGCGACCTGTCGGAGAGGTGGCCGACGAACTCCACGGCGCGCAGCACGCGGTGCTTGCGCGCCTGGTCCCGCAGCCACTCGGTCTGCGAGCCGCCACCGGCGACGACGACGCGCGTGCCGCGGTGGAAGCGGCGGATCCGGGGCAGGGCGGCGATCAGGTCCTGGACGCCCTTCTCCCACTCGATGCGGCCGAAGAACAGCAGCAGCGGGTCGCCGTGCGGCGAGTAGGCGCGGCGGGCGGCGCCGACGTCCTTCGCGCGCACCTTCCAGCCGCCGGGCTCGATGCCGTTGTGCAGCACGGAGACGTCGGCGGTGTCCACTTCGAACAGCTGCGCGACCTCGCCGCGCATCGCCGACGAGCAGGTGATCAGCGAGTCGGCGCGGTTCGCGAGCCACCACTCCACCGAGTGCACCTGCTGGTTCAGCGGGTGCGACAGCCAGCCGGAGTGCCGGCCCGCCTCGGTCGCGTGGATCGTCGCCACCAGCGGCACGCCGAACGCCTCGGCCAGCGCCACGGCCGGGTGTGCGACGAGCCAGTCGTGCGCGTGCACGACGTCCGGGCGCCACGAGTCCAGCGCCAGGCCGGCGCGCGTCATCGCGTGGCCCATCGCGAGGGTCCACGCCAGGAGGTCCTTCTCGAACACGAAGTGCGCCGGGTCCTCGGCGACGCGGACCAGCCGCACGCCCTCGCTCACCACGTCGACGGTGGGGTGCGTGACGGCGTCGGTGCCGGAGGGTTGCCGGCAGAGCACGACGACGTCGTGCCCCTGCGCGGCCAGCTGTGTCGCGAGCGCGTGGACGTGCCTGCCCAGCCCGCCGACGACCACCGGCGGGTACTCCCACGACAACATCAGCACGCGCATCCCGTTACCTCATTCCTCGCGCGTCCAGATGCCCGAACGGGCCGTCCGCCGCGCGGAGTTCCGCCGCCCTCGCACGTCCACGACCGCCGCGCGCCAGCGCCGCGAGCTCGCTGAAGCGGTCGCTGTGAATCTTCGCGCGGTACCGGGCGTAGTCGGCGGCCGAGTCCTTGGTGACCATGAAGGCCCAGTCGCTCGACAACGCCAGCAGCGCCTCGCGCACCGCCTGGTCCAGCACCGGATCCCGCACGTCGGAGGAGAAGTCCAGTCCCAGCAACTCCTGCTGCACCGACGCGTTCAGCGACACGATGTCGGACACCTGCGCACCGTCCCACACGCGCCAGTCCTTGCCGCTGCCCCACGACGACGCCGGCAGCTCGACCGGCGCGCCCACGTGACCCGCCTCGGCGGCGCCGCGCAACGTCGTGACGCGGACACCCGCCTCGGGCAGCGCGCGCAGCACGGCCTCCAGCCACAGAGGACCCTCGTGCCACCAGTGCCCGTACAGCTCGGTGTCGTAGGCCGCGACGACCAGGCCGCCGTCGATCGCCCGCAGCCGCCTCACGACGGTCTCGACGAAGTCGGCCACGTGCCGGTCGAGAGCCTCGCGCGCCAGCAGCGGGTCGTACGGCCGCTTGTCCTCCGGCGCCACGTTCTTGCCCGTCACGCGCGACGGCTTGAGGCCCGTAGGGTGGTCGTAGGTGTGAAAATCCCGGTACGCGGCATCGCCCGGATAGCCGACCTTCGGCGACCAGACGCGGTACGAGACCTCGAGGTCGCGCCCGAACGCCAGCACGTCCGACGATCCCACGGGGTGCGCGGACGAGGTGTCGCCGTGCAGCGCGGGCCCGTCGACCAGGAACCGCCGCACGCCGGCCGCCGCGTACCCCGCCTCCATGCCGGGCGAGTAACCGCACTCCGGCGCCCAGATCCCCTCCGGCGCGCGGCCGACGCGCAGCGCCGTGTCGTCCAGGCCGGTCCGCAGCGCGAAAGCCCGCACCTCCGGGGCCAGCAACGGCTGGAACGGGTGCGTCGCCGGACCGCCGAGCAGCTCGATGGCCGAGGAGTCCACAAGGGACCGCAGCAGGGGCGAGAAACCGTGCCGCCACTGGTTTTCGAACCTCTCCAGCGCCCACGACGACGCGCGGTGCTCGTACGCGGACAGCTCGGGCAGCCGCTCCCCGGCGAAGTGCGAGCGCAGGTGCCAGTTGCCGAGCCAGTCGTGCATGCCCCGCAGGCAGTACGGGTCGTCGAGCTGCGCGGCCAGGACCGGTGTGACGCCGAGCGTGAGGACGTCGGTGCGGCCCTCGTCGGCGAACCGGCGCAGCATGTCCACGACGGGCAGGTACGAGTGCGCCCACGCCTGGTAGAGCCACTCCTCGCCGACCGGCCACGCGCCGTGGTGGGCGAGCCAGGGCAGGTGGCTGTGCAGGACCAGGCAGAACGTTCCCTCGGACTTCGTGGAGGTCACGTGCGCACCGCCACGGCGACGAGGTCGAGGGACGCGTCCATGTCGTCGGGCGTGATGTCGAAGTCCTGCACCGTCACCGACTCCACCGCCTCCTTCAGCTCGGCGGGCCACGGCGCACCGGACAGGGCGACCTCGACCTGTGCGTCGATGATCTGTCCGTTCAGGAGCATGTCAAGCCTCCTGCCGTGGCGCAGCCCCGTCAGTTCGTCAACGCGGAAACCAGCCCCGCGCAGCATCTCGTCCAGTTCGGACGGTGCCAGTTCCCTGGTGTGGAACGGGTTCAGCGGGGTGTCCTGGCCGGGCGAGAACGTCAGCCTGTTCGGCGTGGTGACGATGAGCTTCCCGCCGGGGCGCAGCACCCGCCGGCATTCGGCGAGGAAGCCCTCCTGGTCCCAGAGGTGCTCGATGACCTGCAGGTTCGCGACGACGTCCACGCTGCCGTCGCGCAACGGCAGCGTCGCGAGGTTCCCGCGCAGAACGTCCAGCTGCGGGTACGCGCGCGACACGTGCTGGGACGTCAGCTCGTCGTAGTCGAGCGCGACGACCCTGCGGGCGACCGTGCGGATCAGCTGGGCGCCGTAGCCCTCGCCGCAGCCCGCCTCCAGCACGACGGCGTCCGCGCAGTGGCGGATGAGGTGCAGATATGCGGCCTCGTGGCGCCGGAACCAGTAGTTCTCTTCCGCGATACCGGGCACTGTGCGTTCGCCGGTCAGGGGGAGGGTCACGCCCGTCAGGTTACTTGTCAGTAGAGCACCTGCGAACTACCTGGTGCGCGATGGCGACGGCGACACCGGTCCCGGCGAGCACCGTGGTCGTCGGGGCCATGTACTCGGGCGCTGAGCGATCCGCACCGGTACCTGCTCCTCTACGGCACGCCGGTGCCCGGCCACCACGCGCCCGAGGACATCACCGCGATCTCGGACGAGATCCCGGCGGTGCTGCTCCAGGTGTGCGGGGGACCGGCGGACGAGGCGCCGCGGACGCCGTTCGACCTGGTCCTGGGCATGAACCGCCAGTGGGCGTCCTCCCTGCCGGCGCCGACCCCGGCCGTCCACCGCGCGCTGTCGTTCTGGACGCGGGTGCAGGGCGTGCTCTCGCTGGAGCTCGCCGGGCACTTCACGCCGATGGGGATCGACGCCGGTCTGCTGCCGGCGGAGGAAGTGGCGGAGCTGGGCTCAGAACGGTGAGATCGTGACGGCCAGCGCGCCCGGCCCCACGTTCGCGCCGATGGCCGCGCTGACCTGGGTCAGGACGATGTCGCGCGCGTGCGGGATCCGCTTGCGCAGCATCTGGAGCAGCTCGTGGCCGTCCTTCTCGGCAGCGAAGTGCTCGACGGCGAGGTCGACGTTGCGCCCGTAGGCCTGCGCCACCGCCTTGTCGACGAGCTTGCCCAGCGCCCGGTCGCGGCCGACGGCCTTGCCGAACGGCTCCACCTCGCCGTTGACGACCGTGAGCAGCGGCTTGACTGACAGCGCGTCGCCGAAGACCTTCGCCGCCGCGCTCACCCGGCCCGCCTGGCGCAGGTACTGCAGAGTGTCGACGTAGATCAGCACGCTCGCGTCGCGGCCGCGCTGCTCGGCGACGCTGCGCGCGTTCTGGACGTTGCCGCCGGACTGCACGATCCGCGCCGCCGCGAGCGCCGCGAACCCGAGCGTCATGCCCGAGGAGTGCGAGTCGACGATGAACACCGGGACGCGCGACTTCGCCGCGGCCACCTTCGCCGCGTCCGTCGCGGGGGAGAGCTTCGGCGTCACGTGCACCGAGACGATCGTCTCCGCGCCCTTCGCCCACGCGTCCTGGTAGGCCCAGAAGAACGCGTCGGGCGCCGGCGGCTGCGTCGAGATGGGGATCTGCGCCTCCATCGCCTGCAGCAGCCGCTCGGTCGGCACGTATGCCTCGTCGATCAGTTCCGACCCGATCTTCAGCTGCATGGGGACCGTGATGATGTTGAACCGGTCCGCCAGGCGGGCGGGCAGCGACGCGGTCGAGTCGGTGACGACGGCTACTCGTGAGGACACGAACGAGAAGGTTAACCAAGGGTGATCGAAGTGGCCACGACCGATGGATGGCAATTCGTGTGATCTCGACCTTCGCGGTTGCATTCCGTGTACGCCGAACGCACCGGCCAGCCGCTCCGGAAAGGCGCCTCGCCAGACACAATCGGGTGACTGCGGCTTGTCTGGTGTTGATCTACATTTACGGTGTTTGTGCTGGAAAGTGGTGCTATGGGGCGATTTTCGCGGAGCCGTTCCGTCCACTTTCGACGCTGCTTGAGGTCATGGGCCGTGGGTAAGCTCGCTCAATCTTCAGCCTGGTTGAGCGAGTAGGTGACCATGGGTGCAAAAGAGCAGGAACTGGTTCCGCTGCACGCCGGTTTCGACGTTGTCTACCGAGGTTTTCACCGACGTCAGGTCGTCGAGCACATCGAGGGTCTCGAGGAGCAGTTGCGCTTCACGAGCCTCGACCGGGACGAGGCGCTGGCACAGGCGGCCGATCTGCGCAAGCTGCTGGAGATGACGCGCCAAGACCTCGAGGAGGCGCGCACCAGGATCGAGCGCCTCGAGTCGACCTCGGGCACGCACGCGAGCGCGACCGAACGGATGCACCGCATGCTCCGCCTCGCCGAGGAAGAGACCGCGGAGATGCACCTGCAGACCGAACGCGAGTGCGCCGACCTCCGCGCGCGCACCGACGTGGAGCTGGCCGCGCTGCGCGCCGCCGCCGAGCAGGAGGCCGCGGCCATGCGCGCCGAGGCCGAGGCCGAGCTCCACGCGTCGCGCCAGGAGTGCGCCACCCGTGCCGCCGAGATGGAACGCCGTGAGCTCGAGGTGGAACGCCGCTGCGCCGACCTCGAGGCCCAGCACCGCCAGCGCGCCGACGAGGTGGAGCGCGAGTGCGGCGAGGCGGTCGCCCAGGCCCAGGCCGACGCGGACAGGCTGCTGCGGGAGACCGCGCTGCAGTGCAACTCGCTGCAGGCCGACTCCGAGCGCAAGCGCGAGAAGGCGGAGCAGTTCCTCGAGCTGACCATGACCCGCCGCCGCAACGAGGCCGCGCGCCACCTGCGGGAGCAGGAGGCGCTGGCGCGCACCCGCTCGGAGTTCGTGGTGAAGATGGCGTGCCGCGAAGCCCAGCGCCGCCTCGCGGAAGTCGCCGAGCGCACCGCCGAGCTGCACGAGCTGCACCGCGTCGTCCACTCGCAGCTGGCCGCGGCCCGCGCCACCCTCTCCGTGGCCGCGGACCGGATCACGCCCGTGCACATCCCGGAGCAGGTGGCCGCCTCGTGAAACGCCGCACGCCGCTTGTCGCAGGCGCGCAGGTGGTGCCCGCGTCGTCCTCGCCCGCAGCCCCGGCGGTGGCCCAGCAGGCGGTGCGCGACCTGTTCACCACCCATTCGGTCAAGGGCGTCGCCTCCGCGCCGGGCACCGCGTCCCTCGTGGGCCGCGGCGAGGACGTGCGCCGAGGCGTGGCGAGCACGATCACCACGCGGGTCGTCGTGGACCCGGCGTGGGGCCCGCCCGCGGACTTCGGACCTCAGATCGACGTCCTCGTGAGCTAGGAGCCTTCGCAATGGCAGGGGCAGTCGGGTTCGTATTCGGGCTGTGCGTGCTGTCCTTCACGTTGGGGGCGGCCCTGATGTACGCGCTGGTGCGGCGCCGCGAGGAAACCGCCCCGGCCGAGCCCGCTCAACCGGAGCAGCCGGCCGAACGCACGTGGGTTCCCAAGCCCGCCGTCGAGCCGGTCGCCGACGACTACGACACGCGGCCGATCCACCGCAACCCGGTGGTGGGGCTGACGCAGCTGGAACCGGCGCTGGCGTCGCTCCCGGAGCCGGTGTCGGGGCCGGTGCTGAGGTCGGTGCCGCGGCTGGACCTGCGAGCGGTGGGCGAGCCGGTGGGGGAGCCGCAGCCGGAGGTTGCTGTGAAGCCCGAGGCCGCTGTGAAGCCTGAGCCGGTGACCGCCGAGGTTCCGATCGCTGCGGCGGTACCGGAACCGGTCGTCGCGGCCGAGCCGGCCACCGATCCCGCACGCGATCCCGGTCCCGTGGCCGAGGACGCCGAGCCGAGCGAGGAGCCCGGAACTGTCGGTGCCGCTCGATACGATCAGGATGGGGACCTCGATCCCCCCTTGGGGGACCCCGAAGCCCCCGAATCAACGGTAGCGGCCGGCACCGACACTCCCGTGCCACCGCCGCCCGCCGCGCCGCAGCCCGTCGAACACACGACGCGGGTGGAGCGGGAGGGCCTCCGGCAGCGCTACCTGAGGACGTTCGAAGAGGTGCGCCGCAAGGCGGACAGCAATTGAGTGTCAGACCCGCTGAGTACGTTGGTGCGCGGGGGTGCCTGATTCCGAGGGGACCCTTGCGTGAGCCTGCCGTGCCTGTCGTCCGCTCCACCACAGCGGCCCCACGCCGCCGCCACCCGGAACCCCCAATCCGGCAGCCGCACCCCCGTCCGGCAGGCGGCACCCCACAGCCGCACTCCACAGCCGCACTCCACAGCCGCACCCACAGCCGCACCCACAGCCGTGTCGGAAACTCATCGGTCCATGTCCGAAACCGGCCGGACACCGCGCCCGTGCGCTGATATCAATCGATCATGACTTCCGCCACTGACCGCTCCGCCACTGACCGCTCCGCCACTGACCGCACCGCTCTCTTCCACGCCCTCCACGCGCCGGGCCCGCTCGTCCTCCCCAACGCCTGGGACGTCGCCTCCGCCCTCATCGTCGAGGCGGCCGGTGCCAAGGCGGTCGCCACCACCAGCGCCGGGGTGGCGTGGAGCCTCGGCGCGCCGGACGGGGACGCGCTCGACCGCGACCTCGCCATCGGTCTCGTCGCGAGGATCGCCGCGGCGGTGGGGGTTCCGGTGACCGCGGACATCGAGTCCGGCTTCGGTGAGGACGCCGCTGGGGTCGCGGAGACGGCGAAGGCCGTCGAGGAGGCGGGCGCGTCCGGCGTCAACATCGAGGACGGGCAGGGCGCGGCGCTGAGGGACGTGCAGGAGCAGAGGGAACGTCTGCAGGCGGCACGGGAAGGTGGGCCGACGCTCTACATCAACGCCCGTGTGGACGTGTTCCTGCGGGGGATCGGTGAGCCGAAGGAGCGGCTGCGGCACGCGCTCGACCGCGCGCGGGTCTACCTGGAGGCGGGAGCCAGCGGCATCTTCGTGCCGGGCGTCACCGATCTCGAGACCGTGGAGCTGCTGGCGCGGAACATCAACGCGCCGTTGAACGTGCTGGCCGGTCCGGGCGCACCCGCGGTCCGAGAACTCGGGACCGCAGGTGCCGCCAGGATCAGCGTCGGCACCGCGCTGGCGTCAGCCGCCTACGCGACAGCCAAGAAGGCGGCCGAGGAGTTGCTGGCCAAGGGCACCTATGACAGCACCGGTGAGGGCTTGGGCTACGGCGAGCTCAACGCCCTCTTCCGCTAGTGCTTCTTGCCGCCGCGGAACTTGCGCAGCAGCTGTTCGGCCTGAGCGCGCTTGCGCGGGTCCTGCGCCATCTGCCGAGCCTTGGATTGGAGCTTGTGGCCCTGCGGGCTGCGCAGGAACCTGGTGATCTTGTCCATGAAGCCGGCCATTGGTCCTCCAGGTGTCCGTTACGTCCATTTCAACGGACGAAACCGTCCCAGGAGTTCCCGGCGGTCAGACCGGCGAAACGGTGATCCCGAGCGCACCTGGTCCGACGTGGGCGCCGATGGCCGAGCTGACCTGCGTCACCATGAACTGGCGGACGTTCGGCACGTTGCGGCGGAGGTTGCGCAGCAGGCGCGAGGCCTTCTCCTCCGCGTCGAAGTGCTCCACGGCCACGTCCACGGTGTCGGTGCCCGCGCGCTTGACCGCGATGTCGAGCATCCGGTTGAGCGCGCGGTCGGCGCCGATCACCTTGTCCAGCGGCGTGATCTGGCCGTCGGCCATGGTCAGCAACGGCTTCATCGACAGCACCCCGCCGACCAGGGCGGCCGCGGCGCCGATGCGGCCGCCGCGGCGCAGGTACTCGAGCGTGTCCACGTAGATCAGCTCGGTCGACCTGTCGAAGCGGCGCTGGGCCGTCGCAAGCACCTTCTCGACGCTGCCGCCCGCCTCGGCGACCTTCGCGGCGGCCTGGACGGCGTAGCCGATGCTCATCCCGCAGGTGTGGGTGTCGATGACGTGCACGGGCACGGGCACCTTGGCGGCGGCTTCCCCGGCCGCCTCGACGGTGGCGGACTGGCGGCTCGACACGTGCACGGACACGATCGAGCGAACGCCCTGCGTCGCCAGTTCGTGGTACGTCCGGAAGAACGAGTCCGGATCGGGTGGGATCGTCGCCACGGGCACGTTCGAACGCATGGCCGAGACCAGGTCCGGGACCGGGATGCGGGACTCGTCGTCGGTGTGGTCGCCGATCCGCACCTGGATCTGCACCACTTCGATGCCGAGCTTCTTGGTCAGCTGCGCCGGGAGGCAGGCCGTGGAGTCGGTCACGATAGCTACTCGCCGGTACATGTCAGCGCAGCCTAGACCCGAATGGGTTAAGTCTCAGTTGGTGGCGTCAACGGGTGACAACTGTCACGCTAGCGGGGTGCTTGCTGCTGTTTGCACGCGTGCTACTGGCGGGTAACATCCGGGTGATGGCAGGGTCGTGAACACCCGGCGGCGCAGTTCTAGAGTCCTCTGCGCAAGCGTCGCCGCCCGTCCGCAGGAGGTCGAAGAGGACCTATGAACATTGTTGTCCTGGTCAAGCAGGTGCCTGACACCTGGTCCGAGCGCAAGCTCACCGACGCCGACCACACCCTTGACCGCGAGTCCGCGGATGCCGTGCTCGACGAGATCAACGAGCGCGCCGTCGAAGAGGCCCTGCTGCTGCAGGAAGCCCACGGCGGTGAGGTCACCGTGATCGCGATGGGTCCCGACCGCGCCACCGACGCGATCCGCAAGGCGCTGTCGATGGGTGCCGACAAGGCGATCCACGTGAGCGACGAGGCCCTGCACGGGTCGGACTCGCTGGCCACGGCCAAGGTCCTCGCGAAGGCGATCGGCACGGTCGAGAACGTCGACCTGGTCATCGCGGGCAACGAGGCCACCGACGGCCGCGCGGGCGCTGTCCCGGCCATCCTCGCCGAGCTGCTCGGCCTGCCGCAGGTCACCCAGCTGCGCAAGGTCACGGTCGACGGTTCCACGATCAAGGGCGAGCGCGAGACCGACGAGGGCGTCGCCTTCGTCGAGGCGTCGCTGCCGGCCGTGGTCTCCGTGACCGAGAAGATCAACGAGCCGCGCTACCCGTCCTTCAAGGGCATCATGGCCGCGAAGAAGAAGCCCGTCTCCACGCTGACCGTGGCGGACCTCGGCGTCGACGCGTCCGAGGTCGGCCTGTCCGGTGCGCACACCCAGGTGCTCGAGGCGTCCCCGAAGCCGCCGCGCAGCGCGGGTCAGCGCATCGAGGACGGTGGCGACGGCGGTCAGAAGATCGCCGAGTTCCTCGTCGGCCAGAAGCTCATCTGAGGGAGGGGAAGTCATGTCTGAAGTTCTCGTTCTGGTCGACCACGTCGACGGCGAGGTCAAGAAGGTCAGCTACGAGCTGCTGACGGCCGCGCGTCGCCTGGGCACCCCGGCCGCCGTGGTCGTGGGCGCCTCCGGCACCGCGTCCAAGATCCGCGAGTCGCTCGGCAGGTTCGGCGCCGCGAAGGTCTACGCCGTCGAGTCCGACGACGCCGCCAACTTCCTCGTGACCCCGAAGGTCGACGCGCTGGCCGCCCTCGTCCCGAACGCGTCCGCGGTGCTCGTCTCCGCGACGGTCGAGGGCAAGGAGGTCGCGGGCCGTCTCGCCGCGCGCATCGGCTCCGGCTGGCTGGTCGACGTCGTGGACGTCGAGGCCGACGGCACCGGCGTGCAGTCCATCTTCGGTGGCGCGTTCGTCGTCAAGGCGAAGGTCAGCAAGGGCACCCCGGTCATCACCGTCCGCCCCGGCGGCGTCGAGGCCGAGGAGTCCACGGCGGACGCCGTGCTGGACGAGTCGGTCTCCATCTCCGTGGACGCCGCCAAGTCCGCCCGCGTGACCTCGCGCGAGGCCGTCGTCGGTGGCGACCGCCCGGAGCTGACCGAGGCCTCGGTCGTCGTCTCCGGTGGTCGCGGCGTCGGTTCCGCCGACAAGTTCTCCGTCGTCGAGGAGCTCGCGGACTCGCTCGGTGCCGCCGTCGGTGCCTCGCGCGCCGCGGTCGACTCGGGCTACTACCCGCACCAGTTCCAGGTCGGCCAGACCGGCAAGACGGTCTCGCCGCAGCTGTACGTGGCGCTGGGCATCTCCGGTGCCATCCAGCACCGCGCCGGCATGCAGACCTCGAAGACGATCGTCGCGGTCAACAAGGACCCCGAGGCCCCGATCTTCGAGATCGCCGACTTCGGCGTGGTGGGCGACCTGTTCAACGTCGCCCCGCAGCTGAAGGAAGAAGTCGCCAAGCGCAAGGGCTGAGCACCTCCGCGCTGACAACGGCCGCCCCGCCTCGGTGGGGCGGCCGTTGGCGTTTAAGGTCGTCTTCACGACCGGAGACCGCTGCTGGTCGCGGCCGGCGGTGACGAGTTCCCGGGGAGAAGAGCGTTGAGCGACAACAGCTTCGTCGTGCGAGGCCACGGCATGGGTTTCGAGGACGAAGACCGGACCATGTTCACGGTCGGCGTCGCCGAGCAGCCCGACGGCGGCGGCAGGCAGCTGATGGTCACGGCGAGCGAGGACGACCTCGACGACGCCGACTACGACATGGACTCGTACTGCGTCGTCGACGACGAACACCGCTGCACGTACGGCGGCGTGACCCGGGCGGAGCTCACCGGCGGCGTGCTGGTGCTGGAGTTCTCCGATAAGGCGGTCGCGGAGCTCGAACTGGCCGGGCCCGTCCTCTCGCTGGAGCTCGACCTCGCCCCGGACGTCGTCGCGGAACTGGCGGACGGCTACCGGCGCGTCTTCACGTTCGGGCGCGAGAGCTTCCGCCCGGTGCTGGGTGGCGACCTCGCCTGAAGCGGATGTCCGTTTCGGGATGCTAAAGGTAGTCAGGGATATGTCAGGGCTTTGGCGAAGTCTGTCCGCATCGACCGGATGAAAGGGTCCTGATGCGACAGATCAAGCGAGTGGCGTCCGTGGTGCTCGGCCTGACGATGGCCGCCGGTTTCATGACGCTCGCCGCCGCGCCGGCCAGTGCCGACCGCCCGTGCACCGGACGTCAGCAGAAGCTCTACTTCATGGGCGAGAAGGACGCGAACTTCGGTGGCAGCGGCATCGTCACGCTGCTCAACTGCCACGCCACCAAGCGCAAGGCGAGCATCGACGTCTCGCGCGGCTTCGACCCGGACTGCAAGAGCATCCCGTTCGGCGAGACGCGGTCCTTCGAGTACAACCGGCTCAAGGGCATCGCGGAGTACAACAAGCCCAAGTGGTGCTGAGTCCCGCGGCCCGCGAAGCCCCTCCGCGAGGAGGGGCTTTTCGCATCTCCGGGGGTTAACCCGACTGCCACTGACCGGTCATCGTTCTGACCTGCTGTCATTCGCCGACCCGGCCCCACCCTGGTTCGCATGACGCAGCCGGAACTGCTTGTCAGCACCCCTGTCCGACAGGACGCGGACGCTCCTCGCTACTCCCTCCTCGTCGCCCGTGACAGCGAAGAGGTCGTCGCCGCGCAGAAACTGCGTTACGAGGTGTTCGCCGGTGAGATGGGGGCGACGCTGCGCACCGGCGTGCCCGGCCACGACGTCGACGAGTTCGACCGGCACTGCGACCACCTCGTGGTGCGGGACGACCGGACCGGCGAAATCGTCGGCGGCTACCGCATGCTGCCGCCCGAGCGGGCCAGGGAGGCCGGGCGGCTCTACAGCGACGGCGAGTTCGACCTCGCCAACCTCGACGACATCCGGCACAGCACCGTCGAGACCGGGCGCTCGTGCGTGCACCCCGACCACCGCAACGGCGCTGTCGTCAGCCTCGTGTGGGCGGGCATCGCGCGGTACATGTTGCTGAGCGGCCACAAGTGGCTCGTCGGGTGCGCGTCGATCCCCCTGCAGGACGGCGGCAGCTTCGCGGCCGGGGTGTGGGACGTGGTGCACGCCAAGCACTTCGCGCCCGAGCGGTACCGCGTCACGCCGCACAACCCGTGGGACGTCGACAGCGTCGCGCGGCCGGAGAAGACGGTGCTGCCGCCGCTGCTGAAGGGCTACCTGCGGCTCGGCGCCAAGATCTGCGGACGGCCCGCGCTCGACGCGGACTTCGGGGTCGCCGACCTGTTCATCCTGCTCGGCATGGACCACCTGGACCAGCGCTACCTCAAGTTCTTCCTGGGGGAGACGTCGTGAGCCACGCCTGGATGCCCGCGTCGCCGTGCGGTGACGGGTGCGTCGGCGCGACGCCCGCGGAGGTCGGCAGGGTCCGCCAGGTCTGGCGGGCGGTCACGGCGGTCACCGCACTGCTGTGCGGTGTCGCGATCGGCCTCGCCCTCCTGCTGCCGGGCAAGCAGCGCGAGAGCGCCATCAGGCTGTGGTTCCGCGTCGTGCTCCGGGCGTTCGGCGTCCGGCTGGAGGTGCACGGCGCGCGGAGGTTCCAGGAGATCCCCGAGCGCGGCGTGCTCGTCGCGAGCAACCACGTGTCGTGGCTCGACGAGCTCGCGATCGACTCGGTGCAGCCGATCAAGCTCGTCGCCAAGAAGGACGTCAAGAGCTGGCCGGTGCTCGGCCGGATCATCACCGCGGCGGGCACCGTCTACCTCGACCGCGAACGGCTCCGCGAGCTGCCCCGCACCGTCGACGAGCTGGCGGCGACCCTGCGCGGCGGCAGTGCCGTCGGCATCCACGCCGAGGGCACGACGTGGTGCGGGCTCGCGTCCGGGCGCTACAAGCCGGCGCTGTTCCAGGCGGCGCTCGACGCCGGTGTGCCGGTGCGGCCGATCGTGCTGCGCTACCGGATCGGCGACCACCTGACGACGCAGCCGGCGTTCATCGGCAGCGACACGCTCGTCGACTCGATCCGCCGCGTGCTGAAGGTGAAAGGCCTGGTCGTCGAGGTGCACGTGCTCGACGAGATCGCTCCCGGCAGGGCCGCGACGCGCAGGGAGCTCGCGAAACTCGCCGAAGAGCAGTCGAGCCGCTTGACCTCGACCGAACTGGAGATAGCACCATCAGGGGGTGACAGTCACCGCTCCCGCACCATCTCGTCTCTGGTCGCCTGACCGCCGCTGGCCCACCACGGGCATCCTCCTGCTGGTCACCCTGCTCGCCTTCGAGGTGATGGGGGTCAGCACGGCGATGCCCACGATGGTCCGCGAGCTGAGGGGCGAGGCGCTCTACGCGTGGCCGTTCCTCGCGAACCTGGCGGCGAGCGTCATCGCGACGGTGTTCTCCGGACGGTTGTCGGACCGGCGCGGACCCAAGCCCGCGGTGCTGATCGGGGTGGTGCTGTTCCTCGCCGGCCTCGTGGTCGCCGGTGCGGCGCAGACCATGACGACGCTGCTCGTCGGCCGGGTCCTGCAGGGCTTCGGCGCGGGCTTCCTGATCGTCGCGGTCTACGTGCTGATCGCGCTCGCCTACTCCGAGGAGGACCGGCCGGCCGTGTTCGGCGCGCTCTCCTCGGCGTGGGTGATCCCGTCGCTGGTCGGGCCGGCGGTCGCGGGCTGGGCCACCGAGCACCTGAGCTGGCGCTGGGTGTTCCTCGCGGTCGTGCCGCTGATCCTGCTCGGCAGCGTCCTGCTCGTCCCGGTGCTCAAGAAGCTGCCCCCGCACGGCGCCACGCCACCGCAGCGCAGGCACCTGCCGGCCGCCGCCGTGGCCGTCGGCGCCGGCGTGGTGGGCCTGAGCTGGGCGTTGCAGCACCGCACGTGGTGGCTGCTCGCGGTGGCGGTGCTGCTGCTGGCACCGGCCCTGCGCGTCCTGCTGCCGAAGGGCACGCTCCTCGCCCGGCGCGGCCTGCCCGTCACGATCCTCGCCCGCGGCCTGCTGGCGGGCTCGTTCTTCGCGGTCGAGGGCTTCATCCCGCTCACGCTGACCGTCGTGCACGGCTACTCGCCCCTGGAGGCGGGCATCCCGCTCACCCTGAGCGCGCTCGGCTGGGCCGGTGCGTCGATGTGGGCCTCACGGCACCCCGAGATCGAGCGCCACACCCTCGTGCGCGCCGGGTTCCTGTTCTCCGCGACCGGCATCGCGGCCGTGACGCTCATCGCACCCTCGTGGGGTCCCGCCTGGCTCACACCGGTCCTGTGGGGCGTCGCGGGCGCCGGCATGGGCATGGCGACGTCCAGCGTCGGCGTGCTGATGATGGCGGCGTCACCCGAGGCCGACCGCGGTTTCAACTCGGCCGCGCTGCAGATCAGCGACATGCTGTTCTCGGCGACCATGATCGGCATCGGCGGTGTGCTGGTCGTGGCGACGGCGCCGACCGCGGGCGTGGTGGCGCTGAACCTGTCGATGGCGGTGTTGGCCGTGGTGGGAGCGGTTCTGACCGGGCCCCGCATGCGGGCTACCCTTGAGTCCTGATGGCTTATCTCGACCACGCGGCCACGACCCCCATGCACCCCGAGGCGGTCGCGGCCATGACCGAGGCGTTGTCCACCACGGGCAACGCCTCGTCGCTGCACACCTCCGGCAGGCGGGCGCGGCGAGCGGTCGAGGAGGCCCGCGAGACGATCGCCGACGCCCTGGGCGCCCGGCCGTCCGAGGTGCTGTTCACCGGCGGCGGCACTGAGAGCGACAACCTCGCGGTCAAGGGCATCTACTGGGCGAGCGGGAAGCGCCGCGTGCTGGCCTCCGCCGTCGAGCACCACGCCGTGCTGGACGCCGTCGAGTGGCTGGAGCACCGGGGTGCCGAAGTGACCTGGCTGCCGACCGACCACTTCGGCCGCGTGTCCGCCGAGTCCGTGGCCGAGGCGCTGGACGACGACGTCGCGCTCGTCACCACGATGTGGGCGAACAACGAGGTCGGCACCATCAACCCCGTGCACGACATCGCCGCCGTGTGCGCCGAGCGCGGTGTGCCGTTCCACACGGACGCGGTGCAGGCCGTGGGCGCCGTCCCCGTCGACTTCGCCGCCTCCGGTGCCTCCGCGCTGACCATGACCGGCCACAAGGTCGGCGGGCCCTACGGCGTCGGTGTGCTCCTCCTCGCGCGTGACGTGAAGTGCGCGCCGTTGCTGCACGGTGGCGGCCAGGAGCGCGATGTGCGGTCCGGCACACTGGACGTGCCGTCGATCGTCGGCCTGGCGCGCGCGGTGCGGATCGCCGTCGACGAGCAGGAACAGCGCGCCGCCGAGCTGACGGCGCTGCGCGACGAGCTGATCGCGTCGGTGCGCGCGGTGGTGCCCGACGTGGTCCTGAACGGTGATCCGGCCGACCGGCTGCCCGGCAACGCGCACCTGACGTTCCCCGGCTGCGAGGGCGACAGCCTGCTGATGCTGCTCGACGCCCGCGGTGTCGAGTGCTCGACGGGCTCCGCGTGCACGGCCGGTGTCGCGCAGCCGAGCCACGTGCTCGTCGCGATGGACGTCGAACCGGCACTGGCCCGGGGGTCGCTGCGGTTCTCGCTCGGGCATACGTCGACCCGCGCCGATGTTGAAAAACTCGTGTCGGTGATCGGTCCGGTGGTGGAGAGGGCCCGCACGGCGGGTCTGGCAGGCATGAGGCGTTCCCGGAAGGTGGTCCAGCAGTGAAGGTCCTCGCGGCGATGAGCGGTGGTGTCGACTCCGCGGTGGCGGCGGCACGCGCCGTCGAAGCGGGGCACGACGTGACCGGCGTGCACCTGGCGTTGTCGGCGAAGCCCGGCACCCTGCGCACCGGGGCGCGCGGGTGCTGCACCGTCGAGGACGCCCACGACGCCCGGCGCGCGGCCGACCTCATGGGCATCCCGTTCTACGTCTGGGACTTCGCCGAGCGCTTCACCGAAGAGGTCGTCGAGGACTTCGTCGCGGAGTACGCGGCGGGCCGCACGCCGAACCCGTGCCTGCGCTGCAACGAGCGCATCAAGTTCGAGGCGTTGCTGGACAAGGCGATCGCCCTGGGCTTCGACGCCGTCTGCACCGGCCACTACGCGCGCCTCGAGGTGGTCGACGGCCGTCCCGAGCTGCGCCGCTCGGCCGACCTGGGCAAGGACCAGTCCTACGTGCTGGCGTCGCTGACGGCGGACCAGCTCGCGCACGCCATGTTCCCGTTGGGGGACACGACGAAGGACGACGTCCGGGCCGAGGCGGCGTCGCGCGGCCTGTCGGTCGCGAAGAAGCCGGACAGCCACGACATCTGCTTCATCCCGGACGGCGACACGCAGAAGTTCCTGGCCGGTCGGATGGAGACCAAGCCGGGCCTGCTGATCGACGACGCGACCGGCGCGGTGCTCGGCCGGCACGCGGGTGTGCACGAGTTCACCGTGGGCCAGCGCAAGGGCCTCGGCATCGACGGTCCCGCCCCCGACGGACGGCCGCGGTACGTGCTCGCGCTGGAGCCGGTGTCGGGCAACGTCCGGGTCGGCTCGGTCGAGAAGCTCGCCGTGACCGGCATTTCCGCTTCCTCGCCCGTGGCGCACGTTCCGTTCGACGGGCCGGTCGAGTGCGTCGCGCAGGTGCGGGCCCACGGCGGCACCGCTCCGGCGGTGGCCGAGCTGGTAGACGGCGTGCTGCGGGTGCGGCTGCGGGAGCCGCTCAAGGGCGTGGCGCCCGGCCAGGCAGTCGCGATCTACCGCGAGGACGCGGCGGGCGACGTCGTGCTGGCGAGCGCGACCATCGACGCCACCGGCTAAATCGCTTGTAGGGCCGGGAAAGCGGATCTAGCGTTCGCTGTGTGACGTTCATGGACGCGTTGTTCCCGGAGTCGGACCTGGCCGCCCGCGCCCGCAGCGCGTTCCGGTGCTTCGTCAGCCCCGCGGACCGGCGGAAGCTGAGCGGTCAGGCCCGTCACGACGACCTGCCCGTGTGGGTCGTGACGCCGTTGCGCCGCTTGGGCGCTCGCCGGTTCCGCCGGGCTAGCTGGGACGCCACTCCGAGTTCGCTCCGCACAGGAGCACGCAGGGCAGCTCACTCGACACGTCGCCCCTGAGGAACGCCGCGAACGCCGCCGCGGCGGCCGGTTCGACCGCGAGCCGGAACTCCTCCCACAGGCGGTCGCGCGCCGCGAGGATCTCCGCGTCGGAGACCAGCAGCGAGGAAACGTCGTGCTGTTGCAGGATCTCCAGCGCCAACGAACCCGCGCGGGTGGCGCCCAGCGCGTCCGCGGCGACGGAGTCCACCACCGAGTCGACGGGTTCGCCGGCCTCCAGCGCGTTGTGCACAGCGCGGCAGTTCTCGGGTTCCACGGCGACGATGTGCCGTCCCCCGGAGGCCAGCGCGGCACCCGCGACGAGACCGCCGCCGCCCACCGCCACGAAGATCGCGTCCACGTCCGGGGCGTCCTCGACGATCTCCCGCGTCACCGTGGCCTGCCCCTCGATCACGGTCCGGCTGTTGTAGGCCTCGACGTAGGGCAGGTCGAGCTCGCGGGCGGCAGCGGCGGCCTCGGCGTAGGTCCTGCCGTGGCGGATCAGCTTGGCGCCCAGCGCCTCGATGCGCCGCGTCTTGGTCTCGGGCGCGGTCACCGGGACGAAGACCGTGGCGTGCGCGCCGAGCAGCTGGGCGGCCTGCGCGACGGCGATGCCGTGGTTGCCGCCCGACGCGGTGACGACCTCGGAGACGTTCAGCGCCAGCAGGGTGTTCACCGCACCGCGGAGCTTGAACGACCCGGTGAGCTGCAGGTGCTCCAGCTTGAACACGAGCGGCCTGCCGTCGGCGGACACGCGCATGACCGGGGTGCGGCGGACGTACTGCGACAACGTTCTCATGAGACCAGCTTCCACAAGAACTGCGCGAGAGTCACGAGGCCCAGCAGGAAACACACCAGCACGAAGGTGCCGCCGGCCATGACGACCAGGCACGCGCCCCAGGACGTCTCCTCGTGCGGCGTCGAGGCCAGCTCGCGCCGCAGCTCCAGACGTGCTTGCCGGTGCAGGGTCTCCAGGCGGGTGCGCGCGGTCTCGGTGGGGGCCTCGTCGACGCGGCCCTGCCAGGAAAGCGCTACCAGACGGGCTTCCGCGCGGCGGTAGGCGCGTTCGAAGGCCCGGGTCTCCTCGGGATCGCGTTCGTCGGAGAGGTAGGCCCAGCGCCCCGCCTGGGCCGGCTGGCCGAGCACGCGGTACACCTCGGCGAGGCGTTCGCGGAGGTCGAGCCGGTGGGGGAACGTGCCGACGAGGCCGGCGACGCGCTGACGTGCGCGAAGCACGTTCGCGAGGTCACCCCGTCGCAACTCCTCGGCCGCTTTGTGGAGCGTCAGCTCTACCGGCATGGGAAACAGTTTTGCAGGTGGGACTAGCTTTGACCCGTGTTCGGCCTATCGCTGCTGGTCTCCGGCCTCGCCTGGTGGCTGGGGCTCTACCTGCTCGCCCGCGACCCCCGCAAACCGCTGCTGTGGTGGGCGGGCGTCGGGATGATCGGCTATTCGGCGGCGGTCGTCGTGCCGCATCCCGTGCTGATCGGCGTGCCCTCGCTGGCCTGGACGGGTGCGATCCTGTTGCTCGCCCGCCCCGAGCTGATCAGGTGGTGGGCCGGCGGGGTGGCGGTGTTCCTCGTCGCGTCGTTCTGGTTGCCGTGGATCGTGCTGCTGCCCCTGGCGGTCTCGACGGTGCTGGCCATGAGGAAACGTGCCTACTTCTCACTCGTCGGGGTGATGTTCGGGCTCTCCGCCGCCGCGTTCCTGCTGCAACTGCTGCCCGACGCCCTGACGCTGCCGATGATCGGCTTCGACCTCGTCGTGTTCGGGGTGCTGGTCGCCGTGACCGACGCGGTCGAGGAGGGCGAGGCGATCCGCGCGGACATGCTGCGGTCGCTCGTCATCGCGGGCTTCACGGCCGTGCTGTTCGGCTCGCAGGTCGTCCTCTTCGGCGGCCCCGACCTCCTCGCGTTCACGACGGTGGCCGCGGCGATCGCCGTCCAGGTGCTCGCGAACCCCCTCGCCTCCGTGGTCGACCGTCTCGCCGTGCCGGCCGTGGCCGCCGAACGAGCCGAATTGCGCGAGGCCGCCGAGTCGCTGCCCAAGCGCCGCCCGTTGATCACCGAGGACGAGGCGGAGTTCGCCCGGCTGACGCGCAAGGCGCTGAGTCACTACGGCGATCTGGGAAAGCTCGTCGCGAGCCCGTTGATCGCGTTGACCGACGAGGGACCGCCTCTCGACCGCGCCGCCCAGTTGAAGGGCATGCTGCTTTCGAGCATTCAACGGCTGAAACCCGCCGACGGGGATTTCGGCACGAGCGACGAATGGCGTTACTACAACGCCGTCTACTTCTACTACGTCAAGGGAATCCGCCCGTACTCGGTCCGGACGAAGCGCGAGGACCTCGACGCCGAGGACCGGCGCGCGTTGCGGTGGTTCGTGACCCAGGTGCCCGAGCGCACGCTCCACAACTGGCAGAACGCCGCCGCGCGCCTGGTCGCGGCGGACCTGGTGGCAGGAGTTGGCAGCGCTTGACGTGGCTTTGGCAGCGTTGACCGGGCGATCGTCGGGCCATGTTGAAATTCGCCTTGAAACTCGACGGTGTCGCTTCGTTCGCTCTCGGTCTCCTGACCGTCCTGATCCGCCCGGAAGTCGGAATGCCGGCGGGTCTGCAGCTGGGGCTCGGCCTTTTCTGCGTGTTCTACGGCGTGGGCGTCTTCTTCCTCGGAACGCGCGCCGTCCCGGACCGCCGGATCGTGCTGCTCGTCATCATCGGAAACGTCGTCTGGGCGTTGGACAGCGTTCTCACCGCGACCACGGACTGGTTCCCGCTGACCGGTGTCGGCGTCGCGCTGGTGCTGGCCCAGGGCCTCGCCGTGCTGGGGTTCGCGGTGCTGCAGCTCATCGGCCTCAGGAGCGCAACGTCCGCGACCGGCCACGGAACTCGGCCACGACCTCGGTCCCACGCCTGACCGTGATGTCGTAGATCCCGCTGCGGCCGAACCGGGTCCGTTCCACCGCCTCCGCCACCAGCTCGTCACCGGAGTGCACGGGCTTGATGAAGTCGATCTCGGCCGTGGCGGCGACGGTGACGGACCCGGCCCTGTTGCAGGCGCAGGCGAACGCGGTGTCCGCCAGCAGGAAGACGTAGCCGCCGTGCGCGATGCCGTGGCCGTTGAGCATGTTCTCGGTGACAGCCATCCGCAGCACCGCGTAACCGTCGCGCAGCTCGATCGGCGTTATGCCGAGGCCGGTCGAGGCCTTGTCGGCGGCCAACATCTCAGCAGGACCATTCATTCGTGGCAGGGTAATCACCCTGGCGGTGGTGTCACGCAGCGTTCAAGTCGCCTTACTGTCCGATTGCATGATCGTTCAACATCGGAGGTGGGCACCATGGCTGGTTGTTCTTGCTGCGGCGGGTGTACGGGTCCCGGCTGCGGGTGCTGCAGCTCCTGCTGAGCGCCTTGATGGGATGAGGAAGGCCGTTGCGGGGACGGGAGTTCCCGCAACGGCCTTCGCCCGGTAGAGGTGCGATCAGCCCGTGCAGGCCTTGAACAGGGTGGTGAACTCCCAGTTCGCCTGCGAGATTCCACTGCACGTGGGCGAGACGCCGCCGCCAGGACAGCCCTTGTCGCGACCGGCGGACCAGAACGCGACGCGGCCGACGTGGTTGGCCTTCGACGGCCAGCTGCTGCCCGGGGGAGTGGCGCAGGACCACGGGGCGCGTCGCGGTCCTGCACCACGTGCGGGGAGGTGCTCCTACGTTCAGCACCTGCTCGATCACGGTAAGTGGCCTGGACCACAGCGTCAATGGGTCTAGACCTCTTCTGTCTGCCGGACAGTGGAACAATTCGCCGGGTGCGTGGAGCAACTGGAATCGGATCGCTGCCCGGAACCGACATCGACGAGGCGGCGCGCGTCGTCGTCGGAGAACTGCCCGAGCTGCCGCACGTCCCCGAACTGCCCGCCAGGGGAGTCGGCGCGGACATGATCGGCCGCACCGCCGGCCTGCTCGTCGACCTCGCGATCGAGGTCATCACCTCCGGGTACCGGGTCACCCCGCGTCCCGGCCGCGACCACCGCCGTGCCGTCGACCTGCTGCGCGGCGACCTGGACGCGTTCGACGAGGCGCTGGAACGCGCGGGGGCCCGGCCCTCGGTGGTCAAGGTGCAGGCCGCGGGGCCGTGGACGCTGATGTCGAACATCGAGCTGATGCGCGGCCATCGGGTCCTCACGGACCGCGGGGCGGTCAAGGAGTTCTCCGAGTCGCTCGCCGAGGGGCTGCGGCAGCACGCCGCCGAGGTCGCCAGGCGGACCGGGGCGGAGGTCGTCGTGCAGCTCGACGAACCGGGCCTGCCCGCCGTGCTGCGGGGCCTGCTGCCGACGCCGTCCAAGCTCGGCACCGTGCCCGCCGTGCCGGAGCCCGACGCCCGCGCGGTGCTGGCCACCGTGATCGAGGCGTTGGGGGACCACGAGGTGGTCGTGCACTGCTGCGCGCCCCATCCGCCGCTGACGCTGCTGCGCGAGGCGGGGGCGACGGCGATCGCGTTCGACGCGACGTTGGTCAAGGGTGCGGAGGCCCTCGACGAGATCGGCGAGACCTGGGAGGCGGGCACGACGCTGGCGCTGGGCCTGGTGCCGAGCACCGACCCCGGCGTCCCGGTGACGTTGAAGGAGGTCGGGCAGCGGGCGTTCACCCTGGTCGACCGCCTGGGCTTCCCGCGGTCGATCCTCGCCGAGAAGGCGTTGCCCACTCCCACGTGCGGTCTGGCGGGTGCCACGTCCACCTGGGTCAAACGCGCCCTCTCGCTGACGCGTGACCTCTCCTCGTCGTTCTCGGAGCCGCCCGAGGGCTGGTGATGTCCGGTGCGTGGGGCTAGTCTGCTGCGAACTATTAGGAAACTTTCTTAACCGTAGGCCGAGCGTCGGGGCCTGGACCGGGAGTTCCTCATCATGCGCATCAGACGTGCGGCCCTCGTGGCCGCGGTCCTCACCAGCGTGGTCGTGGCGCCTGCACAGGCCCAGCCGGCCCCCGCCGGCCACATCAGGCTGGACCAGGTCGGTTTCGGCACCTCCGAGCAGAAGCACGCGTACGTGCTCGGCGGTGCCGCGAACACGAAGTTCTCCGTCGTCGACAGTCGCGGCCGGACCGTGCTGACCGGCAGGACGGGTGCCTCGACGGGCTCGTGGAGCGACAGGTTCCCGGCCGTGCACCCGATCGACTTCTCCACGCTGAAGAAGTCGGGCACCTACCGGATCAAGGTCGGCTCCGCGACGTCGGCGCCGTTCGAGGTCGACTCGCTGAAGAAGCTGTTCTCGCCGGTCGCGCACAACACCGTCGAGTTCTTCCAGGCGCAGCGCGACGGCGCCGACGTCGTCCCCGGCCGGCTGGACCGCAAGCCCGCGCACCTCACCGACCGCGAGGCGCTCGTCCACGAGACACCGGTGTTCGCGGGCGAAGGCGGCGACCAGATCGCGGCGCCGCTGAAGCCGACCGGTGCCGAGGTCGACCTCGAGGGCGGCTGGTTCGACGCGGGTGACTTCGTGAAGTTCACGCACGCCTCGTCGTACTCCACGGCGTCGATGCTGCTGGCGTTGCGCAACAAGCACAACGCCGCCCTCTACGAGGAGGCCGAGTTCGGCCTCAGGTGGCTCGACAAGGCGTGGGACGAGAAGACCGGCACGCTCTACGCGCAGGTCGGCATCGGCACCGGCTCCGAGGAGTTCGGCTTCGTCGGCGACCACGACGTCTGGCGCCTGCCCGAGGCCGACGACAAGCTCGACGTGGAGCCGGGCGACCGCGAGTACTACATCAAGCACCGCCCGGTGTTCCGCGCTAACGTCGCCGGCGAGAAGATCAGCCCGAACCTGGTCGGCCGCGTCGCCGGGTCGTTCGCGCTGGCGGCGCAGGTCGAGGCGCACCGGAACCCGCGCGTCGCGCGGTCGTACCTGGACAAGGCCGCCCAGCTGTTCGCGCTGGCCAAGACCTCGGACGTCGGCGAGCTCGTGACGGCGTTCCCGCACGCGTACTACCCCGAGGAGTCGTGGACCGACGACCTGGAGTTCGGCGCCACCCAGCTCGCGCTGGCCGCGAAGGCGTTGCACGACAAGCGCTACGGCCAGTTCGCCCGCGCCGCCGCCCACTGGGCCAAGGAGTTCCTGGCCACGGGTGACCCGGACACGCTGAACGTCTACAACATCTCCGCTCTGGCCCACGCCGACCTCGCCCCGTTGCTGCGCAAGGGCATCCCCGGCGCCGAGGTGACCGAGCAGCAGGTCGTGGGCGACATCGAGCGGCAGCTCCGCAAGGGCGCCGACGCCGCCCGGACCTCGCCGTTCCGCACCGCGGCCAACGTCGAGACCTGGGACGTGGGCTCGCGCACGTTCGGCTACATCACCACCGCCGCGCTGCACCAGAGGCTGACCGGCTCGAAGGAGTACGCGGTCTTCGGCACCCAGCAGCGCGGCTTCGCCCTGGGCACCAACGCCTGGGGCACCTCGCTGATCGTCGGTGTGGGCACGAAGTTCCCCGAGTGCCCGCACCACCAGGCCGCGAACCTCGCCGGTTCCCCGGACGGCGGCTCGAAGGTCCTGGTCGGTGCCGTGATCAACGGCCCGAACGACGCCACCCTGTTCGAGGGCCTCGGCGACATGCCGCCGGGCTCCGTGCCGTGCACCAAGCCGTACACGCTGGAGTTCGACTCCGCGAAGTCCGTGTTCGCCGACGACCTGCGCTCGTGGCCGAGCTCCGAACCGGCCATCGACTTCACGGCGACGGGCGTCCTCGGCTTCTCCCTGATCGCGAACTCCTGAGTGGCGCCGGCGCGGGCCCGGGTGTCCAATTCGGACTTGTGCTCAGGCTCGCGCTGGTCTTCTCGCTGCTCTTCTCCGGCACGCCACATGCGCTGCCCACGGACGTGGGGTGCCTGGTCCCCGCCGAACACGACCCGGACGTGATCCGGACCGTGCACGCCGTCGGTCTCTCCCTGGGCGTGAGCGACAAGGTGCTGCTCGCCGGGTTCGAGGCCGGGTGGGTCGAGTCGCACATGAACAACCTCGCCTGCGGCGACCGCGACTCGCTCGGCGTGTTCCAGCAGCGGCCGTCGATGGGCTGGGGGACGCCGGAGCAGGTCATGGACGTCTCCCACGCCGCGCGGAGCTTCTTCGAGCACGCGGTCCGGGTCGACCGCCCCGGCCTGTCGGCGGGCCTGCTGGCCGACGCGGTGCAGCGGTCCTGCTGCCCGGGGCGGTACGACCAGTCGCAGCCGCGCGCGTCGTCCCTGATCCGGCGGGCGTGGCAGGGCGGGCCCGAGGTCGTCGGTGGTGTCGTGCACCTGGTGACCGACGGCGACGTGTGGGCCGGTTCGACGCGGTTGAGCACGTTCGAGGACTTCGTGGGACGGCCCTCGGTGGCCGGGTCCGTCGTGTACGCGCGGACGGCCCGCGGCGAGGTACGGGCTCTGGCCGACGGGGTCTGGCGGGTGGTGGCCTCGGGGGTGGCGGGGGATCCGGAGGCGGTGCCGCGTCCTGATGGGACGGTCGAGCTGTACGCGGTGCTGGTGGACGGCAGCGTCGCGACACTGTCGGACCCCGGTGCGGTGGGAATGGGGGGTGGATCTCCCCGGGGGGCCCGCCAGTCGGTACCGATTCCGCGCCGCTCGGCCGCGCCTCGCCCCGTTCCGGCCTGGCAGCCCCTGAGCCCACCCGGATTCGCCCAGGGCAAGCCATCAGCCGTCCTCCAGCGGGACGGCACCGCCACCCTCCACGTCCGTTCCGGCGACAAGCTCATGGCGGGCAACGCGGGCGCCTGGCGCATAACGGCGTACGGCCTGGAAGCATCACCCGAAGCGGTGATCCGCCAGGACGGGACGACAGGCCTCTACACGCTCATGGCCGGACGCCCGCACCGCCTCGGGGCCACGACCTGGGAACCGTTGGGCGACAACGCCTTCATCGACACCGTGTCCGCCCAGCCCGACGGCACGATCCACGCCCGCAGGTCCGGCGGAGAGGTCGTCAGAGCCGGTTGAACGGCTCCGCGTACCGGAAGGGCCCCGCGGGCACGTCCGAGAACAACCGCGCCTGGAAGTACGGCTCCCAGGCGGGGTCGGGCGGCGTGATCCCGAACTCCGAGGCCATCCGGAACCCGAACCGCGAGTAGTAGTCCGGCGACCCCAGCAGGATCACCGCGCGCTCGCCACGTGCCTCCGCGGCTCCCAGCACCGCGTGCATCAACGCCGACCCGATGCCGGCGCGCTGGTGCGCGGGGTGCACCGCGATCGGCCCGAGTCCCAGCGCCGGCACGGAGTCGACGTACCCGCGCGTGCACACGACGTGCCCGAGAACGGCGTCCTCCACCAGCGACAGCTCCGGGATCCAGCCCGGGTCGTCCCGCAGCCAGTCGATCAGCAGAGCTTCGGGCCCGTCCTTGAAAGCGAGATCGGTGACGTCACGGATGGCGGAGATGTCTGCGGGTGTCTCCCGCCGGATCAGCATGCCGCGCACTGTGGCCAAATTCGTCGCCGGGCGCCACTCCATTTTCGCCGCCACCATCCGCGGCGTGGTCGTGAGACAGACCGTGATGATGTGTGTCCTTGCCGTGGTGGCCTATCTCGCCGTGTGGTGGGCCTTCAGCGGCACGGAACCGGGTGTCCAAGTTCGACTGTGCGGCGTCGCGGGTGAACGTGCAGGTCATGGATGTGAAACGAGGAAGTTGCCCCGAAGGGGCCGAAATCGGTGTTCCCTATGAGGAGATGACGCTCTGCCTGAGGAGGGTGCGTTGATCGTCTTCGAGGGGCCGGCCGAGTTCGACGCCTGGCTGCACCGCAACGGCGCGACCGAGACCGAGTTGTGGATCAAGTACGCCAAGAAGGGGTCGGGGCTCAGGACGATCACCTACGACGAGGCGCTGGACGTGGCCCTGTGCCACGGGTGGATCGACGGGCTCGTGCGGTCCGTGGACGAGACCTACTACTCGCAGCGGTGGACGCCGCGGAAGCCGCGCAGCAAGTGGTCCAAGCGCAACTGCGGCAAGGTCGAGGCGCTCGTCGCGGCCGGGAAGATGCTGCCGGCGGGCCTGAGGGAGGTCGAGAAGGCCAAGGCGGACGGGCGGTGGGACGCGGCGTATGCGGGGCCCGCCACGATAGAGGTGCCGGACGACCTCGTCGCGGCGCTCGACGCCAACCCCCGGGCCGCCGAGTTCTTCAAGACCTTGAACAGCCAGAACCGCTATGCGGTGTTGTTGCGCATCCACGACGCGAAGAGGCCGGAGACGCGCCGGAAACGCATCGCCCAGTTCGTTGAAATGCTGGCGGAGGGCCGCAAGCTCTACTCTTGAGAATCATGAAGTGGTTCCGCCGCCGCAAAGCCGAAGACGTCGTCCCCGACCACCTGCCGAACGCGCAGGAGGCGGCGCGGCGGTTCTGGGAACGGTGGTTCCAGCTGGTGCCGGTGGTCAGCGCGGCGCTCGGCGACGGTGAGCCGCACCGGGTCGAGGACGAGCTGCGGGACCTCGTCAGCGGACTGCACCCGGACCTCGTCTTCTCGCTCGAACAGGGCCACATGGCGATGTACGCGCTGGTGGTCACCGGCCAGGAGGACCCGCGGCTGCGTCCGTACACCGACGCCTGGATCGACGCCGCGCCGCCGTCGGACATGGTGTGGGAGTTCCACGACTCGGTGCCGGCGGTGCCGGACCCGACCGAGGTGGTCGTGAACCTCGGCGACGTGAGGATGCGGCTGGGCGACTACCGCGTGGTGGCCCAGGTGGACGGCGACGTGGTCGACGTCGCCGTCTACCACCCGGCGCTGGCCGGGTTGAGCGACCAGCAGCGGCAGACGATGACGTTCCTGCCGCTGGACGTCACCCTCGGCGAACGCCTCGCGGGGGAGAGGCTGCGGCGGGTGGAGACCGCGCAGCTCGAACCGGAGGGCACGATCAGCCTGCTGGAGCTGCGTTCACTCGTCCGTGAGCTGGCCGGGGATTCGCGGCTCTGAGAACTGTCGGACCTGCTCACTAAGCTGTGGGACGTGACCAGCGAGAGCCTTGAAGACGTCCCCGCAGAGGTGCGCGAGCGGCATGCCGTGCTCGCGGAAGAGGTGCGCTCGCACCAGTTCCGCTACTACGTGCTCGACGACCCGACCGTCACCGATGGCGAGTTCGACGCGTTGCTGGGGTCGCTGGAGGCGCTGGAGGCCGAGCACCCCGGCCTCGCGACGCCGGAGTCGCCGACGCAGCTCGTCGGCGGCACCTTCTCGACGGAGTTCCAGGCGGTCGACCACCTGGAGCGCATGCTCAGCCTCGACAACGTGTTCAGCCAGGACGAGCTGACGGCGTGGTTCGAGCGCGTCCGCAAGGACATCGGCGAGGGCACGCACTTCCTGTGCGAGCTGAAGATCGACGGTCTCGCGATCAACCTGCTCTACGAGAAGGGCAGGCTCACGCGCGCACTGACCAGGGGCGACGGCCGCACGGGCGAGGACGTGACGCTGAACGTCCGCACGATCGCGGACATCCCGGTGGTGCTCAAGGGGTCCGACGAGTACCCGGTGCCGGACCTCGTGGAGGTGCGCGGCGAGGTCTTCTTCGCGGTCGAGGACTTCCTGGCGCTCAACGCCTCGCTGGTCGAGCAGGGCAAGCCGCCGTTCGCGAACCCGCGCAACACCGCGGCGGGGTCGTTGCGGCAGAAGGACCCGAAGGTCACGGCGTCGCGCAAGCTGCGGATGATCTGCCACGGCATCGGCAAGACCGGGGGCTTCGAGGTTGCCCGCCAGTCGCTCGCGTACGAGGCGCTGAAGTCGTGGGGCCTGCCGGTGTCCTCGCACACCGAGGTCCTCACCGACCCGGCCGACGTGCGCGAGAAGGTCGAGTACTGGGGCGAGCACCGGCACGACGCGGTCCACGAGATCGACGGCCTGGTCGTCAAGGTCGACGAGGTGGCGCTGCAACGGCGCCTGGGCACGACGTCGCGGGCCCCGAGGTGGGCCATCGCGTACAAGTACCCGCCGGAGGAGGCCACCACGACGTTGCTGGACATCCAGGTCCAGGTGGGGCGCACCGGCCGGGTCACGCCGTTCGCGGTGATGGAACCGGTGAAGGTGGCCGGGTCGACGGTCGCGCGGGCCACGCTGCACAACGCCTCCGAGGTCAGGCGCAAGGGCGTGCTGATCGGCGACCGCATCGTCATCCGCAAGGCGGGCGACGTGATCCCCGAGGTGCTCGGCCCGGTGCTGGCCGCGAGGCCCGCCGACGCGCGCGAGTTCGAGATGCCGACCCGGTGCCCCGAGTGCGACTCGGTGCTGCGGCCCATGAAGGAGGGCGACGTCGACATCCGCTGCCCCAACGCGGAGACGTGCCCCGGTCAGCTGCGTGAACGCCTGGCGTACCTCGCCTCCCGCGCCGCGCTGGACATCGAGGTGCTCGGCTACGAGGCCGCCGCCGCGATCACCGAGTCCACGGCGTACACGAACGAGGCCGACCTGTTCGACCTCGACGCCGAGGCGTTGCTGGGGGTCGAGCGCTTCAAGACGAAGAACGGCGAGCTGTCCGCGAACGCGCTCAAGCTGCTGGACAACCTGGAGGCCGCGAAGTCCCGTCCTCTGTGGAGGGTGCTCGTCGCGCTGTCGATCCGCCACGTCGGTCCCACCGCCGCCCGCGCGCTGGCGCAGCAGTTCGGCTCGATGGACGCCATCCTCGAAGCCGAGGAGGAGGCGCTCGCGGGTGCCGAAGGAGTGGGCCCGACGATCGCGACCGCCGTCGTCGAATGGCGCGAGACCGAGTGGCGGCAGGGCGTCGTGCAGCGCTGGCGGGCCGCCGGCGTGCGGATGGAGGACGAGCGGGACGCGTCCATCGTCCGCAACCTCGAAGGCCTGTCCATCGTGGTCACGGGTTCGCTGGCGGAGTTCTCGCGCGACTCCGCGAAGGAGGCGATCCTCGCGCGCGGCGGCAAGGCGGCGGGCTCGGTCTCCAAGAAGACTTCTTTCGTCGTGGCCGGCGACGCGCCGGGATCCAAGTACGACAAGGCCGTCTCGCTGAAGGTTCCCGTCCTCGACGAGGCGGGGTTCCGCGTCCTGCTGGAGCAGGGCCCGGACGCCGCGAGAGAGGTCGCCCTGCCTGGGGAAGAAGGCTCCGATGAGTGACCTGACCATCCGCCCGGCCGAGGAGGCCGACCTGCCCGCGGTCGGTGCGATCACGGTGGAGGCGTACCGCGTCGACGGCTTCGTGGGCGCCCACGACGACTACGCGACCACCCTCGCCGACGCCGCCTCCCGCTTCCGCGCCGCCGAACTGGTGGTGGCCGTCGACACCGCCTCGGGCGAGGTGCTGGGCTCGGTGACGATCGTGCGGCCGGGCACGCCGTACGCGGAGATCTCGCGGCCGGGCGAACTGGAGTTCCGCATGCTCTCGGTCGCGTCCGCGGCGCGCGGCCGGGGTGTCGGCGAGGCCCTGGTGCGGGTGGTGGTCGACAGGGCGCGCGCCACGGGTGCGGGCTCGGTCGTGTTGTCGTCGTCGGAGAAGATGCTGGCGGCGCACCGGTTGTACGAGCGGCTGGGCTTCACGCGGCTGCCGGAACGGGACTGGAGGCCGGTGCCCGGCCTGAATCTGATGGCCTACGGCTTACCGGTCTGAGCAACCCCTCCCGCGGCCGCGCGTCCACTGGACGTCACCGCGAGTGGGGGTTCGCGAATGAGATCGGCCGCAGTCCTGCTGACCGCGTTGTTCCTGCCGGGTGCCTCGGCCGCGCCGGGGCACCCGGCGGCGCACGACCGGCGCCAGCTCGAGCAGCTGGCGCAGCACTACCTGCAGCGCCGCGCGGACAAGGTCACCGCCGTCGCGCAGACGCCGGGCTTCGGCGTGCCCGTCACCCAGGCGCTCGCGGCCGTGCTGCGCGTCGACGAAGCGAAGCTGGACCGACGCCGCGAGCGGCACGAGAAGTTGCCGCACGGCGGCTATTCGCGGGCGGAGGTCACCACAGAGCTGAGACGCACCACCGTCGACCCGGACGGGAGCGTGGTGGTCCACCTCCACGAGGTCACGGACCTGTACTTCGCGAAGTCCACGACGTTCGACCACACCAGCTACGGCATGCCCCACGTGCTGGTCTTCGAGCGCGGCCCCGCCGGCTGGGTGCTGGCGGCGGCGACCCGCCCACCGGGCTCGAAGTGCGGGCTACCACCGGAAACCCAGTTCTGCGGGCACCTGTCAGAAAGATGAGATGATCCGCGCCCGCAGCTTGAGGTCCTTCGCCGCCTGCTCGTACAGCAGGTCCCGCAGCACGTCGGGCGGCAGCGATCTCAGCACGTCCTTGAGCTCCACGTCCTCGGCGTCCGGCGGCGGCACCGTCTGACCCCGGTCCAGCAGCACCAGCCCGACCGCCACGCAGTGCTTGCAGAAGAACCCCTCGGACCCGTGCGGACAACTGCACGACCCGACCAGGTGCGTCCCCGACCACGACAGCTCCACCACGTAGGCGTCCTCGTCACCGCCCCGCACCCGCGCCGCGACGTGCCGGCTGTGCACCCGCAGGGACAGCACGGCCTCGCGGTAGGTGAGCCCGCGCCAGTACGACTTGGTGCCCGCGCGGTGCAGCAACAGTTCGGTGGTCAGGGTCGTCGACACGGGGGTCATCCAACCGGGTGACCGCAGAAAGGATCAACATGATCGCGATCAGCCGCCTCGAACCCGCGGACCGCACCGGGTGGCAGCAGCTCTTCGAGGGCTACAACGCCTTCTACGAACGCACCCTGCCAGCGGAAACGTACGACGAGAAGTGGCAGGCGTTCCGAGCGGGCACATCGATCCACGCCCTGTGTGCCCGCGACGGGGACCACGTCGTCGGCATCGCGCACTTCTTCCGGCACCCCAGCACGTCCGGCCCGGACGTCTGCTACCTGCAGGACCTCTTCACGGCCCCCGAAGCGCGCGGCCGCGGCATCGGCCGCGCGCTCGTCGAGGCGGTCGCGGACTGGGCACGCGGGCAGCGCTGCGCGCGCGTCTACTGGCACACCGCCGAGGACAACGAGGCGGCCCGCCGGCTCTACGACCAGGTCGCGGAGAAGACGCCGTTCGTCCACTACCGCATGGTGCTCTAGCGGGCCGTCGTCTCCAGGTCGAGCAGCGTCACGGCGGCGCGGAAGTACTTGTTGGTGCCCAGGTCGCGAACGGTCTTGATGTTGAACGCGGCCTTCAGCTTCTCCGCGTCACCGGCGCTCACGCCCTGCAGCGCGTCGACGGGTGCGTCCAGGATCTCGGTGAGCGGGAGGTTCTCGTAAGCCTTGTCGAGGAGCATGTCGAGGTTCACGGTCACGGCCATGATCTTCATACCTCCGGGAAGTAGGGCGATCACGGCAGATTCTGCGGCCAGCCGGGAGATCTCGCAGTGCGTAACAACGATCATCACTCGCCCGATGAGGCGGTCATGCACAAGCTCGGGGCTCACGAAGTACCGCTTCGCAAGGTGTTCAGCAGCGACTACGACTTCTGGATCCCTGACTACCAACGGCCGTACGCCTGGGAGGTCGAGCAGGCCGGGCAGTTGCTCGACGACCTCGTCGAAGCCGTTGAGCGGGACGACGACGAGCCGTACTTCCTCGGCTCGATGGTCCTCGTGAAGAACGACGGCGCGGCAGACTCCGAGGTGATCGACGGCCAACAACGGCTCACGACCCTCACGATCCTGCTCGCGATCGTGCGCGACCTCGCCGAGCCGGGAGGCATCCGCGACTCGCTCGGTAAGATGATCATCGAACCGGGTGACGAGCTGCTCGACCTGGAAGCCAAGCCGCGCCTCGCGTTGAAGAAGCGCGACCAGGCCTTCTTCCGCACCTACGTGCAGACGCCAGGGCGCGTCGAGGAGTTGATCGCGCTCAACGACACGGCGTTGAAGACCGATGCGCAGAAGTCGATCCGCGACAACGCCAAGGCGCTGCGCGAGGTGCTCGTCCGATGGGACGAGGAGTCCCGGCGCCGACTGGTCAAGATGATCAGCGCGCGGACGTTCCTCGTGATCGTGACCACGCCGAACCTGACCAGCGCGCACCGCATCTTCAGCGTCATGAACGCCCGCGGCCTGGACCTCTCACCGGCGGACATCTTCAAGTCGAAGGTCATCGGCCTGCTCGACGACGAGTACGCGACGAAGTGGGACGAGGCCGAGGTCATGCTCGGTCGCAGCGACTTCGCCGACCTGTTCCTGTACATCCGCATGATCTTCGCCAAGGAACGTGCCAAGCAGGACCTTATGACCGAGTTCCCGAAGCAGGTGCTGGACCAGTACCTCCCGGGACGGGCGGCGGAGTTCGTCGACGACGTCCTGGTGCCCTACGCGGAGGCCTACGAGCAGATCCGCGACTTCGGTTACGAGGCGTCCGCCAAGGCGGAGCGGGTCAACTCGTGGTTCCGCAGGCTCTCCCAGATCGACAACAGCGACTGGCTGCCACCCGCCCTGTGGGCCATGCGCCACCACGGCGACGACCCGGTCTGGCTGGACGGCTTCCTCCGCAAGCTGGAGCGGCTCGCGGCCAGCATGTTCATCCGCCGCGTCTACACGACGCCAAGAGTGGTCAGGTACTCCAACCTGCTGCGGGAGCTCGCCGCCGGGCACGGGCTGGACTCACCGGCCTTCGACCTCGACGCGGACGAACGGGCCGAGACCGTGCGGCAGCTCGACGGCCCGCTCTACCTGGTGCAGAAGACGAGGAAGTACGTGCTGCTCAGGCTCGACGAGGTGCTCGCGGGCAGTTCCGGCGTCACGCACGACTTCTCGATCATCACCGTGGAGCACGTCCTGCCGCAGAACCCGAAAGCGGACTCGGCGTGGCTGGACGCCTTCACCGCGCAGGCGCGCGGCACGTGGACGCATCGGCTCGCGAACCTGGTCCTGCTCAACCGGACGAAGAACTCCCAGGCCCAGAACTACGACTTCGAGACCAAGAAGCACAAGTACTTCCTGAGCCGCTCCGGTGTGTCGGCGTTTCCGCTCACCAGCCAGGTGCTGGCGCAGTCCGAGTGGACCCCGGCGCTCCTCGAGACCAGGCAGAAGGAGCTGCTGCGCACGCTGGCGGAGGAGTGGGAGCTGTGATCACCGCTTGCGCTTGAGCGCCACCACGACCACCGCCGCCACCGCGATCAGCCCGGCCACCCCGAGGGCCAGGTCACCGATCGCGAGGCCATCGGCTTGGGCGAGCACCACGTCCGGTCGCACGTCCCCAACTTAACCCTTGGACCACCGCGGCGCCGAGCGTTGTGTGGGACCGTGTGAGGTGTGCTGCAAGCCTGTCTGAACGGCTCCCGCGCGGCCGAGGAGCACCCGGCCCTGCCGTTGTCCCCCGAGAGGCTCGCGGAGGACGCGGCCGACGCCGCCGCGCTCGGCGCCACGTCGGTGCACGTCCACCCGCGTGACGTGATCGGCGGGCTCACGCTCGTCGGGTCCGAGGTGGCCACGACCGTCGCCACGGTGCGGGCGGCCGCGCCGCAGGTCGAGATCAGCGTGTCGACGAACGTGCCCGGCGACCGGGCCGCGCTGGTCGGCAGCTGGGCTCCGCTGGCGGCGGGGCGGCCGGACGTCGCGCGCGTGCACGTCGACGAACCCGGCTGGCGGGAGCTGGCCGGCGCGCTGCACCGGGTCGGCGTCGGTGTCGAGCTCGTCGTCGCGGAGCCGGCCGAGCTGGGCGAGCTGCCGCCGGGCACCCGGAGGGTCGCCGTCGTGGCGACCCGCGAGTCGGCGGAGGGCCTGCTGCGCGTGGTCGAACCGCTGGGGCTGCCGATCGTGCTGCACGGCACGGACGCGGACGCCTGGCCCGTCCTCGTCTACGCGGCGCGGCTCGAACACCACGTGCGCATGGGCCTGGAGGACACGCTCACCATGCCCGACGGGCGCCGGGCGAGGAACAACGCCGAGCTGGTCGCGATGGCCCGCCGCAACCAGCGGTCGAAGGCCCCTCGCTAGTCCGGGAGCACGACGGCGACGATGCCGGCGAGGTGCGCCAGCCTCGCCACCTCGGCCGCGCGGAACATCGGGCCGCCGGGACGGCCGACGACGAGCACGCGGTCCGGCTTGCCGAGCGGCGTGGCGGCGAGTTCGGTGCCCAGCTCGCGCCAGGTCTCCGGCACCCACTCCTCCTCGCCGTCGAGCACGGTCGCGCGCTCCAGCGGGAACCACGGCACGTCCGCCATCCGGGTCTCCGGCGCGGCCGACGACGCCGTCAGGCGGTTGATGCCGGTGCCCTCGGGACCGACGACGACGGCCCAGCCGGCGCGGATGATCTTCGGGACGCCCTCGGTGAAGACCTCGAGGCCCTTCTTCGGCTCCTCGGCGATCTCCTCGACCAGCTCCAGCTCGCGATGGGTGTCGAGGATGCCCGCGTAGGGGCGGACGGCGTCGACCTCGACGCCCTCGACCGACTCGGCGGCGGTGATCAGGGTGTCGGGCAGGCGGCCGGAGGGGAGCTCGACGACGAGGTCGTCGATGGCGAGGCCGGAACCGCGCTCCACCACGTCCACGCTGAGTATGTCCGCCCCGATCTCGCCCAAAGCCGAAGCGACCGCGCCTAGGGTGCCGGGACGGTCCGGGAGCTGGACCCGGATCAGGAACGACAAGGTGAACGCCTCCATAGCTCGTGCGAGAGACCCCGCGTCTCGCGCCGTTGCCGGTCGGTGATTCTCGCAGACGCATCGTCAACGCAGGACCTGCTGTCCGCGTTGCGGAACGGTTAAGTTGACGTGCCAGTCAGCTCCAGAGGCGGTAACCGGTTCGAAGGCACTCCTGACCAGCCCATAGACTCACGGGGTTCCCGATTCGAATCCCGACCCTACGGGGGTTGACAGGAGTGCCCAGCATCTCCCGCGACGAGGTCGCGCACCTGGCGAAGCTCGCCAGGCTGGCCGTCACCGAGGACGAGCTCGACTTGTTCGCCGGCCAGCTCGACGTGATCCTCCAGTCGGTGGCGTCCGTCGGCGACATCGCCACGGCCGACATCCCGCCGACGTCGCACGCCGTTCCGCTGACCAACGTCTTCCGCGAGGACGTGGTCCGTCCGAGCCTCGGTCAGCAGCAGGCGCTCTCCGGCGCTCCTGAGGCCGAGGACGGCCGGTTCCGCGTGCCCCGCATCCTGGGTGAGGAAGCATGACCAACGACCTGGTCCACGCCACCGCGGCCGAGCTCGCCGCGAAGATCCACAGCGGTGAGGTCTCGTCCGTCGAGGTCACGCAGGCCCACCTGGACCGCATCGCCGAGACCGACGGGAAGGTCCACGCCTTCCTGCACGTCGACACCGAGGGCGCTCTCGCGCAGGCCCGCAGGGTCGACGAGGACGTCAAGGCCGGCAAGGCGGTCTCGCCGCTCGCCGGCGTGCCGCTGGCCCTCAAGGACGTCATGACCACCGAGGGCGTGCCGACCACCGTCGGCTCCAAGATCCTCGAAGGCTGGCTGCCGCCCTACGACGCCACGGTGACGCGCAAACTGAAGGAAGCCGGCGTCGTCATCCTCGGCAAGACGAACATGGACGAGTTCGCCATGGGCTCGTCGACCGAGAACTCGGCGTACGGCCCCACGCACAACCCGTGGGACCTCGACCGCATCCCCGGCGGCTCCGGCGGTGGCTCGTCCGCCGCGCTGGCCGCGCTGCAGGCCCCGCTCGCGATCGGCACCGACACCGGTGGCTCGATCCGCCAGCCCGGCGCCGTCACCGGCACCGTCGGCGTGAAGCCCACCTACGGCGGCGTTTCGCGTTACGGCCTCGTCGCGTTCTCCAGCTCTTTGGACCAGGCCGGTCCGTGTGCGCGCACGGTGCTCGACGCCGCGCTGCTGCACGAGGTCATCGCGGGCTACGACGAGATGGACTCCACGTCCATCAACGCGCCCGTGCCGCCGGTCGTCGCCGCCGCCCGCGAGGGCCTGAGCGGCGACCTGTCCGGTCTGCGCATCGGCGTCGTCACGCAGTTCAGCGGCGAGGGCTACCAGCAGGGCGTGCTGCGCAGCTTCGAGGCCGCCGTGTCGCAGCTCAAGGAGCTCGGCGCGGAGATCGCGGACGTGTCGTGCCCGAGCTTCGACCACGCGCTGCCCGCCTACTACCTCATCGCGCCGAGCGAGTGCTCGTCGAACCTCGCCCGGTTCGACGCCATGCGCTACGGCCTGCGCGTCGGCGACGACGGCACGCGCAGCACCGAGGAGGTCATGTCGCTGACCCGCGAGGCCGGCTTCGGCCCGGAGGTCAAGCGCCGCATCATGATCGGCACGTACGCGCTGTCGTCCGGTTACTACGACGCGTACTACGGCTCGGCGCAGAAGGTCCGCACGCTCATCACGCAGGACTTCGCGAAGGCGTTCGAGAAGTTCGACGTGCTCATCTCCCCGACGACGCCGACCACGGCGTTCAAGATCGGTGAGCGCGCGGACGACCCGATGGCCATGTACAAGGCCGACCTCTGCACCATCCCCGCGAACCTCGCGGGCACGCCGGCCATGAGCGTGCCGAGCGGTCTGTCCGACGAGGACGGTCTGCCGGTCGGCCTGCAGATCATGGCGCCGGCCCTGCAGGACCACCGCATGTACCGAGTCGCTGCCGCCTACGAGGCCGCGCGTGGCGCGTTTGGAGGCCCGTCGCTGTGAACATCAAGAAGGCAAGGGGCCTGCTGGGCCTGGCCGGCGCCGTCGCCGGCGCGGTGGGAGCGTTCTCCGGCTTCCGCAACGCCCGTGCGAAGAACGACAAGCTGATGCTGGCGAACGCGGTCGCCAGCATCGTCGTGGCGGTCACCGGTGCGGCGCTCGCGGCGCGCGCCCTGCGGAAGGACGAGTTGGCATGACCGCTCTGGTCGAACTGATGGACTACGACGAGGTCATCGAGAAGTACGACCCCGTCCTGGGCCTGGAAGTGCACGTCGAGCTGCACACCAACACGAAGATGTTCTGCGGCTGCGCCAACGCCTTCGGCGGCGAGCCGAACACGAACACCTGCCCGACGTGCCTGGGTCTCCCCGGCTCGCTGCCGGTGGTCAACGGCAAGGCCGTCGAGTCCGCGATCCGCATCGGCCTCGCGCTGAACTGCGAGATCGCCGAGTGGTGCCGGTTCGCGCGGAAGAACTACTTCTACCCGGACATGCCGAAGAACTTCCAGACGTCGCAGTACGACGAGCCGATCGCCTTCAACGGCTGGCTCGACGTGACGCTGGACGACGGCGAGGTCATCCGCGTCGAGATCGAGCGCGCGCACATGGAGGAGGACACGGGCAAGTCGCTGCACGTCGGCGGCGCGACCGGTCGAATCCACGGCGCCGAGCACTCGCTGCTCGACTACAACCGCGCCGGCGTGCCGCTGATCGAGATCGTCACGAAGATGATCCCGGGCACCAAGGAACGCGCCCCCGAGGTCGCCCGTGCGTACGTCACGGCGCTGCGCGACCTGCTCAAGGCGCTCGACGTGTCCGACGTCCGCATGGACCAGGGCTCGCTGCGCTGCGACGCGAACGTGTCCCTGTCGCCGAAGACCACCGGCGCCCTGGGCACCCGCACCGAGACCAAGAACGTCAACTCGCTGCGCAGCGTCGAGCGCGCCGTCCGCTTCGAGATGACGCGCCAGGCCGCGGTGCTCTCCTCCGGCGGCGAGGTGACCCAGGAGACCCGTCACTTCGACGAGTCGTCGGGCAGCACCTCCCCGGGCCGCAAGAAGGAGACCGCGGAGGACTACCGCTACTTCCCGGAGCCCGACCTGGTCCCGATCGCGCCGTCGCGCGAGTGGGTCGAGGAGCTGCGCGGCACGCTGCCCGAGCTCCCCTGGGAGCGCCGCGCGCGCATCAAGGAGGAGTGGAAGCTCACCGACGAGGTGCTGCGCGACCTGGTCAACGCGGGCGCCCTGGACCTCATCATCGCCACCGTCGAGGCGGGCGCGAAGCCGGACGAGGCCCGCCCCTGGTGGGTGTCCTACCTCGCGCAGCAGGCGAACAGCCGCGGTGTCGAGCTGTCCGACCTGCCCATCACCCCGGCTCAGGTGGCACGGGTGATCGAGCTGGTCAACACGGGCGCGCTGACCAACAAGCTCGCCCGCGAGGCCGTCAACGGCGTCCTGGAGGGCGAAGGCTCCCCGGACGAGGTCGTCGAGAAGCGCGGCCTCAAGGTCGTCTCGGACGACTCGGCGCTCGAAAAGGCCGTCGACGAGGCCCTCGCCGCCCAGCCGGACGTGGCCCAGAAGATCCGCGACGGCAAGGTCCAGGCGGCCGGCGCCATCGTCGGAGCGGTCATGAAGGCGACCAGGGGACAGGCCGACGCGGCCCGAGTTCGCGAGATCGTGCTCGCTCGCTGCTCCTAGATACACATTCGCCAGAAAAATCACAAAGGGTCACCTGTTCGTGCAGGTGACCCTTTGTGATCTTAGGCCGTTTGAGTGGCTGTTAGCTAAATGAGACGTATACCTGTAGCCGTGTGTGCCACTCTTTCCGTGCATCCCATCTGGGGGGATGGAATGTAATAGTCCAAACGAGGGGGGAATCCTCATGACTGTTCAGCGCGAGAACTTCGACGTGGCGGCGACCGAGGTCGTTCAGGAAGCCGAGTCGGTGCTCGAGGGAACGCCGGTCGTCGAACCCGTGCCGGCCGAGCCGGTCCCGGTCGAGCCGGCACCGCCTGCGGAGGTGCCGCGGCCCGACAAGAAGGAAGACCCGGAAGTCAAGCCGATGTGCTGCGGCGGTGGCCCGGGATTCCCCTTGGTGGGGCGGCGGCTGATCTCGGAGGGTGCTGTGGATTCTGGTGGCGATGTCGAGCACGCCCCGGACTGCCCGAACCACGTGAGCAACCAGGTCGCGCAGTAACCCAGCGTGTAGTGCCCGTCACCAGGCCTAGTGCCTGGTTGGCGGGCAGCGCCGGTTGACGACCTGTGGTGTGATGATCACATGCCCGCTCGTTCCCTGGAGAGAGCGCGCGAGTTGTACGAGAGAGGATGGGCTGAGCAAGCGAGATTCCGCTTCCCCTCGGCCATCCGACTGCTCAAGCGTGCGCTCGCGCACGTCGAGCGCGCGGAACTTGGCCAGGAACGCGCGGCTGCTCGCGCTCGCATCCTCTACACCTTGGGGTTGTGCCAGGGTGAAACCAGCGGCATGGACGTCGCCGTCGAGGCTTTCGACGCGGCCCGTCGCGAGATCAACACCATCGACGACGCCGCCACCAGGACGCTTCTGAGCGCGGGCGTCGACCACAACCAGGGCCTCATGGTCATGCGCATGGGACAGCCGGAACGTGCTGTCGAGTGGTTCAACAGGTTCATCGCAGCGGTCGAAGACGACGTGCAGCAGACGCTGCCCGGTACCAACCGGTCGCTCGTGCAGGGCTTCGTCTCCACCCTGCTCAACCGTGGTTTCGCGCTGGCCGCCGTCCGTCGAAGCGAACGAGCGATCGCCGATCTCGAATGTGGCATTCACCTCGCCGACAAACACGGGCTTCTCAACCTCGTGCCGTTCCTGGTGCACGCGCTGGGAAACGTGCATAAGCAGAGCGGTGAGCTCGCGGAGGCGTTGCGGCGCTACGAGGAGGCGGAGCGGGTCTTCCGCGCTGATGATCAACCGGCTCTGCTCGCCCGGCTGCAGCTCGACCAGGCGGAGGCCATGCTCATGATCGGTCTGTCCGACGAGGCCGGTAAGCACCTCGACGAGGCGCTCCCGGTCATGCGCAGGGAGAAGTTCGGACAGGAGATCGCCGAGGTCGAGATGTTCCGGGCGTCGGCCGCGTTGCTGGACGGTCAGTTCGACCTGGCTCGCCGGATGGCCAAGAGGTCCGAACGCAAGCTCGTCCGCCGGGGCAGCACGTGGTGGATGATGGCCGGTCTGATCGAGCTGTGGGCACACGGCCGGCATGCCATGCGCACCCGACGGATCTCCGACGCTCTGGTGCACAAGGCGTTGGCGCTGTCCGCCGAACTCGCGGCCAACCACCTCGTGGACGAGTCCCGGCTCGCGTTGCTGCTGGCGGCCCGACTGGAGATCCGGCGTGGCCGCCTCGCCGACGCCGAGGAACTGCTCGACAAGGTGCCCGGTCCGAGGGCCGTCACGCCGCTCGACCACCGCATGCAGCGCAGACTCGTGCTCGCGGAGCTCGCGCTGGCCAAGGGAAGTCGTCGCGCAGCCCTGACGCACGCCCGGCAGGCGTTGGACGAGCTGGGGCGTGTGCGCGACCAGCTCGGCGGTCTGGAGCTCGTGTCCGCCACGGCGGTGCACGGCAGGGAGCTCAGCGAGCTCGCGATCAAGCTCGCGCTGGAGGACGCGGACGCGCGCAGGCTCTTCGCCTGGCTGGAACGCACCCGCGCGCAGACCTACCGGTACGAACCGCTGGAAGCCACCGACAACAACGAGGTCGCCGAACGGATCACCGAGGTGCGCAACCTCAGCTGGGCGATCCTGCGGCACGGCCTGTCGGGTCAGCCGACCGCGGAGCTGCGAGGCAAGCTCGTGAAGGCGCAGCGCGAGGCGAACCGGCTCGGCTGGCACTCGCAGCGGTGGGGCAAGCCGCGCCCCGTCGCCGGCATCCGCGAGGTGATCGCGGAACTGGGCGAACGGGCCATGGTCAGCTACGTCGTGTCCGGTGGGGAGATCGCTGCCGTCGTCGTCGCCGGCGGCCGTGTCCGCCTCGAACGGCTCGGCCACGCGGCGGAAGCGCTGGAGAGCGCCCAGAAGCTCCACTTCGACCTCAACGCTCTCGCTCCTGATCATCTACCGCCACCTCTGGTGCAGGTCATCGGAGCGTCGGCGCACAAGCAGGCCGACCGGCTCGACACCCTGCTGATCAAGCCGCTCCGGCACCTCATCGGTGATCGCGAACTGGTGGTGGTGCCGACCGGGACGTTGTACGCGGTGCCGTGGGGCGTCATCCCCGGCTTGCACGGGCGGCCCGTCGTCACAGCGCCCTCCGCCACCGCGTGGCTGGCGGCGGCGCAGGGCGGAGAGGTGAGGACCGATCGCGTGCTGGTGGTGCAGGGACCGGGGCTCCTCTTCGGGCACGACGAGGTCGACAAGCTGGCGACCTACCACGCCAACACCACGATGCTGTCCGGGAACACCGCGACCGCTGCCGAGGTCCTCGCCCACCTCGACGGCGCCGACCTGGTCCACGTCGCCGCCCACGGTGAGCACGAGACCGAGAACGCGTTGTTCTCCCGCTTGGAACTGTTCGACGGACCGCTCTTCGCACACGAGTTGGGTCGCCTCCGCAAACCACCGGCTCACGTCGTCCTGGCCGCGTGCGAGCTCGCCCTCAACCGCATCCGCCCCGGCGACGAGGCCCTCGGCTTCGCCGGAGCCATGCTCGCCGGTGGCACCCGGACCGTGGTCGCCGCGGCCAGCAAGGTCGGCGACGAGGCCAGTGCGGCGGCGATGGCCGACTACCACCGGGCGCTGGTGGCCGGGGCCGCGCCCGCGGTGGCGCTGGCCGAGGCGATGGCGAAGGACCCGTTCCGCCGGCCGTTCCTCTGCCTCGGGTCGGGATAGGCCGTTCGAGTGGTTGTGCGGTCTTCAAGCCGATGAACGTGCTGGTCAGCGGTTAGTTGTGGTCCAAGTGCCAACGGCGGTTGGTGAATTTTTCTCGCCCGCACCCGACTTCCTGTGCCACCCTCGACAGCACGAGGTCTTGACCGAGGGGACACAACGGCCCGCCTATCGGCTCTAGTCGATGAGCGGGCCGTTGTGCGAGAAACGACCGCATGCGCAGAACTCTGCTCGCCGTCGTCCTGGCGGCCGCCGCGGTGGTGGCGGCGCCCGTCAACGCAACGGCGCAACCGTCGAGTCCGGATCGTGAGCCCGGCAACGGGCCTGAGCGCAATGACGTCGCCGTCCTGGACGAGGCTTTCCAGGCACAGGGATCGGTGTCGGCTCAGGGGGAGAACCGGGCCGGCAGACACCAGGGGTACCCGCGCAGGACGGAACTGCGCACGTACCCGGAGAACCCGGCCGACAAGGCCATCAAGCTGAACCTGGCGCCCTACCACTCGCTCGCGCCGCGGTTGAACGCGTTGCAGCAGAAGAGCGACAGGGTCTCGGTCGAGGTCGTCGGCCAGTCGGGGCTCGGCCGCGACCTGTACCTCGTCACGCTGACCGCGCCGGAGACCGCGGCCCAGACCCGGCTGCAGGAACGGTTCCGCGCCACCGTCGAGGAAGGGCGCAGCGTTCCGGAAAGCCTCTACAAGGCGCCGATCTGGATCAACAACAACATCCACGGCGACGAGTGGGAGGGCACCGACGGCGCGTTGCGGGTCATCGAGCACCTTGCCACGAGCGACGACGCCGAGACGCGGAAGTTGTTGCAGCGCAGCAGGATCTACTTCAACCTCACGGCCAACCCGGACGGTCGCGTCGCCGGCACGCGGTCGAACGCGGCGGGCTTCGACCTCAACCGCGACTTCGTCACGAGCTCCCAGCCGGAGAACCGGGTGATGCAGGACATCGTCGAGCGCACGCAGCCGGTGATGATGCTGGACCAGCACGGGTACGTGGCGAACACGCTGATCGAGCCGACCACGCCGCCGCACGGCCAGAACTACGACTTCGACCTCTACATCAAGCACGGCTACGCGGGTGGCCTGCAGATGGAGAAGGCCGTGCAGGCGCTCGGGCACCCCGAGGCCGCGAAGCCGGAGATCCCGTTCCGCGACTACCCGGTCGGCGAGTGGGACGGCTGGGCGCCGATCTACACCGCGCAGTACTCGATGTACCACGGGGCCGTGTCGTACACGATCGAGATCCCGATGCGGGTCAACCGGGCCGACTACGACACCTTGCCCGCGGCTGAGCTGCAGCGGCGTTCGCGGATCAACACCGACGTCGTCGAGGCCACCATCAAGTCGACGCTCGACTACGTGGACGACAACCGGCGCAGCCTGATCGCGAACCAGACGGAGATGTTCCGCCGGGGCGCGGCGGGGGAGCGGCAGCGGCACGTCCCGGACGGGTTCGTGCCCGGCTTCGGGCCGGAGGACCGCTTCAGCACGGAGTTCCCGCGTGCCTACGTGATCACGGACGACCGGTCCGCGCCCGCCGCGGCCAGGCTCGTCGACCAGCTCGTCCGGCACGACGTCCGGGTGCAGCGGGCGGAGAGGCCGTTCACGCTGGGCGGCAAGCGCTACCCGGCCGGGTCGTACGTCGTGGACATGCACCAGCCCAAGCGCGGACTCGCGAACGTGATGCTGGAGCAGGGCAGCGACATCTCCGGCAAGGCACCGGTCATGTACGACATCTCCGGCTGGAGCCACCGCCTGCTCTGGGGCGCCTCGGTCGACGTCCACCGCAGCGGTCAGCTCCGGTTCGACGGCAAGCCCGTCACCGCTGCCTCGCCCACCGGGGACGTCGGCGCCGCGCCGGGTGCCGACCTCGCGCTCGTCCTGACCGACCAGAAGGACGTCAGCGCGGTCAACGACCTGCTCAACCGCGGCCTGGAACTGAAGCGCCAGGACGACGGCACGGTCGTCGTCCCCGCGAAGGACAGGGCCGCCGCGAAGGAGGTCGCCGACCGGTACGGCGTGCGCTTCACCGCCGCCGAGCCCGGTGGCGTCGCGCTGCAGCGCAAGGTCATCGCGGCCGCGGTCTCCGCCGACGAGCTGCAGGTGCTGCGGCAGTCCGGGTTCGACGTCCGCACGATCTCCACGGCGGTGCTGAACGCGGGCTTCGACTGGTCGCGGATTGACGCGCTGTACGTGGGAGCGGGCCTCGACCACGGCCGGCTGAACGCCACCGCCAAGGCCGCGCTCGACGAGTTCCTCAAGCGTGGCGGCGTCGTCACCCGCGGTGCCGCGGGAAGCAGGTTCAACGCGGACGCCCAGCTCCTGCAGGCCACCTCGGTCGCCGGCTGGGAGGACGCGAACGGCGTGGTGAACGTCGTCAACGGCACCGGTCCGGTCGGCACCGGCGCGCTGCCGCACTCGTTCGTCTACGCACCGCAGTGGTTCACGAACCTCGGCGCGGGCGTGACGGTGGAGCAGCGCTACGGCAGCACGGTGATCGCCGCGGGCCACTGGCGCGCCCGCGACAACGGCACGGGCGGTCAGGACGCGGCGGCGGGTCAGGCGGCGGTCGTGTCCGGCACGGCGGCCAACGGGGCACGCGTGGTCCTGTTCGGCACGGAACCCATGTTCCGCGACCACCCGAAGGGCCTGTACGCGCAGGTAGCGCGCGCTCTGTTCTGGACGAGCACCAGGTAGGGAAAGGCGGGGGTGGGAAGGCCCCGACAGCCTCTCCACCCCCGCCTGCACTACCCCGCACAGGAATTCCCCCGTTCGGCTGAACGAAAACCCCTGGCCACGACTCGTCGGCTCGGGGAGCCGGGCGGTCAGTCCTTGCCGGGCGAGCTGCCGCCGTCGCGCACGACGATCGCGACCCTGTCGTCCGACGACACGGGCTGGCCGCCGGCCTTGTTGACCGTGCCGATCAGCGCCGCGGAGTCGTTGATCTGCTCCATCGGCCCGCGCCGGCCGAACTCGCTGCCGTCCTCGTCGCTCACGGTCGGCTTGCCCGTGAACGCGCCCTCGGGGTTCATCGGCAGGTTCTGCGAGCCGGGGATCTTCGACGTGTTGACCCACAGCACGTCGGACAACGACGCGCAGCCCATCACGCCCGGCCGCTCCGGCCAGGTCCACGCCGCCTCGCCGAGCTTGCCCGGCGTGACGCGGTAGACGACGTCGGCGTTCGCGGCCCAGTCCGTCACCCAGATCTTCGTGGTGTCGGCCGAGACGCACAGGCCGCCGGGCAGCTTCAACCCGGACGAGATGACCGCGGTGCCCGCCGTCGGGTTGCCCTGCGCGGGCCGGCCGAAGCCGTCGACGCGCAGCACCTTGCCCGCGAGCGAGGTCGGGTCGGCGGCGAGAGCCGGGTTGCCCGCGTCACCGGTGGCGACGAGCAGCGCGCCCTTGCGGTCGCTCGCCAGCACGCCGCGGTTGCCGGACGGGCCCTTCGGGATGCCGGTCAGGACGGGCTTGGGGGAGTCGCCGGGGGCGATGCGCAGCACCCGGTTGTCCGTCGCCGTCGTCACGTAGACGTACGCCAGCTGGTCCTCGGCGAAGGTCGCCGAGAGCGCCAAGCCGGTGAGCCCGCCGTCGGTCGACGCGTCGACCTCCAGCTGCGCGACCACCACGGGGTCGACGTCCTTCGACACCTTGAGCAGGCGTCCGCCGCGTTCGGTCGCGTACGCCGCGACGCCGCCCTGGGCGTCGCCGCCGATCGGGGCGACGCCGGTGACGGTGTTCAGGCACGTCGCGATGACGGCGGGGTTGAAGTCCTTGCAGCCCTGCGGCGGCGGCACGCTCTGCGGCGGCTGCTGCCCGCGGCCCTGCTCGCCGGGCGCCGGGCGGTACTCGCCCGGCAGCTCGGGACGCGGACCCGCCTGCGGGGTCAGCTGGGGCTGCGCGCTCCACTGCGTCGGCGCCGGCTCGTCGGGAAAGCTCGCGCAGCCCCCTGCCAGCAGGCAGGCGGCGGTCAGCAACGCAACGGAACGAACCACGGCTCCCAGGGTAGGTGGGCGACCGTGAACCCGAAGTCAACTTCTCCCGGACGTGGCGAAGTCGACCGAGCGGACCCGGTCGAGCAGCAGGTCGAGCTCTTCGGACACCACCTCGGGCGCCTCGAGCGGCAGGTAGTGGCTGCACGGCAGCACCCGCAGCCGGGCCTGGGGCAGCCCCGCGACGGACCCGGACATGCTCTCCGTCGTCGCCAGCACGTCGTCGCGGCCCGCCAGCAGCGTGACCGGGCACACGACCGGGCCGAGGTCCTGGCGCGGGGTGCCACCGAGCGCGAGCGCCAGCGTGAAGTACCAGCGCCAGTCGTGCTGCAGGAACCGGCTCACCGCGCTCGTGACGGCCTTCGGGTCGCTCGTCGGCTTGATCACGCCGCTGTGCCGCAGCAGGAACGTCGTCGCGTCCGTCACCGGGACGCGGTGCAGCACCCTGTCGAGCACCGGACCGGCCTGCTGGAGCAGCTTCGTGCCCGTCAGCCCGATGAACCGGCGCACGGCCTTCGGCGCCAACGGCAGCATGGCGTCGAAGGAGTCACCCGGAGCGCCCGCGACGAGCAGCAGGCCCGCCACCCGTTCCGGATGGCGCAACGCCAGCTCGGCGGCGATCGTCACCCCCATCGACCAGCCCATGACGACGCACCGGTCGATGCCCGCGTCGTCCAGCACGGCGATCGCGTCCGACACGTGGTCGTCCAGCGAGATGTTGCGCTCGTCGACCGGCCTGCCGGAGCCCATCGTGCCGCGCATGTACCAGCTGAGCACGCCACCCCGGCCGGTCAGCGACGGCCACGACTCTGGCCCGGAGCCCACGCCGGGGCACAGCAGCACCGGTGTGCCCTCGCCGGCCGCCTGCCACGTCCGGATCTTCGTGCCGTCCCACGCGATGACGTCGTGCTCCCGCATGGCGGACATTCTGACGTACGTTGGCCCGGTGACGCTCACCGTGCTCGTGCCAGATGACTTCGGAGTTCAAGCGCTGTCCCGGGTGGACGGTGTCCGGGCGGTTCGCTACGAGCCGGGGCGGCCGTTGCCGTCCGAGGGGCGCGACGCCGAGGTCCTGATCCCGCGGTTCCTCTCCGGCACCGACCCGCGCGAGGTGTTCGAGCAGCTGCCGAACCTCCGGCTGGTGCAGCTGCTCAGCGCCGGTGCCGAGAACTTCATCGGCAAGGTGCCCGACGGCGTGATGCTCTCCACCGCCCGGGGCGCGCACGGCGGCAGCACCGCGGAGTGGGCCATCGGCGCGTTGATCGCCATCTACCGGGACTTCTTCGTCTTCGAACGGGCGCGCGCCGAGGGCCGCTGGGACTACCACGGCACGGACACCCTGCAGGACAAGAAGGTCTTGATCGTCGGCGCGGGCGACCTCGGTGAGCAGCTGAAGCGCCGCCTGGAGCCGTTCGACGCGACCGCCACGCTGGTCGGCCGCACCGCGCGCGAGGGGGTGCACGGCCAGGACGAGCTGCCGCGGCTGCTGCCCGGGTTCGACGCCGTGGTGATCTTCACGCCGATGACCGAGGAGACCCGCCACCTCGTCGACGCCGAGTTCCTGGCCGCGATGAAGGACGGCGCGATCCTGGTCAACGGCGCGCGCGGCCCGGTCGTCGACACCGGGGCCCTGCTCGCCGAGCTGACCTCGGGGCGGCTGCGCGCGGCCCTCGACGTGACCGATCCCGAGCCCCTGCCCGCCGATCATCCACTGTGGACGGCGCCGGGCCTGTTCCTGACGCCGCACGTGGCCGGGTCGTGCACGGGCAGCGGACAGCGCGCGTACGCCATCGCCATCGCGGAGATCTCGCGGTTCGCCGCGGGGGAGGAACCGCGCAACTTGGTCCACGGGAACTATTAGTCCGTCCGGGTGAAACTGGGCTGCCGTTCGGCTCTCGCGCGCCCACACGCGGCCCCCTAGCGTGCGGGCGTGGCCACTCACGACAAAGGCTCGACCACCTCGAGCGCTTTCTCCGACGACTCGTTCTACTCGGGCAGCGGAGGGGGAGTTCACCACTTCGACGACAGCGCGACGCGAGCCGGCACGGACGCCCTCTCGCCGTTCGACTCGTCGACGAAGTCGTTCGACACGACGGCTTACACGCCGCTCGACAAGTCCACTGTGGATGCGCGGGACGACGACGTGTTCGCCGACGGTGACCGCAGGAAGTTCGGCTGGACCGCGGGCCCGGACATCGGCCTGCTCGGCCTGCGCGCGGTGCTCGGCGGCATCTTCCTGCTGCACGGCCTGCAGAAGGTCTTCGGCCTCTTCGGCGGCCCCGGCATCAACGGCTTCGCGCAGTCGCTGGAGAAAATGGGCTACCGCGAGTCGGTCGTCCTCGCCTGGGTCACCGGCATCACCGAGCTGGCGGGCGGCGGTCTGCTCGTGCTCGGCCTCTTCACGCCGCTCGCCGCCGCCGGCCTGCTCGCCGTGATGGCCAACGTCATCGCGCTGCAGTACAAGGGCGGCTTCTTCGGCCCCAACGGCGTGGAGCTCGAACTGGCCCTCGCCGGCATGGCGTTCGCCGCGCTCTTCGCCGGACCGGGCCGCGCCGCCCTGGACTACAACCGCAGCTGGTTCCGCCACCCGCTGGCGGCCGGGTTCATCGCGCTGCTGATCGGTGCCGGTGGCGCCGCGGTGACGTACTTCGTCTTCCGGTAGGAAGTGTCCCGTGCGGAAGAACGTGACGGGAGCCGTGCTCCAGCTCGCCCTGCTGGTGGTCGGCATCCCGGTCGTGTACCTGGTGGCGTTCCCGTTCGGGCTCTCCGCGAAGTCGCTCCTGCCTCCTCTGGGCCTGCTGGCGGGCCTCGTCGTAGCGGGGATCGTGGTCAAGAAGACGGAGCAGCCCGTCAGCGGACCGCTGACGGGCTGGCTCGTGTTCGGCGCCTGCCTGGCGCTCGCCTTCGCTCTTTAACGGCTGGGGTCGCGCACCGCGCCCGTGGACGCGTCCGTCGCCATCCGCGCGTACGCCCGCAGCGCACCCGTGACCGGGCGGACCCGGTCCACCGGCTGCCACGGCCGTTCGGAGGCCTCCATCTTGGCGCGGCGCTCGGCCAGCACGTCGTCGTCCACCAGCAGTTCGAGACGACGCTCGTGCACGTCGATCAGGATCCGGTCGCCGTTCTGCACCAGGCCGATCGCGCCGCCGCCCGCCGCCTCCGGCGAGACGTGGCCGATCGACAGGCCCGACGAACCGCCGGAGAACCGGCCGTCCGTGATCAGCGCGCACTTCTTGCCGAGACCCGAGCCCTTGAGGAACGCCGTGGGGTGCAGCATCTCCTGCATGCCGGGGCCGCCGGACGGGCCCTCGTAGCGCACGACCAGGACCTCACCGGCCTGGATCTCCTTCTTCAGGATCACCGAGACGGCTTCCTCCTGGGACTCGACGACGCGCGCCGGGCCCTCGAAGTGCCACAGCTCCTCGTCGATGCCCGCGGCCTTGATGATCGCGCCGCGCTCGGCCAGGTTGCCGCGCAGCACGGCCAGGCCGCCGTCGCGCGTGTAGGCGTGCTCGAAGTCGCGGATGCAGCCGTTCGCGGCGTCGGTGTCCAAAGAGGACCAGCGGTTCGACGTCGAGAACGCCTGCGTCGTGCGCACACCACCGGGAGCCGCGTGGAAGAGCTCGACCGCCTCGGGCGACGGGTTCTCGGCGCGGATGTCCCACTTGCCGAGCCACTCCGCGAGCGTCGGCGTGTGCACCGACGTCACGTCGTCGTTGAGCAGTCCGGCGCGGTACAGCTCGCCCAGCAGCGCGGGGATCCCGCCCGCCCGGTGCACGTCCTCCATGTGGTAGTCGCTGTTCGGCGACACCTTGGACAGGCACGGCACGCGGCGGGACAGGTCGTCGATGTCCTGCAGCGTGAAGTCGATCTCGCCCTCCTGCGCGGCGGCGAGGATGTGCAGCACGGTGTTCGTCGAGCCGCCCATGGCCATGTCGAGCGCCATCGCGTTCTCGAACGCCTGGCGGTTCGCGATCGAGCGCGGCAGCGCCGACTCGTCGTCCTCGCCGTACCAGCGCTTGCACAGCTCCACGACCACCCGGCCGGCCTCGGAGAACAGCTCGCGGCGCGCGGCGTGCGTGGCGAGCGTCGAGCCGTTGCCCGGCAGCGAGAGACCCAGGGCCTCGGTGAGGCAGTTCATCGAGTTCGCGGTGAACATGCCGGAGCACGAGCCGCACGTCGGGCACGCGGAGCGCTCGACCTCGGAGAGCCCGTCCTCGCTCACGGCGGGGGAGGCGGACGCGGAGATCGCGGTGATCAGGTCGGTGGGTGCGATGGCGACGCCCTCGACGACGACGGCCTTGCCGGCCTCCATCGGGCCGCCGGACACGAACACGACGGGGATGTTGAGCCGCATCGCCGCGTTGAGCATGCCGGGGGTGATCTTGTCGCAGTTCGAGATGCAGACGATCGCGTCGGCCTGGTGCGCGTTCACCATGTACTCGACGGAGTCGGCGATGATCTCGCGGCTGGGCAGCGAGTACAGCATCCCGCTGTGGCCCATGGCGATGCCGTCGTCGACCGCGATGGTGTGGAACTCGCGCGGCACGCCACCCGCTTCTCGCACGGCCTCGGCCACGATGTCGCCGAGATCGCGCAGGTGCACGTGGCCCGGCACGAACTGCGTGTAGGAGTTGGCGATCGCGATGATGGGCTTGCCGAAGTCGCTGTCCGTCATGCCGGTGGCGCGCCAGAGGGCGCGGGCTCCGGCGGCGTTGCGACCGTGCGTGGTGGTGCGAGAGCGGAGCTGAGGCACTGCTCCTCCAGGTTCAGTTCAAGAAAAATGCGCGCGGGACGGCCGGGTGAGGCGTCGCCAAGTCTGGGAGCGGTGCCTCAAAGGCTACTCGTGCGCAGACTCGCCGAGACCAGCAGACAGGCCAGTGCGAGCGTGATCACGTGCACGGCGGTGCACCACAGGCAGATCTTGCCGATGATGAGGAACTCGGCCGCGACCAGGTAGACGACCATCAGCACGCCGGCGCCGACCGCCGCGAGCCGCACCCACCTCAGGGCTTCGACCCGCCACGCGAACGGGAGGCAGATCACCGTCAGGAAGGCGAAGAAGGCCAGTCCGAGGAACGCGACGGGGACGCCGAGCAGCGCGGACTGCTCGCTCGTGGTCACGGTCCCGCAGTCGACGACCGCGTCCGCCGAGCACAGCAGTGCGCTCGTGTCGAAGTGCGCGTACGTCAGATAAGCCGAGGTCAGCAGGCCTGCGATGGACAGCAGCAGGCTCAGCTGCGGAACCCGTTCGATCACTTGTCGGACTGTACGGACTTCCCGGGGGTTTCCTCGACGGCGTTCCCGCCGCTTTCGCCGTTCACGTCCCCGGTGACCTCGTCAGTCACCTCTTCGGGTTCTTCTTCCCCGACCGTCGGATCGGGAACGCGGCCACCGCTCACGACCGACAGCGCCGGCAGGTGCATGAACCGGACCCCGGGCAGCACGACCTCGGAGGCGTCCTGCCTGACCGCCCGCAGCCAGCCCTTCTGGACCAGGCGGATGGACTTCACCTCGGACCAGTCGAGCGTCGTCGTGCCGAACACACCGCGCGCGACGATCTTTTCCTCCGTGACCGTCGTGCGGTTGCGCAGCACCCAGTAGGCGTAGGCGAGCGGGAGGACGTAAAGCACCTGCAGCCCAGGAGCGACCCACGCCACAGGGGTGACGCAGATGGCGATCAGACCCGCTGCGAGCAGGGCCGTTGCCGGGATGCGAAAGACCAGCTTCTTCACCTGGTCGATTGTTCCACGTCCACGATCCGGGAATTCCGTCCCGCAGAGTTGACGCCCTCTTGCCAAAGGCGATAACGTCCCGGCCATGCAGCGCACGCTCGTTCTCGTACTTCTCAGGCGCGTCGACGCCTGAGCCGAACAGCCTGCGTCGACGCGCGACCCTCGCACGACCCGTCTCCGGGTTGTCGAGGGTTTTTTCGTGTCCGGACCCCGATACCCACGAGGCAATGATGACCAGCGCACCATCGCGACAGGCTCCCGAGCCCACGTCGCCACGTCCAGGTCCGCGGCCCAAACCGGCCCCGCCGACGGGCGCACCGATCCGTGTAACCGGTGCTCAGTCGCTCGTCCGCTCGCTCGAAGCGGTCGGCTGCGAAGTGGTCTTCGGCATTCCCGGCGGGACGATCCTCCCCGCGTACGACCCGCTGCTCGACTCCACGAAGGTCCGGCACATCCTCGTCCGCCACGAGCAGGGCGCGGGCCACGCGGCGACCGGGTACGCGCAGGCCACCGGCAGGGTCGGCGTCTGCATGGCGACCTCGGGACCGGGTGCGACGAACCTCGTCACCCCGCTCGCGGACGCGAACATGGACTCCGTGCCCGTCGTCGCGATCACCGGCCAGCAGTCGCGGCCGCTGATCGGCACGGACGCCTTCCAGGAGGCGGACATCTGCGGCATCACCATGCCGATCACCAAGCACAACGTCCTCGTGACCGACGCCGCGGAGATCCCGCGGGCGATCGCGGAGGCGTTCCACATCGCGGCGACCGGCCGACCCGGCCCCGTCCTCGTCGACATCCCGAAGGACGTGCTGCAGGAGCAGACCAGCTTCACGTGGCCGCCCGACATGCGCCTGCCCGGGTACCGGCCGACGACCCGGCCGCACGGCAAGCAGGTCCGCGAGGCCGCCAAGCTGGTCGTGGCCGCCCGCAAGCCGGTCCTGTACGTCGGCGGCGGCGTGATCAAGGCCGACGCCCACGCCGAGCTGCTGCGCCTGGCCGAGGACACCGGCATCCCGGTCGTCACGACGCTGATGGCGCGCGGCGCGTTCCCGGACTCGCACGACCAGCACCTGGGCATGCCCGGCATGCACGGCACCGTCGCGGCCGTCGCGGCGATGCAGAAGGCGGACCTGCTGATCGCGCTGGGTGCCCGCTTCGACGACCGCGTCACGGGCCAGCTCAGCTCGTTCGCCCCCGACGCGCAGGTCATCCACGCCGACATCGACCCGGCCGAGATCTCCAAGAACCGCCGCGCGGACGTCCCGATCGTGGGCGACTGCAAGGAGATCATCACCGAGCTGATCGACGCCGTGCGCACCGAGCGGGAGACGGCCAAGGCCGTCGACCTCACGCCGTGGTGGGACACGCTGAAGTCGCTGCGCGAGACGTTCCCGCTGGGCTACGACTGGCCCGAGGACGGCACGCTCTCGCCGCAGTACGTCATCGAGCGGATCGGTGCGCTGTCGCCGTCCGACACGATCTACACGGCGGGCGTCGGCCAGCACCAGATGTGGGCCGCGCAGTTCGTGAAGTACGAGCACCCCCGCACGTGGATCAACTCCGGCGGCCTCGGCACGATGGGCTTCGCCGTTCCCGCCGCGATGGGCATCAAGGCCGGTGAGCCGGGCCGCACGGTGTGGGCCATCGACGGCGACGGCTGCTTCCAGATGACCAACCAGGAGCTCGCCACCTGCGCCATCGAGGGCCTGCCGGTGAAGATCGCCGTGATCAACAACGGCAACCTGGGCATGGTCCGCCAGTGGCAGACGCTGTTCTACGGCGAGCGGTACTCCAACACGGATCTGGGGACGCACAAGCACCGCATCCCAGACTTCAAGCTCCTGGCGGAAGCCCTCGGCTGCGTGGGCCTGCGTGCGGAGTCGCGCGAGGAGGTGGACGAGGTGGTCCAGAAGGCGCTGGAGATCAACGACCGCCCCGTCGTGGTCGACTTCGTCGTCGGCAAGGACGCGCAGGTGTGGCCGATGGTCGCGGCCGGCACCGGCAACTCCGAGATCATGGCCGCCCGCGGCATCCGCCCCCTGTTCGATGAGGACCTGTGATGACCAGGCACACGCTGAGCGTTTTGGTCGAGGACAAGCCCGGTGTGCTCGCACGCGTCGCCGGCCTGTTCTCCCGCCGCGGCTTCAACATCGAGTCGCTCGCGGTCGGCCGCACGGAGTACCCCGACATCTCGCGCATGACGATCGTGGTGTCGGTCGACGAGCTGCCCCTGGAGCAGGTCACCAAGCAGCTCAACAAGCTCATCAACGTCATCAAGATCGTCGAGCTGGAGCCCACCGCTTCCGTTCAGCGGCAACTGGTGTTGATTAAGGTTCGTGCGGACGCGACGGTGCGGTCGCAGGTCCTCGAAACCGTTCAGCTCTTCCGCGCGAAGGTCGTCGACGTGTCGCCCGAGGCCGTCACGATCGAGGCGACGGGCACCTCCGAGAAGCTCGACGCGCTGCTGCGCATGCTGGAGCCCTACGGGCTTCGGGAGATCGTCCAGTCCGGCATGGTCGCCATCGGCCGTGGCGCTCGTTCCATCACCGCCACCGCGGTTCGCTAGAAACCCAGAGAGAAGGAAACACTGTGAGCGTCGAGATCTTCTACGACGACGATGCCGACCTGAGCATCATCCAGGGCCGCAAGGTGGCCGTGATCGGCTACGGCAGCCAGGGCCACGCCCACGCGCTGTCCCTGCGCGACTCGGGCGTCGAGGTCCGCATCGGTCTGCAGGAGGGCTCCAAGTCCCGCGCCAAGGCCGAGGAAGAGGGCCTGGAGGTCGGCACGCCGTCCGAGGTCTCCGCCTGGGCGGACGTCATCATGATCCTGGCGCCCGACACCGCGCAGCGCCACATCTACGCCAACGAGATCGCCGCGAACCTCAAGGAGGGCGACGCGATCTTCTTCGGCCACGGCTTCAACATCCGCTACGGCCTCATCACCGCGCCGTCCGGCGTCGACGTCGCCATGGTCGCCCCGAAGGGCCCGGGCCACCTGGTCCGCCGCCAGTTCGTCGACGGCAAGGGCGTCCCGGCGCTCATCGCGGTCGAGCAGGACGCCTCCGGCAACGCGCAGGCCCTCGCCCTGTCCTACGCCAAGGGCATCGGCGGCACCCGCGCCGGCGTCATCAAGACGACGTTCAAGGAAGAGACCGAGACCGACCTCTTCGGCGAGCAGGCCGTCCTCTGCGGTGGCGCCTCCGCGCTCGTCCAGGCGGGCTTCGAGGTCCTCACCGAGGCGGGCTACGCCCCCGAGGTCGCGTACTTCGAGTGCCTGCACGAGCTCAAGCTGATCGTCGACCTCATGTACGAGGGCGGCATCGCCCGCATGCGCTACTCGATCTCCGACACCGCGGAGTTCGGCGACCTCACCCGCGGCCCGCGCGTCATCACCCCTGCCGTGAAGGAGGAGATGAAGAAGATCCTGGGCGAGATCCAGGACGGCACCTTCGCGAACGAGTGGGTGGCCGAGGACGACAACGGCCGCGCGAACTACAAGAAGCTCCAGCAGGAGGGTGAGAACCACCCGATCGAGGCAACGGGCAAGAAGCTCCGCGACATGATGTCGTGGGTCGACCGCCCGATCACCGAGACCGCCTGAGTTCTCGACCAGGTCTTTTCCCCAGGGAGGCCCGTGGAGCGCGTGTGACGCCCCGCGGGCCTTTCCGCTTTTCGGCTGGTCCCATCCGCTAGCTTCTTCGGCATGACCGACAGCGCGCCGATCTACGACGACAAGGCCCACGTGCGCGGCAAGCTGGACCTGCGCAACGCGCAGTGGAAGCGCCCGCCGGAGCCCGAACCGGAAGACGGCCACGTCGAGATCGCCTTCATCGAGCACACCGACGGCGCCACGTACGTCGCCATGCGCAACTCCAAGCAGCTCGAACCCGTGCTCACCTTCACGATGGCCGAGTGGGACGCCTTCGTGCTGGGCGCGAGGGACGGCGAGTTCGACGAGCCCTGGTAGCCGCGCGGCACGCGAGGCGACAGTTCAGGCGAGGTGACCGGGTGCGGGGCGGGTGACCCCGCGCCGGAACAGGAACCGGCCTGCGGCGCTCGACCCCGAGCGCTCTACCGAGCCCCCACCGGTTCCCAACCCGTGGGCGTCACGCTCGACCTCGAACCCCACGTGAACCCGCCACCACTCCCATACTCCAAGACGCAGACAGTGACCTGAGCCACCCGCCGGAAGGCGCGAGCGAGCCCGGTGTCTATGCTCGTTAACAGTCCGGACACATTGCGGTGCCCGGTCGGCGCGGGCCAGCCGCCCCCGACCACGCCCGCGCCCCACGATCCGACCCTTCCTGGGAGCGATGTCCGTGAGCAACACGAGCCGACCCGTTGTCCTCATCGCCGAGAAGCTCGCGCCGTCCGTGCTCGACGCTCTCGGCGACGGCGTCGAAGTGCGCCACGTAGACGGCACCGACCGCCCGGCCCTCCTCGAGGCCGTCGCGGACGCCGACGCCCTGCTGGTCCGCTCCGCCACCCAGGTCAACGCCGAGGTCTTCGCGGCCACCCGCAAGCTCAAGGTCGTTGCCCGCGCTGGTGTCGGTCTCGACAACGTCGAGGTCCCGGCGGCCACGCAGAACGGCGTGATGGTCGTCAACGCGCCGACGTCGAACATCGTCAGCGCCGCCGAGCACGCCGTCGCGCTCCTCCTCAGCGTCGCGCGCCAGATCCCGGCCGCGCACGAGACGCTGCAGAACCACGAGTGGAAGCGCTCCAAGTTCAACGGCGTCGAGATCAACGGCAAGACGGTCGGCGTGGTCGGCCTCGGCAAGATCGGCCAGCTGTTCGCGCAGCGCATCGCCGCGTTCGGCGTCGAGCTCATCGCCTACGACCCGTACGTCTCGGCCGCGCGCGCCGCCCAGCTCGGCATCGAGCTCGTGAGCCTCGAGGAGCTGTTGGAGCGCGCCGACGCGATCAGCATCCACCTGCCGAAGACGCCGGAGACCAAGGGTCTCATCGGCGCCGAGCAGCTGGCCAAGGCCAAGCGCGGCGTCATCATCGTCAACGCCGCCCGCGGTGGCCTCATCGACGAGGAGGCCCTCGCCGAGGCGGTCAAGGAGGGCCAGGTCGGCGGCGCCGGCATCGACGTGTTCTCCACCGAGCCCACGACCGAGAGCCCGCTGTTCAACGTGCCGGGCATCGTCGTCACGCCGCACCTCGGCGCGTCCACGGCCGAGGCGCAGGACCGCGCGGGCACCGACGTCGCGAAGAGCGTCATCCTCGCGCTCGCCGGCGAGTTCGTGCCGGACGCCGTGAACGTCCAGGGCGGCGCTGTCGGCGAGGAGGTCCGCCCGTACCTGCCGCTGGTGCAGAAGCTCGGCACCGTCCTCAGCGCACTCTCGCCCAAGGCCCCGACCAGCGTCACCGTCGAGGTCCGCGGCGAACTGTCCAATGAGGACGTCGAGATCCTGCCGCTGGCCGCTCTGCGCGGTGTGTTCTCCAAGGTCGTCGAGTCGCAGGTGACGTTCGTGAACGCGCCGAGCCTCGCCGCGGACCTCGGCGTGACGGTCGAGCTCACCAAGGAGACCGAGAGCCCGAACCACCGCAGCCTCGTCACGGTCAGGGCCGTGCAGGCGGACGGCACGACGAACAGCGTGTCCGGCACCGTCAGCGGCATCGCGCAGGTCGAGAAGCTGGTGAACATCAACGGCCGCAACTTCGACCTCAGGGCCGAAGGCACCGTGCTGCTGCTGGAGTACCCGGACCGTCCGGGCGTCATGGGCACGGTCGGCACGCTGCTCGGCGAGGCCGGCGTGAACATCGAGGCCGCGCAGATCAGCCAGACCGGCAGCGACGCCGTCATGGTGCTGCGCGTCGACCGCCCGGTCGACACGCAGGTCCTCGACCCGATCGGTGCCGCCGTCGGTGCGCGCACGGTCCGCTCTGTCGACTTCGGATAGTCACGACATACGGGAAGGGGACGGTCAAAGTCCCCTTCCCGTGTCTGTCGTTGTTCACAACGAACGCGTAACAGGCAACTATCCGTAGACCATATTCATACTTTCGGGGCAGTCGCAGAGACACGGTCAGCGATTAGCGTCCCCACGAGGTTGACCCGGTGCCGTAGAGGGCGCGGCACCGTTCGGGTCGAAGGCACACCTCGGTTGGGGCAACGTTGTGAAAAGACGATCGAGTCTGGTGGTGTTCTCCGCCATCACCACACTGCTGATCGCACCCGCCACGGCACAGGCTCAGGGCGAACCGCTCGCGCAGCCGGTCAAGGGTGCACAGGGGCTGGACGCGAAAGCGTTGCACCTCAAGGTTTCTCCCAGGCTGAACTCGTCCGGAGCGGTGACCGCGTTCGTCGCGCTCGACCGCAAGCCGGCCGTCGACGCGTTCGACGAGAAGAAGAGCCAGGGCAAGGAGGTCGCCAAGCAGGCGGCCAAGCAGGCGAAGAACGACGTGTCCGCCACCGCGGACCAGGTCGTCGGCCAGCTCAGGAGCGCGGACACCGGGACCAGGGAGCTGTACCGCACCTCCAACGGCGTCCCCGGCGTCGTCGTGAAGGCGGACGCGGCGAAGGTCCGTGAGCTCGCGCAGCGCCCGGACGTCCTCGCGGTCTACCCGGTCGTGCCGAAGAAGCGCCAGAACTCGAACGCCGTCCAGCTCACCAGGACGCTCGACGTCTGGCAGCAGTACGGCAAGCTCGGTGACGACATCCGGGTCGGCATCATCGACACCGGCGTCGACCACACCCACGCGAACTTCGGCGGCCCCGGCACGGTCGACGCGTTCCGCGCCGTCGACCCGCGCGTGAAGGACCCGAACTTCCCGACCGCGAAGGTCGTCGGCGGTTACGACTTCGTGGGCGAGGAGTACGACGGCGCCAGCGAGGACCCGGCGATCAACACGCCGAAGCCCGACCCGAACCCGATCGACTGCAACGGCCACGGCTCGCACGTCGCGGGCACCACGGCCGGCTTCGGCGAGAACGCCGACGGCAGCACGTTCTCCGGCGACTACACCAAGCTCGACGCCGAGAAGCTCAACGCGATGAAGATCGGCCCCGGCACCGCGCCGAAGGCCCTGATCTACGCGCTCAAGGTCTTCGGCTGCGACGGCTCGACCAACGTCACCTCGCAGGCGCTGGACTGGTCGCTCGACCCCGACGGCGACGGCGACTTCTCCGACCACCTCGACGTGGTGAACCTGTCGCTCGGCTCCGACTACGGCGCCCCGGACGACCCCGACAGCCTCTTCGTGAAGAAGCTCTACAAGGCCGGCGTCATGCCGGTCTTCTCCGCGGGCAACGGCGGCGACCTCTACGACATCGGCGGCTCGCCGGGCAACACGCCCGAGGCGCTGACGGTGGCGTCCGTGCGCGACTCGTACGTGCTGCGCGACGGCGCCGAGGTGCAGGGCCAGGGCCTCAAGCCCGGTCAGTACAGCCAGAACTTCACCGGCTACCTCGGCTACGACAAGACGCTGCCGGTCGTGAAGCTGACGCAGGCGGGCAACCTCGACGGCTGCCAGCCGATCACCGACGCCGTCGCCGGCAGGTTCGTCTGGCTGGAGTGGGACGACAACGACGCCACGCGCCGCTGCGGTTCCGGCGCCCGTGCCAACAACGTGCAGGCCGCCGGCGGCCAGGGCGTGCTGCTGTCCTCCGCCCTGGAGAACTTCGCCGCGGGCATCGCGGGCAACGCGGCCATCCCGATGTTCCAGTTCACCGGTTCGGCCACCGCGGCGGTCCGCCCGGCGCTGGACGCGGGCACGCTGACCGTCCGCCTCGCGGGCGAGCTGCGCACGTCGACCCCGACGTACGACCAGTCCATTTCGGACACCCCGAGCGCGTTCACCAGCCGCGGCACCCGCAGCGGCTCGATCAAGCCGGACGTCGCGGCGCCCGGTGACACGATCTCGTCGGCCGCCGTCGGTTCCGGCAACGACCGCTCGGTGATCTCCGGTACGTCGATGGCGTCCCCGCACGTCGCCGGCATCGCCGCCCTGGTCCGCCAGGCGCACCCGGACTGGACGCTCGAGGAGGTCAAGGCCTCGATCATGAACACCGCCGGTGCGGACGTGAAGGAGGACGGCAAGACCTTCGCGCCCAACCGGGTCGGCACGGGCCGTGTGGACGGCAAGTCCGCGATCGACAACCAGGTCCTCGCGTACGTGGAGGAGGACAACGGCTACGTCAGCGCGAACTTCGGCGTCGTCGAGGTCTCCAAGCCGGTGCAGAAGACCAAGACCATCAAGATCGTCAACAAGTCCACGAGGTCCGTGGAGTACAAGGTCGGCTACACCGCGGCCACGACGATCCCCGGCGTGAGCTACGTGCTTTCGCAGGACAAGGTGAAGCTGAGCCCGCGCGGCGTCGCCCGCGTCAAGGTGACGCTGAAGATCGACGACCCGAAGGCGCTGCGCAAGACCGTCGACCCGACGGTCGCCCTGACGCAGCTCGACGTGCCGCGCCAGTTCCTCGCGGACGCCTCCGGCCGCGTGACCCTCACGCCGACGGCCGGCGCCACGGTGCCGCTGCGGCTTTCCGTCTACTCGGCGCCGAAGCCCGTCGCGGACATCTCCACGGCCGACAGCCTCCGCTTCCGGGGCAAGGACGGGCAGGCGGTCCTCAACCTGACCGGCCGCGGTGTCGACCAGGGCACGGGCTCGCAGGCGTACCGCTCGCTCGTCAGCGTTCTCGAGCTGCAGGCCCAGTCGCCGAAGCTGCGCGACTGCCGCCGCAACGTCACCGAGAACTGCGCTCTCAACGAGACCGCCAAGGGCGGCGACCTCCGCTACGTCGGCGCGGCCTCCACGGCCCCGCTCGCCAAGGCGCAGGGCAAGCCCGAGGAGTCGCTGCTCGCCTTCGGTGTCGCGACGTGGGGCAACTGGTACAACCTCGGCACCAACACGGTTCCGTTCGTCGACATCGACACCAACGGCGACGGCACGGCGGACTTCGAGGTCTACGCGAGCCGCCTGACCGACACCGACCTCCTGGTCGCGACCACCGTCGACCTCGAGACGGGTGAGACGGTCGACATGCAGGGCGTCAACGGCCTGTTCGGCGACGTGGACGCGAACGTGTCCGACACCAACGTCGTGGTCCTGCCGGTGCTGCTGTCGGCACTGGGCATCGATGCGACGAAGGACACCTCGCGCCTCACGTACACCGTCGGCACGGCGGGCTACTACGCCGCGCCGGGCAACGCGAACAAGCTGGTGGACGTCATCGACCGCCCGCTGTCCTTCGACCCGCTCAAGCCGGGTCTGTGGGCGCAGGGCGGCGGCGACGCGGCGCTGGCGCACGTCGCCAAGCCGGGCACCGCTCTCGTGGTGAACAAGGACGACGCGGCTCTCAAGGCCGACAGGTCCGAGGGCCTGCTGGTCCTGCACCACCACAACGCCAACGGTGACCGCGCGTCGGTCGTCACGGTGAGGTCGAGCGGCCGGGGCGGCGCCTACTAGGCACCGCGGGCCACGGCCAGATCGGATGTTTCACGCGAGGCCCGGTTCTCCTCGGAGAGCCGGGCCTCGTGGTCTGTCACAGGGCGGAACTGCCGGTCGTCACCCCTTGACGCGACCCCCTTCCTGCGGTCGAGTGACACTCGAAAGCGGGGAATGGGCCGTGTGGGTGTCCCGCAGTACGGGAGATAACACCCCGAAGGGGTGTCCGGCATGCGGCGAGCGGCCGCAGTGGCGGTAGCCTTTCGCAGAGGAAAGTAGTCCCACCAATTGGGGACTGACACCTGGGAGGTGTGTGGATGCGGCTCGCAGTGATCCCAGGAGACGGGATCGGGCCCGAGGTCATCGCTGAGGCCCTGAAGGTCCTCGGTGAGGTCGTTCCGGCGGCCGAGATCACCCGTTACGACCTCGGCGCGGCGCGCTGGCACGCCACGGGAGAGTTGTTGCCCGAGTCGGTGCTCGGTGAGCTCCGCCAGCACGACGCGATCCTGCTCGGCGCGGTGGGCGACCCGTCGGTGCCGAGCGGAATCCTGGAGCGCGGTCTGCTGCTGCGGCTGCGCTTCGAGCTCGACCACCACGTGAACCTCCGCCCGGCTCGTCTCTACCCCGGTGTCCGCAGCCCGCTCGCGGACCCGCCGGAGATCGACATGGTGGTGGTGCGCGAGGGCACCGAGGGCCCGTACGCGGGCAACGGCGGCCTGCTCCGCAAGGACACGCCGCACGAGATCGCCACCGAGGTCTCGCTGAACACCTCGTTCGGCGTCGAGCGCGTGGTCAGGGACGCCTTCGCGCGTGCCTCGAACCGCCAGCGCCGGCACCTGACGCTGGTGCACAAGACGAACGTCCTCACGCACGCCGGCTCGCTGTGGTCGCGCGTCGTCGAGGAGGTCTCGCTGCAGCACCCGGACGTCACCGTGGCCTACCAGCACGTGGACGCGGCGACCATCCACATGGTCACCGACCCGGGCCGCTACGACGTGATCGTGACGGACAACCTGTTCGGCGACATCCTGACCGACCTCGCCGCCGCCGTCACGGGCGGAATCGGCCTGGCCGCGTCGGGAAACATGGACGTGACCCGTCGCAACCCCTCGATGTTCGAGCCGGTGCACGGTTCCGCGCCGGACATCGCGGGCCAGGGCATCGCCGACCCGACCGCCGCCGTGCTGTCGGTCGCGCTGCTGCTCGACCACCTCGGCGAGCACGAGTCGGCCCGCCGGATCGAGGCCTCCGTGGCGTTCGACCTGGCGACCCGCGACCACCAGTCGCCGGGCGCGACCTACGGGATCGGTGACAGGCTCGCGGCTCTCGTGTCGTCGAACGTGCGCACGGGCTGAGTCCCTCCGCCAGACGTCGTGAAGCCCCGGCCGGGATCTCCCCGGCCGGGGCTTCGGCGTTCCTCCGCACCCGTCAGAGCTGGCCGTTGGCCTCACGCCACGCGCGCTCCTTCCTGATCCACTCGTTGTCCTGGGGGAACTCGTCGATCGTCGGCACCCTGCGGATCTCGGTCTTGAACCCGGGCCCGGTCATCGGGGCGCGCTTGGCCCATTCGACCGCCTCCTCCCGTGATGAGACGTTGAGGAGGTAGAAGCCGTTGAACAGCTCCTTGGTCTCGCCGTACGGCCCGTCGGTGACGATCGGGGGCTCGGAGGAGAAGTCGACGACGACGCCCTCGGTCGCGTCGGCGAGACCCTCGGCGGCGAGCAGGACACCGGCGCGGATCAGTTCCTCGTTGTACTCGCCAACCTCCCGCAGCACCTCGTCGAAGTCGAGCTCGCCCAGGTTCGCGTAGCCCTCGTCGGTGGCCCGCATGATCAGCATGTACTTCACGGTGGATCTCCCTGCTCGTGTTCCCGTCCCCCTGCGCCCCGAGGTCGAACGGGACCCCCGCCGGATCGACATCACACCCGCGAGATTTTCGAAGTTCCTTTTTGCGCAGGTAGGGTCACCGAAGTCGTGCGTGGGGGAAGACCGGTCGAAATCCGGCGCTGACCCGCAACGGTAGGTCCCCGGACGGCCGGGGACGAGCCCGAACACCCGTGCACGGTCGACCGGGGAACCAACTCCTGCCGTGGACTGCGGGAAGGGCATCAGTGATCTCCAAGATCAGCGCGCTCGTCGGCGTGCTCGTCGTCAGCGTCGTCGCGGGCGTGGCGCTCGGACCCGTGTCCGTGCCGTTCGGCGTGACGCTCGACCTGCTGCGGGCGGCGCTGACCGGTGGCACGGTCCCCGCGGACCTCGCCGGGCAGTACCACATCGTCTGGGACATCCGGCTGCCGCGCGTCCTGCTCGCCGCCGTCGTCGGGGCGGGGCTCAGCGCGGTCGGTGTCGCGATCCAGGCGATGGTCCGCAACGCCCTGGCCGACCCGTACGTCCTCGGCATCTCCTCGGGCGCGAGCGTGGGCGCGACGGCCGTGGCGACGCTCGGCGTGCTGTCCGGTCTCGGCATCTACGCGCTGTCGGTCGGGGCGTTCCTGACCGGGCTCGGCGCCACCGCCCTCGTCTACATCACCGCGCGCACCAGCCGGGGGCTCACCCCGCTGCGGCTCGTGCTGACCGGGACCGCGCTCGCGTACGGGTTCTCCGCCGTGGCGATGCTGCTGGTGTTCCAGGCGCCGCACGGCGAGGCGGCGCGCGCGGCCATGTTCTGGCTGCTCGGCAGCCTCGGCGGCGCCAACTGGCAGTCGTTGCCGGTCGCCACGGCCGTGACGCTGGCCGGCATCGTCTACCTGGCGGCGAAGGCGCGTCCGCTCAACGCGATGGCGATGGGGGACGAGACCGCGACCACGCTCGGGCTGCGGGTGACGCGGTTCCGCACGCACCTGTTCATCGTCACCGCGGCGATGACGGGGGTGCTGGTGGCGGTCAGCGGCGCCGTCGGGTTCGTCGGCCTGATGCTGCCGCACCTCACGCGCATGGTCGTCGGCGCGGACCACCGCAAGGTGCTGGCGCTGGCACCGCTCGCGGGGGCCTCGTTCCTCGTGTGGGTCGACGTGGCCGCGCGCATGCTCGCGGCGCCGGAAGAACTGCCTCTCGGCGTCATCACGGCCGCGCTCGGCGTGCCGTGCTTCATCTTCCTGATGCGGCGCCGGTCCTACGTCTTCGGAGGCCGCTGATGCGCGTCGAGCTGCGCGACGTCACCGTCCGGAACATCATCTCCGGCATCACCCTGGACGCCTGCGACGAGGTCGTCGGCATCGTCGGCCCGAACGGCAGCGGCAAGTCGACGACGTTGCGCTGCGTCTACCGCGCCCTGGAACCGGACGCCGGCGTGGTGCTGCTCGACGGCGCGGACGTCCACAAGCGACACGGCGTGGCCCGCTCGTTGTCCGCCCTGACGCAGGAGTCGCAGGTCGAGTTCGACTTCACGGTCGCCGAGGTCGTGGAGATGGGCAGGCTGCCGCACGACCGCGACCCCGCCCGGGACGCGCGCGTGGTGGCGCGGGCACTGGACGCGGCGGACGTCACGCACCTGGCGGCGCGCAGCTTCCTCAGCCTCTCCGGCGGCGAACGCCAGCGCGTGCTCATCGCCCGCGCCATCGCCCAGGAACCGCGCGTGCTCGTGCTGGACGAGCCGACCAACCACCTCGACATCCGGCACCAGCTCGACGTGCTGGCGCTGACCCGCGGCCTCGGCGTGACGGTACTGACCGTGCTGCACGACCTGAACCTCGCCGCGTCCTACTGCGACCGCCTGTACGTCCTCGACGAGGGCCGCGTCGTCGCCTCCGGCACGCCCCGCGAGGTGCTGGTGCCCGAGCTCGTCGCCGAGGTCTTCCACGTCACCGCACACGTGGTCGCCCATCCCACAACGGGAGTTCCACAGCTCCTGTTCGACCAGGAGGTCACCCCATGAGAGCCGTTCTCTGCGCCGCCCTGCTCCTGCTCTCCGGCTGCGGCGCGACGGTGGCCCAGGAGCCTTCGGCCTCCACTCCGGTGACCGTCACGAACTGCGGCCAGCAGGTCACCTTCGACCGCGTTCCGTCCAAAGTGGTCACGAACGACACGGGCATCACCGAGATGATGTTCGCGCTGGGCCTCGAGGACCGCATGGCGGGCTACGTCGTCAACGGCATCGACACCGTCGACATCCGCACGTCGCCGTGGAAGGCGGACTTCGAGAGCGGGAAGCACCTGTCCGACAAGATCTCCAAGGAGGTCGTCCAGGGCGTGAACGCCGACTTCGTCTTCGCCGGCTGGAACTACGGCTTCAGCGAGAGCACCGGCTTCACCCCGGACTCCTTGAGGGAGCTGGGCATCGCGACCTACCAGCTCACCGAGGCGTGCCGCAACGGCGTGGGCAAGCAGCGCGGCATCATGCCCGCCCTCGACGCGCTGTACACGGACCTGCGCAACCTCGGCAAGATCTTCCGCGTCGAGGCGAAGGCCGAGGAGCTGGTCAAGGGCTACCAGGAGCAGATCGCCCGCGCCGGCCGGTTGATGGAGGGCAAGCCCCGGCCGAAGGTGTTCCTGTACGACAGCGGGCAGGACCAGCCGTTCACGTCCGGGAGGAACGCGGCGCCGCAGGACGTGATCTCGAAGGCCGGCGGGGAGAACGTCTTCGGCGATCTCAACGACAGCTGGACCACCGTGAACTGGGAGGCCGTGGTGCAGCGCAACCCCGACGTGGTGCTGATCGTGGACTACGCCGACGGGGAGGCCAACACGCCCGAGCAGAAGCAGGCGTTCCTGGAGGGGTTCGCTCCGCTGGCCAACTCGCCCGCGGTGAAGGGGAAGCGGTTCTTCTCGCTGCCTTACGCGGCGTTGGTGGAGTCGCCGCGGAACCCGGCTTCCGTCGAGGCGTTCGCGAAGTTCCTCGCCGGGGTCTGATCCGGGGTCGGCTTGCGCGCCGCGCCAGGGCGGCTGGGCGGCTGGGCGCGGTGCGTGCCGAGCCGCCCGCTCCGGTCGTCCACCCCGCTGCCGCCGCCCGGTTCATCCGTCCCGGCGCACTCCGGTGGCTGTCACCCGCGTGAACCCGTGACCAGATAGTGGGAGGTTTGCTCCCGTCACTTGGTACCCCGCGCCGGGCTGTGGCAGCATCCCGGACATGGCTCAGCACCTCGCCATCATTATCGACGAGCGCGTCGGGTAGTGCCGCCCCTGGCACCCGACGCGCAGACCTCTCGCATCCCGCGGGGGGTCTTTTTGTTTGCCCGGATGAGGAGATGACCCCCGATGGCCGGCCCGAACGACGACTTCCACGTCTACGACACGACGTTGCGCGACGGCGCACAACGTGAGGGCATTTCGTACTCCGTCACGGACAAGCTCGCTGTGGCGAGGTTGCTGGACGGGCTCGGCGTCGGGTTCATCGAGGGCGGCTGGCCCGGCGCGTTGCCGAAGGACACGGAGTTCTTCGCCCGTGCGGCGGGTGGGGACCTGGAGCTCAAGCACGCGAAGCTGGTGGCGTTCGGGGCGACGCGCAAGGCCGGGCTCAAGGTCGAGGAAGATCCGCAGGTGAAGGCCCTTCTCGATGCCCAGGCGCCGGTGGTCACGCTGGTGGCCAAGTCGGACCTGCGGCACATCGAGCGGGCGTTGCGGACGGACACCGGTGAGAACCTGAAGATGGTGCGCGACACCGTCCGGTTCCTGAAGGACCACGGCAGGCGCGTCTTCCTCGACGCCGAGCACTTCTTCGACGGGTACGCGTTCTCACCGGACACCGCCCTGCGCGTGCTGGAGTCCGCTGTGGAGGGTGGCGCGGACGTCGTCGTGCTGTGCGACACGAACGGCGGGCAGCTGCCGCTCGGGCTCGCCGAGACCGTCGCGGAGGTCGTCGCGAAGACCGGCTTCCGCGTCGGCATCCACTGCCAGGACGACACGTCCTGCGCTGTGGCGAACACCGTCGCGGCCGTGCAGGCGGGCGCGACGCACGTGCAGTGCACCGCCAACGGCTACGGCGAGCGAGCGGGTAACGCGGACCTGTTCGCCGTCGTGGGAAACCTCGTGACCAAGCTCGGCCTGGAGGTGCTCCCGACCGGGGCGCTGGCCGAGCTCACCCGTGTCTCCCATGCGTTGGCCGAGATCGCGAACATCGCACCCGACACCCACCAGGCCTACGTCGGGTCGTCAGCATTCGCCCACAAGGCGGGTCTGCACGCGAGCGCGATCAAGGTGGATCCGGAGCTGTACAACCACATCGATCCGGACACCGTCGGCAACGACATGCGGGTGCTGGTCACCGAGATGGCCGGCCGGGCGAGCATCGAGCTCAAGGGACGTGAGTTCGGGCTCGACCTGGCCGGCCGGTCAGCCGAGGTCGGCAGCGCGCTGCAGCGCGTGAAGGAGCTGGAGGCGAAGGGCTGGTCGTTCGAGGCCGCCGACGCCTCCATGGAGCTGCTGCTGCGGTCCGAGCTGTCCCAGCTGGACACCCCGCCGTTCGCGCTCGAGTCGTACCGGGTGGTGCTCGACCACCGCTCCGACGGCGAGATCGTGTCCGAGGCCACGGTCAAGGTGCACGTGGCGGGGGAGCGGGTCATCGCCACCGCCGAGGGCAACGGGCCCGTGCACGCGCTGGACGCGGCGCTGCGCAAGGCGTTGCTGCCGCACCTGTCCTGGTTGGACGCCGTGGAACTGGCCGACTACAAGGTGCGCATCCTCACGGAGCACCCCGGCACCGACGCCGTGACGCGGGTCCTGGTGGAGTCCACCGACGGCGAGCGCGAGTGGACGACGGTCGGCGTGCACGGCAACATCGTCGAGGCGAGCTGGCTCGCCCTGTGCGACGCCCTCGTCCACAAGGCGATGCGGTCCGGCTGACCTCGTAAACTGGCGCCGTGCGTATCGCCAGGATTGCCCATCCGCAAGGCGTGGCCTTCGTCGAGGTTCAAGGCGACGAGGCCGCGGAAATCGCCGAACACCCCTTCGGCACTCCCACGTTCACCGGCCGCAAGTGGCCGTTGGCGGACGTGCGGCTGCTCGCCCCCATCCTGCCGACGAAGATCATCGGTGTGGGCCGGAACTACGCGGACCACGCCAAGGAACTCGGCAACGAGGTCCCCGAGGAGCCGCTGCTGTTCTTCAAGCCCAACACGTCGGTCATCGGCCCGAACGTCGAGATCAAGCTCCCGGCGGTGTCCGAGCGCGTCGACTTCGAGGGCGAGGTCGCGGTCATCATCGGCCAGCCGTGCCGCGACGTGCCGCGGTCCAGGGCGGCCGGCGTGATCATGGGCTACACGATCGCCAACGACGTCACCGCGCGCGACCTGCAGAAGAAGGACGTGCAGTTCACGCGCGCCAAGGGGTTCGACACGTTTTGCCCGTTGGGTCCCTTCATCGAGACCGAGTTCGACCCGTCGGACGTCCGCCTCGTCACCGAGCTCGACGGCGAAGTCAAACAAGACGGACGTACTTCCTTGATGGTGCACGACATTCCATCCCTCGTGGAGTACGTGTCGGGCATCATGACGTTGCTGCCGGGCGACCTGATCCTGACCGGTACGCCGGCCGGGGTCGGCCCGATGACCGCCGGACAGACGGTCTCGGTGACGGTGGACGGCCTCGGCACGCTCACCAATCCGGTCGCAAATAGGTAGCCGTACGGAGCAATCCGGCGTCCGGCGGCTTACGCACCCGGGTACCCGCGAGTAACTTCCCGGTGTCATGACGGACCCGGCGTCCACCCGTGTGTTGCTGGTCGACGGTTCGCAGCTCATCACCGAGGGGCTGCGGATCTCGCTGCACCGCACGCACTGCTTCCGCGTTGTGGGGATCGCCCACACCGTGGCCGATGCTGCGCGCAGCCTGCGCGGCACACCGGTGGACCTCGTCGTCACGGACTTCGACGTGCCGGGCGCCGGACCGCTGCGCACCGTGCGCGACACGGCGCAGCACCGGCCGGGCGCCCGCGTCGTCGTCCTGTCCAATGCGGACAGTCCGAGCTGGGCCCGCGCGGCGCTGGACGCCGGCGCGGTGGCCTACCTGCTGAAGACCTCGCCCGTGGCCGAGCTGCTGCCGCTGATCGTGGCCGCGGTGCGGGGTGCTCCCGCCACCATCGACGCCAGGGTGGGCTCGCTCGCACGCCTGCCGGCGCGGATGCCCCCGCCCGCGTCGCTCGGCCGCCTGTCCGCGCGCGAGTTCGACGTCCTCGCCGAGATGGCGAAGGGGTTGGACAACGCGCGCATCGCCCAGCGGCTCTTCATCAGCAACGACACCGTGAAGACCCACGTGAAGGCGATCCTGCGCAAGCTCGGCGCACGCGATCGCGCCCACGCCGTGGCGATGGTGCTCAGCGAGTCCTCGGACTCGTTCGTCACGACCTGACCGTCACGACCTGACCGTCACGACCTGGTGATGACCTGCGGAGCACGGCGGGCGAACTCCGGCGCGTGCTCCGGGCGCGGGCCGATCGCGACCACGTAGGCGGGCACGGCCTGCAGGAACGGCAGCTTCTGGGCGATCCTGAGCGGCAGCGGCACGCCGGTGCGCGAGACCGTCTCGGTGCTGTTGAGCTTGCGTCCGAGGAACAACCGGTGGATCACCCGCTGCACGGTCTGGATCACCAGGGTCGGGAACAGCCTGCGCCCGCGCACCTTCGCGAGCGTCGCGCTCGTGACCCCGCCCTCCCGCAACGGCTTCGCGAGCAGGGTGGCCGCCGCCACGGCGTCCTGCACGGCGAGGTTGATGCCCACGCCGCCGACGGGCGACATCGCGTGCGCCGCGTCACCGATGCACAGCAGTCCGTCCACGTGCCAGCGCCGCAAGCGGTCCAGCTTCACGTCGAGCAGCTTGCAGTCGTCGATGCCGGTGATGTGGTCGACGCGGTCCGCGAGCCACGGGACGAGCGTGACGACGCGTTGCCGGAACTTCTCGACACCTTCGGCGCGCAGCGCCTCGTCGGTGCCCTTGCGGATCAGGAAAGCGCACTGGAAGTAGTCACCACGGGGAATCAGGACCATCGCGCTGCCGGCGCTGAACCGGCCGGCGCCGCCCTTGATGTCGTCGGTCTCCTTGCGCGGCAGGCGGAACCACCACACGTCCATCGGTGCGCCGAAGCTGTGGACGGGGAGTTCCGCGGCGGCGCGCAGGATCGAGCTCCTGCCGTCCGCCGCGACGACGAGGTCCGCCGCGATCTCACCCTCGTGCCCGTCAACGCGGTCCCGGTACTGCACGCCGGTGACCCTGTTGCCACTCTTGGTGATCGCGGTGACCTCGGTGTTCATCCGCAGCGAGAACGTCGGTTCGAGCCTGGCCGCGTCCGCGAGCAGGTCCAGGAAGTCCCACTGCGGCACCATCGCGATGCGCTTGTTCGGGCCGGGAAGCCGTGACAGGTCGGCGATCGTGGCCTTGGCGCCGCCGTCGAGCAGCGCCTCGAGCTTGTCGACGTCCTGGTGGGGCACCTGCTCGAACGCCGGACCGAGCCCCAGTTCGTCCATCAGCGTGAGCGTCGACGCGTGCACCGTGTCGCCGCGGAAGTCGCGCAGGAAGTCGCCGTGCTTCTCCAGCACAGTCACCTCGACACCTCCGCGCGCCAGCAGCAGCCCCAGCACCATCCCCGCGGGTCCGCCGCCGACGACGAGACAGGTCGTCCTCTCCATGTCGATCCCCTCTTTTCAACTGCTGTTGAATAAACTCAGCATGCTCCTGATCGCAAGGCGCGTCAAGCGGAGTTCGCGGTGGCGCGGACCTCGTTCGGGACCATCCATTGTGGACCGTCTGGGAAACCAGGCCTCGAAAAGGTTGCGGCTGCTGCGGAAGTTCGCTGTTCGGGCTAAGGTGCCGCACCCGCGGAATCGCAGGGCACTACAGCGGTGGTTGCGTTGCCGAACAACACTCGACCGGGCGATTGCTTTCAGCGCCTGGAGGAGTGCGACTGGTTCGTTCGGGGCCTCAAGGTCCGCTTGATCGTGCAAGGACCTGGAGGAATCACCTCGTTAGCCGAATCGGACGAGGCCCCCACGCACCTAACCTTCCTGGGTGACAACTGCGTCCCCGACTTTCACGCGTAAGAGAACCGGCGAGATCCGCGCTGTGTGCCTGGACGTCGACGACACACTTGTCGACTACAGCACTTCTTCGCGAGCCGCGTTGGCATCGATGGTCGGTAACGCCGACGCCTGGTCGTTGTGGCAGCGCATCACCGACGACCACGTGTCCCGCCAGCTCTCCGGCGAGCTCCGCTACGAGGAGATGCGCAACATCCGGACGCAGGCCTTCTTCGCCGCGCTCGGCGAAGACCTGCCGCTCGACGAAGCGACCCGCCGCGAGGTCGGCCGCCAGGAGGTCCTCTCCGCCGGCTGGTGCCTCTTCCCGGACGCGATCCCGATGCTCGACTGGCTGCGCGCCACGGGCCTGCCCATCGCCGCGATCAGCAACGCCTCCGGCTGCCACCAGCGCGTGAAGATCGCCCAGCTGGGCCTCGCCGAGTACTTCGACGCCGTGCTCATCGCCGGTGAGGTCGGCTGCGCGAAGCCGGACCGCGTGATCTTCCACACCGCGTGCCTGTCCCTCGGCGTCCCGCCCGGCGACACCGTCCACGTGGGAGACCGCCTGCACGCCGACGCCATCGGGGCCCGCGACGCCGGAATGCACGGCGTCTGGATCAACCGCACGGGTCCGACCGGCGGAACGCTGCCCGCGGGACTGTCGTCGATCACGAGTCTCGCGGAACTGCCCGAGCTCCTCGTGTGCGAACTCTCCGCCGCGACCGCCTGAGTTCACCTCCGAGACCGGCCCCCACCTGCGCATATGCGTTGAGGAGGGGGCCGATTTCACTTCTGGTGGGGGCGTGGTCTAGTATTTCTCCCGGCAGCAACGAGGGCCTCGGAACTCCCCAGGGACAACGAAGTCGATCGTGAAAGCCAATGGGGTATGGTGTAATTGGCAGCACGACTGATTCTGGTTCAGTTAGTCTAGGTTCGAGTCCTGGTACCCCAGCTGCAACGGAAGAACTGCCCTCGGGTAAGGTTCCGGAGCAAAGCAAGAAAAAGAACTGAATAGCCGGATTTGAACCGGACAGAGCGATCTGATAAGGTTCACACCAGCAAGAAGTTCTAGGGCCCCGTCGTCTAGCGGCCTAGGACGCCGCCCTCTCAAGGCGGTAGCGAGGGTTCGAATCCCTTCGGGGCTACAGAGGTGGGAGAGGCCCGTCTGCGGAAAACGCAGACGGGCCTCTTTTGCATGTGTCCTCTGGGGGCCGAGCCCCCAGACCCCCAGCCGGCGGGCTGCCGCCCCCGGACCCCCGCCTCGGGGTTGCCCGAATGTTCTGGGTCGGGCTTCGCTTCGCTCGCCGGTGGCTGGGGCGTCGCTTCGCTCGCCGGTGGAGTGGGCTTTGCTTCGCTCGCCGTCGGAGTGGTTTCTGTGAGTTAGGGCCTCGTTTTGAGCGGGCTTCTTATTGTGCTGCGGCACACATTTGGAGCGACTGTCTTAGCTTTGATGGGTTTGGTGTTGAGGCTCGCCTTCTGTGTGTTGCATCTCTTCGGCGGCGCTGTGAGCGGCTGAGCAATCGTTTGGGCCGGCACTGGCGGTGAGTGGTCGTCGGCGTCGCGCTCGGTCTGTGTTCCGCGCCGGGTTCGGCGGCTGCCTGGCTTTGTCGTGTGGAAGGGCGGCGTGTGGGGGAGGGAAAGCAGAAGGCCGCCCTTCCGTGGGGAGGACGGCCTTGGGGGCGTGGTGCTTCAGAGGCGGCTTTGCAGGGCCTCGGCTGCCGCCAGCAGGTCTGCGGCCCAGCGGGCGCCCGGGCGGCGGCCCATGCGGTCGATGGGGCCCGAGACCGAGACGGCGGCGACGACGGCTCCCGAGGAGTCGCGCACCGGGGCTGAGACCGAAGCCACGCCCGGTTCCCGTTCCGCCACGCTTTGCGCCCAGCCCCGGCGGCGGACCTCGAGCAGGGTGCGTTCGCCGTAGACGGCGTCGGCCAGCACGGCGCGTTGCGTGCCGGGATCCGACCACGCGGCCAGGACCTTGGCGCCGGAGCCCGCCGTCATCGGGAGCCTGGCACCGATCGGGACCGTGTCGCGCAGGCCCGAAGGAGGCTCGGCCGAGGAGACGCAGACCCGCTGCATGCCGTCGCGACGGTACAGCTGCACGCTTTCGCCGGTGATGTCGCGCAGGCGCGGCAGCACCGAGGAAGCCGCGTCCAGCAACGGGTCCGTCGCACCGCCGGCCAGTTCGGCGAGTGCCGCGCCGGGGCGCCAGCGGCCGTCGGAGCCGCGGCGCAGCAACCTGTGCACCTCGAGGCCCACGGCCAGGCGGTGCGCGGTCGCCCGCGGCAGGCCTGTGCGGTTGCACAACTCGGCCAGGCCACACGGATCTTTTGCTACGGCGTTCAACACGGCCACTGCCTTGTCCAGCACGCCGATCCCGCTATGCTGTCCCACAAGCCGATACTAACTTCCCAGACAGTGAGAAGTCCAGATCTGTCGGCACGTCCATACTGTGGGAGATGTCGCGATGAGCCGCACGCTCGCGGAGAAGGTGTGGGAGGCACACGTTGTGCGCCACGGAAGTGGTGCGGAGCCGGACCTGCTCTACATCGACCTCCACCTGCTCCACGAAGTCACCAGCCCCCAGGCGTTCGACGGGCTGCGCCTTGCCAACCGGAAGCTGCGCAGGCCCGACCTGACGATCGCCACCGAGGACCACAACGTCCCGACCGTCGACATCGACAAGCCGATCGCGGACCTCGTCTCGCGCACGCAGGTGGAGACGCTCCGCCGCAACTGCGCGGAGTTCGGGGTGCGGCTGCACCCCATGGGGGACTTCGAGCAGGGCATCGTCCACGTCGTGGGCCCGCAGCTGGGTCTCACGCAGCCGGGGATGACCGTGGTGTGCGGCGACAGCCACACGAGCACGCACGGTGCGTTCGGCGCGCTGGCGTTCGGCATCGGCACGTCCGAGGTAGAGCACGTGATGGCGACGCAGACGTTGCCGTTGCGCCCCTTCAAGACGATGGCCATCACCGTCGAAGGCGACCTCGGTCCCGGCGTCACGGCGAAGGACGTCATCCTCGCGGTCATCGCGAAGATCGGAACCGGTGGCGGACAGGGCTACGTGCTCGAGTACCGCGGCTCCGCCATCGAGAAGCTGTCGATGGAAGCGCGCATGACGGTTTGCAACATGTCGATCGAAGCGGGCGCGCGCGCCGGCATGATCGCGCCGGACGACACGACTTTCGACTACATCCAGGGACGCCCGCACGCACCGTCCGGCGCGGAGTGGGACAAGGCCGTCGAGTACTGGAAGACGTTGCGCACCGACGACGACGCGACGTTCGACGCCGAGGTGCACATCAACGCCGACGAGCTCACCCCGTTCGTCACGTGGGGGACCAACCCGGGCCAGGGACTGCCCCTGGGCGCGAGCATCCCCGACCCCGGGCAGATCGCGGACGAGAACGAGCGCGTGGCCGCCGAGAAGGCGCTGACGTACATGGGCCTCGAGCCCGGCACGCCGCTGCGCGACATCCGCGTGGACACCGTGTTCCTCGGCTCGTGCACGAACGGGCGCATCGAGGACCTGCGCGCCGCCGCGGACGTGCTGAAGGGCAAGCACGTCGCCTCGGGGGTGCGGATGCTCGTCGTCCCCGGGTCGATGCGGGTGCGCAAGCAGGCGGAGGACGAGGGGCTGGACAAGGTCTTCCTCGACGCGGGTGCCGAGTGGCGCCAGGCGGGCTGCTCGATGTGCCTTGGCATGAACCCGGATCAGCTCGCCCCCGGCGAGCGCAGCGCGTCGACCTCCAACCGCAACTTCGAGGGCAGGCAGGGCAAGGGCGGCCGCACGCACCTCGTGTCCCCGCTCGTCGCGGCCGCCACGGCCGTGCGCGGCACCCTGTCGGCCCCCGCAGACCTGGAGAACTGACCATGGAAGCCTTCACCACCCACACGGGCGTCGGCGTGCCGCTGCGCAGGTCCAACGTGGACACCGACCAGATCATCCCGGCCGTCTACCTCAAGCGCGTGACCCGCAGCGGGTTCGAGGACGGGCTCTTCGCCGCCTGGCGCGGCGACGAGCACTTCATCCTCAACCAGGAGCCGTTCAGGGCGGGCAGCGTCCTCGTCGCGGGCCCCGACTTCGGCACCGGGTCCTCTCGGGAACACGCCGTCTGGGCGTTGATGGACTACGGCTTCCGCGTCGTCGTCTCGTCCCGGTTCGCGGACATCTTCCGGGGCAACGCGGGCAAGCAGGGCCTCGTGGCGGCGCAGTGCAGCCAGTCCGATGTCGAGCTGCTGTGGAAGCTGCTGGAGTCCGAGCCCGGCACGCCGGTCACCGTCGACCTCACCGACAAGACCGTTCGCGCCAAGGACTTGGTCGCCCCCTTCGAGATCGACGACTACACCCGCTGGCGCCTTCTCGAAGGCCTCGACGACATCGCTTTGACGCTGCGCCACGAGGCCGAGATCAGCGCATTTGAAGGCAATCGCCAGACTTGGTTGCCCACAACGGATCCGCTTCCGGCGGTCTGAGAGGGGGCCGGATTCTCCTCTTGAGAGGGGCGAATCCGGCGCTCTGAGTCCCTCGAAGGGGCGCAATTAGCCACGCCACAACGAAAACTTTGGCGTGGCGATTGGTATTTCTCGCGATTTGGGCCTACCGTTGCGTTCTAGTCGGCCCGACGCTTAGGGGCCGTGAGCGTCCTGGGAGGGACTGAAGGTGAACAAGGCCCAGCTCATCGAGGCGCTCGCCGAGCGCCTGGGAGACAAGAAGACCGCGGGTGCTGCTGTTGACGGCATCGTCGATGTGATCGTGCGGAGCGTCAACAAGGGCGAGAAGGTCAACATCACGGGCTTCGGCGTCTTCGAGAAGCGTGCCCGTGCGGCTCGCACCGCGCGCAACCCGCGCACGGGCGAGACCGTGAAGGTCAAGAAGACCAACGTGCCCGCGTTCCGCCCCGGCTCGACGTTCAAGGACGTCATCAGCGGTGCGAAGAAGCTGCCGAAGGCCGTTGCCGCCAAGGCCGCCGCCAAGCCCGCCGCCGCTGCCGCCGCGAAGCCCGCGGCCACCAAGGCTCCGGCGACGAAGGCCGCGACGACCCGCGCGACCACCACCACGCGCACCCGCACGGCCGCGGCCGCCACCAAGGCGCCCGCGACCCGTCGCACCAGCACGGCCGCCGCGACGAAGACCGCTGCTGCCGCCAAGGCGCCCGCGAAGGCGACCGCCACCAAGGCCGCTGCCACGAAGACGACGGCTGCCAAGGCTCCGGCGAAGCGCACCACGGCTGCCACGAAGACGACGGCTGCCAAGACGACGACGGCCGCCGCCAAGACGACGACGACCGCCGCTGCCAAGCCCGCCGCGAAGACGGCGGCTGCGAAGCCGGCTGCTCGCAAGACGGCTGCCAAGAAGAAGTGAGACGGGCCTCCACAGGGAGGCTGCGTCACTTCAGCAACTACGCGGAAGGCCCCGGTGTGCGCACACCGGGGCCTTCCGCGTGCCTGGGGCAGGACGTCACCGGGCCGGGAGGTCGTTGGGGCACAGGGATCCCCGGAGAAGCCCTTGGCGTGCCTGGGAAGCCGCCCCACGAAGCCTCTGACCTGCGGTGGAGCTGCACGGTGTGGTTCAGGGAACGGGGCCGGGCGATCAAATCCCGTGTCCCGCAGCGGGACTGCGGTGCCTGCGGAGAACGGTTCCGATCCGGTTCCGCTATTCGCAGGCGGACTCGCCCACTCCCGCCGGCAGGCCGAATTCACCGCCGGCTTCGAACGCTCGGCGGCCTCAATGCGCCCACCCCCGCAGAGGCGGAAGAATCGCCCTGCGCGCCAATAGAAATAACGCCCCGCACCTGTGAACACCCGAGGCACAAGCGAAACCGCCGCCTTCCCGCCCGACTTGGTTGCCTGAGGCGAACTTTCGTCGGAGCGGGAAGACGGCGGCGGCAGAACGCCCGCGCGGGCTCGTCAGGGACGGGGCAGCGCGGAGGGCAGGTAGTGCGCCGACACCAGCGTTGGCCAGCGCGAAGGCGAGTCCGAAGTGGACCAGGCGCCGAACGGCCTGGTGAAGGCCAGCACCCACGTGCTGCCCTTCTTGCAGGGGATCTTGTCGAGCCGGAGCCCGCCCATCTCGGCCAGCGACTGCACGACGGACGGGATCACACCGCCCTGCGAGGACACCACGGCACGGCCTTCGAGAGCCGCCACCTCCAGGAGGCGCACGAGGCCCGCGTCGGGGTCGGGCCAGTAGCCCTCCTCGGACAGCCGGGCCTCCTCGACCACCTCGACGGACAGATCGGCCGCCACGCCCCGCACGGTGTCCGCGCAGCGCACCCTGGGGGCCGTGTGGACGCGCACCGGCGCCCACAGCGGCAACAGCGTGCGCAGGGCCTCCGCCTGGCGCCAGCCGGCGCCGGAGAGGGGACGCAGGTCGTCGTCGCCGTCCCACTCGGACCGCTTCCCGGCCTTGGCGTGCCGCACCAGCAGCACCAGCAGCAGGTCCGCGGGCAGGCGGGCGAACTCCTCCAGCACCTCGCGGTCGGGCTCGTAGGTCAGCAGGGAGGACGCTTCGGCGACCGGCAGCCACTTCAGCGAGTCGACCTCGTCGTTCTCCTCGAACGAACCGGAAACGGCCTCGGCCGCGTAGTAGTCGACGGTCTTCGGGACCCCTCGGACCTGGTAGGAGACCTGCCGCAGGTGGCGGCCGAGGACGCAGGAATAGCCGGTCTCCTCGAGGATCTCGCGCACCGCGCAGGCGGGAATGGTCTCCCCGTCGTCGAGTTTTCCCTTCGGCAACGACCAGTCGTCATAACGCTGGCGGTGCACGACCGCGACTTCGACGTCACCGCCGGCATCGCGCCAGAGCACCGCCCCAGCAGCTTTGATCACCCAAGAGCTCCGTGCTTGTGCAGCAGTTCCATTTGGTGGTCGCGCACCGACGAACCGTCGGACGGTGACGCTTCCCATTCTCCGTCCGCGCGCAGCACCCAGCAGCGCGTGTGCGGGTCGAGCGCGGATTCGAACATGTCGCCGAGCTGCTTGGTGAGCCGCGGGTCGGCCACGCGGACGGCCACCTCGACGCGGCGGTCCAGGTTGCGGTGCATCATGTCCGCACTGCCGATCCAGTACTCGTCGCAGGCGACGAAGTGGAAGACGCGCGAGTGCTCGAGGAACCGGCCGAGGATCGAGCGCACCCGGATGTTCTCCGACAGCCCCTTGATGCCCGGCTTCAGGCCGCAGATGCCGCGCACGACCACGTCCACGGGCACGCCCGCCTGCGACGCCCGGTACAGCGCGTCGATGACCTGTTCGTCCACGAGCGAGTTCACCTTGATGCGCACACCCGACGGCTCACCGGCCTGTGCGCGCTCGATCTCGGAGTTGATCCGCTCCACGATGCCCTTGCGCACGCCGTAGGGCGCGACGAGCAGCGAGCGGTACTCGTCCTGGCGCGCGTAGCCGGTCAGCACGTTGAACAGGTCCGTGAGGTCCGCGCCGATCGTCGGCTCGGCGGTCAGGATGCCGACGTCCTCGTAGAGCCGCGCGGTCTTCGGGTTGTAGTTGCCGGTGCCGATGTGGCAGTAGCGCCGGATCGTCGACCCCTCCTGGCGCACCACGAGCGACGTCTTGCAGTGCGTCTTCAGGCCCACCAGGCCGTAGACGACGTGCACGCCCGCCTTCTCCAGCGTGCGCGCCCACTTGATGTTCGCCTGCTCGTCGAAGCGCGCCTTGATCTCCACCAGCGCCACGACCTGCTTGCCCGCCTCGGCCGCGTCGATCAGCGCGTCGACGATCGGCGAGTCACCGGAGGTGCGGTACAGCGTCTGCTTGATGGCGAGCACGTGCGGGTCGGCTGCCGCCTGCTCGATGAAGCGCTGCACCGACGTGGAGAACGAGTCGTACGGGTGGTGCACGAGCACGTCGCCCTCGCGCAGGGTCGCGAACACGCTCTTCGGCGTCTCGCGCTCACCGAACGCCGGGTGCGTCGCCGGCACGAACGCCGGGTCCTTCAACGTCTTGCGGTCGATGCCGTAGAGCTGCCACAGGCACGACAGGTCGAGCAGCCCGGGCACCGTCACGACGTCGTGCGGGTCGACGTCCATCTCCCGCAGCAGCAGTTCGAGCATGTGCTCGGTCATGTCGTCGGCCACTTCCAGGCGCACCGGCGGGCCGAAGCGACGCCGCGCGAGCTCGCGTTCGAGCGCCTGCAGCAGGTCCTCGTCGCGGTCCTCCTCGACCTCGAGGTCCGCGTTGCGCGTCACGCGGAACGCGTGGCACTCGATGACCTCCATGCCCGCGAACAACTCGCCGAGGTGCGCGGCGATGAGCTCCTCCAGCGGCAGGAAGGTCGCCGACGAGGACGACCGGTCCGCCTCGACCCGCACGAGGCGCGGCACGTTGTCCGGCACCTTCACGCGGGCGAACCGCTCGCCGCCGCCCTCGGGGTCCCGCACGGTCACCGCGAGGTTCAGCGACAGCCCCGAGATGTACGGGAACGGGTGCGCCGGGTCGACCGCGAGCGGCGTCAGGACCGGGAACACCTGCGCGCTGAAGTAGTTGGAGAGCCTCAGCCGGTCGTAGTCGGTGAGGTCGCCCCACGTCACGATGCTGATCTGGTGCTGCTCCAGGCCGGGCCGGATGTGGTCGAGGAACGTGCGGGCGTGCTGCTCCACCAGTTCCTGCGAGCGCTTGAAGATCCCCACGAGCTGCTCGAGCGGGGTGAGCCCGTCCGCGCTGCGGACCGTGAGGCCGGTCTCCGCGCGCCGCTTCAGGCCCGCGACCCGGACCATGTAGAACTCGTCCAGGTTCGAGGCGAAGATCGCGAGGAACTTGGCGCGCTCCAGCAGGGGCTGCGAGGAGTCCTCCGCGAGCGCGAGCACGCGGGCGTTGAAGTCCAACCAGGACAGTTCACGGTTGAAGTACCGGTCGTCCGGGAGGTCTCCGGGCACGGCGCTCGTCGTCACCGCGGGCGGTGCCGAGGGGACGCCGCGCAACGGAGCGGCGGCCGCGGGGCCTCGCTCGACCTTCGCGCGCGTGGTCGAAACCCGCCGGGTAGCCGCACGAGGCTGCTTGCGCGGGGTCGCCGCCTCCTCGCCCTTCGCGCGCGGCGTGCGGCGTCGGGATGGGGTCGCCTTGCCGTCAGAGTTCTCCGTGCTCACGTCACGCATTGTGTCGCACTATCGCCGTTGGCGCCCCCAGCCAGGACGACCGCTTAATGAACTCCTCGTCACAGAACAGGCAGGCGCAGAGCTGTGACGACCCCGTCGGGGCTGCGTTCGAGGGTCACCCGCTGACCGGGACGCAACATCCGCCAGCCACCCGCGGTGACGGCTTCGGCACTCACGTCGACGAGAACGCCGTCATCTCGCAGGACGACGGCAGAGCCGTCACTGTTGAAGGTGGACACGGTCGCCTGCACGGAGCAGAACCCTAGACGTTCGGGCGGTCCTGTCCGCCTCCGCCACGGCAGGAGTTGCTCCGGCGGGGCCGCCGAACCGGGACCGTGGCGTTCGTGAGCGTGGAGACCGGCCGGGGAGAGCGACCGGGGACCCGTGCCGCTCGCCCCGAACCCGTTCTACGGCTGGGCCTGCCCGGTGGTCGCTAACCGCGACGAGTCGGTGGACCGCGGCGCGCCCCGCCCGGCCACGCCGCCGGTGACGGCGGCCTTGGCGCGTCGGCGGGTGATCACGCGGCGGCCGAGGTCGATCATCGGGATCTCCACGGTCGCGTAGAGGACGCTCGCCAGCGCCAGCCCCAGCGCGGTGACGCCGGCGGCCTGCCCGAGGCCGGACAGTTCGGGCCAGACGAACGCGAGGACCGTCGCGGCGATCGTCTGCACGAGGTAGAGCGAGTACGAACGCTCGCCGACGAACTGCATCGGCTTCGTGGACAGCACGGCCGTGACCGGACCCGGTGTGACCATCGAGGTGAGCAGCACGGCTGTCGCCAGCGCGTAGACCGGGACGACCAGCACGTGGCCGGGGATGCCACCCGTGCCGTCGAGGAAGCCCGCCATCGGCTTCACGCCCACGTGGACCATCACGAAGCCGAGGGAGACGAAGACCTGCGCGACCGGGTTCGTGAGCGGGCGCAGCAGGGCGAAGCCGCGCGGGCTGTGCAGCGCGATCGCGAGCAGCACGCCGGTCAGGATCGAGAAGTAGTGCAGCGGCCAGCCGGGGTTGCTGTGCGACACGGTGAAGTTCACGACGACGAGGGCGAGCAGCATGCCGAGGGCGGCCGCGCCGGCGCGGCGCTTGAGCACGACGGTGCCCAGCGCGATCGCCACCAGCGGCCAGACGAGGTAGAACTTCTGCTCGATGCCCAGCGACCAGGACTGCCCGTACGGGCTGGCGTCGGCGAACTCGTTGGTGAAGGTGAAGAAGTACCGCAGCGCCGGGCCGGTCCCGTTGCTGACGAACGTGCCCATGACGAGCGAACCGGCGATTGTGGCGAAGAGGACGACGAAGTACACGGGCAGGATCCGGAACGCCCGCCGCAGGTAGAACTCCTCGAGCGAGATCCGCCCGGTCCTGCGCTCCTCGCGGAGCATCAGCGTGGTGATGAGGAATCCGCTGAGGACGAAGAACATCTGGACCCCGGCCCAGCCCTGGAGCCAGTCGGGACCGCCGTAGTGGAAGAAGACGACCAGGACCGCGGCGATTGCGCGAAGGCCGTCGAGAGCGGGAAAGCGGCGCAACGCCAGGTAGTCGGCGTGCGTCAGCGACTTCATGCAGGTACACCTCTGAGCAATGCGTCGGGGGAACGGCGTAGGGGGTTGCGCCGTCTGCATCGGGGGATACGGATGTAAAGGTGCCGGGGTTCCCCACCGAGTTGCTCAAACCAACATTTTCGTGTCGTTCGTCACGGAATCAACGTGACACGAAAGGGGAACGCGCGTGGCGACCGCGCGTCAGCAGGCCTTCAGCGGCGACAGCTCCGAAAGCGGTGCCGCCGCCGCGACGCGCCACCCCTGCCGCGTCAACGCTCCGCCGTGGACCTCGAGCCAGTACGCGCCCTCGGTCGTGTGCACGGTCGCGCCGCTGCGGATGTCCGTCACGTACGAGGACTCCGACTGCCACGACACGAAGTCGCCGCTGACCCGGGGGAACACGATGCCCTCCGTCCTCGGCACCGGCCTGATCGCGGCCAGCTCGCGCGGTTCGGCCCAGCCGTCGCGCCAGCCGCGCAGCTCGTCGTCCTGCGCCCACACCACCGTGCGCCCGTCCGAAGCCACGCTGTCAGAGGGCCTCGCGTTCGACAGCTGGACCGGCAGCGCCCCCTCGGACCGGAACTTCCCGTCCTGCAGCCAGAGGACCGCGTCGCCCAGGAACACCGGCTTGCCGCCCCGGCCGACGACCCTGTCCTTCTTCTTCGCCAGGTCGTAGACGTGCACGCCCGCCTGGTCCGCCCAGGCGGCCTTGCCGTTGTGCAGCACCGCGCCGCTGGCGCCGATCGGCACCGGCGCGCCGTCGTTGCGCGAGTCCCACGCGTAGGTCGTGGTGGTGGTGTCGCCGGGGCTTGGGGACGTGGAGAACGTGACCCAGCGGCCGTCGAACTCGACGCCGAACAGCTGACCGTCGTTCTGGACGGCCATCACCTGCTGGCGCTTGCCGTGGTCGTGCAGCACCAGTTCGGTGGTCCTGTTGCGCGTGGTCCTCACCAGCGTCGTGCCGGCGTCGGCGTCCGCACCGACGACGGTGACCTTCTCGTGCGAACCGACCTCCGTCGTGTCGCGGGACAGCCGGTCCTTCCAGTCCCGGGGCAGGTCCACCCGGCACGTGCCGAGCTTGCTCTCCGCCGTGTAGTCGGAGGGACGGTCGATCGGAAAGGCGGCTACACAGCCCGCGATGGCCGTGACTGCCGCCAGCGCGGTCAGCGCTCGCATCGGTCTCCCAAGTCGTGATCACCCCAGCGACCCGGAAGACGCGCGACGGCTGCTCAGGTTGTCCAGGCGGGCAGGGCGTTCGCGGTGCGGACCCCCAGACCGAGGACGAGAGCGAGGCGCAGGTCCTCCTCCGTGTCCACGTCGCAGCGCAGCGACGGCCACGGACCGATCAGCTCGGCCGCCCCGGAGAGCCGGTGGTGCCCGGCCGATCCGACGCCGAACCGGGGGTCGAGCTCCCCGCCGGGCGCGGCCAGCAGCAGCGTCGTGCCGGTGCCCTGGCGGTCCGGGACGAACGCGCGGCGGCCCGCGGCGGCGTCGAGCGCCGCCCTGAGCTCGACGGGCCTGAGCGCCGGCAGGTCGGCCTGGAGCGCGCCGACGCGGGACGACCCGAGCGTGCGCGCACCGTGCCGCAAGGCGGCGTTGAGCCCGGGCTCGCCGGGTTCCGGCAGCGACTCGACGCCCAAGGCGGCCATTTCGGACGCGACGGCGGGATCGGATGTGATCGTGACCACGCGCCGGACACCGGGTGTGCGCGCAGCCGCGCTCACGGTGTCGAGGGCGAGCGCGAGCGCCAGCGCCGCGTGCGACACCGGATCTCCGCCTGTCGCGCTGGTCAGCCTGGTCTTCGCCCTGTCCAGGGTCTTGACCGGCACCACGAGGTCGACTTCATCCCGCACCTCGCCATAGTCCACGATCCGGCGACTAGTGTGCTCTCGGGTTCAGGACCGCGCAGATCTGGAGTGAGGAGAGGTCCACGTGGCCAAGGAGAAGGGCGGCTTCTGGGTGGGGGTCGCAGCGGCGATCGTCTACCCCATGTCGTTCGTGCTGGGCAGGCACCGGATCCTGCACGGGGAGCGCATCCCGCGCCAGGGCGCCGCGCTGCTCGTCATGAACCACATCTCGCACCTCGACCCGTGCTACGACGCCGTGTTCGTGCACCGCAACGACCGGGTGCCGCACTTCCTCGCGAAGCACAGCCTGTGGAACGTGCCGATCATGGGCTCGATCCTCAAGGGAGCGAAGCAGATTCCCGTCTACCGGGGCAGCACCGACGCCCAGCAGAGCCTGCGCGAGGCGCACAAGGCGCTGGAGAACGGCCTGGTCGTGGTGATCTACCCCGAGGGCACGATCACCAAGGACCCCGACGGCTGGCCCGCGCACTCCCGCACCGGCGTCGCCCGGCTCGCCCTGCAGCACGACGGTCCGGTCATCCCGGTCGCCCGCTGGGGCACCCTCGACCTCTACAACCACTACCGCAAGAAGTTCCGGCCGCTCCCGCGCAAGACGATCACCCACCTCGTCGGCGAGCCGGTCGACCTCTCCGCGTACCGCGGCAGGGAGGAGACCCTGCCGCTGCTGCGCGAGGTGACGGACCTGCTGATGGGCGCGGTCAGGGACAACCTGGCCGAGATCCGGCAGCAGCAGGCCCCCCAGGGCTTCTACGGACCGAGGAAGGCCTGACCATGGCGATCGAACGCGTTGCGGTGCTGGGCTCCGGGTCGTGGGGCACGGCCTTCGCGAAGGTCATCGCGGACTCCGGTCCCGAGGTGGTGATGTGGGCGCGCCGCCAGGAGGTCGCCTCGGAGATCACCGAGACCCGCGTGAACTCCGGCTACCTGCCCGGCATCTCGCTGCCCGCCAACCTCGCGGCCACCTCCGACCCGGCGAAGGCGCTGGACGGGGCGGACGCCGTGGTGCTCGCCGTGCCGTCGCAGACGCTGCGGGCGAACCTCTCGGCCTGGAAGGACCTGCTGCCGCCGGACGCGACCCTGGTGTCGCTGTCCAAGGGCGTCGAGCTCGGCACGCTCAAGCGGATGAGCGAGGTGATCCGCGAGGTCGCCGCCGTCGACGAGTCGCAGGTGGCCGTGGTGTCCGGGCCGAACCTGGCCAAGGAGATCGCCGTCGGGCAGCCGACCGCGACGGTCATCGCGTGCACGGACCACGACCGCGCGGTCGACCTGCAGCACGCGTGCTCGAACTCGTACTTCCGCCCGTACACCAACACCGACGTCGTGGGCTGCGAGCTCGGCGGGGCGTGCAAGAACGTCATCGCGCTGGCGTGCGGCATGGCGGCGGGCATGGGCTACGGCGACAACACGATGGCGTCGATCATCACGCGCGGCCTGGCCGAGACCGCACGGCTGGGCGCGGCCCTCGGGGCCGACCCGCTGACGTTCGCGGGCCTCGCCGGCCTGGGCGACCTCGTCGCGACGTGCGCGTCGCCGTTGTCGCGCAACCGGTCCTTCGGCGAGCGGCTCGGCAGGGGCGAGACCCTCGCGCAGGCGCAGGAGGCCGCGCACGGGCAGGTCGCCGAAGGCGTGAAGTCCTGCTCGTCGATCCGCGAGCTCGCCGCGGCGCACGGTGTCGACATGCCGATCACCGAAGGCGTCCACCAGGTCTGCCACGACGGGCTGAGCGTGCGCGAGCTCGGTGCCGCGCTGCTGGGCCGCGACCGCAAGCACGAGCGCCAGTGAACGCCGAGTTCGGCGACGGCACGCGGGTCGTGCACGCCGTCCAGGGCGGGCCGGGCGAGCCGTTCGGCGCGCAGCCGGTGTTCGCGTCGGCGTTCCACCTCGGCGGTGCGGACACCTACGCCAGGTCGGGCAACCCGACGTGGCGGTCGCTGGAGAGCGCTCTCGGGTCGCTGGAGGGCGGCGAGTGCGTCGTGTTCCCGTCCGGGATGGCGGCGATCTCGACGTTGCTGCGCACGGTTCTGTCCACCGGGGACACCCTCGTCCTGCCGTCGGACGGGTACTTCCTGAGCCGCAGGTTCGTGTCCGGAATGGACGTGCGGATCGTCGAGGCGCCCACGGCGGGCCCGTACCCGTCCTTCGAGGGCGTGCGGCTGGTCCTGCTGGAGACGCCGTCGAACCCCGGTCTGGACGTGTGCGACATCGCCGCCCTGGCCGACGCGGCGCACGAGGCGGGCGCGTTGCTGGCCGTGGACAACACGACGGCGACCCCGCTCGGGCAGCGGCCGCTGGAGCTGGGTGCGGACGTCGTGGTGGCCTCGGACACCAAGGCCGTCGCCGGGCACAGCGACGTCCTCTTCGGACACGTCACGGTCGCGTCGCCCGAGCTCGCGACCCGGTTGCGCGACGCCCGCACGCTGAACGGCGCGATCCCCGGCCCGTTCGAGACGTGGCTCGTGATGCGCGGCCTCGGCACCCTGGACCTGCGGCTGGAGCGGCAGGCGAAGAACGCGGCGGTGCTGTACGAGGCGTTGTCCGGCAGGGTCGAGGGCCTGCGCTGGCCCGGCGCCGAGCGGGACCCGGCCCACCTGCTGGCCGCCCGGCAGATGCGGCGGTTCAACGGCGTGCTGACGTTCGAGCTGCCCGACGCCGAGGCGGTGGAGGAGTTCGTGGAGCGCTCGGAGCTGGTGTCGGCGGCGACGTCGTTCGGCGGCCTGCACTCGACGGCGGACCGGCGTGCGCAGTGGGGCGACCCGGTGCCCGAGGGTCTGGTGCGCTTCTCGTGCGGTTGTGAGGACACGGCCGACCTGGTCTCGGACGTGTCCCAAGCTCTGGGACTGGATTGACGGAGGGTCCCGGTTCCGGGACCCTCTGCCGCATGTCCTTCAACACGTGTTGCTGTTGTACCAGGCGATAGTCCCGCGTCCTCTTTTCGCGCATTCGCCTGGTTAGGACCTTTTCCCGATGTTCGCCGTTCCCGAGAACAGCGTCGTACTGCCCGAGAACACCCAGCTGCTGCACCCCGTTCGGGTGGCTTTGGCGTGGGCGGCCGACCGCGACCGCTGGAAGCACCTGCTCCGCTACGACCCGGAAGAGCGCTTCTCGGCGTTGGTCGACAAGACCGGCGACCAGGAGATCTGGCTGATGAGCTGGCTCCCCGGCCAGACCGCGTCGCTGCACGACCACTCCACGACCTCCGGCGCGTTCACCGTGGTCAGCGGCCTGCTGACCGAGGTGGTGACGACCCGCGTCCAGGTCGTGCACTCGCTGCGCGCCGGCCAGTCGCGCGTGTGGGGCCCCGGCTACGTGCACCAGGTGCGCAACGACGGCGTGGACCCGGCCGTGTCGATCCACGTGTACCGCCACGGCACACGCGCCATGACCCCGTACCGCTACGACCCGGTCAACGGCCCCGTCCGCTGACGTGCGGCGGCACGGGCTTGTCCGTCTCGTGCGGCACCGGCGCACCCCACGACTGGATGAGCGGCATGTGCCCGCCCCACACCAAGTTCGCCGCGAGGTCGTCGGGCTCCTCCCCGGGGCCGCCCTCGCGCACCTTGACGCTCGCCTCGGTGAGGTCGACCTCCAGCGCGACCGTCGCCGCGAGCTCCTTCCTGGACGGACGGCGCGCGTGGTCCCAGCTGCCCGGCGTGACGTGCTCGACGATGACCTTGAGCGCGTGCTCGGGGTCCTCCGCGACCTTCGCCGTGCCGTGGACGACCGCCGACCGGTAGTTCATGGAGTGGTGGAACACCGACCGCGAGTAGACGACGCCGTCCACCAGCGTGACGGCGACGCAAACCGGCTTGCCCTCGAGCATGCTCCTGATGGACCGTGAGCCGGTCGACCCGTGCAGGAAGATGCGGTTGCCGTCCCGCCCGTACGCGGTGGGGACGAGGAACGGCGCCCCGTCGACCTCCACGGCGAGGTGGCAGACCAGGCCGGCGTCGAGGATGTCGTAGAGCACCTGGCGGTCTTGGACGGCTCGGTTCTTGCCGCGGACGACGGTGCTGCGTTCGGTGGGGGAGAGCTGCAGGTCGGAGGTCATGCTTCTACTGTGCGGGCAGAAGTGGCATCATTGAAGCGCCATTTTCCGCTCATTTCAGAAGGCCACTTCATGCCTTGCGTCCGCCAGGAGTGTCGGTGCTGTCCGGGAGAATGAGAACAAGGGGCTCCCTTGGCCGGGGGACGCCTGCGCGAGCGTGCGAGGTCGCCCGTGGCTGAGACCGCGCTCCCCGTCGCCCTCGACCGCGAGTCCGCCGAACCACTCGCCGTCCAGCTGGCCGACGCCCTCCGCTCCGCCGCCTCCGAAGGCCGCCTCCGGGCGGGCGACCGCCTCCCGTCCACGCGCGCACTGGCCGACAGCCTCGGCGTCTCCCGCACCGTCACCGCCGCCGCCTACGAGCAGCTGCACGCCGAAGGCTGGATCGCGGGCAGGCACGGCTCCGGCACCTACGTCACCACGACCCCGCCCGGTCCGTTGCGCAAACGTTCGCGCAAGCCGGTCGTGCCCGCCATCACCGACTTCGTCGACCTCGGCACCGGCGCGCCGTGGGCCGGCGGGCTCGACCGGGCGGCGTGGCGCAGGGCGTGGCGGGCGGCGGCCGACACGCCTCCGCTGTCCCGGCCCGAACGCGCGGGGCTGCCCGAGTACCGCGAGGTCATCGCCGAGCACCTGCTGCGTCACCGCGGTCTCGCCGTCAACGCCGGCCCCGTCCTGGCCACCGGCGGCACGACGGCCGTCCTCACCGAGATCGCGGTGGCCGTCCTCGAACGCGGAGACGCCGTCGCCGTCGAGGAACCCGGCTACCAGCGGGCGGTGGGCGTCTTCAAGGCGAACGGGCTCGAGGTCGTGCAGGCGGTCGTCGACGCGGAAGGCCTCCTGCCCGACGCCGTCCCCGCGGGCGTGAAGGCCGTCTACTGCTCGCCCGCCCACCAGTACCCGCTCGGCGGGCGCATGTCGGCGGGGCGCCGGGTGGCGCTCGTCGAACGGGCGCGGCGGGACGGCTGGCTCGTCATCGAGGACGACTACGACGGCGAGCTCCGGTACGACGTGGCCCCGCTGCCGTCGCTGGCCGCGCTCGCCCCGGACGTCGTGGTCCACCTCGGCACCACCAGCAAGATCCTCACGCCCACCCTCGGCGCGGGCTGGATGGTGGCACCCGAGCACATCGCCACGGCCGTCCTCGAGCACCGCGACCTCACCGGCACCAGCCCGGCCGCGGCGGGGCAACGGGTCGTCGTCGAGCTCGCGCGAACCGGTGACCTCGGTCGGCACCTGCGCAAGCTGCGCCGCGAGCTGTCCGAGCGCCGCGCGCTGATCGTCGGCACGTTCGCCGAAGCGGGGATCGAGGTGCTGGGCGACGACGCCGGAGCGCACGTCGTGGTGCCGCTGCCCGGTGCCGAGCAGGAGCGCGAGGTCATGCGGGCGGCGCTGGAACGCGGGCTGCGCGTCGACGGGCTCGGGAGGCACTTCGTCAATCGCGCGAGGTGGCACGGGCTCGCGATCGGCTACAGCGCCTGCTCACGGGAACAGCTGGTCAGCGCACTGCCGGTGCTGATCGAACTGATCACAGCGAGCGGCTGACCACGACCACCTCGCGGGTCGTGACGAAGCCCAGCCGCTCGTTCACCCGGATCATCGCGGAGTTGGCCGAATCGGTCCCGGTGCCGACGTGCTCGAGCTCCGGCCGGTCCGCGGTCAGGCCCCGCAGCAGGTGTGCCTTGACCATGCGGCCCAGCCCGTGGCCGCGGTGGGCGGGCATGACGACCGTGGTGCCCCAATGCGTCCGCGTCAAGTCGCCGGGGTGCAGCGGGACGTCGGTCAGCGCCACGACGAGTCCGGTGGCCTCCTCGACCGCGACGGCGACGCGCTGCTCGACACCGCCCGCCCGTGCCTCGGCCTCCTCGGCGCGCACCACCTCGGGCGTCCACTCCGGTGCCCGGACGGCGCTCCGCGTGGCCGGCGCGTCGTCGATCGACTGCCGGGTGGCCGCGACGGACGCCAGCAGGTGCTCCGGCGTCTCGCCGGTCCACTGCTCCACGCGGTAGCCGGGAGGCGGCGCGATCCCGCCGACGGCCGCCTCGGAGATCGTCAACGTCTGCAGCACCCTCGACGCGGCCACGCGGAACCCGCGCGCGACGGCCCAGTGCTCGCCCGCGCTGCCCTTGGTGACCCCCAGCTCGCCAGCACGTCCCGGCCATGGGCGCGCAGTCGCGGCAGCACCGCCTCCAGCAGCGCGGTGCCGACACCCCGCCGCCGGTGCCGCGGGTGCACGGTGACCGGACCGACCGCCAGCCGGGCGTTCACGCCGCCGAGCAGTCCGATGGTCGCGCTGCCCACACCCTCGCCGTCACGACGGGCGACGAACCGGAGCACCTCGCTGAAGTCCGGGTTCGCCTCCCGCAGCGAGGCGATGATCCGCTCCCTGGCCGGTGCCGGTTCGTCCGGCCGGTCGACGGCCTGGGCCGCGATCCGCACGTCGGCGTAAGCGTCGAGCGCGGCGGTGTCCCCGAGGTCCAGCGCGGTGATCTCCAGCACGGCCGCGAGGTTAACTTGCAGGTGGGCACAATCGCCCAAACGGGTAGGGTCCCCGGCATGACGCAGCGCAAGACGAGGGTGGCCGTGGTGTTCGGCGGCCGCAGCTCCGAGCACGAGGTCTCCTGCCAGTCCGCCAAGAGCGTCCTGCCCTACCTGGACCCGGACCGCTTCGAGGTGGTCCCCGTCGGCATCACACCGCAGGGGCAGTGGGCGCTCGGCACGGACCCGAACGCGCTGGAGGCCGGCACGGGCAACCTCCCGACGCTGCGCGGCAGGTCCGACATCACCCCGGTCGAACCCGGCCAGGCGTTGAAGGACGTCGACGTCGTCTTCCCGCTGCTGCACGGCGCGTGGGGTGAGGACGGCACGATCCAGGGCCTGCTCGAGCTGGGTGGCGTCCCGTACGTCGGGCCCGGCGTGTTCGCGAGCGCCGCCGCCATGGACAAGGTCTTCGCCAAGAAGATCCTCCAGGCCGAGGGCCTCGACGTCGGCAGGTTCGTCGCGCTGGACCGCTCCGCCACCACGCTGACGCTGGACGAGCGCGAGCACCTCGGGCTGCCGGTGTTCGTGAAGCCGTCGCGCGCGGGCTCGTCCGTCGGCATCTCCAAGGTGAACGACTGGGCCGACCTCGACGCCGCGATCTTCGAGGCCCGTCAGCACGATCCCAAGGTCATCGTCGAGGCCGCCGTCGCGAACCCGCGCGAGATCGAGCTCGCCGTGCTGGAGTTCCCGGACGGCCGGGTCGAGGCCTCGCTGCCCGCCGAGCTGCGCCCGGTCGGTGCGGGCGCCGACTGGTACGACTTCGAGGCCAAGTACGTCAACGACTCCTACGAGGCCGACATCCCGGCGAAGCTCGACGACGAGACCACCGCACGGGTGCGCGAGCTCGCCGTGACCGCGTTCAAGGCGCTCGACTGCCAGGGGCTGGCGAGGGTGGACTTCTTCCTGACCGAGCAGAACGAGCTCATCGTCAACGAGCTCAACACCATGCCCGGCTTCACGCCGATCTCCATGTACCCCAAGGCGTGGGACGCGACCGGCATCGACTTCCCGACGCTGCTCACCACGCTGGTGGAGACGGCGATCGCGCGCGGCAGCGGTCTGCGCTAGGAGGTCTTGACCGGCTGCTTCGGCAGGAGGTCGCGCACCGTCGTGGAGATGTCCTGCAACGGTCCGGTGCCCGCGTCGTCGGGCACCGTCAGCGCCACGTACACGCCGCGGTCCACGACCACCCACGTCGAGCTGCCCGAACCGGGCAGCTGCAACCACTGGACGTCGGAGATCAGCCGCAGCTGCGACGTCGGCGTCAGCTCGGACGGCCGCGGCAACCCGCAGCGCAGAACCACCGGATCGTGTTTGGCGTCACCCCACGCGACCGTGGCGGGCGGCGCGGGCGCGGCGATCTCCCGGCGCGACAGCATGTCCGTCCCGGACGGCAGTCCGAGCGGCAGCTTCTCGACCAGGGAAGCGCATTCCGGTGAGCCGGCCGACGGTGCGTCGATCGACACCAGCGCGAGCGGACCCGTGCGACCGGGGACGTCCTCGGACTGGTTTCCCGTGCCCAGCCACAGACCGAGCCCGGCGACACCGGTGGCGAGCAGCACGGCGAGCCCGACCGCCGCGAGCAGCGGCCGGGACAGCGCCGACGTGGTTTCCTGCTGAGTCACCCGGCTATGACAGCACGAGCTAGAGATGGACCACCGGGCAGGTCAGTGTGCGGGTGATGCCCTCGACGTTCTGGATGCGCGCGACCACGAGCTGGCCGAGCTGGTCGACGGTCTCCGCCTCGGCGCGCACGATGACGTCGTACGGACCGGTGACGTCCTCTGCGGTGGCTACCCCGGTGATCCCGGAAATCTCGGAGGCGACTGCGGCGGCCTTGCCGACCTCGGTCTGGATGAGGATGTATGCATGCACCACGGCGTGCCCCTTCGTCGCGACAGGTTGGGTCGGGGTAGGAACGTGTCACGCAACGTACCCCAGTTGGGGTTCCGAATGCTCAGATTGGGAGGCAACTTTGCGTCCGGAGCCGCCGCGCGACGCGGAAACGGTCGCCGACGTGGGTGAGTTCCACCTCATCCACCGGGTGACGACCGGTCGCGCGCAGCCGGAGACGACCATCCTCGGGCCGGGTGACGACGCGGCCGTCGTCGCCGTGCCGGACGGACGGGTCGTCGCCTCCAAGGACCTGCTCGTCGAGGGTGTCCACTTCAGACTGGACTGGTCCACACCCGAGCAGGTGGGCCGGAAAGCGGCCGCGGTGAACCTCGCCGACGTCGTCGCGATGGGCGCCCTGCCCTCGGCCCTGCTCGTCGGTTTCGCGTGTCCCGCGGACACCCCGGCGTCGGTCGTCGAGGGGATCATGGCGGGCCTGTGGGAGGAAGCGGCGAAGGCCGGCGCGGGCATCGTGGGCGGCGACATGGTCAGCTCCGCCACGCTGGTGATCTCCATCACCGCCATGGGCGACATGAACGGGCTCGAGCCGGTCACGAGGTCCGGAGCGCTCGTCGGGGACGTCGTCGCGGTCACCGGGAGGCTCGGCTGGGCAGCCGCCGGACTCGCGGTGCTCGGCCGCGGGTTCCGTTCGCCGGTCGGCATCGTCAACGCCCAGCGCAGCCCGGAGCCGCCGTACGAGGAGGGCCCCAGGGCCGCGGAGGCGGGAGCCACGTCGATGATCGACATCTCGGACGGGCTGCTGCAGGACCTCGGCCACATCGCGGACTCCTCCGGCGTGGCGATCGACGTCCGCACCGACCTGCTGCCGCTGCACCCGCGCCTGCTCGACGTCGCCTCGGCGCTCGGCGGTGACGCACGGCACTGGGCGCTGACGGGAGGCGAAGACCACGCCCTCGCGGCGACGTTCCCCGGCCCCAGGTCGGTTCCGCCCGGGTGGACGACGATCGGCACGGTCCGCGCGGGCGAAGGGGTCACGGTCGACGGCAGGGTTTACGAGAAACCTCCCGGCTGGGAGCACTGGCGGGCGTAAACTGGTCGATGTGGAACTATGCACGCGCGCGTATGATCATCCAGATTCGGTCAAGCTGATCGCCGACCTCCAGCAGGTCTTCGTCGAGCGCTACGGCGACGAGGACGCCACCCCCGTGGACCCGGCGCAGTTCGCCGCGCCGCTCGGCTACTTCGTGGTCGGCTACCTCGACGGCACGCCCGTCGCGTGCGGCGGCTGGCGCGCGCACCAGGAGCTCGAGGGCGCCGCCGAGATCAAGCGCATGTACGTCGCCGACGCGCTGCGCGGCCGAGGGCTCTCCCGGCTCGTCCTCACCGACCTGGAGGACACCGCGCGCGAGGCCGGCCACCGGCGGATGGTGCTGGAGACCGGTCTGCGCCAGCCCGAGGCGATCGGCCTGTACCTCGCCACCGGCTACGAGCGTATCGAGAACTTCGGCGTCTACCGGGACCACCCGGAGAGCCGCTGCTACGGGAAGTCGTTGTAGGTTCAAGCTCATGGCCATCTACGCGCTGGGGGACTACACGCCGCAGATCCACCCGGACGCGTACGTCCACCCGGACGCGACGGTGATCGGCGACGTGCGCATCGGTGCTTTCTCGTCGGTGTGGCCGCAGGCCGTGCTGCGCGGTGACTACGGGCGCATCGTCGTGGACGAGCGCACGTCGATCCAGGACGGCACGGTCATCCACTGCACCGAGGTCCACCCGGTGCACATCGGGTCGTCGTGCGTCATCGGCCACAACGTCCACATCGAGGGCGCGACCGTCTCGGACGACTGCCTGATCGCGTCGGGTTCGGTGGTGCTCAACGGTTCCATCGTGGAAAAGGGTGCGATCGTCGGCGCCGGCGCGGTGGTGTCGTTCGACGGCCACGTCCGCGAACGCACGATGGTGCTGGGCGTTCCGGCCCGCGAACGCGCCGGACACGTCGTGCCGGAACGGGCCTGGGAGTTCATCGTGGAGAAGTACGTCCAGAACATCGCCCTGTACCGGGAGAAGCTCCGTCGGCTCGATTGAGTGAGATAGGGTTCACAGCCGTGGCTCGTCCCCTCAACGAAGTTGTCGAAGCCGGCTGGGCTGAAGCTCTCGCCCCCGTCGCTGACCAGATCGCCGCCATGGGTGAGTTCCTGCGCGCGGAGGTTTCCGCCGGCCGCACCTACCTACCGGCGGGCGAGAACGTGCTGCGCGCGTTCCAGCAACCGTTCCACCAGGTGAAGGTGCTGATCGTCGGCCAGGACCCGTACCCGACGCCCGGCCACGCGGTCGGCCTGTCGTTCTCGGTCGCGCCGGACGTCCGTCCCATCCCGAAGTCGCTCATCAACATCTACAAGGAGTACGCCGAGGACCTGGGGTACCCGATCCCGTCCAACGGCGACCTCACTCCGTGGTCCGAGCGCGGTGTGCTGCTGCTCAACAGGGCGCTGACCGTGCAGCCCGGCAAGGCGAACTCCCACCAGGGCAAGGGCTGGGAGGCCGTGACCGAGCAGGCCATCAAGGCGCTCGCGGCCCGCGGGGCACCTCTGGTCTCGATCCTGTGGGGCCGCAACGCGCGCAACCTGCGCCCGTTGCTGGAGCCGTTGCCCGCCATCGAATCCGCGCACCCGTCGCCGCTGTCCGCGCACTCCGGGTTCTTCGGGTCGAAGCCGTTCAGCCGTGCCAACGAGCTGCTGGAGAAGCAGGGCGCCGAGCCGATCGACTGGAAGCTCCCGTAAGTGCCCCGGCAAGACGTGATCTGACGCTGACGGCCGCCGGTGCGGCCGTCAGCGAGTTCGGCAACGCGTTGTCGTTGCTCGTCCTGCTCTTCTGGGCGACGCCGATCAGCTCGTTGCTCGTCGCCGCGATCCTGATCGCCGAGCTGCTGCCGCTCGTGCTCGGCGCACCCCTCGCCGGTGTCCTCGTCGACCGGCTTCCCAACCGCCGCCTGCTGATCGTCGCCCTGCTGTTCCAGGGCGTCGCGATCGCGGCCATCGCGCCGTTGATGGGGCAACCCGTCTTCGTCGTGGCGCTGGTGCTCCTCTCCGGCTGCGGCCGGGCGGTCGCCCAGCCCTGCGTCTCCGCTCTCGTGCCGCACATCGCCGGCGAGGAAGAAGCGACGCGCGGCTACGCGTGGCTCGGCACCGGACGCAGCCTCGGCAGCATGGCGGGCGTCACCGGTGGTGCGTTGCTCGCCGGGTTCTTCGGCCATCCCGCCGCGTTGCTCATCGACAGCGGCACGTTCGTCGCCTACGCGGCGCTGCTGGCGTTCGTGCGCACGGAACGACGGCCTTCCGGCACGCACGAGGCGCGTCCCAGCGCGCTCACGGGGATCCGGCACGTGCGGCGGGACCCGGTGCTGTTCGCGTCGGTCATCGGACTGGCCTTCTGCGTCGGCACGGTCGTGGTCGTCAACGTGGCCGATCCCGCGTTCGTCCGGTACGTGCTGCACGGCGACGAGTTCGTGCTCGGCGCGATGCAGGCGTGCTGGATGACCGGGATCCTGGTCGGCAACAGGCTCGCCGCACGGCTGGAGACGATCTCCGGGGTGGCGCACGCGATCGCCGTCGCCGCCGTCACCACGGGCGTCGGCGTGCTGATCCCCGCGTCCTTCCCGTTCGTCGTCGCGGCGGGGACGGGCTGGGTGGTCGGTGGCGTGTCGAACGGCGTCCACAACGTGGCCCTGAACGCCGTCGTGCGGATGCGCACGCCCGAGGAGATGCGCGGGCGTGCGTTCGCCGCGGTCGGGTCGGTGGTGATCGGGGCGAACCTGCTCGGCACGGCCGCCGCGGGCGGGCTGCTGCTGGTCGTGGAGCCCCGGACGGTGTTCGCGCTCGGCGGCACCGGGGCGTTGCTCAGCGGCGTCGCCTGCCTGGTGTTCGTGCGCCGTGCCTTGGAACGCGAAAAGAGCCCGGCCGAAGCCGGGCTCTCTCCGAACTGGTGATCTGTGGCGGTGATCAGCCGCGCACGACCTTGCCGGCCTTCAGGCAGGACGTGCACACGTTGATCCGCTGGCGCTGCGAGGCCGAGACCTTCGCGCGCACAGACTGGATGTTCGGGTTCCAGCGGCGGTTCGTCTTCCGCTGGGAGTGCGAAACCGAATGGCCGAAGCCCGGCCCCTTGCCACAGACGTCGCACACGGCAGCCACGTCAGCCACTCCTTCAGGTTCCTCAAGCGGTAAGTCATGCGTCCCGGTGGGCGCGCAAGCGTGCACAAGCCTCAACCGGGCACGGCAACTCGATGAGGGTAGCCGGTGGCCTCACCTGCGACCAAACCGGGTGGATACTCTCGCCGCCATGCAGGTCATGGATGCGGTCGCGGTGCGCAGATGGGCAGACGCCTGCGTGCGGTCGTTGGACGCCAACCGGGAGTCGATCGACCAGATTAACGTCTTCCCCGTCCCGGACGGTGACACGGGGACGAACCTGCTGCACACGATGCAGTCGGCGCTCGACGCGCTGCTGCGCACGCCCATGTCGACGGTGGGGGACGCGCTGTCCGCCCTCGCCCGCGGCGCGCTGGCCGGGGCGCGCGGGAACTCGGGCGTGATCCTGTCGCAGGTGCTCAGGGGCCTCGCGGAGACCGTGCAGGAGGTCTCCCTGGTCACGGGGTCCGCGCTGCGCAGGGGCCTGCACAGGGCCGACGAGCTGGCCACCGCCGCCGTCTCGAAGCCCGTTCCCGGCACGGTGCTGTCCGTGCTGCACGCCGCCTCCGAGGCCGCCCGTGACTGCACGTCCGACGAGCTCGACGACGTGGTGATGGCGGCGTCACGCGCGAGTGCCGTCGCACTGGCCGATACGCCCCGTCAGCTCGCCGTGCTGGCCAAGGCGGGGGTGGTCGACGCGGGCGGCCGGGGGCTCGTTGTGTTGTTGGACACACTGGCCGCGGTGATCACCGGCCAGAGCGTGGAAACGCCGGTGGACGCTCCTCTGCTGCCCCGCACGCCCGAGTCGCTGACGACCGCGCGCGAGGCCGGGTCGGCGGAGTTCGAGTACGAGGTCATGTACCTGGTCGACGAGACCTCGGAAGAGCGCGTGGCCGAGCTGCGCGCCACCTTGAACGAACTGGGCGACTGCGTGTCGGTCGTGGGGGACGGCGCTTCGCTGTGGACCGTCCACGTGCACTGCAACGACATCGGCGCCGCCGTCGAGTCGGGTGTGCGCGCCGGGCGCCCGCACCGCATCACGGTGGCGCGGTTCGCGGACCAGATCGCGGCGCAGGCCTCCCGGTTCGTCCGCGACCGGGCGATCGTGGTCGTCGTGAGCGGTGCGGTAGACCTGTTCCGGGCTGAGGGCGCCACGGTGTTCGACCTCTCCACGACTTCGGCGACGCCCACGGACCTGTTGTCGGCAATAGTGTCGACGCGCGCGCGTCACGTCGCGGTGCTGCCCGGTGACCCGGACATCCGTGAGGAGCTGGACGAAGCCGTGGCGTACGCACAAGCCGCGGGGCAGGACGTGGTGGTGGTGCCGACGCTCTCGCCCGTGCAGGCCCTCGCGGCGTTGGCGGTCCACGACTCTTCTCGCCGCGCCGGTGACGACGTCGTCGCGATGGCCGAGGCCGCTGCCGCCACCCGCCGCGGTGAGCTCTCGGTCGCCGCCGACGAGGCCCTGACGTGGGTCGGCCGCTGCCAGCCCGGCGACCTGCTGGGCATGCTGGACGGCGAGGTCGTGCTGATCGAGCCCGGTCCCGCGGCACCGGACTCGGTGACGGACCTGGCCTGCCGCCTGGTCGACCGCATGCTGGCGGGCGGGGGTGAGCTGGTGACGCTGCTCCTGGGCGCCGAGGCCCCCGACGGCCTCGTCGACGTGCTCGAGGACCACCTGCGGGTCACCCATCCGGAGGTCGAGGTGACGGCGTACCCGGGCGGGCAGCCGGACGCGCTCATTTTTGTCGGTGTCGAGTAGTTGAATGGGACGCGATGATCTCCTTCGACGACAAGCTGCAGCCGTTGCTCGGCAAGAAGACCGCCGACGCACTGGAGACCGGCCTCGGCCTCACGACGGTCGGTGACCTGCTGCGCCACTACCCGCGCCGCTACGACGAGCGCGGGAAGCTGACGGACATCCGCTCGCTGGAGATCGACGAGCACGTGACGGTGCAGGCCGAGGTGCGCAAGTGCCAGAAGCGCCAGATGAAGGCGCGCCGCGGCCAGATGACCGAGGCCGTGATCACCGACGGCACGTCCGAGCTGCACCTGGTGTTCTTCGGCAAGCCGGCGTTCGTGGCCGAGCAGCAGCTGCTGCCGGGCACGCGCGCGCTGTTCGCGGGCAAGGTGGGCCGCTACCGCCAGAACCTGCAGCTCGTGCACCCGGCGTTCGAGGTCCTCACCGCGGAGCAGGACGGGTCGTCGTTCCTGCAGGCGTTCCTGCCGGTCTACCCGGCGTCGCAGCACATCAACACGTGGAACATCGCGAACTGCGTCAAGCAGCTGCTGGAGGTCTGGGACGGCCCAGGCGAGGACCCTCTGCCCGCCGACTTCCGCTCCGAGCAGGGCCTGATCGGCCTGGAGGAGGCGCTGCGGGCGATCCACCGCCCCGACAGCTGGGCGCAGATCGCCGTGGCGCAGCAACGCCTGAAGTGGGACGAGGCGCTGGCCGTGCAGCTGGCCCTCGCCCAGCGCCGCAAGGCCTCCACCGCCCGCCCCGCCCCGTCGTGCGCGCGCCGGTCCGGCGGCATCCTGGACGCGTTCGACGCGCGGCTGCCGTTCACGCTCACGGCCGGCCAGGTGGAGGTGGGGGAGCAGATCTCCACCGACCTCGAGTCCGTGGTGCCGATGAACCGCCTGCTGCAGGGCGAGGTGGGTTCGGGCAAGACGATGGTCGCGTTGCGAGCTATGTTGCAGGCCGTCGACGCGGGCCGTCAGGCGGCGATGCTCGCCCCCACGGAAGTCCTCGCGGCACAACACGCCCGCTCGCTGTCGGAGATGCTCGGCGACCTGGCCCGGGCCGGTCAGCTCGGCGGCGCGGAGGACGCGACCCGCGTGACGCTGCTGACGGGCTCGATGAACACGGCCCAGCGGCGCCAGGCGTTGCTCGACATCGTGACAGGCGAGGCCGGCATCGTCGTCGGCACGCACGCGATCATCCAGGAGAAGGTGGAGTTCCACTCCCTGGGCCTGGTCGTCGTCGACGAGCAGCACCGCTTCGGCGTGGAGCAGCGGGCGGCCCTGTCGGCACGCGGCGAGCGGGAGAACCCGCACGTGCTCGTGATGACGGCGACACCGATCCCGCGCACGGTGGCCATGACCGTCTACGGCGACCTCGAGGTCTCCGCCCTGCGCGAGCTGCCCGGTGGCCGCTCACCGATCAAGACGTCGGTGGTGCCGGTCCGCGAGAAGCCCACGTGGCTCGACCGCGCCTTCGCCCGCGTGCGCGAGGAGGTGGCGGCGGGCCACCAGGCGTACTTCGTGTGCCCGCGCATCGGTGACGAGGAGCCGGCGAAGACCGACGACGAGGACAAGCGCCCGGCCCTGTCCGTGATCGACGTGGCGACGATGCTCGCCCAGGGTCCGTTGCGCGGCCTGCGCATCGAGATCCTGCACGGCCGCATGCCCCCGGACGAGAAGGACGCCGTGATGCGCGCCTTCGCGGCCAACGAGGTGCACGTGCTCGTGGCCACCACCGTCATCGAGGTGGGCGTCAACGTCCCGAACGCCACCGTCATGGCCATCATGGACGCCGATCGCTTCGGCGTCTCGCAGCTCCACCAGCTCCGCGGCCGGGTGGGCCGCGGCAGCGCGCCGGGCCTCTGCCTCCTGGTGACGGAGATGCCCGAGATGACGGCCACCATGGAACGCCTGCGCGCCGTCGAGTCCACCCTGGACGGCTTCGAACTGGCCCAGCTGGACCTGGAGCTGCGCCGGGAGGGCGACATCCTCGGCGCCGCCCAGTCAGGCCGCCGTTCGGGCCTCAAGATGCTGTCGCTGCTGCGCGACGAGGACGTCATCGCCGATGCCCGCACGGCGGCCCAGCAGGTCGTGGACGCCGATCCGGACCTGGAGGAGCACCCCGGGCTGGCGCGCATGGTGGCGACGCTGCTGACGGAGGAGAGCGCGGGCTTCCTGGAGAAGGCCTAGCCACGGGAGAAGTCGCGAGGGACGCGGCCGGGTCGAGGCCGCGCTGGTCGTGCCGGTCGCGGGAGCGCTGGTGCCCGGGCAGCGAGCCTGGACCGCGCTCGGCCCCTGTCGGCCTCGGACCTGCGCCACCACTCCGCGGAGCCGGCCATCCCGTCCCGCCCGGCGGCTGACCACGCGAAGAACGGCGGCCGCTGCGATCAGCGTGCCGCCGTTCCCGGGTCGGTCGTCAGTCCTTGCGGCGCGGCTTCGGCAGCTGCTCGGTCTTCTGCTCGGCCGCGTCCACGGCCTTGCCCGGCCCTGCGGGCGCACCCGGAGCCCCGGTCTTGCCGGAGTCCCCGGTCTTGCCCGGCCCCGCAGGCGCACCCGGAGCCCCGGCCTTGCCCGAGTCCCCGGTCCTGCCCGTGCTCACGGCCTTGCCCGAGGCCGGAGCGGACTCCGCCTCATCGGCGTCGGCCGAACCGTCCTCCAGTGGCTTGAGCACCGACATCGCCGCCTCCACCGCGGCCTGCGCGGCGTGGAACTGCGTGGCGAGGTTGTCGTGCGCCGCCCTCAGCGACGACTCCTTCGCGGCCGCGGCCGCGGCGCGCTGGTCCGCTTCGGCGACAGCAGCGGCGGACCGCTCCTCGGCGTCGCGCACGAGAGCGGACGTCTTGGCCTCGGCGTCGCGGACGAGGGATGCGGCCTTCTCGTCGGCCTCGCGGACCGTGGTCTCGGCCTTGCGCGTGGCCTCCTCGACGGTGGCCGTGGCCTTGTCCTCCGCCTCGCGCAGGGTCGTCGCCGCCTTCTCCTCGGCCGCGGTGACCAGGGTGGTCGCCTGCGCGGTGGCGTCGGCGGTGGTCTTCTCGGCACGGGCGAGCGACTCGGCCTCGAGCTCGGACACGGCCTTCTCGGCCTCCGCCCGCTGGGCCGCGAGCTCGTCGGCGAGCGCCTGCAGCGTCTCGGTCCGCTTGACCTCGGCCTCGGTGGTGATCCGCTCGGCCTCGGCGCGCGCGTCGGTCAGCACCTTCTGGTGCTCGGCGGTCAGCTTCGCCTTGAGGCCGTCGTACTCCTTGTCCAGCTCGTCGTGGTACGCCTTGTACTTGGCGTCCAGCTCGACGCGGCGGGCGTCCAGGTCGGCCGACTTCTGCTCGAACTCGGCGGCGACGCGCTCGCCGTTCGCGCGCACCTCGGAGACCAGGGTCTCGTGCTCGGTGGCGAGCTTCGCGCGCATCGCCTCGAACTCGGCCTCGAGCTCGGACCGGCGGCCGGCGACCTGCTGGTCGAGCTCGGCGTGGCGCTGCTGGTAGTTGACCTCGAGCTGCTTGCGGCGCGCCTCGGTCTCGGCGAGCAGGCGCTGGTGGGCCTCGCGCTGCTCCGCCGCCCACCTCTCGGCCTCACCGCGCGTCGCGGCGGCCTTGTCGAGGGCGTCCTGGCGGATGTCCGCGATCTCTTCCTCGGCCAGGCTCATCATCACGCGGACGCGCTCGGTGACGTTCGACGCGCTGACGGGGCTGTTGGCGAGGTTCTGGAGCTGGATCTTGGTCTTGTCCAGGTCCGTGCGCATCGAGTTCAGGAGTTTGGTGAGCTCCGCCACCTGCGCGGCGGCAGCGTCTCGGGAGCGGTTCGAGTTCTTGAGGTCGAACTCCAAGCGGGTGACCCGTTCGTTCACCTGTCGCTGGTTGTAACCACGGAGGACAACGTCGAAATGCGGTGTGCGGGCAGTAGGCTGCCCGGCTCCATCAGCCCCGGCCATATGGCTCACCCTACCGAGATGCTTCCCAAGATCGTCACTCGATCTGGTTAATCCCACTACCGGGTGGAGTCTGACCGGGTGGCGGGTGTCCACATCGCTCTCACCACGCGAGAATCCACGGGAGCAAGACCGATCAGGATGACACCCATCACGTGGGACAGTCCTCCCAACAGGCAAGAGTCGCACGGTAACGTGCCTCGACTGATGACCGCCGAGCACCACCGGGAGGGCACGGATGTTCCGCAAGGTTCTTGTCGCCAACCGCGGCGAGATCGCGATTCGCGCGTTCCGAGCCGCCTACGAACTGGGCGCGGGAACGGTTGCCGTCTTCCCCCACGAGGACCGCAACTCGCTGCACCGGTTGAAGGCGGACGAGTCCTACGAGATCGGTGAGCCCGGGCATCCCGTCCGCGCCTACCTGTCCGTGGAAGAGATCATCAAGGCCGCCCGCAAGGCCGGCGCCGACGCGATCTACCCGGGCTACGGCTTCCTGTCGGAGAACCCCGAGCTCGCGATGGCGTGCCGTGAGGCAGGTCTCACCTTCATCGGCCCCGTGGCCGAGGTGCTGGAGCTGACGGGCAACAAGGCGCGCGCCATCGCCGCCGCCCGCGAGGCCGGGCTGCCGGTGCTGGAGTCGAGCGCGCCGTCGTCGAACATCGACGAGCTGCTCGCGGCGTCGGGATCCATGCGCTTCCCGGTCTTCGTGAAGGCCGTCGCCGGTGGCGGTGGCCGCGGCATGCGCAAGGTCGACGACCCGGCCGCGCTGCGCGAGGCGCTGGAGGCGGCGTCGCGCGAGGCCGAGTCGGCGTTCGGCGACCCGACGGTGTTCCTCGAGCAGGCCGTGGTCGAGCCGCGCCACATCGAGGTGCAGATCCTCGCCGACGGCCAGGGCAACGTGATCCACCTCTTCGAGCGCGACTGCTCCGTGCAGCGGCGCCACCAGAAGGTCATCGAGATCGCGCCCGCGCCGAACCTCGCCCCCGAGCTGCGCGACCGCATCTGCAACGACGCCGTGAAGTTCGCGAGGCACATCGGCTACCGCAACGCGGGCACCGTGGAGTTCCTGCTCGACCCCCACGGCAACTACGTCTTCATCGAGATGAACCCGCGCATCCAGGTCGAACACACGGTCACGGAAGAGGTGACCGACGTCGACCTGGTGCAGTCGCAGATGCGCATCGCGTCCGGCGAGACGCTGGAGGACCTGGGCCTGTCCCAGGACACCGTCCAGCTGCGCGGCGCGGCGCTGCAGTGCCGCATCACCACCGAGGACCCGGCCAACGGCTTCCGCCCGGACACCGGCACGATCAGCGCCTACCGCTCGCCCGGCGGCTCCGGCATCCGTCTCGACGGCGGCACGGCCGGCGCGGGCATGGCCATCAGCCCGCACTTCGACTCGATGCTCGTGAAGCTCACGTGCCGAGGCCGCACCTTCAGCCTCGCCGTCGCCCGTGCGCGCCGTGCGATCGCGGAGTTCCGCATCCGCGGTGTGTCCACGAACATCCCGTTCATCCAGGCCGTGCTGGACGACCCGGACTTCTACGAGGGCCGCGTCACCACGTCGTTCATCGAGAAGCGCCCGCACCTGCTGACGGCGCGCCACTCGGCCGACCGCGGCACGCGCCTGCTGACCTACCTCGCGGACGTCACGGTCAACCACCCGAACGGCACCCGCCCGACGGCGGTCGACCCTCGCGAGAAGCTGCCGGTCATCGACCTCGGCGCCGAACCGGCCGCGGGCTCCAGGCAGAAGCTCGCGGAGCTCGGTCCCGAGGGCTTCGCGCGGTGGATGCGGGAGAGCAAGGCCGTCGGCGTCACCGACACGACGTTCCGCGACGCCCACCAGTCGCTGCTCGCGACCCGCGTGCGCACCAAGGACCTGCTCGCCGTCGCGCCGCACGTGTCGCGCATGACGCCCGAGCTGCTGTCGCTGGAGTGCTGGGGCGGCGCGACCTACGACGTGGCGCTGCGGTTCCTCGCGGAGGACCCGTGGGAGCGGCTCGCGGCGCTGCGCGAGGCCGTGCCGAACATCAACCTGCAGATGCTGCTGCGCGGCCGCAACACGGTCGGCTACACGCCGTACCCGGAGGCCGTGACGAAGGCGTTCGTGCAGGAGGCGACGAACACCGGCATCGACATCTTCCGGATCTTCGACGCCCTGAACGACGTCGAGCAGATGCGCCCGGCGATCGAGGCCGTGCGCGAGACCGGGACGGCCGTCGCCGAGGTCGCGCTCTGCTACACGAGCGACCTGTCCGACCCGGACGAGCGTCTGTACACACTGGACTACTACCTCAAGCTGGCCGAGCAGATCGTCGGCGCCGGCGCGCACGTGCTGTGCGTCAAGGACATGGCGGGCCTGCTGCGGGCACCGGCCGCGTCGCGCCTGATCACCGCGCTGCGCAAGGAGTTCGACCTCCCGGTCCACCTCCACACGCACGACACGGCGGGCGGCCAGCTGGCGACGTACCTCGCGGCGATCCAGGCGGGCGTGGACGCGATCGACGGCGCGACCGCGTCGATGGCGGGCACGACGTCGCAGCCGCCGCTGTCGTCGATCGTGGCGCTGACCGACCACACCGACCGCTCGACGGGCCTGAACCTGCAGAACGTCTGCGACCTGGAGCCCTACTGGGAGGCCGTGCGCAAGATCTACGCGCCGTTCGAGTCCGGCATCCCCGGCCCGACCGGCCGCGTCTACCACCACGAGATCCCCGGTGGTCAGCTCTCGAACCTGCGCACCCAGGCCGTCGCGCTCGGCCTCGGCGAGAAGTTCGAGGAGATCGAGTCGATGTACGCGGCCGCCGACCGCATGCTCGGCCACCTCGTGAAGGTGACGCCGTCGTCGAAGGTCGTCGGCGACCTCGCGCTGCACCTCGTCGGTGCCGGCGTCGAGCCCAAGGAGTTCGAGGAGAACCCCGGCAAGTTCGACATCCCGGCGTCGGTGATCGGCTTCCTGCACGGCGAGCTGGGCGACCCGCCCGGCGGCTGGCCGGAGCCGTTCCGCAGCAAGGCGCTCGAGGGCCGTGCCGCCCCGAAGCCGGTCGAGGAGCTCTCGCCCGAGGACGAGGCCGGCCTGGCCGACGACCGCAGGGCGACCCTGAACAGGCTGCTGTTCCCGGCGCCGACCAGGGAGTTCACCACGCACCGCGAGGCCTACGGCGACACGTCGGTGCTGCGTTCGAAGGACTTCTTCTACGGCCTGCGCCCCGGCGAGGAGTACTCCGTCGACCTGGAGCCGGGCGTCCGGCTGCTGATCGGCCTGGAGGCGATCTCCGAGGCGGACGCGCGGGGCATCCGCACGGTCATGGCGACCCTGAACGGCCAGCTGCGCCCGATCCAGGTCCGCGACCGCTCCGTGGCAGCGGACATCCCGGCCGCCGAGAAGGCCGACCGCGGCAACCCGAACCACGTCGCGGCCCCGTTCGCCGGCGTGGTGACGGCCGCCGTGGCCGAAGGCGACCGCGTGGACGCCGGTCAGACCGTCGCGACGATCGAGGCCATGAAGATGGAGGCGGCGATCACCGCCCCGAAGGCGGGTGTCGTGCAGCGCCTGGCGTTGCGCGGAGCCCAGCAGGTCGAGGGCGGCGACCTCCTGATCGTCCTGGAGTAGGCCTGCTCGCCGAAGGGCCCGGTCTCTGCCCGAGACCGGGCCCTTCTTGCCGCGCGAGGCCTGGAACTCCACGACCGTTCCGCGCGTTGCACCGAGCACGGGGTCAGGGAGAGGGAATCGCATCATGAAGAAGGCGTTGGCCGGCCTGCTCGGCCTGGCAGGGGTGGCGTACGCGCTGAAGGACGTGCCGCGGCAGCTCGGTGGCAAGCCGGACCCGGTCCACATGTCGCGCTCACCGCGCTACCGCGACGGCAAGTTCCACAACGACGAGGAGGTCAGCTCGGTCCCGGACCGCGACGCCTTCTCGTTGCGCGACTTCGTCTTCGGCGGCGCGGACCGCAAGCCCTCCGTCGCCGTGCCGCTGGTCGGACCCGCCGCGCCGGTGACCGACGGCCTGCACATCACCTGGTACGGCCACGCTTCCGCGCTGATCGAGATCGACGGCGCCGCGGTGCTGGTCGATCCTGTGTGGAGCGACCGGGTGTCGCCCTCCGCTCACGTCGGGCCTCGCCGGTTGCACCCTGTTCCGCACCAGTTGTCGGACTTGCCCGCCATCAGTGCCGTCGTTGTTTCGCACGACCACTACGACCACCTCGACATGGACACGGTGCAGAAGCTCGCGTCGTCCACGTCCGCGGTGTTCGTGGTGCCGCTGGGGTTGGGTGCGCACCTCGCCCGGTGGGACGTTCCGGCTTCCCGCGTGGTCGAGCTCGACTGGGACGAGTCGCACTCAGTGGACGGGTTCACGCTCACCTGTACTGCGGCACAACACTTCTCGGGCCGTTCGGTGCAGCGCGACGTGACGCTGTGGGCCTCGTGGGTGATCCGGCGCGGGGAACGGTCCGTGTTCTACAGCGGGGACACCGGGTACTTCGCCGGGTACAAGACGATCGGGGCGGCGCACGGGCCGTTCGACGCCGTGCTGATGCAGGTCGGGGCCTACGGGGACGCCTGGCCGGACATCCACATGACCCCTGAGGACGGCGTCCGGGCGTTCGACGACCTGGGCGGTGGCTTGTTGATCCCCGTGCACTGGGCGACGTTCAACCTGGCGCTGCACCCCTGGGGGGAACCGATCGACCGGGTGTGGCGGGAGGTCAAGGCCCGGGGGATGAAGCTGGCGGTGCCCCGGCCCGGGGAGCGGGTCGACGTCGATTCCCCCGGGGAGGTCGACGGGTGGTGGCAGTCGCTCGCCTGATCTGGTGGACCTCGGCCGGGTGATCTTGTCGGGGGTGCTGGGTAGGTTGTGTTGCGAGGGGTCCCGAGGGTGGGGGGACGCCTGCGTGAGCCTGCGTCGGCGTGGGTGTGCGCTCCGTTCGTGGGGGTCGCTGGTGTGGCGGCGCTGGGGTCCGTAGGTGGTTGCGTTGCGTGCGGCTGGTTGCGGTTGCGTTGTTCCCCTGAGGGCTCTCTCCCCAGAACCCCGGCAACCTGACCAGGGGCCGGCGCTTCGAGCGGGTTGATGGGACCCCACCGCCGGGAGCGCTTGCTCGGGAAGGCGTTCGGACGGCTCGCCGTTGGGGCGCGCGCCGGCGTGGTGGTGGGCGTGGGTGCGTGGCCGCCGCCTGGGACGATGTACCCGTGACACGCATCGTTGCCGGGACCGCGGGAGGTCGCAGGCTCAAGGTCCCGCCCAAGGGCACGCGCCCCACCTCCGATCGGGTTCGGGAGGCGCTCTTCAGCTCCCTGGAGTCGTTGATGGACCTCGACGGTGCCCGCGTGCTGGACCTCTACGCCGGCTCGGGTGCGCTGGGTTTCGAGGCGTTGAGCAGGGGAGCGGGTCACGCGACGTTCGTCGAGTCGGACAAGCGGGCCGCTGACGTGCTCAAAGGCAACGCCAGGGAGCTCGGGTTCGCGAACGTCGTGATCGCCAACCGGACGGCTGAGGCGTACGTGGCGACCGAGGGGGAGCAGTTCGACGTCGTTTTCGCCGATCCGCCCTACGCGCTGGGGGACGACGAGCTCGCCGAAGTCCTGAAGGGGATCGTGCCGAGACTCACGGCCGACGCCGTCTTGATCGTGGAACGTGCTTCGCGAAGCAGCGAACCAGCGTGGCCTGAAGAGGTGGAATCCTTGCGCGCCAAGCGTTATGGAGACACTGCCGTGTACTGGGGGCAGGTGCGTGCTGATGGGTGACGAGAACCACGGACACGCCTGGAGGCGTCCGATCGGGTGCTAACGTCCGCTCCATGACACGTGCCGTGTACCCCGGCTCCTACGACCCGGTAACCAACGGTCACCTGGACATCATCGGGCGAGCCGCGCACCTGTTCGACGAGGTCGTCGTCGCTGTGCTGATCAACAAGAACAAGCGCACCTTGTTCTCCGTTGAGGAGCGCCAGGAGATGCTGCGCGAGGTCACGGCTCAGTGGGACAACGTGCGCGTGGACTCGTGGCATGGGCTGTTGGTCGACTACTGCCGTGAGAACAACATCAAGGCCATCGTGAAGGGCCTGCGCGCGGTCAGCGACTACGACTACGAGCTGCAGATGGCGCAGATGAACCACCAGCTCACCGGGGTCGACACGCTGTTCATGCAGGCCAGCCCGCAGTACTCCTACCTGGCGTCGTCGCTGGTCAAGGAGGTCGCGACCTACGGTGGCGACGTGTCGACGCTGCTCCCGGCGTCCATCGAGCAGCGGCTCAAGCTGCGCCTCGAGGAGACCCGCTAGAGGGTCAGCTTCATCCCCACGTGCGACGCGGTGAACCCGAGCCGCTCGTAGAAGCGGTGCGCGTCCACGCGTGACGCGTCCGTCGTCAGCTGCACGAGGCCGCAGCCGCGTGCGCGGGCCTCGTCGACTGCCCACTTCACCAGCTGTTCTCCCAGGCCGTGGCCGCGCTGGTCGGAGCGCACCCGCACGGCCTCGACGGTCGCGCGGGTCATGCCCAGGCGTGAGAGGCCGGACGTGAACGTGAGCTGCAGCGTGCCCACGACCTCGCCGGACCCGTCGACCGCGACGGCCAGGTACTGGTGCGGGTCGGCGTCGATGACCTCGAACGCCGCCAGGTAGGCCGGGTCGCCCGGCTTCTCCCGCCGTGCGCCCAGCGGGTCGTCCGCCAGCATCGCCACGATCGGGTGAACGTCGTCGGCGGTGGCCCGCCTGATTGTGATCTTCACGGTTCCCCCAGGTGGATGTGGGGAAATCCTGACACGCCCTGCCGATCTCCCGGAGCGCGGGAGATCGGCAGGGCACACTTGTGGGTGGGAGTCACAGGGGTTAGGGAGTGAGACGTGTACCGGGTGTTCGAGGCTCTCGACGAGCTCGTCACGATCGTCGAGGAAGCGCGCGGAGTTCCGATGACCTCGGGCTGCGTCGTGCCGCGCGGCGACGTGCTCGAACTTCTCGACGACGTGCGCGACGCGATCCCAGCCGAGCTCGACGACGCGCAGGACGTGCTGGACCACCGCGACGAGGTCGTCGGCAAGGCCAAGCACGAGGCCGAGACCGGCGTGTCCAAGGCCCGCGCGGATGCGGACCGCATGCTCGCCGAGGCGCAGGCCGAGGCGGAGGCGATGCTGTCCGACGCGCGCGCCCGTGCCGAGCGGATGATCGCCGAGGCCGAGGACCAGGCGGAGCGGACCGTCGCCGCGGGCCGGCAGGAGTACGACGACCTGGTGGGCCGGTCGCACGCCGAGGCCGAGCGGATGATCCAGGCGGGTCGCGCGAACTACGAGCGCGCCACCGAGGACGGCCGCGCCGAGCAGGCGAGGCTCGTCAACGAGCAGGAGGTCGTCCGGGCCGCGCACGCCGAGGCGGCGCGCATCCTCGACGCCGCGCAGAACGAGTCCATCCGGCTGCGGTCGGAGTGCGACGCGTACGTCGACGGCAAGCTCGCGGACTTCGAGGACCTCCTCGCGCACACCCTCAGGTCGGTCGGCAAGGGCCGTTCGCACCTGCGCGGACCGGCCGTCGCGGGTGCGGCGGCGCCGTTCGACTACGGCTCCTGACGAACCAGCCCGGTTCTCCGGCGCCTGAACGTGTGATTCGCGCTACGTCTGACAGGTGCGATCACCTGGCGATTTCACGCGCGGGGCCGTCGTCCCGTACCCTGGACCGGCTGGACGTGGTAGGTCCCCGCCGGCAACCAATCTGATCATGACTGAGCATCGTCACGCGTCCACGCGTCCCACAGCATCCGGTCCCTGGGTCTTCGACACCAGGGATCTCGGCCGTCGTGCCGGGTCCAGCCGACCCTTCGTCCGGTCGGTTCCCGCAGCAGGCACGGGGCTCCTCGGCGTGATCGCGGTGCCAGAAGGCGGAGAGGTGGAGCTCGACCTCCTGACCGAGTCGGTCGTGGAGGGCGTGCTCGTGTCGGGGACGGCGTTCGCCAAGGTCGAAGGTGAGTGCTCGAGGTGCCTCGAGCCCATCACCGATGAGGTTGAAGTCCGGATCACGGAGCTCTACGCGTATCCGGACAGCGCCACGGACGAGACCACTGAGGAAGACGAGGTCAGCCGGATCGAGAACGATCTGATCGACCTCGAGCCTGTGGTGCGGGACGCCATCGTCCTCGCGTTGCCGCAGGCGCCGCTCTGCGAGCCGGACTGCGAGGGGCTTTGCTCCGAGTGTGGTGGCAGGTGGGCGGAGCTCGGGCCCGACCACGGGCATGAGACGATTGACCCTCGTTGGGCCGCGTTGCAAGAGCGGTTCAGCGATGACAACTCGGAGGAGAAGTAGTCGTGGCCGTCCCGAAGCGGAAGATGTCGCGTTCGAACACCCGTGCGCGCCGTTCCCAGTGGAAGACGTCTGCTGTGCACCTGGTGGCGTGTCAGAACAAGGCCTGCCGTCAGCCGAAGCCGCAGCACGTCGCCTGCCCGGCCTGTGGTCAGTACGCTGGCCGCCAGGTCGCTCAGCCGGCCTGATCTCCTCGCCGTCGTAGTGGGGGGAAAGCCGCCGCGCGCACCGAAAGCGGACCGCGCGGATCTGCTCGAAGCGCTCGGCGTCCACTTGGACGCCGAGCTGCTCGTGCTCGCACTCACCCACCGGTCGTACGCGTACGAGAACGGCGGGCTTCCGCCGAACGAGCGTCTCGAGTTCCTGGGAGACGCGGTTCTGGGGCTGGTCGTCACTGACCACCTCTACCGCACCCATCCTGATCTTCCCGAGGGTCAACTCGCGAAGCTCCGTGCCAGCGTGGTGAACATGCACGCACTGGCTGGCGTAGCGCGTGACCTGGGCAAGGGCGGGCTCGGTGCACACCTGCTGCTCGGTCGTGGCGAAGAGCTGACCGGCGGCAGGGACAAGGCGAGCATCCTCGCCGACGGCCTCGAGGCCGTCATCGGTGCGGTGTACCTGCAGTTCGGTATCGATACCGCACGAACGTTCGTTCATCGGCTGTTCGATCCGCTCTTGGCCAAAGCTCCGCTTTTGGGTGCTGGACTGGACTGGAAGACAAGCCTGCAGGAGCTCACCGCTCAAGCCAGCCTCGGCGTCCCGGAGTACCGCGTGGACGACCAGGGGCCGGACCACCGCAAGGAGTTCACCGCCACGGTGCTCGTCGGTGGCCAGCCTTACGGCAAGGGTGATGGGCGCACCAAGAAGGAAGCCGAGCAGAAAGCCGCTGAAGCGGCTTATCATGTTCTGCACGAACGGGTCAAGGCCGAGCAGGAGTCGGTCAAGGCCACGAACGGGCAGAACGGCGCCTCGGTGACGCCAGGGACCCTCCCATCCGAGGAAGACTGAGACACGCGATGTATGCGACCAGGAACCGCACCAACCGCCGCACCCGCACCGTCCGCGGGCCGGTGAACACCTCCCGCAGCGGAGGCATCCAGGGACTTGTGCTGGTCAGGGACACGAGCCGCGCGGGCGTGTGGGTGCTCAAGCCCACCAAGCCCCAGGCTGCCGTGATCGAGGCGCAGCCCGTCGACGAGGGCAAGTCCGAAGCCTGACGTGCCCGAACTCCCAGAGGTCGAGGTAGTACGTCTCGGCCTCGAAGCCCACGTCGCCGGCCGGGTCATCTCCTCGGTAGAGGTGCTGCACCCACGCGCCATCCGCCGGCACGACCTGGGCTCGGAAGACTTCTGCGCGCGCTTGGCCTCGCAACCGATGGTGGCAGCCAAGCGCCGCGGCAAGTACCTCTGGGTGGAACTGGCCGACAAAGCAGCCATGCTCGCGCACCTGGGCATGAGCGGCCAAATGCTCGTCCAACCCTCGTCGGCCCCCGACGAGAAGCACCTGCGCGTCCGCTTCACGTTCGAGGACGGCGGGCCCGAACTCCGCTTCGTGGACCAGCGCACCTTCGGTGGCCTGGCCCTGGCGGAACTGGTCGAGGTGGACGGGACTCTGGTGCCCGACTCGGTCGCGCACATCGCCCGCGACCCGATGGATCCTCTCTTCTCCCGTGATGCCGCCGTGCGCGCGTTGCGTCTGCGTCACACGGAGATCAAGCGCGCCTTGCTGGACCAGACCCTGGTGTCCGGGATCGGCAACATCTACGCCGACGAGGCTCTCTGGCGTGCCCGTCTGCACGGCACCCGGATGACGGACAAGCTGAGCCGGGCCAAGGCCGCCGAGGTGCTGGACCACGCTTCGGACGTGATGCGTGAGGCGCTCGGGCAGGGCGGGACCTCGTTCGACGCTTTGTACGTCAACATCAACGGGCAGTCCGGGTACTTCGACCGGTCCTTGAACGCTTATGGGCAGGAGAACCGGCCTTGCAAGCGGTGCGGGGCGATGATGATCCGGGAGCCGTTCATGAACCGGTCTTCGTTCTCGTGCCCTCGTTGTCAGCCCCGGCCGAGGGCTTGAGGATCTCCGCCGGCCCGGTGTGCGGGTTTTGAGGTAGTGGACGCCTTCCGGTTCGCCTTTCGCATGCCTGCGGCAACGGCTCGTCGACGTTGCACGACGTCCGCGCCAGCCGCTCTTACCCGCTGAATTCGATCTTCCCGAGCGCACGTCTCCCGCAGGGAACAACGGGATGGACAGTACTGCGCGATGCGTAGTAGTGTTCACGGCGTAACAGTGCTCGGCCCTGGAAGAGGGGTCCGGCCTGGGTCGGAGGGGCCATGGACACCAGTCAGCTGCTCAAGGGGGTACTGGACCTGGCCGTCCTTGCGGTACTGCGCAAGGACGACGGGTACGGGTACGACGTGGTGCGCAGACTGCGCGCCGGGGGATTGGACGAAGTGGGCGACGCGTCGGTGTACGGGACGCTGCGGCGGCTCTACAACGCCGGGATGCTGACCTCGTACGTGGTGCCCAGTGAAGAAGGGCCGCACCGCAAGTACTACAGCATCAACGAGACCGGGCGGGCGCGCCTGGCTGAGTCGAGGGAGACGTGGAGGTCGTTCGCCAGCACGTTGGACGGCCTGCTCGAGGAGGTCGCAGCATGAACACGCAAGCGCTCGGTGTCGAGCACTACCTGGCCGGGATGCGTGCCGCCCTCGACGACCTGCCGGCCAACGAGGTCGCCGAGATCATGGAGGACGTCGAGGCGCACGTCGCCGAGCTGACCACGGAGCTCGGGGAGGACGAGACGCTCGAGCGGCGGCTCGGGTCGCCGGAGCAGTACGCGCGGGAACTGCGGCAGGCCGCTGGCTATCCGCCGAAGACCGAACGGCTGCCGGTGACGACCAAGCAGTCGTGGCTGTCGCGTCCGCGGGCTGCCGCGTGGGGACTCGTCGTGGCCACCGGTGTCACGTTGCTGGCCGGGGCGGCGGCGTTGCGGGAGCCGGCGGTGTTGCTGCTGCCGGGTGTGATCCTCGTGCTGAGCCTGGCACTCGTGCACGACCGGGGTCCGGTGCAGCAGGAGATCATGAACCTGCCGGAGACGCACCGGCTCAAGAAGTGGCTGACTCCTGAGGAGGGCACGCCGGCGGAGCGTGCCATCACGTACCTGAAGTCGCTGCAGCCCGCGTGGTGGTTGGTGCGGGCGGGTCTGCTCGGGCTCGGCGCCGTGTTGCTCGCGGGGCGCGACATCCTCGGGTTCCTCGCGATCGCCGCGATCGCCGTGGTGTCGGTGTTCGCCGGGCCGCGGGCCAAGGTCGACCGGCGGTGGCTGTGGTTCAGCCTGCCCGCTTCGGCGTTGGCGGTCGGGTTGTTGTTCCAGGTCATCGACGTGACCGCGGGGCAGCTCGGGTACAACGCCTCGCGCTCGTCGTACCAGCCGCCCATCGTCGAGTCGTACGAGAACATCTACGCGTACGACGAGAACGGCAAGTTGCTCACGAACGTCTTGCTGTACGACCAGGACGGCAGCCCCATCAACGCGCCGCGGAGCTACAACGGCTGCAACATGCCTGGCAACGGTCCCGAGCCGGTCATTCCCGCCAACCGCTATCCGCGGCCTCAGGTCGACTACGAAAACGGTGTCTGTTACACAGTGACACCATCTGTGACCGCTCCGTCATCGACCTCTTCAACGCCGAGTTCGGTACCGGCCAGTTCTGGAAGCACGACTTCGAGCTCGGTACCGCCTACTTCTGTGTCACCGAGCAAGTAAAGCCAGGAGCGGGACCCGTCGGGGGGTCCCGCTCCTACTTGTTCTCCTGCGGGTCCGCCAGGTGGCGCAATACCGGCATGGCTGAGCGCAGGTGTTCTCTGTCTTCTGGGGAAAGCTCGGACATTCTTTCACTCAATAGTTCGGCTTCGCCGTGAGCGAGCGACAGGATCGTCTCGCGGCCGACTTCGGTGAGCACGACTATCGTCGCTCGTCCGTCGGCGGCGTCGGGCTCCCTGCGCACTAGGCCGGTGGACTCGAGGCTGGTCACGACGGTTGTCGCGGTCGGCTGCGAACACAGCGCGCGCACCGCGATCTCGCCGATCCGCATCGGGCCGTGGGCGCTCAGTTCTGACAGCACCAATAACTGGGTGGGTTGCAAACGACGGGCCGGAGCGGCCTGCCGCAGACTTCGCACCAGCCGGTGCACGGCCACCACGAGTTGAAGTGCCTCGTGGTTGGTGACGGTGGTGGGCATCGTTTCTCCGCGCGCATGTGATTGTCCGAATTCGGACACGAACCCTGGCACTTTCCCTCATTCACGCTCTGCGCGCTATCCGCCAACTGCCGATAACCCATTCGGCCGTTGTGGTGACGCGGGGTGTCACCGCGTGCGTCCGACACACTTGAATGTGCTGGTAAACGGCGTAAAAAGCGCAACCCGGCTCACTCGAACGGTCGCCGAGTTGAAGCATGATTCAACGAGACAGATCCGGTGTCAGAACTGTGGGAAGGCGCACTCGTTTCGCCGTGTGGCGCAGCGCATACCCCCGAACGGTCCACGGGCGATCAGGGGCAGACTGGGTTGGTGAGTCCGAAAACCCGTCGTGGCGAGCTCCGCATCCACCTCGGCGCCGCTCCCGGTGTGGGGAAAACGTTCGCCATGCTCAGTGAGGCGCACCGCCGACGGGAACGCGGCACCGACGTGGTCATCGGTTTTGTGGAGACCCACGGCCGGAGGAGGACCGCCGAACTGGTCGAAGGCCTGGAAATCGTTCCGCGCAGGCGTTCGGTGCACCGCGGCGTCGAACTCACCGAGATGGACGTCGACGCCGTGCTGGCCCGCGCGCCGCAGGTCGCCGTCGTCGACGAACTGGCGCACACGAACGTCCCCGGCTCCCGGGGTGCGAAGCGGTGGCAGGACGTCGAGGAGCTCCTCGAAGCGGGCATCGATGTGCTCTCCACGGTCAACGTGCAGCACCTGGAATCGCTCAACGACGTCGTTCAGCGCATAACAGGCGTTCCGCAGCAGGAAACCGTGCCGGACGAGGTCGTGCGCAATGCGAACCAGATCCAGCTCGTCGATCTGACGCCGGAGGCGCTGCGCCGCCGGCTCGCCCACGGCGACGTCTACCCGGCGAACAAGATCGACGCGGCCCTCGGCAACTACTTCCGCGTCGGAAACCTGACCGCGTTGCGCGAACTGGCGCTGTTGTGGGTCGCTGACCAGGTCGATGTCGCGTTGCTGCGCTATCGGGCGGAACAGCAGATCACGGACACGTGGGAGACGCGCGAACGAGTCGTCGTCGCCATCACCGGTGGCACGGAAAGCGAGACGTTGATCCGTCGCGCACGCCGCATCGCGACGCGCGCGGGTGGTGACCTTCTCGTCGTGCACGTGCTCAGAGGCGATGGGCTCGCAGGGGCGGATCCGCACTCACTGCAGAAGTACCGCAAGCTCGCCGACGACGTCGGTGCGACCTTCCACACCGTTGTCGGTGATGACGTGCCCACGGCGCTGCTTGAGTTCTCACGCGGCGTCAACGCCACTCAGCTCGTGGTCGGCACCTCGCGCCGTTCACGGGTCGCGCGCGTGTTTTCGGCAGGGATCGGTTCCACGGTCGTGCAGGAGTCCGGGGCGATCGACGTCCACATGGTCACGCACCCCGTGACGGCCAGCGGCTGGCGGGCGCGGTTCGCGGGCAGTCCGCTGGAGCCGAGCCGGCTCGCCTGGGGCTGGTTCCTGGCCGTTGCCGGGCCCGCGCTGGTCACGGCCGCGGGAGCGTTGCTGCGGAGCGGCCTGAACTTCTCCACCAACGTCATCGGCTACCTGCTGGTCACGCTGGTCGTCGCGATCGTCGGCGGCCTGGGGCCGGCGATCGCGGCAGCCCTGGTCAACGCGCTGCTGCTGAACTTCTTCTTCACCGAACCCCTCTACACGTTCACCATCAACGCCCAGCAGAACGTGCTCACCTTCTTCGCGATGATCATTGTCGGCGTCTCCACGGCGTTGGTGGTGGACTACGCCGCGAGACGCGCCACGCAGGCAGCGCGCGCACGCACCGAAGCCACGCTTCTCGCCTCATACGCGCGCACTGTTCTGACGCACCCGTATCCGCTCGCACGGCTGTTGGAAAAGGTGAAGGAGAACTTCGGCCTGACGTCCGTCGCCCTGCTGGAACGCGTGGACGGCGCCTGGGACCGGGTCGCGTGCGTCGGCGCGGCCCCGTGCGACGAACCCGACGAGGCGGACGTCGACATCGCCGTGACGCCGGAGGTGCACCTGGCGTTGCGCGGACGCTCGCTGCCCGCGTCGGACCGCCGCGTGCTGGAGGGCGCCGCCGGCCAGGCGTTGCTCGCGCTGAGGCAGCAGCGGATGGCCGAGCAGACCCTCGAAGCGCAGCGCCAAGCCTCGCGCACCGAGCTGCGCACCGCGTTGCTCTCGGCCGTCGGCCACGACCTCCGCACGCCGCTGACCTCGATCAAGGCCTCCGTCGGCTCGTTGCGCGATCCCGAGCTGACCCTGTCGGCGGAGGACACCGCCGAGCTGCTGGAGGCGGTCGAGGAGTCGGCGGACCGCCTCACCGCGCTCGTCGACAACCTGCTCGACTCGTCCCGCCTCGCCACGGGGGCCGTGTCGCCGCAGTTCCGCGCGGTCGGCTACTACGAGGCCGTCGCACGGGCGCTGAGCGGCCTCGGCGGCGACGTCGAGGTCGACGTCCCGGAGTCGCTACCGCCCGTGCGCGCCGACGTCGGACTGCTCGAACGAGTGGTCGCCAACGTCGTGGGCAACGCGCTGCGTTACGCCGGAGCCGTCGCCATCAGGGCGTCCGCGCACGGCTCGGTGGTGGAGCTGCGCGTCGTCGACCACGGTCGCGGTCTGCCCGCCGGTGCCGCGGAGCAGGTTTTCGCGCCCTTCCAGCGCCTCGGCGACCGCACGCCGGGTGGCGTTGGTCTCGGTCTGAGCGTGGCGAAGGGCTTCACCGAGGCCATGGGAGGCACGATCACCATGGAGGACACACCCGGTGGCGGGCTCACCGTGGTGATCTCGCTCCCCGCCGAGGAGAGGAACGCGTGACGAAGGTACTGGTGGTCGACGACGAGCCGCAGATCGTGCGCGCGCTGCGGATCAACCTCTCGGCCCGCGGCTACGAGGTGCTCACCGCCCCCGACGGCGCCACGGCGCTGAGGCTCGCCGCCGACGGCAAACCGGACGTCGTGGTCCTCGACCTCGGCCTGCCCGACATGGACGGCACCGACGTCATCGCGGGCCTGCGCGGCTGGACGACCCTGCCGATCATCGTGCTGTCCGCCCGCACCGACTCGACCGACAAGGTCGACGCCCTGGACGCAGGCGCCGACGACTACGTGACGAAACCGTTCGGCATGGACGAGCTCCTCGCCCGCCTGCGCGCCGCCGTCCGCCGCTCGGCGGTGGCGGGCCCCGAGGACGAGCCGGTCGTGAAGACCGCGTCGTTCACCGTCGACCTGGCGGCCAAGCGCGTGCTCAGGGACGGCGCCGAGGTGCACCTCACGCCCACCGAGTGGGGTCTGCTGGAGGTCCTCGCCCGCAACGCGGGCAAGCTCGTCGCGCAGAAGCAGCTGCTCAGGGACGTCTGGGGGCCCGCCTACGAGAAGGAGACGCACTACCTTCGCGTGTACCTCGCGCAGCTGCGGCGCAAGCTGGAGCCGGAGCCCGCACGGCCGCGGCACCTGCTGACCGAGGCCGGCATGGGTTACCGGTTCGAGCTCTGAGCCGTCAGGACTGCGGGTCCGGCGCGGCCGAGCTGGAGGAGCTCGACGACGGCGGCACGGTGGTCTCCGACGCCGAAGAACTGGACGTCGTCGGTGCCGGTTCCTCGATCGACGTGGGCGGGTTGCTCTGCGACCGCGTCGGCTCCACCGGGTTCGTCGTCACCTGCGGCTGGTCGGGCGTCCCGGGCTTCGGCTGCTGCTCCTGCGGACGTGCCGCCTGCCTGCGGTCCTGCTCGGGCTGCGACGACGGGGCGCCGGACGACACGGTGACCACGACGGTGCTCGTGCTGCCGTCGGGCGCGACACTGGTGATGGTCTGCACGACGTCGGCCGCCGTGCGTTCCGGGCTCGCCTCGCGGCCGGACGCGGCGAGCATGGACGCCACCGTGGCGAACAGCGTCGCGACGACCACGCCGCCCGCAGCGAGCATCACGGCCGTGCCCACGCGCTTCTTCGAGGCCTCTGCCGATGACTGCGGATGATCTTCTTCGAACACACCCATCTCCTCGTGGAAACCCGGTCGGATGGACTTGCGTTCGAGTTATCGGCGGGAACACTCCAAAGCCTCAGCAGAGCCACACCTTCGTGTAGCTCTGCGTCACAGGGCGGTGACTGGCGTAACCCTAAGGGGTCGTCGTCGTTGTCGTCGGGTCCGTGGTGGTGGTGGTCGTCGTCGGCTCCGTGGTGGTGATCGGCGGCTTGGTGGTCGTCGTCGGGTTCGACGTGACCACCGGCGGGTCCTCGGTCGTGACCGTCGTCGTCGTGCCGTCCGGACGCGTGATGGTCGTGACGCGCGTCGGCTTCTTCGACGTGGTGGTGGTCGTCGAGGTCGTCGTCTCCACCGTCGTCGACGTCTGCTCGACCGACGAGCTCGGCGTGGACGTCGGCACGATGCTCAAGGCGTCGCGCACGGCCTCCTTGCGCGGGGGCTGGGTCGCGGGCGACTCGGCGGCGCTGTCCGAGCCCGCCGCGAGCGAGGCGACGGCGGCGAAGACGGTCGCCAGCACGACGCCCGTCGCGGCGAGGACGATCTGCGGCGCGCCTCGGCGCCAGCGCGGGCTCGAGTCCGGTTCCGGGCTCTCGTACACGAAGTTTCCCCTGCTCAAGCGGTCAGCGGCCGAAGTTCTGGGTCCAGTAGTTGCCTCGCGTGTCGAGGCCCACGCCCATCGTGGTGAAGCTGCAGTTCTCGATGTTTTCGCGGTGGCCCGTCGAGTTCATCCAGCCGGTCACGACCGCCTGGGGCGTCGGGTAGCCCTTCGCGATGTTCTCGCCGCCGGGCTTCGGGTAGCCCGCTTCCTTCATCCGCACGTCGAACGTCCTGCCGTCCTGCGACGTGTGCGAGAAGTAGTTCTTGGTGGCCATGTCCGTGCTGTGGGCCTGGGCGGCGGTCGTGATGCGGTCGTCGATCACGAGGGCCTTGCAGCCGGCGGCGGCGCGGGCGTCGTTCACGAGCGCGAGCACGGCCTGCTCCGGCGTCTGGCCGGCGGGCGGCTTCGGCGGCTGGACGGGCGGCTTCGGCGCTTCGGGAGGCGTCGTCGTCGTGGTGGTGGGAGCCGCTGACGAGGTGGTGGAGGAGGGCGTCGCCGTCGTCGACGAGGTGGTGGGAGCGGAGGAGGACGACGAGGCCGTGGGGGTGCCGACACCGGTGTTGCCGTCTTCGGGTGGCGTCCGGCTGCCGGGGGCGGCGGCGTTGCCCGTGCCGAACTGGTTCGCCGCGTCGGTGCTCTCCTGCTGCGCGGCGTTGGTGAAGCCGATGCCGAGAGGGGAGGTGCCGGTGATGGCGAGGCCGCCGATTCCGGTTGCACCGATCAGCAGGCCGAGTAAGAGGCTGCGGGCACTCACGGGTCGGGACCGTACCACTAATGGGTGACACCCCAGAGTGCGTCATCCGTCACCTTCGGTCACTACGCCACCATTCGGAGGTGGACGTACGACTGAACGCCTGGGTGCGTGGACGGGTGCAGGGTGTCGGTTTTCGCTGGTGGACGCGCGCCAGAGCGCTGGAGCTGGGCCTGGTCGGAAGTGCTTCGAACCGGCCGGACGGGCGGGTCGAGGTGGTGGCCGAGGGTCCGCGGGAGAAGTGTGAACAACTGCTGGAGGCTCTCCGATCGGGTGACACTCCGGGGCACGTCGAATCGGTGGGTGAGCAGTGGTCCGCCGCCCGGGGCGACCTGACCGGCTTCGTCGAACGCTGAACCTTCCGCGAGAGGATGGCGTAGTAGGAGATCGTGGACTCCTCAGAAGACGTCCTCATCCAGCTGTACGACCGCTGGAGAGGCCCGCTGCTGCACTACGTGCTGCGGCTGGTCGACGGCGACTACCAGCAGGCCGAAGACGTCGTGCAGGAGACCCTGCTCCGCGCGTGGCGGCACCACGAGGAGTTGAAACCGGACGACGCGGCGCCGTGGCTCTACACGGTCGCGAAGAACCTCGTGATCTCCGGATACCGCCGCCGCAACGCACGCGCGACCGAGGTGCCGCTCGAACCGGTGGACCTCCCGCCGGTCAGCGACCAGGTCGAGCACGTGCTGCAGACGTGGCAGGTCGCGTCGGCGCTGAGAGCGCTCACGCCCGAGCACCGGACGGTCGTCATCGAGCTGTACTACCGCCGCCGCACCGTCGCGGAGGCCGCCAAAACGCTCGGCATCCCGCCGGGCACGGTCAAGTCGCGCTGCTTCTACGCGCTGAGGGCGCTGCGCGACGCACTGGAGGAGAGAGGGGTGACCGGGGCGTGAGCTGCCAGCACACCGTCGACGTCGGCGCCTACCTCTTCGGCTCGCTCGACCTCGGGGAACGAGCCGCGTTCGAACGCCACCTCGGCACCTGCGACTGCTGCCAGGCCGAGATGCTGCGGCTCGCCCCGCTGCCGGGCCTGCTCGGCCGCCTGACCCCGCAGGACGTCGAGAACCTCGACGAGATCCCCTCCTGCCCGCCGGGGCCGGACCGGCAGCGCCGCGTGGCGCTGGTCTGCGCCGCCGTCCTCGTGGCGCTGGCGCTGGCCGGCGGCGTCCTGTTCCTGCGGCCACCGCCCGCGCCCACGTGGGCGGCCGAGGACCCCGGCACCGGGGTGGACGGCGAGGTCTCGATGGTCTCGAAGTCGTGGGGCACGGAGATGTGGTTCAAGCTCGGCGACGTCAAACCGGGTGCGCGCTGCAAGGTCATCGTGTTCGACCGGCGGGGCCAGCGCGAGGTCGGCGGCTGGTGGGGGTCCGACCACGGCCCTGACGAGCGCATTCCCGGTTCCACGTCGTTCCGGGTGGACCAGATCGACAGGCTGGAGGTGTCGGACGAGAGCGGGCTGCTCGTCACCCTGCGCCCCTAGACGCGCAGGTCAAGGCACGCCTCCCGCGACCGCCGCAAGCGCTTGGGTACTCTGCCCGGCGTGCATCTCAAGAGCCTGACGCTGAAGGGCTTCAAGTCCTTCGCCTCGGCTACCACGCTGCGCTTCGAGCCCGGCATCACCTGCGTGGTCGGTCCCAACGGGTCCGGCAAGTCCAACGTGCTCGACGCGCTGCGCTGGGTGATGGGCACGCAGGGGGCCAAGGACCTGCGCGGCGGCAAGATGGAGGACGTCATCTTCGCCGGCACGTCCGGCCGCGCGCCGCTCGGCCGCGCCGAGGTGACGCTGACGATCGACAACTCCGACGGCGTGCTGCCGATCGAGTACACCGAGGTGTCGATCACCCGCCGCATGTTCCGCGAGGGCGCCACCGAGTACGAGATCAACGGCAACTCGTGCCGCCTCATGGACATCCAGGAGCTGCTGTCGGACTCCGGCATCGGCCGCGAGATGCACGTGATCGTCGGTCAGGGCCAGCTCGCCGCGATCCTCGAGTCCAAACCGGAGGAACGGCGCGCGTTCGTCGAAGAGGCCGCCGGCGTCCTCAAGCACCGCAAGCGCAAGGAAAAGGCGCTGCGCAAGCTCGAGGCGATGCAGGCGAACCTGACGCGCCTCACCGACCTCACCGCCGAGCTGCGCCGCCAGCTCAAGCCGCTGGGCAAGCAGGCCGAGATCGCCCGCCGCGCGCAGGTCGTCCAGTCCGAGCTGCGGGACTCGAAGCTCCGCCTGCTCGCCGACGACCTGGTGACGCAGCGCGAGGCCATCGCGCAGGAGGAGCACGACGAGGCGAAGGCCCGCGAGCGCCGCGCCGAGGTCGAGAAGTCGTTGCAGGCCGCGCAGTACCAGCAGAACGAGCTGGAGGAACGGGTCGCGGCTGACTCGCCCAAGCTGCAGGCCGCGCAGGACACCTGGTACCGGCTGTCCGCTCTGGAGGAACGCCTGCGCGGCACGGTCCGGCTCGCCGCCGAACGCGCGCGGCACCTCTCCGCCGACGTGGACGCCCCCAGCAGGGGCCGCGACCCCGACGACCTCGACCGCGAGGCCGAGGAGACCGCCGAGATGGAGCTGGAGCTCCAGGAAGGCGTGACCGAGGCCCGCATCGCGCTCGCCGAGGCAGTGGAGACGCGCGCCGAGCTGGAGCGCATGGTCTCGCAGGCGGAGAAGGCCCACATCGCCGCCGTCCGCGCCATCGCCGACCGCCGGGAGGGCCTCGCCCGCCTGTCCGGTCAGGTGGAAGCGTTGCGCAGCAAGACGAACGCCACCGCCGAGGAGATCGAACGCCTCTCCGTCACGGTGGCGGAGGCCGCCGAACGCGTCGAGTTCGCGTCGATGGAACTGGCCGAGGCCCGCGAGATCACCGGCACCGAGGACGAGGACGACCACGACCTCGACGAACGCCACCGCCAGGCCGTGCAGTCCAACGACGCGGCACGCCAGCGCGTCGAGGAACTGGTCAAGGCCGAACGCACGGCAGAACGCGACATCGCGTCGTGGCGTGCCCGCGTCGACGCTCTCTCGTTGGGCCTCACGCGCAAGGACGGTGCGGGAGCGCTGCTCGCGTCGGACGTGCCGGGCCTGCTGGGCTCCGTCGCCGCGCTGCTGACCGTCGAACCGGGTTTCGAGGTGGCGCTGGCCGCCGCGCTCGGCCCGATCGCCGACGCCGTCGCGGTGTCGTCCGGAGACGGCGCGCTGGCCGCCCTGAAGCTGCTGAAGGAGAAGGACGCCGGCCGCGCGGGCGTGCTGATCGGCTCCGGTGGGTCCACTGTGGACACCTCCGCGTGGGGTCACCTGCCGCACGGCGCGCGCTGGGCGATCGACGTCGTGCACGCGCCCGAGGCGTTGCGCCCGGCGCTCGCGCGAGCACTGGACCGCCTCGCCGTGGTCGACGACCTCGACACGGCGGCACGCCTGAACGTGCGCGCGGTGACCCGTGACGGCGACGTTTTCGGCCTCGACTGGGCCGTCGGCGGCTCGGGTGGCCAGGGCCAGAGCGTGATCGAGGTGCAGGCCGCGGTCGACGAGGCCCAGGAGCAGCTGGCGACGGCGGAACGGGCGCTGGAGCACGCCTCGGCGGCGCTCGAAGGTGCCCGCGCCGAGCAGCAGGCCCGCCGCAAGGTGCTCGACGCGGTCAAGGAGGCCGTGCAGGAGGCCAAGGTCCGCCAGGCCCGCTCCGGCGAGCGGCTGAACCGGATGGCCGCGGCCGTGCGGTCGGCGGAGGCCGAGGTCGCCCGCATCACCGAGCAGCGCTCCAAGGTCGAGCGGTCCCGCGAGGAAGCCCTGATGAAGCTGGGCGAGCTCGAGGAACGGCTGCTGATGGCCGAGGAGGAGCAGACCCTCGAGGACGAGCCGGACACCGACCAGCGCGACGCGCTGTCCGCGGAGCTGGCTCAGGCCCGTCAGGCCGAAATGGACGCCCGCCTGGTGCAGCGCACGGCAGAAGAGCGCGCACGGGCCGTACAGGGCAAGGCAGACGCTTTACGTCGCGCCGCCCGCGCCGAGCGTGAGGCCCGCGAACGCCACGCCCGCGCCACGGCGCACCGTGCGCGCGGTGCGGTCGTCGCGAAGGCCGTCGTCCGCGGTGGCGAGCAGGCGCTGGAACGCATCGAGATTTCGCTGGCCCGCGCCGCCCGTGAGCGCGACCTGGCCCAGGAACGCCGCCAGCAGCACGAGCTCCTGCTGACCCAGGTGCGCAACGTGGTGCGTGAGATGTCCGGCGAGCTGGAGAAGCTCGTCGACGCCGTGCACCGCGACGAGGTGCTGCGCGCCGAGCAGCGCATGCGCATCGAACAGCTGGAGACCAAGATCGCCGAGGACTTCGGCATCGGCCTCGACGACCTGGTCAACGAGTACGGCCCCGACGTAATGGTGCCGGCGTCGGCCGCCGAGATGGCCGAGTACCAGGCCGCCAAGGACCGCGGCGAGCAGGTCTCCGAGCCGCAGCCCATGCCGTACGACCGCGACACCCAGGCCCGCCGCGCCAAGCGGGCCGAGCGCGACCTGTCGTTGCTGGGCAAGGTGAACCCGCTCGCGCTGGAGGAGTTCGCGGCCCTGGAGGAGCGCTACAAGTTCCTCTCCACGCAGCTGGAGGACATCAAGGACACCCGCCGCGACCTGCTCACCGTCGTGAAGGAGGTCGACGACAAGATCCTCGAGGTCTTCACGCTGGCCTACGAGGACGTGGCGCGCGAGTTCGAGATCGTCTTCAAGGTCCTGTTCCCCGGCGGCGAGGGCCGCCTGGTGCTGACCGAGCCCGAGGACATGCTGACCACCGGCATCGAGCTGGAGGCCCGCCCGCCCGGCAAGAAGGTCAAGCGCCTGTCGCTGCTCTCCGGTGGCGAGAAGTCGCTGGCCGCGGTCGCGATGCTGGTCGCGATCTTCCGCGCCCGCCCCTCACCGTTCTACGTCATGGACGAGGTCGAGGCGGCGCTGGACGACACGAACCTGCACCGGCTGATCAGCCTGTTCCAGCAGCTGCGGGACAAGTCGCAGCTGCTGATCATCACGCACCAGAAGCCGACCATGGAGATCGCCGACGCGCTGTACGGCGTCTCCATGCGCGGCGACGGCATCTCGCAGGTGATCTCGCAGCGGCTGCGCACGTCGGGCGACGAGCCCGCGCGTGCCGCGCAACCCGCTCCGGAACCGGCTCAGGCCGAGGCCTGAGCGCCGCGGGTCAGCGCCCGCCGCGGTCGAGCCGCGCCGCTTCCTCCGGCGTGGGCGCGCTGCCGCCCAGGTGCGCCGGAGCCCACCAGGCACCCGGCTCGTTGGGGTAGCCGGCCTGGGCGACGTCCAGCAGGTCCTGCAGGCGCTTGCGGAGCAACGAGTCGCCGGAGTCGCCGGGGGAGGCCTCGAACGGCTCGCCGATGAGGATCGTGATGGGGATGTGCCGCTGGGTCAGGTCCTTGGGGCGGCCCTTGGTCCACAGGCGCTGGGTGCCCCACAGGGCGACGGGGATGAGCGGCACGCCGGCCTCGTGCGCGAGGCGGTTCGCGCCGGACTTGATGTCCTTGACCGTGAACGAACGGCTGATGGTGGCCTCGGGGAAGATCCCGACCACCTCGCCGGTGCGGAGCGCGGACAGGGCCTGCTGGTAGGAGGCCTGGCCCGCGCTCCGGTCGACGGGGATGTGGTGCATGCCGCGCATGAGCGGGCCTGCGATCTTGTTGGCGAAGATCTCGTGCTTCGCCATGAACCGCGTGAGGCGCTTCGAAGGGTGCGCACCGTAGCCCGCGAAGATGAAGTCGAGGTAGCTGACGTGGTTGGACGCCAGCACGGCTCCACCCGTGCGCGGAACGTGGTGCGCCCCTTCGACGGTGATCCGCAGGTCGAGCACCTTGAACATGAGCTTCGCTGCGGCGATCACCGGGGGATATACGCGATCCGACATGCTTCCGAACGGTAGCCGGAAAAGCTACTGACCGGTAGCGGCACCTTCGTGTTCTCGCATGACCTTGGGCACGCCCGCCAGGTCCTCGTCGTTGCAGAGCAGCTTGAGGTCGTAGTACGGGTTTCCATGGGTGTCGTCGTAGTCGAGATGGACTGCGATGACGTCCACGGGCTCGCCCAGCCACTCCTGGGTCTGCCGCAACCAGGCGGCAGCACGTTCCAGAGCGGCGGGAAGATCATCGTCTCGGAATTCGACCGGCCTGTACGGAACTCCCTGGACACCGTCCCGGTTGTTCGACGGCAAGGGCAGGTCGACGGCCACCCCGGATTCGTTGAGATCGAGTTGGATCGTTTCCTCACTCACCGTAAAAGAGTCCCCCACCCTCACCTGGGCTGCAAGCCCGAATCTGGTTGTCGTGCCCACGGCGCCGGTGGTAGCGCCCCGGCATACCAGCGCCGAGGAGGGGGTCGGTGTGAGTGTTGTCTCCCGCCTCAGCAGGAGCGTTTCAGGAACTCGATGTCGCGCTTGACCTTCGTGATCCGGTCGTGGGTGGGCATCAGCACGCGGGAAAGCGCGGCCAGGAGCTGCTCCAGGTCCGCGGCCGCGCCACCGGTGTCCCCGGTCGCGTAGCGCAGGTTCGCGAGCAGCTGCCGGGTCTCCAGGACGTCCTCGTGGTCGGGGCCGAGCACGCGCTCCTGGTCGCGCAGCAGTGGCTCGCACACGGCGATGGCCTTGGCGGACTGCTTCGCCGCGCCCAGGACGCGCGCCAGGTTCAGCCGAACGGTGAGGGTCCCGGGGTCGTCCGCGCCCGCCACCTCCCCGTACCGCTCGACGAGCGCCCGGAGCTCCTTCGCGGCCGTCCTGAAGTCGCCCGCGTGGGCCCTGGCCTCGGCCTCGGCGGCGCGGGCGTGCAGCTCTTCGAGTTCCCCGGCGGACGACATCCGGCCGATTTTACGCGAGCGCGCGACCGTGACCTGGGGCCGGTGAAAACTCCCTCGCTTCGAACGGCCGTGCGAGCAACCATTCTTCTCATGTACGACATCCGTTTCGCCGAACCTGGCGACCTCGGCGCCACGATGGCGCTGCTGGTCCGGCTCCAGGCCGACAACGCGCACCACATCGGGTACCTCGGTGAGACAGTCGAAGAGCTCCGCGCGGAGCTCGGCGAGTTCGAGCCCAGCTGGGCCGACTGCACGGTGGTCGCCGTCGACGCCGACGACAACATCACCGGCATGCTCAGCGTGGAGATCGACGCCGAGCTCGGGCGCGCGTGGCTGCACGGCCCGTTCGTCGACGTACCGGTCAACCACCCCGCGGGCAGCCGCATCTGGGACCAGACCGCCGACGCGATGTTCCGGCGCGCCACCGAGCTCCTCACCGGCATCACCGACCTCGAGCTCTACGGGCACACCGCCCACCGGCGGCTGGCCGCGTTCGCCGAACGGCACGCCTTCAGCGCCGGCAAGGCCAGCGCCATCCACGTCCTCGACAACGGGGACTTGCGCACGTTGCTCCTCAGGGACGCCAAATGTCCCAACGAGCGCGAGATGCGCATCCTGCCGACCGACAAGTTCGTGCACGAGGCCGTCGCCGTGCTGCACGAGCGATGTTTCCCGCGCACGTACCTGTCCGGCAGGCAACTCGTCGAATCCGATCCCAGGACGCGCACGGTCGTCGTCGCCATGGACGGTCAACGCGTGCTCGGGTACGCCGCGGGCAAGGCCCAGCCCGAGGAGTACTACGTCGACTTCGTGGCCGTCGAACCCGACGTCCGCGGCCAGGGCGTCGGAGCCGCTCTCGTCACCGAGCTGCTGTGGAAGCTCGCGGCCGAGCACGGCGCCCGGCCGCAGGCCGCGGCGTCGATCTACGCCGGCAACGAGTCCTCGCAGAACATGTTCGCCCGACTAGGATTCCGCCTTCACGTCGAGCTCGTCGCGTACCGCCACACCGCGTGAGTGGCGCAGTGACAGCAACCCGCCCACGAGCAGCGTGACCGCCACCCCCAGGGGCGTGTTCCACCAGCCGGTGAGCGACTTCAGCTCAGAGGTCGCCTTGCCGAAGTAGATCGTCGGCGTGCTGCCGCCGAACTTGACCCCGAGGATCACGAACCCGACGACCACCACCGTCGCCACGAACGCGATGATCGCGTCCGCCTGCGTGACGCGCCGGAAGACCAGGCCGAGCAGGAAGGCCCCGAGCAGCGCGCCGTAGGTGTAGCCGGCGATGCCGAGCGCCTGCACCACGATCGGATCCGCGGTGGTCTTGTTCGAAGAGGCGAACAGGCCCGCGCAGACGATCAGCAGACCCGCCCACACCAGGGTCCAGATCCGCCCGTGGCGCAGGCGTTCCTCGTCGGTCATCGGGGTCTTGCGGACGCGTTCGTAGACGTCGGTGACGGTGCTGGAGGCCAAGGCGCCCAACGACGACGACAGCGCGGCGGCGAGGATGCCGGCGATCACGAAGCCGGACAGGCCCGACGGCAGCTCGTTGACGATGAAGTAGCCGAACAGCTCGTCCTTGTTGCCGAGCCCCAGCTCCTTCACCGGGTCGGCGCCGTTGTGGAAGGCCCACATCATCACGCCGATGAACAGGAAGAACGCGAACTGCAGGAACACCACGAAGCCGGAGGCGATCAACGCCTTCTGCGCGGACTTCACGTCCCGCGTGGCCATGAGCCGCTGCACGATCAGCTGGTCCGCGCCGTGCGACGCCATCGACAGCAGTGCGCCGCCGAAGAACGCGGCGATGAACGGGTACGCGCCCGTCAGCGGTGAGGAGGTGAAGTCGAAGACCTGGAACTTGTCGACGTCGACGGCCTTGGCGAACCAGCCGTCCGGCAGCTGGCCGGACAACCACCAGATCACCACGAGTCCGCCGAGGACGTACCAGAGCATCTGGATGGCGTCGACCCACACGACCGCGCGCACGCCGCCGAAGAAGCTGTAGAACACCATCGCGATGCCGAGCGCGAGGATGATCGTCCAGTAGCCGGCGTCGATGCCGTACCGGGCGAGCACCAGCTTGATCGGGATCGCCGTCGCGAAGAGCCGGATGCCGTCCGCGAGCAGGCGCGTGAAGAGGAACGTCACGGACGCCGTGGCGCGCATGCCGCCGCCGTACCGCTTGCCCAGGAACGCGTACGCCGTCACGAGGTCACCGGCGATGTAGCGGGGCAGCAGGACGAAGCTGACGACGATGCGTCCGACGACGTAGCCGAGAGCGAGCGTCAGGTACGTCATGCCGCCCTGCGCCGGCGTCGCCATGTAGGCGATCACCGGCACGCTCAGCACGGTGAGCGTCGACGTCTCCGCGGACACGACCGACAGGCAGACGACCCACCACGAGATGCGCTTCTCGCTGACGAAGTAGTCGGTGGACGAGTTCTGCCTGCCGCCGATCCACATGCCGAGCAACGGCATCCCGACGAGGAACAGGGCGATGATCGCGAGGTCTAGTCCGCGCATTTCGGCTCCCCCACTTCCAGCTTGGTCACGGTGGTGGTGACGGGCTCGGGCAGCCTCAGCGGCCCGGCGCCCGGCGTGATGCTGCCGAGCAGCCGCGGTCCGGACGCACCGGTCGCGGACGGCGTGTTGCCCGCGATCCCGTGCCAGGTCAGGAACCCGAGCAGGGCGGCGAGGTAGGCCTCCTTGCCGTCGCGCGGCAGGCCCAGCGAGTCGCTGATCCGCAACGGGATCGGGTCGAGGGCACGTGCCAGCGCCTCGACCAGCACGGGGTTGCGCATGCCGCCACCGGACGCGACGACGGTGCTCGCGTCGTGCGCGCGGCAGGCGTCGGCGATGGTGCGGGCGGTGAGCTCGGCGAGCGTGCGGAGCATGTCCTCGGCCTGGACCGTGGGCAGACCTTGGAGGTACTCGGCGTTGAAGTGCTCCTTGCCCGTCGACTTGGGCCACGGCTTCGCGTAGTACGGGTCGGCGAGGAGCTTTTTGAGGACGTCCTCGCGCACGGTGCCCCTGCTCGCGAACTCGCCGTTGGTGTCCTGGCGGCGTTCGCCTCGGGACAACACCTCCATGACGGCGTCCATCAGCGCGTTGCCGGGGCCTGTGTCGTAGGCGATCGGCGGGCTGCCCGGTCTGACCACGGTGATGTTCGCGATGCCGCCGATGTTGAGCGCGACGGCGGGCGCGTCCCCGGCCAGCCAGAGGGCGTCCAGCGTGCTCGCGAGCGGGGCACCCTGGCCTCCCGCCGCGACGTCGCGGACCCGCAGGTCGGCGACCACGGGCACGCCGGTCCGTTCGGCGATCCAGGCGGGCTGGCCGAGCTGCAGGGTGCCGAGGCAGTCGCCGTCCTGGACCTCGTGGTGCACGGTCTGCCCCAGCGAGCTGATCAGGTCCGCCGGCAGGTACCCGGCGGCGACTTCACCGAAAGCCTGCCCGAGCGACGTGTCGAAGGCGCACACTTCAGCGAGGTCCCGCGGCTTCTCCAGCAGGTCCTTCGGGAACGGGTGCTCGGCGCACTGCACCGGCACGAGCTCTACGACGTCGCCGTTGATCGACAGGTCGGCGACGGCGACGTCGATGCCGTCCATCGACGTGCCGGAAATCAGTCCGATCACCCTCACGACGTGTGGTGTATTCCACACAGTGGTCGGGCGCAAGAGCTCTGGTGAAATCTTCGCTTAATTGAGCAACAACTGGTTGACAGATCACATGCGGGCCTGTGAAAGCATGGTCCCGTGTCGACGTCCTCCCTTGTCCTGATCCTCGTAGTCGTGGCGGTCGTGCTGATCGCTGCGCTGGTGACCGGTGTGGTGCTGACGCGTCGCCGTCGCATCAGCCTGACCCAGAAGGAGGAGACCCCTCGCCCCGGCGGGTACCAGGCCGCGTCGGGGATCACGTTCGCCCCGGCCACCCCCGAAGCCACCGACGCCGAAGCGGTCGCCGTGGCCGAAGTCGAGGTGACCCCCGTGCGCCCGGCGCCGGTCGAGCGCCCGGCGCCGGTCGAGCACCCGGTGGCCGACCGGACCGAAGTCGACGGCCAGCCGGGCGTGGGCGACGACGCCTCCGTGCCGCGCGACTCGCCCCAGCGCGGCTTCGTCGAGATCGACCTGCCGGAAGAGGCCTCCGAGGTCGAGGAGATCGAGCCGACCGAGGGCCGGCTGGAACGGCTGCGGGGCAAGCTCTCGAAGTCGCGCAACGCCTTCGGCACCTCGCTGCTGGGCCTGCTGGGCGCGGGCGACCTGGACGAGGACTCGTGGCAGGACGTCGAGGACACGCTGCTGATCGCGGACCTCGGGGCGGCGCTGACGACCGAGATCGTCGACACGCTGCGCTCGAAGATCGCCGGATCCGGGGTGCGGACCGAGGCCGAGGCCCAGGCACTGCTGCGGTCCGTGCTGGTCGACGCCCTGGGCCCGCGCATGGACCGGTCCCTGAAGGCCCTGCCGCACGCCGGCAAGCCCGCCGTGCTGCTCGTGGTGGGCGTCAACGGGGTCGGCAAGACCACGACCACCGGCAAGCTCGCGCGGGTCCTGGTGGCCGATGGGCGCACGGTGCTGCTCGGTGCCGCTGACACGTTCCGCGCCGCTGCCGCCGACCAGTTGGAGACCTGGGGCAAGCGGGTCGGTGCCGAGACCGTGCGCGGCCCCGAGGGCGGCGATCCGGCCTCCGTCGCCTTCGACGCCGTCAAGCGCGGCGTGGACTCCGGTGTGGACACGGTGCTGATCGACACCGCCGGCCGGTTGCACACCAAGGTCGGGTTGATGGACGAGCTCGGCAAGGTCAAGCGCGTGGTGGAGAAGCAGGCTGTCGTCGACGAGGTGCTGCTCGTGCTGGACGCCACCACGGGGCAGAACGGGCTGGCTCAGGCCCGGGTCTTCGCCGAGCAGGTGGACATCACCGGGATCGTGCTGACCAAGCTGGACGGAACCGCCAAGGGCGGGATCGTGTTCCAGGTCCAGCGGGAGCTCGGGGTCCCGGTGAAGCTGGTCGGGCTGGGGGAGGGGGCGGACCACCTGGCCCCGTTCGAGCCCGGTGCGTTCGTGGACGCACTGCTCGGGTGATCTTGTCGGGGGTGCTGGGCAGGTTGTGTTGCGAGGGGTCCTGAGGTCGGGGGGACGCCTGCGTGAGCGCGCGTCGGCGTGGGTGTGCGCGCCCTGTCCGTAGGTTCTCGCTGTTGCGTTGGCGAGTGCCTGTTCGGCGATTTGCCCCCAGACCCCGGCAATCTGATCAGGGGCCGGCGTTTCGAGCGGGTTGACGGCACGCCTGTTGCGTTGGGCGGCTGCCGGTTGCGGTGGTGGTTGCGCCGGGAGCGCTTGCTCGGGAAGGCGTTCGGACGGCTCGCCCTCGGCATCGCGTTCGGTCAGGCTGTTGCCGCCTGGTCCGCCAGTCGCTTCGCCGCCGCCCGCACCTCGGGGAGGATGCGGGCTACCGCTTCCTTCGTCAGTCGCCCCTCCGGGCCCGACACCGACACCGCGGCCAGCGTCGGGCCTCCCACGACCGGCACCGCGATGCAGCGCACCCCGAGTTCTTGCTCGGACTCGTCCAGCGCGTATCCGCGTTCGGCGATCTCGTCCAGCGAAGCCAGCAGCTCGCCGGCGTCCGTGATCGTGTTCGACGTGTAGGCGGGTAGGCCCGTGCGCTCCAGGAGTGCGCGGACGTCGGATCGCGGTAGTTGCGAGAGCATCGCCTTGCCCACGCCGGTGCCGTGCGGCAGCAGGCGGCGGCCCACTTCCGTGAACATGCGCATCGAGTGCTTCGAGGGCACCTGCGCCACGTAGACGACCTCGTCGCCGTCCAGGACTGCCAGGTTCGCCGTTTCCTCCACCGAGTCGACGAGCTGGGAGAGCAGTGGTCTGGCCCAGGTGCCGTACTGGCGCGAGGCGGTCTCGCCGAGGCGGATCAGGCGCGAACCGAGGGTGTAGCGCCGGTTGCTGTTCTGGCGCACATAGCCCAGCGTGACAAGGGTGCGGATGAGGCGGTGGATCGTGGGCAAGGGTAGGCCGGACGTGGCCGCCAGCTCCGACAGCGATGCCTCGCCGCCCGCGTCCGCCAGGCGTTCGAGCAGGTCGAATGCCCTTTGCAGGGACTGCACGCCACCTGTGGACACGTGCGGCTCCTTCCATTGCAGTTCCGCAATGCAAAAACTATAGTCCACACAGCAAAACCGAGAGAGGTGGATTCCGGTGCAGGTCCTGACCGAAGAGGCTCTTGAGTTCGTCGCGAAGCTGCACGAGGCGCATGCCGCCCGCAGGGACGAGCTGCTCGCTCTGCGCAAGGAGCGACGGCCTCTCGGGTTCCTGCCGGAGACGCGGGAGGTGCGCGAGGGCGACTGGCGGGTCGCGGAGGCGCCCGAAGCGCTCAGGGACCGCCGCGTCGAGATCACCGGGCCCACCGAGCGGAAGATGACGATCAACGCGCTCAACTCCGGCGCGAAGGTGTGGCTCGCGGACCTCGAGGACGCGAACACGCCGCACTGGGACAACGTCGTGCAGGGGCAGGTCAACCTCTACGAGGCGGCGCGCGAGACCATCGAGCACACCTCGCCGGAGGGCAAGGAGTACAAGCTCAAGGGCGGGCCGTACCCGACGGTCGTCGTCCGGCCGCGCGGCTGGCACCTCGACGAGCGCAACCTCGAGTTCGGTGGCCGCAAGGCCGTGGGTGCTCTCGTCGACTTCGGACTGCATTTCTTCCACAACGCGTCCCTTGGCAAGCCGTACTACTACTTGCCGAAGATGGAGTCGTACCTCGAAGCACGGCTGTGGAACGACGTCTTCACGACGGCGCAGAAGTTGCTGGGCATCCCGCACGGCACGATTCGCGCCACGGTGCTCATCGAGACGATCCCGGCCGCGTTCCAGATGGAGGAAATCCTCTACGAACTGCGCGACCACGCGTCGGGGCTCAACGCCGGCCGGTGGGACTACCTCTTCAGCGTCATCAAGTACTTCCGCGACGCCGGCGCCGACTACGTGCTGCCGGACCGCAACAGCGTGACGATGACGGCGCCGTTCATGCGCGCGTACACCGAGCTTCTGGTGAAGACGTGCCACAAGCGCGGGGCGTTCGCCATGGGCGGCATGGCGGCGTTCATCCCGAACAGGCGCGATCCAGAGGTCACGGAGAACGCGCTGCGCAAGGTCCGCGAGGACAAGACGCGCGAGGCGAACGATGGTTTCGACGGGTCGTGGGTGGCGCATCCTGACCTCGTGCCGATTTGCCGGGAGATCTTCGACGGTGTGCTGGGCGACAGGCCCAACCAGGTCGACAAGCAGCGACCCGACGTCAGCGTCACGGCCGCGCAGCTGCTGGACTTCAAGTCCGCGGGTGGCGCGGCGACGCGGGCCGGGCTGGAAGCCGCCGTCGACGTCGGCGTGCGCTACATCGCGTCCTGGCTGGGCGGCAACGGCGCGGCGGCGATCCACAACCTGATGGAGGACGCCGCCACCGCGGAGATCTCCCGCTCGCAGATCTGGCAGTGGATCAACAACGAGGTCGTGCTCGACGACGGCACCCAGGTCACCCCGGAGGTTGTGCGCGAGGTCCTCGCCCGTGTCGGCGGCTCGCTGGAGGGTCCGCACGTCGCGGCGGCCGTCGAGCTGTTCGAGCAGGTCGCGCTGTCCGAGGAGTTCGTCGACTTCCTCACGCTGCCGGCGTACGAGCGCATCTGATGTACCGGACATCGCTGCCTCCCGAGGAGGTCGAACGGCTGACAGCGCGGTTGTCCACTGTGGAACGCAGCTGGCCGGTCGGCCGTCAGCCCGTGCACACGTGCTACGTGCCCGCCGGGCGCCTCATCGGTTCCACGGTCGACGACTGGGGCCGCGAGGCCCTGGAGTCGATCGAGCCGGAACTGCTGCCGGACCTGCCGGACGGCGTGCTGGACCGCGTCGAGGCGAAGCTGCGCCGCGAGCCGATCGAGGACCTGCGGATCGACTTCGAGGACGGCTACGGCGCGCCCGAGGACGACGTCGAGGACATGGACGCCGAGAGCACGGCCCACCTGGTGTCCCGCTGGCTCGCCGAGGACACCGCGCCGCCGTCGTTCGGCGTGCGCATCAAGTCCTTCGACACCGCGGAACTGCGCGAGCGCGGACTGCGCACCCTCGACATCTTCCTGACCGCGCTGGAGGACGTCCCGCCCGGCTTCGTGATCACCCTTCCGAAGGTGACGTCGGTCGAGCAGGTCGAGGTGTTCGGCGAGATCCTCGACCTCTTCGGCGGCGACCTGAAGTTCGAGATCCAGGTCGAGACCACCCAGTCCGTTGTGGACTCTTCGGGACGGCTCGCGATCCCGCAGTTCATCGAGGCGGGGCACGGCCGCGTGACGGGCCTGCACTTCGGCACCTACGACTACACCGCGGGCTGCGGTCTGTCCGCGGCACAACAACACCTGGCACACGGCGCGTGCGACTTCGCCCGCCACGTGATGCAGGTGTCCGCCGCCGGCACGGGTGTCCGGTTGTCCGACGGCTCCACCAACGTGCTGCCCGTGGGCGACGGGAAGCAGCACGGCTGGGAGACGCACTACCGGCTCGTTCGCCGTTCGCTGGAACACGGCTTCTACCAGGGCTGGGACCTGCACCCGGCACAACTGGTGACGCGGTATGCGGCCGTCTACGGCTTCTACCGCGAAGGCCTCGCCGCCGACGCCGCCCGTTTGAAGTCGTACGTCCAGCACGTTTCCGGCGGCGTCCTGGACGAGCCGGCGACCGCCCGGGCGCTGTCGTCCTCCTTCCTCCGCGCGGTGGACTGCGGCGCGCTCGACCCGGAGGAAGTGCAGGTCGCGACGGGTCTGGACGAACCGGCGCTGAGGAGCCTCGCGACCCGGTCGAGCTGATCCGGCTGCTCGGCCGTCTGTACCGGCGACTGCTGATCGAGTACTGCTGATCGAGTACTGCGGGGCGGACCTGTTCCACTCGTGGCGGGACCAGCGGATGTCGTTGCGGGGCACGGAGAACCGCTGACCCTGCTGGTTCAATGGGGCCATGAAGGTCGTGGTGGTAGGTGGGGGAATCGCCGGACTGCTCGCCGCCCGCGTGCTGAGCGAGTCGCACGACGTCGTGGTCCTGGAGCGGGACGAGCTGTCCGACGAGGTCGAGTACCGGGCCGGTGTGCCGCAGGGCCGGCACGTGCACGGGCTGCTGGTGCGCGGCGGCGAACTGCTGGAAGGGCTGTTCCCCGGGCTGCGCGACGAGCTCGTGGCGGCGGGCGCGGTGCTGGCGGACGCGGGGGACATGCGCATCCTCAACCCGCTCGGCTGGCTCGCGCGCACGCGGACGGGGCTGCCGCTGCTGTCGTTGAGCCGGCCCTTGCTGGAGACCGCGATCAGGCGGCGGGTCACGGCCGAGATCGTGGACGGCGTGCACGTCACCGGGTTGTCGTTGCGCGACGGCACGGTCGACGGCGTTCTCACGCGGGACCACGGCAAGATCGGCGCGGATCTCGTCGTCGACGCTTCCGGGCGGTCCTCGAAGCTGGCGGACTGGCTCGCGCGGGCGGGGATCACGACGCCGGAGCCCGAGGTCGTCGACTCGCGCACCGGGTACGCCACGCGGATCTACACCGCGCCGGAGGACTTTCCCGTGGTGTACGCGGAAAGCCTGTCCGCGCCGCACGTGCCGAGGGGCTGTGCGGTGATGCGGGTCGAGGGCGAGCGGCTGATGGTGACCGCGCAGGGGGCCGCGGGTGACCACCCGTCGCGGGACGTGCGGAGCTACGAGGAGTTCCTGGGTTCGCTGCGGGTGCCGATCGTCGAGATGCTCGAGGACGCCGAGCCGCTCACGCCCGTGTACCTGTTCGCGCGGACGGCCAGTCGCCGCAACGCGTTCGAGTCCACGGCGAACTGGCCCGGCGGGCTGGTGGCGGTCGGGGACGCGGTGTGCGCCTTCAACCCCGTCTACGGGCAGGGGATCACCGTGGCGGCGATGGAGGCGTTGTTGTTCCGGCGGCACGAGAACTTCAGCGCCAAGGGGTGCCGGGCGTTCCAGCGCAAGGTCGCCAGGACGTCGCGGGGGTCGTGGGCGATGTCGAGCAACGCCGACCGCAGCTGGGTCGAGGACAGGCGCCGGGGCGTGCTCGGGTGGTACCTCAAGAAGTGGCAGGTCGGGATCGTGCGCGACCCCGACCTGTTCCGGCGTTTCGTCCGGGTCGCGCACATGGTCGCCTCTCCGGCGAGCCTGTTCAACCCGGTGGTGTTCAGAAGGCTGGCAAAGTACTCCAGGCAAGCCCCGCCTCCGGGGCGTCGTCCCGCAGGACCGAACCCTCGATGAGGCCGTAGGGGCGGTCCGCGGCGTGGAAGACCTCGTTGTCGTTCTCCAGGCCGAACGGGCTCAGGTCCACGAGGAAGTGGTGCTTGTTCGGCATGGAGAGCCGCACCTCGGCCACCTCGGGCCGTGTGGTCAGCACGGCCTCGCCCATCGCGTACAGCGTCTGCTGCAACGAGAGGGAGTGCTTGTCCGCGAACGTCTTCAGCATCGTCGAGCGGATCTCGGCGAACGACGTCGCCCAGTCGACGTCCGTGCCGGTGTAGCGCCAGCGGGCGGTCACCGACGTCGCCAGGATGCGGTCGTCGGTCTCCTTCAGCGTCGTGTACGGGTCCTTCGGGTAGCCGTGGAACTCCGAGCCCGTCGACTTCAGGACCACGAGGTCGCGCACGCCGGAGACGACCCAGGCGGAGGAGCCCTCGATCGTCACGGCGGTGGTGCGCTTCTCGTTCGAGCCTTGCACGAACGAGTGGTCGTGGCCGTCGATGCGGTCCCAGGAGTGCTCGTCGACGAGGATGCGCGCGCCCGTGATCGGCTCCTGCGAGTCCACGAAGTGCCGGCCGAGGCGCAGGGCGAAGTCCTCGATCTCGCCGACGGGCGCTTCCTTGGCGAACGCGTAGACGGTGTTCTTCTGCGTGTCGGTCGCGAGCACCTTGGCGTTGTCGCCGGTGAGGTGCGTGTCGGCGAGGTCTCCGCGCAGCGAGGTGCTGACGGTCAGGTCTTTGATCGTGTGCACGGAACCGTTGCGCGACACCGTGACGAGGCGGATCTCCGCCTTCCCGTACTGGTTGGGGCCCAGGACGATGGCCATGTTCAGCTCCCGATCAGCTTCCGCAGCCGCAAGGCGGCGATCTTCGCGAGTTCGTCGTTGACGACGCGGAGCTCGACCTCCGGCGCGTTGCCCAGGCGACTGGACAGGTTGCCGAGCATCTCCGCACCGCTCAGGCCGGTCGCGCACACCAGGTAGATATGCCCGAACCGATCCTCGTACGCGGCGTTGGCGGCCGCCAGGCGATCGGCCTCGGAGGCGTCCACACCGGACTGTTCGGACCGCGACCACCTCGCCGACACCCCGCCTGTCCTCTGCCGTTCGCCGATGCGCGGGTGCCCGGCGATCGCGCCGAGCACCTCCTCGTCGGAAAGTCCTTGTGCGGCAACCGAAGAAGCCGCGAGGAGAGCATCCATCGACGCGTAGGGCCTGCCCGCCGCTATCGCGTCGATCCAGCGGGGTACCGCGAGGCACTCGGCGAGCAGAGGGCGGAGTTCGGACTCCGGGGCGCTGTTGAAGCTCTCCACGGCTCTCCAAGTTTCTACATCGCGGAATTGAACTTCCACATTCTTGCGCCGGGCTGCGCGCGCTGTCCAGTGTCTCCGTGAGGCGAAATATTGATTCTGTTCAGCGAAATGACGCTCGACCCGGAGCACGCCATCCACGCATTGCCGGACGTCGAACCGGACGTCACGCGGCGCATGGCTCAGGCCGATCCGCTCCTCGCCGTCCCAGGCGGTCGCATCGCCCGCGACCGGGTGTCACAGTGAGTGCCATGGACCTGGTCTTCCGCGCCCGCAGGGTCGTGACGCCGCAGGGTGAGATCGCGTGCGACGTCGGCGTCGTCGACGGCAGGGTGGTCGCCGTCGAGGCGCGCATCGACTCGCCGAACGTCGTGCACCTCGCCGACGACGAGGTGCTGCTGCCGGGCCTGGTCGACACGCACGTGCACGTCAACGACCCAGGCCGCAGCGAGTGGGAGGGTTTCGGGACGGCGACCCGGGCCGCCGCCGCCGGGGGCGTCACGACGATCATCGACATGCCGCTCAACAGCATCCCGCCGACGGTCGGGGCCGAGGCGCTGGAGATCAAGCGCGAGGCGGCGGCGGACGTCTCGGTCGACGTCGGGTTCTGGGGCGGCATCGTCCCCGGCAACCTCGCCGACCTCGAGCCGTTGCACGAGGCCGGCGTCTTCGGCTTCAAGTGCTTCCTGCTGCACTCGGGCGTGGACGAGTTCCCGGCGGTGACCACCGATGAACTCGAAGCGGCGTTGCGCCAGTTGGCGACGCTCGACGCGTTGACGATCGTGCACGCCGAAGACGCGCACACGGTCCGTGAGTCCGAGCCGGACTACGCGGGCTTCCTCGCCTCACGGCCGCGAGAGGCGGAGAACAAGGCGATCAGCGACGTCGTGGCGTTGACCCGCAAGACCGGCGCGCGGACGCACATCCTGCACCTCTCGTCGTCCGACGCGCTCTCGATCCTGGAGGCCGCGAAACGCGAGAGCCTGCCGATCACCGCGGAGACGTGCCCGCACTACCTCACGTTCTCGGCGGAGGAGATCCGCGACGGGCAGACCGAGTTCAAGTGCTGCCCGCCGATCCGCGAGGCGGAGAACCGCGAGGCGCTGTGGCAGGGCCTGCGCGACGGCGTGGTCGACCTCGTCGTGAGCGACCACTCGCCGAGCACGGTGGAGCTGAAGCAGGGCGACTTCGCCACGGCCTGGGGCGGCATCTCGTCGCTGCAGCTCGGTCTGCCCGCGGTGTGGACGGGCGCGCGGGAACGCGGGTTCCAGCTCACCGACGTCGTCCGCTGGATGGCGACGCACCCGGCGCGCCAGGCCGGGCTGGAGAGCAAGGGTGCCGTCGAGGTCGGCAAGGACGCGGACCTCGTGGTGTTCGCGCCCGACGAGACGTTCGTGGTGGACAGGGAGAAGCTGCACCACCGCAACCCGGTCACGCCCTACCACGGACGCGCGCTGCACGGCGTCGTGCGCCAGACGTGGTTGCGCGGCAGGGAAACCGGTCAGGCGCAAGGCAAGCTGCTCAGAAGAGGAGAAGCATGACGGAGTGGACCCGGCTGCCCGATCTCGCCTCGCGCGCGGTCGGAGGTGGTGTGATGTGGGCTAACGACGAGCTGTTCGCCGAGCGGGAGAACCTGGTCGAGCCCGCCGAGCCGGTCTACCGGCCCCACACCTTCGGTCACAAGGGGCAGGTCTACGACGGCTGGGAGACCCGCCGGCGTCGTGAGCCCGGCGTGGACCAGGCGGTGGTCCGCCTCGGCATGCCCGGTGTCGTGCGCGGGATCGTCGTCGACACGGCGTTCTTCAAGGGCAACTTCCCGCCGTTCTGCCGGGTCGAGGGCGCCCAGGTCGACGGCTACCCGTCGGCCGACGAGATCACCGGGTGGTTCCCGCTGGTCGAACGCTCCGCGCTGAAGGGCGACGAGAAGCACTTCTTCGACGTCGGCGAAGGCCGCCGCGTCACGCACGTGCGCCTGACCATCGACCCGGACGGCGGCGTCGCCCGGCTGCGCGTGCACGGCGAACCGGTCGCCGACCCGCGCCTGCTCGTCGGCGGCGTCGACCTCGCCGCCCTGGAGAACGGCGCGGTCGTCACGGGCTGCAGCAACATGTTCTACAGCTCGCCCAGCAACCTCATCGCCCCCGGTCAGGCCACCGTCATGGGCGAGGGCTGGGAGACCGCGCGCCGCCGTGACGACGGCAACGACTGGGTGTCGCTGCGGCTCGCCGCGCCCGGTCTCGTGCGGCTCGTCGAGCTCGACACCAGCCACTTCAAGGGCAACGCGCCGGGTTGGGCGTCCGTGCAGGGCTGTGACGAGCGCAGCGACCCGGACACGTGGTTCGACCTGCTCCCGCGCACGCGGCTGCAGCCCGACACGAGGCACCGGTTCCTCGTGGACCCGGCCGAGGCGACGGCCGCGCGCCTCGACATCTACCCGGACGGCGGCATGGCGCGCCTGCGGATCCTCGGGACCCCTACGAGTGACGGCCTGGCTCATCTGCGGATGAGGTGGACCGAAACGACCAACTGACGGTGGTTGTACGACCACGGGCTGATTTCACTCCCTACCTGAGTTGGTTGTCTGCGTCACACGATCGGTGGAAGCGTTCCTCCCGCAAGATCGGGGATCTAGGGAGGAAATCCATGCAACCGATGGTGCGCGTCTTCGGAGCCGCGCTAGCGAGTTCTGCATTGGTGCTAGGTGCGAGCCAGGTCGCGGTCGCGGCTCCGGAAGGGCAGCCGGAGTTCAACGTCGGCGCGATCGACTGGAAGCCCTGCGAAGAGGTGCCGACGGTCGAGTGCGGCTTCCTCGAGCTGCCTGTCGACTACGCGAAGCCCAAGGGGGAGAAGTTCCAGCTGGCCGTGTCGCGCCGCAAGGCGAACGACCCGTCCCAGCGCATCGGCGCGATGGTGATCAACCCCGGCGGACCGGGTGGGTCCGGTGTCGACTTCTCGTTCGGCGCCGACCGCTACTTCAGCAAGGAGATCGTCGACAAGTTCGACGTCATCGGGTTCGACCCGCGCGGTGTCGCCCGCAGCGCGCCGATCAAGTGCTCGGCGGAGATGCTGCAGAAGACCCCGTCGAGCTACCCGAAGTCCAAGGCCGAGTTCGACGCGCTGGTCGTGTTCAACAAGGCGCTGCGCGAGGACTGCCGCAAGCAGTCCGGCGCGATCTTCGACAACGCCTCGACCGCGGAGGTGGCGCAGGACATCGACGCCATCCGCCGCGCCCTGGGCGAGAAGAAGATCAATTACTACGGCATCTCGTACGGCACGATCATGGGCCAGCACTACGCGGAGCGGTTCGGCCGCAACATCCGGGCCATGATCATCGACTCCAACATGGACCACAGCCTCGGCACCAAGGCGTTCCTCGACTCCGAGGCGCGCACCGCCGAGGACTCGTTCGACGAGTGGGTCAAGTGGAGCGACCGCAGCCCGTCGTCGCCGTTCCACGGCCAGGACCTCCGCAAGATCTGGAAGGACCTGCTGGCCAAGGCCGAGCGCGGTGAGGTGCCGGCTCCGTGGGACCCGACCCTCAAGATGACGCCGGAGGACCTCGGCAGCGGTGTGGTCGGCATGGCCTACGGCCCCAGCTGGAAGCCGTTCGCCGACCAGGTCAAGCAGATCATCGACGGTGTGCAGGCGCCGAAGTCGGCGTTCTCGGCCTTCGCGGCCGAGGAGACGTTCCCCAACCCGTTCCCCGGCATCTTCTGCAACGACTACAACCTGCGCGTCAGCTCGTGGGGTGAGTACCAGGCGTTGACGAAGTCGGAGTACCGGATCGCGCCGAACACGCGCGGCTCCTCGCTGGGCCACGGCGCCATGATGGGCTGTGCCGGGTTCCCGAAGGCCACGAACCCGCAGCGCACGCTGAAGATCAAGAACGCGCCGAAGATCCTGCTCACCAACGCCAAGCACGACCCGGCGACGGCCTACGAGTGGGCGGTCAACGCGCACCGCCAGTCCCGCGACACCACCGTCTTCGTGACCTACGAAGGCTGGGGCCACGGCGTCTACGACCGCAGCGAGTGCACGCTGAAGATCAACAACGAGTACCTCGTGTCGCTGAAGCTGCCGCGCAACGGCACGTCCTGCGCCGCCGTCGAGCCGGCCGAGACGGCGACCATGTCCGTGAAGCCGCGGGTGCCCGCGGGTCCGTACTCGATCGCGTAGTCCAGTCAGGTCGCGGACCGCGTCCGCCGGTGAGCGCACCGGGGGACGCGGTCCGTTCGCGTCCCCCGGAAGGGTGAGGTCGGGGCCACTCCTCGTCACCGCTTCGCCGCCGTGAGGTGGCCGAATCGAGACCGTGAACGCCGTGAAACGCGGACGTAACACGTCCAGGTCGACAGTTCACCTCGGCGAAACGTTCCACGCGGGTCCGTGAAACAGGACCTGCCGATGCTCCCTGCAACCGACGTGCAGTGGAGGTCGAAGTGGATACAGGGGACACCGCCTGGGTACTCACCAGCGCCGCCTTGGTGCTGCTGATGACGCCGGGCCTCGCCTTCTTCTACGGAGGCATGGTCCGTTCGAAGAGCGTGCTCAACATGATGATGATGAGCCTGGGCGCCATGGCCGTGGTCGGTGTCCTGTGGGTGCTGTTCGGGTACTCGACGGCATTCGGCGCGGACGTCGGCGCGGGCCTGCTGGGCAAGCCGTTCGAGTTCTTCGGCCTCGACGGCCTGCTGGGCGCCGACTCGCTGTCGGGCAAGATCCCGAGCACCGTGTTCGTGGCGTTCCAGGCCATGTTCGCGATCATCACGGTCGCGCTGATCTCCGGTGCGATCGCCGACCGCGCCCGCTTCGGCCCGTGGCTGCTGTTCGCGGGTCTGTGGGCCACGATCGTCTACTTCCCGGTCGCCCACTGGGTCTTCGACTTCGACGGCAAGGACGAGGCCGGCAACGTCGTCGACCCCGGCGGCTGGATCGCCAACAAGCTCCTCGCGATCGACTTCGCCGGTGGTACGGCGGTGCACATCAACGCCGGTGCCGCGGGTCTCGCGCTGGCGCTGGTGCTCGGCAAGCGCGTCGGCTGGCCGAAGGAGCCGATGAAGCCGCACAGCCTGCCGCTGGTCGTGCTCGGTGCCGGTCTGCTGTGGTTCGGCTGGTTCGGGTTCAACGCCGGTTCCGCTCTCGGTGCGAACGGCATCGCGGGTGTCACGTTCATCAACACGCTGGTCGCCACGTGCGCCGCGGTGCTCGGCTGGCTGCTGACCGAGCGCATCCGCGACGGCAAGGCCACCACGCTCGGCGCGGCGTCGGGTGTCGTCGCCGGTCTGGTCGCCATCACGCCCGCCTGCTCCGCGGTCACCCCGGTCGGCGCCATCGCGATCGGCGCGATCACCGGTGCCCTGTGCGCCCTGGCCGTGTCGCTGAAGTACCGCTTCGGCTTCGACGACTCGCTCGACGTCGTCGGCGTGCACCTCGTCGGCGGTCTGTCCGGCACGATCCTGATCGGCCTGTTCGCCAGCGAGGCGGCGCCCGCCAAGATCAACGGCCTCTTCTACGGCGGCGGTGTCGACCAGCTGTGGCGCCAGGCCGTCGGCGCCTTCGCGGTGCTGGCCTACTCGTTCGTCCTGAGCCTCGCGCTCGGGTACCTGGTGAAGTTCACCGTCGGGTTCCGCGCCACCGAGGAAGCGGAGGTCGCGAGCATCGACGAAGCCGAGCACGCCGAGCGCGCCTACGAGTACGGCAGCCTCACCAGTGCGCGGGGTACCGGCAAGCCGAGCGCGGCCGCCGGTGCGACCGCGGTCCTCGAGGGGAGCAACAAGAAATGAAGCTGGTCACCGCGATCATCAAGCCGTTCACGCTCGACGACGTGAAGAGCTCCCTGGAACAGCTCGGGGTGCTGGGCATGACCGTCAGCGAGGTGCAGGGCTACGGCCGCCAGAAGGGCCACACCGAGGTCTACCGCGGTGCCGAGTACTCGGTGGACTTCGTGCCCAAGATCAAGATCGAGGTCGTCATCGACGACACCGCCGTCGACAAGGTGCTGGAGGCGGTCGTCGAGGCCGCCCGCACCGGCAAGATCGGCGACGGCAAGGTCTGGGTCACTCCGGTCGAGACAGTCGTTCGCGTGCGCACGGGCGAACGTGGATCGGATGCGCTTTAACCACTAGGAGACGGCCCGTGGAGAACAACGAAACGGCCGTCGTCACGGCTGACGACCTGGTGCGAGCACGCGAAAGGCTGCTCGTGCCAGGTCGTCGTCGCTTGACCGCCGAACCCCTGCGCGAAGCACTCGTGGACCTGCACGAGTTCTGGTTGACCAAACACGCGCAGGGAGCGGGGATATCCGGATCGGGTGTCGCGCTCGTGGCGGTCGGCGGGCTGGGGCGGCGCGAGCTCGTGCCCTACTCGGACCTCGACCTGGTCCTGGTGCACAACGGTGTCAAGAACATCGATGAGATCGCCGAGAAGCTCTGGTACCCCCTGTGGAACTCCGGCATCGGGCTGGACCACTCCGTGCGGACCGTCGGGGAGGCGTTGAGGGTCGCCGCCGGCGACCTGCGGACAGCGCTGGGACTGCTCGACATCCGCCTCGTCGCCGGTGATCCGGAAGTCGCGCAGAAGCTCGCGGACGGCGCGCGGCAGGCGTGGCGGGGCAACGTCCGCAACCGGCTGGACGAGATCGCCGAGTCGTCGCGGAAGCGCTGGGCGCGCAGCGGCGAGATCGCCCACCGCGTCGAACCCGACCTCAAGCACGGCCGCGGTGGGCTGCGGGACCTGACCGTCCTGGACGCCCTGTCGCTCGCGCAGCTCGTGGACCGGCCGTCCGCCGACGTCGGTGAGGCGCGCCGGTTGCTGCTGGACGTGCGCACCGAACTCCGCCGTGTGGCGCGGAAACCTCGTGACGTGCTGCGGGCGCAGGACGGCGACGAGGTGGCATCGGCTCTGGGGCTGGCCGATCGTTTTGCTTTGGCCCGTGCGCTTTCTTCTGCCGCACGCACTGTCGTCTACGCGTTCGACGTGGCCATGCGCTCGGCCCGTGCGGCCGCACCGAAGCGTGGACTCGGCGCGTTCCTCCGCGGACAGCCGCCGCGCAGGCCGTTGGACGAAGGCGTTGTGCTGCACGGCTCCGAGGTTTCCCTCGCCCGTGACGCGATTCCCAGCCGTGACCCGGCGTTGTTGTTGCGCGTGGCCACGGCGGCGGCAAGGTCGAAGCACCCCATCGCGTCCGGAACGCTCACCCGGCTCGCGGACTCGGCGCCGGAGCTGCGCCAGCCGTGGCCGCGCGAGGCCCGCGAGGAGCTGCTGGCGTTGCTGGGCAGCGGAAGCGGGCTCGTGGACGTCGTGGAGGCGTTGGACCGCACGGGTCTGTGGGGCCGGCTGTTCCCCGAGTGGGGCGCGGTGCGGGACCTGCCTCCCCGCGACGCCGCCCACATGTGGACGGTCGACCGGCACCTGGTGCAGACCGTCGCGCACGCCGCCCGCCTCGCGACGACGGTGGCGCGGCCGGACCTGTTGCTGCTGGGCGCGTTGATCCACGACATCGGCAAGGGCCGGCAGCAGGACCACTCCGAGGTCGGGGCCGCGCTGGCGACCCAGATCGGCGAGCGGCTCGGGCTGTGGCCGCAGGACGTCGAGACGCTGTCCGCGATGGTGCGCCACCACCTGCTGCTGCCGCACACAGCGACCCGCCGTGACGTCGAGGACGAGGCCACCGTGCACCGCGTGGTCGAGACCCTCGGCGGCGACTCGGTGCTGCTGGAACTGCTGCACGCGCTCGCGGAGTCCGACTCCATCGCGACCGGGCCGGGCGTGTGGACGGACTGGAAGGCCGCGCTGCTGGCCGACCTGGTCGCCCGCTGCCGCACGGCGATGGCGGGGGAGGCGTTGCCCGAACCGGAACCGCTCGACCCCGTGCACGTCGAGATGGCGGAACGCGTCGCGGCGTCGGGGAAACCGGACGTGCTGCTGGAGAAGCAGGACCACGCGGCGGTCGTGACGGTGATCGCGCCGGACCGGCCGGGGCTGCTGTCCAAGGCGGCCGGTGTGCTCGCGTTGAACTCGCTGGAGGTCCACGCGGCGACGTTGCGCTCGCACGGCGGTGCGACGGTGGACGCGTTCACGGTGTCACCGCGTTTCGGCTCGTTGCCGGACGCGGCCCTGCTGCGCGAACAGCTCACCAGGGCGGTCGAGGGCTCGCTGCCGCTGGCGGACAAGCTCGCCGCCAAGGAACGCGACTACGGCGGCCCGCCGCTCGACCCGCCGCCCGCCCGCGTGCTGTGGTTCGACGACGAGGCGACCGGTGCCGTGGTGCTGGAACTGCGCGCCGCCGACCGCATCGGGCTGCTGCACCGCGTGGCCGGTGCGTTGGAGCAGTGCGGGGTGGACGTCCGGTGGGCGCGCGTGTCCACCTTGGGGGCCACGGTCGTCGACTCGTTCAGCATCGCCGGCGCCGATCTGGACCGGAGGCGGATCGAGCGGGCGGTGCTCGACGCGGCCGGGTAGAGGTTGAGTAGCACTACGCACAACCACTCGGGGGTGCTCACGCTCCTGGACGCTTCCGAAACGCGGCAGTCTTCGCGGTGTCCGGAAAGCGTCCTCGAGGGGTGGACCGCTTCCCGGACGGGCGAAGGCGGTGGTGACGGGTGGCGGAGCCGGGGGAGGTACCGGACACCCGCACCGCCGCCGGCGTGCGAACGGCACGGGCCGCGGAGTCGAAGCTGTGCATTCGGTGAGAAACCGGGCCAAACTGAACGAGAAGGATGGCCGGAACGTCTTCTAGGACATGACCGCCGTGTTGAACACGCAGACCACCGCCGTCCGAGTGCGGCCGCGTTCGCTCGTGGTCCTCGCCGGGATCCCCGGCGCGGGCAAGACGACGCTGCTCACCCGCCTCGACGCGGACGAACCGGTCACCGTGCTCGACTCCGACCAGGTGCGCACGTGGCTGGAACCGCGCGTGCGCCTGCCGTACCGGTACTGGCGCGTCTTCGTGCACCTCACGCACCGGCTGCGCGTGTTCTGGGCGGCGCTGTCCTGCGCGGGCCTGCTGGTCGTGCACGAGCCCTCCACCCGTCCCGGCACCCGGCTCATGCTGGTGCTGGCAGGCCTGCTGACGGGACGCTCCCGCCACTTCCTGTGGCTGGACGCGTCCGCCGCCCAGGCCCTGGACGGTCAGATCGCCCGCAAACGGGTCGTTCGCACCCACGCGTTCGAACGCCACGTCCGCCGCGGCACGTCGATGCGCGCCCGGTTCGAGGCGGGCTGGGTCCCGTTCGGCTTCCAGGGCGTGACGCTCCTCACCCGCGCGGGCACCTCCGGTGGCCTGCGCATCGTGGTGTCGTGATCAAGGCTGTCCTCTTCGACTTCGCGGGCACCCTGTTCGGGCGTCCGGCCCACCAGTGGTTCTCGCCGCGGCACCTCTCCGTCCTGCGCGCGCCCGCCCCGTACGTCGCGCGGATGAACGCGGCGGAGCGCGCCGTCTGGAACGCCCGCGACCTGACGGCGCTGGCCGACCGCTCGGCCCACCGGACCCTGTTCCGGCTGGCGGGCCTGTCGCTGACCGAGGACCTGTTCCAGCGCCTGCGCAACCCGGCGTTCTGGCTGCCGTACCCCGACACGGCCGCGGCGTTGAGCGTGGTGAGGCCGCTGAAGGTCGGCGTGCTCAGCAACATCTCGTGGAACATCCGCGGCGTGTTCGCACGCGAACGGCTGTCGGTGGACGCCTTCGCGCTGTCGTACGAGATCGGCTTCTCGAAGCCCTCGCCCCGCGCCTTCGACGCCGCCTGCGTGCGGCTGGACGTCGACCCGTCCGAGTGCGTGTACGTCGGCAACGACCCCGTGGCGGACGGGGCCGCGGCGGTGGCGGGGCTGCGGTTCGCGCGGGTCTCCACTGCTCCGGTCGGACGCCGTGAACCGGTCCTGCTGGAGGCGCTGGCGAGCCACGGGATCGGGTGGAGCTGAGGTTGGCTAGGCTGGACGGCGTGTTCTCCACGCTTTCCGACCGGCTGACCACGGTTCTCCAGGGCCTTCGCGGCAAGGGCCGGCTCAGCGACGCCGACATCGACGCGACCGCCCGCGAGATCAGGGTCGCCCTGCTCGAGGCCGACGTCGCGCTGCCCGTTGTGCGCGGCTTCATCGCCAAGGTGAAGGAGCGCGCCAAGGGTGCCGAGGTGCACCAGGCGCTGAACCCGGCGCAGCAGGTCGTGAAAATCGTCAACGAGGAGCTCGTCAACGTCCTCGGTGGCGAGACCCGCAGGCTGAACCTCGCGAAGAACCCGCCGTCGGTGATCATGCTGGCGGGTCTGCAGGGTGCGGGCAAGACGACGCTCGCGGGCAAGCTGGCCCGCTGGCTCAAGGGCCAGGGCCACACGCCGCTGCTCGTCGCGGCCGACCTGCAGCGCCCGAACGCCGTCACGCAGCTCCAGGTCGTCGGTGAGCGCGCGGGCGTGCCCGTGTTCGCCCCTGAGCCCGGCAACGGCGTGGGCAACCCCGTCGAGGTCTCGCGCCGCGGCATCGAGGAAGCCAAGGCCAAGCAGCACGACATCGTCCTCGTCGACACGGCCGGCCGGCTGGGCGTCGACGAGGAGATGATGAAGCAGGCCATCGACATCCGGGCCGCGGTCGACCCGGACGAGGTCCTGTTCGTCGTCGACGCGATGGTCGGTCAGGACGCGATCAACACCGCCACGGCGTTCCGCGACGGCGTCGGCTTCACCGGTGTCGTGCTCACGAAGCTCGACGGCGACGCCCGCGGTGGTGCCGCCCTGTCGGTCCGCGAGGTCACCGGCCAGCCGATCCTCTTCGCGTCCAACGGTGAGAAGCTCGAGGACTTCGACGTCTTCCACCCGGACCGGATGGCGTCGCGCATCCTCGGCATGGGTGACGTCCTCACGCTGATCGAGCAGGCCGAGCAGCACTTCGACCAGGCCCAGGCCGAGAAGGCCGCCGCGAAGCTGCACACCGGCCAGCTCACGCTCGAGGACTTCCTGGAGCAGATGCTCGCCATCCGCAAGATGGGTCCGATCGCGAACCTGCTCGGCATGCTGCCCGGCGCCGGTCAGATGAAGGACCAGCTCGGCATGCTGGACGAGAAGCACCTCGACCGGATCCAGGCGATCATCCGCGGCATGACGCCGGCCGAGCGCGACGACCCCAAGATCATCAACGGCTCCCGCCGGCTGCGCATCGCCAACGGCTCGGGCGTCAAGGTCAGCGACGTCAACGACCTGGTCAACCGCTTCTTCGAGGCCCGCAAGATGATGGCGTCGATGGCCGGCCGGATGGGCTTCGGCGGCGGTGGCGGCGGCAAGGGGAAGAAGGGCAAGAAGGGGAAGAAGGGCAAGGGCGGACGCGGCCCGACGCCTCCCAAGATCAAGGGCGGCTTCCCCGGGATGCTCCCCGGCGGCCTGCCCGGTGGCTTCCCCGGCATGCCTCCCGGCGGGATGCCCGACCTGTCGAAGCTCGGTGGCGGCATGAACGAGCTTCCGCCCGGCTTCGACCCGTCGAAGTTCAAGTTCGACGGCGACGACAAGAAGAAGTGACCATGCACCTGCGCGGCGTCGTCCTGCCGGACGGCGAGCCGCGAGACCTGTGGGTCGTCAACGGCCGTGTGCGCACCCAGCCCGTACCGGGTGCGCGGACCGTGGTCGACGGCGGGTTCCTCGTCCCGGGCCTGGTCGACGCGCACTGCCACGTCGGGCTGGGCCCGCAGGGCGGTGTGGAGCTGTCCGAGGCCGTCGAGCAGGCGATCACCGACCGCGACGCGGGCACGTTGCTGATCCGCGACTGCGGGTCGCCGATCGACACGACGCCGTTGCAGGAACGCCTGGACCTGCCGCGGATCATCCGGTCGGGCCGCCACATCGCCCGCCCGAAGCGCTACCTCCCGCACATCGGCGTGGAGATCGAGTCGGACCTGGCGTCAGCCGTGGCCGAGCAGGCCGCGCAGGGCGACGGCTGGGTGAAGCTCGTCGGCGACTGGATCGACCGCGGCGCGGGTGACCTCGCCCCGTTGTGGACGGACGAGGAGCTGGCCGGGGCGATCAAGGTCGCCCACGACGCCGGCGCCAAGGTCACCGCGCACGTGTTCGGCGAGGACGCGCTGCCGGGCCTGATCAACGCGGGCATCGACTGCATCGAGCACGGCACCGGCCTGACCGCCGACACGATCGCGCTGATGGCCGAGCGGGGTACCGCGCTGGTGCCCACGCTGATCAACGTCGAGACGTTCCCCGGCATCGCGGACAAGGCCGGCAGGTACCCGGTCTACGCGAACCACATGCGGGACCTGCACGCCCGCGTCTCGTCCACGGTGGCGTCCGCGATCGAGGCGGGCGTGCCGGTCTACGCGGGCACCGACGCGGGTGGCGGCATCCGGCACGGGCGCATCGTCGACGAGGTCGTCGCCCTGCACCGCGTGGGCATGAGCGCGGCGGACGCCATCGGCGCCGCGTCGTGGCGTGCCCGCGAGTGGCTGGGCTTCCCGTCGCTGACCGAGGGCGCGGCGGCGGACATCGTCGTCTACGACGAGGATCCGCGGGAGGACCTGGAGGTCCTCCGGACGCCGCGCATGGTCATGCTCCGGGGCCGGATCCACTAGTCGAACTGGGCCATCGCGCCCACCTGGTACGCACCGCCCTTCTGGCGCGTGATGACGCCCAGCCGGTTGGCGGCGTTGATCAGGCCGACCAGGCAGACCAGGGCGGCGGTCTCCTCCTCGTCGTAGTGCTCGCGGACCGCTGCCCACGTCTCGTCGCTCACGCCGTCGAGCGTGAGCAGCGTGCCCTCCTCGGTGAGCTTGAGCGCGGCCCGTTCGGCCTCCGTGAACACGGTCGTCTCGCGCCACCCGGCCACCAGGTGCAGCCGCAACGGGTCCTCACCGGCCGCGACGGCGTCCTTGGCGTGCATGTCGAGGCAGAAGCCGCAGCCGTTGAGCTGGCTCGCCCGCATGCTGACCAGTTCGACCACGGTCTTCGACAGCGGCGACTCGTGCAGCACGCCGTGCAGACCCGCGAACCGCTTGGCGAGCTTGGCACCGGTCTGGGTGGCGAAGAGGTCGAAGCGGGTTTCCATCGTTGGTTCCTCCCTCGTGGACTTGCCGGACGACCACGAGATGCCGGACCCCCGAATCCTGTGACTGTGATCCAGCACACTGTCACAGGCGCTCCCGGCCGGGTGTCCTGTGTTCATGGACGTCGCGACCGACTCGTTCGTCAGCCACCGCAACCTGCTCTTCACGATCGCCTACGAGATGCTCGGCTCCGCCGCCGACGCGGAGGACGTGCTGCAGGAGACGTGGCTGCGGTGGGCCGACGTGGAGCACGGCGCCGTCGGGAACCACCGCGCCTACCTGGTCCGCGTCGTGACGCGCCAGGCGCTGACGAGGCTGCGGACCCTGGGGCGCCGCAAGGAGTCCTACGTCGGCTCGTGGCTGCCGGAGCCGCTGCTGACCGCCCCGGACGTCGCCGAGGACGTCGAGCTCGCCGACAGCGTCTCGATGGCGATGATGCTGGTCCTCGAAACGCTCACCCCGACCGAGCGCGCCGTCTTCGTGCTGCGCGAGGTGTTCGACCTCGACTACGACGAGATCGCCGAGGCCGTGGGCAAGAACCCGGCCGCCGTCCGCCAGATCGCCCACCGCGCCCGCTCGCACGTGGCCGCCCGGCGCCCGCGCGAGGTCGTCACCCAGGCCGAGTCGCGCAAGGCCCTCGCGGCCTTCCAGCGCGCCACCGCGACGGGTGATCTCCAGTCGTTGCTGGACCTGCTCGCCCCGGACGTCGTGTTCCTCGGCGACGGCGGCGGCGTGAAGCAGGCCGTCCGGCGCCCGGTCGTCGGCGCCTCGAAGGTCGCGCGCATGCTGCTCGGCGGACTGCTGAAGGTGACCGGGTGGGAGATGGAACCGGCGCAGGTCAACGGCTACCCGGCGCTCGTGGTCAAGTTCGGCGGCGAGCTCGACACGGTGATCGCGGTGCGGATCGAGGACGGGCGGATCAGCGGCCTCTACGCCGTGCGCAACCCGGAGAAGCTCTCGCACATGGAGCGGGAGACGTCCCTGCGCCGTTGACCACCGGCTGCCGCGGACGCGTCCTGCCCCCGGCTACCGCTCGGGTCTGGGCTCCTCGACGGGATCGCGCACCGACTGCCCGCACAGCGACACGACCCGGGACGACCTCGCCGCGGCACCGGTCCGGCACCATCCGCGCCAGTGGTTTGCGATCCGGTCCGCCCGCCGATCCGTTCACCAGGAGCCGGGACATCCGGCGGAGACCCGATCTGACCATCTTTTGGCCAGGTGCTTGGCCCGGATTCCGTCGGTGCCGCACAGTAACCTCGGATCCGGGGGCGGTAACACTCCCCGAGGGGGCTCGCGGTCCCCACTCCAAGCGTATCGCGAGGCACCGACAGCCCGGTGGTGCTTCAGCAGCCGTCGATCGCGAGGTGAGCTGATCATGAGGGTGTCGGTGCCCGCTGTTGCGCCGCTGGTAGCCGCGGTGTGACTAGATTGCAGAGCGTGAGCGAGCCGGAATCCCTGAAGCCCAAGCGCGGCTTCGCCGAGAGCGTCGCCGGAACCGCGCGCCGCGTTGCCGGGGCCGTGCGCGGCGCCGTCGAAGCGGTGCGGAACATCAACCGCGACCCGGAGCCCGAGCGGGTCGGCCAGCGCTGGGGGTTCGGCGCGTTCCTCCTGGTCGAGGCGATCTTCATCCTCAGCGCCGTGTTCATCACGGCGATCGCCAAGCAGTTCGGCATCAGCCTGCTGGACTCGGTGCCACTGGTGCTGATCGGCTCGATCGTGCCGACGGTCCTCGCGGCCGGCGCCGCCATCGTGATCACCTGTGTCAGGGGCAACGGTCCCAAGATCGACCTCCGCTTCAGCATGACCAAGGAGGACGTCGCGATCGGGCTGAAGCTCGGCGTCCTCGGTCTCGTCCTCACCTACACCGCCGCCACGCTCTGGACGAAGGTCGTCGGCGAGGAGAACGCGACGAGCGCCGTCGGTGACCTGCTGTCCGGCTCGAACCTGCCGCTCGGCGCCGCGATCACGATGTTCCTCTACGTGAGCCTCATCGGGCCGGTCTGCGAGGAGATCATCTACCGCGGCATGCTCTGGGGCGCCGTCGAACGCCAGGGCTGGAGCCGCTGGGCCGCGTTCTGGCTCACCACGGTGATCTTCGCGATCGGCCACTTCGAACCGCTGCGCACGTCGTTGCTGCTCGTGATCGCCATCCCGATCGGCATAGCCCGCCTGCTCACCCGCCGCCTCGGGGCGAGCATCGTGGCGCACGTGATGAACAACTTCCTGCCAGGACTCACTCTCCTGCTCGTCGCCGTCGGGGTCATGTGATGGATCTGAACAGCGACTTGGGCGAGGGCTTCGGCATCTGGAAGCTCGGCGACGACACCGCCCTGCTGGGTCTCATCAGCAGCGCGAACGTCGCGTGCGGCTTCCACGCCGGCGATCCGTCGACCATGCGCAAGGTGTGCGAGGAGGCGGCGCGCAACGGCGTGCGGATCGGCGCCCAGGTGTCCTACCGCGACCTCGCCGGGTTCGGGCGCCGCTTCATCGACGCCGACCCGCTCGAACTGGCCGACGAGGTGCTCTACCAGATCGGTGCGCTCGACGCGTGCGCGCGAGCAGCGGGCACCGAGGTCGTGTACGTGAAGCCGCACGGCGCGCTCTACAACGCGACGGTGCACCACGAGAAGCAGGCCGAAGCCGTGGTGAACGGCACCAAGGCGTTCAAGGACCTGCCGATCCTCGGTCTGCCGGGCTCCCAGCTGCTCGCGAAAGCCGCGGAAGCCGGGCTCAGGCCCGTCCAGGAGGCGTTCGCGGACCGCGGCTACACGCCGGAGGGCACGCTGGTCCCGCGCAGCCGGCCGAACGCCCTGCTGAGCAGCACGGACGAGGTCGTCGAACGGGCCAAAAGGCTTCTGAACGGCGAGATCGTCGCGGTCGACGGCACCGTGATCAAGACGCGCGCCGAGTCGTTGTGCGTGCACGGCGACACGCCCGGAGCGGTCGAACACGCCCGCGCGGTGCGCGAGGCGCTCGGCTCCGTGACGCCGTTCGCGTAGGCCCGATTCGGATCCACCGTCCGTCATCTGGCACAATTGCCCGCTGTCCGTCGTGGTCGGCCCCTCTGCCCGGGCCACGGCCGTGCGAACCATCAACACAGAGCTTTCGAGGAGTACCAGGCCAATGGCCGTCAAGATCAAGCTTCAGCGTCTCGGCAAGATCCGCCAGCCGTACTACCGCATCGTGGTCGCCGACGCGCGCACCCGTCGCGACGGCAAGGCCATCGAGACGATCGGCAAGTACCACCCCAAGGAAGAGCCGTCGTTCATCGCGGTCGACTCCGAGCGCGCGCAGTACTGGCTGGGTGTCGGCGCGCAGCCGACCGAGTCGGTCCAGCGCCTGCTGGAGATCACCGGTGACTGGCAGAAGTTCAAGGGCCTGCCGGGCGCCGAGGGCACGCTGAAGGTCAAGGAGCCGAAGACTCCGAAGGCCGAGCTGTTCGCCGCCGCGCTCGCCGCCGCGAACGAGGAGCCGATGACCGAGGCCACCACGCCGAAGGCGAAGAAGACCCGCAAGGCCGACGACGCGCCCAAGGCTGACGCCGAGGCGCCCAAGGACGAGGCGTGAGTTTGTTGGCTGACGCCCTCGAACACCTCGTTCGCGGCATCGTCGACCACCCGGACGACGTCCGGGTGAACCTCGTCACGACCCGCCGCGGCCGCACCCTCGAGGTCCACGTCCACCCGGACGACCTCGGCAAGGTGATCGGCCGTGGCGGTCGCACCGCGACGGCTCTGCGCACCGTGATGGCCGGTATCGGCGGTCGCGGTGTCCGGGTCGACGTCGTCGACACCGACCGCTGAACGAACTTCAAGGGCAAATGGACGTCGTTGTCGGCCGTGTGGCCAAGGCGCACGGGATCACCGGCGAGCTCGCCGTTGACGTGCGCACTGATTCACCCGAACTGCGGTTCGCGCTCGGAGCCACGCTCCAGGCCAAGCTGCGTGACGGCACGTCCCGAAGCCTCACCGTGTCAGCCGCCCGGCCTCATGCCGGGCGGCTGCTCGTGCGTTTCGAGGAAGTTCTCACGCGCGACGTCGCGGAAGCCCTGCGCGGCACGTTGTTGCTGGGCAGCACCGACGACCTCCCGCCGACCGACGACCCCGACGAGTTCTACGACCACGAGCTCGAAGGGCTCGCGGCGGAGCTGGTCGACGGCACGAAGATCGGCACGGTCAAAGAGGTCTTGCACGGCCCCGGTGGCGAGCTGCTCGTGGTCATCCGCGACGGCGGGGAGGCTTTGATCCCGTTCGTGCGCGAGATCGTGCCCACTGTGGACGTTCGCGGCGGCCGTGTCGTGATCGACCCGCCCGAGGGCCTTCTCGATGCAGATTGACGTCGTCACGATCTTCCCCGAGTACCTCGCGCCGCTGCGCGCGGCGTTGCTCGGGAAGGCGATCGACAGGGGTCTGATCAGCGTCGGTGTGCACGACCTGCGGGACTGGACCCAAGACGTGCACAAGGCCGTCGACGACAGCCCGTACGGCGGTGGGCCCGGCATGGTCATGAAGGCCGACATCTGGGGTCCCGCACTCGATGACGTCTGCACGGACGAGACGCGTCTGATCGTGCCGACGCCGGCCGGTCGTCCGTTCACGCAGGCGCTCGCGCACGAGTACGCGAGCGAGTCGCACCTCGTCTTCGCGTGCGGTCGCTACGAAGGCATTGACCAGCGTGTGGTCGATGACGCCCGGCGGCGCGTTCGCGTCGATGAGGTGTCCATCGGGGACTACGTGCTGGTCGGCGGCGAGGTGGCCGTGCTCGCGATCGTGGAAGCGGTCGCGCGGCTGCTGCCGGGCGTGCTCGGCAACCCCAAGTCGCACGCCGAGGACTCGTTCCAGGACGGACTGCTCGAAGGGCCGAGCTACACGCGGCCGCTCGTGTGGCGCGACCTGGCCGTTCCGGACGTGCTGCGCTCGGGCAACCACAGGCTCATCGACCGCTGGCGGCGTGACCAGTCACTCGCCCGCACCTTCGAACGGCGTCCCGACCTGCTGGAATCGTTGCCGGAGGACGCCTTCGACAAGCACGACCGGGCCCTGCTCGCACGCCTGCGCGAGGGTGGCGAGTAGCCCGATTTCATTCCGGAGTGCCTGGTCTGGCACACTGGAACAGTTGCCGCAGCCGGTGTCGTATCGGCGTGCGCACCAAGCCGACCCCCATCATGTCGTGCACAGCCATGGAACATGCTCTGGGGAGTTCACAGACACACGTGAGGACCACCGATGAACATCCTGGACGCACTTGACGCCCAGTCGTTGCGCTCCGACGTCCCGGCCTTCCGCGCCGGCGACACGCTGAAGGTCCACGTCCGCGTCATCGAGGGCTCGCGCGAGCGCGTCCAGGTGTTCCAGGGCGTCGTGATCCGTCGCCAGGGTGGCGGCATCCGCGAGACCTTCACCGTCCGCAAGGTCTCCTTCGGTGTCGGCGTCGAGCGCACCTTCCCGGTGCACTCCCCGAACATCTCCGAGATCGAGGTCGTCACCCGCGGTGACGTGCGTCGCGCCAAGCTGTACTACCTGCGCGACCTGCGCGGCAAGGCCGCCAAGATCAAGGAGAAGCGCGAGGCCCGTCCGGTCTCCTGATCGGTGGCCTCGAGCCCAGAAGACCCGGAGGACGCCTCCGCACCGGATGAACCGGAGCGGGGGCGTACTCCTGTGTGGAGGGAAGTCCTCTACGTCGTCCTGACAGCCGTCGTGCTGACGGTGCTGATCCAGGCGTTCGTGGCGCGGGTCTACGTGATCCCCTCGGCGTCGATGGAGAACACGCTGCACGGGTGCACCGGCTGCGAGAACGACCGCGTGCTCGTCGACAAGGTCACCTACAGGTTCGGCGACGTCGAGCCCGGCGAGGTGGTCGTGTTCCGCGGGCCCGAGGCGTGGACGACGGACTTCCGCAACCCGCCGTCGACGAACCCGGTCGCACGGTTCGTGCAGTACGTCGGTTCGTTGCTGGGCATCGCGCCCGCGAACGAACGAGACTTCGTCAAGCGCGTGATCGCGCTTCCCGGCCAGACGGTGATGTGCTGCGACGAGCAGCACCGTGTCGTCGTGGACGGAAAACCCCTCGACGAGCCGTACGTGTACTGGCAGCCCGGCACCTCTCCCGCCGACCACGAGCCGTTCGCGCCGATCCGCGTGCCGGAAGGGCGGTTGTTCGTGATGGGGGACAACCGGATGAACTCCACCGACTCGCGCAAACAGGGCGGCGGGGGCGTCGCGGGCACGGTGCCTCTCGAGAACGTCATCGGCAAGGCCCGGTACGTCGTTTTCCCGAAAGATCGGTGGAGTGTTGTGTCCGACCACAACCCCCAGCCCCTAGGCTGATCTCGTGGTCGACGACGCTCCAGAGCAGAACACGTCCGGTGACGAGCCGACTTCCGATGCTTCGGGTGAAACCGGGAAGAAGAAGAAAAAGGGCAACTTCTGGAAGGAACTGCCCGTCCTCATCCTGGTCGCGTTCGGCCTCGCGATCGGCATCCAGGTCTTCCTGGGCCGCGTCTACATGATCCCGTCGGAGTCGATGGAGGCGACGCTGCACGGGTGCACCGACTGCTACGGCGACCGCGTGCTCGTGGACAAGGTCACCTACCGCTTCACCGAGCCGGCGCCCGGCGACGTGATCGTCTTCCGCGGGCCGCCGTCGTGGCAGAACGACTTCATCTCCGAGGAGCCGGGCAACCCGGTCTCGCAGGGGCTGGCGTGGCTCGGGTCGCTGGTCGGCCTGCCGTCGGCGAACGAGGAGGACTTCGTCAAGCGCGTGATCGCCGTCGGCGGGCAGACCGTGAAGTGCTGCGACGAGCAGAACCGCGTGACCGTGGACGGCAAGCCCCTCGACGAGCCGTACAAGCACTTCGACGAGGGCACGCCGGCCGAGCAGGAGTCGTTCGAGGAGCTCAAGATCCCGGACGGGATGCTGTTCGTGCTGGGCGACAACCGCAACCACTCGTGCGACTCTCGCTGCCAGGGCCAGGGCGGCCTCAACGGCCTCGTGCCGGTGGACGACGTGATCGGCAAGGCGCGCGTGATCGTGCTGCCCCCGTCGCGGTGGGGCGGGGTGTCGGACCACGACCCGCAGGCCGTGTCGATGGGGGCGCCGGGCTGGCAGGAGAACGTGCCGCTGGGGCTGGGTATCGTCGCCGCGTGGCCGCTTCTGCTGCTCGGACGTCGAGTGCGAGACCGATTCCGCCGATGACCATGCTGATGCCGCCTCGCGCGGTCGTGCGGGGTTCGTCGGGGAACTGGGCGCTGCAGAGCACCCTGGAGCGCCGGGGCCTGGGTCCCGTCGCCGGGGTCGACGAGGCGGGGCGGGGTCCGTGCGCCGGGCCGCTGGTGATCGCCGCGTGCGTCCTCCGGCCGGGTGACGCGTCGCGGTTCGAGGGCCTGAACGACTCGAAGCTGATGACGGCGTCGGCGCGCGACAGGATGTACGACCTGGTCCTGAAGCGCGCGCTGGACCACTCGGTGGTCGTCGTGCCGCCCGCGGACATCGACTGGCTGGGCATCCACGTCATGAACATCGAGGGCATGCGGCGCGCGGTGGCGCGGATGTCGACGCATCCCGGCTACGTCCTGACCGACGGGTTCAAGGTGCCGGGCATGCCCGCGCCGAACGTGGCGGTGCTCAAGGGCGACCAGGCCGCGGCGTGCGTGGCCGCGGCATCGGTGCTGGCCAAGGTCACGCGGGACCGGATCATGGCCGACCTGCACGAGCGCCATCCCGAGTACGGGTTCAACGTGCACAAGGGTTACTGCACGCCCGACCACACGGCTGCGTTGATGGAGCACGGGCCGTGTGCGGAGCACCGGTGGTCGTATGTAAATGTGGCAGCGGCGGCTGCCAAGCACGGTCTCGCCGCGCCGCACAGGGTGGCGCGCGCCACGACCGCGGCGGCCGTGGTCCAGAATGATGCAGCCCCGGCTGATGCCGGGGAGCTCGCGACGAGGGAGGGCGCGGAGCAGATGATGACCCGCGCGGAGGCGTAATGAGTGCAGAGGATCTCGAGAAGTACGAGACCGAGATGGAACTGTCGCTGTACAAGGAGTACCGCGACATAGTCAGCCAGTTCTCGTTCGTCGTGGAGACCGAACGGCGTTTCTACCTGGCCAACTCGGTGGACGTGCAGGTGCGCAACGCCGACGGCGAGGTGTACTTCGAGGTGCGCATGTCGGACGCGTGGGTGTGGGACATGTACCGGCCCGCGAGGTTCGTCAAGAACGTTCGCGTCATCACGTTCAAGGACGTGAACGTGGAGGAGCTGGACAAGCCGGACCTCCGACTGCCGGAAAGCGGTCCGTTCCCCACCTGAGGTCTTCCGCAGCACCGCCCTCGCGTCCCGGGTCGTCCCGGGACGCGGGGGCGGTGCTGTTTCGTGCCGCGGGTCGCCTTCCTCGGGCCAGTAGCACACCCCACCGACAACTCCGCCACTTCAAGATCCACAACGGCCTACCTGTCCACAGCCGCTGAGTTGTCCACAGATTCCCCTCAGCCCGGCCACCCACCCCGCCCCGCCCGGCAAGGTCGAACCCGACGACCCGCAGGGAGGCGAGGACAGTGGTGGCACAGGCACCGGTGGGGACCAGGCAGCAGGAGAGAGGCCGTCAGGGCGAGGACCTGGCGTGCAGGTATCTGGAGGAGCAGGGCCTGGTGGTCCTGTCGCGGAACTGGACGTGCCGCGACGGTGAGCTCGACATCGTGGCCGTGGAGGGCGACCAGCTGGTCGTCTGCGAGGTCAAGACGAGATCCGGTCCCGCGTGGGGACGCCCGGACGAGGCCGTGGACCAGCGCAAGCTCTCACGCCTGCGCCGAACAGCCCTGCGCTGGCTCGCGGCGCACGGCGTCGGCTGGTGCAACGTCCGCGTCGACCTGATCTCGGTCACCTGGCCCCCGTCCGGCGAAGCCCGCCTGCAGCACCTGCGGGGAGCCTGAGATGGGCCTCGCACAGGCGTGGTCGGTGGCGCTCTGCGGCGTCGACGGCCTGCCGGTGGAGATCGAGGCGGACGTGGGCGTGGGCCAGCCCCGCACCCACCTCCTCGGGCTGCCCGACGCGTCGCTGCACGAGTCGAAGGAGCGCGTGAAGGCCGCCGTCCGCAACAGCGAGGAGGAGTGGCCGAAGCAGCGCATCGTCCTGGGCCTGTCCCCGGCGAACCTGCCGAAGGGCGGCAGCAGCTACGACCTGGCCATCGCCTGCGCCACGCTGGCCGCCTCGGGCGCGATCCCGCCCGACCGCCTCGCCACCACCGTCCTGCTGGGCGAGCTGGCCCTGGACGGCCGCATCCGCCCGGTCCGCGGCGTCCTGCCCGCCCTGCTGGCGGCCCGCCGCGCGGGCCTCACGCAGGCCGTCGTCCCCGTGGCCACCCTGCCCGAGGCCGCCCTGGTGGACGGCGTGGACATCCACGGCGCCCTCACCCTGCCCGAGGTCCTGGCGTGGCTGCGCGGCGACGAGGTGCCGCTGCCGAAGCCACCGCGGCCGGTCGACCCGCCGCTGCCGCAGGTCCCGGACCTGGCCGACGTGGTCGGCCAGCCGGAAGCCCGCTGGGCGCTGGAGGTGGCGGCAGCCGGCGCCCACCACCTCCTCCTGACGGGCCCACCGGGCACCGGCAAGACGATGCTCGCCGAACGCCTCCCGGGCCTGCTCCCACCCCTGACCCGCGAGGAGTCGCTGGCCGTCACAGCGGTGCACTCCGTGGCCGGCGTCCTCTCCTCCGACTACCCGCTGGTCGCGAGCCCGCCGTTCGTCAACGTGCACCACACGACGTCGATAGCGGCCCTGATAGGCGGCGGAAGCGGACTGGCGAAGCCGGGCGCCGCCTCCCGGGCGCACAGGGGAGTGCTGTTCCTGGACGAGGCCTGCGAGTTCGGCCAGAAGACCATCGACACCCTCCGCACAGCCCTGGAAGAGGGCGAGGTCCGCATCCCGCGCCGCGACGGCATAGCCCGCTACCCGGCGCGCTTCCAGCTGATCCTCGCCACCAACCCGTGCCCGTGCGCCCCACCGAAGGAGGTCGACTGCATCTGCACCAGCACGGTCCGCCGCCGCTACCAGTCCAAGCTGTCCGGCCCGCTGCTCGACCGAGTGGACCTCCGCGTCCGCATGAGAGCGACCACCGCCATGTCGAACGCCGACGCGGCCCCACCCGACTCGACGGCAACGGTCCGCGAACGTGTCCTCAAGGCCCGCTCGCGAGCCGCCACCCGCTGGTCGGCCCACGGCCACAACTGGCAGGCCAACGCCCTGGTCCCCGGCCCAGCACTCCGCCAGGAGTTCGCGCTCCCACGCGACACCACGGCGCTGCTGGACCGAGCCCTGGCCATCGGCGCCCTGACAGGCCGAGGCGCCGACAGGTGCCTGCGAGTCGCCTGGACCCTGGCCGACCTGGCCGAAGCCGACCGCCCCACCGCCGACCACGTGGCCGCCGCCCTCCAGTTCCGAGAACGCCGAGTCTGACGCCTCTGCGCTGGTCTCCGGCTCTACTGCGGAGGCGCCAGACCAGCACCCTGCGCCGCCGTGGCTGGTCGGCCACGAGTACCGCCTGACAAACGGCGTTCGTGACCGGCGGCCGGCTGCCCGTCCGCCGGTCACGAGCCCAGGGGAGCCGTTCACCCGAGCCGCCGATCATCAGCGGCAACCTTCGTCCCTCCGGCTGCCAGCGGACTCCAAGGCAGCCGTCCACCCAGGCTGCCGGTCGCCAGCGATGGCCCTTGGCACCCCGGCTGCCAGTGACTCCAAGACAGTCGTCCACCCGAGCCGCCGGTCGCGGAGCTTCCCGCCCCGACTCCGCGTCCCGCCCCGGTCGAGCGGGCGCACGTCCACTCCTGCGGACGCCCGCTCACCCACCAACCCCAGGGGTCTACCCCCAGTCCCCGACCACCAACGCCCTGATCCCCGAGCCGCCGGGCGCGGAGCCCACTCCCGCTCCGCGCCCGGCGCCTGCCCCGTTCACCCGAGCTGCCGGAGGCGAGCTTCGAGCCTCTGCTCGCCTCCGGCCCGAGGTGGGTCGTCCGCTCCTCCCCAGCGGGCGGCCCACCACCCCAGCCCTCTTACCGACTTCCGAGCCGCCGGTCGCGGAGCTTCCCGCCCGGACTCCGCGTCCGGCTCGGTCGAGCGGGCGCTCGTCCACCCCTGCGAGCGCCCGCTCACCCACCAACCCAGAGGTTCGACCAGGCCCCGACCACCAAGCCTGAGCTCCCGAGCCGCCGGGCGCGGAACCTCACTCCCGCTCCGCGTCCGGCACCGCCCTGCTCACCCGAGCTGCTGGAGGCGGGCTTCGAACCTCTGCCTGCCTCCGGTCCCAGCCGAGCGGGCGTTCGTCCCCTGCGGGCGTCCGCTCACCCGCCGCCTGTCCCCACCGAGCCGCCGGGCGCGGAGCCCCACTCCCACTCCGCGCCCGGCACCTGTCCGTCCCACCTGGACCAAGGAGTCCGACCATGTCCCCGCTTCTCGTCTGCGCTGCCACCTCGACCACCGCCCGAGCAGCCGCTTTGCCCGCGCTTCTGCGAATGCCGTGCACGGTGCGAAGGCGCTCGTCGGGTGCCAGTCCGCCGACGCCGTGGCGTTCGGAGCCCTGGCAGAGCTGGCTGCCCTGGTGGTGGTTCCGGTGAGCGCCGGGCCGACGGATGCCGTCCGGCTGGCGCGGGCGTACCTGTCGCGGGTGGCGGAGCCGTACCCGGCGGCGCTGGCCGCGTTGGTGGCCCAGGTCGGGCCGGTCGAGGCCGCAGTGCTTGTCCGGGCTGGTGAGGTGTCGCCCTCGGTTGCCGGTCAGACTTCTGCTCGGCGGGCTGAGGAGCGGGCGGAGCAGGACCTCGCGCACGTTGCCAAGTTGGGTGGTCGGCTGGTTGTTCCTGAGGACGAGGAGTGGCCGCGGTGGCCGTTCGTCGCGTTGGAAGGGGTGTCGGCGCGGCGGTGTGGTGGTGAGCCGTTGGCGTTGTGGGTTCGCGGGGCGCACGACCTCGCCGAGGCGGTGGACAAGGCCGTGGCGATCGTGGGGTCGCGGGCTTCGACCGGGTACGGCGAGCACGTTGCCGGTGAGTTCGCGTTCGGGTTGGCGGCGGCGGGGGTGACGGTCGTGTCCGGGGCGGCGTACGGGATCGACGGCGCTGCTCACCGCGGTTCGCTCGCCGGTGGCGGGCTGACTGTCGCGGTGCTGGCGTGCGGGGTGGACTTCGCCTATCCCGCCGGGCACCAGGGGTTGCTCGCGAAGATCTCGCGGGAGGGGGTGGTCGTCAGCGAGTACCCGCCCGGGGTGATGCCTGCTCGGCACCGGTTCCTGACGCGCAACCGCCTCATCGCGGCGTTGGCCGGCGGCACGGTCGTCGTCGAGGCCGGGCGGCGCAGCGGGGCCAAGAACACCGCTGCGATCACGCTCGCGTTGGGGCGGCCGTTGATGGTGGTGCCGGGGCCGGTGACGTCGGCCAGTTCGATCGGGTGCCACGAGCTGTTGCGGGACGGGCAGGCGGTGTCGGTGAGCTCGGTGGCCGAGGTCGTCGAGTCGGTCGGGCGGTTCGGGGACGACCTCGCCACCGAACCCGCGGAGAAGGAGAGCGAGCTCGGGGCACCGCAGGGCGAGGCCATGCGGGTCTACGAGGCTCTCGGAAAGCGGTGCGGGGTCAGCGACGAGGTCGTGTCGGTCGAGTCCGGTGTGCCGTTGGAACGGGTGCGGGCGCTGCTGCCCGAGTTGGAGCTGGCCGGGCTGGCGCTGCAGGTCGACGGTGGCTGGCAGAAGCTGGAGGTGCGGTGCTGATCAGTCCGGGACGGCCGGGCCGTCGTCAGGGTCGTTGCCGCGCAGCACCAGGGCGGCGACCACGGCGTCGGCGAGAGCCTCCGCCTTCTGCTGCTCCATGCCCAGCGAGAGAGCGCGATCGAGGGCGATCTTGCGCACCTCGGCCAGCTGGGGCGTGGTCAGGGGCGTGGACGGCAGCTCGAGCGGTTCGGCGGGCTTGCCGCGGAGTTTGCGCCACGCCTTGCGCGCGGCGTTGGTCGTCCCCTGCTGCACGGCCTTGCCGACGCTGTCGGACACGGCGGTGATCACGCTGCCGGACACCAGGGCGATCACCGGGGTCGCCATCGCGACGATGTCGCCCAAGCCGAAGCCCAGCGGGTCGTCGTGGGCCTGGCGGAGCCGGCGTTCGGCCTGCTTGGGGTTCTCCAGGTAGGGCGCGGCGACTATCTCGAACGAAGGCAGCTCCTCGGGAGCGATCTTGCGCACGACTCGGCGGGCGAGCTCGTCGACTGTTCGGACGGTGGTGCTGACTACCATCGCTACTCCGAAAGGTGATCTGTACGTGCCACCAACCCCTGGTCGTCACAGGGAGTTGAAACGTTATCGTGTTCTCGATCATGAGAGCGCTCTCAAGCGGCACGGGGGTGTGGCGATACTTGACCAAACGCCCCGACTGGCGCAGCGTCTTGACCTATGTCCCCGCCGCCGCATGGTCGGACACGTCGTGTCGATCTCGTTCGCCTGCGCGAAAAATTGCCTGCGCACGTCGCGGAGGTGTTGCGGCAGTACGAACGCCACTTGGCGTTGGAGCGTGATCTGTCAACGCACACAGTGCGCGCGTACGTGGGCGACGCAGTGGCGTTGCTGGGACACGTCGCCGGGAATATCCCGGAAAACGCCGCTGTCGAGCACGTAGACCTGGCAAATCTGCGGTCATGGCTTGCGGCGCAACGCGCAACGGGTGCGAGCCGCACGACTCTCGCGCGTCGCGCTGCCGCTGCACGCGCGTTCACGGCGTGGGCGCACCGAACAGGGCATTTGGCGTCGGATCCGGGGCCTCGCCTCGCTGCTCCGCGGCCGCACCGGACGTTGCCGTCCGTGTTGCGCCAGGACCAGGCGAAGGACGTGATGAGCGCCGTATCCTCCGGCGCGTCCCAAGGTGATCCGGTTGCGCTGCGTGATCAGGCCGTGGTGGAGTTGCTGTACGCCACCGGTATCCGCGTGGCCGAACTCTGTGGTCTTGATCTCGACGACGTGGACTACTCCCTAAGGGTGATTCGAGTTCTGGGCAAAGGTGGACGAGAGCGCAGCGCGCCGTTCGGCGTGCCGGCCGAGCGCGCGGTGCGCCGGTGGGTGGACGAGGGCAGGAACGCCCTGGTGGCACCGGATTCGCCGCCCGCCCTGTTCCTCGGTGCGCGCGGGGGCCGGCTGAACCAGCGGGCCGTCCGCGCTCTGGTGCACGAGGTCGTCGCCGAGGTACCGGACGCGCCGGACATCGGGCCGCACGGGTTGCGCCACTCCGCCGCGACCCATTTGCTGGAAGGAGGAGCGGACCTGCGCACCGTCCAAGAGCTGCTTGGTCACGCTACGCTCGCAACGACTCAGCTTTACACACACGTCACTGTCGAACGGCTGAAGGCGATCCATGACCGAACCCACCCCCGTTCCTGACGCCGCAGGGGGAGGATCGCGTACGGCGACCGTGCCCCCTGACCCCGTCCTGCCCGCACCAGCGTCGAAGCAGGCGAGCAACGGGCACCGTCAGAACGGCGCGCCGCACAGCACCGAGGCGATCCCCGAGCCCGGTGCCGACACGCATGTCAACGGCACGCCCGCTGCCGTCCCGACCGGCGTGACGCGCGCGGACGTCCGGTCCGGTGACGACGTCGAAGCCGGCATCGTCGCGCTGTGGCGCAGCTACGGCGAGTCCCGCGACCAGGGCCAGCGCGACCGCCTGGTGCTGCACTACGCGCCGCTGGTCAAGTACGTCGCCGGCCGCGTCGGCACGGGCCTGCCCGCCCACGTGGACGTCGCCGACCTGATCCAGTCCGGAATCTTCGGCCTGGTCGACGCGATCGAGAAGTTCGAGCCGGAGCGCGGTCTCAAGTTCGAGACCTACGCCATGCAGCGCATCCGCGGCGCGATCCTCGACGACCTCCGCTCCCAGGACTGGGTGCCGCGGTCGGTCCGCAGCCGCGCCCGCGACGTCGAACGGGCCCTGGAACGCCTCGGCGCCAAGCTCCAGCGCACGCCCACCGACCGCGAGCTCGCCGCAGAGCTCAAGATCGGTCTGGCCGAGCTGCGCGAGCTGTACGGCCAGCTCCAGCTCACCAGCGTCGTCGCGCTCGACGAGCTGATCGCCCCGAACAAGGGCGGCTCCTCCCTCGCCGAGTCGCTGCCCGACGACGCCGCGGAAGACCCGGTGGCGAGCCTCGTCGACCAGGACAGCCGCCGTCAGCTGGCCGACGCGATAGCCCAGCTCGCGGAGCGCGACCGCGTGGTCGTGACCCTCTACTACTTCGAGAACCTGACCCTCGCCGAGATCGGCAAGGTCCTCGGCGTGACCGAGTCCAGGGTCTGCCAGCTGCACACCCGCGCCGTCCTGCGCCTGCGCACCAAGCTCAACGAGCAGTCCGAGGCCTGACGCAGCCTCACCCACCCGCAGTCGGGCGCATCGCCCGAGCTGCCGGACGCGCGTACCGAGAAGTCGTGCGCGGCCCTGGAAATGAGCTTCAAGCCTCCATTCCGCCCCTTGCCGGGCCAATTCACTCGAACGGGTGGACTTCTGCCAAGTCCCCGTACGTCGCGTGCCCGCTCGGGCAGCAGGCGAACGGTCGAGCGCCGAGCTGAGCTGCTGGACTTCGGGGCGCTCTGGTCGATTCCCGCGGTGAGCGGTCGAGTCGATCTGCGAACGATGGCGGCCGATCCACGAGTCCGCCGAAAATGCATTCAGCGCTTGCGAACCTCCACCGCCAACGGCAATCGGGCAGTCGCCGAACAGGCCGGTCGTCATCACCGGATCGCGATTCGACGATCGGCTGGATCCCGAACTGTCGCCCGCGGCCGGTGGACGAGCGGGAGCAGTGGGCAGGGCCGAGCCGGCTCGTGGGCGCAGGCCGGGCAGTTCCGCGCGGACAACGGGCACGGCCGACGCCCGCCGATCGTGTTCAGACGTCCGCGTGACCAGGGCCGGGAGGCGGGCGGAAGGTGAGCGGGGCCGCCTCCCGGCACCTGGTGGGCGCCGCGGCGCGGGGACGGGTCGCGCCGCTGTCCGGCCGCCGGGGACGGCGGGAAGCGCCCTATCGGAGCGCCGCTGGCAAGCACTGGGCCGCGCGGCGCGGGTCTCGGCCGCGACCGGGTCAGGGGCTCCTGGCCGGCGCGGACAGGGGCAGCAGGCGCACGCGCGCCGAGCTGACCAGGCGGAGCGGGTCGAGGTACTCGGCGCCCCGCCTGGCACCCCAGTGCAGGCACGGCGTGGGGCAGTGGCCCTCCTGCAGATGACCGATCACCTGTCCCCGGCGCACCGGGCTCCCCGCCGCGACGGCCGGGGTCACCGGCTCGTACGTCGTGCGCAGGCCGCCGCGGTGCTGGAGCGACACCAACGTCCTGGTGGCCACCGGCCCGGCGAACACCACCACCCCGTCCGCCGCGGCCAGCACGTCGGTGCCGGCCGGAGCGGAGAGGTCCGCGCCCCGGTGGCCGGGGCCGAACGGGGTCGCCGGGGCCTCGAAGGCGCGCACCACCGGGTGGGGCGGGGGCAGCGGCCAGGTGAAGCGGGCCTGAGGCGAGGTGAGGAGCGTCGTGAGGACCAGGGCGGTGGGGAGGAGGGGCATGGGTCAACGATCGGCCACGGGGCACACCGGGGACCAGCGGTGATCGGGGATCTGTGGATTACTCGCCGGTTGTGGACAACCACCGCCTGCTCGACGGGGGCGATTCGAAGTTTGACGGGGGTGAGGAGTAGACTTTCGGGCGCGTCCCGTCTGTGCGCGGGACGACTTCGCGTGCCAATGCAGATCCGACCGGCTGGTTCCAGCAGGGTCGAGTCACGACGTCCGACGGTCCTGAAGGTGCAGAGATGCCCCGAGGGTGCGGGCGGCGGCGTTCGGCACCAGGGCTGACGGCCTACCGGCCTGAGGCGACAACCGGACCGACGCGCAAGGCCAGACCTGACGCGTCCGACAGATGAGGTGCGAACCGGCCATGGCCGTCGTAACCATGAAGCAGCTGCTCGACAGCGGCGTGCACTTCGGGCACCAGACTCGGCGCTGGAACCCGAAGATGAAGCGCTACATCCTCACCGAGCGCAACGGCATCTACATCATCGACCTGCAGCAGACGCTGACCTACATCGACCGGGCTTACGAGTTCGTGAAGGAAACGGTCGCGCACGGCGGGTCGATCCTGTTCATCGGCACCAAGAAGCAGGCGCAGGAGGCCATCGCCAACGAGGCGCTCCGCGTCGGCATGCCCTACGTGAACCAGCGCTGGCTGGGCGGCATGCTCACCAACTTCTCGACGGTCCACAAGAGGCTCCAGCGCCTCAAGGAGCTCGAGTCGATGGAGCAGACCGGCGGTTTCCAGGGTTTCACCAAGAAGGAAATCCTGATGATGAACCGCGAGAAGGACAAGCTGGAGCGCACGCTCGGCGGTATCCGCGACATGTCCAAGGTGCCCAGCGCCGTGTGGATCGTGGACACCAAGAAGGAGCACATCGCGGTCGGTGAGGCTCGCAAGCTGAACATCCCGATCGTCGCGATCCTCGACACGAACTGCGACCCGGACGAGGTCGAGTTCCCGATCCCGGGCAACGACGACGCGATCCGCTCCGCCGCACTGCTGACCAAGGTCGTGGCTGAGGCCGCCGCCGCCGGTCTCATGCAGCGCTCCGGTGGTCGCCGCGACGCCGCCGACGGCCAGGACAAGCCCGCTGCCGACGAGCCGCTGGCCGAGTGGGAGCAGGAGCTCCTGACCAGCTCCACGGCCACCGAGGCTCCGGCCACCGAGGCTCCGGCTGAGGCGGCCCCGGCCGAGGAAGCTCCGGCCGAGGAAGCTCCGGCCGAGCAGCCCGTCCAGTCCTGATCTCCCCCACGAGGTGCCCGCGACCGCGGGCACCTCGTGACCTAAGCGCGTACATCGCAGAAGGAAAACGATGGCGAACTACACCACCGCGGACGTCAAGAAGCTCCGCGAGCTGACCGCCGCCGGCATGATGGACTGCAAGAAGGCGCTGGACGAGGCTGACGGCGACTTCGAGAAGGCCGTCGAGATCCTGCGCATCAAGGGCGCCAAGGACGTCGGCAAGCGCGCCGAGCGCACCACGTCCAACGGCCTCGTCGCCGTCAAGGACGGCGCGATGGTCGAGCTGCGTTGCGAGACGGACTTCGTCGCCAAGAACGCCGACTTCATCGCCCTGGCCGACGACATCGTCGCGATCGCCAAGGCCAACAAGGTCGCGGACGTCGAGGCCCTCAAGGCCGTCGAGGTCGACGGCAAGACCGTCGACGCGCTGGTCCAGGAGTTCTCCGCGAAGATCGGCGAGAAGCTCGAGCTGGCCAAGGCGGTCGACTTCGACGGCACCGTCTCGACCTACCTGCACAAGCGTGCCGCGGACCTGCCGCCGGCCGTCGGCGTGCTCGTCGAGTACACCGGTGACAACGCCGAGGTCGCCAAGGGTGCCGCGATGCAGATCGCCGCGATGCGCCCGAAGTTCGTCACCCGTGACGAGGTGCCGGAGGAGCTCGTCGCCAACGAGCGCCGCATCGCCGAGGAGACCGCTCGCGAGGAGGGCAAGCCCGAGGGCGCGCTCCCCAAGATCGTCGAGGGTCGCGTCAACGGCTTCTTCAAGGACGTCGTGCTCCTCGAGCAGGCTTCCGTGACGGACAGCAAGAAGACGGTCAAGGCTCTCCTGGACGAGGCCGGCGTGACGGTGACCCGTTTCGCTCGGTTCGAGGTCGGCCAGAGCTGATTCGCATGAGGGCGGGGTTGCAGGCACCAGCGACCCCGCCCTTGGCGTGTCTACAGAAGTTCCCGGGGTCAAAGGAGAGGGACCTGTGAGCGAAGAAGGTAGCCACGGCTACAGCCGGGTGATGCTCAAACTCGGTGGCGAGATGTTCGGTGGTGGTGGCGTCGGCGTCGATCCCGACGTCGTCCAGACAGTCGCCAAGCAGATCGCGGCCGTCCACAAGTCCGGCGTGCAGGTGGCCGTCGTGATCGGTGGTGGCAACTTCTTCCGCGGGTCCGAGCTCCAGCAGCGCGGCATGGACCGGTCGCGCGCCGACTACATGGGCATGCTCGGCACGGTCATGAACTGCCTGGCGCTGCAGGACTTCCTCGAGCGCGAGCACGGCATCGACACCCGCGTGCAGACCTCCATCCAGATGACGCAGGTCGCCGAGTCCTACATTCCCCGCCGCGCGATGCGCCACCTCGACAAGGGCCGCGTCGTGATCTTCGGTGGCGGCGCGGGTCTGCCGTACTTCTCCACCGACACCACCGCCGCCCAGCGCGCACTGGAGATCGGCTGCGAGATCGTCCTGATGGCCAAGGCCGTCGACGGCGTCTACACGGCCGACCCCAAGATCGATCCCGACGCGCTGATGTTCGACAACATCACCCACCGCGAGGTGCTGGAGCGCGGCCTCAACGTCGCCGATGCCACGGCCTTCAGCCTCTGCATGGACAACAACATGCCGATCCTCGTCTTCAACCTCCTCACCGAGGGGAACATCGCGCGAGCGGTGCGTGGTGAGAAGATCGGCACCCTGGTGAGCACCCCCGGTGGCCGCCCGGCCTTCTAGACCTGGTGGGATCTCTCCAGGACCGGGAATCAGGCACGAACACGCAGAGCAAGGAGCAGTCGTGATCGACGAGACCCTCCTCGACGCCGAGGAGAAGATGGAAAAGGCGGTTTCGGTCGCGAAGGAGAACCTTTCCTCCGTTCGAACCGGTCGTGCGACTCCCTCGATGTTCAACCGCATCCACATCGACTACTACGGGTCGATGACGCCGCTGAACCAGATGGCCAGCATCACGGTCCCCGAGGCGCGCATGGCGGTCGTCAAGCCGTACGACGCGAGCCAGCTGAACGCCATCGAGAAGGCGATCCGGGACTCCGACCTGGGCGTCAACCCGAGCAACGACGGCGCCATCATCCGCATCGTCATCCCGCAGCTCTCCGAGGAGCGCCGCCGGGACATGGTGAAGGTCGCCAAGCAGAAGGGCGAGGACGCGCGCGTCTCCGTCCGCGGTGTCCGCCGCAAGGCGAAGGAAGAGATCGACCGGCTCGTCAAGGACGGCGAGGTCGGCGAGGACGACGGCTCCCGTGGTGAGAAGGAGCTCGACGCTCTCACCCACAAGTACGTCGCGCAGGTCGACGAGCTCGTGAAGCACAAGGAAGCCGAGCTTCTCGAAGTCTGATCCCCCTTGATGGTTCGCCCGGCCGAGTCGCCGAAGGCGTGATTGCCCTGGCCGGGCGGAGGTCGTGATGGGAGCACAGGTGGCAGGCGGTCCCGCGGACGCGCCCGCGTCGAAGCCGTCGCGCGCGGGACGTGACCTGCGGGCGGCGATCCTGGTCGGTGTGGGCCTCGGCGCGGTGATCATCGCGTCGTTGCTGACGGTGAAGGAGACCTTCATCGCCATCGTCGCGGCCGCCGTGGCGGTGTCGACGTGGGAGATCGCCACCGCGTTCAAGAAGGCGGGCATCAACGTCGCCTTCTGGCCGGCGTTGATCGGCGGTCAGGCGATCCTCTGGCTGTCCTGGCCGCTGGAGCGCGCCGGCATGATGACCGCGTTCGTGGTCACCGTGCTGGTGTGCATGATCTGGCGGTTCCGGGGCGGCTCGGACGGCTACCTGCGCGACCTCAGCGCGTCGGTGTTCACCGTCGCGTACGTGCCGTTGTTCGCGGCGTTCGCGGCCATGCTCGTCGTGCCCGACGACGGCGTGGGTCGTGTGTTCGCGTTCATCGTCGGTGTCGTGCTGTCCGACGTCGGCGGGTACGCGGCCGGCGTCTTCCTGGGCAAGCACCCGATGGCGCCGACGATCAGCCCGAAGAAGTCCTGGGAGGGCTTCGCGGGCTCGCTGACCGCCGGTGTGGTCGGTGGCGCGATCACGGTGTCCACACTGCTCGACGGCCAGTGGTGGCAGGGCGCGCTGTTCGGTGCCGCGCTCGTCGTCACGGCCACCGCGGGTGACCTGGTCGAGTCGCTGATCAAGCGCGACCTCGGCATCAAGGACATGGGCACGCTGCTGCCCGGCCACGGCGGGCTGATGGACCGGATGGACTCGCTCCTGCCGTCCGCCGTCGCCTCATGGCTGCTGCTGCACCTGTTCGTGCCGTAAGCCCTCGGTCAGTCGTCGAACGGGTCGTCCACCTCGGTGCGCGGCTCGGCCTCGATCACGCGGGACGGGTCGATCACCGAGAAGGCCGTTCCCGCGTGGTCCTCGACCACCGTGATGCGCCCGAACGGGGTGTCGTAGGGCTCGACGGTCACCCGGCCGCCGAGCTCGAGCACGCGGTACGCCACCGAGTCGATGCCGATCTCCGGCGCCGCGTTGAAGTAGACCATCCAGTGGGAGCGCTCTCCGTAGGGGAACTCGCGCCCCATCTTCTGCCGCCCGATGACCTCCGTGCCCTCGATGGACCAGGAGGCGTAGTCCAGGCGCTGGCCGTCGCCGATCTGGGTGATGTCGTAGTTGCACAGCTCGCCGAAGAACTCGTCCGCCGCGATGCCGTCGCGGGTGTTCAGCTCGGCCCACGCGTACGAGCCGTGGCCTCCCATGCCGAACCGCCAGTCCGGGGGCACGTGGCGGAAGCCGACGACGGCGCCGGTGGGGTCGGCGATCACGGTGCTCTGCGTGTGGTCGGCGGCGTCCTCGGGGTTGTGCAGCACGGACCCGCCGAGGTGGAAGGCCTTCTCCGCAGTAGCACGTGCATGCGGTGTGACCAGGTACAACCGCCACCCTTCGGGATCACCCTGGGGTAAGCCCGCGACGGGGATGCCGTCGACCATCGCGACGGTGTAGCCGGCGTCGTCGGCGTAGTGCCAGCCGAAGAGGCCGGTGTAGAACTCGATCGCACCCTTGAGGTCGTCGACGGTTCTCTCGACCCAGCACGGACTTCCGGAGAGCAACGGCGCGAGCTTGGGCGTGTTGGGCGCGATGGACACAGCCGCCTCCTGCAGGGGAAAGAGATGCCAACACGCTACGCCGTGATCGGGCGAATTCGTACGGTCGCCGGGAAATGGAGGCCCTACAGTGGCTCCGTGAGGGGATTCGTGCGGGCGGCGCTGAACGCGGTGCGTCCGGCAGACGTCGTGCCCAGTCCGAACATCTGGCACTGGCCGGACGTTTACGAGGTCGAGAACCGCGCGCAGGACGTCCACGGTGCGATTTGGACGACGATAAGCGAAGAATGTCCGTTTGGCGGCGGGGACGTCGTGGACGTCGGCTGCGGTGACGGGTTCCACCTGCCGCTGTTCGCGCGCACCGCGAAGTCCGTCACGGGCGTCGAACCGCACCCGCCTCTGGTCGTGCGTGCCAGGCAGCGGGTGGCCTCGTTGCCGAACGCCCGCGTCGTTTCCGGTCCGGCGCAGGGGCTGCCGCTCGACGACGCGTGCGCTGACCTGGTGCACGCCCGTACCGCCTACTTCTTCGGACCCGGGTGCGAGCCGGGGATGCGGGAGGCTGACCGGGTGCTGCGGCCCGGGGGTGCGCTGGTGATCGTCGACCTCGACGGGCTGGCCGACCCGTACGGGCCCTGGTTGCTCGCCGACGAGCCGCGTTACGACCCCGTGGTGGTCGAGAAGTTCTTCGCGGAAAACGGGTTTTCATTGCGACGGGTCGTGGCGGAGTGGCGGTTCGAGAGCCGCGAGGACCTGGAGGCCGTGCTGCGCATCGAGTTCTCGGCGAAGGTGGCCGAGCGGGCGATCGCCTCGGTGAGCGGGGTGAGCTTCCCGGTCGGGTACCGGGTGCACGTGCGGCGCAAGCCGAAGGGTCTGATCGTGTGATCGGGACTAGGCTCGATTCGTGGAGAAGCGAAACGCAGGCAGGTTGAACCGCCAGGTCGGCGTCGTGGGGCTGGGGTGCTGGCAGCTCGGCGCGGACTGGGGCGAGGTGGACGAGAGCGACGCGCTCGCGCTGCTGCACGCCGCCGCCGACACGGGTGTCGACTTCTTCGACACCGCCGACGTGTACGGCGACGGTCGCAGCGAGACGCTCGTCGGGCGGTTCCTGGAGGAGCGCAAGGACGACGGGATCTTCGTCGCCACGAAGATGGGGCGGCGGCTGCCGGCGCAGGTCGAGGAGGGGTACAGCCGGGAGAACTTCCTCGCGTGGAACGACCGGAGCCGCCGCAACCTGGGGGTCGACACGCTGGACCTCGTGCAGCTGCACTGCCCGCCCACGGCCGTGTACAGCCGTGACGAGGTGTACGACACCTTGGACGAGATGGTGGAGCAGCAGCGGATCGCCGCTTACGGCGTGTCCGTGGAGAAGGTCGAGGAGGCGCTGGAGGCGATCAGGCGTCCGCACGTGGCGAGCGTGCAGATCATCCTGAACGCGTTCCGGCTCAAGCCCCTCGAGGAGGTGCTGCCCAGGGCCGCGGAGGCGGGGGTCGCGATCATCGCGCGGGTGCCGCTCGCTTCCGGGTTGCTGACCGGCAAGTACGACAGGTCGACGACTTTCGGTGCGGACGACCACCGCAACTACAACCGCAACGGTGAGGCCTTCGACGTCGGCGAGACCTTCTCCGGGGTGCCCTACGAGGTCGGCCTGGAGGCGGTGGAGCGCCTGCGGCCGCTGGTGCCGGAGGGGGCCACGATGGCGCAGTTCGCGCTCAGGTGGATCGTGGACCAGGCCGGTGTCACGGTGGTGATCCCCGGTGCTCGCAACGTGGAGCAGGCACGCGCCAACTCGCAGGCCGCGGATCTGGAGCCGGTCGACGGGAAGGCCGTCGCGGCCGTGTACGACGAGCTGATCCGGCCGCACGTGCACGACCGGTGGTAGGTCACTCCTCGGCGAGGATGGCGTAGAGCTTGCGCCGCAGGTCGTTGTAGAGCTCGACCGCGCGGGTCTTCTGCTCCGGCGTGCCCGCGTGGGAAATCTGCTCCATCGCGGCGCCGAGCAGGCGGACCGCCGTGCGCAGTTCGCCGTCCACCGGGTCCAGCTGGATCTCGATGTCGCGCCAGGGCGGGGCCGTGTGCTCCGTCCTGCCGTGCTCGGTGAGGTTGAAGAGCTTCTTGCCTCCTTCCTCGGCTGCGAAGACGAGGCCCTCGTCGGCGAGCATCTGCAGCGTCGGGTAGACCGAGCCGGGACTCGGGCTCCACGCGCCACCGGTGCGCCTGGCGATCTCCTGGATGATCTGGTAGCCGTGCATCGGCCGTTCCGCCAGCAACGACAGCACTGCCGCCCGGACGTTGCCGCGCCTCTGGCGGCCGCCCCTGCCGCCGCCCCCGAAGGGTCCGTGGCGATGCCTGTGGTGGTGGTCTCTGTGGTGCGGTTTCATCATCATGTCGTTAACGATATATCGCAAGCTATCGCGATACAGCGGTCTTGTGTTGCTGAAGTTCATGGGACACTAGATGTGCTATGACCTCGCTTCCCCTTGTCTTCGACGCGCCCAAGCGCGGCCTGCCGCCGCGCCACCTCGTCGACCTGTCACCCGTCGAACGCGCTGAAGCCGTTGCGGCTCTGGGCGAAAAGCCGTTCCGGGCCAAGCAGCTGTCGAACCACTACTTCAGCCGCCTGACCGTCGACCCGGCCGAGATGACCGACATCCCGGCGGCCACGCGCGACAAGCTGGTGGCCGACCTGATGCCGCCGCTGTTCACGGTTGTGCGCAAGGTCACCGCCGACGAGGGCACGACGGCGAAGACGCTGCTGCGCGCGCACGACGGCACGCTCATCGAGTCCGTCCTGATGCGCTACCCGGACCGCGCGACGCTGTGCATCTCGTCGCAGGCCGGCTGCGGCATGGCGTGCCCGTTCTGCGCGACCGGCCAGGGCGGCCTGCAGCGGAACCTGTCGACCGCGGAGATCGTGGACCAGGTGCGCCTGGGCGCCGCCGCCATGCGCGACGGCGACCTGCCCGGTGGTCCCGGCCGGCTGTCGAACATCGTCTTCATGGGCATGGGCGAGCCGCTCGCGAACTACAAGCGGATCATCGAGGCCGTCCACCGCATCTGCGACCCCGCGCCGGACGGCCTGGGCATCTCGCAGCGCCACGTGACGGTGTCGACGGTCGGGCTCGTGCCGGCGATCAGGAAGCTGACCGAGGAGAACCTGCAGGTCCGCCTCGCGGTGTCGCTGCACACGCCGGACGACGAGCTGCGCGACACGCTGGTGCCGGTCAACACGCGGTGGAACGTCGCCGAGGTGCTGGAGGCCGCTCGTGGGTACGCGGACAAGACGGGGCGTCGCGTCTCGATCGAGTACGCGCTGATCCGCGACATCAACGACCAGGGCTGGCGCGCGGACCTGCTCGGCAAGAAGCTGCGCAAGCACCTCGGGCAGCTCGTGCACGTGAACTTGATCCCGCTGAACCCGACTCCCGGGTCGAAGTGGGACGCGTCGCCGAAGCCGGTGGAGCGGGAGTTCGTGCGGCGGGTCCGGGAACAGGGTGTCGAGTGCACCGTGCGGGACACGCGCGGGCAGGAGATCGCGGCGGCCTGCGGTCAGCTCGCCGCCGAAGGCTGACCGTCTGCCGTTGATCCGGCGCAAAGCCGTCAGTCCTGTCTTCGACCGGTTGCGCTGGCGAAAATCAGTCGCTGAGGTCCACTGTGGCTCCTACCGTTCCCCGCGATGAAACTTCTGGGGGAACGCTGGCGCACGCTCGTCAGCACCGTGCGGCTGGGCCGCGACGAGTACCGGGTGGTGCGGCCTGCCCGGCCGGTTCCGCACGCCTCGATGCACCTGGCGTCGTGCGGTGTGAGCGTCACGGTGAACAAGCCGGCGGCGCGTGAGCTGGCGATGGCGTGGCAGCGGGAAGGCTTCTGCGCCGAGATCGTCGCGAAGGGCATGGGCAGCAGGGAGCAGTTGCACGTCCAGTACTGCCCCAAGCACCGCGTGAGCACGCGCCGATGAAGCTCGAAGGGGCGCGCTGGCGCACGCTCGTCACCACCGTGCGGTTAAGGCACAAGGAGTACCGGGTCGTGCGGCCCGCCAAGCCCTTGGAGCACGCGCCGCTGTACGAGGGGTACATGGGCGTCGAGTCGTGCGTGACCAAGGCGTCGGCGCTCGACATCGCGATGGCGTGGGCGTTCGCGATGCGGTCGCCACGCACGCTGGTGTACCTGCCGTTGCGGCAGAGCGATTGCGGGTGCCGCAGCAACGACGGACCGGCGCTGGACCTCGTGCTGCTCCACCACAGCCTCGGGTTCCGCCTCTCGACGTGGCGGGACGTGCGGGCCAAGCTCCGGGGTGGACGCCGCACACCGTCGTCACCCGTGCACTACCTCGGGAGCACCCGTCGCCGGCGTGGGACGGGGAGGAGCTGCGCGGCGAGATCGTGGAAGGCACCGTGTTCGTCGTCGGCAGCAAGGCCGCGTTCCAGGCAGGCGGGCAGGCGTTCCGGCAGTTGGTGGAGGACTGCCCGCAGCACATGCACGAGGCCCCCGGCACGCATTGCTGCGCCGAGATCACGGCCAAGGGCCGGCACGAGTGCTGGTTGCACGTCGTGTACTGCGACAAGCACCGGGTGAGCACGCGTCGATGAAGCTCGAAGGGGCGCGGTGGCGGACGCTGATCAGCACCGTCAGGTTGGGGCGGGACGAGTACCAGGTCGTGCGGCCTGCCAAACCGTTGCGGCACGCGTCGCTGTACATCACGGACGACGCGTTTCGCAACGCGGAACTGCTCGTCGACAAGGTCGCTGCTCGTGAGCTGGCGATGGCGTGGGAGCTCGCGATGCGGTCGCCGCGCACGGTGGTGTACTTGCCGTTGCGGCAGACCGAGTACGAGTGCCGGTCGTTCGAGGAGGACGACGAGCCGTTGCTGGACCTCGTGTTGATGCACCACAGCCTCGGGTTTCCGCCGTCGCTGTGGAAAGAGGTGCGGGCGCGGCTCGGGCGGGGGAGGCCGCACGTCGTCAGGAGCAGGGGGTTCCTGCCGGTCGAGAGCCTGCTCACGCCGGACTACCAGCCGCTGCGCCGCACCTGCCGCGACGTGGTGCGGCACCGGGTCGCGGCTCGCACGGTGTTCCTCACGGGGAGCTGGAAGGCGTTCGCGCTCACCGGGGAACAGTGGCGGTGGCTGGTCGAGGACGGGCCGCGCTGGATCCACGAGAACCCCGGCCGGCACTGCTGCGCGGAGATCGCGGTCGAGTGGGACTGGGACTGGCTGCACGTCGTCCGCTGCGACGATCACCGAGTCGGTGTGAACGCCTGACGCCGGGGCGGAGTTCTGCGAAGCTCCGTTCATGGGAGTGCTCTGCGACTACTTCGCCGCGCCGTCCGACGAGCTCGCGGCCACCGCGATCGAGGACGGGCCGGTGGGTCTGTTCAGGACGGTCGAGACCAAGTCGCTCGACCCCGTCGTGGTGATGGGACAGCTGGAGGAGCTGCTGACCGGTCGCCCCTACACCGAGGTCGTCCAGGACCCGAGGTGCGGTCACGGCGTTGCCGTGGAAGACGACGGGAACGTGGCGGTCCTCGCGGTCACCGACGGCCTGCGGGACGGGCTCGCGGCCGCCGGTGACCTGGACGAGGTCTCGGTGCGGTGGGCCGGGATCGAGGAGCTGGAGGGGTTCGAGGCCACCGTGCTCGCCGAGGTCCTGGCAGAGCTGCGGGACCTCGCCTCCGAAGCGCGGAAGAACGGCGAGCGGCTCTACTGCTGGGCCTGCGTCTAGGGTTTCACCCCGGTCGCGCGGCAGTCGGCCTGGGTCACGAACCGCACGTGCCGGACGCCGCCGCCCAGGCGGGAGGCCGCCGGGGCGAAGGCGTTGCCGATCTGGTCGGCGAACGACTGGAACTGGCCGGACAGGAACCTGCCGCCACGACCGTGCGGCTACCATGCGGCCTCGTGGGGGATTCGACAAGGCTGGTCGCGGGCAGGTACGCGACGCTCGGAGAGCTGGGCCGGGGCGGCATGGGGGTCGTCTGGCTGGCGGAGGACAGGGTCATCGGCCGGCAGGTCGCGCTCAAGGAGCTGCGGACCGGCGAGACCGAGCGGGTGCTGCGGGAAGCGCGCACGGCAGGGCGCCTGAACAGCCCGAACGTCGTCGGCATCTACGACGTCATCGTCGAGCACGGCGTCACCTACCTGGTCATGGAGCTCGTCGAGGCGCCCACGCTCTCGGAGGTCATGACCCGCAGGACCCTCACCGAGGACGAGGTCGCGGACATCGCTCTGCAGACGCTCAACGCCCTCGATGCGGCGCACGCGGCGGGGATCGTGCACCGGGACGTCAAGCCCAGCAACATCATGGTGCTGCCGGACGGCCGCGTGAAGCTCGCCGACTTCGGCATCGCCCGTGCGCTGGACGACCCGGGCCTCACGGCGACCGGCGGCATCATGGGCTCGCCCGGCTACATGGCGCCGGAGCTGTTCGCGGGCAAGCAACCCTCGCCGGCGAGCGACCTGTGGGCGTTGGGCGCGACCATGTTCCACGCCGTGGAGGGGCGTTCTCCGTTCCAGCGCGACACGACCGCGGCCACGATGCACGCGATCATGTACGAGGAGCCGGTCCTCCAGCGCACCAGAGGCCCGCTCGCGGACACGATCATGGCGCTGCTGGCGCAGGACGACACCCGGCGGCTCACCGCGGCCCAGCTGCGCGAACGGCTCGAGAACCGCACCAGCGTCGTCAAGCCGCTGACGCCGTCCGAGCAGACCGTCGTCATCGAACCGGTCACCGGCTACGTCGTGCCGCAGGCGGCGACGCGGGACGACTGGAGCGACGAGAAACCCAGGTCGCGCAAGAAGGTCGGCCTGTTCGCCGGTGCGGCGGCGGGCGTCGTGGTGATCGCGCTGGCCGTCGTCTTCCTGGTGAAGCCCGAGACGAGGCAGGGCGAAGCCGCTGCCGCGCAACAGGGTCCGGTTTCCGGGCAACCGTCCTCGACGGTGAGCAGCACGCCCTCCAGCGCGGCGAGCAGCAGCAGTGCGGCTCCGAGCAGCAGCAGCGCTGCGCCGTCGTCCACGCAGGTGTCGAAGCCGTCCCAGACCTCGCAGGCGGGGCAGCCCCAGCCGACCACGACACCGCCGAAGCTGCCACGCGAGACCCTGGCGTTCTCCCGCTACCGCAACGCGAACGGCTGGCACTACAGCGGAACGCCGAACATCGCGGTGCCGCCCGGCTTCACGGTGGAGAACACCGGCGGCCTCGGCAAGCTCCTCGCCAAGCCGGAGCCGGGCACGAAGCCGTTGTACAGCTGCATCATCAACAACTCGGAAGACCGCATGACGTCGGCTTCGGACGGGTGCGAGGGCCAGCAGCGCTACGGCGGCGTCCTCGGCCACGTCTTCACCACCAAGCCCGCCGACGTCGCCTCGTTGCCGCTGCACCGCTGCAACACGGGCGGCCACCACTTCGACTCGGTGGCGGGCTGCGAGGGCTACCCGCAGGAGTTCGTGCAGGGCTGGGTGCTCGCCTGACCGACCCGGTCAGCGGGTCGTGGCGGGCTCCAAGCCGACCGGCTCCGAGCTGTCGAACGTCTCCCTCGCCTCGGCGACGGACTCGTAGTTCCGCTGCGCCCACAACCGCAGCGCGGCCAGCGGCTCGGTGACGCTGCGCCCGAGCTCGGTCAGCTCGTACTCGACGCGCAACGGCACCGAGGGGTAGACCGTGCGCGTGACGAGCCCATCGCGCTCCAAGGTGCGCAGCGTCTGGGTGAGCATCTTCTGGCTGATGCCTTCCAGTCGGCGCTTGAGCTCACCGAACCGCTTGGGTCCGTCTTCCAGGTCGCCGATCACCAACGCCGTCCACTTGGACGCGACCATGTCCAGCAGGTCGCGGCACGGGCACATCTTGAGGTAAACGTCCCTGATCACGACTAGTTTCTACCAGGTACCCAGTGCACAACATAGTGCCTGGTTGCCAGAAGTGACCTGCTCTCTCATGCTGTAGTGCATGCGAGCGATCACCCAGAACGAGATCGGCGGCCCCCTCACCCTCGCCGATGTCCCGAAGCCCACGCCGCTTCCGACGGAGGTGCTGGTCAGGGTCCACGCGGCCGGCGTGAACCCCGTGGACTGGAAGACCCGCGCCGGCAGCGGCATGGCCGGGCTCCAGACGTTCCCGTTCATCAACGGCTGGGACGTCTCCGGCGTGGTCGAGGAGGTCGGCTTCGGCGTCACGACCCTCAAGCCCGGCGACGAGGTCTACGGCATGCCGTGGTTCCCGCGGGCCGCAGGCGCCTACGCCGAGTACGTCACCGCGCCGTCGCGGCACTTCGCGAAGAAGCCGAAGAGCCTCAGCCACGTCGAGGCGGCCGCGCTGCCCCTCGCCGCCCTGACCGCGCACCAGGTCCTCATCGACACCGCTGACCTGCGGAAAGGTCAGAAGGTGCTGATCTCGGCCGCGGCGGGTGGTGTTGGTCACCTCGCCGTGCAGATCGCGAAGGCGCACGGCGCGTACGTCATCGGCACCGCGCGCGAGCCGAAGCACGCGTTCCTGAAGGACCTCGGCGCCGACGAGGTGGTCGACTACACCAAGGGCGACTACCAGGGCACCGACATCGACCTGTACGTCGACCTGGTCGGTGGGGCGTCACCGGCCCCGGTGCGGCCCGGAGGGTTGTTCGTCGGCGTGCCGTCCCGAGCGGACGTGCAGATCCGCGACGACATCAGGACGAGCCCGATCCTGGTCGAACCCGACCGCGCGGGGCTCGAGGCCATCGCCGCGCTGGTCGAGTCGGGCGAGCTCAGGGTGCACGTCGACGCGACTTTCCCGCTGGAGGACGCCGAAAAGGCGCATGCCCTGGGCGAGACGGGCCGCACCCAGGGCAAGATCGTGCTCGAGACGCTCTAGCGGCGCCAGGGCTTCTTGCGGCGCGCGGCGTCCCACACCAGCAGGGCGATGATCGAGACACCGGAGGCGACGAGCCAGATGTTCTCGGTCTGACCGTGGTGGTTGCCGATCAGCATCAGGAAGCAGAAGATCGCGGAGAGCCAGCCCGCGATGCGGGTGCCCTTGGGGAACGTGCCGTGCCAGCCCCACTCGGCCGACGGCTCCTCGTGCGGGTCGACGGCAGGACGCTTGTCCAGTTCCGAGGACGTGGCCACGGTTTCCTCCACTGCTCATCCGGATTACGAGGCCATCGTCGCACATGTGGGCGGGGACGGATGTGTGAGGTCGCGCGCGCACGACTGACGGGCGGGGCCGCGCCGGTCTAGGCTCAGCGCGGCCCCACCCGTCCGACCTCGAAGGCGCCTCGACTTGACCGGCTTCTCCCCCGCCGAGGCCTCCGCCCCGGACACGTCCGCCCCCGTCGAGATCGGTCTCCACGGTGTGCGCAAGCGCTTCTCCGACCAGGTGGCGGTCGACGGCGTCTCGCTGAACGTCCACGAGGGCGAGTTCTTCTCCGTCCTCGGCCCGTCCGGCTGCGGCAAGACCACGGTGCTGCGCATGATCGCCGGGTTCGTCGACCCGGACGAGGGCCGCATCGAGCTCGACGGCGACGACATGGTGGGAGTCCCTCCTCACCGGCGGGACGTCAACACGGTCTTCCAGTCGTACGCGCTGTTCCCGCACATGACGGTGTGGGACAACGTCGCGTACGGCCTCAAGCGCAAGAAGGTCCGCGGCGACGAGCTGAAGAAGCGCGTCGGCGAGCACCTCGAGCTCGTGCGGCTCTCGCAGTTCGCCAAGCGCAGGCCCGCGCAGCTCTCCGGCGGTCAGCAGCAGCGCGTCGCCATCGCCCGTGCGCTGGCCGCCGGTCCCCAGCTGCTGCTGCTCGACGAACCCCTCGGCGCGCTCGACGCCAAGCTCCGCAAGGAGCTGCAGATCGAGCTGATGCGCATCCAGCGCGAGGTCGGTACGACGTTCCTCCACGTCACGCACGACCAGGAAGAGGCGCTGGTCCTGTCGCACCGCATCGCCGTGATGAACGCGGGCAAGATCGAGCAGGTCGGTTACCCCGAGGACGTCTACGAGCGCCCCGCGACCCGGTTCGTCGCCGGCTTCATCGGCACCTCGAACATCCTCGACGCCGTCGTGTCCGGTGTGGACGGTGAGTTCGCCGCCCTCCGCGCGCCGGGAGCGGAACACCTGCGCGCCAAGTTCTCCGGCAGCGTCGGCCACGGCCGCGAGGTCGCCGCCACCGTCCGCCCGGAGAAGGTGCACCTGTTCGACGAGTCCGCCGAGCCCCCGACGGGCTGGTGTGTGCTCAAGGGTGTCGTCCAGGACGTCGTCTACACGGGCGTCTCCACGCAGTTCGTGGTCGAGACGCCCGCCGGCGTGCTGTCGGCGTTCGTGCAGAACGCGCGGCGCATCGACGACGCGGGCGCGCCGGGCCAGCCGGTGCGGATGGCGTGGGACCCGGAGTTCACCGTGCTGCTGGAGAGCTCGGATGGCTGACCGGGTCCGGATCGCCCGGCTGTGGGACGTCGACAGCCCGCGGGTGACCCGGCGCACGATGCTGGGCTCGATGGCGTTCTTCGCGCTCGCGGCGTGCGCCGTCGGTCCGGCGCCGACGAACTCCGCCGGCTCCGGCGGCGCCGTCAAGGCCGCGAACCTGCTGGACGAGCCGAAGCTCGGCTTCTACAACTGGACCGACTACATCGCGCCGGAGACGTTGCCCGCCTTCACGTCCGCGAGCGGCATCGAGGTCACGTACGACAACTTCTCGACCAACGACGAGATGGAAGCCAAGATCGCGTCCGGCCAGGCCGGGTACGACCTGGTGGTGCCGAGCGACAACTTCCTGCGCCGGTTCCTGCGGTCCGGGCTCCTGCAGCCGCTCGACCACGACGCGATCCCGAACCTGCGCAACCTGGAGCCGCGGTTCGCCGAGGCGGAGTACGACCCGGGCAACCGGTACTCCGTGCCGTGGGCCTGGGGCACCACGGGGCTCGCGTACTCGAAGGCGGAGATCGGTGGCGAGGTCATCGGTTTCGACGCCTTCGACCTGCCGAACGCCCGGGGGCGCAGCTCGATCCTCGACGAGGCCCGCGACGGCATGGCGATCGGGCTGCTCAAGCTCGGCCACGACCCGAACACCACCGACGCGCGGCAGATCGACGACGCCGCGAACTTCCTGCTGTCGCTTAAGAAGAAGCTCGGCCAGATCACCTCGGACGTGATCGAACCGCTGACGTCGGGGCAGGTGCGGCTCGCGCAGGCGTACTCCGGCGACGCGTTCCAGGCCCGCGAGACCACCGAGGACGTCGGCTACGCGATCCCGGCGGAGGGTGGACTGTCCTACGTGGACCTGCTCGTCATCCCGAAGGACGCGCCGCACGCCGGGAACGCGCACCGGTTCATCGACTTCGTCCTCGGCGCGGAGGCGGGCGCGGCGCTGTCCAACGCCGTCCGGTACGGCAGCCCCAACGCCGCCGCGAAGCCGTTGATCGACAAGGAGCTGCTGAACGACCCGGTGGTCTACCCGCCGGACGAGCAGCTGGCGAAGCTCCCGTTCACCAAGGACCTCGGCGGCGACGCCGAAGCGCTCTACGCCGACGCCTGGACGAAGGTCAAGACCGGCTGACCGGCATGGACCTCATGCCCCGGATCACCACCGAGTCGCGGAACGTCACCGGACCCGTCTGCCGCAGATCCGGCATGCGGCGCGCCAGCGCGCGCAACGCCACGTCGCCCTCCATGCGCGCGAGCGTCGCGCCCAGGCAGTAGTGGATGCCGCTGGAGAACGCGAGGTGCTCGGGCTGGTGCACGCGCATCACGTCGAACTTGTGCGGCTCGGGGTAGACCTCCGGATCGCGGTTCGCGGCGGCGAGCAGGAGCGTCACCACCTCGTCCTTGCCGATCGCGTCGACCCGCTCGTGCGCGATCCGGCTGGTCAGCTGCACCGGTGGCGCCCACCGCAGCGTCTCCTCGACGACCGCGGGCGCGAGGTCCGGGTTGGCCTTGAACAACCTCCACTGCGCGGGGTGGTCGAGCAGCGCACGGGTGGCGTTGCCGATCAGGTTCACCGTGGTCTCGAAGCCCGCGACCAGCAACAACACCAGGGTGCCGAGCATCTCCTGCGCGGTGAGCTTTCGCTCCGCCTCCGCGGCGACCAGCGAGCTGATCACGTCGTCGCCGGGCGTCCTGCGGCGTTCCGCGATGAGCCGGTCGAACAGCGCGAGCACCTTGTCGTGGGCCTCGGACATCTCCGGCGTGACACCGGAGTCGAACGACGCGGCGACCAGCGCGCCGTAGTCGGCGAACTCCGCGGTGTCGGAGTCGGGGATGCCCAGCAGGTCGCTGATCACCGAGATCGGCAGCGGCGCCGCGAAGTCGGCGATCAGGTCGAACTCGTCGCGGTCGAGCAACGCGTCGGCGACCTTCTCCACGCGCGCCCGGTACTCGTCGATCTTCTTCGGGCTGAACGCCGGCATGGCGAGCCTGCGCAGCCGCGTGTGGTCCGGCGGGTCGAGCTCCAGGAACGAGTCGGGCAGCAGGCTGCCGCCGGCCGGGTAGCCGCCGTCGGCGAACCGGACGCCGAAGCGGCGGTCGCGCAGGACCTTGTTGGCCAGCGCGTGGCTCGTCGTGAGCCACATTCCGTTGTCACGCGTCAGCGGTCCTTGCGCGCGCAGTCGTTCGTAGATCGGGTGCGGATCTTCATGGCCGGTCAGCTGGTCCAGCACTTGCTACCCCCTCGAACACAGTGGTGAGCACGAACCGGGGAGCGTCCAGCGGCGCGAGACGGCCGTCGCTGATCGCTTCCCAGGCGTTGAAGAGCCCGGCGTAGAGGGTCTGCAGGACCCACCACGCGGGCAGGTCGCGGCGCAGCGTCGTGCCCTGCAGCCGGGTGATCAGGTCGAGCACGGGCCGGTCCATCTCGCGGATGCGGGCCGCCAGCTCCTCGTCGCGTTCCAGGCCGGGGAAGCGGAGCAGGAACTCCACCCGCGGCCCCAGCGCGACCAGGCGGGTGACCAGGTCTTCGAGCGCCTCGTCGGAGCCGAAGTCGACCTCGCGGGCCACCGAGTAGATCAGGTCGAGCGCGTCGCTCGCGACGGCGCGCACCAGCGCCGCGCGGGTCGGGAAGCGCTTGTGGAGTGTGGTCCTGCCGACACCGGCGGCCCGCGCGACGTCGCTCAGCGACGCTGTCGGGTCCTTGAGCAGCACAGACGTCGCCGTCTGGAGCAGGTGAACACTCATGTTCACAACGGTACACGAATGTTCGCGCTGGTGCGGGTGGCAAGATGCGGCCCGTGCTCCGACGCTGGCTGAAGGCCAACGCCCTCCTCGCCCCGACCGGGGTCTGGCTGGGGATCTTCCTGATCGCGCCGCTGGTCGTGGTCGTCGAGTTCAGCTTCGCGACCAGGAACACGGGAGTGGCCCGCGCGGTGCTGCCGTGGACGGCGCAGGCGTACCTGACGGCGCTCGACCCGGCGTTCCTGCCGATCTTCGGGCGGACCCTGCTGTACGCCGGTGCGACGACGCTGCTGTGCCTGGTGCTCGGCTTCCCGCTGGCGTGGTTCATCGCGCGGCACGGCGGGCGCTACCGGACGGCGTTGCTCGCGGCGGTGCTGATCCCGTTCTGGTCGAGCTACCTCGCGCGGATCTACGCGTGGAAGGCGCTGCTGGACGGCGAAGGGCTCGTGAACACCGTGCTCGGCTGGGTCGGGCTGGACCGGGACGGCGGTTTCCTGCTGACCCACGGCGCCGTGGTGCTCGGCCTGACGTACGGCTTCCTGCCGTTCATGGTGCTGCCGCTCTACGTGGCCTGCGAGCGGTTCGACGTGCGGCTGGTGGAGGCGTCCCACGACCTCGGCCACGGGCGCGTGTCGACGTTCTTCCGCGTCGTGCTGCCGGGGGTGATGAGCGGTGTGCTGGCCGGGTCGTTGCTGGTGCTGGTGCCCGCGGCCGGTGACTTCGTGACGCCGAAGCTGCTCGGCGGGGTGGAGCAGTCGACGTTCGGGTCGGTGATCGACGACCAGTTCCGCGGCGGCAACAACTGGCCGCTGGGCTCGGCGATGGCGGTGCTGCTGCTGGTGCTCGTCGTGGTGGTGCTGGTGCTGCGCGGACGGCGTGGGGAGGACGTGCTGTGAACCGTCGTCCGTGGGCGCTCGGTGCTGTCGTGGCGCTGGTGTTCCTGTTCTTGTACGCACCGATCGCGTGGCTCGCCATCGCGTCGTTCAACTCCTCGCGATCGTTGTCGCGCATCAGCGGGTTCTCGCTGCAGTGGTACGCGGAACTGGTGGACGACACGCGTGTGTTCGACTCGTTGCAGCTGACCTTGCAGCTCGCCCTGTCGTCCGCGGTGATCTCGACGGTGATCGGGACGCTGGCGGCGTTCGGGCTGCGGCGGGCGTTCCCCGGCCGCGGGCTCTGGACGGTGCTGCTGTCGTTGCCGCTCGTGGTGCCCGAGGTCGTGCTCGGCGTGGCGATGCTGGGGTTCTTCGTGAAGCTCGCCGGTGTGCCGCTCGGGTTCGGGGCGCTGCTGTTCGCGCACGTGGCGTTCTCGCTGAGCTTCGTGGTCGTCGTGGTGCGGTCGCGGGTGTCCGGGATGGACGTCCGGCTGGAGGAGGCGGCGGCCGACCTCGGGGCGTCGCCGTTCGTGGCGTTCCGCACCGTGACGCTGCCGCTGGTGGCCCCCGCGGTGGTGGCCGGTGCGGCGTTCGCGTTCCTGCTGTCGTTCGACGACGTGGTGATCTCGTCCTACCTGACCGGTGTCGGCTCGACGACGCTGCCGGTGTTCGTCTACGCGCAGGCTTCGAAGCGCGGCATCTCGCCGGAGATCGTCGCGCTCTCGACGTTGATGGTCGCCGCGACGGCTCTTCTGCTGATCATCGGCGTCGTCTTCGCCTCCTGGCGGGCGCGCAGGACCGGATCAGCCGCGAAGCTGGCCGTGTAGTCAACTTTCGTCGCAGGTTTCCGATACTCCAGCGTGCCGCGCGGGCAGGAGCCGTCTCGTAGCTTGAGAGCGTGACTATTGCTGTGCGGACCAGGGCCGAGGCGTTCCGCGCCGACGCCCTGGCCCGGTTCCGCGGCCTGACCGTGGTGCGCCTGGTCGGCGACCTGGTCGTCGTGGTCGCCGCGATCCTGCTGGACGTGTGGCCGGGCCCGTGGGCCGAGACGAAGGCGACGGGCTGGTCGCTCGCCGGCATCGCCGCCGTCTACGTGGTGCTGCTCCCGCTGCGGCACCTGTTCCCGGCGACGACCATGATCGGAGGTGCGGCGCTGCCGTTCCTCGGGCCCGCGGCGATGGTCGTGCTGAGCTACACGGCGGGCCGCCGGGTCGAGTCGTGGGTCAAGGCCGTCGCGTCGACCACGCTGACGTTCGTCGTCGTGGCCCTGCTGTGGGACTGGGACGCGCGCCCGCTCGAGTTCGACCCCGTCTACGGGATGCTCATCCTCATCACGATCTTCGGCGTGGGCGTGGCGCTGCCGTTCCTCGTCGGCCGGTACCTCGCGCAGCGCGAGGCGCTCGTCCAGGCCATGCAGGACCGCGAGGCGCGCATGCGCGGAGAGCACAAGCTGCTGTCGCGGCAGGTCCGTCTGCGCGAACGCAGCCGCATCGCCCAGGACATGCACGACAGCCTCGGCCACCGGCTCTCCCTGATCTCGGTGCACGCCGGCGCCTTGGCGCTGGACCCGTCGCTGGGGGAGAAGCAGCGCGAGGCGATCGGGGTGCTGCGCTCCGCGGCGCTGACCGGCATGGGGGAGCTGCGGGCGATCATCGGCGTTCTGCGGGCCGAGGACGGCCCCGACGACGACCCGGCGACACGCACCGCAGAGTCCATCGACTCGTTGGTCACCGACGCGCGCAAGGCCGGTGTTCTGGTCAGTCTGGTGCGCGGCGGACAAGCACACCCTTTGCCGTCCCGTGTCTCTCACGCGGCCTATCGCGTCGCACAGGAGGGCCTGACGAACGCCGCCAAGCACGCGCCGGGCGCGGCCGTGCAGGTGACGGTGAAGTACGAGCCGGACGCCCTGGTCGTCGAAGTCCGCAACAACCCGTCACGCAACGGCTCGCCGAGCGGCGCACCAGGCGTGGGACTCATCGGCCTGACGGAACGCGTGCGCGTGGCGGGCGGCATCCTGCACGTGGGCGCACTGCCGTCCGGTGGCTTCCGCATCGCCGCCGTGCTGCCGTACGAGGAGACCGCGCTCCCCGACGAGCCCGAGGACGAGCAGGACGAGACCGAGTCGCCGCGCGGCATCCGCAAGTGGGCGGGCATCGGCTCCATCGCGGGCGCGTCCGTGGTGCTGGCGATCATCATCGGCGGCTTCACGTACCTCGGCGCGCAACCGGTGACCGAGGTCGTCTCGCAGGAGAACCTGGACAAGATCCAGGAGGGCCAGCCCGAGGCCGACGTGCGCGCGTTGCTCCCCAACGGCGACGAACCCCTGGTGGCCGACGGCGAACGCAAGTCGCAGGCCTCCCCGGAACCACCCGGCGCCCGCTGCGTCTACCACATCACCGACGAGCAGTCGTACCTCGCGAAGGGCACCAGGGTGGTGCGTTTCTGCTTCCGAGACGGCAAGCTGGTCGAGAAGAAGATCCACGTTCAGAGGACTGGTCAATGATCCGGGTGCTCATCGCCGACGACGAGCCGTTGATGCGCGCCGGCATCAAGGCCATCCTCGGCACCGCCGACGACATCGAACTCGTGGCGGAGGCCGGTGACGGCCGCGAGGCGCTGCAGATCGTGCGCGAACGCCGCGTGGACGTGGCGGTGCTCGACATCCGCATGCCGCGCATGGACGGCCTGGCGTGCGCCCGCGAGCTGCGGACGGTGGCGCCGTCCGTGCGGGTCGTGATGCTGACGACGTTCGGCGAGGACGACAACATCGTGCGGGCCCTGTCCGACGGCGCCGCGGGCTTCCTGCTGAAGGACTCCGCGCCCGAGGAGCTGTTGCGCGCCGTGCGCGCGGTGAACAACGGCGAGGCGTATCTGTCGCCGATGGTCACGTCCCGCGTGGTCGGCATGGTGGCGACGTCCGGGCAGCCGAAGCGGCAGGAGGCGCAGAAGGCGGTCGGAGGGCTGACCGAGCGCGAGGTCGAGGTGCTGGCGCTGCTCGGGCAGGGGATGTCGAACGCGGACGTCGGCGCGAAGCTGCACATGTCCGAGGCGACGGTGAAGACGTACGTGTCGCGGCTGCTGGCGAAGCTGGGGCTGACGAACCGGGTGCAGGCGGCTCTGCTGGCGCGGGACGCGGGCATCGCGAACTGACCCGGAAAGCACGAGACCCGGAAAGCACGTGACCCGGAAAGCACGTGACCCGGAAAGCACGAGAGGCCGTTCGGGTGTCACCCGAACGGCCTCAAACGTCATGTGCCGCTATGCGTGGCTGCGTCGTCCCGCGACCAGGCGGTAGATGCCCAGCAGGACCAACGATCCGACGATGGCCAGCAGCCACGTCCGGAGATCGAAGAAGTTGCCCAGACTGGTCCCGAAGATGGCGGACCCGATGAAACCGCCCAGGATCGCGCCGACGATGCCGATCAGCATCGTGATGATGATTCCGCCCGGGTCCTTACCCGGCATGATCGCCTTGGCAATGGCTCCGGCCAGCAGGCCGAGCACGATCCATCCGAGGATGCCCACCGAGAATCTCCTTCCAACGACTTGACGACCGTGGAATGCCCTCGATCCGGTGACTTCACACCTCCAAAACCACTTCGTTATCAAAGTAGCGGCCTGTGCCGAGGCTCTCAGGCACTCTCCGGAACAATGAGGGGCGATGAGTACTCCACGCACTGTCCTGATCCTGGGGTCGACCGGCTCGGTCGGGACCCAGGCGCTCGACGTCATCCGGCGCAACCGCGACCGCTTCCAGGTCGTCGGGCTCGGCGCGGGTGGACGTCAGCTGGACCTGCTGAAGCAGCAGGCAGCAGAGTTCGACGTGAAGACGGTCGCCGTGGCCAACGGCGCCGACGTGCCCGGTCTCAGGACGCTGACCAGCATGGTCGACCTGATCGAGGCGTGTCCGGCGGACGTCGTCCTCAACGGCATGGACGGGTCCAGGGGGCTCGAGCCGTCGCTCAAGGTGCTCGAGACCGGCGCAGTGCTCGCGCTCGCGAACAAGGAGTCGCTCATCGCGGGCGGGCCGCTCGTGCTCAAGGCGGCCAAGCCGGGCCAGATCGTCCCGGTCGACTCCGAGCACTCGGCACTCGCGCAGTGCCTCCGCGGCGGCACCGAGAACGAGGTCCACAAACTCGTTCTCACGGCATCGGGCGGGCCGTTCCGGGGCAAAAGCCGCGAACAACTCGAATCGGTCACCGTGCAGCAGGCCATGGCGCACCCGACGTGGTCGATGGGACAGGTCGTCACCATCAACTCGGCGAACCTCGTCAACAAGGGCCTGGAGCTGATCGAGGCGAACCTGCTGTTCGGCGTGCCCTACGACCGCGTCGACGTGGTCGTGCACCCGCAGTCCATCATTCACTCGATGGTGACCTTCACGGACGGCTCCACGCTCGCGCAGGCGTCGCCTCCGGACATGCGGCTCCCCATCTCGCTGGGCCTCGGGTGGCCCGAGCGCGTACCGGGGGCCGCCGCCGCCTGTACCTTTGACACCGCCACCTCGTGGACGTTCGAGCCGCTGGACAGCGTGACCTTCCCGGCGGTCGAGCTCGCGCGGCAGGCCGGCACGGCGGGTGGGTGCCACCCCGCGATCTACAACGCCGCGAACGAGGAGGCACTCGCCTCATTCGTGGCCGGGAAGACGTCGTTCCTGTCGATCGTGGACACCATCGGCCAGGTTCTCGGCGAGGCAGACGTTTGGCAGAAGGACCCCGCGGACGTCGCGGAGGTGCTGGCCGCCGAGGACTGGGCACGCGCACGTGCCCGCGAGCTGGTTGGAAGGAACTGAACTACTCGTGAACACATTCATCAACATCCTCGGGGTGCTGTTGTTCGCGTTCGGCATCGCGGTGTCCATCGCGCTGCACGAGTTCGGGCACCTGCTGACCGCGAAGGCCTTCGGCATGAAGGTCACCCGCTACTTCATCGGTTTCGGCCCGAGGATCTTCTCGTTCCGCAAGGGCGAGACGGAGTACGGCCTGAAGGCGATCCCGGCCGGTGGTTTCTGCGAGATCACCGGCATGACGGCGCTGGACGACGTCCACCCGGACGACCGCAAGCGCGCCTTCTACAACCAGAAGGTGTGGAAGCGCGTCGTCGTGCTGGCCGCCGGCTCCATCACGCACTTCATCCTCGGCTTCCTCATCCTGCTCGTCCTCGCGATGTCGCTCGGCCTGCCGAACAACAAGGACCTCCCGGTCCTCGCCGAGATCACGCCGTGCGTCCAGGACCACACCGTCGGCCTCACCGCGCCGTGCCAGCCGGGCGCCCCGGCCCCGGCCAAGGACGCGGGCCTGCGGGCCGGCGACGAGGTCACGGCCATCGCCGGCAAGCCGATCTCGACGTGGTCGGAGATGCTCAAGGTCACCCGCGACCTGAGCGGCCCGACCGAGTTCAAGGTCAAGCGCAACGGCGAGGACCTGGCCCTCACGGTGAACGTGCCCAAGGTCACCCGCGAGGTGACGGACGGCAAGGGCGGCCGCGAGGTCAAGGAGGTCGGCGCCATCGGCGTCACCTGGCAGCAGAACTTCGAGTACAGCCCGCTCGCGGCGGTCCCGGCGTCCATCGCGTTCACCGGCGACATGTTCGTGAACACCTGGAAGGGCCTCATGCGCTTCCCGGAGCGCATCCCGGCCGTGGTCAAGGCCATCGGCGGCGGCGAGCGCGACCTCGACACCCCGATCTCCGTCGTGGGCGCGTCGCGCCTGGGCGGGGACGCGGCGGAGCGGGGCCTCTGGGCGTTCTTCATCCTGATGCTGGCGGGCCTGAACTTCTTCGTGGGTGTGTTCAACCTCCTGCCGCTGCTCCCGCTTGACGGTGGTCACATCGCCGTCAACCTCTACGAACGGGTGCGAGACTGGGTGAGGAAGCTCCGCGGGAAGCCCGCCGGCGCACCGGTCAACTACATGCGCCTGCTGCCCCTCACCTACGTGGTCATCTTCATCGGTGGCGCCATCACGCTGCTGACCGTGACCGCCGACATCGTCAACCCGATCAGGTTGCAGTAGTGATTCACGGAAAGGTGCACAACCCATGAGTGACGGCGTGATGCTCGGAATGCCGGCACTGCCGCCGCCGGTGCTGTCGGAACGTCGCAAGACCCGGCAGCTGATGGTCGGCAACGTCGGTGTCGGCAGCGAGTTCCCCGTCTCCGTCCAGTCGATGACGACGACCCTCACGTCGGACGTCAACGCGACGTTGCAGCAGATCGCGGAACTCACCGCGGCCGGCTGCGACATCGTCCGCGTCGCCTGCCCCTCGCAGGACGACGCGGACGCCCTGCCGGCGATCGCGAGGAAGTCCCAGATCCCGGTGATCGCCGACATCCACTTCCAGCCGAAGTACGTCTTCGCCGCGATCGAGGCCGGTTGTGCCGCGGTCCGGGTCAACCCCGGCAACATCCGCAAGTTCGACGACCAGGTGAAGGAGATCGCGGCCGCCGCGCGCGACCACGGCACCCCGATCCGGATCGGCGTCAACGCCGGTTCGCTCGACCCCCGCCTGCTGCAGAAGTACGGCAAGGCCACCCCGGAGGCCCTGGCCGAGAGCGCGATGTGGGAGGCCTCGCTCTTCGCGGAGCACGACTTCCACGACATCAAGATCTCGGTGAAGCACAACGACCCGGTGGTCATGGTCCGCGCGTACGAACTGCTGGCCGAGCAGTGCGACTACCCGCTGCACCTGGGCGTCACCGAGGCGGGCCCGGCCTTCCAGGGCACCATCAAGTCCGCCGTGGCCTTCGGCGCCCTGCTCCGCCAGGGCATCGGCGACACGATCCGCGTGTCGCTGTCCGCCCCGCCGGTCGAGGAGATCAAGGTCGGCCACCAGATCCTCCAGTCGCTCAACCTGCGCCCGCGCAAGCTGGAGATCGTGTCCTGCCCGTCCTGCGGCCGCGCGCAGGTGGACGTCTACACGCTCGCCGAGCAGGTCACGGCCGGTCTGGAGGGCATGGAGGTGCCGCTGCGCGTCGCCGTCATGGGCTGCGTCGTGAACGGCCCCGGCGAGGCCCGCGAGGCCGACCTGGGCGTGGCGAGCGGCAACGGCAAGGGCCAGATCTTCGTCAAGGGCAAGGTCATCAAGACCGTTCCCGAGCACGCGATCGTCGAGACCCTCATCGAAGAGGCCATGCGCCTCGCCGAGGAGATGGAGCCGGTAGAGGGCGGCGCGCCCGCCGTCACCGTCGGCTAGCAGCAACAACAGCACCACCGGAGGGCGCTCCCACGGGGGCGCCCTTCGCCAACTCACGACCCGGAGCCACCCCGTCACCGCAAGAACCAGCGCAACCGGCAACCGCTGGAATCACCAGGCGTGCCACCTCAAGGTGACGGCTCGGACAACAGTCGCGGAAATAAACGCAACCACCATCACCCTCGCTCCGCACCAACGGCTGATCCCAATCCCCGCGCGGATCTGGCACGCTGGATGACGTGCTGAGGCTGGCCGGAGCGCGCGTGCTGGACGAGCGCGACCTGATCGACGTACGCGGGGTCTTCGAATCAGACCCCGTAGCCGCGTGCATGGTCGCCGCGAGGGTCGAGGTCGCCGGCCTGGACCCGTGGCGCCTCGGTGGCGAGATGTGGGGTTCGGACAGCAAGCCGACCAGGGGCACGATCGACGGCCTGTGCTTCAGCGGCCCGAACCTGATCCCCCTCAAGGGCAGCGCGACGGCCATGCGCATGTTCGCGGACAGGGCCCGCCGCAGAGGCCGCATGTGCTCCAGCCTCGTAGGCCCGGCCGAACAGGTCCTCACCCTCTGGGACGAGCTCCAGCCGGACTGGGGACCGGCCAGGGAGGTCAGGGCGGACCAGCCCCTCATGGCCATCTCGACGGCCCCCAGGACCACCCCGGACCCCGCGGTCCGGCAGGTCAGGCCGAGCGAGCTGAACCGCTACCTGCCCGCGGCGATCAGCATGTTCATCGAAGAGGTGGGCATCGACCCGTGCGCGGAGGACGGTGGCACGGGCTATCGCGCACGAGTCAGCGAGCTCATCGCCGCGGGCCGGGCGTTCGCCAGGTTCGAGGACGGCGAGGTCGTCTTCAAGGCAGAGATCGGCGCCATGTCGAGCCGCGTCGGCCAGATACAGGGGGTCTGGGTGCGCCCGGACCGCAGGGGCGAGGGCATCGGCACGGCGGGCACGGCGGCTGTCGCCGACCGCCTCACCAGGGTCCTGAACAGGACCGCGAGCCTCTACGTCAACGGCTACAACCACGTGGCGCAGGCCGCCTACCGCCGAATCGGTTTCGAACAAGTCGGGCAATACGCCACCGTCCTCTTCTGAGAGGGCATACTCGCGCGAGTGCGCCTACTCGCGATGATCACGGTGGTGCTGGTGACGGTGAGCGGCTGCGGGCTGTTCGAGTCGGAACCGGGGGCACCGGAGATCACCCACGACTTCCTGGCGAAGCTCGCGTCCGGTGACGTGCGGGGTGCCGCCGGGATGACCGACAACCCGGCCGAGGCCGAGGAGACCCTGGAGAAGTTCCGGGGTGCCCTGAAACCGGAGGGGCTCAGCAGCAAGGTCGACCAGATCCGCAAGAACGGCGAGACGGCGTCCGAGGCGAGCGTCACCCTCGACTGGGACCTCGGCAAGAACCGCCACTGGACGTACCCGGCCAAGTTCGACGTGCGCCAGGAGGGCGACACGTGGAAGGTCCACTGGGCTTCGTCGGTGGCGCACCCGAAGCTCGCGCCGCAGCAGTCCGTGCGGCTCACGGAGCTCAAGCCCGACCCGGCGCCGGTGCTCGACCGCGACGGCACGCCGCTGCTGGCGCCCGAACGGATCGTGTCGGTGCTGCTCGTCGCGAAGGAGGCCGGGGACGTCGGGGCCGTCAGCAAGACCCTCGCGGACGCGCTCAACCCGCTCGACAAGGCCATCACCCAGCAGACGATCACCGACGGCGTGGCCAAGACGCCGGAGGGGCAGGCCTACCAGGTCGCGGCGCTGCGCGACCCGGACTACCAGTCGGTGAAGCCCGCCATCTACGAGCTGCCGGGCGTGCGGTTCAGCTCGCAGACGTCGTTGCTGGCGCCGAGCCGCAACTTCGGCTCGCAGGTGCTGCCGGCCGTGCGCAAGCTGGTCGAGAACGACATAGCCGGTGACGCGGGCTTCCGGATCGCCACGGTCGACGCGCAGGGCAACGAGATCGACGAGCTGCACTCGAAGGCGCCCGAGCCCGCCAAGGCCGTGAGCACCGCGTTGTCCCGCTCGATCCAGGCCGCCGCGGAGGACGCCGTCGAACCGGTCACGCAGCCCGCGATCCTCGTCGCGATCCAGCCGTCGACCGGGGACGTCCTCGCCGTCGCGCAGAACGACCCGGCCGACGCGCAGGGGGCGCTGGCACTGACCGGCCGCTTCCCGCCGGGCTCGACGATGAAGGCCGTGAGCGCGCTCGCCGCGATCCAGTCCGGCAAGGCCACCGCCGACACCCCGCTGCCGTGCCCCGGCAAGACCACCATCGACGGGCGGCGGATCGTGCCGAACTCCTCGGAGTTCGACAAGGGCACCATCCCGTTCCGCTCGGCGTTCGCGTTCTCCTGCAACACCACGTTCGCGCAGCTCGCCGTCGACATGCCGGCGGACCTGCTGACGAACTCCGCGCTGTCGCTCGGCCTCGGCGTGGACTTCGACGTCCCCGGACTGACCACGATCACCGGCTCCGTGCCGCCCGCGACCGACGTCGTGGAACGGGCGGAGGACGCGTTCGGGCAGGGCAAGGTGCTGGCGTCGCCGTTCGGCATGGCGCTGGTCGGGGCGTCCATCGCGAAGGGCTCGATGCCGGTGCCGCAGCTGGTGCGGGGCAAGGAGACCAAAGCGGACAAGCAGCCCGCCGCGCCGCCCGCCGCCGCGCTCGACCCGGTGCGGCAGATGATGCGCGAGGTCGTCGACTACGGCACTGCACCGCAACTCAAGCCGTACGGAGACGTGCGCGGGAAGACTGGTACCGCACAGTTCGGTGACGGAGTGCACTCGCACGGGTGGTTCATGGGGTACCGGGGCGATCTCGCGTTCGCGACCCTGGTGCTCAGCGGTGAGACTTCGACACCAGCCGTGGACGTGGCGGTGAGGTTCCTCAAGGCGGTGCCGTGATGAGCAAGACCAACGACCTGACGTTGCGCGAACGCCTGCTGCGGGCAGGCATCCTCCTGCCCGCGCCGCGCGTGCCTGAACCTCGTGCAGAGGACCAGGTTCAGGGTGGTGCGCGCGTAGGCGGCTAATGTGGAACGCATGGCTGTTCGTGCTCCACTGCAACCCGGTGTGCAATCTCCGCGGCGTCAGGTGCCCTCCCGCATCGTGCGTCCCGAGTACGTCGACAAGCCCGCGCCGCAGCGCGGCACCGACCCCTGGGTGCAGACGCCGGAGATCATCGAAGCCATGCGCGTCGCCGGCCGTCTCGCGGCCCAGGCGCTGCAGGAGGCCGGCAAGGTCGTCGTGCCCGGCGTGACGACGGACGAGATCGACGCGGTGGCGCACGAGTTCCTGTGCGACAACGGCGCGTACCCGTCGACGCTGGGCTACCGCGGCTTCCCGAAGTCGTGCTGCACCTCGCTGAACGAGGTCATCTGCCACGGCATCCCGGACAGCACCGTCGTCGAGGACGGCGACATCGTCAACATCGACGTCACGGCCTTCATCGGCGGCGTGCACGGCGACACGAACGCCACCTTCCTCGCGGGCGACGTCTCGGAGGAGGCCAAGCTCCTCGTCGAGCGCACGCACGAGGCGACCATGCGTGCCATCAAGGCCGTGAAGCCCGGTCGTGAGCTCAACGTCGTCGGTCGCGTCATCGAGGCGTACGCGAAGCGGTTCGGCTACGGCGTCGTGCGCGACTTCACCGGCCACGGCATCGGCCGGACGTTCCACAGCGGCCTCGTGGTGCTGCACTACGACGAGCCGTCGGTGAAGACCGTGCTCGAGCCCGGCATGACGTTCACGATCGAGCCGATGATCACGCTCGGGGACTACGAGGGCGAGATGTGGGACGACGGCTGGACCGTCACCACCAAGGACAAGAGCTGGACCGCGCAGTTCGAGCACACGATCGTCGTGACCGAGACCGGCTCGGAGATCCTCACAGTCTGCTGACCACGGACTTCACCGCGGCCGCGACCGACGAGGGCGACGTCGCGGCCGCCAGGTGGTGCGCCTCGACGCGCTCGACCGGCCACCCGAGCCCTTCCGCGCGCACGGCCGCGTCCTCGTAGACCGGGGACAGCAGCACGTAGCCGCAGGGCCCGGACCACTCGACGCTCGGGCGCTGCTCCTTCAGGAACTCCCACGGCACCTCGGGCGCCTCGTCGCGCATCTCCTCGCGCAGGCCGGCGGGCACGAGCCGCAGCGGGTCGGAGTCGAACCAGCGGTCCCAGCGCGGCAGCCTGCCGTCGCGCACGGACGCCTTGACCTGGCTCACCAGGGCGGGGTCGACGGTCTCGCGCCACGCCCTCCCCGGCGTCGGCAGGTCGGAGTCGACGAACACGAGGCCGGCCACGTCCAGTTCGAGGGCGTCGGCGAAGGCGGGGAGCAGCGGACCGGCTCCGCTGTGGCCCACGAGGACCAGCGGGCCGGGCACCCCGGCGTCCTCCAGGGCGTCGGCGAAGGCGCCGATCAGCCGCTGGTGCACCGGGGCCTCGTTGACCGTCATCCGCAGGTCGACGAGCAGGACGGCCACCCCGTCGGAGGCCAGCGCGTCGGCGAGCGGGCGCATGCTCGACGGGCCGAGGAACGGGCTGTGCATGAGCACGACGGTGACCATGGGGGTGATGATGGCAGCATTGGCGTCCATGCGGGGCGCGATGTTGATCTGTGGGACGACCTCCGACGCGGGCAAGAGCGTCCTGGTGGCCGGTCTGTGCCGGTTCCTGGCACGCCAGGGCGTCGACGTCGTGCCGTTCAAGGCCCAGAACATGTCGAACAACTCGTTCGTCACACTCGACGGCGGCGAGATCGGGCGGGCGCAGGCGCTGCAGGCGCGGGCGGCGTTCAAGGAGCCCAGCGTCCGGTTCAACCCGGTGCTGCTCAAGCCCGGCAGCGACCGCACGTCCCAGGTCGTCGTGCTCGGGCAGGCGGCCGGCGAGGTGTCGGCGCTGAGCTACCGCGACCGCAAGCGGCAGCTGCTCGGCACCGTTCTGTCCACTTTGGACGAGCTGCGGCGCGACCACGAGGTCGTCGTGTGCGAGGGCGCGGGCTCACCGGCCGAGATCAACCTGCGCGCCGACGACATCGCGAACATGGGTCTCGCGGTCACCGCGCACCTGCCGGTGCTCGTGGTCGGCGACATCGACCGCGGTGGCGTGTTCGCGCACCTCTTCGGCACGGTCGCGGTGCTGGACGCGGCCGACCAGGCGCTGGTCTCGGGGTTCGTCATCAACAAGTTCCGCGGCGACCAGCGCCTGCTCGAACCCGGGCTGCACCAGCTGAAGGCGCTCACGGGCCGCCCGGTGCTCGGCGTGCTGCCGTGGCGCGAGGAACTGTGGCTCGACGCCGAGGACTCGTTGTCCTACAACGCCGACGGCGTGATCGGCCGGCCGCGGCCGCCGGTGAAGGACTGGCTGCGCGTCGCCGTGATCCGGTTGCCCCGCATCTCGAACGCCACCGACGTGGAGGCGCTGGCGTGCGAACCCGGCGTCTCGGTGCGGTTCGTGACGGAGCCGTCGAGGCTGGCCGACGCGGACCTGGTGGTGCTGCCCGGCTCGAAGGCCACCGTCTCCGACCTCGCCTGGTTGCGCGAAACCGGCCTGGCACAGGCGATCGCGCGGTTCGACGGCCCGGTCCTCGGCATCTGCGGGGGGTTCCAGATGCTCTCGAAGCGGATCGAGGACGACGTCGAGTCCGGGCGCGGCACGGTCGACGGGCTCGGCCTGCTCGACGTCGACATCCGCTTCCGGCGGCGGAAAACGCTGGCCACGCCGTCGGACACGGCCTGGGGCGAACCCGTCACGGGGTACGAGATCCACCACGGCCAGGTCGTCCGCAGCGCCGAGCAGCCGTTGATCGGCGACGAGGGCGCGCAGACCGACACGGTCCTCGGCACGCACTGGCACGGCCTGCTGGAGAACGACGCGTTCCGCCGCAGGTTCCTGCGCTGGGCCGCCGACCGCGCCGGCCGCGACTTCGAGCCGGCCGAGGTGAGCTTCCAGGCCGCCCGCGAGGCCCAGCTGGACCTGCTGGGCGACCTGGTCGCCGATCACCTCGACACGAAGGCCGTCATCGACCTGCTGGAACGAGGGGCTCCGGCAGGACTGCCGTTCGTGCCGCCCGGCGCCCCAGCAGCTGCGGGATAGCGAGCCCGGCCAGCACGAGCCCGCCGGCCGCGGCCTGCAGCCCGCTCAGGTCCTCGCCGAGGAACGCCCACGCCGAGAACATCCCGAACACCGGCACCAGCAGCGAGAACGGCGCCACGACGGACGACTCGTAGTGCCGCAGCAGGAACCCCCAGAGGGCGAACCCGAGCAGCGTCGAGATCCACGCGACGTACCCGACCGCGCCGATCCCGGACCAGCCGAGGTCGCCGAGCGCGCTCATGTCCTCCGTGAGGGCCGACAGCGCGAACAACGGCAGCACCGCGACCGCGCTCACCCACACCATGAACCGCAGCGTGTCCGCGGGTCGCGCGTACCGCATCAGCACGTTCGACACGCCCCAGCAGGCCGCCGCGGCGATCAGCAGCACGAACCCGAGCAGAGGCGCCGAGAGCCCGTAGTCCCACGCGATGACCCCGATGCCCGCGACGGCCAGCGCGATCCCGGTGACCTGCACGGACTTCGGCCGTTCGCGGAGCGCGACCGCCGCGAACAGGGTCGTGAAGATCACCTGGCTCTGCAGGACCAGCGACCCGAGGCCTGCCGGCATGCCCGCCTTCAGGCCGATGAACAGGAAGCTGAACTTCGCGACACCCAGCACCAGCCCGACGGAGATGATCCAGCGCCACGCCACCCTCGGCCGCCCGACGAAGAAGATCGCGGGAACCGCCGCCGCGAGGAAGCGCAGTGCCGAGAACAGGATCGGCGGGAACTCGTCGAGGCCGACCTTGAGCACGACGAAGTTGAAGCCCCAGATGGCGGCGACGAGAACGGCGAGCAGGACGTGGCGGGGACTCATGGGCTCAAGCTTGCGGGTGCTAACTGTTTAGCACTAGTTCCGATTCCTAAGGGGATGGGTTTAGCATCACTACATGCTCGACCTCGGCAGACTGAAAGCCCTGCACGCCGTCGCCACCCACGGGACCGTCGGCGCCGCTGCGGACGTGCTCGGCTACACGCCGTCCGCCGTCTCGCAGCAGATCGCCAAGCTCGAACGCGAGACCCGCACCACACTGCTGGAGCGCAACGGGCGCGGTGTCCGCCTCACCGACGCGGCCCGGCTGCTCGCCGAGACCGCCGACCAGGTGCTCAAGCTCGTGGAAGAGGCGGAGGTGGCGCTGGAGGAACAGCGCGGCGCCGCGATCGGCAGGCTCTGCGTCGGCTCCTTCGCCACGGCGGCGCGCGGCCTGCTGCCCGAGGTGCTCGCGCGGCTGGGCGAGCAGCACCCTGCGCTCGACGTGCGGCTCACGGAGATCGACCCGCCCTACGCCATCGAGGCGGTCGCCCGCGGTGAGCTCGACATGGCGATCGTGCACGACTGGGCGAACACGCCGTTGCCCGTGCCGGAGTCGCTGTCCCGCGAGTTCCTCGTCGAGGACGTCGCCGAGGTGCTGATCCCCGCCACGAACCCGTTGGCGCACAGCGAGTTTCTCGAACCGGTCGACCTCGCGGGCGAGCGGTGGATCTGCCAGACCGAGGGCTCGATCTGCTTCGACTGGCTGGAGCGGACGTTCCACGGCGCGGGCATCGAACCCGTGGTGGCCTACCGGATCAGCGAGTACCGGACGCAGATCGCGTTGCTGGACAAGGGGATCGGGGTCGCGCTGATCCCGCGGCTCGGCAGGGGGGAGGTCCCGGACACGGTCAGGATCGTGCCGTTGCGACCCACGCCCACCCGGCGGCTGTACGCGGTGTGGCGGACCCAGGCCTCGCGCAGGCCCGCCATCACCGCGACGCTCGACGTGATCAGGCAGGTCGCTTAGGGCGTCACGATGACATGGGGCTTCTTCGGCGCCATCACCTTGAGCACCGCCTTGGCCTCCCGGACCACTCCGGCCATGTCCTTCTTCGTGGTCTTGGAGTAGGGCTCGATCGTCAGCGTCGCCGCGTCCCTGTTCTCCACCACGTTCCAGGTGCCGCGCAGGAACCCGTCCACGAGGAACGTCGGGGGGAACACGGCGTTGCGGACCGCGCCCCACCGCGAGCGCGCGTCCTCGCTCATGATCCGCCTGCGGTCGGCGTGCCCGAGCAGCACGTTGTCGAACGCGGGCAGCAGTCGTGCGGGCGCCGGCACGTCCTCGGGCACGATCACGCCGTCCGGGACGTCGAGCAGCACCTTGCCGTCCTCGTTGCGGTACTCCACGAGGTCGAGCTCCGCCGCGTGCGCCTTGAGCCCGACCAACCGCGACCAGGCCTGCATGTCCGCGAGCGTCGCCGGCCCGAACGCCCGCAGGTACCGCTCGACGAGCTCCGCCACCGCGGCCTTCTCCGGCAGCTCCCGGCCGAGCCACGTGGCCATGGCGACGTTTTGCGGAACGCCGCCCACGCCCCAGATTCCGCGCGGCGGCACCTGGATCATCGGCACGAGCATCTGCGCCTGCGTCGACAGCTCGCGAGCCTTCGCCCCGGGGAAGTGCTCCTCGAGGTGCGCGCCGATCTCGGCGACCGTGCGCGGCTCGGCGTCGATGAACTCGCGCGTGATCCGGGCGAGCTCCTCGAGGTCGACCTCGACGCGCGTGGCGGGCGGCATCACGGTCTTCGCCCACTTGTTCAGCTCCGGCTGCAACGCCGTGCGCATGAGGTGCACGTCGTCGGCCGAGATCAGGTGCAGGGTGCCGCGCCACAACGTCATCCGCACCAGCGAGCGGTCGATGATGAGCTTGCTCAGCGCGTCGACCGTGTACGGCTTGAGCCGCGTCCACAGGGCGAGGTAGGGCGGGATCGGCGCCTGCGCCTGCAGACCGACGAGGTGTTCGACGGCCTGGACGATCGGCATGTCGGTGCGTTGCAGCAACATCTGCCGCGCGAGGAGCGTGCGGTTGAGGGTGCGGTGGGAAAGTGTTGTGCTCATAGTGATCCGAAGAACTTCCTGATGTCTTGGACCAGCAGGTCCGGCTCCTCCATCGCGGCGAAGTGACCGCCGCGGTCGAACTCCGTCCAGTGCACGATCGACGGGATCGTCTTCTCCGCCAGCGACCGCACCGGCAGGCTGAGGTCGTGCGGGAAGACGGCCACGCCCGTCGGCACGGTCGACGGCTGCTGCTTGCCCCAGGCCGCGGACTGCTCCTTGTAGAGCGCCGCGGACGAGCCCGCGGTGGCGGTGAACCAGTAGATGGACACGTTGGTCAGCATTTGGTCGCGGTCCACAGCGTCCTCGGGCACGCCGTTGTTGTCCGTCCAGTCGTGGAACTTCTCCGCGATCCACGCGAGCTGCCCGACCGGTGAGTCCGTCAGGGCGTACGAGAGAGTGCGCGGCCGGCTGCGTTGCAGGTGCATGTAGCCGGAGAGTTCCTTCTGGTAGTGGTCGAGCGATTCCAGCGCCCGCATCTCCTCGGGCGAGAGGTCGTTCACGCCCTGCGGCCGGAAGGTCTGCAGCATGTTCACGTGCACGCCGACGACGTGCTCGGGGAACACCCGGCCGATCTCCTGCGCGATGCCGGAGCCCCAGTCGCCGCCCTGCGTGCCGTAGCGGTCGTAGCCCAGGGCTTCCATCAGCTTCGCGAACGCCCACGACACGCGCAGGACGTTCCAGCCGGGCTTGCGCACCGGGCCCGAGAAGCCGAAGCCCGGGATCGACGGGATCACCAGGTGGAAGTCCTGCGAGAGCGGCTCGACCACGTCGAGGAACTCGACGACCGAGCCCGGCCAGCCGTGCACGAGCAGCAGGGGCAGCGCGTCCGGGTTCTTCGAGCGGACGTGCAGGAAGTGGATGCGCTGCCCGCTCACCTCGGTCGTGAACTGCGTGTGGGAGTTCAGCCGCTCCTCCTGCGCACGCCAGTCGAACCCGTCGGCCCAGTACTCGGCGAGCGGGCGCAGGTAGCTCAGCGGGATGCCGTAGGACCAGTCGACACCGGGCAGGTCGTCCTCCGGCCAGCGCGTCCCGGCCAGGCGGGCGCGGAGGTCGTCGACCTCGGCCTGCGGGATCTCGATGCGGAACGGCGTGATTTCCATGGCCCCCGCTATGAGCTCGTGCGGACAGCCGTTGTCCGCGTTTTCAGCAGAACTTCTCGATCAGCTCCTCGAAGAACCCGCCCGCCTCGATCGCCGCCTTCTCCTGGTCGCCGTCGCGGACGGCGTGCAGCAGCCCGGTGTGCGACACCTGGTCGGTGCCAGGCTGGCTGGTGTCGACAGAGGCCGCCACCGAAGCTTTGACCGCCTCGGTCAAGCCCCGGTAGAGCTCGGCCAGAAGAGTGTTGTGCGAGCACTGGACGAGCAGCACGTGGAACGCCGTGTCGTGCTCGACCACCTCGGCCCACTGCTCCGCCTCCATCGCCGCGTCGCGCTGGTGCAGCAACTCGGTGAGGCGCGCGAGCTCGGCGTCGGTGCGGTGCTTGGCGGCCAGGCGTGCGCCCTCCACCTCGAGGGTGCGGCGCACCTGGAGCACCTCCCTGAGCTCCGACCCGCACATGCGGCGGACCGCGCCGGAGATCTCGCTGGTCGCGCGGACGAACGTGCCGTCGCCCTGCCGCACCTCCAGCAGGCCCGCGTGCGACAGCGCCCGCACGGCTTCCCGAACTGTGTTCCGACCCACCCCGAGCGCGGTGACGAGCTCGGGCTCGGGCGGGATGCGCTGCCCGACAGGCCATTCACCAGAGGTGATCGCGCCGCGCATCTGCTCGATCACCTGGTCGACGAGGCCCGCCCGCCGGGTAGTGGCCAACGGCACAGCGTCATCCTTTCATCCGAACATCCTACGTCTGCGATAGTGGCTCGCGTGACGCTTCAGCAGACGACTCCCGCCGCACAGACTGCCACCGATCGAGGTCGCAGGGTGACGGTCGTCAAGAATCGTCACGTTCCGCTGGTCGGCTCCGCGGTGCTCGCGATCGGGGTCGCCCTCGCTGCCGCGAATCTCCGGCCTGCGGTGACCAGTCTGGCCTCGGTCCTCGGCGATGTCCGCGCCGCCCTGGGCGTTTCGGCCGCTTGGACCAGCGCGCTGACGGCCGTTCCGGCGCTCTGCTTCGGCTTCGCGGCGTTCGCCGCCCCCTGGCTCGGCCGCCGTCTCGGCATGGCCCGCGCGATCGGTCTGTCCCTGGGGGTGCTCACGCTCGGCCTCGTGCTGCGCGTGATCGACGGGCCGTGGGTCGTGCTGGGCGGCACCTTCATCGCGTGCGCGGGCATCGCGGTGTCCAACGTGCTGATCCCGGTGGTCGTGAAGGCCTCGTTCCCGGACAAGGTCGGCCTCATCACCGGTGTCTACACCGGGGCGCTGTCCGCGGGCGCCGCGCTCGCCGCCGCCCTGACGCCGCGCCTGGAGGACCACCTCGGCTCGTGGCGCCTCGCCGTCGGCGCGTGGGCGCTGCTGTCGGCCGGTGCGGTGATCGTGTGGTTCGCCGGTGCGCGGCACGGTTCCGAAGCCTCGGTCGTGCGCTCCGCCGCTCCCGCGGAGAAGCGTTCACTGCTGCGCAGCCCGCTGGCGTGGGTGATCACCGCGTTCTTCGGCCTGCAGTCGCTGTTCGCCTACACCGTCATGGGCTGGCTGCCCGCGATGCTCGTCGACTCCGGCGTCGACCGGAACACCGCCGGCATGCTGCTCGCCGTCTCGATGCTGCTGAGCGTCCCGGTCAGCCTGTTCGTGCCGCCGATCGCCGCGCGGTTGCGGAGCCAGGGCCGGATGGTGCTGGCGCTCGGCGTGCTGTCGTTCGCGGGCATGCTCGGCATGCTGGTGGCGCCCGCCGCGGCACCCGGCCTGTGGGTGATGCTGATCGGGTTCGGCATGGGCATGTTCCCGCTGGCGCTGCTGCTCATGTCGCTGCGCACGAAGTCCACTTCGGACACCGCGCGGCTGTCCGCGATGGCGCAGAGCCTCGGCTACCTGATCGCGGCCTCCGGGCCGTTCGCGTTCGGCGTGCTGCGCGAGGCCACCGGCACCTGGACCACGTCGCTGGTCCTGCAACTGGTGCTGCTCGCCGCGCTGACCGCGCTCGGCATGATCGCCGGCCGTCCCCGCTACGTCTGAGCGCAGCCGGTCAGGAATCGAGAAGCACGGCGTTCGCGCCGGTCCTAGCGTTGCCGGCGTGGACATCACCCTTCAAGCGACGTTCCTCCCGCACACCGACCCCGACGCCTCGCTGGCGTTCTACCGGGACCTGCTCGGCTGGGAGGTCCGCGCGGACGTCGGCCAGGGCGCGCTGCGCTGGATCACCGTCGCCCCCGCCGGTTCCAGCTCGTCGGTCGTCCTGGAGCCGCCGGCCATGGCGGAGGGCCTCACCGACTCCCACCGCACGGCCATCGCCGAGATGATGGAGAACGGCTCCTACGCCTTCATCACCCTCGCGACGCCCGATCTCGCGGGCGCGTTCGACGCGTTGCAGGCGGGCGGGGCGGACGTCGTGCAGGAGCCGGCGGACCAGCCGTGGGGCGTGCGCGACTGCGTGTTCCGCGACCCGGCGGGCAACACGGTCCGCATCCAGCAGGCCTGATTCCCCCTAGCCGGACACGAAACCGCGGTGCAGCACCGTGAGCTGGTCGGCGAGGTAGCGCGCCCACGCCTTCGCCCGCTCCCAGTCCGGTGCCGCACCGCCGAAGCTGACAGGCCCGATGGCACCGAGCCTGCGCACCATGCGCGTGACGTCGCCGGGCACCGGAGGTGTGCCGCGGTGGAACAGCCACAGGGGCGTGCACTTGAGGGAAGTCTTGTGCCGCCGCACGAATCTGTGCGCGTCCCGTGCTGCGGCATCACCCATGATCACGGCACCGAACCCGTGCAGCGTCTCCGCGGCGGCGACCGGGAGCACGCTGACCCTCAGGCCGCAGCCCGCGAGCTCGGTGCCGATGATCTGGGCGATTTCGTCCGTGGCGGCGATTTTCGACGTGTACGCGACGAGGACCTTGTCTGCCATCGCTGCATCCTGGTCCGTGTGAGCGGTTCGCGGCAGCGGCGGAAGACCCTGTCGAGCGGGACCTTCAGTCCAACGGCAGGTTCAGCAGCGCGTTCTCGACCAGCTCGGGCATCGCCGGGTGGATCCAGTACTGGCCCTGCGCCATGGACTTCGCGTCCAGCCCGAAGCTCATCGCCTGGATCAGCGGCTGGATCACCGTCGACGCCTGCGGACCGATGATGTGCGCGCCCAGCAGCTGCCCGGTCGCCGGGTCCGCGAGCAGCTTCGCGAAGCCCGTCGTGTCCTCCATCGCCCAGCCGTACGCGATCGACGCGTAGGCCTGGCTCGCGGTGACGTACCGGATTCCCCGCTCCTTGGCCTGCTCCTCGGTGAGACCGACGCTCGCGATCTGCGGGCTGGAGAACACGGCCGCCGGCACGAACCGGTGGTCGCTCGCCTTGGGCTCGTCCGGGTGCAGCAGGTTGTGCTGGACCACGCGGGCCTCGTGGTTCGCGACGTGCTTGAGCTGGTGGTCCGAGCTGATGTCGCCCAACGCGAAGATGTGCGGCTGCGAGGTGCGCTGGAACTCGTCGACCTTGACGCGTCCGTCGTCGTGCGTCTCGATGCCCGCCTTGGCGACGTCGAGCAGGTCGGAGTTCGGCTGCCGCCCGGTGGCGACGAGGAGCTGCTGCGCCTCGACGGTTTCCGCGCCGTTCGGCCCCTCCAGGTGCAGCCGCACGCCGGTCGCGGTCTTCTCGGCGCGGGTCGTCTTGCGCTGGAGCAGGACGTTCCACTTCGACTTCGCGACGGACGTGAAGCGCTCGGCGATCTCCAGGTCCTCGTGGCGCAGCAGGAGGTTCGAGCGGGCGATCACCGTGACGTCCACGCCGAAGCTGCTGAAGACGTGCGCGAACTCCGAGGCGATGAAGCCGCTGCCGACGATGATGAGGCTCTCGGGCAGCTCGTCGAGGCGCATGACCGTGTCGCTGGTGTGGAAGCCGGTCGTGTCGAGGTCCGCGATGTCGGGGATGCTCGGACGGCTGCCGGCGGCCACGACGATCCGGTCCGCGGTGATGGTCTCGCCGGTGCCGGTGTCGATCGTGTGGGCGTCGAGGAAACGCGCGGTGCCCTCGTAGACGGTCACGTTGGCGTTCTCGTTGGCCCGCCAGTTGCGGCCGCCCTCGGCGATCGGGTCGATCCGCCCGAAGACGCGGTCGCGGATCTCCGGCCAGTGGACCGCGTCGGTGTGGGCGTCCACGCCCAGCTTCCTGGCGTTGGCCGGGGCCGCGGCCTGGTCCGCGGTGTGGACGAACATCTTCGTCGGGATGCAGCCCACGTTGAGGCAGGTTCCGCCGAAGGTGCCTTTCTCCAGGATGGCGATCTGCCAGCCTGCCATGGCTTCGGTGGGGATGCTGTTGCCGGAGCCGGTGCCGATGATGACCAGGTCGAAGTGCCTCACGTGTCGATCCAACCACTTCGGGTGGGTGGGTGTTCCCCGGATGGTCTTACGCGGGGGTTGCGTGGCATGCCCTGTTCGCAGGCGGTTGGGTTGCGGGCGGCCTGTCGCGCTGGTGGTCCTGCCCGTCGTGGGGTGGGCCGGTGGGGCGACTCATGACGGGACACCCCACCGGCGAGGCGGCCGGAAGCCCGGAGCGAAGCGGCTCGTGTGCGATCAGTGCTGGTAGGTCGGGGTGATGATCGCCCTGGCCAGGGTGTGGAAGGCCAGGTTGAAGCCGACCACGGCGGGGGAGGCGTCGGCGTCCACGTCGAGCTCGTCGACGTCCACGGCGTGCACCACGAAGTAGTAGCGGTGCGGGTGGTCGCCCTTGGGCGGGGCGGCTCCTCCGAACGCTCGGGTGCTGTAGTCGGAGCGGACGTGGAAGGCGTCGCCCGGGAGGGTGTCGTCCGAGGCGCCCGCGCCGGTGTCGAGGCTGGTGGTGGTCGCGGGGATGTTCACGGCCACCCAGTGCCAGAAGCCCGAGGGGGTCGGGGCGTCGGGGTCGTAGCAGGTGACCACGAAGCTGCGGGTCTCCTCCGGGAAACCCGACCAGGACAGCTGGGGTGAGGTGTTGCCGCCCTCGAAGACCTGGGCTTCGGGGAGCTGTTCGCCGTCTCGCACGTCCGTCGAGGTGACGGTGAAGGTGCCCACCTGCGGGAGCAGCTCGTAGGGGTCGGGAGCGACTGGGCGCTCGAGGCTCATGGGAGTCCTCCTTCTTGTGATCAGTTCGACCCTATCCGCGTGCAACCGGTGGGGCCTGCTCGACGTCTTCGGCCTGGAGGGGGATGTTGATGTCGAGGTTGCGGCTCTTCGCTGCTCTTGTGCTGGTCGCGGGGATGGTCTCCTGTGCGGGGACGCCGGAGGGGTCCGGTGGTGGGCCTGTGCTCACCACGTCGTCGCCCGCGGTGGTGACGACGACCGGGGAGCGGCCGAAGAGGATGTTCGAGCCGCCGTACCCGTACGGGACGGTGCAGGCCAAGGCGCCCGCTGTGGTGGACGGGATGGTTCCCGTCGTCACGCACATCCCGACGGACAAGCCGTACGTGTTCATCACGGTCGACGACGGGGCCGTGCAGCACCCGAAGGCCCGTGAGCTGATGATCGAGGCCGGGGTGTGGCCGTCGGTGTTCCTCAACACGAAGTATGCCGAGGGGCATCGCGACTACTTCAAGGAACTGCCCGTCACGGTCCACAGCCACACCACGAGCCACCCGAACCTCGCCGGCAAGGGGCTGGAGTTCCAGAAGCACGAGATCTGCGGCAACGCGGACTTCCTGGCGGCCGAGTACGGGAAGCGGCCCACGTTGTTCCGGCCGCCGTTCGGCAACTACGACGCCACCACGCGGCACGCCGCGGCGAGCTGCGGGTTCAAGGCGCTGGTCAACTGGACCGCCGCGGTCAACGACGGGCGGGTGCAGTTCCAGCAGGGGGATCGGCTCAAGGCCGGGGACATCGTGCTCATGCACTTCCGCACGACGTTCGTCGAGGACTTCACGGCGTTCCTCGACCGGGCCAAGCAGGACGGGCTCACGCCGGTGCCGCTGGAGGACTTCCTGGGATAGCGGAGCAACCCCGCGGACGGTTGTCGCGTGGTAGAGGTGAAACGTTTCACGACCACACTGACGTTCGCAGGGGGAGACAAAGTGCAGAAGCGGCTTATCGCGGTGCTGCTCGCAGTGCTCGCGGTGTTCACGTTCGTCCCGGCGGCCTCGGCCAGCGGGCACGCGGAGCTCACGGACATCAGGACCGGCAAGCACGACGGCTTCGAGCGGATCGTGCTCGACTTCACCGGTCTGCCGGGCAACTACCTCTCGCGGGAGACGACCGAGGTCTCGAACTGCGCCTCGGGCAACCCGGTTCCCGTGCAGGGCGCGAAGATCCTCGACACGGTGCTCTACGGCGCGGCCACGTACGACGAGAACTTCGACCCGACGTACACCGGGCCGCGCAACTTCGTGCCGCAGGGGCTGACCAACGTCAAGGGCGTCGCCATCACGTGCGACTTCGAGGGGACGCTGGGCATCGCCGTCGGGTACGCGAACCCGCACTCGTACCACAAGGTGTTCACGCTGACCGGTCCTGACCGGCTCGTCATCGATGTCTACTCGTTCTGACGCAACTGTGGCCCGTGTCACACGTCTTGAAGTCATCGAATGAGCCCTGAGAGGGGGCCGAAGATGAACAGACGTATTGCCGCGGTCCTGGTCGCGGTGCTGGCGGTCTTCACGTTCGTCCCGATCGCGTCGGCGCAGAGCACGCCCACGCTGTCGAACATCAGAACCGGGCAGCACGCCGGGTTCAGCCGCGTGGTGCTGGACCTGTCCGGACTGCCGGCCGAACACCGGGTCAGCGAGGTCACCGGCGTGTCGAACTGCGGGTCCGGCGACCCGGTCACCGTCGCGGGGTCCGGGATCCGGGAGATCCTGTCCGTCACGCTGATCGGCGCCGCCGCGCACGACGACGCCGGGAACCCGACCTACCCGGGGTCGCGGAACTTCGCGACGCCCGGCCTCACGCACGTCCGGGGGGTCGCGCTCACGTGCGACTTCGAGGCCACGCTCGGGATCGCTGTCGGTTACAGCAACCCCTCGTCGTGGCACCGGGTCTTCACGCTGACGAGCCCGAACAGGCTTGTCATCGACATCGGCCTGTAGAACGGAAAAGCCTCGTGGGGGCAGCAGTCGCCGCTGCTGCCCCCACGAGGGGTCTGCGTCAGGATTCCGCTACGCCGCAACGGTCGCGACGGTCTCCTTCGACAACGCGTGCTCCAGCACCTGGGCCACGTCCGACACGAAGTGCACGGTCAGCTGCTCGCGCACCGACTCCGGCACGTCGTCCAGGTCCGGCTCGTTGCGCTGGGGCAGCAGCACGGTCGTGATGCCGGCGCGGTGGGCGGCCAGCAGCTTCTGCTTCACGCCACCGATCGGCAGCACGCGGCCGGTCAGCGAGATCTCACCGGTCATCGCCACGTCCGAGCGCACCGGGCGGCCCGACAGCAGCGACGCCAGAGCCGTCGTCATCGTGACGCCCGCAGACGGGCCGTCCTTCGGCACCGCGCCCGCCGGGACGTGGATGTGCACTCCCCGGTCGGCCAGCGCCGCGGCCTTGTCGTCGTGCGAACGCAGGTACGACAACGCGATCTGCGCGGACTCCTTCATCACGTCGCCGAGCTGGCCGGTCAGCGTGACACCGGCCGACCCCGTGTCCTTCGGGGCCAGCGAGGCCTCGATGAACAGCACGTCGCCGCCGACACCCGTGACGGCCAGACCCGTCGCCACGCCGGGCACCGAGGTCCGCTCCGCCGACTCGGGCGTGTTCTTCGGGCTGCCCAGGTACGACTTCAGCGACGGCCGGTCGACCACGACCGGCAGTTCCGACTCGCCCAGGGCGACCTTCGCGGTGACCTTGCGCAGGATCCGCGAGATGGCGCGTTCCAGTTGCCGCACACCGGCTTCCCGCGTGTACTCGCTCGCGAGCTGGTGCAGCGCGGGCTTGTCGAACGTGACGTCCTCGGGGGTGAGGCCGGCGCGTTCGACCTGGCGCGGCAGCAGGTGGTCGCTCGCGATCGTGACCTTCTCGTCCTCGGTGTAGCCGTCGAGCTGCACGAGCTCCATGCGGTCGAGCAGCGGAGCCGGGATCGACTCCAGGACGTTCGCAGTGGCGAGGAAGACCACGTCCGAGAGGTCGAGCTCGACCTCCAGGTAGTGGTCGCGGAACGTGTGGTTCTGCGCCGGGTCCAGCACCTCGAGCAACGCCGCCGTGGGGTCGCCGCGGTAGTCCGAGCCGACCTTGTCGATCTCGTCGAGCAGCACGACCGGGTTCATCGACCCCGCCTCGCTGATCGCGCGGACGATCCGGCCCGGCAGCGCGCCGACGTACGTGCGGCGGTGGCCGCGGATCTCGGCCTCGTCGCGGACGCCGCCGAGCGCCACGCGGACGAACTTGCGGCCCATCGCCCGTGCCACGGACTCGCCGAGCGACGTCTTGCCGACGCCGGGAGGACCCGTCAGCGCGAGGACGGCGCCGGAACGACGCCCGCCCACGACGCCCATGCCGCGGTCGGCACGGCGCTTGCGCACGGCCAGGTACTCCGTGATGCGCTGCTTCACGTCGTCGAGGCCCGCGTGGTCGGTGTCGAGGACCTCGCGCGCCGCCTTGATGTCGTAGGAGTCCTCGGTGCGCTCGTTCCACGGCATCTCGAGAACCGTGTCGAGCCAGGTGCGGATCCAGCCCACCTCGGGCGACTGCTCGGAGGTGCGCTCCAGCTTGTCGACCTCGGCCAGCGCGGCCTTGAGCACCTTCTCGGGCAGCTCGGCGGCCTCGACGCGGGCGCGGTAGTCCTCCTGCTCGGTGGCGGGCTTGCCGTCGAGCTCGGCCAGCTCCTTGCGGATCGCGGCCATCTGCTGGCGCAGCAGGAATTCCCGCTGCTGCTTCTCGACGCCTTCCTTGACGTCCTTGGCGATCGTCTCGTTGACGTCGAGCTCGGTCAGGTGCGCCTGGCCCCACTCCACGAGCTTCTCGAGGCGCTCGGTGACGTCGGACGTCTCCAGCAGCCAGATCTTCTGCTTCTCGTCGAGGTAGGAGGCGTAGCCCGCGAGGTCGGCGAGCGCCGACGGGTCGGTGATCTGCTGCACCGAGTCGACCATCTGCCACGCGCCGCGCGTCTGCAGGATGTTCGTGACGAGCGCGCGGTACTGCTTCGCGAGCTCACGGGTGCGGTCGGTGATCTCGGACTCGTCCGCGATCGTGGCGTTCACCCACAACGCCGCGCCCGGCCCCGTGGTGCCCGTGCCGATGCGCACGCGCTTGGTGCCGCGCACGACGGCGGCGCGTTCGCCACCGGGCAGCCGGCCCACCTGCTCGATCTCGGCCAGTGTGCCGACCGCGGCGTACTTGCCGTCCAGCCGGGGGACGAGCAGCACTTGATGGTTCGCCGCGGTCGTGGCCGCGTCGACGGCCGCGCGGGCCTCGGCGCTCGCGTCCGCACCGGAGATGCGGATCGGCACCACCATGCCGGGAAGCACCACGACGTCGTCCAGCGGCAGTACCGGCAGGGCCAGGGTTTCGCCCATCTCGTCATCCTCCAAAGTTGAGTCTGTACCGCTCAACCAACTGGAGTCTGCTGATGTTCCCCCGCGGTGTTCGCTGTCAGCGAGCAGTGGCTCGCAGGCGTCTGACCAGCGCGATCTCGCCGGTCAGGCGGGCTATCGCCGCGCCGGTCCCGCACGAGGACAGCACACCGGTGGGCCTGCGCCGCAGGTCGAGGCGGTCCGCGCCGGGATACCTGACCGTGCAGCGGTTGGCCGCCGCGACCAAGGGGACCAGCACCTCGCCCGCTTCGACCGTACGCCCGCTCAGCACGACCGGGAGGGGTGTGCGGCGGACCGGGGCGACGGGGACCGGTGTGTCGAACCGGAGCAGCTCCTCGACGGCGTCCGCGGCGAGGCCCGGGTCGGCGCGGAGCAGCGCCGCCTGGCCGGGGTGCTCGTGCAACGCGCGCAGGGCGTTGGTGAGGAACCCCCGCGTGGTGGCGAGGGCGGACGGGGCGAACGCCTCCACGCCGTGCGTGAGGGTGAACGCCTCCGCGGCCGTGGCGGCGACCGACTGCGCGAACGTGGCGTCGTCGGCGTCGAGCAGTTCCACGGTGCTCATGGTGATCGCCGGCCGGGCCACTTTCAGCGCGCGGGCGATCGCCCGTTTGGGTGGAGGTTGCGGGCCGCCCGCGTCCACGCCGAGCACCGTGCGCACGTCGTCGTAACGGCTGATGCACCAGCCGCCGATGTCGGCGTCGAAGTGCACCGGCGAGCGTTCCCTGAGGTAGCGGAACCTCGCGTGGCGTTCAGCGGTGCTGGAGGGCATGTCCTCCACACGTGAGCGACACCATCCCGGTTCGGATGTGTGGCGGTGGACACCCGTGCGGCGACGACGGAGGATGCGCACGTGAAGGAAGAGCTGAAGTGGGTCCCGTCCACGGTCGACGTCACGCGCCCGAGCGTGGCGCGGATGTACGACTACTACCTGGGCGGCTCGCACAACTTCGAAGCCGACCGCGCGGCCGCCAAGCAGGTGGAGCAGATCTTCCCCGGCGTCGCCCAGAGCGCGCAGGCCAACCGCTCGTTCCTGCGCCGGGTCGTCCGCCACCTCATGGACCAGGGCGTCGACCAGTTCCTCGACCTCGGCTCCGGCATCCCGACCGTGGGCAACGTCCACGAGATCGCGCAGCACGAGAACCCGGACGCCCGCGTGGTCTACGTCGACTTCGAACCGGTCGCCGTCTCGCACAGCAACGCCCTGCTGGCCGACAACCCGAACGCCACCGCGATCCTCGCCGACCTGCGCGCCACCGCGACGGTGCTCGGAGGAGCCCGCGAGACGCTCGACTTCTCCCGCCCGGTCGGCGTGCTGGTCATCGCCGCGCTGCACTTCATCCAGGACGCCGACAGCCCGTACCAGGCCGTCGAGGAGTACATGGCGGCGTTCCCCTCCGGCTCGTACCTCGCCATCACCCACGCCACGTGGGACACCCTGAACGACGAGGAGCGCGCCGAGGCCGAGCAGATCGCCAAGATCTACAGCAGCTCGGACAACGGCCTCAAGATGCGCACGCACGCCGAGGTGACGAAGTTCTTCGACGGCATGGAGATGCTGGAGCCGGGCGTCGTCGCGGTCAACGACTGGCGCCCGGACTCCTTCGACGAGGCCCACGTGGGCATCTACGGCGCCGTCGCCCGCAAGCCCTGAAGCAGGCGGTCCCGGATCTCGTTGGTCTCGCGGTCGGTGAGGGTGCGTTCCGGCGCCCTCATCGTCACGCGGATGAGCACGTTCTTCTGACCAGGCAGGGCCCTCAGCCGTTCCCTCACGTGCTCGGGAAGCTCCTCCGACGGTGTCTCGGCGAGAATCTCGATCTCCTCGACGACATCTTCCGGCACGAGAGCGCGGATCCGGTCACCCAGTGTCTCCGCGTCGTCGTTGCCGTCGGCCACGATCGAGATGTCCCTGATCGCCGCCGGGTGCCGCGAGATCGGCCGGTACTCGTCCAGGTCGAGCATCTGCGCCGCGATGCGCGGGTCCTCGTTGCGCAGCAGGCGGATGTCCGGGATCCCCTTGCGCAGCATGAGAACCCGGTCGAGACCGAGCCCAAGCGCGAGGCCGTGCGGGTGGTGCTTGAGCACGTGCCGCGCCGCCCTGCCGCACTCACCGATCTCCACCCACCGACCGTCGTGCTCGACGTCGATCTGCTTGCCGTGCGTGGTGTACGGGTGCTGCGCGTCGACGGTCCGATAACGCTTGCCGGGCAACAGGGTCGTGACGACGGTGTGGATGAGGTCGTCGAGCGGTTCCTCCGCGGTGCTGATCCGCCAGACGTCGAGCTGGTGCGGCGTGCCGGTGTGCAGGCGGTCAACGGTGTCGCGGCGGTGGACGAGGCCGGGGCAGAGCAGCGTCACGTCCGGGGTGACCTCCCGCAACGCCGGCGGGATCATCGCCGTGGTGTGGCTGCGCAGCATGCACGTCTGGCTGACGTACCGGGTGTAGCGGGCGTCCCTGGTGATCGCGTCGGCCGGGTAGCCGAGGTGCTCGTAGTTGTGCTCCACCGGGACGAGCGGGTGGTGGCGGACTTCCCGCGGGTTGTGCAGCGCTGCCTTGAGATCAGCGATGAGGAGCTGCATCGCGTGCGGACCCCGCGCGGGATCGGTGAGGTCGCGGACGTTCAGGGCGCGCACGAGTTCTTCGGTGCTGTACATGGGTTTCCCGTTTCTTCCGGCCGGAGTGGGATGCGGAGTCCCCCGACCAACGGGAAGGTTCTAGGCGCGCGCCACCCACGCGGGTCGGGGGTGGCTAAATCGCGTCACGGGACCAGGTTAGCGCGTCTACTCCGGCGGCGTCAGCCGCAAATCCGGGTCCACCGGCGGCACCCCGTCGAACGGCCCGTCGTCCTTCAGCCGCCCCACGTGGTCCAGCGCGACCTCGATCTCGTCCCGGAACGGGTCGCCGTCGGCCGGCGGAGTGCGGAACCAGTCGTGCAGCTCCGCGGGGATCTCGAACCGGGCGAGCAACTGGTCGTAGAGCGCCTCGCGGTCCGCCGCCTGCTCGCCGAGCTCCTGGTACTCGCGCAGCGCCATGCGCAGGCGGATCCAGCGGTAGCGGTCGGTGTTGTGCCGCTGCTCGAACCGCTCGCGCAGGAGTTCGCCCGCTCGCTGGCCGCGCAGCGCCAGGCGCCGGATCGTGGCGGGCGGCATGAAGAGGTTCGAGCCGCCCTCGTCGTCGGCCTGCCGGACGTGCGCGATGCGGCCGCGGTAGCCGGGGAGCGCGGACTGCGTGGTGTCGCGCCAGTCGAGGAACGTGTTCAGGATCGACACCAGGAAGCGCGGCATCGAGTCCAGGGACGCGTACGGCGTGCCGGAGCTCGACGCGTCCTGCTCCGGCAGCCACACCTCCCGCGTGTCGCCGTTCGGGTAGGACTGCAGGCTCAGGCCGAACGTGGGCCAGCGGGGCAGCAGCGTGTCGAAGAAGTGGATGGGGAAGTTGCTGGTGATACCGCCGTCGGAGAACCAGTGCACGCGCCCGTCGCGGCACAGCGGCACGGCGGCGACCAGGCCGGGGAACGACAGCGACATCCGCACGGCGAGCACGACGGGCAGCCGGTCGCGGGGAGGCAGCGCGCGCAACGGCATGTGCTCGTGCAGCGGGCACTTCACCGCGGTCACAGCCCCGTTCAGCTGCTCCACGACCCGGCTCGGGAGCACGTGGCCGAGGCACTCCTCGCAGTACTGCCACTCCTCCTTGAACGGCAACCGGTACGGCCGCCCCTCCGACACGTCGGTCGTCATCAGCACGAGGTTGATGTCACCGAGGTCGCCGAACGTCAGCGCCTGCGAGGTACCCGCCAGCGCGTCGAGCTGGTCGGCGATCCAGTCGGCCAGCGGTGGCACGCCGGTCGACTTCGGCACGCCGGCGAGCCGGTCGAGCCACGACGGCGTGAAGTCACCGGTGCCCGGCACGAGTCCGAAGTGGATGGACCGCGCGTTGTTCTTCAGGAACCGTTGCACGGCATAGCCGTACGTGACGATCAACGCGCTGACCGCCGCCAGTGACAGCACCAGCCACACCAGCAGCACGACCGCGGCCGTGGCGTGGTGGCGGGAGAACGCCAGCCCGAGCACCAGGGGCACGGCGGCGAAGATCCAGGCGGGCCACGGCAGGCTCGACCTCAGCGGCCACAGCGCCAGGGCCAGGCACGCCAGCGCCAGCACGACCACCAGCGCCGCGAGCCAGCCCGCGTAGGACGACGGGGCGAGCCACGCCGACCACAGCACCGGCCCGCCCAGCCACAGCGCCGCCATGAGCGCCAGCACCGCCTTCGCCCGCCAGCCGACCGCGCCGAGCAGGGCGAAGAACAGGCACGTGATCGCGCTGCGGCCCGTCGTGGAGCGCTTCTGCATGGACGCGACGACGATCCGGTACAGCGCGCGGGTCTTCTCCGCGGGCTGGAACAGCTGCGCCATCCGCCACCGCTCCGCGCCCGTGCCGGACGTGAACCAGTCGATCAACCCGGCCAGCTTCTCGAAGCCGCCGGTCGCACGCCCGCGTTCGGCCGCCGCCGTGAAGCCCGCCGCGATCGCTCCCGCCGACGCGCCACCGATCTGCTTGAACTCGTAGTGGCGGGCCAGCGAGGCGACCGCGAGCGGGTACACGACACCGCTGGTCGTGCCGCCCCGCATGGTCAGGTCGCAGTAGCGGTCGTACTCCATGTGCTCATGATCGCGCGGTCAGCGTGATCTCCCGGGAAAGTTCACCCGGACGCCAGCGGCCGGACCGGACCGCGTTCCACGGCGAGCCACCACGAGATCACGTCCTGCGCCACGTCGGCCACGGACTGGTCCGCGTCGACGACGTAGTCCTCGACCCAGGACGCCGCGTAGAGCATCTCCAGCTCGTCGGCGCGGTTGAGGTGCCACCGCAGGTCCGCCTCGTCGAGGTGCCGCTGCGACAGCCGCCGGTGCACGACCGACAGGTCGGCCTTCAACCGGCAGACGTTGAGCTTTCCGCCGATCACCTCGGCGTACCGCAGGCGGTCCGCCTGGCTCTCCACCACGCCCGCGAGCACGATGCGGTGCACGCCGGTCTCGACGTAGTTGCCCACCACGGCCCGCAGGTTGCGCAGCCGCAGCTCGAAGTGGAACGGATCGGAGTCCGGCGCGGGCCAGCAGGACGACAGCCAGTCGAGGTCGATGACCGCGTGCGGCACCTTCGCCTCGGCGAGCCTGCCGCCGACCGCCTCGGCGACCGTCGTCTTGCCCACCCCGACCGGCCCGGTGATCAGCAGCGCCTTCACCCCGCCACCGCCGCGAGCTCCGCCGGCGTCCCGGACATGATCACGCGGACGTGCTCGGTCACCTTCTCGACCGGCCAGTCCCACCACGCGATGCTCTCCAGCAGCTCGACGTCGGCGTCGCTGTAGCGCTTCTTGAGCAGCTTGGCCGGGTTGCCGCCGACCACGCCGTACGCCGGCACGTCCGCCACGACGACCGAACCGGACGCGATGACCGCGCCGTTGCCGATGCGCACACCCGGCATGACCAGGCTGCGGTAACCGATCCAGACGTCGTTGCCCACCACGGTGTCGCCCCGGCTCGGCGCCCCCAGCGCGATGTCGAGCGTCTTCTCCGCCCACAGCCCGCCGAAGATCGTGAACGGGAACGTCGACACGCCGTCGGTGCGGTGGTTGCCGCCGGACATGATGAACCGCACGCCCTCCGCCAGCGCGCAGTACTTGCCGATGACCAGCTTCTCCTCGCCGAAGTTGTAGAGGACGTTGCGGTGCTCGAACTCCTCGGCGTGGTGCGGGTCGTCGTAGTAGGTGTACTCGCCGACCTCGATCTGCGGGTTCTTCACCAACGGCTTGAGCAGCACCGTCCGCGGGTGGTCCGGCAACGGGTAGAGGTTGTCGGGCGGGGGAATCGTCACGGCGCTCCGATCGGCTCTTCGCTGAACTGCGTGCGGTACAACTTGGCGTAGTGGCCTTCCCGGGCCAGCAACGCTTCATGCGTACCACGTTCCACGATCCGCCCCTTCTCGACCACGAGGATCTGGTCCGCCGCGCGGATGGTCGACAGCCGGTGCGCGATGACGAGCGAGGTCCGCCCGGCGAGCGCCTCGACCAGCGCCTCCTGCACCGCGGCCTCCGACCGCGAGTCGAGGTGCGCGGTGGCCTCGTCGAGGATCACCACGCGGGGCTTGGCCAGCAGCAACCGCGCGATGGTCAGGCGCTGCCGCTCCCCGCCCGAGAGCCGGTAGCCGCGCTCGCCCACCACGGTGTCGAGCTGGTCCGGCAACGAGGAGACCAGGTCCGCGAGCCGTGACCGTTCAAGTGCGTCCCACAGTTCCTCGTCGGTCGCCGCGGGAGCCGCGAGCCGCAGGTTCGCGCCGATCGTCTCGTGGAACAGGTGCCCGTCCTGCGTCACCATGCCCACGGTGTCGCGGATCGAGTCGAACGACAGGTCTCGAACGTCCACACCGGACAGCCGGATGGAGCCGGAGTCCGCGTCGTACAGGCGGGGCAGCAGCGAGGCGATCGTCGACTTGCCCGCACCGGACGACCCGACCAGCGCGATCATCGAACCGGGCTCGGCGGTGAACGACACCCCGTCGAGGATCTGCTCACCTCCGCGCGTGTCGAGTGACGCGACCTCCTCCAGCGAGGCCAGCGACACCTTGTCCGCGGACGGGTAGGCGAACCGCACGTCGGAGAACTCGACGGACACCGGTCCGTCGGGGACGGGGACCGGCTCGGGCTTCTCCTCGATGAGCGGCGGCAGGTCCAGCACCTCGAAGACGCGCTCGAACGACACCAGCGCCGTCATCACGTCGACCCGCGCGCCGGCCAGCGCCGTCAGCGGTGCGTACAGCCTGGTCAGCAGCAGTGCCAATGTCACGATCGTGCCCGGCGCCATCTGCCCGGCGAACACGAACCACCCGCCCAGGCCGTAGACCAGGGCCAGTGCCAGCGAGGACACCAGCGTGAGCGCCACCAGGAAGAGCCACTGCGCCACCGCGGTCCGCACGCCGATGTCGCGCACCCGCCGCGCCCGTGCGCCGAACTCGGCGCTCTCCAGGGCGGGCCGGCCGAACAGCTTGATCAGCGTCGCGCCGGGCGCGGAGAACCGCTCGGTCATCTGCGTGGTCATCGCCGAGTCGAGGTTCGCCGCCTCGCGGTGCATCGACGCCAGGCGCTTGCCCATCCGCCGCGCCGGGAACAGGAAGATCGGCAGCAGCGCCATCGCGAGCAGCGTGACCTGCCACGACAGCGTCAGCATCACGGCCAGGGTCAGCACGAGCGCGATCACGTTCGTGACGACACCGGAGATCGTCTCGGAGAACGCCCGCTGCGCCGCGATCACGTCGTTGTTCAGGCGCGACACCAACGCACCCGTGCGCGTGCGGGTGAAGAACGCGACCGGCATCCGCTGCACGTGGTCGAAGACCGCCTGGCGCAGCCGCAGGATCAGGTCCTCGCCGACCCGCGACGACTGCCACCGCTCGGCCAGGGAGAACCCGGCCTCCAGCACCGCGACGCCGGCGATCGCCAGCGCGAGCCACACGACCAGCCCGAAGTCCCTGCCCGCGATGATGGTGTCGACGACGCGGCCGGCGAGCAGCGGTGAGGCCACCGCGAGCACGGCGGCGACCGCGCTGGTGGCGAGCAACGCGTGCACGGCCCGCCGCTGGGGGCGGGCGAACCGGGCGACGCGCTTCAACGTCGCCCGGCTCACGCGACGGCTCTTCTCGTCCTGCATCGCGCTTTCGAGCGCGTACCAGGCGTTGAAGTCGATGTTCATGACGACCAGTCTCGAACTTCGACCTATCAGGAGGTCAAGCGGTTTCGAGGAACGCGTCCACCTCGGCGAGCGCCGCCGCGCGCACGGGCTCGGGCGAGAGGAAGAGGTCGTGCATGCCGGCCTTGATCTCGACGACCTTGACCGACGACCCGATCTTCGGACCCCACCTGCGCATCCCCTCGACGTCGAGCACGGCGTCGGCCCGGGAGACGTCCTCGCTCCACTCGCGGGCGTTGAGCATGCTCTTGTCGGAGTGCAGCACGAGCACGGGCACGCGCACGTCGAGTCCCTTCTGGACCTTCTCCTGCGCGATGAGCACGGCCCGGATCCACCCGGCCAGCACCGGGAAGCCCGCGAGCGGCTTCCACCTGAGGTCGAAGTCCCACTCGCCGTTGCGCGAGTTGTGGATCGCCGCTCCGTACGCGTCGCCGAGGTTCGCGCGGATCTTCGCCTTCGGAGCGAGCCGGCCGACCAGCTTCACGACTCGGCGCAGGAACGGCGGCTCGACGACGTCCAGCCACGGGCTGTTGAGCACCAAGGCGTCGATCAGCTCGCTGGAGCGCCGTTCGTGCGCCCACAACGACGTGGTCAGGCCTCCGGTCGAGTGCCCCATGAGGACGACGCGCGAGTGCTCCTCGCGGACCTTCGCGATCGCCGCGTCGATCTCCTCGAAGTACACCGCCATGTCGGTCGTGTAGTTCGGCACCTCGCCGTCGCGCAGCGACCGGCCGTACCCGCGCAGGTCGACGGCGTAGAAGTCGTAGCCCCGGGCCGTGTAGTGCTCGGCCACGTGCTCCTGGAAGAAGTAGTCCGCGAACCCGTGCACGTAGAGGATCGCGCCCCGGTCGTTCGCCGCGGCCCGCCGGCGGACCAGGGTGGCCGATGCCCCGCCGCGCAACGGCAGAACGGTGGTGTCTTCGTCGCTGCTCACCGCGCAAGTCTGCAACGGTCCGGTGCGGATTCCGCACACCCGCGTCCGGATCGTGTCTAACCTGGGGACATGACGGGGGACATCGAACAGTCATCCAGGGTGCGGTTCCCGGGCATCAGCTCGCGCGCCTACGAACATCCGGCCGACCGGGGCGCCCTCGCGGTGCTGCGCGCCGTGCCCGCCGTGGGACCGATCATCAAGGCGGTCGCGGCGGCGTTCTCCGAGCGCGGGGAGCGCCTGGTCCAGATCGCGTCCTCGGTGCGCGTCGGCCCGAAGCAGTTCCCCGACCTGCACCGGCTGCAGAACGAGGTCGCCGCCGCGTTCGACCTGCAGGAGGTGCCGGAGCTGTTCGTCCGGCACTCCCCGCTGGTCAACGCGCAGACCAGGGGCATCGACAAGCCCTTCGTCGTGCTGAGCTCCGCGCTGGTCGAGAGGTTCGACCGGGAGCAGCTGCGCTGGGTCATCGGCCACGAGATGGGCCACGCGATGTCCGGCCACGGTCTCTACAACACGATCCTCGACCGCCTGCTCGGCCTGCGGTACACGATGGGCTGGAACCCGGCGGGCACGTTCGCCATGCGCGCGGTGATCGCGGCGCTCTACGAGTGGCAGCGCAAGACCGAGCTGTCGTGCGACCGCGCCGGCCTGCTCGCGGGCCAGGACCCGCAGGCCGCGCTGCGCGTGCACCTCGCGTTCGCCGGCGACACGGGCGGCCAGGTGGACATCGCGTCGTTCCTCGAGCAGGCCAAGGAGTACGAGGGCGAGGACATCCGCGACAGCATCCTCAAGCTGCTCGACAACGAGCAGCGCTCGCACCCGCTGGCCGTCGTCCGGGCCGCCGAGCTCCAGCGGTGGGCCGCGAGCGAGGAGTACCGCGAGATCCTCACCGGCACCTACCCGCGCCGCGAGGACGACCACCCGACGAACAACCTGGCCGACGACATCAAGGGCGCCGCCAGGTCGTACAAGGAGTCCATGAGCAGCTCCGCCGACCCGTTGATCAAGACCATCAACGACATCGGCGAGACCGTGATGGGCGCGGCGGGCAAGATGTGGAGCAAGGTTGCTCCAAATGGACCAGCGGAATAGCTACCATCTGGAGTCATGAGACGACTCCTGGTACTGGTTCTCTCCGCAATGCTGGCTTCCGCGGGTGTTGCCGCCGCCGACGTGCAGGTCGTCGGCGGCGAGCGCGCCTCGATAGCGGCCAATCCGTGGATCGTCCACCTCACCGATGAGCGGGGTGCGCAGTTCTGCGGTGGCACGATCGTCGCGCCGACGAAGGTGCTCACGGCGGCGCACTGCGCGCTGGGCCGGTCCCCGAGGAGCCTGCGGGTCGTCGCCGGTCGCGAGGACAGGCAGGACCGCGAGGCCGGGGTCTCGGTCGTGCCCGAGTCGATCTGGATCCACCGGCAGTACGTCTCCGCCGACCAGGGCGAGGACGTCGCGGTGCTCACGCTGCCCGGGGAGCTGCCGTACCAGCCGCTGCCGTTCGCGGACGAGACCGACGGGGCGCTCTACCAGCCCGGAACGCCGCTGCGCGCGCTCGGCTGGGGGCGCACCAGCGAGAACGGCAGGACCTCGCGCTTCCTCATGCAGGCGACCTTGCCGGTGCTGCCGGACGACTTCTGCGCCAACACGTACCCGCAGTTCGTGCACACCGACATGTTCTGCGCGGGGTACGAGGGCGGCAATGTCGACACCTGCCAGGGCGACTCGGGCGGTCCGATCGTCGCCGAGGGCAAGCTCGTCGGCATCACGTCGTGGGGCGAGGGCTGCGCGCGCAGGAACAAGCCCGGCGTGTACGTGCGGATCCCGCGGTACGCCAAGGAACTTCGCTCGGTGGTGGGTTCTCCGCAGCCCGCGGTCGTCGAGCCGTAGGCCGGCGGGTTCGGTGAGGGGCGTGCGGCTGCTGCCGGCGGTTCTGGCTCTGCTCGTGATCACGGCGACCCCGGTTCACGCGGCTCCCCGGATCGTCGGCGGCGTCGTGGCGGAGGCCGGTGAGGCGCCGTGGGTGGTGGCCCTGACGTCGTCGGGCGACCAGTTCTGCGGCGGCGCCCTCCTCGGTCCCGGGCAGGTGGTCACGGCGGCGCACTGCGTCGACGGCCGCCCGCCCGCCTCGATCACCGTCGTCGGTGGGCGGCTCGACCTGCGCACCGGCGACGGAGCCACCTCCGCCGTCTCGGCCCACCGGGTCGTGGACGGCTATTCGACGCCCTCGCGCGGCAAGGACCTCGCGGTGCTGACGCTCGCCGAGCCGATGCCCTACGCGCCGTTGCCCGTCGCGCAGTCGTCCGGTGTGTACATGGGCGGCAGCGTCGGCGTCGTGTACGGCTGGGGACGGCAGGCGGAGGACGACGCGGTCAAGAGCCCGTTGCTGCACAAGGCGCACATCCCGATCGTGCCGGACGCACAGTGTGCGGCGGTCCATCCGCGGTACGACGCCGTGGTCATGTTCTGCGCCGGCTACCCGGACGGCGGAATCGACTCGTGCGTCGACGACTCAGGCGGTCCGTTCGTGATCGACGGCAGGCTCGTGGGCATCGTGTCGTGGGGCGTCGGCTGTGCCCGCCCGAACCTGCCCGGCGTCTACACACGCGTCACTACGTACCTGAGCGCAGCCGCCTGACCACGTCCGCCCGATAGCGCAGTCCAGCGCTCTCCGCCCGTTCGACCGCCTTGGCGTACAACGCGTCGTCCTGCGTCAGCGCGGCTTTGCCCGCGAGCGCGCGCACCTCGATGATGCGGAACCCGGCGTCCACCGCGCGACGCAGCACCTCGTCGTACTCGGCGACCGACCGGTTCACCTCCGCGAGCACGAGGCACGCGTCGACCTCGATGAACAGGTCGTCGTCGCCCGCGAGTTCGAGGGCGCGCCCGGCCTGCTCGCGCGCCTCCTCCCGGCGGCCGGCGGCCAGGAGCAGTTCGGCGTACTCGACCCGTGCGGACATCTCGACCGGCCGCAGCCCGTGGCGCTGGGCCAGCAGGACCGCCTCGGTGAACGCGGACTCGGAGTCGGCGTGCCGGTGCTGGGCGGCGAGCACCACGCCCAGGTTGTTCAGGCCGTTCGCGAGGTGCTGCCAGTCGTCGGTCTCGCGCGCCAGCTCGACGGAGCGCCGCAGCATCTCCTCGGCCGAGGAGAGCCCGCCGAGCTCGAGGTCGACCAGGCCGAGGTTGGCGAGACCGCCGATGAGCTGCGCCCGCATGCCGTTCGGCCCGTAGAGCTCGATCGCGGCCGCCAGGTGGTCGCGGGCGCGGTCGAGCTCGCCGAGGTCGTGGCGGATTCCGGCGAGCGTGTTGAGCGCCGTGGCCTCCTGCGCCTGCGCTCCGGCCGCGCGGAACCCGGCGATTGCCCGTTCGCTGTGCTCGACGGCCCGCCGGTGCTCACCGGCACGCCAGTCGAGGAGGGCGAGGCACACCCGCACCGCCGCCGCGCGCTGCCCGGTCTCGCCGGCGTCCAGCGCCGCCTGCGCGATCGTGCGCAGGTCGGCGTACTGGCCGGTGAGCAGCAGGAACGGCCGCATGGCCGCGACCAGCGACGCGTCGGGGCGCTCCACGGCGAGCGCGACGAGGTTCTGCCGTTCCGCCTCGAACCAGGTCATCGCCTCCGCCCTGTCCGCGAACTCCACGGGTTCCGGCACTGGCGGCAGCAGCCGGGTGAAGCCGGCCCGCAACCGCGCCTCGGCGCCGTCGGCGTGCCGCAGGTACCAGTCGAACACCGCTCGCCGGTCCGCGGCGGTGGCCCGTTCGTCGGCGTAGAGGCGCAGCAGATCGTGCAACTGGTAGCGGTCGCCGGTGCGCTGCACCAGGTTCGCCGCGACCAGGTCGTCCACGGCCGGACCGGCCAGACCGGGCGGGACGTCGGGACCGGGCACGGCGCCGAGGAAGTCGAACGTCCGGCGTGCCCTCGACGAGAGCTTGCGGTACGAGAGGTCGAACGCCGCCCGCACCGCCGTGTCGTCTTCTTCGATCTCCAACGCTTCGAGCCGGTGTTCGCGCAGCTCCGCGACGTAGTCCGGCAGGTGCCGGCCGGCGAGGTTCGCCCCGGCGATCCGCAACGCCAGCGGCAGCCGCGCGCACAGCCGGACCAGCTCGCCGGTGTCGCCCTCGACCCGCATGCCCTCCAGCAGCTCGCGTGCTTCCCGTTCCGCCAGCACACCGATCTTGACCTGTGCGAACTGCGGCAGGTCCTGGCGGCTCGTGACCAGCGCGGCGCACCCCGGCGTGGCCGGGAGCAGGGGCGCGATCACCTCGGCGGTGGCGTTGTCGAGCACGACCAGCACCCGCCGGCCCCGCAGCAGCTCGCGGTAGTCGTCGTCCGGCCCGCCGCCGAGCGCCTTCACGAACCGCGCCTGCGCCTGCTCGACGGTCGTCGACGGACCGGTGGAGAAGCCGCGCAGGTCCACGTACAGCTGACCGTCGGGGAACCTCCCGCGCAGCCGGTGCGCCTCGCGGATCGCGAGCGCGGTCTTGCCGACACCGGGCAGGCCGGTGATCGCCCGCACCGGGGCGTCGAGCAGCTCCAGCCGCGCCAGCTCCTCCTCCCTGCCGACGAAGTCGGGCAGGTCGGCGGGCAGCTGGCACGGCGCGGGCGGGCGCGGCACGAGCCGGTACCCCGTCGGTTCGGTGATCACCTGCTCCGTGGCGCGGAGTCTGCTGACCAGCGTGCGCAGCGCCGCCCGGGGGTGCTTCGGCGGTTCGGCCGGCCAGACCCGCGCCGCCAGCACGTCGAACGGGACGGGGTCACCGGGACGCTCGGCCAGCGCGTCGCGCAGGGCCCGCAGTCGATCCACCACGTGATCGATCGTAGGGAAGTCGTGCCGGGAGGCGCGCCGCTCCCGAGATCGCCTAGACCACTAGGCCCACGGACATGGTCAGGAAGACCGCGGCGCAGACCGCGTCCAGCGCCGTCGTGACACCGGGGCGCTTCAGCCGTCCGGCGACGCGCGACGCCGCCAGCACGATCATCAGCTCCCAGACGGCCGCCAAACCGAGGAACAGCGCCGCCAGCATCGCGAGCTGCGGTGCCGGTTCACCCGATCCGATGAACTGCGGCAGGAACGCCAGCGAGAACAGGATCATCTTCGGGTTCGTGATGTTGGTCAGGAAGCCCTGCCGGAACGGCCGGTCGCCGACGACCTCCTCCGGCTCGCCGCCGGAGCGCCTGAGCAGACCGCGCGTGATGGAAACGGCCAGGTAGAGCAGGTAGCCGGCGCCGATCCAGCGCAGCGCGATGAGCACCATCGGGTACTGCGCGAGCACCACGCCGAGACCCGAGATGACCAGCGCCACCTGGACCGCCGCGGCCGTGTGGATGCCGCCCAGCGCGAGCAGTCCGGCGCGGGTGCCGGAGCGCAGTGACGTGCGCAGCAACAGGAACGCGTCAACACCGGGGGTCACGATGACGACCGCGCACGCGATGAGAAAGGCCGGAACCTGGCCGAAGTCGAACAACACCGTACATACCCCCGTGATCTGCGCCACTAGCCGTAAAATCTACGGCCAGCCGGGACACTAACACGAGAATCTCCGGTTTTGACGCCGTCCCAGCGCCATCGCTACGGTTGGTGACCGATCGTCCACCTGGCGCAACGAGGAGTGGTCCGTGAGGGGTAAGCGGTGTGCCGTGCTGATGGCGGTGATCGCGCTGGTCAACGGCGCCACGACCGCCGATGCGATCGTCGGGGGGACACCCGCGCGGGTGGCGGACACCCCGTGGGTTGTGGCGATCACCACCACGGACGGTCAGCTGATCTGCGGCGGTGCGCTCGTCGCCCCGGACAAGGTCGTGACGGCCGCCCACTGCGTCACCGCGAAGGGCGTCGTCGGCGAGAACCAGCGCCCGGCGGAGCAGTTGCGCGTGGTCGCCGGCCGCACCGACCTGAAGGGGGAACAGGAGGGCGTCGAGGCGGCGGTCGCGAGCGTGTGGCGCCACCCCGACTACCGCGAGGTCACGAAGGGCGACGACGTGGCGGTGCTGACGCTCGCCCGCACCGTGCCGTACCGGACGATCGCGCTCGGCGAGCGCGGGGACGACGGCGTCGTGCTGGGCTGGGGCCGCACGTCCGAGAACTCCGCGCCCGCGATGTCGTTGCGCCAGGTGACGGTGCCGGTGCTGTCCGACCAGGAGTGCCTGCTCAAGGAACCGGCCTACCGGCAGGGCGCGATGCTGTGCGCCGGGCGGGGTGGCCGCGACGCGTGCACCGGCGACTCGGGCGGACCGCTCGTGGTGCGCGGCAGGCTCGCGGGCGTCGTGTCGTTCGGCCGCGGCTGCGCCCGTCCCGACGAGCCCGGTGTCTACACCAGGCTGGCTCACTACCGGCAGGCGCTGGGCTTCTGATATCCAAGGTTCGGTGCGAACCACACAGTTTCCGGCCACCCTGCGCCGCCAGTGGGGACTCGACCTGAGCCCCGCCCAGCTCTACGCGATCCTGCGGCTGCGCCAGGACGTCTTCGTCGTCGAGCAGAGCTGCGTCTACGCCGACGTGGACGGGCGTGACCTCGACCAGGGCACACGGCACTTCTGGCTGGAGGCAGAGGGGTCGCACGACCCGCTCGCGTACCTCAGGCTCCTGGAGGAGCCCGACGGCACGTTCCGCATCGGACGAGTCGCCACCGCGCGCATGGCCCGCGGCCGTGGCTACAGCCGTCGCCTCATGCAGGCCGCGCTCGTGGACGTGGGCACCACGCCGTGCGTGCTCGACGCGCAGACGTACGTCGCGGACTTCTACGCGTCGTTCGGGTTCGTCGCCGAGGGCGCCGAGTTCATGGACGACGGGATCCCACACCTGCGGATGCGGCGCTCTCCCTGATCACGCGCACCGCGCGCTCGATCTCGGCCTCGGTCAGGTCGGCGCGCGCGGTGAGCCGCAACCTGCTGACGCCGTCCGGCACCGACGGCGGCCGGAAGCAGCCGACGACCACGCCGCTCGCCCGGCAGTTCTCGGCCCACTGGAACGCCTGCTCCGGGCTCGGCGCCCGCACGCTCACGACGGCGGCGGTGGGCGTGCTGACCTGGAAACCGGCCTCCTTCAGGCGGTTGCTCAGGTCGTGCGCCACCGTCAGCGCCCGTTCGGGGCGGTCCGGCTCCTCGCGCAGGATCCTGATCGCGGTCAGGGCCGCCGCCGCGCTGCTGGGCGCGAGACCGGTGTCGAAGATGAACGTCCGCGCGGTGTCGATCAAGTGCCTGATCACCCGGCTCGGGCCGAGCACGGCACCGCCCATCGCGCCGAGCGACTTGCTCAGCGTCAGCGTGGTGACCACGTCCGGCGCCTTGATGATCCCCGCCTCGGCGACCGCGCCGCGGCCGCCCGGTCCGACGACACCCAGGCCGTGCGCGTCGTCGACGACCAGCGCCGCCCCGGTCGCGCGGCAGGCCTCGTGCAGCTCGTTCAGCGGGGCGATGTCGCCGTCGACGCTGAACACCGAGTCCGTGACGACGATCGCGCGCCGCTTGCCCCGCGTCTCGAGCGCGTGCCGGACCTTGCCCACGTCGCAGTGGTCCGCGACGACGACGTCGGCCTTCGACAGGCGCGTGCCGTCGATCAGCGACGCGTGGATGTGCTGGTCCGCCACGATCGCCGTGCCGGGACCGGTCAGCGCCGTGACCGCGCCGAGGTTCGCCATGTAGCCGCTGCTGAACACCAGCGCCGACTGCGCGCCGCAGAAGTTCGCGAGCTCGTACTCCAGCTCGTTGTGCAGCTCCGTCGAGCCGGTGACGAGACGCGAGCCCGTCGAGCCCGCACCCCACTTCAGCGTGGCGGCGGCCGCGGCACCCGCGACGCGCTTGTCCCTGGCGAGGCCGAGGTAGTCGTTGCTCGCGAGGTCGAGGTCCGTCGAGTCCGCCGTGCGCGGCCTCACGCGCCGGGTCAGACCCGCCTTGGACCGCGCCTCGGAGCGGACGTCGATCCAGTCGAACGTCGACTCACCGCCACTGGACACTGCCTCGGTTGTGCTCACGGTCACCGCCTGAGTCTCCCATCCGCCGACTAGCGTGCCGCTCGTGGACCTGTTCACCTTCACGCGCGCCGAACTCACCTCACCGGTGCAGTTCGCCGGCGGACGCTGGGTGGTGTCCGCGTACGACGACGTGCGTGCCGTGCTGGCCGACCCGGTCACGTTCCTGCCCGACAACGCGCTGACCGCCGTCACCCCGGTCGCCCCCGCCGCGCTGCGGTCCCTGGTGAGGGCCCGCTTCTCGCTGCCGCCGACGCTCGCGAACAACAGCTCCGCGTCCCACACCCGCCTGCGCAAGCTGGTGGCGTCGTTCTTCACGCCGGCCCGCGTCGCCGCTGCGGAGCCTCGCATCCGGTCCCTGGTTTGGGAACGGCTGGGTGGCACGGATCTCGTGCGCGACCTCGCGTGGGACCTGCCCGCGATCGTGCTGATGGACCTCCTGGGTTGTCCGAATGTTGACATTCCGACGTTGAAGCGGTGGAGCTCCGGCTCGCTGGAGTTCTTCTGGGGCGACATCACCCGCGAACGGCAGCTGGAGCTGGTCGACGACGTCGGCGACTTCCACCAGTGGCTGGTCAAGCGCTACCACGCGCGCGACGGCGAGCTGTTCCGCGCGCTGGCCGACGCCGGGATCTCCGTCGAGGACTCCGCGGGCCTGTGCTACTTCCTGCTGATCGCGGGTCAGGAGACGACGACCCAGCTGCTGTCCACGGCGTTGCGCCGCGCTCTGCGGGACCGCGAGCTGTGGGCGCGGCTGCCGTTGCCCGGTGTCGCGGAGGAGTTCGTCGAGGACGTGCTGCGCACCGAGACGCCCGTGGTGACGTGGCGGCGGCTGACCGCGCGGGAGGTGGTGCTGTCCGGGGTGCGCGTGCCCGCCGGTGCCGAGCTCGTGTTGTTGTTGCGCGGCAAGGAGACCGATCCGCGGCACCTGGCCTTCGGCTACGGCAGGCACTTCTGCCTCGGCGCCGGGCTGGCCCGGCTGGAGGCCGCGGTGACGCTGCGGACGGTGGCCGAGCACGAGCCCTCGCTGCACCTCACCGGGCCTGGTCCGGACTGGCTGAACCTGCTGTCGTTCCGCGCGCCGCGGTCGGTCACGGTCGCGCGATGAGCTCGCCCCTCGTGGTGCGGGCTTCGAGCGCCCGGTGCGCCTCGGCGATCTCGTCGAGCCGGTGGACGTCGCCGAGCACATCGAGTTCCTGCTGGACCAGGGCATGACCGCCGACGAGATCCGGGCGGACGTCATCTCTCTCGCGGACACTCTCGCGACTGAGGTTTGATGCTGGGGTGCTGAACCGCCAACTCTCCGGAATCCGCAAGAAGACGCTGCTGGAAAGCCTCGGCCCCGTGCCGGACGTCGACCCCGACCGGTACGGCGACGGCGGCCCGGTGGAGGCGCTGGAGAAGCGGGTCGCGCAGTTGCTGGGCACCGAGGCGGCGCTGTTCGTGCCCACCGGCACCATGGCGCAGCAGATCGCGCTGCGCTGCTGGGCCGACCGCACCCACAACCCGATCGTGGCGATGCACCCGCGGGCGCACCCGTTGAACCACGAGGACGACGCGCTGACCGTGCTGTCCGGCCTGCGCCCGGTCAAGGTGCGCGACTCCGAGGTGGGCTCCTGCCCCGAGCCGTACGGGACGCTGCTGCTGGAGGTGCCGGACCGCGAGGCCGGGTTCGTCCTGCCGACCTGGGACGAGCTGACCTCGCTCGTGGACCTGGCACGGGAACGGGACGCCGTCGTGCACCTCGACGGCGCACGGCTGTGGGAGAGCACGTACGGCCTCGGCAAGCCGCTGCCCGAGATCGCGGGCCTGTTCGACTCGGTCTACGTGTCGTTCTACAAGTCGCTCGAAGGCGTCTCGGGCGCGGCGCTCGCGGGTTCTCAGGACTTCGTCGACCAGGCGCGCGTCTGGCGGCACCGGTACGGCGGCATGCTGTTCCAGCAGTGGCCCGCCGCCCTGTCGGCGTTGCACGGCCTCGACACCGTGCTGCCCCGGCTGGGCCGGTACGTCGAGCACGCCAAGGTCGTGGCCGCAGCCATGGACCTGCCCGAACCGCACACCCACCAGTTCGCGCTGCACCTGCCGGGCGACCCGGCGCGGCTGACCGAGGTGAGCGGGTCGTTCCTCGGCGGGTTCTGGCGGGACGGGACGCTCGCCAAGACGGAGATCACGGTGGCGGAGCCCGCGCTGGAGTGGACGGCCGACGAGGTCCGGGAGGCCTGGGCGGAGTTCCGGAGCATGATCTAGGGCGACGTCGCTCACCTGGCTGTTGGACCCGGCGGCGCGAAGTGCGACGATGCCGGGGCTGTGAGGGGAGTGCGAGGAAGCCGGTGCGAATCCGGCGCCGTCCCGCGACTGTGACCGGCCCGGCAGGGTCGGGAGTCAGGAACTCATCCCCCTCTTCACCTGACCGCGGGCGTGGACACCCGAGGAAGGACTTCACCGAGCATGTTCCCCTTTTCGGCTGTCGTCGGACATGACGACCTCCGGCTTGCCCTGCTGCTCAACGCCGTTCACCCCGGCATCGGCGGCGTTCTCGTCCGAGGCGAGAAGGGGACCGCGAAGTCGACGATCGTGCGTGCCCTCGCCGCGCTCCTGCCCGACCTGGAGGTGTCGGCGCACTGCCGCTTCGGGTGCGTGCCCGGCAGCGCGGACTGCCCCGACGCGCCGCACGAGGGCGTGGAGCGGCGGCGCGCGAAGCTCGTCGAGCTGCCCGTCGGCGCCACCGAGGACCGGCTGGTCGGGTCGCTCGACCTCGAGAAGGCGCTGACCCAGGGCGTGCGGGCGTTCCAGCCCGGGCTGCTGGCGGCGGCGCACCGGGGTGTGCTCTACGTCGACGAGGTCAACCTGCTGCACGACCACCTGGTCGACCTGCTGCTCGACGCCGCCGCGATGGGACGCGCGCACGTCGAGCGCGAGGGCGTGTCGGTCTCGCACCCGTCGCAGTTCCTGCTGGTCGGCACCATGAACCCCGAGGAGGGCGAGCTGCGGCCGCAGCTGCTCGACCGGTTCGGGCTGACGGTGGCGGTGAAGGCGGCGCGGGACGTCGGCGTGCGCACCGAGGTCATCCGGCGCCGGCTCTCCTACGAGGCGGACCCGGTGGGGTTCGCGCGGAAGTGGGAGGACGAGGACGTCCGGCTGCGGCAGCGGATCGCCGACGCGCGGCACAAGCTGCCCGCGGTGTCCCTCCCGGACGGTGAGCTGCGCCGGATCGCCGCCGTCTGCGCGGCTTTCGAGGTCGACGGCATGCGCGCGGACCTCGTGGTCGCCCGTGCCGCCACGGCCCACGCGGCGTGGCGGGGCGCCGAGCAGGTCGAGGAGCAGGACGTCGAGATCGCGGTCCGGCTCGCGCTGCCGCACCGGCGTCGCCGCGACCCGTTCGACGAGCCCGGCATCGAGGAGCAGCAACTCGAGGACGCCATGCGCCAAGCGGCCGAGCACGCGGAGGACCCCGGGGAGGGGCCGGACGACGACGGGCCGGGTGGTGGCGAGCTGCCCGAACCGCAGGAAGGCCCGAAGGGCGGCGGGAACGCGCCCGGCGACCGTCCGGCACCGGAGCCCGCGCCCGCGTTCAAGGCGCGGCTGCTCGAGGTGCCCGGAGTGGGGGAAGGCGCGCCCGGCAAGCGTTCCAGGGCACGCGCCCGCACGGGCCGGGTCGTGCGTTCGTCCACAGTGGACGGCAGTGGGCTGCACCTGGTCGACACGCTCACGAACGCGGCGCCGCACCAGCGGGCCCGCGGCCGCAGCGGACCGGGACTGCTGCTGACGGCCGCCGACCTCCGCAAGGCGGTCAGGGAGGGCAAGGAGTCGAACCTCGTCCTGTTCGTCGTCGACGCCTCCGGTTCGATGGCGGCGCAGAAGCGGATGTCGGCGGTCAGCGGCGCGGTGATCTCGTTGCTGCGCGACGCCTACCAGCGCCGGGACAAGGTCGGCGTGGTCACGTTCCGCGGCAGCCAGGCCGAGGTCGCGCTGCCTCCGACGACTTCCGTGGACGCGGCGGCGACGCGGCTCAAGAAGATGCGCACCGGAGGGCGGACCCCGCTCGCGGACGGCCTGCTGAAGGCCCACCGGGTGCTGGAGGTCGAACGGCTGAGGGACCCGCGCAAGCGCCCGCTCGTGGTGTTGCTGACCGACGGGCGCGCCACGTCGTCCGGGCTCGGCGGTGATCCGGCCAAGGACGCGCTCAAGGCCGCCGGCCTGCTGGAGCAGACCGCTGTCGTCGTCGTGGACTGCGAACAGGGGCACGTCCGCCTCGGGCTCGCCCAGAAGATCGCCGAGGCGCTGCAGGGCACCTGCGTGCGACTCGAACAGCTGTCCGCCGACCACCTCGCCGGCGTCGTCCGGGCCGCATAAGGAGATCCCGATGCCTCAAGGACAACCCACCGAGGTGCCGAAGGACGGCCTGACCACCCGTCAGCGCCGCAACCGGCCGTTGCTCATGCTCCACACCGGCGAGATGAAGGGGAAGTCGACGTCGGCGTTCGGCCTCGCGCTGCGCGGCTGGAACCAGGGCTGGGACATCGGCGTGTTCCAGTTCGTGAAGTCCGCCAAGTGGAAGGTCGGCGAGGAGTCCGCGTTCAAGGCGCTCGGCCGGCTGCACGACGAGACCGGCGAGGGCGGCGCCGTCGAGTGGCACAAGATGGGCGAGGGCTGGTCCTGGACCCGCAAGCAGGGCACCGAGGACGACCACGCCACCGCCGCGCGGGAGGGGTGGGCGGAGATCGCCCGTCGCATCCGGTCCGAACGCCACGGCCTGTACGTGCTCGACGAGTTCACGTACCCGCTGCACTGGGGCTGGATCGACGTCGACGAGGTGGTCGACACGCTGACGGCCAGGCCCGGTCACCAGCACGTCGTCATCACCGGCAGGTACGCGCCCCGGAAGCTGGTCGACGCCGCTGACCTCGTGGTGGAGATGACCAAGGTCAAGCACCCGATGGACGCCGGGCAGAAGGGCCAGCGGGGGATCGAGTGGTGAACAGGCTGGTCGTCGCCGCCCCGGCGTCCGGCAGCGGCAAGACCACCGTCGCCACCGGCCTGATGGCCGCGCTGCGCCTGGCCGGGTCCCGGGTCGCGCCGTTCAAGGTGGGGCCCGACTACATCGACCCCGGCTACCACGCGCTGGCGACGCGGCGGCCCGGTCGCAACCTCGACCCGGTGATGGTCGGCGAGCACCGGATCCCCGGCCTGTTCGCGCACGGTGCCAAGGGCTGCGACATCGCCGTCGTCGAGGGCGTGATGGGCCTCTTCGACGGCCGCGTCGACACCGCGGGCATCGGCTCGACCGCGCACGTCGCCAAGCTGATCAACGCGCCGGTGCTGTTCGTCGTGGACGCCCGCGGGCAGAGCCGGTCGCTGGCCGCGCTGCTGCACGGGTTCCGCGGCTACGACCCGACGGTCCGGCTCGGCGGCGTCATCCTCAACCAGGTCGGTTCGGAACGGCACGAGCAGGTGCTCAGGTCGGCGTGCGACGAGGTCGGCCTCGACGTGCTCGGCGTGCTGCCCCGCGACCCGCAGTTCTCCCTGCCCTCACGGCACCTGGGCCTCGTGACGGCCGCGGAGCACGGGCCGGAGGCCGTCGCCGCGGTCGACGCGATCGCCGCCGCCGTCGCGAAGCACGTCGACCTCGACGCGGTGCGCAGGCTCGCGTCGTCGGTGCCCTCGATGGCCGTCGCCGCGTGGGAGCCCCGGGTCGGCCGCGTGGAGGACGAGCCGCTGGTCGCGGTCGCCGGGGGAGCGGCGTTCACGTTCGGCTACGCCGAGCACGTCGAGGTGCTGGAGGCCTCGGGCGCCGCGGTCGCCGTCGTCGACCCGCTGAACGACGAGGACCTCCCGGCGGGGACGGCCGGTCTCGTCCTGCCGGGCGGGTTCCCCGAGCAGCACGCGGAAGCCCTGTCGGCCAACGCGAAGCTGCGCGACGCCGTGGCGCGGTTCGCCCGATCGGGCGCTCCCGTGCACGCCGAGTGCGGAGGGTTGCTGTACCTGGCCCGCTCGCTCGACGGGCACCCGATGTGCGGGGTGGTCGACGCCGAGGGGTTCATGACCCCGAAGCTGACCCTGGGCTACCGGGACGCGGTGGCCTCCGCGAGCTCGCCGCTGCACCCGCCGGGCAGCCGCGTGACCGGCCACGAGTTCCACCGGACCCAGCTGTCCACACCGCACTCGGCCCCGCCCGCGTGGCAGTGGCGCGGCGTCGACTCGCGACCCGTCGCCGAGGGGTTCGTGGTGGGCGGCGTGCACGCGTCGTACCTCCACACCCACCCGGCCGGTGATCCGGACGCGGTGGCCCGTTTCGTGCGGGCCTGCCACCCGTTCGTGGCAGGAGTGGCGGACGGTACGGTCTTCGCCTAAGCCTCTCGCCGAAACCCCTGTGGAGCTGTCGTGACGACGACCGGTCGGGTCTCCTTCGTCGGCGCCGGTCCCGGTGCCGCCGACCTCATCACTGTCCGGGGCGCGCGCCGCATCGCGGAAGCCGACGTCGTGATCTGGGCCCCGAGCGCGGTGGACGTCGAGTGCGTCCGCGAGCACGCCCGCCCCGACGCCGACCTCGTCGACTTCTCGCGCGTCACGCCGGAGGAGATCACCGACCTGTACCGCCGTGCCGCGGCCTCGCGCCAGGTCGTCGTGCGCCTGCACGCGGGCGACGCCGCGACCGGTGGTGGCGTCCAGGAGCAGCACGACCTGTGCGTGCGCCTCGGCCTGGAGGTCGAGGTCGTTCCGGGCGTGTCGGTCGTGGCCGCCGCTGCCGCCAGGATCGGCCGCGAGCTCACGCAGACCGAGGCGTCGTCGGCGGTGCTGATCTCGCCGGAGAGCAGCGAGCGCGTCGCCGAGTTCGCGCGGCTGCAGACCACGATGGCCGCGACGGTCTCGGGCGCGCGCACGGGCCAGTTCGTGGAGCAGCTGGTGCAGGGCGGCTACACCACCGAGACGCCGGTCGTCGTCGCGTACAAGGTGAGCCAGACCGACGAGGTCGTCGTGCACACCACGGTGGGCGAGCTCGAGGCGGTCGTGAAGCAGCACAAGCTGTACCGCCCCACGCTGTTCCTGGTCGGCACCGCGGTGAAGGCGCCGGCGCGCCGCGTCTCGGCGCCGGCCACGAGCTCGGCCGACGAGCCCCAGCGCACCGCCCGCCCGACCCGCTGGTCCCGCCGCGCCGCCTCGCGCATCGCGACGCGCGCGGACGAGCCCATCCCGGCGGCGGCCCCCGCGCCCGCCACTCCCGCCGAGCCGAACCCGGCGTGGACGGCGGTCGAGGAGATACAGCAGTCCGTGCGCAAGCCCGCCGAGGAGTCCACGCCCAAGCCGAAGCTGACGGTGGTGGCGGCCGAGAAGCCGAAGCCGCCGACGGTCCGCGCCTCCACGGCCACGGCGAAGAAGAAGCCGGTCGGCCGCAAGTCCAAGCGCACGGCCGGCAACTGAGGCGGAAGCCGTGACAGTCGAGAAGCTGAGGGAGGCGGCGGGCCGCCCGGTCGAGGTCGTCGACGCCGCGGACGGTCTGCGCCCGGCGCTGAACGTGTGCCGTGCCCGTTCCGCCGTGGTCGTGCGGCTGGCCGAGGGTGTGGGACCCGCCGAGATCGGAGCGGGCCTCGCGGGCTGGCGCCGGTCGATGGTCGTGTCGGACGCCGACGGACTGACCACAGTGGACCCGCGTGACGCGGTGACCAGGCGCTGGACCGCGCCGGACGCCGTGTTGTGCCTGGCGGACAACGAGTTCCTCCAGTCCAACGACGGCTGGGCGCTCCCGGACGAGGAGTTCGCGAGCCGCAGCCACGTGCTGGGCGCCGAGGTCCGCGCGTTCGTGCTGGCCCGTCTCGCCCCGCGCCCCGGCGTGCTGGTGTGGGACGTGCTGGCCGGTTCCGGCGCGGTGGGCGTGGAGTGCGCCCGGCTGGGCGCCGCCGTGATCGCGGTCGAGCCGGACCCCGTGCAGTGCGTGCGGATCATCGCGAACGCCTCCGCGCACGGCGTGGACGTCCGCGTCGAGGAGTTCGAGCTGGACGCGCCCTCGTTGCCGCGCCCCGACGCGGTGTTCGTCGGCCGCGGTGAGATCGGCGCGGTCAAGGCCTCCGCCGCCGTGTCGGCCCGCCGGGTCGTGGTGGCGACCGAGAGCGTCGACGAGATCGTGCCGGCGCGCGACGCGCTGGTGGCCGCGGGCTACGAGGTGGAGGGCGTGCACTGGACCGCCTCGCGCCTGCTGGACTCCGGGTTCGCGCCCGCGGTGCCGGTGACCGTGTTGTGGGGGAGCAAGAAGTGAGCGCGGTGGCACCGAGCCGCCCGGCCACCGGACCGTGGGGAAGCAGCAAGTGATCGGTGTGTTCGCCGGGGCCGCCCACCGCGGTGACGCGGCCGACCTGGCAGGCCTGCTCGGCGCCGACGCGGTCGTCCCCGACGGCCCCGTCAAGCTCGCCCTCCGCGGTCTCTGGCCGCGGCTCGACGCCGCCGTGCTGTTCCTGGACGCCGGGTCCGCCGTCCGCCTGATCGCGCCGCTGCTGCGCGACCGGCGCCGCGACCCGGCCGTGGTGTGCGTGGACGAGCACTTCGTCGTCGCGCTGGCCGGGAACGCGGACACGTTCACCCGCCACGTCGCGGACCTGCTGAACCGCACGGCCGTGGTGACGAAGGGACCGTCGATCGACTCGGTGCTCGACGAGCTGGTGGAGCAGCTCGACGCCACCGCGGACGGCGACGTCGAGGCCTGCTTCGCCGCCATCGAGGCGGGCGAGGAGGTCGTGCTGCGCAACCCGTTGAACTTCCCGCTGCCCGCCCTGCCGCCGAACGTCGTGGCGGCCGGCGAGGACGCGACGTGGGTGATCGTCGTCGACGACCGGGCGGCCTCCCGCAAGGAGAACGTGTTGCGGATCGTGCCGCGCACGCTCGTCGTCGGCGTGGGGTCGACGAGGGGCGCGTCGGCCACGAGCGTCGGCGCGGCACTGTCGGAACTGGACGCCCAGGGCGGACTCGACCTGCGCGCCATCAAGGCGTTCGCGACGGCCGACGTCAAGGCGGACGAGCCCGGCATCGTGGACGCCGTGGAGGACTGGGGTTTCTGGCACGGCGACACCGCCGAGCTGCTGACGTTCCCGACCGAGGAGCTGGCGGAGATCGGGGTGCCGAACCCGAGCTCGGTGGTGCGCAACTCGATGGGCACCGCGAGCGTCGCGGAGGCGGCGGCGCTGCGGGGTGCGCGGTCGCTCTGCCACGGCGGCCCGGTCGAGCTGGCGGCGGAGAAGTTCAAGCGGGACAACGTGACCGTGGCCGCGGCTCGGGTGCTGCCGCGCGGCAGGCTCGCGCTGGTCGGGCTCGGTCCGGGCTCCGCCGAGGAACGCACGCCGCGGGCGGAGGCGGAGATCCGGCGCGCGGCGTTCGTGGTCGGGACACCCGAGGCGCTCGACGCCGTGGGACCGATCCTGCGTGCCGGCACCGAGGTCCGCCACGAGGGCGCGGGTGAACTGGCCGCCGCGGGGGCCGCCGTCGCGTTCGTCGCTTTGGGAACCGGTCCCACGCTGGACGGTCCGGTCGCGGCCGACGTGGTCGTCGTTCCCGGGATCGGCTGAGTCAAAAGTCAAGTCCGGCATCTCCGACTAATGGCGGTTATGCCGCCGAATCCTCCCCAGTGACGCTGTGTGCGCCGTTGCTTCACACCCTGCACACACGGCGTCATAGGGAAGGACTGGCAACATGGCGAAAACCCTGCATCGCCTGATCATGTCTGTCTTGGTGTCCGCTCTCGCGAGCATCTTCTTCGTCGCTCCGCCCGCCAGCGCGGGCGACGTGTCGCCGATGATCGTCGGTGGCACGCGCGCCAGCACGTCGACCTACCCGTGGGTCGTCTACCTGGCGTCGACGACCGGCTCGCAGTTCTGCGGTGGCACTCTGGTGAAGGCCAACAAGGTCGTCACCGCCGCGCACTGCGTCTCCGGCCGCTCCGCCTCCAGCACCCGTGTGGTGCACGGGCGTGACGACAAGCAGAGCACCGCGGGCACCGTCGCGAGCGTCACGCGCATCTGGGTGCACCCGAGCTACCGCAGCGCGACGTCCGGCTACGACGTGGCGGTGCTGACGCTGGACCGCGACATCAGCTCGGCCACCCTGCCGCTCGCCACGCCGGCCGACACGGCGCTCTACGCGGCCGGCAACTCCGCGCTGATCCTCGGCTGGGGCACCACGTCCTCCGGTGGCTCGGCCTCGCGGTACCTGCTCAAGGCCAACGTGCCGCTGACGTCGGACTCGACCTGCAAGACCGCGTACTCGCAGTACAGCAACACCTCGATGGTGTGCGCGGGCTTCCCGCAGGGCGGCGTCGACACCTGCCAGGGCGACTCCGGTGGTCCGCTGGTCTACGGCGGCAAGCTGATCGGTGCCACGTCCTGGGGCCGTGGCTGTGCCTCGGCGGGCTACCCCGGCGTGTACGCGCGCATCGCGTCGTACAACTCCGTGATCACCGCTCAGCTCTAGGTCTCCGGTTGCGGGGTGCGTGCTCCGGCACGCACCCTGCACGCATGGCTGATCTCGAAGCTGTTCCCGAGGACTGGTCGAGCGCCCTGGTCGTCGTCGCTCACCCCGATGACATGGAGTACGGCGGTGCGGGCGCCATCGCTCGGTGGACCGCCCAAGGCAAGAAGATCGCGTACCTGCTCGCGAGCCGTGGCGAGAACGGCATCGACTCGATGGACCCGGACGTCTGCGCGCCGTTGCGCGTCGAGGAGCAGATCGCGTCGTGCGCGGCCGTCGGCGTGACCGAGGTCGAGTTCCTGGACCACCCGGACGGCACCATCGAGTACGGCGTCCCGCTGCGGCGCGACATCACGGCCGCCCTCCGCCGCCACCGCCCGGAGTTCGTCATCACCGGCAACTTCCGCGAGACCTGGCCGGGCGGCGGGCTCAACATGGCCGACCACGTCGCCGTCGGCCGCGCGACCGTCGACGCCGTGCGGGACGCGGGCAACCGCTGGATCTTCCCGGAGCTCGGCCTGGAGAAGTGGGACGGCGTCAAGTACGTCGCGGCGGCGTCTTCGCCGTTGGCGACGCACGCCGTGGACATCACCGCCTCGTTCGACGCCTCCGTGGCCTCGCTGCGCGCTCACAAGGCGTATCTGGAGGCGTTGAGCGGCGACATGGCCGAGCCGGAGCCGTTCCTCCGTTCGATGGCGGAAGCCGCGGGGAAGAGGTTCGGAGGCGTCCTCGCGACCTCGTTCGAGCTCCTGCCGCTGTGACCATGTTCCCTTCGGCTGGACACGGCGGGTCCGGTGTGGATGCTTCTACGCATGCCCTTTGAACAGCACTACCTGGCCGGCCTCGACCTCCGGGGCCGACGCGTCCTCGTGGTCGGCGGTGGCACGGTCGCGCAGCGCCGTCTTCCCCGCCTGATCGCGTCCGGCGCCGTCGTCGACCTCGTGTCGCCCGTCATCACCCCCGCCGTGCAGGGCATGGTCGACGCGGGGGAGCTGACCTGGCACGAAAGGCTGTTCGAGGCCGGGGACGTCGAGGGTGCCTGGTACGTGCTGGCGTGCACGTCCGATGTCGAGGTCAACGCGCAGATCAGTGAAGAAGCGCTCTCTCAGCGTGTGTTCTGCGTGCGCGCGGACATCGCCGTCGAGGGCACGGCCGTCACACCGGCCTCCGGCACGCACGACGGCATGCTGATCGGTGTTCTCGCGGGTGGCGAGCACCGCCGCTCGGCCGCGGTGCGGGACGGGCTCGTGGCGGCGTTGCGCGACGGCCGCATCGCGGACCAGGCCGCACCGCCCGTCGGTGTCGCGCTGGTGGGTGGCGGTCCGGGCGACGCCGAGCTGATCACGGTGAAGGGCAAGCGTTTGCTGGCGCTCGCGGACGTGGTGGTCGCGGACCGGCTCGCCCCGCGTGAGCTGCTGGAGGAACTGCCCGCGCACGTCGAGGTCGTGGACGCGGCGAAGATCCCCTACGGCCGCGCGGCGACGCAGGACTTCATCAACCAGACGCTGGTCGACCGGGCCAAGGAGGGCAAGTTCGTCGTCCGGCTCAAGGGCGGCGACCCGTACGTCTTCGGCCGCGGCTTCGAGGAGCTGCTGGCGTGCGCCGAGGCCGGGATCCCGGTGACGGTCGTGCCGGGCGTGACGTCGGCGTTCGGCGTGCCGGCGCTGGCCGGTGTGCCGGTGACGCACCGGGGTGTGGCGCACGAGGTCGTCGTCGTCTCCGGTCACGTGGCACCGGACGACCCGCGTTCTCTCGTCGACTGGCCGGCGATCGCACGCCTGCGTGGCACGGTCGTGCTGATGATGGCGGTCGAACGAGCCGGTGCGTTCGCCACGGCCTTGATGGAAGGCCGTCCCGGCTCGACGCCCGTCGCCGTGGTCCAGGAGGGCAGCACGACCGCCCAGCGCGTTCTGCGTTCCACTTTGGACTCGCTCGCGGCCGACATGGAGGCGCACCAGATCCGCCCGCCGGCGATCATCGTCGTCGGACCGGTCGCCGACATCGCCTCCCTGGAGGGCTAGAACCGGCTTGGGCGGATATCGCGGAAGTGGGTGCGCAGCGGCTTCAGGCTGAGCACCCCGACCGCCGTGCGCAGCGCCACGGCGGCGTACCAGGGTGCGAGCAGCCCGAAGCCGTCCGCGACGAGCCCGCCCAGCAGCGCGCCGACCGGCTGGACACCCCAGGTGATCAGCGTCTGCGCGCTGCTGACGCGGCCCAGCAGCCCGGTCGGCACCACCCGCTGCCGCAAGCTCGAGGTGGCCACGCCCCACACCGCCGTGCAGAACGAGCTCACGACCGCGAACACCGCGACCGTGGGAAGATCCCGCGCGATCGTGGCGATCCCGAGCCACATCAGCGGGATCAGCACCACGGTCGCGAGGACCGCCCAGCTCGCCCGGGCCAGGATCCGCTCGGCCAGCAGGGCCCCCGCGACGCCGCCGCAGGCGAGGGTCGCGAGCAGCGCCCCGAAGCCGGCGTCGGTGAGCCCCAGGCGCTGCTGGGCGAACAGCACCAGCGTCGCCATCGTCATCGCGATGCACAGGTTGGTCGTCGCGGACACGACCGTGATGGTGCGCAGTGCCTGGTGCTTCATCAGCCACCGCAAGCCGTCACGGGCCTTCTGCCGGGTGGACGGCACTTTGCGTTCCGTACGCATCTGAGTGACCAGCAACGCCGCTATGGCGAACGTCAGCGCGTTGACCCAGAACGGCGCGGGCACGGCGATGGCGAACAGCAGACCACCCAACGGTGGTCCCGCGAACTGCAGCGCTACCGCTTGAGAGGCGAACAACCTGCCGTTCGCACGCTCCAGCAGATGGTTCTTCACAGTGGCCTTGATGAGTGGTTGTCCCACGGCCCTGGGGATCGTCTCGACGGTGCCGATCAGGAACGCCAACCCGTACAGGACCGCGATGTGCGCGCTGTGGAAGGTCGCGAGCAACGCCATGAGCGCGCACTGGACCCACAGCGCGGCGAGGAGAAGCCGCCGTCCGTCGTAGCGGTCCGCGGCCGCGCCGGCGGGCAGGGAGACCAGCAGCCAGGGGAGTGCGCCGAAGAAGCTCACGCCGGCGACCAGCGTCGGGTCGCGGGTGGTCGTGGTGGCGAGCAACGGCAGTGCCGCGAGGAAGATGCCGTCGCCCAGCGCCGAGATCGCGCTGCCGCCCCACAGGAAGTACCAGTTCCGCCCCACGGGGCACCCTACGTGCCGGTCCCTGTGGGACCGGCACGCGGGCGACTGGGGAACACGGCCGGGCTCGAACCGGCGTCCCTCCGGTGAAGAGCCGGAGCTCTACCGCTGAGCTACGCGTTCCAGGCGTTCGGCGGGCCGGGCTCGAACCGGCGCCCACCCGGTCCAGAGCCGGGCGCTCCACCACTGAGCTACCACCGAACGCGTCCCAGCTTGCTCAACCGAGCGTGTTCTGTCCACCCAATACCTCGGCGCGGACCGCCTTGCCGCTGAACACGTGCGCGCGCCGCAACACCATGCCCCACAACGGATCCGAGACGGACACACCGTGCACGAGCTCCGGGGTCGGGCGGAAACGCGCGATCGCGCCGTGTTCGCGCGGCGCCGTCCACCCGGCACGTTCCGGGTCGACGCCGTGCTCACGGCACGCCGCCTCCACGTCCGCGCGGGTGCACGCCGCCGTGCCGTCGAGGACCTCCCACGGCAGGGGCAGCCGCGCCCACACCGAGGTGTCCGGGTGCAGGCCGCCGTGCCACGCGACCAGGTCGGCCGCCATCACGCGCATGGCCTTGCCCGGCCAGGCGTCGTCGAGCAGCGACGAGAGCCCTGCGGCGTGCAGGCACGAGATCCAAGCCGCGCGTGCGGCGTTGTAAGCGCCCGCGAAGGCGTTCCAGGTCGACGAGTCGACGCCGGACCGCACGACCATGGTCGCCCGGTCGATGTCCGACGAACGCCACACGCCGTCCAGCACGGCCGCGAGCGACCGCGTCGCCGCGGACCACCGGCCGAGCAGCTCGCCGAGCTGGTCGGCGGACAGGTGCCGCAGCACGTCCCACACCGGGTGCGCCAGCGCGATCATCGCCCAGTCGGTGTCCGCGCGGGCCCGGCAGCGCGCGAAGAGCACGTCCGCCACCTGGTCGAACGGGTTCTCCCGGCCGGTCAGGCTGAACTCGCGGCGCAGCTTGCGGCGAGCCGTGAAGTAGGCGACGAAGCAGGCCGCGTCGACGTCCGCGCCGAAGCGTTCGCGGTCGATCACGTCGACGAACCCCGCCGACGCGAGCAGCGTCGCGCTGCGCAGCCGCTGGGCGCGGCCGAGTCGGTCGGCCTTGGCGGACAGCCTGCGCAGCATGCGGAACCGGCGGTTGTACTGCCGCTTGGACAGCTCGACACCGGCCGCCTCGCGCGCCTCGCGGTTCAGCCGGTCCGCGAGGAAGTCCGTGTGCTCCGGGTCCCAGCCGATCCCGGCGCCGGCCAGCTCGGCGAACTCCAGCACCGACACCGGGTCCTCGGTGTCGACCGCGGCGTCCACGTCGAACAGGCGTCTGGTGGCGGCGACCTGCCGCGCGGCACCGACCGGGCGCGCGTAGTCGTCGCTCATGCCGGAGAACCCCTGCCAGCGCGACGCGTGCCCGGCGACGTTCCCGATCACCGCGCGCTCGCGGCGCGTCAGGGACCGGTTCACCTCCAGCACCAGGACGGCCACGTCCTCCGGGCGCGGCCGTGCGTCGAGCGAGCGGTACAGGCGGTCGAGTGCTTCCACGCCTCCAGAGGACCACGCCCTGTCCAGCGGTTTTCGGGCTTTGCCCTACCCTTTCGACCGTGCTGGTGCTGCTTCCCCCGTCGGAGACCAAGGCGATCGGCGGCGAGGGCGCGCCGCTCGACCTCGACGCGCTGTCGTTCCCCGAGCTGAACCCGGTGCGCGACAAGCTGGTGTCCGCGCTGGCCGACCTGGCGCGGGACGTCCCGGCGAGCCTCAAGGCGCTCGGTATCTCCGAACGCCAGGTCGACGAGGTGCACCGCAACGCCGCCCTGCGCACGTCGCAGACCACGCCCGCGCTCCTGCGCTACACCGGCGTGCTCTACGACAACCTGGACTTCCCGTCGCTGAGGAAAGCCGAGAAGCAACGCGCCTGCCAGCGGCTCGCGGTCGCGTCCGCGTTGTTCGGAGTGGTCCGCGGCGGTGACCCGGTGCCCGCCTACCGGTTGTCGGGCGGCAGCACGCTGCCGGACCACGGCAGCCTGCGCACGGTGTGGAAGCCCGCGCTGGAGCCCGTGCTGGCCGGCGCGGACGAGTTCGTCGTGGACCTCCGGTCCGGTGCCTATTCGAGCCTCGCGAGGGTCCCGCACGCCGTCGTCGTCCGGGTCGTCACCAGCGAGGGCAAGGTCGTCAGCCACTTCAACAAGGCGCACAAGGGCTTGCTCGCGCGGGCCATCGCCCGGTCCAGCGCCGAGCCCGCCGACCTGAAAGGCCTGGTCAAGCTCGCGCAGAAGGCCGGGATGCGGCTCGTGCCGACCGGCGGGAAGACCGCTGACCTGATCACCGGTTAATTCGGTTGCGGCCGGTGGGGCCGCAGGACATCCTTCTGTTCGAAGCGCGACATCGGAACTGGATCGAGGAGGTGCGTGATGTCAGAGCCTGTCTGGGGACGTGGCACCGCGTTCGCGACCCGTCCAGCCGCCCTTCGCGCCTGATCAGCACCGTTTGATCGCAGAGCGCCAGTGGGGCGGTCACCCTTCGTCCTTTCCGGGAGACCCCACCGTGCGCGAGCACGATCTTTTCGACCGTTACGAATCCGCTTTCGACGACACCGCCGACACGATGCGGCGCAAGGGAAAGCGCACCACGTCCAGGCTCGACGACGCGGAACCCACCCGTCGCGGCCGCATGACCGAGGAAGAGAAGCTGCGCGTCGCGCGAGTGCGCGAGGACCAGCTCAGCTCGGCCGACACCCCCGAGGACGGCGACCGCTGGTCCACGTGGGGCGACGCCGACCAGGGACCGAAGCCGCACCCGTCGTGGCTCATCACGGAGCTGGCGGCGGTCGACCGCGAGCTCGGCATCGTGAAGACCGGCAAGGAGGCGGACGTCTTCCTGCTGGAACGCGCGATCGGCGACCGGGCGTGCCTGCTCGCCGCCAAGCGCTACCGCAGCAACGACCACCGGATGTTCCACCGCGACGCGGGGTACCTCGAGGGTCGTCGCATGAAGAAGTCCCGTGAGATGCGGGCGATCGCCAACCGCACCTCGTTCGGGCGCAACCTGATCGCGGAGCAGTGGACGGTCGCGGAGTTCGCCGCGCTCTCCCGGCTGTGGCAGATCGGCGCGCCCGTGCCGTACCCGGTGCAGCGCAGCGGCACCGAGCTGCTGCTGGAGTTCATCGGGGACGCCGAGGGCAACGCGGCGCCGAGGCTCGCGCAGACCCGTCCCGACGAGGACGAGCTGCTCGACCTGTGGCGCCAGCTGGTCGCGACGCTGACGACGCTCGCCGAGGCGGGCATGACGCACGGCGACCTGTCCGCGTACAACCTGATGGTCCACGAGGGCAGGCTGGTCGTGATCGACCTGCCCCAGGTGGTCGACCTCGTCGCGAACCCCCGCGGCGTGGAGTTCCTCGACCGCGACGTCCGCAACATCTGCGGCTGGTTCGCCGCGCGCGGCCTCCCGCCGGAGATCGGCGACCCGTCCGCGCTGGTGGCAACGCTGCTGGACGTGGCCGGTATGGCCTGACCCCGCCGTCGCGCGCCCGGCCGTGTCCAAGGACACTGCCGGGCGCGCGAGGTGTCGCCATTGATCAGCTAGACTGTGCTGTACACCGATGAAGGCCTGACGGCCGTTGACCGGTGTTTCCACCTACTCATCAGCGGCGTGACCACCACGCCGGGCCCGTCCTTGTGATCGGCACCGCGGTAGCGCGCGGGGCAGCCTCGAGACGTGCCATGTCCCGGAGGTTTGTTTTGCCATCAATGTCCGAAGGTCGTTCCGAGCGTGGACAAAGCCGCAGGTCACCGCGCCGCCGCTCGGGTCGCCAGGGCAATTCCTCGCGTCCGCAGCAGCGGGTCGAGGAACCGATCGTCGCCGAGCACTTCGAGAGCACGCTGCCGGAAGGCCCGCTGCCCTCGTTCGCTGAACTCGGCTTGGCCGACGCGCTGATCCGCTCGCTCGTCGCCAACGAAATCACCGAGCCGTTCCCCATCCAGGCGGCCACCCTTCCCGACGCGATGTCGGGCAAGGACATCCTCGGCCGCGGCCAGACCGGCTCCGGCAAGACGCTGGCGTTCGGCCTCGCGATGCTGTCCCGCCTCGCGGGCGGCCGCTCGATGCCGAACAAGCCGCGCGGCCTGATCCTCGTCCCGACCCGCGAGCTCGCGATGCAGGTGGAGACGGCGCTCATGCCGCACGCCCGCTCGCTGGGCATGTGGTGCCGCGTCGTCGTCGGCGGCACGTCGTTCCCGCGCCAGGTCGAACACCTGCGCCGCGGCGTCGACCTGCTGATCGCCACGCCCGGCCGTCTGTCCGACCACGTCCGCCAGGGCACGTGCGACCTCGGCTCCGTCGAGATCACCGCGCTGGACGAGGCCGACCAGATGGCGGACATGGGCTTCATGCCCCAGGTCCGCGCCATTTTGGACCTGACCCCGCAGGACGGTCAGCGCCTGCTGTTCTCCGCGACGCTCGACGGCGACGTGGACAAGCTGGTGCGCCAGTACCTGCACTCCCCGGTGACGCACTCGGTGGCCCCGTCCACCGCGAGCGTCACGACCATGGAGCACCACCTGCTGTTCGTGTCCGCTGAGGACAAGCAGAACGTGGTGACCGAGGTGGCCGCGCGCGAGGGCCGCACGATCATGTTCGTGCGCACCAAGCACCACGTCGACCGCCTGGCCAAGAAGCTCCGCTCGGTCGGCGTCCACGCCGGCGCCCTGCACGGCGGCAAGGCGCAGAGCGCCCGCACCCGCGTGCTCGGCGAGTTCCGCGAGGGCACCACGCCGGTCCTGATCGCCACCGACGTCGCCGCCCGCGGCATCCACGTCGACGACGTCTCGCTCGTCGTCCACGTCGACCCGCCGGCCGACCCGAAGGACTACCTGCACCGCGCGGGCCGCACCGCGCGCGCCGGCCAGTCCGGCACCGTCGTCACCCTCGTGACGCACGACCAGCGCCGCGCCGTCCAGGGCATGGCCGCTCGCGCCGGCATCCGTCCGGAGAGCACCAAGGTCCGGCCCGGCGACGACGAACTGGTCCGCATCACCGGCGCCCGCACGCCCAGCGGCGAGCCCGTGCTGGAGCGGGAGAAGCCCGCCCGTCGCGGGTCCTCGCGCCGGTTCGGTGCTCCTGGTGCCGGTTCCGGTCGTCGTTCCGCGGAAGGGGGCGAGTTCCGCAGCGGGCCTCGTCGGCCTTCCGGGGACGGTGGCGAGTTCCGCGGGCCGCGTCGCACCGAGCGGGCCGAGGGCGGTCGCGCGTTCGGTCGTTCGGAGCGCGGTGGACGGCCTCGCCGGGCGCCTCAGCACTGAGGATCGGCCGGCGGTGAAGTCCGCTGGGTGATCTTGTCGGACCCCCTGAGCAGCGTTTGGGCTCAGGGGGTCTTTCATTGGGGGACGCCTGCGCCAGCTCGGCGTTGGTCTTTTGCCTGGTGTTTGTCTGTCGGGTGCCTGGGGTGCCGCCTTCGGCGTGCGCGGGTTTGCCGTTGGTCGTCCCCGCTGGTGCGTAGCGATGTGCGTCCGGTGGGGTGGTCCTGTCACAAGCCGCGCCCGAGCCGGCGCGGCAAGAGCTGAGGCACGACTCGTGACAGGACCACCCCGCCTCGGGTCGTTGTGAAGAGCTGACAAGCCTGGAGCGGGGTGGGAAGCGGCTCGGCTTCGCCCTTGCGTTGGCTCGCCCTGCCCTTGCCCGGCCTCGCCTTGCTCCAACCCGGCTCTGTCCCGTCCACTCTGCCCACCCGCATCCCGCCCGCGTCTCGTGGGCGGCCGGCGGTGGCTTTGGCTGTGTCGGCCGGGTTCAGGTCCACGCCTGTACCGGTGGCTGTGGGGGCTGCTTCGAGGGGGCGCAGGAGCAGCTCCGCCCAGCCGCAGCCGAGGTCGAGGACGTGGGCGTTGTCGAGGGGGAGCAGCGAGCGGATGAGGCGGGCTGCTCGTTCTTCGGACAACGGGCCGTGGAAGGTCAAGTCGTCGTGCAGCGGCGCTATCTCTGGCGGTGTCATCTGGCGCACGGTGGCGCTGCCGGGGTGTTCGGGCAACGCGTTAATCAGTTGGCCGGGGCCGGGTCTCGCCGTAGCTTCGGGGTGTGGAACTCGTGTGGCGCTCGCTCACGACCGCGGACATCCCGGCGGTGGCCGCGTTGTACAACGCTGTCGAAGCCGCGGACGACACCGGGGAGTTGTTGTCCGAAGAGGACTTCGTCGAGTTGTTCGGTGAGGCCGACCTCCCTCGCGGGTCTGTTGCCGCGCTGGTGGGGGACGAGCTCGCCGCCTACGGGATGGTCGTGCCGCGGGACAAGCCTGTTGGGGCGCACCGGGTTCGGCTTGACGGGTTCGTGCATCCCTCGTTCCGGCGGCGCGGTGTCGGGCTTCAGCTGTTGCCGCGGATGGTCGAGCTGGCGCGGGACCTGCACGCGGACAAGCACCCGGACCTTCCGCTCGTGGTGAGCACGATGGTCGAGAGCCGGTGTGCTGGCCACGTGGCGCTGGTGGAGCGGTGCGGTTTTCGTGCCGAGCGGCACTTCCACGAACTGGAGGTGGCGCTGGGCGAGTCACTCGCCCGGGTGCCGATGCCGGCCGGGTACGAGGTCGTGCCGTTCTCGGCGGCTCGGGATGCCGAGGTCCGGGTGGTGTCCAACACGGCGTTCGCCCGGCACTGGGGGTCCGTCGAGCGCAGTCCGGAGGAGTGGGCCGCGTCGTTCACCAACAGCAAGCGGTTTGTGCCGGAGAGCTCCTTTCTCGCTTTGCACAACGGTGTTGTCGTCGGGTTCGTGCTCGCGCGGCACTACCCGGTCGTCGAGGAGATGACCGGCGTGCGCGAGTTGTGGATCGGGGACGTCGGCACCCTGGAGGAGCACCGCGGACGCGGGGTGGCCTCCGGGTTGCTGAGCTGGACCCTGGCCTGGGCCAGGGCTCAGGGGTACGCCAGGGCAGGGCTCTCGGTGGACACGGCGAACCCCTCCGGCGCGCTCGGGGTGTACGAGCGTGCCGGGTTCGGGGTGGCGCGGACCTGGGCCGACTACGGGATGCCGGTGGAGCTTTAGAGCTCCTCGCCCGCCTGGCCGACGCAGAACTCGTTGCCGTCCGGATCCGCCAGGACCGACCAGACCAGGCCCGGCACGCTGTGCACGGCCACCTCGGTGGCACCCAGGCCGACCAGGCGTTCCACCTCCGCCTTGCGGTCCGGCACGTGCGAGTCGAAGTGCACTCTGTTCTTGCCCGGTGTGGCGTCCGGGACCTGCTGGAAGCCGAGAGCCGGGCCGGTCTCGGAGTTCGGGGCGAGGACGATGAACTCACCCCAGTCGTTCTGGATCTTCGTGCCCAGGGCGGCCGTCCAGAACTCCACGAGCTTGCGCGCGTCCGGGGTGTCGATGGTGATCATGTCGATCGTCAGTGGCATGGGCAGGACGCTACTCAGGGAGTCTGACAATTCTTGTCGTCGCAGGTGGGAGCCCGTGGCGAGCACCGCGCGCGATTTCAGGCAACGTCCAACCAGTACGCTGCTCCAACAGCCCGTGAACGAGGAGTACCCACCGTGATCACCAGGATGTCGTCGCTGTTCCTGCGAACCCTTCGCGAGGACCCGGCGGACGCCGAAGTGCCCAGCCACAAGCTGCTGGTGCGTGCCGGCTACGTCCGCCGCGTCGCGCCGGGCGGATACTCCTGGCTGCCGCTGGGGCTCAAGGTCCTGCGCAACATCGAGGCCGTCGTCCGCGAGGAGATGGACGCCTTCGGCGCGCAGGAGATCCAGTTCCCCGCCCTGCTGCCCAAGGAGCCCTACGAGGCGACGAACCGGTGGGAGGAGTACGGCCCCAACCTGTTCCGCCTCAAGGACCGCAAGGGCGCCGACTACCTGCTCGGGCCGACGCACGAGGAGATGTTCACCCTCACCGTGAAGGGTGAGTACAGCTCCTACAAGGACTACCCGGTCACGCTGTACCAGATCCAGACCAAGTACCGCGACGAGGCGCGTCCCCGTGCGGGCATCCTGCGCGGCCGCGAGTTCCTGATGAAGGACTCGTACTCGTTCGACCTGACCGACGAGGGCCTGAGCCAGTCGTACGTGAACCACCGCGACGCCTACATCCGCATCTTCGACCGGCTCGGCCTGGAGTACGTGATCGTCTCCGCCACGTCCGGTGCGATGGGCGGGTCCGCGTCCGAGGAGTTCCTCGCCGTCGCCGAGACGGGCGAGGACACGTTCGTGCGCAGCACCGAGTCCGGCTACGCGGCGAACGTCGAGGCCGTCGCGACTCCCGTGCCCGCCGAGCAGCCGATCGAGGACAAGCCCGCGGCGCAGGTGCACCACACGCCGAACACGCCCACCATCGAGACGCTGGTGGACTTCCTCAACGCGAACACCGACCGCAAGTTCACCGCGGCGGACACGTTGAAGAACGTCATCGTGAAGACGCAGCAGCCGGGCCAGAAGGACTGGACGCTGCTCGCGATCGCCGTCCCCGGTGACCGCGAGGTCGACTTCAAGCGCCTCGAGGCGGCGCTCAGCCCCGCCGAGGTCGCGATGGTCGACGAGGCCGACTTCGCGAAGAACTCGTTCCTGGTCAAGGGCTACATCGGTCCGGGCGCGATCCAGTCCAACGGCATCCGCTTCCTCGCCGACCCCCGCGTCGTCAAGGGCACCGCGTGGGTCACCGGCGCGGACAAGGCCGACCACCACGTCGTCGACCTCGTGGCGGGCCGCGACTTCACGCCCGACGGCGTCATCGACGTCGCCGAGGTCCGCGAGGGCGACGCCTCCCCGGACGGCAAGGGCGTGCTGGTCGCCGCGCGCGGCATCGAGATCGGCCACATCTTCCAGCTGGGCCGCAAGTACGCGGACGCGTTCTCGCTCGACGCCCTCGGCCCGGACTCCAAGCCGGTCCGGATCACCATGGGCTCGTACGGCATCGGCGTCTCGCGGCTCGTCGCGGTCATCGCGGAGCAGTCGCACGACGAGCGCGGCCTGATCTGGCCCCGCAACGTCGCGCCCGCCGACGTCCACGTCGTGGTCGCCGGCAAGGACGAGGCGCTGCTCAACGCCGGTGAGGACTTCGCGAAGCAGCTCAGCGACAAGGGTCTCGACGTGCTGCTGGACGACCGCAAGGCGAGCCCCGGCGTGAAGTTCGCCGACGCCGAACTCGTCGGCATCCCGACGATCCTCGTGATCGGGCGCGGGCTGAAGGACGGCACGGTCGAGGTCAAGGACCGCCGCTCCGGCGAGCGCGTCGAGGTGCCGGTGGCCGAGGCTGTCGACCACCTGGTGCAGGTCGTCAAGGGCTGAGCGGGGAACTTCGGACGCCGGGTCGCGCGCTGGTCGCGCGGCCCGGCGTCCGGCGTTTCCGGGGCCGGTCCTGCGGCCGTTGAGCGGGTTGCGGGGCAACGGTTCCGGCGTGGCGGCGGAGGCACGCTGCCGCAGGGCGGAGGGGCGTCCGAAGGCGAACGCCGCGGAGGCTCCGGACGCGCTGCCGGTCGGCGCGAGAGGGCCGGAGCGGCGCGGCCGGACGTCAGGTCGTCGGGACCAGCGACTCGGCCATCTTCTGCAGGTCGGACTCCTTGACCAGCGGCGGGGTGGTGCCGCCTCCGCCGCCCTCCAGGTCTCCGTTGACGACCAGCACGTGCAGCCTGTTGCTGCCGTTGAGCACGACGACCTTGAGCATTCCCTTGGACGCCAGGCACTTGTTGGCGGACTGGGTCACGGTGGCGTCGACCTGCACGCCCTCGACGGTGACCTTCTTGCCGTCCTTCTGGGTGTGCTGGATCTTCACCGGCTTCGGCTGCGTGAGCTCCACCTTGGGCTCGCCGCCGGAGTTGTAGTACTGGGTGGCCAAGGACTTCGTGAAGTCGGTGGCCGTCTTGTTGATGTCGCTCTTGGGCAGCAGCGCGCCGCCGTTGGTGCCCTTGGTGTAGTTCTTGCCCTCGCACTCGTAGTCGCCGTACGAGGTGACGCCGGACAGCGAGATGCCGTCGAACTTGTCGACCGGAATCCTGGCCTCGCTGAGGATGTCCCAGTTCTTCGGGACCTCGTAGGTGAAGCCGAGGCTGGTCTCGACGCACTGCTGGCCGTCGTTCTTCGGGCACTTCACCTCGGCCGGCTGCGAGGAGGAGGTGGCGCTGCTCGTCGAGGACGGGTCGGGCTGCGCGCCCTGATCGTCCGAGCGCGACAGGAGCAGCCACGTGAGGCCGCCGCCGACCAGGAGCACCAGCACCACCGCGCCGAGCACGAGCCACAGCGTCTTGTTGCTCTTCTTCGGCGGCTCGTTGTCGAAGCCGCCGTAGACGCCCAGGCCGCCGTACCCGCCGCCGTAGGGCTGCTGGGGGAATCCGCCCTGCTGCGGGAACCCGCCGGTCTCCGGGAAACCGCCGGTCTGCGGGTAGCCGCCGGTCTGGTAGCCCCCCGTCGGGTGGCCGCCGCTCTGATCACCCTGCTGCTGGCCCCAGCCCTGCTGGTCGTTCCAGCCGCCCTGTCCGCCCCCTGGGTACGTCACGGGGGGAACCGTACCTGGTGGGTCTGACAGCACCGAAATTCATCAAGCGTTGACTTCCGGGAAGAAGTAGGCGTACCGTCCCCTAAATTCAACAAATGATGAACTTTGGAGGCGCACGATGCGCACCGCGCTGGTCACCGCCGCCGCAGGCGCGGTGGTGGCGTTTCTCCTGGGACTGCTGACGTTCGGCGTGCAGGCCACCGTGCACCCGCACGACGTGCCGCTCGCCGTGGTGGCGCCTCCACCGGTCGCGGAGCGCGTGCGGGCCGCCGACTCGGCCGAGGTCGACATCAGGGTCGTGTCCGCGGACGAGGCGCGAACCTTGTTGGCGGACAAGGAGGTCTACGGAGTGCTGGAGATCGCGCCCGGCCAGGCGACGATCCGGCTCAACCCGGCGGTCAACCCGTCCGGCACCCAGGTCGCGCAGCAGGTCCTGACCGGTGTCGCGCAAGGCGCGGGGCTGCCGGTCAGGGTCGACGCCCGGGCCGTCACGGCCGCCGAACGCACCGCACCACTCGCCGCGAGCGCACTGCTGTGGGTCGGCGGGATGATCTCCGGGCTGCTGTTCGTGGTGCTGAGGGGACAGCGCCTGAGGTGGCTGTCCGCCTTGTTCACCGCCGTGCTGGTCACCGGCTCGACCGCGGGGCTGCTGGCCTGGTGGGGCGTCACCCCGGACGCGGCGGCGCTCACCTTCCTGCTCGCCGTCGCCGGGGCGTTCGCCCTGCTGCAGGCCGGGTTGTTCCGGCACCTCGGCATCCGCGCGATGGGCGTCCTCGGCCTGCTCTACCTGATGGCGCCCGCGGTCGCGGGGCAGGTGCCGGAGCTGCTCGACCCCGTCTACAAGGCGGTCCTGTGGTCGTGGACGCCCTTCCGGTTCTCCGCGGAAGGCTTGCGCAGCCTCCTGTACGACGGCTCCGTCACCACCGAGTGGTGGGTGTTCGGCGGGATCGCACTCGTCGGTGTCGTGCTGCTGCTAGCCGGCCAGAAAGCTCAGACGGACCGTGCGGACGGGGTTGTCGACGTTGGTGTCGACCAGGCAGACGGACTGCCACGTGCCGAGCGCCAGCACACCGCCTAGCACCGGGATCGTCGCGTAGGGCGGCACCAGGGCCGGCATCACGTGGTCGCGGCCGTGACCCGGGGTGCCGTGCCGGTGCCGCCACCGCGCGTCGCGGGGCAGGATCCGCTCCAAGGCGGTCAGCAGGTCGTCGTCACTGCCCGCGCCGGTCTCGATGATCGCGACGCCGGCGGTCGCGTGGGGCACCCACACGTGCAGCAGCCCGTCGCCGTTCTCGCTCTCGAGGAACCGCTCGCACTCCCTCGTGAGGTCGTGGACGACCTCGTCGGAACCGGTGCGGACCTGGATCTCCTCGCTGCGCATGGCCCCAGATCTTACGAACCACCCGGGCAGGGCTGCCGACCGCAAGCGCGTGAGCAGGCATCGTGCCTCGCTCTCGAAGTCCTCAGTATCGTCACGTCATGCGCGTGCTGTTCGCCTGCATGGCCACAGTCGGCCACACGTACCCGTTGATCCCGTTGGCGTCAGCGCTGCGCAACGCCGGGCACGAGGTGCACTTCGCGGTCGGCGAGGAGATGCACCCCGAACTCGAGCGGCTGGGGCTGCGGCCGTTCCGCCCCGGCCTCTCGTTCGGCGAGATCTACGCCGGGGACATCGCGCCCGAGCTCGAACGCGTCCTGCCCGACCTGGTGATCAGCGGCTGGTCGGTGCCGGAGGTGTTCCGGGAGGCGAAGCGCAGGGCGTTCCCGGTGCTGTGGCACGGGTTCGGGCGCATGTTCGACGACGGCATCGGGCTGGCGCGGCCCGACGGCGGACGGCACCTCGACCTCTGCCCGCCCTCGCTGCAGAACGCGGACTTCACCGACGACCGGATCCTGCTCCGCCCGGTGCCGCACGCGACGCCCGGCCGGGTCCCGGAACGCACGCACGAGAAGCTCGTCTACGTCACCTTCGGAACGGTGTTCGGCACGGAAGAACTGCTCGCGACGGCGGTGGGGGACCTCGGACGGCTCGACGCCCAGATCGTCGTCGCCACGCCGGACCGGTGGCTGCCGCAGGCCGAGGTGATCAAGCAGGCGGACGTCGTCGTGCATCACGGTGGAAGCGGCACGATGCTGACCGCTCTGGCCGAGGGGGTCCCTCAGGTCGTACTGCCGCGAGGGGCGGACCAGTTCGGCAACGCCGAGGCGCTCGTCAAGGCGGGCGCCGGGGTGCGTCCGGACGCGGTCGGTGCCGAGGCGGTCGCGCAGTGCGTGCGGCTGCTGCTCACCGATGGCCGCTACCGGGAAGCCGCAGGTCTGATCGCGGACGAGATAAGTCACATGCCGTCGCCGGAAGAAGTTGCGGACAGGCTCGCGGAGGTTGTGTAACACTGTTTTTTATGAAGGCAAGCCGCCTGCGCTTCGGGATGAACCTGTGGCCGCCGTTCCTGTTCGCCGGCATCCGCGTCGAGGAGATCTCGCCGGACTACCGGTATGCGCGCGTGCGGATGCGTCTGCGCCCGTGGAACCGCAACTACTTCGGCACCCACTTCGGCGGCTCGCTGTTCGCGATGACCGACCCGTTCTGGGTGTTGCTGCTGTTCAACCAGCTCAAGGGTGAGCACGTCGTGTGGGACCGGGCGGGCGAGATCGAGTTCGTCGCACCCGGCCGCGGCACGGTGCACGCCGAGTTCCGGCTGACCGACGAGCACGTCGAGCAGGTGCTGGAACGGACCAGGGGCACCGAGAAGGCCTTGATCTGGTTCGACACGGACGTCGTCGGGCAGGATGGGACCGTGATCGCACGGGTGAAGAAGCAGGTCTACGCGCGACGCAAGCGCGACAAGCAGCTCACGCATGCGTGAGGCCTTCGGAGCGGTTTTCGACGTCGAGCCCGGCTACCTCAACACGGCGTCCATCGGGGTGCCCCCGCGGCACGTCGCCGACGCGGTGGCGGCCTCGCACGAGCGGTGGCGGCGCGGCCAGGACACGTCGTCGACGTTCAACGAGGTCGTGGAGACCTCCCGAGAGGCGTTCGGGCGGCTGGTCGGGGTGCCCGCCGCGTCGGTCGCGTGCGGCGCCACGGTGTCGCAGTTCGCGTCGCTGGTCGCCCAGGCCCTGCCGGCCGGCTCGAAGGTCTTCGTCGACCCCGGCGAGTTCACGAGCGTCTCGCTGCCGTTCGTCGCCGCGGGGCACCGGGTCGTGGCCACGGTGGACGAGTGCGACCTGGTCGCGGTGAGCGTGGTCCAGAGCGCGGACGGGACGATCGCGGACCTCGAAGGCCTTCGCGCAGCGGGGAAACCGGTGCTGCTCGACGTCTCGCAGGCGGCGGGGTGGATGCCGTTGTCGCTGGCGTGGGCCGACTTCGTCGTCGGCGTGGCCTACAAGTGGCTGATGGCACCGCGAGGCGCGGCCTGGATGGCGGTGCGGCCGGACCGGATGGACTTCCTCAGGCCGTTGGCGGCCAACTGGTACAGCACCGGCGAGAACTACGGCACGGAGCTCGTGCTGCGTTCCGACGCACGGCGGTTCGACCTCTCGCCGACGTGGTTCTCCCACGTCGGTGCGGCGGTTGCGCTCCCGTGGGTGGCGACCCTGGACCTCGACGCAGTGCGCGCGCACTGCGTGAGTCTGACTGATCGGCTTCTCACCGGGCTCGGCCTGCCGGCCCGCGGCTCGGCGATCGTGTCCGTCGACGCACCACCCGTGCCGGGCGTCGTGTCGTCTGTCCGCGCAGGTCGCACACGGTTCGCATGTCACCTTTACAACACGGTCGAGGACGTGGACCGGGTGCTCGAAGCACTCGGCTGACTGCCGTCCGTTACCGTGGGTCCTTGTGTCGGAACCACGTCAGTCACCTGAAGAGGTGACCCAGAACCTGCCTCGCTTCCCACCGAGGCCCACCGACACCGCGCCGTTGTACCCGGCCGACGAGCTCGTGAAGCTCCAGTCGATCATGGACAACCGCCAGGGGCACATGCCCGCGCCGCCGCCACCCGCACCCGTGCGGAAGAGCACGTGGGTGGGCAGGGCGCTGGCACTCGTAGGCGTCGCGGTGGTCTCCGGGCTCGTCTGGTGGGTGCTGCAGCCGTCGGACCCGGTGGACCAGCAGGTCGCGCAACCCCAGAAGACCGCGGGGGAGTACGAGTTCACCACCGTGCCGGAACTGCCGGAGCCGGTGAAGGACAGCGACTGCGCCGCCCACGCCACGAGCCAGACGCAGGCGTTCCTCAAAACCACGCCTTGCCTGCAGTTGACCCGTGCGTTCTACACGGCCAAACTGCCAGACGGCCGCACTGTCTACTCGTCCGTGTCCGTCGTGAAGATGAAGACGGCCGAGGAGGCGCGTCAGCTGCGCGAGCTCACCCAGCGCGACGGCACCGGCAACGTGAAGGACCTGGTCCTGGACAAGGCCATCAGCGTGCCGCCGCTGACCACGTTGGCCAACGGCGGGTACGCCTCCGAGCAGCGCGACGAGGAGGTCGTGATCGTCGAGTCCGACTCGCCGACCAGGGGCCCCGACGCGCTCACGCACAACAAGGACATGAAGAAGGTCTCCGAGGACGCGCTCAGGCTCGCGTCCTCGTTCACCGGCTAACCGGACGCGACACCCGGCATCGTGATGGATGCCGGGGTCGTCCCGGCCGCCTTGCGCCACCGCGTCGCCCGCACCGCCGCCGTCGTCAACGCCTCCAGCGCGGACGTGCGCAGCGCCGCGTCGTCGGTCCGCTCCAGCACCCCTCGCCAGGCCGCACAGGTGTCCTGCTCGGCGGCGACGAGCGACGCCAGGGCGGACGGGGCGTCGGACACCGGCGCCGGCGGCAGGTAGGCGGCCGCGGGCGGGTTCGGCGTCGCGCCGTGGTCCTTCAGCCACCGCTCGGTCGTGTCGCGGCGCGCCCGGTGCAGGTTCGCGCCCTCGGCGACGGCGGCGGACTGCTGGTCCAGGAACGCCGACACCATGCCGTAGGTCCACAACGCCGCGTGCTCGGTCCCGAGCGCGGTCTGGACGGCCTCCACGCTCATCCGAGCACCTCCCGCAGAGACGCGCAGCCGGCGGCCACCGAACCGACGAGACCGGCGCGGTAGGAGGGCAGCGAGGCGACGGCGGCCGAGGCCTCGCGCACGGACTCGTCGAGCGCGGTCCGCAGCGCGGCCAGGGGGTCCGGCGGCGTGGGAGGGCTCGTGGGGGCGGGCGGCGCCGTGGACGACAGCGGCGGCCGTTCGCGGTCGACCTCGGCCTGCAGCAGCGTCGCGTGCGTCTCGCGCGCCTTGGCGATCTCCGCGGCCGCGGGCACCGTCGTCAGCGACTGCGCCAGCTTGGCGTCCGCACGGGCCCGCGAGGCGAGGGCCGACAGCGGGTCCGGCGGGGGCGGCGCCGGGGGTTCTGTGGTGCACGCAACGGCGAGCGGTGCGGCGGCCACCGCGAGCAGCACACGGCGGCGGCTGACCGATTCGGAGATCACGCGAACCCATCTTGCCAGCAGCCGTGCGGGTCGGTGGGAGCCGGGCGAACGAGATAGTCTGGTCGTCCACGGCCGCCGGAAACAGCGTCGGCCGGGGTTTTCATGCGTTCGAACTGAAGGAGACACCACGTGTCCAGCCCGCCGCGCGGAGACCTTTCCGCGCAGCTAACACCCGTTGTGCGGGAAGCTCTCGAAGCCGTCGGCTTCGACCTCGACGCGCTCGACGTGCATCAGGCTGGGCGCCGCCGTCTGGTCAAGGTCGTCGTGGACGGTGAAGACGGCATCGGGCTCGACGAGGTCGCCGAGGCGAGCCGCGTGGTCTCCGCCGCGCTCGACGCGCACGACCACCTGATCAACGGGCCGTACACCCTCGAGGTCACCTCGCCGGGTGTCGACCGCCCGCTCACCCGCCCGCGCCACTGGAAGCGCGCGCACCTGCGTCTCGTGAAGGTCAAGCAGCCGGAGAAGGCCGAGTGGTTCGGCCGGGTCGGCGAGTGCGACGAGACCGGGGTCGAGCTGCTGCACCAGGGCGAGCTGCGGCGCGTGGAGTACCGCCACATCGAACGCGCGGTCATGGAGATCGAGTTCAAGCAGCCGCCGGTCGAGGAACTGGCTCGGCTCACTCGGAAAGCACCGGAGGAGGAGCCGAGGTGAACGTCGACATCGCCGCCCTGAGGGCGATCGAACGTGAAAAGGACATCCCCTTCGAGACGGTCCTGGAGGCGATCGAGTCAGCACTGCTGACCGCCTACAAGCACACCGAAGGACATGCCACGCACTCACGCGTGGAGATCGACCGCAAGACCGGCGTCGTGCGCGTGATCGCGCAGGACCTGGGTCCGGACGGGTCGGTCCAGGAGGAGTGGGACGACACTCCGGAGGGCTTCGGCCGCATCGCGGCGACGACGGCGCGCCAGGTCATCCTGCAGCGCCTGCGCGACGCGGAGCACGAGCGCACCTTCGGCGAGTTCGCCACCAAGGAGGGCGAGATCATCGCGGGTGTCGTGCAGCGCGATGCCCGCGCGAACGCCCGCGGCATGGTCGTCGTCCAGGTGGGCGACACCGAGGGGGTGCTGCCGCCGGCCGAGCAGGTGCCGGGCGAGCAGTACAACCACGGCGAGCGCATCAAGTGCTACGTCGTGAGCGTCTCCCGCGGCTCCAAGGGGCCGCAGATCGCCCTCTCGCGCACCCACCCGAACCTCGTGCGGCGGCTGTTCGCCCTCGAGGTCCCGGAGATCGCGGACGGCACCGTGGAGATCCCCGCGGTGGCGCGTGAGGCAGGTCACCGTTCGAAGATCGCGGTGAAATCAACGGTTGCCGGAGTGAACGCCAAGGGCGCCTGCATCGGCCCGATGGGCGCCCGTGTGCGCAACGTCATGCACGAGCTCGGTGGCGAGAAGATCGACATCATCGACCACTCGGACGACCCGGCCACGTTCGTCGGGAATGCGTTGTCACCTGCGAAGGTCGTGTCGGTCAAGGTGGTCGACGAGCGCACCAAGACGGCCCGTGTCGTGGTGCCCGACTTCCAGCTGTCGCTGGCGATCGGCAAGGAGGGGCAGAACGCCCGCCTGGCCGCCCGCCTGACCGGCTGGCGCATCGACATCCGCAGTGACGCGGAGGCTCCGGCCGCCGGTGCGGTCACATCCGGTTCGGCTGAATGAGCTCCAGGGGATAGAATCATCAACGGTTCATCGTCGGGAGTGGTGTCCCAGCACATCGGCCCTGTTCGCACGTGCATTGGATGCCGCGCCCGGACGTTGCCCTCCGAGCTGCTGCGAGTGGTCGCGGTGGACGGTTCGGTGGTTCCGGACGTTCATCGGCGGCTTCCGGGTCGGGGTGCTTGGTTGCACTTCGATCTCGAATGTCTCCGCAACGCCGAGCGGCGACGGGCGTTCTCGCGGGCCCTCCGGGTCCAGGGAGCACTCGACGTCGCTTCGCTGCGCGAGCACTTCGAGCGGCACGGGAAACCGGTCCCGGGACAGCCCCGGGGCCAGCAGGAAACAAGGAAGCAGGTCGACCCGTCATGAGTCAGCCGTGAAGCTGAAGACATGAACGCGCGACGTTAAGACGAGGTCGATGGGACTTGCCCGCCGGCCTCACGACCTAGGAGACCAGTGGCAGGCAAGGCCCGCGTGCACGAGCTCGCGAAAGAGCTCGGTGTTACGAGCAAGGAAGTTCTCAACAAGCTCGCCGAACAGGGCGAGTACGTGAAGTCCGCGTCGTCGACCGTCGAGGCCCCCGTGGCCCGGCGGCTCCGTGACGCCTACGAAGCCAAGTCCTCGAAGCAGGCTCCCAAGCCGTCCGCTCCGAAGCCGAAGGCACCCGCACCCGCACCCGCACCCGCAGCTGCCGCGCCCTCCGCCCCGGCGGAGTCGAAGCCGGCAGCGACCGACAACAAGCCCGCTGCGCCCAAGGGCATGCCCGGACCGCGTCCGGCCGCCCCGCGCCCGCCGGCCCCGAAGCCCGCTCCGGCAGCTCCTGCCGCGCAGGCTCCGGCTCCCGCGGCGCCCGCAGCGGCACCCGCGCAGCCCCAGGCCCCGGCCGCCGCACCGGCACCCGCCGCGTCGGCTCCGGCCGCCCCGAAGGCTGCCCCGGCTCCCGGCACCAAGCCGGGTGGCGGTCCGCGTCCGGGCCCGCGCCCGGCTCCGCAGCAGCAGCCCGCACAGCCCCAGCAGCCGCAGGCCCCGGCCGCGTCCGCCGGTGGCCAGTCCTCGGCCGTGGTCCCGCCGCGCACGCAGGCTTCCAAGCCCGCGGGCCCGCGCTCTCCGCGTCCGGGCAACAACCCCTTCGGCGTCGGTGGCGGCAACGCTCCCTCGCCGCGTCCCGGACCTCGTCCCAGCCCGCGCCCCGAGCAGGGCGGCGACCGCCCCGCCGGTGGCCCGAAGCCCGGTGACCCGCGTCCGGCGAACCCCCGTCCGAGCGGTGCGCCCGGTCAGGGTGGTCCGCGTCCCGCGGCCGCACAGGGTGGCGGTCGTCCCGGTCCCGGTCAGGGCGGTCCTCGCCCGGCGCCGGGTCAGGGCGGTCCCCGTCCCAACCCGGGCAACATGCCCCCGCGGCCGAACCCCGGCATGATGCCGGGCAACCGTCCGGCCGGTAACCGTCCTGGTCCCGGTGGCGGCGGTGGCCGTCCCGGTGGTGCCGGTGGCGGTGGCGGCGGTCGTCCCGGTGGGGGCGGCGGCGGTGGCGGCTTCCGCGGTGGCGGCGGTGGCGGCGGAGGCGGTGGCTTCCGTCCCGGTGGCGGCGGTGGCGGTGGCGGTGGCTTCCGTCCCGGTGGCGGCGGTGGCGGTGGCGGTGGCTTCCGTCCCGGTGGTGCCGGTGGCGGTGGCGGCGCGCCCGCTGGTGGCGGCGGTTTCCGCGGTCGCCCCGGTGGTGGCGGCGGCGCTGGTCGCGGCGGCACCGCTGGTGCCTTCGGTCGTCCGGGTGGCCCGGCGCGCCGTGGACGCAAGTCCAAGCGGCAGAAGCGCCAGGAGTACATGGACAACATGCAGGCGCCTTCGGTCGGTGGCGTCCGCCTGCCCAAGGGCAGCGGCGAGACGATCCGCCTACCGCGCGGTGCCTCGCTGACCGACTTCGCCGACAAGATCAACGCCAACCCGGCGTCGCTCGTGCAGGTGCTCTTCCACCTGGGCGAGATGGTCACGGCGACCCAGTCGGTGTCCGACGAGATCTTGGAGCTGCTCGGCACCGAGATGAACTACGTCGTGCAGGTCGTGTCCCCCGAGGAGGAGGACCGCGAGCTGCTCGAGACGTTCGACATCACCTACGGCGAGGACGCCGGTGACGAGGACGACCTGCAGGTCCGCCCGCCGGTCGTGACCGTCATGGGTCACGTCGACCACGGCAAGACCCGCCTGCTCGACACCATCCGCAAGGCGAAGGTGCACGAGGGCGAGGCCGGTGGCATCACCCAGCACATCGGCGCGTACCAGGTGGAGACCGAGCTCGAGGGCAACCCGCGGCTCATCACCTTCATCGACACCCCGGGTCACGAGGCGTTCACCGCCATGCGCGCCCGTGGTGCGAACGCGACCGACATCGCGGTCATCGTCGTCGCCGCTGACGACGGCGTCATGCCGCAGACCGTGGAAGCGATCAACCACGCGCAGGCCGCCCAGGCGCCGATCGTGGTCGCGGTCAACAAGATCGACAAGGAGGGTGCGAACCCCTCCAAGATCCGTCAGCAGCTGACGGAGTACGGCCTCGTCGCCGAGGAGTACGGCGGCGACACGATGTTCGTCGACATCTCGGCCAAGCAGGGCATCAACATCGACAGCCTCCTCGAGGCCATCCTGTTGACCGCCGATGCTTCGCTGGACCTCCGGGCCAACCCGGACATGGAGGCCCAGGGTGTCGCGATCGAGGCGCACCTCGACCGCGGTCGCGGTCCGGTCGCCACGGTGCTCGTGCAGCGCGGTTCGCTCCGTGTCGGCTCCTCGATCGTCGCGGGTGACGCGTACGGTCGCGTCCGCCGCATGGTCGACGAGCACGGCGATGACGTCACCGTCGCGACCCCCTCGCGTCCGGTGCAGGTCATCGGTCTGACCTCGGTGCCGCGCGCCGGCGACTCGTTCCTCGTCGTCGACGAGGACCGGGTGGCCCGCCAGATCGCCGAGCGTCGTCAGGCCCGCACCCGCAACGCCGCCAACGCGGCGAAGCGCAAGCGCGTCAGCCTGGAAGACCTGGACGCCGCGCTCAAGGAAACCAGCGCTCTCACCTTGATCATCAAGGGTGACAACTCGGGTACCGTCGAGGCCCTCGAGGACGCGCTCATGAAGATCGAGGTCGGCGACGACGTCGAACTGCGCGTGATCCACCGCGGTGTCGGTGGCATCACCGAAGGCGACATCAACCTCGCCGTGGCCGGTTCCGCCATCGTCCTGGGCTTCAACGTCCGGGCCGAGGGCAAGGCGACCGAACTCGCGAACCGCGAAGGTGTGGACGTCCGGTACTACACGGTCATCTACCAGGCGATCGACGAGATCGAGGCGGCCCTCAAGGGTCTCCTCAAGCCGGAGTACGAAGAGGTCCAGCTCGGCCGCGCCGAGATCCGCGACGTCTTCAAGTCCTCCAAGGTCGGCACGATCGCGGGTTGCATGGTCCTGTCGGGCGAGATCCGCCGCAACGCGCGTGCTCGCCTGCTCCGTGACGGCAAGGTGATCGCGGAGAACCTCCCGATCAGCTCGCTCAAGCGGTTCAAGGACGACGCCACCGAGGTTCGCGAGGGTTTCGAGTGTGGTCTCACGCTCGGCAACTACAGCGACCTCAAGCTGGAAGACATCATCGAGACCTTCGAGATGCGCGAGAAGCCGCGCGCCTAGTCGGTGGGTGAGGGGGTGCGAAGCCGCTTTAACCAGTGGCTTCGCACCCCTTTCTTCTGGAGGATCTTGCCCATGTACGTGGGTGCTCTGGAACTGGACTTGCTCTTGGGCGACGTCCACTCGTTGAAGGAGAAGCGCTCGGTGGTCCGGCCCGTCGTGGCCGAACTGCGCAAGCGCTTCGAGGTCGCCGCGTCCGAAGCAGGTCACCAGGACCTGCACAGGCGCGCGTTGATCGGTGTCGCCGCGGTCTCGGCCGACGCGGCGCATGTCAGGGACGTCCTGGCCGGCTGTGAAAGGCTGGTCGCGGGACGGCCCGAACTCGAACTGCTCTCCGCCCGGACGCGTCTCGTCGGGCCGGAGGACGATTAGGAAGGGGAGGCTCGTGGCCGACACGGCACGTGCCCGCAAGCTCGCCAAGCGGATCTCGCAGATCGTCGCTTCGGCTCTGGAGCACGAGGTCAAGGATCCGCGCCTGGCCAGGGTTACGATCACCGACACCAAGGTGACCGGGGACCTGCACGACGCGACCGTGTACTACACCGTTCTGGGCGAGCGCCTGGACGTCGAACCCGACTACGCCGGTGCCGCCGCGGCCCTCGAGAAGGCCAAGGGCGTCCTGCGGTCCATGGTGGGCGCTCAGACCGGCGTCCGGTTCACGCCGACGCTGACGTTCATGACGGACACCGTGCCGGACGAGGCCCGGAAGATGGACGAGCTGCTGGCGAAGGCCCAGGCGGCCGACGCCGAGGTGGCCCGACGTGCGGTGGGAGCGTCTCCCGCCGGAGAGGCCGACCCGTACAAGGCACCTCGTGAGGACGACGAGGACGAGGACTGAACTCGTCCGGAACTCTGCTCGTGACCAGGGCGGACGCGGTTCACCGCGTCCGCCCTGCGGTTTTGCGACCAGTCCACTTGGCACACTCGCGCTGCAATCGGATGGAAACTGTCTTGTCCGGGGGTCCCGCACAGCACTTTTGGACAGTTAGCGGCTAACGTCTCCCTGTGGCAGACGACCTGAGCACCACCATTGCCGAGGCCGCGAGGTTGCTGACCGGCGCCCGTGATGTGACTCTCCTCAGTCACATCAACCCCGACGCCGACACGCTCGGGAGTGCTCTGGCGGTGGGGCTCGCGCTGCACCGGCGCGGGGTGGCGGTGCGGGTGGCGTTCGGTGAGCCGGAGACCGTGCCCGAGAGCCTGAAGGCGTTGGACACGGCCGGGTTGCTCGTCCACCGCGACGAGGTGCCCGAGGTGCCCGAGCTCCTGGTCGTCCTGGACACGGGCAGCGTGCAGCGGCTGGGACCGTTGGGGGGTCGCGTCGCGAACGCCCGTGGTCCCGTGATCGTCGTCGACCACCACGTGTCGAACACGCGCTACGGGACGGTGCACTGCATCGACGAGCACGCCGAAGCCACGGCGCTCATCGCACTCAAGCTGCTCGACGAGATGAACGTCGAGATCGACGAGCCGATCGCGCGCTGCATCTACGCGGGGCTCGTGACGGACACCGGGGGTTTCCGCAAGGCGGGGCCCGAGGCGCACCGGACGGCCGCGCGGTTGCTGGAGACCGGAGTGGACGCGTACGCCGTCACGCGGCCGTTGATGGACTCCCACCCGTTCGCCTATCTCGGCATGTTGTCGAAGGTGCTGGCCAAAGCCGAGTTCGACGCGAAGGCGGCGCACGGGCTGGGGCTCGTGCACGCGGTCGTGGGTCTGGACGACGCCCGCGGTGTTCGCAGTGAAGAGGTCGAGAGCGTCATCGACGTCGTGCGCTCCACCTCCGAGGCCGAGGTCGCGGCGGTGCTGAAGGAGCTCAGGCCCGGGTACTGGTCGGTGTCGCTGCGCGCGGTCAGCCGGGTCGACGTTCGTGAGGTGGCGCAGGTCCTCGGGGGTGGCGGGCACCGGCTGGCGGCCGGGTTCACGTTCGACGGGGCCGCGGACCAGGTCGTCGCCGCCCTGAAGGGCGCGTTGGAGCAGGTGGGGTCATGACACGGACAGGGAGTCCGCGGCTGCTGCGGGAGATCAACGACCGGGCCGCGATCGAGACGTTGTTGCGCACGGGCGCGATGACGCGCGCCGAGCTGGAAGAGGTGATCGGGCTCTCGAAGCCCGCGACCGCCCAGCTGCTGGCGCGGCTCGAGGAGGACGGCATGGTCGTCCGCACCGGGTTGCGCGGGGGCGGGCGCGGGCCGCGAGCGCAGATGTGGGCCGTCAACGGGGGCGTCGGGTACGTCGCGGCCGTGGCGTTGTCGGCCGAGCTGATCGACGTGGCGATCGCGGACATCACCGGGTCGTTGCTGGCCCAGCACAGCGCGCCGATGCCCGGGGAGAACACCCTGCGGGTGTTCCGCGAGACGGTGCAGAAGGCCGCGGCGCTGGCAGGGCTGTCGCTCGGCGCGTTGGCGCACGTCGTGGTCGGCACGCCGGGCGCGGTCGACCCCTCCACCGGGCACCTCGGGTTCGCGCCGCACCTGCCGGGGCTCGTCGACGTGGACCTGCCGTCGACGCTGCGCGAGCTGCTCGGGACGTCGGTGTCGATCGAGAACGACATCAACCTCGCCGCGCTGGAGGAGATGAGCTCCGGCAAGGCCGTCGGCGTGCGGAACTTCGTGCTGTTCTGGCCCGCGGACGAGATCGGCTCCGCGGTCGTCGTCAACGGCGTGCTGCTGCGCGGCGTCACCGGCGGTGCGGGCGAGATCGACTCGATGCAGGTGCCCGGCGGGCGCTACGGCGACCAGGTCGACAGCGACGCGATCGTCGAGCTCGCGGCGGAGTACGGCATCACGCGCCCGACCGGGCTCGAGGCCGTCGCGCACGCGCTGAACGCCGGCACCGAGGGCAAGGCGTTCCTCACCGCCCTCGCGCACCGGATCGCGCTCGGGCTGGCGAACGTCGTGTGCGTGCTCGACCCGGAGCTGGTGCTGCTGTCCGGCGCGGTGGCGCACGCGGGAGGCGAGACGTTGTGCGACCTCGTGGCGGCCGAGCTGCTGAAGCTCGTCGTGCCGCGGACGCCGGTGCACCTGGCGCAGATCGCCGCGAAGCCGGTGCGGTCGGGGGCGTTGCACTCGGCTCTCGCCGTGGCGCGGGAGCGGGTGTTCGGGCTGCCCCAGCGGTCGTGAGTGGCCGCCGTCACCGCACGGGCGCACTCGTCAGCGCTTAGGTTCGTGAGGTGGAGGATCGGGTTCCCGCTCGGCGGGTGATCGGGCTGGCGGTGCCTGCCCTGGGGGTCTTGGCGGCGGAGCCGTTGTACGTGCTCGTCGACACGGCGGTGGTCGGTCACCTGGGGGCGTTGCCGCTGGCCGGGCTCGCACTCGGCGGTGTGCTGCTCACGCAGGTGTCGACGCAGCTGACGTTCCTGTCGTACGGCACAACGGCACGCACGGCTCGGTTGCACGGTGCCGGGCGGCGCCGTGAGGCCGTCGAGGAGGGCGTTCAGGCCACGTGGCTCGCGCTCGCCGCCGGTGTGCTCGTGGTGCTGCTCGGGCAGGTGTTCGCGCGTCCGCTGGCGGAGCTGCTCGCGGGTGGCGGCGCTGTCGCGGACGCGGCCGTCGAGTGGGTGCGCATCGCGTTGTTCGGTGCCCCGTTCATCCTCGTCACGATGGCCGGCAACGGGTGGATGCGCGGTGTTCAGGACACCAAGCGGCCGTTGAAGTACATCCTGATCGGCAACGGCATCAGCGCGGTGCTGTGTCCCGCGCTCGTCTACGGCGCGGGCTGGGGGCTGGAGGGCTCCGCGGTCGCGAACGTCGTGGCGCAGCTGCTCTCGGCCGGGCTCTTCTTCCGGGCGCTGTTCGCCGAGCACGTGCCGTTGAAGCCGCAGTGGCCCGCCATGCGCGCGCAGCTCGGCATGGGGCGCGACCTGGTGTTGCGGAGCTTGGCGTTCCAGGCGTGTTTCATCAGCGCGGCTTCTGTGGCGGCGCGTACGTCCGTCGGGGCATTGGGCGCGCATCAGGTCGTGTTGCAGCTGTGGACGTTCCTCGCGCTCGTGCTCGACTCGCTGGCCATCGCGGCGCAGTCCCTCGTCGGGGCGGCCCTGGGGGCGTCGAGGCGCCGGCAGGCGGAGAAGCTGGCGTGGCAGGTCACCCGGTACGGGCTGGTGTTCGGCATCGGGCTCGGGGTGGTGTTCGCGGCGCTGTTCACCGTGCTGCCGCGGGCGTTCACCTCCGACGCGGGCGTGCTGGCGGAGATCCCGCACGCGTGGTGGTTCTTCGTTGCGCTGCAACCGATCGCGGGCGTGGTGTTCGCGTTGGACGGCGTGCTGCTCGGTGCCGGTGACGTGAAGTTCATGCGGACCGCGACGCTCGGTTCGGCAGTGGTCGGGTTCCTGCCGCTGGTGTGGGCGTCGTACGCGTTCGGGTGGGGGCTCGCGGGCATCTGGACCGGGCTGTCGGCGTTCATGGTGCTGCGGCTGCTGGCCGTGGTGTGGCGCACGCGCTCGGGGGAGTGGGCCGTGGAAGGCGCCGTCCGATAGGTGTGAGCAGGCCCACCACCACCCTCCCGGACAGGTGCTGTGGCCGACCTCACGGCATAGAACTGTCACCAAAAAGGTTGTTTAGGCGATGTAACTAATATCCGCCTGGCTCCTACCTGGGGAGAGTGCTCTCTTGCCGTCGGTCGATCGCGCCACCCGGACGTCGTGGCTGATCTGGACCACCGCCGTACTCGTCTACTTCGCCGCCCTGTTCCACCGGACCACGCTCGGCGTGGCCGGACTGGAGGCGAGCGAACGCTTCGGGCTCGGACCCGCCCAGCTCGGCGTGTTCACCGTGCTGCAGATCGGCGTCTACGCCCTCATGCAGATCCCCACCGGCCTGCTGGTGGACCGCTACGGGCCGCGCCGCGTGCTCACCGCCGCCGCCCTGCTCATGGGCACCGGCCAGGTGCTCTTCGCCATCGCGGGCTCCTACCCGCTGGGTCTCGTCGCACGAGCCGTGCTCGGCATGGGCGACGCGATGACGTTCATCAGCGTGATCCGCCTCGTCGCCACGCACTTCCCGCCGCGCCAGTACTCGCTCGTCGTCGCGGTCACGGCCGCGATCGGCGGTGTCGGCAACCTCGTCGCCACCGTGCCGCTGACGCTGCTGCTCGGCTCGATCGGCTGGACGTGGGCGTTCCTCATCGCGGGCGGCATCACCGCGCTCTACTCCGTCGTGGCGTTCCTGCGGGTGCGCGACGTGCCCGCCGGGTTCGTCGCACCGATGCCCGAACCCGTGCCGTTGCGCAAGATCTGGCCGAAGGTGCGGCAGGCGTGGAGCGTGCCCGGTACCCGGCTCGGGTTCTGGGCGCACTTCAGCACCATGTCGACGCCGGCCGTCATCGGCCTGCTGTGGGGCTACCCGTACCTCGTGCAGGCGCAGGGCATGTCCCCGAAGGCGGCGTCGTCCACGCTGGGCCTGCTCGTCATCGGCGCGATCGTGGCCAGCCCGGTCATCGGCGGCCTGTTCTCCCGCAACCCCGAGTGGCGCATGCCGATCTCGGTCGGGTTCCTGGCGTTCGCGCTGACCGGCTGGGCCGTGCTGCTGCTCTGGCCGGGAGGACACGTGCCGGCGCCGGTCATCGCCGTGGTGTTCCTCGTGCTGACGGTGGGTGGGCCGATCTCGGGTGTGGCGTTCGCCCTCGCCCGTGACTACAACCCGTCGCACCGGCAGTCCACGGCCAGCGGTCTGGTCAACGTCGGGGGCTTCCTCGCGGTGACGGTCTCGGCGCTGGGCATCGGTGTGGTGCTCGACCTCCTCGAGGGCGTGCTGGCGCCCGTCACGGCGTTCCGCGTCGCCTTGAGCTTCCTCGTGCTGGTGCTCGTGCTCGGCGGCTGGCGGATGCTCGTCTGGTGGCGTCGCGCGCGGGCCGCCGTGTTCGAGGCGGAGGAGCGAGGGGAGTGCGTGCCGGTGCAGATCCGGCGTCGCCGTTGGGACGCTCTGCGCGTCGCCTAGGATTTCCCGCCGTGAAACCCTCTGTTGCACCGGGCCTGGTCGTCGTCGACAAGCCGGACGGCATGACCTCGCACGACGTGGTGGCGCGTGTGCGCAGGATCCTCGGCACCCGCAAGGTCGGGCACGCCGGAACCCTCGACCCGATGGCGACCGGCGTGCTCGTGCTCGGCATCGAGCGCGCGACGAAGCTCCTCGGGCACCTCGCGCTCGACAGCAAGGCCTACCTCGCGACCATCGTGCTCGGCGCGTCCACCACCACGGACGACGCCGAGGGCGAGGTCCTGTCCACAGTGGACGCCTCAGGGGTGGCCGACGACGCGGTCGCCGCCGAGGTGGCGAAGCTGACCGGCCCGATCCAGCAGGTGCCGTCCGCCGTGTCCGCGGTGAAGATCGACGGCAAGCGTGCCTACGCCCGCGTCCGCGCCGGCGAACAGGTCGAGATCCCCGCACGCCCCGTGACCGTGCACCGGTTCGACGTGCTGTTCTCGCGCCGTGAGGACAAGCAGGTGCTGCTCGACGTGATGGTCGAGTGCTCCTCCGGCACCTACGTGCGCGCGTTGGCCCGTGACCTCGGTGCCGCCCTGGGCGTCGGCGGGCACCTGGGGGCGTTGCGGCGCACGAGGGTGGGGCCGTTCGACCTGCGCGTGGCCCGGACGCTGGAGCAGCTGGAGGAGACCCCCGGCCTGTCGCTGGACCTCGACGCCGCCGTGGCGACGGCGTTCCCGCGCCGGGAGATCGATCCCGGCGAGGCTTCGGCCCTGTCGCACGGGCAGCGGTTGCGCGCCGGTGGGATCGATGGGACTTATGGGGTGTTCGGGCCTGATGGGCACGTCATCGCGTTGGCGAAGGACGAGGGCACGGCCTGCAAACCCGTGGTGGTGCTGAGCCCCGCCGGCTGAGCCGCGCCCGGGTCCGGCCCGGTCGCGAGGCGGTCGGACGCCGGGCTCGGCGGGCGTCGTAGGCTGATCGGCGTGCAACGCTGGCGCGGACTAGACCACCTCCCCGGCGGCTGGGGCCGCTGCGTGGTGACCATCGGCGTGTTCGACGGTGTCCACAAAGGCCACCAAGCCCTCATCGGCAGGGCCGTCGAGCTCGCACGGCAGCGCGGTCTGCCCGGCGTGCTGATGACGTTCGACCCGCACCCCTCCGAGGTGGTGCGGCCCGGCAGCCACCCCGCGCAGCTCACCACGCTGCGGCGGCGGGCCGAGCTGGTCGAGGCGCTCGGGATCGACCACTTCGTCGTGGTGCCGTTCACCCTGGAGACCAGCCGGATGCCCGCGGACCAGTTCGTGCACGAGGTGCTGGTCGAGAAGTTGCACGCGGCGGCGGTCGTGGTGGGGGAGAACTTCACCTTCGGGCACAAAGCCGCGGGTAACGTCGCTTTGCTGCGCCAGCTCGGGCAGCGGTTCGGATTCGTGACCGAGGGGGCTGATCTGGTGTCCGCTGACGACCTCACCTACTCGTCGACCTACATCCGCGCGTGCATCGACGCCGGAGACGTGAAAGCGGCGGCCGAGGCGCTGGGCAAGCCGCACCGGCTGGAGGGGATCGTCGTCAAGGGCGACGGGCGGGGCAAGGACCTCGGGTTCCCGACCGCGAACCTGTCGACGCCGAAGTTCGCCGCCGTGCCCGCGGACGGCATCTACGCGTGCTGGTTCACCGACGCCAAGGGCAAGACGCTCAAGGCCGCGGTGAGCGTCGGCACCAACCCCACGTTCTCCGGGCGGGAGCGGCGGGTCGAGGCGTTCGTGCTCGACGTGGACGAGGACTACTACGGCCAGCGCGTGGCCGTGGACTTCGTCGAACGGCTGCGCGGGATGGAGAAGTACGACTCCGTCGAGGCCCTGCTCGAGCAGATGCACAGGGACGTGGACCGGACGAGGGAACTGCTGGCGGGGTCGTGACCGTCAGATCAGGCGAAATGGGCATCTGAGGGCCGTTGTGCTGGCAGGATGCGCTCAGAAGTGCGGGCTACGGGAGAGGCCAACGTGGAGGACCACAAGATCGTTCAGCGCAACCTCGCCCTGCAGCGGGAGTGGTACGGGGAGCCCCTGGGCGACCGAGTGCGCCGGTTGGTCGTGGCCTTCAACGTCTCCCAGGCCCAGCTCGCGGACGTCCTGGGCATCAGCGCGCCCATGCTCAGCCAGGTGATGAGCGGTCGCCGCGCCAAGATCGGCAACCCGGCCGTGCTCGCTCGGATGATCATGCTGGAGCGCAAGGTCCTCACGCCGGACGTGGCGACCGGGGCGCCGGAGGCGTTGCAGCGCGCGCTCGACGACGTGCGCGAGTCCAAGCCGACCGTTTCCCGCGACTCGTTGCCGGTCAACGGTGACGAGAGCGTCGCGTACCCCGTGTTGCGCCGCGTCGCCGACCGCACCGAGCTCCAGCAGGCCGCCGACCTGCTCTCCGACGACTTCCCCGCCATCGCCGACCTGTTCCGCCGGGTCATCCGGGCCGCCGGCAGGTGAAGTTCTTCACCGCCCTCTACCCGCCGCCGAACGTGGTCTCCGAGCTCGAGGCCGTGCTGGACCGCGGTCTCGACCTGGAGTGGACGAAGCCGGAGAAGTGGCACATCACGTTGTGCTTCCACGGTGAAACCGCAGATGAGGAGCGCTTCCGGGCGCTCGAGGGGCACGAAGCGCCGCGGCTGAGGCTCCGGAACTTCGGCGACTTCCGCGGGAAAGTCCTGTGGGCGGGAATCGAGGGCGACCTAAATGAGTTGGCAAGAGCAGCGGGCGCGGACGACACTTGGTCAGCGCACCTGACGGTCGCGTACGGCTACAAGGGCCAGGCGATGCCGGAGTTCCTGAGCAGTCCGTGGCAGCCGTCGGAAGCAGTGCTCGTGAGCAGCGCGGACGGCGTCTACACACCCGTGGACCGGGTGGGGTTGCGCACGTCAGCGCGCCGCTGAGCGGTTTGCCTGATAGCCTTCGCAGTTGGGTCTGGCTGCGGTCCGTGGCGGCCAGTACCGGCTACCCCGGCCAGCAACTCGGCGGGCGTGGGGCCGCACGGACCTGAACAAGTAGGAGAAGTACCTAGTGGCACTGTCCACGGAACAGAAGAAGTCCATCCTCGGTGAGTACGGTCTGCACGACTCGGACACGGGCTCGACCGAGGCGCAGGTCGCTCTGCTGAGCAAGCGCATCGCCGACCTCACCGAGCACCTCAAGCAGCACAAGCACGACCACCACTCCCGCCGTGGTCTCCTGCTGATGGTCGGCCGTCGCCGCCGTCTGCTGAACTACCTGACCAAGGTGGACATCAACCGCTACCGCGCGCTGATCCAGCGCCTCGGTCTGCGCAGGTGATTCACGCGGAGGGGGAGTGACCGGCCGGTCACTCCCCCTCCGCGCACAACCGGGTGTATACAGATCCCTGGTTGCAAAGAGGAAGAAAAACAGGACCCGCATCGCGCGCAGCAGTTTCCGCGCCGGTCCTCGGTAGTGGTCCCCTGGTGGAAACGCCCCAGAGGACTTCGATCGAAGACCGGCCTCGTCAGAACGCGTGAGCGGTGTCCAAAAGACGAGGAGCAACAAGTAAATGACGGACATCGAGGTCCACGAGGCGACTGCCGTTATTGACAACGGCACGTTCGGCTCGCGCACCATCCGCTTCGAGACCGGGCGCCTCGCGCGCCAGGCCGCCGGCAGCGTGGTGGCGTACCTGGACGACGACACGATGCTTCTGAGCGCCACGACGGCGTCGAAGCACCCCAAGGAGCACTTCGACTTCTTCCCCCTCACGGTGGACGTCGAGGAGCGCATGTACGCCGCGGGCCGCATCCCCGGCTCGTTCTTCCGGCGTGAGGGCCGTCCGAGCACGGACGCCATCCTCACCTGCCGCCTGATCGACCGTCCGCTGCGCCCGTCCTTCGTGGACGGTCTGCGCAACGAGATCCAGGTCGTCATCACCGTGATGAGCCTGAACCCGAAGGACCTGTACGACGTCGTGGCGATCAACGCCGCGTCCGCGTCGACGCAGCTCGCGGGCCTGCCGTTCTCCGGCCCGATCGGTGGCGTCCGCGTCGCCCTGATCGAGGGCCAGTGGGTGGCGTTCCCGACCCACGAGCAGCTCGAGAAGGCCGTGTTCGACATGGTCGTCGCGGGTCGCGTGGTCGAGTCCGGCGACGTCGCGATCATGATGGTCGAGGCCGAGGCCTCCGAGAACGTGATCGACCTGATCGGCGAGGGCGCCACCGCCCCCACCGAGGAGGTCGTGGCCGCGGGCCTCGAGGCCTCCAAGCCGTTCATCAAGGTCCTCTGCGAGGCCCAGGCGCAGCTCGCCCAGGTCGCCGCGAAGGCCACCGGTGAGTTCCCGACGTACCCGGCCTACCAGCCGGACGCGTTCGAGGCCGTCGAGTCCGCCGCTTCCGGTGAGCTCGCCCAGGCGCTGACCATCGCGGGCAAGCAGGAGCGCGAGACCACGCTCGACGAGATCAAGGCGGCGACGCTCGAGAAGCTCGCCGAGCAGTTCGAGGGTCGCGAGAAGGAGGTCGGCGCCGCGTTCCGCTCGCTGACCAAGAAGCTCGTGCGCCAGCGGATCCTGCGCGACAAGGTCCGCATCGACGGCCGTGGCCTCACGGACATCCGCGACCTCGGTGCCGAGGTGGCCGTGATCCCGAGGACGCACGGCTCGGCGCTGTTCGAGCGCGGCGAGACCCAGATCCTGGGTGTCACCACGCTGAACATGCTGCGCATGGAGCAGCAGATCGACTCGCTGTCCCCCGAGACGCACAAGCGCTACCTGCACCACTACAACTTCCCGCCCTACTCGACCGGTGAGACCGGCCGCGTGGGTTCGCCGAAGCGCCGCGAGATCGGCCACGGCGCGCTGGCCGAGCGGGCGATCATGCCCGTGCTGCCCAAGCGCGAGGAGTTCCCCTACGCGATCCGCCAGGTCTCCGAGGCGCTGAGCTCCAACGGCTCGACCTCGATGGGCTCGGTCTGCGCGTCGACGCTGTCGCTGCTCAACGCGGGTGTCCCGCTGAAGGCGCCGGTCTCCGGCATCGCGATGGGTCTCGTCTCCGACGAGGTCGACGGCGAGACCCGCTACGTGGCGCTGACCGACATCCTCGGTGCCGAGGACGCGTTCGGCGACATGGACTTCAAGGTGGCGGGCACCAAGGAGTTCGTGACGGCTCTCCAGCTCGACACGAAGCTCGACGGCATCCCGTCCGAGGTGCTGGCGGCGGCGCTGGGCCAGGCTCGCGACGCGCGCTACACGATCCTCGAGGTCATGGCCGAGGCCATCTCCGACCCGGACGAGATGAGCGCCTTCGCCCCGCGCGTCACGTCGGTCAAGATCCCGACCGACAAGATCGGCGAGGTCATCGGCCCGAAGGGTAAGATGATCAACTCGATCACCGAGCAGACCGGTGCCGACATCTCCATCGAGGACGACGGCACGATCTACGTCGGTGCGGCGGACGGCCCCTCGGCCGAGGCCGCGATCGGCATGATCAACGCGATCGCGAACCCGCAGCTGCCGAAGGTCGGCGAGCGCTTCCTCGGCACCGTGGTGAAGACGGCCGCGTTCGGCGCGTTCGTCTCGCTGCTGCCCGGCAAGGACGGCCTCGTCCACATCTCGAAGCTGGGCAACGGCAAGCGCATCGCGAAGGTGGAGGACGTCGTCAAGATCGGCGACAAGCTCCGCGTCGAGATCGCCGACATCGACCAGCGCGGCAAGATCAGCCTGATCGTGGTGTCCGAGGACGCCGCGAAGCCGGCTGAGGCCCCCGCTGCCGCCGAGGACGCTGCTGCTGAGGCGGCTCCCGCGCAGTGAGTGCGACGAGCAACAACGTGACGGCCGCGGGTGCATCCACCCGCGGCCGTCCGCGTACTCCCGTGCTGGGCCACCTCCAGAAGCCCGGCAGCACGCGGGTGCTCGAGATGTCCGCGGGCTCCGAGGTGCGGCGCAGCACGCTGCCCTCGGGCCTGCGGGTCATCACCGAGCGCATCCCCGGCGTGCGGTCCGCCTCGGTCGGGCTGTGGGTGCAGGTCGGGTCCCGTGACGAACGGCCCGAGGTCGCGGGTGCCGCGCACTACCTGGAACACCTGCTGTTCAAGGGGACGTCGCGGCGCACGGCGGCGGCCATCGCGGAGGAGATCGACGCGGTCGGCGGCGAGCTGAACGCGTTCACCGCGAAGGAGCACACCTGCTACTACGCGCACGTCCTGGACGAAGACCTGCCGCTCGCGGTGGACCTCGTCGCGGACGTGGTGTTCGAGGCCGTGTGCGGTCCGCGCGACTTCGAGACCGAACGCGGTGTCGTGCTCGAAGAGATCGCGATGCGCGACGACGACCCCGAGGACCTGCTGCACGACGCCTTCATCGAGGCGTTGTTCGGCGGGCACGCGCTGGGCCGCCCCGTCCTCGGCACCGAGAAGTCCATCCAGGACATGCAGCGGGACAACCTGTTCTCGTTCTACAAGAAGAACTACACGTTGCCGCGCATGGTGTTCTCGGTCGCGGGCAACATCGAGCACACGCACGTGATGCGCCTGATCCGCAAGGCGATCGGCGACCGGTTGTCGAAGCAGGGCGGCGCGGTGCCGCCCCGGGCGGGCCGCGCGCGCATCGCCGACGCCCGCAAGCTGGTGCTGCACACCGACGACACCGAGCAGGCGCACATGATGCTCGGCATGAAGGGGCTCGACCGCCACGACGAGCGCCGGTTCGCGTTGAACGTGCTGAACGCGGCCGTCGGCGGTGGCATGAGCTCCCGGCTGTTCCAGGAGGTGCGCGAACGGCGGGGCCTGGCCTACCAGGTGTACTCGTCGGTCGGCCTCTACGCGGACACCGGCACGTTCGCCGTCTACGCGGGCTGCCAGCCGGACCGCCTGGGCGAGACCGCCGGCGTCATCCGCGAGGTGCTCGTGGACGTGGCGCGCGGTGGCCTGTCAGACGCCGAGGTGGCGCGCGGCAAGGGCCAGCTGCGCGGTGCTCTCGTGCTGGGGCTGGAGGACACCAGCTCCCGGATGTCGCGCATCGGCAAGTCCGAGCTGAACTACGGCGACCACCTGAGCGTGGAAGCGACTTTGGCGCGCATCGACGCGGTGTCGGCCGACGAGGTGGCGCTGCTCGCACGTGATCTGCTGCGCCGCCCCGTCGCCGCGGCCGTGGTCGGCCCTTACGATCACGCCGACGATCTGCCGGACCAGGTACACGAGGTGATTGCATGATTCGCGTCGGAGTTCTCGGCGCGCGGGGCCGCATGGGGTCCGAGGTGGTCCGCGCGGTCGAGGCCGCGAAGGACATGGAGGTCGTGGCGGCCATCGACGCCGACGACCCGCTGCAGACCCTGGTGGATTCCGGCGCGCAGGTCGTCGTCGACTTCACGCACCCCGACGTGGTGATGGGCAACCTGGAGTTCTGCATCGGCGCCGGGATCCACTGCGTCGTCGGCACCTCCGGGTTCGACCAGGCCAAGCTGGACGCGGTCGGGGCGCTGCTGGCGGACCAGCCGTCCGTCGGCGTGCTGGTGGCGCCGAACTTCGGCATCGGCGCCGTCCTGCTCATGCGCTTCTCGGAGATCGCCGCCCGCTACTACGAGTCGGCCGAGATCATCGAGCTGCACCACCCGCGCAAGGCCGACGCGCCCTCGGGCACGGCCGCGCACACGGCCCGCCTGATCGCGGCGGCGCGGGAGGGCATGGACCCGATGCCCGACGCGACCACGCAGGAGGAGCCGGGCGCGCGCGGCGCGGTCGTCGACGGCGTGCGAGTCCACTCGCTGCGCATCTCCGGCATGATCGCGCACCAGGAGGTCGTGTTCGGCGGCGAGAGCGAGACGCTGACCATCCGCCAGGACTCGTTGCACCGCACGTCCTTCATGCCCGGCGTGGTGCTGGGCGTGCGGGAGGTCGTGTCGCGGCCGGGCCTGGCCGTCGGCCTCGACAGGTACCTCGACCTGTGAAGGTCAGGCTGGCGGTAGGGCTGCTGATCGCGGCCCTCGCGGTCTACTTCGTCCTGCTCACCGGCCGCGCGGTGGCCCTGCTGGGGACCGGCGAGGTCGTCGGCGTCCTGCTCGGCGTCGGCGTGCTGATCCTGCCGCTGCTCGGCGTGTGGCTCGTGTACTCGAACCTGCGCTTCGGGTGGGAGACCGAGAAGATGGCCCGCGAGCTCGACGCGGACGGGCTGCTGCCGGACGTCTCGCACCTGCCGCGCCGGCCGTCCGGGCGGGTCGACCGGGACGCCGCCGACTCGTGGTTCGAGGAGCGGCGGGCCGAGGTCGAGACCTCGCCGGACGACTGGCGGGCCTGGTTCCGCCTCGCCTACGCGTACGACGTCGCGGGGGACCGCGGCCGGGCGCGGCAGACGATGCGGAAGGCGATCGAGCTGCACTCGTGAACGAAGCCCCGGGCCTGTCGGTCCGGGGCTTTCGTGCTGTGGCGGGCCTTGCGGGTGCGAGGTGTCTTCCGCGGGCTTCGAGCAGATCGGGGACGGGGCCGAGACGGTGGTCGCGGGCGCGTCGACGCTGGGGAGCCGCCGACGCTCCGACCTCAGACGCGGAGGCGGTCCAGCCGCACGCCTGATCTTGCCCGTGGCGCTGAGTACGGTGAAACGCAGGCGTTCCCGATCAGGGGGACACCTGCGCCAGCGCGACGGCGGGGCGGATGGGACCGGACTGGTACTGCGACGAGGTCATCCCGAGCCTGGTCGACGTCGAGGTCTCGCCCGCACCGCGAACGCCCTCGCTTTCCGGCCGCCGCGGCCGGGTTTCGGCGTCGCCCGGTTCGTGCGGCGCCGCTGAGCTATCCCCGGACGACCGCGGCGATCAGCTCCGCCGCCAGGTCGCCCTTCTGCACGACCAGCACGTCCTCCAGGTCGAGCCAGCCGGCCATCAGCCGCAGCTCCGCGGCCAGCTCGGCCGCCACCCGAGGCCGGTCCACCCCTTCCTCGGCCCAGGCCGACTGCACCCGCAGCACCCCCGCCGCCCGGTCGGCCTTGATGTCCACGCGGCCCACCAGGTCCCCGTCGAGCAGGAACGGGAACACGTAGTACCCGTGCACGCGCTTGGGCTCCGGCACGTAGATCTCGATGCGGTACCGGAAGCCCCAGATGCGCTCCGTCCTGGCCCGCTCCCAGATCAGCGGGTCGAACGGGCACAGCAGCGCGCGGCCGGTGACCCGGCGGGGCGTGGAGGCGTCGCGGTGCCGGTAGCCCGCGGCACGCCAGCCGTCGACGGCCACGGGTTCGAGGACGCCCTCCTCGACCAGGGACGCCACGGCGGCCCGCGAGTGGCGGGGGTCCAGGCGGTAGTAGTCGCGCAGGTCGGGTTCGGTGGCCACGCCCAGCGCGACGGCGGAGCGCTGGACCAGTTCGCGGGCGCCCTCCTCGGGCGTGTACCTCCGCTCCAGGACGTCGGCCGGGATCACGCGCTCGGTCAGGTCGTACAGGCGCTCGAACGAGCGGCGGGTGCCGGTGGTCAGGACGCCGACCCCGAAGAGGACCTCGCAGACGCGCTTGACCTCGGACCAGTCCCACCACGGGCCCTTCGCGCGGCCGGAGTCGCCCATCAGGGCCTTCTCCAGGGCGCCGGCGCCGATCGGGCCGAGTTCCTTCACGGCGGCGAGCACGTCGTCGACCAGTTGCGGCGAGCGTTCGAGGATCGTCCGGTAGTTCTGCCACCAGCCGCGCTTCTTGGCCCCCGAGTGGAACAACGGCCAGTCCGCGACCGGCACCAGGGAGGCCTCGTGCGCCCACGTCTCGACCAGCATGCGCGGCTTGCGGGCCGAGTGCGTCCAGGCGGCCTCGTCGAGCAGCGAAGGCGCGTAGGCGCCCAGGCGGGAGAACAGCGGCATGTAGTGCGCGCGCACGGCCACGTTCACCGAGTCGATCTGCAGCAACTGCACTCGGGACAGGACTCGCTGCAGGTGCCTGCGGGTGGCCGCCGACGGCCTCGGGTCGGTGAAACCTTGCGCGCCCAGCGCGATCCGGCGGGCCACGTCCGCACTCATCCTCTGCACGAGGGCGATGGTGCCACGCACCCCTGACAATTCCGGCGTCGATAGCATGCGTCCATGGCCGACGCCGGCGTGCACACCGCCACCGCTGCTGATCTCGCGGAGATCGTCCGCATCCACCGGGAGACCTGGCGGCTCGCCTACGCAGACCTGCTGCCGTCCGAGGTGCTCGACACGCTCGACACCGACGACGCGTGGTCGAGCGCCATCCAGCTCGGCGCGGTGCTGAAGGCGACCGAGGGGGAGTGGACGGTCGGGTTCGTCGTGGCGAGCAAGGCGCCCGACGACGAGGTGGCGAAGGCCGACGGGTCGTTGCCGCGGGACGCCGCGACAACGGCGCTCCTGAGCGTCCTCGTGGAACCCCGCTGGGGCCGCAGGGGCCACGGCACGCGGCTCGTCGCGGAGGCAGTCAGGCGGCTGGGCGAGACGGGGGCGACCAGGGGCATCGCGTGGGTGCCGGAGGCCGACAAGGCGTCCAGGAACTTCTACGAGCGACTGGGCTGGACGGGGGACGGCACGGTGCGCACTTTGGACGCTGCCGGGCGTCCGCTGCGCGAGATCCGGGTGTCCGGTCCGCTGAGCGTCCGGCTGGGCGACTGACATCTGTGTAACCTCGGCACGGTGCTTGCCTTGGTTGGCCTCACCTTCGGGGTCGCGCTCGGCTCAGCCATCGTTCCCCTGATCAGCATCGAGATGTTCGTCCTGGGACTTTGCGCGCGCTGGCCGGACATGTCGTTCTGGATCGTCGGCGCCTCGGTCGCGGTCGGCCAGGTGCTGGGCAAGCTCCTGTACTTCTACGCGGCGCGCGGCGACATCCACCTGCCGAAGTTCCTGCACCGCAAGCCCAGCGACAAGCCGTCGAGGCTGAGGCGCTGGATCGGGCCCGGCACGCGCCCGCACCGCTGGGGCGAGTGGATGCACGCGAAGTGCCGGGCGCACCCGAACTGGATGGCCTGCACGCACGGGGTGAGCGCGCTGGTCGGGGTGCCGCCGTTCATGGCGACGAGCGTGCTCGCCGGGCTCTCGGGCATGTCGACGCTGATGTTCGTCGCCACCGGCATGGTCGGCCGCTTCGCGAGGTTCAGCCTCCTCGCGGCCTCCCCGGCCGTCGTGATGACGTGGTTCTAGTAGCCGAAGAAGATCGACGCCGTCACGGAGAAGGCGATCAACACGGCTGCCACGGTGATTCGCGCTGAATCGAGCACGGTCCTGAATTTATCGATTCCGAACCGCTGAAAGCCAGGCGCGAACAGGTGAGAGCCGGATGATCTGGCTCTCACCTGCCCGGTATTCGCCCGGTTATTCGAGGACGAGGACGCCGTCGGGCAGTCCGGGGACCTCGTAGGAGTGCCACATCGGGCGCCAGCCGGGTACCTCCAGCATGCGGCGCATGTCCGCGAACCCGGACAGCCAGCCCAGCCACGACCCGTAGGGCGGGGCGGCGGGGTCGAAGCCGCTCTGCACGAACGTCAGCCGCGTCCTGCCCCCGGAGCCCTTCAGCTCCCAGGACGACACCATCCCGTCCGGGAACTCGATGGCGAAGTGCTCCTCGTCGAGGGCGACGACCTTCGCCGGGTTCGGCTCGTCCTCGAAGCTGCCCATCGCCCAGCGGCCGCCGACGTGCGGCTCGATCGAGCACCGCGCCCCGAAGTACCGCGCGAACACCTCCTCGTCGGTGAGCGCGTGCAGGACGGCCGCGGGCGGTGCCGCGATGTCGACCTCGATCCGCTGCTCCGGCGTCGAGAAGTCGCACAGCGCGAAGACCGGCCGGCCCTCGACGTGCTCGACCAGGTTCGCGAGCGTCAGCGACCAGAACGTCTGGATGACGCCAGCGCCGCCCTCGTCCTCGATGCCCGCGCCCCATTGCGGGTACGGCGACTGCGTCGCGACGATCAACGTCTGGCCGTCGCGCTCCTCCACACCGAGCTCGAGCGTGTAGTCGGTGCCCTGCAACAGCCACGAGAAGCGCACACCGGACGGGGTGACCTCCAGCAGCTTCTGCCGGCCGCGCTCGCCCTCCGGCGTGTAGCGCCCCCAGAACTCGTAGACGCCCTGCTCCAGGTCCACGTGGGCGTGTTCGGCGAGCCACACCCGCATGTCGTCGGCCGTCGTCAGCGCCCGGCGGATCCGGGCGGGGTCGGCGGTGGTGCGTACGCGGACAACTCCGGTGCTCATCGATCGTCTCCCTTGGGGTAGCAGGCGAGCGCGATGCGGAACGCATCCCCTTCCGCGCCGCCGTATCGGGTGAAGAGGTCCTGCAACGTCGTCTGCAGCTCGGCCAGGAACCGCTGGCGCTCCTCCGGCCGCACCCGGATCTCTCCGGACACGCCGACGGACGGCAGTTCGCTCGACCTGTCGAGGGCCGCCACGTCGACCTGGATCTGCTCCGCGAGGTCCACGAGGTGCCCCAGGGCCAGTTCGTCGCGGGCTCCGATCCGGCCGACCAGGCGGGGCGACAGCCAGTACGACCGCGCCACGGCCTGGTAGAGGCCCTCCTGGACGCCGCGCACCTTCCGCTCGGCGACCTGGGCGGCCAGACCGGCCTTGACCAGCTGTTTGACGTGGTAGTGCACGCGTTGCGGCGTCTGGTCGAGCGCCTCGGCGACCTCGGTGCACGAGCGCGGCGCGGCGAGCTGCCGCAGCACCTCCACGCGCTGCGGCTTGAGCAGGGTCTCGGCCTGCTCCATCCGGTCCAGGTAGATGACGTCTCTCATCGCAAAAAACACTTTGAACGTTCAAAACTCTTTTGTCAATCACGCCAACAAATATCGACTGACAGATATTGAAATCTGTCAGTTGTTCGGACAGGCTGGAGAACACCGAAGAGACGAAGGGGTTCGAAATGCAGAAGCGCCAGCTCGGAGCCACCGGTCCGGTCGTGTCCGCCCTCGGTCTGGGGTGCATGGGCATGTCCAACGCCTACGGCCCGGCCGACCGCGACGAGAGCATCGCGACCGTGCGGGCCGCCCTGGACGCGGGTGTCACGTTGCTCGACACCGGTGACTTCTACGGCCAAGGCCACAACGAGATGCTCATCGCCGAGGCCATCAGGGGCCGTCGCGACGAGGCCCAGCTCAGCGTCAAGTTCGGCGGCCTGCGCGACGCCGACGGCGCGTTCATCGGGTTCGACACCCGTCCGAACGCCGTGGCCAACTTCCTCGCGTACTCGCTGCAGCGGCTCGGCACCGACCACGTCGACGTCTACCGGCCGGCGCGCCTCGACCCGGCCGTGCCGATCGAGGACACCATCGGCGCCATCGCCGAGCAGGTCGAGAAGGGCCGCGTCCGGCACATCGGCCTGAGCGAGGTCGGGCCCGAGACCATCCGCCGCGCCCACGCCGTGCACCCGATCGCCGACCTGCAGATCGAGTACGGCCTGCTGGAACGCGGTGTCGAGCGCGAGATCCTCCAGGTCACCCGCGAGCTCGGCATCGGCATCACCGCGTACGGCGTGCTGTCGCGCGGCCTGATCTCCGCCACCCCGCTCGCCCTCGGTGCGAGCGACTGGCGCGGCCACGCGCCGCGGTTCCAGGGCGACAACCTGACCCGCAACCAGGACCTCGTCGACAAGCTCGGCGAGATCGCGCGGGACAAGGGCGTCACCGTCGCGCAGCTCGCGATCGCGTGGGTCGCGGCGCGCGGTGAGGACGTGGTGCCTCTCGTCGGCACGACGAAGCGTGCGAGGCTGACGGAGGCGATCGGTGCCGTCGACGTGACGTTCACCGAACGGGAACTCCAGGAGATCGAGGCTGTCGTCCCTGTCGGGGCGGCCGCGGGCACGCGCTACGCGGCCGAGCAGATGGCCGCGCTGGACAGCGAGAGGTGAGTGGGAAGTGGCGGAGGCGCTGACCGCGGAGGCGATCCTCGCGGCGACCGAAGAGGTGCTGCGCAGGTACGGCCCCGCCAAGGCGACGGTGGTCGACGTCGCCAAGGCGCTCGGGGTCAGCCACGGCAGCGTCTACCGCCACTTCGCCACCAAGGCCGCGCTGCGCGAGGCGGTGACCAGGCGCTGGCTCGACGCGATCCACGAGGAGATGGAGCCCGAGTTCGACCGGGAGGTCCCCGCCTCGCGGATGCTCGGGGACTGGCTGCAGAAGCTCTTCGACAGGAAGCGGCGCTCGCACACCGAGGACCTGGAGCTGTTCACCACGTTCCGCACGCTCGTCGGCGAGAGCAGCGCCGTCGTCGAGTACCACCTGGGGCACCTCGTGGGGCAGCTCGAGCGCATCATCCAGGCCGGAGTGGATACCCGGGAGTTCGTGACGGACGACGTCGGCAGGACGGCGCAGGCGGTGTGGGACGCGACGCAGGTGTTCCACCACCCGGCTCACGCCCAGGAGTGGGGGAATCCTCACATTCAGGACGCGTTCGACGCGGTCGTCTCCCTGGTCGTCGCCGGACTGCGGTACAACCGAATCCCAAGCGCCACAGGCGATGCTTGAGGGTCACGGAGGTGAACGGTGCCGCCTGACGAGTGGATCGATCTGCTGGGGGCGCCCGAGAGGCGCCCGGACCCGGTTGACTGGGACGCGGTCACCGCACGGGTCGGCACGGCGCTGCCCGGCGACTACGTGCACCTCGCCGAGGCCTACCCGCCGCTCATCGTCGGTGGCTACGTTCGCATCCTCCACCCAACGGCGCGTGCCGGTTTCATGAACTGGATGTCAACAGCGCCCAAGATGTTGCGCGCGTTGCGCCGCCAGCCGGGTCTGCGGGCACACCCGGAGTCCCCCGGCCTGCTGCCCTGGGGCATGACCGTGAACGGCGACCACTGCCTCTGGGTGACCGGGGGAGAGCCGGACGAGTGGACCGTGATGATCACGGACATGCGGCAGAAGTGGTCTTATGACGGCACTTTCTCGAGTTTCATCAGGAAGTTCCTGACCGCGGAGATCCGCTGCCCGCTCTTCCCGGACGACGTCCCCGGCGGCTCCAAGCCGTTCCAGGAGCCGTAGGGACGCCGTCCGGTTCCCTCCCGACCCCCCGGTCAGCTCGATGCGGCGGTCACCAGCGCGTTGCCGCTGCCCGTGCGGCCCGTGACCGACAGCACGGCGTCGCCCAGCGGTTCCGCCGAGACGTCGAGATCGCTGCGGGCGGTGCCGGACGTGGACACGAGGTCGATGCGCGCGAGCGCCCCCTGGCGGATGCCGACGCGGATGTGGCCCGACCCGGTGCCGAGGTGGATCTCGCCCGAGGCGGCGTCGGCGACGGTGAGGTCGCCGCTGCCGGTGCGCACCTGGACGTCGCCCTGCACCGCGCCCAGCCAGACGTCGCCGGTGCCGGTGACCAGCGTGGTGGTGCCCCCGACCGACGACACCTCCACGTCACCGCTGCCCGTCTTCGCCTTCAGCGACGAGAGCATCGTGCCGAGGCGCACGGTGCCGGCGCCCGAGTTCACCTTGGTCTCGCCGGTCGCCCGGTCGGCGGACACGTTGCCGGTGCCCGTGTTCAGGTCCAGACGGCCCGCACCCCCGGTCACGGTCACATCCGCAGCACCGGTCCGTGAAGACACGTGCGAGCCGACGGGTGCCGTCACCACCACCGAGAGCGGCACGGCGCGCAACGGCAGAGCCTTCGACGACTCGATGCGCAAGCGGTTGCCCAGCAGTTCGACACGGGCGTCGCGCACGGCGTCCTCAGGTCCGGCCGGCGCGGCGGTCCTGTCGGGACCGAACTGGCCGCTGACCCAGCTCAGCACTCCGGCCAGCCCCTCGGTCCACGTGTTGCCGGCGCCGGGGTCGTGCCGCACCTCGACGTGCACTCCGGGCGCGTCGGTCAACTGCACCTGCACGCGGCCGCTGAGCAGCGAGATGTCGATCTCGGCGGTGCCCGCGGGTTCGAAGCTCTGCCGGCGCACCACGCCGGTGGGGCCGGTCTGGTCCTGTCCTGCCGATTCAGTCATCCCGCTCACCCCTGCACCCATCCGCGGACGCGCGAGCCCGAGCCCGCGTTCCCGCTCCACCCCTTGTGCTGGTGCTTGTGCTTGCCGTGCACGGCACCCCCGACGGCCTGCTGGATGAACGAGTTCAGCGACACGCCCTGGGCCGCGGCGGCGGCCTCGGCCTTCGACTTGAGCTCGTTGATCATCCGCAGGGTGATGCGGCTGATGTCACCCGTGGCGTCACCGGCGCCGAATCCCGGCGCCTCCTGGCGCGGAGCGGGCTCCGGCTCCGGTTCGGCCGACCCGGTGACGACCACCTGCACGTCCCGCCCGGCCAGCCGGACGTCCACGACCTGGCCGTCCAGGGAGGCGGTGACCTCCGCAGCCAGGTCGGACAGTGCGTTCATGATCGCCAGCCGCGCGGCTGGCTCGAGCGCTGCGGACAACGCGGCGGCCGTTCGACGGGTGTTCTCGTCCCCCGCGGATGCGGCCGTCGCCAGGTCCTCGCGCAGTGACGCGATGTACGGTGACAGATCCATGACACCACTATGACGTCACTCGCGACATCGTGCAACCAACTCGTGGTGTCAGGGCTAATGTCGGCCCATGCCGAGAGTGCGCTTGGTGGCGAGAACCGAGTTCATCCCGCCGGACGACGTGCCGTGGACGACCGACGCGGACGGCGGCGCGGCGCTCGTCGAGTTCGCCGGCCGGGCCTGCTACCAGTCGTGGGACCGCTCGAACCCCATGACGAACACCAACGCGACGTTCCTGCACCACCTGCTCGACGTCGGCCACCTCGCCGCGTTCGAGCACGGCAGCGCCTCGCTCTACCTGACCGAGCTGCCGCGGTCGCTCACCCACGAGCTGATCCGGCACCGGCACTTCTCGTACTCGCAGCTGTCCCAGCGCACCGACCCGACCGACGTCGTCGAGCCCTCGCTGATCGCCGAGGACCCGGAGCTGCACGCGCGCTTCGTCGCCGCCACCGAGGCGAGCCTGAAGGCCTACGAGGACCTGGTGCAGAGCCTGGAGAAGACCGTCAACGGCCGGCGTGCGCGGCAGATCGCACGGTCCGTGCTGCCCAATGCCACCGGCACCGAGATCGTGGTGACGGGCAACTACCGCTCGTGGCGGCACTTCATCGCGATGCGCGCGACCGAGCACATCAACGTCGAGCTGCGCGAGCTCGCCGTCGCCTGCCTGCGCGAACTGGTCAAGGCCGCTCCCAACGCGTTCGCGGACTTCGTCATCTCGACACTCCCGGACGGCACGGAAGTTGCCTCGAGCCCGCTCGTGGTTGAAGGCTGACGTCATGAAGCGGCTCATCGTGGACGTCCGGCCCGGCGAATACGCGGTCACGCGCCTGGCACCGGACGCACCCGTCCCCACCGGGCTGCTCGACCTCACCGACGTGCTGGTGTCCGTGACCAGGACCCCGGCCGAGCTGTCGATCATCGCGCCCGCGTCGTCCGCGCCGGGCGGCGACGTGTCGGAGAAGGGCTGGCGGCTGCTCACCGTGCGGGGGCCGCTGGAGTTCACGCTCACCGGCATCATGGCCGCCCTCGCGGGTGAGCTGGCGGCGGCGGGCGTCTCGCTGTTCGCGCTGTCCACTTACGACACCGACCACCTGCTCGTGAAGCAGGCCGACCTTGGCCGCGCCGTGGTGGCGTTGCGTGCCGCAGGTCACGAACTGGTTGTAGCGCCGGAAGTCTAGGAACCGATCCTCTGGTCGGCGGGTCTCAAGTACCGTCAACGCCCCCGGTTCCGAGGTTGTAGGAGCGCACGTTGCACGGACAGGCAGTCGAACCACGCGTCATCGCGGGCAGGTACGCCCTGGTGGCGGAGCTCGGCCGCGGTGGCATGGGCATCGTGTGGCGGGCCCAGGACCGTCACATCGGGCGTTTCGTCGCCATCAAGGAACTGCACCTGCCGGACGGCATCGCGCACGAGGAACGCCGTGTGCTCGAAGAGCGCGCTCTGCGTGAGGCGCGGACCGCCGGCAAGCTCAACGACCCCGCCGTCGTGACGGTCTACGACGCGATCAACGAGAACGGCACGACCTACATCGTCATGGAGCTGGTCGAGGCGGCGACGTTGTCGACGTTGATCGGCGCCCACGGCCCGATGCCGCCGAACCAGGTCGTCTCGATCGCGCTGCAGGCGTTGTCCGCGCTGGAGACCGCGCACGCGGCCGGGATCGTGCACCGGGACGTGAAGCCGGGCAACCTGATGGTCCGCCCGGACGGCAAGGTCAAGCTCACCGACTTCGGCATCGCGCAGGCCGTCGACGACCCGCGCCTCACGACCAGCGGCAGCCTCATCGGCTCGCCCGCCTACATGTCGCCGGAGCGCATCCACGGCCACGAGGCAGGCCCCGCCTCCGACCTGTGGGCGCTGGGCGCGACCCTCTGCTACGCCGTCGAGGGCTGGAGCCCGTTCGAGCGCTCCTCCACGGCCTCGACGCTGCACGCGATCATGAGCGAGACCCCGCGCCTCACCCGCGCGACGGGCGTGCTCGGCGCCGTGATCACCGGTCTGCTGATCGCCGACCCGAACGCCCGCCTGTCCGGCCCGCAGGCCCGCGCGATGCTCTCCAGCATCGGCAACCAGCCGACGCCGCCCACCGGCATCCCGCCCCAGGCGACGCAGCAGTACCAGCAGCCCGCCGCCGACCCGGCGAAGAAGAAGCGCAACCGCGTCCTCGCGCTGGTCGGCGCCGCCGTGATCGCCGTGGCGGCGTTCACCGGCGGCATCTTCACGCACAGGGCCTTCACCGCGCCCGGAGGCACCAGCGGCAGCCAGGCGCTCACCTACGGCGAGGGCGCCGAGGTCCCGGTGTTCGGGCTGTACGAGAACACGTGCGGTCTCGGCGACGTCGCGCCGACCAAGCTGCTCAACTCCGACACCCGCGAGGAGTGCGACAAGCCGCACGACTTCGAGGTGTTCGACGTGATCGACACCCTGCCGCTGCAGTCGAGCCTGCCGGACGCGGCGTATCCGGGCGTCGACGCGCTGAAGAGCCTCGGCGTGGCGCGCTGCGAGATGACGCTGAACTCGGAGTGGATCAAGGACGGCTCGAAGCTCAGGCTCACCACCCTGATCCCCGGCGAAAAGGCGTGGACCAAGGACAAGAGCGGCAACGCCGACCGCAAGATCTGGTGCGTGGCCGGCAACAAGGACGGCAGCAAGCTCGACGGAAGCATCAGCACGAAGAAGGACAGCTGAACGTGAAGAGAAAGATCGCTCCCGCCCTGCTCGTCCTCGGCTGCGTGGCCGCGTTGACGGCCTGCGGGAACAACGAGGACAAGTTCGTCTCCGAGCTCAAGGCCGCCGGGTTCAGCAACCCCGGCGAGCCCAGCACGGAGAAGGAGAAGAAGTCCAAGAAGATCGGCAAGCGCACCGTCAAGTCCTCGGAGAAGACCATCGAGGTGGTGGTGCGGGTGAAGGGCTGCGACCTGGAGATGGCCAAGATCTCCGGCCAGTCCGGCTACTGGCTCGACGAGCTGCACGTGAACGGGCAGGAACCGGACTGGCCCGGCTACCCGGAGAACCTGAACCGCGACCAGGTCGTCAAGCTGTTCGCGGACAGCTCGACCAAGCCGGCGGGGTTCCAGGGCTGTTACCGGCCGAACGAGCCCTGACCCGCCGCTGTGGTGCAATGGTCGGGTGAGTCTCGCCCGCGATGAACGCAAGGCACTCGTCGACCTGATGACCGAGCTCGGCCCGGACGCGCCCACGCTGTGCGACCCCTGGCGGACCTTGGACCTGGCCGCGCACCTCGCCGTCCGCGAGAGGCGCCCCGACGCCGCACCCGGCATCGTGCTGCCGGTCCTCGCCAAGTGGACCGGGAAGGTCCAGGAGGACTACACGCACAAGGCGTGGAGCGAGCTCCTGGACCTGGTGCGCACACCGCCGTTCTGGATCAAGCCGGTCGACGACCTGATGAACACTGCCGAGTACTTCGTGCACCACGAGGACGTGCGGCGCGCCCAGGCCGACTGGGAGCCACGGCCGTACGACGCGCGGCGTGAGGCGACGCTGTGGAAGGTGCTGCCGCTCACCGCGCGCATGGCGTACAGGTCGTCGCCGGTCGGCGTCACCCTGGTGCGCCCCGACGGCGAGCACCTCGTCGCCAAGCAGGGCGCGAACGGCGTGGTGATCACGGGTGAGGTGCCCGAGCTGGTCATGCTCGCGTTCGGGCGCGACCAGGCCCGTGTGGAATACAGCGGTGACGCCGACTCGGTGCAACGCGTGCGGTCGTTGAACCGAAGCGTCTGAACTCGGGTAGTTTCTGCGCATGCCAGGAAGCCCCTACGCAGGGCCGGACCGCCCGTTCGGCCGCGTTCTCACCGCCATGGTCACCCCGTTCGACCCCCGCGGCGAGGTCGATCTCCCCAAGGCGCAGGAACTGGCGAAACACCTGGTGGACTCGGGCAACGACGGCCTGGTCGTGAACGGCACGACCGGCGAGAGCCCGACGACGACCGACCGCGAGAAGGCCGCGCTGCTCACGGCTGTCGTCGAGGCCGTGGGCGACCGCGCCACCGTGGTCGCCGGCGCCGGCACCTACGACACCGCCCACAGCGTCCACCTGGTGCAGCAGGCCTCGAAGGCCGGCGCGCACGGCGTGCTGGTCGTGACGCCGTACTACTCGCGTCCGCCGCAGGAAGGCCTGCTGGCGCACTTCACCGCCGTCGCCGACGCCTCCGAGGTGCCGGTGATGCTCTACGACATCCCGCCGCGCGCGGTCGTGCCGATCGAGGTCGACACCCTCCTGCGCCTGGCGGAACACCCGCGGATCCTGGCCGTGAAGGACGCCAAGGGCGACCTGCACGCGGGCAGCAGGGTGATCGCGAGCACCGACCTCGCCTACTACTCGGGTGACGACCCGCTGAACCTGCCGTGGCTGTCCGTTGGCGCCGTCGGGTTCGTGAGCGTCATCGGCCACCTCGCGGCGGACCGCCTCCGCGACATGGCCGACGCCTACGAGTCGGGTGAGGTAGTGCGCGCGAAGGAGATCCACGAGTCGCTGCTGTCGCTGCTGCGGCCCTTCCGCCGGGTACCCGGCGTGACGTACACGAAGGCGGCGCTGCGCCTGCGCGGACTGGACGTGGGCGAACCGCGTCTGCCGCTGGTGCCGGCCGTCGCCGAGGACATCGAGGCCATCGCGGCCGAACTGGGAGTCAACGCGTGACCCAATCGACCCAATTGCCGCCCGCACTGCCGGAAGGCGGCCTCCGCGTCGTCGCACTCGGCGGAATTGGCGAGGTCGGCCGCAACATGACCGTGTTCGAGCACGCCGGCAGGCTGCTCGTGGTCGACTGCGGCGTTCTCTTCCCCGAAGACGACCAGCCGGGCGTAGACCTGATCCTGCCCGACTTCCGCGCCATCGAGGACCGGCTCGACGACATCGACGCCATCGTCCTGACGCACGGCCACGAGGACCACATCGGCGCGGTCCCGTTCCTGCTGAAGCTGCGCCCCGACCTGCCGGTCGTGGGCTCCCGCTTCACGCTGGCGCTGCTCGCCGCCAAGTGCCGCGAACACCGCCAGAACCCGCAGCTCGTGGAGGTCCGCGAGGGCGAGCGCCGCTCGTTCGGTCCGTTCGAGCTCGAGTTCTTCGCGGTCAACCACTCGATCCCGGACGCGCTGGCCGTCGCCATCCGCACGTCCGCCGGCCTGGTGCTGCACACCGGTGACATCAAGCTGGACCAGCTGCCGCTCGACGGCCGCCTGACCGACCTCGCGGGCTTCTCCCGCCTGGGCGACGAGGGCGTGGACCTCTTCCTGGTCGACTCGACCAACGCCGAGGTGCCCGGCTTCGTGGTGCCCGAGCGCGAGATCGGCCCGGTGCTCGAGAACGTGATCCGCAAGGCGGACCAGCGGGTCATCGTGGCCTGCTTCGCCTCGCACGTGCACCGCGTGCAGCAGGTGCTCGACGTGGCCGTGCAGTACAAGCGCAAGGTCGCCTTCGTCGGCCGTTCGATGGTCCGCAACATGGGCATCGCGTCGGACCTGGGCTTCCTGAACGTGCCGGACGGCCTGTTCGTCGACCTCGACGAGGCCATGCGGATGCAGGAGGACGAGGTCCTCTTCGTCTCGACCGGATCGCAGGGCGAGCCGCTGTCCGCGCTGTCGCGCATGGCCCGCGGCGAGCACCGCCAGATCTCGATCCGCGAGGGCGACACGGTGATCCTCGCGTCGTCGCTCATCCCGGGCAACGAGAACGCGGTTTTCAACGTCGTCAACGGCCTCGCCAAGCTCGGCGCGACCGTCGTGCACCAGGGCAACGCCAAGGTCCACGTCTCCGGCCACTCCCCGGCCGGCGAGCTGCTGTTCCTCTACAACGCCGTGCGGCCGTCGAACGTGATGCCGGTGCACGGCGAATGGCGCCACCTGCGCGCGAACGCCGCTCTGGCCGTGGCCACCGGTGTCGCCGAGGACCACGTCGTGATCGCCGAGGACGGTGTCGTCGTGGACCTCGTCGACGGCAAGGCAGCGGTGTCCGGCCGAGTCGTCGTCGGCCACGTGTACGTCGACGGCCTGTCCGTGGGCGACGTCGGCGAGTCGACGCTGTCCGACCGCCTGGTGCTGGGTGAGGGCGGCTTCATCTCGATCTCGGTCGCCATCGACACGGCTTCCGGCCGCGCCGTGACGTCACCGACGATCTCCGGCCGCGGCTTCTCCGACGACCCCAAGGCGCTGGAGGCCGTCGTGCCGCTCGTGGAGATGGAACTCGCGCGCACGGAGGCCGAGGGCATCACGGACACGCACCGGGTCGCACAGGCCGTGCGGCGCGTTGTCGGGCGTTGGGTCGCGGAGACCTACCGCCGCCGCCCGATGATCGTTCCGACCGTCATTCCGGTCTGACACTTCGGGTGGAATAGCAGAATTTCCGTGACCCTGCTGTGATCTGCGTCCCCCTCGTCCGATAAGGTTTGATCCCAGACCATGGACGAGGGGGTTCGCCCAATGGCCGACGTCTTCAGCCCGCCGGGCAAAGACGACATTCTCCTTCCATCGATCTTCACCTGGCACGACCCGTTCGGTCTGCCGTTCGACGTCCCGGTGACCAAACCGCAGGTCCTGCTGGTCCTGTCCGTCGTGATCATCCTGACGTTCTTCCTGGTCACCACCAGGAACCTGGAGCTCGTCCCGTCGCGCTGGCAGTTCGCCGCCGAATCGGTCTACGACTTCGGCCGCAACACGATCGCGCGGGAGCAGATCGGCGCCAAGGAATTCGCGCCGTACGTGCCGTTGATCGTCAGCATCTTCTGCTTCGTGCTCGTGAACAACCTCTACGGGCTCATCCCGCTCGTGCAGTTCCCGACCTTCACGCACAGCGGCTTCCCGTTCGCCGTCGCGCTGCTCGTGGTCTTCCCGCTCTACCACTACGTGGGCATCCGCAAGTTCGGCCTGAAGGGCTACCTGCGCAACCAGTTCGTCATCCCGGACGTGCCGAAGCCGGTGCTGTGGGGACTGCTGATCCCGACCGAGGTGATCCTGAAGTTCTTCTTCGACCCGTTCAACCTCGCCATCCGGGTGTTCGCGGCGATGTTCGCGGGGCACCTGCTGATCCTGGTGTTCACGCTCGGCAGCGAGTTCATGCTGCTGCAAGCGCCGATCTACCTGAAGCCGGTGTCGGCGCTGGGGTTCGCGCTGGCGATCGCGCTGTTCTTCCTGGAGGCGCTGGTGCAGGTGCTGCAGGCGTACATCTTCGCGTTGCTGTCGGCGCACTTCATCGGGCGCGCGCTGGCCGAGCAGCACTAGACCGCCCACCCCGAGCGCTCAGGGGCGCTGGCACACCAGGTGCAGCGACTCCTCGGGCGTGGCGCCGGGGAACGAGGGCGTGAACACCGGACGGCTCCGGCGCACGACCCGCAGGCCGACCTCGCCGAGGTGCTTCTCGAAGTTCTCCTCGGAGAACGACGACACCTGGATCTCCTGGCCCATCCAGGGCAGGGTGACCTGCTCGACGTCGATCGCCACCGTGGCGAGGAAGAAGTGGCCGCCGGGCCGCAGCCACGCGGAGATCCGGCCGAGGGTCCGGACGATCTCGGCCTGGGTCATCTGCAGCAGCGAGAAGACCGCGCAGATGACGTCCCACGAGCCGGGCGGTGACTCGAAGTCGCGGATGTCGATCTTGTGGAACGTGGCGTCGGGAACCTGGGAGGACGCGAGGTCGACCATGACGGGCGAGACGTCGAGGCCGGTGACCCTCATGCCGGCCTTGGCGAGGGTGCGCGCCACGGGAACGCCTGTGCCACAACCGATGTCGAGCACCCGCGAGCCCGAGGGCTGCGTCGCGGCGAACCAGGCGAGAGTGCCGTGCAGTGCCGGCTGGTGCGACCAGGCGCGTTGGTACTCCAGCCCGAGCGTGTCGAAGACCTCGGCCGCGTTCATGCCCTGCTCCTCATTTCGGCCCAATCCACCTCTTGTGAAGTGTGGAGAACTCCTCTGCACGGCTTCTGGATGGCTTCTGGACGGATCCTGACGGTAGGTTGCCGGATGACTGCGGACAGCGACGAAGTGAGACGGAAGTTGCAGAACGAGTTGCGCGTCAGCTTGCTGGGCGCGCTCGCGGCCACGGTGGGCGGCGAGGCGCTCGCGCTCGGTCCGCCGCGGCAGAGGGCTGTGCTGGCCGTGCTCGCGTTGCGGGCGAACCACGTCGTGTCGCGCAGCGAACTGATCGACGCGGTCTGGGGTGACGAGCCGCCGGCCAGTGCCGACAACGGCATCCACACCTACGTCGCGGGACTCCGCAGGCTCTTCGAACCCGGCAGGGCTTCGCGCGCGCCGAGCTCCGTGCTGCTCTCCACGGACGCCGGATATTTGCTGAGGCTCCCATCCGGCAGTTCGGACGCCGCCGTGTTCCGCGCTCGTCTGGACGAGGCCGCGCGTCTGCGTGAGAAGCCCGCAGAGGCCCTCGCGCAGTTCGACGCGGCGTTGGGACTGTGGCGTGGCGTCGCTCTCGAAGGCGTGCCGGGGCCGTTCGCTGCGGTGGAACGCGCGCGCTTGGCCGAAATGCGGCTCACGGCCGTGGAGCAGCGTGCGGCGTTGATGCTGTCGGTCGGGCGTGAGGCCGAGGTGGCGGCGGAGCTGACGACGCTGGTGAGCGCGCACCCGTTGCGGGAGAGGCTGCACGGCTTGCTGATGTCGGCGCTGTACCGCGGCGGCCGGCAGGCGGAGGCGCTCGCCGTCTACGCGGACCTGCGCCGGTTGCTGATCGAGGAGCTCGGCATCGAGCCCGGCCCGGAACTGCGCCGGCTCCACGAGCAGCTGCTCGTCGGCCGCCACGACCCGGAGCCCGAACCGGCGGCGCCCGTGCTCGTGCCCGTTCAGCTCCCGCACGAGGTCCGCGACTTCACGGGGCGTGAGAAGGAGCTGGCGAAGCTCGCCGAAGTCGTTCCGCACGACCACTCGCCGGTGCTCGTCGCGATCACCGGCACCGGCGGCGTCGGCAAGACGGCGCTCGCGGTCAAGTTCGCGCACCAGGTGGCGGCGCGCTTCCCGGACGGGCAGCTGCACGTCGACCTGCGCGGCTTCGACGCGTCGTCACCGCCGGTGCAGCCCTCGGCCGCGTTGCACCAGCTGCTGCAGAGCCTCGGCGTGCCGGCCGAACGCATCCCGGACGACCTGCCCTCGAGATCCGCGCTCTACCGCAGCGTCCTGGCGGGCAAACGGGTCCTGGTGCTGCTCGACAACGCGCGGCTGGCCGAGCAGGTCCGCCCGCTGCTGCCGGGACGGTCGACGTCGATGGTGCTCGTGACGAGCCGCAACCACCTCGGCGGGCTCGTCGCGCGCGACGGTGCGCACTCGGTGACGTTGTCGACCCTCACGCGCGACGAAGGCCTGGCGCTGCTGACCTCGGCGGTGGGCGCGGACCGCGTCGAGGCCGAACCCGAGGCCGCCGCGAAGCTCGTCGAACTGTGCGGGCACCTGCCGCTGGCGGTGCGGATCGCGGCCGAACGGGTCGTCACGCGGCCGCACCTCACGCTGGCCGACCTGGCGAGCGACCTCGCTGACGAGCGCGACCGGTTGAACGTGCTGGCGACGGGCGACGACGAGGACACGGCGGTGCGCGCCGCCTTCTCGTGGTCGTACCTGGCGCTGAGACCCGACGCGGCGAGGGCGTTCCGGCTGATCGGCCTGCACCCCGGCGCCGAGATCAGCCTGAACGCCGTCGCCGCGCTGGCGGGTGTGCCGGTGCCGCGGGCTCGGGCGTTGCTCGACGTGCTGGCGGGCGGGCACATGATCGAGGAGGTCGCGCGCGGCCGGTTCCGGCTGCACGACCTGCTCCGCCTGTACGCCACGGAGCTCAGCGCCGCGGAGGAGTCGGCGGGCGGGCGCGGCGAGGCCGTGGAACGCCTGCTGCGGTGGTACTTCGACACCGCGAACGCCGCGGGCACCGTCATCGCGCCGCCGGACCACCCGGCGTTCCTGCTGCCGGCGCTGTCCACACAGGACTTCACCACGCACGACGAGGCGTTCCGCTGGTGCCGCGCGGAGTCCGCGAACCTGCTCGCGGTGACGCGGCTCGCCGAAGAGGAGCATTCGCCCGCGGCGTGGCAGATTCCGCTCGCGCTGTGGAACTACTTCATCGTGTCGAGCGCTCTGGACGAGTGGACCCGCGCGTACCGCATCGCGGAACGCGCCGCCGCTCGTGACGGCGACCAGGCAGCGCGCGCCTGGGCGGTGCACGGTCTGGGGCTCGCGGCGTTCCGCGGCCAGCGCTTCGCCGACGCCCTGGAGCTGTTCGACCGCGCGCTGGCGGTCCGCCGCGAGATCGACGACCGGGTTGGTGCCGCGTGGAGCCTTACCGGCCTCGGCATGGCGTACGGCGGGCTGCGCCGGTTCGACCTGGCCGTCGAGCGGTTCGGCGAGGCGCTGGACCGGCACGCGGAGGTCGGCTCGTGGTTCGGCGAGGGCGGCACGAGGCTGTTCCTGAGCGACATCCTGCGGCTGGCCGGGCGGTACGAGGAGTCGCTGACGTCGGCGAACAGGGCGTTCGACGTGATGGACTCGCACGGCGCCGTGCACGGCAAGGCGATGGCGCTGGTGAGCATCGGCTGGGCGCTTGTGAAGCTGGGACAACGGGTCGAGGCGCGCGAGTCGTTCCGCGAGGCGGTGGGCTTCCTGCGCGTGCTCGGCGACCGCAAGAGCCTCGCGGAGGCGTTGCACGGGGTGGGCGAGGCGAGCGCCGCGCAGCCGGAGGTGGCGCGCACCCACCTGCTGGAGGCGCTGACGATCTACGAGGACTACGACCACCCGCTCACCCCGGAAGTGCGGGCGCGGTTGCACGAGCTCTCCTAGGGGTGATCCCCGATGCGCGCTGCCTGATGTGTAGGCAAGCTACATGTCATGCAGAAGCGCGCCCGAACGTTGCTGGTGTGGTTGCACGTCGTCACGTCCGTCGGCTGGATGAGCCAGGCCGTCGCGTTGCTGGCGTTGTTGCTGTACGGCATGGAATCCGGTGATGTCAGCGCGTTCGAGATGGCGCGCTTCCTCGACCACCGGGTGCTCGCCGTCATGGCCAACATCAGCGCCTTCACCGGCATGATGCTCAGCGCCACGACACCGTGGGGCTACTTCCGGCACTGGTGGGTGCTCACCAAGTTCGTGATCACCGTCGTGCAGCTCTACGTCGGCATCTTCATCCTCAGCGACAACCTGGAGGCGGCCGCGCACGGCCACGTCACGGCGTGGATGCCGGTGGGCACCTCGCTCATGATCAGCGCGATCGCGTTCCAGGCCTGGCTGAGCGTGGCGAAACCGTGGGGCCGCACGCCGTGGGCGGACCCGAAGGTCAAGCTGCCCACGGCGAGCACGGCGGTGTTCGTCGTCGCGCTGGTCGTTCCGCTGGCCGACGTCGCGGTCAGCCTCCGCACGGGTGGACCGAGGCCGTTGTTCATGCTGGTGACGGTGATCGCCTACTCGATCACGCGAGCCGCCAGGGGGAGGAGCCGGTCGTCGGACGCGTCGGGTCGTGGAACTTCGGGAGGTCCGGCTCGTCGAGGCGCAACGGCACCAAGTTCTCGGTGATCGCGATCATGATCCGCTCGTGGGCGCGGCGGGCGTCGCCCACCGTGTCGGCACTGAGGTCCGACAGCTCGACGGGCTTGCCGAAGTGGACCTTGAACGTCGGCCGCCTGCGGACCGCGCGCAGCCACGACGTCAGGTACGGCAGGACGTCCCTCCAGCTGCCGACGCTGAGGTTGCCCCAGTAGACGGCCTCGTGCGCGCCCCACTGGCTGATCGGGACCACCGTGATGCCGCCGCCGAGCGCCATGCGGGCGACGCCGGTCTTGCCGCGCTCCGGCCACATGCCGGGGTCCAGCGTGATCTTGCCCTCGGGGTAGACGGCGATCGGGTCGCCGCCCTTCCGCAACGCCTCGACGGCCCGGTGCATCGCCTCGCCCACGTTCGCCGACCGGCGGTCGACGCGCAGGTGACCGCACGCCTTGAGGGCCGGGCCCATGACCGGCGCGTCGAGCAACCCGCCCGCGAGCATGAACCGCGGGTTGACGCCCATCTTGCGGCACGCGGCGACGAGCACCATCGGGTCGAGGTTGCCGATGTGGTTGGACGCCAGCAGCAACGGTTGGCCGACGAGCTCCGGCGGGATGTCGCCCGATACCTCGAGCTTGCCGGTCAGCGCGATGAGGCCCCGGTCGACAGCCATGAGCACGCGCCAGAGGAGCGGTGTGGACACGCCGGGCAGCGTACGGCGTGTCGTGCGGACACCGTGGCGGATCCGGGGAACCATGGGGATTTCGCACGCGTCCCGGTTGCAAATGGGGCTGGTGGGACGCGAGGGACTACCTTGTAGACATGGCCGGGCGTACAGGGACTTCGAGAAAGACCACGTCACGCGGCAAAGCGCCAGCCAAGCCGCGGGCACGATCCACCGCGTCCAGAAAGCCCGCCGCGCGCAGGAGCGGTGGCGGTGCCTTCAGCGCCGTGTGGGGGGCTTTGGGACGTGGCGTCGGCACCGTCGTCCGGGGGATCACCGGCACCAAAGGACTCGAACCGGAACATCGCCGTGACGGCCTCGGCCTGTTCCTGATCGCGCTCGCGTTCATCACGGGCACGGGGGTCTGGTGGCAGGCGGGCGGACCGGTCGGCCGGTGGGTCGACGTCGCCGTGCGCAGCTCCGTCGGGTTCCCCGCGGTGTTCGTCCCGGTCGTGCTGCTCGGCATCGGCGTGGTGCTGATGTCCACCGACGCCAAGCCGGAGGAGCGGTTCCGGCTCGTCGTCGGCGGCACGTTGATCAGCATCGGCGTGCTCGGCATGTTCCACCTGATCGGCGGCCTGCCGATGGACCCGCTGGCCCGCCGCGACGCCGGTGGCGCGCTGGGGTACCTCGCCGGCGGCTTCCTCGCCCAGGGCCTCACCCCGTGGGTCGCGGGCCCGCTGCTCGTCATGATCTTCGTCTTCGGCCTGCTCTGCGTGCTGCACTGGCCGGTTCGCGAAGTGCCGCAACGACTTCGCGCCCTGGTGCACCGCGAGCGCACGGCCGAGCCGTTCGACTTCGAGGACGAGCCGGAGGAGGAGCCCAAGCCGGTTCGCCTGCGCCGCCCGTCGCGCCGCCGCCAAGCCGCCGAGACCCCGGTGGAGGAGCCGCAGGCCGAGCTCCCGCTGGACGAGCCCGCGGAGCCCGCCCCGAAGCCCGCCCCGAAGCCCGCCCCCGCGGCGAAGAAGGCGGCGGCCGCGGCACCGGCACCGGCGATGGCCGTGCGCGCGGTCGAGGGCGACTACCAGCTGCCGCCGCCCACGATCCTCAAGGACGGCGACGCGCCGAAGGCCCGCAGCAAGGCCAACGACCAGATGATCGACGCCATCACCGGCGTGCTGGACCAGTTCTCGATCGACGCCCAGGTCACCGGTTTCACCCGAGGCCCGACGGTCACGCGCTACGAGGTCGAGCTCGGCCCCGGTGTGAAGGTCGAGAAGATCACCGCGCTGACGAAGAACATCGCGTACGCGGTCGCCACCGACAACGTCCGGCTGCTCGCGCCGATCCCCGGCAAGTCCGCGGTCGGCATCGAGGTCCCGAACAGCGACCGCGAGATGGTGCGCCTCGGCGACGTGCTGCGCGCGCCGTCGACGTTGCAGGACACGCACCCGATGGTGATCGGCCTCGGCAAGGACATCGAGGGCCACATGGTCACCGCGAACCTGACGAAGATGCCGCACCTGCTGGTCGCGGGCTCCACGGGTTCCGGCAAGTCGTCGTTCGTCAACTCGATGCTGGTCTCGCTCCTCGCGCGCGCCACGCCCGACGAGGTCCGGATGATCCTCATCGACCCGAAGATGGTCGAGCTGACGCCGTACGAGGGCATCCCGCACCTGATCACGCCGATCATCACGCAGCCGAAGAAGGCGGCGGCCGCGCTGGCGTGGCTCGTGGAGGAGATGGAGCAGCGCTACCAGGACATGCAGGTCAACCGGGTGCGCCACATCGACGACTTCAACCGCAAGGTGAAGTCCGGTGAGATCGCGGCACCGCCCGGCTCCGAGCGCGTCTACCGCCCGTACCCGTACATCATGGCGATCGTCGACGAACTCGCCGACCTGATGATGACGGCGCCGCGCGACGTCGAGGACGCGATCGTCCGCATCACGCAGAAGGCCCGCGCCGCCGGCATCCACCTGGTGCTCGCCACGCAGCGCCCGTCCGTCGACGTCGTCACGGGTCTGATCAAGACGAACGTGCCGTCGCGGCTGGCGTTCGCCACGTCGTCGCTGACGGACTCCCGGGTCATCCTCGACCAGCCCGGTGCCGAGAAGCTGATCGGCATGGGTGACGGGCTGTACCTGCCGATGGGCGCCGGGAAGCCCGTCCGGATCCAGGGCGCGTTCGTCGGCGACGAGGAGATCTCGCAGATCGTCGACTTCACGAAGAACCAGGCCCAGCCCGAGTACACGGACGGGGTCACCGCGGCCAAGGCCGGGGAGAAGAAGGAGATCGACGCCGACATCGGCGACGACCTGGAGCTGCTGGTGCAGGCGACCGAGCTGATCGTGACGTCGCAGTTCGGGTCGACGTCGATGCTGCAGCGCAAGCTCCGCGTCGGGTTCGCCAAGGCGGGGCGCCTCATGGACCTGCTGGAGACCAGGGGCGTCGTCGGGCCGTCCGAGGGCTCGAAGGCGCGCGAGGTGCTGATCAAGCCGGACGAACTCGAGAACGTGATCTACCTGATGCGTGGAGGCGGCCCCGCCGACGGCGAGTGAGCTACCCCAGGCCGGCCTGCTCGATGCTGTCCGCCGTCGAGCTCCCGGTGCCTCCGAACTGGCGCACCGCCTTGTAGTACAGGTCGGCGGTGCGCCTGCACGTCCAGTTCCAGCCGCACTGGGCGTACATGTCGGACTTGAAGTTGTCGTCGACGCGCAGCCGGTTCGCCTCGCTGAACCGGGCCTGCCGCTTGTAGTTGCGGTAGCCGAAGTCGTGGCGGTGGCAGGTCGGCAGGAACTTGAAGCCGAAGGGGTTGTCCGGCGAGTACGAGCAGCCGTCGGAGGACCAGTCGAGCTGGTCCGCGTGGGGCTGCTGGGCGCGCAGTGTCGTGAACTGGCTCAGGGACTGCGCGTAGAGGTAGTCGTCGGTCACCGCGACGATGTCCACGGCCAGCGCCGGGGAGCCCGTGAAGATGAGGGCCAGGGATGCGGTGGCACCCACGAACGCCGAGCGCAGCGTCTTCGTCGACATGCGAGCTCCTCCGGTTGTGAGCAGGTCTCGCCAGTTGTAGCGGGTGATCGTCCGTCGTAGGTAGACACGATCCGGTGAACGTCAGGTGATCGGATGCCCGCAGGCGATCGCGGTGGCCACGCGGAGCTCGCGAGGCAGGCCCAGGGCGTGCAGCACCTCGTGGTCCGCCACGCCGCCCAGCAGGTGGCCGCCGAGGCCCAGCTCGGCGAGGCGGAGACAGATGTTCTGGGCCGCGGCGCCGGCTTCGACCAGGCCGAAGCGCCCGGCGCGTTCGCCGTACTTCTCGAAGGACTCCCCGTCCGCGAGCACCAGGACGATCGCCAGCGGTGGCGCCGACGGGGTTCCGAGGATCTCGGCCAGGTCGGGCGGGGCCGCGCCGATGTCCTGCAGGGCTTGGCGGCGCAGGTCGTAGCGCACCGCCCGGCCGTCGTGGAAGGCGTAGCAGCGCAACGGGTCGAGGCCGCCCGCGGAGGGGTAGCTGTTGTCGGACAGCGCTCCCAGCACGGCGCCGAGTTGCCTGTCGCCCAACGGCCTGTCGGCGAACTCGCGGGTGCTTCGGCGGGCCTGGAACAGCTTCTGCAGCCGGCCACCGGGGCGCGGGAGCGCGACGGGGGCGCTCGGGAGCTCCAGCGGGTCGACCAGCGGTGGCCGGGGGCGGAAGTCGCGCAGTCGTTCGCCGAGGCGCCGCCGGTGCAGGACCGAGTAGCGGCTGGCGGCCCAGAAGTCGTCGAACATGGCTTCACCCCAGCGGATGCGGTGCGGGATTGGGGAACGCGCCCGGTGAGGCGTGCGGGTAGCGCCAGGCCAGCTCGCGGGCCCGGCCGCCCAGGTGGGGCCAGCGGTGGTCGGCGTGCAGCGGTGCCAGGTCGGGGGACAGGACGCGGACGCAGTGCAGCCCCACGGCCGAGAGCTCCGGCGTGGTCAGCTCGCGGTAGGCGAGCCGGATTCCGGCGCCGTCCAAGGCGTGCACCAGTTGGGTGAGCTCCGCCGCGGTGCCGCGGGCCTCGGCGTCGGGTGGCGGGTCCGTCTCGAAGCCCCGCAACCACGGCAGCGCGCCCCACTCCGCCGGGTGGGTGGCGTAGTAGGCGGCGTGCCGGTCGAAGTCGGTGGCCTCCTCGACTGGCTCGTCGCCGTGGCGCGCCAGCCACACCTCGACGAACACGGTGCCCTGCACCCATTCCTCGTAGGCCTTGCGGAGCGCTTCCGCGACCGTGGCGCGGCAGGCCAGGCCCAGAGTGGGGCGGGGCTTGCCCGCGATCGGGAGGGAGCCCGCCACCGCGACCACGGGGTGCGGGCTGTAGGCGGGGGTGAGGTCGAAGGCCTGGGCACCGTGCGGGAGGTCGGCCGGAAACCGCTGCGGCGCGAGGGAGTGCAGCCAGGTGGTGGTGAAGGCGTCGCGTTCGACCAGTTCCTGGACGGCTCGCAGCAGCGCGTTGGTCGTCGACGGGCCGGCCGCCAGGCCCGAGGACGTCGTGGGCAGGCCGTACGAGGCGTCGAGGCCCACGAGTCCGGCGGGCACGCGGATCGGTTCGTTGGCGGGCAACGTCCAGGCGCGCGTGTACGGCGTGTCGACGTATCCCTTGCGATAGCGGTAGTTCGGTGACACGCGCTGTTCGACTGTGTGCAGGCTGAAGTGTTCCAACGGCCAGCACTCGCCGGTGGTGACGATCTCCAGCGGTGCGCGGGCGGCGGCGTGCCGTTCCAGTGCCTCGGCGATCGCGGCCACCTCGTCCGCACCGCCCGAGGTGCCGCCGGCGGCGAACGGCTCGGGCACGGCGGCCCAGCCTTCGACGTCCACATCGGACAGGCTGTGCGGCAACGGGTGCAGCTGCGCCACCACGCCCTGCCGCCAGCCGACCGCGCGCTCGGCCAGCGCCTCCGCGACGGTCCTCACCGCGGCACCCGGTGGTGCCGGAAGAGCCAGTACCCGAAGGCCGACGCCCCGCCGATGTAGAGCGCACCGCCGATCCAGGCGCCCGCTTCACCCGCTTGCGCGACGGGCCCGAGCACCACCAGCACCACGAACGGCTCGACGCACCAGAGCAACGACCAGCCGAGCAGCCTGAGCAGGCTCATCCACGGCTTCGGTGACCGGGCGACGAACCCCGACGCGACGGCCCACGCGAGCGCCACCCCGAAACCGCCGAGCCACCAGCCCCAGGGCAGGCCGAAGATCGCGCCCGTCGTGGCGAACGGCAGCACGATGACGAGCAACGGGAAGACCGCGGCGGGGAGGACGAGAGCGCCGCGAGGGCGTTCGAGGTCCCGGGTGTCGCGGTGCAGGGCGACGGGGATGTGCACGGCCGCGCCGACCGAGGAAACCGCGCAGCAGCAACAACAGCAGCAACAGGTGGGCGTCGCGGCGCTCGTGGCGGCCGCACCGGGTGAGAACTGGTCAGGTAACCGGACTGCCGTCGCGTTCATGGTCCCCCCAAGGAAGTGTCACGCGCCCGAGCTCCACCGTCGGGCAGACCTCGCAGCCGGCCGCGGGCAGCACGCTCTCACGCGTGGTCGTGAACTCGTCGAGGTTCACGGTGACGACCGTGTCGAGCAGTGCCAGCGAGCCGTTGCGGATGTTCCGGACCGCCTGCTCCGCGAGCGAGAGCGGGAACTCGTGCCGCAGCGCCGCCGGGTGCGGGGGAGGCGGCGGATCTCCCCACCGCCGTCCCGCCCGCACGGCGAGGCACGCCAGGCACGCGCCGGCACCGGGCACCACGAAGGGTCCGATGGCGGCGGTGTGGTGGTACGCGAGGTCCAGCAGGAGGTGCGGGACCTTCGTCTCCCGCGCCACCTCGACCAGGTCGAGCAACGTGCCGGTCGTCCGCACGACGAGCAGGAGGTCCGGGTTCTCGTGGTGCGGCAGCCGCTCCGCCAGCCCGGCGGGTGCCCGTCCGACGACGCGCGTGCCGACCGCCACCGGCCCGTCCACGTCGTCGGCCGGCAACCCGGCCGGGCGGAGAGCGCCCAGGGTCCTCAGCTGGGCCAGGTACCGGCGAGCCGGTTCCCCGACCCGGCTCTCGTCGACCGTCCGAGCCACTCCCCCCGGCACCGGCTCGAACAGTCCCGCCAGCGCCACGGCCACCGCCTTCGGCAGGTCCGGGATCAGGTACGCGAGGTCCGCACCCGCGTACACGACGAGGCCTTCGTCCCGGACCTGCGCGTGCCAGGCGGGGTCAGCGACCAGGCTCATCCTCGTCCCCCCGTCTCAGGAAGTTCTCGATCTCCTGCTCGCTCGGCAGGTCGCCCGCCGGGTCCATGAGGTTCTCGGCGATCGGCGGCAGCGGCTGCTCCGCCCACGCGGGCTGGTAGTCGTCGCTGGGCAGCAGCCCGTGCCGCGACGCGAACTCCTCGGCGGCGTCCCGGATCGACTCCCGCAGCGTCCCCACCACCGCGGTCTCCGCCGTGTACGTGAGCTCGACGAGCAACGCCCGCACGTTCTCCAGCTGGTTCTCGTCACCGGCCTTGCGCGCGAGCTCCGGCCAGAACTGCCGCTCGAACAACCGCACGAAGTCCGCCGCCACCGCGTCGGTCGCCGTGCGCAGGCGCGTGAAGCTGTCCATGACGTCATCGCTGGGCACCCGGAGGCCGGCGAGCCTGCCGCCCGCCTCGAGTGCCCAGCGACGCGCGTGCGGCCAGCCGTACTTCCACCGCACCAAGCCCAACCGCATAGCCCGGAGGAGGAGTCGCGGTTGGACGTCTCCCATCGGAACGAGGTGCCGGATGTCGCGCACCTTGATCCGAACCCAGTCGTCGGGCCCGTCGGCCTCGCCCATGCCGAGCACCGCGGCGACCGACTCGCCCTTCTCCCGTGCCGCGATCAGCTCGGCGATCGCGGGCAGCGAGAACCCCCGCTGCTGCAACCGCTGCACCAACGTCAGCCGCTCGACGTGCGAGGCGTCGTAGTACGCCACGCGCCCCTGCCGTCTCGGCGCGTGCAGCACACCCTTCGTCTGGTACATGCGAATGGTGCTGCTGGGCAGGCCGATCCGGGCGGCGAGCTCGTCGACGGTGAGCGATTCGGGCACACCACCGATCCTGGCGTGCCCGCGTTATGTGAGTCAAGACTATTCGAGTGATCACTCGAATAGTTACAGCTCCAGGAGCATCCTGCTGTTGCCGAGCGTGTTCGGCTTCACGTAGCTCAGGTCGAGGAACTCGGCGACACCCTCGTCCACCGACCGCATGATCTCCTCGTAGACCTCGGGGCTCACCGGCGTGCCCTCGATCTCCACGAACCCGTGCTTGGCGAAGAACCTGGTCTCGAACGTCAGCACGAAGATGCGCGTGAGCTGCAGCTCCTTGGCCGTCGCGATGAGCTGCGCCACGATCCGGTGACCGACACCCCGGCCGAGCGCCATCGGGGACACCGCCACGCTGCGGATCTCGGCCAGGTCCTCCCACATCACGTGCAGGGCACCGACGCCGAGCAGCTCGCCGTCCTCCTCGGCCACCCAGAACTCCTGGACCGCCTCGTACAGCGTGACCAGGGGTTTGGCCAGCAGGACCTTGCCCGCGTACCCGTCGATCAACGTCTTCATGGCGCGCACGTCGCTGGTGCGGGCGCGCCGCACGACTACCCCACTGGTCACAACCGTCAAGTATGGGCGCCGCTCCTGGCGTGGTAGCCAGCAGAGGTCCAAGTCGTGAAACACGCCCAGGCTGTCAGCTACAGGCCGATCTCTGCGGTTTAATTGCGCAGAACGGTCTGTGGGAGGTGGATGACGTGCTGCGCAGCTTCCGGGTCGGCAACTACCGCTCGTTTCGGGAAGAGCATGAGTTGTTGCTCATGCCGCTCTACTCGAACGAGCGCTCGGTACTGCCCGTCGCGGCCATCTACGGTGCGAACGCTTCCGGCAAGTCCAACCTGCTCGACGGGCTCGAGTTCATGGCGGACGCGGTGCGTGAGTCGTTCGCGGCGTGGGCGCCCGGTGGCGGGGTGCCCAGGCGGCCGTTCAAGCTCGATCCGGGTCGTCGGCGGGAGCCGTCGGTCTTCGTGGTCGAGTTGATCATCGCTGATGTCCGGCACACCTACGGCTTCGAGGTGGATGACGAGCGGGTGCTGGAGGAGTGGCTGTACAGCTACCCGGAAAAACGCAGGCGGGTGTTGTTCGAACGGCAGGGGAGCACCATCAAGTTCGGCAGCACGGTGGCTGGGAGTGCCGCCATCACCGAGTTGCTCGGTGGGCTGCTCCGGCCGAACGCTCTGCTGCTCAGCTTGGCCGCGCAGTCCGGCTTCGAGGTCGTGCTGCCCGTGTTCCGCTGGTTCGCAGAAGACGTGGTGTTCCGCAACGAGGTGCGCACGAGGTTCAATCAGGCTGCGGTCGCTCGATTCCTCCAATCAGAGCGCTCCTTGGCGATCAAGCTCACCGAGTTGCTCAGGCTCGCTGATCTCGGTGTCAGCGGGATCAGTTTCCACGTGCCGAAGTCGGCCGATGAACTCGTGGACGACCATGATCTGCCTCACGTGCTCGGGCAGGTGGCAAACCGCGTCAGGCTGACTCACGGACCACAGGGGCACGCTTTCGACCTCGACGAGGAGTCCGCTGGAACGCTGTCGTGGTTGATGCTGCTGCCGCAGGTGCTGCTGACGTTGCGAAGCGGCGGTTTACTGGCCATCGACGAGATCGATGCCAGTCTGCATCCACGCTTGACGGCAGCTCTGGTCGGTCTGTTTCGCGACGCGGAAGCGAACCCGAACGGTGCGCAGCTCCTGTTCACGACGCACGACGCGAGCTTGCTCAGCCCGGTGCTGGGAGATGCAGTGCTCACCCGCGAAGACGTCTGGTTCGTGACAAAGGACGAAGACGGTGCCTCTGAGCTGTACCCGTTGACGGATTTCAAGCCGCGGAAAGAAGGCGAGAACCTGGAACGCCGCTACCTGGGAGGAAGCTACGGGGGCATTCCGGACGTGCAGGCCGAGACGCTCATCTCGGCGGTTTTGCGTGGTGCTGATGGCGCGACGTGAAAATTCGTCCCGACGCCGGACACCTTCGAGAATCTCCACAAGCCGTGTGCTCGCCGTGTGCTGCGGACAAACCGAGCAGGCATACCTCGACGGGATGAAGCGGCTGTCCAAGCCGGTGACCTTGAAACCTGTGGTCAAGGTCGGCTCACCAGCGCAGCTCGTCAGGTACGCGGCGAAGCGGCGCCAAGCCGACCGAGGCGGTTTCGACGAGTACTGGTGTGTCGTCGACGTCGACGAGTTCGACATCGGCGAAGCCGTCGCCGCGGCCGGCGCGGAAGGGATTTCGCTGGCAGTGTCGAACCCGTGCTTCGAGGTGTGGCTGATCCTGCACTTCGCGGACTGCACCGCGGGGATCTCCAGCCCGAAGGCTGCCGCCGAGAAACTGCGCAAGCACATGCCTGGCTATGCGAAAGGCGCGCTCGACTTCGCCGTGCTCGCGGAGCGCGTCGACCAGGCGGTCGAGCGGGCCAAGGCGCTGGGCTCGGACAACCCGTCGAGTGACGTGTGGCGGCTCGTCGAGGTCGTTCGGAAGCACTGAGTTCAAGCGCCCAGACGTGGGGCGGTTACGCTGAGCGCCGTGTCTTCTCCCGCCACTCCGCGACGCGTGTCGCTGCTGACCCTGGGCTGCGCCCGCAACGAGGTCGACTCCGAAGAGCTCGCCGGACGCCTCGGCGAAGGCGGCTGGGAGCTGGTGGACGAGGGCGCCGACGTCGTCGTCGTGAACACGTGCGGCTTCGTCGAGCAGGCGAAGAAGGACTCGGTCGACACGCTGCTCGCCGCGTCCGACACCGGCGCCAAGGTCGTCGCGGTCGGGTGCATGGCGGAGCGCTACGGCAAGGAGCTCGCGGACAGCCTCCCAGAGGCGGCCGCGGTCCTCGGCTTCGACCAGTACAACGACCTCGCCGAGCGGCTGCAGGACGTGCTGCACGGCAAGCCCGTCGAGTCGCACGTGCCGGTCGACCGCCGCACGCTGCTGCCCATCACGCCGGTCAAGCGCCAGGAGGCCAAGGACGCCGTGCAGGTGCCCGGCCACGGCTGGGGGCCCACCAAGACGCCCCGCAAGCGCCTCGACGACGCCCCCGTGGCACCGTTGAAGATCGCGTCGGGCTGCGACCGGCGGTGCAGCTTCTGCGCCATCCCGAGCTTCCGCGGCGCGTTCGTCTCGCGGCACCCGGACGAGGTCGTGGCCGAGGCCATGTGGCTCGCCGAGAACGGCGTCAAGGAGCTGTTCCTCGTCAGCGAGAACTCCACGAGCTACGGCAAGGACCTGCCGCGCGAGCAGGGTGCGCTGGAGCAGCTGCTGCCGCGTCTGGCGAGCATCCCCGGCGTCGAGCGCGTGCGGGTGAGCTACCTACAGCCGGCCGAGACCAAGCCGAGCCTCGTCGCCGCCATCGCGAAGACCGACAAGGTCGCGAACTACTTCGACATGTCGTTCCAGCACTCCAGCGAGAACGTGCTGCGGCGCATGCGCCGGTTCGGTGACACGGACAGCTTCCTCAAGCTCGTGTGGCAGATCCGCGAGCACGCGCCCGAGGCCGGCATCCGCAGCAACTTCATCGTGGGCTTCCCCGGCGAGACCGAGGAGGACCTGCGGGAGCTGGAGCGGTTCCTGACCGAGGCGCGCCTCGACGCGGTCGGCATCTTCGGCTACTCCGACGAGGACGGCACCGAGGCCGAGGAGCTCGACGGCAAGCTCGACGCGGACACCATCGCGGAGCGCGTGCAGCGCATCGGCAACCTCGTCGAGGAGCTCACCAGCCAGCGCGCGGAGGACCGGGTCGGCACCGAGGTCACGGTGCTGGTCGAGACCGAGGAGGACGACGAGAACGACTGCGTCGGCCGCGCCGAGCACCAGGCGCCCGAGGTCGACGGCGAGTGCATCGTGCTGGAGGCCGAAGGGCTCAAGCGCGGTGACTTCGTGCGCTGCCGCGTGGTCGACTCCGAGGGCGTGGACCTGATCGTCGAGGTAATCCCGACATGACGGAGGCCCGGAAGGTCCCGCTGCTCAACGTCGCGAACATCCTCACGATGGCGCGGCTGGCGCTCGTTCCGGTCTTCCTGTTCTCCCTGTTCGAGGCGGGTGGCTTCGACACCACGTGGCGCCTCATCGCGTTCGCGATCTTCGCGGTCGCGAGCTTCACCGACCACATCGACGGCACGCTCGCGCGCAAGCACGGGCTGATCACCGACTTCGGCAAGATCGCCGATCCGATCGCGGACAAGGCGCTGACCGGGTCGGCGCTGGTCGGCCTGAGCATCCTCGACGTGCTGCCGTGGTGGATCACGATCACCATCGCCGTGCGCGAGATAGGCATCACGCTGCTGCGGTTCTGGGTGATCCGCTACGGCGTGATCCCGGCGAGCCGCGGCGGCAAGGCCAAGACACTGGCGCAGGTCGTCGCGATCGGGTTGTTCGTGCTCCCGCAGAACGACGTGCTGCAGCTGATCGCCTGGGTGATCGTGGTGGTCGCCCTCGTCCTCACCGTCGTGACGGGAATCGATTACGTCGTCCGAGCGTTCAAGTTGAAGGCCCGCGCGGGTAGGGCGGTGGCGTGACCGACGTCGTCGCACTGCTGAAGGCGCGCGGGCAGACCGTCGCCACCGCGGAGTCGCTGACCGCGGGTCTGCTGTGCGCGACGATCGTCGACACACCGGGGGCGAGTGCCGTGGTCCGCGGTGGGTTGATCGTCTACGCCACCGAGCTCAAGCACGTGCTCGCGGGCGTGGACCAGCGGTTGCTCGACGAGCACGGTGCGGTGCACCCCGACGTCGCGGTTCAGCTGGCCGAAGGCGCCCGGACGAGGTGCGGATCGGACTGGGGGATCGGGCTGACGGGAGTCGCCGGACCCGACCCCCAGGACGGGGTCGCTCCGGGGACGGTCCACATCGGCTTGAGCGGGCCTGGAGTGTCCACAGTGCGGACAATCACCGTGCGTGGTGATCGCGCGGCGGTGCGTTCCGGCGCTGTGGAAAAAGCCCTGGTCCTGCTGTCGGACTGCCTGCTGGACACCGCGGGCGGGAACAAATGATGACTCCGCGTTCGTTCGCCCTTGGCGGACGTGTTCGGAAGTCAGTGACCGTTGTCGGTGTCGATCGGTAACGTAGGGACACGGCCGGCCGGAAGGAGGCGCGCGATGACCGTGCTGCTGCGCGAGGCGATCGGTGATCGGCTTCGCCATGCCCGCACCAACCAACGCCGCACGCTGCGCGAGGTCTCTCGGACCGCCCGCGTGAGCCTGGGGTACCTGTCCGAGGTGGAGCGCGGCCGCAAAGAGGCGTCCAGCGAGCTCCTCGCGGCCATCTGCGAAGCATTGGAACTGCCGCTGTCCGAACTGCTGCACCACGTCGCCTCCGACATCGGCGCCGTCCAGCAGACGCCGGACACGGTGCCGGACACCGTCCCGGACGGACGTTCGGACAGGGGCAAGCTGGAGGGTGGCCGCGTGCTGCCGTCCACGCTCTCGGACGACCTGTCCGACCTGCGCCTGCAGCCCATGCTGAGCCACCGGCTCACGAGCAAGATCGGCGAGACGCCCAAGGCGGTCGTCGCGGCTTGACCCCCCCCGTCCTCCCGGCCCCGTCCGCCACCTGGCGGGCGGGGCCGCCTGCGTTCAGGTGACACGTCACCGCCTGTGGTCCGGGCCACGTGACGGTCTGCAACAAGAACGCGTCCTCGTACGTTCAACTGACAACGACGGCAGCGTGCTGGACCACAGGCAACGGCTTGGCATCAGCACGCTGGGTCACCGCGTCCCCGGACGCGGGTGCGGGCAGGATTGGCACGTCGTCAGGCGTGTTCTCCTAAGTCCCGGGGTGGGTCAGGGTGTTCCCGGATATCTCCCCGTGTCGGTGGATACCCCGACGAACAATTGAGACGATGGATCCAACACCGGCACCGAGAAGGCAGGCGTAGGAGATGGCCAGTCCGTTCGTGAAGTTCTGGAAGTACCTGATGGCATCGTTCTCGACGAAGATCGACGAGCACGCTGACCCGAAGGTGCAGATCCAGCAGGCCATCGAGGAGGCGCAGCGTCAGCACCAGGCGCTCTCCCAGCAGGCCGCGGCCGTCATCGGCAACCAGCGGCAGCTGGAGATGAAGCTCAACAGGCAGCTCGGCGACGTCGAGAAGCTGCAGGCCTCCGCTCGCCAGGCGCTCGTCCTCGCCGACGAGGCGCGCTCCAAGGGCGACGAGCAGAAGGCCACGCAGTTCGAGAACGCCGCGCAGGGCTTCGCCACCCAGCTCGTCACCGCAGAGCAGGGCATCGAGGACCTCAAGACGTTGCACGACCAGTCGCTGCAGGCCGCGGCGCAGGCCAAGCAGGCCGTCGAGCGCAACTCGATGATGCTGCAGCAGAAGCTGTCCGAGCGCACCAAGCTCCTCAGCCAGCTCGAGCAGGCGAAGATGCAGGAGCAGGTCTCCGCCTCGCTGACGCAGATGAGCGAGCTCGCCGCACCGGGCAACGTGCCGTCGCTCGAAGAGGTCCGCGACAAGATCGAGAAGCGCTACGCGACCGCGATCGGGTCCGCCGAGCTCGCGCAGAACTCGGTGCAGGGCCGGATGCTCGAGGTGCAGGCCTCGACCACGCAGCTCGCCGGGTCGTCGCGGCTCGAGCAGATCCGCGCGTCCATGCACGGCGGTCAGGCGAACACGCCGCAGCAGGTGACCGCGGGCAACAGCGCCGCCGCGCAGATCCAGGCCGAGATCGCGCAGCGCGTCCAGCAGGAGCAGAAGACCACGCAGCAGCAGGTTCCGCCGGCTCAGAACTGAGCCACGGGGCAGGAGGAGTCAGCAGGTGATCATGGAGCCCTGGAGAAACCGTCCCAACAACGAGATCGTCCGCAAGGTCGTCGGCGAGTTGGGTGCGTCGCTCCAGGGCCACCCCCTGGCCGAGCAGGCGCGCTACCGCATGCAGAAGTGGAACGACCCCGTCGCCAAGCTCGAACGCAAGCGCAAGCGCACCAACGCGGTGCTGACGTTCTGGCTGGCGCTGATCACGATCTTCGGCACGCTCGCCGTCTTCGGGTTCACCGGCGTGCTCGGCACGTGGGCCACCGTCGGCGGCACGATCGGCGCGGCCCTGCCCGGGCTCCTCGCCGTCCGCAGCGGGTTCAAGCTGAAGGAGCTGGGCGCCGCCCGGCAGCGGCTCGCGCTGTCGCCGCCGCCCCCGCCCCGTCCGCCGCTGCCCGCGCACATCTCGGCCGCGCGCGCGCCGATGGAGAAGTTGCACAGCGCCGAGGACGCGATGACGCAGCTGCTGGTGCAGCTCGACTCGCCCGCGCTCACGTCGATGCCCACGGAGTCCGTCCAGCACGCCCGCCAGACCGCCCAGGAGGCCGCCGCAGCCATCCGCGCGGTGTCGGCGCAGCTGCAGGCCGTCGAACGCGCCCGCGACACCGCTCCGCCGCTGGAGCGCGCCTCGCTGGTCGAGGGTGTCCGGGTGCTCAGGATCCAGTTGGCGGACGGCGTGGACCGCTACTGCGCGCTGGTGGCGGAGGCCGGCAAGGCGCTGGCCGCCAGCACGCAGTTCCAGAACCCCGGCGAGGTCTTGGACGACGCGACGGACCACATGGCGGGCTTGGCGTCCGCGATGCGCGATGTATCAGGCTATTCAGCGTATTGATTGTCACCCTGTGTAGTTGCGTACGACTATTCGGCGAGTGTCCCTGGGATCTTTAGGGCAATCGTGTGATTATCGGACTGTTATCTAGCCGTAGCCGCTACATGGCGTGGCAGGATTCCGGGGCCGGTCTGCGGGAAGTCCGGCTGAATTGCCGGGAGGCAGTGCGTTGGCGTTGTGGACCGTGCACGGGGACGGTCGGATCACCGACAGTGAAACCGTCGCGCCCCAGGAGCGGGTGAGCTGGCCGCTCACGATCGGGTTCGGGGTGCAGCACCTCGTCGCGATGTTCGGCGCCACGGTGATCGTCCCCACCGCCACCGGTCTTCCCGTCGCCACCACGCTGCTGTTCTCCGGTCTGGGCACGCTGCTGTTCCTGGTGATCACCAAGAACCGCGTTCCGAGCTACCTGGGCTCGTCCTTCGCCTTCGTGGCGCCGCTCGTGGCCGCGCGTGAACAGGGCATCGCCGCGCAACTCGGCGGTGTCGTCGCGGCCGGTCTGCTCGTGATCGTGGTGGGCATCGCGGTCAAGGCGCTCGGCGTGCGGCTGCTGGAGTCGGTCATGCCGCCGGTCGTCACCGGCGCCGTCGTGGTCATCATCGGCCTGAACCTCTCGCACCGGGCCACCTCGGACTTCGGCGAGCAGCCCCTGCTCGCGGCGCTCACGACCGCGGTGATCCTACTGGCCGGCGTGCTCGGCCGAGGCCTGGTGTTCCGGTTCTCGATCCTCATCGGCTTCGTGGCCGTCTGGATGGGCGGCCTCGCGTTCGGCGCCGTCTCGTCCGAACGGCTGGCCGCGCTGCGCGACGCGGCGTGGGTGGGCCTGCCGAGGCTCTACCAGCCCGAGTTGCGGCCGTCCGTGGTGCTGCTGATGCTGCCCGTGGTGATCGTGCTCGTGGCGGAGGTCGTCGGCCACGTGAAGGCGGTCGCGGCGCTGACCGGCCGCAACCTCGACGGCAGCGCGGGTGACGCGATCATCGCGAACGGGCTGTCGACCGCGCTGTCCGGCCTGGGCGGTGGCGCGGGCACGACGACGTACTCCGAGAACATCGGCGTGATGGCCGTGACCCGCGTGCAGACGACGGCGGCGTTCGCGTTCGCCGGGGTGTTCGCCGCCGCGCTGGCGTTCTCCCCGAAGGCCATCGCGCTCTTCGGCACCATCCCGCCGGGCGTGCTCGGCGGCTGCACGCTCGTGCTCTACGGCCTGATCGTGCTGATCGGCGTGCGGATCTGGATGGACCGCGGCGTGGACCTCGCGAACCCGGTGAACGCGATGGTCGGCGGCGCCGCGCTGGTCGCCGGGGTCGGCGACCTGACCATCGAGATCGGCGACCTGGAGATGGGCGGCATGGTCTGGGGCTCGCTGCTCGTGGTGATCCTGCACCCGGTGATGCGCTGGCTCCGGGCCGCGCGCCGCACCTGACGACCGGCCGGGGCGCGCCTACCTCAGTGCCCGGTTGATCCTCGACACGAGGCCGGGGCCTTCGTAGATGAACCCGGTGTAGATCTGCACGAGGCTCGCGCCGGCGTCGACCATGCGCTTGGCGTCGTCGGGGGTCGCGATGCCACCGACGCCGATGACGGGCAGGTCGCTGTTCTTGGTGATGAACCGGACCACGTCGTTCGCGCGCCGCGTGAGGGGCTTGCCGCTGAGACCGCCGGTTTCGGACGCGTGCGCGCTCGTGAGGCCCTCACGGCTGAGGGTGGTGTTCGTGGCGATGAGGCCCTTGATGCCGTTGTCCATGCACACCTGGATGACCTCGGCGATGGCATCCTCGGTGAGGTCGGGCGCGATCTTGACCAGCATCGGCTTCGCGGTGGCCGCGGTGAGGGTCTGGACGAGCTCGGTCAGCGCCCCCTTGTCCTGCAGGCTGCGCAGGCCGGGCGTGTTCGGCGAGCTCACGTTGACGGCGTAGTAGTCGCCGTGGTCCTTCAGGGCGTTCAGCGAGTTCAGGTAGTCCTGCACGGCGTCTTCGACCGGCGTGACCTTGGACTTGCCGAGGCTGATGCCCAGCGGGGCCTTGAGGGGCGTCCGGTCCAGCTTCGCGGCAAGCGCTTGCGCCCCCGCGTTGTTGAAGCCCATCCGGTTGATGATCGCCTCGTCCTCGCGCAGGCGGAACAGGCGCGGCTTCGGGTTGCCCGGCTGCGCGTGCCACGTGACGGTGCCGACCTCGACGAACCCGAACCCCAGCGCGGCCCACGCCGGCAGCGCGCGCCCGTCCTTGTCGAGGCCCGCCGCGAGCCCCACGGGGTTCGGGAACCGGACGCCGAAGACGGTGCGCGGGTTGTCCTGGTTGCGGGCGAACCTCGCCAGCGGGCTCAGCCGAGCCATGACGTCGAGCGTGGTCTCGTGGACCCGCTCCGCGTCGCCGCCGTGCATTCCGAACAACGCCCTGCGAACCACCTGCTTGTAGACCACGCGCTCACCCTATAACGCCAGCTCAGCGTAGCCGTCGTCACATCGGCCCAGGCACCTTGACCGTCGCCTGCTCGTCCAGCGGCGTCCGGGGCTTCGCGAGGAACGTCACCGGCAGCTCCCGCAGGCCCCGGCTCCCGAGCGACACCCGCCACCCGAGCGGGCGCGACGTGTCGAGGGTCAGCCCGGCGCACCGCTCCAGCAGCGTCCGGAACGCGATCTCGCCCTCCAGGCGGGCCAGCGGCGCGCCCAGGCAGAAGTGGATGCCGTGGCCGAACGCCAGGTGCTGGCGGTCCGCCCGCTCGATGTTGAGCTGGTCGGCGCGCGGGTAGCGGTTCGGGTCGTGCTCGGCGGAGGCCAGGGACAGCAGCACCACGTCACCGGCCGGGATCCGTGCGCCGCCGATCGTCAGCGGCCGCGTGGCGAACCGCAGCACGTGCGAGGTCGGGCCGTCGAAGCGCAGGAACTCCTCGATGGCGCCGGGCAGCAGGGACGACGAGCGCTGCAGCAGTTCGAGCTGCTCGGGGTGGCGCAGCAGCGCCAGCGCGCCGTTGCCGACCAGGTCCACGGCGGTCGTGTAGCCGGCCACCAGCAGCAGGAACGCGAGCGAGGCCAGTTCGTCGTCGGTGAGCGCGGTCTCGCCCTTCGCCCTGGCCAGGCCGCCGATGAGGTCGTCGTCGCCGGAGGTGCGCTTGTGGGTCACCAGGTCGCGCAGGTAACCGGAGGTCTCCTCGCGGGCCGAGGCCGCGTCACCGTCGGCCAGGCCGGTCACCACGTCGGCCCAGTAGCGGAAGTTCTCCTGGTCGACGGCGGGGACGCCCAGGAGCTCCATGATCACGGTGATGGGCAGCGGGGCGGCGAAGTCCGCGATCAGGTCGCAGCGCCCGGAGTCGGCGAACGAGTCGGCCAGTTGGGCGGCCACCTGCTCGATCCGGGGGCGCAGGCCGGCGATGCGGCGCGGCGTGAGCTGGCTCGACACGGCCCGGCGCAGGCGCGTGTGATCGGGCTCGTCGCTGTTCATCATGTGGTCGGACAGGTCGCCGAACCACCACGACGCGAAGTGCGGATGGCCGCGCAGGGGTTCGGCGAGCGCCGAGCCGTGGGAGGACAGCAGCGGGTTGTCCAACGCGGCACGCACGTCGGGGTAGCGGGTCACGAGCCACATCGGCACACCGAAGGTCTCGACCCGGTGCACGGGGCCGGCGTCGCGCAGGCTCTTCAGCACCGCGTAGGGGTCGTCGGTGAAGCCGGGGCGCAACGCATCCAGATCTACCGCCATATTGGGGCACACGGCCGGGAGAGCGCCTCGGTTCAACCGGATTGGCATTTTGGGCAGAAGTACACGAATCTGCCGTCGATCTCGTCCGATCGGACCCTTGTGCGGCAACGCAGGCAGGGTTTGCCCGTCCGCTCGAACACGTAGTGCTGCACCCGGAGGTCGCCGGTGGTGCTCTGCTCCGGCCGCCACTGGTTCGCCTGCAAGAGCTTGCGCGACAACGCAACCGCTCGTGAGGCGTCGACGGACGAGACAGGTGTCGTCGGCAGGACGCGCAGCAGGAAGCACACTTCCGCGCGGTAGAGGTTGCCGACACCGGCCATCACGCGCTGGTCCAGCAACGCGAGCCCGACCGGCCGTGAGGGGTCCGCGGTCAACCGCCGGATGGCCTCGTCGGCGTCGAAGTCGTCGGCCAGGAGATCGGGTCCGAGGTGCGAGATCAGTTCGTCTTCGCGGGAGGTCGGGACGAACTCCATGTCGTGCAGCGCGAACCCGATGGCCTGCCGGTCGTCGACCTCGAACACCGCGCGGGCCTGGTGCGCGGGCCGGCGCCAGCGCTCACCGGGGCGGTAGAGGTGCCACGAGCCGTCCATGCGGAAGTGGCTGCGCAGGCTGTTGCCGTCGGAGAAGTGCGTGAACATGTGCTTGCCGTACGTCCGCACGCCGAGGACGTCCAAGCCGGCCAGGTCGAGCGCGGCCAGTCTGGGGTGACGCAGTTCACCGCGGATCAGCGTCTTCCCGGCCAGCGCCTGGTGCATGCGGTGGCCCGCCAGGAAGACCGTGTCCCCTTCAGGCATCCACCGCTTCCTGGATCTCGTCGTCGTCGAAGTCGTGGTGCACGGCGCGGCGCCGGCTCCGCGAGATGCGCTGGATGCGGGCGAGCAGCAGGTTGAACGCCAGCGCGACCTCACGGGCACCCGGAGTACCCCACTCGTGGATCGGCATGCATGCGCCCTGCGCCTGTTGTACTGCCAGACGGTCCGGTAACGCCACCGGCATGACTAACGGGCCGAAGATGTCCCGCAGCTCTTCGATGCGGAACTGGTGTTCGTGCGAACGCGGCCGCACGCGGTTCACGACGACGCCCAACGGTTGCAGGTCGGCGTTGTTGCTCTCGCGCTCGTTCTGCACCGCCTCGAACGCCCGCTGCACGCCCGCGACGGCGAACATCGTCGGTTCGGTGACCAGGAGGGCGCGGTCGGCCGCCACGAGCGCCGAGCGGGTCAGCTGGCCCAGCGACGGCGGGCAGTCGAGCAGCACGAGGTCGTACGGGAACTCGTCGTACATGTCCCGCAACGTGCGCAACGCGTCTTTCAGGCGGTGCAGGCGCGACTCGTTCGGATCCGGGTGGTTGAGCAACTCGGCGTCCTCGGACCCGGACAGCACGTCGATGCCGTCACCCCACCTGCTGGGGCGGATCGCCTGTTCGAGGTTCTCCTCGGACGGGTCCTGCAGGACGTCGTAGATGCTCGCCTTGGACTCCTCGGGCTCCAGCGTCGACGTGGCGTTGCACTGCGGATCGAGGTCGATCACGAGAGTGCGGACGCCGCGGCGGAGAGCGGCTGAGGCGAGGCCGAGCACCACCGTCGTCTTACCGACGCCTCCCTTGAGGCTGAGCACGGACACCGTATGCACAGACCTACTCTAAGGTCTCCTACTCTGTAGGCCATGCGACCGGACGCCGTACACAGGGTGCTCGACGCCGAACTGGCCGCCGCGCGGGAGCGCAGGGGTGGAGAACCGCCCCGCGTGCTCGACGTCGGAGGCGGCAGCGGTGTCTGGGCCGTGCCCCTCGCCGCGGCGGGCTGCGCGGTCACGGTCGTGGAGCCCTCCCCGAACGCGCTGGCCACGCTGCACACGCGTGCGCGCGAGGCGGGCGTGACGATCAACGCGGTCCAGGGCGACACCGACTCGCTCGGTGTTTCCGCTGGTGAGGCCGATCTGGTGCTCGCGCACGGGCTGCTGGAGGTCGTGGACGACGCCCCGGCGGCGCTGTCCTCGCTGGCTGCCGCCGTCGCCCCCGGCGGGGCGGTGTCCGTGCTGGTCGCGAACCGGTTCGCGGCGATCCTGCACCGCGCGATCGCCGGTCGCATCGTCGACGCGCGCAGGTTGCTGGACGACGACGCCGGCCAGCTCGCGGGCACGCGCGACCCGTTGCAGCGCCGGTTCGACGTCCCAGGTCTCGAGAAACTCGTCCTCGAGGCGGGGCTGTCCGTCGAGCTCCTGCAGGGACATGGCATTGTCTCAGACCTCGTACCAGGTGTGGTGCTGGACACCAATCCGGGTGCTGCCGACGCCCTCGCCGAGCTGGAACTGGCCGCCGCCACGCGGTCCCCGCTCCGGGACGTCGCCGCCCGGCTGCACGTCCTCGCCCGCCGAACCGCCTGACAGCGTTTGCATTCGGGACAGTTATGTCCCCCTGAGTGGTCCCAAACGACGCGGCGGCGAAAGATGATGACTCCGCTGCCGACGTAGGGAACCGACGCGATGGAAAGTTCCGACCTGCTGGCCTCCTTGGTCAACGAGGCCGTTGCGGGTGATCGGCCCGCCGTGGAACGGCTGCTGGCCTCCGTGCGTCCGCTCGTCGCCCGGTACTGCCGTGCGCGCGTTGGACGCAATGAAAGGGCGTACGCGTCGGCTGACGACGTGGCGCAGGAGGTGTGCCTGGCGGTGCTGACGGCACTGCCCACCTACCGCGAGCAGGGAAGACCTTTCCTGGCGTTCGTCTACGGCATCGCCGCGCACAAGGTCGCGGACGCCCATCGCGTCTCGGCGCGCAACCGGTCCGAACCCGTCGCCGAGGTGCCGGACGGGCCGTCGCTCGCCGTCGACCCGGAGGAGAACGCGCTGCTCGGCTCGCTCTCGGTCCGGCTCGGCCAGTTGCTGAGGAGCCTGCCGGACAAGCAGCGCGAGATCCTGCTGCTGCGGGTCGTGGTCGGCCTGACGGCGGAGGAGACCGCCGAGGCGACCGGCTCGACGCCGGGAGCCGTGCGGGTGGCCCAGCACCGCGCGCTGGCGAAACTGCGGACCTCCGCGGGGGTCGAGGAGCTGATTTGACCGGTGCCTTCTACGACGACCTGTCCGGGGCCTACGACCTCATGTTCCCGGACTGGGACGCGTCGATGGCCCGGCAGGCGTCGCAACTCGCGGAGTTCATCCCGGCGGGCGCGCGCGTTCTCGACTGTGCGTGCGGTATCGGCACGCAGGCGATCGGTTTGGCTTTGCGCGGCTATCAGGTCGTGGGCACTGATCTGAGCCCCAGGGCGGCCTCTCGGGCCGTTGTAGAGGCCTCTGCGCGTGGCGTCGCGTTGCCCACGTTCGCCGCGGACATGCGGGCGTTGCCGTTCGCCGATGACTCGTTCGACGTCGTGCTCGCCGCGGACAACGCCCTGCCGCACCTGCTGACCGCGGACGACGTGCTGGCGGCGTTGCGGGAGATGCGGCGCGTGCTGCGGCCCGGCGGCAGGCTCGTCCTCTCGACGCGCGACTACGACGCGATCCGGCGGGAACGGCCGTTGTCGACACCGCCGTCGGTCGGACCGGGCCGGGTCGTGTGGTTCCAGCTCTGGCACTGGGACGGCGACCGGTACGAGCTGGAGATGTTCCAACTGCACGAAACGGAGTCATGGCGAGTCGTGGTGGGCAAGGCACGATATTGGGCGATCACCCGTCACGAAATCACCGACTTGGCGGAACGAGCCGGTTTCGATTGCGTGGAGTGGTTGCTCCGTGCCTATTACCAACCGCTGCTCGTTGCTGCAAACGGGTGACGTTTGGAACTTATCCCTACTTTCCGCATAAGGAGTGACGCGTCGCACGTCTCCTCTCCGGGACGTCGACGAGGGGACGCTTCGGATGGAGAGTTCGGCTTCAACCGCAGAGCTGGTCAGCATGGCCGTGCAGGGTGACCGCAAGGCCACTGATCTGCTGCTTCGCCACATTCGACCGCTGGTGGTGAAGTACTGTCGCGCGCGTGTGGGGCGCTCCGCGACAACTGCGGACGACGTCGCGCAGGAGGTGTGCCTGGCCGTGCTGACGGCTCTCCCGAACTACCGGGAGCAGGGCAGGCCGTTCCTGGCATTCGTCTACGGCATCGCGGCGCACAAGGTCGCCGACGCGCACCGGGCGCTGGCTCGTAACCGTGCGGAGCCGGTCGCGGACGTGCCCGATCAGGTCGTGCGCGGCTTCGGGCCGGAGGAGTTCGTCCTCCAGGACGAGCTGAACGGCACCCTCGGACGGCTCTTGCACGTCCTCCCCGCCAAGCAGCGCGAGATCCTCGTGCTGCGCGTCGTGGTGGGTTTGTCGGCCGAGGAGACCGCGGAGGCGGTGGGGTCGACTCCCGGCGCCGTTCGCGTCGCACAGCACCGCGCGCTCGGTCGTCTGCGCAAGGAAATCGCGGCACTGAGTGTCCCGATCGGGTGACATTCGTTTGCATTTGCGACCAGTCGTGCGGAGTACGTGGGGTGGACGTACCCAAACGACATACCCAGAGGTAGGAAGACACCGACATAAGGACCAGGGGGCATGGGAAGTTCGGACTCCGCGCTTGCCGCCGAGCGGCTGCGCATGGACGGGGTGCTGGTGCAGCACTTCCGCGAGTCGGGGCTGACCGGGCCGCGCTGGGACCAGTTCCACCGTCAGCTTCTCGGGCTCGGTCTCGGGATCGTTGCGAAGCTCGTGCGGTCGGGTGCGATGTTCTCCCGGTGCGGTCAGCAGGGCCGGTACCTGCACCGCCAGGAGATCCCGCCGCAGGAGGCGGAAGAACTGGCGAGCGACGCGGTGTACGAGGGGTTCGTCTACTTCCGGGACCGGGGGGTTCTCGGCAGGGAGTGGACGGTCGAGCAGGGCCTGCCGTTGCGGGAGTACTTCGTCAACGCCTGCGTGCTCGCGTTCCCGAACGTCTACCGCCGCTGGCAGACGCGGGTGAACGGCTGGCAGGACGTGCGGCTGGTCGACACCCTCGCCTCGCTCGAGAACGTCGTCACCGAGGGGAACCCCGAGGACGCCGTCGTCGAGCAGCACGCGGTGAACGCCGTGTTCGCCGCGCTGAGCGAGGACAGCAGGCGGTTGCTCTTCCTCCATGACCAGGGCTATTCGCATGCGGAGATCGCCGAGCTGCTCAGGCTCACCCCGCGCGCGGTCGAAGGACGGATCCGGCGGGCACGTCTCGCGGTGCGCCGGCGTCCAGAAGAGGAACGGTGATCTGCGTGGAGTTCACGCCCGGCCTGCACCGGAAGGTCCCCGCGGAGGTCGTCCAGCGCTCCTCCGTCGGCGGCCCGGTGTCCGCCTCCCCGAGCACGGTCGACGCGCTGGTCGAGCGCACGGGGGGCGGTGACCGGGAGCCGGTCGACCCGCCCGCGCCCTCGTACTACTCAGGCCGTCCGGACACCGCTGACGACCACGTTGCGCGCGCTGTCGCCGGTGACAAAGTCGCCATCGAACGGCTGTTGGGCACCATCCGGCCGTTGATCGTCCGGTACTGCCGTGCGCGCGTCGGCTCGTTCGCGTCGGCGGACGACGTCGCTCAAGACGTGTGCCTGGCCGTGCTGACCTCGCTGCCGTCCTACCGCGACCAGGGAAGGCCGTTCCTGGCGTTCGTCTACGGCATCGCGGCGCACAAGGTGGCGGACTCGTTCCGCAGCTTCTCGCGCAACCGCGCCGAGGCGGTGCCGGAGCTGCCCGAGTCGATGGACACCGCGGCGGGCCCCGAGCAGCGGGCGATGCAGGGAGAGCTTTCCGATCAGATGGCGGTGCTTCTGCGCGTACTGCCCGAGAAGCAGCGCGAGATCGTTGTGCTGCGTGTGGTGGTGGGTCTGTCGGCGGAGGAGACGGCCGAGGCGGTCGGTTCGACGCCCGGTGCCGTGCGCGTGGCTCAGCACCGGGCCCTGAACCGGCTGCGCAAGGAGATCAGTGACACCAGCGGGTGACGTTGGCGATCCCCTGCGGGCTCGCGTCCTTGTACCGCTCCATCTCGCCGCGCCGCACGTCCGCGATCGTGCCGGCCAGCTCCTGGCCGAACGCCTCGGTGAGCACGGCGTCCTTCTCGAACTCGTCGACGGCTTCCCTGAGCGACGTGGGCAGGCGCGGAACGTTCTCGAGCAGCGCGGGGTCGACGTTCAGACCTTCGGGCAGCGGGGCCCCGGTGGCGATGCCGTCCAGCCCGGCCGCGATCACACCCGCGACGACCAGGTACGGGTTCGCGGTCAGGTCGAAGCACTTGATCTCCAGGTTGTCCTGGACCAGGCGTAGCGCCGTCTCGCGGTTCTCCTCGCCCCACGCCGCGAACGGTGCCGACCACGTGTGCGGCACGAGCCTGAGGTAGCTCGCGAGAGAGGGACAGCCGATCGCGCACAACGCGCGGATGTGGTTGAGCACGCCCGCGCTGAACTGCCTGGCCTCGTCCTGGAAGCCGTCGAAGAGGTTCGTGCCGCCGCGCCAGAGGCTCAGGTGCAGGTGACCGCCGTTGCCGACGCCGCCGTTGACGACCTTGGGGGAGAACGAGGGGCGCAGGCCGTGCCGGACCGTGACGGCGCGGACGGTCTCCTTGACCAGGACCGCGGTGTCGGCGGCGTTCACCGGGTCCTCCGGCGCGGTGGAGACCTCGAACTGGCCGGCGGCGTACTCCGGGTGGAACTGGAGGACCTCGACGTCCTGCTGGTCCAGCGCCCGCAGGAGGTCGACGCAGTAGTCGGACAGCTCGACCTGGCGGGCGTGGCCGTAGGCCGAGCCGCTGGTCGCGGGCACCCAGTCGTCGGTGCCGGCTTTGCCGACGCACCACTCGACCTCGAAGCCCGCCCGGGCGGTGAAGCCCTTCGCCGCGAGGTTCTCGACGGCCCTGCGGGCCTGCAGCCGCTGGTCCATCGGGTAGGGAACGCCGTTCTGGAAATGGCGGTCGGCGGGCGCCCAGGCCCAGCCCGGCTGGCCCGCGAGCACCGTGAGGCGGTCGAGGTCCGGGTGCAGCCGCAGGTCGCCGACCGGGCCGCCCGCGAACCGGCCCTGGATGATCCAGTCGTCGAACAGGAAGACGTCGAACACCGGTGACGCGCCCACGCCGTGCGCCGCCGCGTGGGCGAGCTTGCGCAGCGGCACGGACTTCGCGCGCGTGATGCCGCTGTTGTCGACCCAGGTGAGCGCCACGACGCTCACGTCCCTCGCGTTGAGCCCGTCGAAGAGTTCCGTCGCCCGGTCGAACCGCTGGTCCCGCTCCGCTGAGTCCACGATCCTAAGGCTATGGGCACCTTGCCGTTCGTCGCCGAACTCGGGCTGGTCGACCACCACTGCCACGGCGTGCTGCGGACCGACAGCACTCGTGAGGAGTTCGAGTCGTTGCTGTTGGAGGCCGATGCGGTGGCCCCGCTCGGCGGGTCGTTCTTCGACTCGGCGGTCGGGTTCGCGGTGCGGCGGTGGTGTGCGCCGTTGCTGGACCTGCCGCGGCACGCGTCGGCGGAGGAGTACCTCGAACGGCGGAACTCGCTGCACATCGCCGAGGTGTCGCGGACGTTCCTGATGGCGTCCGGGATCCACACCTTCCTCGTCGACGGCGGGTTCCAGGCCGACCGGCTGTTGTCGGCCGCCGAGCTGGCGTCGCTGGGAGGGGGAGTCGCGCACGAGGTCGTGCGGCTGGAGGCGCTGGCCGAGTCGTTGCGGCCTTCCGCCTCCGCTGCCGAGTTCGTGCCCGCTGTCCGGGCGCGACTGGCCTCGTCGTCCGCGGTGGGTGCCAAATCCGTTGCGGCGTACCGGATCGGGCTCGGGCTGCCGGGTGAGCGGCCCGCCGACGCGGACGTGGTGCGGGCGGTGGCGGCGTGGTCGTCGGGGCGGCTGGCGGACCCGGTGGTGATCACCTGGCTGGCTTGGGAGGCCTTGTCCGCGGGGCTGCCGTTGCAGTTCCACGTGGGGTACGGCGATTCGGACCTCGATCTGCACTTGTGCGATCCGTCGTTGCTGACACCGTTCCTGCGTGCGACCGCATCGCTCGGTGTGCCTGTGTTGTTGTTGCACAACTACCCGTTCCACCGCCAGGCCGGATACCTCGCGCAGGTGTTCCCGCACGTGTTCTGCGATCTCGGGCTGGCGACGCACGGGTTGGGGCACCAGGCGTCACGGGTGTTCGCGGAGGCGTTGGAGATCGTGCCGTACGGCAAGTTCCTGTTTTCGACCGATGCGTTCGCCCTGCCCGAGCTGTACTACCTCGGCGCGTTGATGTTCCGGCGCGCGTTGTCGGACTTCCTGTCCGATGGGCTGCGTCGCGATGCGTTCGTGGAAGAGGACGCACACCGGATCGCGCGACTGATCGCCTCGGAGAACGCGGCGCGTGTGTACAAACTGTAGGATTCGCCTCGAACTGGCGTTCGAGAGGGGTGTTCATGGGTCGCAGTGCGAACCTGCCACGCGGCCTGCGTGACCGGTTCCGTGCGCGTGACGGTGTGTGGCCTGACGACACGGGCTGCCGGATGCTGCACGTCGACATGGACGCCTTCTACGCGTCGGTGGAGATCCGTGAACGCCCTGAGCTCGAGTCCGTGCCTGTCGTCGTAGGTGGCGTGGGCGGGCGTGGTGTCGTGTGCTCGGCCAACTACATCGCGCGTGAGCTGGGCGTGCGTTCCGCGATGCCCACGGCGCATGCTCGCCGGTTGGCGCCTCACGCCGTGTACCTGCCACCGCAGTTCGACCTCTACCAGGAGGTCTCGCGCGGGGTCATGGCGATCTTCCGCGACATCACGCCACTGGTCGAGCCGCTGTCGTTGGACGAGGCCTTCCTCGACGTCGGTGGCGCCCTTCGCCGGCTCGGCCTGACGCCGGGCGGTGTGGGCGAACTGATCAGGTCTCGCGTGTTCGCTGATCACGGTGTGTCGTGTTCGGTCGGTGTGGCGTCGACGAAGTTCCTCGCGAAGCTCGCCTCGGGGATGTGCAAGCCCGACGGCATGATGGTCGTGCCGACCGCGTCCGCCCTGGAGTTCCTGCACTCGCTGCCGGTGTCCGCGCTGTGGGGCGTCGGGGCGAAAACCGCTGCGCGCCTCGGGGAACTGGGCCTGGAGTCGGTCGCCCAGGTCGCGGCCACGCCGTTGCCGCGACTGCGCCGCATGATCGGCGTCGCACTGGCGGAACACCTGCACGCCCTGGCCTCCGGCGTCGACGACCGCGCGGTGGAGCCGGTGACGCGGGAGAAGTCGATCGGCGCCGAGGAGACGTTCGAGGTCGACCACCTGGACCGCGCCGTGCTGCGCCGCGAGTTGCTGCGCCTGTCGGAGCGTTCGGCGGGTTCGTTGCGCGCCAAGGGTTTGCGCGGCCGGACGGTGTCGATCAAAGTCCGCTTCTCCGACTTCTCGACGATCACCCGCTCCCGCACGCTGCCGGTCGCGACGGACGTGACGCAGGAGATCTACCGCGTCGCCACCGAGCTGCTCGACACCCAGGTCCCGCCGGGAGCGGTCCGCCTGATCGGCGTCCGGGTAGAAGGTCTTGACAACGCCGACTCCGCCCAGCAGTTGGTCTTCGACGCCCCCGAGAACGGCTGGCGCGAAGCCGACCAAGCCGCTGACCAGGCCCGTTCCCGCTTCGGCTCGCTGGCGGTCCGCCCGGCCTCCCTGCTGCGCAAGAGTCCGGAAAGGACGGCCGACTTCGAACCGAAGCCCGAGTGATCGCGACCTGTCCACAACCCGGAAGTTGTCCACAGCTTCCCGCCCACCCCACCACCCCCACCTCGCCCGGCCCCAAGCTGGACCCATGCGCCACCCCATCGACCTGGAAGCCCTGGGCACCCTCTTCGTCCACCGCGTGGCCCCCGTGGCCGCACTGCTCCACATCGGACTGTCCGCGTCCCTGATCGACCAGCGCTGCCGTCCCGGCGGCCCCTGGCAACGCCTGTTCCCGAGCATCTTCCTGCTGTCGAGGGCGGGCCCCTCCCGCGAACAACTGGTCCAGGCAGCCCTCCTCTACGCGGGCGAAGGCGCCATGCTGACCGCCTTCGACGCCCTCTACCTGCACGGCATGAGGGCCGTCCTGCCTTCGGCGGACGCGATCCACGTCCTGGCCCCACGCCACTCCAGAGCATGCGGCCACGCAGCCCTGCGCCTGGAACGAACGGACCGGCTCCCCAGACCGGCCCTGCGCCGAGGCTTCCACGTGGCACCCCTCGAACGAGCCGCGGTGGACGCCATCCGCCGCACCCGCTCCATCCCGGACACCAAGGCGATCCTCGACGAGGTGGCGCACTTCGTGGGCATCCAGGCCTTGCGAGCCGAACTGGCCCTCGCCCCGCGCAAGGGCACCACCCTGGCCCGCACACTGCTGGGCGACTCCCCGGCCCGCCAACTGGAACTGGCGGTGATGGACCGCCGCCTCCCGGCCCCACGCACCCCGCTCCCCATCGGCTGACAGCCGCGCCCGCCACCCGGCACCGGTGCACCTGGGTGGCCAGCCCGCTCACCAGCCACGCGACCTGCTTAACGGATCGTTCGATCTCCGGACCGCTCGATCCCCACACCATCGATCAGCTCAGGCTTGGTCAGCGAGTCCGACACTTTCCGCGGCCGCAGCCGCAGCCACACCGACAGCCGTGAACCCAACCGCAGCGGCGAACCCAGGCGCGGGCAGGCCGCCCGAGCCCGCCTGCCCAGGCCTGCCCGCGCCCGCCCACCTACCTCAAGGACGCCGGTACTGAGCCGGAGACCCAGCAGTCGCCGGGTCCTCGAAGCTCCCCGCCTTCCCCCGATCCACGTGAAAGGTCGTCAACGTCGTGACCGGCGAAGCAGCGTCCCGCCGATCCCCGATCACCCTCATGTGCGTGGTGAACCGCCGCGGCGTCACCTCGTACACGTCGTAGCCGTACCTGTTGCCCTCGAAGTACTTCAGGTGCGGGTTGGCCGCGCCCATCACCGGTCCGTTCGCCGCGTTCCACTCCGGCGAGTAGGCGCTGGAGGTGATCGAGTGCGCGGTGAACTCCGTGCCGATCACCGGTGACGAGAGGTCGTCGAAGTCCGGGCGGATGTCGTCCACGAACGCCGAGTGCCAGTCGCCGGTCAGGACGACCAGGTCCTCCAAGCCCGTGGTGGCGACGTGGCCGAGCACCTCGCGGCGTTCGGACAGGTAGCCGTCCCACTGGTCGGTGAAGTAGTAGCCGCCGCCGGGGCGGGCGAGTTGGGAGAGCATGATCGAGTTGATCCACACCTGCCAGGCTTCTCGGGCGCCGGAGATGCCGTCGAGCAGCCACTTCTTCTGTTCGGCGCCGAGGATCGTGCCGTTGGCGAGGTTCTGCGCCGAGCGGTGCTGGCGCAGGTCCAGCACGGTCAGGTCGAGCAGGGAGCCCCACTCGCGGCGGCGGTGGATCCGCGGTTCCAGTGCGCTGCCCGAGCGGATGGGGAGGTGTTCGTACCAGGCCTGGTAGGCGGCGGCTCGGCGCTTCACGAACGGTGCGGCGCCCTCGGTGCCGCTGTAGTCGTTGACGACCTCGTGGTCGTCCCAGGTCAGGTAGAACGGGTGGGCGGCGTGGGCGTCGCGCAACGACGGGTCGCCCTTGTAGAGGGCGTGGCGGCGGCGGTAGTCCGCCAGGGACAGCGCGGCGGGGCCCTCGTGGTCGCGCACGTGCGCGCCGCCGACCTGGCCGTGTTCGTAGATGTAGTCGCCGAGGTGCACGACGAAGTCGAGGTTCTCCTGGGCGATGCCGCGGTGGGCCGCGTAGAAGCCGTCGTGGAACGCCTGGCAGTTCGCCGTCGCGAAGCGCACCTTCGAGACCGGGCCGACGGGTGCCGTGCGGGTGCGGCCGACGCGCGAACGCTTGCCGAGCGCCGAGAACTGGTAGTAGTAGGTGCGACCGGCACGGAGCCCGTGGACCGGCACGTGCACGCTGTGCCCCAACAGGTTCGACGCGGCGATGGTGCCCGAAGCGACGCGTGAGCGCATCGTCCGGTCCAGGGCCACGGTCCATTCGACCTCGACGATCTCGGGCAGCGGCTGCTCGAACGCCAGCGGTTCCGGCGCGAGCCGCGTCCACAGGACCACGCTGTCGGGCAACGGGTCCCCGGAGCCGACGCCCAGGGTGAACGGCGCGGCGTCCCACGAGGCGCCGAGGTCCAGTGCGGCGGCGTGCGCCTGTGCGGGCGACAAACCGGCGGAAAGCGGCCACACGGTGCCAAGAGCGCCGGCGGCGGCCGCGGCTCGGAGGAGATCACGTCGGTTCAGCATCAGCGGGCCTCCACCGTGAACGAGATGTTGTCCGCGTAGCCGTCGTTCGACGTGCCGCCACCGGATCGGGTCATCTGCAGCGTCACCACGGCGGTGCGGCTGCCCGGCGGCACGGTGCCGCTCGCGGTGCGCTCGAAGAGGCCGGTGCGGCCCGAGCGCTCCTCGGCGGTCACCGGGCCGAGCACCACCAGGCCGCGCGGTGTGCCGCCCGCGTCGAGGAACTCGACCGACAGACGGGCGCCGTCCTGTTGCGAGGCGTAGCCGCCGAGCCAGGCGGAGACCGCGAAACGAGACGCGCGCCGCGGCAGCGTCACGCTCTGTCGCAAGGTGCTCAGAGGCGTGTCGCCGCCGCCGAAGAACGCCGCGCCGCGCTCCGCCGGCCCGGGGTCGCCGGGACCCGGATAGCCCTGGCCGGTGTCGTACCGCAGCACGACCGGGGCACCCGCGATCGTGAGCCAGCCGGTCAGGCCCTGCTCGGCGGCGCCGTTGACGATGAGTTGGGTCATGCGGCTGATCCGAGCAAGCGGGGCTGTCCCCGGCGGATCACGCCGCCGAACGGCACGTGAACGGCAGGCCACAAGGCTCCGGAGGTGCCTCACGAGGGCCTCACCACTGCCCCAGGAGGATGATGGTGACAGAACAGACCGCATGAGACGGCCGACTGGGTAGTCGCCGGGGCGCGCGACTCGTATCCTGGAAGGTGACGTCCCCAGGGTGGGTCGTCCGCCGGGTTCGGCGGAAACCGCGAACACCCGGCGCCCGCGACCGCTGTGCCGGAGGAGGAATGATGCCACTCTCCGAGCACGAGCAGCGACTGCTCGACCAGATCGAGCGCGCGCTCTACGCCGAGGACCCGAAGTTCGCATCAACCGTACGGGGCGCCAAGTTGCGGCGGCCGTCCAAGCGACGCCGCGTGCAGGGCATCGTGTTGTTCGTGGTCGGCGTGGCCGCGCTCATCACCGGAGTGATGCTGCCGCAGCTCTCGATCGCCAGCATTCCCGTGGTGAGCGTCTTCGGCTTCCTGCTCATGTTCTTCGGTGCGCTCATCACCCTGACGACGTTGCGTCGCGGTGACCAGGTCGCCGAGGGAGCGCAGGAGGACGGCAAGCCAGCGCGCAGCCGCAGCTCGTTCTCCGAACGGATGGAAGAGCGCTTCCGCCGTCGCTTCGACGAAGAGCAGTAGCCGACCGACGAAGCTGAAGTGCGATGGGCCCGCCCCCGGCAGGGGAGCGGGCCCATCGCTTTGTCCTCCCCGACTCGCCGTCAGACCCCGACGGGCTCGCGCTCGGGCGTCTCCGCCACCGGCGCCGTGGCGGGCTTGAGCACCGACTTCGGGAACAGCCTCGCTCGCAACGACAGCGGGGCGTTCTTCTTCAGCGACTGCCGCACCGCGGCCAGCGCACCGGGCAGGCCCGGGTCCGCGACCGGGTTCGCGCTGTACCAGGACCGTTCGATCGACCCGATCACGGACCGCAGGCCGTCCTTGCCCGCCTCGTCCAGGTTGTGCTCGCGCGCCAACCGGCGGGCGGCCGTCCTGATCGTCTCGGCCGCCGGCACCGGCGCGCCGCGGTCGATCGACTCGGCAATGAGCTCGCTCCACGCGGCCGTGGCCGCCCCCGGACCGAGCGCCGCCACGGCGTGCAGGTGGTTGCGCCGCCGCACGCCGCGCACCAGCAGCGGTGTCAGCACGACACCCGCCAGCACCAGCACCGCCGCGAGCCACCACGAGAGCAACGCCGCCGCGAGCCCCACGCCTATCAGCCACAACCCGGCGACCGCCGGTATGAGCAGCTTGCGCGCCCACGACACGCCCAGCAGACCGGCGCCGATCACGCCGAGCAGCGCCAGCACCAGGAACGCCGACAGCAGCGCCGCCAGCAGCAGCACCACGCCGAGCGTCCACAGGTGCCACGGCGGCGGCCCTTCGGCCTGCGCCTGCGGCAGCCCCTGGTCGCCGTCCTCGCCGTCGGGCGAGGCGGACGCCTGGGCCGAGCCGGACGTGGACGGCGCCACCGACTCGGTCGTCGTCTCGGCGGTCGGCACCTCCTCGCCGCCCGGCGCGGTCTCGCGCAGGTACGGCGGCACGACGCCGCGGCCGTCGGAGATCGGGGTCGGGTCGAAGGTCATCCAGCCGTGGTTCGGGAAGAAGATCTCGACCCACGCGTGGGCGTCGTCCGTGCTGATCACCCGGTAGGCGTTGTCCGCGGCGGCGACACCGGCGGTGAAGCCGATCGCCACGCGCGAGGGCAGGCCGACCACGCGCGCCATCACGGCCATCGCGGAGGCGAACTGCTCGCAGTAGCCGACCTTGCTCCTGAGCACGAAGTCGGTCAGCGCGTCCCTGTTGACGTCGCCCTGCGTCTTGAGCTCGTACTTGAAGTCGGTGGTGGGGCTGTTGAAGAACTCGGTCAGCTTGGCGGCCTTGTCGAAGTCGTTGGTGGCGCCCTCCACGACCCTGTTCGCGAGGTCGACCACCTCCTGCTCGACGCCGTCGAACTTGTAGTACTCGGACTCGACCGCGTTCTTCTGCGAGGGCGCCAGCCGCAACGCCTGCTTGGTGGGCGTCGACAGGACCGCGTCGATCTCGTAGGACGCCGGTTCGCGCTCCCGCTCGGTGTAGATGACGCCCTTCTTGGCGTCGAAGCGGTAGTCGTCGTCCGGGGTGTCGATGCGGCGCACGGCGCCGTAGGTCGGCAGCCAGAAGCTCCGCCAGTCGCGCGGCTCGATGTTGATCCGCGTCGTCTTGCCCTCGCCGCGGTCACCCGCCTGCGGGGGGAGCTCACCGCGCGCCGGCTGACCGCCGGGCGGGGTGCCGCGCTCCCAGCCCTTGTTCGGCACGTACTGCGCCAGCGTCGAGGCCCGCATGTACGTCTGCTCCGGCAGGCCGCGCACGTAGAACACCTCGGCGGGCCTGCCGCGGTTGAGCATGCCGCGCAACGACGTCATCTCGCTCAGCCCGATGCCGCCCTTGCCGCCGCCACCGGAACCGCCACCGGGGAGCCTGCCGACCGTGCCGACGACCGTGAAGCCGGCACCGACGACCAGCGCGATCACCATCGCGATGCTCGCCACCGTCGTCGCCGACCCGCCGGACCCGCTCGCCGACCCGGACCCGAGCCGGCCGCGCCAGGCCTCGTGCCGGTGCTGGCCGTCGACCGCGAGCAGCATCGCGAACGCGGCCGCTCCCAGCACGAACGTCCAGAACGGCAGCATCTCGTCGGCCAGCGACGCGGGCACCGCGAACACGCACAGCAGCACCAGCCCGGACGCCGCCGGAGCGCCCGCCGCCACGGCGAGGGTGTCGACCAGCACCGCGACCAGGCCGATCGCGAGCACCACGAGCGCCTGGATCGCGGGCGACGCGTGCACCGGGGGCACCCCGGTCTGCACCTGCGCCACCGACTCCGCGAGCACGTCGCCCAGGTCGCCCAGCGCCTCGGGACCGGGGATGAACAGGAAGATGCCCGACCGCGTGTGCAACGCCGTGAGCAGGCACAACAGCACGAAGACCTGGGCGATCGCCACCAGGGGCGGCGTCAGCCGGGTCGCGCGCAGGAACGCTCCGGTCACGGTGATCGCGACGATCACCACGCCGATGCGCACGAGCCACAGGTCGCCCTCGATGACCCCGGACAGCGCGGTCGACGCGCACAGCACGGCCAGAGCGGCGATCCACGGCGTCGCCGAGGTGAACCACTCGGGCTCGGTGCCCCTCGCTGGAGCGGAACGGTTCCCCATCTCAGCCCACCTCCGAGCGCACCGACGGACCCCGGTTGCCGGCCGAGGCGCACAACTCCTGCCACACCTGCTGCATCGACGCGGACGGTTTCGCGATCGTCACGCCCCAGCCCGCGCCGGCCAGCATCCGCCGCACGTCCTCGGGGTCGGGTGCCGAGGCGTCCGCGCCCCCGGACCACGCGTTGACGTCGAGCAGCACGGCCAGGCTGCGCATGCCGCGCGGCCGGTACCGGATGAGCTCCTCGACCGAGGCGGGGGACACGCCGCCCAGCACCGCGATGACCTCCTGGCCCGCGCCGGGGTCGATCCCGCCGCTCAGCTCACGGCGGTGCGAGCCCTGCAGCGCGGCGAGCGAGTCCAGCACCACGTGGTCGCTGTGCCCGCCGTCGGCCGACCCGCCCGCGAGCACCCGCCCGTCCTCGGCGACCAGGCGGACCTGGTGGCCGAAGTGGTGCAGGTGCAGGCAGATCGACGCCACGAACGAGATCGCCCATTCGAGCGAGGCCGTCGGTCCGCTGCCACGGTGCGCGTGCACCCGGTGGTCGAGCAGCACCGTCGTGCCGCCGCGCCACGGGCGTTCCTCGACGCGCACCATCAGCTCGTCGCGCCGGGCCGTCGACCGCCAGTGGACCTTCCGCAGGTCGTCGCCCTGGCGGTAGGGCCGCACCACCGCGTCGTCCTCGCCCTGACCGGCGCGCAGCCGCACCGAGCCGTCGTCGCCCGCGCCCATGCCGGACCCGCCGGGCAGCCCGGCCAGCCGGACGACGCGGGGCACCACGACCAGGCGCGACCGGCCCGCGAGCTCGCGGTCGAACTCGGCGAGGCCGAACGGGTCGGTGATCCGCGCCATCAGCGGGCCGACCTGCTGGATGCCGCGCATCACCGGCTTGAGCGGGTAGCGCAACGCCGTGGGCGTGTTGCGGGGCAGCCGCTCCACCAGGAACCGCGGCCGCGCGCCCAGGGCGTACGGCACCGTGTCCTCGAGCATCAGCCCGCCCGTGGGCAGCCGGCCGGTGCTGCGCAGGTCGAGCTTCACCTCGGAGGCGGCGCCGACCGGCACCCGGCTCGGAGCGAGGTACCGGGCGGCGTGCAACCCCACCCTGGCCCTCGTCGCGAGCCACGCGGCCAGCAGCGGCAGCGCGATGACGAAGGCCGCCACCCGCAGCAGGTCGCGCTCGTTCAGCACGGCGGCGCACACTCCGGCGGCGAACCCCGCGGCCAGCAAGCATCTTCCGCGCGTGGTCAGACCGGAGAGTGCGGTGCGCATCGTCAGCGTGGCGTCCCTGCGTTGTTGTTGTTCAAGCTGCGGACGAACGCCGCGCTCGGGTCGAGTGCCGCCGTCGGTACCGGGACCCGCTGCAGCAGCGCCCTGATCAGCTCGGCGGGGGACCGGCGGGCTGCCTGAGCCTCGGCGGTCAGCACCAGGCGGTGGGCGAGCACCGGGATCGACACCGCGTGGATGTCGTCCGGCACCACGAAGTCGCGACCGGCGAGCGCCGCGTGCGCGCGGGCGGCGCGGACGAGGTGCAGCGTGGACCGCGGGGACGCGCCCAGCCGCAGCTCCGGCAGCCGGCGCGTGGCCGACACCAGGTCGACGGCGTACCGGCGGACCTCGGGGGACAGGTGCACCCGGCGCACGGCCTCGATCAGCCGCAGGATCTGCGCAGCGTCCGAGACGGGCCGCAGGTCGTCGAGCGGGTTGTGGCCCGCGTGCTCGTCGACCATCGCGAGCTCGGCCTGCGGGTCCGGGTAGCCGATCGACACGCGCGCGGTGAACCTGTCGCGCTGCGCCTCCGGCAGGGCGTAGGTGCCCTCCATCTCCACGGGGTTCTGCGTCGCGATCACCATGAACGGAGACCCCAGCGGGTACGTGTTGGCGTCGACCGTGACCTGGTGCTCCTCCATGCACTCCAGCAGCGCGGACTGCGTCTTGGGGGAGGCGCGGTTGATCTCGTCGCCGACCACGATGTTTGCGAAGATCGGTCCCGGCCGGAACTCGAAGTCGTTCTCCTGCCGGTTGTAGATGGACGAGCCGGTGATGTCGCTCGGCAACAGGTCCGGCGTGAACTGCACGCGGCTCACGGTGCAGTCGATCGAACGGGCAAGCGCTTTCGCCAGCGAGGTCTTGCCGACTCCCGGCACGTCCTCGACCAGCAGGTGCCCTTCGGCGAGCAGCGTCACGAGGGCGAGACGGACGACGTCGGGTTTGCCGACGAGCACCCGTTCGACGTTGGCGGCGATCCGCTGGACGGCGCCGTGCAGCTCCCCCAGAACCTGATCTACCGGCGCGTGGCTGTTCGCACTTGGGCTTCCCGGCGTCACTAAACCTCCAGCAGCCGTGTCCGGAACACGGACGTGTGAGCGTTTCACGCAGTGTGTCAAACCACGGCTAAGTGCCCCACACCTGCGGGCTGCATCGGGTTCGCTCCACCAGTTTCCACCTTCCCCCACCAACCCGCCCGAATCTCATGTTTCGACGGAAATTTGTACGCCGTTCGAGTGCTTTACGGGGCCTGAACCCTCACCCGCGAAGGTGGTGCCGCACGAGTTCCCCCACCGTCCCCCCACGTCACCCCACGCCGTCTACCAGCGGAAACAGGTTGCGACATGGTGTGTAAACACCTGTTTCATCGTTGACTGTGGTGAAAAGTGGGGTACTGTGGCGGCCGGTGGGGCAGACGGGGGCTCCACTGCCGGTCTCGTCGTCCGGCAAGGGAGGTGGCTGCCGATGTTCCTCGGCACTCACTACCCGCGCCTGGACGACAAAGGTCGGCTGACACTGCCTGCGAAGTTCCGGGACGAGCTGGCGGGAGGTCTCATGGTCACCAAGGGCCAGGACCACTGCCTGTACGTGTTCCCCCGGGCTGAGTTCGAGCAGATGGCGAGGAAGGTCGCCGAGGCGCCGTTCACCAACGACGCCGTACGCGCCTACCAGCGGTATCTGTTCGCAGGTACGGACGAGCAGCGTCCGGACGGTCAGGGCCGCGTCTTGATCGCACCGGAACTGCGCCGGTATGCCGGGCTGACCAAGGAGTGCGTGGTCGTCGGCGCGTTCACCAGGTTGGAGATCTGGGACGCGGCGGCCTGGCAGACCTATCTCGAAGAGCACGAGGACGGCTACGCCACGGCTCGCGAGGAGGTCATACCGGGCGTCTTCTGATGGCGGTCAGCCGAGCAACAGGCCGGATGTTCCACACGCGATTCGGGTGCCGTGAGGCCTCGGTCCGCTCGACTATCGGCCCTGGCGCACCTTCCCCGGCGCCAGGTTCGACGAGCGGGCGGGGACCTGACGTCACCCGATCGCGCATTAAGGGGAGTAGAGGGACGATGGATCAGCCGCGGCACGTTCCGGTGCTGCTGGACCGCGTCCTGGAACTCTTCGCTCCGGCGTTGCAGGGCAAGCCCGCCGTCGTCGTCGACACGACGCTCGGAATGGGCGGCCACTCCGACGCGCTGCTCGGCGCCCACCCGGAGCTCACGCTCATCGGGCTCGACCGCGACCCGCAGGCCATCGAGATGGCGGGCAAGCGGCTCGCGCACCACGGCGACCGGGTCCACCTCGTCAACGTCACGTACGACCACATCGACGAGGCCGTCGCGGACCTCGGGTACTCGCGCGTCGACGGCGTGCTGATGGACCTCGGCGTGTCCTCGTTGCAGCTCGACGAGGAGGAGCGCGGGTTCGCGTACTCGAAGGACGCCCCGCTCGACATGCGGATGTCCAAGGGCACCGGCATGACGGCGGCGGACGTGCTGAACACGTACTCCCACGGCGACCTCGCCCGCATCCTCTCCACCTACGGCGAGGAGCGGTTCGCGGGCAAGATCGCCTCGGCCGTGCTCAGGGAACGCGAGAAGGAACCGTTCACGAACTCCGGGCGGCTCGTCGAGCTGCTCTACGCCGTCGTGCCCGCGGCTTCGCGGCGCACGGGCGGGCACCCGGCGAAACGCACGTTCCAGGCGCTGCGCATCGAGGTCAACGGGGAGCTGGAGTCGCTGCGGCTGGCCCTGCCCGCAGCGCTCGGCGTGCTGGGGGTGGGCGGGCGGATCGTCGTCGAGTCCTACCAGTCCCTCGAGGACCGGATGGTGAAGCAGGCCTTCGCCGAGCTCGCGAAGTCGAAGTCCCCGCTCGGTCTGCCGGTCGAGCTGCCGGGCCACGGGCCCGAGATCAAATTGCTCACGAAGGGCGCGGAGCTCGCGTCGGAGCAGGAAGTCGAGGACAACCCGCGCGCGGCGCCGGTGCGCCTGCGCGCGGCGGAGCGGATCGGAGAACCGAGATGACGGCACCCGCACGCGTCGGCGGGCCGTCGCCCCGCGACCCCTCCGGGAACAAGCGCAAGGACAAGGACAAGGCGCGGCGCCGGACCGCCGGTGCCGAACGCGCCTACGCGCGGCGGGCCCAGCGCGCCCAGAACCTGCGCGGCGGTTCGGCCGCCCCGCAGAGGGCCGTGTCCAAGGCGCCGTTCGTCGTGCTCGTGATGCTCGTGCTGGGCGCGGGCGTCGCCGGGATCATGTACTTCTCCACCCAGGCCGCCGCGGACACGTACCGCCTGCAGGAGGCGCGCGCCGAGGCCGAGAAGCTGACGCTGCAGATGGAGCAGCTGCGCCGCGAGGTGGCGCTGCTCGAGTCGCCGACCGACCTCGCGCGCCGGGCCACCGAGATGGGCCTCGTCGAGCCGCCGAGCCCGGCGCGGCTGCGGCAGAACGCGGACGGGTCGATCGAGGAGTTCGGCAAGCCGAGCGCGCCGACCAAGCCGACGCCGACGCCGCCGCCGTCCCCCGAGACGCCTCCGCCGCCGTCCGGTGAGCAGCCGCCCGCGGGTGAGCAGCCGCCGGCAGGCCAGACGCCGCCCGCCGGCCAGACGCCTCCGGCGGGTGGATGATGCCGGCTCCGCAGTCGAAGGGACCGCGCCGTCCGCTGTCGGTGCGCGGCGCTCGCCCGGCCACGCGCCTGGGCGGCAACAGCAGGGTGCGCATCGCCGTCGGCCGCATCCTGCTGATCGGCGCGTTGCTGATCGCGGGCGTGAAGCTCGTGCAGGTGCAGGGCATCCAGGCCGACGAACTGTCGCAGCAGGCGCAGAAGCAGCGCACGACGCGGCAGGACATCCCCGCCGAGCGCGGCTCCATCCTGGACCGCAACGGCAACCAGCTCGCGTTCTCGATCGAGGTGCGCGCGCTCTACATCCTCCCGCAGCGCGCCCGCAAGACGTGGGACGACGCCCGCGCCGCCAAGCCCGCGGACCACCCGTTGTCCTACGACGACCACGCGCGCGAGATGGCGGGGTTCATCTCGTCGACGCTGGGCCCGGAGGTCAACGGCGAGAAGACCGACGAGGAGACGATCTACCAGCAGCTGGTGCAGGACATCAGCTACGAGGTCCTGGTGAGCGAGGCCGAGCCGGCCAAGGCCGCGAAGATCGTCGAGAAGTACCCGGCGGAGATCGGCTCGGAGTACCGCTCCAAGCGCATCTACCCCAATGGTGAGCTGGCCTCGAACGTGATCGGCGCCGCCAACTGGCGCCAGGACGAGAAGCCGCCGACCACGCAGGGCATCCTCGGCCTGGAGAGCGCGCAGGACAACCTGCTCGCCGGCCGCATGGGCCGCCGCATCGTCGACACGATGTCGGGCGACGACACCGTCGTCATCCCGAACACCGAACGCGAGCTCGTGAAGCCGCAGCCGGGCAAGAGCCTCGAGCTGACGATCGACATCGACACCCAGTACGCCGTGCAGCGCATGGTCACCGACTACGCGAAGAAGTCGGGTGCCAAGAACGCGTCGGCGGTCGTGCTGGACAGCCGCACCGGCGAGATCGTCGCCATGGCCAACGACAAGACCTACGACCCGGCCGACTTCGGCAAGTCCTCGGAGGACCAGCGCCGCAACGGCGCGGTCGCGTCGAACTTCGAACCCGGCTCGGTGAACAAGATCGTGACGGCCGCCGCCGCCGTCGAGCTCGGCCTGTTCAAGCCGGACGACGTGCTGCAGGTGCCGGGTTCGATCAGGGTCGCCGACCGCGTGATCCGCGACGCGTGGACGCACGGCACCGTGCCGATGTCGTTCACCGGCGTCTTCGCGAGGTCGTCGAACGTCGGCACCCTGCAGGCCGCGCAGCAGGTCGGTCAGGAGCGCTACGCCGAGATGCTGCAGAAGTTCGGCCTCGGCAGCCGCACCCAGTCCGGCGTGCCCGCGGAGGAGTCCGGGGTCGTGCCGCCGCTGAACCAGTGGTCCGGCTCGACCTTCGGCAACCTGCCGATCGGCCAGGGCCTCTCGATGACGTTGCTGCAGATGACCGGCATGTACCAGGCCATCGCCAACGACGGCCTGCGCATCCCGCCGCGCCTGATCCGCGCCGAGATCGGCGAGGAGGGCGCGCGGTCGGAGAAGCCGCGCCCCGAGGGCGTGCGCGTGGTGTCGCCGGAGACCGCGAAGACCGTCCGGGACATGTTCCGCTCGGTGACGCAGTCCGATCCGCGCGACGCGAACCAGAACGGCACCGGCAAGGCGGCGGCGCTGCCCGGCTACCAGATCGCGGGCAAGACCGGCACGGCGCAGCAGATCGACCCGGTCTGCAAGTGCTACTCCCAGTCGCAGTACTGGATCACGTTCGCCGGCATCCTCCCCGCCGACAACCCGCGCTACGTCGTCGGCATCATGCTCGACGCGCCGAACGGTACCCAGTTCAGCTCGTCGGCCGCGCCGTTGTTCCACGACATCGCGGCCTACCTGACGCAGCGGTTCCAGGTGCCGATGTCGGCGGAGCAGACGCCGTTCGTGCAGTTGCAGATGTAGGTGACTGGCGGAGCACGGGGTTCTGCGCGCCTTTCACCGCAGACCTGATCTTGGCGGTGACTCCCGTTCCCGCTGTTCAGCGAGGTGGGGAAGAGTTGGCCGTCAAGTCGTTCTGGCTGCACATGAACAGCACGCCCGTGTCCGGTGAAATGATCGAACTGGAAGCGCGAAGGCGTTCGCACGTCGTTGTGAACGCCTGGGAGAAGGACCTCGCCGCGAAGCTCAAGGCGGCCAACCCGGAGATCAGGACGTTCGTCTACAAGGACCTGTCCTCGACCCGCGACTACGCCTGCGCGAACGGCGTCGACGACGCCGACCTCCCCACCGGCGTCGGGTACTGCGAGGCGGACCCCTCCTGGTTCCTGCGCGGTGCCGACGGCCGGCGGTTCGAGTACGAGGGCTACCCCGGCCACTGGCAGATGGACGTCGGCAACACCGCCTACCAGAACGCCTGGGCCGAGAACGTGGTCGCGTCCTCGGCGAAGGCCTTCGACGGCGTGTTCATGGACAACGCGCTGTTCGCCTGCGACACCTACCACCCCGGCGTCTGCCCGACGGCGTACCCGACCGACGCGGCGATGCGCGAGGCGTACGTCTCGATGCTCGCGAACACGAGGCAGAAGTTCGTCGACGCGGGCCTCGAGACCATCGCGAACCTGTCCGGCGCCCGCCTGCACGAGGGCGCCTGGGACTCCTACGCCGAACACCTCGACGGCGGCTTCGACGAGTGGTGGCTGACCTTCGGCGACACCTACCTGCTCGCCGAGTACCCGCAGGGCTGGAGCAGGCAGATCGCCCAGGTCACCGCCAACGAGGCCAAGGGCAGGACCACCTGGGTGCAACCGCACCACAGCGGCGCCGAGCAGCCGTTCCGCTACGCCTTCGCGAGCTACCTGCTCGCCGCCGGGTCCCGCACGGCGATCTCCGAGATCGAGCAGACCGACCGCTACGACACCCCGTCGCCGTGGCGCGCGGAGTACGACTGGGACCTCGGTGACCCGCTCGGCCCGCACCGCGAGGTGGCGGAGAACGTGCACCAGCGCGACTTCGAGTGCGGCACGGTGATCGTCAACGCGAACAGGACCGGCAGCGCCCCTGTCACGGTGGGGCTCGCGGAGACCCAGGAGGACGAGCGCGGCGCGCCGGTCAGCTCCGTGGCGTTGCCGGGGACGAGCGGAACCGTGCTGCGCAAGACCTGTCAGAGCGTGCGGTCGTCGTGCACCGGCTCCGGCCGGGCGACCATCACCGGGCACGAGGCGTGGTAGAGCGCCGCCCGCGTGGTGAGCCCGACCCCGTCGTGCTGTCCGCCGCGACCCACCACGACGAGGTCGGAGTCCAGATCGGCCAGGGCCTCGTGCGGGTGGCGTGACTCCACCAGGACCTCGGGGGTCAGCTCGGGGGCCGTGGTGCGCAGCAGCAGCACCGCCCGGCGCACCGCCGCCTCGTCGCGCGGCGCGGTCCCGCCGTGCTGGGCCGGCGGGTGGACGTGCAGCAGCCGCAGCGACGCCCGGCGGGTGCGGCAGAGCTCGACCGCGCGCCGCAGCACGACCGCGTCCTCGCACCCGCCGACGGCCGCGGTGACCCAGCCGTACTCGCCGCGGATCGCCTTCGGGCGGCCGCGGACGACCACGACGCCGCACCGAGCGCGGCGCAGCACCGGGAGGACGAGGGACCCCAGACCCAGGCTGCGGTGCTGTTCTCCCCTGCACCCCAGGACCAGGGTCGCGCTGGAGTCCGACGCCCCCACCAGTGCGGCCACCGGGTCGTCGCCGCTCGGGCGGAAGTGCGCGGTGAGCATCGGGAGCCGTTCCAGGACCCGCTGGACCGTCGTGTCGCCGGGGTCCGCGAGGTACACCTGGAGATCCGTCCTGAGCGACCACGCGTGGCGCGCCGCCCATTCGAAAGCGTGGTACGCGGGTTCGGACGTGTCGACGCCGACCGTCACGGACCTGCTGAAATCGGGGGACCAGAAGGAGAACCTCCTGGGATCGACCGCCGTACGAGTTCTCATCGCCGCCTCCTGCCGCCCTCAACTCCACCGCAGGCGCACGTGCGCTCACAGGGCACTAAGTCACGAAGCGGGCAGGAACTTGTTCGACCGGACGGGCTCGCCCGCGAAGAGCAGCGTGAACGACCACCCGAACGGGCCATAACCGCCGATCATCACCCGAACGCCAACGCGCCGCTCGGGTGCCGCGCGCCCGCCGGTAGCCTCTTGCCCGTGCCTGCCAAGCTCGAGGGCAAGGTCGCGACCGCCCCGCCCCGCCCCAACGCCATCCGCCCTGCTTCCGTGGCTGCTCTCGCCGCGGTCGCCGACGTGCACCTGACCAGGCCAGCGCATGCCGACGTCCAGGTGACGGGGGTGACTCTGCGTGCACAGCACGTGATCGCAGGGGACCTCTACGCGGCGCTGCCCGGTGCCCACGCGCACGGTGCCGACTTCGCCGAGACGGCGATCGCGAACGGTGCCGTCGCCGTGCTGACGGACGAGGCCGGAGCCGCGCGCGACTCGCTCAAGGACGTGCCCGTGCTCATCCACCCACGACCTCGCGAGGTCGTGGGCCTGCTCGCCGCGCACGTCTACGGACAGCCGTCGACGAAGATCAAGCTGTGGGGTGTCACCGGCACGTCCGGCAAGACCACCACCACGTACATGATCGAGTCGGTGCTGCGCGCCGCCGGGAGGAACACCGGCCTGATCGGCACGGTCGGCACCCGCATCGGCACCGAGCAGCTCGGCAGCTCGCACACGACGCCCGAGGCGCCGGACCTGCAGGCGCTGTTCGCGGTCATGGCCGAGCGCGGCGTCACCGACGTGGCGATGGAGGTGTCGAGCCACGCGCTGCACATGGGCCGGGTCGCCGCCACCGGGTTCGAGATCGGCGCGTTCACGAACCTCAGCCAGGACCACCTCGACTTCCACGCCGACATGGAGGAGTACTTCCAGGTCAAGGCGCAGCTGTTCGACGGCCGCGCGCGCAAGGAGGTCGTCTGCGTCGACGGCGAGTGGGGCCCGAGGCTCGTCAAGGACACGACGATCACCGTCTCCACCACCGGGCCCGCCGACTGGACCGCGAGCGACGTCGTCGTCAGCGCGACCGGCGAGCAGACGTTCACCGCGCACGGTCCGGACGGCGACATCGAGATCCACCTCCCGCTCGCCGGCAGCTTCAACGTCGCCAACGCCCTGCTCGCCATCGCCTGCCTGCACGTCGAGGGCGTCGCGGCCGAGGCGATCCGGGAAGGCCTGAGCACCGTCGGGGTCCCCGGCCGCATGCAGCGCGTCGACGAGGGCCAGGACTTCACCGCCGTCGTCGACTACTCCCACAAGCCGGCCGCCGTGGCGCTCGCGCTGGACGCCGTGCGCGCCAAGACCGACGGCCGCGTGATCGTCGTGCTCGGCTGCGGTGGCGACCGCGACCGGGCGAAGCGCCCGCTGATGGGCCAGGCCGCCGCGGAACGCGCCGAAGTGTTGATCATCACCGATGACAACCCGAGGAGCGAAGACGCGTCCTCCATTCGGGCCGCCATGCTCGAAGGCGCTCTCGCCACCGCGAACCGGGGCGAGGTGCTGGAAATCGGCGACCGGAAGCTCGCGATCGAGAAGGCCGTCGAGCTGGCACGTCCGGGGGATGTCGTCGTGGTCGCGGGCAAGGGGCACGAGACGGGACAGGAGATCGCCGGCGTGGTCCACCCGTTCTCGGACGTCGAGACGCTGACCGCCGCCATCAGAGAGGCGCACCGTTGATCGCACTCACGCTCGCCGAGATCGCTGAGATCGTCGGCGGACGCCTGCACGCCACCGACGGCAGTCCGGTGGTCACCGGCACCATCGAGTTCGACACCCGCAAGATCACCGGGGGCGGCCTCTTCCTGGCACTGCCCGGCGAACGCGTGGACGGCCACGACTTCGCCGCGCAGGCCGTGGCCTCGGGTGCCGCCGGTGTGCTGGCGGGCCGGGAGGTCGACGCCCCCGCGGTGATCGCGCCGCCGGTGCCGACCAGGCACGCCAACGCCTACGTGCTCGCCGGCGACACGAACGGCGAGGGCGCCGCGGTGCTCGAGGCGCTGGCCAAGCTGGCCCGCCACGTCACGGACCGCCTGGAGGACCTGACGGTCATCGGCATCACCGGCTCGGCGGGCAAGACGTCCACGAAGGACCTCATCGCCCAGGTGCTGCGGCCGGTCGGCGACGTCGTGGCGCCGCCGGAGTCGTTCAACAACGAGCTGGGCCACCCGTGGACCGCGCTGCGCTCGACCGAGGACACCCGGTTCCTGGTGCTGGAGCTGTCCGCGCGCGGCATCGGCCACATCGCGAACCTGTGCGAGGTCGCCCCGCCGAAGTTCGGCGCGGTGCTCAACGTCGGCACGGCGCACCTGAGCGAGTTCGGTTCCCGCGAGGGGATCGCGCAGGGCAAGGGCGAGCTGGTCGAGTCGCTGCCCGAGGACGGCGTCGCCGTCCTCAACGCCGACGACCCGCTGGTCGCGGGCATGGCGAGCCGCACGAAGGCCAAGGTCGTCCTCGTCGGGGAGAACCCGAAGGCCGACGTCCGCGCCGAGAACATCGTGCTGGACGAACAGGCCCGTGCGAGCTTCACGCTGAAGACCGCGCGGGGTGACGCCGAGGTCAAGCTCGCGGTCAACGGCACGCACCAGGTCGCCAACGCGCTGGTCGCCGCCGCCATCGCCCTCGAGCTCGGTGCCACGCCGGAGGAAGTGGCCCAGCGGCTCGGCAACGCGCAGAGGGTCTCCGCGCACCGCATGGTCATCACGGACCGCGCGGACGGCGTGACGGTGATCGACGACGCCTACAACGCGAACCCCGACTCCGTGCGGGCGGCGTTGAAGGCGCTGGCGTCGATCGCGCGCTCCACCACGCCCGCGCGCCGCAGCTGGGCCGTCCTCGGCCCGATGGCGGAGCTGGGCGACGACGCGGTGCGCGAGCACGACGAGATCGGTCGTCTGGTGGTGCGCCTGGACATCAGCAAGCTGGTCGTCGTCGGTGAGGCGGCCCGGCCGATGCACCAGGGGGCGCACCTGGAAGGATCTTGGGGCGACGAATCCGTCGCAGTGCCGGACGCCGACGCCGCCGTCGCGTTGCTCCAGGGGGAAGTCCGGCCCGGTGACGTAGTGCTGGTCAAGGCATCCAACGCCTATCGCCTGTGGCGCATTGCCGAGGCCCTGCTGGAGGCAGGAACCAAGTGAAGAGCATCCTGATCGCGGCAGCGATCGCCCTCGCGGTGTCGATCCTGCTGACGCCCTACCTGATCAAGATCTTCTCCCGGCAGGGTTTCGGCCAGGAGATCCGCGAGGACGGTCCGCAGCACCACAAGACCAAGCGCGGCACGCCGACCATGGGTGGCCTCGCCATCCTGGTCGCGATGTGGGCCGGCTACCTCGGCACGCACCTCGTGAACTCGATGTCGGCCTCGGCGTCCGGGCAGACCCCGACGGCGTCGGGCCTGCTCGTGCTGATGCTGACGACCTCGCTGGGGCTCGTCGGCTTCCTCGACGACTTCATCAAGATCCGCAAGTCCCGCAACCTGGGCCTGAACAAGACCGCGAAGCTGGTCGGCCAGTTCATCGCGACGATCACGTTCGCGATCCTGGTGCTGCAGTTCCCGAACAAGGACGGCCTGACGCCCGCGTCGGTCAACCTGTCGTTCGTCCGCGACATCACCGTGGTCTCGTTCGGCGTCATCGGGTTCATCGTCTTCTGCTACGGCATGGTCGCCGCGTGGTCGAACGCCGTGAACCTGACCGACGGCCTCGACGGCCTCGCCGGCGGCTCGTCCGCGATGGTGTTCGGCACGTACGTCGTGATCTCGTTCTGGCAGTGGCGCTACAACTGCTCGAGCTACGCCGTCGCCGGCTGCTACGACGTCCGCGACCCGCTGGACCTCGCGGTGATCGCCGCGGCCGCGATGGCCGGCTGCATCGGCTTCCTCTGGTGGAACGCCGCCCCCGCCAAGATCTTCATGGGTGACACCGGCTCCCTCGCGCTCGGCGGCCTCGTCGCCGGTCTCGCGATCGCCACCCGCACCGAGCTGCTGATGATCGTCATCGGTGGCCTGTTCGTGGTCGAGGCCCTGTCGGTGGCGTTGCAGGTCGCGGTCTTCCGCACCTCACGACGGCGCCTGTTCCGCATGGCACCGTTCCACCACCACTTCGAACTGGCCGGCTGGGCGGAAACCACGGTCATCATCCGGTTCTGGTTGATGGCGGGCATCTGCTGCATGTTCGGTCTCGGTGTCTTCTACAGCGAGTGGCTGACGGGCGGGTTCTAGGACGATGACGAAGCTGGCCGGGATGAAGGTGCTGGTCGCCGGTGCTGGAGTGACCGGCCGGTCCGCCGCGGAGGCGTTGCTCGCCGCGGGCGCCGAGGTCGTGGTGACGGACTCGTCCGCCGACCGCCTCGCGGCGCTCGAGACGCTGCTCGAAGGCGTGGAGCTGGTGCCGGGCCTCACCGCACCTCCCGCCGGCACGGCGCTGGTGGTCACGAGCCCGGGCTGGCCGCCGTCGAGCCCGCTGCTCGCGGCCGCGGCGTCGGCGGGCGTCGAGGTGATCGGCGAGGTCGAGCTGGCCTGGCGGATGGCCGCCGAGCTGGCCGACCCGCCGGTGTGGCTCGCGGTGACGGGAACCAACGGCAAGACGACCACGGTCGGCATGCTGGAGTCGATCCTGCACGCCGCCGGTGCGGACGCCGTGGCCTGCGGCAACGTCGGCCTGCCCGTCGTGGACGCGCTGCTCGCCGGCCGCCGGGTGCTCGCCGTGGAGCTGTCGAGCTTCCAGCTGCACTGGGCGCCGTCGGTGCGGCCGCAGGCGGGCGCGCTGCTCAACCTCGCCGAGGACCACCTCGACTGGCACGGCGGCATGCGGGCCTACGCGCAGGCGAAGGCCCGCGTGCTCACCGGTGACGTCGCGATCGGCTGGCTCGACGACGACCTGGTCGTCGACCTGCTCGAAGAAGCTCCCGCGCGTGACCGCGTCGGGTTCACGCTGGAGGAGCCGGAACCCGGTCAGCTCGGCGTGCGCGACGGCTGGCTGGTCGACCGCGCGTTCGCCGACGACGAGCCGCTGGTCGAGGTGGCGAAGATCCGCCCGGCCGGTCCTCCCGGCATCGCGGACGCTCTCGCCGCCACGGCTCTTGCGCGCGCGTACGGCGTTCCGTCCGAGGCCGTGCGCGAAGGCCTGGAAGCGTTCGAACCGGCCGCGCACCGCGCCGTGCTGGTCACCGTCGACGCGGCGGACGTCCGGTACGTCAACGACTCGAAGGCGACGAACCCGCACGCCGCCGTGGCCTCGCTGCGGGCTTTCGACAGCGTTGTCTGGATCGCGGGCGGGCTGCTCAAGGGCGCGTCGGTCGAGGACATGGTGCGCACGGAGGCCCACCGGCTGCGCGGAGCCGTGCTGATCGGCGCCGACCGCCAGGTGATCGCGGACGCACTGGCGAAGCACGCGCCGGACGTGCCGGTGCGCGTGCTCGACGTCGCCGGGGCCGACGAGCCGATGCAGGCCGTGGTCCGCGCGGCGCGGGAACTGGCGCAGGCCGGTGACACCGTGCTGCTCGCGCCCGCCGCCGCGTCGATGGACATGTTCAGCGACTACGCACACCGCGGGGTGGCGTTCACGGACGCCGTGAAGGGCCTCACGGGCGGCCGGTAGGGTTCGAAACGGCGACACGCCCCAGAGGAATCCCCGTTCGAGCGCTTGACACAGGAGACGATGATCTGGTGACCGTCGTCGCAGACAAGCCGGGAAACAAGCGGAAGGGCCAACCTGCGGGCCGCGGCGCCTCCGTGCGCAGCGGGATGACCGCGTGGCTGGGCCGGCCGCTGGCCGACTTCCACCTCCTGCTCGCGATCTTCGGCATGCTCACCGTGCTCGGCCTGGTGATGGTGCTGTCGGCGTCGGCGCCGGGCCAGGTCGCCTCCGGCGTGTCCGCGTACAGCGTGTTCCAGAAGCAGCTGATCTACGTCTGCGTCGGCTCGGTGCTGTTCTGGCTGGTGCTGCGGTTCCCGCTGCGGCGGCTGCGGCACCTGTCGACGGCCGCGATGGGCATCGGCGTGCTGCTGCTGGCGCTGGTGCTGACGCCGCTCGGCGACGTCCGCGGTGGCGCCCGGTCGTGGTTCACCGTCGGGCCGATCTCGTTCCAGCCCATCGAGGCCGTGAAGCTCGCGCTGGCGTTGTGGGGCGCGCACGTCCTGGTCACCAAGCGAGCGCTGCTGTCGCAGTACCGGCACCTGCTGGTGCCCGTCGTCCCCGTCGCGATGCTGGTGTTCGCACTGGTCATGCTGCAGCCCGACCTCGGCGGCACCATCACGCTCGGCGTGGTGCTGATCAGCCTGCTGTGGTTCGTCGGCGCCCCGATGCGGTTGTTCGGCGTGATCGCCGGTGGTGCGGTGGTGGGTGCCGTCGTGCTCGCGATCGGTGCCGCGTACCGCCTGCAGCGCGTGACGACGTTCCTCAACCCCGACGCCGACCCGCTGGGCGCGGGTCTGCAGGCGCGGCAGGCGATGTTCGCGCTCGCCGAGGGCGGCCTGTTCGGCAAGGGGCTCGCGCGGGGCAGTTCGCAGTGGCGGTACCTGCCCAACGTCGAGTCGGACTTCATCTTCGCCGTCATCGGCGAGGAACTCGGGTTCGTCGGCTGCGGCCTGGTGCTGGCGCTGTTCGGCGGGCTCGCGTGGGTGGGCCTGCGGATCGCCGCGCGCAACACCGACCCGTGGATCCGGATCGTGGCCGCGACGCTGACGGTGTGGCTCGTCGCGCAGGCCGCGATCAACATCGGCTACGTCGTGCGGCTGCTGCCCGTCACGGGCATCACGCTGCCGATGATCTCCTCCGGCGGCACGTCGATCGTCACGACCATGGTGGTGTTCGGCATCCTCGCGAACTGCGCCCGGCACGAGCCCGAGGCCGTGTCGGCGCTGCGGTCGCTCGGCCCCGGCCGCGTCGGCGGGCTGCTGCGGCTGCCCGCGCCCGAGGCGTACCGGCCGCCGCCCAAGCGCAAGCCCGTCCGCCCCTCCACGCCGCCCCGCGCACCGGGACGCAGCCGGACGCAGCAACTCCCGGTGGTCGACGAACGTCGTGTGGCTGGGCGGTCCGCTCCGCCCTCGGAGTACCGTCGCCGCGAAACGCGGCGGGTGAACCAGGGCCGCTCCGAGCAAGGCAGGTCGACCCGCGGCCGCGGGCGATACAACTGAGTCGAATTTCCCGAGCTCAACACAACCGGAGGCAAGTCTTGACCGGGCACCCTGCCCCCAGTGGTCCGTGCGTCGTGGTCGCCGGCGGTGGCACCGCCGGACACATCGAGCCGGCACTGGCGCTGGCCGACGCGGTCATGCGGCTGCGGCCGGACGCGCGCGTCGTCGCGCTCGGCACCGAGCGCGGCCTCGAGAGCAAGATCGTTCCAGCCCGCGGGTACCCGCTGGAGCTGATCCCGCCGGTGCCGATGCCGCGCAAGCCCACGCTGGACCTGCTGAAGCTGCCGCTGAACGTGCGCGGTGCCGTGAAGCAGACGCGTGAGGTGCTGGAGCGCGTCGGCGCGGACGTCGTCGTCGGATTCGGCGGTTACGTGGCGCTGCCCGCGTACCTGGCCGCACGGGGCCGCGTGCCGATCGTCGTGCACGAGGCGAACGCGAAGGCCGGTCTCGCGAACAAGGTCGGCGCCAAGTTCGCCGAGTACGTCGCGGCGGCGGTGCCGGACTCCGGCCTGACCGACGCGCAGATCATCGGCATCCCGCTGCGCCGGTCGATCACGACGCTGAACCGCGCCGCGCTGCGCGACGAGGCCCGCCGCTTCTTCGGCCTCGACCCGCACGCGCCGACGCTGCTGGTGTTCGGCGGTTCGCAGGGCGCGCGCTCGATCAACGAGGCCGTGGCGCCCGTGGCGGCCGAGTTCGCCCGTGCCGGCGTCGGAGTGCTGCACGCGTACGGACCGAAGAACACCGTTGCGGTGCAACAGGTTCCCGGCCGGCCGTCGTACGTTCCGGTGCCGTACCTGGAGCGCATGGACCTCGCGTACGCCGCCGCGGACGCCGTGCTGTGCCGTTCCGGCGCGATGACCGTCGCCGAGGTGTCGGCCGTCGGCCTGCCCGCGGTGTTCGTGCCACTGCCCATCGGCAACGGTGAGCAGGCCCTGAACGCCGGTCCGGTCGTCGCCGCCGGTGGTGGCCTGCTGGTGCCGGACGAGGAGCTGACGCCCGAGAAGGTCGCGTCGCTCGTCGTCCCGCTGGTGGCCGACCGCGACCGGCTGGCCCGGATGTCCGCCGCGACGCTCGGCACCGGCCGTCGCGAGGCGGACGAGGTCCTCGCCCTCGCAGTGCTGGATGTGATCAAGAAGTGAGCCTCGAACGCGTGCACCTCGTCGGCATCGGTGGTGCCGGCATGAGCGGTATCGCCCGCATCCTGCTGGCCCGCGGCGTGCAGGTGTCCGGATCGGACGCCAAGGACTCGCGGACCGTGCTGGCCCTGCGCGCCCAGGGTGCGCGGATCGCCGTCGGCCACGACGCGGCGAACCTCGACCAGCTCGTCGGTGGTCCGACCGAGGTCGTGGTGTCGACCGCGATCAAGGACACGAACCCGGAGTACGCGGCGGCCCGCGAGCGGGGCATCACCGTGCTGCGCCGCGCCGAAGCGCTCGCCGCGCTGATGGAAGACCACCGGGTCGTGTGCGTCGCCGGAACGCACGGCAAGACGTCGACCACGTCGATGCTGACTGTGGCGTTGCAGCACTGCCGGCTCGACCCGTCGTTCGCGATCGGCGGCGACCTCAACGAGTCCGGCGCCAACGCCCACCAGGGCACCGGTGGCGTGTTCGTCGCGGAGGCCGACGAGTCCGACGGCTCGTTCCTGTACTTCTCACCGTCGGTCGCCGTCGTGACGAACGTCGAGGCAGACCACCTCGACCACCACGGCACCGTCGAGGCCTACACGGCCGTGTTCGACTCGTTCCTGGAGCGGATCGAGCCCGGCGGCGTTCTGGTGTCCTGTGCTGACGACCCCGGTGCCGTCCGGCTGGCCGCCGAAGCCCGTGCGCGCGGGATCCGCGTGCGCGAGTACGGACGTTCGGCCCCCGACGCGCGTCTGGTCGACTACAAGTCGCTCGAGGCCGGTGGCCTCGCGTCGGTCGAGATCGACGGCGTCGCGCTCGAGGTCCGGGTCGCGGTGCCGGGCGAGCACATGGCGCTGAACGCCGTGGCCGCTCTGCTGGCCGGACTGGAGCTCGGCGCGGACCAGGCGGGGATGCTGAACGGCCTCGCGGCGTTCGGTGGCGTGCGGCGGCGGTTCGAGTTCAAGGGCCGTGGCGGTGGCGTGTCGGTCTACGACGACTACGCGCACCACCCGACCGAGGTCGACGCACAGCTGCGCGCCGCGCGTCCGGTCGCCGGTGCCGGCCGGGTCGTCGTGGTGTTCCAGCCGCACCTGTACTCCCGGACCCGCACGTTCGCGACCGAGTTCGCCGCCGCGCTGTCGCTGGCGGACGAGGTGGTCGTGCTGGACGTGTACGGCGCCCGTGAGGAGCCGGAGCCGGGCGTGACGGGTGTGCTGATCGCCGACCAGGTCACGGCTTCGGTGCACTACGAGCCGTCGTTCGACCGCGTGCCGCCGCTGGTGGCCTCGCTGGTGCGCGAGGGCGACCTGGTGGTGACGATGGGCGCGGGCGACGTGACGATGCTCGGCCCCGAGATCGTCACCGCGTTGTCCGGCGAAGTGCAGGCATGAGCGCCCCGGTTCGTGGCAGGTCCACGCGAGCTCGTCCCGCGAACCGGAGACCGAAGAGCGCCGAGTACCGGGCGCGGCGCAGGGTCGTCCTGCGCCGCCGCCTGGTGGCGCTGCTGACGCTGGTGTCCGTCATCGCGTCGGTGTACTGCGTTTTCTTCACGCCGTTGCTGGGCGTCTCGCAGGTGCAGGTGCGGGGCAACTCGGTGCTCACCGAGGAAGAGGTCCGCGACATCGCGGCGATCGAACCGGGCTCACCGCTGGTGCGCCTGGACCTCCAGGGCATCCACGACCGCGTCGCCACCATCCCGCGCGTCGCCGCGGTGGAGGTCGAACGCCAGCTCCCCGGCACGGTCCGGCTGCTGCTCACCGAACGCAGCCCGGTCGGCTCGGTGAAGATGCCCGACGGCTTCCACCTCGTCGACTCCACGGGCAAGGACTACGCGATCGTGCCGGTGGCGGCTCCGGGCGTTCCCGAACTGGTGCTGACGCTGCCGTCGTCCTCGGACCCGGCCACGCGCGCCGTGGTCGGGGTGCTGAACGAGCTGCCGGAGAAGCTGCGGCCCGAGGTGGTGTCGGTGTCGGCCACCACCGGTGCCGACGTGAGGCTGACGCTGACCGGCGACCGCGTGGTGAAGTGGGGCAGCTCCGAGCTCACCCCGCGCAAGGCGGCCGTGCTGCTCGTGCTGCTTTCTCGGCAGGGCACGACCTACGACGTGTCGTCGCCGGACCTGGCCACGGTGTCGTAGTCCATCAGTTGCGTTGTCAGGCCCGGCGAACGACATGTCGCCGGGCCTGACCCGTGTCCTACGGGCGCGGTGTCCACGGCCTCGACGGCGTCGGGAACCGGCGCGGGCGGTGGTACTTCGACCGGGGGTTCGGTGGGGAGCACACGGGGTTGTCCTGGGATCCGCCGCTAGCCGACCGGCCTCAGTCGCGTCAGCGCGGCTCGGACGACCAGATTGCCGAGTCTGCTCGTGACGAGTTCCAACACGATCGCTGCCAAGACGAGCGAACGCACGGACGCGGGTGCGGGTGCCAAGACGTGCCTCCTGGTTGATGACGACTACCGTGCTCATCGGAGAGCCACTGGCGGTATTAGCCCCAGGGATCGTTGTCACCCGAAGGAAGTACTCAAGACAGCGTGGTGGTGCCTGGTCGTTGCTGAGCTGTGGGCGCAGACTCCGCGGTCCGTCATTTCGGGGCACCTGAGGGACGGAATCCGTCTCGATCGGTCGTGCCGGCCGCGGCCTCGTGCGGCACTACCGGCGGTCGCGGCTGATCACCGGTAAAACGGGTGGAAGCGGCCAAAGCATGGGCGAGACGATCTCTGATCAGAGCTCCGACTAGGCTTGGGGTGCGCCGTGCTTGTCATCGTGCGTACTGCTTGACGGCACGACCGGGGAGTAGTAGCGCACAGTGTTGGGACTCTGCGGCGTGGCTGCTGGACCGACGCACCGCCGGTGCTTACCGTCCAGCAGGAACATACGGGGTTGACATAACTCCGGACCTCGACGAGGTCGGAGCGGCAATCCGGGTGGATCACACCCAGCACCACAGCGCGGACCACGATCAGGAAGGCGGATCCGATGACGCCCCCGCACAACTACCTCGCGGTGATAAAGGTCGTCGGCATCGGTGGTGGCGGCGTCAACGCCGTCAACCGCATGATCGAGGTCGGGCTCAAGGGCGTCGAGTTCATCGCGGTGAACACCGACGCGCAGGCCCTGCTGATGTCTGATGCCGACGTCAAGCTCGACATCGGCCGTGAGCTCACGCGCGGCCTCGGTGCCGGCGCGAACCCGGAGGTCGGCCACAAGGCCGCCGAAGACCACCGCGAGGAGATCGAGGAGGTCCTCAAGGGGGCCGACATGGTCTTCGTGACCGCCGGCGAGGGCGGCGGCACGGGCACCGGCGGCGCGCCGGTGGTGGCCTCGATCGCCCGCAAGCTCGGCGCACTGACCATCGGTGTCGTGACGCGCCCGTTCTCCTTCGAGGGCAAGCGCCGCGCCAAGCAGGCCGAGGACGGCATCCAGGCCCTGCGCAACGAGTGCGACACGCTGATCGTCATCCCGAACGACCGGCTCCTGCAGCTGGGCGACATCGGTGTCAGCCTCATGGACGCCTTCCGCTCCGCGGACGAGGTGCTCCTCTCCGGTGTCCAGGGCATCACGGACCTGATCACGACCCCCGGTCTGATCAACCTCGACTTCGCCGACGTCAAGTCGGTCATGTCCGGTGCCGGCTCGGCGTTGATGGGCATCGGCTCGGCCCGCGGTGAGGGCAGAGCCGTCCAGGCCGCGCAGAAGGCGATCAACTCGCCGCTGCTGGAGGCCTCGATGGAGGGCGCGCACGGCGTGCTGCTGTCGATCGCCGGTGGCTCCGACCTGGGCCTCTTCGAGATCAACGAGTCCGCTTCGCTCGTGCAGGAAGCGGCGCACCCCGACGCGAACATCATCTTCGGTACGGTCATCGACGACTCGCTCGGCGACGAGGTCCGGGTCACGGTGATCGCGGCCGGGTTCGACAGCGGCGGACCGACGCACAAGAAGCTGGAGCCGACGGCGTTGTCCTCGCCGCCCCGGACCGCTTCCGGGCCGATCGCGTCCGCTTCCGCCACGCCTGCGCCTGTGCAGCAGCCGATGGCTCCGCCTCCGGTGCAGGCGCCGCCTGTTCATGCCCAGCCGGTGCAGGCTCAGCCGGTGCAGGTCCAGCCCGTGCAGGCCCAGCCGGTGCAGGCCCACGTCCAGCCCGCTCCGGTTCAGCCCGCTGAGGTTCGGTCGGTCCAGCAGCCCACCTCGGTGCCGCCGCAGCCGTCGCATTCGCAGGGGAACGGGTACGTGCCTTCCACGCCTCGGCCGTTGACCCAGAACGGGTCGATCCCCTCCCGTCCCGTGCCGGTCACCGATGACCCGGACGACGAGGTCGACGTTCCGCCGTTCATGCGGCGGTGAGCATCGTCGGCTGATCTTGTCGGACCCCCTGAGCAGCGTTTGGGCTCAGGGGGTCTTCCTTGTGGGGGACGCCTGCGGCAGCTTGCTCTGAGCGGGTTCGTGCCGCCTGCGAGTGGGGCCTGTGGGTCGGTGCCGGTCTGTGGGCACGGTTGTTGCGTTGGCCGTCTCCTGGTTCGTCGGCGGCTGGCGCGTTTGTGGTTCGTAGGTGGTTGGGGTGCGTGCGGTGGCGTTGCGGTTGCGAGCACTGCGCAGGGCTCTGAGCAAAAGCGGCTCGCCTTCGGCCTCGCTACTGCTCGCCTTCGTCATCGCGGGAGCGAGTGGCTCCCCTCGCCGACGCCCCGCCCGACCTGCTTTCGCCCGCCCTCCCTTCGCTCCGGCCTGCACCTCGCCGCGCCCGCGCCTCCGCCACGACCCGACCTCGCCGACGCCCCGCCTGCGCCCTCGCCCGTCGACGCCGTGATCTCGCCCGTGCTCCTCCCCTCCTCGCCGTCGTTCTCACCTCCCTTCCCTCGCCATCGGCCTCGCGGTCCCGCCACGGGCGTGCGAACTAGGGTGTAGGTGTGCGCATTCGTCGTGTTGTCACCACCCGCGCCGGTGGGGTTTCCAAGGGGCCGTACGAGTCGTTCAACCTCGGCGATCACGTCGGGGACGACGGGGAGGCGGTCGAGGCCAACCGGGCTCGTCTTGCTGCCGGGATCGGGTTGACGCCCGAGCGGCTGGTCTGGATGGAGCAGGTGCACGGGCGGACCGTCGCCACGGTGGACGGGCCTGTGGCCGGGGCGCTTGAGGCCACTGATGCTGTTGTGACGAAACGGGCTGGTCTCGGACTGGTCGTGTTGACGGCCGACTGCGTGCCCGTGTTGCTCGGGGATCAGGAGGCCGGGGTTGTCGGGGCCGTGCACGCCGGGCGTGTCGGGGCTCGGGTCGGGGTTGTGGTCGAGGCGCTCAAGGCGATGATGGCGCTCGGGGCCGAGTTGGAGCGCGTCGAGGTTCTGCTCGGGCCCGCTGTGTGCGGTGAGTGCTACGAGGTGCCCGCCGAGATGCAGAAGGACGTCGAGAAGCACCTGCCCGGTAGTGCGTCGAAGTCGCGGAAGGGCACGCCTGCGCTGGACCTGAAGGCCGGGTTGTGGAACCAGCTCGCCAGTGCCGGGGTCGGGAGGATCGGGGTGGACCCGCGGTGCACGTTCGAGGAGAAGGACCTCTTCAGCCATCGCCGGCAGGCGCCCACGGGGCGGCTTGCGTCCGTGATTTGGATTGAGCCGTGAACCGCGCCGAGGAGTTGGAGCAGAACCTCGCGGAGGTCGAGGAACGGATCGCCGAAGCGTGTGAGGCGGCGGGGCGTGAGCGAAGTGAAGTGATGTTGCTCGCGGTGACGAAAACCTGGCCGGCGAGCGATGTCGAGATCCTTTACGAGCTCGGTTTGCGGAACTTCGCGGAGAACCGGGATCAGGAAGCGAGTGCCAAGGTCGCCCAATTGAGACATCTCGAAGGTGCGAGATGGCACATGGTAGGGCGATTGCAGCGCAACAAAGCGAAGTCCGTCGTCGGGTGGGCCGATCAGGTGGACTCGGTCGACAGCGTCCGGCTGGCCGAGGCGCTGGCCAGGGCGGCGCGGGCCCGCGGGCGGACGCTGGACGTGTTGCTGCAGGTCAGCATGGACGGCGATACGTCGCGCGGGGGAGTGGCGTTGGGCGATGTGGCGGAACTCGCTGGCGTGATCACTCGTTCGGGTGATCTTATTCTGCGAGGTGCGATGACTGTCGCGCCTTTGACGATGGATGCTTCACAGGCGTTTCAAGCGTTGGCTTCGGTGGTATCTGGGCTACGTGATGATCATCCCACTGCCACCGGTGTGTCAGCGGGAATGAGTGGTGACCTGGAAGATGCCATCTCGCACGGATCTACCTGTGTGCGTGTCGGAACGGCGTTGCTCGGCAGTCGGCGACTAACCTCGCCATAGGTTGTCGGGAACCTCGGGACCGTCCGCACCGTCCCCTAAGAGTGGGGCACCGCCGAGGAGGGGCTGGAATGAGCGCTTTGCACAAGCTGAAGGCCTACTTCGGGATGGTCCCCGCCGAGTACGCAGACGACCCCGGCTACGACGACGACCGGGGTCGCTACGGCGACTACCGGCCGGAGTACGCGGCCGAGGCCGACGACTACGACCCCTACCCGCGGCGCAGTCGCGTGTTCACGCCGGGCCGGTCGGAGCTCCAGGGCTCCGGGTACCGCCCCGACATCGACGAGCCGGACGACTACGAGCCGGAGTCGCGGCGCGGGGGCACCCCCTCGAGCACGCGGCGCTGGAGTGCCGACGCACCCGTGCACGGCGCACTCGCGGTCGAGCCGCAGCGTGAACCCGTGAGCAGGCTGCGTCCTGTCGCCGCCGAGCCGGCAGGCAACCCCATGGCGCGCATCACCACGCTTCACCCCCGCAACTACAGCGAGGCGCGCACGATCGGGGAGCACTACCGCGACGGCACGCCGGTGATCTTGAACCTGACCGACATGGACGACGCGGACGCGAAGCGCCTCGTCGACTTCTCGGCCGGACTCGCGTTCGCTCTGCGCGGGTCGATGGACAAGATCACCAGCAGGGTGTTCCTTCTCTCACCGCCGAATGTCGACGTCACGGCGGAGGACCGGAGGAAGCTGGCCGAGGGCGGGTTCGGCAACCACGGTTAGAGTTGACCCGTGGACCCGATCCGTCTCGTCATCTTCTACGTCCTCTTCGCGTTCTCGCTGTTCCTGACCGCGCGTGTCGTGGTCGAGATGGTGCGGACGTTCGCGAGGGAGTGGCGCCCAGCGGGCGGCGTAGCCGTGACGCTTGAGACCGTCTACACGGTCACCGACCCACCGGTTCGTGCACTCCGTCGGGTGATCCCGACTGTGCGGATCGGAGGCGTCGGGCTGGACCTATCGATTATTGTGCTGTGGCTGGTCGTTATCATTCTGATGCGATTCGCAGATCCCAGGTGACGGGGAACCGTGGGATGACCGCAGCCCAGGAGTGCGAGAGGTGATCCGATGCCGTTGACCCCCGCTGATGTGCACAATGTTGCATTCAGCAAGCCACCGATTGGCAAGCGGGGCTACAACGAGGACGAGGTTGATGCGTTCCTCGACCTGGTTGAGGGCGAGCTGGCCCGCTTGATCGAGGAGAACAACGACCTCCGTCAGCAGGTCGAGCAGCTCGACCAGCAGCTCGAGACCGCGCGCGCAGACCTCGACGACGCGCGCGCCAAGGCTTCCTCCGGCCCCATGACGAGCCGCATGCCGGTGGAGGAGCCGCGCCGCCTGGCGCCGGTCCCGCCGCCCACGGTGATGGAGCAGACGTCCCCCGGTGGTGGCGGAGACCACCACGTGCAGGCCGCGAAGGTCCTGGGTCTCGCCCAGGAGATGGCGGACCGGCTGACGGGTGAGGCGAAGGCCGAAGCGGACGGCATGCTGTCCGAGGCCCGCACGAAGTCCGAGCAGCTGTTGTCCGAGGCTCGCGCCAAGGCCGACACGATGGTCAACGAGGCGCGCACGCGTGCCGAGACCATGCTGAACGACGCGCGCACGCGTTCGGAGACGCTGGAGCGGCAGGCCCGTGAGAAGGCCACCGCGCTGGACCGCGACGCGCAGCGCAAGCACGCCGAGGTGATGGGCAACATCACCCAGGAGAAGAACACGCTCGAGAAGCAGATCGACAAGCTGCAGACGTTCGAGCGCGAGTACCGCACGCGACTGAAGACCATGCTCGAGTCGTCCCTGCGCGACCTCCAGGACCGCGGCCCGGCCGCTCCGTCCGAGGGCCGTTCCCAGGGCTACTCGTTCGGCGCACGCGCCGAAGCGGGCTGAACTACTGTTCGCTAGGTGCTCTTCGTAGTTCTACTTCTGGTGTTGGCTGCCCTCGGGCTGCTCGTACCTGCGCTGACCACGTCCGACAACATCTGGGCGTGGTCGTCCGTGGGAGCGAGCGTGCTCGCCGCCCTGGTCCTTGCTTGGGACTGGTGGCGGCGGCGTCCGGGGGACCCCGCAGCCGACGCGCAGAGTGTAGATCAACTAGCCGTAGAAGATGATCAACGGGTGGTCGGGTCGGCGGTCGCCGACATGCCCCCCGCGGACGAGGAACCATCGGAAGAGGACACCGACGCGGCGGACCTGCTCGTCGTGGCCGATCTGGTGGATGAGGTCCGGGTGCTGGACGAACGGCCCCGGTATCACCTGAGCTCGTGTTCCTGGCTCGCCGGGAGGCCTACCGTCGGCCTCCCGGTGCAGGAGGCACGGCAACTGCAGTTCACCCCGTGTGCCCTGTGTGGTCCCGATTCGACGCTGGTGTCGCGCCATCGCGCCCGGCTGCGGGACGCGTCCCCCTGATCGCCGCCGGCATCCGGCCGCGGTGACGGCCAGGGCCTTTCTTCTTCCTCGTGCCGCTGTGGCACCTCCTTGTCCCACGCAAGTGGGACGCTGTCCCATATAGTAACGGGACAGCGTCCCACTTGCGTGAGGAGAGATTGTGGCGGTGACGTACGTACTTGTCCACGGGGCATGGCACAGCGGTCAGTGCTGGGCACGGGTCGTGCCGAGGCTGGGAGCGAGCGGGAGCGGGGTGTTCGCTCCGACGCTCACCGGTTACGGGGAGACCCGGCACCTGCTGAGCCCGGACGTCGGCCTCGGCACGCACATCGCCGACGTCGTCGGGCTGCTGGTCGGCGAGGACCTGACCGACGTCGTCCTGGTCGGGCACAGCTACGCGGGCATGGTGATCTCCGGCGTGGCCAACGAGGTGCCGGAACGGATCGCGCGCCTCGTCTACCTCGACGCCATGGTGCCCACCGACGGCGAGAGCGCGCTCGACGTCCTGCCGATCATGCGCGACATGATCGGCAGCGACTGGCGGGTGCCCCCGCCGCCCGCGCCCTTCGGGTTGTTCGGCCTCACCGACGACGCCGACATCGCGTGGCTGAACACCATGGTCTCCGACCAGTCCGCGCTGTGCCTGCGGGAACCGGTCGCCATGGACGCGCCCGCCCTGGCCGCGATCCCGCGCACGCACGTCCACTGCACGGTGACGCCCCCCGGCGTCGAACTCCGTCCGGTTCCCGCCGTGCAGCCGAACGGCGACCCCGCCGACGTGCGGGAGCTCGCGACGGGCCACGACTGCATGATCACCATGCCCGCCGAACTGGCCGGGATGCTGCTCGACATCGGATCTCAGGCCTCGGCGCGGGCGTCCGCCCCGGCGGGTGCCGGTCGTTAGGATCAAGGCTGTGAGCGACGCCCCCGGCACCGCGGGATCCCCGCAGCGACGCGCCGACGCGCGCCGCAACGCCGGGAGCGTGCTCGAGGCCGCGGCCGCCGTGTTCGTCACCTCGGGCGTCAACGCGTCGATCCGCGAGATCGCCGCCCGCGCCGGTGTGGGGACCGCGACCATCTACCGCCACTACCCGACGCGGGCCGACCTGATCGTGGCCGTCTACCGCTCGCAGGTGGAAGCGCTCTCCGAGGCAGGCCCCGCCCTGCTCGCCGCCGAGGCGAGCCCCCACCGGGCCCTGACGAGGTGGATCGACCAGTTCGTCGGCTTCGTCGTCACCAAGCAGGGGCTCGCGTCGGTCCTGCAGTCCGGCGAGGCCTGCTACGACCCGCTGCACGACTACTTCCTCGAGCACCTCGTCCCCGTCTGCACGCGGTTGCTGGAGGCGACCGCGGCGGCGGGGGAGATCGTGCCCGGCCAAGACCCGAACGAGCTGATGCGCGCGGTAGGGAGCATCTGCGCCGGCGCGAATGCTGCCAAGGGCGTGCGTTACGACGTGCGGCACCTCGTGCGGTTGCTGATCAACGGGCTGAGGCCCGGCCTCGGCGACTGATCGCGCCCGGTGGCCTGGCTCCTCAGCGGTCCAGGAACAGCAGCGTGCTCAGCAACGCCAGCAGCGCGAGGTCCACGACGACGCCGGTCGGTTTCGAGTCGAACCGCAGGCGCGTGATCGTGGCGCCGACCATCAGCAGGCCGAGGCCGGCGGTGGCGGCGTGCGCGACCCACTGCCACGTCACCAGGCCGAGGACGAGACCCGCCGCGCCGGCCCACTCCAGGGCGCCGATGGTGCGCCACAACGCCGGGTTCATCCGGAAGTGGTCGCGTGCCTCGAGTGAGGCCTTCGCCCCGAAGAGCTTGCCCGCGCCCGTCGCCACGAACAGCAAGGCCAGCACGACCGACAACGCGATGGGCAACGTCATCGGGGCAGCATAGGGCTCGCCACCGGCCGGAAGGCGGAAGCGAACCGGCGCACATCCCGTTTGCGCGCCCGGCGTACCCTGTACCCACAGGCACCGATCCGGCCATCACCGGGGAGCCTCCGGAAGAACAGGCGCGAGCCCCAGTAGAACCGGACGGGACCGGCCCGTCACAGCCGAAGAACGAGAGGCTCGTCAGCACGAGGACGAGCAAGCGGGGTGGTACCGCGGCAGGCCGAGCCACATCGGCGTGTCGTCCTCGCGTGTCGCATCTGACCGCGAGGAGCAGTGGAGATGGCCTACCCCAGGGCCGGAGCGAACGAGGTCCCGGCGCAGCCGTCCTTTCCGAACCTCGAGCAGGACGTGCTCGGGTACTGGAAGGACGACGAGACCTTCCAGGCGAGCATCGACCGCAACCCGGCGGGTGAGCACGGCGAGAACGAGTTCGTCTTCTACGACGGCCCGCCGTTCGCGAACGGGCTGCCGCACTACGGCCACCTGCTGACCGGCTACGTCAAGGACGTCGTGCCGCGCTACCAGACGATGCGAGGCAAGCACGTCGAGCGCCGGTTCGGCTGGGACACGCACGGCATGCCGGCCGAGTACGAGGCCGAGAAGCAGCTCGGCATCACGCAGAAGCACGAGATCGACGAGCTCGGCATCGAGAAGTTCAACGAGGCGTGCCGCACGTCCGTGCTGCAGTACGCGGACCAGTGGCGTGAGTACGTGACGCGCCAGGCCCGCTGGGTCGACTTCGACAACGACTACAAGACGCTCGACCTCGACTACATGGAAAGCGTCATGTGGGCGTTCAAGGCCTTGTGGGACAAGGGCTTGATCTACGAGGGCTTCCGGGTGCTCTGGTACTGCTGGCGTTGCCAGACGCCGCTGTCGAACACCGAGACCAAGATGGACGACGCCTACCGCGACCGGCAGGACCCCGCCGTCACGGTCGCGCTGCGCCTGGAGTCCGGTGAGAAGGCCCTGGTCTGGACGACCACGCCGTGGACGCTGCCGAGCAACCTCGCCGCCGCCGTGCACCCGGACGTCGACTACGTGACCGTGGTGGGCTCCGACGGCGACAGGTACCTGCTCGCCGAGGCCCGCGTCGCGGCGTACGCGCGTGAGCTGGGCGAGGAGCCCGAGGTCGTCGCGCGCCACAAGGGCTCGGACCTGGCCGGCAAGAAGTACCTGCCGCCGTTCGACTTCTTCGTGGGGCGCGAGAACGCGCACCAGGTCCTCACGGCCGACTACGTGACCACCGACGACGGCACGGGCATCGTCCACATCGCACCGGCGTTCGGTGAGGACGACAAGGTCGTGACGGACGCGGCGGGCATCGAGGTCGTCGTGCCGGTCGGGCCGGATGGCAAGTTCACCGCGGAAGTGGCGCCGTACCAGGGCGTGCACGTCTTCGAGGCGAACAAGCTGATCATCCGCGACCTCAAGGAAGCGGGCCTGCTGCTGCGCCACGAGACCTACGACCACCCGTACCCGCACTGCTGGCGGTGTGCGAACCCGCTGATCCAGCGCGCGCTGTCGGCGTGGTTCGTCGCGGTCACGCAGTTCAAGGACCGGATGGTCGAGCTCAACCAGCAGATCAACTGGGTGCCCGGCCACATCAAGGACGGCCAGTTCGGCAAGTGGCTCGAGAACGCGCGCGACTGGAACATCTCCCGCAACCGGTACTGGGGCTCGCCGCTGCCCGTGTGGGTGTCGGACAACCCCGAGTTCCCGCGCACGGACGTGTACGGGTCGCTGGACGAGCTGGAGCGCGACTTCGGCGTGCGCCCGGACAACCTGCACCGGCCCTACATCGACGAGCTGACGCGGCCGAACCCGGACGACCCGTCCGGCAGGTCGGTCATGCGCCGGATCCCGGACGTGCTCGACTGCTGGTTCGAGTCGGGCTCGATGTCGTTCGCGCAGGTGCACTACCCGTTCGAGAACGCGAAGTGGTTCGAGGACCACTACCCCGGCAACTTCATCGTCGAGTACAACGGGCAGACGCGCGGCTGGTTCTACACGCTGCACGTGCTCGCGACGGCGTTGTTCGACCGGCCGGCGTTCCGCGACTGCGTGGCGCACGGCATCGTCCTCGGTGACGACGGCCAGAAGATGTCGAAGTCGCTCAAGAACTACCCGGACGTCAACGAGGTCTTCGACCGCGACGGCTCGGACGCCATGCGCTGGTTCCTCATGGCGTCGCCGATCCTGCGCGGCGGCGACCTGGTCGTGACCGAGCGCGGCATCCGCGACGCGGTGCGCCAGGCCGTGCTGCCGCTGTGGAACTCCTGGTACTTCCTCGCGTTGTACTCCAACGCCTCCGGGAAGGAGGGCACGTGGCGCGTCGACTCGAAGAACGTGCTCGACCGGTACGCGCTGGCGAAGACGCACGACCTGGTCCGCGACGTCCAGGCGGCGATGGACGTCTACGACATCTCCGGTTCGTGCCAACTGGTGCGCGAGTACCTGGAGGTGCTGACGAACTGGTACGTGCGGCGGTCGCGGCAGCGGTTCTGGGACGGTGACCAGGACGCGATCGACACCCTGCACACCGTGCTGGAGGTCGTCACGCGCGTCGCGGCACCGTTGCTGCCGTACACGACCGAGGTCGTGTGGCGCGGGCTGACCGGTGGCCGTTCGGTGCACCTGACGGACTTCCCGTCGGTGTCGGACGTGCCGGCGGACGACGCCCTCGTGGCGGCGATGGACGAGGTGCGCGACGTCTGCTCGACGGCGTTGTCGCTGCGCAAGGCGAACAAGCTGCGCGTGCGACTCCCGCTGGCGCGCTTGACGGTCGCCTCCCCGGTGGCGGCGTCGCTGGAGGACTTCGCCGAGATCGTGCGCGACGAGGTCAACGTCAAGGAGGTGTCGCTGTCCACCGACGTCGACGCCTACGGCCAGTTCCAGCTCGTCGTGAACGCGCGTGCCGCCGGCCCGCGCCTCGGGCCGAACGTGCAGAAGGTCATCAAGGCCGTCAAGGCCGGCGACTGGTCCGAAGTGGACGGTCGCGTGGTGGCCGCGGGCGTCGAGCTGTTCGAGGGCGAGTACGAACAGCGCCTGGTGGCAACGGATCCGGCCGCCACGGCCGCTCTGCCGGGCGGCGCCGGTGTCGTCGTGCTCGACACGGCGGTGACGCCGGAGCTCGAGGCCGAGGGCGTCGCGCGTGACCTCGTGCGCGTGGTGCAGCAGGCCCGCAAGGACGCCCAGCTCGACGTGTCCGACCGGATCGCGCTGACGCTGGAGCTGCCGGACGCGGTGAAGGCCGCCGTGGAGCCGCACCTGCCGTTCGTGCGGTCGGAGACGCTGACGACTTCGGTGGTGTTCGGTGAGGGCACGTCCGAGGGCACCGTCGGCGACGGCGCCAAGGTGAAGGTCGCTGTCGCGAAGGCGTGATCGATACGTGAGCACTCGTCCCTAACGTCGCCATCGCCTGAGAGGGGGCGATGGTGAAGGTCAGAGGACTGGTGGTGAGCACGGCGTTCCTGGCGGCGTGTGTGGTGGGTTCGCCTGCCGCGCACGCCGCCGCTGCGTGTGAGTGGGTCACGACGGGCCTGCCGGTACCGGCAGGGGTCGTGTTCTACGGCGTGTACGCCGCGTCGGACAGCGGCGAATGGGTGCTCGGACACGGTGAGAACGCCTCGTACGAAAAGGGGACGTTCGTCTGGCGCAACGGAATGCCGACCGGTGAGTTCATCCCGCAGCTCGGAACGGTCGGTGATGTCAACGACTCCGGTGTCCTGTTGAGCAACGTCGGTGACGCCGGCTACCGGATCGAGAACGGTGTCCGGGAGCGCTTGGAACCGGCTCCCGGCACCTCCTGGTCGTGGGGCGAGCACATCAACAACGCCGGCGACGTCGCCGGCATGTCGGGCTTGCGCGGCCCGCTCCTGGTGTGGCCGGCGGGATCCACGACACCCAGGGAGCTGCCGAACACCCGCAACGGGCCCGATCGCGTTGTGAAGGGCATCGACGACGACGGCAACGTGGTCGCGATGGAGTACGGACCGCCGGAGAAGTGGTCCAGCCACGTCTGGGACCGCGACGGGAACCGGACGACGCTGAAGCCGCTGGCGGTGGACCACCGGGCGGAGGTGGGCTTCATCCGTAACGGCCGGATCTTCGGCAGGTCGGCGCCCCACGACGGGCAGCAGCCCGGCACCGTCGTCGAGTGGGGGCTGGACGGCGAGATCGTGCGCACCTTCCCGGAGTTCTCCCGCCCAGTCGACGCGAACGCCTCCGGGCACGTTCTCGGCCAGGTCTCGGGGGAGAACGAGCACAACGCGGTGTGGCGGGAGCCGGGTCAGCTCGACACCCCGCCCGGCGTGAACGGATCCGTGCTGGCCGACAACGGTGACGTCTACGGCGCCGCACGCAAGGACGGTGTCCTCGTGCCGCGTCACGCGCGCTGTGGCTGACGCTTCGGCGTGAACAGGCGCCGCACCTGGCGCACGTACCACGACCAGCGGGCCGGGGCCTTCGGTTCCCGGCCCGCCGCGCGTTCGCAGGCGTCGAACAGGTCCTCCATGCACGCGTCGTGCAGCCACCGGATCGCCAGCGCCCAGCGCACCCGGTCCACGAGGGCGAACCGGCCGATCAGCTCGTGCCGCAGGACCGTGCCGGACGCCGAGAGCGTGTGACTGCCCGACATGTCGACGAACTCGAAGGTGACCGACTCGCCGGGGACGAACTCGGTGCAGCGGTAGCGGATCGGGCCGTGGCCGCCGTCGGCGCCGACTCCCAGCGGCCGGTCGAACTCCAGCTTGCTCCACGCCGGTGGCCAGAGCTCCTGGACGCGGTCGACGAACGGGCCCGCGGGCACGCCGAGGTCGCGGGTGTGGATGTTCCTGATCATGGGAGTCCCTTCCATACGCTGCCGTATGTTCCTGGACCGTACGGTAGCGTATGGAAGCGTGGTGCGGCGGAATCGTGACGACTGGACTGAGATAGCGCTGAGAGCGCTGGCGGAAGGCGGGCTCGGCGCCGTCGCGATCGAGCCGCTGGCGGCACGGGCCGGTGCCACGAAGGGCAGCGTCTACCACCACTTCCCGAGCCGCGAGGCGTTGCTGCGGGCGACCGTCGAGCGGTGGGAGCGGGAACACACCGAGAACGTCATCGAGCTCGTCGAGTCCGAGGGGACGCCGCAGGACAAGCTCAAGACGTTGTTCACCATGGTGCTCGACTCGACCCGCAAGGGCTCGGTCGAGATGGCGTTGCAGGCGGGGGCGGGCAACGAGGTGATCGCGCCCGTTCTCGAGCGGGTCGCGAAGAAGCGGATCGGCTACGTCACGGAGCTGTTCATGCAGCTCGGGTTCGACCGGGACCACGCGAGGAAGCGGGCGTTGATCGCGTTCAGCATCTACCTCGGGCAGGCGCAGATGTGGGTGAGCCTGCCCGGCCTCGTCGAACCGGTGCTCGACGAGGCCGTGCAGGTGCTCACCGCCCAGTGATCAGGCAACGGTGATCAGGCAGCGGTGATCAGGCGGCGGTCGCCCACAACGCGGAGGCGATCACGTCCGCGTTGCGGTCGAGCGCCGTGGTGCTGACGTTCGCCGTGGTGTCGCAGGAGCGGTGGTAGCAGCGGTCGTAGGCCTGGCCGGCCGTGCCGCCCCACTTCTGCGCCTGGGCCGCGGTCTTGACGCCCTCGGCGCCGGTGAAGGTGCCGCCGACCGGGATGCCCGCGCGGGCGAACGCCGCGTGGTCGGAGCGGCCGCCGACGCTGGTCAGCTCGGTCTGGACGTTGAGCGCCGTGAAGCCCGCCTGGAGCCGCTGCTGCAGCGCGAGCGAGCCGGAGGGCTGGCCGGAGGCGCTGTAGACGAAGTAGCCGGGGTTGGGCGAGCCGGTCATGTCGAAGTTCAGGTACGCCTTGATCTTCGACCGGTCGGTGGTGCTCAGCGAGTTCACGTAGAACGTCGACCCGCGCAGGCCGAGCTCCTCGGCGCCCCACCAGCCGAACCGCACGTGCTTGGTCGGCTGGAAGCCCGTCGCCCTCATCTGCAGGGCGACCTCGAGCAGGGACGCGGAGCCCGTGCCGTTGTCGTTGATGCCGGGGCCCGACGTGACGCTGTCGAGGTGGCCGCCGAGCATGACGGTGTTGTTGGTGTCGCCGCCGGGGTAGTCGGCGATCAGGTTGTAGCCGGTGGCGCCGTTGTAGGTGAACGACTGGACGCGGGTGGTGAAGCCCGCCGCGTCGAGCTTGCCCTTCACCCAGTTGACCGAGGCCAGGTACCCCGGACGTCCGTGGGCGCGGTTGCCGCCGTTGGCGTTCGCGATGGACTGGAACTGGTTGAGGTGGGCTTGCACGTTCGCCACGTTGATGTCGGGCGCCGCCAGTGCCGACGGTGCGGCGGCTTGCGCCGTGGTTGCTCCGGCCACCGTCAAGGCGGCCGCCAGTGCGATCAGGATCCTCATGGTTCAACTCCGTGCAGGGTTGGGATTGAGCCACTGATCAACATGCTCCGTCGTGCATGGGCCCGCTAGGGGCGAACGGCTGGAGTTGTTGACTCGTCTGATTCGTCGGAATCGATGGTGATCAACCAGAATGGTCCAGGTGGGTGACGTCACGGTCGTTCTGGGTGTCGGTGCCGTCGTACTGCTGATCTCCGTGATCGCGGTGCGGGTGTCGACTCGCCTCGGCCTGCCCTCGTTGTTGCTGTACCTCGGCATCGGCGTGCTCCTCGGCGAGTCCGTCTTCGGCATCAGGTTCGACGACGCCGGCCTCACGCAGTCCCTCGGCATCGCCGCACTGGTGCTGATCCTGACCGAGGGCGGCATCACCACCCGCTGGAGCGCCGTGAAACCCTCGCTGTGGCTGGGCGTCGCACTGTCCACAGTGGCCGTTGTGGTGAGCGTCGCCGTCACCGGCACGGCACTGCACTTCCTGCTCGGCCTCGACTGGCGGATCGCGTTGCTCTGGGGAGCGGTGCTGTCGTCCACCGACGCTGCGGCCGTGTTCAGCGTCCTGCGGTCGTTGGGTGTCGGGGCGCGGCTCACCGGTGCGCTCGAACTGGAGTCCGGTCTCAACGACGCGCCTGTCTACATCGCCGTCGTGCTGCTGGCGTCCGCGGACCGGATCTCGTGGACCGCGCCGCTGCTGGTGCTCTACGAACTGGGCGCGGGAGCGTTGATCGGCATCTTGCTGGGCGTCTTCGGCGCCGCGGGGCTGAGACGCGCGGCGCTGCCCTCGACCGGTCTCTACCCGCTCGCCACCGTGGCCGTGTGCGTGATGGCCTACACGGCCGGCGATCTCGCGCACGCCTCCGGGTTCCTCGCCACCTACGTCGCGGCGCTGGTGCTCGGCAACGCCCGCCTGCCGCACCGCGCCGACACGCTCTCGTTCGCCGAAGGTCTCGGCTGGCTGGCCCAGATCGGGCTCTTCGTCCTGCTCGGCCTCTACGCCTCGCCGTCACGGCTGCTCGACGTGCTGTTCCCCGCGCTGGTCGCGGGCGTGGTGCTGACGTTCGTCGCCCGGCCGTTGTCGGTGGTGCTGGCCTCGCTGCCGTTCAAGGTGCCGTGGCGTGAGCAGGCGTTCCTCTCGTGGTCCGGCCTGCGCGGCGCGGTGCCGATCGTGTTCGCGCTGATCCCGCTGATCCAGGGGGTCGAGGGCGCGCGGCAACTGGTCGACGTGGTGTTCCTGCTGGTCATCGTCCTGACGATCGTGCAGGGCACGACGCTGCCGTTCCTCGCGCGCCGTCTGGGGCTGGTGAAGACGGGGGAGGCGCTGGAGGTCCAGGTCGACTCCTCGCCGCTCGACGAGCTCGGCGCCGAGCTGCTGCAGGTGCACATCCAGCGCGGGTCGAAGCTGCACGGCGTCTACATGTCGGAGCTGAGGCTGCCCAGCGGCGCCACGGTGAGCCTCGTGGTGCGCGCCGGGAAGAGTTTCACCCCGCAACCGACGACCCGGCTGCAGACCGAGGACCAGTTGCTCATCGTGACGACGGAGGAGGCGCGCGAAACCGCTGAACGGCGCGTTCGAGCCGTCGACAGGGCCGGTCGCTACGCGCGCTGGAAGGGCGAGACCGGCGAATGATCGGTTTGCGAGCCTTCCCAGCATGTGAATCGGGTGTCGACGAGCGCGTCACCCTCCGCTAACGTCGTCGGCAGGTCATGAGAGCCAGCGTCAAGCCCAAGCTTGCTGGCCGGCAACCCTCCAACCGCGGTGGGGTGCCCTTGGTGAGGACCTGGTCCGGCGCGTGGGGCGCCGGTCAAGCGCGGGCCTTCGCGACACGGGGCCCCTGGCCTCGGAGGCAGCTCGATGACGCTCGCGATCACCCCTGGAACCACCACTTCCGTCCCGGCCGTCGTCGGCGCCGACCTGAGGGTTCCCCTGGTGACCGGAGAGCGCGTCACCTACGCCAACCTCGACCACGCGGCGTCGGCGCCCTGCCTGCAGGAGGTGCGCGACGCCGTCGACGAGCTGCTGCCCTGGTACGCCAGCGTGCACCGCGGCGCCGGGTTCGCCTCCCAGGTCTCGACCCGCGTCTACGAGCAGGCGCGCGACCGCGTCCGCAGGTTCGCCGGCGCGCACCCCTCCGACGCCGTCGTCTTCACCCGCAACACCACCGACTCGCTGAACCTGTTGGCGCGCAGCGTTCCCCGCAACACCGCGGTCGTCCTGTTCGACAGCGAGCACCACGCGGCGCTGCTGCCGTGGCGCGGGCCGAACGTCCAGCGCGTTCCCGCTCCGTCTTCGTCCGGCGCCGCGGTGGTGGCGCTGGACCGGGCTCTCGCCGCCGCCCCGGTCGGCCCTCGGCTCGTGATCGTCACCGGGGCGTCCAACGTCACGGGGGAGCTGTGGCCGGTCGCCGAGCTCGCGAAGGTCGCCCGCCACCACGGCGCGCGCATCGCGCTCGACGCCGCGCAGCTCGCCCCGCACCGCCCGATCAACGCCCGTGAGCTGGGCGTCGACTACGTGGCCTTCTCCGGGCACAAGATCTACGCGCCGTTCGGCGCCGGCGTGCTGGTCGGCCGTGCCGACTGGTTGCAGCAGGCCCAGCCGTACCTCGTCGGCGGCGGCGCGACCTCGAAGGTCACCGACCACGGCGACCGCCTGGGCGTCGCGTGGTCCGCCGTGCCCGAGCGGCACGAGGCCGGCAGCCCGAACGTCGTCGGCGTGCACGCCCTCGCGGCGGCCTGCGAGATCCTGTCGCGGCACTGGGAGCAGACGGTCGCGCACGAGCAGGAACTGCTGACGCGCCTGCGGGACGGCCTGCGCACGGTTCCCGGCTTCCGCGAGCTGTCGATCCTGACCGACGCCGACAAGGTCGGCGTCGTGAGCTTCACGATCAACGGCTTCGACGCGGGCTTCCTCGCGGCGGCGCTGTCCGCCGAGTACGGCATCGGTGTCCGCGACGGCGCGTTCTGCGCGCACGTGATCGTGAGCCGCCTGGTCAAGAAGGCCGGATCGCACGAACAGCGTGCCGTGCGCGCGTCGATCGGCCTCGGCACGACGGCCGAGCACGTCGACCGTTTGGTGGCGGCGCTGCGCACGCTCGTCACCGAAGGTCCGAAGTGGACCTACACCCGGCTCGACGGCCGCTGGGTGCCCGAGGACGACGGCCGAACCCTGCCGCCGTTCCTCGCGTAGTCCCGGTAGTGGACAATGACCTGGTGAGTGACGAGTCCAAGGCCGCGGAGAAGGTCTCCGGGAAGGCCGCTGAACCGCCTGCCGAGGTGCTGGTCAGCGAGCCCGGAACGGCTGAGGCGGCCGCGATCGCGGCCGAGGAACCCGCCGAGTCCCCCGCGGAGGTGGAGGACGACGAGGAGGGCTTCTCGATCGCCGGCTCGCTGCCGGAGCCGAAGACCACGCTCCTCGCGGTGCTGGCGACCGGCGTGCTGGCCCTGGACGTGCTCACCAAGGTCCTGTCCGTGGCGTTCCTCGAGGGTGCCGACCCGATCAAGATCTTCGGGGGCGCGCTCTACCTGACGTTCGTCCGCAACCCCGGTGCCGCCTTCGGTCTCGCCGAGGGCTGGACGTGGATCCTGGCGCTGATCGCGCTGGGCGTCGTCGGGTTCATCCTCTGGATCTCGCGCAACCTCCGCTCGCAGGGCTGGGCCGTCGGCCTGGGCCTGGTGCTGGGCGGTGCCGTCGGCAACCTCGCCGACCGCCTGTTCCGCGAGCCGGGGCCGATGCGCGGCCACGTGGTGGACTTCCTGTCGCTTTTCGACCCGTTCGGCCGTGTGTGGCCGGTGTTCAACGTCGCCGACATGGCGATCGTCGGCGGTGGCGCCGCGATCATCGTGCTGGCGCTCCTGCAGCACGACTACGACGGGACGGTTCACAAGGAGAAGAAGGTCGAGGACCCCGCTTGAGCGGATACCGAACGCTGCCGATTCCCGACGGTCTGGACGGCATGCGCGTGGACGCCGGCCTCGCGAAGCTCCTGGGCCTCTCGCGCACGGTCGTCGCTGCCATCGCCGACGCGGACGAGGTGCTGGTCAACGGCCGCGTCGTCGGCAAGTCCGACCGGCTGACGGCCGGGGCGATGCTCGAGATCACGCTGCCGGCGCCGCCGCAGCCGATCACCGTGCAGGCGATCCCCGTCGAGGGCCTGGAGATCATCCACGAGGACGACGACATCATCGTCGTCGACAAGCCCGTCGGTGTCGCCGTGCACCCGTCGCCGGGCTGGACCGGGCCGACCGTGGTGGGTGGGCTCGCCGCCGCGGGCCACCGCGTCGCCACGTCCGGTGCCGCCGAGCGCCAGGGCGTCGTGCACCGGCTCGACGTCGGCACGACCGGTGTCATGGTCGTCGCGAAGTCCGAGTCGGCCTACTCCGCGCTGAAGCACGCCTTCAAGGAGCGGACCGTCGACAAGGTCTACCACGCGATCGTGCAGGGCCACCCGGACCCGATCAAGGGCACCATCGACGCCCCGATCGACCGCCACCCGAAGCACGACTACAAGTTCGCCGTGATGAACTCCGGCAAGCCCTCCATCACGCACTACGAGGTGATCGAGGCGTTCCGCGCGGCGTCGTTCGTCGAGGTGCACCTGGAGACCGGCCGCACCCACCAGATCCGCGTGCACTTCTCGGCGCTGCACCACCCGTGCGTCGGCGACCTGACGTACGGCGCCGACCCGACGCTCGCCAAACGCCTCGGGGTGTCGCGGCAGTGGCTGCACGCGCGCCAGCTCGGGTTCCACCACCCCGGCACCGGCGAGTGGGTCACCTACACCTCGGACTACCCGGACGACCTGGCCGCGTCGTTGGAGAAGCTGCGCGACGAGGGCTGATTGCTTCTGGGTAAATCACCTGTTGACGACGTTGCACTTGATGTCAACCGGTGTGCTCCCTAGCGTTCTCGGCATGAACCTCATCGTTCTCGCCGCCTCCGGACGGACCGGTCTCGCGCTGGCCCGGCAGGCCCTCGACCGCGGCCACACCGTCACGGCCGTCGCCCGCGACCCGCGGCGGATCAGCCTCGACCACGAGAACCTCCGCAAGGTGGCGGGCGACGTGACGGACCCCGCGAGCATCGCCGCGGTCGTCTTCCCCGACTCCGTCGTGGTGTCCGGCCTCGGCGCCGACGTGCCCGGCGTGCTGCATGACGGCGCCCGCGCCGTGATCGCCGCCGGACCGCGCCGGATCGTCTGGCTCGGCGCCTACGGAACGGGTCCGTCCGCCGACGCGGCGGGTCCGGGGGCCGAGGTGCTGTGGAAGTTCTTCGGCGACCGCATCCCCGACAAGGTCGCGGCCGACAACGCCGTGCTCGCCGCCGGCGGCACCGTCTTCCACGCCGGCGTGCTGAGCGACGAACCGTCCGGTCCCGGCCGCACGGTCGGTCTCGACGCCGCGCCGCCGTTCGACCTGGGCGTCAAGATCAGCCGCGGCACCGTCGCGGCGGCCATGCTCGACGAGGCCGAGCAGCCGCGGTTCGCCGGCGCGGTCGCGTTGCCGCTAGCGGCCTAGGACGTCCTGGACGGTCGTCCGCACCTGGTCGCGCAGCCAGGCGTGGGCGAGGTCGGAGTCGTAGCGCTGGTGCCAGTTGCAGTTGACCGGCGCCTCCGGCGACTCGGCCGGCAACGGGTGGGTGACCAGCCCGAACGCCTCGACCAGCGGGCGGCAGAGGATCGCCGTGGTGGTGACCAGCGCGTCGCTCGCGGCCGCGATCTGCAGGGCGGAGTGCACGGTGGCCACGGTCGCGATCACCCGCCGCCGCAGGCCCTGCGCGGCCAGCAGGTCGTCGATCGGCGCGGTGAGCCGTCCCCGCCGGGAGACCAGCACGTGCGGGTGCTCGGCGTAGGAGCGCAGGTCCAGTTCGGTGCACGGGTGGCCGGACCGCGCGACGACCGCGAGCGGGTCGGTGCCGAGCGTCTCCGAGCGGAACTCGGGGAGGTCGGGAGCACCACCGCCGAGCTCCAGGTCGACCCGGCCGTGCCGCAGGTCGCCGGTGTCGGCGGAGTGCTCGGCGAGCACCCGCAGCCGCACGCCGGGAGCCTGCTGCGCGATCCTGCCGACCAGTGCCGGCACCACCGACGAGGCCAGGGCGTCGTGGCACTGGACGGTGAACGTGCGGTCCAACGCGGCCAGGTCCAGCTCACGGCTCGGCGCCAGCACGGCGTTGGCCTGCCGCACCAGCCGGTGCACCTCGTCGGCGATCGCCAGCGCGTAGGGCGTCGGCGTCATCGTGTGCCCCGTCCGCACCAGGATGTCGTCGCCCGTCACCTTCCTGATCCGGCCGAGCGTGCGGCTGACCGCCGGCGACGACAGGTGCAGCCGCTGCGCCGCCCCCATCACGCTGCCCTCTTCGAGCAGGGCGTCCAGCACGGTCAGCAGGTTCAGATCCGCTTGCATGACAGACAATCTTGGAGGAAACCATGCTCGCCGCCACCACCGCCGCCGTCCGCACAGCCGGGGCGCGGATGTTGAAGCGCTACTCGACCGAGTCGCGCACGTCCTCTCTCGAGGAGCTCGTCGCGGCTGTCCGCGCCAACGACGCCGCCGTCGTCGACGTCTTGAAGCCCGCGCTCGCGGAGATCCGCCCGCAAGCCCGCTGGCTCGACGACGAACACGGCTCGGGGGAGCTCGGACCGGGCGAGTGGTGGCTCGTCGACCCGGTCGGCGGCAACATGAACGCGGTCCAGGGCATGACCGACTGGAACATCGGCGTCAGCCTGGTCCGCGACGGCCGCCCGGTGCTCGCGGTCCTGCACTTCCCGTTGTCCGACGAGACCTGCACGGCGGTCGAGGGGGAGGGCGCCTTCCTGAACGGCGTCCGGCTGCGGGTGTCGGAGAAGACGTCCCTGGACGGCGCGCTGGCCGGCACCGGGCAGGCGCAGCCGGGACAGGGGCCGGAGATGGCCGACCGGGTGGGCGCGTCGTACGCGGCGATGGCGAAGAAAGCCCTCTACGTCCGGATCTCCGTGCCGGTCACGCACCAGCTCGCCCAGGTGGCCGCCGGACGGATGGACGTGCACTGGCAGTACGACAACGTGCGCGCGCACGCGGCGGGTGTGCTGCTCGTGCGGGAAGCGGGCGGTGTCGTCACCGATCTCGACGGCGGGCCGTGGACGCTGACCAGCACCGGGTACCTGGCGGCGGCGCCGGGCGTGCACGCCGAGGCGCTGGACGTCCTGGGTTAGTCGTCGACGGTCCAGACCAGGGTGTTCACGTCGACCTCGGGGCGGACGCTCCAGCGGACCTGGATGATCTCGGTCGCGTCCGGCAGCACGAAGACGCTGTGCCCGCCCGCGGTCTCGCCGGGCTGCACGCCGAGCTTGTGCGCCGGGCGGGAGGACAGCGAGACGGGGGCCTTCGTGACGGTCTCGCCGGTCTTCGTCACCAGCACGAGGTACATGTCCGGCAGCGAGGTGTACGGCACCTGCGAGGTGTTCGTCACCTCGGTGTGCACGACCACGGACCGCTCCCCGTCGGCGAGCTTGTAGCCGGCCGCCGTGAAGAGGAAGTCGGCCGGGTCGACGACCTCGACCAGCTGGATCGACAGGCGGGCGCCCTCCAGGCTGTCCGCCTCCAGCGCCGTGCCGATCTTGCCGGTCCGCGAGACGGACCTGGGCTGCGGCTGGTCGGCGCGCACCCAGCCCGCCGACTGGGGAGGGCCCCAGGTCGACTGCGGCGGCTGCTGAGCCGGGAACGGCTGGCTCACCGGCCCCTGCGGGCCGTACTGCTGGACCTGGTGGGGGCCGCTCTGGTGCACCGCGTACGGCCCGGACGGCGGGCCGCCCGTGTAGTTGCCGTAGGCGGCGGCGTTCGCGAGCGCCCGGCGGACGCCGTTCGGGTCGCACTCCACGCCCACGAGCAGGGGCAGGCCGCTGCCCGACAGGGTGATCAACCGCATGGCCGCCTCGCGCGGGTCCATGCCGAGGCGCTGGGCGATCTCGTGCACGGCGGCACGACCCGACTCGGCGAGAACGGCGAGCAGGCGAGCGTCTACGGGATCGGGGACCACCACGAAAAGAACGCTACCCGCCGCTGCGGAGGCGTGTGCCACCGCGTACCTGATCGAGATCGTCCGGGGCCGGTGGCCTTCGCCACGGCGTGTCGCCGGGGCGTTCGCGAATCGCGGAGGCCAATCCGGGGCTGCCGCGAGCGGTGCCTGTAGTGTTGGCGGGCGCCCGGACGTGTTCGTCCCTCATTCGCGCTAAAACGCTTGCTACACAAGGGGGTTGCCGGTGGCAGACTCGTTTGTGCACCTGCACGTGCACACCGAGTACTCGATGCTCGACGGCGCGGCCAAGGTGGCCCCGCTGTTCGAGGAGGCCGGGCGTCTCGGCATGACGGCGGTCGGCATGAGCGACCACGGCAACATGTACGGGTCCGACGAGTTCTACCAAACGGCGACGAAGACCGGCATCAAGCCGATCATCGGCATCGAGGCCTACCTCGCGCCGCACAACCGCCTGCACAAGAAGCCGGTCTTCTGGGGCGACCCGGGCCAGCGCGGCGACGACATCTCCGGTGCGGGTGCCTACACGCACATGACGATGTGGGCCCGCAACGCGGACGGCCTGCGGAACCTCTTCCGGCTGCACACCGAGGCGAGCAAGACGGGCTACTACTACAAGCCCCGCATGGACCGCGAGCTCGTCGCGGAGCACTCCGACGGCATCATCGCGACGACCGGCTGCCCGTCCGGCGAGGTCCAGACCAGGCTGCGGCTCGGCCACGTCGACGAGGCGCTCAAGGCCGCGGCGGACTACCAGGACATCTTCGGCAAGGAGAACTTCTTCCTGGAGCTGATGGACCACGGCCTCGACATCGAGCGCCGCGTCCGCGACGGCCTGCTGGAGATCAGCAAGAAGCTCGGCATCCCGCCGCTCGCCACCAACGACAGCCACTACGTCACCAAGGACCAGGCGGACACGCACTCCGCGTTGCTCTGCGTGCAGTCCGGCAAGATGCTGACGGACCCGAACCGGTTCAAGTTCGACGGCGACGGTTACTACCTGAAGTCGTCCGAGGAGATGCGGCAGATCTGGAAGGACCTGCCGGAGGCGTGCGACAACACGCTGCTCGTCGCGGAGATGGTCGAGTCGTACGAGGACATCTGGAGCATCAAGGACCGGATCCCGAACTTCGAGGTCCCCGAGGGCGAGGACCAGGCGTCCTGGTTCCGCAAGGAGATCCGGCGCGGGCTCGAGTGGCGCTTCCGCGGCTCCGAGGTGCCCCAGGAGTACATCGAGCGCTGCGACTACGAGGCCAAGGTCATCATCGACAAGGGCTTCCCGGCGTACTTCCTCATCGTCGCCGACCTGATCAACTACGCCCGCAGCGTCGGCATCCGCGTCGGTCCCGGCCGCGGCTCCGCGGCGGGCGCCGCCGTGTCGTGGGCGATGGGCATCACGAACATCGACCCGATCCCGCACGGTCTGCTGTTCGAGCGGTTCCTGAACCCCGAGCGCACCGCCATGCCCGACATCGACATCGACTTCGACGACCGCCGCCGGGGCGAGATGATCCGGTACGCGAGCGAGAAGTACGGTGCCGACAAGGTCGCCCAGGTCATCACGTTCGGCACCATCAAGACCAAGGCCGCGCTGAAGGACTCCGCGCGCGTCCACCACGGCCAGCCGGGCTTCGCGATCGCCGACAAGATCTCCAAGGCGCTGCCGCCGCCGATCATGGCGAAGGACATCCCGCTCAACGGCATCATCAACAAGAGCCACCCGCGCTACAACGAGGCCGCCGAGGTCCGCTCGCTGCTCGAGACCGACTCGCAGGTGAAGGAGATCTTCGACACCGCGCTCGGTCTCGAGGGCCTGATCCGCAACGCCGGCGTGCACGCGTGCGCGGTCATCATGTCGAAGGACCCGCTGTCCGACTCGATCCCGCTCTGGTACCGCGACGACGGCTCGTTCATCACCGGCTGGGACTACCCGTCGTGCGAGAACATCGGCCTGCTGAAGATGGACTTCCTCGGGCTGCGCAACCTGACGGTCATGGGCGACGCCATCGAGAACATCGAGATGAACCGGGGCAAGGACGCCGTCCCGGACTTCGACACGCTCCCGATGGACGACCCGGAGACGTACGCGCTGCTCGGCCGCGGTGACACGCTCGGCGTGTTCCAGCTGGACGGTGGCCCCATGCGCGACCTGCTGCGCCGCATGCAGCCGACGTCGTTCGAGGACATCGTCGCGGTCGGCGCGCTGTACCGCCCCGGCCCGATGGGTGTGAACGCGCACAACGACTACGCGGACCGCAAGAACGGCCGCCAAGAGGTCAAGCCGATCCACCCGCAGCTGGCCGAGCCGCTCAAGGAGATCCTCGGCGAGACGCACGGCCTGATCGTCTACCAAGAGCAGATCATGTTCATCGCCCAGGAGGTCGCGGGCTACTCCATGGGGCGCGCGGACGTGCTCCGCAAGGCGATGGGCAAGAAGAAGGCCGAGGTCCTCGCCAAGGAGTTCGAGGGCTTCCAGGCGGGTATGCGGGCCGACCCGCGCGGGTTCTCCGACGAGGCGATCCAGGCGCTGTGGGACACGATCCTCCCGTTCGCCGGCTACGCGTTCAACAAGTCGCACGCCGCCGCGTACGGCCTGATCTCCTACTGGACCGCGTACCTCAAGGCGAACTTCCGCGCCGAGTACATGGCCGCCCTGCTCACGTCGGTCGGTGACAACAAGGACAAGTCCGCGGTCTACCTCGCGGAGTGCCGCCGGCTGGGCATCAAGGTGCTCCCGCCGGACGTCAACGAGTCGGCGCTGCGGTTCAGCGCGGTCGGCACGGACATCCGCTTCGGCCTGGGCGCGATCCGCAACGTCGGCGCGAACGTCGTCGAGTCGATCATCAAGTCCCGCAAGGAGAAGGGCGCCTACACGTCCTTCACGGACTTCATGGACAAGTCCGAGCTCGTCGCCTGCAACAAGCGCGTGATCGAGTCGCTGATCAAGGCGGGCGCGTTCGACTCGTTCGGCCACCCGCGCCTCGCGCTGATCCAGGTGCACGAGGACGCGGTCGACGCCGTCGTCCCGATCAAGCGCAAGGAGGCCGAGGGCCAGTTCGACCTGTTCGGCGGCGACAGCGCCGACGACCAGGACGACAGCAGCTCGCCGCTCGCGCACCTCAAGTTCGGCGCCGAGGAGTACCCGCGCAAGCAGATGCTGAGCCTCGAGAAGGAGATGCTCGGCCTGTACGTCTCCTCGCATCCGCTCGACGGCGCGGAGCGGATCCTGCGCAAGTTCGCACCGAGGCCGATCGCCGTCGTGCTCGACGACCCGCCCAAGGAAGGCGAGCTGATCGTCTCGGGCATGATCTCGTCGATCGAGCGCCGGGTGAACAAGAACGGCCTGCCGTGGGCGATCACGGTGATCGAGGACCTGGACGCCTCCATCGAGGTGCTGTTCTTCCCGAAGGCCTACGAGGTGCTGCGCGACGACCTGGAGCTCGACTCCGCGGTGTGCGTGAAGGGCCGGGTGAACTGGCGCGAGGACAAGATGGCGATCTTCGGCGACGGTGTCGTCCCGCTCGACATCAGCGACGCGGAGATGAACCCGGACGCGGAGCCGCCGCTCGTCCTCGGGCTGCAGACCAAGATGCTGACGCCGGAGCTGATCGAGGAACTGAAGATCACGCTCAAGTCCCACGCGGGCCAGGTCGCCGTGCACCTGGAGGTGCAGAAGCGCGACAAGTCGAAGGAGGTGCTGGTGGTGGACAACTACCGCGTCAACACGACGCCGTCGCTCTTCGGCGATCTGAAGACGATCCGCGGGATCACCATCCAGCGGTAGTGGCGAGGCTTCAGTGAACGGGGTTAACTGGGTGAGGTGACCACACTCACCCAGTTGCCCGACGACTACGTCCAGAACCCGCACGCAGCGCACGACCTGCTGCGTGCCGAGGGCCCCGTGCGGGAAGTCCGCATGCCGCGCGGGCTCAAGGTCTGGCTCGTGACTCGGTACGACGAGGCGAAGATCGCCCTCACCGCCACGGAGGTCAGCAAGAACATCATGGAGGGTGGTCACCTCATGGCGGTGCACTCCTCCGAAGGCGAGCAGCACCGCGAGATCGACCGCTCGCTCTCGGTGCACATGCTCAACATGGACCCGCCCGGCCACACGCGGCTGCGCAAGCTCGTGACCAAGGCGTTCACCGCCCGCCGCATCGAGCTGATGCGCCCGCGCGTGCAGGAGATCGCGGCCGAGCTGATCGCGGAGCTGAACGACGGCGACGAGGTCGACCTGCTGGAGGCGTTCGCGTTCCCGCTGCCCATCACGGTGATCTGCGAGCTGCTCGGCATCCCGATCGACAACCGCGACGACTTCCGCGAGTGGTCGAACCAGCTGCTGACGTTCGGCACGCCCGAGCAGATCCAGGCCGCCGCGGACGCGATGGCCGGCTTCCTGTTCCAGCACGTCACCGCGATCGCCGACGCCGAGCCGGACGACACGTTCTTCTCCGCCCTGGTGCACGCCGACGACTCCGGCGACCGGCTGAACACCGAAGAGCTGATCTCGATGGCGTTCCTGCTGCTCGTGGCGGGCCACGAGACGACGGTGAACCTCATCGGCAACGCCGTGCTCTCGTTGCTGCGCAACCCCGACCAGTTGCAGGTGCTCAAGGACCGCCCGGAGCTGATCCCGGCGAGCACCGAGGAGTTCCTGCGGCTGGAGGGCCCGGTCAACGTCGCGACCTTCCGCTACACCAGGGAGCCCCTCGAACTGGGCGGCGTGACCGTGCCCGCGGGCGAGATCCTGATGGTGTCGCTGATCGCCGCGAACCGGGACCCCGAGCGCTACGAGAACCCCGACCGGCTCGACGTGACGCGGTCCGCGCAGGGGCACGTCGCCTTCGGCCACGGCATCCACTTCTGCCTGGGCGCACCGCTGGCCCGGCTGGAGTTCGACGTGGCGCTGACGCAGCTGCTGGAGCGGTTCCCGAACCTGGCGCTTGCGGCGGAGCCGGAGACGCTGGTGTGGCGGGACAGCACGCTGATCCGCGGCCTGCACACCCTGCCGGTACGCCTCGCCTAGTGTGCAGCGGGTGGACGACCTGCTGAAGCTCGACCAGGCGCACGTCTGGCACCCGTACGGCCCGATGCCGGGCACCCGGGAACCGCTGCTCGTCTCGGAGGCCTCGGGTGTCCGGCTCACCCTCGCGGACGGCCGGGAGCTGGTCGACGGCATGTCGTCGTGGTGGGCGGCCATCCACGGCTACCGGCACCCGGTGCTCGACGCGGCCGTCACCGAGCAGCTCGGCCGGATGAGCCACGTGATGTTCGGCGGGCTCACGCACGAGCCCGCCATCCGGCTGAGCGCGAAGCTCGTCGAGATCACCCCCGAGCCGTTGCAGCACGTCTTCCTCGCCGACTCGGGCTCGGTGTCGGTCGAGGTCGCGGTCAAGATGTGCCTGCAGTACTGGCGGTCGCGCAAGCGGCCGGAGAAGCGCCGCCTGATGACGTGGCGCGGCGGGTACCACGGGGACACGTTCAACCCGATGTCCGTGTGCGACCCCGACGGCGGAATGCATTCGCTCTGGCGCGGAATCCTGCCGGTCCAGGTGTTCGCGGACGCGCCGCCGGCCGAAATGGACACCGCCTACGTCCAGCACCTCGCGGACCTCGTCGAGCAGCACGCCGACGAGCTGGCCGCGATCATCGTCGAGCCCGTCGTGCAGGGTGCCGGTGGCATGCGGTTCCACGACCCGCGATATCTGCACGTGCTGCGAGAGCTCGCGTACACACACGACGTGCTTCTCGTGTTCGACGAGATCGCCACGGGCTTCGGCCGCACCGGCGAACTCTTCGCCGCCGACCACGCGAACGTCAGCCCGGACGTGATGTGCCTCGGCAAGTCGCTGACGGGCGGCTACCTCACGATGGCCGCCACCCTCTGCACGTCACGGGTGGCGGACGGGATCAGCAAGGGCGAGGTGCCGGTGCTCGCGCACGGGCCGACGTTCATGGGCAACCCGCTCGCGTCGGCGGTGTCGCTGGCGTCGATCGACCTGCTGCTGTCCCAGAACTGGAGGAGAGAGGTCGCTCGCATCTCGGCCGGGCTGTCCGAGGGGCTCGCGCCCGCGCGCGCCTTGCCCGGCGTTCGGGACGTGCGCGTGTTGGGCGCTATCGGCGTCGTGCAACTGAATGAGCCGGTGGACATGGCACGCGCCACACAGGCCGCCGTGGACGCCGGGGTGTGGCTGCGGCCGTTCCGCGACCTCGTCTACACGATGCCGCCGTTCGTCAGCACGGACGACGACGTGGCCCAGATCGCTGCCGCCGTGGTGGCCGCCGCCCGCTAACGTGACACCTCATGGGGAAACTCCCGGCCGCCCTGGGCGCGGTCGTCCTGCTCGCCGCGGTTCTCGTCGTGCCGGCGCGGGCGTCCGCCGAGCCCGTCACGTTCCCCAAGCTCCACGGCTCGGGCCGCGGCGGCACGATCAGCCTCCCCGGGACGGGCAGGTGCCTCGACGCGGCGCTGGAGGAGATCGACCGCGACGGCGGCAAGGTGCAGATGTGGACGTGCGGCCTCGCCGGTGACGAGCAGCAGTGGCGCTACGACCACCTCCCCGAGATCGGCGCCGGCGCGTACATCGTCAACCAGGCCAACGGCAAGTGCCTCGAGGTCGCCCCGGAGGAGCTCGGCGTCGAGGGCGGCAGGCTCCAGATGTGGGACTGCGCCGGCCGCGTGGAGCAGCGGTGGGAGGTCATCCACCACCAGGGCGACCTGTTCCTCACGAGCAAGGCGACCAAGGGTGTCCTCGGCGTGTGGAGCGTTCACGAGGGCGCGCCGATCGGTGTGCACGGCAAGAGCTGAGAGCCACGACGACGCCCCCGTGCGCCTCTACGACGAGGGCTGGACGCCGATCGCGGCCGCGAGCTGCGTGTCGGTCGGCTCGACCAGGACGTCCCCGCCCGGCAGCACCAGGACGGGGATGTTCTGACGTCCGGAGAGCTCGACGGCCCGATCACGCGCCGCGTCGTCGTTCGCGACGTCGACGTAGGTGAACGGCACGTTGTTGCGGGTCAGCCAGGACTTGGCCCGGCGGCAGTCACCACACCACTCGGCGCCGTACATCACGATCGGTTGCTCAGTCATGCCTTCACGGTAGGTGACGTCCTAAGGTGATGGTTCGTGAGCGTGCTGGTGATCACCGGAACCGGGACCGAGGTCGGCAAGACCGCCGTCACCGCGGGCATCGCGGCGCTGGCCAGGGCAGAGGGAAGACGGGTCGCGGTGCTCAAGCCCGCGCAGACCGGTCTGCTGCCCGGCGAGCCCGGCGACGTGGCGGAGGTGGCGCGGCTGGCGGGCGACGTGACGACGCGTGAGCTGGTCAGGTACCCCGACCCGCTGGCGCCGGCCACCGCGGCCAGACGCGCGGGCATGGCCACCCTGCGCCCCCAGGAGGTCGCCGCCGAGGTGACGAAGCTCGACGAGACCCACGACCTGGTGCTGGTCGAGGGTGCCGGCGGGGTGCTGGTGCGGTTCGACGAGGCCGGGTCGACCCTGGCCGACATCGCGTGGGCCGTGAACGCGCCCGTCCTGATCGTGGCCCAGGCCGGGCTCGGGACCCTGAACGCGACGGCGCTGACGGCGGAGGCACTGCAGCGGCGCGGGCTGGAGTCGATCGGCGTGGTCGTCGGCAGCTGGCCGTCGAACCCCGACCTCGCGTCCCTCACGAACCTGGCCGACCTGCCCGAGGCGGCGGGTGCCCCGTTGCTCGGCGCGCTGCCGCAAGGTGTGACGAAGCTCGGCTCCGTGGACTTCCTGCGGGTGGCCAGGAGAGCGTTCTCACCCTGGTTCGGGGGCGAGTTCGACCCGGAGACGTTCGCGGCTCAATTCGCGGTCCAGTGACCTACGTCGCTCCACGATGAAGGATCCAGTGCGGCATAGTGCACGCCAGGCCACAGTGAGGAGGAGAGACCGTGACCGCAGCACCGGAACAGATCGACGTGCTCGACGAGGCTCGTGAGCAGGTGCTCGAACGAGGCGTCGGGCTCACCGAGGCCCAGGTGCTGAAGGTGCTCGAGCTCCCCGACGACCGGATCCCCGAGCTGCTGGCACTGGCGCACGAGGTCCGCGAGCGCTGGTGCGGCCCCGAGGTCGAGGTCGAGGGCATCGTCTCGCTCAAGACCGGCGGCTGCCCCGAGGACTGCCACTTCTGCTCGCAGTCCGGCCAGTTCCCCTCGCCCGTGCGCTCGGCGTGGCTCGACATCCCGGGCCTGGTCCGCGCGGCGCGGCAGACCCGCGACACCGGCGCGACCGAGTTCTGCATCGTCGCGGCCGTGCGCGGCCCGGACAAGCGGCTGCTCTCGCAGGTGCGCGACGGCATCAAGGCCATCCGCGCCGACGGCAACGACATCCAGATCGCCTGCTCGCTCGGCATGCTCACCCAGGAGCAGGTCGACGAGCTCGTGGCGATGGGCGTGCACCGCTACAACCACAACCTCGAGACGGCCCGCTCGCACTTCCCGAACGTCGTCACCACGCACTCCTGGGAGGAGCGCTGGGACACGTTGCGGATGATCCGCGACGCCGGCATGGAGGTCTGCTGCGGCGGCATCATCGGCATGGGGGAGACCCTGGCGCAGCGCGCGGAGTTCGCCGTGCAGCTCGCCGAGCTGGAGCCCGACGAGGTCCCGCTGAACTTCCTCATCCCGAACCCCGGCACGCCGTACGAGAACTACCCGGTCGTGGAGGGCGCCGAGGCGCTGCGCACGGTCGGCGCGTTCCGCCTCGCCCTGCCGCGCACGATCCTGCGGTTCGCGGGCGGCCGTGAGCTCACGTTCGGCGACCTGGGCGCGAAGCAGGGCATGCTCGGCGGCATCAACGCGATCATCGTCGGCAACTACCTGACGAACCTCGGCCGCCCGGCGCAGCAGGACCTCGACATGCTCGAGGAGCTGTCGATGCCCATCAAGGCGCTGAGCCAGACCCTGTGATGATCACTACCGTGTACTGCTCCTTCTGCGGCAAAGAGGAAGCCGACGGCGACCACGCGTTCTGCCGTCAGCGGTTGTCGATGATCGATCCGCCCAGGTACTGCGGGGAGTGTGCGCGCCGCATGGTCGTCCAGGTGACCCCGGACGGCTGGACGGCGCGCTGCAGCCGCCACGGGGAGACCGGGTCCGCTCGGTAGTAACCTCTCGCGAATGGACGAGAACGCAGCGCCGGTGAGCACCGAACCCGTGCCGGAGCCGCCGTACGTCTACCACTACTACCTCCGGCCACGGCCGAAGGTGGTGGTGAAGCGGGACCTGCTGCCGGGCCTGGTGGTCGCGCTGACGACGTTCGCGGCCGGGCTGCCCGCGGCCTGCCTGTGGTCGTGGCTCGCCCCGGCGCAGCTCAAGATCGTCTCGGCGCAGGACGGCAAGTTCTACCCGATCGGCGTGGAGAGCTACCACCGGCTCGACGCGCTGATGGTGTTCGTGCTGATCGGTCTCGGCGCGGGCGTGGTCACCGGCATCTCGGTGTGGCTGCTGCGGCAGCGGCGCGGTCCCGTGGCGATGCTCGGCATGACCGCGGGCTCGTTCGGCGCGGCCTGGTTCGCGCAGTACCTGGGCGGCTCGCTGGCCGCCGGCCGCTACCCGATGCCGTCGACGATCAAGGCGAACGACACCCTGCTCGTGGCTCCGGCCCTGGAGACGTGGTGGGGAATCCTCGCGTGGCCGCTGGGCGCGGCTCTCGCCTACGGCTGCTGCGCGGCGTGGAACGGCCTGGACGACCTGGGGCGGCGCCTCGGCTGAAGCACCGCCCTCGTGGTGGCCTATCCGACCCGATAGGCGAAGTCGGGCATGTCCGTCACGAACATCTGCCCCGGCGCGTGCGTGATCGCGAACGGCGGCCTGGACTTCATCAGCACCGCCTGCGGGGTCACCCCGCACGCCCAGAACACCGGCACGTCACCGGGTTCGTGCTCCACGGCGTCGCCGAAGTCCGGTACGCCGACGTCGGAGATCCCGAGCATCTTCGGGTCGCCGGCGCCCACCGGCGCCCCGTGCACCGAAGGCATGAGCGCCGTGACCTTGTGCGCCACGTCCACAAGGGACTCCGGGATCCAGCGCATCGACACGACCATCGGTCCGTGCAGCCTCCCGGCGGGCCGGCACTGGATGTCCGTGACGAACATGGAGACGTTCCTGCCCTGCTCGACGTGCCGCAGCGGCACCCCCGCGTTCACGAGGGCGGTCTCGAACGTGAAGCTGCAGCCGATCAGGAACGTCACCAGGTCGTCGCGCCAGAACCCGGTCGCGTCCTCCGGTTCCGCTGTCAGCTCACCGTTCTCCCAGACCCGGTAGCGCGGTGCGTGCGTGCGCACGTCGGCGTCCCGCTTGAGCGCGCTGACCGTCTCGCCCGCGTCCAGCACGTCGAGCACCGGGCACGGCTTGGGGTTGCGGTGGGTGAAGAGGAGGAAGTCGTACGCCCAGTCCCCGGGGATGGCGACGAGGTTGGCCTGCGCCTGTCCCGGCGCCTGTCCCGCGGTCGTCATTCGAGCTCCTTGTTGACCGTCTCCGGCAGCCAGACCAGTGCGACGACGGCGATCCCGTACGCGGCCGCCCCGAACAGCATCGCACCGCCGATGCCCAGCCGGTCGGCCATGAACCCGACCAGCCCGGGGAACACCGCGCCGAACGCGCGCCCGAGGTTGTAGGTGAAGCCCTGCCCCGTGCCGCGCAGCTGCGTCGGGTAGAGCTCGCTGAGGTAGCTGCCGAACCCGCTGAAGATGGCGGACATGCAGAACCCGAGCGGGAAACCGAGGAACATGACCAACGTGTTGGCACCGTTGGGGATCTGCGTGTACGCCACGATCAGCAACGCGCTGGCGACCGCGAACAGCGTGAAGGTCTTCTTGCGCCCCAGGTGGTCCGTCAGGTAGCCGCCGCACACGTACCCGATCCACGCACCGGTGATGAGGAACGCGAGGTACCCGCCCGTGCCGATGATCGTGAGCCCGCGCCCGGTCTGCAGGAACGCCGGCAACCACAGGGCGAGCGTGTAGTACCCGCCCTGCACACCCGTTGCGAGCAACGCCGCGAACAGCGTGGTCTTGAGGATCGGCCCCTGGAAGATCTTCGGGAACGTCCCGCGCGCCCTGGGCTGCGCCTTGACCTCGGGAGCGTCGTCGACGTTGCGGCGCACGTAGAAGATGAGGACCGCGGGCAGCGCGCCCGTCCAGAACATGACCCGCCAGCTGATGGCGGGATCGGCCAAGCTCGCCACCAGCGTGTTGACGACGACGGCGAGCCCCCAGCCCACGGCCCACGCGCTCTGGATGAACGCCACCGTGCGCCCGCGGTACTTCGGCTTGCAGTACTCGGCCACGAGGATCGCCCCGGCCGCCCACTCGCCACCGAAACCGAGGCCCTGCAACGCCCGGAAGACCAGCAGCGTCTCGTAGTTCGTCGCGAAGCCGCACAGCACGGTGAAGAACGCGTACGCCGCGACGGTGATGATCAGCGTCCTCGACCGCCCGAACCGGTCGGCCATGACGCCCGCCACCGCGCCGCCGATGGCGCTCATCAGCAGCGTGCTCGTGCCCAGCAGGCCCGCTTCCGCCTTGGTGAGGCCGAAGTAGCCGGTGATCGCGACCAGGCTCAACGGCAGAACCCAGTAGTCGTACGAGTCCAGCCCATAGCCGCCGAACGCGCCGATGAACGCGCGCCTGCCCTTCTGGCCGAGACTGCGGAACCAGGCGAACCGGCCTGTGTCCTCGGTCGTGGTCGTGCTCATGCGACACCTCGCAGCGTGGTGGAGGAGTGGTCGAATGTGATGTGGGACTCAGCGTATTGGATTGTTGAACAATCCGACAAGACCACAATTCAACGATCCGACGATCGGTGGGTCACGGATGGGCTGAGCGGTGCTCCGGGATGCGGCTCAACGGGGCTGCGGAGGATGCGGAGGTGGCCGCGGTGGGCGTGGAACCGCACGCGTCTTCCGGAGCGGCCAGGCGAGAGCTGTACGGCCTGCTCAACGGGCAGCATGCGAAATGGGCACGGCTGCGCGAAGGGGCACACTCCAGCCAGGACCGCCACCGAGCAGGTCGACCGGGCGGTCGGATGTGCGTTCAGCCGCCGGCCATCGAGGCCGGGCTTTCGGGTCCGCCCGCGCCCAGCGCGAACTCCCGGCGCGAACTCCCGGCCGAACCGCCTAGTTGGGCGAAGGCACGTGCCCGAACTCCGTCAACGGCACCGGAACGGCCTTCAAGGTGCTCAAGATCCCGGTCTCCCGGTGCAGCATCCGCCGCACCAGCCGCAAGCGGCGGGCCGGCGACCTCTCCTCCAGCAGCCGCTGCCGGTCGTCGACGGGCAGCAGGCAGTCCGCGGCCAGCAGGTACGACAACGCGCCGAGGTCCACGTCGTCGGCGGGGGAGGACCAGTCCTCCTGGTGCCATGCCGCCCCGCAGTACCGCTCGTGAGCCGCACGGGCCCCGCGTTCCAGGATGGGCACGACCTCCTGGGCCGCCTCCGGTACCGGGGCGTCGTCCACGTAGTCGACGTGCGCCAGCAGGTAAGGCGCGGTGGTGGTGTCCACGTCCAGCAACCGGAACCGCCGCACCCCGCGCGTCACGATGTCGAAGCGCCCCTCGGGCAGCGGACGTGCGTCGAGGAGGTCGGCCGAGCAGCCGATGTCCTGCAGGGAGCGGACGTTGTCGGCGCCCACCTCCCAGCCCTCCTTGATGCACACGACGCCGAAGGTGCGGCCGAACAGCGAGCCGGTCATCAGGTCGACGACCAGCTGGCGGTAACGCGGTTCGAAGATGTGCAACGGCAGGGACGCCCCGGGCAACAGCACGGTACCCAGGGGGAACAACGGAAGCGTCTCTGCCACGCGTGCAACGTTACGGGGTGGCTACTCCGCCTGCTGGACGGCCGGATCCCGGCGGCCTCAGCACGGCGAACGGATCGGTCACCTTGATTCCCTTGGCGCTGAACCGGAACAAGGCGGCCGGCCTGCCCCCGGACGGGCCGGGGGGTGCGGTGCCGCCCGTCGGTTCCAGCAGCAGGCGGCGGGAGAGCACGCGTTGCAGGTTCGTCGCGGAGACGCGGTAGCCCAGTGCGGCGGAGTAGTGGTCGCGCAGCAGGGAGATGGTGAACTCCGGTGGTGCCAGGGCGAAACCGAGGTTCGTGTACGACAGCTTCGAGCCGAGCCTGTGCCGCGCCCGTCCGACGATCGAGGCGTGGTCGAACGCCATCGCGGGGAGTTCGTCGACGCAGTGCCACATGGTGTCCGAGGGGACCTCGGGGTCGACGTCCGAGGGGACCAGCCCGAGGAACGCGGTCGCGACGACGCGGGGGCCGGGAACTCGGTCCGGTGCGCTGAAGACGGCCAGCTGTTCGACGTGTGACAACTGTCGCACGTCGACTTTTTCCGCCAGCTGACGGCGGATGGAGGACTCCACGTCCTCGTCGACCCGCAGCTCCCCACCGGGCAGCGACCAGCGGTGAGCGTGTGGTTCCCGTGCGCGCTCCCACAGCATGACCTGGAGTGACGCACCTCTCACCCGCAGCACAGCTGCCAGAACTTCATGTCCCACACCGGCCACTCGGCTGATACTATCGGCCACGTTTTCGACCAATAGGCGAAAACCCCGGATCGAGGAGGCAGTGATGGTCGCTACCGCAATCGTGGAGCGAACCGCGTCGGGTGTGTACGGCGGAGTCGAGCCGGACGCAGCATGGCGGGACGAGGTGTTGCGCCTCGCCGAGGAGCGGGATGCCGTCATCCTGGCGCACAACTACCAGCTGCCCGAGATCCAGGACATCGCCCACCACACCGGCGACTCCCTCGCGCTCAGCAGGATCGCCGCGCAGTCCGACGCGCGGACCATCATCTTCTGCGGCGTGCACTTCATGGCCGAGACCGCGAAGATCCTGAGCCCCGAGAAGACGGTGCTCATCCCGGACGAGCGCGCGGGCTGTTCGCTCGCCGACTCGATCACCGGCGCGCAGCTGCGCGAGTGGAAGGCGCAGCACCCCGGCGCGGTCGTCGTGTCCTACGTGAACACCACGGCCGAGGTGAAGGCCGAGACCGACATCTGCTGCACGTCGTCGAACGCCGTCGACGTGGTGCGCTCCATCCCCGCCGACCGCGAGGTGCTGTTCTGCCCGGACCAGTTCCTGGGCGCGCACGTCAAGCGCGAGACCGGCCGCGAGAACCTGCACATCTGGGCGGGTGAGTGCCACGTCCACGCCGGCATCAACGGCCCCGAGCTGGCCGAGCGCGCCGCCGCGAACCCGGACGCCGACCTGTTCATCCACCCGGAGTGCGGCTGCGCCACCAGCGCGCTGTACCTGAGCGGCGAGGGCATCGTGCCGGCTGAGAAGGTCAAGATCCTCTCGACCGGCGACATGATCACCGCCGCGCGCAGCACGAACGCCCGCAAGGTGCTCGTCGCGACCGAGGTCGGCATGCTGCACCAGCTGCGCAAGGCCGCGCCGGAGATCGACTTCCGCGCCGTCAACGACCGCGCGTCGTGCACCTACATGAAGATGATCACGCCGGCGGCGCTGCTGCGGTGCGTGCGCGACGGCCTGGACGAGGTGCACGTCGACCTGGAGACCGCCCGGCGCGCCCGGGGTGCGGTGCAGCGCATGATCGAGATCGGCCAGCCCGGCGGCGGTGAGTGATGGCCGCGCGCTGGGAGGCGCGAGCCGACCTGATCGTGGTCGGCACGGGCGTGGCGGGTCTCACCGCCGCACTGCGGGCTCGTGAGCTGGGACTTCGGGTCATGGTCGTCACGAAGGCCGCGGGCGACGACGGCAACACGCGCTGGGCGCAGGGCGGCGTCGCCGTCGTCCTGGAGGACCAGCACGACCCCGGCGACTCGGTCGCGAAGCACATCGAGGACACGCTGACGGCGGGCGCGGGCCTCTGCGACGACACGGCCGTCGCGGCGATCATCACCGGCGGCCCCGCGGCCGTCGCCCGGCTGCGCGAGCGCGGTGCCGTGTTCGACGCCAAGCCGGACGGCCTGCTGGAACGCACCCGCGAAGGCGGCCACAGCGCGTTCCGCGTCGTGCACGCCGGTGGTGACGCGACCGGCGCCGAGGTCGAGCGCGCGCTGCTCAAGGCCACTGTGGACGGACGGGTTCCCCTGCTGGAGAACCACGTCGCGGTCGACGCCGTCAAGACGCCGCTCGGTGCCGTGGCCGGACTGCTGGTCCTGGACGGCAACGGCGTGCCCGGCGTGCTCACCGCGCCCGCCGTGCTGCTGGCGACCGGTGGCATCGGCCAGATGTACCAGGCGACCTCGAACCCCTCCGTGGCGACGGGTGACGGCCTGGCACTGGCTCTGCGCGCCGGCGCTCTGGCGGCGGACGTCGAGTTCATCCAGTTCCACCCGACCGTCCTCTACACCGGACGCGGCGCGCGAGGCCGTTGCCCGCTCGTCACCGAGGCCGTGCGCGGTGAGGGTGCCGTGCTGGTCGACGCGACCGGCGCCCGCGTGATGAAGGGCGTGCACCCGCTGGAGGACCTGGCCCCGCGCGACGTCGTGGCGGCCGCGATCACCCGGCACATGGCGGCGGGCCCCGGAGGCGTCGACGACCACGTCTTCCTCGACGCGACGTCGTTGCGGGACATGGCCTCCCGCTTCCCGACCGTCCACGCGGCCTGCGTCTCCGTGGGCGTCGACCCGGCCGTGGACCCGATCCCGGTCGCCCCGGCGGCGCACTTCGCGTGCGGCGGCGTGGTGTCCACCGTCGACGGCCGCACCGGTGTGACCGGCCTGTACGCCGTCGGCGAGGTCGCGCGCACCGGTCTGCACGGCGCGAACCGCCTGGCGTCCAACAGCCTCCTCGAAGGCCTGGTCTGCGGCACCCGCGCCGCCGAGACCGTGGCCGCCGACCTCGCCATCGGCCTGATCGCACCCGCCCGCGCCGTCGACCCCGTGTTGCCGACGGCACCGGTGGCGGACAGGGACATGCTCCAGCGCGTGATGTCGCGTTACGCCGCGATCGGCAGGGACGCCGAGGGCCTGGCCGTCGTCGGCTCGGTGCTCGACGTGTCCACTGTGGACAAGCAGTTGGAGTCGCGCGAACTGGTCGAGGACGCGGCGCTGACCATCGCCGCCCGCGCCCTGATCGCGGCGGCGCAGGAACGCACCGAGTCGCGCGGCTGCCACGTCCGCACGGACTTCACCGAGCGTTCCCCGGCGTGGCAGCGCAGCCAGCTCGTCCGGCTCACCCCGACCGGTCAGCCCGTTCTGGCCGATCCCGTTCTGGTGGAGGGTGTCGCATGACCACCGAGGGCAGCGTCGACAGCGGCATCGACTGGGACGACGCGAACCGGGTCATCCAGCTCGCGCTCGAGGAGGACCTTCGCTACGGCCTCGACGCCACGACGCTCGCGACCGTGCCGGAGAAGGCCGTCGCCACCGCGGAGATCACTCCCCGGGCGGCCGGCGTGCTGTGCGGCGTCTCCGTGGCCCGCACGGCTTTCCAGCGCTACCTGCCCGAGATCGAGGTGCTGCACGAGGCCTCCGACGGCGACAAGGCCGTGCCCGGCGAACCCGCGCTGGTGCTGAGGGGTTCGACGCGCGGCCTGCTCACCGTCGAACGCACGGCGCTGAACCTGATCTGCCACCTGTCCGGCATCGCCTCGCGGACAGCGCTGTGGGTCGAGGCGGTCGAGGGCACCGGTGCGGCCGTCCGCGACTCGCGCAAGACGTTGCCGGGTCTGCGCCTGCTGCAGAAGTACGCGGTCAGGGCGGGCGGCGGCGTCAACCACCGGATGGGCCTCGGCGACGCGATCCTGATCAAGGACAACCACGTCGCCGCGGCCGGTTCGGTCGGTGCCGCGATCCGCGCGGCGCGTGCGCACGCGCCGGAACTGCTGATGGAGGTCGAGGTCGACAGCCTGGAGCAGCTCGACGAGGCGCTGGCCGAAGGCGCGGAACTGGTGCTGCTGGACAACTTCACGCCCGAGCAGTGCGCGCGGGCCGTGGCGCGCAGGCCGGAGGGCGTGAAGCTGGAGGCGTCCGGCGGGCTCACCCTGGACGTGGCCCGCGCGTACGCGGAGACGGGCGTGGACTACCTGGCCGTCGGCGGGCTGACGCACTCGTCGCCGTCGCTCGACCTCGGCCTGGACCTGAAGTAGCGCAAGGGCGGCCCGCACCCCCGAGGCGGGCCGCCCGGCGGGGGTCACTCGCCGCGCGGCCGGTAGCGCACGAAACCGCCCTGCCGGGTGCCGGGGAACGTCTGCGCCCGGCGCCAGTCGGCGGTGGCGGAGCCGACTCCGACGCCGTTCGCCAGCGCGTCGGCGTGGTCCTGCGCGCTCACCCACTCCGCGTAGTTGATGACCTGCCTGCCGTCCTCGCGGATGTGGAAGGCGGCGGAGATGCCGCCGGGGTGCGGGTTCGGCTCGCTCGCCAGTGCCACGAAGACCGCGTCGACGAACCCCCGCGCGGCGGCCTCGTCGTCGGTGTCGATCGTGACCAGGACGACGCACCCCACCGGCTTGTCCGAAGAGGACGCGCCGACGGTGCGGTAGAGCTCGAAGCCGTCGATCTCCTTGCGGTCGCGGACGAATCCGGGCAGTTCGGGAAGAGTCATGTCCCGATCCTGCGGTCTCGACCTAACTGGAGGTCAAGCGCCGGTTCGCCAGCACGGGCAGCACCTCGCGAGCCCGCTCGACCACGGCGAGGTCCAGGTCGACGACCGTGCCGGACGGCTGGTCCGACAGCTGCACGACGACGTCGCCGAACGGGTCCGCGACCGTCGAGTACCCGATGCCGGTCGGCGCGGACGACCCCAGGTCGCCGGGATGGGCCTGTCCGCACGCCACGACGTACGACGTGCAGTCGAGAGCGCGGGCCCGCACCAGCAGCTCCCACTGCTCCTTCTTGCCCGGCCCGGCGCCCCACGACGCCCCGACCAGCACGGCGGACGCGCCCTTGTCCGCGAGCGCGCGGAAGAGCTCGGGGAAGCGGATGTCGTAGCAGGTCGCGACACCCAGGGTCACGCCGTCGACCTCGAAGACCACCGGCGAGGAGCCGGGCGCGACCGTCCGCGACTCCTGGAACCCGAACGCGTCGAACAGGTGGATCTTGTCGTACCCGACGTGCAGGCCGGGCCCGGTCACCAGCAGCGTGTTCGCCACCCGGTCGCCGGAAGGCGTGAACATGCCGGCCACCACCACGACGTCGTGCGCGGCGGCGATCTCGTGCACGGCGGACGCCCACGGGCCGTCCAGGGGCTCGGCGACGGGCCCGAGGGGCACGCCGAAGCGGCACATCGTGGCCTCGGGCAGCACCACGACCCGCGCGTCCTCGGCCCGGCGCACCGCGTCGCGGACGAGCTCCAGGTTCGAACGGGGATCGGTCGTGGAGCTGATCTGACTCACGGCGATGCGCATGGGGATCACTGTAGGGTCCGGGACGTGCGTTCCCCACTGCTCCTAGTCGTGCTGCTGGCCGTCGCGGGCTGCACCGAGACCGCCACGCCCCGCCCGGACGGAGGGTCGAACGGCACGTCGATCGTGCTGGCCGACCGCGATGAACCCACGACGCTGAACCCGCTGCTCGGCTACGGCGCGCAGGGCGTGTCCAAGATCTACGACGGCCTGGTCGAGCACCGCCAGGACGGCTCGCTCGGTCCGCGGCTCGCGGCCGACCTGCCCGAACCGGCGGCGGACGGCCTGAGCTGGACCGTGAAGCTGCGCGGGGACGTGAAGTTCACCGACGGCAGCGCGTTCGGGGCCGAGGACGTCGTCGCGACCTACACCGCGGCGCTGCGCAACCCGGTCAAGGAGCGGTTCAGCACGCTGAAGAGCGTCGAGCAGCTCGACCCGTCCACGGTCCGCTTCACCCTGACGCAGATGCACGCCGCGTTCCCGCACCTGCTGGTGCTCGGCATCCTGCCCAGCGAGCAGGCGAACCCGGACGGCCAGCCGGTCGGCACCGGCCCGTACAAGGTCACCGAGTGGAAGAAGGGCGACCGGCTGCTCCTGGAGAGCAACGAGAGCTACTTCGACGGCGCGCCCAAGGTGAAGAAGGTGACGGTCGTCTTCGTCACCGACGACAACCAGCGCGCCCGCCGCATGCAGGACGGCGAGTTCGACGGCACGGTGCTGCCGCCCAACACCACCGAGCAGTTCACCGGCAGGTCGGGCCTCACCGTGCGGTACCACCGCAGCGCCGACTACCGCGCGGTGCGGCTGCCCGCGGCGAACCCGGTCACCGGCAACGCCGCCGTCCGCCTCGCCCTGAACTTCGCCGCGAACCGCCAGGGCATGATCGACAGCCTGCTCGACGGCAAGGGCACCATCGGTTACACGCCCGTGCCCGACGCGCTGGCCGAGGAGTTCGACCCGTCCGCGAGGTTCCGGTTCGACAAGGACGAGGCGACGAGGCTGCTCGGCGCGGCCGGCTGGGCGCCCGGTGCGGACGGCATCCGGGTCCGCGAGGGCGTGGCGGCCCGCTTCACGCTGATGTACCCGCTGGGCGACGACCTGCGAGCCGACCTCGCGACGGCGTTCGCGGCCGACGCCAGGGCGGTGGGCGTGGACGTGCAGCTCGCCGGCCTGTCGTGGGAGGCGATCCGCCCGCGGATGGACCAGGACGCCCTGCTCTACGGCGAGGGTTCGCCGTTCGACCCGGACCTGATGCTCCACGGCCTGCGCGGCCAGGGCAGCCCGGCGGCGGACGCGGCGATCGAGAACGGCCGCGAGCTCATCGACCCGGCGCAGCGGGCGGTGGCGTACAAGCTCTTCCAGCAGGCGTTCGTGGCCGCGCCGTCGATGGTGGTGCTGGTCTTCCCCGAGCACGCGTACGTGCTGCGCGACTCGTGGAACGGCTACCAGCCCGTGGTCGACGCGAACTCCTACGGCGCACTTGCCTGGGGTCCGTGGTGGAACCTGGAGAAGTGGGAGCCTAAGTAGTGCGGGCGTTGATCTCGCGGACGGCGCGCTCGGGGTCGTCCGCCCAGAACTCGACGCGCTCGACCCGCTTCGCGCCCGTCTTGCCGAGGTCGACGAGCTGCGGCTCGCGGAACGGCACGGACACGTTCGTCCTGGTCAGCGACTGGATGACGAGCGCGTCCCCGATCACCTCCACGCTGCGCTGCCCCTTGTGGCCGCGTTCGGCGATCCGGGCCGCGCCGAGGTCCGCAGTCGGGATGCGCCAGTCGAAGAACCCCAGCTGGCGCAACCGCAGCTCGTCGGCGGAAATGGTGTGCGGCTGCTTCGTCAGCACGTAGAGAGCGCCCGCACACACCACGGCGTTCAGCACGCCCAGGACGATCAGCGTGATGAGCAGCCACGGGATGTCCAGCCCGAACGCGACCAGCGCGATCCCGACCGCCGTGATGATCAGGAACCGCACGTACCGCGGCTTCATGCGCTTGCCGTAGGGGATCTCCACCATGCGACGAGCCTATTTCGTGGCAGAGTGCGAACCGTGAGCGACCTGATCTTCCTGGACAGCGCCGGTTCCTCGATCCCACCCGCTCCCGTCGTCGACGAGGTGGTCGGGCACCTCCGCCGGGAGACCGAGATCGGCGGCTACCGGGCCGCCGCGGAACGCCGCGACGACCTCGAGGCCGGGTACGGCGTGCTGGCCGAGCTCTTCGGCTGCGAGCCGTCCGAGGTCGCGTTCACCGACAGCGCGACCCGCTCGTGGCTCACGGCCTTCGACGCCGTGCCGCTCGCGGAGGGCGACCGCATTCTCATCACCGAGGTCGAGTACGGCGGCAACGCCGTGCCGATGCTGCGCCGCGCGCAGGAGACCGGCGCGACGGTCGAGGTCATGCCGTCCGACCGGCACGGCCAGGTCGACGTCGAGGCCCTCGACCTGGACGAACGGGTCAAGCTCATCTCGCTGGTGCACGTGCCCACGAACGGCGGCCTGGTCAACCCGGTCGGCGAGATCACCGCGAAGGCCCGTGAGGCCGGCGCGCTGGTGCTGCTCGACGCGTGCCAGTCGACCGGGCAGATCGACCTCGGCGCGGTCGACTACGACATGCTCGTCTGCACCGGCCGCAAGTGGCTGCGCGGCCCCCGTGGCACGGGCGCGCTGGTCGTGCGGGACGAGGTCCGCCGGAGGCTGCGGCCGAGACTGATCGACCACAGCGCCGCCGAGTGGGTCGCGCCGGACCGCTTCGAGCCGCGTGACGACGCGGGGGTGTTCGAGCTGTGGGAGTTCAGCGTCGCGGACCGGCTGGGGATGATCGCCGCTGCCCGGTACGCGCTGGCCAAGGGCCTCGACGTGATCGAGGCCGAGGTGGGCGACCGCGCCCGGCGCCTGCGGGAGGGGCTCGCCGCGATTCCCGGCATCACCGTGCGCGACCTGGGCGAACGGCGGTCCGGCATCGTCACGTTCACCAGCGACGTGGTGCCCGCGGTGGAGCTCAAGGACCGGCTGTGGCGGGAGAACGTCGCCGTGACCGTGTCGCAGCGCGGGTCGACGTTGATCGACATGACCCGGCGGGGCCTGGACGAGGTAGTGCGGGCCTCCCCGCACTACTTCGTCACCCCCGAAGAGGTCGATCAGGCGGTGGAGAGGATCAGCAGGTCTGCCCGATGACCCGCTTCACGCAGTCCGAGTAGCTCATCAGCAGGTCGACGGCGCGGTCGTTGCGGGCGGTCTGCGTCCCGATGACCGTGTCGCGCGGGTAGAAGCCGTTCAGGCCGCTGCCGCTCGCCGGGTACATCTCGAACGTGAAGGCCCAGATCTTGTGCTGGCCCCACATCCAGTCGTCGCTGCTGCCGTCGGTGATGTAGAGGTCGCTCGCCTGCTCCGGCGTGTAGCCGTTGGTGGCGGCCATCTGCCGGCCCAGCGTCTGGAACGCGCGCGCCTCGTCGGCGTTCAGGCCCGTGTCGGTGTCCGCGCGGGTGTAGCCGTACGGCCACAGCACGAGCTCCGAGTACGAGTGGAAGTCGATGAACGTCTTGATCTGCTGCGCGCCACCGACCACGCGGGAGTTCACGAAGTCGCGGATGCGGGCGGTCTCCGGCGCGGAGAACGCCGCGGTGCCGCGGTAGGTGTCCGACGTGCTGGTGCCGCTGGAACCGCCGCAGCAGCCCCACTTGTAGCCCCAGTTGCGGTTGAGGTCGGTGCCGTTGCCCTGGCGGTTCTTGCGCCAGCCGCGGAACGAGCCGGTGGCGATGTCGTACTCGGCGCCGTCCGGGTTCATCATCGGGACGAGCCAGACCTCGCGGCTGTCGACCAGGTTCTTGACCGCCGGGGTGGCGTAGTTGTCGGTGTAGCGCTTGATGATCTGCAGGCACTGCTCGACGGTGAGGTGCTCGCGGGCGTGCTGGCCGCAGACGAACAGCACCTCCGGCTCGCTCTCGTCGGACGCGACGTTGTCGCTGACCTTGAGCGCCCAGATGTCCCGGTTCTGGTAGCTCTTGCCGATGCTGCGCAGGCTCGCCAGGGTCGGGTGGTCGCGGACCGTCTGCTGCAGCTCCGCGGTCATCTCCGCGTAGTTGTGGTAGCCGGTGTAGCCGGACGGGAAGTCCTGGGTGCCGACCTGGCCCGGCTGCGGGTCCGCGAACTGGACCTTGCCGAGCTTCTTCAGCTCGTCCTCGAAGTCACCGACGTACCTGATCGGCAGCCCGGTCGCCTGCAGGGCGCGGTACTGGGCCTTGTCGGCGACGACCTGGACCGTGGTGAGCTTCGTCGCTCCGAGCACGTCGACGCCGATCCGCGCGACCTGCGTGCGTTCGGCGGACGTGTCCGCCGTGACCTCCAGCAGGTAGCGGCCGGAGTCGGCGTTGCTGGGTGCCGCCATGCCCGCGACCAGCACGGGCAGGCAGAACCCGAGCACTGCGGCGATCATGCCGCGGCGCTTGGTGAACATGGTTCCTCCATCATCAGCAGGGGTTTGCGACGGAGTGGTGCTCGACCGAGCGTGGCCGGGGCGTCACGGGCTGAGTAGCGCCGATAGCGGGGTGACCGTTGACAGATTTCCGCAGGAACTAGGCTGTAGGACATGCTGAACCGCATCGACCTGCGAGGTCGTACCACGACCCCCGCTCAGTTGCGCGCCGTTGTGCCGCGCGCCGAGGTGGACGTGGACGCGGTGCTGCATCACGTGCGTCCGCTGGTGGACGCGGTCGCCGACCGCGGTGTCGAGGCCGCTCTCGAGTACACGGAGAAGTTCGACGGCGTCCGCCCCGCTTCCGTCCGCGTGCCCGTGTCGGAGATTTCGTCCGCTTTGTCCTCGTTGGACCCTGCCGTGCGCGAGGCGCTGGAAGAGGCCATCGAGCGCACCCGCCGCGTGCACGCCGACCAGCGCCGGGTGGAGACGACCACGCAGGTCGTGCCCGGCGGCACCGTCACCGAGAAGTGGGTGCCGGTCGCGCGCGTCGGTCTGTACGCGCCCGGCGGCCTCGCCGTCTACCCGTCCACCGTCGTCATGAACGTCGTCCCCGCGCAGATCGCGGGCGTCGAGTCGCTCGTGGTGTGCTCGCCGCCGCAGGCCGAGTTCGGCGGCCTGCCCCACCCGACGATCCTGGCCGCCGCCGCGCTGCTCGGCGTCGACGAGGTGTGGGCCGTGGGCGGCGCGCAGGCCGTGGCGCTGCTGGCGCACGGCGGCGTGGACACCGACGGGGCGGAGCTGGCCCCGGTCGACATCGTCACCGGCCCCGGCAACATCTACGTGACGGCGGCCAAGCGGCTGCTGCGCGGCCTGATCGGCATCGACTCCGAGGCGGGCCCGACCGAGATCGCGATCCTCGCCGACTCGTCGGCCGACCCGGTGCACGTGGCCGCCGACCTGATCTCCCAGGCCGAGCACGACCCGCTCGCCGCCTCGGTGCTGGTGACGGACTCCGCCGAGCTGGCGGACGCGGTCGACGCCGAGCTGGACCGGCAGGTCGTGGCGACCAAGCACGCCGAGCGCATCCGCACCGCCCTGGGCGGCAAGCAGTCCGGTGTCGTCCTGGTGTCCGACGTGGACGAGGGCGTCCGCGTGGTCGACGCCTACGCCGCCGAGCACCTGGAGATCCAGACGCGCGACGCCCGGTCCGTCGCCGCCCGGATCCGGTCCGCCGGGGCGATCTTCGTCGGCGCGTACGCACCGGTGTCGCTGGGCGACTACTGCGCCGGCTCGAACCACGTGCTGCCGACCGGCGGCTGCGCGCGGCACTCGTCGGGGCTGTCCGTGCAGACGTTCCTGCGCGGCATCCACGTCATCGACTACTCCGAGGAAGCACTGCGCGAGGTCGCGGACAAGGTCGTCGCGCTCGCCAACGCGGAAGACCTGCCCGCGCACGGGCAGGCCGTCACAGCGAGGTTCTCCCGATGAAGCCCGTTGTCGGCGCGAGGGTGGAGCTGTCCGACCTGCCCCTGCGCGAGGACCTGAGGGGCCGCACGCCCTACGGCGCGCCGCAGCTCGACGTCCCGTACCGCCTGAACACCAACGAAAACCCGTACGCGCCGACGGACGCCCTCGCGGCGGACGTCGTCGCGGCGGTCGCCGAGATCGCCGGAGAGCTGCACCGCTACCCGGATCGCGACGCGGTGGCGTTGCGCGAGGACCTGGCCGCGTACCTGACGGAGGCGACGTCGGTCACGCTGACGTCGGAGAACGTCTGGGCCGCCAACGGCTCGAACGAGATCCTCCAGCAGATCCTGCAGGCGTTCGGCGGTCCGGGCCGCGTGGCGCTGGGCTTCGAGCCGTCGTACTCGATGCACCCGATCATCGCCGCCGGCACCCGCACCGAGTGGTCGCCGACCCCGCGCCGCCCCGACTTCTCGCTGGACGTGGAGAAGGCGGCCGCGATCATCGCCGAGACCCGTCCGGACGTCGTCTTCGTGACGTCGCCGAACAACCCGACGGGCCAGTCGATCCCGCTCGCGGACCTCCGCCTGCTGATCGCGTCCTCGACCGGCATGATCGTCGTGGACGAGGCGTACGCCGAGTTCTCGCCGCAGGAGAGCGCGATCAAGCTGCTCGACGAGTTCGGCTCGCGCCTGATCGTCTCGCGCACGATGTCGAAGGCCTTCGCGTTCGCGGGCGGCCGCCTCGGCTACCTGGCGGCGGCCCCGGCCGTCGTCGACGCCCTGCAGCTGGTGCGCCTGCCGTACCACCTCTCGCAGCTGACGCAGGCCGCCGCGCGCGCGTCGCTGCGGCACGCCTCGGAGACGCTCGGTTCGGTGGCCCTGCTGGCCGCGGAACGCGACCGGGTCGTGGCCGAGCTGGGCGCGATGGGCTTCCGGGTCGTGCCCTCGGACGCGAACTTCGTGCTGTTCGGCTGGTTCGAGAACGCACGCGAGGTGTGGAAGTCCTATTTGGACCACGGCGTGCTCATCAGGGACGTCGGAATCGCGGGTCACCTGCGGGTGACCATCGGAACGCCCGAGGAGAACGACGCTTTCCTCGCGGCCAGCAAGGAGGTCAGCCGGTGAGTCGTGTCGGCAAGGTGGAGCGCACCACCAAGGAGTCGTCGGTCTACGTCGAGATCGACCTCGACGGCACCGGCAAGGTCGAGATCAGCACCGGCGTGCCGTTCTACGACCACATGCTCACCGCGTTCGGCGTGCACGGCTGCTTCGACCTGGTCGTCCGCGCCACCGGTGACGTCGAGATCGACGCCCACCACTCGGTCGAGGACATCGCGATCGTGCTGGGCCAGGCGCTGCGCGAGGCGCTGGGGGACAAGAAGGGCATCCGCCGCTTCGGCGACTGCTGGATCCCCATGGACGAGACCCTCGCCCACGCCTCGGTCGACGTCTCGGGCCGCCCGTACACCGTGCACAGGGGCGAACCGGAGCAGTTCAACAGCTTCGTGATCGGCGGCAACTACCCGTTCGTGCTGAACAGGCACGTCTTCGAGTCGCTCGCCTTCCACGCCCAGATCGCGCTGCACGTGCGCGTCGAGTACGGCCGCGACCCGCACCACATCGCCGAGGCCGAGTACAAGGCCATCGCCCGCGCCCTGCGCGCGGCCGTGGAGCCAGACCCGCGCGTCGGCGGCATCCCGTCGACCAAGGGCGTTCTCTGATGCCGAAGGAAGTCGTCGTCATCGGCCTGCTGGCCCTCGCGGGCTTCCTGGCCGGTGGCGTCTACACCACGTGGAAGACCGCCAAGGTCATGGCGGTCGTCCTGCTGGTGCTGGCACTCGTCGCCGTGGGCGGCGCCGTCCTCTGGCTGCTGTAGCACTACCCGATGCGGTGATTGTTCGAGGTCGCTCGGGTAGCCAGACTCTGGCGGGTGGACGAACCTGCTTACGACGCGTTCCTTTCGTACAGTCGCGCGCTGGACGGCAAGCTCGCTCCCGCTCTGTATCACAGCATCCAGCGGTTCGCCAACCCCTTCTACCGGCTGCGGTCGTCGAGGGTTTTCCTCGATGATCGCAGCCTCTCGGCCAATCCCGGCCTGTGGTCGTCGCTCGAAGCCGCAATGGGGCGATCGCGTTGGTTGATCTTGCTGGCCTCACCGGAGGCCGCTGCATCTGAATGGGTCGGGCGCGAGCTCAAGTGGTGGCTGGAGAACAAGTCTGCCCAGCGGATCCTCGTTGTGCTGACCTCCGGCGAGTACGCCCAAGCCGTTCCTCATGAGGTCCGCAAAGCGCTGGGGGAGGAACCCCGCTGGGTCGACTTGCGGTGGCTGAGAGAAGCAGGGCAAGTCCACGACTCGAACCCGCGGTTGCGCAACTGTGTCGCCGACATCGCCAGTGCGGTGAGAGGCGTGCCGAAGGACGACCTTGTCGGCGACCACATCCGCCTGCACCGTCGCACCATGTGGTTGACGGGTGGTGCTATCGCCACCCTCGTCGTGCTTACCGTCGCCTTGCTGGTCGCCGCGCACACCGCAGTGGGAAAAGCGGATGAAGCGGTCGCGCAGGCCCGTACAGCAACCGCCCGCGGCCTCGCTTCAGCCGCCGTGGCGAACCTTCGCACCGATCTGGGGCTGAGCCGTGTGCTCGCGGCAGAGGCGTACCGAGTCGAGCCCAATGGCCAGACACGCGCGGCGCTGTTCGAGACGATGGCGACGAGTCCTCATCTCGAGCGCTATTTGCCGGTGGGCGGCGAGGTGACCGCTCTGGCGACGTCCGCGGATGGCAGGGTGGCGGTGGCTGGTACAGCGGACGGGCGCGTCGTGAGATGGGATCTGGTCAAGTTCCGCAGTACCGAGCGGAAGGTCGGTCCGAGGGCGGTCACCGCGGTGGCGACGAGTGCCGACGGCAACGTGATCGCGGCCTTCACCGCGGGATACACACTGCGCTGGGAAGTGCGTTCCGATGCCACACAGGTGATCGACACACCTGATGACCTCACGCGTGGCTTGGTCGCGGTGTCACGTTGGGGCCGGTTCACCGCTGTGTACAGCACTTCCACATCGGCAGAGGTCTACGAGAACGGCTTATCGCGCACCACACGAGTGGTCCACGATGATCACTTGGATCGAGTCGTCGAGCGCAACGATCCGAGTTCTCCGGTGCTCATGGTGAGATTGCCCGATGATTTCACTTTGCTGGAGGTGTCCTACAACGACTGGGTTCGCAGATCACCCACCACGTTGGAGACAGCGTCGGTCGTACAGGGAAACGCGGCCCCTGCGAACGGTTCTTGGGGAGGCTTGTCGGACGACGGCAACCACTTCGGCTTCTCGAAAGACGGCGACACCCGCCTGTGGCGAACGAGCCAGGCAGCTTTCGGCTTCGACACACATGATGTGCGGCTACCGGCAGGCAGGGACAACCCTGCTGCGGTGGCGATCAGCAACGATGGCGCTCGTACGGCCGTGGCTGATGCCGGCGTGATCTACGTCTACGACATGTCCGGCCCGGTGACCGGTGAGCGGACACGGCTCGACGGCAACAGTGAGACGCCGTTCGTGGGGTTCCTCGGGGTCGACAACAACCGCCTGGTATCCGCGACACGTGACCGGCTCGTGCTGTGGGACCTGACGCGCAACACCCCCATCGGTTCCACGCCGATCATTCGCACTCCTCTGTCGTGCAGCGCGTGCCCGGCACCGCGGATCGCGGCGGCGCATGGCGGGATCGCGGTGGCTGCAGGCTCGGACGTGGCGGTGCAGTGGTACCGGAATTCCATCGGTCCGGATAACAGATTCGGTCCGCTGGTGTGGAACTCGACCGGTAAGAAGCTGTTCCTCGTGAAGATGCCTGATGGTATTGGAGAGGTGTGGATGGCTGAACACGGTCTCGAGCGACTCTCTGTGTGGAACGGCTTAGTGAACGCTGAGTTCGTGGTTGCGATGGGTGTGTCGGCCAACGATCACAGGCTGGTCACGGTCAACGAGCGCGGCGACGTGCAGGTCTTCACGGGCCGTGAACTGTCGAGCACGGGAACCGTCAAGGTCGATCGCCGGCTGGATCAACAGGGATGGCCACCGGCAGGTCACCTCGCCGCGGTGAGCGCGGACGCGGTGACCGCAGCCATTGCGCTCCCAGATTCGGTCTTCCTCGTGAACACGTTGTCGGGCAAGGTGTACCAGCTTCCAGGCGGCAAGGCCGATGCCGTCGTCTTCACCGCCGGAGATCTGTTCGTTCAGCGCGACGGCGCCATCGAGATCTGGGACACCAGCGGGCGCTTCCTGCGGCGCACCGTGCCGAGCGACCCCGCCTACTTGCCGGGACTCGCCGTCAGCCCCGACTCGAAGATCGCCGCACAACTCCGCAGCGACCACGTCCTTGTCATCACCAACCTCGTGACCGGGGAACTCGTCGGTCAACTTCGGCTGAGCGAGCAACGCGGGCGGTTCGGCCGCATCGGCGTGGCTTTTTCCGACGATCGGAGCGTCCTCACAGCGGTCTCCGACAGACCGCTGCGCCGATGGGACCTCTCAGAGGACAACTGGGTGAAGGCTGCTTGTTCGTCCGCAGGCAGGGGCTTGACCGATGATGAATGGCGGCATTTCGTGGGCACGGCGCCACCCGCTCAGCTCACTTGCGGGCGATGATCCAGTGGAACATCGCCGGCTCCGGCTCGTGCATGGTCACCAGATCGTCGACGACGATCTCCAGGTGCTCCGCGAGCAGCTCCCGGTTCACATCGGGTGTGTTGCTGCCGAAGAACATCTCCACACCGAGCCAGCTCTCGGTGACGTCCGGCGTGCCCGTGCCCAGTGAGGCGAGGAACAGGCCGCCGGGCTTCAACCACCGCGCGATCCGCGCGATGAGCCCGGACTGCTCGGCCTGCGGCACGTGCAGGATCGAGTAGAACGCCGCGACACCGTCGAACGTGCCTTCGTCGAAGTCGAGGACGGTCATGTCGCCCTTCTCGAACCGTGCCCCCGGAACGTTGGCGCGAGCCAGTTCAACCTGCCGCTGCGACAGATCGACACCGAGCACGTCGTGCCTCACAGCGAGCTCCCGGCCGCACGGCACACCCGCACCGCACCCGAGTTCGAGCACCTTCGCGCCGTTGGGCAGCCGGCGGTCGAACTCCGCGAGGTAGCGCAACCGGGGATCGTCGGCGATCTGCGCGGACCATTCGAGGTACCGCTGCGCGATGGCGTCGTACCCCCGCTCGACGATCCGCTTCACGGCGTCGCCAGGTAGCTCGCCGGTACGTGCTGGGTGAGCCACACCCCGTTGGCGCTGAGCCGGAACTCGTGCCCGTTCTCGTGCATCGCCCTGGCGTCGACCGTCAGCACCAACGGCCGCCCGCGCCGCGCGCCGACCCTTCGCGCGGTCTCGCGGTCGGGGGAGAGGTGCACGTCGTGGCGCGACATGGGGCGCAGGCCGTCGCGCATGATGTCGTCGAGGTGCTGCGCGACCGTGCCGTGGAACAGCTGGTCCGGCGGTGTTGCCGTCGGCAGGCCCAGGTCCACCTCGACGCTGTGGCCCTGGTTCGCGCGGATGCGGTCGCCCACGATCGTGAAGCGGTTCTTGTCGTTGCGCGCCACGACCTCGAGCATGTCGGCCTCGGAGATGCCGAGCGCGGTCAGGAGGTCGGTCACCGGGACCCAGCCCGCGGGATCGAGGGTCAGGCCGACGCGCTCGGGCTGGTGCCGGAGCGCCTTGGACATCCGCTTCGAGAGGCGGATCATTCTTTCGTCTTCCATTTCGACCCCAGGAAACCACAGCGCGTCCACCGATTTTGCGATCTCATGGCCGGGTGTGGCGCGAACGGCGGGTGACCGGTGAGACCGAGACCTTCGTGGCGTGGCGGGAGGGGCGGCAGGACCGGGCGTTGCTCGCGATCCACGGCGGCCCCGACTGGGACCACAGCTACCTCCGCGACCCGCTGTCGGAGCTCGGCTGCCGACTGCTCCTGCCCGACCTGCGCGGATGCGGCCGGTCGGGAAGACCCCTGGCGCCGCCAGGATCTGACGCCGGACGACGTCAAGGCCGAGGCGGTCGCGGCGGCACCGGCGAACATCCGGCGCGCCGAGGCGATGCCGGGCTACCTGCGGCGGCTGGAGGACGTCCGGTTCGGTGCCGAGTGGGTGCGGCAGCTGCAGGCCGGCACCCTCGTCACGCCCCGGCTCCCCGACGCGGCGCAACGGATCGCGGCGCTCGACCTCCCCGTGCTCCTGCTGCACGGCCGTTATGACATGACATTCCCCGTGAGCCTCGTGGCGCCGACGCTGGAGCTGATCCCGCGAGCCCGCGCCGTCGTGCTGGAGGCAGGTCACATGCTGCACGTCGACGATCCCGAGGGGTACCTCTGCGCGCTGCGGGAGTTCCTAGGCGGTGCCGCCCTCCAGAACGGGCTTGAGTTTGGGGGCACCCGGCCCATGTGAGGCCTGCTCGTCGTCGATGTTCTGCAGCGCGCAGCTGCGCAGCGACAGGCAGCCGCAGCCGATGCAGCCGGTGAGCCGGTCGCGCAGGCGGTAGAGGGCGTCTATGCGCGCGTCCAGCTCGGCGCGCCACGCGCGGGAGAGGCGTTCCCAGTCGGACTTCGTCGGCGTGCGGTTGTCCGGGAGCTGGGCCAGCGCGTCGCGGACGTCCTCCAGGGTGAGGCCCACGCGTTGCGCGGTGCGGATGAACGCCAGGCGGCGCAACACCGAGCGCGGATAGCGGCGTTGGTTGCCCGTGGTGCGCACGGAGGTGATCAGGCCCCGCTCCTCGTAGAACCGCAGGGCCGTGTGGGGCACGCCGCTGCGTTCGGCGACCTGCCCGATGGTCAGCATTTCCGGCAACTTGCTCACCGGATCATGGTAGCCGCTTGACCTCCAGCATGGTCGAGGTTGAACAGTTGGTGCCATGCAACGGATACCGGAGCTCTTCGCGAGGATGACCGGGGACGAGAAGCACGAGTGGGCGGCGGCTTCCACGATCGACGTGCTGTGGGTCCTCTACGACAAGGTCCTCAACGTCACGCCCGCCACGGCCGACGACCCCGACCGCGACCGGTTCCTGCTCTCCAAGGGGCACGGTCCGATGGCCTACTACGCCGTCCTGGCGGAGAAGGGCTTCCTCGACGAGTCCATTTTGGACGACTGGACGTCGTGGGACAGCCCGCTCGGCCAGCACCCCGACCGGGTGCTCGTGCGCGGCGCCGAGATCAGCAGCGGCTCGCTCGGCCACGGGCTGCCGATCGCGGTCGGCACGGCGATCGGACAGCGGATCGGCGGAAGCCGCGGGCGCACGTTCGTGCTGGTCGGCGACGGTGAGCTGGACGAGGGCAGCAACCACGAGGCGATCGCCGTGGCCGCGCGGCTGCACGTCGCGAACCTCACCGCGATCGTGGTCGACAACCAGTCCGCGATGTACGGCTGGCCCGGCGGCATCGCCCGGCGCTTCGCCGTCGAGGGCTGGCAGACCACCGAGGTGGACGGCCGTGACCACGAGGCCCTCCTCATCGCACTGACCGCTCCGCACGACCGCCCGCACGCGGTCGTCGCCAAGATCGAGAAGAGCCACTGATGACGACCATGCGCCAGGCGTTCGTCAAGACCGTCAACGACGAGATCGCCACCGACCCGCGCATCGCCGTGGTGACCGCGGTGATCTCCAGCAACGAGTTCCCGCAGGAGCACGAACGCGTCGTCGACGTCGGGATCCGCGAGCAGACCATGGTGGGCGTGGCGAGCGGCCTGGCGCTCACGGGTCTGCGACCGGTCGTCCACAGCTACGCGCCGTTCCTCGTCGAACGGCCGTACGAGCAGATCAAGCTCGACATCGGGCACCAGGACGTCGGTGCCGTGTTCGTGAGCATCGGCGCGTCCTACGACGACCCGGTGTGGGGCCGCACGCACCAGTCGCCGGGCGACGTCGCGTTGTTCGACACGCTGCCCGGCTGGACGGTGCACGTACCCGGACACCCGGACGAGGTCACGCTCCTGCTGCGGCAGGCGCTGAAGGACGACAACCGCGTGTACGTCAGGCTTTCGCTGCACGAGAACAGCCGGGCGCACCCGGTCGGCAGGGGCTTCACCGCGCTGCGCCACGGCAAGCGCGGCGTCGTGCTCGCCGTCGGACCGATGCTCGACCGGGTGCTCGAAGCGGTCGACTCCGAGAACGCCGACGTCACGGTGCTGTACGCGGCCACGGTCCGACCGTTCGACTCGGACGGACTGCGCGCCGCCGTGCAGGACACGGACCACGCCGACGTGATGGTCGTGGAGCCGTACCTCGAGGGAACGTCATCCCATCTGGTGTCCGAGACGCTGCAACAAATCCCGCACCGCATTCGTTGTACAGGTGTCAAACGACACGCTGAACTCCGCAACTACGGCACGGCCGAGGACCACGACGCCGCGCACGACCTCGACGTGGTGGGGCTGGCCAGCGCTGTGCGGAGTTTCTTCAGGGGGTGAAGGAACATGTTCACAGTCATGGGGGATGACTGGACCGGCGCGCCTTCTCGCGCCGTGTAGGGGGAAGCGAGGCGCGATCGGGCCGAGCGCCCGATCGCGCACCGCTGTTCGCACGACTGTCCGTTCCGGAACGCGACCACGGTGGCATGTCTTCACGAGCCCCCGAACCGGACCAGGAATGATGTTGTGCGTGAGAATGCTGATCTGGACCCCGTTGAACGCCGCCGAGCTGCAGAAGGCCATGCACGGCGGCAACGTGGGACCCGCGGCGCTCGTCCCGGTGCAGACCGGCACGGTGCTGCTGTCTCCGCCTGCCACCAGGCTCAACGAGGCCGCATACATGACGAGCAGGGTGCGCAGGATCGGGGGCGGCGCCGCGCTGGCCGTGTGGAACGACGAGGCCGCGTTGCTCTACCTGTTCACCACCACGCTCGGCCGCGCCTCGATGTGGGGTTCGCGCGAGGCGGTGCTGCGGTTGTCGGCGCAGGCGAAGCGGTCGGGCCCGGTCGGGAGGTTCTTCGACCGCGCGACCGCGGGCATGATCGACCTGCGTGAGAAGGAGAGGTGGCAGCTCGACGCCGTCGACAAGCTCACCGCGCTGCACCCGGCCGCCGGTCGCAGGGCACCGCTCGAACGCATCCGCGACTTCACCCGCGCCGAGGCGGCGATTCCGGACTTCTTCCGCGCCGCCGGCCTGCAGGAGGTCGCGCAGGTGGCCGAGCTCACCGAGGAGGGCCGCGCGGACTTCATGTTGCAGACCTTGGAGCCGCCGCGCGCGCAGATGTGGCCGCTCGCGCTCACCTTCCCGTTGATCGTGGTGGCGGCGCTGGCGACGGTCCTGCTCCACCTCCCGGCGGTCGTGTACTACCTCATCGGCGCGCTGCTGCTCGTGGTGATGTGCACGCTGATGGTGACGCTCAGGCGGCAGCTCGTGCGCAAGAAGCCCATCAACACCGTGTTGCCGGTCATACCGGTTACGCAGGGTGCGGTACCGACCGACTAACCTGGACGTCGTGGCACGTGTCGTCGTACTTGACTATGGCTCCGGCAACCTGCGCTCGGCCGAGCGCGCGCTTCAGCGTGTCGGCGCCCATGTCGAGGTGACGTCCGACCCGCGCGCCGCCCGTGAGGCGGACGGCTTGGTCGTACCCGGCGTCGGCGCGTACGCGGCGTGCATGGAGGGCCTCAACTCGGTGCGGGGCGCCCGGATCATCGGCGAGCGCCTCGCCGGCGGCCGTCCGGTGCTCGGCATCTGCGTGGGCATGCAGATCCTGTTCGAGCGCGGCATCGAGCACGGCGTGCTGACCGAGGGCTGCGGCGAGTGGCCCGGCACCGTCGAACGGCTCGAAGCGCCGGTCGTGCCGCACATGGGCTGGAACACGGTCCGTGCGCCGGAGGACTCGCGGCTCTTCGCGGGCCTCGACAAGGACACCCGGTTCTACTTCGTGCACTCCTACGGCGTGCGCCGCTGGGAGCTGGAACCGGCCGACCACATCAAGGCGCCGCTCGTGACGTGGGCCGACCACTCGGGCGACGAGTTCGTCGCGGCCGTCGAGAACGGACCGCTCTGGGCGACGCAGTTCCACCCGGAGAAGTCCGGTGACGCCGGAGCTCACCTGCTGCGGAACTGGCTGTCCACCCTGGCGTGACGCCCCGGCGCGCAGTCGGCGCAGACGCCCGGGAGCACTTGGCGGAGCCCGTGACGAGGGACGCTAGGCTGCTCAGGTGACGTTCACACTCCTCCCCGCTGTTGACGTGGCCGACGGTCGTGCCGTCCGGCTCGTGCAGGGCGAAGCCGGTACCGAGACGAACTACGGCGAGCCGCTCGACGCGGCCCTGCAGTGGCAGCGCGACGGAGCGGAGTGGATCCATCTCGTCGACCTCGACGCGGCGTTCGGCCGCGGCTCGAACCGCGAGCTCATCGCGCGCGTCGTCGGCGAACTGGACGTGAAGGTGGAGCTGTCCGGCGGCATCCGCGACGACGCCTCGCTGGAGGCCGCGCTCGGCACCGGCTGCGCCCGCGTGAACCTCGGCACGGCCGCGCTGGAAGACCCGGAGTGGTGCGCGAAGGCGATTGCCGCGTACGGCGAGAAGATCGCCGTGGGCCTCGACGTCCGCATCACCGAGCAGGGCCACCGGGTCAAGGGCCGCGGCTGGACGTCGGACGGCGGCGACCTCTGGGAGGTCCTCGACCGCCTCGACCGCGACGGCTGCTCCCGCTACGTCGTCACGGACGTCTCGAAGGACGGCACGCTCACCGGCCCGAACCTGGACCTGCTCAGCGAGGTCTGCGCCCGCACCGACGCCCCGGTGATCGCCTCCGGCGGCGTGTCCACCGTGGACGACCTGGTGGCGCTGGCGAAGCTGTCGCGCGACGGTGTCGAGGGCTCCATCATCGGCAAGGCCCTCTACGCCGGCGCCTTCACGCTCCCGGAAGCACTGGCCGCGGTCCGCTGACCACGGACTCGATGTGAGCGGCTGCGGCCGCGTGCGTCACACCGGTGTTGTGCAGCACGTCGGCCGCGGTCCCGCCTTCCTCCAGCAACACGCCGAGCAGGATGTGCTCGGTGCCGATGAACATGTGGCCCATCCGCAGCGCCTCGCGTACGGCCAGTTCGAGCGCCTTCTTGCAGTGCGTCGTGTACGGCTGCTTCTCCGGCCGTTGCTTGGCCTCGGTGTCGAGCCGGTTGAGGGTGGCGATGCGCGTGCTGCCGTCACCCGACTCCAGCTTCGCGACGGTCTTGGCCGCGAGCCCGCCCGACTCGTCGAGCAACCCGAGCAGCAGGTGCTCGGTGCCGATCCGCTCGCTGAACCGCGCGTGGTGCCTGGCGAGCGCGATCACCCGCCGCGAACGCTGCGTGTAGCGCTCCATGGTGGGCTTGCCGAGGTCCGGTGACTCCCTGGGCACGAACCGCTTCTGCGCGGCCTGCTTCGTGACGCCGAGGCTCTCGCCGATCTCGGCCCAGCTCGCCCCGCCGCGCCTCGCCTCGTCCACGAAGTGACCGATCAGGTGATCACCCAGTTCGTTCAGCTGACTGCTCATCTCCACCGCTCTCGCCAGGCGCACGAGAGCGTCGTCGGCCTCTTGGGCGACGGTGACGATGAGGTCGGTCAACTGGATCACGCGTCAACTCTAGGTTGACAGCGAGAGGCGGGTCAACCTAGAGTTGACGGACTGGTGCACGCGATCAACGTCGATTCTGTTGTCTACGTCGACTCAAGGTGGACGGCCTCATCAACGTCGATCTGCCTGGATCTGTGCGCACCGCTGACAACGTTGTCATCGGCGCTTGCCGAGCATCAAGCGCTTGCGAAGAGGTCAACATGTAGTCGACACGCAGGTCGACAGGACACAACTAATCCGCATCGACTCGGACGTCCATGTCGACGGCCGTCCCGTCCACGTTGATCATGCGCTGGTCCACGTTGACGACTCCGTCAACGTGGACGGTTCTCGCCGATATCGACCCACTGCCATCAATGCCGATCGGCGGCGTCGACATCGACTCCACATCGACTCCACGTCGACGCCGCCCGAATCGACGTTGACCTGATGAGATCAATGTTGACGGTCCACCCGCGTCAGGAAGCCGCCGTGATTCGGATGCCGATCGAGCCGGTCCGCCCGCGCCGCAGCTTGCTGCCGAACACGGTCACCCATCCGAACACCCCGTACTTCTTCGAGATGCGGGACCGCACGTCGTCGCTGCCCGTCTCGTCCAGCAAGGACGCGTGCGCCTTGGTCGACGGCCCCTTGGGGTTGCCGCGGACGTCGCACGGCCCCACCTCGACGTCACCGCTGCGCCGGATCCGCTTGACCTTGCCGGTGTCCACGGCGCTCCACGCGTAGATCACCTCGTCGCTCTCGCCCGGCACGACCCAGACCGGTGTGGGTACCGGGGTGCCGTTCTTGCGGAACGTCGTCAGCAGCAGGTACTTGCCCTCGCCCAGTTCCCTGATCATGGCCGCGCAGCGTAGTCCGGGACGGCGGCTTGTAGGCTTTCCCGCATGTCAGTCGCGGTCCGTGTCATCCCCTGTCTCGACGTCGACCGGGGCCGGGTGGTGAAGGGCGTCAACTTCACGAACCTCGTCGACGCGGGTGATCCTGTCGAGCTCGCGAGGGCGTACGACGCCGAGGGCGCCGACGAGCTCACGTTCCTCGACGTGACGGCGAGCAGCGGCGACCGGGAGACGACGTTCGACGTGGTCCGCCGCACCGCCGAGCAGGTGTTCATCCCCCTCACGGTCGGTGGCGGCGTGCGCAGCCCCGAGGACGTCAACAAGCTGCTGCGCGCCGGCGCGGACAAGGTCAGCCTCAACACCGCGGCCATCGCACGGCCCGAGCTGCTCAAGGAGTGCTCGGAGCGCTATGGCGCCCAGTGCATCGTGCTGTCGGTCGACGCGCGGCGCGTGCCCGGCGGCACCGGCTTCGAGGTCACGACCCACGGCGGGCGCAACGGCACCGGCATCGACGCCGTGCAGTGGGCCGCGAAGGGTCAGGAGCTGGGCGTCGGCGAGATCCTGCTGAACTCGATGGACGCCGACGGCACCAAGGCCGGGTTCGACCTCGAGCTGATCGAACTGGTGCGGCGTGAGGTCGACGTCCCGCTGATCGCGAGCGGTGGCGCGGGCGCGGTCGACCACTTCGCGCCGGCCGTCGCCGCGGGTGCGGACGCCGTGCTGGCGGCCAGCGTGTTCCACTTCGGCCAGTTGCGCATCGGCGAGGTCAAGGACGGCCTGCGCCAGGCGGGCGTCGTGGTGCGGTGAAGCCCGTCGAGGTGCGGGTGGCCTCGGCGGTCGCGTTCGGCGGTGCTCTGGTGTTCTTCGTGGTCGGGCTGGTTCTGTGGCGCTCGACCGGCGACGCGGACGTGTTGAAGCTGCCGTCGTTCATCGCGGCCGTCGAGCTGCCGGTCGCGGCGGCGTTGCTGCTCAGGCTGCGGTTCATGCACTACCCGGCGATGCTCGTGTTCGTCCTCGTCGCGTTGCTGCACCTCGTCATCGTGCTCGCCGACGGACCGGCGTGGGCTCGCGTCGCGTCCGGCGTGCTGTCCGCTGTGCACATCTACGGCGTGGTCCTGCTGAACACCGGACCGGCTCGTGAACACCTGGGAGGACCCCGTTGAGCAGCCCGCTCGATCCCGCCGTCTCCGCGAGGCTCAAGCGCACCCCGGACGGCTTGGTGTGCGCGGTCGCGCAGCAACGCGGCACCGGTGAGGTGCTCATGGTGGCGTGGATGGACGACGAGGCGTTGCACCGCACTCTCACCACCCGTCGTGCGACGTACTACTCGCGCAGCCGCCAGCAGCTGTGGGTGAAGGGCGAGACTTCGGGCCACACGCAGTACGTGCACGAGGTCCGGCTGGACTGCGACGGCGACACGCTGCTGCTGACCGTCGACCAGGTCGGTGCCGCCTGCCACACGGGTGACAGGACGTGCTTCAACGCCACGGTTCTCCTCGCGGACGTGTGACGCACGGCGCGCTGATCCCGATGATGTCTTCATGGCTGACATCACGGTCCGCGTCGAGGCGTCGGGCGAGAACCTGGCGCAGGTCACCGCGGAGCTGCTCGAACTCCTGACCACGGCTGCCCGCGTCGACGCCCGCCCCGCCACCGGATCCGCACCGGACGGCGCGAAGTCCGCCGGTCTGGCGATCGGCGAGCTGGTCGTGACGGGTGTGCTGTCCACCGCGTCCGTGCGCGCCGCTTCGTCGGTCCTGTCGTCGTGGCTGCAGGGACGCGCGAAGCGCAAGGTGACCCTGAAGTCCGGCGACGACGAGATCGTCATCGACGGTCCGCTGACGCGCGCGCAGCAGGAACTGGTCGAGAAATGGCTGCGTGAACGCGGATGAGCCGGCACGCGCTGCTCGTCGCGGTCGGTGACTACGAAGATCCTCGCCTCAACGCCCTGCGTGCGCCGCAGCAGGACGTCACGCGCCTGGCCGCCGTGCTGGAAGACCCGGCGGTCGGCGGCTTCGACTCCGTGCGGGTCGTGGTCGACGCCCCCGACCACGAGATCCGCAAGGCGCTCGAGAACGCGCTCGCCGAACGGGACGCGGACGACCTCGTGCTCGTCTACTTCTCGTGCCACGGCGTCAAAACCCCGCAGCAGCGCCTGTACTTCGCCGCCACCAACACGCAGCAGGACCGTCCGGCGGGCACGGCCGTGGCGCGCACGTTCGTCAACGAGCTGTTCGAGGACTGCCGTGCCGCAGGGCGGATCCTGTTGCTGGACTGCTGTTTCAGCGGCGCGTACGGCAAGGGCATCAAGGCTTCTGCCGGAGGTTCGGTGCTCGACGACCGCAGCGGCGAGGGCTACGTCGTGCTGACGGCGTCGGACGCCTTCGAGTACGCCTTCGAGGAGGGAGGGCTTTCCCTCAAGGCGCCACGGGCCTCCGTCTTCACCGATGTGCTGCTGGAGGGGTTGTCGAGCGGTGCCGCCGACCTGAACGGCGACGGCTGGATCGACGTCCAGGAGCTGTTCGGCTACGTCCACCGCGAAGTGACCGCACGGCGGCGTGACCAGACACCGAAGTTCTTCGCGCACGGGGCCGATCCCGCGATCCGGATCGCACGGGCGGGCGGCTCCCGAGTAGTGCCCGCGCGGGCCGTCAAACCGATGTACACGCCGCAGCAGATGGTGGTGGCGCGCGGTTTCAAGGCAGCGGCCGAACCGATCTGCCGGACGCTCGGGCCGCTGGGCCGCCGGTCGGTCGTGCTGGGGGAGGACGGCCGCTACGTCGAGCTCGCCGACGCGGCGGCCATCGCCGAGGCGTTCCGCGTCTCGGATCCGCGCGACGAGCTGGGCGCGTCCTACGTCCGCGACGTGGTGCGGCAGGCGCGCCACCAGGTCGGCGACGGAGCGGCGACGGCGGTGGTCATCGCGCAGGCGTTGATCGGGAACGTCCTGGAGGCCCTGCGTGCGGGCGCGCACCCGGCGCTGCTGAATCGCGAGCTGGACGACGCCTTCCAAGCCGTGCGGCGGTACTTCCGGGACAACCGCCGCTACCTCGAAGCTCCGGAGGAGGCCGCGCGGTTCGCCACGTCGACCTCAGGTGATCCGGAGATCGGCGAGCTGGTCGGCAGGACCGTCGAGCACGTCGGCTGGAACGGCACCCTGGTCGTGGAGGAGAGCAGCAGGCTGGGCCTCGGGATGGAGCTGACCTGCGGCATCCGGTTCGAAGGCGGCTACCTGTCCGGCAGTTTCGTCACCGATGCCGCCCGCCAGGTGGCTGAACTGGAGACCGCGTTCGTGCTCCTGTCCTCGGACGAGATCACCTCGGCGGCCACGTTGACGCCGGTGCTGGACAAGGTCGCGAAGGAGGGCAAGCCGCTCGTGGTCGTCGCACCGGACGTGATCGGGGAGGCGCTGGCGGCGCTCGTGGCCCGCGCGCCGGGGGCGGTGGCCGTGCGCGGCCCACGCGATCCCGAGGTGTTCCGCCGGATCGCCTGGGCGGTGGAGGGGAAGGTGCTGCCCGCAGACCGGCTCCAGCAGGCCGAACTGGCCGAGCTGGGCCAAGTGCGCAAGGTGTCGGTCAGCGAGTACGAGACCGTCGTGGTGGCCCACGGCTACCACCCCGTGCGAACGCCGTCGGTCATAGCCGTGCTCACGGTCGGGGTGCTGGGTGAGACCGCGTTGGCCGAGCGGCGCCGGAGGCTGGAGCGGGCGGTGCTCACGGTGCGCCTTGCGGCCGACGACGGCGTGGTTCTCGGCGGAGGTGTCGCCCTGGCAGGCGCCGCCGACGTGCTCGACGCGTCGAACCCCGCGCACGCGGCCCTGGCCGACGCGTTGCGGAAGCCGCGGCGCCAGATCGCGCTCAACGCGGGCTCCGACCCGTCCGCCGCGGTGGCAGAGCCTGTGTTCGACGCGGTCGGGGTGCTGAGCACAGCGGTCGGCCTCGCGGTGCGGACGGCGCAGCGGTTCCTGCTGCTCGGTTAGCCGAGCTCGCCGGTCAGGTAGCGCTGCAAGTTCGGGGCGATGGCCTTGACGACGGTCTCCACGTCGGCCGACGCCAGCGGCTCGAACCGCACGACGTAGCGGACGATGCCCAGCCCGACCATCTGCGTCGCGCACAGGGTGGCGCGCAGCTCGCGCTGCTCGACGCCGATCTGCGCGAGCACGTTCCTGAAGATGGCGTTGACCAGGAACTGCTTCAGCGCGCCCGCCACCTCCGGCTGGCTCGTGACGCTGCGGATCAGGGCGGCGAACGTGCCGCCGCCGGTCGCGTCCCACACCGTCACGAACGTGCGGATGATGCGCTCGCCCGCCTGCTCCAGCGGCCCGTCGAGCAGGCGCTTGAGCACCTCGGCCGGGTCGAACGGCAGCTGCAGCACGGACTGGGCGAACAGGCCCTCCTTGCCGCCGAACCAGTGGTTGACCATCGCGGCGTCGACGCCCGCCTTCGCGGCGATCGCGCGTACGGTGGCACCGTCGTAGCCCTTCTCGACGAAGACCTCGCGGGCCGCGGCGACGAGCGCGGCCCTGGTGTCCTCGCCCGCGGCGCGGCGGCCTCGCCGTTTCTGGTTCACTTGCTCCACGCGGGCCATATTTCAACAGATGTTGAATTTATGCAACAATCGTCCCATGGTGAGCGTCATCGGGGCTGTGGCCGCCGCTGGTCTGGGGGCCGTGAGCCCCACGCGTGAGGAGTTCCGCGAGCTGGCGGTCAACCGCCGGGTCATCCCGGTGGTGCGCAAGCTCCTCGCGGACGCCGAGACGCCGGTCGGCCTGTACCGCAAGCTCGGGGCCGACCAGCCCGGCACGTTCTTGTTCGAGTCTGCCGAGAACGGGCGCTCGTGGTCGCGCTGGTCGTTCATCGGCGTGCGGTCGTCCGCGGCGCTCACGGCGACCGGCGGTGACGCGTTCTGGACGGGCACGCGACCGGTCGGCCTGCCCGACGGCGGCGACCCGATGCAGGTCCTGCGCGAGACCGTCGAGGTGCTGCGCACGGACCCGTTGCCCGGCATGCCCCCGCTGACCGGCGGCATGGTCGGCTACATCGGCTACGACGCGGTGCGGCGGCTCGAACGGCTGCCCGTCATCGCCGAGGACGACCTGAAGCTGCCCGAGATGGTCATGCTGCTGGCGACCGACCTCGCCGCGCTCGACCACCACGAGGGCACCGTCACGCTCATCGCGAACGCGATCAACTGGGACGACTCGGCCGAGCGGGTCGACGCCGCGTACGACGACGCGGTGCGCCGCCTCGACGAGATGACGACGGCCCTGCACACGCCCGCGCCGCCGACCGCGGCCGTGTTCTCCCGGCCCAAGCCCGAGTTCCGGCGCCGCCGGTCGCAGGCCGAGCACTTCGCGGCCGTCGAGAAGGCCAAGGAGGCCATCCGCGCGGGCGAGGCGTTCCAGGTCGTGGTGTCGCAGCGGTTCGAGATCGACACCGACGCCGACGCGCTCGACATCTACCGGGTGCTGCGGGCGACCAACCCCAGCCCGTACATGTACCTGCTGCGCCTCGACGGGTTCGACATCGTCGGGTCCAGCCCCGAGTCGCTGGTGACGGTGCGCGACGGCAAGGCGACCACCCACCCGATCGCGGGCACCCGCTGGCGCAGCGAGGACCCCGAAGAGGACGCCCTGCTGGAAAAGGACCTGCTCGCCGACCACAAGGAACGCGCCGAGCACCTGATGCTCGTCGACCTCGGCCGCAACGACCTGGGCCGCGTCTGCAAGCCGGGCTCCGTGCACGTCGTCGACTTCTTCAAGGTCGAGCGGTACAGCCACGTCATGCACATCGTGTCGACCGTGACCGGCGAGCTGGCCGAGGGCAAGACCGCCTACGACGCGGTCGCGGCCTGCTTCCCGGCCGGCACGCTGTCCGGCGCGCCGAAGCCGCGCGCGATGGAGCTCATCGAGGAGCTGGAACCCACCCGCCGCGGTCTCTACGGCGGCGTCGTGGGCTACTTCGACTTCGCCGGTGACGCGGACACGGCGATCGCGATCCGCACCGCCCTGGTGCGCGACGGGGTGGCGTACGTGCAGGCGGGCGGAGGCATCGTGGCCGACTCCGACCCGCGGGCCGAGGACAACGAGTGCCTGAACAAGGCGGGCGCGGTGCTGGCCGCGATCGCCACCGCGCAGACGATGGCCCCCGCCGTTGAACGGTAGGCGTCCACTGTGGATCGCCGCGCTCCTGCTCGTGGGCGCGGCGGGTGCCTTCTGGGGTGCGGGCTCGGTGCCGATCGCGCTGCTGTGCCTCGCCTCCGTCGCGGCGGTCGTCGCGCTGAGCGGGGTGGCGCGCCGCGTCCTCGGTGCGCTGCTCGTCGTCGTGGGTCTGGTCGGGGGTTTCTCCGGCCACTGGCTGGCCGTCGTCGGAGGCGTGCTGCTGGCGGGCTCCGGCGTGCTCCAGGTGGCTCTGGGGGGTCGCATGCCGAAGATCGGGGTGGGCGGGCAGAAGGCTCGCGCGCACGACCCGGAGACGGAGATGTGGCGGGCGCTGGAGCGCGGAGATGATCCGACCGACGATAAGCCCCGCGGCGGACCATCCTCGAACGAGTGAAGATCATCCATCCACGTTCGCGCATGTGACACGTGCACAGCCCTGGTTAGCTGCGTGGACACCGAACCCCCGGTGGCGGAGGCGTTACTCCGGCGGGGTTAGCATCCCCATAGCGGGAAGGGGAGCAAGACTGTGACGGTTCTCGAGTCGATCCTCGAAGGTGTGCGTGAGGACCTCGCCGCTCGCGAGGCCCGGTTGCCCTTCGACGTCGTCAAGGAGCGCGCGGCCAGGACCGCCCCGCCGCTCGACGTGCTGTCGGTGCTGCGCGGGCCGAACGTGGGCGTGATCGCCGAGGTCAAGCGCCGCAGCCCCTCCAAGGGCGCGCTGGCGGAGATCCCGGAACCCGCCGAGCTCGCGTCCGCGTACGAGGCGGGCGGTGCGTCGGTGATCAGCGTGCTGACCGAGCAGCGCCGCTTCGGCGGGTCGCTGGCGGACTTCGACGCGGTGCGCCGGGCGGTGAAGATCCCGCTGCTGCGCAAGGACTTCATCGTGTCGCCCTACCAGGTCCACGAGGCGCGCATGCACGGCGCCGACGTGGTGCTGCTGATCGTGGCCGCGCTGGAGCAGAACGCCCTGGTGTCGCTGCTCGACCGGGTGGAGTCGCTCGGCATGACGGCGCTGGTCGAGGTGCACACGGCCGAGGAGGCCGACCGCGCTCTCGAAGCCGGGTCGACGGTCATCGGCGTGAACGCGCGCAACCTCCACACGCTGGAGGTGGACAAGGACGTTTTCGGCAGGATCGCGCCGGGACTACCCTTCGAAACGATCAAGATCGCCGAGTCGGGGGTCACCGGGCCCGGCGACCTGATGTCGTACGCCGGCGCGGGTGCTGACGCGGTGCTCGTCGGCGAAAGCCTGGTGACCAGCGGAGACCCCAAGGCCGCCGTGAACAAGCTCGTGACCGCGGGCTCACACCCCGCGTGCCCCCGGCCGAGCCGATGAGGACCGGTCGACAACAGCGTTAGAGGAGTTACCCGATGGGCCAGTTCAAGCCCACACCGCACGATCCCGACGCACGCGGCCACTTCGGCCCGTGGGGTGGCCGGTTCGTCCCGGAGGCCCTGATCGCGGCGGTGGACGAGCTGGCCGCCGAGTACGACAAGGCCCGCCTGGACCCGGAGTTCGTGGGCGAGTTCCAGCGGCTGCTGAAGGACTTCGCGGGCCGCCCGTCCCTGCTGACCGAGGCCCCGAAGTTCGCGGAGCGCGCCGGCACGCGGGTCTTCCTCAAGCGCGAGGACCTCAACCACACGGGCTCGCACAAGATCAACAACGTGCTCGGCCAGGCGTTGCTGACCAAGCGCATGGGCAAGAAGCGCGTGATCGCCGAGACCGGCGCCGGCCAGCACGGCGTGGCGACGGCGACGGCGTGCGCGCTCCTCGGGCTCGACTGCGTCGTCTACATGGGCGAGCTCGACACCGAGCGGCAGGCGCTCAACGTCGCCCGCATGCGCCTGCTGGGCGCCGAGGTCATCCCGGTGAAGTCCGGCTCGCGCACGCTGAAGGACGCGATCAACGAGGCGTTGCGCGACTGGGTCACCAACGTCGACGAGACGCACTACCTGCTCGGCACGGCCGCGGGCCCGCACCCGTTCCCGCTGCTGGTGCGCGACTTCCACCGCGTCATCGGCATCGAGGCGCGCGAGCAGATCCTCGAGAAGGCAGGCCGGCTGCCCGACGCCGTCGTCGCCTGCGTCGGTGGCGGCTCGAACGCCATCGGCATCTTCCACGGCTTCATCGACGACGCCGACGTGCGCCTGGTCGGTGTCGAGCCCGGTGGCTCCGGCCTCGACAGCGGCAGCCACGGTGCCACGCTGACGGCCGGCACGCCCGGCTCGCTGCACGGCGCGATGTCGTACGTCATGCAGGACGAGGACGGCCAGATCACCGAGGCGCACTCGATCTCCGCCGGTCTCGACTACCCCGGTGTCGGCCCGGAGCACTCGCACCTCAAGGACATCGGCCGCGCCGAGTACTTCCCCGTCACCGACGCCGAGGCGATGGAGGCGTTCGCGCTGCTCTCCCGCACCGAGGGCATCATCCCGGCGATCGAGTCCTCGCACGCGCTCGCGGGCGCGCTGAAGCTCGGGCCGTCGCTCGGGCCGGACGGGCTGCTGGTCGTGAACCTCTCCGGGCGTGGTGACAAGGACATGGACACGGCCGTGAAGTACTTCGGCCTCGCTGACGGGGGACAGGCCTGATGTCGTTGTCCGACGTGTTCTCCACCGCGCGCGCCGAGTCGCGTGCCGCGTTGATCGGCTACCTGCCCGCGGGCTACCCAACGGTCGACGGGTCCAAGGACCACCTCCGTTCGATGATCGAGTCCGGTTGTGACCTGGTCGAGGTCGGCCTGCCGTTCTCCGACCCGGTGATGGACGGCCCGACGATCCAGGCCGCCGCCGAGCAGGCCCTGTCCGCGGGCTTCCGCGTGCGCGACCTGTTCGACGTGGTGTCCGCCGTCTCCGATGCCGGCGGGCGTGCGGTCGTGATGACGTACTGGAACCCCGTGCTGCGCTACGGCGTGGACGCGTTCGCGCGCGACCTGGCCGCCGCCGGTGGCCTCGGCATCATCACGCCCGACCTCGTCCCGGACGAGGCCGACGACTGGATGGCCGCCTCCGAGGCGCACGGCCTCGACCGGATCTTCCTGGTGGCGCCGTCGTCGACCGAGGAGCGCGTCGCGATGACGGCCCGCGCCTCATCCGGCTTCCTGTACGCCACCGCGGTCATGGGCGTCACCGGTGCTCGTGACGTCGTGTCGTCCGCTGCTCCCGAGCTCGTCGGCCGCGTCCGGGAGCACACGTCGCTGCCCGTCGGCGTCGGGCTGGGCGTGCGGTCCGGTGCGCAGGCGGCGGAGATCGCCGGGTTCGCGGACGGGGTGATCGTGGGGTCGGCGTTCGTGTCGGCCGTGGCCGAGGGCGAGACGGCTGTGCGTGCGCTGGCCGCTGATCTGGCCAAGGGCGTGCGGTCGGCGGCTGCGACCGTCTGAACCTCCTGTCTTCGCGAAGCCGCTCGGTTCTCCGGAACCGGGCGGCTTCGTCCTGTGCGGCGCGGATGTCGGACCTGCCTCCTTCCGGAGTCCTGATGTTCCGCCATGAGCATGACACGAATTCGAACACCTGATCGAGTGAATCTGCGGCCGGTGGGGGCAAAACCCCAGTTGAGCGTCGGTCCTACCTGCGAACCTGTCCTCATGCACGAGCCAGCCGCCCGCCCGGCGTGCCACACTGGTGGCGCGCAGGTGGTCAACGGAGGTGATGCCCAGTGGCGGCGCCAGCCGAAGCCAAGATCGATTTCCTGCTGCCCAACCACGAAGGGCCCTGGACGATCGAGGACGTCCTCGCTCTGCCGGAGGACAACAGCCAGCGGATCGAACTCGTCGACGGGATGCTCTACGTGAGCCCGCTGGGGACGGCCGCACATCAGAGACTGGTGTTCGAGGCGTCGTACACGCTGCGCGGAGCCTGTCCTCAGGACTACGAGGCGACGATCGAGTTGAACGTCGAGTTCGACGACCGCCGTCTGTTCATCCCCGACTTCACCGTGCTGAAGAGGAAGGGGGCGAAGGGCCTGACCGTTCCGGCGGAGGACGTGCTCCTCATCGGCGAGGTGATCTCCAAGAGCACCAAGCTGAAGGACCTGGTGGTCAAGCGTCAGGTGTACGCGGAAGCACGCGTGCCCTACTACCTGATCATCGATCCGGCGAAGGGCGTGCCGGAAGCGGTGTTGCTCGAACTGGACGAAGAAGGCGAGTACGCCGAGATCGCCCGGAGCGAGAACGGCGTCCTGACCATCGAACGACCGTTCCCGGTCACCCTCGAACTGCCTTCCTAGCCGTAGAGCCACTCCAGCCGTTCGTGCAGGTCGGCCGTGGTCCACGAGGCGAACAGCGCGTTCCGGGCCTCCGCCGCCTCGCCAGCCGGGTGGTAGACCTCCCGGCCCATCCGCCGCGACACGTGGTGGACGCGCGCGGTCCGCTCCGAGCGGAGCGCCACGTACCGCGCACAAGAGCCGGCCACGTCCCGTGAGTCGAACACCTCGGAGAGGCACACGGCGTCCTCCAACGCCTGGCAAGCCCCCTGCGCCGCGTACTGCAGCACGGGGTGGGCGGCGTCGCCGAGCAGTACGACCCGCGAGTCCTGCCACGTCGTCACTGGCTCCCGATCGCACAACACCCACGCCCGCCACTCGCGCGCCAACGCCATGACGCGAGCAGCGTCGTCGCACAACGGCGCGAAGTGCCGCAGCACCTCGGTGTGCTCGGTCGGCTTGGCGGTGACGGGCTCCGTGGCGCCGTTGTCCGTCGTGGCCACGAGGTTCACGTACCGCCCGCCGGCGATCACGTACCAGACCACGTGGTACCGAGGCCCGGCCCAGAGGGTGACGACGTTCTCCTTCAGCGACCGCGGCACGTTCTGCGCCGGGATGACCGCGCGGAAGGCGGTGTGCCCGGAAACCCGCGGCTCCCCATCGCCCACGAGCTGCCGCCGCACCGCGGACCGCAACCCGTCGGCCCCGACGAGCGCTTCGCCGCGCACGAGCTCACCGGACCGCAGCTTCGCCGCGACCCCGTCACCGTCACCGTCCTGCGCGTAGGCCTCGACAGCGCTGTCCACCCTCAGCTCAACGCGCTCGTGGTTCCGGCAGGCCTCGATCAGCGGCGCGAGCACATCGTTGCGGTGCACGACGGCGTACGTCCCGAAACGCCTTCGGAACTCCTCGTCGACGGCCAGCCCGGCGATCTGCCGCCCGGACACACCGCAGCGCAGCCGCAGTCCGTCGACGTGCACAGCCCGGGCTCGCACCTCGGCGCCGACGCCGAGAGCGTCGAGCGCACGGAACCCGTTCGGGCCGACCTGGATGCCTGCGCCGATCTCCTCGAACGCGGGCGCGGCCTCCAGCACCGTCACGCGGTGTCCGGCTCGCGCGAGACCGAGAGCCGTTGCCAGACCGCCGATGCCGCCGCCGACCACCAGGACCGTCATGTCCGACCTTTCGCGAGCCCGCCAGAGACCGCGTCCGAGTATTGCGGCCCCGCGAGCACGCGGTCGCGGAGGTGGCCGGGCCGAGGCTGGGCGCCGGGGTGTCCACGGGTGTGCGGGAGGTTGGGCTGGGCCGTCGCGTGCATCCGCGAAGCCGGCCAGCAAGGCGCGGCCCAACTCGGCTCGGGCCTCGCCTGGTTCGCTGCGCCTGGCCGGGCTCGACGCGCCCGGCTCGATCCGGCAAGGCAGTGCGACGCGGCCCTCCCCGCCCGCCTCGGCAAGCCAGCCGCACACGATCAGCCCCACGCGTCACTCGACCGAACGGGCACGGCCCACGCGTCCGACGAGCGGATGAGCAAGCCCTCCGCACTTCGCACAGCCAAGTCCAACGGGCCTATGCGCAGCTACCACACACACGCGTCTGGCCGGGTACCCCAAATTCGATTCCAGTGTTCGGCACCGACAGGTTCGGCTCGGTAACGATCGCGCGTCCGAACGAGAGGCACACAGGGCCACCGGTACGGTGGGCGTCGTGTTGAACGGGTTGAACGCCGCCGTCCTGGCCACGATCCCGAGTCCAGACCGTGGTGTTTGGTACCTCGGACCGCTCCCCATCAGGGCGTACGCGCTGTGCATCATCGCCGGCATCATCGTCGCGATCTGGTGGGGTGAGCGCCGGTGGGTCGAGCGGGGTGGCATCAAGGGCGAAGTCACGGACATCGCCGTGTGGGCGGTGCCGTTCGGGCTCGTCGGTGGGCGGCTCTACCACGTCATCACGGACAACCAGAAGTACTTCGGGCCGGGCAAGGACCCGCTCGCGGCTCTGGAGATCTGGAACGGCGGCCTCGGGATCTGGGGTGCCATCGCTCTTGGTGCGGTGGGTGCGTGGATCGGGTGCCGGCGCAAGGGCATTCCATTGCCCGCCATGGCGGACGCGCTCGCGCCCGGCATCGTGGTGGCGCAGGCGATCGGGCGGCTCGGCAACTACTTCAACCAGGAGCTCTACGGCGGCGACACGACGTTGCCGTGGGGGCTCGAGATCTACCGCCGCGTCACGCCCGAGGGGCGTGAGGACGCGCTGGCGGGCGTGGCGATCGACCACACGCCGATCCAGGTCGTGCACCCGACGTTCCTCTACGAGCTGCTGTGGAACCTCGGTGTCGCGCTGCTGATCGTGTGGGCGGACCGGAAGCTCCGGCTCGGGCACGGGCGGGTGTTCGCGCTCTACGTCGCGGGCTACACGGCCGGCCGGTTCTGGATCGAGCTGATGCGCACGGACGAGGCGACGCTGATCTTCGGGCAGCGGGTGAACGTCTTCGTGTCGGCGCTGGTGTTCTTCGGGGCCATCGCGTACTTCGTCATCGCCCGGTCGCGGGGTGGGCGCGAGGACGTCGCGGCGGTGCGAACCGCCCACCCCACCGACGGCGAGCCCGTCGAACCCGGCGAGAGCACGTCGCGAGAAGCCGAGGCGGTCGAGGAAGACGCCGAGAAGGACAAGAAGAACTCCCCGGAGTCCGTCAAACCGGAGTGATCTGTGCGCGTGCTCGTCGTCGAGGATGACGACCGGGTGGCCAGGGGCCTGCTGACCGCGTTGCGGCACGCGGGCTACGAGGTTCATCGGGTGGCCACGGCCGCTGACGCGCTGCGTGCGGCGCCGGCGGACGTGGTCCTGCTCGACCTCGGCCTGCCCGACGGCGACGGCCTGGACGTGTTGCGCGAGCTGCGGCACCGGCCCGGGACGGCCGTCATCACGGTCACCGCGCGCGGCGAGGAACGTGAACGCGTGCTCGGGCTGCGGGCCGGCGCGGACGACTACGTGGTGAAGCCGTTCGGCACGTCCGAGCTGCTGGCCCGGATCGAGGCGGTGCTCCGCCGCACGCGCACCCACCGGGCCGGGCCCGACAGCGAGGGACCGATCCAGGTCGGCCCGTTGCGGATCATCACCTCGACGCGCGGCGCGACGCTCGCCGGCGAGGCTCTCGTGCTCACGCGCAAGGAGTTCGACCTGCTCGCCCTGCTCGCCGCCCGCAAGGGCGAGGTGGTGAGCCGCGACTTCATCGTGGACCAGGTGTGGCAGGCGCACTGGGAGGCGCCGTCGCGGACGCTGGACACGCACATCGCGGCGCTGCGCGGGAAGCTCGGCGACCAGGTCAAGATCGAGACGGTCCGCGGGGTGGGGTACCGGCTCGCCACGTGACGAGTCTCCAAGAGACATCCACAGGCCGGTGCGGAACAATCTCAACCGATGCTCCGCCGACTGCTCGTCATCACCGTCCCGCTGCTCGTCGCCCTGGTCGCGGCGCTCGGCATCCCCTTGGCGTCCGCGGTGGTGCAGCGGGAGACGCAGACGACCTACCTCGACCGCCTCGGTGACGCGAGCAGGTTCGCCTCCCTCGCCGAGAGCGCGCTCCAGTCGGACCGGCTGGAGGCGCTGAGCCAGGAGATCCAGCGCTACGACGCCCTCTACGACATCCCCGTCGCGATGGTCAGCGCCGACCAGCGGATCGTGCTGGCGTCACGGCAGGGCTTCAACCCGAGCAGCGACCCCGGGGTCACCGTTCTGCTGAACACCGCGCTGAACGGCGGCGTGCGGCCCGAACCGGAGTACACGGGCTGGCCGTGGCGCACGGGGCCGATGGTCGTCGTCGAACCGGTCGGGCGCGACAGCGAGGTGGTGGCCGCGGTCGTCACCGTCTCGCAGACGAGCGGCCTGCGCGCCGAGGTGCTGCGGCAGTGGGGGCTCATGGCGCTCGCGGGTCTCGCTCCGATGCTGGCCGTGGTCGCCGCGGCCTGGCCGATGTCGCGGTGGGTGCTGCGGCCGGTCAGCAAGCTCGACGAGGCCACGGCGGCCGTCGCGCAGGGCAACCTCGACGTGCGGGCGGACGAGGTCGGCGGGCCCCCGGAGCTGCGCAGGCTCGCGAAGAGCTTCAACACGATGGTCGACGTGGTCGGCAGGGCGCTGAACAGGCAGAAGGCGTTCGTCGCCGACGCCTCGCACCAGCTGCGCAACCCGCTGGCCAGCCTGCGGCTCGCCGTGGACAACCTGGAGCCGCACGTCCAGGGGGAGGACGCGAGAGAGGCCCACCAGATCGCCGTCGAGGAGGCCGAGGAGATGGGCCGCGTGCTGGACACGCTGCTCGCCGCGACCCGGCTCGACAGCGCGCGGCAGACCGAACCCGTCGAGATCGACCAGCTCATCACGACCCACCGGGCCGCCTGGCAGGCGCTCGCGAGCAAGAGCGGGGTGGAGCTGAAGATCGACATGCCGGCGGGCCTCACCATGCAGGAACCACCGGGCGGGCTCGGCAGCGTCCTGGACGAGCTCGTCAGCAACGCCGTCCGCCTCTCCAACGCCACCGAGGTCGTGGTCACCGGCAAGCCCGGTGAGCTGCACGTCGTCGACAACGGCGACGGCCTGGACGACGAGGAGCGCGAGCTCGCGCTGCAACGGTTCTGGCGCGCGACCAAGCACCAGAACATCGCCGGTACGGGGCTCGGGCTCGCGATCTGCGCCGAGCTGATCGAGTCGGCGGGGGGCACGCTCACGCTGCACGACGCCGGTCCGGGCCTGGACGTGAAGGTCGCCCTCAGCGCTTCACGGAACGGAACCAGCGCATAGCGCCCTCGTGCAGCGGCACGAGCCCGGTCGCGATGCCGGTGCGGACGTTGATGCGCGACGCCTCCGGGTGGCCCTCCACGATCCGCGCCGTCTCGGTGAACACCGTGCGCGTCACGACCTCGACGACGTCCGCGCTCAGCGACTCCCGCGCCAGCAGCAGGTTCGGCACCGCGAACGTCTGGTTCGCCTGCACGCCCTCGTAGGTGGTGCTCGGGATCGTCGCCGGGATGTACGGGCCCTTGTGCTCGTCGGCGAGCTGGACGGCCTCGGCCGGGATGTTCACCAGCCGTACGTTCCCGACCAGGTTCGAGATCGCGGGCGTCGGGATCCCGGTCAGCGCGAGCAACGCGTCCAGCGACCCGTTCGCGACCCTGCGCGAGGCCTCCGCGTGCGCCATGCGTTCGTCCATTGCGGACACCTTGAAGAAGTCCAGCATCCGCTCGGCGGTGAACTCCGTGCCGGAACCGGTGGGGCCCAACGAGATCCGCTTGCCCGCGAGGTCGGCGAAGGTGTGGATCGGCGATGCCAGCGGCACCGCTATCTGCATGAAGCTGTCGTAGAGCCTGCCCACCGCACGCACGCTCTGCGGGTCGTCGATCGGGTCCAAAGAGGACAGCGCGAGCTGGGCCTCGCCGGAGCGCAGCAGCTGCAGGTTCTCCACCGACGCGGCGGTGGGGATCGCGGTGACCTTCGTGCCGGGCAGCTGCTCGGCCAGCGCGGCCGCCAGTGCTCCGCCCACCTCGCGGAAGACGGCGCCCTCGGGACCGGTCGCGAGCACCAGCTCGGCGGGGGCGTCGACCCTGCGCGGGGTGCACCCGGCGAGAGCCAGCCCGGCCCCCAGCAGAAGTGTGCGACGGCTGAACGACACCGATGAAGCCTAGCTGTTACGTCAGGGCTGTCTGAAGTTTCCGGACGTCCGCTTGTCGGGCCTGGTGGCGCGGCTCACTCTCTCTCCCAACACGTAGTTCAAGGAGGAACAGTGGCCACCACGACCACAGGGCGCAAACCGATCTACAAGCACCTCTACTTCTGGGTGCTCGTCTCCATCGTTCTGGGCGCTGCCGTCGGGTTCCTGTTCCCCAAACAGGCGTCCGAGATGAAGTGGCTCGCCGACCTCTTCGTGAACCTCGTCAAGGTCGTCATCGCGCCGACCATCTTCGCGACGATCATCGTCGGCATCGCGGGCCTCGGGAACCTCGCCAAGGCGGGTGGTCTCGCCCTCCGCACGATCCTCTACTTCACCGCGATGACCACGGTGGCGCTCGCCATCGGCCTCGTCGTCGTGAACATCGTCCAGCCGGGTCACCACGGCGGCGAGATCCAGCTCAACGCGAGCCAGGCCGACGCGACGCTGAAGTCCGCGGCGAACGCGGAGACCGGTGTCACCGGCTTCATCCTGAGCCTGGTGCCGAAGTCGTTCGTCAGCGCGTTCACCGACGGCCAGCTGATCCAGGTGCTCGTGGTCGCCATCCTCGTGGCCGTCGCGGTCGCCGGAATGGGTGAACGCGGTGCCAAGGTCGTCTCCGCGATGGAGACGTTGTCCAAGGTGATGTTCGGCATCATCAAAATCGTCATGTACGTCGCCCCGATCGGCGCCTTCGGCGGCATCGCCTACACCGTGGGCAAGTTCGGCGGCAGCGTCCTCGGCAAGCTGCTCTGGCTGATGGGCTCGTTCTACGCGACCTGCATCCTGTTCGTCATCGTGGTGCTCGGCATCGTGGCGAAGTTCGCGGGCTTCAGCCTCTTCAAGTTCCTGCGCTACATCAAGGACGAGATCCTCATCGTCCTCGGCACGTCGTCGTCCGAGTCGGTGCTGCCGCGCATGATGGTCAAGCTGGAGGCGGCGGGCGCGCAGAAGTCGGTCGTCGGCCTCACCATCCCGACGGGCTACTCGTTCAACCTCGACGGCACCTGCATCTACCTGACCATGGGCGCGATCTTCATCGCCCAGGCCACGGGTCACGACGTGTCGATCGGCGTCCAGATCGGCCTGCTGCTGTTCATGCTGATCGCGTCGAAGGGCGCGGCGGGCGTCACCGGAGCCGGCCTCGTCACCCTGGCCGCCTCGCTGCAGGCGTTCGAGGCCCACTCGGCCATCCCCGCGGTCGGCATCGCGCTCATCGTCGGCATCGACCGCTTCATGTCCGAGGCCCGCGCCATCACCAACGTGATCGGCAACGGTGTCGGCTCGCTCGTGGTCGCCGCGTGGCAGAAGGCCCTCGACAAGGACCGCCTGACCGAGGTGCTGAACAACCCCGACAGCGTCGACGTCGACGACCTGCTGGCCAAGCAGACCGGTGCCGGCGACGACGAGAAGGAGCCGGTCGCGGCTCACTGAGACGTCCGTGGCCGGAGGCGACTCTTCCCGCCTCCGGCCACGCGACCTCCACGAACACCGAGGTCCCGCTCTCCCCGCCTGCGACGCGGGGGACGGGGCCTCGCTCTCGTTTGACCGGAAACAAGTGCGGCGGCATGGTTTGCGCGGTGCGCGTACCCTCTGAAGTGGGACGACGTGAGCGTCCGCTAACTGAGACGATAAGGCGCTGAGCAGCGAAGACGCTGGCGGCGCGTGCTGATCCAGTGGGAAGCACCGAATGTAGTGCAGCTCTCATCCGACTGGCGCAAGTTGAACGTTCGGTTACGCTAACCCGGATGTAACGAACGCCGACGTTGGCCGCAATGTCGCTCAACGGTGGGGAATCGTTACACATCCATGACCTAGATCACCCATTGGCGGGTGTCCCTGGGTTTCGCGGCTGTTAAAGTCGCGTCAACACGCGGGCCATCGTCGTCCCGTGCTCCCACCTGTTGGTTCGAGGTCTGAGCACGAGGACATTGTTCTTTCGCGAGGACGACGAAGGAGGTCTGCGCAGTGATCTTCTCCGCCATCCCCGGCCCCCAGGGTCTCTACGACCCGGCTGATGAGCGCGACGCCTGTGGTGTCGCCATGGTGGCCGACATCCAGGGCAGGCGTTCCCACGGCATCGTGAGCGATGCGCTGACGGCGCTGGCCAACCTGGAGCACCGGGGTGCCGCCGGCGCCGAGCCCACCTCGGGCGACGGTGCGGGCATCCTCCTGCAGCTGCCGGACGAGTTCCTCCGCGCCGTGGCCGGGTTCGACCTGCCCGAGAGAGGGCAGTACGCGGCGGGAATCGCTTTCCTGCCGTTCGAGGCCGAAGAACGCGAAGCGGCCATGCGGCAGATCGAGCGCATCGCCGAGGAGGAGAACCTCGTCGTCCTCGGCTGGCGCGACGTCCCGGTCGCCCCGGAGTCCGCCGGCGTCGGCCCGACGGCCATGTCGGTGGCGCCGCACTTCGCACAGCTGTTCGTGAAGGGCACGCGCGACGAGTCCGGCATCGCCCTGGACCGCCTCGCCTTCTGCCTGCGCAAGCGCGTGGAGCACGAGGGCAGCGTCTACTTCCCTTCGCTGTCGGCGCGCACGATCGTCTACAAGGGAATGCTGACGACCGAGCAGCTGCCGGCGTTCTTCCCCGACCTGCACGACGAGCGCCTCTACACGGCGATCGCGCTGGTGCACAGCCGCTTCTCCACGAACACGTTCCCCTCGTGGCCGCTCGCACACCCGTTCCGGTTCGTCGCCCACAACGGTGAGATCAACACCGTGCGCGGCAACCGCAACCGCATGCGCGCCCGCGAGGCGCTGCTGGACAGCGACCTGATCCCCGGCGACCTCGCCCGGCTGTTCCCGATCTGCAACCCGGACGGCTCGGACTCGGCGTCGTTCGACGAGGTGCTGGAGCTGCTGCACCTCGGCGGCCGCAGCCTGCCGCACGCGGTGCTGATGATGATCCCGGAGGCGTGGGAGAACCACGCCACGATGGACCCGAAGCGCCGCGCCTTCTACCAGTTCCACGCCTCGCTGATGGAGCCGTGGGACGGCCCCGCCTGCGTCACGTTCACCGACGGCGAGATCGTCGGCGCGGTCCTCGACCGCAACGGGCTGCGTCCCGCCCGCTGGTGGCAGACCGCCGACGGCCGCGTCGTCCTGGCGTCGGAGACCGGCGTGCTCGACGTGCCGTCCGACCAGGTCGTCGCCAAGGGCCGCCTGCAGCCCGGCCGCATGTTCCTCGTGGACACCGCCCAGGGCCGGATCATCGACGACGAGGAGTTCAAGTCGACCCTGGCGTCGGAGCAGCCCTACGACGAGTGGCTGCACGCCGGCCTGCTCGACCTGGCCGACCTGCAGGACCGCGAGCACGTCGTGCAGAGCCACGAGTCCGTCGTGCGCCGCCAGCTCACCTTCGGCTACACCGAGGAGGAGCTGCGGATCCTGCTCACGCCCATGTCGATCACGGGCATGGAGCCGCTGGCCTCGATGGGCACCGACACCCCGGTCGCGGCGCTCAGCCAGCGCTCGCGGCTGCTCTACGACTACTTCGTGCAGAACTTCGCGCAGGTCACGAACCCGCCGCTGGACGCGATCCGCGAAGAGATCGTCACGTCGGTCAAGCGCGTGATGGGTCCCGAGCAGAACCTGCTGGGGCCCGGCCCGGTGTCGTGCCGCCACGTCACGCTCGACTACCCGGTCATCGACAACGACGAGCTCGCCAAGCTCATCCACATCAACGACGACGGCGACCTGCCGGGCTTCGCCTGCACCGTCCTGTCCGGACTGTACGAGGTGGACGGTGGCGGCGAGGCGCTGGCCGCGGCGATCGAGCGCGTGCGCCGCGAGGCGTCGGAGGCCATCGCGAACGGCGCCCGCACGCTGGTGCTGAGCGACCGCGACTCGGACCACCGCATGGCGCCGATCCCGTCGCTGCTGCTGGTCTCCGCGGTGCACCACCACCTGGTGCGCACCAAGGAACGCCTGCGCGTCGCGCTCGTCGTCGAGTCCGGTGACTGCCGCGAGGTCCACCACGTCGCCGCGCTGCTGAGCTACGGCGCCGCCGCGGTGAACCCGTACCTCGCGTTCGAGACGATCGAGGACCTGATCAGCCAGGGCGCCATCACCGGCGTCCGGGCGCACAAGGCGATCCGCAACTACGTCAAGGCGCTCGTCAAGGGCGTCCTGAAGATCATGTCCAAGATGGGCATCTCGACCGTCGGCGCCTACACCGCCGCGCAGATCTTCGAGGCGGTCGGCCTGTCGAACGACCTGCTGGACGAGTACTTCACCGGCACGCAGTCGAAGCTCGGCGGCGCCGGCCTCGACGTGCTCGCCGAGGAGGTGGCGCTGCGCCACCGCCGCGCCCACCCGGACAACCCGACGGCGCGCGAGCACCGCAGGCTCGAGGTCGGCGGCGAGTACTCCTACCGCCGCGAGGGCGAGCTGCACCTGTTCACGCCGGAGACGGTGTTCCTGCTGCAGCACGCCACGAAGACGCGCAAGGAGGACGTCTTCCGGCAGTACACGGCGGAGGTCGAGCGCATCTCGCGGCAGGGCGGCACGCTGCGCGGCCTGTTCAAGTTCCGCAGCGAGGGCCGCACGCCGATCCCGATCGACGAGGTCGAGCCCGTCAGCGCGATCGTCAAGCGCTTCAACACCGGCGCCATGTCGTACGGCTCCATCTCGGCCGAGGCGCACGAAACCCTCGCGATCGCGATGAACCGCCTGGGCGGCCGGTCGAACTCCGGTGAGGGCGGCGAGGACCGCGAGCGCCTGTACGACCCCGAGCGCCGCTCGGCGGTCAAGCAGGTCGCGAGTGGACGGTTCGGCGTCACGAGCGAGTACCTCGTGAACTCCACGGACATCCAGATCAAGATGGCACAGGGCGCGAAGCCCGGCGAGGGCGGCCAGCTGCCCGGCTTCAAGGTCTACCCGTGGGTCGCGCGCACCCGGCACTCCACGCCGGGCGTCGGCCTGATCTCGCCGCCGCCGCACCACGACATCTACTCGATCGAGGACCTGGCGCAGCTCATCCACGACCTGAAGAACGCGAACGAGCAGGCACGGGTGCACGTGAAGCTCGTCTCGTCCATCGGCGTGGGCACGGTCGCGGCGGGTGTCGCCAAGGCGCACGCGGACGTCGTGCTGATCTCCGGCTACGACGGCGGCACCGGCGCCTCGCCGATGAACTCGCTCAAGCACGCCGGGACGCCGTGGGAGATCGGCCTCGCTGAGACCCAGCAGACGTTGCTGCTCAACGGTTTGCGCGACCGCATCACCGTCCAGGTCGACGGCGCGATGCGCACGGGCCGTGACGTCGTGGTGGCCGCGCTGCTCGGCGCCGAGGAGTTCGGCTTCGCCACGGCTCCGCTGATCGTCGCGGGCTGCGTGATGATGCGCGTCTGCCACCTCGACACGTGCCCGGTCGGCGTCGCCACGCAGAACCCCGACCTGCGCGCCCGCTACACCGGTCAGGCCGACCACGTCGTGAACTTCTTCGAGTTCATCGCGCAGGAGGTCCGGGAGATCCTGGCCGAGCTCGGCTTCCGCACGATCGACGAGGCCGTCGGTCACGCGGAGCTGCTCGACAAGGACGAGGCGATCGAGCACTGGAAGATCGCGGGCCTGAACCTGGACCCGGTCTTCGAGGTGCCCGAGACCCCGTACCCGACGGCGAAGCGCCGCGTCCGCGACCAGGACCACGGTCTCGACAAGGCCCTGGACCGCACGCTGATCCAGCTCGCCGAGGCGGCGCTGGAGGACGCGCACCAGGTCACGCTGGAGCTGCCGGTCCGCAACGTCAACCGCACGGTTGGCACGCTGCTCGGCGCCGAGGTCACCCGCCGCTTCGGCGGCGAGGGCCTGGAGGACGACACGATCCGGGTGAAGCTGACCGGTTCGGCCGGCCAGTCGCTCGGCGCGTTCCTGCCGCGCGGCATCACGCTCGAAATGGTCGGCGACGCGAACGACTACGTCGGCAAGAGCCTGTCCGGCGGGCGGATCATCGTGCGGCCGCACGACGACGCGCCGTTCCGCGCCGAGGACCAGGTGATCGCGGGCAACGTGATCGGCTACGGCGCCACGTCCGGCGAGGTCTTCCTGCGCGGCCGTGTCGGCGAACGCTTCTGCGTCCGCAACTCCGGCGCGCTGCTCGTGGCCGAGGGCGTGGGCGACCACGCGTTCGAGTACATGACCGGTGGCCGGGCAGTGGTGCTCGGGCCGACCGGGCGCAACGTCGCGGCCGGCATGTCCGGCGGAATCGCGTACGTGCTCGACCTGGACCCGTTGTCGGTGAACCAGGAGATGGTGCAACTGCAGCGCCTCAGCGCCGAGGACCTGCGTTGGCTCAAGGACGCCGTCACCAAGCACCACCAGCACACCGGTTCCGCGGTGGCTGCGTCGCTGCTCGGTGACTGGACCCGTCGGGCCGGTGCGTTCACGAAGGTCATGCCCGGCGACTACCAGCGCGTTCTCGAGGCCATGCGCCTCGCCCGCGCTGAGGGCCGGGACGTTGACGCGGCTGTCATGGAGGCGTCTCGTGGCTGATCCACAGGGTTTTCTCAAGCACTCCCGCTCCGACGCGCCGAAGCGTCCGAAGCCGGAACGGTTGCAGGACTGGAACGAGGTCTATCTCCAGGAGACCCCGGAGGAGCGCAACGCCGCCGTGCGCACGCAGGCGACGAGGTGCATGGACTGCGGAATCCCGTTCTGCCACAGCGGAACCGCGGGCTGCCCGCTCGGGAACCTGATCCCCGAGTGGAACGACTTCGTGCGCCGTGGCGACTGGGAGCTCGCCTCGGACCGCCTGCACGCCACCAACAACTTCCCGGAGTTCACGGGAAGGCTGTGCCCGGCACCGTGTGAGGCCGCCTGCGTGCTGTCGATCTCGCACGACGCGGGCGGCGCGGTCGCGATCAAGCGGGTCGAGGAGACCATCGCGGACGTGTCGTGGGAGAACGGCTACGTGCAGCCGTCCCAGGCAGCCGTGTCCTCGGGCAAGCGCGTCGCGGTCGTCGGGTCCGGTCCCGCCGGGCTCGCCGCCGCGCAGCAGCTGACCCGCGCGGGCCACGAGGTCGTGGTGTACGAGCGGGACGACCGCCTGGGCGGACTGCTGCGGTACGGCATCCCCGAGTTCAAGATGGAGAAGAAGGTCCTCGACCGCCGTCTCACACAGCTGCGCCGTGAGGGCACCAAGTTCGTGACCGGCTGCGAGGTCGGCGTCGACATCACGGTCGAGCAGCTGCGCGCCGAGTTCGACGCGGTCGTGCTGGCCGTGGGCGCGCTGCGCGGCCGTGACGACAAGACGACCCCGGGACGCGAGCTCGAGGGCGTGCACCTCGCGATGGACCACCTGGTTCCCGCGAACCGCGCCTGCGAGGGCGACGGCCCGTCGTCGCTCTCCGCCGAGGGCAAGCACGTCATCGTCATCGGCGGTGGCGACACGGGCGCCGACTGCTACGGCACCGCGACCCGCCAGGGCGCGCTGTCCGTGACGCAGCTCGACCAGTACCCGATGCCGCCCTCCGTGCGCGACGACGAGCGCTCACCGTGGCCGGTGTGGCCGCACATCCTGCGCACGTACCCCGCGCACGAGGAGGCGGGCGAACGCCGCTTCACCGTGGCGGTCAAGCGTTTCGTGGGGGACGAGGCCGGCCACGTGCGGTTCATCGAGCTGCAGCAGGTGCGCGTCGAGAAGGACTCGTCCGGCCGCCGCGCCGTGATCCCGGTGTCCGACGAGATCGAGGTCCTGCCCGCCGACATGGTGCTGCTGGCGATCGGCTTCGAGGGCGTCGAGCACATGCGGCTCCTGGACGACCTGGGCATCTCGCTCACGACCCGCGGCACGATCTCGTGCGGCTCCGACTGGCAGACGACCGCGCCCGGCGTGTTCGTCTGCGGGGACGCCCACCGCGGCGCTTCCCTGGTGGTGTGGGCGATCGCGGAGGGGCGGTCCGTGGCGAACGCCGTGGACACGTTCCTCACGGGCGCCTCGAGCCTGCCCTCGCCGGTGATCCCCAACCAGCTTCCGCTCGCTGTGGTCTGACAACGGCGTCCGACAGCGGAGAGCAGCATGACGCCCCGCGCGACAACGAGGTCGCGCGGGGCGTTCGCCTTTTCCAGGGCCGACGCGTTCGAGATCACCCGCTAGCCGGGCGTGCAGGAGCTCCAGCCGACGGCCCGGCACGCCGCCCGCACCGGTTCGTACACCGAGTCGTCGACCTTCGCGTATCCCCAGGCCGTGGCGTCACCCACCGGGCACTCGCCCTGGCAGAACCCGTTGGCCCGCAGGTGGTCCGCGGTCGCCTTCGTCTGCAGGGCGGCGACGATCCGCTGCCGCAGCGGTTCCGGCAGGTCGTCCGCCACGGCCAGGGGAGCGCCGGGGATCGGACCGGACGTCCAGATCTTCTTCAGCTGCCCCGGCTGGACCTGGCCGCGTTCGACCAGGTGCCGGTCGACCATCTCGTCGAACGCGAAGCCCGCGTCGCACTGCCCGGTGGCCACGGCGAGCACGGTGGCCTCGTGGCCGCTGGTGAACACGGGCACGGTGTCGCGCGCCGGGTCGAGGCCGATCGCGCGCAGCGCCGCGCTCGGGTAGAGGAACCCGGTGGTGGACAGGCGGTCGGCGTAGCAGACCTTGCGGCCGCGCAGGTCGGCCAGCGACCTGATGGACGAGTCGGCGTGGGTGAAGCCGAAGCCGCGGTACGACGGTGCGGCGCCCTTCTCCTTCACCTGCGCGGAGACCGGGGTGATGCGCGCGCCGCGTTCGCGCGCCACGACGTAGGACTGCGGGCCGAACGCGCCGATGTCGATCGAGCCGTCGCGCATGCCGGTGACGAGGGCCTCGTAGCCGGTCGGTTCCTGGACGCGGATCTCCACGCCCGTTTCGCGGCGCAGCATGTCGACGATCGGCAGGTACGTCTGCTGGGTCGTGATCGAGCTCGCGGTCGGGACTCCGCTGAACACCAGGGGTTCGCGGGCCCGCGCCACCTCGGCGGGCGGGGACGAGCACGCGGCGAGCAGCAGGACCGCGGGGAGGAAGCGTTTCATCGCACGTCTCCTGAGCAGGTGTCGCGGTAGGGCAGGGCGGGGAGGTACTGCTGCCATTCGAGTCGGCTGAGGCCACCGCCCGCGACCGCGCAGGCGCGGTGGACGGCGTTGTCGAGCAAAGCCATGTCCCACAACACCGTCGTGCCGTCGGAGCCCGCGGTCGCGAGCACGGTGCCGCTGGGGGCGAACGCGGCGGAGTTCACCGCCAGCCGGTGGCCGTCGAGCTGCCGGCCGACCTGGCGGGGCTGGTTCGGGTCGGTGACGTCCCAGACGAGCGTGCCGCCGGTGGACGTGCCCGCGACGAGCTTCGTGCCGTCCGGGGCGAACGCGAGCGCGGTGACCTGCTTGTTCTGTCCCAGCGGCTGGCCGATCGGGAGCGGGTGGCCCGGATCGCTGATGTTCCACAGGATCGTCGTGCCGTCGGTGCTACCCGCGGCGAACACCTTGCCGTCCGACGAGAACGCCGCCGCGCTCACGCTGTTCCTGAGCCCCGCCAGCGGTTTCCCGATCGGCTTGCCGGCGGCCACGTCCCACAGCACGATCGTGTTGTCGCTGCCCGCCGTCGCGTCCATGCCGCCGTGCGAGGCCAGCGAGTGGAGCCGCGAGCTGCCGGTGCCCTCGCCGATCTTCCTGGGCTGCTGCGGGAGGCCGACGTCCCAGCGGATCTGCCGGTTGTCCGCCCCGGTGGTGACGAGCGTGGTGCCGTCCTCGAACGCGACGGACTTCACCAGCATGCCGTGCCCGGTCAGCGGCGCCCCGATGCGGCGGGGCCGGTCGGCCATCTCCCACACGACGGCGGGCCCGCGGGTGCTGCCCGTGACGAGGCGCAGGCCGTCGGGGGAGAACGCCAGCGACGACACCGCACCCCGTTGTCCCACCAGCGGATCGCCGGCCTGGCGCGGCCGGTCCGGGGCGCTGATGTCCCACAGGACCGTGGTGGCGTCGTGGCTCCCGGCGGCCAGCACGGACGAGGTCGGCGAGAACGCGACGGAGGAGACGAGCCCGCTGTGCCCGGTCAGTCGCGTGTACGTGCGGTCTGCCGGGGTCCACAACGTCGTGGCGCCGTCCGATCCACCGGTGGCCAGCAGCGTCCCGGTGTCGTTGAAGGCCACGGACGTCACGGCCTTGCGGACGTTGTCGTTCAGCGGCTCGCCCGCGACCGGCCGCTCCGGTGAGCCGATGTCCCAGACCACCACCGTTCCGTCGTGGCTGCCGGTGGCGAGCTTCGTGCCGGAGAACGCCACCGACGACACCCCGGCGCCCTGGCGCTGGAACGGCTCGCCGAGCTGTGCCGGCCGCGGTCCGAGGCGCCACAACGCCGTGGTGCCGTCCGAGCGGCCGATGGCGAGCAGCGTTCCGGCCTGGTCGATCGCCATCGACGTCACCGGCTGGCCCGACGGCAGGCGTTGACGCCGTGAGGTGGTCCGCCTGTCCCACACCAGCACCGAGCCGTCGGAACTGCCGACCGCGGCGACGTCGAGCGACAGCGCCACCGACGTGACGGCCGCGCTCGTACCGGACTCGGTGGCCAGTTGCCGCGGCTCGTCGGTGAGGTCCCACAGGCTCGCCGTGCCGTCCGTGCTGCCGACGACGGCCGTGTGCCCGGCGGGGCCGAACGCGACCGCGGACACCGTCTCGCCGAACGAACCGCCGTACCGCGTTGTCAGCAACGTGTTGACCAGCTCGGTGTTCGTGTCCGAGCTGGGAACGAGCCGGTGCGCGGCCAGCCCGAGCCGTAGCGCGAGCTGCGGCGACGAGTTGCGCGCCACCTGGGCCTGCGCGATGAGGGCACGGGCGGTCGCGGTGTCGCGTTCGTCGCTCGCGACGCTCCACTGCACGGCCGCGAGCCCCGCCGCGCCGACGGCCGCCACGAGGAACACCGCGAGCCAGCTGGTCGTGCGCCTGCGGTCGCGGCGCCGCTGTTCCTGCAGCGCGACGATCCTGGTGCGGCTCGCGGTCAGGAACCGGCGGGCGTCGGGGGACAGGTCGTCCTCCGCCACCAGCGGCGCGATGGCGGCGAACGTGTCCTCGTTGAGCAGCAGGTGGTCGGCGCACTCGCCCTCGTTCCACTGCGAGGCGTCCAACTCGACCGACTGCGCCGCCCGCAGGCCGATCTGCCGCTCGTCGATCGCGGTGCGCAGCGGCCTCCACTCGGTGAACAGCGCCTCGTGCGCCACGCCGATCCAGCGACCCTGCTTGTCGCCGCTCGCTGTCAGCAGCCGGTGCCGGACGAACACCTCCAGCGCCTCGCGGGCGCCGGGGTCGAGCTGCGCCAGGCTGACGCGCTTGCGGGTCGGCCTGCCGGTGTGGTCGAGCGTGGCGAGCGACGCGAGCCGGGAGAGCAGCTCCTCCCGGCCGAGCCCGGTTTCCGAGACGGCGCCGTCGAGCACGTCGTCCGCGTGCCGGGCGAGCGCGCCGTGCACGCCGCCGAGGTGCTCGTAGCGTTCGCTGGACAGCGTGCCGCCCCTGGGCACGCCCATCGCGAGGTGTTGCAACGTGAACGCGAGCAGCGGCAACGCCTCGCCGCTCGCCGTGTCCTCCACGAGCCGTGCGACGAGCTCCGGGTGCACCTTGAGCCCCGCCACCCGCGCCGGCCCGGTGATCACCACGTTCAGCACCTCCCGGGTGAGCGGTGCGAGCACGTAGCTGCCGAGGTGGACACCGCCCAGCTCCGGCAGCGTCCGCAGGTCGTCGAGGAACTCCGACCTCAGCGTGGCGATCACCCGCACGTTGTCCGCCAGCGCGTCCTTGAGCAGGCTCGCCAGGAACTGCCGGTCCTTCTCACCGGCGCGGGTGAAGAGCTCCTCCGCCTGGTCGATGGTGATCAGCAGCCGGCGGTCCTCGTCGACGAGCTCGTGCGCCACCCCGCGCAGCCCGTCGAGGACGAGCCGGTCCCTCGTCTCGCGCAGGCTCCAGCGCAGGCCGACGCGCTCGGCGGTCTTGCGCACCGACCGGGCCAGCGCGTCCAGCGGGTCGTTGCCCGGCAGCCACGGCGGCATGACGAGCCAGCGCGGGTCGTCCGCGAGCTGGGCCAGCAGGCCGGCTTTGACCAGCGACGACTTGCCGCAGCCGGAAGGGCCGACGACCGCCAGCAGCCCTGGCCCGCGGCGCACCTCGCGGGCCAGCGCCCGGGTCTCCTGGTCGCGCCCGAAGAACACGGCGCTCAACGCCGTGCTGAACGCGTCGAGGCCCGGGAACGGCTCCTGGTCCTTCGCGAGCTTGCGGCCACCGGCGTCGAACTGCCGCAGTGCCTTCTCCAGGTGCTCGCGCGCGGTGGCGTGCGGGATGTGGTTGAGGTGCCGGATCAACGGGTGGATGACGTCCTCGGCCTGCACGGGCAGCAGCAGGCAGCCCAGGGCGTCCGCGATGGCGACCTCGGCGGTGCACCAGCTGGAGACGACCGAGGCCCCGCTGACGAGGCAGACCACCGCGTCCGCCCGGCGCAGCTCGTGGTGCAGGCGCTCGCGCCACGCCTCGCCCACCTGGATGCCGTCGTCGGGGTGGACCTCCAGGAAGGTGTCGTGATCGGGGTCGAGCCAGTCGCGGATCTGCGCCGCGATCGCCACGTCCTGCGTCGCATGGCTGATGAACACCCTCGCCACGGCAGGCCTCCTTTGGCATTCGGTCACCGATTGTGCAGAGCGGCAGGGGATCGGTGATCGGTTGTCCATCAATTGGCACAACTCCAACGCGGGAGAGCTGCGCTCCGCATACCCGCGGGGCCGCCGGAGTGGCTCCCCCGCTCGGCGGTCGCCGCGACGGCCGCCTCCGCTTTGCGCCCGAGACTCGTTGTGCGGGGTGCGGTATCTTGGTGTATTCACGCAGGAAATGAACGTGAAGTGAAGTCGCACTTCAGCGATCGGCATCGCTCCGCGTTGTTCCACCCTGTGAAACCTGAAGATACTTTCGGGTGAATTTGGCTCCTGAAACGGTGGTACATGTCATGTGTTAACCACCCCGTCATCCGCTCGGGTAAAACTGACGGAGGGAAATCAACTCGGTCGGGGGTGAGCATGCGCAGCGTTCTTCTTGCTGTCGTCGTCGCCCTGTGCGCCGTGCTGACCCCGGCCATCTCCACGGCCTCGATCGGCGCGCCGCCGCCGAAGTCCAAGACCTCCGCGCCGAAGGAGGAAGCGCCCCGCGAGGAACGGGAGCCCAGCCGGCCGAGGCTGCCGGTCGCGTCCGCGGATCGCATGTCCGACGAGGCCACACCGTCTTTCACGACGGTTTTCGCACCCCGCACGGCACCCGGCGCCGCCCCGGTGACCGAGGCGGAACCGATAGCCGTCTGGCGCACACCTCCCGCACTGCAGGTGTTCCGGAACTGATCGGTCCCCACCGCCCGATCAAACCGAACACTTTCTCCAGCAGTGAGGGATTCCCGTGGACTTCCATCGCTTTGTTCAGCATGCCCGCGCACACGCCGCATCGCGTTCCCGCGCAGTCGGCCGCGAGCTCGCCGCGGGGCAGCAACCCAGCACGATGTTCATCACGTGCGCCGACTCGCGCATCGTGACGGCCGCGATCACCGGAGCCCAACCGGGTTCTCTGTTCGAGCTCCGCACGGCGGGCAGCGTCATTCCCCCGTATTCGCTGACCGCGCCGACCAGCGAAATGGCGACGATCGAGTTCGCCGTGGTGCAGCTCGGCGTCAGCGAGATCGTCGTGTGCGGCCACTCCCACTGCGGCGCGGTGAGCGCGCTCACCGGCGGTGGCATCGACCACCTGCCCGCGATGCGCGGCTGGCTGCGCCCGAAGGCACCGCGCACGCCGTCCGACCCGGCGATGCGCGCGGAAGGGCAGGAACACGTCCGCGCCCAGCTCGAGGTGCTGCGGGCGTACCCGTTCGTGGCCGAGAAGGTCGTCGCGGGCTCGCTGCGCGTGCACGGCTGGTTCTACGACATCGAGACCGGCGAGGTCTCCGCGTGCGATGAGCACGCCTTCCTTCCGCTGTAGGGGCCAGCCGTGATCAAGAAGCACTGGCCCGACCTGGGGGCCTCGATCGTCGTTTTCCTGGTGGCGCTACCGCTGTGCGTGGGCGTGGCGGTCGCCTCCGGGGTGCCGGCCGAACTGGGCATCGTGACCGGCGTGGTCGGCGGCGTGGTCGTCGGCCTCCTGCCGGGCAGCACGATGCAGGTGAGCGGACCGGCTGCCGGACTGACGGTGCTGGTGGCGGACGCCGTCGCAAGGCACGGGATCCAGGCCCTGGGCGTGATCGTCCTGGGTGCCGGACTGCTGCAGGTGCTCCTGGGCGTGGCCCGCTGCGGGAGGTGGTTCCGCGCGATCTCCCCGTCGGTAGTCCAGGGCATGCTCGCGGGCATCGGCCTGGTCCTGGTCCTCGGCCAGCTGAAGCCGATCGTGGCGTCCCCGATCGCCCTTGCCCTGGGCCTGCTGACCGTGGTCATCATGCTGCTGTGGCAACGCACCCCGATGCGCGTCGTACCGGGCGTGCTGGTGGGCGTGGTCGTCTGCACGGCCCTGGCGGCGCTGTTCACCTCCGACGTCGACAAAATCGTGGTGGGCACCCTCTCCGCGGACGTGCACCTGCCGAACTTCTCGCTGCTGGACACGGGAGTGGTCGGCACGGCGGTCGTCTTCGCCCTGGTGGCGTCGGCGGAAAGCATGTTCGGCGCCACCGCCGTCGACCGCATGCACAACGGCCCGCGCACCCGCTACAACAAGGAGCTCGTCGCCCAGGGCGTGGGCAACACGATCTGCGGCCTCCTCGGCGCCCTGCCGATGACGGCGGTGATCGTGCGCAGCTCGGCGAACGTCGCCGCAGGCGCCCGCACCAAGGCCTCGCGGGTGCTGCACGGCGTGTGGCTGCTGCTGTTCGTGGTGCTGCTGCCGGGCCTGCTCACGCTGATCCCGGTGGCGGTGCTGGCGGCCGTTCTCGTGCACGCCGGCTGGAAGCTGCTGGGCCTCGGGGACCTGGTCCGCCTGTGGCGCACGGACAGGGCGGAAGGCGCGGTCCTCGCGCTGACCGCCGGCCTGATCGTGGCCACGGACCTGCTGACCGGAACCCTCGTCGGCCTGCTGGCGGCGGTCGTGAAGACGGCCTGGGACGTGTCCCGGCTCTCCGTGGTCGAGACACCCGAGGGCCTGGCGCTGAAGGGCAACGCGACGTTCCTGCGGCTGCCCCGGCTGCTGGACGTGCTGGACGGCGTGGACCGCGAGCACGTGCGCATGGACCTGAGCGGGGTGCGCCACCTCGACCAGGCCTGCGGCCAGGCGATCGAGCAGTGGGTGGACGAGTCGCGGCGGGCGGGCAGGACCGTCGAGCTCGTCGGCAGGGGCGAGCCGGTGCGCAGATAGGGACGAGCGCGCCCGGGCAAGCTCTCGCGGGGGTCCCCTTCGGAAATGGGGTCCCCCGCGACCCGACCTGCACAGCGGGTCTGACAATTCCGGCGCGAAGCCGAAGGCGAGCCACCCGGTGATGGCGCAACCACGACGGCGATGACTCGACCACGCGATACGGAACCGAAGGCGACCACCGCCCCAAGGCGACCACCCCGCTGGAACAGGCACCCGCTCAGCACGCCCCACCCCCGGCGAACCACAACCGAACTCCCGGCGAACACTAGGCCGTTCGGGTGTGCCCAGCTAACGCCGGAGTGGAAAGTGTCGACCCACCAGGTGAACCAGTAGGGGGCGACACCATGACCACCACAGCCGTGAAAACCGGTTTCGACACGCAGTTCCTCGGCACCGAGGCAGGCCTCCCGGTCCTGACCGAGCAGGGTGCCGCCGACGCCGTGGAGCTGGGCGGCGAGACCACCATCGACTACACCCACTTCTCGCTGGCGATGAGCAAGTCCCGCAGGTTCGCGAGCTGGGTCGCGTGGAACATCGACGGCGCCGAGATGAAGGCGTTGAGCCGCAACAACATCCCGTTCGTCAAGGACCCTCGGATCCCCGCCGAGTTCCAGACCGGGGACGAGCTCTACCGCGACAACCGCCTCGACCGCGGGCACCTGGCCCGCCGCGCCGACCTCTGCTGGGGGCCCAAGGCGGAGGCGCAGAGGGCGAACAAGGACTCGTTCTTCTTCACGAACATCACGCCGCAGATGGACGACTTCAACCAGAGCACGAAGGAAGGGCTCTGGGGGCGGCTGGAGGACGCGGTGCTGGCCGACGTCGACGTGGACAACCTCAGGGTCAGCGTCTACGGCGGGCCGGTGTTCAACGTCGACGACCGGATCTTCCGGGGTGTCGCGATCCCGCGCGAGTTCTACAAGGCCATCGCGTTCGTGGTGGACGGGGAGCTGCGCTGCAGCGCCTTCCTGCTCACCCAGAACATCGTCCTGGCCGAGGCGCTCGACCTCGACGAGTTCCGCGTGTTCCAGGTGTCGCTGACCGAGCTGGAGAAGCGCACCAGCTTCACCTTCCCGGCCTCGTTGCACGCCGCGGACACGGCCTCGGTCCAGCTGCTCGACGTGGAGGAGCGCAAGCCGCTCGACAGCCTCGCCGACATCAGGTGGTGACGCGCACGCCGGGCAGGGCCTGACGCAGCTCCTCCAGCCGGGCGGGCGACTCCGGCTGGTGCACGACGACGTGTCCAACGCGGGCAGGGCGAGCGGTGGTCGATCGCAACCCGCGCATCGCGTTCCCGAGCCGGTGCACGGCCTCCTCGCGCGGCACCATCGCTCACCGCACGAGCAACAGGTCCAGGACAACAGCACGGTCTCGCGCACCGTCAGCAGTCCGGCGGAGAACGGGTCGGCCACGTCCCCGGTACCGGCACGTGGTCACCGGGAGTCCGGTGACCTCACCGGCTGTTCATCCCAGCCGGTCGGCGGGGAGCGCGACCTTGCGGACGTGGCCGATCGTGAACTCCCTGCTCGTGCCGTCCTCGCACTCCGCGCTCAGCACGCCCTCGAGGTGCTTGGTGGGAACCACCACGTACGTCTCCGTCCTGCGCGGCCCGCTGGCGTGCCCGATCTCGACGCGGCTGCCGTCGACCAGGGCCGACGCGAGGAGCAGGACCTCCTCGTCGCGCAGGAAGACGTTCTGGTCCCGCAGCGTCCTGGCGGCGTCGGCGCGCGGCGTCCCCCGGCCCACGGACGGCCTTTCCCGCTCCACCAGGCGGACCGCGAGCTGGGTCAGCTCCAGGTCGTCCACCTCGCCGCGCCACCACCGGTCCGGCCGGCGCTCGCCCCGTGCGGGTGCCCGCAACCGTTCCACGTGCTCCACGATGGACTGGTCACCGCCGTCCACGCCGGTCGGCGCGTACCCGGACCGGCGCAGGGCCGTCAGCGTCTCCGCCATCGGCCGGTCCGACGCCAGCACCGTCGGCGCCAGGAACCGCAGCTTCAGCGACGCCAGCCGCTTCGACCTCGCGATCTCCCGCAGCAGAACGGGATCGGTGCCGCGCACGCAGCTCGCCACGTTCGTCACCGTCAGGTGCCCGTGCTTGCGCGCGATGTCACGCACGTGGAAGTCGATGACCTGTGGCAACGCGGCCTCCGACACGGCGGCCAGCTCGGCGAGCACCTCGTCCGCGGACAACCCGGAGTCGAGCGCGCGCCGCACCGAGCCCGCCGACAGCCGCCACACCCGTGCCGCGTCGTTGTCCTCCAGGTCCGCCACCAGGTTCAGCGTCGCGCTGAGTTCCGGCGACGGCAGCCCGTTCACCACCGCGGTCATGTCCGTCTGGAACGCGGCCTTCTCCGTCGCCGGCGGCATGAGGGCGGCCGCGGCGGCCTCGACGTCACCGTCCCGCACCACCGCGACGCCCAGCGGCGTGAGCGCGCCGCCCGCGACCAGCCCCAGCGCCTCCATCTCGCCGATCACCGCCGTGGTCGCCCGCGGGTCGTGCACCGCCGGCCGTTCCCAGGCCAGCTCCGCGACCAGTTCGCCGACGTCGGTGAAGGCCTCGTCCGCCGAGAACCGCTCCAGCGCGCTGCGCCGCAGCAGGAGCCCGTGGGCGCCGGTGTAGTCGCGCAACGCCGCCCGCGCCTGGTCCGGAGCCGGTCGCCAGTCCATCCGCCGCCACGCACCGACCAGCGCGGCGAGCCGCGGCCCCGGCTGCGAGTCGAGCCACGCGTCACCCTGCCTGGTCGGCAGCAGCCGGGAGCGGTCCACCCCGAGCAGCTGCGCCTCGACCGCGAGCTCCAGCCACAACCGCAGCACGCCGTCCTCGACCCGCAACACCCGCGCGGCCCGCCGGATCTCCACGGTCGCCACGCCACCGGTGTAGCGGGCGTCGAACGCGTCCTGCTCGCAGTGCGCGAGAAGCCGCGCGACTCCGTCCACTGTGGACATGGCGGGGACGATCGGCGACATGGCGGACGCCCTGCGCCTGCCGGGCTTCTTCGGTCGTAACGTGAGCTGGCCGCGCACCGCACCCGTGGCGCGCACGGAGTTGACCGCGATGAGCCGCGGTCCCTCCGGCCACGCGAGCGCCCGCTTCTCGAGCTCGTCCAGCGCCCGTTCGAAGTCGCCGATCGAGCACCCCAGCTCGGTGCGGACGGTGTCGACGGTCCCGGTGCCGCCCTGCGCCACGATCGTGCCCAGGACGTCGAGCGCGCCCTGGTCCAGCGTGTCCTCGGCGGCGTGCACCGAGTCGGAGTCGGTGAGCTGCGTCGCCAGGTCCTTCATCGTCCGGATGAACCGGTCCGCCACGTCGCGGCGGTGCAGGAGGATCGAGGTCACCTCGTCGGGACCGAGTCGGAGGAGCCAGGTCGCGAGCGCGTTGATACGGCGAGGCATTCGTCGGATTATGGTCCCGGTTGTGCGCCCTCAAACGAATTTTCACGCACATGGGCGATCGGCCTAGGCTGACTCGGTGACGTTCAGCGGTTTCGGCGAGTACGCCATCGACTTCTTCGACGGTCTGGTCCTGGACAACTCGAAGGCGTACTGGGACGACAACAAGGAGACCTACCTGCGCGACGTGCGCGCCCCGATGGAGGCGCTGCTGCTCGCGCTGGAGAAGGAGTTCGGCGAGGGCAAGGTGTTCCGCCCGTACCGCGACGTGCGGTTCGCCAAGGACAAGACGCCCTACAAGGACCACTGCGGCGGCGTGATCGAGAAGGGCCGCGGCGGCGGCGCGTACTACGTGCAGCTCAGCCCCGAGGGCCTGATGACCGGCGGCGGCTCGTTCCACATGCACTCCGACCAGCTGGCCCGCTACCGCGCCTCGGTCGACGCGCACGGCGTCCTGCTGCGCAAGATCGTGGACAAGCTCGTCGAGCAGGGCTGGACGCTCGCGGGGGACGTGATGAAGACGAAGCCGCGTGGGTTCGCCGACGACCACCCGCACCTCGACCTGCTCCGGCACCGGTCGATCTACGTGCGCAAGGTGTGGGAGCCGGACGACGTGCTGCACGAGCCGGAGTGCCTCGACCGGGTGCGCAAGTCGTGGAGGCAGCTCAAGGACTTCAACGCGTGGTGCGAGGACCACGTCGGCGTGAGCGAACAGCCGCGGCGATAGCCCAGCCCAGGCCGATGCCGAGCACGTCCACCAGCGCGTCCACCACGTCGCCGCTGCGGTGCAGCGGCGTGATCACCTGCTGAAGCACCTCCGAAACACCCGCGTAGACGACGAGCGCGAGCAGGATGCGAGGAATCCTCGCGTACAGGCCGGTGAATGCCAGGAGTGCGAACAGCACCGCGTGGACCACTTTGTCCGTGCCGGGTGGCGAGTTCGGCACACCTGACTCCGGGGTGAACAGCACGACGACGCTGAGCAACGCCGCGGTCACAAATGGCAGTACTCGACCCATTCCGGAAACATTACCGATGGGTAGTTCGGGATCGGTCCAGGAACCAGGTCTACTCTCTCTAGACGTGAGTCGACGCGCAAAGATCGTCTGTACCCTCGGTCCCGCCACCGGCACGCCGGACAAGGTTCGCGACCTGGTAGCGGCCGGTATGGACGTGGCCAGGATGAACTTCAGCCACGGCAGCCATGCCGACCACAAGCAGGTCTACGACATGGTTCGCGCCGCAGCCGACGAGTCCGGCCGCGCCGTGGGCATCCTCGCCGACCTCCAGGGCCCCAAGATCCGTCTCGGCCGTTTCGCCGCGGGTCCGGTCGACTGGAACACCGGCGACGTCGTCCGCGTCACCGTCGAGGACGTCGAGGGCACGCACGACCGCGTGTCGACGACGTACAAGGAGCTCGCGAAGGACGCCAAGGTCGGCGACCGCCTGCTCGTCGACGACGGCAAGGTCGGCCTCGTGGTCATCGACATCGAGGGTTCCGACGTCGTGTGCGAGGTCACCGAGGGCGGACCCGTCAGCAACAACAAGGGCCTCTCGCTGCCCGGCATGGACGTCTCCGTGCCGGCGCTGTCGGAGAAGGACATCGAGGACCTCGAGTTCGCGCTCTCGCTCGGCGTGGACTTCATCGCACTGTCGTTCGTCCGCTCGCCCGCCGACATCGACCTGGTCCACCAGGTCATGGACCGCGCGGGCAGCAAGCGCCTCCCGGTGATCGCGAAGATCGAGAAGCCGGAGGCCGTGGACAACCTCGAGGCCATCGTGCTCGCCTTCGACGGCGTCATGGTCGCCCGCGGTGACCTGGGTGTCGAGCTGCCGCTCGAGCACGTGCCGCTGGTGCAGAAGCGCGCGATCCAGATCGCCCGCGAGAACGCCAAGCCGGTCATCGTCGCGACCCAGATGCTCGACTCGATGATCACGAACTCCCGCCCGACCCGCGCCGAGACGTCCGACGTCGCGAACGCGGTGCTCGACGGCGCGGACGCCCTGATGCTGTCCGGCGAGACCTCGGTCGGCCGCTACGCCATCGAGTCCGTCCAGACCATGGGCCGCATCATCGAGGCCGTCGAGACCGAGTCGGTCGTCGTGCCCCCGCTGACGCACGTCCCGCGCACCAAGCGCGGCGTGATCTCGTACGCGGCCCGCGACATCGGCGAGCGCCTCAACGCCAAGGCCCTGGTCGCGTTCACGCAGTCCGGCGACACGGTCCGCCGCCTGGCCCGCCTGCACACGCACCTGCCGCTGCTGGCCTTCACACCGGAGCCCGCGGTCCGCTCGCAGCTGTCGCTGACGTGGGGCACCGAGACGTTCCTGGTCCCGAAGGTGGAGTCCACCGACGAGATGGTGCGCCAGGTCGACGTCGCCATGATCGAGATCGGCCGCTACCAGGCCGGTGACCTCATGGTCGTCGTCGCGGGCTCGCCCCCCGGCACGATCGGGTCGACGAACCTCATCCGCGTGCACCGGCTCGGCGAGGACGACCACGCGTAAGTGGCTGGGCTCTCAGCCCGATACGTCGTGCCACCCGGCCCCGTCCCCTCATACTGGTCGTGAGGGCGCGGGGCCGATGCCGTGCCGCTAGGAGAGTTCTGCCGTGACTGAGGCCGCCCGTGCCGCTGCCGAGAGCCCGTCGGGCCTGACCGGACAATCCGCAGTGGACGACCTGGTCGCGTTGCTCGACCTGGAACGCATCGAGGAGAACATCTTCCGCGGCGTCTCACCCGCCGAGTCGCCGGTGCGCGTCTTCGGCGGTCAGGTGGCGGGCCAGGCCCTGGTGGCCGCCGGCCGCACCGTCCCGGTCGAACGCCGGGTGCACTCGCTGCACTCGTACTTCATCCGGCCCGGCGACCCGCGCGTGCCGATCGTCTACGAGGTGGACCGCATCCGCGACGGACGCTCGTTCACCACCCGCCGCGTTGTCGCCGTGCAGCACGGCAAGGCGATCTTCTCGCTGTCCGCGTCCTTCCAGCTGGAGGAGCAGGGCGTCGAGCACACCTCGGACATGCCGCCGGTGCCGGACCCCGAGTCCTTGCCGACGTGGAGCGAGTCCGCCAAGAGCTACCCGCTGGTGAACCTGAAGTTCCCGCGCCCCATCGACGTCCGCTACGTGACCGAGCCGCCGTGGGAGTCGCGTGAGGACGGTCCGGGCGAGGCCGCGTCACAGGTGTGGATGAAGGCCGACGGCAAGCTGCCGGACGACCCGATGCTGCAGCTCTGCGTGATGACGTACGCGTCGGACATGACGCTGCTGGACGGAGTTCTGGCCCGGCACGGCGTTTATTGGGGTCTGGACAAGGTTCTCGGGGCTTCTCTGGACCACGCGATGTGGTTCCACCGGCCGTTCCGGGCCGACGAGTGGTTGTTGTACGACACGACCTCGCCCACCGCCTCCGGGAATCGCGGGCTGGCGACCGGGCGGTTCTTCACCCGGGACGGCGCTTTGGTCGCGACCGTGGTGCAGGAGGGGCTGATCCGGGTGATCAAGCCTTCCGGCGACGGCGACGGCGACGGCGGCGCTTAGGAGCGCCGCGTCGCCCGGAGCCCGTAGCGAATTGATCACCGGCTGCGATAGCCCGGTGTGACCAGACGAATCGGAGCAGTGGCGATCGGGCTGCTGGCGGCCGTGTTGACGGGGTGCGGCAGCACGGGCAGCGGGACAACGCTCGCGCCGGAAACACCGGCCGCCATCAGCAGTAGCGCACCGCCGGACAACTCCGCCTTGGAACAGCAGGTCCGCGCGTATTCGACCGCGTTTCTCGCGGGCAACGGTGACGTGGCCTACGACCTGCTGTCGCAGCGTTGCAAGGAGCGGAACACACGTCCGAACTTCGTGATGCTCGTGCAGCAAGCGGGCAAGTTGTACGGCCCGCAGGAAATTCGGTCCTTGAAGGTCGATCAGGCGGCAGGAGACCTCGCCCGCGTGACCTACACCTACGACAAGGCCGAGTTGGACCAGCGCGGCGAACCGTGGGTGCGCGAGTCAGGCGTGTGGCGGATCGACGACTGCTGACCCGCTAAGCCTTCCGGCGGCGGTGCGTGGGCCGCAGGTTTGAAGGCGGCGTCAGGGCGCGGGTCTCCACCCGTTCCAGCACCACCGACGAGGTCAGGTTCCGCACCTCGGTCCGCGACGCGATCTTGTCCATCAGGAACGCCTGCAGGTGCGTGGAGTCCGCGACCGCGATGTGGATCAGGAAGTCGGCCTGCCCGGAGACGTGGAAGATCGACCGCGTCTCCGGCTGGGCCATCACGAACGCCCGGAACCCGGCCACCACGACCCGTGTGTGCGGCCGCACGTTCACCGAGATCACGGCCTCCAGCGGCAGTCCGGTCGTCGCCGGGTCGACGACGGCGTGGCACCCCGTGATCACGCCGAGGTCGCGCAGCCGCCGCACGCGCTGCAGGCACGAGGACGGCGCCAGCCCGACGATCTCCGCCAGCGTCCTGTTCGGCAGGGTCGCGTCGTTCTGCAACTCCTCCAGGATGTACCAGTCGACCGAATCGAGTTCGGCTTGTTCGCGCATAACCGAACATCGTACTGACCTGCTGGAACAGGCACGAACGATGCGCAGACGATCTGCGCCATGCACATCGCGTGGACGTCGTTCCTGCTGGCGCTCGTGGTCATCACGGTCGTGCCCGGTCCCGACTTCGTACTGGTCATGGGGAACGCGGTGCGGAGCCTGCGCCAGGGCGTCGAGGCGGCGCTCGGGGTGCTCACCGGGCTGCTGGTCCACGCGACGCTCGCGACGGTCGGGTTGTCCGCTCTCGTGGCGGCGGCGCCGACGGCGTTGTTCGTCGTCAAGGCGATCGGCGCGGCCTACCTGGTCCACATGGGCTTCATGACCTTCCGGAGCGCCGGCAAGCCCGTCGGGGAGCAGCCGCGGCAGCAGAACGTGTTCCTGCGCGGCATGTTGTGCGACCTGTTGAACCCCAAGGTGATGCTCACGTTCCTGAGCCTCATCCCGCAGGCGATGGACCCGAACGCCGCACCCCTGCCGCAGGCGGCGCTCCTCAGCGCGGTCACGGTGGGCGTGTTCGCGGTGTTCTGGGTCCTCGTGGTGCCCTCGGCGCGTCAGCTGGGCCGGTTGCTGAGCAAGCCGAAGACGCGTGCCGTGTTCGAGCGGATCTGTGGGACCGCTCTCATCGGGCTGGCGGCGTCAGTTCTCGCTACCTGAGTCCCACGTGACGGAAAGCTCGTCGCGGGTCCCGAACCGGACCAGGTGCCGTTCGACGACATCGCGCAGCCGGGCCACGTCCTGTTCCGACGACGAGACCACACGCATGATCAGCGCGTCGGACGAGGCCTCGAACTCCGCCAGGCCGCCCGAGAAGCGCACGAACCCGCGTCCGTCCTCCCAGGACCCTTCGAGGTCCTTGTGCGTGAAGTGCTTCACCATCTGCGATCCGTACCTGGAGGCACGGTCGGTCGCCGAGCGTCCCACGCTCGTGAATTCCGTCATGAAGCCAACGTACGCCTAGCACTACGTACCGGCAGGTGACGCGGTTCACCTGGCGAAACGAAGGCTGAGAACACCCTGTGACGTCTCGCGCAACGCCGGAGAACACGGCAGGCTGTGCGCTATGACGGAAGGCAAAGCACGTATCGCGGTCACCGGTCTGGCCACCATGGGCAGCAACCTCGCGCGCAACCTCGCGCGCAACGGCTTCAAAGTCGCCGTGCACAACCGGACGCCCGCGAAGATGAAGGCCCTGCTCGACGAGCACGGCCACGAGGGCGACTTCGTCGGCGCCGAGACGCTGCAGGACCTGGTCGACAGCCTGCAGACGCCGCGCCAGATCATCATCATGGTCAAGGCGGGTGGTCCGACCGACGCCGTCATCGACGAGCTGAGCGGGATCCTCGAGCCGGGCGACATGGTCATCGACGGCGGCAACGCCCACTACGCCGACACGCGGCGCCGTGAGGCCGCGCTGAAGGAGAAGGGGCTGCTGTTCGTCGGCGCCGGCATCTCCGGTGGCGAGGAGGGCGCGCTCAACGGCCCCAGCATCATGCCGGGCGGCCCCGCCGAGTCGTACAAGCACGTCGGGCCGGTCTTCGAGGAGATCGCGGCGAAGGTGGACGGTCAGCCGTGCTGCGTGCACGTCGGACCGGACGGTGCCGGGCACTTCGTGAAGATGGTGCACAACGGCATCGAATACGCCGACATGCAGCTGATCGCCGAGGCGTACGACCTGCTGAGCCGCATCGGCGGGCAGACGCCGGCGGAGATCTCCGAGGTCTTCACGCAGTGGAACTCGGGTGACCTGGAGTCGTACCTGGTCGAGATCACCGCCGAGGTGCTCAAGCACGTCGACGCGAACGGCACGCCGCTGGTGCAGGTCATCGAGGACGCCGCGGAGCAGAAGGGCACCGGCCGCTGGACCGTGCAGGAGGCGCTGGAACTGGGCGTCCCGGTCACCGGCATCGCCGAGGCCGTGTTCGCGCGGTCCCTGTCCGGCCACACCGACCAGCGCAAGGCCGTGCGCGACGCGTTCGGCGCCAGCGAGGTCGTCGCGAAGCCGGACGCCGAGCTCGTCGACGACGTGCGCCAGGCGCTCTACGCGTCGAAGGTCGTGGCGTACGCGCAGGGCTTCGACATGATCCGCGAGGCGTCCAAGAACTTCGACTGGAACATCGACCTCGGCGCGATGGCGACGATCTGGCGCGGCGGCTGCATCATCCGCGCGCGGTTCCTCAACCGCATCCGCGAGGCGTACGACAACAACGCGGATCTCGCGTCCCTCCTGGTGGACGACTACTTCCGCGACGCGGTGCGCGACGCGGAGGCCGCTTGGCGCAGGGTCGTGGTCCGTGCGGTCGAATCCGGCGTGCCGACGCCTGGCTTCGTGTCCGCTTTGGCCTACTACGACGGACTTCGTTCGGAGCGCCTGCCCGCCGCACTCGTTCAGGGACAGCGCGACTTCTTCGGCGCGCACACGTACAGGCGCATCGACAAGAGCGGTAGCTTCCACACGTTGTGGTCGGGTGATCGATCAGAGGTGGAAGCGTGAAACTACGAATCCTGGGGGTGGTCGTCGCTGCGGCGGCAGGGTTGACCCTGACGTCGAGCGGCGGCGCGGGAGCGGCCGGCAACGAGGCGCTCACCGCGGACCTCGACGCGATCCTGGCCGACAACGCGCTCAAGGGCGCGGACGTCGGCCTGGTCGTGCGGGACGCCGGTACCGGTGAAGTGATCTACACCAGGCAGAGCGGCAGGCGTTCCCAGGTCGCGTCGAACCTGAAGCTGCTCACGACGGCGACGGCGCTGGACCTGCTGGGCCCGGACCACCGCTGGAAGACCGAGCTGGTCTCCAGCGGCACCACGTCCGGGTCGACGCTCAACGGCGACCTGGTGCTGCGCGGCGGCGGTGACCCGACGATGTCCCGGCTGCGCTACCAGCAGCTCGCGGACACGCTGAAGGCCAGCGGTGTCACGAAGGTCAACGGCGCGTTGGTCGTCGACGACACCAAGTTCGACGCGCAGCCGTACGGCACGGGCTGGGCGTGGGACGACGAGCCGTACTCCTACAGCGCGGAGACCTCGGCGCTCACGCTCTCGCCCGACGCGAAGTTCAGCGCCGGCACGGTGGTCGTGCGCGTCAAGCCGGGCGCCGCGGCGGGTGCCCCGGCCGTCGTGACCGTCGAGCCGGCGAACGACCACGTGCAGATCGCGTCCACGGCGACCACCGGCGGCGCCGGCGTCGTCGTGGAGCGCGAGCACGGCACGAACGTGATCAGGGTGAGCGGGTCCACGAACGTCGAGACCACGCGGCTCTCGACGGTCAAGGACCCGACCGGCCTCGTCAGCTCGGTGTTCCAGAAGGCGTTGCAGGCCAGCGGCATCACCGTCACCGGTGGGGTGAAGAGGGCCAAGGCGCCGGCCGGTGCCGCGGTGCTCGCGACCGACACGTCGATGAAGCTCAGCGAGCTGAACGTGCCGTTGCTCAAGGACAGCAACAACATGCTGGCCGAGGTGCTGGTCAAGACCGCGGGCGGCTCGTTCGTCAACGGCGTCAACCAGCTCAGCACCAAGTGGGCGGGCCTCGGCGTCGACCCGAACGCCGTCGAGGTCTTCGACGGCTCCGGCATGTCGCGGCTCGACCAGTTCTCGCCGGACGACCTCACCTCGGTGCTGGTCAAGGCGAGGACCAAGCCGTGGTTCGCCGCGTGGCAGGCGTCGCTGCCGGTCGCCGGTGTCGACGGCACGCTGGTCAACCGCATGCGCGGCACCCCGGCGGCGGGCAACGTGAAGGCCAAGACGGGCTCGCTGTCCGGCGTGTCCGGCCTGTCCGGCTACGTGCGCACGGCGGCCGGCCGTGACCTCGTGTTCTCGGTGGTGCAGAACAACGTCCTGCTGTTCAACAACCCGAGGAACATTGAGGACAGGATCGCCGTGCGCCTGGCCTCGGACGGCGCCGCCCAGCCGGCCTCGCCGCAGGTCCAGTCGGTGCCGCAGCAGCGCAAGGCCCCGGCGCAGGACCGCACCGCGGTTCCGGTGAAGGAGCGCTTCGACGTGGAGTGCTCCTGGGTCGGCACCTGCTAGGAGAACGTGCGTTGTGGAGCCGCCCCGAGCGATTTTCGGGGCGGCTCCACACGTTTCAGGCCGGTGACGGCACCGGCTCCAGCCCGTTGCGGTCCGGGTCGACCAGGTACACGCGGGCGTGGGAGATGTCGAAGTACAGGCCCTTCAACGACAACGTGCCCGCGGCGATCGCCTCCTTCACGCTCGGGTGCCCGAGCAGGTTGTCGAGCTGCTGGGCGACGTTCGCGACGGCGAGCCGGTCGGCCACCGGCAGCTGCGCGCAGCCGGGGGCGGTGGGCGCGTGGAACCGGATCAGCGACGGCTCGGCGTTGCGCAGCCACGAGTGCAGGTGCGAGCCGCGCGAGGCGGACCCCTTGACGAGCGCCTTCATCGCGCCGCAGTCGGAGTGCCCGCACACCACGATGGTGCTGACGTTGAGGACCTCCACCGCGTACTCGACCGCCGCGCCGACCGAGCTGTCGCCCGCCGACGGCACCGGCACCAGGTTGCCGAGGTTGCGCACGCAGAACAGGTCGCCCGGCCCGGACGTGGTGATCAGGTTGGGCACCACCCGGGAGTCGGCGCACGTGATGAACAGCTGCCGCGGCCGCTGCCCGCGCACCGCCAGTTCCTGCAGGAACGGCCGCACGAGCGGAGCGGAACGCCGTTCGAACTCGTGCATCCCGCGCAGCATCGGATCGCTCTCCGGGGGCTGTTCGGCGGACGACCGCTGGGCGGGCAGCGTGACCTCGCCGGGCGTGCCCTGCCAGTGCGACCACGGGGCGAACCAGCGCGGCAGCGGGCCCGGCAACGTCTTGCGCCGCCCCGGTCTGCCCTGGTTCGCCTGGTCGTACCAGGTGTCGTGCACCTCGTCGACCCGCACCCGGCCACCGAGTCGTTCGTACCCCTGGCGCCAGTCGTCGATCGCCTCGTACGACGCGTGGTCGAGGTAGTCGACGTGCAGCTCCAGCACCACGGTCCGGCCCAGCGGCAGCCTGCGCAGCTCACGCACGAGCCGCCCGACCCCCAGGAACACCAGCGTTCCCCGCACGCACACCCGGTCGCCCTCGACGCGCACCGAGCAGTGCGTCAACCGGTACAACGCGCGCAGGAGCGCGACGGCGAGGCCGGTGACCACGCCCTCCAGCAGTCCGAAGAGGACGACGCCGAGCACCGTCGCGGCGTAGACGACGAACTCGCCGTGCCGCGACAGGGTCCGCATCCGGTCGACCGACACGAGCTTGAGCCCGACGACCAGCAGCACGCCGGCCAGCGCCGCCAGCGGGATCATCTCCAGCGCCGAGGAGAACGCCAGCACCGCCACCGCGATCCACAGGCCCTGGAAGATGGCGGCGCAGCGGGTCTTCGCGCCCGCCGCGACGTTCGTGGAGCTGCGGGCCAGGCCGCCGCTGATGGGGAACCCTCCCAGCGCGCCCGTGAGCACGTTGCCGGTGCCCTGCGCGACGAGCTCCCTGTCCAGCCGGGCGCGCGGCCCGTCGTGCAGCCGGTCCGTGGCGACCGCCGACAGCAGCGACTCCATGCTCGCCACCAGCGCGACCGTGACGACGGCCGCGGCCACCGCGCCGACGCTGCCCTCCGGCATCTCCGGGAACACCAGGGCGTGGCTGTCCGGCAGGTCGACGCGCGCGACGTCGAGGCGCAGCACCAGCTCCAGCCCCGTCGCGACGGCCACGGCGACCAGCGGTGCGGGGATGACCGAGACGCGCGGGACCCGCGGCCACAGCAGCAGGACCGCGATCGCGACCAAGCCTGCCACCACCGACCCGAGCTGAGGACCGGTGAGCTGTTCCCGCAGCAGGGCGGCGTTCGCGGGCACGGACGACGCCGCCGTGCCGCCGAGCACCACCACGAGCTGTCCCACGGCGATGGAGATGCCGATGCCAGCGAGCATGCCGTGCACCACGGCGGGCGACAGCGACATCACCAGCCGGCTGATCCCGGTGAGCCCCAGCGCGATCTGCAGCACGCCCGCGGCGAGCGTGATCGCCGCGGTGGCGGCCCACCCGAACTGCGCGACCAGTCCGGCGACGATCACGACGAGACCGGTGCCCGGCCCGCTGATCTGCAACGGCGCCCCGCTGAGCGCGCCGACCACGACGCCGCCGAGGACCGCGGAGATGATCCCCGCCATCAGCGGCGCGCCCGTGGCGTGCGCGATGCCGAGCGACATCGGGATCGAGATCAGGAACAGCACGAAGCTCGCGGGCAGGTCGTGCCTCAGCACCAGCGGTGGACCGTGCGGGGTGTGCTCGCCGGCGTTGGACCTGGGCGGGTGGTTCACGACAGGTGTCCCTTCGGAGGAATGACGGCATGGCCCTGTGCGCCTGGGGCGCAGGGCGGGGAAGGGGAGTGGGTGGAATGAGGCTCTAGTGGCGCGGCGCGCGGCCTAAGGGCAGCAACCGGCGCGGCCGCACGGCATCGAGCTCGTCGGCGCGGTCGTGCGGGGTCGGCACGGGAACACCTCCGTGTCGGCACAGGCGTCCTGGGCGGATCGGGCCGCGTCGCCTTCCATGATGAGGCCGGGACCTGCGTTGCGGCAGATCTTTCAGCCAACCGTGTTGATCTTGATGAAGATCGTCACGCGAGGTGATGACGTAGAAGGGCCGGCTCCGGTCGGGGGGTGCGGAGCCGGCCCAGGTCGTGGCGGAACCGAGGAGTCAAACCACCGGGTTCCGGAAATCAGCCTACCGAGCGCAGGTGCTTGCCGTGCGAAGTCTGCTGCCCGACGACGGTCAGGACGAGTTGCGCGGAGAGGTAAGCACGGCACGGTGCGGGCATCCGCCTCGAGAACCAGCCGCGCCTGCAGGTCGCGCACCGGCCGTGCTCGTCGGGCTGGTGCTCGTCCAGCAGCGCCTCGACCACCGCCACCACCCTCGGGAGCTCAACCCTGGCGAGCACGAGAGCGGTCTGGTCGTCGCCGCGCTGGGCCAGATCGGTGAGCGTGGCCAGGTGCGAGTGCAGCGACTTGTCCAGTTGGCTGAACACCGTGACGGCCATCAGGCTCAGAGCTCCAGTCCTACGTAAGCAGCCCATGCAGCCTGGCGCGCCGCGCCTGCGATCTGCAAGTTGCAGTACACGAATGGATGACGTCTCTTTGCGACGCGCTCCTTTGCTCTCAAACTGGTGCGGACCAGGAGGTGTGGATGCCACGGGGTAGCAGCCCGACCCTGCGCAAGAGGCGGCTCGTGAGCGAGCTCCGGAGATTGCGCGAGACGGCCGGGCTGACGATCGAGGAGGTCGGAGAGCGCCTGGAGTGCTCGGCCTCCAAGATCAGCCGCATCGAGACGGGCCGTGTGGGGGTGAGCCCGCGCGACGTGCGGGACATGCTCGCCGCCTACGGTGCGGACACCGCCACCCTCGAGGAACTGGTCCAGCTGGCCAGGGAAGCCCGTCGCAAGGCGTGGTGGGACGAGTTCGGCGACATCGTGCCCGGTCGTTACGTGGGGTACGAGGCCGACGCGGACTCGATCAGGACCTACCAGGGGCTGATGATCCCGGGTCTGCTGCAGTGCGAGGCGTACACGAGGGCGTTGATCTCCCAGGTGCTGCCGGCCGCGAGCGCCGCCGAGATCGACCGGCGCGTCCGGTTGCGGAAGGCCCGGCAGGCCTTGCTGAGCGAGGACGACCCGTTGCGCCTGCACGTCGTGATCGACGAGGCCGCCCTGCGCCGGCTCGTCGGCGGCGCCGGGGTGATGCGCGTGCAGATGGCGCGTCTCCTCGAAGTCGGTGCATTGCCGAACGTCACGATGCAGGTCGTGCCGTTCAGCGCCGGTGGTCACGCTGCGATGGACGGCCCGTTCGTCATCCTGAGCTTTCCGGAGCGGCTCGACCCCGACGTCGTGTACATCGAAAGCACCAGAAGCGGCGTCTACCTCGAGCAACAATCAGACGTCCATTCCTACGCCGAGATGTTCGAGCGCCTCGTGAAGTCCGCCCTGAGTCAGCGGGAATCGGCAACCCTGATCACTGAGATCGCTCGTACTCTCGCGTGACCGCGATCGGGAGTGAACAGACAGTGGAAAGCTTGCGTTGGCGCAAGAGCAGCCGGTCGTCGGCCGGCGGGCCGGAGTGCGTGGAGATCGCGCTCGTCCGATCGGGCGCGGCGGTCCGCGACAGCAAGAACGCGGACGGAGCGCGGCTCGAGTTCGGTGGCGCCGGATGGGACACCTTCCTCGCCGCCGCGAAGACCGGCTCTTTGTCAGCTGATTGACAGGTGCACGAGAAGGCCCCGGCTGGATGATCCAGCCGGGGCCTTCTGCTCTTCGGAAAGGGGGACGAGGGCCGGCCGGCGTTCCGCCGCCGCGGGCTGGATGCCCCTTGCACGCCGGCCGACCCACGTCGATCATGAGGAGCAGCGGGTGTTCCGCTGTCCGGTCCAACCTGTTCCCACTCGGTGATCTCCGGTTTCCGTTGATCTCGCCGTCTGTGGTTGGTTGGACACGCTAAGCGTAAGAATGCCTTCTACAGCACGACTGGAGCCCGACTGAAGTGATCTTCGAGCTCCAGGTGGCCCACAGGCGAAGGACACATCGGTGACGCACGGCGAGGAACCCCTCAGGTACGAGGTTCTCGGCCTCCTCCGAGTCGTTCGCGCAGGTCAAGAGGTTGATCTTGGTGCGGCGAAGCAGCGCGCCGTCCTCGCGGTGCTGCTGCTGGCCCGCGGCACGCCGGTCAGCCGCGGCCAGATCATCGAGGCCGTCTGGGGCGACAACGTGCCCTCCAGTGCCGTGAACTTGGTCCAGACCTATGTCGCCGGCCTGCGCCGGGCGCTCGAACCGGCCCGCGCACGCCGGGCTCCCGCCGAGCTGCTCACGTCGGTCGGCGACGGCTACCTGATGCGCGTCGACCCCGGCGCGCTCGACCTCGACGTCTTCGAACGCCAAGTGCTGCTCGCGAACCGCCTGCGCGCGGCCGGTGACCTCGCCGGAGCCGCGGTCGAGCTGGACGACGCGCTGGCGCTGTTCCGCGCGGAACCGCTCGGCGGTGTCTCCGGGCTCTTCTTCGACGTGGAACGCGGCCGTCTCGTGGAACGGCGGCTCGCGGTGCTGGAGGAACGCGCCGAGCTCGGGCTCGCGATCGGCCAGGGCCCCGAGCTGGTCTCGCAGCTGACCGCCGTGGTCGCCGAGCACCCGTTGCGCGAGCGCGGCCACGGCCTGCTGATGCGGGCGCTGGTCCAGGCGGGGCGGCAGGCCGAGGCGCTCGCGGCGTACCGGGAGGCCCGCGGCGTGCTGATCGAGGAGCTGGGCGTCGAGCCCGGTCCCGAACTGCGCCGCGTGCACCAGGCCGTGCTGGCGGGGGAGAGCCCCGAACCAGCCCGCGCGCCGGTGCGCACGACGCCCCAGGCCCCGGCCGAACCCGCGCCCGTGACGGTTCCCGCGCAGCTCCCGCGCGCCCCCGTCTCGCTGGTGGGCCGCGACGCCGAGGTGGCGGTCATGGACGCGTTGCTGCGCGGCCACGACGGCCCGGTGCTGCTGGTGACCGGCCCGGCCGGAGTGGGCAAGACGGCGCTGGCCCTGCACTGGGCGCACCGGGTCCGCGACGAGTTCCCGGACGGCCAGCTCTACGTCGACGTGCACGGCTACGACCCGAACCGGGAGCCGCTGGAGATCGGCGAGGTGCTCAACCGGTTCCTGCGCGCTCTCGGCGTCCCGGCCGGGGACACGCCCGTCTCGGTCGACGAGCGCTCCGCCCTGCTGCGCACGCTGCTGGCCGACCGCCGGATGCTCGTCATGCTCGACAACGTCCGCAGCTCGGCCGATCTGCTGCCGTTGCTGCCGGGCGCGCCCTCGTGCGTGGTCGTCACGTCCCGGCGCCGCCTGGTGGGGCTCGTCGCGCAGGTCGAGGCCAAGCTCGTCGAGCTGGACATGCTCGACCCGGACGCCGCCGTCGCCGTGCTGGGCCGCATCGCCGGCCGCTCGGACGTCGAGGCCCACGCGCTGCGCGAGCTGGCCGAGCTGTGCGACGGCCTGCCGCTGGCGCTGCGCATCGCCGCCGCCCGTCTCGCCGTCTCACCGAAGCTGCGCGCGGCCGAACTGGTCGAGGAGCTCCAGGACGAGCACGGCCGGTTGGCCGCCCTCGGCCTGGAAGACGGTGAGGGCACCGTGCGAGCAGCTCTGGACGCCTCGCGCCGTGCGTTGCCCGCGCTGCCGTCGCGGCTGCTGGCGATCATCGGCCTGCACCCCGGTGCCGACCTGACCCCGCACGTGGTCGCCGCGATGGGGGAGGTCCCGCTGCTGGAGGCGCAGCGCTCGCTCGACGCCCTCACGGCCGCGAACCTGCTGTCGGTCAGCGAACCGGGCCGCCACTTCGCCCACGACCTGGTCCGCGTCTACACCAAGACGCTGGCGGGGGAGCTGTCCGAACCCGAGCGGCGGGCCGCCACCGGCCGGATGTTCGACTACTACCTGCACTGCGCGGACATCGCCGACGGCCTGCTCCCGATCAACCGCGGCAGCGTCCTGGTGGCGCCGGAGCACCGGCCCGTCCACGTGCCCGCGCTGTCCGGTGCCGCCGACGCGATGGCGTGGTTCGACGCCGAGCGCGCGAACCTGATCGCCGCCGCGGAACTGGCGTCCGCGACGGGCTGGCACGTGCACGCGTGGCAGCTGCCGTACACCCTGTCGCGGTACCTGTGGCTGCGGACCGAGCGCGAGACGTCGTTGCGCATCACCCAGGCCGCGCTGCAGGCCGCGATCGCGCTGAACGACGACGACGCCCGGTTCGTCATGCAGTTCAACGTCGGCATCGCCCTGCTGCAGATGGAGCGCTACGACGAGGCCCTGCACGCCCAGCGCAACGCCCTGGAGGTGGCGCGCCGCAAGGAGGACGTGCACCAGCAGGCACGGGCGCTGACGACGATCGCCGGAACGTTGCAGGACATGGGGCGCGCGGAGGAGGCCGAGACCCACTACCGCGAGGCCATGGAGATCTCGCGCGTCGCCGGGTCGAAGTGGGCGGAGGCCAACGCCCACCACCACCTCGGCCTGCTGTACCTGAGCGGCCGGCGCTTCGACGAAGCGATGCCGTGGTTGCGCGTGGCGTTGCGGATGTACCACGAGGTCGGCGAGCAGTGCGGGGAAGCGGCCTGCCACGTCGACATCTCCACCGCGCTGCTGGAAACCGGGGACATGGAGAGTGCGCTGTCGTCGGCCCGCACGGCGTTGGCGGTGGCGTGCGACGCCGTCTCGCCGTACCACCAAGCGCTGGCGCACGACCGGCTGGCGACGGTGTTCGACCGGCTCGGCGCGGCGGGGGCGGCGGCGCACTGGCAACGCGCCCTGGCGCTGTTCACCGAGCTGGGAGCGCCGGAGGCCGACGGTGTGAGGGCGCGGCTCGCCCGTGCCCGCGCGGTGACAGTGGGGTAAGGGTTTCCGCGCTCAGGACTGCGTGATCGACCGATGCCGGGGGTGCCGACTCAGGACGAACCTCAGGACCATGACCGAATGGACCACTGAGGCGATCAAGGCGGAGATCGACTACCGGCGCGGCAACGCGATGTGCGCCTGGCGGCGGGCGAACCGCGACATGCCGTCGTGGTTCAGCCGCGTGATGCACCGCACCTCCGGAAAACACAGCAGCACGGGCTCATGACGTGTGACAGCATGCCCCTTGTGGCGCGTCTCGGTTCCGGAATCCCGTTGGTCGCGCGCGACCGCGAGCTCGGCCGGTTGCGCGCCGCACTGGAGAAGGCCGGGGAGGGCGCCGCGGGGGCGGTGCTGCTCGCGGGCGACGCCGGTGTGGGCAAGACGCGGCTGGTCGACGAGCTCGCGGCCGGCGCGGACGACACGCTCGTCCTCACGGGACGGTGCCTCGACGCCGGTGAGACGGGACTGCCGTACCTGCCGTTCGCCGAGGCGCTCGGCACGGTGAAGAACGCCGTGGTGAACCGGCCCGCGCTCGCGATGTTGCTGCCGCAGCTCGCGTTGCCCGCCGCACGCGAGCCCGGCACCGAGGCCATGATCGCGCCCAGCGTGGTCCCGGGCCGCCGTCCCGAGCAGGACGTCGGCCAGCTCCAGCTGTTCGACGCCGTCCTCGGGGTGCTGAGCGACCTCTCGGAGCGGCAACGGGTGCTGCTCGTCATCGAGGACCTGCACTGGGCCGACGCGTCCACCCGCTACCTGCTGTCGTTCCTGTTGTCCCGCCTGCGTTCCCAGCGCCTGCTGGTCGTCGGCACCTACCGCGCGGACGACCTGCACCGCAGCCACCCGTTGCGCCCCTTGCTGTCCGAGCTGGTCCGGCTGCCCGCCGTCGACCGCGTGGACCTCACGCCGTTCAACGCCGCGGACGCCCGCCGGTTCGTCGAGGCGCTGTCCGACGACCTGCCGCAGGACGTCGTCCAGCAGGTCGCGGAACGCTCCGAGGGCAACGCCTTCTTCGCCGAGGAACTCATCGCGGTGGCCACCTGCGACGACGCCAGGTCGCTGCCGTCCGCGCTCGCCGACGTGCTGCTCAGCCGCGTCGAGAGCCTCAGTCCCGAAGCGCAGCACGTCGTCCGGGGAGCGTCGGCCTGGGGGCGGCGGGTGCGGCACCACCGGTTGCACGAGGTGGCCGGCATGGCCGACCTCGCGTTCGACGCGGCGTTGCGCGAGCTGGTCCAGCACCACCTGCTCGTCGTGGGGGACGACGAGGTCTACACGTTCCGGCACGCCCTCGTCCGCGAAGCCGTCTACGGCGACCTGCTGCCCGGCGAACGGGTGCGGCTGCACGCCGCCTACGCGCGTCACCTGGCCCAGCGGCCCGACGAGCGCGGAACCGCGGCGGCACTGGCCCACCACGCCTTCGAGAGCCACGACCTGCCGCAGGCGCTGACCGCCTCCATCCAGGCGTCCAAGGAGGCCGAACGGGCCGGTGCGCCCGCGGAGTCGTTGCGGTACCTGGAGAAGGCGCTCAACCTGTGGAACGCCGTGCCCGAGGCCGACCGTCCGTCCGATGTGGACGAGTCGGTGCTGCTGCGGCGCGCGTCCTGGGTGGCGGGCACGGCCGGGCAACCGGAACGCGCCGTGGCGTTCGCCCGCAGCGCCACCAAGGCGATCGGCGCCGAGCAGACCCCCGAGGAGGCCGCCGAGATCTGGCTGCGGCTCTCGCAGGCGCTGTCGATCCTCGACGGCAACGAGGAGGAGCACTTCCTCGCCCTCGGGAAGGCGCTCGCGCTCGTGCAGGACCGCGACCCCAGCCCGACCCGCGCCCGCGTGTTCGCGGGCAAGGCGTCGTCCCTGCGCCAGCAACGCCGCGACGACGAGGCGCGGGAGGCCGCGGAGCTGGCGATCGCCGACGGCCGGACGGCGAACGCGCCGGGAGCGGTCGCGGACGGCCTGGGCACCCTGGCGATCCTCGACGACCACGCGAACCGGCTGCGGGAGGCGAAGGGCAGCTTCGAGCGTGCGATCGAGTGCGCACGCGAGGTCGGTGCGTTCAACAACGAGCTGAGGGCTTGGTTCTACTACGGCCTGATGCACTACGACCACGGCGATCTCGCCGAGGCCGCCCGCGTCTTCGCCCTGGCCGGGGACAGGGCCAAGGAGACCGGCCTGACCTGGAGCATGTTCGGGCTGGAGATCCGCATCATGCAGGTCCTGGTGCACTACTACATCGGCGACTGGGACTACGCGGCGTGGGCCAGCGAGCCGCCCGGCATGTCGGTGTCGTCGACGGTGCTCGCACGGCTGGCGTCGGCGAGCACGCACCTCACGGTCTCGCGCGGCGACCTGGCCGAGTCCGAGCGGATGATCACGAAGCTGCGCAGCGACTGGCACCGCGACATCCAGATCGCGCTGATCAACGGCGGCACGGGCGCGGAGCTCGCGTTGTGGCGCGGCCGTCCGGAGCTCGCCGTCGAACGGGTCGCGGACGCGTTGCAGTGGGCGCGCGAGCTCGGCGGCCCGTGGATGCTGGCGGGCATCCGGATCGGCGCGATCGGCATCGCGGCGCATGCGGAGATCGCCGCGAAGGCCCGGCGCAAGAGGGACGCCGAGGCCGAGGCGAAGGCCGTCGCGGCAGGGCACGAGCTCGCCGAGCACGTGCGGCTGACCGCGCGCAACGGCAAGCCGCGCGCCGGTGTCCTGGGCCCGGAGGGACGGGCGTGGCTCGCCCGCGCGCTCGCCGAGGAGTCCAGGTTGGAGGGTGCGGGCGACCCGGCGCTGTGGCAGGCCGCCGTCGACGAGTTCGCCTACGGCGTCGTCTTCGAGCAGGCGCTGTGCCGGTGGCGGCTCGCGGAGGCGTTGCTCGGGGCCGACCGCCGCGACGAGGCCGCCGAGCAGCTGCGCCAGGCCGACGAGGTCGCGACGAGGCTCAAGGCCGTGCCGCTCGCGGAGGCCGTCGCGGCGTGCGCGAAGCGGGCCCGCATCACCCTCAGGGCTGACGAGCCGGTGCGCGAGCACGTCGACCTCTTCACCCCGCGCGAACGCGACGTGCTCGGCCTGGTGGCCGCCGGACGGACGAACCGCGAGGTCGGCGAGGAGCTCTACATCAGCGAGAAGACCGTTTCCGTGCACCTTTCCCGGATCATGGCGAAGCTCGGGGCGTCGCGGCGCGCGGAGGCCGTGGCCATCGCGTACGACCGGGGTCTGCTCGACTAGCCCCGGTTGTCATACCTCAGGCTGACGCGCAACGCTTCGCGGAGTTGATGTCAGCGCACTCAGGCTCCTCATAGCTTCTTCCTCAGCACGGAACATCCCCTGTGAGGAAGGCGAGCGACATGTCTGCACTGGTGTCCGAGGTCGGCACCCGGACCGCGGCGGCGGCCCACAACCTGGTGAAGGTCTACGGCAAGGGTGACACCGCGGTGCGGGCGCTCGACGGCATCAACGTCGCGTTCCAGGCCGGGAGGTTCACCGCGATCATGGGCCCGTCGGGCTCCGGCAAGTCCACGCTGATGCACTGCCTCGCGGGCCTCGACACCGTCGACAGCGGTGCGATCCACATCGGACAGACCGAGATCACCAAGCTGAACGACAAGGACCTCACCAAGCTGCGCCGCGACCGCGTCGGCTTCGTGTTCCAGGCGTTCAACCTCCTGCCGACGCTGACCGCCGAGCAGAACATCCTGCTGGGCCTCGAGCTCGCCGGGCGCAAGCCGGACAAGGAGTGGTTCGACACCATCGTCGACGTTCTCGGCCTGCGCGACCGCCTCACCCACCGCCCGACGGAGCTGTCCGGCGGCCAGCAGCAGCGCGTGGCGTGCGCCCGCGCCCTCGTCGCCCGCCCCGAGGTCATCTTCGCCGACGAGCCGACCGGCAACCTGGACTCCCGCAGCGGTGCCGAGGTCCTCGACTTCCTGCGCATGTCGGTGCGCAAGCTCGGCCAGACCGTGATCATGGTGACGCACGACCCGGTGGCCGCGAGCTACGCGGACCGCGTGGTGCTGCTCGCCGACGGCCGCCTCGCGGGCGAGATCCACCAGCCCACCACCGAGTCCGTCGTGAACGCCCTCACGCACCTGGGGGCGTGAGGTAATGCTGAAGACCATCCTCGCGGGCCTGCGGGCCCGCACGGCGAGGCTGGTGCTGTCCAGCATCGCCATCGCGCTCGGCGTCGCGTTCGTGACGGGAACCCTCGTCCTCAGCGACGCCGTCGAGGCACAGACCAGGGACAACTTCGCCCGCGGCGCCCGCAACGTCGACGCCGCGGTGCACATGACCGAGAACAGCCCGAACCGTGAGAACGGCGTTCCCGCCGACTTCGTCGGGAAGATCAGGGCGACGCAGGGCGTGGCCGGAGCGGACGCCCGCGAGTTCGGCAGCGCGGCTCTGCTCAGCAGCGACAACAAGGCGCGCAACGCGCTGGTGCAGCCGTTGCCCACCACGGAGAAACTCCGCGACTTCGACCTCAAGGACGGCAAGTTCCCGGTCAAGGCCGACGAGGCCGCGATCGACACGAAGACCGCGCAGGTCGCGAAGCTCAAGGTCGGCGACGAGCTCAAGCTGCTCGACGAGGACAACGCCGAGCACTCGTTCACGATCGTCGGCACCTACCAGCAGGGTGCGAGCAGCATCTCGATGTCCGGCAGCGACCACGTCGTGGTGTCGCCGGAGGGCCTGCGCACGGTCATCCCGAAGCAGCACGTCTACGAAATCGTGGCCGTCGCGAAGGACGGCGTGTCGCAGCAGCAGCTCGTCGACAACATCACCAAGGCCATCGGCCCCGGTTACGAGGTGCAGACCGGTGAGCAGCTGACCAAGGCGACGCTGGAGCAGGTCGGTGACGCCGCCGGCGAGATCAGGTCGGTCCTGCTCGCGTTCGCCGCGATCTCGCTCGTCGTCGCGGGCATGGTCATCTACAACACCTTCACCATCCTCGTCGCCCAGCGCACGAAGGAGCTGGCGCTGCTGCGCTGCGTCGGCGCCGAACGCGGCCAGGTGTTCCGCAGCGTGCTCGCCGAGGCGGTCTTCATGGGCCTCGCGGCGTCCATCCTCGGCATCCTGGGCGGACTCGGCGTCTCGGCGGGCCTGCAGGCGTTCATCGGCTCGGTCGGCGGCCCCAGCGGCGACGACTTCCCGATCCGCCTCCCGATCACGTGGACGACCATCGCCGCGGGCTTCGCCGTCGGCGTGGTCGTGACGGTCCTGTCGGCCGTGCTCCCGGCCCGCCGCGCCACGAAGGTCGCCCCGGTGGCGGCCCTGCGCTCGCAGCCCGACAGCCAGGACGACGTGGCGCGCACCGGCAAGGTCCGCGTCGCCCTCGCCCTCCTGGTCGCCCTGGCCGGTGGCGCCGCCGTCTACCTCGGCCTCCAGCAGGAGAAGGAAGAGCCCGCGATGTTCATCACCGGCGGTGCCACGATGGTGCTGCTGCTCGCGGTCCTGCTCCTCGGCCCGCTGTACGTGCCACTCGTGAACCGCCTGTTCGGCAAGGCGCTGCGCGGCGTCCCCGCGAAGCTCGCCTCGGCCAACGCGGGCCGCAACCCGAAGCGCACCGCCGCCACCACCGCGGCCCTGATGATCGGCGTGACCATCGTCGCGATGGTGACCGTCGTGGCGGGCAGCGGCCGCGAAACGATGGCCAAGAAGGTCGACGAGCGCTTCCCGGCCGACTACGAGGTCACCTCGAACGTCTACAGCCAGCCGCTCTCGCAGAAGTTCGCCGACGAGCTGGCCAAGGTCCGCAACGTCGAGAAGATCGCACCGGAGCTCCAGGTGTACGGCGAGTCCGACAAGCTGAAGTACGGCGACGTCACCGGCTACCCGTCCGACGCCATCGGCACCCTGGTCCGCCCCGAGCTGGCGAGCGGCACCCTGACGGGCCTCGAGGACGACCAGATCGTCCTCCGCGAGCGCGAGGCCAAGGACGTCGGCCTGTCGATCGGGTCGTCCGTCAAGATCAACGACAAGATTTTCGAGGTCGCCGCGCTGATCAAGGACAACACCTACGGCGCCGGCATCGTCACCCTCCCCGCCGCCCAGGCGATCATGAAGGATGACCGGAAGGGCTACCAGAAACTGCTGGTCAAGCTCGCCCCGGGCACCGACATCACCGTCGCCCGAGCCGACCTGGAACGCGCCATCGCGTCGTCCCCGGTGGCCGTGCTGAACTCGGCGGCCGAGACCAAGGCGGAGCTGAACGCGCAGATCGACCAGATCCTGCTGTTCATCTGGGCCCTCGTCGGCCTGGCCCTGGTCATCGCCCTGTTCGGCATCGCGAACACCCTGACCCTCTCGGTCCTGGAACGAACCCGCGAGTCGGCCCTGCTGCGCGCCCTGGGCCTCACCCGGGGCCAGCTGCGCCAGATGCTGGTGGTGGAGTCGATCCTGATGGCCCTGATCGGCGCCGTGGTCGGCGTGGTCCTGGGTGCCGGCTTCGGCTGGCTGCTGGTGGAGGCCCTGTCGAACCCGGAGCTGCGGATCAGCTACTCCATCCCGTTCGGCCAGATCGGCGTGATGCTCGGCCTGGCGGTGGTCGCGGCCGTGATCGCCGCGGCGCTCCCCGCCCGCCGCGCTGCCCGGAACTCCGTGGTGGCCGGCATGGCCGAGGCGTAGGGGACACCCCGCCTGGCTCCCCGCTGTCGGGGGCTCGGGGTCAGGTGGGTTCGGGCGTGCGGAACAGGGGCCGCACGACCGGGGGATCGGTGGAGGTCCGGTGCTGTCGGGGCACCGGGCCTCCGCTGCGTTCGCGTGGGCCGGCTCCTGCCCGGCGGAGGGGCACCTCTGCAGAGCCGTCGGTTGATCGCCGCTTCGCGATAATGGTGGTGTGACTCATTACCGCTTTCTGGTGAAGAATTGTTCACCTGACCGGCAAATGCGGCAGCAATGCCGATCTGCCCGAGTCATGCGGCTCTGACCAGCGGTGATAATGCAATAACGACGGTGACGAAGTCAGCACGCGCTATACGCGCACAATGCTGACCACTCCACTGGAACAGGAACGAGCCGGCGCAAGCCGACCCGTGCGGCACAGTCCTCGACAGGCCGTGGCCGCGACTCGCGGTACCCACCCCCGGCGTCCCTCAACCGGCTTCCGGCAAAAAATTTCGGCCCCACGCGTCACGATCCGCCCTGGGCACCCTCTACCTGGGGTGAGGGACGACCGGAGCGAGGGCCCGGTCGTCCCTCTTCGCACGTCAGGCGACTCGAGACACCGTCCGGGGCCGACCGCGCACCCGGTCCACCCGAGACGCCCACCGATCGGGCGCAGGTTTTTGTTGCCTCTCTCCACAAAGTTACGGAACGATGTCGACCGCTTGACACCCGCGCGTCTCCGGTTGAGTGTGAGAGCGCTCTCATCACAGTTAAGCGCCGCTCACGGCGTCGTCGAGGAGGACGGATGAGCAGAAGGCTGGTCGGCAGCGTCGCTGCGACCCTCGTGGTGGTTCTGGCTGCCGGGTGCGGCGGGAGTTCCGGGGCCGACGGCAAGATCGAGCTGTCGCTGGGCCTGTTCTCCGACTTCGGGTACGACAAGCTCATCGAGGAGTACATGGCCTCGCACTCGAACATCAAGATCGAGCAGCGCAAGGTCAAGATGGAGCAGCACAACACGCAGCTCGCGACTCAGCTCGCGGGTGGCCGTGGTGCCGCGGACATCGTCGCCCTCGAGGAAGGCGTGGTCTCGCAGTTCCGCGCCTCCAAGGACAAGTTCGTCAACCTCGCGGAGTACGGGGCCAAGGACCTCAAGGACCAGTGGGCCGGGTGGAAGTGGAACCAGGGCACCGCTGACAACGGCGAGTTCGTGCTGGGGCTGGGCACGGACATGGGCAGCCTCGGGCTGTGCTACCGCGCCGACCTGTTCGCGGCGGCCGGGCTGCCGACGGACCGGACCGAGGTCGCCAAGCTGTGGCCGACCTGGGCCGACTACGCCAAGGTCGCGGACCAGTTCACGGCCAAGACGCCGAACGTGAAGTTCGTCGACACCGGTCGCAACGTCTACAAGGCCATTCTCGACCAGACCGAGGAGGGCTACTTCGCGAAGGACGACTCGTACATCGCGGAGAAGAACGACAAGGTCAAGACGGCGTTCGACACGGCGGCGGCGCTCGGCACCAAGCAGCAGACCGGTGCCCTCGAGCCGTTCAGCCAGGACTGGAACGTCGCGCTGAAGCAGGGTTCGTTCGCCACCACCACCTGCCCGGCCTGGGCGCTCGCGCTGATCAAGGCGGGTGCCGGTGACGCGGCGGCCGGGAAGTGGGACGTGACGACGGCGCCCGGCGGTGGCGGCAACTGGGGCGGCTCGTTCCTCGCGATCCCGAAGCAGGGCAAGCACCCCAAGGAGGCCTACGAGCTGGCCAAGTGGCTGACGGCCCCCGAGCAGCAGAAGCGGATCTTCAAGGAGACCGGCAACCTGCCGAGCCAGCCGAAGGTCTACCAGGACGCCGAGGTGCAGGCGACCGTCAACGAGTACTTCAACAAAGCTCCGGTGGGCCAGATCTTCGCGACCTCGGCGGAGTCGCTGAAGCCGACCTACCGCGGCACGAAGGACTCGAAGGTCGGCCCGGTGTTCGCCACCGCGCTCACCCGCGTGGAGCAGGGCAAGCAGTCCGCGGCCGAGGCGTGGACGCAGGCCCTGAAGGAAGCGACGGACGCCGCCAAGTGACGGCTGTCCGCACGGAGACCGAGGCGGCCCCGGCCGTCTCGGTCTCGTCTTCCAAGGAGCCGAAGCGCTTCAGGCTGAGCAACTGGGACGCCAAGTACACGCCGTACCTGATCATCGCACCGTTCTTCCTGGTGTTCGGGATCTTCGGGCTCTACCCGCTGGTCTACACGGCGTGGGTGTCGCTGCACGAGTGGCAGCTGATCGACGGCAACCTGGGATTCGTCGGTTTCGCCAACTACGCCGAGCTCTTCGGCGACACCAAGTTCTGGAACGCGCTGTTCAACACGCTCAGCCTGTTCGTGCTCTCGACGGTGCCGCAGCTGCTCGCGGCGCTCGGGCTCGCCGCGCTGCTCGACCGGGGACTGCGCGGGAGCGCGTTCTGGCGGGCGGGCGTGCTGCTACCCAACGTCATCTCGGTCGCCGCGGTCGCGCTGGTGTTCGCGCAGTTCTTCGGCCGCGACTTCGGCATCGTGAACTTCCTGCTCGGCCTCGTCGGTGTCGACCCGATCGACTGGCGCGCCGAGACCTGGGCCTCGCACCTCGCGGTGTCCACGATGGTCATGTGGCGCTGGACCGGCTACAACGCGCTGCTGTACCTGGCGGCCATGCAGTCGGTGCCCAAGGACATGTACGAGTCGGCCACCCTGGACGGTGCGTCGCGCTGGCGGATGTTCTGGTCGATCACCGTGCCGTCGATCCGCCCGACCATCCTGTTCACCGTCGTCACCTCGACGATCGGCGGCCTGCAGCTGTTCGCCGAGCCCGCGCTGTTCGACCCCGGGTTCGCCGCCAACAACTCCACCGGTGGTTCCGACCGGCAGTTCCAGACGCTGGTGCTCTACATGTACGAGAAGGGCTTCCGGTTGTTCGACGCCGGGTACGCGGCCACCATCGCGTGGATGCTGTTCGTGGTCGTCCTGCTGGTCGCGATCGTCAACTTCACGCTGACGCGGCGCATCGCGGGCAAGGAGTGATCGTGAAGAACGCGAAGGCAGGACCGCTGCTGTACGGGTTCCTGGTCGCCGTGCTCGCGGCGTCGGTGTTCCCGCTGTACTACTCGTTCATCGTGGCGTCGAAGGACAACTCGGTCCTCGGCGAGAAGGTCCCGCCGCTGGTCCCCGGCGGCAACCTGGTCGAGAACATCACCCGCGTCTTCGACACGGTCGACTTCTGGCTCGCCATGCAGAACTCGTTCATCGTGGCGTCGACCGTGGCGATCTCGAACGTCGTGCTGGGCACGCTCGCCGGGTTCGCGTTCGCGCGGCTGCGGTTCAAGGGCCGCGACTCGCTGTTCCTGGTCGTGCTCGGCACCGCGATGGTGCCGACGCAGCTCGGCGTGATCCCGCTGTACATGCTGATGTCGGACCTCGACTGGTACGGCACGCTGCAGGCGGTCATCGTGCCGGTGCTGATCGGGTCGTTCGCGGTGTTCTGGATGCGCCAGGCGTGCGAGGAGACCGTGCCGTTCGAGCTGATCGAGGCCGCGCGCGTCGACGGCTGCTCGGTGCTGCGGACGTTCTGGCACGTCGGCTTCCCGGCGGTGCGCCCGCAGGCGGCCGTTCTCGGCATGTTCACGTTCATGACGGCGTGGAACGACTTCTTCTGGCCGTTGATCGTGCTGGACCCCAACGACAGCCCGACGGTGCAGGTCGCGCTGTCGACGCTCGCCAGCGGCTACTACACCGACTACTCGTTGATGCTCGCCGGCGCCTCCATCGCGGTGCTGCCGGTGATCGCGATCTTCGTCCTGCTGTCGCGCCAGATCGTCGGCGGCATCATGCAGGGCGCCGTAAAGGGATAGAACACCGCAGGGATCAAGCCACGAGGATGTGACTGAATGACGACCGACTCGGACGTCGAGGTCGGGCGGGAGGTGCTGACCTTCCCGCCGGACTTCCTGTGGGGGGCGGCCACCGCGGCGTTCCAGATCGAGGGTTCGACCACCGCGGACGGACGTGGCGCCTCCATCTGGGACACGTTCGCCGCGACGCCCGGCAAGGTGCTGGCCGGTGACACGGGTGACCCGGCCTGCGACCACTACAACCGCTACGCCTCCGACGTGGAGCTGATGAAGTCGCTGGGGCTGGCTTCGTACCGGTTCTCCGTGGCGTGGCCCCGGATCCAGCCGAGCGGCAGCGGCGCGGTCGAGGAGCGCGGGCTCGCGTTCTACGACCGGCTGGTGGACTCGTTGCTGGAGAAGGACATCCAGCCGCTGGTCACGCTGTACCACTGGGACCTGCCGCAGGTGCTGGAGGACTTCGGGGGCTGGCGCAACCGCGACACCGCCTACCGCTTCGCCGAGTACGCCGCCATCGTGCACGAACGGCTCGGCGACCGCGTGCAGGCGTGGACCACGCTGAACGAGCCGTGGGTCTCGGCGTTCCTCGGCTACGGCAACGGCATCCACGCGCCGGGCGTCACCGACGCCGTGGCGTCCCTGCAGGCCGCGCACCACCTGCTGCTGGCGCACGGGCTGGCCACGCAGGCGTTGCGCGCGCAGGCACCCGACTCGCACCGCCTGTCGATCGTGCTGAACTTCAGCACCATCTGGGGCGACGGCGACTCGGAGGCCTCCCGGGAGGCCGTGCGCAAGGTCGACGGGCTGCAGAACCGCATCCTGCTCGACCCGGTCCTCGGCCGCGGCTACCCGCTCGACGTCCTGCAGGACACGACGTGGCTGGGCGACTGGACGAACGTGGTGCGCGACGGGGACATGGAGACCATCGCGACCCCGATCGACTGGATCGGCGTGAACTACTACAACCCGACCCGCGTCGCGCCGGCCGACCCCGGCCACGTGCCCGCCGGGCCGCACGCGGGTCTGCGCGGTGTCACGATCGAGCCGCCGCGGGGCGAGCTCACCGGGTTCGGGTGGGAGCAGAACGCCGACGCCTTCACCGAGCTGCTGGTGCGCCTGTCCCGCGACGCGGGCGGGGTGCCGCTGGTGGTCACGGAGAACGGTTCCGCGTTCCCGGACGTCGTCGACGCCGCGGGCCGCGTGAACGACGTGCAGCGGACGAAGTACCTGGTGGACCACGTCCGCGCGGTGCACAGGGCGATCTCCGAGGGCGCCGACGTCCGCGGCTACCTCGCGTGGTCGCTGCTCGACAACTTCGAGTGGGCGGCCGGGTACTCGCAGCGGTTCGGGATCGTGCACGTCGACTTCGAGACGCAGCAGCGCACGGTCAAGGAGAGCGCGGTCGCGCTGTCCAGGATCATCGGGCAGAACGGGCTCCCCGCCCGGGGCTACACCGTCTAGCCACCCTGCACTGGCTGAGGGGTTTTGGCGCTCTCGCCTGCGGACACGTCCGTGCCGCAGGTGAGAGCGCTCTCTTGTCTAGCGCCTGCGCAGAACCCTCGGATCGGCGTGCAGGTTCTCGCCGAGCCGGATGGTGATGAACTCGTTGTCGTCCGGTTTGCCCGGGTTGCGGCCCGACGACGACGGGAAGTTGTTGTCGTTGAGCACCGCGATCGTGCGGTCGTCGAGGATCGTGACGTCCTCGATCGTGACGAACGGGAACCTGAACGGGTTCGCCTGCCCGCCGACGTGCTTCGGGTTGGCGAGGTCCAGCAGGTCGGCGACCAGGGTCTTGTCGAGCTCGCCGTCGCGGTCGCGGTCGCGCTTGTCGGCGAGGTAGACGCGTTTGACGATCGCGTCGGCGCCCTGTGCGCTGTCCCGCTCGATGACCAGCAGCCGGTTGGCGTCCACGGCGATGGCGTCCCCGATCGCGAAGTTCGGGTCCTCCAGCCGGTACTTCCAGGTCGTGCCGGTGAAGGCAGCGCTCGCGACGTCGAACTCGTTGAGGCGCAACGTTCCCGGCGCGTCACCCGCGACGGTGCCCTCCAGCAGCGCGTTGATCCTCTTCCCGTCCGGCGAGAGCGTGATGCCCTCGAACCCCTTGCTGCCGCCCAGGTTCGGGTTGCCGGCGGGGTTCTCCGGGGCGCGCACACCCGGCAGGGGAACCGGCGGGGACACCAGCCGTCCCGCGCGGTCGAAGTGCAGCAGGTACGGGCCGAACTCGTCGCCCATCCAGTAGGTGCCGTCGGCTCCGCGGGTGACCGACTCGATGTCGAGGTCGGCGCCGGTGATCACCCGGTCCGGCCGGGTGAGCGGGAACGGGATGTGACCGCGCGGGTCGGTCAGCGTGATGCCGCCGACCACGTCGACGGTGTTCTCCGCGAAGTCCGGCGCGATGCGGTGGATGCGCAACAGGAAGTCCGCGCTGTTGGCCCTGGTGCCGTACCCGTTGTCGGAGATGGCGTCGAAGGTGCCGTCGCCGTTGCGGACGAGACCGCTGAAGCCCTGGACCGGCTGGTCGGCGAACGGCGGCGTGACCCCGTTGATCGGCGCCGTGCCCAGCGCCGAGCCGCTCGGTTCGCTGCCGGGCAGGAAGGTGAGCGCCGGGAGAGACGCGAAGTTCGTCAGCGCCGCCCGCCCCGGTGCCTTCCTGCTGGCCTCGACCGGCGCGGCGGAGATGGGGGTGGCCAGCGCCGTGACGGTGAGCAGGGTGAGGCCTGCGGCCAGTGTTCTCCTCATGCCGCGACCCTATGACGAGCGTTTTACCCGCGGTTCGTCTCGCGGCAACAAGTTCCATGAACTCTTGACGTCATGACGACGACCTGGCGCATGCGCTTCGAACTCAGCGACAGCCCCGGCGCGCTCGCCCGCGTCACCGTCCGGCTGGCCGCGGCCGACTGCAACGTCCTCGCGCTGCACGTGATCCCCGTTCCCGGCGGGGTGCTGGACGAGATCGTCGTGCGGGCGGGGGAAGGCGTGCTGCCCGCCGACCTCGTGGAGGCCGTGCGCGGCGAGGGCGGCAGGCGCGTCGGGATCACCAGGGCCGAGATGCGCGACCTCGTCGACGAACCGACGGCGGTGCTGCGCGCGGCGAAGATGGCGCTGACCGACCCGGACCGGACCGCGGAGGCGCTGCGGCAGGTCCTGGCCGCCGACGCGGTGACCTCCGGCGAGGCGACGGACGACCAGGTCCAGTTGGGAGGGTTGGTCGCCCGGCGCGGCTGGGCGAGGTTCACCCAGGTCGAGCTCACCCGCGCGCAGGCGTTCCTCGAGCTGCTGGACGCGCCGGCGCCCTCGCTGCGCGGGATGCTCAGCGACGACGGCGTGGCACTGGTCCTGCGACCCGGCGTGGCCGAGGACGAGGAGGCCGTCACCGGCCTGCACGCCCGCTGTTCGATGAGGACGTTGTTCAACCGCTACCACGCGGGCATGCGCACGCTGCCCCGCCGCTGGGTGCACCGGCTGCTCGACCCGCCGCGCGGCACCACGACCCTCGTCCAGTGCGGCGACCAGGTGGTGGCGCTCGGTCAGCTCATCCACACCGGAACGCCCGAGTGCGCCGAGATCTCGTTGCTCGTGGAGGACGCCTGGCAGCGCCGCGGCGTCGGTGCGGCCCTGCTCGCGGCGCTCGCGTCCGACGCCCGTGCCGCGGGGTTCGCGGAACTCGTCGCGTGGTGCCTGCCCGCGGAGACCGCTCTCGTGAGGACGGCCGCCCGCGCGGGCCTCGCCGCCACGACACGCCGGGAGGACGGACTGCTGCGGGTGTCCATCGCCCCACGTGGGCGTGCGCTCACGACACCGGCGGCGGCTGTCGCGGGCGAAAAAACACGATGAACAGCGCGGAAACCCTCCTCGGAGATCGCTTGCGGCTAAGCTGCTCGGCGACTCAAAGGTTTTCATCGAGGAGTGGTGGTGCTCGTGTCCAACCACGCGCGTCCGACGTTGGAAGACGTTGCCGCGAGGGCAGGGGTCTCCCGCGCCACGGCGTCCCGGGTGCTGAACGCGTCACCCCGCGTGAGCCCCGAAGCGCTCGAGGCGGTCAACGCCGCCGTCCTGGCTCTCGGCTACCAGCCGAACCGGGCCGCGCGGGCACTGGTCACCCGTCGCACCGGCGCCGTGGCCGTGCTGTTCTCCGAACCCGAGCCCAAGATCTTCGATGACCCGCACTTCGCACGCCTGATCCGCGCGGGCGCCCGCGCTCTCGCGGACGTCGACGTGCAGATGGTGCTCATGCTGGTGCACTCCCCGGACGACCAGGCCCGTGCACACCGGTTCCTGGCCGGCGGTCACGTCGACGGCGCTTTGATGTTCGCACCGCACCGCAACGACGAGCTCGTGTCGATCGTGAAGAAGCTGCCGCTGCCGGTCGTGTACGCCGGTAAGCCGTGGGGGTCGTTGCGGGGCATGCACCTCGTCGACAACGACAACGAGGGCGGCGCCGTGGTGGCGACCAAGCACCTCAAGGCGCTCGGCCGCAAGAAGATCGTCCACGTCTCCGGTCCGCTCGACGAGATGTCCGCCATAGACCGCCTGAACGGCTTCAAGTCCGCGTTGTCGCTGGACGACAAGGGAGCGGCGAAGCTCACCGAGGACGGCGGGTTCACCAGGGAGGGCGGCCGCAAGGCCATGTCCGTCCTGCTGGCGAAGCACCCCAACCTGGACGCCGTGTTCGTGGCGTCCGACCTCATGGCCGCCGGCGCGCTGGAGACGTTGCACGAGGCGGGCAAGCGCGTGCCGCAGGACGTCGCGGTCGTGGGCTTCGACGACCACGTCGCGATAGCCGAGCACACGACGCCGCCGCTGACGTCCGTGCGGCAGGACTCGGACGAGCAGGTCAAGCACATGGTCGAGCACCTGATGAAGCTGCTGCGCGACGAGACGGTCAAGAAGAAGCAGCAGATGCTGCCGACGGTGCTGGTGCGGCGCGAGTCGGCCTGAGCGCGAACGACCCCGGCAGAGCCGGCACGGCTCGACCCGCCGGGGGTCGCCGGCGCTGACGCCCTGAGGGGCTAGCCCATGTTCTTGCAGGTGGGCGGCGGCAGCGGGTTGAGCGGGTTGCACGGCCAGCCGGAGGACGACGGCGCCGTCGTCGTCGTCGCGGTGGGCTGAGGGGGCGGCGGCTGCTCCTGGTTCGTCACGGCCGGCGGCGGGGTGGTCCTCTTCGGCGGCTGCTGCGTGCTCGGCGCCGTGCTGCTCGTGCTCGGCGGTGCGCTGCTGACGGTGGTCGAGATCTCCGTCGTGCTCGGCGGTGTCGAGCTGGTGGAACCGACCCAGGTGGATCCGGGCGTTCTGCTCACCGGGTCGTCGGCGGAAACGCCGTGGATCGCCATGCCCACCAGCACTCCGAGCAACGCGGATCCGAGCACGGCGGAACCGCCTGCGGTCCACAGTGCGCGCACAGCGGTCCTCCTTGGATGCTCACGGTTGTGCTCACGGTCGGAAGTCAGACGGTCACGCCCCGGCAGGTTACCGGCTGCCCCGGTCGCAGGAGAACGCTCGTCCGGGTGCCTTATCGGCTCCCTGACGGTCACGGTTGAGTGATCGTCGTCATTCGACCGTGATGCGGGCAAGCACCAAACTGGCCCCGGAAAGCCCTGCCACCAGCACTGTTCCGGTCATGTGCCATGTCGGAGCGTCACCCGTGCAGGTGAACACCTCGGTGAAGCGCTGCGAGGAGCACGTGACGAACGAGACCGACGTGAGGGCGATCGACGAGGCGGCGACCCCGCCGAGCACCGCGGAGCCGAACGTGCGCATGAGAGGGAACGCGGCGTTCGCGGTGCCGACCGCCGCGATGGCGAACAGCAGCGGCACGGGTCTGGGGAACAGGCCGGTCAGCGCGCAGCCGACCATCAGGACGCCGAGCACCGCTTGGCCGATTCTCGCCTGTGTCGCCACGGCTAAGGACCCTAACAACTCCGTAAGCTCTTTCCGATCCGGTTTGGGCCAGTATTTTCGGTATGCGCCATCGTCGATTCCTGATTCCCGTCTCGGTCTTCCTGGTCGTCGCCCTCGGGATCGGGCTGTACCTGTTCCAGCCCTGGCGGGTGTTCACGGTTCGCCAAACGAACGACGCGCTCCTGGTGCCCACCGCGACCTCGCAGATGTCGTCTTCCGCCGCTTCGGCACCGGTCTCGGAAACGCCGAAGCAGGTCGCCGAAACGCCGCAGGAGGTCGCGGCGGGGCAGTGGCGTTCGCTCGAACACGCGACCACCGGCAAAGCGAGCCTCATCGCGCTGCCCGGCGGCCGCCATTCCGTCCAGTTCGCGTCGCTGAACACCAGTGATGGCCCTGACCTGTACGTCTACCTGTCCCCGCACGCCTCCGACTCGTCCGAGAAGACGTTCGGCCAGGGATTCACGAGTCTGGGGAAGCTGAAGGGAAACCGCGGCGACCAGGTGTACGAAATCCCTTCCGGCGTGAACGTGTCCACCATTCGGAGCGTGGTGATCTGGTGCCAGAGGTTCTCCGCGGGCTTCGCCGTGGCTCCACTGGAACGAGCCTGAGAAATCAGGCGGTCACCTGCTCTCCCCGCACTGTTGACTTTTCTGGTCTAGACCACATAACGTCAACGGACACAACATCGTCCCTTGCCGATGGGCGTGCGGAAGCCCCGTCGGCGAGGAGCACGGCTCACCGCGTGGGCCCACTGCGGCGGTGACGCGACTCCAGCTCTCCCCGGAGCCGCGTCACCACTGCGGGCGTTTTACTGTTGTCCGTGCACTCCAGGACCGTGGCGATCCACTACGTGCGCGCGGCACTGCGCGCGTGCCCGGATCCGTCCGCCGTCCTGCGGGGCGCGGGCATCCCGCCGAGCCTGCTGGACGACGACAGGGCGCGCGTGACGCCCTCCCAGTACACGACGTTCATCCAGACCCTCTGGGAAGTCCTCGACGACGAGTTCATGGGCTTCGGACCGCGCCCGTCCAAGCGCGGCACGTTCGCGATGATGTGCCTGCTCGCCGTGCACTGCCCGGACCTCGAATCGGCCCTGCGGCGCGGCCTCGCCTTCTACGCGCTGTTCGACGAACCGCTGGAGCTCGCGCTCGTCGACGGCCGCTTCACGCTGCACATCCCCGGCGACCCCGACCACTTCCTGACCGAGTCGCTGCTGGTGCTGTGGCACCGCTTCTCGTCGTGGCTGATCGGCCGCCGCATCCCGTTGCGGGGCGCCGAGTTCGCCTATCCCGAACCCGCGCACGCCGCCGAGTACCACCTGATCTTCGGCTGCCCGCTGGCGTTCGGCGCACCCGCCACCGCGATCACGTTCGACCCGAGGTTCCTGCGCATGCCCGTGGTGCAGGACGAGGCGGCGTTGCGGCGCTTCCTGCGGCACTCGCCGGCGGAGCTGCTCTCGCGCCGCGACCACGGCGCGGACACGGCCGGGCACGTGCGGAGGCTGCTCGGACGCGGGGTGACGGGGCTGGAGGCCGTGGCGGCCCGGCTGGGCGTGTCGGCGCCGACGCTGCGGCGCAGGCTCGCTGCGGAGGGCACGTCGTTCCGCGAGGTGCGCGAACAGCTGCTGCGCGACCAGGCGGTCGCCTCGCTGGTGCGGGGCGGGGAGTCGGTGGAGGAGCTGGCGCTGCGCCTCGGGTTCTCCGAGGCGAGCGCCTTCCACCGGGCCTTCAAGAGGTGGACCGGGTCCTCACCCGGCTCCTACCGCGCCTAGAACCTGTCGCGCTCCCGCAGCGAGGCGGGAGGACGGAACCGCTCGCCGTACGTGTCGGCGAGGTAGTCCGCCCGTTCCACGAACGCCTGCACGCCGTAGGAGTTGATGAACTGCAGCGTGCCACCGGTCCACGGCGCGAAGCCGAACCCGAAGATCGAGCCGATGTTCGCGTCCGCCACCGACGTCAGCACACCCTCGTCCAGGCACCGCACGGTCTCCAGCGACTGCACGAACAGCAGCCGGTCGCGGACGTCCTGTTCGGACACACCCGCGTCGGCCTTCACGTACCGGGTCGTGAGCTCGGGCCAGAGGAACTTCCTGCCGCCCTCGGGGTACTCGTAGAACCCGGCGCCGGCCGACTTCCCGCTGCGCCCCAGCGACACCATCTCGCGGATGAGGTCGTAGGCGGCGCTCTCCGACACCAGCGACGGGTCGTCCGCGAGCGTCTGGTCGTGGATCTTCAGCTGCAGCGACAGCGTCACCTCGTCCGACACCGCCAGCGGGCCGACGGCCATGCCGGACTTCTTGGCGACGTTCTCGATCAACGCCGGCGAGACGCCCTCGGCGAGCATCGTGATCGCCTCGATCACGTACGTGCCGAACGTCCGGGAGGTGTAGAAGCCGCGCGAGTCGTTGACCACGATCGGCGTCTTCCCGATCTGCCGCACGTAGTCCAGCGCGCGCTGGAGCGTCTCCTCGGACGTCTTCTCGCCGCGGATGATCTCCACGAGCCGCATCTTCGGCACCGGTGAGAAGAAGTGCAGGCCGATGAACCGCTCCGGCGCCGTCACCGCGGACGCGAGACCGGTGATCGGCAGCGTCGAGGTGTTGGACGCGATCACCGCGTCCGGCAACGCCTTCTGCTCGGCCGCGGGCAGCACCTCGTTCTTCAGCTCGCGGTTCTCGAAGACCGCCTCGATGACGAGGTCGCAGCCCGCGAGGTCGTCGTCGGAGTCGGTCGGCGTGATGCCTTCCAGGCCCTGCGCGCCCTTGCGGGCCGACTCCAGCGTGACGTCCTTCAGGACCACCTCGATGCCCGCCTTCGCGGACACCTCGGCGATCCCCGCGCCCATCATGCCCGCGCCCAGCACGCCGAGCTTGCCCACGCGCTTGCCGGTGGCGGACGCGCGGCCGTTGACCTCGTTGAGGTTGAACCAGAACGCGGTGATCATGTTCTTGGAGACCTGGCCGGACGCCAGTTCCAGGAAGTAGCGCGCCTCGATCTCCAGCGCCGTGTCGAAGTCGACGTACGCGCCCTCGACGGCCGCCGCCATGATCTTCTCCGGCGCCGGGTAGACGCCGTGCGACTTCTTGCTCAGCACGGCGGGAGCGGCCGCGAGGATGCCGTAGCTGTCGGGGTCCGCGAACTTGAGGTCCGGCACGCCCGCGCCCTGCACGTCCCACGGCTGCGTCGGCGCCGGGTTGGCCTTGATCCACGCACGTGCCTCGGAGAGCAGCTCCTCGCGCGTGTCCACGAGCTGGTGCACGATCCCGGCCTGCAGCGCGCGTTCCGGACGCAGCTGCTTGCCCTCCATGAGCAACGGCAACGCCTTCTGCACGCCCAGCAGCCGCACCATGCGCGTGACGCCACCGCCGCCGGGCAGCAGGCCCAGCGTCGCCTCGGGCAGTCCGACGCGGATCTTGTCGTCGTTCAGCAGGATCCGGCGGTGCGCGGCGAGGGCGATCTCGAACCCGCCGCCGAGCGCGGTGCCGTTGATCGCGGCCACGACCGGCTTGCCGAGCTTCTCCAGGCGCCGCAGCTGGGCCTTGAGCTCCTCCACGCCGGCCAGCGCCTGCGAGACGTTCTCCGGCGTGATCGCGATGAGCACGTTCAGGTCGCCGCCGGCGAAGAACGTCTTCTTGGCGGACGTGACGATCACGCCGGTGATGTCGTCGCCCTCGAGCTTGGCGACCGAGTCGCCCATCAGCTCGCGGTACTCGTCGTTCATCACGTTGGCGGAGCCGGACATGTCCATCGTCAGGGTGACGATGCCGTCGGCGTCCTTGTCGTAGTGGAACGGCATCTTCTAGACCCTCTCGATGATCGTGGCGATGCCCATGCCGCCGCCGACGCACAGCGTGGCGAGGCCGCGGCGCAGGTCCCGGCGCTCCAGCTCGTCGAGCAGCGTGCCGAGGATCATGCAGCCGGTGGCGCCGAGCGGGTGGCCGAGCGCGATGGCGCCGCCGTTGACGTTGACCCTGTCCTCGGGGACGTCCATGTCCCGCAGGAACTTCAGCACGACCGAGGAGAACGCCTCGTTGACCTCGAACAGGTCGATGTCCTCGACCGAGAGGCCCGCCCTGTCCAGGGCCTTGCGCGCGGACGGCGCCGGTCCGGTGAGCATGATCGTCGGCTCGGTGCCCACGACCGCGACGGACACGATCCGCGCGCGCGGCGTGAGGCCCGAGGACCGGCCGGCGGCCGCGGAGCCGATCAGCATCGCGGCGGCGCCGTCGACGATCTGCGAGGAGTTGCCCGGCGTGTGCACGTGGCTGATGCGTTCGACGGTGGGGTAGCGGTCGATCGCGACGGTGTCGTAGCCGAGGTCGCCGTGGAACTGGAAGCTGGGCTTGAGCCTGCCCAGCGACTCCACCGTCGACTCGGGACGGATCGTCTCGTCCTCCTTGAGCACCACCGTGCCGTTCTGGTCGACGACCGGCACGACGGACCGCTCGAACCAGCCGTTCTTCTGCGCCTCGAACGCCCGCGCGTGCGACCGCGCCGCCCACTCGTCGACGTCGGTGCGGGAGAAGCCCTCCAGCGTCGCGATGAGGTCGGCCGACACGCCCTGCGGCACGAACGACAGGTCGAAGTTCGTCTGCGGGTCGATCGCCCACGCGCCGCCGTCGGAGCCCATCGGCACGCGCGACATCGACTCGACGCCGCCCGCCACCACCAGGTCCTCGAACCCGGACGCGACCTTGGCCGCGGCCAGGTTCACCGACTCGAGGCCGGACGCGCAGAACCTGTTGAGCTGCACACCGGCCGGGCGCTGGTCCCAGCCCGCGGCCAGCACCGCCGTGCGGGCGATGTCGCCGCCCTGCTCCCCGAGCGGGGACACGACGCCGAACACGACGTCGTCCACCGCGGAGGTGTCGAGGGAGTTGCGTTCGGACAGCGCGCGCAGCACACCGGCGGCCAGATCCACGGGCTTGACGCTGTGCAGCGACCCGCGCTTCCCCTTGCCGCGCGGCGTGCGCACCGCGTCGAAGATCAAGGCTTCGCTCATGGTCCTCACGCTAGGCCCGCCCCGGCGAGCTGGCCATGACCGTGGGGGGTGACCGATTAGCTCACCTGGAACTCCATGTACTCGGGATCCTCGGCCTGCCGGAAGCCGAGCCGCCGGTAGAGCCTGCGCGCGGGCAGGTTGTCCTCCCAGACCCGCAGGACGACGACCTTCCAGCCCTGCTCCGCCGCCCACGCCAGAACAGTCCTGACCAGGCCTTCCCCGATGCCGCGGCCGCGGTGGGAGGCGCGCACCCACATCGAGTAGAGGTAGAGCCCCTCCGGCTTCGCGGTGGCCGCGACCAGGGCGACGGGGTCGGGGTCGAGCGCGACGACCTTCAGCCCCTCGGCCGCGCGGTCGCGCCACTCGTCCTCGCCGTACCGCTGCTCGACCGCCAGCGCGGACCCGAACTCCTCGGGGTCGCTGGACAGCGCCTCCAGGCGGATGTCACGCCACAGCCGCCACTCGTCCGGCGCGACCTGATGGATCTGCATACCGAGCAGTCTGGACGACCGGGGTGGGAATTTCGCTCAGTTTTTCGGGTGATGGCCTGGCGCGCCGGTCATGGCGTGGACCACCGCCCGGTGGTTTCGTGGACGGCATGGCAGAGCGTCGATCGCGGTGGATGGACAGCGACCTGGACCAGTTGCGCCAGCTCGCGCGCACGTTCTTCGAGAAGGAGGTCACGCCGCACGCGGAACGCTTCGCCGAGCAGAAGCAGGTCGACCGCGAGCTGTGGCTCAAGGCCGGTGAGCTCGGGCTGCTGTGCCTCTCCATCCCCGAGGAGTACGGAGGCGGCGGCGGGACGTTCGCCCACGAGGCCGTGCTGCTCGAGGAGCAGGCGCGCGCCGGAGACAGCTCGTGGGGCAACAGCGTGCACAGCGGCATCGTCGCCCACTACCTCAACTCCTACGGCACCGAGGAGCAGAAGCGGCGCTGGCTGCCGAAGCTCGCCTCGGGTGAGCACGTCGGCGCGATCGCGATGACCGAGCCCGGCGCGGGCTCCGACCTCCAGGGCATCCGCACGAAGGCGATCCGCGAGGGCGACGAGTACGTCATCAACGGCTCGAAGACGTTCATCACCAACGGCGCGCTCGCCGACCTCGTCATCGTCGTCGCCAAGACCGACCCGGTGCAGGGCGCCACCGGCATCTCCCTGCTCGTCGTCGAGAACGACATCCGGCGCGGCCGCGTGCTCGACAAGGTCGGCATGAAGGGGCAGGACACCGCCGAGCTGTTCTTCGACGACGTCCGCGTGCCGGCGGACAACCTCCTCGGCGGCCAGGAGGGCCTCGGGTTCGTCCAGCTCATGCAGCAGCTGCCGCAGGAACGCCTCATCATCGGCGTCTGCTGCATCGCGGGCATCGAGGCGGCCGTCGACCTGACGCTCGGGTACGTGAAGGAGCGCAAGGCGTTCGGCAAGGAGCTGATCAAGTTCCAGAACACCCGCTTCAAGCTGGCCGAGTGCGCGACCGAGGCGTCCGTGACCAGGGCGTTCATCGATGAGTGCATCGAGAAGCACCTGCGCGGCGAACTGGACGTGCCGACCGCCGCGATGGCGAAGTGGTGGGCCAGCGACCGGCTGAGCAGGGTCGTCGACGAGTGCGTGCAGCTGTTCGGCGGCTACGGCTACATGAACGAGTACCCGATCGCACGTGCCTGGTCCGACGCCCGCGTGCAGCGGATCTACGGCGGCACGAACGAGATCATGAAGGAAATCATCGCGAGGTCCCTGTGAGCGGGCCTCTGCAGGGGCTGCGCGTCGTCGAGCTCGCGGGCCTCGCACCCGCGCCGTTCGCGTGCATGGTGCTCGCCGACCTGGGCGCGGACGTGGTGCAGGTCTGCAAGCCGGGGAGCCGGTCGACGGTCCCCGGTGACTTCCTGGGCCGCAACCGGCGCTCCATCGCGATCGACACCCGCACCCCCGAGGGCGCCGACCTGGTGCTGCGGCTGGTCGAACGCTCGGACGTGCTGGTGGAGGGCTTCCGGCCGGGTGTCACCGAGCGCCTGGGCATCGGCCCGGCCCAGTGCCTCGCCCGCAACCCGCGCCTCGTCTACGGGCGCATGACCGGGTGGGGTCAGGACGGGCCCCTCGCCGACCGCGCCGGTCACGACATCAACTACATCGCCGTCGCCGGTGCGCTGGAGCCTCTCGGCCGCGCCGGCGGGCCGCCGTCGTTCCCGATCAACCTGCTCGGCGACTTCGGCGGGGGAGGGCTGCTGCTGGCCCTCGGCGTGCTCGCCGCGCTGTACGAGAGGGAACGCTCCGGGCGCGGTCAGGTCGTCGACGCGGCCATGGTCGACGGGGCGGCGCTGCTGACGACGTTCCTGCACGGGATGCGGTCCGCGGGCATGTGGGCGGGCGGGCGCGGCGAGAACATGCTCGACGGTGGAGTGCCGTTCTACGACGTCTACGAGGCCGCGGACGGCAGGTACGTGGCCGTGGGCGCGCTGGAGGAGAAGTTCTACGCCGACCTCGTGCGCGTGCTGGGGCTGCAGGACGCACCCTCGCGCAACGACCCCGCGAACTGGCCTGAGCTGCGGGAACGCATCGCCGCGGCGGTGAAGACCCGGTCGCGCGACGAGTGGGCGGCCCTCGCGGAGGACACCGACGCCTGCCTGGCGCCCGTGCTGACCCCGGACGAGGCGGCACGTCACCCGTACAACGCGGAACGTTCCACTTTCGTGGACGTCGGCGGCGCGCTGCACCCGGCTCCGGCGCCCCGCTTCGACCGCACGCCGACGGCCGTTCCGACCCCTCCGGTTTCCGCGGGGGTGAACACCGGGGAAGTGCTTGCCGACATGGGTGTGGCCGCTGACCGAATTATGGAACTGCGGCGGTCTGGAGTAATTGGATGAATGGCCGGGCGCGCATTAATTGCGCCACGAGGGCGTGACGGAGTGTGAAGCAGGCGGTTCGGCATCCGGGTGAGGCCCGGTGCACCAGGTTCTGTCCAAGCTGTGGGATGCGAGGGAGTCCGTGTTCACCTCGTGCCCAGGACATCGGCGCTGCTGACGCCCCGCTTTAGCCGCCATTCGGGTGACGTTGGGCGCCCCGCAGGCGTGCGCCCCTGGTCGATCGCCGCGATGGTCGGGCGTGGTCGTTGTTCATCTCAAGGGTGAATGGGGGACCATGTCGGGTGACACGGGCGGTCCGCCGCCTGACCGGTGAGCGACATGGACGGAGAGGTACCTGTGAACCTCAAGAAGGTGCTAGTGCTGGCGGGCGTGGCGCTGGTGCTGTTCCTCCTGATCACCCGGCCCGAAGAGTCCGCTTCGGCGGTCCAGACGGCTCTCGGCTGGCTGCGGGAGGGCGCGGAGTCGATCATCACCTTCGTCAGGAGCCTCTTCGGCACGGCGACCCCCATCTCCTAGTCACGCACGGTGATCCTCGACCGTTCGCGTTGAGCCGGACGGGTGGAATGCGGCCAATCACGCACTGGTAACGGGTGTTCTGAGGATTCAGGGTCTGGCGATTGTCAGACCTACCGAATACCTTCCGCTGCAATGGCCGATCCCCGACCGACGAGGAGGCATGGATGGTCGAGGACTCCGGGGTCCACGAGCTCTTGAAGCAGTGGGCGGCTGAACGGTCTGATGACGCAGAGATGCAGGAGGTGAACCGGATCAAGAACGCGTGGCTCGCTGAGGCTCCCCCCTCGGCGCCAGGCATCCCCGTGCAGCGGGGTGCCGCACGGAGCGGGTCGCGTGGCTTGGTCAAGGTCGACTCGGCGGATCCGGCCTACGTGGCCGCGATGCGCAAGCGGGCGCCGGAGGCACCCGAGGCGTTGCTCGCCGCCGCGGCGAGCTACTGGCAGCTGGTGGGCGACGTCGCCGAAGCCGAGCAGTGGTGGGACGCGGGCATCAGCCCGCTGGACCAGCGCGCGCTCGACTACCGCGCGGCCGGCCTCACGCCCGCCGACCTCGGGAGGCGCCTGGGACCGATGACGGTTCTCCAGCACCTCCGCCGTGGCTCCGCCGCGGCCTGGTGCGTCGCACGTCTGCAGAGGCAGCGCCGGGACGGCGTGGCATAAGAGGAGAGGGCTGCCGGAGGCGGCAGCCCTGTACCCATCCCCGCGGGTGGCCTCCTGCCAGGAGGCCTCACCCCAGTAGTGTGGAGGTCGTGCGCGGCCTCCTTACTCCCCAGCGTGTGCTGATCGCGCTCGCCTGTCTGGCGGCGCTGATCGTCTGCTGCGGGCTCGCGTACTGGCAGTGGCAGCGCTTCGAGTCCTCCAGCGGCACGTTCCAGAACCTCGGGTACGTGCTCCAGTGGCCGCTCTTCGGCCTCTTCCCCCTCTTCATGGTGTGGCGTTTCCGCCGCCTGGCACGCCAGCGCCGTGACGAGGCTCTCTCCGCACCGGAGCCGGTTGCGGCCGCCGCCGAGCCGGTGACTACCGTTGACGCCGTCAAACCCGCGCCCGTCGAGCACTTCGACGACGACGAAGACGCGGAGCTCGCGGCCTACAACCGCATGCTCGCGAACCTGAACGCGCGGGACGGTCGTTGAGCGAAGGCGGGCAGATGAAGGGTGCGTTGACCCGGTTCAGGGTCATGGCTTACGTGGTCGGTGTCTTCCTGCTGCTCCTGGTCGTGGCGATGGTGCTCAAGTACGCCGCGGACATGGACGGCGCGATGAAGGTCGTCGGCCCGGTCCACGGCTTCCTGTACGCCATCTACCTGGTGCTTTCCGTCGACCTGGCGCTGAAGCTGCGCTGGTCGATCAAGGGCACGGCGCTCGTCCTGATCGCCGGCACGATCCCGTTCCTGTCGTTCTGGGCGGAGCGCAAGGTGGTCGAGAAGACGGCGCAGGGCGTGCCGCTGTGACGTTCGGCCTGCTAGCGTCTGGGGCAACCAACTGAACACGGCCGTCGATGTCGCGCGGGAGAGCTCCACCGCTGCCGGTTTCCGGCGTGGGGAGCGCCGAAGGAGCAACTCCTCCCCGGAATCTCTCAGGTCCCCGTACCGCGCGACGAAGGCAACTCTGGAAAGCAGGCTCGTCAGCAGCCTCGCCCACGGTGCAAGCCACTCCGGTGGTGAAGCTCTCAGGCTCATGACAGAGGGGGAGGCTCTCTCAGACGAGGAGTCTCTGATGGACCGTGTCATTCTTCTGTTGCCTCAGCCGGCCTGGCCCGGCTCTTCGGCGCACCCTCAAGGAGCGTTCTGATGTCCCGCCTCACGCCTCTGAACGCCGAGCACGAGCAGCTCGGCGCGATGTTCACCGACTTCGCGGGCTGGCGGATGCCGCTGCGCTACTCGTCCGAGCTCGCCGAGCACCACGCGGTGCGCACCTCCGCGGGCCTGTTCGACCTCACGCACATGGGTGAGATCGTCCTGACCGGACCGCAGGCGGGCGAGGCGCTCGACTACGCGCTCGTCGGCCACATCTCCGCGCTGGCCGTCGGCAAGGCGCGCTACACGATGATCACCCAGGCCGACGGCGGCGTGGTCGACGACCTGATCGTGTACCGCCTGGGCGACGAGGAGTTCATGGTCGTCGCGAACGCCTCCAACGCCGCGGTCGTGGCCGACGCGCTCGTGGAGCGCGCCGCCGGGTTCGACACCGCCGTCACGGACAGGTCGACCGACTACGCGCTGATCGCGGTCCAGGGCCCGAAGTCCGTCGAGATCCTCGCCGGCCTGACCGACACCGACCTCTCGGCGGTGAAGTACTACGCCTCGTACCCGTCGACCGTCGCGGGCGTTCCGGCGCTGCTCGCGCGCACCGGCTACACCGGCGAGGAGGGCTTCGAGCTGTTCGTCACCCCGGCCGACGCCCCGGCCGTGTGGGCCGCGCTGCTGGAGGCGGGCCAGCCGCACGAGCTCAAGCCGTGCGGGCTCGGCTGCCGCGACACGCTGCGCCTCGAAGCCGGGATGCCGTTGTACGGCAACGAGCTCACCACGTCGCTGACGCCCTACAACGCGAACCTCGGCCGCGTCGTGAAGCTCGACAAGCCGGGCGACTTCGTGGGCCGCGACGCCCTCGCGAAGGTGGCGGAGTCCGGTGTGGACTCGGTCCTGGTCGGACTGAAGACCCCCGAGCGGCGCGCCCCGCGCCACGGCTACGCGGTGCTGAACGGCGACGAGGTCGTCGGCGAGGTCACCTCGGGCGCCCTGTCCCCGACCCTCGGCTACTCGGTCGCGATGGCCTACGTGACCCGTGCGAGCTCCGAGCCGGGCACCTCACTGCTGGTGGACGTCCGCGGCAAGAAGCAGCCGGTCGAGGTCGTCGCACTTCCGTTCTACAAGCGTGCCAAGTAGGGAGATCCTCCAGATGTCCGACCAGTTCAACGCCTCCCTCGCGGAGTACGACCCCGAGGTTGCCGAGGCCGTAGCGGCCGAGCTGGCACGCCAGCAGGGCACCCTCGAGATGATCGCCTCGGAGAACTTCACCCCGGTCTCCGTGCTGCAGGCCCAGGGCTCCGTGCTCACCAACAAGTACGCCGAGGGCTACCCCGGCCGCCGCTACTACGGCGGCTGCGAGCACGTCGACGTCGTCGAGCGCCTCGCCATCGAGCGCATCAAGTCTCTCTTCGGCGCCGGCTTCGCGAACGTCCAGCCGCACTCGGGCGCCCAGGCCAACGCGGCCGCCATGTTCGCGCTCCTGCAGCCCGGCGACACGATCCTCGGCCTGGACCTCGCGCACGGCGGCCACCTGACGCACGGCATGCGCATCAACTTCTCCGGCAAGCTCTACAACGTCGTGCCGTACCACGTCTCCGACGGCGACGGCCGCGTCGACATGGCCGAGGTCGAGCGCCTGGCCACCGAGCACCGCCCGAAGCTGATCGTGGCCGGCTGGTCCGCCTACCCGCGCCAGCTGGACTTCGCCGAGTTCCGCCGCATCGCGGACTCGGTCGAGGCGTACCTGATGGTCGACATGGCGCACTTCGCGGGCCTCGTGGCCGCGGGTCTGCACCCGTCGCCCGTGCCGCACGCGCACGTGACCACGACGACCACGCACAAGACCCTCGGCGGCCCGCGCGGCGGCGTGATCCTGTCGAACGACGCCGACATCGCCAAGAAGATCAACTCGGCGGTGTTCCCCGGCCAGCAGGGCGGTCCGCTGGAGCACGTGATCGCGGCCAAGGCCGTGGCGTTCAAGCACGCCGCCTCGCCGGAGTTCGCCGACCGGCAGCGCCGCACGCTCGAGGGCGCCCGGATCCTGGCCGACCGGCTGTCGCAGGCCGACGTCGCGGCCGCCGGCGTGAAGGTGCTCACCGGGGGGACCGACGTCCACCTGGTCCTCGTCGACCTGGTGTCGTCCGAACTGGACGGCAAGCAGGCCGAGGACGTGCTGCACCGGATCGGCATCACGGTGAACCGCAACGCCGTGCCGAACGACCCGCGTCCGCCGATGGTGACGTCCGGTCTGCGGATCGGCACGCCGGCGCTGGCCACCCGCGGGTTCGGTGAGGTGGACTTCGCCGAGGTCGCCGACGTGATCGCCGAGGCCCTGAAGCCCGGGGCGGCTGTGGAGGAGCTGCGGGCTCGGGTCGAGGTCCTGGCGGCCAAGCACCCGCTGTACTCGTCGCTCTGATCTTCCGATCTCGTCGGACCCCCTGAGCAGCGTTTGGGCTCAGGGGGTCCTTCTTGTGGGGGGACCCCTGCGGTCGCCTGAGGTTCTGGGGTTGGTGTGGGGCCGCCTTCGGCGTCCGCATGGGCCTGTCCCCCTGTGCGGCTGCCTGGTTGTGATCCGCAGGTGGTGCGGGTGGTTGCGATCGCCGCCTGTTCGGGGGTGGCCGGGTTGCTGGTGGCGGGATCGGCTTGCGTGCTCTCCCCGAGGGCTCTGCGCTCAGACTCCCGACACTCCCCGAGGAGCCGGTCCAACGCCCCTCGCGAGTTGATGGCACGCCTGTCGCGTTGGGCGGTTTGCTTTCCCTGTGCGCCAACGGTGTACGGCGAAGGGCGCCGCCTCTGTGGCGACGCCCTTCGCGACCCCGGAGCGAGAACGACGGGAACCCCGGCCCCTTCCCCAGGGCCGGGGTGTCACCGTGTCAGGGTGTTGTGTGTCTCAGATGGACCGTCCTAACGGGAGTGTGCGGGTTACGCGGCGGGCGCCGTGACGCCGGGGGGCAGGCACTCCACGTTGCGCTTGCCGTCGGGCTGGATCACGAACCAGGTTCCGCCGACGCCCTGACCCTTCCAGGCGCCCGGCTTCGGGTCCTGCGAGTAGGCGTAGAGCGCCCAGCCGTCGATCGCGACCTGCTTCTTGCCGTCGGCGCGGGTGATCAGCGAGACGAGCTTCGGGTCGATGCCCTCGACCTGGGGAACCGTGTCCGAGAGGAGCGGCGGCCAGGTCACCGCGCACTGGTTGTTGCAGTTCGACTTGCCTTCCGGCTTCGGGGTGTCCTTGTCGAAGCGGTACATCGTGCGGCCGTCGCCGTCCTGGACCACGAGGCCCATCTTGTCGACGGGCTTGCCGACCAGCTTCAGCGAGCTGACCGGGGCGGCTGCAGGGGGCTGCGCCGCGGGCTGTGCGGCCGGGGTTTCCGGGGCCTGCTGCTGGACGGGGGTCTCGGGCGCCGCAGCGGGCTCCTGGAGTACCGGGGGCTGACCCACGTCGCCGTAGTCACCGAGGACGCCCAGGTCGGTTTCGGTCTGTGCCACCGGCTTGGAGTTGTTCGAGCCACTGCCCGTGGCGCTCCAGACACCCAGACCCAGCACAACTGCCAGTCCCGCGGCGAGCCCGATGGCAATGCGGTTACGTCGGATCACACTCATGTCCTCCTTGTCCATCCGTTCGCTCTATCGAGGCCATACGGGCGGGGTTGCGTCTCGGTTCAGAAACGAACCGAACCTCCTCGTCTCCCGAACGTCGGGCGGCACCGGGTCGTGCAGGAGGTGCAGGGTGGTTGTCGCTGGTCAGCTGGCGGAAGATGGCCGATCGGGTGGGTGCGCCGTTGCCGATCGGAATTCACGCCTCGGACGGGAGCGTGGCCGGGCCGCAGGACGGCGCGGTACTCGTGATCCGCTCACGAGACGCGTTGCGGAGGCTCGTGTGGAGTCCGAACGAGCTCGGGCCGGCTCGCGCGTACCTGAGCGGGGAGCTCGACCTCGAGGGGGAGGAAGCGCGGCTGCGGGGTGCGCTGCACACCAAGAGCCGCGATCGGCACGCGATCTCGCACCACTACTGGGAAGTGTGCGACGAGCCGTTCGTCGCGACCTCCACGATCGAGATGGGGAGCACGTCGGCGAGCGCGACCACCCCGAGTGCGCCGCGGCGCTGCACCGGCTGTTGAAGCCGGAGGGCCGCCTGCTGCAGCAGATGCGAGCTCCTGCGACCGTGTGCCGCAATCCCCTCGGGCACCTGGATCGTGCTGGGGAGCGCACGTCACAGCACCCGTGCCGGCGGCATGTGCGGGTTAGGGTGGGTCGTGGGCAACGACATCTCCTTCCCGCGCCAACAGGCGCGCACCCAGCGGTTCACCGTCGGCGCACCGAGGACCTTCGCGGTGTCGGCGGACGGCGCACGCGTCTTCTTCCTGCGCCCGGCCACGGCCACGAGCCGCGCGAATGGGCTCTGGGAGCTGAACACCTCCACCGGCGTCGAGCGGCTGCTCGCCGACCCGGCGGCGCTGCTGACCGACCCGGAGGACCTGCCGGCCGAGGAGAAGGCGCGCCGGGAGCGCACGCGTGAGTCCGGCGCGGGCATCGTCGGGTACGCGCTGTCCCGCGACGCCTCGGTGGCCTCGTTCGCGCTGTCCGGGCGGCTGTTCGTGGCCGACCTGGTCAACGGTGCCGTCCGGGAGCTGCCCACCGAGGGCGGCGTCATCGACCCGCGGGTCGACCCGACCGGGGAGCGCGTGGCCTACGTCACGCGCGGCACGTTGCGGGTCGTCGAGCTGGCGTCGGGCGAGGACTACGCCGTCGCCGTGCCGGACGGCGAGGACGTGACGTTCGGGCTGGCCGAGTTCATCGCGGCCGAGGAGATGTCGCGCTACCGCGGCTACTGGTGGGAACCGGGGGGCAAGCGCCTCATCGCGGCGCGGGTGAACAACGCGCCCGTGCAGCGCTGGTACATCGCCGACCCGGCGAACCCCGGCACCGCCGCCACCGAGATCGCCTACCCGGCGGCGGGCACGGCCAACGCCACCGTGTCGCTGCAGGTGGTGTCGCTGGACGGCACGTTCGTGCCGGTGCTGCTGGAGTTCGACTACCTCAACGACGTGCACTGGTCGTCCGGTGGTGCTCCGCTGATCACGACGCAGACCCGTGACCAGCGCACTCGCCGGATCCACGCGCTGGTGCCCGACACCGGCGCCGTCACCGAGCTCGCGGTCGAGACCGACCCGGTGTGGCTCGAGGTCAGCGACGGCGCTCCCGCCTGGACCCCGGACGGTCGCCTCGTGCGGATCGTGGGGGAGGGCGACGAGTACGCGCTGAAGGTCGGCGACGCGGTCCTCACCTCCGGGCTGCAGGTGCGCCGGGTGCTCGACATCGCCGACGACTCGATCCTGGTCGCCGCGTCCGCCGACGACCCGACCCAGGTGCACGTCTACTCCGTGGGCGAGACCGTCGAGCAGGTGTCCACTGAGGACGGTGTGCACTCCGCGATCCGCGGCGGGGACACGGTTGTGCTCGTTTCGGCCACTGTGGACAGGTTCGGCGCGCGAGTCCGGGTGGGCGACCACGAGATCGAGTCGTGGGCGGACACGCCGGTGATCAAGGCGTCCCCGCGGATGCTGACGCTGGGCGAGCGCGGGATCAGGGCGGCGCTGCTGCTGCCGTCCGGTCACGTGCCGGGCACGAAGCTGCCGGTGCTGATGGACCCGTACGGCGGCCCGCACGCGCAGCGCGTGCTGTCGTCGCAGAACGCCTTCCTCGCCTCGCAGTGGCTGGCGGACCAGGGGTTCGCGGTCATCGTCGCGGACGGCCGCGGCACGCCGGGGCGCGGCCTCGCCTGGGAGCGCGCGATCGCGTTCGACTTCGCCGGCGTCACGCTCGACGACCAGGTGGACGCGCTGCACGCGGCCGCGGAGGTCGAGCCCGACCTCGACCTCACCCGCGTGGCGATCCGGGGCTGGTCCTACGGCGGCTACCTGAGCGCGCTGGCCGTCCTGCGCCGCCCGGACGTCTTCCACGCGGGCATCGCGGGCGCCCCGGTCACCGACTGGCGCCTCTACGACACCCACTACACCGAGCGCTACCTGGGCCACCCGGACGAGAAGCCCGAGGTCTACGACTCCAACTCGCTCATCGCCGACGCGGACAAGCTCTCCCGCCCGCTGATGATCATCCACGGCCTGGCCGACGACAACGTGGTGGCGGCCCACACGCTGCGCCTCTCCAGCGCGCTGCTGGCCGCCGGTCGCCCGCACACCGTGCTGCCGCTCTCGGGCGTCACGCACATGACCCCGCAGGAACAGGTGGCGGAGAACCTGCTGCTCCTGCAGGTCGACTTCCTCAAACAGTCCCTGGCCTGAGCAAGCGGAAGGGGCGCCTCCCGCGAACGGGAAGCGCCCCTTCCGGAAAACCGAACCGTCAGGCCAGCGACTGCCGCACCCGGTACGGCGGGATGCTGTTGCCCACCAGTGCCAGGTCGTCGATCGTCTCCGGCTCGTACCCGGCCGTCTTCAGGCGCTCGACCATGAGAGCGGTCGGGTCCTCGACGACGTCCGCGCGGCCGAACAGGTACGCCCACTCGTGCTCGTCCGAGCCGTAGTACGCGACCGTGTCGAACACCTCGTTGAACCGCTGCCAGGAGCGGATCAGCGTGGTGTTGCGCCACATCGTCTGGCAACCGGACTGGTTGACGACGACACCGCCGGGACGCAGCAGGGCCTTGCACATGCGCAGGAAGTCGGCGCCGTACAGGCGGTTGTGCTGCGCCTCCTCCTCACGCTCGTCGGGCAGGTCCACCAGCACGATGTCGTACTTCTCCGACGTCGTGCGGATGTACTCGAACCCGTCGATGTACTGCACGCGGATCGGGCCGTCGCCCTTCTCCGCGGCGGCCAGCTCCTCGACCGTGTAGCCGTACGGGAGGTGCTCCGCGCACAGTTTCACGGCCTGCTCGTCGATGTCGATGTGGTCGACCACCGAAGCACCGTGCTGAACGGCCATCTGGCACACGACGCCCTCGGAGGAGCCGATGACCAGCACGCGCTCGACGGTGTCGGCCAGCAGCAGCGCCGGCACCATCAGGGCCTCGTGGTAGGTCAGCTGGCTGAACTCCGTCGACTGGCGGTCATCGTCGCAGAACAGCGACAACCCCTGGGCCGTGCGGGCGATCACGAGGTGCTGGAAGTCGGTTTTGGTGTCGACCACCACCTCGTCCACGCGCCAGTGGCGGGTCATGCCCTCGGCGAGTGGTTCGTTGATGACGTTCACGCGGCGTGCTCCTTGATGCCACGAGTGACGAGATCCGTGCTCACGTGAGCGGCGCCCAGTGCGTCAGCGAGTAGCTGCACGGCGAGCGCGGGTTTCGCACGAGTACCGCAGGTGAACACGTCGACGAACACCGAACCCACTTCCGGGTAGGTGTGGATCGAGGCATGGGATTCCGACAGCAGGGCCAGCACGGTGACTCCTTGGGGATCGAACTTCTTGGAGATCACCTCCAGCACAGTTGCGTCGGCCTGCGTGAGAACCTCACCGAGGGCGTGTCGCAGGAACTGCTCGTCGTCGAGCAGATCGGCACTCACACCCGAAAGCTCTGCAAGTACGTGCTGTCCCGCGAACAAACCGACGGTCTCCTCGGTCTGACAGGGCGCTTCGGACATCAATCACTCCAAACTATGTGAATTGCGGCGGACTCAGATGCAGTACGTGGCCAGCGGCGGGAAGCCGTTGAAGCACACGGACGAATAGGAGGAGGTGTAGGCGCCCGCGTGGAGGATGTCCACGTGGTCGCCCGCCTGCAGGTCGAGCGGCAGGTCGTAGCGGGTGTGCTGGTAGATCACGTCGTCCGCGTCGCACGTCGGACCCGCCAGCACGATCGGGCCGGTCTCGCCGCCGTCGCGCGAGGTCCGCAGCCGGTACGCGATCGCCTCGCCCTCGGTCTCGGCGAGGCCCTGGTAGCGGCCGATGTCGAGGTAGACCCAGCGGCGCTCGTCCGAATAGGACTTCCGCGACACGAGCACGACCGACGACCGGATCATGCCGGCCTCGGCGGAGACCGCCCGGCCGGGCTCGATCATCACGCGGGGACGTGAGGGACCGAAGTGCCGGGCGAGCGAGGCCTCGATGGCGGAGGCGAAGGACTCGAGCGACGGCGTGGAGGCCTGGTACACGGCGGGGAGACCGCCGCCCAGGTTGACCGTCGTCGTCTCGATGCCCTCGGCACGCAGCTTCGCGGCGATCAGGGCGGCGTCGGCGATGCCGGAGTCCCAGCCCTCCACCGAGAGTTGCTGCGAGCCCGCGTGGAACGCGACGCCGAGAGGAACGAGTCCCAACTCGTGCGCCAGCCGCAAGAGATCCGTCGCCATCTCGGGATCGCAACCGAACTTGTTGCCGAACGGGTACGTGGAACCCTTGCTGTGGACGAGAATCCGCACCAGCACGGCCGAGCCCGGCGCGTGCGCTGCGACGAACCGGACGTCCTGCTCGCTGTCCGACACGAACATCCGCACGCCGCGCGAGTGGGCGTACGCGATGTCAGCGGCCTTTTTGATGGGGTTGCTGTACGAGATCGACGACGGCGCGGCGCCGCGCGCCAGGCACAGGTCGATCTCCGCGGGTGACGCCACGTCGAAGTGCGCCCCCTCGGCGACCAGCGTGCCGACCACGTCGGACTCGGGGTTCGACTTGACCGCGTAGTAGATGTCGACGGACGGCATCGCCGCGCGGATCGCCTGGTAGCGGCCGCGAATCGTCTCGAGGTCGATCACCAGACACGGTGTCGACGGGTTCTCCTGGTCCAGGAAACGCCGAATACGAGCCTCTGCCTCGGTGCGCCGATGAACGGCGAAGCTCTCGGTCATTTCCCCAGGGTTCCCCCTTCATCCGCCTGCGTTCCGTACGCGGGCACGGCCGACCACTCTACGGCCTTGACACCGCAAGCGCGCAATCCCGTCGGGCCGAGTGTGATTTAGCCAGCAGAACGAAGTTCGATCATCGTGATGTCCGGCGGGGCCCCGACGCGCACCGGCGGACCCCAGAAACCCGCGCCACGACTGGTGTAGAGCCACGTGTCGTCCACCTTCGACAGCCCCGCCGTGCTGGGTTGCTGCAACGGCACGAGGAAGTTGAACGGCACCATCTGTCCGCCGTGTGTATGGCCGGACAACTGGAGATCGACGCCGTGTGAAGACGCGTCGCTGACCAGCACGGGCTGGTGTGACAACAGGACTACGGGGTTGTCGCGGTCCCGTCCCGCGAGTGCCCGGCCGAAGTCGGGCCCGTCGTCGTACGACTTGCCGGTGACGTCGTTCACACCCACGACCTCGATGCCGCCGGCGACCGTCAACCCCTCGTTGCGCAACGGGTTCACGCCGAGCCTGTCGAGCTCCGCGATCCACTGCTCGTGACCGGAGAAGTACTCGTGGTTGCCCGTCACGAAGAAGCTGCCGTGCTTCGAGACGAGGTCCCGCAGCGGTGCGGCGGCCTCGCCCAGCTCGGCGACGGAGCCGTCGACCAGGTCACCGACGATCGCGACGAGGTCGGCCTCCTGCTCGTTGATCATCCGCACGATCCGTTCGGTGTGCGAACGCCCGAGCAGCGGTCCGAGGTGGATGTCGCTCACGACCGCGATGCGGAAGCCCGACAGCGACGACTTGAGCTTGCCGAGTGACACGGGGACGTTCAGCATCCGCGGGTCGCCCAGCGCCTCGGTCATGCCGTAGCCGACGATGCCGCCCGCGGCGAGGCCGGAACCGATCGCGACCGAGCGCGAGATGAACAGCCGCCGCGACGGGTCCGGCACGACCTCGACCGGTTCGGCGGCCTCGGCGCCGGTGCCGACGGCGACCGGCGCGGCGGTCGCCCGCCTGAGCAGGACCCGGCGCGGGACCTCGGCGATCCCGAGCACGATCACCAGGTAGAACAGCACCGCGAGCCAGACGAACCCCGGCCAGGCGAAGAACTTCCCGTACTCCGGCGGCACCCTCCGCGTCACGACCAGGGCACTCATCAGCAGCAGGAACGCGCCGACGATGGCCAGCGCGCCGATGCGGCGCCCGAGCGTGCGCGGAAGCGTTGTGTCCACGACCAGCCGGCGCCACAGGTAGAGGTGACCGAGCGCGGTCGGAACTCCGAGGAGCAACAGGAAAATCACGACATCAGTATGCTTTTCCCTCTCGCGTGGGCGACCTTCGGTGCTCCCTTCGGGGAAGCGCGCTCACGTTCGGCACGCGCACCGTCACAACCGGTGTGGCCTTCTTCCGGTCCCGGTGAGAAATCGCCCGCGAACCCGTGCAACCCGCCAGGCCCCAGGTGGCGTGACTAACCCGGCACCGCAGAAGGGGGAAACCTGATGAGTGACCGGGACGCCGCGTTCCAGGAGTACTTCGCGGCCCGTTCCGACGTCATGCGCGGCACGGCATACCTGCTGTGCGGTGACTGGCATCGCGCGGAAGACCTCGTGCAACAGGCGTTCACGAAGCTGTACCTGGCGTGGCGCCGGATCGAGCGGCACGAGGCGCTGGACGCCTACACCAGGCAGGTCCTGGTGCGGACGTTCCTGTCCGAGCGGCGGCGCGGGTGGTTCCGGTTCGAGTCGGCCAGTGACGACTTCGCCGACTCGGTCGCTCCCGCGGGCGTCCACCCCGAGGAGCGGATGGTGCTGCTGGAGGCGCTGGCGAAGGTGCCTCCGAAGCAACGTGCGTGCCTCGTCCTGCGGTACTGGGAGGACATGTCCGTCGAACAGACGGCCGCTGTCCTCGGGTGTTCGGGAGGAACCGTGAAGAGCCAGGCCGCGCGGGGGCTGCAGACGCTGCGCGGCCTGCTCGCAGAGCAGGAGAGGGTTCGATGAACGAACAGGACCTGAAGAACGCTTTCGAACGCGCGCTGGTGGCGAGCAGCCCGCCGCCGTCGATGGACCCCGGTCAGGCCCTCGACGCCGCCCGCAAGGCCAGGGCCAAGCGCTCGGCGTCGGTGCTGGGCGCCCTGGTCGCGGTGCTGGTCGTGGGGCTGGGGGTCGGCTCGGCGTTCGCGCTGAACCCCGAGCTGGGCCGTCAGGTGATGAAGGGTGCCGGGCAGATCCTGCCCTCGTCGGTCTGGGGACTGGAGTGGCCGGTCGGCCAGACCGACCGCACGGCCACGAACGGGCCGCAGGCGGACAGGGCGCGGAAGCTGCTCGAGGAGCTGAAGGGCGTCGTGCCGGCCGGGTACGACGCACCCCAGCTCCGCTACCAGGACTGGCGCTACAACGGCGGGGACATGCAGCGGACCCAGGGCCAGATCGCGTCCGACCGCGGTGTGACCCCGGAGGTCTGGGAGTACATGGCCCAGACACCGGTGCGCAAGGACGGCCAGGTGGGCTGGTTGCTCGCCGAGGTGTCCACACCGAACCGGGCACTGCCCGCCGAACCCTGCGCGCTGGCCAGGACGTTCTGGGGCATGGGCGGGGAGTGCGCGGTGGTGCTCGTCGACGGCCTGGAGGTCGGCGTCGTGCAGCGCAACACCAGCGGCCGCCACCAGTTCGACAAGTGGGCGACCTACCGCGCCCGGGACGGGCAGGTCGTGACGATCGCGCAGGACGACAGCTACGAGGGCGGTGGCTACCCGCAGCTCGACGTGCCGGTGTTCACCGAGCGGCAGCTGGCCGAGCTGGCGACCGATCCCCGGTTCCGGGTCGGCGGCTGACCGCGCCCGCACGCTGAGGGCGGCCACGGCTGTGGCCGCCCTCTCTCGTTGCTCCTATCGGGTGTTTTGCCAGGTAGAGTGCCGTTCGCAATGCGGACTCTGCTCATCGACAACTACGACTCGTTCACGTTCAACCTCTTCCAGCACCTGGCCGAGGTGAACGGCGCCGAGCCCGTGGTCGTCCACAACGACGACCCGCGCTTCCGGCTTGCCTCGCTCCGGTCGTTCGACAACGTGGTGATCTCGCCCGGTCCCGGCCGGCCCGGCAACCCCGCCGACTTCGGCGTCTGCCGCGCGGTGGTCGAGCACGCCGAGATCCCGTTGCTCGGCGTCTGCCTGGGCCATCAAGGGCTGTGCCTGTCTTACGGCGCTGTCGTGGGTCCTGCGCCCGTTCCGCGTCATGGGATCGTTTCGCCGGTTGTCCACACGGGCGTCGACGTGTTCGCGGGATTGCCGTCGCCGTTGAACGTCGTGCGCTACCACTCGTTGGCGGTCACGGACCTGCCCCCTTCGCTGGAAGCGATCGCTTGGAGCGACGACTCCGTTCTCATGGGCGTGCGCGCGCTCGACCGGCCCGCATGGGGCGTGCAGTTCCACCCCGAGTCGATCTGCACGGACCTCGGCCGCGAGATGCTCGCGAACTTCGCCGCGCTCACCCCGACGCGGACCGCTGCCGTCGCGGAGCCGCCGCTGGTGCGCGCCAAGGCCCAGAAGCGCCCTGTGCAGGTGCGGAGGCTCGACGTCGCCGTTGACGCGGAGGAAGCCTTCGCGGCGCTGCACGGGACGTCTGAGGCCGCGTTCTGGCTGGACAGCGGCACCCGCGGTCGCTTCTCCTTCATGGGGGACGCCTCAGGGCCGCTCGCCCGCGTCGCCCAGTACTCCGTGCAGGACCACGTGCTCACGCTCGACGGCGAACGGCAGCACTGCCCGTCCTTCTTCTCGTGGCTGGACGACGACCTCTCGGCGTGGGGCGTCGAGCAGCCCGACGTGCCCTTCGACTTCGCCCTGGGCTGGGTCGGCTACCTCGGCTACGAACTGAAGGCCGAGTGCGGCGGCGACTTCGCGCACCGCGCCGAACAGCCGGACGCGTCGTTCGTGTTCGTGGACCGCGCCGTCGTCATCGACCACGAAGAATATTGCGTCTATTTGCTGTCGCTGACCGAGGACAGCTGGTTCGACGAGGTTTCGGCGGTTCTGGCCCGTCTGTCGCCATTGGCCGAACCTTCGCGCCCCGTCGTGTCCGACGTGACGTTGCGCCATCCGCGCGCGCACTACCTGAAGCTGATCGGCGCCTGCCAGGAAGCGATCACCGCGGGTGAGACGTACGAGGCGTGCCTGACGAACATGATGTCGTGGCGTGCCTCGCTCGACCCGTGGGACACATATCGGCTGCTTCGCGCCGCAAATCCCGTCCCGTTCGGCGCACTGCTGCGTTTCGGTGACCTCTCCGTGCTCAGCACGTCACCCGAACGATTTATCCGTGTGCACCGGGATGGCGTCGTCGAGTCGTCGCCGATCAAGGGCACGCGGCCTCGCGGTGTTGATGCGGCGGACGACGAGATGTTGCGCACAACGTTGGCGCGATCGGTCAAGGACCGCGCCGAGAACCTCATGATCGTGGACCTCGTCCGCAACGATCTCGGCACCTGCGCGGAAGTCGGTTCCGTCGAGGTGACGCGGTTGTTCGACGTCGAAACCTACTCGACCGTGCACCAATTGGTGAGTACGGTGCGGGCACGGCTGCGGCCGGACAGTTCTGCCGTCCGATGTGTTCGGGCCGCGTTTCCCGGCGGTTCCATGACCGGCGCGCCGAAGATCCGGACCATGCAGATCCTCGACGGCTTGGAAGCCGGTCCACGCGGGGTGTACTCGGGAGCGCTCGGTTACTTCTCGCTCAACGGAGCAGCCGACTTCAGCATCGTCATCCGAACGCTGGTCGCGAACGGCGACCGGGTGACATTCGGTGTCGGAGGAGCGGTGATCTCGCTGTCCGACCCCGCCGGGGAATTCGAGGAGACAGCGGTCAAGGCCACTGCGGTGTCCCGCCTGTTCGGCGTGGACTTTCCAGGGCGTTGATCCCGCGTTCCGGGGATAGTGTGAACGAACCGGAACGCGGTTTAACACGTCGGCCGGTGGTCCGGCCGACGTGTGGAAACCTCGCTGGTTTCAGCAGGTCAGGAGGCGTGAGCTTCCTGGAACTGCACGACCAGGTTCTGCGGAATGCGACCGCGGTCCGAGATCTGGTGCCCCTGTGCGCGGGCCCAGTCGCGAATACGCTGCGCCTCAGCCTTGTCGCTGGCCTTCACCGTCGACTTGCCGGTGCCCTTGCGCTGCTTGCGGCCACCCGCACGGCGAGCCTTGGCGACGAAGTCCGCCAGCGACTCACGAAGCCGCTCCGCATTTCCCTTCGACAGGTCGATGGCGTACTCGACACCGTCAAGTGCGAAGGTCACGGTCTCGTCGGCTTCTCCGCCGTCGAGGTCGTCGATGAGTTGGACGACGGTCTGCTGTGCCACTGTTCCTCCGTTGGGTACTCACATAGCACGCGGATCCTCGACGTAACCACGTGCTTCGGCAACACCATAGTGCACATCGTGAAAAACGGCGAACCTTTCGCCGCTAAAATGTGACCCCAACCGCCCGGTCGGGGCATTTCCCCCGGTAAACCACATGGGTGTTATGGGTCCAAAATGTGCAGCTAGTCGTCTCACTTCGGCCCGTTGCTGGGCTTGCCGGACGCTTCCCCATTCCCGCTGACGGAGCAACGTTGCACATAACGCACCCGCGTCGGGTGCGGGTATCCTCGACATACCCGCACGGGGTAGGGAAGGTCAGGAGCCGATGCACGGGTACACCGCGGACAAGGACGCATACCTCAAGCGACTGCGCCGCATCGAGGGACAGATCCGCGGTCTCCAGCGCATGGTCGAGAACGACGATTACTGCATCGACGTCCTCACCCAGATCTCCGCCGCCACGAAGGCCCTGCAAGCGGTCTCGCTCGGGTTGCTCGACGAGCACCTGAAGCATTGTGTGGCCCAGGCCGCGGCCGAAGGCGGCGCGGTGGCCGAGGAGAAGATCGCGGAGGCGTCCGCGGCGATCAGCCGCTTGGTCAAGTCGTAGGGACCCAGCAGAAACCCGCTTGGGTGATCCGCTACAGTTCACCCTGCTACGCCCCCGTAGCCCAATCGGCAGAGGCAGCGGACTCAAAATCCGTCCAGTGTGCGTTCGAGTCGCACCGGGGGCACGATCTTCGAGCGAGGTGTGTCTGCGGAAAGCGCAGACCATGCCTCGCTCGTGGTGTTTTCCGGGGGCCGAGCCCCCATGCCCCAGCCGGGGCGCTGCGCCCCGGACCCCGCGTCGGGTCGTCGCTCCGCCCGACCCGTTCCACAGTGGAATCGAACTGGTCATCTCCTTGGTGATCAAGGCCGAACGGTGGATGTGGGGGCCGGTGCGGGCCGCTACGGTCGTGCGGGATTCAACGATCGTGTGCGGGAGTCTTCGGTGGTCCGGAAGTCCTTGTCGCTTCTTCTCGTGCTGCTGGTGTGCGGGTGCACTGTGGAGGGTCAGTCGCGGCCCGTGACGGCGCCGGTGCAGCTGCAGGTGCCCACGCTGGTCAACGACTCGCGTGGCGACGTGGCCGCTGTCGTCCGTGCGGTGGTGGACGGGCGGACCATCGAGCTCGACAGCGGGGAGCGGGTGCGGATCTCGCTGCTGGCGGCGCCGGCGGGGTGCTGGGCCGCGTCGGCCCGCGCGTTCGCCGAGAAGACGTTGGTGGGCAAGCCCGTTCGCGTCAGCGCTGTCACGCCGGGTGAGGTGAGCGTCCGGCTCGAGGACGACACCGACTACGCGGCGCTCGCCGTTCGCGAGGGTGTGTTGAGGGCGCAGGACGCGGCCGGCTCGCTCTCCGACGCCGAACTCGGTGCCGCTCGCGCCGACCGCGGGCTGTGGGGGGCGCCGTGCAACGGCATGGACGTCGCACCCACCACGACCACGGTTCCGCAGTCTTCTCAGCGGGCCGAGCCGCCGACGTCGGTTGCGACCACTTCTGCGGCCGCGCCTTCGGTTCTGGTGACGACGACTGCGCCTCCCGCGCCGACCTGTTCGGTGGCCTATCGGGTCGAGGAGCAGTGGCAGGGCGGGTTCCAGAGCAGGATCACGATCAGGAACACCGGTGCGGCGGCGATCGGCGGCTGGACGTTGCGGTGGTCGTTCGCCGACGGGCAGAGCTTGCGGGAGATGTGGGGCGCGACCGCGTCGCAGCGGGGAGCGGCCGTCACCGCGACCAGCGTCGACCACACCAGGACCGTTCCGGCGCGCGGTGAGGTGGCGGTCGGGTTCATCGGAGCCTTCCGCGACAGGAACACCGCGCCTTCGTCGTTCACGCTCAACGGAACGGTCTGCGCGACGAGCTGACCGCGCCTGCTGTGAGCTGATCTGCTCACGGCAGAGAAAGCGGCGCACCGCCGGGCGTGCCCGGCATCGTCGGTGCCATGACCAACAACGAGAAGATGTTCAGCCCAGGGCTGAGGGAGCGGTTCTTCGGCCAGCGCGTGCTGATCCTCGACGGCGCGCTCGACGACGACAACGGCACTGTGCTCGCGACCCAGATGCTGTCGCTGGCGAGCGAGGACCCGCGGCAGGACATCGCGCTGTGGATCAACTCGCCGGGTGGGTCGGTGCCCTCGATGCTCGCGATCCGCGACGTGATGCGGCTGGTGCCGTGCGACGTGGCGACGCTGGCGCTGGGCCTCGCGTGCAGCGCCGGCCAGTTCCTGCTGTCGGCGGGCAGTCCGGGCAAGCGGTTCGCGTTGCCGCACGCGCGAATCCTGATGCACCAGGGAAGTGCGGGCATCGGCGGCTCGGCTGTCGAGGTCGAGGTGCAGGCCGACGACCTGCGCCACACCAGGGACACGGTGCTCGGCCTGATCGCGGAGGACACCGGCCAGCCGTTCGACCGCATCTTCACCGACTCGCTGCACGACCGCTGGTTCACCACGGAACAGGCGCGCGAGTACGGCTTCATCGACCACGTGGTCAGCGACCTCGGCCAGGTCGTGCCCGTCCGCATGCACAAGCTGGGACTTCACTCGGGAGCGGTCGCATGAGCAGCTACACCATCCCCAACGTCATCACGCGCGACGCCCGTGGCGAGCGGGTCATGGACGTCTACTCGCACCTGCTGTCCGAGCGGATCGTCTACCTCGGCACGGGAATCGACTCCGGCGTGGCCAACGCGCTGATCGCGCAGCTGTTCCACCTGGAGGCGGACAACCCGGACCTGGAGATCAACCTCTACATCAACTGCGAGGGCGGGGATCCCTCCGCGATGCTCGCCCTGTACGACACCATGCGCTACATCAAGGCGCCCGTGGCCACCACGTGTGTCGGACAGGCGGTGGCGGTGGGCGCGGTGCTGCTGGCGGCGGGGGCCGAGGGACGGCGGTCGGTGCTGCCCCACTCGCGGGTGGTGCTGCACCAGCCTGCCGCGCAGGGGCGGGGGACCATCCCGGACCTCATCCTCGCGGCGGACGAGGTGGTGCGGGTGCGGGCGCAGATGGAGAACATCCTGGCCCGGCACACCGGGCGAGGCGTGGAGGAGTTGCGGCACGACACCGATCGGGATCGGGTGTTCGACGCTGCCGGGGCGGTGGAGTACGGGCTGGCTGACCGGGTGCTGGACCAGCGGGCTTGAGCTGGCTTCGACGTGCGCGGGTCGGGATGAGGCGTGGGGGGCGATCGGGGCTTGACCTCGAGCCTTGGCGGGATGCTGGACGGCCGGAAAGGCCGGGCTGAGAAGCGCCCGGCCCGGCGCCCGTCAGGCCGCCATCGCCACCGGGCCCGAAGGACGGCCCGTCGGTCGCGAGGTCTGGAAGTGCCCGCCGGCCCGGAAGGAGCTGGCGGAGCGGAGGTTGCGGACCTGACCGGCGATCCCGATCAGCAGGTCGGCCAGGTCGACGCCCAGCGCCCCCGCCACGGCAGCGATCATCTCGCTCGAGGGTTCCTTGCGGCCCCGTTCGATCTCGGACAGGTACTGCACCGAGATCCCGGCCCGTTCGGCCACGTCGACCAGGCGGTCACCCCGTTCTTCCCGGGTCTCGCGCAGCTTGCGGCCCAGGGCCTCGCGCCACAGCGGTTCGGGGCGCGGTGCAGGACCGGGCTTGCGGTTGAAGTCCAGGATCTCCGCCATGTCGTCATCGTGGCAGCACCCCGGCCACCCCGAAGGGCGGTTCTGCTACCAGCAGAAGCGGCAACAAAAGACAGGTTGGCAGCGACTGTCAATCTGGCGTACGGTGACGTCATGGGAGTCGACTTCGGGAAGCAGACGGTGCTGGTCACCGGGGCCAGTTCGGGCATCGGCGCGGAGTTCGCGCGGCAGTTGGCGGCACGCGGGTCGGGGCTGGTGCTGGTCGCGCGCAGGAAGGACCGGCTGGAGGAGCTGGCCGGGCAGCTGCGTGGGGCGCACGGCGTGGAGGTGCACGTGGTGGCGGCGGACCTCGCCCAGTCGGGGATCGGGCAGCGGCTGGCCGACGAAGTCGCCGGGTTCGGTGTCACGAGCGTCGTCAACAACGCCGGGTTCGCGAACTTCGGGCCGTTCCACGAGGAGGACCCGGAGCGGCTGCGGCAGGAGGTCGCGGTCGACGTCAACGCCGTCGTCGAGATCAGCCGGGCGTTCATCGGACCGTTGCGCGCCCACGGTCACGGCTTCCTCGTCAACGTCGCGAGCATGGCGGCCTACCAGGCGTCGCCGTGGGCTTCGGTCTACGGCGCGGCGAAGGCGTTCGTCGTGAGCTTCACCGAAGGGCTGTGGGTGGAGTCGCGCGGGACCGGGTTGCGGGTCGTGGTGCTGTCGCCCGGTGCGACGCGGACCGAGTTCTTCGACGTCGCGGGCAGCGAGGAGATGGCGGGCGGGACCAGGATGCAGACGGCCGGCGAGGTGGTCGCGAGCGCCATGCGCGCGTTGGAGCGGCGGGTCACGCCCGTCGGTGTCATCTCGGGCAGGACGAACCGGTTCCTGGCGTTCGCGTCACGACACCTGACCTCGCGCGCCTTCAACGCTCGGATGATCGGGCGCATGGTGCGGCGCGGCTAGAGTGGGCGCATGGAGAAGGCGGCGACGTTGTGGGACCGGTCGCGCCAGGCGGTGGTCGCCGAGATCGTCGAGACGGCGCTGGTCCTGTTCGCGGAGCAGGGCTACGAGGCGACCACGATGGCCCAGGTCGCCGCGAGGGCCGGTGTGTCGCAGCGGTCGCTGTTCCGCTACTTCGGCACCAAGGAGGACCTGGTCTGCGGTGAGCAGGACGCGCTCGGTGAGCTGCTGGTCCGCGCGGTCGAGGAGCAGGCGCCCGAAGTGTCCACCTGGGACGCGTTGCGGGCCGGGTTCACGACGATCCTCACGGCCTCGAACCACACGCAGGAGCGGGTGCTGGAGATCTCGACGCTGATCTTCGGCAACGCCTCGCTGCGCGCGAGGTACTTCGAGAAGCGGCTGAAGTGGCAGAAGGCGCTCGTGCCCGTCGTCGAGAAGCGGATGGGCATCGAGCACCGCGAGATCCCCGACCCCGCGGCGATGGGCGTCATCGCCACGGTGTTCGCGTGCGTCGACACGGCCTCGGAGCTGTGGGTCCGCCACGGCGGCAAGGCTGATCCGTTCGAGCTGTACGAACGAGCACTTGCCGCCGTGCGCGGTTAGACCGTCACTTCGGTCTTCTTGCGGCGCAGCCGAAGCGTGAACGCCACGACCAGCAACACCACGAGAACGGTGTAGGCGACCGCCGCGAACGGGCTCGTCACCAGCGCGCTGAGCGAGCCCTCGCTGATCTGCAGCGTGCGCCGGACCTGCTCCTCCGCCATCGGGCCGAGGATGAGGCCGACGACGAGCGGCGCGACCGGATAACCGTGGCGCCGCATGAAGAAGCCGACCACACCGATCACCAGCAGCACGATCAGGTCGTCCACGACGAAGTTCACCGCGTAGGTGCCCAGCGCCGCGAACAGCAGGATGCCCGCGTACAGGTACGGCCGCGGGATCTGCAGCACCTTCACCCAGATCTTCACCAGGGGCAGGTTCAGCACGAGCAGCATCACGTTGCCGATGTACAGCGACGCGATCAACGCCCACACCATCGCGGAGTTGTTGGTGAACAGCAGCGGTCCCGGCTGGATGCCGTAGCTCTGGAACGCCGCCACGATCACTGCGGCCGTCGCGGTGGTGGGCAGGCCGAGGGTCAGCAACGGCACCAGAACACCGGCCGCGGCCGCGTTGTTGGCTGCCTCCGGGCCCGCCACGCCCTCGATCGCGCCCTTGCCGAACTCCTCGGGCCGCTTCGAGAGCTTCTTCTCCGCCGCGTACGACAGGAACGTCGACACGTCGGCGCCACCGGCCGGCACGGTGCCGATCGGGAAGCCGATGAACGTGCCGCGCAGCCACGGCTTCCACGAGCGCGACCAGAAGCCGCGCGTCATCCACTTCCCGCCGATCGGGATGACCTCGATCGGCCCGTGCCGCAGCCGTGACGCCACGTACAGCGCCTCGCCGACCGCGAACACGCCGACCGCCACCACGACCACGTCGATGCCGTCGGCCATCGTCGCGATGCCGAGCGTGAAGCGCTGCTGCCCGGTCAGCGTGTCGGTGCCGACGAGCCCGATGAACAGGCCGAGTCCCAGCGACGCCAGACCGCGCACCGGGGACGAGCCGAGCAGTGCCGCCACGGTCGTGAACGCCACCACCATCAGTGCCACGTAGTCGGCGGGGCCCAGCTGGACGGCGAAGTCCGCGATGGTGGGCGCCAGCAACGTGAGCAGCACCGTGGCGATCGTGCCCGCCACGAACGAGCCGATGGCCGCGGTCGCGAGCGCGGCTGCACCGCGCCCGGCCTTGGCCATCTTGTTGCCTTCCAGGGCGGTCACGACGGACGCCGACTCGCCCGGGGTGTTGAGCAGGATCGACGTCGTCGAACCGCCGTACATGCCGCCGTAGTAGATGCCCGCGAAGATGATCAGCGCGGCCGTCGGTTCCAGCGTGTAGGTCAGCGGCAGCAGCAGCGCCACCGTCATCGCCGGTCCGATGCCGGGGAGCACGCCGACGGCGGTGCCGAGCGTGACGCCCAGCAGCGCGTAGAGCAGGTACTCGGGCTGCGCGGCGGTCGCGAAGCCCTCCAGGAGGGCGGTGATGCTATCCATCGAGGAGCGGCACCCCTTCGAAGATCCCGGCCGGCAGCGACAGGCCCAGGCCGGAGGCGAACACGACCTGCACGACGAGCGCCAGCACCACCGCGATCGGCAGCGCCCGCCACCAGGTCGCGCCCAGGCTCCAGGCGGCGCCGAAGAACAGCAGCGCCGCCGCGACCGGCCAGCCGACCAGGTCGATCAGCACCAGGTGCGCGACGAGGACGGCCACCAGCTTGCCCACGGTGACCCAGTCGGTGCGGACCGTCTCGTCGACGTCCTCGGCCTCCTCGGCCCGCCCGAGCTTCCCGCGCGCGGTCGCGATGATCGCCGCGATGCCCGTCACGACGAGCAGGATTCCCACCGCGTAGGGGAACGCGCGTGGTCCGACGGCGTTGTCGTCGCGCGCGGCGATCGTGGTCGCGTCGACGAGGGTGAAGACCCCGATCGCCGCGACCAGACCGCCGAACGCGTACTCCTCCGCTTTTTCAGCGATCACTTGACGAGCCCGATGTCCTGCAGTGCGGGCTTCACGCGGCCGATTTCCTTGAACAGGAACGTGGAGAACTCGGTGCCGGTCAGGAAGGTGTCGGTCCAGCCCTTCTTCTGCAGCTCCGCCTTCCACGCGTCGCTCGCGTGCATGTCGGTGACGAGCTTGGTGAGACGGGTCTTGGCCTCGGCCGAGATCGACGCCGGCGCCACGACGCCGCGCCAGTTGATCAGCTCGACGTTGAGGTCCTTGAACGTCGGCGCGTTCAGGTCGGGGTGCGGGTTCGGGCCGGACGTGCCCAGCGCGCGCAGCTTGCCCGCCTTGATCTGCTCCCTGTACTCGCCGACGCCCGAGATGCCCGCGTCGACCTTCTTGCCGAGCAGTGCCGCCAGCGACTCGCCGCCACCGGAGTAGGGCACGTAGTTCAGCTTGGCCGGGTCGATGTTCTTCGCCTTGAGCAGCATGCCGGCGAGGATGTGGTCGGTGCCGCCGGCCGAGCCGCCGGTGATCGAGACGCTCTTGCCCTTCTCGTTGACCGCGTTGAGCAGGTCGTCGATCGTCTTGTGCGGCGAGTCGGCGGGCACCACGACCACCTCGTCCTCGGCCGTCAGCCGGGCGATCGGCGTGGTCTCCTCCAGCCGGGTCTGCGACGCGTTGGTCTCCACCGCGCCGATCATGACCAGACCGGTGATCATCAGGAACGACTCGGAGCGCTCCGAGCTGAGCTTCTGCAGACCGACCGTGCCGCCGGCGCCGCCGACGTTGCTGACCTGCACGGAGTTGACGAGCTTCGCGCCGGTCACCGCCGACTGCATCGCGCGGGCGGTCTGGTCCCAGCCGCCACCGGGGTCGGCGGGCGCCATGATCTCCAGCTTGGCGATGGAGTCACCGCTCGCGCCCTTCGTCCCCTGACCGCATCCCGCGAGCACCAGTCCCGCGGCGGCGACCGCCACGGCTCGTCTCCAGGCCGTACTCATCCAACACTCCTCGCATCGTCGCGAACGCTGGGCGGGGACGCTAGGTAACGGCTGCGTGCATACGTAAGTGTTAGGTCGTAAGTTCCGTATTGGTCGTTTAGTTCGTGACTTCTTTCACAGGTGATGAGTGAGAATTCCCCCATGTTCCGTCGATCTGTTTCGTTTGGGGCCTTGCTGCTGGCGTTGCAGGTGGTCATCGTCCTGATGACGACCTGCGCCGCCGGTCTGCTGGCGGCCAAGCTGCAGAGCGACCGCATCCGCGACTCGTACAAGGACCGGATGCTGTCGGTCGCGGAGAGCGTGGCGCGGCTACCGGCAGTCATCGAGGCGTTCGGGACCGTTGACCCGTCCGCGTCCATCCAGCCGTTGGCCGAGGTGATCCGGAAGGCGTCCAACGTGACGTACGTGGTCGTCGCCGACGGCAACGGCGTCCGCTACGCCCACCCCGACCCGAAGCGCATCGGCGAGCACGTGTCCACCGACCCGAGCACCGCGTTGTCCGGCGAGGTGTTCGTCGGCACGGAGACGGGCACGCTCGGCACGTCGTTGCGCGCGAAGGTGCCGATCCGCACTCCCGAGGGCCGGATCATCGGCATGGCCTCGGTCGGCATCCTGGAGAGCCAGCTGTCCGAGGACCTCGCCGAGGACCTGCCGGAGCTGATCGGCTGGCTGGCCGCGGCCGCCCTCGTCGGCGTGCTGGGGGCCGCGCTGGTCACGCAGCACGTGCGGCGCCGGATGTTCCGCCTCGAACCCGCGGAGATCGCGCAGCTGCTGGAGACCAGGGACGCCATGCTGCACGGCATCCGCGAGGGCGTGGTCGCCGTGGACGACCAGGAGCGGCTGGCGCTGGTCAACGACGAGGCGATGCGCCTGCTCGGCCTGGCGGAGGACCCCAGCGGGCAGCCGGCGGCGGAGGTCCTCGACGACGGCCTGCTCGCCCTGGCGCGCGGCGACGACGTGGCCGACCGGCTGGTGCTCGCCGGCGAACGGGTCCTGGTCGCGAACCGGATGACGGCCAAGACGCACGACCGCGCGGTCGGCGTCGTGCTGACGTTGCGCGACCGGACGGAACTGCACGACGCGCTGAGGGAGCTCGACGGCCAGCGCACCGTCACGGAGGTGCTGCGGGCGCAGGCCCACGAGTTCTCCAACCACCTGCACGTCATCGGCGGTCTGCTGGAGCTCGACCGCGGCCCGGACGCGGTCGCGTACATCGAACGGGTCGGCGGAGCGGGGTCGCTCACCGCCGACATCATCGACGGGGCGAACGCCGACCCCGCGCTGGCGGCCCTGTTGCTGGCAAAATCGTCCACCGCGCACGAACGAGGTGTGGAGCTGCGGCTCGATCCCGGCAGCTCCGTCGACATCCGTGCGGGCGACGACGCGTTGACCGTCCTGGGCAACCTGGTCGACAACGCGGTGGACGCCGTGGAGACCGGAGGAACCGTGCGGGTGCTGGTGCGTTCGTCGGCGAGCGGGGTGCGGGTGGTCGTGGACGACGACGGGCCAGGGGTGGCCGAGTCGCAACGAGGCCGGATCTTCGACCTCGGCGTGAGCTCGAAGGACGCCCAGGGCGCGCACGGCAGGGGAATAGGACTGGCATTGGTGTCGAGGGTGGTGACCCGGCGCAGCGGCCGGGTGGCGATCACCGACTCGGAGCTCGGCGGCGCGTCGTTCGACGTGTGGCTGCCGGAAACGGGGAACCGATGAGCGTGCGGACGCTCGTGGTCGATGACGACTTCGCCGTGGCGGCGATCCACCGCGGTTTCCTGGAGGCGATGCCCGAGTTCGAGGTGGTAGGCGAGGCGCACCGCGGAGGAGAGGCGTTGCGCGCCATCGACGCGCTGCGGCCCGACCTGGTGCTGCTCGACATCCACCTGCCCGACATGTCGGGGCTCGAGGTGCTGTCACGGCTGCGCGCCCGCGGCGGGACCCCGGTCGACGTCATCGCGGTCACCGCGGCGCGCGAGCGGGAGACCGTGCGGCAGGCCATGTCCCGCGGTGTCGACAACTACCTGGTGAAGCCGTTCACGCGCACGGCGTTCATCGATCGCATGCGCGAGTACCTCGCCCAGCGCATCGAGGTGCAGCGGCTCGGGCAGGTGCTCGACCAGGACGAGGTCGACTCGTTGATGCACCACCGGCCGCGAACCCTCGCGATGCCCAAGGGGTTGTCGGCGGTGACCCTGCGGCTGGTGACCGATGCGTTGCGGGACAGCGAGAACGACCTGTCGGCGCAGGAGGTCGGCGACCGGGCGGGACTGTCGCGGGTCAGCGCGCGCCGCTACCTGGAGCACCTGGTGACGATCGGCAAGGCCGAGGTGCAGCCGCGCTACGGCATGGCGAACCGCCCGGCGCACGGGTACCGGCTGACCTGACCGGTCACTCCACAATGGACTTCCGTCCTTGTGGAGGTCTTGTGGAGGTTTCACCGCAACCACCGCGGTCACTGGCATGCTCGGGTGCATGAGACATGGGGGCAAAGTTCTGACAGCAATCGCCGTTCTGGCCGGACTGGTCGCGAGCGGCCCTGTCGCGCAGGCGTCGGAGGATCCCGGCTGTGCGGCCGGAGTGCGGTTCACCTCGAACCACACCGAGGCGGCCTCGGGGCTGCGCGTGATGTCGGTCGAGGTGGCCAACTGCGGGACGGAGGCGTTGCAGCTCAACGGGTATCCGCAGGTGAGCCTGTTCGACGCGGAGCGCCTGCCGTTGGACGTCGCGATCCTCCAGGGCACCGGCGGGATCACCGTCCTCGACGGGTTCGACGACCCGCCGCAGCCGATCACCGTGCAGCCGGGGGAGAGCGCCGCCAGCGCGTTCGTGTGGCGGAACACGAACACCTCGCTGGAGCCGCCGCAGGTCGCCAAGCACGTTGAACTGGCGACCGCTCCGGGCGCCGTGCAGCAGTCGTTGATCGCCGTGGCGCCGCAACGGAGCATCCACATCGACCTCGGCAGCACGGGACGGATGGGCGTTCGCGCCTGGTACCGCTAGTAAAGGGAGCTCAGGGGCGCGGGGTGGTGTCGGAAGTGTTAAATCTTCCGGCGCCGCGGCGTTTCCGTGTTCTGATGGCCGCATGTCGGTCACCGCGCTCCTGAGCTTCACCTTCGTCGCGCTGCTCACCGTCATCACGCCCGGCCTGGAAACCCTCCTGGTGCTGCGGACGGCGCTGCTGGCCGGCCGTCGTGCCGCGATGGGCGTCGTCGTGGGCAGCACGCTGGGCTGCCTGGTGTGGGCGACCGCCGGACTGATCGGGCTGACGGCGTTGCTGCAGGCGTCCGAGCTGGCCTACGACATCGTGCGCTGGCTCGGTGCGGGCTACCTGGTCCTCCTCGGGATCAAGGCGCTGTGGGCGTCCCGGCGGCCGGCCGAGCTCGACGAACCGGCGCCGGTGCCGTCCGTGCGGGCGGCGGTCCGGGTCGGGCTGCTGACGAACCTGCTCAACCCGAAGCCGGGCGTCTTCTACGTCTCGCTGCTGCCGCAGTTCCTCCCGGTCGGCCAGCCGGCGTGGGGTGTCGTGCTCGTCGCCATCCACCTCGGCATCGGCCTGCTGTGGTTCCCGGTCCTGATCACGGCGGCCGGGCGGGCGCGCGCTCTCCTGCTGCGGCAGCGGGTTCTGCTGGACCGCCTGTCCGCGTCCGCGCTGATCGCCTTCGGCCTGAAAACCGCTGCTGACGCGAGATAGCCTGTGATCTGATGTGCCCATGTCGACCGCCGCGCTCCTGAGCTTCTCGCTCATCGCACTGCTCACCGTCCTCACGCCCGGCCTCGACACGGTCCTGGTGCTGCGCACGGCGCTGTTCAGCGGCAAGCGCGCTGCGATGAGGGTGGTGCTCGGCATCTCGCTCGGCTGCCTGGTGTGGGGGGTGGCGAGCCTCGCGGGCCTGACAGCGCTGCTGACGGCGTCGGAGCTGGCCTACGACGTCGTGCGGTGGCTCGGCGCGGCCTACCTGGTCTACCTCGGCGCGAAGGCGTTGTGGGACTCGCGCAAGGCCGTGTCGCTGGAGGACTCCCGTCCGGTGCCGACCGCGAAGGCGTCGTTGCGGGTGGGACTGCTGACGAACCTGCTCAACCCCAAGGTCGGCGTCTTCTACCTGTCGCTGCTGCCGCAGTTCATGCCTGTGGGTCAACCCGCGTGGGGCGCTGTCCTCGTCACCGTGCACCTCGGCCTCGGTCTCGTGTGGTTGCCGTTCCTGGTCGTCGTGGCCGGTCGCGCCCGTGCTTTCCTGCTGCGGCAACGGGTTCTGCTGGACCGCCTGACCGCGTCGGTGCTCGTCGCGCTCGGGCTGAAGCTGGCGTTCGAGGCGCGCTAGCGATCGGTCGCGGCCGAGCGGTGCCACGCCGCGAGGGCCGTCCTGCTGGGCAGTCCGAGCTTCACGCTGATGTTGACCACGTGCCGGTCCGCCGTCCGCGGCGAGATGAACAGCCTCGCCGCGATCTGCTTCGACGTGCACCCCTCCGCGACCAGGCCGGCGATCGTGAACTCCTGCCTGCTCAGGCCACCGGGCAGGGCGGGCACGACCGGCCGGCGCTCGGAGGCCGGCACCGGTTCGAGCGCGAACGCCACGGCCTGTTCGGGACGCAGGTCGGCCCCCAGGGTCGTGATCACCTGGTAGTCGTCGCCGAGCGCGCGGCGGGTGCCGCGGTCCGCCCGCTCCAGCACCTGCTGGAACGGGCTCATGCCGCCGAACGAGATCCGGGAGATCCGTTCCTGGGACCGCAGGGCGCCCAGCAGCCGGGCGGCGCGGTCGAACGCCCCCAGTTCCGCGCACGCGCAGGCGAGCAGCCACAGGCTGAACGGCGCACCCCACGTGTCGCCGAGCGTGAGCTGGATCCGCAACGCCCTCAACGCCGGCCCGTGCACCTCCGCCGGGTCGCCGTGCAGCAGCTCGTGGAGCCCGCGCAGCCACAACCCCCAGGCGTGCGACCAGTTCACGCCGTTGCTCTCCGCCTGCCTGATGAGCCCGGTCGTGGCCTTGTCCGCCGCTTCGGCGTCCAGCAGGAAGCACGTCGCCATCGCGTGCATGAGTTCGGTGATGTAGGTGTCACCCGGTGAGGCGTGCCGACGGCACAGTTCGACGACGTGCGCGTACAACGGCACGCAGTCCGGCGACCCCTCCACGAAGAAGAGGTGCGTGGCCTCGGCCAGAACGAGGTGCACGTCGGTGACCGGCAGCCGTGGCAACGTGCGCGCTTCGTTCATCAGCGGGATCGCCGTCGCCATGTCGCCGCGTGCCTGCGCCATGTACGCGCAGTGTGCGAGCAGCGACGTCCGCAACGGTGCCTCGGTGATCGCCTCGCGCGCGGCCGCCAGCAGGTCCCAGGCCTGGCCGAGCATGCCGGCGAACGACGTGAACCGCGCCCTCTGGCCGTTCATCGCCATCGTCGCCCCGACCGCGGCGAGACCGGGGGTGCGCAGGGCGTGGCCGATCGCCGCGCGGACGTTCGGCCACTCCTCCCACAGCCTGCCCATCCACAGCGCCTCGCCGGGCGAGAACCACGAGCGGGCGACCTCGTCCACGAACTCGTTGTAATGCAGCGCGTGGCGGCGCAACGGTTCATCCGCGTCCGTCAGCAGACGAGCACCGAACTGCGACACGGCGCTGAGCAACCGGTACCGCGTCTCACCGGTGACAGGACTGGTCGTCGCCACCACGATCGACCTGCGGACCAGCGCGCACAACGGTTGCTGCACGTCCGCGTCCGCCACCGCCTCGGCCGCGGCGAGGTCGAAGTCCGCGGGGAACACCGACAGCGCCGCCCACACCAGTCGTTCCTCGTCCGTGCAGCGCCGCGCCGCCCACCCGAGCACCTGGTCCAGCGTGACGGGCCCGAGCCCGTCGAGCACCTCGGTCAGCGGCGTCCCGGCGGGTCGTGCCGCCACGAGCTCGACGGAGAGCGGAAGTCCGTCCACCGCCGTGCACAACGCGGTGACGTCGGCCTGCTCGGCCACCACCCCGGCCCGGTCCTCGAACAGCCGCACCGCGTCGTCGACGCTCAACGGGGGAACCCGCAGCACGCGTTCGCCGTAGATGCCGAGCGGCTCCCGCGAGGTCACCAGGATCGTCAGGCCCTCGCAGTCGCGCCGGAGGTGGTGCACGAGGTGCCGCACCGCGTCCAGCAGGTGCTCGCAGTCGTCCAGGACGAGCAGCAGGTGCTTGTCGTGCAACGACTCCACGAGACGGCCGAACCCGCCGTCCGGTGCGTTGTCGACGATCCGCAACTCGGCCGCGACCACGCGGGCGAGCAGCGCCGGGTCCCCGAGGTCCCCGAGCCGCACCCGCCGGACGCCGTGCTGGAACGCCTCCGCCGCGGCGAGCGAGCGCCCCGCCTCCACGGCGAGCCGGGACTTGCCGGCACCTCCCGCACCCGTCAGCGTGACCAGCCTGGTCTCGCGTAGGAGCACCTCGGTCTCGGCGAGCACCGCACCGCGGCCGATGAGCGTCGTGGTCTGGGCGGACAGGGTGCCCCGCACGGTCATCGGCGCATCTTCGCCCAGCGCGGCGGGGGTGTGATGACGAGCATCACGTCACCACCCCTTCGGCCTAGCGAGTTCGGCCATGCGTGGCCACCCGCCCACGCGGCCGGATGATCATCTTGCTCGCGAGCCGCAGCCCCTGGCGTGCGTTGAGGTGCGGCAGGTACGCGCGGCTCACCGCGTTCGCGATGCGCGGCAACGCCGCCGAGTCCGGGTACGCCATGAACATCGGCTGGTAGGCCGGTTGGAACTTCGCCTTGAACGCGAACAGCGACCGGAACCCGTACACCGGCTCGAGCACCTGGCCCGTGAAGTCGAGGACGCGCTGCAGCGCCCGAGGACGCTCGCCCCGGTCCAGCCGCGCGAGCGGCGCCCCGGACAGGCTGAGGAACCGCGCCCCCTCGGCCTGGAGCTGTTGCGCCGCCGAGGCGATGAGGAACTCCATCGAGCCGCGGAAGCCGTGCGTGCGGCGGCGCATGAAGTCGAGCGTCCACCCCACGACCTCACCGTCGGCGTACACCGGCAGCCAGCTCGTGATGCCGTGCACCGTGCGGTCGCCGTCCACCGCCAGCAGGCAGCGGACACCGTCGCCGGCCAGTTCCTCCAGCCCGCCCAGCGTGAACCCCATCTCGGGCAGGCCCTTGTCCGCCACCCACTCCGCCGAGATCGACCGGATCTGGTCGGTGATCGCGTACGGCGCGTCGGCGTACGCGCACCACTCGGCGGTGATGCCGGCCTTGGCGGCCTTGTTCAACGCCGTGCGCACGTCCTGCCACTTCTTGCCGGTGAAGCTCAGCGCGTCCAGTTCGACCACGGTGTCCTCGGCGACCTGCACCGCCGACCACCCGAGATCCTCGACCACCTCCTTCGTCTCCGTGCCCACGCTGTAGAGGCACGGCGTCCACCCGTTGCGGGCGCAGAACTCCGCGAACCCGCGCACGGCCTCGGCCCGTGCCGGGCCGATCGGGTCGCCGACCGTGAGCGCGATCGTCGCGACCACCCGGTACGCGACCGCCGTCTCACCGTCGGGCGTGAACCAGTACTGGTTGCCCCGCCACGTCGTCATGTACGACAGCGACGAACCGCCGTAGCGCCGCATCAGCTCACGCGCCTGTGCCGCCTCCTTCTCGCACGACGAAGGCCACGTCCGCCATGACGCCATCAGCAGACCGGTCAGCACGATCAGCCAGAACACCACGCCCGTGTACTCGAACAGCAGCGTGCCGGCGAAGCCCTCCGCCTGAAACCGCAACGGCACCAGGTCGAGGTAGCCCGGCGGCAGGAACCGCGTGGGCAGGTCCGCGAGCAGTGCCGTGAACCCCGGTTCCGGCGTGAACCGGTCGCGGACCAGGTACCCGCCGAAGACGTACAGCGCCGACAGCAACGTGACGCTGCCCGCCGTGAACCGCCAGAACTTCGTGACGGCACGCCGAGGCAGACGCACGTCGAAATGCCTGCGCGTCCACAACAACACGCCGATGATCGCGAGCGGAGCCAGCATCGGCACACCGAACGAGACCGCGAGCTCCAACGCCGTGGCGTCCGGGAACTGTGCGACGTAGACGACGTACGAACCGATGAACGCCGCATACGCCACGTTGAACACGAGCGCCGACCGCCACGCGAACCGCCGGCCGCGTCGCAGTCCTTCCGCCAGCACGAGCAACAGCAACGCCGGCAGCAACGACATCACGAGCGCGGGGAACCGGCCGTACGACAGCTGGACCGCCATCGTCCGGCACGACTCGACCGCGTCCGCGCCGCACATCGCGTCGACGTCGTCCTGCGAGGGTTGCGCGACCGCCACGACGTCCGCGAACCACCACAGCGGGCCGTTCGGGTACGGCGACATCATCGACACCACCGGCCCGAGTGCCGAAGCCGCGAGCAGCAGCGCCACCAGCACCCGCGTCTCCTGCAGGGAACGCGCCCGGGACTCGGGACCGTTCCCGAGGAAGAGCACTCCGACCACCAGTCCGGCCACGCCACCGGACAGCCTGAGCAGATCTTCGAGCCAACCCGAGTACAGGGTAAGCACCAGCACCGACAAGATCGTCAACAACCGGACGCGACGCCTCCACAGCGGCGGCATCCGGAACGTCAGGGCGAGCACCACGCCCACGCCGCCGATCGACGGGCCGGTCGCGACCTCGCCCACGAGCGACTCCGGCCAGCCCCAGTGCACGTCCCGCCCGGCCAGCACCATCCCGAGCCCCAGGAACGAGCCCAGCACGTGCGAGGTCAGGAAGATGGCCGCTGTCCGCAGGACTCCGAACGCGCGTTCCGCCGCCACACCGGCCGCCAGCAGCAGCACGGTGGTGCCCACGTACCCCAGCAGGTCCATCGACCACAGCGCCGAGGTCAAGACGGTCCACATCGGACTTCCGGTGCCGAACCCGGTGGCCGCGAGCAAGTCCTCGTCCGCGCCGCCGATAGCACCGGTCAGCGCCCCGACCGTCCAGAAGACGATCAGGAAAGCGCACGTCAGCGGCGCGGTGCGGAGGAGCCGGGCGATCACCTGACGAGTCCCGTCCGCCGCGCGAGCCACGGCAGCGACCCGAAGAGACCGTCCCTGGCCATGTTCCAGTCGTGGTTGTTCGGCAGTTCTCTCCACTGCACGTCCATTCCGGCTTTGCGGCAGGCCTCGAACACCTCGGCGTCGGCCTGGCGGTAGGTGACGTCGTCGCGGCCGGCGACGACCACGCCCGCGGTACGGGGGAACCGCTGACCGGCGAGGACGTCCATCGGGTTGACCTTGGCGAAGGCGGCCTCGTCGCCGCCGAACGCGGCCTTGACCGTCTCTTCTCGCGTGCCGAGCGAGGGCTCGCGCTGGGGAGCGAGGGCGATGAAGTTGCCGTAGACGTCCGGCGCGCGCACGGCCAGCTGTAGCGAGCATGTGGCGCCCTGGGAGAAGCCAGCGACGGTCCAGGCCTCACGGCGCTCGTCGACGGTGAGCCGTTGCCTGATCCACGCGGGCACGTCACGCGCGAGGTACGTCTCGGACCGGCCGAGCTTCGAGTCGAGGCACAGCGGGTTCGCCGTCGATGTCCCCAGTTGGTCGGCCACCACGACGATCGGTGCGAGCCCGTCGTGCTGCCGCGCGTAGGCGTCGAGGTTGTCGAGGATCCGGCCACCGTCGAACCAGTCGCGCGGGCTGCCCGGCTGGCCCGCCATCAGGACGACGACGGGCAGCCGCGGACGCGGGGTGGTGTTGTAGGCGGGCGGCAGGTAGACCCACGCCGGTCGCGCCTGGAACGCGCCGGGGATCTCCGCCTCGGAGACGGTGCCCTTGTCCGGCAGCCCCTCCGGCCTCGTCCAGACGTCGGCGAGCGTCTTGCCCACCGGCACCTCGACCACGCCCGACGCCGGGGGAGCGGCTTCGTTGAGGTCGACCCGATCGTTCCTGAACAGGTCCAGCACGGCGCGAGTGGTGGGGTACTGCCCGAAATGCGCGTTCGTCGCGACCACCGCGCTCATCACCACACCCAGCGCCAGCAGCACACCGAACGCACGGCCGTACCAGCGGCCGGAGCGCAACCGCACCACTGCGAGCGTCAAGGCGACAAGAACCGCACCGAGCCACACGATCAGCACGGTCGGCAGCGGCTCCGGCCACGGTTTCCACACGTGGTCGACGACGAGAGCCAGCCCGGTCACCGCGAGAGCGCACGCGAGCACGACGATCGGCAGGACGCGGACCCGCCAGGTCCGGTCCTTCCGAACGGCCAGGTACGCGATGGCGAGCACGGCCGCGACCGTGGCGGCCTGGGGGATCGGTCCGTTCGTCAGCGACAGGTCCAACGGGCTGAGCATGCCGCAGATGCTTCAGGAACTCTTCAGGTTCCACATCGGAGGTTCGTCTGAGTCCGAAGAGGTGAACATCAGCCTGAAGAATGACAACCCGTCAGTCGGATGATGCGTCGCGCCACGCGTCCGTCAGCACCCGCAACGCTTCCGGGTGCTCGGCGATCTCCGCGGCGCGGGGCAGATCGGACTCCGCCATCCCCAGTTCCCGCAACGACGTCGCGGCGCCGAACCGCGTGGCGGTGCCGTGGACGCGCCTGGCCAGATCGGCCGGCGCGGTGTGGGGGAGCAGCGCCGTGTGCGTCGCGGCGTGCGGCATTCCGAACGAACCGCCCAAAACGTGCGCGAGTTTGTGGTGCAGTCCCATCGGGACGGACGCCAGGCAGGTCCCCGCGAGCCACGCCGACGACAGCAGTTCGGTTCGTGCCTCCACAGTGGACGGGTTTTCGCTCAAAGCGTGCAAAACGCCCTCGATCGCCCTGGTGGCGATGGCGTCGACCAACGGGTTTTCGTCGCCCCTCGCGGCGACGGCGTGCGCGAGAGCGTTGAGCGCGCTCGTCACCGTGACGTCGAGGGGCAGGTCGAGCGTCAGGTCGACGTCGTAGATCACCGTGTCGGGCTGCACCGCCGCGTCGCGCCGCGTCTTCTTCCGCCCCGACGCCGTCTCGCCGAGCACCGGCGTGACCTCGGACCCGGCGTAGGTCGTCGGCAGGACGACCTGGGGCACGCCGGCGCGCACCGAGAGCGCCTTGGACAACCCCGTGCTGGACCCGCCGCCAACTGAAACGACACAGTCCGCGCCGTGTTCCTGCAACAACGCGAGCGCGCGCTCCGTGACTTCGACCGGCGTGTGCATCGCCGCGCCCGTGAACCTGGAGGCGAGCAGCGGGCCGAGTTGCGCGGCCACCCCGTCCCCGCCGTGCCGGGCGACCAGCAGCACCCGCGCCGCGCCGAGCCGCTCGACCTCGGCCCGCACGGTGGAGGCGGTGCCGCGGCCGAAGACGACGCGGGTGCGTCCGGGCTCGAAGGTGAAGCTCACGGAGGACGAATATTCGCGAGCGACGCCGCGGGCGCAACAGCACAGGGTCAAGCCTTTCGGCTCTGACGGGGCGACTTCGTCACTCTTTAGCGTGAATCTTCATGAAGCGTGTTCGTGTTGTAGTGGCGTTAGCAGGGGCCCTGACCCTGACGCCCATCCCTGCCACAGCGGCGACACCCGCGTTCACCCTGTCCGGTGGCGTGTCCGCGCCGATCCACTCGATGGCCGACGCCGTGCGCGAGACCGTCTACGTGGACTCCGGGCTCGACCTCGACGGCGACGGCACCCGCGACAGGGTGGCCGCCGACGTCATCCGGCCGTCCACGACCGGGCGCGTGCCCGTGATCATGGACGCCAGCCCCTACTACCAGAGCGCCGGCCGGGGCAACGAGTCCGAGGTCAAGACCTACGACTCCGCCGGTGTGCCGGTGAAGTTCCCGCTCTTCTACGACAACTACTTCGTCCCTCGCGGCTACGCCGTGGTGCTGGTCGACTTCCTCGGCACGAACCGGTCGCGCGGCTGCGTCGACGTCGGCGGCCAGTCGGAGATCGCGTCCGGCACCGCCGTGATCGACTGGCTCAACGGCCGGCGCACCGGCTATTCGACCCTGACCGGTTCCACGACGAAGTCCGCCTCCTGGTCGACCGGTGCCGTCGGCATGATCGGCAAGTCGTGGGACGGCTCGATCGCCAACGGCGTCGCGGCGACCGGCATCGACGGCCTGAAGACCATCGTGCCGATCGCGGCCATCAGCTCCTGGTACGACTGGTTCCGCTCGGACGGCGTCGCGTACCCCGGCTACAGCTCGCCGACCGGGCTGGGCTCGCAGTTCGAGAACTCGAACGCGCGCTCACGGTGTGGCGCCGTGCGCACGCAGATGACGAACGGCTCTCCCGCCAACGGCGACTACACGTCGATGTGGCAAGCGCGTGACTTCGTGCGCAACGCCTCGCGCGTGAAGGCCTCCATCTTCGCGATCCACGGCCTGAACGACCTCAACGTGAAGACGCTGCAGTACGGGCAGTTCTGGGACGCCGTGCCCGCGTCGGTGCCGAAGAAGCTGTGGTTCTCGCAGACCGCGCACGTCGACCCGTTCGACTTCCGGCGCAGCGAGTGGGTGCCGACGTTGCACCGGTGGTTCGACCGCTGGCTGCTGAACGTGCAGAACGGGATCGAGAACGAGCCGCAGGTGTCCGCTGAACGCGCACCGGGCCAGTGGGCCGACGACCAGACGTGGCCTCCTGCGGGGACCGTCAGCACCGTGCTGCGTCCCTCGGCCGCGGGGCTCGGCACGACAGCGGGAACCGGAACGGCGGCGTTCACCGACAACGGCAGCGCGACGCCCTCCACCTGGCTGTCGGGTTCGAACACCGGCCGGGTCCTCTACTCGACCGCCCCGCTGACGTCGGACCTGCGCGTCGCGGGCACCTCGTCGATCACGGTCGGGGTGTCGTCGTCCACGCGGACCGCGCACCTCACGGCGTACCTGGTCGACTACGGCCCGGCTCGGGTGCGGACCGGTGAGGGCATCCGGACGCTGACCACGGAGTCGTGCTGGGGCGAGAGCCGCACGGGCGACGACGCCTGTTACCGCGACACGGAGGCAACGGCGGGCAACGTCGACGCCCAGATCATCGCGCGCGGATGGGCGGACCTCGCGAACTACGAGTCGCTCTCGGTGCCGCGCACGATCACGCCGGAGACGAAGTACCGCATGACGTTCCGACTGTCCACAACGGACCACGTGGTTCCGGCGGGGCACCGGCTGGGCCTGCTGATCGGTGGCACCGACTCGAGCGCGATCGTGCGGCCGAGCCAGCTGCCGAGGCTCACCGTCGACCTGGCGGACACCTCGGTGCGCGTCCCGGTGAAGGGCCCGGTGCCGGCCGCCTCGACGGCTCCGCTGGTGGCGAGCAGTGTTTCCGCTGGTACGAAGGGTGCGTTGGGCTAGCGAACCGGACTGTCGGTGCTGCTCGCTAGCATCGGCGACATGGGTTCAACCGACGGTGTCGACGGTGTCGACCTCGGAGACGCGCTGCAGGTCCTGCAGCGCGTCTTCGGGTACCCCGAGTTCCGCGGCGACCAGGCCGCCATCGTCGAGCACGTGATCGCCGGTGGCGACGCGCTCGTGCTCATGCCGACGGGCGGCGGCAAGTCCCTGTGCTACCAGGTTCCGGCGCTGGTCCGGCCGGGCACGGGCGTGGTGATCTCCCCGCTCATCGCGCTGATGCAGGACCAGGTGGACGCGTTGCGGGCGCTGGGCGTGCGCGCGGGCTTCCTGAACTCCTCGCTGTCGTGGGACGAGCGCAGGATGGTCGAGGCCGAGTTCGTCAACGGCGAGCTCGACCTGCTCTACCTGGCGCCGGAGCGGCTGACGTCCGAGGCCACCCTGAAGCTGCTGGAGCAGGGCGAGATCGCGCTGTTCGCGATCGACGAGGCGCACTGCGTCTCCCAGTGGGGCCACGACTTCCGGCCCGACTACCTCTCGCTGACGCACCTGCACGAGCGCTGGCCGAAGGTCCCGCGCATCGCGCTCACCGCCACGGCGACGGAGGCGACGCGCCAGGAGATCCTGACGCGCCTCGACCTGGGCGACGGCCGCCAGTTCGTCTCGAGCTTCGACCGGCCGAACATCCAGTACCGCATCGTCGGCAAGAAGGAGCCGAAGAAGCAGCTGCTGGACCTCCTGCGCGGCGAGCACCAGGGCGATGCCGGCATCGTGTACTGCCTGTCGCGCGCGTCGGTGGAGAAGACGGCGGAGTTCCTGGTGGCCAACGGCATCCCCGCGCTGCCGTACCACGCGGGCCTCGACGCGTCGGTCCGCCAGCGCAACCAGGCCAGGTTCCTGCGCGAGGACGGTCTGGTCATGGTCGCGACCATCGCGTTCGGCATGGGCATCGACAAGCCGGACGTCCGCTTCGTCGCCCACCTCGACCTGCCGAAGTCGGTGGAGGGCTACTACCAGGAGACGGGAAGGGCGGGCCGCGACGGCTCGCCGTCCACCGCGTGGCTCGCCTACGGCCTGCAGGACGTGGTGCAGCAGCGCAAGATGATCGAGTCGTCCGAAGGCGACCTGGCCTTCCGGCGCCGCTCGCAGGCGCACCTCGACGCGATGCTCGGCCTCTGCGAGACGATCACGTGCCGCCGCACGATGCTCCTCGAGTACTTCGGCGAGTCCGGCGTCCCCTGCGGCAACTGCGACACGTGCCTGACGCCGCCGGAGTCGTGGGACGGCACCGTGGCGGCGCAGAAGATCCTCTCCACGGTCTACCGGCTGCGCAAGGAGCGGAACCAGAAGTTCGGCGCCGGCCAGACCATCGACATCCTGCTGGGCCGCAAGACCGCCAAGGTGATCCAGTTCGACCACGACCAGCTCAGCACGTTCGGCATCGGCGAGGACCTGAACGAGAGCGAGTGGCGCGGTGTGGTCCGCCAGCTCCTGGCGCAGGGGCTGCTCGCCGTGGAAGGCGAGTACTCGACCCTGGTGCTGACGGAAGCGAGCTCCGAGGTCCTGGGCCGCAAGCGCGAAGTGAAGCTGCGCAAGGACCCGACGCCCACCCGCTCGACGACGCGCACGGCTTCCGTCCCCGCCGCCAAGCCGAAGGTCGACCTCCCCGCCAACGCGGGCCCGCTGTTCGAGCAGCTGCGCGAGTGGCGCGCCGGCCAGGCCCGCGAGCAGGGCGTCCCGGCGTACGTGATCTTCCACGACGCCACCCTGAAGGCCATCGCGGCCTCCCGGCCCGGCTCGCTGGCCGCGCTGGGCGAGGTGAGCGGCGTGGGCCAGGCCAAGCTGGCGAAGTACGGCGAGCAGATCCTGGAGGTGGTGGCGGGCGCCGGTTCCGCCGCACCCGCCCCGGCCACGCCTCCGCCCGCCAGGTCCAAGCCGCGCACCACCAGCACCGGCGGCGCGGCGTGGGGGGCGGGCGACGGCGCGGCGGACGAGTGGCCCGAGCCGGAGGAGCCCGACGAGCCGATGGACTGGTGACCGGGCCGCTCGGCGACCACAGGACCATGCGCCGATCGCGGCCGTGCCGGCACGGCCGCGCGGCACTGCTGGGGTGAGCCGGGCCTCCAGCCGTGCCGAGGCCCTGTGCCACACCGCCGCCACCTCGGGCACCTGCTCCGCTGCCGACCGGCCCACGCCGGCTCGCCGGCCATCGCGCCAGACGCCTGCGCCCTTGCTCGCCCGCCAGCTCACACGACCGGCAACCCGTCCACCGGCGCTCTGTGACCCTCTGGCGTCGGGACCGGCTCAGGTCACCTTCTCGATCTGAACGCGCTTGATCACGCTCTTGCCGGACTCCCCGACGAGCGCGAACGCCTCGCTGTTCAGCACGACGCAGGCAGGTCCGACGCCGACGATCCGCACCGTCGACTGCTTGCCGTTGTCGAGGTTGGTGACCCGCACCGAAGTCCCCACGGGGAGCTGCGACGAGAACGCACCGGGCGCGCCGCCGACGGGCGACAACCCGACGGTCGCACCGTCGCACACGACCTGCCCGACCACTCCGGAAGCACGCACTCGTGACACCGGGGTTCTGGTCGTCGGAATCGGTGCGGGCGCGTTCCCGACGATTTCCACGCGCACCCGGCGAAGAACGTTCTCCGAACCATCCCGATCGGAATCGGCTGACCGCACAGCATCGAATGCCGCGGTGTTCAGCACCGCGCAGCCGCCGGACTCCGCGACGACCGCAAGGGTGACCGCGCGGCCGTTCGCGAGATTGGTGACGCGCAACGACGTGCCGACGGGAAAGCGGTCCGACAACACACCCGCCGGTCCGGTGGAGGCGACGGCGCGCACCGGTTGCCCGCCGCACACCTCCTTGCCCGCCAAGTCCGGCTGTGGCGCGGGCGCGGCGGATCCGGAGAGCGCGAAAGCCGTTCCCCCGATGGCCGCCACGACGAAGAACACCCCGGCGCCCGCGATCCAGCCCCGTGACCAGCGCATGTGCACCACCCCACCTCTCCTGCGAGGCGTACGGCCCGCGGATCAAGAAGGTTCAACGGCGCGTGGCCCGGACCAGCGCGGTCGGGTCGCACGACGCGAGGTGGTCGCGCAGGGCGACGTGCGTGAAGCGGTACTCGCCGTCGACTCGCGTGAGCAGCAGCCTGTCCTGCGCGAGGTGGAGCAAAGCCTTGCGGCGGAACGACAACTCGCCCAGGGACAGCGGCCTGGTGACGCCCTCGGCGGCGACTTCCGCCAGCGCGTCGAACGGCCAGACGTAGTCACGAGCGGCGGTCGGGGTCACCAGCAAACCCAGTGCGACGCCCAGCGCGGTGCCCCATGATCCCGTCGCGCCGATCCCGCCCAGCAGACCGGCCGCGCCGAGAACCGGGATGGCGGGCTGGACCCACCACGGCCGCCCGAGCCGCATCCGTTGATGCTGCGCCGGACGCACCGTGCGCCACACGCGCCCTACGGCAGCCGCGAAAACGCCGCCCGCCACGCCTGCGGAGAAACCGAGCCCCATGCCCGACAGCACCGCGTAGGGGCCGGTCCAGATCATCGCGACGCCGGGCGCGGCGGCGATCAGCACCGCCCACGGCACGGGCGCGTCACCCGGTATGAACCCCAACGCCAAGAAGAATGACGCCACCACCACGAACACGTAAGTCACGAAATACGGCCACGACGTTCCGATCTCGCCCAGCCACAGTCCGACGAGCCCGACCAACGATCCCGCGAGCACGCCGGCGAGGAATGCCAACGCGGCCGTGATGATGCCATGCGCGCGTCCGGGTGGGTGGAAGACGTGCGGCAGTTTGTTCACCATCACGAGCAACGCGGACGCCGTGACTACGAACACCAGAGCGGACCACAGCCCGAGGCGCAGTCCGGTCATGAACGCCACGGCAGACACACCACCGGCGTACGCGGCAGGGACTGCGCGGATGAACAACAACCACAACGGACGCGTCGGTAGCAGTGGAAGCCAAGCACGACGGTGAGGCATGTGCACGGGTGCGCCGAGGTCTGGTCTGTCCAACCGCGCGAGGAACTTCAACGCGCGAATGGTGGGTCCCGCACCGCGTTGCCCGGAGAGCCGTTCCACCACGAAGGAACCCACGAAGTCGGTGCCGATGGTGTCGACCTGCTTGTCCAGGTGCGTGAGAGCCAGCAGGTTCAACGCCAGCGGTGAGTCCAGCCGCTCCCAGATCTCCGGGGTGAGAGCGGACTCCAGGCTGTCAAGACGAGGGCTGACCGAGGCGATGTACTCGAGCACCTGGCCGCGCGACAACGGCTCGACGAACACCGACGGCAGGTTCTCGATCGGACCTGTCGAGCACACGACCGAGGCGAAGGGCGCGAGCTCGGACTCGCAGTGCGCCCGATCGACGCGCGGCACCTCGTCCAGGCCGTCGACCAGGACCGCGACGCGTTCCCGGCGCAGCCAGATCGTGCCTGCCGAACGGCTGATGCCGTAACGCAGGTTCATCTCCCGCAGCAGCCAGGAGGTGAACTCAGTCGGCTTGCGCGTGCCGTACGCACGCCAGGTCGCCAAGTCCACGACGACGGGAATCGGTGCCTCGGGGTCGTTGCGCGCCCGTTCGACGAGCGCGAGGCACAGTTCGTGCAACAACGTCGACCGCCCGCTGCCCACCGGCCCGACGAGGACCATGGTGTGACCGAGGCGGTCGTAGACGGCTTCGAGATCAGAGGAGGAGATTCCCTCGCCCTCGACCCGCACGGCGAGCCGGGGCTGCTTCAGCACGCCGAGCTTGATCTGCGTCTGAGCGGCCAGCGAAGACGCGAGCAGCGCCTTCACCCGCGACTCGACCCGGCTGAGCGCGGCGGTCCGGCTGCTGGTCTCGTGCCCGCGGACCCGCTCCCAGAGCGCGAGGCCGATCGCGACGAGCACCATCGCGCCGACCGCGGGCCACAGCCACCGCCCGAACTCGCCGATGAACCCCGGTACGGCCCCGCCGGTGCTCACGCTGATGGCTGCGGGAAGCAGCAGGACGACGGTGACCAGGCACAACGCGGCCAACGCGGTCAGCCGTGCCGCCCTTTTCACACCGCTCGGATCCACTTCCACCTCCGCGATCCCGGCGAACGACGGTAACCGTGCTGCCGGGATCGCGGAAGTGACTCGGGCTCGCGTGCACGCACGCAGACGCGGGATCGTCCGATCAGGCGTAACTCACATGCGAACCAACCGCATGCACAGCCTTCGGAGACCCACGCCGGGCAGACCTGTCCTACTGCTGCTGGCCGCCGAAGTTCCGGAGGCCTTCCTTGAGCTTGTCCTCGCCCTGGTCGATGTGCTCGGTGTGCTTGCCGCCGGTCTTGTCGTCGGCGAACTGCCCAGCACGTTCCACACCCTGGTCGACCTTGTCGTCGTGCTGGCCGATGAGGTCCTTGGCCTTGTCCTTCATTTCCTCGAAGCCCATGACTGCATCACCTCCCTATGGAGCGCGGGTACCCGGTCTCGGATCCGGAACACCTCACTGGATCGAGTGAAGTGCCGCCACCGGGCTCACCCGCGCCGCGCGGCGGGCAGGCAGCCCGCACCAGTTGTGAGTGCGGCGAGAACGAGCACCACCACGCCGACAGCGACCACAGATACTTGCAACGGCCACTCGATACAACGCCGTGGCCGAGCCTGCTCCCACCACCGCGATCACCGTTGGCCAGCGCACCGACCGGTTCACCCTCCACATCGGACCGCTGCACCAGCGCGTTCTCGGCGTGCTGGCAGGGCAGGACGTACGTGAGCCCGGCCGCTTCGAGCGCCTTGACATCGACGTCACCGCGGACCTCAGGCAGCGTGTTCGCGCTCGTCAGGGTCGCGATGACCAGTTTGTCGCAGTACACGAACTCGCCTGCGCGGCAACAGCCGCGCAGCCTCTCCGCGCGAGGTCGATGTCGTGAAACTCGCCGCGATCGGGAGGACGAACGCCGAAATCGCACGGAAGCTGTTCATCTCCGTCGGCACGGTAGAGACGCACCTGACGAGCGTTCAGACCAAACTGGACGCGGGCAACCGCATCGACATCGCCGACTGGGCCTGGCAAACCCGGCTGGTCGACCACAAGCAGGACCCGCAACCGGTCTGCGGACAGAAGCCGCGCCGCCCGCCACCAGAATTCGCGCAATGAAGAAACTCCTGTTGCTATTCCCCTGCGGCGTTCACGGCGTGCGGCTCGAAGAGCTACACCTACGAGGCCTTCTACGACATCGAGAGCATCGCCGGGCCGAGGTGTCGCTCACCGTGCCTGGCGGCAACTCATCGACCGAGGTCGTGGACCTGCCGGTGCGGAACCGAGGCCTGCTCGCCAACGCCCTCGGCAAGGTGAAGCCACAGCAGGGCAGGTGATGTGCAAGTTCCGCCTGAAGAAGATCACCGGCTCCGGCTCCGAGGCGGCCTGGGAGTACGAGATCACCGCGGACATGGACGAATGAGTGATCCGTTAACCCTTGCCGGGCCGCCTCCGGCTCCACTAGGAAACGCGCATGAGGCGAATCGCAGCTGGTCTGGCAGTGGCGGCACTGGCCGTTGGGTTCATCACCACGGGCACCGCGGCCGCCGAGGAGCAGGTGGCCAGGCCGGACTGCGGCTACACCGCGACCCCGGAGGAGCCGGCCGCTCGTCCGGTCACGATCCCGCGCGACCCGTGGTTCACCAAGGGCAAGGTCCTCGTCAAGGTGAGGACCAACCAGGGCGACGTGCCACTGCTGCTCGACCGCAGCAAGGCGCCGTGCACGGCGCACAGCTTCATCCACCTGGCGCTCCGCGGTTTCTACAACCAGACCGAGTGCCACCGCCTCACCGCGTACCCGACGTTGAAGGTGCTGCAGTGCGGCGACCCGTCCAACACCGGTGAGGGCGGCCCCGGCTACAGGTACAAGGACGAGCTGCCGACGGATCTCGAGCCCGTGCCGAACGACCCGACCGGCCAGCGCCGCATCTACCCGCGCGGCACGCTCGCGATGGCCAACGCCGGCCCGGACACGAACGGCTCGCAGTTCTTCCTCGTGCAGTCGGACTCGACCCTGCGCCCGAACTACACGGTGTTCGGCCAGATCCTGCCCGAGGGCCTGAAGACCCTGGACAAGATCGCGGCCGGTGGCATCGCCGGGGAGAACCCCCTCGACGGCCGCCCGAACGTCAAGTCCGAACTCAAGTGGGTGCTCCCGCTCGGCATCTAGTTCGAGGCCCAGCCCTTCAACGCGCCGTAGAACGCGTCGGAGAGCCGCCGGACCACCTGCTCGTCGGGTAGTCCGGCGGTTTTCGTGAGGTCGAGGATCTCCCTCGGGTCGAACAGGGCGTTGTGCAGGAAGCGCGCCACGTTCAGCAAAGAATCGGGCAGCGAGAGGTCGATCAGCACGCCGCGCAACGCCTGGTCCCACGCGCTGCATGACAACGTGGTCATTCCGTCGCCGCCGTGGAGGCGTTCCAAAAAGCCTTTCTGGGACCAGAACCGCACTATCACCGGACCGTGCACGCTCTGCAGCTTCACCCAGCGCGTGGCCTGGTGCTCGAACAGTTCTTTGCCGGTCTTGCGAGACCGTTCGCCGTGCTCGACCAACGACGCTATGACGTCCTCGTGGTACGCGATTACCAGCGCCTCCACGGACGGGAAGTGCCGATAGGCCGTCGCTTGCGAAAGCGCCGCTTCACGCGCGATGGACTGCATCGTCGCGGTTGCTGGTTCAGCCCGCAGGACGTGCGTCGCGGCTTCCAGCAATCGCTTGCGGTTGCGGCGTGCGTCACTGCGGCTGTTTGTCTCTTCCGGCAGAACGCCCTCCTACCCCGCGAACCGATGGCGAGGTGCAGGATAGGGCGAACGATCAGCGGAATGATGCGATTCCGGTCAACGCGTGGCCGATGGATAGCAGGTGGATGTCGGAGGTCCCCTCGTAAGTAAGGACCGATTCCAGGTTGTTGGCGTGGCGCAAAGGCGAGTACTCGAGCGAGATGCCGTTCGCGCCGAGGATGGTGCGGCTTTCCCGGGCGACGGCGATGGCCGACTCGACGTTGTTGTACTTGCCGACGCTGATCTGCTCGGGCTTCAGCGTGCCGGCCTCCTTGAGCCTCGCGAGGTGCAGCGCCAGCAGCATCGAGTTGCCGACCTGCACCGTCATGCCCGCGAGCTTGCGCTGGGTCAGCTGGAAAGCGGCGATCGGCTTGTCGAACTGGACGCGCGTGCCGGAGTACTCGAGCGCGGCCTGCAACGAGTCCCGCGCCGCGCCGACGGCCCCGAACACGATTCCGAACCGTGCCTCGTTCAGGCAGGAAAGCGGAGCGCGCAAGGAGGTCGCGAGCGGCAGCCGAGCACTTTCCGGCAGGCGCACGTCCTGCAGCACCAACTCGGAAGTGACGGATGCTCGCATCGACAGCTTCTGCTTGATGTCCCGGGTGGAGAATCCCGGTGTGCCCCGAGGAACGAGGAATCCTCGAATTCCCTCCTCCGTCCGCGCCCAGACGGTCGCCACGTCCGCCAGACCGCCGTTGGTGATCCACGTCTTGGTGCCGTTCAGCACCCAGTCCCCGCCGTCCCGCACGGCCCGCGTGCGCATGCCGGACGGGTTGGAACCGAAGTCCGGCTCGGTGAGCCCGAAACACCCGATGGCCTCACCGGCGGCCAGCCGCGGCAGCCACTCCTGCTTCTGCTCCTCCGACCCGTACTTCCAGATCGAGTACATCGACAGCGAGCCCTGCACGGACACGAAGCTGCGGATGCCGCTGTCCACCGCCTCCAGCTCCAGGCAGGCGAGCCCGTACGCCAGCGCCGACGTCCCGGCGCACCCGTACCCCTCCAGGTGCATGCCCAGCACGCCCAGCTTGCCCAGTTCCCGAGCGAGTTCGCGCGGGAGGACGCCCTCCTCGAACCACGAGGCGATGTGCGGCCGCACATGGTCGGACAGGAACGCCGCCACGGTGGCCTGGATGTCGCGCTCCTCGTCGCTCAGCAACGACGGGATGTCCAGCAGCTCCAACGGGTCCTGCACGTCACTGCTCCAGCTTCGGCGGGCGCAGCCGGTAGGTGACCGGCGTGCGCGACAGGCGGATGGGGTTCGCGACGAGCGTCATGTCGCCGATCGTCGCGGTGGGGTTGAGGTCCAGCGACTCCGCCAGCGCGAACGCGCGCGCGACGTCGTTCACCGGCCCGCACGGAACGCCCAGCGGCGTCAGCGTCTCGAACCAGTGCTGGGCCGGCCGCGACCGCAGCCGGGCGGAGAGGACCTCGAACAACGCATCCACGCTCTGCACGCGGTCGGAGTTCGTGACGAAGCGCTCGTCCGTGGCGAGCTCCGGCACGTCCAGCACCGAGCACAACCGGCGGAACTGCCGGTCGTTGCCCACCGCGAGCACGATCGGCTGGTCGGCCGTCGGGAACACCTCGTACGGAGCGATCGACGGGTGCCGGTTGCCCATCGGCTGTGGCACCGAACCGGCCAGCGTGAAGCCCGCGCTCTGGTTCACCATGCTCGACAACAACACCGTGAGCAGGTCCAGCTCGACGAGCTGACCCAGCCCGGTCGCCTCCCGGTGCCGCAGCGCCGCCAGGATTCCGACGCACGCGTGCAGACCGGTCAGCACGTCGACCAGCGCCACGCCGGTCTTCACCGGCGCGTGCGGGCCGGGCCCGGTGACGCTCATCAACCCGCCCACGGCCTGCACGAGCAGGTCGTAACCGGGCAGGTCCGCACCCTTGCCCGAACCGAACCCCGAGATCGAGCAGTACACGAGGTCGTCACGCCCCAGCGACTCGTAGTCCAGCCCGAACTTCTTCATCGTGCCCGGCTTGAAGTTCTCGACCACGACGTCCGCCCGCGCGATCAGCTCGCGCGCCCGCTCCCGGCCCGCCCCGGTGGACAGGTCGATCTGCACCGACGTCTTGTTCCTGTTGACGGACAGGAAGTACGTCGCCTCGTCCTCGTAGTGCGGCGGACCCCACGTGCGGGTCTCGTCGCCCCTGCCGGGCTGCTCGACCTTGACGACCTCGGCACCGAGGTCACCCAGCACCATCGTCGCGTACGGCGCCGCCAGCACGCGGCTGAAGTCCGCGATCACCACGCCTTCGAGTGAACTCATGCGATCGTCTCCCGCCGATCGGTCCCGGTTGCCCGTCCGCCTGCCGCCACGGCTGCCGGCACGGTCATGCCACCCGCCCGCGCAGCTTCATCGCGGCCAGCACGCGTTCCTGCGCCAGCTCGCGCGCCGCCACGTGCGTCGTGGTGCCACGGCTTCTCGCTTCGACGACGACCTTCGCCGCGTTCGCCCTCAGCTTCGAGGACACGGCGTCGAGCACCGTCGCGGGGTTCACCGGGAAGGGGGAGTACCGCGCGTCCATCCCGAACGCCGCCGCGACCACACCGCCGGCGTTCGCGATGAAGTCCGGCACGACGGTGATCCCGCGTCCCGCGAGAACCTCCTGTGCCGCAACGGATGTCGGCAGGTTCGCGCCCTCGACCACCAGCGCGGTGTCGAGCACGCCCGCGAGATCCGCGTCGATCACGTCCTGCAGCGCGGCCGGCACCAGCACGTCGCACGGCACGCGCAGCTCGGCACCGAGCGGACGGACTCCGCCGTACTCCTCGACCGCGATATCACCGAACTCCGCCCGCAACTCCAGCAGCCTGGTGACGTCGAGTCCGTGGGGATCCACCAACGCGCCGTGCACCGACGACACGGCGACGACGACGGCGCCCAGTTCGGTGAACCGCTTCGCCGCCGCGGCGCCCACCGCGCCGAAACCCTGCAGGGCCACGCGTTTGCCGCGCAGCTCCACCAATTCGTCCGCCACCTCGGCCACGCCGTACCCGGTGACGCCCAGCTCGTCGTACGGGAGACCGCCGAGTTGAGCCGGTGCGCCCATCATAGCGCCGCGGTCCGACAGTTCGTCCTGGACGATCGCAGCGTCCCGTTCGGTGAGGCCCATGTCGAGGCCGAACACGTACTCCCGCGGCACCTCGTTGGACAGCTTGCGCGCGAACGCCCGCAGCGCCGCTTCCTTGTCGGGGGAGGCGGGGTCGAACCTGATCCCCGCCTTCGCGCCGCCGAAGAAGAGGTCGACCCCGGCCCACTTCCACGTCATCACGCGCGCGAGGCGGGCGATCTCGGAGACCGTCACGTGCGGGCTCATCCGCGTGCCGCCCTTGCCCATGCCGCGCGCGGTGTTGTCGATGACGAGCACGCCCTTCACGCCGGTGCGCCGGTCGGACACGCAGACGACCTTCTCCGGACCCCACTCGTCCATGAGCTCGAGAACGTCCATCACATCCCTCACACGCGGTTGAGTTCCGGCCGTGCTTTGCCGGCGGCGAACCTGGAGGCGTCCAGACTGGACACGTCGACGAAGGGCTCGCGGTCAAGCACGAGGTCGCGCACGACCTCGCCGACGGCGGGACCCTGCAGGAAGCCGTGCCCGGAAAAGCCCGTGGCGTAGTAGAAGCCGCCGACGGAGCCGATCAGGGCGTTGTGGTCCGGCGTCACCTCGTACAGCCCGGCCCACCCGTCGCGCACGCCCACGTCCAGCAGCTTGGGCGCACGCCGGCCGATCGCCTCGGTGAGGCGGGGCAGCCACGCGTCGGACACCTCCAGCTTGAAGCCCGGCGTCTCGTCGGGGTCGGACATGCCGAGCAGCAGTCCGCGGCCCTCGCGGTGGAAGTAGAAGGTGCTGCCGAAGTCGATGGTGAACGGTGTCACCCCATCGTGTAGCTCCGGCATGGGTTCGGTGAACACGACCTGGCGCCGCAGGGGAGAAACCGGCAGGTCAACGCCCACCATCTCGCCGATCTCCCGCGACCAGGCGCCGGCCGCGCAGACCACTTTCCGCGCCGAGACGGTGCCGCGGTCGGTCTCGACGCGAAAAGTGTCGGACCCCGTCCCTACGATCGATCTCACGGTTGTCCTGGTGCTGAAGCGGGCACCGAACCGGCGGGCCGCGGTGGCATAGCCGAGGACCACGGACTCCGGAGTGCAGTGTCCGTCGTCCGGCGAGAAGGTCGCCGCGAGCAGGCCGTCCGCTTCGACCAACGGCGACATCCGCCGTGCTTCCTCGACCGTCACCATGCGGCTGGGTACCCCGAGGGAGTTCTGGAGGTCGACGTTGCGCTCGAACGCCGTGACGTGTTCGTCGGAAGAGAGGAGGAACAGGTAGCCGACCTGGTGCAGATCGATCTCCTGCCCGGGCCGCTGCGGAAAGCGCTGGAACAGTTCGATGGATCGAGCTCCGAGCCTGATGTTCAGCTCGTCGGAGAACTGGGCGCGCACCCCACCCGCCGCTTTGCAGGTGGAGCCGGAGCCCAGCTCGTCCTTCTCGACGACCACCACATCTCGGACGCCTGCCTCGGCGAGGTGAAAGGCGATGGACGTCCCCATCACCCCGCCGCCGATGACGACGACTTCGGCCTGACCGGGCAGCTCAAGCCAGTCGGAAGTCAAGGTCCGCCTCGATCGCGAGAGTGTCCATCTGCGCCTTCTGCAGCTTCCCGGAGTAGTCCCAGTTCATGGACTGCCAGCGGGTGAACTGGTCGAGCACCCACACGCCCGACTGCCGGGAGCCGTTGCCGCTCTTGCCGTTGCCGCCGAACGGCAGGTGCGCCTCGGCCCCGGACGTCGAGTTGTTGACGCTCACCATGCCGGCGGAGATGCCGGCGCGGAACCGGAAGGCCTTGTTCGGGTCCGTGGTGTAGATCGAGCACGACAGGCCGTAGCCCGGCTTGTTGCCGAGCTCGATCGCCTCGTCCAGGTCCGAGTACCTCATGACGCCGACGATCGGTCCGAACGTCTCCTGGAGGAACAGTTCGTCGTCGTCGCGCACACCGGAAACGATTGCGGGGTGGTAGAAGAAGCCGTTCTCACCAGTGAAACCGTTGCGCGGGCTGGAGTTTGTGATGCGGCCGGTCGGGCCGTGCACCGTGTGGTGCTCGCCGATCCAGCCGAGGTACTTCTCGTACGCCAGCGCGAACTTCTCGTCGAGCATCGGTCCATAGAGGACATCGCCGGTCGGGTCGCCCACGGTGGCACCGGCCACGGCGTCGACGAAGCGGGACAGGAACTCGTCGTACACCGACTCGTGCACGATTGCCGTGCCGAGCGAGGTGCAGCGCTGCCCCGCGGACCCGAAGCCGGCGAACAGCGCGCCCTGCACGGCCAGGTCGAGGTCGGCGTCCTCGGTGACGACCATCGGGTTCTTGCCGCCCAGTTCCAGGCACGGTGCCTGGAGGTGGCGCCCGCACAGCTCGCCGATCCGCGCACCGACCTCGCTGGAGCCGGTGAAGCCGACCTTGTCGACCAGGCCCTGCCGCAGCGACTGCTCCAGTCCGGTGAACGTCTCCGAGCCCTCGGCGAAGACGATCTCGAACACGCCGGCCGGGATGCCGGCGGCCTGGAACACGTCGTAGAAGGCCTGCGCCGACGCGGCGGAGTACTCGGCGGGCTTCCACACGACCGAGTTGCCGCACAGCAGCGCGGGCACGATGTACCAGGACGGCACGGCGACCGGGAAGTTGCCGGCGGTGATGATCGCCGCGACGCCCACCGGGTTGCGGAACGTGAACAGCTGCTTGTCCGGCATCTCCGACGGCACCGTCTGCCCGTACAGGCGCCTGCCCTCGCCGACGAAGAAGTCGCAGGTGTCCACGATCTCCTGCACCTCGCCGCGGGCCTCCGCGATCGGCTTGCCGATCTCGCGGGTCACGAGCCGGGAGAGGGGTTCGGAGTTCGCCTCGACCAGCCGGCCGATGTTGCCGATCACCTGACCGCGCACAGGTGCGGGCACACGTGCCCACGCGCGTTGTGCGGCTTTTGCCCGCTGGGCGGCGTCGACGAAGGTGCGACTGGTCCCGAGCTCGATCTCGGCGACCACGTCGGAGGTGTTCGACGGGTTCGTGGAGACGTAGGGCATGCATCCACCCTGGCGGCTGTGGGGGTGGATGCGCCAGAGGCCGCAGAATGAAACCTCGCGACGTCGAGCATAAGCTGCCCTGGTGCTCAACCCGGTTCATCTCCGCACGCTCGTCGAGGTCGTGAAGACGGGTTCCTTCGCCGAGGCGGCCCGCCGGCTCGGCTACACGTCCTCGGCCGTGTCGCAGCAGATCTCGGCGTTCGAGCGAGCGGTCGGCGTTGCGCTCTTCGAACGCGAGGCGCACTCGATCCGCCCCGCCAGCGCCGCCCTGCTGATCGCCGACCGCGGCGGCGAACTGCTCGCCGCGCTGGACGGGTTCGAGCACGAGGTGAAGGCGATGGTGCAGGGCCTGCGCGGCCGCCTGCGGATCGGCACCTTCCCCACGGCGAGCTCGCGCATCGTGCCGAAGGCACTGGCGAAGCTGCAGACCGACCTGCCGGACGCCGAGCTCCGCCTGGACGAGGCCGAACCGGACGACGTGCTGCCGCTCGTCCTGACCGGCGAGCTCGACCTGTCGCTCGTCTACGCCTACGACCTGGTGCCGCGGACGTGGCCGGAGGAGCTGACCGTGTCACCGCTGCTGGACGAGTCCCTGCTCGTGATGGTCCCCGCCGACCACCCGGCCGCGAAGAACAACGTCAAACTCGAAGATCTCAAAGACGAACGCTGGATCGCCTCGCGCGACGGAACATCAGGCGCCACCTGTCTGACCCCCCTGTGCGCGGCAGCGGGATTCGCGCCGAGGATTGCTTTCCGAAGCAACGATTACGAGGTCGTCCAGTCGCTCGTGGCAGCCGGCGTCGGCGTGGCCCTGATACCCGCGCTCGGCTACAGGCCGCTGCCGGACACCCACGCGATGCCGTTGCGCCACAAGCCTTTGCGCAGACACGTCCACGTCATCCACCGCACGGCGAACACCAACCCGCTGCTTCGCGACGCGGTGAAGGCACTTCACGAAGTCTGCCAAAACGCCGTGGGTGGCTACATCAACCGACCATGATGGAGAAATGGGGAGTTCAGCAGCGGCGGGGCGCTACCTGAGATCCGGGACTGGGATTCACCGGATCTGAGCGCACACGCCAGACAATTGATCGACAGCAACGAACCGGACGTCGAGGAATTGCTCCTCGACACCCTCGACAACGCGGGCCCGTTACGCCCGCTGCTCTGCCGCGTCCTGGCGGACCGCGACCCGGACCGCGACCTGGACTACGCCCTGAGGCACTTCTACGCCGTAACCGACGGCCCAGTCCGCAGATGGCTCGGCCAAGAGGTCTGCCACAGCCCGTGGGTGTGGCTCTACGGCATCACCAGGCTCCGCGGCGCGAACCCGGTAGCGCGCATCACCCCGGACGCCACCCACTGGCTGGCCTCCCGTCGCCGCACAGCCGTCATCGCCCTCGGCGACACCGCGGACCCAGCCGCCCTCCCGCCGGTGATCGGCCGGCTCCGCGACCGGAAGTGGTGGGTCCGATCCCCAGCGGCAGCGGCAGTCCGCCGCTTGGCCCCAACGGCGTCCAAGTGGGACAGGCAGCCGACGCGCTGGTCCGCTGCCTCGACCACGACCGCCAAGAGGTCGTCGAGCAAGCCGCAGCCGCACTCGCAACACCGGCCCTGCGCACAGACCTGCTCTACGCAAGGGCAACCCTCATGTCACTCGCCGGCGCCATCGTCGACAACGCCCTCGACGGCGTGGTCGCCCCGCTGATCCCGCTCTGGCCGGGCGATGAGTGATGCGCCGGGTGTGACGTTGAGCTCACTCACCGTGAGTTGAGCCGATCGGCGCATTGCTTTCCGATGTCCGTTTTCGGCATGCTCAGCGCCGATCAACACGCTGGGGGCGTGCGGGCAGCGGAAGCCCGCGCCTTCCATTGAATTCTGGGGGATAGACCAATATGACGCGTCGCTCAGCGACGCGGCACACTCGTGCGCGAAGATTCGCACGGGTGCTTGCCGCTGCGCTCGCAACCTCTCTGACGATCAGTCTGGCGTCCGCACCCGCGTTCGCCGCGCCTCCCGCGAAGTCACCGGCCGTCGACACGACGAAGCTGCCGGTGCTCAAGGGACGGGAGGTGCCCGCCCCGCCGACGGCCGCGGCGGATCCGAAGGCGGACTTCGGCCCTCTGGCCGCGCGGGAGGCGAAGTCGAGCTTCGACCCCGAGAAGTCCAAGGTGACCTCGCGGTCGATGTTCGTCGACGAGTACACCAACCCGGACGGCACCAAGACGATCAAGCAGTCCACGGAACCGCTGAACGTCCAGGACGCCAGGGGTTCCTGGCAGCCGGTCGACACGACGCTGGTCGCGGACACGCCGACCCGGCGGGTCAAGGCCAGGCAACACCCGCTGAAGCCGACGCTCGCGGCCAAGGCGGACGACCCGGCGCTGATCACCGTCGAGTACGACGGCAACAAGGTCTCGCTGGCGCCGGAGAAGCCCGCGAAGGACAAGCAGGTCAAGGTCTCGGCGGACAAGGCCGAGTACGTCGACGTCGCCGCGGACACCGACCTCACCTACGAGGTGACGCCGGGTTCGGTCAAGGAGACCATCCTGCTGAAGAAGGTGCCCACCACCAACAAGTGGCGGTTCACCCTCAAAGCCGGCGCGTTGACGCCGACCGTGACGGAGCAGGGCACGGTCGAGCTGCGGGACGCCCAGGGCACACCGAAGATCGTCATGCCGCCCATCGTCACCTGGGACTCCTCCGGCAAGGCGGAGGAGGCGCCGCCCGCGCAGACCGGCGGCACCTACACGGTCGAGAAGGCCGGGCAGGACTGGATGCTCACGGTCGCCGTCGACGAGGCGTGGCTCAAGGACCCGAAGCGCGTCTACCCGGTCAGCGTCGACCCGACGTTCAGCTTCGGGGTGGTCTTCGCCGAGTCGTACAAGTCGGACGGCTACTGGTGCCAGATGTGCGGTGTCCAGTTCGGCAACTCGCTGGACCACGGTGACAAGTACTGGCGCAGCGCGATCCGGTTCGACTACCAGTCCCTGTACGGCCAGCGCATCGTCGGCGCCAAGCTCGACGTGACGAAGAAGACCGGCCCGCTCAGCCCGGACAAGACGTGGCCGGCGCAGCTCTACCACGCCTCGGCCATGGACTTCAACGGCCTCGGCGGTCTGCTGGCCAACGGTCTCGTCGGCCAGGTCGGCACGCTCACCGGTGACAGCCTGGTGAGCTTCCTCCAGCACATCGCGGACATCCGCCACATGGCCACGTTCATGATCGTGGGCGCGGAACAGCCGGGAGCCTGGACCTACAAGGATACGGTCGTCTCGCTGACCGTGGACACGGGCTCGGCCCCGCCCGCGCCCACCCTGGTCGGCCCCGCCGACCACGGCGTCATCACGAACACGACCCCGACCCTCGAGGTCAGCCCCGTCAGCGACCCGGACGGCGAACAGGTGAAGTACTGCTTCACCGTCGCGACCGGCGCGGACGCGAAGACCGGTGTGGTGGTCGACTCCGGCTGCCTCGACACCCCGAAGTGGACGATCCCGACGGGTGTCCTCCAGGACGGCGTCTCCTACACGTGGCAGGCCAAGGCCGTCAGCGGCGCCACCTCGCGGATCCCGAGCGCGGTCTTCCACCTGAAGGTCGACCAGCGCATCGGCAACCGCGGCCCGGCACCGTCGGACAAGATTGGTCCGATCGAGGTCAACCTGGCCAACGGCAACGTGCAGACGTCGCTCTCCTCTCCGACGTTCACGACGGTCGGCGGTACCGCGGGTCTGAACATGACCTACAACTCGCAGCAGCAGGAGCAGAAGGGTCTCCGGGCGTCCTACTTCCAGGACCTGTCGCACAACGGCGAGATCAGCTCGCAGCAGGAGCCCGTGCTGGTGCGCACCGAGCCGCAGGTGAACGTGGACTGGGGTGACACCTCCCCGTTCGCTCCCGCGCTGCCGAAGGACTGGTTCGTCGCCCGCTGGGAGGGTTACTTCCAGGCTCCCGCGACCGGTGACTACCAGTTCGCCGGCGTGCACGACGACCGGCTGCGGGTGTGGGTCAACGGCGCCTCGGTCTACGACCAGGGCTGCTGCAGCGACGTGAACTGGGGTGTCGCGACCAGCGTGAAGCTGAACGCGGGCCAGCGCGTGCCGATCAAGGTCGAACTGGCCGAAGCCACCGGTTGGGCGTACCTCCGCCTGTTCACGCGGACGGCTGACGGCACCACCGTGCCGTCGCAGATCGTCCCCGCCGACTGGCTGCACTCCTCCGACCTGCCCGCACTGCCCAGGGGCTGGACGCTGAGCGCCGACCTCGACGGCAGCGGGACGGGCTTCACCGAGGCCAAGGTCACCGACCAGAACGTCGTGCTGACCGACGCCACAGGTGCGAAGCACACGTGGACGAAAAAGAGCACCGGTGGCTACACGCCGCCGGACGGTGAGTCGGGCACCCTCGTCCTGGACACCGCGGGACGCATCACGCTGACCTACGGTTCGGACGTCTTCGTGTTCAACTCGGCCGGCAAGCTCGAGTCGCAGACCGGCGCGATCGACGCTCGCAAGCCTGCCGCGCTGCAGAACGTCTACGACGGCTCTCCCTCGCGTCTCAAGGAGATCAAGGACCCGATCTCGGGCCGTTCGCAGAAGCTCTTCTACAACCGGCCCGGTGATGACTGCTATGCGGGCACCACTCCTCCGCCGGACGCGGAGAAACTCCCTCCGGCGCAGATGCTCTGCCGGGTCGAGTACTGGGACGGCAGCCAGACGAAGCTGTACTACTACCGCGGGAACCTGGTGGCGGTGGAGGACCCGGGCCGTGAGATGACGCAGTTCAGCTTCACGTCGAACGGTCTTCTCGACGGGCTGCGGGACAGCCGGGGCGCGGACTGGGTCGCCCAGGACCACGCGAACCGGAACACCGACGCGGCGAACTACATCGTCCACTACTACAACCACACCGTGGCCACGCCGATCGCGCGGACGATCTACCAGCCGTACACCACGCACGGTGAGGAGCGCGGCTTCCACTCGTACCGCTACGACACGGGTGCGAAGACGTCCTTCGTGGACATCGCCGGGGTGAACCCGGTGAGCGGGTTCTCCCGCAAGGTGGTCTACGACGACGCCTTCCGGATGCTGACCGACACCGACGCGACCGGCAAGACGACGTCGCAGACGTGGAACGCCAAGGACCAGCTGCTGACCACGACGGACGCCGCCGGCCGGGTGTCGACCACGTTGTACGACGCGCAGGACAGGCCGACCGATAACTTCGGTCCCGGCCCGGCGTCGTGCTTCAACGGTCAGCAGCTCAAGCTCGAGTGCGCGGAGACCGTTCCGCACACCAAGACGAGCTACGACGAGAACCTGAACGGTCTGGCCGTGTCGTTCTACGACAACAAGGACATGGTCGGCACGCCGAAGGTGTACCAGACCGGTCTGGCAACCGACGGCACGTTCGTCCGCAACTGGGGCGAGAGTGCACCGGTCACCGGCATCGTCGCGGACAACTTCTCGCTCCGGGCGACCGGGGACATCGTCTTCCCCGAGGCGGGCAACTACAAGCTCCGCGTCGTGGCAGATGACGGTGTGCGGGTGTGGATCGACGACGCGATCGTCATCGACGATTGGATCGACACGGGCGCGAAGTGGCGCGAGGCCACGGTCAACAGCCCGTCCGCCGGTGCCGCGAAGAAGATCCGCGTCGAGTACTACGACCTCACGTCGTTCGCCCAGCTCGAACTGCACTGGACCACCCCCGGCGGCACCCAGCAGGTCGTGCCCGCGGCGAACATGAAGCCGAAGTACGGCCTGACGACGTCGGTCACGAAGGGCGAGTCGCTGGGACTCACCCCGTCGGTCACCACCACGAAGTTCGGTGAGAACGGACTCGACCCCGTCTACGGTCTCGCCAGCAGCAACACGGCGAACGGCAGGCAGGTCAAGACGTCCTACGAGAACGTCGGTACCGGCTACCTGCGCAAGACCGGGGTGACCGCGCCGAACAACGCGCAGACGACCTACGTCTACTACGGCGACCAGGAGACCCGGGACAACCCCTGCACCCCGCAGGTCGAGGCGATCAACCAGGGCGGGCTCGCGAAGCTCACCCGGATGCCCGCTCCGGCAACGGGACCGGCGCGCGAGGACGAGCAGATCTTCGACGCGTCGGGCCGTGTGGTGGCCGAGGGCAGCGCCGGCCAGTGGACCTGCACCACCTACGACGACCGCGACCGGGTGGTGTCGGTCAAGTACCCGGCGAACGGCGCGGCGGGTGAGCGCGTCGTCACCACCAACCACGCGGTGAACGGCGACCCGCTCGTGTCGTCGGTGTCCGACCACAACGGCACCGTCACCACGAAGGTCGACCTCCTCGGCCGCGTGATCGAGTACACCGACGTGCACGGCGTGCGCACGGAGACCAAGTACGACCGCGCGGGCCGTGCCACGACGGAGACGGTGAACCTGCCGTCGAACCCGGCGCAGGTCATCACCAACACCCACGACGACGCGGGCAGGCTGCTGACCGTGTCGCTCGACGGCACGCTCCTCGCCAAGCCCGCCTACAACGCGGCCGGTGAGCTCGCGTCGGTGGTGTACGCCAACGGCACCTCGCTGTCGGCCATCGGCAAGGACGGCACCGGCCAGGTCACCTCGCACACGTGGAAGACCAAGGCGGGGGCCGAGATCGTCACGGCCGTGACCCGCACCCGTGCGGGCACGATCGTCGACGAGACGCTCAACGGCTTCGACGCGGGTGCAGGCCACAACTACATCTACGACTCAGCGGGAAGGCTCACCAAGGCAGCGGTCAACGGCCACGTCTACACCTACGACTTCGCTTCGCCCACGGCGGAGGGATGTCCGGCGGGATCGGTCGGCAACGCGGGTGCGAACACCAACCGCGTCAAGCTGCTCGACCAGACGGCGAGCGGCACGCAGACCACCGGCTACTGCTACGACGCGGCCGACAGGTTGCTGGCCACCACGGGCCACAACGCGGTGTCCGGCATCAAGTACGACGATTCCGGCAACACCACCGAGTACACGGTCAACGGTTCCACGACCCATCTCTCGTGGGACGCGGCCAACCGCAACCTCAGTGCCCGTTCCGTCGGCACGGATCCCGCCGCCGTCGCGTACCAGCGCGACTCGAGCGACCGGATCGTGCGCCGTGGTGCGGAGCAGGGCGACGAGCAGAAGGTCGTGCTGTACGGCTACACCGCTGAAGGTGACGCCGCGGACTTCGCGCTCGGTGAGGACAAGAAGCTGCTGTCCCGCTCGATCTCGTTGCCGGGCGGCGTGTTGCTGACGATCAACGGCGACACGCGGTCGTACGACCACCCGAGCGTGCGCGGCGACACGGTCCTCACGACGGACGCGGCGGGCAACCAGGCCGGGCAGCTGCGGCACTACACCCCGTTCGGTGAGCCGCTGGCAGCGAACGGATCGGTCGACAACGACAACGTGCCCGACAACCAGCCCGGTCAGATGGACCACGGCTGGCTCGGACAGCACCAGCGCCCGTACGAGCACGCCGGTGCGTTGTCGATCGTCCAGATGGGTGCGCGCCCGTACAGTCCGTTGCTCGGCCGCTTCCTGTCGGTCGACCCGGTCGAGGGCGGCTCCGCCAACGACTACGACTACGTCAACGGTGACCCGGTCAACGCCAACGACCTGGACGGCAAGTGCCCGTTCTGCGTCGTGGCCGCGGTGATGGGGCTGCGGGTCGCGATCCCGTGGGCCGCCCGCGCGTCGGCGCCGTACCTCTTCCGGTTCGGTGCGTGGGCAGCGACCAAGGCCGCGCCGAGGATCTGGACCGGCATGAAGTGGACCGGCCGCAAGGTCGTCGCGGCCGGCGGCTGGATCCGCAACACCACCGTGAAGACGGTGAGCCGGGCCAAGGGTGTCTTCAAGCAAGCGAAGACGCGCTGGCAGTCCAGCAAGGCCAACAAGGTGTTCAACAACATCAAGCTGCACCCGCGCGTGCAGGGGTGCAGGGACAACCTCCGCTACAACAAGGCGATCCTGGGTGACCAGGCCACACCGACATCGTTCAAGATCGGCTTTGGCGTGTTCACCTGCTTGATGGGTGCACTGAGACGCTGATCGGCCGGGTGCCCGGTCCGGGCGGGGCGCTGCGAGGCGCCCCGCCCGCTCGTGTCGGAACAGGTTTGAGGTAACAGCAGATGAACGTTGATGTCGCTCTGGCGGGACTTCTCGACTGGAAGTCACCGCGTCACCTTGAGCACGTACGGGCTCTGGTCGAGTCGGAAGAGCCCGGCGCCGACGGCCTGATCGAAGCCTTCCTCGGCCAGCACGACGCATCGATGCAGGTGACGTCGGTGTTGTGCCGGGTGCTCGCGGAACGCGATCGTGACCGCGATCCCTCGTACGTGTTGAAGTTCTTCGGCAAAGGACGCAAAGGCGACCCAGCCGACTGGCCGCTGCGTCGGAACCCCTACCGCAGTCCGATGTCGTCCGCGTACGGAATCCCCCGGTTGCGGCGGCTCAAGCCCGTCGAGAACCTCGCGCCAGGTCTGAAGAGCTGGTCCGCCCATCGGCGGAGCATCTCGGTTCTCGGGCTGGGAGACACGGGGGAGCCCGCCGCCGCGGCGCTCCTCGCCGGACGGCTGGCCGACCGTCACCCGAAGATCCGCATCGCCGTGGCCAGCTCGGTGCGCAGGCTCGATCGGCAGGGAGCCTTGCCCGCCGAGTCGCTGGGACCGCTCGGCGATGGGCTCGTGTCGTGCCTGTCGCACCGGGAAGAGGCTGTCGTGCGGAACGCCGCCGCCGCGTTGGCGCTTCCGGCGCTGCGCGAACGGCTGGTCGAGGTGAGCCGCGCCGGCGAACTCTCACCGGTCGCGCAGTCGGCGGTCGACGACGCGCTCAAGGGCGATGTCGTGCCGTTGAACCAGATTTGGCCCGGTGAGGTCGTCTGATCTCTACTCGCCGGTCTCGCCGTCCGCCAGTTCGCGGAGCAGGTCGAGATGGCCCACGTGGCGTGCGGTTTCCTGTGTCACGTGGGTCAGGATCCATCGCACGGTGCGCTCGCCGTCGGCTGCCATCGCGGCGGGATCCAGCTTCGTCAACGCCTCGGCGTTCGCCCATTCCTCGCGGTACGCCTGGATGAGCGACGCCGGGGTGTCGTCGTCTTCGAGGTTCCAGGACGGGTCCGGGTCGCCCTCCCAGAGTGACGGCAGGTCGAGGCCCGCGCCGGCGATGCAGAGCCAGTAGCGCTCGACGGCGGTCAGGTGCTTGAGGACGCCCAATGCCGTCAGCTTCGGGGAGGTGGGGATCGGGGCTGCTGCGGCCTGGGCTCTGGTCAGGCCTTCGACCTTCAGCACGGCGGTCTTGCGGAGGAAGACCAGGAACTGCCGGGCGAGGGCCGCTTCGTCGGTCGCTTGGTTCTCGGGCCAGGTTCGCGTCACCGGAGCAGTTTCTCAAGTCCCATAGTAGTGATGCAGCCACACGGTGCTGTCGTCCTCGCCCACGGTGGCGTTGGTCAGGTGACGGTTTTGCGGTACCAGCGCGGTGAGGTGTTCAGCGGCGGTTTGAGGCTCGCGTTGACGACGATCATCGACGGGCCGTCGGAGGCGTCCAGTGCCGTTCGGAGGTCGTCGAAGCCGTCCAGCGTCACGGCGGGGATGCCGAAGCTCTCGGCCAGCTTGGCGAAGTCGGGACGGGTCAGGTCCACGCCGGTGATGGCGTGGTTCGCGATCTGCTGGTCGTAGCGGAGCATGCCGTAGCCGCCGTCGTCCACGAGCACGATGGTGAGCGGCAGGCCTTCCTGCTTCAACGTCGCCAGGTCGCCGCACGCGAAGAGGAAGCCGCCGTCACCCACGACCGCGATGGTGCGGTGGGCCACGGCGGCGCCGATGGCCGCCGGGAAGCCGAAGCCGAGCGTGCCCCAGCCGACCGGGTAGGCGAGGCCGCGGGGGCGGGTGACGTGGTGGAAGCCGCCGATCCAGTAGCCGGGGATGCACATGTCGGCGACGATCGTGGCGTCGGTGCCTTCCAACGCGTGCAACAACTTCGCGGCGTCCGGAGAGTCTGCTTCGGTCAAAGCGCGCACTTCGGCGTTGACCGCTTCGACGTCGCACGCACCTTCTTTGGGACTCACCGCGGCTGCGAGGGCGGCGGTGACGGTGGCGGCATCGCCTTCCAGGGTGACGTCCGCCGGGTAGTTCTTGCTCGCCTCGGCCTTGTCGATGTTCACGGCCAGCAGAGCGGGAGGCCGCGGCTGCACCCAGTTCTGGGTCATCATGCCGTCGAAGTCGGTGCCGATCGCGATCACGAGGTCGGCGTCGTCCCACAGTTGCCCAACGGGCGGTGCGTGCACTGGGCCGCGCACGACGAGAGGGCTGTCCGTCAGGCCGCGTGCCCCGTACGTCGTGATGATCGGTGCCTGCAGCTTGGCGGCCAACGTGCCGATGGCAGAGCCGGCACCGGACCGCGCCGCGCCGCCGCCGGCCCAGATGAGCGGCCGGGACGACGCGGCGACGAGCCGTTCGGCTTCGGCGAGATCGGGAACGGTGCGGGAGGACTCCACCTCCGCGACGGTGTGCCGTGGCGCTTCGGTGGACAGGAAGTCCGTTGGGACACCGAGGTAGACGGGGCCGTGCGGGCTGCGAAGGGCTTGCCGGACGGCCTTGTCGGTGTACGCGGCGAGCTCCTGTGCCGACGGCACGTCGAACGCGGCTTTCGTGACCGGCACGAACATGGCCCTCTGGTCCCGGGTTTCGTGCAGGACGCCGCGGTGCACGCCGGGCCGGCGCAGGGTCGACGGGATGTCCGTGGCGATCACCAGCACCGGGCTGCCCGACGCCCACGCCTCGCCGGTGGCGCCCAGGGTGTTCGCCGCGCCGGGGCCGGTGGTGACGACAGCGACGCCGAGCTTGCCGGTGGCGCGTGCGTAGCCGTCTGCCGCATAGACCGCCGTCTGCTCGTGGCGCACACCGATCATGCGGATGCCCGGCTGCTTCCGCAGCGCCTCCCAGATCGCGAGGTTGTGCACGCCCGGCAGGCCGAACACCACCTCGACTTCGTGCGCGGCCAGCACGTCCAGCAAGCTCTCGGCACCCAGAGGCATGCGCCCGAAGCTAAGGCCCGCCTGTGGCCCCGGCAACGGGTGCGCAGCAGCTCTGGTGCTCAGCGTCAGCGTCGCTGTGAACGTTCCACCCTCCCGGAACCGTCGCTCGATCGAGCGAAGCGCAATTCGAAACGGTGGTCTTTTCGCCCTGAAGGGTGAATTGGTTGTCCGCTCGATATTTCCCGCCGGTGATGGAACTGCGGACCATGTCCAGCGGGTGGCCTCTTGTGCCACGATGTGCGCGACCGCATGACCTGGGGGTGGGAGATGCTGTACTTCGGTGGGCTGTTCGGAGTGGTGATGCTCTGCGTGACGATCTTCGCGGTCGTCGACGTGGTCACGACTGACGAAGGAGCCGTTCGCAACCTGCCGAAGCTCTGGTGGCTTCTCCTGGTCCTGTTCTTCCCCGTGGTGGGGTCGATCGCGTGGCTCGTCGCGGGCCGTCCGGTGGGGGCGGGACGTGCGCGCACCGGGGCTTTCGAGCGCGGCGCCGCCACCTATCCCGAGTACGACCGGCCGGGGCGGTTCGCGGCCGCGAACGCTGACGACGACCAGGAGTTCCTGCGCCGCTGCCGTGAGCGCGCGGAGGAACAACGACGCAAGGGACGCGAGAACCAGTGAGGACCGTCCTGCTGTTCTTGGTGGTTCTGCTCGCCGGTTGTGGCGGGACCGCGCAACTGGCGACGCACCCTCCCGCTCCGCAAACGTCCACTTCGGACGAACTGGCTCCTGCCGATTTCCAGGCCCGGTGGTGGACGTGGGCCTCCCAGCCCGCGAACAGCAACCCGGTTTCCGACACCTCCGGTCGTTTCTGCATGCGCGACCAGCCCGTCGAGGTCTGGCTGCTCGCGGGATCGCTCACCGAGGGGCCGGTCGAGCGGCAGTGCCGGGTTCCCGCCGACAAGCCGCTGCTCGCGCCCGCGGTGAACCTCGCTGGCGACATCGCCGGCTGCGAGGCGTTCATGAAGACCGCGCAGGGCGAGGTGCTGCTGAACAACGCCACGCAGCGGCTCACCGCGGTGCCCGCCACGCCGTTCACCTACGAAGCGCGCGCGGGCAACCCGTTCGGCACGCGAGCCGGCCGCCTCGACTCCGTCGGCTGCGGCCTCTACGCGTGGATTCCGGCTCCTCCGTCCGGTGAGCACGACCTCGTGATCCGCGGATCGGCCGGCGGCAGGAACGTCGACGTGAAGTACAAGCTGATCGTCGGCGCCGACTAGGAAAACGGGTGGCGGTCGTCCGGTAATGTGGTCAGCGGCGTCCGAGCAGACGTGAGGCTGGAGCCGCTCCCCGGCAGCGAGCGGCGTCGTCCGCCGCAGTGTTCAGCAACTCCTGCTCGCCGAAGCGAACCGACCACGTAGACGCGTGACACATGCGTCCTTGTCGTGCCGAGCCGGGCGGCGGAAACGAGGACTGCTGTGATGGCACGTCTGTCCACCACGGACCAGCTCGCCGATCTGCGGCGCGCCTACACCGGCGAGAACCTGTCCCAGGCGGTCCCGGCCGTCCGCGGCGGTGAGCTCCTGCCCGACGCGGCCACCGAGGCCCAGCGGCAGCTCGAGGCCAAGGTGCTGGCCGCGGCCTGCACCGCGGCGAGCGTGCTGCAGCTGATGCCGCCCGCGAGCATCGTCAGGCCCGCCTACGTGTTCCGGACGGTGGAGCCGGGGGAGACCCTCCGGCTGCACCTGAACGACAGGGCGCTGGGTCCGCTGCTGTTCGAGCTGCTCCCGCGCACCGAGGGCGGCTTCGGCATGGGCGTCGCCGGGCTGGAGCACCGGCAGCACCGGCGCTCGGCCGAACTGACCACCGGTGACGCCTCGGTCGTGCTCTGCGGCGTCGACGGGCACGCGTGGGACCGCGGCATGCGCTACCTGCGCTGGATGCACGAGTTCCGCGGCGTCGAGTACACCGACGGCGGCGGCAACGACGACGTGATCGCGGAATCGGCCACTGGGAGCGCCCTTCTGCGCCGGGTACACCTGTGGCATGACGCCAGCTGGTTGCGAGCACTCCCGATGGGCGGGGCCTGGTTCGTCGAGTGGGCCGGCGGCCCGTCCGAGGACGAGATCGGGCAGAAGCTCGGTCACCCGGACTTCGGGACCACCGCGGACATCACGCTGCGCCGCATCGACGCGCCCACCGAGGACGTCGAGGAGGGCGTGCGGACCTACCCGTGGCCCGAGGAGTTCGTGTCTGCCGTCACGGCTGCCGAGCCTGATCAGCGGCCGGGCCGCCGGTAGACTGCGCTTTCGCCCGCAGGAACGATCGTCAGGAGGACCCCGGTGACCCAGCAGGCTGCCGAGGCCCAGTCCGAAGCCACGCGCAAGGCCCCCCGCGTGCTCGTCGCGGAGGACGAGGCGCTGATCCGCCTCGACCTCGTGGAGATGCTCCGCGAGGAGGGCTACGACGTGGCGGGTGAGGCCGCAGATGGCGAGGAGGCCATCAAGCTCGCGACCGAGCTCGACCCCGACCTGGTGATCCTGGACGTCAAGATGCCCAAGGTCGACGGGATCGAGGCGGCGCAGCACATCGCGGGCAACCGGATCGCGCCGGTCGTGATCCTCACCGCGTTCAGCCAGCGCGACCTGGTCGAGCGCGCCCGTGACGCGGGTGCGATGGCGTACCTCGTCAAGCCGTTCGCGAAGCGGGACCTGGTGCCCGCGATCGAGCTGGCGATGAGCCGGTTCAACGAGCTGGCCGCGCTCGAGCAGGAGGTCGCCGGGCTCACGGAGCGCCTGGAGACCCGCAAGGTCGTGGAGCGCGCCAAGGGCATCCTCATGTCCAAGCAGGGCCTGAGCGAGCCGGAGGCGTTCCGGTGGGTGCAGCGCACCGCCATGGACCGCCGCACGACGATGAAGGCCGTCGCGGAAGCCGTCATCGAGAACTTCGGCTGAGTTCGAGCCACACGGAGTCCGTCTGCGCCTCGGGGTTCTCGGGGCGCAGGCGGACTTCGACGTCGTGTCTGCCTTTCAGCGAGAGCTGCACTTCGTGCCGGCCACCGACGCCGCCCGGAATCGGCATGGTGGCCGCGAGAGAGCTGTCCACGTACACCTCGAAGCCCGCCAACGGCGCCACTGAACGCGCGGGAGACGCGTCGAGGGTGATTACCAGCGTCGCGTCGTTCGGGGCCACACGGACGAACTCAGCCGTCATCACGGGCAAAACGGGCGTGGACTCCTGCGGGACGGCCTCGAGCCGCACCGGCGACGGGCCGGGCACCTCGAAGTAGCTCTCCAGCACCTGTGCCTGCGACGCGCCGGGCATCCGGAGCACGAACGGCGACAGCGCGTCCGGTCCCGACGCTCCGAGCAGATCCGCCGGCAGGTCTCCGACCAGCGTCAGCTCGCTGTCCTGCGCCGTGGACCAGCCGCTCACCACCGGCCGCAACGGCACCCGCGCCGACCCGAACTGCGCGACCAGGCCGTTCGGGTCGCCGCCGTCACCGAGGCGCACCGTTGTCCGCAACCGTGCCGAGGGGGCGTCACGCAACGGTGTGCGCGCCACGCCGATGCCGGGTGCCTCTTCATCGGGCTCCAGCACGCGCAGTGTCCCTGCCACGAGGTGCGTCTCGGTCACGTCCTCCACGGACTGGCGTGACCCGGTGATGCCGATCGCGTCGATCTCCACGCGTCCCGGGTAGCCCGGCGGAGGGGTCACGCCGACCAGCACGCTCGCCTCGCGCCACTTCGGCACCACCGGCAAAGACGCGATCTGCGCGCCATCTTGCACAACGCGCACATCGTTATCTGTCAGCACCGCTTCGAATCGATGCAGAACGCCCGCTCCCCGCGTTCCGGGGGCCACGGAGTCGTCCACGACGACGCGGACCGCATCAGCCGGAGGAATGGGTCCGACGCGATCCGGCGTTCCGGGGACGAGGTCGAGCACCAGCCTCCCGCGCGGCCCGGCCGCGTCCGTCACCACGGCCACCCGGCCTCGTTCCCCCGACTCGCCGAGCTGCAGCAGCGTTCGTGCGCGCAGCACCGCCGTGTCGTTCCCGCACGGCATGTCGAGGACCAGACGGCCGCCGGAGCCCGATCCGGGGTTGACGCACCCGCGGCGGCCGCTGAAGTGGTAGCGGCGTTCCAGGAACGGGTCGTCGAAGTCGTCCAGCCAGCCGTTCACCGCCCGGCGCCACGTGTCGTCGCGGGGCTGCTCCCGCGCCCGGACCGGTGCCGACCGCTGGCCGAAGGCGTCCACGGCCCGCACGTCGGGCCGCCCGGACCGGGCGATCTCGGGCGACGCGACGAGCGTGCCGTCGACCTCGTAGCCCGCCGCGCCGGGCACGGGCGCCCACCGGACCCGCCCGTCGCTGCTCCATACGGAGGACGGAGGAGCCGGAGGAGCCGGTCGAGACGGGAGCTGGACGAAATCGGCTGCGTACTTTGTCAGTCGAACGGCCTCTGAACTGCGCTTCTGCAGGGCATCATCGGTCTCGCGCAGAACCAGCACCGCTGCGGCCAGGACGGCCACGGCGCCGAGCAAGGCGATCACCCGACGACGGGGAGTCATATACCGAGGTTATGGCAGCCGTCCAAAGAGTGAACGAAGGTTACGGTCTGTGACATTGCTTAAGTAAAACATAACGCCGAGTTGCGTTATGGTCACGAGCCCATTGGCTTTGATGACTGCGGTCACAGTCATCGCCTAGGTTCCGGCCATCCCTCAGGAGAGGGTGATGGAGCGGTGCGCGGAGATCTCGCGCAGCCGAGAGCAGGGATAGAGGAGGGACATCACGTGCGTAAGCACTCTGTGAAGTCCGCAGCGATTGTCGGTGCCTCGCTGCTTGTTCTTGCAGCTTGTGGCTCGAACAAGACCGAGGGCGGCGGCAACACCGGGGGCAGCTGCGACACGTCGAAGGGCACTCTGACCGTCGGTGTTGTCGCCCCGTTGTCCGGGAACCTGTCCGCTCTCGGCCTCGGCATCAAGCAGTCCGCCGAGCTCGCCGTGGACGAGGCGAACAAGAAGTGCACGGTTCCGGGCTACAAGCTGACCGTGTCCGCTCAGGACGACGAGGCCAACCCCGCCAAGGGTGCCCAGGCCGCGACGAAGCTGTCGACCGACCCGAACGTCGTCGGCGTCGTCGGCACGCTCAACTCGTCGGTGGCCCAGACGGTGCAGCCGATCCTGCGGGACAAGAAGATCCCCCAGGTGTCGCCCGCGAACACCAACCCGTCGCTGACCAGGGGCAACGACTTCCTGACGGCCCCGAAGCGCCAGTTCGACAACTACTTCCGCGTCTGCACCACCGACGACCTGCAGGGCCCGTACGCGGCCAACTACCTCGTCGAGAAGGCCGGCAAGAAGAACATCGCCATCATCACCGACGGCAAGACCTACGGTGAGGGCCTCGCCGCCGAGCTGTCGAAGCAGGTCGCCAAGAAGGGCGGCAAGATCGTCGGCTCCGAGAAGGTCGGCGAGAAGGACACCGACTTCTCCGGCGTCATCTCCAAGATCAAGGCGCTGAACCCGGACGCCGTCTACTACGGCGGTGAGTACCCGGTCGCCGGCCCGCTGTCCAAGCAGATGGCGTCCGCCGGTCTCAACGTCCCGCTGATGGGCGGCGACGGCATCTTCGACCCGAAGTTCGTCGAGCTCGGCGGCAAGGAGGGCGACCTCGCCACCTCGGTCGGCGCGCCGACCGAGTCCCTGGCCACGGCCAAGGCCTTCGTCGAGGCGTACAAGGCGAAGTTCGGCAAGGAGGACTACGCCGCCTACGGTGCGTTCTCCTACGACGCCGCGAACGCGATCATCGGTGGTCTGGCCAAGACCGTCGAGGGCGGTGCCTGGGACGACTCGAAGCGCGACGCCATGCTGACCAACGTCGGTGCCTACAGCGGCTCCGGCGCCACGGGTGAGGTCAAGTTCGACCAGTACGGCGACAGCACGAACAAGGTGCTGACGGTCTACTCGGTCACCTCTGGCAAGTGGAAGGACGTTCAGACCGGCGAGTTCACCGGCTGACGACTACCTAGTCACTGATTGAAGCCACGGCGGGGGCGGGCGTTGTTTGCTCGCCCCCGCCGTCTACGGAGGTAGTTGTGTCAGTCCTGCTCCAACAGCTGGCCAACGGGGTCGTGCAGGGTGCGTTGATCGCCCTGATCGCCCTCGGGTACACGATGGTGTACGGCATCATCCAGCTGATCAACTTCGCCCACGGCGAGGTCTTCATGGTGGCCTCGTACGGAGGCCTCGCCACGTTCACGCTTCTTCCGGAAGACCTCCAGAAGTCGCCTGCCGTGGCCCTGCCGCTCATGTTCGTCGGCGGCATCGTGGTGGCGGTCGTCGTCGCCGTGATCATGGAACGCTTCGCCTACCGGCCGCTGCGCAACGCACCCCGGCTGGCACCGCTGATCACAGCGCTCGGCGTGTCCGTGTTCCTGCAGGAGGCCGTGCGCGTTTTCTACCCGAACGCCAAGTCGAACCTGCCGTACCCGAAGGTCTTCCCGGAGGGCAACCTCACGCTCGGCCCCGTCAACGTGTCGTGGACCGGTGTGCTGCTCGTCGGGCTCTCGATCGGCCTCGCGGTCATCCTGCAGACCTACATCAACAAGTCGAGGATGGGCCGGGCGATGCGCGCGACCGCGCAGGACCCCGACACCGCGAAGCTCATGGGCGTGAACCCGAACCGGGTGATCGTGCTGACGTTCGTGTTCGGCGCCGTGCTCGCCGGTGTCGCCGGCATCATGTACGGCGGCTACCTGAACAACATCAACATCGACATGGGCTTCCAGACCGGCATCTTCGCCTTCACGGCGGCCGTTCTGGGCGGTGTCGGCAGCATTCGGGGCGCGGTCATCGGCGCGTTCATCATCGGTCTGATCAAGACCGTGGCCGGCCAGTACATGCCGGGTGGTACCCAGTACGACTACGTGTGGATCTTCGTCGTGCTGATCCTCGTGCTCGTCTTCCGCCCGCAGGGTCTGTTCGGCGAGCCGGAAAGGGTGCGCGCATGAGCACGGTCGACACTTCTTCTGGCAAGCGCTCCGCGCTCGCACCGCTCGGCAAGCCGCTCGCGGCCGCCGGTGGCGTCCTGGGCATCGTCGCGGCACTGCTGCCGTGGGTCACGTTCACCCTCAACGACGGCAACTGGCCCGACAAGTCGACGCTGCAGTTCTTCGACGCGCCGTTCTCCGTCACGGGTTTCCGCTGGCACGTCCTGCTGCTCGGTGTCCTCATCCTGGTCGCCGCGTTCGCGCCGGTCCCGTCCAAGGGCCGGGTCGTCCGGGCGCTCGGCTGGGGCCTCACCCTCGTGTCGTTCGTCAACGCCGCGTACATCACGGTCAAGGGCGGTGGCCTCGGCGCCATCACGGCCCTCGACGGCGCGACCGCGTTCGGCGGTGTGGTCGGCCTGGTCGCCGGTGTGCTGGCGATCCTCGCGGGCTACGGCATCGGCATCGGGCCGGTGGGCGACTGGAAGTTCAAGGTCTCGACGCCGGTCGCGTACCTCGTCCTGCTGGTCTCGTTCGGCGCGGTGCTCTACGCCGTCGCGGCGATGCTGACCACCGGTGGCGTCGGCTCGGCCAACCCCTACGCGGGCGCGATCTTCCTGTCGTTCCTCGGGTTCGCCGCGGGCATCCTGGCCGCGCTGAGCGGCGTCGGGTTCGTGCGCTGGATCTCGGCCCTGTCCGAGCAGCACCGCGTGTTCAGCGTGGTCGTGCTGGCGGCGTGCGCGCTGCTGCTGCCGTTCACCGACGCGGGCAACGAGTACTGGATGACGGTCGCGGCGAACATCGGCATCTACGCCGCCACCGCGATCGGCCTGAACATCGTCGTCGGCCTCGCGGGTCTGCTCGACCTCGGGTACGTGGCGTTCATGGGCATCGGCGCCCTCGTGGCGGCGAACTTCTCCGGTGCGGCCACCGCGTACTTCGGTTTCGACCTGCCGTTCCCCGTCGCCGCCGTCATCGCGGCGATCGTGGCCGGCATCTTCGGCGCCATCGTCGGTTCGCCGACGCTGCGGGTCCGCGGTGACTACCTGGCGATCGTGACGCTGGCGTTCGGTGAGATCTTCACCCGCTCCGCGCAGAACGACATCGGTGGCTTCACCAACGGCTCCAACGCCATTCCCGGCATCCCGGCGCTGTCGCTGTTCGGCACGGAGTTCAACCGGTCGATCTCGATCGGCTCGGTGAAGCTCCCCGCGGGTGTCCTCTACTACATCCTCATCGTGCTGCTCGTCGCGGCGACGATGGCCGTGTTCGCGAACCTCAAGTTCAGCCGCATCGGCCGGGCCTGGATCGCGATCCGCGAGGACGAGGACGCCGCCCGCGCGATGGGCATCCGCACCGGCAAGATGAAGATCCTCGCGTTCCTCATCGGTGCCATGCTCGCGGGTCTCGCGGGCGCGGTGTTCGCGCACAAGAACGGCACCGTCTCGTACGAGTCGTTCAAGTTCCTCGAGTCGGTCACGCTGCTCGCGGCGGTCATCCTCGGCGGCATGGGCTCGATCCCCGGCGCCGTGCTCGGCGCCGCGCTGCTGTTCGTGCTGCCCGAGAAGCTGCGCGACTTCGAGGACTACCGCCTCATGATCTTCGGCCTCGCGCTGATCCTGATCATGCGGTTCCGGCCGGTCGGCCTGATCCCCGATGCGCACAGGCGCGCTGAGATGGTCGAACGCGCCGATGAGAACGCCGAAGAGGCGCATTTGGAGGCGAAGAAGGCATGAGCACGCCGGTTTTGGAGGCGCGCGACGTCTCGATGGTCTTCGGTGGCCTCAAGGCGTTGAAGGGCGTCACCCTGACGCTCGAAGAAGGAAAGATCGTCGGCCTGATCGGCCCGAACGGCGCGGGGAAGACAACGTTCTTCAACTGCCTCACGGGTCTGTACACGCCGACCACCGGTCAGGTGCTGCTCAAGGGCAACGTCCTGCCCGGCGACCCGGCGAAGGTGACGGACGCGGGCGTGGCCCGCACGTTCCAGAACATCCGCCTGTTCCCCAGCATGACCGTGCTGGAGAACGTCATGGTGGGCCGTCACGTCCGGATGAAGCAGGGCCCGCTGGCCTCGCTGTTCCACGGCCCCGCCTACCACCGCGGTGAGAAGGCGGCGCGCGAGCGGTCGCGGGAGCTGCTCGCGTTCGTCGGCCTGAACGGCGTGGACGACGAGCTCTCGCGCAACCTCCCCTACGGCGACCAGCGCCGTCTGGAGATCGCGCGCGCGTTGGCGACGGATCCGGCGGTGCTGCTGCTGGACGAGCCCACCGCGGGTATGAACCCGCAGGAGACGGAAGCGACGCAGCAGCTGATCTTCCGGATCCGCGAGACGGGTGTGTCCGTCGTGGTCATCGAGCACGACATCAAGTTCATCTTCGGCCTGTGCGACTCGGTCTCCGTGCTCGTGCAGGGCGAACTGCTCGTCGAGGGCAGCCCCGAGGTCGTGCGGGCGGACCCGCGGGTGGTCGAGGCCTACCTCGGCAAGCCGCCGGAGGAAGTCCAGCACGACGTCGAGGCCGCGAAGGGAGAGCAGGCATGAGCCCGCTGCTCGAAGTCCGCAACCTCTCGGTCGCCTACGGCGCGATCGAGGCCGTCCGCGACATCTCGTTCACCGTCGAGGCCGGCCAGATCGTGTCGCTCATCGGCTCGAACGGCGCGGGCAAGACCACGACCCTGCGCACGATCTCGGGTCTGCTCCGGCCCGCGGCCGGCGAGATCCTGTTCCAGGGCAAGCCGATCCACAACCAGCCGGCGCACACGATCCTCGGCATGGGCATCTCGCACTCGCCCGAGGGTCGTCGGCTCTTCCCGCGGATGACCGTGGAGGAGAACCTGCAGCTCGGCGCGTACGTCCGCAAGGACGACGGGGTGCAGGCCGACATGCAGCGCGTGTACGACCTCTTCCCCGTGCTGGGGGAGCGGCGGCACAACAAGGCCGGCCTCTTCTCCGGAGGTGAGCAGCAGATGCTCGCCATCGGCCGCGCGATGATGTCCAAGCCCCGCCTGCTCATGCTCGACGAGCCCTCGATGGGTCTCTCGCCGATCATGACGCAGCGGATCTTCGACACCATCAAGGAGCTGCAGTCGCTCGGCACCACCATTCTGCTGGTGGAGCAGAACGCCCTCGCGGCTCTGGCGTTGTCGGACCACGGGTACGTGATCGACCTCGGCAAGACCACTCTGGACGGTCCGGGGCACTCGCTCCTGGCCGACCAGCGGGTGCGCGACGCGTACCTGGGTGAGTCCCACTGAGGTTCGTCGTAGTGGGAGCGGGGCGGAGGGCTTTCCTCCGCCCCGCTTTCGTTCGCGCGCAGGAGGCCGGGTGCGCTGGGAGCCGCGAGGGTGCGGCAGTGCCGACCCGGCGCGGGGCGCTTCCGGCCTCGCCCCGCGCCAAGTCTCCGGCTCAGGCGCCGTCGAAGTCGGCCAGGATGCGCGGTAAGGCCAGCTTGGCGGCCCTGCCGTGGTTCACGTCGGCGCCCAGGTCGACGAGCGTGCTGCGGGCGTGGTGCTTCTTGAGCTGTTGGTCGCAGTAGGCGGAGGTCTCGAGAAGCGTGTCGCGGTCGCCGGCCGAGGAGTAGATCGTCACCGGGACCGAGGGGCGCCAGTCGCAGTAGCCGTCGGCCTCGCGGAGCTTCGTGCGGAGGGTGCCCGTGGGGTGCCGCAGGCGGGCGGAGTAGGAGTCGGTCAGCAGTTCGCGCATGGTGGCGGGGAGGTGCCGGAAGATCTCCTCGTTGGGGTGCTCGCCGTCGAACAGGGCCTCGACCGACGGGTCGCGGAAGACCTCGGCCGGGCTGTCGTAGAGGGGGAAGAGGCGGTTCCAGGCCACCGTCCAGTACGCCATGTACGCGACGCCGTTGGCGATCTCGTCGTTCAGCGCCTTGGCCACCAGCAGGCTCGGCTTGAACGGGCCGCCGATCGGGGCCAGGGCCCCCACCTCCAGCCGGGAGTCGGCGCCGCGCTGCAGGGCCTGGCCCAGCGCCATCGCCGCGTGGCCGCCCTGGGAGTGGCCGGTGATCATGACACGCCGGTCGGGACGCAATCCCCTCGACGCGGCGTACGAGCGGGTGGCGCGCAGGGCGTCGACGGACGCGGTGACCGTGGACGGGGCGTCGACGTACGGGTGGAAGCCCGGACCGGTGCCGAGGCCCAGGTAGTCCGGCGCCGTGGTCAGGTAGCCCGCCGAGGCGAACAGGTAGGTGGCCGCCCTGTCGTTGCCGTCGGCCACGGACGCGACGGAGCCCCGGTACCCCGTGGTGCCGTGCAGCCACGCTGCCTGGCGGGGCGTTCTGCCGCCGTCGCGCGGCAGGGCGACCAGGGCGCTCGCCGTCGTCGGCTTCCCGAAGGCGTCGACGGTGCGGTAGGTGATGCGCTTCGCCTCCACGGCGAAGCGGACGCGCGAGGCGTCCAGGTCGTGGTCCCCCAGGTGTGCGACCAGCTGGTCGGTGTCCATCGTGGACACCGGGACGACGTCGAGGAGCTCGCCGCGCGCCGGGTGCGCCGAGGCGGTGGCGGGAACCGAGGCCGCGGCCAGCGCGCCGCACAGGACCGCTGCTGACAGTCGGGTCGTGAAGGTCATGCGACCCACGATGTCGGGCTGGTCTTGGTCGCACACTGGGGCTGACCGCACAACCGAGGTGTGGTTCACCCCAGTGTCAGGCTCCGGGCGCCTTGGGGCGCAGGAGACAGGTGAGGCGGGCGGTGCAGGTGCGCTTGCCGTCCTCGTCGGTCACCACGATCTCGTACGTCGTGGTGCTCCGTCCCAGGTGGATCGGGCGCGCCACGCCGGTGACGGTGCCCTCGCGCGCCGCTCGGTGGTGGGTGCAGGAGAGCTCGAGCCCGACGGCGATCAGCCCGTGCTGGGACGCGTGCATGGCGGAGGCGATGGAGCCGAGCTGTTCGGCGAGCACGGCGTTCGCGCCGCCGTGGAGCAGGCCGAACGGCTGGCGGTTGCCTTTGACCGGCATCGTGCCGACCATCTCCTGCACATCCCATCGGGTGATTTCGATGCCCATGCGGACGTGCAGCTGTTCGTCGGCGAACTCGATCGGCAGGTCGGGGGTCACGCGGGCTCCAAGGGCTCGAGCAGAACTGTCAGACCCCCACCCTAGACTCGGGCTCGTGACTACCTCAGACGTGAAGCGGCTCCTGCTCATCGACGGTCACTCGATGGCCTACCGAGCGTTCTACGCCCTGCCCGCCGAGAACTTCGTGACGAAGACGGGCCAGGTCACGAACGCCGTGTACGGGTTCACGTCCATGTTGATCAACATCCTGCGCGACGAGAAACCGACCCACGTGGCGGTGGCGTTCGACGTCTCGCGCAAGACGTTCCGCTCCGAGCAGTACCCCGAGTACAAGGCCGGTCGCACCAAGACGCCGGACGAGTTCCGCAGCCAGGTCTCCCTGATCCAGGACGTGCTCGCCACGCTCCGCATCCCCACGATGGAGAAGGAGAACTACGAGGCGGACGACATCATCGCGACCCTGACCACGCAGGCCGTGGCGCAGGGCGTCGAGGTGGAGATCGTCACCGGCGACCGGGACGCGTTCCAGCTGGTCAACGACAAGGTCACGGTGCTGTACCCGGTCAAGGGCGTCTCGGAGATGGGGCGGTTCACGCCCGCGTACGTCGAGGAGAAGCACGGTGTGCGCCCCGACCAGTACGCGGACTACGCGGCGGTGCGCGGCGACTCGTCGGACAACCTGCCGAACACGCCGGGCGTCGGCCCGAAGACGATCATCAAGCTGCTCAACCAGTTCGGCGGTCTCAACGAGCTCGTCGACCGCGTCGACGAGGTGCCGGGCAAGGTCGGCGAGGCGCTGCGCGGCAACCTGGCGAACATCATCATGAACCGCCAGCTCACCGAGCTGGTCAAGGACGTCGAGCTGCCGTACACGATCGACGGCCTCGAGGTGCAGCAGTGGGACCGCGACGCCGTGCACGCGCTGTTCGACGAGCTGGAGTTCCGCGTCCTGCGCGACCGTCTCTTCCAGACCCTGACGACGGCGGAGCCCGAGGCCGAGGAGGGCTTCGAGGTCTCCGGCGGTGCCATCCCCGCCGGCACGCTCGAGGCGTGGCTCGGCGAGAACGCGAGCAGGACCCGGGTGGGCGTCGCCCTGCGCATCACGACCGAACTGGAGGGCGTCGCGCTGTGCACGGCCACCGGTGAGGGTGGCTACGTCGACGTCACGCAGCTGAACGAGGCCGACGAGCAGGCGCTCGCCGCGTGGCTGGCCGACGAGGGCGTGGCGAAGGCGGGCCACGACCTGAAGCTGCCGTTGCGCCGCGTGCGCGCCCGCGGGTGGAAGCTGCGCGGCCTGACGTCGGACACGGCGCTGGCCGCCTACCTGGTGCGTCCCGGCCAGCGCTCGTTCGCGCTCGACGACCTGGCGCTGCGCTACCTCAAGCGCGAGCTGCGCGCGGAGGAGTCCGGCGACGGCCAGCTGTCGCTGCTCTCCGACGAGTCCGAGGAGGCGCAGAAGCTCGCGACCAGCACGATCCTGCGCGCGCGTGCCGTCGCCGAGCTCGCGGACCGCCTCGACGAGGAACTGGTCGCGATCGGCGGCACCGACCTGCTCGCGACCCTCGAGCTGCCGCTCATGAACGTGCTCGACGAGGTGGAGGCGGTCGGCATCGCGATCGACGTCGAGCACCTCTCCGAGCTGGAGGCGCACTTCGCCGCGGGCGTGAAGCAGGCGGCCCAGGACGCGTACTCGGTGATCGGCAAGGAGATCAACCTCGGCAGCCCGAAGCAGCTGCAGACGGTCCTCTTCGACGAGCTGAACATGCCGAAGACGAAGAAGACGAAGACCGGCTACACCACGGACGCGGACGCGCTGCAGAACCTGTTCGAGCAGACCGAGCACCCGTTCCTGCAGCACCTGCTCTCGCACCGCGACGTCACGAGGCTCAAGTCCACTGTGGACGGACTGTTGAAGTCGGTGGCGGACGACGGCCGCATCCACACGACGTTCCACCAGACGATCGCCGCGACGGGCCGGCTGTCCTCGACGGACCCGAACCTGCAGAACATCCCGATCCGCACGGACGAGGGCCGCCGCATCCGGCAGGCGTTCGTCGTCGGCGAGGGCTACGCGGAGCTGATGACCGCGGACTACAGCCAGATCGAGATGCGGATCATGGCCACGCTGTCCGCCGACGAGGGCCTCATCGCGGCGTTCAACAGCGGCGAGGACCTGCACACGTACGTGGCCTCGCAGGCGTTCGCCATCCCCACCTCCGAGGTGACGGGTGAGATGCGCCGCCGCATCAAGGCGATGTCGTACGGCCTCGCGTACGGCCTGTCGGTGTTCGGCCTGTCGCAGCAGCTGCACATCCCGACCGAAGAGGCCCGCGAGCAGATGGAGGCGTACTTCGCCCGCTTCGGCGGAGTGCGCGACTACCTCAACGAGATCGTCGAGAAGGCCCGCAAGGACGGCTACACCGAGACCGTCCTCGGCCGCCGCCGCTACCTGCCGGACCTGACGTCGGACAACCGCCAGCGCCGCGAGATGGCCGAGCGCATGGCCCTCAACGCGCCGATCCAGGGCAGCGCCGCCGACATCATCAAGGTGGCCATGCTGGGCGTCTACCGAGCACTGGAGTCCTCGGGCCTGCGCTCGCGGATGCTCCTGCAGGTCCACGACGAACTGGTGCTGGAGGTCGCCGAGGGCGAGCGCGAGGCCGTCGAGGCCCTCGTGCGCGACCAAATGGGCAACGCCTACCAGCTGCGGGTCCCGCTCGAGGTCTCGGTCGGCGTGGGCCGCTCCTGGGACGACGCCGCCCACTAGCCGCGGAAGCGACAGCCCGTCATCCCGGTCAGGGGTGGCGGGCTGTGGCTCGAGGAGGTGCTTCCAGGGCCTCGTGATCGGCAGCGTTCACACCGGTCGGCTCGACCCTGCGCGGGCGGGTGACGCCAGTCGCGGTCGCACGCGAACGTGTTGCCCTGCAACGAGACTGGGGAGACCTCCGGCTCCCACGATGTCCCGGACTGCATCGCGATCGACGAGGTCGACCAGCAGGCGCTGTTCCGCCGGGGCGCCGCAGTCGTGCACCACGGTGCCGGCACCACCACGACGGCCGCGGCGGTCGGAACACCGCAGGCCGTGCTGCCGCACGTGTGCGACCAGTCCTGCGGCCGCGCGGATCCGCGGCGACGGTGCGGCAGTGGCCGCCGAACGCCTCATGGCGTTGTGACCGCACCAAGAAGGAAATGAACCGCGCCATGTGAGACGTACGTGTTGTGGGTGTCCGCAGTGAGGGGTGACCCGCAATGTCCTACCAGGTTGGGCTCGATCTCGGATCCGCAAGCACCACCGTCGCCACCACCCGTGGCGTCACGACCGGCAGCAGGCGTCAGCAGGCGCCTGCCAGGGAGATCGCGCACGTCCTCGACGGCCTCGCGCAGCGGTACGGGGAGCCGCCGAGCCGTGTCGCGCTGACGCATCCGCTGTGCTGGCCGCACGAACACCTCGAACAGCTCCGGCGCGACCTGATCGACGAGGGGCGCGCGGACGTGTTGTTCGTGCCGGCGCCGCACGCCGCCGCCATCGCGTTCGACGCCGACGTGCGGATGCCTGAGCACAGCACCGTGGCGGTGTTCGACTTCGGTGCCACCGGGTGTGACATCACGGTGTTGCGCAAGCAGGGCGTGGTGTTGCTGGCCGGGCAGCCGGAACGGGTGGAGGTCGGCGGCTTCGGGCTCGACGAGCTGGTGGCGGAGCACGTCATCGCGAAGATCGGCACGCACAGCATGGAGCTCGTGCGCAGCTGCGTCGAGGCGAAGGAGCTGCTCGGCAGCTACCCGGAGGTCCGGATCCCCTACGTCGCGCACGGCGAGGTGTGCGAGGTGCGGCTCAGCCGGCTGGAGTTCGAGGCGGTCATCCGGCCGTCGGTCGAGATGGTGGTCGACGCGCTCGAACGCGTGGCGGCGAGCGCGGGGCCGGGCCTGCCGGACGTCGTCCTGCTCGTCGGCGGCTCGTCGCGGATCCCGCTGGTGACGAGGGAGATCAGCGAACGGCTGGGCATCCCGGTGATGAGGGCGCCGGACGGCGCTGCGGCGATGGGCGCGCACCTGGAAGCCCGGCGGCTCGAACCCGAACCCGCGGACGGGCACGCCGCCGAGGTGCCCGCGCCTCGCCGCGAGGAGGAGCGCCAGCGCGGCCTGCCGACCACGCCGTTCATCGCGGCGGGGCTGCTCGCCCTCGTCCTGGGCGGCGGGTGGGCGGCGCACCGGGCGTGGGACGAGCAGAAGGTGATCGTGGAGAACACCAGCGTGCGGCTGGAGCCGCCCGGGACGGCCGAGCTGCCCCGGATCAGCGCACCCGCGCCCTGATCTCGCGCAGTGTCCTGTCGAGCTCCTCCGGGGTGTTGAGGATCGACGTGCCGATCCGCGCGTACGGGATCCGGTAGGCCGCGGTGGTGATCTGGATCTGCTTGCGCGCCAGGTGTTCCACGAGCTCGGTCCCGGTGTGGCCGGGGACGTCGAAGCACACGAGGCCCGCGGAGACCGCCGGGTCGCGCGGGGTGTGGACGACGACGCCGGGGATCTCGGCCAGGCCGGCGGAGAACCGGCCGGCCAGCTCGGCGATGCGGGCCGCCACCCGCTCACGGCCGAGCCGCTGGTGGAACCGCACCGCCGCCTGCACCGCGTACTGGTGCTCGAACGCGTGGAAGCCACCTGGTCCGAGCAACGCCGTCTCGCTGCGGTCGCTCAGGCTCGGCAGCAGCGGCGTGATCTGGTCGCGCACCTCGGGGTTCACCCACACCATGCCGGTGCCGCGCGGCCCGAACAGCCACTTGTGCGTGCCCGCCACGAACACGTCGGCTCCGAGGCGTGCCGCGTCGTCGTCGACCGCTGCCAGGCCGTGCACACCGTCGACGACGAGAAGGCAGCGGTCCTCCGCTGCCCGGCCCTTGTTGGCCTCGGTGACGACTTGCGCGCACGCCCGCACCGGCATCTTCACGCCCGTGCTCGACTGCACCCACGTGACGCCCACGGCACGGGTTCGCGGCGTGATCGAGTTCCGCAGCCGTGTCGCGACCTCGTCCTCGGTGACCTTCGCGGAGCTCTCGTAGAGGGTGCCGACCCTGACCTTCGCCCCGACGCGTCCCGCCGCCAGCCGTGCGGCCTGCTGGTGCCACGTGTGGTCCTGGTCGCTGAGCAGCACCTCCTGGTCCGCGCGCAGCTTCAGGCCGCCGTAGACGATCGAGAGCCCCATGGTCGTGTTCGGCACGAACGCGATGTCGTCCGCCGAGCCGCCGACGTACTCCCCGAGGGCGGCCGCGACCTCCTGCGCCTGCCTGAGCATCAGGTCGTGCGAGTTGGCGTCGAGCCGGCGCCGGAAGTCGTCGACGGCGTCCCGCACCTCCCGCGGGTTCGACGCGAGGTAGAAGAGCCCGAGGTTCACGAGCGCCGGGTCGAGCCGGAACTCGCGGCGCACCGCGGCCCAGTCCACTCCCCGCGCGGCCGACGACGCGGTCGGCGCGACGGCGAGCAGCCCGGCCCCGACGAGGAAGTCACGACGATCCATGCCGTCCATTGGACAGCGGCACGGGCGCCGGTGCGAAGGGCTATCCGGCCGGAACCCGCACGAGTTCACTCCCTGGCTGTCACCTGCACGTCACGCGCGGTCAGCTCCACGCCGCACCCGGTGCACTCGACCTTCGCGCGCACGCCGCCCCCGCAGTCGCGGTGGTGCAGGTGGAACGACTCCTCCTCGTCCGGGGCCATCCACTTCTCGCCCCACGTCCGCAGCGCCATCAGCACCGGGTAGAGGTCGCGGCCCTTCTCGGTGAGCCGGTACTCGTGCCGCGTGCGGCCGTCCTCGTGGTACGGCACGCGCTTGAGCACGTTCTCCTGCAGCAGCACGTTCAGCCGGTCGGTCAGGACGCTGCGCGAGATGTCCATGGTGGCCTGGAAGTCCTCGAAGCGGCGGGTGCCCAGGAAGATCTGGCGGAGCAGCAGCAGCGTCCAGCGCTCGCCCAGCAGCGCCGCGGGGCGGCTCAGCGTGCAGGGCATGCTCGCGAAACTCGAGTACGGCATGACACCAGGATATCCCTTGCGTTCGATTTTCGAACTCAGCTACAGTTCGGATTCCGAACTCAGAGGGGTCGATCCTCATGCGCGTCACCGAGCTCAACCGCGACACCGCGCCGGAAGCTGTCGACGCGGTGTTCGCGGGACTCTCCGCCCGAAGCCGCTACCTGCGCTTCCACTCACCGACGCCGCGGCTGACGGCCTCGGCCCGCCGCGTGCTGACCGACGTGGACGGGGAACGGCACGCGGCCGTGTGCGCCCGCATCGGCGGTGACCCGGTCGGCATCGCGAGGGTGATCAAGACCGGCGGCTGCGGGGCGGAGATCGCGGTCGCCGTGGTCGACCTCTGGCAACGCCGCGGTGTGGGTCGCCGGTTGCTGGAGGAGCTGACCTCGGTCGCGGCCCGGCTGGGCGTCGCGGAGCTGCGCGGCACCGTGCTCCCGGACAACCACGCGATGCTCGCGCTCGTGCGCAAGGTGCTGCCCGGCGTGCGGCTGACCAGGGAGGACGACGCCGTCGAGCTGAGCTACCCGCTCGCCTGGGCCCTCGCCGAGATCTCGGACGCCGACCTTGTGGACAGCTTGCAGAGAACTTAGAGACGACGGCCGGAGCATGGCCGCGTGACCACCGCTCGTGCCACCGGCCGCCTGATCACCCGTCCCGAGATCGTGGAGCGCGCCTGCTCGTGGGTGCGCGACTCGGTCCCGTACAGCCAGACCTCGTTCCACCGCAACGAGCACGGCCTCTACCGCGCCGACTGCTCCGGCTTCGTCTCGATGGCGTGGGCGCTGCCCGGCAGGCCCGGGCACCGCCACGGCGGCCTGGACACGCCTGGGCTCGCGGGCGTGAGCAGCCTGATCTCGCTCCGGGAGCTGCGGGCGGGGGACGTGGTCATCCGCGCGGAGGGCACGAACCTCACGCGGCACGTCGTGATCTTCGCCGCGTGGGCGGCGGAGCCGGGGACGTACTGGGCGTACGAACAGGCCGGTGGTCACCGCACTCGGTTGCGCGCGCTGACCTATCCCTACGGGACGGGCGCGGAACTCTACGTCCCGCGCCGCTACCTGAGCGTTCTGGAAGAGCCGTGCTAGTCCACGCCAACGGTGAAAATCCACAGGAACGAGGAACGTTCGACCGGACCAAAACTTCACATCGCCTTGCTACCGTGACCGGCATGAAACGGTGGGGGATGTTGGCGGTAGCCGCGGCGGCCATCACGTTCGGGTCGACGCTGGCCATGCCCGACGTCGCTGTCGCCGCCGAGGGTGGCGTGATCTGCGGGACGTACGAAGCCAACTCCAAGATCACGCGCAGCGAGGTCCTGGCGCGCTCGCGCACGTGGATCAGCGCGCGCGTCCCGTACAGCCAGGCCGACTGCTTCGGCAACAGGTACGGCGCCTACCGCACCGACTGCTCCGGCTTCGTCTCGATGGCCTGGGGCCTGCGCATCTCCTACACCACGCACATCCTCGAGCAGGTCGCGCACCGCATCGACTGGGAGGACCTCCGTCCCGGCGACGCGCTCAACGACCGCGAGAGCCACGTCGCGCTGTTCATCGGCTGGGCCGACGCGGCCAAGACGCGGCCGATCGTCCGCGAGCAGGCCGGGCCGGACGGCAGCCGGACCGTTCAGCGCGTGTGGAGCGCGAGCACGGCCCGTCAGTACGTGCCGCTGCGCTACAACAACATCGTCGAGGCCGGCGGCGCCGGCTCCGGCAGCGAGACGCCGGTGACGGACAAGCTCGTCGTCAGCTCCGGCCCGCAGATCTCGAACACCGGCCAGCAGCAGCTCGAGGTCTTCGCCCGTGACGCGGACGGCGCGGTCATCACGAACTTCCACAAGACCAGCCGCTGGAACGGGTGGCAGCAGCTCGGCTCCGAGCACTTCGCGGGCGACCCGGTCGCGCTGATGAACCCGCAGACGAAGATCGTCGAGGTGTTCGCGCGCGGCACCGACGACCGGATCTACCGCCGCGTCGACGGACGCTGGGCCGCGCTCGGCGACACGGTCGTCGCGGGCGACCCGGCCCTGCAGTGGAACGACCGGACGAAGGCCGTCGAGGTCTTGGCCCGCGGCGTGGACGGCTCGCTGCTGCGCTTCACGGACAAGTGGGCGCAGGTCGGCGACCGCAAGATCCAGGGCACCCCGGTCGTCGCCGAGAACGACGTCTACGCGCGCTCCTCCGACGACAAGCTCGTCAAGTGGGACGGCACGACCTGGCGGGACCAGGGCGACAAGAAGATCGTGAGCGACCCCAGCGTCGCCGTCGACCAGGTCTTCGTGCGCACCGAGTCCGGCAGCGTCGAGCAGTACGCGGCGGGCGTCTGGACCTCGCTCGGCGGCAAGGGCACCGGCGCCCCGTCGGCGGTCTACAACTCGACGACCGGCTCCATCGACGTCGTGCAGCTCGGCGAGGGCGGCTTCGTCGAGCACTCCCGCGCGGCCGACAAGGGCTGGACCACGTGGGCGCGACTCGGCACCGCCAAGGTCGCCGAGGCGCCGAGCGCGATGTACCACGCGCAGACGAAGACCGTCGAGGTCTTCGCCCGCACCGAGGACGGCAAGCTGGTCCGCCGCTTCCACAAGGAGAAGGCCGGCTGGAGCCAGTGGGCGCTGCTCAGCGACCGCGGCATCAGCTGAGCGCCTTCACCGCCTCGATCACGACCTCGAAGAACCGCTCGACGTCCAGGCCCACGGCCACACGGGCGTTGGGCGGTTCTCGCGTTCTACCGTGCAGGTCGACCACGGTCGCGCCACGCGTGAACGTCCCGATCGTCTCGATGCCCACGAACGCGTCCACGCACGTCACCAGGGACGGGTCGATCACCCGCGCGACCGCGACCGGGTCGTGCAGCGGTGGCGCCTCGAACCCGAACACCTCGCGGTAGGTCGCCGCGAAGAACGTCATCAGCTCGCCGCAGATCCGCCCGAGCGACCCCAGGGCGTTCAACCGCGCCACCACTTCCGGGGTCACCAGTGCCTGGTGCGTCACGTTCAACCCGACCATGGTGACCGGCACGCCGCTGCCGAACACGATCGCGGCGGCCTCCGGGTCCACGTGGATGTTGAACTCCGCGTACGGCGTCGTGTTGCCGCGTTCGGTCGACCCGCCCATCAGGACGATCTCGCGCACCGCTGAGGTGCCGTACCGCTGCAGGTACATCGCCACGTTGGTCAGCGCGCCGGTCGCCACCAGCGTCGCCGGCATGTTCGCGTGCATCACGTCGATCGCGTGGTGCTCCACCACACCAACGGACAGAGCACCGAACGCGGGTCCGTCCATACCGGACTCGCCGTGGATGTCCTCGGCGACGTGCAACGGCCGCACCAGCGGTTTCGCGCACCCCTTCGCGATCGGCACCGAGATCCCGGCCGCGGAACAGATCCGCTGGGCGTTCAGCGTGACCTTGCCCAGTGTCTGGTTCGCCGCGACGGTCGTGATCGCGCGCAGGTCGATCTCGGGCGATCCCGCCGCCAGCAGGATCGCGATCGCGTCGTCGTGGCCGGGGTCGCAGTCGAGCACCACAGGAGTCGGCATGACCCCATCCTGCCTGTGCCGTAGCGTGGAAAAAACGTTTTCAGGGGGTCGCGGATGGCACGCAGGCGCTATGCGGTGGTCGGTACGGGTTCACGCGCGGAGCGGCACGTGCACGCCATCGCGGTCGAGCACGCGGACACGTGCGAACTCGTCGCGTTCGCCGACGTGAACCGCACCCGGATGAACGTCCACAACGAGCGGCTGGCCGAGCTCGGCCTCGGCCCGGTTCCCGCCTACGACGCCGCGGACTTCCTGGAGATGCTCGACGAGCAACGGGTCGACGTGGTCGTGGTGACCACTGTCGACCGGTTCCACGACAGGTACGTCGTCGCAGCGCTCGACGCCGGCCGGGACGTCGTGACCGAGAAACCCATGACGACGGACGTGCCGTCGGCCCGCAGGGTCCTCGACGCCGTGCGCCGCAACGACGGCAACGTCACCGTCACGTTCAACTACCGCTACAACCCGATCCACGAGAAGGTGCGCGCGCTGCTCGCAGACGGTGCTGTCGGCGAGATCGGGTCCGTGCACTTCGAATGGTTGCTCGACACCCGGCACGGCGCCGACTACTTCCGCCGCTGGCACCGCGACAAGGCCAACTCCGGCGGACTCGTGGTGCACAAGTCCACCCACCACTTCGACCTGCTCAACTGGTGGGTCGGTTCGGTGCCCGACACCGTGTACGCGCAGGGCCGGTTGTTCTTCTACGGCCACGAGAACGGCGAACGCCACGGCTACACCGACGACGACCGGTTCGCGGTCGACCTGACGCGGGACGACTGGCTGCGGAGGCTCTACCTCGACGCGTGCCACGAGGACGGCTACCGCCGCGACCGCAACCCGTTCGACCCCGGTGTGTCCATTGAGGACGACGTGTCCGTGCTCGTCCGGTACGCGAGCGGCGCGACCCTGACGTACCACCTCACGGCCTACTCGCCGTGGGAGGGCTACCGGCTGATGGTCAACGGCAGCAGGGGACGCCTCGAACTGGAGGTGGTCGAGAACTCCTGGGTGTCGGGCCAGAACCCGTCCGTGCACGGCGTCGGCGCAGGTCCGGAGCAGGGCTGGGCGAAGCTCTCCGTGCAGCGGCTGTTCGAGGAGCGGGAGGAGATCCCGCTGGAGTACGACCGGGAGGGCCACGGCGGTGCCGACCGGCGGATGGTCGACGCGCTGTACGGACCGGCCGGGCAGCAGGACCCGCTCGGACGCCGGGCGACGCACCACGACGGCGCCCTGTCGCTGCTGACCGGGTTCGCCGCCAACCGCAGCTTCACCACCGGCGGGCCGGTCCGGGTCGCCGACCTGCTGGACCTCCGGCGGCCGTGACGGTGCCGCCGTTGGTGTCCTGATGCTGTCGCAAGCGTGTCTTGGTCGGCGCCGCGCATTGAATTTCGCAGCACCTCGGCCGATGCTGGCCAGCGGGTGATCGCGGCGGGCCCGAGAAGGGTGATGACGATGCGTGTTGCGCTGGTCGGTGCTCGGGGGCATGGGGCGCGGCACGTCGAGAACCTGCTGAGGCTCGGCCACGACGGGGTCGCCACGTTCGTCGGCGTCGTGGACGTGGCGGACGTCGACGTGCCGGTGCCGTCCTACCCCGACCTGCCGTCGCTCGCCGCGGAGCTGCACCCGGAGGTCGTGGTGGTCTCCTCGCCGCCCGCGACGCGCCGCGACCTGGTCCTGGAGGCCTTCGGGCTCGGCTGCGACGTGCTCGTCGAGAAGCCCGCGGTGCTGTCGGTGGCCGACTTCGACGAGATCTCCGCCGCCGCCCACGACCGCGGGCTCGTGTGCCAGGTCGGGTTCCAGACTCAGGGCACGGGTTCGTACCGCCGCCTCTGCTCGTTGATCGGTTCCGGTGCGTTGGGCGACATCTCGGGCATCGGCGCCGCCGGCCGTTGGGTGCGCACGGACTCCTATTACGAACGGGCCGAGTGGGCCGGGCGGCAGGGCGAGGACGGGACGCTCGTGAACCCGTTCGCGCACGCACTGCAGAACGCGTTGCTTCTCGCCGATGTCGAGGAACGGACCGACATCACCGTCGAGCTGGAGCTGTACCGCTGCCGCGACACGATCACGGCGGACGACACGGCCTGTGTCCGCGTGACGTCGGACGGTGCGCCGCCGGTCGTGGTCGCCACGACGTTGTGCGCCACGACGTCGTTACCGCCGGTCGTCCTCGTGCACGGATCGCTCGGGCAGGCCGTGTGGTGGTACGACGACGACCGGCTCACGGTCAACGACCACCGCATGGCCGTGGCGCCGCCCGCGGACCTGCTCGAGAACCTCATCCGGCACCGCCAGTCGGGCGAGCCCCTCGTCGCGCCGCTCGCCGCCGCGCGGGCGTTCACGTCGGTCGTGGAGCAGTGCGGCAAGGCCGACGTGCCGCTGCTGCCCGCCCGCCGGGTGGGTGACCGGGTGGTGCTCGACGGCATCGACGAGGTCGTCGTGCGGGCGGCCGAGAAGGTCGCCACCTTCGCGGAGCTCGGCTGCCGGTTCGGGCGGTAGTCTCCCGCGAGGTCCGCCGTGTTCGGGAGAGTGGCGTTGGACACCTACATCGACCTCAGGGACGTCCGGGTCTCCGGCTACGTCAGTGTGGGGCTCATCACACTCGTCGCCGCCGCGTCCGTGTGGGGCACGGTCAACGACTGGCAGGGCGGCTCGCCGTCGTGGAGCTTCCTCGCGATCGTGCTGCTCCTCCCCGCTGCCGTGGCGTTCGTCGTGTGGTACCGCAACGCCACGCACAACGCCGAGGCGATCGCGCTGCACGGCGTGCGGATGGTGTCCCAGGTGTGGAAGGCGAGCGACCCTGACCAGCGCGAGGTGCCGTTCGCCGAGCGCGTGGCGAGTCCGCTGATCAAACCGTGGCAGTACGCGTTCCTCACGATGGTCCTGTGCGACGTGCTCGAGTCGTTGCTGCTCGACACCCGCGTATACGTGGTGTTCTCGACGTTGTCCACCCTGTGCGCGCTCGGGGCGGCGGGCCTCGCGTGCTTCGTCGTCTTCCGGATCTCGGCCATGCAGCAGCGGTTCGCGGTGCCCATTCGCCAACGCCCGTGACTTCAGGTAGTGTTCTCTGGTGGTTGCGGTTTTGTGTTCGTGTTCTGCACGCTCGCCAAACTTCAGTTGCGAGCGCTTCTCCTTCTTCACGGTTGGGGCAGTCGGCTCATGACCAACCACTGAGTGGTCGCACAGTGCGGCTCGCTCGTCAGTAATCAAGGAGAAGCAGTACATGGCTAACGGCACCGTCAAGTGGTTCAACGCCGAAAAGGGCTTCGGCTTCATCGCCCCCGAGGACGGCGGCGCTGACGTCTTCGTCCACTACTCGGCCCTCAACGGTGGCGGCTACCGCAGCCTCGAAGAGAACCAGAAGGTCTCGTTCGACGTCACGCAGGGCCAGAAGGGCCCGCAGGCGACGAACGTCACCGCTCTCTGACGTCGTCTTTCACGAACGCGGGGCCCCGGGATCTTCCCGGGGCCCCGCGTTCGTGTGTGCTCGTCGCGTTTCCCCTAGCCTGGCCCGATGCCGTTGCTCGGACCAGCTGATCCGCTGCCGCACGTGCCCCGGCGCGTTCTCGTCGCCGGCAACGCCGGAGCGGGCAAGTCGACGCTCTGCCAGCGCATCGCACGACAGCACGGCCTGCGCCGGGTCGAGCTGGACAGCCTCTACTGGGGGCCGCGGTGGACGCCCCGCCCCGAGTTCCGCGCCGACGTGGCGGCGTTCGCCCGCCAGGACGCCTGGGTCACCGAGTTCCAGTACAACGAGGTGCGCCCCGAGCTGCTCGCCCGCGCGGACACGCTGGTGTGGCTGGACCACCCGTTCCCGGTAGTCGTGGGACGTCTCGTCGTTCGCACGATCAGACGGCGCGCGGGCGGGGTGGAGTTGTGGAACGGTAACCAGGAACCGTCGTTGTGGTCGGTGTTCACCGACTCCGAGCACATCCTGCGGTGGGGCCCGCGGACCTACCGGCGCAGCAGGACCAGGGTGCTCGCCCTGGTCGACGACGTGGTGGTCGTGCGGCTGCGCGGGCAGGCGCAGGTGGAGCGGTGGCTGACCGGGCCGCTGGCCTCGGTCGGGGAGGAGCGTGCCCGGTGAGAACGGCTCTGGTGCTCAGCGGAACCGGCATGCTGGCCGGCTGCGCGCAACAGCTCGTGACACGCGGTTGGCGGGTCGTGCTGCCGTCGCGGACCCAGCCGCTGGCGGCCGATGACGGCCCGGGCAGGGCAGCGCGCGCGTCGATCTCGCGCGGACACCGCCCGACCTGGGTGCGAGCCGACTGGGCCGACCCCGGGGCGCTCGCGTCGGAGGTCGAGTACGAGCTCGACGGCCACCTCGTGAACCTGCTGGTGGCGTGGGTACACGCCAGCTACCGCACAGGAGTGCTCACCGCCGTGCACCGCCTTCTCGCTGAGGGCGCACCGGTGGTGGAGGTGCACACGTGCGCGCCGGTGCCGGACCCGGTGCTGCCGAACCCGACCCAGCAGGTGCTGCTCGGCCACTTCGCCCACGACGCCACCCGCCGCACGAGCCGTGCCGTGCTGGAAGCCGTGGAACGGGCGTTGGAGGGACGGCCCCCCTCGCTGCACTACGAGGACGCCCGCTGAGCCACGCCTTCCGGATCCCGGTCGGGCTTCAGCGCGCCGAACGCATTCCCCGCACCAGCAGCATGACCGACTCGCGCACCTCCGCCCGCGACCGCTCCGGCTGGAAGACCTGCCAGTCCAGCGCGATCACGAGCAGCGTGCCGAACAACGCCGCCGAGGCCGTGCCGACCTCGACCCCCTCGGGCAGGCGACCGGCGTCGGACAGGCGCTTCATCTGACCGCGCACGATCGACACGATGTCGTCGCGCAGCAACGAGAGAGTGCCGTGCCATTGGCCGGGCGTGCGCCACAGCTCCGAGACGAGCAACTGGCCGAACGCCGGGTACTCGGCCCAGAAGCCGAGCATCTCGTCGACCAGGGCCTCCAGCGAGTCCTCGGAGCCCTCGGCCGAGCGCAGCCTGCCCGCGAGGATCTCGACGCCGTGGCGCAGCAGGGCTTCGACCAGGGCGTCCTTGGAGGCGAAGTTGTAGTAGATCGTGCCCTTGGCGACACCCGCCTCCGCGGCGATCTCGTCGACCGTCACCGAGGCCGCGCCCCGTTCGCCGACGAGCTTCAACGCCGCGTCGAAGAGCTTCTGCTTGGTCGCCGTCGTCCGGGCGCTCACAGCACGAGCTCCGGCTTCAGCTTGGACGCTGTCCACACGCGCTGCTTGTAGGCCGCCACGGACGTCAAGGCTAGGGCCCCGACCAGCCAGGCGAGAAGGATCAGCGCGTCCCGGCCGACGCTGCTCAGGTCACCGCCGTACATGAGGTGGCGCAGACCGTCGACCGCGTACCCCATCGGCAGGCCGTAGTGCAGCGGGTACAGCGGCACCGGGATCGTCTGCCACGGGAACGTGCCGCCCGCGCTGACCAGCTGCAGGATCAGCAGGATCAGGCCGAGGAACTTGCCCACGGCACCGAACGCGGCGTTCAGGGCGTGCAGGATCGCCACGAACGTGAGCGACATGAGCACGAGGAAGCCGAACGTGCCGAGGGGGTTCGACGGCTCGATGTCGACCACGAACCGAACGACCGAGAACATCACGAGCACCTGCACGACGCCGAGCAACGCACCGGGCAGCCAGCCGCCCAACGCGACCCTGAGCGCCGACTGACCCGCGGCGAGCGCACGGCGTGAGAGCGGACGCAGCAGCAGGAACAGCACGAACGCGCCGATCCACGTCGCGAGGCCGAGGAAGAACGGCGCCAGGCCCGCGCCGTACGTGGCGGCCTTCGTCTGGGACAGGCCGCGCACCGCCACCGGATCGCCGATGGCCTGCGCGATCGCGGCACGGGTCGGGTCGTCGGCGTTCGGGATCTTGTCGACGCCGCCGGTGAGGCCGTCGCGCAGCTGCGCGGAGCCGTCGGCGACCTTGGCCGCGCCGTCACGCAGCTGCGGTGTGCCTGTGGCCGCCTTCTGCAGGCCGTCGCGCAGCGTCGTGGCGCCGTCGTCGAGCTTGGCGATGCCAGCGGTCAGGGCGGGCATCTTCTCCGAGAGCTGCTCGGCGCCGTCGGCCACCTGGTCCGCGCCGTTCGCGAGCTTGCGCAGGTCGCCCGCCGCGCCCTGCACCTTGCCGTTGGCGTCGTCGACGGGCTTGCGAACCTGGCCGAGCGTGGTCAGCACGTTCTGCACCTGCTCCTCGGCGAAGCCCAGGGAGCGCAGGCGGGTCGCGATGTCGCCGTCGGCCTGGTCGAGCACGCCGACCAGGGCCTGGGCCTTCGCCGCGTACTCCTCCGCCGAGCGGGCGGCGGTCTCGTTGCCGTCCGCGACCCGGCGCGCTCCGTCGGCGACCTTCTTCGCGCCGCCGGGCAGCTGTGCGGTCTGCGTGCGCAGCTCGTGCGTGCCGTCGCGGAGCTGCGCGGCGCCGCTCGCCAGCTGCTGGACGCCGCTGTCGAGCTCGCCGATCCTGTCGCGCACCGTGGCACTGCCGTCCGCGAGCTGCCGGGCGCCGTCCGCGGCCTTGGTGGTCTCCTCGCGGATCGTGGAGAACCCGAGCAGGAACCTGTCGGCGGCCTCGGTGGAGACCTTCGCCGTGATGGCCCTGCGGACCTCGCTCACCACCTGGTTCGCGATCGTGGAGCCGAGGTAGTTGTTGGCGTCGTTGGTCGTCAGGGTCAGCACGCCCTGACGGGGCTTCTGCTGCTCCGCGGACGTGAGCGCCTCGGAGAAGTCCTCCGGCAGGGTCAGCGCGAAGACGTACCTGCCCTTGCGCACGCCCTCGTCGGCGTCGTCGACCACCTGCCAGTCGAACTTCTCGCCGTTCAGCAGCTCGTCGGCGACGTCCTTGCCCGCGTTGAGGTCCTTGGCGCCCTTGTCCTTGACGACGAGCGCGGCGGGCACGTGGTCGAGGTTCGCGTACGGGTCCTTGTTGGCGTACAGGTAGAGCGACGCGTACAGCAGGGGCACGAGGGCCAGGGCCAGGACGGCGAGCTTGGGGAGCTTGCCGGAGGTGATCCGGCGCAGCTCGTTGAAGGCCATGCGAAGGGCGCTCATGCGGTGATCTCCATCTTGGTGTCGTTGTCCTCACCAAGGCGCGCGTGCGGGAGGTCGAGGATGCCGGCCGAGGAGTTCGAGCACAGGACGACGACCGCCCGTTCGGGGCTCACGTGGTCGTGCGCCAGGGCGAACCACTCGCGCGGGTCGGGGTGGTAGCGGTCCGGGCAGTCGAGGACGAGCGTCGTCACGCCGGGACGCGCGGCGGCCAGGTCGAGCATCACCGCGCACCGCGTCCGCGCCGGAACGTGCTCGAAGCGCTTGGTCGCGTGCTCATCGGCGGCGTGCTCGACCAACCAGTCGTGCACCGCCTTCTTGCTCGACGGCATGCCGTTCATGGCGAGCTCCTCACCGACGACGGCCGCGAGGCTCAGCGACTCCTCCGGCTCGTTCACCTCGGGTGCGTCGACCAGCACGACCTGCTTGCGCAGCTTCCTGGCGTCGGGTGACACGGTGCCGGTCGAGGGCTTCATGCGGCCGGAGAGCACGAGCGCGAGCGCGGTGTGCCCGGCGCCGGGCTCACCCGCGACCAGCGTCAGCTCGCCGGGCTTCACGGTCAGCGAGGTCGGCCGGAGCAGGGGACCATGACCCCCGTTGACGCCTGCGCGTCGCGCCTGGATCTCCACGGCCTCCACCTTCCTTTAAACTGACCGGTCAGTACAAATTCTCCCGCAGACCTGTTCGCGTGGCAACTCGGACATAGGTCACCTGAGGGCGGAAGCGGGGCGTACTTCCCAGACGGTCCACAACGGCCGGTAGCCCTGGCGCGGCCAGAAGACGCTGCTCAGGGGGTTCGGCGGGTTGTAGTAGAGGTACGTGCCGACCGTGCCCATCCGGTGCAGCTCCTGGTGGGCGTGGGCGAGCAGCTGCCGGCCGATGCCGCTGCCGCGGGCGTCCGGCAGCACCGAGACGCAGTTCACGTACCCCCAGCGGCCCGGGGGCAGCCGCGTGGCCGCCATCGAGCCGGGCTCGGAGGACACGATCGCGCACTCGGCGAGCGCCACCGCGATGCCGTCGCGTTCGGCGAGCCAGATGGGGCTCGCCTTCTCCAGCCGCTCCGCCAGCGCGCGGCGCTTCACCGCCGCCGCGCCGGGACGCACGACCGTCGAGCCCACGTAGGAGGAGAACTCCAGCTCCGCGAGCGAGAGCTGCAGCACGGTCTCCAGGTCGTTCGAGGTCGCGCGGCGGATCGCCAGCGTGCGGGAGAGCTGCCGGTCGGGCGTCCCGAGCCGGACCGCGAGCACCGACAGGGGCACCAGGCCGTGGTCGAGGAACGCCCGCGCGGCTTTGACGTCACGGCTCGGCCAGTGCACGACGCACGCGGTGTCCTCGCCGACGTCCTGCGCGTCGAGGTGCCGGCGCAAGCGGGTGAGCAGCGCGTCCATGCCCTGCGAGCCGCCGACCAGCGGCACCATCTCCCACACCTCTGCCGCCGACCAGAGCCTCGTCGTCGAGTGCGGTTCGAACCTCTGGTGGCTGACGACCCCGGCGACGCGCGTGCCGTCCGCCAGCGCCGCCGTGAGGACGTGGCCGTCCATCGGCGGTTCGGCGGCAGGGGGGAGCAGCGGGTCCAGTGAAGCGAAGTGTGCTGACTGGGCCGCCACTAGTGCGCGTGCCGAGGTCATGACCGGTGAGATTACGACGTCAGGCGCGTCCGGAAGATCGCGGTGCCGGGGAAGAGCTTGCCGCGCAGGGGGCTCCACTGGCCCCAGTTGCGCGTGTGGCCCTTCGGCCATTCGGGCTCGACCAGGTCCTCGAGCACGAAGCCGGTGTCGGTGAGCGCGCGGACGTAGTCGCCGAGCGTGCGGTGGTGCTCGACGTAGGTCGCCCGGCCCTCCTCGTCGACCTCCACGTACGGGGTGCGGTCGAAGTACGACTGCGTGACGGTGAGGCCGAGCGGGCCCGGATCGTCCGGAAAGATCCACCGCATCGGGTGATTCACCGCGAACACCCACGGGGAGCCGGGGCGGAGCACGCGGGCGACCTCGCCGAAGACCTCCCGGACGTCCGCCACGAACGGCACCGCGCCGAACGCCGAGCACGCGGCGTCGAAGGAGCCGTCCCTGAACGGCAGCTGGTCGGCGCTGGCCTGCACGAGCGGGACGTCGATGCCGGTCTCCGCGTTGTTCGCGCGGGCGTGGCGCAGCATGCCCGCCGAGATGTCGAAGGCGGTGACCTCGGCCTCGTGGTCCTTGAGCCACCGCGCGCACGGGGCGCTGCCGCAGCCGACCTCGAGGACGCGCCGGCCGGCGACGTCGCCGAGGAAGCGCGCGTCCTCCTCGCGCAGGCCCTCCGGGCACCAGACGAAGTCCGACGCGCCGAGGAAGTCGCCGTGCGTCCGGTGGTAGTCGTCGGCGTCGGCGTCCCACCAGATCCGGTTCGCCACGCGCGACTCCGCGGCGTCCGCACCGCGCTTGACGATGCCTGCGGTGCCGAGCGCTTGTTCCGCGCTCGCGTGCTGGTTGGACACACTGCTCCTTCACGTGGGGGCTGGTTTGCTTGCGCCTCTGGCGGCCGCGTACGATATCGCGTGCGTAGTGGGTTAGTGCTGCCCATGATCCAGAACCGCGGGATTCCAGGTCGCTGCGACGCTGCGCGCGCACCACTACCAGCCATCAATGCCAATCCGTACCGGAGCCACCTACCTAATGTCCACCGACACCACCACCGCCCCCGTTGCCGCTGCGCCCAAGCAGGTCGCGATCAACGACATCGGGACGGAGGAGGACTTCCTCGCAGCTATCGACAAGACGATCAAGTACTTCAACGACGGCGACATCGTTGAGGGCACGATCGTCAAGGTCGACCGGGACGAGGTCCTGCTCGACATCGGCTACAAGACCGAGGGCGTCATCCCCTCGCGCGAACTGTCGATCAAGCACGACGTCGACCCCAACGAGGTCGTCAAGGTCGGTGACGAGGTCGAGGCGCTTGTTCTCCAGAAGGAGGACAAGGAAGGCCGCCTGATCCTCTCCAAGAAGCGCGCCCAGTACGAGCGCGCGTGGGGCACCATCGAGGCCCTCAAGGAGAAGGACGAGCCCGTCAAGGGCACGGTCATCGAGGTCGTCAAGGGTGGTCTCATCCTCGACATCGGCCTCCGCGGCTTCCTCCCCGCCTCCCTCGTCGAGATGCGTCGCGTCCGCGACCTCCAGCCGTACGTCGGCCGTGAGCTCGAGGCGAAGATCATCGAGCTGGACAAGAACCGCAACAACGTGGTCCTGTCCCGCCGCGCGTGGCTCGAGCAGACCCAGTCCGAGGTCCGCAGCGAGTTCCTCAACCAGCTGCAGAAGGGCCAGGTCCGCAAGGGCGTCGTGTCCTCGATCGTCAACTTCGGTGCCTTCGTGGACCTGGGTGGCGTCGACGGTCTCGTCCACGTCTCGGAGCTGTCCTGGAAGCACATCGACCACCCGTCCGAGGTCGTCGAGGTCGGTCAGGAAGTCACCGTCGAGGTCCTCGACGTCGACATGGAGCGCGAGCGCGTCTCCCTGTCGCTGAAGGCCACGCAGGAAGACCCGTGGCGCCAGTTCGCCCGCACCCACGCGATCGGTCAGATCGTGCCGGGCAAGGTCACGAAGCTGGTTCCGTTCGGTGCGTTCGTCCGCGTGGACGAGGGCATCGAGGGCCTGGTCCACATCTCCGAGCTGGCCGAGCGCCACGTCGAGATCCCGGAGCAGGTCGTCCAGGTCGGCGACGACGTCATGGTCAAGGTCATCGACATCGACCTCGACCGCCGTCGCATCTCGCTGTCGCTCAAGCAGGCCAACGAGGGCTTCACGGTCGACACCGAGTTCGACCCGACCCAGTACGGCATGGCCGCCGAGTACGACGACCAGGGCAACTACATCTACCCCGAGGGCTTCGACCCGGAGACCCAGGAGTGGCAGGACGGCTTCGACAAGCAGCGTGAGGAGTGGGAGCGCCAGTACGCCGAGGCGCACACTCGTTACGAGGCCCACATGAAGCAGATCCGCAAGGCCGCCGAGGCCGAGGAAGAGGCTTCGGCCGAGGGTGCGGGCAACTACACCTCCGGTGGCGACGCTCCGTCCTCCACCTCGGTCGGCGCGCCGGCCCAGTCCGGTGGCACGCTCGCTTCCGACGAGCAGCTCGCTGCTCTGCGGGAGAAGCTGTCGGGCGGCATGTGAGTCGCTAGCCAGACCCTTCAGGAGCCCCCGCGCCGTTGGCGCGGGGGCTTTTGTCTTGTGCGCTTCGCCCGTGCCCGGGACGCGCCCGCCCCACGGCGCCGCATCCACCAGGCCACCTGCCTGCCGCGCCTCGCCTGCCCCGCGCTCACCGGCCACGCCGCACCGGACCTGCCGCGCCTGCCCGACGCACCACAACGCACCCACCTCGCCGCATCCCACGCACCTCGGCGCGCCTTGTCCCACGTCCACCCGTTCACTCTGTGGTGGAGGCTCGACCCCGTTGTGTAGGTTGGCAAACCTATGCGTGGGAACAGGTTCTTCGTGGCGCTGGGCGCGGGTGCGCTGATGGTCTGTGCCGGCTGCGCCACCACCGCGCCGCAACCCCAGGCGCCGCCGCCCCAGATCCCGAAGATCACTCCGTCCACCTCGCCGTCGCGCGTGCCGGCGATGGTCGACCGGCCGTTGCCGGACGACTGCGAGCTCGTGGTGCCCGCCGCGGTCATGAACGCGACCCTGGGGCAGGAGCTGCCCGGCGAGCCCCGGATCATCATCGGCATCAAGGAGCCGGCGGTCGGCAAGACCGGGAAGATCGACTGCTACTACGGGATTCCCGAGAAGAAGAACCTGCCGGACGCCAAGATCGTCATCGGGTTGTCGACCTACGCGGACGAAGCCACGGCTCGCACCCGCGTCGCCGAGAGCGTCGACACCGAGCGTGCCCAGGGGGCGAAGATCACCGAGGTCGACGTCGGGAAGCAGAAGGGGACGTTGATCGAGGGCAAGAGCGAGCAGCTGCTCGTCGGGTCGCTCGGGAAGACGTCGTTCGTGGTGCGCAACCGGCACAACTTCGTGCCCAAGGAGCGGTTGGTGGCCGTCCTGCCGGTACTCGCCCAACAGGCCATGACTCCTCCCGTCTAACCTGGCCCGCATGCTCAGGGTGGGGTTGACCGGCGGGATCGGGTCGGGGAAGTCGACTGTCGCGCGGCTGCTCGCGGAGAACGGTGCCGTGGTCATCGACGCGGACAAGCTCGCCCGCGAGGTGCTGGAGCCCGGCAGCGAGGGGCTCGCGGAGGTCGTCGAGGCGTTCGGGGAGGACGTGCTGAACGCCGACGGCACGCTCGACCGGGCGGCGCTGGCGGCCAAGGCGTTCGCCACCGAAGAGGCCCGCCGGACGCTCAACGGGATCACGCATCCCCGCATCGGGGCGTTGACCGGGCAGCGGATGGCCGAGGCGCCCGAGGACGCGATCGTCGTGCACGACATCCCGTTGCTGGTGGAACGCGACATGGCGGCGGTCTACCACCTGGTCGTCGTGGTGTACGCGGACTCGCGGACGCGGCTGGAGCGGTTGGTCGGCAGCCGGGGCATGGACCGGTCGGACGCCGAGAAGCGGATCGCCGCGCAGGCCACCGACGAGCAGCGGCGGGCCGTCGCGGACGTGTGGCTGGACAACAGTGGTGAGGTCCCGGACGTCACGGCGTTGTGGGACAGGCTGGTGCGCTTCGAGAAGAACGTGCGCACGCGGTCGTACGCGTCGGGCTCGCCGTTGGTGGTGCCCTACGACGAGCAGTGGCCCGCCCAGGCGCGGCGGCTCGCCCGGCGGATCAGCCTCGCGGCCGGCGGGCGGCACGTGGAGCACATCGGCTCCACGTCGGTGCCGGGGCTCGCGGCCAAGGACGTCCTCGACCTCCAACTGGCCGTCGAGGACATGGAGACCGCGGACGATCTGCGGGAAGCGTTGGCGCAGGCCGGTTTCCCGTACGTCGGTCCCTACGTGGACACGCCGCGCGGGGAGGGTGACTGGAGCAAGCGCGTGCACGCCGGGGCGGATCCCGGACGGCGGGTGAACCTGCACCTGCGCGTCGAGGGCGCTGCGAACTGGCGGTGGGCGGTGGACTTCCGCGACTGGTTGCGGCACGACGCGCAAGCGCGTGAGGAGTACGCGAACGTCAAGCTGGAGCTGTCACGACGGTTCGCGGACGACGCCGACGGTTTCGCCTACGGCGAGGCCAAGGAGCCGTGGATGGCGGCGGCCGTGGAGCGGGTCCAGGCCTACAGGGATGGCCAGGAGTCGTAGATGCCGTGCCACGTCAGCCACGACATCAGGTTGTGGTTGACGTTGCTCAGCTCTTCGAGGGCGCGGTGGACGGTGCGCAGCGCCTGGTCGGCGTCGCCCGGTCGCAGCACGCGGCCCGCGACGGCCGCGGCGAAGTCCTCGCTGCGCACGATGCGGGGCGTGGCGCCGCCGGGGACGGCGAGGCCCAGCAGGAGGTCGGTGGTCTGCCAGTGGCGGTGGTCGCGCTCGACCCGCACGGCGGACAGGATGCTCGGGCCGCTGCGGGAGTGCCGCGAACGGGCCCGGTGGTTCGTGAGGCGCAGACCCAGTTCCGGCATCAGCCAGGTGATCTCGGAGTCCGAGAACGGGTCTTCCGGCGTGGGGTGTTCGATTCGCAGACCCCACCTTTCGGCATAACACGAACTGAGCGTTCGCGAGCCGCCGGACGAATACGAGCGCACGCCGGAAATGGTGTCGATGACATCGACCAGCTGAGGTGTAGTGACCGCTCCCACGCCGCCGAGGGTAGTCAAATAAGTGCTCCCAGTTACACGGCGGGTTGATTTGTTACGTCACGTTCAGATGACGATCACACTGTGTGTATCAACGCCAGGTCGTGGGGCAACCCGAATAGGTGAGCCACCGGAGGACATCGTGACCGTGCGCTGAAATACCGGACACCGCCGAGTAGGTGGTTTCCAACGCCCATTGCGCGCGTTCCGCGGAGATCAGCTTCTGCTGCACCGCGGCGATCAACTCGTCCGTGTCCAGAACCGTCACGCTCTGACCCGTCCGGACGATCAGGTCGAGGTAGAGGTCGATCGTCCTCCACACGCTGCCGATCGCGGTGATCTCGACGACGTCGACGTAGAAGTCGAAGTCGAGCTCGTGGCCGCGGTGCCACGACTGGCGCGTGACGCGGAGGTTCAGCTTCGGCAGGAACCAGCTCTCGAAGTGGCTGATCTTCGGATGCCCCGCGAGCGGCCGGAACATGTAGAGGCCCGTCGGGGTCAGGCGGTACTCGTCGACGCTCCTCAGGTGCCCCTTGGGGTCGGTGTTGCTCTTGGCGTCCAGGTCGAAGTACTCGATCTTCGGCGGATGGATGTGTGCCACGTCGGCGATACTGCCATCGCGGGGGCTCCAGGCCACTTAGGATGCCGCGCATGTTCGGGATCATCCGCCCCTGCCGCAACAGGTTGGGGACTGAGCTGCGGTCCGCGTGGCTCTCGCACCTGTGTGGAATGTGCCTGTCTTTGCGCGACGAGCACGGTCATCTCTCGCGCCTCGTCACGAACTACGACGGGCTGGTGATCTCGGCGGCTGTGGAGGCGCAGTCCGGAGTCTCGCGGAGGACCGCCGGCCCCTGCGCGTTGCGCGGCATGAAGTCCGCCGACGTGGCCATCGGCTCCGGGGCGCGGCTGGCGGCGTCGGTGTCGCTGGTGCTCGCGTCGTTGAAAATCCAGGACCACGTGGACGACGGCGACGGGCTCGCGGGCAAGGTGCCGTGGGCGGGGCGCGCGATGGCGCACCGCTGGGCCGCCAAGGGCCTCGAAACGGCGTCCGACCTGGGGTTCGACGCGTCGGTGATGGTGGACGCGGTCCGGCGGCAGCCCGAGGTGGAGGCCGGGACCGGGCTGGGCAGCTCGGTGCTCGTGGTGACCGAGCCGACCGAGACGGCGACGGGGTTCGCCTTCGCGCAGACCGCCCTGATCGCCGGCAGGCCGCAGAACACCGAGCCGTTGCGCGAGGTGGGACGGCTGTTCGGGCGGGTGGCGCACCTGATCGACGCCGCGGAGGACCTGGAGGAGGACCGGGCGTCCGGGGCCTGGAACCCGCTGCTCGTCACCGGGACGTCCGTCGAGGAGGCGCACCGGCTGTGCCTGGACGCCGTGACGGGCATCAGGCTGGCCCTCGACGAGGTCGAGTTCACCGACTCGCGCCTCGTGCACAAGCTGATGGTGCACGAGCTGGAGGAGTCGGTGATCCGCGTGTTCGGCAAGCGGCACCAGCACCCGCCGGGCAAGCCCCGCTGGTCGGACCCGGGCAGCGGGCTGTGGGCGTACCCGAGGCTCAACTGGCAGCGGCGGCCGCGCGGGTGCTTCGAGGGCTGCGGCGCGTTCCTCTACATGTGCGGGACGTGCCAGTTCTGCTGCCGCGACCCGTTCCCCGGCCCCTGGAGCGACAAGCGGCGCGACGGGTGCGGTGGCGACTGCGGCCCGAACTGCGACTGCAACTGCAACAGCTGCGACTGCTGTTGCTGCCCGTGTGACTAGGGGCTCTGACCTGGCCTGATCGGAAATTGTCGGACCTGCGGCGTAACGTGCTTCCCGTGGCATTCGCAACCGAGCTCCCGCCAGAGGAGAGCACCGTCAAGGCGCACTCCGAACACCGTCCCGTCGGCGACATCGTCCGCACCGACAGGCAGTTCCGCGTGGTCAGCGAGTACCAGCCGGCGGGCGACCAGCCGGCCGCGATCAACGAGCTGGAGCGCCGCGTGCGCTCCGGCGAGCGCGACGTGGTGCTGCTCGGCGCCACCGGCACCGGCAAGTCGGCGACCACGGCGTGGCTGGTCGAACGGCTGCAGCGCCCCACGCTGGTCATGGCGCCGAACAAGACGCTGGCCGCCCAGCTGGCGAACGAGCTGAAGGAGCTGTTCCCGCACAACGCGGTGGAGTACTTCGTCAGCTACTACGACTACTACCAGCCCGAGGCGTACATCCCGCAGACGGACACGTACATCGAGAAGGACTCCTCGATCAACGAGGACGTGGAGCGCCTGCGCCACTCGGCCACGATGTCGCTGCTGACCCGGCGCGACGTCATCGTGGTCGCGTCCGTCTCGTGCATCTACGGCCTCGGCACACCGCAGTCCTACCTCGACCGCTCCATCCCGCTCGAGGTGGGCGTGGAGGTCGACCGCGACGCGTTCCTGCGCCTGCTGGTCGACGTCCAATACACCCGCAACGACATGTCGTTCACCCGCGGCTCGTTCCGCGTGCGCGGCGACACGGTCGAGATCATCCCGTCCTACGAGGAGCTCGCGGTGCGCGTCGAGTTCTTCGGCGACGAGATCGACAAGCTCTACTACCTGCACCCGCTGACGGGCGACGTGGTCCGCGAGGTGAACGACCTGCGGATCTTCCCGGCGACGCACTACGTGGCCGGTCCGGAGCGCATGGAGCGGGCGATCCGCGACATCGAGGCGGAGCTCGAGACGACGCTCGCGCAGATGGAGCGCCAGGGCAAGCTGCTGGAGGCGCAGCGCCTGCGCATGCGCACCCAGTACGACCTGGAGATGATGAAGCAGGTCGGCTTCTGCAACGGCATCGAGAACTACTCGCGCCACATCGACGGCCGCGCCCCCGGCACCGCGCCCGCGACGCTGCTCGACTACTTCCCGGACGACTTCCTGATGGTCATCGACGAGTCGCACGTGACGGTGCCGCAGATCGGCGGCATGTACGAGGGCGACGCCTCGCGCAAGCGCAACCTCGTCGAACACGGCTTCCGCCTGCCCTCCGCGCTCGACAACCGCCCGCTGACGTGGGAGGAGTTCGCCGACCGGATCGGCCAGGTCGTGTACCTGTCCGCGACCCCCGGCCCGTACGAGCTCGGCCAGTCCGGCGGCGAGTTCGTCGAGCAGGTCATCCGCCCGACCGGCCTGGTCGACCCGGAGATCGTGGTCAAGCCGACCGAGGGCCAGATCGACGACTTGGTGCACTCGATCCGCGAGCGCGCCGAGCGCGACGAGCGCGTGCTGGTCACGACGCTGACCAAGAAGATGGCCGAGGACCTGACGGACTACCTGCTCGAGCTGGGCATCCGGGTCCGCTACCTGCACTCCGAGGTCGACACGCTGCGCCGCGTCGAGCTGCTGCGCCAGCTGCGGCTCGGCGAGTTCGACGTGCTGATCGGCATCAACCTGCTCCGCGAGGGGCTCGACCTCCCCGAGGTGTCGCTGGTGGCGATCCTCGACGCGGACAAGGAGGGCTTCCTGCGGTCCGGGACGTCGCTGGTGCAGACGATCGGCCGTGCCGCCCGCAACGTGTCCGGTGAGGTCCACATGTACGCGGACCGAATCACCGCCTCGATGCAGCACGCGATCGACGAGACGAACCGGCGGCGGGCCAAGCAGGTCGCCTACAACACCGAGCGCGGGCTCGACCCGCAGCCGTTGCGGAAGAAGATCACCGACATCCTGGAGGCGGTGTACTCCGAGGTCGAGGACGAGGTGCCGGTCGGCGGGTCCGGGCGGAACGCGTCCCGGGGCAAGAGGGCCGCCGGGGAGAGCGGGCGGTCTTCCGGGGTGGTGGCTTCTCACGAGCGGGCCGGGATGGCTCGGTCGGAGCTGGCCGATCTGGTGCAGTCGTTGACTGATCAGATGATGAACGCTGCCCGGGATCTGCAGTTCGAGCTGGCTGCTCGGTTGCGCGACGAGATCCAGGACCTGAAGAAGGAGCTTCGGGGAATGGATGCTGCCGGGGTGAAGTGAGGGGGCGGGGAAGCGGTGGTTTCACCGGCCGTCCCCCTCTTGCGTCAGGGCGGCTTGCTTTTGCCTGTTGGTTGCGCCTGTGGGCGGTCTGCGAAGACGGCACCGCTTCGCCTTCGCGAGGCTCGCCTTCGGCATCGCAGTCATAAATCGCGTCCATCGTGGACGTTTGTTGCGGTGCGTTAGATCGCTGTGTGCGGTGTGTGATTTTGTAGCCGTATAACGATTTGCGCTTTCCGCGTAAATCCCCCTCTGGGGTGAGATGTTCGCGGACGGCTTTCGTCAGAGCGTGAGGCGGCCATGATCTCGGGGTGGATGTGGACTCCCACCTTGCCGCGGTGGAGCAGGCGCTGATCGCTGTGCGACGCAGTCAGTCGCGTCGGGCGTTGGCGGAGCTGGCCGTTCCGGCCTTTGACGTACTGGACGTGGTGGAGACCGCCGAGCGGGCCGGTGCTCAGGCCACGGTTTCCAGCGTCGCCTTGGCTTTGCACGTCGACCAGCCCCGGGCCAGCAAGCTCGTCACCAGTGCCGTCGACGCCGGGTTGGTGGCCAGGGTCGCCGACAAGGCCGATGGGCGGAGGGTGTTGCTCGTGCGGACGCCTCGGGGGCGGGCCACCTCCGCTGAGCTGCACCGGGCTCGGCAGAGTGCCTGTGCTGTCGCCATGGCGGACTGGACCGAGGAGGAGCGGGTGGAGTTCGCCCGGTTGCTCACCCGTTTTGTCGCGGTGTTCGGCGCGCGATAATCATGTTGTGACACTGGATGAGTTGATCGGCTACTGCGCTTCGAAGCCCGGTGCGGAAGAGACGTACCCGTGGGGCGAGGCCGAGTTGGTGTGCAAGGTCGGCGGGAAGGCGTTCGCCTTCGTCGGGCTCGACGTGCACACCGTGGGGCTCAAGTGCGGTGCTGACGCCGAGGCTGCCGCCATGTGGCGAGAGCGCTTTCCCGGCGACGTCACGATGAGCGGGTACATCGGGCGTTACGGGTGGAACACCATCTCGCTCAAGGGTTCTGTGCCCGACGCCGACCTGCTGGAGCTGGTCGACGGGTCCTACGAGGCTGTCGTCGCGCGGTTGCCGCGGTCCAAGCGGCCTGCCTAGCGGTCCTCCGGCCGAACGATGCCGAAGGTGTCGTTCTCGGCGTCTCGGCAGTAGGCGAGCAGGCTGCCTGCCTGATCTTCTCGCCGCCGCTGCTCCGGACAGTGGTTGTCCGCATTGGTCTCTACGGTTGGCTCATGGCAATCGGAATCCAGGTCACGATGGACGCGGCGGACCCCGGCAAGCTGGCCGCCTTCTGGGCTGAGGCGCTCGGTTACGTGGTGCAGCCGCCGCCTCCCGGGTTCGACTCCTGGGAGGACTTCGCGGTCAAGAACAACATTCCCTTCGAGACGATCAACGACTACTCGGCGATCGTCGATCCGGAGGGTGCGGGCCCGCGGTTCTTCTTCCAGCGCGTGCCGGAGGGCAAGACGGCGAAGAACCGCCTCCACCTCGACGTGAACGCCGGGCTGGAGGCGGTTGACCGGCTCGTTGCCCTCGGGGCCACCAAGGTCCAGGAGTTCGAGGACAACAAGGGCCATTGGGTCGTGATGCTCGACCCCGAGGGCAACGAGTTCTGCGTGCAGTGACCTAGCTCGTGATGTCCTTGGACTTGAACTGGCGCGCGGCGAGCAGCGTGAAGATGCCGCCGTAGACGAGCGCGGAGAACGTCCCGCGAGTCATCTCCGACCAGTCGATGTCGGTCGAGAGCAGGTCGACCCAGGCCATCGCGTAATGCGTCGGCAGGTAGTTGCGCAGGTCCTCGAGCGGCTCGATCTGGTCGAGGATCTGCGACACGATCGAGACGAGCACCGTGCCGCCGACCGCGCCGAGCGGTGCGTCGGTGGACACGGACAGGAACATCGCGAGGCCCGCGACCCAGAAGAGGTTGATCGCGATGTAGACCACCGCGAGCGCCATGCCGAGCACGCCGTCGGCGAACGGTGCGGCTTCGCCGGTCGGGCTCACCACCTCGCCGGCGCCGTACCAGGCGACGCCGACCCCGAGGGCCACGGCGGGGAGCAGGGCCAGGGCGAAGACGCTGAGGATGCCGCTGCTGACGGCCTTCTGCCTCAGCAGGCGGTGCCTCGGGATCGGCGCCGCCAGCAGGTACTTGAGGCTCGACCACGACGCTTCGGACGCGATCGTGTCGCCGAAGAACAGCGCCACGATCATCGGCAGCAGGAAGCTGCTGCTCACGAACAGCGTGAGCACCACGAAGTTGATGCCGCTGGCCGTGGCGAGGTCCACGAAGCCGCCGGAGCGGCGGTTCGGGTTCGCCTGACCGATCTCGAAGCTCGCCGCCAGGATGAACGGCAGCAGCACCAGGAACGCCAGCACCAACTGGGTTCGGCGGCGGCGGATCTGCCGTTGCAGTTCGACGCGGATGCGCAGCGTGCGGCGTGCGCTGTAGCCGGCCGCCGAGCCGTCCGGCGCCACCTTCGTGTGGTGCTGGGCGGCCGCGTCGGTCAGGTCCTTCAGCGCGCCGGGATCGGTGTGGACGCCGTTCTCGCTCATCGGTCCACCTCCTGGCGGATCGGTGCCTTCGTGCGGTTCGGGTTCGCGGTGAGCACCGTTCGCACGAGGGGCATGGCTTCGGCGGGCCCGGAATTGTCGGTGTCGCCTGGGATGATGGAATCAAGGGGACCCCCTTCGCCGGCGAGCAGCGTGCGCTCGCTCGACGAGGGGACCTCTGCTTCGGCGTGGGTCTCGGCGGTCGCGGAGGCGGCCGCCATCAGGAAGTCATTCACCGACCAGCTCCAAGAACGCGTCTTCCAGCCTGCGTCGCGGGCCCACCTGGTCCACCGCCACGCCGGCCGCCACGAGAGCGGTCAGTGCGGCGGCGCGCGGGACGCCGTTCATCGACGCGTGCACGGCGCCTTCGTCCTCGTGCACGTCGTGCACGCCTTCGAGGCTCCGCAGGACATCGGCCGCCTTCGAGGGGGAGTCGACGCGGAACGTCGTCTCGCCGCCTCCCGCCGCGATGTCGGCCACCTCGCCCGCGGCGACGAGCTGGCCCTTGTGCATCACGACCACGTGCGAACAGGTCTGCTCCACCTCGGCGAGCAGGTGGGACGAGACGACCACCGTGCGGCCCGCTGCGGCATAACGGCGCAGGACCTCGCGCATCTGGTGGATCTGGGGCGGGTCGAGACCGTTGGCCGGCTCGTCCAGGATCAGCAGGTCCGGCAGACCGAGCATCGCCTGGGCGATCGCGAGGCGCTGCCTCATGCCCTGGCTGTACGTCCGCACGCGGCGGTGCACCGCCTTGCCGAGGCCCGCGATCTCCAGCGCCTCCTCGACGTGCGCCTCGCTCTCGGGCCTGCCCGTCGCCGCCCAGTACAGGCGCAGGTTCGCGGCGCCGGAGAGGTGCGGCAGGAAGCCGGAGCCCTCGACGAACGAACCGATGCGCGACAGCACCGGGTTGCCGGGTGTGACCTTGTGGCCGAAGACCCGGATGTGTCCCTCGGACGGGTGAATCAGGCCCATGACCATGCGCAGGGTCGTCGTCTTGCCGGCGCCGTTGGGGCCGAGCAGGCCGAGGACCATGCCGTGCTCCACGCGGAACGACAGGTCCTTCACGGCGGTCACGCCGCCGGGGTAGGCCTTCGTGAGGTTCGAGATGACCAGCGGCACGCCCGCGAGGTCGGGGTCCGAGTCCTGCGCCATGCGGCGGCGGAACATCGCGACGATGCCCGCGCCGATCAGCACCAGCAGCGCGATGACGATGCCCCACAGGGCACCCACCGGGAAGCCGGTCGTCACGTTGCGGCCCGGCACCACCGGCACCGACAGCTCGTCGGAGGCCAGGGAGATCCGGTACGCGGCGGGCTGCTCGGCGTTCGCGAACGCCTGGTCCGTCGTCGACACGACCAGGGCGAGCTTGTGACCGCTCTCGACCGGGCGCACGGCACCGGGCAGCGTCACCGCAACCTCGGCCGCCGAGCCGTCCGGCGGCAGTGCCACGCGGAACGGGGCGACGGTCGAGCCCGGCAGCACGCGCGTGCCGTCGGTGGAGACGTCGTAGAGCTTCGCGAACAGGATCGCCTCGCCGGACGTCTGGTCGCCGCGCGCGACGCGCAGCTTGACCGTGGACGAGCCGGTCAGCAGCACCTGCGACTCGAGCGCCTCCGAGTTGAACACCGCGGCCTGGCCCGGCAGGTCGAGCGAGAGCCGCGACGAGATCGCCGACGACCGCGCGAGCGCCGAGCCGAGGCCCGGCAGGTTGCTGATCGCAGCCGGGTTGCCGCCCGCCGGGTTCACCGCCACCTGCTCGCGCCCGGTGAGCTTCACCGTCTTGCGCTCGGTGGTGGAACCGCCGGTCAGGCCGGGGTAGGACGGCGTGACGACCGTGCGCAGCGACGGCTGGCCGGACGAGCGGAACGCGCCCTGCACCGAGTACTCGAAACCGGTGCCGGGGTCGGCGCCGTTGCCGCGCAGGTGGAAGTCCATCCAGTCCGCGATCTGCCCGCGCAGCGCGGTGCCGGGGTTGCCGCCGTCGTGGCCGCCCGCGTACCAGACCATCTTCACCTTGCCGCCCGCCGCGGCGATCTGGCGCGCGGTCGCGTCGGACTGGTCGAGGCCGAACAGGGTGTCCTGCTCGCCCTGCACCAGCATCGTCGGCTGCTTGATCTGGTCGGCCACGGCGACGGGGGACGACTTGCGCAGCAGTTCGAGCGTCGGCTGCGTGGCACGGCCCGTCGTGGCGACCTCGGTGTACGCGGCGCACACCTCGGGGGTGAAGCGGCCGCACGCGCCGAGCGACGGCGTCGGCGGTTGCTGTCCCGCCGCACCGCCGGTCCCGCCCGGCTGCTGCTCGACAGCCGGCTGGTTCGCCTCGGTCTGGCCCATCTCCGGCGCCTCGCCCGTGGGCGACGACAGGTCGATCGACGTCATGCCCGCCGAGAAGAAGATGCCCGCCCACGACCGCTTGAAGACGCCGTCCTCGCTGAACGCCGTGGCGGCCGGGGTGGCGTCCGAGCGCGGGGTCGCCAGTGCCGAGTTCGGCAGCAGCGCCTGCGCGAGGTCGTTGTAGGTGATGACGGGGACGAGGGTGTCGACGCGCTTGTCGACGCCCGCGAGCAGCAGTGACAGCGCACCGCCGTACGACGCGCCAGTCACGCCGACGCGCGGATCGCCGCCGCCGTCCTTCTGCACCTCGTCACGTGTGCCGAGGAAGTCGAGCAGCTTCTGCGCGTCGCGGACCTCGCGGTCGACGGAGTTCAACGCGATCTGCCCGGTGCTGCGGCCGAAGCCGCGCGCGGACCACGTCAGCACGACGAAGCCGCGCCGGGCGAACTCCTCGGCTTGGGTGTGCACGCTGCGCAAGCTGCCACCGAAGCCGTGCGCGAGCATGATCGCGGGCGCGGGCGTCTGCTGGGGGAGGTAAAGACGCGTCTCGATCGTCACCGTCTGAGCGCTGTCAGGGCTCTCGGGTGCGTCGATGTTCGCTTCTTTGAAGGAAACGGCTACGGGGTCGTCCCCGGATCGAGTGAAGTACACGCCACCTGCGACGAGGGCGAGTACCACGATCAAAGCGGGGATCGTCCACCTGCCGCGAAGGCGGGAGAGGCGGGACACGGGGTTGACGATATGCGAGTTTCGCTGAGAGCGACCGGTCGGGATCCGGTGGTGGTCTCAGCATGAGTGGATCTTCAGCCGCTCTTCAGGTGCGGCCGGTTCCGACCCGAACGACACGCTGCGTATTCCCGTCGCAGCTGGTTGCGTGGGTCTGCTCACCCTGTGTGGCGCTGAACGACCTCCGTAGCGCACAATGTTGACGCAGCATGGAGGGGAGTACTCCCTAAGCGGCGGTGTCGTCAATACGGAGCTCGGCGTGGAGCTTCCGGTGCCGTCGGTCGTTCGAGAGATCATCTCGGCGGCGGAGGAGACCTCCGGGTTCTTTGGCGTGCGCTAAGTCTCCCGGAGGTTGGGTTGTGAACGTCCCCGCATGGATGTGGATCGCGACGATCGTGGGTCTGCTCGTTCTTCTCGCTGTCGACCTCGTGATCGTCGATCGGAAACCCCATGAGGTGACGATCGGTGAAGCCGCCCGCTGGGTGGTCTTCTACGTCGCGATGGCCGCCGTCTTCGGCGTCGGCATCTGGTACTTCTCCGGTGGGCAGTACGCGACCGAGTTCTTCGCCGGGTACATCACGGAGTACTCGCTCAGCGTCGACAACCTGTTCATCTTCTTGATCATCATGACGACGTTCAAGGTGCCGGCGATCCACCAGCACAAGGTGCTGCTGATCGGCATCCTGCTCGCGCTCATCATGCGCGGCATCTTCATCGCGGCCGGCGCGGCGCTCATCAGCCAGTTCAGCTGGGTCTTCTTCATCTTCGGCGCGTTCCTCATCTACACCGGCTGGCAGCTGGCGCGGGAGAACCACGACGAGGAAGAGGAGTACAAGGAGAACCTGATGCTGCGCATGGTGCGCAAGGTTTTCCCGGTGACCAACGAGTTCCACGGCTCCAAGTCGTTCATCAAGATCGACGGCAAGCGCTTCGTGACCCCGATGTTCATCGTGATGGTCGCGATCGGCTCCACCGACCTGCTCTTCGCGCTCGACTCGATCCCCGCGATCTTCGGCCTCACCAAGGAGCCGTTCCTGGTGTTCACGGCCAACGCGTTCGCGCTGATGGGTCTGCGCCAGCTGTACTTCCTGCTCGGCGGCCTGCTCGCGAAGCTCGTCTACCTGTCGATCGGCCTCTCGGTCATCCTCGGCTTCATCGGCGTGAAGCTCATCCTCGAGGCGCTGCACACCAACAACCTGCCGTTCCTCAACGGCGGCGAGCCGTTCCACGTGCCGACCATCGGCATCGAGGTCTCCCTGTCGGTGATCATCGGCGTCCTGGCGATCACGACCGTCGCCAGCCTCCTCAAGGTGAAGCGCCACCCGGAGGCCGCGAAGCACATCGACGCCAACGCGAACCACTAGTCCTGACGCGGTGAAGTGGCACGTGCCCCTCGGGGTACGTGCCACTTCCGCTTTTCAGGCGACGGAGACGCCGTTCTGGTAGACGGCGCGGACGGCCTGCTTGAGCGTTCCGGCCTTCACGTGCTGCTCGGCGTCACCCTCCACGAGCACGAGGTCCGCGAGCTTGCCGGGCGCGAGCTCGCCGAGCTCGTCCCCGAGGCGCATCAGCTCGGCGGCGGAGGTCGTGGTCGCGTGGAGCGCCTCGGCGGGCGTCATGCCGTACTCGACCATCAGCGTGAGCTCGTTCAGGTTGTCGCCGTGCGGGCCGACGCCGGAGTCGGTGCCCATCGCGATCTTCACACCCGCCTGGTGGGCCTTCTGGAACGACTGGAAGTGCTGCGTGACAACGGTCTTCGCCTTGTCCAGGATGACGTCGGAGATCGCCACGCCCGCGGCGGCCTGGTCGAGCACCATGCGCGGTGCCATCAGCGTCGGCACGAGCCACGTGCCGTTCTCGAGCATCTCCTCGACGCCCTCGTCGGTGAGGAAGACGCCGTGCTCGATGGAACGGACGCCGTTGCGCACGGCCGTGAGGATGCCGTCGCCGCTCATCGCGTGCGACATGACCGCGATGCCCGCGGCACTGGCCTCCTGCACGATCATCGCGATCTCCTCGTCGCGGAAGTGCGCGTGCCGGGGGTTGCTGCGCGGTGACATCACGCCGCCGCTCGAAGCGATCTTGATGATGTCGGCGCCGTGGCGGACGAGGGTGCGGACGACCTTGCGCAGCTCCTCGGGGCCGTCGGCGACGGTGTCGGGCAGACCGGGGTGCAGCGGCGGTGAGACGTGCGCGCCGCACTGCATCCAGTCGTCGTTGTGGCCGCCGGTCTGCGACACCATGTTGACCGCGATCTGCATCCGCGGGCCCTGGACGAGCCCGCGCCGCACGGCCTCGGCGACACCGAGGTCGGCGCCGAGCGCGTCGCGGACCGTGGTGATGCCGCACCGCAGCGTCGCCTTCATGTTGCCGATCGCCTCGTAGAACGGCAGCGAGAACGGCGTGTTCAACGACCGCACCAGGTCCGCGCCGCTGAACATGAAGTGCACGTGGCAGTCGAAGAGTCCCGGCAGGACGGTGTGGCCGGTCGCGTCGACCACGGTGTCGCCGTCGAGTCCGATGCCCACGTCGACGATGCGGTCGCCCTCGACGACCACGTCGCCGGGTTCGGTCGTCCGGCCGGTGAAGACCCTGCCCCCAGAGAACACGATGCGCGTCATACGCAGGAATCTATGCGGCGAGTCAATTTTTGTGATCGGTCAACAAATAACTCTGAGCTTTGCTAACAAGTTCTGTTAGCGTCCACGCCGTGCGCCCAGAAGACCTGCAGCTGCTCACCACGCCCGGCACCGTCGCCGTGTCCGGAGACCTGGTGCTGGTCAGCATCACCAAGCCCGATCTCGAGAAGAACACCTACCGGGGCGGTCTGCACCGGGTGTTCCCGGACGGCACCACCACGCCGTGGACACACGGTGATCGTGACAATGCGCAGCGAATTTCTCCCGATGGTCGTTTTGTCGCTTTCCTGCGCGTCAGCGGAAAGTCCAAGCCGCAGCTGTACGTCGTTCCGGTGGACGGGGGAGAGCCCCGCCCGCTGACCGACCTGCCCCTGGGAGCCGGTGCGCCGGTGTGGTCGCCGGACTCGTCGCGGATCGCGTTCGTCGCCCGCGTGCCCGAGGAGGGCCGCTACGGCACGACCGACGACGGTCCCGAGGCCGAGGCGCCGCGCCGCATCACGCGCCTGGACTACCGCGTCGACGACGTCGGCTTCCGGCTCGACCGCCGCCCGCGCCTGCACGTGGTGACGCTCGACGGCGAGGTCTCCGAGGTGACGGACGGCTCGTTCGAAGCCGCCGACCCGGCCTGGATCGACGACTCGACGCTGGTGTTCGCGGCGCCGCGCGACCTCGGTGCCGTGGAGACGCTGAACGCCGACCTCTACACCGTGCCGGTCACAGGTGGCACGCCGTCGCTGCTGGTGCGCACGGCCGGTGACGCGTCGATGCCGTTCGTGGCCGAGTCGTCGCTCTTCTGGCTGGGCACCGAGTTCAGCGGCATCGACGCCGTCGCGCGCAACCACGGCCTGTGGAAGGCGTCGCTCGACGGGTCCGGCGTCGTGCGGCTCACCGACGTCGAGACCGTGGACGTGGAACGGCTTTCCGGCCAGCCCGTCGCCGACGCGACCGGCGTGCTCCTGGTGGTGCGCAACCGCGGCGCCCTGGAACTGCGGCGCATCCCGTTCGACGGCGGCCCCGGCGAGGTGCTGGCCGGCACCGAGGCCGCGGTCCGCTCGTTCGCGACGGACGGCTCCACCGTGGTCGTCGTCGTGTCCACTCCGGACGACATCGGCCAGGTCGAGATCGTGGGAACCGGTGTGCGCACGGCGTTCCCGTCGGTCGACGCGCGCCGGGTGGTCGAGCTGAACGGCTCGGCGTCCGACGGCTACCCCGTGCACGGCTGGCTCGTGCTGCCGGACGGCGACGGCCCGCACCCGGTCGTCATGGCGGTGCACGGCGGCCCGTTCATGTACCACAGCTGGGGCTTCTTCGACGAGGCCCAGGTCTACGCCACGGCCGGTTACGCCGTCGTGCTGCCGAACCCGCGCGGCTCGGCGGGCTACGGCCAGGCCCACGGCCAGGCGGTCATCGGCAAGTTCGGCTCCGTCGACGTCGACGACGTCCTGTCCCTCCTCGACGTCGCACTCGCCCGCGAGGACGTCGACTCCGAGCGCGTCGGCGTGATGGGCGGCTCCTACGGCGGCTTCATGACGTCGTGGCTGTCCGCGCACCACGGCGAACGGTTCCGCGCGGCCTGGTCCGAACGCGCCGTGAACGCGTGGGACTCCTTCGGCGGCTCGTCGGACATCGGCTACTTCTTCGCCGACGCCTACTGCGGCCCCGACCCCGAGGCCCAGCGCGCGATGTCCCCGCTCACCTACGCCGAGAAGATCAACATCCCGTTCGCGGTCGTGCACTCCGAGCACGACTGGCGCTGCCCGCTGGAGCAGGCCCAGCGCATGTTCGTGGCGCTGAAGCGGCGCGGCGTCGAGACGGAGATGCTGATCTTCCCCGGCGAGGGGCACGAGCTCACGCGGACGGGGCAGCCGCGCCACCGCAGGCAGCGCTTCGACGCGGTGCTGGAGTGGTGGGGCCGCTACCTGAAGGCGTGATCCGGGGTGGGGCTGTTCCGGTCTCCCGCCGGAGCAGCCCCGTTCGGGTCACCGACCGGCGGCGAGTGCCTGGCGTCGAAGGCCACGAGCCGCTGGCGCTCTCCCGCACGCCCACCCGGAAGCACGCGAAAGCAGAACTCCAGGTCGGCCAGCGCGAGCGGCCTCGGCGTGCTCATGGTCTCGTCTTCCACGCCGGTCACCCCAGGAGCGTGTAGTTCAGCTCCTCGCACACGCGCGCCAGCGGCAGGTCGAGGCCGGGGTGGTCGAGGGGCAGCAGCACGTCCGGCGCGGCGGGCAGGCCGGAGGCGCCGGGCGGGTCCCACAGGCAGATCGCCGGGTCGCCCGAGTCCATCGACGAGCGGTACCAGAGGCCGTCCAGCTCCGGGTAGGCCGCGCGGATGGCCCGCGACCAGGCCTGCGTCACGTTCTTCGGACCGGTCGAGATCTCCTGCGACGCGCCCACGCGCGTGGGCCACAGGCCGCCCAGGTCGAGCAGCTTCAGGGTGCGTCGGGGGCGCAGCACCACGAGGAACGGCGCGCGGGTGCGGCGGTTGACGATCGAGGTGGCCTGGAAGACCTCGGCGATCGACGTGCGGACGGACAGCCCGAAGTACAGGACGCCGTTCTCGTGGTCCTGGACCGGGCTGCCGTCGTCGGCCGGTTGTTGCGCGTCGAAGCGGGCGTGGGGCAGCGGGCCCGTGTAGCGGAACGTGTTCCAGCGTTGGGGATGGGAGCCCTTGGCCGTGAAGACCCGCACGAGGCGGGTCGCCCGGTGCACCGCCACCACGTCCTCGGTGCGGCGCAGGTGTGCCTGGAGCACGGCAGGGGAAGGCGGCTGCGGAAGCCGTGACATTCGGGTCCTGTCGGGTGTTCGGGAAGCTCAGGCAGGTGTGCCGAGCACGGAGGCCAGGGTGGCGACGCGGCGCGGGTCTCCTCCGGCGAGGAGCCAGTCGCGCGGGGTCGTGGGCTTGCCGTCGACGGGCAGGTCCTCCTGGAGGGTGGTCATGAACGCGGCCACGACGAGCGCCGGCTGGTCGGGCGGGATCTCCGCCAGCACCGTTTCGAGACCCGGCAGCACGCCGGTGCCCGCGAACTGCCACGCGGGCAGCCGCCAGCTGCCCCGGTCCTTCCAGCCGACCAGCCTGCCGACGCCGAGGCGGTGCCGGATGCGGCTGGTGTCGACCCGCAACTGGCGCGCGGCCTCGTTCACGGTCAGCGCCGAGTCGCGCAGCACCGCGTGGGCCACGACGGTGCGGGTCCGGGGACGCGCGTCGCCGGGGCCCGCGGGGGACAGGTCGAGACCCACGTCGGTCAGGGCCGCCTGCTGGTCCGGCGTGAAGTAGGTGGCCGGTTCCGGGTGCGGTGGCGCGAGCCTGCGTGCCGCGTCGGACACGAGGGCCAGGAACTCGTCGGGGCTCACCTGCAGGCCGGCCTTGGCCAGCACCGTCTCCAGCGCGGGGCTCATGCGCACAGACTATCCCGTGCGTGCGCATTTGTGCGGCCTGCGAACGGCTTAAGCTCGAATGCTTGACGTAGTGCGGTCACGTAGCGACGCTACGTGAGATCTCCCGGTCCGGACCGGTGACGTGGGCCTCATGTGGCCCATCGATACCATTCCCCGATGCAGCTGGACCGCTCCGCCAAGCGGGTCGTGGTGGCGTGGGGCGCCGTCATGGTCGCCACGCTCACCTACGTCATGCTCCGTCCGCCGGGGTGGTCGCTCGACCTGCGCGTCTACCGCAACGGCGGCGCTGCGTTCCTGCGGGACCTCCCCCTCTACGTCGAGGGCTTCGCCCAGCCCCTCGGCGGCCCTGACCTGCCCTTCACCTACCCGCCGATCGCGGCGGTGCTGTTCAGCCTGCTCGCGCTCGTGCCGCTCGGTGTCGCGATCTTCGCGGTGGCGGCGGCGAACCTCGCGATGCTCACGGCGCTGTGCCTGATCGCCGCCCGGCGCGTGCTCGGCGAAGGCTCGGACGCGGTCAAGTGGGGCCTCGGCGCGGCCGCGGTGGCGTCGGTCTTCGACCCGTTGCGCGAGACGCTGTGGTTCGGTCAGGTCAACCTGCTGCTGGGCGTGCTGGTGATGGCCGACTGCCTGCTGGAACGCACGCGCTGGTGGCCGCGGGGCGCGCTGATCGGGCTGGCTGCCGCGATCAAGCTGACGCCGGCGTTCTTCGCGTTGTTCTTCGTGGCGCGACGGCAGTGGAAGCCCGTGTTCGTGTCCATCGGCTCGTTCTTCTTCTTCGGACTGGTGGGGTTCCTCATCTCGTTCGGTGACGCGAAGGAGTACTGGACGCACGCGCTGCTCGACCCGGGCCGCGTCGGACGCCTGACGTACACGTCGAACCAGGCCATCCGCGGCACGCTCGCGCGGTTCGGGCTGGAGAACGGCGCTCAGGTCGCCGTGTGGCTCTTGCTGGCGCTTCTGGTCGTGGCGACGGTGTGGTGGTTGGCGTCGCGTCTGGGCGAGGTCGAGTCCTTCTTCGTCGTGGCCATCGGCGGCCTGCTGATCTCGCCCGTGTCGTGGGGCCACCACTGGGTGTGGATCGCGCCCGCGCTCGTGCTGTTGTCACGGCCCGCGTTGCGCCGTCATTGGGCGTCGTGGGCGATCGTGGCGGTGTTCGCGATCGGGCCGCACTGGCTGTTCCCGCGCGACAACGACGTCGAACGCGACTGGCAGTGGTGGCAGCAGGTGATCGGCAACCTCTACGTGGTCGTCGGAGTCGCCGTGCTGGTCACACTCGCTGTGATGGCCGTGCGGGACCGCCGTCGAGCTGCTTCGACCGCAAGCTGAACGGCATCACGCCCCACAGGATCGCGAACACGCCGATGGTGATCACGCACGCCATCGCGCCCGCGGCCGGGTTCGCGGCGAGGATGACGCCGAGCAGCACCGTCAGCGCGCCGGACCCTGCAGACAGGCTCGCTTCACCGCATCCGCCTGCGTTTCGTGGGTGAGGACCCGCGCATCGAGCTGAGTTTTCGTCCGATGTGGACGGATCAGGCCCGGCCGAGCCGTCTGTGGAGCTGCGGACATCCGCAAGCTCAAGGGCCTCACCGAGTCGCTGCGGGTGGGGTACGCCTCTCCCCGAGAGCAGAGGCGTACCCGCGTTCCCTCTGCTAGCTCTGACCGGTGATGATCGACACCGCGCGGTCCTGCGTCTGGTCGCTCACCTCGGCGACCTGGAAGCCGCGCGCCACGACGTGCGCCACCAGCTCGGGCTCCGGCGGCAGGCCGTACTTGCGCAGGTAGTGGGGCACGGCCCCGGCCCAGATCCACGTGCCGTCGGTGCGGAAGTTGAGCGGGACGTCCTGCTCACCGTTCTGCGAGAACTCGTCCGTGTCGTAGCTGCGCGCGGCCAGCACGACCGGCGCCGACTCGAGGTAGTTCAGCAGGCGGTCGACCACCTGCGGGTCGACCGGCGGCCGGTTGACGATGATGCGGCCGTCGTCGCTCTTGCCGTCGTACACGCGTGCCGTGCGCAGCTCGCCCTGACTCTGCTGCTGTTCTGGCTGCTGCGGCGGGATCTGGTACTCCTGCTGCGGGGCCTGGTACTCCTGCTGCGGGGCCTGGTACTCCTGCTGCGGGGCCTGGTACTCCTGCTGCTGCGGGGCCTGCTGCGGCTCCGGCTCGGGAGCGGGCAGCGGCGGCAGGCCGACGCGCTGGCGCCACCAGTCCGGGATCTGCCGGTCCGGCCGCGGGAAGCGCTGCAGCTCGTCGCGGAAACCGATGGGCGGCGGCGCGTTGCGCCAGCGCGGCTCGTCCTCGGCGTTGAAGTCCACCGTGAACGCCGCGGGCGCCTCGATCTCGTACGTCGCGCTCAGCCACGTGCCGCGCTCGGGGTGGTACATGCCCCCGCGCAGGTGCCCGAACATCTGCACGACGTCCATCGGAGGCCGCACCGGGCGCAGCTGGCCATCGGGCCCGGCGAACGCCAGGTCGACCTCGATGTGCCGCCCCGCCGCGCGGTACTCGGCCCGGATGCGCTGCCAGCCTTGCGGCACGGCAGGCAGCATGGCACGGCCGATCTGCCGCACCAGCAGCTGCTGGTCCTGCTCGCTCAGCGGTGTCGCCGGCTGGCTCATGTGGTCCTCGCCCCTCTCCCGTGAAAGCCCGCTGATCTTATCGGGCCACCGCGACTCGCGTGGGGCGGTCACACACCCCGCGCCTTGACACAACTCGAATCAGGTGTTTCGCCTTGTGGTTCCAGTGGATGTCCCACCACGTGGTCCGCTGGTCCCCGGCCTGGCACCGCCGGTCGGCAGGCCCTCGCTGTCCCACTCGCCGCGACGGAGCTGACGGCCGTGTTCGTCGAACTCGGTTTCGACGGCGAGCTGCCCGTTCGGGTGCCACTCCCGGGTGATCCCCTGCAGGAGGCGGTCACCGTCGTCTTCGGTGGCCTCGACGTTCACCCTCGTCACGGCTCGGAACCGGTGATGCGCACGGCTTCGGGGACTCAGAGTCCCCGTGTGACGCCGGACTGCTCGTCCTCGACGAGGTTGCCTTCGGCGTCCCAGCGCTGCAGTCGGATCAGCTCACCGAACTTGTTGAAGAGGCTGTACTCGGCGAGCTTGCCGTTGCGGTGCCACTCGCGCCATTCCCCGACCGCGGCCCCCTTGTCGCACTGCCCCTCGACGTACTTCTCGCCCGTCGGGTACCACCCCGCCTGAGGCCCGTGCTCGATGCCCGCGGTGTACGAGGTCAACCCGATGAGCCGGCCTTCCGCATCGGTGTCCTCGAGCTCGCCGGTGAACGGCTGGCCTCTGTGCAGGAGAACCGGCCCCCGGAGTCCCGGTGACCTCGGCTCGGCTCACTCGCACGTTCAGGCGACGTGTTCGTGGGTCAGCACGCCGTTCTCGTCCCACTCCCGCCGGTACAGCTGGCGACCCATGTCGTCGTATTCGGCTTCCATCGCAAGCTGCCCGTTCGGATGCCACTGCCGGTTCACGCCGATGAGAAGGCCGAACTTGATCGTCCCCTGCTTGTACGGACGGTCTTTTCCGTACCACTCGCTGTAGGGGCCGTCGGCGACACCGGAATAGTAGTGGTAGCTGGAAATGAGATTGCCCTCACGCCCTATCTCCACCACTTCGCCGGTGTACGGCACGCCCTCGTGGAGGATGCCGTTGTAGTCCTCGTCGGTGTCCTCGATGTTCACGCGCATCGTCATCACTCCGGGAGTTCCTGGAGTCGCGGATCACCAGGGGGATGTGTGAGTTTACCAGGGGTGCTGGGGACACCGTCGATCATGCGAGTGCAGTTCGCACAGCACCGGGCGGGATCCGGGAACCGGTCGGACTTGCTGGGTGTGAACGCGTTGTCGACGCGCATTTCGCCCAGAATTCTTCGCAATTCCTCCGGGGTGACCTCCGCCGGCACTCCTCGGTCGATGAGCATCTGGTTGACGTTCTTGACTTCGGCGTGCCGCGTCGGCATGTCGTTGATCGGGTACGGCGTCCGGAACTCCGAACCGTCCGGCTTGAGCAACGGCTGTCCCGTCCGGTCCGGGTGGCGGTCCGGCTGCGTGTAACCGTTGCCGTCGCCCGCCGGGGGCGGGTTGCCCATCATGGCGTCGCGCCGTGCCGCCAGAGCCGGATGGAGCTTTTCCTCCGGAATCAGGTCGTTCCGGCTGCCGTTGACCGACTCGTACATCCGGCCGGTCTGCCGGTCGATCGACACGGACGTGCACACGACGTTGTTGCTCGCGTACTTGGGGATGTTCTCCGCCGGGTGGTTCGGCGGCTTGATCGTGCCGTCGGCGATCTTGTTCTCGATCAGCTTGGCGCGGTCTTCGAGCACCCTGTTCAGGTATCCGTCGATCGGCTGACCGTTGTAGTGCGTGATCAGGCCGTTCTCGTCGAAGTCGCACCTGTCGCGGTCGAGCGTCTCCAGCACCTGCGGCTCGGCGCGGTTGGGCGGGAGGTCGTCCGGGTGGTGGGCGAACTCCGGGTCCCGCGTGTACGGCGGGTCGCCCGCCCTGTCCACGGCGCCGTCGGTGTCGTGGGTCGCGTCCGGGTCGTGGCGCTCGGTGCCCGGGGCGTAGCCGTCGTCGCCGGTCCTGGTCTTCGTCCCGTCCGGGTGGTGGGTCTCCCACTCGCCGTTCGGCGGGATCTTCGGCTCGCGCGTGCCGTCCGGGCGGACGGTGGCGTCGCTCGTGAAGACACGGCCGTGGGTGTCGGTCCAGGCCGGCTTGGTGGGCGCGAGGACCGGGGCGTCGAGGTGCTTCGAGAGCTGCCTGGCGAAGTCGTTGCTGCCCGCGTCGCAGCCGATCAGGCGGACCGGCCTGCTGCCGTCGTACCCGCTGCGGCGGAGCATGTCCGCGTACTCGGCCGGGGTGTAGCTGTGGCCGCCCACGCGGGCCCTGCCGTCCGGCGTGACGTGGACGTCCGCGGTGAAGTAGCGCGGGTCGTTCGGGACGCGGTGCGGGAGGTCGCCCATGTCGCGGTCGCCGCCGTGGTGCGAGACGCCGGACGGGGTGGTCTCGGCGTGGCGCTGGTGCGCTTCGTCGGGCGACGGTCGGTCCGCGGGTGGGGCGTCGGTGTCGTGGCTGTCCGGGGCGCCGTCGTGTGGCCTGTCCGGGGTGGTGTCGTGGGGCCTGTCGGCGTCCGGGCCGCGGTGCGGCGCGTCGGTGTCCGGGGTGCGGTGCGGTGCCTCGGCCGTGTCGGTGCCGCGGTGGCGGGGGCCGTCCGGGCTGGGGGGACGGGAGCCGTCGGGACGGTTGGCGGGGCCGCTGCCGTCCGGGCGGGACGGGCTGTCGGGCCGGTGGGGCGCGTCGGGGCGGGACGGGCCGCCGTGTGGTGCGTTCGGGCTGTGGGGAGCGTTCGGGTGCGTCGGGCCGGGCGGCTGCGGGCGCATCGGAGGGGTGTCGGTGCGCGGCGCGTGCGGAGCGCCCGCGGAGGGGGCGTGTGGTGCGCCTGCCGACGGCGTGTGCGGAGTGGTCGGGGCGTGGGGTGCCGCCGCCGACGGGGTGGTGGCACGGCTCGGGGGAGTCGCGTCCGGGCGGCCGGCGGCCGGGGCGCCCGCGGACGGGCTGTGCGGGGTGCCCGCCGACGGCGCGTGGGGCGTGCCGCCCGACGGGGCACCGGCTGGAGGCATCCCACCCGCGTGAGACGGCGACGAAGGCGTCGACGGCGAAGACGGGGACAGGGGCGTCGACGGGCGTGCCGGGGCGTCCGCCCTGGCGGCGGAGGTCGACGTGTCCGGGGTGCGCGGGGGCGGGGCCGAGGAACCCAGGTCACCCCGGCTGCCCGGGGTGCCGGTCCAGCCCTGGCCACCGGTCGGGGTGCGGCCCGCCGAGGGGGAGGACGGGGCGTTGCCGCCGGCGGCGGGGGCGCCGCCTCCTATCGGGGCCGGCTGGGACGGCGTGGACGACGAGGAGCCGTCGGGGGTGCGGCTGGGCGGTGGGGTGTCCAGGCGGGGCGGGGCCTCGGGAGGGGCCACGGACGACTGGACGGTCTGACCCGTGTTGCGCGCCGGGGCCGGGGCGTCCGGAGTGGACGGGGCGGAAGGGGAGGCAGGGGCGGCAGGGGAGGAAGAAGAGGAAGGACCTCCGGGACCCGCCGGGGACGAAGGGGAGCCGTCCGGCGTGCGCGGCGTGGACGGAGCGGACGGCACCGACGCGGAGTCCGGGGTGCGGGACGGGGCGTCCGGGGCCGACGGGCTGTCCGGCGTGCGCGAGGGCGAAGGCGCCGAGGGCGGCGACGCGGACGAGGGCGACGAGCTGTCCGGGGTGCGCGCGGGTCCGTCCGGAGCCGGAGAAGACGGCGTCGACGAGGACGAGGGCGAAGTGTCCGGAGAGGACGGCGAAGAGGGCGAAGAAGGCGAGGACGGCGGAGAAGGCGGAGAGTCCGGAGTGGACGAAGACGGGTCGGGCGACGAAGGCGTGCCACGGCCACCCGACGGCGAGAGGTCCGGGGCGTCGGTGCGGTGGAACAACCCGCCCGGCTTGATGGACTTCGTGGAGATCACGTCGAGCCCGGTCACCTTGCCGACCAGCTTGCCGACGACCTTCATGATCTTCGTGAAGATCTCCACCAGCCGGCCGAGCAGCGGCGAGACCTTCTTGATGGTGCTGATGAGCTTCTGGATCAGCTCACCGATCCGCGTCGCCCACTTCGAGATCGCCGTCACGGCCTGCGCCACGATCACCGGCGTGCCGAAACCGAGCGTGAACACCGCCTCCAGCACCCACGCGATCAGCTTCCCCACCAGGTCGGCGATCAGGTCGCGCACCATCTCGCGCACGAACCCGACGACCATGCCCATCACGCCGACGACGGTGCCGACCGAACCGGCGGTCGAGGCGGCGCCGGACAACGCGTCCAGCTGTTCACCCGCAGTTTTGCGGTAGGCGTCCGCGGCGGCACCGGTCCACTCCGAGGTGCCGTCGACGGCGGCCCGGTAGTCGCCCGCGACCTTCCCGAGCTCCTGCGAGACGTTGTTCCACGTCGTGGAGTACGACTCGATCACCGGCGGGTCGCCCGCCAGCCAGTCCAGGGCCTCCTTGAGCGGCTGCATGTGTTCCATCAGGAACGAGGCCGCGGAGGACAGCAGCGTGCCGAACGGGTCGATCGCCATCGAGGCCGCGTCGGCGGCCAGGCCGAGGACGCCGAGGCCGCCCTCGATCCAGTTGCCCTCCGAGATGCCCTTGTACGCGTCGACCGCGGAGTCGGCGATGGAGAAGCCGGTCGCCCAGCCGTTGTCGCCGGTGCCCGCGTTGAAGAAACCGGACGGCTCGGCCGGGGCCGTGGCGACCAGCGGGTTGGGTGACGACATCAGACTCCGCCGCGCAGGGTTTTCGTGATCTGGTCCTCGACCTGCTGGTAGTGCTTCGCGGTCTCGGTGACCTTCTTGGCGGTGCTGTCCATCGCCTCGGCCACGCCCTTCAGCGCGTCCATGCCCCACTGCTCAACGGGGTCGAGCAGCATCCGGAACGGCTGGCAGATGATCCCGTACGCGTCGGTCGGCATCGACACGGTGTTCGCCGCGTCCACTGCCCCCTGCAGGCGCCCGTGCAGGCCCTCCAAGGCCTTGGCGTGCGCTTCCAGCACGTCCGACGTGACGTTGAAACCACCGGCGGTCATCGAACCCCCTCAAGTTCGAGCAGCGGACAGAAAGATCAGGAGAGCACGGACTGGCCACCGAAGTCGTCGTCGTCGTCATCGGACGGACGGCGGCGGCGCGGGGGCGGAGGCGGCGGCGCCGGGCGTGCGGGCGGCGGCGCGTCGTCCTCCACCCGGAAGTTGATCTCGTTGCGGTCGTACGGAGTGCGCGCCGGCTCTTCCGCGGGAGGAGCCGGGAAGTTCTTCTTGGCCTCGTTGAACAACACGTTCGCCGTCTCGTCCTGCGTGCCGATGGTCTCGGCCATGGCCTCCTGCAGCAGCTGCGGGATCCTCGACTGCGCGCGCTGCAGCAGCTTCATGATCTCGCCGCTGATCTCGGCCATGCGCTTGCCCGCGGCGGACTCGTTGATCACCAGGTTCTGCAGGATCCCGTTGGACCCGACCAGGATCTCGACGGAACCGTCCTGCGACCGCTCGGAGATCGTCATCCCCTGCACGCGCGTCGCCATCTCCTGGTAGCGGGCAGCGCGCTCCTGGATGTTCTTGTTCCAGTTCGCGAGCATCTGCTCGGAGCCGGCGATGTCCTCGGGCACCGGTTGATCCCCTCCTGAAACTGCGGCGGACTCAAAGGATGACGCAGCCGGGACCCGTCTCGTTCCGGCACCGGGTCAAATGAGCCGGAAGGACCAGCGACGTCCCGCCGATCGGAGCAGCGGGACGTCGCGGGGTCAGTGCGTCAGTTCACACCCAGCAGGTCGACGACGAAGATCAGCGTCTCGTTGGGCTTGATCACGCCACCGGCGCCACGCGCGCCGTAGCCCAGGTGCGGCGGGATGACCAGCTTGCGGCGGCCGCCGACCCTCATGCCCTGGACGCCCTGGTCCCAGCCCTGGATGACACGACCGCCACCGAGCGGGAACTGGAACGCCTCGCCGCGGTCCCAGGAGGCGTCGAACTGCTCGCCGGTCGAGTGCGAGACACCGACGTAGTGCACGGACACGAACTGCCCGGCCGTGGCCTCCGCGCCGTCGCCGACGGTGATGTCCTCGATCAGCAGGTCGGTGGGCGCCGGGCCGTCGTGCGGGTCGACCTCAGGCTTCGTGGGGGCCATCACAGACTTCCTCTCGGAACGGGGTTGTTCGCGGTCGATCCAATCACGCGCGCGGGAGAACGGCCGAGTGGCCTGCAGGGACCAGGCCCGCCGACGCTTGCCGGGGGCCAGGACCGCGCGAGCGCGGAAGAAGACCGGGAAGAGCGGCAACCCTTCCCGGTCCCGCTTACGTCCTCACACCATGAACGGCAAGAAGCTGTTGGCCGGTACCGCCGTGCTGGCCGTCGCCGGAGTGTGCGTGAGCTCCGCGGTGAGGGACGAACCCCTCACGCCACCGATCGCCGACCACGGGCCGGTGCGCCTCGTCGCGTTCGACTCGTGCGACAACGCGGTGACCGAACTGCGCCGCGCCATGGCCCCGTACGTCACGGCGTACGGGCTCGGCGGTGGCCCCACCATGTTCGCCGAGGGCATGGCGAACGACAGCGCGGGCGTCGCGCAGAAGGCCACGCCCGACGCGCGGGCCGCGACTCCGCCCGCGCAGCAGCAGGAACACTCCACGACGAACGTCCACGAACAGGGCGTCGACGAGCCGGACATCGTGAAGACGGACGGAAAACGCCTCGTCTCCATCGCCGGCGGCAGGCTGCGGCTGGTCGACGTCGCGAGCAAGGCCGTCACGGGCACCGTCGACCTCGGTGAGCGGCGCGCGAGCCAGCTGCTGGTCTCGGGTGACCGCGCGCTGGTCGTCACCGAGGGCCCCGTGCCGATGTTCGAGCCGACATCGCCGCCCGACCGCCCGTCGTACGCGCCCGAGACCGGCACCGAGCTCGTCCTCGTGGACCTGAAGGCGCTCAAGGAGATCGGCAGCCTCAAGACCGACGGCTTCTACCTCGACGCCCGCCAGATCGGCGGCACCGCCCGCGTCGTCGTCCGCTCGCAGCCACGCCTGCCGTGGGTGTACCCGGACCAGACGACCAACGAAGCAGGATCGTTGCGGCGCAACAAGGAAATCCTGCAGAACGAGCCCATCTCGTCGTGGCTGCCGCGCTACGAGCTGAACGAGAACGGCGCCCGCTCCAGCGGAACCCTCGTCGACTGCGCGAACGTCAGCCGCCCCTCGGCACCGAGCGCGACGTCGATGCTGACCGTGCTCACGTTCGACCTCTCCGGCAAGCTCGGCACCGGCCAGCCGGTGTCGATCGTGGCCGACGGCGACACGGTCTACGGCACGGACCGCAGCCTCTACGTCGCCGACGACCACCGCCTGCTGCCGGAGCTCCCTTCCCGGCGACCGGTTCAGCGGCCCATCAGCACGGCGATCCACCAGTTCGACATCAGCCAGGCGGGAGCGCCGAAGCACGTCGCGTCCGGTGAGGTCAACGGCACGCTGCTGAACCAGTACTCGTTGTCGGAGCACGGAGGTGTCCTCCGCGTGGCCACCACGACGGGCACGGAGACGCGGTGCTGCTGGCGCGTGCCGGCTGACGTCGCACCGCCGCGGCGGGAAGCCGCGCCGCCGTCGGAGAGCTTCGTCACCACGCTGCGCCGCGAGGGCAACCGGCTCGCCGAGCTCGGCCGGGTCGGCGGGCTGGGCAGGGGAGAGCGGATCCACAGCGTCCGGTTCATCGGCGAGATGGGCTACGTAGTCACGTTCCGCCAGACCGACCCGCTCTACGCGCTCGACATCAGGGATCCCCGGCAGCCGAGGGTGACGGGTGAGCTCAAGATCACCGGGTACTCCGCCTACCTGCACCCGGCGGGTGACGGGAAGCTGATCGGCGTCGGCCAGGAGGCCACCTCGCAGGGCAGGACGACCGGCACGCAGGTGTCGCTGTTCGACGTGAGCGACCCCGCGTCACCGCGGCGGCTCGCCCAGCACCACCTGCCGGACACCAGCTCCGAGGCGCAGTTCGACCCGCACGCGTTCCTGTACTGGCCGCAGGACGGCACGCTGGTCGTCCCCGTGTCGAGCCACCGGTCGGACTTCGAGGTGTCGTCGCTCGTGCTGCGCGTCGAGGGGGACCAGCTGCGCGACGCGGGCCGGATCGCCGAGCCGTCCGGTCAGGACGGGCGCGGCGGTCAGCGGCGCACGATCGTGATCGGCGACCAGCTGTGGTCGATCTCGGACGCGGGCGTCCAGGTCAACGCGCGCAACGGCTTGGCGCAGCAGGCCTGGCTGCCGTTCACGCCGTAGCGCGGTCCCCGTTGAGCAGGCGGTGCGAGAGCACCGTGCCGCCTGCCATCGCCGCCGGGATCACGACCAGCGCGGCGAGCGGGACGAGGCACAGCAGGTAGGTGGGGACGGCGAGCCCCAGCACCAGGCCGCGGCGCGTCGCGAGGATCTTCCTGCGCTGCTTGAACGAGCGGCCGCGGCGAGTGAACGGGATGCCGGTGAGCTCGATGCCGAGCAGGTAGCCGTTGATGCACACGGCCAGCACGGGCACGACCGTCTGCCCGACGACCGGGATGAACCCGCAGACGAACAACGGGATCGCGAACGCGATCGAGGTCGCGACGAGCAGGAGCGTGCTGCGCAGGCCCACCACGAACCCGCGCCACCAGCCGATCTGCTCGGCCTCCGGCACACCGCCGAGCTCGTCCTCGACCTCCTCGGAGATGTATTCGTAGAAGGGGCCGCCGATCATCAGCGTGATCGCCGTGAACAGCAGCACGCTCAGGCCGAGCACGGCCGCGACCACCGAGATGCCGACGGCGACCTCGGCGACGCCCTTCCAGGTGCCGCTCCACGAGTCGGCGAAGCCGGTCAGCCAGTCGGCGACCGAGTTGATGTTGGTCAGCAGCAGCACCCAGCCGGTCATCAACAGCACCGACGTGATGACCGCGGGCAACGCCCCGACCAGCACGCGCTTGGGCGAGCTGAACACCAGCCGGAACCCGCGCAGCAGCAGACCGACACCGGCACCGAAGTCCTTGATCACGGCCGCAGGATAGTCGGTGCGGGGCCGTCGCCGCTGCGAAGTGCGGTGACTACCCGGGAGGTGCGGCGACGCAGGCGGTTCCGGCCCTGCGGAACCCGACGCGCTCGTAGACCCTCGCGATCTCCGCGCTGCCCGCAGACAGGAACACCAGCTCCGCGCCGTGGGCCAGGGCGTCACGGGCCAGTTCGGCGGTGACGGCGCCTCCGAGGCCGCGGCGCCGGGCCGCCGGCAGCGTGCCGATTCCCACGACCTCCACGACGTCCCCCGCCCGTTGCGCCGTACCGGACGCCAGCACGCCCTCACCCGGCACGTCGGCCACCGCGTACCGGTGCCGGCCGGGCATCGGCGTGGCCACCGCGAGCGCCGCATCCCGTTCCGCGACGCCGGCCTCGCCCTTCGCGGTGCCCGGTGACGAGAACGCCAGCTGCGCCACCACGTCGACCTCCGGCGTCCTGGTGCCGAGCAGGCGCACGTGCGGGTGCGGCTCCGGCAGCCGGCGCGGGTCGAGGACCATCAGCGGCGCCTCGAGCACCTCCAGCCCGGCCTCGCGGGCCACGCCGAGCAGGTCCGGCGTCGTCTCGTGCACCCACTCCAGCGCTTCGGGAACACCGAGCTCGCGCTGCCGTGCGCGCATCTTCACCACGTCGTCCACCGTGGGCCGCCCGCCGGGGTACCGGGGCCGCGCGTAGAACGGGTAGCCGTCGCCCGCCTGCACGAACAGCACCAGCTCGCCGTGTTCCTCAACGCGAGATCCCGGTCGGGGCACAGAGTCGTAAAAGCTTTCGAGAACGTCCCACACGGACGATCACGCTAGCTACCTTTGGCGGTATGACGCACCGCATTTACCGCAGCGGCCTCTCATGAGGGCACTGGCGGCGCTCGTCGCCCTCCTGCTGGTGCTGACCGGCTGCGGCGGCGACCGCGAGGACCGCTTCGCCCGCCCCGGCGCGCCGAAGAACTCGCCCAGCGGGAAGTTCGTCGCGCACGCCGAGAGCACGAGCGAGGTGCGGGTGACCGACCGCAACGGCGGCGACGTCTTCCGCAAGTCCTACGAGTACGCCACGAGCTCCCGCGCCGACGGCATCGGCGTGGTGTGGCTGTCCGGGAAGGACCAGCTGTGGGTCCTCGTCCCCGGCGACACGAGCGAACGCGTCGAGGCGGGCCCGGACGGCGTGTGGACGGCGGTCGAGGCCGAGCTACCCCGGGAGATCACGCGGCTCGGGTGACGGGTCCTTCTCGCCTTGGGCGAGCCTGCGGCCGCGTTCCAGCTCCGCGTCGAACTCGGCACCGAGCAGCACCGCGATGTTCGAGATCCACAGCCACACCAGGAAGATGATCACACCACCGAGCGAGCCGTAGGTCTTGTTGTACGACGCGAAGTTCGCCACGTAGATCGCGAAACCGACGGTGGCGAGCGCCCACAGCACGATCGCGAGCAGGCTGCCGGGGCTGACCCAGCGGAAGCCGGGCTGCCGCACGTTCGGCGCGGCCCAGTACAGCACCGCGAACGCGAGGCTCACGAGCAGCAGGATGACCGGCCACTTCACGATGTCCCAGACCGTCACGACGACGTCGCCGAGCCCGAGGGCGTTGCCGACCGTGTCGGCCACCCCGCCGGTCAGCACGAGCGCGCCGAGCGTCAGCGACACCAGCACGACCGAGCCCAGGGTGAGCGCGAGGCGCAGCGGCACCGTCTTCCAGAACGGGCGGCCTTCCTCGACGTCGTACATGGCGTTGCACGCGCGCATGAACGCACCGAGGTAGCCCGAGGCGGTCCAGAGCGCGGTGAGCAGGCCGACGATGCCGAGCAGGCTGGCGGCGTTCTGGCTCTTCTGCAGCTCCTCGATGGACGACTTGACCAGGTCGCCGGCCTCGCCGGGCGCGACCTCGTCGACGTACTTGATCAGCTCCTGCGTCGTGTTGTCGCCCAGCAGCGCGAGCACGGACGTCAGGACGATGATCCCGGGGAACAGCGACAGCACCGCGTAGTAGGTGAGCGCGGCGGCCCAGTCCGTGAGGTTGTCGTCGTTGAACTCTTTGACGGTCCGCTTGAGGACGCCCCACCAGGCGCCTTTGTCGAGCTTGGTGGGGCTCTTGACGTGGTTACCGGCGGGCACGGCGCCAACCGAACGATCGTGTGCCGGAGCCGACACCGGCGAGGTGCAGCGCGAGCAGCAGCAGTCCGAGCACGATGAGCGTGTTCACCGTGATCACGTCACCGAGCCCGGCCTTGGCCAGGTCCAGGATCAGCGCCAAGCCGAATGAGACCGCGGCGATGATGGCCAGCATGTGTCCGCCTCCTGCCAGATGATCAAAGGGGTGTGGTGAGGTGCGGATACCCGCTCGGTTCGGGGTGAACCACGCCGTTCGGAGCAATGGACGTGCCATGATCGGTCCCGTGGACGTCCAGCGCTGGCAGGCAGCGGCGGTTCCGTGGTGGGTGACCAAGGTCGGGCTCGTCGGAGGGTGGGTCGCCGCCTTCTACCTCGCCGCGAGCGCGGGTGAGGCGCCGTGCACGACCGCGCACCCGTGCATGCCGGACCCGTTGTTCTCCCTCGCCGTGGTGCCGCTGCTGGCCACGCCGTTGCTGCTGCTGTTCGGCCGTGTGCTCACGGGCTGCGCGATGGGCGTGCTGTTCGGAGTCCTGGACCTCGCGCTCGACGGCAGCGCGGCGGCGAACGTCGCGTTCGTCCTGCATGCCGGTGCGTGTGCGTTGGTGGCGGCGTGGACCTTCAGGTCGCGCGCGGACCAGCACGACGCGGCGGGCGCGGCACTCGTGTCGCTGCCGGACCTGCCGCCCCAGCGGGGAGTGCTGCGCGTGGTCGCCGTGCTGCTGGTCCTCTTCGGCTTCCTGACGTTCGTGCAGTACAGCCTGCTCAACGACGAGATAGCGCAGCACGTGGCGAAGGCCAGCCGTGTCGACGCCGAGGTCGTCGAGGTCAAGAACGCGAGCGAGGTCTGGGTGGAGCTGCCGGACCGGCAGCGCACCGCGTTCCAGCCGCTCGCGGCGGACACCTACCACGTCGGCGACGAGGTCCCGGTGCTCGCGGACGGCACCTGGGTGCAGATGGCGAACGAGCCGGAGGACGTCACGTGGTGGCTCACGCTCGGCGGTGCCGCCGTGTTCTTCGCGATCGTGCTGGCCGCGCGGGAACGCCGCCGGCGTTCGTTGTGGAACGGCCCGGTGAAGGCGATCCGGCTGCAGGCGCACCCGCTCGGCCCGCGCCGGATCCTGCTGCGGCACGGCCAGGACGACATCGCCACGGTCGCCACGCTCGCCGATCTCGGGCTGGAGGAGCCGCTCTACCACGACACCGAGCAGTTCGGCCGCGTGTGGCGCGGCGAGGAGGACCCGCCGGTGCGGCTGGACCCGCCGGAGGTCCTCGTCGCGGGGGAGTGGCACCACGGCGGCCAGGTGGCGCTGCTCGTCGAGGGCGAGGTGGTGGCGACCAGCACCCTGAGCAGGGTCCGCCCGCGTCACACCGTCCACAGTGCACATCTGCCGGGGGAGCCCGTCACCACGGGCACCGCGGTCGAACTGCCGCACGCCGTGTGGCCGGGTGACCGCCGCCGGGCCGAGGGGGTGGCGCTGCTGCTCGGCGCCGCCGGGGCGCTGGTCGCGTTGAAGGAGTACCCGGACCTGATCGTGCTGGGCCTGATCGGCGTGCAGTGCGTGCTGTCCGCCGTGACGCGGTTCCAGCCGATGCTGCGCCTGGACCACGACGCGGTCGTGCTCTACACGGGCGTCTTCACCTACCGCGTGCCGTGGGAGCAGGTGCACGGCGTGCGCCGCTCCGGTCCCCAGCTCATGCTCGCGTTCGGCCCGCACGGCGACGTGCTGACGACACCGCACCTGCCCGACAGGCAGGCAGGCGAGAAGCTGATGTGGGCGCGCGCCCGGTCGTCGATCGCCGAGCCGCAGGGCCGGAGGGTGACCCGCAAGCTCAACGTCAGCGTGTTCGCCGGGGCGGCCTACGCGGCGCTGGTCCTGTTCACCTGAGCCGGGCGACCGCCGTGAGCAGGCGGTCCACATCGGACTCGTCGGTGTACGGGCCGATGCCCGCGCGCACAGCTCCCTTGTCGCCGAGGCCGAGCCACCGCGAGCACTCCAGGGCGTAGAAGTGGCCGGCGGGCGCGTTCACGCCCTCGGCGCCGAGCCTGCGGTACACCTCGGCGGGTTCCAGCCCGTCCACGGAGAACAGCACGGTCGGCGTGCGCGAGGAGGCCTTGCTGTAGATGCGCACGCCCAGGTCGCGCAGCCCCGTCTCGAGCTTCTCGCGCAGGCCGAGCTCGTACTCCTCCAGCCCGTCGAGCGAGCGCATGAACTCCACCGCCGCGGTCGTGCCCGCCAGCAGCTCGTACGGCAGCGTGCCCAGCTCGAAGCGTTCCGGCACGGCGTTGGACGAGGGCAGCAGCTTGTCCGGCCGCAACGTCTCCAGCAGCTCCGGCGCCGCCGCCAGCACACCGAGGTGCGGGCCGAGGAACTTGTACGGCGAGCACGCGAAGAAGTCCGCGCCCAGCGCCTCGACGTCGACCGGGACGTGCGGCGTGTAGTGCACGCCGTCGACGTAGACGAACGCCGCCATCTCGTGCGCCGCCCGGGTGATCTCGGCGATGTCCGGACGGGTGCCGAGCAGGTTCGACGCCGCCGTGACCGCGACGACGCGGGTGCGGTCCGACAGCAGCTTCGTCACGGCCTCGACGGGAAGCTCACCGGTCGTGCGGTCGAACGACGCCCACCGCACCGTGGCCCGTGCCGCCTCGGCCGCCTGCACCCACGGCCGGATGTTGGCGTCGTGGTCGATCCTGGTCACGACGATCTCGTCGCCCGGCCGCCAGTTCTTCGACAGCGTGCGGGCGAAGTCGTAGGTCAGCTGGGTCATGCTGCGCCCGAACACGATGCTGCCCGCGTTCAGGAACTCCGCCATCGTGCGCCGTGCGGTCTGCACGACCTCCTCGGCCCGGCGTTCGGAGGCCGTGACGCTGCCGCGGTTGGAGATCGCCGAGGTCAGCGTCTCTCTGACCGCGTCGGCGACGACGTCCGGCACCTGCGCGCCGCCGGGTCCGTCGAAGTGCGCGGCACCCCCGCGCAACGAGGGGAAGTGGGCGCGGACCGCTGCGACGTCGTAGACCATGCCCTCATGGTGCTGGAGCACCCACGGATCGGGAAAGGATCAACCGTAGGGTCATCACCTGTTCGCGTGGCCGAAGCCCAGGTCGACCGGCTTGCCGACCAGCCCCCGCACCCGGCTCGCTCGCTCGAAACCCTTCCGCGCGAACAACTCCGCGGCGGGTGTTTGACCGGGGCTACCGTTCGCGCCTGTAGTACTGCCTCTTCTTCTCGTCCCGCACGGCGACTCCGCGCTTGCGGATCTCCCGCGCCAGTTCCGCGGCCTCCTCGGTCTCGTACTTCGAGATGGCCTTCCTACGGGCGGTGAACAGCGCGTTCACGTCGGCCGGCAGGTCGGGGGCGTGCTCGACCCACATCCGGAACTCCGCGGCGAACGGGTCGGCGTCCCGCCAGCGGTAGCCCTGCCCGGTGAAGGCGCGCTCGAGCTCCGCCCTGCTCAGGTCGGACGTCTCCCGGACCAGCTCGGAGCCGTCGCGGCCGAGCAGGACGAGCTGCCTGCCGTCGGCGAACGCCGACTCGACCTCGTCCCGGCCGAAGCGGAAGGTCTTGTCGTCCCTGCGCAGCGCCACACCGCCCGCCGAGACCTCGACCGACATCATCTCGCTCGCCCAGAACAGCGCGAACACGACACCCGCGACCGCGCCCACGCCGAGCGACACGACTGTTCCCCACGGCTGCGGTATGTCCGTGAAGAGCTGGAACACGCCCTGGAACGGGAACCACCCCAGCGTCGTGATCCCCGTCGCCGCCAGCCCGAGCCCCCAGCCCGCGGCGGCACCGGCGAGCGGGCACGCGACCCAGATGCCGTACCGGACCGCCGCGGTCTCCTGCACCGTCGTCATGCGCCCAATGCTAGACCGAGTGATCGGTCTAATTATGTCAGGGGAGGTAGAACGTCAGCAGATCGCTCGTGACCGGCGGGAACAGCCTCATCATCAGCTCCGTCTTCGGGCCCGGGTAGACGTCGGAGAAGATCCGGCGCAGGCCGTCCATGCCGTGCGGGCCGAACAGCAGCGGTGCCAGCAGGTCCGGGGCGATCCCCGCGCCGCCCACCGCGCCGGGGCCGAGCAGCGTGCCACCCCACTCGAACGGGCCGATCTCCTCGCCGTCCCAGGGGAAGCGGACGTGCGTGCGGAAGAAGCCGAGCACCACCTCGGTGGGTTCGTGCCCGCGCAGGCGCCGGGTGAAGACCGGCCGCAGGTGCTCGAAGAGCTCCGGGACGTCGGGAATGCGCACCATGCACTGGTCGAGTTCCGGCGCGCGGTCGGCGAGGAGGGGTTCCAGCGCCGGGTGGCGTTCGCCGACCCGGGCCGGGTTCACCAGCGCCACCAACGCCTTCACCGCGTCGTCGTCCACGCCGGCGATCTCGCCGAGGACGACGTCGCCCTCCTCCTCGGGCGTGCTGCGGCCCGTGGCCACCGGCACGCCGTCGCGCTCGACGACCCACGTGGTCGAGCCGGTGCGGTGCAGCAGCCAGCGCCAGCACGGCGTGGTGTGGCCCATCCGCAGGTCGGCGTCGCGCTGTGCGGCGTCCTGCAGGGCTTGGAGCACCGGGATGTCGGCCTCGGTCGCCCGCCGGAGGGCGTGCCCCGCAACGGGCTGCGGGGTCTTGACCAGCGCGCGGTTCTGCTTGACCGGGATCGAGTAGACGTAGCCGAACTGGCGGTAGAAGTACGGGACGCCCATCACGAACTGGATCAGGTGGCCGCGTTCGGCCGACCGGTCGTGCGCCCAGCCCATCAGCTGCCGCACCAGGCCCCTGCCCTCGTGCTCGACGTCGGTGGCGACCTGTTCGACCTGGCCCGCGGGGATGTCGAGGCCCGCGAGCGCCACCGTCTCGTCCATCAGGGTGAGGGTGGAGACGATGCGGTCGCCGTCGGCGGCGACCCCGACCCAGTCGCAGCCCGCGTCCGGGTCGGTCATCAGGAGGCGGGCGTCGACGCCGTCGCCGGGGTCGAGGCGGGAGACGATGAGCTGGGCGACCCGGTCCACGTCTTCGGGGCGCGAGGTGCGGATGTCCACGGCCGGAGTGTTTCCAGGGCGGTCGTTGTCCGCAAACGGATTTACCGTGCCGGACATGGACTGGAACAAGCAGTTGACGGACCAGCTCGCGTTCCACTGGGACGTGGCGGCGCGGGCGCGGCTGGAAGGCCTCACCGACGACGAGTACTTCTGGGAGCCCGTGCCCGGTGCGTGGACCGTGCACGAGGACAACTCGATCGACTGGGAGTACCCCGCTCCCGAGCCCGCGCCGGTCACGACGATCGCCTGGCGGATGGCGCACATCATCGTGGGCGTGTTCAACGCGCGCACGGCCTCGCATTTCGGTGGACCGCCCGCCGACCACGCCACCTGGCAGTACGCGATGAGCGCAGACGAGGCGTTGAAGCAACTCGACGATGCCTACGAGGCGTGGATGGCCGGTGCGCGCACGGCCGACCTCTCGAAGGCGGTCGGTCCGGCGGAGGGACCGTTCGCCGCCGAGCCGATGGCCACGCTCGTGCTCCACATCAACCGCGAGGTGATCCACCACTTGGCAGAGATCGCACTGCTCAGAGACTTGTACCTCAGGAAGAGCTAGTCACCAACAAGTGCCTACTTTCTATAAGTTGGCGCTAACTGCAAGATGGTGCCCGTCGAGAACGTCGAAGGGATCATCATGCGAGTCATCACGCAGAAGTCGGTCGGCGATGCGTCCGTGCTGGAGGTCGCCGAGGCCGCGAAGCCCACGCCGGGGCCTGGTCAGGTGCTGGTCAAGGTGGGTGCGGCGGGCGTCAACCCGGTTGACACCTACATCCGCTCCGGAGGGTTCCCCGCGCTCGGGGAGCCGCCGTTCACATTGGGCTGGGACGTGGCGGGCACCGTCGCGCAGGCCGGTGAGGGGTTCGCCGAGGGGGACGAGGTCTACGCGCTCCTCGACTTCCCCGGCACGGGAGGCGGCTACGCCGAGTACGTCGTGGTTCCGGCCTCGAACCTGGTGCGGCGGCCGTCCTGGCTGACCGTCGAGCAGGCGGGCGCGGCGCCGATGGCGGCGCTGACGGCGTGGCAGGCGCTCGTCGGACGCGGTGGCGTCTCCGCCGGTCAGCGCGTGCTGGTCCACGCGGCCGCCGGCGGTGTCGGGCACCTGGCCGTGCAGATCGCCAAGGCCCGGGGCGCGCACGTGATCGGCACGGCGTCGGCGGCCAAGCACGACTTCCTGCGCTGGCTCGGCGTGGACGAGGTTGTCGACTACCGCACGCGGGACTTCACCGAGATCGAGCCGGTCGACGTCGTGCTCGACACGATCGGCGGTGAGTACGCCGAGCGGTCCGCCCGCGTCCTGAAGCCCGGCGGGGTGCTCGTGTCGATCATTCCCGGCAACCCGGGTTTTGACGTTGACCGAGCCGCGGAACTCGGAATCCGGTTCGAGCTGTTCCTCAGCGTGACCGCGTCCGGCGCTGATCTCGCCGCGTTGCCGCAGCTCAGGGTGGAGATCGACCACGCGGTGCCGCTGGCGGAGGCCGCGAAGGCGCACGAGCTCGTCGAGTCGGGGCGGACGACGGGCAAGGTCGTCCTGGTGCCGTGATCGCTCGTTAACCATCCGTTGACCATGTACACCGATCGTGTGCACAACATCCACACGATCGGGGAGTGCTCATGGCACGGTGGAGTCCACTTGCTTTAGTCGTCGGTGTGCTGGCGGCGGTCGGCCTGTACGGGTCGACCGCCGCTGTCGCAGCAGCCCCACTCACTGTCGCCCAGGCGATCAGCCAGCAGAACGCCTCGTCCGCGACGGTCCGCGGGTATGTCGTCGGCCAGCCCACGGCCACCACCACGGTCATACGTTCGGGTTACCCGAACGACTACGCGCTCGCGCTGGCCGACTCGGCGTCCACGACCAGCACGTCGAACATGATCTACGTGCAGATCCCGTCGGTGTTCCGCGCCTCGTGGGGCCTGCGCACCAACCCGTCCCTGCTGGGCAGGCAGATCGACGTGACCGGCACGCTGAGCGCGTACTTCTCGCACGCCGGCCTGACCTCCTCGACGGCGTTCGCGTTCGCCAGCACGACCACCCCGCCGACCAGCACCACCACGCCGCCGACGACGACCACCACGGGGTCCTCGGCCTGCGAGGCCTACTACACCGCGGCCTGCGGCAAGTCCGGCGCGGCGCTCAAGTCGGCGTTGAACTCGATCATCCGCAACCAGACCAAGCTCAGCTACGACCAGGTCTGGGACGCGCTGAAGGTCACCGACCAGGACCCGGCCAACGCGAACAACGTGATCCTGCTCTACAGCGGCCGTTCGCAGGCGAAGTCCACCAACGGCGGCAACGCCGACGACTGGAACCGCGAGCACGTCTGGGCGAAGTCGCACGGTGACTTCGGCACCGCCACCGGTCCCGGCACGGACATCCACCACCTGCGGCCGGAGGACGTGTCCGTCAACGCCGCCCGCGGCAACCTCGACTTCGACATCGGCGGGTCCGCGGTCAGCGAGGCCCCCGGCAGCTACGCCGACGGCGACTCGTTCGAGCCGCGCAACGCCGTGAAGGGCGACGTCGCGCGCATGATCTTCTACATGGCCGTGCGCTACGAGGGCAACGACGGCTACGTGAACCTGGAGATGAACAACTCCGTCTCCAACGGCACGGCGCCGTACATGGGCAAGCTCTCGGTGCTGAAGCAGTGGAGCCAGCAGGACCCGCCGGACGCGTTCGAGAAGCGGCGCAACCAGGTCATCCACGACAGCTACCAGCGCAACCGCAACCCGTTCATCGACCACCCGGAGTGGGTGGCCTCTATCTGGCCGTGAGTCGTTCGAGGAAGGGGCGTTGCGCGGAGACGATCTTCGCGCTCGCCTCCTCCACGCCGAACCACTGCACGCGGTCGACCTCGGGGAAGGTCTTCTGCTGTCCCGACTTCGGCGGCCACTCCATCTCGAACGTGCCGGGGGTGACGGCGTCGGGGTCGAGGTCGCCCTCGAGCGCCCACACCGTGATGACCTTGCCGGACCCCTTGGCCTCGCCGAGCGGGATCAGCTCGCCGTCCGGCACCGGCAACCCGAGCTCCTCCGCGAACTCGCGCCGCGCGGCCTGTTCGGGCGTCTCGTCGTCGGCGTACTCGCCCTTCGGCACGGACCACGCCCCGGCGTCCTTGCGGGCCCAGAACGGGCCGCCCATGTGCCCCAGCAGCACCTCCAGCTGGGGAGTTCGTCTGAAGAGCAGGATTCCGGCCGACCGTTTCATACTGTCCAGCATGGCGGACTGGGTCCTGCACGTGGACCTCGACCAGTTCATCGCGGCGGTCGAGGTGTTGCGCGATCCGTCGTTGCGCGGCAAGCCGGTGGTCGTCGGCGGCAACGGTGACCCGACCGAGCGCGCGGTCGTGGCCACCGCCTCCTACGAGGCGCGCGCGTTCGGCGTGCACTCCGGCCTGCCGTTGCGGACGGCGTTCAAGAAGCTGCCGGACGCCGTGTTCCTGCCCGCCGACCACGCCCTGTACGAGGCCGCGTCGGCGGAGGTGATGGCCGTGCTGCGGTCGTTCCCGGTCGTCGTCGAGGTGGTGGGGTGGGACGAGGCGTTCGTCGGCGCCTCGGTCGACGACCCCGCCGACCTGGCCCGGTCGCTGCAGGCGGCCGTGCTGGAGTCGACCGGCCTGCACTGCTCGGTCGGCATCGGCGACAACAAGCTGCGCGCCAAGATCGCGACCGAGTTCGGCAAGCCCGCGGGTGTGTACCGGCTGACCCGCGAGAACTGGGCCGGGGTGATGGGGCACCGGCCGACGTCCGCGCTGTGGGGGATCGGCGCGAAGACCGAGCGCAAGCTGGCCGGACTGGGGCTGGTCACGGTGTCGGACCTGGCCGCCGCGTCGCCGGACGTGCTGGCTTCCCGCTTCGGCCCGCGGATGGGGCCCTACTACCGGACCGTCGCCCTGGGTGCGGGCGACACGGTGGTGAGCGCGACGCCGTGGGTCGCGAAGTCGCGTTCGCACGAGAAGACGTTCCAGCAGGACCTCAGCTCGTTGGACGACATCCGGCGCGAGGTCGTGGCGCTGGCCCACCAGGTGGCGGCCGAGGTGGTCGCCGAGGGACGCCCGGCCGTGCGCGTGGGCGTGAAGGTGCGGTTCGTGCCGTTCTTCACGAAGGTGCGCCTGATGAAGCTGCCGGCGCCGACATCCTCCGCGGACGAGTTGGCCGCCGCCGCTCTGGCCGTGCTGGACCGCTTCGAACACGGCCGCGCCGTTCGTCTTTTGGGTGTGCGCGCGGAATTCTCCGACGATGATGTCGAACCGAATCCTTCTCCTTCGACGTATCAGTAAGTAGACGTTCCACCGCTAGGAGAAGAAGATGACCGCCTCATCGCTCACACATCGTGACCGCGCAGTTCTGAGAGCAGTGGCCGAGGGCCGTTGCGAGATCAACGGCAGCTGCCTGCTCGTCGACGGCCTGTGCTGCGCCGACCAGTTCGCCGGCCTGCGCCTGACCACCGCGGGCCTGATCAGCGCCCGTCCGGGCCCCGCGGCGCTCACCACGGCGGGCTACGAGGTGCTCGCCGCCTGACCTTTGCGGAAGAGCGACATCAGGTACTTGTTCGAGAACCGATAGCCGTCCGGGGTTCGGTGCGGTTCAGCGGCGGCCTTGATCTTCTCCGCGACTTCTTCCTCGCCCTCGCGCTCGATGATGCGCTGGTAACTGCCCACGCTCAGGAAGCTGCGCAACATCGTGGCTTCGTCGGGGTGTTCCAGAGGAATGTCGATCGTGAGTTCCTCCTGCGGTTGCGGCAGCCTCGGCATCCTCCGGCCGCCAGCTCCCCGCACGGCCCGCCCGACGACCAGCAGGTCGCTCGGCAGGTCCGGGTGCCAGCCGCAGACCACCACGAAGTCCTTGCTGACCCTGACCGCCTCCTCGAACGCCTCATCGGGGTCGTCCGCGAAGAACAGCGCGTTGAACGCCGTCACGACGTCGAACGTGCCGTCCGGCCACGGCAGCTTTCCCAGCGGCAGCTCGAGGAACTCGGCGGTGCTCGCCCGCCTCGCCACGGCCAGCATGGCCGGCGAGAGGTCGATCCCGGTCGCCTCGGCCCCCGCCTCGGTCGCGGCGGCGCAGAACTCACCGCTGCCGCACGCCAGGTCGAGCACCCTGGTACCCGTGGTGATGCCGGTGCGTTCGATCGCGGCCTTCCAGGCGGGCATCGACATCGTCGCGCCGAGCGCAGCCCGTTGAGCGGCTCGGCGCCCCCACAGCTCACCCTCATCCATGATCCCGACCCTAGCCGGGTAATCCACTGGCCCGAGTGCGGATCATGGTGACCATGAGTGCCTTGACGCGAGTGCTGCGATCGTTGGGCGGCGAGGAAGCGCTGTCCCGGCTGGCCGCGCTACCGGGAAGCGACCTCACGACGTTGCTCCTCGCTCTGATGCAACGCCGTGCGCGCGCGTTGTCCGGCCCGGATGTGCTGCGCCAGTACTGTTCCGACCGCTTCGTCGCACCCGCAGAGGTCCCGTTCGCCGTGCTGCGTGCCGCCGAGGACCGCCTCCTGGCCGCCCTGCCTCCGTCGTTCTCCGTGCTGGGCCTGGCTCCGGTCGCACCGCTGGGTGCCTGCTCGGCCGTCGCGCTGATGGACCAGAACAACGTCGTGTCGACCGTGCGCGGCACCGAGGTGGCAGCCGACCCGACCAACGCGCTCGCCCTGGAAGCCGCGCTGCGCCGCCGATCCCGCCCCGACGACGTGCGGCTCGCCGCCGTGCAGCGCGTGGTGCGCGCGCAGTTGTTCGACGGAGCCGGGAGGTTCGCGCACTTCACGTTGTTCGCTGCTGTGTCCGCCGGTCGTGACCGGGGCTCCCTCGCCTTCGAGCGCGAGCACTTCGCTGAGCACGTGGCGTTCCTGCGCGAGGCATGTGGTGACGTCGAGGTGCGCGTGACGGTGCTGGACCCCCGGTTCGAGGTGCTGCGCGGTGATCTGCCGGCTGATCCTTCGCGGCGGACCGGGTACTACAAGGGCATGTGCTTCAAGGTGTTCCGCGACGGGGTGGAGATCGGTGACGGTGGCTTCGTCGACTGGACCGCGCGGTTGACGGGCAACCGCAAGGAGCGCCTGCTGATCAGCGGTGTGGGCGTCGACCGCTTCGCCACGCTCTGATTCCACGCCATGTCAACGAGTCCGGGTTGTTGCTGTTCTTGATTTGTCCTCTTTCCCTTGTGGTGGCGTACCTCTGGCGGCACGCAGAACCCTTGCCACGCAATGATCTTCCTGCGCATGGCGGTCGAGCGCATCGCGTTCGACCGGGACTCCGCCTGCGCAAGAGCGAGCGAGGAGGTCGGCTGAAGTGCTGCTCTCGCCCGGAGGAGTGGTGCCACTGGCTGATGGTGCTGCGTGCGCGCTTGTGCCACGCCGCTCGCAAGTACAACGACGGCAGGGAGTTCATCACCCAGGTCATCGCCGCAACGCGTACGACCACGCCGCGGCGTCCTCCTGGCGGTCCGTCGCCAAGCTCGACGCGGCCGGGGTCACCGACGTCGAGCTCACGGCCGCTGACCTCGAGGACCTGACGCCGGATCCGCGGACCCGGCACCGGGTCGTGCTCGAGTACGAGCAAGCGAGCGCACGCCGGTTCTGGCGCCGGTGCCCGCCCGGCTGGCGCTTCGCGGTGGACCGGGTGCGCTACGCGTGAGTCAGCGCTCGGCGTAGCGCTTGGCCAGTTCCTCCTCGCGGTCGGCGGGCCACGGGCAGCGGATCTCGCCCTGCGTGGCCGCGAAGAACAGTTCCAGGTGCACGTGCCAGGCCGCGAGTGCTTCGGGGCCGTGCGCGTTCTCCTGCACGAGCGTGACCGTGGTGCCCTGCAGCGGCACGTGGTCGAACTCCCAGCGCACGACGCCCTTCGGCTCGCCGTCCTGGAGCCACTCGTACTCCAGCAAACGGGGTGCTTCGGACCTCGTGACCCCGCCCGGCGTGAGGCCGGGATGTGCGGCACGGGCCGGCACGGCGTTGTCGGTGCCTTCGGTGAGCAGGTGCCAGACGTCCTCCAGCGGCGTCCACACCAGATCTCGCGTGAAGCGGACGCCTTCGGGTTCGTCCGTGCCCTCGTCGAGGCCGAACTCCCTGACGTAGTGCTCGATGCGCGACAGCCACTCGGTCGGTGGCTCGAACTCCGTGCCGTCGGCGTGAGCGACCAGGGCGTCGAGGCAGGTGGTCCAGCCGGGTGCGTCGCGGCCGACGGTCAGCCTGTTCGTGACGACGGCGGTGAAGACCAGCAGGCAGCCCTCGTCCCGCGGCAGGATCTCGAAGCGCAGCACGTCGGTCAGCCAGCGGAACGCGAACACCTTCGGAGGGTCCGACTCCAGCAGTTCGCCCTCGCCGCCGTCGGAGTCCACCGGGGCCTCGGCCGGGAACGTGAAGCGCATCCTCCTGCCGTCGACCTCGACCTCGGCCGGGAACCAGTGCTTCATCTCGGCCGGATCGGTGACGACCCGCCAGACCTTCTCCGGCGAGTGCCGCAGCCTGCGCTCGAAGCGCAGGACGGGCTTGCCCTCGATCATCCGCAGTTCGGCGTCCACGGGTCAGTCCCCTTCGATCTCGTCGAGTCGTCGTTCCAGTGCGTCGAGGCTCGTCTCCCACATCCGCCGGTACGGCGCGAGCCAGGCGTCGATCTCCGCCAGCGGACCGGGGGACACCCGGTACCAGCGCTTCTGGGCGTCGGTGCGCACCTCGACCAAACCGGCCTCGCGCAGCACCTTGAGGTGCTTCGAGACGGTCGGCTGGGCGAGCGTCAGCCTGTCGACGAGGTCGCCGACCGGCTGCTCGCGTTCCCGCAGCAGGTCGAGGATCTCCCGGCGACTCGGATCCGCCAGCACGGCGAACGTAGATGCCATGCCAGCAATATAGCCCAGTCGGAATATAAGGTCCAGTCAGTCCGCGAGGCGGATCGCCACCTCCGTGGTCCACTTGGCCGGATCGGGCTCTACCGCGGGGTCGGTGAAGTACGTCTCGAGGCGTGCGCCCCACCTGTCGCCCTCACGGTCGAACCGGACGGCGTGGGCGAGGAGCTCGTCCGTGACGGCGGCCAAGCCGTCGGGACCGCCCTCGTGCAGCGCGGTCAGGTACTGGCCCGCGGGAAGCGTCGCCGTGAACACCTCACCGTCGCCGGCGACCGTGGCCTCGACCCCGCCTCGTTGCGCGAGGTCGTGGCCGAGGAGAAGCCGGGACTGCTGTACCTCGTGCCGACGTTCGCGAACCCGACCGGCCGCACGCTCTCGGCCGCGCGCCGGGCCGAGATAGCGGAGATCGCCGCCGAGAACTCGTTGTGGGTGGTAGAGGACGACCCCTACGGCGAGCTCCGCTACCGGGGCTCCGCCGTGGCCCCGCTGGCGTCGATCAGCGACAGGACCGTCTACCTGGGCAGCTTCTCGAAGATCGGTGCCCCCGGGATGCGGCTGGGATGGCTCCGCGCTCCCGCGGACCTGCTGCGGACGTTGGTGGTCGTGAAGCAGGCCGCCGACCTGCACACGTCCACAGTGGACCAGGCGGCCGCGGCGTCCTACCTGGCGCACACCGATCTCGATGCCCACATCGCCCGCTTGTGCGTGGAGTACGGTGCACGCCGTGACGCGATGGTCGCCGCGTTGCCTTCCGCCGTTCCTGACGGCACCACGTGGAGCGATCCGGACGGTGGCATGTTCGTCTGGCTGAGGCTGCCAGGTGACGTCGACAGCGCCGTATTGCTCCAGAAGGCGTTGAAGCACGACGTCGCTTTCGTGCCGGGAGCGCCTTTCTTCGCCACCACGCCGGACCACGCGACGTTCCGGATGTCCTTCACCAGCAACACCCCGGAGGAGATCCGCGAAGGCATGGCGCGGCTGGCGGAGGTGCTGCGCTGAGTTGCCGCCGGGACCGTCAGGCCCACGGCCCGACGCCGGCGACGCGGTCGACGCCGATCCGCGTCACGCGAACAGTTCGAGCGCGTGCTGGTGGTGCTCACAGCGGCCGCCACCGGTCGCGATGGTGCAGGGCGTGCCCTTCTTCGTGAGGGCACCACACTGCAACGCCGGGTCGTGGATGTGGCACAGGCCGTTCGCACCCGCGGTGATCGGGCACGGCGTGCCCTTCTTCGTCGGCGTGCCGCACCGTTCGCCGCTCAGTTCGCGCGGCTGCTTCGGCTTGGTCGCCTTCTTCGGTTTCGACTGGGGCTGCTTGACTTCGCGACCCGTCACCTCCTCCACGCCGCGCACGGCCAGGCGGTCGGCGCGTTCGTTCTCGGGGTGACCCGCGTGTCCCTTGACCCAGTGCCACTCGACGTCGTGCCTGTTCGCGGCTTCTTCCAGGCGGCGCCACAGGTCGGCGTTCTTGACCGGCTCCCGGGCCTTCGTGAGCCAGCCGTTCGCCTTCCAGCCGTGCACCCAGGAGGTGATGCCGTTCCGGACGTACGTGCTGTCCGTATAGAGCTTCACGGTGGACACGCGCGTAAGGCTCTCCAACGCCATGATGGGCGCCATCAGTTCCATGCGGTTGTTCGTCGTCGGGCCGATGTCACCGCCGTACATGTCCTTCTCGTGCGCGCCGTAGCGCAACACGGCACCCCAGCCACCCGGACCGGGGTTGGGGCTGCACGCACCGTCGGTGTAGATCTCGACCTCCATGCGGCATGAGGCTACCGACGCGGTCCGGCTGTCCTTCGGCGGCGGTTGCCCTCGACGTCGTGCCCGTGCAGGAGTACGCGAACGCCGGCGGCGATGTCCTCGTCGTCTGGACGTGACCCCGCTGTTGCCGGGGTCGCCGGTCATCGTGAACACCATGAGGTGCACGCGGCTCGCCGCGGGTCCTGGAACCCGAGCGCCTCGAGCCACGACGCCAGCTCCGCCGCACGACGAACTGGTGGCGTGGGCCTCGGCGCTCAGGTCGGTCCGAGCCGTGGCGGCTTGGCGATCAGGCGGGCGGCGGCGACCAGGTCCACCTCGCGGCCGTGCCTCGCCACGGCCTGCAGTCCCACCGGCAGGCCTTCGGCGTCGAACCCGGCCGGGATGCTGATCGCCGGGTGCCCGCTGAGGTTGAACGTCCAGGTCAGCGCGGTGTTGATGCGCGAGCCCGGCCCGTCGTGCCCGTGCGGCGGACCGGGCGTCGTCGGCGTGAGCAGCAGGTCCGCGGTCTGGAACAGCTCGTCCAGCACGGGACTGGGGCCGCAGCGGTGGGCGTACCAGTCGTCGGCGGGGTCCGGGAGCCCCAGGTCGACCGGGCGAGGGCTCAGGGGAGCCGCTGCCCGCCAGGCGATCCCGGCCTGCTCGTCGTCCACGTCGGCGAAGCCCAGGTCCGCCGACCAGACGGCCGTGGGGGAGCTGACCTCGTCGAGGTCCAGGTAGGTCATGAGCAGGGACGGATCGCGCACGAACACGCCGACCGCGGCCCGTTCCGAAGAGGTCGTCTTCAGGCCGTACACGCCGCACCACGCCGCCGGCACGCGGATCGAGCCCGCGCCGTCGACGCCCGTGGCCAGCGGCACCACCCCCGACGCCACCGCCACCGCCGATCCCGCCGACGACCCGCCCGGTGTGCGGTCGAGGTTCCACGGGTTGCGTGTGACGCCGCGAGAATTGCGGCCCCACGTCTGCCAAGGAGTGCTGCCATCAGGCGTGGTGGTGAGTCCGATCGGAATACATCCTTTAGCCACCAACGCTTCGCGGTGGCTCCTCCGCTCGCCGCGCTTGACCGCGATCGGCATCCCGGCGAACGGCAACGACGGGTCGACGTCGAGATCCGGTGAGCGGAAGACCTCGTGGAACGCGCACAGGGTGGGCTCCACGACGTCCAGGCGCGCGAGCGCCTCCCGCACTTCAGGCATGATCCACCCCGTGAAATGGACTCGCGCTGTGCACCACCTGGCTGAGCTCGCCGAGAAGTGCGGCGACCTGCCGGCCTCGTTCTTCCGGTTCCAGGTGGTGGAGCTGTGGGTCTTCGGCGATCTGCTCGACGTGCCGCGCGATGTCGAGGCCATCCAGGTCGCGCTGGTCGCGGACCTGCCGGTGGACGAGGTGCCGTGGCTGAGCGAGCCGGTCGGCGCCGAGCACTGGGCGAACTCGACGCGACTGTCGCGCAACCCGTTCGACGCCCGGTGGCGGTCCAGGGACGCACCCGTGTGGAACCACCGCATCGAGCGGCCCGCGCTGATCTGGAGCGCGGCGGACGGCGTCAACGAGGAAGCGCTCGTGGCGGTCGGCGACGGCACGGCGGAGCTGGTGCGTTCTGCCGCGCCGTCCGCCGAGGAGCTGCGCAAACGGGTCGAGGACGAGCTCGCGGTGAGCCTCCGGGCGTTGCGGCGGGAGAACCAGGCCTACACGGACCACCGGTGGAGCCCCGGCAAGCTCACACCGTATTCGGACGCGTTGTGGCGCACGACCACCGGGTACCTGGACCTGCTCGACGCGCTCGCCGGCTGACTGGTCACAGCTCGGCAGGCGCGCGTCGAGTCAGGTGCGCGATGTGGTGCGACGTGGCCATCGCGATCCAGCGCGGGACGGAGCCCGCGGTCCTGTTGCCTCCTCGCCGGCACGCGGCCAGTTCGCGGTCACCCCACGAGTAGCCGGCGCCGGCGAACTCCTGCCTGGCCACGAGTTCGTCGGCGATGTCGGAGAACGCCTCGCCGGCCGCTCCCTCCGCCACCTTCCCGGACTCCCTGACGAGCTGTCGCCGCAGCGTGATCACGTTGCCGGGGACGGTGTAGACGAAGTACGGGTTGGGGAGGCGGCCACCGGTGCCGCCGGCAGCGGACGGCCGCGGGTGAACGACGCCGTAGTCGCCGTAGTGGATCTGAGCTCCGCTCACCCCGGCCACGAGTTCGCGCCAGAGCCGCACCTCGGGCCGGTCCCGGACGGTGGTGGCGTACCCGTGCCTGGTGTCGGGGATCGACCCGGCGAGCAGCGTCGTCGAGGCCGGCCCCAGGTGATCGGTCAGTGCCCGGGCGAGCACCACGGCCGACTCCACCTGCCGCTGGTCGACGTTCTGCACGTGCCCCAGGTCGATGACGGCGTGCATCGCCTGGTCGCCGAGGCGCGTCAGGCTCGCGATGTGGCGGAGGCGGTCCGCGAGCCGGTCGGCACCGAGGTCGCGGAAGCGGACCACGACTTCACGAGGCCGGTGTTCCTGGAGAAGCGCTATCGTCCTCAACTCGCCGTCGGCCGCCGAAGCCGGAACCACCGGGATCAGGGCCGGGACATCCGGGACGAGGAGCCCGAACTTGTCCTGCAGCGCGTTTTCGATGCAGTTGTCGAGGTGTTCGAACGGGCCTCCGGGGCACTGCGCGAGCCCGCCGGCGGGAGTGAGCAGGTGCGGGTCGATCCACGCGGGTCGTCCTCGTCCTGCCAGCTCCACCGCGGCGTCCACCAGTGACCGGAAAATGCCGCGGCCTGCGGGTTGTACGGAGTCGAGGAGTTCGATCACGACTCTGGGCGTGGAATTCTCATGCTTGTCGAGATGGAGCAAAGAATCGAACTCGCCCATTTTGCTCTTCAAAGCGACCAGCGGTGTGAAGGACATGCATCGCCCCTTCCCCAGTGCGGCGCGAACCCACTTCGATCATGCTGGGGAAAGATGGGCGAATGGTCCGCCGGACGAGTGAACTTCGCGGGTCGTCCGGGCTGTCTCACCCCACCAGCCGCATGAGCGCCTCACGACGTAGCGTCGGTGCTACGCGGATCTGGGCTTGGCGTGTGAAGGTCATCAGTCAGCGGGAGTTGCGCAACTGCTTTGCGGCGGTTATGGACGCCGTGGAGGCGGGCGAGACGTATCACGTGACGCGGAACGGGGTTGAGGTCGCCGAACTCCGGCCGCTGTCCCGCCGCCGTCGGCTGACGGCCGAGGAACTCGTCGAACGACACAGGACCCTGCCCCGCGTCGATCACCTCCGCACGCGTCAGGAAGCCGACGAGTGCTTCGGCGACGAGGACCGCGTCAGCGGCAGCGATCTGTGGAAGCGCAACCGTGGCTGAACGCCCCGAATCCGGCGTGATCGGCACGTACGCCTAGATCGGCCTCGGTCTTCCGGACCCGGCAGGACTGCCGGAGGTACCTGAGCTCACGGCGTCACGATGGCCGAGTTGCGCCAGGGTGTGGCGATGGCCAAGACGCGACGTCCAGGGCTGCGCGGACCGAGAAGCTCGGCGCGGCGATCGTGGACTTCGAGGCGCTGCCCTCGACGGTCAGGCAGCAGCCAGATACGGCACCTTGGTCGCGCTCACGGATGGCGGCGAACCGGAACCGAAGCCTCGCCGGATGGTTCTGATGATCGCAGCTGTCGCATCGTCGCGTGGATTGCCGCTGTACACGCGAAATGCCGAGGACTTCAAAGGGCTCGACAGCATGGTCACGATCATCGAGGCCTGATCGAGGCGTCTGGGAGCCCGCCCCGGCAGGCTCCCCATCCGCCAGGTTCACCAGCCGCGTGAGCGCCACTCCGCGAGCGACGGGCGCTCCTTGCCGAGCGTCGAGTCGTCGCCGTGGCCCGGGTAGAACCAGGTCGAGTCGGGCAGCACCGCGAACAGCCGGTCCTCCACATCGTTGATCAGCGACGCGAAGTTGTCGGCGGACGTGGTCTTGCCCACACCCCCCGGAAAGAGTGAATCTCCGGTGAAGAGGTGCGGATGGCCGTTCGGGTCGTCGTAGACGACGGCGATGGAGCCCGGGGTGTGGCCGCGCAGGTGGATGATCGAGAGAGGGACTTCTCCCACGTTGATGGTGTCGCCGTGGTCCAGGAGGACGTCCGGTGCGACGGGGAGGACGGAGGCGTCCAGTTCGTGGGCGGCGGTGTTCGCGCCGTGGGCCGCGGCCGTGGCTTCGAGTGCCTGCCAGTGATCGGCGTGCTGGTGCGTGGTCACGATCGTGCGCAGGCGCGGGCGGTCCGGGCTGTGGGCCAGCAGGTCGGCCAGGCGCTCGTGGTCGTTGGCCGCGTCGATCAGCAAAGCTTCGTTCGTGGACCGGCAAACCAGCAGGTAGGCGTTGTTGTCCATGGGGCCGACGGAGATCTTGGTGATGGTCAGCGCGTCGAGGGTGCGGCGGGCCGCGGGGCCCTCCGGATCGACATGACCGGTGTAGTTCTCGAGTACGTCCACGGTGGCAGACGGTAGTCGCTCGATGCGGTAGGACGCACACCTTCAGGTTGCATACAGGTCTCACTCATAGGGTAAGCAAGGATCAAGCTTCGAACCCCGAGTACTCCGAACGCACCAACGGACAGGGTCCCCGCCTCTCGTGATTCCAGCGCAACGACAGCAGCCCCGGACGGCCCGCAGGATCAGCTGGGACGTCCTCCGCGTCGTCGCCATCGGGTGCGTGCTGCTCCACCACGCGACTCTCACGAGCGTGAGCAGCCACCCCGGCCTGGGGCCGCTGCCGTTCACGTTCCCGATGTCGATGGGCGCCAGCACGCTGATGGTCGTCTCCGCCTTCTTCGCCTGCGCGTCGCTGAACAGCGGCAGACCGGGGCGGTTCCTGTGGCGAAGACTCGCGCGCCTGCTGCCCGCGTACATGGCGGCGGTGCTGCTGACGTACGCGGTGCAGAGGTGGATCGCGCCGCCGGGGTGGAGCCAGCTCGACGGCAGGGACGTCGTCTACAACCTGCTGCTGGTCAACCAGTGGTTCCCGGACGTCGACATCGTCGACTTCGCCTACTGGACCGTGCCGGTGCAGATCGCGGCCTTCGTCGCCGGTGCCGCGCTGGTGAAGGTGTTGAGAGGGACGAAGCTCCGCGTCTTCCTGTGGGCGCTCGTCGTCACGCCACTTCTTTTGCGCCCGTTGCTGGACCACTCGCACGCGTTGTTCGTGATCTACAACGGGTTCGCGCTGCACAGGGCGCAGTTGTTCGCCGCCGGCATCGCCATCTGGCTGTGGCACAAGGACAGGCTGAAGACCCCGCACCTGGTCGCGTTGCTCACGGCTACCCTGATCGCGCAGGCGATTCACACGACCGAGTACGGATCGACGCTCGGCTTCGGCATCCTGCTGCTCATGGTGTGCGCGGCGGCCGCTGGACCCGATTGGGTGTTCTTCAGCCCGATCGCCAAGCCGATCACGTGGCTCGCCGGCATCTCGTACGGGGTCTACCTGGTCCACCAGCAGATCGGCACCGTGGTGATGGACCGCATGCACGCCTTCGGGCTGCGGTCCTGGTGGATCCTCGCCGGGTTCGCGACCTCGGCCCTGGTGCTCGGGTGGGCGATGACGAAGTTCGTCGAACGGCCCGCGTACCGCCTGCTGACTCAGACCCAGTCCGGCAGTTCCGGCAGCTCACCGCGCACGTCGGCGCCGTTGGTCCTGCCGGTCAGCCACCCCAGGACGGCGCTCGCGGACCCGCTCACCGAACTGCGGCTCGCCGGGCCGTTGACCACCCACCTGCGCTGACCGCCACCGGGCAGCGCCACCTCGACGCCGAACGGCTCGACCCTGCCCTCGAACTGCTGGACGGCGTCGTCGAGGAACTCCTCCACGAGCTCCTCGGGCAGGTCCTCGAACCCGACACCGGCGTCGAGGTCGACCAGGTGGATCCAGATCTCGCGCAGCCGCAGCAGCGGCACGGTCGACGCCGGGATCACCTGGCCCTTGGGCGCGCTGACCTCCGAACGCCAGGCGTGCGCCGGCATCTCGCGGCACGCGGCGTCGAACCGCAGGCACGCGGAGTCGAGGTCGGCCCTGATTACCTGCAGGCTCCGGCGGGAACCCTCCTCGATGTCGGCGTCGCGGTCCGTCCGCGACGTGTAGGCCTGGTGCTCCACCCCGGTGCGTGCCCAGGTGAGGAGGTTCACCAAGGCGTCCGCGTTGCGCGCGAGGTGGGTGATGACGTGTCCGCGGGACCACCCGGGGAGCAGGCTGGCGCCGCGCACGGCGGTCTCGTCCAGCTCCTCGACGGTCTCGTAGAGCACGTCCGTCGCCTGGCGCACGGCGTTGATGTGCCGCTCCGGCACCCCTCGCGGCGCCGGTACGGACGTGTCCTGCGTGGACGGCGTGTAGGTCATGTGCTGCCTCTCCCCGACGTTGAGGCTTCTGATCGAAGTGACCAGCCTAGGAGTAAACCCAGCTCAGGGGAATGCGACAGCCGTCCGAACCGTTCCTGTCAGGGGTGCGCCCTAGCATGGTCCGCGGGTCGGTCGCAGCCTCCAATCCGATGCTAGTACTCTTCGAACGCTTGTTCGGAAGAGTGTGGCGTGAGTGACCCGCCAATCGCAGCCGAAGGGACCCCAGTGGCAGACCGTCTTGTTGTTCGCGGCGCCCGCGAGCACAACCTGCGCGGCGTGGATATCGACCTGCCGCGGGACAGCCTGATCGTCTTCACGGGGCTGTCCGGCTCCGGCAAGTCGAGCCTGGCTTTCGACACGATCTTCGCCGAGGGCCAGCGCCGCTACGTCGAGTCGCTCTCGGCCTACGCGCGCCAGTTCCTCGGTCAGATGGACAAGCCCGACGTCGACTTCATCGAGGGCCTCTCGCCCGCGGTCTCGATCGACCAGAAGTCCACGAGCCGCAACCCGCGCTCGACCGTCGGCACGATCACCGAGGTCTACGACTACCTGCGCCTGCTCTACGCGCGCGCCGGCAAGCCGCACTGCCCGCAGTGCGGCGAGGCGATCGGCAAGCAGACGCCGCAGGAGATCGTCGACCAGGTGCTCGCGATGGAGCAGGGCACCAAGTTCCAGGTGCTCGCGCCGGTCATCCGCGGCCGCAAGGGCGAGTACCTCGACCTCTTCCAGAACCTGCAGACGCAGGGCTACTCGCGCGCGAAGGTCGACGGTGTCGTCCACGCGCTGGCCGAGGTGCCCAAGCTCAAGAAGCAGGAGAAGCACCACATCGCGGTCGTCATCGACCGCCTGAGCGTCAAGGCCTCGTCCAAGCAGCGCCTCACCGACTCGGTCGAGACGGCGCTGCGGCTCGCCGACGGCCTGGTCGAGCTCGAGTTCGTCGACCTCCCGGAGACCGACCCGAAGCGGATCAGGGGCTTCTCCGAGAACCTGGCGTGCCCCAACGGCCACCCGCTCGCCATCGAGGACCTGGAGCCGCGGTCGTTCTCCTTCAACTCGCCGTACGGCGCGTGCGTGGTCTGCACGGGCATCGGCGTGCGCAAGGAGGTCGACCCGGAGCTCGTGGTCCCGGACGACGAGCTGAGCCTGGCCGACGGCGCCATCGCGCCGTGGGCGGGCGGGCAGACCGCGGAGTACTTCCAGCGGTTGCTGCAGTCGCTCGGCGAGACCATCGGCTACCGGATGGACACGCAGTGGCGGCACCTGCCCGCCAAGGCGCAGAAGGCGATCCTGCACGGCATCGACGAGCAGGTGCACGTCCGCTACAAGAACCGCTACGGCCGTGAGCGCTCCTACTACGCCAACTACGAGGGCGTCATCCCGTTCCTCGAACGGCGTCAGGAGCAGACCGAGTCCGAGTACATGCGGGAGAAGTACGAGGGCTACATGCGCGAGGTCCCGTGCCCCGCGTGTCAGGGCACGCGCCTCAAGCCCGAGATCCTCGCCGTCACGCTGCACCACGGCAAGAAGGGCGACCGCTCCATCGCCGAGGTCTGCGCGATGAGCGTCGCGGAGTGCTCCGACTTCCTCGACGGCCTCAAGCTCGGCAAGCGCGAGTCGATGATCGCGGGCGCGGTGCTCAAGGAGATCCAGGCCCGCCTGCACTTCCTGCTCGACGTCGGCCTCGACTACCTCTCGCTCGACCGCGCGTCCGGCACGCTGTCCGGCGGCGAGGCCCAGCGCATCCGGCTCGCCACCCAGATCGGCTCGGGCCTGGTCGGCGTGCTGTACGTGCTGGACGAGCCGTCGATCGGCCTGCACCAGCGCGACAACCACCGCCTGATCGAGACGCTGACGAGGCTGCGCGACCTCGGCAACACGCTGATCGTCGTCGAGCACGACGAGGACACGATCCGGACGTCGGACTGGGTGGTCGACATCGGCCCCGGCGCGGGCGAGCACGGCGGCAAGGTCGTGCACAGCGGCCCGTACAAGAAGCTGCTGACGAACAAGGAGTCGATCACCGGCGCCTACCTGTCGGGCCGCAAGTCGATCCCGATGCCCGCCAAGCGCCGCAAGATCGACAAGAAGCGCCAGATCACCGTCGTCGGCGCCCGCGAGCACAACCTGCGCGGCATCGACGTGTCGTTCCCCCTGGGCACGCTGACCTCGGTCACGGGCGTGTCCGGCTCGGGCAAGTCGACGCTGGTCAACGACATCCTCGCCACGGTGCTCGCGAACAAGCTGAACGGCGCTCGCCAGGTGCCCGGCCGCCACACCCGCATCAACGGCCTGAACGAGGTCGACAAGCTGGTGCGGGTCGACCAGTCGCCGATCGGCCGCACCCCGCGGTCGAACCCGGCCACCTACACCGGTGTGTTCGACCACGTCCGCAAGCTGTTCGCGGCGACCACCGAGGCGAAGGTCCGCGGCTACCAGCCGGGCCGCTTCTCGTTCAACGTCAAGGGCGGCCGCTGCGAGGCGTGCGCCGGCGACGGCACCATCAAGATCGAGATGAACTTCCTCCCGGACGTCTACGTCCCCTGCGAGGTGTGCAAGGGCGCGCGGTACAACCGCGAGACGCTGGAAGTGCACTACAAGGGCAAGACGATCTCCGAAGTCCTCGACATGCCGATCGAGGAAGCGGCCACGTTCTTCGAGCCGATCAACGCGATCCACCGCCACCTGCGCACGCTGGTCGACGTGGGTCTGGGCTACGTGCGGCTGGGCCAGCCGGCACCGACGCTGTCCGGTGGTGAGGCGCAGCGCGTGAAGCTCGCGTCGGAGCTGCAGAAGCGCTCGACGGGCAAGACGGTCTACATCCTCGACGAGCCCACGACCGGTCTGCACTTCGAGGACATCCGCAAGCTGCTGGGCGTGATCAACGGCCTGGTGGACAAGGGGAACACCGTCATCGTCATCGAGCACAACCTCGACGTCATCAAGACGTCCGACTGGATCGTCGACATGGGTCCCGAAGGGGGCTCCGGCGGCGGCATGGTCGTGGCCGAGGGCACACCCGAGCAGGTCTCCGCGGTCGAGAAGAGCTACACGGGCCAGTTCCTGCTGCAGGTGCTCCAGAACGAGGAGGTGCCGGCAGCAGGGTGATGACCCCACTCGCTGCGCCGGCCCACCGCGAGCGCGCTCTTCAGGCGTCGCGCGGAAAGTCCACGGCGTCCCCGTCAGCCTCGTAGCGGTGCTCGACTCGCCGGAGCAGGCACTCTGCCGCGTCGCGGCTGTCAGCTGGGTGCGGGCCTGGGAACGGCTTGCTCATCTGGTCGACAAGTGAACACGGGCGGCCTGGTGGGGCGCTGGAGTCCCACCGGAACCGCAGTACACGCCGTGAGGAATTCCCGGTCATCTGTGAGTTTTGCTGGGAAGCTGTCACTCGGACGAGCTATCCGGGATGATGGCGGCCGTGTCACTCAACCGCTATCGCTTCCACAGCGTGTGGCACGTCGACGCGTCCCCGGCAGATGTGTACGAGGTGCTGTCCGACATCGCGAACTACCCGGTGTGGTGGCCCGAGGTCCGGAGCGCGACGAAGATCGACGACGAGACCGGCGAGCTCCGGTGTCGTTCGTTCCTGCCCTTCGACCTCGTCATCCAGGTGAAGCACAGCATCCGCAACCAGCAGGCCGGTCTCCTGCGCGCGACGCTGTCCGGTGATCTCGAGGGCTGCGCCAGCTGGGAGATCACCGGGAGGGACGGCGGCACGGACCTGTTGTTCGACCAGGAGGTCGTGGTCAACAAGGTGCTGTTGCGGCGCCTGGTGCTGATCGCCAAGCCGTTCCTGCGCGGCAACCACGACCTGATGATGCGCGGCGGGTTCAAGGGCCTCAAGCAGGTCCTCGAGGCCAAGACCGCGAGCCGTCGCGAGTCCTAGTCACCAGTTGTCGCCCGGGCGCACGACCGCGCGGTCCGAGCTGCGCTCGCGCTGCGGCGGGGTTGGCCACGTAGTCGGTGGCATCACGGCAGACGACCGGCGCAGGGGTGCGGCGCACGTCCCACCGGCGGGTTCCGGTGTCAGCTCCGGCCGGAAAGGTGCCGCACCAGCAACGTCAGCTGTTCCGCGTACTTCGCGGCGAACTCGGGCGTGGCCGGGTCCTCGCCGGTGATCTGACCGGCGGTGTGCCGCAGCGTCAGCGGCGCGGAGGCCGCGGCCATGAGCGCCAGCAGCAGGAAGCCCGGGTCGAGGTCCGCGGGGAGCTCACCCGACTCCTGGCGTTGGCGCATCTGCTCGACCTGGGCGCGCAGGAACGTCTCGTCGGTGGGTGGGCTGTCGCCTGCCAGGTTCGACCACGCCCACAGCCGGGCGTGGTCGGTCAGCGTCGTGTGGACGAAGCCCGCGATCACGGTGCTCAGCGGCTGGTCGGTGCTCGACATCTCGGCCGCGGAGCCGTGCCAGCTCGTGGACAGCTCCTTGTACAGGCCCTCTTTGCCGCCGAAGTAGTACGAGATCAGCTGCTTGTTCACGCCGGCCCGTGCCGCGATGTCGGTGGTGCGCGTGGCCGCGTAGCCCTTCGCGCCGAACTCCGCCGCCGCCGCTTCCAGGAGCAGGGCGCGGGTGCGTTCCGGGTCGCGCTTGCGTTCCGAGGCGCGGGGAGAACGGCGTTGATCCACGTCGCCACGGTAGCCGACCGCCAATTTTCAACCGTTAGGTTGACTTAATCAACCACGCGGTTGAAACTAGTCGGCATGAGGATCGCGGTGATCGGTGGGGGAATCGGCGGGCTGTGCCTGGCGCACGGGTTGCGCAAGGCCGGCGTGGACGTGGAGGTGTACGAGCGGGACCTGTCGCGCACGGACCGCCTGCAGGGGTACCGGGTGCACATCAACCCGGACGGTGCCGCTGCGCTGCGGGAGTGCCTTCCCGCGGCGAACTGGGAGCGGTTCGAGCGGAGCGCGGGCTTCAGCGGCAACGGGTTCGGCTTCCTGACCGAGCACCTCAAGCCGTTGCTCGTGCTCGACCAGGACGAGGAGAAGCACTACTCGGCGAGCCGGATCACGCTGCGGCAGGTGCTGCTCGACGGCCTGGACGTGCGGTTCGGCAAGCGGTTCGAGCGCTACGAGCAGGGGGACGGGATCAGGCTGCACTTCGAGGACGGCACGACGGCCGAGTGCGACGTGCTGGTCGGCGCGGACGGCATCCGGTCGCGCGTGCGCCGCCAGTACCTGCCGCACGCGGGAACGGAGGAGGTCGGGATCACGGCGGTGGCGGGCAAGCTCTTCCTCGACGAGCACGACTGGATTCCGCCCAGCTTGCTCGTCCGGGCCAACTCGATCGTCCCGACCAGCCGGTGCGGCATGTTCCTGGTGGCCCACGACGGCCTGGGCCACTCCGACGACGAGGGCGTGCTGTTCGACAACGTGCGCCCGTACCTGATGTGGGCGTTCGCGGCCAAGGACCTCGACCTCGGCGGCGGGCTGCAGCGGGAGGTGCTGCGGCGGATCGCCGGGTGGAGCCCTGACCTGCGCAGGATCGTGGAAGCGTCGCACCCTGAAACCGTCAGCCAGTGGCACATCAGGTCGTCGAAGCCGATCGGGCGCTGGCGGCCGACGAACGTGACGCTGCTCGGTGACGCCGTCCACGCCATGACCCCGATGCGGGGGATCGGGGCGAACATCGCGTTGAAGGACGCGCAACTGCTCACGCGCTGCCTCGTCGAGGGCGGCGACGCGATCGCCCGGTACGAGGCGGAGATGTACGAGTACGGGTTCGCGGCGGTGCACGACTCGTTGCGGGCGGCGAAGCAGTTCGCCGAGGGCAGTCCGGTGGCGCGGACGCTGTTCCGGACGGTGCTCAGGACGGCGTCGGCGGTGCCCGCGTTGAAGCGCGCGATGTTCTGAAGATTCGGTTGAACCGTTCCGGCCTCCCGCACGTGTGATGGGCGTTCGAGGGCACGAGCCGGGAGGTTCAGGATGATCCGCAGGAGCGCCGCGGTCGTCGCACTGGGGTTGATCTCGCTGACCGCCTGCGCCGGCACGCCGGAGAGCAAGCCGGTCGCACAGCAGGAAAGCGTGGTGGCGCTGAACGTCACCGAGAACGCCGACCTGGGGCCGGTGGTCACCGACGTCAAGGGGTTCACGCTCTACCGCTTCGACGGGGATGAGCCCGGTACGTCCACTTGTGCCGGTGAGTGCGCCGCGACCTGGCCCCCGGCAACGGTTGCCGGTGAGACCTTCACGGTGGACGGCGTCGACCGGGGCCTGGTCGGCTCGATCGTCCGCGAGGACGGCAGCCGGCAGCTCACCGTCGACGGCATGCCGCAGTACAGGTTCGCCGAGGACACCAAGCCCGGTGAGACGAAGGGGCAGGGTCTGCGGGGCAAGTGGTTCGCCACGGCCCAGGACGGAGCCCGCACGAGGCTCGCCGCCCGCACGGGCGTCGTCGCCGGGCTCGGTGCGGTGCTCACCGACGACGCCGGTCTGACGATGTACCGGTTCGACGGCGACACGGCGCAGCCGCCGGCGTCCACTTGCGACGGTGGGTGTGCCGGGACGTGGCCGCCGGTGCACGTCGAGGGCGGGACGCCGCGGGTGAAGGGCGTCGACCCCGGGCTTCTCGGCACGATCACGCGCGCGGACGGCAGGAAGCAGCTCACCGTCGCCGGCTGGCCGCAGTACACGTTCAAGAACGACGCCAAGCCCGGCGAGGCCAACGGCGTCACGGTGGCGAAGTGGTTCGCCACGGCCACCGACGGCAAGAAGGCCCAGCGGAACAAGGCGATCGCGCTCACCAGTGCGACCGTCGAGAACCTCGGAGTCGTCGCGACCGACGCCGGTGGCATGACGCTGTACCGGTTCGACGACGACTCCGCGGACCCGTCGGCGAGCACCTGCTCGGGGCAGTGCGCGCGGCAGTGGCCGCCCGCGTTCGTGAGCGAGGGGTTCCAGGTGCAGGGCGTGGATCCCGCGCTCGTGGGGACGGTCGAACGGGACGGGAAGCAGCAGCTCACCATCGCGGGGTGGCCGCAGTACCTCCTCGCGGGGGACGAGGTCTGCGGTGACGCCGACGGGCAGGGCGTTGGCGGGAAGTGGTGGGCCACCAAGGCCGACGGAACGCGCGCCGGCCGGTGACGGGGGAGAGGAGAGCCCCGGCGGGACACGTCCCGCCGGGGCTCTTCGCGATCAGCTCAGGCGCAGCAGGACGGCCTGCTCCGGCTCCAGCACCGGCAGCTGCACGCCGACCTCCGCCAGCACGGAACCGGGCAGCTCCACCGCCTCCCAGTTCGCGGGGCCGCGCTGCGTCAGCCGGGGCCGGCCGGCCGGAGCGTCGAACGACAGGCGGTACGTGCGCGCCGGGTCGAGCCCCGGCAGCCGCACCCGGCGGGGCTTGTTCTGCACCGACGTCGTGAGCTGCGCGTAGCAGAAGAGCGCCTCGGACCTGTCCTCGGCGACGACTCCGTGCACCCACGCCGCGGGATCCGGGTGGTCGGAGCGCACGACGACACCGCTGTGCACCAACGACCGCACGTCCTTATAGTACTCGATCGCGGCCCGCAGCCCGGCCCGTTCGTCGTCGGTGGCCGAGTTGACGTCCCACTCGATCCCGAAGTGCCCGAGCAGCGCCGTCGCGACCCGGAACGACAGGTCGTGCACGCGCCCGGTGGTGTGCGACTTCGTCGGCCCGACGTGCTGGCCCATCAGCTCCGGCGGCAGGAACACCCCGGTCCAGCGCTGGATCAGCTGGCGCTCCAGGGCGTCGTTGCAGTCCGACGTCCACACGCGGTCGGTGCGCGCGAGCACGCCGAGGTCGATCCGGCCGCCACCGGACGAGCAGCTCTCGATCTCCACATGCGGGTGCCGCAACCGCAGCTCGTCCAGCAGCCGGTAGAACGCGGCGGTCTGGTCGTGCACGCGCGAGCCGATGAGGTCGCGGTTGTGGTCCCACTTCACGAACGCGATGTCGTTGTCCGCCAGCACCGCCGAGACGCGTTCGAGGATGTACGCGTACGCCTCCGGGTGCGCGATGTTCAGCACCTGCTGGTTGCGCGACGACGGCGGCAGCACGCCGGGACGCGGTCCGAGCACCCAGTCCGGGTGGGCGCGGTAGAGGTCGGAGTCCGTGTTGACCATCTCGGGCTCGAACCACAGCCCGAACTCCATGCCGAGCGCGCGGACGTGCTCGATCAACGGCGTCAGCCCGTCCGGCCACACCGTCTCGTCGACGTACCAGTCACCGAGGCCGGCGGAGTCGTCGCGGCGGTGGCGGAACCAGCCGTCGTCCAGCACGAACCGCTCGACCCCCAGGGCGGCGGCGGTGTCGGCCAGCGAGGTCAGGCGCGCGAGGTCGTGGTCGAAGTAGACGGCCTCCCACGTGTTCAGCACGACCGGCCGCGGCCGCAGCGCGCGTTCGCGCAGCTGACGGTGGAACGCCGCGCTGATGCCGTCGATGCCCGTGGGCGAGTAGGCCGCGTAGATCCACGGCGTCTCGTACTCCTCGCCCGGTGCCAGCGCGACCTCCCCCGGCAGCAGCAGCTCGCCACCGCCCAGGACAGGCAGGCCGTCGACCAGGTTCTCGGCGTACGTCACGTGGTTGCCGCTCCACGCCACGTGTACGGCCCACACCTCGCCGTCGCGGAACGAGAACCCGGGCGTGCCGGCCAGCAGTCCGATGGTCGCGTCGTGCCCGGTGCGGCCGCGCCGGTTCTCGCGCACCCACGAGCCGTGGTGGAACGCCTGCCGCTGCGGCGCGCGTTCGCGGCTCCAGCGGCCGGTGAAGTCCAGGAGCTCCGTGGCGTGCGACGGGACGGGGAGCGCGGTTTCCAGGCCCTCCAACGCGTACGGCGTCTCGCCGTCGTTGCGGACGACGTGCCGGACGCGGAGCATCCCGGACGGCAGCAGTTCGACGGTGCCGGTCACGGTCAGCGCGGCGGCCTCGTCCGACGCGACGTAGCGGAAGATCGAGCCGTCCTCGCCCGAGAACGACGTGACCTCCAGCGCGGGGGCGAAGTGCTCGCCGCCGCGGTGTCCGCGCAGGCCGGGGCGGCCGGCGTACCCGGCACCGGCGTCGGGCAGCAGCGCGAGGGGGACCGGGAGGTCCGGCGCGTTGTTCGGGTTGGTCCACGAAACGGCGTCGACCAGGCCCCGCAGCGCGGCCTGGTCGACGTCTCCGAGCGTGCGTCCCCAGTGCGCCACGATCGGCAGGCTGGTGCCCGCGACGGTGATGACGACGCTGGAGATGTCGTCGTGCAGGTACACGACCTCCGTGTTGCTCATGCGGGCCCCGTCCACATCAAACACAAATGAACATTGCGCCGATCCTCAGATGTGGACGGGGTGTTGTCAAGCGTTGGGGAATGTTGAGTTGTGTCCGATCAGACAACGAGGCTGAGCGCCGCGGCGACCACGAAACCGACCACCGAGAGGATGGTCTCGAGGACCGTCCACGACTGCAGCGTCTCCTTCACCGACAGCCCGAAGTACCGCGACACGATCCAGAACCCGCCGTCGTTGACGTGCGAGGCGATGATCGAACCGGACGCGATGGCCATCACGACCAGCGCGAGCTGGGGCTGCGAGTAGTCCAGGTCTCCGAGCACCGGTGCCACGATGCCCGCGGTGGTCACGATCGCGACCGTCGCGGACCCCTGCGCGATGCGGATGACGCAGCTGATCACGTACGCCAGCGCGATCACCGGCAGGCCGATGCCGGACAGCTCGGCCGCCAGCGTCTTGCCGATGCCCGTCGCGGCCAGCACGGCGCCGAAGAAGCCACCGGCGCCGACCACGAGCAGGATCATCGCGACCGGCTTCAGCGAGGCGGCGGACAACTCCGCGACCTTCTCCCGCGTCATGCCGCGCCGGAAGCCCAGCAGCCAGAACGCGAGCAGCACCGAGATCGTCAACGCCACCGCGGGCGTGCCGAAGAACGTCGCCACCGAGTACAGCCGGGTGCCCTTGGTCAGCAGGATCGAGCCGAACGTGCCGGCGAGGATCAGCACCAGCGGCAGGCCGATGATCGACAGCACCAGGCCGAGCGGCGGCGGTTCGCGGTCACCGTTGTCCTCGCGCGCGGCCTCGGCCGCCGCCAGCATCTCCTCCGGCACCGGCACGTTGATGCGCTTGCCGATCCAGTACGAGTACAGGACACCGCCGACGAACCACGACGGCAGCGCCACCGCGACACCCATGATGATGATCCACCCGAGCGACACGCCCAGGAGGCCGGCCGCCGCCACTGGTCCGGGGTGCGGCGGCATGAACGCGTGCATGACCGACAGGCCCGCCAGCAGGGGCATGCTGAACAGCACGATCGACTTGCCGCTGCGCTTGGCCGCCACGTAGACGAGCGGCGCCAGCACGAAGATGCCGATGTCGAAGAAGACCGGCACGCCGAAGATCAGGCCGGCGAGGCCGATCGCGACCGGCGCCCTCTTCTCGCCGAACGCGGTCATCAGCTTGTCCATCAGCACCTGCGCGCCACCGGACGCCTCGAGGATCGCGCCCAGCAGCGTGCCGAGACCGATGATCGCGGCGATGTGGCCGAGGATCGAGCCGAAGCCCTTCTCCAGCAACGAGTCCGAGGCCTTCTGCGCCGACCCGACCAGTGTCTCCACCGGCACGCCCGCCAGGAGCGCGACCAGCAGCGCGACGACGATCAGCGCGATGAACGGCTCGACCTTGAACTTGATGATCAGCAGGAGCAGCACCGCGATGCTGACTACCGCGAGGGTGAGCAAGCCCCCTGTTGAGTGTTGCAACCAGTCGATCACGGGCGGCTCCTGAGTGAATGGCCTGGCAATGAGCCGGTGGCGGTTCCGTCGTCGATCACCGTCACCCCGTTGCAGAACACGTACGGGATGCCGGCGGCTTGCTGTCGAGGCTCGTCGAACGTCGCAGTGTCGGCGATCGTCGCGGGGTCGAACAGCACCAGGTCTGCCGCGTAGCCCTCGCGGACCAGACCCCGGTCGGTGAGCCGCAAGCGCTTGGCCGCGCGGCCGGTGAGGTGCTCCACGCACTCCTCCAGGCTCAGCACGCCCAGCTCGCGGACGTAGCGCGCGAAGTAGCGGGGGAACGTGCCCCACGCGCGCGGATGAGGCCGGTCGCCGACCAGCAGCCCGTCGCTGCCGCCGGTGTGCGCCGGATGCTTCATGATCGCCTGCACGTTCTCCTCGTGGCCGACGTGCATGAGGCACGAGGTGCCCAGGCGTTCGTCGACCAGCACGTCGAAGTACACCTCCGCCGGCGCGCGGCCGAGGCGGGCCGCGGACCGCAGAACGCTCGCGCCGACGAGGTGGGCGTTGCGGTCGTTGCGGACACCGTTGATCTCGATGGAGTCCCAGTCGACCGGGACGCCGTGGCACCCGTCCGAACCGGTCTCCTCGATCTCCTCGCGGATGCGTTCGCGGACGTCCACATCGGACAACCGCGCCAGCGCCCTGTCCGGCCCGCCCTCCGTGGCCCACGACGGCAGCAGCGCGGACAGGTAGGTCGCGCCCGGCAGGTAGGGGTAGGTGTCCAGCGAGATGTCGGCACCCTGGGCGATCGCGTCGTCCAGCAACCGCAGCAACTCGGGCGCACGACCCTTGTTCACCGGGAAGTTCATCGTGGCGTGCGCGAGGTGCAACGCGCAGCCGGACCGCTTCGAGACGTCCACCATCTCGGCGTACGCCTCCAGCGCACCGGCGCCGTAGCTGCGGTGGTGAGGGCTGTAGAACCCGCCGTGCCGGCCGACGACCTCGCAGAGCTGCACGAGCTCGGCCATGTCCGCGTACATGCCCGGCGTGTAGGTGAGCCCGGACGACATGCCCATCGCGCCTTCCGCGAGCGACTGCGCGAGGACGGACCTCATGGTGTCCATTTCGGACTCCGTCGCCGGGCGGTCCTCCCATCCGACGGCCAGCATCCGCAGCGTCCCCTGCGGCACCAGGTACGCGGCGTTCACCGCGATGCCCTGGTCCAGCCGGTCGAGGTACTGCCCGACCGAGCGCCAGTTCCAGTCGAAACCGGGCGGGTCGTCGTTCCACCCGGCGAGCTGGCCGCGCAGCGTCGCGAGCACCTCGTCGTCCACCGGCGCGTAGGACAGGCCGTCCTGACCGAGCACCTCGGTCGTGACGCCCTGGGAGACCTTCGCCAGGTGGTCCGGTTCGGCGAGGACGCGCAGGTCCGAGTGCGAGTGCATGTCGATGAACCCCGGCGCGAGCACGAGCCCGTCCGCGTCGATCGACCTAGTGGCGGAGATCCCCTCACCGATGGACGAGATGACGCCGTCCTTGATCCCCACGTCCGCCCGGTGGGCGGGCGCGCCGGTGCCGTCGGCGATCAGCGGTCCGCGCAGAACGACGTCGTCCATCGCAACGCTCCTTCTAGAAGTAGGTGCGGATCAGGTCGACCACGGTCGTGCCCCGCACGACCGGGATCAGCTGCCACTTGTCGAACACCGTGCACGGGTGCGAGAGGCCGAGCCCGACCCAGTCGCCGACGCGAACCGTGGCCTCCGGGCCGAGCGCGAGGAACGCGTGCTGGTCGTTGAGCGCGGTGATCTCCGCCTGCGCCAGCGGGGCGATCGCGCCGTCACCGCGGCGCACGAGCTGCGGTTCCGGCAGGCCCTCGTCGAACGACGCGTCGCGCTTGCCGATCGTCAGCAGCGCCAGGTCGCGCTGCGGCCGTGACGTCACCTGCGCCCAGGCCCTGAGCGCTGAGCGGAACGGCTCGACGCCGTCGATCCGCGCGAACGGCGAGATCCCGCGGTAGAAGCCGTCGTCGTGCGTGATGTACGCGCCGCTGCGCAGCACCGGGGTCACCGGCACCGGCCACGGCTGGGCCAGCGTCGCCGCCACCTGGTCGAAGTACGCGCTGCCGCCGGCGGTGACGACCACCGAGTCGAGCTCGTCGAGCATTCCCGCGTCGGCCAGCCGCAGCACGAGCGTGCGGAGATCGCCGAGGTACCGGTCGATGACGGACTTCGACGACTCGGACGCGTCGTGCGCCAGCGCGCCCTCGTAGCCGCCCGCGCCCACCAGCCGCAGCACGGGGCTCTGGTGCACGGCCCGCGCGACGGCCATCGCCGTCTCCAGGTCGCGGGCACCGGTGCGGCCACCGGGGGCGCCCAGCTCGACCAGCACGTCGACCGGCCGTGAGGGCTGGAGCTCCTGCAGCGTCTCGCTCATCAGCGCGACGCCGGCCTCGGAGTCCGCCCAGCAGCTGAACTCGAAGCGCGGGTCGCGGTCGAGCTCGGCGACGAGCCAGCGCAGCGCGGCCGGGTCGAGCAGCTGGTTGGCGAGCAGGACCCGGCTCACGCCGAACGCCCGGTAGACGCGCAGCTGCGACGCGTTCGCCGCCGTCAGCGCCCACACGCCGTGCTCGACCTGCCGCTGGAAGAGCTGCGGTGCCATCGTCGTCTTGCCGTGCGGCGCCAGCTTGACGCCGTGGTTGTCACACCACTTCGCCATCGTCGTCAGGTTGTGCGCCAGCGCGTCCGCGTCCAGCACGACGAGTGGCCCGACGAACTCGTCGGCGAACAGGTCCAGCCCCTGACCGGCGACCTCGCCGATGGTCGAGCCGAACGTGCTCGACGGCAGGCCCTTGAACCGCCAGCTGACCTTCTCGGACCTGATGTCCGCGACGGCCCCGAGGTCCATCTCCATCAGATGTTGCATATTTTGCAACTCCCATTGCGCGATGTGATGCTGAGTTGTGTAGCATTCGGTCTCGCCGCAGTCAACGAACACCTCTGGAGCGCGCATGCGGTTCGATCACGTCGGCGGTGTCGTGTGTCTCGGCGAGACCATGGTCATGATGGTTCCGGCCGAACCCGGTCCCGTGCACCTGGTGCGCACCTGGCACAGGGCCGTCGGGGGTGCCGAGTCCAACGTCGCCGTGCACCTCGCGCGTCTCGGCGTGCGGTCGTCGTGGGTCAGCGCCGTCGGCGACGACTCGTTCGGCCTGGCCGTGCTCGACGCCGTGGGCGGGTTCGGCGTGGACGTGTCGCGGGTGCGCGTCGACCCCGACCGGCCGACCGGCCTCTACGTCAAGGAGGCCTCGCCGCACGGCAGCCCCGTGCGCTACTACCGGCGCGGGTCGGCGGCGTCGGGCATGGGGCCCGAGATGGTCGACCGGCTCGGCCTCGGCTCCGGCGAGGTGGCGCTCGTGCACCTCAGCGGGATCACCGCCGCCCTGTCCGACTCGTGCCTGGAGATGATGCGCGAGCTGCTGCGCAGGCCGCGGCACGGGTTCCGCGTCTCGTTCGACCTGAACTGGCGTCCCGCCCTGTGGACCGACCGCGACCCGCGCGTGCTGCGCGAGCTCGCGGACTCCGCCGACGTCGTCCTCGCCGGTGCCGACGAGGCCGAACTGGTGTGGGGCACGGGCGATCCCGCCCGGCTGCGGCAGCTGCTGCCCGGCCCGGCGTCGCTGGTCGTGAAGCAGGGCGCGGAAGGTGCCACGCTGCTCGAGGGAGGGGAGTCGTACTTCGAGCCGGCGCTGGAGGTGGAGGTCGTGGAACCGGTCGGCGCGGGTGACGCGTTCGCGGCGGGCTTCCTCGCGGCCACGCTGGCGGGCGAGGCCCCGCCGGTGCGGCTGAGGGCCGGGCACCTCCAGGCGGCCTCCGCTTTGCTCACCGCCGAGGACGTCGGAGATCCTTTGCCGGACGACGTGACGGTTCCCCTGCTGCACGCCGACCCGCGGACCTGGGCGTCCGCCCGCCTGGAGGTGTAGATGAGCCAGAGCCTCGACCGAGCGCTCACCCTGGTGAGCCAGCTCGCGACCGGACCGAAGACGCTGGACGAGCTGTCCGGCGTGATCGGCGTGCACAAGTCGACGACGCTGCGCCTGCTGCGCACGCTGGAGACGCACCGCTTCGTGCAGCGCGACGGCGTGCACCACTACCGCCTCGGCACCGCCCTGTTCGACCTCGCGAACCGCGCCCTGGAGGAACGCGACGTCCGCCGCGCCGCCGAACCGGCGTTGCGCGACCTCAACTCCCGCCTGGGCCACACCGTCCACCTCGCGTCCTACGAGGACGGTGAGGTGATCTACATCGACAAGTACGAGTCCCGGCACCAGATGCGCATGTACTCGCGCATCGGCCGCCGCGCCCCGCTGCACTGCACGGCCGTGGCCAAGATCCTGCTGGCCGACCTGCCGCCCGCGACCCTGCGGAAGGTGCTGGCGGGCATGGAGTTCCCGCGCCTGACCGAGAACACCATCCCCGGCCCCGCCGAGTACCTCGCCGAGCTGGAACGCGTGCGCGCCAAAGGCTACGCCGTCGACAACTCCGAGCACGAGGACTTCATCCACTGCATCGCCGCGCCCATCAGGGGCGCCCGCGGCGAGGTGCTCGCGGCCGTGTCGATGTCCGTGCCCAAGGTGCTGCTCGACTTCGACGGCCTGCTGTCCCACCTGCCCGACCTGCTCGCCACCGCCGAGGTTGCCTCGGTCGAGTGCGGTTACGTTCCGAGATAAGGGGATTTCCGTTGTCCAAGGTTGAGATCAAGACCGCTGACGCGCCGCAGCCGGTGGCCCGTTTCTCCCAGGGTGTGCGCAAGGGCAACATCCTGCAGGTGGCGGGCCAGGTCGCGTTCGACCCGAAGTCCGGCGAGGTCGTCGGCACCACCGTCGCCGAGCAGACGCGCCAGACGTTCGCGAACCTGAACGCCGTCCTCGCCGCCGGTGGCGCGTCCATCGACGACGTGGTGATGATCCGCGTCTACCTCACCGACACGGCGCACTTCGCCGAGCTGAACGAGGTCTACGGCGAGTTCGTCACCGACCCGGCTCCGGCCCGCACCACCGTGTACGTGGGGCTCCCGGCGGGGCTGCTGGTGGAGATCGACGCACTGGCGGTCGTCGACTGACGACCGGAGAAGGCTCGTCCCCGGCGTTGTGGCCGAGCGACCGGACTTCTCCTCCGTCGCGCGGGCCGAACCCGTGGTGACGCCGCACTGAGCTGTTCGTCGCAACGGCGGCCCCGAGTCTCAGCTGGACTCCGGGCCGCCGTGGGCGTTGTGACACCATCCGCGCATGAAGTGGTACGCGGACAGACCTGTCAGGTTCACGCGTCAGCTGATCGCCGACCTCCTCGCCGTCGGCTGGGTCGCGCTCTGGATCTGGGTGGCCACCACCGTCCACGACTGGGTGCTCGAACTGCGCGCGCCGGGGGACGGGCTGGTCAACGCGGGCGGCAGCATTCGCGACGCCTTCACCAACGCGGCCGGCAAGGCCAGGGGTGTTCCGTTCGTCGGGGAGGACCTGGCGGGAGCGCTCGGCAACGGCAGCAAGGCCGGCGAGACGCTCACCAACGCGGGCAACGCGCAGATCGGCGTGGTCGAGGACTCCGCGTTCTGGCTCGCCGCCGCCCTGGTCGCGGTCCCCGTGCTGTTCCTGCTCGTCACGTGGCTGCCCGTCCGGCTCCGGTACGCGCGCAAGGCCGCGAACACCGCGCGGTTGCGCGACAAGCCGGACCTGCTGGCGCTGAGAGCGCTCACATCGTTGTCGCCGCGGGAGCTCGGCAGGTTCGACGGCGATCCCGCCGTCGCCTGGAGGACGGGGGACACGGACGTGATCGACGAGCTGGCCCGGCGCCAGCTGGCCTCGGTGGGGGTGCGGGCATGACCGCCCTGTCGGTGGTCGCCGCGGTGGTGGCGATGTGCGCGGTGGCCGTGTCGTTGTGGCAGGCCCGTGAAGCGAAGAGGGCGCAGGCCGCGGCGAAGCAGTCGCAGGAGGCCGCGACCAAGGCGCAGGAGGAGGCGCAGGCCGCGCGCAAGGCCGTCGAGCAGGCCACGGCGAGCGCCTTCCAGGCCAAGACCGCGGCCGAGGAGGCCAAGAAGGCGGCGGCCAAGGCCGAGGAGGCCGTCGGGAAGGCCGCGCTGGAGGCCTCGGCGTCGCGGATGCTGGCGGACGAGGCGCAGCTCAGCGCGCACCAGGTGACGGTGCGGCTCGACGAGATCACCGGACTGCTCGCGGCCGAGCGCAGCCGGGCGGGCATGCCCACGTTCGCCATCACGCCCGGCGCGCCGGACGAGTTCCGGCTCAGCTACCTCGGCGGACCCGCCGTCATCGAGCAGCTGACGGTCTCGGTGGTGCCGGGGAGCCGGGTGCTCGGGTTGTCGCAGTACGACGAGCCGCCCGTGGAACACCTCGACGTCGGACCGCTCCACAACGGGTCGGCCATCACGTTCCGCGCCGCCACCGGGCAGCGGGCCAGCGCGGTGTTCCAGGTGAGGGCCGAGCCGTGGGAACCGGTCGTGGTGCGCGCCGAGTGATCGCCCAGGCGGCCGACGCCGGCGAACCGTGCGAACGCCGCTGCGGGACGCCGGCCACGAGGCAGCTGCGTGGAGCTCGCGCTCGTAGCCGGCCTGGAGCCGCCGGTCAGTACACGGGGCCGGTGAACTTCTCGCCCGGTCCCTGACCCGGCTCGTCCGGCACCGCGGACGCCTCGCGGAAGGCGCGCTGCACCGACTGCAGGCCGTCCTTGAGCGGGGCGGCGTGCGGGCCGAGGTACTCCGAGGTGGCCGTGACCAGGCCGGCCAGGCCCGTGATCAGGCGGCGGGCCTCGTCGAGGTCGCGGCGCGGGGAGTTGTCGGGGTCCGGGTCGGCGAGGCCGAGGCGCTCGGCGGAGGCGGACAGCAGCATCACCGCGGCCCGGCTGATCACCTCGATGCTGGGGACGTCGCCCAGGTCGCGGATGTCGTCTTCAAGCGGATCGGTCACGCCCACATTCAAGCAAGAGCCCTGGCAGGACCGACGTCACAGGCCGCGATTCGGGGGTTGACAAGAGCGTCTGCTAGTATTTCCGACGCGACCAGCTCTCGTTAGTGCGAGAGCGGCAAGTGGAGCCCCGCTCCCACCCGCGATCACCGCTTCTTGAGGTGGCCGGGTCCGGTCCTCCTGGCAGTCAGGCGCACGGGCGTCGGGCGGTGCAGGTTTGTGATCGGTCGGAAGCGGGCCCTGTCGTCGACATCGACGACGGGGCTCTTGTCTTTGGCGCAACCGAGTCTCAAAGGACGTGAATGACAAGTCCCTCGAACCGCGGTGCTCCCGTCAGCACCGAGCCGCGCATCAACGACCGCATTCGGGTGCCGGAAGTTCGTCTGGTCGGGCCGAATGGTGAGCAGGTCGGGATCGTTCGCATCGAGGACGCGCTCCGACTCGCGCAGGAAGCGGATCTCGACCTCGTCGAGGTCGCCGCTCAGGCTCGCCCGCCGGTCTGCAAGCTCATGGACTACGGCAAGTTCAAGTACGAGACCGCGCAGAAGGCCCGCGAGTCGCGTCGGAACCAGCAGCTGACGGTCATCAAGGAGCAGAAGCTCCGCCCGAAGATCGACCCGCACGACTACCAGACGAAGAAGGGCCACGTGGCCCGCTTCCTCTCACACGGGAACAAGGTCAAGGTGACCATCATGTTCCGCGGTCGTGAGCAGTCGCGCCCCGAGCTCGGCTACAGGCTTCTGCAGAAGCTGGCGGAGGACGTCGCGGAGCTGGGCTTCGTCGAGTCGAACCCCAAGCAGGACGGCCGCAACATGATCATGGTGTTGGCGCCGCACAAGAACATCAAGCCGCGCGTTGCCAAGCACGACGACGACGCGCCCGAGGCGGACACCGCTTCGGAAGAGGCTTAGGACGCACGCCCGCCCCCGACCCGGTGGGTGCACGAGACGAGGACGGAAATGCCGAAGAACAAGACGCACAGCGGGACCTCGAAGCGCTTCAAGGTCACCGGCAGCGGCAAGATCCTCCGGGAGAAGGCCGGCAAGCGCCACATCCTGGAGAAGAAGTCCAGCAAGGTGACGCGTCGCATGAGCGGCACCGCGGTCGTGTCGGAGAACGACGCCCCGCGCATCAAGAAGCTGCTCGGTCTCTGACCCGCTTCGACACCCCCAGCTAACTCGGGAAACCGGCCCCCGACGCCGGTTTCCCATGAGATCGACAGGATGGACCCGTGGCACGCGTCAAGCGGGCTGTAAACGCCCAGAAGAAGCGTCGTACCACCCTTGAGCTGGCGAGCGGTTACCGCGGCCAGCGCTCGAGGCTGTACCGCAAGGCCAAGGAGCAGGTGCTCCACTCGCTCAACTACGCGTACCGCGACCGCCGTGCGCGCAAGGGCGACTTCCGCAAGCTGTGGATCCAGCGCATCAACGCCGCTGCCCGCGCGAACGGGATGACCTACAACCGCCTGATCCAGGGCCTGCGCCTGGGCGGCGTCGAGGTCGACCGCAAGATCCTCGCGGACCTCGCCGTCCACGACGGCACCGCCTTCGCGGCGCTGGTCGAGATCGCCCGCAAGGCGCTCCCGGCCGACGTGAACGCCCCGGCCGGGGACAAGGCCTGAGCCAGCACGTCAGCGGGCACAACCGACCCGAGGCAGCTCCGTTCACCGAACGGACGCCTCGGGTCGTTGCTGCTCGCCACCTGACCCGCCGCCAGGGCCGCGACAAGGCAGGCCGTTTCCTCGTCGAGGGCGCCCAGGCCGTGCGCGAGGCACTCGCCTGGACCTCCGGCGAGGTGCACGAGCTGTTCGTCACGGCGACGGCCGCGGAACGCAACGCCGACCTGCTGCGGTCCGCCTCGGCCAGGGGCATCCGCGTCAGCGAGGTCGACGACAGGGCCGCCGCCTCGTTGTCGGAGACCGTGACGCCCCAGGGCCTGATCGCGGTCTGCGACGTCGTGCCGCAGCCCCTCGAAGCCGCGCTGCGGGGCACCCCGCGCCTGGTCGCCGTCCTGCACGGCGTCTCCGACCCCGGCAACGCGGGCACCGTCACGCGGGTGGCCGACGCGGCCGGCGCCGACGCGGTGATCTTCGCGGGCGACACGGTCGACCCGCACAACGGCAAGTGCGTGCGCGCCTCCACCGGCTCGCTGTTCCACCTGCCGATCGCGCGGTCCCGCGACGCCGACGAGGTCTTCGCCGCCTGCCGCGCGGCCGGCCTGCGGCTCGTCGCCGCCGACGGGTACGCGGAGCACGACCTGGTCGAGGCCTCCGCGAAGGGCGACCTGAAGCACCCCACCGCGTGGGTGTTCGGCAGCGAGGCGCACGGCCTGCCCGACGACGTCGTGGCGAAGCTCGACACCTCGCTCAAGGTGCCGCTGTACGGCGCCGCCGAGAGCCTGAACCTCGCGACAGCTGCCGCCGTGTGCCTCTACGCCTCCGCGCGGGACCACCGGAATTGAGCTGACGGGTCACGGGCGCGCGGCTACTGTGCGCCCGTGCGCGAACCCGAGATCGAACTCCTGTGCTCCCAGCTGGCCGCTTACTACGTTTTTCCCGACACCGCAGCGGAAATCGCGAAGGTCGTCCGCGCTCGCCTCGACGAGGGCGCCTATTCCGGAGTGGACGACGAGGAGTTCGCCCGGCGCGTGACCGAGGACCTGCAGTCGGTCAACGGCGACAAGCACCTGCGCCTGCTCCACAGCGCCGAAGAGGTGCCCGAGACCGGCGAGGAGTCGGCCTTCGACCCGGTGGCGTACCGGAAGGAGGCCGAGCTCGACGCGTTCGGCATCCACAGGGTCGAGCGGCTGGAAGGCAACGTCGGCCTGCTCGACCTGCGCCTGCTGCACGACGCCGAGATCGCCACGCCGGCCTACGTCGCCGCGATGAACCTCGTCGCGCACACCGACGCGTTGATCATCGACCTGCGCAACAACCGCGGTGGTGACCCGCACACGGTCGCGTTGGTCTGCAGCTACCTGTTCGACGAACCGGTGCACCTCAACGACATCTACAACCGCCCGGACGACACGACGCAGCAGTTCTGGACCCTGCCGCACGTGCCCGGCCCGAAGTTCGGCGGCAAGAAGCCGGTCTACGTCCTCACGAGCAGCCGCACGTTCTCCGGCGCCGAGGAACTGAGCTACAACCTCCAGCAGAACGAGCGCGCCACCCTCATCGGCGAGACCACGAAGGGCGGAGCGCATCCCGGCGACCGCTACCGGGTCGGCCCGCACCTCAAGTCCGCTGTGCCGAACGGGCGCGCGATCAACCCGGTCTCCGGCACCAACTGGGAGGGCGTGGGAGTGGTCCCGCACATCCAGGTGCCCGAGGACTCCGCCTTCGAGGTCGCCTACGAGAAGGCGACCTCGAAGCCGGAGTGACTAGTCCAGCCGGGCGGTCAGCTCGCGGACGAGCGGATCGGTGCCGGACGGCTTGTTCTGGCGCCGCAACGCCTCCGACAGCATCGACAGCACGTTGGACACCTGGTGGTCGTCGGGCAGCAGCGATGCGGCCCGGCGCGCCTCCGCCTCCGCGCCCTCGGCGTCGTCGGCGTTGAGCAGCACGTGCGCCGACTTCAGCACCACGAACACCCGCCAGCCCGCGTCGCCCAGCGACACCACCAGGGCCTCGGCCTCGCGGTACTGCTTCATCGCCAGCGCGAACTCGCCGACCTGACCGTGCACCCACGCGCGGATCGCGGCGATCTCCGCCTGCCGGCGCGTGACCTCCTGCTCGTCGTCGAGCAGCGGCAGCAACGCCTCCGCCTCGTCGACGGCCGCGCGGGTCTCGGTCACCTCCTCGTCGGGCAGGTTCGACGCGAGCTCGACCAGCGAGCCGATCGCCTCCGAGAGGTTGCCCTCCTGCTGCCACAGCGCGGCACCCGCGCGCCACGACGCCGTGGCCTCGTCGTGCTTGCCGAGCCCGCCCTGCACGGACGCGAGCGCGTCGAGCAGGAACGCCCGGCGGCCCGTCTCCTCGGGCGGCAGCAGTTCGGTCGCCTCGCGCAGGTACCGTTCCGCGGCCGGCAGTTCGCCGAGCTTGCGGCACACCTGCCCGAGCCGGAACACCACCTGCAGCCGCAGGTCCTCCTGGCCGTCCTGCAGCAGCCGCAACGACTCCTCGAGGACCTCGGCGGCCTCGACGAACCGGTCCGTCTGCACGTACCCGCCGCTCAGCGCGAAGCAGAAGTGCGCGGTGTGGCCGGGGGTGAGGTGCACGCGCGAGATCGCCACGGCCTCGCGGAGGTCGCCCAGGCAGGCGCCCTCCTGGTCCAGCTCCTGGATCGCCGCGACCTGGTACCAGCGCGCCTCGGAGGACTCGGGCAGCGGGAACGCCGACACGTACTCGCGTGCCGTCGCGATCGCCTCCGGGACCTTGCGCAGGACGGTCTCCAGCCGCAGCTTCAGCCGGTAGCCCTCGAAGCGGGCGTTCGGCCGCAGGTCACCGGACATGGCGTCGAGGACGTCCGCGTACGCGCCTTCGAGGTCCTGCTGCCGGGCCCTGTGCTCCGCCGCCTCGACCAGGACCCTGCCGCGCAGCTCCGGAACGTCCCAAGAGGACGCCAGTGCGAGCATCTCGCCCGCCTCGTCGTGCGCGTGGTCGTCGTCGAGCAGCTCGGCCAGCGTCAGGGCGGCGACCGTCCTGGTGTAGTCGGACGTCGCCTCGGCGAGGCACCTCTCGGCGATCTCGCGGCCACCTTCGAGGCCCATCGCGAGCCGCGCCTGGTACCGCAGCGCGAGGTCGGCGGGCAGCGCGGCCAGCAGCCGGTCGAAGGCCTGCCGGTCGAACGGCACCAGCCCGGTCGTCATCCGCCGGATGCCCGCGTGCGCCGCGAGGTCGGGCGGCAGCAACGCGTCCATGTCCGCGGGCAGCGAGTCGAGCATCCGCCGCGCCTTCACGAAGTCGCCCTGCTCGTACAGCGCCAGCATCGACTCGGCGATCTCCACCGGGTCACCGGTGACGTGCGGCTCCTCGGCGGGAGCGGCCACCGGCGCCGCCGGCACCGCCAGTTCGACGGCCGGGTAGTCGGCCTGCTCGAGCGCCCTGGTCACCCGCTCGACCCACGCCGGCGTGCCGTTGCGCTCGTCGAACTGGTTCGCGAGCTGCACGGCCCGCTTCGACAGCCGGTCGAGCAGCTCGGCGGCCGTCCGCGTGCCGACGGCCGGGACCTCGAAGACCGTGTCGGCCGGAAGGCGTTGCAGCAGAACGGAAGCGCACTCGGCGAACGACATCTCGTCGGCGGGCAGCTGCGTGGCCTTCACCTTGTGCAGCGACCGGCGCAGGATGTCCTCGCCGCGCGAGAGGTTGCCCGTCAGCGCGCAGAACCGGATGTGCTCGTGCACGTACGAGGTGATCTCGTCATCCTTGATCAACCGGTACGCGGTCGTGTGCGCGTGCGCCGCCTTTTCGACGTCGCCGATCTCCAGCAACGGCCACAGCAGCGCGGTCAGGATGCCCTGCGGCTGCGTCGCGCAGCCGCTGTGGCCCGACAGGCCCTCCCAGCCGTGCGCGGCGGCCTCCTGGTGGCGGCCGAGGCGCGCCAGCATCCAGACCTGCTCCTCGACCACGCACGCCTCGCAGTCCGCCATCGGTCCGCGTTCGGTGGCGAGGTAGCGGCCGAGGTGCTCGGCGAGCCCGGTCATGTCACCGACGTGGTAGGCGTACTCGGCACGGGCGCCGTGCACCGGCTGCACGGAGAAGCCGAGCTTGGCGTAGCGGTCCGCGAGCTGCGCGATCACGGCCCGCAGCTGCTCCAGCGAGAACCGCGGGTCGCGGCGCAACCCCGTCGCGATCCATTTGTGCGACCAGTTGAGCGAGTGGACCTCGTACTCGTTGAACGCCTCCGGGTCCTTTTCCTCCGCGGCCCGCACCCACGCGAACGGCGCGAGCATCAGGTCGTAGCGCGACAGGTAGTACGCCGAGTCGATCATCGCGATCCGGCACGAGACCCCGAGCGGCAGGTGCCCGAGCGCGTCGGACATCCGAGCCGCCCGTTCCAGCGCCTCGTGCTTCGGCATGCCCGTCGGCATGTTGTACGCGTCGAGGAACGCTCTTTCCGCGTCCTCAGCGGTGAAGTCGGCCATGTTCACTTGCCCCCAACGGCGCGGTCGAGAAGTTCCAGGAACGAGCGGTTGAGCGCCGCCGTGTCCTTCGGTCGCATCGCCCTGCGAGCCTGCAGGACGGCGTGCACGTACAGGGATTCGAGCGTCAGCTCCACGAGCGACGGGTCGTTCAGCCGGGCCAGCCGCTGCACCAGCGGGTTGCGGCAGTTGAGGACCAGCTGCTCCGGCCGTGACGACGACGAGCCCGCGGTCAGCTGCCCCAGCAGCTCCGCCCACAGCGGGTCCGCCACCTCCTCGGCGGTCTGCTCGGTGTCGAGCTTGCGCTGCTGCTCGGCGTTGGTGATCAGCAGCGCGGGCAGCGAGACCGGGTCGAAGTCGCGGATCACCGCGTCGCAGTCGTGCCGGTCCAGCGCCGCCGCTCCCTCGGACAGCCGCAGCCGCAACGCCGTCTCGATGCCGGGTTCCGGATCGGCGAGCGCCGCCAGCAGTTCCGTGGGCGCGACCCGGCGCGCGACGGACGCGCCGTCGAGCGCGCTGAGCCGGTTCAGCAGCTCCAGGTCGTAGGCGTAGCCCGCGTTGACCAGGCCCAGGCCCTGCGCGGCCGCGACCGGCGCGAGCTGGTGGAACTCGTCGACGTCCGGGATGTAGAGGATCGCGCCGTGCTTGCGCTTGAACTGCCGCAACGGGATCGGGCCGTCGGTGGTCTCGAACGGCAGCCAGCGCTCGACCAGCCGCAGCATCTCGTCGTCCGAGCGCGCCAGCGACTTGATGCCGAGGTGGTGCGCCGCCAGCAGCTCACCGGCGCGGCGCGGCTCCAGGGCGTCCAGCCTGATCAGCCAGTCGCGGATCTGCTCGCCCAGCTCCTCGCGCACCGCCAGCAGCATCTCGTCCTGGTACAGCGACTCGCGTGACGCCGTGGGCCTGATCGCGGACGCGTCGACCACGCACCGCACGAAGTACGCCCAGTCCGGCAGCAGGCCCTCGACGTTGTCGCCGACCAGCATCCGCTTCAGGTAGACCCGGTGCGTCTGGCGCGTTCCGGGGTGGACCCCGGACGGCAGCACGAACGCGACACCGGTCAGGCCGGCCGCCTCGACCTCGATCGGGATCGCCTCGAACGGCGTGAACCCGAAGACCTGCTCGCAGTACTCGGAGAGGTCGGCGTCCTCTGCGGCATCAAGGCTGTCCCACGGGCGCACGCCACGGGTCACCCGAGCGCCGTCCAGCGTCACCACGGCCGGCAGCAGGTCTCCGTAGTCCACCACCAGTGGCCGCACGACGTCCGCTTCGAGCCAGTGCTCGTTGCCGCGTGACGCGCTCAGGCTCACCGTCGTGCCAACCGGCACGTCACCGTCCACTGCGGACACCGTGTAGTTGCCCGAGGAGTCAGCCTCCCAGCGCACGCCCGGACCGCCGCGCGCGGACCGCGTGACCACCGTCACGGAGGAGGCGACCAGGAAGCACGACAGCATGCCGACGCCGAACTGACCGAGGAACCCCTCGCGGGCGAACCCCAGGTCGTCGCGCTTCGACGTGCGGCCGAGCGTGGACAGCAGCTCGTGGACCTCGGTCTCGGTGAGCCCCACACCGGTGTCGGTGATCGTCAGGACCGGACCGCAGGTGATCGTGACGTCGGCGGGGCACGACGGGTCGAGCTCACGCCTCGCCGTGATCGCGTCGACGGCGTTCTGCAGCAGTTCCCGCACGTAGACGCGCGGACTGCTGTACAGGTGGTGGCTGAGCAGGTCGATGATGCCGCGCAGGTCGACGCGGAAGGTGTGCGACATGATGCCGCCATCCTAGGGACGGCGGCGGGCCCGTGCCGCCGTTTAACGGCAACGTCCGAGAGCGGCCGGCGGCGCACCCACTAGGATCAGCCTGCTGATTACCTGATGTCCCCTGTGTGGATCAAAACCTGGGAGCTGTCCGCCAACCATGTCCGGAGCCAACGACCCGTACGACCCGAAGCAGGTCGCGGCGCTGTCGGCCGAGAACCTCGACGCGGCCGTGCAGAAGGCCCGCGAGGCGTTCGCCGGAGCCGCCGACCTCGAGGCGCTCGCCGCGGTCAAGCCCGGCCACCTCGGTGACCGGTCGCCCGTCCTGCTGGCGCGCCGTGAGATCGGCGCCCTGCCCCCCAAGGCCAAGGCCGAGGCCGGCAAGCGGGTGAACGAGGCGCAGTCCGCCATCAAGACCGCGTTCGACGAGCGCTTCGCCGTGCTCCAGGTCGAACGCGACGAGCGGGTGCTGCGCGAGGAGTCCGTCGACGTCACGCTGCCCTGGGACCGCTTCCCGCGCGGCGCGCGCCACCCGATCACCACGCTCGCGGAGCGCATCGGCGACGTCTTCGTGGCCATGGGCTACGAGATCGCCGAGGGCCCCGAGCTCGAGACCGAGTGGTTCAACTTCGACGCGCTGAACTTCGGCAAGGACCACCCGGCCCGCTCGATGCAGGACACGTTCTACATCGCGCCGGGTGACTCGCAGCTCGTCCTGCGCACGCACACCTCGCCCGTGCAGGCCCGCACGCTGCTGGAGCGCGAGCTGCCGGTGTACGTCGTGTGCCCCGGCCGGACGTTCCGCACCGACGAGCTCGACGCGACCCACACCCCGGTGTTCCACCAGGTCGAGGGCCTCGCGGTCGACAAGGGCCTGACGATGGGCCACCTCAAGGGCACGCTCGACGCGTTCGCGCGCTCGATGTTCGGCGAGGACTCGAAGACCCGCCTGCGCCCCAGCTTCTTCCCCTTCACCGAGCCGTCGGCCGAGGTCGACGTGTGGTTCCCCGAGAAGAAGGGCGGCGCCGGCTGGGTCGAGTGGGGTGGCTGCGGCATGGTCAACCCCAACGTGCTGCGCGCCTGCGGCGTGGACCCGGACGTCTACTCCGGCTTCGCCTTCGGCATGGGCCTGGAGCGCACGCTGCAGTTCCGCAACGGCCTTCCGGACATGCGCGACATGGTCGAGGGCGACGTCCGCTTCACCCAGCCATTCGGAACGGAGGCCTGATCCGGTGCGCATCCCGGTCAGCTGGCTGGTCGAACACCTCGGTTTCGACGAAGTCCCCACGCCCGACGAGCTCGCCGAGGCGTTCACCCGCATCGGCATCGAGGTCGAGGAGGTGAGCCCGCTCGGTCCCGTGACCGGCCCGGTCGTCGCCGGCCGCGTCGTCGAGATCGAGGAGCTCACCGAGTTCAAGAAGCCGATCCGCTACTGCAAGGTCGAGGTCGGTCCCGAGCAGACCAACCAGATCATCTGCGGCGCCACCAACTTCGTCGAGGGCGACTCGGTCGTCGTCGCGCTGCCCGGCGCCGTCCTGCCCGGTGGCTTCGCGATCTCCGAGCGCAAGACCTACGGCCGCGTGTCGCAGGGCATGATCTGCGCCGCCGACGAGCTCGGCATCGGCGACGACCACTCCGGCATCCTCGTGCTGCCCACCGGCACCGCGCAGCCCGGCGACGACGCCCTGGAGCTGCTCGGCCTGAACGACACCGTGCTCGAGCTCGCGCCGACCCCGGACCGCGGCTACGCGTTCTCGGTCCGCGGCCTCGCTCGCGAGATCGCCTGCGCGCTCGACGTGCCGTTCGGCGACCCGGGCCTCGTCGAGATCCCGGAGCCCGAGGGCGAGGCGTGGCCGGTCGACGTCGAGGACCGCGCCGGCTGCTCGCGGTTCGTGGCGCGCCGGGTCACCGGTGTCGACCCCACCGCGCCGACGCCGTGGTGGATGCGGCGCCGCCTGATGCTCGCGGGCATGCGCTCGATCTCGCTGCCGGTCGACGTCACGAACTACGTGATGCTCGAGCTCGGTCAGCCGCTGCACGCGTTCGACGCCGCCTCCCTGTCCGGGGCGCTGACCGTGCGTCGCGCCCTGGCGGGGGAGAAGCTCACGACGCTGGACGACTCGGTGCGCGCCCTCGACACCGACGACATCGTCATCGCCGACGACTCCGGGGTCATCTCGCTGGCCGGTGTCATGGGCGGCGCGTCCACGGAGGTCGGCGACACCTCGTCCGACATCCTGCTGGAGGCCGCGAACTGGGACCCGGCGTCCATCGCGCGCACGGTCCGCCGCCACAAGCTGCCGTCCGAGGCCGCGAAGCGCTTCGAGCGCACCGTCGACCCGGCGCTGGCACCCGTGGCGCTGGAGCGGGCCGCGAAGCTGCTCAACCACTGCGCCGAGGGCCAGATCAAGCCCGGCCGCACCGACGTGGGCGCGTTCGCGCTGCCCGAGCCGGTGTCGATGCCGATCGACCTGCCCGACCGCGTCGCCGGCGTCCGCTACGCCCGCGGCGTGACGGCCCGCCGTCTCGGCCAGATCGGCTGCCAGGTCTCGGTGACCACCTCGGAGGAGGGCCAGACGATCGTCACGGCCGTGCCGCCGACGTGGCGCGCGGACCTCGTGCAGCCCGCCGACCTGGTGGAGGAGGTGCTGCGGCTGGAGGGCTACGACACGATCCCGTCCGTCCTGCCGCCCGCCCCCGCCGGTCGTGGCCTGACCGAGCAGCAGCGCCGCCGCCGCACGGTGTGGCGCACGCTGGCCGAGGACGGTTTCGTCGAGGTCAAGCCGTTCCCGTTCATCGACCCGTCGGTGTTCGACGCGTTCGGCCTGCCGGAGGACGACGTCCGCCGCAACACGGTCGGCGTGCTGAACCCGTTGGAGGCGGACAAGAACGTCCTCGCGACGACGCTGCTGCCCGGCCTGCTGGAGACGTTGCAGCGCAACCTCTCCCGGGGTGCTCGCGACGTCGCGCTCTACAACGTCGCCCAGGTGACGCTGCCGCGCGCGCAGCAGGTCCCCGTTCCCGCGCTCGGCGTCGACCGCCGTCCCACCGAGGCCGAGGTGGCCTCGTTGCAGGCTGCGCTGCCGCAGCAGCCGCTGCACGTCGCCGGTGTGCTCACGGGCCACCGCGAGCTGGCCGGCTGGTGGGGCAAGGGCCGCCAGGCCGACTGGTCGGACGCCGTCGAGGCCGCCCGCCGCGCCGGTGCCGCCTACGGCGTGACGCTGCGCGTCGTCGCTTCGGACCTGCTCCCGTGGCACCCCGGTCGCTGCGCCGAGCTGCGCGTGGGCGACTGGCCCGTCGGCCACGCGGGCGAGCTGCACCCGAAGGTCGTCGAGAAGCTGGGCCTGCCCAAGCGGACCGTGGCGTTCGAGCTCGACCTCGACGCCCTGCCGCTCGACGACCACCGCCCCGCCCCGGTCGTGTCGGCGTACCCGCCGGTGCTGCTGGACGTGGCGCTCGTCGTGGACGCCTCCGTGCCGGTGCAGTCGGTGTCGGAGGTCCTCCGCGCGTCCGCCGGCGACCTGCTGGAGGACATCCGGTTGTTCGACGTCTACACGGGTGAGCAGCTGGGCGAGGGCAAGAAGTCGCTCGCGTACTCCTTGCGCTTCCGCGCCCCGGACCGCACGCTGACGGTGGAGGAGGCGACCGCGGCCCGCGACACCGCCGTGGCCGCCGCCGGCGAACGCCTGGGCGCAGCGCTGCGCGCCTGACCGGTCACACGTGGTGAGGCCCGAGGTTCTTCCGGAATCTCGGGCCTTTCCGCGTCATGAGGCCTCTGACCTCCAGTTCGCGTATGCGGGTAACCGATCCATGCCGGATGACAACAGTGCCGGCCGGGTCCCCGTTCTCCTGACTTGTGCACGCTGTGTAGTGGTTGAGCGTTCCCCGAACTTGGTGCCGCACCCACCGGGCACCACCCCAGGAGAACCCCATGCGCAAGCGCACCGCAGTATGATCAGCTTCAAGGAACTCGTCCGTCGGCGCGGTCACCACCGGTCTGCTGTACCCCGGTGCGACCGGCAACGCCGCCGTCAGCGTCAAGAACCCGAACGCGTACCCGGTGAAGGTCACCTCGGTCGCCCTCGTGCCGGGAAGCGCGCTGGAGTGCGCGCTCGGGTTCGTCACGAGCGCCCCCATGACGCAGATCGCCTCCGGCGCCACCGCCACCGCCACCGTGGAGCTGCCCGGCGCCGTGACGATGGGCAACGCCGACAACAGCTGCCAGGGGAAGTCCTTCTCCATCCCGGTCACCGTCACGATCGCGAGCGCGTGATGCGCGGCGTGATCGCCGCAGCGGCGGTGCTGTGCCTCCTCGCGGCGCAGCCCGCCTCGGCGGCCTGGACCACCGGCGGTCAGGGAGCCGCCGGCGCCAAGGCCGCCACCGTCGCCGCGCCGGGTGTGCCGGCCTATGACGTCTGGTGGAGCGACAAGGACAACGGCGAAGGCAACTTCAAGGGGTCCTTCCGTGTCTCCTCACCGCCCTGCACCGTCACCGGGGGACCTCCTCTCCGCGTGAAGGTGCAGTCAGTCGCGGGAACCTGGCGCAGCGTCCAGGTGTCCGAACAGGTCTGTTCCTGACAATTCGCTCGATCGGCTGAATCCCGTTCGCCGGGATTTGGGATCAAATCAGCAGGTGGTGGCCCTGCGTGGCTGTCAAGGTGCCAAAGGTCCCTCATTACAAGGGGCAATCGGCGCCCGTCAGACGCTTGCGCAGTGCGGGAAGCTTCTCCAAGATTGGCGACGCGGCCCACTGGGGCCGAGGGGCGAAGCGATGAACCACCGGGCGAGTTGGTCGCCGGTCCGGTGGGGAGCTAGAGGCGAACCCACCGCCTGGAGCAACAACTCTGGAGAGTTGCGCCATGCGTAATCTGGGTCCGCGCCTCGAGGTCGCCGTGTCTTTGACGATCCTCATGGTCGGTGCGGCGGTCGTGGCGGCCATGCACCTGACGTGGCCCGAGCCCCGCATGCCCGCGATGGCGTACTCCGTGAGCAGCGGTGAGTCGGGGATGCAGCAGCTCAAGCCGTTCGAGATCAACGACATCTCGGGCGCTGCCGTGGAGCTCAAGCCCGGTGCCGAGGGTGAGCGCAAGGTGCGCCTGTCGAACCCGAACCCCGTCGTCATCATCGTCGAGAGCCTGTCCGCGGTGCCGGGGCAGCCGCTCGACGCCACGCGGCAGCGCGTCGAGGGGTGCCCGGCCGGGGTGCTGACCGTCGTGCCGCTCACCGACATCGTGGAGATCCCCGCGGGCGGCGCTGTCGAGGTCACCATGAGGGTCCAGGTCGCGCCGGACGTGCCGGCGGCGTGCGCCGAGCTCGTCTTCCCGCTCACCTACTCGGGCCGCGCCAAGCACGGCTAGAGGTGCTTGAGGGCCTCGCGCCGGGACAGCGGCGACAGGCCCGGCCTCGCCTCGACGAACGAGCGCACCCAGCCAGGCTCGGTCTTCGCGAACTCGCGCAGCGCCCAGCCGATGCCCTTGCGCAGGAAGAAGTCCGGGTCGTCGGCGTTGGCGTCGACGCACGCGGTGAGCAGGTCCACGTCGGTCGCGCCCTTGGACCCGAGCTGGCAGATCACCGACGTCCGCCGCCGCCACCGGTCCTCGTCGGTCGACCACTCGAGCACCAGCGGCCGCACGACCTCGGGTGCCGACCGCAGCAGCGGGCCGACCCGTTTCGACGCGATCTCGTCGACGTGGTCCCACCACGCGCCGGTCACGATCATCTCGTCGAACCACGGCATCAGGTCGACGGACTGGAATCGCCGATCACCGCTCAACGACAACGCGACGTAGCGTTCCTCGCGATAGGTCGCCTCGCGCCACAACGTCTGCACGGCGTGGAGCCACTCGTCCCGGTCCGGGATCACCGGCAGCGACTTCAGCAACGCCACCCGCGCCGGTTTCCGCACGCCCAGGAACGGCATCGCGGACTTCATGTACGCCTGCATCTCGGGCGCTTTCACCGGATCCGCGAGCTCCTGGAGTCCCGCTCGAACCGCGTCGATCAAGGAAACCTCAAGAGCCACGCCCAAACGGTATAGGCATTAGGAGTAGCCCTGTTGAGATTTATGGCCCCTTTGGTACCGAAAGTGCTAACGAACCCGCAAAACATCACTTGAACGGGGGTGATTGTGAACGGAAAGGACGCTTGACCCGGATACAGTTCGCGTTCATGCGCGTGCTCATGGTGGTGGCGGCGCTCGTGCTCGGCAGCATGGGTGCCACCAAAGCGGAAACGGTGGATTACCTCGATCTGCCGCTGGTCAACGGAAACGGTGAACAGCGGGGTGGGGTGCACCCCGATCTGCCGTACGACCGCGCCACGATCGAGCAGGCGCTGGCCGCCTATCGCGCGCGAGGCCTCGCGCCGGTCCGCTTCAAGGCGTTGTTGTGGCAGTACTGGATCGTCCGCGCCGCGGAGGACGCCGGCGTGCGGTTGTCCGAATGGGACCCGCAGCGCCCCGCCGAGCAGAACCGCTCGGTGATCTTCGCCGTCTACGACTTCTACGCGAAGCTCTACCTCACCCACCCGGACTCGTTGCGGTGGATGGGGTTCGCGAACATCGGCGCGCCGGCGTTCGCCGCCGGGATGCTGGACCTCGGTTCGGTGCCGGAGCTGCGCTGGTTCTCGACGATGCTGATGGCGATGCAGAAGCACATCTTCATGGACCTCGGCGCGATGCACGCCGCCTACCTGCACGGCGGGATCGAGGCGGTGCGGGAGATGCGGGACGCGGGCCTCATCGACGCGGAGACCACGGCGGCGTGGGCGGACCCGGCGCAGGCGGTCATGGAGTTCTCGTCCCGCGAGCAGAACCTGGTGATCGCGGGCCAGTTCAACCGCATGCGTTCGCGGTTGCTGCCGCCGGGAGAGGTCGTCACGTACGCGATCACCGTCGCCGGTCCGATGCCCGTTCCCGGTGGCAGGACGCCCGCGCAGTACCGGCCGTTGTTCGGCGGCCCGCTGCCCGCGTTCAACTACGCGGACCGGGAAGCGCGCTGGGACTTCCTGAGCAACGACACGGTTCCGGCGTACGAACGCCTTTCCCGCGACGCCGTGCACAGGATCGTGCAGCGGCCGTTCGCGGACCGGGTAGCGGAGTACCGGGCCGCGGCCCGGCTGCTCGACCTGCTGCCGTTCCGCGGTTCCGGGGTGGAATCGCAGCCGTCGAAGTAGGCTGCTGACCATGACGTCGTACGACTACGACCTGATCGTCATCGGCTCTGGTCCTGGCGGCCAGAAGGCGGCGATCGCGGGTGCGAAACTGGGCAAGCGCGTGGCGATCATCGACAGGCAGGAGATGGTCGGCGGCGTCTGCGCCAACACGGGAACCATCCCGTCGAAGACGCTGCGCGAAGCCGTCATGTACCTGACGGGCATGAGCCAGCGCGAGTTGTACGGCGCGAGCTACCGGGTCAAGCAGGACATCACGATCAACGACCTGATGGCCCGCACGCAGCACGTGATCGGCCGCGAGGTGCAGGTCGTGCGCGCACAGCTGCACCGCAACGGCATCGACCTGCTCAACGGGTTCGGCCGCTTCGTCGACGAGCACACCGTGGCGGTGGACGGCAGCCACCGCGGCGACCACACGACGATCAGCGGTGAGTTCATCGTGATCGCGACCGGGACCACGCCGGCGCGTCCGTCCGCGGTGGACTTCGACGAGGAGCGGATCCTCGACTCCGACGAGGTCTTCGCGTTGCAGGAGATCCCGTCGTCGCTGGTCGTCGTCGGCGCGGGCGTGATCGGCATCGAGTACGCGTCGATGTTCGCCGCGCTGGGCACCCGCGTGACGGTCGTCGAGCAGCGCGAGCGGATGCTGGACTTCTGCGACCCGGAGATCGTCGAGTCGCTCAAGTTCCACCTGCGCGACCAGGCCGTCACCTTCCGCTTCGGCGAGAAGGTCGTGAACGTCCAGGTGTCGAACGGGGGCACCATCACCACGCTGGCCTCGGGCAAGCGCATCCCGGCCGCCGCCGTCATGTACTCGGCGGGCCGCCAGGGCTGCACGGACAGGCTGGACCTCGCCGCGGCCGGGCTCGAAGCGGACAACCGCGGCCGGCTGAGCGTGGACGAGCACTACCGCACGCCCGTCGAGCACATCTACGCCGTCGGCGACGTGATCGGCTTCCCGGCGCTCGCCGCGACGTCGATGGACCAGGGCCGCCTGGCCGCGTACCACGCGTTCGGCGAGCCGGTGCGCGAGCTGACCGCGCTGCAGCCCATCGGCATCTACACGATCCCGGAGATCTCCTACTGCGGTGCGACGGAAGCCGAGCTCACGTCGTCCGCGGTGCCCTACGAGGTGGGCATCTCGCGGTACCGGGAACTGGCGCGCGGCCAGATCGTCGGCGACGCCTACGGCATGCTGAAGCTCCTGGTGTCCACTGTGGACCGGAAGATCCTCGGCGTGCACGTGTTCGGCACCGGCGCCACCGACCTGGTGCACATCGGTCAAGCCGTGATGGGCTGCGGCGGCACGGTGGACTACCTGGTCGACACCGTCTTCAACTACCCGACGCTGTCCGAGGCCTACAAGGTCGCGGCTCTGGACGCCACGAACAAGATCCGCGCGTTGGACCGGTTCACGACCGCGTGAGACCGGCGTCGTGGGCGACGATGGCGGCCTGCACGCGGTTGGCGCACTCCAGCTTGGGCAGGATCCGGCTGATGTGCGCCTTCACCGTGCCGGTCGCCATGTAGAGCTGTTCGCCGATCTCGGCGTTGGACAGGCCCTCGCCGACGAGCCTGAGGACGTTGCGCTCGGTCTCGGTGAGGGTGTCGATCCTGGCGCGTGCGGCCGACCCCCTGTCGGGCTCGGTCAGGTGCTTCTCGATCAGCCGCCGGGTGATCTGCGGGGCCAGGATCGGCTCGCCCGCCGCGGCCTTGCGGACGGCGTTGATCAGCTCCTGGGGCGGGGTGTCCTTGAGCAGGAAGCCCGTCGCGCCGACCTTGAGCGCCTGCGCCACGTAGGAGTCCTCGCCGAACGTCGTCAGCATGACGACGCTGGCGGTCCTGGCGATCTGCTCGGCGGCCTTCAGGCCGTCCCCACCGGGCATGCGGATGTCCAGCAGGGCCACGTCGATCCGGTGCTGCCGGGTCAGCTCCACCGCCTGCCTGCCGTCGCTCGCCTCGGCGGCGACGGTGATGTCCGGGTCGTTCTCCAGGATCAGGCGGATGCCGGCGCGCATCAGGGTTTCGTCGTCGGCGATGAGAACTCGGATCACGGGCAGCAGCCTACGGGCGCTCCTGCGCCTTCGACGCGAGCCTGCCGTCGCGGAAGCACAGCTTGTACTGCAGCTCCGCGTTGTGCGAGGTCCGGAACCGCGAGCAGCCGTCCACGCCCAGCTGCCCGACGCCGAACTGGCCCACGACCTCCTGCTCGGTCGTCACGCCCACCTTCAGCGAGTCGAAGTAGGGGGCGTTCATCTGCGTGGGGTTGAGCAGCGCGAACAGGAGCAGGAGCAGCAGCGCGGCCACGATCGGCAGCAGCGCCAGCAGTCCCAGGCAGCCGCTGCCCAGCACGCGGGGCACGGTCAGGACCTCGGCCGCCAGCGGAGGCGGGACCTCGGCGACCTCGGGGGCCGTCTGGTCCGCCTGGGCCGCCGGGTGCAGGGGAACGTCCGCCGCGACCCGGAAACCGCCCTCGACCGGCGGCCCCGCGCTGAACGAGCCGCCCAGCAGGCCGACGCGTTCCTCGAGACCGACGAGTCCGCGCCGGGTGCCCTTGCCGCGGGGTGCGGTGAAGGGGCCGTTCACGACCTGGATGCGGGCACGGCCCGCTTGGACCGCGACCAGGACGCGCGTGCGGGCGCCGGGGGCGTGCTTGTGGACGTTGGTCAGGGCTTCGCGGACGACCCGATGCACCGCGCGCCGGGTGCGGGGGTCGGCGCCGTGCAGGTCGTCGCCCGACCAGTCGAGCGAGACGGCGATCCCGGCGGTCGCGGAGCTCTCGACCAGTGCGGCGATGTCGGACCTCGTGCCGGTGTCCTCGTCGAGCGACTCGGGTTCCGGGCTGGTCCGCAGGACGCCGAGGATCTCCCGCAGCTCGGCCATGGCGAGCGAGGACGTCGTGCGGATGAGCTCGGCCTGTTCGTGCAGCTGGGGTGCTTTGGTGGCCGTCGCCAGCTCCAGGGCGCCCGCGTGGATCGAGATCAGGCTCAGGCGGTGGCCGAGCATGTCGTGCATCTCGCCGGCGATGTGGGCGCGTTCCTCGGAACGGGCCGACGCCGCGGTCAGGGCCCGTGCGCGTTCCAGGTACTCGTTGCGTTCCCGCAGGAGGCGGACCATCGGCCTGCGCCGGCCCAGCAGCATCCCGGACACGGCGGGGAAGACCACGAAGAACGCCGACCCCAGGAACGCGCCGAGCACCGTCTGCCACAACGGGGCGTCGTCGTAGGCCTGGAAGAGGCTGAAGGCGGTCTGCAGGACGACCGTCGCGCCCAGCAACGCCCACAGCCTGCCGAGCCGGGGGACGCGCCGGGCAGCGGCGAACACCACGAACGCGGTGGTGGCCATCGCCCAGAGGTTGTTGACGGCGAAGAGCGGCGCCGTGAGCAGCAGCACCCACTCCGGCTTGCGCGGCGCGAACCACACGAGGGCGGCGATCCAGAGCGCACTGGTGATCGTCACCGCCGGGTGGGGGACCGGGGCCAGCGGGGCGACCAGCGGCACGAGTCCGACGACGAAGGCGAGCGACGGCCAGACGAACCTCATCGGGCGAGCTCCCTCTTCGTGGTCAGCAGGCCGGTGTCGTTGTCGAAGCACAACTCGACGTCCCGGTCGTCCGAGTCGCGCAGGTGGTAGCGGTAGCAGCCGGCGTTGCCCGACAGCACGCCGAAGCCGAACGTCTCGGTGATCTCCTCCTCGTGCGTGACCGACACCTGGAAGGCGGCGTACTCCTGCGGGCTGATCTCGCCGCGGCTGAAGATCGCGACGACGAGCAGGACGAACGCCGTGCCGAGGGCCGGGATGACGGCGAGCGTGCCGAGGCAGCCGCTGCCGATCACGCGCGGCACGGTGAGGACGTCGGCGGTGATCGGCGGGGGCGCTTCCCGGACGGCGCCCGCGACCGCCGTCTCGTCCTGCACCACCGGGTGCAGCGGCAGGTCGGCCGTGACCTGGAAGCCGCTGCCGACGGTCACCCCGGCGAGGAACACCCCGCCGATCAGGGCGACGCGTTCCTCCAGGCCGATGAGGCCCCGGCGCGTGCCGCCACCCCGGGGTTCGCCGCTCGGGCCGTTGACCACGTCGACCCGCACGCGTTCGGCGACGGCCACGGACACGCGCGTGCGAGCTGACGGCGCGTGCTTGTGCACGTTCGTGAGTGCTTCGCGCACGACCCGATGCACCGCCCTGCGCAGCCGTGCGTCGGCATCTGCCAGGTCAGGACCGGACCAGTCCAAGTGGACGGAGACACCGGCCGCGGTGGACGCCGCGACGAGCCGTTCGACGTCCTGACGCGTACCGGCGTCCTCGTCGGCGTCGGTCGACGTGCCGAGCACACCGAGGATCTCGCGCAGTTCCTCCATCGCGACGGTGGAGGTCTTGCGGATCAGCTCGACCTGTTCGCGCAGCTCGGGCGCCTGCTCGGCGGCGGAGCGCTCCAACGAGCCCGCGTGCGCGGCCAGTTGCCGGAGCCGGTGGCTGAGCATGTCGTGCATCTCGCTCGCGATGTGCGCGCGGGTGGCGGACCTCGCGGTGTTGGCGGTCAGCACGCGCGTCTGTTCGAGGTAGTCGTTGCGCTCCATGAGCACCTGGGTCAACGGCTTGCGGCGTCCGACGAGCGCACCGGCCAGGGCGGGGAAGAGCAGCAGGAAAGTGACGGTGAACGCCGTTCCCAGCAGCCACTCGGTCAGGCTGTCCCCGGCGCGCAACGCGTGCACGCCGCCGAACGCGGCCTGCAGCACCGCGCTGACGCAGACCAACGCCCACAGGCGCCGCGCCGACCGCTCCGACCGGGCGGCGCGGAAGATCACGAGCGTGGTCGGGGCGATCGCGAGCAAGTTGTCGACCGCGTGCAGGGGAGTGGTGAGCACGACCGCCCACCTCGGCCGGCGCGCGCTGATCGGCACGAGCGCACCCGCCCACACCGCCGACGCCACGATCAGCCACGGTTCGACCGGCCTGCCCAGCGGCGCCAACAGCGACACGAGTGCCAGCAGGAAGGCGCCGGCCGCCCACAGCCCGTCGCGCACCCTCACGTCCACGCTGATCATCATGGTCGACCGGCCAGGACACCCCCAGCGCCAGGTGGCCCGTTCGGATGGCCGGGTGGCCACAGTTGGTTGAGTGAGTTTGCATGACCGTGCATAATCATGCGCATGACAGTGAGGATCGCGGTCGCGGGCGCCAGCGGGTACGCGGGTGGCGAGCTGCTCCGCCTGCTACTCGGCCATCCGGACATCGAGATCGGCGCGCTGACGGCCAACAGCAGCGCCGGTGACAGCCTGCTGAAGCACCAGCCGCACCTCCTGCCGCTCGCCGACCGACGGCTACAAGACACCACAGCCGAGACCCTCAAGGGCCACGACGTGGTGTTCCTCGCCCTTCCGCACGGCCACTCCGCCGCGCTCGCCGAGCAGTTGGGCGACGACACCCTCGTGATCGACTGCGGTGCCGACCACCGGCTGACCAGCGCGGACGACTGGAAGCGGTGGTACGGCGGCGAGCACGCGGGCACCTGGCCGTACGGGCTGCCCGAGCTTCCCAACGGGCGGGACGCTCTCGTCGGCGCACGCCGCGTGGCCGTCCCCGGCTGCTACCCGACCGTCTCCTCCCTGGCGCTCGCACCGGCCGTGGACTTCATCGAGGACGAGGTCGTCATCGTCGCCGTGTCCGGCACGTCCGGCGCCGGCAAGTCGCTGAAGCCGAACCTCCTCGGCTCCGAGGTGATGGGGTCCGCGAGCGCGTACGGCGTCGGCGGCGCGCATCGGCACACGCCCGAGATCAAGCAGAACCTGAGCGCGGCGGCCGGTCGTCCGATCGGCGTCAGCTTCACGCCGGTGCTCGCGCCGATGTCCCGCGGCATCCTCGCCACCTGCACCGCGCAGCTCCAAGACGGCGCAAACGTTCGCGAGGCCTACGAGAAGGCGTACGCGGACGAGCCGTTCGTGCACCTCCTGCCCGAAGGTCTCTGGCCGACGACGAACGCCGTTCTCGGTTCGAACGCCGTACAGCTGCAGGTCGCCGTCGACGCCGACCTGAACCGGCTCGTGGTCGTGGCCGCCGTCGACAACCTGGCCAAGGGCACCGCCGGTGCCGCGGTCCAGTGCATGAACCTCGCTCTCGGACTGCCGGAAACGACCGGCCTCTCGACCGTTGGAGTCGCTCCGTGAACCGCAACAAGGGCGTCACCGGGCCCCGGGGCTTCCGGGCCGCCGGGATCGCCGCCGGGATCAAGGGGTCCGGCGCGCTGGACCTCACGCTCGTCGTCAACGACGGGCCGTCCGACGCCGCCGCGGGCGTCTTCACCACGAACAAGGTGAAGGCCGCGCCGGTGCTGTGGTCGCAGCAGGTGGTCCAGTCCCGCCGTCTCACCGCGGTCGTGCTGAACTCCGGTGGCGCCAACGCGTGCACCGGTCCCGAGGGCTTCCAGGACACCCACGCCACCGCCGAGAAGGTCGCCGAGGTGCTCGGCGCCGGCGCGGTCGACGTCGCGGTCTGCTCCACCGGCCTGATCGGCGAGCGCCTCCCGATGGACAAGGTGCTGACCGGTGTCGAGAACGTCGCGAAGGAGCTCGACTCCACGGACCAGGCCGGGCTGAACGCCGCCACCGGCGTGATGACCACCGACAGCCGCCCCAAGCAGTCGTGGAAGGCCTCCGGGCAGGGCTGGTCGGTCGGCGGGTTCGTGAAGGGCGCGGGCATGCTCGCCCCGAACCTCGCGACGATGCTGTCGGTGATCACCACCGACGCGAAGATCTCCGGCGAGCAGCTCGACCGGGCGTTGCGCCTCGCGACCTCGCGGACGTTCGACCGGCTCGACGTCGACGGTGGCACGTCCACCAACGACACCGTGCTGGTGCTGGCCTCCGGCGCCTCGGCCGTCGAGCCCTCGTTCGACGACTTCGCCGCGTTGCTGACCGAGGTCGCGGGAGACCTGGTCAAGCAGCTGCAGGGCGACGCCGAGGGCGTGACGAAGGAGATCAGCATCACCGTCCGGCAGGCCGCCACCGAGGCCGAGGCCGTCCTGATCGGACGGACGGTCGCCGAGGACAACCTGGTGAAGACCGCGTTGTTCGGCAGCGACCCGAACTGGGGCCGCATCGCGATGGCGCTCGGCCGCGCGGACGCCGAGATCGACCCGGACGTGCTGCAGATCCTGATCAACGGGGTGTCGCTCTACCGCGGCGGGACGCGCGACCGCGACCGGTCCGAGGCGGACCTCTCCGGCCGGGAGATCGAGATCGTCATCGACCTCAACGTCGGCGACGCCGAGGCCACCGTCCTCACCACGGACCTGTCCCACGACTACGTCGAAGAGAACAGCGCTTACTCCTCATGAACGCACAAGAGAAGGCGGCGGTCCTCGTCGAGGCGCTGCCGTGGCTGGAGCGCTTCCGCGGTGCGCTCGTCGTCGTCAAGTACGGCGGCAACGCCATGGTCGACGACGAGCTGAAGAAGGCGTTCGCCGAGGACATGGTGTTCCTGCGGCTGTGCGGCCTGCGCCCGGTCGTCGTGCACGGCGGCGGCCCGCAGATCAAGTCCATGCTGGACCGGCTCGGCATCCACAGCGAGTTCCGCGGCGGCCTGCGCGTCACGACGCCGGAAGCCATGGACGTCGTGCGGATGGTCCTGGTCGGACAGGTCGGGCGCGAGCTCGTCGGCCTGATCAACCAGCACGGCCCCTACGCCGTCGGCCTCTCCGGCGAGGACGCGCACCTGTTCACGGCCACCCGTCGCGGGGCGGTCGTGGACGGCGAAGAGGTCGACATCGGCCTCGTCGGCGACATCACCGAGGTCAACCCGGACGCGGTGCTCGACATCGTGCGCGCGGGCCGGATCCCGGTCGTGTCTTCCGTTGCGCCGGACATCCACGGCGTGCCGCACAACGTGAACGCGGACACGGCAGCCGGCGCTCTCGCGGTCGCTCTCGGCGCGGAGAAGCTCGTCGTGCTCACGGATGTCGAAGGCCTTTATGCGAACTGGCCGGACAGATCGTCGTTGCTGAACCAGATCCGCGCCTCCGAGCTGGAGGAGATCCTGCCGGACCTGGAGAGCGGCATGGTGCCGAAGATGGAGGCCTGCCTGCGCGCGGTGCGCGGCGGCGTCCCGCAGGCGCACGTGATCGACGGCCGGCTGGCGCACAGCGTTCTGCTCGAAGTCTTCACCTCGGAAGGTGTGGGCACCATGGTGTTGGGGGACGGCAAATGACCACGCGGTGGCAACAGTCCATGATGGACAACTACGGCACACCCTCGCTGCAGCTCGAACGCGGTGAGGGCGCGCACGTCTGGGACGCGGAGGGCAACCGGTACGTCGACCTGCTGACCGGTCTCGCGGTCAACGCCCTCGGGCACGCGCACCCGGCGATCGTCGAGGCGGTCTCGACGCAGATCGCGAAGCTCGGCCACACCGGCAACCTGTACGTCAACGAGCCCGCGCTCGAGCTCGCCGAACGCCTGCTCGACATCGCGGGCGAGCCCGGCAAGGTCTTCTTCTGCAACTCCGGCGCCGAGGCCAACGAGGCCGCGCTGAAGATGGCGCGCCTGACCGGCCGCACCAAGGTCGTCTCGACGATCGGCGGGTTCCACGGCCGCACGATGGGCGCGCTGACGCTGACCGGCCAGGAGCCCAAGCGCGCGCCGTTCGCGCCGTTGGTCCCCGGCGTCTCGCACATCCCGTTCGGTGACGTGGCAGCGCTGGAAGCCGCGATCGACGACGAGACGGCGGCCTTCATCGTCGAGCCGATCCAGGGCGAGCAGGGCGTGGTCGTCCCTCCGGCCGGCTACCTGCAGGAGGCCCGCCGGATCACCGCCGAGCACGGCGCGCTGTTCGTCCTCGACGAGGTGCAGACCGGCATCGGCCGCCTCGGCACCTGGTTCGCGTTCCAGCAGGCCGGGATCGTGCCGGACGTCGTCACGCTGGCCAAGGGCATCGGCGGCGGGCTGCCGCTCGGCGCCACCATCGGGTTCGGCGCGGCGGCGGAGCTGTTCAAGCCGGGCCACCACGGCACCACCTACGGCGGCAACCCGGTGTGCTGCGCAGCCGGGCTCGCGGTGCTCGACACGATCGCCTCGGAAGGCCTGCTGGAGCACGCCTCGTCCGTGGGCAAGGAGATCGCAGCGGGCGTGGAGGCGTTGCACCACCCCGCCATCTCCGGAGTCCGGGGAGCAGGCCTGCTGCTCGGCATCACGCTGCGCGAGGCGGTCTCGGCGAAGGCCGCGGCTGCCGCGCAGAAGGCCGGTTACCTGATCAACCCGATCCAACCCGACGTGCTGCGGCTCGCCCCGCCGCTGGTGCTCGAGACCTCCGACGCGCAGGCCTTCGTCGCCGCGCTCCCCACCTTCTTCGAGGAGACGCCGTGAGCCCGAGGCACTTCCTGCGCGACGACGACCTGACCACCGAGGAGCAGGCCGCCGTCCTCGACCTCGCCGACACCTACAAGGCGGACCGGTTCACCGCGAAGCCGCTGGCGGGCCCGAAGTCCGTCGCCGTGATCTTCGAGAAGAACTCGACGCGCACGCGGTTGTCGTTCGAGGTCGGCATCGCCCAGCTCGGCGGCAACCCGGTGATCATCGACGGCCGCTCGATGCAGCTGGGCCGCGAGGAGACCATCGAGGACACCTCGCGGATCCTCTCCGGCTACGTCGACGCCGTGGTGTGGCGGACGTTCGCGCAGGCGCGCATGGAGGCGATGGCCTCCGTGTCGCGCATCCCCGTCGTGAACGCGCTGACCGACGAGTTCCACCCGTGCCAGGTCCTCGCGGACCTGCAGACGATCCGCCGCCGTTACGGCAAGCTGGCCGGACTGACGCTGACGTACCTGGGGGACGGCGCCAACAACATGGCGCACTCCCTGCTGCTCGGGGGCGCCACGGCCGGTATGCACGTCCGCATCGGCGCGCCCGCGGGCTTCGTGCCGAACCCGCAGTTCCTCCAGGACGCCAAGAAGCGCGCCGCCGAGACCGGCGGTTCGGTGGCGCTGATCAGCGACCCGCTGGCGTCGGTCGACGGCTCGGACGTGCTGGTCACCGACACGTGGACGTCGATGGGCCAGGAGAACGACGGCAAGGACCGCGTCGGCCCGTTCCGCCCGTACCAGGTGAACGCGGACCTGCTGGCCGCCACCGGCAAGCCGGACTCGACGGTGCTGCACTGCCTGCCCGCGCACCGCGGCTGGGAGATCACCGACGACGTCCTCGACGGACCGCAGTCGCTCGTGTGGCAGGAAGCCGAAAACAGGCTGCACGCGCAGAAGGCGCTTCTCGTGTGGTTGCTGGAGCAGTCGTCATGACTCGCACCGCACGTCAGGGCCGCATCGTCGAGATGGTCAGCCAACTCGTCATCCGCAGCCAGTCCGAGCTCGCGAAACTCCTCGCCGCGGAGGGCATCGAGGTCACCCAGGCCACGCTGTCGCGCGACCTGGACGAGCTCGGCGCGGTGAAGCTGCGCGGCCCCGACGGCGGCGCGCCGATCTACGTCATCCCCGAGGACGGCAGCCCCGTGCGCGGCGTCCAAAGCGGCACAACCCGCCTCGCGCGCGTGCTCGGCGAGCTGCTGGTGTCGACGGACTCGTCGGCCAACCTGGCCGTCCTGCGCACCCCGCCCGGGGCCGCGCAGTTCCTCGCCTCCGCGCTCGACCGGGCGGCGCTGCACGAGGTCGTCGGCACGATCGCGGGCGACGACACGATCCTGGTCGTGGCCCGCGAGCCGATGACCGGCGCCGAGCTCGCCGAGCGGATCGCCGCGCTGGCCACGGGGTCCGGCGATGAATGAGCCCGTGCACGCCGTCCTGACGTTCGACGCGGGTGTGCCCGTCGCGGTGGACGGTGAGACCGTGTCGGTCGCCGAGGCCGTCCGCGAGCTCAACTTCCGCGCGGGCGTGGTCCGGTCCAGCCTCGGGTCCGTGGCCGTGCGGGTGGCGCGGATGGCGCTGCCGTCGGGGTGCGGCGAGGTGGACGTGTCGCTGTACGAGGGCCGCGTGGTCGGACTCGTGGCCCGTTCGGAAGAATCGCTCTACGACTTCGCTAGCTGAAAGTTGCGTGTGATGAGTTCTTTGTGGGGTGGCCGGTTCGAGTCGGGACCGGCCGAGGCGATGGCGCGGCTGTCGCTGTCGACGCACTTCGACTGGCGGCTCGCGCCGTACGACATCGCGGGCTCGCGCGCGCACGCCCGTGTGCTGCACGCCGCCGGCCTGCTGACCGACGACGAGCTGGCCGGCATGCAGAAGGCGTTGGACGAGCTCCTCGCCGACGTCGAGTCCGGCGCCTTCACCCCCGTGCTGGAGGACGAGGACGTCCACACGGCGCTGGAGCGCGGCCTGATCGACCGCGCGGGCACCGAGCTCGGCGGCAAGCTGCGCGCGGGCCGTTCCCGCAACGACCAGGTCGCGACGCTGTTCCGCATGTGGCTGCGCGACGCCGCCCGCCGCGTCGCCGCCGGTGTGCTCGACGTCGTCGACGCCCTGGCCGCGCAGTCGGAGACGCACTTCGGCGCCGTCATGCCGGGCCGCACGCACCTGCAGTCCGCCCAGCCCGTGCTGCTGTCGCACCACCTGCTGGCGCACGCGCACTCGCTGCTGCGCGACGTCGACCGCCTGCACGACTGGGACAAGCGCGCCGCGTTCTCCCCGTACGGCTCGGGCGCCCTCGCCGGCTCGTCGCTGGGCCTCGACCCGGCGAAGGTGGCCGCGGACCTCGGCTTCTACGCGCCCGTCGAGAACTCCATCGACGGCACCGCCTCCCGCGACTTCGCCGCCGAGATCGCGTTCGTGCTGGCCATGATCGGCGTGAACCTCTCCCGGATCGCCGAGGAGGTCATCATCTGGACCACCGCCGAGTTCCGCTTCGCGGTGCTCGACGACGCGTGGTCCACCGGCAGCTCGATCATGCCGCAGAAGAAGAACCCGGACGTCGCCGAGCTCGCGCGCGGCAAGTCCGGCCGCCTGATCGGCAACCTCGCGGGTCTCCTGGCCACGCTGAAGGCCCAGCCGCTCGCGTACAACCGCGACCTGCAGGAGGACAAGGAGCCCCTGTTCGACTCGGTCGAGCAGCTCGAGCTCCTGCTGCCGGCGTTCGCGGGCATGGTGGCGACGCTGAGGTTCGACGTCGACCGCATGGCGTCGCTGGCCCCGGCGGGCTTCACCCTGGCCACGGACATCGCGGAATGGCTCGTGCGCCAAGGCGTCCCGTTCCGCGTGGCCCACGAGGCCGCCGGCGCGTGCGTGCGTGCCGCGGAGTCCCGCGGCGTCGGCCTGGAAGACCTGACCGACGACGAGTTCGCCGCCATCTCGCCCGCCCTGACGCCGGACGTGCGCTCGGTGCTGACCGTCGAGGGCTCGATCGCCTCCCGCGACGCCCAGGGCGGCACCGCGCCGTCCCGCGTCCGCGAACAGCTGGACGCCCTCGTCGCGAAGGCTGCTTCCGCACGTGAGTTCTAGGCTGCTGACCAGGGAGGAGCTGGCCATCGACCCGGTCGATGCCGCCCGGCTCCTCCTCGGCTCGTACCTGGAGGCGGGCGACGTGCGCGTGCGCGTCGTCGAGGTGGAGGCGTACCGGGGCGGCGACGACCCGGCGTCGCACTGCTACCGCGGCAAGACCCCGCGCAACGAGGTCATGTTCGGCCCGGCCGGCTTCCTGTACGTCTACTTCGTGTACGGCATGCACTTCTGCGCCAACGTCGTCTCGCTGACCGACGGCGTGCCGGGCGCGGTCCTGCTGCGTGCGGGCGAGGTGGTCGCCGGTGAGGACGTGGCGTTCTCCCGCCGTCCCGCGTCGCGCTCGGCCGCCGAGCTGGCCAAGGGACCCGCGCGGCTGTGCAAGGTCCTGGGGCTGGACCGGTCGTCGAACGGCCTCGACCTGACATCCGCTGACTCGCCCGTTCGGCTCTACGCGGCCGATGAACCGGCTACCGACGTGCGTTCCGGTCCTCGCGTCGGTGTCGCTGTGGCGATGGACGTGCCGTGGCGGTTCTGGATCGACTCTCCGGCCGTGTCGACGTACAAGAGAGGCGGCAAGCGCCGCACCTCAGCGTGACAACCTGTCCAGCGCCGCCTTGAACTCCTGCTCCAGAGCCGGGTCCACCTCGAACACCAACGGCACCGTCATGTCGATGTGCTCGCCGGCGGTCAGCCGTTCGACCAGGGTGTCCGCGACTTCGCGCAAGGCCTGCGCGACCGTGTGCATCGCCCGCAGCTGCTGGTCGGCGAACCGCGCCTGGACGCGCGCCGCCGTCCGCGCCGGCTCGCTCGCGTAGCTGGTGCCGTGGATCTCGCGGGCCCACTCCAGGATCTCGTCGAACGTCCGCACGAACAGCCCGCCGAGGTGCACGATCCGGTCCGGGTCGCCCGGCACCCCGGACCGCCCGAACGCGGCCTCCTGCGTGTCCGCCGTGAAGACCGTGTCCACCGCGACCTTGATGATCTCGCTCAGCAGCACGTTGCGGTCGCGGATCAGGTCGATGCCGTTGCCGTGCTCGACCATCCCGTTGCGGGGCGCGTACCGCAGGAAGTGCTCCCAGTACTTCGACTCCAGCTCCGTGAGTCCTTGCGCCACAACGGTCACGTAGAGCAGGTACTCCCAGCCGTGCGGCTTCTCGCGTGCCAGCGCGGCCACCGACTTCGGTGTGATCGGAGTCCTGGCGGTGAACTCGGCGCGGTGCTGCGCCAGCTTCTGCACGACGGCGTCCGCGATCGTGCCGGCGTCGTGGACGCGCAGGTCCAGGTACGCGATGGTGGGGGAGAGCCCGGGAACCTCGGTGTCGTCGACCCGGATCGGCAGCACGTACTCGGTGTGCTGTTCCACCGCCCGCCCGAAGGCGGCACGGCGCTGCAGGCGCGCCCACTTGTCGACGTAGTGCTGCGAGCTGAAGAGGAGCACGTACCTCGCCCGTTGCGTGAACGCCTGCGAGAAGTACTCCACGAGGTCGACGCCCCACTTCTCGGCCTCGCGCTCCTTGTCGTGGAACAGCGCGACGCCGAGGTCTTTCAGACACGCGACAACGGGGAGGACCAGGTGCTGGTCCTCCCCGGCGTAGGACAGGGCGACGTCGAACTCGTACTCGTCCACGCCGCCATTGTGTTAGTGCCGCACGGTCCTGCGGTACCAGGCGCGCCGGTGATCAGACGGCAGCGCGACACGCGTGATCAGGTTCGTCAGCAACGCGCCGATGAGCAACCACAGGAGGGCTGCGAGGCCCTCGTTCAGAAGGGTCGCCACGGCCGGAGTGCTGGACGTGAAAAGACCGTCCAGGCCGAGGGTGATGCCGTCCGCCCAACCCGCGATGAACTGGAAGAACCCGTTGCCGGAGTTCGCCCCTGCGATCACGAGGAAGATGTGGACCAACAGCACGATGGCGAACGTCCAGCAGATGATGTCGATGATCGCGCAGACAGTCCGCACCGTCCGCGCCTTGCGGTAGTCGTCGTCTCGCTCGACCACCTCTTCCACCACCGGATCGTCCATGCGCTGCATGTGCACCGGCTCGTTCGCGTACGGCATCCGCTGGGTGGGCCGCCGTAACTCGTCACGTGGCTCCGTCATGGCGTGTGCGTACCCGTTCCGGCACCGGGTCGAAACCCGTTGGACCAGGTGAGGGACAATGAGCGCCGTGAGCGAGCACATCCTTGACGAACTGTCCTGGCGCGGCCTGATCGCGACGTCCACCGACCTCGACGCGCTCCGGAAGGACCTGGACGCCGGCCCGCTCACCCTCTATTGCGGCTTCGACCCGACGGCGCCGTCGCTGCACGCCGGCAACCTGGTCCCGCTGCTCATGCTCAAGCGCTTCCAGATGGCGGGGCACCGGCCGATCGTGCTGGCGGGCGGGGCGACGGGGATGATCGGCGACCCGCGCGACACCGGTGAGCGCACGCTGAACTCCCTGGACACCGTCGCCGAGTGGGCCGACCGCATCCGCGGCCAGCTGGAGCGGTTCGTCGAGTTCGACTCCTCGCCCACGGGCGCGGTCGTCGAGAACAACCTCGACTGGACCGGCCAGATGAGCGCGCTCGAGTTCCTGCGCGACGTCGGCAAGCACTTCTCGATCAACGTCATGCTGTCGCGCGAGACGGTGAAGCGCCGCCTCGAGACCGACGGCATGTCGTACACCGAGTTCAGCTACCTGCTGCTGCAGTCGAACGACTACCTGCGGCTGCACCGCAAGTACGGCACCGCGCTGCAGGTCGGCGGCTCGGACCAGTGGGGCAACATCGTCGGCGGGGTCGACCTGATCCGCCGCGTCGAGGGCAAGCACGTCCACGCCCTGACGGCCCCCCTCGTCACCGACGCCGAGGGCCGCAAGTTCGGCAAGTCCACCGGTGGCGGCAACGTGTGGCTCGACCCGGAGCTGACGTCGCCGTACGCCTGGTACCAGTACTTCGTGAACGCCGGTGACGCCGACGTCCTGCGGTACCTGCGCCTGTTCACGTTCCTCACCCGTGAGGAGCTGGACGAGCTGGAGAAGCAGACCGCGGAGGCGCCGCACCAGCGGGCCGCGCAGAAGCGGCTCGCGCAGGAGTTCACCGACCTGGTGCACGGCGAGCGAGCGACGCAGCAGGTCATCCTCGCGTCGTCGGCGCTGTTCGGTCGCGGCGAGCTGCGCGACCTGGACGCGTCGGTGCTGGAGGCGGCGCTGGCCGAGGCGCCCAAGGGGCAGGCGCGGCTGGCGGACGAGCCGACGATCGTCGACCTGCTGATCGCGTCCGGCCTGGCCGAGAGCCGGGGTGCCGCACGGCGCACCGTCAACGAGGGCGGCGCGTACGTGAACAACGCGAAGGTGACCGACGAGGAGTGGAAGCCGGCGTCGTCGGATCTGCTCCACGGCAAGTGGCTGGTACTGCGCCGGGGCAAGCGCAACAACGCAAGCGTGCACGTGGAGCCCTGACCTGCACGTACTGGTCGTAGGAGGCCGCCGGACCCACCTGGGTCCGGCGGCCTTCGATGTTTCTTGGTGTGATCGCGGTCACAGTGTGCCCGGGTTTCCGCTGCGATAGCGTGGTCGGAGGGTCCTGTACGGGGCTGCTGACCTGCGGTTTCCTGACCGTGGGGAGCTGGGTTGTCCCCGATTTGACCGCCAGTTGGCGTGCGTGTAACTTTCTCCATGTCAGCGAGGAACGGGCCGGGAACACCGGAACGGAGCGCGACACGGGTCACGAACCAAGCTTCCACGGACTGTGGTAGAGTGGGTGACCGAGAAACGACGAAGACCCAGCCGGTAGCTCTTCTGAGCTCAGAGGCCAAGGGCGTCGGATGTTTCAACCAAAAAGCTTCAGTACGACACAGCCTCGGATCGAGTCGCCGTGCGGCGGACCGTGATGATGAGCGCGTGTTCTTTGAGAACTCAACAGCGTGCCGATAACACAGCCAGTAATATGAATATCTCTCGTCAGAGATATTCCTTTGAGAGTAATA
>NZ_FNIX01000005.1 GCF_900104175.1 Lentzea jiangxiensis
AACTTCTCCCCGCACCGCCACCCCGACATCCGCAAGTGGGCCGCCGGCAACCAGATCGAGCTGGTGTTCCTGCCGACCTACGGATCCTGGCTGAACTGGATCGAGGCCGAGTTCGCCGCACTGCGCTACTTCGCCCTCAACGGCACCGACCATCGCAGCCACACCGAACAGAACACCGCGATCGCCGCCTACATCCGCTGGCGCAACGCCCGCGCCAAGCCCAAGACCGGCTTCGCCACCGACTCACCCATCCGCACCTGGACCCATTACCCGGCCAACGTTGCGTGACGCGCCACTAGCCTCGCGCGGCGGCGACGAACTCGCGCATCCGGCCGTGGTCCTTCACGCCCCGGCTCGACTCGATGCCGCTGGACACGTCGACGCCCCACGGCCGCGCGACGCCGATCGCGCCGGCGACGGTCTCCGGCGACAGCCCGCCCGCGAGCACCCAGTGCCCGGTGGGCGGGTTGTCGGCGAGCCGCGTGACGTCCCACTGCTCACCCGACCCCGCCACCGGCGAGTCGATCAGGAGCAGTTCCTCGCCGAACGCCCCGGTGCGCACGTCGGTGCCCGGACCCAGCGCCGTGGCTCTGACGAGCTGGAGCGGGAGGTCCGCCAGCTCGTCGAAAGCTTCCTTCGGATAGTCGCCGTGCAGCTGCAACGCGCGCACGCCTGTCTTCAGCGCCATCTCACCGGCTTCGGTGGCCGTGATCCCGCGCACGACGGCGACCGTCAGCACCTGCGGCGGCACGCCCGCGACCAGCTCGCGGGCGAGGCCGGCGTCGATCCGGCGGGGGCTGTCGGTGAGCACGAAGCCCACGGCGTCGGCCCCCGTGTCGACTGCCACGGTGACGTCGGACTCGGTGCGCAGACCGCAGAGCTTCACGAACACACCACCGATCCTAGTGAAGTGACGGCCGACGCATGTCGTGCTGCTAACAGTCACACACCTCGGCCCTGTCCGGTCCTCATAGTGGAAGTACGGGCAACGGAGGCCGTTATGACAATCCAAGAAGTCCAGACAGCCACCTCGGTACTGGTGATCGGCAGCGGCGGCGCCGGATTGCGCGCCGCGATCGAGCTCGCCGAACGCGGAGTCGACGTGATCGTCGTCGGCAAGCGGTCCAAGGCCGACGCGCACACCGCCCTCGCCGCCGGTGGGATCAACGCGGCGCTGGCGACGATGGACCCCGCCGACACCTGGCAGCAGCACGCCGCGGACACCGTCAAGGAGAGCTACCACCTCGCCAACCCGGAGATCGTCCGGGTCGTGGCGGAGCAGGCGCCGCGCGGCATCGAGGACCTCGAACGCTGGGGCATGCCGTTCGCGCGGGAGACCGACGGGCGCATCTCGCAGCGGTTCTTCGGCGCGCACACGTTCCGCCGCACGTCGTTCGCGGGCGACTACACCGGGCTGGAGATCCAGCGCACCCTCGTGAACCGCGCCGCGCAGCTCGGCATCCCCATCCACGACACCTGCTACATCACGCGGATCCTGGTGCGGGACAACGTGGTGTTCGGCGCCTACGGGTTCGACCTCGGCAACGGCACGCGGTACGTGTTCCACGCCGACGCCGTGATCCTCGCCGCGGGCGGGCACACCCGCATCTGGCGCCGCACGTCGAGCCGCCGCGACGAGAACACCGGCGACTCGTTCCGGCTGGCGCTGCTCGCGGGCGGCCGCATCCGCGACCCCGAGCTGGTGCAGTTCCACCCGTCCGGCCTGCTCGAACCGGAGAACGCGGCCGGCACGCTCGTCTCGGAGGCGGCGCGCGGTGAGGGCGGCATCCTCACGAACGCCGCGGGCGAGCGGTTCATGGCCCGGTACGACCCGCGGCGCATGGAACTGTCCACACGCGACCGAGTGGCGCTCGCCGCGTACACCGAGATCAAGGAGGGCCGCGGCACCCCGAACGGGGGCGTGTGGCTCGACGTGTCGCACCTGCCGCGCGAGCAGATCATGCGCCGCCTGCCGAGGGTGTACCAGACGCTGCTCGAACTGCAGATGAAGGACATCACCCGGGAGGCCGTGGAGATCGCGCCCACCGCGCACTACTCGATGGGCGGCGTGTGGGTGTCGCCGTCCGACCACTCGACGGGCGTCGACGGCCTGTACGCCATCGGTGAGGCGTCCAGCGGCCTGCACGGCGCGAACCGGCTCGGCGGCAACTCGCTCATCGAACTGCTGGTGTACGGCCGGATCGTCGGTGAGGCCGCGGCCTCGTACTCCGCTTCCCTGGACGCGCAACGACGGTCGCGCGACGCCGTGGACGAGGCGCGGTCCGAGGTCGACGACCTGCTCGCCGCGGACGGGCCGGAGAACGTCCGCGCCCTGCAACGGTCGCTGCGCGACACGATGACCGAGCACGCGGGTGTCGTGCGCGACGAAGCCGGTCTGCGCAAGGGACTCGCGGAGCTCGACGAGCTGGAGGAGCGCATCCGCCACGTCGGCGTGCACCCGGACCTGGCCGGTTTCGGGGACCTCGCGCACGCGTTCGACCTGAAGTCGTCGGCGATCTCCGCCCGCGCGACCCTGGAGTGCGCGCTGGAGCGGCGCGAGACCCGGGGCTGCCACAACCGGTCGGACTTCCCGGACCTCGACCCCGCGCAGCAGGTGAACCTCGTCTGGTCGGGTCCCGGCCGGGTCGAACGCGAGGAGATCCCACCGGTCCCGGCGGAGATCACGGCGTTGATGAGGGACGTCGACACGGCGGGCAAGCTGGTCGAGTGACGCGGTGAGGGGGCGGAGCTCCCGCCCCCTCCCTCCACGGCCGCGCACCTCCAGCACGTCGCGGATCACGCCGATCCGACCGGACAGCGCCCCGCTTCGTGACACCGCGGCTCCCGGACGCGAAGGGGGACGTGGGTGCGCGACGACAGGTGGCCCGAGTCGGTCGCGGGCTGGGAGCTGCACCGGGAGGACCGGCGCGAGCACTACCGCAAGCGCATGTCCAACGGGCTGACCGTGTTCGCCGCGTGGGACGGCGACCGGCGCAGGGGAACGGTCGGGGCGCGTGTCGAGCCGATCGGCATCGGCCGCACGCTCACGGCGGGCCACAGGGAGTTCCGCGACAGGAACGACCTCCTCACCGCCGCCCGGCTCGTCGTCGACGTGGCGGCGAACCTGCCGTCGTCGCGCATGGGCCGGGAGACGACAGCCGACCCGTTGCGCGCGGGGGAGGTGGCCGGGAACCCCGAGGCGGTGCCCGGCTCAGGAGACGTGCCCGAGGTCGAGCTGACGTCTGGGTGGTCCTGCGCCGGGCGTTCGCGAGCTGACCGTCACGGCTTGAACGGCAGCAGTTCCTCTTCCACGCCGGTCCTGACGACGACGCACGTCGACTCCGGCACCTCCTGCCAGGCCCCGACCAGGTCGCCCAGCGGTTCGGACACGACGAGCCGCGAGTCGTCCGCGAGGTCGTGCAGCGCGGGGTTGTCCGGGTACTGGCGGCGCAGCGTCGACACGTCGGTGCTGTGGAACAGCGTGCGCGACCTGCCTCGGCTCGAGTACCGGAACGCCCAGGTCGTCGACCCGTCGGTGACCGCGACCGTCATCTGGACCGGGTGCTCGACACCCGCGCGCCGGCCGACGTCCTCGACGAACTCGACCATGCGCGCCACCCCGGCGGGCGGGTCCTGCTCCAGCCCGAAGCTGAGCGCCAGGTAGAACATGACCTCCGAGTCGGTCGACCCCTCGACCAGCGGGAACAGCGCGGGGTCGACCGCCAGCACGAGCTCGCGCCGCACCAGCGGGAACTCCGAGATCAGGCCGTTGTGCATCCACAGCCAGCTGCCGTGGCGGAACGGGTGGCAGTTCGACCGCTGCACCGCGCCGCCCGTCGAGGCCCGCACGTGCGCGAAGACCCGGTCGGCCGTGATCTGCGCCGCCAGTTCGCGCAGGTTGCGGTCGTTCCACGCGGGCTCCGTGCTCAGGAAGAGCCCCGGCGTGCTCGCGCTGCCGTACCAGCCGATGCCGAACCCGTCGCCGTTCACGGCGGTCGCGCCGAGCCGGGCGTGCTTGGACTGCATGACGAGCGAGTTCTCCGGTGCGTAGAGCAGTTCCTCCAGCAACACCGGCGAACCGGAATACGCGAGCCACCGGCACATGACGGACCTCCTCGAACCCAGCGCTACACGGGAACACGTAGTAAACGCGGAACGAGAGGTTTGCGGCGACGCGCCCTCCTCGGGCAGCATGGCCGGGGTGACGGTCCCTCCCGGTCTACGGCCCCCGCCCTACGAACAGCCCCGGGGGAACTTCGAGACGATCGAGGTCCACGCCCCAGCCGCCCCAGTCGCCCCAAGCGCGCAGGCCGCGCCGCCGGCGGAACCCGCCGCGGAGCCCGAGGAGCGCTCGGACATCGCCGTGATCGGCCCGATCGCCGCTCTCGTGCTCGCCCTCACGATCTGCACGCTGATCCTGGAGCACCCCGCCGCGCGTGTCTCCGCGGCCGGTCTGGCCACGGTCGGGCTGGTCGTGGCCGTCGTGCTGATGCTGATGGGCAAGAAGCCGAAGCCGGGACGCCACGTGGCCCGGCACGCGATCGACCCCGAGGCGACGGAGCGGATCCCGCCGGGGTGGAGCGCCACCGACCGGCGCCGGTGACCGGAGGCTGGCACCTCCGGCCACCGCAGTACCTCCCGGCGCACGTCCGGAGTCACCAGGCCGCGGTTCGAGCAGGCACAGCGCTTTCGCACCGCGGCCAACACTATTCGTCCCGTGAGAACGCGCCAATTGGACGCGGTTGACCTGCGCGTCCGCCGCGTCCATGACAACTGCGTGGACGGCAGTGGACGGCAACGGACGGCAGTGGACGGTCCACGGCTGTCCAGGCGTCGTCCCCGAAAGTGACAACACGCCTGTTCAGGCTGGCAAGTGCCGGTTTTGCCGGTGCAGCATGGGAGAGCACGCTCCGCATTGGACCGATCACCACGAAGCGGCTGGCACCGCGGGTGACGGAGCTGGAGCGAGTTCCGGAGTCACCTGAAGTAGGGAATCCTCATGCAGTTCGAGTTCAACCTGCCCTTGTTGCGCAAGCTGATGGCGATTCCGCACGCTAACCCGCTGCTCGGCAACATCGCCCTGATCTGGGCCATGAGCGAACGCGGGCACAGCGCGAGTCTTGTGCTCGAGACCGTGGTGATCGTCAACGCGATCGTCGTCGGCCTGAGCGTCCTTTCCCAGTTCGGGGGGCACACGCGCTGATGTCCACCGCGACACCCGAGGCCGCCGCCGGTTTGGCGGCGGCTCTGCGGGCAGACGTGATTCGACGCTGGAACCTCGCCGGCAGACCCGGACCTGGCGAGCTCGCCGCGGCCAGCGGGCGTGCCGAGGAGTTGTTCCGGGACTTCCTGGACGGCCGGCAGGGGGTGAACCCGCACCTGCAGTGGCTCGCGATGAACGACGCGCTGTCCGCGCCTGGCGAGCACGACGCGAAGTTCAGAGAAGCGGTGTGGCGGTGGGTGCGGACGGTCAGCGGGCCGCCCACCCAGCCGTCGCTGCGGCCCCTGCGAGCGAAGCCTCCTGCCGAGTCGGAGACCTCGCTGCAAGGGGCGGACCCGCTCGTGCTGGCCAGACGGGTGAACTCGGCGCAGCAGTTCAACCACCAGCTGCGCCGGCTGATGATCCAGACCAGCACGTCGTTCACCGACATCGGCCGACGCAGTGAGAGCCTGCCGCGCAGCACCGCTCATCACCTGGTCAACCACGATCGATTACCGGCGCGGGCGGAGCAGGTCCGCGCGTTCGTCCAAGGTTGCGGGATCGACGAGAACGCACAGGACGAATGGGTGGCGGCATGGCAGGAGGCTCGCGTCCGGCTGTCCGGGGCCGCGCCCGCGCCCGTCCCGCTCCGTCGCCGCCGCCGAGACCGTGTCCTGTTCACCATCACCATCACGACGCCTCGTCGCGGCAGGGCGTGCACCGTCACAACGGCGCGTGCGGGCCGTGCGGCGTTGATGATGATGCTTTGTTTGATCACTGCTTTGTGGCCGCTGGCGGCTGGGGTGTGGGGATAGGCGCTTCGCAATTTGTTGCCGAGCCCACCAAATCATGTTCATCGGGCAGGAGCAGACCCTGTTCCCGCAGGGTCTGCTCCCGATGTCCCGTGCCGCGTCCGGATCCTTTGCAGAAGATGCAGGCCTGGCCGGGAGTTCGTGAAGCCGTGAGCGAATTCGCTCGGTGCGGCCCGGACGTTACACGCTTGCGTGGACGACTCGGGGCGGTTGAGCGGCGGGAGAGCGCTCACACGGCTTCTACCTGCGTTGTCCATCCGCATTCCGTACCGGATCGAGTGATGATCGCTTCGTTCTCGACAGGTGCCGAGCCCATGATCGATGTTCACGTGCGGCCGAGATCCCTCTCGCTTCGGGGGAACGTGGCATGGTGATTTCTTCGGGCGCGGTCGCACGTGTAGTGTCACGATCCACTCTCGTCAGCTGGTGGTATTCCCGTGCCGCTTCCGTGCAGGTGCGAGAGGTCGCGTTCGGATCCTTTGCAGAATGTGGAGCAATTCTTCATGGTTAGGAATTCGAGGGGTGCTGACGCGCACTCCGAGATCTGGCCGGACCCGGCCGGAATGCGCACCACCGCGGCGTTCGTCAACGGCCTGAGGACGGTGCGGACGCGGTCCGGCAAGTCCTTCACCGAACTGGCCGAGCGCAGCAAGGCACTCGGCTACCCGCAGTCGCGGAGCACCTTGCACAAGATGTGCCAGGAGGAGAAGGGGAAGCTGCCGTCCACCTTCGGGCGCGTCGAGCACTTCCTGCTGACCTGCGGGGTGCCCGCTGCGGAGATCGGGGCTTGGCGGAAGGCCTACCAGCGCCTGAGCGAGGCGCCGGACCTCGTCGCGGCGGAACCCATGCCGATCGGTGAGGTCGGTGACTTCGTGCAGGACTTCGCCGACTTCGACCGCTCGACCGGTGTTCGTCCGTCCCTCACCTGGCTCGCGGGTGCGTTCCTGGTGGGAACGGCCGCCGGTGGAGCTGTGGTGGCCTGGCTGGTCTGACGGGTGGTGGCCGTCCGTTCCCTCGCATGGACGGCCACCACGACTCACCTCAGGGTCGCCAGACCCGCCTTCGCGTACTTCTCGTCCAGGTCACCGCTGGGCGCCCCGCCCACGCCGATGCCCGCCACGGACGAGCCCTGGACCGGTGGAGTAGCCGGCGTGGCTGTGCCCTCCCGAGCGCATGGCGAACGGAACACGGCTCGTTCTCGGCTCCGGCCTGGGCACGGCCTGGTGCCACGGCATGAAACGGCTGCGCATCCGCTGGGAGCGCCGCGACGACGTCCACGAAGTCCTCGGCTTCGGCACCTGCATCATCTGCTACCGACACGTCCGACGATCGTGTTGGGGCCAGTCAGTCCCGACCGTCCCGATTGGTCTCGTCCAGTTCGTCGAGTTGCCGTTGGACGCGTTGGGCGTCGGTGTCGCGGCTTTGTTCCCGGTACAGCTCCAGTGCCTCCCGCCAGACCGCGCGGACCTGCTCGTGTCCCAGGGCGGCGTGGGGGTGGCCGAGGTTGTCGAGGGTGTCCGCGATCAGGTAGGTGTTGCCGAGAGCGCGGAACAGGGTGAGGGCCTGCTGGTAATGACCAAGGGCCTGGTGGTGGTCGCCGGTGCGGTGAGCGATGAACCCCAGGCTGTCCAGGACGGACGCCTCGACTTCGAGGTCGTGGTGGTGTCGCAGCAGCGTGAGGGCGGCGCCGCAGTGGTCGCGGGCGGTGTCGAAGTCGCCCAGACGCGCGGCGTACCAACCCACCGCGTTGAGCGCGATGGCTTCCCGCACCGGATGGTCGAGGGTGCGATGGAGGACGAGGGCGTGACGGGCGTGGTCGAGAGCCTGCCGGTCGTCCCCTCGTCGTTCCCAGGCGAGTGCGAGCATCTGGTGGGTGTGTGCCTGTTCGGGGAGATCGCGGTGGCGCACGGCTTGGTCGAGGGCGCGGTTGAGGTGTCCGGATGCCTCCTCGTGCAGTCCCAACAGCGAGCAGACGTTGCCGAGGAACCGGTGAGTGCGACTGCGGATGGTGGGATCGGACAGGTGTTCGGCGGCGTCCAGCGCCATCCGCCATGAGGCGAGCGCATCGCGCAGGTGTCCCCGCCGGCGGAAGAAGGTCTCCAGCGTCCAGGCGAGGTGCCAGACGACGTCGTGGCGTCCGAGGGCGATTGCGGTGCTTTGGGCGGCGAGGAGGGTGGCGTGTTCGGCCTCCAGCCAGGCCGTCGCGGCTGCGGCGTCGGGCAGCGGGTGCGGGTGGACGCCGGACGTGGGTGGGTCGGGCCGTACGGGCTGGCGGTGGGGAGCGAGGAGGCGGTCGGCGGTGCGGGCAGTGTGCAGATGGAAGTCCACCACCCGTACCAGGGCTGTCTCTCGTACGTGGGCGGGCAGGTCGTGGGCAGTGGTGGCGGCGTAGTCACGGACCAGGTCGTGCATCGCGTACCGGCCGTGCGGCTGTCGTTCAGTGAGAGATGCTTCTTCCAGAGCGGAGAGGGCCTTCCGTGCGCGGGCCGGAGACAGGCCGGTGAGGGAGACCACGGCCGGCAGGGTGGTGTCGGTGCCGGGAGCGATGCCCAGCAGCCCGAACACGGCGCGCTGCGTGTCAGTGAGTTGGCGTAGGGACCAGGACAGCACCTTGGGCAGGCTCGCTGCGGGGTCGGTGTCGTGGTCGAGCGTCTCAAGTCCCAGTTGACGCAGTTCGGCGGCGGTCTCAGCAAGGGAGACGGCGGGGCGGGTAGCGGCGTTGCGGGCGGTGATCGACAGGGCCAGCGGATAGCCTCCGCACAGTTCGATCAGGTCCTCGACGGCGTCGGATTCGGCGACGATGCGGTCGCTTCCGACGCGCGTGGCCAGCAGGGCGTGTGCCTCGTCCCGGGTGAGGACGCCCAGGGTGAGGTGGCGGGCGCCGTAACGGTCGACCAGGGAGGCAAGCCGGTGGCGTCCGGTGATCAGCACGGTGCAGGTGGGACTGCCAGGCAGCAGCGGAACGACCTGATCGGCGGTCGCCGCGTTGTCCAGCACGATCAGCATCCGCCTGCCCGCGACCAGGGTCCGGTACAACGCAGCCTGTGTGTCCGGGTCCGGTGGGATGCGTCCGGGATCGACGCCGAGAGCGTCGAGGAACCCGCGCACCGCCGTCGCCGGGGCCACTGGGTCACCAGCCGCGCTGAACCCCCGCAGATCCACGAACAACTGCCCGTCGGGGAAGCGGTGCAGGTTGCGGTGCGCCCAGGCCAACGCCAACCAGGTCTTGCCGATTCCTCCCGCCCCGCCGATCGCCGAGACCATCACCGTCGCAGCTGCGACGGGTGGTTCGGTGCAGATCGGTCCAGGTGGGGTGGTGCCCGCTCCGCTCGGTGCGGCGGTGATCAAAGCATGATCCAGCTCGATTAGGTCTGCTGCCCGCCCAGCGAACAGCCCCGGCGCGGCGGGCAGTTGCCGCGGTATCACCTGCGCCGGCGGAGAAGGTGCCGCGTGCAGGTGCACATCGCCGTGAATTGCGCCGGCTTGCACTACGCCGCCCGCATGACCTGATGTCGTGTTGTGCACTTCAAGTCCGTGTCGAGCGCGGGACGCGTCAGGCTCTTGGGACTGCTGCGGCTCGGGTGCCATCACCTCGAACACCTCCTCGGCCTGGTCGGCAAGTCGCAGCGTCGCACCGCGGTCACCGGATTCCGGCCAGCGCCGGCGAAGTTCACCCGACCGCTCGAACCCGCTCCAACAGTGGTCAACAGGCAAGCGCTCGGCCGTGGGCCGCATCGACTTGCGCTCGCCGTCCAGCAACAGCCCACGCAGATGCAACTCGTCCTTGCCCGCTATCACGCCGAGCGAACCCGTCGAACATCTCCGCGGCGAAGTTTTCGATCGCCAGGCGAAGCAGGGCCATCTCCTCCAGCCCTACCCGCCGAGAAGATCACACCCGCGACACATCCGACATCGCACCTGACAGAGCCCTACCGGTCGAGCTCCGGCGGGGTCGTGGCGGTCAGCCGCGGATCCGGCCGGCCTCCCGACATCGCGAGCACGCCCCGGAACACCCGCAGCAGCTTGCGCAGCCCGCTCGGCCTCCTCCGGTCGATCCCGCTGATCACCTGCTTCAGCACGGACAGCTGGTCGAAGTAGACCCGCTCGGTGACGAGGTTCTCGTTGTCGTCGAAGAGGAAGTACGCGGTCATCCGCGTGCGGTGCTTCCCGCCGGTCGCCGGGATCCCGCCCAGCGGCCCGAGGTGCGTGCCCGTCAGCCAGAACTCGACGATCACGGCGTCGACGCTGTGCCGGAACGAGATCAGCTCGTGGTTCTGGTCGGGGAACGCCACGCGCGTGTCGGTGTAGTACTGCCGAACGGCCTGGTCGCCGTCGTGGACGACCATCTGCGCGATGAGCTCGTAGTGCGGGTGCGGGAACGTCGACAGCGTGGCGTCCCAGTCGTGCGCCACTTCGTCGTGGAAGTGGTCCAGCACGAGTTTCTCGCGGGCGCGCAGGACTTCCTCGGAGGGCAGCACGAAGCGGGATGACATCAACACTCCTCAGTGGACTGTCCGGCCGTGGCCGAACGTGCGCCTGGTGCCGGGTTCGGGAAGGCACCAATACCCACGGTGTGGGTTAATTCGAAGGCTAAACCCACACCGTGGGCATCCGCAAGGCACAATGGCCGCGTGACCGAACCCCGCCGGGGCCGCCCCCGCACGCCCCTGCTGTCCCGCGAGTCGATCGTCACCGCGACGCTGCGGGTCATCGACGCGGACGGCGTGGCCGCGGTCGGCATGCGCTCGGTGGCGAGGGCGCTGGGGGTGGACGCGAAGAGCCTCTACAACCACGTCGACGGCAAGGACGGCCTGCTCGACGCCGTCGCCGAGCAGCTGCTGGGCGGCCTGGTCCTGCCGGAGCCCACCGGCGACCCCCGCCGCGACCTGCGCGCCATCGCCGGGGCCTTCCGGGACCGCGCGCTCGCCCACCCCGGCGCGGCGCCGCTCGTGCTGACCCGTCAGCTGTCGTCGCTGGAGGGCCTCGCCCCGGTCGACGCGGTGCTGGCGGTGCTGCTGGCCGCGGGGGCGTCCCCGGACGAGGCCGTGCACCTGCTGCGGATGCTGCTCGCGACGTTGATCGGCACGCTGCTGCGCGAGGTGTCGGCGGCTCCGGCGTTCGGGGGTGACGACGGGGCGCGGCACGAGGTCCTGCGGGGCTCGGGGCTGCCGGCGGTGGCCGCGACGGCGCCGCACCTCGCCGCGTTCGACCGCGAGGCCGAGTTCGAGTACACCGTCGACCTCGCGATCACGGCGGCGCTGGACCGGCTGGGCCGAGTCCGTTGATCTTCATCCAGCGCGTGGGGCCGAATGGCAGCACACTGGCGCAGCGTGAAGCATCGACGGTGGCCCGTGGTCGCGGCGGCGGGGCTCCTGTTCGCGGCGCTCGTGTACGTCCTCGCGGTGTTGACGAGGGCCGGTCAGACCATCGAGAACGCGGCCCTGCGCGGTGCCGACCAGGACGACGTGTCCGAGACGGACGCCGCCTGGCAGGCGCTCGGCCAGATCACCGTCTACTCGCTCGCCGCCGCGGCGGTGGTGATCACCCTGGTCGGTGTGCTCAGGAAGCGCTGGGACCTCGCGGTCGCGGCCGTCGGTGTGATCGTCGCGGGCCAGGTCGTCGTGCAGGCGCTCAAGCGGTTCGTCCTGCCGCGGCCCGCGCTCGTCGAGGTCACCGGCGACTACGCGCACAACAGCCTCCCCAGTGGACACACGACCATCGCGATGACGGTGCTGTTCGCGGCGGTCATCGTGGTGCCGTGGAAGTGGCGCGGCGTGATGCTGTTCTTCGTGCTGCCGTGGGCCACGGCGATCGGGCAGTACACGCTGACGGCGAAGTGGCACCGCCTCAGCGACACCCTCGCCGCCGACGGCATCGCGCTCGCCGTCGCCGCGCTCGCCGCCTGGTGGTTGCAGCGCAAGGGATCCCTGCGTCCCCACGCCGGGCCGCGCCGGGCCGGGCGGGTCGTGCTCGTGGTGTTCTGGTCCGTCGTCGCCGCCGGCACCTTCGCGCTGGGTGGCGTCCTCTGGGGGCTCTCGCTGGCCAGGGAGGGGTTGAACGCCGACGAGTGGGTGATCTACCTCGGCGCCGGGACGTTCGCGTCGGCGGGGTCTCTGATCGCCGCGCTCACGTACCTGGCGTGCTGGCGCCGGATCGCGTGAACAACCAGTTGATCTCCCGCGCGTCCTCTCCTGTGGAGAGGTTTCCGGAAGAAGGGGGCAGGACGTTGGGTGTCAACCGACGAGCGGTGCTGGCATTGGGTGCCGGAGCGGCGCTGGCCGTGGCCGTGCCGGCTCAGGCGCAGGCCTCGACGGTCACCGGCAGGCTGCGCGAACTCGAGCGGCAGCACAACGCGCGCCTGGGCGTGTTCGCGACGGACACCGGCACCGGCCGCACGGTGCTGCACCGCGCCGACGAGCTCTTCCCGATGTGCTCGACGTTCAAGACCATCGCCGCGGCGGCGATCCTGCGCCGTGACCGCGACGGGTCGTTGCTGCGCAAGGTGATCACCTACACGCAGTCCGATGTGGACAAGTCGGGGCACGCGCCGGTCACCGGGAGGCCGGAGAACCTGGCGAACGGCATGACCGTCGCGGCCCTGTGCGAGGCGACCATCACCCACAGCGACAACTGCGCCGCGAACCTGCTGCTCAGGGAGCTCGGCGGCCCCACGGCGATCACCCGCTTCAGCCGCTCTATCGGCGATCCGGTGACGCGCCTCGACCGCTGGGAGCCGGAGCTCAACTCGGCCGAGCCGGGCCGCGTCACCGACACGACGTCACCGCGCGCCATCGGGCAGAGCTACGCGCGCCTGACGCTGGGCCACGCCCTCAACCCCAACGACTCCGACCAGCTCACGAACTGGCTGCTGGCCAACACGACCGGTGGCAACCGCATCCGCGCGGGCCTGCCGTCGGCGTGGCGCTGGGGCGACAAGACCGGCACCGGCAAGTACGGCACGACCAACGACGCCGGCATCGCGTTCCCGCCCGGCCGCGCGCCGATCGTGATCGCCGTGCTGTCGACGCGCCAGGACGAGCCGACCGGCGGCGCCGACGAACCGCTGCTCGCCGAGACCGCCGAGCTCGTCGCGGCGACGCTCGGCTGATCGGGGCCGGGGAGGGGCCGTGCTCCTCCCCGGCGACCGCATTGCGCGAAGCGGACCTGTCCCGAGCCCGGTCCCATCCGCTACCGTTCAACGCGAATCTCGTTCACGTTCCCAGAGGCGGCGGCGATGCGGCGAGCGGTTCTCCTGGTGGTCCTCTTCCTGTCCTCCCTGCTCGTGACCCCGGCCAGAGCGGAGTTCGACGGCTCTGAGCTGCGGGTGTCCGGCGGGGTCTTCCGCGACGAGCACGGCCGCGAGGTGTTGCTGCGCGGCTTCAACGTCTCCGGCACGGCCAAGCTCGCCGAGTACCGCGGCCTCCCGTTCGCCTCCACGCACGACGCGCGGAAGTCGGCGCAGGCGATGAAGCAGCTGACCGGCGCCAACGCCGTGCGGTTCCTGCTCACGTGGGCCTGGATCGAACCGCAGCGCGGCCGGATCGACCACACCTACCTCGACGGGGTGACCGCGCAGCTCAGGGCGTTCACCGACCTCGGGATCCGCGTCTACCTCGACTTCCACCAGGACCTCTACTCGCGGCACCTGTTCGACCAGGACAGCTGGTACACCGGCGACGGCGCCCCGGCGTGGGCGGCGAGCGGGTACCCCAAGGAGTCGTGCGGCCTCTGCTTCCACTGGGGCCAGAACATGAAGAACAACAACGCCGTCACCGCCGCCACCCACGACTTCTGGCACAACCGCGACGGCGTGCAGGGCTCGTTCGTCAACGCCGCCGGCGAGGCACTCCGGCACGTCAGGGAGGCGATGCCCGCCGACGGGTTCAAGCTCGTCGTCGGCGTCGACCCGCTCAACGAGCCCTACGCCGGCAGGTACGACGCCGGGCAGACGTCGCAGACGTGGGAGCGCGACCTGCTGATGCCGTTCTACCAGCGCTTCCGCGCCAAGATGGACGAGGTGGGCTGGGCGGCCAAGCCCGCGTTCGTGGAGCCGCTGGTGTTCTGGAACCAGAACGTGGACTTCTTCGCCGAACCCGGCGGGCTCGCGCTCGTGCCGTCGCTGGGGGAGCGGTTCGTGTTCAACGCGCACTTCTACGACGGCAAGGCCCAGTCGGGCGTCCTGATGCCGGGCAAGGCGGCGGACGGCCAGTACACGCAGGCGTTCGGCACGATCCGCGACCGCGCGAGGGCACTCGGCACCACCGCGATCGTCTCCGAGTTCGGCCACCCGGTCTCGGGCTTCACCTCCGACAAGACGCCGTCCGTGCTCAAGGCCATCTACCAGGGCCTCGACTCCGCCGCGCCCGGTGCCCGCTGGTGGTCGGCGCCGCGCGGCAGCGTGCTCTCGGGCAGCCAGTGGCACTGGGACACCAACTACGGCCGCCACCGCGAGCTGATGAACGACAACCCGGACAAGGTCAAGACCGACGGCGACGCCATGAACGACGAGCACTTCTCGGTCGTGCGGCTCGACGCGGCCGGCACCCCCGTGCTCAACGTCGACCGCGCGATCGTCGACCGCGTCTACCCGCGGGCCGTCGCGGGCACCACGCTCGCGTTCACCTACGAGGACCGCGCGTACCAGAGCTGGCAGCAGATCCCGCTGGCGAACGTCCGGTCCCTGGTCGGCTCGGCGCCGTTCGCCGTGCTCGTCTGGGACTCGAACGGCGGCACCGCGCCGACGGAGCTGCACCTGCCGGAGTCGCTGCGTTCGCCCTTGGTGATCAGTTCGGCGCCGTCGGAGGTCCAGGGCGGCAGGCTGCTGCTGCGCGGAGGCTCCGGACGGCAGTTCGCGCTGGTCACGGCCCCCTCCGGCGGCAACGTCGCGGCGGCGCGGGCCGAGCTGGGGCAGTGGCTCACCAGCTGGTGACTTGGCGCTGTTCCGTAAGCTGGTGAAGTGCGAACAAGGCCCACTCTGACCTGGTCGAACCCGGGCCCGTCGCTGCCGCGCACCTCCACGCTGACCGAGGTCGTCCCGATCGTCGAGCGGGGCGGGGTGCTGGTGCTCAGCGGTGCGGGCCTCTCCACGGAGTCCGGCATCCCCGACTACCGCGGTGAGGGCGGGTCCCTGCGCAAGCACACCCCGATGACCTACGAGGAGTTCACCACCAGCGAGGCCGGCCGGCAGCGCTACTGGGCGCGCAGCCACGTCGGCTGGCGCACCATCGCCCGCGCGCACCCGAACGCGGGCCACCACGCCGTCGCGAGGCTGTCGAGCAAGCTGCGCGGCGTCATCACCCAGAACGTCGACGGCCTGCACCAGGCCGCGGGCTCCGCGGACGTCGTGGAGCTGCACGGCGGCCTCGACCGCGTGATCTGCCTCGGCTGCGGGCTGCTCTCGCCGCGCATCGACCTCGACCGCCGCCTGCGCGAGGCCAACCCGGACTTCCACGCGACGACGGACGAGATCAACCCCGACGGCGACGTCTTCCTGCCCGAGGAGACCGTCCGCGGCTTCCGGGTCGTCCCCTGCGAGGCGTGCGGCGGGGTGCTGAAGCCGGACGTCGTGTTCTTCGGCGAGAACGTGCCCCGCCCCCGCGTCGAGCAGTGCTATTCGCTGGTGGACGGCGCACGGTCGTTGCTCGTCCTCGGATCTTCGCTCACGGTCATGTCCGGCCTGAGGTTCGTGCGCCGCGCCGCCACCGCCGGAATCCCAGTCGTGATCATCAACCGCGGCGAGACGCGAGGCGATGCGCACGCGTCGCTGAGGGTCGACCTGCCTCTCGGGAAAACGCTCTCGGAACTGGCGGAAATCGTGGTGGGAGAGCAATGGTGACGTTCGCGGTCGACGACGTGACGCCCCTGCTCCAAGCGCTGCTGGACCACGAGGACGTGGCCCGCCTGGAGACGAAGAGGCTCTCGGAGCTCGACGGCTAGGACTGCTGCGAGCGGAACCTCTCGAGTTCACGCCGTTCGCGCTTCGTCGGACGCCCCGCACCCCGGTCGCGGCGGGCGATCGGGATCTCCGGCGGCGGCTTCGGGGTGCGGTCGATGAAGCAGGTGGCCGCGGCCTCCGCGCCGACCCGCTTCCCGATCACGCGGACGACCTCGACGACCTTGGTCCTGTCGCCGACGCGGGCACGCACCTGGTCGCCGGGCACCACGGTGGTGGAGGGCTTCGCGGGCTTGTCGTTGACGCGCACGTGGCCGCCCCGGCACGCCTGGGCGGCGTCCGGACGGGTCTTCGTCAGCCTGACCGCCCACAGCCAGCGGTCGATGCGCGTGGACTCCACCCCGCCATCATGACACTTCCGCGGGCACCGGCCCGGCAGGGGCGGTGCCCGCGGCCTGGGGTTCCACTGCGGACTTGAGGCCGAGCATCCTGGCCAGGCCCGACAGTTCGAGCACCCGCGCCACCTGCTCGGAGGCGGCGGAGATCCTCAGCCCGCCCGCCGTGGCCGAGGCGCGGGCGTGGCCGCGCACGAGGGCGCTGACCCCGCCGGAGTCGCAGAAGGTGACCGCGGACAGGTCCAGCACCACGTAGCGGTGGCCCTGGTCGAGCAGGCGGTCGAGCCGGGAGAGCAGTCGTTGCGCGCCGGAGCCGGCGAGTTCGCCGGACACGGTGAGCAGGGTGGAGGCAGGCGACGACTCGGTCACCGTGACTTCGAGCATTTCGGGGTGATACCCGCTCCTGGCCATCTGCAAACCTCGATCTGCAAGTTGCTATTCGTCGATCCTCAGGAATATTTCAGCGTTCCTCGTATCCGTCAGCTGAGCACATTTTGGTCGTCGGCAAAAGCTTCGACGTGTTTTTCGTCCGTCTGGAGACTGGCGGTGGGCAGGAACTTGTTGGGGAGAACAGGTTGCCGGCACAGGGGAAACACAGGGGGATACATGAAGAGGCACGTGCGCGACAGTTTCTTCGTCGTGGGCGAAGGTGTTCTGGAAATCGACGACAAAGGGGAGGCGATCACGCGTCAGCCCTCCACGGCGGAGGAGCTGCGCAGGTTCCGGTTCTCACGGCTGGGACCGAAGGGCCCGCGAACGGACGAGGAGACGCGGACCGCCCTCGCGACCGCGATGACCGCGAACGTCCCGCAGCCCGACTCGGTGGACCCGGTCGTCCCGGCGGGGTTCACCTACCTCGGCCAGTTCGTCGACCACGACCTGACGATGGACCGCACCGAGTCGCAGCTCGGGCAGGACGTGAACCTCGACGAGCTGACGCAGGGCCGGTCGCCGGCGCTCGACCTCGACTCGGTCTACGGCCGCGGCCCGCGCGACAAGGACGACCAGGTCTTCTACGCCCAGGACGGGGTGAAGCTCAAGGTCGGCACCACCACGCCGGTGCCGTTCCCGGACGAGGGCACGAACATCCCGTTCGAGGGCTTCGACCTGCCGCGCCGCGGCGGGACGGCCGGCACGGCGGCGGACCGGCGGCTGCCGCTGATCCCGGACGCCCGCAACGACGAGAACCTCGTGGTGGCGCAGACGCACCTCGCGTTCATCCGCTTCCACAACCGCGTGGTCGACGAGCTCGCTCTCACCGGTCTGTCCGGCGAACGGCTCTTCCGCGCCGCGAAGGAACTCGTGGTGCGGCACTACCAGTGGATGCTGCGGACCGACCACCTGCCGAGGATCATCGACCCGGCGATCGTGGAGGACGTCTTCACCAACGGCCGCAGGTTCTTCGAGGTGCCCGGAAAGCACTACCGCCGCGACAACTCGCCGACGATGCCGATCGAGTTCTCGGTCGCCTCGTACCGCTTCGGGCACAGCCAGGTCCGCGGCGCGTACGAGTGGAACCGCGTGTTCCGCACCAACGGCCCGCTCCAGCGGCCGGCGACGTTGTTCCAGCTCTTCACCTTCACCGGGGTGAGCGGCAACTTCGACCCGTCGTCGGCGCTGCCCGGCGACCTCGACGACGTGACGCGGGGCGACATCTTCACGTTGCCCAGCAACTGGATCGCGGACTTCCGCAGGCTCTACGACTTCACCGAGGCCGGCCGGGACGACCTGGCGGCGCCGGCGGAGTTCAACGGGGGCAACGTCACCAAGCGGATCGACACGCTGCTGGTCGACCCGCTGACGAAGCTGCCGGCCGGCACGTTCGGCGGCCGCGGCACGCAGTTCCGCGAGATCGAGCGCAACCTCGCGTTCCGCAACCTCACCAGGGCCTCGATGATGGAACTGGCCACGGGGCAGCAGATCGCCGAGCTCTTCGGGGTCGAGCCGCTGACGGCCGAGCAGATCCTCGTCGGCGACGGCGGCGCCGTCGTCGAAGGCCTGTCCGAGCAGCAGAGGGCGCAGCTCGTCGAGGCGACGCCGCTGTGGTTCTACGTCCTGCGGGAGGCCGAGGTCGGGGGCGGGCTCATGGGGCCGGTCGGAGGACGCCTCACCGCGGAGGTCTTCCACCGCGCGATGGAGGGCAGCCGGATCTCGATCGTGCGCTCGCCGTACTGGCGGCCCACGCTCGGACCGGACTCCAGCACGTTCCGCATGGTCGACCTGCTGCTGTTCGCCTTCGAGGGCAAGGCCGACCTGCTGAACCCGCTGGGTGACCCGATCGCCTGATCCCCTCCGCACGTCCCGTCCGGCCGGGTGGTGGCAGCCGGACAGGAGAGGGAGATCAGATGTCACGTTCAGGAACCACGCGCGGAGAAGGCACGCGGGATCGACTGACTCGACTTGCGCGGGAGTCCGGAGTTCCACTGCTGCGCATCGGACTCGGGGTCGTGTACCTCTGGTTCGGCGCGCTGAAGCTCTTCCCCGGTGGCAGTCCCGCCGAAGACCTCGTCGAACGCACGGTGTCCGCGCTGACGTTCGGGATCGTCGGCGGAGACCTCGCCAGGGTGGGCGCCGCGATCAGCGAGATCGGGATCGCGGTGGTGCTGCTGAGCTTCCGCGCGCCGCGGTGGTGCGCGGTGCTGCTGATCGGCCACGTCGTGCTGGTGTCGACACCGCTGGTGTTGTTCCCCGGCGAGATGTGGGCCGGTCCGCTGCGGGCGTCCTTCGAAGCCCAGTACATCCTGAAGAACCTGGTGACCGTCGCCGCCGCGGTGGTCATCGCCTCATCGCACCCGAGGGTGCGGTGACCGGGAGCCGCCGCGCCGCACAGGCGGGGCGGCTCCCGGCCTTGTAGGTTGCGGCACATGGGGGAATCACCGGCGCCCATGGCGCATCCTGCTTTTCGCTGGCTGCTCGCGGCACGGGTCACGACCGTCGCCGGCAACGCGATGGCACCGATCGCACTGGCCTTCGCCGTTCTCGACCTGACGTCGTCGGTCACCTCGCTCGGCGTCGTCGTCGCCGCGCGGTCGCTGACGAACGTCGTGTTCCTGCTGTGGGGCGGGGTGGTCGCGGACCGGCTGCCGCGCCAGTTCGTGCTCGCCGGGTCGTGCGCGGTCAGCTTCGCGAGCCAGGCCACGATCGCGGTGCTCGTGCTGACCGGCACGGCCTCGGTGACGTGGTTCGTGGTGCTCGCGGCGGTGAACGGCATGTCGAGCGCGTTCTCGCTGCCCGCCTCGTCGTCGCTCGTGCCGCAGACGGTGCCGGCCGAGGTCCGGCTGCGGGCGAACGCGCTGCTGCGGCTGGGCGTGCACTCCGCCACCATCGGCGGCGCGTCGCTCGGCGGCCTGCTGATCGCGTTCACCGGACCCGGCTGGGGGCTCGCCGTGGACGCGCTCTCGTTCGCGCTGGCCGGCGTGTTCTTCACGCTCGTGCGCGTGCCGGCCGCCGTCCGGGCCGAGCGCGAGCCGTCGGTGCTGTCCGAGCTGAAGGTCGGCTGGACGGAGTTCGTGTCACGCCAATGGGTGTGGGTCGTCGTCCTGGCCTTCACCTTCGTCAACGCCGCACTGGTCGGCGGGGTGATGGTGCTCGGCCCGGCGCTCGCCGACTCCACGTTCGGGCGCGGGACCTGGGGCCTCGTCCTCGCCGCGCAGACCGCGGGCATGGTGGCGGGCTCCTTCCTGGTCATGCGGATCGAGGTGCGCCGCCGCCTGCTGTTCGGCGTCTCGTGCGTGCCGGTGATGGCGGGCCTGCCGCTGGTCATGGTGCTGCACCCGGAGCCCTGGCTGCTGGTCGTCACCTCCTTCGTCTGCGGACTGGGCATCGAGCAGTTCGGGGTGGCGTGGGAGACGACGCTGCAGCACCACGTGCCGCAGGACCGCCTGGCCCGGGTCTACTCCTACGACATGCTCGGGTCGTTCGTGGCGATCCCGCTGGCCCAGCTCGCGATCGGTCCCGTCTCGCACGCGTTCGGCACCACCGCCGCACTGCTCGGGTGCGTGGCGGTCCACCTGGTCGCGTGCGCGGGGATGCTCGCGTCCCGGTCCGTGCGGACGGTGGTGAACGAGCCCGCTGCCCAGGCGGTTCGCCCAGCCGTGCAACGCGGGCGGCGCCGCGCGCGTACAAGATCGTGAACCGGGATCATGTGATCACCGGCGTACCGATAGGTTTCGAATGGTGTTGTATTCCACTCGGCTGGGGGAGTGAATGAGACTCAAGCGGATTACCGTGCTCTGCACGGCTTTCACGTTGCTCACTGCGGCCGTCGCGCCGGCGGCTTCGGCCACCGGCGACGTGAACGCGCTGGCGGAGCGCCTGCGCCAGGCGATCGTCGCGCAGAACTTCGAGGACGTCGTCGACCTGACGCCGCCGGACCTGTCCGCACCGGCCTCGGCCGCCCGGACGGCCGGTCAGCGGGAGAAGTACGACGCCTCACCGGCGGAGCTGATGAACCGCGCGCGGCTGCGGCCGGCGCAGGCGGGCAAGCCGTTGCACCAGACGCCGAACATGGACGCGGCGATCATCGAGCTCGACCCGTCCGGGCGGCCGAAGTCCGTGGCGAACGTGCTGCTCAGCCCACAGCACCCGAACGGCGTCGTCGTACCGGTGGCGAAGGCGGGCCTGTCCACCGACCAGGTGCGCTACCGCTGGTGGGACGACACCGAATGGGACGTCAACGGCGGCAAGGGCACCCGTGACGTGCTGCCGGGCCGGGAGAACGCGCCGATCGACTTCTCCTCGCCGTACCCGGCGTCGGTGCTGAAGCTGATGGTGGGCTTCGGCGTCCTGCGCCTGGCCGACCAGGGCCAGGTCGACCTCGACGCCGACTACGCGTACAACCCGAACCCGGTGAGCGCGGCCTGCGGCGGGGCCTCGGTCAAGACGGTCCGGCAGCACTTCGACGAGATGATCACGAAGTCGCAGAACGAGTCCACCTGCGCGCTGATCAAGCTGATCCACGACCGGAACGCCTGGGACGCGGTCAACGCCACGTTCGCGGACCTCGGCATGCCGACCCTCATGGTCACCGGCACCAACCCCGGCAACGGCGCGCGCTGGATCGGCTCGAACATGAGCGGCCTCGACACCGCGAAGCTCCTGCTGCTGGTCAACGGCGGCCCGGACGTCCTGTGGACGACCGGCGCGGGCAAGCGGGTCACCCGCGACGAGCTGTCCTACTCCTCGAGGAAGTTCTTCCAGGCGACGCTCGCGGGCCAGGGCCACAACGAGATGCTCTCCACGTCGAACTGGTGCGGGCGCGACTACCCGGTCCAGGGCATCCCGCAGAAGGTTCCGGCGCGCTGGATCAAGGCGGACGGCACCGTGACCGTCGGCGGCGCCGTGTACGACCGCGACGTCCGCCCGTGCAACGACGCCGCCGAGGTGACGTTCGCGCACAAGACCGGCTGGGTCGACACCACGGGCTCCGACGCGGGCATCGTGAAGTCGTTGCGCGGCAAGGGCAACCGCCAGTACGTCGTGGTCGTGTTCTGCAACCTCGGCACCGACTACGTCGACGCGGACCGCCCGGCGGACCCGCCCGGCGTGTTCCCGGTGCTGTACACGCAGAAGTACGCGCAGCTCGGCAAGGCGATCGACACCATCATGAAGGGCCTGTAAACCCAGGACGGGGCGCCGCGGTCGTGCAGGCCGCGGCGCCCCGCCCGCGTCACACCGCCGCGGTGCCGATCAACCCGTTGCGCGTCACCAGAGCGGCCAGCTCCGCCTCGCCCAGCCCGTCCGTCCCCTCGGGCCGGCGGGGCGGCACCATGTACCGCGACTCGGCGTTCGCGTCCCAGACCTCGATCTTCGTGGTCCCGGGCAGCGTCAGGCCGAACTGCTCCAGCACCTCCCGCGGGTGGCTCACCACCCTCGAGCGGTAGGCCGGGCTCTTGTACCAGGTGGGCGACGGCCCGAGCAGCGACAGCGGGTAGCAGCTGCAGAGCGTGCAGACGATGACGTTGTGCACGTCCTCGGTGTTCTCGACGACGTGCAGCCGTTGCACCTGCAGCCCGCCGCCCATCGACAACCCGAGCTCGGGCAGCGCCGCGTTCGCGTCCTGCAGCAGGCGGGCGCGGAAGCCGTCGTCGACCCAGGCCCGCGCCACCACCCGGAAGCCGTTGGCCGGGGAGGCCTTGTGCGCGAACGCCTCCAGCACCTGGTCCAGCTCGGTCGGGTCGAGCAGACCCTTCTCCTCGAGGACCGCTTCCAGTTCCCGGACGCGCGCGGCGATCGGGGAGTCGTCGTGGTCGTCACTCATCGCTGAGGTACTCCTCCCAAAGGGACAGCGTCACGTTGTGGTCGCCGTGCCCGAAAAGGTCGCGTGCGGAGAACCGCACCAGGTAGACCTGCTGCGGCACCTGAACCCCCTGCGCGCTCAGGTCCGCGAGCGGGTGCACGCCGTCGCTGCCGACGACGGTGCCGACGTGGCCGCGGGCGTAGTGTGGCAGCCGCGTGTGGTGGTCGGGGTCCACAGTGGACGTCCGGACGCGGTCGCCGGTGCGGTAGCGCTCAGACAACGCCCTTCTCCTCCAGGAGCGTCCGGATGGCGCGGAACCAGTTCTCGTAGTAGGACGACTCGTGCGACATCGTCCGTTCGACGGCGTCCCGGAACTCGTCCAGGTTGTAGACCTCCCGCCTGATCAGCGCCCGGTTCATGGCCATCACGTGGGCCTCCCAGTCGGCGTGGAAGGGCGGTTCGTCCAGTTCCTGCCGAACCGGGCCGAAGCCGTCCCGGCCGCCGACGTCGTTGATCCTCGGCATCTCACCTCCTGCGCTCGACCAGATTCTGCGCCGCCGCGCGCCAGTTCGGGAAGTGGAAGCCGAACCCGGCCTCGACGAGCCTGCCCGGGGTGACCCGGCGGCTCTTGAGCAGCAGCTCGGTGTCGCTGCGGAGCGCGAACGCCCCGATCCCGGCCATCAGCCTGGTCGCGGGCAGCCCCACCGGGACGCGCCAGGCCCTGCGCAGCTCGCGCATGAAGTCCCGGTGCGGCAACGGGTGCGGTGCCGCCAGGTTGACCGCGCCGGAGATCGGCTCGCTGATCAGCAGCGCGACCGCCCGCACGAAGTCGTCGTCGTGGATCCACGAGACGTACTGGCGCCCACCCGCCACCGGGCCGCCCAGGCCGAGCCGGGCGAGCCACGACAGGTGGTCGAACACGCCGCCGCGGTCCGGGCTCATCGCCATCGCGCTGCGCAGCGCGACCTTGCGGGTGGCCGGCGTGTCGGCCTCGTCGAGCTCGGCCTCCCAGCGCTTGGCGATCTCGACGCTGTAGGTCCAGTACCCCGGCACGTCCTCCTCGCGGCCGCCGAGGATCCCCGACCTCTCGTCGTTGGCCGCGTCGAACCGGTGCGCGTAGATCGTCGCCGTGCTCATCTGCAACCACACCCGTGGCGGGTTGTCGGCCCGTGCGATGGCTTCACCGACGACGCGTGCCGAGTCGACCCGCGAGCGCATCATCTGCCGGAGGTTCTCGGCGTTGTAGCGGCAGCTCACGCTGCGTCCGGCCAGGTTGACGACGACGTCGGCGCCGTCGACCTCGCGGGCCCACGCCCCGAGCGTGCGCCCGTCCCACCGCACGCCGCTGCTGCGGCTGATGACCACCACCTCGTGGCCCGCCGCCCCCAGCGCGCGGCTCAGCACGCCGCCGACCTGCCCGGTGCCACCTGGAATCACGATCTTCATCTGGCCCCCTTCGCGCCCGAAGCTAGCCGCCGTTCGCTGAGAGCCGGCTCAGCTGAGCGCCGGGACCGGGGTAACGCGGCGGCGGCGGGACCGCGATGGAGGGATGTGCGCCCCACCCTCCTCGCCGTCGCCGCGTTCCTACTGGCCGCCTGCACCTCCACCCCGCAGGCCGCGCCGACGCGGGCACCGGAGACCCCCACCACCGTCGAGCAGCCCGCCGGCACCGGCCCGAACTGCGCGAACGCCAACTCGTCCGTGGTGGGCAAGGCGCTCGGCCTGAGGCTGCAGGGCCAGCGCGAGAGCGTCGAGAAGGCCGTCACGACCTGCACGTACGTCGGTTCGGGCATGCCGGTCGAGGTGAGGTTCACGACGAACGCGACGGCCGCGACGTTCGCGAAGGGCAGGCCCGAGAAGGCCAAGGCCGTCGAGGGCCTGTTCGACGAGGCCTACGAGACGACGGCCGGCGGCGCGGAGACCGCCCAGCACACCGTGGCCGCGCGCAAGGGCAGGACGCAGATCGAGGTGATGTCGCCCGCGGGCGTCGAGCCGTCGAAGAAGCTGATCACCGACCTGTTCGGCCGAATCTGATCAGACGCGGCTGCGCACGGGTTCGTCGTAGAACGAGAGCACGCGGCCACCGGGCGCGAGCCACGGCCGCACCAGCTCGTGCGCCCGGTCCGGATCGCGGTGGAACAGCCCGACCCGCACCGCGAACACCAGGTCGAACCGCCGGTCGCCGAGGTTCACGTCCTCGAGCGACGCGATGAGGAACTCCGCCTTGCCCGAGGCCACGTAGGCGGCGTTGCGGCGGGTCGCGGCCTCCACCATCTTCGTGGAGCGGTCGATCGCCGTGAGCGTGCCGGTGGACAGCAACCGGCACACCATCGCGGCGGCCACGCCCTGCCCGCAGCCGATCTCCAGCACCCGGTCGCCGGGCCGGATCGCGAGTTGGCCGACCACTTCCCGCAGACGCTCGCTCATGGTCCACATGATGCGTCAGGGCGGCGGGCGGGGCCACCACGGCGGGACCGCGGTCCCGGTCCAGCCGCAGGCCGGCCGGGAAAGCCCACCACCCGGCCCGGCGGGCGGGACCGAGGCCCCGCCCGGTCCGCGTCACCCCAGCCCGCCGAGGTTCACCATCCAGTTCACGCCGAACCTGTCCACGAGGTCGCCGTACTCGTCGCCCCACATCTGCTTCTCCAGGGGCGTCCCGACCTCCCCGCCCTCCGCGAGGGCGGTGAAGTACTCCCGCAGCTTCTCCTCGTCGCCCGACAGCGACACCGTGATCCGCGAGCCCGCCCGGTACTGCATGCCGGGCGGCGTGTCGGAGGCCATGATCGTGTAGCCGGCCTCGGTCTCCAGCTGGGCGTGCATGATCTGGTCGGCCTGCGGCGTGTCCTGCATGCCGAACTCACCGAACGTGCTCATCTTCAGCTCGCCGCCGAAGACCGACTGGTAGAACTCCATCGCCTGGCGGGCCTGGCCGTCGAAGCTGATGTACGGGTTGAGGCGAGTGGCCACCGGAATCGCTCCTTCGCGAGAGATGGGACCGCATACTCGCAAACCCCTGGCACGCCTACAACTCGTACCTATTCCGTGACGCCGGGGTCACCCTGGGCGACCTTGCCCGCGTACACGAGGGTGGCTTCCGGGGTGAGCGGGTGGAACGTTCCGGCGCGCACGTCGCGGTAGGCGCGTTCCAGGGGTGAGCGCTTGAAGAACGACCGTCCACCGAGGACCTCCATCGCGGTGTTCACGACCTCGACGGCCTCCAGGACGGCATACCGCTTGGCCAGCATCACGGTCGTGACGGCCTCGGCGCCGGCCGTGTAGTCGTCGCCCAGCTCCTCGATCGAGCCCATCAGCGACCACCACGCGGTGCGCAGCTTGTAGTCCATCAGCCCGATCTGGCGCACCGCGTTCTTCGACGTCGACCGCACGGCCACGTCCCGCGCGCCCGCCGCGATGCCGTAGTAGGTCGCGCCGCACACCGGTGCGAAGTGGACCACCGCGGCGGACAGGGGTGCGCCGAACTCGCCGTACGGGCGGCGGGCCGCGATCTTGCCGGCCGGGATGAACACGTCCTCCAGCACGACGTCGTGGCTGGCCGTGCCGCGCATGCCGAGCGTGTCCCACGTTTCCTCGATGCGCACGCCTTCGGCGCTGAGGGGTGCGCTGAAGTGCAGCACCTCCTCACCGAGCACGGCGCACGTGGCCACGACGTCCGCGCGCGGTGACTGGCTGCAGAACGACTTGCGGCCGGAGACCAGGAACCCGCCGTCCACCGGGGTGGCCGTGGTCGTGGGCCAGAGCCAGTCCGACCCGCCGCTGGTGGCGATGACCAGGCCTTCCGAGGCCACGCGCCGCAGCACGCCCTCCGCGTCCGGCGCGCCCTTGCGTCTGCGGTAGCACTGCATCAGCGTCAGGTACAGGTGCATGGTGACGGCCAGGGCGGTGGCGCCGTCGTGCCGGGCGAGCTCGGCCTGGGCGTAGCAGACCTGGCGCATCGTGGCGCCCAGCCCGCCCAGTTCCTCCGGTACGGCCAACGCCAGGTAGCCCTCCTCGCGCATGGCCTCGTACGCCTCGCTCACGAACGTCGCGTCGCGGTCGTGCTCGGAGGCGTGCCGGGCCGCGATCGCGCCGATGCGGGCGGCCATGCCGGCGAACGCGGCGTCGCCGTCCCTGGTGACGGTCGGGAACGTGCTGGTCACGGGTGGTGTCTCAAGAGTTGTCATAGGACGAACGTAAGAACGCGCGAGGCCCGCGGGTAGTTCTGGAAGTGAACCGGGAGGTGGTAACGAAACCACCTCCGCGGCGGAGACTCCCACTGTGAGGACCTATGCGCAGTACTGCCCGATCGTCCGCGCCGTCGAGGTGCTGGGCGACCGGTGGACGTTGCTGATCGTGCGGGACATGCTCGTCGGTGCCTCGCGCTTCAACGAGATCTCCCGCGGCCTGCCGGGCCTGTCGAGGGCGCTGCTGTCGCGGCGGCTGCGGCAGCTCGTGACCGCCGGCCTGGTGCGGCGCACCGGCGACGGCTACGCGCTCACGCAGGCGGGGGAGGCGCTGCGGCCGCTGGTGTTCAGCCTCGCCGACTGGGGTGCCCGGTACGCGTTCGGCGACCCGCGCGCCGACGAGCTCGACCCCGAGGTGCTGATGTGGTGGATGCACGGCCGCATCGACACCGGCACGCTGAGCAAGCGCGTGACCGTCGAGATCCGCGTCACCGACCTGCGCCGGACGTTCTGGCTCGTCCTCGAACCCGGTGACGCCTCGGTCTGCTACACCCACCCCGGCCTGGAGGTCGACGCCGTGCTGGCGTCCGACATCGCCACGCTCTACCGGATGTGGGAGGGCGAGTTCGAACTGCTCGACGCGGTGCGCGCGGGCACGATCGAGCTGACGGGCTCGCGCTGGGTGGTGCGCGGCCTGCCGCGGTGGCTCGAGCTCAGCCCCGTCGCGGAGCACGTCCGGGCGGCGAAGGTCGACGCCTAGCGCGCTGACCAGCGAGAACGAGAAACTCCCGAACTCTCTGGGTCGTCGTGTCGATCCGGGCCGGTGCCCGTTCGACGCATCAGTGGAAGGACACGACAGCCCAGGAGGAACCCGACATGACCGCGACCGTCACCACCACCAACACCGCCCGCGTCCGCAGGTCCGCGTTCGCCCGCCACCTCACGCTCGTGACCCGCGTGGTGACCGGCCTGCTGTTCACCGTGACCGGCCTGAACGGGTTCCTGAACTTCATGCCCGCACCCGATCCCGGCACGATGGCGCCGGCCGGGGTCGCGTTCACGACCGCGCTCCACGCCACCGGGTACGTGCTGCAGCTGTCCTCGGGCGTCCAGGTCGTCGCGGGCGCCCTGCTGCTCGCCGGGCGGTTCGTCCCGCTGGCGCTCGCGGTCCTCGCTCCGCTGGTGGTCAACATCTTCCTGATCCACCTCTTCCTGGAACCCGCCGGCACGGGCATCGCGCTGTTCGTCGTCGCCGCCGAGATCGGCCTCGCGTGGGCCTACCGCGACAAGTTCCGCCCGATGCTGCGGGCCCGCTAGGAGCGGCGACCACAATCCCCCGGAGGCCATCGGCCGCCGGAGGATTTCTCGTTGCGGGACAGGATTTTCCGGCCTTCGGATGTCGATTCGGCGCGTGCTCGTTCGACGCAGGTGTGAGGGGGAAGTCCTGCGAAGGGAACGGAAATGTCCACCACCCGCTGCGCCGCCGCCGTCCTGCGAGTGCTGACGCGCGGCCGGGTCGTGCCCGTTCTCCTGACCGTGCTGGACGTCCTGCTCGACACCGGTCACGTCGTCACCGCGATCGCCGTCGGCCTGGCCGAGCTCGCCGCCGCGATCGGCGCGCAGGTCCTACCGGGACACGAAGGCGGCCAGCAGCGCCTGCACCTCGTAGACGTCGACGCCCTTGCCGAACTGCTTGGCGATCGGCACGTCGTGGCTGGAGACCCAGATCTTGAGCTCCGCGTCGAGGTCGAAGTGGCCGGCCGTCTCGACTGAGAACTGCGTGATCGCCTTGTAGGGCACCGAGTGGTATTCGACCTTCTTGCCCGTCACGCCCTGCTTGTCGACCAGGATCAGCCTCCGGTCGGTGAACAGGAACGAGTCGCGCACCAACTGGTACGCCGCGTGGATCTGCTCCCCGTGCGCCAGCAGACGGCCGAACTCCTTCGCGGCGTCCCGCGGGTCGAGCTTCGACGCGTTCCCCATCATTCCGCTGAGAAGTCCCATGCCTCCACGTTTACCAGGGTTCGCGGCACACGCATCGGCGACGATCATCCCGCCGGCCGCGGCCGGGCGTTGCGCAACCGGATGCCGCTGTGCTCCAGCGGACCCGCCACGACGTCGTCCCAGAACGGCCAGAGGTTCGCGAGCACGCGCAGTTCGACCCCGGCCTCCTCGTGCAGCGCGAACAGGTCGCCGACGCGTTCGGCGGGGCCGAGCGGCACCACCGGCTCGGTCGCCACCACCGCGAAACCCGCTCCCGCACCGCTCTCGCCGAACGGCCGGAACGGCGCCGCGTCGAACCGGTAGGCGTACAGCTCCACGGTCCGCATCCGGTCGAGCCACCCGTACTCGACGGCGTGCACCCTGGTCGGGCCGGCGGCGTCCCACGCCAGCACCCGCGGGCACTGCCGCGGGAACCAGTAGTCGGGGGAGCGCGCGGCGTCCACCGCCCACACGTACTCGCCGGGCTGCCGCGCGGTCGCCGCGAGGTGCGGGACGAAGCGGGTGATCGTCGGATCTTCCGAGAAGTGCAGCACCTGACCTGGTTCCGGCCTCATGTGGTCATACTGGCCCGCATGCGGAGGCTGACGCTCGCTGTTCTGCTGGTCCTCGCCGGCTGCTCCTCCGGCGGCGAGCCGGACGCGACCGGGTTCACCGCCGTGGACCTCCCGGCGACCCCGGAAGCGTTGGCGGCGCACGGGGACATGCTGGCCATCGGCACGCGCACGCCGGACCACCCGGAGCTCGTCCTGAGGTCCGCCGACGGGACGCTGGCCAACTCCCGGCTGACCCCGGCGACCCCGTACGGCGAGGAAGCGCACTGGTACGGCGTCACCTCCGACGGCACCACGATCACCGGCGTCGGCGGTGAACGCGGTGGCGCGCACGGCAACGTCCGCTGGAGCACCTGGACCGGCGACGCCCGCGTCATCGACGAGGAACCGCAGGCCTTCAGCACGTTCGGCGGCTACGGCGCCGGCGAGCTGATCGGCCCGGTCCGCACCGCGCGGGGACCGTTGATCATCGGCACGTGGCAGAGCGCCAAGGCGGGCCTCGACATCGCGGCCTGGACCTACGCCGCCGGCACCTGGACCCGGCAGCCCTCCGCCGGCACCGTCCTGGAGAGCTCGCAGGAGCTGCTGCGGTTCCCGCTGTCGGTCACCCCGGACGGCGACGGCGCGCTGGTCGTCGGCTGGCAGATCGCGAAGGGCCAGGTGAGCGCGGCGGTCTGGCGGTTCGACGGCACGACCTGGACCACCGCCACCCTGCCCGGCGGTGACGCCGCGCTGGCCGCCCGCTGCTGGGACGGCACGTGCCACGTCGTGGGCCGCGCCGGGGGCAGGCTCGCCTGGTGGTCGGGCCCGCAGTGGAAGAAGCTCGCGACTCCGGACGTCCCCGTGGGCGACGACCAGACCCTCGCCGCGCCGGTTCCGGTCAACGGCACGCCGACGCTGTTCGTCGACCACGGCGGGGTCAAGCTCGTGTCCGAAAAGGACGAACGCCCGGCGGAGGGGCCGTCGGGCGCGGTGGTGGCCGCGGAGAAGGTCGGCGACCAGGTCTTCGTGATCGCGGGCGGCCGTCTGTGGCGCCTCGGTCAGGTCTCCTGAGCCATCCGGCCCCGCCCAGCTGTGACGCGGTTCACGCCGTTCGGTCCAGCCCGCGGTGGGCCGCTCGGGCGTCTTCCCTGCTCCGTGACGGTCCAGTCACCGTGCCGGTACGAAGCGCTTCACAGCGTGATGACCGGTTTGCGATCACATTGCGCTGCTTGTCCCACGTCTTCCGGTCATTGCATTCACCCGGATGCGTCACATCGATCCGTGGTGAGACAGAACTTCACCGTGAATACAGCGATCCGGCCGCACAATGGTCACGCTTGAGCACACAATTCGCGGGAGTCAACTGTTGATGTGGCTGTTCCACCGGCTTTTCCCCCACGCATGGGTGACTATGGCCCGGTCAGCGGGCCTCCGCCGCAATGGCGGGGGCGGGCAGCGGTCCGTCACATCGGCGGTTAACCTCTTGCAACTCGTCCACTGCAATCCAGTGAGCCGACGTCGCAACCACCGGGGAGAGGACTGAACACGGGTGGCCGGATTTCTGTTGCGGCGGTTGGTCAACTACGTGGTGCTCGCCCTCGTGGCGACGTTCCTCGCGTTCACGTTGGCCTCCGCCACCTTTGACCCGATCGGGGTGTTGCAACAACGCAACCCACCGCCCCCGGCGGCCTCGATCGAGGCGAAGAAGAGGGACCTCCACCTCGACCAGCCGATCCCGCAGCGGTTCGTCACCTGGATGGGCGGGGTCGTCCAGGGCGACTTCGGTCGCACGATCACCGACCGCCCCATCACCGACGAGCTCGGCCGGCGCATCGGCGTGAGCCTGAGGCTGTTCCTGCTCGGCATCACGATCGGCATCCTCTTCGGCGTGCTGCTCGGCGTGGTGAGCGCGATCCGGCAGTACAAGTTCAGCGACTACTTCGCGACCTTGTTCAGCTTCATACTGCTGTCCACGCCGGTGTTCGTGCTGGGCACGCTGCTGAAGATGGGCGCGCAGGGGATCAACGACTCGATCGGCTCGAACGTGCTGATCTTCGTCGGCGAGACGACACCGGGCTTCCAGGGCAACTGGTTCGAGCACCTCGGCGACCGGCTGCAGCACCTCGTCATCCCGACGCTCGCGATCGCGCTCGGCCAGATCGCCTACTACAGCCGCTACCAGCGCTCGTCGATGCTCGACGTGCTCGGCAGCGACTTCCTGCGCACCGCCCAGGCCAAGGGCCTGACGCGCCGCAAGGCGTTGTTCAAGCACGGCCTGCGCACCGCGCTCATCCCGATGGCGACCCTGTTCGCGTTCGGGTTCGGCCTGCTCGTCGTCGGTGGCACGTTCACCGAGCGGATCTTCGGCTGGTTCGGCATGGGTGACTGGCTCGTCACCGGCATCTCGGCTCAGGACACGAACATCACCGCCACGGTGACGCTCTTCGTCGCGGTGTGCGTGCTGTTCTCCGGCTGGCTCGCCGACGTGCTGTACGCCGCGCTCGACCCCCGAATCCGCGTGAACTAGGCAAGGTGACGACGACGTGACCGTGATCCTCAACGAGGGCGACTCGGCGGGAACCACCGGCGCCGCCTCCGGCAGCCCCGTCGACGCGGCGCCCGATCCGGGCAAGGCGATGACGCGCGGCAGGCTCGTGCTCATCCGCTTCGCGCGCAACAAGCTGGCGCTGGTCGGCCTGGCGATCATCGTCGGGATGTACCTGATGGCGTTCGTCGGCCCGCTGCTGTCGAAGTGGACCTACGACCAGCAGGACTACTCGGCGTTCCTCGAGCCCCCCTACGCCGACCACATCTTCGGCACCGACAAGATCGGCACCGACATGTTCGCGCTCACCATGCGCGGACTGCAGAAGTCGTTGATCATCGGCTTGCTCGTGGCGCTGATCTCGACCACCGTCGCGGCGATCGTCGGCGCGGCGGCGGGCTACTTCCTCGGCGTCGCCGACAAGACGCTCATGTGGGTCGTCGACCTGCTGCTGGTGCTGCCGTCGTTCCTGATCATCGCGATCCTGAGCCCCTGGTTCCGCGGCAAGTCGTGGTTCCTGCTGGTGCTCATGCTCGCGGCGTTCCAATGGATGATCACCGCCCGCATCGTGCGCGGCATGACGCTGACGCTGAAGGAGCGCGAGTTCGTCAAGGCGGCCAAGTTCATGGGCCAGCCCGCGCGCAAGATCATCGCCAAGCACATCGTGCCGAACATGGCCTCGCTGCTCATCATCGACGCGACCATCAACGTCGGGTCCGCCGTGCTCGCCGAGACGGGCCTGAGCTACTTCGGGTTCGGCGTCCAGTCGCCCGACGTCTCGCTCGGCACGCTGATCGGCGGCAACGCCGAGTCCGCGACGACCTTCCCGTGGCTGTTCCTGTTCCCGGCGGGCTTCCTCGTCGTGTTCGTGCTGGCGGTGAACTGGGTGGGCGACGGGCTCCGCGACGCGCTCGACCCCACCTCCACGCGCGTGCGCCGCAAGGAGAAGAAGAACACCAAGGAGAAGGCCGCCTGATGACCACCTCGGAGCTCCAGTTCGACACGCCTTCCGACCGTGTCGTCGAGGGACCGGTTCTGCAGGTCGAAGACCTCCACGTGTCCTTCCCCAGCGAGGCCGGCCGCGTCCAGGCCGTGCGGGGCCTGAGCTACTCGGTCTCGCCCGGCGAGGTCCTCGGCATCGTGGGCGAGTCCGGCTCGGGCAAGTCCGTGTCGTCGCTCGCGGTCATGGGCCTGCTGCCGTCCTCGGCGCGCATCACCGGCTCCATCAGGTTCCAGGGCCGCGAGCTCATCGGCCAGAGCGACACCGAGCTGTCGAAGATCCGCGGCCGCCGCATCTCGATGGTGTTCCAGGACCCGCTGTCCGCGCTGACGCCGGTCTACACCGTCGGCGACCAGATCGCCGAGGCGATCCTGATCCACAAGAGGGGCTCGGTGTCCAAGGCCGCCGCGGCCAAGCGGGCGGTCGAGCTGCTCGACCTCGTCGGCATCCCGAACGCCGCCGAGCGCGCCAAGGCGTTCCCGCACGAGTTCTCGGGCGGCATGCGGCAGCGCGCGGTGATCGCGATGGCGATCGCCAACGACCCGGACCTGATCATCGCCGACGAGCCGACCACCGCGCTCGACGTGACGGTGCAGGCGCAGGTGCTGCAGCTGCTCGAGACCGCGCAGGAGGTCACCGGCGCGGGCATCGTGATCATCACCCACGACCTCGGCGTCGTCGCCGGGTTCGCGGACCGGCTGATGGTCATGTACGCGGGCCGCGCCGTCGAGACCGGCCTGGTCGACGACATCTACCAGCAGCCGCGCATGCCCTACACGCTCGGTCTGCTCGGCTCGATCCCGCGCCTCGACGTCAGCGAGAAGCAGGCGCTGGTGCCGATCAAGGGCCAGCCGCCGTCGCTTACGGACCTGCCCCCCGGCTGCCCGTTCGCGCCGCGCTGCCCGATGGTCGTCGACGCCTGCCACACCGCCGAGCCACCGCTCTTCGACGTGGACGGCTCGGCCGAGCACCGCGCCGCGTGCATCCGCACCAACGAGATCGCCGCGACCGACGCCGAGGGCGCCGAGGCCGCGGTCGAGATCTTCGGCGCCGAGGTGGCGGACGACCCCGAGGTCGCGAAGATCCCGCGCGAGCAGCGCGAGACCGTGCTCGAGCTCGACCACCTCGTCAAGGAGTACGCCGTCAACAAGGGCGTGGTGTTCAAGCGCCGCGTCGGCACGGTGCACGCCGTCGCGGGCATCTCGTTCGACATCCGCGAGGGCGAGACCCTCGGCCTCGTCGGCGAGTCGGGCTGCGGCAAGACCACGACGCTGATGGAGATCCTCAACCTCCAGAAGCCCATGAGCGGCGAGATCTCCGTGCTCGGCACGAAGTCGTCCGAAGTGGACGGCAAGCGCCGCTTCGCGATCCGCCGCGACATGTCGGTGGTGTTCCAGGACCCGATGGCGTCGCTCGACCCGCGCCTGACGATCCACGACTGCATCGCCGAGCCGATGCAGGTCCACGGCTACTCCAAGAGCGAGATCAACCGGCGCGTGCCGGAGCTGATGCGGCTCGTCGGCCTGCGCCCCGAGCAGCTCTCGCGCTACCCCGGCGAGTTCTCCGGTGGTCAGCGCCAGCGCATCGGCATCGCGCGGGCGCTCGCCCTCGAACCGAAGCTCGTCGTGCTCGACGAGCCGGTGTCGGCCCTGGACGTCTCCATCCAGGCGGGTGTCATCAACCTGCTGGAGGAGCTCAAGGCCAAGCTGGGCCTGGCCTACCTGTTCGTGGCGCACGACCTGTCGGTGGTGCGGCACATCGCGGACCGGGTGGCCGTCATGTACCTCGGGAAGATCATCGAGATCGGCGAGGTGGACTCGGTGTTCGAACAGCCGCGCCACCCGTACACGCAGGCACTGCTGTCGGCGATCCCGATCCCCGATCCCGTCAAGGAACGCCAGCGCGAGCGGATCATCCTCACCGGCGACCTGCCGAGCCCGGCGAACCCGCCGTCCGGCTGCCGGTTCCGCACCCGGTGCTTCCTGCACGCGTCGCTGCCGCCCGAGAAGCAGCGCACGTGCATCGAGGTGGAACCACCGCGCGAGGTCCAGGCCCCCGACCACGAGGCCGCCTGCCACTTCGCCCAAGTCCGTGAGGTCCTCTGATGCATCCGTCGCAGCAGAGGACCTACGAAGGAACAGTGTCCCCGGCAACTGGTGTCCGGGCACGAGGGAGGTTCACGACAGTGAGTCGACGTACCACGGTGGGAGTGTCCGCGCTGGCCGCGGTCGTCCTCACGCTTACCGCGTGTGGGGGGCCCAGCAACAACAACGGCAACTCCGGCCTCAAGGGCGCGGACAACGCGATCGGCCAGGCGGACATCAACCCGCAGGACGCGTCGAAGGTCAAGGACGGCGGCGAGTTCCGCTGGCCGGTCGACCAGTTGCCGGACAACTGGAACTACAACCAGCTCGACGGCACCAACGCCGACGGCCGCCGCATGATCGACACGATGATGCCGAACCTGTGGAAGCAGAAGGCCGACGCGACCTTCGAGATCAACAAGGACTACCTCGAGGACGCGAAGCTCGCCTCCACCGAGCCGCAGGTCCTCGAGTTCAAGATCAACCCGAAGGCCAAGTGGTCCGACGGCACCGCGCTGTCGTGGCAGGACTTCGAGGCCATGTGGAAGTCGCTGAGCGGCACCGACAAGGCCTTCGAGGTCGCCGGCACCACCGGCTACGAGGACATCGAGAAGGTCGAGAAGGGCGCGACCGACCAAGAGGTCAAGGTCACCTTCAAGAAGAAGTTCGCCGAGTACAAGGGCATGTTCTCGCCCCTGTACCCGAAGTCCATGTCCTCGGTCGCCGAGGAGTTCAACAAGGGCTGGGCGGACGCTCCGAAGGTCACCGCGGGTCCGTTCAAGGTCGGCACGATCGACCGCACCGCGAAGCTCGTGACGGTCGTGCAGGACCCCGCCTGGTGGGGTGAGAAGCCCAAGCTGGAGAAGATCACCTTCCGCCAGGTCGACCGCCCCGCGCTCGCGGACGCGCTCGCCAACGGCCAGATCGACTTCTTCGACATCGGCTCGAGCGTCGACAACTTCACGCGCGCCAAGTCCATGCAGGGTGTGACGATCCGCCAGGCGATCACGCCGGACTACTCGCACATCACCTTCAACGGTGCGGACTCCTCGATCCTCAAGGACCCGAAGCTCCGCGTCGCCCTGATGAAGGGCATCGACACCAAGGTCATCAGCAAGGCCCTGCTCGGCCAGATGCTGAAGGGTGACGCGCAGGTCACCGGCAACCACTTCTTCCTGCTGGGTTCCGCGGGCTACAAGGACAACTCGGCCGTCGCCGCGTTCGACAAGGAAGCCGCGAAGAAGCAGCTCGACGAGCTGGGCTGGAAGCTCGAGGGCGAGACCCGCAAGAAGGACGGCAAGGAGCTGCTGGTCCGGTACGTCATGCCGTCGCCGAACCCCATCTCCGACCAGATCGCGAAGCTGACGCAGTCGCAGCTCAAGGAGATCGGCGCCAAGGTCGAGATCCAGGCCGTGCCGTCGACCGACTTCTTCAAGCAGTACGTGAACGTCGGCAACTTCGACATGACCGGCTTCCGCTGGCTGGCCTCGGCCACGCCGGTCTCGGACAGCAAGGGCATCTACTACCTGGACCCGGCCAGCACCAACCAGAACTACGGCCGCATCGGTTCCTAAGAGGTCAACAAGCTGCTCGAGCAGGCCGTCGGCGAGCTCGACGACACCAAGCGCCTCGAGATCGCCAACGAGGCCGACAAGAAGATCTGGGAGCTGGGCCACCAGCTGCCGCTCTACCAGCTGCCCGGCGCGGTCGCGGTGAAGAGCAACGTCGCCAACTTCGGCGCCGTCGCGTACGCGAACCGTCCGTACGACTACATCCACATGGGCTTCACCGAGTGATGTAGCTCCTCCGGCAGTTCCGCAACGGCCCGGCAGGCTTCACGCCTGCCGGGCCGTTCCGCGTCTCGGTTACGATGGCCGGGCGATGACCTCCCAGACCTCCCAGCCCGTTCGCGCACTCCGCCACGGTGCTCTCGCGACCGCTGTCGTGCTGTTCGTGTGCCTCGTGGTCGCCGTGCTCTCGTGGCTGTCCTATTCGGAGGATCGCGCGCTCCTGTCGTCCCTCACCGCCCGCGAGGTCGGCGAGGTCGTGTCCTTTTCGGACGGTGCGGTCGAGGTGCGCTGGCCGTCCGAGACCGCCCGGGTCGCCCACGAGAACGGTCACCGGATCGTCGGGAGGCAGACGCAGGTGGCGTTCGACCCGGCGAACCCCTCCCGCGCGGTGGTCCCCGGCGCGGACGTGCTGGTGGAGACCGACAGGGCGCTGGGCGGCGTGACGTTCGCCGTCGCGGTGGTGCTGCTGGTGCTGTTCGCGGGCGCGGTGCGGGTCGTGCTGTCGGCGCGGGCCGCTCGTGCCAGGCCCGTCACCGCGTCGGTGCGGCGGATCCGGCTGCGGTCGGGCCTGATGGTGCGGTCGTGGCTGGAGATCGACGGGCCGGTCGAACGCTGGCTGCCCGTCTACTACGACCCGGTGCTCGTGACGCTGCCGTCGCCGGTGTCGGTGGAGCTGCGCGGCGGCCGGGTCGCCGTGGCCGGCGGGGTGACGCTCTACCCGTCCGGCCGCCCGGTGACGAAGCACCCGCGCGGCCGCCGTCTCGACAACCCCGCGCGGCCCGACCCGGAGACGCGGGCGCCGCGCGGCCTGCTCGCGCAGCTGCGCGTCGACGCCGTGTTCATCGTGCCCGCGCCGTTCGTCGGCCTGTTCTGGGCGTACGTCGACGGCAGCGGGTTCCTCGGCTGGATCACCGCGACGGTGGTCGCCGCCGCGCTGGGCCTGTGGTGGGCGGCGTTCCGGGGTTCCGACCCGTCGTAATGTTCCACCCCTGACGAGCGACCTCCTCCTATAGGAGGCCGTTATGACAGATGTCACACTGCGCGTCCACGAAGACGGCGCCGACGACGAGCGCATCGAGCAGCTCACCGCCTTCCTGCGGTCGGAGCTCCAGGACTTCGCACCCGTTCCCGGAGCCGCCGACGAGGCTCCCGAGGGTTCCAAGGCCGTCGACTGGAACGAGCTCGGCACGCTGCTCACCACCGTCTCCCAGTCCACGGTCCTGGCGGCGCTGATCAACGCGGTGTCGTCGTGGCTCGGCCAGCGCCGCGAACGTTCGGTGACCGTGGAGGCCGACGGCGACGCGCTGGAGCTCACCGGCGCGCCCACCGAGGAGGAGCTGGCGCGCCGCTCCGCGTGGCTCGGCCGCCACCTGCACCGCTACGCGCTGATCATCGCGAGCTACGAGTTCGCCGACCCGGGCCTGTCCTCGCTGCGCGCGCCCGCCCACGACGCCGCACGCCTGGGCGAGGTGCTGGCCGACCCGAGCGTGGGCGGCTTCCACGTGCGCACCCTGATCAACTCCACGGCCTCGGAGATCACCGAGGCCGTGGACGACTTCTTCGCCGACCGCGAGCCCGACGACCTGCTGGTCCTGCACTTCTCCGGCCACGGCGTGAAGGACGAGGCCGGCGAGCTGCACTTCGCCACCTCCAGCACCAAGCTCGCCCGCCTGGCGGGCACCGCCGTGGCCGCGGACTTCGTGGCCCGCCGCATGAACCGCTCCCGTTCCCGCCGCATCGTGCTCCTGCTGGACTGCTGCTACTCCGGCGCGTTCGGCCGTGGCATGGTCGCCAGGGCGGGCGGAGCGGTGAGCCTCGAAGAACACTTCGGAGGCCGCGGCCGAGCCGTCATCACCGCCTCGTCGTCCATGGAGTACGCCTTCGAGGGCGCCACCGTCGCAGACACCTCCGAGGGCGAACCGTCCGTGTTCACCGCGGCCCTGGTCGAGGGCCTGGAGTCCGGTGACGCCGACCGCGACAACGACGGCCACGTGGGCCTCGACGAGCTCTACGAGTACGTCTACGACCGCGTCCGCCGCGTGACCCCGCACCAGACCCCGGGCAAGTGGATGCTCGACGTCCGCGGCGACCTGCGCATAGCCCGCCGCGCCCGCCCGGTCTCGGTCCCCGCCGCCCTCCCCGCCGAACTGCAGGACGCCCTCGACCACGCACTGCCGGGCGTGCGCGCGGGTGCCGTGCCGGAACTGCGGCGGATGCTCTCGGTGGCGCACGAGGGCCGCGTGCTGGCCGCGCGCCTGGCGCTGCGGCGGCTGACGGAGGACGACAGCCGGATGGTGGCGGCCGCCGCGGCCGAGGCACTGGGGGAGAAGCCGCGGAAACCCGCGGCACCCCGCCCGCCGTCCGAGAAGCCGAGGCCGGTCGCACCTTCGCCCGTGCCGCCTCTGCCCGTCGCGTCACCACCGCCCTCCCGCACCAGCACACCGGAACCGGTCGCCGCACGGGAAGCGCCCGCCGCTCCTGCTGCCGGACAGCTTCTCGCCGTGCTGCCGCGCCTCGGTGCGGGCCTCGCCCTGGTGCTGCTGGTCATCGGCCTGGCGGTGGTGCCAGGAGGCGTCCTCGGCACCCTGGCCGACTCCAGCCCGCACACCTTCGTGTTCGCCGCGGTGTGGCCGTGGGCGCTGGTCGCGGCGGTGTTCGCGATGACGTGCCGCGACCACCCGTGGCTACCCGGCGCCGCCCTCGGCCTGCTGGCCGGCGCGACCGGACTGCTCGGCGGCACCGAGGCCTCCACGTCGATCGCCTTCGGCCTGGCCGCGGTGGTGCCGGCCGTCGCCTGCGCCGCGTCGCCGTGGTGGCTCGGGGTCGCCGGGGGCGGGCTCGGTGCGGTCGGCGTCTACGTGGTGGCGACGTCGGCATCGGATCTCGTGTCGATCAACGGCGACGCCGTGGACGTGGCCCTCGTCGTGCTGGCGGTGGCTCTGACGTGTCTCGCGGTGTTCCGCCTGTGGCGCGACCGGGCGTGGCCGGGAGGTGTCGCGCCGGGGCTTTTGCTCCTGGACGCGCTGTTGATGCTGTCGGCCGAGGTGCCGTCGTACATCACGCACGCAAGCCTGGCGGGACTGGTGGTGGTTCCGCTGGTCGTGGTCCTGACGGGTGGGGTGGCCAGGTTCGCCGCGTGTGCTGCTGTAGCGGCTGGGCTGGTGGTGCGGGCCAACGACTTCGTGTCCGCTTCGGAGCCGACGTTCGTCAGCGTGGCGCACGTGACGCTGCCTCTGGCGGCGGCGGTGATCGCCTACTTCGCGCGTGGCCGCTGAGTGAGGTGCTGGCTGGGCGGGGGCTGTCGTGGGTCGGCGTCGCGCGCACAGCTCGGGTGGAGCAGAAGGTAGGCGTCGCGCACACGGCCACCGCTGCGCGCACGGCGGGCATCGCGCGCACGGCCGCCATCGCGCGCACGGCCGCCATTACGCGTGGTCATGCACCCCGGCGCAGCCCCACCCGCGCGACGCCGAGCCACCCCTACTCCTGCCCCTCGCGCTCCCGCTTCCGCCGCTTCCCCTCGTGCATGGCCACGACCCGGGCCACCGGAATCGTGTGCCCCTCAGCGATCAGATCCGCGGGCAACCGCTGCGCCCCGGGCATCAGCTCACGCCAGGGATCTTCCTCGAACCGGGACCGGACGGTGAAATCAGCAGGCGTGACGTCCCGCAACGACTCCCAAGGCACCGGGAACGAGATGGGCAGCCCTTCACGCAACCGCGGGCTGTAAGCGGCCACCACGGTGGCACCCCAGGCGCGCGTCGAGTCGAGGAACACCTTCCCGCCCCGCTCGGCACGGATGTAAGCCGTGGTCGCGAGGTCCGGGTCCAGCTTCTCCGCCCGGGCAGCCACCGCACGGGTCGCGGCGGCCACGTCGTCGGGGGAGTGCTCCTCCAGCGGCACGAAGATGTGCACGCCCTTGGCGCCGCTGGTCTTCACCAGGCCCTCCAGCCCGGCGGCCGCCAACGCCTCCCGGATCAGCAGGGCCGACGACACCACGACGTCGAAGCCGGCGCCTTCGGGCGGGTCCACGTCGAGCACCATGTGGGTCTGGTGGTGGTCGTCGCCGAAGTGGTCGCCGAGGTAGAGCGGCACGTGGTACTCGACGGCGCGCTGGTTCGCGAACCACATCAGGGTTTGCTCGTCGTCGCACACGGCGTAGCGGATCTTGCGGTGCGACGCCTCCGCCCAGACCTCGACGGTCCGCACGTAGGCCGGCGTGTACTTGGGGACGTTCTTCTGCATGAACGGGTCCTGCCCGCGCAGGACCCGCCACACCGACAGCTGCCGGCCGGCGAGCACCGGCACGAACCTGTCGGCGACGAAGTCCAGGTACTCCACCAGGTCGCCCTTGAGCAGGTCGCCGAAGAGCGGCTGGTCGAGCGACGAGAACTTCAGGGGGCTAGTGCTCATCGGGAACCTCGAGTTCGTCGCGGGCGGCCCACTCCAGCAGCGGCTCGATCGACCACGCCGCGTCGTCGATGCCGGCGTGCAGGTCGCCGAGCTCGGCGAAGCGCTTCGGCACGGTGGCGATCGTGAAGTCGCGCGGGTCGACGTCCGGGATCTCGTCCCAGCGGATCGGCGTCGACACCGTCGCCTCGGGGTGGCCGCGCACCGAGTACGCGCTCGCGATCGTGCGGTCACGCGTGTTCTGGTTGTAGTCCACGAACACCAGCGCCGGGTCGCGGTCCTTGCGCCACCACGTGGTCTCCACGTCGTCCGGCGCGCGGCGTTCGACCTCGTGCGCGAACGCCAGCGCGGCCTTGCGCACGTCCTGGAAACCGAAGTCCGGCTTGATCCGCACGTAGACGTGCAGGCCCTTCGACCCGGACGTCTTCGGGAACCCGACGGCCCCCAGCTCCGCCAGCACCTCCCGCACGACGCCCGCGACCCTGCGCACGCGGTCGAACGTGCACGTGGGTCCGGGGTCGAGGTCGATGCGCCACTCGTCGGGCTTCTCCGTGTCCGCCGCGCGCGAGTTCCACGGGTGGAACTCCACAGTGGACATCTGCACGGCCCAGATCACGTCGGCGAGGTGCGTGACGCGGAGCTCGTCGGCGTGGCGGTTGTAGCGCGGGAAGTGCACGCGCACGGTCCGCACCCACGGCGGGGCGCCGTTCGGGAGCCTCTTCTGGTGCACCTTCTCGCCCGTGACGCCCTCGGGGAAGCGGTGCAGCATGCACGGCCGTTCCCTCAGGGCGCGGACGATGCCGTCGCCGACGGACAGGTAGTAGTTCGCGAGGTCCAGCTTCGTCTCGCCGCGAGCGGGGAAGTAGACGCGGTCGGGGTTGGAGATCCGCACGACGCGGTCCTCCACCTCGAGCTCCACAGCCGGGGACTTGCCCATGCCCCCAACCTAACCGTTGCGAGGCGTTTCCTCAGCGCAAACGGCGCTTGCACCGGTCGGGCGTGGGTAGTTTGCCGGTGTGGATCTCTTTTCGCGAGCGCTGGGGGCGCTCCTCGCAGCGGTGCGCGACCTCGGCGACGACGACTTCGCCCGCCCGTCCGGGTGCGACGGCTGGCTGGTGCGCGACCTGGTGTGCCACCTCGTGATCGACGCCCAGGACGTGCTGATCACGCTGGTGACGCCCACCGCGGACCCCGTGACGCACGACGAGGTGACGTATTGGGAGGTCGCTCACGAACCCGCTGCCGACGACCCGCTGGCCGCGCTGACCGTGCGGCTCGCCGCCGCGTACGGCGAGCCGTGGATGCTGAAGCACCACGTCGACGACGTGGGACAGGCGGCGTTGCGCGCGGCCGGCCTCGCCGACCCGACGCTCAAGGTGAGCACCCGGGACATGGTGCTCTGCACGGCCGGCTACCTGAACGCCTACGTCTGGGAGTGGACGCTGCACCACCTCGACCTGGTCGCGCACCTGCCGCACGTTCCCGGACCGCCCGCCGAGGCGCTCGCCAGGTGCCGCGAGGTGCTCGAACACCTCGCCGGGGCGTTCCCCGCGACGTGGTCCGACGTGGACGTGCTGCTGGTGGGAACGGGCCGGCGCGCCGCGACCGCCGCGGAACGCGCCGAACTGGGGGAGCGGCGGATCCCGTACGTGCTCGGCTAGTGGGGCAGGCGGTCGGTCAGCTCTCCTGCTCCTCGAGACGCGCCTTCTCCGCGAGGCGGGCCTCCTCGGCCTTGAACTCCTTGTAGGTGGCGCGCTCGCGCACCAGCCACTCCGGGTTCTCGTCCTTGAGCGCGTTGATCTGGTCGGTGGTCAGCGCCTCGGTGATGCCCGCGCGCACGAGGCCCGACGTCGAGATGCCCAGCTTCTGCGCGATGAGCTGTTTGGGGTGCGGGCCGTTGCGGCGCAGGTCCACCAGCCACTGCGGCGGGTTCGCCTGCAGTTCGTTCAGCTCGTCGCGCGACACGACACCCGCCTGGAACTCCCCGGGCGTCGCCTCGAGGTACACGCCGAGCTTCTTGGCGGCGGTGGCGGGCTTCATGGTCTGCTGCGACTTCATGCGGAAAGGGTAACGGGCTCGTCCGGTAGCCTCAGCACGTGACCGGATCGTTCACGCTCGCGTACGTCCCAGGCGTGACGCCGGGCAAGTGGGCACGGGTCTGGCAGGACCGCCTGCCGGAGACCGAGCTGACCCTCGTCCAGGTGACCGCCGCCGAGGCCGCGGGCAGGGTGCGGGCGGGCGAGGCCGACGCCGCGCTGCTCAGGCTCCCCGGCGACCGGGTGGACCTGCACGCGATCCCGCTCTACACCGAGACGACCGTCGTCGTGTTCCCGAAGGACCACGAGTTCGCGGCCGCCGACGAGCTGTCTCTTGTGGACCTCGCGGAGCACGTGCTGTGGCAGCCGCTCGACGACACGCTCGAGTGGGACGCGGTGCCCGGGCAGGCGCCGGTGGAACGACCGGAGACCACCGCTGTCGCGGTCGAGGTCGTCGCGGCGGGCGTGGGGCTGCTGGTCGTGCCGCAGTCGCTGGCGCGCCTGCACCACCGCAAGGACCTGAAGCACGTGCCGCTGACGGACGCGCCGCAGTCCCGCGTCGCGCTGTCGTTCCCGATCCGCGACGAGAACCCCGAGCTGGTCGAGCACCTGATCGGCATCGTGCGCGGCCGCACGGTCAACAGCACCCGCGGACCGGCGCCGGAGCCCGCCGGCAAGCAGAAGCAGGCTCCCCGGCAGCCGGCCGGGCAGCAGCGGCGGGGTGCCGCGCCCGCGCCCAAGCAGAAGCAGCAGGCCAAGCGCGGGAAACCCCGCCGGGGCCGCTGAGCCGGGACCAGCGGGGTCCGGAGCCGCTTGGTCCGGACCTACTGGTTCTGGGCGGAGATCTGCTCGCGCAGGCGGTCCTCCTGGGCCTTGAGCTCCGGCGTGAGCGCCTCGCCGAACGCCTCCTCGCCGTGGACCTGGCGGATCTCGACCTCTCCGTTGACGAACGGGGCCTTCTTGAGCCACTCGACGGCGTCCTGCAGGCTCGGCAGCTCCCAGATCCAGAAGCCCGCGATCAGCTCCTTGCTCTCGGTGAACGGCCCGTCGACGACCGTCGTCGCCCCCTTGCCGTCGAACGCGACCCGCGCGCCCTTCGAACTGGGGTAGAGGCCGTCGCCCGCGAGCATCACGCCGGCCTTGACGAGCTCCTCGTTGAAGTCGCCCATCGCGGCGAGCTCCTCGGTCGTCGGCATCACGCCGGCCTCGGTCTCCGGGGTGGCCTTGACGATGACCATGAACCGCATCTCGATCTCCTCTGCCTGGTGCGTCCGGTGCGTTTCCACCCACACGTCGATCGGCGGCCCGGCCGTTTCGACCGGCTGACCGGATATGTGACCGGAGTCACAGGGTTAGTGTGGGAGGTATGCGCGAAGACGTCGACTGGATCCTCGAGAACTGCCAGGTCTGGGCCATCGTGGGGCTCTCGGACAACCCGTCCCGCGCCGCCCACGGCGTGGCCCGCTTCCTGCAGCAACGCGGCAAGAAGATCGTGCCGGTGCACCCGTCGGCCGAGACCGTGCACGGCGAGCAGGGCTACGCGTCCCTGGCCGAGATCCCGTTCGAGGTCGACGTGGTGGACGTGTTCCGCCGCTCGCAGGACGCCGGCCAGTTCGCCGACGAGGCCGTTTCCATCGGCGCGAAGGCCGTCTGGTTCCAGCTCGGCGTGGTGGACGACGAGGCGTACGAGCGCACCCGCGCCGCGGGGTTGCGCATGGTGATGGACGTTTGTCCCGCGATCGAGTGGCGCTCCCGTTGAACAACTGGCTAACCTGCCCGGGTAGTTCTCGGGCACCTGGGGGTTCCGAGGGCCGAATCAGCCTGGGGGGCTTGGTTTCGCATGCTCGTCGACATCACGGCGCTGCGACCCGCGGACTCGCCGCGGACTCGTGGCCACAACGATGACTTCATCCGTTCGCTGGCGTCGTCCGGCGCCCACCTGCCACCGATAGTGGTGCACCGCTCGACGATGAAGGTCGTCGACGGAACCCACCGCCTGAAGGCCGCCGTCCTGCGCGGCTGCCGCTCCGTCGAGGTCGAGTACGTCGACGGCCCCGTGGAGGACCTGTTCGGGCTCTCCGTGTCGCTGAACCTGGCGACGCTCTCCACCGCCGACCGCGAGGCCGCCGCCCGGCGCCTGCTGCGCTCGCACCCGCAGTGGTCGGACCGCGCGATCGCCGCCGTCACCGGCCTGGCCGCCAAGTCGGTCGGCGTCCTGCGCCGGGCCGTCGGTGGCCAGGCCGCCGTCCGGGTGGGCAGGGACGGCAAGTCGCGGCCCGTGAACTCCGCCGCCGGTCGCCGCCTGGCCGGGCGGCTCGTCGCCGAACGGCCCGACGCGTCGTTGCGGGACATCGCCCGTGCGGCCGGGGTGTCGCCGGGAACCGTGCGTGACGTCCGGCGGCGGTTGAGCGCCGGGCTGGATCCCGTGCCGGAGCGGATGCGGGCCGCCGAACGGGCCGAGGCGGTGCTGCCCGCGGGACGGACCGAGGTCCGGGATCCCGGGGCCACCCTGCCGATCCTGCGCCGGGACCCCTCGCTGCGCTTCAACGAGCACGGGCGGCTGGTGCTGCGGTGGCTGGAGGCGCACGCGGTGTCGTCGGGGGAGTGGGCCGCCGTGGTGTCCGGGGTGCCCTCGCACTGCCGGGAGCTGGTGGCGGACATGGCCCGCGGGTGCGCCGAGGCGTGGGTGGAGATGGCGGAGGCGCTGGAGCAGGAAGGGCGGCGGACCGCGGTCTAATTAGGACACCGGTGGCGTCGCCGTCGGCCGATCACCCTGTACGGCTCACCCCGTGGAGAAGGAAGCACTGGGCTCATGAAGGTTCTGCACCGCGTGTTCGCCTTTCTGCTCGTCCCGTTCCTCGGCTACCTGCTCGGCGCCACGATCTTCAACTTCTTCTGGGACAAGGCCGCACCCGGCGACCTGTCGAACGCCACGCTGGTCGCGGTGGCCAGGTCCTGCGAACGCCAGGGGCCCGTGGCCCTGCGGGGCTTCGGCTTCTACCACGAGTGCCGGGTCGAGCTGCGGGCCAAGAGCGGCACGACGAGCACGTCGACCGTGACGGGCTGGCTCGGCCCGTCGGACATCGGCGAGGAGTACGCCGCCCACACCCAGCGGCGGTCGCAGGTGCAGCCGGACGAACGACCTCAGGTCTTCCTCGGCTGGTTGTGCACGTTCGTTTTCGCGATCCTGTTCCTACTCGCGTGGGCGAAGATCGCCGTTCCCGCCTTCCCGGAACGGCACCAGAGGCTGCCCGAGCGGCCCGAGCCGACGGCGTAGGCGCGAGCCGGACCTGCGCGCCTAGGCGAAGAGGATCTCGCTGATCTCGCCGGCGACCTCGCGCCCCGCCGCGGGACGCAAGCGGGACAACAACCTGCTGAACGCCGTCAGGTCGATGTGGACGGTGGCGGACCGCACCTGCCGGATGTCGTCCAGCAGTTCGACGACCAGCGAGCAGGCGTGGTCCACATCGCCCGCCTCGGCGTGGGCCAGGGCGCGGCGCAGGCCGAAGCGGGTCCGGGCGCGCAGGGCGTCGGGCGCGATCAGCGGCATGTGGGCGTCGAGGATGGCCGCCGCTTCGGCGTGCCGGCCCAGGTCGTGGAACGACCAGGCGCGGGCGATGGCCACCTGGTCGACGAGGCTGGTTGTGCCGTAGGGCGATTCGCTGACGGTTCGCTGCAGTTCCGCTGCCCGGTCCAGGGCTTCCTGGCAGCGGTCGGCGACTCCGGCGAGGGCGAATCCCTGGGCTTCGCGCTGGGCTGCGACCGCTTTCACGGCGGTGGAACGGGATTTGGCCGCTTTGCGCGCGTAGCGGACGGTGGCGTGGGCGTCGCCCCGGTAGAGGGCGAATTCCGAGGCCCGTACGTAGGCGTAGGTCTCCAGTTCCGAGTCGCCGCCTTTGTGCGCGTAGTGCACGGCGAGTTTTGTGAGTTCCGCCGCGGAGGCGTCGTCGCCGCGTTCCTGTTCCATCCAGCCCGCGTATTCCGCGTACTTCGCCGCCAGCAGCCACAGGCCCCGGCCGAGGGCCGGGTCGTCGGCGGAGCGGGCGAGGGCGCTCAGGGCCTCCACCTGGGGACGCAGGCTCGCCAGGACCAGCTCGGGGCTCAGGCGGTGGCCGAGGGCGCGGTGGTGGTCGAACATCGAGTCGAAGGTCAGCAAGGTGCTGTGGTCGCTCTGGACCGGCCGGGCCGGGGCGTCGGCCAGTTCGATCAGACGGCCGCCGGCCTCGAGGGCCGCGTCGAACAGCTTCGCCATTTCGGGATTCGGGTGAACATGGCCGCGTTCGATCTTGCTGAGGTGTCCCTTGCTGTACGGTACGAGGCCGGTCATCTGGCTCAGTGAGTACCCGCGCTCGTTGCGCAGGCGGCGAACCTCCTGGGCGAACGTGGGCGACAACGGCTTCACCCCCTCCGCCCGAAGTGTGGGGGCCGTCAAACACCCGAATGCGCAATGTCCATTTTTTGGCCGTTGATTGACGATCAACTGGGAGCAATCGGAGCGGTTGCCGGTGGTTCCATGTGAGTCATGGTGATGACGCGGTCCGACGAGGCGGCTGGTGTGGTGATGGTCTGGCAGCGCTTGGCGACCAACGTGGTCCACCGGTCGCAGTGGTTCGAGGTTCGCTCCGACAGCGTCGTCAGACCCGACGGCGGGCACGGCACGTACACGCACGTGGTGGCGCCGGGATCGGTCACGGTCCTCGCGATCCAGGACGACGACCACGTCGTGCTGACCCGCCAGTGGATCTACACGCACGGCGGCACCGAGTGGCGCCTGCCCGGGGGCGCGGTCGACGAGGCGGACGACGACCCGCTGGCCGCGGCACGGCGCGAGCTCGCCGAGGAGACCGGCCTGCGCGCGGCCAAGTGGGAGCGGCTCGGGCAGATCCACGGGGCCGACAGCCTCAGCAACCACGTCGACCACATCTTCCTGGCCACGGACCTCACGCAGGGGGAGCCGTCGCTGGAGCCCGGCGAGGCCGACCTGCGGGTGCGGACGATGCCGTTCTGCCACGCTCTCGACCTGGTCCGGCAGGGCATGCTCCCGCACGCCGGCAGTGCGCACGCGCTGCTCGTGATGGCGCTGCGCCGCACTGCTCAGAAATAGCGTTTCCGGGGTTTCCTCGTTGTGCAGGAAACAGGAAACCCGTTCTCATTCGACTGGCGGAAAGCCACTCTTGGTGCATCGGCGGGAACATCAGCCCGATAAGCCAGTCAGAATGAGGAGGTGAATTTCTCGATGAGAATGATCTGCTCACTCGCCACCGTCGTGAAAGTTGCCACGATCTGCCTTTTCGTGGGATTCATGGCCGGCAGTGTCTTCATCGCGGCGGTGATCTGACTCGACATCGGACTGCGGTTCTCCCTGGCCATCGGAGGGAGGTGTCAGCCGTGGAACCGCACTTCTGCACCGAGATGATCTGACCGTCTCCGGCTATCCGCGTGGCGTCCACTGCACGCCGTAGCCGCGGCCCTGACGAGGGTGTGGGAACTGCACGTCGATCTCACCGATCTCGTCCAGCGGCAGCGTGTGCGGCCAAGGCGTCAGGTCATCGGTGTCGCGCGCGAGGGCTTCCTCGACGCGCCACACCGATGCCGGGAGCTCGCCCCGGTCGAAGCGCACGCGCAACCGGAACGACTCGCACATCCGCTCCGGCCAGAACACGTAGGTCGGACGCATGGACTGTCCTCGTGGCACCCGCACCTCGAGTGCGAACTGGTGCGTTTGTCCCGCGTTGAGGGGTCGGGGCAACCGCAGCTTCATCAGGAAACGCCGTGGGGACGGACGTTCGTGGCCGATCAGCTCCACCCCGTGCAAGACCTCCACGTCCAGGTCACCTGGAGCGCCGTCGGGCGTGGGAGAGGGGATCGTGATCGACCACGCGATCTCGTTGACACCATCGGTGTCCGCCACGACGGTCCGGCGCTCGGTGCACGCGGGCGTCGGGCCGTCCAGCTTCAACAGCGCGTCGAACTCCTTGACGTGCCACAGTTCCGACGGCGTCAGGTGCGTCGTCGAAGGGGCCGGCTGCAGCGCCACCTCCACCAGGCGCTGCAGCCCGGCATCCATCCTCCTGCGCACCGTGCGCGCGCCGCGGTCCTGTTGCCGCGCAAGCCATTCGATGCGTTCGTTGAGGAACCGGAACTGCGCTTCGTCGTGCAGTCCGAGAGGTGCCAGAACGGCGTTGCGGACCTCGGCCGGAAAACCGCGCACCGCGTTCACGACCCAGTCGCGCAATCTCGTCCGCACGGCTTCCGCGCCGTCGGTCTCGACGATGCCGCACACCTGGCGCAGCGCCGGTCCGACGTGGAAGTCGACGCCGGGGGTCTGCACACCGCGCCCCCGGCACAGGGTGCGCAGTTCTTCCATGAGCTGGTCAGGTGAGACAGGCATCCGTCCTCCGCGCGGAAATGCTTTGCCGGGCATGTCGGGCTTACCTGATCGGACGTTACTCCGGGTGCGCCATCCGGGTGAACGCGAATTCCGGCGGCCGAAAGGATTCTCGCAGCCGTCCCGCTAGATGATCACCGCCGAACGACTGATGTCCTGACCAGCTGTTTCGCGGTAACGTGCTGGTCACGGGCAGTGACTTCCTCCGGTCACCGCCATCCCTGCCGATGGAGGTTGTATTCGTGCTGCGCACAATCTTGTCAGTCGTGTCGGCGTTAGCGCTGATCAGCGGCGTTCCCGCCGTGGCGGCCCCCGCTGAGAGCGCTTACCTGCTGCAGTTCCGCGCCACCCTGTCCGACGCCCAGCGCCACCAGCTCGAAGGCCTCGGCGTGCGGCTCGGCGCGTTCGTCCAGGACGGCACCTACCTCGCCCGCATGACGACCACCGCTCGCGTCGCCCGGTTGAGCTACGTGCGGGAGGTGAAGCCGTTCCAGGCCCAGCCGCGGATCACGGCCCTGGGCGGCTCGTCGGACTACCTGATCACGCTGGTCGAGCCGGACGAGCGCGACCAGAGGGCCGTCGCCGACAGGGTGAAGTCGCTGGGCGGCAAGGTGAACTCCATCTCCGCCAGCCGCGAGCACCTCATGGCGACGCTCGACGCGGGCCAGGCCGCGGAGCTCGCGAAGCTCCCCGCCGTGATCGCGATCGACCCCGTGTCGGCGCCGCAGACCGACATGGCGATCTCGCGGGAGTCCTCCGGTGCCGACCACGTCGAGAGCGTGGGCGGCTACCGGGGCAAGGGCGTGCGGGGCGAGGTGATGGACGGTGGCCTGCGCACCACTCACCAGGAGTTCCGCGCGCGGCCGCCGCTGATGCACACCGGCAACTCCACCAGCACCTCGCACGGCACGTCGACGTACGGGCAGATCTTCGCGTCCGGCGTCTCGGCCGCGCACCGCGGCCTGCTGCCCGAGGCGCAGGGCATCTTCGCGATCTACGGCTCCGGTGACCGCTACGCCCACACCCGGCAGCTCGTCGACCCGGCCGGCCAGTACCGCGCGGTGTTCCAGAGCAACAGCTGGGGCGACGCGCTGACCACGTCGTACAACTCGATCTCGCAGCAGATGGACCGGATCGTGTTCGACCACGACATCCTGGTCTGCCAGTCGCAGAGCAACGCGGGCACCCGCAGCTCGCGCCCGCAGGCGTGGGCGAAGAACGTGCTGTCGGTCGGCGGCCACTACCACTACAACACCGCCTCGCGGACCGATGACAGGTGGAACGGCGGAGCGTCGATCGGCCCCGCCGCCGACGGCCGCATCAAGCCGGAGCTGTCGAACTTCTACGACCGCATCGACACCACGACGTCCACCAGCGACACCGCCTACACCACGTCGTTCGGCGGCACCTCCGGCGCCACGCCGATCACCTGCGGCAACGCCGGTCTGCTGTTCCAGATGTGGGCCGACGGCGTGTTCGACGGCGGCCCCGGCAAGGGCCGCGACGTCTTCGCCGCGCGCCCCCACGCCGCGACCGCCAAGGCGCTGCTGATCAACACCGCGGACCAGCACGCGTTCACCGGCACCACGCACGACCAGACCCGCACGCACCAGGGCTGGGGCACCGCGTCCGTCCGCAACCTGCACGACCGCGCCAAGGCGGGCGGCTGGAAGCTGCCGGTGCTCGTGAACGAGACCGACCTCGTCACCACCGGCCAGACGCGCAAGTACACGGTGACGTCCAACGGCCAGACGCCGCTGCGCGCCACGCTCGCCTACACCGACCCGGCCGGCTCGCCGACCGCCGCCAAGGCGACCGTCAACGACCTGACGCTCAAGGTCACCGCCCCGAACGGCACCGTCTACTGGGGCAACAACGGCCTGCTGGCCGGCAACTGGTCCACGCCCGGCGGCTCCGCGAACACCGTCGACACCGTGGAGAACGTGCTGGTCCAGACGGCCGCGGCGGGCACGTGGACCGTCGAGGTCATCGCGACCGCGGTCAACGTGGACGGTCACGTGGAGACGGCGGCGACGGACGCGGACTACGCGCTCGTCGTGTCGTAGTCGCGGCTCCGTCCACAGGGAACGGTGGCGGCCGAGGCCGCCACCGTCCTCTCGCACGACCCCGCTACTCGAAGCGGTCCGGGTCGCCCGCGCCGTAGCGGATGATCTCGGCCTCACCGCTCGAGAAGTCCACCACCGTGGTGGGCGTGGTGCCGCACTCCCCGGAGTCGATCACCGCGTCCACCACGTGGTCGAGCCGTTCCTTGATCTCCCAGCCCTGCACGAGCGGCTCCGCCTCGTCGGGCAGCAGCAGGGTGGACGTGAGCAGCGGCTCGCCCATCGCCTCGAGCAGAGCCCGCGTCACGGCGTGGTCGGGGATGCGCGCGCCCACCGTCTTCTTCTTCGGGTGCATCATGCGGCGCGGCACCTCCTTCGTCGCGGGCAGGATGAACGTGTAGTTGCCGGGCGTGGAGGCCTTGACCGCGCGGAACACGGCGTTGTCCACCACCACGAACTGGCCGAGCTGCGCGAAGTTCTCGCACATCAGCGTGAAGTGGTGCTTGTCGTCGAGCTTGCGGATCTCCCGGATGCGGTCGATGCCGTCCTTGTTGCCCAGGCGGCAGCCGAGCGCGTAGCAGGAGTCCGTCGGGTACGCGATCAGGCCGTCCTCCCGCAGGATCCGCACGGCCTGGTCGATGGCGCGCTTCTGCGGGTTGACCGGGTGGACGTCCAGGTACTTGGCCATGCGGGGCAGGATATGCCGATCAAGGTTTGAGCAGCACTTTGACCATGCCGTCGTTCTTCTTCTGGAAGGTCTCGTACGCCTTCGGGGCGTCTTCGAGCGGCAGGCGGTGCGTCGCGAAGTCGTCCACGCCCAGCGGATCTTCGTCGGTGAGCAGGGGCAGGATCTCCGGCACCCAGCGCCACACGTTGGCCTGGCCCATGCGCAGCTGGATCTGCTTGTCGAACATGGTCAGCATCGGCATCGGGTCCGCCATGCCGCCGTAGACGCCCACGATCGAGATCGTGCCGCCGCGGCGCACCATGTCGATCGCGCTGTAGAGGGCCCTGAGGCGGTCGATGCCGGCCTCCTTCATGAACCGCTGCGCCACCGCGTCCGGCAGCAGGCCCGTGAGCTGCTGCGCCATCTTGGCCGCGGGCGCGCCGTGGGCCTCCATGCCGACCGCGTCGATCACGGCGTCGGGTCCGCGGCCCTTCGTGAGGTCCCGGACGACCTCGGTGAGGCGCTTGCCGGCGCCGCGCAGGTCGACCGTCTCGATGCCGCGGGCCTTCGCGCGGGCGAGGCGCTCGGGGACGAGGTCGATGCCGATGACGCGCGCGTCGCGGTGCCGCGCGACCCGGCAGGCCATGTCGCCGATCGGGCCGAGACCGAGGACGGCGACCGTCGACCCGGGGCGGACGTCCGCGTACTCGACCGCCTGCCACGCCGTGGGCAGCACGTCGCTGAGGTAGACGAACCTGTCGTCCGGCGGGCCCTCGGGCACCTTGATCGGCAGCGTGTTGCCGAACGGGACCCGCAGGTACTCCGCCTGCCCGCCGGGGACCTGGCCGTAGAGCTTCGTGTAGCCGAACAGGGCGGCTCCCGAGCCGTGCTCGCGCACCTGCGTCGTCTCGCACTGGCTCTGCAGGCCGTCCGTGCACATCGCGCACGTGTTGCAGGAGACGTTGAACGGGATGACCACCCGGTCGCCGGGCTTGACGTCGGTGACCTGCGGCCCGACCTCCTCGACGATGCCCATCGGCTCGTGACCGAGGATGTCGCCCTCGGTCAGGAACGGGCCGAGGACCTCGTAGAGGTGCAGGTCGGACCCGCAGATGCCGCTGGACGTGATCTTCACGATGACGTCCTCGGGCTCCTTGAGGATCGGGTCGGGCACGCTGTCGACCCGGACGTCTCGTTTGCCGTGCCAAGTGACTGCCTTCATGCCCAGTGGCTTTCCCCGGCCGTCGGCATTGATAACCTGGGAGGACTTCCTTTCCCCGGTTTTGGAGACCCTCAGCGATGCTCGACCGTGCCGTCGTCGACGCCCTGTTCCCCTCGGACCTGCCCGAGCCGTCCCACTGGGAGGAGCAGTACCCGCCCCGCGGCCTGGGCGACGACGCGAAGGTCACCCGCCTCGGCCCGTCGCCGACCGGCTTCCTGCACATCGGCGGCCTGTACGTCGGCATGATCGACCGCGACGTCGCGTCCCACTCCGGTGGCTCGTACATCGTGCGCGTCGAGGACACCGACCAGGCGCGTGAGGTCGAGGGCGCCGTCGAGCAGTTCACCAGGGCGTTCGCCTACTTCGGCATCGAGCCCGACGAGGCCGACGCCGTCGGCTCGTACGGCCCGTACCACCAGTCGCAGCGCGAGCAGATCTACCTGACGTACGTGCGCGAGCTGCTCCGCCAGGACAAGGCGTACCTCTGCTTCGCGACGAAGGAAGAGCTCGCGGACATCACCGCCCGCCAGCAGGCCACGAAGCTCCCCACCGGCTACTACGGCCGCTGGGCGATCTGGCGCGACAAGACGGCCGAGGACGTCGCCGAGGCGCTCGAGGCGGGCCGTCCGTACGTCGTCCGCTTCCGCTCGCCGGGCAAGGCGGGGGAGCGCACGAAGTTCGTCGACGCGATCCGCGGCCAGCTGGAGCACGAGGCCAACCGCAACGACGTCGTCATCCTCAAGGCGTCCGACCAGTCGCCGCGCCTGCCCACGTACCACTTCGCGCACGCCGTCGACGACCACCTGATGCGCGTGAACCTGGTGATCCGCGGCGAGGAGTGGATCTCCTCGGTGCCGACCCACCTGCAGCTCTTCGACGCCCTGGGCTTCGAGCGCGTCGAGTACGCCCACATCGCGCCGCTGATGAAGCAGCAGGGCGGCTCCCGCCGCAAGCTCTCGAAGCGCAAGGACCCCGAGGCCTCCGTCGAGTTCTTCATCGAGGCGGGCTTCCCGGCCGAGGCCGTGCGGTACTACATGCGCGGCCTGGTGAACGCCCGCCTGGCCGAGCTCCCGCTGGCCGAGGCCCTGCAGGCCCCGATCTCGCTCGCCGAGTGCGGCGTGGCCGGCCCCCTGGTCGACCTCGTGAAGCTCGACGACATCTGCGCCGACCACGTGGCCACCCTCTCCGGCGAGGAGATCATCTCCCGCGTCTCGGAGTGGGCGCGGACCTACGACCCGGAGCTCGTCGCGGTCCTCACGACCGAGCGCGACGCCGCCCTCGCCGCCCTGCGGGTGGAGCGGGGCCCGGAGGTCGCGAACCCGCGCAAGGACCTCCGCAAGTGGTCCGACTTCCGCACGGCCTACGGCTTCTTCTTCCCGTCGCTCTTCCCGCTGGTCTCCGACCGCGCCGACGAGCGCCTCGGCGGCCTGTCCCCGGACCTGATCGCCGCTTTCGCCTCCGACTTCGCCGACGGCTACGCCGACCTCGAGGACGGCCAGGAGTGGTTCGGCCAGATCCGCGAACTCGCCACCAAGCACGGCTTCGCGCCGAACCCCAAGGAGTACAAGAAGAACCCGGACGCCTACCCGGGCTCCATCCGCGAGGCCGCACAGCTGATCCGCGTCGCCCTGACGGGCTCGAAGGCCAGCCCGGACCTGCACGCCGTGGCCCGCACCCTCGGTGCCGACGAGGTCCTGCGCCGAGTGCGCGCCCTCGCGGCCTGACCACGTCCGCGACGGCCCCCGGCTCCGCACGGAGCCGGGGGCCGTCGCTCATCCGCGCCACGTCTTCTCATCGGGCACGCATGTTTCCCGCCCTGACGGAGGAAACCCTGGACGGCGTCGCCGTTCGCATCGACGAACTGGGTGACGGGCGGAATGGTCTTCCGCCGAACCGACGAGCCGGTCTTCCCCGAGGCCGTCCGGCCACACGGCTCTGACCAGCGGCTGACCGTCCGCTGCGACAGGAACCGGCCGATGCGAGCCGATCCGCCCAGCCGCACACGTGCCCGCTCACCCCCACCCCGCACCCAGCCACCAAAACCGCACACGACCGAACAAGCCCGACAAGGGAACTTGCTCCTGAAGGGTTCCGGAACAAAGTCGTGAGAGCGTTCCCATTGACGCGGGCGTAACACGCCGTTGAGGATCGGCGGCATGCAATGGAGAAGCACTCTCGCCGCAGTGCTGGGGCTGACGCTCGCCGCCAGCGCGACCTCGGCCGCTGTCGCGCAGGAAGCGCAGCGGCACGGACCGAAGCAGACGGTCATCGGGCAGCCCAAGACCGAGCACGGGTGCGCCCGCATCGAGAAGTCCCTGCCCGCGCTGAAGGACTGGCCGAAGGTCGAGAGCCAGCTCAAGGGCGACCGCAAGGACGAGGCCCGCATCAAGGCGATCCTCAAAGACATGACGCTGGCCGAGAAGGTCGGCCAGATGACGCAGCCCGAGATCGCCGCGATCACCGCGGAGGACGTCAAGACCTACGGGTTCGGCTCCGTGCTCAACGGCGGCGGCAGCTTCCCCGGCGGCAACAAGCGCGCCACGCCGCAGGACTGGCTCGCGCTGGCCGACGCCTACTTCGAGGCCTCGAAGCAGTCGCGCACCAAGATCCCCGTCATCTGGGGCATCGACGCGGTGCACGGCAACAACAACGTCTTCGGCTCGACGGTGTTCCCGCACAACATCGGTCTCGGCGCGGCGCACGACCCGTGCCTGGTCCGCGACATCAGCGCCGCGACCGCCGAGCAGATCCGGGCCACGGGCCAGGACTGGGCGTTCGCGCCGACGCTCGCGGTCGTCGAGGACGACCGGTGGGGCCGCACCTACGAGGGCTTCTCCGAGGACCCGCGGATCACCCGCGCCTACGGCTACGAGGCCGTCAAGGGCCTGCAGGACAACGCGAAGAAGCGCATCGGCGAGGACGGCGTGATCGCCACCGCCAAGCACTTCCTCGGTGACGGCGGCACGATCGGTGGCAAGGACCAGGGCGTCAACCCGTCCAGCGAGCAGAAGATGATCAACGTGCACGGCCAGGGCTACTACGGTGCCCTCGCCGCCGGTGCGCAGACGGTGATGATCTCGTTCAACAGCTGGACGAACGACGTCATCAACGAGGGCAAGGTGCACGGCAGCAAGTACGTGCAGACCGGCATCCTCAAGGAGAAGATGGGCTTCGACGGCCTGCTCGTCTCCGACTGGAACGGCATCGGCCAGGTCACCGGCTGCACCAACTCCAGCTGTGCGCAGGCCATCAACGCCGGCATGGACATCATCATGGTGCCGAACGACTGGAAGGCGTTCATCAGCAACACGATCGCCCAGGTCGAGGCCGGCGAGATCTCGATGGCCCGCATCGACGACGCCGTCACCCGCATCCTGCGCGTCAAGCTGCGCGCCGGTGTGTTCGAGGCCCCCAAGCCCTCGCTGCGCGAGCACGCGGGTGAGCAGAAGGCGCTGCTGCACAAGGAACTCGCCCGCGAGGCCGTGCGCGAGTCCGCCGTGCTGCTGAAGAACAACAAGCGCGTGCTGCCGCTCTCCAAGCGCAGCAAGGTCCTCGTGGTCGGCAAGAGCGCCGACAACATCTCGAACCAGACGGGTGGCTGGACGCTGTCCTGGCAGGGCACCGGCAACACCAACGCCGACTTCCCGAACGCCACCAGCATCCTCAAGGGCATCCAGGACACCCTGGGCGCCGCCAACGTCACGTTCGCCGAGACCGCGGACGGCGTCGACCCGGCGCAGTTCGACGCCGTCATCGCCGTCATCGGTGAGACGCCGTACGCGGAGGGCGTGGGCGACCTCGGCAAGCGGTCGTTCGAGGCCGCCCGCCTGCAGCCGCAGGACCTCGCCGTGCTCGACAAGGTCTCGGGCAAGGGCAAGCCGGTCATCACCGTCTACGTCGGTGGCCGCGCGCTCCACATGAACAAGGAGCTCAACCGCTCCGACGCGTTCGTGGCCGCCTGGCTGCCGGGCACCGAGGGCCAGGGCATCGCGGACCTGCTGATCAAGGGCCGCCACAACGGCTTCAGCGGCAAGCTGTCCTACTCGTGGCCGGCCGAGGCCTGCCCGGCGCTGCCCGGTGAGCCCGCCAAGAAGCCGCTGTTCCAGCTCGGCTACGGCCTGCGCGACTGGCAGACCGGCAACGTCGGCACGCTCGACGAGACCAGCCCCGGTGCCCTGTGCTCCGGTGGTGGCGGCGGCACGGCGACCGACGACCTGGAGATCTTCAACCGCACCGACGTCGCGCCGTACCAGAGCATGATCGGTTCGGCGGAGAACTGGGGCGGCACCGCGGTCGGCCCCGACGGCCAGGCCTCGCACGCCGAGATCAACGTCGTGCAGTCCGACGTCAACGTCCAGCAGGACGCGCTCAAGACGACGTGGACCGGCACCGGCCCCGCCCAGGTGTACCTGCAGAGCCCCGCGCCCAGCGACCTGCGCGGCTACGGCAACGCCAACGCGGCCATCCAGTTCGACGTGATCGTGCACCAGGCACCGGCCAACCGCACGGTCATCAGCACGCACTGCGTGTACCCGTGCCTGGCGGAGATCGACGCCACGCAGGCGTTCCGCAACCTGCCGATCGGGCAGAAGGCGACCGTCAAGGTGCCGGTCTCCTGCTTCACCGACAAGGGGCTGGACCTGGAGCTCGTCAACACGCCGTTCCTCGTCTACACGGACGGCGCGTTCCAGGCCTCGTTCGCGAACGTGCGGTGGGTGCCCAAGGCGGGCGCTGATCCGGACGTCGTTCCCTGCGCGTGAGCACCACCCCGACGAGCCCCGCCGGCACCCAGCCGGCGGGGCTCGTTCTCATACGGGCTTCCAGCAGGCACTCCGGGCTTCCGGTGGCGCACGACCGGATGCGTCCGCCATCCGGTCGAGGACGGCCAGGACCCGGTTCTAGTCGGCGACGTCGAGGTCCACGGGCTCGCCCCTGATGGCGGTCACCGCACCGCCCGTCTGAGCGGCGAGCCAGACCTCGAAACCGTCCGGGTCCTTCGTGAGAACGGTGAAAGTGACGTCACGACCGTAGTCCGTGTCGGCGACGTGGTACCCGGCCGCGCGCAACGCGTTCTCCAGCTTTCCCGCCTGATCGTGCTCCACGGCCAGAAGGACGCTCTCGTGCCGTTCGCGGGTGAGCGTGCCCAACGAGTCGATGGCCTCCGACACGGCCCGTCCGTAGGCCCGGACCAGGCCACCGGCGCCCAGCTTGATCCCGCCGTAGTAGCGGGTGACGACGACCGCGGTGTCGACCAGGTCGCGCCGCGTCAGCACCTCCAGCATCGGCACACCGGCGGTCCCGGCGGGTTCGCCGTCGTCGGACGAGCGCTGCGTGTCCGCCGTCCGGAACGCCGTGCAGTTGTGCGTGGCCTGCCAGTGCTCCTTGCGCACGCGGGCGAAGAACTCCGAGGCCTCCGCGTCGGAGGTGACGCGGGCGACGTGGCACAGGAACCGCGACCGCTGGATCTCGATCTCGTGCGTGCCGTTCCGCCTGATCACCTTCACGACTCGATTGTCCGCCGCCTCTCCGCCTCGCCGAACAGGGCGTCCAGCTCAGCGGGCGGCACCTCCTCGAGCTGCTCGTACGTGCACTCGGCGGGCTCCTTGTCGGGGCGGAACCGCACCAGGCGCGCCGTGTGCCGGAACCGTCCGCCCTGCACGTGCTCGTACCGCACCTCGGCGACCCGGCTCGGTTCCAGGAGCACGACCTGGAGCTGCTTGCCGGGGTTCCACCGGCTGTTCATGCCGGGACCCTCGTACGTCGCCCACGTGCTCCACGGGTGCTCGGAGGGGTTGCGCAGCGGTGCGAGCTCCTCGACCAGCTCCCGCCGCCGGACCGCGGTGAAGCTGCTGGCCACGCCCACGTTGTGCAGCTCGCCGTCGCGGTAGAGCCCGAGCACCAGCGACCCGACCGACTCGCCGTCCTTGTGCAGCCGGTAGCCCGCGACCACGCAGTCGGCCGTCCGCTCGTGCTTCACCTTGAACATCACGCGCTTGTCGGGCTCGTAGACGCCGTCCAGGGCCTTGACCACCACCCCGTCGAACCCGGCGCCCTCGAACCGCGTGAACCAGTCCCGCGCCACGTCCGGGTCCGCCGTGGACGGTGTCAGGTAGAAGCCCGGGACCTCGGTGACGGCGTCCTCGAGCATCGTGCGGCGTTCGGCGAGCGGGAGCCCGCCGACGTCGGCGTCGCCCAGGGCCAGCAGGTCGAACGCCACGAAGCTCGCCGGCGTCTCCACGGACAGCTTCCGGACGCGCGAGGCCGCGGGGTGCAGCCGCAGCTGCAGCGTGTCGAACGACAGGCCGGACGGCGTGACCAGCACGATCTCGCCGTCGACCACGCACCGCGGCGGCAGCGCCCGCTTGAGCAGCTCGACGACCTCGGGGAAGTAGCGGGTGAGCGGCTTGTCGTTGCGCGAGCCCAGCTCGACCTCGTCACCGTCGCGGAACACGATGCAGCGGAAGCCGTCCCACTTGGGCTCGTAGGCGAGGCCGTCCCCGCGCGGCAGCTCGGGCACGGACTTCGCGAGCATCGGCTTCACCGGCGGCATCACGGGCAGGTCCACGGAGGGACCATAAGCTCAGCGCAGGGACACCGCGAGCTTTTCGAGCTCCCGCACGTCCGCGTCCATGCCGTCGTCCTCGGGGATCGCGAGCGCGATGGGCCGCCGCATGGTCACCGCACCCGTGCGGCGCGTCTCCAGCCCGGCCCGCAGCCGTTCGGACAACGGCAGCTCCTCCGGCGTCTCGGCGACGTACGGGCTGATCCGCACCAGGCCGTCGCGGCACTCGATCACGCGCCGGTAGTAGCGCCGGTGCACGCCCCGCAGCGAGAACGCGTCCCGCCGCGACGGCACGCGGTGCAGGGCGTCCTCGGGGAACGACTCGTGCAGCAGCCTCCACAGTGGAGCCAGGCGGTGATAGGCGCGCAGGTGGCGCAGCCACAGCCGCGTGGCGGCGATCCGCATCGCGACGATCGGGTAGATGACGCCGACGACGCAGAACAGCACACCCGGCAGCAGGAACCACACCGCGGTGGTCAGCAGCCAGCGGGGGAGCGGCTCGCCGAAGTAGCGGGAGACGTTCGACGCCACGAAGATCGCGTCGGCGGGCACCAGCAGCGCGAGGCCGGTCGAGGTGATCAGCAGGCCCCGGCGCAACCTCGGCTCGGCGCCGCGGGCGTAGCGCCGCGACCACACGAACATCGTGGCGAAGCCGTAGAGCAGGAACCCGTTGCCCAGCGCGTAGAACACCGTGATCGCGAGGACCCCGGTCGGTCCGCCGCCGAGCGAGTTCGGCACGCGGGCCGCCGCCACGCGCAGGTCGTCCGGGATCGCGAGCACCGCCCACGTCATCACGCTGATGCACAGCGCCAACGGCACGAGCTGCAGCAACGCCTGGCGCTTCGCCCTCGCGTCGTCGAGCGCGGAGAAGATGAAGAAGCAGATCAGGCCGTACACACCGATCTGCAGCATCGCGTGCTGGATGAGCTGGCAGACCATCGGGTCGAGCCCGAGGAACCACCGCCCGCTCGCCGCGGCTCGCCCGAACGGGTAGCCGACGGCCCACCCGGCGACCAGGCCCGTCACCGACCGCAGCCGGGGGTCGCGCGGGCGGCGGACCAGCAGGTACAGCGTCACCGCGAGCGCGGAGAACGCGACGATGCCCTGGGTCTCCTTCAGGTACTCCACGTCAGAGCCACCCCAGCCGGTCGGCGAGCGAGGACGACATGCGCCGGGCGGGGCCCTCCGAGGCCCGCGGCGCCACCTTGTCGAGCACCGACGCCCACTCCAGGATGATCGTCGCCACCGTCTCGGCTTCGCGTTCGTGCTCGGAGTCGTAGGAGGTGCGCCGCAACGCCCTGCGCACCGCGTCCGGCGCGAGGTCCGGGTAGAGGCCCGTGAGCAGGTCGTCGTCCTGCTCGTCGCTCGTGTGACCGGCCAGCAGGTGCCCCAGCTCGTGCAGGATGATGTGGTTCTGGTGCGCCTTCGACGTCTCCTGCTGGTACAGGATGTAGTCGGCCTTGGCGGTGGCGATCCACACGCCGTACGGGCCGGGCACCGGGATCGGGTGGGCGATCAGCCGGATCGGCCTGCCGCGCTGGTCACCGACCCGGCGGCAGAGCTCCGAGACGTCGAGCGGTGGCTGGATGTCGAGTTCGTTCAGCAGGCGGCGGCACCGCCTGCGCAGATCGCGTTCTGCCACGGGTCATCCCTCGCCGCGCTCGGCCTGTTCCTGTCGGTAGACGACGTCGAGCAGCTCCATGACGAGGCGGCGGCGGTCCGGTGACAGCTCGCCCGCCCGCATCGCCATGAGCTGTGCGTCGCTGCCCGAGGTGAGTTCGTTCAGACGAGACTGCTCGTCCTGCAACGACTTCAGCTGCTCGTCGACGCGGTCGGTGACCTCGTCGTCGAAGAAGTAGCTCACGGGCACACCGAAGAAGCCTGCCAGTGCCTGCAGGTGCTTGAACGTCGGGTTGTCCTTCTTGCCCTTGCGCAGCTGCCAGATGTAGCTCTGGGAGATGGTGACGCCGGTGCCGGCGATCGCGGCCGCGACCTGCTCGTTGCTGTACTCCTGGCCGGAGCGGGCGGTGTGACGTGCGAAGAGGTGGTTGAGCCTGTCCGCCAGGGACCGTTCCCCCGCCATCGCCTGGCCCTCCGTCGCGCTTGCCGTGGTCTCCACTCAAGAAAATGAAGACCTGGAATGTGGATTTTCGCCAGTTGAAACTCCGCTCCTGCCCAACATAGACTCCCATCCGTGCCCGTCTCAACCGCGGAGGGTCTCCGCGCGACCGGGCACAGTCATGGCAGTCCACCCGCTCACCAGGCCGCGGAGGGTTCGGGACATGGCACTGGCTGAACGACAGGAAGCCTTCCACCGGGCCGTGGTCGACGTCGTCTACGAGACCATGGACCAGCTCGCCCGGACGGAGTCGCCCCACGAGGTCTTCGAACTGCGCGAGCGCCTTCGTGACGCGCTGCCGTGGTGGCGGGGGCTGCTGCGGGTGCACGAGCCGAACGAGCGGCACCGCTGCAAGTCGTGCCGTGCCTGGTACGGGCGCCACCGCGCGTGGCCGTGCCCGGTGTGGCGGGACGCGGTGCAGGCGCTGCACCAGCTCAACGACATGTACGGCTTCCTGGGCGCGTCCGACCCGGCCTCCTGGACCGGGAGACCGGGCGAACGCGTGGTCGTGACCGGGCCTCAGGCCAGCCGGAACGACTGAGCCGCCGACCCGTCGCAGGTCGCCTGGACCAGCTGCACGCCGTCGGCGCCGCTCGCCGGGGCGGAGAGGCACTTGCCGGAGTGCCGTGCCGTCAGCGTCGAGTGGCCGTCGGCACCCGTGGTGACCCGCCACTGCTGGTTGGCTCCGCCGACGTAGTCCCACAGGTGGACGCCGGCACCGTCCGCGGTGGACACGTCGCTCACGTCGAGCACCTTGGCCGGGCTGTTGCGGTACTCGAGCCGGGAGTAGCCGTCGGTGGTCGCCACCGCGCGGAAGCTCTGCGCAGTGGTGCCGTTGCAGGTGTACTGCTGGACGACCGTGCCGTTGCCGGTGCCCGCCGCCCGCGCGTCGACGCACTTGCCGTTGCCGCGGTTGGTGGCGGTCTTCCACCCGTCCTGCGGCGGCGGGGTGCCGCCGCCCAGCCAGAGCAGGCTGTCGACCAGGAAGTCGTTCTGCGCGGGACTCGCGAACGTCGACGACTTCGGCACGTTGTTGACGTAGTCCATCGCGTTGTGGCCGAAGTTCGCGTAGATCATCTTGAAGTTCCGGTTGGCCCACATGATCGGGTAGTATCCGCTGCGCCACTGCTGGTCCGGGTCGGTGCCGAGCGGGAAGCTCGACGGGTCGACGCTCGCCAGGACCTGGATGTCCGGGTTCGTGCGCAGGTCACGCGACCAGCTGTACCACTCGCTGACCGACGAGGTGAAGCGCTCCGGCAGGCGCAGGGTCGAGGGGTGCGTCCGGTTCTCCACCTTCAGCACCGCGGTGGTCGGTTCCCAGGTGTTGCCGACGAAGTTCCCCTTGCCCAGCAGCGTGTTGTGGTACCAGGGCCACTCGTTCGCGTTCTGCGTGAACGCGCTCACGTGGAAGCCGAAGAACGCGCCGCCCTGCTCCACGTACCGCTGGAACCCGGCGCGTGCGGAGGCTCCGGTGGGCGCGTCGTCGAGGAAGACGACGACCTGCGCCTGGGCCGGGGTGAGGGTGCTCAGGCGGTTCCAGTCCCGTGTCGCCTCGTAGGTGAAGCCGTTCTCCTGACCGGCACGGGTGAGCCACGGGTTCGCCTCGTTCACGAACGCGACGTGCGCCGCGTCGAACGTGCCGTTGTAGAACGCCAGCACCTTGAACGGGGCCGCCTGAGCCGGTGCCGGGACGAGTGTCGCGGCGAGCATCGCCAGCGACACCAACAGTTTTCGAGCCATTCACGCACACCTTCGTCTCGCGGGTTGCGCGCCCGGAGATCAGCGTAGGCAAGGTCTGGACCTGTTGGGGACCGGGACGTTCACAGAATTCTTCTGCGCCACAACATGGTTCCGCCGAGCACCACGAGACCGCCCAGCGCGGCCACCACGGCCGAGAGACCGAGGCGCGTTGCGCTCGAGGGAGGGTGGCCGGCGCTCGACGCGACAGGAACGGGGCTCGGGATGCTCGACCGCGGTGCGGACGGCGTGGGGGACGCGCTCACCGGGGCCCGCGCCGTGGCCGGGGCACTGGTCGCCGGGGCGGGCTGGGCCACGGGAGCGGGAGCCACCTGCGCCGCCGGTGCGGCGATTTCCACGTCCGTGCACGAGTAGTAGGTGTCGGGCGTGTCCGTGTTCTGCCAGACCGTGTAGATCAGGTGGCGGCCGGTCCGGTTCTCCGGCAGCCGCACCCGGAACTCGTAGGAACCGTTCACGAGCGGGGGACCGGGCACGGTGAGGAACCGCTCCAGGTCCGCCCACCGCAGCGGCCGGGCGGGCGAGTACCCGTCGCGCGTGACGTAGAAGCGGAACGACCCCCGGTGGGGGATCGTCGCCCGGTAGGTGAAGGCGGTGCTCCCGAGCTTCGTCGCGGGCCAGGCGGCCGACGGCACGTCGAGCCCGGCGTACCTCGGCAGGCCCGCGCTGCACAGCTTGCCGTCGGGGACCATCGCCGCGTCACGCCCCCGGACGTCCGCCAGACGGATGTTGTCCCACTCCTCGGACGGCAACCCCGCCGCGACGGCGCCGCGGCAGAGCGGGGATGATGCTGTGGGCTGACCTGGCGAACACAGGAACGCCCTGCTCGCGGGATCGGTCGGCGCGCCATGAGCGTGCGCGGGCGCCCCGGAGACCAGCACGAGCAGCGTCAGCACGCCCACAAGGCGAAACACGGGCACCGCCCCCTTCCTTCCAGGAGTACGCGTGCCAGACCCGAGTCGTTCACGGAAGATGTGTTGTCATGTCCTTCGCTGATGAGGTGTCCGCGGCCGCAGCCCGGCTCGGTGGAGTCGCCCGCACCACGCCGCTCGAGGTGAACCAGCGCTTGTCCGAGCGCACCGGCGCGCGGGTGTGGTTCAAGCGCGAGGACCTCCAGGTCGGCCGCTCCTACAAGCTGCGCGGCGCGTTCAACCTGCTCTGCCAGACCGAGTTCGCGTTCGGCGGCGCCGTCTGCGCCTCCGCGGGCAACCACGGCCAGGGCATGGCCTACGCGTGCCGCCGCCTCGGCATCGAGGGCCGCGTGCACGTCCCGCGCACCACCCCGCGCCAGAAGCGCGACCGCATCGCCGCCCTCGGCCAGGGCATGGTCCAGCTGATCGTCGACGGCGACACCTACGACGACGCGGCGGCCCTCGCCAAGGAGTACGCGCAGGCCACGGGCGCGACCCTGGTCCCCGCCTTCGACGACCCGCGCACGGTCGCGGGCCAGGGCACCGTCGGCCTGGAGATCGTCCAGCAGCTCGGCGGCGCCCCCGACGTCGTCGTGGTGCCCGTCGGCGGTGGAGGCCTGCTCTCCGGCGTCGGCACCTGGTTCCGGGAGCGCTTCCCGCGCACCCGCATCATCGGCGTCGAACCGGCCGGCGCCGCGAGCATGATCGCCGCTGTCCACGCGGGCGGCCCCGTGACGCTGCCCGAGGTGGACTCGTTCGTCGACGGCGCCGCGGTCCGCCGCGCGGGCGACGTCACGTTCCCGATGGTGCGCGACAGCGGCGCCGAACTGCTCACCGTCACCGAGGGCGCCGTCTGCACCGAGATGCTCGAGCTGTACCAGATCGACGGCATCATCGCCGAGCCCGCGGGCGCCCTGGCCTCGGCCGCGCTGCTGGAGGAGATCTCCGTCGCGCCCGACTCGACCGTGGTGTGCCTGCTCTCCGGCGGCAACAACGACGTCTCCCGCTACGCCGAGATCGTCGAGCGCTCGATGATCCACCGGGGCCTCAAGCACTGGTTCCTCGTCGAGTTCCCGCAGGAGCCCGGCGCGCTGCGGCGGTTCCTCGACGACGTGCTCGGCAAGGACGACGACATCGTGCGGTTCGAGTACGTCAAGCGCGACAACCGGGAGACCGGCGCCGCGCTGGTGTGCATCGAGCTCGGCCGTCGCGAGGACTACGACCTGCTGTGGGGGCGGATGAAGGAGTCCCCGCTCAGGATCCAGCACGTGGAGCCGGGGTCGACGGCGTACCGCTTCCTGATCTAGGCGGTGTCGACGCGGTGCAGCACCGCGCCGGTCGCGACGTCGACGATCTCGACCAGATGAGCCGAGCGCTGCACCGCCACCCACGGCAGTTCGTGGTGGCGCAACACCAGGCCGCGTCCACGACGGGCTCGGAGCCGATCGTCCCAGGACGAGGGCGTGCCGGGCACCCCGTTCGCGGAATGCCCGGCACCTGGCGGGGTGACTACGGCCTCGCGGGGGGACAGACCTTCCAGGCGAAGTGGTAGGTCGTCTCGATCGACCCGTCCGTCGAGTCCATCGAGATGAAGCTGGTCAGCTTCTTGTCGGAGGTGCCGGCCATGACCCGCAGCTCCGTGTTGATGTTGAAGTTCCGCTTCTCGCCGCACGGGTGGTAGACGATGGCGGCCACGTCGGTCGTGTCCGTCGCCTGCCAGTCGTCGCTGAACGGGCCGCGGTAGTTGTGCTGCTTGTACTCGGTCTGCGACATGCCCTGGAAGTAGTAGTTCGCGCGTTCCAGGGCCGTGGCGCCGCGTTCGAGGTGCGCGAAGCCGCGGTAGTCGGTCGACGAGATGCCGTAGGTGAAGCCGGACGGCACGTTGACGCGCAGGTTCAGCTGGCAGTTCTTGCGGAAGTCGGTCGGCAGGGCCTGGGGTCCGACCTGCGCCATGAACTCGCTGTAGGTGACGGTGAACGCCTTGTTGTCCGGGCTGACGGCGACGGCGGCGGTTCCGGCCCGGCAGCCCGATCCGTTGATCGTCACGACGTCGATGGTGATGTGGTCCGGCGGCGGGGTGTCGCCGGGGGCGCCGCCGGGCGGGATGATGATCGTCGACATCGCGAGTGCGGCCGCGGCCAGTGTCGTGAGCATGGGGCACCTTTCCGTCTGGGGGTCAACGCTGAACGGGCGGCGGCGATCGGTGCCGGGGTCAGCAGCGCTTCCAGGAGAACTGGTACTTCGTGCTCACGCTGTTGTCGGTGGAATCCATCGTCATGAAGCTGTTCGCCTTCGACGCGGTTCCCGCATTCACGCGCAGTTCCGTGTTGATGTTCAGGTGGCGGACCTCACCGCACGGCGCGTAGACGATTTCCGACACCTGCGCGCGATCGGTGGCCTGCCAGTTGTCGCTCTTCGGGCCGTTGAACGTGTGGGTGCGGCTCGCGCCCTGCGACATGCCCTGGAAGTAGTAGTTGCCTCTTTCCGTCCCTGTGGCGCCCTGCTGCAGGTGGGCGAAACCGCGGTAGTCGGCCTGGGCGATGCCGAACGTGAAGCCCTGCGGGTAGCTCACCCTGATGTTGAGCTGGCAGTTCTTGCGGAAGTCGGTGGGGCCGGAGCCCTGTCCGGCCTGCGCGAGGTACTGGCTGTACGTGACCGTGAACGCCGTGCGGTCGTCCGCGGCCGCGACCGCCGCGGTGCCGGCGGGACAACCGGAACCGTTCACGGTGACGACGTCGATCGTCACGAAGTCGGGGACATCGGGTGCTGCGTGGGCGGCAGGCGCGGTCAGGACCGCGGACAGCGCGAGGGCAACAGCCGCCACCGTTTTCAGCATGGCCAGCCTTTCTTTTGTGCGGTGCGGTAGCGGCGGCGGAATGCAGACGATAGCGGAAACCCTTCGCGGTGACGGGCCGCCGAATGGGTGACCGAATTGTGTGGTGGTCACAACTCGAATGCACGGCGAAATGCGCGGCCGAAATTCTCGGACGCGCGGGAACCATGCTGGCCCGAGGCGCGCGGAATTGACCTGACGATTGCCTGACGATTGCCTGACGATCGGGGCTGGCGGGCCCCGGGAAGAACCGCGCGCGGCGGTGCGTTGACACCGGTGACACCGTCCGACCCCGACGAGGAGTGCGCCTGATGGCTCCCGACCAGCTGACCGTCTACTCGACCTCGTGGTGCGGCTACTGCCGCATCCTGAAGAGCTCGCTCGACCGGGAAGGCATCGAGTACGTCGAGATCAACATCGAGGAGACGCCGGGAGCGGCCGACTTCGTGATGAGCGTGAACGGCGGCAACCGCACGGTGCCGACCGTCCACTTCCCGAACGGCGCGGCGCTCACCAACCCGTCGCTGGCGCAGGTCAAGGAACAGCTCGCGGCCTAGGACTCGCGAAGGGACGCGGTCGTCGACTGACCGTCGAGCGTCTCCCGGATGATGTCCGCGTGGCCCGCGTGCTGCGCGGTCTCCCGGATCAGGTGCAGCACGACCATGCGGATCGACATGGGCTGCGGGTCCGCGTCCCACGGCGCGGACGGCAGCGGGACGAGCTTGTCGAGCGAGGCGGTGCGCACGGCCTCATCGGTCGCGCGCACCGCCTCGTCGTACGACGCGAGCAGTTCCTCGAAGTCCGTGCCCGTCCAGGTGTACTGGTCGGAGTCCAGCATCCCGGGCGGCGGGAGGGGCTGCTCGGTCAGGATGTGGGTCCAGCTGCGCTCACACCGGGTGAGGTGCTTGAGCAACCCACCCAGCGTGAGCTCGCTGGCCGTCGCGCGCTTCACCGCGTCGGCCGCGGTGAGCCCCCGCATCGTGATGCGGAAGGTCCGGCGCTGGTCGTTCAGTTCGTGCAGCAGGTCGTTGAGCTCCATGGTCATGCAGTGAAGCAATGACCGGACCAGGACCGCTCGAGTCCTGGTCCGGCCGACCACTAGCAGTAGAGGTTGCCGCCGGGGGTCACACCGATGATGCCCGCGATCTGCTGGTACTTCGAGACGCGGCTCTGGACCTGCGCCGGGTTGCGGCCGTCGCACTCCAGGGAACCGTTGATGCTGCGGATGGTCTGGCCGAAGCCGGCGCTGTTGACCATCGCGGCGTGTGCGGTCATCGAGCCGGGACCGTTCTGCGTGGTCCAGTACCAGAGGGCCGTCTGCCACGAGATCGAGGCGTTCTCCGCCACCCATTGCGGGTTCTCCAGCAGGTTGAGGCCGAGGGCGTTGCCCGCCGTGTAGTAGTTGAAGTTCCACGACAGCTGGATCGGGCCGCGACCGTAGTAGGCGTACGTGCCTCGGGGGCAGCCGTAGGGCTTGCTCTCGTCGCAGAGGTCGTTGTTCTTGTTGATCTCTTCGATGTGGACGAGGCCACCGGTCTCGTGGGAGGCGTTCGCGAGGAATGCGGCGGCTTCCTGCTTCTTCACCGTGTCGCTACCGGTCTTCGCGAAGGCCGGAAACTTCTTCATCGCGTCGACAAGGCCCTGGTAGGTGTAGAAGCTGTTGCGACCTGGGAACATCTGGTTGAACTGGGCTTCGCTGACGACGAAGTCGCCGCCACCGCCGCCTCCGCCACCGCCGCAGTTGTGCGGCTCCCAGAACCACGTGGAGACCGTCGGGTCGTAACCGGGGTTGTCGTGCTCGGCGATGTAGTGGGAACCGTTGTAGCGCACGATGTTGCCGGTGTAGTACTGCCGTCCGGCGACCCAGTCGGTGGCGCTGGTGCAGGTGCCGCCGCCGCCACCTCCGCCGCCGTCACAGCTCGTCGGCTCCCAGTACCAGGTCGAGACCGTCGGGCTGTAGCCCGGGTTGTCGTGCTCGGCGACGTAGTACCTGCCTTCGAACCTCACGATCGAGCCGGTGGTGTACCACTGACCCTGGACCCAGTCCGTGGAGGTGCAGGCCTGCGCGGACACTTCTGCCTGTGAGGACGCGGTCGGTGCGATGACGGCCAGGGAAGCCGCCATCACCCCTGCCGCGAGAGACGCCAAGATGCGTTTTTTCAGCAAGGTCACCCACTCCTGGAGTCTGTTGCATCCGAGGAATCAAGGATGTGAACAATGCTGAGGTTGGCAGCATTGGTTCAGACCAGTCAAGGGTCTAGACCTGTTTTGTCGCGTCGGCAGTACGGCCGCTGTGGAACCTGTTGCGGGACAGAACACGCGCTTCGCTGACGATGTACGGCGCCGTCGTCGTCGGCGGGACGAGCGTGACCACGTCGATCAACGCGCCGATCAGCGCGGCGGCGCGAGTTCCGGCCGCGGGGACCAGCTCCTCGGAGCCCCTGCATGCCACTGCGTGTTACCGCTCTCACGGTGGCAGGCAAGGGCTCCGAGCACAAGAACTGGTCCATACCTCCAGATGCGTGAACCGGTTCGTCAGGCGCCGGACCCGTACGGACGCGTGATGATCTCCAGGGCGTGACCGTCCGGGTCGTCCCAGTAGACGCCGCGGCCACCGTCGTTGCGGTTGATCTGCCCCGGCTGGCTGTGGAACGGATCGGCCCAGTAGTCGAGGCCGCGCTCCCGGATGCGTCCGAAGATCTCGTCGAACTCCTCCTCGGACACGAGGAACGCGTAGTGCTGCCCGGTGATGGGGCCGCGGCTGGTCGCGTAGTCGAGGGAGACGCCGTTCGCGACCTCGACGACGAGGAACGGGCCGTAGCGCACCGGGTCCGGCAGGCCGAGCAGTTCGGTCAGGAAGCGGGCGGAGCGGTTCTGGTCGCTGGCGTGGACGATGGTGTGGTTGAGCTGTGCGGGCATGACACCTGCTTACCGCAGGTGCCCTCGCTGCGGCCACGGTTGACAAAACAGGACAGGAACCGGCGGCACCGCGGCGAAAACACGCATCGCCGACCTCAGACGGTGTCGGCGCGGCGATGAACGGGCGATACTGCCCTTCATGCGGACACTGGTTGTAGTCGGGCTGTTACTAGGGTTGACGGTCCCCGCGCAGGCGGCTCAGGCGGACGAGGACCCCTCGTCCCTGGTGAACCCCTTCGTGGGGACGCAGAACTTCGGCAACACCTTCCCGGGCGCCTCGGTGCCGTTCGGAATGGTCCAGGTCAGTCCCGACACGGGTGGTCAGGGCGGGTACGACTACAAGGCCACCTCCCTCTACGGCTTCTCGCAGACCCACCTGTCGGGCGTGGGGTGCGGCGTCATGGGCGAGCTGCCGGTGATGCCCACTGTCGGGTCTGTTGACAACGTTGACATCAACGGCTACAAGTCCGACTTCAGCCATTCGGACGAAGCCGCGCAGCCCGGCTACTACCGCGTCGGGCTGTCCCGCTACGGCGTGAACGCCGAGCTCACGGCGACTCAGCGGACCGGCTGGCAGCGCTACACGTTCCCGGCGTCGGGGGCGGCCAACGTCCTGTTCAACACCGGCCGTTCCAACCAGACGGTGCTCGACTCGGAGATCCACGTCGTCGGCGACAGGACGATCGAGGGCCGGGTGCGCAACGGCCGGTTCTGCGCGGGCAAGGACGAGCACACCGTGTACTTCACGGCCTCGTTCGACCGCCCGTTCGCGTCCTTCGGTTCGTGGCGGGGCAACGTTCCCACTCCGGGGTCGCGGGACGCCGCCGGAACGGGCGGGAACGGTGCGTGGGTGACGTTCGACGCCACCGCAGACCGCGATGTCGTGCTGAAGCTCGGCCTGTCCTACACGGGCATCGAGGGCGCGCGGAAGAACCTCGCGGCCGAGGCGCCCTCCTACGACTTCGACGGCACGGTGGCCGCGGCGAAGGACGTCTGGAAGAAGCAGCTCGACGCCGTGCGGGTGTCCGGCGGGCCGCGGGACCGGCAGGTCGCGTTCTACACCGCGCTCTACCACTCGGTGCTGCACCCGAACCTCGCCGGTGACGTCGACGGCAGGTACACGGGCTTCGACGGCAAGGTGCGCACGGCGTCGGGCTACACGCCGTACCAGAACTTCTCGCTGTGGGACACTTACCGGCCGCAGAACCAGTTGCTGCAGATCCTCGAACCGCGTGTCGCGCGCGACGTCGCGCTGTCCGTCGTGGCCAGTGGCCGAGACGGCGGGTGGCTGCCGCGCTGGGCGCTCGCGTCGTCCGAGACGAACATCATGACCGGTGACCCGGTCACGCCGTTCCTCGTCGAGGCCTGGTCGAAGGGGCTGCTGAAGGGGTACGAGGAGGAGACCTACCAGCTCCTGCGCAGGAACGCGACGTCGTTGCCCCCCGCCGCATCCCCGTACAACGGCCGTTCCGGCGTCACCTACTACGCCGATCGCGGGTACATCCCGTCCGGTCTCGAACTGGGCGAGGACTGCGCGCACAAGGGCGGTGACAACGACTGCGTGCACCCGGCCTCCGCGACCCTCGAGTACTCGGCCGCCGACGCGTCGCTCGCGCTGATGGCCGAGGGGCTCGGCAAGAAGGCGGACGCGCGGATGTTCGCGGACCGCGGCCAGTGGTACCGCAACCTCTGGGACTCCTCGATCGGCCAGTTCCGCCCGCGCACGGCCGCCGGCACCTGGCTGGCGCCGTACAACCCGGTCGACGCCTCGCACCAGTTCCACGAGGGCGGCGCGTACCAGTACCAGTGGCTGGTGCCGCAGGACCCGGCCGGGCTGGTGTCGCTGATGGGCGGCCGAAAGGAGACCGAGAAGCGCCTCGACTCGTTCTTCGCCTACGACAAGCTGCTCGCCGACCCCGCCGGCACCGCGCGGCGTGACTGGATCACCGAGCCGTACGACTACTACGGCAAGCCGACCTACAACCCGAACAACGAACCCGACCTGCTCGCGCCGTACATGTACCTGTGGGCGGGCACGCCGTCGAAGACCGCGACGGTCGTGCGGGCGGCCATGACGCTGTTCACGACCGGCCCGGACGGCATGACCGGCAACGACGACCTGGGCACGATGTCGGCCTGGTACGTCTTCTCGTCGCTGGGGCTCTACCCGACGTTCAACGGCGCGGACTTCCTCGCCCTGTCGTCACCGCAGTTCGAGTCCGCGACCGTCCGAATCGGACAGCACGGCTCGCAGGGCGGCACGCTGAGCGTGACGGCGAAGGGCGTGTCGGACACCAACCGGTACATCAAGAGCGTGTCGTTCGGCGGCCGCGACGTCCGCAAGACCTACCTGACGTGGTCGTCGTTGCAGCGCGGCGGCAAGCTGACCCACGAGGTGTCGTCGAAGCCCTCGTCGTGGGGCACGGGACGCTCGGACGAGCCGCCGTCGCTCAACGACGGCAACCAGGACTCGCGCCGGGCCCTGTCCGCGTCGCTGCGCAACACCGAGATCGTGCTGCCGGCCTCGGACTCCCCGCAGTCGCTGACGGTGCAGCTCGACGTGCTGGCCCAGTCGCCGGGCGCCACCTCGGTGCGGCCCGCCGTGACGGCACCCGCCGGGTGGGAGGTGAACGGCGCCAAGCCGTTCGTCATCGTGTCGCGGCACCTGCCGGCGCAGAAGACGGTGCCGCTGACGTTCACGGTGCCCGCGGGCGTGGCGCCGGGGTCGTACGAGGTCTCGGTGCAGGTCGAGTCGATCGCGCTGAAGGCGGTGGTCGAGGTCAAACCGGCCGCCCTGTGCGCGCTCTCGACGTGCTCGGTGGACGTCACGCCGGAGCTCAACCACGACGGCACGGCCACGGTCGCGGACTCCGCCGCGGGCGACTTCGACGGCGGCGGCTGGAGCTACGACGCCGCCCTGCTGCCCCCGGCCGGCCCCGTGACGTGGGGCGGCATCACCTACCAGGCGCCGGACCCGACCGGTACGGCGCCGAACTTCGTGGAGGCGAGGGGCCAGGGGCTGCTGCTGCCCAGCGGACAGCACTCGTGGCTGCACGTCGTGGGCTCGTCGCACAACGGGCCGGTGTCCGCCGCGTTCACCGTCTGGTACACCGACGGCACCTCGGCCGAGGTCGCCGCGTCGGTGCCGGACTGGGCGGGCGGCGGCCCGGCGGTCCTGGAGATGCCGCACCGCATCAAGGCGGGACAGGGCGTCGACGGGCCACCGGTCCGGCTGTTCGGCCAGTCGCTGAGGCTGGACGCGTCGAAGACGGTCCGCTCGGTGACGCTGCCCGACGACCCGCGGGTGGAGCTGTACGCGCTGACGCTCGCCTGATCCGAGCCGGTCGGGGTGTCCCGCGGGTCCACCGTTCCGCGGGCACCTCGACCAGTCGGCGCAGCGCCATGCGGAGGACGACCTCGAGGGCGCGCACCGGCAGAAGAGGAAGAAGAAGCTTACCCCGGTGGTGTTGATGTGGAGCCCGAACACGACAAACGCGGCGATGAGTCTCGTGCTGGTCAGCGAAGACAATCGTCCCGCTTGCTCTCCATAGTTCTGCGTGACGGCGGATCCGCGTGGTGGACCTGTGGAATAGTTGTTCCGTGGAACGGCTTCCGAGCGGTGTGCGGTCGCGGGTGTGGGCGGACGGCGACCGGATCGTCAAGCAGGTGGTGGCGGACCAGGCCGCTTTCGAGCGCGAGCTGATCGCACTGCGACTGGCCGCGCACACGGGGGTGGTGCCGCGCGTCCTGTCCGCGGACCACGCCGAACGGACCCTGGTGCTGGAGAAGCTGCGCTCCGATCCGCCGCGCGAGGACTGGGTCGTCGACTACGCCCGCGGTCTCGCCCGGCTGCACGACGCCACCGGTCCCGAGCACGCCGGCCTGCTGCCGCGCCAGGTGGTCCCGGACCCGACGCCGTTCCTGCGGTTCGTGCGGGCGATGGAGGTCGAGATCGGCGGCGCCGAGGAGGAACTGGTCTTCGAGGACACCGGGAAGTTCGACCTCCTGCACGGCGACCCGTGCGCCGGCAACGACATGTACTCACCGCAGGGTGCGAGGTTCGTCGACCTCGAAAACGCCGCGCTGGGCGACGGCCTGACCGAGGTCGTCTACGTCCGCATCGGCTTCCCGACCTGCGCCACGGTCACCGAGACACCCCGTGAGCTGCGCGAAGCCGCCGAGCAGGCCTACTTCGAGGAGCGCGGCTTCACGGCCCCGCTCGAAGACGCGTGCCTGCGGTGGTTCGTGCAGGGCGACGCCCTGGTGCAGCGCGCCGAACGCGACGGCACCGACCACCTCGCCAGGGTCGTGGACGAGGACTGGTTCTGGTACAGCACAACGGCGCGCGGCCGGCTGATGTACCGCGCGCGGGTGGTCGCGACGTTCACCGAGACGCATCCGCGGGTGAGCGCGCTCGCGGCGCGGCTGCTCGAACGGATGGGGCAGGTCTGGGAACCGCGGCCGATCGGGACCGTGCGCACGCACGTCTCATGACCAGGCGGACAGCTCCAGCCGGGAGCGGAAGGACCGCCGCACCCCGGACACCGGGTCCACGAAGGACAGATCGCGAGCCAGCAGCTGCAACGGCGACGAGAAGTCGTCGAGCGGTCGTTCCCGCACCACCGGGTAGAAGTCGTCGTTCACGATCGGCACCCCGAGCCCGGACATGTGCAGCCGCAGCTGGTGGGTGCGTCCGGTCAACGGCTTCAACCGGTAGCGCCCCAGCCCGCCACGATGTTCCACAAGGGACACGTGCGTCTCGGCGTTCGGCTCGCCGTCGACCTCGAACGCGGTGATGATCCCGCGCTCCTTGACGATCCGCGAGCGCACCACGCGAGGCAACGACAACGCCGGGTCGTACGGCGCGATGGCCTCGTATTCCTTGTGCACCACCCGGTCGCGGAACATCGTCTGGTACTTGCCCCGCAGCTCGCGCCGCGCGACGAACAGCACGAGCCCGGCGGTGACGCGGTCCAGGCGGTGCGCGGGGGAGAGGTCCGGCAGGCCGAGCGAGTCGCGCAGCTTCACCAGTGCCGTCTGCATGATGTGCTGCCCGCGCGGGATCGTCGCGAGGAAGTGCGGTTTGTCCGCGACCACGATGTCGTCGTCCCGGTGCACGACCCCGATCTCGAACGGCACCGGCACCTCGACGGGCAGGTCGCGGTGGAACCAGATGTAGGAGTCGGGCACGAACGGCGCGTCGAGGCCGAGCGGTCCGCAGACGCCCCAGATCCGGTCCTCCGCCAGCATCTCGTCGATGCGCGAGGAGGCCACGCGCGGCAGGCGCTCCACCAGGTGGTCGCGCAACGACCGCCACGGGCCTTCCGAGGGCAGCTTCAGCCGCGCCGCGTCCAGGCCGTGGCGCTGCGGGAGGGGGGAGGAGGGTTTGCGTCTCATCGCCCGACCAGTCTAAATGGTCGGAAAAACCGAACGATACCGCTCGTTGACATTCGCTGTACTGAACAGAGGGCGGCACGAAGACTGGCGGCATGTCGGTCTTCCTCGTCCTCGGCTCGGTCATCTCACTGCAGTTCGGCGCGGCGTTCGCGAACCAGCTCTTCGGCCAGGTCGGCGCTCCGGGCGCCACGGCCCTGCGGCTCGGCATCGCGGCGCTGGTGCTGGCGGTGGTGGTGCGGCCGAAGTTCCGGCAGGAGACGCTCGTGCTCGGCATGACGATGGCCGGCATGAACGGCACGTTCTACCTCGCCCTCGACCGGATCCCGCTCGGCGTGGCCGTGACGATCGAGTTCCTCGGGCCGCTCGGGCTCGCCGCGGTGCTGAGCAGGCGGGCTCGGGACTTCGTGTGGGTCGGGCTGGCGCTCGTGGGGGTGCTGGTCCTCGGGTGGCGCGAGCACACGGGCTCGGAGCTCGACCTGGTCGGGGTGGCGCTCGCGCTGATCGCGGCCGCGTTCTGGGCCTGCTACGTGCTCGCGGGGCGCGAGGTCGCGATGGCGGGGCTCGGCACCGGCGGGCTGGCGGGCGCGAGTGTGATCGCGGCGGCGCTGACGTTGCCGTACGGGCTGTCGACGGCCGGCGCCGCGTTGTTCGAGCCGAAGGTGCTGCTGCTCGGCACGCTGGTGGCGCTGCTGGCGTCCGCGATCCCCTACACCCTGGAGATCAGGGCGCTCAAGACGTTGCAGCCCAGCACGTTCGGCGTCGTGCTCGCGCTCGAACCCGCCGCCGCCGCGCTCGCCGGGGCGTTGCTGCTCGGCCAGCACCTCGGTGTGGTCTCGTTGCTCGGCATCGCGCTCGTGGTCATGGCCGGGGTCGGAGCGGCGCTACGGAAAGCGCCAGGGTCTCGCGGAAAGCCCGCACGGCCGGATGCTGACCTCGTCCTGCACGTGCCGCAGTGAACAGCAGCCGGGACTTCGGTTCCGGCAGCTCGTGCAGGTCGACGGTGATCTCGCGGTCGTACCAGACCAGATCGGGCAGCAACGCGACCGCGAGACCCCGCTCCACGAACCGCAGCTTCACCAGCACATCGGTGGAGGAGAACCGCACGTCCGGTTCGAAACCGTTGTGGCGGCACCAGTTCACGTTGAAGATCCGCTGCGGGAAGCCCTCGGTCTCCATGATCCACGGGTGGGAGCCGATCTCGGAGACCGGGAGGCCGCGGGGGACGGCCAGCCGGATCGGGTCCCGGGTCAGTTCCCGGTACTCCAGACCGCTGAACCGCGCCTCCGGCTGGTCCGGCCACTCCTCCACGAAGACGAGGTCGAAGTCCCTGGCGTTCAAGGCGGACAGCGCTTCCGCGGGGTCGAGCACCTGGAACTCGATCCGCAACGACGGGTGCTCGTCCCGCATGCGCGCCAGCGTCGCCGGGATCAGCGCCAAGGCCGCCGTCTGGAACGTCGCGACGCGCAGCGTGCCGGTGATCTCGTGCAGCGAGGCGGCGACCTCCGACTCGGCCTGGTCCAGCCGGGTGAGCACCTCTTCGGTGTGCCGCACCAGGATTTCGGCCTGCGGGGTGAGCTTGACACGACGGCCGACGGGCTCCAGGAGCGGCACGCCGACCTCGTTCTCCAGCAACGACAGCTGCTGCGACACCGACGAGGGGCTGTAGTTCAACGCCTGCGCGACGGCCGCGAGCGTCCCCCTTCGGGAGAGCTCGCGCAGAAGTCGCAGGCGGTGGAGGTCGAACACCGGATCATTATCCGATACAGTCCGGCTACCGCCCCCTGAGAAGACGTGCTGGCCTCAGCACGTCTTGAGGAGGTATCGGTATGTCCGAACGACTCCGCACCGTCGCGGGGATCGCACTGGCAGCGGGTCTGCTCGTGCCGGTCTCCCCGGCACAGGCCCAGGTCGAAACCGGACCGTGGACGAGCTACTCACCGTCGTTCACCGTCCAGGAACGCGGCTGCGGCACGGTGAGCGACCTGACGTTCCGGCTCACGTGCTCCACCGCGAGCGGTGACCAGCGTGCCGAGCGGCGGTACGCGACCTACACCGGCGGCACCCGCCAGTTCGAGGGCAGCTTCCGGATCACGAGTCTCGGCGGCACCCGCGTCAGTCTCAAGCAGACGTTCCGGGAGGCCCCCACCGCGGGGCCGTTCTGGATGCTCGCCGTCGAACGCGGCGGCCGCTTGTACGCCGTGCACGGGGGCGCCACCATCTCCACCGGCGCGACCGTGGGCACGACCGTTCGCGTGAACACCGTGCACAACACGGCCACGGAACACCGCACGTACATCAACGGCTCGCGCGCGCACACCTATGCGAGCTCGGGTACGAGCTTCTACGACAAGTTCGGCGCCTACAGGACGTCCAGCGGCCAAGGACCTGCCACGGTCGTCTGGAGCAACGTGCGGTTCTGGCGCAAGTGATCGGGCGGGTGGCCCTGGCAGGACTGCTGCTCCTGGCCGCCTGCGGCCGGGAGCGGCAGGACCCCGTGCTGACGTCCGAGCTGACCTCGCCCGTCGACGTGACGCTGCACTGGCGTCCGGAGGCGGGGGCAGCCGGGCAGGTCGTCGAGTACGCGAACGCGGCGGACGGCGAGTACGCGGTCCTGGAGTTCAGCCCACCGGCGAAGAACTCCTACCGGCACCCGGACCTGATCCCGGAAACCCCGTTCTACTACCGGATCCGGCCGTACACGGGGACCGCTTCGGCCACCGTGGACGTGGCTCTGCCACCGGGGGACGACGTGCCGGAGATCGAGGGGCCGGACTGGACGGCGCCGCGCAGGGACGGCGGGGGCACGCACCCCGTGGCGTCACCCGAGTCGGCGGCGCGCGAGCTCGAGGCGGAGGTGAAGCACGCCAACGGGATCCTGTTCACCTGGCGGGACAGGGCGTCGGACGAGGACGGGTACCTGATCGAGGTCAGGCCCGCGGGTGCGGCGGACTACCGCGTCGCCGTGCAGCTCGACCCGGACACCACGTCGTACGGGGTGATCACGCTCCCAGACGAGAAAGCCGCGGCCTATCGGGTGCGGGCGTTCCGGTTCGGGGCGCCCTCGAACCTGACACACCAGAGGACGGGGAAGGTCTGAGGGCCTGTCTGCCACACCACGCGCTCGCGGCGAGGAGCATCGCCGCGAGCGGGTAGGGCCAGGTCGTGCTCTCGGTGACCGCGAGCAGGACGTCGACCGCGGACAGGAGTCCGAAGATGCCGCTCAGCAGCCACCAGATGAGTTGATCTTCGCGCGCGTGGGCAGTCATGGCGGCCGGGCTACCCGTTCTCGTCCTCCTTCACACCCTCTTCTTCCTCTTTTTTCTCCCCGCGGCGGCGCATGAACCCGAAACCGGGGATGCCGAGGATCGCCTGGCGCATGTCGCTCGTGACCTCGAGCAGCTGGTGCACCTCGGGGCCGACGCGGTCGAGGGTGGCGAGGATCGGCAGGATGTCGCTGGTCAGGTGCTCGGTCAGCACCGGCAGCTCGTCCACGAGCTTGATCGCCGCCTCGATCTCGTGCGGGGAGAGCTCCTCGACGAACCGCTTCGCGAGCGGCTGGGCCTGCTTGGCGATCGGTTCGTAGATGCCGATGAGCTCGTTGGCCGTGTCCGCGGTCCGGCCGGCCGCCGTGACGACCAGACCGGCGCGCTGGGCGACGTCGCCGGCGCTCGCCGTGATCGCGCGGACGTCGTCGACCGCCTTCTCCGCGTCCGCGACGACGTTCGCCGTGCGGTCGATGAGCTCGTCGGCCCTGCGCACGACGCCGTCGACGGCGTCGATCGTGCCGTTGACCTTGCGGACGAGCTGCTCGACCTCGCTGATGAGACCCAGCAGGCGGGTGGGGACGGCGGCGACGGCCGCTGTCGTGTCGAGGGCGGTGTCGAGCGCCTGCTTGGCAAGTCCCATGCCGGGGATTTCCATGCGTCCACTCTGCCTTAAGCGTTGGTCGGTTCGGGGTAACGCCATTCGGTTTTCAACACTGTCAGACCTCCGGATCACCGTTCCTGATGTCTGCCAGTCGGCTGACCGGGCGAACCGGGAACCATGCGCCGCCCGAACAGGTCAGAGCCGGGGGTTAGCATCCCGGCGGGCGAGGGAGGGCGCGTTATGTCTTGGTGGCACCGGATCAGACGCATTATCTCCGGTGGAGGGCGGGAATCGGCGAGTTTCGTCGCGGCGCTGCTGGGTGTCCTGGTGCTCGCGGGCGCCGCGCTCGGGCAGGGCATCTCCCGGACGTCGGTCGCGGTGTCGGACGGGCTCACCTGGCTGGGCGACGACCAGCGCGGTGAGGTCGTGCAGGTCAACCCCGTGTCGGGCAAGCCGCAGACGCGCCTGCAGATCAGCGGCCCCGACTCGCGGCTCGAGATCGCGCAGGAGGACGGGCGGCTCATCGTCCTCGACCGGCGCACCGGCGAGATCACCGTCATCGACCTGGCCACGCTGCTCGCCTCCGGCCGCCGGCAGGCGCCGCCCGGCGCGACGAGCAAGGTGCTCGTGTCGAACGGGATGGTGTTCGTCGTCGACCGCGCGAGCGGCACCGTGCACACCGCCGACCCGCTGACGCTGGCCGACGTCGGCCGGACGTGGGAGGCGGGTCAGCCCCTCGCCGACGCCGTGGTGGACGAGCGCGGTGTGCTGTGGCTGGTCGACCACGGCGGCACGCTGCGCTCGCTCGACTGGTCCTACGACGAGGAGCGGTTCGAGGAACGCACCCAGCGCCAGGTCGGCGGTGCCGGTCCGCGCACGGTTCTCGTGCCGCACGACCAGGGCGTCACGCTGATCGGCCTCGACGGCGGTGTCGTCGTGCGCGACGGCACGGGGGAGGACGTCGACTCGTCGACCGACCGCTCCGACGCCGAGGTGATCGCCGCCCAGTCCTCGCCGCTCGACCTGGTGCCCGCGTCGGTCCCGGCGTCCTCGGTCGTGGTGCTGGTCGTCGGCCGCGACGTCCTGCGCGTCGACGTCGGCGCGATGGGGTGCCCGAAGCCGGGCAGGCCCGCGGTGTTCCGCGACAAGGTCTACGTGCCCTGCAAGGGGTCCGGCAAGGTCGTCGTCCTCGACCGCGGGGGCCGGCGCGGCGGCGACGACGTGCGGACGTCCGGCGGGTCCGACCCCGAGCTCGTCTTCGACGACGGCCGGCTGTTCGTGAACGTGCCGGGCTCGTCCACGGGCGTGCTGGTCGACCCGGACGGCGCGACGCGCTCGCTGACGATCCGCAGCCCCGAGCTGCCGGTGAAGGACCCGGACCGCTCGCCGCCGCCGTCCGTGCCGCCGCCCCCGCCACCGAACCCGAACGAGCCGACGAAGCCGCCGCGCAACCCGGGCAACGGCAACAACGGCGACAACAACGGCACCGGGCCGACCACGGAGGTCTCCACCCCGCCGACGACGTCGTCGGTCCCGCCCTCCACGCCGGGCACGGCTCCCGCCGCGCCCGCCGGTGTGTCGGTGCGGGAGAAGTCGCGCGGCGCGTCCGCTCTCGTCGTCACGGTGAGCTGGAACGCGGTCGCGTCGGCCGATCCGGTCGTGGGCTACACGGTGTCCGGCTCCGGCTCGTTCTCCGGCGGATCGGTGTCGGCGCAGACGGCCGGGACGTCCACGGACCTGTCGGTGCCGTGCGCGGGTTCGACGTTCTGCACGAGCGGCAGGCTCGACGTGACGGTGCGGGCGTCCACGGCGTCGACCGCGGGTGCCGCGGGCATGGCGGCGTTCACGGTGACGCCGCCGAACAACCCGCCTCCTCCGCCACCACCACCGGTGACGACCACGACGACACCTCCGCCCCCGCCACCACCTCCGCCGCCCGTGACGACCACGACCACGCCCCCGCCTCCTCCGCCGCCGCCACCCCCGCCGTCGCTGCCGACCGCGGGTGCCACGGTGATCACCGGCGTCAGCAGTGGGCGGACGTTGCCCAGGCGCACGTTGACCTTGACGCCGCCCGCTGACTGGGCGAGCCACAACGGCCGCTGTGAGGTCGTGAACAGGACGTACGGCTACTCCGTCGGCATCCCGTGCAACGCGACGACGGCCGCGATCGACCTGGAGGAGGGCACCAACGCGATCGTGGTGCGCGCCTACGCGGCCACCGGCGCAGGCCAGGTCGACTCGGCGGTGAGGAACGTGCTGTTCACCTACGACGAGTGCCAGGGCAAGCCCGGCTGCATCCCCAGGATGGCGCCGGCCGGAGCGGGGACCGCGCCGATGGGCGCGGGGGGTCTCGGCCTGCTGGCGTGTGCGTTCCTGCTGCGCATCGGTGTTCGCAGAGAAGAGGAAAAGTGATCGACGCCGGTGAGGTTTCCGCCTTCCGCGACCTGCACACCCGGCTGGGTGACGCGGTCGAGGGCGCCGTGCGCGGCAAGCGCGACGTGGTCGACCTGGTCCTCGTGGCCATGTTCGCGGGCGGCCACGTGCTGCTCGAGGACGTTCCGGGCACGGGCAAGACGACGCTGGCCCGTGCCGTCGCGGGCGCGCTGGGCGGGGTGTCGCGGCGCGTGCAGTTCACGCCGGACCTGCTGCCGTCCGACGTCACGGGCACCTCGGTCTACGACCCGCAGACGGGCCAGATCCGGTTCCGGCCCGGCCCGGTGTTCGCGAACATCGTGCTGGCGGACGAGATCAACCGCGCGGCGGCCAAGACGCAGTCCGCGCTGCTCGAGGTGATGGAGGAGCGCACGGTCACGATCGACGGCGTCGGGCACGCGGTGCCCGACCCGTTCCTCGTCGTGGCCACGCAGAACCCGATCGACCTCGACGGCACGTACCGCCTGCCCGAGGCGCAGCTGGACAGGTTCATGCTGCGCACCTCGATCGGCTACCCGTCGGTCGAGGACGAGCTCGACGTGCTGCGCCCCGGCAGCGGCGCCGGCCGGATCGCCGACGTGCACACCGTGTCGTCGCCACGGGAGATCAGCGCGTTCAGCGGCCGTCTGTCGCTGCTGCACGTGGCCGACCCGATCCTGCAGTACATCTCGGGCCTGGGCACGGGCACGAGGTCCGACGAGCGCCTGCGCCTCGGCTCCTCGACCCGCGGCCTGCGGACCCTGGTCCGCTGCGCCCAGGTGTACGCGGCGTCGAAGGGCCGGCACTTCGTGGTGCCGCAGGACGTCCAGGACATCGCCGACCCGGTGCTGGCCCACCGCCTGGTGCTGACGCGGGAGAGCGTGCTGGCGGGCGTGACGACGTCCGAGGTGCTGGCCGACGTGCTGTCGCGCGTGCCGGTGCCCAAGCCCTCGGCCCAATGAGACTCACCGTGCGCGGCACCGGGACAGCGGTGCTGGGCGTGCTGATGCTGGGCGTCGGCCTGTGGTGGCGCTACCCGGGCATGGCGGCGTTCGGCCTGGCCCTGACCGCCCTGGTCGTCGCGTCCGTGATCTCGGTCCTGGTCGCGTCACCGCTGTCGGTGTCGCGCACGGTCCGTCCCCGCACCGTTCCGCGCCTGGCCCGCTGCAACGGCCGCCTGGAGCTGTCCGCGGTGGGGCGCTGGCCGGTCGCCCTGGACGCCGTCGACGTGGTGGCGGGAGTCCCGATCTCCGTGGACGTGCCGCTGCTGGAAGCGGGAGCGGTCGAGGCCGTCGACTACGCCATCCCGACCGAGCGCCGAGGCGTGTTCGACGTGGGTCCGCTGACGTTGCGCCGCAAGGGTCTGGCCGGCCTGGCGCAGGCGAGGACGGTGCTGGGCGAGGTCGTGCAGGTGCGCGTCGTCCCGCGCGTGCTCCCCGTCCGCGGCTTGCCGTCCGGCGCACGCCGTGGCCAGGTGGGCGCCGACGAACGGGTGGAACGCGGCGGCACCGACCTGGTGGGCCTGCGCGAGTACGTGCCGGGCGACGACCTCCGCCGCCTGCACTGGGCCACCTCGGCCCGCACCGGCACCCTGATGATCCGCGAGGACGCCGACCCGGCCCGCCCGCACCTGGCCGTGCTGCTCGACGACAGCACCACCTCCTACGCGGACCCCCAGCGCTTCGAGGAGGCCGTCGAGGTGGCCGCCTCCCTGATCACCTCGGCCCTGGAACAGGGCCACCCGGTCCGCCTGCTGACGTCCTCCGGCGGCACCGACCTGGAGGAGCAGCAGGACTCGGCCCGGATCCTCTCCGCCCTGGCGGACCTGGAACTGCGGGACGTCGACGGCCGCCCCACCGTGCCCGTGCGCGACCTGGACGTGGTGGCCGTGGTCAGCGGGACCTCCGTCCCGGCCCTGGTCCTGGAAGCGGGACGAGCGGCCTGCGGCGTCGTGCTCGTGGTGGACGAACAACGCCCGGTGAGCGCGGCCGGGTCGGTGCTGGTGATCAGCGGCGGCCGTGCGGAGGACCTGGTCGACTCGTGGAACGCGGTGGTGGCGCGGTGAAGCGCTGGACAGAGCGACGCGGCGCCGGCAACGGCGGTGGCCGCGTGAACAGCCCCCTCCTCAAGCACGGCTGGGTCGCCGCCCTCCTCCTGGTCGCCTCCCTCCAGCTGGCCCAGGCCTGGGACGGCGCCACCCCCTACTTCGGGCTGGCCGCGCTCGCCGGCTTCGCCGCCCTGCCGCTCAGGAAGCTCGTCCCCTCCGGCCTGGCCGCCCTCGCCGTCATGGTCGTGGCCATGACCGGCGGCTTCTTCGCCGCCAGGGGCGCCTCCCCGGACCGCGACCCCACGTGGGTCCTGCTGGACACCGTGCCGAGGCTCCTCACGGCCGCGCGTCCCGCCCCGGCGACCCCGGAGCTGCTGGTGCCGGGCCTTCTGCTGATCATCGGCGTCTCGACCGGCGCGGTGCTGTCGGTGAGCAAGCGCGGCACGGCGTTGTTCGTGCCGGCGCTCGGAGCGGCCACGCTGTACGTGTCGGCGGCGTTGCTCACCACGGGGCGTGCGGACAAGTACGGGCTCGTGGCGCTCACGTTGGTCGTGCTGCTGGCGTTGGGGTGGCTGATCATCGACCGGCGCGGGCCCGTGGTGCCGCCGGCGGTGCCGGCGACGGCGCTCGCGGCCTTGACGTTGGTGGCGTTCGTGTTGCCCGCCAACGGGTTCGAGCCGCGCAAGCTGGTCACGCCGCCGGTCACGGACATCGCCGTCTCCAACCCGCTGCCGCAGCTCGCGGCCTGGGCGGCGCAGGGGGAGGCGGAGCTGTTCCGGATGCGCGGGCCCGAGGTGCCGGTGCGGCTGGTGACGCTCAGCCGGTACACGGGGGCCTCGTGGGAGGCGGCGTCGACGTACGGGCCGTTGGGTGTCGTGGACCCGCCGGACCTGCCGGCCGGGGGCAAGTCCCAGGACGCGAGCGTCGACCTGCGGATCACCGGGTTGCAGGGGGAGTGGCTGCCCGGTGTCGGGAAGCCGCGGGCCGTGTCGCTGAGCAACGCCATGGTGGACCCGGACACGGGATCGCTGGTGGTGGCCGACGGGCTCAGGACGGGACTGAGCTACACGGTCCGGGGCGTGCTCGAGACCCCGGCCGACAGCGATCTCGCCGAGGCCCGGGTGCCTGCCGACGCGACGAAGTACACGGCGTTGCCGCGGCTGCCGTTCACGTTGGCGGACTACGCGCGGCAGGCCACGCAGAACGCGCGCACGCCGTACGAGAAGGCCGTTGCGCTGGAACAGGTCGTGCGGCTCAACCGGCGGCCGGACGCGGAGGCGCCGGTCGGGTCGTCGTACGCGCGGCTGGAGACGTTCCTGTTCGGGGCTCCCGGGGAGTCCGGTGCCGGAGCGGGGACGGCGGAGCAGTTCGCGTCGGCCTACGCGGTGCTGGCGCGGGCCGTCGGGTTGCCGACGCGGGTGGTGGTCGGGTTCCAGCCGGTGCCCGAGGAGAACGGTGAGCGGATCGTGCGGGCCGCGGACGCCACGGCGTGGCCGGAGGTGTACTTCAGCGGGTGGGGCTGGGTGGCGTTCGACCCCGTGTCCGGCAACGGGAGCGGCCCCAGCGCGGCCTCGAAGCGCGAGGTGCTGAACCGCCTCGCGTCGACGACCGCGAAGCCGACGCCGACGTCGCTGCCGTCGGTGCCACCGCTGGTGCAGCCGACGGCCGTGCAGGGCGACGAGGTGGCCGCGCCCCCGGCGGACAGCGTTTTCCCGTTCTGGGTGTTCACGCCGCTGCTGGTGCTCGTGGCGCTGTGCGCGGCACGGACTTCGCGGCGCCTGAGGCTCCGCGCGGCAGGGCCGGTGGGCGCGTGGAACGAAGTGCTCGACGCGCTGCAGCTCGCGGGCATGAGGCCGAATCCGAGTCGCACGGTGCCGGACGTCGGCCGCGAGTGGGGCGAGGCAGGTGCGCGGCTGGCGGTGATGGTCGACCAGGCCGCGTTCGCGCCACGACCGGTACCGGCGCAGGACAGCTGGCGGCTGGCGCGGCAGGTCGAGAAGGCGGTGCGGGGCAAGGCTTCCTGGTGGCGCAGGGTGCTGTGGGCGGTCGACCCGCGTCCGCTGTTCCGCCGCTGATCGACGCTTGCGGACGCTGTCGTGCCGGAACCGTCAGCGGACGACCTGCGCGGGGATGCAGTTCTTCCCGGTCACCTTGAGCAACGCCTCGCACAGCGACGGCGCGACGTCCGACTGGAACGGCCCGATCCACACGAACTGCGTGAACTTCGGGTCGTTCGGGACGATCGCGTCGCAGACGTCGTCCCGCCTGCTCAGCAACGCCGTCTGGTCGCGCAGGACGGGGTTCGCGTTCTCCCGGTACCGCACCCACAACGACTCGTAGTCCAGCAGCACCTTGACGTCCGCCGCCGGCATGGCGCCCTCCAGCGAGTGCAGGACGAGCACCGACGAGCCCGGGTCGCAGGGCATGTCGGTGTACTCCAGTTGCGGGGGCTCGTTCACCGGCGCGGTGGGGGTGGGGTTCACCGGAGCGGGGGTGAGGTCGCCCCCGATCAGCACGCCGATCCCGATGCCGACCACGAGCGGAACGGCCGCCCACGCCACGAGTGCGCGGCGCTTACTTCCACGGGCGAACATCGGTGGGCCGGCATAACGAGCGCTTTGCACCGGGGGACCGTACGCCAGCCCACGCACCCTCAACAACGCGGCCTCGGAACCGTCAGTTCCTGGTGGCGCAGACCTTCCCGGAGCTGCCGCGTTCGCCGCCGTAGCCGAAAGCCGCGATCTGGAAGCAACGCCGCGAACCGCCGCCGTCCTCGATCACGTACGTCGTGCCGCCGCCGGTCACCCTCGTCACGGCCGTCGGCTTCGCGCCCGTCACGTCGATCACCACGAACTCGGCCTGGCCGTCGCTCGGATCGCTCCACTCCAGCTCGATCGCCCCGCCCCGGTACTCGGCGCGCTTGAGGACCGGGACGAACCTGGGGTCGGCGTTCGGGGGCGGGCCCGCGTCGGCGGATTCCGACGTCGGCACGGGCAGTGCCGACGTCGTTGTTGTTGTCGTCACGAGAGGTTGTGCCTGCTGCCGGTCGTCGCCACCGCGGTTGAGCAGCATGCCCGCGACCACGCCGCCCGTCACCGCGATCACGGCCAGCAGTGCGAGCACGCCGCCGCGCCTGCTCTTGCGGACGGGCCCGGTCATCGGCTCGACCGGGGGCGGCAGGTCGACCGCGGGCAGCGCGGCGACCGGTTCCGGACGCGGAGCAGGTGGCGGGACGAAGTCGTGCCGCCGGTAGGTCAGGTCTTCGAGCCGCCCGCGCCACGAGTCGTCGCGCTCGGCTTCCGGTTCGGGTTCCGGCTCCGGTTCCGGGACGAAGCCGCGCGGACCGAAACCGGGGGCCTCGGTCGGGCCCTCCGGGAAGAACAGGGGACGTTCGCCCAGCACCGCCGTCGCATCGGCGTCCACAGTGGACAGCGCGGTGCCGAAGTTCGCCGCCATCAGCGCGTCCCGCAGCTCCAGCGCCGACCCGAACCGCTCGGCGCGGTCCTTGCGCAGGCAGCGGTTGATCACGGCGACGAGCGGCGCCGGCACGTCGAACCGGGTGAGCGACCGGGGTTCCCCGCTGCTGACGCGGCCGACGTAGGACAGCAGCGTGTCCTCGTCCGGGTTGTCCGACGCGAACGGCGGTTTGCCCTCCAGCAACGTGAACAGCGTCGAGCCGAGCGACCAGATGTCGTCGGCGAACGACGGCGTCGCGCCCTCCAGCATCTGCGGGGCGGCGTGCCGGTAGCTGACCATCTGCAGCGACGCGGAGTGGCCCGCGTCGGTCCCGCGCGCGATGCCGAAGTCGGCCAGCACGTACGAGGTCGGGAGCACCAGGACGTTCTGCGGCTTGACGTCGCGGTGCAGGATGCCCTGGCCGTGCGCGAACGCCAGCGCGTCCGCGACCGCGATGCCCGCCGCCACCACGTCGGCCACGGGCAACGGGCCCATGGCGCGCAAACGGTCGTGCAGCGAGCCGCGCTCGTAGAACTCCATGACGATGCACGGGCGGCCGTCGGGCAGCGTGCCCGTGTCGAGCACCGTGACGATGTGGGGGTGCTGGCGGCCGAGCTCGACGGTGATGGCGAGCTCGCGGCGGAAGCGGGCCACCGTCGCCGGGTCGGTCACCTGCAGCACCTTGACCGCGACGTCGCGGCCGAGACCGTCCTGGCGGGCGCGGTAGATCGTGCCTTCCCCGCCCTGCGCGATCACGCGGAAGCCGCTGTAGCCGGGCAACGCGATCTCGGGCGCCCGCGCAGCGCCCTGCGCGGGCGCCCAGGCCATCAGATCGTCGTCCACCGGCGGATCCTATCCCGGAGCGAGGGGGTCACCGCCGGAAGTTCGCACGGGAGAACCCGCTGGTCCGGATCGTCCGCGGCGCTAGTCCCCGACCACCTTCACCTGGAATCCCAACGACTGCAGCATTCCGGTGAGCATCACGCGGGTGTTGTCCTCGGCCCGCTTGAGCAGCTCCGACTGCTTCGCGGCCTCCGTCAGCTTCCCCTCGGCCGCGACGTAGAACCGCTGCTGGTCGGGAGGACCGGCCAGCGCCTGCAGGTCGTTGACGAGTCCGCGTTCCTGGCTGAAGACGTACGACCTGTCGTGGTGCAGGTTCGGCTTGTCGAGCTGGGGCTCCGGCAGCCGCAGCTCGACCGTCTTGCCGTCCGGCGACACCACCAGCCCGTCGTCCTTCAACGACCCCAGGTCCACGTACGCGTTGACCGACCCGGCCGCGACGAACAGCGTGCGCTGACCCGCCAGCGCGGCGGGCACCCACTTCACGTCGTCCTCGATGTCCAGCACGACCTGGAACTCGCCCGCCGCGGCGTGGTACTGGCTCAGGTCCCGCACCGACTTGAGCATCGCGGGCTGGCTGCGGTCGATCGACTCGCCGCCGAACGGCCGGACCAAGCCGAAGACGTACGCCGCCGCGCCGAGGAGAATGAGAACGGCCGCGACCAGAGCTCCACGCGTCACCCAGCGCTTGTACACCGCGTTCGGGTACCCGTGAGGTGATGCGGGTACACGGGCCGTATGGGCTAATCGACCCGAGCGGAATCAGTTCCGCGTCCGCGTGGTTGGCTTTGGGCGAGACGAAAGCGATTGTTCAGGAGGCGTTGCGGTGGACCCGGAGAACCTGTACGAGGTGGACTCGGAGGTGCCGGACCTCACGGGTGCGGTGCTGCTGCACCACTTCGAGGGCTTCATGGACGCCGGCGCCGCGGGCCGCCTGCTCGCCGAGCACCTGCTGGAGACCCTGGAGAGCCGCGTCGTGGCGCGGTTCGACGTCGACGGCCTGATCGACTACCGCTCGCGCCGCCCGCTGATGACCTACGCGACCGACCACTGGGAGGACTACGCCGCCCCGGAACTGGTCGTGCACCTGCTGTTCGACAGCGCGGGGCACCCGTTCCTGCTGCTCACGGGCCCGGAGCCGGACCGCGGCTGGGAGGCGTTCATCCAGGCCGTGAGGTCGTTGGTCGACCGTTGGGGCGTCCGCCTCACCATCGGCTTCCACGGCATCCCGATGGGCGTGCCGCACACCCGCCCGCTGAACGTCATCGGCCACGCCACGCGCCCCGAGCTCGTGTCGGAGTACCAGCCGTTCTTCAACCGCGTGCAGGTGCCGGGCAACGTCTCCGGCCTGCTGGAGTTCCGCCTGGGCCAGGCGGGCCACGACGCCATGGGCTTCGCCGCCCAGGTGCCGCACTACCTCGCTCAGTCGCAGTACCCGACCGCCGCCGTGACGCTGCTGGACGCCGTCGCCCGCGCCTCGGGCCTCGCCCTGCCGATCGGCTCGCTGATCGAGGCCGCCCAGACCGCCGACGCCGAGATCCACCGCCAGGTCGCGGAGTCCGAGGAGGTGGCGCAGGTGGTGGAAGCGCTTGAGCGGCAGTACGACGCGTTCGTCCAGACTGTCGGAGACACCGACATCCCCAGCGCGGACGAGCTGGGCGCCGAGTTCGAACGGTTCCTCGCCGAGCAGCAGCGTCCGCCGGACCACCTGTAGGAGCTCCGCATGGCCACCTGGGACGACGTGCGCAGGATCGCCACCTCCATGCCCGACGTGACGGAGGGGGTGCGGGAGGGCGTCGTCGACTGGAGGGTCAGGGAGAAGCTGTTCGTCTGGGAACGGCCGCTGCGGGGGACCGACCTGTCGGCCCTGGGCGCGGCGGCCCCCTCCGGGCCGATCCTGGCGGCGCGGGTGCCCGACCTCGGGGCCAAGGAGGCGCTGCTCGCGTCGGACCGGTCGGTCTACTTCACGACGCCGCACTTCCAGGGGTACCCGGCGGTCTTCGTGCGGCTGGAGCACATCGGGGTGGGGGAGCTGGAGGAGCTGATCGTGGAGGCGTGGCACGCGCGGGCGCGCAGGCGCTGATGGAATTCTTCTGATGGAATTCTTCTGCCACCACCGCGACCGGCCGGGCTCGATGCCGTTGCGCGAGAGGCTCGTCGAGCAGCACTGGTCCTACATGGACCGGTTCGAGCTGATCGCCCGCGGCCCGACGTTCACCGGCGGTCTGCTCACCGGCAGCGTGCACGTCGTCGACCTGCCGGACGCGGCCGCCGCACGGGCGTTCGCGTTCGACGAGCCGAACTACCGGGCCGGCGCGTACCGCGACGTGCTGCTGCGCAGGTGGCGCAACGTGCTCGGCCGCACGATGTGGGACTTCCCCGGTGGCCGCGAGGGCGGTGGCCACCTCGTGCTCGGGTTCGGGTCGGGTGAACCGGCCGACCTCGTCCCCGCACGCCCCGACGAGCTGATCGCGTACGGGCCGTTGCTGTCCGACGACGGCACGGCGTGGCTGGGAACGGCGGCGCTGGTCAGGTCGGCCGACCCGCGGTCCGTGCTGACCGCCGACCGGTACGACGCCGTCGAGGTGCACGAATGGGAGTTCGGCGGCCGGCGCTAGTAGCTGACGAACCGGTAGCGCAGGCCGCTGCTCGACTCCAGCCACTCCCCGACGCGCACCGGCTCGCGGTCCACGGCGGGCGCGTAGGTGTCGCCCTCGAACGTCGCCCGGATCTCGGTCACCTCGACGCGGTCCGCGAACGGCAGCGTGGCCGCGTACACCGCGGACCCGCCGATCACCCACAGGTCGCCGGTGACGTCCGCGAGCGCCTCCCGCAGCGAGGAGAACGTCTCCACCCCCTCCTGGGGCGTGCGCGACAGCACCAGGTTGCGGCGGCCTGGCAGCGGGCGGAAGCGCGGCGGCAGGGACTCCCAGGTGCGGCGTCCCATGAGGACCGCCGCTCCCGCGGTGGTCTCCCGGAAGTGCTTCATGTCCTCGGGGACGTGCCACGGGATGGCGTTGTCGCGGCCGATCACGCCGTTCGCGGCCTGCGCCCAGATCAGGCCGATCACACCGCCACCGGGGCCTTGATGCCGGGGTGCGGGTCGTAGCCCTCGATCGTGAAGTCCTCGTAGGAGTAGTCGAACAGCGACGGCGCGGGGGCCAGCCGGAGGGCGGGGAACTCGCGGGCCTCGCGGCTGAGCTGCAGTTCGACCTGTTCGACGTGGTTGTCGTAGATGTGGCAGTCGCCGCCGGTCCAGATGAAGTCGCCGACGCCGAGGCCGGTCTGCGCCGCGATCATGTGCGTGAGCAGCGCGTAGGAGGCGATGTTGAACGGCACGCCGAGGAACAGGTCCGCGCTGCGCTGGTAGAGCTGGCAGGACAGCCTGCCGTCGGCGACGTAGAACTGGAAGAACGCGTGGCAGGGCGGCAGCGCCATCTGCGGGATCTCGCCGACGTTCCAGGCGGAGACGATGATCCGGCGCGAGTCCGGGTTCTCCCGCAGGGTCTTCAGCACCTCGGCGATCTGGTCGACGTGCCCGCCGTCCGGGGTGGGCCACGAGCGCCACTGCACGCCGTAGACGGGACCGAGCTCGCCCTCCGGGGACGCCCACTCGTCCCAGATGGACACGCCGTGCTCCCGCAGCCAGCGGACGTTGCTGTCACCGCGCAGGAACCACAGCAGCTCGTACGCGATCGACTTGAAGTGGACCTTCTTCGTCGTGATCAGCGGGAAGCCCGCGGCGAGCGGGTAGCGCAGCTGGTGGCCGAAGATCGACCGCGTGCCGGTGCCGGTGCGGTCCTCCTTGCGCACGCCCTCCTTCAGGACGTGGCGGAGCAGGTCTTCGTACTGCGTGTCGGGCATGCACGCACCCTAACTCCAGGACCCCCGCCCGGCGTCAGAACCTCGACATGTCCGGCCCGAGGCCCAGCTTGAGCATCGAGTACGTCTCCAGCACCCGGCGCGACACCACGGTGTGCTGGGCGGCGACGTGCGCGTCGCGCAGGCACCGTTGCAGGGCGGACGCCTCGAACACCGAGCTGCCGCCGCCCGCCGCGAACGCCTTCTGCGTGACGTCGGTGGCCTCGCCCGAGGCGAACGAGCAGGCCAGCCGCAGGCGCGCCTTCAGGGCGTCCGGGGTCTGCGTGCCGTTCACGGCGTGCTCCCAGGCGGCGCTCAGGGCCTCGTGCAGGAACGCCGTCGCCGACGACAGCCGCGCCTCGGCCAGCGCGAGCTCGATCTGCACGCCGGTCTGCTCGGCGAGCCGGGTGGTCGCGTGCTGAGGGGTCTTCGCGACGGCCAGCGCCTCGATCTCGTCGATCGCGCGGCGGGCAACGCCCAGGCACACGGACGCGACGCCCACGGCCAGGAAGCTGAAGTACGGGAAGACGGTGATCGGACCCTCGATGCCGGGCGTGCCGCCGATCGGCCACACCGCACGACGTGACGGCAGGAAGGCGTCGTCGAGGGAGAACTCGTGCGAACCGGTGGCGCGCAGGCCGGCGGCGTTCCAGGTGTCGTGGATCGTCACGTCCGCACGGGGGTACACGGCCAGACGCGGGCCGACGGACGTGAGTGTGCCTGCGATGACCCAGTCGGAGTGGGTGACGGCGCTGCCCCAGCCCCAGCGGCCGGTGACGCGGTAGCCGCCGTCGGCCTCGACCGCCCTGCCGAGCGGTGCGGCCGTGCCCGCGATCAGCGCACGCGGGTCGCCGAAGATCTCGTCGGAGGCATCTCGGGGCAGGTGCCAGGCCAGTGACGCCGAGACCGCGGTCGTCATCGCGGTCCACCCGGTCGAGGCGTCGGCCCGCGACAGCTCCTGGACCTCCCGGCTCCACTCGGGCAGGCCGAGCTCGGCGCCGCCGTAGCGCTTCGGGGCGATCCGGCGGTGCACGCCGTGGTTGACGAGCGCGGTGAGCACCGGTTCGGTGAGGGCGCGCTGCTGCTCGGCCAACGGCGCCTCGGCGCGGATCAGAGCGTGGAGATCCATGCGCGTGATCTTGCCGAGCGGATCAGAGCTTGGCGAGCGCCTCAACGAGTGGCTTCAGCTCCGGAGTGGCCGAAGCCTCCTCCAGCGACGCGGAGAGGACGGCGTCGTGCGTGGGACGGGCCTGCGCGAGCAGCGCGTGGCCCTTGCCGGTGACCTCGGTGTAGATGCCGCGCCGGTCGGTGGGGCAGAGGTAGCGGGCCAGCAGGCCGCGGTCCTCCAGGCGCGTGACCAGGCGCGTCGTGGCCGACTGGCTGAGCACCACGGCGTTGGAGAGCTGGTTCATCCGGAGGTGGAAGCCGTCCTGGCGGTTGAGGACGTCCAGAACGGTGTACTCGCTGACGGAAAGTTCGTGGGCCTTCTGCAGCGCTCTTTCGAGACGGTCCTCGATCCGCGCGTGCAACGCCGCGAGCGTGCGCCACCCCTGAGCGCGCGCCTGGACGGCGTCGTCGTCCAGTGACATGGGTCAATCCCTCTCGAATAGACAGCGTGTGCAACTATTGCGTACGCTTGTAATCGTCTTCAGCAAGTCTACTGGGGAGAGACATGGATCTGTCGGGACGCACGGCACTTGTGACGGGCTCCACCGCCGGCATCGGGTACGCCACGGCGGAGGCGCTGCTCAGGGCGGGTGCCGCCGTCGTCGTCACCGGTCGCGGCCCCGACCGCGTCGCCGAGGCGGTCGGCGAGCTGAGCGCGAACGGTGACGTGCGCGGTGTCGCGGCGGACCTCGCGACCGCCGAGGGCGCGGCCGACCTCGTCAGCCAGGTGCCCGACGTCGACGTCCTGGTCAACAACCTCGGGATCTACGGCGCCAAGCCGGTCTTCGAGATCGACGACGCCGAGTGGCAGCGCTACTTCGACACCAACATCATGTCCGGCGTGCGCCTCGCCCGGCACTACACGCCCCGCATGGTCGAGCGCGGCTGGGGCCGGGTGATCTTCGTGAGCAGCGAGTCCTCCGTCTTCACCCCGACCGAGATGGTCCACTACGGCATGACGAAGACCGCGCAGCTCGCCCTCTCGCGCGGCATGGCCCAGGAGGTCAAGGGCACCGGCGTCACCGTCAACTCGGTGCTGCCCGGCCCGACGCTCACCCCCGGCGTCGAGGAGTTCATCCGCGACCGCGTCGGCGAGGGCGGCGAGGCGGAGTTCGTCCGCACCGAACGCCCCACGCTCCTGCTCGGCCGCCTGATCCGCCCCCACGAGGTCGCGAACCTCATCACCTACGTCGCGTCGGACCTGTCGTCCGCGACGACCGGGGCCGCGTTGCGCGTCGACGGCGGCACCGCTCCGACGCTCATCCCGTAACGAGGTAAGGATTTTCCCTTTGAACACCGTGAAGCTCAACAACGGCGTCGTCATGCCCCAGCTCGGCTTCGGCGTCTGGCAGGTGCCCGATGCGGAGGCCGCCCCGGCCGTCGCGGAAGCGCTGGAGGCCGGCTACCGCAGCATCGACACCGCGGCCGCCTACGGCAACGAGGCCGGCACCGGCCAGGCCATCGCCGAGTCCGGCCTGGCCCGCGACGACGTCTTCGTCACCACCAAGCTCTGGAACTCCGACCAGGGCTACGACTCCACGCTGCGCGCGTTCGACGACTCGATGCGCAAGCTCGGGCTCGACGTGCTCGACCTCTACCTGATCCACTGGCCGGCCCCGGGCCGCGACCTCTACGTCGACACGTGGAAGGCGTTCGCCGAGCTGCGGGAGCAGGGCCGCGTCCGCGCGATCGGCGTCTCCAACTTCCAGCCCGGGCACCTGCGCCGCCTGATCGACGAGACCGGCGTCACCCCGGCCGTGAACCAGATCGAGCTGCACCCGTACCTCCAGCAGGCCGAGCTGCGCGCGTTCCACGCCGAGCACGGCATCCAGACCGAGGCGTGGTCGCCGCTCGGCCAGGGCGGCGAGCTGCTGTCCGACCCGGTCGTGCAGAAGATCGCGCTGGCGCACGGCAAGTCCGCCGCCCAGGTCGTGCTGCGCTGGCACCTGCAGATCGGCAACGTCGTGATCCCGAAGTCCGTGACCCCGTCCCGGATCCGGGAGAACATCGACGTGTTCGACTTCGAGCTGCCGGAGGCCGAGCTGGAGGCGCTGTCCACCCTGGACCGGGGTGGCCGGATCGGGCCGCACCCGGACGAGCTCGACTAGTCCGGCAGAACACGAAACCCGCAGAACACGAAACCGGAGAACACGAAGCCCGGACCGCTCGATCGCGGTCCGGGCTTCGCCGGCAACGAGCCGCCTCAGGCTCGCATGACTGTGGCGATCGGGATCCGCGCCGCCCGGACGGCCGGGATCAACCCGCCCAGCACGCCCGCGACCAGACCCGCGACCACGCCCGCGACCCCCGCCTCCCAGGGGAAGGCGGTGCCCTGCAGCGACGGGAAGCGGCTGCCGAACATCATCAGGGCCACCTGCAGGCCCGCCGCACCCGCGCCGATCGCGAGCGCCGCGGTCAGCAGGCCCGTCAGCAGCGTCTCGGCCAGCACGATGCCGGCGAGCAGCATCCGGGACATGCCCACCGCGCGGCGCAGGGCGAACTCCTCGACCCGCTCGCCGACGGTGGCGAGGCCGACGTTCAGGATGCCTGCGACACCGATCAGCAACACCAGGAACGCCATGCCGAGGAAGATCAGGCGCATGATCTTCAGCTCGGACTCCATGCGCTCCTTGGAGTTCACGACCTGGAAGTGCATCTGGTCCTGCGGGATGCCGACGCCGGCGAGCTTCGCCTTGAGCAGCTGCTGGAGCTCGTCGGAACCCGGCTGCAGGTAGAGCTCGAGGTTGGTGCCGCCGCCGCGCATCCTGTCCACCTCGGTGGTCTCGGCGGCCGCGGGCATCCACGTGCGCAGTTCGTCGAGGCGCATGTAGATGCGCGGCTGGAAGTAGCCGTCCTGCACCACGCCCGTGATCTGCGGCGACACGTGGTGGGTGGCGCCTTCGATCATCATCTCGCCGGGGACGCGGTACTGCCGCAGGCCCTTGGCGGCCTCCTCGTTCAGCACGATCCTCGGTGCCAGGGAGGGCGCGGTGCCGAACTCGAGCCAGTTGCCGGAGACCGGGCGGAACGGCTTGAAGGGGCGGATGTCGCCGGTCAGCGCGACCATGCTGACCTCGATCGCCTGGCCGGCCGGCTTCTTCTCCTGCGCCTTCTGCTCGGTGCAGATGCCGTTCTTGTCGCAGTACACCTGCGGGCCGGAGTAGTCCCCGCCGCGGCCCGCGTACTCGAACGGCATGCCGCCCTCGTTGATCGGCCGCACGCCGGGTTCGCCGATGATCGCCTTCGAGCCGATCATCGCGACCGCGTCGGTGCGGCCCTTCATCATGCCCTCGACGATGCCCGGCGCGCCCTTCTCGCCGGGGACGTAGCCCATGACCGTGCCGTCCTTGCCGGACTGCAACTCGACGTCGACGAGCATCGCCCGTTCGGCGATCTCGGAGCCCGCCTGCACCGCCACGACCGCGAGGACGCCGAGGAACAGCGAGACCATCGAGAGGAACGTGCGCAGTTTTCGGGCGCGGATGCCCTGTCCGCCGATGACGAGGGCGGACCGCAGCTTGCCGGAGAACATCAGTTGAACCGCCCGTCGCGCAGCTCCAGCACGCGGCCCATCTTGCGCGCGTGGTCGTGGTCGTGCGTCACCAGCACGAGGCCACAGCCCTGCCTGGTCGTGTTGAGCAGCACCTCGACGACGAGGTTGCCGGTCTCGGTGTCGAGCGCGCCCGTGGGCTCGTCGGCGAGGATGATGCGCGGCTGCCGGACGAGTGCCCTGGCGATCGCGACGCGCTGCTGCTCACCGCCGGAGAGCCGGGAGGGCTTGGACTTCGCGAGGTGCCCGATGCCGACCTGCTCCAGCGCGTCCGCCACCTGCTGCCTGCGCTTGCGCCGCGCCGACCAGCCCTGGCCGTTGACGAGCGCCATCGCGACGTTCTGCGCCGCGGTGAGGTGCTTGAGCAGGAAGAAGCGCTGGAAGACGAACCCGAACTCCGCGCTGCGCAACGCCGCGGCCCTGCGTTCGGGGAGCTTGGTGATGTCGTCGCCGTGCAGGAGGTACTGGCCTTCGTCGGCACGGTCGAACAGTCCGATCAGCGACAGCAGGGTCGACTTGCCGGAGCCGGAACGGCCGAGGATCGCCACGCTCTGTCCCGGGTGGACGGTCAGGTCCACCCCCGACAGGATGGTGCGCGGTTCCTCCTGCCCCTTCAGCACTTTCGTGATCCCGTTGAGCTGCAACAGCGGTGCCTGCACCGCGGGCTGGGCGAAGGACTGCGTCATCACGGTCCCGTCGGCTTGCTCTGGTCGCCGCCCTGCTGCTGGCCCTCGGGCAGGTTCGGGCCGGGCACGGCGAGCTCCTCGTCGCCGGTGAGACCGGACTTCACCTCGATCACCTTGCCGTCGGTGAGGCCGAGCACCACGTCGGTGGTGCGGCGCCGGCCGTCGGCGCCGAGGACGTCGACCTTGCCCTTGCCCTGCTGGCCGGCGACGGCCTCGACCGGGACGACCAGCGCCTGCGTCGACTTGCCGGTGGTGACCTCGATCGACGCGGTGGCGCCGTTGATCATCTGCACGTCGGCGGGCGCGGTGCACACGATGCGCAGGCCCGTGGAGCCGCTCGGCTGCCGCGGCTGCTCCGGGGTCTTGGGCTGCTGCGGCTGCTGCTCCTTGGAGTCCTTGCCGTCGGGCGTGACCGGGGGCTTCTCCGGGATGGTGCCCTGCGGCAGCGCGGCGATCGTGCCGAGCACCGTGCACGGGAAGGGGCCGGGCCCGTTCTTGATCTGCACCGTCACGTCGGTGAGCGCGCCGCTGATCTTGTACGCCTGCTGGCCGTCGATGTCGCCGACGATCGCGTAGCCGACGTGCTTCGCGGACGCGATCGGCATGCCCGCCGTCACCGTGGCCTTGTCGTCGACCAGCCTGCCGCTGAACGTGGACCCCGCCGGGGCCTCGACGTAGTTCGGCGTCTGGCCGCTCCACACCGTCGCGACCCGGATCGGTTTCGTGGGGGTGCCGTTCGGAGCCGCGACGTCGAAGTACCGCACCTGGCCCGCGACCGGCGCGACCAGCCCGAACGTGGGGTTCATCTCGACCTTGCCCGCGATGCTGAGCTTGGTGGTCAGGTCCTGCCTCGCCGGCTTGACCTTCGTCATCGTCGTGCCCCGCGGCGCCAGCTCCGGGTCGGTCTGGTCGGGACCTGACGGACTGCACGCAGCCACGCCCACCGTGACCAGCGCGCACAGCGGCGCGAGAACAATTTTCCGCACGAACGTCCCCCATGTCGTTTCGACCAACCTATGGATAAGGACACCCCACCGGCCGTCGAGGTTGCATCGGACTTTCGGCCGATGTCGCATCGACCTGGTGGCCACGGGTATCCGGGCGTTGACCGGAAGGAGAAAGCTTGTGAATGCGCTTGCCGTGGTAACCGGCGCGTCCGGTGGGATCGGTTACGAACTCGCCAAAGTCTTCGCGGACAACGGCTTCGACGTGGTGGTCGTGGCGGAGGACGACAGGATCGAGGAGGCCGCCGCGCAGCTGAGGCTGCGCAGTGGCGGTGTGCGGGTCGAACCGGTGCTCGCCGACCTGCGCCTGTTCGAGGGCGTCGAGTCCCTCGTGACACGGGTGCGCGCGATGGGCCGCCCGGTCGACGCGCTCGCGATCAACGCGGGCGTCGGCGTCGGCGACTTCGTGCGCGACACCGCGCTCGGCGACAACCTGGAGGTCGTCGACCTCAACGTCCGCTCCGCGGTGCACCTCGCGCACCGCCTGATCGGCGACATGGTGGACCGCAAGGAGGGCAGGGTGCTCTTCACGTCGTCCATCGCCGCCACCGCGCCCGGCCCGTTCCACTCCGTCTACGCGGCCTCGAAGGCGTTCCTGGCGTCGTTCGCCCAAAGCCTGCGGGAGGAGCTGCGCGACACCGGCGTCAGCGTCACGAGCCTGATGCCCGGCCCGACCGACACCGAGTTCTTCGACCGCGCCGGCATGCAGGACACCAAGGTCGCGACGGGGGACAAGGACGACCCGGCGCAGGTCGCGCAGCAGGGGTTCGAGGCGCTGATGAAGGGCGACGACCACGTGGTCGCCGGGTCGCTCAGGAACAAGGTGCAGGCGATCGCGGGCAGGGTCGCCCCGGACCCGGTGAAGGCCAAGGTGATGCGTTCGATGACGGAGCCCGGTTCAGCCGACTCCTGACGGGTATTCGCGCCCCATGGACCAACCGAACCCCGGAGAGATCCGGAAGTACCCGTCCGGCGTCGGCCACCCCGTGGACGAGGGGCACCCGCTCGACGCCGCACAGGGGGAACGGGTCGGCGAAGACGTCCTGGCAGTGCTGGAAAAGCTGTGCGAACACGACTACAACGGCTCGAACGCCGTCAGTGCGGAGGTCTCGAACGCGTGAACCGGATCCAGCAGGCGTACGGCGAGGACAGGCCGCTTCCCGGCTACCTGCTCGCCATCGGTACGTACACCGCACTCGTCGGCGCCGTCGCGGCGGTCGGGCGCTTCACCGGCGTCCGGCTTCCCGAGAAGTTCTCACTCGGCGACACCGCGCTCGTGGCCGTGGCGACGCACAAGGCGAGCCGGCTGCTCACCAAGGAGGCGGTGACGAGCCCGCTCAGGGCGCCGTTCACCCGTTACGAGGAGCCGGCGGGGCACGCGGAGCTCAAGGAGTCGGTGCGGTCGGACCACCCGGCGCGGCACGCGATCGGCGAGCTGCTGACGTGCCCGTTCTGCGCGGGCGTGTGGATCGCGAGCGGGCTCACCGCCGGCTTGGTGTTCGCACCGCGGTTCACCCGCCTGGTGTCGACGGCCCTCACCGCCGTGGCGGCCTCGGACACCCTGAACCTCGTCTACGACAAGTTGAAGTCATGACCCGCGGCGGCCGCGCCGGCTCCCCTCGTAGGCCTGCCGGCGGACCGCGGCGAGCCAGCGCGGCGCCAGTTCCAGCTCCGGCGGCAGGTTGAGCACCGGGTCGAACGCCACCGGTCGCGCGTCCTCGCGCGGCCGCAGCGTCAGCTCGGCGACCTGGCGCCACCGCGCGTCCTTGCCCGACGCGTGCAGCGTGAACCTCCCCGGCGGCTCGCCCTCGCCGGGAACGGCCATGAACCACAGCAGCTCGCCGCGGTACCGGTAGGGCGCGAGCGTGCCGAGCCGGGCGTCCTGCCAGCGGCGCACGAACTTCGGCAGCATCCGCGTCCGCGCACCCTTGCCGGTGCTCGACAGCAGCAGGTCCCAGTCGCCGGACGGGGTGGGCACGCGCAGGGCGAGGCCGAGCACGTCGGGCTTGCCGGGACCGGTGCCCGCGCCTTTGGACAGTCGCACGACGACCTCGGCACCTCGGGGGAAGGGGTCGGATCCCGTCAGCTCCCCGGTCAGCAGCAGGCCGCGCGGGTGGAAGGCCCGGGCGTGCCGCGCCTTCGCGAGCAGCCGGAAGACAGTCGTCAGCACATCCTCGTGTACCCGCGGAAAATGCGGGAAAACGCGGTGTTTCAAGGCATTCCGGCGGGGGATTCCAGCGTGGTGAGGCTGCTCAGAGCACCAGGCGTCTACACGCCCCAGGACGACACCGCGCTTCTGGTCGAAGCGCTGCACACGGCGGCGGTTCTGCCCGGTGGCCGTGTGCTCGACATCGGAACGGGCACCGGCGCGCTCGCCATCGCGGCGATCCGCGCGGGAGCCGCCGAGGTGACCGGCGTGGACGTCTCCCGGCGGGCGGTGTGGACCGCGCGCCTCAACGCCGCGCTGAACCGGGTTCCGCTGCGCGTCCGGCTCGGCAACGCGCTGGAGGTGGTCGCCGGCGAGAGCTTCGACCTGGTGCTATCGAACCCTCCGTACGTGCCCGCGTCGAACCCGTGCGCGGCGCAGGGGCCGGCCAGGGCGTGGGACGCGGGGCTCGACGGGCGCCAGCTGCTCAACCCGTTGTGCGCCAAGATGTACGAGCTCCTGAACCCCGGCGGCGTCCTGTTGATGGTCCACTCGGCACTGTGCGGGGTGGAGGCGACGCTCGCGCAGTTGCGCGACTGCGGTCTCAAGGCGGCTGTCGTGCAGCGGCGCTGGGTGCCGTTCGGTCCCGTCATGAACGGCAGGACGAGCTTCCTGGAACGACACGGTCTGATCGAACCCGGTCAGCGGCACGAGGAACTGGTGGTGATCCGAGGTGACCGGCCAGAACGCCCGCAGGGTGACGGTGGTGCCGAACGGGCCGGTGCTCGTTGAGGGCCCCGTCGAGCTGGTGACCGACGACGGCAAGACGCACTCCAGCGACCGTTTCGTGGTCGCGGTGTGCGCCTGCCGTCGCAGCAAGCGTTTTCCGTTCTGCGACACCAGCCACCGCAAGCGTGTGCGGACCGATGTCGCGGAGCACCAGGACGACGGCGGCTGATCCTCCCGCAAGTGCGTGCGAAGAGGTCTGGCCCCGAGAACGCGGTGTTCTCGGGGCCAGACCTCTTCGTCAGGTCACTGCAGGCGCCGGTGCAGCGACGTCTCGCCCGCACGCCAGGACGACAGCAGGTGGTTCGCGAGGCGTTCCTCCAGCAGTTCCGTCGCCTGGATGCCGAACACCACGTCCGGCTTGAGCTCGGGCTCCTGCTCCAGCAACGAGTCGATGACGTCGCGGCGCATGATCTGCTCGTGCACGGCGTCGGCCTCGATGTGCTCGGTGAAGAACTCGATGCAGCGGGGGTCGGCCTCCAGGCGGGCCAGCGCCTGCGCCATCCGGTGCGCACTGGGCGCCGTGGTGATCTCGGCGGCGGCGAAGTGCCCGACCAGGGCGCCCCGCAGTGAGCGGTGCAGCCCGAACAGCGACATCATGTTCACGATCGCGATGGCCGGAGCCGGCACGTCGTCGAGGTAGGACAGGTACTCCGACGACATCCCGGCGCCCTCGAGCAGGTCCGCGTAGAGGCGGGAGTGCATCCGGTCGGCCTTGCCGCCGCCGAACTCGTCGAACTCGACCGCGACCAGTGCCGCCTTCGCCTTGCCGCGCAGCCGGGGGATCACCCACGCGTGCGGGTCGGCCTCCTTGTGGTGGTAGACCGACCTGTGCGCGAAGTACTCGCGCATCTCCTCCCAGGTGCCGTCGTCGCGCAGGTGGTGCGACACGCCGGTGCCGGGGACGTGCTCCACCAGCAACGCCTCCAGCGCCGTGTCGAGGTCGCCGCCGCCCTCCACCTCGGCCCGCAGCACGCCCAGGAACGCGTGCTCGACCTGCGCTCGCAGCCTCAGCAGGTCCGGGTCCCACTCCCAGTCCGGGTCCACGCCGTCGAAGCCGCCGTAGTGCAGCTCGTAGAGGACGTGCAGCGCGATGGTCAGGTCCTCGCCGAACGGGTCGGCGGCGGCGAAGGGGATCGGCCTGCCGCGTTCGCCGTTCAGGGCGTCGATCACGGCCTCGGACAGTTGCCCGCGGGGCGAGGGAAGTTTCACCTGGGTGTCATACCCGCCGTCCGACGAGGTCATGCACGAGCCGGAGCTCACCACGGGCCTCCAGCGCCGGCGTCACGTGCTCGACCAGCGCCTCGAGCAACGCGGTCGCGGGCACCCTGCGCTCGCGCCACGGGTCGACCGCCACGCCGTCCAGGCCGTACCGGGAAGCCGTCCAGACGGCCGCCGCGCACACGTCGTCACGCACCGGCGTCGGTTCCCCTCCCTGGGACGCCACCTGGACGAGAGCACGCGACAGGGCCGCGAGCAGCACCGCGTCCTCGACGGTCGGCGCCGCGTCCGCGACCCGGAACTCCACGGTCGGCAGCTTCGGCGACAGCCTGATGAGCCAGAACGACTGGGCCTCGTCCACCAGGGTCCCGCACGCGACCATCCGCGCGACCTGCGCGTCGTAGTCCGCCGCACCGGTGAAGACCGGCGGCACGCCCGAGCCGGGGAAGCGCGACTGCTGCACCATCCGCCAGCTCGCGTAGCCGTTGTCCGGGGAGTTCGCCGACAGCGCGAGCAGCGTGGGCAGCCAGGGGCGGACGTGGTTCAGCACCCGCACGGCCGTCTCCCGGTCGGGGACGCCGACGTGGACGTGGCACCCGCAGGCCTCGTAGTCCTCGACGACGCCCGCGTAGGTGTCCAGGACCCGGCCGAAGCGGGGGTTCTCGCGGCTCACGACCTGCTGCTCCGACGGTTCCGGCGGGGTGCCGCGGGAGAGCAGCGCGAGGCCTTCCTCGCCGGCCGCCTTCGCGAGCGCCTCGCGGGCCTGCCGCAACGCGTCACCCAGATCGGTGACAGAGGTGCACGGACCCGTCGCCGCCTCGACCTGCGTGCCGGCCAGCTCGGCGTGGAACTTGGTCAGTTCCGTGTCCTGCACACGCGCCAGCACGGCGCCGGCACGCACCGAGGTGCGTCCGGACGCCGTGTCGACGAGCAGGAACTCTTCTTCGACACCAATGGTGTCAGCGCACTGCGGCACGCTTGCCAAGCGCCACTCCCAGTCCGATCATGCCGACGCCGAGCACGAAGTGCAGCCAGTCGTCAGCGGTGTTGAGGGGGACGAAGTTGGCGTCGCTCGTCTTGTCGATCACCAGGCCGTACAGCCACAGCACGAGGTAGATCGCACCGCCGCCGATCAGGTACGCCCGCGCGCCCGCAGCCGTGCGCGCCATCAGGAAACCCGCGACACCGAACAGCAGGTGCACGATGTTGTGCAGGATCGACACCATGAAAACGCCGAGCAGCATCGCGCCGGACTCGTGACCCGCGAAGGTCATCCGGTCGTAGCCGGTCGTGACGCCGGGGATGAAGCCCAGCACACCGACCAGCGCGAACACCGCGGCCACGGCTAACGCGGCCTGTTGGACCTTCGTGCGGGTAGCGACATCGACCATCGGACTCACCTCGAGGTTTGGTCGTGAACGTGGTCGACCTGCGGCTACCCGGCGAAGGTAGGCGCAAACTCCCGCGGGGTATTCGTTCCGGCATGGACGACAAGACGATCCAGGCGCTCGGCAAGCTCAGCGAGGCGCTGGAGACCACCGAACGGGCCCGCGGCCACCTCTACTCGTTCCACCAGCTCACCGGCCACGCCGACCTGATGCTCGACGAGGTGGTCTCGTTGTTGCGCGAGGCGGGCCACCACGAGCACGCCGACCGGGTCCAGCGGGACGTGCTCGGCCGCAACGTGCTGCCGGGCAAGTGGACCTTCGAGGTCGTCGAGCAGTACGAGGACACCTACTACGAGGTGTTCCGCGAGGCCGAGCGCGCCGCGCGCACCGACCTGGCGGGCGGGAAGCGCCACGAGTTCGAGGCGCGGATGAAGCGCGAACGTCAGCGGCTCAGCGCGGCGGCGTACGCGGACAGGGACTCCCGGTCGGGCTGACCCGTCTTCGCGATGAGCGAGGCGACGTGCTTCTCCACCGTGCGCGGCGAGATGTGCAGGCGCGTGCCGATGGCCTTGTTGCCCATCCGGTCGGCCAGCAGCACGAACACCTCGAACTCGCGCACCGTCACACCGTGCCCGCGCAGCTGCCGCGGGACCTGGTCCGTGCCCGTGCGGCGTTGCTGCACGGGCGCCCCGGCCTGCCTGAGCAGGCCGCGGCACGCCGACGCCACGGCGGTGTTGCCGGCCTGGTGGAAGTACTCCTCCGCCGACCGCAGCCACGTCACCGGATCGCCCCACCCGGCCGCCTCCGGTGCCACCAGCCGCAGGCCCAGGTGCCGGGCCATCGGGTAGATCGCCGCGGCCTCCTGGGCACACCGGAACGCCTCCGCGGCCTCGGCGTGCCTGCCGTCGCGGCCGAGGAGCACGGCGCGCGCCAGCGAGGTGAACTGCCGGTTCCACCGCATCCCGGCGGCCGAGGCCGTGGTCTGCGCCTCGAAGTCGGGCCAGGAGAACCGGCCGTCCAGCACGCCGAGGAGCACGCGCATGCCGTGCGTGCCGGAGAGGTGGAACGTCGTGGGGTTCTGCGACTCCACGTCGAGCGCGCGGTCGAGCTCCGCCGCCGCCAGCGGGTGGTTCTCCTCGAGCAGCGCGCAGAACGCGCGGGCGAGCCCGAAGCAGAGCGAGTGCTCCTGCGCGCCGTTCTTCGCGACCGACTCGAACCTCCCGACGGCGTCGTCGGTCGCACCGCGGTCACCGCGGTGCGCGGCCAGCGTCGCCTTCGCCATCAGCAGGTAGCGGGTCAGCGCGTGGAAGCGCAGGCGGGTCGTGGTCCGCAGGCACCGGTCGATCTGCTCGGCCGCCACCGCGTAGTCGCCGGTCAGCACGTGCTGCAACGCGAGGATCGCGTCCACGTTGTGCGCCACCGTGATCGCGCCCGCCCGGCAGGCCTCGGCGTGCGTGCGGTCCAGGGAGGCCGTGGTGCCGTGCTGCAACCAGTCGTTGCCCGCCATGCGCACCAACGCGTAGACGTGCTGGATCGGCATCCGGTGCGCATCCGCGAGTGACAGCGCCTTGCCGAAGCACGCGTTCGCCTCGTCCAGGTCCTGTTCGCGCGCGATGATGCCGAGCAGCTGCCACGCCTCGCACGCCACCGTCGGCAGTCGCGCGCGATCCGCCGCCAGCGCCGCCTCCCTGGCGAGTCCCGCCGCGGACGAGATCCGGTCCGGGCTCGGGATGTTCAGCGTCAGGTAGGCCGAGTTCACGTCCAGCTGCGCGGTCAGCTCGTCGGGGGCGTCCGGGCCGAGCAACGTCCGCGCGATGCGCACCTGCTCGACGCCCTCGGTGAACCAGCCCGCGGTGTAGGCCACCCTGGACAGTCGCGTGTGGAGCTTCGCGCGCCGCGAGGCGTCCAGGCCCTGCAGGCCCGCGACGTCCAGCGCGAAGGCCCGTTCGAAGTCACCGGTCTCGGCCAGCGCGGGGAGCAGCGTGTCGAGCACTTCGGCGCGCGCGGTGACGTCGTGCTCCAGCAACTGCTGCGCGCGGTCCAGCAAGGTGACGGCGGATCCCGCCGCGCCACCGGCCAGCGCGCGTCTGCCCGCCTCGGCGAACAGCAGCCCCGCCTGCGTCTGCGCTCCCGCGTCGAACCGCAGCTTCGCGACGAGCGGGCACCAGTCGCCGGGCAGTCCGGGGTGCAGCTCCTCGACCGCGTCGGCCGCGCGTTCCGACAGGTCCGCGCGTTCGGCAGGGGTGAGCTGGGCGAGCAACGCGTCCGCGGTGAGCGGGTGGCGGAACGCGTACCAGTCCGGCGCGGGCTCGTCCGGCGTCACGAGCTGCGCGGCCACGCCCGCGTGCAGGTGGCTGAGCAGCTCGCGGTCGTCCGTGCGGGTGACCTTCTGCACCACCGAGAGCGGGAACCTGTGCCCGAGCACCGCCGCGATGGACAGCACCTCACGGCCCTGCGGCCCCAGCCTGTCCGTGCGGTGCGCGACGCTGCGCACGAACGCCGCCGGCACCGGCAGCTTCAACTCTCCCAGCACCTGCCAGCCGTGCGCCCCGGAGACGAGCAGGCCGCCGCTCACCATGCCGTGCAGCAGTTCCTCGACGACGAAGGGGTTTCCGGCGCTGTCCGTCCACAGTCGATCGACGAGCTCCGCCGGGACGGCGGCGCTCTCCAGGCAGGCGGCCGTCATCTGCTCGACCTCGTCCTGCGACAACCGGTGCAGCTCCACGAGGCCACCGGAGCCGCGCTGCACCATCCGGCGCACGAGCTCCAGCGCGCTGCCGGGTTCGGTGCGGATCGTGGCGAGCAGCAGTACCGGCTGGTCTTCCAGGTTGTCCGCCAGGTACTCGATGACCGCGAGCGTCTCGGCGTCCGCCTCGTGCAGGTCCTCGAGGACGAGCAGGCACGGCGTCTTGCGCGCGACGGACGCCAGAAGCCTGAGCACCGCCTCGGCCAGCACGACGACCGACTCCGTCGTGGACGACGGGTCGTGCCACTCGGGGATCAGCGCGCCCAGCACGGGTTTGTACGGGCCCAGGGCGGAGTCGTCCGGCGGATCTCCGCGGAAGAGGCCGAGAAGTGCCTCCGCGATCGGGCGGAACGGCACCATCGGCCCGATCGTCGTGCCACGGCCCTTGATCACGCGCATGCCGTCGTCGTAGGCGAGGCCCGCCGCGTACCGCGCGAGCCTGGACTTGCCGATGCCCGCCTCACCGGTGAGGAAGAGGGCACCGCCGCGGGACTCGCGCGTCCGGGAAAGTGCCCCGGTGACGGCCGCGATCTCGCGATCGCGGCCGACCACGTGGGACGCGCGGGTCTGCATGTCTGGACCCTAACGGTCCCGTGACGGTCTCCCTATCGGCTGCCCAGGCGTATTCGGGGGGAATAAGGCTGCTACACGACGCTCACGGTCGTGTCCGAGAGCGCCGGGGTGAGCGCCGTGAACGCGCCCACCGCGAGGGTCAGTCCCATCATCGCGCGCGCCCGTGCCCCCGCGGAGGTCTTCGGTTCGAGCTCCATCTCCCCGATCGCGTGCTCGGCCGCCTCGGGCTGGTCGGCCGTGCGGTGCAGGGACTCGTTCATCGGGTGGACTCCTCTTCATCGGGGGGTGCTTGCAACAGCAGGGCTGACGGCACCGCGAAACCTCGGCGCAGCAGGCCGTGGCCGATGCCGGCCAGGCCCGTGAGCAGTCCGGGCGACGGGACGCCGCCCGGGGTGGCGCACCGGGCGCCGTGCTCGTCCAGTGCCCCCAGCAGCAGCGCCGTGCGACGGGTCGCGGCGCTGGGGTGGTGCGCGGCCAGTGCCTCGACCACGCCGAGCTCGCCGTGGCAGAGACTCATGTCCCGCAACGGTTCCCTCGACGCCAGCAGACCGGCCAGGCGCTCGTCGTCGCGGGCGAGCGACACCCCGGCCAGACCCGTGCACCAGCCGGTGTCGGTCGGGTCGAGGGCGTCGCTCTCCAGGAACGTCTGTGCGGCCACATGTGCATTCTCGTCGCCGGTCGCCGCCGCGTAACGCCGAAGCGCCCATCCGATTCCCGCATGGCCCCGGGCGAACCCATTCGTCCGGCAAATAGCGCCACGCAGGAGCGATGCGTAGTGGTCCGCCAGTTCCCGCGCCTCGGGCGTGCCCACGGCGAGCATCGCGGCCAGCGAGCCCGCTACACCGTCCACGAAGGTGAGCGACGTGTCCTCACGGGGCATCAGCGACACCGCTCGCGCCAGCAGCGAGGGGTCGAGGCCGAGCAGGGGCGTGAGGCGGGCCAGGCCGTAGCAGATGCCGCCGAGTCCGTGCACCCCGCCGCCCGCGGCCGACACCAGTTCCGGCTCGGCGGCGAAGACCTCCAGCAGAGCGGGCAACGGCCGCACCGCGTCCCGGGCGAAGTCGACGTACCGCGCGGCACCCGTCAGCGCTCCCAGCTCCGCCAGGAACAGCGCCACACCCGTGTACCCGTTCGACAACCCGGCGCCGAGCGGCTGCACCGTCCAGTGCCGGTCGTCGACCAGTTCGAGCCCGAGCCAGTTGACGCGGTCCTCGCCCGTGACGGCGTGGGCGAGGATCTGGTCCGCGATCCCGCACGCCGCCACCAGCACCCGCGCCGGGTCCGGGTCGACCAGGGCGACGTGGCCTGGCACCGGGACGCCGCTGCGGTGCGACACCGGCTTCGACCGCGACGCCAGCAGCGCCCTGATCACCCACTGCTGGTCGTGCCGGTCCACCTCGTTCATCGCGAGGACCTTGCGCGTCACCGCGTGCAGCCCGGGCTCCGGCAGCATCCCCGGCAGCCGGAGCCCGGACGCGGTCCACAGGTCGGTCGAGCCGGGCCTGCAGGTGAAGAGCGGCACGTCACCGCGCCACAGGTCCGAGACCTCGAACGGTACGAGCCGGTCGAGCAGCGGGTCGTCGACCACCAGCACGGCGAACGCCAGGTCGCGGTCCAGGGCGTCGGCCAGCACGGACGGGTGCGTCGACTCGTCCAGCAACCGCGCGTACTGGCGCGTCGCGCGCGCCACGAACCGCACCTCTTCGTCGGCGCACGCCCTGAAAAGCCGCAGCAGCTCGTCGCGATGGTCGACTATCGCGTCGTAGCCCGAGCGGAACCCTGCGAGCAGCGAGTCCTGGTAGTCGGCGGGCTCGGCCGGGATGCCGCCGAGCAGCGGCCTGTTCCTCGCCCCGGTGGAGGCGCGGGGTCGCCGGACGAGCCGCATCCGGTCGGTGCCGGCGTCGGCCCAGTCGACGACGTCCAACGGCGACAGCACGCCGTGGTCACCGCCGACGCCGGACACGTCCGCGACCCCGTTGTCGCCCAGCAGCACGTGGGGGAGCAGGGCCGTGCGGTGCACCGACCGCACGAGCGCGAGGACCGCGGGGTCGGTGTCCGGGCTCAGCGTCGGGTGGAACAGCGTCTCCACGTCCACCAGCACCGGCTGGTCGCCGCACGCGATCAGGTTCTCGTAGTGCATGTCCGTGCCGTCGGCCGCGTAGAGCAGCGCCAGCAGGGCGCCGAGCCTGCGGTAGAACTCGGCGACCCCGGCGACGCCCGCGCACGGTTCGTGCTCGACGTGCTCGATCCAGCCGTAGCCGTCGCGGGCGAGCAGGCGCGGTGCCCGGAACGTGATTCCAGTCCGCTGGGAAAGCCAGGCCAGCTGCTCGGTGAACCGCACGTGCAGGCCGATCGGGCGCGGCCGGTAGACGAGCTTCCGCCCGCGGTCGAAGGTCAGGACCGCCACGGTCCGCCCCTGCTGGTGGGCGTCGCCCTGACCGGTCTCGATCGACACGAGGGCACCGGGGTCGTGACCGTCGAAGAGGGTGCGGACGATGTCCCCGCGGTCGCGCGTGTACCGCGACGACAGCTCGTGGTGGGTGGAAACGGCCTGCTCACAGGCCTGTGCGAGCAGCCGCGCCAGCACCGGGTAGCGGGTGAAGAGGCGGGAGAGGTCGAGCGTCCGGGTGAACTCGGTGAACCGCTCGGCGCTCGTCGCGGCGGTCAGGGTGCCGCGGACGGTGTGCAGCTCGAGCACGAGCGTGCGCGCCGCGATGGCCACGAGCCGCCGTCCGAGCTGCTCGGCGAACGCCGCGTCGAACGGCGGCGCCACCTCCGTGCGGGAGGCGTCTATGAGCGGGCGCAACGCGTGGGCGAAGGCCGCTGTCCAGCTCTCACTGGTGCTGGTGTCGGCCGCTGAGGTCACGAGGGCCAACCTCGCACGCGCGGGCGCGGCGGCACATGGGGACCAACCCCCCACATTTGCACCCGGACGCGAATATGGGGGAGCGCCACCCATGTCCCCCCGCCCGGTTCGTCCGAGACTCGGTGTCCAAGGGAGGGAAAGGGCATGAAGGAGTTCGGGGAACTACTGCGCACGCACCGCATCGGTGCCGGCCTCACCCAGCAGCAACTGGCCGACTTCGCGATGGTGAGCGTGCGGGCGATCCGCGACCTGGAGTGCGGCCGGACGCGCTCGCCGCGCGCGGAGACCGTGCGGCTGCTCGCGGACGGCCTGCGCCTCGACGACCGCAGCCGGGCGGAACTGCAGCAGGCGGGAGGACGCGGTGCCGGCCGGGCGGCGGTGGCACCGCCGGCACCCGCGGGACCCGCCGGCGTCCTCGTCGGACGTGAGGCGGAGGCGGCGGCCCTGACGGCGCTGCTGACCGACTCGTCCTGCCTGCCGGACGAGTCGCGCCTGGTCACCATCACCGGCGTCAGCGGCGCCGGCAAGACGAGACTCGCCCTGGAGGTCGCGGGAGACCTGCACTTCCGCCAGGGCTGGTCCGTGCTGTGGCAGCCGTCGTCGGCGACCCCGCCGATCGACGACGACCAGGACACCGTCCTCGTCACCGACCGGCGCCCGGACGAGGGCCTGCTGGACGCCCACCCGCGCCTGCGGGTCGTCGTCACGGCACTGGCCCCCACCGGAGTGCCCGGTGAACACGTCTTCCCGCTGGGACCGCTGGCCGACGACGCGGCGGTGCGGCTGCTGCTGCGGCACGTGCACCGGGTGCGCCCCGCCTTCCGGGCCGAACCGGCGAACCAGGCCGCCCTGGTCGGCCTGGTCCACGAGCTGGACGGCCTGCCGTCGGCGCTGGAGTTCGCCGCGGGGTGGTTCATGGTCTACTCGCCGCAGCACCTGCTGGAACGGCTGCGCGGCAACCCGCTCGACCCGACCTCGGCCCACCTGCGCGACTCGCTGCGCCGCTCGTTGTCCACTTTGGACGAAGAAGGCCGCGCGCTGCTGGTGCGGATGGCGGAGGGGGACGAAGACCCCGGACCGGCGAGGCTCGTGAGGGAGCTGGGCGTGCGCGGACTGGTGCGCCGCGCGGGACCCCGGCACGAGGTGCTCAACCTGGTGCGGGCCGCGGTGCTGGAACCGGTGGCCGGGCCGCACCTCGGTGCGGGGGTGGCTCTGAGCTGGCCGGTGTAGCCCGCGGGGCGGTGGCACCCCACCGGTGAGGTGCCACCTCGAGCTCGCGGCACGCGTCCGCCACGGCACTACCGGAACGCGGCCGTCAGGCACGCGAGCCGGTCACCCGCCGTGCCCGCCTTGCCGTGCTCGGTGCTGGTGTGCGCGGCGTGCACCACGACCGAGTTCGCCTCGCCCTTGCGGAACTCCCACTCCACCGTAGCCGCGCCCTTCGCGGCGCCCCGCGCGTCGGTGGTGAAGTCCAGCCAGACCTCGTTGCGCGCGTTGGCGAACGCCGGGTCGACGCTCGGCGACACCGGGTCCTTCTCGTGCTGGTAGTGCGGGCCCGAGTCGGCGGGCTTGGCGCCGCACGGCTTGGTGTGCACGTGCGAGCCGTACTTCGTGTTCGGCAGCAGGCCGGACACCTCCAACTCGACCGTCGTCCGTCCATTCGCGACGGACGAACCGGTGGAGAGCCGCGCGCCCACCGGGATCCGCGCCACGTCGTAGGTGATGCCCTTCGGCTGGTCCCCGGACGCCACCGGCGCCACCACGTCGGTCTCCGCCACCGGCTGCACGGCAGGAGCCCCGGACGACGCCGGAGCCCCCGGCGACGGGGCGGTGGAGGGGGCTTCGGACGAGCCCGAGCAGGCGGCCAGCCCTCCGGTGAGCAGTACGGCTCCCACGAGGGTCGCCACAGTCGCGCGCATGTTTCTCCTTGGGTCAACGGCGTTCCAGGTTCCCATCCCCTCCACGTCCACGATCGGGTGACTGGTTCAGATCGGCCGGGACACGAGGTCCGCGAACGCGTCTCGATAGGCGGAGCACAGGTGGTAGTCGCTGTGCGTCTCCACCCCGTCCGGTGAGCCGTCCGTCTCGCCGGCGCGGCGGTCGAGGTCGTTGGGCTGCCAGCCGTGCACGGGGAACCCGAGGTAGTCGGTGCGCCGCCACAGGTTGATCCAGTTGGCGCCCAGCAGCGAGTAGAGCCCGCGGTCCTGTGCCGCACCGGGGTCCCGGCGCCACGGGTCGCACGAGAACATCGCGCCCGCGCGCACCTCCGGCGTGCCGAGGACGGCCGGGCCGAGCAGTTCGGGGAAGATCCGGCCGAAGTACGGCCGCAGCTGCACGCCGTACGTCAGCAGCTGCACGCGCCGCAGGTACCCGTCCGGCAGCGCGTACAGCGCCGCGACGGCCAGCACCGCGCCCAGGCTGTGGGCGGACAGCACCACGCGGTGCCGCGGCGAGGCGTCCAGGAACTCGCGGGCCCGGTCGGCGATCTCCGGCACCGCGCGTTCGGCGTAGCAGGGCGGCGCGAAGGGGTGCGCCGTGCGCGGCAGGAAGCACATCAGGTCCCACAGCAGCCCGAGCGGCCTGCGGTTGGTGAGCATCCCGGCGCCGACGAACGACCCGATCACCGCGACCCCGGCGAGGCCCGTCACCCAGTCGCCCCTGCCCACCACCCACGCGACGCCGGACGACCCGGCCCAGCCCGGCGAGGCGAACGCCAGGTAGCACGTCAGCAGCACCGCGAGCACGCCCAGCGTCGACAGCGCGCCGGCCACGTTCTCGGCCCGGTGCGTCACCGCGACGACGTGCCGCACCCGCACGACGAGCACCTCGGCCTCGTCGTCGAGCACGGACGGCTTCGTCAGCCGGGACAGCAGGACGAGGGCCTGCACCAGGAGCAGCACCACCAGCGGCACCAGCGCCGCCGCGAACGCCGCGCTGAACCACGAGTAGAACGACGGCACGCGCAGGCCCGTGCCGGCCCAGCCGCGGAACGTCAGCACCAGCACCGTCGACAGCATCACCGACGCCGTCAGCGACAGGCCCAGCAGCACACCGGGCCCGGCACCGTGCCAGGCCTGCCACTCGTCACCGCGCCGCGGCCTCGCCCGCCACGCCAGCGCCCCGCCGGCCACCGCCGCACCGGTCCACGCGAGCGGGAACCAGTACGTGGCAACCATGAACGCCACGAACAGCACGAGCAGGACCAGCGGGCCCTTGGCGTCGTCGCGCCGCCACGACCACGCCGCCAGCACCGACCCGAGCAGCGCCACCGCGACCACCGGCGGCCCCCACGACGTCAGCCACAACGGCCCGTCGAAGACCGGCTCGACCGCGTGCAGCGCGAACCCGTGCGCCAGCAGCACCACGACCGCCGAAATCATCAGCAGCCACGACCACAGGCCGCCCTTCTCGGTAGACGGCACGTCCGGGCAGTCGGCCGCCGTCACCACGACCCGGCCCACCACGACGGCGAGCACACCACCCGCGGCCACGCTCAGCACCAGGAAGACCACGTTCTGCCACACCTGCGTGCTCGTCACCAGCACCACGACGCAGCACCCGGCGGCGATGTGCAGCCGGGTGAGCCGGCGGATCCGCGGGCTGCCCTCCCACATCGACGCCCGGCTGAGCATCACGCCGGGCCGCCGCACCGGCACGCGGCGCATCGTCGTCATCTCGTACCTGCTGCGCGACAACGAGGTCAGCGCCAGCAACCCGAGCAGCAGCAACACCGGTACGGCGGACGCGGCGAGCACCCGGACGTGCCGCGCGGGATCGCCGAGCACGTCCAGGAACTCCGGCAGGCGCTTGCACGTGGTGCCGGGCAACGAGCACTGGACCGCGTAGAGGTCGATCGCGACCTCGCACACCGCGAGCACCAGCAGGACCGTCAGCCCCAAGCCGAAGAGCCGCGTGCTGGCCGCGCCGCGCCCGGCGTTCCACCACACCATCCGCTTCGTCGTCGGCGCCGAGTCGTCGGGGAGCCTGCGGGCCCAGTAGGCGACGTTCGCGAGCCCGAACGGCAGCAGCAACGCCCACCCGATGCGCCCCAGCACGTTCGCGAGCACCGAGGGCACCCCGCTGCCGGGAACCCCGGGGCTGCTGCGCGCCATGCCGCCCCACGAGTACGCCTCGCGCCGCACAGCCCGCGGCACCTGCCCGGCGTGGTCGGCGGGAAGGTCGGCGAGGGTGTCCGCCCTCGGCCGCCAGAAGCTGCCGAACCGGTCGCCGCGGAACTGCTCGACGGCGTGGTCGGGGAGGGCCAGCATGGCGTTCGGAGGCGTGTTGTTGACCCCGTGGATGCGCAGCTCCAGGACGCGTGGGTTCATCGCGTGCCTCCCCTTTACTCCGTTTGTCGTCGCGGAAACTGTTCCGGTTAACGGCCGAACGGGTGAAAATGGTGTATCCGAACGCTTGCGCAAGCCTCTACTTGGCAAGGAGGCCCCACCATGACCGCAACCGCTCACCCGAACGTCGCAAACTCCGTCGGACTCGCCGAGTTCCTGGCCACCGCGGGCACGCTCACCCTGGCGCAGCGCAAGCTCATCGTCGACCAGGCGCTGATCATGCTGGAGCAGAACTACGCGCACCTGCCGCTGAAAGTCGCCATGCACGCGGTGAATCCCGTGCAAAGACTCAGTGTCCTCCGAGCCAGGCTCGAACGGCAGACCGACGCCACGGCCGAGCCCGAGTGGCAGTTCCACCGCGAGCTGTCGAGCACCTTCCACTCGGTGCGCGACCTGCACACCAACTACCTCCTGCCCGCGCCGTTCGCGGGCAAGATCGCCTTCCTGCCGTTCCAGCTGGAGCGCTGCTTCGCGCCCGACGGCACCGAGCAGTACCTCGTCGCCCGCACGGTCGAGGGCTTCACCGGCATCGAGGCCGGCACCGAGGTGACGCACTGGAACGGCACGCCGATCGCCCGCGCGGTCGCGGTGAACGGAGCGATCTTCGCGGGCAGCAACGCCGCCGCGAACCTCGCCCGCGGCCTGGAGTCGCTCACGTTGCGGCCCCTGGTGATCCAGCTCCCGCCCGACGAGGACTGGGTGGTCGTCACCTACCGCGGCGCGACCGGTCCCGAGGACCTCCGCGTCGACTGGCAGGTGACGGAGAACCTGCCGCCGATGACCGACGTCGACGCGCTCTCACCCGCCGCGGCCGCGCAGGGCGTGGACCTGGACTCCGACGAGAAGGCACGTGCCAAGAAGTTGCTGCACGCGCCCAAGGTCGTGCAGGCCGAGGCCGCCGGCGGTGCCGTCGCGATGGGCTCGCAGGACGTCGCGACGACGATGCCCGGCGTGTTCCGGGCCCGCCCGGTCACGACGCCGTCCGGCACGTTCGGGCACCTGCGGATCTTCACGTTCAGCGTCGACGACCCCGACGCGTTCCTCGCGGAGTTCGTGCGGCTCGCGGCTTTGTTGCCGCAGAACGGACTCATCGTCGACGTGCGCGACAACGGCGGCGGCCACATCTTCGCGGCGGAGTTCCTGCTGCAGACGATGACACCCCGGCGCGTCGAACCGGAACCCGTGCAGTTCCTCAGCACCCCGCTGAACCTGCGCATCTGCCGCCGCCACGCGGACGACCCGACGGGCCGGATCAACCTGGGCCCGTGGTTCCCCTCGCTCGACTCGTCGACCGAGACGGGCCAGGCGTTCTCCTGCTCGCACACCATCACGCCGGTCGAGGGCGCGAACGCCGTGGGCCAGACCTACCACGGCCCGGTCGTGCTGATCACCGACGCGCGCTGCTACTCCGCGACCGACATCTTCGCCGCGGGCTGGGCCGACCACGACCTGGGCCCGATCCTCGGTGTGGACGACAACACCGGCGCCGGCGGCGCGAACGTGTGGACGCACGGACTCCTGGCGACACTGCTGAAGATCCCCGCGCCGGCCGACGCCGAGTCGCCGTACAAGCCGTTGCCCAACAAGGCGAACATGCGCGTCTCGATCCGCCGCACCCTGCGCGTCGGCAAGCTCGCCGGCACACCCGTGGAGGACCTCGGCGTGCGCCCGACGCACCAGCACAAGGTCACGCGCGCGGACCTGCTGGAGGGCAACGTGGACCTGCTCGCCCGCGCGGGGGAGCTGCTGGCGGAACAGCCCGTGCGCAGGCTGGGAGTGGCGGTCGCGGGAACGACCGTCTCACTGGACACCGTGAACCTCGACCGGGTGGACGTTTACGTCGACGGCCGACCCGCCACCTCGCTGGACGTGACCGACGGCGCGCACACCGCGACGTTGACCGCGACCGGCGGGGAGGTGCGCGTCGAGGGCTTCGCGGACGGGCAGCTGGTGGCCGCGCGCAAGGTGGCCAGCTGATGGAGCGGGCACTTCCGGTGACTCCATGACCGGAAGCGCCCGCTCTCCACTTCTCCCTAGCGCGTGAACGTGTACGCGCGGTCCGACGCCACCACGGCCAGCTGCGCCTCGGTGCCCGGCGTCCAGCTCTGCGCCCAGACGACCTCACCGCTGCGGCGGAAGTTCCACGCGACCGTGATGCCGTGCACCTCGTCCTTGGTGAAGACCGTCACGCCACCGCGGTGGTCGCTGACCTCACCGGTGCACTTGTCGCGCTCGCAGAGCTGCTTCGGCGAGGTCTGGAAGAAGCCCGGAGCGTTGACCTGCATGAACACCGTGCTGGCCTGGTCGCGGACGTCGAACGTCGTCCAGTTGGTCATGTACTGCATGTCGTCGAACAGCCCCTCGGCCTCGCCACCCCAGTTGCCGGGCGAGACGTTCCGGGCACCGGCGAAGATCCTCGGGAAGGTCTTCTGCTGGCGGGCGGTGAACCCGGCGGCCTGCTTCTCGAGCTCCGCCTTGGTCTTGTGGACCGGCGTGACGTCCTTCGGCGGCCACACGACGTCCGTCGACGGCGAGGCCGTCGCCGTGCCCGCGAGACCGATCAGGGCGAGGCCCGTCAGGGCAGCCGCCATCACCTTGCGCATGCGCATCGTTGAATCCCCCTGGTGAGTGTTCGCTTGCTGTGGGTGAAGACGCCGCAAGATCACCGGAGGTTGCACGCGAGATCCACTTGCTAGAGCCAGCCGCGCCGCATCGCCTGCACCCCGGCCTGGAACCGCGTCTGCGCCCCGCACCGATCCATCAGCTGCCGCACCCGCCGCTGCACCGTGCGCGGTGCCAGCCCCAGCTGCCGCGCGATCGACTCGTCGGTCAGCCCGGCGGCGAGCAGCCCGAGCAGGTTCGGGTCGACGTCGGCCGCCGCCGCGTAGATCCCGCCGGGGCTGAACGGGATTCCCTTGTCCCAGTACAGCTCGAACGTCGAGCGCAGCACGTCGAGCAGTGCCGACGGGCGGATCAGCAGCACCTTGTCGACCACGTCGCCGTTCACGACGGGGAGCACGGCGGCGTGCGCGTCGATCACCGCGAGCTTGAACGGCAGCGTCGGCGTGACGCGGGCCCGTTCGCCGGCGGCGACCAGTTCGATGATCTCCACGACACGGCCGGGGATGTCCACGGCGGACCTGTCGTAGACGACCCGCCTCCGCACGTCCCGTTCGCGCGTCTCGTCCTCCAGGGCGACGTGCTGGCCGAGCGGCGTCACGTACGGCGGCTGGTCGAGGACGCAGACCTCCTCGCGGGCGCCGCGCAGCAGCGTGTGCCACAGGTCGCGGACCGGGGCCACGCCGGAGACCACCTCGACGAACGCGTTGTCCGCCAGCTCCTCGTCGCGGTTGCGCAGGTAGAGCTCCATCAGCGGGCCGACGTCCGCGCGTGCCCGGCGGTGGGCTTCTTCGCGTGCGGCGATCAGCGCCTCCACCGCGAGGTCCGGCGCGACGGCCTGCCACACGTCCCCCGGCAGGTGCCGGACCAGGCCTAGCTCGCGCATCTCCTCCAGCACCCCGGCGGTGACGCCGATCTCCTCCGTCGTGCGGCTACCCCCTGTGACCAGGAGTTCGTAGACCGCCGACAGCTCCGGCGAGACGCCCAGATGTCCGAACACGGCCACATTGTGCGCCATTCAGCCCAACACCCCTGTCGTGAACACGCCAGTGTCGTTATTCGGACTCCGCTGGACCTGTTTTCGCAGGGTGACGCGACTTACGGTCCTCCCCACCTCCGCAGCCGGTTCAGAACCCTGACGCCCTCAACGGCACGCGGAAGGTCATGCGTGGAAGGACCTCACGTGAACGGATTGCGACGCACGAGTGTGTGCGCCGCGGCAGTTTCCGCCGCTGTGCTCAGCGTTGTCGCCCCTGTCAGCGCCGCACCGTCCCAGATCCAGTCCCAGCCGGACTCGACGCAGGTCAACCGTCCTTTCGAGCGGTTGATCGTCGGTTACCGGCCGGGCACCGCCGAGGCCTCGTCCGACTCCGCTGCCGCGGATGACGCCCGCAGCAAGGGCAAGTCCGTGCACCGCCGCATGGCGAGTGGCGCGGTCGTCGTGGACCTGGGGTCGAAGACCTCGAACGCCGACTCGGTCATCCAGGCGTTCGAGAACGACCCCGATGTCGCCTACGTCGAGCCGGACCTGCTGATGCAGCCGTTCGCCGACCCGAACGACACCGAGTACTCCCGGCAGTGGGACCTCTTCGAGGCGACCGCCGGCATGAACGTCCCCGGCGCGTGGTCCAGCACGACCGGCGCGGGCGTGACCGTCGCGGTCATCGACACCGGCTACGTCGCGCACAGCGACCTGGCGAGCAAGGTCGTCGCGGGCTACGACTTCGTCTCGGACGCGGCGCGCGCCCGGGACAACAGCGGCCGCGACTCCAACCCGGCCGACGAGGGCGACTGGGTCGCCCGCGGCGAGTGCGGCACCGACGCGAACGGCAACCCGGTGCCCGCCGCCGACCAGAGCTCGTCCTGGCACGGCACCCACGTGGCCGGCACGATCGCCGCGTCCACGAACAACACCAGGGGCATCGCCGGCATCGCCTACGACGCCAAGATCCAGCCCCTGCGCGTCCTCGCGAAGTGCGGTGGCGCCACCTCGGACATCGCCGACGCGATCACCTGGGCGTCGGGCGGCACGGTGAGCGGCGTCCCCGCCAACGCCACGCCCGCCAAGGTCATCAACATGTCGCTGGGCGGCCAGTCCTCCTGCTCGACGACCTACCAGAACGCGATCAACGGCGCCATCAACCGCGGCACCACGGTCGTCGTCGCGGCCGGCAACTCGAACATGAACGTCTCGAACTTCACCCCGGCGAACTGCGCCGGCGTCATCACCGTCGCGGCCTCCTCGCGCGAGGGCAACAAGGCGTACTACTCGAACTACGGCACCCGCATCGACATCGCGGCCCCCGGTGGCGAGACCCGCCGCGGCACCGACACCCCCGGCACCACCACCACGCCGGAGAACGGCATCTGGTCGACGCTGAACGCGGGCACCACCGTCCCCGGCGCCGAGAACTACAAGCCGTACCAGGGCACCTCGATGGCGGCCCCGCACATCGCGGGTCTCGCGGCACTGCTCGTGGCGAAGAAGCCGTCCCTGACCCCGGCCCAGGTCAAGGACCTCGTCAAGACGAACTCCCGCGCCCTGCCCGGCACCTGCTCGGGCGGCTGCGGCGCCGGCCTCGCCGACGCCACCAAGACCGTGAACGCCCTGGACACCACGCCGCCCAGCGGCGGCCTGGAGAACACCGCGGACGTCGCCATCCCGGACCGCGGCACCGCGGTCACCTCGTCCATCACCTCCACGGTGACGGGCAACGCCGGCAGCACCACCAAGGTCGGCGTGGACATCGTCCACACCTACCGCGGCGACCTGGTGATCGACCTGGTCGCGCCGGACGGCACCGCCTACCGGCTGAAGAACTCGTCCTCTTCGGACAGCGCCGACAACGTGGTGGCGACCTACACGGTCAACGCCTCGTCCGAGGTCGCGGCGGGCACGTGGAAGCTGCGGGTCCAGGACCTGTACTCCGGTGACACCGGGTACATCAACGCCTGGAACCTGACCCTGCGATAGCTCCACGAGTTCGCCGAGGGGCGGCGCCTCCCAGCCTGCACCGGGGGAGCGCCGCCCTTTCACATGTCCGCCCGGGAGCGGGCGGCAGGTGCAGGTCGGTGTGGCAGGGCTCGCAGCCGCCGGCCACCCCGAGCCGAACCCCGCCACCGGGTAGCGTCGCGGCCATGGCAACCCTGGTGACGTTCCACGCCCACCCCGACGACGAGTGCATCGTGACCGGCGGCGTCATGCGCAAAGCGTTCGAAGAGGGGCACCGCGTGGTGCTGGTGGTGGCCACCAGGGGCGAGGCGGGCGAGGTCCCCGACTTCCTCGAGGAGAACGAGGAACTGTGGCAACGCCGTGTCCAGGAAACCCATGCGGCAGCGGACGTCCTCGGCGTGGCGCGAGTGGAGTTCCTGGGTTACCGGGACTCCGGCATGATGGGTGACGCCCTCAACGCCGAACCGGGCTCCTTCTGGACCGCGGACGTGGAGGAGGCAGCCCGGAAACTGGCGAAGATCCTCGAGGAGGAGGACGCGAAGGTCTTCACCACGTACGACAGCTTCGGCGGCTACGGCCACCCCGACCACATCCAGGTCCACCGCGTCGGCATGCGCGCGGCCGAGATCGCCGGCACCCCGAACGTCTACCAGGCGATGGTGCGGGAGTCGGAGTTCCGCGAGGCCTTCCGCCGCTCCGGCATCGCGGAGCCGTCGCCCCTGGGGGAGGGCGCCGTCCCGGAGTCGGAGATCAACGTGGGCGTCGACGTCACCGAGTACCTGGATTTCAAGCGCAAGGCCATGCGCGCGCACGCCTCGCAGATCACCGAGGACTCGTTCTTCCTGGCGCTGGACGAACCGACGTTCGCCCACGCGTTCGGCACGGAGTGGTTCATCCGCGAGGGCCACGGCCCGGCCACGGCACTGGATCTCTAGAAGAGCAGAAAAGCGGCGGTGGCCGGATGGTGGCCGCCGCCGCTCCTCGTTCAGCTACTTCACGCGCTGCGGCGGCGGCGCAGGAACAGCAGGGTGCCGGCACCGGCGCCCACCAGGCCCAGACCCGAGAGCAGCAGCCACATCGGGGACGCACCGGTCGCGGCGAGCGGCGGTTCCGGAGCGCTGCCGCCGGGGGCGGCCGGGGTGGTCGACGGCGGGGCCTCGGCGGAGGTCGAGGGCACCTCCGGAGCCGTGGTGGCCGGCGTCGCGGTCGTCGTGGTCGTCGTCACGGGCTTGGTCGTCGTGGTGGGCGGCGTCTTCTTCGCGCACGGCTCGACCGTCTTGGTGTCGGTCTTGTTGAAGCCGTCCCAGGCCGTCACGACGATCTTGAACTCGTGCTTGACGCCGGCGTCGAGGTCGTTCTTCTTCCAGTGGAACGACTCCGGGAACTCGGTCGTCTTGAGGAGTTCCTTGCCGTTGTCCGTGAGCGTGACGGTGTTCTTGCCCTTGCTCGCGTACTGGGTGAGGTCGATCGACACCTTGGTGACCTTGGCGTCCTCGTCGCAACGCGCAGACCAGTTGGGGTTGTGCGCGCTTGCGGGGGTGGCCATCACGATCGTGGCCAGCGCGGCGGTGGCGGTCACCGCAACCGCGCCGAGAACTCTCCGTGCCAACGAATCTCTCCTGCTCTGCATTGATGCGTGGCGGATCGAGCGAACGTTCATGGTCTGAACCACCCGATCGGGTGAACCGCGTCACGCTAACAACCCGGAGCAGTCGAAAGGTCACCGTATGACAACGCTACGGTGTCACCACGGAAAGATTCTCATGTTTTCTGTTAGCCCGATCGTGCCTGCTACCAGCCGCATCTGCTCCACTCCGCGCACGTCGGCGTCCAGCAGCCGGGGCGAGCAGATCATCACGGCCAGCACTTGAGCCCGCGACAGCGCCACGTTCAACCGGTTGCGTGACAGGAGGAAGTCCAGGCCACGGGGCAGGTCCACGGTGGACGAGGACGTCATGGACATGATGACGGCCGGCGCCTCCTGTCCCTGGAACCGGTCCACGGTGCCCACTCGCGTGCCCTCGAACCCCGCCTCGGCCAGCCGTCGGCGGATCACCCGCACCTGCAGGTTGTATGGCGCCACGACCAGGATGTCCGCATCGGTCAGTTCGCGCGTTTTGCCGTTGTCCGTCCATTCCCGACCGACGATCGCGCGGACCGTGCCGACCACGGCATCGGCCTCCTCGACCGACGACGTGATGTTGTGCCGGTGGTCGACCTCGCGCAGGTAGATCCCGGGTTCGATGCCGGAGATCGACCGCAGGGCAGCGGTTTCGTGCGAATGGAGCAGTCCGGCGTAGGACAGTTCGGACACGGGACGGCACACCGCAGGGTGCATCCGCCGCGTCTCGGCGAGGAAGTAGCCCAGGTGCGGGGGGATCACGTCCGAGTCGCCGAGCAGGTGGCCGAGCGCCGAGGCGTCCGAGCCGGGCGGGTGCACGCCCTGCACGACCTGCGGCAGCTGCTGCGGATCGCCGAGCAGCACGAGGTTGCGCGCCGCCGTCGCCACGGCCACCGCGTCGGCCAGCGCGAACTGGCCGGCCTCGTCGATGATCATCACGTCGAACGGGTTCGCCTTGATCACGGCGTTCGAGAACGTCCAGGCGGTGCCGCCGACCAGGTGGCCCTGCGGGTGCTCCTCACGCCACTGGGCCAGCGCGCCGTTGGTCTTCGGCTGGTCCCACGGCAGGCCCTCCTCGGGCTTCTTCTCCTTGGGGCGCTTGGCCATCGGGATGTCCGGGTCGACGCTCGACAGCACGTTCTCCACGGCCTTGTGCGACGTCGAGGTGACCGCGACGGTCTTGCCCTGGTCGATCAGGTGCCGCACCAGCTTGGTCGCGAGGTACGTCTTGCCGGCGCCGGGCGGTCCCTGCACGGCCAGCGTCCCGCCGTCGAGCTGGTCGACGGCCTTGATCACGGCCTGCACCACGTCGTCGTGCTGCGGCAACGGTTGCGCGGGCGGCGTGCGCAGCAGCAGGTCGATGCCGGGGCTTCTCGGGAGCAGCGGCAGCAGGCCCACCGCCTGCTCGGCCAGCTCCGCGACGGCCTCGTCCTTCGGCGACGCCGGCACCGGACTGCCCGGCAGCACCGCGATCGGCATCTCGCCGTGCACGACGGCGTTGCTCTCGGTCAGCACCAGCTCGTACGGGTTGTCGTCGGCCACCACGGCGTTGCGCGTCACAGTGCCGGGGTAGAGGAGCCGGACCTGCTCGCCGGAGCCGAACGGGTGCGGGCGCTCCGGGTCGATCCGCGCGTGCACCTGCCGCTTGTGCGTCCGGACCCGCCCGCTCGGCGGCACCCAGTCCTCGGCCCGCAGCGTGATCGGCACCGCGCAGTTCGAGTCCGTCTCCAGGTCGGAGATCGGCGCGGTGGCCTGCCGGAAGAAGTCGCCCCACGCCGGACTCGCCTCGCGCCGGTGGTAGCCGACCGTCGCCGCGAAGAGGTCGTGCCCTTCCGCCACCAGCGGTTCGGTCAGCGCCGCCATCCGGCGCGCCCGCTCGGCCGCCTTCTCCAGCGCCGCCTCGTCGCGTTCCGGCGGGGCGGCGGTCTCGATCTCGTGCTCCACCTTGATGCGGTGCAACAGGTCCCGCAGACCACGCGTCGGGACCTCGTCGTCCAGCAACGGCTTCAACGCGGGCAGCGTGTACTCCCTTGTGGACACCCGCAACACCCGCCGCGTCAACGCGCCCAGGTCGACGCACCGCCGCACCAGATCGTCCACTTCGGACTCCAGCGTCGCCGACCGCGCGGCCCGGCCGGCGAGGTCGTGCGGCGTGAAGTGGTAGACCGTCCCGGACGGCGTGCGCTCGACGAACTCCGCGAACGTCCCCTGCCAGCCCGGCGTTCGGAACGTGTCGCCGTCGACCTCCAGGAACACGTCGTCCTCGGCGGGCTCCGGCAGGTGTGCCAGCGCCTCGGGCGCCACGACCTCGTAGGTGGTCTCGCCGGTGCGTTCCTGCCGCACCTGCAGCCGCGCCTGGGCGGCCAGCGCCGTGAAGCTGGCGGGCGACAACGTGGCCGGCCGTTCCTCGGTCTGCGCAAGCGCGTCGATCGTGTCAATGCCGGCTGAAACCAGCTTCCGCCGCTGGTCCGCGCGCAACCCGGCCACCAGCGAGAGGTCACGCGCCTCCTCGCGGCCGGAAGCGCAGTGACGGGCGAACCGGCACCCGGTGCACGCCGCCCGCACCTCACCCCACGACCGAACAGGCGCGGGACCGGGTTTCGCGAGCCGCGTCCGCAGCCGCCCGAGCAGGGGCGTGAAGTCGGCAACGCGGAACGCCGTCCGCCGCCCGTCCACGACCAGGTGCGCCCGCTCGGCCCCCACCGCCTGCGCGGCGGCGACCAGCGACAACACGGCCAGCGGCGTGGCTTCGGGGACTTCGTCGCACGGCTCGTAGCCGTCGGCCGTGCGCAGGAGGGTCTGCGCCGAGCAGTGGAACACCCCGTCGAAGAAGACCGCGTTCTCGACCACATCCGTGCCGGACCGCATGTCCCGCGCCGTTCGGGCGGCGAGCCGGTGCAGCTCGGCGGGGTCGCCGCGCCGTTCGTCACGAGCCAGGTGGCTGCGGTGCTCGCACTCGAGCAGGTCGACGAGATCGGACGGGCTGGCGAGCATGGGCAGTGATGCTAGTGAGCCGCACCGACAGCGGTGGGACCTCACCCCGGCGTGGCAGCCCTGGAAGTGCTCCAAACGGCGCAGGCGCGCTCCCCGCGTTCATCCCCGATACGCGGGGAGCGCGCCCGGTCCCACCTGGAGCGGTGGCCTAGACGTTCGCCTCCACGAGGTGCAGCAGCGCCTCGTGGTGCGTGTTCGGGTAGTCGTGCGGCTTGAACGGACGGGTCTGCGCGCGGACCAGCGCCGCCGCGGCGGCCAGTTCGCCGGTCCGCACCTCGGTGTCGCGGTGCAGGAACGCGAAGTGCGGCTCCCGCACCTCGTCCGGCCACAGCAGCGTGTGCAGGACGAGGACGCCGTGCTGCGGCCGGATCGCGGCCAGTGCCTCCTTGCCCCGCAGGGCGAACTTCACGATGGCCGCGGCCTTGGTGCGCTCCAGCGTCTCGCGCAGCAGCACGTAGGACCGCACGGCCAGGTCGTCGGGCTCCAGGTAGTAGCTGCGGTGCAACGCCACCGGGTCGAGGTCGACCTGCGGTGCGAACTGCTGCACGTCGATCACGCCGTCCTCGGGCGCCGGCAGGTCCGCCGGGTCGATCTGCACGATGCGCCCGTCGTCGAGCTCGTAGCCCCGCCCGATGTCGTCCGGTGTCAGCCTCAGCGAGCATTCCCCGCACACCTGCTGGTGCCGCACGCGGCCGCTGTCCTCGCGGTGCACGAGGTGCACCTTGCTGCGGTGCTCGGTCGCCGCCGACACCAGCCGCACCGTCATGGTCGTCATCCCGAACCGGAGTGCTCCCCGCCACACAGTTCTCATGACAAAGGAGTACTCGAACAGGTGTTCAAATAGGCGTTCGACGTGACGAAAGGGCTCGTTCGGGTGCGTCCGACCGGTACCTCGGACGCGTGTTTCCCGACGGAAGTCGTTCGCCGGTCACCAGGGGGAGGGCGCGTAGTCCTTCAGGAAGCAGCCGTACAGGTCCTCGCCGGCCTCGCCGCGCACGATCGGGTCGTACACCCGCGCCGCGCCGTCGACCAGGTCCAGCGGGGCGTGGAAGCCCTCCTCGGCCAGCCGCAGCTTCATCGGGTGCGGCCGTTCGTCGGTGATCCAGCCGGTGTCGACGGCCGTCATCAGGATCCCGTCGGACTGCAGCATCTCCTCGGCGCTGGTGCGCGTCAACATGTTGAGCGCGGCCTTGGCCATGTTGGTGTGCGGGTGCCCGGAACCCTTGTAGGCGCGGGAGAACTGGCCCTCCATCGCCGACACGTTCACCACGTACTTGCGGCGGTGCGACGACTTCGCCATCGAGGCGCGCAGCCGCGAGATCAGCAGGAACGGCGCCGTCGAGTTGCAGAGCTGCACCTCCAGCAGCTCCACCGGGTCGACCTCGTCGACGTTCTGGATCCACGAGTTCGTCGCCGCCGTGTCCGGCACCAGGCCGCCCGCGTCGATGTCCTTGGACCCCGCCATCAACGCCAGCGTCGTCACCGAGTGCGCCTCGGGAACCGCGGTGCCCGGCAGCGCGAGCTGGCCGTGGCCGCCGAACGAGATCAGCTCCGGACGGCGGGCGTCCCCGGTCAGCGCCTCGTGCTCGGCGTGGGCCAGCGGCGCGTACGCGCCGGGGGAGCGGCGCACGGTCTGGGCGGCGTTGTTGATCAGGACGTCCAGCGGGCCGTGCGAGGCGACCTCGTCCGCCAGCGCCAGCACCTGGGCCGGGTCGCGCAGGTCGATGCCCACGATCTTGAGGCGGTCGATCCAGTCGGCCGCGTCGGGCATCGAGGCGAACCGGCGGGCCGCGTCCTTGGGGAAGCGGGTGGTGATCGTGGTGTGCGCGCCGTCGCGCAGCAGCCGCAGAGCGATGTACATGCCGATCTTCGCCCTGCCGCCGGTCAGCAGCGCGTTGCGGCCGGTCAGGTCGGTGCGGGCGTCGCGCTTGCCGTGGTTGAACGCGGCGCAGGCGGGGCAGAGGTTGTGGTAGAAGGCGTCGACCTCGACGAACCTCGAACGGCACGTGTAGCAGGACCTGGCGCGCAGCAGCGTCCCGGCGGTGGCGCCGGCGGCGTTCGACACCAGGGGGAGGCCCTGCGTCTCGTCGTCGATGCGGTCCGGCGACCCGGTGGCCGTGAGCGCGGTCACAGCGCGGTCGTTGGCCACGATGGCGGCCTTGCGCTCGGACTTCCGGAACTTCTTCGCGGCCTTGAAGATCTTCGCGGTGGCCCGGCGGACGCGCACGGCGTCGTCGTGTTCGGCCGGCAGGTCCTCGACCTGGGCGAGCACGCGCAGGCAGACTTCCAGCTCTGCGGGGTCGATCGAGGTCATGATCAGGCATTTTACGGGGAGTGGGAGGTGGTCCGGTGACCGGGGCCGAGCTGCTGGTGCTGTGGGACGTCGACAACACGCTGATCTCGGCGCGCGGGTTCGGCGGGCTGATGTACAGCCAGGCGTTCCACGCGGCGTTCGGCCGGGAGCTCACCGGTCCCGTCGACCTCGGCGGGCGCACCGAGGTCGACGTCATCGGCGAGGTGCTGCGGCAGCACGACATCGAGGGCACCGAGGAGGCCGCGCGCCTGCTGTCCGACGCGCTGGCGCACTCCTTCGAGACGCGCCGCGCCGAGCTCTCCGGCCACGGCGAGGTCCTTCCGGGTGCGCTCCAGGCGCTCGAACACTTCGCGAACGATCCGCGCGTGCACCAGGGCGTGCTGACCGCCAACCTCAGGAGCGTGGCGCTCATCAAGCTGGAGGAGTTCGGCCTCGCGCACCTCGTCGACTGGGACGTGAGCGCGTTCGGCGACGAGCACGCGGACCGCGCCGAACTGGTGACCTTCGCCCGCGAACGCGCACAGCGCATCCGGCCCTTCACCTCTGACCAGGTCGTCGTCATCGGCGACACCCCGCACGACGTGCACGCGGCCATGAAGGCGGGCGTGCGCCTGGTCGCGGTGGCCACGGGGCGCAGCTCGCGGCAGGACCTCCACCGGGCAGGAGCCCAGATCGTGATCGACGACCTGAGCGACCTGGAAGAGCTGATCAGGAGCGTGTGGGCGAGGTGAGACGGGTCTGAACGGCTCTGGCCTCCGGACGATCACGACGTTATCGTGCGCGGCATGCCCACAGCAGGCGGCCCGACAGTCAAACGGCTGTCCCAGCCGGACGCCGAGATCAAACCGAAGGCCCTCGGCCTGCCCCGAGGACGCACGGTCATCTCGGTCTTCGGCTCCACGCAGGACATCGAGACGGATCTCGCCGCGAAGTTGTTGCCGGTGCTCAGATCCGTGGTCGTGACCGCGGCGCGCCACGGCGCCGTGTTCGTCACCGAAGGCACCGACAGAGGCGTTGTCCACTTGCTGGGCCTGGCTTTGCGGGCGTGCGAGCAGCAGTGGCCCGTCGTCGTCGGTGTCGCACCGAGCAGCAAGGTGCACGACCTCACCGAGACCTCCACCAACGGTCAGGTCCCGCTGGAACCCCACCACAGCGTCACCGTGATCGTCCCCGGTTCGGAGTGGACGGACGCGACACCTGTGCTGTTCCGCACGGTCGACGCGGTGCGCCACAAGAAGCCCGTGGTCGCTCTCGTCGTCGGAGGCGAGAACGACGAGGAGGTCGTCGACCACCTCGGCGGGAACAACCCGTTGCTGGTGCTCGCCGGCACCGGCGGTCTCGCGGACCGCATCGCGACCGGTGACCTCAGCGGCGACCTCGCGGTGCTCGTGCGCAGCGGCAGGATCTCCATCCTCCACGTGGACGAGGGACCGGCGAAGGCCGTGGCCGCTCTGGAACGGTTGCTGGGCAAGGAGAAGCCCGTCAAGCCGCCGAAGCTGCTGCCCCAGGTCCGCTACCGGGCGCCGCAACCGCGCCCGCTCGTCGACCCCGGCTTCGTCGTGGCGTACCCGGCGCTCGCCGACGCGATCCACGACGCCAACCGAGTCGTCGCGCCCGCCTTCCAGGAGCTCGACGCGCAGGCGGAGGTGGAGCAGAACCGCTACCGCCTCACCGCGGTGCTCGCGATCGCCGGTGGTCTCACGACGACGGTGTTCGCCGCGCTGCAGACGTGGCTCAGGGACACGCCGTGGCCCGGCGTCCTGGTCGTGGCGGGCGGGGCGTTCGCCGCGGCCATCACGATCGTGGCGCGCAAGAGGGAGTCGCTCGACAAGTACCTCACCGCGCGGTCGAGGGCGGAACGCCTGCGGGCGCTGTACTTCGCGCACCTCGCCGCACCCGCGCCGGCGACGGAGGAGGAACGGCAGGACCGGGTGGCGGACCTGGAGGCCGCGGTCAGCGACCGCAAGCACGAGGTGGTCAGGACATGAGCGACAAGCAGCGGCAGGCCCAGTTCGTCGAAGCCTATCTGCGGCACCGGTTCTCCGACCGCCTCGACCACTTCGAACGCAGCCGCAAGCGGTACTCCGCCGCCCGCACGTGGACGGTCGCGCTCGCGGCGGCGCTGTTCATCGCCGCCGCGGCGGCCGCGGCGATCGGCATGGCAGACGGGCCACGCCGGGCCATGTGGGGTTTCGTGGCGACGACTCTCGCCGCGCTCGGCACGGCGATGTCGCTCTACGAGGCGACGTTCGGTTTCCGCCGTCTCGCCCGGGAAAGCGCCACCACTTCCGTCGCACTGCAACGGCTCGCTGTGGACGGTCCTACTCCGGACGATGTGGACGACGAACGCCTGGTTGCATTTGTGACCGAAGTGGAGTCGGTCCTGAGGTACGGCAGGTAAAGCCGAAACGCGGCTGGAGAATCGTTTGGAGCGTTTGTAAGAAAGCGCTCCCACGGTTGGCACGCAGCGTGGGTGGTCGATTACGGTCAGCTCAGGTCCTGGTGTTTCCGTCACTTACTTGTCATGATGGCCACATCCCCCGATGCGGAAGCAGGCACGACATGACTTGGGCGCGTCCCGCGATCGCCGAGCCCGAAACAGGCACCTTTGCCGAGGCCAAGGCCTTGGAAAAGGAGCACAGCACGATCCAGAACAGCAAGGCGGCCCGCACCGTGGCCGGTCACGCCACGGACGCGCTCGACTGCGCCGACCTGCTCGAGATGCTGGGCCTCAGTGCCACGGAGGGCAAGGTCCGGGTGTAACCCCGCGACTGGACCCACCACTCGGCTACCAGCAGGTTCACCACGAACGACAGCCAGTTCGCGGTGGCGAAGACCAGCAGCCCGTCCGCTTCTGGCATCAGCGAGCCGAGCAGCAGTGCCCACAGCCGGCCGGTCACGGCGGCGGCGGTCAGCGCGAACCCGCGGATCATCCAGATGCGGTGCGCGCCGAACTGCCGCCGCCGTGCCGTTCGCAGGCCTTGCACGGCGGTGACGAACCACAGCACCGACAGCACGGTCAGCGGCCCGGAGGACGGCAGCCCGACGACGGCGAGCTGGGCACACACCAAGCCGAGCAGGGATGACGGCAGGACCGCAGCGAAGTAGACGCGGCCCATCACCCGGTGCATCTGCGGGTGCCTGCCACGCAGCCCCGGCCAGAACTGCGACACACCCGCCAGGACCGCGACCGATCCGGTGAATATGTGCGCGACGAGCAGCCCGTAGTGGACCGCTCCGCGCAGCGGCGGTCTGGCCTCGCCCATGTCCAGCGTCACGTACGCGCTCGCCGCGAAGATCGTTATCGCGACGCAGACGATTCCCGACACCGCCAACCAGGCGACGTACCCTCTCGAACTCTTCATGGCCCAAGCCTGTCAACGCCTTCACTCGAACGCGCTGGGGTCGGCCCCCGAGCGAGCGGTGGGGTGCGCCCTACTGGGATGATGGGACTCATGCGGACGGTGGAGATCTCCGAAGAGCCGATCAGGCTAGGGCAGTTCCTCAAGCTGGCTCAGCTGGCGGAGGACGGTGGGCACGCGAAGGAGCTCATCGAGGACGGAGAAGTCCACGTCAACGGCTCTGTGGAGCTGCGGCGGGGAGCACAGCTGCGTCACGGTGACGTAGTGGTGGTCGAGGGTGACGAAGTACGCGTTTCCATTCGGCCGTAACGCATTGCTCCGTTCAGCGGTAAGAGCATGCACAATCGCAGTCGATCGGACAAGGGTCTGAAGACCTGATCTGAACGATTACCTCGCGGCATACGTAACCTCTATGTCCCTTTTGGACATCCGGAAACGTCTTGCGTCTCCACGGTTTCCAAGTGGTGAGACGCGCGTCACGTCCGATATTCGGTCGCCGGGATAATTTTTTCCAGGGTCTGTAACGCGGATGCCAGAACGTGCGAATCACCGGTTGCGAGCTCCGGCAGCCGAGCCCGAATGTGGCATGGCCGGAGAACGCGTGAGATCCGTGAATCAAGGTCCTCGGGGTGACCTGCGCACGTGCACGTCCGAATCGCCGCTGAGCCGGGGAGACCAGAACGATGAGTGAGCAGGTCCGCGCTGCCCGTGACGTCGACGGGCAGCGCTCCACGCTCAATCCGCTGTCGGAACGCAGACAGACCCACCCACCTGTTGCCCGTTGGGAAAGTCGCTACCGCTACGCCGTGATCACCGCCGACGTGCTGACCGTTGCCCTCGTCGTCATCGCCGTCGGTGCGGTCATGAGCATGCGTCACACGGCCTTCGGCCCGCTTTCCCTTGCCCTGCTGGACATGCTCACAGTAGTCCTCGTCGTCGGCTCCCTCGCGATCAACCGCGTGTGGCAGCCGGCCGTCCTCGGCCAGGGTGCCGAGGAGTTCCGAAGACTCGGCCGGGGGTTGTTCGGTGCCGTCGTGGCGCTCGGTCTCGGAGCGCTCGCCGTCGACATCCCCGGCGCCCGCCTGTGGATCTTCGTCGTCGTACCCGCGATCGCCCTGGTCGCGTTTCCCTTGCGCTACCTCCTGCGCCGCCCCCTGCACCGCGGCCGCGGTGAGGGGCGGTTCCTGCTCCCGGTCCTCGCCGCCGGCAACCTCGACACCGTCGAGGACCTGATCCACCGCACCAAGCGCGTCGCCCACCTGGGCTGGCGCGTCGACGCCATCTGCACCATCGACGGCCGCGGCCGCGCCGGTACCGACGTCGACGGCGTGCCCGTCGTCGGCCAGTTGCGCGAGCTCGCCGAGCACGTCCGCCGCGGCGGGTACCGCATCGTCGCCGTGACACCCGACGCCTACTGGACACCTCGCCGTCTCCAGCAGCTCGCGTGGGCCCTCGAAGGCACCGGTGCAGAGATGGTCGTCTCACCCGGTCTCATGGAGGTCGCCGGCCCGCGCCTGCACATGAGCGCCGTGCTCGGCATGCCGCTGCTGCGGGTGAGCGAACCGGCCCTGAGCGGGTTCCGCCGTCTGGTCAAGGAGGTCGTCGACCGCGTCGGCGCGTTCGTGCTCCTGGTCCTGTTGGCGCCGCTCATGTTCGCCGTCGCCGCGTTCGTGATGATCGACAGCCGCGGCCCCGTCTTCTACCGCCAGAAGCGGGTCGGCAAGACCGGCGTGCCGTTCACGATCATCAAGTTCCGCACGATGGTCACCAACGCGGACGTGCTGCGCGCCAGGCTCGCCGCTGTCGACGAGGGCAACGGCGTGCTGTTCAAGGTGAAGAAGGACCCGCGCATCACCAAGGTCGGCACGGTCCTGCGCCGCTACTCGATCGACGAGCTGCCCCAGCTGTTCAACGTCCTCGCGGGCAGCATGTCGCTCGTCGGTCCCCGCCCGCCGCTGCCGGAGGAGACCGCGAAGTACTCCTCGGACGTGCGGCGCCGCCTGCTGGTGAAGCCCGGCCTGACCGGCCTCTGGCAGGTGAGCGGGCGCAGCGACCTCTCGTGGGAGGAGTCGGTGCGCCTCGACCTGCGCTACGTCGAGGACTGGTCGCTCGCCCTCGACCTCGTGATCATGTGGAAGACCTTCCGCGCCGTCTTCGGCGGCCAGGGGGCTTACTGATGGGGGACCAAGACGTGATCGGCCTCGCTGTCATCGGCGCCGGGTACTGGGGGCCGAACCTCGTCCGCAACGCCCAGGCCACACCCGAGCTGCACCTGCGCCACCTCTGCGACCTCGACGTGGACAAGGCCCGGCGCGTGCTCGGCCAGTACTCGACCGTGCGCGCCACCGCTTCCCTCGACGAGGTCCTCGCCGACCCCGAGGTGCACGCCGTCGCCATCGCGACACCCGCCGCCACGCACCTGCCCGTCGCGCTCGCGGCGCTGGAGGCCGGCAAGCACGTCCTCGTGGAGAAGCCGCTCGCGGCCACCTTCGAGGACGGCCTGAAGCTCGTCGAGACCGCGGAACAGCGCGGCCTCACGCTGATGCTCGACCACACCTTCGCGTACACGTCGTCGGTGCAGCACCTGCGCGAGATCATCCGTGGCGGCGAGCTCGGCGACATCCAGTACATCGACTCGGTGCGCATCAACCTCGGTCTGGTGCAGCCGGACGTGGACGTGCTGTGGGACCTCGCCCCGCACGACCTCTCGATCTTCGAGGCGATCCTGCCCGACGACGTGGTGCCGGTGGAGGTCGCCGCACACGGGTCGGACCCGATCGGCGCGGGCGTCGTGTGCGTCGGCCACCTCACGGTCCGGTTGTCGAACGGCGCCATCACGCACGTGCACGTGAACTGGCTGTCTCCCACCAAGATCCGCACGATGGTCATCGGCGGCTCGCAGCGCACGGTCGTGTGGGACGACAACAACCCGGCGCAGCGACTGTCCATCTACGACCGCGGCGTCGAGCGCTCCGTGGAGCAGCAGAAGATCTCCTACCGCACCGGCGACATGGTCGCGCCGGCGCTGGTGGAACGCGAGGCGCTGCGCACGATGATGGCCGAGTTCGCCGCGTCCATCACCGAGAAGCGCGCGCCGCTCACCGACGGACGCGCAGGCCTGCGCGTGCTGGCGGTGCTGGAGGCGGCGTCGGAGTCGCTGCGCTCCGGCGGTCTGTTCGTTCCCGTTCACCAAGTCGAAGGCAGGGTTTCTCCATGACCGCCCAGAACGAATCGGGCCAGCCGATCACCGGACAGCGCGCCCTCGTCACCGGTGGTGCGGGCACGATCGGCTCCTCGGTGGTGGACCAGCTCGTCGAGGCCGGCGCCGCCGAGGTCGTCGTGCTGGACAACTTCGTGCGCGGCCGCCGGGAGAACCTGGCCTCCGCGCTCGAATCCGGTGTCGTCCGCATCGTCGAGGGCGACATCAACGACAAGGCCCTGGTGCGGGAGCTGACCGAGGGGATGGACCTCGTGTTCCACCTCGCCGCCATCCGCATCACCCAGTGCGCCGAGGAACCGCGCCTCGCGCTGGAATGCCTGGTCGACGGCACGTTCACGATCCTGGAGGCCGCCGCGGCCGCCGGGGTGAAGAAGGTCATCGCGTCGTCGTCGGCCTCGGTCTACGGCCTCGCGGAGTCGTTCCCCACCGACGAACGGCACCACCCGTACAACAACGACACCTTCTACGGCGCTGCGAAAGCGTTCAACGAAGGCATGCTGCGCAGCTTCAAGGCCATGTACGACCTCGACTACGTGGCGCTGCGCTACTTCAACGTGTACGGACCGCGGATGGACGTCCACGGCCTGTACACCGAGGTGCTCATCCGCTGGATGGAGCGCATCGTCGAGGGCAAGTCGCCGCTCATCTTCGGCGACGGCGCCCAGACGATGGACTTCGTGCACGTGCACGACATCGCACGCGCCAACATCCTCGCGGCCAAGGCGCCGGTCACGGACACGGTGTACAACATCGCGTCTTCGAAGGAGACCTCGCTCAAGGAGCTCGCCCTCGCGCTGCTCGCCGCGATGGACTCCGACCTGCCGCTGGAGCACGGTCCCGAGCGCAAGGTGAACGGCGTGACGCGCCGGCTGGCCGACATCAGCCTCGCGGCCCGCGAGCTCGGGTGGAAGCCCGAGGTCGAGATGGACGGCGGGCTGCGGGACCTCGTCGCGTGGTGGCGTGCCGAGAAGGCCGCCGCCGAGCAGAACGCCTGACAGACCGACCGCGGCCGCGGGCGCCTGATGCCCGTGGCCGCACCTCGCGGAGCCGTGAGCCAAGCCCCGTGGCCGCACCCCTTTCCCCACGAACGTTCGTCCGCCAGCGAAGGGCAGTACCAGTGATCCCGGTTATGCGGCCGTTGCTCGGTGAAGAAGAGGCGCTCGCCGCCGCCGAGGCCGTCCGGTCCGGCTGGGTGGCGCAGGGCCCCCGAGTCCGCGAGTTCGAGGAGGCGTTCGCCGCGTCCGTCGGCGCGAGCCACGGTGTCGCCGTGTCCTCCTGCACCACCGGCCTGCACCTCGCCGTGCACGTGCTCGGCATCGGGCCCGGCGACGAGGTCGTCGTGCCGTCGCTGTCGTTCATCGCCACCGCCAACTCGGTCCGCTACACGGGCGCGACGCCGGTGTTCGCCGACGTCGAGCCAGGTACCGGCAACCTGAGCGCGTCCACTGTGGAACCCGTGCTCACCGGGCGCACCCGTGCGGTCATGGTCGTGCACCAGGCCGGCGTGCCCGCGGACGTCGACGCGATCAAGGCGCTCTGCGCACCGCGGGGCATCGCCGTGATCGAGGACGCGGCCTGCGCGGCGGGCTCCACGTACAAGGGTGCGCCGGTCGGCACGAACGCGGTGCTCGCCGCCTGGTCGTTCCACCCGCGCAAGCTCCTCACCACCGGTGAGGGCGGCATGGTCACCACCGACGACCCGGAGTGGGCCGCGCGGCTCAGGCGCCTGCGCGAGCACGGCATGAACTTCTCGGCGGCGGACCGCCACAACGGCGGCAGCGCCGTGATCGAGCAGTACCTGGAGACGGCGTTCAACTACCGGATGACCGACATCCAGGCCGCGGTCGGCCTGGTGCAGCTGTCCAAACTGGACGCGATCATCGCTCGCCGCCGTGAGCTGGCCGCCCGCTACCACGAGGTGCTGGCGGGCCTCGGCCTCGAGACCGTGCGCGACCCGGAGCACGGGACGACGAACTACCAGTCGTTCTGGGTGTGGCTGCCCGAGGGTGCGCCCGACCGCCGGGAAGTCCTCGCCGGGCTCGCCGAGCGCGGCGTGAGCGCGCGGCGCGGGATCATGGCGTCGCACCTCGAGCCCGCCTACTCCGGCCACGGGAGCGCGGAGCTGCCGGTGACGGAGGCCTTCACGGCCAGGACGCTGATCCTCCCGCTGTTCCACGACATGACGGAGTCCGAACAGGACCAGGTCGTGTCAGCGTTGTCGGCAACTCTGCACACATCCCGTCTGACCGTGCGTGGTTGAAAGACGGGGATTCAGGCCCTGCCTGACCATTTTTGTGTTGACACGTAACAGTTATGACGAGATCGCCGACGTTCGGAGTAGCAGCCCTGTGCTGTCCAGCGTAGTGCGCGGATCACACACGGTAACTCCGTTCGAGAGGTGAACCCAATGGTGGCTCAGCAGTCGCGTCTCGTGCGGATGCTCGTGATCATGGCGTTGATGGCATCGACGATGTTCGTGCTCGGCGTCTTCAACGCCCCCAACGCCCACGCTGCTCCGTGTGACTTCCCGGTCACCAACAAGGTCGCGTGCGAGAACACGCAACCCGGCGCGGACAACTGGCAGGCCCAGTACCGCGACGACACGATCCTCGGGTACACCACGGACATCAGCTACAACGTCGGCCAGACCGTCAGCTTCAAGATGCTGACGTCGGCCTCGTCGTACAAGCTCGACATCTACCGGATGGGCTGGTACGGCGGCAAAGGCGCCCGGTACATGGGCACGGTCCAGCGCAACACGCCGCAGAACCAGCCACCCTGTCTGCGGGACGCGCCGACCGCGCTCATCGACTGCGGCAACTGGGCCGTCTCGCTCACCTGGAACATCCCCGCCACCGCCACCTCGGGCATCTACTACGTGCGCATGACGCGCAACGACACCGGTGCCGAGAACGAGATGGCGTTCGTCGTCCGCGACGACAGCTCCCAGTCGAAGATCTTCTTCCAGACCTCCGACGCCACCTGGGTCGCCTACAACCGCTACGGCGGCAACAGCCTCTACTTCGGTGACGGTCCCGGCCAGGGCGGCAGCTCGTACAAGGTCAGCTACAACCGCCCCTACACCGGCGGCGACGGCGACGAGAACTTCATCTTCAACGCCGAGTACCCGATGCTCAGGTTCCTGGAGCGCAACGGGTACGACATGAGCTACACGACCGACGTCGACTCCGCGCGCCGCGGGCACCTGATCAAGAACCACAAGGTGTTCATGGCCGTCGGCCACGACGAGTACTGGTCGAACGAGCAGTGGAACAACGTGATGGCCGCCCGCGACGCCGGCGTGCACATGGCGTTCCTCACCGGCAACGAGATCTTCTGGAAGACCCGCTACGAGAAGAGCATCGACTCCTCGCAGACGGACTGGCGCACCATCGCCTGCTTCAAGGAGACCAAGGGCACCCAGAACGACGGCCTGAACGACTGGACCGGCACGTGGCGCGACCCGCGCTACAGCCCTCCGCAGGACGGCGGCAGGCCGGAGAACGCGTTGCTCGGCAACATGTTCACCGTCAACGGCCGGCGGGACGACGCGCTCCAGGTCCCGGCCGCCTACGGCAAGATGCGGCTCTGGCGCAACACCGACCTGCAGAACATGACCGCGGGCACCACGTACACCTTCGAGCCCGGCACGCTCGGCTACGAGTGGAACACCGTGTACGACAACGGCTCCCAGCCCGCCGGTGTCGCGCAGATGTCGCGCACGACCGTGCAGCTCGACGGCTACTACGCGCTGAAGAACTACGGCGACGAGTACGGCTCGGGCACCGAGACCCACGCGATCACGTATTACCGCGCGCCTTCCGGTGCGCTGGTGTTCGGCGCGGGCACGGTGCAGTGGGCATGGGGCGTGGACGACGAGCACGCGTTCCCGACCAACACCCCGACCTCGGACAAGCGGATCAAGCAGGCGACGGTCAACTTCCTCGCGGACATGGGCGTGCAGCCCTACCAGCTGTGGGCGGCCGACCAGCTCTCCGTCTCCGGCGCCATCAGCGACAACGCCGCACCGGGCGTGCAGATCACGACCCTGCCGCCGCAGGCGGCCGTCGGCCAGCCCTACACCTTCGGCGGCACCGTGATCGACGCGGCCGGCCGGGTCGCGGGCGTCGAGGTCTCCACCGAAGGCGGCACCCGCTGGCACTACGCGAACTGGCAGGCGGGCCAGACGACGTGGAGCTACACCTACACGCCGTCGCAGTCCGGCACGGCCCAGCTGCGGGTCCGCGCGGTCGACGACTCGCTGAACCTCTCCACCCCCGTCTCGGCCACGCCGAACGTGACCGCGAAGACCTGCCCCTGCGGCATGTTCTCCGGCACGGAGGTCCCGAAGGTCGCCTCCGCCGACGACGCCTCCCAGCTCGAGCTCGGCGTGAAGTGGCGGGCCGCGGGCAACGGCTACGTCCGCGGCGTCAAGTTCTACAAGGGCACCGGCAACACCGGCACGCACACCGGTTCGCTGTGGTCGTCGAACGGCGACCTGCTGGCCACCGGCACGTTCGCCAACGAGAGCCCGACGGGCTGGCAGACGCTGCTCTTCCCGCAACCCGTGGCGGTGAACGGGAACACGACCTACGTCGTGTCGTACTTCACCCCGACGGGCCACTTCGCGTACGACACGGGCGGGTTCCACCAGCAGCAGGCGTACATGGAACCCATCACCGGCCTGAAGTCCGGTGTGGACGGACCGAACGGCGTCTTCCGCTTCGGCGCCGGCTTCCCGAACCAGACGTTCGACCACACCAACTACTGGGTCGACGTGGTGTGGGCGGCGGACCCCGGTCCCGACACCCGCGCGCCGCTGCAGTCCGCGACGTCCCCGGTGGCCAACGCGGGCTCCGTCGCGCTCGGCACCACGGTGTCCGGCACGTTCGACGAGAACGTGGCGCTCAGCTCGGCGCAGGTCACGGTGACCGGCCCGGCCGGCGCCGTCACGGGCACCAAGTCGATCTCCGACGACGCCCGCACGATCACGTTCACACCCTCGGCACCCCTGGCGGCGGCCACGGCCTACACCGTCACGATGAGGGCGGCGGACGCGGCCGGAAACCTCTCTACGCAGGCGAACTGGACGTTCACGACAGGCTCGCCGCGCCCGGCGACCTGCCCGTGCACCGTCTGGGACGACTTCGCGGCACCGGCCGCGGTCGACTCCGGTGACACCACCGCGGTCGAACTCGGCACCAAGGTCCGCTTCGACGGCAAGGGCGAGGTGCTCGGCGTCCGCTTCTACAAGGGCACCGGCAACACCGGCACGCACACCGGCTCGCTGTGGACCTCCACGGGTCTGCTGCTCGCGACCGGCACGTTCAGCGGCGAGACCACGTCCGGCTGGCAGAAGCTGATGTTCACCTCCCCGGTCCAGGTGCAGGCGAACACGACCTACGTCGTGTCCTACAACGCCCCGAACGGCCGGTACTCGGTCTCCTCCGGCTACTTCAACGGCCAGGAGGCGAGCTACCAGTCGCTGCACGCGCTGCAGAACGGTGCCGACGGCGGCAACGGCGTCTACAAGTACGGCAGCGGCTTCCCGAACAGCTCCTACAACGCCACGAACTACTGGGTCGACGTCATCTACCGCAACGGGCTCAACGGTGACACCACGCCGCCGGCGATCACGAACCGCACGCCGGCCGTGAACGCGACGAACGCGGGCCTGCAGAGCACGCTGACGGCGACGTTCAGCGAGGCGGTCGACCCGGCGTCGGCGCAGATCTGGCTGGAGGACCCGAAGGGCGCCAAGCTGTCCGGCTCGGTGTCGCTGTCCGGTGACCAGAAGACGGTCACCTGGACACCGTCCGGCAAGCTCGTGTCCGGCACGCCGTACAAGGCGCACGTGGGCATCGCGGACGCCAACGGCATCGCGATGCCGAACGCCGCGGAGTGGACCTTCACCACCACGACGACGGCCACCTGCCCGTGCTCGCTGTTCAGCACGGCGACGGTTCCGGCGGTGACCTCGGCCGAGGACAACGGCGCGTACGAACTGGGTGTCAGGTTCAGTCCGACGCAGTCCGGCCAGATCACCGGTGTCCGCTTCTACAAGGGCGCGGGCAACACCGGCACGCACACGGGATCGCTGTGGAACGCCAACGGCTCGCGCCTCGCGACCGGCACGTTCACCGGTGAGACCGCGACGGGCTGGCAGACGCTCACGTTCTCGCAGCCGGTGGTCGTCAGCGCGGGTCAGACCTACACGGCCTCGTACACGACCACCACCGGCAACTACGCGGTGAACGCCGGCTACTTCGGCACCGGCCCGGTCGGTTCCGGTCCGCTGTCGGCACCGCAGGAGACGAACGGCGTGTTCGTCCCCGGCTCGGGCTTCCCGACGATGACGTACGGCTCCGGCAACTACTGGGTCGACGTCGTCTACCAGCCCAACGCCGACAACGACGCGCCCGTCCTGCAGTCCCGCACCCCGTTGCCCGGCGCGTCCGAGGTGGAGCTGGACTCGGCCGTCACCGCGTCGTTCGACGAGGCCGTCGACCTGAGCTCCGCGCAGTTCACCGTCACCGACCCCGGTGGCGCGAAGATCGCCGGCACGCTGGCGCTCTCGGCGGACTCGCGGATGGTCACGTTCACCCCGGCCGCCAGGCTCGCGGCGTCCACCGCGTACTCGGTGAGCGTCAAGATCGCCGACGCGTTCGGCAACCCGATGCCCAACGCGCAGACGTGGTCGTTCACGTCGGCGACGACGCAGACCTGCCCGTGCTCGCTGTTCAGCGCGGCCACGGTCCCGTCCGTCACCTCCGCCGACGACAACGGCGCCTACGAACTGGGCGTGAAGTTCACGTCGAGCGCCAACGGCCAGATCACCGGCGTGAAGTTCTACAAGGGCGCGGGCAACACCGGCACCCACACCGGGTCGCTCTGGTCGGCGGACGAGCAGCGCCTCGCGACCGGCACGTTCTCGAACGAGACCGGGTCGGGCTGGCAGACGCTGACGTTCTCGCAGCCGGTGCAGATCACGGCCGGAACCGAGTACACGGCCTCGTACACGACCACCACGGGTCACTACGCCGTCAACGCCGGCTACTTCGGCTCGGTGACCTCGCCGCCGCTGGGCGCCACGCCGAACGCCGGTGTGTTCACGGCCGGGTCGGGCTTCCCGGCCACGACCTACAACGGCGGCAACTACTGGGTGGACGTGGTCTTCCAGTGACGAATCCGTTGCTGCTGATCGGAGCAGGAGGACTCGCCCGCGAGGTGCTCGCGGCGGTCCGCCTCCTCCCGGACGTCTGGAACCCGATCGGGGCTCTCGACGACTCCGCCGCCCTGCACGGCACCCTGGTCGACGGGGTGCCCGTGCTGGGCGGGCTCGACAGCCTCGATGACCACCCGGACGCGGCCGTCGTGGCGTGCATCGCCAACGCGCGGCGGCCGTTGTCCCGCTTGACCCTCGTGAAGAGGCTCGGGCTGCCGGACGAGCGGTGGGCGACCGTCGTGCACCCGGCGGCCGTCACCTCCGGCGCCACCATCGGAGCCGGGACGGTGCTGCTCGCCGGTGTCGTGATCACGACACCGCTGGAGATCGGCCGGCACGTCGTGGCGATGCCCCACGTGCTGATCACCCACGACGACGAGGTGTCGGACGGCGTCACGTTCGCCGGCCGCGCCTCGCTCGGCGGGGGAGTGTTCGTGGGGGAGTCCGCGTACCTGGGGCAGGGAGCCCTGGTGCGCGAGGGTGTGAAGATCGGCGCCGGTGCCGTCGTCGGCATGGGAGCCGTTGTCCTGCGGGACGTCCCGGCAGGCCAGACGTGGGCCGGGGTGCCGGCCCGCCCGTTGCGTGGGGAGAGCGCGTGATCGAGATTCCGCTGGTGGACCTGCGTGCCCAGCACGAGCAGGTGGCCGACGAGGTGGCCGACGGCTGGGCAGAGGTGCTCAAGACGACAGCCTTCATCGGTGGCCCCCAGGTCGCCCGGTTCGAGTCGGAGTTCGCTGCCTACCAGGAAGTTCCGCACGCCATCGGCGTCGGCAACGGCACCGACGCCATCGAGCTGGCGTTGCGCGCGCTGGGCGTCGGCCACGGCGACGAGGTCGTGCTGCCCGCCAACACCTTCATCGCCACGGCCGAGGCCGTCGCCCGCTGCGGCGCGACGCCCGTGCTCGTGGACTGCGTCGACGACACGCTGCTGATCGACGTCACCCAGGTGTCCTCCGCGGTCACCTCGCGCACCAAGGCGATCGTGCCGGTGCACCTCTACGGCCAGGCCGCCCCGGTCGAGCTGCTGCCGCACGGCCTGCCGGTCGTCGAGGACGCCGCCCAGGCCCAGGGCGCCCGCCGCAACGGCGTCGCCGTCGGTGGTCTCGGCGTCGCCGCCGCCACCTCCTTCTACCCCGGCAAGAATCTCGGCGCGTACGGCGACGGAGGCGCGGTGCTGACGACGTCCGACGCGGTCGCCGAGTCGGTGAAGCTGTTGCGCGAGCACGGTTCGCCCCGCAAGTACGAGCACCCGGTGCTCGGCTTCAACAGCCGCCTCGACACGCTCCAGGCCGTGGTGCTGTCCGCGAAGCTGCGCCGCCTCGAGGGCTGGAACCAGGCCCGCCGCGCCGCCGCGCAGCGCTACACCGAGATGCTCGCCGATGTTGATGGCGTGCGGACGCCTGTGGTGCTCGACGGCAATTTGCCCGTGTGGCACCTCTACGTCGTGCGCGTCGCCGAGCGCGACCGCGTGCTCTCCGCACTGCACGCGGCCGGTGTCGGCGCGGGAATCCACTACCCGACACCGCTGCACAGGACCGGCGCCTTCGCCGAGTTGGCAGGCTCGTTCCCGGTGGCGGAGACCTCGGCTGCGGAGATCCTGTCGCTGCCGCTGTTCCCGGAGATCACCGAGGCGCAGCAGACCCGCGTGGTCGAGGCGCTCGCGGAGGCGCTGCGATGACCGGGGTCCGCGTCCACCCCCACGGCCTGTGCGAGTCCGACGACGTGGGCGACGGCACGCGCGTCTGGGCGTTCGCGCACGTGCTGCCCGGCGCCCGCATCGGCCGCGACTGCAACATCTGCGACGGCGCGTTCGTCGAGTCGCGCGCGGTGCTCGGCGACAACGTGACGGTCAAGAACGGGACTCTGGTCTTCGACGGCGTCACGTGCGAGGACGACGTGTTCCTCGGCCCGAACGTGCTCTTCACCAACGACCTCCGCCCCCGCGCGCACGTGAAGAAGACCGGTGACGCACTGGAGACGACTCTCGTGCGCCGAGGGGCGACTCTCGGTGCTGGTGCTGTGGTGGTGTGCGGCACGGAGATCGGTGAGCACGCGTTCGCCGCCGCCGGTGCGGTCGTCACGAAGTCGGTGCCCGCGCACGCGTTCGTGGCGGGCAACCCGGCGGTCGTGAAGGGCTGGGTCTGCGCGTGCGGCCTGCGGCTCTCAGCGGACCTGTCGTGCCCGGAGTGCGGCATCCGGCACGAGCAGACGCCGGACGGCTTGAAAGCCGTCTGAGAGGCGCTGAGCCGGTCGGCCGGTGTCCTCGACGGGCACCGGCCGGTACAGTGGCGGCATGATCGAGCGAATCGAGTTCCACCCCGCCCGGTGAGGCGCGAATGGCCGGACCTCCTCGAGAAGGGGGCCGAAGAACGCCGGCAGGCGTTGACCGCATTCCTGCGGGAAGTCACCACCGGCACGGCGACCTCAGCCGACATCCTGCACGACAGGTGCACGGAAATCGCGTTCTACGACTACGACGTGCGAGCCGTGCTGCGCGAACTGGCCCCAGAACCCTCGCCGCGCCTGGTGAACGCCGCCAGGCAGCTGCTCACGAGCGAGAACCGGCGCGCGGTCCTCATCGGACTCGCGCTCCTGACCGGTCAGGCCCGCGAGAGCGACATCCCGCTCCTCAGAACCGTCGGACAGCACGAGTTCGCGGCGCCCCAGGCCGTTCGAGCGCTGCTGGCGATCCCCGGCGCGCAGACCGACGCCATCTGGATCGCCGACCGGGTGCCGGGCGTCCGCGGCGAGGTGGGCGGAGCCCTGAGCGGGCACCCGGACCCGGACGTCTGCCGCTGGGCCTGCCGGAACTCGTCGGGGTACATGAGACACGTGCGTGAAAGGGCGGGCAAACACGACTTGCGCGTGCAGTTGCTCGACCGAGCGCACGTGGACGACGAGTCGTGGGACCGCATGGGCAAACGCTTGTACGACATGTGCCACAACGACCTGTCGTCCGAGTTCGGCTACTACCAGCACGACACGACGGCGTTGAGGCGGTGGGTGGCGCTCGCCTCGACCCGACCGGCCACAGTGGACCGCGCCGTGCTGCTCTGCTCCCTGGCGGAGGAGCTGGTGTCCGGACACGCGGCCGTGGTGGTGCGCGACCTGCGCGACGGTCTCCTGGGCGAGATCAGGAGGGTGCTGTCGCGCTGGAGCAGCGTGCTGGAGGACCAGGCGGCGGACGACGGCCGTGCGGCGTGGGTGCTTCGCGAGAGTCCAGGCCTGCGCGTGCCGTCGAAGCGGTTCGCGGTGCGGATCGCGACGCGCGCGCCGGAACCCACCGGTGGAGTGGAAGCCAGGATCCTCCTCGACCGCGAGCCGATCTGCGCGGCGTTGTTCGGGGGAGGCTTCTCCGGGTGGCCGGAGTGGGTCGTCGACGGCGGCCGCCTACTGGCCACCGACGAGCCGCGGGAGGTGCTCCTCGACGATCACGACGGCACCGACCTGTACGTCACGATCGTGCGAGAGGGCGCGGAGGTCGTGTGGAAGGACTGGCGGTGGACCAGGCACAGCGACCGGCTGCCGGGCGAGTTCCGCTTCGACGCCGAGGAGTACGACCGGGAGGTGGCGCTGGCGGAGGCGGACCGCTCCTGGGAGTGGCCCGCCCGCACGGTGGCCCGGCTGGTCGAGCAACGGCTGAGGGCTGATCCCTCGATCCTCGGCCGCTGGGACTGCGGACCTGGCCACTGCCACAGCTCGCGGGACGTCCACGACGCCGCCGTCCTGGACTTCCGGTACCCGGCCGGCGCGTCGTGGGACGAACCGGCGGTGACGTTCCGGCACGGCATCGACGTCGCCGGCCGCGATCCGGTCGAGGTGGCGGACGACGTCATCGCGATGTTGTGCGCCTCCGACCCGAAGAAGACGGTGGGCATGGTCGGCGTCGACAGCGCGGCCACGGCCGAGCGGCTGGGGCTGCTGCACCGCCGCTCGACCGTCACCTACCGCTGACCCGGGTACTGCTGACCCGGGCACTGCTGCCTCAGGCCGGCACCCAGGCCCCGAGCTGGTCGAGCACGTGCACGGCGCCGTCCAACTTCAACGGCTCCAACGAACCCCGCCCGTAGAACACCATCAGGAAGTCGTGGGCCGATCCCTCGGCCGAGGCGTCGGCCGCGCCGTCCCCGGGCTCGACGACGCGGGCGCCGTCCGCGGACATCGAGATCCGCCACAACCCGCCTTCGGTGACGTGGTAGTCGACGATGGCGGGTTCGTGCGGCCACGGGCTGGAAGTCGAGAAGCAGGTCATCAGGAACTCGTCCACGCCGTCAACCGCGATCTCCGCCGGGATGGGTTCAGGCGCACCTGCCGCGAGTTGTGCGTCGTAGGTGTGGGCGGCGATCTCGTGGAGCTGGCGACGGGCCGCGGTGGCGACGGTCGGGGGCGACTGCGAGTCGCCCCACCAGTTCCAGCACCCCTGGTCCGGGCCGGCCGCTTCGAGTGCCGCGATCAGCAGCCGGGTGGACTCGGCCATCCACTCCGCCAGGCCCTCTCGCGGGGCCTGCGCGGGCGTGCGGGCCGGGGGAGTGTCGGACGGTCCCGCGGCCACGATCTCCGCCCACTTGCGGCGGCCGTCGCCCAGGTGCTGCACGAGGTCGAAGACCGTCCAGCCCGGGCAGGTGGGCACCGGTGCGTCGAGGTCGCCCACCGCCGCGATGAACGCGGTGGTCCGCTCGTCGATCAGGCGCAGCAGGTCCGGGAAGCTGAGAGGGGTGTGCACGGGCGCTGTCTACCATCGTGGCTCCATTCCGGAACAGTGATTATCGGTCGGCAGTGATCATCGGTGGGCAGCAGTCATCGGCGGGTGGCGCCGGATGGTCAGGCGACGACGTTGACGCGGTTCCGGCGTGGTCTTCGGTCGGGGTCGACGAAAACCGGTGGACGGAAGACCGGTCTGCCCCCGGCCATCTCGGGTTCCCAGTCCGAGTGGTGGACCAGGTCGTGGTGCCGGCGGCAGAGCAGGGTGAGGTTGTCCAGGTTGGTCTCACCGCCGTTGGCCCAGTGCCGGACGTGGTGGGCCTCGCAGTGGCTGGGCGGGCGGGTACAGCCCGGGAAGGTGCAGCCCCTGTCCCTCGCGACGAGAACGCGGCGCAGCCCCGCGTTGATGGTCCTGGTCCTGCGACCCACGTCGTGGACCTGGGAGCGGGTTCCCAGCACCATCGGGATGACGGCGCAGTCACAAGCGATCTTGCGGACCTGGTCCATCGGGATCCGCTCGCCGTTGTCGAGCCGGGCGGCGCCGACGCCCGTGCGCAGCTTCTCGTAGTCGAGCGTGACGGTGAGCTGCACGCGCTCGCCGCCACGGATGTGGTGGCGACTCGCGCGCAGGGCCAAGCCGACGACTTCGCAGAACGCGTCGCCTTCTCGTTCCGGCGCGTGGCGGAGGTCGGAGGGTTCCGGCTTCGCGAGCGGATCGATCAGCGCGTCGAGCTTGGCGCCGGTCTCGGCGTCGACGTCGGCGAAGAGGTGGTACCGGCCGCTCTTCCACTGACGCCGCACCACGTTCCGCGGGCGCACGGGCTCGGGGCCGGCCGGTGCCGGACCGTCCTGGTCCAGGCGGTAGGCGAGTTCCTTGCAGAACGCCTTGGCCGAGCGGGGTTCGTGGTGCTGGGCGTACTGGACCAGGTGGACCTCGGCCACGGCGGGCAGTTCCGCCATCGCTTCGGCCACGACCTCGACGTGCTCCTCGGACAGCGTGCCCGCCGCCATCGCCGCGGCCGTCAGCGGCAGCACGGGATCCACCGTCGCCCCGCTCGGGGTCACGGTGGGGCACAGAGCCCTGGCCTGGGCGAGTTTGCGGCGCGAGACCTTCGGGTCCCAGTGCAGAACATGCTTGAAGACCTCGACGAGATCCTTGTACCCCAACGTTTCGGCGGCTCCCTGCTGATCGAGCACACCGACGACCTCCACCACCTGGAACTGGAGCCGCTGCAGCGCGCGGACCCTCCGCTTGAGCTCCTCCAGGAGCTCGAGCGGGGAGGCGAGGCCGAGTGCTGTCATGCGTTCATCGTGGCATGAACACGTGTTCGAAAACCATTCCACGATGGGGTGAAGGTGCAGGTCAGACCTATGGCGCCGTATGTATCGCCTCTCTCTCGCGGAGGCTGGAGCCATCGACTGTTTTCACCCGAACGAGCCGTTCATTGGAGCAATTTCACCGCATATGGTCCAAGAGCATGACCGCGATCACTTCCACCGCCTACAGCAGGGATCTGGGCGATGAATTGCGCAGGCTGCGCGAGAACTGCACCAGTTTCGGGGGCCGCGCGATGGCCGCCCAGCTGGGGTGGGACCCCAGCAAGGTCTCGAACATCGAGACGGGCAAAGCCCGCGCGTCCGAGATCGACCTGGCCCAGTACCTCGCGACGTGCGGCAAGGACCTCGACTACCTGCAGGACTTCGCCAACCGGTACCGGCACGCGTTCGACCTGTACTTCGCGCAGGTGCCGGACAACCTGCGCACCCTGGCGATGGTCGAGGCGATGGCCACGAAAATCTTCGCTTACGAGATCCTGTCGATACCCGGCCTGCTGCAAACGGAGGCCTATGCGCGAGCGCTGTTCGTCGAGACCGGCAATGTGCCCGAGGACGTGGAGAAGGGCGTCAAGCTCCGCATGGAGCGCCAATGCATCTGGCAGCGGCCTTACCGCCCGAGCTGTGAGTTCTTCGTGCACGAACTGGCCCTGCGGATGCGGATCGGGGACGCGAAGGTCATGGAGGACCAATACCTGCGGCTCCTGTTCAACGCTCACATCCTCCGCGTGGTGCCGGTGAACGTCGTCGGTCTCGCGTTCAAGTCGCCACTCACCCTGTTCGAGTTCGGCAAGGCGTCGCCTCTGGCGTACACGGAGTCCGACCTGGCCAAGGTGTTCGCGCAGGACAGCTCGGCCGTGGTGGTGAGCAGGAAGCTCTTCGAACGGCTCGATGCGGTCGCGTTGGATGAGGAACAATCTCGGAGCAAGCTGGCGGAGTACGTCAGCGGACTGCGAGAGGACCTTCATGACCAGCGAACGGAACTGGCGTAAGAGCTCTTACAGCGGCGGCTCGATCGACAGCAACTGCGTCGAGGTATCCCTGAACCGCGAAACCCTGGTGCGGGACTCGAAGAACGCGAGCGGTGACGTCCTCGCGTTCTCCGCCACCGCCTGGCGCAGCCTGCTCAGCTGGCTGGACTGATCTCGGCCGCCTTGCGTTCGGCGGCCTCCGTCCGGCCATCCGCTGGACATCGGGCAGCGGAGGCCCCGATTCGTGGGTGACGGGTGCGCGTGGCGATGTTCGAAGAGATCGCCGACGGGCTTGATCGCGTCTTGAGCAAGGCTGATGAGACGAACGCCGCCTTGCTGCGGGCGGGAGGTCTTGCCGACGAGGCGGCGAAGCTGCTGACCGAGGTCATGCGGGGGTCGGACCACCTCGAGGAAGAGTTCACCCTCGCGGTTCAGGCGTGGTCGGAGGTTGTCAACCGGGTTGCGGAACTGTCAGAGATCATCGCTAGGGGGTGTCGACGGGTCGAGTCGTACCGCGAGACTCTTCGGGGTGTCGGCTCCACGCTGCAACCGGCGCTTCCCGGACAGGCGGCGCCTCCATCAGCGACCACGGTACCGACCGTGGCGGCACGTACGCCCCTGGAGCCGACGTGGGCCGAACGGCAGAGAGAACAGCTTCCCACCTACGTCACCAGCGGGTTTTACCGCGACCCTGATGGCAACTCCGACGTGGTTCAAAGCGGTCAGGATGCATGGGGGGAGCACCACGCGATCGCTGAACACCTGCGTGCCGAGGGCTTCCCACCAACCGGGCCAGGCAGGGTCACCATCGGCGAGCACGTGGAAGGCAAGGTGGCATGGCGCCTGCGCACCAGTGGCGACACGCACGTCGACCTGGTCGTCAACTTCCCGATGTGCGCTGGTCCCTACTCCTGCAGGAACCTCCTACCCTTCATTCTGAAGCCCGGACAGTCCATGACGGTGCATGATCCGATGAAGACCCGTACGTTCCACGGCAGGAGCACAAGGTGAAGCACGCTCTCGACTTCTGGTACTTCACCGAAACGAGCGATGCGGGCGATCCCGTCGCCGTGGAGTCGAGCGCCGATCTTGAACGCGTCCTCGGCGAGGTGTTCGCGTACAAGCAGTTCCATCCGACGGTGGTCTGCGTGAAGGACCGCCCCGCTCTCGGTGGCCCCCTGAATCTGCCGGACCATCAGCTCAAGTTCGACCTCGACGTGCCTCGCCGTGTTGCCGCGATCCACGCGATGGGCGTGCCCGATTTCTTGCCGGCTGACGATCGGGCCAAGGTGAACGCCGAGGGGCACGGCACAGCCGAGGAAACACCCGGAGGCGTGATGCGGGCCTGGGTCACGAAGGGCTCGCGAGCACGGCCTGCGACTGTTCGGCAGGCAGACGATCACGAGGTTGACCTGTTCGTGGACTTCGACACCCGTACGCGATTCCCGGCTGATGCTGCCATCTCGTGGGAGGAACTGCGCGAGGCGCTGAAGGAGTTGGCCGAAACAGGCATGCGCCCCACCTGTGTGGACTGGCAGGAGTCAGACGTCTTCTGAACCGCCCCTGCTTGGCAGAACCTGCTCAGCTGGCTGGACTGACCTCGGCCGCCTTCCTGGCGGCGGCCTCCTGTCTGGCGATGCGCAGCAACGCCCCGGACACGCCGATCAGCATGAACGTCATGCCGGTGGCCACGCTGAACGCGAGCTCGTCGAACGTCGCGGCGCCCAGCGCGGACGTCAGCAGCGAGGCGACGAGGCACATGGCGATCCCGCGCACGTTCTCGTCGCGTGAGAGCGCGCGGGCCCGCAGTGCCGCGAAGATGCCGCCCAGGAACAGCAGCACGAAACCGACCAGGCCGAGGTAGCCGTTCTCGATCATCGTCAGCAGGTACTGGTTGTCGAGGATCGTGTACTTCGAGGGCAGGAACGTGCCGAACCCGCGGCCGAGCCACGGGTGCTTGGCGATCTCCAGCCAGGCGCCGTCGTAGTCCTTGGTGCGGCCCTGGAACGACGGGTCGTCCTCGATGTTGGAGAACATCGAGGTCACCGTGCCGAACAGGCCCGGGACGACGATCGAGGCGCCGCCGAGGAACACCGCGCCGACGCCGAGCAGGGGCAGGCCGCGTTCGCGGGGGAGCAGGACCGCCATCACGACGCCGGTGATGACCAGGCCGAGGATCGCGGTGCGCGAGAGCGACAGGATCGACATCAGCGCGAGCAGCGACAGGGCGAGCCACCAGCGGCCGGCGGGTTCGCCGCGGTCCTTCGCCCGGAACACGAAGTGCGCGGCGAACGGCACGCCGAGCACGCAGACCAGGCCGAACTCGATCGGGTGGTTCACCGTGCCGGCGGGGCGGAAGAAGATCGACCGCGACTCGAGCGCCGAATAGCCGTTGTCCTGCACGCGCAGGCCCGGCAGCGAGATGTACGACGCGAGGTCGAGTCCCAGGCCGAACTGGAACAGGCCGACGAACGCGCTGACCGTCAGGCACGCGACCATGACGCGCAGGGCGCGGCTCAGCCTCTCCCCGGTGCGCACCGCGTCGCACACGAAGACCGCGAGCGCCGCCAGCGACACGATCCTGATCAGCGCCGAGTCCGACACCGACAGCTCGTCGGCCGGCAGGTAGCGCCGGGTCGCGAGGGCGTACGTCATCAGGTGCAGGACCACGTAGATCGCGAGGACCGTGCGGACGGCGTTGCGGCCCTTGGCCATCGACAGGTGGTCGACGAGGTGCGCGGCGAACCACAGGACCGCGAGGCACATCGCCACGAACAGCGCGGGCGGCAGCGTGATCGGGACGAAGGCGATCGTGAACCGGGCCGGGACGACGAGCAGCGCCACCATGTAGAAGATCAGCAGAGTGGCGCCGTCGGCACGTTGGGCGGTCAGTCTTCTTTCGGCCATGCCGGGTCTGCGGGAGGCTTGGGAGCGGCGATGATGACGGTCTTCTGGTGCGCGTTCGGCACGCCCTGCGGCGCGGGGCGCTGCGGCGGGCCGCCCTTGCCGTTGCTCTGGGGCTGCGGCCGGACCGGGGGCGTCGGGTGCGGCGTGGTGTCCTTCTCGGACGGTGGCGCGGCGCCGGACTCCCTGCCGTCTTTGCCGTCCTTGCGGCGCCGGGCGCGCAGCAGGACCGAGTCGGCGGCGAACGTGGTGGCGATCGTCAGCAACAGCAGCACGACCGAGGCCGCGCCGACGTAGCGGACCTTGCCACCGATCTTGGCCGACGCGGTCGTCGGCTTCACCAGGACCTGCGCGGTGATGAACGTCTGTTCGGGCGCGCTCAACGCCTTCTGCTGCGCCGCCAGCTCGGCGACGGTCTTCTCGAGCACCTTGCCGACGAGGCCCTCGGCGTCCTGCGCCGAGTCGGCCTCGGTCGAGATGAACAGCAGGGGACCGCCGACGGGACCGGTGTTCGCGGTGTAGACGGCCGTGGAGTCCTTGCCCGCCAGCTCTTCCGCGGTCTTCGGGTCGCCGAGGATCTGCGTGAGGATCTGCGCGGTGGTCGTGAGGCTGCCGTCGAACTGCAGCAGCGGGTTGACCCGCACCACGTCCTCGGGCTTGGTCTTCTCCGAGTACCGGCCGCCGGCCGCGGGGGAGGTGAGGACCAGCACGCCGCTCGACTCGTACCGCGTGGGCACCGTGACGTAGACGTACAGCGCGAGGATGCCCGTGATCAGCACTGCGGGCACGGCGATGTACCACCGCCGCCGCAGCACTCGTACGGTTCCCCAGAAGTCCATCAAAGTCCCCGATCCGCGGCTCGGTCTTGCGATCGCACTGCTCGTAGGGTATCGCCCACCAGGAAAATCGGGGTGAGCTGCCAACTGTTACAGGCCGTAGCTGTCAGGCGATGGAGGAGGGGAACCCAGGAGGCAGCATGCGCGCAGGGCGACTGACCGTGACCGTCGCGGCCATTCTCGTGGTCATCGGCGGAACAACGGCTTACGTCGTCTCGTCGGCCGGTGAGGCGAACGACCCGGCGGGCACCGAGCAGGTGTCGCGGGCGGAGGCCGGCGACCTGTTGTTCGTCGACCTCGCCGGTGGGCAGAACCGGGTCGAGAAGCTCGCCGGCAGCGGTTCCCGCACCCCGACGGAGCTCGTCTGCCAGCGGTTCTACTCCGCCGCCGGCACCAGCGTGTGCCTCAAGCTCTCCGGTCCCGGCCCGTCCTACACCGCCGAGGTGAGCCGCGACGGCAAGCCGGTGAAGTCGATCCCGCTGCCCGGCATCCCGAGCCGCGCGAAGGTCTCGCACTCCGGCAACGTGGTGTCGTGGACCAGTTTCGTCACGGGTGACTCGTACTCGGTGCCGGGCGGCTTCTCCACCCGCACCGGTTTCCACGACCTGCGCACGGGCGAGACGGCCGAGTCGCTGGAGCACTTCGCCGCCACTGTGGAGGGTGCTCCGCTCACCGCGAGTGACGTCAACTACTGGGGCCTGACAGTGGCTTCCGACGACAGGACCTTCTACGCCACCCTGGCGAGCGGCGGGTTCACCTGGCTGGTCAAGGGTGATCTCGGCACGAAGTCCGTGACGTCGCTGCGCCGCGATGCCGAGTGCCCCTCGCTGTCCCCGGACGGCACCAAGGTCGCGTACAAGAAGCGCATCGGCCGTCTCGGCCCGTGGGACCTCGCGGTGCTCGACCTGGCCTCCGGCACGGAGAAGCGGCTGCCCGGCACCGCCGGCATCGACGACCAGACGACGTGGCTGAGCGAGACCGAGGTCGCGTTCGCCGCCGTGCCCAGGGACGCCAGGCTGCCCGCGGTTCACGTCGCCCCCGCCGACGGCTCGCAGCCCGCGCGGGTGCTGATCCCGGACGCCACCTCGCCGTCGCCGGTTACGTAGCGAGCTCGCGGCGGAGCACCTTCTCGAGCTCGTGTCCCGCCGCATCCCAGGAGCGTCCCTCCACACTGGACGCGGCCGCACGGGCGACCGCGTCGAAGTCCGGCGTTGTGACCACTTCGGACAAAGCGCGCGCCAGTGAGTGCGGGGTGGGCGTCGCGTACCGGACGTGGTCGTTGTCCAGGACCACGCGGTTGAAGTGCGCGTCGTTCACCACCGGGATGCATCCGGCGGCGAGCATCTCGTGCGGCACGAGGGAGACGTTGGTCATCGACAGCGACAACCCGGCGAAGCAGCGGTTGTAGATGGCGTTGAGCTCGTCGGGCGTGACGAGGCCGTGGTCGACGAACTGCGGCCCGAGCTGCCCGATCTTCTCGCCGTAGACGTGGATCTTCAGGTCGGGGTGCTTCTCGGCGAAGACCTCCAGCGCGAGCACGCCGAGCTCGAACGCCCTGCGCGGTGCCTTGCGCCGCGCGTAGAAGACGATGCCGTCGCGCTTCTCGCCGCCGAGCCGGTACCGGTCGGCGTCGCAGCCGAAGTCGAAGTGGTCGGCCGGCATGCCGTGGTCGTCGAGGACCTTGTCCGCGAGGAACCGCCCGGCGGTGAAGCCGTGCATGCCCATCCGGTACGTGTTCTCCGCCAGCGTGTACAGGCCGCCCTGCGGGTAGAACCACGGTTCGTAGTCCTGCACGAGGTAGAACCTCTTGCCCTTGCAGGGGTCGTTGAACGCCGGGTACGCGGTGATCCACGCCGTCGCGAACACCGCGTGCGCGTCCGCCATCCCGTCCGTCACGTCGTGGATCTGGCCCCGGAAGAACGGGAACGCGGCACGGATGCCGGGTTCGAGGTCCGCGACCGTGTTGCCGAACGTGTCGTACAGGTAGAGCTCGCACGTGTGGCCGAGCGACTCCAGGTGCCGGATGAGCCGGAACAGGGTGGTGTGGCCGCCGGAGCCCTGCGACGGGGGAGTGGTGACCCAGTTGATCGTCAGCCTGCCGTCCGCGGGGATCGGCGGGACGACCACGGGCTTGCGCACCTCGACGTCGGCCCTGCGGACGTCCTCCACGCGCACGGGCATTTCCTCGCCCTCGGCACCGAGCCGGCGGGTCGCCGCGGTCAGCAGCCGCACGCCGAGCCGCCTCGGCCCCTGCTCGCGGACGATCTTCATGACCTGCCTCAGACGTCTCACGCGCCGGCCCTCTTCCGCAGCACCGCAATGATTTCGTGTCGCATCGGGAACACCACGAGCGCATAGGCGAGGCACGACAGCACACCGCCGAGGAGGATCTGCAGCAGCTGGCTGTCGACCACGTTCCGGACCGCGATCACGACCGCGACCATCAGCACGCCGCCGAGGAACGGCCGCAGCAGCCGCGCGCCGAGCGCCCCGGCGCGGACGCCGTAGGGCTTGAAGGTGATCAGGTACGCGGGCGTGATGACCAGGACGGCGACCACGACGTGCGCCGCCGCGACCCCGCGGATGCCGTCGAGGTGCGCTCCCAGTGCCAGCAACGGCACGAGCGCGCCCAGCCACACCAGGTGGATGACGAGGATCGCTCGCGACCGCCCGGCGGACGCGAGGAAGTCGTAGCCCAGCTCCAGCGCGACCCGGACCGCGCCGAGCAGCACCAGCAACGCGAGCGCGGCCGCGGCCGGAGCCCAGCGCTCGCCGTAGACGACCCGGACGAGCGGCTCGGCCAGGGCGGCCAGCAGCACGCACGCCGGCACCGTGACGAGCGCCAGGAGGCCCAGTGCGCGCCCGAACGACCGCTGGAACAGGTCCGGGTCCTCGCGGACCTTCGAGAACGCGGCCAGCGAGACGCTGCGGACCGGCGCGGAGAAGGCCGCCACCGGCCAGCTCGCGAGGTTGAAGGCCAGCAGGTAGAAGCCGAGCGGCACGGTGCCGAGCAGCGCGCCGACGACGATGTAGTCGACGTTCATCACGCCGAAGATCAGCAGGCTCGACCCGGCGAGCGGCAGCCCGAACGCCAGCAGCTCCTTCGCCCGGGCGGAGTTCCACCCCGGCCGGAAGCGGTCGTCGGTGAGCCAGAACATGATGACCGCGGCGGAGAGGTTCTGCGCGATCCGCTGCCACGCGAGGCTCCACGCGCCGAAGCCCATGATCGCCAGTACGACCGCGACGGCCGTGCCCACGACGAAGGCGGCCGTGTCGGCGTAGAACTTGTGGTCCTGCCGGAAGTTGCGCTGCATCATCGCGCCCGGCACCGCGGTGGCGCCGGCGATGACGAGTGCGACCGACATGAGCTGGATGACGCCTGTGGCCTCCGGCGCGTCCATGGCGCCCGAGAACCACGGCGCGCCGAGGAAGCAGATCAGCGCCAGCAGCGTGCCGGACGCGAGCGACAGCGTCGTGACGGTCGGCGCCATCTCCTCGACCGGCCCGTTGTGGCGGACCAGGGCGGCGCTCACGCCGAGCTCGGACACGCTCAGCACGATGTTGAGCACGACCAGGGCGACGGCGAAGACGCCGAACTGCTCGGGGGCGATCAGGCGGGCCAGCAGGACGCTGATGCCGACGGCGGCGAGGCGTTGCAGGAGCGAGTTGACCGCGCTCCACCGGATCGCCGAGGAGACCTCGTTCTCCAGCTTGCCGGTGTCCTGCTCCGCCGTCACCACTCGCCCCGCCACTTCCACTTTTGCGTCCCGATCCACAGCTTCGCCCTCTTGCCGGCGTGCGGCGCGAGGAAGAGCTGCGTGCGGTTCAGGAAACGCGCGCTGAACCTCTTGCGCCGTCGCAGCGCCCGGTACTCCGGCAGCTCCTCGAGCGCCGGGTAGGTCTCGCGCGCGAAGCGGAGCAGCTCCTCCTCGGTGCCGTCGAGCTGGTCGCGGTCGTGCAGCCGCACCGCGCGCCAGAGCGCGTCGCCCGCGATCGCCCTGTGCGCCAGCGTCCTCAGCCGCGCCGGGAGACCGGGGTTCTGCTCCAGCACCAGTTCGAACACGTCCCGGCGCTGCTCCAGGTCGGCGAACACCGACTTGAACGTCGTGCGCATCATGGAGTTCTCGTGCACGCGGTAGTACGCGCCGGGCTTGCCGCTCACGTAGCCGATGTCCGACACGGCCGCGATGCGCAGCCACATCTCCAGGTCACCCGCGTGGGGGAGGTCCGAGCGGTAGCCGCCGACCTTCTGCTGGACCTTCGTCCGCACCACGACCTCCGGCGAGGAGATCACGTTGCGGCTGCTGCGGAACCGGTTCTCGATCCACTCCTCGCCGCGCCACACCTTCGACGTGGTCGGGAGCTGCGTCACCTTCGGCAACGCGTTGTGGTCGCTGTAGTACACGACGCGGCCGTAGACCATACCCACCTCGGGGTTCTGCTCGAAGACCTCGGCCGCGCGGTGCAACGCTCCCGGCGCCAGCAGGTCGTCCGCGGACAGCAGCACCGTGTAGTCGGCGCTCGCCCAGTCCAGCAGCCCTTCGTTGTAGGTGGCGATGTGCCCCTTGTTGACTTCGTGCCGGTACCCCTCGACGCGCTTGTCGGCGGCCATCAGCTCGGCCATCACCTCGGGCGTGTTGTCCGACGACGTGTCGTCGATCACGAGCACGCGCACGTCGACGCCAGGCTGGTCCAGGACGCTGCGGACGCAGGCCGGCAGGAAGTGCGCGTAGTTGTAGCAGGGGATCACGACGTCCACTGTGGGAAGCGTTGGCACAACCTGAGTATCGGTACCGCCGGGCATTCGTTAGCGCCGCAACGTTTCGGGCGCGCCGGGCGATGAAGGGGTGACCGGAGTAAGGGGAGTCATGGCCGACCACGTCATCCTGACGCGCTTCAACCTGCCTTCGAAGGGCGCCGAGAGCTACGTCCGGGCGAAGGAAGGGTGGCTCACCGAGCGCGTCGCCCTGTTCGAGCGCTACTGCCTGCCTTCGGTGCTGGCGCAGACGGACGAACGGACGCGGTGGCTCGTCTACTTCGACCCCGAATCACCGCAATGGCTCAAGGACAAGATCGCCTCACACGGTGACGCGTACACGCCCGTCTACCGCGCGGAGGTCTCGCGGGAGGAGTTGAGGTCGGACGTCCGGTCGCTCTTCTCCCGGACGAGCTCCGAGCTCATCACCACGAACCTCGACAACGACGACGGCCTCGCCGTCGACTTCGTCGAACGCCTCCGCGCCGCACCCCGCCCGACGACCACGGCGGCGTACTACCTGGTGAACGGCCTGATCAAGTCGCCGGGCGGCCTCTACCACCGCGTCGACCGGCACAACGCGTTCGTGTCGGTCCGCGAGTCGTGGGACGAGCCGGTGACGTGCTGGGCGCACTGGCACAACCGGATGCACCTGCACTTCCCCGTCGTCGAACTGGGCGGCGCCCCCGGCTGGCTGCAGGTCGTGCACGGCGGCAACGTCTCGAACCGCACCCGCGGCCGTCTCGTCTCGCCCGGGCCCTACCGCGCTGGCTTCGGCGCGTCGCTGGACGACGTGCCGGAGCCGGGCTCGCTGGCCGTCGCGCAGGACCGGCTCGTCGACCAGCCGCTGCGGTTCGTGCGCGACTCCGGGCGCGTGGCCGCGAAGAACGCGGCGATGAAGGTGCTGGGCAAGGGCGGCTTCGAGAAGATCAAGCAGAAGCTGGCTGCTCGCGGTTAGTCCCGCAAGCGATGATCAGCGTCACGGTGAGTGCGACGAGCGCCACCGTGACGCCGATGCCGATGCCGGAGTACTGCAGAAGTAGTCCAAAAGCGACGGACGAGACGAGACGGCCCAGCGCCTGTCCCGTCTGCACGACGGACAGGCCGCTCGCCCGCAGCGACTCCGGCGCCGTCTCGCTCACCTTGGCCGACAGCACCCCGTCGGTGGCGGCGTAGAACAGGCCGTGCAGCAGCAGCGCGGCGATCGCCACGCCCTTGCCGCCCTCGGGGATGAACAGCAGCGCGTACACGCCCAGCAGCAACCCGTGCCCGACGAGGAACATCCGCCACCGGCCGAGCTTGTCCGAAAGCTTCCCGAGGGGCGCGGCGGCCGCGAGGAAGACGACCGCCGTGCCGAGCGGGAGCAGGGGCAGGTAGCCCAGCGAGATGCCGGTGGCCTTCTGCACCAGCACGTAGACGAACGCGTCCGAGATCGTCGCGAGCCCGAGCAGCCCGGCCGAGATCGTGGTGCGGCGGAAACTCCGGTCGGTGAGCAGGTCCAGCCCCGCCTTGAACGACGGCCGCGGCCCCTTCGGCTGCTCGGTCTTCGGCTCCCGCACGAACGAGATCAGCACGATCAACCCGATGACCGCGAACGCCGCCGACACGGCGAAGATCGGCCCCGGCACCATCCCGATCTGCGCGAGCAGCAGGAAGGTGATCAGGGGTCCGAGCAGCGCGCCGAACGTGTCCATGCTCCGGTGCACCCCGAACGCCGCGCCCAGCCGGTCCTCGGGCGTGGCGAGCGAGATCATCGCGTCCCTGGGGGCGGTCCGGATGCCCTTGCCCGCGCGGTCGGCGGCCATCAGCGCGCCGATGCCGAACGCCGACGCGCCGGCCAGCGGGAAGAACAGCTTGGTGGCCGCAGACAGCCCGTACCCCGCCGCCGCGACGGCCTTGGGCTTGCGGAACTTGTCCGCGACGCCGCCGCCGACCAGCCGGAGCACCGCCGTGGCACCCGTGTAGATGCCGTCCAGCAGGCCGAACTGCGCGTAGCCCAGCTGGAGCGTGAAGAGCAGGTAGACGGGCAGGAACGCCGTGATCATCTCGGCGGAGACGTCGGTCAGCAGGCTGACCGTGCCGAGGGCGAAGACCGTGCTCGGCAACCGCTTGCGGAAGTCCGCCTTGCCGGGACGGGAGGAGGCGACGTACATGGGTGACCTACCTGCCCTGGGTGTCGGTGGTGCGCGGAGCGGGGTGCGCCGGCGCGCGGCCGGGACGTGGCTCCGCCACCGCGAAGTCCCGGTTGCCCCGGCGCGGCGGAGTGGCGTTCGCGGCCACCGTCCGCCTCGCGGCCGCCCCCACGCCGCTCACCACGCCAGCGTCTGGTGCCACACCTCGAGCGACAACAGCGTCCAGATGCGCGGCTGCTCGTTGCGGTCACCGGAGTCGTGGTCGTCGAGCAGCGCACGCACCGCCGCCCGGTCGAAGGTCTTGCCCACAAACGACGTGGGCCCGGTCAGCAGGTCGTAGGCCATGTCCCGCAGGCCGTCGCGGAACCACGCGTCGAGCGGCACCTTGAAGCCGGACTTGGGGCGGTCGACGACGTCGGCCGGCAGGTGCCGGCGCGCCACCTCCTTCACGACCCACTTGGTCGTGCCGCCGCGCACCTTGACGTTGCTCGGCAGCGAGAACGCGAGCTCGGCGACGCGGTGGTCCAGGAACGGCGGGCGCAGCTCCAGGGACGCGGCCATCGACATGCGGTCGCCGCGCTCCAGCAGGTTGTCAGCGAGCCAGGTGTGCGAGTCCGCGTAGAGCATGCGCCGCAACGCGTCCCCGCGGCCGTCGACGTACGGCGCCAGCACCGAACGCGTGGCCGGGCCGCCCAGCAGCGCTGCCCGTTCGGACACCGTGAAGGGCGCGAACCAGCCGCGCATGCGTTCGGCGTAGGAGGGCTCGGCCAGCGCGCGCAAGGCGATGCCCATGCGTGCCTTCGACGCCGGCAGCGCCTTCTCCAGGCGTCTCAGGGCGAACGAGGGCGCGGCGCCGGCCAGGCGGGTCGGCAGCGCGAAGCGGTACTTCGGGTAGCCGCCGAACAGCTCGTCGCTGCCTTCGCCGGACAGCACGACCTTCACGTCGCGGCGGGCCAGTTCGGCCAGGCGGAAGACGGCCACGTCGGCCGGTTCGGACAGGGGCGCGTCGCGGTGCCAGGAGAGCTTGGCCCAGCTGTCGCGGAAGTCGTCGGCCGTCACGACCACGTTGTGGTGCACGCTGCCGACGAGGCCGGCGACCTTCTCGGCCCAGTGCAGCTCGTCGACGCGCGGGTCGCCGAAGCCCGCGGAGAACGTGTGCAGCTCCGCGTCGCCCCGCTCGCGCGCGACCAGGGCCGTGATCAGCGACGAGTCCACGCCACCGGACAGGTACGCGCCGACCGGCACGTCCGCGACCAGCGCGTCGCGCACCGACGCCGTGAGGGCCTCCTCGACCAGGCGGACGGCCTCGGCGGGCGGCACCGAGCGGATCTCGGACTCGCGCGGCAGCTCCCAGTACGGCTCGACGCGCACGTCGCCCGAGGCCGTCACGACCAGGTGGTGGCCCTGCGGCACCTTCCGGACGCCGCGCACGAGCGTGTACGGCGCGGGCACGCTGCGGTGCGCCAGGTAGTCGTGCAGCGACTCGTGGTCGACCTCGGCGGCGCCGATCGCGGGCAGCAGCGCCTTGATCTCCGACGCGAACGCGAACATCGACGAGTCCGCGTAGTAGTAGAGCGGCAGGATGCCAAGCCGGTCCCGGAACAGGTGCGTCTCACCGGTGGCCGCGTCGTGGATCGCGTACGCGAACTGGCCGCGCAGCCGCGAGACACCGGCGGCGCCGTGCTGTTCGTACAGCGCGAGCAGCACTTCGGTGTCGCCGTTCGTGCGGAACGGGTAGCCGAGCTGGGTCCGCAGCTGCCGGTAGTTCAGGATCTCGCCGTTGAACGCGATCTGCGTCGTGCCGGACGCACCCGCCATCGGCTGCGGCGATCCGGCCAGGTCGATGATCGAGAGCCGGGTGTGCGCGAAGCCGATGGAGCCGTCGAAGAAGAAACCGCTGTCGTCGGGACCGCGGTGGTGCAGCCGCTTCGCCATCTCGGCGAGCAGCTCGCGGGAGACGGGCGCGCCGTCGAACCGCCTGATTCCTGCGATGCCGCACATGGTCAGCGGTCCTCCGCGATCTGCATGAGCTCACGGGCGCGGGAGTCCCAGGAAGCGGTCAGCACGGCCGCGCGGCGCTCGGCGGGGGTCTTGAGGCCGCCGTCCTTGAGCGTCAGGCGGACCTGGTCGATGAAGTCCGCCTCGCCGGACGCGATCCGGATGACGTCGGAGTAGCGCTCCACCTCGGGGAAGTCCGTGGACACCACGGCGAGCCCGAGGGCCAGGTACTCCTTCATCTTGATCGGGTTCGCGTGCTTGATCCAGTCGTTGTCGAGCCACGGCATGAGGGCCACGTCGAAGGCCGAGCCGTAGCCGGGGATCTGCTCGTAGGACCGGAAGTCCAGCCAGTGCACGTTCGGGTACCCGGCGTAGCGCTCCATCGAGCACGTGGCGTCACCGATCAGCACGACGGAGGCCTCGGGGAACTCCCGCGCCACCTTCTCGACCAGGTCGAAGTCGACGAGGTAGTCGTCGAGACTGCCGAAGAACCCGATGCGCGGTCCCGGGATCGAGGCGATGTCCGCCGGCAGCTCGGCGCGGCGGGTGAAGTGGTCGACGTCCACGCCGTGGTCGAGGAAGTGCGCGCGATTCCCCGTCAGCGCGGATTCCTCCTCCTGCAGGGCGCGCGAGACGTAGAGGACGGTGTCCGAATTGGACAGCAGCTGGTCCTCCAGCGCGGCGATCGTGCCCTGGTCGGCCTCGGGGAACGCCGAGTGCCGGTCGGAGCGGTTGAACACCAGGCCCTTGTGCCTCATCGGCTTCACGACGTCCCACGCCGTGGGGATCGTGGCGACTACCACAGGCGTGCCCATCCGCAGGAAGAAGCACACCGCGCGGACCTGCGTGCGCACCAGCACCGAGTTGAGCTTCCGCAGCCACGGCTTGCCGTAGAACGGCAGGGGAGCGGGGGTCATCACGTAGAAGTTCGGCGTCTCGGGGATCGGCTGCCGCACGAGCATCGCAACGCTCTTGGCCTTGCGGAGGATCCGGCGCAGGAACTGCGTGCTCCTGCCGGGCGACGGCATCCGCAGGCCGATGCTGTTGACCAGCAGCACCTTGCGGTGCCTGGCGACGCGGCGCAGCAGCTGGAAGTCCGAGTGCGCCCGGTTGTGGTACCACCAGTCCTGCGCCGAGAAGCACAGGTAGCTCGGCCCTTCGGACGCGACCTCCTCCGGCCACCGGCGCATTCCGAAAAGCCCTCTCAACGCGGCGCGGTGCTTCGGCGAACGCGCGCGAAGTCCTTCGTTCACGATCATCGCGAGCCACAGGAGGAATGCGGCGAACCGCCCGTGCAGCTCTCGGTGCAGGCGCACCTTGTTCGCGGTCAGCATCGACCACAGCCGGGCGTTCGTGGACACCTCGCCGCCGATGTGCGTGACCACCGCGCGCGGCTCGAACCAGACACCGCCCGCGCGCAGCATGTACTCGGTTTCCTCCGAATAGAGGAAATAGCGCTCGTCCAAAAGGCCGTGCTTCTCGATGGTCTCGCGCTTGACCAGCCACGCGCAGCCCGTCGCCCAGTCGGCGGCGTGCGCGCCCTGGTAGGCCTTGTCGTCGGTGACCGTCTCACCCAGACCGAGCGCGCCGGCGCGGCGACCGCCGATCACGGCCTCCGCGAAAGCGCCCAGGACGCTCGGCTTGCGGCGCAGCGAATGCGACAGCGCGCCGTTCTCGTCGACCAGGCGGGGCGCGACGATCGGCTTGTCCGCGGCGCGCAGCGATTCCACGGCTCCGGGGTGCAACCGGATGTCGGCGTTGAGCACGAGGACGTCGTGCCCTTCCGCCGCTTTGATCCCGAGGTTCACACCCGCGGCGTAGCCACCGTTCACCGGACTGCGCAGGATTTCCACGCCGGGGCGGGTGGCGGCCGCCACGGTGCCGTCGGTGGAAGCGTTGTCGACGACGATCACCCTCACACCGCCGGGCAGCGAGTCCAGGCACCCCGCGATGACCTGTTCGCTCTGGTAAGTGACGATGACCACCGCGACAGGTGACCGCTCCACAACCGCTCCTCGCTTTTCGGGCCTCTGCGCCTACATCGAGCGTTGTGCAACCTCCGTTACGAGAGTCGCGGGAGCTGTAACCGTTTCGCCCTCCGGAACGAGAACCAGAACGTGACGTCATCGCCGCACGTGTTGATCATCGTGCAGAACCTCCCCGTGCCTCTGGACCGCCGGGTGTGGCTGGAGTGCCGTGCCCTGACCGACGCCGGGTACGAGGTTTCGGTGATCTGCCCGAAGGGGCCGGGTGATCCCGCCTACCAGCTCCTCGACGGAGTGCACCTCCACAAGTACGCTCCGCCGCCCCAGGCCGAGGGCGCGCTGGGCTACGCGTGGGAGTTCCTGTACTGCTGGGTGCGCACGGCGTTGCTGAGTGTGAAGGTCCGCGCCCGCAGGCGGTTCGACGTCATGCAGGCCTGCAACCCGCCGGACACCTACTGGGCGCTGGCGCTGCTCTGGCGGCTCGGTGGCGTGAAGTTCGTCTTCGACCACCACGACCTCAACCCCGAGGTGTTCCTCTCCCGCTTCGGCGAGCCCCGGGGGATCGCGGGCAAGCTGCAGTACCGGATCTTGAAGTGGCTGGAGCGCAGGACGTTCCGCACGGCCGACAGGGTGACGTCGACCAACACCTCGTACCAGGAGATCGCGTGGACGCGCGGCTCCGTGCCGCCCGAGCACACCACCGTCGTGCGCTCCGGTCCCGACACCACCGTGATGCGGCCTGTCGAGGGCGTGGACGAACTGCGACGCGGCGGCAAACACTTGGTGGCGTATCTGGGAATCATGGGACCGCAGGACGGCGTCGACGGTGTCCTGGAGGTTGCGCGGAGGGTGGTTTTCGACCACGGCCGGACCGACGTCCGCTTCGCGCTGCTGGGCTTCGGCGACTGCCTCGAGGACCTGAAGAAGCAGGCCACGGCCTGGGAGCTCGATCCCTACGTCGAGTTCACCGGACGGGTCGGGCCCGAACAGATCACCCGCTACCTGTCCACGTCGTCGGCCGGACTGGGCCCGGATCCGTTGTCGCCTTTGAACGACGTGTCCACTATGAACAAGACCATGGAGTACATGGCCTACGCGCTGCCGGTCGTCACGTACCGGCTGCGGGAGACCGTGGTGTCCGCCGGCGAGTGCGCCGTGCTGGTCGAGCCGGGTGACGTGGAGGGGTTCACCACGGCGCTGCTCGACCTGCTCGACGACGCGGAACGGCGCGGCCGCCTCGGCTTCGAGGGGCGCCGCCGCTGCGAGGCGGTGCTCGACTGGCGTCCGCAGGCCGAGAACTACGTGGCGGTGTTCGACGGGCTCACCGGCTTCGTCTCGCGCGGCCCGTTCCCCGACGGCAGGCCCGAGCTCGGCGCGGGAACCGACCGGTGGGGCAACAAGATGATCGACGTGAGCGACGACGCCGCGCTCCGCGCGTTCGCCGTGAACCGAACGGGAGAATGATGTTCGTCAGAAGGATCGCTGTCGTCGGCACCGGCTACGTCGGTCTGACCACGGGCGCCTGCCTCGCGTCGCTCGGTCACCGCGTGGTGTGCGCAGACGTCGACGCGGGCAAGGTCGAGCGCCTGTCGCGGGGCGAGGTCGACATCCTCGAACCGCGTCTCGCCGAACTGGTCGCCGAGGGTTTGGCCTCCGGTCGCCTGTCGTTCGTCCTCGGGGCCTCTGCCGCCGTGGCCGACGCCGAGGTCGTCTTCCTCTGCGTGCCCACGCCGATGGGCGTCGGCGGCATCGCGGACCTGAAGGCCGTCGAGTCCGTTGTGGACGAGACGCGGGACCTGCTGCCGTCCGGCTGCGTGATCGTCAACAAGTCCACCGTGCCCGTCGGCACCTCGCTGCGCACCGCGGAGCTGCTGCGCCGCGACGACGTGGCCGTCGTCTCGAACCCCGAGTTCCTGCGCGAGGGCTCGGCCGTGCACGACTTCCTGAACCCGGACCGCATCGTCGTCGGCTGCGACCAGCAGGACGCCGCCGAGCGCGTCGCCGCCCTGTACGCCCGCCTCGGCGCGCCGACGGTGCTGACCGACGCCGCCTCCGCCGAGATGGTCAAGTACGCGGCCAACTGCTTCCTCGCGATGAAGCTCTCGTACGTCAACGCGGTCGCGGAGCTGTGCGAGCGGCTCGGTGCGAACATCACCGACGTCACCGAGGGCATGGGCTACGACAAGCGCATCGGTCAGGCCTTCCTCAACCCCGGTCCCGGCTGGGGCGGTTCCTGCCTGCCCAAGGACACGCACGCCATGCTCCAGGTCGCGGACGCCGCCGACTTCGAGTTCCGCCTCCTGCGCGCCACGATCGACACCAACGAGCGCCAGCGGCAGCGGATGGTCGAGAAGGTGCGCCTGGCCGTCACCGGCAAGCGCGGCGGCTCGCTGTCCCACGTCCGCCTCGGCCTGCTGGGCCTCACGTTCAAGGCGGGCACGGACGACCTGCGCGACTCGCCCGCCCTGGCCGTGGCCGCTCTGCTGAAGCAGGCCGGCGCGGAGCTCGTCGGCTACGACCCGGCCCTGACCGGCGGCACCGACCTCGGCGCGGTGTCCGTTGTGGACGATCCGTACCAGGCCGCGAAGGACGTCGACGCACTCGTCGTGCTGACCGAGTGGCCGGAGTTCCGCTCGCTGGACTGGGCGCGGCTGGCCGAGGCCGTGAAGCAGCCCGTCGTCGTCGACACCCGCAACATCCTGGACCCGGACGTCCTCGGACGCGCGGGCTTCCGGTGCACCTCGCTCGGCCGTCGAGTGTCCGTTTAGGACTGTGGCGGCCCGGCGAGCAGTTCCGCCCCGGTAGCGGGGCGTTCGTGCGGTCCAGGTCCCGGCTGCCGGACGTCCCGTTGCCGCGTGGTCGCAGGCCACGTCCTGCGGCTCGTCACCACCGCGGCAGATCCGGTCCGTGGTGCCTGATGCCGGCGAAGAGGTCCGTCTCCGGCAGGGGAGCGTTCGTCGTGTCGATCGCGCGGATGTAGGACTCGGTCGAGGACCGCTGCCGCGCCGTCAGCTTCCCGATGAGCGACTGGCTCTCGTAGCAGTACATCGCCTTGCGCTTGAGCTCCGCCACCGACGACGTGTCGATCGTCGTCGTGGCCAGGCTTTCGTGCGCCTCGAGGTACAGCTTGGCCGGAATGCCCGTTTCCTTGGCCGCGAGGTGGGCCACCCGAGCCGCGTGCACGTGGTCGCGGTGCTGGTGCGGGTTGTGGTGGTCGTGCGTGACGACCACCTGCGGCCGGTAGTGCTCGATGAGCGCGGCGACCCGCCCCGCCGCCGTCTCGACGGGGATGGAGCAGAACGCCCCCGGCGGCACCTGCCCGGTCTCCCCGGAGTCGTGGTACCCCAACAGTTCCAGATCCGTGACGCCGAGCACGTCGCACGCCGCGAACAGCTGCGCCCTGCGCCTGGTCGCCACCGCCTGCGGGTGGTGGTCGAGATCGCCCGGCTTGATCCCGCCGGGCATGTCACCCAGCTCACCGCTGGTGCACATGACGAGGACGACGCGAACGCCCTGCTGGGCGTAGAAGGCCAGGACGCCTCCCGTCGACCGCGACTCGTCGTCGGGGTGGGCGTGGACGGCCAGCAAGGTTCTCGGTCCATCGAACTGCACGCGGGAAAGCTACCCGGAAACTATTGTGCGGCGCGTGACCGACTTGCCGTCCGGCCTGAAGCCGCTGGAACTCGCCAACCACCTTCTTGGACAGATCACCCGCGGGCACGAGTACGCCCGTTCGCGCAAGCACCGGTTCCGGTGGAAGTCCGTAACTGTCCGACTGACCACTTTGGTGCTTTCGGCGGTGTCGACGATCATCCTCGGACTGCAGAACCTGGACCCGTGGACCGGGACGGCGTTCGCGCTCGTCGCGGTGGTGACCGTGGTGTCCGCCTTGGAGCCGTTCTTCGCTTGGCGGTCTTTGTGGGTGTTGATGGAGGACGCGTCCCACCGGTTCCACCGGCTCGAGGATGATCTTTCGTACTACATCGCGTCCACGCCCACAGGAGAGGTGGACGCCGAACGGGTGCGGGAGATGTTCGAGCAGTACCAGGCCATTTGGGACTCGCTCAGTTCCCGGTGGTCGAGGTCCCGGGACAACGGGTGAGACTGCGGGAGGCCGGCCGTCAGGGGGTGGCCGCCGGCTTCCCCTTGGCGTCCGGAGCGTTCGGGTCGTGCAGGTGGTTCTCCTGCCACACCGCCCACTTGTGGGCGGTGCCGTTCTGGCTCACGTAGGCCGCGCCCCAGCCCGTGCCGGTGAAGCGGTTGTTGATGGACTTCATGTTGCGGCCGTAGCTGTTGCCGAAGCCCGACTCGAGGCCCAGTTGGTAGCCGCCGCCCTCGAGCAGGTTGCCTTCCACGGTGACGTTGTCGATGTCGTTGCCGTAGGTCTGGATGAACAGCGCGCCGGTGTCGTTGCCGGTGGAGCAGTCGATGCGGTTGTTGCGGAACGCCAGGGTGCGGCCCGGGTTCTTGTCCAGCGGGAAGTCGCGGACGGTGGCGCCGTCGTTGTGGGACTCGCCCTCCGAGCGGAGGCCTCGGACGTAGTTGCCTTCGGCCAGGGCGTTCAGGGAGTGGCCGGTGTTGTAGAAGCAGATGCCGGAGCCCATGCCGCTGATGTGGTTGCGTTGCAGCGTGCCGACTCCCAGGAACGCGCAGGAGGCCGCGATGGTCTTGGCAGGGAGGGCCGAGCCGTCGATGTCCGAGTCGCGGATGGTGACCGGGGCACCGGTCACCTGGCACGAGTTGCTGCCGCAGGGGCCATTCGTGGTGATGAGGGGTGCGGTCTCGCCCAGGCGGGTGGGGCGGATGCAGGACTTCTCGACGGTGATGTCGCCCGCGAAGAGGACCAGGGCCTGTTCGACCCGCTTGCCGGAGATCACGGTGCCCGCGGGCGGGGCGGCGGGGCCCGTGTAGAGGGGCAGGGAGTCGCATTTCAGGCCGTGGGCGGCCAGGCCGGTGTTGGCCCGGGTGAGCTTCCAGCCCGGGGTGCCGGTCGGCACGGGGGTGCCGGGGTTCGCCGGGGGCTTCACGGGGCCGTTCGTGGCGGACGCCACCGAGGAACCGGGAGCCGGCGAGTTGCTGCTCGGGGCGGGGGAACTGCTGGTCGTGCCGGTCGAGGTGGCGCTGGTGCCGCCCGCGATCGGTGCCGGTTGGGCCGCCTCGGTCGGGGAGCAGGCGGCCAGCACGACGACACCACCGGTCAGCAGCACGGCCACTCTCAGTTTCACGGCTGGATCCACCTCCACGCGCGTTCACGACGGGGACCGTGAACGCGCTGATTGTGTCGTCGGCCGTTTCGGAATGCGCGTGGAACTCGTGCGACCGAGTTCGCACCGGGGCCTTTGAACGGTAGGCACACTGCACGTGCCGACGTGCGGAGTCAAGCTGATCCCGTTGCGCCGCAACATCATCTTCCCGTTCGGCCGGAATCGACCGGGAAGGGTGGGCAGGCAGATCACGGTTTCATCACCGCGGTATTCGGTTCTCCGATGTGTGAGATCAGCGACCGGTGAACGTCGCGCGGCCGGGACCCTCGGTGAGGAAGCTGTGCACGGCGCGCGGCAGGTCTTCCGTTTCGAACAACCCCGACGCGATCGTCGTGACGTGCGCGTCGGCCTCCGGGACTCCGCCGTTCTCGAAGTGCGCGAGAACCTGTTTGGTCGCGGAATGCGCCTTCGTCGGGCCGACGGCGAGCGCCAGTGCGAACTCCTCGGCGGCCAGCGCGAAGCCCTCGTCCGGGAACACGCGGTTGACGACGTTCCAGCGCTCCAGCTCCGCGGCGCCGTAGAGGTCGCCGGTCATGACGAACTCCTTCGCCCGCGCCACCCCCGCGCGGGCCGCCAGGCGCTGCGTGCCGCCCATCGTCGGCGTCAGGCCCACGACCTTCTCGACCAGGCCGAACCGCGCCGACTCCGCGGCCAGCAGCAGGTCGCACGCCACCGCCAGTTCGAAAGCCCACGTCAGGCACAGGGCGTGCGCCGCGAAGACGGTCGGGATCGGCAGCGCGGCGAGGCGCTGGGGGAGCAGCAGCATGCGGTCGAACAGCCGCTGCGCCTCCTCGCGGTACTCCTGCGCGGCGAACAGCGACACGTCGACGCCGCCCGACACGACCTTGCCCGTGGCGTTGACCAGCAACGCCCGCGCGTCGCCCAGCTCGTCCAGGGCCTCGTGGAACTCCGCGTCGAGGTCGAGGGCGTAGAGGTTGAGCGGCGGCGCGTCGATCGTGATCACGGCGAGCTCGTCGCGGCGGGTCAGGTGGATCTTCAAAACTGGCTCACAACCAATCGCGGCGCTTGAACATCACGTACAGGAAGTAGGAGAGGCCGAAGATACCCAGCGTGGCCACCCAGAAGCCCCACCTCTGCTCGAAGCCGGGATACGGGACGTTCATGCCGTAGTACCCGGAGATCGCGGTCGGCACGGCGATGATCGCGGCCCAGCTCGTCACCTTCTTCATGATCGAGTTCAGCCGGTTGCCCTGCACGGCGACCTCGGCCTCGCGCAGGTTCGTGACCAGCTCGCGCATCGACTCGGTCAGCTCCGCGATGAACAGCGTGTGGTCCTTGACGTCGAGGTAGTACGGCATCATCACGTCGTCGACGAGCTCGTGCTCGCGGTGCAGCAGCGACCCCAGCACCTCGCGCATCGGCAGCGCGGCACGCCGCAGCTGGACCAGGGCGCGCCTCAGCCGCAGCGCCTCGCGGCCCACGTCCGGCTTCTCGTCGTAGATCCGGTCCTCGAGGTCCTCGATCGCGTCGTCGAGCTGCTGCGCGGCGGCGTAGTGGCCGTCCACCAGGTCGTCGAGCAGGCCGTGCAGCAGGAACCCGATGCCCGCGCCCGCCAGCGTCGGCGCGGCGTCCCAGCGGCGCTGCACGCCGGCGAGGTCGTAGTCCTCGCTCTCGCGCACCGTCACCAGCGCGTTCCGGGTCACGAAGATGTCGACCTCGCACGTCTTGAGCTCGTGCTCCTCGTACCGGACCGCGTAGACGGAGAGGAAGAGGTGGGTGGGGTAGCGGTCGACCTTCGGGCGCTGCCGCTCGGCGAACGCGTCCTCGATGGCGAGCTCGTGCAACCCCAGCTCGTCGCGCAGCAGAGCCGTCTCGGCCTCCGACGGGGCGCACAGGTCGAACCACACGACGGCGGACGGGTCCCGGAGGTGGTCCGCGACCTCCTCGACCGGGAAGTTCGAGTCGACGAGTTCGCCGTCGCGGTACAACCTTGTCCGACCCATGGGTGATTAGCGTACGTAGATCTACTCAGATGTGAGGTTTCGGCCCGACTTCCCGCTACCCTCGAACCGGTGAAGGTGGACCAGCCACAGCGCATCGGCGACTACCTGCTCCTCGGCAGGCTCGGCCGTGGTGCCATGGGAACGGTCTACCTGGGACAAGGCAGCGACGGGCGGCAGGTCGCCGTCAAGGTCGCCCGCGCCGAGCTGGCCGACGACCCGCGCTTCCGCGAGCGGTTCCGCCGCGAGGTGCAGATGGCCCGCGCGGTGGGCAGCGCCGGCACGGCGGCGGTCGTGGACGCCGACACGCGCGCGCCGCGGCCGTGGATGGCCACGGAGTACGTGCCGGGTCCGACGCTGCAGGAGGCGATCGAACGCCACGGCCCGCTGCCCGAGCACCACCTGAGACGACTCGCCGAGGGACTGGCCGAGGCGCTCACCGCCATCCACCGCGCGGGTCTCGTCCACCGCGACCTCAAGCCGTCGAACGTCCTGCTGGGCGCGGACGGGCCGCGTGTCATCGACTTCGGCATCTCGCGCGCGATGGAGCACACGGCGCTGACGGAGACCGGCATGGTCTTCGGCACACCGGGCTTCCTCTCGCCCGAGCAGATCACCGGCCAGGAGGTCGCGTCCCCGAGCGACGTCTTCGCGCTGGGCGCGGTGCTGGTCTACGCCGCGACGGGCAGGGGCCCGTTCGGCGAGGGCCCGACGGCGACGCTGCTCTACAAGGCCGCGCACGGCGAACCGGACATCGACGGCGTGCCCAAGGCGCTGCGGCCGCTGGTGCAGAAGTGCATGCACCGCGACCCGGCCAAGCGCCCGGAGCCCGCCGAGGTCACCCGGATGCTCGCCCAGGTCACCACGCCCAAGCCGCCGACCACGAAGATGCCCGCGCCGATGACGCCCGCGGCGGCGACGTTCTCGACGTCGCGGTTCGTGCCGATGGCGTGGGGCGGGCTGAACCTCGCCGTGGCGCTGCTCGCCGCCGCGATCGCCGATCCGGCCGCCCGGGCCAACGGCGCCACGCAGCTGCTCGCGCTGGCCGCGTTCTGCGTGCTCATCGTGCGCGCGGCGCGGTACTTCAGCGCCGCCGCCCGTCGCAAGGTCGTCATCGAGATCAGCCGCGAGGGCATCGCGACGACGCGCAACGGCAAGTTCCACCAGTACTGGTGGTACGAGCTCGCCCGCGTGCGCGTGGTGCCGCACAAGAAGAGGCCGTGGGTCGTCGTCTGGCTGAAGGACCCGGCGCCACGCCGCTTCTTCGGCGCGCACCACGGCGGTGTGCGCGTGTTCCCGGTCGCCCACGAGCGCACCAGGAGGCGGCGCGAGCGCGACGTCGCCGAGCTGCGCGCCGCCCTGGCCTGGTACCTGCCCCGCTCCTACGACGGCCGCTGATCGGTCCACTCGTAGGTGACGGTGGTCGACTGGAGCACGGTGCCCGCCGGCAGCGCCCTGCCCGCGACGACCTGGCGTTCCTCGTAGCCGGTCACCTCGCCCGTGCTCGGGTCGAGGGTGAACGACGCCTTGCTGCCGTCCGCGGTCACCATGCCGTTGTCGTAGCGGACACCGGGAATCGCGGCGAGCTGGCGGTACAGCACCGCCTTGCGCTCGTTCGTGGTGAACGGTGAGAGCAACGCCGACGACCCGGAACCGATCGTCTCCGCGGGGTTCTGGCTCAACGGGTTCAGCAGGCTCGTCTCGTGGCACGGCGTCGTCGGGCAGACCGTGCCCCACATCAATGGCCCCGTGTAGACCTTGCTGAAGTCGTACTCGGCGGCCATCGCGACGCCGGGCACCGGACGCGTGCGGCCGGTGGGCCTGCGGTGGGTCTGCACGTGCTGGCCCTTGGCGGTCGGCAGCCAGACCTCGACGACGAACTCCGACTGCAGTGCGGTCGTCGTGCCGTGGCCGGTGATCGAGAACGTCTCCCACGTCTCGTACTTGATGTGCTTGTACTTGCCGCGCGGCTGCGACCGTTCCAGCAACGCCGCGGCCTCGGCGAGGTTCGTGGCGGGCGCGGTCGGCATCTCGGCGACGTCCGGGGCGGACCGGTCCGGGCGCAGGAACACCACGAGCCCGGTGATCAGCACGACCGCCACGACCGCCGCCGCGACGCCCGCCCAGTTGCGCGAACGGGGCCGCGCCTTCTCGGCGAAGAGCTGCTCGCGCAGGCGGGCCAGGCGCACGTCGTCGCTGCCCCGCACCGGGTACAGCTCCGCGAGGTCGTCGTCCAGCAGGTCACGCATGGCGGAGCTCCAGTTCCTTCAGCTTGGTGCGCAGCCGGTGCAGGCGGGACCGGGCGGTGGCGGGGTTCATCGCGAGGGCCTGCGCGGCCTCCTGCACGGTCAGGCCGGCGAGCGACACGAGCAGCAGCAGGTCGCGGTCCGAGGTCTGCATCCTGCTCAGCTCGCCGGCGATCAGCCTCAGGTGCGAACGGGCGACGATGCGGGTCACGACCGTGTGCTCCAGCGACTCGGCGACCCCGAGGTCGACGCCGTAGCGCTCGGCGGTGCGCAGCAGGCGGGTCTCGCGCTTGGCGTGGCCGCGCAACAGGTTCGTGGCGATGCCGTAGAGCCAGCCGACGACGCTGCCCTTCTCCGGGTCGTAGCTCTCCTTGCCGCGCATGGCGGCGAGGAAGGTCTCGCTGACGAGGTCGTCAGCCACGTCGACACCGACCCGCCGCGCCAGATATCGGTGCAGGGGGTGGGCGTGCTCGTCGAACAGCTCCGCGAACATCACGCCCCCAGTTGGCTTTTCGCGGTGTCGGTGTTGCAGTGATCTGAATCACAGTGGACGGGCTTCCGATGATGGTCCCATGACCACCTGGACCGTGACGGCCGCCGACGCCGCGCGTTCGCCGCTCAACCGCGAGTACAACGCCGAGATGATCAGCCGCTACTGGGGCCGGCCGGCGAACGACGCCGAGATCGACGCCTACGAACGCGACGAGCAGGACCACGACGTGCCGGTGTTCCTAGTGGCGTCCCGCGACGGCGACGACGCCGGGTGCCTGGGCATGCGGTTCCTGACCGGCGACGTCGGTGAGCTGACGCGGATGTTCGTGCGCGAGCCGTTCCGCGGCAAGGGTGTCGCGTCGGCGTTGCTCGCGGCGATGGAGGCCGAAGCCCTGCGACGCGGCATCACCGTGCTGCGCCTCGACACCCGCAAGGACCTCGTGGAAGCACGCACCCTCTACGCGAAGCACGGTTTCGTCGAGATCGAGCGCTACAACGACGCCGAGTACGCCGATCACTGGTTCGAGAAGGCCCTGGAGAGGCTAACGCCCGCTCCGCCGGTCGCGATGACCTGAGAAGGTCGGGATGACGTGCGCCAGGAGGCACTGAACATGCGGTTGCGCCCACTGGTGACGGCTGTTGCCGTCACCGCGGCACTGGTGGTGGTGAACCCGGCCGAGGCGGCCCCCGCCGGCCGGGTTCTGGGTTACGTCGCCAACAACGGCGGCGGGGTGTCGGTCATCGACACCGCCACCAACGCGGTGTCCGAGACGATCGCGGACAGCGGTGGCACCTCGCCGTACATGGCAGCGGTCGCCTTCGACGGCACCCGCGGCTACGTGACGAACTCCGTGCAGAACACGTTGACGGTCATCGACACGCCGACCAACACGGTCGACAAGGCCGTCCCCGTCGGGTCCCACCCGGCGGGCGTCGCGGTGGCGCCCGGTGGCGGCTTCGCCTACGTCACCAACTACCTCGACGGCACGGTCTCCGTGGTCGACACGGCCACCCTGGCGGTCACCGCGACCGTCGCGGTCGGGTCGAACGCGGACGGCGTCGTCGTCACGAAGGACGGTTCCGCCGTCTACGTCACGCACGACGTCCCCGGGCCGGGCAAGGTCTCGGTCATCGACACCACGTCCAACTCCGTCGTCGCCACCGTCCCGGTCGGCAACGCGGCGACCGCCATCGCCGCCTCGCCGGACGGCACGCGGATGTACGTGGTGAACAAGGGTTCGGACAGCGTCTCCGCCATCGACGTGGCCACGCGCACCGTCGTCGGCACCGCCGCCGTCGGCTTCACGCCGCACGGCATCGCGTTGACGCCGAACGGAACCCGCGCGTACGTAACGAACAGCGAGTTCGACACGGTCTCCGTCGTGGACCTCACGACGATGACCGAACTGCGGAAGGTCGTCGTCGGCGACCGCCCGATCAGCGTGGCCCTCACGCCGGACGGTGCGTCCGCCTACGTCACGAACTTCAACAGCAACACGGTGTCGATCATCGACACGGCCTCGGACACGGTCACCGGCACCGTCGCCGTGGGCCGGCGCCCGGTGGGCATCGCGATCGGCTTCGTGCCGCCCGCCACGTCGAAGCTCGTGTCCGGCACCGCCGCGCTGCAGTTGCGGCTCCTCGGTTTCACGGTCCGCGGTCTCAACGCGACGCTGACCGAGAAGCACACCGGGGGGCCGATCGCCGGTCAGCGGGTCGTCTTCCGCACGGTGAAGGGCAACCCGCTCTGCACCGCGACGACCGACTCGTCCGGCAAGGCCACCTGCGACGCCCAGGCGTCGCTGCTGATCGGCCTGTCGACGCTGCTGCAAGGCTTCACGGCGTCGTACGCGGGCAGCAACGAGCACGGCGCTGTCTCGTCGCACGGGTACATCAGGTTGCTCTAGCTATGTGGGGCTGCTTGTCGTTAGGCGGCCATCGGCACGTCGGCACGGAGCGCGTCCACGTAGTCCGCACAGGACTGCTTGGACGCGACTCCGTGGACGACCTGCCAGCCTGCCGGCACCTGCAGCACCGCGGGCCAGATAGAGTACTGGCCCGCCGGGCTGACCAGCACCAGGAACATGGTGTGAGCCTGAGCGAACGGGGATGTCATGACCCCAGAGTGACCTGCGCCACCTAGGAACCCGCTATCCCCGCGCTGGAGCGTTCACCCGGACGCTCGTTTCCCGATCCCGGTCCGGGTGTGATTACGTGGTGCGCGTGACTGTGGAACAGGTAGTGCTCCTGGCCGAGGACGGCTCCGCCATCGGCGTCGAGGACAAGGCAGTGGTGCACCACGCGGACACCCCGCTGCACCTGGCGTTTTCCAGCTACGTGTTCGACTCCGCCGGCAACACGCTGCTGACGCGCCGCGCGTTGCACAAGAAGACGTTCCCCGGTCTGTGGACGAACACCTGCTGCGGCCACCCGCTGCCGGAGGAGGACATGGCGCAGGCCGTGCTCCGCCGCCTGCGCGACGAGCTGGGCCTGCGGTGCTCTGCCCCCGAACTGCTGCTCCCGGCCTTCCGCTACCGCGCGGTCATGGACGGCGTCGTCGAGAACGAGATGTGCCCGGTGTTCCGCGTGCTCTGCGACGACGACGCGGTGCCGAACCCCGACGAGGTCGACTCGGTGGAGCGGGTGCCGTGGACCGAGTTCGCCGCCTCCGTGCTGGACGGCACGCGGGAGATCTCGCCGTGGTCCCGGCTGCAGGTCGCCGAGCTCGTCGAGCTCGGGCCCGATCCGCTGGCGTGGCCCGTGGCGGGCCGGGCCGGGCTGCCCGCGGCCGTGCGGCTGGGGTGAGCCGGGTCGGAATTCGCGGACGCGCGTCACGCGGAACCGGAAGCCGTCCGCCTCGACAGCGCTGAAGTGCACCTACGCGTCGCAGCCGGCCGGCAGCTCCGGGGAGGCGACCGGAATGGCTGTGCGGCCCTCCCGGTCGCGCCCGGTCACCACCCGGCGATCAGGGTTACCCCCAGAGTGGTCATCACGGCGGCGATCAGGCCGTCGAGGACCCGCCACGCGCGGGGTCGCGCGAACAGCGGGCTGAGCAGCCGGGCGCCGAAACCGAGCGCGACGAACCACGTGATGCTCGCCGTCACCGCGCCGACGCCGAAGAGCCACCGGCCGGCCGCGATGGAGCCGAGCAGCAGCAGCGTGTCGAGGTAGACGTGCGGGTTGAGCCACGTCAGCGCCAGCGCCGTCAGCACGGGCCGTCCGCTCGTCCGGGTTCCGGCGTTGAGCGCGGAAGGTCGGAACGCCCGCCGTGCCGCCAGGAACCCGTATCCCAGCAGGAAAATCCCGCCGACGACGGCCGCGACCGTGATCGCCCGCGGGAACGCTTGCGCGATCGCGCCGAACCCGGCGACGCCCACCGCGACCAGGATCGCGTCCGAGAGGGCGCACACGGCGACGACCCGCGCCACCGCGTGCCGGCGAAGTCCTTGGCGCAGCACGAAAGCGTTCTGCGCGCCGATCGCGACGATCAGGGTCATCATGGTGCCGAAGCCGAGGAACAGGTCTTTCACGCCGTTCACGGTATTGACGCGTTCTCGATGAGGCCAGCTACAGATTCTTACCTATCATTAGCAGCTGTGATGGACCTCGACCTGGTGCGCACACTGCTCGCGGTCGTCGACGCGGGCACGTTCGACGCGGCGGCGGCAGCGCTGCACATCACGCCTTCCGCTGTCTCGCAACGCGTCAAGGCCCTGGAGCAGCGCACCGGCCGAGTCCTGCTCGTGCGGGCGCGCCCGGTGCGGCTGACCCCGTCCGGCGAGGTGCTGGTCCGCTACGGCCGGCAACTGCTGGCCCTCGACCAGGACCTCGGGGCGGCGCTCGGCGAGGACGCCGTGGTGCGCGTGCCGATCGCGGTCAACGCCGACTCGCTCGCCACGTGGTTCCTGCCCGCCCTGCAACGGGTTCCGCTCGACCTGAGGATCTCGTTCGACCTCCACCGCGAGGACCAGGACCACACGACCGCGCTGCTGCGGCAGGGCGTGGTGATGGCCGCGGTGACGTCCTCGCGCGAACCCGTGGCGGGCTGCTCGGTGCGCAAGCTCGGCGACATCCGCTACGCGGCGATGGCTTCGCAGTCCTTCCTGGACGGACACCGCGACGGCCCGCTGAGGTCGTGGCTGCCCACCGCCCCGGTCGTGGTGTTCGACCGCAACGACGACCTGCAGGACCGCTTCGTGCGCACCCTGACCCGCGGCCGCGGCGCCTCCGAGCACCGCCACCACGTGCCGTCGTCCGAGGTGTACGTGCGGGCGATCGTGGCGGGCCTCGGCTGGGGGATGGTGCCGCCGCAGCAGCTGCAGGAGGGTCTGGTGGACCTGGCGCCGGGACGCACGATCTCCGTGCCGCTGTACTGGCAGCAGTGGAAGCTCGACTCGCCGGCGCTGAACGCGGTGGCGGAGGCCGTGGCCGCCGAGGCGGCGGTCGCGCTCCGCTGAGCCGTGCCGCTCGAGTGAAGGCCGGCGTTCGACGCGGTCGAGTCCCTGCGCCGGCAGCTCGCGGCGGAGCTGGGGCCGCACGGGGTCCGGGCGGTGACGTTGCAGACCGGCGGCATCCCCGAGTCGATCCCGGCGGAGCTCCGCGACCGGGTGGAACCGGACCTGGTCGAGCAGACGGTGCTCGGACGGGCGGCGACGCTGCTGGACGTGGGCAGGGCCGCGGTGTTCACGGCCTCGGACTAGGGCGCACGATCACGGGATCGCAGGTCAACATCACGTGCGGCAGCGTCCTCGCGCAGAGCTGCCGCGAGCCGGGGCGGAAGCTGTCGGGTTCCTGAATCCAGGAACCCCGCGCAGCGGCCGGGGCGTTGTCCGATGTGTGCTGATACCTCGTCTCGCCGCCACCGGCGGTTCGCTCGCCGTCGTCGTGACCGTGACCATGGTCGGTCTGCTGGACCTGACCGTCGGGCCGCTGCGGCGCACGATCAGCGAGTACGCGCTGGGTGACCACCGGCCGGTCTTCGACGTCGCGGTGGTGCTGCTGGCGGCCGGGTCGCTCGCGATCCTCCACGCGCTCGTGCACAAGGGCCTGACGAGGTGGCGGTCGACGGGGGCGATCGCGTTGACCCTGTGGTCCGTGGGCCTGTTCCTGGTCGTGGTGTTCCCCAAGACGAACTGGGCGATGGGCACCAACGAGGTCAGCGGCAGCATCCACCGGTTCGGCAGCATGCTCGCGTTCGTCAGCCTGCCGATCGCGATCATCGCGCTGGCGAGGCCGTGGCTGAAGGACAACATGTGGGGGCGACACGCCAGGTGGACGATGGCGTCCGGTTTGTTGAGCATCGTCGCATTCATGCCGCTGCTCTACGCCATTGCGCTAAGCGTGGTCTCGGACGTTCGGTGGTGGCGCGTGTTCCCATTGGGCTACATCGAGAGGATCTTGCTCGTCGCCGAGGTCGGCGCTGTGCTCGTCGTCGGGCTGTGGGCGATCGCGGCCAGTAGGGTTGCGGAATGGCGAGTTGGGGAGACCTCGCGGACTACGTCCGCGCCACGTACGACGTCGTCCACGACGACGGTGAGGAGCTGAGGATCCTCTTCACCTTCGGGGACGTGGAAGAGGACGAGGACGACCGCACGCAGGTCGTGATCATCGTCCGGGAAGTGCTCGACAAGATGCACGAGTGGGTGCAGATCGCCTCCCCGTGCGGGCTGGCCTCGCAGGTGGACCTGCGCACGGTGCTGGAGGAGGTGGGCAACTCCACGGTCGCCTGCGGTCTCGCGATCATGGGGGAGCACGTCGTGGTCCGGCACTCGCTGCCGCTGGCCGACCTCGACATCCACGAGTTCACCGACCCGTTGCAGCTGCTCGCCGGAACCGCGGACTCACTCGAGGAACAGTTCTGGGGAGGTGACGGGTACTGATGTTCGACCTGACTCCTGCGGCCGATCAGCTGGCCGAGGTGGTGCGCAACGTGACCGACGGCGACCTGAAGGCGCCGACCCCCTGTCCCGACTACACGGTCGGGGACCTGCTCGACCACGTGAACGGCCTGGCGGTCGCGTTCACGCTGGCGGCGAGGAAGACCCCGTTGCGGGGCGCGGCTTCCGGTGACGCGGCACGGCTGCCGCTCGACTTCCGCGAGTCGATCCCCCAGCGGCTCGGCGAGCTGGCCAGGGCCTGGCAGGTGCCGGCGGCGTGGGAGGGCATGACCGCGGCGGGCGGTGTCGACCTGCCCGGTGAGGTCGCGGCCGCCGTGGCGCTGGACGAGGTCGTGCTGCACGGCTGGGACCTCGCGCGGGCCACCGGTCAGCCGTTCGAGGTCGAGGAAGGCCTGCTGGAGGTCGTGCACGGCTTCGTGTCGTCCATCGGCCCGGACGACCGCGACAGCTCGCTCTTCGGGCCCGCGGTCGAGGTGGACCCGAATTCTCCGCTGCTGGACCGTGTCCTGGGCCTCAGTGGGCGCGACCCGAGGTGGAACCTAGGTTAGGCTCTCCTAATGTGAGAGCCATGACGGTGCAGGTTCGGGCAGGGCTGGGCGTGGGACGTCTGGCCGCCGCCATGGAGTCCCTGGTGGAACTGCACCCCGAACTGTGTCGCTCCGGCTTCGCGCACCACGAGGTCGCCGACCCCGCCGCCGCCACCCCCGCCGCCCTCGCGGAGGCGGAGGCGGGGCTCGACCTCCAGACGGGTGTGCTGATGCACGTCGTGTGGCTCGACGCCGGGCCCGTGCGGTCCGGCCGGATCGTGCTGGTGCTGCACGACATCGTGGCCGACCGGCTGCCGCGCGTGCTGCCGTGGCTCGTGCAGGCCTGGAGGCAACCGGCGCTCGTCAGCTGACCACTTCGGTTTGCTGCCAAATAGTGGACAGTTGGTGCGAACGCACCACAGGCCTATCCGCTTTGCCGCACCGTTGGTCCTCGTGGCAGGAGACAACGAGCAGTACCTGGCGGACCGGCTCGACCAGGTCCACAGGGCCATGCGCCAGGGTGACGTCGACGACGTGCTGCGACAGGTCGGTCATGTGCGCGGCGAGAGCGACCCGCAGACCGCCGACACCCTGATGCGGCTCGCCCTCGACCGCGAGCTCAAGGAGTCGCGCAAGAAGATCCGGCTCTGGATGGCGCTCGCGATCGTCCTGGCGGTGGGCGCCGCGATCACCATCGCCGTGCTCGTGCCGAAGACGAGGCTCGGCACCGTCGTCGACACCGCGACCACGGTGACGCAGACGATGGTGTCGACGGTGCCGGTTCCCGTCGCGACGCCGGCGGCACCGGGCTCCTCGGTCGTTCCTCCCGCGCCGGCGCCGGACGGGTCGAACTTCACCGTGCTGCACGAGTTGACCGACATCACCATGGGCGGTCCGATCTGCGGCGAACTCAACGAAGGCAAGCTCGACATCGACAACCTCGAACCCGATCACCGGACCGCGAGCATCTCGACCTGCACCTTGCAGTTCAAACTCGACGCCTCGGGCGGCAGGTACATCGCCAAGGCTCCTCTGACCCAGCCCACTGCTCAGGAATGCGCGACGCAGTCCAAGCGCGGCTCTCAGACGTGGTGGGACAGGGACGAGGTGAAGGCAGGCGAGTTCGCGGTGTGCGTGACGTCGAAGAAGGGCAACGTCGCCTGGGTCAAGGTCGTCGGCGTGGACGTCCAGGGCCGGATGACTCTCCAGGTCGTCGTGTGGGCGCCGGGGCAGCGCTGACCTTCCGCGCCACGAACACGTGCTCACGCCCCGGCCGGTCCGGGGCGTCGCGCACGTCCACGACCTCGAACCCGCACGCCACCAGGCCGTCCTCGACCTCGGCGCGCGACCGGAACCGCAGCGTCGAGTCCGAGGCGACCTCCGTGCCGTCCGGGAACCGGTAGGTGTGGCGGAACGAGACGAACGGCAGGTCCACGCCGAGCAGCTCGCGCCGTTCCGCCACCCCGTCCACCACCCGGTGCGTGGTCTCCGCCCAGCCCTCCCAGGCCCGAGCCTCGAGCCGCCGCGTCTCGAACACCAGGTGCCCGCCCGGCCGCAGCGCGTCGTGCACGCCTCGCAGCGCCGCTTCCCAGTCGTCGCCCAGGAACACCTGCGCCACGTTCGCCGTCATCGTCGCGAGGTCGGCCCGCAACGGGGGCAGCCCGGTCGCGTCGCCGTGGAGCCACGTGACGCGGGAGTCCTTGGCGCGGGCGAGTTCCAGCGACGCCAGTGCGGGTTCGACGCCGACGACCGAGAACCCGGCGTCGGCCAGCAGGACGCCGAAACAGCCCGTGCCGCACCCGATGTCGAGCACCGAGCGGGCGCCGAGCTCGGCCGCGATCGCGAGGTACGGGTCCAGGTCGTCGCGCGGCCCGTCGAAGGCGTCGTAGAGCCGGGCCAGCCGCGGGTCGGCGAAGAGCGCGTCAGGCATGCCACATCCCGGGTCCGACGACGAACGGCCTCGGCAACTCGATCACCTCTCGGTCCGGTCGTCCTGCCGCGAGTCCGCAGCCGGCCGGTGCCCGGGTGCGCGACCCGTCCCTCACGTCAGGGGCCAGGTGTGCACGGGTTCGTTGGCGTGCATGAGGTCCACATAGGTCTTCAACATCGTGCGCAGCGCGTCCGCCCGGTCCAGGTGCGAGTGGTCGTAGTGCCGGTGGAACTCGCGAGCCTGCCACGTCGCGCCGTTCACGCCGCTGAGGCAGCGCTGCTCGATGACGCCCAGCAAGCGGTCGCGCTCCGCCGAGTCGACGCCCCACCGGATCAGACCCTCGTGGGCGAGGGGGAGCAGCCGCCGCAGCACCAGCTCGACCACCGGCACCGTGCCGACGCCGGGCCAGTACATCTGCGCGTCCATGCCGTTGCGCGAGGCGGCGTTGAAGTTCTCCTCGGCCGCCTGGAAGCTCATCTGCGACCACAGTGGACGCTCGTCCTCGGCCAGTGCCCGCACCAGACCGAAGTACAGGGCGGCGTTCGCGAGGGTGTCCACGACGGTCGGCCCCGCGGGCAGCACCCGGTTCTCGACGCGCAGGTGCGGACGGTCGCGCACGACGTCGTAGACCGGCCGGTTCCAGCGGTAGATCGTGCCGTTGTGCAGCTTCAGCTCGCTCAACGAGGGCGTGTCGCCCTTGTCCAGCGCCGCGAGGGGGTCCTCCTCGTCGGTGATGGGCAGCAGCGCGGGGAAGTAGCGGACGTTCTCCTCGAACAGGTCGAAGATCGAGTTGATCCACCGCTCGCCGAACCACACCCGCGGCCGCACGCCCTGCGCCTTGAGCTCGTCCCCGCGCGTGTCCGTGGCCTGCTGGAAGAGCGCGATCCGCGTCTCCCGCCACAGCTCCTTGCCGAGGAAGAACGGCGAGTTCGCGCCCACCGCCACCTGCACGCCCGCGATGGCCTGGGCGGCGTTCCAGTAGGCGGGGAACTGCTCGGGGCTGACCTGCAGGTGCAGCTGCGTGCTCGTGCAGGCGGCCTCGGGGACGATCGAGCTCGACGTGAGGTGCAGGCGTTCGACGCCGTCGATGGCGATCTGCAGGTCCTCGCCGCGCGCGGCCAGGACCTGCTCGTTGAGCAACGCGTAGCGGGGGTTGCCCGACAGCAGGTCGGGCGAGATGTCCTTCGAGCGCAGCGTCGGCAGGATGCCGTTGATCACCATGTGCGCGCCGACCTCGCGCGCCTTCTGCTCGGCGTCGTTGAGGCTGCGGCGCACGGTCTCCTCGAACGCCGTGATGCCCCCGCCCGCGAGCCGGCGCGGAGCCACGTTGATCTCGATGTTCCACTGGCCGAGCTCGGTCACGAAGTCCGGGTCGTCGATGACGTTGAGGGCCTCGTGGTTCTTCATCGCGGGGTCGCCGTGCTCGTCGATGAGGTTGATCTCGATCTCCAGGCCGGTCATCGGCCTCTCGAAGTCGAACCTGGCCTCACGCAGCATCCTGGCGAACACGTCGAGGCACCGCCGCACCTTGGTGCGGTAACGCGTGCGGTCCTCGCGCGTGAACTCGTGCTTCGCGACGTCCTCGCCCATGGTGGCCTCCCGGCGGTCGGTCGAGGGTTCACCTCACCACTGTGCACCATGGTTGATCAATCCGACACTCGTGTGCGGTGATCCGGAACGTTCCGGATCACCGGCGTGGGTGGTGGGCCGCCCCCCGATCGGCGGCCCACCGGGATCGTGCCGGTCAGGCCGGCACGACGGTCCGGAGGAAGGCTCCGGCGAACCTGCGGAGCGCCTCCTGCGATTCCACGGTGATCGCCCCCGGCGAGCGGAGGCGGATTCCGCTGATACCGGTGCACTTTATTGGATTCGTCCTACACGTTCCCTACACGGCCGCGTGCAGCGCATTTCCCGGTCGTCGCGAATCGGGACGGCGTTGTCCACCTTTTGGCATCCCGGCCCCGGTCCCGTGCCGTGCCCGCGCTGCTACGCTCCGGCACCGTTGCGCATCCAGGTGGGGGAGACTTGGGTACTCCGGCGATGTTCGGGATTCTGGGGCCGTTGCGCGTGACCAACGCCGGCCAGGGGCTGAGATGCGCAGGTCACCGTCCGCGAGCCGTGCTGGCCGCGCTCGTCGTCGAGGCGGGGAGACCGGTCGGTCTCGACAGGGTGGTCGACGCGGTGTGGGGTGAACGCCCGCCCCCTTCGGCGATCGCGAACGTGCACACGCACGTGAGCAGGTTGCGGCGCCAACTCGCCGGCATCGGGCTTCCCGGGCGAATAGTCACCGAAAGCGGCGGATATCTCCTCGACGTGGAAAGCGGCGCGCTCGACTTCGTGCGCTTCGAAAAGGCGGCCGCGCGGGCACGCGGCCTGCTGGAGGCGGGAGACCCGGCCGGGTCCGTCGCCGCCTGGGAGGACGCGTTCGCGTTGTGGCGGGGCTCGCCGCTCGAGGACGTGTCGTGCTTCGGCTGGCTGGCGTACGAGGCGGCCAGGCTCGAGGAGGTGGCCGTCCTCGCGCACGAGAGCTTCGCGGACGCGCGGCTGGCGGCCGGGCACTTCGGCGCCGCGATCACCGAGCTGACCGCGCTCGTGCGGCAGGCCCCGCTGAGGGAGGGCCTGTGGCACCGGCTGGTGCTAGCCCAGCACCGCGCCGGGCGGCGCGCCGAGGCGCTCGAGACCTACCGGGCGTTGCGCGCTGTGCTGGTCGAGGCGCTCGGGGTGGAGCCGTGCGAGCAGATCCGGGAGCTGCACCAGGAGGTCCTCAGGGGAGGGCCGGCCGGGCGCCCGTCGCCGATGCAGCTGCCGCCGGACGTCGCGGACCTCACCGGGCGGGAGGCGGAGTCCGCGGAGCTCGAAGGGTTGCTCGCGCGGCCGGGAGCCGTCGCCGCCATCACCGGTGCGGCCGGGGTGGGCAAGACGGCGTTGGCGACGAGGGTCGCGCACGAGGTCAGCGGTCACTTCGGCGGCGGCCAGCTCTACGTCCGGCTCGGAGGTGCCGGTCCGGCGCCGCGGGACCCGGCGGAGGTGCTCACCGAGCTGCTCACGGCGTTCGGGGTGCACCCGGACGCCGTGCCGGAGGACGTCGAGGCCCGTGCCGCGGTGTACCGGTCGCAGCTCGCGGCGCGGCAGGTGCTGGTCGTGCTCGACGACGCCGCGAGCGCGGCGCAGGTCCGGCCGCTGCTGCCGGGAACGGCCGGGTCAGCGGTGCTGATCACCAGCCGGGCGGCGCTGATCGAGCCGGCGCGCACGGTCCGGCTCGGCGTGCTCGGGACCCGGGACGCGGTGCGGCTGCTCGCGGCGGTCGCGGGCGAGGCCCGCGTCGCGGCCGAACCGGATGCGGCCGCCGAGATCGCGCGGTGCTGCGGCCACCTCCCGCTGGCGCTGCGCATCGCGGGGACGCGGCTGGCCCGCCGCGCGCACTGGACGGTCGCGAGGCTCGCCGCCCGCCTCGCGGACGAGGGCACGCGCCTCGACGAGCTGCGCGTCGACGACCTGGCGGTGCGCGCGAGCCTGGCGTCGGGCTACGAGGCCCTGGACGAGGAGCAGCGGCGGACGTTCCGCCTGCTGAGCCTGCTGGAGGTGCGGGACTTCCCCGGCTGGGCGGTCGCCCCGCTGCTCGGCGTCGCGGTGCACGTGGCGGAGGAACTGGTCGACAGCCTCGTCGACGCCCACCTGCTGGAGTCCGCCGACGGCCGCTACCGCTTTCCCGAACTGCTGAGGATCTACGGCCGGGAACGTGCCCGTGAGCACGACGCCGTCCTGGCCCTGACCGCCCTCGCCTGAGCTACGACCCGGAAGGCACCGCGATCGCCGTGACCAGGACGTCGCCCTGCACGAGCCAGCGGCCGTCGAACCCCGCGACGGGGGTGTCGGCCAGCAGGACGCGCGAGTGGAACGTGCCGTCCGGGCGCAGCGTGATGTCGGCGTCCTCGAAGCCGAGCCACCGGTTCGTGATCGGGAACCACGCCTTGTAGGTGCTCTCCTTGGCGCTGAACAGCAGGCGGTCCCAGCAGATCTTCGGGTCCTCCGCCCTCAGGCCCGGCATGCGCTCCAGCTCGGCCGGCACCGCGATCGCGCCCAGCACGCCGTCCGGCGCGGGGGCGTGCGGTTCGGCGTCGATGCCGATGGCCCGGAAGTCGGTGCGCCGCGCGAGCGCCGCGGCCCGGTAGCCGGTGCAGTGCGTGAGGCTGCCGACGACGCCCTCCGGCCACAGCGGCTCGCGCTTCGGGCCCGGCAGGATCGCGGCGGGCCCGAAACCGAGGTCGCGCAGGGCCTCGCGGGCGCAGGCGCGGGCGGTGCCGAACTCGTGCCGGCGCTTGGGCACGGCGTTGGCGATCAGCAGTTCCTCCTCGGGGAAGAGCTCGACCGGCTGCTCGTCGTCGTAGCGTTCCACCGCCGCGATGGGCGGGGGCAGGAGCTGTTCCAGCACGGTCACGACTCCCTGAGCACGTCGTGCAGCTTCACCCGGGTGATGCCGCGCGGTTTCCACTCGCGCGGGTAGCCGAGCGAGACCTCGTCGAAGCGCACGCCGTCGTAGTGCGTCGTGCGGGGGATGTGCAGGTGGCCGTAGACCATCTCGACGGCGTTGAACCGCCGGTGCCAGTCCGCGGTCAGCGTCGTGCCGCACCAGAGCGCGAACTCCGGGTAGCGCAGCACGAACGTGGGGTCGCGGACCAGCGGGTAGTGGTTGATCAGCACAGTCGGGCCGTCGATCCGCGCGAGCCTCTCCGCGGTCTCCTCCACCCGCGCCTCGCACCACGCCTCGCGGGACGGGTACGGGTCGGGGTGCAGGAAGTACTCGTCCGTGCACACCACTCCCGCCTCGTGCGCGATGGCGAGGGCGGACTTCACGTCCGTGGCACCTTGTGGCCTGAACGAGTAGTCGTAACCGAGGAACAGTGGACAGACAGTGACCGGACCGCCCTCGCCGGGGAACGTGACGTACGGGTCCTCCGGCGTGATCACGTCGAGGCTGCGGCAGAGCTCCACGAGCTGCTTGTAGCGCATCTCGCCGCGGGACTGGTTGGCGTCGTCCTTGGTGGTCCAGAGCTCGTGGTTGCCCGGCGACCAGATCACCCGCCCGAACCGCGGGCGCAGCGTGCGCAGCGTCCACTCGATGGAGTCGAACTTCTCGGCGACGTCGCCGGCGATGATCAGCCAGTCGCCCTCCGCGGACGGCGCGATCGCCTCCACGACGTCGCGGTTCTCCTGGTAGGAGACGTGCAGATCGCTGGTCGCCAAGAGCTTCACACCTCGAACGGTAACCGTGGCGTCAACGAACCCGATCACTGCGGCCGGACGAGTCGGCTCGAATCACCCGTAAGTGGAACGCGTAACACGACCGGTTATCCGTTCGTCGCAGACAGTGCGCCACTCGTCTCAACAGGGAGAGCCGCGCATCGGCACCGCACGTCCGCTCATCGCCTATCCCGGCCTACCTACTTACCTCTTTCGTAAACGCCTTCTTACTGTGAGTGCTGTCACCTGACGGAAAAGTCCTGGCGGAGGACCACACCATGACCGACTCGCAGCAGTTCGCACGCACATCGGACCCGCGCCTCGCGCGCCAGGTCCCGCCCCGCCAGGTGCCAGGACGCCCCGTGCCGCCCCACCAGGCCCAGGTCCCGGTCCGCTACGGCCAGCCGATCGACCCGCGCCTCGTCGGCACCCCGTCGTTCCGCCGCACCGTCGGCGCCGAGATCGCCCGCCACGCCCAGCAGGCCTACGCCGTCCCGCAGCGCCGCACCACGGCCGACGACACCGCCCTGGCCACCCTGCTCCGCTCCCGCCAGCGCGCCGAGTCCGCCCGCCAGGACACGCGGCCCGCCGACGTCGCGCCGCGCACGGAGAGCTGGATGCGCTCCTCCGCGTGGCCCGAGCCGACCGCCGAGCCCGGCCGCGGTGACGTCATCGAACAGCTCTCCGCCCGCCTCGTGCCGGCGAACCTGTGGGCGGTCGTCGAACCGCTCATCCCGCCGGCCAAGGTGCGGCGGCAGGGCGGCGGACGCGGGCGCGTGTCCAACCGGGCCGTGTTCACCGCGATCGTGTTCGTCTTGTCGTCGGGGTGTGCTTGGCGGCATCTGCCGGCTTCGTTCGGGGTGACCGTGCCCACCGTGCACCGGCGGTTCCAGGAGTGGACCGACCTGGGGTTGTGGGTTCGGCTGCGGCGCGCCGCGGCTGAGGGTGCTTGCTCCGGGGACGAGCTGGCCTGGATTCGGGCGGTGCTGGACGCTGCTGATCGGCGGGCGGCGAAGGCTGCCAGCTGAGGGTTTGGCTTCGCCGGGGTCGCTCTGCGGAAGGGTGACCCCGGCGAGTTGTTCCGGCAGGCGGGCCGGCTTGCGTTGACCGGTGCTGTTCCGGCGGAGGGGTCACCTTCGCGGTGACGTCACCTCGATACCGCTCGCCGGACGGGTCTGGTTCCCGGCTTCCCAGGCGTCACATCCCGTTGATCCCGGCCTGGTACTTCGGAACCCGGACGGTGATCTTCGTGCCCAGGCCCAGGGCTGTCTCCACCACCAGGCCGTACTCGTCGCCGTACACCCGCCGCAGCCGCTCGTCGATGTTGCCCAGGCCGATGCCCGCGGACTCGTCCACCTGACCGGCCAGGGTGCGGCGGAGCTTTTCGGGGTCCATGCCGATGCCGTCGTCCTCGATCGTGATGTGGGCTTCGGCGCCGCCGTCGTCGGCGTAGATCTGGATGTGGCCCGGTTCCACCTTGCCCTCCATGCCGTGGCGCACGGCGTTCTCCACGAGAGGTTGCAGGCAGAGGAACGGCACGGTGACCGGGAGCACTTCGGGGGCGACCTGGAGGGTGACCCTCAGGCGTTCGCCGAAGCGGGCTCGTTCGAGGGCCAGGTACTGGTCGATGGAGCGGAGCTCCTCGGCCAGGGTGGTGAAGTCGCCGTGGCGGCGGAACGAGTAGCGGGTGAAGTCCGCGAAGTCGAGGAGCAGGGTGCGGGCGCGTTCCGGGTTGGTGCGGACGTACGAGGCGATGGCGGACAGCGAGTTGTAGATGAAGTGCGGCGAGATCTGGGCTCGCAGGGCGCGCACTTCGGCTTCGACCAGGCGCGTCCGGGAGCGGTCCAGCTCGGCGAGTTCCAGTTGGCCCGCCGCCCAGCGGGCCACCTGGTTCGTGGCGCGGACGAGGCCTGCCGATGCTTCGCGGGAGTAGGCGGCGAGGGTGCCTACTACGCGGCCTTCCACGGTCAGAGGGGCCACCACGGCGCAGTTGATCGGGCAGTTCGGTTCGGAGCAGCCTATGTCGAACGCCTGGGTGCGGCCGGTCAGGAAGACGTCCTCCGCCTGTGCCATGGCCTCGTGGGCGTGGTGCTCGGAAACGCCTTCCCACGCCACGACTTCCGTCTCGTCGGTGAGGGCGAGGGCGGGGGTGTCGAGCAGGGTGCGCAGGTGCCGTGCGGACTTCTTCGCCGCGTCGGGGACGAGGCCCGCTCGTAGTGGTGGGGCGGCGGACCAGGCCGTGTGCAGGGTTTCGTAGGTGACGCGTTGTGCTTCGGTCGAGAGCGACTGCTTGTTGCGGGTGCCCCGCCACAGCACGAGCACCGCCGAGCCGCCCACGACCAGGATCGCGGCGGCGGTGAGGAAGTCCGCCATTTCACGCCACCTTCTAGCTTCGCTCTTCGCCCGAGTGGGGGCCGGAGCTGTCGAGCCCGAGGTTCTCGGGCGCGTGGAGCTTGACCATCGTGCGCTGCACCCCGGACGGCACGTGGCGCTGGGTGAGCAGCGAGACGACGTACATGACCGCGAAGCCGAGCGGCGCGGTCCAGGCCGCCGGGCGGGACAGCAGGATCTCGTACCAGGCGTCGCCGGTGTCGGTGAACATCGTGACGAGGCCCGCGGTCAGGGCGGGCAGGCCGCCGGCGAGCATGCCGGCGATCGCGCCGACGGTCGTGATGCGCGACGACCAGATCCCCAGCATCAGCAACGGGCACAGGGAGGACGCCGCCACCGCGAACGCCAGGCCGACCATGTCCGCCACGGGCATTCCGGTCGACACGAACGTCATCGCGAGCGGCACGATGCCCGCCAGCACCGTCGACACGCGGAAACCGCGCACGCCGCCCACGCGCAGCACGTCCTGGGAGAGCACGCCGGCCAGCGACACGACCAGGCCCGACGACGTCGAGAGGAACGCCGCGAAGGCGCCGCCCGCCACCAGGGCGCCGAGCAGTTCGCCGCCTATGCCGTCGATCATGCGTGTCGGCAGCACGAGCACCACGGCGTCGGTCTGGCCCGTCATCAGCAGTTCGGGCGTGTAGATGCGGCCGAGCGCGCCGTAGATCGGCGGCATCAGGTAGAAGACGGACAGCAGGCCGAGCACGATCAACGTCGTGCGGCGCGCGGCCGTGCCGTTCGGGTTCGTGTAGAAGCGCACGATCACGTGCGGCAGGCCCATCGTGCCGAGGAACGTCGCGATGATGAGCGAATAGGCCCCGTACAACGGGAAGTCCGCGCCGCTCGACATCGGCAGCGACCACATCTCGTTGGTGTTGTGCGCCATTGTGGACAGGTGCGGGACGGCGGCGTCCTTCGGGAACACGAACTCCGAGCCCTGTCCGATGCGGTGGTAGCCCTCGGCGAGCAGCACCGCGGCGTTCTCGACGCGGTTGCCGTCGACCTCGCCCGTGCCCTTCACGACGAGCGGCCGCTCGGCGTGGACGACCGTGGGGCGCTGGAACGAGACCTCGGTGTCCTGCCGGAACGCCGGGAAGTCCGGCTTGGTCAGCGACTGGGCGCCGTGCACCTGCCAGACGAGAACCAGGAAGACGATCGGCACGGCGATCGCGGTGAGCTTGAACCAGTACTGGAACGCCTGCACGAACGTGATCGACCGCATCCCGCCGGACATCACGTTCGCCGTCACGACGACCGTCACGATCAGCGCGCCCACCCAGTCCGGTGCGCCCGTGACGGTGTTCAGGGTCAGACCGGCGCCTTCGAGCTGCGGCAGCAGGTACAGCCAGCCGATCGCGAGCGCCAGCACCGACGCGACCGCGCGCACGCCCCGCGAGCGGAACCGGGCCTCGGCGAAGTCCGGCAGCGTGTAGGCGCCCGACCGCCGCAACGGCGCCGCGACCATCGTCAGCAGCACCAGGTACCCGGCGGTGTAGCCGACCGGGAACCACAGCATGTCCGGCCCGTAGGCGAAGATCAGCCCGGCGATGCCGACGAACGACGCCGCCGAGAGGTACTCGCCGCCGATCGCGGAGGCGTTCCACCACGGCGACACCGTGCGCGACGCGACGTAGAAGTCCGACGTGGTGCGCGAGACGCGCAGGCCGTAGGTGCCGACCAGGATCGCGCCCAGTACGACGACCACCACCGCCACTACGGCGTAGCCACTCGTCATGGACGTTCGACCAGCTCCGCGAACTCCCGTTCACTGCGTTCGGCCTGCCGCACGTAGAACCAGCCGGCCAGCAGCAGCATCGGGAACGTCGCCACGCACAGCAGGAACCACGGCAGTCCGAGGCCGAGGACCCGGAACTTCCCCAGCCCCGGCTCGATCGCGAACAGCAGCGGCAACAACCCGAGCGCGCCGCACGTCACCAGGCACACCGACAGGCCGAGGCGTCGTTGCGCCCGGATCAGCGTGCGCATGTAGACGGCGCCGAGCTCACTCTGCTCCTTGATCTCGCGCGTGCCCGAGTACGGGCGGCGCGCGCGGGGCGCCCGCGTGCGCGGGCTCGTCACCACCACGCGCTGGGTCGGCTTCGGCACCGGACACCGGGGTGGTGGCGTCGTCACGACCCCAGCCCGTTCCTGGGCTGGGCCGCGCCGGTGGAGGCGGTCTGGCCCGCGACGGAGGCCGGGCGGGCACGGCGGACCAGCAGCTGGCGCAGGTGCCGGGCGTGCCGTCGGCTGACCGGCAGCACCGCGCCACCGATCGTGACGCTGAGGTGGCCCTCCTCGAGGCGCAGTTCGTCGATGTGGCCGAGCGACACCAGGTGGCTGCGGTGGATGCGGACGAACCCGGCGCTGCGCCAGCGTTCCTCCAGGCCGTTCAACGCCGCGCGCACCAGGCCGCTGCCGGTCGCGGTGTGCAGGCGGGCGTAGTCGCCGTGCGCCTCCACGTACCGGATGTCGGCGAGGCGGATGAACCGGGTGACGCCGCCGAGTTCGACGGGGATGACCTCGTCCCCCATCTCCGGCGGCGTGGAGTTCGCGGGCTGCGCCGGCGCCGCGGCGGTGGGCTCGCCGGACGTCTTCACGGCGTTCTTCGTGTCCCACACCTCGTGCACGATCCGGTGCACGGACTCGGCGAGCCGTTCGGGACGCACGGGCTTGAGCAGGTAGTCGAGGGCTTTGAGCTCGAACGCCTCGACGGCGGGCTGCTGGTGCGCCGTCACGAACACGACGGGCGGCGGCTGCGCGAACCGGGACAGCACGCGGGCGAGGTCGAGACCGTCGAGCCCCGGCATGCGGATGTCGAGGAACACCGCGTCCAACGGCTGACCGGCGTCCATCGCGCGGTGCAGCACGCGGAGCGCCTTCGTGGCGTCGGTGACCGCCTCGACGTGGGCGATGCGCGGATCGGAGCGCAACAGGTACACGAGGTCTTCCAGGGCCGGTGCCTCGTCGTCGACGGCGAGCACCCGCAAGGAGCGTTCGAGGCCGCCACGTCGATCAGGCCCCTCGCAGATGGGGCAGGGCAGACCTGAGGTCATTCGAGATCGAGTCCAAACTGTGTACGGCCGATCCTCCCGAGCGGCGATCAGACCGTGCTGCGGTCGTCACGCGCCCGGTGAGCCGAGGGCGTCGGATACGCGATCATGCACCGTCACGGAGGGTGATCCGCCCTGGGGGTCCGGTAGCACCGTGTGTGCACCACGTGACCCCTTCCGGTCGTGTGAACCCGATCGGCCGCATCATCCGCCAGGTGAACGACGGGCCGGAACCCTCCGATCGGGTGTCAGGACTGCCGTACGGCCCGCGGCTGGGCCGCCAGCGCGTCACCGAGTGTGATCTCCAGCTCGATGAACGACTCCTCGGCTCGGCGGGCGGCGACGCTCACGGAGGCGGCGGCGGCCGGGCCGATCAGTCTGCGGGTGGGCGCGCGCAGCGCCCCGATGGCCTCGGACCACTGGTTCGACAGCTTGGCGAGGCCGCTCAGCGTGTCGACGAGCTCGTCGGTGGTGTCCGGCGGCGATGCGATGATCTCCGCCAGCCGGTCGCGCAGGGCGTCCAGTGCCGGGTCCACTTCGTCCTCCAGTCGGCTGCGCCCGGGAATTTTCCCAGGCAATTCCCCAGTGCGCCTCACCATATCCCGGCCACCGCGTCCCCGTGCAATGGTGTTGCCCCCAACGGCTCCACGCGGTCAATCGACTGCCATTCCACCTCGGCGATTGCGTCTCAAATGGGGCGCGCTTTTGCCCCGGACCGGAAAAAGCGGCTTTTCAGGTGACTTCCCGCGGGCGGCCGGGGTATGACTGGGGTTCGGCCGATCTGGGGGGATGCGGTGAAGTATTTCGTGGTTCGGGACGGCGGTCCGCTTCCGCGCGCTCTCGTGCGGGTGGACGGCGACCGGGAACAGGAGCTGGCCGGCACGGGCGAGTGGGTCGGCTCCGCTCTTCTCGCCGCGCCCGAACCGGCGTGGACGGTCACGGAGGTCGAGAGCCACGCGTTCTACGACCACGCGTACGAGGCGATGCGTGAGGCACGGGCCGGGCTGCCGTGCGTGGCGGTGTTCTCGACGACCTTCCGCGTCGACGAGTTCCTCAACGTGACCGCGGTGATGCGCCGGCGGGACGGTGTGCAGGAGTGGCTCGGCCGCCACCTCACCCCGGACAACGTCTGGCGAGCCGGGAAACGCGCCTACCGGGGGTCGCTCTGGTTGCCGATCAGCGAGGAGGAGCTGGAGCGCCACCGGTGGGCGGCGATCTGGCCGTCGTGGTTCGTGGTGCGCGAGGAGAGCGGCCGGCTGCACGCGGTGGTCAGGAAGATCCCGTCGGCGGAAGAGGCTTTCACGCGCGACCTGCGCTGGGTCGCTTCCGACCTGCTCGGCCGCGAGGACCTCCGGGTCGAGGAGCTCGACCGCGCCGACTCCGGCAGGGCGCTGGAGGAGATCGAACTCGAGGTGCACCGCGAACGGCTGCGGGCGCGGGGCGGACCCGAGTACTTCACGGTGGAGAACGGGATCTTCGACCCCCGGGGCGTCTTCTGCGTGATCAGGCGGGCCGGGACGGGCGAGGAGGTCCACACGGGGGCCGGCTGGGCGCCCTCGGAGCTGCTCACGGAGGTCGAACAGCGCAAGCGGGTGTTCTACCGCCACCGCGCCGTGTCCGCCGAGGAAGCCGGGGCGGTCATCGCGGGACGGTCCGGCCGCCGGTGCTTCCTGCTGCTGGACGCACCGGGCGAGCTCCCGCTGCCGCTCGCGGTGGTCCGGGTCGACGGGGACCGCGAGCAGGCGTTCACCCGCGACCTGGTGTGGGCCCCGTCGGACCTGCTGGCGCGCGTGGCGGAGCAGCCGGGGGTGCGGGTCGAGGAGGTCCCGGCGGGCTTCGAGGTGAACCACGCGTTCACGATGGCCAAGAGGATCCGCCACGAGAGGCAGCGGACCGCCTGGCCGCACGACGGGCACCGGTACCACGCGTTCTTCCGCGACCGGGCCGCGGCGCTCGACCTCGCGAACCTGGACCACCTGCACCGCACCGGGCACCTGGGGGACGCCGAGTACCGCGGGGACGGCGAGTGGCATTCCACGCGCTGGTCGCTGGAGGACTACGACCGGGGCACGCGGGACGGTGAGCACCTGCCGGTCAGCCCCGACGAGGCCCGGTGGCTGACCGGGCTCCTCGACGACCGCTGAACACCGGTCAGAGGCGGCCGACGTCCGTGACGACCACGACCGCCTCGCCGAGCTCGTCCGACGCCGCCAGGTCGACCTCGGCGTTGAAGCCCCAGTCCTTGTCCCCAGCCGGGTCCTCGAAGATCTGCCGGCACACCCAGCGCTCGCGCTCGACGTTGATGATCAGGAACGCCGGGCCGCGCGCGTTCGGGCCCGCGCCGATGTCCGAGTGCTCCTCGAAGTACGGCTCCAGCGCGTCCATCCACTCCTTGGCCGTCCAGCCCGACTCGTGGTCGAGCTCGCCCAGGGAGTACCAGTCGCGCTTGGCGGCCAGCTCGACGCGGCGGAACAGGGCGTTGCGGACGAGCACGCGGAACGCGCGGACGTTGCGGGTCACGGCCGGCGGCAGGTCGACGCGGACCTCCTCGGCCGGGGAGTCCGGGTTCGTGAGCTTCTCCCACTCGTCGATCAGCGACGAGTCGACCTGGCGGACCAGCTCGCCGAGCCACGAGATCAGGTCCTGCAACTCCTCGGTCTTCGCCTCCTCCGGCACCGTCTGCGACAGCGCCTTGTAGGCGTCGGCCAGGTACCGCAGGACGAGGCCCTCGGAGCGGGCGAGGCCGTAGAACGACACGTACTCCGTGAACGTCATCGCCCGTTCGTACATGTCGCGCACGACGGCCTTGGGGGACAGCGAGTAGTCGCCGACCCACGGGTGACCACGGCGGTAGGTCAGGAACGCGGCGTCGAGCAGCTCGGCGAGCGGCTTCGGGTACGTGACCTCGTCCAGCAGCTCCATGCGCTGGTCGTACTCGATGCCGTCGGCCTTCATCGCGCCGATCGCCTCGCCGCGGGCCTTGTGCTCCTGCGCGCCCAGGATCTGCCTCGGGTCGTCCAAAGTGGACTCGATCACCGACAGCACGTCCAGCGCGTAGCCGGGCGCCTCGCGGTCGAGCAGCTCGATCGCGGCCAGCGCGAACGGCGACAGCGGCTGGTTCAGCGCGAAGTTGAACTGCAGGTCGACGGTCAGGCTGAAGTCGTCGCCGTCGCGTTCCACGACACCCGCGGCGACCAGCGCCCGGTACATCGCGAGCGCGCGGCGGATGTGCCTGAGCTGCTTCGGGCGGTCCTCGTGGTTGTCCTCGAGCAGGTGCCGCATCGCCTGGAACGCGCCGCCGCCGGGGCGGCCGATCACGTTGAGCAGCATGGCGTGCGAGACCTGGAACGACGACGTCAGCGGCTCCGGTTCGGCGCCGACGAGCCGTTCGAACGTCGACTCGCTCCACGACACGAACCCGTCCGGGGCCTTCTTGCGGACGACCTTGCGGCGCTTCTTCGGGTCCTCGCCGGCCTTCGCCAGTGCCTTGATGTTCTCGACCTCGTGCTCGGGCGCCTGCACGACGACCGTGCCGATGGTGTCGTAGCCCGCGCGGCCCGCCCGCCCGGCGATCTGGTGGAACTCGCGGGCCTTGAGGATGCGGGTGCGCTGGCCGTCGTACTTCGACAACGCCGTGAAGACGACCGTGCGGATCGGCACGTTGATGCCGACGCCGAGGGTGTCCGTGCCGCAGATGACCTTGAGCAGGCCCGCCTGGGCGAGCTGTTCGACCAGGCGGCGGTACTTCGGCAGCATGCCGGCGTGGTGCACGCCGATGCCGTGCCGGACCAGCCGCGACAGCGTCTTGCCGAAGCCGGAGGAGAAGCGGAAGTTGCCGATCGTCGAGGCGATCTGCTCCTTCTCCGCCTTCGTGGCGACGTTGACGCTCATCAGCGACTGCGCGCGCTCCAGCGCGGCGGCCTGTGTGAAGTGCACGACGTAGATCGGCGCCTCGCGACCGTGGAGCAGGTCTTCGATCGTCTCGTGCAACGGCGTGGTGACGTACTGGTAGTTGAGCGGCACCGGCCGTTGCGCCGAGCGGACCACCGCCGTCGGCCTGCCGGTGCGCCGCGTCAGGTCCTTCTCGAAGAACGCGACGTCGCCGAGCGTCGCCGACATCAGCAGGAACTGCGCCTGCGGCAGCTCGACGATCGGCACCTGCCAGGCCCAGCCGCGGTCGGGCTCGCTGTAGAAGTGGAACTCGTCCATCACGACCTGGCCGACGTCGGCCTCCGCGCCGTCGCGCAGCGCGATGTTCGCGAGGATCTCCGCGGTGCAGCAGATGATGGGCGCCTGGTCGTTCACCGAGGCGTCGCCGGTCATCATGCCGACGTTCTCCGGCCCGAACACCTCGCACAGCGCGAAGAACTTCTCCGAGACCAGGGCCTTGATCGGCGCGGTGTAGAAGCTGCGCTGGTTGCCCGCCATCGCGACGAGGTGGGCGCCGATGGCCACCAGGCTCTTGCCGGACCCCGTGGGGGTGCTGAGGATGACGTTGGCCCCCGAGACGAGCTCGATGACCGCCTCCTCCTGCGCCGGGTACAGCGCGAGGCCGCGCTCGGTCGCCCAGTGGGAGAAGGCGTCGAACAGTTCGTCTTCGTCGGCGATCGAGGTGAGCCGGTCCGTGAGTGCAGTCATCGCAGGTGAACTATAGGTGGTACGCGTATTCGGTGAACTCCCAGTCGGTCACGAACCGCTGGAACCGGGCCACCTCCTCCCACTTGAAGTCCACATAGGACCGCACGAAGTCCTTGCCGAGCACCTCGACCATCGCCGTGTCCTCCTCCAGGTAGGCCAGCGCGTCGGGCAGGGTGGCGGGCAGCGTCGGGGCCTTCGACGGGTCGTAGCCGTAGCCCGCCGACGGCCGCGGCGGCTCGATCCGGTCGCGTATGCCCAGGTAGGTGGCGGTGATGAGGCCGGCGATGCCGAGGTAGGGGTTCGCGCTCGCGTCGCCGAGCCGCAGCTCCAGCCGGGTCGTGTCGCCGCGCTCGGCCGGCACCCGCAGCATCGCGCTGCGGTTGTCGAGGCCCCAGTCGATCAGCCAGGGCGCGAGCGAGTCCGGCCCGAACCGCTTGTACGAGTTGACCGTGGGGTTGAGCAGCGCGGCCAGCGCCGGGGCGTGCTCGAGGATGCCGCCGATCGCCCAGCGCGCCTCCTCCGACAGGCCGCTCGCGGTGCCCGGCGCCTGGAACGCGTTGCGGCCGTCCGCCTCGTGGCAGGACAGGTGCAGGTGGAAGCCGCTGCCGCCGCCGTCGTTGAACGGTTTGGCCATGAACGTCGCCATCCGGCCTTCCCGCCTGGCCAGCTCCTTGACGCTCGTCTTGAACCGGAACGCGCGGTCGGCCGCGTCCATGGCGGACGAGTGGACGAGGTTGATCTCGAACTGCCCGCCCGCGTACTCGTGGTTCCCGCCGGTCGTCTGGAGGCCCGCGCTGCTGAGCGTCCGAAGAGTTCTCAACAGATGACCGTCGGAATCACCGCGGCGGCCGGTCGCGTACACGTTGCCCGGCTCGTCGCAGTAGGGCCGCCACCCGTTCGGGCGATCTTCATCGGGTTCGCAGAGAAAATATTCCAACTCGGGGCCGACCACCGGGTGCAGCCCGGTGGTCTCGAATATTTCCAGTGCCCTGCGCAACACCTGCCGGGGCGATTCGTCCACAGGTCTTTCGTCAGCGGGGCTCACGGCGTCGCCGATGCACCACGCCACCCCCGGCTCCCAGGGGATCGGGAGCAGCGTGTCGAGGTCCGGGACCACGATCACGTCGGGCAGCCCGGCGTCGAGCACACCCCCGTTCTCCGTGGTCTTGCCGCCGGGAGTCGTGCTGTACACGGCCCGGCAGAACGACAGCCCGCGGTGCACGACCGCAGGTAGGTGCTCCACCAGGACGTCACGGCCCCGGTCGGTGCCGAGCAGGTCGGGGAAGACGACGCGCACCACGTCGATCCCGTCCTCGCCGAGTCTTGCCGCGAGTTCCCGTGTCACCTGTTCACCGACCACGTCGAACTACCTTTCCGGCACAGTGTGTCGCTGGCGCGGAGGGGATAACGTCGAGGAGCGAACGCTATGGACCCGTCCGTGGAGCAAAGACCAGCCGGTGCTCCGCACTCATCGTCCACCACGGGGCAACAGTCCGTAACTGGACGGGTGACGACCGTCACGAGATCATGCACGATGTGGGATCGTGATCACAGCGGTTGCGGACCGACTCGCACCACATCACAGACATAGTTCGGAACCGCAAGTATTGTGCCGGGAACACCTGAGCTCGAGCACGGGAGACTTTGAGTTGTCTGGTCACCACACGATTGCCGAGACCGAGAAAGCCGTCCAGGCCAAGCTCGGTGCGGTGCCGCTGCATCGCGAGCAGATGGCAGCGGTGTCGAACATCCACCGCGCCGCGACCGCGATCCGGCAGCACCTCGAGAACTCGGTGCTGCGCACCAGCGATCTGACCTGGACCGGCTTCGTCGTGCTCTGGGTCGTGTGGATCTGGGGCGAGATGGAGACGCGCTACGTCGCCGAGGAGGCGGGCATCTCCAAGGGCACCCTGACGGGCGTCGCCAAGACGCTGCAGTCGCGGGGACTGCTGGAGCGCCTCGGCCACCCGACCGACGGGCGGCTCGCGGTCCTGCGGCTCACCCCCGAGGGTGAGGAGCTGATGGCCGACCTCTTCCCCAAGTTCAACGAGGAAGAGGTCTTCGTCAGCGACCCGCTGGAGTCGTCCGAGGCCCAGTCGCTGGCCGAGATGCTGCGCCGGATGGTGACGCACCTGGAGGCCAACGGCGAGCAGCGGCGCCTGGACCTGCGCGGCGACACGCCGTTGCCGCCTCGGCGGTCCGGGCGGCGGGCCAAGCACGGCTGATCGTCGCGCCGTGCGCGGGCGACTCACCGGGGGTGAGTCGCCCAGTTCGGCGTTGGTTCGGGGGCCTGGATGCGCAGAGGGCTCAGCGGCGGTGACGCCGGGGAGACGTCCGCGGCGGGATGCGGGTATGGGCGGGCGTCGGGTGGCCGGGTCCTGTTCCGGCGGAGAGGTCACCTCCTGGGACGACGTCACCCTTGCCGAGTGGTCGCCGCCGAGTGGCCGTCTTCGGCGTCATGTCCCGTTCACGGGGTGGTTCGCCTTCGGCTTGCCGTCAGAGCAGGCTGAGCACCCGCGCGTGCAGCGTGTCGAGGTAGTCCTCGGACTCCGGCTTCATCAGCACGCTGCGCAGCACCCGTGCGCCGTCCGCGTCGGCGGTCACCTCGGGGTGGCGGGCCGCGAACGCCTCCTTCGAGGCGCGTGCCACGCTCAGGAAGACCGGGTCGAGCGGGGCGTTCATGCCGGTCTCCATGACGCGGTGCGAGGCGGCGTCCACCGCTGAGAGGCTCAGCGGGGTGGTGCGCGGGAAGTACGTGACGATGTCCAGTTCGGGTTCCTGGTAGAGCTCCAGGGCGTCGGACTCGCGGATCGTCGACGCCCAGCGCACGGCTGCCCGTCGGCCTGCTGCCAGGACCTCGCCCAGGCCGTCGCGGGTCAGGGGGAGCAGACGCAGGGTCAGCCAGAGGCCGGCTGCGGCGGCACCGGCCCGGGAGCATTCCAGGCTGATCTCGCCCAGGTGCATCTCGTCGGACGTGAAGTACGTGTACGGGGAGTCGTGCAGGTAGAAGCGGCCCACGGAGGAGTCGCGGAACAGGACCGCGCCGCAGCCGTAGGGCTGCAGGCCGTGCTTGTGCGGGTCCACCACCACCGAGTCGCACTCCGCGATGGCCTTCCACGGTTCCGGTGCCAGGTCTGTGCCCGCCAGGAGGGTGAAGAAGCCTCCGTACGCTCCGTCCACGTGCACCCGTGCGTCGTAGCGGCGTGCCGCGTCCAGCACGAGGTGTACCGGTTCGATGGCGCCCAAAGCGGTGGTTCCCGGGGTGACCACGACCGTGCCGACCTTGCCGGTGCGCAGGAGGTCTTCCAGGGCGTCCAGGTCCATGCGGCCGCGGTCGTCCACGGGGACCGGGTGGCCCTTGATGCCGAGGACGCCGCACATGCGTGAGTGCGTGTAGTGCGCCTCGGAGGAGTAGGCGACGCCACGCGCCGGGTGCAGCGAGCGCGCCACGAAGAGGGCTTCGAGGTTCGCGATCGTGCCGCTGGAGGTGAGGTGGCCGAGGTGGCCTTCGTCATAGCCGAACATGGCCGCCAGGGAGTCGACGACCTCGCGTTCCATCGCCGCGGTGGCGGGGCCGCCGTCGAGGGCGTGGTTGTTCGGGTTGATCAGCATCGCGGAGAGGTAGCCGACCACCGCCGCGGGGTGCGGGGGCTTCAACATCTGGCCCGCGTAGCGCGGGTGGAAGAACGGGTAGTTGTCGCGCAGGCGGTCCTGCAGCTCGGCCAGCGCCGATCCGAAGACGGCCGGGTCGACGTGCAGCGACGAGTGGGGTGTGAAGGCGCCGTGCTCGGCGGTCCACTTCTCGTGGTTGGCCACCGCCTCGTTGAGCCAGTGCTGAAGATCCACCGCACACCCCACTCGTTCCCGCATCCGTCCGAATGTTCGAATTTGGACGTTACGGCAGACCCCAGCGCGAAGACGAGCCGTTGGCTTTCACATCACGTGCCGAGACGTCGGGCCGTGTGCCACGGCGCGCGATGATGGCGCTCTGACCTCGTCGAAGAGGGATTTCGACGGCAGTGCCGCGACTCCGGTGCTCCAGGCGGCGGCCGTGCGCGTCGCGGACGTCGACGTCGCCCGTGATCCCGTGCTCCAGCTGTGACGACCGCCGCGCTGTTGCCCGCAGATAGTTGTTGCACAGTTCTAGCCACAGCCGAGGTCGGGCAATTAGCGTCTGCCCACATGTCACCTGTTGCCATGCACATGAGCGACGGTCTGCTGAACGCGCCGGTCTCGGTCGCCTTCCTCGTCATCGCGGCACTCGGTGTCGGGTTCGCGTTGGTCAAGGCACGTGCGGACCTCGACGACCGCACGGCGCCGATGGCGGGCCTGGTGGCCACGTTCATCTTCGCCGTCCAGATGATCAACTTCCCGATCCTGCCCGGCGCCTCCGGCCACCTGCTCGGCGGTGCGCTCGCGGCGATCCTGGTCGGCCCGTACGTCGGCGCGCTGTGCGTGACGATCGTGCTCGTGGTGCAGGCCCTGCTGTTCGCGGACGGTGGTCTGACGGCGTTGGGGGCCAACGTCACGAACATGGCGCTGATCGGCACGGCGGCCGGGTTCCTCGTCGCCGTGGCGCTGCGGAAGTTCGCCCGGAAGGGCAAGGGCGGGCTCGCGGCCGTCGCCTTCGTCTCGGCGTTCGTGAACACGCTGCTCGCCGCGACGGGCTTCATCGTCGAGTACGCGATCGGCGGCGCCGGTGGCGTGGAGATCGGCAAGGTCGCGCTGCTGATGTGGGGCCTGCACGCGCTGATCGGCATCGGCGAGGGCCTGATCACCGCGGCCACCGTCACGTCGGTCGCCTCGATCCGCCCCGACCTCGTCTTCCTGCTGAAGGGCAACCGCAAGCCGCTGGAGGTGCGGTCGTGAAGAAGTTCTCCATCGGGTTCGCGTTCGTCTCGCTGCTGATCGCCGGGGTGCTGTCGTACTTCGCGTCCGGCGACCCGGACGGCCTCGACAAGACCGTCGAGGACACCGGCATCGCCGAGCACGCGCAGGAGCACCCGTTCGCCGGCGGCACGTTCGCCGACTACGCGCTCGGTGGCGACGACAGGTTCACCGGTCTCGCGGGCGTGCTCGGCGTGGTCGTCGTGCTGGCCCTCTCGTTCGGCCTGTTCTGGGTCCTGCGCAAGAAGTCCGGCGCACGGTGAGCGGAGCCCACGACGTCCTGCACCACGCCGGCGACTCGCCGGTGCACCGCCTCGCGCCCCACGTGAAGATCCTCGTGGCGTTCGGGGCGGTGCTGGGCGTCGTGGCGACCCCGCGCACGCTGTTCCCGCTGTTCGGCCTCTACCTGCTGGTGATCGTCGCGGTGTGGGGCGTCGCCCGGGTTCCCGCGCTGTGGTTCGTGAAGCGCGCGGTGATCGAGGTGCCGTTCGTGGTGCTCGCGTTCCTGCTGCCGATCTTCGGCACGGACCCGCGCACCGACCTCCTGGGGCTGTCGGTGTCGGTGGAGGGCTCGCTGGCGGGCTGGAACATCCTCGCCAAGGGCACCCTGGGCGTCCTGATCAGCTTGACCCTGGCCGCCACGACGGCGCCGGGGGAGCTGCTGCGCGGCCTGCAGACCCTGCGGGTGCCGGCACCGCTGATCATGATCGCCACGCTGATGCTCCGCTACGGCGAAGTCGTCGTCGGGGAGGCCAGGCGCATGCGCGTCGCCCGCATCTCCCGCGGCGACGATCCGCGGTTCCTGTGGCAGGCGGGCGCGATGGCGCGCTCCGTCGGCACGTTGTTCATCCGGTCCTACGAACGCGGAGAGAGGGTGCACCTGGCGATGGTGTCGCGTGGCTGGACGGGCAGTCCCGGGGGCTCGGTGGCGTTCGTGCCGGAGACCCCCGCCGCTGCCGCGCTGGAGGTCTCCGGGCTCGCCTTCGCCTACCCCGACGGGCACCAGGCGTTGTTCGGCGTCGACCTGCGCGTCGAGCGCGGCGAGCGCGTCGCGGTGCTCGGCCCGAACGGAGCCGGCAAGACCACGTTCGCCCTGCACCTCAACGGAGTTCTCTCCGGCGGCGCCGGCACGGTCTCGGTCGCGGGCCTCGAGGTGTCGAAGAAGAACCTCCGCGAGATCCGCCGCCGCGTCGGGCTCGTGTTCCAGGACCCGGACGACCAGCTCTTCAGCCCCACGGTCGCCGAGGACGTGGCCTTCGGCCCGCGCAACTTCGGCATGTCCGATGTGGACGCACGGGTGCTGGGGGCGTTGCGCGCGGTCGGCATGGAGTCGGTCGCCGACCGCTCACCGCTGCACCTCTCCGGAGGCCAGCGCCGCCGCGTCGCCCTGGCGTCGGTGCTCGCCTGCTCGCCCGAGGTCCTGGTGCTGGACGAGCCGTCGGCGAACCTCGAACCGGTGGCGCGCAGGGAGCTGGCCGAACTGCTGCTCTCGCTGGCGCCCACCATGCTCATGGTCACGCACGACCTGCCGTTCGCGCTGCAGGTCTGCCCCCGCAGCGTGCTGATCGACGACGGCGTGGTCGTGGCGGACGGCCCGACGCGCGAGATCCTCGCCGACACCGCGCTGCTCGCCCGCCACCGCCTCGAGCTGCCCTACGGCTTCCGGCTCGACTGAAGCCCGGCCGGCACGATCCGCGGCAACGCCGCGGGGCCGTCGCGATGCTCCACTTGCGCGACGGCGAGATCGTCCGCTACGACGACCACATGAACCCGCTGCTGCCGACCGTGCTGCTGGGAGCCTGATGGACGTGGCCGCCTGGTGCGCCGCCGAGCTGGGCAGCGCACCGGTCTCGGTGCTGTACGAGCGCGTGTCGATCTCGTCCGTGCACGGGGTGCTGCTGGCCGACGGCCGCTCCGTCTACGTGAAGGTCCGTCCGGACGACGGCAGGGCGCGTTCCTGCCTTGCCGCGCAGGCGTTCCTGGCGTCGCGCGGATTTCCCTGCCCCCGCCCCGCCACACCGGTGACGGTGGTGGACGGGATGGCCGTGCACGCCGAGGAAGCGCTGCCCGGCGGGGAGGTGCTGCTCGGTTCCGGGGCCGACGTCGCCCGGCGGTACGCGGTCGTGTTCGCCCGGTCGATGTCGTTGCTGGCCGAGGTGCAGGTCCCGCCGCCGGTGCCCGCGCCGCGCTGGGCCCGGTGGGACCACTCGGATCCGGGGCCCTGGCCCGCCGTCGACTTCCTGGACGCGCGCGACCAGAGCGCGGTGCCCGCGTTCGTGGTCGAGCTCGCCTCGCGGCTGCGCGGGCGGTTGCTCGCCACCTCGCTGCCGCGCGTCCTCGGGCACGCCGACTTCGAGGCGCAGAACCTGCAGTGGCGCGACGGCGAGGTGTGGGCGGTGCACGACTGGGACAGCCTCGCCTGGCAGCCCGAGGCCGCGCTGGTCGGGGCGGCCGCCGGGGCGTTCGCCAACGCCTCCCCGCCCTCGTTGGCGCCGATCGCCGGCTCCTCGGCGTTCATCGAGACCTATCAGCAGGCGCGCGGACGGCAGTTCTCCGCCGAGGAACTGGAGATCGCCTGGGCCGGGAGCCTGTGGACCGCGGTGCACAACGCCCGGTGGGAGGCCCTGCACGGAGATCCGCCGGTGTCGCTGGAGGCGGTGCGGGCGCAGGGGGAGCAACGGCTGCGGCTGGCGAACGCCTGACCGGCCGCCGCGGTGTGGTTCGATGCCCCGTGATCCCGACCGAAGCGGACCTGGCGGACGCGTTGACCTCGGCCGTTCGCGCCGCCGTCACGGACCTGTACCGGGACAACCCCGGCCACACCTTCTACTACGTCACGCTGACCACGCCGGGCGAGGCGTTCGGACCGGCGCTGTCGGCGTGGTCGCACGAGGCGCCGGCGCGGAGTGCGAACTCCGCCTGCGCGTGATGGAGACCGCACTGCGCAGGCTCGACGGCGAAGGGCTGTTCGGCGTCGGCGAGGCTCGCGCGGGCGTGCTGGTCCTGGTCGAGGTCGTCCCCGGTGGCGAGGAGAACGCCCCCGCGGCGCGCCGGCTCAACCCGCCCGGGCCGGCGCTGGACGCCTGGCTCGGCTCGTCGGCCTAGGCCTCCGCCCGCCGGCGCCGTTCCGCCAGCACCGCCGACAGGTACGGGTGCGGATGCGTGTGCTCCAGCCGAGGCGACCGCACCGCCGTCCCCACGTCGTCCGCCAGCCGCGACCCCAGGTCCCACCGCGCCTGCTCGCTCAGCTCCCGGTACCGGCTCAGGTACTGCCGCACCGCCAGCACCAGCTCGTCCGGCAGCTGCGACAGGTCCAGCCCGGACGCCCACGGCGCGAGCTGCGGCGGCATCGTGGCGAGCTCGACCCGCTGCTTCGGAACGCGGACGTGGATCACGACCGTGCCGGCGAGGTGGTCGCCGACGCGTTTGCCCTGCGGGGAGAACAGCGACACGAACAGGGCCACGGCGCCGCCCAGGCCGAGAGCCCAGAAGTCGACGAAGAAGCCGCCGAGCGCGCGTACCAGGGCGTGGCGGAAGCGGATGGCACCGCCGTCGTCGCGCACCACGCGCAGGCCCATCACCAGCTTGCCCAGCGAGCGGCCGCGGGTCAGCGACTCGACGGCCGTCGGGTAGCCGACGAGGACCAGCACCGCGAGGGCGAGGGCCATGGCCGTCTGCAGGGCGTCGTCGAAACCGATCGGGACGAGCAGCGAGACGAGCACGAGCAGGCCGCACTGCACGGCCACGTCGAACGCGAACGCGACGGCCCTGCTGGCCAGTTGTGCGACGCGCAGGTCCAGAACTACGGCTTCACCGGTGACGAGGTCCCCCACGCGGATAGTGTGACCCATCGTGGATCTGGACGTGTTCATCGAGCGCCACCGCGCGTCGTGGCAGCGCCTCGACCAGCTCGTGAAGCGGACCGGCAGGCTCAGCGGGGCCGAGGCCGACGAGCTCGTCGAGCTGTACCAGCGCGTCACGACGCACCTGTCGGTCGTGCGCAGCCAGGCCCCGGACCCGGCGACGGTCGAACGGTTGTCGTCGCTGGTCGTGCGGGCCCGGTCGGCGCTCACGGGCACGCACACGCCGGCGTGGCGGGTGTTCACGCGCTTCTTCACGCACCGGCTGCCCGCCGCCATCTACCTCGGCTGGCGCTGGTGGGTCCCGGCCGGACTCGCGTTCTACCTGGTCACGGGCATCATCGCGGCCTGGATCGCGTCCAGCCCCGAGGTGCAGGCGACGATCGCGGCACCGGACGAGCTCCGCGAGATGACCAGGGCCGGCGGCGGCTACGAGTCGTACTACTCCAGTGACCCCGCGGGGTCGTTCGCGGCGAAGGTGTGGACCAACAACGCCTGGATCTCCGCCGCGTGCCTGTTGCTCGGCGTGTTGTTCGCGATCCCGCCGATCTACTTCCTCTTCACCAACGCGGTGAACGTCGCCGTCGGCATCGGTTTGATGTTCGGCGCGGGTCGCGGCGAGCTGTTCCTCGGACTGTTGGCGCCGCACGGGTTGTTGGAGCTCACGGCGGTGTTCGTGGCGGCCGGGATCGGCATGCGGCTGGGGTGGCAGGTGATCGACCCCGGCAGGCGCACCCGCGCCCAGGCCCTCGCCGCGGAGGGCCGTTCGGTCGTGGCGGTGGCGCTCGGGCTCGTGGTGGTGCTGCTCGTGTCCGGTGTGCTGGAAGGGTTCGTGACGCCGTCGGGACTGCCGACGTGGGCGCGCGTCGGCATCGGGGTCGTGGCCGAGGTGCTGTTCCTGCTTTACGTGTTCGTCATCGGGCGACGGGCCGCGCGGCAGGGCGAGACCGGCGATGTCGACGCGAGCGAACGCGAGGACGTCGCACCGGTGGCCGTCTAGAGCTTGCCCGCCGCCTTCAACGAGAGATAACGATCCGCGAGAGCGCGTGGCAGGTCGTCCGGCAGTGCGTCCACGACGTCGACACCGTGCCGTGCGAGCAAAGCGGTGAGACGGCGTCGTTCGGCCAAAGTGCGTTCCGCGGCAGCAGCCGAGTACACGGCCTCAAGGTCACCACGGCCCGCCGCCATCGCGTGCACCGCCGGATCGGCCACTGATGCGATGAGCAGGTGGTGCCGTGACGCCACAGCAGGCAGCAGCGGCAGCAGACCGTGCTCGATCGACGGCTCCAGCGACGTCAGCAGCACCACCAGCGACCGGCGCCCGGCCCGGCGCAGCACCTCGGCGACGGCGGCACGCGCGTCGAACTCCACCAGTTCTGCCTCCAGCGGCGCCATCGCCTGCACCAGGGCCGGCAGCGCCGCCCGCGGCACCGAGGCGCGCACCTTGTGGCTGAACGCGAGGAAGTCGACCTGGTCGCGGGAGTGCGAAGCCAACGCGGACAACAGCAGCGCGGCGTCCATCGACGTGTCGAGGCGCGGCAGGCCGCCGAGAGCGCCCTCCACGCGGCCCGCCGACGTGCGGGCGGTGTCGAGCACGATCGTCACCTGGCGGTCGCGTTCCGGGCGCCACGTGCGCACCACGACGTCCGACGACCGGGCCGAGGCACGCCAGTCGATCGACCGCACGTCGTCACCGATCACGTACGTGCGCAGCGAGTCGAACTCCGTGCCGGCGCCACGGATCAACGAAGCACGGCGGCCGTCCAGTTCGCGCAGGCGTTCCAGCAACGGCGGCAGGTGGCGACGGCTGTGGAACGGCGGCAACGCGCGCACGGTCCACGGCACGACGTGCGAACCCTGCCGTGCCGCGACGCCCAACGGTCCGAGAGAACGCATGGTTACACGGTCAGCCGTGCGATCGCCACGACGCACGGGCCGTAGCTCGAACGACAACGTGCGCGATCCACCAGCGGGCACATCCACCGCGACGCGGTCGGCGACCACACCCGCAGAAGGCGCCCATGCGTCACGAAGAACGCCACGCAACCGACGTCCGGGGTTGTGCACCGTCAACTCGACCACGCACAACTCGCCGGTGCGCACGGACACCGCCCCGGCGCGCGAGAACGTCAGCCGCCGGACGCCCGCGGCGAGCACCAGGTCGACCGCCACGCAGGCCACCAGCACCGCGAACACGACGAGAACCCCTTGCCACGACGGCAAGAGCAGTCCGACGACGAGAACCCCGATGAGCGCGAGCAGACCCGCGCGGCCCGTGAGCGCCACGTCAGCGCGGCACCTGGACCGCGCCGAGCACGCCGTCGAGCACGCCGTCCGCCGTCACGCCCTCCAGTTCGGCCTCCGGGCGCAGCTCCAGCCGGTGCCGCAGGGCGGGCCGAGCCAACGCCTTCACGTCGTCCGGCGTCACGTAGTCACGGCCCGAGAGCCACGCCCACGCGCGCGACGCGGCCAGCAAAGCCGTTGCGCCACGCGGAGAAACACCCAGACGCACGGCCGGGGACTCACGGGTCGCACGGCACACGTCGACGATGTACGCGACCACTTCGGGAGCCACCGTCAACGCGCGCACGGCCGCCGAACCGGCGTTCAGGTGCGCCGCGCTCGCCACCGGCTGCAACGCCGACAGGTCGCGCGGGTCGAAGCCGGACGCGTGCCGGGTCAGGACGTCGATCTCGTGCTCCCGCGCGGGAACCGGCATCGTCACCTTCAGCAGGAACCGGTCCAGCTGCGCCTCGGGCAGCGGATAGGTGCCCTCGTACTCGACCGGGTTCTGCGTCGCCACGACGATGAACGGCGACGGCAGCGGCCGCGTCCTGCCGTCGGCGGACACCTGCCGTTCCTCCATCGCCTCCAGCAGCGCGGACTGCGTCTTCGGCGGCGTCCGGTTGATCTCGTCCGCGAGCAGCAGGTTCGTGAAGACCGGGCCCTCGCGGAAGGAGAACGCCGCGTTGTGCGAGTCGTAGACCAGCGAGCCCGTGAGGTCGCCGGGCATCAGGTCCGGCGTGAACTGCACACGCGTCGTCGAGAGGTCCAACGCGCGCGCAAGAGCACGCACGAGCAACGTCTTCGCGACGCCCGGCACACCCTCCAGCAGCACATGCCCCTTGCACAGCAACGCGAGGATCAACGACGTCACGGCCGCGTCGTTGCCCACCACGGCCTTGCCGATCTCCGCGCGCAACGCCACCAGCGCCGTGCGGGCTTCCTCGGTGGTGACCACTGCCGTCATCCCTTGCGCACCTCGTTCTCCAGAGCGTCGAGCTCGTCGGCCAGCGCGACCAGCCCCCGGTCGTCCACCGGCCCGTTGTCGTGGAGCAGCGCCCGCACCGAGGTGACGGGGCGCGAAGTCCTGCGGGCGATCTCCTCCGACGGGTCCTCGCCCGCCGGCAGCCCCAGCAGGGGCGCCAAGCGGTCCCGTGCCGCCTGCCGCAACACCTCGGCGGCATGGCCGGCCGCGTGCGACCGGCGGTACAACCGCGCCCTGCCCTCCACCGTCTCGGCGGCCCTGACCAGCACCGGCAACCGTTCGGGCACCACGCGGCCGAGCCTGCGGGCCCGCCACAGCGCGGTCAGCACGGCCGCGACGCCGAGTTGCAGGGCGCCGAACTTCCAGCCGGCTGGAACGAGGTCGCCGAACGACTTCTGCTGGGACCTGTCCGCCGCCGACGGCACGTACCAGACCAGCCGCTCGTGCTGGCCGAGCAACGACAACGCCAGCGCCGCGTTGCCCTCCGAGTCGAGGTCGCGGTTGGTGAAGATGCCGCCGTAGCCGATCGTCGTCACGGTGCCCGTGCGCACCAAAGTCGAGTCGTAGCAGCGTTGTTCGCCTTCGTAGACGACCCCGCCGGTGGTCGCCGCGCCCGCCTTGGCCGCCAGCGGGCAACCGGGCTGCCGCGTCCCGGGCTCCACGCGGCCGACGCCGGTCGCCGGGGCGAGCAGCACCGTGGCGGCGGCGCGGCCGCTGAGGTCCGCGAGCCGCCGCGGGTCGATCAGGTCCGGTTGCGTCACGAACAGCGTCGCGCCCTTCACGGAGGACGCGTTGTCGGTGAGCTCGACGCGCACGCCGTTGCGCTCCAGCAACGCGGCGACCGCGCGGCTGCCCTCCGGCCGGTAGGAGCGCGGGTCGAGCGAGCCGCCCTCACCGGTGCCGCGCAGCAACGTGATGACCACGGCCGCGAACAGGACGACCACACCGATCAGCAGCGGGCCGCGCGCGGCCGTCCAGATCCGCCGCGAGTCCGGGGACACCGCCGTCATCCGCGCACCTTGCCGTCGACGGAGACCACCCGCCGGTACCCCTCCTCGGTGGCGGGCCTGCCGCCGTACCAGACGTCGTCGAACTGCACCGCGGCGCCGCGCAGGTCGTCCGCGAGCGCCGGGAGCGCCGCGCCCGCCTCGGAGGCGACCTCGTCGACGGTGCGGCCCGCCCGCGCGTCGAGCACCCCGCGCTGCTCCAGTTCCCGCACCACGGCGCGGAAGCGTTCGCGCACGGCCTCCGCCAGGTCACCGGCCGCGGCGGCCTTCTCGGCGGCTTCGCGGTGCTCGGCGGCGGTCAGCGCGGCCGAGCCGAACACCTCGCCGCCCGAACGCAGGGCACGGCCGGTGCGCCCGGTGCGCAGCCTGATCACGACCGCGACGACCACCGCCAGGGCGACGATGGTCGTGACCGCGGTGAAGCCGCTCATGCCGCCCGCTCCGGCGAACAGCTCGCCGAGGCGTTCGAGGACCCAGTCGATGGCCCGCTCCAGCGGGTTCGGGTCGTCGGAGACGTACGCGGGGTCGCCGAGCTCCCGCGCGGCCGCCTCCCTCGCCTCGTCGCGGCCCGGATCCACCGGTACGTCAGAGACCGCCATGCCCCGCGGCCCGCTGGAGCTCGATGTCCATGCCCTCGGAGCGCATCCGGCGGTCGACGTAGACCAGCACGGTGACCGCGGAGCTGAACGGCAGCGTGATCGTCGCGGCGATGATCGCGCCGATGGTCGACAGGACCAGCGAGCCCAGGCCGAGCGCCGCCGCGGGGTCGGCGGTCAGGCCGGTCGACACCGCGCCCGCGAGGCCGAAGGGGAGGCTGACGATCCAGCTGATCACCCAGCTGATCACGAGGGTGAGCAGCAGGATGCCGAACGTGCGCCACCACGCGCCGTTGACGAGCTTCTTGGAACGGCCGAACGCCGCGCCGACGCCGCAGCGCTCCAGCACGAGCGCGGGGGTGACGAGGGCGAACATCACCCACAGCCAGACGCCCGGCACGATGCACAGGAGCGCGCCGACGGTGATCACGAGGCTGGAGAGCAGGGTCGCGCCGAGCAGCGGCAGCAGCCGCGGCTTGAACTCCTCCCACGCCTGCCCGAACGACACGGGCTCGCCGAGCACGGCGTGGCCGACGATCACCGTGATGTAGCCGGAGAGGAACACCGTGCCGATCAGCACCAGCAGCGTGCTGAGGAACGCGCCGCCGAGGACGCCGGGGAGCGTGTTCGTGAACTGCTCCAGGATCTGCTCTTCCGTCATGGTGTTCGGGTCGAGCGACACCGCGGCGGTGAGGTCGTCGAGGAACGGCAGCTGCACCAGCAGGCCGATGATCTGCGTGACCGCCGCGACGACCGCGGCCGCGCCGATGATCAGCTTCGGGTAGCGGCGCATCGTCGTGATGGAGCCGTCGATGATCTCGCCGGCGGAGAGCGGGCGCAGCGGGATCACACCGGGCTTGATCGACTGCTGCGGTCCGGGCGGCGGGGTGTGGTAGCCGTACTGCTGGCCGTGCTGCTGCCCGTACTGCGGCTGCTGGCCGTGCTGCGGCTGCTGGTTCGATGGCTGGTCTGGCGACGACCAGCCGGGCGTGTCGGACATCGCGGCTACCCCCGGTTGTGGTGTGAGCGGCATCCTGCCAGACCAGGTCCGGGGCAACCGGCCGACCCGATCACGAAACGAGCTCGGTCCTGGCCTTCTTCGGCGTGGTGGGGCGCATGCCGGCGCCGACGCAGCGCCGGACCACCTGGGGCTGCTCGCGCATCAGCCGCAGACCGCGCCGGAGCAGCGTCGGCACGGGCTTGCGGGCCTCGGCCACGTCGCGGGCGAACCGGCGCACGAACGTGACCGGCGGGCTCGGCGCGAGCACGATGGCGTCCCTGAGCACCCCGGCCTCGCGCGCGCCCGCCACCAGCAGGTCGGCGAACAGGCCCTCCGCGATGAACGCGGGCGCGTCGCCGAGAACGATCTTCTGCGTGCCGACCGCGCGGTCCTCGCCGATCGAGTAGACCGGTGCCTCGACCTCGCCCGTGGTGGACAGCTCGACGATCGCCCGCAGCGCCTCGTCCGCGTTCCACGACCCGATCGCGTCCCAGTCGGCGCGCCCGTGCTCGTCGCGGGGCAGCAGCGGGTCGTCACCGTCGCGGTAGAAGTCGTCCAGGCGCAGCACGGGCCAGCCGAGGTGGGCGGCGAGTGTCGACTTGCCTGAGCCGGAGGGTCCGGCGAGCAGCACGGCACGGGGGATGGGCACGGGACGCGATCCTCGCACACGGCCCGGCGGCGCCCCGCAGGTCCGTGCGACCCTTGCCGAACGGATCCGCCGGACACGGCTTAGGCTCGAACGCATGAGCGAAGGTCTGTTCGACGACGGCCTCTTCGGCGCGACCGACGAGGAGAAGGCCGAGCGCATCGCGGCCAACGCCCCGCTGGCCGTGCGGATGCGTCCGGCCACGCTGGACGAGGTCGTCGGTCAGGACCACCTGCTCGGACCGGGCGCGCCGCTGCGCCGTCTGGTCGAGGGCGCCACACCGGCGTCCGTGATGCTCTACGGCCCTCCCGGCACCGGCAAGACGACCCTCGCGACCCTGGTGTCGAAGGCGACCGGGCGCCGGTTCGTCGCGCTGTCGGCGTTGTCCGCGGGCGTGAAGGAGGTGCGGGCGGTCATCGACGAGGCCCGGCGCCGCCTGGTCCGCTCCGGCGAGTCGACCGTGCTGTTCATCGACGAGGTGCACCGGTTCTCCAAGACGCAGCAGGACGCCCTGCTCGGCGCCGTCGAGGACAGGATCGTGCTGCTGGTCGCGGCCACCACGGAGAACCCGTTCTTCTCGGTCGTGTCGCCGTTGCTGTCGCGGTCCCTCGTGCTGCAGCTCAAGTCGCTGACCGACGACGGGGTGCGGGCGGTGATCCGGCGCGCGGTGTCCGACGAGCGCGGCCTGGGCGGGTCCGTCGTCCTGGAGCCCGACGCCGAGGACCACCTGATCCGCCTGGCCGGGGGTGACGCGCGCCGGTCGCTGACCGCGCTGGAGGCGGCGGCCGACTCGGCGCTCGCGTCCAACGAGGGCGTGGTCACGCTGCCGCTGCTCGAGTCCACGGTGGACAAGGCGGCGGTGCGCTACGACCGCGACGGCGACCAGCACTACGACGTGACGTCGGCGTTCATCAAGTCGATCCGCGGCTCGGACGTCGACGCGGCGCTGCACTACCTCGCCCGCATGATCGAGGCGGGGGAGGACCCGAGGTTCATCGCGCGGCGGCTGGTGATCCACGCCAGCGAGGACGTCGGCATGGCCGACCCGACGGCGCTGCAGACGTGCGTGGCGGCGGCCCAGGCCGTGCAGCTCATCGGTCTGCCCGAGTGCGCCCTGAACCTCGCGCAGGCCACCATCCACCTCGCCACCGCGCCGAAGTCGAACGCCGTGACGACCGCGATCTACGCGGCGATCGAGGACGTCCGCAAGGGCGCCATCGGTTCTGTGCCCGCGCATCTGCGCGATGGCCACTACGCGGGTGCCGCCAAGCTCGGCAACGCCCAGGGCTACCGCTACCCGCACGACGTCCCGGAAGGCGTGCTGACGCAGCAGTACGCGCCGGACGACCTGGTGGGCCGCGACTACTACGAGCCGACCGGTCGTGGCAACGAGCGCGCTGTGGCGGAACGGCTGCCGCGCCTGCGCAGGGTGATCAGGGGCGGGTGAACCGCTGGGCGCCCTCCGCGTGACCGGGCGTGGAACTCGTGCCGCACGATCTTCGCCTTCCCGGGCACGACCGCGAAAACGGTGATCGCCGCTCGCTGGAGTCGGTAGGTTCGGCGAAGTGACCATCAGAGAAGACTTCCTGACCACCGCCCGCATCGCGCTCGGCCTGCTGCGCCACGACCGGGTGGCGGCGAGCTGGGACCGGCCGAGCGCCCTGCCGCAGTTCGGCGTCAGCGGTCTCGCCGGGCACCTGGCCTACCAGGCGCTGCCGCTGCCGTCGATGATCGGGACCCCCGCCGGTGACGAGCCGGTCGTCCCGCTGATGGAGCACTACGCGCGGGCCGGGTGGACCGACCTGGACGTCGACTCCGACTTCCACACGCGCATCCGGGCGGGTGGCGAGAAGGTGGCGGCCGAGGGTCCCGGTGCCCTGGCCGACCGGGTCGAGGCGGCGCTGCTGGAGCTTGAGACGTCGCTGCCCGGTCAGGAGAACCGGGGCGTCCGCATGCCGCACTGGGGGCCGTGGGCGGTGCCGCTGGACGAGTACCTCGTCAGCAGGCTGATGGAGCTCGTCGTGCACTCCGACGACCTCGCGGTGAGCGTCGGGGTGCAGACGCCGGAGTTCCCCCGCCACGTCAACGAGACCGTCATCGACCTGCTGACGCGCATGGCGCTCGACAAGCACAGCGGGATCGAGCTGGTGCGCGCGCTCAGCCGCAAGGAACGCGCACCGGGGGACATCACCGCGTTCTAGCGCCGGCGCTGGACCGGCGGCACACCATCAGCAGCGCGACCTTGCCCGGCAGCACGATCTCGTCGGCCGCCACGAACCCGCCCGCCTCGAACGACCGGATGGCACGCGTGTTGCGCACGTCCGGCTCCAGCACGATCCGCGTGCAGTGCGGGTCGGCCTCGAACAGCGCGTCGGTCAGCCGGGGGAGCAGCGAGCGCACCAGGCCGCTGTCGGTCATCGCCAGCTCGCCGACCGCGAGGTTCAGCCCGAGGTCGTGCGGGCGTGCCCGGTAGCAGCTCCCGACGGCGTGCCGGGCCGCGCGGCAGACCTCGGCGTAGATCACCGGGCGGCCGTGCCAGCTGATCAGCAGCGGGCGGACGTCGTCGCCGTCGAGCTGCGCCCGCAGCTCCGCCTCCCAGCGCGGCAGCGTCCAGGCCTGGCGCCGGAACGCCGCCACGTGCGGTGCGGAGTTCCAGCGGTGGACGAGGTGCAGGTCGTAGCCGTCCGAACGCGCCACGCGGGCGTCCCAGGGCATCGACAGCTCCGGGACCGGGGGCGGGCCCGCGGTGACCCTCGTCCGGTAGGAGTCCAGGTGCGTCACCGGCTTCACGGAGCCTCCTGCACGGATCGACTTGGGTATGCCTGACTCACGCTGTGCGAGGCCGCGGGTCAAGCTTTGTGTGACCGGTATTTCACAGGCGGTGACAGCCGCGCGTCAACGAGTGGTCCGTTCCAATCGGCTTGCGCAGGTCGGCCGGGCGCCGCAGACGCGGTGCGCACCGGTTCCCGGCGATGACCGGAACCGCCGTCGCGCCGACCTCGTCCGCGAGCCGGTCGACGGCGCGGCAGTCCGTTGAAGATCAACAAATGGTGCCGCCCGGCCGGGTGCCGGGGCAACGCGGTAATCTCACCCCACCAAAGCCTGAACGCTTGTTCACCAGGAGGATCTGTGTCGCCAGGGTGGCTCGCCGCCGGTGCCTTCGTGCTGCTCGTGCTGCTGCTGGCGATTCCGGCTTTCAAGGCGGCACGCTTCTTCGACGAGGCCACGATCGCGATGCGCAAGGCGCACGAGAACACGGACCCGTTGTTCAGTGAGGCCAACACGACGCTCACGCACGTGAACACGCAGCTCGAACGCGTCGACGGCATCACGGCCAACGCGCGCGCTGTCACGGGCAACGTCTCCGCGCTCACCAGCCTGTTCACCGCCACGCTCGGCGGGCCTCTGGTGAAGGCCGCCGCGCTGTCCTACGGCGTGAGCAAGGCCGTCAAGGCCCGCCGCAAGGCCGTTGAACAGCCGAACAAGCACACCAAGCGCCGCCTGAAGCGGGGTTCGCGATGAGCCGCCTCTTCTGGTTCGGCCTGGGTGCCGCCGCCGGTCTCTTCGCCGCGAAGAAGGCCGCCGAGGTGACAAAGCAGGCGACACCTGCCGGCATCGGCGCTAACGTCGGTGAAGGCCTGCGCGAGCTCGCCGGCGCCATCGGTTCCTTCGGGGCCGAGGTGCGCGCGGGAATGGCCGAACGGGAACAGGAGTTGCAGGACACCGTGGAGCGTCAGACGGGATTCACGCCGGGGCGTCGAGCGCCCAGGGCGAACGGGAAGCACTGACCGTTCGCCTCCGAAGCGTGCCCTGACCACCTCCAGCAACTCCCGAGGACCTTCCCGTGCAGACCCACGAGATCATCAAGCGCTTCCGCGAGCACTTCGAGAACGCCGGGCACAAGTACATCCCCAGCGCCTCGCTGCTGCTCGACGACCCCAACCTGCTGTTCGTCAACGCCGGCATGGTGCCGTTCAAGCCGTACTTCCTCGGCGAGGCCCCACCGCCCGCCCCGCGGATGACGAGCATCCAGAAGTGCGTGCGCACGCCCGACATCGACGAGGTCGGCAAGACCACGCGCCACCTCACGTTCTTCCAGATGGCCGGCAACTTCTCGCTCGGCGACTACTTCAAGGAAGACGCCATCCGGCTGGCCTGGGAGCTGATCACCAAGTCCCCGGACGAGGGCGGCTACGGCTTCGACCCCGAGCGCATCTGGGTCACCGTCTACGAGACCGACGACGAGGCCATCGAGCTGTGGCAGAAGGTCGCCGGCATGCCGCTCGAGCGCATCCAGCGGCGCGGCGTCGAGGACAACTTCTGGTCGATGGGCGTCCCCGGCCCGTGCGGCCCGTGCTCGGAGATCTACTACGACCGCGGCCCCGCCTACGGCGAGGAGGGCGGCCCGGTCGTCGACGAGGACAGGTACCTGGAGATCTGGAACCTCGTCTTCATGCAGAACGTCCGCGGCGAGGGTGGTGCCAAGAAGGACTACCCGGTCCTCGGTGAGCTGCCGTCGAAGAACATCGACACCGGCATGGGCGTCGAGCGCGTCGCCTACCTGCTGCAGGGCGTCGACAACGTCTACGAGACCGACCTGGTCCGCGCCGTCATCAACAAGGCCGAGGAGCTGTCGGGCCGCAAGTACGGCGCCGACGAGGTCGACGACGTCCGCTTCCGCGTCATCGCCGACCACGCCCGCAGCGGTGTGCTGCTGGTGGGCGACGGAGTCACGCCCGGCAACGAGGCCCGCGGCTACGTGCTGCGCCGCCTGCTGCGCCGCATCGTCCGCAGCTCGCGCCTGCTCGGCGTGACCGAGCCGGTGCTGCAGACGTTCGCCGAGGTCGTCCGCGACTCGATGGGCGAGGCCTACCCCGAGCTGGTCAGCGGCTTCGCCCGCATCCAGCAGGTCCTCAAGGCCGAGGAGGACACGTTCCTGCGGACCCTCGACGCCGGGTCGCGGATCTTCGAGAACGCCGCCGCCGAGGTGAGGTCCGACGGCCGCGCCACGCTGCCCGGCGACAAGGCCTTCCAGCTGCACGACACGTACGGCTTCCCGATCGACCTCACGCTGGAGATGGCCTCCGAGGCCGGCCTCTCGGTCGACGAGGACGGCTTCCGCAAGCTGATGGCCGAGCAGCGCGCCCGTGCCAAGGCCGATGCCGCCGGCAAGAAGACCGGCCACGGCGACCAGTCGGTCTACCGAGAGCTGCTGGAGCAGGGCCCGACCGAGTTCACCGGCTACACCGAGCTCGCCTCCGAGGCCACGCTGCGCGGCATCGTGCTCGGCGGTGCCCGGGTGAAGTCGGCCAGGGAAGGCGACATCGTCGAGGTCGTCCTCGACCGCACGCCGCTCTACGCCGAGTCCGGCGGCCAGGAGTCCGACGCCGGCACGATCGTCACCGGCAACGCCGAGCTCGAGGTGCTCGACGTGCAGAAGGTCGCCCGCAAGCTGTGGGTGCACCAGGTGCGCGTCCGCTCCGGCGAGATCGCCGAGGGCGAGCACGTCGAGGCCCGCGTCGACCCGGAGTGGCGCGTCGGCGCCCGCCAGGGCCACTCGGGCACGCACGTCGTGCACGCCGCCCTGCGCCAGGTGCTCGGCCCGTCGGCCCTGCAGAGCGGCTCGTACAACAAGCCCGGCTACCTGCGCCTCGACTTCGCCTGGACCGGTGGCCTGTCCGCCGAGGCCCGCTCGGAGATCGAAGAGGTCTCGAACCTCGCCGTGCGCAAGGACCTGCCGGTCAGCATCGTCTACACCGACATGGCCGGTGCCCAGGAGATGGGCGCCGTCGCCCTGTTCGGCGAGACGTACGACGAGACCGTGCGCGTCATCGAGATCGGTGGCCCGTGGTCGCGCGAGCTCTGCGGTGGCACCCACGTCGAGCACTCGTCGCAGATCGGCCCGATCACCCTGCTGGGTGAGTCGTCGGTCGGCTCCGGCGTGCGCCGCCTGGAGGCCTACGTCGGCATCGAGGCCATGCGGTTCCTCGCCAAGGAACGTGCCATCGTGCAGAACCTCTCCGACATGCTCAAGGTCGGCTCCGACGGTCTGCCCGAGCGGATCGAGTCCCTGGTCGAGCGCCTGAAGGCCGCCGAGAAGGAGCTCGAGAAGGTCCGCGCCGCCCAGCTGCTCGGCAACGCCGGGTCGCTGGCCGACAAGGCCCTCGACGTCCGCGGGCTGTCGCTGGTGGCCCTCGGCCTGGAGGGCGTGTCGGGCAACGACCTGCGCACGCTCGGTGGCGAGGTCCGCAACCGCCTGGGCAGCAAGCCCGGTGTCGTGGCCCTGTTCTCGGTCGACGGCGACAAGGTGAGCTTCGTGGTCGCCACGACGGCCGCCGCCCGCGACCTGGGTCTGGCCGCCGGCAAGCTCGTCCCGGTGTTCGGCCCGGCCATCGCCGCCCGCGGTGGCGGCAAGCCGGACCTCGCCCAGGGCGGTGGCACCAACCCCGCCGGTGTCCCCGAGGCCGTCAAGGCCCTCACCAACGAACTGGACAAGGTGCTTGAGCAGCACTGATTCGCCTGGCGTCGACGATCCGGGCCTCGGACGGAGGCTCGGCGTCGACGTCGGATCGGTTCGGGTGGGAATTTCTCTCAGCGACCCGGGCGCGTTTCTGGCGACTCCGCTGGTTACCCTCCAGCGTGACGAGAAGCGCGGCTCGGACCTCACCGAGCTCGTACGTCTCGTGGCCGAGCATGACGTCGTCGAGGTCGTGGTCGGTCTGCCCAGAACGCTGGCAGGACGGCACGGCCCGGCGGCGGAGGCGGCGACCAGGTACGCCACCGCGCTCGCCGAACGGGTCGCCCCCGTGCCGGTCCGGCTGAGCGACGAGCGGCTGACGACGGTCGTGGTGAGCCGGGTGCTGGCGCAGCGCGGTGTGAAGGGCAAGAAGCAGCGTGCCGTGGTCGACCAGGCTGCCGCTGTCGAGATCCTGCAGTCTTGGCTGGACGCGCGGGCCCGTATCGTGGCCGCCCGAAAGGACGAAGTGTGAGCGACGACCTCGGGTTGTTCACCGACCCCGACGTGGAAGAGCGACGCCCGGTCCGCAAGCGCGACCGCGAGCGTGACACCGCGCGCGCCAAGGCGAAGAAGCGCAAGAAGACGGTCCTGTGGCTGGTCGTCGCGCTCGTCCTCGCCGTCGGCATGGGCGGCGCGTACTACGGCTACCAGGAGCTGCGCGGCATAGGCTCGTTCGAGGACTTCTCGGGTGCCGGCGAGGCCGACGCGATCGTGGAGGTGCAGGACGGCGACCCGGTCAGCAAGATCGCGTCGACCCTGTACGACAACGGCGTCATCGCCTCCGCGCGCGCCTTCACCGAGGCCAGCAAGACCGACGCCCGCGTGACGTCGATCCAGCCCGGCTTCTACCTGATGAAGACGAAGATGTCGGGCCAGGAGGCCGTGGCCCGCATGATCGACCCGAAGACCAGGGTCCCGGCCGTGCAGATCGTCGGCGGCCTGAAGCTCACCGACATCAAGGTGGGCGACAAGACGGTCAAGGGCGTCTACTCCCAGCTCGCCGACGCGAGCTGCACGGAGAAGGACGGCGCGAAGAAGTGCCTGACGTTCGACGAGATCAAGGCCGCCGCCGAGCAGACCGACCCGGTCGCCCTCGGCGTGCCGGACTGGGCGATCTCCGACGTGAAGCGCGCCGACCCGCAGTTCCGCCTCGAAGGCCTGATCATGCGCGGCGTGTACCAGGTCAAGCCCGGCGTGAGCGCGGTCGAGCTGCTCCGCGGCGTCATCGTGTCCTCCGCCCAGAAGCTGCAGGGCGCGGGCATCCCCGGCGGCACCATGAACACCGGCTTCCGGCCGTACGAGGTCCTGGTCATCGCCTCGCTGATCGAGAAGGAAGCGATCGAGAAGGACTTCGGCAAGGTCTCGCGGGTCATCTACAACCGCATCAAGAAGCCGATGCCCCTGCAGTTCGACTCGACCATCAACTACAAGAACAACCAGCCCCACATCCGCACGTCCGACGCGGACCGCAACGCGCAGGGGCCGTACAACTCCTACATCAACCAGGGCCTGACGCCCACCCCGATCGGCTCGCCGTCGCAGCAGGCCATCGCCGCCGCGATCGCTCCCGAGGCCGGCGAGATGCTGTACTTCGTGAAGTGCCAGAAGGACGGCACCTCCTGCTTCGCGAACACGTTCGAGGAGCACAACGCCAACGACCAGAAGGCCCAGAGGGAGAACGTCTACTGATGCGGCGCAAGGCGGCGGTGATCGGTTCGCCGATCGAGCACTCCCTCTCTCCCGTGCTGCACGACGCCGCCTATGCCGCGCTCGGCCTGGACTGGGAGTACACGCGGCTGGAGTGCGCCGAGGACGCGGTGCCGTCGCTCGTGTCCTCGCTGGGGCCGGAGTGGGTCGGGCTGTCGTGCACGATGCCGACGAAGCGCGCGGCGTTGGCCTTCGCCTCGTCGGTGACTCCGCGGGCTTCGGCCGTGGGGGCGGCGAACACGTTGGTGCGCACCGACTCGGGGTGGCACGCGGACTGCACCGATGTCGACGGTGTCGTGGGGGCGCTGCGGGAGAAGGGGTTCTCCGGCGGCGCTCGCGGCGTGGTGCTCGGGGCGGGCGGGACCGCCACCGCCGCGCTGGCCGGGTTCGCCGAGCTGGGGGTCTCCTCGGTTTCCCTGGTGGTGCGGGATCCTTCCCGGGCAGGGGAGGCCGTCCGGACCGCTGAACGGGTGGGGGTGGCGGTGGAGGTCCTGCCGCTGTCCTCTGTGGACGTCGGTTCGCTCGCTGCCGGGTGTGATGTGCTGGTGTCGACCGTGCCCGCGGCCGCTACCGAGTCGTTGGCCGGTGACCTGGCTCGGGCGCCGTTCGTGCTGGACGTGATCTACCACCCCTGGCCCACACCCGTCGCCGATGCGGTCCGGGGTTCCGGGGCTCGGTTGGCGACCGGGCTGGACATGTTGTTGCACCAGGCTTTCGGACAGGTCGAGCTGTTCACCGGGATGGATGCGCCTCGGGACGTCATGCGGGAGGCGCTGGGGGCCGCGTTGGCGGCTCGCGCATAGCGTCTTTGCCGCTGGTGTTGTCGTCGAGGGCGAGTACGACGGGTTCTTGAGCGCGCTGATCGCCGTCCCTGTGCCGGGCGGGCGGTGCGACCGTTCCATGTGGACGGTTATGCGGTCTGGGGGCAGTTGACGTCCGACGTCGGCACGCCCGCCACTTTCACGCGGCTGATGTCGAGGACCACGATGTCGGGCCGGGACTCGCGCAGCTCCTCCACGCCTGCCTCGCCCGTCCCCGCCGCACGGACGTCGGGTCCCTGGCGGCGCAGCGCCAGTCCGAGTCCTTCGCGCACATCGGGGTCGTCCTCGACCAGCAAGACCATCGCCACGAGATCCATTATCGGCGGGCAGGAGCGCCGCCGGCGGTTCTGTAGCGGAACCATGACATGACGTGGACGTTCCCATATCCCGGCGCGCGGAGCCTCGAACGCATGGCCGGAAGCTTGCTGGGATTCCTCTTCACGTACTTCGCGCTGGTGTGGACGTCGTTCGGGCAGAAGGCGGAGAACGCCGCATTGCCCGAGCTCTCACTTCAACGCTCGTGGGCGTCCGACGTGGACATGGTGATCATGGTGGCCGCGATCCTCGTGGTCCTGTTCGCGCGCAAGAAGGCGTTCGCGCCGTTGCTCGTTCTCGGGGGATCGGTGCTGGGAGCCCAGGTCCTGAAGCTGCACGTGCTGGTGCGGCCGCCGTTGGACGACGACGCCGTGCTGGTGCACAACAGCTTCCCGAGCGGGCACACGACCGCGGCGGTGGCATCGGTGGTCGCGGTGACGATGGCGGTGCCCCGGCGGTTCGCGCTGTTCGTGGCGGTGCCGGGGGCTTTCGGCGCGGGGGCGGTGGCGGCGGAGACGGTGTCGCTCGGCTGGCACCGGTTCAGCGACACGCTCGGCGCGGCGCTGCTGGTCTCGGCTCTCGCGTTCCTCGTGCTGCGCAGGTGGACCGCGGGCCTGGTCGTGCCGCCGCTGCTGGCCGTCGGCGGGGTGTGGCTGATGGTGAGCTCCCCGCAGGCCACGCCGTCGGCTCTCGCCGGCGTCGTGACCGCGGGGGTGGTGCTGCACTTCGGGTGGGTCGCGGGTGGTCCCGCCCGTCGGGGCGACCGGGACCACCCGCGACCCGGATCACTCGTCGTGGTCGGTGGTGATCAGTTCGGCGATGGCGTCCAGAGCAGCGTCCGCTCCGTCCCCGTCGGCGCTGAGCACCACCTCGTCACCGTGCATGGCGCCCAGGGTCATCAGACCCAGGACACTCGCCGCGTCGACGGCTTCGCCGTCGTCCTTGCGGATGGTGACCGTCACCGGCTGGTCGGCGGCGGCCTTCGCCAGCAGTGCGGCGGGCCGGGCGTGCAGTCCGACCTTGCTGGCCACGGTTACCCGTCGCTCGGCCATGATGATTCCTCCCGGTAGGGCTGGCTGTGCTTACTGCTGCTGGTCGTCGCGGGTGCGCTTCTCGCGCACCGCCCTGTCACCGACCCTGTCACCGGCGCTGTCGACGACGCTCTCGTCGGCCTCCGGGGACTCGTCGTCCTCGCGTCCCGGCGTCTTCAGGTTCCACTTGGTGATGACGAAGCGGAACAGGAAGTAGTAGATCACCGCGTAGATCGCGCCGAGGATGAGCAGCAGCCACGGCTTGGTCGCGATGTTCCAGTTCAGGATGAAGTCGATCGCACCGGCCGAGAACGAGAACCCGTCGTGGGCGCCCAGGGCGTTGGAGATGGCGAGCGACGTACCGGTCAGCACGGCGTGGATCAGGTACAGCGGCCACGCGACGAACATGAACGCGAACTCGAGCGGCTCCGTCACACCGGTGATGAACGCGGTGAGGGCGGCGGAGCCCATGATGCCGCCGATGAGCTTGCGCTGGCTCGGGCGCGCGGTGTGCACGATCGCGAGCGCCGCGGCCGGCAGGGCGAACATCAGGATGGGGAAGAAGCCGGTCTGGAACGTGCCGGCGGTCGGGTCGCCCGCGAGGAAGCGCGGGATGTCACCGGTCTTGTCGTTGTACTCGCCGAACTGGAACCACACGACGTTGTTGACGATGTGGTGCAGGCCCAGCGGGATCAGCAGGCGGTTGACGACACCGTAGATGAAGGCACCGATGATCGTGCTGCCGGTGACCCACTCACCGATGGCGGTCAGGCCCGCGTCGAACCACGGGTAGACCAGGCCGAGCAGGACGCCGATGATCGTCATGACACCGGCGACGATGATCGGGACGAACCGGCGGCCACCGAAGAACGCCAGGTACGGGGGCAGCTTGATGCGGTGGTACCGCTGCCACAGCAGGGCGGTCAGGATGCCGACGACGATACCGCCGAGGACACCGTAGTTGATGACCTCGGGCTTGGCGGCCGGGTCGGTCGGCTGGTCGAGGACCAGCGGGGACATCGCCTTGAACACGCTCGTCAGCACGACGTAGCCGACGACGCCCGCGAGCGCCGTGGAGCCGTCACCGCGCCGTGCGAAACCGACGGCGATGCCGACGGCGAACAGCAGGGCGAGGTTGCTGAACAGCGCGTCGCCCGCCGCACCGATCACCGAGGCGACGGCGTTCCAGCCCAGGCCGTCCTTGCCCAGCATGTCGGGCTGACCGAAGCGGAGCAGCAGACCTGCCGCGGGCAGCACGGCGATCGGCAGCATGAGGCTGCGACCGAAGCGCTGCAACGTGGCGAGGCCCTTGATCTCACGACCACCGGTTGCGGCGTCCGTGCTCATCGGGTTCCTCCCTTGGCGGAGTTCGGTCCGGAACCCGGGACGGTCCGGTCCAGTTGCATGGTCACCTGGTAGAGATCGCCCCGGTACCAGGAAGTGACGTCTTCGCAGGGCCGCCCCTCGGAGCTGGCGACCCTCCTGAACACGAGGAGCGGGCTGCCCTTGCGGACGTCGAGCGCCTTCGCGGTCTCCGCGTCGGCGGTCTCGGCCCACACGGTCTGCCGCGCGTGGTCGAGCTGGATCCCGTACCGGGTCGCGATGATCTCGTAGATCGACCCGGTCAGATCGCATCGGTCGAGCTCGGGAAGCATGTGCGGGCTGTACCAGCCGGCCTCGAGCGCCAGGGGAGCGCCGTCGGCCTTGCGCAGCCGCACGACGCGGTACGCGTACTCGTCGGGTTCGAGGCCCAGCGAGGCCTTCGACCCCGGCGCGGCCTGGCCGCAGCTGATCACCTCGGTGCTGGGTTCGACCCCGCGCGCCTTCATGTCCGAGGTGAACGACGCGAGGAAGAGCTGCAGGTCGTAGCGCCGCTTGGCGGTGAACGTCCCGCGTCCCTTGGCCCGGGTGAGCAGGCCGTCGGCGACCAGCTGGCCGACCGCGGCCCGCACGGTGATGCGGGAGACCCCGTACCGCTCCGCCAGGTCCCGCTCCGAGGGGATCGGCGAGCCGGGAGCCAGCTCCTGTTCGGCGAGCCTGCGCAAGATCTCGCGGAGCTGCGCGTGCTTGGGCTTGGGCCCGTCCACGATCTCGTGCACTCGCTCACCTCCTCGCTAGTGGTACTTTCCGGTCTAGACCAGTTGGTGCGGGAGGATGCTCCGCGCACCGAGCGGGTGTCAACCGCTGTTACGGGAACGAGAGGTACGAACGTGGCTGACGAGAAGGCGAAGAAGATCCTCGAGGCGCTGGGCGGCGCCGACAACATCGTCGAGATCGAGCCGTGCATCACCCGTCTGCGGTGTGAGCTGGAGGACGGTTCCGTCGTCAACGAGAAGGCCCTGAAGGCCTTGGGAGCACACGGGGTCATGCGTTCCGGCAACGTCGTCCAGGTCGTCGTCGGTCCCGAGGCGGACACCATCGCGTCGGACATCGAGGACCTCCTGTGAGCCTCCGCGTCGGCAGCCCCGTGGCCGGCCGCGTGGTCGCGCTCTCCGCGGTTCCCGACCCGGTCTTCTCGCAGGCGATGGTCGGTCCCGGCGTCGCGGTCGACCCGCTCCGGTCGAAGGCCGACGTGGTCTCGCCGCTCGACGGCACCGTCGTGACGCTGCACCCGCACGCGTTCGTGGTCGCGGGCACCGACGGTGCCGCGGTGCTCGTCCACCTGGGCATCGACACCGTGAAGCGCAAGGGCGAGGGCTTCGAGCTCCACGTCGTCAAGGGCGAGGAGGTGCGCGCCGGCCAGCGGATCGTGACGTGGGACCCGGCCGAGGTCGAGGCGGCCGGGTTCGCGCCGATCTGCCCGGTGATCGCGCTGGACGCGTCGGCCGAGGTGCTCGGTGGCCTCGCGCTGGACACGGACGTGGCGGCGAACGACGCCCTGTTCGCCTGGTCTCGCTGAGACAACCGCTCCGGGCGCTCTCGCCGCCCGGAGCGACGCGCTGTCGTGAACGGACCGTTCACGACAGCCCGGGACTTGGTCCCGGACGTGCCGAGCAGGACCGTGGTCACCATGACCGCGGTCCTGCTCTCGTTCGCGCTGGCTTCGCTGTGGGCGGTCGCCGCCGTCCTGGACGCGCCGACCTCGTCGTACCTGCTGGCCTGGTTCGGCGTCGTGCTCGCGACGATCGACCTGCGGCACCACCGGTTGCCGGACGCGCTCACCCTTCCGCTGGGCGCCGGGCTGCTGCTCCTGCGGTTCCACGGACTGGGAGCGGCGGCGCTCGCGGCGGTGGTCTTCGGCGGCGCGCATCTCGCCGTCCGGCGCTGGAGACCGGCGCTCATGGGCGGCGGGGACGTCAAGCTCGCCTTCTCGCTCGGCGCCGCGCTCCCGCTGCCGTCGCTCCTACCTGCGGCGATCCTGGCCAGTGCGGTCACGCTCGCCGTCGCGGCCCTGAGACGTGCGCGCGCGGTGCCGCACGGGCCCGGCCTGCTGGCCGCCACCTGGGCGTTGGTGACATTGTGAAAGGATGGTCAACGTGCTGCGCTGGATCACCGCTGGAGAGTCACACGGCCCCGCCCTCGTCGCCGTCCTGGAGGGCATGCCCGCCGGAGTCGAGGTGACCACCGAGGACCTCGTCGCCCAGCTCGGGCGCCGCAGGCTCGGGTTCGGTCGCTCGCCCCGCATGGGCTTCGAGCAGGACGAGGTCCAGATCCTCGGCGGCGTGCGCCACGGCAAGACCCAGGGCGGTCCGGTCGCGGTCACCATCGGCAACTCCGAGTGGCCCAAGTGGCAGACGGTCATGTCCGCCGACCCCGTCGACCCGGGGCTGCTCAAGCCGACCGGCCGCAACGAGGCCCTCACGCGCCCGCGTCCCGGCCACGCCGACCTGCCGGGCATGCAGAAGTTCGGCTTCGACGAGGCCCGGCCCGTCCTCGAACGCGCGTCCGCCCGCGAGACCGCCGCGCGCACGGCCCTCGGCACAGTGGCCCGGCACTTCCTCCAGCAGCTGCTCGGCGTGCGGATCCTCAGCCACGTGGTGTCGATCGGCGGGGCCCGCACGCCCGACGACGCGGCGCTGCCCACGCCGGACGACCTGGCCGCGATCGACGACTCGCCGGTGCGCTGCCTCGACCAGCGCGGCACCGACGCGATGGTCGCCGAGGTCGAGGCCGTCAAGGACGCCGGTGACACCGTCGGCGGTGTCATCGAGGTGCTCGCGTACGGCCTGCCGCCGGGCCTTGGCTCGCACGTGCACTGGGACCGCCGCCTCGACGCCCGCCTGGCCGCCGCCCTGATGGGCGTGCAGGCGATGAAGGGCGTGGAGATCGGCGACGGCTTCACCACCGCCCAGCGCTGGGGCTCGCAGGCGCACGACGAGATCGACCGGGGCAGCGGCCCCGTCGGCGTCACCCGCCGCTCGAACCGCGCCGGTGGCCTCGAAGGCGGCATCACCAACGGCGAGGTCCTGCGCGCCCGCGTGGCGATGAAGCCGATCTCGACCGTCCCCCGCGCACTGTCCACAGTGGACGTTCGCACCGGCGAGCCCGCCGTCGCGATTCACCAGCGCTCGGACGTCTGCGCCGTGCCGCGCGCCGGCGTCGTGCTGGAGTCCGTGGTGGCGCTCGTGCTCGCCGAGGCCGCGCTGGAGAAGTTCGGCGGCGACTCGCTCGACGAGACGCGCCGCAACGCCCACGCCTACCTCAAGGCGCTGGAAGCCCGCTGGGAGGGCGTGTGAGCCCCCGCTGCGTGGTGGTCGGTCCTCCCGGAGCCGGGAAGACCACCGTCAGCGAGCTGCTGGCCGCCCGGCTCGGCGTGCCGTTCCGCGACGTCGACGCGGACATCGTCGCCCTGGCCGGCAAGCCGATCTCGGACATCTTCACCGATGACGGCGAGCCCGCCTTCCGCGCCCTGGAGGAGGACGCGGTCGCCAAGGCGCTCGTCGAGCACGAGGGCGTGCTGGCGCTGGGCGGGGGAGCGGTGCTGTCCGCCACGACCCGCGAGCGCCTGCGGGAGCACACCGTCGTCTTCCTGAACGTGGGCATGGCCGAGGGCGTGCGCCGCACCGGGCTGTCGTCCGCGCGGCCGCTGCTGTCCGGCGTGAACCCGCGCTCCACCTTCAAGGCGCTGCTGGACGCGCGCCTGCCGCTGTACCGCGAGGTCGCGACGGTCGAGGTCCTGACGGACGCGCTCGATCCGCAGCAGGTGACCGACGCGGTGATCGAGGGAGTCGGGGAATGACCGAGCCGCTGACCATCGAGGTCAACGCAGAGAAGCCGTACCTCGTCGTGATCGGCCGGGGCCTGCTGGGCGAGATCGTCGCGCACCTCGAGGGCACGGCCAAGGTCGCGATCGTGCACCAGCCGACCCTGGCCGCCACGGCCGAGGTGCTGGTCGACGAGCTGAAGGCGACGGGCATCGACGCGCACCGCGTCGAGGTGCCCGACGCCGAGGACGGCAAGGACCTCGCCGTCGCCGGCTTCTGCTGGGACGTGCTCGGCAAGATCGGCCTGTCCCGCAGCGACGTCGTGGTGGGCCTCGGCGGCGGCGCGGTCACCGACCTCGCCGGCTTCGTCGCCTCCACCTGGATGCGCGGCGTGCGCCTGGTCAACATCCCGACCACCATGCTGGGCATGGTCGACGCCGCCGTGGGCGGCAAGACCGGCATCAACACCGACGCGGGCAAGAACCTCGTCGGCACGTTCTACGAGCCCGAGGTCGTCTTCGTCGACCTCGCGACGCTGGAGACGTTGCCGCGCAACGAGCTCATCGCCGGCATGGCCGAGGTCGTGAAGGGCGGCTTCATCGCCGACCCGGTCATCCTCGACCTGATCGAGGCCGACCCGCGGGCCGCCCTGGACCCGACCGGCGACGTGCTCGCGGAGCTCGTCCGCCGCAAGATCCAGATCAAGGCCGACGTCGTCTCGAACGACCTGCGCGAGTCGTCGCTGCGCGAGATCCTCAACTACGGCCACACCCTCGGCCACGCCATCGAGCGCCGCGAGCGCTACCGCTGGCGCCACGGCGCCGCCATCAGCGTGGGCCTGGTGTTCGCCGCCGAACTGGCCCGCCTGGCGGGCCGCCTCGACGACGAGACCGCCGACCGCCACAAGCGCGTCCTGGAGCTGCTCGGCCTGCCGACGACCTACGACCCGGACGGCCTCCCGCAGCTCATGGAGGGCATGAAGGTCGACAAGAAGAACAAGGCGGGCGTGCTGCGCTTCGTCGTCCTCGACGGCCTCGCCAAGCCAGGCCGCCTGGAAGGCCCGGACCCGGCCCTGATCGCCGCCGCCTACTCGGCCGTCGCCGCCGAGCCGAAGTCCCCCGGCGGGACGGTGCTGCTGTGAAGGTCCTCGTCCTCAACGGCCCGAACCTCGACCGCCTCGGCACCCGCGAGCCGCTCATCTACGGCAGCACCACGCACGCCGACCTCGTCGACATGTGCGTGACCGAAGGCGAAGAACTCGGGTTCGAGGTCGAGGTCCGCCAAACCGCCTACGAGGGCGAGATGGTGAAGTGGCTGCACGAGGCCGCCGACGCCTCGATCCCGGTCGTGCTGAACGGCGCGGCTTGGACGCACTACTCGATCGCGCTGCGCGACGCGTGCTCGCAGCTCACCGCCCCGCTGGTCGAGGTGCACATCTCGAACATCCACCAGCGCGAGGAGTTCCGGCACCACAGCGTCATCTCGGCGGTGGCGAGCGGCGTCATCGCGGGCCTGGGCGTGGAGGGCTACCTGCTCGCGCTGCGCTGGCTCTCGCTCAAGCAGAAGTAGCGCAGACCCGCCTCGCGCTCGTCGTGCACCCGCTTCCTGTCCGCACGTCGCCCGGGATGTCGGTGCGCGAGCCGCCGTCCGGCAGCGCAGCCTGGGCGCCGCCCTGCGGATCGGGTCGCTCGCCGTTCGTCACGATCTTCATCGGCCGGTCGCAGGAGCCGGGTCCTATGGCAGGTGCTGGATCTGCAGCACTCGCGCGATGCCGTTGGCGACCCGCACCAGAGTCGCCCGGTAGGTGCCGAGCTGCGTGTACACCAGCCGGTCGTCCTGCGACCAGGCCATGACCGAGTAGCTCCCGGTCACCAGCACGAGCCCGAACTCGTAGTCGTTGTTCATGGCCTCGTTGAACACCCGGCTCTTGTTCAGCTCCCACTTCACCCCGTCCAGCAGCGGCGTGTCCTCGGCACGCGGACAGATGGGGGCCATAGGTGACGTGGTGGACCTCGTGCACAGGTCGAACGCCTCGTCGATCGCCTCCTTGGCGGCCGCTTTCGTGAGCTCGAAGTCGCGCTTCAGGATCGGCCCGAGGTCCCGGTACGGCAGCAGGTCGACGTCCTCCTCGGTCAGCGAGCCCTCGTGCCACCTGACCTCCGCGGAGAACCGCGTCTTGTCCAGGTTGTCGCCGGTGCCGTTGGGCGTGAGGTAGTTGATGGTCATGATCGCGGTACCGCTCACGAAGGCCCGCGTGCCGCGCCACACAACCCGCATGCCGTCGATCGGGAAGCCGCGGATCGCCCACTTCGCGCGGTGCACGCGCGGAGCGGTGGTGCTGCGCTGGGGGCAGTTGACGGGGATCGGGACGTGCTCCGAAGCGCAGCTCCTCAGCTTCATGTCCACCACCGTCTTGATCTCCTTCTCGTCCGCGCCGATGGGACGGACGGTCGCGGCGTCCGGGAACGTGCCGTCGCCGAGGGCGCTGATCGCGTACTGCCCGGCGGCGATCAGCAGCAGCAGGACCAGCGCCCGTGCCGTTCGCACCTTCGTCCGCCCGGCCCGGGCGCGGCGGGCCGGCCCGCGGTGGAGCACGATGTCGCCGCCGACCTCGTGGACCTGCAGCACCGTGCCGCCGTCGTGGACCGCACCAGACGCCTGGTTGCACATGCATTCGATTTCGGCACGTCCACCGCGTCGATCAATTGCCAAAAAACGGACACCACCGGGGGAGCGGGCATGATTCACCACATCGAGTTATGGGTGCCGGACCTCGGCCGCGCCGAGGCGTCGTTCGGGTGGATCTTCACCGCGCTCGGCTGGGCCGAGCACCAGCGCTGGAGCGCCGGTGTCAGCTGGAAGCTCGGCGAGACCTACGTCGTGGTCGAGCGGTCGCCGGCGCTGACCGGTTCCCACGACCGGATGAAAGCCGGCCTGAATCACCTCGCCCTGCACGCGGGCACCCGCGCCGACGTCGACCGGCTGACGCGGGAGTCCGAGGCGCACGGCTGGCGGCTCATGTTCGCGGACCGCCACCCCCACGCGGGCGGACCGGACCACTACGCGGCGTTCCTGGAGAACGAGGACGGCTTCGAAATCGAGCTGGTGGCCGCCTGAGCGTGCGAAGATGCCGCTCGTGCCGAGACCGTTCATCGCCGCGTTCGCCCTGCTCCTGGCCGGGTGTGCCACCGCGGGGCCGCAGCCCTCGCCCGTCAGCGCGACGACGCCGTCGGCGAGTGCCGAACGGTTGTCCGACAAGGACCTGCAGGCGCAGTGGTGGACGTGGGCGGCGGCGACGCCGGAGAACCGCAACCCGGTCGTCGACGACACGGGGCAGTGGTGCGCCGAGGCCCAGCCGCGGGACGTCTGGTTCTTCGCCGGGACGTTCGGTGGCGAGGTGAGCCGCAGGTGCGAGGTGCCGGCCGGGCGTCCGCTGGCCGGGCCCGCGGTCAACGCGACCGGGAACTGCACGTCGTTCCTGGCCGGCGCGACGGGCTCGGTGACGCTCGACGGGCAGGTGGTGGAGCTGCGGCGGATCGCGCCGGTCGGGATCAGCTTCCAGGCCGCGAAGGGCAACGTCCTGGGGGTGCGCGAGGGTCGCGTGCAGGCTCAGGCGTGCGGGCTGTGGGCGTGGATCCCGCCGTTGAGCCCAGGGGAGCACGAGCTGCTCGTCGAGGGGGACGCGGACGGTTTCCGCACGTCGGCGCGCTACCTGCTCACCGTCAGCGCTGCGGACTAGCCGAATCCTTGCGCGCCGGGAACCCGCCCAGCAGCATCCCGAGCCCCGCCGGCGCCAGCACGAGCAACGCCGTGAACGCCGCCCCGCCCGTGAGCGCCACCCACAGCGCCTCCTGACCGGTCTGGTCGACCAGCAGCGCCGACCCGATCACCCCCAGCGCCCCGGCGAACGGCCCGGCGATCAGCGCGGCGACGAACCACTGCATGCCGCGCCCCTCCAGGTCGCGCAGCGTGTCGACCGCACCCCAGATGACCGCGGCGGCGATCAGCAGCCCGACGGCGATCAGGCGGACCGACCCGGCCTCGGGGCTGCGCACGCCCACGGCCGCCACGCCGGTCTGCACGGCCCCGTGCAGGAGCCCCATCCACAACGCACGGACGAACCAAGGACGCATGCGGACAGCTTAGGACTGGCCGTACGCTGCGAGACATGTCGTCGTACGCCGCACGCCGAAACGCCCTGCGCCGGGAGCTCCAGGCCGCGAACCTGGACGCGCTGCTCGTGACGAACCTCCTGAACGTCCGGTACCTCACCGGGTTCACGGGCTCGAACGCCGCCGTGCTGGTCGACGCGGACGGCGACGACACCACGGTGTTCTGCACCGACGGCCGCTACCTCACCCAGTCGGCGCGGCAGGTGCCGGACCTGGAACGCGTCGTCGACCGGCCGTGCGACACCGCGCTCGCGCGCAGGGCGAAGGGCAGGCTCGGGTTCGAGAGCCACGTCGTCACGGTCGACGGGTTCGACGGGCTGACCGCGGCGGCCGGCAGGGCCGAGCTGGTCAAGGCCGGTGGCTTCGTCGAGAAGCTGCGGCTGGTCAAGGACGAGGTCGAGATCGAGGCGCTGCGGATGGCGTGCGCGGCGGCGGACCGGGCGCTGGCGGCGTTGATCGGGCACGGCGGCCTGCGGGCGGGCCGCACCGAACGCGAGGTCGCGCGCGAGCTGGAGAGCCGCATGCTCGACCACGGCGCGGAGGGCCCGTCGTTCTCCTCGATCGTGGCGTTCGGCGCGAACTCCGCGGTGCCGCACCACTCGCCGACGGACGCGACCCTGCACGTGGGCGACTTCATCAAGCTGGACTTCGGCGCGCTCGTCGACGGCTACCACTCGGACATGACGCGCACGCTCGTCCTCGGCAAGCCCGCCGACTGGCAGCGCGACCTGTACGACCTGGTGGCGCGCTCGCAGGCGGCCGGGCGCAACGCGCTCAAGCCGGGCGTGCGGGTCAGCGGAGTCGACCACGCGTCGCGCGAGGTGATCGAGAAGGCCGGGCACGGCGAGGACTTCCTGCACGGCCTCGGCCACGGGGTCGGGCTGGAGATCCACGAGGCACCGGCGTTGTCGAAGGCGGGTGCCGGTACACTTTCGGCCGGTATGGCGGTCACCGTCGAGCCCGGCGTCTACTTGCCGGGGCGGGGCGGGGTCCGCATCGAGGACACCCTCGTGGTCCGCGAGAGCGGGCCGGAGCTCCTCACCCTGACCACGAAAGAACTCGTGGTCGTCTGACACCCCCGTCCTACACAGGAGAAATCCCACCGTGGCCACCACGAACGACCTGAAGAACGGCCTGGTGCTGAACCTCGACGGCCAGCTCTGGACCGTCACCGCGTTCCAGCACGTCAAGCCCGGCAAGGGTGGCGCCTTCGTGCGCACGACCCTCAAGCACGTGCTGACCGGCAAGGTCGTCGACAAGACCTTCAACGCGGGCACCAAGGTCGACACGGCCACCGTGGACAAGCGCGGCATGACGTTCCTCTACAAGGACGGCGCCGACTTCATCTTCATGGACGGCGACACCTACGACCAGATCCCGGTCCCGGCTGAGACGGTGGGCGACGCCGCCAACTACCTGCTGGAGAACCAGGAGGCCGTCGTGGCCGTCCACGAGGGCGTGCCGCTGTTCATCGAGCTCCCGACCTCGGTCGAGCTCGTGATCGAACACACCGACCCGGGCCTGCAGGGCGACCGCTCCACCGGCGGCACCAAGCCCGCCCGCCTCGAGACCGGCGCCGAGATCCAGGTCCCGCTGTTCGTCACGACCGGCGAGAAGATCAAGGTCGACACCCGCGACGGCCGGTACCTCGGCCGCATCAGCGACAAGTAATGGGCGCACGGAGCAAGGCCCGCAAACGCGCGGTCGACTTCCTCTACGAAGCCGACCTGCTGGGCACCGACCCGGTGACGCTGCTGGCCTCACGCGTCGGTTCCCCCGACGTGCCGCCGGTGAACGACTACACGGTGACCCTGGTCGAGGGCGTCACCGCCCACCGCGCGCGCATCGACGACCTGATCTCCGAGCACGCCGAGGGCTGGACCCTGCAGCGCATGCCGGCGGTCGACCGGGCGGTCCTGCGCCTCGGCCTGTACGAGCTGCTGTGGGCGGCCGACGTGCCGGACGCGGTGGCCATCGACGAGGCCGTCGAGCTCGCCAAGGGCCTGTCGACGGACGACTCGCCGCGGTTCGTGAACGGCGTGCTCGGCCGGATCGCGGTGATCGCGGACCAGCTGCGCGCTGTTCTGTAGCTCTTCCCGTGGGCGCCACACGCAGCGTGTGGCGCCCACGGTTCAGCTCCGGGCCCAGCCCCGCCGCTCACCTTCGTCGATCAGGTGCAGCGCCGCTTCCCAGAGCTTCGCCGACCCGTCGCCGATCACGGCCTTGCGGGCACGCACGTCGTCCGCGGTCACCCCGGGCGTCCGCCAGGTCCCGCCCTTCGCCATCCAGTTGAGCAGCAACGGCTGCAGCCGGTCCATGGCCTTCGCGAACCGCGCCTCGGGCGTCCGGCGAGCCTCGAACTCGTCCCACAACGCGCGGAGCGTCCGTCCAGCGTCGTCGGGCAGGATCCCGAACAACCTCTCAGCGGCGGCCTCTTCGCGCTCCTGCTGGCTCACGGCCAGTTCGGTGTCGTAGATCGGCGTGTCCCCCGCGTAGATCTCGATGAGGTCGTGCACGACGACGAGCTTCATCGTGTGGCCGACGTCAATCGGTTCGTCGGCGTACTCCGCGAGCGTCATGACCATCAGCGCGAGGTGCCACGAGTGCTCCGCGTCGTTCTCACGCCTGTCCGCCGCCGCGAGAGGGGACGCTCGCAACACGGTCTTGAGCCGGTCGACCTCGATGAGGAACGTGAGGTGCTCGCGCAGCCGGGAGTCGACACCGGAGGGCAGCGGGTTCTGGTCGGCGAGAAGGCCGGCATCGGAGGTGGTCACGTTGCCGGGACTCTACAGCGACCAGGCAGACCGGCCTGGCCGCCAGGGCAGGAAGTCCTCCTGGGTGCGGGTGCCGACGTGTCTGCCGGGAGCGCCGGTCCCGCCCGCCACGAGGATCTTCACGGTTACCCTCCGGATGAGTCGCCGCCAGGCCGACCCGGCGGCGCGGGGGACCGTGACAGGCTGTGTGCCAGGCCACAGGGGGAAGAAGTGATCGCGCAGTTCCAGCAGGAGCGCACGCGTTTGCGTGCCATCGCCCACCGCATGCTGGGCTCGTTCGCCGAGGCGGACGACGCGGTGCAGGAAGCCTGGCTCCGGGTCGAGCGCGCGGACACGAGCGAGATCGAGAACCCCGCCGCGTGGCTCACCACCGTCGTCGGCCGTGTGTGCCTGAACATGCTGCGCGACAGGCGCGAGCACGCGTTCGAGATGCCGGACCCCGTGATCGAGACGGGGGAGGAGCCCGAGCACCGGGCCGTCACCCAAGACCAGGTCGGGCTCGCGATGCTGATCGTGCTCGACTCGTTGAAGCCCGACGAGCGGCTCGCGTTCGTGCTGCACGACATGTTCGCGGTGCCGTTCGACGACATCGCACCGTTGATCGGCAAGACGCCCGCCGCGACTCGGCAGCTCGCGTCGCGTGCGCGCAAGCGTGTGCAGGGCCGGCCGCAGCCCAACGTCGGTCTGCCGCAGCAGCGGGAGGTCGTGGAGGCGTTCCTCAAGGCGTCGCAGGAGGGCGATCTCGAAGGCCTCGTCTCGGTGCTGCACCCGGACGTCGTGCTCCGCGCCGGCGCGTTGGAGGTCATCGGCGGACGCAACGTCGCCGGGCGTGCCAGCACCTTCCGCAAGTACGCCGTGTCGGCGACCGCGGAGTTCGCGGTCATCGGCGACGAGATCGGCTTCATCTCGCGGGTCGGCGGAGTGCCGTTCTCCGTCATGGCGTTCACCGTCCGCGACGGACGGATCGCCGCCATCCACGTCATCCAGGACAAGGAGCAGCTCGCGGCGCTCGTGCCGTGAGCGGGGGCAAGTCGCCGTCGGAGGCGGGACCCGAGGGAGATGCGTTCATGCCGGACGGACGGGGCAGCGTCCGTGCTTCGACGAGCCGTTCGAGCGGATCGCGCCGTTGATCGGCCGCACGCCGCCGGGTGCGTCGCAGGTGGGGGCGCTGACGGGGGAGGCCAGGCCGGTGTCCGATGCGGATCTCAACGGCCAGCCAGCCCGGTTGTCGGAATGTTGACATTCGGACAAGCGGGTGCCGGCCGGTGAAAGCGAACACCCGGTTGGGCAGCGGAGCCACGTGCGGCAGCGCGACGACCTGGCGGTGGTTCGGTCCGGGGGCGCTCACTCCGCGCACCCCCGGCACAAAGCAGCAGTGGCTCCCCGGACGTCCTCAGGGCGACTTGCAGGACGTCAGGGGAGCCACAGCTCCAGGCGGAAGTTCAGTCTTCCTTGGCGGGACGGGCCTCGGGAGGCAGCACGCCCCAGTCGATGAGCTGCTCGGTCAGCTCGCCCGGCGTCATGTCGTAGATGATCGCGAGCGAACGCAGGTCCTCGGTGCGGATCGAGAGGACCTTGCCGTTGTAGTCACCGCGCTGCGACTGGATGGTCGCGGCGTAGCGGGCCAGCGGGCCGACCTTCTCGACCGGCAGCTGCTGGAGCCGCTCGAGGTTGATCACGATCTTGGTGGCCGGCTCGGCACCCGACGGCACGCGGCCCTCGGGCAGGAGCTCGGCGACGGGAACCCCGTAGAAGTCGGCCAGCTCGGCCAGCTTCTGCACGGTCACCGCGCGGTCACCGCGCTCGTACGAGCCGACGACCACGGCCTTCCAGCGACCGCCGGACTTCTGCTCGACGCCGTGCAGGGACAGACCCTGCTGCTGGCGGATAGCGCGGAGCTTGGCCCCCAGCGCCTTGGCGTAGTCGCCCATGTGGCGGTTCTCCGTTCATTCGCCCCGTCAGCAGTACGGGCGTGCTGCGGGGAGGCTTAGATCGATACGCAGAGTAATGATTACTCGCCGTGGTCGGCAGGTCAAGCTGATCTCGGGCAGAGACGCGCGCCACGCCTGGCGCACCACTCGGACGGCTGACCGCCCGTAGGTGATACCGTGCAGGTCAGCCTGGTTATGGCCAGGTGTCCGACGTCCTTTAAGGACCCGTCCAGTGAGGCGGGGAAGGAGGTCCAGCCGTGGCGTCACGTCAACGTGGCGCGACGGATCCGGCCGGGGATCGCGAGATCCTCTCGGCCGGTGACGTCGCGCGCACTGTCGCCCGAATGGCCCATCAGATCATCGAGAAGACCGCTCTCGATGCACCCAGCGCACCCGACGTCGTCTTGATGGGTATTCCCAGCCGGGGAGCCCCACTCGCACGGCGCCTTGCCGCTAAGATCGCCGAATTTTCCGGCCGGACGGTGCTCGAGGGCACGCTCGACATCACCCTCTACCGCGACGACCTGCGCCGCGGCCCCACCAGGCCGCTGGAGGCGACGAAGCTGCCCGAGGGCGGCATCGACGACAAGCTGGTCGTGCTCGTGGACGACGTGCTGTTCTCCGGCCGCACGATCCGCTCCGCGCTCGACGCCCTGCGCGACCACGGCCGGCCCCGCGCCGTCCAGCTGGCCGTGCTCGTCGACCGCGGCCACCGCGAGCTGCCGATCCGCGCGGACTACGTGGGCAAGAACCTGCCGACGTCCAAGACCGAGGACGTCGTCGTGATGCTCGAGGAGTTCGACGGCCGCGACGGAGTGGTGCTGAAGTGAAGCACCTGCTCTCCACCGACGGCCTCGACCGCGACCAGGCGATCGCGATCCTCGACACCGCGGACCGGCTGAAGCAGGCGCTGCTCGGCCGCGAGGTCCGCAAGCTGCCGACGCTGCGCGGCCGCACGGTGATCACGATGTTCTACGAGAACAGCACCCGCACCCGCGTGAGCTTCGAGATCGCCGGCAAGTGGATGTCCGCGGACGTGATCAACGTCAGCAGCTCCGGCTCCAGCGTCAGCAAGGGCGAGTCGCTGCGCGACACCGCGCTGACCCTGCAGGCCGCGGGCGCCGACTGCGTGATCGTGCGGCACCCGGCGTCCGGTGCCGCCCACCGGCTCGCGGGCTGGCTCAAGCACACGAACACGTCCGTCGTGAACGCGGGCGACGGCATGCACGAGCACCCCACGCAGGCGTTGCTCGACGCCGCCACGCTGCGCGACCGCCTCGGCAGCCTCGACGGCCGCCGGGTCGCGATCGTCGGCGACGTGCTGCACAGCCGTGTCGCCCGGTCGAACGTGCACCTGCTGACGACGCTCGGTGCCGAGGTCACGCTGGTCGCGCCGCCGACCCTGCTGCCCACCGGCGTCGAGAACTGGCCGGTCACCGTCTCCCACGAGATCGACTCGGAGCTGGCGAGCCAGGACGCGGTGATGTTGCTGCGCGTGCAGGCCGAGCGGATGACCGGCGGGTTCTTCCCGAGCTCGCGCGAGTACTCGATCGCGTACGGCCTCAACGAGCGGCGCCTGAAGCTGCTGCCCGAGCACGCCGTCGTGCTGCACCCCGGCCCGATGCTGCGCGGCATGGAGATCGCCTCCGTCGTCGCCGACAGCCCGCAGGCCGCCATCACCGAGCAGGTCCGCAACGGTGTCCACGTGCGCATGGCCGTGCTGTACCACCTGCTTGCCCACGAGGAGGAAACCGCGTGAAACCCTTGTTGCTCAAGGGAGTCAGGCCCTACGGCGAGGGTGAACCGATCGACCTGCTGATCCGCGACGGCGTGATCGCCGGCCAGAGTGATCCCACACAGCACGGAGCTGATGTAGAAGTCATCGAGGGCAACGGCGCGGTCCTGCTGCCGGGCTTCGTCGACCTGCACACCCACCTGCGCGAACCCGGCCGCGAGGACACGGAGACCATCGAGACGGGCTCGAGGGCCGCCGCTCTCGGCGGGTACACGGCGGTGTTCGCCATGGCCAACACCGACCCGGTCGCCGACAACGCCGTCATCGTCGAGCACGTCGCCCGCCGCGGTCAGGAGGTCGGCCTGGTCGACGTCCACCCGGTCGGCGCCGTCACGGTCGGCCTGAAGGGCGAGAAGCTCGCCGAGCTCGGCACGATGGCCAAGTCCAAGGCCAACGTCCGCGTCTTCTCCGACGACGGCCACTGCGTGCACGACCCGCTTGTCATGCGCCGGGCGCTGGAGTACTCGAAGGCGCTGGGCGCCGTCATCGCCCAGCACGCCGAGGAGCCGCGTCTCACCGTCGGCGCGCAGGCGCACGAGGGCGAGAACGCGTCACGGCTCGGCCTGCAGGGCTGGCCGGCGGCGGCCGAGGAGTCGATCGTCGCCCGCGACTGCATCCTCGCGAAGCAGGTCGACGCGAAGCTGCACGTCTGCCACGTCAGCACCACCGGCACGGCGGACGTCCTCAAGTGGGCGAAGGCGCGCGGCACCAAGGTCAGCGCCGAGGTCACCCCGCACCACCTGATCCTCACCGACGACCGGCTCGCCACCTACGACCCGGTCAACAAGGTCAACCCGCCGCTGCGCACGCAGGCCGACGTCGACGCGCTGCGCCAGGCGCTGGCCGACGGCACGATCGACTGCGTCGCCACGGACCACGCCCCGCACGCCGTGCAGGACAAGGACTGCGAGTGGTCGGCGGCCCGTCCGGGCATGCTCGGCCTGCAGACCGCGCTCGGCATCGTCGTCGAGACGATGGTGAGGACCGGGCTGCTGGACTGGCGCGGCGTCGCGCGGGTGATGAGCGAGAAGCCCGCCGAGATCGCCGGCCTGACCGACCAGGGCCGCCCGATCGCGGCCGGCGAGCCCGCGAACCTGGTGCTGGTCGACCCGGACGCCTCCTGGACCGTGAACGGCGCGCAGCTCGCGAGCATCGCGGGCAACACCCCGTTCGAGGGCATGGAGCTGCCCGCCGCGGTGACGGCCACCATCTTGCGTGGCCGGGTGACCGCACTCGCGGGGAGGATTGCGCGATGACCCGCGTTCTGCTGTCCCTGGCGGTCTTCCTGCTCTTCGCGCTGTGCGTGTACGGCATGTGGCACGGCTGGAAGCGACGCCAGCGCGCGCAGGCCGGCCTTCCGGCGTTCCCGTCGACACCGCGGCAGCTCGGCACGGCGCGGCTCACGACCACGGGCGTCTACATCGGAACGACGAACGCGGGCAACTGGCAGGACCGCATCCAGATCGGCGACATCGGCCACCGCGCCGAGGCGACGCTCAGCCTGGTGCCCGAAGGCGTCGCGATCGAACGCGTCGGCGCGACACCGATCTTCATCCCGGCCGCGTCCATCCGGGACGCCCGCACGGACCGGGGCCTCGCCGGGAAGGTCATGTTCAGCGAGGAAGGCTTGTTGGTGGTCCAGTGGGAAAACGATGGCCACCTGTTCGACACTGGTTTCCGCGGTGACGACAAAGACGTTTACGAAGAATGGGTAGCAGCACTCGTGGGAGGCAAGGCGTGACGAACGCGGCATTGGTGCTGGAAGACGGACGTGTCTTCCGCGGTGAGGCGTACGGAGCGACCGGCGTCTCGCTCGGCGAGGTCGTGTTCTCCACGGCCATGACCGGGTACCAGGAAACCCTGACCGACCCCTCCTACCACCGCCAGATCGTGGTGCAGACCGCACCGCAGATCGGCAACACCGGCTGGAACGACGAGGACGACGAGTCGTCGAAGATCTGGGTCGCCGGCTACGTGGTCCGCGACCCCGCGCGCACGCCGTCGAACTGGCGGTCCAGGCGCGGCCTCGACGAGGAGCTCGCGAACCAGGGCGTCGTCGGCATCTCCGGCCTCGACACCCGCACCCTGACCCGCCACATCCGCGAGCAGGGCGCCATGCGCGCCGGGGTGTTCTCCGGCGCGGAGCTCACCGACGACGCGTCGATGGTCGAGCAGGTCAAGGCGTCGGCGCAGATGGTCGGCGCGAACCTCGCGGTCGACGTGACCACGGACAAGCCGTACGTGGTCGAGGCGATCGGTGAGAAGAAGTTCACCGTCGCGGCGCTCGACCTGGGCATCAAGTCGAACACCCCGCGGATGATGGCGGCGCGCGGCATCGAGGTGCACGTCCTGCCGCTGACGAGCACCTTCGACGACGTCCTGGAGGTCAGCCCGGACGGGTTGTTCCTGTCGAACGGCCCCGGTGACCCGGCCACGCAGGACCACGCCATCGCCCTGACGAAGGAGGCGCTGAGCCGGGAGCTGCCGCTGTTCGGCATCTGCTTCGGCAACCAGATCCTGGGCCGCGCCGTCGGGCGCGGGACCTACAAGATGCGCTACGGCCACCGCGGCATCAACATCCCGGTCATCGACGTGACCACCGGCAAGGTCGCCATCACCTCGCAGAACCACGGGTTCGCGCTGGAGGGCACGCCGGGCGAGGAGTTCTCCTCGGAGTTCGGCCGCGCCGTGCTGTCGCACTACTGCCCGAACGACGGCACCGTCGAGGGCGTCCGGCTGCTCGACGCGCCGGCGTTCTCCGTGCAGTACCACCCCGAGGCCGCGGCCGGACCGCACGACGCCGCGCCCCTGTTCGACGACTTCGTGACCATGATGAACGGCGGCCGCTGACATGCCCAAGAGGACTGATCTCAAGCACATCCTGGTCATCGGCTCCGGCCCGATCGTCATCGGCCAGGCGTGCGAGTTCGACTACTCCGGCACCCAGGCGTGCCGGGTGCTGCGGGAGGAGGGCATCAGGGTGAGCCTGGTGAACTCCAACCCGGCGACGATCATGACCGACCCCGAGTTCGCGGACGCCACCTACATCGAGCCGATCACGGCCGAGTTCGTGGAGAAGGTCATCGCGCAGGAACGCCCGGACGCGATCCTGGCGACGCTGGGCGGCCAGACCGCGCTGAACACCGCGATCGCGCTGCACGAGCGCGGCGTGCTGGAGAAGTACAACGTCGAGCTGATCGGCGCGAACGTCGACGCGATTCAGCGCGGCGAGGACCGGCAGATCTTCAAGGACCTGGTGCGCAAGATCGGCGCCGAGGTGCCGCGTTCGGCCGTGTGCAACACGATGGACGAGGTCCGCAAGACCGTCGCCGAGCTGGGCCTGCCGGTCGTCATCCGGCCGTCGTTCACCATGGGCGGCCTGGGGTCCGGCATGGCCTACACCGAGGAGGAGCTGGAACGCCTCGCGGCCATCGGCCTGGAGGAGTCCCCGGTCACCGAGGTGCTGATCGAGGAGAGCGTGCTCGGGTGGAAGGAGTACGAGCTCGAGCTGATGCGCGACCGCAACGACAACGTCGTCGTCATCTGCTCGATCGAGAACATCGACCCGATGGGCGTGCACACCGGTGACTCGGTGACGGTCGCGCCCGCGATGACGCTGACCGACCGCGAGTACCAGCACATGCGCGACGTCGGCATCCAGGTCATCCGCGAGGTCGGCGTCGACACCGGTGGCTGCAACATCCAGTTCGCGATCCACCCCGAGAACGGCCGCATGGTCGTCATCGAGATGAACCCGCGCGTGTCGCGGTCGTCGGCGCTCGCGTCCAAGGCGACCGGCTTCCCGATCGCCAAGATCGCCGCGAAGCTCGCCATCGGCTACGCGCTCGACGAGATCACCAACGACATCACGGGGGAGACCCCGGCGTCGTTCGAGCCGACGCTCGACTACGTGGTCGTGAAGGCGCCGCGGTTCGCGTTCGAGAAGTTCCCCGGTGCGGACCCGACGCTCACGACCACGATGAAGTCGGTCGGCGAGGCCATGTCGATCGGCCGCAACTTCGTCGAGGCGCTCGGCAAGGCGCTGCGGTCGCTCGAGACCAAGTCGGTCGGCTTCTGGACCCAGCCCGACCCGCGCCAGAGCGATGGTTCCAGCGTGACGCTGGAGTCCACGCTCAAGCAGCTGGAGCGCGGTCACGACGGCCGCCTCTACACGGTCGAGCGCGCGCTGCGGCTCGGTGCGTCCATTGAGGACGTTCACCGGGCATCGGGCATCGACCCGTGGTTCATCGAGCAGATCGCGTGGCTGGGCGAGCTCCGCCAGGAGCTGCTCGACGCACCGGTGCTCGACGAACCGTTGCTGCGCAAGGCGAAGCGCGCCGGTCTCTCCGACCGGCAGATCTCCGTGCTGCGGCCGGAGCTTGCCGGTGAGGACGGCGTGCGCACGCTGCGGCACCGTCTGGGCGTGCGGCCGGTCTACAAGACGGTCGACACGTGCGCGGCGGAGTTCAAGTCGGAGACGCCGTACCACTACTCCGCCTACGAGCTCGACCCGAACGCGGAGTCGGAGGTCGCGGAGCAGCGGGAGAAGCCGAAGGTGCTGATCCTGGGCTCCGGCCCGAACCGCATCGGCCAGGGCATCGAGTTCGACTACTCCTGCGTGCACGCCGCGATGGCGCTGCGGGCGGCCGGGTACGAGACCGTCATGGTCAACTGCAACCCGGAGACGGTGTCGACGGACTACGACACCTCCGACCGCCTGTACTTCGAGCCGCTGACGTTCGAGGACGTGCTGGAGGTCGTGCACTCCGAGCAGCGCTCCGGCGAGGTCGCCGGCGTGATCGTGCAGCTCGGCGGCCAGACGCCGCTCGGCCTCGCGAAGCGCCTGGCCGACGCCGGCGTGCCCGTCGTCGGCACGACGCCGGAGGCGATCCACCTCGCCGAGGACCGCGGCCAGTTCGGCAAGGTGCTGACCGAGGCCGGGCTGCCCGCGCCGAAGTTCGGCACCGCCACGTCGTTCGACGAGGCCAAGGAGATCGCGGACGAGATCGGCTACCCGGTCCTCGTGCGGCCCTCCTACGTGCTCGGCGGGCGCGGCATGGAGATCGTCTACGACGAGGAGTCGCTGTCGGGCTACATCGCCCGCGCGACCGAGGTGACGCCCGAGCACCCGGTGCTGGTCGACCGGTTCCTCGACGACGCCATCGAGATCGACGTGGACGCGCTGTGCGACGGCGACGAGGTGTTCATCGGCGGCGTGATGGAGCACATCGAGGAGGCCGGCGTGCACTCCGGCGACTCCTCCTGCGCGCTGCCGCCGATCACGCTGGGCGCGTCGGACATCGAGAACGTCCGCCGCTCCACCGAGGCCATCGCCCGCGGCATCGGCGTGAAGGGCCTCCTGAACGTCCAGTACGCGCTCAAGGACGACGTGTTGTACGTCCTGGAGGCAAACCCGCGTGCGTCGCGCACGGTGCCGTTCGTGTCCAAGGCGACGGCCGTGTCGATGGCCAAGGCCGCGTCGCGCGTCATGCTCGGCGCCACGATCGCGGAACTGCGCGAAGAGGGCGTGCTGCCGGCCACCGGCGACGGCGCCCGGCTGCCCGAGCACGCACCGGTCGCGGTCAAGGAAGCCGTCATGCAGTTCCACCGCTTCCGCACGCCCGAGGGCCACGGCGTCGACTCGTTGCTCGGCCCGGAGATGAAGTCCACGGGCGAGGTCATGGGCATCGACTCGTCGTTCGGCAAGGCGTTCGCGAAGTCGCAGACGGCCTCGTACGGCTCGCTTCCGACCTCCGGCAAGGTGTTCGTGTCGTTCGCGAACCGCGACAAGCGCGCGATGATCTTCCCGGTCAAGCGCCTCGCGGACCTCGGCTTCCAGATCCTCGCGACCTCCGGCACCGCGGAGGTGCTGAAGCGCAACGGGATCTCGTGCACCGAGGTGCGCAAGCACTTCGAGGGCGAGGGCAACGTCGTCGACATGATCCTCAACGGCGAGATCGACATGATCTTCAACACGCCGTACGGCAACAGCGGTCCCCGCGTGGACGGGTACGAGATCCGCACCGCCGCCGTCGCCAAGGACATCCCGTGCGTCACCACGATCCAGGGCGCCGCCGCGGCCGTGCACGGCATCGAGGCGCTCATCCAGGGTGACATCGGCGTCCAGCCGCTGCAGGCCCTCCAGGCCGCGCTGCGGGGTGACGCGTGACGGCGGTGAACTTCGGGGAGAAGCTCGCGAAGGCCGTCGCGGAGCACGGACCGCTGTGCGTCGGCATCGACCCGCACCCGAGCCTGCTGGAGGCGTGGGGCCTCTCACCGACCGCGGAGGGCCTCGAACGGTTCGCCCTCACGGCCGTGGAGGCGTTCGGCGGCAAGGTGTCCATGGTGAAGCCGCAGGCGGCGTTCTTCGAGGCCTGCGGGTCGCGTGGCGTCGCCGTGCTGGAGCGGGTGATCGCGGAGCTGCGCGACTCGGGCACGCTGGTGCTCGTGGACGCCAAGCGCGGCGACATCGGCTCGACCATGGCCGCCTACGCGCAGGCGTACCTCGCTGACGGCTCGCCGCTCGCCGGGGACGCCGTCACGGTCTCGCCGTTCCTCGGCTTCGGATCGCTGCAACCCGCGCTCGACACGGCGCGGGCGACGGGCCGGGGGGTGTTCGTCCTCGCCCTCACCTCCAACCCGGAGGGCGCCGAGGTCCAGCGCTCGGTTGCTCCGGACGGGCGAACCGTGGCGCAAACGATCATCGATTTCGCCACGGCTCGGAATTCCGGCATTTCCCCGTGCGGCGATGTCGGTCTCGTCGTAGGTGCCACGATCGGGGAAACGGATGCAGACCTCGCGGGGTTCAACGGACCGATCCTGGCGCCCGGTTTCGGCGCTCAGGGTGGCTCGGTGACCGATCTGAAACGGCTCTTCGGACCCGACATGCGCAACGTCTTTCCAACTTCTTCACGAGATGTTCTCAAGCATGGCCCCGACGTGTCTTCGCTGGTCAGCGCCGTGCGGAAGGTTCAGGAGAGCCTCTGAGGAGGGGCGCGCCGCAGCTTTTGGGGTGTGGCGCGCTCACCTGGGGAAACATGTGTTGGTAGGGTCCACGCCACCGGCTGCCCCGCTGGTCACCGGCCTCATAGCACACCTGGAGTGTGCGACGGGTAGTCGGTGGCGGTGATCAGGCGGCCGGAGGGTGTTGGTACTACTACCACCCGCCGCATCACTCATGACCGCTGAAGATTTACCTGACTGGGTCACGTTGTACTCAGGCAATTGCGGTCGGTACGGTCGCGGCACCGATCCGAAAAGAATCCACACCACGGAGGAAATCGTGGCTCTTCCCCAGCTTACCGAGGAGCAGCGAGCCGCAGCGCTGGAGAAGGCTGCTGCCGCTCGTCGCGCTCGGGCTGAGCTCAAGGAGCGCCTCAAGCGCGGCGGCACGACCCTGACGGACGTGCTCAAGGCCGCCGAGAGCGACGAGGTCCTGGGCAAGATGAAGGTGTCCGCGCTGCTCGAGGCCCTCCCGGGCGTCGGCAAGGTTCGCGCGCAGCAGATCATGGAGCGCCTCGAGATCGCTCCCAGCCGTCGCCTGCGCGGTCTCGGTGACCGCCAGCGCAAGGCCCTGCTCTCCGAGTTCAGCGGAGAGTGATTGGCACCGAGGCGGGGGCGGGTTCCACCCGTCCCCGCCTCACCGTCTTGTCCGGGCCGTCCGGCGTTGGCAAGTCCAGCGTCCTGGCGGAGCTGCGCAGGCAGCAGCCCGATGTGTACTTTTCCGTCTCGGCGACCACCAGGAAGCCGAGGCCGGGCGAGGTCGACGGAGTGCACTACCACTTCGTGGACCACGAGAAGTTCCAGCAGATGGTCGACGCGGGCGAGTTCCTCGAACACGCCGACTTCGCCGGAAACCGCTACGGAACTCCTCGCAGGCCCGTCGAGGAAGCGCTGGCTTCCGGCCGTCCCGCACTGCTGGAGATCGAACTGCAGGGCGCGCGGCAGGTCCGCGTGGCCATGCCCGAGGCCCAGCTGGTCATGCTGATGCCCCCGTCCTGGGAGCACCTGGTCGGCCGGCTGACCGGGCGCGGCACCGAACACCCGGACGTCGTCGCCCGCCGTCTCGAGATCGCCCGCGAGGAGCTGGCGGCCGAGAAGGAGTTCGACGAGGTCGTCGTGAACGCCGACGTGCAGTCGGCCGCCGCCGACTTGCTATCCTTGATGGTCGGACCACGAATTTCAGGAGTCTGAAAGTGATCACCCACACCGAGCTCGGTCACCTGACCGGTTCCCCGGAGGGCATCACCAACCCGCCGATCGACGACCTGCTGGAGCAGGTGAGCTCGAAGTACGCGTTGGTGATCTACGCCGCGAAGCGTGCCCGCCAGATCAACGACTACTACGCGCAGCTCGGAGAAGGCCTGCTCGAGTACGTTGGCCCGCTCGTCGAGCCGGGTCCGCGCGAGAAGCCCCTCTCGATCGCTCTGCGAGAGATCCACGCGGGTCTCCTCGAGCACACCGAGGGCGAGTGACCTCCGCGTCCAGTGACGCTGATGCCCCCACCAAGCCCAGGATCATCCTGGGCGTTGGCGGGGGCATCGCCGCGTACAAGGCCTGTGAGGTGCTGCGGCGGCTGACGGAGTCCGGTCACTCCGTGCGGGTCGTCCCGACCGAGGGCGCGCTCAAGTTCGTGGGAGCGGCCACGTTCGAGGCGCTGTCGGGCCAGGTCGTGTCCGCCGACCCGTTCGACGACGTGCACGAGGTGCCGCACGTCAAGCTGGGGCAGAACGCCGACCTCGTCGTGGTGGCCCCGGCGACGGCGAACCTCATCGCGAAGGCCGCGCACGGCCTCGCCGACGACCTCCTGACGAACACCCTGCTGACCGCGCGCTGCCCGGTCCTGCTGGTGCCGGCGATGCACACCGAGATGTGGGAGCACCCGGCCACCCAGCACAACGTGGCGCTGCTGCGCTCGCGCGGTGTCCTCGTCGCCGAGCCCGCGTCCGGCCGGCTGACCGGCAAGGACACCGGCAAGGGCCGTCTGCCCGACCCCGCCGAGATCGTGGAGCTGGCCCGGCTCCTGCTCGTGCGGCCGGACGCCCTGAAGCGCTCGCTCGAAGGCGTGCACGTGGCCATCTCCGCCGGCGGCACGCGCGAAGCGCTCGACCCGGTGCGGTTCATCGGCAACCGGTCGTCCGGCAAGCAGGGCTACGCACTCGCGCGGGTGGCCGCGCAGCGGGGTGCACGAGTGACTTTGGTCGCGGGCAACACGGCGGACCTGGCCACTCCGGCGGGCGTCGACCTGGTGCGCGTGGGCTCGGCGGTGGAGCTGCGCGACGCCATGCACAAGGTCGCGGCCGACGCGGACGTGGTCGTGATGGCCGCCGCGGTGGCCGACTTCCGGCCGGTGTCGCTCACCGGCCACAAGATCAAGAAGACCGGCGGCGACCCCGACCCGATCGCGCTGACGAAGAACCCCGACATCCTCGTGGAGCTCGTTTCCGCACGTCGCACCGGCCAGCTGATCGTCGGGTTCGCCGCGGAGACCGGCGACGAGACGACGTCGGTGCTCGACTACGGCCGGGCCAAGCTGCGCCGCAAGGGCTGCGACCTGCTGGTGCTGAACGCGGTCGGCGACGGCAAGGCGTTCGAGCAGGAGGACAACGCCGGCTGGCTGCTGTCGCCGGACGGCTCCGAGACGCCTATCCCGCACGGCCCGAAAACGCAAGTCGCGTCCGCGGTGTGGGACGCGGTTACCGCTCGCTTGACCGAGTCTCAGTAGAATTCCCGAAGTCCAACCCGCAATTAAGGAGTGTCCGTGAGCCAGCACAGCAGCAGGCTGTTCACCAGTGAGTCGGTGACCGAGGGACACCCGGACAAGATCTGCGACGCGATCAGCGACTCGATCCTGGACGCGTTGCTGGCCAAGGACCCGCGCTCCCGCGTCGCGGTGGAGACCCTGGTCACCACCGGTCAGGTCCACGTCGCGGGTGAGGTCACCACCGAGGCGTACGCGGACATCCCCACGATCGTCCGCGAGAAGATCCTGGAGATCGGCTACGACTCGTCGCAGAAGGGCTTCGACGGCAACTCCTGCGGCGTGAACGTCGCCATCGGCGCGCAGTCCCCGGACATCGCGCAGGGCGTCGACACGGCGTTCGAGGAGCGCGTCGAGGGTGCCGCGGACGAGATCGACAAGCAGGGCGCCGGCGACCAGGGCCTGATGTTCGGCTACGCGTGCACCGACACGCCCGAGCTCATGCCGCTGCCGATCGCGCTGGCCCACCGCCTCTCGCGCCGCCTGACCGCGGTCCGCAAGGACGGCACCGTCCCGTACCTGCGCCCCGACGGCAAGACCCAGGTCACCATCGAGTACGCGGGCGACCAGCCCGTGCGCCTCGACACGGTCGTCATCTCCACCCAGCACGCCGACGGCATCGACCTCGAGAAGCTCCTCGGCGTCGACCTGCGCGAGCACGTCGTGGCCCCCGAGATCGCCGAGCTCGGCCTCGACACCGCGAACGTCCGCCTGCTGACCAACCCGACCGGCCGCTTCGTCATCGGCGGCCCGATGGGCGACGCGGGCCTCACCGGCCGCAAGATCATCGTCGACACCTACGGCGGCATGGCCCGCCACGGCGGCGGCGCCTTCTCCGGCAAGGACCCGTCGAAGGTCGACCGCTCCGCCGCCTACGCCATGCGCTGGGTCGCGAAGAACACCGTCGCCGCCGGCCTGGCCACGCGCGTCGAGGTCCAGGTCGCCTACGCCATCGGCAAGGCGGCCCCCGTCGGCCTGTTCGTCGAGACCTTCGGCACCGAGACCGTCGACCCGCAGAAGATCCAGCAGGCCATCACCGAGGTCTTCGACCTCCGGCCCGCCGCGATCATCCGCGACCTCGACCTGCTGCGCCCGATCTACGCTCCGACCGCCGCGTACGGCCACTTCGGCCGCACCGACGTCGACCTCCCCTGGGAGTCGACGGACCGCGCCGAGGCCCTGCGCAACGCCGCCGGCGCCTGATCCGGCTTCCGGACGGCCCGCTTCCCCTCGGGGAGGCGGGCCGTCCGTCGTTCGTGGAGCCTGCGCGCGTTGTGCTCGGGCGGCGGGCAGGGCGACAGTTGTCCGGGCGAACGGCGACTTCGCCTTCACCGACGCGGAAACGTCTGCGCTCGCTGAGAACCACCGCCGGCTCGTGCCGATCAGGCTGTCGCTCACGGCCGGACCGGGTGTGTCGTGGCGTTACGCCGCCGAAGAAGTGTGGAGTCGTCTGTCCCAAAAGACCCGGCAACATCGGCGGCGTTGGTGGTGTCGGGATCAGCGAGCAGGAAATCACTGTGGCTGCAGGAAGAACAGCCTACGCGGAGCATCTCGTCCACGAGGTGCCGTTGGCCGACCGGCGACGACGGCCGGTGTCGGACGCACGACCTCGTGCTGCTGGGACCCAACGGTTTCCGCCGTGAGCTCGCCGGCTCGTCTGACCGTGCGGGTGGCTCGTCGTCGGTGCGCGGATACAGCCGTGTGCTGACGTTCGGGAACTCCGGCTGGTACGACCTGACCGTCACGGTCACATCGAGAACGGTCAGGAGTCGATCTCAGGCTAACGTCTGACCCGTGGAGATCACGGGGGACGAGATCCGGCGGCAGATGGTCGACCACGAGTCGCTGGAACCGAGGGGACTGGTCATCACCGGTGCGCGGATCACCGGTCAGCTCGACCTCTCCGACGTGGTGGCGAAGCGGCCGTTGGTGCTGCAGGACTGCACCACCGAGGAGACCGTGCTGCTCGACCGCGCGCACTTCTCCGCGCTGGACCTCTCGGGCCTCGTGGCGCCCGCGGTGCACGCCCGCGGTCTGGCGGTCGACCACCACCTGCGGCTGAGCGGGGCCAAGCTCAGCGCCGAGGAGTCGGTCGACGCGCTGCACATGCGGATCGGCGGCAGCGTCTACCTGGAGGACGGGTTCCACGCGGCGGGCATGGTGACGTTGAGCAGCTCGCGCATCGCCGGGGTGCTGGCGTGCCGGGGCGCGCGGTTCGACGCCCGGCTGAACATCGTCGACCTGCACGTCGGGGACGGGATCTTCCTCATGCAGGGCTGTCAGGTCACCGGCTCCGACGACGACCACGCGGCGGTGCGCATGCGCGGCACGCACATCGACGGCCAGCTCGTGCTGCGGCAGGGGCGGTTCCGCTCGCCCGGCGTCGCGCTCGACCTGCGGCACGTGCGCGTCGGCAAGGAGCTGCTGATGCCGTTGGACGGCATCGAGGGCCGGGTGCAGCTCGAAGGCCTGGTCTACGAAGGTTTACCGCGCGACGCCACTGTGGACGAATGGCTGACGCTGCTCTCCACCCGCACGCCCTACTACTCGACGCAGCCGTGGGTGCAGCTCGCCGCGGCGCACTCCGCCGCCGGCCACGAACGCGACGTGCGCCGGATCCGCATCACCGCGCAACGCGACCTGCGCCGCCGCGGCCAGCTCTCCCGGTGGGGCCGCACGTGGCACCTCGTCCGCGGGGTGACCGTCGGGCACGGTTACCGCCCCGGGCTCGCCCTGGTGTGGCTCGCGGGAGTGCTCGCCGTGTCGGCGGGTGTGGTGCTCCTCTCCGGTGCCGTGCGGTGCTCGACCGTCGAACAGGTCGGCTACGCCCTCAACGTCGCGACGCCGCTGGTCAAGGTCGACGCGGCGCGCTGCACCGTCGACGCGGCCTCGGGAGCGGGCCAGTTCGTGCTGGCGTCGACGTGGCTGCTGCAGATCCTGGCGTGGGCGTTCGCGACCCTGTTCGTGGCGGGCTTCACCGGTTTGGTGAGGCGCAACGCGTGACTGTCGGTGGTGTCTGATACACCAGGGGCATGAGCGAGAAGACCGGAGCGAGAAAAGGGGAGCGCGTCCCCGCCGAGTCGCTGCCGGTCGCCCGGATCGTGGTGGACGTGCCGCTGGCCCACCTCGACCGGCCCTTCGACTACGCCGTTCCGTCCGAACTGGACGCGACCGCCGTCCCGGGCTGCCGCGTGCGCGTGCGGTTCGCGGGCCAGCTCGTCGACGGCTACCTCCTGGAACGCGTCGAGACCTCCGAGTACGGCAAGAAACTGGCGTTCCTCGAGAAGGTCGTCTCGCCCGAACCGGTGCTGGCACCGGAGATCGCCGCACTGGCGCGCGCCATCGCCGACCGGTACGCGGGCGGCATGATCGACGTGCTGCGCCTGGCCATCCCGCCGCGCCACGCCCGTGCGGAGGCCGCGCCGTCGGGGGAGGCGCCGCCGCTGCCACGGGTCCCGGCCTGGGTGGGGGAGCAGGCGGCCCAGGTGGTTTCGACGGCAGGAGCCGCGGACTCGCCGGATGAGGCCGACCTCGCTGTGGCCGAGGACCCCGCTGTGGCTGGGGATGCTGCTGTGGCTGGGGATGCTGCTGTGGCTGGGGATGCTGCTGTGGCTGGGGATGCTGCTGTGGCTGGGGACGGGACCATCAAGGCCACCGGCTCCTCCGACTCCGCCGGCTCTGCCGTGTCCGCCGATGGCACCGACTTCGCCGTGGATGGCGAGTCCGCTGTGGGCGGCGATTTCCGTGCGGCTGTTGACACTGCCGTGACCGCCGACTCCGGTGCGACCCCTGACCCCACAACGGCCGGCGGCCCCGCCCTGTCCGCCGAGCCCGTCGATCCCATCGCGCTCGCCGCACCTGCCGACCAGACGTCGCCCGCCAACCCGGCGGCGTCCGGCGGCGCGGAGTCGTCCGGCTCGCCCGACGCCGCACCCGACGCCGTCGCGGTGCCCGCCACGCCGGTCGACCCCACCGCCGGCCGCGGCGTATCGGCCGATCCCGCTGCACATTCCGCCGAACAGCCCGTGCGCTCCCAGTTGCCGCCCGTTCCCGCCGACGCCTGGTCGCGATACCCCCGCGGCCCCAAGTACCTGGAGGCCCTGCGCGAGGGCCGTCCGGCGCACGCCGTCTGGCAGGCGTTGCCCTCCGAGGACTGGCCCGCCCGCCTCGCCGAGGCGGCGGCCGCCGTCGCGTCGACCGGTCGCGGCGTGGTGATCGTCGTTCCCGACCACCGCGACCTCGCGCGGGTCGCCGAGGCGTGCGCCGAGCTGATCGAGGGCGTGGTGACCCTGTCGGCCGACCTCGGGCCGTCGGAGCGGTACAAGCGCTGGCTCGCGGTGCGCCGGGGCGTGGCGCGGGTCGTGGTCGGCACGCGCGCGACGGCCTTCGCGCCGGTCGAGGACCCCGGGTTGCTCGTGGTGTGGGACGACGGTGACGACCTGCACGTCGAGCAGCGGTCGCCGTACCCGAACGTGCGGGACGTGCTGGTGCAGCGTGCGCACATGACGGGGGCCGCGCTTCTGATCGGAGGGTTCGCGCGCACGGCCGAGGCGCAGTTGCTGGTCGAGACCGGCTGGGCGCACGAGATCGTGGCGTCGCGCGAGACGTTGCGCGCCATCGCGCCGCGTGTGGTGTCCGTGGGCGACAACGAGTGGCAGGACGTCAAAGACCCCGCCGCTCGCACGGCTCGGCTGCCGTCCATCGCGTTCGAAGCGGCGCGGTTCGCCCTCTCCGACTCGCCGGTGCTCATCCAGGTGCCACGGCGCGGGTACGTGCCGTCCCTGGCGTGCGGTCAGTGCCGTGGCCCGGCCCGGTGCCGTCGCTGCGCGGGGCCGTTGGCGTTGCCGGGCGGCACCGAGGACGGCTTGCCGAAGCCCGCGTACTGCCGGTGGTGCGCGGCGACCGAGGCCGGGTTCCGCTGCCCGACGTGCGGCTCGCGCAAGCTGCGGGGTCAGATCATCGGCGCCCGGCGCACGGCGGAGGAGCTCGGGCGCGCGTTCCCCGGTCACCCGGTGCGGACCAGCGGTGCGGACGAGGTGCTGACCAAGGTGCCGGGCAAACCCGCCCTGGTCGTCGCCACGCCCGGTGCCGAACCCGTCGCCGAAGGCGGCTACGGCGCGGTGCTGCTGCTCGACGGCTGGGCGTTGCTCGGCCGAGCCGACCTGCGCGCCTCCGAGGAAACGCTCCGGCGGTGGATGACGGCGGCGGGTCTCGTGCGCCCCGGCACTGGCCGCGTGGTCGTGATCGCCGACTCGTCCCTGACCCCGGTGCAGGCGCTCGTCCGCTGGGACCCGGTGTGGCACGCCGCCACCGAACTGGCCGCGCGGACCGAACTGGGCTTCCCGCCGGCGGTCCGGATGGCGACCGTCGACGGCACCCCGGACGCGGTGAACGCCCTGCTCGACGAGCTGCGGCTGCCGCCGACCGGCGAGGTCCTCGGCCCGGTGCCGCTGGGCGACGACGAGACCAGAGAGCGCGCACTGGTGCGCGTCTCGCGTGCCGAAGGCCGTCAGCTCGCCGCTGTGCTGGCCGAGGCGCAGGCCGTCCGGACGGCGCGCAAGGAGCAGGAGCTGGTGCGCATCAAGCTCGACCCGCTCGAGGTCCTGTAGGGCTTCAGCTCTCGTAGTGGGAGCGCAGGCCCGCGATGTGCTCGCGGATGTCCTCGTCGGTGAGCTTCTCGTACTCGAGGTACTCGCTCATGTAGGTCATCAGGTCGTCGCGCTCGGCGTGCTGCTCGCTCGCGATCACGTGCGCCGTCGTGCCCGCGATGCCCGCCGGGAACAGCAGGAAGCCGTCGAGGCCCGCCATGGTGTCGAACGAGGCGTTCTTGGCCTCCCAGAGCGCCCAGACGTCCTCCTCGCGGCCGCACTCGGCGAGCAGCAGGGCGGCGAGCACCATGGCGTCGCGCACGCCCCAGCCCTCCTGGTGGGCGGCGGTCTCCTCGGCGAGCAGGTGGCGTAGCAGGTCTGCGTCGTCGTCGCGGCGTTCGCGCAGCAGGAGGTGCAGCGCCTCCTCGCGGTCGGCCTCGTCGAGCGGGGTGTTCGTGAAAGTGGTTCGCAACTGGTCAAGATCGATCGACACGCTCGCACCTTAGGCCTTCCTCAAGGGGTGTTGCCATCCGGTCGCAAGGGAGTAGAAGTTTCCGCATGTTGCGAACGGTTGCCGCAGTGACGCTCTCCGTCGTACTGGTCGCCCCTGCCACGGCAGGGGCGGCGGAACCACCGCCACGCGTGCCCGAGCAGGTGGGCTGGGGAGGCGCTGTGTCCAGCGTCGACCCCGACGCGTCCCAGATCGGCATCGACGTGCTCCGCCGCGGTGGCAACGCGGTCGACGCCGCCGTGGCCACCGCCGCCGCGCTCGGCGTGACCGACCCGTTCAGCGCCGGGATCGGCGGTGGCGGGTTCTTCGTCCACTACGACGCCCGCACCGGTCGCGTGTCCACATTGGATGGACGCGAGACCGCGCCGCGCTCCGCCACCGACCAGCTCTTCGTGGAGAACGGCCAGCCCCTGCCGTTCGCCGAGGCGATGACCAGCGGCCTGTCCGTCGGCGTCCCCGGCACCCCGAAGACGTGGCAGCAGGCGCTGCGCCGGTGGGGCACGCTCGACCTGCGGGAGGCCATGGCGCCCGCGGAAGCGCTGGCTCGGCGCGGGTTCGTCGTCGACAAGACGTTCAACACCCAGATCACGAGCAACGCCGCCCGCTTCGCCGACTTCACCTCGACCCGCGACCTCTTCCTGCCGGGGGGCCAGCCTCCGGCGATCGGCAGCACGTTCCGCAACCCGCAGCTCGCCGACACCTACCGCGAGCTCGCCCGCACCGAGCTCGCGTCGCTGTACGGCGGAGCCGTGGGCCGCGACCTGGTGAAGGCCGTGCGTCAGCCGCCGGTCGTGCCCGGATCGACCCGCAACGTCCGCGCCGGCGACATGCAGCTCTCCGACCTGGCCCGCTACCGGGTCGAACGCCGCGACCCGACGCACACGCGCTACCGCGGCCTCGACGTCTACGGCATGGCGGCGCCGTCGTCCGGCGGCACCACCGTCGGCGAGGCCCTCAACATCCTCGAGTCGACCGACCTGTCGAAGGCCTCCGACGTCGAGTACCTGCACCGCTTCATCGAGTCGACGAAGCTCTCCTTCGCCGACCGCCTGCGCTGGGTCGGTGACCCGGCCTTCTCGCGCGTGCCGACCGAGGGCCTGCTGTCGCAGGAGTTCGCCGACAGCCGCGCGTGCCTGATCAAGCCCGACGCCGTGCTGCCCGCCCCGCAGCCCGCCGCCGGCCCCCGCAACCCCCGGGCCTGTGAAGCCACCGCGGGCATCTCCGCGCTGCGCGAGGACGCCGAACGCACGACGCACCTCACCACCGCCGACCGCTGGGGCAACGTCGTCGCCTACACCCTCACCATCGAGGCGGAGGGCGGCAGCGGCATCGTCGTGCCGGGGCGCGGCTTCCTGCTCAACAACGAGCTCACCGACTTCGAGTTCGTCGCCCCCACGCCGGGCGTCCCGCACCCGAACCTCCCCGGCCCCGGCAAGCGTCCGCGCTCGTCCATGGCCCCGACCGTCGTCCTCGACCACGGCAAGGTCGTCCTCGCCGTCGGCTCGCCGGGCGGCTCCACCATCATCACCACGGTCACCCAGATCCTGACCGCGCGCCTGGACCGCAAGATGTCCCTGCTCGACGCCGTGGCGGCCCCGCGCGCCTCGCAGCGCAACGCGGCCACCACCCCGGCCGAAGCGGCGTTCCTCGCCGCCTCGACCACCGCGGGCCTGCAGGCGATCGGGCACAGGTTCAGCCAGAACGCCGAGATCGGCGCCGCGACGGCCGTCGAACGGGCCTCCCACGGCCGCTGGCGCGCCGTGGCCGAACCGACCCGGCGCGGAGGTGGTGCGGCCCGCGTGGTGACGGTGGGCTGAGCTAGGCGTTGGTGCGTCCGTCGATGCGTTCCCTGATGAGGTCGGCGTGGCCGTTGTGCTGCGCGTACTCCTCGATCAGGTGGAGGTAGAGCCACCGCACCGACATCTCGCCCGCCTGCTCGTGCAGGAACACGTCGTCGAGGTCCCGCGCCGCCACCGCGGCGCGGGCCTCGGCCATCTCGGCGACGAGCTCGGCGTACTCGGCCTCGGCACGGGCCGGGTCCAGGTCGCCGAACGCGAGGTCGGGAACGTCCGGCGCGCGGTGGAGGGGCTCGACGTCCTGCCTCGCCAGCCGGATGCGCCACCACATGCGCTCCACGTCCGCGAGGTGCCGGATCAGGCCCTGCAGCGTGAGGTTCGACGGGGGCGCGGACACCGTGGCGAGCTGCTCGCCGGTGAGGCCCGCGCAGTTGCGCAGGAACATCGCCCGGTGGCGGTCCAGCAGCGCTTCGAGCAACGTGCGCTCCGCGCCGACCAGCGGTTCCTCGGTCAGTTCTACTTCGGGTGCCTTCCAGGTCATGGTCCATGCCTAGCGGATGACGCCCTCGCGGACGATCTCTTTACCGCCGGGCGAGCCGGAGCCTCCCGGCTCGAAGGTCCGGTGGTCACCGCGTCCGGGCCAGTTCGACACCGAGCCTCAGTGCGGCCACATCAGCCTGCTGACCTGGCGGTGTCCCCCTTGCGGCCGAGCGGGGCGGCCGATCTTCCCACCTCGGGCTGATGCGGGGTCGACCCGCGAGACGATGTGCGGTGACCTGCGCGAACGGCACAGTTGACGCCATGACGACAACCACGGTCTCCCGTTCCCGCGCAGCCCACGTCGACCTGCACGCGGTGTTCCGGCCCGTGCTGACCGCCCTGCGCCTCACCGGCCACTTCGTCGTGGCGCTGATGGGCGTGATCTTCCTCGGCAGCGCGTCCGGGCACTGACCGCGCTCCTCGTAGACTGGCCTCCAGTCCACACGAGGAGCACTGCGTGACCGTCCAACCCATCCGCCTGTTCGGCGACCCCGTGCTGCGCACCGCGGCCGCCGAGGTCACCGACTTCGACAAGGAACTGCGCACCCTGGTCAAGGACCTGTGGGACACGATGCAGGACGCGGGCGGAGCCGGCCTCGCCGCGCCTCAGCTCGGTGTGGGGCTGCGCGTGTTCACCTACCACTGCGACGGCTTCGCGGGACACCTCGTCAACCCCACGTGGGACGTGGTCGGCGAGGAGATGCAGGACGGCTCCGAGGGATGTCTGTCCATCCCCGGTATGTCGTGGGACTGCAAGCGCCACCTGCACGTCGTGGCCAAGGGCTGGAACATGCACGGCGAGCCCGTCGAGGTCGAAGGCACCGAGACGCTGGCGCGCTGCATCCAGCACGAGAGCGACCACCTCGACGGCGTGCTCTTCCTCGACCGCCTCGACGCCGAGACGCGCAAGCAGGCCATGCGCGAAATCCGGCAGTCCGAGTGGTTCGACGGTACGGTGCCCACCTTGAAGCAGAGCCCGCACCCACTCTTCGGCAGGTCCAGCTGACCATGCGACTCGTGTTCGCCGGCACGCCCGAGGTCGCACTGCCCTCGTTGCGCGCCTTCATCGACTCCTCCCGCCACGACGTCGTCGCCGTGGTCACCCGTCCCGACGCCCCCTCCGGCCGCGGTCGCAGACTGGAGCGCTCCCCGGTGGGCGCGCTCGCCGACGAGCACGGCATCGAGGTCCTCACGCCCGCCAAGGCGGGCGACCCCGAGTTCCTGGAGCGCCTGCGCGCGCTGGAACCCGACGTCTGCCCGGTCGTCGCCTACGGCAACCTCCTGCCGCAGCGGACGCTCGACGTCCCCCAGTTCGGCTGGGTCAACCTCCACTTCTCCGTGCTGCCCGCGTGGCGCGGCGCGGCGCCGGTGCAGGCCGCCGTGCGCAACGGCGACGACATCACGGGCGCCTCGACGTTCCGGATCGTCAAGGAGCTCGACGCCGGCCCGGTCTTCGGCGTGGTCACCGAGAAGGTGCGCGACCGCGACACCTCCGGCGACCTGCTGACCCGGCTGTCGATCTCCGGCGCCGACCTGCTTCTGTCCACTGTGGACGGCATCGAGGACGGCACCCTCCGCGCGGTCGAGCAGCCCTCCGACGGCGTGACCTACGCGCCGAAGATCGCCGTCGAGGACGCGCGCCTCGACTTCACGACGCCCGCGACGGCCGTCGACCGCCTGGCGCGCGCCGTGACGCCGGAGCCCGGCGCGTGGGCCGAGTTCCGGGGCGAGCGCCTCAAGCTCGGGCCCGTGACGCCGGTGGACGACGTGACGCTGCCCGCGGGCGAGGTGCTCGTCGAGCGCAAGCGCGTGCTCGTGGGCACCGCGACCACCGCCGTGGCCCTCGGCGAGGTCCAGGCGCAGGGCAAGAAGCGCATGGCCGCGACCGACTGGTCCCGCGGCATCCGGATCGAAGCAGGGGAGCGCATCTCATGACGTGCTCCCGACCGAGCTTGGCAAGCGTCGCCGTCGAGCGACCCAGGACAGTGGAGCACAGCGCATGACCGGCCACCCGCGAGGCGCTTCCAAGCCTTCCCGCCCGAGCAGGCCGCACCCGCCGCGCCGGCGCACCGGACCCTCCCGGCCGCCGGTGGAGGACCCGGCACGCCTCGCCGCGCTGGAGACGTTGCGCGCCGTGCGCCAACGCGACGCGTACGCGAACCTCGTTCTGCCGCAGATGCTTCGCGACCGTCGCATCACCGGTCGCGACGCAGCTCTGGCCACCGAGCTCACCTACGGCTCGGCGCGGGCACAGGGCCTGCTCGACGCCGTCATCGAGGCGTGCTCGGACCGCCCTCTGTCCGAAGTGGACGGCTCGGCGCTCGACGCGTTGCGGCTCGGTGCGTATCAGCTGCTGCGCACGCGCATTCCGTCCCACGCCGCGGTCGCCTCGACCGTCGACCTCGTGCGGGCCGAGCTCGGGTCCGGCATCGCCGGCTTCGTCAACGCCGTCCTGCGCCGGGTCGCCGAGCAGGACGAGGCCGCCTGGGTCGACGAGCTCGCACCCGACCCGGACACCGACCCGGTCGGCAACCTGGCCTTCACGCACGCCCACCCGCGCTGGATCGCGCAGGCGTTCGCGGAGGCCCTCGGCAGCCGCGAGGAGCCGCTGAAGCTGGCTCTCGAGGCCGACGACGCGCGGCCCGCCGTGCACCTCGTGGCACGTCCTGGCGAGGTGAGCGCCGACGAGCTCGCCGCCATCGTGGGCGGCGACGTGGCGCCGTACTCGCCTTACGGCGTGCACCTGGAGGCCGGGGCGGGCGACCCGGGCGATCTCGAGCCCGTCCGGGAACGCCTCGCCAACGTGCAGGACGAGGGCAGCCAGCTCTGCGCGTTGGCCCTCACTCGCGCGCCGCTCGAGGGCACTGATGACCGCTGGCTGGACCTCTGCGCGGGCCCGGGCGGCAAGGCCGCCCTGCTGGCCGCGCTGGTGGGCCTCGAAGGCGGCGAGCTGATCGCCGTCGAGAAGGCACCTCACCGCGCCGAGCTCGTCCGCAAGATCACCACCGGCCTGCCGGTCACCGTGGAGGTGGCCGACGGCCGCGAGACCGACTTCCTGGAAGGGGCGTTCGACCGAGTGCTGGTCGACGCGCCCTGCACCGGTCTCGGTGCCCTGCGCCGGCGCCCGGAGGCGCGGTGGAGGCGCCAGCCCGCCGATGTCGGCACGCTCACGAAGCTGCAGCGGGAGCTGCTGACCGAGGCGTTGCGACTGGTGCGGCCCGGCGGCGTCGTGGCTTATGTCGTGTGTTCACCTCATCTCTCCGAAACAGTCGGGGTCGTCACCGACGTCGTCCGCAAGACCGGGGCCGAGGTGCTGGACACGCGCGAGCTCTTCCCCGGAGTTCCGGACCTCGGGGACGGGCCGCACGTCCAGCTCTGGCCGCACCTGCACGGAACCGATGCGATGTTCTGCTCGGTGCTGCGACGTCCTGTCTGAGCGCTCGGGAACGACGTTAGCGACGGGGTCCGACAGTGCCGGGCCCCGTCGGCTCGTCCTGGGGCACAACGGCTCCGCGATTCACCGGTTCGAGTGACGGACGAGGAGAGGCCGGGCGAGTGCACGCCCGGCCTCCCGTCGCAAAGCCTCGGATCAGGACTTCAGCACGTGCAGAGCCGGCGGCTGGTTCGTGTAGGCACCACCGACGGCGTAGACCCACCTGCCGCCGGGACCCCACGCCAGACCCGCCGGGTAGAGCCCCCGCACCTCGTAGGAACGGGACTCGGTCAGAGAACCCGCCGGGAAGAGCCGCACCGACGTGTCGTCGTCGACGCCCGCGGCGAGCGCACCGCTGTCGGCGCTCGTCGAGACCGCCAGCGGGTAGGGACCGGTGTTGTAGCTGCCGCGCACGGCGAGCGTGTCGCTCGTGAACGACTGGACGTGGTACGGCGCACCGGACGCCACGTGGACCTGCGTGCCGTCCTTGGAGAACTCGACGTCACGCAGGTTGCTGCCCGCTTCACGGGTCGACGCCTGGACGACGAGCCCGTCCCCCTCTTCGCGCAGCAACTGCACCGTGGTGGGCGACAGCCCCGGCTGACCCGTCACCAGCACGCCGGGCTTGGCCGGGGACGACGCCAGCTGCTGCGGGCTGTAGTGCCCGGTCACCAGGCCCGTGCGGGCCTCCGCGCCGTTGAACCCGACGCGGCCGATGCCACCGTCCCACTGGTTGCAGCCGTGGCTGAAGTACAGGCGGTTGCCCGAGATCGCCAGGTCGGACGGGCACACCTCGCCGACCGGGTAGCGGGCGCGTTCGGTCAGCGTCAGCGTGTCCAGTGCGGCCACCGCGCCGTACTGGGACAGCGCGACGAAGACCGTGCCGCCGTCCGGGCTCAGCGCCAGACCCGTGGCGCCGGGCAGGTTCGACAGCTTGGTGACGACGTTGCCCGACAGGTCCGTGACGGCCACCGCGTGGTCGGTTCTGCTGCTCACGAACACGTGCCCCAGCGTCGGGTCCACCACGATGTCCGAGAAGGACGTCAGCGGCAACGGCACCGTGCGCTGCGGCGGTTCCGCCATCGCCGGCAGGGCGGTGGCCGCCACCAGGGCGGCCGAGATCGCGGTGGCGCTGAGCCACCGGTTCCACTTGCGCATCTTGCTCCCCTCAGTGTGCGGGTGATCACCCGCGGTGGGGACGTTATCGGCAGGGTCCGACGAAGTTGACCGCCTAACATCGCAGCGGTGACGACCCGTGGATTGCTCGGATTGGTCGCTTCCGGTTGTGGCGGCGTCGAGTCGTGGTTCCGCACGGAGCTCGCAGAACCCGCTGTGCAACGGGGGTGGCGGTTGGCCATCACGCTCACCCCGGCGGTCGTGCCGTGGTTCGAGGAGGCGGGTGAGCTGGCCGGGATCCAGGCGCTCACCGACCTGGAGGTCCGCTGGAACCCGCGGCTGCCGAGCCAGCCCAAGCCCTACCCGACCCCCGACGCGTTCATCTTCGCCCCCGCCAGCGCGAACTCGGTCGCCAAGCTGGCCCTGGGCATCGGCGACAACCAGGCGCTGACGGCGCTGAACGAGGCCATCGGCGTGGAGGGCTGCAAGGTCGTCGTCATGCCCCAGGCCAACGCCGACAAGCGCCGCCACCCGATGTGGGAGACGCACGTCACGACACTCACCGGTGCAGGTGTCGTCGTGGTCTCAGACGTGGCTCCCGGCAGGCTGCTCGACCTGCTGGACACCTAGACTCCACCGTTGTGGTCCACACGCCGATGATCGCCCCCAGCATCCTGTCCGCCGACTTCGCGCGCCTCGCCGACGAGCTCGCCGCGGTGCCCACCTCGGACTGGATCCACGTCGACGTCATGGACAACCACTTCGTGCCGAACCTGACCCTCGGCCTGCCCGTGGTGAAGTCGCTGCTGGAGGTCACCGACATCCCGATCGACTGCCACCTGATGATCGAGGACCCGGACCGCTGGGCCATCGGGTACGCCGAGGCGGGCGCCTACAACGTGACCGTGCACGTCGAGGCGGCGAACGACCCGATCGCGCTGGCCAAGAACCTCAGGGCCGCGGGCAGCAAGGCAGGCCTCAGCATCAAGCCGGGCACCCCGCTCGAGCCGTACGTCGAGGTCCTCAAGCACTACGACACGCTGCTCGTCATGTCGGTCGAGCCGGGCTTCGGCGGCCAGAGCTTCATGGCCGACGTGCTGGACAAGGTGCGCCAGGCGCGTCACCTCGTCGACACCGGGCACCTCAAGCTGCTGGTGGAGATCGACGGCGGGATCAACGCCGACACGATCGAGCAGGCCGCGCAGGCCGGGGTGGACTGCTTCGTCGCGGGCTCCGCCGTGTACGACGCCGCGGACCCCGGCAAGGCCGTGGAAGCCCTGCGCGCGCAGGCAGCCGGGGCGAGGTGACACCCGAGGACGCGATGGCGCTCGCCATCGCGGAGAGCGAGCGGGTGAGGGGTACGACCAGCCCCAACCCGCCGGTCGGGTGCGTCATCCTCGACGACGCCGGCAGGGCGGTCGGGTTCGGCGGCACGCGGCCGGCCGGTGGTGCGCACGCCGAGGTCATGGCGCTCAAGGAAGCGGGCACGAAAGCACAGGGCGGCACGGCCGTGGTCACCCTTGAGCCGTGTTCGCACTACGGCCGCACACCGCCGTGCACCGAGGCCCTCCTCGAAGCAGGCATCAAGCACGTCGTCCACGCCGTCAGCGACCCGAACCCGAAGGCGGCGGGCGGAGCGTCCGTGCTCAGGAAAGCCGGCGTCACGGTCGAAAGCGGCGTGATGGAACGCGAAGTCAGCACCGGTCCCCTCAGGGCGTGGCTGCACTACGCGCGCACGGGCCGTCCGCACGTCACGTGGAAGTACGCGGCCTCGCTCGACGGCCGGATCGCGGCGCGGGACGGCACGAGCCGGTGGATCAGCTCCGAGACCTCCCGCAAGGAGGTCCACGACCTGCGCGCGAAGCTCGACGCGATCGTCGTCGGCACGAACACCGTCATCAAGGACGACCCGGCGCTCACGGCCAGGGACGCGGACGGAATGCCGCTGGCCCGCCAGCCGTTGCCCGTGGTCGTGGGCATGAGCGACCTGCCGGGCGGGGCGAAGCTCCGGCACACCGCGCTGCACCTGCGCACGCACGACCCGGACGAGGTGCTGACCGCCCTCGCCGGACGGGGCGTCGTCGAGGTGCTGCTGGAGGGCGGGCCGACGCTGGCCGGTGCGTTCTGGCGGGCCGGCAGGGTCGACCGCGTGCTCGCCTACATCGCTCCAGCGCTGCTCGGGGACGGTCCCGCGGCGGTGCTGGACGCGGGCGTGTCGACCATCACGGACGCTGTCCGGTTGACAGTGGAAGACGTCACCATGAGCGGACCGGACTTGCGGATCAGCGCGGTTCCGCGAACTTAGGAGGAGCGGTGTTCACCGGGATCGTCGAGGAACTCGGCCAGGTCGTCGCGACGGAGGACCTGCCCGACGCGGCACGGGTCCGCATCGCCGGGCCGATCGTGACCAGCGACGCGAAGCACGGCGACTCCATCGCGGTGAACGGCGTCTGCCTCACCGTCGTGGAGGTCGCGGACGGCACCTTCACCGCGGACGTGATGCGCGAGACCCTCACGCGCAGCAGCCTCGCGAAGGTCGCCCGGGGCGACAAGGTCAACCTGGAGCGCGCGGCCGCGGTCGGCCAGCGCCTCGGCGGCCACATCGTGCAGGGTCACGTCGACGGCACGGGCACCATCCTCGCGCGCGAGAAGGCCGAGCACTGGGAGATCGTCCACATCGGACTCCCGCCGACCCTCGCCCGCTACGTCGTCGAGAAGGGCTCCATCACGGTCGACGGGGTCTCGCTGACGGTCGTGACCGTCAGCGAGGACGAGTTCACCGTGAGCCTCATCCCGACGACCCTCGAACTCACCACGCTCGGGCACCGGCTGCCCGGCGACCTGGTGAACCTGGAGGTCGACGTGCTGGCGAAGTACGTTGAACGACTGGCGATCCCGCACCTGCGGGCCATCGCGGGCGAGGAGGCCCAATGAGCACCGACTTCGCCGAGATCGAGCGCGCGATCTCCGACATCGCCGCCGGACGGCCCGTGGTCGTCGTCGACGACGAGGACCGCGAGAACGAGGGCGACCTCATCTTCGCCGCCGAGAAGGCGACGCCGGAGCTGCTCGCGTTCATGGTCCGCTACACGTCCGGGTACGTCTGCGTGGCGCTGACGGACTCCGACTGCGACCGCCTCGACCTGCCGCCGATGTACCACACGAACCAGGACCAGCGCGGCACCGCGTACACGGTCACGGTGGACGCGCGCGAGGGCGTCAGCACCGGCATCTCGGCCGCGGACCGCGCGCGCACGATCCGGTTGCTGGCCGACCCGACCGCGAAGGCCACCGACTTCAACCGGCCCGGTCACGTCGTCCCGCTCCGCGCCAAGGACGGCGGCGTGCTGCGCCGGCCCGGCCACACCGAGGCCTCCGTCGACCTGGCGCGTCTCGCGGGCCTGGCGCCCGCCGGCGTGCTCTGCGAGATCGTGTCGCAGAAGGTCGAGGAGGACATGGCCCGCCGCGACGAGCTCGAGGTCTTCGCCGCGGACCACGACCTCGCGCTGGTCACGATCGCCGACCTCATCGCGTACCGCCGCCGCGTCGAGACCCAGGTCGTGCGCGCCGCCGAGGCCCGCATCCCGACCGCGCACGGCGTGTTCACCGCGTACGGCTACGACAGCGTGCTCGACGGCATCGAGCACGTCGCGATGGTGTACGGCGAGATCGGCGACGGCGAGGACGTGCTGGTGCGCGTGCACTCCGAGTGCCTCACCGGTGACGTGCTCGGGTCGTTGAGGTGCGACTGCGGTCCGCAGCTCGACGCGGCGCTGGAAGCCGTCGCGGCGCAAGGACGCGGTGTCGTGCTCTACATGCGCGGCCACGAGGGCCGCGGCATCGGCCTGATGCACAAGCTGCAGGCCTACCAGCTGCAGGACGAGGGCGCGGACACCGTGGACGCGAACCTCGTGCAGGGCCTGCCGGCCGACGCGCGCGACTACGGCACGGGCGCGCAGATCCTCGTGGAGCTCGGCATCAAGTCCATGCGGCTGCTGACGAACAACCCGGCCAAGCGCGTCGGCCTGGAGGCCGGATACGGTCTGCGCGTGCTGGACCGGGTGCCGCTGCCGATCTCCCCGAACCCGGAGAACCTGCGGTACCTGCGCACCAAGCGCGACAGGATGGGCCACGAGCTGAACCAGCTGGAGCAGTACGAGGCCGTCGTTTCCGCAACGGAGGACCAGGAATGAGCGGCGAGGGCCGTCCAGAGCAGACGAAGCTCGACGGCAGGGGCCTGAGCGTCGCGATCGCGGCGACGCGCTGGCACACCAAGATCACCGATCAGCTCGTCGAGCGCGCCCTCAAGGCCGCCGAGGACGCGGGCTGCGTCGACACGACCGTCGTGCGCGTGGCGGGGGCGATCGAGCTCCCCGTCGTGGTGCAGGAACTGGCGCGCCACCACGACGCCGTGGTCGCGCTGGGCGTGGTCATCCGCGGTGGCACCCCGCACTTCGAGTACGTGTGCGACTCGGTGACCGACGGCCTCACGCGCGTCGCCCTCGACGAGTCGACGCCCGTGGGCAACGGCGTGCTGACCACCGACACCGAGGAGCAGGCGCTGGCCCGTGCCGGCCTGCCGGACTCGGTGGAGGACAAGGGCTACGAGGCGACCGTCGCCGCGATCGACACCGCACTGGTGCTGCGCGGCCTGCGCCAGCCGTGGACGGAGCGGGGTTTCGAATGATGACCGCGGAACGAATCGTCCTGCGCCCCAAGAAGATCCGCCGCGTCGCGTGGGCGTGCGCGATCGGTCTCGTCGTGGTGTTCACCGTGGTGGGCCTCCTGCTGGGCAACACGCCGACCGGCGTGATCTTCCGGACGTCCGACCAGGTCGCGATGATCGTGCTGGGCGTCCTGCTGGCGGGCGGCGTGCTGCTGCTGACGCGTCCGCGCGTCACCGCCGACGCCACGGGGATCGACGTGCGCAACGTCGTGACGTCGCACCACTTCGACTGGAACGACGTGCTGTCGGTCAGCTTCCCGGACGGTGCCGCGTGGGCCCGGCTGGAACTGCCGGACGACGAGTACATCTCGGTGATGGCCGTGCAGGCCGTGGACCGCGAGTACGCCGTGTCGTCCGTGCGCGCGTTGCGTGAGCTGCACAAGGCAGCACGCATCTAGGTCCACTGACCGAGGATCGCGCCCGCGAGCGTGAGTCCGACGACGTGATAGCCCGCTCCGATGGCCGCGAAGGTGATCGGGGCGGGCTTCGTCATGTCGTAGGCGCCCGTCACGAACCTGACCGGCGACGCGATGCCGACACCGATCACGAGCCCCAGCAGGAGACCTTCCATGACGGTGTCGGTGTCCGAGGCGGCGCCGATCATCGCGGTGACGAGCGTGAGGACGAAACACGTGGCCAGGGGCACCAGGTAGACGACGGGACTCGTCTTCTCGGGCTTGTTGAGGTCCCAGCCGGACGCCCGCTCCCAGGCCCTGCCGAAGGCGTGGTCGGCGTACCAGACCGTGCCCAGCGCGAAGTAGGCGATCGTGGCCACGATGACGGCCAACCAGTTCAGGTCGCCGAGCACGGTCAAGCTCATGTGGGTCTCCCGCGGTGGATCAGGGTGACTTGGCATCGCGGGGTGGTGGTGAGCTGTTACCGGTGGTCCGGGTTCCGGCATCACCGCGACGAATGGACCGCTCGCCCGCCGGAGAACGAGCGGTCCACGCCGTCACGTCACTTCGGCGGTGGCGGGACGTTGCAGCGCAGGGGCGCCGACTCGTTGCCGGACGCGTCCTTCGCGCTCACCAGGGCGTCACCCCGGAGCGTGATCTTCCAGTCGATGTCACCGGTGCCGGGCTTCTGCGTCGGCGTCGCTCCCGGCGCCTGCACCAGCTTGATCTTGGTGCCGCTGAGGAAACCGCCGAACACCGCGGCGCTCGCCGTGTCGCGGACGTAGATCTGCGGGTTCGGGTCGACGGCGTCTGTCGCGCTCAGCAGGTAGAACCCGTCCTCGTTGGTCGGCGGCGGAACGGTGCCACCGCCGGGGTTGTTCGTCGGGGTGCACGTCACGACCGGCGGGGTGGTGTCCACCCAGTCCTTCGTGACGTCGTCGCACACCGCGGTCCCGTTGCCGTGCGTGAAGCAGCCGCGGATCGTGTCGGTGCCGAGTCCCGCGAGCCCCTGCGTTCCGGGATAGGTGAAGTCCGTCAGACCGTTGGCGGCCGTCGTGCCGTTGCCCGCCGCACCGGTGTTCGGGCCCGACAGCACGCCGAACGTGACGCCGGTGCCGGACACCGGGTCACCGAAGTCGTCGGTGACCTTGGCGGTGACGGTGTGGGTCTGGCCGGGCGTGCCCAGCTCGTTCACCGCGTGCTCGGGCTCGACGTCGATGTGGGCCGCGCAGCCGTGCACCTTCACCGTCGGGTTCGGGAACGTGACGGTATGTCCCTCGGTGTCGCTGTAGACGACGCCTGGGTTCACGGCGAGCGCGCCACCGCCGGCGGCAGGCAGGTGCGTCGCGGTGAACGTCAGCGTGGCGCTCTCCGTGCGCAGCTCGCCGATCGTCCAGGTGAGATTGTTGCCGTTCTGGGAGACGGTGCCCTTGGAGGCCGCGGCGCCGCTCACCGAGAACGCGGCGCCGACGGTGTCGACCACCTTCACGTTCGTCGCCGCCGGCACGACGATCGCCGCGCCGATGTTCGCGAAGATCTGCTGCAGCTGGGCGGAGTCGGGCGCGAAGAAGTAGTGCACGCCGTCGTCGGGGTCGGTCGTCCAGTCCTTGATCTCGGCCTGGAAGTCGGTCACGCGCAGTCCGATGCCGAAGATCTCGGTACCGGCGGCGCGGGCGGCCGCGGCGGCGGGACTGGCGTCCACGCCTTCGGTCGTCTGACCATCCGTGATGATGATCATCTTTTTGGCGTTGCCCGGTACGGAGCCCGCAAGCTGGGCCTGGCCGGTCGAGATGGCGTCGGAGTGGTTCGTCTGACCGACTGCCACCAGCGAGTCGATGGCCGATTTCACCGCCGCGGCGTCACCGGTCAGGCCGACGTCGACCGAGGCGCTGGTCGCGAAACTCGTCACGCCCACGCGGGAACCGTTGGCGATCACGCCGTTCAGAGAACCGTCGGTCGCCTGGTCGATGATGTCGACAAAAGATTTCGCCGCGGCTTTCAAATCGACGATCGGCTGGCCCTGCATGCTGCCCGACCGGTCGAGCACGAGCTCGATGTCCGCTGGATTGCCCGCGATGCCGGTCTCGGCGTTCAGCGTGACCGTCACCGGAACGCTGCCGCCGCACTGGATGTCGGTGACGCCCAACGACTTGTCACCGGTCACGGTGCCGTCCGCGGCGGCGCCGGCCTGGCCGGCGAACGGGACGGTCATGGTCGCGACCAGCGCCGCCACGGTGATCCCGGCTCTTCGTCCGAATTTTCTGACTTCCATGGGAATGCTCCTCCTGGCCCAGTTCGGGTGGGTCAGAAGAGGCTAAGTCCGACTAAACCGGATGGCGATGAAGTTCACCCGGGCGTAGCAGCGAAAAGTGTTAGCCGACTTTATTGAACTGTGACGAAAAGGCCCGCCCGGAACGTGTCCGGACGGGCCTTTTCGCATTGATCAGATATTAGCTGCGGACCATCTTGCGCAGCACGTACTGCATGATGCCGCCGTTGCGGTAGTAGTCGGCCTCACCGGGCGTGTCGATGCGGACGACCGCGTCGAACTCGACCTTCGAGCCGTCCGCCTTGGTGGCGACGACGTGCACCGTCGACGGCGTGGTGCCGTTGTTGAGCTCCGTGACACCGGTGAAGTCGAACGTCTCGGTGCCGTCGAGGCCCAGCGACGACGCGCTGTCGCCCTGCGGGAACTGCAGCGGCAGCACGCCCATGCCGATCAGGTTCGAGCGGTGGATGCGCTCGTAGGACTCGGCGATGACGGCGCGGACGCCGAGCAGCGAGGTGCCCTTGGCCGCCCAGTCGCGCGACGAACCGGAGCCGTACTCCTTGCCCGCCAGCACGACCAGCGGGACACCGGCCTCCGCGTAGGCGACCGACGCGTCGTAGATCGTCGTCTGCGGGGCGTCGGTCTCCAGGAAGTTGCGGGTGAAGCCGCCCTGGACGTCGTCGAGCAGGAGGTTGCGCAGGCGGATGTTCGCGAACGTGCCGCGGATCATCACCTCGTGGTTGCCGCGGCGGGAGCCGTAGGAGTTGAAGTCCTTGCGCTCCACGCCGTGCTCGGTCAGGTACTTGCCCGCGGGCGAGTCGGCCTTGATCGAACCGGCGGGGGAGATGTGGTCCGTGGTGACCGAGTCGCCCAGCAGCGCGAGGACGCGGGCGCCCGCGATGTCGGTGACCGGCTTCGGCTCCATCTCCATGCCCTCGAAGTACGGGGGCTTGCGCACGTAGGTGGACTCGGCGTCCCACTCGAACGTGTTGCCGGTCGGCGTGGGCAGCGACTGCCAGCGCTCGTCACCGGAGAAGACGTTCGTGTAGCCCTTGGTGAAGCCCTCCGCGGAGATCGAGGTCGAGATGACCTCGGCGATCTCGGCCGGCGACGGCCAGATCTCGGAGAGGTACACCGGCTTGCCCTCGGTGTCCGTGCCGAGCGGCTCGGTGGTGATGTCCTTGTCCATCGAACCGGCCAGCGCGTACGCCACGACGAGCGGCGGCGACGCGAGGTAGTTCATCTTGATGTCCGGGTTGATCCGGCCCTCGAAGTTGCGGTTGCCGGACAGCACCGAGACGACCGCGAGGTCGCCTTCCTGCACGCCCGCCGAGATCTCGTCCTGCAGCGGGCCCGAGTTGCCGATGCAGGTGGTGCAGCCGTAGCCGACCAGGTGGAAGCCGAGCTTCTCCAGGTACGGCATGAGGCCGGCGCGCTCGTAGTAGTCCATGACGACCTTCGAGCCCGGCGCCAGGGTCGTCTTGACCCACGGCTTGCGCTCGAGACCGCGCTCGACGGCCTTCTTCGCGAGAAGGGCCGCGCCGAGCATCACGGACGGGTTCGAGGTGTTGGTGCACGACGTGATCGCGGCGATCGCGACGGCGCCGTGGTCCAGCTCGAACTCGTTGCCGTCGACGGTGACCTTGACCGGGTTCGAGACGCGGCCGGTGGCGCCCTCGGCGGCGGTGTGGACCACCTTCGGCGTGCCGGAGCCGTTCTCGCCCTCTCCGACGGCGACCGGGTCGCTGGCCGGGAACGTCTCGTCGACGGCCTCGTCCACGCCGGAGAGCTCCGGGGAGTCGGTGTGCGCGACGTAGGCACCCAGGGCCTGGCGGAACGCCTCCTTGGCGGAGGTCAGCTCGATGCGGTCCTGCGGGCGCTTCGGGCCGGCGATGGACGGGACGACCGTCGCCAGGTCGAGCTCCATCGTCTCGGAGTACACGGCCTCGCGGGACGGGTCGTGCCAGAGGCCCTGCTCCTTGGCATAGGCCTCGACGAGCGCGATCTGCTCCTCGGACCGGCCGGTCAGGCGCAGGTAGTCGATGGTCTCGCCGTCGATCGGGAAGATGCCGACCGTGGAGCCGAACTCCGGCGACATGTTGCCGATGGTGGCGCGGTTCGCGAGCGGCACGGCGCCGACGCCCTCGCCGTAGAACTCGACGAACTTGCCGACGACGCCCTGCTTGCGCAGCATCTCGGTGATCGTGAGCACGAGGTCGGTCGCGGTGGCGCCGGCGGGCAGCTCACCGGAGAGCTTGAAGCCCACGACGCGCGGGATCAGCATGGAGACCGGCTGGCCGAGCATCGCGGCCTCGGCCTCGATGCCGCCGACGCCCCAGCCCAGCACGCCGATGCCGTTGACCATCGTGGTGTGCGAGTCGGTGCCGACCAGGGTGTCCGGGTACGCCTGGCCGCCACGGACCATGACGACGCGGGCCAGGTACTCGATGTTGACCTGGTGGACGATGCCGGTGCCGGGCGGGACGACCTTGAACTCGTCGAACGCCGTCTGGCCCCAGCGCAGGAACTGGTAGCGCTCGCGGTTGCGCTCGTACTCCAGGTCGACGTTCAGCTCGAACGCGTCCGGGCGGCCGAAGACGTCGGCGATGACCGAGTGGTCGATCACGAGCTCGGCGGGCGCGAGCGGGTTCACCTTCTCGGCGTCGCCGCCGAGCTGGGTGACGGCCTCGCGCATGGTGGCGAGGTCGACGACGCAGGGCACACCGGTGAAGTCCTGCATCACGACGCGCGCGGGCGTGAACTGGATCTCGGTGTCGGGCTCGGCGCTGGGGTCCCAGTTGGCGAGAGCGCGCACGTGGTCGGCGGTGATGTTCGCGCCGTCCTCGGTCCGCAGCAGGTTCTCCAGCAGGATCTTCAGGCTGAACGGCAGACGCTCGGCGCCGTCCACGGCGCTCAGCCGGAACACCTCGTACGAGGCGTCGCCGACGTTGAGCGTGCCGCGGGCGCCGAAGCTGTCCAGGCTGTTGCCTCCATCGCCGGCAGGCGAGGGCGTAGCTGGCTGAGTCACGTGCAACTCCATCTGGTGACAGCGCGGTGGTCAGTTCGGGGTACGGGGGGAGTCTTCCTCACCAGGTCGACCCCTGCCCCTCCACCCCAAACAGTACGCTTGTCCTGTAAGCCGGTTCAACCCAGGTTGCCCTAAGTCACGCCCCGTGCACCGGGCTCACCGACTTCACGCCGTTCGAGAGCGTGCGTGGCTATCTTGGCGAGGTGCTCCTCGACCAAGTCTCCAAGCGGTACGGGCGCGGGCCGTGGGTGCTGCGCGACCTGACGCTCGAGGTGTCCGGCCTGACCGTGCTGACCGGCGCGAACGGCACCGGGAAGTCGACGTTGCTCAGGATCGCCGCCGGGATCCTGAAGCCGACGTCCGGACGGGTCGTGCGGCCGGCTTCGGTCGGCTACGTTCCCGAGCGGTTCCCCTCGGACGTGAGGATGTCCGCTTCGTCCTACCTGGCCCACCTGGGACGGGTGCGCGGGGCTGTCGCCGGTGACGTGCTGGAGCGGCTGGGGTTCGTCGGCTCGATGACGGCGCCGATGTCGGAGCTGTCCAAGGGCAACGCGCAGAAGGTCGCGCTGGCGCAGGCGTTCCTCGCCTCGGACGTGCTCGTGCTCGACGAGCCGTGGACCGGGCTCGACCCGGCGGCGGCCGACGAGCTGGTGTCCTTGCTGGAGGGGCGGACGGCGCTGGTGTCCGATCACGAGGGCCATCTCGCTCCGGCCACACGGCTCGACCTCTCCGGCGGGCACGTGATGATCGAGCTGAGCCGGGTGCCGGCGCTCGACGCGTTGGAGGCGTTGGAAGGCGTGCGGTCCGTGCAGACGCGTGGCTCGTCGGTGCGGGTGGAGGTGGCGCCGGACCGCAGCGACCACGTGCTGGCGGAGGCGTTGCGGCTCGGGTGCTCGGTGCGGAGCGTGCGGTGATCTCCCTGGTGCGGTACCTCGCGGCCGATGTCCTTCGGGGACAACGGTATTTGGCGCCTCTGCTGGTGTTCCTCGGTGTGATGGGGATGTTGTTCGGCGGCGACGCGGGGGAGCCGCTGGAGGCCTACTCGGGGTCGTCGGCGTTGCTGTACCCGGTCGCGGCCTGGATGGCGGTCGTGGTGGCGACGTCCGAGGACGTGGTGCGGCGTGAGATCACCGTGGTGACCGCCGGCGGGTGGTCGCGCGTGCTGACGGCCGCGGCGCTGGTCTCGGTGCTGTTCGCGGTGGCCATGGCGCTGCTCGCGGCGGTGTGGCCGGTCGTGACGAACCCGCACCCGTACACGGCGGGTCAGTTCTTTGTCGGACTCGGCGCGCATACTGGGTGTGCGCTGCTCGGCGTCGGGGTGGGCCTGATGTTCGCCCGCCCGGTGTTCGACTCCACCGGGCGCACCGTGCTGGCGGTGTTCTCGGTGGTGGTGCTGACGTACCCGCTGGGGCGGGTGACCCCGCTCGGATGGGTGCTGGACGCGTTGGGCCACAACGAGGTGTCGCTGTCCTTGCTGTGGGCCGGTGTCGCCGGTGCCGTGCTGGTGGCGGCGGCGGTGCTGGTCGGAGTGCGGCGGGCCTGATGCGGGTCAACGTGCTCGGGCCGTTGCAGGTGCTGTCCGGTGGCGTGCCCGTCGAGGTGCGCGGCAGGCGGCTGCGCTGGTTGCTGATCCGGCTGGCGGCGCAACCGGGCCAGGTCGTCGCGCCGGACCGGCTGGTCGCCGACCTGTGGCCGGACGAGCCGCCGGTGGACGGTCACGCGGCGTTGCAGTCGCTGGTGTCGCGGCTGCGGCGGACGCTCGGCGCCGCGGTGATCTCGTCGCACGCGTCGGGGTACCGGCTGGAGGCCTCGACCGACGTCGAGGAGTTCTGCCGGACGCGCGACGCGGCGCTGTGGCGCGGTGCGGCGTTCGAGGACGCGCCTTTCGCGGCCGAGGAGGCCGTGCGGCTGGCGTTGCTGCGCGACGACCTCGCCGGGCTGGAGGCCCTGGCGGCGGCGCACCCGCTGCGGGAGGACATGCAGGCGCGGCTGATGCTGGCGTTGAACGCCGCCGGGAGGCGGTCGGACGCGCTGGCGGTGTTCGCGCGCGTTCGTTCGGCGCTGGCCGACGAACTGGGCGTGGACCCCGGTGAGGCGCTGGCGGCCGCTCACCTCGCGGTGCTGCGCGAGCGTTCGGTGCGCGGGAACCTGCCGGCGCCGGTGGGGTCATTCATCGGGCGGGACGCGGACCTGACGGCGCTGGCGAGGTTGTTGCGCGGCAACCGGTTGGTGACGCTGACCGGGTTCGGCGGCGTGGGCAAGACGCGGCTCGCGCTGACGCACGCCGCGACGGAACCGCAGGCGTGGTTCGTCGAGCTGGACTCGGCGGCGGACCCGCTGGCGGCGCTGGACGCCGCCCTGGGGCCGAACCCCCTGGCGGCACCGTTGTTCTCGCGGCTCGGGTCGTCGCTCGTGGTGCTGGACAACTGCGAGCACGTCGTGGACTCCGCGGCGGCTCTGTGTGCTCGCCTGCTGGCGGAAGCGCCGGACGTGCGGGTGCTGGCCACGTCGCGGGAGCCGCTGGGCATTCCCGGCGAGGTCGTGCGCCCGGTGGCGCCGCTGGACCTCGACCACGCCGTGCGGCTGTTCTCGGCACGGGTCGGCGCGGCGCTGGACCTCGACGTGGTGCGGCGGGTGTGCGCCGCGCTGGACGGCATCCCGCTCGCGCTGGAGCTCGCGGCGGCGCGCGCCCGGTCGTTGTCGCTCGCGCAGCTGGAGTCGCGTGTGGACAGCCGCCTGCGGTTGCTCGACCGCGGCGCGCGGACGGGGCCGGCGCGGCACCGGACGTTGCGGGCGGTGGTCGACTGGAGCTGGGAGCTGCTGGACGACTCCGAGCGGCTGTTGCTGGCGCGGCTGGCGGTGTTCGTCGGCGGAGCCGGCGGCTCGGCCGTGCACGAGGTGTGCGGGGCAGGCTTGCGCAGGGGTACCCCCTTCTCGGGAACCCCTGCGTCTCAACGTGCTCAGGACCCCCGACAAGACCAGGAACCCGCGCCCGCGGGTTCTGACGCGACCCACCGGAGTGCGCGCCACACGCAGGCCGTGCTTCCGCCAGGCGATCCGGCGCACGACGGTGTGGACGACGGGCAGGAAGGCGACCTCTGGGACACCGAGGACCTGCTGGCGGCGCTCGTCGAGAAGTCCTTGGTCGTCCGCGCCGGCGAGCGCTACCGGCTGATGGAGACCGTGCGCGAGTACGCCCTGGAACAGGGACAAGCCGACCAAGCGAAGCACGCCGAGTACTACACGACCCTGGCCGAGCAGAACGAACCGTTGCTGCGGGGGCCGCGGCAGTTGGAGGCGCTGCAGGTCTTCGAGGCGGAACGGGCCAACCTCGACGCGGCGATGGCCTGGGCGGTGGAGCACGACCAGGGAGTCGCGCGGCGGATGCTGGCCGCGCGCACCTGGCACTGGCTGGTGATGACCAAGCGGGTGGAGGAGGTGCGCCGCTGGGCGTCGCGGGTTCCCGGCGATCCGTTGGCCGAGGTGCTGGCGGCGCTCGGCACGGCGGAGGTCGTCGGTGCGGTGGAGCGGTTGTGGCGGGAGGACGTGCCGACCGCTCTGTGCGCGTTGATGCTCACCAGCGGTCGGGTGTGGGGGCAGGCGGAGCTCGGCGATCAGCTCGTCCTGCTGGCCGACAGGCTGGAGCGGTCGGAGGACGCGTGGATGCGGGCGTTCTCGGCGCTGGTGCGCGGGGTGGTGGCCGGGGAGTTCAGCGAGGGGGCGGCTCCGGAGGCGGAGGCGCAGTACCGGCGAGCCTTGGAGGGGTTCCGGGGCGTCGGGGATCGGTGGGCCGTGGTGTTCGGGTTGTCGTGCCTGGTCATGGTGCTGATCAACCGCGGCGCGTTCGCCGAGGGGGTCCGGGCGGTGTCGGAGGCTCGGCGGGTGGTGGAGGAGCTGGGCGAGTCGGAGAACGTGCTCGTGCCGATGTCGGTGCTGGTGCAGGCGGCCCGGCTGAAGATCAGGATCGGGGACCTCGACGGGGCGCGCGACGACCTCGGGCGGGTGCCGGCCGCGCGGTTCGAGCTCGACCGGGGGCGGATCGCGCAGGCGCACGGCGAGATCGCGTTCTTCGGCGGCGACTTCCAGGAGGCCGTCCGGCTCTACCGGCAGGCGCTGGCCACCACGGCGGGCTCGATGGCCGACCAGTTCAAGGCGACCGTCCACGCCGGACTCGGGCTGGCGCTGACGCGGCTCGGTGACCTCGAGGCGGCGGGGCGGGAGCACCAACGGGCGCTCGACGCCGTCGGGCGGAGCGCGGACGGGCCGGCGCGGGCGTCGGTCCTCGAGTGGCACGCGGACTGGCTGCTCGCCCAGGGCGACCCGCGCGGTGCGGGCAACGCCCTGGACGAGGCGCAACGGCTACGCGGCGGTCCGAGCAGCGATCCGGCGGTGGTGCAGCTGCGTGACCGGGTTCGCGCCGAAGTAGGCGTCGACGGCTGAGCGGCCGATCGCGGCCACGTAGCCGTCGGGGCGCACCAGGACCGGGCCGCCGGGGAAGTCGAGCGTCACGAAGTCGGGCCCGCGCAGCAGGTCGAAGATCCGGCCCTGGTCGGTGATCCCGTCCGGCATGCGGTCGCCCGGCTGCAGGCCCTCACCGTCGGTGGTGCGGTAGGAGAGCGAGAGCTGCAGCGTCTCGTCACCGCGGCGCTCGAACGCCTGGCCGGACATCATCAGCGCGGTCGTCATGCCCAGCAGCCACTCCGCGACGGGCTTGCGCTCGGCCTCGTAGGTGTCGAGCAGCGTCTCCATCGCGAGCTTCCAGCCGAGGTTGTAGGCGTCCTGGATGCCGGTGTTCATGCCCTGCGCACCGGCCGGGGAGTGCACGTGCGCGGCGTCGCCCGCGAGGAACACGCGGCCCACCCGGAACCGGTCGACCATGCGGATGTTGGTGCGGTACAACGATGTCCACGTCGCGTCGTGCACGACGAGGTCGTCGCGGCCGGTGCGGTCGCGGATGATCTCGCGGTAGAGCTCCGGCGACGGGTCGCCGTCGCCGTTCGCCTGGAACTGGAAGAGGTCCGTGCCGGGCAACGGGCACAGCGCGAGCCACCGGTCGGTGCCGCCGCCCCACTGGTGCCAGTGGTCGCGGTCGAGACCGGAGATCCGGAGGTCACCGATGAGCATGCGTTGGTCCTCGTGCGTCTCGCCGACGAACGAGACGCCGAGTTGCTTGCGCACGAACGATTTGCCGCCATCGCACCCGACGAGGTACTTCGCGCGCACGGTCTCCCCGCCGACCACGGCGGTGACTCCGGAGTCGTCCTGGGTGAACGACGTCAGCGGCTTGCCGTACTCGACCGGCTGCGGGAACGCCTCGCGAAGCACCTGCTCGACGCGGAACTGCGGGATGAGCATCGTGCGCGCGTAGGGGCGTTCGACCGTGGGGTGGCGGCCCTCGTGCACGTCCCACTCACGCACGACCTCGCGGCCCCGGTAGGCGCGCATCTTCAGGTCGAGCCGCCCGGAGGCCAGCACGGGCTCGATGACGCCCAGGTCGTGGAGGACCTCCATGCTGCGCGGCTGCAGGCCCTTGCCGCGCGAGCCGGCGAACGGCGCGGGCGCGGCGTCGACGATGCGGAACGGCACCCCGCGGCGGTGCAGGTCGAGGGCGAGGGTGAGGCCGGTCGGGCCGGCTCCGGTGATCAGAACGTGGATGTCCATGACGAGGACACTCCGCCCACGCACTGCCACGGCCCTGCCACCGCGCTGCCGCGGGTGCCAGGGCCGTGGGTTGACCTGCGGGAACTTACTTCTTCATCAGCTCGATGAGCGCGTCGACGTCCTTGGGCTCGAAGCCGCGGAACAGCGTCAGCGCCAGCTCGTAGTAGGAGCGGATCGGGCTCACGTACCACTTGCCGTCCACCTCGGTGGCGACGACGCCGACACCGGACTTCATCACGGACCCGGCGACCCGGCCGATGACCTCGACGGCCTCGGCGGGGATCTTCTTGCCGCCCTGCTGCTCCAGCAGCTGCGTGATCTCGTCCGCGCAGAGCTTCTGCGTGCCCTGGCGCGGCACCTCGGCCGCGTAGCAGTCGCCCTCACGCGTGATGGTGACCGTCTCGCCCTCGGCCGTGATCGACAGCTTCTTGACCGTCACCTGCTTGCCGCCGGTGACGTCCTTGACGTCGGTCTCCAGGGCTTCCAGCTTGGCGCCGGTCGGCTTCGTCGCGCCGGCTTCCTCGAGCAGCAGCGGGCCCAGGTCGTGCAGCACACCGGCCTCGTCCGGCGGCAGCAGCGTGATGACCTTCTTCAGGTCGCCGTCCAGAGCGGCGTTGACGAGCTGCTTCGCCGCGTCCTCCGCGGAGCCCGCGCCCTCGGCCGTGAAACCGGACTGCGGCCACTTCTGCTTCTCCTCCTCCAGGATCGCGTTGGCGATCGTGTAGAAGGCGCTCGGGTACCACTTGTCGCCGACCTTGATCGACGCGATGCCGATCGGGGTGCCGCGCTTCTTCACCTCGGCGGTGATGTCGACGGTCTCGGACTTCGACGAGGTCAGGTTGATCTCGTCACCCAGCGCGTCGACGAGCTTGTCGGTGAGCGGGATCTTCGAGGCGTCCGAGGTGATCGTGATCTTGCCCTCGACCAGCTTGTTGATGGTGAGGTGGTCGTTGATCTTCTCGGCGGCGGCCTCGTCGAACTTGATGTTCTCGCTCTTGAACTCGACGCCGGAGAGCTTGTTCGGGTCGGCCTCGGGCTTCAGGATCTCGAGGCGCTTCATCTCCTTGGTCATCGACTCCATGTAGTCCTTCGACAGCGCCGCCTCCGCGGGCGCCAGCGAGGCCATGATGCCGACGACGTCACCGCTGCCGAGCTGCTCGATCAGGTTCTTCGCGGCGATCGCCGGGGTGTCCTGACCGGCGTTCGAGCCCGGGTCGGCCTTCTTGAGCGCGAAGAACGTGACGCCGCCGCCGATCAGCAGCAGCACGGCCACGACGGCCGTGACGACCAGGCCGGTGCGCTTCTTCTTCGGCGGCTCGCCGCCCATCGGCGCGTAGCCGTACGGCTGCTGCTCGAAGCCCTGCTGCGGGAAGCCCTGGGGACCCGTCTGCGGGTAGCCCTGCTGCGGGAAGCCCTGCGGCCCGGTCTGCGGGTGACCACCCTGCTGCGGGTAGCCGCCCTGCTGGTAGCCACCCTGCTGCGGCTGCTGCGGCTGCTGCGGGTAGCCGCCCTGCTGGGGCTGCTGCCCGTACGGGTTGTTCTGCGGCTGCCACTGGCCACCGCCACCACCTGGGTAGCTCACGGGTTCCCTCCTGGAGTTCTCACTGCGCTGCGCCTGGTCGAGGTGAGCACCGTGATCGCCCCCACGATCGTCAGTACGGCACCGGCAAGAGTGGTGATCGGACCGGAGATGCTGATCCCGACCAACGCGCCCTTGCTATCCCCTTGGACTGTGGCTACTAGGGCCACGGTTCCGCTGATCGTGCCAAAAAGAAGGGCGACGCACGCGGCGATTCGTGGAAATCGGACCACGTACAAGGCGGCGGCGATCATCGCCAACGGGGTCAGACCCACCCAGATCGACGTGACGACGCCTCCTGCCACCCCGTCCAACCCGGCGAGATCACGGAGCGAGAGCACCTGGTAACTGTCCCTCGTGGTCGATCCGGATTTCAGCCAGGGCAAGAAGGTCCCGGCGATGGAGGTGACCAAGCCCACTGCCGCGACGGCGGCTCCCACAACGCTGCGCACCCGGATAGTGTGAACCGATGGCCTCCCAGGCGTGCGCAGCGGCACGGGCGCTGGTCGCGTCCGCCCACCGGATCACGGTGCTGACGGGAGCCGGGGTCTCCACGGATTCGGGCATCCCGGACTTCCGCGGGCCCGACGGCCTGTGGGCGCGCGACGCCGACGCCGGGCTCGGGGCGACGCTCGACGCGTACCTGGCGGACCCCGAGCTGCGCAGGCTCACCTGGCGCGCCCGGCTCGAGAGTCCCGTGTGGACCGCGAAGCCGAACGCGGCGCACAAGGCCCTGGTGGAACTGGAGCGGTCCGGCCGGCTGCGCACGGTGGTCACGCAGAACATCGACGGCCTGCACCAGAAGGCCGGTTCCGATCCGCACCGGGTCCTGGAGCTGCACGGCACGCTGCACGCCACCGTGTGCCTGGGCTGCGGTGCCACGGGGTCGATGCGCGAGGCGTTGCGGCGCGTCGCCGAGGGCGAAGCGGAGCCGGACTGCCCGCGCTGCCGGGGAGTCCTCAAGTCCGCCACGATCTCGTTCGGACAGGAGCTCGACGCCGAGGTGCTGCGCCGCGCCCGCCTCGCCGCCCTCGACTGCGACGTGCTGCTGGTGGCGGGAACGTCGTTGCAGGTGCAGCCCGCCGCGGGCCTCGTGCCGCTGGCGGCCAAAGCGGGTGCGCAGGTCATCATCTGCAACGCCGAACCGACACCCTGCGACTCCGTGGCGGCCGTTGTGCTGCACGAGTCCGTCAGCGAGGTGCTCCCCGACCTCAGCGCCGTTCCTCCATCCGGGGGAGGCAGCTTCTCGTCCTGGGGAGATCCGAGCACCTGGTCGTAGTGTCGGCTCCATGCGCGTACCGCTGATCACCACGGACTTCCTGGACCGGGCGTCGTTCGCGTTCGCGGCGACCACGGCGACCGTCGACGAGCCGGACCAACCGGCCAAGCCGGTCCCGACGACGACGTACGCGGAGATGGCGACCCGCGTGCGGGCGTGGCAGGCCGGGTTCGACGCGCTGGGCGTGGGCGAGGGCGAACGCGTCGCGGTCGTCAGCCACAACTCCGCGCGGATGCTGGAGCTGTTGCACGCGCTGCCCGGCAGCGGGCGCGTCTGCGTGCCGGTGAACTTCCGCCTGCGGCCCGACGAGGTGAAGTACATCGTCGAGCACAGCGGCGCGTCGGCGTTGTTCGTCGACCCCGAACTGCAGCTGGACGACGTCGTGGCGCGGCACCGGTTCACGCTCGGCGAGGAGTCCGAGGCGCTGCTTCGGTTCGATGTGGAGCCACGGCCGTGGAGCGCGCCTTCGGAGGACGCGACGGCCACGATCAACTACACGTCGGGCACCACCGCGCGGCCCAAGGGCGTGCAGCTGACGCACCGCAACATCTGGCTGAACGCGGTCACGTTCGCCATGCACACCCGTGCGTGGGAGGGCGACGTCTACATGCACGTGCTGCCGATGTTCCACTGCAACGGCTGGGGCATGCCGTTCGGTCTCGCGGGCCTCGGCGTGCCGCAGGTGGTCCTGCGCAAGGTCGACGGCGCCGAGATCCTGCGCCGTGTGCGCGACCACGGCGTCACGCTCATGTGCGGCGCACCGGCCGTGTGGAACTCCGTGCTGGACGCCGCCCAGGAGTGGGAGGGTGAGATCCCCGGCCGTGACCAGGTGCGGATCGTCTGCGCCGGCGCGCCGCCGCCCTCGCGCACGATCCAGCGCGTGACCGAGGAGCTCGGGTGGGAGTTCCTGCAGATCTACGGCCTGACCGAGACGGCACCGCTGCTGACGTTCAACCGCGCCCAGCCGGGCCCCACCGGCGAGGAGAAGGCGAAGAAGCAGTCGCGGGCGGGCGCCCCGGCACTCGGCGCGCAGCTGCGGATCTCCGGCACCGGCGAGGTGCTCGCGCGGTCCAACGTGGTGATGGAGGGCTACTGGGACAACCCGGAGTCCACCGCGGACGCGCTCGAGGACGGCTGGTTCCACACCGGCGACGGCGGCCACTTCGACGACGAGGGTTACCTGACGATCTCGGACCGCAAGAAGGACGTGATCATCACCGGCGGCGAGAACGTCTCGTCGATCGAGGTCGAGGACTGCCTGTTCTCACACCCGGCCGTCGCCGAGGTCGCGGTCATCGGGGTGCCCCACGAGAAGTGGGGTGAAACGATCAAGGCGCTCGTCGTGCTGTCGGGCGAGGCGACCGAGGCGGAGCTGATCGGGCACTGCAAGGAGCGGCTCGCCGGGTACAAGGCGCCGACCTCGATCGAGTTCCGCGACGCGATCCCGCGGACGGCGACCGGCAAGATCCAGAAGTTCAAGCTGCGGGAGCCGTACTGGGCCGGCAGGGACCGGCTCGTCAACTAGTCCACACGGGGCTCCGATCGTCCCAAAAGGACCACCCATCGTGCTCCGCTGTGACACGTGTGGTTGACGGTGCGTGAGTTCCAGATGCGCACGGTGGGTCTGATTGGTCTAATTCGGTCGGAGGTGATGCCCTGTGTTGACACGACTCCCCGCCGTGGTGGTGTTGATGACGGCCGTCCTCACGGGGACGGCCGTCGCCGTTCCCCCGCCTCCGCCGAACCCGAGCGACTCGGCGATCTCGGCGTCCCGGGCGGAGGCGGACGCGAAGGCCGCCCGCGTGGGTGAGTTGACCGGCCGGCTCACGCAGGCCGAGTCGCGGCTGCAGGAGCTGTACGACGACGTCTCGTACAAGCGCGAGCTCGCCAACAAGGCCCGCGTCGACCTGGAGACGGCGATCGCCGAGGCCGAGGCGGCCCGCCGCCAGGCCACGGCCGCGCGCGTGCAGGCCGACGCCGCGTCCAAGGCCGTCGAGGACAGCCGCCGCGCGCTCGACGAGTTCGCCGCCGCCTCGTACGCGCAGGGCAGCACCGTCGGGTCCTTCTCCGCCTACATCGGGGCGAAGTCGCCGGAGGACCTGCTGGCCCGCGCCCAGATGCTCGAGGCGGTGTCGGCGTCCAGCCTGAACCGCCTGGACCAGGTGACCCGCGACCAGGGCACGGCCGCGAACCTCGACTCCGCCGCGCGCGCCGCGCTGCAGAAGGCCGAGTCGAAGCAGGCGGCCGCCGACGAGGCCAGGAAGGTCGCCGACCAGGCACAGCAGGTCGCCGTGGACGCGCACACCGCCCAGGCGTCGGCCACCGCCGCGTTGCAGGCCGACAGGGACGCCGTCGAGCAGGAGCTCGCCGCAGCGCGAGGCGAGGTCAACGGCCTCGAAGCGCAACGCCGGCAGTACGACCAGTGGGTTGCGGCGAAGAAGCGCGAGGACGAGGAGAACGCCCGTCGTGCCGTAGCCGCTGCCGCCGCCGCTCCCCAGGCCGCGCCTCAGGTCGCACCTCAGGTCGCACCTCAGGCCCCGCCGAAGCGCCGCCCGGTGGCGTCGGCCCCAGCCCCGTCCGGCAACCGCGTGCAGACCGTGATCAACCGGGCGTTGTCCCAGCGCGGTGTCATCTACGCGTGGGGCGGCGGCAACTACAACGGTCCGACGTACGGCGTGCGCGACGGCGGCGTGGCCGACTCGTTCGGCGACTACCGCAAGATCGGCTTCGACTGCTCCGGCCTGATGATGTACGCGTTCGCGGGCGTCGGCGTGTACCTGCCGCACTACAGCGGTTACCAGTACAACTCCGGCCGCAAGGTGCCGCTGTCGCAGATGGCGCCGGGGGACATGATCTTCTGGGGTCCCGGCGGCGGCACGCACGTGGCGCTGTACCTGGGCGGCGGGATGATGGTCGAGGCGCCGCACTCCGGTGCGGTCGTGCGGATCTCCCCGGTGCGGTACGGCGGCATCATGCCGTACGTCACTCGCTTGTTGTGATCTCGTCGTGGGTGATGTCGCTCCGCGTCGAGCGACTACCTGCCGAGCGGGCACCTCGTCACGCGGGCTTGAACGCGTCCTCGGTCTTGACCACGCCGGCCGTGCGGCCCGGTGCGGTGTGGTTCTCCCAGTAGAGGTTCGTGTGGGCGATGACCTTGTCCGGGGTGGGAGCGCCCCACTCGGACAGGTCCTCGGTCGTGTGCGCGTCGCTCACCAGCAGGGCGTCGTAGCCGCGGACGATGGCGCCGTGCAGCGTCGAGCGGATGCATTCGTCGGTCTGCGCGCCGGACACCACGAGGCTGCCGATCCCCTTGTGCGCCAACACCTCTTCGAGGTCGGTCGCCTCGAACGAGTCGGCGTACGCCTTGTGCACCACCGGTTCGCCCTCGGCGGGCTTCAACTCCGGCACGAACTGCCAGCCGTCGGACTCCTTCGGCATGTGCTCGGCGTTGCTGTGCTGCACCCACACCACGTCGACGCCGGCCGCGCGCGCCTTGTCGACGAGCGCGGCGACGTTGGCCACCACCTCGTCGCGGTTGTGGGCGTGGTCGACCACGCCGTTCTGCACGTCGATCACGAGCAACGCGGTGCTGGGGCGGTTCGCCAGGGTCGTCACGCGGCCAGCTTAGGCCGGTTCCGGTGGCGTGCAAGGGTGTTCGGTCGACAGTGGACGGCCGCACGCGTGCGGCTCAGCGCGAACGCAACCGGCGCAGCATGCGGGCGTCCTCGAAGCCGACGTTGCGCGCGGCGGTCTCGACCGTGGCGCCCTGACCGATGAGGTGTTCGGCCCGTTCGACGCGCAACGCTTGCTGGTACTTCAACGGCGTCATACCTGTCGCACGGCCGAACAACCGTGTCACGGTGCGTTCGCTGCATCCCGCGTGTGCGGCCAGTTCCGCGAGTGAGAGTCGGTCCGCGAGCCGTGACTCGATCACGTCCTGAATGCGGTGCACCGTCTCGTTGATGTGCGACCGGTACCGCAGCAGCACGCTCGCCTGCTGGTCGTCACCGTTCCTACGCGCGTAAATCACCATCGTGCGTGCGATCGCGGCGGCTGTGGAAGGCCCGTGGCGCACGGCGACCAAGTGCAGCGCAAGGTCGATCCCGCTCGCGATACCTGCCGACGTCACGACGCGATGGTCTTCCACGAACAAGACATCGCGCACGACCTGTGCGCGCGGGTAGCGTCGTTCGAGCTCCTCTTGCAGTTCGTGATGCGTGGTGCAGCGGCGGCCTTCGAGCAGGCCCGCGCGCCCCAACGCATCCGCGCCGGCGCACACACTCGCGACCATGCCGCCGGCGGCGTGGTGCGAGCGCAACCACGCCAACGCGCGTTCGGACAGGTGCCCCGTGCCCGCGATCTTCGGTGACCGCCACCCCGGCACGAACACCAGGTCGTCCGCGTCGAGAGAGGGCAGCTCGGTCGACGCCCCCAGCGGCACGCCCTGATGGCTCAGCACGGTGTCCGCGTCGCCCACATACGACAACATGTAGCCGCCCACGAGGTCGGCGGCGCTGGAGAACACCTGCGCCGGCCCCGCGAGGTCGAGCAGGTGCACTCCGGGCACGAGCAGGAAGACGACTCTGGTCACGATCCGGTCAGCGTAGCGACGTCCGAGATCCGCGCGAACCGGCCCGCCAGCACGTACTCCGTCCGTTCGACGACCTCCTCGACGCCGAGCACCTTGCCGGTCCGCCAGTGCGGCAGCGGCGTGGTGGCCGTCGCGTCCGTCACGAACGTCATGTCGAACCCGAGGTCGGACCCGACGCGGGTCGTCGTCTCGCAGCACTGCTCGGTCCGGATGCCGCTGACCAGCAGCTCCCGCACCCCGTGCTGCGTCAGGGTCTGCTGGAGGTTCGTCGTGGTGAACGCGTTGTGCGACGTCTTGGTCAGCACCTGCTCGTCGTCGAGGGGCTCGAGGCCGTCGATCAGCCGCACGTGCCCGAGCGCGGGGTCGAACACGTCGCCGGAGCCGGGTTCGGAGTGCAGCACCCACACGACGAGGTCACCGGCGTCGCGACTCATGTCGACGAGCTGGTTGACCTTGCCCACGACGCCGGGGTTCGACACCTCGGCCCAGCTGGCCCGCTGGCGGAACGACTCCTGCACGTCGATGACGATCAATGCTCGCTTCATGACCACCAGCCTCGCCGTGCGCGACGCCGGCCACGAGGCACGACCCGGCCGAGGAGCGGACGGATCCGGTCACGCCCTGGAGATCACAGCGGACGGCGGCCGGCGAACCCCAGATCGGTCCGGTGGTACCAGCCCAGCTCCCGGTCGCCCTCGAGCCAGCACAGCAGCACCGGCACCCCGTCCCTCTCGCTGGGGAAGTCGACCAGCAACGGGGCGAAGCCCTTCAGCTCGGCCCCGGTCCGCTGCACCGACTCCATCAGCTCGTCCAGCCTCGCCTGCGCGGCCTTGAACTCCGGCAGCCCGCCCAGCGAGGACCCGCCCGCGGCCAGTTCGGCGGCGTCGGCGCGCAGGCGCACGATCTCGTCGAGCACCGGCAGCAGGCGCGCCAGTTCGGTCCGGGCTTCGGCGAGCGTGAACAGTCCCACGGGACCAAGGCTGGCACAGTGGCAGGGGTGCAGTGGCGACTGGGTGACCTCACCGTGAACCGGATCGGGTTCGGCGCCATGCGCCTGCCGCAGGAGGGGACCGCGTTCGACCCCGCTGCGCGGCCGCGCGACCGCGGGCAGGCGATCCGGGTCCTCAGGGAAGCGGTGGAGCTCGGGATCAACCACGTCGACACGGCCGCGTTCTACTTCTCGGCCACGCGGTCGGCCAACGAGCTCATCAACAGCGCGCTGTCGCCGTACCCGGAGGACCTGGTCGTCGTCACCAAGGTCGGTCCCGGGAGGACGCCGCAGGGGGAGTGGCTGCCGCTCGCCACGCCGGGGCAGCTCCGCGGCCAGGTCGAGGAGAACCTGCGGCAGCTCGGCCGCGACCACCTCGACGTGGTGAACCTGCGGGTCAGCGGGCTCGACGACGTGAGCGCGCACTTCGAGGCGTTGGCGGAGCTCCGGGAGACCGGTCTCATCAGGCACCTGGGGTTGTCGAACGTGAAGCTCCACCACCTCGACCAGGCGCAGCGGATCACGGACGTCGTGTGCGTACAGAACTCCTACGGGCTGGGGCACCACCCCGAACAGGACGACTTCCTCGGCGTCTGCGGGGAGCGGGGGATCGCGTTCGTGCCGTTCTTCGCCCTTGCCGGCGCGAACCAGGAGGCCGGCACGTCGGCCGATGACGACGAGGTCACCGCGATAGCGCGCGACCGGGGCGTCTCGCCCGCGCAGGTCCGGCTCGCGTGGACGCTCGCGAGGGGGCCGCACGTGCTGGTCATCCCCGGCACCGGTGATCCCGGGCACCTGCGGCAGAACGTCGAGGCGGGCGAGTTGCGGCTCACCCCCGAGGAGCTCACCCGCCTCGACGCGGTCCACCTCAGCGGGAGCTGATCCGCCGGAACAGCCACGTGGCCCAGGTGAAGGCCACCACCAGCAGGCCGCCCGACCACGCCAGAGCCGGCCGGCCCGAGGTGACGGGCTGGTCGGTGAGCAGGGCGCGCACGGTCTCGATGACCGGGGTGATCGGCTGGTGCTCGCTGACGGCGCGCAACCAGGGCGGCATCGTCGCCACCGGGACGAAAGCGCTGCTCAGGTAGGGGAGGAAGAGCATGAAGAACCCGAGCAGGCTCGCCGACTCGACGGACCGGGCGATCACGCCGAAGCCCGCGGCCAGCCAGGACAGCGCCAGCACGTAGACGAGCAGCAGGCCCATCGCGAGCGCCCACGCGCCGACCGACGCCGTGGGCCGGAAGCCCATCAGCAGGGCCACGAGCACGACCGCGAACGTCGCCAGGGCGTTGCGGGCGACCGAGGCGACCACGTGGCCGGTCAGCACGCTGAAGCCGCTGATGGGCATCGAGCGGAACCGGTCGACGACGCCCTTCTTCATGTCGTCGGCCACCGGCATCGCGGTGGACGTGGCGCCGTAGCCGGTGCACAGCACCACTATGCCGGGCACCACGTAGTCCACATAGGACTGCACGGAGCTGATCGCGCCGCCGAACACGTAGACGAACAGCGCCATCATCAGCACCGGCAGCACCACCGCCATGATCGCGGTGTCGAGGTTGCGGCGGCTCAGCCGGATGCTGCGGCCGACCATCGTCGTCGCCGCGCTCACGCCGCCACCGCCGTCAGGGTCGTGAAGACGTCGTCCAGGGTCGGCCGGTGCGTGGCCACGCGCAGCACGTGGATCCGTGCGGCGAGCAGGTCGTCCAGGACGCGGTGCAGGTGGGCGGCGCTGCCGTCGGACGGCAGGCCCAGGGTGGGGCCGTCGGCGAGCCCGCCGACGGCGGATCGGGCCCGCAGCGCCTCCTCCCGGCTCGCGAAGGTCAGGTCGAGCCGGGTGCCGCCGACCGAGTTCTTCAACGCGTCCGCAGTGCCGTCCGCGACGACGCCCCCGTTGTGCAACACCACGATCCGGTCGGCGAGCCGGTCGGCCTCCTCCAGGTACTGGGTCGTGAGGAAGATCGTCACGCCGTCGCGCACGAGGTCGCCGATCGCGTCCCACGTCGTCGTGCGGCTCACCGGGTCGAGGCCGGTGGTCGGCTCGTCCAGGAACAGCAGCCGCGGCCTCGCCACCAGGCTCATCGCGAGGTCCAGGCGCCGGCGCATGCCGCCGGAGTAGGTGCGCACCCGCCGGTCCGCGGCGTCCACCAGGCCGAACCGCTCCAGCAACTCGGACGCCCGCGCGCGTGCCGCCGGCCTGGTGCGGCGGTGCAGGCGGGCGATCATGACCAGGTTCTCGCGGCCGGTCTGCTCCTCGTCGACCGCCGCGTACTGGCCGGTCAGGCTGATCACGCCGCGGACGTCCGCGGCCTGGCGCACCACGTCGAACCCGCACACCCGAGCCGAGCCGCCGTCGGGCCTGGTCAGCGTGCTCAGGACGCGGATCGTGGTCGTCTTGCCCGCGCCGTTCGGCCCGAGCAGCGCGAGCACTGATCCCTCCGCCACCTCCAGGTCGAGCCCGTTGAGCACCGTCCGGGTGCCGTACCTCTTCGTCAGACCCTCTGTCTCGACGATCATCGAACCCCCTTTATGCGTACCGGATACGCAATATGTGGATTAGCGTATGACATACGCATCTGTTTGACTAGAGGGCATGAAGAGGGGGCGCAAGCCGACCATCGACGCCGCCGACATCACGCGGACCGCCATCGCGATCGCGGACGCCGAGGGGCTCGCCGCCGTCTCCATGGCCCGCGTCGCCCAGGAGATGGGCAACGCCACGATGGCGCTCTACCGCCACGTGAAGAGCAAGGACGAGCTGCTCGCCCTCATGTGGGACGAGGCGATGGAGGACCCGCCGCCGCTGCCGGACGGGGAGTGGCGCGACAAGCTCGGCTTCTGGGCGAAGGCGGTGCTGGCGGCGATCCGCAGGCGCCCGTGGTTCCTGCAGATCCCGGTCAGCGGACCGCCCTCCGGGCCGCGCAACCTCGCCTGGTTCGACCGCGCGCTCACCGCCCTCGACGACACGCCGCTCGAACCGGGGGAGAAGGTCGGCGTGGTCATGGGGCTGTCGACGTTCGTGCAGGGCGAAGCACGCCTGAGCGTCACGCTGGCCAGCGGGTTCGAGCAGGACCCCGGCCAGTTCGGCCACCGGTACGGGCAGCGGCTGCGCCAGATCGTCGACCCCCGCCGGATGCCCGCGCTCGCGGAGGTCATCGCCGCCGGCGTCTTCGACCTCGACGACGTGCAGGACGTCGGGGACCTCGACGCCGACTTCGACTTCGGCCTGCGCCTGTTCCTGGAAGGCGTCGCGGCGCACATCGGAGGCCGGGCGTGACGTACGCGGTGGTCGTCCTGACCGGGGGCAGGGGCGAACGGCTCGGCGGCGTCGACAAGGCCGCGCTGTCCTTCCGGGACGCGACCCTGCTCGACCACGTGCTGTCCGTTGTGGACGACGCGAGCCAGAAGGTCGTCGTGGGGCCGGAGAAGGACCTGCCCGGCGTGGTCTGGGCGCGCGAGGACCCGCCCGGCGGCGGACCGCTCGCCGGGCTGGCCGCCGGGCTCGCGGAGGTCACCGAGGAGTGGGTCGCGGTGCTCGCCGTCGACCAGCCCGGCCTGACGAAGGACACCATCGCCCGGCTGCGGGCGGCGGGGCGCAACGCCGTGCTCAGGGACGACCGCGTCCAGTGGCTGATCGGCTTCTGGAACACCGCGCAGCTGCGCGAGGCCCTCCCCGGGGATCCGCGGAACCTGCCGCTGCGCAAGACTCTCCTGCAGCTCCACCCCGTCGAAGTGCCCGCTTTGCCCGGTGAGGCCCAGGACGTCGACACGCCCGCCGACCTGGACACCCTTCACAGCGGTTGAACAGGCGGGGAGTAAGACTGTTCGACGATCGGTAAACCCTGTTCCGCATGGAGGCCCGCACGTGACCGAGCCCGCCGCCGAGGCAACGCCGAACGCATCGGCGCCCGTCACCCCGGCTCGTGACGCCCAGTTGCTCGAACGCACCGTGTTCGAGGTGAAGCGGGTGATCGTCGGCCAGGACCGGCTCGTCGAGCGGATGCTCGTGGGTCTGCTGGCCAAGGGCCACCTGTTGCTCGAAGGTGTGCCGGGCGTCGCGAAGACGCTCGCCGTCGAGACGTTCGCCCGTGTCGTGGGCGGCTCGTTCTCGCGCGTGCAGTTCACGCCCGACCTGGTGCCCGCCGACATCCTCGGCACCCGCATCTACCGCCAGTCCAGCGAGGCGTTCGACGTCGAGCTCGGCCCCGTCGTCGCGAACTTCGTGCTCGCCGACGAGATCAACCGCGCACCCGCCAAGGTGCAGTCGGCGATGCTCGAGGTCATGGCCGAGCGGCACGTGTCCATCGGTGGCAGGACCTTTCCGATGCCGAACCCGTTCCTCGTGCTGGCGACGCAGAACCCGATCGAGAACGAGGGCGTGTACCCGCTGCCCGAGGCGCAGCGCGACCGGTTCCTGTTCAAGATCCAGGTCGAGTACCCCACGGCCGAGGAAGAGCGCGAGATCGTCTACCGCATGGGTGTCGAGGCGCCCACGCCGAACCAGGTCCTCTCCGCGGAGGAGCTGGTGCGCCTGCAGGGCGTGGCGTCGCGCGTCTTCGTCCACCACGCGCTCGTCGACTACGTGGTGCGCCTCGTGATCGCGACCCGCGCCCCCGCCGAGCACGGCCTCACCGACGTCGCCGGCTGGGTCGCCTACGGTGCCTCGCCGCGCGCTTCGCTCGGCATCATCGCCGCCGCGCGTGGCCTCGCGCTCGTGCGCGGCCGTGACTACGTGCTCCCGCAGGACGTCGTGGACGTCGTTCCGGACGTGCTGCGCCACCGCCTCGTGCTGTCCTACGACGCGCTGGCCGACGGCGTCCCGATCGACCACATCATCACGCGCGTGCTGCAGATCGTGCCGTTGCCGCAGGTGTCGGCCCGTCCGCAGCAGCCGCCGGTTCCGGCTGGTAGGCAGTGAGCAGGGAGAAGACCGAGGAGCGCCCTTCGTGGGCGCCGCCCGTGCTGCGCGGTGTCCGCATGGAGGCCGCGCTGCGCATGCTCGAGCTCGACGTCCGGCGCCGCCTGGACGGCCTGCTGCAGGGCAACCACCTCGGTCTCGTCCCGGGACCGGGCACCGAGCCCGGCGAGGCGCGGACCTACCAGCCCGGTGACGACGTGCGCCGGATGGACTGGGCGGTCACCGCGCGCACGACGGTCCCGCACATCCGCGAGACCGTCGCGGACCGCGAGCTTGAGACGTGGCTCGCCATCGACCTGTCGCCGTCGCTCGACTTCGGCACGGCGGCGTGCGAGAAGCGCGACCTGGCCATCGCCGCGACGGCCGCGGTCGCGCACCTGACGCGCGGCGGCGGCAACCGCATCGGCGCCGCGGTCTCGACGGGCGCGGAGAACATCCGCATCCCCGCCCGCGGCGGACTGGCGCACGCACGCGGCATGATCCGCAAGATCGCCGAGACGCCCCGGGCGGCGGAAGGCACGCGCGGCGACCTGGCGGCGTTGCTGGAGCAGCTGCGCAGGCCTCCACGCCGGCGCGGCCTGATCGTGGTGATCTCCGACTTCCTCGGCGGCGTGGAGTGGCAGCGACCCCTGCGGGCCCTGTCCGCACGGCACGACATCGTCGCCATCGAGGTCGTCGACCCGCGTGACGTCGACCTGCCCGAGGTCGGCACCGTCGTGCTGTCCGACCCGGAGAGCGGGCGGCAGCGCGAGGTGACCGCGTCGGCGTTGCTGCGCAAGGAGTTCAACGCCGCGGCCGCCGAGCACCGGGCCGACGTGGCGGCGGGGCTGCGGCGCGCGGGCGCCGGGCACCTGGTGCTGCGGACCGACTCGGACTGGATCGCGGACACGGTTCGATTCGTGGTGGCGCGCAAGCGCCGCTGGTCCGGGGGTGTCGCGTGAGCTTCTCGAACTTCGTCACCCCGTGGTGGTTCCTGCTGCTCGTCGCGGTCGGCCTGCTCGCCGCCGGGTACGTGGTGGTGCAGCGGACGCGCCGCAAGCGGGTGCTCCGGTTCACGAACCTGGAGCTGCTGGAGAAGGTCGCGCCCAAGCGGGACCGCTGGTCGCGCCACGTCCCGGCGGCGTTCCTGCTGGCGGCCCTGGCTCTGCTGACGGTGGCTCTCGCCGGGCCGACCTCGGAGCAACGGGTGCCGCGCAACCGGGCGACGGTCATGCTCGTGGTCGACGTGTCGCTGTCGATGAAGGCGACGGACGTGAAGCCCTCACGCCTGGAAGCCGCGCAGGTGGCCGCCAAGTCGTTCGCCGAGGGCCTCACGCCGGGCATCAACCTCGGCCTGATCTCGTTCGCCGGCTCGGCCACCGTGCTGGTCGCGCCGACCACCGACCGCGCCGCCGTCTCGCAGTCGATCGACGGGCTCAAGCTCGCCCAGTCGACCGCGACCGGTGACGCGCTGGTGGCCGCGATGGCGTCGATCGACTCGTTCGGCAAGGTCGTCGGCGGCGCCGAGGGCCCGCCGCCCGCCCGCATCGTGCTGATGACGGACGGCAAGGAGACCGTCGGCACCCGCAAGGCGTTCGACGCGGCCGAGGACGCGAAGAAGGCCGGGATCCCGATCTCCACGATCTCGTTCGGCACCGAGGAAGGCGTGGTCGACATCGAGGGCCGGCAGCAGTCCGTGCCCGTCGACGACGACTCGATGAAGGAGATCGCGAAGATCTCCGGCGGCGAGTTCTTCAAGGCCGCCTCGGCCGAGGAGCTGCGGCGCGTCTACGACACGCTCGGCGAGCAGATCGGTTATGAGAAGAAGCAGGCGGACGCGTCGAAGCCGTGGTTGCTGCTCGGCACGCTGACGGCGATGTTCGCCGCCGCCGCCGCTCTGCTGCTGGGTCAGCGCCTGCCGTAGGTGAGCAGCACCACTCCGTTGCCGAACGCCCTGGTGCCCCTGAGCGCCAGGGCGTTCGGCTTGCGGAAGAACGGCGTACCGGAGCCGATCGCGACGGGGTTGACGTAGAGCCGGATCTCGTCGACCAGGTCGTGCTCGAAGAACGTCTGCAGCAGCTCGTTGCCGCCGACCATGACGTCGCCTTCGAGCGCGCGGATCTCGTCCGGGTCGACCTCGGTGCGCGTTTCGGTGTTCCACTCGGTGAACGTGCGCGTGCGCGAGTAGACGATCTTGCGGGTGTTGCGCCAGATCGGCGCGAAGTCGAGCATCGCCCGCGGCCACTCGGGGTGGTCCTCGGCGTGCGGCCAGGCGTCGAGCATCAGGTCGTGGTTGCGGCGGCCGTTGACGAACGTGCCGAACGTGGCGAGTTCGGCGTTGATGTGGCTGTGCAGCTCATCGCTCATGTGGTGCCAGTCGATGTCGTGGTCCGGGCCCTCGAAGAACCCGTCCAGCGAGATCGACGCCATCGTGCTGATCATCCGTGAAGCCTCCGGTACTCCGCCGCCGCACCGGGGTGCAGCGGCACCTTGCCCGTGTCGATGAGACTGCGCACGTCGAGGTACTGGGTGCCGAGCGCCTGCTGCGGCACGAGCTGCGCCGCCTTGCCCACGAGCATCCGCACGACGGCGCCCGCGTGGGCCGCGCTCAGGTCCGGGCGGCACACCAGCAGGTTCGGCGTGCCGATCGTCGGGATGTCGACGGGGGAGCCGTAGACGCCCATGCGCACGTCGACGCGTTCGTAGACCTTGCCGTGCTGCTGGCGCAGCCTCGGCAGGAAGCCGTCCAGCGGCAGCAGCCTGATGCCGGTGGCCTTGTCGAGCTCCGGGGTCGGCACGCCGCCGGACCACAGCAGCGCGGCGATCTCGCCCGCCTTCAACGCGTCCACGGCGTTGCGCAGCGGGTAGTGCTCCTCCCGCACGCCCAGCGCGAGCCGTTCGCCCTGCAGCGCGGCACCGGATCCCGTCGCGCCCAGCGAGACCGGTTCGCCGGCGAGGTCGGCCGGCGTGCGGTACGGGGATGAGTCGAGGACCACGAGCTGCAGGTAGTTCTCGTAGACGCGGCCCAGGGCGACGAGACCGGGTTCCAGGTGCGCGCTGTCGCTCAGCGTCAGGCCGATCTCGGCGGTGCCCTCGCGCAGGTGCTTCAGGTTGTCCGCGCTGCCGCCGGTCTGGATCGGCGTGATGGTGAGCGGGCTCGGGGCGAGGCGCGAGATCAGGGCGGCGAAGTCGTGGTAGAAACCGCCGGGCTCGCCGCCGGCGATCCTGATGGTGCCTTCGGGTTCCGAGGTGCCGCACGCGGTCAGGGCCAGCGCGCCGAGCAGGAAGGCGCGTCGCTTCACAGCAGCGGCTCCTTCGGCAGGTCCACCGTCACGACCAGGCCGTGGTCGGTGTGCAGCGTCAGCTTCCCGTTGTGCGCGGTGACGATCCGTTCCGCGATCGCCAGGCCGAGGCCGGTGCCCCGCTGCGAGTCGTCGCCGCGCCAGAAGCGTTCGGTGGCGTGTTCGATATCCTTTTTGGACAGACCTGGTCCGTTGTCCCGCACGGTGAGCGTGGCGCGGTCGCAGGTGACGACGACTTCGGTGCCGCCGTACTTGATGGCGTTGTCCAGCACCACGTCCAGCACCTGGGCGAGGTCCGAAACCGCGCACCGCACGAGGCCGGGCGCGCGGTCCTCGACGGTGATCGTGACGCCCTTCGCCTGCGCCGCCGCCCGCCACGCGTCGACCCGGTCGTGCGCGACGACCTGGAGGTCGGCGAGCTCGGGTTCGACGCCTCCCGCGGCGCGTTCGGTGGCGGTGCTCTCGGCCGAGGCGAGGGCGAGGAGGCCGTCGAGCAGCGACTCCAGGCGTTCGACCTCGGTGAGCAGGGAACCGTTGGACGGCAGCATGTCCACGCGCAGCCGCAGTGCCGCCATGGGGTTGCGCAGCTGGTGCGAGGCGTCGGCGATGAGGCGCCGTTGCTGGTCCGCGGCCTCGGCGACCGCGTCGGACATGCGGTTGAACGACTCCGACAACGCCCGCAGCTCGGCCGGCCCGGCGGTGTCGGCGACGTGCGTGCGCTGCTGCCCTTCCGCCACGGCCCGCACGCCGCGGTCGAGCTCCTTCAACGGCCGCAGCAGCCAGCGGGAGACGACGAGCGCCAGCAGCACGCACGCGCAGGCCGCCAGCAGGGCGCCGGCGAGCACGAGGGTCCAGCGCCGTGCCACGTCCAGAGCGGCCACACGCGTGGAGGCACGCAGCACCACGGCGCCCGCGACCTTCGTGCCGATGCCCACGGGCCGCGCGAACAGCACGTCGCCGGCGCTCCACGGCATCACCGTCGGCACGGGCGCGGACGGCTGGTTCCGCAACGCCGCGTCGATCTGCGCCGACACGTCCGCCGCCTTCATGCCCGACTCGACGACCGGTGTGCCGGACGCGTCGACGACCACGATCTCCTCGCCGTAGACCTCGGCGTACCGCTCCGCCTCGGACACCACGACGTCCACGGGCAGCGTGGCGAAGCGGTCCAGGTCGGCGGTCCGGCTGATCACGAACTGCTGGGTGCGTTCCGACGCCGTGCTCATCAGCAACGGGAAGGCGAACGCCGTCACCGCCGAGAGCGAGAACAGCAGCAGCACCAACAGAAGCCGTTGCCGCATCTATTCACCGAGCCGGTAGCCGAAACCGCGGATCGTGTGCAGCAGCCCGGGCCGGTCGAGCTTGGCGCGCAACTGCGTGAGGTGCACGTCGAGCGTCCGCGACACCGCCACGAACGCGTTGCCCCACACCTCGTCCATCAGCTGCTGCCGGCTCACCGCCGTGCCGGGCCTGCGCGCCAGCACGGCGAGGACGTCGAACTCCTTGGTGGTCAACGAGATCTCGCGTCCGCCGACCACGACCTGGCGGCTCTGCAGGTCGATCTCCACGTCGGACACCCGCACCACGTCGTCCGGTTCCCGCGACCGCGCCGCGCTGCGCCGGGCCACGGCGTCGATGCGCGCCAGCAACTCGGCCAGCCGCACCGGCTTGACCAGGTAGTCGTCCGCGCCGAGCCGGAGCCCTCGCACCACGGTGCGCTCGTCACCGCGGGCGGTCAGCACGAGCACGGGCACCGGATCGATCTTGCGGAGCTTGCGCAGCACCTCCAGCCCGTCCTGGTCGGGCAGGCCGAGGTCGAGCAGCACCACGTCGGCGTCGCGGTGGGCGATCAGCGCGTCGGCTCCCCGGCGCACGCGGGCAGGCCGGTGGCCGTTCGCCCGCAGCGCTTCCACCAGGGCGTCGGCGACACCGTCGTCGTCTTCGACCAACAGCACCCGCATGGGAGCAGTATCGCCCCCGACGCCCGTTTCCGGGGCGTGTCGACGCGCCTAAGAGATCAGTTCAGAATGAGTTTGCGCAGGCAGATGATCGAGCAGGCAAGGCTGAGCATGGCCTGATGGACGTCGGCTCGGCGTTCGGTGCGGATGCGGAGTCGTCGGAAGCCTTTGAGCCAGGCGAAGGTGCGTTCGACCGGCCAGCGGACCGTGCCCAGGCCGGAGCCGTGTTCGACGCCGCGGCGGGCGATGATGGGCGTGATGCCGCGGGCGCGGACCAGGCGCCGGTACTTGTCATGGTCGTAGCCGCGGTCGGCGTAGATCCGGCGCGGTCGGCGGCGTGGTTTGCCGACCACGCCGCGGATCGGCGGGATCGCGTCGATGAGCGGAATCAGCTGAGTGACGTCATTGCGGTGCCCGCCGGTGAGTGTGACGGCCAGCGGGATGCCACCCGCGTCGGTGATCAGGTGGTGCTTGGAGCCGAGTTTGCGGCGGTCGACCGGGCTCGGCCCGGTGTGGTCCCCCCTTTGAACGCGCGCAGGTGGGTGGAGTCGACCAGGGCAGCGGACAGGTCCAGCAGCCCGGCGGCGCGTAGCTCGGCGAGCAGCAGCTCGTGCAGTTGCTGCCAGACGCCGGCTTCGTGCCATTCGGTCAACCGCCGCCAGCAGGTCGAGCCTGATGCGCCGAACAAGGCGGTGGGCAGCCGGTTCCAGCCGATGCCAGTGCGCACCGCGTAGAGGATGCCCTCCAGCGCGGCGCGGTCGTCGGCACGCCGGCGACCCGGATAGCGGAAACGCCTCGGAGACATCGGGATCAACGGTTCCAGCCGAGCCCACAGCTCGTCGGTCAGGACCTCCTCACGCACACCATGATCTTTGAATGTCCTGCCCCGCAGGCAAAGCCGACACGCCAGCTCATTTTGAACTGGTCACTAAGTGACTGTAAAGAAGCCTCAGAGGCCGAGTCGGGCCGCCAGCGCGCTGGCGAGGTGGACGGGCTCGCGGTCGGTGGTGTGGCGGATCTGCGTGCGGCAGCTGAAGCCGTCCGCGATCACCAGGGCGTTCTCGTTGTCCCGCAACGCGGGCAGCAGGTCCTGCTCGGCGCACGCGATCGAGACGTCGTAGTGGCCCTTCTCGAAGCCGAAGTTGCCGGCGAGGCCGCAGCAGCCCTCGACGACCTCCGGCTTCAGGCCCGCCTTCGCCATCGCGGCGCGGTCGGGCTCGAAGCCGAGCTCGGCGTACTGGTGGCAGTGGGTCTGCACCACGGCGTCCCGCGCGCCTTCCAGCGACGGCAGCTTCGGCTCCACGTGCTCGGCGAACGTCCGGGTGGCCCGCGCCAGCGCCCGCACCGCCGGGTCGCCGGACAGCTTCGGGGCCTCCACGCGGAGGAACGCGGTGCAGCTCGGTTCCAGGCCGATCACGGGGACGCCCTCGCTCGTCCACGGGGACAGCGCCCTCGCGGTGCGTTCGACGACCCGGCGCGCCTTCGGGAGCTGGCCCGTCGAGTGCCACGTCAGTCCACAGCAGACGTTCGCGGCCGGCACCTCGACGCGGTTTCCCAAGTGCGCCAAAACGTTCGCGGCGTCGAGGCCGACGCCCGGCTCGAAGTGGTTCGTGAACGTGTCGGGGAACAGCAGCACCGGGTCGCCCTGGCCGAGCGGGCGCAGCCGGCGGACCAGGCTCGTGGTGGGGCGGGGCAGCTCGCGTTCGGGGGTGAGGCCCGCGAACCGGCCGAGCTTCGCGGTGAACCTGGTGACCAGGCCGTACTTCAGCCACGTCGGCAGCCAGCCCATGGCGTAGTGCGACCGCGGGCGCGGACGTCGCTTGTAGTGCTCGTGCAGGAACTCGGCCTTGTAGCTCGCCATGTCGACGTCGACCGGGCAGTCGCGCTTGCAGCCCTTGCAGCCCAGGCAGAGGTCCAGCGCCTCGGCCACCTCCGGTGACCGCCAGCCGCCCTTGACCACGTCACCGTTGAGCATCTCGAACAGCAGGTGCGCACGGCCTCGCGTGGAGTGCTTCTCCTCGCGGGTGACCCGGTAGCTCGGGCACATCACGCCGCCGCGGGTGTTCAGGCACTTGCCGACGCCGACGCACCGCCGGGTGTCGCTCGCGAACTCCGCGCGGGTCGGGATCTTCGGTGGCGCGACGAGGATGCGCAGGTCGTCGTCGAGTTTCGACGGCTCCACGATCCGGCCCGGGTTGAGCAGGTTCGCCGGGTCGAAGGCGTGCTTGAACTCCCGGAACGCCCTGATCGCCTCGGGCGGGTACATGCGGCTGAGCAACTCGGAGCGCGCCTGGCCGTCGCCGTGCTCGCCGGACAGGCTGCCGCCGTGGCTCACGACGAGGTCCGCGGCGTCCTGGAGGAACTCCCGGTAGCCGTTCGCCAGGTCGAAGTCGATGCGGACGTGGATGCACCCCTCGCCGTAGTGGCCGTAGGTGATGCCGCGGCGGCCGTAACCGGTCAGCAGCCGGTCGAACTCGCGCAGGTAGGCGCCGAGGCGTTCCGGGGGGACGGCCGAGTCCTCCCAGCCGGACCAGGCCTCGCTGCCGTCGGCCATGCGGGTGGCGAGCCCGGCGCCGTCCTCGCGGATCCGCCACAGCGCCCGCTGGTGCGCCGGGTCGTGGATGACCATCGAGTTCTTCGTGATCGCGGCGACGCGCTCCGGGTGGTCCTCCACCTCGACGAACAGCCAGCTGCGGCCCTCCGGCAGGTCGGGGCGCGTGCGGACGCCGCGCACGAGGGACTCGTTCACGCCCTCGATCGCGAGCGCGTCCTCGATCTGGGTGACCTGGTCGGCGGCCTCGTAGGTGTCCGCGAAACCGAGCACGACGAGGATCCGGCGCTCCGGCCGTCGCACGAGCTGGAGCTCCGCACCCAGCAGCACCACGCACGTCCCCTCGGAGCCGACGAGCTGCTGCGTCAGCGTCGGGGCGTCCAGCGCGTACCCGCTGACGCGGCGGCTGAGCTGCGGGAACCACGCCGGGTCGTGCGATGGGAGGGCGAGCGGCGGGGGACTGGTCGTGTCGAACGTGCGGCCGTCGACGGTCAGCACCCGCAGGTTCGCGACGTTCTCGCTGGTCTTGCCCCATTTCACCGAGTGCGCGCCGCACGCGTTGTTGCCGATCATCCCGCCGATCGTGCAGCGCGAGTGCGTGGACGGGTCCGGGCCGAAGAGGTACTCGCCGGCGCTGGCGTTGATCTTGTCGAGCACGGCGCCCGGCTGCGCGAAGGCCCGGTCGCCGCTGATCTCGAACGCGTTCAGGTACCGGCTGAAGTCGATCACCAGGCCGGTGCCGCAGGCGTTGCCCGCGACGGACGTCCCCGCGCCGCGGCTCGTGATCGGCACGCGGTGCCCGGCGGCGATCCCGACGGCCGCGACCACGGCGTCCGTCGTGCGGGGACGGACGACCACGCGGGGCACGTGCCGGTAGTTCGACGCGTCCGCCGAGTACAGCGCCCGGCTGGCCGGGTCGTCGAGGACGTCGCCGTCGACCTCGCGGCGAAGCTGATCGAGAAAGGCCCGCATCACCCGATCATGCCCGCCCGGATGTGACATGGCTCCGCCGATGCCGGTCTACCTGTCGGTAGCCGATAGCCTCACCCGGTCAACCAGCGGCGATTGCAGGGAGAGCTAGTGAGTCGGTCCGTTCTGGTCACCGGAGGCAACCGCGGTATCGGCCTCGCCATCGCGCAGGCGTTCGCGGCGCAGGGCGACAAGGTCGCGGTGACGCACCGCGGGTCCGGCGCTCCCGAAGGCCTGCTCGGCGTGAAGTGCGACGTGACGAACTCCGAAGAGATCGATGCCGCCTTCAGCGAGGTCGAGGCCGCGCACGGTCCCGTCGAGGTGCTCGTCTGCAACGCGGGCATCACGCAGGACACGCTGCTGCTGCGCATGAGCGAGGAGCAGTTCACCCAGGTCGTCGACGCGAACCTGACCGGCGCGTTCCGGTTCGCCCAGCGCGCCTCGCGCGGCATGCTGCGCAAGAAGTTCGGTCGCATCATCTTCATCTCGTCGGTCGTCGGCCTCACCGGTGGCCCCGGCCAGGTCAACTACGCGGCGTCCAAGGCGGGCATGGTCGGCATGGCGCGCTCGATCGCGCTGGAACTCGGCTCGCGCAACATCACCGCGAACGTGGTCTCGCCCGGCTTCATCACCACGGACATGACGAACGAACTGCCCGAGGCCGTCCGCGAGGCCGCGCTGAAGCAGATCCCCGCCGGTCGCTACGGTGCGGCCGACGAGATCGCGCGCGCCGTCACGTTCCTCGCGGCGAACGAGGCCGGCTACATCAACGGTGCCGTGCTGCCGGTCGACGGCGGCCTCGGCATGGGCCACTGAATTTTCTGTTCTTCTTTCTGCGAAAGGGTTGGACCAAGTGACCGGACTGCTCGAAGGCAAGCGGCTGCTGATCACCGGTGTGATCACCGACGCGTCGATCGCCTTCCACGTCGCACGCGTCGCCCAGGAACAGGGCGCCGAGGTCGTGCTGACCGGGTTCGGCCGGATGAGCCTCGTGCAGCGCATCGCCCAGCGCCTGCCCAAGCCCGCGCCCGTCGTCGAGCTCGACGTGCAGGACCAGGAGCACCTGGACACGCTGGCCGACCGCGTCCGCGAGCACGTCGACGGCCTCGACGGCGTCGTGCACGCCATCGGCTTCGCCCCGCAGAGCTGCCTCGGCGCGCCGTTCATGGACGCGCCGTGGGAGGACGTCTCGGTCGCGATGCACGTCTCCGCGTACTCCTACAAGGCGCTCGTGCAGGCCGTTCGCCCGTTGCTGTCGCACGGCTCGTCGGTCGTCGGCCTCGACTTCGACGCCCGTCAGGCGTGGCCCGCCTACAACTGGATGGGCGCGGCGAAGGCGGCGTTCGAGTCGATCAACCGCTACATGGCGCGCGACCTCGGCCCGGACGGCATCCGCGTGAACCTGATCTCGGCCGGTCCGGTCCGCACCATGGCCGCGAAGTCCATCCCGGGCTTCGGCGAGCTGGAGAAGATGTGGGGCGAGAAGGCTCCGCTGTCGTGGGACGTCGACGACCCGACGCCGGTCGCGAAGTCGGTCTGCGGCCTGCTGTCCGACTGGTTCCCGGCCACCACGGGCTCGATGGTTTTCGTCGACGGCGGCGTGCACTTCCTCGGTCTCTGAGGTCACATCTGTTCGTCGTGTGAGGTGTTCGGGCGTCTGATTGGATGGAGCGGTGAGTTTCGATGCGCTGCTCTGGCTGTCGTTCGGCGGCCCAGAAGGTCCTGAAGACGTCCGCCCCTTCCTGGAGAACGTGGTTCGCGGACGTGGCGTGCCGCCGGAGCGGCTGGACGAGGTCGAGGCCCACTACCAGCACTTCGGCGGCGTGTCGCCGATCAACCGCCTGAACCTCGAGGCGATCGAGGCCGTGCGCGCCACCGGTTTCGAGCTGCCGATCTACTTCGGCAACCGCAACTGGCACCCCATGGTCGAGGACACCGTCGCGCAGATGAAGGCGGCCGGTGTTCGCCGCGCGCTCGTGTTCCCGACGAGCGCGTACGGCGGCTATTCCGCGTGCCGCCAGTACGACGAGGACATCGTGCGGGCGCTGCAGGCCGTCCCGGACGGCCCCGAACTGGTGAAGCTGCGCCATTTCTTCGACCACCCGCTCTTCATCTCCGCCTTCGCCGACGGCGTGCGTGCCGCGGCGGCGTCCCTGGAGGGCGCGTACCGCCTGGTGTTCACCGCGCACTCGGTGCCGGTGTCCGCCGACAAAGCCGCCGGCCCGCCCTCCGAAGGCGGCTTCCGCTACTCGCGCCAGGTCGTCGAGGCGTCCCGCCTGGTCGCCGCCGAACTGGGCGTCACCGAGTACGACGTGGTGTGGCAGTCCCGGTCCGGCCCGCCGCAGATCCCGTGGCTGGAGCCCGACATCGTCGACCACGTCGACGCCCTGCACGCCAAGGGCGTCACCGGCGTCGTCGTGTGCCCGATCGGGTTCGTGTCCGACCACCTCGAGGTGGTGTGGGACCTCGACACCGAGGCGCGCGACCGTGCCGCGGAGCTGGGCATGGAGTTCGCCCGCGCCGCCACGCCGAACGCGGACCCCCGCTTCGCCGAGCTCGTGGTGGAGCTGGTCGCGGAGCACACGTCCGGGGCTCCGGCGCGGAAGCTCTCGTCGTTCACCTCGGCCGGGTGCACGGTGAACGGGGCTCCTTGTGCGCCGTTGTGCTGCGAGCCGGTGAAGAGGCCCGCGCGGGCCTAGCGGCCCTGCAAGGCGGCGGTCAGCGCCTGCTCGGCGTTGCCGGGCAGGGCGCCGTCGTGGTCGAGGGCGTACCGGATGACCGCGCGGAACTCGTCGCTGAAGCGCGAGTAGTACGGGGTGACCGGGCGCAGGCGGGCGTCCTCGATGGCGTCCAGCAGGGTGCCGGCGTACGGGTGCTGGGTGGCGATCCGGCTGTCCTGGTAGACGATGCCGCGGGTGGCGGCGAGCCCTCCTCGTTCGAAGAGGAGCTGCTGGCTGCGGGGGCCCGTGAGGAACTCGATGAGGGCCTGGGCGGCGCGGGGTTTGGTGGACGTGGCCGAGATGGCGAGGTTCTGGCCACCCAGCACGCTCGGTCCCGTCAGCTGCGTCACCTCGAAGTCGATGCGCGGGCGGCCCGCCGACTCGTCCTGGTTGCCCTGCAGGATGCGGTGCGCCACCGGCCAGTTGCGCATGAAGGCGATCTTGCCGTCGCGGAACGCCTGGGTCGTGAGCTGCTCGCTCTGCTCACGGGACTCCGGCAGCACCACCGGCGGCTCACCCCGCAGGCCGTCGGCGAGCCAGCGCAGGGCGCGGCGGGTGCGCTCGGAGTCGATCACGACCTTGCCGGTCTCGTCGACGACGTCGCCCTTCTCCGCCCAGATCAGCTCCAGGGCGTTGACCGTGAGGCCCTCGTAGTCGGCGAGCTGGCCCGCGTAGCCCGCGGTGAGCCGGACGTCCTGCGAGGCCCGCAGCAGGCGGGTGGAGGTCCTGGTGATGTCGTCGAGCTCGAGCGGATCTTCCTGCACCAGGTCCTTGCGGTAGAAGAGCAGGCCCGCGTCCGTGTTGAACGGCAACGCCCACAGCACGCCCTGGTAGCGGCAGCTCTCCAGCGGGCGGCGCAGGAACCCGCTGGTGTCCACTGTGGACAGCGGGCGCAGGTGGCCGGAGTGGGCGAACTCGGCGGTCCACGTGACGTCGAGGTTGAACACGTCGACGGAACCGGTCTTCTCCTTGGCCCGCGCGACCATCTCACTGCGCTGGCCGTCCGCCTCCACCGGCAGCTCGACGATCTCCGCCGGGTGCTCGGGGTGCTCGGCGTTCCACTGCTTGATCAACGCGCTGCGCTGGCCGCCGTCGCTCTGGTCGCGGCCGCTGAGCACGACGAGCTTGCCCTTCTCCCACTCGGTCGACTCGCGGAAGAGGGGCTGCACCCCGTTGGTGAACAGGATCGTCAGCACGATGCCGACGGCCACGCCCATCGCGAGCCACGACCGGTTCGCCCAGACCACGCCGGGCGGGCCCAGTCTCGGCAAGGCCGCCCACGTGCGCCGCAACCACCTCATCCGGACCCTCCCCACACCCGGCGGAACAGGGCCGCCAGGTCGTCCCCGAGCGTGTCGGTCGTCGAGTCGTGGCACTCGCCGCCCGACGCGTCCGTGATCGCCGTCAGCGCGTGCGTCGCGCAGCTCGCGCCGCCGACGGCGATCACGAACACGCGGATCCCCTTGCGCCGCACGGCGTCCACGACGTCCTGCCGGGTCTGCGGGCTCGTCGTGTCCTCGCCGTCGGTCAGCGCGATCACCGCGCCGACGTGGCCCGCGTCGTCGGCGCCGATCCGGTCGAGGCTGTCGACGACAGCCTGGTGCAGCGGTGTGCCCCCAGACGGCCGGACCGTGCTCAGCGCGGCGGCCGCGGCCTCCTTGTCGCGGCGGCCGACCGGGATGAGCGGCCGCACCTCGGTGCCGCTGAACACGGACAGGCCGTAGGTGTCCCTCGGACCCATCTGGGCGAGGGACTTGGCGACGCCGTCGACCGCCACGGCGAACCGCGTCTCCCCGGTCGGCGTCGGCTCGGTCATCGACCCGGACGCGTCGAGCGTGAGCCAGACGCGGCCGTCCCTCCTGGCCTGCTCGTACCTCTTCTGGAACGAGGCCTGCGCCGCCTCGTCCGGAACGGCCTCGGCGCGGTCGAGCGCCAGACCGGCCCGCACCCCGAGCTCCTCGCGGAACTCGGCGCCCGCCGCCTGCGCCGCCGGACGCAACCCGGCGGCGTTGAGCGCCGTCATGCCCTCCTGCGTGCCCAGCCAGGCCTGGAACCGCCTCGCCGGCTCGCGGGCGGCGTGGTTCGACACGTCCGCCGCGTCCCACGAGACCAGGTTCACCGGGTAGTCGGCGAGGTAGGTGTCCGCCGGGTACAGGGCCGTGAGGCACGGCTTGCGCGCGCAGTTCGTCCTGTTGTAGCGCAGCAGCACCTGCTCGGTCGTGATCATCGCCGCCCCCGGTCGCGGCCGGTCGGCCTCTTCGACCCGGCGCTCCACGACGGCGGGGGTGAGCGACTCGTACAACGCCGTCGTGGCGAGCCTGCCGTCGGTCGCGACCAGCGGGTTCGGCCTGATGACCGGGATGGCCGCCCCGGTCACGGCGGTCAGCGCCTCGCCCCACGTCGCCGGTGTGGCGGGGACGTCGCCCCGCACCTGCTCAGCGGGCACCCCGAGCACGACGGGGGAGAACGCGACCGGCTTGCCCTGCTCGACGTGCACCGCCGACCCGATGCCCCTCGTGCGGCGCACCACCTCGGCCGTCTCCGCGGTCGAGTCGGGCACCCACACGTCCGGGTGCGGCCCGATCTCCCGCAGCGCCTGCGACGACCAGGAGGACCGCAGGGCGACCGCGCCCTGGTCACCCGCCGCCGAGAAGACGTACAGCCGCGCCGTGCGGCACCCGTGGTTCTCCGCCGCCGTCCGCAGCTCGAACTTCCGCGCCACCTCCCCGAAGGCGGGCGCGGCGTCCCTCGACGTCAGCACGCGCACCTCGGTCGGCTGGGGGCAGCCGAGCAGCAGCACCCGCCCGTACGCGACCACCGGTGGCCCGGCGAGCGCGATCACGCCCGCCGCGACCAGCAGCACGGCCGTGAACACCACCCAGCGCAACCGGATGCGCTTGGCCAGCCGGTTCAGCCAGTCGATCGCGGACGCGGACAGCACGAGGAGCGTGGCACCGATGCCGTAGAGCACCCACGACTGCCACGTCGTGAGCGAGCCCGTGGCCGTCTCCGACAGCAGGTGCCCGGCGACCGCGGCCAGCATGAGAGCGCCCGCGTACCGGGGTGCCGTGCTCGACCGGCGCTGGTCGACGTCCTCCATCCCGCGTCCTCCCCACCGGGCACCTTATGCGGCGCCACCGACAGATCCGGGGGAGTTGCCGGGTCAGGTGGGACAGCGGGAGGAGAACCACTCGTTCGGGTCAGTGCGGAACCGGGGGATCAGCTCCTGGCGAACGTCAGTGCCGGCCGGCGCCGCTGTCCGCGAGCACGCGCACGGCCTCGTCGACCGCCGCGCACCGCGCCCGCCGCACGGCCTCCGACACCGGGCGCAGCGCCTCGGCGCGGGCCGTGCTCGCCGACGCCGACAGCGCCCCGCCGGGGGAGTCGGACCGTGCCACCCGCACGATCGCGTCCACCTCCGCGGCGCGCTGCAGCACCCGCAGGGCGCGGGGCGGCATGGCGTCGGGCCAGGGCAGCGTGGAGTTCTCCGCGGCCAGGTCGGCGATCTCCTTGCGCACGTTCGGGCGGTGTTTCGCCACGTCGAGAGAGGCCAGTGCGGCCGTCGCCCCGCGCAGGGCCGCACCCAGGCCGTGTTCGGCCTCGCCGATCGGGATGTGCTCGAGGCCCGTGGAGGACGGCAGGTCGAACACCGTCCAGCGCATCACGCCGTCGGCGACGATCTTCGGCACGAGGCCGATGTGGACCGACGGGACCACGAGCGCCTCGCCGGAGCGCAGCGCGCAGGTCGCGAGCGTTCCCTTGCCGCCCAGGCCCCGGACGTCGCCCGGTACCGGTAGCACCAGCCTCGCGGAGGTCGCGCCCGCGCGCCGCAGGGCGGCCAGCAGCAGGGCGGGGCCCACCGGGGCCTCGTCGGGACCGGGGAGGTCGAGCGCCGTGGCGGTGCCGTCGTCGTCGGCCACCACCTCGTGCTGCTCGGCCCACGTGTGCAGGGCGTCGAGGACGTCGTCGGCGGCGGCCAGACCGTGCAGCCAGCCCGAAGTCCACACGACCAGCGTGGCACTTGCACAGGACACCCGACGAGATTACGTGGCCGGGCGCCGGGAGCCCCACCCGGTGTGCCCGATCAGAGGCACCTGCTTCGCCGGGCCGATGTGCCGTCGCAGGAGCGCGCGGAACGACGCCAGGTCCTCGTCGGACGCGAACGCCCGGTGCGGCACGGACAGCGACGCCGCGCCCTCGTCGAGGGTGTCCAGCACGAAGCCCTGCCGGGTCTCGGTCCAGCCGGGCAGCTCGTCCCAGGCGATCTCCTCGCGGATCGAGCGGCCGACCGCCATCCGGAACGACTGGTCGTCGGCGCTGCCCACCACGGTCCGGCTGATCATCTCGTCCGACGAGAAGCGCCACCACACCGCGACCGGCTCCATGAACCCGATGACCAGCGCGCACACCAGGCCGAAGACCGCCACGACGACCGTGTCCTCGAAGCCGAACAGCAGCACGAGCGAGATCACCGCGAACACGAGCGCGAACCACGGCGCCCACCTGAACATCGGCACCATCGCGCGCAGGCTGGCACGCCAGTCCGCCGGTGATGGGGCCCACCTGAAATCAACGCTGCTACTCATGTCGCCCCGCATTCTGGCGCACGGCGTCCGCCCGCGCCTGGAGTTGCTCCACATCGACGGGTCCGGGTTCGGTGCGTAGCGTCGACCGGGTGACCCAGAACATGGCCCGCACGGCGGGCGAACTGCGCGCCGCCGGGCACCTGCCGCGCGGCGTCAAGACCGAGATCAGGGAGAACCTCCTCGCGGCCCTGCGCGAGGGGCGCAACCCGTGGCCCGGCATCGTCGGTTTCGACCGCACGGTGCTGCCGCAGCTCGAACGCGCGCTGCTGGCGGGCCACGACGTCGTCCTGCTCGGTGAGCGCGGGCAGGGCAAGACCCGGCTGCTGCGCACCCTGATCTCGTTGCTCGACGAGTGGACCCCCGTCATCGAGGGCTCCGAGCTGGGCGAACACCCGCTCGACCCGATCACCCCGGAGTCGAGGCGGCGTGCCGCGGAGCTCGGCGACGACCTGCCGGTGGTGTGGCGGCACCGCGACGAGCGCTACGCGGAGAAGCTCGCGACGCCCGACACGTCCGTGGGCGACCTGGTCGGCGACGTCGACCCCGTGAAGGTCGCCGAGGGCCGCTCGCTGGGCGACCCGGAGACCATCCACTACGGCATGCTCCCGCGCGCCCACCGCGGCATCATCGCGATCAACGAGCTGCCCGACCTGGCCGAACGCATCCAGGTGGCGCTGCTCAACGTCATGGAGGAGCGCGACATCCAGGTCCGCGGCTACACGCTGCGGCTGCCGCTCGACGTGCTGCTCGTGGCGACCGCGAACCCCGAGGACTACACGAACCGCGGCCGCATCATCACGCCGCTCAAGGACCGCTTCGGCGCCGAGGTGCGCACGCACTACCCGCTGGAGGTCGACGCCGAGGTCGACATGGTCCGCCAGGAGGCGGAGCTCGTCGCCGAGGTGGGCGACCACCTGCTGGAGATCATCGCCCGGTTCGTGCGGCACCTGCGCGAGTCGTCGTCGATCGACCAGCGCTCCGGCGTCTCGGCCCGGTTCGCGATCGCGGCGGCGGAAACCGTCGCCGCGTCGGCACTGCGCCGGTCCGCGCTGATCGGCGAGACGCCGGCCATCGCGCGCCCGATCGACCTCGAGTCGGTGCCGGACGTGCTGCGCGGCAAGCTCGAGTTCGAGGCCGGGGAGGAGGGCCGCGAGGAGGAGGTGCTCGTGCACCTGCTGCGCCGCGCGATCGCCGACACCGCCCGCGCCCGCCTGGCCGGGCTGAACCTCCGCGCGCTCGCCGAGGCCGTCTCGGACGGCCACCCCGTCGCGACCGGCGACCGCGTGCACGCGGGCGACCTGCTGGCGGCGTTGCCGGAACTGCCGGTCCTGCACGAGGTGGCGGCCCGCCTGGGCGCGGGCCCGAAGGACCCCGTCGGGCGCATCGCGTCGGCCGTGGAACTGGCCCTCGAGTCGCTCTACCTGACTCGCCACCTGTCGAAGGACAACTCCTCCGACGACGACCGATCGGTGTACGGATGAGATACCGCTACGGACGCTGGGGCGGCGGCGCCGATCCGCTGGCGCCGCCCGTCGACCTCCGCGCGGCCGTGGACGAGCTCGGCCGCGAGATCATGGAGGGCGCGTCGCCGGCGTCCGCCCTGCGCGAACTGCTGCGCCGCGGCGTCGACGGCACCCGCGGCCTCGACGACCTGACGTCGCGCCTGTGGCAGCGCAGGTCCGCCCTCCAGCGCCGGCACCGGCTGGACGGCACGCTGACCGAGGTCGGGCAGCTGCTCGCCAAGGCCCTGGAAGCCGAACGCAGGGCGTTGTTCCCGGACCCGTCCGACGACGCGCGCTTCCGCGAGGCCCAGCTCGACGCCCTGCCACCCGGCACCGCCGCGGCCGTGCAGGAGCTGTCGTCCTACGACTGGCGTTCCGAGGAGGCCCGCGAGGCGTTCCAGCAGATCCGCGACCTGCTCGGCCGCGAGCTGCTGGACCAGCGCTTCCAGGGCATGAAGGAAGCGCTGTCCAACGTGGACTCGCGTGACGTCGAGCGCATCCAGCGAATGCTGCGCGACCTCAACTCGCTGCTGGAGGCGCACGCCGCCGGCTCGCCGGACACGCCGCGCCAGTTCGACGAGTTCATGCGCAAGCACGGCGAGTTCTTCCCCGAGAAGCCCCGCGACGTCGACGAGCTCATCGACGCGCTGGCCGCCCGCTCGGCCGCCGCGCAACGCATGATGAACTCGATGACCGAGGAGCAGCGCGCCGAGCTGTCCGCGTTGTCCCAGCAGGCTTTCGGCGGCATCGGCTCTTCGCTGTCCACCCTGGACTCGCTGCTGCGGCGGTTGCGCCCCGGTGAGGACTGGACGTCGTCCGCGCGCTTCCGCGGCCAGGACCCGCTGGGCCTCGGCGAGGGCGCGCAGGCGATGGCGGACCTCGCCGAGCTCGACGCCCTGGCCGAGCAGCTCTCCCAGTCCTACCCCGGCGCCCGCCTGGAGGACATCGACCTCGAGGCGCTCGAACGGCAGCTGGGCGAGTCGGCCTCGGTCGACGCCCGCCGGCTGGCCGAGCTGGAGAAGGCGCTGCGTTCGCAGAACATCGTGGAGCGGGCTCCCGACGGCACCTTGAAGCTGACGCCGAAAGCGTTGCGGCGCCTGGGGGAAACGGCCCTGCGCGGCGTCGTGGACCAGCTGCGCTCGTCGCAGGGGTCGCGCGAGACGTCGTCGGCCGGCGCCGCGGGCGAGCTGATCGGGTCGACGCGGCCGTGGCAGTTCGGCGACACCGAGCCGTGGGACGTACCGCGAACGCTGCGCAACTCCGTGCTGCGCTCCGGCTCGACGTCTCTGGACGTCGTGGACCTCGAGGTGTCCGAGACCGAGCACCGCACACGTGCGGCCGTCGCGTTGTGCGTGGACACCTCCTGGTCGATGGTGCAGGACGGGCGTTGGGTGCCGATGAAGCGCACGGCTCTCGCGTTGCACCACCTCGTGCGCACCCGTTTCCGGACGGACGCGTTGCAGCTGGTGACCTTCGGGCGCTACGCCGAGACCGTGGACATCGGTCAGCTGACGGCGCTGGAAGGCGTGTGGGAGCAGGGCACGAACCTGCACCACGCACTGCTGCTGGCCGGGCGGCACGTCCGGCGGCATCCGGACGCGCAGCCGGTCGTCCTCGTGGTGACCGACGGCGAGCCGACGGCGCACCTGGAACCGGACGGGGACGCGGAGTTCCACTACCCGCCGCTGCCCCGGACGTTGACGAAGACGCTGAACGAGGTCGACGCGCTCGCGCGGCTCGGGGCGACGATCTCGGTGTTCAAGCTGGGGGACGACCCCCGGCTGGCGGCGTTCGTCGACATCGTGGCGCGGCGGGGCGGTGGGCGGGTGGTGTCGGCTGACGAGGAGGGGCTCGGGGCCGCTGTGGTCAGCGACTACCTGAGGTCTCGGCGCCGGCGGCGGTGACGTCCACGTGCCCTGTGGCCGGCGAGTAGCGGGTGCGGGGTGGCGGGCAGCGGCTTCCGGGCGTACCCGCTCCTCCTCGCGTGCGGTGTCGTGGCCGGGCCGCGTCAGAGGTCGTAGAGCGCGGCCAGGCGGGGCAGCCGGGGAGCCAGCCTGGCGCTGTCGTCGAAGTCGAAGTCCCAGTCCGGGTCGAGCTCCGGGTAGCGGATCCGGAAGGCGTCCTGCGGCAGCTGCATGCCGGTGGCCTTGATGTGGGCGTTCCAGGCGATCGACAGGGCCTCCTGGCACTCGAGCTCCTCGCCGGACTCGGCGGCGGCCACGACCGCCGGCAGGTCCGCCAGCGAGTCGGGGGAGGCCAGTGCCGCGTGGTAGGTCTCCTCGCCCTGCGTCAGGAGCCAGCCGCGGAAGTAGTCGAAGCCGTCGTCCGAGCAGCCGCCGTTGATGACGTACGCCGCCGCCCACAGCGGGTTCCGGTACGAGGCGGCCAGCAGGTCCCACAGGACCTGCTGGGTCGCCATGATCTCGCCGGGCGGGCGCTCGGCGAGCAGCACCACCGCGGCGGCGGCCACCTCGTAGCCGTCGGACGGGTCGGCGACGCTCGCTCTCGCGTCGGCGATGAGCTTCCAGAAGGTGTTCGGGTCCACGGCGAAGAGCTTGGCAGAGGGGTCTGACATTTTTTCGAGCCTGGCTTGCGAGCCGTGACGTTCCAGCGTGTGGCTCCGAACGTCGCCGGGGGAACCAGCGGTCAGACGGGTGCATCGTGGTGCCGCGCCCACGTCCTGTTGTCCGGGGCGTGGGGGCGGTGCCGGGAGAAGCCCCGCCGAGCGCCGATTCGCTCGCCGACGGGCCGGGCCGCACCGCTAGGTTGTAACCATGATCAAGACTCTGTTCCGCTCGCTCGAAGCAGTGCACGGAATGATCTACTTCGTCCCCGAGGCGGACTCCCGGTACGCGAGCGCCGGGCTCGACCGGCCCGGCGGGTACTTCGCGTCACGCGCCGCGGCGATGGGCGCGGTCGGGCCGGAGGTCGTGATCGCGACGTTCTACAACTTCAACCCCGACCTGGTGCGGGCGCGCATCCCGCAGGTGTGGGAGAAGGTCACGCCGCAGCGCATCCTCGAGCTGCGCTGGGAGGCGGCGGACGAGGCGTTGCGCAAGGTGCTGCCCGACGACCTCGCGGAGATCACCGCGCTGGCCAAGCGCGCCGCCGAGCGGTCGAAGGACATGCCGCACGGGCGCACGCTGTTCGCCGCGCACGCGAGCCTGCCCTGGCCCGACGAGACGCTCCTGCAGCTCTTCCACGCCCAGACGCTGCTGCGCGAGTTCCGCGGCGACGGGCACCTCGCGGCTCTGCTGAGGCACAACATCACCGGTATCGAGGCATTGGTGCTGCACGCCGCGACGGGCGACTATCCGGCCGATACGTTGCGCAAGACGCGTGCGTGGTCGCAGGAGCAGTGGGACGCCACGGTCGAGGACCTGCAGCACCGCGGACTCGTCGGTGAGGACCAGCTCCTCACCGACAAGGGCCGCGAGCTGCGGCAGGGCGTCGAGGACGACACGGACCGCATGGCCGCGCCGGCCTACGACGTCCTGTCCGACCAGGAGAAGCAGCGGTTCGTCGAGCTCGCCGCACCGCTGAGCAAGGCCGTGGTCGACGGTGGTCTGCTGCCCGGCAAGAGGTAGCTACTCCGGCTCGTCGTCGCGGTGCGTCGAGGCGAGCGCCTTCTCCGTCGTCTCGTCCTTGCCCACCTGGTGCTTGCCGGGGTGGACGAGGGAGAAGTGCGCCTCATCGCGCATCCGCTCGACCATGTGCGGGTAGTGCAGCTCGAACGCCGGGCGCTCCGAGCGGACGCGCGGCAGCTCCATGAAGTTGTGCCGCGGCGGGGGTGAGGTCGTCGCCCACTCCAACGAGTTGCCGTAGCCCCATGGGTCGTCCTGCGGGGCCGGTTCGCCGTAGCGGTACGAGCGGAAGACGTTCCACACGAACGGGAGCACGGACGCGCCGAGGATGAACGAGCCGATCGTCGAGAACGTGTTGAGGAACGTGAAGCCGTCCGACGGCAGGTAGTCGGCATAGCGGCGCGGCATGCCCTCGTTGCCCAGCCAGTGCTGCACCAGGAACGTGCCGTGGAAGCCGAGGAACGTCGTCCAGAAGTGCAGCTTGCCCAGCGGCTCGTCGAGGAACCGGCCGGTCATCTTCGGGAACCAGAAGTAGATGCCCGCGTAGGTGGCGAACACGATCGTGCCGAACAGCACGTAGTGGAAGTGCGCCACCACGAAGTACGTGTCGGACACGTGGAAGTCGAGCGGCGGGGAGGCCAGCAGGATGCCGGACAGGCCGCCGAAGAGGAACGTGACGAGGAAGCCGATCGAGAACAGCATCGGCGACTCGAACGTCAGCTGCCCCTTCCACATCGTGCCGATCCAGTTGAAGAACTTGATGCCGGTCGGCACCGCGATCAGGAACGTCATCAGCGCGAAGAACGGCAGCAGCACCGCGCCGGTGGCGTACATGTGGTGCGCCCACACGGCCACGGACAGCATCGCGATCGCCAGCGTCGCGAACACCAGGCCCTTGTAGCCGAACAGCGGCTTGCGGCTGAAGACCGGGAAGACCTCCGTCACGATGCCGAAGAACGGCAGCGCGACGATGTAGACCTCGGGGTGGCCGAAGAACCAGAACAGGTGCTGCCAGAGGATCACGCCGCCGTTGGCCGGGTCGAACACGTGCGCCCCGAGGTGCCGGTCCGCCGCCAGGCCCATCAGCGCGGCCGTGAGGATCGGGAACGCCAGCAGGATCAGCACGGACGTCACCAGGATGTTCCAGGTGAAGATGGGCATCCGGAACATCGTCATGCCGGGCGCCCGCAGGCACACGACCGTCGTGATCATGTTGACCGCGCCGAGGATCGTGCCGAGGCCGCCGACCGCGAGGCCCATGATCCACAGGTCCGCGCCGACGCCCGGCGAGTGCACCGCCGACGACAGCGGCGTGTAGGCGAACCAGCCGAAGTCCGCCGCGCCACCGGGCGTCACGAAGCCCGCGACGGCGGTGAGGGCGCCGAACAGGTACAGCCAGTACGAGAAGGCGTTGAGGCGGGGGAACGCGACGTCCGGCGACCCGATCTGCAGCGGTAGGACGAAGTTCGCGAACCCGAACAGGATCGGCGTCGCGTAGAGCAGCAGCATCACGGTGCCGTGCATGGTGAACAGCTGGTTGTACTGCTCGTTGGACAGGAACTGCAGACCAGGCCGCGCCAGCTCACCGCGCATCAGCAGCGCCATCACGCCGCCGATCATGAAGAACACGAACGACGTGGTCAGGTACATGATCCCGATCTGCTTGGGATCCGTCGTCCTGAACAGCGAGAGGAGGTACGAGCCCTTGCGCCGTGCGCGCGCCGCCCCGGGATGGGGGACTACGGGCGTTGGCTTGATCGTGGTCATCGCGCCTCCTCCGTGCAGGGGACAATCGTCCTCCCGGTCAGACCGGGGGGCAATCCACGACCAGCGCCGCGGACGTCACCGGAACGACCGGAGCGCCTGCTCTGATGCCGCTGACCTGCACGTAGTAGGCGCCGGGGGCCAATCCGCCGAATCTGATCGCCATGCTCTCGGATATGGCCGGGCTGCGCGATTCGAGCTGTCTGCCGTTCTCGTCGAGCAGCGCGACCTTCAACGCCCGCGCGGTCGTGTTCTTCAGCTCGACGGTGACCTCCAGGTCCTCGCCGGCCAGCACCAGGTCGGGCACGCTGACCTGCGGTTCCGTGTCGGTGATGTTGCGCGGGACGATCTCCTTGGCTGTCAGGAACGACTCGACGGCGTCCAAGACGGCGGCGTTGTCCTGCAACGACGTGTGCTGCTCCGTCACGCGGTGCAGCGTGTTCGACGACAACGCGAGCCCACGCCGTGCGGCTCCGACCATCGGCACGGTCGCATCGCCGTACAGCTCTTCGCCCTCGTACGTCCGGTAGCAGGTGACCTTGCCGTCGGCGATACGCGCCGTCGTCGGCGTGGGCTGCTTACCGCCGAGGATCGCGTACGTGCGGTCGGCGAACGAGTCGGTCAACGCGTCGTGGAACGCCATCGCGTCCGCGACCATCTTCGTGTCCAGCTCGGGCAACGAGGTCTCAGTCGTCTTCACCAGGCCTCCGGGCGTCTCGATGCACGCGTACTCGGGCAGCAGCTGGTGCAACGACGGCATGGACCGCGCGAACTCCGTGAGGTCGACCGCCAGCGGCCCGAGCCCCTTGCGCACGCCGTTGACCAGCTGGTCCAGCGCCGAGGCGGCCCCGCGGTAGGGCGTGCCCATCGTGATCAGCTTGTCGGTCCGCTCGGCCATCCCGCACTGCTCCACGCACCACCGCGCCACCAGCCCGCCCATCGAGTGGCACACGAAGCTGACCTTGGCGTCCGGGCCGATCCGGTCCAGCGCCTCGTCCACCCGCCGGGCCAGCAGCGCGCCGTTGTAGCGGTTCGACAGCCGCCAGTCGTAGGCGAAGAGCAGCAGGTTTCCCTTCTCGGCGGTGTAGCCGAGCGAGTTCATCCTGCGCGTCACCCGGTCGTAGCCCTTGAGCGGCGTCCAGATGCCGGGGACGACGTGCAGGTCCGCCATCAGCCCCACGGGCTCGACGCCGTCACCGGGGTGCTCGTCGCCGATGCCGGCCGGGAGTTTCAGCCGCTTCAGGTTGCGGCCCAGCGTCAGGACGGCGCGCAACGCGGCCTTGGGCGACACCTCCCACACCATGCCGTCGGCGTTGCGGAGCGTGCTGCCGAGAATGCCGGGCAGGACGACGACCAGATCGCTCATCAGGACTCCTCGGCGAGCTTGCGGATGAGGGTAAGCAGTGCGAGGTTCGCGGGCACCAGGTGGGTCAGCTCGCGGATCCACGCGAGGCGCTGGTCCGGCACGGGCAACGCCAGCCGTTCGTCACCGGCGCGAGCGCGCGCGACCGCCTTGTAAAGCGCGGCCAGCGCGTGCGGCTCCAACGCCGTCACGGCCTGGGTCAGTGCCTGAGGTGACGCGGACGCCGCCAGCTCGCGCAGGACCTCCGTGGCGCGGGCGGGGTCCTGCACGGCGTCCAGCACGCGGTCGAGCACGTCGGCGTCCTGCCCGGCCAGCAGCAGCAACGCGTGCACGGGGCGGTTGTCGCGGACGTTCTTGAGGACTTCCTTGTCCAGCAGCTCGGCCCGCCGCGTGGCGAGCAGCTCGCGGCGGCGGGCGGGGGTGGCGTCGACGAACTCGTCCGCGAGGCTGGCGAGCAGCCACGGCCGGTAGGCGAGCTCGACGCCCTTCTGCCGCGCGGTGGCCCGCCGCGACTGGATGGCCTGGGCCTCGATCAGGCTCGTGCCGTACAACGCCTCCGTCACCGCGACGTCGGCGTCGGCGGACAACAGCTCGGGGTGGCGCAGCAGGACCGCGCACTCCTCGGCGTACGAGCGCGCGAACACCCAGGCGCGGGCGGTCCGCAGCAACGTCCGGTCGACCGTCAGCCAGTCCGGCGTCGTGTCCCACGGCCACGGACCCGAGTCGTAGTGGCGGCGCGCGATGTCGTGCACGTCGTGGATCGTCTGCCGCGACTGGCCGACGTGCGCCAGCGCCTGGCAGAGCCACTTCGCCGCCGCCGGATCACCCGCCGACGTGGCCGCCGCCCGCAGCATCAGCAGCGTGGCGAGGTGCGGGCCGGTGAACCGCGCGGTCACCCGCTCCCAGGCCCTCTCGACGGTTTCGGGCTGCCCGAGGCCGGCGCAGAGCGTGTCGAGGGTGAACAACGCCGCTGCCAGCGTCGAGAGGCGGTCGGCGTTCTCGGGCAGCAGGCAGACCTCGATGGTCTTCTCGCCGGTCTCCAGCGCCTCGGAGGGCTTGTCCGCGTCGCGCTGGCGGCGCATCAGGTTGTGCAGGGCCTGGGCGTGGAGCCGCTGGCCCTCGGCGAGGGTGGCGGCCTGCCGGGCGGCGGTCAGGGCCGCGTCGGTCCGGCCGGCCATGCTGTGGGCGACGCTCAGGCTCAGGGCCGCGTCGGCGAGCTGCGGGCGGAACGCCGCGTGCCTGCCGAGCGTGCCGCTGATCTCCGCGGCCTGCCCGGTCGCGCCGTCGGCGTCGGCGAGCCTGCCGAGCGCCAGGTAGTCGCGGCTCAGCTCGACCAGCGCGCTGACGAGGTCCGCGAGGAACACCGGGTTCGTCTGCGCGAGCGTCCAGAAGAGCTCGACTGCCTGCCTCGACCGGTGCATGGCCTCGTACCGGAGCCCGGACTCGCTGCACCGCGCGGCAAGACACGTCATCGCGCGCGCAAGGGGAGCATCGGACTCAACGGCCGCGACGGCATCACGAGCCGTGGACAACGCATCTCGCCTACGCCCGAGCATCGCGTACGTATCGCTCAGGTCCACCAACGCACCGCTGAGGTGCGCCGCGTACGTCGGGTTGTCACCGCCGTGCGTCGTCGTTTTGGCGATGCGTTGCGCCAGCCGTTTGTGCGTCAGGCTTTCCGCCGTCGTCGGGGTCGCCGCCACCAGCTCCCGGTAGCGCACCGCGGCCTCCTCGGCGGGCCCCACGGCCTGCTGGAGCCGTCCCGCCTCGCGGAACCGCCGGCCGAGCTTGTTCAGCACGAACGCCAGGTCCGCCAGGTACATCCGCAGTTCCGGCACCAGGGCGCGGAAGTGGTCGGCCGCCTCCTCCAACGGCGGAATGGCTTCATCGCCACGACCCCAGTGCATCAGCTCGTTCGCCGCCGTCGTAGCCGCGAGAGCGATGTCCGGCAACAACATCCGATTCGTCACCGCGAGAGCGCGCAGCCCGTCCAACGCCCGTGTGCCCGCGTGTCCGCAGTGCCGCCACGCGTACTTCCACAGGTAGCCCGGCACGTTCGGCGGCACTCCGGCCTCGATGCGCTGCCGGTACAGTTCGATGAGCGCACATGCGACCTTCTCGGCGTCCGGTGCGAAAACCTCGTCCCGGCTCGGCGCGAACGGCGGCCGCAGGTGGTCCGCGAACGTCTGGTGCGTCAGCTTGAAGACCGCCGTGCCCTCCTCGCCGTCCTGCACGACGTGACGGCCCAGCTCGGTGAGCACCGCGGTGATGTCGTCCCGCGTGAAGTCCTGCCCCGCCAACGCCCGTGCGACCGCGATCCACTCCGCTTCGGGGAATCCGGCGCCGTAGCTCCACGTCAGCGCCGTCAGCAGCGCACGTGCCGATGGAACCTTCGAGAGCTCGCGTTCGAACGCCGCGTCCAGCGACAGCTTCAGGTCGGCGCCGCCGTCCGCCAGCACCTGGTCGGTGATCATCCACGCGGTGAGGAACGGCAGCTCCGCCAGCTCGTCCACAGTGGACTTCGCGGCGCCGGCGCCCAGGCGTGCCAGGACGTACTCGCGGACGTCGGTCTCGCTGCCGGCCTCGTCGAGGTCGAGCACCTCGACCGGCGACAGCTCGGTCAGCAGGGGAGCGCCGCCCGCGACCCGCTGGGCCTGGCGCGTCGAGACGATCACGACCGCGCAGGCCGCGAGCTTGGTCAGCAGCGAGGTGGCGATCGAGAACGACTCCCCGCGCGCCTCGTCCAGGCCGTCCACGACGAGCACCGGCGGCGACGGCAACGCGCTGACGACGCCCACCAGCTCCGCGGCACCCCGCCGCGGCCCCTCCGGCGCGGCGACCAGGCCCGCGGCGACGAGTTGGCGGCTGAGCAGGTCGGCCACGCGGTCGGCGTCCATCGCGCGGGCGTGCACGGCCGCGTCCACCGAGTCGGGACCGGGGTCGGCGTGCCGGAACGGCGGCCCGGTCGTCAGCAGCAGGTCGCGCTCGGCTGGGTTGGACAGGCTGACGACCCGGCCGACGACCGCGGACTTGCCGGTGCCCGGCGACCCGGTGACCACCCGCAGGCCGGGGACGCCGGACCGCACCCAGCTCACGACCTTGTCGACCTCGGCGGTGCGGCCGGTGAACCACGACCGGCCGGACGTCGAGTCGCCACCACGTGCCGCGAGCAAGAGGTGCTTCACCACCGTGTTCGCGGCGTAGAGCGGATTCGGCAGCATCGGCTGTGCGGAGCCGTACTGCATGAAACGCGGCCGTTGGACGTCGCTGTCCCACGCGTTCAGCAGCGCCATCCCGACCGCGCTGCCATCGACGAACGCCGTGCGGTCGCTCCACCGCCGTGCGTCCTCATCGGCCGTAGGCCCCGCACGCAGCAGCTTGCGCAACTTCCCGCCGAACAGGCCGTCACGGGCCGTTTCGATGTCGGAGCACGACACGAGCACGCCTGCCCAGTGCACCTGACCCGTCAGGAGCTCGCTCTGGATCTCCGCGATCGTCCGGACGGCCTCGTCGAGCTGCGTGCCGGAGTAGCAGGCGTCGATGATGATGAGAACCTGCCGTGCCCCCGAGGCGGCGCACGACAGCGCGAAGTCGTGCAGCGTGATGCCGTCGAAGTTGCCGGTGTTGTCCTTGGCCAGGAGCCGGAGGTTGCTCGCCGCGGGGATCGCGTGCCCGCTCCACAGCGCCACGAGCGCGCCGCCGTCCTGCGGTGCCGCCTGCAGGTCTTTCAGCTGCGCGCGGACCTCGGCCTCGGTCGGGTCGGCCAGCGGGTCGCCGTCGTAGCCCTTGAGCAGGGCGTGCAGCTCCCGCACGTCGCTCACGGCGTGCTGCAGCGGCTGCACCGACTCGTAGGAGCCGACACCGATGCCGACGAACCTGTTCCTGACCCTTTCCCGCATGCGCCACTACCCCCTGTCCACACGTCGTCCGCGCGCGAGGGGCGTTACTCCGGTTAACTCACATGGACGAGTCCTTCGTGTCCTCGGGCAGCTCCACGTTCGTGTTCTTCTCCAGGAACCTCAGCAGCTCCACGGGGAACGGCAGCACCAGCGTCGAGTTCTTCTCCGCCGCCACCTCCACGATGGTCTGCAGCAGCCGAAGCTGCAGCGCGCCGGGCGTCTCCTCCATCGTCCCGGCTGCCTCCGAAAGCTTCTTGGACGCCTGCAACTCGCCGTCCGCGGTGATGATGCGTGCCCGCCGCTCGCGTTCGGCCTCCGCCTGCCGCGACATCGAGCGCTTCATGCTCTCCGGCAGCGCCACGTCCTTGATCTCGACCCGGTCGATGTCGATGCCCCACGCGATCGCGGGGGTGTCGATCATCAGCTCCAGGCCCTGGTTGAGGCGCTCGCGGTTGGACAGCAGGTCGTCGAGCTCGCTCTTGCCGATGATCGACCGCAGCGACGTCTGCGCCACCTGCAGCATCGCGAACCGGTAGTCCTCGACGCTGATGACGGCTTTCGCCGGGTCCTGCACCTTGAAGTACACGACGGCGTCGACGCGCACGGTGACGTTGTCGCGCGTGATGCCGTCCTGCGCCGGCACGGGCAGCGTGACGATCTGCATGTTGACCTTCCGGAGCTGGTCCACCCCGGGAACGAGCATCGTCAGCCCCGGCCCGCGCACGGCCTGCTGGAGCTTGCCGAACCGGAACACCAGCCCCTGTTCGAACTGCTTGATCACCCTGGCGCTCGTCGCGAGGCCGATGCCCCCGAGCACGACGATGCCGCCGAGGATCTCGAAGAAGACCATGAGACCCGCCTTTCCCCGGCGAATGCCCTTGACCTGCAACGGTACGCCTAGGGTCCGACAATTTTCAGCAGCTCGGGACCGTCTCCGCCCGTCCGGGGCGGCAGTCGGTCGTCACCGCCGCGGAGGCCGGCGGTCCCGGGGTCCGGGCACTCAGCCCCGCCCCGACCGGAGTGGTGGTTCCAACAACCGGGAGGTGCCCTCCACTCGGCGGCACGCGTTAATGTCGGAAGCATGCAAACCTGGTCATCGATTCCTGTGCCGCGGGTTCCGGGGGACCCCCGCCCGCTGCGGCTGTTCGACACGGCTACGGGCGAGGTGCGCCCCACGGCTCCAGGAGACACCGCCAGGTTGTACGTCTGCGGCATCACGCCGTACGACGCGACTCACCTCGGCCACGCCGCGACCTACCTCGCGTTCGACCTCGTGCAACGCGTGTGGCTCGACAACGGCCACAACGTGCACTACGTGCAGAACGTCACCGACGTCGACGACCCGCTGCTGGAGCGGGCACTGCGGGACAAGGACGACTGGGTGGTGCTCGCCATGCGCGAGACGGCCCTGTTCCGCGAGGACATGGAGGCGCTGCGCGTCCTGCCGCCGCAGGACTACGTGGGCATCGTCGAGGCGATCCCGGAGATCGTCGAGGTCGTCGCGAAGCTCCTGGCCGACGGTCACGCCTACCGCGTGGACGACCCCGAGCACCCCGACATCTACTTCGAGCACAACGCCACCGGGCGGTTCGGCTACGAGTCGAACTACTCGGAGGAGACCATGCTCCGGTTGTTCGGCGAACGCGGCGGCGACCCCGACCGCCCCGGCAAGCGCCACCCGCTCGACGCCCTGCTGTGGCGCATGAAGCGCGACGGCGAACCGTCGTGGCCGTCCGAGCTGGGCGAGGGCCGCCCCGGCTGGCACATCGAGTGCAGCGCCATCGCCCACAACCGCCTCGGCACCGGCTTCGACGTGCAGGGCGGCGGCTCCGACCTGATCTACCCGCACCACGAGTACTCGGCCGCGCACGCCGAGGCCCAGACCGGCCAGCACCCGTTCGCGCGCCACTACGTGCACGCGGGCATGATCGGCCTCGACGGCGAGAAGATGTCGAAGTCGCGCGGCAACCTGGTCTTCGTCTCGAAGCTGCGCGCCGAGAAGGTCGACCCGAACGGCATCCGCCTCGCCCTGCTGGCGGGCCACTACCGCGCCGACCGCCCGTGGACCCAGGCCCTGCTCGACGAGGCACTGACCCGCCTCGCCCGCTGGCGCCGCGCCGCGGAGCTGCCGTCCGGACCGTCCGCTGTGGACACCGTGACGCGGCTGCGCGACCACCTGGGCAACGACCTCGACACGCCGCGCGCCCTGGCGGCCGTCGACGCGTGGGCCGACGAGGCGCTGGCGCACGGCGGTTCGGACAAGCACGGGCCGTCGCAGATCCGCACGGCCGTGGACGCGCTGCTGGGAGTGGAGCTCTAGGGATTCGCGCTGGTGGCCGCCTTCCGGGCGGCCACCGCCACGGCCTGCGGGATGACCACCTCGGGGTCGACCGCCGCCACCAACTGGTGCTGGATGTGCGCGATGGTGTGGAACTGCGGCGGTGTGGCCTTGCGGAGTTGCCGGTGCAGCGCGCGGATCTGGCCGAACACCACGATCCAGTCCTCGGCCTCGGCGGTGGTCGGCACGAGCGACTCGGCGTTGATCCACCGCTCCCACACCCGGTCGACCAGCGCGCGGTCGGCGAGCACCTCGCGGTGCCGCCGCCGCACCAGCGCGGACCGCCACCGCGACTCGGCGACGTCGGGGAACATCCTGCGCGGCAACGGCCGCCGCGTCATGACGCGATCGCAATCCAGCTCAACGGCCGCCCACGCAAAACGCTCGACTGGGATACCCCAGCCGAGCGTCTCGCCAAGCTGCCGGCCGACGCCAGCTAGCCACTTGTGTTGCGACGACCTCTGGAAGCCCCCCGGAAGCACCGGGGGCGGTTCGTTCAGCGGTGGAGCGATCAGACGTCAAGCGTCCAGTTGTTCAGCGTGCCGGTGTCGAGGAGCGCCGCGTCGCGCACGCGCAGCGTCCAGGTGCCGTTGGCCGCCTCACCCGAGAGGTCGCGGGTGAAGGTCTCGTTGATGTTGTCGGCCGAGCCGCCGGAGCGGTTGTGCAGGTTGTAGGCCGTGCCGTCGGGCGCGACCAGGTCCACCACGAGGTCGCCCTTGTAGGTGTGCGTGATCGAGACCTTGATCGACGCCGTGGCCGAGGCGTTGCCCGAGCAGCCGGAGACGACGATCGTGCTGTTCACGGTCGACAGGTCGCCGATGGCGACCGGGGTGGAGTTGGTGCGGGCGTCACAGCTGCCGCCGACCGCGTTGACGACCCACGAGAACGTCGCCGTGCCGGTCTTGCCGGCCGAGTCGGTGACGGTCGCGGTCACCGTGGAGGTGCCCGCCGTGGTCGGGGTGCCGGAGATCGCGCCGGAGGCGTTCGCCGTCAGGCCGGCCGGGAGGCCGCTCACGGACCAGGTGTACGGCGGGGTGCCGCCGGAGGCCGAGAGCTGCAGCGACACCGGCGTGCCGACCGTGGAGGTCTGCGTGCCGGGGTTCGTGACCGACGGGTTGCCCGGCTGCACGCCACCGAAGAGGGTGTAGAGCAGCTTGTTCGGGGAGCCGGTGCCGGGGTTGGTGATCTTGTTGGGGGTCGACGCGCCGTTCAGGCCCGCCCAGACGGCGGCGGGGCTGTCGGTCGGGTGCGTGGCGAGCCACAGGGCCGCGCCACCCGCGACGTGCGGCGACGCCATCGAGGTGCCGGAGATGTTGTTCGTGGCGGTGTCGCTGGTGTGCCACGCCGACACGATGTTCTGGCCCGGCGCGAAGATGTCCGTGCAGGTGCCGTAGTTGGAGAACGAGGCGCGCGCGTCGGTGTTGGTCGACGCGTTGACGGTGATCGCCTCGGCCACGCGGGCCGGGGACGACGAGCAGGCGTCGGTGTTCGAGTTGCCGGACGCGACGGCGTAGGTCACGCCGGACGCGACCGAGTTGCGGACGGCGGTGTCCAGGGCGGCCGCGGCGCCGCCACCGAGGGACATGTTCGCCACGGCGGGCTTCACCGCGTTCGCGGTCACCCAGTTGACGCCGTCGACGACGCCCTGGATGGTGCCCGAGCCCTGGCAGTTGAGCACCTTCACCGCGACGACCTTGGCGGCCTTCGCGATGCCGTACTCGGCACCCGCGACGGTGCCGGCGACGTGCGTGCCGTGGCCGTTGCAGTCGCTGTTGTTGCCGTCGCCGGAGGTGTTGGCGCCCCAGGTGGCGCGGCCGCCGAACGTCTGGTGCGTGGTGCGCACACCGGTGTCGACGATGTACGCCGTCACGTTCGAGGCGGTCGTGTCGTACTGGTAGCTGTTGCTCAGCGGCAGGTCGCGCTGGTCGCTGCGGTCGAGACCCCACGACGGCGGGTTCTGCTGGACGTCGAGGAGGCTCACCTCGGCGTCCTGCTCGACGAACGCGACCTTCGGGTCCGCGGCGAGGCGGGCGGCCTGCTTGGCCGTCATCTTCACCGAGAAGCCGTTGAGCGCGTGCTGCCAGATCTTGCCGACCTGGCCGCCGTAGCGTCCCGCGAGCTCCGGAGCGGCGGCCCTCGACGCCGTTCCGGCCTTGAGCGAGACGATGTAGCTGTCCTTCACGACCTTGGCGCGGTCGGCGCCGAGAATCGTCCCCACGTTTTCTTGAGCAGATGCGGCTGGAACCACGGCGGCGGCCAAACACAGGGTGGCGGCGGCCGTGAGTCCCGTACCCAAGACTCTTCGCATTGCAGGGTTCTCCCTCGTGCAGGGAACAGGGTGAACTGCACGCTAGACCTAAACCGCAGGTCAGAGGGATACGCCGTCGAGTGCGAACTGTTGACAGATTTGTCGTTTCGTGTCAATACAAATGGTCGCTCTGAGTCACGGAAATAGACTGAGAGGACGCATTTCGATTCCCTATATCAACTCGAACGCCGAGAGGTCCACCCCTCGATCGGCCCTACCGGCCGGTAGACAGCGCGACATAGCGTCGCCCAGACGGAGGAACGAACTGATCGGGCAGTTCGACCGCCTGGGGACGCCTGTCATCCGGTGTCGTGCGAGCTGTGTTGCAGCACAGCTGATCTCCTCATCGCGGTTGCCCGGTCCGGCGTTACACCGGCCCTGCGGAAAAACCGAAGATCAAGGAGAACTGCCTATGAAGCGCATGGCTGTCGCGGCTGTGGCCGTGCTGACGGGTGCACTCGCGGCCACGGCATCCCCTGTCGCCGTCGCCGCGCCGCAACCGTCGGCCGAACTGCTCGCCGCGATGCAGCGCGACCTCGGGCTCGACGCCGGGCAGGCGGTGGAGAGGCTGCGCCAGGAGAGCGCGGCCGCGGCCCTGCAGCGGGTCGTGGAGGGTTTCGCCGGCGAGAGCTTCGGAGGGGCGTGGTTCGACGCGTCGTCCGGCAAGCTCGTCGTGGGCGTGACCGACGCGGGCAAGACCGATCGGCTGCGCCGGCTCGGCGCGGAGCCCCGGACGGTCGCGCACAGGGCGAGCGACCTCGACGCGGCCAAGGCCGAGCTGGACGCCTCGCCGGCCCCTTCCGAGGTCACCGGCTGGTACGTCGACACCAAGGCCAACGCCGTGACGATCACCGTCAGGCGCGGCCAGGCCGACGCGGCCAAGCCGTTGGTGGAGAAGGCGGGCGCCGTCGCGAAGGTCGTCGAGACCGACGAGGCTCCGCGGCTGTTCAAGGACATCCGCGGTGGTGACGCCTACTACATCAACAACGCCGGACGGTGCTCGGTCGGCTTCGCGGTGCAGGGCGGGTTCGTGACCGCCGGTCACTGCGGTTCGCCGGGTGACTCCGTGGCGGGCGCCGACCGCACCGCGCTGGGCGCGTTCGAGGGCTCGTCCTTCCCGGGCAACGACTACGGCTGGGTCAGGGCGAACGCCTCGTGGACGCCCACGGCCAAGGTGAACCACTACGGCGGCGCCGACGTCGTCGTGTCCGGCAACACCGAGTCCGCGGTCGGCGCGTCCATCTGCCGTTCCGGTTCGACCACGGGCTGGCACTGCGGCGAGGTCCAGGCCAAGGCCCAGACGGTGAACTACCAGGAGGGCGCGGTCAGCGGCCTCACGCGCACGAACGTGTGCGCGGAGCCCGGTGACTCGGGTGGCTCGTGGGTCAGCGGCACGCAGGCGCAGGGCGTCACCTCGGGTGGCTCCGGCGACTGCAGCAGCGGCGGCACGACCTACTTCCAGCCGGTCAACGAGATCCTCTCGGCGTACAACCTGAAGCTCGTCACGGGCTGAGGTCGCCGAGACTGGCGAGGGGGAGCTTTCAACGGCGAAAGCTCCCCCTCGTCGCGTCTCGTGACGATGCCTCCGACGACGCCGTCAGGACTTCCGCTCCTCCAGCCACTTCTCCCGGTGCGTCCGCCACCGGTCGAGCAGCGACCCGAGCTCGGAGTGCACGAACCGGAAGAACTCGCGCGTCTCGTCCAGGCGGGCCCCGGCCTCGGTGCCCGCGCCCAGCGCGGCGACCCCCTCGGCGAGCACCTCGTCGATCATCCCCAGCATCTGGTCCTTGCGGAACGTCGACTCGTACCAGACGTTGTCGCGCATCCGGTAGACGTCGCGGCGTGACCCCGGCTCCCGTTCGCGGCTCACGACCTGCACCGTGGTCAGGTAGCGCACCGCGCCCGACACCGCCGCCGGGCTGATCTGCAGCACGTCGGCGATCTCGGCCGCGGTGAGCCGCCCGGAGTCCGTCGTCAGCAGCGCCGCGAGGATCCGAGCCGGCATGCGCGCCATGCCGGTGTCCGCCAGGATTCCGCCGAACCGCTCGACGAACTGGTTCACCGCCTGCTGGTCACGCTGTGTAGCACTCGTCACGGCCGCATCATCCCTTTCGTCAGCTGATCGGGCAAAATTTACGAGCTTCACGAAGTTGTGAAAGAAGCGTAGCTTACCGGCCATGACATCTGCGATATCCGTGTCGGGCCTGGTGAAGACCTTCGGCCCGACGCGTGCGCTGGACGATCTCACCCTGGACGTCCAGACCGGTGAGGTGCACGGCTTCCTCGGCCCGAACGGTGCCGGCAAGTCGACGACGATCCGGATCCTCCTCGGCCTGCTGCGTGCCGACTCCGGCACCGCGCGGCTGCTCGGCGGCGACCCGTGGAAGGACACCGCGGCGCTGCACCGCCGGCTCGCCTACGTCCCCGGCGACGTGAACCTCTGGCCCAACCTGACCGGCGGCGAAGTCATCGACCTGCTCGGACGGCTCCGCGGCGGCGTGGACAGGGTCCGCCGCGAGGAGCTCCTGGAGCGCTTCGAGCTGGACCCGCGCAAGAAGGGCCGCACCTACTCCAAGGGCAACCGGCAGAAGGTCGCGCTGGTCGCCGCCCTGGCGAGCGACGTCGAGCTGCTGATCCTCGACGAGCCCACCTCGGGTCTCGACCCGTTGATGGAGGCCGTCTTCCAGGACTGCGTCAACCACGAGCGCGAGCGCGGCCGCACGGTGCTGCTCTCCAGCCACATCCTCGCCGAGGTCGAGGCCCTGTGCGACAGGGTGAGCATCATCCGGGGTGGCCACGTCGTCGAGACCGGCACGCTCGCCGACCTGCGGCACCTCACCCGCACGTCGATCTCCGCCGAGCTCGCGGGCCCGCCCGACGGCCTCGCGGGCCTCACCGGCGTCCACGACCTCGTCGTCGAGGGCAACCGCGTCAGGTTCGAGGTCGACTCGGACGAGCTCGACCCCGTGCTCAAGCAGCTGGTGGCGTCGGGCGTGCGCACGCTGACCTCGCAGCCGCCCACGCTGGAGGAGCTGTTCCTGCGCCACTACGAGGACGCGAAATGATCGGCACCTGGCAGCTGGTCCGCCTCGCACTGCGCCGGGACCGCGTCCTGCTCCCCGTCTGGGTCCTGTTCCTGGTGGGCGTCACCTACTCCACGACGACGGCGCTCGAGGAGCTGTACGGGTCGCAGGAGTCGCGGGCGCTGCTCGGCCTCACCGCCAACGCGAACTCGGCGTTCCTCGCGATGCTCGGCCCGCTGCACGACTGGTCGTCGCTCGGCGGCCTGGTCGTCTGGCGCTGGGGCGTCTTCTCCGGCCTGTTCATCGCCGTCATGGCGATGCTGGTCGTCACGCGGCACACGCGCGCAGAAGAAGAAGCGGGCCGCACGGAACTCATCAGCGCCACCGTCGTCGGTCGGCACGCGCCCCTGGCCGCGGCCGTGGTCGTGGCGGGCGGCACCAGCCTGCTGATCGGGCTGCTGCAGGCGCTGGCGCTGATCGGCGCGGACCTCGCCCCGGCGGGCGCGTTCGCGTTCGGGCTCTCCACGGCGAGCGTCGGACTGGTCTTCACCGGTGTCAGCGCGTTCACCGCGCAGCTGTCGGAGAACTCGCGCGTGTCGAACGCGGTCGCGGGCGGGTTCCTCGGCGTCACCTACCTGCTGCGGGCCGCGGGCGACGCGGCGGGGGAGTCGGGGCCGCGGTGGCTCACCTGGTTCTCGCCGATCGGCTGGACCGAGCAGGTGCGGTCCTTCGGCGACGACAGGTTCTGGGTGCTGCTGATCCCGCTGGTGGCGTTCGCGGGGCTCGTCGGCGTCTCCGCGTACGTCGTGACGCGCCGCGACGTCGGTCTCGGCCTGTTCGCGGCACGCCCCGGGCCTGCGCGGGGCTCGATCGGCAGCCCGTCCGGGCTGGCCTGGAGGTTGCAGAAGGGGTCGCTCATCGGCTGGTCCACCGCGCTGTTCGGCGTCGGCGTGATCTACGGCAGCGTGGCGCAGGCGGTCGGGCAGATGGTGCGGGACAACCCGGCGCTCGGCCAGGTCGTGCAGCGGATCGGCGGTGCCGACGCGATGGTGGACGCGTTCTTCGCGACCGTCACGCAGCTGCTGGGACTGATCTCGTCGATCTACCTCGTGCAGGCGCTGCTGCGGCTGCGTTCGGAGGAGACGTCGTTCCGCGCGGAGCCGGTCCTCGCCACGCCGGTCTCGCGCTGGGGCTGGGTCGCCTCACACGCGGTGTTCGCCCTGGTGGGCGGCGCGGTCGTGCTGGCGTCGGCGGGGCTCGGCCTGGGGCTGGTCCACGGCCTGCAGATCGACGACCTGGGCGCGGTCCTGCCGCGGATGCTGGGCGCGGCGCTGGTCCAGCTGCCCGCGGCCTGGGTCCTCGCCGGCGTGGCGCTGCTGCTGTTCGGGGTGTTCCCGCGGCTCACGGGCGTGAGCTGGGCGGTGGTGTCGGTGTCGCTGGTGCTCACGCTGCTGGGGCCGACCCTGGGCCTCGACCAGTGGGTCCTCGACGTCTCGCCGTTCACGCACGTCCCGAAGTACCCGGACATCACCTTCGGGCCGCTCGCGTGGCTCACCGCGGTCGCGGTGCTCCTCCTCGTCGCGGGGTTCGCCGGGTTCCGGCGCCGCGACCTGACAACGTGACGATCGCGGGGATGGTGAGCAGCAGTCCCGCCGGGACCAGGAACCCCAGCAGCGGGTGCGCCTGGTAGAGCGGGACGAACGCCAGCGGGGCCGCGGCGGCGCCCATGAAGCGCAGTGACTGCACGACGCTGACGCTGCCGCCCCTGTTGGCGCTGTCGCCGGTCAGCACCAGCGCGTTGATGCTCACCAGCACGCCCTGGGCGGCCGCGCCGGTCAGGGCCCACGCGAGGACCACCACCGCGGCCAGGGGCGAGGTGCCGGCCGCCGCGACCAGGCCCGCGCCGAGCGTCGCGCCGACGACGACGGTGGTCGTGGCGCCGAACCGGTCGATCGCCCTGCCGACGTGCCGCGCGGTGAGGAAGCCGACGACGCCGAAGCCCGTCAGCAGCACACCGCGCTGGCCCGCGCCGAGCCCGAAGACGTCGTCGAGCCGGAACGCCACCAGGAACGACAGGCCGCCGAGGCAGCCCCAGCCGATGAACCCGATGAGCGCCGGCCACAACGTGCTCGGGACGAAGGCGCTGCGCAGGCTCGCGTCGCGCTCCGGCTCGGCGTCGGTCCGCGGCACGCCCAGGACCGCCAGCGCCACGGCCACGACCGCGATCACCACGAACGCGAGCCGCCAGTCGACCTCGGCCGCGAGCCCGCCGACGAGCGGGGCGGAGGTCTGCCCGGCCGCCTGCATCGCGCCGAAGAGCCCCAGCGCGCGGCCGAGCTTCTCCTTCGGCGTCGAGGCGGCGATCACCGCGAGCAGCACCGGCGTCGTGAACGAGTTCGCCGCGCCCTGCAACGCGCGCGAGGCCAGCAGCACCTCGAAGGTCCAGGAGGAAGCGGCCAAAGCGGACGTGACGGCGTAGGCGACGTACGCGATCCGGACAGTCCGTTGTGGACCCCAGCGTTGCGCGAGCGTGCCGGAAGCCAGCATCAGCACGGCGAACGGCACGAGGTAGAACGTCAGCGTCGAGGCCGCGGAACCGGCTGACCGGCCGAAGCCGGCACCGATCTCGGGCAGGATCGACGTGGTGACCGCACCCCCGAACGGTCCGATCAGGGCCCCGGCGTACAGCCCGGCACGTGCCAACCGTCCCACGGACACCTCCGCGCCCACCCTATTGGGGTGAGCGGCGGAGAGCGCGCAAAAGTGTTTCGTATCCCTAAGTTTTCGGGGAGGCTCAGCGAGGACCGGTCGACGGCCAGCCGGGACCGCGGCCGCGGCGGCGCAGGTAGCGCTCGAACTCCGCGGCGATGTCGTCGCCGGACGCCTCGGTGATCTGCATGGCCGCGTCGCCGCGCTCCTCCAGGGCGCGCACGTAGTTGCGCACGTCCTCGTCCTCGTCGGCCATCTCGGAGACCGTGCGCTCCCACTCCTCGGCCTGCTCCGGCAGCGCGCCGAGCGGGACCTCGATGTCGAGCACCTCCTCCACCCGGTGCAGCAGGGCCAGGGTGGCCTTGGGGGAGGGCGGCTGCGAGACGTAGTGCGGCACCGCGGCCCAGAACGAGATCGCCGGGATGCCCGCCTGCACGCACGCGTCCTGGAACACGCCGACGATGCCGGTCGGGCCCTCGTACTTCGAGTGCTCCAGACCGAACTTCTCGGCGGCGTCCGCGTCGTAGGCCGTGCCGGTGACCGGGACCGGACGCGTGTGGGGCGTGTCCATCAGCAGGGCGCCCAGCGTCACCACCGTCGTCACCCCGAGCGCGTCGATGTGGCCGAGCAGTTCGGCGGCGAACTTGCGCCACCTCATGTTCGGCTCGATGCCGTGCACCAGGATCACGTCCACGTCGGACCCGGGAGGCCTGCACACCGACAGCCGCGTCGTCGGCCAGTCGACCCTGCGGGTGACGCCGTCCACCATGCGGACCGTCGGGCGGGTCACCTGGAAGTCGTAGTAGTCGTCCGGGTCGATCTCGGCGAGCGGGGTGGCGTCCCAGGTGAGTTGGAGGTGCTCGATCGCGGTGCTGGCGGCGTCGCCGGCGTCGTTCCACCCTTCGAACGCGCAGACCATGATCGGAGCCGTGAGCGGTTTGCGCGGGTTCGAGGGGGTCGGGGATTCCTGGGACGGATCGTTCACGGCGCCAGACTACGGCCTCCCCCGCCCAAGTCATCGTAGGCTTGGCCCATGCGTGATCACGGAGAGTCGCCGTTGCTGGAAGCGCTGGTCAACCGCGTTGTCGTCGCCGACGGCGCCATGGGCACGATGCTCCAGGCCGCGGATCTCTCCCTCGACGACTTCCGCGGTCTGGAGGGCTGCAACGAGATCTTGAACGTCACGAGGCCGGACGTCGTGAAGGCCGTGCACCGCGGCTATCTCGAGGTCGGCGTCGACGCCGTGGAGACCAACACGTTCGGCGCGAACCTCGCGAACCTGGCCGAGTACGACATCGCGGACCAGATCTTCCACCTGTCCGAACGCGGTGCCGCCCTGGCGCGCGAGGTGGCGGACGAGTTCAGCGGCCCGGGGCAGCCGAGGTTCGTGCTCGGGTCGGTCGGTCCCGGCACCAAGCTGCCGACGCTCGGCCACGCGCCCTACGCGACGTTGCGCGACGCCTACGAGCAGCAGTGCAAGGGCTTGCTCGCCGGTGGCGTGGACGCGATCATCGTCGAGACCTCGCAGGACCTGTTGCAGACCAAGGCGTCCGTGATCGGCGCCCGGCGCGCGATGACCGCGGAGGGCCGCCGGGTCCCGGTCATCGCCCAGGTGACCGTCGAGACGACCGGCACGATGCTGCTCGGCACGGAGATCGGCGCCGCGCTGACCGCCCTGGAACCGCTGGGGATCGACCTCATCGGCCTCAACTGCGCCACCGGCCCCGCCGAGATGAGCGAGCACCTGCGCACGCTCGCCAAGCACGCGCGCATCCCGCTGTCGGTGATGCCGAACGCCGGACTGCCCGAGCTCGGCCCGAACGGCGCGGTCTACCCGCTCTCGCCGGAGGAGCTGGCCCAGGCGCTCGCGGGGTTCGTGCGGGAGTTCGGCACACGCCTGGTCGGCGGCTGCTGCGGCACGACCGCCGAGCACCTGCGCCAGGTCGCGGAAGCGGTGAAGGACCTGGGACCCACGCCGCGCCGCCCGCGTCCCGAGCCCGGTGTGTCCTCCTTGTACCAGGCCGTCCCGTTCAAGCAGGACGCCTCGGTGCTGATGATCGGCGAGCGCACCAACGCCAACGGCTCCAAGGCGTTCCGCGAGGCGATGCTCGCGGAGAAGTGGGAGGACTGCGTCGAGATCGCGCGCGACCAGACGCGCGAGGGCGCCCACCTGGTCGACCTCTGCGTCGACTACGTCGGCCGCGACGGCGAGGCGGACATGCGGGCGCTGGCCTCGCGCCTGGCCACGGCGTCGACGTTGCCGATCGTGCTCGACTCGACCGAGCCCGCGGTGCTGCGGGCCGGTCTGGAGTGCCTCGGCGGCCGGTCGGCGGTCAACTCGGTCAACTACGAGGACGGCGACGGTCCCGACTCGCGGTTCCAGAAGATCATGCGGCTCGCCTCGGAGCACGGTGCCGCGGTCGTGGCGCTGTGCATCGACGAGGAGGGCCAGGCCCGCACCGCCGAGTGGAAGGTCCGCGTCGCCGTCCGGCTGATCGAGGACCTCACGGAGAACTGGGGCATGCGGGTCGGCGACATCATCGTCGACTGCCTGACGTTCCCGATCTCCACCGGCCAGGAGGAGGTCCGCCGCGACGCGGTCGAGACGATCGAGGCGATCCGCGAGCTCAAGCGCCGCTACCCGGACGTGCAGACGACGCTGGGCCTGTCCAACGTCTCCTTCGGGCTCAACCCGGCCGCGCGCCAGGTGCTGAACTCCGTGTTCCTGCACGAGTGCGTGCAGGCGGGCCTCGACACCGCGATCGTGCACGCGTCCAAGATCGTGCCGATGGCGCGCATCCCCGACGAGCAGCGCGCGGTCGCGCTGGACCTCGTGTACGACCGCCGCCGCGAGGGCTACGACCCGTTGCAGAAGCTGATGGAGCTGTTCGAGGGCGTCACGACGAAGTCGAACTCCGCCTCCCGCGCCGAGGAGCTGGCCGCGCTGCCGCTGTTCGAACGGCTGGAGCGCCGGATCGTCGACGGCGAGCGCAACGGCCTGGAAGCCGACCTCGACCTCGCCCTCGACGAGCGCCCGGCGTTGCAGATCATCAACGACACGTTGCTCGCGGGCATGAAGACCGTCGGTGAGCTCTTCGGCTCCGGCCAGATGCAGCTGCCGTTCGTGCTGCAGTCCGCGGAGGTCATGAAGACCGCCGTCGCGCACCTCGAACCGCACATGGAACGGTCCGAGGACGACGGCGGCAAGGGCCGGATCGTGCTCGCCACCGTCAAGGGCGACGTCCACGACATCGGCAAGAACCTCGTCGACATCATCCTGTCCAACAACGGCTACGAGGTCGTGAACATCGGCATCAAGCAGCCGATCAACGCGATCCTGGAGGCCGCGCAGGAGCACCGCGCGGACGCGATCGGCATGTCCGGCCTGCTGGTCAAGTCGACGGTGGTCATGAAGGAGAACCTTGAGGAGATGAACTCCCGGGGTGTCGCCGCGCGGTGGCCGGTCCTGCTCGGTGGCGCGGCGCTGACCCGTGCGTACGTCGAGAACGACCTGACCGAGATGTACTCCGGCGACGTCCGCTACGCCCGCGACGCGTTCGAGGGCCTGCGGCTGATGGACGCGGTCATGGCGGCCAAACGCGGTGAGGCGCCCGTGGTCGACGAGGAGGCCCGGGCGAAGGCGGCCGAACGCAAGGCGCGCCGGGAACGGGCGCTGCGCCTAGCCGCGGCCCGCAAGGCCACCGTCGAGGAGGAGGCGCGCACCGGCCGTTCCGGCGTGGCGGCGGACAACCCGGTCCCGGCACCGCCGTTCTGGGGCAGCCGGGTCGTGAAGGGCATCCCGGTCGCGGACTACTCGGCACTGCTGGACGAGCGGGCGACGTTCATGGGCCAGTGGGGCCTCAAGGGCACGCGCGGCGGCAACGGACCGTCCTATGAGGACCTGGTCGAGACCGAGGGCCGCCCGCGCCTGCGGTACTGGATGGAACGCCTTGCCACGGAAGGTGTTCTTGCCCACGCCGCCGTCGTCTACGGCTACTTCCCGTGCGTCTCCGACGGAGACGACCTGATCATCCTGGAGGAGCCCTCGCCGGACTCGCCGGAGCGCTTCCGGTTCACCTTTCCGCGCCAGAAGAGGGATCGGCGGCTCTGCCTGGCCGACTTCTGGCGCCCGAAGGAGTCCGGTGAGGTCGACGTCATCGCGTTCCACCTCGTGACGATGGGGCAGCCGATCGCCGACCACGCGAACGAGCTGTTCGGCAAGAACGCGTATCGTGACTACCTGGAAGTCCACGGACTGGGGGTCCAGCTCACCGAAGCGCTGGCCGAGCACTGGCACAAGCGCGTCCGCGAGGAGCTCGTGTGGCCGGGTGGCGGGTCAGTCGCCGCGGAAGACCCCGCCGACGTCGAGGAGTACTTCAAGCTCGGCTACCGCGGTGCGCGCTACTCGTTCGGCTACGGCGCCTGCCCGGAGATGGAGGACCGCCGGCGCGTCGTCGAGCTGCTCGACCCGGCGCGCATCGGGGTCTCGCTGTCCGAGGAACTCCAGCTCCACCCGGAACAGTCCACCGACGCCTTCGTGGCGCACCACCCGGAGGCGAAGTACTTCAATGTCTGACCCGCAAGCGGTCCTGTGGGACATGGACGGCACGCTGCTGGACTCCGAGAAGCTGTGGGACATCCCGCTCTACGAGTACGCGGAGAAGCTGGGCGGCGTGCTGTCGCCGGAGACCCGCGAACGCATGGTCGGCAGCAACGTCCCCACCACCATGCGCCTGCTGTTCGCCGACGTCGGCATCGAGCCGACCGACGCCGACATGGCCGACGGCGCCGCGTGGATCTCGCGCCGCACCGAGGAGGTCTTCCGCGCCGGCCTGCCCTGGCGGCCGGGCGCCCAGGAGGCGTTGAAGGCCGTGCGCGCGTCCGGCGTGCCGATGGCGCTGGTGACGTCCACCGAGCGCTCGCTGACCGAGGTCGCGCTGGACACGATCGGCCGCGACCTGTTCGACGTGACGGTGTGCGGCGACGAGGTGGACGGCCTGAACAAGCCGCTGCCCGAGCCGTACCTGAAGGCCGCGCGGCTGCTGGACGTCGACCCGGCGCGGTGCGTGGCGGTCGAGGACTCGCCCACGGGCGTCGCGGCGGCGGTGGCGGCCGGGTGCACCGTGCTGGTGGTGCCGTGCGACGTCGAGGTGCCGGCGGGGCAGAGGCGGGTCTTCCGCGACTCCCTCACCGGCGTCGACCTCGAGGTGCTGCGCAGGCTCTAGTGGTGTGGCGCTGCGGCGGGCGTCTTCGCCCGGCGCGTGGCCGGGTCGACCAGCAGGCCGAACACCACGCCGATGCCGACGTAGAGCGTGGCGAGCTGGGCGAGCGAGCTGAGGCGGAACTGCCACAGCACGGCGACCGGCATGTCCGCGGGGATGGTGTCCGGTGACGCGGGGAACGCCAGCAGCACCACCGCGACGGCCGCGGTGACCGCGAGCAGCACGGCGGTCGTGCGGACCGGCTGCGACTGCTCGCGCAGCCGGTCGGCCAGCAGGCTCGCGCCCCACACGATCACCAGGCCCGCGACCACCACACCGAGGTAGAGCGCGGTGCGGTGGTCCACCGTCTCCGGGTCGCCCACGGCGGGTGGGTTGGCCGGGTACTTGAGCCACGGCAGCAGCGCCACGGCGCCGAAGACCGCGGCCCCGAACGCGAAGCTGCGCGTGAACGGCGTGCCGGCGGCGAACCAGCGCTTCGACAGCGCGTAGGCGGTGGCGAACACCAGGCCCACCGCGACGCCGACGATCACCACGCCGAGCATGCCGCCCACGACCTGCGCGCCGCGGCCGACCAGCTCCTCCTCACCGCCGTGGGAGTGGCCGTGGCCGTCACCGGAGGGTTCCCGCGCCGCCTCGACCGCGAGCGCGGCGCGGATCGGGATCTCGGTGACCAGGAGCTGCACGAGCGCGGAGGCGACGCCGGCGACGGCGCCGGCCGCGACCCCGCGCAGCGCGATGGACCTGTACGTCGTCGTCATCTGCTCGAACAGCGGATCAGTGGCAGGGAACGCCGAGGGCGTGGCGGCCGTCGTGGAAGAACTCGTGCAGCAGCTCCGAGCTCGCGCCGAGCGCGAGGCCGTTCTCCTGCAGGACCAGGTAGGTGACGATCAGGCCGAGCAGTGAGACGGCGAAGGCCCACTTGGGCACGCGGACGGCGGACAGGCTTGCTGCGGGGCTCGTCATGACGGGCTCCTCCATACCTCGTGGAAGGTCAACTCTCCTTGCGGCGCCGCAGCCGGTCTCCTGACTCCCGGATCAACGCTGCCCCCGCGTCTTCCCAGTCCCTCGCGGGACCAGTGACGTGCTCGGCGGGGATCGCTTCCCGGTCACAGTGGCGAGGACCGCGCCGGATTCACACCGGCTTCCCGTCACTGCGGCGCGTGCACCGTAAGTTCCACGGCCGGTTGTGCACAACCGGCCATAAGAGTTGTTGCGTTCTTCACTTCACGAGCGGACAGTCGCCACACTTCCCACCTGCGGCGACGCGGTAGTAGAGGCAGCAGCTCCTGCGCACGAACCCGACTTCGCCGGGAAAGCTCAGGAATTTCCCGGCTTGTTCGAACGGCGGTGCGCTCATGAGCAGTTCGCCCCGTTCTTCCGCTTCCTCCGCCGTGAGCATCCGTGCGCGTACAACCATTTTCAGCGCACCCGCGATGTTCGACATCGCGTTGCCCCACAACAATCCGCGCGCCACCGGCGTGACCGACCGGATCGCCTCGACCACGGGTTCCAGCGCCTCGGCGGCGGGTGGGCCGAGCCGTGGTTCGTCGATGCGGACGCTCAGGCCGTTGACCGGGTGGTGCCGCCACCACAGGTTCTCCGGCCGGACGTCGACCGGGAGGTTCGCGGCCGTGAGCGGGCTGAGCAGCCGCGCGGTGTAGCTGAGGAAGAACAGGCTCGCCGCGACGCGGGGTTCTTCCGCCCGGTACCGGGCCGCGATGGCGTCGATGGTGTTCTTGAGCGCCGGGCCCTCCAGGAGCGCCGTTCCCGGCGACCAGGAGCCGTCCGGACGGCCCACGTCGAGCGCGAAGAACGGGTTGATCCCGCGCACCCGGCGCAGCGCTGCGAGGACCTCGGCGAATTCGGACACGGGAATTCACGCTACCGGGTGTTCATGCAGGACAGATCACGTCCACGGCCTGGGACAGGTGCGACCGCGGTGTGGACCGGGGTCCGGGGGATGGGAGGATGTGGAGTCGTGAAGACCTTCGATTCCCTGTTCGCAGAGCTGACCGGACGAGCCGCCACCAAGCCGGAGGGATCCGGCACCGTCGCAGCGCTCGAGGCCGGGGTCCATGCGCAGGGCAAGAAGGTCCTGGAGGAGGCGGGCGAGGTCTGGATCGCCGCCGAGTACGAGTCCGACGAGAAGCTCGCCGAAGAGATCTCGCAGCTGCTGTACCGCCTCCAGGTGCTGATGCTGGGCCGCGGCCTGACCCTCGAAGACGTCTACAAGTACCTCTGACGGAGACCCCCACATGCTGCGCGTAGCAGTCCCGAACAAGGGTGCGCTCGCCGAACGCGCCTCCGCCATGCTCACCGAGGCCGGCTACCGGCAGCGGCACGAGCCGCGCGACCTGACCGTGCTCGACCCGAACAACGAGGTCGAGTTCTTCTTCCTGCGCCCCAAGGACATCGCGATCTACGTGGCGTCCGGTGACCTGGACCTCGGCATCACCGGCCGCGACCTGGCCGCCGACTCGGGCGCCGACGACAACGGCTCCTCCGTCGAGGAGCTGCTGGCGCTGGGCTTCGGTGCCTCGACCTTCCGCTACGCGGGCCCCAGCGGCACCGACTGGAAGGTCTCCGACCTCGAGGGCAAGCGCCTCGCCACCGCCTACCCGAGGCTGGTGGGCCGCGACCTCGAGGCACGCGGCATCACCGCGCAGGTCATCCGCCTCGACGGCGCCGTCGAGATCTCGATCCAGCTGGGCGTGGCCGACCTGATCGCCGACGTGGTGGGCTCCGGCCGCACGCTGCGCCAGCACGACCTGGTGCCGTTCGGCGAGCCGATCTGCGAGTCCGAGGCGGTCCTGATCCACCGCAACGGCACTGAGCTGACCGCCGCCAAGAAGCAGCTGACGGCCCGCCTGCAGGGCGTCGTGTTCGCGCAGCAGTACCTGATGCTCGACTACGACTGCCCGCGCTCGCTCCTCGACGACGCCATCGCCCTCACCCCGGGCCTGGAGTCGCCGACGGTCGCCCCTCTCGCGAACCCGGAGTGGGCCGCCGTGCGCGCGATGGTGTCGCGCAAGGAGGCGAACAAGGTGATGGACGAGCTGGCCGCCATCGGCGCCAAGGCCGTGCTGGCCTCGGACATCAGGTTCTGCCGACTGTGATCACGGAGCACGCCCTGCTGGACGTGCTGCCGGGTTCCGAGGTCGAGTTCGAGTGGGCGTTCGGCGAGGCGCGGGAGCTGATCTCCGCCTCGCCGGGCTTCCGCGGCCTGGAACTGCTGCGGTGCCTGGAGGCGCCGTCGCGCTACCTGCTGCTCGTGCGCTGGGACACGCTGGAGGACCACACGGTCGGCTTCCGGCAGGGGCCTTCCTACGAGCGCTGGTCCTCGTTGCTGCACCGCTTCTACTCGCCGTTCCCGGTGGTGTCCCACTTCGAGAGCGCGCTGAGCACCTCGTCGTCCGTGGTCTGATCGAAGTTCTCGTACCAGCTGCTGACAGCCCGGAAGTGCCTCGGGACGAGGACGGCGACGGTTCTCGTCGTGAAGCGCCGGAGCGACTCCCCGGCCGCCACCGGGACGGCCAGGGTGGTGCTGCGCGGGTGGTGGTGCGCGATCCACCCGAGCGCCGCCTTGGCCGTGACACCGGTGGCCAGGCCGTCGTCCACGAGGATGACGTCGCGGTCCCCGATGACCAGCGGCTTCGCGCCCCGGTAGAGGGCGGTGCGCCTCCGGGCTTCCGCGCGTTCCTCGGCGCAGATCCCGCCCAGCTGCTCCTCGGTGAGGTTCAGGGCTCGCAGCACTGCCCGGTCGTAGATCGGTTCGCTGTCGGCCGTCACCGCGCCCACGCCGTACTCGGGGTGACCAGGAGCGCCGATCTTCCTCGCCACGACCACGTCGAGCTCGGCGTGCAGGTGCTCGGCCACCTCCTTGGCGACCGGGACGCCGCCTCTGGGCAGGCCGAGGACCAGCGGGTCGTGCCACGAGCGGTCCGCGAGTCGCGCGGCCAGGGCGCGGCCCGCTTCCCGCCGGTTCGCGAACCTCTTCACAGTCCCGTTGACGCTACGCCCCTCCGAGGTCGGTCGGACAGGCCGATGACACCGGTGGTCGCGGGGCCAAGCCCGCGCCGGTGGCGGTGGCGGTGGCGAACCAGAACAGCATCGAGGGCCACGTCCCGCGGCTGGTCTCCGTGACGGTGCTGGGGCCGCGAGTCCTGTGGTGTCCTGCGAGGTGTCAGCGTTCGCGGACGAACAGCGCCTGCGCCGTCGTCCCCACCGGCCCTTCCACGTCGTGCACCACGCTGGTCGCGAGACCGACGCCGTCCGGCCCGATGGTGGTCCGCGCGTCCAGGCCGATCCACTCGCCGACGGGCGAGCGGTGCAGGTGCACCGTCAGGTCGGTGTTGATGGCGTACCACTTGCGGATGTCCACACGGGACGAGACGCCGCTGGCCGAGTCCACCACGGAGAACAGGCGTTCCAACGGGGACGGCTCCGAGCCCTCGACCACGGCCACGCGGGGGCGGGCCCACACCTGCGCGTCGCCCGGCGTGAAGATGCCGCCGGACAGGGACAGCCACTCGACGGCGGCCAGGTAACCGCCGGACCAGTGGTCCGGGATCTCCATCGGCACGGCCGACGTGGGGGGTGCGAGCGGCGGCGGTGCGCCGGCGGCGACGGCGGTGGTGTCCGCGCCGACGATGCGCCACGCGCGGGCCGTCAGCACCGCGCGGCCCTGGAAGGACAGAGAAGCCGCCAGCAGCTCCACCGAGCGGCCGGGGCGTTCGACCGAGGTGGCGACCGCCAGGTCGGCGACCGGGACGGGGCCGAGCACCTCGAACGTCACGCGGGCCAGGGCGGACGACGGGGTGCCCAGGCCCTGCAGCGCGCGGACCAGCAGGGCCGAGGGCGGCCCGAGGTGCTGGCTCTCCGGGCCCCACGGGCCGACCGTGTGCTGGGTGGAGCGGAACGTGCCGTCGCCCAGCGGCTCGTAGAAGGCGGCCATCAGTCGCGGTCCTGGAGGGCCTCGGCGTCGTCGGGCTCCGGCCAGCCGGGGTAGGGCGGCGGGGTGCCGTCGAAGGCCGGGCAGAACGCCTTGTGGTCGCAGTAGTCGCACAGGCGGCTGGGGTTCGGGCGGAAGTCGCCCGTCGGGGCGGCGCGCATGATGGCCTGCCAGATCGCCTCGAGGGTGCGTTCGAAGCGGGCCAGCTCCGACTCGTCCGGCGTGTAGGCGAGGGCCTGGCGGTCGGCGAGGTACATCAGGCGCAGCTGGCGCGGGACGACGCCGCGCAGCTTCCACAGCACGAGGGCGTAGAACTTCATCTGGAACAACGCCTTCGCCTCGCCGATCTCGCGGGGCGCGGCGCCCGTCTTGTAGTCGACGACGCGGATCTCCCCCGTCGGGGCCACGTCCACGCGGTCGATGTAGCCGCGCAGCAGCACGCCGGAGGCCAGTTCGGACTCCACGAGCAGCTCGCGGGACTCCGGTTCGAGGCGCCGGGGGTCCTCCAGGCCGAAGTAGCCGTCGAGCAGCTTCGTGGCCGACGCGAGCCACTCCGCTTCCTCAGCGCCGCCCGGCTCCTCGAACAGCGTGGCGAACTCCGGGCGTTCGGCCTTTACGCGCTCCCACGCCGGGGTGATCATCGCCCGCGCGCGGTCCGGCACGCGTTCGGCGGCGGGCAGGGCGAACAGGTCTTCCAGCACCGCGTGCACCACCGTGCCGCGCACCTGCGCCTTCGTCGGCCTCTCCGGCAGCCGGTCGACCGCGCGGAACCGGTAGAGCAGCGGGCACTGCTTGAAGTCCCCTGCCCGGGAAGGCGAGAGCGCGGGCCTGCGCAACGTGGTGCTCATGCTTCGCACCCTAGGACAGGGGTCTGACAATCCCGTTCCCGCCACCTGGCCGCGCGTCAGACCGCGAGATCACACCGGCGGCTCTACAGTGCTCCCGTGGGCGCGCGGACCAGCGAACGAGAGGGCGGCCTGCTGCTGTTCCGGGTGGCGGGCATCCCGGTGCTGCTCGCGCCGTCGTGGTGGATCGGCTCGGCGATCATCGTCGCCTTCTACGCCCCGCTGGTCGACGACATCGCCCCCGGCACACCGGCGGGGACCGGACTGCTCGTCGCCGCGCTCTTCGCCGTGTTCCTCGGTCTGAGCGTCCTCGCGCACGAGCTCGGCCACTGCGTCGCCGCCCTGCGGCTCGGCCTGCCGGTGCGAAGACTGCGCCTGTACCTGCTGGGCGGGCTGTCCGAGATCATGCGCACCCCCGGCAGACCCAGCCACGAGGGGCTGGTCGCGGGCGCGGGACCGGCGGTGTCGGTGGTGCTGGCGGTGGTCTTCGGCGTCGGCGGCTTCGCGATGACGCCCGGTGGCCTGCTGTGGCTGCTCGTCGTGCAGATCGCCGGGGCGAACCTGGTGGTCGCCATCTTCAACCTCCTGCCCGGCCTGCCGCTGGACGGCGGGCGGATCGTCCGCGCGGGAGTGTGGGCCGCCACAGGCCAACGCGCGGCGGGCACCCGTGTCGCCGTGTTCGGTGGTTTCGCCGTGGCCGTCGCATTGGTGGCGTGGGCGCTCTACGGAGTCGCGGCGGACGCGGAAGACCGTTGGCTGCGCTTCGGTGTGTGCGTGCTCACGGCGTGGGTCGTCGTCGCGGGCGCGAGAAGTGAGCTGGCCAGCGAACGGCGCCGTACCTGGCCTGTCGGCGTGACCCTCGAGGACCTGATCCTCCCCGTGCTCCAGCTCCCCGCCGAGAGCCCCGTCGCGGACGCGCTGAGCACCTCGGCCGGCCGAGGCGTGGTGCTGGTGCGCGCGGACGGCGTCGCGGCGGGGCTGCTCGACGCCGTGGCGGCCGAGAAGCTCGCCGCGGCAAGCCCTTTCGCCCCCGCGGAGCAGGCGGCCGAGCCGATCCGGCCGGAGACGGTGCTGCTCACCGACGAGCCCGGCGAGGAGATCGTGGAACGCGTCCGGGGCACCGCCGCGTGGCAGTTCCTCGTCGTCGACCTGGAGGGACGCCCGGCGGGCGTGCTGCGCAGGGAGGACCTGCGTGCGGCCATCGAGAAGGGCGTTTGACACCATTGCGCGGTGATTAGCGCAAGTGGACCGTTCCAGCCGGGTGACCGGGTTCAGCTGACCGACCCCAAGGGACGGCACTACACGGTCGTCCTGGAGCCCGGCAAGGAGTACCACACCCACCGCGGCGCCATCCCGCACGACCTGCTCATCGGCCAGCCCGAGGGCTCGGTCGTCGCGTCGGTGGGGGGCACGAACTTCCTGGCGCTGCGCCCGCTGCTGCCGGACTACGTGCTGTCGATGCCGCGCGGCGCGCAGGTGATCTACCCGAAGGACGCCGCGCAGATCGTCATGTACGGCGACATCTTCCCGGGCGCGCGAGTCCTGGAAGCGGGCGCCGGCTCCGGCGCGCTGTCGTGCTCGCTGCTGCGCGCGGTGGGGGAGAAGGGCAGCGTCCAGTCCTACGAGGTGCGCGACGACCACGCGGTCCACGCCATCCGCAACGTGGAGACGTTCTTCGGCGAGCGCCCCGGCAACTGGTCGATCACCGTTGACGACGTCAAGAACCACCAGGGCGAGGTCGACCGGGTCATCCTCGACATGCTCTCGCCGTGGGAGGTGCTGCCCACGATCGCGGAGAACCTCATCCCCGGCGGCGTCCTGGTCGTGTACGTCGCCACCACCACGCAGCTGTCCGTGGTCACGGAGGCGTTGCGCGAGCAGACGTGCTGGACGGAGCCGCACGCGTGGGAGACGCTCGTCCGCCCGTGGCACGTCGTCGGCCTCGCCGTGCGCCCCGAGCACCGGATGATCGCGCACACCGCCTTCCTGCTGACCGCGCGCAAGCTCGCGCCCGGCGTGACGGCGCCCAAGCCGCAGCGCCGCCCCAGCAAGGGCTGACGCCTGTCCGGTTCCGGACGGGGATCGTCGTTCCGGCCCGCGCGCGGAGCCGGAACCCGGTTCGGCCGGGAGCGGAAGCAACCGGGAGATCCGTCTCGCCCGAGGTGATGATTCCCGACGTCGCACCGGCCGTGAGCGTGCTCGCGGCTCCGGCGGCCGAGTCCGCGGGGTGCTGCTGACCTGCCGGCAGCCGCCCTGCCCCCAGCACGCCTGCGATCGGCGCGTCCGCGCAGTTCCCGTAGAGCCGGCGCGGAACGACGAGGGCCCCGCACTCCACCGGAGTGCGGGGCCCTCGTGCGTCAGGTCAGTTGCCCTCGATCTTGTCGATGCCGCAGACCTTCCAGTCGCCGCCTTCCTTGGTCAGCTTGTAGATGATGCTGCCCGAGGTGGTCTTGCCGGGGTTCGCGGGATCGACGAGCCCGGTGAGCTTCTGCGTGAACGTGCCGGTGCTGCCCGACGTCTTGACGTCCGTCACGATGGCCGTGGCGGACGTCTGCGGCTGGCCGGACTGCGCCTTCAGCTTCGGGAACTCCGCCGTGCACACGAGGTCCTTGACGTCGTTCGGGCTGCTGCTGCCCGCGCGGACGCCCTTCAGGACGATCTCGGTGAACTCCTCGGCGACGTCCCTGGCCGCCGAGTCACCGCCGCTCGACGAGCTCTTGGAGGACGGCGCGGCCGGCTTGCTGCTGCCGTTCGCCGGGTCCTGGGACGCCGCGGTGGGCGCGGCGACGGTGCTGTTGTCGTCCGACTTGTCGGTGAGGAGGAAGAACGCCGCGATGCCGCCGCCGACGAGCACCAGCACACCGACGAGAACGCCGATGACCAGGCCGGTGTTGCCCTTCTTGGGCGGCGGGCCGCCGAACCCTCCGGGCTGGCCGTAGGGCTGCTGGCCGTAGGGACCCGGCTGGCCGGGCTGCTGGCCGTAGGGCTGCTGGCCGTACGGGCCGGGCTGGCCCTGCTGCGGGAAACCGCCGCTCTGCGGTCCCTGCTGGCCGAACGGGTTCTGCTGGGGCTGGCCGTAGGGCCCGGGCTGGCCGGGCTGTTGGGCGGGACCGGGCTGTTGGGCGGGACCGGGCTGGCCGTAGCCCGGCTGCGGCTGCTGGCCGTACCCCGGTTGCTGCGGCGGCTGCTGCCCGTAGGGCCCTGGCTGCTGGGGCGGGTAGGTCATGGAGCTTCCCCCGGAGGTGGTGTGAGGACCCGGCGGTGACTTCTCACCTGGTCGTCGGGATCTTGATGTCCTTGGTGAGCGAGCAGAACTTCCAGTCGCCCGAGATCTTCTTGAACTTCACCTCGGTGTCGGCGCTGGAGCTCTGGCCACCGACGGTCGTGGAGATGGTGACCTTGACGGTGGCCTCGTTCCCGTTCACCGTCGCGTCCTTGACCTTCGCCTGGGGCTTGAACTGCTTGGCGAGCTCCTCGGCCTGCTTGCGCTGCTCGGGGGAGAGGCTCTCGAGCTTCTTCTCGGCCTCCTTGGCCTCGTCGAGCACCTCCTGGCAGGCCATCGACTTGGCCTTGGAGGTGTTCCCGGAGAGGCCGGCCGCGTAGTACTCCTCCGCGACCTTCTTGACCTCGGCCGCCTCGTCGGAGCCGCTGCTGTTCGAGTTGCCGGGGTCCGACGAGCTGTTCGAGCTGCCGGAGTCGTTGCCGCTGAACACGACGGCGGCCGTGATGCCACCACCGACGAGCACGAGGACGCCCAGGACGACGCCGATGATCAAACCGGTGTTGCTCTTCTTCGGGGGCGGGGGACCACCGAACCCGCCGGGCTGGCCGTAGGGCTGCTGGCCGTAGGGGCCGGGCTGGCCGTACGGGCCGGGCTGGCCCTGCTGCGGGAAGCCGCCGCTGTGCGGTCCCTGCTGGCCGAACGGGTCCTGCTGGGGCTGGCCGTACGGCTGTCCGTAGCCGGGCGGCTGCTGGCCGTACCCGGGCTGCTGGCCGTGACCCGGCTGCTGCGGCGGCTGCTGCCCGTACGGCCCACCGGGCGGCGGCTGCTGCCCGTAGGGCCCGGGCTGCTGCGGCGGGTAGGTCATCGAAACTCCCCCGAATCGGATGAGGTGATCTTTCCTCGACATTGTGGTACTTCACCGGGCGGTCCGCGGCCGAATGATGCCTATCGACCCGCGCGAGTGGGCATGCACACGCCCTGCAGCCGCGCTCCGGTCACGCGAAGGTCGTCTCTGATAACGATTGCGGCAACTCCAGCGGGAATCGAGCGCGATGCTCTGCGCTGTCGACGTGGTCCACCGGACGCGTAGGTGAAACCACCCGGTTGGCCGTACGCCCACCGGTCGCACCGGCGGTCCGCTCGCGCGGGTTCCCGGACGGGCACGAACGGAGTGGGTCGCGGTGCGTGACCGCCGAACGGATCAACGGCTGGTCCACCTGGTGGGACTGCGGAGGATCGCCGCCCGTCGCCGGGCCGTGAGCCGCACCGGCCGCGTTCGCGGTCGTCCCGGGATGGTCGCGGAGCGTGGGGGCCGGGTGCCCGCACAGGTGCTCCCATGACCCTCTCCTCGGACTTGTTCGCAGGTGGGCTGGCGTGTCGCGGTGCGAAACGCCGGTGGTGGTCTCCGGAACGCACCGTAGCGGGTGGGTGGACGGGCCGAACACCGAGATGGAGCAGTTGACCTCTCCCGGAGGTGTGGTCGTTGCGTCACACGAGCGAAGATGATGTTGTGAGTACCCCATTTTGTCGGTGATCGCCGGTACCGTAATCGGTACGAACACGGGAGGAGGGTGCCGACATGCAGCACGGTCATCCCGGCAGCCAACCCGATGAGGGTGGCGAGCTGAACCAGGGCAACAATTCCGCTGAGCTGACTGCGCAGATCAGGTTCCTCGAGGACGAGATCGCGTCGTTGCGTCGCAAGCTGACCGAGTCGCCGCGGCACACGCGGCTGCTGGAGCAGCGCTTGGCTGAGGCGACAGAGCGCGTCAGCCAGCTGACCGAGCGAAACACGAAGCTCATAGACACCCTCCGAGAAGCACGAAGCCAGCTGCTCGCGCTCCGCGAGGAGGTCGACCGGCTGGCGCAGCCGCCCAGCGGGTACGGCGTCTTCATGGCGCGGTACGACGACGGGACGGTGGACGTCTTCACCTCCGGCCGCCGGATGCGGGTCGCCGTGTCCCCTGCGGTCGAGCCGGAGAAGATCGCCTACGGCCAGTCGGTGCGCCTGAACGAGGCGCTGACGGTGGTCGAGGCCGGCGGGTTCGAGCGTTCCGGTGAGGTCTGCGCACTGCGGGAGGTGCTCACCGACGACGGTGAGGACACGATCGCGCGTGCGCTGGTCGTCGGCCACGCGGACGAGGAGAGGGTGGTCTGGCTCGCCCAGCCGTTGCTCGACGCGCCGCTCAAGCCCGGCGACTCGCTGCTGGTCGACTCGAAGGCGGGCTTCGCCTACGAACGGGTCCCCAAGGCCGAGGTCGAGGACCTCGTGCTCGAGGAGGTCCCGGACATCGACTACAACGACATCGGTGGCCTCTCCCGGCAGATCGAGCAGATCCGCGACGCCGTGGAGCTGCCGTTCCTGCACGCCGACCTGTTCCGCGAGTACGAGCTGCGCCCGCCCAAGGGCGTGCTGCTCTACGGCCCTCCCGGCTGCGGCAAGACGCTCATCGCCAAGGCGGTGGCGAACTCCCTGGCCAAGAAGGTGCGGGAGATCCGCGGCGAGACCGACAAGCAGGCCAAGTCCTACTTCCTCAACATCAAGGGTCCCGAGCTGCTCAACAAGTTCGTCGGTGAGACCGAGCGGCACATCCGCCTGATCTTCCAGCGGGCTCGTGAGAAGGCGTCCGACGGCACCCCGGTGATCGTGTTCTTCGACGAGATGGACTCGATCTTCCGCACCCGTGGTTCGGGTGTGTCGTCCGACGTCGAGACGACGATCGTGCCCCAGCTCCTCGCCGAGATCGACGGCGTCGAGGGCCTGGAGAACGTCATCGTCATCGGCGCCTCCAACCGTGAGGACATGATCGACCCGGCGATCCTCCGCCCGGGCCGGCTCGACGTGAAGATCAAGATCGAGCGGCCTGACGCCGAGGGCGCGAAGGACATCTTCAACAAGTACCTGACTCCGAACCTCCCGCTGCACGCCGACGACCTCGCCGAGTTCGGCGGGGACCCGAAGGCCTGCATCGAGGGCATGGTGCAGCACACCGTGGAGCGCATGTACGAGGAGTCCGAGGACAACCGGTTCCTGGAGGTCACCTACGCCAACGGTGACAAGGAGGTCCTGTACTTCCGGGACTTCAACTCCGGCGCCATGATCCAGAACATCGTCGACAGGGCCAAGAAGGCGGCGATCAAGTCGCTGCTCGACACCAAGCAGCCCGGACTCTCCGTCCGGCACCTGCAGGCGGCCATCCTCGACGAGTTCGCCGAGAACGAGGACCTGCCGAACACGACGAACCCGGACGACTGGGCTCGCATCTCGGGCAAGAAGGGCGAGCGGATCGTCTACATCCGCACGCTCGTCACCGGGAAGAACCAGGACACCGGCCGCGCGATCGACACGGCCACGAACACCGGCACGTACCTGTAGCACGGCTTCGGACGGAACCGCCCCGGTCGCTTTCTCGCCGCCGGGGCGGTTTCACGCTGTCACGCGTCCGCGGGCGGTGAGCACCGCGATCAGCAGCGCCATCACGGCCCAGCCCGTCCAGCCGCTCAGACCCAGCGTCCACGGGTCGGGCGGGCGGAGCTCCGAGGCGTCGGTGAAGGCGATGTTCACGAAGGCGATCACCAGGGTGTTGTTCGCGGCGTGCACGACGGAGCACGCCCACACGGCGTTCGTGTGCAGCCGCAACATCCCCAGCAACGTGCCGAGGAGCACCGTGAACACGGCGAACGGCAGGAACGTTGCCGGTGAGCCGACATAGCCCGGTAGGTGCCACACGGCCCAGATGACGCCGCCCAGATGACGCCGCTCGGCCCGAACGCACCCCATCTGTCGAACCGCATCAGCCGCGGCAGCAGGAACCCGCGCCAGCCCCACTCCTCGCAGAACGCGAGCACGGTCTTACCGCGCGTACCTGACCGGCACCCTGCGCATCCTCGCGCTGCTGTCCACGGCCGTGATCGCCGCACTGGCCGTGAAGGCGTCGGAGCTGTGGGGACTCGTGTCCGGACCCGGCTGGACGGTGCTGGCGGTCGCGCTGGTCGCCGTGCCGTCCGCGGGCGCGGTCGTGTGGCTGGTCCGGGCGGGCGACGCCGGGCACCGCCTCGACCACGACGACAGCGAGAGCACCGGTGTGGCGCAACGCGATGATGACCGCCATTGGCACGTGGGCGGCCTCGTGTACGCGAACCGCGCCGACCCGGCGTTGCCGGTGCACCAACGCGTCGGCTCGCGGTGGACGTTGAACCTGGGGCACCCGGCGTCGTGGCTGACGCTCGCGGCACTGCTCGTGGTGGCGCTGCTAGCGGACCAGGCCTGACTCGTAGGCCGCGATCACCAGCTGGGCGCGGTCGCGGGCGTGCAGCTTCGCCAGCAGGTTCCCGATGTGCGTCTTCACCGTCCCGGTGCTGACGTGCAGCTCGGCCATGATCTCCGCGTTGGACAACCCGCGGGCGATCAGCAGCAGGACCTCCTTCTCCCGCTCGGTCACCCGCTCCAGGCCGCGCACCACCGGCGAGGCGGGCTGCCGGGCGAACTCCGAGATCAGCCGGCGCGTCACCGACGGCGACAGCAGCGACTCGCCGGACGCCACCACGTGGATCGCCGTCAGGAGCTCGGCGGGCGGGGTGTCCTTGAGCAGGAAACCCGAGGCGCCGGCGCGCAACGCGCCGAAGACGTACTCGTCGAGGTCGAACGTCGTCAGCACGAGCACGCGCGGTCCGTCGATCAGCCTGGTGGCCTCGATGCCGTCCATCTCCGGCATCCGGATGTCCATCAGCACGACGTCGGGCCGCAGGGAGGCCGCCAGCGCGACGGCCTCGGCGCCGGTGCCCGCCTCGCCGACGACGGTCAGACCCGGCTCGTTGCCGACGAGGAGGCGGAAGCTGGCGCGCAGCAACGCCTGGTCGTCGGCGATCAGCACGCGCGTCATCGGTGCGGCAGCTCCGCGACGACGCGGAAACCGCCGCCCCCGCCCGGTCCGGCGCTGAACGTGCCGCCGTAGACGGCGACGCGTTCGCGCATGCCGATCAACCCGTGTCCCACTCCGAGCTCCTTCACGCCGGGGCCGTCGTCCGCCACCTCGACGCGCACCGTCTCGGGTGTCACGTCGACCAGGACCCTGCACGACGCGGGCGCCGCGTGCTTCACAACGTTCGTCAGCGCCTCCTGCACGATCCGGTACGCGGACAGCCCGACGCCTTCGGGCACGGCGGAGTCGCCCCGCACCTCCAACGAGACGCGCACGCCCGCGAGCGACGCGCGGTCGGCCAGGTCGGCGAGGCCGTCGAGACCGGGGGAGGGGGCGAGGCCGGCGTCGGAGCGCAGGACGCCGAGCAGGCCGCGCATCTCGTTCAGGGCGGCGCGGCTCGTCTGCGAGATCACCTCCAGCGCCTGGTAGGCGTGCTCGGGTGAGCGCACGTGTGCGGCGTTGCCCGCCTGCACGGCGATCAGGGAGAGGTTGTGCGCCACCACGTCGTGCAGCTCGCGGGCGATGCGCAGGCGTTCGTCGGACAGCGCCTGCTCGGCCTGCTGCGCGGTTTCCAGTGCGAAGTAGGACCGCCGCATCCGGGTCGTGTAGCCGATGACCCAGACGGCGCTCATCGCCGCGAGGACGACCAGGACGTTCTCGGGTTCGCCGCCGGAGACGCCGGAGATCGCGACGACGGCGAACGCGAGGCAGGCGAGCGACCACGTCCGGGAACGGTCGACGGCCACGGTGTAGAGCGCGAAGCACACGGCTCCGGTCGGAGCGCCGAGCGCCTCCGTCGGCAGCACCTGGCCGACCACCACAGCCGCCGTGGCGACCGTGCTGATCACCAGGCAGGTCCGGGGCCAGATCCGGCGGACGGTGACCGGCAGCGCGACGAGGAGGGTGCCGGGGACCACCAGCCACCACGGCTTGTCCTGGTGCTCCACCATCGCGTAGCCCACGAGGACGCCGATCACCACCGCGGCGGTGAGGTCGACCAGGTAGAGGTGCAGTCGTGCGATCACGGCGACGACGTTAACGAGCGTGCGCCCGAACCGCCTCGGACCACGGTCCGATACCGAGGTTCGGCCCTCGGTCCGATCCGTCCGCACGGCGAACGGCCCACTCTCTTCCGCATGATCGAGGTACGGAACCTGACGAAGAGATACGGCGGTACGACGGCCGTCGACGACCTGTCGTTCACCGTCCGGCCGGGACGGGTGACGGGCTTCCTCGGCCCGAACGGCGCCGGCAAGTCCACGACGATGCGGATGATCCTCGGCCTCGACCGGCCCACGGGCGGTGAGGCGCTGGTCGGCGGCAAGCGGTACGCGGACCTCGGCCAGCCGTTGCGGCACGTCGGCGCGCTGCTCGACCCGGCCGCCGTGCACCACGGCCGCAAGGCGCTCGACCACCTGCGCTGGATCGCCGCGAGCAACGGCATCCCGAGGCGGCGCGCGGTCGAGCTGCTGGAGCAGGTGGGTCTGGGAGGTGTGCGGCACAAGAGGATCCGGGCGCTGTCGCTCGGCATGAAGCAACGGCTCGGCGTCGCGGCGGCGTTGCTCGGCGACCCGCGGGTGCTGATGTTCGACGAGCCCGTCAACGGCCTCGACCCCGAGGGCGTGCGGTGGATCCGCGACCTCATGCGCAGCCTCGCGAACGAGGGCAGGACGGTCTTCGTCTCCAGCCACCTGATGAGCGAGATGGCGCTGACCGCCGACCACGTCGTGATCGTCGCAAGAGGACAGCTGGTCAAGGAGACGCCGATGGAGGCGTTGACGCGCAACGGGTCCCTGGAGGACGCCTACCTCGAACTCACCTCCGGGAGGGGACTGTGAAGAACGCGCTCGCCGCGGAGTGGCTGAAGCTCCGGACCGTCCGGGCTCCCCACGGCATCGTGCTGGCCATCGGCCTGATCCTCCTGTTCGGCGCGTCGATCTCCTTCTTGATCGTGCGGGACTACGACACGTCTCCGGCCGCCGAACAGGCGAAGTTCGCCTCCGCCGACTCCAGCGTGGTGATCACGCCGGTCGTGCAGTTCCTCGTCGCCGCGCTCGGCGCTCTCGTCGCGACCTCGGACCCGCGGCTCACCGCGCTGACCGCCGTGCCGGACCGGAAGCGCCTGCTGGTGGCCAAGACCGCGCTCGTCGCCGCGACGTCCGCGGTGCTCGGAGCCGCGGCGCTGGCGGTCAGCACCGGCGTCAGCTGGTGGATCGCGGGGGACCGGCCGCCACCGATCGCGCCGTGGGAGGGCCTGGGCGATGTGTTGCCGTGGGCGGGTGCCGCGGTGCTGTCGATCCTGGTGACGGGCCTGACCGGGCTCGGGATCGGTCTCGCGGTGAGGTCCACGGCCGTGACGGTCGTGGTGGTGGGCGTGCTGCTGTGGGGCCTGCCGGCCATCACGCCCATGCTGCCCGACCCCTGGAACGTCGACGCGTCCGCCGTGATGGTGCCGTACCTGGTGTGGGAGGTGGCCGGGGTCGTCGAGGACGCCCCGCTGGCCCCGCTCGCCGCCACCGCTGTTTTGGTGCTTTACGCACTGGTCACGATGGGTGCCGGAACTGCGACTCTCCTGCGACGAGACGCTTGACTCCCCCTGGGGCCGGCTCTATGGTCGTCTGTACCTTTAATCGGTAAGGAAACTTACCTAACTAATCCGCCGCCGGCAGTCCGAGAGGAGACGCTGAATGGCTTGGCAGAAGTCTGTGGTGACGCTCGCCGCGGCAGTCGTGCTTCCGTTGACCGGCGTGACAGCGGGCAGTTCCGTCGCCGCCGCACCCGCGGGCGACGTCTCCGCCGCCGCGCTGCCGCCGGGTTCACCCGCGGCGGTCAACGGCCAGCTCAAGGTGTGCGGCGTCAAGCTGTGCAACCAGAACGGCAAGCAGATCCAGCTGCGCGGCATGAGCACGCACGGCATCCAGTGGTACTCCCAGTGCGTCAAGACCGCGTCGCTGGACGCGCTCGCGAACGACTGGAAGGCGGACATCCTCCGCATCTCGATGTACATCCAGGAGGGCGGCTACGAGTCGAACCCCCGGAAGTTCACCGACATGGTGCACGGCTACATCGAGGAGGCCACCAAGCGCGGCCTGTACGCGCTGGTCGACTGGCACCAGCTCTCGCCGGGCGACCCGAACCACAACACCGAGCGCGCCAAGACGTTCTTCAAGGAGATCGCCCAGCGCCACAAGGACAAGACGAACATCATCTACGACATCGCGAACGAGCCGAACGGCGTCACGTGGTCGCGGGTGAAGTCCTACGCGGAGGCCGTCATCCCGACGATCCGCGCGGCGGACCCGGACAGCCTCGTGCTCGTGGGCACGCACGGCTGGTCGACGTTCGGCCTGTCCGACGGCCGTGACGTCAGCGAGGTCAGCCGCAACAAGGTCAACGCCTCGAACCTGATGTACACGTTCCACTTCTACGCGAAGGACCACCGCGACTCGTACCTCAACGCGTTGCGCACGGTCTCGAGCCAGGTGCCGGTCTTCGTCACCGAGTTCGGGTCGCAGGAGGCCTCCGGTGACGGTCCCAACGACTTCACCATGGCGAACAAGTTCATCGCGTTCATGAAGGAGGCCAAGATCTCCTGGACGAACTGGAACTTCTCCGACGACCACCGCACGGGCGCGGTGTTCAAGAGCGGCACCTGCTCCGGCAGCAGCTTCTCCGGTGAGGCTCCGCTGAAGGACGCCGGCAAGTGGGTGCGCAACCACATCCGCACGGCCGACGACTTCTGATCCCTCCCGGTTCGGCCGACCCCGGCGGGTCACGTGAGCGGCGGTCCTGCGGGGCCGCCGTTTACCGTGGGGGGCATGGCACAACTCGCGCTCGGTCTGGCGTCGCTCGGTCGTCCCGCCTACATCAACCTCGGCCGTGAGGACGCGTTGCCGCGCGTCCGCGACGTCGACTCGATGCGCGCGCAGTGCCACCGCGTCCTCGACACCGCCTACGAGCTGGGCATCCGCTGGGTCGACGCGGCCCGCTCGTACGGGTTGTCCGAGGACTTCCTGTCGTCCTGGCTGCCCGGCCACGACGACGTGACGGTCTCCAGCAAGTGGGGCTACGCCTACACCGCGGACTGGCGGCCCGACGCGCAGGTGCACGAGGTCAAGGAGCACTCCCTGACCCGGTTCACCCGGCAGTGGCGGGAGACCTCCGCGCTGCTGCCGCGCGTCGACCTCTACCAGGTGCACTCGCTGACGGCCGACAGCCCGCTGTTCGAGGACGCCCGGCTGCGCGACGCGATGGTCGGGATCGGCGTCCCGCTCGGGTTCTCGACGTCCGGGCCGAAGCAGGCCGACACGATCCGCAAGGCGCTCGACCTCGGCGTCTTCCAGTCCGTCCAGTCCACCTGGAACCTCCTGGAGACCTCGGCGGGCGACGCGTTGCAGGAGGCGCACGACGCCGGGCTGCGCGTGATCGTCAAGGAGGGCCTGGCCAACGGGCGGCTCGTCGTGGACCCGCCGCGAGCGGTCGCGGCACAGGCGGAGGCGCTCGGCGTCGGCCCGGACGCGGTCGCGCTCGCCGCCGTCGCCCGCCAGCCGTGGGCGGACGTCGTGCTGTCCGGCGCGGCGAGCCCGGAGCAGCTGCGGTCCAATGTGGAGGCATTGCGCGTCGGCGTGGACCTGCCGGAGCTGTCCGAACCCGCCGAGCGGTACTGGAAAACCCGTTCCGGGCTCGCCTGGAACTAGTTACGGTGGCGCCGTGAGCGCTGCGCCCGTCGAGGCTTTCGACCCCCCGTACTACGCCGTCGTCTTCACCACCGTCCGCACCGACGACCAAACCGGCTACCGCGAGACCAACGCGCGCATGGAGGAACTGGTGCGCGAGGTCCCCGGCTACCTCGGGATGGACCACGCCCAGAACCCCGGCGGGCTCGGCATCACGGTCGCGTACTTCCGCGACGCCGACGCCCTCACGCGGTGGCGGACGGACTTGGAGCACCGGGCGGCGCAGAAGCGCGGCCGCGCCGACTGGTACGAGAGCTACACCCTGCACGTGGCCAAGGTCGAGCGCAGCTCCGGGTTCAAGCGCTCCGAACAGCCCTAACCCCGGCGCCGCAACCACTCCCGGCCGATCGCGCGGCCGTCCGGGACGAGCGGCCAGCCCGGGTCCTCGATCCTGCCGCGCAGCTCGCCGGCGTCCATCCACCCGCCCCAGGCGACCTCCTCGGGCTGGTGGGTGAACGGGCCGTCGGTGTGCGTTTCGTAGACCCACGCGTGGTAGCGCGTCAGCTCGTCGACGTAGGTCGTCCGGAACAGCGGCGTCAGCGGTGCCTCCACGCCGAGCTCCTCGCGCAGTTCGCGGACCGCCGCGGCGTCCGGGGTCTCGCCCGCGTCGATCACGCCGCCCGCCGAGAAGTCGTACAGGCCGGGGTAGATGTCCTTGGTGTCCGTGCGGCGGTGGACGTAGACCCGTTCGCCGTCGCGGGAGAACACCACGGTCAGGACGCAGCCGTGCCAGAGGTTCTCCGCCCGCATCCGCTCGCGCGTCACCTCGCCGATGACGTTGGCGTCCTCGTCGTAGAGGTTGATCATCCCCGTGTCCTCCTGTGGTCGTACGCGAGCTTGCTACCCCAGTCCGACGCCCGCTGATCGCCCCCCTTCCTACCTTCGTGACCATCGGACGTCACCGAGGAGGATTCGTGTCCACTTCCCTGCGGCTCGGCGTCGCCGAGTTCCGCGCCCGGCCGGGCCGCGCGCTGCTGCCCGGCGTCGCGCTCGTCGTCGGCGTGGCCTGCCTGCTGGCCGCCCTGGTGCTGAGCGACGCGCTCAGCCGGTCGGTCGACGAGGGCGCGCCTCTCACACCGTCCTCCGTCGGGCACGTCGTGCAGGTCAAGCCGCAGTCGTACGACGACGACACCCCCGCGGCGAACCAGGCGGAGCTCGACGACGCGTTGCTGGGCAAGCTCTCCGCGGTCGGCAGGGCGGTGCCGGTGCAGGTGGCGCAGGCGGACCTGCTCGACGCGAACGGCCGCGCGGGGCAGCACCGGGCCGAGGTGAACGTCCAGCAGCCGGACCTGGTGCGCTGGCCGCTGGCCGAGGGGAGGCAGCCGGCCGCCGGCGGCGAGATCGCCGTCGACAAGATCACCGCGTACGAGCGCGGGCTCGAGCCCGGTGACGAGATCTCGCTCGCGGCCGCCGACGGCAGGCCGTTCGAGGTCACCGTCAGCGGTGTCCTGAAGAGGGGCGCGGTCGACTCGCGGCCCGTCCTGGTCGCCGGACCCGATCTCGCGCGCAAGCTCGACCCGCGGCCGCACACCAAGCAGGTCTGGGTGATCGGTGGAGCTCGCGAGGCCGTCAAGGCCGCGGCGGGCGCCTCCTACGTCGTGTGGAACCCGGACCCGGACGCCGGCAGGGTCGGTGACGACCTGAAGTTCGTCCTCCTGCCGTTCAGCATTCTCGCGCTGGCGACCGCTGTGTTCGTCGCCGCCGCCACGTTCCGTGCGGTCTATGCGCAGCGTCAGCGGCAAACGGCGTTGTTGAGGTGCATCGGGGCGCAGCGCGGGCCGTTGGTGCGCAGGAGCTTGTTCGAGGCGCTGGTGACGGGTGCGGTCGCGGGGATCGGCGGTGCGCTGCTCGGCGGGCCGATGGCGTGGATCCTCGCGAGGACGTTCGACGTCACGGGCATCTCCGTGCTGTTCGGGGCGGTCGAGCTCAGCCCCGACCTGCTGCCGTCGGTCGGGTACGTGGTCCTCGGCGTCGTCGTCGCCGCGGTGCTCTCGGTCGCCGCCGCCGTTCGTCCCGCGATCAACGCCGCGCGTGTGTCGCCTCTCGCCGCGTTGCGGGACGCCGACAGCGAGGTGCCGAAGCGGTCCGTGCGTCGTCTTCGGCTCGTGTTCGGTCTTCTGTTCACCGGTGGCGCCGCGGTCCTCGCGCTGGCGGCCATCGCGGCCAAGGGCTCCGCGGCGGCGCCTCTCGCCGTCACCTTCTCCGCGATCGCCGCCGTGACGGGCCTGTTCTGGATCCTCGGCCCGGTCACGGTGCCGTTCATCGCGCGGCTGTTCGGCGGGATCGGCGGCACGCACTGGAAGCTCGCCGGCGCCGAGGTGCGCAGGATGCCGCAGCGGTCGGCGTCGGTCGCGCTGCCGTTGCTGCTGGCCAGCTCGATGGTGACGTTCTTCCTGGTCCTGCTCGGCACCGCGCAGGAGATCACCTACACGTTCGCCAACGAGGAACGCCCGGACGCCACCGTCGTCGACGCGGGGGAACGGCCGCTGCCGCCGATCCCCGCGCAGGACGGCGTGGCCGCGAGCGTCGCGCTGCACCGGGCCGAGACCGGCGCCGGCGCCGACCCGGAGGAGTTCAAGGCCTGGCTCAGGGCGCAGAACGTCCCCGGCGCCGAGCGGTTCACCTCCGGGACGGCGATCGTGCCGCGGCACTGGGAGGACCGGCCGTTCGTCGAGGCCGGTGGCAAGCAGTACGAGGTCGTCGGAACGGTGCCCGGCACGCTCACCGGCTACACGCCGATCCTCGGCGGCCTGACCTCGGGACCGACCGAGAAGGTGCTCGTCGCCCTGGAGCAGGGGACGGACCCGGCGCGGTTCCGGGCGGGGCTGCAGGCGGCGCTGCCGGACAACCCGACGGTCATCGTGCAGACCGACGCCGACGAACGCGCGGAAGCCGACCGGTACATGCACCTCGGCACCGTGCTGATGATGGTGCTGCTCGGCCTGAGCGTCGCGGTGGCCGTGACCGGCATCGGCACGGCGCTCACGATCTCCGTCCAGGAGCGCCGCAAGGAGCTCGCCCTCAGGCGCGCCTTGGGCGTCACCCGCGGCGGGCTGCAGGGCGGCGTCATCGCCGAGGCGGTCATGCTCGCCCTCGTGGGGGTCGTCGGCGGCGGCGTGCTCGGGTTCGGATACGCGGTGATCGCGGTCCTGTCCATCGGGATTCCGCTGGTGCTGCCGGCCGTCTCGGTGGTGTTGCCGCTGGTCCTCGGCGCGGTGGCGGTCGTCGTCCTCGCCGTGCTGGCCGCTTTCGGTCCTTCTCGCGGCGCCTCGCGGATTCGTCCTGCAGCAGGATTGGCTTCCGGGTGAATAGGGTGGGGGGAGTTTCACCGTGAAGCTCCCCTCACGCTGTTGTCCGGGGTCAGGTCATAAGGTGTGGCGTATGCGGCGGATCATGGGAACCGAGGTCGAGTACGGCATCGCGGTGCCGGGAGACGCGACCGCGAACCCGGTGCTCACTTCGACACAGGTGGTGCTCGCGTACGCGGCGGCGGCGGACATACCGCGCGCCAGGCGGGCGCGCTGGGACTACGAGGTGGAGTCGCCGCTGCGCGACGCCCGCGGGTTCGACCTGGGCAGCCCCGGCGGGCACTCCGCCGACTCCGACATCGAGGACCTGGGCGCGGCGAACGTCATCCTCACGAACGGCGCGCGGCTCTACGTCGACCACGCGCACCCCGAGTACTCGGCGCCCGAGGTCACCAACGCGCGGGACGCGGTGATCTGGGACAAGGCGGGGGAGCGGGTGATGGAGGAGGCGGCGCTCAAGGCCGCCACCGTGCCCGGCCAGCCCCGCCTGCAGCTCTACAAGAACAACGTCGACGGCAAGGGCGCGTCCTACGGCACGCACGAGAACTATCTGATGCAGCGCTCGACGCCGTTCACGGCCGTCATCGCGGGCCTCACGCCGTTCTTCGCGTCGCGCCAGGTCGTGACCGGGTCCGGCCGGGTGGGCATCGGGCAGTCCGGCGAGGAGGCCGGCTTCCAGCTCTCGCAGCGCTCCGACTACATCGAGGTCGAGGTCGGCCTCGAGACGACGCTCAAGCGCGGCATCATCAACACCCGCGACGAGCCGCACGCGGACGCGGACAAGTACCGCCGCCTGCACGTCATCATCGGCGACGCGAACCTCGCCGAGTACTCCACGTACCTCAAGGTCGGCACGACCTCGCTGGTGCTCGACATGATCGAGGCGGGCCAGCGGTTCGACGACCTGCGCATGGTCGACCCGGTGCGCGCCGTGCACCAGATCAGCCACGACCCGACGCTGAAGGCCAAGGTCGAGATGACCGGCGGGCGCAAGTTCACCGGCCTCGACGTGCAGTTCGCCTACCACGAGCGCGCCCTGGCGTTCGTGGAGAAGGAGGGCGTCGGCGACCGCGAGGTCCTGCGCGTCTGGGGCGAGGTCCTGAACGACCTGGCCGAGGACCCGTCGCTGTGCGCCGACCGGCTCGACTGGGTCGCCAAGCTGCGGCTGCTCGAGGGTTACCGCCAGCGCGACGGCCTCGCCTGGGGTTCCGCGCGGCTCAACCTCGTAGACCTGCAGTACTCCGACGTCCGCCTGGACAAGGGCCTCTACAACCGCCTGGTCGCGCGCGGCTCGATGAAGCGCCTGGTCAGCGAGGAGGAGGTCATCGCGGCCATCACCACGCCGCCCGAGGACACGCGTGCGTACTTCCGCGGCCGCTGCCTGGAGCGCTACCCGACCTCGGTCGCGGCCGCGTCGTGGGACTCGGTGATCTTCGACCTCGGTCGGGAATCACTCGTGCGGATTCCGACGCTCGAACCGCTCCGAGGCACGAAAGCCCACGTCGGAGCGCTGCTGGAAGCCTCCGACACCGCCGAGCAGCTGGTGGACGCGCTGACTCGCGGGTGATCGTCTACCCGAGTGGCTCACAATTTTTGTCGGTGCCGCTGGGTAGTGTTCTTGTCAGGCGAGTCAGTGGGAGGCCGAGATGTCCCAGGAACAGAAGCAGCGCCAGGGCGGTGGCGACGGCGACGAAGGTGCCGACGGCGCTGCCGGAGCAGGTCAGGAACGCCGCGAGAAGCTCGGCGAGGACGTGGACGCGATCCTCGACGAGATCGACGACGTGCTCGAGGAGAACGCGGAGGACTTCGTCCGCGCATACGTGCAGAAGGGTGGTCAGTAGGCCTTCGGGGGCCTGTTGACCACTTCGGGGACGGGAGAACAACCAACACATGGACAACAGCTCGACCGGGCGTCACCCGGCCGCGGCGCTGCCGACTGCGTACCTCACGCCGGGCTCGTCGTCGTTCACGGACTTCCTGCGGGCCCAGGCACCCGACATGCTGCCCAGTGCCCGGAAGCTCCCGGAGGGGACCGTCCAGGCCCCGCACGGGACGACGATCGTCGCGGCCACCTACAAGGGTGGTGTCGTGATCGCCGGTGACCGGCGGGCCACGATGGGCAACGTCATCGCCCAGCGCGACATGAAGAAGGTCTTCGTGACCGACGACCACTCGGCCGTCGGCATCGCGGGCACCGCGGGCATCGCGATCGAGATCGTGCGCCTGTACACGGTGGAGCTGCGGCACTACGAGAAGATCGAGGGCGTGCCGCTGTCGCTCGACGGCAAGGCGAACCGCCTCTCGGCGATGATCAGGGGCAACCTCGACGCGGCCATGGCGGGCCTCGCCGTGGTTCCCCTGTTCGCCGGGTACGACACCTCCGCCGCCGACCCGGAGCGCGCCGGCCGCATCGTGTCCTACGACGTCACCGGCGGCCGTTACGAGGAGTCGCAGGGCTACCAGGCCGTCGGCTCCGGCTCGCTCTTCGCGAAGTCGGCGCTGAAGAAGCTCTACGACCCGGACGCGGACGTCGACACCGCCATCCGCGCGGTCGTCGAGGCGCTGTACGACGCGGCCGACGACGACTCTGCGACGGGCGGCCCGGACCCGGTCCGCCGCCTCTACCCGATCGTGGTCACGATCAACGGCGCCGACGGTGCCGTGGAGGTACCGGAGTCCCAGGTCCAGACGATCGCCGACGCGGTCGTCGAAGGCCGCCGGTCCCGCCCCGCAGGCTGAGTCCCCCACAGGTTCGACGTCAGGAGCACCACCCATGACGATGCCGCTGTACGCATCGGCAGAGCAGGTGATGCGCGACCGCTCCGAGTACGCCCGCAAGGGCATCGCCAGGGGTCGCAGCGTCATCGTGCTGAAGTACGCGGACGGCATTCTGTTCGTCGCGGAGAACCCCTCGAGCACGCTGCACAAGGTCTCGGAGATCTACGACCGCATCGGCTTCGCCGCCGTCGGCCGCTACAGCGAGTTCGAGAACCTGAGGCAGGCCGGCATCCGGTTCGCCGACGTCCGCGGGTACCAGAACGACCCGCGCGACGTCACCTCCCGTTCGCTGGCGAACGTCTACGCCACGACCCTCGGCACCTACTTCACCGAGCAGATCAAGCCCTTCGAGGTGGAGATCTGCGTGGCCGAGGTCGGGGACACGGCCGAGTCGGACACGCTGTACCGGCTGACCTACGACGGGTCCATCGTGGACGAGCCCCAGTACATCGTGATGGGTGGCACCGTCGATGCCGCCAACACGGCGCTGAAGGAGGCCTTCGCCGACGGCTTGTCGTTGGCCGAGGCCGTTCCTGTTGCCGTGAAGGCGTTGTCGGCCGGGTCTTCGTCCACCGGGAACGGGTCCGCTGAGCTGCTTCCGGCCGCGAAGCTGGAGGTCGCCGTGCTGGAGCGGGCTCGGCCTCGGCGGGCTTTCCGGCGGATCGCCGGGGCGGCTCTGGACGCTCTCATGCCCGCGCCCGTCAAGGACGGGAAGGCCGTGGAGGATGTCGAGCTGCCCGGGGACGAGTCCTCGAAGTAGGCGTTGAGGTCTGGTGCTGGGCCCCTGGCTTTCGCCGGGGGCCCTTCGCACGTCCTGGGTTTGCGCGGGCGCGTCGAGTTGGGTGAGTCGTCCCCTTGTGGTTCTTGCTGCCGCCGGCACCGTCAGACGTCGGTCGTCTCCGGCACGGGCTGTGACCGGTGGCGCAGCAGGCTCGACTCGCAGTGGTCGAGCCAGCGCAGCTCGGCCTCGGCCTGGAAGATCATCGCGTCGAGCACGAGCAGCCACGGCAGGTCCGCGGGCTGGGTCTTGAGCCTCGTGCACTCCTGCAGCGCGCGCATGGTGGCGGTGCGCTGCGTCATCACGACCTCGGCGGCGTCGACGCCCGGCGTGGTGACGGCGAGCGCGAGCTTGATCGCCACCTCGTCGCGGGGGCGGTCGCTGCGCCGCACGGGCGTGGCGAACCACTTCTCCAGCTCGTCGCGGCCGTGCGGGGTGAGCTCGTAGGGGCGCTGGCCCTGGTTCTCGGGCAGCGCGGCGACCAGGTCGTCGCGCTCCAGGCGTGACAACGTCGTGTAGACCTGCCCGATGTTCAACGGCCACGTGCCGCCGGTGGCCGAGTCGAACGCCGCCCGCAGCTGGTAGCCGTACATGGGCCCGCGCTGGAGCAGCGCCAGCAGACCGTGTTTGACCGACATGCACGTCGAGTCTGCCTACCGGGTATGTACCTGGCAAACGGTGAAGCGGAAAGAGGCGTGCGGGCGGCTCCGGCATCAGGAACCCTGGACGGTGCCGGAGACGTCCGGCGTGCAGTCGGACTGGGGGAACGACGTGGTGGACGTCGCACGGGGGCGAGCCGGGGAGGTGTGCCTGCTGGGAGCACCGGGCCGCTCCAGGGGCACGCCGGGGCTGCCCGTGGAGATCAGGAGCTACGAACCGGAGGACGAGGTCCCGTGGTTGCGGTGCCGGGTGCTCGGGTTCCTCGGCACCAGCTACCACGACGACGTGTGGCAGGTCAGGCGCCGCACCGACCTGGAGCTCGTCGCGGTCGTCGAGAACGTGGTGGCCGGAATCCTGGACGTGTCGGTGCCCGGAGCGGAGGCGACCATCGACACCGTGGTGGTGCACCCGGACCACCAGGGCCGGGGGATCGCCACGGCGCTGCTGGAGGAGGCGGTGCCGAGGCTGGAGCGGTGCGGGGTGCGGACGCTCGACGCCTGGCCGCGGGAGGACGGTCCCGCGCTGAAGTGGTACGCGCGCAACGGTTTCAGGGAAGAGCAGCACTACCTGCACGTGCACGCGACCGCCGAGGAGCTCGGCACGGTGCTCGTCGCGAAGCACGGACTGGTCCCCGCCGGGGCGTTCCTGCACGCGCGGATCGAACGGGAAACCGAGATGCGCCAACGGTTCGAGCGCGTCCACGTGTGCCGCAGGGTGGTGCGCGAACTCAGACCGTGATGCCGGTGAGCCGGGGGATCGTCGCGAAAACCGCGCTGCGCCACGGGAAGAGGTCGTGCTCGGGTGCGACGGGACGCCGGCGGTGCGCGGCGCGTTCCACTCGGAACCCGAACTGGCCGGGTACCTTCTGGAACGCGCCGCGGCGTTCTAGGAAGCCAGCAGCTCCGACACCCGCGTGCGGACCTCCGGCGAGTCGAGCCCGCGCACCACCACGGTGGTGCGGCGGCGCAGCACGTCGTCCACTTCGGACGCCCACTCGGTGCGGCGGGCGTGCTCGACCTGCGCCCAGATGTCCGGGCCGTCCGGGTGGACGCGCTCGAGCAGCGCCGGGTTCTCCAGGCCGAGTGCGACGACCTCGTGCGACGTCGTGCCGTAGTGGGTGGCGAGGTGGCGGACCACGTCGTCGGGCAGCGCGTCGAATGCGTGGTTCAGCACCGAGCCGACGGTCTCGGGCGACGCCGAACCGGGCAGCGCCACGCCGTCCAGCGGGCCGTCGAAGGTGCGGCCGAGCTCGGAGTTCACGCGCGCGAGAACGGTGGCGCCGATCTTGCGGAACGTCGTCCACTTGCCGCCGGCCACGCTGATCATGCCGCCGGAGCCCGCGGTGATCACCGTCTCGCGCTTGGCGTGCGAGGTGTCGCCGGGGCCGCCGGGCAGGACCCGCAGGCCCGCGAACGTGTACGCGATGCGGGAGCGGTCCAGGCCGGTGACTGCGGTGCCCGCCTCGTCGAGGATCTGGTCGACGTCCGCGTCCGTGCAGGCGACCGCGGCCGGGTCGCCGTCGTAGGCCTCGTCGGTGGTGCCGAGCAGGAGGTGGCCCTCCCACGGGATCGCGAACGACACGCGCACGTCGTCGACCGGGATCGTCAGCGCGGCCTTCCACTGCGAGGTCTGCCTCAGCACCAGGTGCGAGCCCTTGGACAGGCGGATCGACGGGTCGGCGGCGGGGTCCTCCATGCGCCGCAGCACGTCCAGCCACGGGCCGGTCGCGTTCACGACGACCTTCGCGTCCACCCCGAACTCGCCGAGCGGGTCGCGCAGGTCGACACCCGTGACCTTCGCGCCGGTCTTGCGCAGGCCCACGACCGAGATGTGGTTGAGCAGCACGGCACCGGCCTCGGCGGCGGCGCGCGCGGCGGTGATCGCCACGCGGCTGTCGTTCATCTGGTGGTCGTAGTACATCGCGGCACCGCGCAGACCGCCGGCGCGCAGGTCAGGCACCCACTCCGCAGCCCTGCGGGCCGACAGCACCTTCCCCATGCCGTCGCCGAAGCCGGACAGCGCGGAGTACAGCGTGACGCCCGCGCCCAGCACGAACCGGCTGTGCGGACCGCCCTTGTAGACGGGGACGAGGAACGGCAGCGGCCGCACCAGGTGCGGGGCGAGGTGGTCGCCCAGCGCACGCCGTTCCTTGTGGTTCTCGTGGACCATCGGCACTGCCGACGGGCCCATCGCGAGGTAGCGCAGGCCGCCGTGCACGAGCTTCGAGGACGCGGACGACGTGGCGCCCGCGAAGTCGCCGCTCTCCACCAGGGCGACGCGCAGGCCGGAGCGGGCCGCGGCCCACGTGGTCGCGATGCCCAGGATGCCGCCGCCGATCACGACGACGTCGAACTTGCCGTGCTGCAGTTCTTCGCGGGCGCGTGCCCGCTGTGTTGAGTCAGTCATCGTCCTCGTCCATCCAGCCGACGGTCCGCTCGACCGCCTTCTTCCACTTCCGGTAGCCCCTGTCGCGGGCGGCCGGTTCCATCGACGGCTCCCATTGGGCCGCCTTGTGCCAGTTGGCCTTCAGCTCGTCGGTGCCGGTCCAGTAGCCGACCGCGAGGCCTGCCGCGTACGCCGCGCCGAGGCACGTCGTCTCGGCCACGATCGGGCGCACCACCGGCACGTCCAGCACGTCCGACAGGAACTGCATGAGCAGGTTGTTCGCCGTCATACCGCCGTCGACGCGCAACGTCGTGAGGTCCGCTGCCGAGTGGGCATTCACAGCGTCTGCGTTCATCGCGTCCACGACCTCCCGCGTCTGCCACGCCGATGCCTCCAGCACGGCCCGTGCGAGGTGCCCGCGCGAGATGTAGCCCGTCAGGCCCGCGATGACCCCACGGGCGTCCGACCGCCAGTGCGGTGCGAACAGCCCGGAGAAGGCGGGCACGAAGTACGCGCCGCCGTTGTCGTCGACCGTGCGCGCGAGCGTCTCGATCTCCGCCGCCGAACCGATGAGGCCGATCTTGTCGCGGAACCACTGCACCAGCGCGCCGGTCACCGCGACCGCGCCCTCGAGGGCGTACGCGGCCGGTTCGTCGCCGATCCGGTAGCCGACCGTGGTGAGCAGGCCGTTCCGGCTGAGCACCGGCTTGGCGCCCGTGTTGACGAGCAGGAACGCGCCCGTGCCGTAGGTGCACTTGCCCTCGCCGGGGGAGAAGCAGGTCTGGCCGAACAACGCGGCCTGCTGGTCGCCGAGCGCCGACGCGACCGGGACGCCCTCGTAGCTGCCGTAGACCTCGGAGGAGGACCGGATCTCGGGGAGCACGCCCCGCGGGACGTCCATCGCCTCGACGAGCTCGGGGTCCCAGTCGAGGGTCTCGAGGTTCATCAGCATGGTGCGCGACGCGTTCGTCACGTCGGTGACGTGGCGGCCGGTGAGGTTCCAGATCAGCCAGGTGTCCATCGTGCCGAACAGGACCTCGCCGTTCTCGGCGCGGGCGCGCAGGCCGTCGACGTTGTCGAGCAGCCAGCGCAGCTTCGGGCCGGAGAAGTAGGTGGCGAGCGGCAGGCCGGAGCGCTCGCGGAACCGGTCCTGGTCGCCGAGCTGCTTGATCAGCGCGTCCGTGCGCGTGTCCTGCCAGACGATCGCGTTGTGCACGGGCTCGCCGGTCGCCTTGTCCCACACGACCGTGGTCTCGCGCTGGTTCGTGATGCCGAACGCGGCTATGTCGGCGTACGTGAGCGATGCGTGCGCGAGGGCGTCGCGCACGACGGCCTGCACGTTCGTCCAGATCTCGGTCGCGTCGTGCTCCACCCAGCCGGGCCTGGGGAAGATCTGCCTGTGCTCGCGCTGGGCCACCGACACGATCCCGCCGGACTGGTCGAAGACGATGCACCGGGACGACGTCGTGCCCTGGTCGATCGCCGCGATGTACGCCACGTGCACACTCCTCTGTGTGAACCATTCGACAATGTCGAACGCTTCCACAGTACTACCAGGAGAGGCCGCCCAGCTCCCGGGAAACGCTGCGAGCTGCCTCACGCACGTAGGAGACGAGCTCGAGGCGCGGGGGCTGATCAGGCGATTCGCACAGCCGCTCGACCGGTCCCGACACGCCGATAGCGCCGACGACCACGCCGCGCCGGTCGCGGATCGGCGCCGCGGCGGACGCCTCACCCTCGACGAGCTCGTGCAGGTCGTAGGCCCAGTCGCGGTCGCGGACGACGTCCACCGCCGCCCGCAGCTCCTCGGGGTCCAGCGTGTGCCGGGTGAACCGCTGCAGGTCGCCGTCGGGCCACTCGCCGAACGCGACCAGCGCCTTGCCGAGCGCGGTGGCGTGCCACGGCAGCAGCGAGCCGGTGTCGAGCGTCTGGCGGCTGTTGTCCGGCCGGAACACGTGATGCACGACCAGCACGTGCCTGCCGTGCATCACGCCGATGCGCACCGCCTCGCGCGCACGCATGGCCAGCGTGTCCGACCAGTTCAGCGCTTTGGCTCGCAGTTCGTTGCCGTCGAGGTAGCTCGTGCCGATGTGGAACAGCGCGGCGCCCAGGCGGTACTTGCCACCCTCGACCTCCTGCTCGACGAACCCGACCTCCTGCAGCGTCCGCAGGATGCCGTGCACCGTCGGTTTCGCGAGGCCCAGGGCGCGGGCGATCTCGCCGACGCTCAGCTGGTGCGCGCCGCCGCGGGCGAGCAGCTTGAGGACCTCGGCCGCGCGCTGGATCGACTGGATGGGTCCGGGCACGCACCCCACTCTAGCTGCGCACGTTCGACAATGTCGAACACTAGGGCCGATAGATGCCCAGCGCCGCCGCCCGTGACCGGAACCGGAAGTGGTTGCCCCGCTCGCGCACCTCGCCGTCCGTCGCGATCGAGATGGGCGGGCCGTGCACCTCGACGTTCAACGAGGCCACCTCGAAGTGCTTGTACATGCGCGAGTGCTCCAACGCCCCGAACAGGGCGCCGAGGAAGAACCTGGTCCGCGAGTACCTCCGGTCCGCCCGGACGAAGCGCACGTCGAGCAGCCCGTCGTCCAGCCGCGGGCGCATCGTGGGCGCGAAGCCCTTCGGCCGGTACGGCCCGTTGCCGACGAACAGCAGCCAGACGAGGTGCTTGTCGCCGTCGATGGTGATGTCGAGCGGTTTGGCCCGCTGCAGCACGCGGAACAGCGCCATGCCCGCCGCAGGCCACTTGCCCCAGCGCTGCTCGAGCTTCTCGCGGATCCGCACCATGTCCGGGTAGCCGCCCAGCGAGGCCGTGTTCACGAACCACTGGTCGTTGACCTGCGCCAGGTCCACCCGCACGCCCACGCCGTCGGCCACCGCCTGCGCCGTGTCGTGCAGGCCGGTGATGCCCACGTCGCGGGCGAAGTGGTTGAGCGTGCCGGAGGGGATGAGCACCATCGGCAGGTCGCGCTCGGCGGCGATGGAGGCCACGGCGGCCACCGTGCCGTCGCCACCGGCCACGCCCAGTGCCTTCGCGTCCGGGAGCGAGCCGAGCTCCTCGATCGTGACGACCTGCGCCTTCGGCCACTCCTCGACGATCTGCGGCGTCGGGTCGGGGCCGATCCCCGAGTGCGGGTTGACCACCACGACCAGGCCGTCACCGTCCTGCAGCGACGTCAGGTCGGCGTGCTCGTAGGCCGACGCGGGCTCGTTCATCCCGAGCGGCCACCACCGGCGCGTCAGGAACGCCGCGCCGACGCCGACCGCCGCGCCGGCCACGACGTCGGTCGGCCAATGCACACCGGTGTGGACACGTGAATAGGCCACGGCGGCCGCGATCGGAGCGACCACGGCGCCTGCTCGGGGCGATTCCAGGGCCACCGCCGTGGCGAATGCGGCCGCCGACGCGGAGTGCCCGGAAGGGAAGGACGACGACGTCGGCCGTTTGGACAGGCGGCGTTCGAGCGAGATCAGGTCGGCGGCGGGTCTGCGGCGCGGGAAAAGCGACTTCCCGACCAGGTTCGCGCTGGCGGAAGCGCCGGCGATGGCCGCGAGACCGCGGAACGCGCCACGCCGGAACGGCCCTTTGCCCGTGGCCAGGATCGCCGCGATGACGAACCACAGCAGGCTGTGGTTCGCGGCTTTCGAAAGCCTCTTCATACCCCCGTCGAGCCTGCTCGGAGGCAGTCCGGCGGAGGAGCTCATGAGCTTCTTGTCGAGAGCGCTGACCCGTTTCCACACCCTGGTGACACTAAACCGCAACCGGCGCGCCGCCCGAACGGATCACCCTGCTCCGCCTGCAAGTCGCCTACTGTTGACGTATGCAGCGGCGGATCTTCGGCATTGAGACAGAGTTCGGGGTGACCTGCACCTTCCACGGGCAGCGTCGTCTGTCCCCGGACGAGGTCGCGCGGTACTTGTTCCGCCGGGTCGTGTCCTGGGGGCGTTCTTCCAACGTCTTCCTGCGCAACGGCTCCCGGCTCTACCTCGACGTCGGCTCGCACCCCGAGTACGCCACGGCCGAGTGCGACGACCTGGCCCAGCTCGTCACGCACGACAAGGCGGGGGAGCGGATCCTCGAGGACCTGCTCGTCGACGCCGAGCGCAGGCTCGCCGACGAGGGCATCGGCGGCGACATCTTCCTGTTCAAGAACAACACCGACTCGGCGGGCAACTCCTACGGCTGCCACGAGAACTACCTGGTCGCACGGGCCGGCGAGTTCTCGCGCATCGCGGACGTGCTGCTGCCGTTCCTGGTCACCCGCCAGCTCATCTGCGGCGCCGGCAAGGTGCTGCAGACCCCGCGCGGCGCCGTGTACTGCCTCTCACAGCGCGCCGAGCACATCTGGGAGGGCGTGTCGTCCGCGACGACCAGGTCCCGCCCGATCATCAACACCCGCGACGAGCCGCACGCCGACGCCGAGCGCTACCGGCGCCTGCACGTCATCGTCGGCGACTCGAACATGTCCGAGGTGACGACGCTGCTCAAGGTGGGCAGCGCGAACCTCGTGCTGGAGATGATCGAGCAGGGCGTCCAGTTCCGCGACTTCTCGCTCGACAACCCGATCCGCGCGATCCGCGAGATCTCCCACGACCTGACGGGCCGCCGCACGGTGCGCCTGGCGGGCGGCAAGGAGGCCTCCGCGCTCGACATCCAGCGCGAGTACTACGAGAAGGCCGTCGAGCACTGCGCCAAGCGCTCCCCGGACCCGATGGCCGAGCGCGTCCTCGAACTGTGGGGCCGGACGCTGGACGCCGTCGAGTCGCAGGACCTCACCAAGATCGACCGCGAGATCGACTGGGCCATCAAGAACCGCCTGATGGAGCGGTACATGGCCAAGCACGACATGGACCTGTCGAACCCGCGCATCGCCCAGCTCGACCTCGCCTACCACGACATCCGCCGCGGCCGGGGCATCTTCGACCTGCTGCAGCGCAAGGGCCAGGTCGAGCGGGTGACCGACGACGGCGAGATCGAGGCCGCCAAGGACACCCCGCCGCAGACGACGCGGGCGAAGCTGCGCGGGGACTTCATCGCCGCCGCGCAGGCCGCCGGCCGTGACTTCACCGTCGACTGGGTGCACCTCAAGCTGAACGACCAGGCGCAGCGGACCGTGCTGTGCAAGGACCCGTTCCGGGCGGTGGACGAGCGGGTGGAGCGGCTGATCTCGTCGCTTTAGGACGGTTTCGGGCAGACAGAGGCGAGGGGCGCGCTCCGGTGTGGAGCGCGCCCCTCGCGTTGTCCGGGTGTGGTCGGCTGAGGGGTGCGCGGTATGGATCCCGCACCGCTGATTCGGATCGACTGGTAATCGCGGGCGAACACGGCCATGTGAGACGGTCGGTTCCACGGAAATCTCCGCCCGTCACCAATTGAGTCGCAACGGCGGATCGATCGGATGTTTCCGCGGGCGAACTGATGCGCGCGCAACTCGTCGGTTCCTCGGCTGAGTTGCCGGCGGTATGGCGCGCTTTCGCACTACGACACGAGCCGTTCGCCGGCTGGCCGTCGTCGCCGTGGAACGGTCTTCGGCCGCCGCGAAGTGGACCACGTCCGCCACGGGTGTGGGCGCGTCGGTGCACCGGTCGGAGCAGACCGTGACCGGTCTGTCATTCACGGCAAAACGGGCACGTTCGAGCCCGAGCGGGCAGTGCCGCCGCTGTGGCGGATCGCGCAGGTCGCCGGCCGGGAACCGCGGGCCGGACAAGATCGGCGATGGACCCCGTCGACCCCGATTCGGGCCGCAGCGCCGCCAGCGGGGACGACGCGTTGTGCGCCGGCCTCGGACGCCTGGCGGGCCTGCCCCGCGGCACCACCTGCCGCGTGCCCGGCCACCTGCGCGAGGCCGACCTGGGATGCACGACTCCGGCACGCGGGAAAGATCCGATCGATCGCAGTGCGGTGAACGCGGCGGTGCGGTGCGTCTCAACCGGTGACATGTCCCGGACGGTGATCGGGCCGTGCCGTGGCGGCGACGGCGGTTGACATCCCGGGTGGCACCGCGCAATTCTCCGGGCAGATCGGGTGGGAGGTTCTCGGGTGAAGTCGGCAAGCGGTGTCCCGCTGGAAATCCACGTCTTGTCCGGCTCGGCGCAGCACGTGTGAAGAAATCGTTTCCTGCTGTTGCCGGCCGGTCACCTCAGGACGGGAAAACAAGCGTGGGCACACCTCCCAGCGAGAATTCCGCGCAGTGGGACCGTTGCGCCGGACCACCCCTCCCGATGCGCGGACGTGAGGACGAGACCCGGAAGCTGGAGCGGCTCGTCCTCGCGGTGCGGACCGGGCAGGCACGCCTGCTCGTCGTGGCGTCCCCCGCGGGCACGGGGGTCACCAGGCTGGTCGCCGAGGGCGCTTCCCTGGCCGCCCTGCACGGCTTCTCGGTGGTCGACCTGTCACCGGCCGCCTTCCCCGCCGGGGGACCGAGGCATGCGCACGCCTCCGGCGTCGGCGCGCTCGCCGCGCAGCTCGAACCGCGCGTGGTCCAGCGGCTCCGGCAGGGCCCGGTGCTGGTCACGCTCGACGACGCCCACCGCACGCCGACGTCGGTGCTCGCCGCCGTGAGCGCGGTGATGGCCGAGCTCAGGGACCTGCCCGTGGGCTGGTTGATCACCCTGCACGGCGACCCGTTCGCGAACGCCGTCCTCCAGGACATGGCGACCGTCCTGCCGTGCGACTGGATCGAGCCGCTCACGCCGTTGTCCGACGACGCGGCGCTGCTGATGGCCGCCGACCTCCTGGGCGCGGCACCGGACCCGGACGTCGCCTCGCTGGTCTGCAGCGCCGGGGCGACGCCGTCCGCGTTGACCGGCGTGGTGAGGGGGCTGCTGGCGGAGAACCACGTCCAGGTCGTCGCCGACGTCGCCCGGTTGACCGCGGGCCCGATGCCGTGCGGCACCGCCGCCGCCGTCTCGCCGCAGCCCGCCGAGCAGCTGCCCGCGTCGTTCCGGCAGATGATCGCCGAACGGCTGGCGGGCCTCTCGCCCGAGGCGCAGGACGTGCTGCAGGTCGCGGCGGTGCTGGGCAACGGCTTCGCCCCGGACGACCTCGCCGAGATGCTGGGGAAGTCCGTGGCCGTGCTGCTGCGGCCTCTGAGGGAGGCGCTGGCGGCCGGGTTCCTGGGCGCGGACGGTGCCGAGTTCGTCTTCCACCGCGAGCCGGTGTGGCGGGCGGTGCTCGGGTCCGTGCCGGCGCCGATGCGGTCGGCGCTGCACCGGCAGGTGGTCACGATGCTGCTCGGCCGCGAACGCCAGGACGTCGTGCGGATCGCCGTGCACCTGGTGCACTGTGCGCGCACCGGCGACGCGCGCGCCGTCGCGACCGTCGACGAGGCCGCGCGGAGCCTGCTGCCGTTCTCGCCCGAGGCCGCCGCGGCACTCGCGACCAGCGGCCTGCGGATCACCGAGCCGGGGGAGCCCGGCCGGGTGGCGCTCGGCGTCACCGCGGCCGCCGCCCTGGTCAGGGCGGGCAGGCTCAGCGAGGCGGTGGAGCTCGCGCGGGAGTTCCCGCACCCCGACGACCCCGGCCGCGGGGCGCCGCCGAACGTGCTGGGCACGTGGCAGACCATCGCGCACATGCCGGGCGGTGACGCCCACGAGTTGTCGCCGGAACTGGTGCTGCTCACCGTCCTGTCGCTGCACGACCTCGACGCGGCGGCCGGCATGGCCGACCAGGTGCTGGCGCTGTGGGAGCACTGCGGCTCGGACGTGCTGGCGGGCGCGCTCACCGTGCGGGCGATGACGAGCTGGCGCGAGGGGCGGCTGGACTCGGCCGTCGACGCGGCCCGGGCGGCGGTCGTCGTGCGCGGTGAGCTGACCGGCGTTGGGCCTGGCGATCCTCTGTGGACGAAGGTGTGGATCCTGACCCGCCTCGGCAGGCTGGGCGAGGCGCTCGACGCGGTGGACCAGGCGTGCGTCACGGCGCAGGCGCACGGCACCGGCGTGATGAACTCGGTCCCGATCGCGCTGCGGGCCGAGGTCCTGCTGGCCCGGGGTGACGTGGCCGCCGCCGAGGCCGCCGCGGCCACCGGTCTCGCCGTCTCCGGCCAGGCCGGGACGCCGGTGTTCCAGCCCCAGCTCGACGCGGTCCTCGTGCTCTGCGCGCTCCGGCGGGGTGATCTGGTCGCCGCCACCGACGGCCTGCGGAGACTGGAGGAGTCCGTCCCCGCGGGGCACACCCACCCGTGCGCGGTGGCGCTGCGGCTGATCGCGGGGCAGGTGGCGCTGGCCGGCGACGGTCCGGCGGCCGCGATCGCCGAGATCCGCGCCACGGCGGAGGATCCCGCCCTGCGCACCCAGCTGCTGCTGGAATCGCCCACCGCGACCCCGTGGTGCGTGCGCACCGCCATCGCCGCCGGCGACCCGGCCCTCGCCGAGCTGCTCGCGAGCGCCGCCGAGGACCTCGCCGCCGCCAACCCGGGCCATGATTCCGTGGTCGTGGCAGCAGCGCACGGCCGTGCCCTGCTGAAGCAAGACGTCGCCGTGCTCGCGGAACTCGAAGCGGGCTGCTCCGACCCGTGGACGAAAGCCTCTCTCGCGGAGGACATCGGGTCCATGCACCTCGAAACCGACCGCCGGCAGGCCGTCGTCGCCCTCAACCGCGCGCTGTCCGGGTACGACGGGGTCGAGGCCGAACTGGACTCCGCCCGAGTGCGCCGCACCTTGGGGCGGTTCGACGTCCGGCGGCGCCGTCCCACGCCGACGAGGCGGGACGACCACGAGCACGAACCCCGGCCCCGCAGCGGGTGGGGCAGCCTCACCGGCGCCGAGCAGGAGGTCGCGCGGCTCGTCGCGGACGGGCTGACCAACCGCCAGGTGGCCAGGGAGCTGTTCGTCTCCCCGCACACCGTCGGGTTCCACCTGCGGCAGATCTACCGCAAGCTCGCCATCGGCTCGCGGGTGGACCTCGCGAGGATCGCGCCATGACCGCCGATCGGAGGGTGGGAGGCAGGCGGCCGCCTGGACGAGAGTGACCCCATGAGGATCATCGCGGCGACGCTCGCCGCCTTCCTGGTTCTTCCCGGGGTCGCGTCCGCGGACCCCTACTGGGAGCTCAAACCGACCGGCACGGACGCGCGCCTGCGCGGGCTGTCCGCCGTGTCCGGCCAGGTCGCGTGGGTCAGCGGCTCGAAGGGCACCGTCCTGCGCACGACGAACGGCGGCCGGACCTGGGACTCGGTCGGCCCTCCCGGCGCCGAGGCGCTCGAGTTCCGCGACGTCGAAGCCTTCGACGCGCGCAACGCCGTGGCCCTGTCGATCGGCGAGGGCGAGTCGTCGCGGATCTACCGCACGTCCGACGGCGGCAGGACGTGGCAGGAGTCGTTCCGCAACACCGATCCGAAGGCGTTCTACGACTGCGTGGCGTTCTTCGACCGGTTCCGCGGACTGGCGCTCAGCGACCCCGTCGACGGCAAGTTCCGCGTGCTGCGCACGGGGGACGGCGGCCGGTCGTGGCACGTCGACGACACGAAGGGCATGCCGGACGCGCTGCCGGGCGAGTTCGCGTTCGCGGCGTCCGGGCAGTGCGTGACGACCAGCGGCAACCACGCGTGGATCGCGACCGGCGGCGGCGCGAGGGCACGGGTGCTCGAGTCGCGGGACGGCGGCCGGTCGTGGCACGTCGACGACACGAAGGGCATGCCGGACGCGCTGCCGGGCGAGTTCGCGTTCGCGGCGTCCGGGCAGTGCGTGACGACCAGCGGCAACCACGCGTGGATCGCGACCGGCGGCGGCGCGAGGGCACGGGTGCTCGAGTCGCGGGACGGTGGCCGGTCGTGGAAGGCGTCGGACGTGCCGCTGCCCTCCGGTGCGGCGGCCGGGGTGTTCGCCGTGGCGTTCAAGACGCCGTGGCGCGGGGTGGCCATCGGCGGTGACTACCTCAAGCCCACCGACCCGACTCCGGCGTTCGCCACGAACGACGGCCGGGGCTGGACGGCGGGGACCACCGCGCCGGTCGGGTACCGGTCCGGCATCGCCTACCGCGGCTCCGGCCTGGTCGCGGTCGGACCGTCCGGTACCGACACCAGCAGGGACGGCAGGACGTGGGAGGTCGTGGACACGGGCAGCTTCGACACCGTGGACTGCGTCGGCGGCACCTGCTGGGCCGCCGGCGAAAAGGGACGTGTCGGCCGCGCGTAGCCGGGGTAGTCGTAGCGGGTGTTCGAAGGATTCTCGTTGCGGCACATCGATGTCGGCGAGGCCGTGCTGCGAGTGAGGACCGGTGGGGCAGGGCCACCGGTCCTCCTCCTTCACGGCCATCCCCGGACGCACACGACGTGGCACCGCGTCGCGCCGTTGCTCGCCACGGACCACACAGTCGTGTGTCCGGACCTGCGTGGCTACGGCGAGTCCAGCAAACCCGGCGACTACTCGAAGCGCGCGATGGCCCGCGACTTCGTGGCTCTCATGGACGAGCTCGGCCACGAGGCGTTCGCCGTCGCCGGGCACGACAGGGGCGCGGCCGCGGCGATCCGGCTCGCCCTCGACCACCCGCGGCGGGTCACGCACCTCGCCGTGCTCGACGGACTGCCGATCGGCGCCCACCTCGCGCGGGCGGACGACCGGTTCGCGCAGGCCTGGTACCACTGGTTCTTCCTGGCGCGGCAGGAGCTCGCCGCCTCGATGATCAACGAGAACCCCGACCTGTTCTACGGGGGGCGCTACGGCGACACGCCGCTCGCGATGGGCGTCGAGAACTGGGCCGACTACCAGCGGGCCATCCACCACCCCGAGACCGTCCTCGCCATGTGCGGCGACTACCGCGCCGGGCTGGAGGTCGATCGCCACCACGACGACGAAGACTTCGCCGCGGGCCGGAGGATCACCTGCCCGGTGCTGGCCCTCTGGTCGGCCAAGGACGACCTCGGCGACCTCTACGGCGACCTGGCCCCGATCTGGGCCGAATGGGCGGACGAAGTGCAGGTCCGGGCCATCGACTGCGGGCACCACATGGCCGAGGAAGCACCCGTCGAACTGGTCCGCGAACTTCGCACCCTGTTCTGAACGGACCGTTCACCACAGGTGGTGATGAGGTTTCGGCGCGCGCACGCGTTAGGGTTTGTCCGTGGCCATCGCACGTGCCGAACGCCTTGTCAACCTGGTGCTGTGCCTGCTGTCGACTCGTCAGTACCTGACAGCGGAGCGCATCCGCGCCATCGTCCCCGGCTATCACGAAGCGCCGACGGACGAGGCGTTCTTCCGCATGTTCGAGCGGGACAAGTCCGAGCTGCGCGATCTCGGCGTGCCGCTCGAGACCGGGCGCCAGACCAACGCCGAGGGCGCGGAGGACGGGTACCGCATCGCGCGCCGCGACTACGAGCTCGGGGACATCGACCTCGAACCCGACGAGGCCGCCGCGGTCGCCCTGGCCGCCCGGCTGTGGGACTCGCCGCAGCTCACGGGTGCCGTGCACGGTGCGTTGATCAAGCTCCGCGCCGCCGGGGTCGACGTCGACCAGGACACCCCCGCGGCCGTCGAGCCCAAGGTGCGCGCGAGCGAGCCGGCGTTCCCGCCGCTGCTGCAGGCCGTGCAGGCGGGGCAGGCCGTCGCGTTCGACTACCGCAAGCCGCCACCGGGCGGGCAGAAGGAGCGCACGGTCGAGCCGTGGGGCGTGGTCGCGTGGCGCGGCAAGTGGTACCTGGTCGGCTGGGACCGCGAACGCGACGACACGCGCTGCTTCCGCCTCTCCCGGGTCGTGGGGACCGTGCGGACCGTCGGCAAACCCGGCGCGTTCACCGTTCCCGAGGGCACCGACCTGATGAGCCTCATCGCGCGCACGGAGGCCGATCCGCACCACACGGCGCCGGCCAAGATCTGGGTGGCCAAGAACCGGGCGCAGGGTGTGCGGCGGCACGCGAAGGTCGTCGAGGAACGCGACGGCGGCGACGTGGTGGAGATCGACCTGAAGTTCCCCGACTCGGCGGCCAAGTGGCTCGCCGGGTTCGGGCCCGACGTCGTCGTGCTGGAGCCCGAGGTCCTGGCCAAGTCGGTCCGCGACCGCCTGCAGGGCGCACTGGAAGGAGCGCGGTGACCGCGTCGAACGAACGGCTGCCGCGCCTGCTCGCACTCGTTCCCTACCTGCTCAACCGGCCCGCCATCACCGTCAAGGAGGCGGCGGCCGACTTCGGCATCACGCCGAAGCAGCTGCGCAAGGACCTGGAGCTGCTGTGGATGTGCGGCCTGCCCGGCTACGGACCCGGTGACCTGATCGACCTGTCGTTCGAGGGCGAGACGATCACCGTGTCGTTCGACGCGGGCCTCGACCGGCCGCTGCGGCTGACCGCGGCCGAGGCGGCATCGCTGCTGGTCGCGCTGCGGGCGCTGGCGGACACGCCCGGCGTGGTCGACACGGACGCGGTGCAGCGGGCGCTCGCGAAGATCGAGGCCGCGGTCGGCAAGGCCCAGCCCGCCGGCATGGTCGTCGGGCTCGGGGCGTTCGAGCGCGGGGAGACCGCGGAGATCCGTGCCGCCGTCCAGGACGCCGTGAAGCGTGAACGGGCCGTGCGCATCCGCTACTACTCGCAGTCGCACGACGCGATGAGCGACCGTGTGGTCGACCCGATGCGCCTGCTGCTCGTCGAAGGGCGCGGCTACCTCGAAGGATGGTGCCGCTCGGCGCTCGGCGTGCGGTTGTTCCGGCTCGACCGCATCGACGCCGTAGGGGTGCTCGACGAGCCCTCCGCGCCCCCGCCGCACGCCCAGCTGACCGATACGTCGGAGGGGTTGTTCCAACCGCGGGACGATCAGAAGATCGCGGTCCTTCTCCTCGAACCGGACGCGCACTGGGTCGCCGAGTACTACCCCGTGGACCACGCGGCGGAGCTCTCGGACGGCCGCACGCGTGTCCTCATGCGCTACGACGACCCGTCCTGGATGGTGCGCCTGCTCCTCGGGCTGGGCGGTGACGTGCACGTCGAACAGCCGTCGGAGCTCGCTGCCGAAGTGCGCCGCCAAGCGCAGGAAGCGTTGCGCCGGGCAGATCACCTGCTGTCCACCTAAGCCGTATAACGTGTGTTCGTGCCGTCTACACCGACCCTGGCGCTGATCGCGCTCGGCCTCGTCGTCCTCGTGGCGATCGGGGTTCGAGTCCTCCGATCCTTGCGCCGACTCGCCCGCGCCCGCACTCTGGTGGGGGACGGGGTCGGGAACGGCGTCGGCCTGCTGAAGGCGCGGTCCGCAGCGCTGAAGGTGGCCCTCGCCGGACGGCGGCCCCAGGAACAGGCCCGCACCAGGGCGAACCCCGCGTACGATCGTCGTGGCGGGGGAGACAGGAGGATCACCAATGGGTAACCTCGGACCCACCGAGCTGATCATCATCGCTGTGGTGATCATTCTGCTGTTCGGTGCGAAGAAGCTTCCTGACATGGCCCGGTCGATCGGCAAGTCGGCGAAGATCTTCAAGGCCGAGACCAAGGGCCTGCGCGACTCCGACCCGGACGACGCGCCTGTCCAGCAGCAGCCCGTGCAGCAGCCGGTCCAGCAGCTCCCCCCGGTCCAGCAGCTCCCCCCGGCCCAGCCGCAGGTGCAGCAGCAGCCGCAGGTCGCTCCCCCGATCGAGCAGACCGCGCAGAACAAGGCCACCAACAACTGACCTCCCGGGTCCCGTGACTTGTAAGGACGGTCAGCGAGGTGGCGAGTCCGTTCCGGTGGTTCGCTGAACGCCGGGAACGCGGCAGGCGCCGTCGGGGCAACGCCGACGGCACGATGTCGCTCAAAGAGCACCTTTACGAGCTGAGGTACCGCCTCGGCCTGGCGATGCTCGTCATCGCCGTCGGTGCGATCTTCGGCTTCATCTGGTTCCAGGTGCGGCTCGGCCCGATCCCGTCGCTGGGCGACATCCTGACGGGGCCGTACTGCCAGCCCGACCTGGAGCCCTATCGGGCCGACATCACCAAGGACGGCCGCTGCGCGCTGCTGCAGACCGAGCCGTTCGAGATCTTCCTCGTGCAGCTGCAGGTCGGCACGGCCGCGGGCGCTGTGCTGCTCAGCCCGTTGTGGCTGTACCAGATCTGGGCGTTCATCACGCCAGGGCTCTACCAGAAGGAACGCAAGTTCGCGCGGGTCTTCGTCGGCGCCGGCGCGCTGCTGTTCGTCGCGGGTGCGGTGCTCGCCTACCTGGTCGTGCCCGAGGGGTTGAAGGTGCTGCTCGGCTTCGGCAGCGGCAACTGGACCACGGCGCTCACCGGCAGCAAGTACATCAACTTCGTCATCACGATGCTGTTCATCTTCGGTGTCAGCTTCCTGATCCCGCTGGTCGTGGTGATGCTCAACCGCGCGGGCGTGCTGTCCTACGAGCGGCTGTCCCAGTGGCGGCGCGGCCTGATGATGGGCCTGTTCGTGTTCGCCGCCGTCGCGACGCCGGGCACCGACCCGATCTCGATGGTCGTGCTGGCGATCGCGCTGGTGCTGCTGTTCGAGATGGCGATCCAGATCGCGCGCGTCCACGACAAGCGCAAGGCCAAGCTCCGCGCCGCCGACGGCTGGGACGCGCTCGACGACGACGAGGCGGCGCCGTTCCACTACGTGGCCTCCGACGCCGAGGGCAACGACCCCGGTGAGAAGGCCGTCGCGCCGGAGCAGCCGAAGCGCGTGAACTACGACGACGCCACGTGACGCGGGCGGCTCTGCTGGTCTGCCCGGCGTCGGGCAAGGGGCGGGCGGCCCGGATGGCCGGGTCGACCGCCGCCGCGCTGCGCCCGCACGTCTCGTCGTTGACACAGCTCGTGGCGCACGACGCCGAGGGCACGCTGGCGATGGCCCGCGAGGCCGTCGCCGACGGTGTCGACCTGCTCGTCGTGCTCGGCGGTGACGGAGCAGCGCACCTGGGCGTCCAGGCGTGCGCGGGCACACCGACCGCTCTGGGCATCGTCCCGGCGGGCACCGGCAACGACTTGGCGGACGCCATCGGGTCGCGGACCGTCGAGGACGTCGTCCACGGCACCCGCAAGACCCTCGACCTGGGGCGGCTGTCGACGGGGCAGTGGTTCGCGACGGTGCTGTGCGCCGGGTTCGACTCCGCGGTGAACGAGCGGGCGAACGCGATGCGCTGGCCCGCCGGCCCTCGCCGCTACGACCTCGCGATCCTCGCCGAGCTGGCGTCGCTGAGGTCGGCGCCGCTGGTGGTGACGACCGAGTCGGAGACGTTCTCGCTGGACGCCACGCTCGTGGCGGTCGGCAACACGCCGAACTACGGCGGTGGCATCCCCGTGTGCCCCGGCGCCGACGCGAACGACGGGCTGTTCGACGTGACGGTCGTGGAACACGCGAGCCGCGCGATGCTGATGCGAATGCTGCCGACGTTGCGCACGGGCAAGCACACCGAGCACCCGGCCGTGCGGACGTTCCGCGCGCGGGAGGTCTCCCTGGCCGGGGGCAACGGCTGGGTCGCCTACGCCGACGGGGAACGCCAGGAGGCGCTGCCGGTGGCGATTCGGACGGTTCCCGGCGCCCTCACCGTCGTGGGTCGCTAAGTTATAGGGCTGATCGTTCCGCTCCAGTTCTTTCGGTAGGGATTCATGGAGACTCTTGAGTTTCAGTCCGAGGCGCGTCAGCTGCTGCAGCTGATGATCCACTCGATCTACTCGAACAAGGACACGTTCTTGCGCGAGCTGGTGTCGAACGCCTCCGACGCGCTGGACAAGCTGCGCCTGGAATCCTTCCGCGACAAGGACATGCAGGTCGACGTCGACGACCTGCACATCGTGATCGAGACCGACCCGGCGGAGCGCACCCTCACCGTGCGCGACAACGGCATCGGCATGACGCGCGAAGACGTCGTGCGCCTGATCGGCACGATCGCCAAGTCCGGCACCGCGGAGTTCCTGAAGCAGCTCAAGGAACAGCAGTCCTCGACGTCCGACCTGATCGGCCAGTTCGGCATCGGCTTCTACTCGTCGTTCATGGTGGCCGACAAGGTCACCCTCGTGACGAAGTACCCCCACGCCGAGAAGGGCGTGCGCTGGGAGTCGACCGGCGAGGCCACGTACACGATCGAGGACGTCGACGACGCCCCGCAGGGCACCTCGGTGACGCTGCACCTCAAGCCGTCCGACGACGAGGACCGCCTGCCCGACTACACCGAGCCGTCGAAGATCCGCGAGATCGTCAAGCGCTACTCGGACTTCATCACCTGGCCGGTCCGCCTGGGCGGCGACGAGATCAACTCGCGCAAGGCCCTCTGGGCCCGCCCCGCCTCCGAGGTCACGGAGGAGGAGTACGCGGAGTTCTACCGCCACATCAGCCACGACTGGAACGCGCCGCTCGAGACCATCCGCATGCAGGCGGAGGGCACCTTCGAGTACCAGGCCCTGCTGTTCCTGCCCTCGCAGGCCCCGATGGACCTCTTCATGCGCGACGCCAAGCGGGGCGTCCAGCTCTACGTGAAGCGCGTCTTCATCATGGAGGACTGCGCCGAGCTGATGCCGGAGTACCTCCGCTTCGTCAAGGGCGTCGTCGACGCGGCGGACCTCTCGCTGAACGTCTCGCGCGAGATCCTGCAGCAGGACCGCCAGATCCAGCTGATGCGCCGCCGCCTGGTGAAGAAGGTCCTCTCGTCGATCAAGTCGCTCATGGGCTCCCGCCCCGACGACTACCGGAAGCTCTGGGGCGAGGTCGGCGCGGCGCTGAAGGAGGGCCTGCTCTCCGACCACGACAACCGCGACGCGATCCTCGAGATCTGCTCCTTCGCCTCCACGAACTCCGAGGACACGCCCACCACGCTGGCCGAATACGTGGGGCGCATGAAGGACGGCCAGGAGCACATCTACTACATGACCGGCGACTCCCGGGTCGCCGTCGAGAAGTCCCCGCACATGGAAGCCCTGCGCGCCAAGGGCTTCGAGGTCCTCATCCTCACCGACCCGATCGACGAGATGTGGGTCGACTCCGTCCCGTCCTTCGACGGCAAGACCCTCCAGTCCGTCGCCAAGGGCCAGGTGGACCTCGAGACCGACGAGGAGAAGTCCGCGAACGAGGCCAAGGCCGCCGAGCTCGCCGACCTGCTCACGTGGCTGAAGGAGCAGCTCGCGGACGACGTGAAGGAGGTCCGCCTCTCGTCCCGCCTGACCACCTCGCCCGCCTGCGTGGTCGGCGACGCCCACGACATCACCCCGACCCTGGAGAAGATGTACAAGGCGATGGGCCAGGAGCTGCCGAAGATCAAGCGGATCCTCGAGCTGAACCCGTCCCACCCGCTGGTCGAGGGCCTGCACGGAGCGTTCGCGGCCGGCGAACGCGACGGTCTGGCCGACACCGCCGAGCTCCTCCACGGCCTCGCCCTGCTGGCCGAGGGCGGCGAGCTGGCCGACCCGTCCCGCTTCGTGAAGCTCGTGGCCGACAGGGTGCAGCGCACCTTCTAGCGGCCGGCCCCGTCGCAGGCGTGGCGGGTGGCTGTGCGAACGCGGCCACCTGCCACGTCCGGTGCCGACGGGGTGGCGTCAGGCAGGCGGAGTACCGCCTGCCGGGCGTGGCAGTGCCGAGCGGAGTGCCGCCCGCCGGGCGTGTCAGTGCCGAGCGGAACGGTGCCGGGCGAGGTGGCGGCCGGGCTCCGAGCACTGCGGCGCCGGGCAGGCTCGCGCAGGGGTCCCCTCTGATTTCGGGTCCCCCGCGACCCAACGTACTCGCGGGGTCTGACAGTCCCCGCCGGTCCGGAACGACGTGAGCCACCATCGACAACCGCGACGGCGAAGCCGAGCCGTGCGGGCCAACAGCCTCTGACCAGCGGTGATAGCGCAATCGTCGCGAAGCGGCGATGACGCGAGCACGTGCGATACGGGACCCAAGGCGACCCACCCGGCAAAGTGACATCGCCCCACCGAAGTGACCACCCCGCTGGAACAGGAGTCGGCCACCCCCGAGCCGACCCGCACAGCCGGCGACCCAGCTCGGAATCCACAAACCCCTCGATAGCTTCAGTGCAGCCTGAAGTTAATCAATCTCAACGGCAATTGTCGGTGCGATGTGAAAGCCTGAAGGGGTGTCACGTGCTTCGCGGTCCCCGGCCGAGGCCTACGCCGCTTCCCGGCGTCGCGCTCAGCGGCCCAAGCTGACCGACTTCGGCTCCGTCATCTCGTTCGAGCTGGACCCGTTCCAGCGCCAGGCCTGCGAGGCCTTGGAGGACGGTCACGGAGTGCTCGTCTGCGCCCCCACCGGCGCCGGCAAGACGGTGGTGGGTGAGTTCGCCGTGCACCTCGCGCTGAGCGAGGGGCGCAAGTGCTTCTACACCACGCCCATCAAGGCGTTGAGCAACCAGAAGTTCGCCGACCTCACCGCCAGGTACGGGCCGGAGAACATCGGTCTGCTCACCGGCGACACGAGCGTGAACGGCGGTGCGCCGGTCGTGGTGATGACGACCGAGGTGCTGCGGAACATGCTCTACTCGGGTTCGTCCACTCTGGACGGTCTCGCGTACGTCGTGATGGACGAGGTGCACTACCTGGCGGACAGGTTCCGCGGTCCTGTGTGGGAAGAGGTGATCCTGCACCTGCCCGAGCACGTCCAGGTGGTCGGGCTGTCCGCGACGGTCAGCAACGCCGAGGAGTTCGGCGAGTGGCTGGTCGAGGTGCGCGGCGACACCACGGTCGTGGTCGACGAGCACCGGCCCGTGCCGCTGTGGCAGCACATGATGGTCGGCAACCAGATGCTCGACCTGTTCGAGGGCGACGAGACGCACGCGCGGATCAACGCCCAGGTCCTGCGCAAGACCGAGGAGCTGACGCGGTACCACGTGCCGTTCAGCCGCGGGCGCAACCGGGGTGGTGGCGGGGGCCGGCCGCCGCGCAACACCGGGTACAAGCCGCCGTCGCGCACCGACATGATCCAGCGGCTCGACGCCGCGAGCCTGCTGCCCGCGATCGTGTTCGTGTTCAGCCGCGCGGGCTGTGACGCGGCGGTCGCGCAGACGGCGCGGGCCGGGTTGAGGCTCAACACGCCGGAGGAGACCGAGCAGGTCCGCCGGATCATCGACGAGAAGACGCGCGACCTGCCCGAGGCCGACCTGATGGTCCTCGGGTTCTGGGAGTGGCGGGAGGCGCTCGAACGCGGCATCGCGTCGCACCACGCCGGGTTGCTGCCCGCGTTCAAGGAGACCGTCGAGGAGCTGTTCGTCCGCGGTCTCGTGAAGGTCGTGTTCGCGACCGAGACGCTCGCGCTGGGCATCAACATGCCGGCGCGCACGGTCGTGCTCGAGAAGCTCGTGAAGTACAACGGCGAGGCGCACGTCGACCTCACGCCCGGCGAGTACACGCAGCTCACGGGCCGTGCGGGGCGGCGTGGCATCGACGTCGAGGGGCACGCGGTCGTCGTCTGGCAGCCGGGGATCGACCCGAAGTCGGTCGGTGGTCTCGCTTCCACGCGCACGTACCCGCTGCGGTCGTCGTTCCGGCCCGGCTACAACATGGCCGTCAACCTCGTGCTCCAGCTCGGTGCGGCGTCCGCGCGCGACATCCTGGAGCAGTCGTTCGCCCAGTTCCAGGCGGACCGGTCGGTCGTCGGCCTCGCGCGCCGCATCGAGCGCAACAAGGAGGCGCTCGAGGGCTACTCCGAGTCCATGATGTGCCACCTCGGCGACTTCGCGGAGTACGCGTCGCTGCGCCGGCGCATCGCGGACCGGGAGAAGCAGCTCGCGAAGCAGAACACGAACGCGCGCCGCATCGAGACGGCCAAGTCGCTCGAACGGCTGCGCAAGGGCGACGTGATCGCGGTGCCGTCCGGCCGCCGCAGCGGTCTCGCCGTCGTGATCGACCCCGGTCTCGAGCCGATGGGGGAGGCGAAGCCCCTCGTCGTCACGGAGGACCGCTGGTCGGGGCGCCTCACGTCGGCGGACTTCCCGTCGCCGGTCGAGGTGCTCGGCCACATCCGGTTGCCGCGGCAGGTCGACGTCCGCTCGCCCAAGTCGCGGCGCGACCTGGCCTCGACGATCCGCAACACCGGCATCACCGTGCCCTCGCGCGGCGGCAAGCGGACGACGGCGGACGACGACCCCGAGCTCGCCACGCTGCGCCGCGCCCTGCGCTCGCACCCGTGCCACGGCTGCGACCAGCGCGAGGACCACGCGCGCTGGGGCGAGCGGTTCCACCGGCTGAAGGCCGAGACCGAGCAGCTGGAGCGCAAGGTCGCGGCGACGACGCACTCGCTCGCGCGCCAGTTCGACCGCATCCGCGCGTTGCTGCGCGAGCGCGGCTACCTGAGCGAGTCGGAGGAGGTCACGGCCGACGGCAAGCGCCTGACCAGGCTCTACAGCGAGTCGGACCTGCTGGCGGCCGAGTGCATCCGCCACGGCGTGTGGAAGGGCCTCAAGCCGGAGGAGCTCGCCGCCGTCGTGTCGTCGCTGGTCTACGAGGCGCGCCGGGACGGTTCCGTCGAGGCGCGCCTGCCGCAGGGCCCGGTGGCCGACGCGATGCTCAAGACCGTGCGGTTGTGGGCGGAGATCGAGGACGACGAGCGCCGTCTCAGGCTGGAGCGCATCACGCGGCAGCCGGACGCGGGCTTCGCGTGGCCGGTGTTCCGCTGGGCGCGCGGCGAGTCGCTCGAGAAGGTGCTCAGCGCCGCCGAGGCGGGCGGCAACGAGCTCGGCGCGGGCGACTTCGTCCGCTGGTGCCGGCAGGTGATCGACCTGCTGGACCAGATCCGTGATGTGGTCGGCCGGCAGGACCCGGTGGGCGCGGCGGCGGCGAAGGCCGTCGACGCGCTGCGCCGCGGAGTCGTGGCGATGATGTGACGTGGCCTGACGAAGGTTTTGCGAGTCGGAGTAAAGACTGACGTCAACGGTGTGATTGGATTTCGCCGCAACGTCGTACACACGGAGGTCGACAGATGAGCAGCCCGTACGGACCGTCCGGAGGGAACGATCCGCAGCAGCCCTGGGGCCAGCCGCAGCAGCCGCAGCAGCCCTACGGTGGCGGTTTCCCTCCCGGCACCCCGTCTGGCGGCTTCCCGGCTCAGAACCCCTACGGCCAGCCGCAGCAGCCCCAGCCGGGTCAGCAGCAGCCGTACCCGGGTTTCGACCCGTCGCAGCAGCAGACGCAGCAGTACGGCGTGCCCGGCCAGCAGCCGCAGTCGAACCCGTACGGCACCCCGCAGCAGGACCCGTACGGGCAGCAGCCGCAGCAGTACGGCATGCCGGGCCAGCAGCCCAACCCGTACGGCCAGCAGCCGGGCTACGGCCCGCCGATGCCGCCGAAGAAGAAGTCCAGCGCGGCGATCTGGGTCGCCGCGGTGGTCGTGGTCCTGCTCGTCGGCGCCGTGCTGTTCACCGGCTTCGTGTCGCCGGCCTTTTTCAAGAAGAAGATCTTCGACAACACCGCCGTCCAGAACGGCATCGTCCAGATCCTGAAGGACGAGTACAAGATCTCCGACGTGGGAGCCGCGACGTGCGGCGGTGAGAACGAGGTCAAGCCCAACACCTCGTTCGAGTGCAAGGTCCAGGTCGGGGGCAAGGACAAGAAGGTCAAGATCGTCGTCAAGACCGAGGACGGCGAGTACGAGGTCGGCCAGCCCACCGGCTGATCGCGGTCGTGCCGGAAGGCGCCCCTTCGCACCAGCGGAGGGGCGCCTTCCGCGTCCGGGGAAAACGAGGTGCGTTCGCCGTCGCGCTGGGCGACGATCGCGGGCGTGACGGAGATCCGCGTTCTCAGCGACGAATCGCAGTACCGCGCCCACAACACGCTCTTCCGCCGTGCGATGCACTGGGGCCCGCCCACCGACGAGCAGTGGAAGGTCACGCTGCCCTCCTACGAGCCCGGCAGGGTGCACGCGGCGTTCGAGGGCGACGAGATGATCGGGACGACGCAGTCCTACGGCGGCTCGATGGTGGTACCCGGTGGCGCAGTCGTGCCGCACTCGGCCGTCTCACGTGTGGGCGTCCGCGCCGACTACACGCGCCGTGGCGTGCTGAGCGCTCTCATGCGCGAACAACTCTCCACGCTCCCGGACCCCGTGGCGACGTTGCGCGCGTCCGAGGGCCGCATCTACGGCCGCTTCGGCTACGGCCTGGCGGGCCGGGTGCGGTTCCTGCGCGTGGACGCCCGCCGCGCCGTGATCCCGGGCGGCCCGACCGGCCGGGTGCGCATGGTGGACCTCGACACCGCGGACAAGCTCCTGCCGGAACTGCACACCGCGTTCGGCCTCGGCAGGCCCGGCCAGATCTCGCGCTGGCCGGGGTGGTGGGCCAAGGCGCTCGACCGCAAGTCCGACGGCGACAACATCGTGACCGTGGTCCACAGTGGACCGGACGGCGACGACGGCTACGTGTCCTACAAGGCTTCCTCCGACACGGACTTCAAGCACACGTTGCAGGTCGTGGACTTCGCATGGGCCAACGCCGACGCGTGGCGCGACCTGTGGATCTACCTGACCCGTCTCGACCTGGTCGGCACCGTCGAGGTCGACGCGGCACTCGACGACCCGCTCACCTGGCTCTTCGACGACCCGCGCGCCGTCCACACCAAGGACGTCTTCGACCAGGTCTGGCTGCGCCTGGTGGACGTCCCGCGCATGCTCGCCGCCCGCACCTACGGCGTCGCCGAGCCCGTCGTCCTCGAGGTCCACGACAGGCTCCTGCCCGCCAACACCGGCTGCTACCGCGTCTCGGCCGACGGCGCCGAACGCGTCGAGGCACGACCGGACATCACGATCCCGGTCGACCTGCTCGGCGCGGTCTACTTCGGCGACACGAGGTTCTCGGACCTGGCCGCGGTCAGGCGGATCGAGGGCGCGCGGTTCGGCGACGCGGACGCGTTGTTCGCGAGCCCCGTCGCACCGCTGTGTTCGACTTTCTTCTAGAGCCGCGCAGACGGGGTCCGGAGCGGTGACCGTCCCGGACCCGGTCCGTCAGGCGCGCCGCTCCATCGCGTTCACCAGCCGCGGCACCGAGCTGCCCAGCCCCCAGCGCTGCGTCAGCTCACGCAGCCGCTCCGGGTCGGCGGGCACGCGCGGCACCTCGTCGGAGCGGTCCAGCACGACCGGGGCGTCCAGCGCGGTGCGGACGACCACCGGTGCCGCGGCCAGGTACTCCCCGGCCGCGATGAGGGAGTTGCGGGCCTTGGTGGTGAGCTTGCGGTCCATCGGGTCGGTGACGGCCTTCAGCACGGCGTCGAGGGAACCGAACTCCGTGATGAGCTTGGCGGCCGTCTTCTCGCCGATGCCCGCGACGCCCGGCAGGCCGTCGGAGGGGTCGCCGCGCAGCACGGCCATGTCGGCGTAGGCGGAACCCGCGTTCTCGACCGGCAGCGAGTACTTGGCGGCCAGTTCCTCCGGGCCGAGGACCTCGACCTTGTTCCAGCCGCGGCCGACGTACAGGACGTGCACGGGCGTCGGTTCCCTGCGCACGACCTGGAACATGTCGCGGTCGCCGGTGACCACCTCGACCGGGGACCTCTCCTCGCGGTGGGCCAGCGCGCCGATCACGTCGTCCGCTTCGTGGCCCGCCGCCTCGCCGGTGCAGATGCCGGCGGCGTCGAGCACGTCGAGGATGATCGGGATCTGCGGCGTCAGCGTGTCCGGGACCTCCTCGGACCCGTCGGTCGCGTCCTCGGCGACGCGGTGCGCCTTGTAGGACGGCAGCGCCTTCACCCGGAACTCGGGGCGCCAGTCGGCGTCGAGGCAGGCGACCAGGCGGGCCGCGCCGCGGTCGGTGATGACGCGCGCGATCGTGTCGACGAACCCGCGCACGGCGTTCACCGGCGTGCCGTCGGGCGCGGTCATCGAGTCCGGCAGCGCGTAGTACGACCGGAAGTAGAGGCTCGCGGAGTCGAGCAGCACCAGGGGAGAGCTCACGGGTGGACAAGCTACTAGGCTTTCCGGCATGGCAACGATCACCGGGCCCATCGACGTGTCCGCGCTGCGTGCGCGGCTCGACCGCGCTTGCGCCGCCGCCGAGCAGGCGGGCGTCGACGCCCTGCTCATCTCGCCCGGCTCGGACCTGCGGTACCTGATCGGTGCCGGGGGCGACTCGTTCGAGCGCCTCACCTGCCTCGCGCTGCCCGTGGGCGGCACGCCGAGGCTGGTCGTGCCGAAGCTGGAGCAGCCCGGCTACGCGGCCATCCCGACCGACGAGCTGGGCGTCGAGGTCGTCACGTGGGTCGACGGTGAGGACCCGTACGCGCTGGTCAAGGCCGCGCTGAAGGGCACGCGCGTCGCCGTGGCGGACATGATGCCCGCCCTGCACACCATCAAGCTCGGCAACGCCGTCGGCGGCGAGCAGTCCCTGGCCGGCCCGATCCTCCGCGAGCTGCGCATGCGCAAGGACGCCGCGGAGATCGCCGCCCTGCGCAAGGCGGGCGCCGCCATCGACCGCGTCCACGCCCGCATGGGCGAGTTCCTCCGCGTCGGCCGCACCGAGCGCGAGGTGGCCGAGGACATCGCCGCCGCCATCGTCGAGGAAGGCCACACCGTCGCCGACTTCGTGATCGTCGGCTCCGGCCCGAACGGCGCGTCCCCGCACCACCGCGACTCCGACCGCGTCGTCGAGGCGGGCGAGGTCGTGGTCATCGACATCGGCGGCCCGGTCGCCGAGGGCTACAACTCCGACTCGACCCGCACCTACGTGATGGGCGAGCCCGCGCACGACGACGTCCGCGAGACCTACGCGGTCCTGCAGGCCGCGCAGAAGGCCGCCGTCGAAGCCGTCCGCCCCGGCGTGACGTGCGAGGAGATCGACGCGGTCGCCCGCAAGGTCATCACCGACGCCGGTTTCGGCGAGTACTTCGTCCACCGCACCGGCCACGGCATCGGCCTGGACGTGCACGAGGAGCCCTACATCGTCAGCGGCAACTCCCTGCCGCTGGAAGCGGGCATGGCCTTCAGCGTCGAGCCCGGCATCTACCTGCCCGGCCGCTGGGGCGCGCGCATCGAGGACATCGTGGTCGCCACCCCGGACGGCGTCGAGTCCTTCAACAACCGACCTCACGACCTGGTGGTGCTTTGACCCTCGAGCAGATCGACAGGGCAATACTGAAGGAACTCGCCTCGGACGGCAGGTGCAGCTTCACCGACCTGGCCGAACGCGTGGGCCTGTCCGTCTCGGCTGTGCACCAGCGGGTGAAGCGCCTGGAACAGCGAGGCGTCGTCAAGGGCTACGCCGCCCGCCTCGACGGCGCGGAGGTCGGCCTGCCGATGTCCGCGTTCATCTCGCTGTTCCCGATCAACCCGTCGGAGCCCGACGACTACCCGAAGCGCCTGGAGCACCTCCCGGAGATCGAGGCCTGCTACTCCGTGGCGGGCGACGCCTCCTACGTCCTGCGGGTCCGCGTCGCGTCTCCGGTCGCGCTGGAGGAGCTGCTGCAGAAGATCCGGGAGTCGGCCAACGTCTCCACGCGCACCACGGTCGTGCTGTCGACGCCTTACGAGGACCGCCCGCCCGCGGTGTGAGCGCGGGCCGCACGCGCTGCCGAGGTGGGCGTGCTGGTCATGGGTCGGACGTGACGCTGCGGTGGGGAGGAGCCCGCCGCAGCACCGAGAGCCGGGGTGCCCACCCGAGCTCAGCCGACCCGCCCGTCGGCCAGCACCAGCACCCGGTCAGCCACCTCGTGCACGGCCTCGTGATGGGTGGCGATCAACACCGCGGCCCCCTCATCGGCAACCCGCCGCAACACCGAAACCGCCGCCACCGCACTGGCGGCGTCCAGGTGCGCGGTCGGCTCATCGGCGAGCAGGGCGGCCGGCCGAGCCACCACGGCCCTGGCCAGAGCGGCCCTCTGCCGCTGCCCGAACGAAACCTGCGGGGGAAACCGCCCGCCCACAGCGGAGATCCCCAGCTCCTCCAGCAACGGCGCCACCCCGTCGACGGGCAGCCCGGCCAGCCGCAACGGCAGGGCGACGTTCTCCTCCAGAGTCAACTCCGAAGCCAGCCCCAGAGCCTGGGGCAGAACGGCGCAGTCGGACCAGGGAGCAGGACCGGGCGACACCGACCCGCGATCCGGGACGTCGAACCCGCACAACAACGACAGCAACGCGGTCTTCCCCGACCCGGAAGGCCCGCTCAGCGTCACCAGCTCACCGGCGGACACGGCCAGGTCGACCCCGCGCAGCACCGGGACCCCGCCGAAGGTCCGGTGCACCCCCGCGGCCCGGATCACGACGCGGCCAGCGGGACGCACAGGTCCGCCAACGCGACCAGCCGGGGATCGTGCGACGCCACGACCGCGGGCACCGGCAGCGAGGCCAGCGTCTCCAGCACGAGGTCGGCGGACCGGACGTCCAGCTGCGACGTCGGCTCGTCCGCCACCACGACGGACGCGCCCCGCGCCACAGCGCACCCGAAGGCCAGCCGTTGCTGCTGCCCGCCGGACAGCGCGCCGACGCGCCAGGTCGCGGACCCGCCCAGCCCGAGGCGGTCGAGCAGCGACAGGTCGCCGGCGCCGGCCGCGCGCAGGTTGTCGCCGACGGTCAGGTGCGTGATCAGGTTGTCCTGCGGGTTCTGGAACACGACCGCGATCTCCTTGCGCCGCAACGCGCGCAGGTCCGACCACGACAGGGCCGAGGTGGGCACGTCGCGCACGTAGACCTCGCCGGCGGACGGTCGTTCCACGAGGGACAGCACGCGCAGCAGGGTCGACTTGCCGGAGCCGGAAGGGCCGGACAGCACGGTGAGGCCGGGCGCGATGGACAGCGACATGCCCGAGACGGCGCGCACGGAACCGTAGGACACCTCTACGCCACAAGCGCGGATCACCTGAGCAGCTCTCCCATCCGCGCGGTTCGCACACCGCGCAACGCAAGCCATGCCGCGACGAGGACCACCACGGCACCACAGCCCACCATGACACCGAGCAGCGGCAGCAGGTTCGGAAGCATCGGTGCAGGGTTGAGCCAGGGGGCGGGGTCCAGGCGCGGCACGGCCGCTCCGGTGCTCGTGAACGACGCCAGCAGGCCGACGGCCAGCGCCAGCGACGCGAGCGCGCCCACTTCCAGCAGGTGGCTCGACCACAGCACCGACGGGCGCATGCCCATGCGGGTCGAGAGGGCGCCGGAGACGGCGTTCTGGCGGCGGCGCACCTCGATCGCCAGCAGCAGGGCCACGGCGGCGACCACGGCCAGCACGACGCCGATCGCGGCCACGAAGCCGAACGTCCACTCCACGGTCAGGAACGGCAGGCCGTCGAGCACGCGGGCGCGGTCGGCGACGTTCGTGTAGTGGATGCCCTGCGCCTGCAGCGCGGAGGTCAGGTCGGCCAACGGCAGCGCCGACCACAGGTGCCACGAGCCGACCTGGTCGACGGCGGGCACCGAGTCGCGCGCGAGGACGTAGCCGCGCGTGCCGAGCTTCGGGAACGACGGCAGCGACGCCACGGGCTTGAGCAGCGGCAGACCCGGGATCTGGATCTCCTGGTTCGCCGAGCGGCCGATGCGCACCGCGGGTGCGATGTCGCCGGTGCGCTTCAGGTCCGAGATGAGCGCACGGACCGAAGCGGCGTCGTCCAGGACAGCCGCGTCGGTGAACGTCGCCGGGTCCACCACCAGCGCACCGGTGCTGACGCCGACGAGAGTTGTGTTGCCGCGCAACGACGACGGCAGCTCGACGCGTCCGAGGGCGATGTCCTGCGACACCTGCACGGTGCTGTTCGCGCCGACGAACACGCCCGACTTCGAGGCCAGCGCCGACTGCTGCGCGCCCGCCACCGTGCTGCCGACGGCGATCGTGCCGACCGCCAGCACGCCCACGAGCAGCACGCCGGTCACGGGTCCGGCAGCCGCGGCCAGCCGGCGCACCGCGAACTGCGCGGCCGGGACCTGCCACCACCGCACGCGGTGCGACCAGCCGAGCGACCAGCGCAGCAGCCTGGTCGCGAGCAGTGCCGCCGCCAGCACCACGAGCAGCGGGAACGCCAGCGCGGCCACGTCCACGCGCGGCAGTGAGCCCGCTTTCGGCGACGTGCCGAGCCCGTTGTCCGACAGCCGGAACCAAGCGAGCACGGCGAGGGACGCCACGACCAGCTCCCACGGCACGAGGCTGAACCGTCGCGCCCGCGCCCGCCGCTGGAACGTCCGATGCGCCCGCCACGACGCCACGAGCACCGTCACCGCCAGGCTCAGCACCACGACGCCGAGCACGAACCCCGGTGCCACCCACAGCGTTCCGGGAGCCAGTTCGACGCCCGGCGCGTACAGGGGCAGCAGCAGCCGCGCGGCCACCAGCCCCAGCACTCCGCCCAGCACCAGCGGCAGACCGAGCTCCAGCACACCGCGGAAGCCCAGCGCCAGCGGACTCGCCCCGCGCACCCACAGCAGCCGCAGCTCCGAGTGCCGCCGCTGCGCCCACTGCACGGTCACGGTGCCGACGCCCGCGAGACCGACCAGCACGCTGATGAGCACCAACGGCAGCAGCGCCGAGGAGACGTTGCGCTCGGACGTCCGCGCCGCCGCGATCGCACCGGACAGCAGGTCGGTCCGCGTCAACGGCAGCCCGAGCGCCGTCAGCCGCGCGTTGCCCTGATCGCGCAGGGATTCGGCCTCGTCGAGCGTCGAGAGCCGCGCGGAGGCGAAGCGCAGCGTCACGGTGGCGTTCGACGCGAACTCCGGCGGCAGCAGCGCGAGGTCGGACGGGCTGGACACCCAGATCACCGACGTGCTGGCGCCGTCACCGCCCAGCGGGTTCGGCACCGCGGTCTTCGCCTCGGAGCACCACCACCCGTCCACCGGCTGCGCCAGGTCGGCGTAGATGGCGGTCACCACGAGAGAGGATCCGGTCAGCCGGTCGCCGACGCGCACCTTCGCGGCCGTGGCGATCGTCCGCGGCACCCACAGGCCGGTGCCGCCGCCCTGCAGGACGGTCAGGTGCGCCTGCGCATCCGGCCGGTAGCCGAACCGGCCGTAGGTCGCGATGCCGCCGAAGTCCGGCCTGCCGATCCGCGAGTAGGCGCCGCCGAGGTCGCTGCGGGCGGCCATCGAGACGGCCTGCGACAGCGGCAGGCCCTCGCCGTCGAGGCCGGGGTGCACGGTGTGCGGGCAGATGCGGTCCTGCTGGTAGGCGAGCGCGGCGCTGCCCGAGGCGGACGAGTGCAGCGCGGCGGCGGCCACCACGAAGCCCAGCAGCAACGTCGTCACGATGCTCACGACGAGGGTGAGCGGACTCGACAGCGCTGCCCTGGGCGCGGCTCTCCACGGCAACTGCACGAGCGCACGCTAATCGGCGTTCGTCGTTTTGGGGAGGCTTCAGGAGGTAACGGAACGCATGACGCCGACCCGTCCAGGTCGTGCGGCGCGTCCAGCACGCTGTCGGGGAGGCGGCCGCGCGGTCCACGTCGGCCACGTCGGCCACCTCGGCCACCTCGGCCACCTCGGCCACCTCACAGTGCGGCGACTTGAACGGTCCGACGGCTAGAGCGCGAACCCCTCCGGGAACGGATCGGTCGGGTCGAGCAGGTACTGGCCCATTCCCGTGATCCACGCGCGTCCGGCCACGGTGGGCACGACGGCCGTCCGGTCCCCGAGAGGCACCTCCTCCAGCAGACGGCCGATGAACCTGGTGCCGATGAACGACTCGTTGACGAAGTCCTCCCCGATCCCCAGTTCGCCGCGGGCGTGCAGCTGGGCCATCCGGGCGCAGGTGCCCGTGCCGCAGGGGGAGCGGTCGAACCAGCCGGGGTGGATCGCCATCGCGTTGCGCGAGTGGGCGCCGTCCTCGCCGGGCGCGGTGAACTGGACGTGCTTGCAGCCGCTGATCGCCGGGTCCACGGGGTGCACCGGGCGGTTCACCGCGTTGATCCGGTCCATGATGGACAGTCCGGCGGCCAGGACCCTGTCCTTCTCCGCCCTGTCGAACGGGATGCCCAGGTCCGCGAGCGGCACGATCGCGTAGAAGTTGCCGCCGTAGGCCATGTCGTAGCGGACCTCGCCGAGCCCCGGCACCTCTACGACCGCGTCCAGCTCGTGCGCGTACGCCGGGACGTTGCGGATCGTCACGAGCTTCGTGCGGGTGTCGTAGTCGGCGAGCACCAGCCCCGCCGGGGTGTCGAGGCGGACGGTGGTGACGGGTTCGGTCACCTCGACCATGCCGGTCTCGACGAGCACCGTCGCCACGCCGATGGTGCCGTGCCCGCACATCGGCAGCAGGCCGGAGACCTCGATGAACAGCACACCCCAGTCGGCGTCCCGGCGGGTCGGCGGCTGCAGGATCGCGCCGCTCATGGCCGCGTGGCCGCGTGGCTCGTTGACGAGGAGCCTGCGGACGTGGTCGTGGTCCTCGATGAAGTTCAGGCGCTTCTCGGCCATCGTCTCGCCGGGGATCACGCCGACGCCACCGGTGACGACGCGTGTCGGCATGCCCTCGGTGTGGGAGTCGACGGCGCTGAAGTACTTCGCGAACCTCATGACGTGGCCAGCGCCATGTCGGCGTCGACCTGCGCGAGCTGCTCGGCGCTCAGCGGGCCGCGCGGGGGACGGCACGGACCGCCGTAGCGGCCGACGTAGTCCATGGAACGCTTGATGGCCTGGACGAACTCGGTGCGCGAGTCCCAGCGGAACGCCGGCACGAGCTTCTCGTACAGCGCGCGTGCCTTGTCCAGCTCGCCGTCGCGCGCCAGGGTGAACAGCTCGACGCTCTCGGCGGGGAACACGTTGGGGTAGCCCGCGAACCAGCCGGTCGCGCCCATCAGCAGGCTCTCCAGCACGACGTCGTCCGCACCCGCCACGACCGTGAGGTGCGGGGCGGCCGCGCGGATCTCCAGCACGCGCCGGACGTCGCCGGAGAACTCCTTGACCGCCACGACGTTCTCGATCTGGCCGAGCTCGGCGAGCAGGTCCGGGGTCAGGTCCACCTTGGTGTCGATCGGGTTGTTGTAGACCATGATCGGCAGTCCTGCCTTCGCGACCTCGCGGAAGTGGTGCACCACCTCACCGCGGTTGGCCCGGTACGTGGTGGGCGGCAGGCACAGCACGCCGTCCGCGCCGTCCTCGGCCGCGAGCTCGGCCCAGTGGCGGGCCTGGTGCGCGCCGACGCCGTGCACGCCGATGACCGCGATGCCCTTGCCCTTCACCGCGGCGATGGCGGTCTGCGCGACCTCGCGGCGTTCGGCATCGGTCAGCGACGAGTACTCGCCCAGGGAGCCGTTCGGGCCGACGCCGCGGCAGCCGTTCTCGACGACCCACCGGCAGTGCTCGGCGAACCTGTCCAGGTCGGGGCGCAGTCCTGCCGGGGCGTTCTGGTCCTCGGCGTAGGGGAGCGCGGTGGCGACGATGACGCCGTCGAGGCGTTCGGTCATGACTTCTCCTCCGGGAGGTCGGCGAGTTCGCCTAGGGGGATCGGGACCGCGATCACGCGGCGCTGGCCGTCGAACGGGACGCCGGTCAGCTCGGCGGCGTTGCGGGCGCAGATGCGGCCCTGGCAGCGGCCGAGCGCGACGCGGCTGGACAGCTTCAGCTCGCGCATGCTCGTGGCGTCGGTGAGGTCGGCGAGGCGGACCTTCTCGCAGCGGCACACGGTGGTGTCCTGGTCGAGCCACGTCCGCCAGCCGGGCTGGACCTCGTGCGCCCTGGCCAGTGCCGCGGCGAACAGGCGGCCTCTGCGCACGGCCTCCAGCGCCTTCCCGGGGGGCGTCAGGCCGGCCGCGGCGGCCCCGGCGACGACACCCTCCGCCTCGGCCAGGTCGGCACCGCCGATGCCGGTGACCTCGCCGGCCGCGTAGACGTCCTCGACCGACGTCCGCTGGTGCTCGTCGACCTCCAGGAAGTCGTTGGTGCGCCTGGCTTGCGGCACCAGGTCGGTGCGGGGGAGGAAGCCGTGGCCGATGCAGACCAGGTCGGCCTGGACGGTGCGGTGGCTGACCGGGTGCCAGCCGCCGTCGAGCTTGGCGACGGTGACGTCCGGACCGCGCTTGGCGATCACCGCCGTGCGGGTTTCCAGGCGCGGCAACACCTTCCGGTAGCGCGCGAGCTCGCCGACCTTGTGCCGGTTGGCGGCGACGGCCTTCGCCTCGCGCAGCCACCGGGCGGGGGAGGAGGCCTCGTAGACGCCGACGAGCGTGGCCCCCAGGTCCTGCAACGCGGTCGCGACGGGCAGCAGGAACGGGCCGGTGCCCGCGACGATCACGCGTCCGGCCAGTGTCACGCCCTGCTTCGCCAGCGCCTGGGCGGCGCCCGCGGTGATCACCCCGGGGCCGTCCCAGCCGGGGAACGGCAGCGGGCGGTCGTAGGCGCCGGTCGCGATGACGAGCTTGTCGAACGCCAGCCGCCGCGGGCCGCGCAGGTGCAGCGTGTGGTCTTCGACGAGCCACGCCTCGGTGTTCCCGAGGTGCGTCACGCCGCTGTGCTGGAAGCCGGCCCGCCCGCGCAGGTACTGGCCGCCCGCCTCGGGTTCCGAGTCGACCATCGTGACCTCGGCGCCCGCGTCGGCGGCGGTCCTCGCGGCGGCCATGCCGGCCGGTCCGGCTCCCACCACGACGACCCTCACGGCGTCGTCCTGATCACGTCGCCGTCGCGCAGCGGGTGGCGGCACGCGCGGACCTCGGGCACGCCGTTGATCTCCGCGACACACCCGAAGCACACGCCGATGCCGCAGAAGAACCTTCCGGGCAACAACTCCGCGACGTGGGCGACCTCGCGCTGCTGTCCGTTGAACGTCACCTTCACACCATCACCTCCGGACGGTCGACGCGGAACGGGCGGGGATCGACGAGCGGCTCCTCGCCGGTGAGCAGCTGGGCGAGCAGCCGTCCGGTGGCGGGGGCGAGGCCGACGCCCGCGCCCTCGTGCCCGGTGGCGTGCCAGAGACCGGGCGTGCGCGGGTCCTCGCCGATGATCGGCAGGTGGTCCGGCGCGTAGGGGCGGAAGCCGCCGTACGCGCGCATGACCGGGACGTCCGCCAGCATCGGGAACATCGCGATCGCCCTCCGTGCCAATGCTGTGAGGACTTCCGTCTCGATCGTGTCGTCGAAGCCCTTGCGCTGGCGGCTGGAGCCGATGAGCACCGTGCCGGCCTGCGTCGACTCGACGACGCCGGACGTCTGCAGGTCGGCGTCACCGCTCGCGACCGCGCCGACGTAGTCCGCGTCGTAGACCTTGTGCCGGATCCTGCCGGGGATCGGCGTGGTGACGAGCACGACGCCGCGCCGGGGCAGCACGTTGACGCCGAAGTTCCGCGCCCACGGCCCGGTGGCGTTCACGACCGCGCCGCAGCTGATCACGCCGTCCGCCGTCGTGACGCTGCGTCCGTCCGTTGTGGACACTTCAGTGCGTTTGACCTCGATGCCGCGCAACAGGTACCGGGTGGCCTTGACGGGGTTGAGCTGGGCGTCCTCGAGGTAGTGGACGGCGGCGGTGACGGCGGGGTTGAGGTGCGGCTCGTGGGCCAGCGCCTCCTCGGGGGTGATCTCGCAGGCGTCCACGCCCGCGGCCCGCTGCCTCGCGGCGAACGCCCGCAGGGGCCCGGCGGCCTCGGGGGTCGTGGCGACGACGAGTCCGCCCTTCTCCTCCCACTCGGCGTCGCCGGCCAGCTCCGGCCACAGCTCGCGGCTCCTCCTGGCGAGGTCGAGCTCCGGCCCGGGCTCCTTGTCGCTGACCAGGACGTTGCCCTCACCCGCCGAGCTGGTGCCCGACGCCGGCCCGTGGCGGTCGACGACGAGCACATCGAGCCCGCGCGCCTTCAACGCCTGCGCGCACGCGGCTCCGATGATGCCCGCGCCCATGACCACGACGTCCGGGTGCATCGCTACCTCCGTTCATTACAATGAACGTTAGTGCTTCGGGTACTCAAGCACCAGCACCGAGCTGACCTCACCGCCGACGGTCTCGTAGAGGTGCGGGACCGAGCCGGGGAAGCACACGTAGTCACCCGGCCCCAGCTCGTACGGCCGTTCGACCGGTCCGACCCTCAACTGACCGCTCGTGACCAGCACGTGCTCCTTGCCGGGATGACCTTCGCTGGTCTGCACAGCTCCGGGCCGCACGCGCTGGTCGTAGATCTCCAGCACGGTGTCCCCGATGTCCATCCGCCGCATCAGCCGCAGGTCGACGGCGTTGCTGCTGAGCACCTCCACGTCCCGTGCCCGCACCAGCACCACGTCCGGCGTCGTCCGCTCCGTCACGAGCTCCGACACCGGCACGTCCAAAGCGTTCGACAAACTGAACACGGTCTCGATCGTCGGATTGCCCGACCCGCTCTCCAGCTGAGACAGCGTGCCCTTGGCGATGGACGACCGCCGCGCGAGCTCCGACAGGGACAACCCGCGCTGCTCCCGGAACGCCCTGATGTTGGCGCCGAGAACCTGACCCGCACTCATAGCCACTGATCGTTGCATAGGCTTGCGGCCATGACTGCGTACACGGAGGCGGAGGGCCGAACCCTCCGCACGGCCGTTTTCGGTGCGATGGTGCTCGTGTCCACGGCGGACCCGGGCTCGGTCGACGAGGAGAGCCAGGCGGGCGTCAGGGCCATCACGCTGCTCTCGGACGACCTGCGCGCCATCATCGCCGCCGCCCCGCCCGCCCTGCCGAAGGGCACGGCGTCCGATGTGGAGGCGGGCGTCCTGGCGGCCCTGCGCGACTCGGTGGCGATCATCAACGCCCACGAGCCGCGCGACGTGCCGATCTTCCGCGCGGCCGTGGCTCAGATGTGCCGGTCGGTGGCGGGGGCGGACGGCGAGGTGGCCGCGGCCGAGCGGGAGATGGTGACGCGGGTCGTCGAGGCCCTCGCCTGACGCGGCCCGTGCTCCGCGGCCTCGCCGCGCCGGCCAGCCGGCGAGGCCTGCGGCACCGTCACCGCGGACGAGTCAGACGTGGGCCTTGTACTCGTCGATCATCCTGCGCAACGTGTCGGCGATCGAGGCGTCGAGCCACCCCACGGCGAGCATGTCCTCCAGCGGCTCCATGGCGGTCTTCGCCGTGCGGGCGCGGTTCGTCGGCGGCAGCTCGTTCATGCCGGTGCGCAGTTCGGCCAGGGCGGCGTCGGCTTCGCCGTTGAACGCCAGCGTCTCCGCGTGGTCCAGTCGGCTCCACGGCGTGGGCTCGGACCCCACGACGAACTCGGCCAGTGCTTTGAGCTTCGCGAAGTCCGTGACAGCCTCGGCGCGCGTCCTCTCGTCGTCGGCGAGCTGGACGTTCAGCCGGCGCAGGTTGGCGAGCGGGTAGAGGTTGTGCTTGTCGAGCCGCGCGGCCTCCTGGTAGGAGTCCCGCGCCTTGCGCAGGTTCTCGAGGTCGCTGCCCGCCTTGCGCGCGCGGCGCCGGTGGACGCCGCCGAGGATGGAGTGCGCTTCCGCGTCCTTGGGGTCGAGTTCGACCGCGCGCTGCAGGGAGTTCGCGGCGCCGTCGAACTCCCTGGCGCGGCTCTGGACCACTCCGAGCCTGCGCCACCACTCCGCGACGTCGGGCTGGTGGTGGGTGGCCTGGCGGAGGTGGTCGATGGCCTCGTCGGTGCGGTCCGCGTCGCTGAGCGCGATGCCGAGCTGTCCGTGCGCGTCGGCGCGGCTGCGGTTCACCGCCACCACTCGCTTGAGGAGATCGATTCGCAGGCCGGGTTCGTCGGTGTCCATCGCGGCGGCGAACAGGTCGTCGCCGCGTTCGAGCCGCAGCTGCCGCAGTTCCTCGTCCCGCGCTTCCAACTCGGCGCGGGAGATGCTCAGCACGGTGTTGCCGTGGCGGACCGGGCTGTCCGTGTTCTTCGTGCGCAGGCCGTTGAGGATCATGTTCACGATCTTCTGCCGCGCCTCGATGAGCTGGCCGTACGCGTTGCTGTACTGCACCACGCGGTTGGCCGCGACGTTGAACCGCACGTCGTGTTCCACGTCCTGGCTGACGAGCACGGTGACGTGGTCGCGCAGTGCCCAGCGGACGCCGAGCTCCAGGTACACGTTGGGGTTGGCGCCGGTCAGGTCCGCGATGTAGACCGGGGCTTCGAGCGCCTCCTGGAACATCGTGTGGTGGATGGGGCCGGAAGCCTCGCGGTCCTTCTCGATCTGCACCACGAACTCGACGCCCAGCTCGTTCGTGAGCGCCTCGGCGATCGGTTCGTAGAGGTCGTTCTTGATCGCCTTGATGTCCGTCCAGTTCGCGTGCTCGCCGAGGCTGGTGCCCGGCATCGCAACGAAGATCGTCATCGGCTCGTCGGCCGTCATTCGGGGTCCTCCAGGGGATCAGGCCGTGCCGGGACGCGACGCCAGCCAAGCTGTGTGTTCGTTGCTGATCACGGCCTCCACCTCGGCGACGAAGGCGGGCCACTCCTCCTCGTCGACGGAGGGCAGCCGCTGGTGGATGTCCGCGAGCTCGTTCGCCGCGGTGGAGTAGGCGACCTTCAGGTTCTCCCACTGCCGCAGCCCTATCCACGCCGCGCCGCCCGCGACCGCCGCCGCCATCACGCCGGACAGGTCGACGTCCCAGGCGCCGACGATGCGCAGGACTGCGAACAGGATCGCGATGAACTCGCCGGCGAACAGCAGGATGCGCGCCGTGGTCGCCCGCCTCTCGTTCGCGGCGGCCTTCCCCCGGTACCAGTCCAGTTGCTGCCACACCCGGTTCTCGCGGTAGATCTCCCTGCGCTCGGTGAACGGCCTGGCACGCACCTCGGTCATCATCTGGTCGCCGGCCGGGTTGGCGCTGGTGAGCAACAGGGTTCCGCGGTGCTGGGCCGCGACCGAGGAGATCGCGGAGTCGAGTGCCCTGCGGGGGTTCGGCGTGGTGGCGGGGAGCGGGTCCCCGCCGACGGCGTAGCGCCAGGCCAGGGACTTCACCCGCTCGGCGACGGCACGACCCGCGTTCCACTTCAGCTCGGGGTGCATGAACCACAGCAGGAACTCGCCGAACAACGCGACGAGGAAGCCGGCGAGCGCCACCCACGCCCACACGTCGACACCACCGCCGATCCTCCACTTGAACGCGCCACCCACCGCCGCGACCACAGCACCGATCAGCCGGATCCGGCTGAGCAGCAACGTGGCGCGCTGCCCGGCCCGGGAGGCCTCGTCGGCATCGTGGTAGAAGCCCGGCAGGTGCTCGTCGTTCATCCACGTCCTTCTCTCGTCCCCCGGCAACACTGATCGTGCGCGGCCAAACGTGTGTTACCACGCCGCCATCCGTGTGGTCCCCGGTTCCGGGATGATCGAGGTGTGTTCACCCGTACAGCGCAGGAGTTCGCTGAGCGGTGACCGCGCCGTTCTCAGCAAACGGAGCGCATGATGGGGAGATGCTGGAGGCACTGCGGAGGCAGCTGAGCGAAGGAATCTTCGAGAAGGTCGCGGGCCCGGACCGCGCCGACCACGCGCGGCGGATCCACGAGGCGCCCGGACCGCGCCTGTTCGCCGACGACAGACCGATCAGGCACGTCCACGCCGACCACGCCATGTTCATCGGGGGTCTGCGGGCGTTGCTGCTGCAGTCGCTGCACCCGCTCGCGATGGCCGCGGTCGCGCAGCACTCCGACTACCGCACCGATCCGTGGGGCCGCCTGCAGCGCACGAGCCTGTTCCTCGCCACCACGACGTTCGGCAGGGTCGAGGACGCGGAGAAGGCCGTCGCCCGGCTCGCGCGCGTGCACCGGCACATCCACGGCACCGCGCCGGACGGGCGGGAGTACCGGGCCGACGACCCGCACCTGCTGGCCTGGGTGCACGTGGCCGAGGTCGACAGCTTCCTGCGCTGCCACCAGCGCTACGGTGCCGAGCCGCTCGACGACTACGACGGTTACGTCGCCGACATGGCCGTCGTCGCGGAAGCCATGGGCATCCCGGACCCGCCGCGCACGACCGCCGAGCTCGAGGAGAGGCTGCAGTCCTACCGGGGCGAGCTCAAGGGCACGCCCGAGGCGCGGGAGGCGGCGCGGTTCCTGCTGTTCACCGCGCCGCTGCCGCTGCTGGCACGTGGTCCGTACGGGATCCTGACGGCCACGGCCGTGGCGAGCCTGCCGGTGTGGGCGCGGATCCCGTTGCGGCTGCCCTACCTGCCGATCGCGGAAGCCACCGGCGTGCGGTTCGCGGGCCACGCGCTGATGCGCGGCATGAGGTGGGTCACGAGCTGAGGAAGTCCATCACCACAGGGGTGGCCTCGGCGCGGAACTCCTCGAAGTAGCCGTGCCGTGCGCCCTCGACCAGGTGCATGCGGGCGCCCGGGATGCGTTCGGTGATCAGCGGCGCGTTCGCGGTCGGGTTGAAGACGTCCTCGGTGCCGTGCACGACGAGGGTCGGCGCGGTGATGGACGGCAGGACGTCCCACGCGTCGTGCTCGGCGCTGGCGAAGAAGTGCCGCTTGCGCGCGTGCGGCGGCATCCAGGGGTCGCCGAGCGTGTTGAAAGGGCCGCGGTAGGCGGGCGTGTACATCAGCTCTTCCAACGCCCTGCGCGCCTTCATCGGGTCGGCCTGGGCGAGGGACCTGCGCACCTCGGCGCTGCGTTCGATGCCGTGCGCGCCGCCGGGGGAGGTGCAGCCGAGCACCAGCCGGTCGACGTACGAGCCGTGTTCGGCCGCGATCCACTGCGCGATCCGGCCGCCCATCGACGTGCCGTAGACGTGCGCGGTCCCGATGCCGGCGTCGTCGAGGACCGCGATGCAGTCCGAGGCGAACAACCGCGTGCTGTAAGGGGCGTCGGGCTTGTCGCTGGAGCCGGTCCCGCGGTGGTCGGTGACGATCGTCGTGAACCGCTCGGAGAAGTCCGGCAGGACCTGGGACCACCACTTCGAGGAGTTCGCCTGCCCCGCGATGAGCAGCAGCGCGGGGCCGGAGCCCTCGACCGAGTAGAAGAGCCTGGTTCCGTCGGCGGCACGAGCGCGGGGCACGTCCGGAAGTCTAGATCCTTGACTTCGCGATAGATGGTCTAGTCCAATTCGGGGTAGGACCCCCTGCCGGCCGCCACGCGTGAGGGATGGAGCAGCCATGCTGTTGTTCGCTCGAATATCCGCGGTGGCCGCACTGGTGCTCGGCACCGTGGTCGTGAGCCTCGCCCCTGCCAGCGCCGCCGGTGTCACGGCGACGTTCTCCAAGCAGTCCTGGAGCACCGGCTACACCGCGACGGTGACGATCAAGAACGAGACCAGCGCGGCCGTCAGCTCCTGGAAGGTCGAGTTCGACTACCCCGCCTCGACCTCCGTCGGTGCCTACTGGGACTCGCTGCTCACCAGGAGCGGCACCCGCAACACGTTCGCCAACCGCGAGTACAACGGCTCGATCGCCCCCGGCGCGAGCGTCTCGTTCGGCTTCAACGCCGCCGGCACCGCCGACCCGGCGAACTGCACGGTCAACGGCGCCGCCTGCACCGGGGGCACCGGGCCGACGACCAGCTCGACGACGAGCACCACCACCACCACCACAACAACAACGACCACGACGACCACCACCACGACCGGTCTGCCGCCCACGGGACAGCTGCCGCGCAAGGTGCTCGTCGGCTACCTGCACGCGAGCTTCGCCAACGGCTCCGGCTACATCCGCATGAAGGACGTGCCGGACGAGTGGGACGTCATCAACCTGTCGTTCGCCGAGCCCACCAGCGCGACGAGCGGGGAGCTGCGGTTCACCCAGTGCCCGGTGGCGGAGTGCCCGAACGTCGAGTCCGAGGCCGAGTTCATCGCCGGCATCCGCGCCCAGCAGCAGAAGGGCAAGAAGGTCAACATCTCCATCGGCGGCCAGAACGGCCAGGTCCGGCTGGAGACGACGGCGGCGCGCGACGCGTTCGTGCGCTCGGCGTCGGCGATCATCGACAAGTACGGCCTGAACGGGCTCGACGTCGACTTCGAGGGCCATTCGCTGTCGCTCGACGCCGGTGACACCGACTTCAAGAACCCGACCACGCCCGTGGTCGTGAACCTGATCTCGGCGCTGCGCTCGCTGAAGGCGCGCTACGGGGCCGGCTTCGTGCTCACGATGGCGCCGGAGACGTTCTTCGTGCAGGTCGGCTACCAGTTCTACGGCGGTGCGGGCGGCGGTGATTCGCGCACGGGCGCCTACCTGCCGGTGATCGAGGCCATGCGCAACGACCTGACGTTGCTGCACGTGCAGGACTACAACTCCGGACCCGTGATGGGGCTGGACAACCAGTACCACAACATGGGTGGCGCGGACTTCCACGTCGCGATGACCGACATGGTGCTCGCCGGGTTCCCCGTGCGGGGTGACGCGACGAAGTTCTTCGCGCCGTTGCGCCAGGAACAGGTCGCGTTCGGCCTGCCCGCCGCGATGTACGCGGGCAACGGGTTCACGTCCGTCGCGGACGTGCAGGCGGCGCTGGACTGCCTGACCAAGGGCACGCGGTGCGGCAGCTACAAGCCGAAGGGCGTGTACCCGAACCTGCGCGGCCTCATGACGTGGTCGATCAACTGGGACAAGTACAACAACTACGAGTTCTCCAAGGCCCACCGGGCTTATCTGCCCCGATAGCGGCGTCGGGGGCGGCTCGCGGGCCGCCCCCGCACCCCGTCAGGCGAGCGTGGACCAGAACTGCAGCTCGTAGGCCTGCAGCAGGCGGCCGTAGCGCCACGCGTGCTTCGGCTGCCAGCCGGAGTCCAGCGCCGCCTGGATCGCCGCCACCGCGCGTTCTTCCAGTTGCGGCGCAGGAGTCGCGAAGAAGTCGACGAAGCCGCACGCCTCGTCGCCGAAGCCGTAGTGCTCGCGCAGCCCCTTCGCCATCCGCGCGCAGTACCCGCCCCACGCCGTGAAGTTCGCGAGGATCGCGAGGACCACGTCCGCCGGCTCGCCGTTGAGCGCCATCCACGCCTGGTACGCCGGGTAGGCCTGGCAGCCGGGGAACGGCTCGTAGTCCTGGAAGTCCTTGGCGGACATGCCGGCGGCCTCGGCCAACGGCCGCAGCATCGGCAGCACGAGCTCCTCGCCACCGGCGAGCAGCGTGAAGAACGCCCGCGCGTTCGGCTCCTCCGCCTTCGACGCGAGCGCCAGGAATGTTCGCCAGTCCGACGACACGATGTGGTTCTCTTCCGCGGCGAAGGTCTGGATCACGGCACGCGGAGCCTCCCCGGTCTCGATCAGCTTCACCACGAGATTGTCGTGGTCACCGGGGTGCAGCTCCGTGCGGATGCGCGCGACCAGCTCTTTTGCGTTCATGGTCGAGATTCTCGCGCACCCGGGAAATCGTTCGCCAGAGCGGCGGGTGATCGGGGAGCATCTTCGCTCGTGGCTGAACACACCTACCGAGTACTCGTCCGCGGCCGCTTCGCCGATCTCACCGACGACCAGCGCACCACCCTGCGCGAGCGCTTGCGGGACTTCGACTTCCTGCGCGACGCGGGCTTCAGCGAAGAAGGCGCGCTGTCCTACGACGAGAAGCTCGACTTCTTCAGCTACCGCGTGGTCCTGACGGCGGCGGAGAAGCCGGACGAGGCCGGTCTGCGCCGTGCGTCGACGGCGCTCGACGAGCTGGGCGTGGACTTCCGGGGCCTGAAGGCCAAGGTCACCGACATGGACGAGATGAAGATCAACCGCCCGAAGCGGCTCGGCTGAACCGGAACGGGCCCGCGCTCCGGGGGGAGCGCGGGCCCGTCCTGCCCGGCGGTGCTAGGGGTTCGGGTAGTGCGCGAGGTAGGCCTCGGTCGAGCCCGCCGTCGCCGTGCCACCCGCGTTGTTGATGATCCGCTGGATGGTTCCCCTGCCGCCCAGCGACACGGTCACCATGCTGTGGAACTTCACGCCGGGGGTGTTCGGCACCTCGAACGCCCGGTCGGCCACCACCGACGGGTTGGCGTTCATGAAGGCGTAGCTGCCCAGGCCCCACGCCTCGTGCGTCGTGACGTTGTCGGAAACCTTGTACGCCGCATAGCCGCGCGTCGAGCCGTTCATCCACGCCGCCTGGTTGGGCACCTCGTACGGCATCTCGTTCTGGTAGAAGTACGTCCGGCCGCCCTGGCCGTTCCAGATGGTCTGGTACTTCTGGTAGTGCTCGACGAACAGGCCGTACATCGTCACGTTGTCGCCGTTGACGACCAGTCCGGTGTCGGCGGTGTTGAGGTCCCAGCCGACGCCGTAGGAGTGGTCACCGCGCCACAGCCACAGGTGGTCGCCGATCACGTTGTGGCTGTTGACGACCAGCGAGGTCGTGGCCCGCCCGACGGCCGAGCCGCCGATGCGCACGTACACGTCGTGCAGTGACGACGGGTTGGCCGAGTGGCCGGCGTTGCTGCCCGGCGCGCCCATCCGCACCAGCAGCGGCGAGTTGGTCGGGGCCGCGTCGACCAGCAGGCCGGCGATCTTCACACCGTCCACATCGGCCACGTCGATCGCCATGTTCCCGTTGGTGGGAATGACGGTCGCGAGCCCGAGGCCCATCACCACGGTGTCGGGACGGGTGACGCGGATCGGCTCGGACACCTGGTGGACGCCCGGCGTCAGCAGCAGGTGCCTGCCGGCCGCGAGCTGCTGGTTCATCGTCGCCGCCGAGGTGCCCGGCTTCGCGATGAAGAACTGCGACAACGGGATGTTCATGCCCTGCTGGGTGCCGGACGCCCACGTGGTGCCGCTCGTGTTGGAGCGCAGGGCCGGGACGAACACGTTGTAGTTGCCGCTGCCGTCGACGTTGAGGAACGGCTTCTCCCGCACGAGGGGGGTCTGCGCCACGTTCGTGTACGGCGGCTCCGGGAACGAGGTCTGCGGCGCGTTGCGGGCACCGACGAACACCATGTTCCAGTTCTCCCCGGTCCACGACCCCCACTCGGTGTTGCGCGACAGCCACTGCTGCTGCGAACCGGAGCGGACCTGGCCCGTGACCACCGAGTCGGCGAGGAAACCGCCGCTGGACCAGCCGTTGTCGTCGAGCTGCACGTTGCCGTAGGTCTTGGTGCGGCGCATCGCGGACGCCTGCGAGACGGCCCACGTGTTGGTGCCGCCCGGCGGCCGGATCGCGAGGTTCTCCGCGCCGCGCCAGAAGTTGTGCGTCGCGTTGCCCTGGAACCAGTCGGCCTCGACGTGCACCTGGCCGTTGATCGTCACGCCGTCCGGCAGCAGGCCCAGGCCGAGGACCTGGGTGAAGAAGCCGATGTTGACGTCGACGTCGTAGTTGCCGGGCTTGAACATGATCGCGTACCGGCGCGCGTCGTACTGGCCCTGTTCCTGCTGGCGGAAGACGTCGTCCAGCCGCGCCTGGATGGTCGACGCCGGCATCGACGGGTCGAAGACCAGCACGTTCGGGCCGAAGTCCGGCTGGCCGGGGTTCGGGTTGCCCGGGGAGAGGCGGAACAGCTGCGCGTTGGTCCCGTTGCAGGTGTACTGGACCAGCTGGACGTCGCCGGTCGACGCGCCGGGCACGTCGAGGCACTTGCCGCTGTGGCGGCTCACGAACCGGTAGGTGTCGGTCCCGACCTGTTCGGGGCGCCACTGCTGGTTGTTCGCGCCGAAGTTCTGCCACATGTGGATCGCCGCGTTGTCCGCGGTGGACACGTTCGAGACGTCCCAGACCGCGCCCTCGCCGACGGTGTAGTACCCACCGCTCGTGGCGGTGAACTTCCAGGTCTGACCCGAGCAGCCTTGTTGGCGGAGCTGTGCGCCGTTGGCCGTTCCCAGCGACTCCACGCACTTTCCGCTGCCGACGTTCGTCACTTGATAAGCGGTTCCGGGCACCACGTCGGCCTGGGCCGCGACCGTCCACACAGGAACGATCGCCGCTGCTGCCAACGCTGCCACCAGCAGGGGGGTTCTCACGGGTCACAGGGTGCGGTCGGTTTGTTGCAACCGTCAACGAACTCCACGGTTTCCGGTCCCGTTCCGGTATTGACAAACTATTTTGTCAAATGGGACCGTGCTGGTCGTGGAGCTGTCACCGTTGCGCCGGTCGTTGCTGGAGCTGCTGAAGTCGCCCGCCTCGGCGACCCAGCTGGCGGCGGCCCTCGACCTGCCGCGGCAACGGGTCAACTACCACGTGCGCGCCCTGGAGCAGGCAGGGCTCGTCGAGCTGGTCGAAGAGCGGCAGCGGCGCGGCTGCGTCGAGCGGGTCCTGCGCGCCAAACCGGGCCGCGAGGTCGCCGCCGGCGTCCAGGACCAGTTCGCCGCGACGCACCTGGTGTCCGTGGCCGCCGGGACGGCCCGCGAGGTCGACCGGATGGCCGGCGCCGCCGCCGACGCGGGAAAACGCTTGCTCACGTTCACGGTGGAGACGACGGTCCGCTTCGGCGCGCCCGGCGACGTCCACGAGTTCACCGGCGACCTGGCCGAAGCGGTGCGGCAGATCGCCCTGAAGTACGACACCGACAGCGGCCGCCCCTACCGGGTGGTCGCGCTGGGACACCCCGGAGTGGCAGATGAGTGACGAAGGCGTCCGGATCGAGATCACCGTGGCCGCGCCGGTCGGCGAGGTGTGGCAGTCGTTCCGGGACAGGGAGAAGCTGCGCCACTGGCACGGCTGGGACCTCCCGGAGCTCGACGCCGAGATCGACCACATCTACTTCACCGACGCCGAGGAGGACGGCACCACGCTGATCGTCCACGGCCACGACACGTTCGCCCTGACCGCCGTCCCCGAGGGCACCCGCGTCGTGCTGACGCGCGCTCCCCAGGGCACCTCACCCGAGTGGGACGACTACTACGACGACATCACCGAGGGCTGGATCACGTTCCTGCACCAGCTGAAGTTCGCGCACGAGTACCACCCCGGCGAGAAGCGGCGCACGCTGTTCTGGCCGTGCGAGGTCGATCTCGGGGTGAGCGGGAAGCCGTTCTTCGAGTCGGCGAACCAGCGCGGGGTCGTGGTGGAGGAGTTCGGACCCGGACTGGTGGTCAGCAGCGCCAAGATGACGGTGGTGACGACGTACGGGTTCTCGGACGAGGAGTTGGAGGCGCTGCGTCAGAAGGGACCGGCCGAGCTCGCCGACCCGAAGTAGCGGGTCAGGAACTCGTTGCGGAACACACCCTTCGGGTCGTGCTCGCGCAGCAGCGCCCGGAAGGCGTCCCACTGCGGGTAGCGGGCCGCCAGCAGCGGCGCCGGCACGGTGAACAGCTTGCCCCAGTGCGGCCGGGGCGCGATCGCCTCCTCCAGCCGCGGCAGCAGCGCGAGCACGGCCGGGGTGTTCGGCACCCAGGTGAAGTGGATCGCGAGGCTGTCGCGCTCGTGGGCGGGGCTCAGCCACTGCGGTTCGGCGTCGATCGTGCGGATCTCGCAGGCCTGCACGAGCGGTGAGATCACCGTCGACATCTCCGCGAGCGCGCGCAGGGCCGTCACAGCGCGGGTGCGGGGGACGAAGTACTCGGTCTGCAGCTCGTCGCCGACGGACGGGGTGAACTCGGCGCGGAAGTGGGGGAGGCGCTCGTGCCACGGGCCCGGGACGCCTCCCTGCAGCGTGCAGTGGGCGGTGGGCTGGCCGGGGATCGGGTGGGCGGGCTCGGCGGCCGGGCGGCCCGGGAACGCGAACTCCTCGTCGCCCACTCGGTGCTTCACCCACAGCGTCGCGCCGCCCTGCCAGTCGATGAACGCGCTCACGCTGTAAGCACCGCCGAACACCTGCTCGAGCCGCACGAGCAGCGTCGTCCAGGCGACGTCCTCGTAGACGGTCTGCGCGACCTGGAACGACGGCACCACGTCCAGGGTGACGGTCGTGACGACGCCGAGGCCGCCCAGCGACACGGGCGCGCCGGCGGAGGTGAGCTCGACGACCGAGCCGTCGCCGCGCAGGACCTCGACGGACCGGACGGCGCCCGCCAGCGAGCGGGAGCCCGAGCCGTGGGTGGCCGTGGCGATCGCGCCGGCCACCGTGATGTGCGGCAGCGACGGCAGCGTGTGCAGGGCGAGACCGGCGGCTTCCAGGCGCACGGCCAGCGTGGCGAGCGTCATGCCGGCGCTCACCCGGACCGTCCGGCCCGACACCTCGAAGACCTCGGGCATCGCCGACAGCGACACCAGCGTGCCGGTCGTGTCGGCGACCGTGTTGAACGAGTGGCCCGAGCCGACGACGTGCACGGCCGATGAGCCGCGCACGACCGCACGCAGTTCTTCGGCCGAAGCCGGGGCCACGGCCTGCGCCGAGGTGAACGTGATGTTGCCCGCCCAGTTGGTCCTCATGCGGACACGGTAAGCGCCGACGCCAGCAATCGTCGTGTGTACTCCTCGCGCGGCGCGGCGAACACCGAGGTTCCCTCCTCCACGACGACGCCCCGGTGCAGCACCGCGACGCGGTCGGCGAGGTGCTGCACGACGGCCAGGTCGTGGCTGATGAACAGGCACGCGAACCGCAGCTCGCGCTGCAGCGACAGCACCAGCTCCAGCACCCGTGCCTGCACGGTCACGTCCAGCGCGGACGTCGGTTCGTCGGCGATCAGCAGGTCCGGGTCCAGCGCGATGGACCGGGCGATGCCGACCCGCTGCCGCTGGCCGCCGGACAGCTCGTGCGGGTACCGGTCGCGCAACGCCGCGGACAGCTGCACGGCGTCGAGCAGCGAGTCGACCTTCGCCTCCAGCTCCGCGCCGCGCAACGAGGTGTGCAGCAGCAACGGCTGCGCGATCGACCGGGCGATCGTGGCGCGCGGGTTCAGCGACGACAGCGGGTCCTGGAACACCAGCCCGACCCGGCCGCGGTCGGCCTTGCGCAGCGACGCGACCTCCCTGCCCGCCACGGTGATCCGCCCGGTGTACCGGGTGAGCCCGGTGATCGCCCCGGCCAGGGACGACTTGCCCGAACCGGACTCGCCGACCAGGCCGAGCGTCTGGCCGCGCCCGATCTCGAACGACACGTCCGACACGGCGCGGAACCCGCCGTAGGTGACGGAGACGCCGTCGAGCCGCAGCACCGGTTCCCCGGCGGGCCGCGCGGGCAGCTCACGGGTGTCCAGGCGCAGCACCGAGTCGAGCAACGTCCGGGTGTACGGCTCCCGCGGAGTCGCGAAGACCTCCCGCACCGGACCCGTCTCCACGACCTTTCCGCCGTTCATCACGACGACCCGGTCCGCCAGCTCCGAGACCACACCCATGTCGTGCGTGATCAGCAGGACCGCGACCCCGAGCCGGTCGCGCAGGTCCCGCAGCAGGCGCAGGACCTCGGCCTGCACGGTCACGTCCAGCGCCGTGGTCGGCTCGTCGGCGATCAGCAGCGACGGCTCGTTCGCCACCGTCATCGCGATCACCACGCGCTGCAGCTGGCCGCCGGACATCTCGTGCGGGTACGCCCTGAACCGCTCCTCGGGCAGGCCGACGAGCCGCAGCAGCTCCAGCGCCCTGGCCTTCGCCGCGGCCCTCGGGACCGCGCGGTGCACCCGCACGGCCTCGACGATCTGGCTGCCGATCGTGAAGACGGGGTTGAGGGCGCTCATGGGTTCCTGGAACACCATGCCGACCTCGTTGCCCCGCACCTCGCGCAGCGCGGCGGGGGACAGCGAGTACAGGTCGCGCCCGCCGAGCAGCGCCCGGCCCGACACCGACGCCGTCGCCGGGAGCAGCCCGAGCAACGACATCGCCGTGACGGTCTTGCCCGAGCCCGACTCGCCGACCACGGCGAGGACCTCCCCGGCGGTCAGCGAGAACGAGACCTCGCTGACCGCCGGGGAGCCGGAGCCGAAGTCCACCGAGAGGTCCTCGACGGACAGCAGTGCGCTCACTTGGTGATACCCACCTGGAGGTAGTTCGGGTAGGCGGGGAAGTCGGCGATGAAGAAGTTGCCGACCTTGGAGCCGTGGATGAACGAGTTGCGGGTGTAGATCAGCGGCACGACCGGTGAGTCCTGCATGATCTTCCTGTCGATCGCCGCCCACTTCTTCCCGGCCTCGGCGGCGTCCACGGTGGACTGCGCCTCCTCGATCAGCCTGTCGACCTCGGGGTTCGAGTACCGCGAGGTGTTGTAGCCGCCCTTGCCGATCTCCGAGGACGCGAAGAGCGGCTGGATGTTCGCGTTGGCGCTGGGGAAGTCCGGCTGCCACGACGACAGGGTGAGGTCGTAGTTCGGGTTCTCCGAGAGGTTCGTCTCGGTCTCGTACGCGTCCGCCTCCAGCGACCGGATGGTCACCTTGATGTTCGCGCGGGCCAGCGCCGCCTGGACGGCCTCGGCCTTCTCGGCCTGGTTGTTCGACTTGTTGAGCACCAGCGTGAGGTTCTCGACGCCGTTCGGGAAACCGGCCTCGGCCAGCAGCGCCTTGGCCTTCTCCGGGTCACCTTCGGGCTTGGTCTGGTACAGGTCGAACTGCTCGCGGCCCTCGATGCCCTGGGTGATGAGCGTGGAGGCGGTGTCGCCGGCGAGCTGGGCGGTGCCGGCCGAGGCGATCTGGTACGCGGACTTGTCGACCGCGTACTGGAACGCCTGGCGCACCTTGAGGTTGTTCAGCGGCGCCTTCTGCGTGTTGAGCGCGAGGTAGGCGACCGCGCCGGACTTCGAGGTCACGACGCGCGACTTCGCCGACGGGGTGGCCTGCAGCTGCGCGAGCTGGGCGGGGGAGACGAACGACGAGCCGAAGGCGAACCTGTCGTCACCGGAGTCGGCGGCGAGGCGCTGCGAGACGACCGAGGCGTCCTGGCCGAGCTGGAAGACCACCTCGTCGGGCAGGCCGCCGCGGACCTGGTCCTTCGCGGGGTCCCAGTTCGGGTTGCGGGTCAGCTTGACCTCGACGCCCTTGGTGTACGTGCCGACCTGGTAGGGGCCGGACGCGACGGCGCGCTCGTGGTAGTCGGCCTCGGCGCCCTTGCCCTTCGGCACCGGCGCGAACGCGGGCGTGGAGGCGATCCACGGCCAGTCGCCGTACGGGCGGGTCAGCTTGAACGTGATCGTCTTCGGGTCCGGGGTCTCGATCGAGTCGAGCTCCTTGCCCTCGAACGGGCCCTTGTAGTCACCGCCGCCGAGCAGGTCCTTGTGGTAGCCGAGGCCGCCGCCGAACGCCGGGGCGAAGGACCGCTCGACACCCCACTTCACGTCCGCGGACGTGATGGGCGTGCCGTCGCTGAACTTCAGGCCGTCCTGCAGCACGAACGTCCACGTCTTGCCGCCGTCGGGCGTCTTGCCCGTGTCGGCGAGGTCCGGCACGACCTTCGCGGGCCGGCCGACGGCGTTCTGCCAGCCGGTCAGCCTGCGGTGCACCAGGCCGAGCGACGTGATCGCGAGGCTCTGCGACTTGGCGGGGTCGAGGTTGAGCGTGCGCGACTCGGACAGGATCCGGAGCGTGCCGCCCTTCTCGGGCTTGGCGCCGGCGTCACCGGGGGCTTTCGGGTCGTTCGCGCCGCACGCCGACGCCCCCAGGGCGCCGATCAGCGCGATCGCCAGAAGTCTCTTGCTGGACAACGACTTTCTCCCCTCAGGTGAGCCGTGCTCGTGGATCGAGCAGGCCGTAGGACAGGTCGACGACGGCGTTGGCGACGACTACGAGGAACCCCGCGAACAAGGTGCAGCCGAGCAGCGTGGCGAGGTCGCGGCCGTGGACGGCCTCGATCAGCAGGCCGCCGAGACCGGGCAGGCTGAAGACGCGTTCGGTGATCACCGCGCCGCCGAGCAGGGAGCCGAACTCGATGCCGGTGAGCGTCACGACGGGCAGCAGCACGTTGCGCAGGGCGTGCTTCCCGACGACGGTCCGCTCCGGCACGCCCTTGGCGCGGGCGGTGCGGATGAAGTCCTCGCTCATCGTCTCGAGCATCTGCGAACGGGTCAGCTTCACGTAGTGGGCGCCGTGCGCGAACGCGAGCACGCACCACGGCAACACCAGTCCCCAGGCCCAGCGCACCGGGTCCTCGGTGAAGGCGGTGTAGTTGCCGACCGGCACCACGTTGAGCTGGAAGCCGAGCACGAGGATGCCGAGCAGGCCCACCAGGTACACCGGCGCGGACACGCCGATCACGGACCCGGCCAGTGCCGCCCGGTCGAACCAGGTGTCCTTGCGCAGCGCGGCGTGCACGCCGATCGCCACGCCCAGGCCGACCCACAGCACGGCCGCGCCGACCGCGAGCGAGAACGTCACCGGCAGCCGGTCGCCGATCAGCTCCAGCACGTCGGCGTTCTGCCGGAACGAGTAGCCGAAGCACGGCGCGGAGCAGTGGATCGCGGTCACGCCGGTGCCGAACGTCCGCCCGGCGAAGATGCCGCCGAGGAACGTGAGGAACTGCCGCCACCACGGTTCGTCGAAGCCCATGAACTCCCGCGCCAGAGCGAGGTTCTCCGGTGTGCACGGTTTGCCGCACGCGAGCAGCGCCGGGTCCGAGGGCACCAGGTAGAACACGACGAACGTGCAGAAGGCCACGATCAGCAGCACGAGCACCATGCCGCCGAGGCGCGTCAGCGCGAACTTGAGGTTCTTCACCGGTTGCCGCCCCACCTCGGGTCGAGCGCGTCGCGCAGCCCGTCGCCCAGCGCGTTGAACCCCCACGTGACGGCGAAGAGCGCCACGCCGGGGAAGATCAGGTACATCGGGTCCACGCCGACCCAGTCGATCGCGGCGCTGATCGACCGGCCCCAGCTCGGCGTGGGCGGCAGCACGCCGACGCCGAGGAACGACAGCGCGGCCTCCAGGCCGATCTTGCCCGGCACCGACAACGTTGCCATGACCAGCACCGGACCCCAGAGGTTCGGCAGCAGCTCGGTGCGGAACACCTGCCACGGCGACGCGCCGAGCACCCGCGCGGCCTTCACGAAGTTCCGCTCCTTGAGCGTGAGCACCTGGGCCCGCACGACCCGCGCGGTCGACGGCCAGCCGAAGAACCCGATCACCACGACCAGCAGCAGCACCCGCGGGAACTCCGCCGGCACCACCGCGCCGAGCGCGATCATGAACACCAGGTACGGGAAGCCGAGGAACACGTCGGCGCTCCAGGTGACGACCCGGTCGACCCAGCCGCCGAGGTAGCCCGCGGCGGCGCCGACCAGCACGCCGAGCCCGATCGACACCAGCGTCGCCGCGAGCCCGATCAGGAACGAGGTCCGTGCGCCGTGCACGACGATCGCGAACAGGTCGCGGCCGGTCAGGGGCTCGACGCCGAACCAGTGGTCACCGCTGACGCCGCCGAACGGCCCGGCGGGCAGGCCGGTGTTCACGTCCAGCGCGGACGAGTCGTAGGTGTAGGGGTCGTGGCCCTCGAGGGCGGTGAGGACGTCCGCGAAGATCGCGGCCAGGGCGATCACCACGACGGTGACCGTGCCGGCGAGCGCCCAGCGGTCGCGGGCGAGCACTGCGCTGATCGCGGCGGGCACGGACCGCGCGACGGGAGTGGACAACTGCGGACCTGCTTCTCGACGTGGTGATCTCTCGGGCGGCACAGTAAGCCGATCGTGTGATCACGTCTGCTCGTTCCAAAACGTGAGAATCTATATTCTCCATTGCTTCAGTGTTGACCAAACTCAGTTGCACGGCGTCGGACGCTGAACCGTCGTGGGAACCGATAGCGACGTACAAACGCTCCGGCGGATGTCTGGCCTGGTCACACCGATGGCTCTGCGGGTGGCGGTCACCCCCGGGCTGTCGGACCGCCCTCGCCGGGCAGCCACCTGCGCAGGGCGTTCGGCCGGGGGATGAGCGGCCGGATGTGCAACTGGGTCCCCGGAAGGCACGGAGGCCTGCTCGCCGCGGTGCTGGAGGCGAACCCGGGGACGCGCGGCCACCTGGAGGACGGCGCGCGTGTCCTGGAGGACGTGCTCGTGCACTTCGGCGGGCGCGACCGGGATCCCGGCGACCTCGCGGAACTGGCCGCGGCCCACGGACTCGTGCGGGAGTCCGTGGGCCCGGTGGCCGGAGGGCGCAGCGTGCCGGAGTTCCGCGTCATTCGCTGAGCGCGGCGATCCGTTCCCGCGCTTCGGCGAGGTCGTCCGCGGTGGGAGCGTCGTCCTGGGTGAGGGCGCGGCGCCAGTACCCGGCGAACTCGATGTGGTTCTTGGGCACACCGAGGCCGGCGAAGTGCCGGCGCAGCGTCCGGACGGCGGACGCCTCACCGCCGAGCCACACCCACACCGGCTGCGTGACGTCCGCCGCCGTCACCACCGAGACCAGGTCCTCTCCGGTACTGCGGTGCACCCACCGCACGCCGGGGACGTCCTGTTCCTCCAGCGGATCCGCGATCTCGACGAACGCGAGCCGCCGCTGCCCGGGAGGCAGGAGCTCCAGCAGCGAGCCGATCGCGGGCAGTGCCGTCTCGTCGCCCGCGAACACCAGGAGGTCCGCGGTGCCGAGCGGGCGGGCGTAGTCCGCTGACGGGCCGAACCGGCCGATGACGTCGCCCACCCGAGCGCGTGCGGCCCACCGCGACGCGGGCCCGCTGTCGCCGTGCAGCACGAAGTCGACGGTCAGCACCCCGCCGGTCAGCGAGCGGACGGTGAAGCCGCGCATCCACGGCCGTTCGTCGTCGGGCAGCGCGAGGTAAGCCTGGTACCAGGTGCCGGCGTCGGGGGAGTCCGACACGTGCGCGGTTCCGCCGGGCTTGGGGAACAACAGCTTCAGCTGCTGGTCCGGCCACGTGCCGATGTCGTCGAGACCCGGTCCGCTGAACGTCAGGCGGGCCATGCGCGGGGTGAGGCGCTCGACCGAGGTCACCGTCAGCGGGCTCACGAGAGGTACTCCTTCAGGTGCCGGGCGGTCAGGGTGTCCGAAGTGGACACGAGATCACCGGGGGTGCCGGAGAAGACGACCTGACCGCCGTCGTGGCCGGCACCGGGGCCCATGTCGACGATCCAGTCGGCGTGGGCCATGACGGCGAGGTGGTGCTCGATCACGATCACCGTCCCGCCGGCGTCGATCAGCTGGTCCAGCAGGCCGAGCAGCTGGTCGACGTCCGCGAGGTGCAGTCCGGACGTCGGCTCGTCGAGCACGTACGTGGTCGCCTTCTCGGCCATGCGGATGGCGAGCTTCAGCCGCTGCCGCTCGCCGCCGGACAACGTGGTGAGCGGCTGGCCGAGCGAGAGGTACGACAGGCCGACGTCGTGCAGGCGGCTCAGCACCGCGTGCGCCTGCCCGGACGGGAAGAAGTCCCTGGCCTCGGCGACGGACATGCCGAGCACGTCGCTGATGTTCTTGCCGCGCAACGTGTAGCTCAGCACCTCGGGGGTGAAGCGCTTGCCCTCGCACTTCTCGCACACCGTCGCGACGCCCGCCATCATCGCGAGGTCGGTGTAGACGAGGCCGATGCCCTTGCAGTTCTCGCAGGCGCCTTCGGAGTTCGCGCTGAACAACGCGGCCTTCACGCCGTTGGCCTTGGCGAACGCGGTCCGGACGGGGTCGAGCAGACCCGTGTAGGTGGCGGGGTTGGACCGGCGGGAGCCGCGGATCGGCGACTGGTCGACCGTGACGACGTCTTGGCGGCCCCGCAGCGATCCGTGGATCAGCGACGACTTGCCGGAGCCCGCGACGCCGGTGACGACGGTCAGCACGCCGAGCGGGAGGTCGACCGAGACGTCCTTGAGGTTGTTGGTGCGGGCGCCGCTGATCGTCAGGAAGCCCCGGGGGGAGCGGAACTGCGGCCGGAGCTTGGCGCGGTGGTCGAGGTGCCGGCCGGTGAGCGTGCCGGACGCGCGCAGGCCCGCCACGTCGCCGGAGTAGCAGAGGTGGCCGCCGTGCACGCCCGCGCCGGGGCCGAGGTCGACGACGTGGTCGGCGATCTCGATGGTCTCCGGCTTGTGCTCGACGACCAGCACGGTGTTGCCCTTGTCCCGCAGGCGCAGCAGCAGGTCGTTCATCCGCCGGATGTCGTGCGGGTGCAGGCCGACGGTCGGTTCGTCGAACACGTAGGTGATGTCGGTGAGGGAAGAGCCGAGGTGCCGCACCATCTTGACGCGCTGCGACTCGCCGCCGGACAGCGTGCCGGACTCGCGGTCGAGCGAGAGGTAGCCGAGGCCGATCTCGACCAGCGAGTCGAGCGTCCCCCGCAGCGTCGCGAGCAGCGGCGCGACGGACGGGTCGTCGATCTCGTGCACGAACCGCGCGAGGTCGCTGATCTGCATCGCGCAGCAGTCCGCGATGTTCAGGCCGCGGATCTTCGAGCCCAGGGCGGCCTGGTTGAGGCGGGCGCCCCGGCAGTCCGGGCAGGTGGCGAACGTGACGGCCCGGTCGACGAACGCCCGGACGTGCGGCTGCATCGACTCGCGGTCCTTGGACAGGACGGTCCGCTGCAGCTTGGTGATCAGGCCGTCGTAGGTGACGGTGCTGCCGCCGATGTTCAGCTTCGTGGTCGGTTTGTGGAGGAAGTCGTGCAGCTGCTGCTCGGTGAAGGTGTTGATCGGCTGGTCGGCCGGGTAGAGGCCGGAGTTGGCGAGCACCTGCCAGTACCACGTGCCGACGCCGTAGTTCGGGGCGTCGATCGCGCCGTCGTTCAGGGACTTCGTCCTGTCGACGATCGCGTCCACGTCGACGGTGGTGACCTTGCCCAGGCCCTCGCAGGCCGGGCACATGCCCTCGGGCAGGTTGAAGCTGAACGCGCCGGACGTGCCGACGTGCGGCTCGCCCAGGCGGCTGAACACGATCCGGAGCATCGTGTGGGCGTCGGTGGCGGTGCCGACGGTGGAGCGGGAGTTCGCGCCCATCCGCTCCTGGTCCACGATGATCGCGGCGCTCAGGTTGTGCAGCGCGTCCACGTCCGGCCGGCCGATCGACGGCATGAACGACTGCAGGAACGCGGTGTAGGTCTCGTTGATCATGCGCTGCGACTCGGCCGCGATCGTGCCGAAGACCAGCGAGGACTTGCCGGAGCCGGACACGCCGGTGAAGACGGTCAGGCGCCGCTTGGGGACGTCGAGCGACACGTCCACGAGGTTGTTCTCCCTCGCCCCGCGGACCTGGATCACGTCGTGGCTGTCTGCGACAGCGTTCACAGCTGCTTCCCCCAATGATTCTTTATGGCGTAAAGTATCGACCAACGAGGTTACTTTACGCTGTAAGGAGTCGCAACCGTGGTCGTCTACGCAGGTCAGGGCGACCCGCGCCGCTCCATCGAACTGTTGTGGCGGGCTTCGGTGGCGGAGCAGCGGCCCGGCCCCAAGCCCGGGCTGAGCGTCGACTCGATCGTCGACGCGGGCATCGCCGTCGCCGACGAGCAGGGCATGGCGTTCTCGATGCGCGCGGTGGGGGAGCGGCTCGGGCGCACGGCGATGGCGCTCTACACGTACGTGCCGGGCAAGAACGAGCTCATCGACCTGATGTACGACCGCGCGATGGCCGAGCTGCCCACCTCCTACCCGGTGGCCGACGGCTGGCGCCCGGCCGTCACGCGGTGGGCGGAGGACATGTGGGAGTTCTACGGCCGCCACCCGTGGGTGCTGCAGGTGTCGCAGGCCCGGCCGGTGCTCGGCCCGCACGAGTTCGCCGTGGTCGAGTCGCTGGCCGCGATCCTCGTGACCACCGGGCTGCCCGGCCGCCGGCTGCGCGGCATCGTCGGGGCCGTCAACCACTTCGTGCGCGGCGCCGCCCAGTCCGTCGCCGAGGCGCGGGCGGCCGGGAGCGCGACCGGCGAGGGCGACGAGGAGTGGTGGTACGCGCGGTCGGCCGTGCTGATGGAGGTCGAGCCGGAACTCGCGGAGAAGTTCCCGGTGCTGCACCTGCTGGAGAGCGACCGCGACCCCGTCGACCCCGAGCTGCCGTACCTGGAGAACGACGCCGTGGAGAACTTCCGCAGCGGGCTGGAGGTCCTCCTCGACGGCATCGAAGGCGCTGTAGCGAAACCGTGACACGGTGCGGACGCTCACCGCACATGGAGTCGATGAGATCGGGCGCATGGCGATCGTCAGAGTGCTTGTGGCCGTCGCGTGCGCGATGGTGCTGACCGCGCCGGCGACCGCGGCCACCGCCCGGCAGGACGAGTACCGCCCCGCGACCATGACGATGCGGTACGACGTGGAAGGCCTCACCGCCGCCGTGCACGCGCCGCGCACCCTTGTCGGCGTGCGGCCGCTGGTCTTCCTCCCGCGCGGGTCCGAGGTCCACGCGCTGGAGTTCGCGAGCCGGGGTTGCGTGGTGGTGCTGGTCGACGACCCGTTCGCGCTGGGCGGGCACCGCGGCCTCTGGCGCGCGCTCGGCACGGGAACGGGGCCGCTGGCGGAGCGGTTCGGCGGGTTCGCCGGCCACTTCTCCGCGGCAGAACCGTGACACAGCGCTCGGGACCCCGACAACCTGCCTCGCCCGGTGAGCGGGACCCGGTCGTCGGCCGGGGCCGTCCGGGCGCCGACGTCGTGACGCATCAACCGATCGGTTAACCCTCGAAGAGACTTTGGGGGGACGTGTCGCCCTCCCGTCACTGCCAGTCTGGGTCGCGGAAGGGGGAAATTCCATGCTCAGAACCACCGCGCTGCTCACCGCGGCGCTCGTAGTGCTGACCGCGTCACCCGCCACCGCGCACGCGAACGGCGACTGGTCCGGTTGGCAGAAGGACCTCAACGGGTCGCGGCACCAGGCCGCGGAATGGCGGATCAACGCGGGCAACGCCGGCAAGCTCAAGTTGAAGTGGGCGTTCGCGTATCCCCGGGGCGAGTACAACGCCGTCCGCAGCCAGCCCGCCGTCGTGGGCGACACGATCTACTTCGGCGGACCCGACGGGAAGTTCTACGCCCGCGACGCGCGCGACGGGCGCGCGAGGTGGGAATTCACGCTTCCGCCCGCCACGCGGTACGCGTTCAACTCCGACGGCCCGACGGTGGCCGACGGCAAGGTGTTCTTCGGGGACAGCGCGAGCCGGTTCTTCGCGCTCGACCAGCGCACCGGCCGCCTGAAGTGGCAGGTGCAGCTGGACGACGGCATCGCCTCGGTGACCACCAGCTCACCGATCGTCCACAACGGACTCGTGTACGTGGGCACGTCCAGCAGCGAGAACATGCTGCCGAACACGCACGACTGCTGCACGTTCCGGGGCCACATCGACGCTTACGACATCGACACCGGAGCCCTGGTCTGGCGCCACTACACGGTGCCGGAACCGATCCAGGTCGGCACCTGGCCCAACGGCGCCAAGCGGTTCGAGCCGTCGGGCGTCGGCGTCTGGAGCTCGCCGGTGATCGACCGCAGGACCGGCACGCTCTACGTCGGCACGGGCCAGAACTACACCGGCAAGGGCGGTGAGTTCGACTCGCTGCTCGCGCTCGACGCCCGCACCGGCGCGGTGAGGTGGACCAACCAGGTCATCGACGCCGACACCTGGCGCAACGCCTGCAACCTGCCCGACGCCGAGGGCTACTGCCCGGGGCTCAAGGACGGCACCAACCTCGACTACGACATCGGTGCCACGCCGAACCTGTTCACCGTCGACGGCCGCCGGCTCGTCGGCGTCGGCCAGAAGTCCGGGGTGTACCACGTGTTCGACGCCTCGACGGGCCAGGTCGTGTGGCGCCGCCAGCTCGGCGTGCCGCTGCCCAGCGGCGGCATCTCGGGCATCCAGTGGGGCTCGAGCTACGACGGCAAGCGGCTCTACATCGCGACCTACTACGCCGAGCCCGGCACGCTGTTCGCCGTGGACCCCGCCACCGGCCAGGTGCTGTGGGAGGCCCCGGCACCCGCCGACGGCTGCTCCACGGGCGGCGCGGCCGGACAGCCCGGCTGCTACCGGGCGCACGGCCTGCCGGTGTCGAGCTCACCCGGGGTGGTGTGGCTCGGCGCGCTCGACGGCAAGCTCCGCGCGTACGACTCGAAGACCGGGCAGGTCGTCTGGGCGCACGACACCGTCCAGGACGTCCGCGGTGTCAACGGGCTGACCGGGCGCGGCGGCGTGCTCGCCGGACCCGGTGCGGGAGCGGTGGTCTCGGACGGCATGGTCTACGTGCAGTCCGGCTACAACTCCGGCTTCGAGAACCCGCACGGGCACGTGCTACTAGCCTTCGGCCTGTAGCCGCAGGAGCTTCGCGCGCACCAGGTCGGCCGGGAGGCCGGCCTGGCTGCGCAGGTCGATCGCCCTGCGCCACGCCCGGCGTGCCTGCCCGGCGTCTCCGGCGGCCGCGTGGGCGTCGCCGAGCCGGTCGCAGGCGGCGGCTTCGAGCGGCAGGTCGCCGCCACGCCGGAACAGCGCGCAGGACCGCGCGTAGGCCTCGGCGGCCTTGCCGTGCTCGCCCAGGCCGAGGTACGCGGTGCCGAGGTTGTCCCAGGTCTCGCCCTCGCCGATGACGTGCTCCATCGCCTGCCACATCGGCATCACGCGCTCGGCGTACTCGACGGCCCTGCGGTGGGCGCCGATCTTGATGTGGCCCCACGCCAGCCCGGTGAGCGCGTTGGCCTGGCCGTAGAGGTCGCCGCACTCCTCGTACAGCGCGAGCCCGCGCCGCGTGTGCTCGATCGCCTCGGTGATCCGGTCGTCCGGGCAGAGCATCGCGATGTTCAGCAACGCCGCCGCCTGACCCGCCGGGTTGCCCTCGTAGACGTCGAACGCCCGCCGCAGCGCCGCCGCCGCCTCGTCGAGCCGGTCGAGGCGCCCGAACGCGCGACCGAGGTTGATCAGGGTGCGGCCCAGGCCGTCGGTGTCGTCGAGCCGTTCCAGCGCGGCGACGGCGAGCTGCTGCGAGGTCAGCAGGTCCCGGTGGTGCCACTGCCGGTCGAGGACGTCCGCGAGCGCCCAGCCGATCAGCCACGTCTGCTCCGGCGTGCCGTGCGCCATCGCCGCCATCAGCGTCGGGTGCTCCGTCACCAGCCACGCCAGGGCCTCCTCGCGGGAGCCGAACGTCGTCACCACGACGCCCTCGGCCGGTCGCGGGGTGTCCGGGCGGTGGCGGGTCGGGGTGAACGCGACGCCGGCCTCGACGCCCGTCAGCGCGAGGTGGTCGAGCAACCGGTGCAGCGCCTCGTCCCGCTCGCCCTCCAGCGCCAGTTCGGCGGCGTAGTCGCGCAGCAGGTCGTGGCAGGTGAACCGGCCGGGGTCCGGCTCGTCGAGCAGGTTGGCCGTGGCCAGTTCGCCCAGCAGGGACCCGGTCCGCGCGACGGGCAGCCCGGCGAGCGACGCGGCGCCGGCGAGACCGATGTCGGAGCCCGGCATGAGCCCCAGCAGCCGGAACAACCGCAGCGCGTCGGCGCTCAACGCCTTGCAGGAGTGGGAGAACACCGACCGCAGGTCCGCGGTGACGTCATCGTCGTCGGCGAAGGCGTCCAGGTCGGCCAGCTCATCGGCCAGTGCCGCGAGCGGGAACTCCGGTTGCGTCGCGGCCCGCGCCCCGGCGACCGCGAGGGCGAGCGGCAGGCGGGCGCAGCGGCGGACCACCGTGTCGACCGCGTCCGGCTCGGCCCGCGCGCGGTCGTGGCCGATGCGGGCGGCCAGCAGCTCGCGGGCGTCGTCGGGCGGCAGCAGCCCGAGCGGCAACGTCTTGGCGTGCGCGGGTTTCAGCTCGGTGCGGCTGGTGATCACCACGTGCGAGTGCGGCGTGCGCGGCAGCAGCGGTTCGACCTGGGCGGCGTCGGTGGCGTTGTCCAGCAGCATCAGCACCCGCTTGTCCGCGAGCGCGTCCCGCAGCAGCGCCGACTGCCCGGCGAGGTCGTGCGGCACCTTGGCCCGCGGCACGTCGAGCGCCGCCAGGAACCGCAGCAGCGCGTCGCCGGGGCTCACCGCCGCCCCGCTCGGCCCGAAGCCGTGCAGGTTGACGTAGAGCTGCCCGTCGGGGAACCGCTCCGCCGCCCGGTGCGCCCAGTGCACGGCGAGCGAGGTCTTGCCGACGCCGCCGGTACCGGTGATCACCACGACGCCGTTCGGGGCCTGGTCGAGCTCCGCGAGCTCGACGGCCCTGCCGGTGAACGGCTTGGGCGCGGCGGGCAGCTGGCGCGGGGCCGAGGCGGCCTGCAGGCGCCGGTGCAGGGCGGTGAGGTGCCGTGACGGCTCGGCGCCGAGCTCCGCGGCCAGCCGGGCGCGCACGACCTCGAAGTGCCGCAACGCCTCCGCCGCGCGACCGCTGCCGTGCAACGCCTCGATCAGCTGCGCGGCGATCCGTTCGTCGAGCGGGCGTCCGGCGGCGAGGGCCCGCAGCTCCGGCACGAGAGCCGCGTGCTCGCCCCGGACCAGCCGGGCGTCGGCGTGGTCGAGGCGGGCCGCGAGCAGCTCGTCGGAGAAGCCGGCCCGGAGCTGCCGCGCCCACGGCGTGTCCACAGTGGACAGCAGCTCGGCGTCGGCGAGCCGCACCGCGTCCGCCGTCCTGCCCGACCGCACCAGGTGCCGGAACAGGTGCAGGTCGACCTCCAGCGGTTCGACGCGCAGCACGTACCCGGCGCCGTCGCGTTCGACCAGGCCCGGCAGCGTCTGCCGCAGCCGGGTCAGCCACGTCCGCATCATCGCGCGGGCACGGGGTGGTGGCTCCTCGCCCAGGACCCGCTCGACCAGGTCGTCGGCGGAGACCACCCGGCCCGCGTCGACCAGCAGGACCCCGAGCAGTGCGCCCAAGCGGGTCGGACCGAACTCGGTCGTGGTGCCGCCCACCCGCGCGGAGACGCCGCCGAAGACCGTGAAGCGCACGGTGATCACCGTAGTCGCTTCCGCTCGCCCGCTCACAAGAGAAACGCCTCTCGCAGTTCGCGGACCATCAGCTCAGGCACCTCCAGCGCGGCGAAGTGCCCGCCCCGCGGCATCTCCGCCCACCGCGCGATGGTGTGGTTGCGTTCGGCCATCCGCCGGATCGGCACCCCCACGTCGTGCGGGAACACCGCGACCGACGTCGGCGTCGTCGAGTGCGGTTCCAGCTCGCCCCACGTCTCGTCCCCCTCCTGGTAGTAGCGCGCCGACGAGCCGGCGGTCCTCGTGAACCAGAAGATCGAGGCGTTCGTCAGCAGCGCGTCGAGGGGTACCCCGATCTCCGGGTCGCTCCACGTCCGGAACGCCCACTCGATCCACTCGAGCTGGGCCACCGGCGAGTCCGTGAGCGCGTAGGCCACCGACTGCGGTCGTGTGCTCTGCATCGACACGTACCCGAACTGCTCGAACTCGTACCTGAGGGCCTTCTCCGCGGACAGCCGCTCGGCCTCGGCCTCCATGTCGGCCGTCTCGGCCGTGACGCCCGCGGAGAAGATCTGGTTGACGTGGATCGCGCGCACCTCGTCCCGCATCCCGAGCCGGCGGGTCAGCACGGCGCCGAAGTCGTAGCCGTGGGCGACGTACCGGTCGTAACCCAGGCGGCGCATGAGTTCCGCGACCACGTCCGCGACGCGCGGGACCGTCCAGCCGAGCTCCCTCGTCGGCCCCGAGAACCCGAAGCCCGGCACCGACGGGACCACGAGGTGGAAGTCGCGGCTCAGCGGCTCGATCATCGCCTCGAACGCGAAGCAGGTCGTCGGCCAGCCGTGGGTGAGCAGCAGCGGTTCGGCGTCCTGCCTGGCGCTGCGGACGTGGAGGAAGTGCAGCGGGACGCCGTCGATCTCGGTGACGAACTGCGGGATCTCGTTGAGCCGGCGCTCCTGCTCCCGCCAGTCGAAGCTCCGCCACCGCCGGACGAGCTCCCGCAGGTGCTCCTGCGGGGTGCCCTGGGCCCAGCCCGCGCCGGCGACGGGGTCGGGCCAGCGGGTCTGGTCGAGGCGGCGGTGCAGGTCGTCGACGTCGGACTGGGGGATGGCGATCTCGAACGGCTTCATGCTCGTGACGTTATGAGGGCTGTAGGACAGATATGGTCCTACAATGTCCTCGGCCCGTTTGCTCAAGTTGCTCGGCCTGCTGCAGTCGCGCCGTGAGTGGTCCGGTGCGGAACTTGCCGAACGGCTGGGGGTCACCACTCGCACTGTGCGGCGTGACGTCGAGAAACTGCGCGTGCTCGACTACCCGGTGCACGCGTCGATGGGCACGTCCGGCGGTGGGTACCGCCTCGGCTCGGGCGCGCAGCTGCCGCCGTTGCTGCTGGACGACGACGAGGCGGTGGCCGTGGCGGTCGGGCTGCGCACCGCGAGCGGCATCGAGAACATCGGCGAGACGGCCGTGCGGGCGTTGCTGAAGGTCGAGCAGGTGCTGCCCTCGGCGTTGCGGCACCGGGTGGCGGCGCTGGAGATCGCGACCGTGCCGCACACCGGCTCCGGGCCCGTGGTCGAGTCCGGGCTGCTCACGCTCGTGGGCACGGCCTGCCGCGACCGGCAGCGGCTCCGGTTCGGCTACGTCGGGCACTCGGGCGAGGAGTCGCTGCGCGAGGTCGAGCCGCACCGGCTCGTGACGTGGGGCAGGCGGTGGTACCTGGTCGCCTGGGACGTGCTCCGGGACGACTGGCGGACTTTTCGGCTCGATCGGATGAACGTGCGCATGCCGTTCGGTGCCCGGTTCACGCCCCGTGAGATCCCCGGTGGTGACGCGGGGGCGTTCGTGGCGGCCCGTGTCGCCGACCGGTGGCCCGTGCAGGGCGTCGTGCGACTCGGTGTGCCCGCCTCGCAGGCGGTGGAGTGGCGCAGCTACGGCGAGGTTTCGGCTGTGGACGAAACCTCGTGCCACGTGCGCGTCGGCGGCGAGACGATGGACGACGTGGTGTTCATGCTCGCGAGCATCACGGTCGAGTTCCAGGTCGTCTCCCCGCCGGAACTCTCCGCCGCACTGCTGCGGGCAGCGGACAGGTTCCGCCGGGCGGCGAAGTTCTAGAGGAATTCTCAGGGTCCTGCCAGCAGACTCCCAGCAGTGCACGGCTTAGTGGAGGTCAGGGAGGTCCGCCATGCTGATCGATCGCACCATGCCGCTGGGCACCATGCCATCGGGCACCGCGCCATCGGGCACCGCGCCATCGGGCACCGCACTCACCGTGACCCACGCGACGGACCGCGGTCCGCGCACGCACAACGCCGACGCCTTCGCCCTCGGCCGCCGCACGTTCGTCGTGGCTGACGGGGTGGGCGACTCGGCCGCGGCCGCCGAGGCCGCGTGGGCCGCCGCCCGTGCCGCCGCCCTGCCTGCCGACCCGGTCGCCGCGATCCTCGCCGCCCGCGACGCGCTGCAGGTCCACACCGGGGACGCGGTGGTCGTGGTCGCCGCGGCCCGCCCCGGCGGGGGCTTCGACGTGGCCTGGGCCGGCGACGCCCGCGCGTACGCGTCCGACGGCGAGGACCTCGTGCAGCTCACCACGGACCACACGGTCGCCGAGTACTTCCGCGAGCGCGGTATCGAGGCAGAACGCCGCATGGAGCACGTCGTCACGAACACCGTCCGCCGCGCCACTCCCGAGAACATCGGCCGTGCGTTCACCCGCGCGCCGCGGCTCGTGTTGGTGTCGGACGGCGTCTACGGACCGTTGGGGCACAACGGCATGGAGGCCATCATGTCCGGCAACGCGTCGGCGGAACGTCTGGTGCGCGCGGCCCTGTACGCACAGGGCACCGACAACGCGACGGCGCTCGTCATCAGCTGACCTTCTTGCCGCGCCTCTTCTTGCTCGCCTCGACACTGCGCTGCAACGCGTCCATGAGGTCCACGATCCCGGTCGCCTCGGCCGGCTCGTCCTCGACCTTGATCTTGCTGCCCTTCTGCTTGGCCTTGATCAGCTCGGTGACGCGCTCGGTGTAGGTGTCGCGGAAGTCCTCGGGACGCCAGTCGTCGGCCATCGACTCCACCAGCGACACCGCCATGTCGAGCTCCTTGCCGCGCGGCGCCCGGCCCTCCGGCACGACGTCCAGCACGTCCTTCGGCTTGCGGATCTCGTCGGCGAAGAACAGCGTGTGCACGGCGAGGATGCCCTTGTCCTCAGTGAGCGCGGTGAGGTACTGCTTGCCACGCATGACGAACATGGCGATGCCCGCGCGGTTCGTCTTCTTCATCGCCTGCGCGAGGAGGAGGTACGGGCGGGAGAACTCGGGTTTCGTCGGGCCCAGCCAGTAGGTCTTCTGGAAGTGGACCGGGTCGATCTCGTCGATGTCGACGAACGCCTCGATGTCCAGGGTCCGGCTGCGGCCCGGGGCGATCTCGTCCAGTTCCTCGGGTTCCACCACGACGAACTCGCCGTTGTCCACCTCGTGGCCCTTGACGATCTTGTCGTACGGGACTTCCCGGCCTGTGCGCTCGTTGACCCGCTTGTAGCGGATGCGGTCGGAGGTGCCGCGTTGGAACTGGTTGAAGTGCACGGTGTGGTCCTCGGTGGCGCTGTACAGCTCCACCGGGATGGTGACCAGTCCAAAGCTGATGGACCCGCTCCAGATCGCTCGTGCCATTGGAGCGACATACCCCGGACCTGGTGGGGTAAACATTTGCCGGCGGGTGGCTGGCGCCTGGGCTGGCGGAGGACTCGTCTCGCACCCGAAGGCAAGCCGCAGCCGTCGTCGTGGTTGCGTCATCACCGCTGCTCACAGCCAGACGGCTCGATCGGATCGGCTTCGCTGTGGCGCACGGGTGCGGCCTTGTCCGGTGAGCGCGCGGCCTGGTTGTTACGGTCGCGGCGTGAGAGTCGTTGTGCTGTCGGACACCCACGCGCCCCGGTTCTGGAAGCGGTGCCCACCTGCCGTGGCGCAGCACCTGCGGTCGGCTGAGCTGATCCTGCACGGCGGGGACGTCTGCGTTGCGCCGGTGCTGGAGGAGTTGGAGCAGTACGCGCCGGTGGTCGCCGTGTGCGGCAACAACGACGGGCCCGACGTGGTGGCCTGGGGCGCGCCCGAGACCGTCGAGGGTGAGATCGGGGGGCTGCCGTTCGCGATGGTCCACGACAGCGGGCAGAAGGCCGGGCGGATGGCGCGGATGCGGCGCAGGTTCCCCGGGGCGCGGCTGGTCGTGTTCGGACACTCGCACATCCCGTGGGACGAGGAGGAGGACGGCGTGCGGGTGTTCAACCCCGGGTCGCCGACCGACAAGCGCCGTCAGCCGCAGGGGACGCTCGGGCTGCTCGACGTCGAGGACGGGGTGCTGCTCGACGCGCGGATCGTGCCCGTCACCTGAGCCCAGACGGCGAGGATCGGGCCCAGCACCTCGTACACGGCCGGGTCGAAGCCCATGCCGGTGTGCGTGCTGCACACCTCGACGCAGTCCGCGCACGGGTCTTGGCACAGCTGCCACGGCACGACGCTGTCCCTGCGTGAGAAGATCGAGATCGCGGGCACCCGAAGGGGCTCGGTGAGGTCCTTGATGTGCTCGTCGAAGCACGGGCCGCTCAGGCAGTCGTCGTTCAGCAGACCGGGGACGCCCGCCGAGGCCAGACGGGTCAGGAAGCGGGCGACGCGCATGACGCTGGGATGCGCGCCCGTCGGGTCCAGGACCGGGCTGGCCATCATCACCAGTCCGCGGACGAGGTCGGGCCGCCGGGCGGCGACCAGGCGCGCGAGGCCGCCGCCGCGGCTCTGGCCGAGCAGCACCACCGGACGACCGGTGCGCTCGGCGTGCTCTTCGGTGCTGTGCAGGAGTTTCGCCAGCAGGTCGGCGGTGCAGCCCACGGTCAGGCCGACGCCCGCGTTCGCCGGTGCGTAGCCGCGGGCGCGCAGCCACGAGGCGGCCGGCAGCAGGCTCGTGGTGCCTGCCCCGAAGCCGGGGACGAGCACCACGCCCAGGCCGCCGCCCTGGTCGGGATCGGCCTCGCGCCACACGGGGTGCCGCATCAGCCGCGGCACGTCCCAGAGTGAACGAAGGACGCTTTCCCGTACAGCGGAACGCAATCCGTCGAACATGCCTCTGGTTTGCCGGGCGATCGACGACTAAACACGCGGCACCGGGACGAAACCGGTCTCCGCCCGTTCGAAGGCGGCGCCGTGCGGTTCGTCGAACAAGGACTCCAGTTCGCCGTCGAGCCGGAGCAGTTCGCGCAACGGCATGAGCACGGCGTTGCGCGAGTCGTCCGCGTACTCCTGCGACTCGTCGCCCGCGAACACCCGCCAGCCGCTGTCCTGCTCGCGCTCGGCGTGCTCGCGGTACAGCCACCGCACCGGTTCGCCGTCCTGTGCCACCCGTGCCGAGACGATCGCCATCTTCGCGAGGTCGCCGAACCAGAGCCGTTCGAACCGGCGCTGCCGCACGACGATCTCCGGCGCGCCGAGCTCCACCCTCACCCGCAGCAGCGTGCCGTCCGCGGCGAGGTCGCGGTACACGGGGAACGCCCCGTCGCCCCAGGTGGTGAACCAGCCGGTCATCGGCGCGCCGCCCACCTCGACCGTGCCCGACCCGGCCGGGCTGGACCGCATCCGGCGCAGCACCTGGAAGTGGTCGTCGTGCGGGCGGAGGTCGAAGGCGAACGTCAGACCGCCGTCCCGGAGCGCCTCGAGCTCCTCGTGGCGGGCCCGCACCTCCTCGGAGGACAGGTCGGTCCAGCGGCGCTCGTCGTCCGCTGTGGACGGTGCCACCGGGACGCGGGCCGCCACCTCGTCGGCGTCACGGCCCCAGAACGCGAGGTCGAAGAGCCCGTCGGCCGGGTCGTCGGTGCGCCAGGCCGTCAACGCCGTGGCGTCGGCGAAGAGCAGGCGGGCCTCGTCGACCAGCACGTAGCCGCACTCGACCGACTCGGCCACGACGCCGTCCGCGCACCCCACCCACACCGAGCGCCACCTGCCCCGGTCCGGGCCGTCCGGGTCCATCCGCTCGCCCAGCACCCGCAGCGGTCCTCCCGGCACGCCGCGCACCGCCACCGCCCACGCGCCGTGGAACGGCACCTCGGCACTGGGCTCGTCGTCGAGCAGGGCCCGCACGCGGGCCAGGTGCGGCATGCGCTCCACCCGGCGGACCGACGCGTCGACCCCGGTGCGGGCCACGGCCGAGGTCAAGAGCTCGCCGTCGGCGGGCAGGTCGAAGCCGTAGCGGCCCTTGACCGCCGCCAGGTTCACCGCCCGCGCGGCCTCGGCGGCCTGGGGACCGACGATCTCGAAGTCCGCGGCGGCGTTCGCCCGCTCGACGACGTGCTGCGGCGCGTGGCCCTCCCGCACCAGCGGCGGCCGGTCACCCGACCAGGTCCTGAGCAGCCCGAAGTCGATCAGCAGCAGGTCGCCCGACGGGAAGGACGCGGTCCCCAGCAGTTCCGGCATGCCGTCATCGTCGCACCGAGACGCTCCTCAGCGACGCGTGCCCCGGCCGCCACCCGGTCGAGATGGCCACGTACCGGGCGGTCCCACCGGTCCCGTAGGACCTGCCGTCGAGGCTGCGGGTGACGGTGTGCGGCGGAGGCGTGCCGTCCGTCCACTTCAGACTCACGCCGCCGATCGGCTGTGCGGAACCGAGATCGACGACCATGCGGCCGTCACGGCCGGGCTGCCACGCCGTGTCCTGCTCGCCGTCGACCGCGTTGGCCGGATCGCTCATCCCCGGCGGCAGCACGGAGTGGGGGAACGTGACGCGGCCGAGCGCGAGGTCGTCGAACGGGAAGGGCTTCGCCTGCGGGACGGTCACCGTGCGCTCGGAGGGGCCGAGGACGACCGGCAGCCGGAACCCGTCCCGGTGGGTCAGCGTGAACCTCGCCGGGCCACCGCTGAACGTGACGCGCCTGCCGTCGTGCACTACGGCCGTGATGCCGGGCGGCATGTCCTGCGCGGTGAACCACGGGGCCTCGACCCTCGCCGTGGCGGCGGGCAGGGTGAGGGCGTAGTCCGTGCCCGTCCGCGTGGTGGTCTGGGTGCCCCGGTACAGCCGCGAGCCGGGCAGGCGGACGGTTCCGGTGACGTCCGCGTCCGAGAGGTTGAACAGGCTGAGGAACCCGTCGGCGGTGCTCGCCCGGACGTTCGCGGGGCACACCGGGGCGGGCTCCGCCGCGATCGCGCGGAGGTCGGCCTCCACGTACCCCTCGACGAGCCCGGACGGCACGGTGATCGAGTCGCCCTGGACCGTGATCGGGTCGGCCGAGCGCGCCACGAACCCCGCCCTGCCGTCCACGTCCAGCCAGCCGGTGGTGCTGAGGTCGGGCCTCGGGTACTCGGCCACCGTCGTCCACGTGGCACCGTCCGGGGACGTCTGGACGCGGTAGGCGACCGCGGCCGCCGTCTCCCACCGCAGGCGCACCCGCTGCACGGTCGTGGCGGTGCCGAGGTCGACGGAGATCCAGCTGTCGGCGCGGCCGCGGTCGGCACGGGCGACGGCCCAGCGCGTGCCCGGATCGCCGTCCGTCGCCTTGGAGGGCTCGTAACCGGGATCCGCGGACGACGCCGTCGCCGTGCCCCTCGCCTGGTCCACCTCGAACTCGAAGAGGGAGTAGCCGTAGGTGGCGTGGGGCGTCACGCCGAGCATCCGGACGTGGCGTGCCGTCGTCGCGGGGAACGACAGCTCGTCGACGCGGAACCCTTCACGTGCCTTCACCGTCACGCGGCCGGCGGCACCGGTGTACGTCCGCGAGCCGGTGAGTCCGGGCATCCCGGTCATGGCGAGGTTGTGCACGTCCACGCGGCCGGGCCGGGGCAGTGCGCACACGATCGTGCCGGTCTGGAGCGTGGCGGTGCCGGCGAACCCGCCGGCGAACCGCAGCAGGCTCGCCGTGGCGTCGAAACCGTCGCGCACACGTTGGTAGGCAACGGTGTTGCGCCCCGTCACGGTCTCCCGGGGAAGCAACATCGGGGTGGAACCGCTGATCTTGAACAGCCAGTCGTCGTGCGCGGGCTGCCAGGCGAGCTTCGTGAACCCGGGCTTCGTCACCGTGCCCGCCCACGCGGCCGCCGACTGGTGGGTCAGCAGACCGGGGTCGGAACCGTGGTCGATCGTGATCGACGCGCGGGCGAAGAAGTCCTTCTCGGACACGGGTTCCGCGGGCGGCCGCAGTTCGTGCAGCAGGTAGCTGATGGCGAGTTCGGCACGTGCCTCCGGTTCGTACTTCGCCTCACCGGAGAACTTCGCGAGCCGGTGGACCTGCGGGTGGGCCTGGTAGGCGAGCAGCCTCGACGCGAGCGCGGCTTCGGCGCGGGCGGCCATCGGGTCGGCCAGCACCGTGGAGCGGAAGGCGAGCGGGATGACGTCGCGGCCGTAGAGGTGCTCCCGGTCGTCGACCATCGGCATCAACGGCTCGCCGGCGTCGCTCATCGTGGCGAGGATGGTGCGCCACAACAGCTCCCCGTTCGGCTGCTTCGTCAGCACCTCGGGCAGCGGCCTGCCCGCCAGCAGGAAGTGCACGGCGTTGCGGCCGGAGGTGCGCCAGAGCTCCTCCTGGTAGTGCGGCCCGAACGAGCCGTGGTTCTCGACGACGAACGTGTCGTGCAGGTTCGTGGCGGTGTTGGCCGAGACCGCCACACCGTCCACTGTGGAGGCGTTCGCGAGGTCGGCGGCGGGCAGCCCCGCCTCGTTGCGGCTCCACCGGCCGAACGCCTCCCGCCAGCCCGGGCCGTCGCCGTGCCAGGCCAGTCCGGGCGCGAGGGCCTGGGCGTAGACGCCCATCTCCTCCAGCTTGGTGTCGCCGCGGTGGCCGCCGATGAGACCGTTGGGCGTCCAGCTGCCCGAGCGCGGGTCGTCGCCCGTGCCGAGCGACGTCGTGTAGTCGGCCTGGCCGCGTGCGATGGCCTCGACGTTCGCCCGGCTCGCCGCGTCGAGCTCAGGCCACAGCAGCCGCGCCGCGAGCACGAAGTAGGACTGGAAGGTGGTGTCCCAGAACAGGGTCTTGCCCCACTCCGCGCCACCGGCGAGCACGTTGCCCGCCGCGAAGTGCTTGATCGTGGCGAGGGTGTGCTCGCGCAGCACTGCCTTCTCGACGCCCGCGAGCGCGGCGTCGTAGGTGCCCCGCGTCAGCAGCACGGCGTTGCCGAGCACGACGGCGAACCCGAAATCCGTGCGCCGGTAGCGCTTCGCCGTGCTGTCGTACTGGGTCTGCGCCCACCTCGTGTGCCTGAGCAGCACCTCGTGGTAGATGTCCTTGACCTGCGCGCCTTGCGCGAGCGCGATGCCCGGTGTCAGCGTCAGCAGTCCCGAGGCGGCCAGGAACGTTCTGCGGTTGATCAGCATGTCAGGGCGGCCTCCACCCAGTCGGCGTGGTCGAAGTTGCGGCCGTCGCCGCCGTCGGTGACGCGCAGGCCGAGCATCCGCACGCCGGTGACGTCGACGTCGACCGGCAGCGCGGCACCCTTCCCGCGCACGACCCCGCTGTCGTACAGCAGCTTTCCGTCGTCACCCGTGAGCTGGAAGACGACCGAACCCGGTTCGGCGGTCTCGTCGTCGAGGCCGATCCCCGCCGTGAACCGCTCGCAGGCACGGCCCAGGTAGACCGAGACCTCGGACGGCGCGTGCACTCCGACGCCCTTGGCGTAGGTGACCCCGCCGACGGACAACGGGCCGCCGTCGCCGCCGGAGTTCTCGCCGTTGGACCTGTCGCGTTCGACCGGGCCCCAGCCGTTGGTCTCGCTCGTGAACGGCAGGTCGCTGACCTGGGCGCTGTTCTCGGGTGGCGGCGGCGGGACGAACGCCTTGACGACCTGCTCGACGTGGACGTCCCCGAATGTGGCGACGACCGGCAGGTCGACCGCACCGGTCAGCGTGCCGGCCCGCAGCTGCCACCGGCCGCTGATCGACTCACCCGGTGCCATCCGGCCGCGCCGCACGACCGGGCCGGTGACGGACCACCCCTCGGGCGCGGTGGCGGTCAGCCGGACGTCGCGGATCTCCCGGTCGCCGTTGGTGAACGTGCCCGACACCTCGATCGACGAGCCGGGCGGGGTGTCGGTGGTGCCGGTGGGGGAGACGGTGAGCGTGGTCTTCGGGACCTGGCGGATCGGCTGGTCGCACGTCCGCAGTCCGGGCCGGTGGCGGCAGAGGACCGCCGCGAAGCCGCCGTGGCGCCGCGCCGGGACGGACAGGGTGTCGCCGCCGCGCAGGACCTGCGTGTCGCGGACGACGTCGGCCCTGGTGGCGGGGTCGCGGACGGTCTCGACGAGCCACTGGCCGCCGCCGAGGAAGCCGAGCGGTGCCTGCAGGGTGCGGTCCTCGGCGGTGATGCCGCCGACGAACCACCGGTCGCCGTGGCGGCGGGCGACGACGGCGTGCGTGTCGGGGTCGCCGTCGAGCAGGTGGGTCTCGTCCCAGGCGGTCGGGAGCTGGTTGAGGTAGCGCAACGCCTGCGGGTGCCGTTCGTAGGCCTCGGGCTTGTCCGCGAAGTGCGTCCAGCCCGACTCGTAGACGACCGGCAGCGCGACCTCGTGCGCGATCGACGCCTCCTTCGTGCCGACCTCCAGCGACACGGGCGTGTAGTCCATGGAGCCGGCGACGTTGCGGGTGAAGAACTGCACGGGGTTGTTGGCGGCGGGTGGATAGTTCTCGGCGCCGCGCACGGCCTCCATCGTGAGCACGTGCGGCCAGGTGCGGGCGAGGCCGTGCGGGATGGTGGAGCCGTGGAAGTTGACCATCAGCTTCAGGTCGGCCGTCTTCTGCAGCACCGCGTCGTACCAGCGGTAGCGCTCCTGCGAGTCGGACTCCATGAAGTCGAGCTTCACGCCCTTGGCGCCCCACTGCTTGATCCTGGGCAGCACGGTGTCGCGTTCCTGCGGCGTGTCGAGGTCGCTCCAGCGCAGCCACAGCAGGATCTCGACGCCCTGGGCGCGGGCGTGGCGGATCAGCTCCGGCACCCACGCGGAGCTCCAGCCCTCGTCGACCAGCGCGTACTCCCAGCCGTTGCGGGCGGCGAAGTCGACGTACTGCTTCTGCCGCGCGAAGTCGCTCGGGCTGGAATGCTCGCTCAGCCACGACCAAGCGACCTTGCCGGGCTTGATCCACGTCTGGTCGGCGAGCTTCGACGGGGTGGCGAGGTCGTCGACGAGCGTGGAGGTGCTGACGGTCTTCAGGTCGCCGACGATCGCGGTGCGCCACGGCGTCGTGCCGGTCGAGTCGACGCGGTCGTCGGCGAGCACGACCTGGAAGCCGTCGCCCTGCTTGCGCAGCCTGCTGCCCGCGTACCTGCCGTCCACATCGGACTCGGTGAGCAGCGCGAAGTCCTGGCCGTTCCGGAACAGCGACGGGTAGCCGAAGTCGCCGGTGGCCTCGCCGACCGTGGTGCGCACGCGGTTGGCCTCGTACCAGGCGTTGTAGGGCAGCAGCCACGCCTGCGACCCGGCCGGCAGCGAGAAGCTCGACGCCTCCCCGGTGACGGTCGCGGCGGCCGGCAGCACGTAGCGGTAGGCGACGCCGTCCGGTGCGGCGCGGACGACGAGGTCGAAACCGCCGGAGGCGGTGCGGAAACCGAGGCGCGTCTCGGTCATCCTGGTGGCGCGCTGCGCCCGCTTGCCGTGCGGCATCGCGTAGCGCTCGATGACAACGCGGTCAGTCCGGCCGGTGAACGCCAGCCCGGAGGTGAGGTCGGCTGTGGTCGTCGTGAGTCCGACGCGGGCGGGCTGGAGCACCGTTCGGCCCTGCCTGCGCACGGCCAGTGTCAGATTTCCGCTGTTCAGAGTTACTTCTGCGGTGACCTGGCCCGGTCCGGTGACGGTCCAGGCGGTCGGTGCGGCGTGAGCGGGAACGGCGGGCAACAGCAGGGCGAGCACGAGGACGAGCAGTCGTGACATCGTTGTCAGCTCCCAGGGTGAGACCGCTCTCATGGTGTGGCGGTCCCGCTTTCCCGGTCAAGGGGCTGATGATTATCAGTCCTGGAGCGGACAGGGTTTTCACAGCACGACGATCTCGATCTCCTTGCCGAGCTTCGCGCCGTCGAGCAGATCGAGGTCGTCGCCGCTCCAGAAGCGGCCCGGGTCGTACCAGTTGGGCGTGCGCCGGGGCAGCAGCCCCATCTCCTCGTAGGTCACGGCCACGATCTCCGCGCAGAACGCGCTCTCGATGCTCGCGTCGTTCCCGGGCCGCGACGGGACCCGCCCGCGCAGCCAGCGCGACGCGAGCCTGGCGGTTGACGGGAACGGCGTGCCGTCCAGGCGCGCGACCGTCCGCAGCGCCGCGTCCTCCATCTCCCGCGTCACCTCGTGGTCGAGCTGCCGCAGCCACGCCCGCTGCCCGTACTTGTCGTGCCACGTCACCACGGCGTCGCGCAGGTCGTGCAGCTGCGCCCCGCGCTGGTGCGTGCCGCTCCACATGTCCTTGAGCGACTTGCCGAGCTCCGCGTGCCACATCAACGGCGGCAGGTCGTCCAGCACGATCGCCATGCCGACGTGGTTCACCGGGCTGTTCGTCATCGCCTGGATCGCGCGGTCAGCCGCACTGCGCCCGCGGAACACCCACACGTCCCCGGTGCGGGTCATCTCCACGGCTTGGTCCAGTGTTGTCGCCATGGCCCAGTAGCCTAGGCACATGAAGCTCTGGAAGGTGATCGGTCTGGCCGCGTTCGCGGGTGTCGCGGCGAGCGGCGTGGTCGCGGCCCGCAACCAGCGCCGCCGCGCCGCCTACACCCCGGAGCAGATCAGGGAGCGCCTGCACCAGCGGCTGGCCGAGGCGAACCGCCCGGAATGAGCCGGTGGGCCACAAAGGACGCCACGGCCAGGAGCACGGCCGCCACCAGTGAGAGTCCCGCGCCGCCTCGGTGAAGCTGCCGGCGAGGTCCCGAGCACGGTGATGCCCAGTGCCGCACCGAGTTCGCAGGCGGTCTCCGACACCGCGGGTACGGCGGACAGTGGTTCGCCCACTACGACGCGACGGTGGAGAACCTGCTCGAACCGCAGGACGTGCCGGGCCGGTGGACCCGCGCGCACATCAGGGTGACCTTCGCCGTACGGCGACCTCTGGTCGCACCCGTCCGTCGTGACGGCGTTGCTCGGCGTCCCGGAACTGCGGCGGCGGCCCGCCGACGCCCGCAAATCGATTCAGAAGCCCTGCCCCCGCACCGCGCGGACCTCATTTCCCGTGCACTCGAAGGGGTGATTTCGGCTGATCTTCCGCAGGGCGGTCAGGAGATGGACGAAGAACGCGAACATGCCCGTGACCTGCTGCTCAAGCTCACGGAACGAACAGGGCCGCTCGTCTGAGTTTGTCCGCTGAACGTTGTCAACCCCGGAAACCCTGACACCGGACAACGATTTCTGCGTACCGTCGGAAGTGGTTGCACTCCGGGGGGAAGCAAATGCCGATCGTGCTGTCCGAAACGGTGCCGAAGGGCCGCGGTCTGACGATTCTGTTCGAGTTGGAAGACCTGGCGCGCACCAGGTTCGCGCCTGCCCCGCTGCCGATGTACGAGCTCGTCTTCACGGTCCACGGCGGTGACTGGGACCGCCTGCTGCTGCCGAGGATCCGCCCGCTGGTCGAACTGGTCAGGCCCGGCCGGTTCATCCCCGACTTCCTGGGCTCCGCGCGTCCCGACTTCGACGAGGCCGTGCGGCAGGTGCTCGACGCGCCCTGCGCGAGGGTGCGCGACCAGGTCGCGAGCGTGGGCACGACCTCGCCGTGGCTCAGATCGCTCGCGTCCGGCACCCAGACGTCCCGCCGCGACCTGTGCTCGGCGCTGACCACCGGTTTCCGCGACCTGCTCGGGCCGCACTGGTCGCAGACGCGCCAGGCGTTCGACGCCGAGGTGCGCCTGAGGTCGTCGCAGGCGGTGTCGCGCGGACTCGGAGACCTGCTCGGCCACCTGCACCCGTCGATCTCGTGGACCTCACCCGCCCTGCACGTCGAGCTCGGCTGGGACACCGAGATCTCCCTGCACGGCACCGGAATGCTGATCGTGCCGGTGCTGAACGGGCTGACCCGCCCGGCGGTGTCGATGTTCGCCGAACCCCAGCCGCTGCTCTTCTACCCGGTCACCGCACCGCAGCCGAGCGGCGCCAGCCTCGAACCGGCCCTCGGCCGCACCCGCACCCTCGTGCTGCGGGCGCTCACGTCCGAACGCACCACCACCGAACTGGCGAGGCACGTGGGCATCAGCCTGCCCACGGCGTCGCAACACGCCACCGCCCTGCGCACCGCCGGCTTCGTCTCGACCCACCGCAACGGCAGGTCGGTCCGCCACCGCCTGACCCGGCGCGGCTGGGAACTGCTGAACTGACCAGGGAGGCCAGCATGACCGCGATGCCGCGGTACCGCACCGACCCGAGCCCGCCCGCACTGGCCGCCCGCCTGCGCGCCCTGCGCACCGCCGGGGTTCCCGTGGCCTGCCGCGTCTACGGGGGCCTGTCCGCTCCCGTCGCGTCCTCGGCCCTGCACGCCCGGATCACCCACGCCCAGGCCCGCGCGTTCGTCGCGGGGGAGTCGGCGGCGGTCCCGCGCTTCGAACCGCCGCCGTCCGCCCAGCAGCGCCTGCTGACGGCCGCGAGCTGGGGCCGGCTCGACGGCGCCGGCCCCGACATGACGACGTTCCCGGTGGACCTCGCGTCCGAACTGTGGTGGCGCGTGCACGAACGCGCCCGCGGCCCGCTGCGCGTCCCCGAGCGGCGCCTGGCCTGCGACCTGTTGCTGCGCCTGGGTTATCCGCAGCAGGCGGCGACCGTGATCGGCCTGGCGGTGATCGACCCGCGCAAGCACGTGCTCTCGCCCGGCCTCGCGGTGGAGGAGCTCGCCGTCCTGCGCTGCCACCTGCCGTCCTCCGCCGTCGAGGCGATGGCCCTGCGCGGCGCACGGTCCGGCCTGCCCGCCGAGGTGCGCCGCGACCTGGCCCTGTTCGTGGTGTTCCGCAACGCCGCCCGCGGTGCCGACTCCACCTCGATGCGGGCCGCCGCCGCGCTGGCGACGAAGGCCTCGTCCGAACTGCCGCAGAACGGCTTCGCGGCCGCCCTGCAGCGCGCCCGGCTGCACCGGGCGATCGCCGCGGTTCCGTTCGTGCGGCGCGACATCAGCGAGACGCACCGGCTGCTCGGGCGCGCCCTGGAGTCGCTGCACACGACCACGCCGGGTTCCGCCGAGGTCGACGGGCTGGCGTGGGCGGACGAGGCTTACGCCCTGCACTGCTTCCTCGTGCGGACCCACCTCGCCGTGGGTCTCGGCCGGCGCGCGATCGATTACGCGGCCGAACTCGCCGAGCTCAGCCCCGGGGACGACCGGACGTGGGCGTTGCAGGGCGACGCCTTCGCCGCGTGCGGCCAGTTCGAGGCGGCCCTGGAGGCCTACGGCCAGGGCGTCGCGCTGGGCGGCTGGGGTGCCGCCCGAGCCGCCTACCTGCGCGGTTTCGTGCTCGAACGCCTCGGCCGGGTGGCCGAGGCCGCCGAGGACTACGTGCTGTCGCAGCGCATCGACCCGACCTCGTCCGTCGTGCCCGGACCGGAGGTCCCGGCGGACGCCGGCCGTGATCGGCGGTCCCGGGGACGGGCCGACCTCGTGGGCGTCCGCCGGAGGTGAGGTGCGGGCCTCAGCGGGCGTCGGCGGTCACCAGGAGCCGCAGGTTCGCCGCGAGCCACGTCGGTGCCGACGGGGACTCGGCGAACGCGGTGACGGTGGCCGCCGCCGTGCGCAGACCCGCGGTCTGCAGATGTGCGCCCACTTCCCGCACGCGAGTCAGCAGGCTGCCCGTCAGGTGGTCCAGGCCCCGGTGCGACGCCTCGGCCAGGACGGTCAGCGCGCTGTCCACGGCGGCGCTCAGCGGATCGGCCGTCGTCGAGCCCGGCGGCAGCGGCTGCGGGGTCGTGCCCGTCGCCACGTCCAGCACGACCACGCCCGCCTCGGTCCGCACGGCCAGCGGGTCGACCACCAGCGTGCCGCGGTGCCGGCGGACGCTGCCGGTGATCATCGTCGGGCCGGCGCGCAGTGCCGCCGCCAACGCGTCCAACGAGTGCGGAGCGGCGGCTCGGTGCGTTGCTTCGAGCAGGCACGTCGCACCGGTGGGGCCGTGGAGCGTGGCGGTGAGGCGTTGCGCGGCCGGGTCGTAGGCCAGGCCGGACACCTCCGTGACGCGGACCGCGCGGACCAGTTCCGCCTCGACCCTCGCGCGGACCTGGCGCGGTGGCAGGTCGGCCAGGTGCGCGGCCGTCGCTTCGTAGTCGTGGACCACCAGGGCCTGCGGGAGGTCGTTCCACGCCGTGCCGACCGGCGTGAGGGAGGTCTTGGCCACGCGGCTCGTCTTCAGCGCCACCGCCCGGCTCGCGCTGCGCGTCGCCGACTCGGACACGACGTTCGACGCCGCCAGCCGCTGACCGGTGCGCAGGGCCGTGTCGCGCTGCACCAGCACCACGTCACCCGAGGCGAAGTAGACGTCCATCGTGGACTCCGAGCGCATCCGGGCGCCCAGCGCCGTGAGGCGGACGCGGCGCAGCGGCGTCTCCGCCGGTTCGTCCGGGCCGAGGACCTCGGCGCGCGGACCGACGGCGGTGGTGCGGGCGTGCAGCTCGGTCAGCAGCGCCGCGAAGTGTTCCGCCTCGTAGTCGGCATCGCGCCCGCGGTAGGCCGTCAGCTGCGCGAGCAGGTCGGTGATCACGGCGGCCGGCCAGTGCAGCCGTTGTGCGGTCAGGTCGCGGTGCAGGCGTTGCCACGCCACGTCCAGCACCTCGCTCGCGTTGGCGGCGCCGTCGAGCAGCAGCTGGTCGAGCAGGTCGGTGACGGCGGTCAGGTCCGTCGCGGTGGTGGGAGATCCGCCCACGTCCACGGTGTCGGTGCCCTGGGCGTCGGCTTCCCGGAACGCCCACACGGCCAGCGCCAGCGCCTCGTCGCGGTTCACCGCGTCGGTGTGGACGTAGGAGAGGTCGCCGGGCACGAGGAACGTGACCGTGCACGTCGGCAGTTCCGCCTGCGCCGTCTGGTCTTCCGCGGCCGGGCGGCGCAGCTTGGCGCGGTAGCCCGCCTGGTGCGCCCGGCGGGCCCGGCGCAGCGTGCGTTCACCCATCAACGCCACCAGGTCGTCGTCCGTCACCACGCTCGGCGACCACAGCTCGGTGGGAGCGGTGGCCTCCTGCGTGCGCTGGTAGGCGAGGACCACGGCGATGCGGTGCCGGCAGACGCCCGTGGCGCCGCAGCTGCACCGGGCGGCGTCGAGGGCGGTGTTCGGCGGCAGCGTCGTCGTGGTGCCGTCGGGGAACTTGCCCTGGACGGCACCGGCCGGATCGGTGTCGAGCGCCGGGACGACGCCCGCGTCCAGCTCCTTGGCGGCGCGTTTCACGAGGCCGCGGTTGGCGAGGGCCGCCAGCGCGTCCGGGGTGAGGGCCAGCAGGTCGGGTCGGGTCACCTGAGCTTCTCCGCAACGAACTCCGCGAGCTCTCCGGGGGTCATCGCGCCCACGTGGGCGCCGACGTTCGCGAGGCGCTGGCCCAGCACCCGGTCGTAGTCCGGGTTGGCCTCCTCGTCGAGCGCCGCCAGGCAGAGCACGTGGGTGCCCTGCTCGCACAGGCCCTTGACGGTGCGCACCAGCTGCGCGTCGTCGCCGCCCTCGTAGAAGTCGCTGATGATGGCGACGATCGACCGGCGGGGGTTGTCGACGAGCCCGGCTCCGTAGGTCACCGCCCTGGCGATGTCCGTGCCGCCACCGAGCTGCACCTTCATCAGCAGCTCGACCGGGTCGGTCACGTCGGACGTCAGGTCGACGACGTTGGTGTCGAACGCGACGAGGTGCGTCTTGAGGCCCGGCAGGCCCCACAGGCAGGCCGCCGTGACCGCCGAGTGGATCACCGAGCTCGTCATCGAGCCGGACTGGTCCACCAGCAGCACGACCTGCCACTGCTCCAGGTTCCTCCTGGTGCGCGAGACGAACTTCGCGTGCTCGATGGAGAGCCTGCGCTCCTCCGGCTGGTAGCGCTGGAGGTTCGCCCTGATCGTCGACCGGAAGTCGAAGTTGCGCGAGTTGCGGTGGATGCTCGGCCGCCGCGACCTCGTGCCGCTGAACGCCGTGCGCACCTCGGTCTTCAGCTTCTCCATCAGCTGCCGGACCACCGCCTCGACGATCTTGCGCGCCATCGCGAGGACGGCCGGGTTCATCAGGTGCTTGGTCCGCAGCACCGCGCGCAGCAGCGCCGGGTTCGGCTCGATCCGTTGCAGCACGTCGGGATCCGTGACCACGTCGGTGATCTCGTAGCGCTCGACGGCGTCGCGCTCCAGCCGCTCGATCGTCTCCCGCGGGAAGAGCGTGTGCACCTCGTCCAGCCAGTCGACGGTCTGCAGCACCGAGTCCTCGCTGCCGCCCTTGCGCACGCCGCGTTCGGCCAGCTCGGGATCGCGGCCGTAGAGCCACTGCAGCGCGGCGTCCCGGCGTGCCGCCTCCGCCTGCAGCCCTCCGGTGCAGCGCGAGGCGGGCTCGCCGAGGATCAGCCGCCAGCGTTCCAGGTCCGTCATGCCAGGCCGCCCTTCACCAGCAACGCTTCCACGCGCTTCTCCACCGCCATCGCCTCCGCCACGAGCACCGGATCGGCGGTGAGGCGGGTGACGTCTCTCGCGTTGCCCCTGACACCGCGGTGCGCGAGGACCGTCGCCGCGATGGTTTCCCTTTCCCTGGGCGGGAAGTAGCCGAACGCGAGCCGCAACGCCGGCAGCGCCACCAGGAACTCGTCCTCGGTCATCGCGCTGACCAGTTCGTCGAGGACGCCGACCAGGTCGGGGCTCGCGAGCACCTCCTCGCGCGCGACCGCGAACAGCCCGGCGAGCCAGTCGCCGAGCGCCTCGACGCCGCGGATCTTGCGCACGTCCGGCTGCGTGCCCAGCGCCCAGGCGAGGCCGAGCGCCGCACCCCTCAGGTCCGGTGGTGCCTGCACGTCGTTGCTCACGCGCGTCGCCACGCCCGTGACGTCCGCCGGGTCCAGCGACAGCGCGGACCCGGCGTGCAGCACCGCGTCCCTGGTCGCCGCCATCGCCTTGAGCCGCTGCGGATCCGCCGGCGCGGGGCCGCCGTGCAGGCCCTCGACCAGCCACAGCACCCGCGCGGTGCCGGCGTCGATCACCGAGCCCAGCAGGGCGTCCTTCCTCGTGCCGAACAGCCTGTCGTGCCGCCACAGCCCCAGCACGCCGCCGAGCACCTGCCCCAGCGCCGCGAGGTCGCCGGTCTCCCGGACGCCCTCGTTGAGCGAGGCCTTGACCTTGCCGGACAACGTCGAGATGCCGCACAGCACGGCGTCGAACAGGATCGAGGCCAGGCCGTCGAGCCGCGCGTCCCGCGACCGGCGTTCCAGCGCCACCCCGGCCGCCTCCTCCAGCGTGGCGCCGTTCTCGGCCGCTTCGATCAGCGCCGCCAGCCGTTCCTCGACGGGCCGCAGCGTCCACTGCTCGTCCAGCTGCGGCTGGGCGCCCTCGGACGGGCCGCTCGTGCGTTCGAAGCCGGGGATCCGCAGCACTCTCAGCCGGTGCAGGATCCTGCTGCGCTCCAGCGCCGCCGCGTCGGTGAGGTCGAGGGCGATCTTGCCCTCGTGGTCGAGCCCGTGCGTGCTCAGCAGTTCCTGCACCGCGTGGACCAGGGGAGGGGCCGGCGTGCTCGGGTGCAGCCGCCCGGTCTTGTCGCCCCGCAGCGCGCCGAGCATCTCGACCAGCGCCGGGTGCGCGCCGGGCTGCAGCGTGCCGCGCCGCGTCCACGGTGGCGGCTGCGTCAGGTCCTCGGAGATCAACGCGCTGGTCAGGCCGTCGAGGACGTCCGTGCGCGCCAGGTTGCGGTGTCCGCGCAACCGTGCCAGCGCCCCGGCCTGGGTGTGCGCCGCGATGAGGTCCGCGGTCGACACCGGCTGCTGCCGCTTGCGCAGCCTCGTGGCCACGGACTCGACGAGCCAGTCCGCCGCCCGCCGTGCCCCGGTCTCCCACACCTGCTGGTAGTAACCGGGGGACGGCATGCCCGACTGGTAGCCCGTGAACGCGTCCAGCCGTGCGTGCGAATACGGCACGAGATAGCTCGCACCTCTCTCACGCTCGGGCACGTCCGGCCATTCCGTGCTGCCGTCGAGCTTCGCCTTGAGCGCCGCGGTGTGGAAGCCACCGGTGACCACGACGACGGGCCTGTCACCCGCGTCGCGCACCGCCGCCCGCACCCAGCGCGCCATGTACTCCTCGCGCGCCGAGTCGCCCTCGTCCGCCGTCGCCGTGCCGCGCAGCAGGTCGAAGTACTCCGCCATGCCCTCCGGCTCGTCCTGGGACTCGAAGAGGTGGTCCCAGAGCACGTCGACGTTGTCGACGGAGAACTCCACGCACAACCTCTCGACGACCTCGGTGTAGCGCAGCTCGGCGTCGGCGTACCTGTTGCTCACGTCCCGGAACGCCTCGTGCCACGCGGGCAGGTCGATGAACCTGACCTCCGCGCCGCAGCGGCGGCCCTCGGTGATCGCCACCCACTCCGGCGAGTAGTCGCAGAACGGCGACCACGACGCGTGCTGGTCGGAGTAGCTGAACAGCGCGACGGGCAGCTCGTGTCCCAGCAGCAGCTCGTCGATGCGCTCGTTGAAGTCGGCGGGACCCTCGATGAGCACGTACGCGGGCTGCTGCTCGGCGATGGTGGCGGCGACCAGCCGGGCACAGGCGGGGCTGTGGTGCCGGACGCCGACGAACACGGCCCCCATCAGCCGGGCAGCAGGTGACGGGCGCGGTGCAGCTCCTGCCACTGCTCGCCCTTGCGCCGCGACGCGTGCTGCTCCAGGTACCGCCGCAGCCGCGCCAGGTCCTCCGCGTTGTCCTTCGCCGCCGTGCCCGCCAGGCATTCCACGACGTCCGCGGCCGAACCGACCTCGCCGCGCAGGAACCAGCCCCGCAGGCCGACGGCGTGCGCCACCGACACCGCCTCGGCCGTGCTCATGACGGTGGTCAGCCGGTCGGTGCCCTCGCGCAGGTCGCGGAACGTCCGCACCAGCACCTCGAGGACGTCCCGCTTCGGCGCGAGCTCCACGCCGGACTTCGCCAGCAGCTTCGCCGCCTCCTGCTCGACGAGCGCGAGCTCGGTGTCGAAGTCGGCGATCGGGAACACCGTCTCGAAGTTGAAGCGCCGCTTGAGCGCCGCGCTCATCTCGTTCACGCCGCGGTCCCTCGTGTTCGCCGTGGCGATCACGTTGAACCCGTCCTGCGCGAACACCATGCCGTCCGGGCCGTTCAGCTCGCCGATCGCCATCACGCGGTCGGACAGCATCGACAGCATGCAGTCCTGGACCTCCAGCGGGCAGCGCGTGATCTCCTCGAACCGCACGATCTTGCCCTCGGCCATGCCCCGCAGCATCGGCGCCGGCACGAGCGAACGCGGCGACGGGCCCTCCGAGACCAGCAGCGCGTAGTTCCACGAGTACTTGATCTGGTCCTCGGTGGTGGCCGCGCCGCCCTGGATCGTCAGCGTCGACTCGCCGCAGACCGCCGCCGCGATCATCTCGGACAGCAACGACTTCGCCGTGCCCGGCTCACCGACGAGCATCAGGCCGCGGCTCGTCGCGAGCGTGACCAGCGCCCTGTCCACCAGGGACGGATCGCCCACGAACTTCTTGCTGATGCCCCGGCTCTCGTCGCCCACGACGAACCGGCGCGCGGCGTCGAGGCTGAGCGCCCAGCCCGGTGGCCGGGGCGCGGTGTCGGTGTCGCGCAGCCGCGCGAGCTCGTCGGCGAAGCGCACCTCGGCGGGTGGGCGCTGCATCGTCTGGGTGCTGGTCATGACTGCAGGGACTCCAGTTCGGAGAGGAGCTCGGAGAGCGTGATCGGGTCGATCGGGTAGGTCGTGGGCGCGTTCGCGGGCGCGGACCACGTGCCGTGACCGCTGGTGGAGAACCACATGTCGCTGAACCCGACCTCGGGGAAGACGTCCACGGCGCCCACCGCGATGCCGGGGTCGAGCGAGGCGACGAGCGCGCCGCCGGCGGGGAACGGCCGGGTGATCCAGCACTCGACGCCCGCGTCCTGCGGTTCGCCGCGCACCCAGCCCTTCTTGGTCAGGCCGAGGATCTTGCCGATCGGGTACGGGGTGCCGCAGTACTTCTTCAACCGGGGCAGCAGGTCCTCGCCCGGCGCCAGGAGGTGGACCGGGCGGCCCGTCTGCGGGAACGGCTGGAGGATCTCGTAGTCGGCGAAGATCTCGCCCCACGCCGCCGCCGTCTCCCGGAGGTCGACCGGGTGTGCGACGCGCACGACCGCGTCCTCGGGCAGCGTGAACTCGTCGTCCTCGGCGTTGGCGAGCGTGCGGTCTTCGGCCAGGCGGAACGACTCGCCCTCGCCGGTGATCCAGACCAGACGGCGGACCACGTGCCACAGCAGCGGATGTGCCACGAGAACCGTCTGGAACTCCTCGGCGCTCCACGTGCGCTGGTTGACCATGGCGCGTTCGAGCCGCTGGATCTGGTCGGACGCGATGGTGCGCACGTCCTTCTTCAGCGCCATGAACCGCTTGTGCTCCAACGGCGCCTTGTCCTCGTCGTCCTTCACGCCGGGCTTGGGGAGGTCCTTGCGGCGCTTGCCGTCCGGGTCGAGCACGAACGGCTTGAGCTGCTCGTCGAAGCCGACCGTGAACTGGCGGGAACCGTAGTCGATGACGAGCGTCGCGGCGTCGTCGAGGCCCAGCCGCGGCACCAGCCGGTCCGACAGCTGGTCGCGCGACAGCCCGAGCTCGGCCGCGATCTGGGCTACCTTCTCCTGCGCCTTGGTCTTGAGGCCCTTGAAGGACACCTTCTCCGCGATGCTGTTGAGGTGCGACAGGGCGACCTCGGTGCCGATGTCGGCGAGCACGTCGAGCCCGGCGACCGCCCTGGTGTGCTGGCTCTGCCCCGGCCAGACGCGGATCAGCGGCGACAGCGCCCGCACCGTCGAGTCGTCGCCGAACCAGCCGAGGGCGCTCAGCGCCCAGCTCTCCTTCGACGGCGCACCGGCCTGCTCCCACGCCTGGAAGACCGCCCACGCGAACGCCGCCAGCGAGTGCCTGTCGAGCGCCTCGCGCACGATCGGCAGCCCCGCGTAGAGCTCACCCGGCTTCGACAGCGCGGCCGTCATCAGCAGGTGCGCGGCGGTCGCGGCGGGCAGCGCGTGCCTGCGGTCGCTCAGCAGGACCTGCGGCAGCAACCGGGTGTCCGCCCACAGGCCGATGGCCGGCAGCTTCGCGGGCAGCACGTCGACCGGGTCGACCGACAGCACGAGGTCGATCGCGGCCTCGGCCCCGCACTCCCGCGCGATCGCCGCCACGTCGACACCGACGTTGTTGTGCAGGTGCCGCAAGGCCGCCTCGGCGTTGCGGCGGGGAACCCCGGTCTTGCCCGCCGCCGCGGGGATCAGCAGCCGGGCGGCCTGCTCGCGGTGCCGGGCCAGCCACTCGATGCCCCAGCGGCGCGGCTGCTTGGTGCGCGCGAACCAGTCGGCCATTTGCGCCGCCACCTCGACGGTCGCGAACGGCAGCAGCACCACACCCGTCCCCGCCGGAGCCGACTGCACGTGCCGGAGCAACGCGCGCACGGCATCCAGACCGAACCGCGCGGCGATGTTCCTGCCCCACTCCTCGACGCCGTAGCTGTAGCGCGGCTCCCAGTCCGCGAGCAGGTGCCGCACAGCGTCGTCGGGGGCGAGGAGGAACAGGTCGTTGTCGTAGTAGCCGATCCGGCCGGCCTCGTAGTCCTTGAGCAGCCGGCGCCAGTCCTGGTGGCCGTCCCGCCAGGCCGCGCCCGCCTCCAGCCACTCCTCGCGCTCGCCGGGCAACCAGCTGACACCGGGCGCCGGCACCGGGAGGTCCGTGAGCACCACGGGCTTCACCGGCTTCTTGCGGTTCAGCCACGGCGGCGAGGCCAGCAGCGGCGGCAACTGCTCCGGGCTCGCGTCCGGCACGATCACCAGCCCGGACTCGGCGAGCACCGCCGCGACCTCGTCCGACACGGAGACCTGCGGGTTGGACAGCAGATGCGCGTGCAACAGCTGACGCGCGCTCTCACTCGACGACACCCGCTGGGACAGCAACCGCGCCGCCCGCGACGGGAACGCCGCCATCGCCGCCACGACGGCAGGCCGCACGTACTTCTCGTCCACGCGGTCGAGAAGGATGGTGAACGCCTCGTCGGTCGGCAACGCCGCGAGAACGTTCAACGCCTGCTTGCGCCCGCCGGTCCGCTGGTGGTAGCTGTCGGAGTCGAGCTCTTCGGCGAGCAACGGCGCGATGTCCGGCCCCAGCACGTACACGGCTGTGTAGAGCACGAACGCCGACGTCGTGAGCGCCTCGTCGGCCTTCCGGAAGTCCTCGACCGACCGCGCGCTGCTCGGCAGCATCCACCACCGGCTCTGCGTGAAGTTCTGCCGGCAGGTCTCGTCGAACCAGTCCGCCCGCTCGGGCAGCAGGAACGACCGGACCTCGACCTCGACGCCCGGCCCGCCGAGCTCCTCCAGCGCACTCTCGGCAGCCGCGCGCTCCTCGGGGCTCGCCACGGCGATCGCGTACCGGACGGCCGTCAGCATCAGGCCCTCCGGGTCACCGATCGACGTGCGGAAGCTCTTGACGCGCTGCAGGCAGACACCGGTCCAGTCGCCGCGCTTCTGGTGCCATTGGCTGGAGTACGTGAGGCTCATGAGCTCGACCACAGCCGCGGTCGCGAACGCGAGGCCGTGGTCGGCGATCCAGGCGTGCACCGCCGGGACGCCCTGCTCCGTGACCGCCGCGATCGCCGCCGCGCCGACGGGCGTCGGCCTGCCGTCGAGGTGGGCGCGGGCGGCACCCACCAGTTCGGGATCCGAGCCCTTGGCCTCGAAGGCGGTCGCGAGGGCTGCTGCCTTCTCGGTGATCCGGCGGCGGGCCTGGTCGGCCTTCGCGGGGTCGAGGGTGAAGTCCGGGGCCGGGTCGAAGCCGCGCTGGCGCACGGCGTCGCGGGCCCAGGCCTTGGGGATCACCCAGGTGTCCTCGTCGAGGACGGGGCTGGGCGCGGGAGCGGCGGGGGTGGTGGCCTGCCGGGCAGCGGGCTCGGTGGCGCCAGGCTGCCCGTCGGCGGGCTCGGCGACCACGGCTTGCCGTAAGTCCGTTCCCGGTGCGGTGGTCCCGGCGTCGGGTCCCTGCGCGGCACCGGATCCCGCGACGGCGATTCCCTGCGCGGCGGCCGACGTCGCCGTCGCCGGCTCGGCGGTGCCCTCCGGCTGATAGCCCTTCTTCTCCTTCTCCGCCACCAGTTTCGCGACGTGCGCGGTGGCCGCCTCGACGGAGGCCAGCTCCTTCGTCTTGACCTGGCCGGCAGTGCCCAGCCGTCCGAACCGGACGGTCACCGCCGCGCCGTCCTGCTCGATCTCCCAGAACTTCGCGGAGCCGTCCGCGACGAGTTCCCACCTGCGCACTGCTGTACCTCCTGCTGGGGCCACACAAGGGAGTTGGTCTGGAACGGACGCTACTCAGGGGGTCTGACAATTCCGTGAGGCCGCCGGGCGGCGCAGTTCAGACCCCCTGGGTGCGCGGCCTCACGAGTGCAGCGACTCCAGTTCGGACACGAGCTCCGAGGCCGTGATCGAGTCCGCCAGGAGGGCGGTCTGCGCGTCGTGCTGGGACGACCAGTAGCCCTGGCCGTGGGCGGAGAACCACAGCTCGGTGAACTTGACCTCGGGGAAGATGTCGATCGCGCCCACCGCGATGCCGGGGTCCAGCGAGGCGACCAGGGCGCCGCCGGAGGGCAACGGGCGGGTCATCCAGCACTCGACGCCGCCGTCCTGCGGTTCGCCCCGGTTCCAGCCCTTCTTGGTGAGGCTGAGGAGCTTGCCCACCGGGAGCATGACCTCGAGGTACTTCTTCAGGTGCGGCAGGAGGTCCTCGCCCTGCGGCACGACGTGCAGCGGGCGGCCCAGCTGCGGGAACGGCTGGAGGATCTCGTAGTCTGCGAACACCTCGCCCCAGGCCTCCAGCTCGGCCCGGAGGTCCACCGGGTGCGCCACGCGGACGGTGGCGGACTCGGGCAGGGTGAACTCGTCGTCGTTCGCGTCGGCGAGCGTGCGGTCTTCTGCCAGGCGGAAGGAGGCGCTCTCGTTCGTGATCCACACGAGCCGGCGGACGATGTGCCAGAGCAGCGGGTGGCCCGCAAGCACCGTGTGGAACTCGTCGGCCGTCCAGGTGCGCTGGTCGACCATGGCGCGTTCGAGGCGGTGGATCTGGTCGGACGCGATGGTGCGCACGTCCTTCTTCAGCGCCATGAACCGCTTGTGCTCCAACGGCGCCAAGTCCTGGTCGTCCTTGGCGCCGGGCTTGGGGAGGTCCTTGCGGCGCTTGCCGTCCGGGTCGAGCACGAACGGCTTGAGCTGCTCGTCGAAGCCGACGGTGAACTTCCGCTCGCCGTAGTCGATCACCAGGCTCGCCGCGTCGTCGAGACCGAGGCGGGGGACCAGGCGGTCGGCCAGCTGGTCGCGGGAGAGGCCGAGTTCGGCGGCGATCTGGGCGACCTTCTCCTGCGCCTTGGTCTTGAGGCCCTTGAACTTCACCTTCTCGGCGATGCTGTTGAGGTGCGACAGCGCGACCTCGGAGCCGATGTCCGCGAGGACGTCCAGGGCCGACACCGCCTTGGTGTGCTGGCTCTGCCCGGGCCACACCCGGATCAGCGGCGACAGCGCCCGCACCGTCGAGTCGTCGCCGAACCAGCCGAGGGCGCTCAGCGCCCAGCTCTCCTTCGACGGCGCGCCGATCTCCTGCCAGCGCTGGAAGACGGCCCACGCGAACTCCGCCAGCGAAGCCCGGTCGAGCGACTCGCGGACCAGCGTCAGGCCGGCGTAGACGTCGCCCGGCTTCGACAGCGCGGCCGTCATCAGCAGGTGCTTCGCGGCCTCCGCCGAGAGGGCGTGCTTGCGGTCGGCGAGCAGGACCTGCGGCAGCAGGCGGGTGTCCGCCCAGTCGCCGATGGCGGGCAGCCTGGCGGGGAGGACCTCGACGGGGTCGATGGCGAGGAACGCCCGCAGCGCCGCGGCCGCCTTGGGGGTCGGGGCGAGCGCGGGCACGTCGACACCGAGACCGTGCAGGTGCCGCAGAGCGGCCTCCGCGTCACGCCGCGGCGCGCCGGGCCTGCCCAGCGCGGCCGGGATGAGGAGGCGTGCGGCCGTCTCGCGGTGCCGGGCGAGCCACGCCAGCGCGACCTTGCGCACCTGCTTGAGCCGGACGAGCCAGTCCGCCATCGCAGCGGCCACCTCGGGCGTGGCGAACGGCAGCAGGATCGCCGCGGCGTTCGAGCTGGAGTCGACGATGCGCAGCAGCAACGGCAGCGCGTCGAACCCGAACCGCGCGGCCAGCATCTTGCCCGTCGACTCGAAGTTCCACCCCAGTTGCCTGGCGTCCCAGCCCGTGAACAGCGGCCGCGCCACCTCTTCGGGCGCGAGCGCGAGCAGGTACCGCATGCGCCACCCGATCCGGCCCGCCCGGTGCTGCTCCAGGAGTTCCTGCCACGTCTGGCGGATGTCCCATTGCCCGGGCTGCAACCAGTCCTCCCGCTCGCCCGGCTCCCACACGAGCGACGACGGGGGCGGGGGCAGGTCCGGCACCACCACGGCCTTCACCAGCGGCTTGCGGTGGACCCACGGCGGTGCGACCAGCAGCGGCGGCAGCGCCTCGGCGGGAGCCTCCGGCACCTCGGCGGTCTCGACCTCGACGAACCCCTCGGGTTTCTCCAGGTGCGGGTACGTCTTGAGGTGCACGCTGAGCAGCTGCCGCAGTTCGGGGTTTTCACCGGCGCGTTCGCCGAGCAACCTCGCCGCGCGCGCCGGGAACGCCGCCATCATGCTCAGCAGCGTCGGACGCACGTACTTGGCGTCGAGCCGGTCGAGCGCCACGGTGAACGCCTCGTCCGTGGGGATCGCGGCGAGCACCTTGAGCACCTGCTTGCGGCGGTCCGCGAGCTGGTAGTTGTGATCGAGCGCGGCCGCGAGCAACGGCACGATGGACGGTCCCAGCACGTAGAGCGCCGTGTGCAGGAACGAGCTGTTGTTGGACAGCGAGGTCCCCGCTGCCTGGAACTCCTCGAACGTGCTGGCGCTGCACGGGAGGATCCACCAGCGCACGCGCGAGTTCGGCGTCCCGCTGACGTCCTCGAACCAGTCGGGCCGGCCTGGCATCAGGAACGCCCGCAGCAGCTTCACGTTGGTGTCTTGCAGCGCGTCCAGCTTCGTCAGCGCGGTTTCCGCCGCAGCGCGCTCGGCATCGTCGGCCACGGCCAGCGCGTAGCGGACGGCCTTGAGCATCCTGCCCTCGACGGTGTCGAGGATGATGTGGAGGTAACCGCCGCGGCTCACCAGGATCCTGTCGCCGTACCTGCGGTCCTGCGGGAACCACTCCGGTGCGCACTGCAGCCTGGTGAACTCGATCGTGGCCTCCGTCGCGAACACCACGCCGTGGTCGGCGATCCAGGCGTGCACGGACTGCTCGCCGCACTCGGTGATCGCCGCGACCGCCGCCGCACCGACGGGACTCGTCCGGCCGGCGAGGTGCTCGCGCACCGCCCGCACCAGGTCCGGGTCGGACGACGGCTCGGACAGGACGGCCTCGACGGCGGTGCCGAGCTCGGCCGTTCGGCGCCGGGCCTCCTCGGCCGAGGCTTCGTCGACGGAGAACTCCGGGGCGGGGTGGAAGCCGCGCTGCCGGATGACGTCGCGCAGCCAGGCCTTGGGCATGACCCAGGTGTCTTCGTCGACGGGGGTGGGCGCGGGTTTCGTGGTGGGGGAGGCAGGGACCGGGATGACCGCGGAAGTAGCCGGAGAGGTCGTGGCCGTGGAGGTCGCGGGAGAGGTGGCCGCGGACGAGGAGGTGGAGGAGGTGGCTGAGAGGGGAGCGACGGGGTGCGGGGCGGAGGTCGCCGCCTGCGGGTCGCCGGCCGCGGTCGCCGTGGCAGCGGTGGAGGCAGCGGCCGAGCTGGTGGAGACCGCCTCCGAGCCGTTGGTGACGGGCCGGTAGCCCTTCTTCTCCTTCTCCGCCACCAGCTTCGCCACGTGCGCCCGCGCGGCCTCGGCGGAGGCGAGGTCCTTGGTCTTGGTCTGGCCGTGGGTGTCGAGCCGTCCGAAGCGGACGGTCACCGCGACGCCGTCCTGCTCGATCTCCCAGAACTTCGCCGAGCCGCCCGAGACGAGCTCCCACCTGCGCACTGACTGCTCCCTGCGTTGGTACTGACGTTGTTGATCGTGCTTGCCGGTCTGACGCGCACCGTGCGTCAGCCGTTCCCGCGTCACGCGTGCAGTGACTCGAGTTCCGAGAGGAGTTCGGAGGCGGTCACCGGGTCCACTTCGAACGTGGTCGGTCCGCCGTCACGCGGGGCGACCCAGGCGCCACGGCCGGTGGCGGAGAACCACAGGGAGCTGAACGCGATCTCGGGGAAGACGTCGACGGCGCCCACCGCGATGCCGGGGTCGAGGCAGGCGACCAGGGCACCGCCGGCGGGGAGCGGGCGGGTCATCCAGCACTCCACGCCGGCGTCCTGCGGTTCGCCCCGGACCCAGCCGCGCTGGGTGAGGCCGAGGAGCTTGCCGACGGGGACTTTGCGGCCCACGTACTCCTGCAGCTGCGGGACGAGGTCCTCGCCCGGCGCGAAGGCGTGGACCGGGCGGCCGAGCTGGGGGAAGGACTGCAGGATCTCGTAGTCCGCGAACACCTGGCCCCATGCGGCCAGTTCGCCGGCCAGGTCGACCGGGTGGGCGACGCGGACGGTGGCGGCCTCGGGCAGCGTGAGCTCGTCGTCGTTCGCGTCGGCGAGGGTCAGGTCTTCGGCCAGGCGGAAGGACCTGCCCGCGTCGGTGATCCACACCAGACGGCGGACCACGTGCCTGAGCAGGGGGTGGGACGTCAGCACCTCGTGGAACTCCGCGGCGGTCCAGGTGCGCTGGGTGATCATCGCTGCTTCCAGCCGGTGGATTTGGTCGGACGCGATGGTGCGCACGGCCTTCTTCAGGTCCGCGAAGCGCTTGTGCTCGGCCGGTGCGAGGGTCTGGTCGTCCTTGGCGCCGGGCTTGGGGAGGTCCTTGCGGCGCTTGCCGTCCGAGTCGAGGACGTACGGCTTGAGCTGCTCGTCGAAGCCGACGGTGAACCGGCGGGGGCCGTAGTCGACCACCAGGGTGGCGGCGTCGTCGAGACCGAGGCGGGGGACCAGGCGGTCCGACAGCTGATCGCGGGACAGGCCCAGGGTCGCGGCGATCGCGGCGACCTTCTCCTGCGCGCGGGCCTTGAGGGCCTTGAACTTCACGCGATCCGCGATGCCGTTGAGGTGGGTGAGCGCGGTCCCGGTGCCGATCTGGGCGAGCACGTCGAGACCCGTCACCGCCTTGGCGTGCGCGTTCTCACCCGGCCAGGCGCGGATGAGCGGCGCGAGGCGGCGCACGGTCTCGTCGTCGCCGAACCGGCCGAGGGCCGTCAGCGCCCAGCCGTCGCCGGCCGGGGCTCCCGCGGACTGCCAGCGCTCGAAGACCGCCCAGGCGAACTCCGCGAGCGAGGCCGGGTCGCACGCCCGCACGGCGACCGGCAGGCCCGCGTAGACGGTGTCCGGTTTGGACAGCGCGGCGGTCGTGAGGAGGTTCGTCGCGGCCCGGGCCGACAACGCGGTGGCGCGGTCGCTCAGCAGCACCTGGGGCAGCAGGCGCGGGTCCGCCCATCCGCCGATCTCCGGCAGCTTCGCGGGCAGCACGTCGAGCGGGTCGACCTCGACCAGCGTGCGGACCGCGGCACCCGCCTTCTCGCTGACGGAGGTCGCGACGGCGACGACGTCGACACCGAGCTCCAGGTGCAGGTGGCGCAGAGCGGCTTCGGCGTTGTGGCGCGCGGGACCGGCCACGCCCAGCGCCGCGGGCAGCAGGAGGCGGGCCGCGGTCTCGCGGTGGCGCTCCAGCCAGGACAGCGCGGTCGAGCGGGCCGCCTTGAGGCGCACCAGCCAGTCCGCCATCAACGTCGCCACCTCGGCCGTGGCGTACGGGAGAAGGACGAAACCGGACCCGTGCGGGCTGCTCGCGGCCAGGTGCAGCAGCGGCGCGACGGCGTCCAGCCCGAACCGGGCGCTGACGCGCCTGCCCCAGCGCTCACCGTCCCAGCTGTCGTCCGGCACCCACTTCGCGATCACCGACCGAGCGAGGTCCTCGGGTCCCGCCTCGAACAGGCCGTGGCCGCAGGGGCGGCCGGTGGAGCTGATCCACTCGGCCAGGTTCGTCCAGTGCTCGGGCGTGTCGCGCCCGTTGTAGTACGACGGGAGCGCCAGCCACTCCTCGCGCTCGCCCGGCAGCCAGGACTCGCTCGGCGCCGGCACGGGCAGGCCCTCCAGCACGACCGGATCGGGCCGCGGGCGGCTGCGCGTCCACGGCGGGTCGGCCAGGACGCCGGGCAGTGCGCAGACCGGTGCTTCCGGAACGCGCCGGGAGTTCGCCTCGGCGACCAGTGCCGCCGCTTCCGACGGCACCACCAGGTCGGGGTGCGTCTCCAGGTGCGCCCGGAGCAGGGACACCGCCTGCGGCTCGGCAGCGCGGGCGGCCAGCAGCCGGGCCGCCCGCCGTGGGAACGCCTCCATCGCGGACAGCAGCGGAGACAGCACGTACTTCTCCCGCGCGCGGTCCAGCAGGAGCGTGAACGCCTCGTCCGTCGGCAGGGCGGCGAGCACCTCCAGCCCGGACCTGCGGCGGTCGGCGTCGAGCCCCGCCTCGTCGACCTCCTCGGCGAGGAACGGCGCGATCGCGGGCCCCAGCACGTGCAGCGCCGTGTGCAGGGCGACCGGCGACCAGGTCACCCCGCGGTGCTCGAGGTGGGCGAACTGGTCCAGCGTGCTCACCGCGCACAGGGTGAGCCAGTTCTCCCCCCGGGCGCGCGAGTGGGCCTTCGCCTCCTCGAACCAGTCGTGCCTCGAAGGTACGAGGAAGGCGCGGGCCATCTGGCCTGCCTGGGTGGTGCCGGCCTCCTCCAGCGCCTCGACGGCGGCGGCGTGGGTCTCGGCGTCCGCGACGGCGAGGGCCGATCGGACCAGGACGAGGTGCGCGGCGTCCACTTGGTCGAGGTACACGCGATGGTCGGGGAACGGCTGCAGGTAGCCCTTCTGGACCCAGCTGCCCCGATCGGGCCGCCCGCGGCCGAAGAACATGGCGGTGCGGTGTGCGACCGCCGCCGCCGCGAACGGCAGACCGTGTTCCGCGATCAACCAGTGGACCGTCGCCTTGTGCAGGGAAGCCACGCTCGCGAGCGCCGCCGCGCCGAGCGGGCTCGCTCTGCCCTCGAGCTGATCGCGCAGGGCCTGCGCGAGGCCGCGATCGGTCTTCGGGTCCTCCAGCACCTCGGCGATCACCGGGTGGTCCGAGGCCACCCAGTCGCGGAACTCCCGCGCACGACGGGAATCGAGCTTGAACTTCGGCGACGGCTCCAGGCCGCGGCGGCGCACCACGTCTCTCAGCCAGGCCGCGGGCATCACCCACGTGTCCTCGTCGCGAGGGAACTCGGCGCGAGGGGTCTCGGCGCGAGAAGTCCCGGCGGGAGGGGTTTCGGAGGCGGCGACGGGGCGGTAGCCCTTCTTCTCCTTCTCCGCCACCAGTCTCGCGACGTGCGCCTCGGCGGCGGCCTCGGACGCCAGCTCCCTGACCCGGGTCTGACCGGCTGCCCCCAACCGTCCGAACCGGACGGTCGTCACGGCACCGGTCAGGCCGACCTCCCAGAACTTGGCCGAGCCAGCGGCGACGAGCTCCCACCTGCGCACTGCGAAACCCCCTGAGTCCGGTCCGGAGCTGATGTCCACGGACGGTACCCAGGGGGTCTGACAGTTTTGGTCGATCAAGCGAAACCGCAGGTCACAGTTTCCACCACAGCGCGGTGTCCGGCGGGAGGAGCAGCTGCCCGTCGCGCACCCCGTAGTACGACGACGCCAGCAGCACCGACCCCGGGTCCGGCAGCTCGACGACCGAGCCCGACAGGTTCACCGCGCACGCGACGCCGTCCCGCTCGAACCACAGCACGTCCGCCGGACCGTCGACCCACGTGATGTCCACGCCCGTGGCCGGGTTCTCGCGGCGCACGCGCAAAGCGTTGCGGTAGAAGGACAACATCGAGTCCTGGTCGCTCGACTGCGTCTCCACGCTGAGCTTCGCCCAGTCCGCGGGCTGCGGCAGCCACGACCCGCCCGTGCCGAACCCGAGCGACGGCCCGGTAGCGGTCCACGGCAGCGGCACGCGGCAGCCGTCACGACCGCGCTCGGTGTGCCCGGACCGCTCCCACATCGGGTCCTGCAGCACCTCGTCCGGCAGGTCGAGCACCTCGGGCAGCCCGAGTTCCTCGCCCTGGTACAGGTACACCGAACCCGGGAGCGCCAGCATCAACGCCAGTGCGGCGCGTGCACGCCGCACACCTGTCTCGCCGCCGCCGTAGCGCGTCACGTGCCGTTGCACGTCGTGGTTCGACAGCACCCAGGTGGTCGGTGCCCCGACAGGGGCCACCGCCGCGAGCGACGAGTCGATGACCGACCGCAACGCCCCGAACTCCCACTCCGCCGTGAGGTAGTGGAAGTTGAACGCCTGGTGCATCTCGTCGGGACGCAGGTACATGGCCGTCCGTTCGGCGGAAGGCGTCCACGCCTCCGCCACGAGCACACGCTGCCCCTCGTACGAGTCGACGATCTCGCGCCACTCGCGGTGGATCTCGTGCACACCGTCCTGGTCGAAGAACGGCAGCGGCTCGGTGCCCAGCAGCTTGAGCTGGTCGGTGTGCCCGATGTCGGGCAGCCCCGGCGCCTTGACCATCCCGTGCGCCACGTCCACCCGGAACCCGTCGACGCCCAGGTCGAGCCAGAACCGCAGCACGTCGCGGAACTCCGCGCGCACCTCCGGGAGCTCCCAGTTGAGGTCGGGCTGCTCCGGCGCGAACAGGTGCAGGTACCAGGACCCGTCCTCCACCCGCGTCCAGGCGGGCCCGCCGAAGACCGACTCCCAGTCGTTCGGGGGCTGGTCGCCGACACCCTCCCGGAAGACGTAGCGCTCGCGGTTGCGGCCGGCCAGCGCCTCCTGGAACCAGACGTGCTGGTCGGAGCTGTGGTTCGGCACGATGTCGACGATCACGCGGATGCCGAGCGAGTGCGCGTCGTCGACCAACACGCGCACGTCGTCCAGGTCGCCGAACTGGGGATCCACGGCGCGGTAGTCCGCGACGTCGTAGCCGCCGTCCGCCATCGGCGACGCGTAGAACGGGGTGATCCAGACCGCGTCGACGCCCAGGTCGCGCAGGTGGGGCAGGCGCGAGCGGATGCCGGGCAGGTCACCGACGCCGTCGCCGTTCGAGTCGGCGAAGCTGCGCACGTAGACCTGGTAGATGACGGCGTGTCGCCACCAGTCCTGGGACATGTCCATGCCTTCCGATGGGGTGTGTCAGCGGTCCAGGAAAGACGTTGCAAAAGTTTTCCGCAAGTCCACTTGGAGATTCCTGAATCAGACCACCTTAGTCTGCAAACTTTTGCAGGCGTCGAAATTGCGTTGCGCCGCTCGGACACCATCCGTCAGAGTGATCGCAACGAACCGGAGGAAGGAGCCAGCCGTGATGCAACAGATGCGCCATCAGCACGACTGGTGCTCCTCGGCATGAGGTGAACTCATGCCCCGGGGAGCCGTCCCGTCGCCATCGCGACGAGGCGGCTTTTTTGATGCCCGTTGGTCCAATTGGCACGGACACCGCGCTCTGAACGCGGAGATCGAGGTTCGAACCCTCGACGGGCAGCCGTGACCGAAGCCGAAGCAGTCGAGGCGCCAGGTTGTGGTCCTGGTCGAAGCCGGTGCGAGTCCGGTCGGTCACTCCACCGCGCGGGATCCGGTGATCACCCAGGCCTCATGAGCCCGGGGTGCCTGGTTCGACACCAGGACGCGCGACCAGCGACGGGAGGAGGGCGTCGTGCAGGGCACCGTTGGTGGCCAGCACGACGTCCTCCTCCACCACCGTCACCCGGCCGCCCGCCTCCTCCACGAGCACCGGCAGGCACGCCAGGTCGAACTCGTCCAGTCCGGAGCCCGCCGCGACCACGGCGTCCACCTCGCCGCTGATCAGATTCAGCACCGAAACTCTGCTGTCCACGATGACGCACTGCGGCAGCACGGGTTTCTTCTTGCCGTGCAGGCACACGCGCGCACCGTTCACTTCGTCCCTTGTGGATACTCGGGCGATCTCTTCTCGGTCACCGCGGAAGATCCTGCACCCGATTCCCCGGCCGGCGGCCATCGTGACGCCCAGCGAGGGCAGGGCGGAGACGGCCAGCGCTCCTTCCAGCGCCAGGTCCACCGAGTACTCCGGCCGCCCGGCCACGAAGCCCGCCGTGCCGCTGATCGGGTCGACCAGCCAGCGGCGGCCCGAGGTGCCCGCGCGCTCGGGACGTTCCTCTCCCGCCACACCGTCCTCGGGCAGCGCCTGCGCGAGCAACCGCCGCACCAGGTCCTCCACCGCGAGGTCGGCCGAGGTGACCTCGCTGCCGTCTGCCTTGCGCCACACCCGGAAGCGGCGCTCGGTGAACTCCCGCTCCGCCACCCGGGCCGCCTCGCGGACGATCTCCAACGCCAGTCGCATGTCGGTCCACATGGGTGCGCAGCCTGCGTTCCGGCACGGCGTGTGCGGAACTGATGTAGCGTTGTGCTACATGATCGAGTTCGTGCTGGACGAGGCCGACCTGGTCGACGTGCGGTTCGCCGTCTCGCCGCTCAGCGAGCTCACCCTCAGCCTGCGCGTGCTCAAGGACCCCGCCAGATATCCGCTGCACCTGCCGTGGGCGCGCGGGATCCGCGACGTGGACGCCGAGGTCCTGCTGGCGCTGTCCACCTCCCGCGGCTGGACGCCGGACTTCCTCAGCCCGCGCCCGCTGACGCCGTTCACCCGGATCGAGGACGAGTTCGCCGCACTCCGCGAGATCTCCGCACGAGCGATGAGGCGCGACTTCCGCGCGTTGTTCGGAAGCGTGCCCGCCGTCCTGCGTGACCGCGAGCGTGTGTTCGGCGCGCTGGAGACCTACTGGGAGGTCGCACTGGCCGGCCACTGGGACCGGGTGCGCGAGGTGCTGGAAGCCGACATCGCCCACCGCGGCCGTGAGACGGCCCGGCACGGACTCGCCACGATGCTCGGCGGCATCTCCGACCGGATCAGCTTCTCGGGCCCGGCCGTGGAGGTGCGGATCGCCGGTGTCGACCGGGTCGTGCGGGCCGGGGGACGGGGACTCACCCTCGTGCCCAGCGCGTTCGCCCGGCGCACGGCGGTGCCCGTCGACCCCGCGGCACCCCCGTTGCTGATCTACGCCGCCCGCGGGGCCGGCGCGCTCTGGGAGACCGGGCGGCGTGCGGGCCCCGCCGCGCTGGCAGCGGTGCTCGGCCAGGTGCGCGCGGACCTGCTGACCGCGCTGGCGCGACCGCACTCGTCCACCGGTCTCGCGCGGCTCCACGGCGTCACGACGTCGGCGGTGAACCAGCACCTGCGGGCGTTGCGCGACGCCGGTCTGCTGGCCTCGCAACGCCACGGCCGCAGCGTCGTGTACGCCAGGACGGAACTCGGCCACGCCCTCGTCTCCCACTCCGTGGAACGGGGAAGCGATGCCGCGCGCCGTCCGTTGGCAAGGACATGAGCTTCGCTGAGGACTGGCAGACCTGGAAGACGGAACGGGAGAAGAGCCTGGCCGACCCGTACGGGTGGCTCGCGCTGGTCTCTCTCGACTGGCTGGAGGCGACTCCACGCGCCTATGACGGCCTACCGGGCGAGTGGTGGCAAGACGACGACGCCGCGTACTGGCGCCACGAGGGCGAGACACAGCGCTTCGAACTCGTCCAGAGCGGTGCCGGCACCCGCGTCGAGGCAGGCGACGTGGAGATCGAGATCGCCCGCCGCGGCGGGTACCTGATCCGCGTCCACGACCCCAAGGCCGAGGTGCTCGGGAACTTCAGGGGCGTGCCCGCCTACGAGCCGCGGGAGAAGTGGGTGCTGGAGGGCGAGTACGAGCCGTTCGACGCCCCCGTCCCGACGACGGTCGGCGCCGTCGTCGAAGGCCTCAGCCACGTCTACGAGGCGCCGGGGCGTGTGCGGTTCAACTACAACGGCACGGAACACACACTCACGGCGTTCAACGGCCACAACGGTGGATTGAGCATCCTGTTCACCGACGAAACCAGCGGCGTCACCACGTACGCGGCGAACCGGCAGATCGCCGCCACGCCGCGCGACGGCAAGGTGGTGCTCGACTTCAACCGTGCGACGAACCTGCCGTGCGCGTTCACCGACTTCGCCACCTGCCCGCTGCCGCCCGCGGGCAACCACCTGCCGTTCAGCGTCGAGGCAGGCGAGAAGACGCCCTACGAGCGCGCCTAGAAGAACTCGTCGAGCAACCGGTACCACTCCAGCAGTGCGGGGCGGGGGGTGAGGCCGTAGGCGCGGTCGAACGCGCCCACGGCCTCTTCGCCCACCTCCCGGTGCGCCAGCGCGATGTCGCGGTGCCGGTCGGACACGCCGAGCCGCGCCACGTCGATCAGCACGGTCGAACCGTCCGGGCGCAGCAGCACGTTCGGCGGGCAGAAGTCACCGTGCGCGACCACGAGGTCCTCTTCGCGGGGCGCCGTGCCGGCCAACCGCTCCAGCAGCTCCTCCGGCGTGCTGCCGAGGTTGTCGTCGTCGAAGTCGTCCGGGTCCACCAGACCGGCCTCGACGTTGCGCCGCGCCTGCTCCAGCAGCACGGCGACCCGTGCGTCGTAGGGGCAGGAGTCCACCGGGAGCGAGTGCAGCGACCGCAGCACCTCGCCCATGACGGTCGCCGCGAGCACCGGGTCCGCGGTGGCCAGCGACGGTGCGCCGACGTCGGCCAGCACCAGCCAGCCGTCGGCGAACGCCCTGATCTCCGGCACCTCGCGGTGCCGGCCCAGCCACCGCAGCCGGTCGCGTTCGTCCACCCCGGCGCGCTTGACGTAGCTGGAGCCCGCCCGCCAGACGTCGCCGGACAGCCCTTCGTGCCCGTCGGACCACACCGCGTCCGGGCCGACCGCGCGCAACACCTCTTCGGGGACGTCCACGTGGTCATCCTGCCCGGAGGTCACTCGCAGGCGACGCCGTCCTTGTCGCTGTCCAGGCCGTAGATGTCCGAGCCGATGACGCGGATCGGGCCGGACACGTACGCGGGCCCGTTGCCGCTGCCGCCGGCGCAGTCCACGTCGGACGCGATCGGCACGCAACCGCTGTAGTTCGGGTCGCACGAGGGCTTGGGCGCGGGCTGCGGCGCCGGTTGGGGCTGCGGCTGGGGCTTCGGTTGCGGCTGCGGTTGGGGCTGAGGCTGAGGCTGGGGTTGCGGTTGCGGCTTTGGCTGGGCGACCGCGGCAGGAGTGGTGGTCGTCGTAGTCGTGGTGGTGGTGGTTGTCGTCGTGGTCGTCGTGGTGGTGCTGGTCGGCACGGTCGCGGTCGTGGTCGTCGTCGGTGAGACGGTCGTCGTGAGAGTGGCCGCGCTGCCCTTGTCGGGCGAGCCGCCGACCACCGCCCCGATGATGCCGATCGCGAAGAAGAACGCGAGCAGGCTGGCCGCGGTGATCGCCACCGGCGCCACCCACCTGCGTCGCGCCCCGACCGGGACGACGGCGCCCTGCGGGATCTGCCGCGGCATCCGCAGGAAGATCTGCAGCAACCCGTTGCCGCCGAGCTGGACGAACGCGGCACTGCCCGTCGACCCGCCCCCGGACTCCACGTGCATCAGCACGGGCGCGTACCGCCGCGACATCAGGGCGGTCAGCTCGCCGACGCGCTGCCCGTCGAGCCGCACCTCGATCCCGCGCTGCCCCCGGTGCTTCCCGGCGGCGATCGTGCACCACGTCAGGTGGACGGCCACGTGCCGCGTGACGCCGTCCGGAACGGCGTACCGCGCCAGGACGTCCTGGTGGTGCTGTTCGCCGGTGACGGTCACCGTCACCTCGCCGGGGACGATCACCAGACCGGCTGCCGAGTTCTCGATCACTGACGCAACTCCCTCGGAGGTGGGTGGGTACGCCTGACCATCGAGGACTCGCACGAGGTGTTACTGACAGTGCTGCGAGGTTCTGCCGAAAGAGTGAAAAGCAGCAGACGCCTGTCACGGACGGTGGGCGATCACCGATGTAAGGGAGTTCCGCCGGAGTCAGGCGCTGGCGCGGCGGACCAGCGACGTCGGCAGCAGCAGCGACGGCGGCAGCCCGGCCTCACCGGCGAGCTCCGCGAGCAGCCGCCACGTCATCGTGCGGCCCAGCTCCTCGACGTCCTGCCGGATCGTCGTGAGCGGCGGCGTGGCGGTCGCGGCGAACACCGAGTCGTCGAACCCGACCACCGCGACGTCCTCGGGAATGCGCTTGCCCTGCGCGTGCAGCACCTGCAGCGCGCCGAGCGCCATGATGTCCGCGGCCACGAACACCGCGTCGAGGTCCGGAGCCTTGCGCAGCAGGCGTTCCATGGCCCGTGCACCGCTCTCGGGCGTGAAGTCGCCGTGCGCCACCAGGTTCGAGGACAGCCTGGCCTCGCTCAGGCCGCGCTTGAAGCCGCTCAGCCGGTCCGCTCCCACGGCCATGTCCTTCGGCCCGGCGACGGTGCCGATCCGCTTGCGCCCCAACGACGCCAGGTGCCGCGCGGCCTCCAGGGCGCCGGTGAAGTTGTCGGCGTCGACGAACGGGACGGTCGTGCCGAGCGGCCGTCCACCGGAGACCACCGGCAGTCCGATCTCGGCGAGCATCGGCACCAGCGGGTCCTCGCCGTGCAGGCTGACCAGCAACGCCCCGTCGACGTGGCCGCTGCTCAGGTACGTCACCAGGTCGCTCGTGTCGGTCGGCTGGCTCATCATCAGCAGCAGTTGCATGTGCCGGCCGGCCAGTTCGGAGTGGACGCCGCGCAGAACACCGGCGAAGAACGGGTCGGCCAGCACGCGGCCGGTCGGTTCGGAGACCACGAGGGCGATCGCGTTCGCGCGGTTGCCGGCGAGGGCCCGCGCCGCCTGGTTGGGGGAGTAGCCGAGCTGCGCGATGGCGGCGTGGACGGCCTCGCGGGCCTTCGCGCTGACGTACTGCTCGTCGTTGATCACGCGCGAGACGGTCGACTTCGACACCCCGGCGACCCTCGCGACCTCTTCGATCCGGGGGCCGGGACGTCGCTTCGCCGTCTCGGTCATGCGGTCATCCTAGGCTGCCTGGCCGGTCCATGATCTGCTCAGGTCCATCTCGCTCTCCCCCTCCACTCCGGGCCGGGGACAAGTCTCGAAGATCGTCCGCACAAATCCCGCACAGCGCCGGCGAGTTCTGGCACCATTCCCTGCGAGGAGGCTCTGTGCGGTATCGGCTTCTTGGGCCGCTGCAGATCTGGCGTGGGGGCGAGGAACTGCGGCTGGGTGGACCCCGGCAACGGGCACTGCTGGCAGCGCTGGCACTGCACGCGGGTGAGACGGTCAGTTTTGAACACCTGAGCGACGCGGTGTGGGAATCCCCGCCCGCCGCTCCCGAATCCAACATCCGCACGTACGTCGCGGCGTTGCGCAAGCTCGTGCCGGACGACCTCGTCACCGTTCCCGGCGGCTACCGGCTCGTGGTGCCGTCCGAGGAGGTCGACGTCGGCGTCTTCACGCGGGTCTGCGCGGCGGGTGACGAGGCGTTGAAGCAGGGGGACCACCGGACGGCGGTCACGAGGTACGAGGACGCCCTGGCGCTGTGGCGGGGCCCGGTGCTCGACGGCCTCGCGGTCGGGCCGCGCCTGGAGGCCGAGCTCGCGCTGCTGCTGGAACGGCGGCTCACCGTCGCCGAGCAGCACGCGCGCCTGGCGATCGAGCTCGGGCAGGGCGAACGGCTGATCGCGGAGCTGCGCCGGTTGACGAAGCAGTTCCCGTTGCGGGAACAGTTGTGGCTGCAGCTCATGCACGCGCTGCAGCGGGCGAACCGGCCCGCCGAGGCGTTGCAGGCGTTCGAGGACGTGCGGGTGCTGCTCGCCGACGAGCTCGGCACCGATCCCGGCAGCGACCTGCGGGAGCTGCACGCCCGGTTGCTGCGCGGCGACCAGCCCCGGCCCGCGCTGAACACGCTGCCGCGCGACGTGGCGGACTTCACCGGCCGCACGGCCGAGATCGACAGGCTGACCAGGGCGGTCACCGGGCGGTCGGCGGTCGTGATCTCCGCGATCGACGGCATGCCGGGCGTCGGCAAGACGACGCTCGCCGTCCACCTGGCACACCGCCTGGAGTACCCGGACGGTCAGCTGTTCATCGACCTGCACGCGCACACCGCCGGTCGTGCGCCGGTGGAACCGACCGACGCTCTCGACGTGCTGTTGCGCGCGCTCGGCCTCGAAGAGATCCCGGTGGGCCTGGACGAGCGGGCCGCGCTCTGGCGCGCGGAGCTGTCCCGGCTCAGGTTGCTGGTGGTGCTCGACAACGCGGCGAGCGCCGACCAGGTGCGGCCGCTGCTGCCGGGTGTGCCGGGCTCGCTCGTGCTGGTGACGTCGCGGACGCGGCTGGTCGAGCTGGAGGGCACCTCCACGCTCACGCTGGACGTGCTGTCCGAGGCGGAGGCGTTGCAGCTCTTCGCCACGATCGTCGGCGACGAACGCGGCGCGGACCCCGCTGCGCGCGAGGTGGTCGAGCTGTGCGGCAGGCTGCCGCTGGCCGTGCGCCTGGCGGCCGGCCGGTTGCGTTCCCGTCCGACCTGGACCGTCGCGCACCTCGCGACGCGGTTGCGCGAGGGACGATTATCCGAACTCGACGCGGTCTTCGCGTTGTCGTTCGGCCAGCTGCCCGCGGGGCACCAGCGGCTCTTCGCACTGCTGGGCCTGCACCACGGCACGGACTTCGACGTCCACCAGGCCGCGGCGCTGGGCGAGCTCGACCTGCTGGAGTGCGACGGGATGCTCGAGGACCTCGTCGACGTGCACCTGCTGGAAGCCACGACGCTCGGCCGCTACCGGATGCACGACCTGCTGCGGCAGTACGCGCAGTCCAAAGTGGACTGTTCGCGCGCACCGCTGACCAGGCTGCTCGACCACTTCCTCGACACCTCGAACCAGGCGACGCGGCTGATGTCGCCCGCCGCCCGCAGGTACGAGGTCGACATCACGTACCGGCCGCGGGCGCGGCTGGTGCTGCGCGACTACGACCACGCGGTCGAGTGGCTGGAGACCGAACGGCAGACGCTCGTCGCCGCCGTGGCCCTGTCGCTCGACGGCGACTGGCGCACGCACACGTGGCAGCTCGCGCGCGCGTTGACGTTCTTCTGCATGGTTCGTGGCTATACGCGTGACTGGGCGACGATCAACGAGCTGGCGCTGGAAGCCGCGAAGGACGAGCCGGCCGCGCTCGCGATCACCACGAAGAACTACGCGATGGTGTTCTGGCAGACCGCGCAGTACCCCACGGCGATCCACCACAACGAGCGCGCGATCGAGATGCTCCGCGAGCTGGGCGACCTGCAGGGCGTGGCGGGCACGCTGAACAACCTCTCGCTGGTCTACCGCACCCTCGGCCGGCACGCCGAGGCCGCCGACCTGCTCGAACAGGCGATCACGGTGGCGCGCGAGCTCGGCGACCGGCACCTCGAGTCGCAGGCGATGAGCAACGTCAGCAACATCTACAGCGCTCTCGGCCGCTACGACGAGGCGCTGCAGGCGTGCACCTCCGCACTGGCGTTGATGCGCGAGCTGGGCAGCCGTCGCGACGAAGCGGACACGCAGAGCGCGCTGGGCATGATCCTGCACGCCATGGGCAGGCACGACGAGGCGCTGGAGGCGCTGGAGTCGGCGCTGGCGGCCGTGCGCGCGATCGGTGACGTGACGACCGAGACGGTGGTGCTGAACTACCTCGGCGAGGTGCTGACGGCCGCCGGACGGCAGCGGGAGGCCGTGGCGCCGTTGCGGGAGGCGCTCGACCTCGCGGAACGGATCGACGACCGCCGGGAGGCCGCCAACGCGCACAAGCACCTGGCGAAGGCGGTGGCGGACCCCGCCGAGGCCGCCCGGCACCGGCAGGAGGCCGACAAGCGGTTCGCGGCTCTAGGAGCCGGGTGACCGCGGCCCCGGGGTCCCGTCACGCAGCAACGGCAACAGCCTCCGGTGCCTGCTCATGAGCACCGCGGCTGTGCCGTTGTGCTGCCGGACCCCGCGGCAGAAGCGGACCGACAGCCCTCTCCCCGGGTAGGCCTGCGCGCGGCCCGTGGACGACCTCGTCACCCAGACCGCACCACGCCGCCGCGACCGCCTGCCCGTCGACCCGCAGGTGCCCCTCGACGTAGACGCCGTCCCGGTGCCGGGCCGCCTCGCTGAAGGCGTCGCCGGACTCCGTCCTCCACGGACTGAACATCCACGCGGAGCGGGAGTTCGCCGAGGCAACCCGGCGGCGGAGGAAGAGGGCCACTTCCCGCTGATCGGCCCGTCGATCGGGTGCGGCCGGGAGCGACATCATCCGGCGGCGAGCGCGTCGTCACGCTGCCGGGCGAGGTGGTCCTCCGTCCCGGCCATCAGGGCGTCGAGGTGGTCGCGCGTGGTGAGCAGGGCCGAAACCTGCGCGTCGATCCGCTCACGCTCACGTCGCATCACTTCCAGCGTCTGCGCGGTGATGTCGTCCGAGGGGGTGTCGACGCACGGCAGCAGCGCGGCGATCGTCTCGCTCGACAGGCCTGCGTCGAACAGCCGGCGCAGCATGTGCACGCGGTCCACCGCGTCGTCCGGGTAGAGCCGATGCGCTCCCGTCGTCCGGGTGGAGGTCAGCAGGCCGCGCTGCTCGTAGTACCGGAGCGAGCGGATGCTGATGCCCGTGCGGGCGGACAGCTCGCCGATGCGCATCCGCTGGTCTTCTCCGCTCACTGTAACTTCCCCCACTTCTCGTTGAACCTGACATCCGTGTCAGATTTTAACCTGCGATCGAAACCACGGCAGAAAAGGACACCATCGTGGAGATCGCGGGATCGGTCGCATTGGTCACCGGGGCCAATCGCGGCCTCGGCCGGGAATTCGTCGAACAACTGAGGGAGCGGGGCGCCAAGAAGGTGTACGCCGCCGCGCGCGACACCAGCACCATCACGACGCCGGGCGTCGTGCCCGTGGCGCTGGACGTGCTCGATCCGGAAAGCGTCGAGCGGGCTGCCCGGCAGGCGGGGGATGTGACCCTGCTCGTCAACAACGCCGGGATCGCGACCGGCCAAAACCTCATCCGCGGCGACCTGGCGCAGGTCCGCCGGGAGATGGAGACCCACTTCTTCGGCACGCTGACGGTCACCCGCGCCTTCGCCGACGTCCTGGGCGGCAACGGCGGCGGGGCCATCGTCAACGTCCTGTCGGTGCTGTCGTGGTTCTCCTGGGACGGGGCCACCTCGTACTCGGCCGCGAAGGCGGCGCAGTGGAGCCTGACCGCCGGCACGCGCGTCGAACTCGCCGGACAGGGCACGCAGGTGCTGGGCGTGCACTTCGGTTCCGCCGCCACCGACATGACGAGCGACTACGACGGGCCCAAGCTCACGCCGAGCGAGGTCATCGGGGCCGCGCTCGACGGCCTGGCCGACGGCGCCGTCGAGGTCCTCGTCGACGAGTGGAGCCGGACCACGAAGGCCGGCCTCGCCCAGGACCCGGCGGAGTTCTACGCCGCGGCCGTGCGCCCGATCCAGAGGCGCACGGCCGGGTGACCCCCAGCCCCGGTGACCGGCCCGCCGGTCACGGCGTGGCATCGGCTTCGGGCGCGGCCACCCCGGGAACCTGACCCGCATCCACACCAAGCTGGGCGGCGGCTCGTGCACGGTGACGCTGCCCGAGACGCGGTCGATCGCGAGCAGGCGTGAACGCCGAATGCCCCGGCGGTCCGTGCGGACCGCCGGGGCATTCACTCATGCACGAGGGCTCAGTCGACGACCGACGACCGTCGCCCGCAGTTCGACCGCGTAGAAGCTGAACCCGAACACGGTGCAGGACAGGGAGAAACCCTCCCGCTACTGCTCCGGGTCGGACCAGTTGACGAGCGTGCGGAACGGCGCTTCGAACCGGGCGAGCGCCGCCGTGAGCTCCTGCACGCGTTCATGGTGCGCCGTGCCCGTGACTTCCGCCGTCCGAAGTGGACTCGGCGCTACGAGATCGTGACGGGGATGCTCATCCGCAGGGGCCCCGCCACACCGGTGATGACGCCGTTCTCGGCCTTCGGACCGGCCTGCAGCCGCGCGCGGAACGTGATCGACTCGCCGGGTGCGAGAGTCTGCCCGCCCTCGCACGTCACGGTGCCCGTGCCCGCCGGGCACCCGATCACCCCGGCCTGGACGTTGCCCGGTCCCACGATCTTGACCTTGTCCGGCATGGTCAGCGTCAGCGCCGGCACGGTGGTGGGTGCCGAGCCGTTGTTGGTGATCTTGATGTCCATGTCGTCGGCCGGACCCGTGGTGGTCATGGCCATGCCGCTCGGTGCGCTGCTCGCGAGCTGGACATCGCCAGGACCCGCGGCCGTCGTCGTGGCGGTGACCGCCGCCGGGCCGGTGTTCGCGTTCGGCTGGGCGCCCTGGGTGAGCGCGGAACCGGCGGAGCCGGCCGTGGGTGCGCTGCCCGCGTTCTGGGGGGAGCCGGGCTGGTTGGCCGCCGTGGTGCCGGCGGTGGTGCCGGCCGTGGTGGTGACCGCCGTGATCGCCGGTGCGGCGCCGGGGGTGGAGTTGCCGGGGCTCTCCGACGTGACGACACCCGAGGCGGCGACGACCACGACCGCGGCGGCCGAGGCGGCGACGCCGAGCCACGACGACGCGGTGAGGGTGACCGCGGCGCCCTTGGTCGCGGTCGCGGCGGCGGCCAGGTACCCGGCGGTGCCCGTGCCGAGGACGATCGGGGCGACCATGCCCCGCAGCGCGCCGTTGACGTCGGACAGCTCGCTGGCGAGCTTGCGGCACTCGGCGCAGGTGTCCATGTGCTCGTCGATGTGGACGGCGTCGCGGCCCTTCAGGCCTCCCCGCGTCCAGGCGCCCAGTTTCGTGACCGTCGGGCGGCACCGCTCCGACGGCTCCTGGTTGACGTGCGCCTGCAGGAACGCTTTGCGCAGACCTTCGCGCGCACGGAACGCCATCGCGGAGACACCGTTCGGGGTCAAGCCCAGCAGCGGTGCGATCTCGCCGGGCGTCTGGCCCTCGATCGCGGTGTGCCACAGGACCGTCTGCCACCGTTCGGGCAGCGCCGCGAACGCCGTGGCCGCCAGCGTCTGGTCCAGGTCCTCGAGGGCCTTGTCGCGGAACGGCACGCTCGTCACCTTGGTGGCGCCGGGCACCTCCTCGACGTCACCGGCCAGTTCGAGCCGCTTCTCCTTGCGGGTGCGGTCGTAGGCGGCGTGCCGCACGGCCGTCAGCAGGTACGGCCGGAACGCCGTGCCCGGACCGCCACCGGACCGCAGCGCCGCGAGCACCTTCGCGAACGCGTCCGACACGAGGTCGTCGGCGTCCGCCGGGGACGTGGACAACTGCATCGCCAGGAGGGTCGCGGAGCGCACGTGGCGTTCGTACAGCTTGCCGTAGGCCTCGACCTCGCCGTCTCTGACGGCGTCGATCAGGTCGGAGTCCGACGGCGGTCGTCCGCGCTGCCCGATCAAAGAAAGCCGCCTTACCGCGTTGCTCAGCACTGATGTGCGGACCCTATCGACATGACCCAACACGAACAATCCACGCATCCGAACCTGATGTAATAAAAGAGGTTTTCGGACTGGTACAAGTCTCCACCAACACAGGCCGGAAGACTCTGGCGGTCGCCCGTTCTCCTCTGCGCGGCGGACTTCCTGACCCGGCTGGTTCCGGTGTGCGCCGCGCGTGGGGAGCGCGGTCGCCGCGGTGATCATCCGGCCTGTGGTCCTCGACCCGCGCCCGGAACCGAACTGTCCACAGAAGACTTGAACAGGACTCGCCAGGCCCGGTCCGCCGCACGACCCGTTCGAGGTCGACGCGCCCTGACGGTCAGGGGTGGCCGCGCCACAGCCGCCACGCGCGCGGGCTCGCCGGCTCGTGGTGGCTGTTGGCCTCCCCGAACCGCAGCCGCACGCGCGCCCCGCCCAGCCGGCCCCTCTCCAGGTGGATCGTGCCGCCCGTGGCCTCGGCGGCGGCACGGGCGATGTCGAGGCCGAGCCCGGTCGACCCGCCTCCGCTGCTGCCGCGGTGCAACGCGGAGGACGGGTCGGCGACACCGGTGCCGCCGTCCTCGACGACCAGCGTCACCCAGCCCGCGTGCCGCACCACCGACACCCCGACCGGAGCGGCCGGGGGAGTGTGCCGGAAGACGTTTTCCAGCAACGCGTCGACGACGGCGCCCAGCGCGTCGGGTGACAACGCCACCCGGCACGGCTCGCCGACGTCGACCTCGCACACCCGGCCCTGGTCGGCGGCGTGCGCGGACCAGAACCTCATCCGCGCCTCGACCACCGACGCCACGTCGCACGTGCCGGGCGACTCGCCCTCGGCGGGCTGGAGCGCCTGGATGATCCGGTCGACGTCGTGGCCCAGGGTGCTGACCGCGCTGCGGATCCGGTCGGCCACCGGACCCGGACCGATCGCGTCGGCGTCCAGCCGCAGGGCCGCCAGCGGGGTCCGCAGCCGGTGCGAGACGTCCGCGATCATCTCCCGCTCCTTCGCGAGCAGCTGGGCCGTGCGCGACGAGGCCTCGTCGATCGAGGCGGCCAGCTCCTCCAGCTCGCGAGGCCCGCGCAGCCGCACCCGCCGCCCCACCGACGAGGACAGCTCCCGCAACGCGGCCAGCACCGGCGTGAAGGGCCGGTGTCCCAGCCACAACGCCGGTCCCAGGGCGGCCAGGGCGACTCCGGCGATCAGGAACACCGAGCCGAACGGGAACGGAACGGCAGCGGGGACGACGGACACGACAGCTCCCGACACGGACGCGGCCGGAACACCCCCGCCCGCGCCGAGCCGTGTGCCGGAGGCGAGCACGACCGACAACCGGCCCTCCGCACCGGCCCGCGTGCGTGCGATCGTCCCCCGCACGGCGTCGGGGTCCGAGGACACCGCGAGCACCCCGGCGACCACCGCCACGTCCTGGCGATCAGCCGCGGCGGCGGACGAAGAGGCGTTCGAGTGCGCCAGGAACCCGGCGGTGGCGAGGAGAACCGCTGTCACCAGCCCTGCTGCGAGCAGCAGGGCACGGGTGATGACCGATCTCATTCCGGCGCCGCCAGCTTGAACCCCACTCCTCGGACGGTGTGCAGATAACGCGGATGCGCGGCCGTCTCGCCGAGCTTGCGCCGCAGCCATGAGGCGTGGACGTCTATCGTCTTGTCGTCGCCGACGTACGGGTTGCCCCACACGGCTTGGAACAGCTCCCGCCGCGAGATCACGCGCCCCGGCCGTTGCGCGAGGTAGGTCAGCAGGTCGAACTCCCGCCTGCTCAACGCGATCGCGGCACCGCCGAGCGTGGCGGAGCGCTGGGCGAGGTCGATGCGGAGGTCGCCGAGGGAGACGATGTCCGCCGACGCGGGCGCGGCACCACCCGTGCGGCGCAGCAGCGCGTTGATCCGCGCGGCCAGGTGCTCGGACGAGAACGGCTTCACGATGTAGTCGTCCGCGCCCGCGTTCAGCGTGCTGACGACCGAAGCCTCGGCACCCCGCGCGGTGGCCACGATGACCGGCACGTTGCTCACCCCGCGCAGCATCCGCAGGGCCGAGACGCCGTCCAGGTCCGGCAGCCCCAGGTCGAGGATCACGAGGTCCAGCTCCGCCGTGCCCGCCTCGCGCAGCGCGGCCACGGCGGTGCCGACGGCCAGCACGACGTGCCCGAGGTCGGTCAGCGCGTGCACGAGCGCAGCCTGGACCACCGGGTCGTCCTCGACCACCAGCACCTTCGACATACACGCAGCGTAAGCAGTGGACCCGCCGATGGGGAGGGTGTTTCGAGGTTATCGAGATCGTGTTTCGTCCTTGAAACTCAGTTGGGGCGGGCGGTCCTACCGTCTGCAGTCACACCGAACCGGGGAGCTGGCGTGGCAGAAGTCGTTCTGACGGGTCTGGGCAAGGCCTACGGTGACGGCACCCGTGCCGTCACCGATCTCAACCTGGAGATCCGCGACGGCGAGTTCCTGGTGCTCGTCGGCCCGTCGGGATGTGGCAAGACGACGGCGCTGCGGATGATCGCCGGGCTCGAGCAGATCACCGAGGGCACCGTCCACATCGGCGAGCAGCTCGTCAACGACGTGCCGTCGCGTGACCGCGACGTGGCCATGGTGTTCCAGTCGTACGCGCTCTACCCGCACCTGAACGTGTACGACAACATCGCGTTCGGCCTGACGCTGCGCAAGCTCCCCAAGTCCGAGATCGACCACCGCGTCCGCGAGGTCGCCGAGGTCCTCGAGCTGACCGAGCACCTCGACCGCAAGCCGCGCAACCTCTCCGGCGGCCAGCGGCAGCGCGTCGCGATGGGCAGGGCGATCGTGCGCGCCCCGCAGGCGTTCCTGATGGACGAGCCGCTGTCCAACCTGGACGCCAAGCTGCGCGTGCAGATGCGGGCGCAGATCGCGCGGATCCAGCGCGAGATCGGTGTGACGACCGTGTACGTCACGCACGACCAGACCGAGGCCATGACGCTCGGCGACCGCGTGGCCGTGATGCGGCGCGGGGTGCTGCAGCAGGTCGGACCGCCCCAGGAGCTCTACGACCGCCCGGTCAACCTGTTCGTCGCGGGTTTCATCGGCTCGCCCGGCATGAACCTCGTGTCCGCGCGGCTCGACGAGAACGACGGCCGGTACTGGGTGTCGCTCGACTCCGACGCCCTGCTGCTGCCGGAGTCCGTTCTCCGGGGCCGCCCGAGGCTCAGGCAGTACGTCGGCCGCGAGGTCGTGGTCGGCATCCGCCCGGAGGACATGGAGGACACCGCCCTCGCCGACGCCCGCGAAGGCGAGATCCTGCACTCCGTCGCCGACCTCGTCGAGGCCATGGGCTCCGACGTCCTCGTGCACTTCCCGGTCGACGTCCCGCCCGTCGTCACCGACGACACCCGCGAGCTCGCGAAGGACGCGGGTACCGACGACCTGCCCAGGACCGCCAAGGGCACCGTCCTCGTCGGCCGGTTCAGCCCGCGCACCCGCATCTACGAAGGACAACCCGTCGCCGCCTGGGTGGACACCTCCCGGCTGCACTTCTTCGACCCGGTCACCGGGTCCTCGATCTGGAAGTAGAGGAGAGCTTCGATGAGGAAGCACTGGATCGCGCTTCTCGCGCTCACCGCCGCCGCGTGCTCCGGGGGTGCGGCGGGCACCGGCGCGGACCTGAAGGGGCAGGCGGTCGAGGTCGTCGGCCCCTGGACCGGGGACGAGCAGAAGAACTTCGAGCAGGTGCTGCGGGCGTTCAGCGCGAAGACGGGCGCGGAGGTGCGGTACACGCCCGCCGGTGACGAGCTCCCGACAGTGCTGCAGACGAGGATCTCGGGCGGCACACCACCGAACGTCGCGCTGATCGCCCAGCCCGGCCTCGTCGCCCAGTTCGCGAGGGCCGGCGCCCTCAAACCCGTGAACGCCGACGTCGAGAAGGCCGTCACGGACCACAACGCGGCGGTGTGGAAGCAGCTCGGCAGCGTCGACGGCAAGCTCTACGGCTTCACCTTCAAGACGGCCAACAAGTCCGCCTTCTGGTACAGCGAGAAGGCCTTCCAGCAGGTCGGTGCCACCCCGCCGGCCACGTGGGACGACCTGGTCGAGACCGGCAGGGCGATCTCCGAGACCGGCCTCGCCGCGGTGTCGGTGGGCGGCGCGGACGGCTGGACGCTCACCGACTGGTTCGAGAACGTCTACCTGCGCACCGCGGGCCCGGAGAACTACGACAAGCTCGCCAGGCACGAGATCCCGTGGACCGACCCCTCGGTGCGCAAGGCGTTGGAGGAACTGGCGAAGCTCTGGGGCGACCCGACGCTGATCGCGAGCGGCGCGCTGCAGACCGAGTTCCCGAAGTCCGTGATCAACGTCTTCGGCGAGCCACCCGCGGCCGCGATGGTCTTCGAGGCGGACTTCGTCGCGAGCATCATCACCACCAACACCGGGGCGAAGGTCGGCCAGGACGCTAAGTTCTTCCCGTTCCCCTCGGTCGCGGGCAGCAAGGACGCCGTCGTCGCCGGTGGTGACATGGCCGTGCAGTTCAAGGACGACAGGGCGACCACCGAGCTGATGGAGTTCCTCGCCTCGCCGGAGTCGGGCGAGGTGTGGGCAGGGCTCGGCGGGTTCCTCTCGCCCAACAGGGACATCCCGGAGAGCGCCTACCCCGACGAGGTCACCCAGGACCTCGCGAAGCGCGTCGTCGACGCGGGCGACAACGTCCGGTTCGACATGTCCGACCTCGCGCCGGCCGCGTTCGGCGGCACGAAGGGCGCGGGGGAGTGGAAGGACCTGCAGGACTTCCTGGCCGACCCGAAGGACGTCGACGGGACCATGCGGCGCCTCGAAGCCAACGCGGCCAAGGCCTACGGCGAATGAGGCTTCGCGTGAACGTGGACGCCGCGCCGGGGCGCTCGCCCCGGCAGGCCATCCCGTTCCTGCTCCCCGCGCTGGTGGTGCTCGCGGCGCTCGTGCTGTACCCGCTGGTGTTCTCGTTGGTCCGCAGCTTCTTCGACGCCTCGGGCGACGAGTTCGTCGGCCTGCGCAACTACGTCGACACGTTCACCGACCCGCGGACGCTGACCGCGTTCCGCAACAACGTGCTCTGGGTGGTCGTCGCCCCCGCGGCGGTCACCGGCATCGGCCTGGTCCTCGCCGTGCTCACCGAACGCATCCGGTGGGCCACCGCGTTCCGGCTCGTGCTGTTCATGCCGATGGCGATCTCGCTGTTCGCCTCCGGCATCATCTTCCGCCTCGTCTACGAGGAGGCGCCGAACCAGGGCGTCGTCAACGCGGTGCTGGTCGGCGTGCACGACGTCTTCAGCCCGGCCTCCCGGTACCCCGGCGCCCGGCCGCGCGTCGGTTACGCCGCGACGGAAGCGGGTTTCACCGCCGTCCGCCCGTCGAAGGCGGGCGACACGGTCTCGTTGCCGCTCATCGGGTTCTCGCCGCAGGACGTGCCCCCGCAGGCCGTCCCGGCGTCGCAGCCCACGGCCGGCGCCGGCGAGTTGCGCGGCGTCGTGTGGCTCGACGTGTCGGTCGGCGGCAACGCCGGCAAGGTCGACCCGGTCGAGCGCGGCCTGCCGGGCATCGCCGTGGAGGCCGTGCGGGACGGGCAGGTCGTGGCCCGCACCACCACCGGCGACGACGGCAGGTTCACCTTCCCCGACCCGGGTTCCGCCGACGTCACCGTCCGGCTGCCACCGGAGAACTTCGCGCTGCCGTTCCGCGGCCTGACCTGGCTGGGGCCGTCGTTCATCACCCCGGTGATCATCTCGTCGTGGATCTGGATCATGACGGGCTTCGCGATCACGTTCATCGCGGCAGGCCTCTCGGCGATCCCGCGCGACGCGCTGGAGGCCGCCAGGGTCGACGGCGCGACGGAGTGGCAGGTGTTCCGCCGCGTCACCGTCCCGCTGCTCTCGCCGGTGCTGCTGGTGGTGTTCGTGACGCTGGTGATCAACGTGCTGAAGATCTTCGAGCTGGTGTTCGTCATCGCGCCGGGTTCGGTGCAGTCCGAGGCGAACGTGCTGGCGCTGCAGATGTGGCAGGTGTCGTTCGGCACGGGTGGCGACCAGGGGGCGGGCAGCGCGCTCGCGGTGGTCCTGCTCCTGCTCGTGGCCCCGGCCGTGCTGTTCAACATCCGCCGATTCCGACGGGAGCGGTCGTGACCCCGGTGGCCGACGAGATCCGCATCGACGTGCCGGTGTCCGGCGCGCCCGGACGCGGTGTGCTGACGAGGCTGGGCTCGAAGCTGGGCAACGGTTTCGTGCAGCTCCTGCTGACGCTCATCGCGCTGTTCTGGCTGGTGCCGGTGTTCGGCCTGCTGGTCGCGTCGTTGCGCGACGAGTCGGCCAACACCGGGAGCGGCTGGTGGACCGTGTTCACCAAGCCCGCCGAGCTGACGCTGTCGAACTACGCCGAGCTCGTGGCGAACAAGGCGGTGTGGCAGTCGTTCCTGAACACCTTCTACATCGCCGTCCCCGCCACGGTCCTGGTCGTCGTGATGGCGTCGCTGGCGTCGTACGCGCTGGCGTGGATCGAGTTCCCCGGCCGCGAGACCCTGACGGTGGTCGTGGTCGGCCTGCTGGTCATGCCGATCCAGGTCGCCCTGATCCCGGTGGCGAAGCTGTTCGGCGCGTTGGGCCTGTTCGGCACGATCACCGGCGTGGTGCTGTTCCACGTCGCGTTCGGCCTGCCGTTCGCCATCTTCCTGCTGCGCAACTTCTTCACCGGCATCCCGCGCGACCTGATCGAGGCCGCGCGGATGGACGGCGCCACGGAGTGGGTGATCTTCAAGCGCGTCGTGCTGCCGGTGGCCAAGCCGGCGATCGCCTCCCTGACGATCTTCCAGTTCCTGTGGGTGTGGAACGACATGCTGGTGGCCTTGGTGTTCGCGGACCAGGACTCGGCGCCGATCACGGTGGCCCTGCGGGCTCAGCTGAGGCAGTTCGGGACGAACATCGACCTGCTGGCCACCGGGGCTTTCCTGTCGATGGTCGTGCCGTTGGGGGTGTTCCTGTTGTTCCAGAAGTACTTCGTGCAGGGGGTGCTGGCGGGGTCCACGAAGTGACCGCCGTCAGGTGGTCGGCCGGGCGCGTGCGACGACCTGTGAGCTCGCCGCGCCGCCCGGCCCGGCAGGCCCGCGGCAGGTCTCGTGTCCTGCGCATGGTCGCGGGCCTGCAAGGGCGCGACTCTCAAGTGGGCCAGGTGGCTGCACGGCGCATCAACGCACTTCGTCAGTGCGTCAACGCCGCCACCAGCTTCGCCGCCGTCCGCCGCACTGCGGGAGTGTCGTACCGGTCGCACTCGGCCAGCGCCCGCACCCGCAGCTCCCGGGCCTGACCCGGCTCCCCGGCGGCGTCGGCCAGCTCGGCCAGCCGAGCCATGATCTCCACCCGGTGGTCCGACAGCCGGGCCTCGGCCAGCGCCGCCCGCAGTTGCGCGCGGGCCTCGGCGAACCGGCCCGCGTCCATCAGCACCAGGCCGCGGTTGTGCTGCACCCGCGCGGTGCCCGCGGTGTTGGAGTGACGGCGGAACAACGACTCGGCCTCGTCGAGCAGGTCCAGTGCGGCCGGCACCTCGCCCGAGGCGGCCACGGTCGTCGCCAGGCGGATGAGCATCATCGACAGCAGTTCGTCGTCGCCGCCGGCCTTGCGGTGCTGGTCGACGCTGCGCTGCTGCACCTCGACGGCCTCGGCGAGGTGGCCCGCGGTGTGCAGCACCAAGCCCAGCAGGGACAGGGCCAGGTTCTCGCCGATCTGGTAGCCGGCTCGCTCGAAGAGCTCGACGGAGCGGCGGCCGAGGCGCACCGCCTCCTCCGCTTCGCCCACGCGGCGGTGGATCGCCGAGCCGTAGTAGCAGGTCCAGGCCTCGGTGATGGTGTTTTCGGGCGCAAGAGCGGCTTTCTTGTGCACGGCCAGTGCCTCGTGGGGGCGGCCGCACAGCGCGTAGAGCGCCCACGAAAGGTAGTTGAGCTGTTCGGCGGCGTCTTCGGCGTTGCCGAGCATCTGGGCGGCGTGTGCGCCTGCGGCGAAGACGTCGCGCCACAGGTCGCCGACGCCGTGCATGTCCGAGTACCAGTGCATCGCCTGTGCCAGCGCGAGAACGCGGTCGTGCTCGCCCGCCTCGACGGCCCACCGCAGTGCCTCGCGCCAGTTCTCCAGCTCCAGTTCGAGCCAGCGGGAGGCGGACTCCCTGTCGTGCACGGGACCGGACGGCGTGGCTTCCCGATCGTGGTCGAAGAAGCGGGCGGCGCCGGTGGCGACGTCCAGCAGCCAATGCCGCAACCGCGTGCGCACCTCGGCCACGACGGCCGGGTCCTCGTCGAGTTCGAGCCGTTCCAGCGCGAACACCTGCAGCAGGTCGTGGCGCGTGTACCGGCCGGGCGTCTCGCTGATGCCCAGCAACGACGCGTCGGCCAGCTCCTCCAGCGCCTCCTCGGCGTCGTCGGTGAGGACGGACGCCAGGGCCGCGTCGGCGCCGGGGCTCGGCACGAGGGCGAGCCTGCGGAACAACGCGGCGGCGCCGGGACCGAGCTGGTGGTAGGAGATCTCGAACGCCGCCCGCACCTGCAGGTCGCCCGCCCGCAGCACGGACAGGCGCCTGCCCTCGTCCTCCAGCTGCCCGGCGAGGTGGCCGATCGTCCACCGCGGCCTGCTGGTGAGCCGGTTGCCCGCGATCAGCAACGCGAGCGGCATGCCCCCGCACAGCTCGGCGACGCGCGCGGCGGCCTCGGGCTCGGCCGCCACGCGGTCGGCGCCCGTCACGACGCCGAGCAGCTCGACGGAGTGGTGCGGGGGCAGCAGTTCCAGCGCGAGGCGGTGCCGGGCGTCGAGGCCGGTCAACACGCGGCGGCTGGTCAGCAGGACGAGCGTGCCGGGGCTCGACGCGAGCAACGGCCGCACCTGCGCCTCGTTCGCCGCGTTGTCCAGCACCAGCAGCACGGTCCGGTCGCGCAGCCGCGAGCGGTACAGCGACAGCTTGTCGTCCGGGTCGGACGGGATCTGGCGCTCCTGCACGCCGAACGACCGCAGCAGCCGGTGCGCGGCGCGGTCCGGTGCCAGCGGCTCGGTGTCGGTGCCGCGCAAGTCGAGGAACGCGCAGCCGTCCGCGAACCGCGCGCCCAGCCGGTGGCCCGCGTCGACGGCGAGCGCGGTCTTGCCGGAGCCGGGAGCGCCGTGGACCACCGCGATCTGCAGCCGTGACGACGACGAGGCGTCGGCCGCGAACCCCTCCAGGAGCAGCCTTTCGGAGTCTCGGCCGGTCAGCTCCAGCAGCACCGGCGGCAGTGAGGAGGACGTCGCGGTGGACGGCGCCTCGGGCCGGTTCTGCGCCGCCACGACCCGGCTCGCGCGGGCGAGCGCCGTGAACTCCGCCGCCTCCTCGTCGCGCAGTCCGAGCCCGTCGAGGAGCAGCTGCACGGTGCGGAACTGCGGGCTGAGCGTGCGGCCCCGCTCCATGTCGCTGATCGCCCGTGTGCTCAGACCGGTGCGTTCCGCCAGTTCTTCCTGCGTCAGCGGAACTCGCGATCGGTAGAAGCGGAGAAAATCCCCGAACGCCGTCGTGCTCGCCATGCGCCTCCTTCCTCTCCAGCGCGCCCATGCTTACCACCAGACGCCCGAGTCTGGACGTCGTTGCTGGCAGGAGCGTTTCTTCCGGTGGATCTGCCGGTTGTTCAGCAAGTGGACAACCGTCTCCGCGGACGATTTCGAACAGGTGTCCACCGCTTCTTCACCGGTGCACTGGCCGCACCGGTATCCTGGCTGCACCACTGGGTGTGGTGCGTGCCGGTGCTGCTGTTCCTCGCGCTGCGGGACAACGCCTGGCCCGCGTTCGCCGCGGTGTTCCTGGTGTTCGTGACGCGGCTGCGCGAGCTCGACACCTACGTGCGGGTCGCGCTCGCGATGCCGGCGATGCTCCCGCTCCACAACGGACCGCAGCGGCACCGGCCGAGTCCTCCGGCCGAACTGCCTGAAAGCGGCCGGAGCGCTCGCCGTACGGTGGTCCGTGTGATCGAGCAGCGTGTGCTGGGGTTCGCGCCGTGGGTGCTGTGCCTGTCCCTGGGCGTCTACGCCTGGACTCTCGGCCACCCCGCGGACTGGGGCATGATCGACCTCAAGGTCTACTGGAGCCTCGCGCCGAACGTGCTGAGCGACCGGCTCTACACGACCACCATGCCGTTCACGGCCGACTTCCCGCTGCCCTTCACGTATCCGCCGTTCGCGGCGGCGGTGTTCCTCCCCGTGTCGGCGTTGCCCTGGGTTGCCGCCAAGGTCTTCTGGCAGGTGCTGTCGCTGGTCTGCCTGTGGTGGCTGGTGCGGACGTCGCTGGGGTTGCTGGCGGCCCGGGCGGAGGAGCCCTGGGACGGCACCTGGCGGCGGCGCGCCCTGCTGTGGACCGCGGTCGCGCTGTGGTTCGAGCCGGTGCGCAAGACCCTCGACTTCGGACAGGTCAACCTCGTCCTGGTGGCCGGCGTGTTCGCGGCGGTGGTGGCGGTCCGGCAGAGCGTGGCGGGGTTCGGCGTCGGGCTCGGCGTCGGGATGAAGCTCACGCCGGCGATCTCGGGCCTGTACTTCCTGGCCACGCGGAGGTGGAAGGCCGCGGCGTGGTCGGTGGCGGGCTTCCTGGTGACCGTCGCGCTCGGCTTCCTGGTCTCCGCCGGTGACTCCCGGCGCTACTGGTTCGAGCTGCTCGGTGCGGCCGACCGGGTCGGGCCGGTGGGCTCCGTGATCAACCAGTCGTTGCGCGGCGCGCTGTCCCGCACGCTCGGGTACGACGTCGAGATGTCGTGGCCGTGGCTGCTCGCGGTGGCGGTGTCGGCCGTGCTGACGTGGCCTGCGCTGCGTGCGGCCGTGCGCGCCGGGGACACGTTGTCCGCGGTGGTCACCGTGCAGCTATTCGGGCTTCTGGTCTCGCCGATCTCCTGGAGCCACCACTGGTTGTGGGTGATCCCGCTGGTGCTGTGGCTGGTCCACGCGCACCGCGACCGGGTGCTCGCCGCCGTGTGGGTGGTCGCCGTCTGCTCGGACATCATCACGTTCCTGATCGACCGGCAGCCGTCCATCTGGGAGATCCCGAGACCTTGGCCGCTCGCGGCGCTCGGCTGGGTTTACCCGGCGCTCGCACTGATCACACTGGCGGTGACGCCGAAGCTGTTGCAGACGACCCGGAAAGCAGAACGTGTTGCGACCTGAGCACTTGGCACGGCTGGAACAGCGGTTGCTCGCCGTCGCGCCCTGGCTGCTGGTGGTGTCCGCCCTCGTGCGCACCCAGGTCATGGTCACCGGCTTCGGCAACGACTCGATCGACCTCCGCGTCTACTGGTCGCTCGCCCCGCACGTGCTGGAAGGCGACCTGTACCGGGTGTTCTCGCCGCACTCGCCCGCGGACTTCCCGCTGCCGTTCACCTACCCGCCGTTCGGCGCGCTGGTGTTCCTGCCGATGACGTGGCTGTTCTGGGGCGCCGCCCAGTGGGGCTTCCGCGTGCTGACCGTGGTGTGCCTGTACTGGGTGGTGCGGGTGGCGCTGCGGCTGGTCGCGGGGCAGGGCTGGACGATCGACGCGAAGCTGTGGCGGCGGCGGGCGCTGCTGTGGACCGCGGTGCTGCTGTGGATGATGCCGGTCTTCCACACCTTCGAGTTCGGTCAGATCAACCTGCTGCTGGCGGGAGTCGTGCTGGCCGCGCTGGTGGCGCGGGACCCCGGGGTCGCGGGCACCGGGATCGGCCTCACGGCGGGCGTGAAGCTCGTGCCCGCGATCTCCGGCCTGTACTTCCTCGCCACCGGCAGGTGGAAGGCCGCGGTGTGGTCGGTGGCCGCGTTCGCGGTGAGCGTCGGCCTCGGGTTCGCGGTGAACTTCGAGCAGGCGCGCCAGTACTGGTTCGTGCTGTTCGGCGACCCGGACCGGGTGGGCCCGGTCGCCACCGCGCACAACCAGTCGTTGCGCGGGGCGCTGTCGCGCAGTCTCGGGTACGACGTCGGCATGTCGTGGCCGTGGATCGTCGCCGCCGTGCTTTCCGCGGTGATCGCCCTGGTGGCGCTGACCGCGGCGGTGCGGGCGGGCGACGTGCTGATCGGCGTGCTGTCGGTGCAGTTCCTCGGGCTGCTGCTCTCGCCGATCTCCTGGGACCACCACTGGGTGTGGGTGGCGCCGTTGCTGATCTGGTCGGTGCACGAGAAGGTCGCACCGTGGACCCGCACCACCCTGCTGGCGCTCTGGGTCCCGGTGATGTTCCTGGACGTGATCGCGTTCCAGCTGGACCGGCAGCCGACGATCTGGACGGTCAGCAGGCCGGGCTGGCTGTCGCTGCTCGGCTGGGCCTACCCGGCGTTCGCGCTGGTCACGCTCGTGGTGGTCGCGTGGTCGCTCAGGTCCCGCTCCGGCAGCCGGTCGAAGAACGTCCGCCACACCTCACGACCCGCCGCGAACCCGGTCGCGTCGAGGTCCACCCCGATGAACACCAGCTCCTGACAGGCGGTGCGCGCCTACAGTTCCATCTCCTCGTGCCACTCGGCGAACGGGTCGGCGAAGTCGAGCTCGGTGATCAGCGCCAGTTCCTCGTCGGTCACGAGCGCGGACCGCAGCGCCGCCTCGATCCGGGCGGCGTCGGCGGAGCGGGTGATCACCACGAACTCCTGGTTGCGGTCGCCGTAGTACGGGTCCCACAGCAGCGAGGCCGCCGCACGCCGGTCCGCGTCGGCCTCCGACCAGTCGCCGGTCGCGGCGAGCCAGGGGCCGAGGTTGCCCACGCGCAGCCCGCCGCCCGCGGACTCGAGCCACAGCGCCGCGTCGGGCTGGCTCGCCACCCACGCCCGGCCGCGCACGCGCACCACGCCGTCGAGGAGCACGTCGATGGAGTCGTGCAGCCGCATCGGGTGGAACGGGCGCCGCTCGGTGAAGTGGACGACCGCCACACCGTGCGCCGGTTCGAGAGGCGGCTGCCCGTGGAGCAGGGGAGCGAAGCCGTCGTCGATCTCGCCGCGCCGCGACTCCGCCGGGATCGCCGCGAGCAGCGCGGTGACGTCCAGGCCGTCGGCGGTCTGCCGCGGGGCGTGCGGGGTGAGCCGGTCGAGCACCGCGGCGAGCACCGGGTCGCACGAACCGGTCAGCACCAGCGCGTCCGCGAACTCCGCCTGGCCGACCACCACCTGCGCGACCGTCCGCTCGTCGCCCTCGGCCGCGCGCATGCCCCGGTCCGCGAGGGAGTCGTCCCCGGTCGCGTCGTCGAGCCACGTCGCCGTGTCGACGACTGTGACGACGGCCTCCACCTCGACGTCCGTCCCGCTCAGTGCGAAGCACACGGCCTCCGGTTCGAGCACCGGGTCGAGGTGCACGACCACGCGCCCGTCCAGCTCCTCGAGCAACGGGACGAGGTCCAGCCGGAGGGTGCACGACACGCACCCGTGCGCGAGCTCCAGCACAGTGAGCCGGCCGTCCACCCAGCGCCGCACGACCCCGTCGGCCAAGCCGCTCAGGTCGTGCCTGACCAGCGCCGACTCCGGCGACGCCCGCCACAGCTCGTCGGCCACGTCGTGGTGGGTGAACCCGGCTACCAATACGACCCGTGCTGCCATGCCCGCACAGTACATGATAACGATTATCGTTTCTGAATCGCGGGTGGCGTCAGGCATGACATGATCGAACGATGCAGGTCGAGTTCTGGGCTGACGTCATCTGCCCGTGGTGCTACATCGGCAAGGCGCGCTTCGACAAGGCGCTGGCCGAGTTCGAGCACCGCGCCGAGATCACCGTGGTGCACCGCGCGTTCGAGCTGGACCCGGGCAGGGAGGGCGTGGAGTCCGCCCAGGACGTGCTCGCCGCCAAGTTCGGCCCGCGCGCCGCCGAGATGGAGGAGTCCGTCGCCCAGCTCGCCCGCGACGAGGGCCTCGGCTACCGGCTGGACCGCGAGGTGGGCAACACGTTCGACGTGCACCGCCTGCTGCACCTCGCGGGGGAGCGCGGAATCGGGCAGCAGGTCCTCGACGCCGTGCTGCGCGCCAACTTCGCCGAAGCGCGCTCGCTCTTCACCCCCGAGTCGCTGTCGGAGGTCGCCACCGGGGCCGGCCTCGACGCGGCCGACGTCAAGGCGGTCCTGTCCGACCCCGCCGCCCACGCCGACGAGGTGCGCGCCGACGAGCAGCGCGCCCGGGACCTGGGCGTCACCGGTGTCCCGTTCGTCGTCGTGGCCGGGCGTCTCGCCGTGGCCGGTGCCCAGCCGGCCGAGGTGTTCGCGCGTGCCCTGACCCAGGCCTGGGAGGTGTGAGGTGGAAGAAACGCCGTTGAAGGTGGACGTGGAACAGCTGCCGTCCGCCGTCGTGCTGCGCGCCGAGGGGGAGGTCGACTCCTACACGGCGGACGAGTTGCGCGAGAAGCTCGCCGAAGCGTTCGGCGCGAAGCTGCCGGTGGTGCTCGACGTGAGCGAGGTCGAGTTCTTCGCGTCCGCCGGGCTCTCGGTGCTCGTGGAGTACCACCTGCTCGGCGAGGACCGGGGCATCCCGTTGCGGCTGGTCTCCCCGCGGGGCAGCGTTCTGCGCGCGTTGCGGGCGACCACGCTCAACGAGACGCTGGAGCTGTACCTCAGCCTGGACGAGGCGCTGCGGGGGAGGTAGCCGGGTGTCCGGGACCGGACGGCGTGCCGGCGACGATCGACTCGCTCGCGGGCACCAGCAGCCAGTGGTGGAGAGAAACCCTTGCCGGACAAGCTGACCGTCGACCTGCACCCGGTCTTCCGCAGCGACCAGGACATCGCCCTGGCCGTGCGCAACGCCCTGTTCCGCGCGGCCGGTCAGGGCGTGCCGCTGCTGGAGATCGTCACGGGCAAGGGGTCCGGCAAGCTCAGGAGCCGCGTCCTGGCGATGCTCGGGCAACCGCACGTGAAGAAGCTGTACCGGCGGGCCGAGGTCGCGCCGGGCAACGACGGGATGGTGCTGGTGCACCTGAAGTAGCGCTCAGCGCGTGCGCCGCATCACGCGGTCGACGGACTCAGGCGGAGAGCGTTCTCTCCGGCGCCAGGGCCAACATCCGTTGTGCGCGTGGGAAGTCGCGCAGCTGCTCGGACAGCAGCGTGAGCGCCGGCTCGAGCACCTGCGGGGGAACTCCCCGCGCGCCGAGCACATCACTCGTCCACGAGAGGAAGGCGCGGAACAGAGCGTCGTCGTCCATGTACAGCGCGGTGGCGAGGAACTCGACGATGTGCGCGAGATCCTCGGCCGTGTGGTGCTTCTGCTCGTCGCTGTAGGACCGCATGGCGGGCACCCGGTCTTCGAGGCCGCGGTACACCGAGCGCACGAGATCACGCGCGTTCCGCGTCACCAGCGTGTACTCCTGGTCGGCGAGGTGCGGCAGGTGGTCGATCGGCTGGTGCGGCGCCGTCGGCTTCGGCAGCTTCTGCGACAGCAGCATGTCCGCGGCGGAGCGGGCGTCGGCGGCCCACGCGTTGGCGCCGAACCGCCGCGCGTACTCGCCGTCCGGGCCGAACGCGGCCCCTCCCACCATCACCGGCACGCCCGCCGCCTGGCACGCCGTCATCGTGGCGTGCGCCGAGGGCAGCCGGGTGGCGATCGAACTGGACAGCGCCACCACGTCCGGGCCGGTGCGGTGCAGGTGCGTGATCAGGTGCGGCGTGGGCACCTGCGCGCCGAGGTAGTCGACCGCGAAACCGCGCAGCGCCAGCACTTCCGCCAGCAACCGCGCGGGCAGCGCGTGCCACTCGCCGTCCACGCACGCCACCGTCACGCGGCCGTTCACCGGCTCGACGCGCGGCCTCGTGATCGACAACGCGGTGACCGCGCGGTCGTTGATCGCGGTGATCGCGTGCTCCTGCGCCACGCTGATCCGGTTCGCGGCCCACTCGCCGCCGACCCGGCGCTGCACACCGCCGACCACGTCGAGCAGCGCGGCCTCATGGCCCAGCTCGGCGGCGGCTTCGAGCACCACGTCGGTCGCGCGGTGCTCGTCCCCGTCCAGCGCGGCTTCCCACAGCGCGTCGACAGCGTTCACGAAGACCTCCTCCGAGGCGCGGTGATCGCGAGTACGGCCATGTCGTCGTGGGTGCCGCTGCCGACCCATCGGGCCGCGAGCATGTGCACGTGCTCGACGAGCGCCTCGGCCGGCATGCCACCGCAGGCCTCCAGCGCGCGGCGCAGCCGGTCCTCACCGAACTCCTCGTCGCCCAGCGGGCCGCCGACGGCCTCGGTGATGCCGTCGGTGTAGAGCAGGCACGAGTCGCCGGGTGCCAGCACGACCTCGTCGGTCGTCGTGATGATCTTCTCCAGGATGCCGACGAGCGTGCCCCTGGTGTTCGCCACCTCGACGGTGCCCCCGGCCCGCACGATCAACGCCGGCAGGTGCCCGCCCGAGGTCAGCTTCACGTGCAGGCCCTCGTCGACGGGGCGGACGGTGCCGACGACCGTGGTGATGAAGCGCGACCGGTCCGTCGTGAGCAGCGCCTGGTTGAGGGCGTCGAGCATCCGGTCGTGGTCGGTGACCACCTGCAGCAGCGCGTGCAGCGCCGTGCGGACCCTGCCGGTCTGCACCGCCGCGTCGAGCCCCTTGCCGCAGACGTCGCCGAGCACGACGAACAGCTCGTCGCCGGGCAGCTGGTGGACGTCGTAGAAGTCGCCGCCGACGCGTTCGGTCGCACCGGACGCGCGGTAGCGGCCGGCGAGGTCGACGTGCTCGTGCCGGCGCAGGGTGGGCGGCAGCAGGTCGCGGGTCAGCCGCTCGGTGATCTCGGCCTGCTGCGTGAACAGGCTGGCCGCGGAGATCGCGACTCCCGCGCGGGACGCGAACAGGCGCGCGAACGCCTCCTCGTCCTCGGTGAACTGCTTGTCCCGCCGGATGAGGACCAGCGCACCGGCCGCGACGCCGTGACCGGGCAGTGGCGTCACGACGATGGACACCACGTCCCTGGCCAGCCAGTCCGGCGCCACGGCCGGGTCGATCCAGCGCGAGGGCACCGGCGGGAAACCGCGCAGCGCCTCGCTGAGACCCACGACCTCCTCGACGTCGAGGTGCTCCAGGTCGTAGGTCGGCGCCTCGCCGCGGCGGCAGCGCGTGACGGGGTGGCCGTGGTCCGACTGCGGTGCGATCACCACCGCCTCGTCCGCCAGGTGCTCGGCCGCGAGCTCGGCGACGACGGTCATGCACCGCTCGGGGTTGAGCGACGTCATCAAGGCGCTCGACATGCGCGTCAGCAACTGCGCGCGCTCGCGTTCCAGCCGGAGGTCGGTCTCGTCGAGCAGCCACCACGTGACGGTGCCGTCCGCGTGGTCGACGCGGTGCGCGGCGTAGCTGCGTTCGGCGATGTCCACGGACTCGCCGTGGCGCCACCGCGTGGGGGAGACCTGCTGGGGGAGGAGCGTCTTGGCTGCGTCGTTCATGCCGTGCACTGCACCGGCGGCGTCAACCACAAGCGCGGGGCACGGCGAATGCAACCAGCTCGAAACCGTGACCACCTGCGAATCATCTCATCAGAGCCGGATCAAGAACAACGTTTGAACCCTCTCGAACGAGGGTAAGATGTCCTCTGAGGACGATCACAGCGCCACCTGTCCGGTGATTCCGAGCACGGTGTTCCCGCCGACCCAGATCCGGCCCTCTACCTGGTCGAGGTGCAGGCGCCCGCGCCGGCCGAGCGCGGTGCCCTGAGCCGCCACGTACCGCTGCTGGGCGATCCCCGCCGGGATGAGCCACTGGGCGATGGCGGCGTTGAGACTACCTGTGACCGGGTCCTCCTCGAAGCGTTCGCCCTCGTTGACGAAAGCCCTGACCTCGAACGCCGCCTCCCCGCCCGCGCGGTGCGGCCCGACTACGCCGATGCCGGTGAACGCGCCGAACCGGGCGTAGTCGGGTCGCACGGCCAGCACCGCCTCGGCGGAGTGGAGCAGCACCGCCACCCACCCGGGCCCGTTGTCGGCCCACTGCGCACCGGCGATCTCCGCCGGTGTGATCGCGAGCGCCGCCGCCAGGGCTTCCAGGTCGTCGACCGGACCGCTGCGCACCAGGGGCGGAGCGGCGAACGCCAGCCGTGAGCCGTCGCGGCGCACCTCCACCAGCCCGGCCCCGCACTCCTGCACCAGCAGGCCGGGATCGCGCGGCGTGTTGCCCGCTTCGAGCCACGCGTGGGCCGAGCCGAGCGTCGGGTGACCCGCGAACGGCAGTTCGCGGCTGATGGTGAAGATCCTCACCCGGTAGTCGGCGGCAGGATCGGCCGGCGGCAGGAGGAACGTCGTCTCCGCGAGGTTCGTCCAGTTCGCGAACGCCTGCATCTGCTCCGTGGTCAGGCCCTCCGCGTCGTGCACGACCGCGAGCGCGTTGCCCTTGGTGAGCTCGTCGGTGAACACGTCGACCTGGCTGAACGTCCGCATCCAGCGACGTTAACCGAAATCGGGCAACGTCATCGCGGAGTGCTCCGGACGGCTGGCCTCGGCAGGCATGGTGGTCCGTGCGCGCAAGGCGGCGTTGCGCGCGGCGAGTGCTTCCGCGGTGGCGGGGAACAGTTCGGCGTTGCCCTTCTCGACCAGCCCCTGGTTCGCCTCGACGAACGGGCGCGTGGAGCGTTCGTAGGCCTCGAACGCCTGCTCGGGAGCGGAGGTGAGGTGACCGGCGAGCACGTAGGCGCCGACCAGCGCGAGGCTCGACCCCTGCCCGGTGAGGAACGACGGCGCGTAGGCGGCGTCCCCGACCAGCGCCACCCGCCCGGACGACCAGCGCGGCATGCGGATCTGGCTGACCGTGTCGAAGAACAGGTCGTCGGCGGCACGCAGGGCCTCGACCAGGCGCGGGACCTCCCAGCCGTCGTCGGCGAAGACCGACGCGACCAGGTCGCGCTGGGCCTCGGGGTCGCGGAAGGCCCCGAACGGCGCCTCGTCACGGGTGAAGCTCAGGAAGCCGTGCACGTTCTCGCCACTGCCCACCGCGTAGAGCGCGGCGGCGCGACCGGGTTCGTTCCACAGCAGCGCCTCGTGGTCGAGCCCGAGGTGGTTGGGCATCGTGAAGCCCGCGAAGCAGTAGCCGAGGTAGCGGTGGAACTGCTCCTCCGGTCCGAACGTCAACTCGCGCACGGTCGAATGCAGGCCGTCGGCGCCGATGACGTGGTCGTAGGTGCGTTGCAGGCCGCTGCGGAAAGTCACGTCCACACCGCCGGGTCCGTCACTCATCGCGACGACGGTGTCGTCGAAGAGGTACTCCACGTCGTCACGCGTGGTCTCGTGGAGGATCTCGGCGAGGTCGCCGCGGCGGACCTCCAGGTCACTGCCGTCGCCCCCGATCAGCACCTCCGGCCGCAGCGAGGCGGCCTCGCTGCCGTCGGCGTCGAGGAACGTGATCCGCCGCGTGTCGACGTGGGCTTCCCGCAGGCGGGGGAGCAGCCCCATGCGCTCGACCACGCTCAGCGCGGTGCCGCGGACGTCGACGGGATAGCCACCGCCGCGCAGGGTGTGGGACTTCTCCACGACGGTGACCTCGACGCCCCGCCGCCGCAGCCAGAACGCGAGTGCGGGCCCGGCGATGCTGGCGCCGGAGATCAGGACGGTGCTCATGGTGCCTCCAGATAACTAACTTAGGTATCCTTTTTTGGGGCGCGGTGATCGCTACGGTTCACTGCGACTGAGGCAAGCATATACCTAAGTTAGGTAAGTGAAATGAGTGAGGCCCTGAACCCCGCAGCGCTGCTGCCGCACCTCATGCAGCTGGGCACCGTGCTCAACCGCAGCCAGCTGGTCGAGCGGGCGATGGAGCAGGTCGGTGTACCCCTGGAACGACCTGGCCTGACGGTGCTCATCACCCTGCGCATGGCCGGGCAGCCCCTGAGGGTCGGGGAGATCGCCGCGCGGATGCAGGTCGTCGGCCCGCACGTCACGCGGCTCCTGCACGACCTCGAACGCACCGGCCTCGTCCAGCGCGTCACCGATCCGACCGACCAGCGCGCGCGCCTGATCGAGCTGACCGGCTCCGGGGCCGCCGCGGCCGGCCGTTACCTGGAGGCGGTGCTCGGCTGGTTCACGGGCGCGATCGCCGACTGGCCGGAGGAGGACCAGCAGACGTTCGGGCGGCTGCTCGGCCGCTTCGTGGACGACCTCCGGGCGCGGATGGACGACCTCGGCTGACCGGACGAACCCCGTCGCGCGGGACAGGTGCTGCGGGAACCCCGCACACCCAGGACCTGGGAATGGTCCCTCCGTAGTCGTCCTGCGGTGGCGGGGGCAATGGTGCCGCGCAACGTCCGCGCGCCGGGCGAGGTGTAGCCCGCACACGTGGTGCTGCCCATTCGCCGGCTCCTAACCTCGGAAGCCATGTCCTGCCTGCAATGACGGAGGCGAACACATGCGTCCGAGGAACGTGGTCCTGGCTCTGGCGGCCGCCACCGGCCTGGCCGCCGCATCCCTGTCGATCTCGCTGGCGGCCGTCCCGCCACCGCAGTCCGGCTCGCTCACCAAGTACGACGTCACCGGCACCTACGTCAGCGGGTTGTCGTCCGGCGGCTTCATGGCGAACCAGCTCCACGTCGCGTACTCGAGCGTCTTCCAGGGCGCGGGCATCTTCTCCGCCGGTGCCTACGACTGCGCGCAGAACCACCTCAACACCGCCCTGCTCGCGTGCATGGACACCTTCCAGGCCCGCAAGACGCCGGCGGAGCTGGAGCAGCTCACCCGCACGCGCGCCTCGGCCGGGTCCGTCGACCCACCGCAGAACCTGTCGGGCGATCCCGTGTGGCTCTTCCACGGCAGTGCCGACGACACGGTCGACCGGGCGGTGAACGACGATCTCGCCACCTACTACCGCGACTTCGGGGCGCGGGTCGTGTACGACAACACCACCGCGGCGGGCCACGCGTGGATCAGCCCGATCGGCCCGAACGCCTGCGGCACCTCGACTTCGCCGTACGTCAACAGGTGCGGCACCACCGACCCGGTGAAGGAGATGCTCACGCACCTCTTCGGACGGGTGAACCCGGCCGCTTCCGCGGTGTCCGGCAGGCTGGTCCAGTTCGACCAGAACACCCACGCGCCGGGCGGCAACGCGGCGGCGATCAGCATGGGTCGCGAGGGCTTCGCGTACGTGCCGAGGTCGTGCGAAACGGGGCCCTGCAAGCTGATGGTGACCCTGCACGGGTGCTACCAGTACTTCGGGCTGATCGGCAACGCGTTGCTGGACAAGGCCTATCTCAACGAGTACGCCGACACCAACAACATGATCGTGCTCTACCCGCAGGCCACCACGATGACCGGGAACCCGCGCGGCTGCTGGGACTGGTGGGGCTACCAGTCCGCGCGGTACCCGCTCAAGACCGGTCCGCAGATGACGGCCGTGGTGAACATGGTCAGGGCGCTGTCCGGCGGCACTCCCACCACGCCGCCCACGACCACGACCACCACTCCGCCGACCTCGCAGTGCGTCACCGCGAGCAACTACGCCCACACCGTCGCGGGCCGCGCCTACGCCAACCTGGGGCAGACCTACGCGCTGGGCTCGAACCAGCCGCTGGGGTTGTGGAACACCTTCACCACCAGCGCGATCCGGCAGACCTCACCGAACCACTGGGTGAAGTGCTGACCGGCGCGTGAGTTCCGGGGGTGGCGGTGCGCACCGCCACCCCCGGCGGCCGGCTCAGCAGTGGTCGAACGCGTACTCGGAGTCGTCCGGCCCGACCAGGTAGCGGTCGCGCAACGTCGTCGTGGCCGGGGTGTCCGGGTCGTCGCAGACGTCCTCGAACGTGCCGCGCAGGTCGTCGGTGTACTCGATGTCCATCACGTGCGAGCCGTACACGTCCGAATAGGACGAGCACTCCTCCCAGCGGTGGCACTCCTCGGAGACCGCGAAGTCGAACCCGACCTCGGTGCGTCCGCGGTAGGCCTGCTCGGCGGAGTTCTTCTGGCCGATCGCGAGGTTCTTGCCGTGCGCGCGGTCGGCGAGCAGCTTCGCGTAGGCGAGGTTGTTGTTCACGCTCAGCTTGCCGCGGGAGCGCAGGTAGGAGTCGAGGTTGTCGACCTCGACCGCCTTGAAGCCCTTGGCCGCGCACCGGTCGATCGTGGCGCCGATGATCGAGGCGAGCTCGGTGCGCTTCGCGGCCGTCGAGGTGTCGAGCAGGAGCTCGTCCGGCCAGTTCGGGTCGGTGATCGGCCTGCCGGAGGAGTCCTTGAGCACCAGGTGGCCGCGCTGGTTCAGCCAGACGGCGCGGTCACCGGGCTGGCTCTGGAACCCGTTGACGTAGCAGATGGTGTAGATGCCCGGTGCGGGCGACGCGGTGCTGTCGCGCGTCACCAGGTTCACGCCGCCGGGCGGGGTGTAGGCGGTGCCGAGCTGGTAGTCGAGCACCGCGCCGACCGGGGGGAGCTCGACCGCGGCCGCGTGGCTCGCCGGGGTCAGCGGTCCGGCGACGCACGCCGCGGCGGCGACCGCGGCGAGCGCGGTCCGGGTGAGGGCGCGCGCAGGGGATGTCATAAGCGCCAAACTCCTTCATCGCTCACAGGTGGTTCAGTGCGGGCGACCCTAGCCACGGAGGCCTCGGAGGGGCCAGAAAGCGATCTCAATCGGTCACGGCCCTCGCGCCTTCGAGCTGTCCGGGACTGATCACGAGCGGCCCGCCTCCTCACCACCACGAGGTCGCTGGAGGTCGTGACGAACGCGCTCCACACGGCTTCCGGCCTCTGCCCGAGGCCCACGATCGACCTCCTCGCCACCGGCGGGCGTGGAGGTCGTCGTCGCCTGATCGGAGACCGGGCCAATCTGGTCGGTGGCCCGTTCCGAACCAGAGGTGTGAAGGCAACACGATCCATCCTCATCGGCTTGGTGTCGGTGGCCGCGGCGCTGGCGGCGGGACACCTCGTCGCGGGACTCGTGAGCCCGCTGGCCTCGCCGTTCCTGGCGGTCGGCAACACCGCGATCGACCTGACACCGCACCCGGTCAAGGACTTCGCTATCCGCGCGTTCGGCGAGAACGACAAGGTGGTGCTGCTCGCGGGCATGGCCGTCGTGCTCGTCGCGCTCGGTGTGGTGGCGGGCCTGCTGTCGCGGCGCAGCCCGTGGCCGGGCACCGCCCTCGCCGGCGCGCTCGGGCTGCTCGGGGTCGCCGCGGTGCTGGCCCGGCCCACCTCGACCACGTGGGCGGTGCTGGCGCCGTTGGCGAGCCTGGTCGTCGGTGTCGCCGCTTTCCGCTGGCTGTGGGCCCAGGCGCCCGCTGCCGCGCCGGCGCAGGACAGGCGGCGTTTTCTGATCTCCACGGCGGCGATCGCGGCCGGGGCGGGTGTCGCGGCGGTGGGCGGTCAGTTCCTCGCCGGGCGGGTGGACGTCGAGGCGTCCCGGCGCGGCATCACGCTGCGGCCGGGGCGGAAGGCGCCGGAGATCCCGTTCGGCGCCGACTTCACGCGCGAGGGCACCCCGCCGTTCCTGACGCCGAACGAGAAGTTCTACCGCGTGGACACCGCGCTCAGCATTCCCCGCCTGCGTGCGGAGGACTGGCGGATGCGGGTGCACGGCATGGTGGACAACGAGATGGTGCTCACCTACGACGACCTGCTGCGGCGGCCGTTGGTGGAGAAGACCATCACGCTCGTGTGCGTGTCCAACGAGGTCGGTGGCCCGTACATCTCGACGTCGAACTTCATCGGGGTCGACCTGGCGGAGCTGTTGCGGGAGGCGGGGGTGCGGCCCGGTGCCGACCAGCTCGCGACGCGCAGCGTGGACGGCTGGACGTGCGGCACGCCGGTCGCCTCGATCATGGCACCCGGCTCGAACGCCTTGCTGGCCGTCGGGATGAACGGTGAGCCGTTGCCGCTGGAGCGCGGGTTCCCGGTCCGGATGGTGGTTCCCGGTCTCTACGGGTACGTCTCCGCGACGAAGTGGCTGGTGGACATGGAACTCACCACCTTCGACGCGTTCGACCCGTACTGGGCGGAGCGCGGCTGGGCGAAGAAGGCACCGGTCAAGGTGATGTCCAGGATCGACCGGCCGAAGTCCTTCGAACGGGTGCCGGTGGGCAGGTTCGTCGTCGCGGGCATCGCGTGGGCCCAGCACCTGGGCGTCGACGAGGTCGAGGTCAGGGTCGACGGCGGGCCGTGGCAGCAGGCGACGCTCGCCACCGAGGTCAACGTCGACACGTGGCGCATGTGGCGCATCGAGCTGGATCTGCGGGAGGGCAACCACACCGTGGAATGCCGTGCCACCGACCGCAACGGCTACACGCAGACCAACGAGCGTGCCGCGCCGATTCCGGACGGTGCCACCGGCTGGCACTCGATGGTGTTCACGTCGGTGGCCGGCTGACCGGTCACCGCAGCCCGCGCTGAGAGGCCTGACCGCAGGAACACCGGACGGCGAACGGAGTTCGCCGTCGTCGGGCAGGGTCGAGCCGGTGCGGTGCCGGTCCGGCTTCCAGATCCACAGTGGACTGCGGTTCCAGGTGGAACGTCACCGCAGGTCGCACGTAGCTCGCGGATCCGTTGGTAACAGAAGGATAACCACACCCATCCGCCCTCGGAGCGGTGCCGAATCACGAGCAACAGAAGTTCCACTCACCCCTTGGAGATGTCCCGTCATGAACAAGACCGTCCGCAACACCGTCCTGGCCCTCGGCGCCGCCTCGCTCGCCCTGTTCGGCGCGGCGTGCGGCTCGGGCGACATGGCCAGCAGCAGCTCCACCACCACCACCACTACCTCGACGACCTCGATGGCCCCGTCGTCGTCGGCGATGGCGGATCCGGCCTCGAACCTCGTCGGTCCGGGTTGTGCCGACTACGCGAAGCAGGTGCCGTCCGGTGCCGGTTCCGTCTCGGGCATGGCCGCCGACCCGGTCGCCACCGCGGCGAGCAACAACCCGCTGCTCACGACGCTGGTGAGCGCGGTGTCGGGCAAGCTCAACCCGAAGGTGAACCTGGTCTCGACGCTCAACGGCGCGGAGTTCACGGTGTTCGCGCCGGTCGACTCGGCGTTCGCGAAGATCGACGCCGCGACGATCGAGAAGCTCAAGACCGACGACGCGCTGCTGACCAAGATCCTGACCTACCACGTGGTTCCCGGCCAGATCACGCC
>NZ_FNIX01000014.1 GCF_900104175.1 Lentzea jiangxiensis
GAGAAGTTGTACCTGGTCATGGACAACTTCTCCCCGCACCGCCACCCCGACATCCGCAAGTGGGCCGCCGGCAACCAGATCGAGCTGGTGTTCCTGCCGACCTACGGATCCTGGCTGAACTGGATCGAGGCCGAGTTCGCCGCACTGCGCTACTTCGCCCTCAACGGCACCGACCATCGCAGCCACACCGAACAGAACACCACGATCGCCGCCTACATCCGCTGGCGCAACGCCCGCGCCAAGCCCAAGACCGGCTTCGCCACCGACTCACCCATCCGCACCTGGACCCATTACCCGGCCAACGTTGCGTGACGCGCCACTAGGAGCAGTTTCCCTTCGGCATGATTTCTGCCGATCAGATGGGGCTCCCCCATGGCAATGGCACGTTTCTTGGTCGGAAGCCTCGAGTACATGCGGAACGTGCCGTCGCCCTATTCAGCCAACTTCATCTGCTTTTCAGATATTTCTCCTGTTGCACCCACTGCGTACAGTCCCATGAGCCCACTCCCCGTCGAAACGAGCAGACCGCCGACCGTTGTTCCCTCCCGCGCCCTGGCGCCCATCTTGCTCGTCATTTCGTCGACTGCCCGCTGCAGGCCGGGGATGTCGCACGTCGACGCGATCGAGATTTCTGGATCTTCGTTGTGGACAAGCAGGTCAGCAGCGGCTGCTTTCCTGCCTGCCGCCCCCACGAAGTACGTGTGGAGACCATCGACTGTCAGGTTGTAGACGAGCTTCGACCCGGCGAACGTCCGCTTGCCGAGCATCGTTGCCGGCCGGTTGTCCGCCGTGAGGAACCGATACCCGGGCTTGAGGTCTTCGGTGCCGATCCAGCGGCCGACCGTGGTAACCCAGAACGGGTGCTCATCGGTCGCGACGATCTTGCCGACACCCGAGTCCGTACCAACGTGAACCTCGTACAACGTGGCGTCGGTCTTGTATGACCGAACGTCGGTGACCTCCTTGGCCGCGGTCTCACCCGTCAGCGGGTTGGTCGCGAGCACCTTGTCGCCGAGCCTGATGTCCTGGATCGGCTTGCGCGACCCGTCGGCCATCAGGACGGTCGTGTCCCCGGTGAAGCTGTTGCGGCTCAACGGCGTCGGGCAGCTCGCGCCAGCCGAGTTGCGCCCGCTGTGGCCCGCGTCCTTCGCGGCTCCGTTGCCGCGCTTCTTCGACGGCCCGAGCAGCGACAGCGCGTCGCCCAGGCCAGGAACCTGGCTGTTGGCGAAGTCCGAGACCGCTTCCTCCGCCACCGTCTGGATGACGGAGACGCCAGGTTTCACGACAGTCGCCTTGATGATGTCTGGCGAAGTCCGCTACTCGGCTGCCAGCCTTGGCCAGGTCGTCGCCGTACCTGTGGGCGCCGTCTGGCTAGGTCGTCGCCGTAGCGGTACCTGCGCAGGGCGCTCAAGCCACCGAACTGGCGAAGTCCGCGGGCGGCACCCACACCGAGCCGGGGTGGAACACCCGCCCGTCCGGCTGGTACCGCCTGCTCAGCGCCCCGCGCCAGCTCCAGGCGTTCAGCTCCGGGTCGTGCGGCCAGTACGCGTCCCAGATCGCGGTCTTCTGGTCGCGCAGGAAGCCGTGGACGTTCTCCGGGAAGCCGAGCACCTTGTAGCCGTCGTACTCGAAGCGGCGGACCAGGGTTCGCCGGGCGTCGTCGGTGTCCGCGTCGGCCACGAGGATGGCGCCTGCCGTGTGGTCGACGTGGTCGCCTTCGCGGTGGCCGATGGAGCTGCCCGTGCGGATGAGGTCCGGGGCGGCGGTGTCGATCAGGCCGCGGAGCATGCCGGTGAACTCGTCGCAGGTGTACGAGGGGCGGCCGTCGATCGGCTGGGCCCTGAAGCCCGGCACGGCGAGCAGGCGCCAGAGGTCGCCGAAGTTGTCCTCGGGGCCTGCGGCGGCGTGGACGTACGTGTAGACGATTCGCACGTTGGTGCCCACGAGCCTGTTCGTGGGCACCGGGTGGCCACCGAAGGTCATCTGTTCGTACGACCACTCGTTGGCGACGCCGGCTGTGCGCGCGTAGGCGGCGCGTGCGCCGTCCAGGCGCATCTCCGTGTACTGGATTCCGCCGTACGCGGCGCCGGGGCGTTGCGGGATGTCGCCCGCCGTCAGGTACACGACCCAGACGTCGTTCCCGTCCCAGACGTCGCAGGCGATGTCCGGGTTCATGAACAGCAGGTCGTCGTCCGGGTGCGCGATGAAGCTGAGCGTTGTCGCCACGGTTCCCTCCCAAGGCCGTGTGGATGCCTTGGGAAGGAGGGGGCAGTCAGCGCTCGAATACCTTTCGCCACGAATCCGTCGAGGTGAGTTCCGGCAGGGCGTCGCGGTAGACGCGCTTGAGCTGGTCCCACTCCTGGCCGAGGCGGCGGTAGTTGCGGGCCGCCCGCTTGGCCAGGGCGCGGAACTCCCGCGGGTCGCGCTTGTAGAACGCCACCGCGGTGCCGTCGGCGGTGGAGACGGTCGCGCTGTCGAGGTTGCCCAGCAGGAACCAGCGGGCGCTCAGGGCCGGCACGTTCATCTGCGGGCGGCCCGCGGCGTCGGGTGCCGGCTTGCTGAGGTTGTGCAGCAACGACTTCGCGGCGCGCTTGGCGGTGGTGACCTTCGACTGCGAGGGCTGCAGCAGGGCCTCGGCGCGCACCTGGTCGAACGTCGGCGGCGGGAACTCGCGGGCCGACGGCAGGGTCTGCGCGTCGGAGTACTCCGCGCGCAGCTTGCGCACCTCGGGCAGTGCGGTGCGCAGCGAGTCGAACAACGACGACGGGCCGGCGAGGAAGTCCTCGATCGCCTTCTGCTGCAGGGCGACGGTCGAGTACTCCATCGACAGCAGGTGGCGCAGCGTGAGCTTCAGGCCGTGCTTCACGATGCCGTTCTTCACGTCGTACGGGCTGTGCAGCGCGGCGAGGATCAGGCGGTTGCGCGTGTGGAAGTACGCCTGCCAGTCCGTCGAGTCGTTCTTGTCGGTCCACGGCATGTGCCACACGGCCGAACCCGGCAGCGACACCGTCGGGAAGCCGTGCTCCAGGGCGCGCAGCGAGTACTCGGCGTCGTCCCACTTGATGAAGAGCGGCAACGGGTAGCCGCTGCGGCGCACGACCTCACGCGGGAACAGGCACATCCACCAGCCGTTGTAGGTGGCGTTGACGCGCGGGTGCAGTTCCCTGGTCTCCCGCAGCGAGTCCGTGGCGAAGTTGTGGTCGGTGACCGCACCCGGTGCCGCGCGCCAGAAGCACGTGTTGAGGTCGACGATCTCCGCGAAGCTGTGCAGGCGGGCCCGCGAGTGCAGGTTCAGCATGTGGCTGCCGACGATCACGGGCTGGGCGGCGGCGCGGGCGAACGCGTTGGAGCGCAGCACGGCGTCCGGCTCGAGGCGGATGTCGTCGTCCATCAACATGATCTGGTCGGCGTCGCTGTGCTCGATCGCTTCGAACATGCCGCGGGTGAAGCCGCCGGAGCCACCGAGGTTGTCCTGCTCGATGACCTCGAGCTTGTCGCCGAGCAGCGCGGCCGCCTCCGCGAAACCCTCGGTGTCGCGGACCTTCACGGCACCCTGGTCGGCGACGAAGACCTTGGTGAGCACACTCAGAACGGCCTCGTCCTCGCCCAGCGCGCGCAACGCGATCACGGCGTCGACCGGGCGCATGGTCGTCATGCCGATGGCGACCTTCTGCTCCGGCAACGGCTGACGCACCGTCCACGCCGCCTCGCGGATCTCGAGCGGCGCGTCGTCGGTGAAGACGTCGAACCAGATCCAGCCGCCGTCCTCGAACGGCTTGAGCGACACGGTGAACTCGACGTCGGCCCACTCACCGGCGTCGCGGACGTAGTGGCCCTCGATGTGGATGATGTCGCCCGAAGGCCGTGAGCGGTACACGTCGATGCGACCGCTGCCGCGCACCGACAGGCGCAGCACGACCTCTTCGACGGTCGTCCAGCGCTTCCAGTACGAGGCGGGGAAGGCGTTGAAGTAGGTGGCGAAGGAGACCTTCGCCGACGGGGGAACCGTGGTGCTGCGGCGGGACGCGACGTGGCAGTGCACGGTGTCCGGCTCGTCCAGGTACAGCGGCCGGACGTCGAGCGGGTCGGAGTCCCTCGGCAGGATCACCCGCTGCAGCACGCAGTTCTGGTCCACAGACCTTCCCCCGTCAGTAGTGCGGGCGGCCCGGAAGATCCGGACCGCCCGTGCAGAACGTTGTGTGGATCAGAGGTCGTACAACCGCGACCAGGTGTCGCGGCTGGTGAGCTTCCCCATCGCGTCCTTGTAGGAGCGCTGGATCTCGGGAGCCCTGCGGTACAGCTCGCGGAACAGCTTGGCGCCCTGCTTGGACAGGCGGACCGCGAGTTCCTTGTCCCGCTTGCGGACCCGCACGCCCTCCTGCGACGCGTCGGTCACGACCGCCGTGTTGAACAGCGAGACGTGCCACCACGCGGCGTCACCGGCGGGAACGGCACCGGCCTGGTGCACGGACTTGCCGAGCAGCTGGTTCACGAGGCGCTTGGCGAACACCGGTGCGATGAGCTTCGGCGTCGGCGCGGCGGTGATCATCGGCAGGCTGCCCGGCTTGAAACCGGGGATCTCCGACGCCGGGTGCCGCACCGTCTCCGGGAACTCGGCGCGCAGCTTGCGGATGTCCGCCGCCGCCTGCACACCGCCGTCCGCCAGGAAGTCCGGGCCCTTCAGGAAGTCCTCGACCGCCTTGAGCTGCGTGGCGGCGAGGCCGTACTGCATGCCCAGGATGTACGTGGCGAACTGCTTCGCCATGCCGCGCACGATCATCTTCGGGTCGAAGCGGCTGTGCAGCGCGGAGGTGATCAGGGCGTTGCGCAGGTTGAAGTACCTGTGCCAGTCGTCCCAGTCCTTCCAGTGGAAGTCCGCGTGCCAGACACCGGCGCCGGGCAGCGACACGGTGGCGAAGCCGTGCGCACGGGCGCGGTAGCCGTACTCGATGTCGTCCCACTGGAAGAACAGCGGCAGCGGGTAGCCGACCGCCTTCACGATCTCCGACGGGATGAGGCACGACCACCAGCCGTTGTAGCCGGCGTCGACGCGCTTGTCCTGGACGTTGCGCTTGCCCGTCTCCTCGTCGTACCCGGTGAGGTCGGCGTTGAACAGCGCGCCTTCCACGACCTGGCCCGGCGAGAGGGTGTCGAGGTTCGCGTACTCGGCACCGACGTGCAGGAAGTTCGGGTGCAGCAGGTAGAGCATCTGACCGCCGACGATCGTCGGCTGCGTCGTGCGGTTCGCGAACGCGGTGAGCCTGATGACGATCTCGGGCTCGCACAGCACGTCGTCGTCCATGAACAGGACGTTGGCGTGCTCCGCGTGGTTGATCTCGGTGACCTCGTAGAGGCCGCGCGTGAAGCCGCCGGCACCACCGAGGTTCGGCTGGCGGATGTAGCGCAGCTTCGAGCCCAGCGCGGCCGAGACCTCGGCGAACCGCTCACGCGACTCGACGGGGTCCGTGCCCTGGTCGACGACGTAGATCGTGTCGACGAGCTTCAGCGGCTCCGAGTCCGAGGCCAGCGCGGCCATCGTGTTGAGGCAGTCGTCCACACGGTTGAACGTGCAGATGACGACCGCGGTCGGACGCACCGTCTTCGGTGGCGCGACCGTCCAGCGGACCCCCTCGACGACCAGCGAGTCGTCCCCGGTGATCACGTCGAACCACAGGCCACCGCCGTCGGTGAACTTGTCGATCTTCGTGGAGAGGCGCACCTTCTGCGCCTTCGCGCCGGCGACCTTCTCCGCGGCGACCGTGCGGGTCTCGCCCTCGGAGTCCGAGGCGACGAGGGAGACCTGGCCGGAGCCGGTCACCTCGAGCTCGAGCTCCACCTCAGGGCTCACGCACCACCGCTGCCAGTACGACGCGGGGAAACGGCCGAAGTAGGTGTTCATCGTGACCGTGGCGTTCGGGTGTACCACCATGCGGTGGCGCTCCCGCTCCGCGATCCCGCGCTTCACCTCGGCGTACAGGTCCTCCGAGACGATCTGCGAGGGACCTGCGAACAGGCCGCGCTGCGTCAGCAGCTTCTCCGGCGCCTCGTGCTCCACGAGGTTGGACTTGCCCGGCATTGCGATTCAGTCCTCCAGCGACCCGTCCAGCGCCTGACCGGACGCCAGGTGCGGAGCGATCTTGTTGTCGAACACGCTCAGCGCCGAACCGATCGCCATGTGCATGTCCAGGTACTTGTACGTGCCGAGACGTCCACCGAAGATCACGTTGCGCTCCGCGGCCTCCTGCTTGGCCAGCTCGCGGTAGCGCTCCAGCTTCGCGCGGTCCTCGGACGTGTTGATCGGGTAGTACGGCTCGTCGTCCTTCTCCGCGGCGCGGGAGAACTCCCGAACAATAACCGTCTTGTCGCTCGGGTACTCGCGCTCGGGGTGGAAGTGGCGGAACTCGTGGATGCGCGTGTACGGCACGTCCGCATCGTTGTAGTTCATGACCGACGTGCCCTGGAAGTCGCCGATCGGCAGCACTTCCTGCTCGAAGTCGAGCGTACGCCAGCCCAGCCAGCCCTCGGAGTAGTCGAAGTAGCGGTCCACCGGGCCGGTGTAGACGATCGGCGTGCCGGCGGGGATCTCCTCGCGGACGTCGAAGAAGTCCGTGGACAGCTTGACGTCGATGTTCGGGTGGTCCGCCATCTTCTCGAGCCACGCGGTGTAGCCGTCGACCGGCAGACCCTCGTAGGTGTCGTTGAAGTAGCGGTTGTCGAAGGTGTAGCGCACCGGCAGGCGGCTGATGACCGCGGCGGGCAGCTCCTTCGGGTCCGTCTGCCACTGCTTGGCCGTGTAGGCCTTGATGAACGCCTCGTAGAGGGGACGGCCGACCAGCGAGATGGCCTTCTCCTCGAGGTTCTTCGCGTCCTTGGTGTCGATCTCCGAGGCCTGCTCGGCGACCCAGGCCTTCGCGTCCTCGGGCGACATGTAGCGACCCACGAACTGCGAGATCAGGCCCAGACCCATCGGGAACTGGTAGGCCTGGCCGTCGTACATCGCGAAGACGCGGTGCTGGTAGTTCGTGAACGAGGTGAACTGGTTCACGTAGTCCCACACGCGCTTGTTCGACGTGTGGAACAGGTGCGCGCCGTAGCGGTGCACCTCGATGCCCGTCTCGGGCTCTGCCTCCGAGTAGGCGTTGCCTCCGATGTGGTCACGCCGCTCCAGCACCAGCACCCGCTTGTTCAGCTGGGACGCGGTGCGCTCGGCGACCGTGAGGCCGAAGAATCCGGAACCGACGACGATCAGGTCATAACCTGCGAAGCTCACGGCAAGCGAGGTTACCTGCATGCCCGGAGTGCCCCGAATTCAGGGCTGGGCTCGGAGAAGTCGTTCTTCGGCGCTCGTGATGCGCTTGTCCAGCTCAGCGCGCACGCCTTCCAGCTCGCAACGCAGCAAGGCGATCTCCTCGACCGTGGTGCGCACCTCTTCTTCGAGGTGACCCACCTCACTGGACAGCTGCAGCACGACGAAGAGCAGCGTGAACGCGGCGGCGGCGAACAGGAAGTTGGCCGCGAGCTGGATCCCGGTCAGGTTCGACAGCCAGGTCGGAAGGCCCGGGATCGCGCCCAGGCAGACCACACCGATGCCGACGAACAGCCACATTCCCGCGTACTTCTCGCGGAGCTTGCGGCGTCGCATCATTTCGATCACGACGACGAGAACGAGCGCCGCGACCACAATCGCCAGCAATCGGAACGCAGACACGGGAGCCTCCTAAGCGGCTTCGAAGGAGCCGGTCTTGGGCTTGCGGCGAACGAGCGCGAGCGTCAGCGCCAGGGTGGCCCGCAGCAGGTAGACGGCGGACTTCACGGGCGACGTGCTCGGCGTGCCGCCGGCGCGCACGCGCATCTCCACGGGCACCTGGACGATCTTCAGATCGGCCCTGGCGGCCATGACGAGCGCCTCCAGCGTGTCACCGAGGTACTCCGCCGGGTAGTGGGCGGCGAACAGGCGCACCGCGCGCGGGCCGGCGGCCTTGAACCCCGACGTGACGTCGGTGAGCTTCGTGCCGGAGATCTTGGAGATCACCACGGCGAAGAGCTTCATGGCCCAGCGGCGCGGGCCGCGGGCCTTGTAGTCGCCCTTGCCCGCGAACCGGGCGCCGATGGCGATGTCGGCGTGGTCGAGCTCGCGCAGCAGCTCGGGCACGTGCGCCGGGTTGTGCTGGCCGTCGGAGTCCACCTGGACCACGACGTCGAAGCCGTTGCGCACGGCGTAGCGGAACCCGGTGCGCATCGCGCCGCCGACACCGAGGTTGACCGCGAGGCGCGCGACCTTGGCGCCGCTCTCCCGGGCACGCAGCGAGGTCTGGTCCGTGGAACCGTCGTCCACGACCAGCACGCCGACGTCCGGCAGCGCGGCCTTCACCTCGGCGATGACCTTCTCGATGTTGTGCTCCTCGTTCAACGCGGGAAGCACGATGAGCACTCGTCGCAGGTCGACAGAGTCAGACACGTCGAGGAGCCTAGCCAGTGGATGTTTCAGCACGGACACCAGGCCGCAGCACGAAAGCCATGGCGACGACCGCACCGGCCGTCGGCGCGGCCACCAGGCCGAGCACGGCGCGCAACACCAGGTCACCGGGCGCGAACGCCAGCACGAGCACGCTGAGCGCCGCGACCACCGCCCACAGCACGAGCACCTTGCCGCCCTCGGTGCGGGCGACGAGCACGGCCGCAAGCAGCATCACGGCGCCGAGCAGCACCGATGACCACACCAGACCGGCCACGACCCAGCCGGGGACGTCGAACTTCGCTCCGAAGAGGAGCTGGACGACCCACGGGCCGATGAGCCAGCCGAGCGCCGCGCCGACCGCCGCGAGCCCGAACGCCCCGGCTGAACCTTTGACCAACAGGGCGCGAAGCTTTCCGTGCCCCTCCTCGTCCTGCGAGAGCCGCACGACCGTCGGCACGGCCATCGCCTGCACCGGGGACAGCAGCAGCAACGGCACGCGGGCCACGCTCAGCGCGAGGACCAGGCCGCCGAGCGCCTCCAGCTCCCCCTGCGTGGTGGCGAACAGCTTCACGATCGCCGGGTAGCCCGTGAGCACCGACGCGGTGAGGCCGGCGCTGAGCATCAGCACCAGGATCCGCCGGGCGACGACACCCCACGGCTCGGCGTCACCGGCCACGTCGAGGTGCTTGCGCGCGCGCAGGCCGAACGGCAGGAACGCGAACGACCCGGCGGCGACGGCGACCGCGAGCGGCACCACGCCGTTCAGGCCGAGCAGGAGGAAGAGGCCGAGCAGCACGATCCGCACCGCCGCCTCGGTGACCACCAGGCCGCCGAACGACTTCGCCTCGTGGAAGCCGATGAGCAGGCCGCGCGTGCCGAACTGCACGGCGAACGCGAGCCCGGACGCCAGGGCGACGAGCGCGATCACGGAGTACTCGCCGAAGAGCCGCTCGCTCACCGGCGGCACCAGGACCAGCAGCCCGAACACCCCGACGGCCGCGGCGGCCACGGCGACCGTGCGCACGGCGGTCCCGCCGACGCGCTTGCCCGCCACGTCCGCCACCGCCGCGAGACGGGACAGCTCCTGCTCGACGGGTGCGAGGGTGCTGCCGACGCCGAAGACGAGACCCCAGAACGTGAGGAAGACCGCGGCGTCCGCCTCGGACAGGACCCGGCCGGTCACGATCAGGATCGGGTAGCCCAGCCCCGCCGCGACCAGCACCGCGATTCCGACGGTGCCGAGCGAACGGCCTGCGGTCTTCCCGGTCACCTCGACAAGGCCTTCTTCAGCGCGAGGAACAGACCGCGGACCACGCCGGAGCCGAAGCTCGCGGCGAAGACGGGCAGCAGCTTCGACACGGCCAGGGCCTGGCCCTGGGACGCGCCGGCCCTGCGGGCCACCGCACCCGCCGCGACCATGCCCAGCAGGACGAGCACGAGCGCCGTCTTCGGGAACTTCGCCGCGATGACGAGCCCGACGACACCGACCGCCATCGCGGCGAACAGCGCGTTGCGCGCGGGACCGGGCGAGTCGAGGTAGCTGTCGACGAACGTGGTGCCGCGGAAGTACGCGTGCTTCACGAACTTCTTGAACGAGTCGCGGCTGTTGTAGGTGGCCGCGAACTCCGGCGTGAGGTGGATGTTCTCCTGCTCGGCGATCCACCGCAGCATGCGCGTGTCGTCGCTGGCGAGCTTCACGTCGTCGAAGAGGGACTCGAACGACCGCGCCGCCGCCTCGAGCAGCTCGCGCGGCGCGCAGAAGAAGCCGGTGCCCTTGGGGTAGACGTCGAACTCGTCGGCGCCGAACGACACCAGGCGCGGGTTCGCCATGTAGCGCCGCCAGCCGATCGCGACCAGCCCGGCCCAGAACCCGCCGTAGGGGTTGCCGTCGGTGCTGACGTTGATGTGGCCGTTCCACACCTTGCGTTCCGGGTGCCGCAGGAACTGGTCCTTCAGGAACAGGAAGGCGTCCGGCTCGATGATGACGCGGGCGTCGAGCAGCAGGACGCGCTCACCGGTGGCGGCGCGGATGCCCGCCAGGCGCGCGGCGAACCGGCCCGCGTTCTCCTGGCTCACCACGGTGATGCCGAACTTCTCGGTCAGCTCCACGAGCCGCTTCGGCGTGCCGTCCGTGCTGCCGTCGTCGACCGCCACGATCTCCGCAGGCCAACCGGCGCGGTCGAGCGACGTCACCAGCGCCTCGACCGAGCGGCCGATCCAGTCCTGCTCGTTGAAGACCGGGATCACGATGCTGAGGCTGGGGACGTCGGGGAGGGATTTGCTCCGGCTCGTCACACCTGACAGTATCCAGGCGGTCCTTTGATCCCGAGCCTCAGGGGTCCTTCCCGTGATCGCCTTCATCGCAGGTACCACCGCTGAACTCATCAAGGTGGCACCCGTCTACCACGCGCTCGTCGCCCGCGGCACGAAGCCGCTGCTGTGGTTCACCGCGCAGCACTTCGACGAGGTCGCCGACGTCCTCGAAGACCTCCAGCTGCCCGAGCCCGACCTGTGGCTGGTGCCGCGGGGCAAGGCCCGCAACCTGGAGACCCCGAAGCAGGTCCCCGGCTGGGCGCTCTCCGTCGCGCAGACCGCGTGGAGCCAGCGCAAGGAGCTGCGCCGCTCCCTCACCACGGACGGCAAGCCCGGCCTGGTGGTCGTGCACGGCGACACCTTCACGACCCCGTACGGCAGCCTCATCGCCCGCCGCCTTCTGGGCGCGCGCGTCGCCCACGTCGAGGCCGGGATGCGCTCGGGCAGCCTGCTCTCGCCGCTGCCGGAAGAGCTCAACCGCCGCATCGCGACGAAGTTCACCGACGTCCACTTCGCCCCGTCGCAGAACGAGGTCGACAACCTCCGCGGCGCCCGCGGCGCGGTCGTGAACACCGGCGCGAACACCGTCATCGACGCGATGCGCCTGGCGATCAACTCGAGCACGGACGAGGACCTCCCCGAGGAGTTCGGCCTCGCCACCCTGCACCGCTTCGAGCTCGTGTCCCGCACGGACAAGTTCCGCGAGGCCCTGGAGCTGCTGAAGAAGGCCAGCGAGAAGACCCCGATGCTCTACCTGGCCGGCGCGCCGGAGCGGGAGCGCATCGAACGGCACGGCTGGGGCCACCTCTTCGACGACGAGCGCTTCATCATGCGCCCGAAGAAGCGCTACCTGCAGTTCCTGCCGATCCTGGCCCGCGCCAAGTTCGTGGTCACGGACTCGGGCGGCCTGCAGCAGGAGTGCAGCTACATCGGCATGCCGTGCGCGATCCACCGCGAGCGCACGGAGACCAAGCAGGGCCTCGGCCAGAACATCGTGCTGACCGGCATGGAGACCTCGAAGCTCGAGAAGTTCCTCGGCGAGTACGAGACCCTGCGCCGTCCGTCCATCATGGAGAAGTACCACCCGAGCGAGATCATCGCGGACACGCTGACGCAGCTCGGCTACGTCTGAGTCCTCAAAGGACAATGCCCGGCCCCTCAGGGGTGCCGGGCATTTTTCTTTGCGACGAACAAGACCCGCACTCGCCAACGCAAGGCGACCGGCCACACAGGCCAGGCGCGCGCACCCAACCGGACAGCCGGCAACCCGCACCCGAAAAGCAGAACGCCCGGCCGGGGAAACCCCAGCCGGGCGCGAAACCACCGAGATCAGGAAGACTGCCCGGTCCCGGGCTCGACGAACTCGTAGATGGTGGCCTGCGGGTTCTCGTAGACCTTGCGCACCTCGGGCAGTCGTTCCAGGGCCATCAGCCCCGGCGCGGGCCGCGAGTTCTGCCGCACGTAGCCCGCGCCGACGACGGCGTACTTCACGCCGAGCGCGTTGATGGCCTTGCGGACGTTCGGGTCCTTGCCGATGTCCTGCAGGTGCCAGGTGATCCGACCGGCGTTGGTCTTCTCGTCGGCTCCGTAGAACGTCCACTCCACGGGCTTCACGCCGGCGAGCGCGTACATCCACACGGAGCCGTCCAGCCGGTCGTTGACGACCGGGCGGTCCTTCGAGTGCCGCGCGAGCCACTGGTAGGCCTCGCGCTCTCCCCTGGTGACCGTCGCACCCTCGTTGTTGGTCTCCGACAACCGTTCCGCGTTGCGCCCGATGTACGCACCCTTGCCCAGCAACCCGAGCACGAGCACGGCGGCGAGCCCGAACGCGACGGGCACGACGAAAGCGGCCCGCTGCGGGCTGACACGAGAGCCGAGCTTCGCCGTCAACGCCGTGGCGACCGTGAAGCCGCAGTAGCCCACGGCGATGGCGCCGGCGAGGGGGATCAGGGCCGCGAAACGCCAGGCGTCGTTGTAGAACGGGCCGCTGAGCGTGTTGATCAGGTCGTTGTTCAGCGACGCGGTGCCGGCGTACATGCCGCCGACCACGACGAACGCGGCGACGACCCACAGCATGACCCGGTGCTTGATCATCAGGATGATGCCGGTGATCGCCGCGAGGCCGAGGAACCACTGCGGGAACGCGGCGACCGGCGAGAACAGCAGCGTCTGGCCGACGCCCTCCGCGGGCGAGGCGAACTCGTCCCACTGCGCGCCGGTGACACCGGCGGACTGCACGAGCGCCGGCAGCATCACCGGGATCACCGCGACGAGCCCGAGCACCGCCGTGATGGCGAGCGGCTTCCAGCTCACGCGCCAGTCGATCGGCTCGAACCTGAGGGCCAGCGCCAGCGCCAGCATCAGCAGGTACACGAACGCGATGAACACGAGGCTCGTGTGCAGGCCGGTCAGACCGGCGACCGCGAGCGCGAGGCCGAGCGGTCCGGTGAGGCCGGGCGTGGTGAGGATCTTGCGGGCGATGGCCAGCACGGCGGGCACCAGCGCGACACCGGCGACGTACGGCCACAACGGGCCGCGCCACAGCGAGTCGTACGGGAACGCGGTGAACCACGTCGACACGGCGGCGGCGATCGCGGCGCCGAGCGGCGGCATGCGCCACGCCAGCGCCATCGCGGCGATGCCGAGCGGCCACGCGAGGACCACCGAGAGCGCCGCGAGGTTCAGCAGCTCCGGCATGCCCGCCGCCTTGTCGAGCAGCGGGGCGAGCAGCGCGTGGTAGGTGTTGGGGTAGAAGTACTTCGTGCCCGCCGGCAGGTTCGCGATCTGGGCCAGCGCGGACGGCAGCGCGGTGGCGTGCTCGGAGATCCACCGGATGGCGTTGCCGTGGTACGGCGCGTCCCAGTCCTGGTTGACCGTGCTGAGCGTGCCGCCGATGCCGCGCAGGAACGTCGCGGCGCCGACCGCCATGCCGAGCACGACGCCGCCGAGGACGACGAGGTTCTCACCGAGCGAGCGCTGGGGCTCCTCGATCAGCGGCTCGCCGCCGGTGCGGCGCGCGACGAGCCACGTCACCACGCCGACCACGGCCGCCAGCACCACCGTCCACAGCGCCAGGGACAGCAGGTTCCAGGCGATGCCCAGGTTGCCGATCACCAGCGTGCCGAGCGCGACGGTGCCGAACGTGAGCACCGGCGCCGCGGCCGCGAGGGTCCAGCCTCTCAGCCGCAGCGCGAGCCCGACCGCGAGGCCGGGCAGGATGAACGCCAGAACGACGAATGCACCCATCAGAAGTCAGTTCCTCGGATCAGCCGGTCACCGCGGCGGACTTCGCCTTGACCTCGGCGACGGCGCGGTGCGAGGGGAGGATGCGGCGGCGTTCGTCGTCGGCGTCGAGCTTGCCCGCGACGAGGTCGAGGAACCGGTCGAGCTGGGTGGCGAGCGGCTCCCGTGCCGTGACCAGCTCGGGGATCTCGATGACGGTCTGCTGGCGGTAGCCGCGGCCGTCCGGGTCCGAGTCGTGCGAGATGTGCTTGTAGATCGTCACGTCGCGGCGCAGCAGGTCGACCTCGATCGACCGATCCAGCTCCTGGATCGTCAGGGAGCGGATCTTGCGCTGGCCGATGCGGCTCGCCGAGACGCTCGCGATGCCCCCGGAGGGGAACGTGAGCAGCGTGTCGACCACGTCCTCCGCGCCCGGCACCGACGACGGGTGGAACTGGGCCACGCCGGCCGACACGCGCTCGGGCTCGGCGCCGCCGAAGCACTGGATGGCGAGGTCGACGTCGTGGACCAGCAGGTCCCACGCCACGCCGGTGAGGATGCGCGGCGCGTACGGGGAGTGGCGCTGCGCCGAGACGTAGACCGGCTCGGTCAGCAGGCCGAGAGCGGTCATGACGGCCGGGTTGTAGCGCTCCAGCAGGCCGCACATGATCGGCAGGCCCTTCGACTCGGAGAGCTTCAGGACCTCCTCGGTCTGCTCCAGCGAGGCGCAGACCGGCTTCTCGACCAGCAGCGGCTTGTTCTTCTCGAGGATCTCCAGCGCGAGGCCGTGGTGGCTTTCGGTGCTGGAGGCGAGGACGACCGCGTCGATGTCGGTCAGGTCGCCCATCTCGGGCGCCCACGACGTCTCGAACTTCTCGGCGGCGGCCTTGCCGATCTCCTCGCGCGGGTCGACGATCAGGGCGAGCTCGGCGCGTTCGGACTGGGCGGTCACGCGGGCGTGCAGCGAGCCCATGTTGCCGACGCCGATGACCGCGATGCGGGGGAGGTTGCTCATGCGCCCAGCACCTCGCGCACCGTCGAGATGATCGTGTCGAGCTCGGCGTCGGTCAGCTTCGGGTGCACCGGCAGCGACAGGGCCTGGCGGGCGACGCGCTCGGCGACCGGGACGTCGGAGATGACGACCTTCGGGTTGTCGCGGTAGCAGTCGTAGTCGAAGACCGTCTTCGGGTAGTAGATCCCGTTGCCGATGCCCTTCTCGGTCAGCTTCGCGGCGAACTCGTCGCGGCTGATCGGGGCGTCGTCGGTGATCAGGACGGTGTACTGGTGCCAGACGTGCGTGCGGCCCGGCAGCACCTGCGGCAGCCGCAGGCCCTTGACGCCCGCGAGGCCCTTGGTGAGGGTCTCGGCGTTGGCCTGGCGCGCCTTCGTGATCGTCTCGAGGTTCTCCAGCTGCGGGATGCCGATCGCCGCGTGGATGTCGGTCATGCGGTAGTTGTGACCGGCGACCTCGTACTGGTAGCGCTGGCGCATGCCCTGGTTGCGCAGCACGCGCAGCCGGTCCGCGAGGGTGTCGTCCGACGTCGTGATGACGCCGCCCTCGGCGGTGGTGATGTTCTTGGTCGCGTAGAGCGAGAAGCAGCCGAGGCCGAAGCTGCCGGACGGGCGGCCCTCGTAGGTGGCGCCGACGGCCTGGGCGGAGTCCTCGACGAGCGCGAGCCCGTGCTCCTGGACGAGGGGCATGATCTTGCCCATGTCCGCCATCTGCCCGTAGAGGTGCACGGGCATGAGCACCTTGGTGTTCGGGGTGAGGGCGGCCCGGACCTGGTCCGCGTCGATGTTGAAGTCGTCGTCGCGGATGTCCGCGAACCGCGCGGTCGCGCCGGCCTCGAGGATGGCGTTCAGGGTCGCCACGAAGGTGAACGGCGAGGTGATGACCTCGTCACCCGGCTGCAGGTCGAGGACCTGCAGCGACGCCACGAGCGCGGTGGTCCCGTTGTTCACGGCCACGGCGTGCGGAACTCCGGCGACGCCCGCGAAGGCGTCCTCGAAGCGCTTGACCATCGGGCCCTGCGCGATGGCTCCCGAGCGCAGCACTTGGAGCACCAGCTGCTCGGCGGCAGCGACGTCAACAACAGTAATCGGGATCATTCAGCAGTCTCTCGCCTTCGGGGATCTCCACCGGCGCGGCCGGTACAGTGCTCTGGCCTGCACGCGGGGCCCCACGCTACCCGTATGGGCGATACCGCCTGTCCCCACCTCCTGATCGGACGCCCGTGGTCAACCACATCCACCCCAGTGCCGTCGTCGGTGACGGTGTCGAGCTCGGCGACGGCATCACCATCGGTCCGGGCGCCGTCGTGCTCGGCCCGTGCGTCGTCGAGGACGGGGCGTGGATCGGCCCGGGCTGCGTGATCGGCACCCCGCCCGAGATCACCTCCGCCGAGCACAACCGGGCGTGGGACGGCGAGCTGGCCCACGCGGGCGTGCACATCGGTGCGCGGGCCGTCGTCCGCGAGCTGAGCACCGTCCACCAGGGCTCCTACCGCGCGACGACCGTCGGCGCCGACTCGTGGCTGCTCAACCGCGTGTACGTGGCGCACGACAGCCTGGTCGGCTCGGGCGTGACCCTGTCCGCCGGCGTCTCGCTCGGCGGGCACGTGCAGATCGGCGACAAGGTCAACGTCGGCATGAACGCCTCGGTGCACCAGCGCCGCGTGATCGGCGCCGGCGCCATGGTCGGGATGGGCACGCCCGTCTCGAAGGACGTGCCGCCGTTCGCCCGCGCGTACGGCAGCCCGGTCCGGGTGCACGGCGTCAACTCGGTCGGCATGAGCCGCTCGGGCATCTCCGACGCCGCGATCGAGGCGCTGACCAGCGCTTACGCCGCCGGTCAGCTGCCGGGTGAGATCCCCGCCGAGCTGGAGCTCGCCTTCCGGTGGTGGACCGAGGTCGACCCGCAGAAGCCCCTGGTCGGCTAGAACCAGCGTTCGAGGATCATCGCGACGCCGTCCTCGGCGCTGGACGCGGTGACCTCGTCGGCGGCGGCGAGCGCGGCCTCGTGCCCGTTCGCCATGGCCACGCCGTGACCGGCCCACCGGAGCATCTCGACGTCGTTGGGCATGTCGCCGAACGCGATCACGTCCTGGGCCGTGACGCCGAACCGTTCGACCACGTCGGCGAGCCCGGACGCCTTGGTGACGCCGTGCACGGACAGCTCGATCAGCCCGTTGTTCGTGGACCAGGTCACGTCGACCTGGTCGCCGAGCACCCCGCCGATGCCCTCCGCCATCTCGCCGCTGGTCATGTTCGTGTGCCTGACCAGCAGCTTGATCGCCGGGTGGCCGAGCGTCTCGGCACGGGTCGCGCCCACGTTCGGCCCCTCCGGCCACGGGTGCGTGTAGCTGATCTCGGCGACGAACGTGACGTCGTCGACCGCCGTGCCCACGCGTTCGACCGCGAAGGCGCAGCCGGGCAGCGCGTTGTCGATCGCGGAGGCGATGTCGTGCAGCTGCACCGGGTCGAGCGTGCGCGCCCAGACGATCTCGTCGCGGCCGATGTCGTAGAGCACCGCGCCGTTCGCGCACACCGCGAGGCCGTCGAGCCCGGCGGCCTTCGCGATCTGCGGCACCCACCGCGGGGGCCTGCCGGTGGCCAGGACGAACGGCACGCCCGCCTCCAGCACGCGGGCGACGACCGCGGCCGTGCGGGGAGTGACGATGTCTCCGGGGGGCGGGGTGAGCAGGGTGCCGTCGACGTCCGATGCGACCAATCTGGGCTGTTCCACGCCCCCATGGTGCCTGGTCCGAGTTCGGTACCGGCTGAACAGCTGGTTACCGTACGACCGTGCGCGCTGGAATCGTGATCCTTCCCGAACACCGGTGGTGGATGGCCGAACCCAAGTGGCGCGCCGCCGAGGAGTACGGCTTCCACCACGCGTGGACCTACGACCACCTCGGCTGGCGCACCCTGGTCGACGGCCCGTGGTTCGGCGCGGTGCCGACACTCACGGCCGCCGCGATGGTCACCTCGCACATCCGGCTCGGCACGTTCGTCGCGAGCCCCAACTTCCGCCACCCCGTGCCGTTCGCGCGGGACCTGCTGGCCCTCGACGACGTGTCGGACGGGCGCTTCACCCTTGGCGTCGGCGCAGGTGGCGCCGGGTACGACACGACCGTCCTCGGCGAGGAGCCGCCGCTGCCGCGCGACCGCACGGCCCGGTTCACCGAGTTCGTCGAGCTGCTCGACCAGCTGCTGGTCAAGGACCGCACGTCGTGGCGGGGCGAGTTCTACGCGGCGGAGGAGGCCCGCGGCGCACCCGGTTGCGTGCAGCGGCCGAGGCTGCCGTTCCTGGTCGCCGCGAACGGCCCGAAGGCGATGGGCGTCGCCGCGAGGTTCGGCCAGGGCTGGGTCACCACCGGGCCGCCGACCGAGGACGTCGAGGCGTGGTGGCGCGGCGTGCGGACGCTCTCGGAGCAGTTCACCGAGACCTTGGCCACAGAGGGCAGGACCACGCGCGTGCAGCGCTTCCTGAACCTCGACTCGGCGCCGGTGTACTCCCTGTCGAGCGCGCAGTGCTTCCAGGACGCCGCCGGCAGGGCGGCCGCGCTGGGCTTCACCGACGTCGTCGCCCACTGGCCGCGGCACGACGGCGTGTACGCGGGCAGCGAGTCGGTGGTCGAGGAGATCGCGGCGGACGTTCTGCCCGTTCTGGGCCACTAGGACATCTTGGGCCGCTAGGACATCTACGGTGTCCACCGTGCGACATGTCGTGGTGATCGGTGGCGGAATCGTCGGGCTCGCGGTGGCGGACGAGCTCGCCTCGCGGGGCTCCCGCGTGACGGTGCTGGAGAAGGAACGCGGCTGGGGCGCGCACCAGACCGGCCACAACAGCAACGTCGTGCACGCCGGCCTCTACTACAGGCCCGGCTCGCTCAAGGCGCGGATGTCCGTCGCGGGCAACGCGTCCATGGTCGCCTTCGCCCGCGAGCACGGCGTGCCGGTCGACGTCTGCGGCAAGCTCGTCGTGGCGACCTCCGAGTCCGAACTCCCCCGCCTGCACGACCTCGCGGCACGGGCCGAGGCCAACGGCGTCCCGGCGAAGCTGATCTCGGCCGCCCGGGCGCGCGAGCACGAACCCGAGGTGTCGTGCGTGGCGGCGTTGCGCGTGGAGAGCACGGCGATCATCGACTTCCCGGCGGTGTGCGCCGCGCTGGTCGGCAGGCTGTCGTCGCACGATCTGCGCCTGCGGTCACCCGCGCTGGCGATCCGGTCGGTCCCCGGCGGCGTGGAGGTCGCGACGCCGCAGGGCGTGGTCAGGGCGGACGCGCTGGTGAACTGCGCGGGCCTGCACAGCGACCGCGTGGCACGGCTCGCCGGCCTGACCCCGTCGGCCCGCATCGTGCCGTTCCGCGGCGAGTACTTCGAACTGCGCCGCACCGGCCTCGTCCGCGGCCTGATCTACCCGGTGCCGGACCCGACGCTGCCGTTCCTCGGCGTGCACCTCACCCGGATGCTCGACGGCAGCGTGCACTGCGGCCCGAACGCCGTGCTGGCGCTGCGCCGCGAGGGCTACCGGTGGCGCGACTTCTCGCTGGCCGACGTGGTCGACGTCGCCCGCTTCCCCGGCACCTGGCGGCTGGCCCGCAAGTACGCGCGCACAGGGGCCGAGGAGGTTCTCCGCTCGCTCTCGCGCAAGCGGTTCGCCGCCTCGCTGGCGCGGCTGGTCCCGGCCGTGCGCGAGGACGACCTCGTGCGCGCCGAGGCGGGCGTGCGGGCGCAGGCGATGCTGCCGGACGGGTCGCTGGTCGACGACTTCCTGATCGAGACGGCGGAACGGCAGGTGCACGTGCTCAACGCGCCGTCTCCGGCCGCGACGGGGTCACTGGAGATCGCCCGGCACGTCGCCGACAAGATCATTACTCCGTTGGAGTGAACCCCGGCCGCTAGATCGACTACTCAGCGCTGCATACTCACCCGACCTGGTGACACCGCCGAGCTGAGAGGGACCTCCGCATGCGCACGATCACCCATGCCGAGTTCCTGGCGCTGAAGCGGTTCCCGGCGCTGGACGGCATGAGGGCGATCGCCGCCGTGATGGTCGTCTTCTTCCACTTCGCCGGCCCGAACTGGAAGTGGCTCAACGGCTGGATCGGCGTGCACCTGTTCTTCGTGCTGTCCGGCTTCCTGATCACCACGCTGGCCCTGCGCGAGGAGAGCCGCGCCGGGAAGCTGTCGCTGCGCGACTTCTACCTGCGGCGGGCGTTCCGGATCCTGCCCGTGTACTACGCGGTGCTGCTGGTCGTCGTCGCGTTCCTGTGGCTGCGCGGCGAGTTCACCGCCTACCGGCTGCCGGACCTGCTGCCGTACTACCTGACCTTCACCAACGAGTGGGCGATGCCCGGCCAGATCTACGGCCAGTCGTGGACGCTCGGGGTCGAGCAGAAGTTCTACCTGGTGTGGCCCGCGCTGATGTTCACCGTGGGCGCGTTCACGCTCAAGCGCCGGCTCCCGATGACGATCGGCCTCATGGTGCTCGCCGTGTTCGGGCACTTCTCCGGTATCTCCGGCCTCAGCGCCGCCGCCTACTTCATGATCCTGCTGGGCTGCCTGCTCGCGCTGGTGATGCACAGCCCCGGGGCGTTCGCCGTCGTGCGGCCGTTCACGCACCCGCTCGCCGCGCTGCCGGTGCTCGTGGTCGCCGCGCTGGTCCAGACGAACATCGCGGAGATCGACGCGGTGTTCGGCGGCAGCGGCGGCCTGATCCCCGTCGCGCTGTACGGCGTCGCGATCGCCCTGCTCGTCACGTCGACGCTGGGAGGCGGCCCGGTGCGGTGGCTGCTGTCGGTGCGGCCGATGGCGTTCGTGGGTGAGCGGTCGTACTCGCTCTACCTGGTCCAGGAGATCGCGTGCTTCGCGGTGATCTACACGATCCCGCGGCTCAGCACGCCGAGGCTGGCGGCGGCCGTGGTGATCACGCTGGTGGCACTGGTCATGGCGGACCTGCTGTACCGGTGGGTGGAGCTGCCGATGATCGACCTCGGGCGGGCTCTCATCACGAGGCCGCACGCCCGGAAGACGGCTCCGGCTGCCGCGGTGCGACAGCCGGAGCTCACCACTACCTCGGCTGGAGGACTTCCAGGCCCCCCATGAACGGGCGCATCGCCTCGGGCACCACCACCGAGCCGTCGGCCTGCTGGTGGTTCTCCAGGATGGCGACGATCCAGCGGGTCGTCGCCAGGGTGCCGTTCAGGGTGGCCGCGATCTGCGACTTGCCGTTCTCGTCGCGGTAGCGGACGTTGAGGCGGCGGGCCTGGAACGTGGTGCAGTTCGAGGTCGAGGTCAGCTCGCGGTACTTCTGCTGGGTCGGGACCCACGCCTCGCAGTCGAACTTGCGGTGCGCGGACGTGCCGAGGTCGCCGGTGGCCGTGTCGATGACGCGGTACGGCACCTCGATCTTGGCGAGCATCTCCTCCTCCCAGCCGAGCAGCCGGGCGTGCTCCGCCTCGGCGTCCTCGGGGCGGACGTAGGAGAACATCTCGACCTTGTTGAACTGGTGCACGCGGATGATGCCGCGGGTGTCCTTGCCGTACGAGCCGGCCTCGCGGCGGTAGCACGACGACCAGCCCGCGTAGCGGCGTTCGCCGTCGAGGATCTCGTCGGCGTGGTAGCCGGCGAGCGGCACCTCCGACGTGCCGACGAGGTACAGGTCGTCGTTCGGCAGGTGGTAGATCTCGCTGGAGTGGGCGCCCAGGAAGCCGGTGCCCGCCATGATCTCGGGGCGGACCAGGGTCGGCGTGATCATGAGCTCGAAGCCGTTGGCCGTGGCCTGCGCCGCCGCCATGTTGAGCAGCGCGAGCTCCAGCTGCGCGCCGACGCCGCGCAGGAAGTAGAACCGCGAGCCGCCGACCTTCGCGCCGCGTTCCATGTCGATCGCGCCGAGCCTGGTGCCCAGGTCGAGGTGGTCGAGCGGCTCGAAGTCGAACTGGCGCGGCTCACCGACGTGCTTGACCACGCGGAAGTCGTCCTCGCCGCCGACCGGGGCGTCCGGGTGCACGAGGTTCGGGATCCTGGCCAGGAGCTCGTTGACCTCCTCGGCGGTGGCGTTCTGCTCGGCCTCGGCGGCCTTGACCTCGGCGGCCAGGTCCTTCGCCTTGACGAGCAGCGCGGCGCGGTCGTCGCCCTTGGCCTTGCCGACCTCCTTGCCGAGCACCTTCTGCTCGGCGCGCAGGGTGTCCGCGCGGGAGATGGCGGAACGCCGGCGCTCGTCCGCGGACAGCAGGCTGTCGACGACGGCCTCGTCCTCGCCACGGGCGCGCTGCGAAGCGCGCACGATCTCCGGGTTCTCGCGCAACACCTTGAGGTCAATCACCCTGAAAAGGGTAGTCCCCGCCGCGCCCGCGCTTCATCCGGATATCCGTTCGGCCTGTTCAACGGACGGATCACGCCAAAGCGGAGGGACCCGGCACCTGAGGCGCCGGGTCCCTCCGCGGTCGTGCCACTAGCTGATGGCGACCGCCACCACGAGGCCGAGGGCGACGTGGGCCGCCGCCACGACCACGGAGGCCGGGGCGAAGCGGTCGGACTCGATGATCGTGCCGATGTCGAGCTTGGTCACGTACTCCAGCAGGCGCACCGCGGCGACCTGCACGACGATGCCGACGAGGCCGTAGATCAGCGCGGACAGCAGGCCCTCGTCGAGCTTGCCCACCGAGCTGGTGATCGCGATGACGACGATGAACGCCATCGAGACCAGGCCCGAGGAGGTCACGATGACGGCGTTCGGGGCGCCGTTGCGGACGAGGGCGGACAACTTGCCCGGCGTCGTCCAGTCGATCGCGTAGAAGCCGAAGACCATGAGGACGAGACCGACGACGGCGTACAGCGCGATCGCGCCGATGTTCCGACCCAAGGTCGCGCCGAAGCCGGGATCCAACGCGAGCAGCGTGGTCGTCATGTGCTGTTCCCTTTCGGTGTCTCACTCAACAATTCGATGCGGCACGAACGCCGCGCCATCGTCGGTCACCAGACCGACCGTTTCCCGGATGCCGAGGCCGGCGGACGTGTCGCCCACGACCCAGGCACCCAACGCGGGGCGGTAGCCGTCGAAGTCCGGAAGCGGATCGAACAGCTGGTAGACGAATCCTTCTTTGCCGTACACGCCACCGGTCTGCGTTTCGTAGCCCGGAGCGACGATCTGGATGTTCGCACCCTCGCGGCCGAGGATCGGCTTGCGCACGTACTCGGTGAGCATGCCGGGGTCGTTCAGGTAGGCGGGGAGCAGGTTGGGGTGGCCCGGGTGCATCTCCCACAGGATCGCGAGCAGCGCCTTGTTGGAGAGCAGCATCTTCCACAGCGGCTCGACCCAGAGGGTGCCGGGCAGCGCCTCGACGGCGTGGCGGCCGAACTGCTCCTCGACCACCCACTCCCACGGGTAGAGCTTGAAGACCGTGCCCATGGGGGCTTCTTCGAGGTCGACGAACCGGTTGAGCAGCGTGTCCCAGCCGATGTCCTCCATCGCGATGCCCACGGTGTTCAGCCCGGCCTCGGCGGCCGTCTCCTGCAGGCAGGCGATCGTGAGGTGGTCTTCACCGGAGGGGTCGGCGCTCGACCAGCTGAAGTGCAGCTCACCGGACGGGAGCTTGGCACCGATCTCGCCCCAGCGCTCGACCAGGCGCTCGTGCAGCGAGTTCCACTGGTCGTCGTCGGGGAAGACCTCCTCCTTCCAATACCACTGGATGTAGGCGGCCTCGAGCAGCGACGTGGGGGTGTCGGCGTTGTACTCGAGCATCTTGGCCGGGCCCGACCCGTCGTAGCGCAGGTCGAAGCGGCCGTAGACGTGCGGGTCGCGGCGCCGCCACGACTCGGCGATGTGCGGCCACACCCATTCGGCGATGCCGAAGTCGCGGTAGCGCTCGGTGAGGATCACGTTGTCGACCGCGTCGAGGCACATGGAGTGGAGGAGCTCGACGTCGGCTTCGAGCGAGAGGACCTCGCTCATGTCGAACACGTAGTGCACTGACTCGTCCCAGTAGGGGCGTTCGGCGCCGTTCGCGTACTTCGCGGGCAGCCCGAACACCAAGCCCTGGTCGGAGACCGTCCGCTGCCAGTTCGGCCGCGGGTGTGAGGCTTCACGACGCAACTGTGCTCAGCCTCCGCTGCTCTTCGAGCCGCTGTTGACGCCGAACCCACCGCGCTGCACCGACGTGCCCGACTTGGTGGTGACGTTCGCGCCCTTCGGGATCGTGTAGCTGCCGCCGCTGACCTTCTGCCCGACGGTGCCCGCGCCGCCGTAGTTGTAGCGGTACGAGCTGCCGCCGATGTAGATGAAGCCGCCGCTCGAGTAGCCGCCGTGGCTGCGGTAGTAGTTGTCGGAGCAGTAGTCGTCGTCGACGATGACGTTGTTCTGGTCCGTGCACTGCGCCGTGACGTTCTTCGGGCTGGCAGCTGCGTACCAGATCGCGACCAGCGCGATCACGCCCACGGTGACGCCACCGCCGATGAGCAGGCGCTTGCGCGTCTTGCGCTTCTTCTCGAACGCGGCGGACTCGGCGGCGAACCGCTCCTGCTGCGCCTTGAGCGCGGCGGCACGGGCGCGCTGCTCGGCGACCGAGGGCTGGCGCGCCTTGGTCACGCCGGCCTGCTGCTGGCGGACCGCGCCCTTGACGGGCTTCTGCGGCGCCGGCTGGTTCGACCCGGGCTGCTGCTGTGGCGCCGACTGGTACGGCGGCGGCTGTTGCGGCTGACCGGGCGGTCCCGACTGCGGCGTCGGCTGGCCAGGTCCTGGCAGGTTGTTGTCAGTCATCACCACTCCCGCGGGCAAGGTACCTAGCGAGACGTCGGAAACGACGCCGAATCGGTGACGAGTGTCCTAAAAGCAACACTCGACCAACCCGGCGCACAGCCGTCTCACACGGCACGGGCATCATGGATGAGATGTCTCCGAGCGCCGGTTGGTTGAGTCGATCTGGTCACATCCGCGACACGCGGCTTGTGATGGTCGGTGCTTTCGTGGGCGCGTTCGGCCTGTTGATGTTGTCGGCGTTCACGTCTGTGCTGGCAGGAGCCCCTGTCACCACCAAGCGCGAGCTGGTGAACGCCGCGTACCAGGCCGGCGTCGGCGAGTGCCTGAACTGGGAGAAACCCGACCTGTCGGACGCGCAGAAGGTCGACTGCTCGGCCGCGCACAAGTTCGAGGTCACCGGAACGGCGGACATCACAGCCGCCTACCCGAAGGAAGCGCCGTTCCCGGACGCCGCGGCCTGGGAGAAGATCGCCCAGGACAACTGCGCCCAGGCGGCGACCACGTACATGTCCGGCAAGCTCGACCCGAAGGGCAAGTACGGCGTCAGCACCCTGAACCCGGACGAGACCCGCTGGTCGAGCGGCTACCGCCAGCTCCGCTGCGGCCTGCAGGTCACGGCCCCGTCCGGCGCCGCCCTGCCGTCGTACGGCAGCGCGAAGACCCAGGACCAGTCGAACGTGTACGACCCGGGCGTCTGCGTCGCGCTCGCCGAGAACAACACGGTGGGCGACCCGGTCGAGTGCGCCAAGCCGCACGCGTTCGAGATCGTCGGCGTGGTGCAGCACCCCGAAGGCCCCTTCGTCGCGCCCGAGCAGCAGGACAAGGTGATGTCCGAGCAGTGCGCCACGATCGCGGCCGACTACACCGGCGGCGCCGACCTCAAGGCGAAGAAACTGCTGGTCACGTGGGACACGCGGGCCGAGGAGAGCTGGGCCGTCGGCTCCCGCAAGGCCAACTGCAAGATCGGCGCCATCCCCGAGGGCACCAATCTCGTGGCGTGGGAGGGCAGCGTCCGCAACCCCAACGGCGCGCCGCTGACCACCTCGAACCCGCCGCAGACCACGTCGGTCAAGGCCCAGGACGAGCCGACCGGCGCCCCGCTGCACTCCGAGAGCAACGGCCAGCAGTCCTCCGAGGCGGGCAAGCCGTCGGACTCGGACAAGCCCGACAAGCCGTCGTCCAGCACGCCCACGACGAGCACCGAGAACCGATGACCGTCGAGATGACGCGGGCCCGTTTCGACGAGCTCGTCGAAGAGGCCCTGGACCTGGTCCCGCCCGACTTCCTGCACGCGATGAACAACGTCGTGGTGCTCGTCGAGGACCGCAACCCGGACGAGCCGTCGCTGCTGGGCCTCTACCAGGGCATCGCGCTGACCGAGCGCAACACCGACTACGGCGGCACCCTGCCCGACCACATCTTCATCTACCGCGAGGCCATCCTCGACATCTGCGACACCGAGGAGGACGTCGTGGAGGAGGTGACCATCACCGTGGTGCACGAGATCGCCCACCACTTCGGGGTGGACGACGCGCGGCTGCACGAGCTGGGCTGGGGCTAGGCCCCTTCCCGCCTAGATCTCCACGCCCGCCCAGGACCGGCACAGCCAGCCGTCGCCCCCGGACTCGAGGACCACGACGCCGGTGTTCGGCAGCAGGTTCTCCGCCAGTTCCACCGGCACGTTCGACGCCAGCGCCAGCGCGCCCATCCGGCCGGAGCCGCCGTGGGTCACGACGACGACGGTGCCGTCCTGCTCGATCGAGGAGATGGCGGCGAGGAACCTGTCGAGGACCTGCCGCCCGGTCTCGCCGCCGCCGGGGAACGGCACGTCGAGCTCGCCTTCCGCCCACCTGACCACGGTTTCGAGGTACGTGCGGTACGCCTCGGCGTCGTTGCGGCCCTCGAGCGAGCCGACCTGGATCTCGTGGACGCCTTCGAGGACCCGCACGGGCAGGCCGAAGCGTTCGGCGGTGGGGGCGGCGGTCTGCTGGGCGCGCAGGCCGATGCTGGCGTAGACGGCCACGACCTCTTCGGACGCGAGGGAGTCGGCGAGTTCGCGGGCCTGCTTGTGGCCCAGTTCGGTGAGCGGCGGACCCGGCATGGCCGTGTCCAGCTTGCGCTCGATGTTCGACGCCGTCTCACCGTGCCTGACCAGCAGCAACCTCACCCGCGCTCGCCCTTTCTGACAGCATCGACCCAGGTGGCGGCTGCGGCGAACTCGTCGTTGTGGGCCTCGACGGGCCTCTGGTCGGCCTTCGGGAAGGACCCGAGGAACCGGATCTCACGCGAGTGTCGGTGCAGCGCGGCCAGCGCGTCACCGATCCTCGGCTCTGCGATGTGCCCCTCGACGTCGATGTAGAAGCGGTACTCCCCCAGTTTGCCCTTCGTGGGGCGCGATTCGAGACCGGTGAGATTGATCCCACGCAGAGCCAGCTCGGTCAGCAGTTCCGACAGCACGCCCATGCGGTCCGGGGTGGTCACGACGACGCTCGTGCGGTCTGCGCCGGTCGGCTCCGGCAGTGCGCCCGGCTGGCGGAACAGGAGGAACCGCGTGCGCGCGTCGGCCACGTCCAGGACGTCCGTCGCGTACTCCTGCAACGCGTAGTGGTTGACTGCCACCGGGGCCGTCACGGCGGCGTCGAACTCGCCGCGCTCCACGGCGGCGGCGGCAGCGGCGGTGGAGGACGTGGCGATCGAGGTGACGCCCGGCAGCTCCGCGGCGATCCACTCGCGGACCTGCGCCAGCGCGTGCGGGTGCGAGGCGATCGTCCTGATCTCCGTCGTGCCCGGCCGGACCAGGACGCTGAACCGGACGTCCAGCACGGTCTCGGCGACGGCGACGACCGGTTCGTCGCGCACCAGGGCGTCGAGCGTCGCGGGAACGGCGCCCTCGACGGAGTTCTCGATCGGCACGCACGCGAACTCGGTCTCGCCCTTGCGCACGGACGCGATGGCGAGCTGGATCGTCTCCACCGGCACGAGGTCCGCCCCGAAGCGGACAGCTGCCTGCTCGGTGAAGGTGCCCTGTGGTCCGAAGTACGCAATGCGCGGCATCGGATCAGCGTAGTGCGGCGACCGAGGTGGAAATCACGCCTGTGACCACCGCCGGACCTGGGTTCCGCCGAGGCCGTTCGAACTGGAATGCTTGGGGCGTGCCCGCTCTAGCGCCAGAACTCGTGTTGTGCGCGGTCGACGAACCGATGGCGAACGCCTGGCTCGCCGTCGCTGACGGACGCACGGGAGTGCGGGTGCACCGCGGGTCCGTTCTGGACATCCACGCGCAGGCGGTGGTGAGTCCCGCCAACTCGCAGGGCTGGATGCGCGGCGGCATCGACGCCGTCTACGCCACGGCGTTCCCCCAGGTCGAGAACAACGTCCGCAGCGCCGTCCTCGCGTTGCACGGCGGTGAGCTCCCGGTGGGCGACGCGCAGATCGTGGCGACCGGCGAGACCGAGCCGGCCTGGATGATCAGCGCGCCGACCATGCGCCTGCCCGGCGAACGGCTGCCGGTCGACACCGTCCACCCGTACCTGGCGGCGCGAGCCGTGCTCCGGCTGTGGCTCGAAGGCCGGCTGGAGGACGGCACGCCGGTGCGCGACGCCGTCCGCACCATCGCGATGCCGGGGCTCGGCACCGGGGTGGGAGGCGTCGCCCCGTCCACATGCGCGCACCAGGTCGCCATCGCGTGGGACGAGGCGTTCAACCCGCTGCACGTCTGAGCCCAGGTTGTGCACAACCCTGTGGACAGAGTTGTGGACAGCTGTGGACTACTGCCGTGGAGCGACCCATCTCTCCAGGTCGAGCTCATCTGTGATGGGGATGCCGAAGTCACCGACCGCGGGGATCTCGGGTTTGAGCTTGCGGGCCTCGCGCACCGCGTCCGGCCTCAGCGCCGTGATCTTGAAGCCGCGGCGCTGGTAGAAGCGGATCGCGTCGAGGTTGTCGTTGGTGGTCGTCAGCCGCACCCGGTTGCACCCGAGCGTGCGGGCCTGCCGCACCGCGGCGTCGACCAGCGCGGTCCCGACGCCGCGACCGCGCCTGAGCGCGTCGACCGTCACGATCTCCAACTGGTGGTTCGCCACCGCGTAGGTCAGCAGCCCCAGCACGTGACCCTGCTTCTCCACGAGGAAACCCGGCAGACTCGCCGGGAAGAACACCTCTCCGTGCGCGACCGAGGTGTGCGCTCCCCACAGCTCGAGGACCAATCGAGCGACAACTATGCGATCTGCTTCCTCGATCGGCCTTACCGAGCCTTCTGCCATGACAAGAACTGTCTCAATCCGAGTCACGCTCAGGAACAGCCATTCGACGTACGGTGGATTCGTGCCAGTGCGCGTTTTGTTGGTTGACGATCACGAAGTGGTGCGCAGAGGACTGCGCGAGATGCTCGATGACGAGGAGGACATCTCCGTCATCGCGGAAGCCGGTTCCGTCGGCGAGGCGGTGGCACGGGCCGGGCGGACGACGCCCGATGTGGCCGTCGTGGACGTTCAGCTCCCCGACGGCAGCGGTGTCGACCTCTGCCGCGAACTGCGGGACCTCGGCATCCGCTGCCTCGTGCTGACCGCGTTCGACGACGAGGAGGCGCTCGTCGGGGCCATCATGGCCGGTGCGTCGGGATATCTGCTCAAGCAGGTCCGCGGCCAGGACGTCGTGACGGCCGTGCGGGAGGTCGCGGCAGGACGGTCCCTTCTGGACCCCGCCACCACAAGCCGGGTACTCGAACGGATGCGCAACCCGGCCCCGGTCGGACTCACCGACCAGGAGCAGCGCGTGCTCGAACTCATCGGCGAGGGCCTGACAAACCGCCAAATCGGTGAAAGGTTGTTCCTCGCGGAGAAGACCGTGAAGAACTACGTGACGTCGGTTCTGTCCAAACTCGGCATGGAACGGCGCACGCAAGCTGCCGCCTGGGTGGCTAAACGGGGACGGACCAGGTGAGCGTCGTCCCGTTCGGCGAACTCGCGACGCGGAAATCACCGCTCGCCGCCTTCGCCCGTTCCGCGAGGTGCCGCAATCCGCGTTGGGTGACGCCGGACGGGATGCCGCACCCGTTGTCCGCGACACGCAGCAGCAGATGCTTCTCGTCGCGCCGTACGTCGATCTGGACGTTCGTGGCGCCTGAGTGCCGCACGACGTTCGACAACGCCTCGCGCAGCGCCGCCCGTGCGTCGTCGGCGTGCTTGCGCGGCACGTTCGCGAGGTCGCCCGCCACGTGCAGGCGTGGCGCGAAGCCGAGCAGCTCGCCGGCCGTGCGGGCCTCGGCCTTGATGGAGTCGAGCAGGTCGGCGGAGTCGGCGGGGTCGGTGTTGCGCAGCTTGCGGACGGTCGCGCGGACCTCGGCGATGGTCTCGTCGACCAGGTCGACGGCCTCGTTGATCCGGGCGCGCTGCGAGTGGTCGAGCTTCCCACCCAGCCGCCGTTCCAGCAGGCTGAGCTGCACGCCGGCGCCGTAGAGCCGTTGGATGATCACGTCGTGCAGGTCTCGGGCGATCCGTTCGCGCTCCTCGTAGACCGCGACGCGCTGCCGTGCCGTGAAGCCCTCGGAGAGCACGACGGCGAGGCCTGCCTGGGCCGCGAACGCCGACAGCACGTCCACGGTCTCCTGCGTGAACGGCGGCTTGTCCCGGCGCCGGTAGACGGCCAGGGCGCCGATCTTGCGGTCCGAGGTGCCGAACGGCGCCACCGCGAACGGCCCGTAGCTCCTGAGCGCGTGCGGTACGTACGGGGCCGTGCGCGGATCGCTCGTCACGTCGTCGGCCATCACCGGGACGCCCGTGCGCGCGGCCTTGGCGGCGGCGCTGCGCGGGCTGAGCGTCGCCACGACCGGCTCGCCGCTGGACGCCTCGACGGTCAGCGTGCCGTCGTCCTCCTCGGTGGCGAGCATGGCGAGCACGAGGTCGGCGTCCGCGATCTCCGCGGCCGCGTCCACCACGAGCCGCAGCACGTTCTCCGGGTCTTCCAGCGCCGCCGACGTGATCTCGGTCGACGCGACGAGCACGCGCCGCGCGAGGGAGGGGTCCATGGTCCTCAACGGTAGGCGGGCGTGCCGAGGTCCAGCACGAGGTCTGCCCGTGCCGCCTCATCGGGGCGGTGGGTGATGTGCAAGATCGTCCTGCGGTCGCGCCGGAGCTCGTCCAGGAGCTTGCGCGCGGTCGGTTCGTCGAGGTGCGCGGTGGGCTCGTCGAGCAGCACCACGTCGGCGTCGTGCAGCAACGCCCTGGCCAGCGCGAGCCGTTGCGCCTCGCCGCCTGACACCTGGTCCGGCCGGATGACCGTGTCGAGCCGGTCGGCCCACTCCGGCAGGCACGCCTTGCGCAGGGCCTCCTTCAACGCCTCGTCGTCGTGCCGGCCCGACATCCGCAGGTTCTCCCGCACGGTCGTGCTGACCAGCATCGGTTCCTGCGGGCACCAGGTGGCGCGCGGCAGCTCGACGATGCCCCGCTCCGGCTGCAGGAAGCCCAGGAGCAGCGCGAACAGCGTCGACTTGCCGCTGCCCGAGGGCCCGACGATCGCGACGTGCGTGCCGGGTTCGACGTCGAGGTGCAGGTCGGTCAGCGTCGGCTCGGTCGCGCCGGGCCAGCGGACGTCGACGTTCTCCAGCCGGATGCGCTTGCCGCGCAGCGGCTCCGGAGCTTCCGGGGCGTCGAACTGCAGCCGTGCGCTCGCCTCCTGGAGCGCCCTGCGCTGCTGGGCGGCGAGCGGCAGGGCGGCCAGCGGTTCGGCCAGGGCGAGCGGGACCAGGCCGAGCACCGGGTTGCCGGTCGTGGCGCAGACCAGGGCGGCCAGACCGGTCGCGAGCAGGACGATCGCCGTGGCGGCGCCCGTGCCAAACGCTTGCCTGCGCGTCTCCCGCGCGAGTTCGACGTCCTCGGCGTGCAGCTGCGCCAGCAGGCGGTGGTGGGCGTCGTGCGCGATGAGGTCCGGCGCGGCGGTGAGCGCGTTGATCGTGTCCCCGGCGACCTTGCGGCGGCCCCTGGCGAGCTTCGTGCTGGCCCGGCGCTCGGTCCGGACGGCGACGGCCGGTGCGGCCAGCCCGGCCACGAGCAGCAGACCGCCCAGGGTCAGCGCGGCCGCCGGGTCGATGAACGCGAACAGGACCGTGGTCGCGATGCCGGCACCGATCGCCACGACCGGCGGCACGAGCACGCGCGGCACGAGGTCGCGAACCGTGTCCGTGTCTTCGACGAGCCGTTGCAGCCCATCACGCCGTTGGGTCCGCACGAGCCGTAGCCACAGCTCAGCCCGCAGGTTCGTCGCGAGCTTGAACGCCTCGTGGTGCGTGACCAGGCGCTCGACGTACCGGAGCACACCCTTGCTCAGCGCGAACGTCCGCACGCCCACGACCAGCACCGACAGGGTGAGGATCGGGGGCATCTCGGCGGCGCGGGCGATGAGGTGGGCGGCGAGCGCGGTCAGCGCGATGCCCGCGACGGCCGCGAGCACGCCCAGCCCGGCGCCCTTCCACGGGATCGGCAGGCGCTTCGGCCGCTCTTGCTGGGTCTCCTCGGTGACGACCCTGGCGAACGTCTCGTCCTCGGTCGTCTCCTTGTCGCGGTGCGAGGCGAGGACGACGGCCGCGGTGGCGCTGGCTCGCTTGATCGCTTTGTCGACTTTGCGACTTGTCACCGGGTCGAGGTGTGCAGTCGGTTCGTCGAGCAGCAGCACCGTCGCGCCGTGGCGAACCCTCAGCAGAGCGCGCGCGACTGCGACTCGTTGGCGTTCACCGGTCGAAAGGTCCGTGATCTGGCGGTCGAGCAGATGTGCGGCCACGACCTCGTCGGCGACCTGCTCGATGTCGTCCGCTCCGGGAACCGTGAGCTCCAGCTCGGCGCGCGGCGTGGCGGCGGCGAACGCGGGCTTCTGCGGCACGTAGGCGATGTCGCCCGCCACGAACGCGGTGCCGTCCGTCGGCTCCAGGAAGCCCAGGAGCACCTGGAACGTCGTCGACTTCCCGGCGCCGCTCGCGCCCTCGAGCCGGTAGACCTCGCCCGGCCGGACGCTGAAGCTCAGGCCGTCCGGCGCGAACCCGCCGCGCCGCAGCACGCGCAGGTTGTCGACATGCACATTGTTGACATTCCTACAACCGCTGGGCAGGCGCGGGCGCGACCTGTCCTCGTGGTCGACGACCTCGGCGACGCGCCTGACCGCCTCCAGGCCGTCCTCGCTGGCGTGGTGGGCGGCACCGGCCGCCCGCAGCGGCAGGTAGCACTCGGGCGCGAGGATCAGCACGACGAGCGCGGTCATCAGCGTCATGTCGCCGTGCACGAGCCGGATGCCGACGCCGACCGCGATCAGCGCGACGCTCAGGCTGGCGGCGATCTCCAGCACCAGGGCGCTCAGGAACGCGATCTTGAGCGTGCCCATCGTGGCCCTGCGGTGCTGCTCACCGATCTGCCGGACCGCACCGGCCTGCTGCTTCGCGCGGCCGAAGACGGTCAGCACCGGGAGTGCGCGGAGCAGTTCGAGGAGCTGGGCGGACAGCAGTTCGGTGACGTCCGCGGCCTTGCGGACGCGCTTTTCGGTGTACCAGCCGATCAGCGCGGCGAAGACCGGGATCAGCGGCACGGTGACCGCGATCAGCACCGCCGACGGCCAGTCGGTGAAGAGGATCCACGCCCCGGCGAGCGGCGGCACGACCACGGCCGTGACCAGCGCGGGCAGGTAGCGGGTGAAGTAGGCGTCGAGCGCGTCGAGCCCCTTGGTGGCGAGCACCGACAGCTCGGCCGTGCCGCGGTCGGCGATCCAGCCGGGACCGCGTTCGAACGCCTTGGCGAGCAGCTGGGTCCGCAGCTCCTCCTTGGCACCGGCGGCGGCGCGGGCGGCGGCGCTCTCCGTCGCCCACGACAGACCGGCGCGCGCCAGGACCGCCCCGGCCAGCAGCGGGAGACCTTCGCGCGTCGTGATCACCGACGCCAGCGCGACCGCCTGGGCGACGAGCGCCAGGGCGTTGAGGAACGCCAGCGCCCCCACCCCGGCGAGGGCGCGCCTGGCGTTCTTCGAGAGCTGGGGCAGAGCTCCCAGCGGGCCTCGCCTCATCAGTGCGCCGCCGGGATGTGGCGGACGCCGATGCGCTTGCGGAACACCCAGTAGGTCCAGCCCTGGTAGACGAGCACCGCGGGCGTGCCGAACGCCGCCACCCAAGTCATGACCTTCAACGTGTACGGGCTCGACGCGGTGTTGGCGACCGTGAGCGACCACGCGTCGTTCAGCGTCGACGGCAGGACGTTCGGGTAGAGCGAGCCGAACAGGATCGCGACGGTCGCCGCGATCGCCAGGCCCATCAACGCGAACGACTGTCCGTCGCGGTCCGCGACCAGCCGCCACATCGCCAGGCCGAGGATCGCCACGACCACGGCTGCCCAGAGCCCGGCGACGATCGCGAGCAGCGCTACGAGCGGCAGCAGCGCCACCGGCGCCAGCGTGATCGCGACCCGGCGTGCCCGTTCGCGGATCTCGCCCTCGGTCTTCAACGCCGTGAACACGGCGCCGTGCACCAGCGCGTACCCCGCGAAGGCGAGCGCGCCGATGACCGTGTCGAGCCGGATCGCCGCGAAGGGCGAGCCGACGCGGTCACCGTTCGCGTCGATCGGCAGGCCGAGCACCGTCGTCGAGATCAGCAGGCCGACGCAGAGCGTGGCGATCCACGAGCCGGCGACGATGGTCGAGTCCCAGGCTTTGCGCCAGCGCGGGTTGTCGACCTTGCCGCGGTAGTCGAACGCGACCCCGCGGCCGATCAGCGCGATGAGGAACAACGTCAGTGGCAGGTACGCGGCGCTCAGAAGCGCCGCATACCAGCCGGGGAAGGCCGCGAACGTGGCACCGATCGCGACGATGAGCCACACCTCGTTGCCGTCCCAGACCGGCCCGATGGTGTTGATCATGACCCGGCGTTCGGTGTTGTCGCGGCCCAGGACGGGCAGCAGCATGCCGACGCCGAAGTCGAAACCTTCGAGGAACAGGTAGCCGAGCCACAGCACGGCGATGAGCACGAACCAGAGCGTTTCCACGTCGCCTCTCCCCTAGTACGCGAACGCCAGGGCGCCGTCGTCGGTCTTCTGGGGCAGCACGCCTGGGATGCCGCCCCGGACGTACTTGCGGATCAGGTGGAACTCCACGACCGCCAGCACGCTGTAGACCGCGGTGAGCGCGATGAGCGAGGTCAGGATCTCGCCGGGGGTGCTGTTCGAGACCGCCTGCGCGGTGAACATCCAGACACCGTCCACACCGGACGGGTTGGGCACCACGACGAACGGCTGCCTGCCCATCTCGGTGAAGATCCAGCCCGCGCTGTTGGCCAGGAAGGGAGCCGCGATGCCGGCGAGGCCGAGAGCCGGGAACCACCATCCGGTGGGCGTCCGGTTCCTGCGCGTCAACCAGAGCATGAACACCCCGAGGCCGGCCGAGACGGCACCGAACCCGATCATCAACCGGAAACCCCAGTACGTCACGGGAAGCGCGGGCACGTAGTCGATCGGCTTGCCGCTGAGCTCGCCCAGCCGTTCGTCGACGGGGTAGAACTCGCCGTACTTCTCCTGGTACATCGGGACCAGGTCCTGGATGCCCTTGACCTCGCTGCTGAAGTCGTTGTGCGCCAGGAAACTCAGCAGTGCGGGCACCGTGATGCTCTTGACGTTCTCGCAGTCGGGCCGCGTGACGTCGCCGATCGCGAAGACGCTGAAGCTCGCCGGCTGTTCGGTGTGGCACAACGCTTCCGCGGCGGCCATCTTCATCGGCTGCTGCTCGAACATCAGCTTGCCCTGCAGGTCACCGCTGATGCTCAGGGCGCCGAACGCGACCACGCCGACCCAGGTGCCGAGCTTGAGCGAGCCGCGCCAGACGCTCTCGTCCTGCGACCTGCGGTACAGGTGCCAGGCGGCGATGCCCACGAGGAACGCGCCGGCCACGGCGAACGCGCCCGCGATGGTGTGCGGGAAGGCGGCGAGCACCGTGTTGTTGGTCAGCACGGCCCAGATCGAGGTGAGCCGCGGCCGTCCCTCGTCCATCACGATGCCGACCGGGTGCTGCATCCACGAGTTGGCGGCGAGGATGAAGTAGGCGCTCGCCATCGTGGCGAGGCTGAACGCCCAGGCGCAGGCGAGGTGGGCCTTCTTCGGCAGCTTGTCCCAGCCGAAGATCCACAGGCCGAGGAAGGTCGACTCGACGAAGAAGGCGACGATCCCCTCCATCGCGAGCGGCGCGCCGAACACGTCGCCGACGAACCGCGAGTAGGCGCTCCAGGCCATGCCGAACTGGAACTCCTGCACGATGCCCGTGACGACGCCCATGGCGAAGTTGATCAGGAGGAGCTTCCCCCAGAACTTCGTCATCTTGTAATAGCGCTCGTCGCCCGTGCGCACCCACGCGGTCTGCATCGCCGCCACCAGCAGCGACAGGCCGATCGTCAGCGGCACCATCAGAAAGTGGTAGACGGTGGTGATGCCGAACTGCCACCGCGCGAGCTCGAGTACTTCCACGTCTCCGAGCCTAGGTGTGGATCATGGCCGTCATCAGGTACGACGGTCCCGTCCCAGCTCGGGACCAAGGTCCCGTGCGGGAGGTCACGCCTTGCACGTGACCTGCGTCGGTTACGATGGCCGCGCCAGAGGGGAGTAGTTCCCACCGGAGCTTCCAGCCGGTGGCGTGGTGATCGACATACTGGTCCGCCTTCGAGCGGCCCCGGTCCCACACCCGTCTTTCGCGGGCGAACGAGACCTCCGGCCAGGTTGCAACACGCCTGGTCGGGGTCTGTCGCGCCTCCGTCCGGGCTCGTATTCGGACGTGGAGGACCTCGTGGCCACATCATTGCTCGCGTTCATCACCGCTTTCGCGGTGGTGTTCCTCGTCGAGCTGCCCGACAAGACCATGGTCGCGACCCTGGTGCTGACCACCCGCTACCGCGCGTTGCCGGTGTTCGTCGGCGTCGTCGCGGCCTTCGCCGTGCAGAGCGTCGTCGCGGCCGCGTTCGGCTCGGCCCTGACCCTGCTGCCCGACCGCGTGGTGGCGGCCGTGGTCGCCGTGCTGTTCGGCGTGGGCGCGTTCATGCTGCTCAAGGAGGGGTTCTCGCAGGACGGGGACTCAGCGGACGAGGCGGGGACCCGCGCGGTCGTGCCGTTCTGGCGCGCCACCCTGACGTCGTTCGGCGTGCTGTTCGCGGCGGAGTGGGGCGACGCCTCGCAGCTCGCGACGGCCGGCATCACGGCCCGCTACGGCGAACCGCTGGCCGTCGGCCTGGGCGCCTGGCTGGCACTGGTCGCCGTGGCCGGGCTCGCCGTGCTCGTGGGGCGCAAGCTCGCCGGTCGCCTGCCGACGCACTGGATCCAGCGGGTGGCCGGGGTGCTCTTCGCGGTGTTCGCCGTGGTCGCGCTGACGCAGGTGTTCTGACGGGCTTCCACCTGGCGTTCTGCCTGGTCACCAGATCGGGCGGAGCCCCGGCCGGTCCTCGCCGCGGACGTGCCGCAGGTACGCGGCGAGGCCCTGCTTGACGGTGGCGAGCGTGTCCGCGCCGATCGCCTCGGCCATCTCCGCTTCGAGGTCGGACCAGAGGTTGTCGGCCAGCTTCAGGTAGTCGCGACCCTTCGTGGTGAGCGTGACGTACTGGGCGCGCTTGTCCGTCGGATGCGGTTCTTTCAGCACGTAGCCCCACTCGTCGAGCTCGTTGGCGATCTTCGCCGCGGCCTGCTTCGTGACGCCGAGGTGCTGTCCGATGTCGACGGTCGTGGCCCGCTTCTCCTCGAGGAACCGGAAGACGTAGCCGTGGGCCGGCCGCAGCGGTTCGAGACCGATCTGCCGGAGCCGGTCGTGGAACTGGTCGCCCAGGGCGCGGTACGTCATCGCCAGCAGCACGGGCACCGGTTCCACCGCTGCTCCTCCGATGTAGACAACCAGGTTGACCTTATTGTAAGTTTGGACAACTTGGTTGACTACTTTGGAGGTCGTCTTGCTGGTCACGGGAGAGTCCGCCGTCACGCACTCGTTCGGCGGGTTCGAGTTCAGGTCGCTGGCCGTGCCGTCACGCGGCAGCACCGAGATCGCTCTGTGGACCGTCGACGTGCCGGAGGGCGGGGACGGCACGCCGCACCGCGCGTCGAAGGAGGAGGTGTTCTACGTGCTGTCCGGATCGGTGACGATCCAGGGGCAGACCGCCGGGACCGGCGACGCCGTGGTGGTGCCGCCGGACACCGAGCTGTCGCTGACGGGAGGGCCGGCGCGCGTGCTGGTCGCCACCTCGGTGGGGATCCGGGGCACGCTGGCGGACGGGCGGACGATCACGCCGCCCTGGTCGCTCTAGTCCGGACGGCGGGCAACCCGCCCTGTTCAGGGGCTTGCCCGCCATCGGGGATGGTTGAGGTGCTGCCGGTGGGCAGCTCGCCTCAGTTGGCCGGGGAGCCCACTTCGCGGGGAGGCTCCGGCGCGGTGTCCGGGACCTCTTCGCGCAGATCGCGAGCGATCTTCTTGGCCTCGTCGATGAGCTGCTGCGACTCTTCGAGGCGGCTCTCGTCGGGCGGGACGAGGTCGCTGCCGTCCGCGGCTGCGGTGGTGCGCTCGCCCGAAGGCACGACGGGGTCTGTTCCGTCCGGCGCGCCGGGCTGCACGTCGTCCACCTCGGCGGAACGCTCGTCGTCCACGGGGACGGGGCGCGCCGCGTCCGGCACCACGGCGCTGTCCTCGTCCCGGCCGACGGGGCGTTCTTCGTCCAACACGGTCGCGCGGTCTTCGTCAGGTGCGGTCACACCTCTGGGATCACCGGATCGGAAGGACGTGAAACTCCGGCCATGAGGCCTCGGACGTGCGCGGCGAGCCGTTGCGCGATGTCTGGGTCCCATTCGTCGCCGGCGGCCGGGGTGGGGGTCTCACCGGCCACGACCCGTTCGCCGAGCAGGCGTCGTTCGGCGGGGGTGAAGTCGGTGATGGCGCGGCGCAGCAGGGGCAGGGCGTCGTCGAACGCCTCGCCCCGCAGGCCGCTCAGCCACTCGTCGATGAGGCCGAAGAGGCGCGGATCGGCGGCCAGCAGCGTCGCCGAGCCCCGGAGGAAGCCCGCGACGAACGCCGTGGCGACGTTGCGGTGCAGGCGGGCGGCCACGTCGTCGCTGGTCAGCTCGCCCGCTTCCCAGAGCAGGCGGGTGGCCCTGCCGGTCGGGAGGCCGTGCGCCTCGGCCTTGACCAGGGCGTGCAGGGCCCGCCACCAGGTCTTCTGGTGGTCGTCGTCCGCGGCGAGACGGGTGGCCTCGTGGGCTCCGTCGATGGTGGCGAGCGCGTTCTCGGCCGTTTCGTCGTCGACGTTGCGGCAGGCGAGGGGCAGACCGACGGCCCCTCGCGTCAGCAGGCCGTGCAGGGCCACGCGCAGCAGTTCCGGGTCGGTGCCGCGGACCGACCCGTAGCGCACGGTCCTGGCCAGGTCCGGGAGGGCGGCGAGCAGTTCGAGGGCGTCGGTGGCCAGGGCGGCGCAGCGGTCGAGCGCCCCGCGGGCCCCGGCGACGGCCTTGGGCAGCTCGCAGCCCACCGACCTGGTCAGGGTCGCGGCGGCGTCGGCGACCCGCTTGGCGTCCTTCGCGGACTGGACGAGGACGTTCTCGGCGGCGGTGTGGACGGTCGTGCCGTGGCGGGCGGCGACGGCGACCGAGACCGCGAAGACCGGGTCCCAGCGCAGCTGCCACACCTCGGCGAACGTGCCGAGGGAGTTGGACCGGTCCGGCCTGCCCCAAGGGACGCCGAGAACTTCCAGGCGCTGCAGGAGTTTCGACCGTTCGCGGTCGGTGTCCTTGCGGAGGTCCAGTTTGAGCTGCTTGGGCTGGACGTCCGCGGGCAGGCGCAGTTTCCGTTGCAGGCGTTGGAGATCCGCAGCCAACGGCGATCGCGGGACGGCCTCCCCCACCTCGCCCAGGCGTTCGCCGACGACGAGCTTGCGGTGGACGAGCTGGAGGTGGATCTCCTCGCCGCCGCACAGGACGGCGAGCGCGGCCTCGTTGACCTCGCTCAGGCCCGCACTGGGGCGTTCCCTCAGCGCGGCAAGGGTTTCCGCGAGGCGGACGGCCTCCACGGCGCTCGCGGTCGAGGCCGGCAGGTCTTCTTCCCTGAGCACGGCGGCGGCTTTGGCGAACCAGCGCGGGACCACGTCCTGCTGGTGCTGCCAGAGGTGCGCGTACCAGCCCGGCGAGTCGACACCCGCGCCGTAGCCGGACTCGGCGGCGAGCTGGCCGTGGCTCCACGGCACCCAGGTGCCGGAGATCCTGCGGCGGCGCAGGCCTTTCAGCAACGCGGTGTCGCTCGCGGCCGTCGGTGTGGTCAGCAGGGCGGGAACGTGCCACGCACCGCAGATGACGACGATCGGGCCGTCGGTTTCCTTGCGCGCCTTGCGGATCGTCTGGCGCATGAACGCTTCCCGCCGGAGCGTGCGCTCCCCCACCTCGTCCTCGAACTCCTCGCGGACGGCCACCATCGCCTCGGCGATGGCGTTCGCGAGGTCGAGCGGATCGGAGGCGCTGTGCTCGACGACGTCCTCCCACCAGCGTTCGGGGTCGTCGAAGCCCGCCGCCTCGGCGAGCAGGCCGATGGGGTCGACGTTCCCGCTCGGGCCGTCGTCACCGATCGAGGCAGCCGCGGGCAGGTCGAAGAAACGCGCGGTGGCACCGGTCTCGGCGGCGTACCTGAGCGCCTGCCACTCCGGCGAGAACTCCGCGAACGGCCAGAACGCGGCGTTCTCCGGCTCGGTCTCGTCGTGCAGCAGGATCGCGACCGGCGGTGTCAGGGCGTGGACGTGGTCGAGGAGGGCGTCCGCCTCCGGAGGCCCCTCGATCAGGACGAGCGCCGGCCGGACGGCCTCCAGCGCCCGCTTGACCATCCGGGCCGAGCCGGGGCCGTGGTGGCGGATGCCGAGCAGGACCGGCCCGGGATCCGGCTCAGTCACCGCTGGCGTCCAGGCAGGCCCGGTAGAGGTCGCGCCACTCGGCGCGCTCCTTCAGCACCGTCTCCAGGTACTCCTGCCACACCGTCGCGTCCGACACCCTGTCCTTGACCACCGACCCGATCAACCCGCTGGCCAGCTCGTCCGCGCCGAGCGTGCCGTCGCCGAAGTGGCCGGCGAGCGCCATGCCGTTCGCGATCACCGAGATCGCCTCCGCGGTGGACAGGCTGCCGCTGGGCTTCTTCAGCTGCGTGCGACCGTCCACGGTGGAACCGCCGCGCAGCTCCCGGAAGATCCGCACGACGCGGCGCACCTCGTCGAGCGCGGGCGGTTCGGCGGGCAGCTGCAGCGCCTTGCCCAGCTGCCGCGCGCGGGTGATGACGATCTCGACCTCGGCGTCCTCGGTCGCGGGAGGCGGCAGCACGACGGTGTTGAAGCGCCGGGCGAGCGCCGACGACATCTGGTTGACGCCGCGGTCCCTGTCGTTCGCCGTGGCGATGACCGTGAAGCCCGGCACCGCCTGGACCTGCGAGTTGAGCTCCGGCACCGGCAGCGACTTCTCGCTCAGGACCGTGATGAACGAGTCCTGCACCTCGGACGGCATGCGGGTCAGCTCCTCGACCCTCACCACCGAGCCCTGCTGCATGCCCTTCATGACCGGGCTCGGCACCAGGGCGTTCTCGCTCGGGCCCTCGGCGATCAGCCGGGCGTAGTTCCAGCCGTAGCGGACCTGGTCCTCGCTCGTGCCCGCCGTGCCCTGGACCACCAGCGTCGAGTCGCCGGTGATCGCCGCCGCGAGGTGTTCGGACAGCCACGACTTGGCCGTGCCCGGCACACCGACGAGCAGCAGCGCCCTGTCCGTGACCAGCGTGCCCACCGCGACCTCGACCAGCCTGCGCGCGCCGACGTACTTCGGCGTGACGACCGTGCCGTCGGGCAGCGTGCCGCCCAGCACGTACGTGACCACGGCCTGCGGCGACAGGCGCCAGTTCGGTGGCCGCTGCCGGTCGTCCTGAGCCGCGACGGCCTCGAGCTCGGCGGCGTACTGCTGTTCGGCCGTCGGCCTGAGCACGGCGGTCACGGGGCCTCCCGGGGCGGTTGCGGTGGTGCGAACGATTCGCGCAGGCGGATGCGGAGGCGGAGGACCTCCAGTTCCAGCGAGTTCTCCGGCCAGCGGCGGGTCAGAGCCTCCCAGCTCGCCCCGAGCAGGTCCGCGTCACCCCGCGCCAGCAGCACGGACGGCGGACGGCCCGCCCGCCAGCGCGGATCGGGCAGCGCGGCGTAGCGGTGCATCAGCGCGCGGGTGGTCTCGGGCGACCACGGCGCCGGGAGCTGGGCGCAGGCGTGGTCGAGGAGGTCGTAGTGCCAGTTCTTCGACACGGCCACGACCGCCTGCTCGGCGACGCTCGCGGGCAGTGCTGCCAGCATCTCCAGCTGCTCCATGCCGGTCAGCGTCTCGGCGGCCGCGACGGCCCACGGACGCGGGTCCTTCGCCGCGGAGAGCTGACCGGCGACACCCCTGAGCAGAGCCGCGGCCCACGGCCCCCGCCGGAGCACGTCGGCGGCCTGGGCGTCGTCGGCCCGCAGGGTCGAGGTCCAGTACGACGGCGGGACGCTCGCGGCCGCCGCACGGATGCGCCCCGCCACGCCCTTCTCGGACCCGTCGCGCATGAGGTCGCGCTGCTCCGCCGGGTCGGCCTGCGCGGTCCAGAGCTCCTCCGGCCGGACGTCGAGCCCGTCCGCGGTGAGGCGGAGCCCGCGGCGCAGGCGGTGGGCCGCGCGGGCGGCGAGACGTGTGCGCCCCAGGGTGCGCAGGAGCCGGAGTGCCTCGTCGTGGACGGCCGCCGCGTTGTCGTCGAGGGCCGCTTCGAGCAGCCGTTCGTCCTGCGGCCCCAGGCCGGTCTCGAGGGCGCTGACCAGCACCTGGCGGTCGGCGGAGCGGCGGGACGCGGCGAACTCCCGCGCGATGAACCCGCCGACGCCCACCGGGTCGGCCTTGCGCTTGCGGCGCAGCGCGCGGACCCGTTGCGCGCTGGGCAGGTCGAGGACCTCGTCCAGCGGCACCTCGTCCACGAGCGGCGCGGCACCGCTCGCCCAGGACCAGCCCGGGCGGGTGCCCGCGAGCCAGCGGCCCCTCGTGCCCAGCACCTCGACCACGGCGGCGCGCAGGCCGGGACGGGCCGTGCCGAGGGCGAGCAGCGCGGGGAGCATGCGGTGCTCGGCCACGACGCCGCCGGCCTTGGCGAGGGCGCACCACTCGGTGAGCAGGACCTCGTCGTCGAGGCTCATGATCGCTTCGAGGACGGCCCTGGCGGCCGGCCTGGGGAAGTCGGCCCGCTCGGGCGGGGCCGGTGGGAGCGGGTCGGCCTGGACCTCCTGCGGGAGGGTGGCGCCGAACGCGGCCACGCCCAGGGCGGCACAGTCGGCGAGGAGGACCGCGGGGTCGCCGCCTCCTCTCGTGGTGCCGATGAGGAGGTCTTGGACGGCCTTGGACCAGTCGTCCTTCACGCCGCCACCTCCGGCAGGGGGTGGGAGCGGCCGGGGAAGGGGACGTGCGGGGCGACGCGGGAGCGCGCCGGAGGAAGCCGCGGGGCGCCACCGGGCTGCGGCGTGGTCACGCGACCACCTCCAGGATGCCGTCGATCGACACCGCGCCCAGCCGCAGCGCGTGCCCGTCCCACAGGCCCCAGGCGTCGAACGGGACACCGCCGCTCAGCGCCAGCGCCATGTCCAGGCCCGTGTCGTCGCGCACCGGGAGGCCGTGCCCGGACGGGTCGACCAGAGAGCCCCCGTGCAGCCTCACCGAGGCGCAGCCGAGCGGGAACAGGCGCTGCCACGGGTCGGCCGTCAGCATCGGTTCCAGGGCCGCCAGGGCCGTGCGCCACGCCGGCGGGGCGGGCACCGGGTCCGGGGTTCGCGAGCCTTCCAACTCGCCGAGGGCCACGCGGTCCGAGTCCGGGTACCGGTGCACGAGCGCGGAGGACTCCTGGCCGTGCGGCAGGAGCGGGACCGGCGCGCCGACCGCGGAGTGGCGGATCGCGACCACCCAGCCCGACGTCCGGCGGCCCCAGCACCACTGGCGGACGGTGCGGACGCGGCCGTCGTCCGTTTCCAGCCGCAGGAGGGCCACCCAGCGGTCGAACACGCCCGGGGTGGCCCGGACGGCCTCCTCGGGGATCGTGACGCCCAGGCGCGATCGTGGCTGCACGAAGCACAGGAGGTGCAGGCCGCCCAGGCGGTCGGCCACGTCGGAGGTCCAGCGGGGACCCGAGCGGGCGACGATCTCCTGGATCTCGGCCACCGCCGCGGCGACGCCGGGGACCTGGGCGTCGATCATGCGGGCGGTGAACGCCTGCCACCACGACGCCGGGCGGCCGGGCAGGGACGCGATGCCCGCGGAGGCCACGTCGAGCAGCCAGTCGCGCAGGCCGTCGATGCCCGAGGACATCGCCGAGGCGCGGTTCGCCGCCGTCTTCTCGCGGGCGCGCAGGCGCCTGGCCACGGCCTCCGGTGAGGAGTCGAGCTCACGAGCGGCTCTGCGGGCCGTCCACTCCCGCACCCAGTCGGGCGGCGGGGCGTCGGGGAGGTCGAGCTCCTGCAGCGAGACGGCGTGCTTGCAGGGGAACTTGCGGGACGGGCACGTGCACTTGGCCGAGCCCGCGGCCAGGTCGACGCACACGCGGTACGGCACGGAGCCCGAGCCCGTGTAGAGGCCCCACAGCACCGGCAGGGCCTTGCCCAGGCCCTGCCAGCGCGTCGGAACGGCTCGTGTCCTCACGGGACCAAAGTAGCGAGGACCCCCGACAGGAAATCAGGCCGGACCGCGTCGGGCCCACGTCCACGCGTACGCCGGGTCCTCGCAGGCCTCCGCGGCCTCGCCCAGTTCCAGCGGCCGGAACGTGTCGACCATGACCGCGGTCTCGTCGAAGTAGTCCACGCCCAGCGACGCCTCGACGGCTCCGGGCTGCGGGCCGTGCGTGCAGCCCGAGGGGTGCAGCGACATCGAGCCGATGCCGATGCCCGAACCCTTGCGCGCCTCGTAGTTGCCGCCGACGTAGAACATCAGCTCGTCCGAGTCGACGTTCGCGTGGTTGTACGGCACCGGCACGGCCAGCGGGTGGTAGTCGACCTTGCGCGGGCAGAACGAGCACACGACGAAGTTCGGGCCCTCGAACGTCTGGTGCACGGGCGGCGGCTGGTGCACGCGGCCGGTGATCGGTTCGAAGTCGCGGATGTTGAACGCCCACGGGTACAGGTGCCCGTCCCAGCCCACTACGTCGAACGGGTGGTTGGCGTAGGTGAACTTCGTGAGCCCCGCGCGGTGCCGCACGACCACGTCGACGTCGGTGCCCTCGACGAGCAACGGCTCCTCGGGGCCGCGGATGTCGCGCTCGCAGTACGGCGAGTGCTCCAGGAACTGGCCGGCCTTCGACAGGTACCTCTTCGGCGGCCCGATGTGCCCGGTCGCCTCCAGCACCAGCAGCGACATCGGCGACGACGGCACCACCCGGTACGTGCAGGAGGTCGGGACCACGACGTAGTCGCCGTCGCCCACCTCCAGCGCGCCGTAGATCGTCTCGACGACGCCGGAACCGCCCTGCACGTACAGCAGCTCGTCACCGGAAGCGTTGCGGTACAGCGGAGACGGCGCGTTGGCCACCACGAAACCGATGGTCACGTCCGGGTTGTGGAACAGCCGGCGACGCCCGGTCACCGCGTCGACCTCGTCGGAAGCCCAGGTCAGGTCGGTGGTCTTGAAGTGGCGCGGCTTCAGCGGCAGGTTCGGCGCCACGGTGCCGCGCTCGTCCTTGAGCGTCTCCGCGTTGACGATCGCGGTCGGCAGGTACCGGTGGTAGAGCAGGGCCGAATCGGCCGAGAACCCCTCGACCCCCATGAGCTCTTCCGCGTAGAGCCCACCGTCCGGTTTGCGGAACTGGGTGTGGCGCTTTCGGGGGATCTCCCCGACCTGGCGGTAGTGGGCCATGACGTCTCCGGAAGCGTTCGACTATCGGACATCTTTGTTCAGTTGGCGGTACACGGCTAGCGTGTCAGCCGTGTCAAGCGCTGTCGAACTCCGTGCGCCCGGTCCGCGCGGTACTCCGCCCCTGCTCGCGAGGCTTGTGGACGATGCCGCGCTGTTCCCCCCGGGGAGCGCGTCGATGCCCGACGCGGTGCGTGGTCACCTCGACGGACGGGTCGGTGAGTGGTCCGGTGTCATGGGTCTTTTCCTGTGCCCGGCCTCCCGCCTCGCCGAACTGATCACCGAACTCATCAAGGTCAAGCCCCCGAAGCCGATCGCGCTCTCCCTCGTGATCGACACGGGTCTCGGCGGTGTGCCGAAGGCCGTGTCGATCGTCGAGAGCCGCAGTGAGCTCCTGGCGCTGCGCATGGTCGAGATGCCCGCACCGTCCGATGTGGACGAGGTGTGGCTCGAGCGCGTGTCGGAGTTCGTCCCCGAGGACGTCATCCGCGTCGTCGAACCCCGCCGCGGTGGAGCCGAGTGGCTCGACGGCGTCCGCCGGGTCATCGAGCACGGCAGCTGGCCCAAGCTGCGCTGCGGCGGCCTGTCGCAGGAGAACTTCCCGAGCGTCGAGGAGGTCGCGGACTTCCTGTCCGTCGTCAGCGGCGGCGGCGTCGCGTTCAAGGCGACGGCGGGCCTGCACAGGGCCGTCCGCCACACCGACGAGCAGGGCTTCACGCACCACGGCTTCCTCAACCTCCTCGTCGCCACGGCCCGCAGCCTCAGCGGCCGGGACGTCCGCGAGGCGCTGGCGAACACCGACGCCGAGGCTCTCACCGCCGAGGCCAAGGCGCTCAGCGACCAGGCCGCGCACGCCGTCCGCGGCGTGTTCGCGAGCTACGGCTCGTGCTCGCTCGCCGAACCTGTCGCCGACCTCGAGGGGCTTGGACTGCTGTGAGCTGGATCAGCGACCCGAACTTCACCGAAGACCAGCCGTTCGGACCGCAGACCCTCCCCTACGGCGTCGTCGACGGCGGTGTGGCCGTCCGCGTGGGCGACCGGGCTCTGCTGCTGAAGAGCCTCGCCCTGGGCAAGTGCAGCGAGTTCGTCCAGGGCGACTCGCTGGACCCGCTGCTGGCGGCGGGCCGCCCGGTGTGGAGCGCGCTGCGCGCCAAGCTGAGGGAGGTCGTCCGGTCGAGCTCCGCCCCCAGGGGCGCCGAGCTCGTCGGGATCGAGACCGCGAAGCTGCCGTTCACCGTCGGCGACTACGTGGACTTCTACTCGAGCAGGCACCACGCCGAGAACGTCGGCCGCATGTTCCGCCCCGACGGCGACCCGCTCACGCCGAACTGGACGCACCTGCCGATCGGCTACCACGGCCGCGCGGGCACGGTGTACGTCTCGGGCACCGACGTCAAGCGCCCCAACGGCCAGAAGCGCGGCAGCGAGGGCCCGAAGTTCGGCCCGTCCGAGCGCCTCGACATCGAGGCCGAGGTCGGGTTCGTCTGCGGCGGTCCGCGGGCGGCGAACGTGAGCACCAGCAGGGCCGCCGAGCACGTCTTCGGCGTCGCGCTGGTCAACGACTGGTCGGCGCGCGACATCCAGGCCTGGGAGTACCAGCCGCTGGGCCCGTTCCTCGCCAAGTCGTTCGCCACGTCGATCAGCGCGTGGATCACGCCGCTGGAGGCGTTCTCGGTCGCCCGCGTCCCGACGCCGCCGCTGCCGAACAAGCTGCACGACTACCTGACGTGCGACCAGCCGTGGGGCCTGGACATCACCATCACGGTGGAGCTGAACGACACGATCGTCGCGCGGCCCCCGTTCCGGGAGATGTCGTGGTCATTTGTGCAACAGCTGGCCCACATGACGGTGAACGGCGCTACGGTGCGCCCGGGTGATCTGTTCGCCTCCGGCACGGTCTCGGGACCGGAGAAGCACGAGCGCGGCTCGTTCCTCGAGCTCAGCTGGGGCGGCAAGGAACCGTTCAAGCTCGACGACGGCTCCACGAGGTCCTTCCTGGAGGACGGCGACACGGTCAGGCTGACCGCGACGGCTCCCGGTGAAGGCGGCTCCGTGGTCGGTCTCGCCGAGGTGGTGGGCACAGTTCGGAGCGCGTGATGGTGGGAGCGACGAAGGAGAGCTCGCTGACCCTGGAACGGGGTCTGGCGCTCCTCCAGGCTGTCGCTGAGGCGGAGTCCGAGGCGCCGTCGATCTCGGAGCTCGCCACGGCCATCGGCGCGTCCAGGGCCGCGGTCTACCGGCTCCTCGTCCCGCTCCAGGCGCGCGGTCTCGTGCGCCGGGAGGGGTCGAAGGTCCGGCTCGGCCTGGGCGTGCTGCGCCTCGCCTCCAACGTCCTCCCCCAGCTGCGGATGGCGGCCAACCCGGCGTTGCGCGAGCTCGCCGAGAAGGTCGGCGCCACCGCGCACCTGACGGTCGCGGACGGCGGCGAGGCCCAGGCCGTCGCCGTCGTCGAACCGTCGTGGACCGCTTTCCACGTGGCGTACCGGGTGGGATCGCGCCACCCGGTGCACCGCGGGGCGGCCGGCAGGGCCATCTCGCAGCCCGCGGAGATCTGGGTCGTCTCCGCGGGTGAGCTGCAGCCGAACGCGTTCGGCGTCGCGGCACCGGTGCGCGGCGTTCCCGGCCTGCGGGCGTCCGTGGGCGTCGTGGCGCTGGAGAAGCTCGACGCGGACATCGTCGGCCCTCACGTCGTGCGGGCGGCCGAAGAAGTGGCGGCGGCGCTCAAATGACCGACGAACGCCTGAGGCGCTGGCGGCTGCTGCTCGGCCCGAGCGCTGAAGACGTCTCTCAGCTCGGAGACGACGACCAACGGCGTGACAGCGCGCTCACGGGCCTCTACGGCGGTGGCGGCGACCGCGGCGCCGGTCTCGGTGCCAGCAACCCGCAGCTGCACCGCTGGCTGGGCGACGTCCGCAAGTACTTCCCCACGTCCGTCGTGCAGGTCATGCAACGGGACGCGGTCGAGAAGCTGGGGCTCAAGCAGCTGCTGCTCGAACCCGAACTGCTGCAGTCGGTCGAGCCGGACGTGAACCTCGTCAGCACCCTGCTGCAGCTCTCCCGCGCCATTCCCGCCCGCACCCGCGACACCGCGCGGACCGTGGTGGCCAAGGTCGTCGAGGACATCGAGAAACGCCTGCAGGACCGGCTCGTCGAGGCCGTCCGCGGCGCCGTCGACCGGTCCCGGCGCACCCGGCGGCCGCAGCTGCCGGACGTGGACTGGGCGACCACGATCCGCGCGAACCTCAAGAACTACCAGCCGCGGCACAAGACCGTGATCGTCGAGGACCTGATCGGCCACCGCCGGCGCAGCAGGGCCGCGGCGGTGCGGGACGTCGTCCTGCTCGTCGACCAGTCCGGCTCGATGGCGGAGTCGCTGGTGCACGCGGCGGTCCTGGGGTCGGCCCTCGCGTCCATCCGCTCGATCTCGACGAAGCTCGTCGTCTTCGACACCGAGGTCGCGGACCTGACCGACCAGCTCAGCGACCCGGTCGACCTGCTGTTCAGCGCCCAGCTCGGCGGCGGCACGGACATCAACCGCGCGGTCGCCTACGCGCAGACGCTCGTCCGCAGGCCCACCGACACGGTCGTCGTGATCATCAGCGACCTCTACGAGGGCGGGTCGGAGTCCGAGCTGCGGCGCCGCGTCCGGGAACTGGTCGCGAGCGGTGTCACGGTCGTGAACCTGCTGGCGCTCAGCGACTCCGGCACCCCGGCCTACGACCACGAGCTGGCGGCGAAGCTGCACGCGCTGGGCGCGCCCGCGTTCGCCTGCACGCCGGACAAGTTCCCCGAGCTGATGGCGGCCGCCCTGCGCAAGGACGACCTCACGCAGTGGGCCGAGGCCGAGGGCATCGCCACGGGCCGTTAGGCCAGCTCGTCGGCCAGCGCCGTGACGGTCCTGGCCAGCTCGGGCAGCAGCTCGGGCGGGATCTTGTCGAGCACCCGCTTGCGCGCGCTCGCCAGGTGAGCCGGCTGGGCCGCGCGCATCACGCGCAGCCCCTCGTCGGTCAGGATCGCGTCGTTTCCGCGCGCGTCCTCGCCGTGGCGCTCCTTCCGCACGAGGCCGTGCTTGCCCAGCCCGTCGACGACCCTGGTGATGCGGGACGCGGTGAGACCCGCCCGGGAGGCGAGCGCGGACATCCGCAGCCGACGGCCGGGTGCCTCGCTCAACAGCAGCAGCACGGCGAACTCGGTCATCGTCACGCCGGTGCGGGACATGTCGTCCTCCAGCGCGCGGGGCAGCGAGTGCACCAACCGGCCGAGGCTCTGCCAGAGCTGGGTTTCGTCGGACGACAGCGGAGCGAGTGCGGTCACGCTCACAGCTTACTTGCCCAACCAAGCAATTTCCTGTACTCCTGGAAGGGTGTTCCTTGCTTAGGCAAGCAAGCTAAGGGGTGATCGCATGACATCTCCAGCTCCGGCGCCGGAGGGGTTCGAACACGCGTACGCCGAGGTCAACGGCGTCACGCTGCACTACGTGATCGGCGGGGAGGGGCCGTTGGCCGTGCTCGTGCACGGCTGGCCGTTCAGCTGGATCGAGTTCCGCGCACTGCTGCCGCTGCTGGCCGCACGCGGCTTCCGCGTCGTCGCACCGGACCTGCGCGGCTCCGGCGACTCGTCGGTCCCCGACGGGCACTGGACCAAGCAGGACGAGGCCGATGACCTGCACGCGCTGCTGCGCCACCTCGGTGCCGGGAACGCGTTCGTGCTCGGCACCGACGTCGGCACGATGACCGCCCACGCCTGGGCCCAGCGGTACCCGCGGGACGTGACCAGGCTGGTGCTCAGCGAGTGCTTCCTGCCCGGCTTCGGCCTGGAGGAGCACCTGTCGCACCTGTGGCACTTCGGCTTCCACGCCGAGAGCGAGTTCGCGGCGGAGCTCGTCGAAGGCCGCGAGGAGCGGTACCTGTCCTGGTTCCACCGGCAGATGACCCGCGGCGGCATCACCGACGACGACCACGCCGATCTGCTGCGCACCCTCACCCGGCCCGGCGGGATGCGCGGCGGGTTCGAGCACTACGCCACGGTGCCGCAGGACGGCCGCAACGCCCGTGCCGGCATCAAGGTCGAGGTCCCGGTGCTCGTGCTGCACGGCGAGCACGGCCTGCCGTCCGACGTGCTGCTCAACGGCGCCCGCGAGGCGGCGACCGACGTCCGCGCCGAGATCGTCCCTGACGCCGCCCACACCTATGCCGCCGACAACCCGGCCGCCACCGCCGACGCACTGACCCGCTTCTTCGCGGCCTGATCAGGGAGCCAGAAAACATGCAGATCCTCGTCACCGGCGCCACGGGCTACACCGGCCGCCGCGTCTCCGCGGCCCTCGCCCGCGCCGGGCACACCGTCCTCGGCCTCACCCGCGACACGTCCACCGCCGGGAACCTGGTCGTCGACGAGGTCACGCCCGTGCGGGGCGCCCTCGCCGAGCCGGAGACCTGGCGTCACCACCTCGACGGCACCGACGCGGTCGTGCACCTGGTGATGGACCTCGACGACCCGGTGGGCACCGACCGCACGTTGTTCGCCGAGATCACCGCGGCCGAGGAACGGGACGGCCGGCGCCGTCACCTCGTCTACACGACCGGCATCTCCTCCTACGGCCGCACGGGCGTGGCGCTCATGGACGAGAACACGCCCGGCAACCCGGAGAGCCCGATCGGGTTCCGGTTCGCGCTGGAACGCGAGCTCGCCGCGAGCGGCCTGGCGCACACGGTGGTGCGGCCCGGTTTCCTCTACGGCGGCCCGGCCACCACCTCCATGACCGCGCAGTGGTTCGCCGCGGCCGAGGCGGGCGCACCGGTCTTCTACGGCGACACCGCCAAGCGCTGGAGCTGGGTGCACGTCGACGACCTCGCCGAGGCATACGTCCGCATCCTCGGCCGCGCACCGGAGGGCGAGGTGTTCGTGATCGCGGACGACCAGCGCCTGTCCGCGCTGGAGGTGCAGCGCGTCGCGGTGCGCGCGGCGGGCTTCACCGGTGGGATCCGACTGGAACCCGCGGAGGCGGGCGGGATCATGCAGGTCGCGGCGGACCAGGACGAACTCGTGTCGAGCGCCAAGGCCCACCGGCTGCTCGGCTGGCGGCCGCGGCACGTCTCGTTCACCGACGCGCCCGAGAGGCACTACCGGGCGTGGGTCAGCGGTCGATGACCCGTCCGCGGGTGAGGAACGCGAGACCGCGCGTCATCGCCACGACGCGGCCGCGTTCGTCCGGTCCGGCGATCCAGATCCGGCCGGTGTGCCGGACCAGCACGCGCGCCCGCTCCGGCAGCTCGGGCAGGCGCAGGTCGTTCTCCGAGTCGGCGACCCGCAGGTAGGCCTGGCGCCCGATCCGCTTGCCCGGCACGAACTTCACCGACACCGGGCGGAACGGGAACCGCTCGACCAGCTCGACCGTGCCGCTGCGCTGCAGGAAGTGCCGCAACCCCGGGGCGGCCAGTTCGAGCACCACCGGCACCGACAGGACGGTGAGCCAGAGCCAGCCGATCAGCAGCACGAGGCCGAGCACGGCGAGGGAGAAGAGGATGTGGCCGACCGCGCGGCGGTCCGCCCGCGCGAGGCAGGTGTCGCTCCAGTTCTCGACCATGGTCGTCATCGGGTCACCCGCGCCGGGATCAGGCGCGGCACGCCGCGGAACGTCACAACGGTGTTCCCGGCGGCGTCCGGCGGCACGAACCACGCACGGCGGTGACGCGCGATCCGGCCACGCACCAGGGGATCGACGCTCAGGGTCAGCAACAGAGGCGGTGAAGACTGCACGACCAGACGCCCTCCCTCCCACTGCACATGAGCGAAATGCCACGGTTCACCTTCCGGTAAACGCACGGGACGCCGTCGGGTGACCCCCCACAGCACGGCCGCGGCGAAGAAGAGCAGCACCAGCGCCACCGGCGAGGACCACGACCACACCAGGACCAGGAGGAACTGGAGCACGAAAGCCGAACCCGCGAGAACCGTCCACATGAGGGCGCGACGACTCGCCCGGTCCACGCAGTGCCGGGTCCACCGATCGTCGAGCGCCGCCCCCTCGGTGGACGGCTTGCTGGGCACGGCCACGCGTCCACCGTACAGGTGGCTGTTCCCTTCCCGAGCACCGCTAAGTTAGGCTTGCCTAAGCTTCGAGGAGGTGGAGTGGTGACCGACACCCGGACCAAGCGCCCGCCGGCGCCGCACGCCGCCGAACGCGCCCGCACGATCGCGGCCCGCCACGGCTCCGCCGCCCTGCTCCCCCAGGCCGGGTCCCGCACCACCCCGCTGTTCCACCACGTCCACCCGTGCGGCTCCACCACCCTGCTGCTGCCCGACGAGCACCCGCTGGTCGGACAGCTCTGGCACTCCCCGCGGACCGAGGTGACGGCGATGCTGGAGATCGCCGACCAGGCACCGGTGGCGTTGCGCGAACCCGTGCGCGGCCTGCTGTGGCTCACCGGCTGGGTCTCCGCGCTCGACGACCGGGAGGCGCGCGAGGAGGTGCTCGCGGTCGCCGACGTCCGGCCCGACCACCGGCTGCTCGACGCCGGTCACGGCGTCACCGTGCTGCGGCTCACGCCCGCCTCGATGGTGATCGCGGACGCCGAGAGCACGTCGTCGATCCAGCCGGAGCAGTTCGCGAGCGCGACGCCGGACCCGTTCTGCGGCAACGAGGACCACTGGCTGCGGCACCTGGAGGCCGCGCACCGCGACGTCGTCGGCCAGCTCGCCCGGCACCTGCCGGAGGAGCTGCGGGCGGGCCGCGTGCGGCCGCTCGGACTCGACCGGTTCGGGCTGCGGCTGCGGGTGGAGGCGGAGTGCGACGACCACGACGTGCGCATCGCGTTCTCCCAGTCGGTCAGCACCCCGGCGGAGCTCGCCGCCGAGCTCCGGCGCCTGATGGGCTGCCCTTTCCTCGCACAGAGGTGAGCGGGGCCTGCGGGTAGCGTCACGCGGGTGACCTCGACCGCCCTGGAGATCCGCACCGAAGAGAAGCGCGGTTACCAGCTCGAACTGCTGATCGTCTTCAGCATGACGCTCGGGCTCTCGGGCCTGCGCAGCCTCGTGCGGCTCGTCGACAGCCTGCTGCAGCCGACGCCGCTCAACCAGCAGTCCGTCGCGCTCAACGTCCCGCAGGCGCGTGCCGACCTGCTGGACCTCGTGGCACAGCTGCTCGGCGTGCTGCAACTGGCCGCGTGGGGCGGCATCGGGCTGTACCTGCTGTGGCGCACGGGGATCAAGCTCAAGGTCATCGGGCTCGACGGCACCCGCAAGCTCGCCGACTCGCTCGGCGCGCTCGGGCTGGCCGCGATCATCGGCATCCCGGGGCTCGCGTTCTACTTCGCCGCCTGGACGCTCGGGCTGAACCTCGCCGTCCAGCCGTCCACCCTGGACAACCAGTGGTGGATGAACGTGGCGCTGGTCCTCGCCGCGGCCGGCAACGCGTGGGCGGAGGAGGTGCTCGTCGTCGGGTACCTGATCACCCGGCTGCGCCAGCTCGGGTGGCGGCAGTACACCGCGCTGGTCGCGGCGGCCGTCCTGCGCGGCTCGTACCACCTCTACCAGGGCTTCGGCGGGTTCGTCGGCAACCTCGTGATGGGCCTGGTCTTCGGCTACTACTGGCAGCGGACGAAGCGCCTGTGGCCGTTGGTGATCGCTCACACGATCCTCGACGTCGTGGCATTCGTGGGCTACGCAATGTTGCGCGGCAAAGTCAGCTGGTTGCCCTAACGATTCGTTGCTCAGATCGACATTCACACGCGTTTCGTTGCCTGTTGAAGCTCTGGAGCGGCGATTTGTGCTGTTCGGAGTTACGCTCGACCGGTGACTGCGCACACGATCGCCGAAACCGAAGCACTCCCGGACGCCGCGCCCCGCGTGGACAGCGAGGTCGGCCCGCTGCGCACGGTGCTGCTGCACCGGCCGGGCAACGAGCTCAAAAGGCTCACCCCGCGCAACAACGACCAGCTGCTGTTCGACGGCGTGCCGTGGGTCGGCCGCGCCCAGGAGGAGCACGACGCGTTCGCCGCGACGCTCACCTCCCGCGGTGTCGAGGTGCTGCTGCTGGCCGACGTGCTGGTGCAGGCGCTGGAGGACAACCGCGCGCGCATCGCGGGCATCCACAGCGCCGTCAACGAGCGCCGTCTGGGCATCGACCTGGCCGACGCGCTGCGCAGCCACCTCACGTCGCTGCCGGCCCCGCAGCTCGCCCAGGTCCTGATGACCGGCATGACCTTCGAGGAGCTGCCGGCCGCCGAGGGCGCGTCGCTGGTGCGCAAGATGCACCTGCCGATCGACTTCGCTGTCGACCCGCTGCCGAACCTGCTCTTCACCCGCGACTCGTCGGTCTGGGTCGGCGACCGCGTGGCCATCACCTCGCTCGCGCTGCCCGCCCGCGACCGCGAGACGACGCTGACCGACCTGATCTACGCCTACCACCCGCGGTTCCGCCGCACGGGCCGCGCGTACGGCGCCCACTCGGCACCGCTGGAGGGCGGCGACGTGCTGCTGCTCGCGCCGGGCGTCATCGCCATCGGCGTCGGCGAGCGCACCACCCCGGCCGGCGCCGAGTCGTTCGCGCGCTCCGCTCTCGCGGACGGCCTCGCGCACACGGTGCTGGCGGTGCCGATCAAGCAGGAACGCGCCACGATGCACCTCGACACCGTCTGCACGATGGTCGACCGCGACGCCGTGGTGATGTACCCGGCGATCAGCGACTCGCTCACCGCCTATCCGATGCGGTCCGACGGCGACGGCGGCGTGCGCGTGGACGGCCCCGTGCCGTTCCTGGAGGCGGCGGCGGAGGCCATGGGCATCGAGCGGCTGCGTGTGATCGACACCGGCCTGGACACCGTCACCGCCGAGCGCGAGCAGTGGGACGACGGCAACAACACGCTTGCCGTGGCTCCCGGCCTCGTCGTGGCCTACGAGCGCAACGTCGAGACGAACGCACGCCTGGAGGACGCGGGCGTCGAGGTGCTGCGGATCGCCGGTTCGGAGCTGGGTTCCGGCCGCGGCGGCCCCCGGTGCATGTCGTGCCCGATCGACCGCGCGCCATTGGTGTGATCGTTAGGAATGCCTAACCTTTGTTTGGTTTCCCTTTCCAAACAAAGGTTAGCTTTTCCTCGAATGCAAATTTCGGCATTCTCGGCTAACGTACTCCGCATGGCCTCGAACGTGAAGAAGATCCTGTCCAAGCAGTCGAAGTTCCACGAGCTCCTGCAGGCTCAGGTCGGCAACGAGTTCTCCGCTTCGCAGCAGTACGTCGCACTCGCCGTGTGGTTCGACAACGAGGACCTCCCGCGCCTCGCGTCGCACTTCTACAAGCAGGCCCTCGAAGAGCGCAACCACGCGATGATGATCGTCAAGTTCCTCATGGACAACGACATCCCGGCCGTCATTCCCGGCACCGAGACGCCGTTCAACGAGTTCAAGGCCCCGCGCGACCTCGTCGACCTGGCACTGCGCCAGGAGCAGCAGGTCACCGAGCAGATCGTGGCCCTCGCCAAGGCCGCCCGCGAGGAGGGCGACTACATCGGTGAGCAGTTCGTGCAGTGGTTCCTCAAGGAGCAGGTCGAGGAGGTCTCCTCGATGAAGACGCTGCTCACGATCATGGACCGCGCGGACGGCAACATGTTCTACGTGGAGACCTTCCTCACGCGGGAAAGCGTGGGCGACGAAGGCGCCGACACCAGCGCTCCGACCGCCGCGGGCGGCACGCTCTGACTTTCCTCCGCACGGTTGAGTGCCTGATCACAAAAGACCTCCCGACCCACCCGGGTCGGGAGGTCTTTTCAGTTGTTGAGCCGGGCGGCCTGCCGGGTGAGGTATTCCCGCTCGGCGAGGTTCGTCGCTTTCTCCGCCGCTTCGGCGTAGAGCCGCGCGGCCGTGCGCAGATCGCCGTCGCGCTCGTGCAGGTAAGCCGAGACGGCCGAATGGCGGGGCAGGGAGTCGTCCAGTTCCGCCAAGGCCTTCAACCCCGCTCGCGGCCCGTCGGCCTCGCCCACGGCGACCGCGCGGTTGAGCCGGACGACGGGGCTGTCCGTCAGCGCCAGCAGCTCGTCGTACCACTCGACGATCTGCACCCAGTCGGTCTCCTCGGCCACGGGGGCGTCCGCGTGCAGCGCCGCGATGGCCGCCTGCGCCTGGAACTCCCCCAGCCGGTCCCGCGCGAGCGCCGCCTGCAGCACCCCGACGCCCTCGGCGATCATCCGCGTGTCCCACTTCCCGCGGTCCTGCTGGGCGAGCGGCACGAGGCTGCCGCCGACCGTCCGGGAGGCGCGGCGGGCGTGGTGCAGCAGCATGAGCGCGAGCAGGCCGGCGACCTCCGGGTGGTCGACGACGGCGGCGAGCTGCCGGGTGAGCCGGATGGCCTCGGCGGCCAGGTCGACGTCGCCGGAGTAGCCCTCGTTGAAGACCAGGTAGAGCACGCGCAGCACCGTGGCGACGTCGCCGGGCTGGTCGAACCGCACGTCGGAGACCGTCTTCTTGGCACGGCTGATGCGCTGGGCCATCGTCGCCTCCGGCACCAGGTAGGCCTGGGCGATCTGGCGCGTCGTGAGACCGCCGACCGCCCGCAGCGTGAGCGCGACGGCCGACGACGGCGTCAGCGACGGGTGCGCGCACAGGAAGTAGAGCTGCAACGTGTCGTCGGACGTCGGTGCCGGCCCCGGCTCCGGTTCGGCGTCGACGAGGTCCTCACGCCGGCGCCGCGCCTTCTCGGCCCTGGTGGCGTCGAGGAACTTGCGCCAGGCCGCCGTGACCAGCCAGCCCTTCGGGTCGCGCGGCGGGTCGTCCGGCCAGACGCGGACGGCCTCGACCAGCGCGTCCTGCACGGCGTCCTCGGCCGCCGCGAAGTCTGCTCCGCGGCGGACGAGGATGCCGAGCACGGCCGGGGTGAGGCTCCTGAGCAGTGCCTCGTCCACCATCACTCCGTGATCGTCGGCGGCGTGCCGTAGAACGGGCGGACCTCGAGCCATTCGTGGATCGGCTTGCCGTCCTTGCCCGGTGCCGCCGACAGCTCACCGGCGAGCTCCACCGCGCGCTCGTAGCTGTCGACGTCGATGACCATCCAGCCCGCGATCAGGTCCTTCGTCTCGGCGAACGGGCCGTCGGTGACGGGCGGCCTGCCCTCACCGTCGTAGCGGACCCAGGCACCCTCCTGCGCGAGAGCCTGACCGTCGACGAACTCACCGGTGGTCTTGAGCTTGTCCGCGAAGGCGTTCATGTAGTCGATGTGCGCGGTGATCTCGTCCGGCGACCACTGGTCCATCGGCACGTTGTTCACCGGCTCCGGGGCGCCGCGGTAGTGCTTGAGCAGCAGGTACTTCGCCATCTCTGGAATCTCCCTAGGTGCTGTTGCGACCCATCCTGGCCACTGTCACCACGGGGACGACGCCGCAACGCGGATCTCGACACGGTGGCCCGGAGAATTCTCAGGCGGTCGGGCAGTCGTGGGCGGCCAGCCGCATGTGGACCATCGTGACCGTGGTGCCGTTCGTCGTGAAGACGTACGACCACGAAGGCGACGCGGCCATCGGCACGAGCACGGTCGTCCCGCTCTGCGTGGCGCCGCCGTAGGCGGCCTTCACCTCGGCCACCGTCGAGCCGACGCCGACGTTCCTCTGCGTCTTGGCCGTGCTCGGCCGGGTGATCCGCACGATCCCCTTGGCCGGTGAGATCACCACGGCGTCGCTGTCGGGCACCGACCGGGTGGCGTAGGCCGTGCACCGGTTCTCCTGGTCGGCCGGGCTGCTCGGCTCGATCAACGCGCCGGTCGCCAGCGCGTCGGCCTCGGACATCCCGAGCAGCAGCGCGCCGAGCCTGCCCGGTTCCGCGGGCGGTGGGGGCGGTGGTGACGGCGTCGTCGTCCGCGGCTTGCCCGTCCCGGTGCCCGGAGGTGTGGTGGCGCCGCCGCTGGAGGCCGGCGGGGTGGCCGCCCGGCTCGAGGAGCCGGGCGCGGCGACCGTGCTGGTCGACGGCGGCAGCGAGGTCGTGGAGGCGGTGGAGGTGGAGGTGGCGGTCTCCAGCAGTTCGTCGGCGGGGTCGTCGTGCGACAGCGTGCGGAGCTGGGTCGCCCCGAGCCCCACGCCGACCAGCGCGACCACGAGGAACGCGCTGGAGGTCGCGGCACGCCGCCGGCGGCGCCGGTGCGCACCGCGCAGCACGGCGTCGGTCGCGTCCGGCGCCGGGTGGACGTCGAGCCGGTCGTCGCCGAACAGCCTGCGCAGGTCGTCGTCGAGATCGCCCACCGGTCAGTCCCTTCCCAGGCGTGCCCGCAGACTCGCCATCGCCTTGCTGCTCTGGCTCTTCACCGTGCCGCACGAGATCCCGAGCGCGTCCGCGATCTCGGCCTCGGAGAGGTTCTCGTAGTAGCGGAGCACGACCACCGCCCGCTGTCGCGGCGGAAGTTCGCGCAGGGCCTGCCAGAGAGGTTCGTTCTCGAGCCTGCTGAGCTCCGGTGCCACGGCACCGCTGTCCGGGATCTCCGCCACGAGGTTCTCCCGGCGGCGACGGCGCCAGACGCTGATGTGGGTGTTCGCCATCGCGCGGCGGACGTACGCGAGCGGGTCGTCGCCCTTGCGCTGCACCGCGGCCCAGCGCGAGCCGACCTTCTCCAGCACGGACTGCACCAGGTCGGCGGAGTCGTGCGGATTTCCCGTCAAAGCGTGGCCGTAACGCAGAAGCCCCGGCATGGACGCGCGCACGAACTCCGCGAAATCCCCCACGGCTTCCGCTCTCCCCCCGCCCCGCTCGGCGGCTGGTCCCCGCTGCAGCACCGCCGTCACGGCACGGCCCCCTCCCCGAAGCAAACTGCCCCGGGGTGTGCACGCGCAAGACGGCGAAGCGGTTGCCTCGCGGGATCAGGGGGTCGCGACGGCTTCCGGCAGGACGAACGAGCCGTCCGGCCGGGGCGGGAAGTCGTGGACCTCCCGGACCGCCGTCACCGGGATGGGGCCGTAGACGTGCGGGAACCACAGCGGCGAGTCGGGCACCGCCTCCCACCTGGCGGGGACGTCCATCAGCTCCGGGTCGATTACCAGCAACAAAAGCCCGGTCTGCCCGTGGAAGAACTTGCCGGCCGTCACGTGCACGACACCGCGGTCGGAGCAGTGCACGAACTCCTCGCCCTCGGCGGGCGTGATGGAGCCGGCCGACCGGGCAGCAGCCCAGCCGGCCGTCGTGATGATGTGCAGCAGCACCTGTCCACAGCTCCCTGTGTACAACTATGTGGACAACCTGTGGACTAGCGCAGGGTGATCTGACGTCCCCGCAGGCCCTCACGGGCACGGCGCTCGGCGTCGCTCAGCGGCTCGTCGGAGGCCAGGGCCTCCAGCAGGCGCTGGCCGAGGGCCTCGGCCGGCTCGGCCCACTCGCGGGCGTGCATCTCGCGGTCGAGGTCCCAGACCGGCACGAGCAGGCCGTGCGCGCGGAACGAACCGGCGTACCGGGAGCCCTCGCCGAGGTCGAGCTCGCCGCGGGCGGCCAGGCGGGCCATCGCGGTCAGCAGCTCCTCCTCGGGCTCCGGGCGGACCCAGCGCAGGTGCGCCTTGTCGCCCGCGTCCACCCAGTAGGCGGCCTTCACACCGGGGGCGTCGAGGCGCTCGGTCGGCAGGATCGCCGCGTTCGCGCGCTCCAGCGACAGCGCGACGTCACCGGTCGGCTCGGTGCCCTCCGGCATCCACCAGATGAAGTCGGTGTGCAGCTCGGGCGTGATCTCGGCCTCGGGGTCGAGGAGGTCCTGCAGGCGGCCGGGGTTCTCGCCGTTGTCCGGGCCGACGACCGGCAGCACGTCACCGGTCTTCGCCTGCTGCGCCCACTGCACCGCGCGCGCGAGGTCGCGGCTGATGTCGCCGGACCGCGTCTGGACCTGCAGGCCCACGAACGGCACGTCGTCGCCGCGGATCAGACCGGCGGCCGCCATCGGCAGCACCGTGGCCAGCGTGACCTCGCGCCCGTCCTTGACCGGCAGCTTCACGACCGCCGACGGCACGAACTCGCGCAGCGCGATCAGCTCGCACTCGGCGGCGAGGCCCTCGAACGGCCGGGACACGATCACGTCGGTCGCGCCACCGGGCGCGCCGTGGCAGGCCTTGTAGCGCTTGCCGGAGCCGCACGGGCAGGGCTGCTTCGGGTTGATCCCGTCCTTCGGTGCGTCCTTGACCGCGGTCCGCTTGGCCACCTCGGCCCCTCCTCGTGTTCAGGCTTGGTCAGGTCGCCAAGTTAGCCGTCAGCAGGCGGCGGGTGTTCGCCGGGGCGTTCGTCGCGAGGTAGCGGACCCCCAGGTCACGGCACAGCGCGATGTCCTCGGCGCTGTCCACCGTCCACACGTACGTCTCGTGGCCCGCCTTGCGCGCGCGGTCGACATATCCGGGGTCGTTGCGCAGCAGGTGCACCCCCGGCCCGGTGTAGTCGGCGAACGACGGCAACGCGCCGCCGCGGTACCGGCCGAGGCGGTCGAGCAACAGCACCGTGCGGACGTCCGGAGCCAGGTCGCGGAACGCTTTCACGGCCGTCGGGGAGAACGACATCATGACGATCTGCGCGTCGAGCCGGTGCCTCCGCAACGCCTCGGCGAGCTTGCGTTCGACGTCGTTGCGGTACCGGACCGGGTGCTTGGTCTCGACGAAGAGCTGCACGTTCGTGCCCTTGACCAGCTCCAGCAGCTCGTCGAGCACGAGCAGCCCGGCGGGTTGCCCGTGGCGGTGCCAGCTGCCGTAGTCGTACGCCTTCAGCTGTTCGAGTGATAGCGCGCTGACCGTGCCACGGCCGTTGGACGTGCGGGAGAGCGTGCGGTCGTGCACACACACGATCTCGCCGTCCCGTGACAACCGGATGTCGCATTCAAGGCCGTCCGCGCCCTCTTCGAGCGCGAGTTCGTAGGCGCCGATGGTGTGCTCGGGACGGTCGGTGGACGCGCCACGGTGCGCGACGAGCGAAGGCAGCTGCACAAGCGGAACGATAGTTGCTTCGCAACAATTTGAGTCATCAATCAAATCTGCGTGGACGAATCGCGAATCGCGACTTACCGTCCCGCCTTGTGACGTTCGACCAGCGCGATCCCGCCTTCATCGCCGACCCGTACCCGGCCTTCGCCGCCCTGCGCGAAGCCGGTGAGGTGCATCACCACGAGCAGCTGGGTGTCGCCGTCGCCGTCTCGCACGCGGCCTGTTCGGCCGTGCTGCGGCACCGGTCGCTCGGCCGGATCTGGTCGGACGTCAAGCCGGTCGAGCAGTTCCTGGCGTTCAACCTCCTGCACCGCAACTCGCTGCTGGAGAACGAGCCGCCGACGCACACCCGCCTGCGCCGCCTGGTCGCCGCCGCGTTCGGCCGCGGCCACGTCGAGCGCCTGCGCCCGTGGGTCGCCGAACTGGCCGACCGCCTCGTCGACGAGCTCGTCGCCAAGATCTCCGACCAGGGCCAGGCGGACCTGCTCGCGCACGTGGCCGCGCCGTTGCCGGTCGAGGTGATTGCCGAGCTGCTCGGCGTGCCCGGCCAGGACCGCTACCTGCTGCAGCCGTGGTCGAACGCCATCGTGAAGATGTACGAGTACGGCCTCCCCGCCGACCAGCAGGCCGCCGCCGAACGCGCCGCCGCCGAGTTCGTCGCCTACCTGCGCGAGCTGGTCGCGCTGCGCCGCGTCTCCCCCGGCTCCGACCTGGTGTCCGACCTCGTGGCCGTCACCGACACCGACGGCGCCAGGCTCACCGAGGACGAACTGGTCGCCACGGCCGTCCTTCTGCTGATGGCAGGCCACGAAGCCACGGTCAACGTCATCGGCAACGGCGTCAACGCGCTGATGCAGCACCGTTCGCAGTGGGAGCGCCTCTCGCCGGAGCTGATGCCCACGGCCGTCGAGGAGCTCATCCGTTTCGACTCACCGTTGCAGCTCTTCGAACGCACGGCCACCGAACGCGTGGAGATCGCCGGTCACGTCGTCGAACCGGGCGAGAAGATCGCCGCCCTGCTCGGTGCCGCCGCCCGCGACCCGCTGGTGTTCGAGAACCCCGACGTGCTGGACATCGGCCGCGAGAAGAACCAGCACCTCGGGTTCGGCATGGGCATCCACTACTGCCTCGGCGCGCCTCTGGCCCGCATCGAGGTCGAGGCCGCGCTGTCGGCGTTGCACCGCAAGCTGCCCGGCGCCGTCCTGGCCGAGGAACCGGGCCGCCGCGCGGAGTTCGTCATCCGCGGCCTGCACTCCCTGTCCCTCGGCAACGGCGGGTGACCGGGCGGCCGGCCCGATCTCGATGGGCTAGTACCGCCTGGGGAGCTTGAAGCCGCGCTCCTTCATCACGACGCGCAGCCGGTCCGGGTAGTCGGTGATGATGCCGTCCACCCCGTCGTCGATCAGCTTGTGCATCGTCGCCGGGTCGTTCACCGTCCACGGGACCACTTCGAGCCCGTGGCGGTGGGCGTCCCGGACCAACTCCTTCGTCGTGAACGGGACGTAGCCGGGGTCGCCGACCTTGCCGTTCTGCGGGTTGCCGTGCACCGGGGACAGGGCGTGGGCGCCGAAGCTGCGCACGGCGCGGGCCACGCTGCCGCCGAAGTTCGCCAGTTCCAGGCCTCCCGTCCACGGTGAGCCGGGGCGGAGCATCTCGGGCTGGGTCAGCGCCACCAGCGGGATGCGGGGTTCGACCTGGCGCAGGCGCATCAGGGTGCCCCAGTCGAACGACTGGACGGTCACGTTCCGCAGGAAGCCGGAGCGGCGGATCTCGTGGACGGCGCGGTGCACGAACTGTTCGCGCGGGGCCGTTTCGTGGGGTGCGGCGGCTTCGACCTTGGTCTCGATGTTGAAGCGGACGCCCCACGCCCGGTGGCGGCGGGCCAGGTCGAAGAGCTCCTGCAGGGTGGGCATGCGGGCGCCGGGCGAGAGTTCCTGGCCGGGGTACTGCGACCACCTCGTGCTGCCGCAGTCGAGGGTGCGCACCTGCGCGAACGTCAGGTCCTTCACGTACTTGCCCGCGTAGGGGAACGCCGGGTCATCCGGGAAGGCGGGCGCGGTGTCCTGGCACTTCGCCGGGTTGGTCTTGCGGTCGTGGGTGATGACCTCGCGGCCGTCCCTGGTGATCTGGATGTCCAGCTCCAGGGTGGTGACGCCCAGTTCGAGCGCTTTGCCGAACGCCTTGAGCGTGCTCTCGACGGTCAGGCCGATGCCGCCGCGGTGCGCCTGGAGGTCGAAGTCCCGGTGGTGCGCCTGGGCCACGCCTGGTGCGACGAGCGCGATCACCAGGGCCCCGATGAGTGTCCGCATCCACCCAACCTGGCACTGGCGGCACGGCGCCGGCAGGTCCGGCAGGGCGAACGCCGGCTGAACGATCAGCGGGGCGAGCCGGAGGCGCGGACGGACCGCAGCGGGGGTTCGGGGGCGTCCTTGACCTCCACCACCCGCAACAGCCGGACGGACGCCGAGTCCACCGGCAGCAGCAGCGTGGTGGTGCGGCGGACGACCAACGCCGTCGTCACCGCGACGCCGACGAGCACCAGGTCGGCGAACGCGTGCAGCAGCACGCCGTCCGCGAGCGCCTGGGTGCTGTCGCGGAACGACCACAGGACGGTGATCGCGAACAGCAGACCGGAGCCCACCCAGAAGCCCCACCACCAGCGCAGGAGCTTCGACGGGCGGGGGCGTTCGTCAGCGGGCCTGCGGGTCACGGCGTGTTCGAGCTCGGCCAGCACCGAGCCGGGGACGACGAGGTTGACGCCGGGCACGACCAGGCCGAGCAGAGCTTCGCCGTCCGAGCGGGACGGGCCGTAGCCCACCAGCGTCGCCGCGACGTTCCGCGTGCGCCGCACCCACAGCAGCGTGAGGACCAGCGAGAGCACGCAGCCGCAGATCACGATGGCCGAGGAGGACACCACCATCGCGTCCGACGCGCTGACGACGCCGGGCGACAGCGCGCCGAAGCGGCTCATGGCGACCAGCACGTACCGCCAGACCTCGGAGAACGCGGCCCAGACGGCGACGGCGGCGAGCAGCCAGAGCGAGTTCTGCGCGGTCCTGCCGAGGCGGCGCACGCCGTCGACCGAGTCGGCCCGCTCGACCCTGCCGGGCACGGCCGTGGGCCAGCGCCACGCGAGCAGCGGGAAGCCCCAGCGCGGCGGCACCGGGTAGGCCGGCGGTCCGCCGTAGGACAGCCGCTGCGACCTCGACTGCGGCTGTGGGTAGGCACCGGGTGGCGGGGTCGCCACCCAGTCCACGCGCATCGGCTGCAACGGCTGCACGATCAGATGACCTCGGGTTCCATGCCGTCGACGCCACCCTCGAGCGGACGGCCGGCGGCCTCCCAGTGCTGCATGCCGCCCTCGACGTTGACGGCCTCCCAGCCGTTCTGGTTGAGGTACTGGGTCACGCGGGCGGAGCGGCCACCGGCGCGGCACACGACGTAGAGCTGCACGTCGTTCGGCACGTCCTCGAGACGGCCGGCGATCTCGCTCATGGGGATGTGCAGCGCGCCGGGTGCGTGGCCGGCGTCCCACTCGTCCTGCTCGCGCACGTCCAGCAGGACGGCGCCCTCGGGCAGCTGCGCCGGAACGTCGGCGATCTCCACGCTTGGAACAGTCACGCCGTAGATGTTCCCATGCCGGAGGTTGCACGGACGTGAACCTCCGGCACGGGTCCACCTCCTAGGCCACCCCCGCGATGGCGGGCCCAAGCCTCGCGAACTGCTCCTCGGTCAGTGGCAGGTCGGGCCTCCCGGCGCCGATCCGCTCCCAGGAGCTCTGGCTCACCGGGTCGGGACGCTTGTCCTTGCTGCCGAAGTTCATCAGGTCGAGCTGGATCACCAGGCCGTCCGGCCGGTACACGAACATGGTCTGCACGAGCGTCTGGAAGGGCTCGAACGGGTGCACGGAGTGGAGCTGGATGAGCGTGCCGTCGGCCAGCACCGTGCGGTAGGGCGGTTCACAGTCGCCGCTGCCCCACACGTTGTCGTCGGCGTACTGCAGAGCGGGGCCGGTGAACCTGCCCGCGGTGATCCGGATGCTGCCGGTGCCACCGCTGTCGGTCACGTCGAAGTCGTACTCCTCCCGGCCGACACCCGGTGTCAGCTCGGCGACCTGCTTCTCCGGCAACTGCTGCCGCACCGCCGCGATCCACGAGGAGACGACGTTGTCCGACACCTTCAGGAGACCGGTCGGCACCGAGAACTTCAGGTTCCGGGACCGCGGGTTGCACTGCGGCAACCGCAGGACCGGACGACCGGCCGGTGGAGGAGCGGTGGACGCCGGCGTCCACGTGCCGTACGGCTGCTGGGCCGGTGTGTTGACCCGCGGCCACGTCAGCGGGTGCTCCACGGTGGCAGGCCCGTAGTCCGGCTGATCGGCCGGTGCGGGGTCCGGTGCGGCCTGGTTCAGCGTCGTGGCACCGATGCCGATGCCGGCGACCACCGCGACCACGCCGAGCAGCGCGCCGGCCCGCTGGGCGAACACGCGGCGCCGGCCGCGCTTCAGGACGACGTCCAGCGTCGTCGTGGGAGGGGGTGCGGAGACGTTGAGAGCTCCGCGCAGCTCGTCTTCGACGTTCATCGATCACGCTCCGAGTTCACGGGCTCGCCGTACGCCTCGCGGAGCGTCGCCAAGCCCCTGGCCGTCTGACTTTTGACGTTGCCCACCGAGCAGCCGAGCTCGGCCGCCGTCTGCTCGATGGAGAGGTCGTGCACGAAACGCAGCACGAGAGCGGCCCGCTGTTTCGGCGCCACCTGTCGCAGCGCCGCGTGCAGCCGGGCGTCGGGGTCGGAGAAACCGCCTCCGACGCCGTGTTCCGGCAGGTCGGCGACCGGGCGTTCGCGCTCGCGGCCGCGACGCCTGCTGTCGAGGAACAGGCGCGTCACGATGGTGCGGACGTAGCCCTCCGCCGTTTCGCGCCTGATGCTCGGCCATTTCGCGTACGCCTTCACAAATGCGTTCTGCGCGAGCTCCTCCGCCTCCGACCAGTCGCCGCACAACGCGTACGCCGTGCGACGTGCCCAGTCGAACCTGCTCGTGAAGAACTCCGAGAACTCCTCGTCTCGCCGCACTCCGGTGTCCCCCATGCTCCCGCCGCGTTCACAATCAATACGCGGCCGGCACCGGCCGGGTTGCACGCACGAAAAACGGGCCGCCCCGCTGAGGACGGCCCGTTTCCGGAGACGACGAACTAGTGCGCGATCGCCTTCTCGGCGCCCGCGCCGGTGAGGGAGCGGACCTCCATCTCGGCCTGCTTGGCGGGGTCGGCCTTGTCCTTCGAGAGGATCGTGCCGATGTAGCCCAGCAGGAACGCGACGGGGATCGAGACGATGCCGGGGTTCGACAGCGGGAAGAGGTCGAAGTCGGCGTTCTTGAACATCGAGGTCGGCGTGCCGGAGACGGCGGGCGACAGGATGATCAGGGTGATCGTCACGAACAGACCGCCGTAGATGCTCCACAGCGCGCCCGAGGTGTTGAACCTCTTCCAGAACAGCGAGTAGAGGATCGTCGGCAGGTTCGCCGAGGCGGCGACCGCGAAGGCCAGCGCCACGAGGAACGCGATGTTCTGGCCGTTGGCGATGATGCCGCCACCGATGGACACGAGGCCGATGACGATCGCGGTGATGCGGGCGACCTTGACCTCGGAGTCCTTGTCCTCCGCCTGGCCCTTCTTGATGATGTTGGCGTAGATGTCGTGCGCGAACGACGCCGACGCCGTGATCGTCAGGCCCGCCACGACCGCGAGGATCGTCGCGAACGCGACCGCCGCGATCAGGCCGAGCAGGATCGGGCCACCCAGTTCCAGCGCGAGCAGCGGGGCGGCCGAGTTGGCCTTGCCGGGCGCCGCGTTGATCTTGTCCGGACCGACGAGCGCACCGGCGCCGTAGCCCAGGACCAGCGTGAACAGGTAGAAGATGCCGATCAGCCAGATCGCCCAGACGACCGAGCGACGGGCTTCCTTCGCCGTCGGCACGGTGTAGAAGCGCATCAGGATGTGCGGCAGACCCGCGGTGCCGAGCACCAGGGCGAGCGCCAGCGAGAGGAAGTCGAGCTTGCTGGTGCCGGTCTTGCCGTACTGCAGGCCGGGGCCGAGCAGCTTCTCGCCCGCCTTCGGGGCGGCGTCGACCGCGGCACCGAGCAGGGACGAGAGGTTGAAGCCGTACTTGCCGAGCACCCAGACGGTCATGATGCCGGCACCGGCGATCAGCAGGACCGCCTTGATGATCTGCACCCAGGTGGTGCCCTTCATGCCGCCGATGAGGACGTAGGCGATCATCAGGGCGCCGACCACGGCGATGACGAGGGCCTGGCCGCCGGTGCCCGTGATGCCGAGCAGCAGGGCGACGAGACCACCGGCACCGGCCATCTGGGCCAGCAGGTAGAAGAACGAGACCGCCATCGTCGACGTGGCCGCCGCCGCGCGGACCGGACGCTGGCGCATCCGGAAGCTCAGCACGTCGCCCATGGTGTACTTGCCGGTGTTGCGCAGCAGCTCGGCGACCAGCAGCAGCGCGATGAGCCACGCCACCAGGAAGCCGATCGAGTACAGGAAGCCGTCGTAGCCGTTGAGGGCGATGGCGCCCGCGATGCCGAGGAACGACGCGGCCGACAGGTAGTCACCGGCGATCGCGATGCCGTTCTGCGGACCGGTGAACGCGCGGCCGGCGGCCAGGTAGTCCGCGGCGGTCTTCGTGTTGCGGCTCGCCCGGATCACCACGATGAGCGTGGCGATGACGAAGACGCCGAAGATGCTGATGTTGAGGATCGGGCTGGACTCGTTCACTTGCCGTCTCCCTCGATCTCGTTGCGGAGCTTCTCCGCCAGCGGGTCGAGGTTCTTGTTCGCGTGCCGCACGTAGAGCGTCGTGATGACGAACGTCGACACGAACTGCAGCAGGCCGAAGATGAGCCCGACGTTGATGTTGCCCAGCACCTTGGTGGACATGAAGCCGTGCGCGTAGTCCGCGAGCAGCACGTACAGCAGGTACCACGCGAGGAACAGTCCGGAGACGGGGAAGACGAACTTGAGGAGCCGGCGCTTCAGTTCGACGAAGTCATCGCTTGCTTGGACGTCGGCCCACTTCTGCGCGTCCGGGGCCGACTCGGACGGGGTGTGATCGACGGTGCTCACAGGCCCCTCCTCGCGGTACTCGTCGTAGGTGTCCGCAACGTGACGTGCACGTAATGCCTCCAGGTGCGGTCCGTTCTTGGTCGAGAACGGTATGGAGACTTGAGTCACTCAGGTAAGACTCCGTTCGTGCCGTTGCGCCCAGCAGTCGGGTGATGCGGCGAACGGTCAGTATCCGTAGACGAACAGCACTGAGCGTGACCTAGTTCACCGTTCACCGATTCGAGTGATTAATTTTCACCCGTTCGAGTCGGCTACTTACCGTGCGCGTCCAGCTCCCCTGCGCTTGCCCTCGGCCATCCGGGCCTTCTCCTCGGCGGTCCCGAAGCGGGCGACGTCGCGGTCCCGGATGAAGCCCAGCGGGTCCGGCGCGTGCAGCCGGAGCAGGATCTGGCTGACGTCCGCCGGCACCCGCCTGCGGGTCCCCTTGCTGACCACGATCATGATCGCGAACGCCACCGGCACCGTGATCAGCGCAGGCTGGGTGATGAACGCGGGCGCCCAGCGCCCGGTGTAGGAGCTCACGACGCTCACGACCTGAGCGCTGATCACGAGGCCGCCGCCGACCACGAGCCCGCAGACCGCGCCCACCCACGTGAGCCCGCGCCACCAGATGCCGAGGACCAGGAGCGGGCAGAACGTGGACGCCGCGAGCGCGAAGGACATGGCCACCGTCAGTGACGCGTCGGAGCGCGGCAGCGCCACCGCGAGCGCGATCGCGACGGCTCCGGTGAACACCGTTGCCCACCGGAAGTCACGGACCTTGCCCGGCAGGATGTCCGTGGAGACCACACCGGCGACGGACACGACGAGTCCCGACGAGGTCGACAGGAAGGCCGCGAACGCACCCGCGGCGACGATCGCGCCGAGGATCTGCCCGCCCAGGTTCGGCAGCATCGTCTCCGGCAGCATCAGCACCGCCGCGTCGGTCTTGCCGTTCACCAGCAGCTGCGGCAGGTAGAGCTTCGACAGCACGCCGAGCACCGTCGGGAAGAGGTAGAACAGGCCCAGCAGGTAGAGCACGTGCAGCGCCGTGCGGCGGGCCGCCTTGCCGTCGGGGTTGGTGTAGAAGCGGACCAGCACGTGCGGCAGGCCCATGGTGCCGAGGAACGTCGCGAAGATCAGCGAGTACGTCCTGACCAGCTCGGAGATGCCGCCGGTCTGCGGCCGCGACCAGGCCTCGTTCGTCGTCGGCGAGCCCTCGACCACCGGCACCGGGCTGCCCGCGGTGAACTCCATCGTCGTGCCGGGGCTGAGCTCGTAGACCCCGCGGCCCCAGAACACCGGCCCGTCCGCGTCCCTGCCGTTGATCTGGCCGCTCACCCGCAGCCTCAGCGGCTCGTCGACGCGGACCTTCACGACCTGCTCGGCCACGGTGATCGTCTCGGCCTGCGGGAACCGGACGACACCCTCGTCGGACAGCGGCTGCGTGGCCCGGTTCGGCGAGGCCAGGAACACCACGAACAGCACGAACGTCGGCGCGGCGATCGCGAACAGCTTGCCCCAGTACTGGAACGCCTGCACCAGCGTGATCGCGCGCATGCCGCCGCCGAGCACGTTGACCACCACGATCGCCGTGACGACCAGGCCGCCGAGCCACGCGGGCAGGCGGGTGATCGTCGTCAGCGTCAGGCCCGCGGACTGCAGCTGCGGCACCAGGTACAGCACACCGATGCAGACCACGAAGAACGTGCTGAAGTGCCGCACGTTCACCGACCCCAGCCGGGCCTCGGCGAAGTCCGGCAACGTGTACGCGCCGGATCGCCGCAGCGGCGCCGCCACGAACAGCAGCAGCGCGAGGTAGCCCGCGGTGAAGCCGACCGGGTACCAGAGCGCGTCGACGCCGTCCTTGAGCACGAGCCCGGCCACGCCGAGGAACGACGCCGCGGACAGGTACTCGCCGGAGATCGCGGCGGCGTTGCGGCTGGCCGGGATCGCGCGGCGCGCCACCAGGAAGTCCGGGGTGGTGTTCGCCTTGCGCGACCCGACGTAGCCGAGCAGGAACGTCACCATCGCCATGAAGACGATGGCGGTGAGGCTGTAGACGGTGGCGGTCACGTCAGCGGTCGACCATGTTCACGAAGTCCCGCTCGTGCCGTTCGGCCTGTCTGCGGAACACCCACCCGACGCCGTAGAGGATCGGGAAGGGCGCGACACCGAGCACGAGCCACGGGACGGGGATGCCGAGGAACTCCAGGTCCCCGATCTGCGGGACCAGGTAGAAGGTGATCGGCAGCAGGCACATGCCGAACAGGACCGCGAACGCGAGCCCGAACGCCGACTTGAGCTGCTGGCGGATGAGGTCGCGGACCAGCTTCTCACCGACGCTGGTCTGCTCCTCCAGCTCGATGATCGTGCGCAGGGCCTTGCCGCTCTTCTTCGTGGAGTCCGCGAGCACGACCCTGCGCCGGCGCGGCTTGCGGCCCTGCTCGCCGAGCCAGGCGTCGCGGGCGGGCTGCTCGGGCTTCCCCGCGTCGTGCCTGCTCACCAGCCGCTCTTCGGCGGTCGCACGATCCGTTCCTTGAGCTCCTTGGTGTGCCGGCGGCTGACCGGCAGCTCCTTGGCACCCTCACCGGTGCCGATGACGACCGCGTAGCCGTTCGCCGTCATCCGCAGCTCGCTCACCAGCGGCAACGCCACCAGGTACGAGCGGTGGATGCGCACGAACCCCGCGTTGGCCCACCGCTCCTCGAGCTGGGCGAGCGGGATGCGCACCAGGTGGCTGCCGTCCTGGGTGTGCAGGCGGGCGTAGTCGCCCTGCGCCTCGACGTACCGCACGGACGCGCGCGGCACGAGCTTGATGGTGCCGCCGAGCTCGACGGGGATGACCTCGTCATCGGTCGGTTCGGCGGCGTTCTGCGCCGCCTGGCTCGCCTGTGCCGCCGGGGCCGACGTGCGGCCCACCCGGTCGGCGACCCGCGAGATCGCCTTGAGGACGCGCTCCTCGTTGATCGGCTTGTTGATGAAGTCGAGCGCACCGACGTCGAACGCCGTCACGAGGGCGTCGCGCTCCTCGACCCCCGTCACGAAGACGAGCGCGGGCGGGTGGCGGAACGCGCTGAGCACCCGTGCGAGATCCATGCCGGAGAGCCCGGGCATGTTGATGTCGGCGAACACCGCGTCGACCGGCGGCAGCCCGGCCTTGGTCCTCGCCATGACCTCCTGCTCGTAGTCACCCCTCAGGATGCGCAGGGCCTCCGCGGCGTCGAACGCCGTGAGGACCCGCCGGATGTGAGGAGAGCTCTCGAGCAGGAACTTGATCTCGCTCAGGCCGGGAGCCTCGTCATCGACTGCGAGGACGAGGAGACCGGCGTTGTCGGACGGCATTCTTTCTGGGGTACTCACTGTGTCGGGCATCTTGCCCACCAATGTGCGGTCGTGTCTACGCCGGGGCAGGTGTCGACACGCCCTGCGAAACCGAACTGATGCTCAGAGCCCGAATCGGGACCAGCGAGCACGTTCCTCGACACTGGCCAGCACCTGCGCCACGAGATCGCCCGATCGGGTGGACGCACCGGCGAGCCCCAGTTTGGCCAGCAACGGCTTGCGCGGTTCGACGATCGTCAGCTCGGCGTCCGGGAAGCGCTTCGCGACGACGCTGCGGATGGTGCCGATGCCGTCGACCAGCCCGAGCTGCTGGGCCCTGCTGCCGGTCCACACCTCGCCGCTGAAGAGGTCCTCCCCGGTCTGGAGCTTGGCGCCCCGCCGTTCGGTGACCCACGCCTTGAACTGCTCGTGCAGGTCGGCGTGCAGCCCCTTGAGCCACTCGACGTCCTCGGGCTTCTCCCTCTGGAACGGGTCGAGCCGCACCTTGTTCTCGCCCGCGGTGTAGACGCGGCGCTCGACGCCCGCCTTGTCCAGCAGGCCGTTGAGCCCGAAACCCGCGCTCACGACGCCGATCGAACCGACCAGGCTCGTGCCGTGCGCGTAGATCTCGTCGCCCGCGCACGCCAGCCAGTAGCCGCCGGACGCCGCCACGTCCTCGCAGAACGCGAGCACCGGCACGTGCTTCTTGGTGGCGAGCTCGCGGATGCGCTCGGCGATGAGCGCGGACTGCGTCGGCGCGCCGCCGGGCGAGTTGATGAGCAGCGCCACGGCGATCAGCCGCTCGTTGTCGAACGCGCGGTTGATCGCCGACTCGACGTTCTGGAGGCTGATCGTGTTGCGCGCGACGGGCGAGGACTGCGGGGTGATGACCCCGTGCAACCGCACCGCCGCGACGACGGGAGGCCGTTCGCCGCGGTCCATGACCCTCGGGAGACGGGCAGCGATCTTGTCCGTGACGCTCATGTACTCGACAGTACGTGCGTTTCGAGGACACGCGGGACCCTCGACGGCGGCCGGTCGCTCCCGCGTGACCTGGAACACAGGAAGTGGCTGTTCTGGTGCTAGGTTCGGGCTGTGACGTTCAACCCGATCCGCTGGCTCGAACGCTATGTCGAGTGGTGGGACGACCGGGGCAGGCAGAACGCCGCCGGGCCGACACCCATGCACATCTACTGGATGTGGGTGAGCTGGAGCGTGTGCGCCGTCGTGCTGATCACGACCCTGGCGGTCGCGGCGCGCTGAGCCCCGTCAGCACTTGCAGCTGTTGATCCCCTTCGCGGTGCACTTGATGCAGACGCGGACGCGTTCGGGTGCTTGTTGTTCCTGCACTGGATGAATGGCCTTTGCTCGCGGCCGGCCCTGGTTGCTCGTGGACCGGCTGTTCATTGGTCACCACCACAATCGGCAGGGCGAACGTCCGGGTTGAGCATGTTTGACCCTGCAACTTTCTGAGGGCGCGAACGCGCTGGATCGGCTGTCAGGCGCGGATCGCCGGCTGCTCGCTCGTCATCGGCTCGTCCGTCAGCTGGTTGCCCAGGTTCAGGTTCGGCAGCACGTTGCGGGCGAACTTCGGCACCTTGAGGATCACCTTCGTGCCCGCGTTCGGCGCGGTCTCGACGACCAGGGCGTACTCGACGCCGAACACCGTGCGCATGCGGTCGTTGATGTTGCCGATGCCGACGTGCGCGCCGGTCTGGTGGGCGTCCTTGATGTCGTCGAGGCGATCGGGGTCCATGCCGACGCCGTCGTCCTCGACGCTGATCAGGGCCTCGCTGCCGTTGTCCTCGGCGGTGATGGTGAGCATGCCGCCGCCGGGCTTCTTGGCGAGGCCGTGGCGGACCGCGTTCTCGACCAGCGGCTGGAGCACGAGGAACGGCAGGACGACCTGCAGGACCTCGGGGGCGATGCGCAGGCGCACGGTCAGCCGCGAGCCGTACCTGGCCTGCTCGATGGTGAGGTAGCGGTCGATGTTGGTCAGCTCGTCCGACAGCGTCGTGAACAGGCCGTCGGTGCGGAACGAGTAGCGCGTGAACTCCGCGAACTCCTGCAGCAGCTCACGGGCGTGCGCCGGGTCGGTGCGGATCAGCGAGGAGATCGTGTTCAGGGCGTTGTAGACGAAGTGCGGCGAGATCTGCGCCCGCAGCGCCTTCACCTCGGCCTGGGCGAGGGCCTGCCGCTGCTTCTGCACGACCTCCAGCTCCAGCTGGGTCGAGACGAAGCGGGCGGTCTCCTCGGCCATGCGGATCTGGCGCTTCGAGGCCACGCCGGACACCACGATCAGCGTGCCGGCCACGTCGCCCTCGACGACGAGCGGCACGACGACAACGCTGTGCAGGGAGCACGGGCCCTGCAGCTCGCAGCCGAGCTTGCGGTGGTCGACGTGTTCCTTGTGGCAGTTGTTGATGGCTCGCGCCACCGTGTCGCGGAGGTACTCGTAGTGGTCGTTCGCGCCGCCGTCCCACGACAGGACGGTGCCTTCTTCGTCGGTGATGGCAACCGCGACGCACCGCAGCATCTCGCGCAGGTGGGGCGTGGCCTTGTCGGCGGCCTCCTGGGTCAGGCCCGCGCGGAGGTCGCTCGACGCCTTGGACATGCGGTCGAGCATGTCCATCACGGCGTCCTCGACGGAGGTGCTGACGCGTCGAGCGCGGCACAGCATCACGAAGAGGCCCAAAACAGCCAGAGTCGCGATGACACCGAGCACCGCACGCTCGGTCAACAGGTCGCCCACGGTGCACATGCTGTGCTGTGGGGCGCCCCTATAGCAAGAGGCGCGCCCACCGTACGCCCGTACGGTCCACCGCTCCGGGTAGACATCCGATGAATTTGGGGGGAGGGTGTGCGGGTGAGAGTGGCTCTGTTCGCGACCTGCCTGACGGACACGTTCTTCCCCGAGACGGCACGTGCCGTGGTGCGTCTGCTGGAACGACTCGGCTGTTCGGTCGAGTTCCCGCTCGACCAGACGTGCTGCGGCCAGATGCACTTCAACACCGGCTACCGGGAGCACGCGAGGCCGTTGGCCCGCAAGTACACCGACGTCTTCGCCGGCTACGACCACGTCGTTGCGCCATCCGGGTCATGTGCCGGAATGGTCAGGGAGATCCACCCCACTCTGGGTGAGTCCCCGCCGAGGACGTTCGAACTCGCCGAGTTCCTCGTGGACGTGCTGGGCGTGACGGACGTCGGCGCGTGGTTCCCCCACCGCGTCACCTACCACCCCACGTGCCACTCGTTGCGCATGCTGGGCGTCGGGGACAAGCCGCTGGCGCTGCTCAGGGCCGTGAAGGCACTCGATCTGGTGGAGCTGCCGGACTCGACGCACTGCTGCGGCTTCGGCGGCACGTTCGCGGTGAAGAACGCCGAGACGTCCACGGCGATGCTCGCGGACAAGATGACGTGCGTGCTCTCGACCGGGGCCGAGGTGGTGAGCGCGGGCGACAACTCCTGCCTCATGCACATCGGCGGCGGGCTCTCGCGGCTGCGCACGGGTGTGCGGCCGGTGCACCTGGCGGAGATCCTGGCTTCGACGGAGGAGGACCCGTGGCTCGCAACCCGGTGACGTGGCTCGGCAGCCCGACGTTCCCGAAGGCCGCGCACAAGGCGCTGGCCGACACGCAGCTGCGGCAGAACCTGCGCAAGGCCACCGGGACCATCCGCGGTCGCCGGGCCGCCGCGGTCGCCGAGATGACCGACTGGGAACAGCTCAGGGTCGCCGGCGAGCAGATCAAGAACGACGTCCTGGCGCGCCTCGACACCCTCCTCGTGCAGCTCGAGGAGTCGGTCACGGCCCGCGGCGGCGTCGTCCACTGGGCACGGGACGCCGAGGAGGCGAACCGGATCGTCCTCGACCTGTGCCGGGAGGAACAGGCGACCGAGGTCGTCAAGGTCAAGTCGATGGCCACGGCCGAGATCGGGCTCAACGAGGCCCTCGAAGCGGGCGGCGTGCACGCCGTCGAGACCGACCTCGCCGAGTTGATCGTGCAGCTCGGCGACGACCGCCCGTCGCACATCCTGGTGCCCGCGATCCACCGCAACCGCTCGGAGATCCGCGAGATCTTCCAGCGCCGCATGGGCGTCGAGGTGTCCGACGAACCGGCCGACCTCGCCGAGGCGGCACGGGTCCACCTGCGCGAGAAGTTCCTCACCACCAAGGTCGCCATCTCGGGCGCGAACTTCGCCGTCGCCGACACCGGGTCGATCGTGGTGCTGGAGTCCGAGGGCAACGGCCGGATGTGCCTGACGCTGCCGGACACGCTGATCACGGTGATGGGCATCGAGAAGCTCGTGCCGTCGTGGCAGGACCTCGAGGTCTTCCTGCAGCTGCTGCCCCGCTCCTCGACCGCGGAGCGGATGAACCCGTACACGAGCGTCTGGACCGGCGTGACGCCCGGCGACGGCCCGCAGAGGTTCCACCTCGTGCTGATCGACAACGGGCGCACCGCGACGCTGCGGGACTCCGTCGGGCGTCAGGCACTCCGGTGCATCCGGTGCTCGGCGTGCCTCAACGTCTGCCCGGTCTACGAACGCACCGGCGGCCAGTCGTACGGTTCGGTCTACCCGGGACCGATCGGCGCGATCCTGACACCGCAGCTGGTTGGCGACATGCGCGACCCGCAGGCGGCCTCACTCCCCTACGCCTCTTCACTTTGCGGCGCGTGCTTCGAGGTCTGCCCGGTGCGCATCGACATCCCGTCCGTCCTCACGCACCTGCGCGCCGAGGCCGTGGAGGCCAAGGGGCGCACGGCGGAGTCCGTCGCGATGGCCGCCGCCGCGTGGATGTTCAAGGAGGCGTCGCGCTACGAGAAGGCGCAGAGAGCCGGTGCCCTGGCACGGTTCCTGGCGAGGGACGGGCGCATCACGTCGTTGCCGTGGCCCGGTTCGAGGTGGACGTCGTCCCGTGACGCGCCCGCGCCGCCGTCCGAGTCGTTCCGCGCCTGGTGGAGGAGGAACCGTGGCTAGTGCTCGGGAGGAGATCCTGCAGCGCATCCGAGACGCACGAGTGCCTGCGGCGGAACCGGTCGTCCGCGGGTACCGCGACACCGGACCGGGCGGCGTCGAGCTGTTCGCCGAACGGGTCGCCGACTACCGCGCGGTCGTGCACGTCGTCACGGACGTTCCCGAGGCGCTCGACCGCCTGCGCGGCAAGAGGATCGTCGTACCGCCGGACGTCCCGGCCGAGTGGCTGGTCGACGGCGTGGAGTGGCTGCACGAGCCGCTCACCATCGAGGAGCTCGACCGGTCGGACGGCGTGCTCACCGGGTGCGCGGTGGCGATAGCGGACACCGGCACGATCGTCCTCGACGGCGGTGTGGCGCAGGGACGGCGTGCGCTCACGCTGCTCCCCGACCACCACCTGTGCGTCGTGCGGGCGGACCAGATCGCCGCGTCGGTGCCGGAGGCGTTGCACCGGCTGGAGCCCACCCGGCCGCTGACGTTCATCAGCGGCCCGTCGGCGACGAGCGACATCGAGCTCAACCGGGTGGAGGGGGTCCACGGCCCCCGCACCCTGGAGGTCCTCGTCATCACTTGAGCAGCCGCGACAGTCGGCGGTCGGCCAGGGGCTTGCCGCCGGTCTGGCAGGTCGGGCAGTACTGGAACGCCTTGTCCGCGAACGACACCTCACGGACCGTGTCGCCGCAGATGGGGCACGGCAGGCCCGTGCGCGCGTGCACCCGCAGGCCCGACCGCTTCTCGCCCTTGAGCCGGGCCGCGTCCTGCCCCACGGACCGCGCGACCGCATCGGTCAGGGTGCTCAGCATCGCTTCGTGCAGGTGGTCGAGCTGCTCGTCGTTCAGCTTGCCCGCCGTCGCGTACGGCGACAGCCGCGCCATGTGCAGGATCTCGTCGGAGTAGGCGTTGCCGATGCCCGCGATCAGGCTCTGGTCCGTCAGCGCCGTCTTGAGCCGTTCGGTCCGCTTGGCGAACAGGTCTTCCAGCTGCGTGCGGGTGATCCCCAGTGCGTCGAGGCCCAGCCTCGCGACGCTCGCGATCGTCTTCGGGTCGCGCACGATCCACGCCGCGAGCCCCTTCTTGGTGCCCGCCTCCGTCAGGTCGAACCCGGGACCCTGACCGGGCGGGCCGAGGTGCACGCGCAGCGCCAGCGGCCCCCGGCCCTGCTTGGGCGGTGGCGCGGCCATGGTGTCCGCCCAGCGCAGCCAGCCGGCGCGCGCGAGGTGGACGACGAGGTGCAGGCCGTCCGCGACCTCCAGGTCGAGGTGCTTGCCGTGCCGGTGCGCGGCCACGACCTCCTGGCCGTGCAGCGCTGTCCACGGCGGGTCGAACGTCTTCAACACCTGCAGCGACGCCACGTCGACGCGGTGGACGGTGCGGCCGACAGCGTGTTCACGCAGGTGGTGAACCAGTGCTTCTACCTCGGGTAGCTCGGGCACCGGTCCAGTGTCGCATCAGTCGACCGGCTGCAACGGGCCTTCGACGTCCGGCAGCGAGTGCATCTCGATCGTGCGGGCGACGCGGGAGGCCTCCTGGCGCACCGCGAGCGGGCCCCTGACCTGCCCGATCCACCTCTCGGGCGGCAGCTCGTCGGCCGTGGCCTTGCTCTCCGCCACCAGGGTGTGCGGACGGCGCAGCGCCCAGCGGACGGGGAAGAAGGCGAAGAGGAAGATCAGCGCGAGGATCAGCCACGCCGGCACGACGACCTGCTCCGGCGTCCAGGCGATCAGCACGACCACCATCACGGCGAGCATGCCCGCCATCATGATGCCGGGCAGAGCACCACCGCTGACGTCGTGCTCGAAGTCGTCGGACTCCAGCGGGTTGCGCCACTCGATGCGGCTGTGGACCGTCCACATCCGCCCGTCCGCACCGCGCACCAGCCGCGTCATGTACCCGTCTCCCACGCTCGGTCGGTCTTGGTCAAACCGTACCTGGCGCGGGCCGAGCCTTGTGGGTGAACTCGCCCGGCTTGATCGTCACCGTCAGTTCTGCCGGGGCTCCGTCGGGTAGAGCGTGGCGGTCGTGACCGTCGTCCGCGGGGACGAGCACGGCTGGGAGGAAGACGGGCTGGACGAGGTCACCGGCGCGTTGAGCGACTGGATCTCCCGCGACGTCGTCGCCGCGGTGCTCGCGACCCCGGCCTCCCCGGACGACTCGACGACCGTCTCCGCCCGCTCCACCGGCGGTGCCCGCCGCGCCTCGGAGGGCGGGACCGGCACGGACGACTGCGTCTTGCGCACGGTCTCCTGCCGCTGTCCACCGGGGTTGACCACGTTCTCGCGCGGCTTCTCCCGCTGCGGCTCCTGCGCGGGCGGCGGGTCGGCCACCACGAGGCCGCGGCTGTGCTCGGAGCTGGTCGAGCCCGACAGGTCCATGGCGATCACCGGGTTCTGGTCCGGCTGCAGCACCGCGACGCCCGGTCCGCCGTTGAACACCGCGGCCATCGTGCCGACCATGCCGATCGTCGCCACGCTCGCCGCCGCGAGGGCCATCTTCGCCTTGGTGAGCAGCACCTTCCCGGCGAACGTGAGGCCCAGCGCCGCCGGCACGACCAGGAACGCCGCGTTGGCGCGCAGCGTCGCGCAGACCTCGTTCAGCTCGGCGTGCAGCTGCGAACACGACGCACAGGTGTCGAGGTGGGCGCGGATCCGGCGTTCCTCGACGCCCTGGACCCCGCCGGCCGTGTAGGTGCCGAGCTTCGACCGGATCGCCGCGCACGACGAACGCCCGTCGTCGGCGGCGAGGTGCGCCTGCAGATACGCCGCACGCAGGCCTTCGCGCGCACGGCGGGCCAACGCCGACATGGCGTTGGGCGAGAGTCCGAAGTGCGGTGCCACGGTGGCGGGGCGTTCGCCCTCCACCTCGACGCGCCACAGCACTACCCGCCAGCGTTCCGGCAGGCTGGAGAAAGCCCTGGTGATGAGGTTGTGCTCGACCCGGCTGTTCGCGTTGTCGCTCACCGGCTCGACGCGCCGGCCCAGCTCCTCGTCCTCCACCGGCACGTCCCGGCGCCGCCCGCTCCACTCCCACGCGACGCGGCGGGCGACCGTCAGCAGGTAGGTGCGGACGTGGTCCGTCGGACCGCTGCCGCGGCGGATCGCCTGCAGCATGCGGAAGAACGCCTCGGCGGTGAGATCGTCGGCTTCGGCCGCCTCGCGGACGTGCCTGAGGGAAAAGCGGCGGATCGCGTCCGCATGCCGGGAGAACAGTTCGCCGTAGGCCGAGTCGTCTCCCTCGCGCACCCTGGCGAGCAGGTCCCGGTCGACCTCGTTCTCGTCGACCATCACAGGCCTCAACATGCCACAAGGGGCCAGAACTGCTCCTGGTCGAGAACAGGTCGATATACAAGACCATCCGTTAGTCGTGGGCTGTTCAGCGCAACGCGATCGGTGACAGGACGGTCACAGGTGGGCGTCGTGCGGTCGGCCGGAGAAGATCGAGCGACTATCGTCACGTGCGTGGTGGACTGGCGGGAACGCGCTTCGGCTCTGGTGCCGGAACTTCGGGCTGTCGCCGAAGCCGGGGAATGGTCCTGCCACGTCTTCTTCTCCGAGCTCTGCCAGCTGACCCAGGAAGCGCACCGCGAGCAGGACGACGACGTGCTGCGGCGCGCGTACGGGTTCGCGCACTGGTGCTTCCACCAGCCGGAGCAGTTCCTGGGGAACGCGGCGCTGATCAGCTTCTACGAGCACGTGTTCGACGACTGGGACCTCCGCGAGGAGGTCGCCGCGTGGCTCCCGGTCGACGTGCTGCCCAAGGTGCGGGCGCTGTGGGAGTGGCGGTGGCCCAAGGAGCAGTTGTCCGAGGTAGATCAACTGCTGGCCGGTTTGGCACCCCCCTCGCAGGACGCGGTTTGAGGCTGTTGTATAGTTCTCCCCCGTAAGGCAGTGCGGATGTAGCGCAGTTGGTAGCGCATCACCTTGCCAAGGTGAGGGTCGCGAGTTCGAGTCTCGTCATCCGCTCTCGGAAGAAGTCCGGTATCCCTCGGGTGCCGGACTTCTTCCGTTTCAGCGAACTGCGGGCCCCACCGTGAGCGTGCCCGCGTCGGCGTCCAGCTCCGCCACCGGTTCCAGCGGCAACGACAGCGGGTCGTCGCCGTGGCCGGCGTCGATGCCGCCGATCAGCGGCACGCCCAGCGGCTCCAGCCGGTCGCGCAGCACGTCGAGCACCGTCCAGCCGCGGTCGGCGAAGTCCTCGAAACCCGGGAACCGGCCGAGCGCGACCCCGCGCAGTCCCGCGAGCGACCCCGACCGGAGGAGCTGCGTCAGCTGCCGGTCGACGTGCCCCAGCCCGACCGCGCGGGGCCTCCAGGAACAGGACCGCGCCGGCCAGGCTCGGCAGTCCGGCGCCGACGGACCAGGCGAGGGTGCCGAGGTGCCCGCCGACGACGTTCCCGGTCGCGGTGCAGCACGACGGGCTCGCCGTCCATCAGCAACGACCGCGTCGCGGCCGCCGAGCGCGCGCCCGCCAGGAACCCGTGGACACCGGTGACGCGGCAGTGCCGCCACAGCGCCGGGTGGAGGTTCGTGATGTCGCTGAACCCGACCAGCGGTTTGGGATCGGCGCGCACGGCGTCGAAGCCGAGGTCGTGGGCGATGCGGTACGCGCCGGCGCCGCCCCTGGTGGCGATCACCGCCCGCACTCCGGGATCGCGGTAGGCGTCGTCGAGGCCGGCCGGCCGGTCGGCGTCGCGGCCAGCCAGGTAGCCGTGGCGGTCGAGGGCGTGCTCGCCCACCTCGACGACGAGTCCCCAGCTCTCCAGCACCCGCACGGACTCGGCGAGGACCTCCTCGCTCGGGCAGCTCGCCGGTGACACGAGGCGGACCCGGTCCCCGGCGACGACCCGCGGCGGCAGCACGACGTTCACACAGGGGACTCTCCAGTCCCGCACGGTGGTTCACGGGGTGATCTCCAGGCCGAGCCGTGAAAGGGTGGAGCCGTTCGCTCGCATCACCCTGATCGAGCTCGTTCGACAAGGACTCGGAGACCATGGCCATCACGCAGACGGCAAACGCGCACTGGGAAGGCTCCCTCGTCGAGGGCAAGGGCAACGTCAGCCTCGCCACCTCCGGCTCGGGCAGCTTCGACATCGACTGGAAGGCGCGCGCCGAGGAGGCGGGCGGCAAGACCAGCCCCGAAGAGCTCATCGCCGCCGCGCACTCCTCCTGCTACTCCATGGCGCTCTCGCACGGCCTGACCGGCGCGGGCACGCCGCCCACCTCCATCGACACCAAGGCGGAGGTCTCGTTCCAGGCGGGCGTCGGCATCACCGGCATCCACCTGACCGTCCGCGCCTCCGTGCCGGGCCTGTCCCAGGAGGACTTCGTCGCGGCCGCCGAGGGCGCCAAGGCGAACTGCCCGGTCTCCAAGGCGCTCGCGGCCGTCGAGAACATCACCCTCGACGCTGCCCTGGTCTGAACCTCAGCTCCGCGGGCCCATGACTGATCAGGTGCCTGCGGTAGCGCACGTCGCCGGGCTGCTCGGCCACCTCGCACGAGCGGTCGAGCAGCTCTTCGACGACGATCCGGCCCTGCAGGCGCGCCAGCTGGGCGCCGAGGCAGTGGTGCGGGCCGTGCCCGAAGCCCAGGTGCGCCGGCACGGACGGCCTGCCGGGGTCGAAGTCCTCGGTGAACACCTCCGGGTCGCGGTTGCCCGCCGCGTAGTCGAGGAACAGGTGCTCACCCTCCCCGACCTGCACGCCGCCCATCACCACCGGGCGCGTCGCCGTGCGGAAGAAGCCGGTCAACGGGGAGTCGAGGCGCACCACCTCCTCCACCACTCCGCCTGATCGGCGCTCCCGTACGTCCAGCCGCAGGACCGCGCTGGCCAGCATGTTCGTGGTCGAGTCGGTGCCGGCGACGACGACCGCGAGGCACAGCGCCAGCCGTTCCTGCTCCGACAGCTGTCCTCCGCGGAACGCGTTCGAGCGCCCGAAGTAGGCGCGGAACTCTCCCATCGCGGCGAAGTACGGCCCGAGGACCCGTGCGCTGACCTCCTCGCCGCTCGTCAGGTCCAGCACCGGCGCCACGATCTCGCGGAACAGCGGGAAGTCCGCGTCCGGCACGTCGAGCACGTCCGCGACGACGCCCAGCGCGAACGGGGCGGCGAAATCGCCGACGAAGTCGACTTCCTCCTCCAGTTCGTCGAGCAGCGCCCTCGCACGATTCCTGATCGGGTCAGCCATTCGGCGCACGGCCGTTTGAGTGAATTCGTGGTTCGCCGCTCCGCGAATTCGGGCGTGCCTGGCGCCGTCCGCGGTGTTGAGCGAGGACATCAATTCCAACAATCGCCGCTGCTCCGGCGGCAGCAGCGCCGCCACGGCCGCGAGCTGCGGACCTGCCGAGTTCCGGGAGGAGAACGTCACCGGATCAGCCAGCACGGCGCACAGGTCGGCGTATGCGGTCACCCGCCGCGCGTTGATTCTCGGGTCGAATTCCATTGCGCTATCTTGGCGCGGTTCCAGCCTTTGTCGGGGGCTGACGACAGGACGAACAACGTGATCATCCGGCTGCTCGGACCGCTCGAACTCACCGGTCCGAACGGAGCGGTTCAGCTCAGCAGCGCGGGGCAGCGGACGCTGGTGGCCCGGCTGGCGCTGAACCCGGGTGAAACGGTGCCGAGGAGTGCGCTCGTGGACGCGCTCTGGTCGGACGGGGCACCGGCGAGCGCGACGAAGACCCTGCACAGCCTCCTCGCGCGGCTGCGCGGGCAGATCCGCGACGCCGGGCTCGGCGAGCTGATCACGACCCGCGAGCAGGGCTACGTGCTGAACGCGTCGGCGGAGACCGTGGACGTGGCACGGTTCGAGGCGCTCGTCGCAGCAGCACGGCACAGCGATGAGCCGTCGGAGTCGGCGAAGATGCTGCGCGAGGCCCTCGCGTTGTGGACGGGCGACCCTCTCGCGGACTGCCGGCCGGGCGAGTGGACTCGCCAGGAGTCCGCGCGGCTCGTCGGCCTGCGGATGGACGCGACCGAGGACCTGATGGACGCCTCCCTCGCGCTGGGCGAGCACGCCGCGGTGGCGCCGCTGGTCAACGCGCTGGTCGAGCGGCACCCGTTCCGCGAACGGCTGTGGGAGCAGCTGATGATCGCCCTGCACCGCTGCGGGCGGCAGGCCGAGTCGCTGGCGGCGTTCCAGCGGGCGCGCGCCGTCCTGGCCGACGAGCTCGGCATCGAGCCGGGCACGCGGCTGCGCGACCTCGAGCAGGCGGTGCTGACCGCCGACCCGCGTCTCGACCTGCCGGAACGGGTGGTGGTGCCGGTGCGCGGCAACCTCCCGGCCGACCGGTCGAGCTTCGTCGACCGCCCGGAAACCGAGCACGTCACGGACCTGATCAGGCAGCACCGGCTGGTCACGCTGATCGGCGTCGGCGGTGTCGGCAAGACCCGGCTGGCCCTGCACGTCGCCCGCGCCGAGCAGCCGCCGGACGGCGCGTGGCTGGTCGAGCTGGCGGCGTTGCGCGACCGGGCGCTCGTCCCCCACACCGTCGCCGAGGCGCTGAGCGTGGTCGACCAGACCGGGCGGGGGCAGCTGACCGTGCTCACGGAGTTCCTCGCCGACCGGGACGCGTTGCTGGTGCTCGACAACTGCGAGCACGTCGTCGACCACTGCGCGGTCCTGGTCGACACGTTGCTGCGGGCGGCACCGAAGCTCCGTGTCATCGCCACGTCCCGGCGCGCGCTGCGCGTGTACGGCGAGCAGGTGCTGTCCGTGGCGCCGTTGTCCGTTCCGCATCCCGCGGCGACGTTGTTCGCCCGACGCGCCGACGCCGCGATTCCCGGTTCGTTCGTCATCACGGATGCCAACGAGCAGGCGGTGGCGGACCTGTGCCGGCGGCTGGACGGCATCCCGCTCGCGATCGAGATGGCGGCGTTGCGGATGAGAGCGCTCACACCAGCGCGGCTGCTGGAACGGCTCGACGACAGGTTCCGGGTGCTGACCGGCGGCGGCAGGACCGCGTTGCCCCAGCACCGGACGCTGCTCGCGATGCTGGAGTGGAGCTTCGACCTCTGCTCGCCGCGCGAACAGCTGCTGTGGGCGCGGGTGTCGGTGTTCGTCGGCGGCTTCGACCTCGCCGCGGCCGAGGCGGTGTGCTCGGACGACGCGCTGACCGCGGATTTCATGTTCGACGCGGTCGACGGGCTGGTCGAAAAATCCGTGCTGCAGCGCGAAGAACACGTCGGCGTTGCGCGCTATCGGTTGCTGGAGACGATGCGCCAGTTCGGGCAGACGCGGCTGCGTGCGAGCGGCGAAGAGCAACGGCTGAAGATCCGCCATCGCGACTACTACGCAAACCTTGCGGCACAAGGTGAACGGGCTTGGTTCACGTCACGGCAGCTGGCGACGGTCGGCGCGATGACGGCCGAACGCGGCAACCTGCGGGCGGCGCTGGAGCACTCGCTGACGACGCCGGGCGAGGCCGACGCCGGTCTGCGGCTGGCGGCGACGCTGTGGTTCCACTGGGTCGGCTGCGGTCGGTTCGCCGAGGGACGGCACTGGCTGGACCGGGCGCTGTCGCTCGAGACCGAACCGTCGAAGGCGCGTTGCAAGGCGTTGTGGGTCAACGGGTACGTGGCGACGTTGCAGGGCAACACCTCCGCGGTGCCGGCGCTGCTGGAGACGTGCCGCAGCGAGGCGGCGCGGCTGCGGGACGAGGACGCCGACGTCTTCGCGACCTGCGTCCGGGGTGCGGCGGCGGTGTTCGACGACGACCTGCCGCTGGGCGCGGAACTGCTGTCGGAAGCCGACCGGCGTCACGCCGAACTGGGGCACCTGGACAGCAACGTGATCATGGCGAAGGTGGCGCTGGCCATCACAGTGGCGTTCAGCGGCCAACTCGACCGTGCGGCGGAGATCTGCGCAGAAGCTCGGGCCGTGTGTGAGGAGAACGGTGAGCTGTGGGCGCGCGCGTACGCGTTGTACGTCCTGGCGATCGTCGCGATGGGACGCGGAGACGTTGCCGAGGCCCGTGCGCTGGCGATGTCGTCGTTGCACATCAAGGCGAAGTTCGACGACCTGCTCGGCATCGCGGTGTCGGTGGAGCTGCTGGCGCTGATCGCGGCGGTGACCGGCCATCCCGCGCACGCCGCGCTGGTGCTGGGCGGCGCGGACCGCGTGTGGCGGTCGGTCGGGTTGCCGCTGTTCAGGTCGGCGAACTTCGCGGCCTCGCACGACCAGTGCGTGGCGTTGTGCCGGCAGGCCCTCGGTGAAGAGGCCTACGGCGAGCACTTCGCCCGTGGCGCCGCGATGACCGTGTCCGCCGTGGTGGAGGTGGCCGCGAAGGACCTCGCGCAGCCGTGACGCGAGCTCGTGACGACACGGACCGACCAGACGGCGTCGCTCGCGTGCGGAGCCGTGTTGCACCACGTGCGGGTCGCGTTGTCGGCGATGGGGTGGGACTGCCACGTGCTGCGGTCTCCCCACGCGGACGACGAGGTGGCGTGCTGCTCCGGCTGCTCGGACGGGACTCGCTGAGCGTCGGTGAGGCCGCGAGTGCCGTGCTGCCGGACTCGACCGTGCAGTCACCCAATGCCGAACCGTTGCCTCCGTCGGCACGCCAGGTCTTCCTCCGGCGAGGACCATGGGTGCGTGGACCGGGACAGAACGCTGGCGCACCTCAGCCACGACGACTGGCGCAGCCCCGACTCGTCGTCGACCCAGCTCTACCGGGACCTGTGCGCCCTGCGGGACCTGCCGGTGGGACAGCTGACACCGACATCGCTGCACCTGCTCGTCACCCACCAGGTGGGCCTCGACGTGACCGCGCTGCTGGCGCTGGAACACGTCGAGCGCGATCCTCTCGGATCAGTCGCGCTGTACCCCGGTGACCTGCTCGCCGCTCTACTGAGAGTAGATCATTCCTTCTGGTCCGATCACCCTGAGTTACTGGCTAGGATGTCCGCGGTGCTGGACCGACTGCGCGTCTTACCCGACGGCGATTGGCAGCTGCTCATGTCCGCTGCGGACCAGTTCCCCGGCTAGACGCGTACCGGCGGTTTTCAGGACGATCGCGCTGCTGTCACAGAGCGTAGTCCAAGTGATGTTCACAAAGCTTTGGTTGAATCGAAAACAACCGGTTCCCTTGACCCAACCGAGTGAACGGGATAGGCAGTCGGGGTGTTGGCGGCGATGAGTGGGCCCGGTCGGCTCGCAACCGGTGCTCTCCTGGGCGTTGTCGTCGCCGCGTTTTACGTGCTCGCGCCCCATGTCGGGTCGCTGGCGTCGGGCGATTCGCAACAGCCGGGAGGCGGCGACCCCGCCCGCGTCTCGCTGATCAACACCCCGTCGCTGCTGCCGACGCAGACCGAGACGCCGTCACAGACGGTGGCGGGCAGTTCATCGTCCGCAGCGTCTTCGTCGTCTTCGTCGTCTTCGTCGGCCTCAGCGTCCTCGTCGTCCAACGCGACGACCACGACGACCACCACGAACACGACCACCACGACGGTGACGACGACTCAGGCGGCGCCACCCGTCACCACCACGACGACCTCGCGGCCGCGGCCGACAACGACGACCACGACCACGAGGCCGTGCGGGCTCATCTTCTGCTGATCACGCGGTCCCCCGGTCGCAGCTCGCGAAGATTCCGGTGAGGATGTCGACGCCGGAGTCGGGCAGGGGTCTCCGGGGCCACGGCCAGGTGCCGACGTGCCGGAAACGAACCGCACAGCCGCCGGGAGCGGAACGCCCGTGCCACCCAAAGCGCAGTAGCCGCAAGGGTTCTTGGCGTCCCACAGGTACCGCTGGTGGTGGTTCTCGGCGTAGTGGAACGCGCCCTGCCGCATGCCCTGCGGTGGGCGGGCGGGAACGGCGGGGCGAGGGGCCTTTCGGGGAAGTGGTGGAATGCGCGGAGAGGCGTGAATTCATGATCGACTGATCCCACTACTACGAGTGGATAACCACATCGGCGAACGTTCGGGATCGATTCGCGTGGACCAACTACCCTCAGCCCGAAGTCTCTCGTGAGCAGGTGCGACAATGGCGCGGTTTCATCAAGGCCGCGTCAGCAGGGGGCTACTGTGAGTTGGCAGGACGAGCTGCAGAAGCTCGACGCTGAGTTGGCAAGCGGCCGCGTGTCCGCTGATGAGTACCGGCAGCGGCGCGACGCGCTGCTCGCCGGTGACACACGTGGGCAGCAGGGCGGCGGCTCCTTCTCGCCCCCTCCGCCGCAGCAGTGGCAGGCGGTGCCGCCACCGGAGAAGACGCAGTACATCCAGCCGGTGCAGCCGCAGCAGGCCCAGCAGCCGCAGCAGCCGCAGCAGAACTCGGACAAGACCCAGGTCGTGTCCGTCAACAACGGCGGCGGGCAGGCGAACCCGGACGCCACCCAGGTGGTGCCCAACAGCGGTGGCTTCCCCCAGCCGAACTACGGGCAGCCCCAGCAGTTCCCCCAGGGCGGCTGGCAGCAGGGCGGCGGGACGAGCAACGCGGCGCCCCCTCCGTGGGTGACGGGTGACGACTCCTTCTCGACGCCGACGTGGAACCAGGGCCCCGAGGTCTTCGAGTCGGCCAGCGAGTCGTCCGGCAAGGGCAAGAAGATCGTCGGCATCGTGATCGTCGTGGCACTCCTCGCGGGTCTCGGCGTCGCCGGCTACTTCTTCTTCAGCGGCAACAAGGACAACAACCAGGGGCAGTCGCCGACCGGGCAGACCTCGACGTCGGCCACGCCGACGGTGAAGCCGATCCCGGACCCGCCCGCGCAGAAGCCGGACTCCGGTGCGACCGCCGACTCGATCTACGGGCCGCTGCCCGGCACGGAGCGCGCCGGTGGCGGTCAGTTCGACCTGCCGAAGCTGGCCGCGCAGAAGCTGCTGGTCGGCAAGACGACCGACGCGCTGGTGGCCGCGGGCATGACCGAGGCGACGCTCAGCACGTCGGTCGACGGCAAGAACACCCTCAGCATCATGGCCCTGGCGGTCACGGACCAGGCCGCGGCGAGCAAGGTCGTCGCCGCCTACCTGCAGGACCAGGCCGCGCTGAAGGAGGACAAGGACCTCTCGTACAAGGGCGTCAAGGTCGTCACCGACCCCGCCAAGAAGGTCCTGCGCGCCACCTACGTCTACTACAACAAGATGGTCTTCGTGGAGGTCTTCACCGACGGTGGCGACAGCGCGGAGGCCCAGTTCAAGGAACTGCTGAAGAACCAGCTCGAGTTCGCTCCGCCGACGGTGCGCTAGTCGCCGCACGGCAAGGAAAAGGCCCCGAGGAGACTCGGGGCCTTTTTCGTGTCCTGCCTACTTCAGCAGGTCTTCGAGCACCGCGCGGGCGACCTGCGGTCCGAACTGGGCGGCGACCTGTTCCTTGGCGGAACGGGAAAGCAGGTACCAGAGGTCGTCGTCGCGCATCAGCCGGACGATCGCCGCGGCGATCTCCTCCTCGGTGTCGCCGACGAGCACGTCCTGCTCCGGCGTGAGGTGCATGCCCTCCAGCGCGAGCGTCGTGCCCACCACGGGGACGCCCTCGCTGACGCTCTGCCCGATCTTGCCCTTCACCCCGGCGCCGTAACGCAGTGGTGCCACCGTCATGCGCGCACGGGAGTAGACGGGACCGAGGTCGGCGACGAAGCCGACCACGTCCACACCGGCGTCCTCGTCGTGCAGGGCGAGCAGCTCCTTCGTCGGGTTGGACCCGACCAGGCGCAGCATCGCGTCCGGGATCTCCTTGCGCACCAACGGCATGATGGACTTCGCCAGCCACTGCGCCGCGTCCCGGTTCGGCACGTGGTCGTACCCGCCGATGAACACGACGTCGGTGCGGCCGCCCACGGAGACGGGCGTCCAGTCGACGGAGTGCACGTTGGACAGCACCCGCACGTCGGCGTCCGGGACCTGCTGCCGCAACAACTCCTGCTCCGCCTCGGACACCACCAACGTCACGTCTGTCGCGCGCACCAGGCCGAGCTCGAGCTCGCGCGTGGCGTTCGCCTTGCGGCGCAACGCGAACGCCTCTTCGGGCTGCCCGTCGCGCTCGGCGACCACGGCCTGCCGCTCCAGCCGCAGGAAGTGCAGGTCCACGGTGTCGTAGGCGATGACGCACTGCGGCGCCCGCGTGCGCAGCTCCTCGAGCATGATCCAGGCGACGTTCGGCCGGGACAGCAGTGCGAACGACAGCTCGGGGGCCGCCTCGCGGATGAACTCCCACTGCCGCTCGTGCTGGGTCAGCACGGTGATGCCGAGCTGGCGCAGCTCGTCGGTGTCCGGCTGCAGTTCGCCGAAGTTGGCGGGGAAGAACACGACCCGGCAGCCGAGGTCCACGAGCTCCTCGAGCACCGCGCGCATCCGCACCGACCCCGAGTCCATCCGGGTGGCGGGCACCTGGTGGTCCATGACCAGCACCAGCGGGCCGCCGCGGTCGTACTTGTCGCGCTGGCGGGCGAGCCAGAGGTTGGCCTCGCTCGGGCCCGGCAGCTGGCGGGTGAGCGCGTCGGCCCACTTCTCCGCGAACACCGTGCGGTTGAGCTCCTGGTACCGCTTGACGCCGGTGGCGACGTCCTTGCCGTGCGAGATGCCCTCGTGGTGGATGACCACGGCCTTGGGCTGCACGACCACGCGGTGGCCGGACTCCCTGATCGCGAACGCGAGGTCGGTGTCCTCGTAGTAGGCGGGCGCGTATCGCGTGTCGAAGCCGCCGACGCGTTCGAAGAGGTCGCGGCGGACCAGGATCGCCGCGCCCGAGCAGTAGTCGACGTCGCGCACGACGTTGACGGCCTGGTCGTTCGGGTCGCCGTTGCGGCCGTAGTTCCAGCCGGTGGCGTCCGACCAGATGATGCCGCCGGCCTCCTGCAGGGTGCCGTCCGGGTAGACCAGCTTGGCGCCGACGAGGCCGATCCTGTCGTCGGAGTTCGCGGTCTCGACCAGCGCTTCGAGCCAGCCGGGCGTGACCTCGGTGTCGTTGTTGAGGAACAGGACCAGCTCGGAGCGGGCCTTCTCGGCGCCGAGGTTGCAGGCGCCGATGAACCCGAGGTTGCGCGGCGTGCGGACGAGCCGGATGCCGGTGCACGCGGCGAGCTTCTCCGCGCTGTCGTCCGGGGAGGCGTCGTCGACGACGATGACCTCGAACGGCACCGTGGAGTGCACGCTGTTGATGCTCAACAGGCACTGGCGCGTGTACTTCCACTTGCCGTGCACCGGGATGACGATGCTGACCAGCGGCTTGTCGCTGGTGTGGACGGCGACGGGCGTCCGCGGCTCCGCGGCGATCTGCTCCACCGGGCCCGGCTGGCGGCCGAGCGCCTTCTCGTAGGTGTCGCGCAACGTGCTGCCGCGCGGCGCCACCTTCTCGACGACGCTGCGGTACTTGCCGAGCGCGCGCTGCACCAGCGCGTTCTGCTCGTCGACCTCCCTGCGCAGGCGCTGCACCTCCGCCTCGGCCCGCACCGCGCGCTGCTCGAGGGCGTTGGACGAGTCCTGCATCCACTCGATGACGGCCGCGGACCGGTCGGCGGCGCGCACCGCCTGGTGCAGCTCGCCGGCGAGGCGTTCGCGTTCGGCGTGCGAGTCCCGCACCGACTCCAGCGCGGCCAGCTTGTCCCGCTCCTCGGTCTGGCGGTGCTGCTCCAGCTCCTCGATGGTCGCCTTGAGCTGCTCGACCTCGGCGCGGCTGTCCTCGTACAGCGCCCGCAGCCGGGCCGTGGCGCGGCCGACCAGCGACAGCTCCGGGTCGAGCATGATCGCGGCGGAGGGCAGCGCGGGCAGCTTGCCCCGCGACGCCACCGCGACCAGGTAGGTGTGCGGCAGGCCGTTCTCGACGGTCCACGTGTCCCCGGCGGCCCGCACGGTGTGCGCGCCGAGCGAGCCCTTGGCCGAGCTGACCGACGTGATGACCGAGCCCACGGCGACGTTCTGCCGGAACATGGCCACGTTGGCGAAGTCCGCCTTCAACAGCTCGGCGAACTCGCGCTCGGTGAGCTCCTTGAGGTGGAACTCGTTGCAGTTGTGGTGCTGGTGGCTGTAGACCTCGGTGTCCGGGGTGCTGATCAGCAGCAGCCCGCCGGGCGCCAGCCGCGTCCGGACCAGCTCCATCAGGCCGTCGTGGTCCGTGACGTGCTCGATGGCCTCGAAGCAGGTGATCACGTCGAACTGCCCGGCGTCGGCCAGCACGGCCGGGTCGGTGATCGACCCGACGACGAACCTCAGCGACGGACCACCGTAGTTCAGCTGCGCGTGCTCCACCGACGGCACGTCGATGTCGACACCGACGACCTCCGCGGCGGTCTCGGCGAGCATGGCGGCGCCGTAGCCCTCACCGCTCGCGAGGTCGAGCACCCGCTTGCCCGCGACGAGGTCCCTGGCGAGGGCGTAGCGGTGGTAGTGCTCGTACACCACCTGCGTGTCCTCGGTCCACGGAACGCAGCGCTCCCCGGTCCACTCGATCCGGCGGTCCAACTCCATCAGTCGTTCTCCAGCGCTGTTCATCGGCGGGTGCTGCGCAACAACGCGAACGCGCGTTCGTCGCGGTCAGCGTGAGCGGGGTCCGAGCCTTCCGTGACACCGACGGTGACGTAGTCCTCGACCGCCCACCCGGTCCTGTCGAAGATCCGGCGAAGCCCCGCGTCCGAGAAGATCCAGAAGTTGGTGGCGTCGTTGTTGGCCTCGGTCGGGTGGAGCAGGTACGCCACGGGCAGGTGCGCGAACGCGGTCTCGTGGTCCGGCGAGAGCTGCGCGATCCGCGTGGAGACGACCAGGCGGTCGACGCGCTTCGCGAGCTCCTCGAGCACGTAGTACGGGTTCTTCAGGTGGTAGAGGATCCCGAGGAAGAAGACGAGGTCGTAGTGGTCGCGCGGCAGCCGGAACTGCGTGTCGAGGTCGATCTCGTGGATCTGCACGCCCGACGCGAGCTCCTCGCGCATCCGGCGAGCGCCGCGCACCCCGTTGAAGTTCGTCGGCGGGTTGTCGATCAGGTCGACGGAGCACCCCAGCCGCTGCTCGAGGAAGAAGGCGAAGTCGCCGTCCGCCGCTCCGATGTCCGCGACCGTGCCACCCGCGACCTGCCCGAACAGGTTCCTTCGTTCACCCGTGAGCATGGCATCGAGGTGGTAGATGTTGGCCATCGTGTCGTATGGGTACCAGTCGAACTCGACGGTGAGCTGTTCCTTGCGCGTGAGCAGCTCTCGCCTGAAGTCCAGAGCCTGCTTCTTCACGACCTCGAAGTCCACGAACGGAGATTCTGCCCGACCCCGACCTGCGGCGTGGCGGGTACGTACAACCCGCCCGCAGTGCTACACGTCTACCTGTGCAGGTCACCACTCGGAGGCGACACATGTGGATCACAGTGACGCTAGTCACATTGGGCGGTTTGGCGTTCTTGACGCGAACCGTAGCGGCCGTCCTGGCCGTTTCCTCTTCCAAGAAGGGGAACGATTACCCTGCGCCACAACCGTCCACCAATTGAGATACTCGTTCGGAGTACGTCTTACGGACGATCATCGACTTACCGTACGATCCTTTTGGGTCGTACGACTGATCGGTCACCCTAAGGTGACCCCACAGGGGTAGGTGCGCCATGGACCACGCACTGAACAAGGTCATCGAGCTGCGCGAGAACGGCTTCCAGTTCCTCCACCTGAGGGACGACGCCGGGCAGCTCGACCGCATCATGGCGTTCAAGCAGCGCAGAGGCTTCATCGACTCGATCCTGTTCTGGTCGGAGACAGAGGCGCGAGCAGGGCGTTTGCCCGCGGTCCGCGACTCGGCCCGCCCGGCCCAGGCCGTGTGGATCTACGAGGGCCCGCTGGCCGAGGCCGTCGACCGGCTGCTCGACCTGCCGGAACCCGGGGCCCGCAACGCTCCTTCGCTCATGAAGGCGACCGCGTCCGACCTGGCCGTGGTGACGACGCTGCCGTTCAAGCTGAAGCTGCCGCCCGGCGCGATCGCCTAGCCGCCCGTTTCGAAGCCGCCGCGCTTTGTGGCGTTGATTCGTGCTGCCCGTTTCCGGCGCTGTGTTCAATACGACCGGAACAGTGACGTTCGGTAGTACTTCCGGCGCGGCGGTCGTCGCACATCCAAAGACAGCGTTACCTGTATCTCGAGCACCTCAAAGGATGAAGAACTTCCCTCGCCCGAGTTACGGAGCTTGCTGTAGAGGGTCAGAACACGACACCTTCGCGCCCATGAACCTCAGGAAGACCGTCGCGGGGGCCGCTGTCGCCCTCGGCAGCACCGCCGTCCTGCTCGGCCTGGGTGGGACCGCACACGCCGACATCGCGGACGCCACCGCGCACACGCAGCCCGACCTCGGTGGTCAGCTGGGCGACGTCGCGGCGATCGGCGACCTCGCGAAGGTCGACACGTCCGCCGTCGACGGCAAGGTCCAGGCGATCAACGGGAAGCAACCGGACGTGGTCGCGCTCATCGAGAACGTCGACGGCGTGCCCGCCTCGACGCTGCTCGGTCTCAGCGAGCCGGGGAAGCCGCTGAACGGCCTCGCGCACCTCGACATCTGATCTGACCAGCGCTTCCTGACCGGGGCGGCGCCCGATTCCCTCCCCCTCGAATCGGGCGCCGTTCCTCTTTTTCGGAAGCGCGGCGTCTAACGGCCTGCCGCATACCCCTGCGCGCCGCGTGGATTCGCGCCGGCGCGCAGAAGTCCGTCGGAGGCGTCCCTCGACACAGCCGACATCCGGCCGAGGGTCCACTCGCCGGCGTCCACGACCTGGTGGCCACGCTCTCGCAACGCAGCCAGGACGTCCACGCCGGCACGGGACTCGATGACGAGCTCTCCCGGCGTCCAGGCACGCGGGTAGAACGAGCTCGGGAACGCGTTCGAGTGCCACATCGGCGAGTCGATCGCCTCCTGCAGGTTCAGGCCCGCCCGGTGCGCGAGCCAGAAGCCGAGCTGCCACTGGTCCTGCTGGTCGCCGCCGGGCGTGCCGAACGCCAGCGCGGGGCGGCCGTCGCGCAGCGCCATCGACGGGGACAGGGTGATCCGCGGGCGCTTGCCCGGCGCCAGCGAGTTCGGCAGGCCCTCGTCCAGCCAGAACATCTGAGCGCGGCTGCCCAGGCAGAAGCCGAGCGACGGGATCGTCGGCGAGGACTGCAGCCAGCCGCCGGACGGCGTCGCGGAGACCATGTTGCCCCAGCGGTCCACGACGTCGACGTGCACCGTGTCCCCGCGCGTGACGCCGGAGCGGGCCACGGTGGGCTCCCCGATCGCGCCGGTCGGGTCGGAGACCGTGGACGACGGACCGCTCATGATGTGCTGCGGCAGCAGCGGTTCCCGGCCGTCGGGCGAGCCGGGGCGGAGCTCGAGGGACGCGGTGTCGGAGATCAGCGCCCGGCGTTCGGTGGCGTAGGCGCGGGAGACCAGCGTTTCCAGCGGCACGTCCGGAACGTCGCCGTACCAGGCCTCCCGGTCGGCGAACGCGAGCTTGGCGGCCTCCACGGCCAGGTGCACGGTCTCAGCGGTGGGCTTGCCGTCCACGTAGGACAGGTCGTACCCCTCCAGCAGCCGCAGCTGCTGCGCCAGGGCGGGTCCCTGCGTCCACGCGCCGGCCTTCACGAGCGACCACTCGTCGAAGTCGACGATGAGCGCGTCCTCGTACGACGCCTCCCACGACGCCATGTCGGCACCGGTCAGCACACCGGCGTGGTCACGCCCGGAGTCGTCGCGGAAGGAGGAGCGGCAGAACTCGTCGACTTGCGCGGCCACGAACCCCTGCGACCACGCCCGGCGCGCGGCCTCGATCTGCGCCTCGCGGTCGGCTCCGGCGGCCTCGGCGGCGGCGAGCAGCCACTCCCAGGTGTCGGCGAGCGCCGGGTTGCGGAACCGGCCGCCGGGCGCGGGCAGGACGCCACCCGGCATCCACTGCGCGGCCGAGGTCGGCCAGTGCTCGGTGAAGAGGCCGGAGACCAGCCCGATGGTGTGCACGGCGCGTTCGACGAGAGGGAAGCCGTCGCGGGCGTAGCCGATCGCGCGGTCCAGCACCTCGCGCAACGTCTTGGTGCCGTGGTCACGCAGCAGAGTCAGCCAGCCGTCCCACGCGCCGGGCACGGTGGCGGCCAGCAGACCGCTGCCGGGCACCAGCGACAGGCCCAGGCCGGTGTAGTGCTCGATCGACGCGCCGGCGGGTGCCACGCCCTGCCCGCAGAGCACGCGCGGGGCCGCTCCGGCCGCCGAGAAGAGGATCGGCACCTCGCCGCCGGGGCCGTTGAGGTGCGGTTCCACGACCTGGAGCACGAATCCTGCGGTCACGGCGGCGTCGAAGGCGTTGCCGCCGTCCTCGAGCACGGCCATCGCCGAAGCCGAGGCCAGCCAGTGCGTGGAGGCGACCATGCCGAAGGTGCCGACGAGTTCGGGGCGGGTGGTGAACACCCCATAAAGGTACGCGGGGCTAACTATATTTCGTGACTCCAAGTGACGCATGCCCCAGACCCGAACGGAGCACCCTCAGGGACGGGTGCGACTTTGGTCGTAGCCGACCGTCACGGATCTCCTCCCAGAGGTCTACCGGCGCGGGCGATGTTTCGAACACGGTCGAACGGCACAGTTCTAGGCATGGGAATTCTGACGATCGCCACGATCTTCATCGGCCTCGCGCTCCTGGCAGCGGTGCCCCTCGTGGCGCTGCTGCACTGGACCGACCGTTGAAGTCCAGGTAACGAGCGTTAACCTCCTCGCGAGCAGTCCGCTTCGAGGAGGGTGAAGGCATGGAGATCTCGGGTACCGCGGCCATCGTCACCGGTGGCGCGTCCGGTCTCGGTGGCGCGACCGCACGTGCGCTGGCGGCGCGGGGAGCGCAGGTGTTCGCGCTCGACCTGCCGAGCGCCGTCGAGAAGGCCGAGACGGTCGAGAACGTCACCTACCTGGCCGCGGACGTGACCTCGGGCGAACAGGTCCAGGCCGCCGTCGACACCGCGGCGGGCTCCGGTGTCCCGCTGCGCATCACGGTGAACTGCGCGGGCATCGGCCCCTCGTCCCGCACGGTCGGCAAGACCGGCCCGCACGACCTCGACCTGTACCGCAAGGTCATCGAGATCAACCTGATCGGCACGTTCAACGTGCTGCGCCTCGCCGCCGCCGCGATGGGCAAGACCGAGGAGCTCGAGCACGGCGCCCGCGGCGTCATCATCAACACCGCCTCGATCGCCGCGTTCGACGGCCAGATCGGCCAGGTCGCCTACGCCTCGTCCAAGGGCGGCGTCGTCGGCATGACCCTCCCGGCCGCCCGCGACCTCAGCAGCGTCGGCATCCGCGTGCTGACGATCGCGCCGGGCATCGTCGACACCCCGATGCTCGCCACGGTCTCCGACGAGTTCCGCGCGGGCCTCGCCGCCGGCGTCCCGTTCCCGAAGCGCCTGGCGCAGCCCGCCGAGTACGCGCAGCTCGCGCTGTCGATCATCGAGCACGACTACCTGAACGGAGAGGTCATCCGCATGGACGGCGCTCTCCGCATGGCACCGCGCTAGAGCTCTCCGGCGTACGGCAGGCGGGACATCGCGTCCGAGGTCATCCACTCGCGCAGGCTGTGGGTGGCCCGGACGTCGTCCTCGTTGTACTCCAGCAACCGCTGCCGCTGCCCCACGTCGAGCTCGTCGTCGTTCAGCCCGACCGCGGCCCGGTACCAGCGCATCGAGTTCTCGCCGCCGGCCTCCGGGTCGCGCCACCGGAAGCCCGCGACCGGCGCGATGATCTTCAGGCCCTTGCCGTGCGCGCACAGGAACTGCTCGCGGACGATCCCGAAGAGGTCGACCCACGAGTCGGAGTTGATGAACTCCTTGACCTGCGCGACCGTCGGGATGCCGGGCTTGCCCGCGAACCTCTCCGCCGACGCCAGCAGCCAGCGGTTCTCCGCGAGCTCGTTGTAGCAGTAGGCGCGGAACGACAGCCCGCGCGCCTTGGCCCGCAGGCGGATCCCGGTCAGCCAGGTCCAGAACTCGGCGAACGAGCGCGCCTCGTCGTCGCACGGCAGGGCTTCCCACGTGACGAACGCGCGGTAGCCGTGCTCCTCGTCGATGTCCTTCCCGGACAGCAGGCAGCCCCACATGTACGCGCCGAGGTCGCCGAAGCTCTCCATGTCGACGTCGACCTCGACGTCCGCGCGCGGCACGTTCATCTCGGGCACGCGGCGCACCAGCGTCAGGTCGCGCAGCCACGCCCTCGCCAGCACCACGGCGTCGCCGAACGGCATGCCGACGAGCTGGACCGGACCTTCCGCCGCCGGGTCGAGCTCCGCCAGCTTGTCCACAGTGGACAGACCGATCTTCCGCAGCGCCACGGCGTCCTCGCCGCGCACGACGAGGCTGACGTCCCTGCCCTGCTTGAGGTCGCTGTCGCACGTCGGCCACCACGGGCACGTCTTGCAGTCGACGATCCGCGAGGGCCTGGCCAGCGGCTCCCTGGAGTTCGCGGCGGCCAGGGCCACGGCGAGCCGGTCGCTGAACCGCGCGTCGTACTCCGACAGCGCGGTGCGGCCGCCCGGCCACGTCGGCGCTTCCAGGTCGTGCCACAGCACGACGTCGGCGTCCATGCCGATCACGCCACCGGTGGCGCGTCCGGCCCTCGCGTAGCCGGCCGCCTGCAGCTGCCGCTGGGCGTGGGCGAGCCTGAGCTGGTCGCGGGGCTGCGGACGCACCTTGCGGTGCGGGTCGGTGCGGCTGCCACCGGGCAGCGGCAACGTCAGCGGGCTGGTCTTCGCGCCCTGGCCGGGGTCGGTGATCTTGTGGCGCACCACCAGGACCGGCACGTACCCCGTGGTGTCCTTGACCAGCAGGTCGATGCCGCCACGACGGCCGCCCCGCGCGTCACGCGGCAGCGCGGCGCCCCAGATGTACGGCGCGCCCATCTCCATCGCGGCGAGCGTCACGCGTTCCCGGTCCGCACTGCGCACATCCGGCCCGTTCGGCACCTCGAAGAGGTCCGAGCCGGCGATCCGGCCGAGCGCGTCCGCCACCGCGCGACGGTGGTTCGTCGCGTCCGCTTTCCGTTGTTCCGAAGCCGGATCAAGCGCCGCCTTGGGGGCGTCGCGCATTTCCGGATCGTTTTCGAGGTGCACCCGCCGCCGACAACGAGTGACCACGCCGGCGTCTAGCTGCACCTGGGAAGTCACAGGATGCAGGGTATGTCGCGCGTCGGGGAGATGTGTCGGCAACCTGCACAGTAAGTTTCACGTGACGGAGGAGGAGCACCCGAATGGCGCGCAAAGCGAAGGCGGGCTTCACGCCCAGCCGGGCGAGGAACCTGGTCGGTGTCGCGAAGGTGGTGGGCCCCGCGCTCATTCCGGTGCTGGCCCCGGTCATCGTCCGCGGAGCTGGGGTCTTGAGCGAGCAGTACGACAGGTACCGGGCGCGCAGGCTCGGCATCGACGTCGCCGACATCGGGAAGTACTCGGGGTACGGCGCCCGGTTGCACGCGCGGATCGTCGGCTTTTCGGACTCGCTCGAGAGTGTGCGGACTTCCGATTCCGAGTGGGTGTCGAAGACCGAGGCACGACTGGCGCAGTTGCTCGCCGCGGTGCGGGCTTCCGAACGCATGCCGGCGGCCCGGCGCAAGGCAGCGCACCGGGCCGTCGGGACGGATCTGGAGATGCTCGAGCAGGAACTGCTCAGGCGTTTGAACGTGCGCTGACGTCCGGGGCCTTCGGTGAGACGTCCGGGGTCTTCCCGGTCACCTCGGCCACGGCCCTGACCGCCGCCTCCTCGACCACCTGACCGGGGTCGAGGTGCGCGGTGACCTCCTCCATGACCTCGGCGACGCGCTCCTCTCGCCGGATCATCGGGTCGGAGCGCAGGTCCTTCGCGAGGGACACGCACAGCCCGACCATCACGACCATGAACGGCAGCGCCGCGATGATCGTCAGGTTCTGCAGGCCCGTCAGCGCGTTGGACCCGCCGACCAGCAGCATCACCGCCGCGACGGCACCGGTGGTCACGCCCCAGAAGATCACCACGGGCTTCTTGGGCTGGATCGTGCCCTGCTGCGAGAGCGTGCCCATGACGATCGACGCCGCGTCCGCGCCCGACACGAAGAAGATCGCCACGAGGACCATCACCACGATCCCCGAGACGGTGGCCAGCGGGAACTGGCCGAGCAGCGAGAACAGCTGCGACTCCGGCGAGGACTGGCCGGCGAGGTCGACACCGCCGCGCTGCTCGAAGATCGCCGTTCCGCCGAGGATCGCGAACCACACGAGCGACACCGCGGACGGCACCAGGATCACGCCGGACACGAACTGCTTGATCGTGCGGCCGCGCGAGATCCGCGCGATGAACATGCCGACGAACGGCGTCCACGAGATCCACCACGCCCAGTAGAAGATCGTCCAGCCGGACAGCCACGTCTGGGTCGCGTCGCCACCGGAGGCGGCGGTGCGGCCCGCCATCGTCGCGAGCTCGCGGAAGTAGTCACCGAGGGCGGTGGGCAGCAGGTTGAGGATGAACACGGTCGGCCCGACGACGAACAGGAACAGCGCCAGCACCACGGCCAGCACCATGTTGGTGTTCGACAGCCACTGGATGCCCTTCGCGACCCCCGAGACCGCGGACGCGACGAACGCCATCGTCAGCACGGCGATGATCGCGACCAGCACGCCCTTGCCGACCTGGCCTCCCCAGCCGGCGGCCTCCAGGCCGGACCCGATCTGCAACGCCCCCAGGCCCAGCGACGCCGCCGAGCCGAACAACGTCGCGAAGATCGCCATGACGTCGATGGCACGGCCCCAGCCGGACGCGGCACGGCGTCCCAGCAGAGGCGCGAAAGCGGAGCTGATCAGCGAGGACCGGCCGCGGCGGAAACTGCTGTACGCGATGGCGATGCCGACGATCGCGTAGATCGCCCACGGGTGCAGCGTCCAGTGGAACAGCGTGGTCGCCATCGCGGTCTCCAACGGGTCCCCGTCGGTGCCGGGCGGCGGCTTCACGAAGTGGGTGAGCGGCTCGTTGACGCCGTAGAACATGAGGCCGATGCCCATGCCGGCGCTGAACATCATCGCGACCCAGGACACGGTCTTGAACTCGGGCTTCTCGTCGTCCCGGCCGAGCGGGATCTTGCCGTAGCGGCTGAACGCGAGCCAGAGGGCGAAGACGACGAAGCCGGTGGCGGAGAGCACGAACGCCCATCCCAGGTGCTGGATGATCCATCCCAGCGCGGTCTTCGACGCGGACGCGAGACTCTCGGTGGCGATGACTCCCCAGGTCACGAACGCAAGCGTGAGACCTGCGGCAACGCCGAACACAACCCGGTCGGTACGGCCCGGCCTGTCGCATTGAACGGTCATGCGGCCCCGATTACCCGCTCGTGGACCGGTCGAAACTCCTCCGATTACCCTCAATCCTCGTGAGTACACGGACGAGCGAGTTGCGCACCTTGCGCGGTGCCGCGCTCGCGTCGACGTCCGCGGCGCTCACGATCACCGCCCACGGGCTGGGCGGCGGCGAGCTGACGGAGTTCGTCCACGCGCTTCCGCTGGTGGCGCTGATCGCGTTCGCGGCGGCCTCGCTCGCCGACAGGCGCACCGGGAAGCTCTCGGTCATCGCCGGGCTCGGCACGGCCCAGCTCGCGCAGCACCTGCTGCTCACCTGGGTCACCCACGAGCACAGCAACACGCTGACCTGGCACATGGTCGTGGCACACCTCGTGGCCGCGTCGCTGACCGGCCTGCTGCTCTTCCACGCCGAGAACGCCCTGTTCAGGCTGTTCGCCGCCGTCACCCGCCTGATCCCCCGCAGGCTCACGCCGCTGCCGGTCGCGACGCCGGCGCGGACGTTCACCGGCACGCCGTACGTCCAGAACGCGCACTACCTGGACGTCGTCCGTGCGAACCGGCGGCGCGGCCCGCCCTGTGACTCCTGATCATCCGCATTCCCCTCCGAACCCCTTGGCGATCAGGAGCCACAACTTCATGTCGACAAATCGATTCGGCGTGCGCACGCTCGCCGTCCTCGCCGTTGCCGGACTCGCCGTCCTCGGCACCCCCACCGCCGCATCAGCGCACGTCAGCGCCCAGCCCGCGGAGTTCACCCAGGGCGGCCGCGCGACCTTCGCGTTCCGCGTCCCGAATGAGCGGGACAACGCCGGCACCACCAAGATCGAGGTGACGCTGCCGCAGGACACGCCGCTCACGTCGGTGCGCACCAAGCCGATGCCCGGCTGGAAGGCCGAGGTCGTGAAGGGCAAGCTCGACAAGCCCGTGACCGTCGGCGGCAAGGAGGTCACCGAGGCGTTCACCTCGATCACCTGGACCGCGGAGGGCGCCACGAAGATCGGCGTCAACGAGTACCAGGAGTTCTTCGTCGCGCTCGGCACGCTGCCGGAGGGCAAGGACACGCTGCTCCTGCCGACCAAGCAGACCTACGAGAACGGCGAGGTCGTCGACTGGTCGCAGGCCCCCGGTGCCGACGGCAAGGAGCCGGAGCACCCGGCGCCCGCGTTGAAGCTCGCCCCGAAGAAGGCCGGTGACGACGGCCACGGCGGTCACGGCACGACCCCCGCTGCCAACACCGGTGGTGACACGCACGAGGCGTCCGCCGCCGGTTCCGACAAGACAGCCCGCTACCTCGGTGGCGCCGGTCTGGCCGTCGGTGCGCTCGGCCTCGGCTTCGGCGTCGGCGCGATCCTGCGTTCGAGGCGCAAGGCATGAAGCGAGCGCTGATCGCGTTCCTGTTCGCCGGTGCGGCCGTGCTCGGCACGGCCGCCCCCGCGGCGGCGCACAACGCGTTGATCAGCAGCGACCCGAAGGACAAGACCTCGCTGGAGGTCGGTCCGTCGAGCGTCACGCTGACATTCGACCAGGACGTGCAGGGCGGCGCGGGGGTCAACACGATCACCGTCGTCGACGCGAACGGGGGCCACTACGAGGCCCCCGGCGACCCGACGATCAAGGACACTGCCGTGTCCGCGAAGGTCAACGCCCTCGGCAAGGCCGGGCAGTACAAGATCGGCTACCGGATCCTGTCCGCCGACGGCCACCCGGTGTCCGGTGAGCTGACGTTCACGCTGACCAGGGACGGCACGGGTACGCCCACCACCCCCGCGAACCCGGACTCCGCGTCCGGCGGCGGTTCGGGTGACGGCCTGCCGATCTGGGTGTGGATCGTCGGGGCCGTGGTGCTGCTCGGCGGCGGCGTGTTCTTCGCGCTGCGCGGCGGGGGCGCGAAGGCATGAACGACGTCCGGACCGCCGCCCCCACCCCCTACCGCGTGCTCGCCGGACTGGTGTCCGGCGCGCTCGCGGGCATCGCGCTCGGCCTCGTGCTGGCACCACCCGTTGTGGTGGCCGGGGTCGTCGACGCCGGGGCGGCGGTCCGGTACGGCCTGCCGGTCACGCGAGTGCTGCTCGACGTCTCGGCGACGGTCGTCGTCGGGCTGTCGATCCTGCCGAAGCTGCTCGGCTTCGACCGGCCCACCCACACCGAACCCGTCATGCGGATCGCCCGGCCGGCCGCGGTCGTCGCCGCCGCGGTCTGGGTGGTCACCGCGCTGACGGCCATCGCGCTGCAGGCCGCCGAGCTGCGGCCGGGCAGCAACGTCAGCATCGGCAACGCCGTCGAGTACATCGCGACCGTGGGCGCCGGCAAGGGCTTGCTGTTCAGCGCGGCCTGCGCGCTCGTGTACCTGGTCTTCGGTGTCATGGCCGTGCGCAGCGGCGAGTCCGTACCGGCCGAGCTGCGCATCCTCGTCTCGATGTTCGGCCTGCTGCCGATCCCGGTGACCGGACACGCCTCCAACTGGAAGTACCACGACTACTCGATGGTCTCCATGGAGCTGCACGTGCTGGGCGCCGCGGCGTGGACCGGCGGGCTCGGGGCGCTGATGGCGCTGGTCGCCCACCGCAAGGGCCTGCTGGCGATCGCGCTGCCGAAGTTCTCGAAGCTCGCCACGACCAGCCTAGTCGTGGTCACGGTGACGGGCCTGTTCAACGGGCTCCTCGAACTGGTCCTCAACCCGGTCGTGCCGTTCCCGCGGTCGATGTTCACCACCGGCTACGGGTTGCTCTTCCTCGGCAAGGCGGTCTGCGCGCTGCTGATCGCCGTGCTCGGCGCGCACATCCGGTGGCGGCTGCTGCCGAAGATCTCCCAGCACAAGGTCACCGCGATCGTGCAGTGGGCGGTCCTCGAGATGACGATCATGGGTGTCGCGTTCGGCCTCGCGGTGGTGTTGAGCCGCGCGCCCGTCAGCTGAACCCCGTCGCCACCCGGACCAGGTCGGCGAGAGCGCGCGACCGGGCGTGCGGCGGCCACGCGATCACCGTCGTCACCTTCTGCGCGTCGACCACCGGCACCGCGACCACCCCTTCGGCCAGTCTCGTGCGGTAGGCCTCGGGCAGCACCGCGACCGTCCGGCCGAGCTCGACCATCTGGAACAACTGGGTCAGGTTCCGCACCTCGACACCGGAACCGTCCGGGTAGGTGCCGTCCGGGGCGGGCCACCGCGCGAGCTCCGGCAGGGCCTCGACGTCGGCCTGCCGCACCCCTGACCGGGCCGCGAGCGGGTGCGCCGACGACATGACCACGACCTGGCCCTCGGTGTGGAGCACCTCCACGTCGAGGCCCGCCGTCGGCTCGTAGGGCTCGTGCAGCAACGCCGCGTCAGCGCGTCCGTCGAGCAGCGCGAGGTGGGTGTTGGACTCGCACAGCAGCACCTCCACAGGAACGGCGCCGGGCTCGGCCGCGTACGCGTCGAGCAACTTCGCCAGCACCTCGCCCGTGCCACCCGCCTTGGAGGCCAGCACCAGCGAGGGTCTGTCCTCGGCGGCACCGCGGGTTCGTCGTTCGGCCGCCGACAGCGCACCCAGGATCGCCCTGCTCTCGGCCAGGAGCACCTCGCCGGCGTTCGTGAGCGAGACCCTGCGGCTGGTGCGGGTCAGCAACGCGACCCCGAGCCGGTGCTCGAGCTGGGCGATCGTGCGCGAGAGCGGCGGCTGGGCGATGCCGAGGCGTTCGGCGGCGCGGCCGAAGTGCAGCTCTTCCGCGACCGCGACGAAGTACCGGAGCTCCCTGGTCTCCACGCCCTCCACGGTATCCATACCGGCCGGGTATCGCTGCGGCACCGAAGCGGTGTTGGTCTCGAACGCCCCTCCGACCATGATCGAAGTCATGAGCGAGAAGACGATTGCGCTGGTCACCGGCGCGAACAAGGGCATCGGGTACGAGATCGCGGCGGGCCTCGGCGCGCTCGGGATGAGCGTCGGGGTCGGGGCACGTGACCGTCGGCGCGGCGAGGAAGCGGTGACGAAACTGCGGGCGAACGGCGCAGATGCGTTCTTCGTGCCGTTGGACGTGACCGACGACGAGAGCGTCACCTCGGCCGCGTCGTTGCTGGAGGAACGGTTCGGGCGGCTCGACGTGCTGGTCAACAACGCGGGGATCGCCGGGGCGTGGCCCGCGAAGCCGTCGGTCGTCAGCCCGGACGGCCTGCGGGAGGTGCTGGAGACCAACGTGATCGGCGTCGTCCGCGTCACCAACGCGCTGCTGCCGCTGCTGGAGCGCTCCCCCCACCCGCGGATCGTCAACCAGTCGAGCCACCTGTCGTCGTTGACCCTGCAGACGACACCCGGCGTGGAACTCGGCGACGCCGACGGGAGCTACACGCCGACGAAGACGTTCCTGAACGCGGTCACGGTCCAGTACGCCAAGGAGCTCACCGGGATGAAGGTCAACGGGGTCTGCCCCGGTTACGTGGCGACCGATCTCAACGGCCACCAGGGGACCGAAACCCCCGCGAACGGCGCCAAGGTCGCCATCAGGCTGGCGACGCTGCCCGAGGACGGTCCGACCGGCGGCCTGTTCGACGACGCCGGGACCGTGCCCTGGTGAGGCCGGTCAAATGTTCAACGTGAAACATCCCTACGCGGGCTGGACTCGGTGAGTGGTCCGATCAGCGCGACGAGCTGCCCACGAAAGGACTAATCAGTGATCAGTCGGGCCGAAGATTCCTCGCGCATCCGCGCCAGCCGGTTCATCGTCCGCTGCCCGCGGCGGTCCAGCTCGCGGCTGTCGATCCAGCCGTTGGCGTAGTAGCGGTAGTCCTGCGCCAGCGCCACGAGCTCCGCGAGGTAGTCGGCGGATCGGCGCCGTCGCTCCTCGTCGAACCCCGCGAGCAGTGGCAGCTGGGTGTCCACCACCTCGTCGAGCAACTGCGCGGACCGCAGCGCTCTCCTGGAACGCCACCTCCGGGTAATGCTCACGCGCCGCACCTCGTCCTCCGCCCCGACCTGCCGCACATTAGGCGTGCAATTCCCGCCCGTCGATGCTGCATTCGTGTGCGGAGGTCCTGGCGTTACCGGTTCGTGTCCCACGCCATCCAAAAGTGGTGCTACAGATCCGAACGAAATGGCTCAGGCCGCGGTGTCGGTGCCGGTGAAACGCGCGACGCGCTCGGCCAGCTCGCGGGCCTCGGGGTTGTTGCGGCGCTTCTCGGCCTCCTGGCGCAGCGGCTCCATGCGCTGCTTCGTGCGCACCGACTTCAGGCCCTCGGACAGGTCGACCGCCTGGCCACCGACCTTGGCGCCGTGGTCGATGTCGCCCTGGATGAGGTGGTTGATCGACATCGCGGTGAGGTTGAACGACCGGCTGCGGGCCATGTCGTCGCCGAAGCTGTTGATCGCCTTGGACAGGTAGGGGATCGCGGTCCGCGCGTACTTGGCGTCCACCGACTGGGCCAGCTCCGTGTGCACCGTGCCGATCATCGACGAGAGGTCGACCTCGTTGAAGAACCTGGCCCAGGCGGGGGCTTCGGCGACGTCGGCTCGGGAGAACTCGTCGCGCGCGCGGCCGAGCAGCTTGAGCGCCTGCTCGTCGGAGCCCATCTTCGCGTAGGCCCAGGCCTCGTTCGCGCAGAGGATGCCCACCGCGAGTTCGGAACCGGAGTTCTGCGCGGCCAGCTGACCCAGCTGGAACACCTTGAGCGCGTCGTCGGGGGCGTTCTGGTGCAGGTAGACGCGGCCCATGCGGTACAGGATGTTCGCCATCAGGGCCTCGTTGTCGCCCTGCTTCGCGAGGTCGAGCGCCTGGCCGAAGTGGTTGCGGGCCGAGTCCATCAGGCCCGTGTCGAACGACGTCCAGCCGGCGAGGTTGTGCAGGTCGGCCAGGGCGACGAAGAGCCGCTGGCGGACGATGTCCGTGGAGCTGGCGCCGAGCATCTGCTGCCCCCAGGACAGCTGGGCGACCACGGCGTCACGGCACGAGCCGCCGCCGTACTGGTAGTCGAGGGCACGCAGAGCCCGCGTCGCCGCTTCGACCTGGCGCACATCGGTCATGCCGATGCGTCCCGGAGCCGGAGTCTGTGTGGGGTGGGAAACCCACGACCCGGAGTCCGCTCCGAACACGGCCGCGCCGACTGTCACGGCGGCGGCGTGCGCGAGGAACTTCCGACGCTTCACCGACTCTTCCTCCTCAGGATGGGGTGAGTCCGCGGCTGCGGCCACCCTCACTGCCGTTGTCTCGTCATAGGCGAGACCCATGTATCCACGTGGGACACCCAGACCCACGGCGATCCTCGTCAGGACGTCGTACGCCATCACCTGGCGTCCCTTGAGGATCTCCGAGACCTCGGACTGCGACTGGCCCGTGAGCGCCGCGATCTGGCGCTGGGACACACCGTGCCGCCGGAGCAGCCGGTAGACCGAGCTGATCTCCCGTCGCGCCAGCGCGTCCCGCATCTCCGGGTGGTCCCACACCTCGGTGGGGATCGGAGAGCCCTGGGAACTCATGGTGTTCATCGCGCACCCTCACAGTCCGTTGGGCGTCATCGGCAGACTAGGGGCAGGTCCCCGAGCCCGAGAAGTCCTCTTCGGCGGGGCTGATCGGCCCTGCCGAACACCGCTTACCGCTCACCGTAAGAGTCCCACCGGTCAGCGCTGTGACGTCCCGTTCCGGCATGAATCATCGCAATCTGGATCCCGGTAAGCGAACGAGCACGGAGAGGAACGACCTGATAGTGGACAGCTCCTCCTCGTACTCCACCTCCATTGTGGAGACGGGTGACACCGACTCCACATGGCGCGGCACGACCGGGCAGCGTCGGACGTGGCAGATCAGCTGCGGCGACGTGGTCGACCGGGACCGCCAGCTCACCGTGAAGGTGGTCCAGGGCCAAGTGGTCCTGGTAGGCCCTCCCGGTGAGACGGCAGTCTTGTCCCACGACCAGCTCGTACAGCTCAGGGCTGCGCTACGCGAAGCCGCCGACCAGGCGGAAAGGTGACGGTGACGTTTCGATGGACGCGATCCTCGGACAGGTTCTTCGCAACGCTGTGTGGGAACGCCTCGACCTGCTCACGGAGCTGGCGAGCCGCGCTGACGCCCCGTCCCTGCTGTCGGTGGCCCGATCCGAGCTCCCTCGGCTGACCGAGGGATGGCGTGCTCTGCTGGCAGCGCACGAGCCGGACGAGAAGGGCAACTGCCCTGAATGCTCCGGCCGCTGGCGCCAGCAGAAGTCTCCTTGCTCGGTGTGGCGCGCCGCGTACGAACACCTGGTCGCGGGCGGACTCGCCCCGCGCCCGGCTCGCCACCTGCGCGAGGCCCCGGTGACCCCTCCTGTCACCCGGTCCCGCCGCGCGGTGGCTCGAGCCCACTAACGGGCGTTTGCGACCGACCTGGCGTCCCCCCGACACGACCAGGTCTGCAAACCGCCTGCTGACCGGTGGCCCGCGATGTGCGAACCCCCGACCGCTACATCGCGGGCCCCGGTCAGCTCCCCGACTCCACAGATTCCCGCGGGCCGGTGACGTGCACCTTCCCTCCCCGACCGTCGCCGGTCCGCGGTCACCAACCCCGGCCCCTGTCTGCACCTCCCGCGCAGGCAGGGGCCGTTTCCACGACTGCGCGACTAGCGCCGTGCTCCGAGCTTCTCCTCGGCCGCCCGCGCGACGAGGATCGGCAAGAAGGACTCGATCTTCGCGTGGTCGCTGATCTCGTCGTAGGCCTCGCGCACGGCGCGCTGGACAACCTGGTCGTCGTACTGGTCGCCGACGCGGCGCCGCACCTCGGAAGCCGCCTGGCGCACCTGGTCCTCGGCGTCGGCGTGCAGGCCGTGCGGGTCGCGCACCCGGTGGCCGTCGATCGTTCCGGTCATGGGGTCCTCCCTCGGTTTCCGTGGCCGGGGAGTTCCCGTTGTCAGCGGTGCGTACCCGTCTTCCACGCGAGGTACGAGGTCAGGCCGGGGAACAGCCGCCCCGAGATCTCGAACGCCTTGAGCTGCCACGGGAAGAGGTGCTCGCCGCGCTCCTCCTCCACCGCGTCGACGATCGCCTTCGCGCACTGCGCGGGCGTGACCGTCGGGATCATCCTGGCGACCGCCGGGAACCGCTCCTCCACGCCGGGGTTGTTCGTGAAGTACTCGCTCGACACCTTGCCCGGCACGACCTCGCTGATCCCGACGCCGGTCCCCCGCAGGTCGAGGCGCAGCGACGCAGTGAGACCGCGCAGCGCCCACCGCGACGACTGGTAGCCCACGCAACCCGGGATCGGCAGGCGCGACACCGGCGAGTTCACGTTGACGATCCAGCCGGAGCCACGAGACCGCATGGCACCCAGGTACTCCCTGGTCAGCAGCAACGCCGCCAGGTACGGCACGGCGGTCATGGCCTGCAGCTCGTCGGCCGGCGTGTCGTCGAGGAACAGCCAGCGGCCGACGCCCGCGTTGTTGACGAGCACGTCCGGGGCCGGAACGTCCTCGGCGAGTGCGCGGATCTGCGCGCCGTCGGCGAGATCGGCCGGGTGGGCGGTCGCCGAGCCGCCGAACTCCGTGATCCGCTCGACCTGCCGATCCAGCAGCTCAGCGCTCCGGGCCACAAGGTGGACACGGGCGCCGTGCGCGGCGAACCGGAACGCGGCCTCCGCGCCGATCCCCTGGGACGCTCCCGTGACCAGAACCCGCTTGCCCTCGACCTTCATCAAACCACCGATCGCACTCGACTCATCAACACCGCCGCCAGCGCCGTCGCCAGCGCCGACATCGCGAAAAGACCGCGGTAGCCACCCAGGCCGGCCAAGATCACCGCGGTCAGCAGAGGGGCGATGACCTGCGGCAGCGCGTTGGCCACGTTCAGCACGCCGAGGTCCTTGGCCCGGTCGGACGCCGCCGGCAGCACCTGGGTCAGCAGCGCGATCGCGACCGCCCAGTACGTGCCGAAGCCGACGCCGAGCAGCGGCGCGGCGATCAGAGCGCTCGGCCAGGTGGGCCAGACCACCAGCAACAGCGCGGCAACCGCCATCACCACGGCCGCCAGGTACACGTACGGCTTGCGGCGCCCGGAACGATCACTTCGTGCGCCGAACAGCACCGCTCCTGCGGCGAGCGCCACCCCGTAGAGCGCCATCAGCACCAGCAGGCCGTCTTCCGGCGACGGGTGGTGGACGACGTCGCCCAGGAAGAAGAGGAGGTAGAGCGTCCCGAACGCGTTGCCGAGGTTGATCATGAGGTGGCCGAGCCAGGCCCAGGCGAAGTCGGGGTGCTCGCGCGGGGAGATCCAGAACGTCGGCTTGACCGGCTTGGCGATGAGCTGCGTGTCCGGCGTGCGCCAGACGAAGAAGAGCGCTCCCACGACCACGATGGCAGCACACGCCAGATAGCCCGCCGTCAGCCCGCTGACCAGCAACGTCACGACGACCGCGCCCAGCACCGTGCCGAGCATCTGACTGATGCCGATGAGTCCGCCGACCTGCGCCCGTTGCACGACGGGCACGCGGTCCGGCACCGCGGAGGTCAGCGCGGCGAGCATGCCGCCGATCCCCGCCTGCACCAGGCACCAGCCCACGGTCATGACGAACACCGACGGCGCGTTGGCGAGAACGGCAAGACCGGCGGCACCGACAGCAGCGCCGGCCAGCGTCCACGGATGACGACGACCGAACCGCGAGGTCGTGCGGTCGGACAAGAACCCGATCAGCGGCACGACCAGCAACGACACCAGGGCGCCGACGCCGGTGACGATGCCGAACACCAGCTCCTTGTTCGCCTTGTCCAGCAGCTCGGCCTGCTGCGGCAGAAGGACCTGGATGGGCGCGTAGATCGCGAGCCACAGCCCCAGGTTCGCCGCGAAGAGCCAGGCCATCCAGCCCCTTCTGACCGGGACCACCGGTTCGGCGAGCGCCTCACCCACCGCTGATCACCTCGCGGTACCAGTGGAACGAGTCGCGCGGCGTGCGGACCTGCGTCTCGTAGTCGACGTGGACCAGGCCGAACCGCTGCGAGTAACCGGCCTCCCACTCGAAGTTGTCGAGCAGCGACCACACGAAGTACCCGCGGACGCCTGCCTCCCGAGCGGCCTCGAGGTGCCCGGCCAGGTAGGAGATCCGCTCGGCGTCGTGGAGGTCTTCCGGGAAGCTGCAGCCGCTCTCGGTGACGTGCACCGGCGGCAGCGACGGGTGGCGTTCGCGCAGCTGGGCGATCATCTCGCCCAACCCGGACGGCACGATCGGCCAGCCGAACCCGGTGCGCGGGTACTCGTCGATCTCCACCAGCTCGAACGGCAGCGGGTTGCCCTCGGACGGCGACCTCAGCCGCGTGGGGTTGTAGTAGTTGACCCCGTAGAAGTCGAGCGGCTGGTGGATCGTGGCCAGGTCACCTCCGGCGACAGGCAGGAGATCGGCGACTGCGTCCGGATATCGGCCCGACAGCACGGGGTCGGCGTAGAGCCAGTTGTGGATCTCGCTGTAGGCCTCGGCGGCCGCTACGTCGTTCGGCGTAGCCGGCCAGGCCGGTGTGTGGTTGTTCGCCGTGCCAACCGCTTGCGCGTCGTACGAACGGAGCACTTGGACCGCGCGGCCGTGGGCGAGGTTCAGGTGGTGGGCGGTCGGCAACGCGTCGAAGAGCAGCGTCTTGCCCGGCGCGTGCTCACCGATCGCATAGCCCTGCAACGTCACCATCGCGGGTTCGTTGATCGGGATCCACAGCTCCACGCGGTCGGCGAGCCGGTCCGCGACCAGCGCCGTGTAGTCGGCGAACCGGTCGGCGACGTCCCGGTTGAGCCAGCCACCCTCCGCTTCGAGCTCCAGCGGCGTGTCCCAGTGGTACAACGTCACCACCGGTGCGATGCCGGCGTCGACGAGGGCGTCGACCAGGCGATCGTAGAAGTCGAGTCCCTCGGCGTTGACGGGTCCCTTGCCGGAGGGCTGGACGCGCGGCCACGCGATGGAGAAGCGGTACGCGTTGACGCCGAGCTGGGTCATCAGCGCCACGTCCTCGCGCCACCGGTGGTAGTGGTCGCACGCAACGGAAGCGTTCTGGTTCTCGTGCACCGGGGTGAACGCGTCCCACACGGAGGGGCCTCGACCGCCGGCGTCGAACGCGCCCTCGATCTGGAACGCGGACGTCGACACTCCCCACAGGAAGCCGCTCATCGATCCTCCAAATGTGAAACTTGTTCGGATCGTAGGCGTGTTGACGGGTTCGGGGAAGTGAAAGAGCCGTACAACGGGCAAGATGGAAGTACCCGAACTATTGGGAGTCGCCGTGACGAGCACCACCCCCCTTCGCCGTCAGCCCGTCCAGCAGCGCAGCGCCAAGAGAGTCGAGCGAATGCTCGAGGCGTGCGCGACCCTGATCGACGAGGTGGGCTACGACGGCGTCACCACGACGTTGATCGCGGAGAGGGCGGGCGTCGCGGTCGGTTCGCTCTACCAGTTCTTCCCGGACAAGAGAGCCGTCGTGCAGGCGCTGACGCTGCGCAACGTCGACAAGTTCTCCCAGGGCATCACCGAACGGCTCGAGCAGGCGACGCTCGAGCACTGGTGGGACGCCGTGGACACGGTGTTCGACGTCTACGTGACGATGCACCGCGAGATCCCCGCGTTCGGGAAGCTGCACTTCGGTGACGTCGTGGACATGCGCCTGCTCGACGACCGGCGCGACAACAACGCCGTCATCTCCGACAAGATCTCGGAGCTGATCTCGGGCAAGTTCGGCATTCCGATGGGCGAGGTCGGCCTGCCGATCGCGATCGCCGTCGAGGCCGCCGACGCCGTGCTGAAGATGGCCTTCCGCAACAACCCCGTCGGCGACCCCGCGATCTTGGCCGAGGCGAAGGCGCTGGTCAGGGGCTACCTGTCGTCACGCCTGCCCGCCTAGCCGAAGTTGCGGCGCTCGCCGCGGTACGTGGGCACGGTGCGCTCGATGCGGTCACCGCGCACCAGGTGCACCTCGTCGAACCGCTCGAACAGCTCGCCCGCCTTGGCGTGCCGCATCCAGACGCGGTCGCCGATCCGCAGCTGTTCCGCCGCCCTGCCGGTGACCGGCGTCTGCACCTCGCCGGCACCCTCGAGCCCGAGCGTCCTGAGCCCTTCCGGCAGGTACGGCGAGGGCTGGCGGTCGGGCGTGGGCGTGCCGGACGCGATGTAGCCGCCGGCGAAGAGCGTCGCGACCCGCTTGGCCGGCTTGCGCACCACCGGCAACGCGAAGAGCGCGGCGGGCTGCGGCTGGAACGCCTGGTAGGCGTCGAACAACGTCGGCCCGAACAGGCCACTGCCCGCCGCGAGCTCGGTGACCGACGGGTCGGATCCGGTCAGCTCCAGGCTGCCGGTGCCACCGCCGTTGACGAACTCGAGGTCGGCGACCTGCCGCACCGCGTTGATCACGGCCGTCCGCCGTTGGACCAGCTCCGGCCCGGACCTCGCCTGGATGAACCGGATCCCGATCGCCCGAACCGGCTGACCGGGCGGCTTGTCCCCCAGCCCGGCGATCTGCCCCTCGTAGGCCATGACCCCGACGAGCTGGAACCCGGTGCGGCGCACGATCTTCGCGGCGAGCGCCCTCGCCTGCTGCGGCGTGTGGACCGACGACCGCCGCGGACCGATGTGGACACCGGGCAACGGCCGCCACGACACGTCGAGCTCCAGGCACACCCGGATGTCGGCGTGCGGCCCGACGGCGGCGTCCACGAAGTCGAGGTGCTCCACCGAGTCGACCATGATCGTCACGCGCTGCCGGGCCGTCTCGTTGGCGGCGAGCTTCTGCAGAGCGGCACGATCGGCCGTCGGGTAGGCGACCAGCAGGTCGTCGCTGACGTTCTGCTCCGACAACCACAACGCCTCGGCCAGCGAGTAGCACATGACCCCGGCGTAACCGGGCCGTTCGAGCGCCCGGCACACCAGGTCGCGCACGCGAACCGACTTGCTCGCCACCCGGATCGGATGACCGGCAGCGCGACGGGTGAGGTCCGCCGCGTTGTGGTCGAAGGCGTCCAGGTCGACGATCGCGAACGGAGGATCCAGGTCCTTCGTCGCGGCGTCGAGTCGAGTTCTGCGCATGCTCTGACGGTACGTCCTCGACCCTTGAAACGTGAAGAGCTTTCACTTACGTTACTCGCAGGTCACACTCTCGTGGAGGTTCGTGTGTGGACGAACTGGGCTAGAACTGCTTCGTGCACGCCGACGCGCGTCGTCCACCCCGCCAGCACAGACGAGATCGCCGAGGCGGTCCTCTCGGGTTCCCGCGTGCGCGCGCGAGGCAGCGGCCACTCGTTCAACGACATCGCCGTAGCCCCCGAAACGGCGCTCGACCTCGACCGCTGGACGGGCATCGTCCACGCGGACGCGGAAACCGGCCTGGTCACCGTCCGCTCGGGCACTCCCCTGTGGTCGTTGAACGCAGACCTCCACCGCCTCGGCCTGGCCATGCCGAACCTCGGCGACATCGACGCCCAAACCGTCGCCGGCGCGATCTCCACCTCGACCCACGGCACGGGCGCCAAGCTCGGCGTCCTCGCCACCGCCGTCGAGTCCCTCGAACTCGTCCTGGCCGACGGCTCCGTCGTCACCTGCTCCCGAACCGAACGCCCGGACCTCTTCAACGCGGCCCGCGTGGGCCTCGGCGCCCTCGGCATCATCAGCACCCTGACCCTGCGCTGCGTACCGTCGTTCGTCCTGCGGGCGTCGGAGTCCCCCGGCCGCCTGGACGCGGTGCTGGAGCAGTTCGACGACCTCTGCGCCGTGGAGGACCACGTCGAGTTCCACTGGTTCACCCACTCCGACCGCGTGATCCTCAAGCGCAACAACAGGATCACCGAACCGGCACGCCCGCTCTCCAAGCTCCGCCAGACCTGGGAGTACGAGGTGGTGGAGAACGCGGCGTTCGGCGCCGTGACCAAGGTGGCACGCAGGTTCCCGCGCTACACCAAGCGCCTCAACGAGGTCTGCGGCTCCCTGATCACCGAACGGTCCTATTCGGACTACTCGCACAACGTCTTCGTGACCCCGCGCCGAGTCCGCTTCGTGGAGACCGAGTTCTCGATCCCCCGCGAAACCCTGATGGACGTCATCGCGGAACTCCGCGCGGTGGCCGGCAAGCTGGGCGACCGCGACCACCTGATCGTCCCGTGCGAGGTGCGCGTCGCCCAGGCAGACGACATCTGGCTTTCCACGGCCAACGGCAGAGACACCGCGTACATCTCGATGCACCAAGCACTGGGCATGCAGTACAAGGCTTTCTTCGACGCGTACGCGAGCATCGCCGCGTCAGTGGGAGGCCGCCCGCACTGGGGCAAGATGCACGACCTGACCGCGACCGAGCTCCGCCCGCTCTACCCCCACTTCGACGACTTCCTGCGGGTGCGCGACGAGGTGGACCCAGGCCGCACCTTCACGAACCAGTACCTGGACCGCGTGCTGGGCACCTGACCGCGAAGCCGAAGGCGAGCCGTCCGAACGCCTTCCCGAGCAAGCGCTCCCGGCGCAACCACCAACGCAACCGGCAACCAACGCAACCGGTAGCCGCCCAACACAACAGGCGCGCCATCAACCCGCCAACGCAACAGCGAGGACCTACGGACAGAGCGCGCACACCCACGCCGGCGCAAGCTGACGCAGGCGTCCCCTCATCCTCGGGACCCCTCGCAACACAACCTACCCAGCGCCCCCGACAAGATCAGAGAACAGCGCGAACCGCCTCACCGACGGGCGTCTCCCCCTCGACCAACTCGAGGGTCTTCCCGATGGTCCCGGGAGCCCCCAGTAACTCGACCAGGACAGCAGCGACATCAGCCCGGGCAACCGACCCGCGGGGCAACCGAGGCGCCGCAAGGGTGACCAGCCCGGTCCCGGGCCCGTCCACCAACCGCCCGGGCCGGAGAACCGTCCAGTCGAGGTCCCGGCCGCGAAGATCCTCTTCGGCCATCTTCTTGGCCTTCAGGTACACGGCGAACTCGGGATCCACATCAGGCGAGTCCGCGGCCTCGATGCCCACCGACGACACCTGGACGAACCGCCGCACCCCCGCCTCCACGGCAGCGGAGGCGAAGAGGGCGGCGGCCCCGTAGTCCACGGTGTCCTTGCGGGCGGCGCCGGATCCGGCACCCGCGCCGGCGGCGAACACAGCCGCGTCAGCGCCGTTCAAATACGAGGCGACCGAGTCGAGGTCGGCAGACTCCAGGTCGCACAACACCGGAACGGCTCCGGCTTCCTGCACGTCACCAAAGTGATCGGGATTGCGGACCAGTGCGGTGGCGGCGTGTCCACGGGTGGCCAGCTGCTGCTCGAGGAGCAGCGCGATCTGCCCGTGTCCGCCGGCTATGACTACTCGCATGTCCCGACCGTAGATCAGTGTGCGGTGTCCAGCACGACGCGCGCGATCAGGACGCGGTGGCGAGCAGCTGTTCGTAGACGAGCTCGTTGACCCAGCGGGTGATGGCGGTGTCCTCGGCGGGGGCGTTCTCCTGGCGGCCGGACACGTCGACCGAGAGGTCCTTCTCGTCGTCGGCCAGCAGGACGGAGACGCCGTAGCGGCGGACGCGGGGCAGGCAGTTCGCGAGGTAGTCGTGGGAGAAGGCGACCGACTCGGGGAGGACGACCGCGGCGTTGCCGTAGCGGGCGAAGGGGACCGCGGAGGCGAGGGCGGTGCGCCAGTGGCGGGCGACGGCCAGGACGCCGACGATGCGGACGGCGGACGGCGGGACGCGGCCTTCCATCTCCGGCCACACCCAGGTGGAGACGGTGGTCTTGTCGGCCTCGGGAGCGGCACCCACGCACACGCGCTCGGCGTGGGCGTCGGCCAGGAGCTCGGCCACGACGACGACCTTGCGGCCCATGAGGACCATCTCGGGGAGAACGACTCCGTGCCAGCCGAGGCGGATCGCCGCGGCGGCTGCCAACTCCTCGACGGACGCGGGCAGTTCCGGAACCGGGACCGGGGTCGTCGACAGACCGTTCGAGCTGTCGAGGGCCGCGATCCTTGCTGGGGTGCTGCTCACGCCAGTGCCTCCTCGTCACCCGCGGCGGGCGATCCGCCGCGTTTCGACTCGTGCTCTGGATAAGGATTAGCAGGAAGCGCACGGCCCGCCCCCAGGTCAGCGCACCCCCTGCGATCGACGGCGCCGAGCGGTCGGTGACCGGTCGAAGACCGGTGTGGCGAGTTCGGTCCTACGATGCTGCCGTCTGGGTGACGTCGACCCGGATGGCGGCACCGAAAGGCCTGCTCAGAGCGGGTCCGCCAGGCGTGGCGCGCGAAACCGCCGATCGGTGAGCGGTCGCCGTCCGCCGACCGTTCACCGCGCCAGAACGACCACCTACATGATGATCACGGTCTTGCCGGGTCCATGACCTGCGAAAACATCGACAGCCCCGCGCAGCGGCAGGCGGCGGGCGATCGGTACCCGCAGCTCACCGGCCTGCACCATCGACGCGAGCCGCTCCAACGCTTCCTTCGTGCCCTTCATGCTGAAGTTCTGCGCCGGGTCAGCGGAGACGTAGTTCGTGTTCAACGCCAACGGCGCGTAGCGCGCGTTCGCCTCGAACGACGAACGGTCGGCGCTCACGAGGTCGATCAGGGCGTCGGCTTCGACGAGCGAGTCGCCGCGGCCGATCGGGATGACGCGCTTGCCGGCCGCGCGGGCGATCTGGGTGGCGAACGACCCGACGCCTCCCGAAGCGCCGACGACCAGGACCGATTCCGCGGGTCCCAGCGCCTCGACCAACTGCAGGGCGGTCATTCCCGCTGTCGGCAATGCGGCGGCGACGGCCGGATCCACGTCTTCGGGCAGAGAAGCCAACGCGTTGGTGGCCGGAACTGTGACGTACTCGGCGTATGTTCCGCCGCCGACGGGACGGCGGAAGAAGGTGCCGAAAATCTTCTCCCCGGAACCGACGACCTCTCCCGCGCCATCAGTCCCAGGAACCAACGGGAACACGTGAGGCGCGGAACTCCGCAGCATCCCGTCGACGACTTTGCGGTCGAACGGGTTGACGCTCGCGGCGAGCAACCGGACCTTCAGCTCACCGGGTCCCGCCTGGGGCTCCGGGATCTCGACCAGCTCCAGCTCCGCACCGAAGCCCGCTGCCGCCATCGCCCACATGCTGGCCCCCGAACGAGTGACAGACATCACCTGTTGGATCAAGGAATCCGATATTGCCGATCAACGAAAGAACCCCCCTCGCGATTCCGCGAGAGGGGTTCCCTCTGTCTTTCTATGGGCAAGGGGGGAGTTGAACCCCCACGTCCTTTCGGACACACGGACCTGAACCGTGCGCGTCTGCCATTCCGCCACTTGCCCCTGGAGACGTTGAGAACACTAGCACGCGTCCAAACCAGGTTCCTAATCGCCCCCTGTAGGCGTCGTCGCGCCCGGATACGATCGGTGCGGGAGCCCGTCCGCGCGGAAGGAGTCGACATGGGCCTGCAACGCTTCGAGCGCAAGCTCGAAGGTCTCGTCGGCAACACCTTCGCGCGGGTGTTCGGCGGCAACGTCGTGCCCCAAGAGGTGGCACAGGCGCTGCAACGGGAGGGTGACAGCAACATCCGCGAGCTCGCGGGTGGCAGACTGCTAGCCCCCAACCACTACACAGTGCTGCTCGGAGCCCAGGACCACGAACGTCTTGCGGGCGATGAGCAGGATGAACTACGCATCACACAGCTCCTCGCAGAGGGCCTGCGAGAGCACCTGGCCGAGTCCGGATGGGATACCTATGGTGACGTCGTAGTCTCCCTGGAGCGCTCCGAGGCGCTGCACACCGGACAGTTCCGAACCAGCTCGTCCGTCGACCCCGACGTGAAAGCGGCCAGCCGACGGTCAGCACCACCTCGCACCGCAGGAGACCGATCCATGAGCCAGCCACCCGGCTACGGACAAGGACAGGGCCAGCCCGCCCAGGACCCTTATGGTCAGGGCGGCTACGGCCAGCAGGGCTACGACCAGCAGCAGGGCTACGGCCAGCAGCAGGGTTACGGCCAGCAGGGTTACGACCAGGGCTACGGCCAGCAAGGCGGCTACGACCAGGGCTACGGCCAGCAGGGCGGCGGCTACGGCGGCGCCCAGCAGGGCTATGACCAGGGTTACGGCCAGCAGGGTTACGACCAGGGCTACGGCGGCGGCCAGCAGGGCGGCGGCGGCTACGACCAGGGCTACGGCCAGCAGCAGGGCTACGGCCAGCAGGGCTACGACCAGGGCTACGGCGGCGCCCAGCAGGGCGGCTACGACCAGGGTTACGGCCAGCAGGGCGGCTACGACCAGGGCTACGGCCAGCAGCCGGGCTACGGCCAGCCCGGCGGGTACGACCAGGGCTACAACCAGGGCGGATACGCCCCGCCGGCGACCCAGGGCGCGAACCGCCAGCTCAACGCGACGCTGCACCTCGACGACGGATCCAACCGGACGTACAACCTCAAGCAGGGTGGAAACGTCGTAGGACGTGGGCAGGAGGCCGACTTCCGCCTCCCGGACACGGGTGTCTCCAGGCGACACCTGGAAATCTCCTGGGACGGGCAGAATGCGATGCTCGCGGATCTCGGTTCGACCAACGGCACCACGGTGAACGGCACGCCAGTGCAGACTTGGCAACTCGCGGAAGGCGACGTCGTCCGCATCGGCCACTCGTCATTGGTCTTCCGCACCGCGGGCTAGTGGTCGGCACGGGCGTCGGCATGCAACTCAAGGCAGGAGCGGTTACAACCGGTGCAAGAGCTGGTGATGCAGCTGACCAGAGCGGGCTTTCTCGTGCTCCTCTGGCTTTTTGTGCTGGCCGCCCTACGTGTGGTCCGCTCTGATCTCTACGCAGCCTCAGGGCTCCGGGCGTCAGGTCTGCCCGGGTTCCGGAGGTCCGAGAAGTCGGCGAGGGGGAGCAAGGCGCCTCGGCAACTCGTGGTCACCCACGGGGCGCTGACCGGCACCCGCATCTCGCTCGACGGCAGGCCGATCCTGATCGGTCGCGCTGACGACTCCACTCTCGTCCTGGACGACGACTTCGCGTCGACCAGGCACGCGAGGCTGTCCATGCGCGGTACCGACTGGTACGTGGAGGACCTCGGCTCCACGAACGGCACCTACCTGGACCGAGCCAAGGTCACCGCACCCTTGCGCGTACCTCTCGGCACCCCGATCCGCATTGGCAAAACGGTGATCGAGCTGCGCTCATGACCTTGGTTCTTCGATACGCGGCCCGCAGCGACAGGGGCCTGGTTCGTTCCAACAACCAGGACTCCGTGTACGCGGGCCCTCGCCTGCTCGCAGTAGCCGACGGCATGGGTGGCCACGCCGCCGGTGAGGTCGCGAGCAAGGTGGTCATCGCCTCGCTGGCCCACGTCGACGACGACGAGCCCGGCGACGACCTCCTCGGCAAGCTGCGCGACGCGGTCGCGAGTGGCAACGGCGCCATCTCCGAGCTCGTGACGAGCGACCCGGACCTGGAGGGCATGGGCACCACGCTCACGGCCATCCTGTTCGCGGGCAACCGCCTCGGGCTCGTGCACATCGGCGACTCGCGCGCGTACCTCCTGCGGGAGGGTTCTTTCGCGCAGATCACGCACGACGACACGTTCGTCCAGTCGTTGATCGACGAGGGCCGGATCACCCCGGACGAGGCGGCCACGCACCCGCAGCGCTCGCTGCTGCTGCGCGCCCTCACGGGGCACGACTTCGAGCCCAGCCTCACGGTGCGCGAGGCGCGTGCCGGCGACCGGTTCCTGCTCTGCTCGGACGGTCTGTCCGGCGTCGTGAGCCTGGAGACGCTCGACGAGGCGATCCGCATCCCCGACCCGCAGGCCTGCGCGGACCGGATGATCGAGCTCGCGCTCAAGGGCGGCGGCCCCGACAACGTCACGGTGATCGTGGCGGACGTCGAGGACGTCGACTTCGGCGACGACTACCCGATCGTCGGCGGCGCGGCGGGCGACGGCAGCGAGGAGCACAACACCCCGCCGGACTCGGCGGCCTCGCGGGCGGCGACGCTCACGCAGCAGCGCCCGCCCGTGCCCCAGCGCATGGAGGCACCGCCTCCTCCCCCGCAGGACCCGAAGCGCAAGAAGCGCAACGCCCTCAAGGCGTTCGCGATCATCTTCGTGCTGCTCCTGCTCGCCGCGGTCGTGGCGGTCGGCGGCAAGCTGTGGCTCAACACCCAGTACTACGTCGGCGCCACCGCGGACGGCCAGGTCGCGATCTTCCGCGGTCTGAACGGCTCGGTGCTCGGCTTCAAGCTGTCGTCCAAGGTCGAGGACTCGTGCCCGCCCGGCTCCACGGGCTGCACCCCGATCACGCTCGACGACCTGCAGGAAGCCGGTCGCAAGACCATCACCGCGGGCATCCGCAGCGACAACGGCCTGGACGGCGCCCGCGCCGCGGTCCGGTTGCTGCGCACCGAGCACATGCTGCCGCTGTGCAAGGACACGTCGACGTCGAGCACCCCCACGACGCCGACCACCCCGTCCAGCACGCCGGGCAGCAGCACCTCGAACGCGCCCGCCAACGGTTCGGCGAACCCGGAGACCGGTTCCACCGAGCCTTCGCTCACCCCCTCCCAGCAGAAGCCGGGTGTGGAATGCCGGGAGGGTCCGTAGTTGATGGGCTCGCCCGTCCCCACCGGGGAAGGCTCAGCAGGTGCGTCGGTGGCGACGAGCACGTCGCCAGGACTGCGAGCGCCGACGCGGCGCGGCACCGAGCTGGTCATGCTGTCGTTCGCCGCGGGCCTCGTGACGCTGGCGTTGATCCTGGTCGAACTGAACCAGGAGCGCTCGCTGAGCCTGAGGATCCTCTACCTCGGTCTCGCGTACCTCGGCCTCTTCGCCTGTGCCCACCTCGCCGTGCGCCGGTGGGCGCCGTACGCGGACCCGGTGATCCTGCCGTGCGTCGCGCTGCTCAACGGGCTCGGCCTGGTGGTCATCCACCGGATCGACCTCGCCATGGAGGGCACCGTCTTCCCGGACGGCTCGACGTGGGACCCGATGGCCTTCAAGCAGGTCATCTGGACCGCCATCGGGTTGTTGCTGTTCGCGGCGACGCTGAAGTTCCTCACCGACCACCGCACGCTCGCGCGGTTCGGCTACACGTTCGGCCTCGCCGGCCTCGTCGCGCTGATGCTGCCCGGTGTGCTGCCGGGCTTCATCGCCCCGGAGATCAACGGCGCGAAGATCTGGCTGCGCATCGGCCCGTTGTCGATCCAGCCCGGTGAGTTCGCCAAGATCCTGCTGATGGTCTTCTTCGCCGCTTTCCTGGTGTCGAAGCGGGACCTCTTCACCGTGGCGGGCCGCCGGTTCCTCGGCATGGACCTGCCCCGTGCGCGCGACCTCGGCCCGCTGTTCGCGGCCTGGGGCGTCACGGTCGCGGTCATGGTGCTGCAGAAGGACCTCGGCTCCTCGCTGCTGTTCTTCGGAATCGTGCTCGTGCTGCTCTACGTCGCCACCGAACGCGCGGCGTGGGTCGTGCTCGGCCTCGGCCTGTTCTCCGGCGGCGCGATCGTCGCGTGGAAGCTCTTCGGGCACGTCCAGCAGCGTGTGGCGAACTGGCAGGACCCGATCTCGCGCTACGAGCTCGTCGGCGGCGGTTACCAGATCTCGCAGTCGCTGTTCGGGCTCGCGACCGGCGGCATCGGTGGCGCGGGCCTGGGCGCCGGCCGCCCGGAGATGATCCCCGAGGCGAACACCGACTTCATCACGGCCGTGATCGGCGAGGAGCTCGGGTTCATCGGCTTCGCGGCCCTGCTGCTGGTCTACATGATCTTTGCGTTGCGCGGCCTGCGCAGCGCCATCGCCGTGCGCGACAGCTTCGGCAAGCTGCTCGGCGGCGGTCTCGCGTTCGCGGTCTGCTTCCAGGTGTTCATCGTCGTCGGCGGTGTCACGAAGCTGATCCCGATGACGGGCATCACCGCACCGTTCCTGTCCAAGGGTGGTTCGTCGCTGCTCGCGAACTACGTCCTGGTCGCGTTGCTGCTGCGGATCTCCGCGGCGGCGCGGGCCCCGCAGCGGGCTCCGAAGCCGAAACCGCAGCAACCGGCCATCGCCGACCAGCACACTGTGATGGTGGAGCGTCCCAAATGAACACACCGCTCCGCCGCGTCGGCATGGCCATGATGGTGATGGTCCTGCTCCTGCTGGGCAACGCCACGTGGGTCCAGGTCATCAACGCCGACGAGTGGCGCAAGAACGCCTACAACCGCCGGGTGCTGCTCGACGAGTACGCCCGCAAGCGCGGTCTGATCACGGTCGCCGACGGCACGGTGATCGCGGACGTCAAGGAGACGACCGACCGCCTGCGGTACCTGCGCACCTACAACGCGGGCCCGGTCTACGCACCCGTCACGGGGTACCTGTCGGTCACCTACGGCACCTCCGGCATGGAGCGCGCCGAGAACGACCTGCTCAACGGCTCGGACGACCGGCTGTTCGCGCGCCGCGTCTCCGCGTTGATCACCGGTCGCGACCCGGTCGGCGGCAACGTGCAGCTCACCCTGAACACCAAGGTGCAGCAGACCGCGTACGACCAGCTGACCGCGAAGGGCTTCACCGGCTCGGTCGTCGCGATCAAGCCGGACACCGGTGAGATCCTCGCGATGGCGAGCACGCCGTCCTACGACCCGAACCTGCTCGCGAGCCACGACGTGAACGCGCAGGCGGCCGCCTGGAAGCAGTTCACGGCCAAGGACGCGAACGACCCGCTGGTCAACCGCGCGACGCAGGCCCTCTACCCGGCCGGCTCGACGCTGAAGGTGGTCGTCGCGGCCGCGGCGCTCGCCGACGGCAAGAACAAGGACTCGCAGTACACCGCCAAGGGCTCGATCACGCTGCCGGGCAGCAACACCCCGCTGCCCAACTTCAACGGCACCCCGTGCGGCCCCGGCGAGACGGTGTCGATGGAGACCGCCCTCGCCAAGTCGTGCAACACGGCGTTCGGTGAGATGGCGGGCCAGGTCGGCGCGAACAAGCTGCGCCGCCAGGCGGAGAAGTTCGGCTTCAACGACCCGGACCTCGAGGTTCCGCTGGTGGTCGAGACCTCGACGCTCGGGCCGATTCCGGACGAGGCCGCGCTCTACCAGACCGGTATCGGCCAGCGCGACGTGCAGATCACGCCGCTGGAGAACGCGGTGGTGGCGGCGACGATCGCCAACGGCGGCAAGCGCATGCAGCCGTACCTGGTGTCGAAGATCCTGGGCCCGGACCTGAAGTCGATCGACGACACCGAGCCCGACGAGGTCGACACCGCGATGAGCACGGCCAACGCGGCCGCGCTGCGCGACATGATGATCCAGTCGGAGATCAACACGGGCGGCGAGGGCCGGCTGCAGAACGTCCAGGTGGCGTCGAAGACGGGTACCGCCGAGCACGGCACCGACGTCACGAAGAACAACCCGCACGCCTGGTACATCGGCTTCGCGCCGGCGCAGAAGCCGGAGATCGCGATCGCGGTGATCGTGGAGGACGGTGGCGACCGCGGTCTGGGCGCCACCGGTGGCAAGGTCGCCGCTCCCGTCGGCCGCGCCGTGATGAACGCGTACCTGGCAGGCCGCTGATGCTGACCACGGGCCAGCTCCTCGCCGACCGCTACCGCCTCACCAGGCGGATCGCGGTCGGTGGCATGGGCGAGGTCTGGGAAGGCGCGGATGAGCGGCTCGACCGGCGGGTGGCCGTCAAGGTGCTCAAGGCCGAGCTCTCCGGCGACCCGGAGTTCCTGCACCGCTTCCGCACCGAGGCGCGGATGACCGCGTCGCTCAACCACCCCGGCATCGCGTCGGTGCACGACTACGGCGAGACGGCGTCCGTCACCGACGGACCCGAGGACACCGCCTACCTCGTCATGGAACTGGTCGAGGGCGAGCCGCTCGCGACGATCATCTCCCGCGGCCGGCTGGCCGCCGACGTGACGCTCGACCTGCTGGAGCAGACCGGGAACGCGTTGCAGGCGGCGCACGAACGCGGGCTGGTGCACCGCGACGTGAAGCCCGGCAACATCATGGTGACCCCCTCCGGCAAGGTGAAGATCACCGACTTCGGCATCGCGAAGGCCGTGGACGCGGCCCCCGTGACGCGGTCCGGCATGGTGATGGGCACCGCGCACTACATCGCTCCCGAGCAGGCCCTCGGTGGCGAGGCCGAGCCGGCGAGCGACGTCTACTCCCTGGCGGTGTGCGGCTACGAGTGCCTCGCCGGGCACCGGCCGTTCCTCTCGGACAACGCGGTGACGGTCGCGATGATGCACATCCGCGACATCGCGCCGCCGTTGCCGCCGGACGTGCCGCCGGGTGCGCGCGCGTTGATCGAGGCGACGCTGGTGAAGGACCCGAGGCAGCGTTACCGGACCGGCGGTGAGTTCGCCGCGGCGGTGAGCGCCGTGCGGGTGGGCCAGCCGCTGCCGACGCCGTCCGGCTTCACGATGCCGCCGATCCCCCAGCAGGTCGTGCAGCAGCCACCGCCTCCGCAGGTGTCGCAACCGCTTCCGGTACCACCGCAGATGCAGCAGCAACACCACCAAAGCCGTCCCGGCACCCATCCGGCGATGCAGCCGGCGGCGCACCAGACGGGCATGCAACCGGTGCACCAGACCGGAACGTTCACCCCGATGCCGACGCCACCGGGGAGGAACCGGTCTGCCGTCTGGGTTATGGTCGCTCTTCTGGTGACCGTGCTGGTGGTGCTCGGCGTGGTCCTCGTGTGGAAGCTGACGCTGGGGTCGACCGATGCCAGTGGTCAGGGTGGCCGTCCGACCACCTCCACCTCGGCGAACCCGAACCCGCCGGCGAACGGGCAGGCGAAGCCGGACTCCGCCGACCGCATACCGGGCAACGCGCCGAAGCGGATCGACGAGGACGACTACATCGGTCGTTCCGGCGACGAGGTCAGGACCGAGTTGGTCGACCACGGCCTGGAGCCCCAAGTGCTGAGCGCCCAGGGCACGTCGCCGGGGGACCTGAAGAAGTGCCGGGTCACCGCCATCGCGCCGACAGGCGAGGTGCCGGCGGGCTCGCAGGTGAAGGTGACGTGCGCGCCATGAGAAAGACCAGAACCGACTTGGGAACACCGTCGACGAGGAGCGGGACGAAGCACCGATGAGCACTCCACGACTGCTCTCAAACCGCTACGAACTGGGTGAGACCCTCGGGTACGGCGGCATGTCCGAGGTCCACAAGGGGCGGGACGTCCGCCTCGGCAGAGACGTGGCGATCAAGGTGCTACGAGCCGACCTCGCCCGTGACGCCCAGTTCCAGGAACGATTCCGCCGCGAGGCGCAGAACTCGGCGGCACTGAACCACCCCGCCATCGTCGCCGTCTACGACACCGGTGAGACGCAGACCGAGTACGGCCCGTTGCCGTACATCGTGATGGAGTTCGTCGACGGACGGACGCTGCGCGACATGGTGAAGACGCAGGGCCCGCTGTCCGGAAAGCGCGCGATGGAGGTCATGGCCGACGTCTCGGCCGCGCTCGACTTCAGCCACCGGCACGGCATCGTCCACCGCGACGTGAAGCCGGCGAACGTGATGATCACCAAGTCCGGCGCCGTGAAGGTGATGGACTTCGGCATCGCGAGGGCGCTGCACGATGGTCAGGCGGCGGTCACGCAGACCGCCGCGGTCATCGGCACGGCCCAGTACCTGTCGCCGGAGCAGGCGCGCGGCGAGTCCGTCGACGCCCGTTCCGACGTCTACGCGGCCGGCTGCGTGCTGTTCGAGCTGCTGACCGGCGAGCCGCCGTTCACCGGCGACTCGCCCGTGGCGGTCGCGTACCAGCACGTCCGGGAGGACCCGAAAGCTCCGTCGCAGCTGAACCCGAAGGTGTCGCCGCAGCTCGACGCGATCGTGCTGAAGGCGATGTCGAAGGGCCCGGCGAACCGCTACCAGTCGGCCGCGGAGATGCGCGCCGACCTGGTGCGCGTGCTGTCGGGCCAGCGCCCGTCCGCGCCGGCCGTGATGACGGCCGAGGACCGCACCGCCGTGATGAACGAGCAGGCGCGCACTTCTCGCACGCAGGTGATGTCCGGTGGCGGCGGCAGGCACCGCCCGGCGGCGCTGAAGTCGGAGCCGGACGACAGCTACGACCCGCTCGCCGACGAAGAGGAAGAGCGTCGCGCGAAGCGCAAGAAGGCCATCATGGTCACGCTGGTGGTGATCCTCTGCGCGGCCGTGCTCGGCCTCGCCGCGTGGATCACCGCGAACGTGATGGACAACGGCGGCGCCGAGCCGGCGGAGAAGGCCTCGGTCCCGTCGATCGTGGGCCTGAGCCCGCTGGAGGCCAAGGAGAAGATCACCAAGGTCGGCCTCGTCGCGGTCCAGGAGGACGTCGCCTGCGAGCCCGGCCCCGCCGGCACGCCCGCGAAGTGCACCGCCGACCAGATCAACAAGGTCGTCAGCGTGAACCCGGCCGAGGGAATGCAGATCCTGAAGGGTGGCCAGGTCACGATCGCCGTTGGCGCGCCTCCCGGTGAGGGCACCGTCCCCGACCTGACGGGCAAGACCCCGCAGGACGCCCAGGCGGTCCTGGACAAGGACCCGAACGGCTTCAAGCTGCAGCAGAGCGACCAGACCATCGAGGTCGACGACCCGGGCAAGGCCGGCAAGGTCGCGCAGCAGAACCCCGCGGTGGGCCTGAAGCTCAAAAAGGGCGGCACGATCACCATCCAGCTCGGCAAGGCGCCGGACCGGCAGAACGTGCCGAACGTCGTCGGTGACGACCAGAACGACGCCCGCCAGACGCTGGAGGGCTCCAACTTCAAGGTCGTCATCGAACCGGTCGACAGCTCCAAGCCCGAGGGCACGGTCCTCTCGCAGACGCCGCAGGGCAACGCGAAGGTCGACAAGGGCGCGACGGTGACGCTGCGGGTCTCGAAGGGCAACCAGATCGAGATGCCGGACCTCACGGGCCTCAGCGAGCGGGAAGCCGACGCGAAGCTGAAGCAGCTGGGCTGGAACGGAAACCTCAACGTCCAGGAGCAGCAGGTCGGCGACCCGACCCAGACCAAGAAGGTCGTGGCGCAGAACCCGGCCAGGGGCACCACGATCACCAAGGGCTCGACGGTGACGATCACCGTCGGCAAGTTCGGGATCGTGACGAGCTAGAAGAGCTGCGAGCTCGTGGGGCGGCTTCCCTCCGGGGGGCCGCCCCTCCGCTTTTACCGGCGGGCGGCCGCGGCGAGCGTGCGCATGCCGTTCTCGAGCTGGGCGACCGTGGACTCCGGCACCTCGAAGCCGCAGACCTTCAGCCAGTTGGCGAGCATCCGGTGGCCGCCGTCGGTGAGCACCGACTCGGGGTGGAACTGCACGCCCTCGACGGGGAGCTCCCGGTGGCGCATGGCCATCACGATGCCGGTCTCGGTCTTGCCGGTGACCTCGAACTCGGCGGGGATCGTCTCGGGCAGCACCGTCAGCGAGTGGTAGCGCGTCGCGATGAACGGCTGCGGCACTCCGGCGAGAACACCCTGGCCCTCGTGGAAGACGATGCTCGTCTTGCCGTGCAGCAACTCGGGCGCGCGGTCGACCGTGCCACCCCAGACCACGCCGATCGCCTGGTGGCCGAGGCAGACGCCGAAGACCGGCTTGCCGGTGTCGGCGCACTTCTTGATGACGTCGACGCTCGCGCCCGCGCGCTCCGGTGTCCCGGGACCGGGGCTGACGAGCACACCGTCGACGTCGTCGATCTCGTCGAGGTCCACCTCGTCGTTGCGCCGCACGACGCACTCCGCACCCAGCTGGGCCAGGTACTGGACGAGGTTGTAGACGAAGCTGTCGTAGTTGTCGACCACGAGCACGCGCATGGAGAGAGCCTAGTCGGTCGGGTCGAGTGAGTTAGCTCTCGTCTTCTGACAGGTTAGGCTTCCCTAAAATAGGTGTCATGAGTCGCCCCTTGCGCGTCGCGATCGTCGGCGCCGGCCCCGCAGGCGTGTACGCCGCCGACATCCTGACCAAGTCCGACGTGGACGCGCAGATCGACCTCTTCGAGAAGCTCCCGGCGCCGTACGGCCTGGTCCGCTACGGCGTCGCACCCGACCACCCGCGCATCAAGGGCATCGTGGGAGCGCTGCAGAAGGTGCTCGACCGCCCGTCGGTCCGCTTCTTCGGCAACGTCGAGTACGGCGTCGACATCAAGCTCGACGACCTCCGCCAGTTCTACGACGCCGTCATCTTCTCGACCGGCGCCTCCTCGGACCGCGAGCTCGACATCCCCGGCATCGACCTGCCCGGCAGCTTCGGCGCCGCGGACTTCGTGTCCTGGTACGACGGCCACCCCGACGTCCCCCGCACCTGGCCGCTGACCGCGAAGTCGGTCGCGGTGCTCGGCGTCGGCAACGTCGCCCTGGACGTCGCTCGCGTGCTGGCCAAGACCGCCGACGAGCTCCTGGTGACCGAGATTCCGGCGAACGTCTACGAGGGCCTCGCCGCCTCCCCCGTCACCGACGTGCACGTCTTCGGCCGCCGCGGCCCGGCCCAGGCGAAGTTCACGCCGCTGGAACTGCGCGAGCTCGACCACTCGCCGAACGTCGAGGTGATCGTCCACGCCGAGGGCATCGAGTTCGACGAGGCCTCGATGCACGCGATCAGGACCAACAAGCAGGTCGAGATGATCGTGAAGACGCTGCAGGAGTGGGCGATCCGCGACGTCGGCAACCGCCCCCGCCGCCTGCACCTGCACTTCCTCGAAGCCCCGGTCGAGGTGCTCGGCGACTCCTGCGTCACGGGCCTGCGCACGGAAACCCAGGAGCTGACCGGCGACGGCAACGTCCGCGGCACCGGCGTCTTCACCGACTGGGACGTCCAGGCCGTGTACCGCGCCGTCGGCTACCTCTCGACGCACCTGCCCGACATCCCGTTCGACCACGGCTCGGGCACGATCCCCCACCTCGCCGGCCGCGTGCTGGACCTCGACGAGGTGCCCATGCCCGGCGTCTACACGACCGGCTGGATCAAGCGGGGCCCGATCGGCCTCATCGGCCACACCAAGGGCGACGCCCTGGAGACCATCACCAGCCTCCTGGACGACGCCGCGAGCCTGCCGCTCGCCTCGTCGCCCTCGCCGTCCGCGGTGGTCGAGTTCCTCGAGCAGCGCGGCGTGCCGTTCGTGACGAACGAGGGCTGGGGCCGTCTCGACGCGCACGAGATCGCGCTCGGCGCGGCTCACGGCCGTGAGCGCGTGAAGGTCGTCTCGCGCGAGGAGATGACCGCGATCTCGAACGGCTGACCTGCTCGAACAGCTGAGCTGCTTGAACGGCTGCACGCCGTTCCCTGATGGAGCCGCCATCGCGCATGTGCGTGGTGGCGGTTTCACCATTTCGGCCGGGCGTGCGGACACCCGCTGCGCGATCCCGATATCCGACACGGCCGCTGACGTACCTGAGTTCGGCACCCCTCGACCGTTGATGTACCTGAGTTCGGCACCCACGACCGCTGACGTACTTGAGTCTGGCTCGCCCAAGCGCTGGCGGGGCACGGCGGCGTAGCGGTGTGACTCGACTGAGGCCTGCTCCGGCGTCGACTACTCGCCGTTGCCCCACCAAGTCGGCGAATTCACCGACTCGACCTAGGGAAGCCAACCGAGCCCCGCTCCCCCGCGCGCTTCCTCATGCGCAACGACAACGGCGGGATTCAGGTTCCCGCAGCGCCGGAAATCCTGTGGACAACTCTCGCGTCTACACCGTCCACGCTACCCCGACACTGACCTGAGCTGCGCAAACAGCCACCGGAAGGACATGATCCCGGCCGCGCTTCACCCGGTCGAGCGATCTGCAGCGGGCGGATTGCCGTGGAGCAGCTCACTGGGTCGTGACGTTGTTGAACGGCAGCTTCGGCTCCGCCCACGGGAAGACGACGAACATCAGCAGCGCGACGATGCCGGCGACCAGCACGACGGCCTCGATCACCCGCAGGAACAGCGGGCCCGGCAGGTGGCGCCAGATCCAGCCGTACATCAGCCCTCCGTCATCTCGGGCGGCACGAAGCCGTCTGCCACCGGGTAGCTCTTGGTCTCGATGGCGTGCACGATCAGCCGCTGCTTGTCGGAGAAGCGCGGGTGGCAGGTCGTCAGGGTGAGCAGGCGGGCCTGCCTGTCCGCGGGGACGGCGGTGCCCACCTGGTGCGGGACCGGGGCGATGACCTCGCCCTGGCTCGGGGTGACGATCTCCTGGCCGACGGTCTTGGCGTAGGCGTCGCCGAGGGTGGTGGCCAGCGGGGCGACGCCAGCACAGGCGGCTTCCTTCGACCTTGGGTTGGTCGCCCAGCCGGCGACCTCCTCGCGCATGGGGAGCACCCGGTAGACGAACCACTGGGTCTGGGTCTGCACGACGATCGAGTTGCACGACTGGAGCAGGTCGAGGTCGTTGAACGGCGCGCCCTTGCCCACGCGGTGGCCGGCGATGGCGAAGTTGCCCGCCTCGCCCGGCTGGGCGGTGTCCTTGTAGTGGCCGGGGCCGATCTCGAGGTGCTTGTCGGTGGTGCCCTCGACCACGGAGAACTTCCAGTCGTTGCCGAAGACCGGGATGTACATCTTCGCGAAGGCCTTGCCCTCGATGAGGTTCAGCTTCGACTGGCGGTTCGGGTCGGCCGGGGGCGGCGTGACGACGTTCGAGCTCCATTCGGAGTCGAGCGCGGCGGTGGCGTCCTGCTGCTTCTCCGCGGAGAGCAGGTCGGTCACGTAGACCTCGTAGACGACGAACAGGAGCACGACGAGGCCCAGCGTGATGAGGCCTTCACCGATGCCGCGCACCGCCTTGCGGGCGAGGCTGTCCGGCGGCAGGGCGTCTTCGGCCTCCGGCTCGTCGTCGTAGTACTCGTCATCGTCGTAGTACTCGTCGTAGTCGTCCTCGACGCGCGGGATCACCTCGGTGGGCGGCTCGACCGGGCGGGGACGGGGCGGCATCGGCCGCGGGGGCATGCCCCTGGGCGGCATTCCGGGAGGCGGACCGGGCTGCGGGCGGCCGGGCTGCGGCATTGCGCGGACGGGCGTGCCCATCGGAGGGCCCTGGCGGTGCGGCGGCGGGGCGTTCGGCGGCAGGCTTCCGGAGAAAGCGCTGGTGAACTGGGTTGCTTCCGGCGGCGGCAGCGGGCGCCCCGGCGGAGTGGCCCGCGCGTGCTGCAGGTCATCGCGACGGGGTGCAGGGCGCCGGGGAGGCGGCTGCTGCGGTCCCGAGTTCACCTGAAACCTCCGCGCGGACTGTGAACTGAAAACAACTGCGTCTGCAAGGTGGTTCGCTGACCACCGTCGCTACGTTAACGTGTCTCCCGAGTAGTGCACGTAAACTAGCGTCACTCACGGATATCCACGTCAGGCGAGGACAGCATGCCCAAGTCCAAGGTCCGGAAGAAGGCGGTCTACACCGCACCCACTGACCGCCGCACGCCGGTCAAGGTCAAGGCAGCGGGGCCGTCTCACCCGGTCTACGTCGCCGTGATGCTCGGCTTCATGCTGCTCGGCCTCGCGTGGCTGGTCGTGAACTACATCGCGGCCGAGAAGATCCCGTTCATGCTCGAGCTGGGCGCGTGGAACTTCGCCATCGGCTTCGCGCTGATGATCATCGGTCTGCTCATGACGATGCGCTGGCGCTAGCCGCAGGCCACGTCACTGTTCGTAGGGTCGGCCCGGACGTCACACGTCCGGGCCGTCGTTTGTTCAGGGCGTGTTCACCTGGTTCACGCGAGCGTCACCGAAGCACACGGCTGTAAGTCATCCCCATTGGGGACAAGTCCTGTGGACAACTTTGCACCAAAATGCACAAGCGACGGTTTTCCCTCATGCGGACCCGTTCGGTCGTCCACATTTCATGCGGCACACTCGACGGTGTGACTCGCACCTGGTCCACTCCCGCCCTGCTGGTCGCCGTCGCGTGGGTGGCGGCTCTCGCCCTCGCCGTCGCGACCTTCATCGCTGACGACAACGCGGGCCGTCTGCTCATCGGACTGGCAACGCTGCTGGTCGCGTACCTCGCGGCGTTCGCCTCCATCGCCCGGCCGAGGCTCACGGCGGACGCGAACGGGCTCGCCGTGCGCGGGTTCGCGAGCACCACGGTGCTGCCGTGGCACGAGGTGAAGGTGAAGCTGCAGACCACCCGCCGGCTCGGCAGGGAACAGCAGACGCTGGAACTCGACGCCGACGACCGCCTCGTCGTCCTCACGAGGCTGGACCTCGGCGCCGATCCCGAAGAAGTGGCGGGGGTGCTGCACGCATTGCGCCCGTGAATCGCTTCTAGCGGCACGTCCTGGCGTACTCGAGGACGATTTCGGCGGTCGTGTCGAGTTCGGTGGCGCGCAGCGCGAACATCACGCCGAGCAACACCACGGCCGCCACGACGGCACTGGTCTGGTACGCGTTGCGGTTCTTCTGCGGTGCCCTGACCATCGCGAGCGTCAGCAGTCCGCCGATGACGAACCCGCCGAGGTGCCCGAGCAGCGAGGCGTTGGTGAAGAGGTTCGACACCAGGTTGATGCCGACGACCACGAGGATCGTCGAGATGTCCCGCTTCTGGCGCTTGAACACGATCAGCAGCGCGCCCATCAGGCCGAACACCGCACCGGACGCACCGGCGAGCTGTTGGCAGACGGTGCCGAAGTAGAACGCCGCCGCACTGCCGCCGAGCAGCGACAGGAGGTACACGGCGCTGTACCGCAGCTTGCCGAGCTCCTGCTCGACGATGGGACCCACCACGAACAGCGCCGCCATGTTGAGCGCGAGGTGGAGCAGGCCGAAGTGCATGAAGCCCGACGTCAGGATGCGCCACCACTCACCGTTGGCGGTGAGTTCCGGGATCATCGACGTCGCCGTGAACAGCTCCGCGCGGGAGTTGTTCATCGGGCTGCCGGACTGGACAACCGTGACCACGTACGCGAGCACGTTCAGCGCGATCATCACCTGCGTGATGACCGGCCGGCCGGTCGAGGCCACCGCGCCCGCGGACGTGCGGGCCTGGCGGACCGAACGGGCGCCCTCGTTCACGCAGTCGACGCACTGCATGCCGACGGAGGCGTCGCGCAGGCACTCCGGGCAGGCCGGACGGTCGCACCTGGTGCAGCGCAGCCGGGTGGGCCGATCGGAATGACGTGCGCAGACCGGGGTTTCCGGCTCCGCTCCGATCGGCTCCTCCGGTGGCACGGATGCGTTGCTCACGCGCGTTCGATCGTGATCCGCTCGATCTTGATGTCGTTGACCGGACGGTCGCCCGCGCCGGTCGTCGTGTTGCCGATCGCGTCGACGACGTCGCGCGACTGCTGGTCGGCGACCTCACCGAAGATCGTGTGCTTGAAGTTCAGCCACGTCGTCGGCGCCACGGTGATGAAGAACTGCGAGCCGTTGGTGTTGGGCCCGGCGTTCGCCATCGCGAGCAGGTACGGCTTGTTGAACTGCAGTTCGGAGTTGAACTCGTCCGCGAAGCGGTAGCCGGGGCCACCGCGGCCCGTGCCCGTGGGGTCACCGGTCTGGAGCATGAAGCCCGCGATGACGCGGTGGAACAGGGTGCCGTCGTAGAACGGACCCGACTTGGTGCCGCTCGCGTTCGCCTCGGTGTAGTCCTTGGTGCCCTCGGCGAGCCCGACGAAGTTCGCCACCGTCTTGGGGGCGTGGTCGGGGAACAGGTTGATGCGGATGTCGCCCTGCGTGGTGTGCAGGGTCGCCGTCACCTTGGTCCCGACGAAGGATTCGTTGCTGTCAGCCACGGCTCCATCGTGCCATCACAGGCGCCGATGTTCAGAAACGGGCACGATGGGTACCTCTATGCCATCACCGGACGACAACGTGTGGAGCACAGAATGGACGAGGTGGACGTCATGACCCGTGCCGGCGAGAATGTTGGCAAGGCTGTCGGCACCGGTCTGAAGGCCGCGCGTGAGGGTGTCGTTCGCGCTGGTCACGCCGCTGAGGTCAAGCTCGCCGAGCGCGGCATCACGGCTGATCACGTTCGCGGCGCACTCGTGGAGCGGGCCGACACGCTCATGGGCAAGGCTGAGGACTGGGAGAAGCAGACTCGTCGCTCTCGCAAGCGCCTCGCCAAGAAGAGCGCGCAGACTCGCGCCGACCTCATGAGCAGGGCCGAGGTCGTGCGCAAGGAAGTGAAGAAGGCAGCGAAGCACGCGCGCAAGGACGCGAAGGTGCGCGCCAAGGAGATCCGCAAGGCCGCGGCCCAGCTCGGTGCCGACGCACCGAAGCGCCGCCGCTGGCCGTGGGTGCTGGGTCTCCTGATCGCGGCGGCCGCGGCGGGCTACGTCGCGATGACGCGCCGGCCGCAGGAGGTCCAGCTGCACGAGGAGGACCAGGTCCCGCACGCGGAGCCGGTCCTCAACGGACAGGTGCCCGTGCAGAAGGAACACGTCAAGTAAGCACCGGCAGCAGTCAGAGCTTCAGCCCTTTGATCGCCTCTTCCGCGATCCGGCGAGCCTTGATCGACTGCTTCTGGTTGCTCGTGACGACCACAGCGGCGTCGCTCTTCGCCACGGCGTAGACGACGCCGCTGTTGTTGTTCACATATCCCCCGGCCCAGCCGGTGGGTGAACTCGCGGGCTGTGAACCGTCCGGCGCCGCCTCGTTCACGATCATCTTCGCAACGCGCTCATCTCCCACGTACACGCGCACGGTCAACTGGATCTCGGTTGCCGTGGCGTAGAAGAAGCACGCCGGGTGAGGTTCGTCCGTTGACAGTTTCACCTTCGGTACGCGCTGCCCGTTCGCTTCCGCCACGTAGGCGGTCGCGAGGTACGGGCAGGTGCCGTCGCTCGCGGGCTGGGGCGCGGGCGGCACTGTCGGAGCCGCGCTGGTCGTGGTGGTGACCTGCTGGGTCTGGGTGGTCGGCGCCGGCACGTTCTGGGCGACATTGGGGCCGCACGCCGCGAGCGCGCCGAGCAGGGGCAGCAACAGTGCTCGTTTCATAGGGGCAACAGTCAACCAGACGCCGGAAGCGCTTCGAGCGGGACACTGTAATTGGTCCATACCTTTCGTGCCCTGCCCCCTCATCCCGCGCCCCGGAAGGATCCCGTCATGGAGTTCCTGGAGTCACGACGAGAGCACGCCCTGGCGCTGTTCCGCATCATCATCGGTCTGCTCTTCGTGTTCCACGGCGTGCAGAAGGTCCAGAAGGGAACCGAGCTGCTGTCCTGGCCCGGTGGCCCGGTCATGCTCATCGAGCTGATCGCCGGCGGCCTGGTCCTCATCGGACTGTGGACGCGCTGGGCTGCGCTGATCAGTTCCGGCGCCATGGCCTACGCGTACTTCGTGGTGCACCAGCCGAAGGGCCTGCTGCCGATCCAGAACGGTGGCGAGCTCGCGGCGATCTACTCGTGGGCGTTCCTGCTGCTGGTGTTCACGGGCGCCGGCGCTTGGAGCATCGACCAGCTGCGCACCAGGTCGTCGAGGAAGTCGCTGGCGAACGCCTGACGCGTCAGCCGTGAATGCACTGAAGCCCTGTTCGCTGCGGCGCGAACAGGGCTTCAGTGTGAAAACGTGTGGAGACGAGGGGAATCGAACCCCTAACCCCCGCCTTGCAAAGGCGGTGCTCTGCCAATTGAGCTACGTCCCCGTGCCTGAGGACGGCACGCCGTCCTCAGAGCGAGACCGAGATCAGTCGGTGGGAGCGGTGGCCTCGCGCCACAGGTCCGCGTCGGCCTTGGCCGAACGGCTGCGCTTGACGAAGAACAGGACCGCACCGGCGACCACGACGAGTGCGATGATCTTCTTAGCCACTTCGAATCCTTCCCAAGACCAAAAGTAAGCGACCCCACCACGTTACAGCAAGGCGACGACTGCCAGCCGAGCGAACAACTGTGATGGGGATCCGGGACTTCCCCGGCGGGGATCTGAGAGCTTGGCCCTCAGATGAAGATGCGATGATTCAAGATTCGGTCGGCGCTCTCCGCCGACATGGATAACCCTTGAATCGAGTGGGCCTAGGAGGACTTGAACCTCCGACCTCTTCATTATCAGTGAAGCGCTCTAACCGCCTGAGCTATAGGCCCTCGATCAACTGTCACCCCTCTCGGGGCGACGAGGAGAACCTTACAGGATCGTCCTCGCCGCTCCCAAATCGGGGGTCATTCACGCTCGGAGAGCGTCAACTCCAAGCCACCGGCCAGATCCGCGGACACGTTGTAGACGAACGCGCCGACGGTCGCGAGCGCGGTGAACAGCACGATGTTCACCGCGCCGATGATCGCCGAGACGCCGAACACGCGGCCCGCGCTGATCAACGGCTCCCCCGGCTCGTTGGCCTGGAGCAGGTCGTTCGCGGTGCTGTTGATCTTGTCCCAGACGCCCATGCCGTGCAGGACGCCGTAGAGCACGCCGACCGCCACGAGCCAGACGAAGAACAGCGCGACACCCAGCACCAGGGCGAGCTTGAGCACCGACCACGGGTCGACGCGCTTCACCTGCAGCGAGGCGCGACGCGGGCCGCGGCCGGGGCGGCGGGCCGACGGAGAGGACGCCGCGGGGCGGGCACCGCTGGTGCCCATGTTCACCGACGTGCGGCTGCTGCCCAGGCCCGCGGGCACGGCCGAGCCCGTGACCAAGGGCTTCTGCACCTTGACGGTGTCCGGGTCGGTCGACGGGAACGCCGGCGCCGGCTCGGACGACGGCACGGGTGGCGCGCCCGGAGCGACGTGCGTCTCGGAGGTGCCGTGCTGGGTGGCTTCCGTGTCGTTCGTCACCCGCTGCCAGGGCGGCGGGGTCGAGACGACGACCGGCTCGTCCGCGGCGGGAGCCACCGGGTCGACCGAGATCGTCTTGTCCTCGGCCGGTGCCGTCGGCTTCTCCTGCGCGGCGGGAGCGGCGGCCTCGGCCGTCTTGGCCTCGGTCACCTTCTCCGCTGACACGGGCTTCGTCTTGTCCTGCACGGTTCCACCCGAGGAACCGGACGCCGCCGGCGCGGCCGAGTCAGCCTTCTTCTCCGCCTGCTTCTGGGCAGAACCCTGGGGAGTCGGCTTGGTGATCACCGCGGTCTTGTCCGCGTCCCGGCCTTCGCGGTTCTCGGGTGGAGTCACGAGCTTGTCCTTGACCTCTCGCTAGCGGTTCCGACTACTCAGCCGAGTCGGTGGGGGTGGCTGCCTGGTCGGCGTCGGCGGCAGAGCCCTCCGCGGCAGACGTCTCTCCAATAACGACGTCGCTGGGCTCGTCCGCGTTGCGTGCGACTGCGATCAAAGTGGTGCTCTCACCGAGGTTCATCAGCCGCACGCCCTTCGTCTGCCGTCCAGCCTTGCGCACCTGCTCGGCACGGGTCCGGATGACCCCGCCGCTCGAGGTGATGGCGTAGAGCTCGTCGTCGACGTCGACGATGAGCGCGCCCACCAGCCTGCCACGTCGGCGGTCGTGCTGGATGGTCAGCACGCCCTTGCCTCCCCGGCCTTGGACCGGGTAGTCCTCGATCGGAGTTCGCTTCGAGTACCCCCCGTCGGTCGCGACCAAAACGAAGAGACCCTCTTGGACGACACCGACCGAAAGGAGCTCGTCGTCGGCGTTGAAACGCATGCCCTGCACGCCCGACGTCGCGCGCCCCATCGGGCGGAGCACGTCGTCGGTGGCGTGGAAGCGGATCGACTGGCCGTCCGCGGACACCATGAGCAGGTCGTCATCAGCTGAGCACAGCACGGCTCCGACCAGCTCGTCGTCCTCACGGAGGTTGATGCCGATAAGTCCACCCGATCGGTTGGAATCGAAGTCGGAGAGCTTCGACTTCTTCACCAGACCCTTTCGGGTGGCGAGCACGAGGTACGGCGACACCCCGTAGTTCTTGATCTGGATGACCTGCGCGATCTGCTCGTCCGGCTGGAACGCGAGGAGGTTCGCGACGTGCTGGCCGCGGGCGTTGCGGTTCGCCTCGGGCAGCTCGTATGCCTTCGTGCGGTACACACGGCCCTTGTTCGTGAAGAACAAGATCCAGTCGTGCGTCGAGCACACGAAGAAGTGCGCCACGATGTCGTCCTGCTTGAGCTGCGCGCCCTGCACTCCCTTGCCACCGCGCTTCTGCGCCCGGTAGAGGTCGGTCTTGGTGCGCTTCGCGTAGCCGGTGCGCGTGATCGTGACGACCACGTCCTCGACCGCGATCAGGTCCTCCATGGACACGTCGCCGTCGAACGGGATGATCTTCGTGCGGCGGTCGTCGCCGAACTTGTCCACGATCGCCGTGAGCTCGTCGCGGACGATCTTGCGCTGCCGCTCCGGCTTCTCGAGGATGTCCTTGAGGTCCGCGATCTCCAGCTCGATCTCGGCCAGCTGGTCGATGATCTTCTGGCGTTCGAGGGCGGCCAGGCGGCGGAGCTGCATCTCCAGGATCGCGTTGGCCTGGATCTCGTCGACGTCGAGGAGCTCCATCAGGCCCGTGCGCGCGACGTCCGGCGTCTCGGACCGGCGGATCAGCGCGATGACGGCGTCGAGCTGGTCGAGCGCCTTCACCAAGCCGCGCAGGATGTGCGCGCGCTCTTCGGCCTTGCGCAGGCGGAACCTGGTGCGCCGCTGGATGACCTCGATCTGGTGCTTCACGTAGTGGCGGATCATCTGGTCGATCCGCAGCGTGCGCGGCACGCCGTCGACCAGCGCCAGCATGTTCACGCCGAACGAGTACTGCAGCTGGGTGTGCTTGTAGAGGTTGTTCAGCACGACCTTGGCCACCGCGTCGCGCTTGAGCGTGATCACGATGCGCATGCCGATGCGGCGGTTCGACTCGTCGGCGATGTTCGCGATGCCGGTGAGCTTCGCGTCGCGCACGAGGGCGGCGATGTTCTCGACGAGGTTGTCCGGGTTGACCTGGTACGGCAGTTCGGTGACGACCAGGATCGTGCGGCCCTTGGCGTCCTCGTCCATCTCGACGACGGCGCGCATGCGGACCGAGCCGCGGCCGGTGCGGTACGCGTCCTCGATGCCGGACGTGCCGAGGATCTGGCCGTACGTCGGGAAGTCGGGGCCCTTGATCCTGGCGATCATCGCCTCGAGGGTCTCCTCGTCGGAGGCCTCGTGGTTGTCGAGCGCCCACACCACCGCGTCCGCCACCTCGCGGAGGTTGTGCGGCGGGATGTTGGTCGCCATGCCGACCGCGATGCCCGAACTGCCGTTGATCAGCAGGTTCGGGACGCGCGACGGGAGGACGACCGGCTCCTGGATGCGGCCGTCGTAGTTGTCGCGGAAGTCGACGGTCTCTTCCTCGATGTCGGCCAGCATGTGCATGGCCAGCGGGGAGAGCCGGCACTCCGTGTACCGCATGGCGGCGGCGGGGTCGTTGCCCGGCGAGCCGAAGTTGCCCTGGCCCTGGATCAACGGGTAGCGCAGCGCCCACGGCTGGGCGAGACGCACCAACGCGTCGTAGATCGCCGAGTCGCCGTGCGGGTGGTAGTTGCCCATCACGTCGCCGACGACGCGCGCGCACTTGTTGAAGCCGCGGTCGGGGCGGAAGCCGGAGTCGAACATCGAATACAGAACGCGGACGTGCACGGGCTTCAACCCGTCACGCACGTCCGGCAGCGCACGACCCACGATGACGGACATCGCGTAGTTGATGTACGAGTTCTGCATCTCCTGCTGGATCTCGACCGGCTCGATGCGGTCGTGCTGCGGGGGCAGAGTCGTCTCGGTCACTGTTCTCTTTCCTTCTCGCCAGGAACGCCAGGATGCCCAGAAACCAAGACCGGACTAGATGTCCAGGAACTTGATGCTCTTGGCGTTGCGGGTGATGAACGAACGGCGTGCCTCGACGTCCTCGCCCATGAGCACGCTGAACAGCTCGTCGGCGGTGGCCGCGTCGTCCATGGTGACCTGCCGCAGGATCCGGTTGGCCGGGTCCATCGTGGTCTCCCACAGCTCCTCGGCGTTCATCTCGCCGAGACCCTTGTACCGCTGGATGTTGTCTTCCTTGCCGAGCTTCTTGCCGGCCTCCGTGCCCGACTTGATCACGGCGTCGCGCTCGCGGTCGGAGTAGACGTACTCCGGCTCCGCGCGCTGCCACTTGATCTTGTAGAGCGGCGGCTGCGCGAGGTAGACGTGGTTGTGCTCGATGAGCGGCTGCATGAAGCGGAACAGCAGCGTGAGCAGCAGGGTGCGGATGTGCTGGCCGTCGACGTCGGCGTCGGCCATCAGCACGATCTTGTGGTAGCGCAGCTTCGACAGGTCGAACTCGTCGTGGATGCCGGTGCCCAGCGCCGTGATCAGCGACTGGACCTCGGTGTTCTTGAGGACGCGGTCGATGCGCGCCTTCTCGACGTTGATGATCTTGCCGCGGATCGGCAGGATCGCCTGGTACATCGAGTCGCGCCCCTCCTTGGCGGAGCCGCCCGCGGAGTCGCCCTCGACGATGTAGAGCTCGCAGCGCTCCGGCTCGGTCGAGCGGCAGTCCTTCAGCTTGCCCGGCAGGCCGCCGATGTCGAGGGCGCCCTTGCGGCGCACCAGCTCGCGGGCCTTGCGGGCGGCGATGCGGGCCTGCGCCGAGGAGACCGCCTTCGTGACGATCGTCTTCGCCTCGTTGGGGTGGCGCTCGAACCAGTCGGCCAGGTGCTCGTTCGTCGACTTCTGCACGAACGACTTGGCCTCGCTGTTGCCCAGCTTGGTCTTCGTCTGGCCCTCGAACTGGGGCTCCTTGAGCTTCACCGAGATGATCGCCGCGAGGCCCTCGCGGATGTCGTCACCGGTGAGGTTCGCGTCCTTCTCCTTGAGGACCTTCTTCTCGCGCGCGTACTCGTTGACCACCCGGGTCAGCGCGGCGCGGAAGCCCTCCTCATGAGTGCCGCCCTCGTGCGTGTTGATCGTGTTCGCGAAGGTGTAGACCGACGGCGTGTAGCCCGTGTTCCACTGCATCGCGACCTCGACCTGCAGGTCCTCGCCCTGCGCCTCGAAGCCGATGACCTTCTGGTGCACGGCCTCGCGGGTGTGGTTGATGTGGCGGACGAAGTCCTCCAGGCCACCCGGGTAGTGGTAGACGCGTTCCTTCACCGCGGCCTTGTGGCCCTCGGCGTCGGCTTCCTCGTCCTCCTCCGAGACCCGCTCGTCGCGCAGGACGATGGTGATGCCCTTGTTGAGGAACGCCATCTCCTGCAGGCGGCGCGCGATCGTCTCGACGTTGTACTCGGTCGTCTCGAAGATGTCGGGGTCCGCCCAGAACGTGACGGTCGTGCCCGTCTCGTCGGTCGGCTCGCCCTGGCGCAGCTCGTGCGCGGGCTTCGAGTTCTCGTAGCGCTGGGTCCAGACGTGCCCCTGGCGCTTGATCTCCACCTCGACGGCGGTGGACAGCGCGTTCACCACGGAGATGCCGACACCGTGCAGACCGCCGGACACCGCGTAGGAGTCGCTGTCGAACTTGCCGCCCGCGTGCAGCACGGTGAGCACGACCTCGACGGTGGGCCTGCCCTCGACGGGGTGGACGTCGATGGGGATGCCGCGGCCGTCGTCGATCACCCGGACGCCGCCGTTGGCCAGCAGGGTGACGTCGACCGTCGTCGCGTAGCCGGCCATGGCCTCGTCGACCGAGTTGTCCACGACCTCCTGGACCAGGTGGTGCAGACCGCGCTCGCCGGTCGAGCCGATGTACATGCCCGGCCTCTTGCGCACTGCCTCGAGACCCTCGAGGACGGTGATCGAGGACGCGCCGTACTCATTCTTCTTAGCTGACACGGGCCTGGAGTCTCCTCGCTGATGCGGGCAGAGCCGCACGGTGATGGGTGACGCTCCCTGTGATTCTACCGGGACACCCCGACAGAAAGGGGCCAAGGACACCTTTGAACCGGTCACAGAGCGCCTCAACAAGCACGAGACGGGTCGGGACGGCTGAAACGGGGGTTCAAATCCGCAGGTGAACGCTCATTGAGCCGCAGAACGGCCGCTGAGCCCCGGACGGGACCTCACCCGTAGGTGTCACGCGGGCCGCGCCCAGGAACGTGCCTGGGGCCGTGTCGCCAGTTCGGGGCGTCCGGCCCCTTGATCTTGAGCTTCTTCACGACGCCGTTGCCGACGCCCGCGGCGATCCGCTTGAGCAGGTCGCGCTGCAGCAGGCGCAGCTGGGTGGCCCATGCCGTCGACGACGCCTGGACCGTCAGTTCCCCGTCACTGAGCGCGATCGGTTGCGCGTGCTCGGCGACGTCCTCTCCCACCAATTTTGCCCAACGACCGAAGACCTGGCCACCCTGGAGCTGCTCGACCCAGCCCCGGTCGGCGGCGAGCCTGGACGCGATCCGCCCGAGCGGCTGGGGGTCGCGGTCGTCCGGTCCGGGACCGGACCAGCGCCGCCGGCTGCGGTTGACCGGACGGCCCTTCGACTTGCTCCCAGGCACCCGTCCGCGGGCCTTGGCGCTGGCCTTCGCCGCCTCCAGAGCGGCTCGCGCAAGGTCAGAACCTCGCAAAGGCTCACCCTCAGGTGTGAATGAACCTGTGGACAAGTCCGCATTTGTGACCGAGTTATCCACACCATCCACAGACTTGTCCCCAGATGTGTGGGCGGACACACCCGATCGAGCTACATGTGGGGGCTGAGAACCCCCGGAGCCGGCCTTCGAGTCAGACACGCCGCACCTCCCCGCCGTGCACCTCGTAACGGGCGCCGCTCAGCTCGTCCGGAACGTCCTCCGCCACCGCCGCGGTGATCAGCACCTGCTCGGCGGCGGCCGCGACCTTCGCGAGCTGCTGCCGGCGGCCCCGGTCGAGCTCCGCGAAGACATCGTCCAGCACGAGCACCGGTTCGATGCCGTCGACACGCATCAGCTCGTAGCCGCCCAGCCGCAGCGCGAGGGCGAACGACCACGACTCACCGTGACTGGCGTAGCCCTTCGCCGGCAGGTCGCCGAGCGTCAGGTCCAGGTCGTCCCGGTGGGGGCCGACGAGGCAGACGCCGCGTTCGATCTCCTGCCGCCGCACCCGGTCGAGCTCGGCCAGCAGGAGGTCCTCGATGCTCTCCCTGTCCTCCGGCAGGTCGCCGACGCTCGACCGGTACGAGATGAGCGCCGGACGCGACTCCGGGGCGACCTCCGCGTACGCCGAGGTCACGTGGTCCGCCATGTCGCGGACCAGCTTCAACCGCGCGGCCAGGAGCTCGGCGCCGTGCTGGGCGAGGTGCCCGTCCCACACGTCGAGCGTGGACAGGTCCGCCGATCGGGAGTGCTTCACCGTCTTCAACAACGCGCTGCGCTGCTTCAGGACACGGTCGTAGTCGCTGCGCACACCGGCATAGCGCGGTGTGCGCAGTACGAGCATCTCGTCGAGGAACCTCCGCCGATCGCTCGGATCGCCCCTCACGAGAGAGAGGTCTTCCGGTGCGAACAGCACGGTGCGCAGAATCCCCAGCACGTCACGGGGACGCGGCACCGGACCGCGGTTGATCCGCGCCCGGTTCGCCTTGCCCGCCGTGATCTCGAGCTCGACGAGCAGCTCGCGGTCGTCGTTGACCACGGCCGCCCGGACCACGGCGCGCTGGGCGCCGTGCCGGATCAGCGGGGCGTCGCTCGCCACCCGGTGCGAACCGAGTGTCGCCACGTACCCGATCGCCTCGACCAGGTTCGTCTTGCCCTGGCCGTTGCGCCCGACCAGCACCGAGGCGCCGGGGTCGAGCTCCAGGTCGGCGAGCTCCCAGGACCGGAAGTCGCTGACCTGGAGATGTCTGACGTGCACTCGCTAGCCCTGGGTGCTGCCGCCGCCGGACGACGGACCGGCGAGGTGCACGGAGTGACCGCCGAACTGGTTGCGCAGCGCGGCGACCGCGCGCATCGCCGGCGAGTCCTCCTGCCGGGAGGTGAACCGGGCGAAGAGCGCGGCGGAGATCACCGGCAGCGGCACCGCGTTGTTGATGCCCTCCTCGACGGTCCACCGGCCCTCGCCGGAGTCCTCGACGTACCCGCGCAGGTCGTCGAGCTCCGGGTCGGACTCGAGCGCGCGCACCAGCAGGTCGAGCAGCCACGACCGCACGACGGTTCCGCGCTGCCAGGCCGAGATCACCGCGGGCACGTTGTCGACGACGTCGGTCTTGTCGAGCAGCTCGAAACCCTCGGCGTACGCCTGCATCAGGCCGTACTCGATGCCGTTGTGCACCATCTTCGAGTAGTGGCCGGCGCCGACCTTGCCCGCGTGCGCGAAGCCTTCCTCGCGCGGACCCTCCGGACGCAGCGCGTCGAAGATCGGCATCGCCTGCTCGACGTGGGCGGCGTCGCCACCCACCATCAGCGCGTAGCCGTTCTCGAGACCCCACACGCCACCGGACACACCGGCGTCGACGTAGCCGATCTCCTTCTCCGCCAACAGGTCCGCGTGGACGCGGTCGTCGGTGAACTTGGAGTTGCCGCCGTCGATGACGAGGTCACCGGGCGACAGGAGCTCGGACAGCTCCTTCACCGTGTTCCTGGTGATCTCGCCTGCCGGCACCATCACCCACACCACGCGCGGCGCTTCGAGCTTGGCGACCATGTCCGCCAGCGACTCCGAGTCGCTGACCTCCGGGTTGCGGTCGTAGCCGATCACCTCGTGACCGGCCCGGCGCACCCGCTCGCGCATGTTGAAACCCATCTTGCCGAGGCCGACGAGTCCGAGCTGCACGGTGTTCTCCCCTACGTTCTTCTGGTACCCGGTAAGGGTTTTCTCAGCCGGGAAGGCGAACGGGCATCAGCAGGTACAGGTAGCCCGGCGCCACGTTCCCATCCTCGTCCACCGGCTTGAGCAGCGCCGGTCGGCTCGGTGTGGTGAAGGACAAGTGGACTTTCTGCGTGCGGACGGCACCGAGGCCGTCGAGCAGGTAGCCCGGGTTGAACGCGATGGTGACCGCGTCGCCCGTGTACTCGACCGGGAGCTCTTCCTCGGCCGAACCCTCGTCGTCGCCACCGGCGGACAGGCGCAGGCCGCCCTCCACGAACTCGAGGCGGACCTGGGTGCCGCGCTCGGCGACGAGCGAGACGCGCTTGATCGCCTGCTGCAGCGCGTCGATGTCGATGATCGCCGCGGCCGAGTGCTCGGACGGGAGCAGTTGGCGGTACTTCGGGAAGTCGGCGTCGAGCAGGCGCGTGGTGGTGCGCTTGCCGGAGCCGGACAGGCCGAGCAGCCCGTCGTTCGCCGCGAGCGACATCTCGACCTTGCTGCCGGACGACCCGAGCGTCTTGGCGGCGTCGCCGAGCGTGCGGGCCGGGACGAGCACCGCGACGTCGCCCAGGGACGCGTCGGGCTCCCACGGGAACTCGCGCATGGCGAGGCGGAAGCGGTCGGTGGCGACGAGCGTCAGCTTGCCGTCGCCGATCTCGACGCGGACGCCGGTCAGCATCGGGAGCGTGTCGTCCTTGCCGGCCGCGACGGCGACCTGGCTCACGGCCTCGCCGAAGATCTCGCCGGGGAGCTCACCGATCAGCTGCGGCATGGACGGCAGGGCCGGGTAGTCCTCGACCGGCATCGTCGGGAGGCTGAACCGGGCGCTGCCGCAGCTGATCATCATGCGGGAGCCGTCGACCGAGATCTCGACGGGGTGGTTGGGCAGCGCCTTGGTGATGTCGGCGAGCAGACGCCCGGAGACCAGGGCGCGGCCGCCGTCGGCGATCGTGGCCGGGACGCCGACCTGGGCGGAGACCTCGTAGTCGAACCCGGAGACCGTCAGCGAGTCGTCCGACTCCGCGTCGAGCAGCACGCCGCCCAGCACCGGGACCGGTGGACGGGACGGAAGGCTGCGAGCGACCCAGGCGACAGCGTCGGCCAGGCCGTCGCGTTCGACGCGGATCTTCATGAGGCGTCCTTTCCTCGACAGTCGACAAGCCCATCCACGACAACGTGCCAGTGGGGGTCAGGGAGCCTCGCCTCGGCAACCCGAGGTGCGGAGCAACCACGTTAGAGCGTCCCGGCCCCTCCCGTCACTTCGGGGTTCGGGCACCGATCCCCGGGAGCTGTCCACGCTGTTTTGCTTTTAGAGATTCTCCTAGAAGAGATCCAACAGCAGTAACAGTAAGGGCTGTGGATTGTGTGGACTGGTGTTGAACGCGCAGGTCAAGGTGCCACCCACCATGTGGACTAAGGGGGGATGGCACCCGGGGACAGATCGGCGCACCCGGGGACAACCAGTTGTGCACAGGTGGCGATCCACAGATCGTCCACAGTTGTCCCCGGGTGCGTCCCCGGGTGCGGGCCAGTTGTACCCGGGTGTTCAACAGGCTTCTGTGGCCGGATCGTGGCCCGCGTCTCAGGTTTTTCCAGTTGTCCCCACCCCTTCGAGTGCCGGGGGTGAACAGAAAGCCCCGCCGGGCGGCCGCAGACCCCTCGACTACCCGGGTACGTGCGTCGCGCGTGGTGGTGGTTGGGGCCGCACGTACCTATGCAGCCCCATCGTTTCGCGTAGCTCGTCCCCCGGGTGCTCGCCGTCGCGCCGGGCCGGTGCCGTCCGCGGCCGGACCGGTCCGCCGATCGCCGGTCGGGTGGACCGCCGCGCGGACACGAAAAAGGGGCCCTCCGTCGTGGAGGACCCCTTGGTTGCCACCCGGGTGGGTCAGGGAGCGTGGCGGGCGCGCTGCTTGATCCGCGACGTGAGCTCCTGGACCTGGTCGTAGATCCGCCGGCGCTCGGCCATCTCCTTGCGGATCTTCTTGTCCGCGTGCATGACCGTCGTGTGGTCGCGGCCGCCGAACGTCTGGCCGATCTTCGGCAGCGACAGGTCCGTCAGCTCGCGGCACAGGTACATGGAGATCTGCCGCGCCTGGGCGAGGGCCTTCGTCTTGCCGGGGCCGCACAGGTCGTCGATCGAGACGCCGAAGAACTCGGCGGTGACCGCCATGATCGTCGGCGCGGTGATCTCCGGCGCGTGCGAGTCCGGGATCAGGTCGCGCAGCACGATCTCGGCGAGCTGGATGTCGACCGGCTGGCGGTTGAGCGACGCGAACGCCGTGACGCGGATGAGCGCGCCCTCGAGCTCGCGGATGTTCCGCTCTATCCGGGAGGCGATGAACTCCAGCACGTCGGCCGGGGCCGCGAGCCGGTCCTGCGCCGCCTTCTTGCGGAGGATCGCGATGCGGGTCTCCAGCTCGGGTGGCTGGATGTCCGTGATCAGGCCCCACTCGAACCGCGTGCGCAGGCGGTCCTCCAGCGTCTCCAGCCGCTTGGGCGGCCGGTCGCTCGACACCACGATCTGCTTGTTCGTGTTGTGGAGCGTGTTGAACGTGTGGAAGAACTCCTCCTGCGTGCCTTCTTTGCCCTCCAGGAACTGGATGTCGTCGACGAGCAGCACGTCGATGTCCCGGTAGCGGCGCTGGAAGGCGACCTTGCGGTCGTCGCGCAGCGAGTTGATGAAGTCGTTGGTGAACTCCTCGGTCGACACGTACCGCACGCGCATGCCGGGGAACAGCCGCTGGGCGTAGTGCCCGACGGCGTGCAGCAGGTGGGTCTTGCCGAGGCCGCTCTCACCCCAGATGAAGAGCGGGTTGTACGCACGGGCGGGCGCTTCGGCCACCGCGACGGCCGCGGCGTGCGCGAACCGGTTCGAGGCGCCGATGACGAACGTGTCGAAGTTGTACTTCTCGTTCAGGCGCGTCTGCGACGGCGACGGGTTCGCGGGCCGCGTGTACGGGAGATTCGCGTTGGGCGTCGCGCCGGCCGCCGCGTTCGCGGTGTTGAAGGTCGGCCAGATCTCGGTGACGGCGGCGAGCGCGTCGCCGGCTTCGTCCACCTCTTCTTCAGGGCCGTCGGCGGTGGCCCCGTCGTCCACGATCACGGGGCCGGGCGTGTCGCCGCCGGGGATCGACGGGACGACCGGTGCCACGGGCTGGGCGACCTGGGCCGCCTGGAGCGCGTGGACGGGGATCGGGGTGGTCGGCGGGCCCACGACGGGGCTCACCGGTTCCGGCGAGTCGACCTTCACCGCGAGCGAGACCGAACGGCCGAGCCTGCGGGACAGCGCGGCGGTGATCGGGTCGCGCAGCGCGCGCTCGATCGCCTCCTTCGCGAAGTCGCTGGGAGCCGCGAGCAGTGCCGTTCCGTCCAGCAAACCGATCGGGCGGGTGACCCTCATCCACGCGCGTTGCTGAGGGGACAGGTGGCTCGCGGCGAGTTCCTGCACCACCTCGGCCCACACGAGACCAAGATCGACCTGCTGGTTCGACACCTCCGCGCTCCCCTCCCCTCCGCCGGAGCCCAAGACTCCACATGTGGACACGGAGAATAGAGGTATCCACAGAGTTATCCACAACTGTGCACTAAAAGGTGCGTTGTGGTGCCGGTTCGTCAGCGGCTCCCACGCCGGCCCGGCACGCGCGAAGGACGAACGGTAACAAGGCCCGGCACGCCTCACAAGACGTGGCGTCGCCCACCCCGATTTGGTCGCCGCACCCGGGCATGCGTACCCTCGTACGAGTCTCCCGCTTGCGACGGGCGCCTTTCGCGCGCCTACGTCCACTGCCATCGGGGACAACCACAAGGCTTTGTCAGCAGTGAAGCACCGGGAGACCGACCGTGAGCAAGGGTAAGCGCACCTTCCAGCCCAACAACCGCCGCCGCGCGAAGACGCACGGCTTCCGGCTGCGCATGCGGACCCGCGCCGGCCGCGCCATTCTGGCCGCGCGCCGCAGCAAGGGCCGTGCCACTCTGTCCGCCTGACAGCGGCTGGTAAGCGCAGCGTCGTCGTGCTCCCACCGGCCGCCCGGCTCACCCGCAGCCAGGACTTCGGCCTGGTGGTCCGCCGAGGCCGCCGCGCCGGACGACCCCGGTTGGTCGTCCACGTCTTGAAGCCCGACGTGCCCACCTTGGATTCGTCCAAGGTGGGCTTCGTCGTGAGCAAGGCAGTTGGCAACTCGGTGGTGCGCCACCGTGTCTATCGACGCCTGCGCCACGTGGTGCGTCCCGTGCTGGCGGAGATGCCGCCGGGAACTCTCGTCGTGGTCAGGGCGTTGGCCCCAGCAGCCGAGGCGTCGAGTTCGGAACTCGCCGCCGATTTCACTTCTGCCCTGCGCAAGGTGCTGCGATGACCACGTTGCCCGCGAAGGTGGCGTTGCTGCCGGTGCACTTCTACCGGAAGTTCATCTCGCCGCTGCTGCCACCGACCTGCCGCTTCTACCCGAGTTGCAGCGCGTACGCGGTGGAAGCCCTGACAGTCCACGGCGCACTGCGAGGAACCTGGCTGACCATCCGCCGGTTGCTGCGCTGCGGACCCTGGCACCCTGGAGGCCTGGACCCCGTTCCGCCGAGGCGGCAGGTCCCCGACGTATCCACCGAGGAGTAGCTCCCGTGCTCAACTTCATCTACTACCCGGTGTCCTTCATCTTGTGGTGTTGGCACTGGGTGTTCGGCAAGGTCTTCGGTGAGGCGAGCGGGTTCGCCTGGGCGCTGGCCGTGATCTTCCTGGTCTTCACCCTCCGCGCCATCCTCTTCAAGCCGTTCGTCGGCCAGGTGCGCTCCATGCGGCGGATGCAGGAGTTCGCCCCGGAGATGCAGAAGATCAAGAAGAAGTTCCCGAACGACCGCCAGCGCCAGGCGCAGGAGATGCAGAAGCTGCAGTCCGAGCACGGCGTCAACCCGCTCGGCGGCTGCCTGCCGATGCTGGTGCAGATCCCGGTGTTCATCGGTCTGTTCCACGTGCTGCGCTCGTTCAGGCCTGGCTGGGGCGAGGTCTACTTCTTCGACAAGCAGGGCGTCGACTCGTTCGTCAACGCCAAGCTCTTCGGCACGAACCTCTCGACGTTCATCACGATGCCGTCCGACCAGCTCGCGCAGTTCGGCACCGAGCGCCTGAACGTCATCCTCGTGTCGGTGCCGCTGATGATCGTGGCGTCCATCGCGACCCACTTCACGGCCCGCCACTCGGTCGCCCGTCAGAACCAGGCCGCGCTGGACAACCCGCAGACGGCCATCATGAACAAGCTGACGCTCTGGATCTTCCCGGTGGGTGTCCTCGTCGGTGGCTTCTTCTTCCCCGTCGCGATCCTGCTGTACTGGCTGTCCAACAACGCGTGGACCCTCGGCCAGCAGCACTTCGTCTACAAGCGCATCGACGCCGAGGAAGAGCAGAAGAAGGCCGCGGTCGTCGAGACCCGCCAGGCACTCGCCCCCAAGCCGGGCGTGAAGCCGGTCAACCCGAAGAAGCCGGCTCCGGGAGCCAAGCCCGCGAACGGCGCCAAGCGCATGCCGACCGCCGGCCCCGGTGGTGCGACGCCCGCTGCCAAGCCCGCCTCGGACGCCGCGAACGGCAGTGCCAACACCGAGATTCCCGGTCTGACCCCAGGCCGATCCACCAGCAAGAAGCCGGGCAGCAAGAAGCGCCGCTGATTTCGGGCGTTGCCCCGGAGAGGAGACATCGTGTCGGAGACCTTGCAGGCGACCGACGACGTGGAGGCGTCGTCGTCGTCCGAGGCCGCGACTGAGGCCGACGCCGCGGCCCAGCCGCAGTCGCAGAGCAAGACCGAGGACCTGCTCGTCCAGGAAGGCGACATCGCGGGCGACTACCTCGAGCGCCTGCTGGACCTGCTCGACTACGACGGTGACATCGACCTGGACGTCGAAAGCGGCCGGGCCATCGTGAGCATCGACGGCGGCGAGGACCTCGCCAAGCTGGTGGGCCCCCGAGGCAACGTCCTCGAGTCGCTGCAGGAGCTGACCCGTCTGGCCGTCCAGCAGGAGACGGGCGTCCGCTCCCGCCTGATGCTGGACATCGCCCAGTGGCGTGCCGGTCGTCGCGCCGAGCTGGCCGAGCTGGGCCGCACCACCGCGGAGAAGGTCGCGGCTTCGGGCGAGCGCGCCCGTCTGCACCCGATGACCCCGTTCGAGCGCAAGGTCGTCCACGACGCCGTCGCCGCCGTCTCGGGCGTGCACAGCGAGAGCGAGGGTGAGGAGCCGCAGCGCCGGGTCATCATCTTCCCCAAGCCGTAGCGGCTTCCTGGTCGACGAACGGCCCCTGGTTCCGGTTGGAGCCAGGGGCCGTTTGCTGTCTCCGGAACCGAGTACGTGCAGAGAGCGGGTGCGGCGCTGTCGCCGGACCCGTGAACGCTTCGACCGGGCAATCGACTCACTGTTCCACGTGAAACCGACTCGCCCACCACCTGGCGAGCCACTCCTCCTGCTCCCCCGTGTCGGGCACCCGGAAGCCGCGTGCCGCCGAGATCAACCTCCACGCCTCCCCCGGCTCCACCCCGTCCATCCCCAGCAGCAACCCGGCCAGCAACGACGACCGCCCGATCCCCGCCCAGCAGTGGAACACCACGTGCGCCCCAGCCCGGTACCGCGCGTGCAGGGGGCGGATCACCTCGACCACCGACGCCACGTCCGGCACCGTCATGTCGTCGATCGGGAAGCAGACGAGCTCCAGACCGACCGCGGCAGCCGTGCGCGCCTGGTCCACCAGATCGCACTCGACCCGTTCGCCGTCCGTCTGGGCCGACACGAGGACGTCCACGCCGAGCTCTCGCAGTCCGCGGAGCTTGCTCTCCAGAAGCGCCCCGCCGGCCGGGTGGGACATCGTCGAGACGGTGCCCGGACCCGGTCGAGCCACCGTGTAGATCTTCGGAAGCAACTTTCCCCCAAGTTTCACGTGAAACGGCGCTCAGGATTTGGCGGAGCGCACGGTCGATCCGTCATGATGGTGCCCTGGCATTCGCCAGCTTTTCCACCGGCCGCCGGAATGCCGCCGCCGCGTGGTTTCACGTGAAACGCTCACGGACGGAGAACATGGCCGGGGAGTTGCCCGACAACGCGAAGCTCGTCTTCGGCGAGCACGTCGATCGTGCCGCCGAGTTCGTCAGGCTCCTGGAGGAGCACGGCGTCGAGCGTGGACTCATCGGTCCCCGCGAAGTCGACAGGATTTGGGATCGCCACGTGCTCAACTCGGCGGTGATCGAGGAGCTGTTCGGGAAGAACGAGCGCGTGGTCGACGTGGGGTCAGGTGCCGGACTGCCGGGCGTGCCGCTGGCGATCGCGCGGCCGGACCTGAGGATCACGTTGCTCGAGCCGATGGCGCGCCGCATCGCGTGGCTCGAGGAAGTGAAGGAACGCCTCCAACTCGACAACGTGACGGTCCTGCGTGGCCGTGCCGAGGAGGGGCCGGTCCGCAAGCAGCTGCTGAACTGCGACTCGGTGACGGCTCGTGCGGTGGCTCCGCTGGAGAAGCTCGCGAAGTGGTGCCTGCCGCTCCTCAAGGGCGGCGGGCGGATGGTCGCGCTCAAGGGCGAGCGCGCGCAGGAAGAGCTCGAACGCGACGGTGCCGCGGTGCTCAAGGCAGGTGGCGCCAACCTCTCGGTCGTCGCGGTGGGAGCGGACGTGCTCGAGGTGCCGACGACGGTGCTGATCGTCGAACGCCAGACCAGGAGGGATCGGTGAGCGTGTACCCGGAGTTCCATTCTGCGGGTGTTCCACGTGAAACCGCGCCTCCCCAAACCAAAGCCAAGCCGACCAACAACGGAGATGACAGCGCCGTGGTGTGGACCCCGATTGCAGAAGAGGCAGCTCGTGCGGCAAACGTGCTGCACCCCGACGAGTCACTGCTCCCCCGGCCTGCCCATCGCCGGGTGATCACCGTCGCCAACCAGAAGGGTGGCGTCGGCAAGACGACGAGCACGGTGAACCTCGCCGCAGCACTCGCGATCCACGGGCTCAAGACGCTCGTGATCGACCTCGACCCGCAGGGCAACGCCAGCACAGCGCTCTCCGTCGAGCACCGCAGCGGCACGCCGTCGGTCTACGAGGTGCTGATCGGTGAGATCTCGATCGCCGAGGCGGCTCAGGTCAGCCCCACGTCGCCGAACCTCTACTGCGTTCCCGCGACGATCGACCTCGCCGGCGCCGAGATCGAGCTCGTCTCGATGGTGTCCCGCGAGGCGCGGCTGAAGGAGGCGCTCTCCCCCGAGGCGCTCGACCAGCTGCAGCCCGACTACGTCTTCATCGACTGCCCGCCGAGCCTCGGGCTGCTGACCGTCAACGCGATGGTCGCCGCTCAGGAGGTGCTGATCCCGATCCAGTGCGAGTACTACGCGCTGGAGGGTCTGAGCCAGTTGCTGCGCAACATCGAGCTGGTGCAGCAGCACCTGAACCCGGACCTCGGCATCTCGACGATCCTCCTCACGATGTACGACGGCCGCACCAAGCTCGCGGACCAGGTGACCAGTGAGGTGCGCGGCCACTTCGGCGACGTCGCCCTCAGGACCGTGATCCCGCGCAGCGTGAAGGTCTCCGAGGCGCCGGGATTCGGTCAGACGGTGCTGACGTACGACCCGGGCTCGCGCGGGTCGATGAGCTACCTCGACGCCGCGAAGGAGATCGCGATCCGCGGGGCGAAGAGGGAGGGCGCATGACGGAGCAGCGCAGGGGCGGACTCGGGCGCGGCCTGGCCGCGCTCATCCCCCAGGGGCCGCCGGCCGGTGCGCCCAGCACGGTCCGGCCCGCCGCGGCCATCGGCAACGGGGCCACCAAGACCGCCGCGCCGCAGCCGGTCAGCGAGGTCGCAGGTGCGGTCTACCGGGAGATCGCGGTCACCGCGATCCGGACCAACCCCAAGCAGCCGCGCCAGGTGTTCGACCCGGACGCGATCAACGAGCTCTCGTTCTCCATCAAGGAGTTCGGGCTCATGCAGCCGATCGTGGTCCGGGAGCTGACCGCGGACACGTACGAGCTCGTCATGGGCGAGCGCCGGTGGCGTGCCACGCAGCAGGCCGGGCTCAAGACGATCCCGGCGATCGTGCGGCAGACCGCCGACGACGTGATGCTGCGGGACGCGTTGCTGGAGAACATCCACCGCGTCCAGCTCAACCCGCTCGAAGAGGCGGCGGCGTACCAGCAGCTGCTGGAGGAGTTCGGCGTCACGCACGAGGAACTGGCGGACCGCATCGGTCGCAGCCGTCCCGTCGTCACGAACACCATCCGGCTGCTGAAGCTCCCCCTCCCCGTCCAGCGACGGGTCGCGGCGGGCGTGCTGAGCGCCGGTCACGCGCGGGCGCTGCTCGGTCTCGACGACGCCGGCGCGCAGGAAGACCTCGCGGCCCGGATCGTCGCCGAGGGCATGTCGGTTCGCGCGACCGAAGAAGCGGTGACGATCGCCAAGAACGAGAGGCCGAAGAAGGAGAAGGCCGCGCCGCGCAAGCAGATGCACGCGCCCGGTCTGCAGGAGCTCGCCGAGCGGCTCTCCGACAACTTCGACACCCGTGTGAAGGTCGAACTCGGGCAGCGGAAGGGCCGGATCGTGGTCGAATTCGGGTCAGTTGACGATCTTGAACGCATCGTCGGCATGATCAGCCCGAACACGGCAATTCGGACATCGGAGTAGGCCTATAGGATCACCCACGGGCCTTATGTCACGGTGACGATGACGCCCCGCATTCGAAAGGATACGGGGCGTCACCTGTGAGAAGAGGTCAACGAGCGACGGCGCGCTCGACCAAACCGGCGTAGATGTCGCCCAGGGACTGCCCCGCTGCCTCGACGGCCATCGGCAGGAGCGACGTCTCGGTCAGTCCGGGCGACACGTTCACTTCGAGGAAGTAGACCGTCCCGTCCTCGGCCACGATCGCATCGGTCCGCGAGACGTCCCGCAGACCGAGCAACCGGTGCGCCGCCACCGCGAGCTCCCCCACCGCCTTGGCCGACGCCGCGTCCAGCCGCGCCGGCGCGTGGAAGTCGGTCAGCCCCGCGGTGTACCGGGCCGTGTAGTCGTAGACCCCGGTCTCCGGAACGATCTCGACGGCGGGCAGCGCGTACGGGCCCTCGGGACCGTCGACGACGGCGACCGCCACCTCCACCCCGGAGATGAACTGCTCGGCCAGCACGGTGTCGCCGTACGCCAGGCAGCCGACCATCGCCGGCGGCAGCTCCGCGGCGTCCCGGACGACCTGGGCGCCCAGCGCCGAGCCACCCTGGTCCGGCTTCAGCATCAACGGCAACCCGAGCGTCGACACCATCGCGTCGAGCACCGGCTTGGCCCCGAGCTCCCGGAACGTCGCGTGCGGCAGCACGACCCACTCCGGCGTCGCCAGCCCGGCACGGGCGAGCTCGGCCTTGGCGGTCGGCTTGTCCCACGCCCTCCGGCACGCTCGCGAGTCCGTGCCGACGTACGGCACCCCGAACATCTCGAGGATCGCCTGCACCGACCCGTTCTCGCCTTCGCCGCCGTGCAGGGCGACGACGACGGCGTCCGGGCGGTTCGACCGCAGGCGCGTCAGCAACGAGGCGTCGGCGTCCCACTCCTCCACCGTCAGGCCCACCGACCGCAGAGCGGCCGACAGGCGGCGGCCGGAGCGGATCGAGACCTCGCGTTCGTGGGAGAGCCCACCGGACAGCACAGCGACCATGCGGTCAGCCACAGCACAACTCCAAAAGATCAGGCGGTGTCAGGTGACGGGGTCTGCGGACCGGACAGCTGACGGCCCGGCGTCGCCCCGAAGGTCACGGCCAGCTGCATCTCTTCCTCGATGACGTTCGCCAAGCGGCGGACACCCTCGCGGATGCGCTCCGGCGTCGGGTAGCAGTACGAGATCCGCAACTGGCGGGAGCCGAACCCGTCCGCGTAGAAACCGGTGCCGGACGCGTACGCCACGCGGGCCGTCACGGCCCGGGGCAGCATCGCCTTGGTGTCGATGCCCTCCGGCACCGTCACCCAGACGTAGAAGCCGCCGTTCGGGATGTTCCACGTGGAACCTTGCGGCATGTGCTGCTCGAGAGCCGAGATCGCCGCGTCGCGCCGTTCCCGGTACGCCTCGCGGTAGGTCTTGATCTGACCCTTCCAGTCCTGCGTGGACAGGTACCGGGACACGATCATCTGGTTCAGCGTCGGCGGGCACAGCGTGGCCGACTCGGCGGCCAGCACCAGCTTCTCGCGGACGGCGTGCGGTGCCAGCACCCAGCCGACCCGCAGACCGGCCGCGAACGTCTTCGAGAACGAACCGAGGTACACCACGTTGTCGGGGTCCATCGACCGCAGCGCCGGGTACGTCTGGCCGTCGAACCCGAGCAGTCCGTACGGGTTGTCCTCGACCACCAGCACGCCGTAGGACCGGCAGATCTCCAGGACCTCGGCCCGCCGGGACACCGCCAGCGTCACGCCGGCCGGGTTGTGGAAGTTCGGGATCGTGTAGAGGAACTTGACCCGCTGCCCGGCGCGCTTGCAGGCCTCCAGCGCCTCGCGCAGCAACGACGGCACGAGCCCGTCCGCATCCATGGCGACGTGGACGACCTGGGCCTGGTAGGCGGTGAACGACCCGAGAGCGCCGACGTAGGAAGGACCCTCGGCGATCACCACGTCACCGGGGTCGCAGAAGATCCGGGTGACCATGTCGAGGCCCATCTGCGAGCCGACGGTCACCACCACGTCGTCCGGGTGGCCGTTGATGCCTTCCAGAGCCATGACGTCGCAGATCTGCTCGCGCAACAGCGGAACACCGTGCGCCGAGCCGTACTGCAGGGCCACCAGGCCCTCGGACGCCACCAGCTGACCGATCTCCGCGGACAGCGACTCCAGGGGCAGCGCGGCCAGGTGTGGCATGCCTCCGGCCAGCGACACGACCTCGGGACGGGACGCCACCGCGAAGAGTGCCCGGATCTCCGATGCCGTCATCCCTGCCGTGCGCGCTGCGTAGCGGCGGAGGTGGGGGTCAAGGCTTCTGGGGCCCTGCTTCGCGGGCTGTCCGGGCACAGTCATGGGGGACTCCTGAATGGGAAATGTCCCGAGCGAGTGTAACCGTCGTCCCGTTCAGGGCATGCGCCTTCCGGCTTCCGTCACATTCGCCTACCCTCGTAAGGGTTCACTGTGTGTGTTAACGGGTGGAGGTTGGGGTGTCCCGTCGCGTCGTGGGCGTCACGCTGGACAACCTGGAGCATCTCTCCAAGCACAGCAGGACGTGCGTTTTCTGGGAGCTGGCTCCTCACCTGCGAGAGCAGGCCGAGGAATACGGCGACACCGAATTCGAGAAGGAAGCCTGGGTCTCCAGCGTCCTGCTCGAATGGGGCTCGTGCGGCCGTCTCATCTACTGCGACGGCATTCCCGCCGGTTCGGTCTTCTACGCACCACCGGCCGCTGTGCCGCGCAGCGCCGCCTTCCCCACGTCCCCGGTGAGCCCGGACGCGGTCCTCATGACGTCGCTGGACGTCCTCCCGGAGTTCCGAGGGGGAGGACTCGCGCGAGTGCTCGTGCAGGCCGTGGCGAAGGATCTGACGCGTCGCGGCGTGAAGGCCATCGAGGCGTTCGGCGACATGCGCCCGGACGACGAAGGGCCCAGTTGCGTCACGCCGGCCGACTTCCTCACGAGCGTCGGCTTCAAGACCGTGCGGCCGCACCCGCGCTGGCCCCGGTTGCGCATGGAGCTCCGCAGCTCCATCACCTGGAAGGAAGACGTCGAGGCCGCGCTGGAGCGCCTCCTCAACAGCGTCACCGTCTCCACGGCGGAACCGAGCCTCCGGCCCGTCTAGGACCGACGAAAAAGGCCCCTCGCCGGAAGCGAGGGGCCTTTTTCGTCAGATCAGCTCTTCGACATCTCGTAGCGCAGCAGGTCGTTGAACGTGAACGTGCCCGTCGGCTGGTCGTCCTTGCCGAGCAGGTACAGGCGCTTCACGGCCACGAGGATGCCCTCGGCCACGATGTCGCGGAAACCGGGCGTCGCCAGGCGAGCGCGGTCCTCGGCGTTCGTCAGGTAGCCGACCTCGACGCGGACGGCTGTGCAGCGGGTGAGCCGCAGCAGGTCCCACGACTTCGGGTGCGAACCGCAGTTCGACATCGTCGTGCGGGCCGTGACCTCGCGCTGGATGAACCCGGCCAGCGCCTCGCCGACCGTGGACGACGTGCCGTTGCCCGTGCCGTAGTGGAACGTCGCCACGCCCTGCGCGTTCGGCGACGAGTTGCCGTCGATGTGCAGCGACAGGATCAGGTCGGCACCCGCCTCGTTGGCGAACCTGGCGCGCTCCGCCTCGTCCGGGCAGTTGTCCGGACCGCGCGTGAGCAACGCCTCCATGCCGGTGGCGGCCATCTTGCCCTCGAGGCGGCGGGCCAGGTCCAGCATGAGGTCGGCCTCGGACACGCCGTTCACGATGACACCGCGGTCCTGACCACCGTGGCCGGGGTCGATGACGATCCGCTTGCCCGACAGGCGCGAACCGGCACTGCGGACACGCTCCTGCTCGCGCAGCAGCACGGGACGACCACCGCGGACCTTCGGCTGGAGCTGGCGCAGCGCGCGCACGGTGTCCGGGCCGCACATGCCGTCCACGATCAGGCCGTAGTCGCGCTGGAAGTTCCTCAGCGCCTGCTCGGTCTGCTGGCCGAACACGCCGTTCGCGCGGCCGGCGTCGTAGCCGAGCTCCAGCAGGCGTTCCTGCAACATCAGCACGTCGTCGCCGGTCGTCGGCTGCGACATCAGGTACGCGAGCGGCCGGTCCCCCAACCGGAACGTCGCATCACGCAGCGCGCGGTAGGTCGCCGGGCCGACGATGCCGTCGATGATCAGCCCCCGCTGCTGCTGGAAGGCGCGCACGGCGTGCTCGACCTGCTGGTCGAACACCGGCGGCGCCTGTGGGTCGGCCGGCGGAAGCATTCCGAGCCCGGTCAGGGTCGACCGGATCTCGGCAACATCACTTCCGACGTCCCCGCGGCGGAGCAGCTGCATGCACCCTCGCTCGACTAGGGCGCCGAAACTGGTCGGCGCGTCAGTTGGGAAGTCTTCATTGTGCCCTGCTGCGCTCAGTGATCAATGCAGGGCTGCTCGCAGTCGTACCGGGAGGACCGGCTCGGCACCGAGAACGAACGTGACCCGCCCGTCTTATCGGTAGACGGGCGGGTCACGTTGCGCGTTGCAGCGGACTTTCAGTCCGTGCGACTTTCTCGTCAGGCCAGGACGTCCTGGAGGTCGTTCAGCAGCGCCGCCTTGGGCTTCGCGCCGACGATCTGCTTCACCGGACGGCCGCCCTGGAACAGGATCAGCGTCGGGACGGACATGATCTGGTAGTCGCGGGCGATCGACGGGTTGGCGTCGATGTCGACCTTGGCGACGGTGAGCTTCTCGCCGTGCTCGGCCGCGATCTCCTCCAGCACCGGCGCGACCATCTTGCACGGGCCGCACCAGGTCGCCCAGAAGTCGACCAGCACGGGCTTCTCACTGGTCAGCACGTCGTCCGCGAACGACTTGTCGGTCACCGTGACGGTGGCGCCTGCCATGTTGCTCTCCCTAAGAGGTCTCGCAGAAGGAACTTCAGTTGCTCTTGCCGTAGCCGCCGCCGACGGCCTCGGCGGCGATCTCGGCCTGCTCGGTGCCGTGCTCGGCGAGCCACCGCTCCGCGTCGATCGCCGCGGAGCAGCCGGAGCCCGCGGCGGTGATCGCCTGGCGGTATTCGTGGTCGACCAGGTCGCCGGCGGCGAACACGCCGTCCAGGTTCGTGTAGGAGGACTTGCCCTTGGTGAGGACGTAGCCCTCCTCGTCCAGGTCGACCTGGCCCTTCACCAGCGCCGAGCGCGGGTCGTGGCCGATCGCGAGGAAGAAACCGGTGACGGGCAGCTCGGACTCGGCGCCGGTCTGGGTGTCCCTGACCTTGATGGACGACACGGTGCCGTCACCGAGGACGTCGGTGACCTGCGTGTTGAGCTGCCACTTGATCTTGTCGTTGGCGCGGGCGCGCTCCAGCATGACCTTCGAGGCGCGGAACTCCTCGCGGCGGTGGATGACCGTCACGGACTTGGCGAAGCGGGTGAGGAACGTGGCCTCCTCCATCGCCGTGTCGCCGCCGCCGACCACGGCGATGTCGTGGTCGCGGAAGAAGAAGCCGTCGCACGTCGCGCAGGCCGACACGCCGCGGCCGAGCAGCTCCTGCTCACCGGGGATGTTCAGGTACCTGGCGGCGGCGCCCATCGCGAGGATGACGGCCTTGGCCTCGTAGGTGACGCCGTTGGCGACGACCTTCTTCACCGGGCCGGTCAGCTCGACGGACTCGACGTCCTCGGCGCGCAGCTCGGCGCCGAAGCGCATGGCCTGCTCGCGCATCTGCTCCATGAGCTCGGGGCCCATGATGCCGTCGCGGAAGCCGGGGTAGTTCTCGACCTCGGTGGTCGTCATGAGGGCGCCGCCGTACTGCGAACCCTCGAAGACCAGGGGCTCCAGCTGCGCGCGTGCCGCGTAGACCGCCGCGGTGTAGCCCGCCGGTCCCGATCCAATGATGATCACGTTGCGCACGCTCACGGCTCTGCAACTCCTCGATCTCGTCGTCTGACTGCCTCAACGGATCGTAGGTGCAGCTGATTCCGTGACTTGAGCGACTACCTCGCCTTGATCGTGGTGTCGGCCAGAACGCCCTGCGGCTTGTCCGGTCCGCAGGTGTCCGGGTCCAGCACGACCAGCCGGTACTGGCCGAGACCGGCCGGCAGGATCGCCATCACGGCGTCCCTGCCCTCCAGGTTGACCGGGCTGATGCCGAGCGGGTTGCCCGAGCTGGTGATGCCGCCGCCCTTCAGACAGCCGGCGAGGCGGTCCGAGGTCTCCAGCGGCCCGTAGTTCTGGGCCTTGAGCACCTCGCCCACCGCGGAACCCAGCTCGTCGCGCTTGAGCGCCAGAGGAGGGGCCTGAGCCGAGCCGGACGACGTCGCCGCCGGTGGCTGCGCGGTGTCGTTCGACTTCTGCTGGGCGCCCGGCGACATGGCCAGGACGATGCCGAACGCGGCCGCGGCGGCGACCAGCACACCGGCGCCACCCATCCCCAGCCTGCGGTTGCGGCGCTTGCGGGCGTCGTTCAGCGAGACCACCGGGGCGATGCCCGGACGGGCCTCGGCCGCCAGCGCGGCGTCGATCCGCGCGGCCACGTGGTCGGGCATCGGGATCGGGGGCAGCGCCTCCAGGTCCGCCAGCGTCGCGTCCAGCGCCTGCAGGATCTCCCGGGCCTCCGCGTCCGCCTCGACCCTCGGGCGCAGCTGTGCGGCGACCTCAGGGGGCAGCACGCCCGCGTGCAGGTCCGCGATGAGGTCGACAGACCACGGCGGACCCATCGGCACGCGCTCCATGCCGGTCATCGACCCTCCCACTGACGTTGCTCTTGCACATTCACACCGTCAGCTGGGACGTTCGCATCTGCGATTCGGTTCCTGAGGTGCCCGAGAACTTTGGCGAGCTTGGCGCGCCCTCGCGCGCACCGGCTCTTGACCGTGCCTTCCGCGATGCCCAGCAGCCGCGCCGTCTCGGCGACGGAATAGCCCTCGACGTCGACGAGCACGATGGGCGCCCGCTGCTCCTCCGGCAGCTCCATCAGCGCCTGCTGCACCATGAGGCTGGTCTCGCGGTCGCTCATCGCGTCACGGGGAGCGACGGGCTCGCCGGGGCCGGCCTCGGGCAGCGGCACTGTCGGTCTTGTTTGCCGGCGTCTCATCCGGTCGAGGCACGCGTTCACCACGATCCGGTGAAGCCAGGTGGTGACCTGTGACTCGGCGCGGAACGACGCCGCCGCCCGGAAGGCCGAGATGAACGCCTCCTGCAGCGCGTCCGCGGCCTCCTCGGGATCGCGCAGCGTGCGCAGCGCCACCGCCCACATCCGGTCGCGGTGCCGTTTGACCAGCTCCGAGAACGCGTAGGGGTCACCTGCGGCGTGGGCCGAGATGAGATCGGCGTCCGAGCTGGCTGCGGCGGTCACGGGGAGGACTTTAGCGGCGGTGATCACAGATCACCCGGACAGGTCTGCTCAAAGCGCCTGCGTAGTCCTACTGGGCTCGCGTGTAGAGGACCTCGCGGATCTCGGACTGGTTCTTGCCGCCGCCGGAGCTCGTCAGCTGCGTGATCCAGACCAGGACGTGCCCGGTCGGCTCGTGCTCGTTCAGCTGGATCTGCGTCTGCCCGTCGGACAGGTCCGCCACGCCGATGACCTTGGTCTCCTCGAGCGGTGAGTCCAGCGCGGACGCCACCCGGATCTCGACCTTCGTGCCCTTGCTGGGTGAGGTGATCGTGATCGAGGCCAGCTTGACCGGCTCGGCGAACGACGCCATCAGCCCGATGCCCGGCTTCAACGTCGGGAAGGGCTGGAAGTAGTTGTCGGTCCGCCAGAACGTGCTCGCATTGCTGTCGACGGCCCTGCTCGCCTGGTTCGCGTTGTCCGCCTGGTTCGTGACGTCGTAGACGCCGATCTGGCCGGGCTGGACCGGTCCGGCGGGCGCCGGCACGGGCGCGGACTGGCCGTTCGACCCCGGCTGGTTGATCACCACGGTCGGGCCGCCGCCCTTGGAGGGCTCGTCGCTGAAGAACCCGACGATCTGCACGCTCAGCCACACGATCACGGTGAGCGTGGCGAGGGCGAGCACGCCGACGCTGATCCACAGCTTCTTCTTCTGCTGCTTGTCCTGCCTCGGCCGCTGTGTCGTCCACACGACCTTGTCGTCGTCATCGCGTGCCGACGACACGGGCGGGATGAGCGCCGTCTGGGCCTCCTCGGTCGCGATCTGGTCGAGGACCTGGAGGATCGCCGCGGACGTGCGGATGCCGCCGACCGACGTGTCCTCCAGCGACCGCACCGCCACGGACGACAGGTCGTGCGGCAGGTACGGGTGCAGCGCGTTCGGCGCGACCACGGAGCCGTCCGGCCCGGTCGGGGCCACCGGCACGCCCTGGGGGCCGCCCGGCAGCGCCCACCGGCCGGTGAGCAGCAGGTACAGGATCGCGCCGAGGCCCTTGACGTCGTCGCGCGCGATCGCGTCCGGCCGCGGACCGGGGAACGCGAGGCGCAGGCGGCCGTCCGAGGTGACCCGGATGCGCTGCGGGTGGTCGGCGCCCAGCACGAGGCCGGCGTGGTGCGCGCCCTCGATGGCGGCGCCCAGAGGTTCGAGCAGGCGGGTCGCGGCACCCGCCGGCAGCGGGCCCTCCGCGATGAGGTCCACCAGGTCGGTGCCCTGGGTCCACTCGGCGACGACCATGCCGAGGATGCCCTCGTCCGGGCGGATGCCGGTGCCGGGCGTCAGCACGTCGATCACCCTGGACACACCGGGGTGCGTGAACGACGACGCGTGCATCGCCCGCTCGACCGTCCGGCGGGCTCGGGCCGCGGCCTCGTTGTTCGCCAGGTCGCCCAGCAGGACGGTCAGTGCCACGTCCCGGTTGAGCTGACCGTCCCTGGCACGCCACAGCTCCGCGTTGGACCGGGCGTCTGCTCCCGATTTCGCGAGCAGCCGGTAGCGGCCGTTGCCGATGACACCGCCGGGGACCAGGGCGGCGTGGACTCCGCTACTCACGGAGACCAGGTTACGGGAAGGTGGTCACGGCCTGGAGTCATCGGCGCCGCACCAAACGGTTGATCTTGGCGATCGCCGGTTGCATCTCGGGCACCCGGAACGCCGCCAGCAGGCCGTACGAGAGCGGCAGGCCGACCAGCGTCACCAGGACGACCTCGACCCAGCTCGACGCGATCACGCTCGAGAAGCCGACCAGGTCCTGCACCAGCCAGTTCAACCCCTTCGCGACACCGAAGGCGAGCGAGGAGGCCACGACGGTCAGGCAGAGGGTCCAGATCGTGAAGCCGGTGCGCAGCCGGCCGAGGCGGACCCGCAGCCACACCTGGCCGACGACGGCGCCGAAGACGAAGCTCAGCGACATGGCGAGCGACACACCGACGGCGAGCTGCTCGGCGTCGCCGGGCGCGGCCACCTCGCGGAAGAGGAACAGCAGCCCGATGCGCACCGCGACGATCAACGCCTGGATGACCGTCGGCGTACGGGCGTCCTTCATCGCGTAGAAGACCCGCAGCTGCAGCAGCGTGATCGCGTACGGCACCAGGCCGAACGCCGAGAGCGCGAGCGCGAGACCGATCCTCGTGCCACCGGTGACGCCCGAGGCGCCCAGTGCGAAGACGGCGAGACCGATCGCCAGGCCGGAGGCCGTCATCAGCGCGCTGAACGGCATCAGCAGGATCGCCGACATGCGGTTGCCGAACAGCAGGTCGCGGACGATCGACTCGTTGTCGTCGTGCGCGGCCGCCCGGCTCATCTTCGGCATCAGCGCCGTCAGCAGCGAGACGCCGAGGACGCCGTAGGGCACCTGCGCGATCAGCCACTGGTAGTTGAACGCGGTCAGCGTGCCGGAGGCGCTGGTCGCGACCTTCGTCAGCACGGTCATGCTGGCCAGGCCGAGGCCGACGTAGAGCAGCACCCAGAACGCCAGGCTGCCGAACTCCGAGAGGCGCGAGTCCCAGCCGAACCGCCACCTGAACTTGAAACCGGTCTTCTTCAGGGCCGGGAACAGCACCGACGCCTGCACCAGCACGCCGAGCGCGGTGCCGAGACCGAGCACCAGCAGGTGCGTGTCGGTCATCCGGACCGGGTTGAGCGTGAGCTCCCCCGGCAGCATCGCGTAGACGCCCAGCACCACGATCACGACGATGTTGTTGAGCACCGGCGCCCAGGTCGGGATGCCGAACACGTGCCGTGCGTTCAGCACGGCGCTGAGCAGCGCCGTCAGGCCGTAGAAGACGATGCCCGGCAGGACCAGGTAGGCGAACGCCGTGACGAGCTCGGGGTTCGCGTTCTCCGAGTCGGAGATGTAGATCTTCGTGAGCAGGGGCGCGCAGGCCATGGCCACGACCGTGCCGATGCCGAGGATCAGCGTGCCCATCGAGATGAGCCACTGGGCGTAGGACTCGCCGCCGTCGCCGTCCTCCTTCTCGGCGCGGACCAGCAGCGGGATCGCCACGCTGGTCAGCACGCCGCCGAGGAGCAGCTCGTTGATCATGGTCGGCAGCGTCGACGCCGCCTGGTACGAGTCGCCGAGCGTCTCGGCGCCGATCACCGCGATCAGCAGCACCTTCGACAGCAGGCCGGTGGCTCGGCTGACGATCGTCGCGATCGCCATCGAGCCGCTGGCCCTGGCGACCGACGGTGCCTGCTTGTGCTGCTCTGGTTCGGTGGTCGTGGCTGTCTCGCTCACGCGCTCGACTTCTCCGGTGTGACGTTCTCGATGGACGGTGCCTCGCCGTTCTCGCCGTTGCGAGCACGGACCCGCTTGTAGATGCGCCGTCCCGAGAGCAGGACGAGCGCGATCCCGGCGATCACGGTGACGATCACAGTGATGGTGCCGTAGGCGGACGACGACACCTCCAGCTTGACAGTGTCCCCCAGCGGGACGCCCTCCGGAGTGGTCAGCCGGACGGTGACCGGGAAACGGCCGGAGCGCAGCACCTCGACCGGGACACGCACGACGCGCTCGCCGCGGGCGGGGAGCACCTGGTCGGCGAGGTCGAGCTTGCGGATGCCGGGGGTGTCGGCGAGGTTGATCCGCACGGTCACGCGCACGTCGAGCTTGTTGGTGATGGTGACCGGGATCGGGCTGTCGCCGGAGCCGAGCAGGATCGGGCTGTTGGGCTGCGTCACGCCGACCATGCCGGTCAGCGCGTCGATCTCGCCCTGGCTGATGACGGCCGCGGACCGCGCGCCCTCCTCGTTCTGCCGCCAGGCACCGGACATCACGCGCAGCAGGCCGAGCCACAGCGGACCGGACAGGTCCGCCGGTGACGCGTGGGCGCTGTCCTCCTGCTGCATGGCCGCGACCAGGCCGTTGAGCTCCACGCCCTGGTTCGCCACGGAGTTCGTGATGACCGGCGAGATCTCCCGCGCACCGGCCTCCGCCGGGTACGCGACCTTGGCGGTGGTCACCGACGGCGTGGCCGCGGTGAGCTGCTCGAGCCCGGTCTGGGTCGCGTAGCCACCGGCCAGCAGCTTCTGCGCGGCGGCCAGGAACTCGGTCATCTCCGGCAGCGGCGCGTGCCAGCGGCGCGGCGGCGCGACCAGGACGTTGCGGCCGTCGCCCTGCCACCCCGCGCGGAACACCAGGACGGCGAGCGCGTTCTGCACCGACACCGGCTGGCTCTCGACCGGCGCGGCGACGCCGGACAGCGTGCGCGGCCGGGAGTCGCTGCCCTGCAGGGCGTCCGAGACCATCGAGTCGATCTTCACCGCGGTCACCGGGTTCTTGCCGCCGATGCCGACGGGGGCCGTTCCGGGCGCGTCCGCGAGACCGGTCGGGTCGAGCAGCAGCGACTTCACGCCCGTGCCGGGCCTGTCCGGCACGGGCGTGACCAGCTCGTCGAACGTCGACTGGTCCAGCACGCCGTCCTCGGGCCACACCAGGTTCGGCAGCGGCCGCACGGACAGGACGTCCTGGATGAGCTTGGGGCCGTCGCTCACCGCGAGCGTGCGCATCGTGCTGAGCTTCGCCCTGTTGAGCGCCACGAGGTCGGCGTCGGCGTACGGCAGGGCCATGACGCAGCGGCCGGTGACGGCGAGCTTGAGCCGGTCGAGCCACAGCTTGGCCTCGACCCTGCCCTTGCCCTCGGCGCCGCCGCGCACCGTGTACCCGGTGCTCATCGCCTGGACGGTGCGCAGCAGGTCCGGGTCGATGGCCACGCACATCGCGGTGCTCATCGACGCGATGGCCTGCTCGTAGGCCTGCAGCAGGCCGTACAGCCGGCCGTTGACCGAGAGCGACGCGGCGAGCTCGTCGTCGACCAGCTCGGACCGGCCCTCACCGCCGAGCCGGACCAGCCGGGGGCGGTCCGCGATCGGCCACAGGACCGTGAGCTGGGCTCCGGCGCCCGGCTTGCCCTTGGTCTCGCCACCGGGCACCCCGAGCACGGGCAGCAGCGTGGACAGCGCCGCGAGCCGCGCCTGGCCGCCGTAGTCCGGCCTGCCGTTGACGTTCGCGAGGATCGGGTAGATGCCCGGCCGCTCGACCTCGAGCGACGTCGGCTCCGTGCCCCGCAGCGGCACCTCGAGCGTGAAGTCCTTCTGCTGACCGGACTCGAGCTCGGAGGCGACCTGGGTGAACCTGGGCTGCACCGCCTCGGCGGCCGCCGGCTCCCGCAACGCCTTGCGCAGGTCGTCCTCGGCCTCGAGCGGCTCGCCGCGCTCCAGGCGCAGCACGATGTCGGAGACCTTGCGGTCGCCGACGTTGACGATCCTGCCGGTGATCTTGACGGTGGCCGGGGAGTCGCCGGTGACGAACCGGGGCGTGAGCTGGTCGATGTCGAGCCGCAGGAACTGCGGCTGCGGCTGGCCGGGCTGGGCGGAGAGCGACCTGGTCGCCCACACCTGGGTGGCGGGCTCCGGCATGAACGGCAGCGCGTCGATCCCGTCCGGTTGCGACTGCTCGACGGCGCCCGCGGGCGGCGCTGTGATCACCAGGAAGGCGGCGACAGCGGCTGTGCAGACGAACTTCTTCAGGCTCACGCCGACTCCGCCCCGTTCCGGCAGCGGTCGGAGAGCAGTTCGGCGGCTCGGCGGACCAGGCGGCGCTCGTCGGCATACGCGAGTCGCTCGTCCAGTTCGCCGAGTGGCACCCACGCCACCTCGGTGACCTCCACGTCTTCGTCGGAAAGCTCTCCCCCCGTCGCTTCGAGGAGGAAGTGGTGAACCGTCTTGTGCACCCGGCGGTCGTCCGCGACGAACCAGTAGTCGATCGACCCCAGCGGGCGCAGCACCCTGCTATGAATACCGGTCTCCTCGGCGACCTCGCGCACCGCGGTCTGCTCCGCGGTCTCGCCGGCCTCGACGTGACCCTTGGGCAAAGACCACAGCAACCGGCCCCGCCGGTCAAGTCTGCCGATCACCGCGGCCCGCTGCTCGCCGTCGAGCACCAGGCCACCCGCCGACGTCTCGTCGACCGTCCTGAGCCGCCTGCCCCGTCGCCTCTTCCGGCGCCCCGGCTGGGGGCTTCCTCCGGAACGCGCTGCTGACGAGGGCATACGGCCGATCGTACTTACGAACCTTGAGTACGCTGGTTTCCCGTGTCTCGACCGCTCCAGCAGAATGCGGTGGTGGAACAGCCCACCATCACACCAGTCGTCGCTGAGCTCGCCGCTCGGTTCACCGCCGGCGGCAAGCGCCTCTACCTCGTGGGTGGAAGTGTGCGCGACGCCGTGCTGGAACGCCCGACGAACGACTTCGACTTCACCACGGACGCGCGTCCGGCCGAGATCCAGCAGCTGCTGAGCGGCTGGGCGGACGCGCAGTGGGACACCGGCATCGCGTTCGGCACGGTCGGGGCGTCCAAGAAGGGCGAGATCATCGAGATCACGACGTTCCGCGCGGACGTCTACGACGGCGTGACCCGCAACCCGGAGGTCACGTTCGGCGACTCGATCGGCGGCGACCTGGTCCGGCGGGACTTCACCGTCAACGCGATGGCGTTCGACATCGCGGCCCGCGAGTTCGTGGACCCGACCGGTGGCCTGCAGGCGGCCCGCGACGGCGTGCTGGACACGCCGGCGACCCCGCAGGAGTCGTTCGGCGACGACCCGCTGCGCATGCTGCGCGCGGCCAGGTTCGTCTCCCAGCTCGGCTTCACGGCGGCGCCGAGGGTGGTCGAGGCGATGCGGTCGATGGCAGGCCAGCTCACCCGCATCACGCCGGAGCGCGTGCAGGTGGAGCTCTCGAAGCTCCTGTGCGGCGCGCACCCGCGCCGCGGCATCGAGCTCATGGTCGAAACCGGGCTGGCCGACGTCGTGCTGCCCGAGCTCACGGCCATGAAGCTGGAAATCGACGAACATCATCAGCACAAGGACGTCTTCGACCACTCCCTGGTTGTCCTCGAGCAAGCCATTGATCTCGAAGACGACGATCGGTCACCCGACCTGGTGCTGCGGATCGCCGCGTTGCTGCACGACATCGGCAAGCCGGCGACCCGCAGGTTCGAGCCCGGCGGCGGCGTCTCGTTCCACCACCACGAGGTCGTGGGCGCGAAGATGGTCCGCAAGCGCTTGCGGGCGTTGCGGTACTCGAAGGAGATCACCGAGGACGTCGCGAAGCTCGTCTACCTCCACCTGCGCTTCCACGGCTACGGCAACGGCGAGTGGACCGACTCGGCGGTGCGCCGGTACGTGACGGACGCCGGTGACCTGCTGACGCGGTTGCACAAGCTCGTCCGTGCCGACTGCACGACGCGGAACAAGCGCAAGGCGAACCTGCTGCGCCGGACGTACGACTCCCTGGAAGAGCGCATCGCGCGCATCGCGGCCGAGGAAGACCTGGCGCGCGTGCGCCCGGACCTCGACGGCAACGAGATCATGAAGCTGCTCGGCCTGCCGCCGGGCCGCGAGGTCGGTGCCGCGTGGAAGCACCTCAAGGAGCTCCGCCTCGACCGCGGGCCGCTGGACCGCGACGAAGCCGAGGCCGCCCTGCTCGACTGGGCCCGCGAGCAGGGGATCACCCCTCCCTCTCGTGACTCATAGTGAGTGGATGAAATCCCCGCGTTAGCGAACTGTCAGCGCGGGGATGCACCATGGGTAGTGCGTCAGGGAGCGCATGGGGGTGGTGCAGATGTCGTCACGAGGACTTTTCGCAGGTCCAGCGGTGTATGACCTGGACGTGCTGACCGATGACCAGCGGGCTGTGCTGAGGTGTCTCGCCCGAGGTCACGCCGACCACGAGATCGCACGCGTGCTCGGCTTCGCCCTGCAGAGGGTGGTGGACGAGGTCGCGGACATCCTCCAGCGCCTCGGTCTACCCGATCGAGTGGCTGCTGTCGTCTTCGCGCACGAGGCCGGCATGTTGCACCTGCCGTTTCCGCGCTGACAGCAGCAGGTAGGCGCCCAGTCCGACCAGGTAGAGGCTCGCGGCGACGAGGATGAGGGCGGGCGAGCGCCCGTCCAGGGGGACCACCGTCGCCGTGATGGACACCGCGGTGACCTGCGCGATGTTGAAGAGGGTGTCGTAGAGCGCGAACACGCGCCCGCGCACCTCGTCGCCGACGTCGTGCTGCACCGCGGTGTCCACGCAGAGCTTGACGACCTGACCGGCGAAGATGATGACGAAGCTGGCCAGCAGGACGGTCACGAGCGTCATCGGCAGCCCGAGCCCGACCTGGGCGGCGGACGTGAGCAGCAACGCGCCGCAGATCGTGCGCTTGACGCCGAACCTGTCGACGATCCGGTCCGTCAGGACCCCGGCGAGCAGCACACCGGCGCCGCCCGCCACCGCGACCTCGCCGAGCCCGCCGAGGCCGGCCTTGAGGATGCCGACGTCCTCCAGGGTGTGGCGCATCAGCAGCAGCGTGATCATGAGGCTCATGCCGAACGCCGCCCGGTGCGCGAGCAACGCGGCCAGCCCGGCCGTGACGCTCGGCGTGCGCCAGGTCGCCTTCGCCCCGTCCAGCAGACCGCGGGCGACGGCCGTGACCGCGTTGTGCGGCTCGTCGATCTCGTCCGGCCCGAGCACGCCCGCCTTGAACCGGCTGGCGATGAACGCGCTGAGCAGCAACCCGGCCACGGCGATGCTGGTGGTCCACGCCGAACCGCCGTCCCCCGCGCCGAGCAGCGTGCGGAACCCGATGGCGCTGGCGGCGCCGATCACGGCCATGACCGCTCCGGCCGTCGTGGCCAGCGCGTTCGCCTCGACCAGGTGGTCCTCGTCGACGACGTGCGGCAACGAGGCGCTCAGCCCGGATCCGACGAACCGCCCGATGCCCATGACCACGAGCGCGGAGACGTAGAGGGGGAGCCCGCTCAGCCCGGCACTGACCGCCGCCGCCGTGAACAGCACGAACACGGCTCGCGTGACGTTGGCCACGACGATGACCCTCTTGCGGTCCCACCGGTCGAGCAGCGCCCCGGTGAAGGGGCCGATCAGCGAGTACGGCAGCAGCAGCACCGCGAACCCGGCCGCGATCGCCGCGGGGTCGGCCTGCCGCTCGGGGTTGAAGAGCACCGCACCGGCGAGCCCGGCCTGGAAGAGCCCGTCACCCCACTGCGAGGCGAGCCGGGTGGCGAGGAGCCTGCGGTAGGCGGGGATGCCGAGGAGCCGGCGTGATCCCCAGTGGTGCTTTCCCACCGCAAGCGTTGTCACACTCGCACTGTATGCGCGTTGGGGTGAAACCACGAAAGCCGGACCTCACGGTCCGGCTCCCCTGGATCGGATGCCAGGTCGCCTCACGGCGCGATGCACTACGCGGCTCCAGCCGAACGGTATTCCGCGAAGGCGGTTGTCTGTTGAGCCCGGGGGACACAAAGACATCCGACACTTGAGTCTAACGGGACGCGGGCCTGAGTTGTTCCGGCGATCACGGGTGATTTCATGGTGACGTGCGTCCCGATGCCGAAGTCGAGCCAGGCTCCCTGTTGGTTGCCGCTCCGAGCCTGAACGACCCGAACTTCAAGCGCACCGTCGTGTACGTCATCGATCAACGCCCCGAGGGGTCTCTCGGGGTAGTGCTGAACCGCCCGTCCGATGTGGCTGTGCACGACGTGCTGCCGCCGTGGGGTTCGCACGTCACGAAGCCGCGGTGCATCTACATCGGCGGGCCGGTGGAGCAGAAGACGGCGCTGTGCCTCGCCGCCCTGCAGGCCGGCACCGACCCCGCCACCGTCGAGGGCCTGGTCGCCGTGCAGGGCCCGGTGGCGCTGGTCGACCTCGACGCCGAGCCGGACGACCTGATGCCGCTGGTGCGCGGCCTGCGGGTGTTCGCGGGCTACAGCGGCTGGGGCGAGGGGCAGCTCGAGGGTGAGATCGAGCGCGGCGACTGGATCGTCGTGACCGGGCTGGCCGACGACGTGCTCGTGGGCGCGAACGTCGACCTGTGGGGTCGCGTGCTCCGCCGCCAGGGCATGCCGCTGGCGCTGCTGTCGACCTACCCGAAGGACGTCCGCGACAACTGAGTCAGGACTGATTCACGTGAAACGTGGGACTACAGCCCGGCGAGGGGCGAGCACCCGCCGCCACCGCAGGCGCAGCCACCGCAGCCCTTGGGCTTGACCGGCTCCGGCAGCGCCTCGGCCGCGCGACTCCCGACGACCCCGCCGGCGAACGCGATCGCGAGCGCACCCACCAGCCCGATGACCCCGGCGGTGATGGCCAGGTCCGCCATGACGAACGCCATGGCACCCGACACGATCGCCACCACGCCCGCGGCGACGTTCGGAACGCCGGCGACGCGGTTGGCCAGTGCGAACGTCTCCTCGTCGCGCAGCGCGGCGGTCGTGCGCACGCCGACGAAGCGGTTGCGGCGCAGCTTGCCCTGCAGACCCAGCAGACCGACCGAGCCGAGAGCGACGCCGAGCACACCCAGGACGACCGACAGCACGATGTTCACCCCATGAGGGTAAGCCGGGCCCCGGGTCCGCCACGACCTCACCCCGTCCAGGTGTGCCTCAGGCCACCGCCCGGTTCATAGTGCTTGCGCTGCGCTGATACCGTTGACGGCATGAGCACGGCCCGCCTGCTCCTTATCTAGCCGCGACGACCTGATCGGAAGACGGTCGGCGCGGCCACCCTCCATGCCCGTCTGGGCTGGGGGGTTTCGTCATGTCAGGGGCAGGATCGATGTGAGAGGGACGTTGAGATGAGCACGGACGCGGCGGAGATCCCCGCCTTCCGCTACACCGCCGAGCTGGCGAACCAGATCGAGAAGCGGTGGCAGCGGTACTGGGAGGACCACGGCACCTACCACGCGCCCAACCCCGTTGGGGCGCTCCGGGGTGACGTGCCCGCGGACAAGCTGTTCGTGCAGGACATGTTCCCGTACCCGAGCGGCGCCGGCCTGCACGTCGGCCACCCGCTGGGCTTCATCGGCACGGACGTGTTCGCGCGGTACCACCGCATGAACGGCCGCAACGTGCTGCACACCATGGGGTTCGACGCGTTCGGCCTGCCCGCCGAGCAGTACGCGGTGCAGACCGGCCAGCACCCGCGCAAGACCACCGAAGACAACATCAACACCTACCTGCGCCAGATCCGCAGGCTGGGGCTGGGCCACGACGAGCGCCGCCGCATCTCGACGATCGACCCCGAGTACTACAAGTGGACCCAGTGGATCTTCCTGCAGATCTTCAACTCCTGGTACGACGCCGACCTGAAGCGCGCGCGTCCGATCGCCGAGCTGATCTCGCAGTTCGAGTCTGGTGAGCGGGACGTTCCGGGCGGCCACACGTGGTCTGAGCTGTCTTTTGCCGACCAGCAAAGGATCTTGGGCGATTTCCGCCTGGCCTACATGTCGGAGGCGCCCGTCAACTGGTGTCCCGGACTGGGTACTGTGCTGGCGAACGAAGAGGTCACCGCGGACGGTCGCAGTGAACGTGGCAACTTCCCCGTGTTCAGGAAAAACCTGCGCCAGTGGATGATGCGCATCACCGCGTACTCGGACCGGCTGATCGACGACCTGGACCGGCTGGACTGGCCCGACAAGGTCAAAGCCATGCAGCGCAACTGGATCGGGCGCTCGCACGGTGCCCGAGTCCGATTTGCGGTGGGAAGCGAGAACATTGAGGTCTTCACGACCCGGCCGGACACGCTGTTCGGCGCGACCTACATGGTCCTGGCACCGGAACACGAACTGGTCGACCAGGTTGCGGCGCCCGATCGCGTGGCAGACATCGCCGCGTACCGGCGCGCAGCGTCCCTGAAGTCCGAACTGGACCGTCAGGAGAACAAGGAGAAGACCGGCGTCTTCATCGGGGCGTACGCCACGAACCCGGTGAACGGCGAGGAAATCCCCGTCTACATCGCCGACTACGTGCTGATGGGCTACGGCACCGGCGCGATCATGGCCGTCCCCGGCCAGGACCAGCGCGACTGGGACTTCGCGAAGAAGTTCGACCTGCCCGTCGTCCGCACCGTGCAGCCGCCCGAGGGCTTCGAGGGCGAGGCGTACACCGGTGACGGACCCGCCATCAACAGCGGGTTCCTGGACGGCATGGCGATCGACGACGCCAAGAAGACGATCATCGGGTGGCTGGAGGAGAACGGCCACGGCCACGGCACCGTCCAGTTCAAGCTGCGCGACTGGCTGTTCAGCCGCCAGCGCTACTGGGGCGAGCCGTTCCCGGTCGTCTACGACGAGGACGGCACCGCGATCGCGCTGCCCGAGTCGATGCTGCCGATCGAGCTGCCCGAGGTCGACGACTACTCGCCGCGCACCTTCGACCCGGAGGACGCGAACACCGAGCCGTCGCCGCCGCTGTCGCGCGCCACGGACTGGACGACGGTCGAGCTGGACCTGGGCGACGGCCCCAAGACCTACCGCCGCGACACGAACACCATGCCGAACTGGGCGGGTTCGTGCTGGTACCAGCTGCGCTACGTCGACCCGGTCGAGACCGAGCGGTTCGTCAACCCGGAGAACGAGAAGTACTGGCTGGGCCCGCGCACGGCCGAGCACGGCCCGACCGACCCCGGCGGCGTCGACCTGTACATCGGCGGCGTCGAGCACGCCGTCCTGCACCTGCTGTACTCGCGCTTCTGGCAGAAGGTCCTGTTCGACCTGGGCCACCTGACCGGCGACGAGCCGTACCGCCGCCTGTTCAACCAGGGCTACATCCAGGCGTACGCGTACCGCGACGACCGGGGCACCCCCGTGCCCGCCGACGAGGTCGTCGAGGTGGACGGCAAGTACCTGCACAACGGCGAAGTGGTGCACCGCGAGTACGGGAAGATGGGCAAGAGCCTGAAGAACGTCGTCACGCCCGACGAGATGTGCGAGCGGTACGGCGCCGACACCTTCCGGTTCTACGAGATGTCCATGGGCCCCATGGACGTGTCACGCCCGTGGGCCACCAAGGACGTCGTCGGCGCACAACGCTTCCTGCAGCGCCTGTGGCGCAACCTGGTCGACGAGACCGATGGCTCCCTGCGCGTGACCTCCGAGGAGCCCTCGGTCGAAGCGCTGCGCCTGCTGCACAAGACGATCGCCGGCGTGCACGACGACTACGCGAACCTGCGCTACAACACGGCGGGCGCGAAGCTGATCGAGCTGAACAACTACGTCACCAAGCACTACCCCGGCGGCACGCCCCGCGCGCTGGCCGAGCCCCTGGTCCTGATGCTGGCCCCGCAGGCCCCGCACGTGGCCGAGGAACTGTGGGCGAAGCTGGGCAACGAGGGCACCCTGGCCCACGGCCCGTTCCCCGCCGCCGACGAGCAGTACCTGGTCGAGGACACCGTCGAGTACCCGATCCAGGTCAACGGCAAGGTCCGCTCGCGGGTCGTCGTGTCGGCGTCCGCGTCGCAGGACGAGATCAAGGCCGCCGCACTGGCCGAGGAGAAGATCGCCGAGCTGGTCGCCGGTGGCGAACCGCGCAAGGTCATCGTCGTCCCCGGCCGCCTGGTGAACATCGTTCTGTAGCACCGGGAGGGGCCGGCGCGGCTACGGCTGCGCCGGCCCCTCGGCGTCCGGCCACTCCTCCGGAGCGGGACCGAACGCGCGCCGGGCGGTTTTGACGGCGAGAGCGGCCATGGTGGCGTTGGCGGCGCCACCGATCAGCGCGCCGATGCCGAACGGGACCGCTCGGCCGAGCACGACGATCCCCTGCTTCGTGCCGTACTTGGTGATGAAGTTCTTGCCCAAGACCTTGTTGATCTGCCTCAACGTGGTCGCGGGAACCGCGCTGACCAGCTGGCGGGCCCAGTGCTGACCGGTGCGCTCGGCGACCTTGCCGATGGTCTTGGAGCTCGACTCGCCGAGCAGGATTCCCAGCACGAGAGTCCGGCGGCGTTCGACCTCGTCGAGCGGGATCCCGTGGATCTCGGCGAGCGAGAGAACGTACAGGGCACTCAGTTCGAGCGAGGAGAGCGCCTCACCCGCTGACAGCGCCAGCGAGATCCCGGTGCCGACGCCGGGCGCGGCCGCAGCTCCCCCGACCGCGGCGCCCGAGCTGGTCAGAGCACTGACGTACATCTTCTCCAGCGTGCCGATGACCTCCGCCGGGGTGGCCTGCGGGTTGCGTTGGCGTGCGCGGGCGATGTTCTTGCGGACCAGCGGTGTCTGCAGTCCGATGGCCTTGTCCAGAAGATCGAGGACGGCCTGGCCGGGGCCACCCGACGAGACCGGTTCTCCGGGAGCAGCGGGCAGTTCGGCGGGAACCGCGGAGTTGTTGGCGTCGACCACGGGTCGTATGTCGCCGAACGCCCGGCCGGCGCTACATCAGCGCACCGCCGAGTCCTCCTCGAACCCGATGTCCGTCAACATCTGGTCGAGCATGCTGTCGAACATCGGCTCCGGGTTGCTCACCGCGAACGGGAACCGCCCGAACACCTCCAACGCCACGTGCCCGTAGAGCCGCACCCACGACTGCACGACGTGGTAGATCTTGCCCAGGTTCAGGACCTCGTCGGCCAGCGTCACGCCGTGCTCGGCCACCGCGTCCCGCAGCACCTGCTGGAACCTCACCAGGTCCTCGTGCAGCACGGCGGGCACCTCCTCCTCCGCGTGGTCCGCCGTCTGGTTGGACGCGATCAGCGGTCCGGCGAGCTGCAGGAACACCGAGCCGAACTGGTCGGCGCCCAGCGGGTCGCGCGGGGAGGCGAACACCAGCGCGAACTCCTGCGGGTGGACCAGCGCCCAGCGGCGGAAGGCGTGGCAGACGGCTCTCACCTTGCACCCGACCTGCCCGGACGTCTCCGCTGCCAGGTCCGTGTGGAGGGCCGTGGCCATGTCGGCGCAGATGTCGTCGCAGAGCTGACGCAGCAGTGCGTCGTGCGAGTCGTAGTAGCGGTAGAGCGCGGGTGCGGTGATGCCGAGTTTGCGGGCGATCGCACGCAGGGTAACCGCGTCGCGACCACTTTCCACCAATAGGGCACGGGCCGCCTGCCGAATCTCACGCTCGGTCTCGGCGCGAAGTCGTTCTCGGCGAGTGGCCTCGGTCATATGTCACTCCATCGGGTTGTAGACCCCGTCCACGGACCCGTACGGTTTTTGGTGAACGGTGTTTACAAGAGTTCTCGAATTGGCAGAACGGTAACCCAGGAGGCCGTCGTCGATGTTCGCGAAGTGGGGCGCTACCGCATATCGCCGCCGATGGGTGGTGTTGATCGCGACCGTGCTGCTCGCGGTCGTCGGCGGTGTGTGGGGCATCGGCGTGTTCGACAAGCTCAGCCAGGGTGGGTACGAGGCTCCTTCCAGTGAAGCGGCGCGGGCCGACAAGGTAGCCGAGGAGGCGTTCGGTCGGCAGAACGGTGATGTGATCGTCATTTATCGTGGCGATTTCGCGAACCCGCTCGAGCTCAAGAAGATCGCCGACCACATCAGCGGTTTCCCGAAGGACGACGTCCTCAAGACCGTCGGGCCGGTGCCGTCGGACGACAAGCGCCAGGCGCTGGTCGCCATCACGCTGAGCAGCGGTGACTCGAACGAGCAGATCAAGCAGTTCGAGGACGTCGAGAAGCAGCTCCCGATCGACGGTTTCACCCAGCAGGTCGGTGGGCTCGTGCCCACCCAGAAGGCCATCAACGACATGTCGCAGGAGGACCTGACGCGCGCGGAGATGTTCTCGCTGCCGCTGGTCCTGCTCCTGCTCGTGGTCATCTTCGGCGGTCTGGTCGCGGCCAGCCTGCCGGTCGTCGTCGGCGGTCTCGCGATCATGGGCGCGCTCGGCGTGCTGCACGGCATCGCGCTGTTCGCCGAGGTCAACTCGTTCGCGGTCAACGTCGCGTCGCTGCTCGGCCTGGGCATGGCGATCGACTACGGCCTGTTCATGGTCGGCCGGTTCCGCGAAGAGCTCGCCCAGGGCCGCACGACCGAACAGGCGGTGGGCCGCACGGTCGCGTCCGCCGGCCGCACCGTCGTGTTCAGCGCGACGCTGCTGGTCATCGCACTGGCCGGGCTGCTGCTCTTCCCGCACGGCTTCCTGAAGTCCCTCGCGTACGGCGGCGTGGCCTCGGTCGCGATCGCGGCGCTGGTCTCGATCACGCTGCTGCCCGCACTGCTGGGTGTCCTCGGCAAGCGGGTCGACAAGCTCGCCATGCCGTGGCGGAAGAAGGAGCCGAGCGAACGCGGCTGGCGCAAGCTCAGCGGCGCGGTCATGAAGCGTCCCGTGCTGATCGCCCTGCCGATCATCGGTGTGCTCGTCGCGCTCGGCTCGCCGTTCCTGAACGTGCAGTTCGGCCAGGTCACCGAGAAGGTCCTGCCCGAGGGCAACGCCGTGCGCGTGGCCACCGAGAACATCAACCAGAACTTCTCGGCGCTGTCCGCCACCGGCTTCAAGATCGTCGTCAAGGGTGGCGACCAGGCCGCGGTGCAGGGCTTCCTCGGCGAGGTGGCCGACGTCCCCGGCATCGGCGACGTCCAGCCGACCGGTTCGGACAAGGGCGTCACGGCCGCGTCCGCCGGGCTGGAGGGCGACGCGCTGAGCGAGCAGTCCAAGCAGGCGCTGAAGGACGTCCGGGCACTGGAACCGCCCGCCGGCGCCGAGGTGCTGGTCGGCGGCAACACCGCCACGGTCAGCGACTCGCTCGACGCCATCGCGGACGGCCTGCCGCTGATGATCGCGCTGCTGGTCGGCGCGACGCTGATCCTGATGTTCCTGGCGTTCGGCTCGGTCGTGCTGCCGGTCAAGGCCGTGGTCATGAGCGCGCTGTCGCTGTCGGCGACCTTCGGCGTGCTGGTGTGGGTGTTCCAGGACGGCCACGGCGCAGACCTGCTCGGCGTCACGCCGGGGCCGCTCGAGTCCGGCATCGTCGTGCTGATGGCGGCCATCGTGTTCGGTCTGTCGACGGACTACGAGGTCTTCCTGCTCTCCCGGATGGTCGAGGCCCGCAGCCAGGGCGCGACCACCGAGGAGGCGGTGACCACCGGCCTCGCCAAGACCGGCCGCGTGATCACGTCGGCCGCGCTGCTGCTGATCGTGGTGACCGGTGCGTTCGCGTTCTCGCAGGTCGCGATGATGCGGTTCGTCGGCGTCGGCATGATCCTCGCGCTGGCGCTCGACGCCACCGTCGTCCGGATGCTGCTCGTGCCGGCCGTGCTCAAGCTGCTCGGCAACGCCGCGTGGTGGTCACCCGGCCCGCTCAAGCGGATCCAGGAACGCCTCGCGCTTCACGACGAGCCGGTGGACCGCGACGACGACCTCGACGGCGAGGTGCGCAGGCCCGTCACCGTCGGCTGAGCGGGCGGGAAGGCGATCAGGGCCGCGTCGAACCGGCGCGGCCTCGCCACCAGCTCCCGCGGCTTCATCAGGTAGGTCGCCAAGACCGCGTTCGTGCTGTCCAGGACCGTCGCCGTCGTCCCGGTCGCGAGGAAGACCCGCGAGTCACCCGGTGCGATGGCGACGCTCGGCGAGTCGATGGGCAGACGTTCCCGCACGGTCATGCTCGCCGCGTCGACCACCAGGACCGAGCGCTCCTTCGGCAGCGTGAGGTACACCGTGGCGCCGTCCGGCGTGACGGCGATGCTGCCCGCTCCCCTGCCGACGGCCGCCGAGCCGATGACCCGGTTCGTGGTCGTATCGATCACCGACAGCGTGCCGGGCGTGGAGCCGCCGAGGCGCAGGCTGCTCACGTAGAGGCGCCTGCCGTCCCGGGAGAGCGCGAGGTGCTGCGGCAGCCCGCCGACCTGCACCACGGCCGTCTGGGACGCCGTCGCCGTGTCGACCACGCCGACCGTGCCGTCCTGCGAGTTCGCCACGTAGAGGACCTTGTTGTCCGGGTGGGCGGCGAGGCCCTGCGGCTGCCCGCCCGCCTTGATCACGGCGAGCAGCCGGAAGTCAGCCGGGTCCACCACCGCGACACCGCCGCTGCCCGAGACGTACAGCCGCCCGCCGTCCGGGCGCATCACCGCGTGCGAGAGCGGGACCTGGGCGAAGATCCGGTCGAGGACCAGTCCGGTGACCGGGTCGACCGCGGTGATCGCCCCGGTCCAGCCGCTGATCACGTAGAGGCGCCGTCCGTCGGGCGACACGGCGAGACCTGTCGCGCGGCCTCCGGTGTCGGCCTGCGCCAGAACGGCACCGCTGCTGGTGTCGACGACCTGCACGAGACCGGTCCTGCCCACCACGTAGGCAAGTGGTGCCACCGATGCGGAGGAAGTGGTCGTGTACTCGTTCCCTTGGTGAACACCCATCGCCGCGAGGGCCGCTGAGAGCGCTAGAACCGCGGCCACGAGGCGTGGCTTTGCCATACGGCCGATGGGAACACTTCCGGGTGCTTTCGATCCACTTCGGTCACTCGGTCGAGGGGGATCTACGCCTGGACGTAGTACGACCGCGGCCCGCGACGGCGGAGCGGGCCACGATCGTCACTCAGCAAGAGTGCGGACCCACTGGTTTGGATTCATATGATCCGGGATTGTTCGCCGAAGCCACCAGTTTGGCGTAACGGGCGCCGGCGGTGAGCAGGACCAGACCGGCGCCGAGGAACGCCAGCACGCGGGCGATCCCGTCGAGCGCGGAGAGGTCGAACAGCACCAGCTTCACGACCGCGGCGGCGACGAGGATGAGGCCGGAGATCCGCAGCGCCTTGTTGTTGATGCCCTTGACCAGCAGGAACAACGCGGCGATCGTCCACGACACCGTGACCACCGAGTGCCCGAACAGGAAGCCCGTCTCGTCCGGCGACACGAGCAGCGCCGCGCAGAGCACCGCACCCGCCGCGCCGTAGAGCAGCACCAGCCCGGCGAGGATCCACGGGAACGGGTGGCGCGCCGGCTCGCGCAGCACCTGCATCTTCAGCGCGGCCCACGGCACGGCGGCGGCGAACACGCCGAGCACCAGCGCGGTGAGCAGGCCGGCCGCGTAGTCGCCCTGCTCGACGGTGTTGAAGAAGCGGGGCTCCTCGACCAGCCACGTGAGCGGCACGGCCTGCACGATCGTCATGAGGAACCCGACGAAGCCGAACGCGATCGACCCGACCAGCGCGAACTTCCTGCCGAGCCGCGCCGCGAGGAACGCCAGCAGCACCGCCTCGGCCAGCACGATCGCCGTGCGGACGTTGCCGTCGAGCGCGATCACCGTGGTCTGGAACAACGCGAGCATGCCCGTCGCACCGGCCGCCGTCGTGAACGCGCGCGGCAGGTCCGGGACCATCCAGATCGCCAGCAGCACCGCGGCGACGGCGCCGGCCAGGACCGAGTCGACCGGCGCCGTCAGCAGGGTCGCCGCGAACATGGCGGCCAGTGGTGAACCGGCGACGAGCGCGATCGCGACCACGTCGTCCGGGCGCTTGCGGATCGTGAGGAGCGCGACCAGGACGCCGACGACGGTCGTGGCCGCCGCGGCGCCGACCACGGTCCACTCGTAGGAGCGCGGGATGGCGTTCGCGGTGGCGAGCAGCGAGGCGATGATCGGGGGGAAGCCGCCGGCGATCGCGAGACCCGGCCAGTTGCGCTGGATCTGCACGGGCGTGCTGGCCAGCTTCAGCACCAGCAGGAAGGCGACCAGCAGCACCGAGAAGCCTTCGGTCATCACCGGCGAGCACACCGCGCACGCTGTGACGACGGTGACCGCAAGCGCTTGCGAGTTCCAGCGCAGCGCGAGCACGACACCCGCCGCGGCGACACCCAGGCCGACGAGCAGACCCACGCCGTCCGGCAGGTAGTCGTAGAGGCTCGTAGCGGCGATCACGTCCAGGTAGAGACCCGCGAAACCGGTGAAGGCGAGCGCCATCGCGCCGGTGCGGTTGGCGGGGTTGCGGTTCAGCCACACGCCGATGCCGACGAGCGCGCCGCTGAGCACGGCTCCGCCGACGACGCGCGGCATCGGGCCGAGCCAGCCGCGCTGGATCGCGAGGACCAGCAGCAGGACGAAGCCGAGCACGGTGATCGCGCCACCGACCCAGGCCAGCAGCTTCGCGCCGGCGCCGTCCTTGCCGAGCTTCTCGAACAGCGTCTCGCGGGGCGGCGTGGGCCACGGCTGCTGCGGCTGGTGCGGCCACTGCGCCTGGCCGGGCTGCGGGAACCGGGCGCCGGGAGGCACCTGCGGGCCGGGAGGCGGCGGCAGCTGAGGTCCGGGAGGCGGCGGCAGCTGCGCCGACGCGGCCTGCGACCAGGGGCTCGGCTGCTGCGGAACCCCGGCGGGCCTCGGCGCGCCGCCCGGCTGCGGCGGCACCCCGGCGGACCGGGCCGGAACCGCGGCCGGCGCCGTCGTGGACGGAGGTTGCGGCACGTCGCCCGGCCGTGCCGCAACAGGTGCCTCGACCACCGCGGTCGCGGTCGAGGAGGAGAGCTCGCGCATCTCCGAGCTGATCGTCGTCAGCCGCTGCCCGATGGCCGCGAGCTCCAGTGCGAGGCGCTGCTCGTACCCGAGGCGATCCTGTCCGTCCATGTGATCAGGGTGAGGCAGAGCACGCCCGGTTACATCCGTACACCTACTCATCCGCTTGACTCGATAGGTGTGTAATCGATTAACTACTGCTCCGTGACGACCATGAAGGACGTTGCGCAGCACGCCGGCGTCTCCACGGCCACCGTGTCGCGCGTGCTCAACGGCCACGCCGCCCCGACTCCCGAGACCCGTGAGCGCGTGCTCGCCGCCATCGAGGAGCTCGGCTACCGGCCGAACGCCCTGGCGCGGTCCCTCCGGACCACCAGCACCCAGACCCTCGGCCTGGTCATCAGCGACCTGCTGAACCCGTTCTTCGCCGAGATCGCCCGCGCGGTCGAGGACGAAGCCCGGTCGCACGGCTACTGCGTCGTGATCGGGAACGCCGACGAGAGCGCCGAGCAGGAGGCCACCTACGTGCGCACCCTGCTCGACCGCCGGGTGGACGGCCTCCTGCTCTGCCCCGCGACCGACGATCCGGGTCTGGTCCGCGAAGTGAGCGCGGGCGGTGTACCGCTCGTCCTGCTCGACCGGACGGTCAGGGGCGCCACGTGCCCCGTCGTCCGCGCTGACGGCAGCGAGGCGTTGACCGCGCTCGCCCGGCGGCTCGTCGGCGCCGGCCACTCCCGCATCGGGGTGATCGCGGGGCCGCCGAACACCTCCACCGGAAGAGAACGCACGGACGTGCTCACGGGCTCGCTGGGCGGCCTCGCGCAGGTCGTGCACGGCGACTTCCGGCAGGAGAGCGGCAGCCAGGCCGCCGCGAAGCTCATCGACGACGGCGTCACGGCGCTGATCGCGATGGACAACCTCATGGGGCTCGGCGCGCTCGGCGAGGTGCGGGCCCGCGGCCTGCGAATCCCGCACGACATCGCGTTCGCGGTGTTCGACGACCAGCCGTGGTTCCCGCTGCTCGACCCGCCGATCACGGTCGTCGCGCAGCCGACCGTCGAGATGGGCCGCGCCGCCGCGCGCAGCCTGCTCGCCCTGGTCGAGGGCAGGCAGCCCGACGACGTCCGCCTGACCGCGAAGCTCGTGCTGCGCGGCTCGCTCGGGGAGGCCGAGCTGTGAAGACCCTCATCACCGCCCGCGGCATCACCAAGCACTTCGGTGCCACCAAGGCGCTCGACGGCGTCGACCTCGACATCTTCGCGGGCGAGGTCCACGTCCTGCTCGGCGAGAACGGCGCGGGCAAGTCCACGCTGGTCAAGGTTCTCGCGGGCATCCACGACCAGGACTCCGGCACGATCGAGGGCCGCACCAGCCTGGCCGTCATCCACCAGGAACTGGCCCTGGTGCCCGAGCTCAGCGTCGCCGAGAACCTGTTCCTCAACCGGCTTCCGCGCAGGTTCGGCTTCGTCGACCGCGCCGGGATGCGCCGGCGTGCGCCGGAGCTGCTCGACCGCGTCGGCCTGCACGTCGACCCGAATGCCAAGGTCAAGGACCTGGGCATCGCCCAGCAGCAGATGATCGAGATCGCCCGCGCGCTCGACAAGAACGCCGGTGTGCTGATCCTCGACGAGCCGACCGCGGTCCTCACCGACACCGAGACCGACCGGTTGCTCGAGATCATGGCCCAGCTGCGCCACAACGGCGTCGGCCTCGTCTTCATCACCCACCACCTGGACGAGATCCAACGCATCGCCGACCGCATCACGGTCCTGCGCGACGGCAGGTCCGTCGGCGTCCTCGGCCCGCGCGCCACCACCCGGCACATGATCGAGCTGATGGTCGGCCGCCCGATCGACGAGCAGTACCCGCGCGCCCGGCAACGCCCCGGCCAGCCGCTGCTCAGCATTTCCGGCCTGACCAAGCGCGGCGTGTTCCAGGACGTCGACATCGAGGTCCACGCCGGTGAGGTCGTCGGCATCGCCGGACTGGTCGGCGCCGGACGCACGGAGGTCGCGCGGGCGGCGTTCGGCGTGGACGGCTACGACCGCGGCACGGTCGCGGTCGACGGGAAACCGTTGCCGCGCCACGACGTCCAGGCCGCGATCAAGGCAGGTCTCGGCCTCGTCCCCGAGGACCGCAAGCGCCAGGGCCTGGTCCTCACCGCGACCGTCGGCCAGAACCTCGAGCTCGTGACGCTGGCCAACCGCGACTCGAAGCGCCTGCACGACATCGCGGGCAAGCTCCGGATCAAGGGCCGCGTGGAGCAGCCGGTGAAGGAGCTCTCCGGCGGCAACCAGCAGAAGGTCGTCATCGGCAAGTGGCTGCTGGCCGACCCGAAGGTGCTGATCCTCGACGAGCCCACGCGCGGCGTCGACGTCGGCGCGAAGGTCGAGATCTACGAACTGATCAACCGCATGACCGCGCAGGGCCGGGCCGTGCTGCTCGTGTCCAGCGACCTGCCCGAGGTGATCGGGATGAGCGACCGCGTCGTCGTGATGGCACACGGCCGGGTGGCCGGTGAGCTGCCCCGAGGCGCGACCCAGGACCAGGTGATGGCACTCGCCGTGCAGGAGATCCCAGCGTGAGCACGATCAGCATCCGCAAGTACGCCAGCGAGAACGGCGCCCTGGCAGGACTCGTCGTCCTCGCCCTGGTCATCGCCTTCATGCAGCCGGCGTTCCTCAACGCGCAGAACCTGCTCAACGTCGGTGTGCAGGCCGCGGTCATCGCGATCATGGCGTTCGGCATGACGTTCGTGGTCGTCGCGGGAGGCATCGACCTGTCGGTGGGCAGCATCGCCGCGCTGGCCGCGCTGGTCGGCGCCCTCACCGCGGGACCCGTCGGCCTGGTCGTCGGCGCGCTCTGCGGTCTCGTCAACGGCGCGCTGATCAGCTACGGCAAGCTGCCGCCGTTCATCGCGACGCTCGCCATGCTCAGCGTCGCCCGCGGTCTCACGCTGGTGTTCTCCGAGGGCCAGCCGCACGAGACCGACGAGGTGGTCACGTTCCTCGGCTCGAACCTCGCGCCGATGCTGCCGTTGCCGCTGCTGCTGATGCTGGCGTTCTTCGGCATCACCGGCCTGGTCCTGACGCGCACGAACCTCGGCCGCCGCATGTACGCGATCGGCGGCAACGAGGAGGCCGCGAAGCTCAGCGGCATCGACGTGCGCCGCACCAAGCTCTGGATCTACGCCCTTTCCGGCCTGTTCGCCGCCGCCGCGGGTCTCGTGCTCGCGGGGCGGCTCGGGTCCGCCGGACCGCAGGCGGCGGTCGGCTACGAGCTCGACGCCATCGCCGCGGTCGTCATCGGTGGTGCGTCGCTGTCCGGTGGCGTCGGCCGCGCCACCGGGACGTTGGTCGGCGCACTCGTGCTCGCCGTCCTGCGCAACGGTCTCAACCTGCTGCAGGTGCCGCCGTTCTGGCAGCAGGTCGTCATCGGCGCGGTGATCGCTCTCGCCGCGTTGCTCGACTCACTTCGCCGTCGCTGAGAAATCCCGCAACAGGTAAGGAAGACACCAATGAAGGTGACCCGACGGATCGCGCTGACGCTCGGTGCCGCTGCTCTGCTGGCAACCGGGTGCGGCGGAACAGGGGCGTCCGGAGGCAGCGACATCACCATCGGCCTCGCGGTGTCCACTTTGAACAACCCGTTCTTCGTGGAGCTCCAGCGGGGTGCGCAGGAGATGGCGGACCAGCTCGGCGCCAAGCTGACCGTCGTCGACGCCCAGAACGACGCCACGAACCAGGTCAACCAGGTGCAGACGCTGGTCACCCAGGGCGTCAAGGCGATCATCCTGAACCCGGTCGACTCCAAGCAGGCCGCGCCCGCCGCCAAGGCCGCCGAGACCGCGAACATCCCGCTGATCTCGGTCGACCGCGCGGTCGAGGGCGGCAAGGTCGCCGCCGAGGTGGCCTCGAACAACGTCTCGGGCGGCAGCCTCGCGGCCATCGAGCTCGGCCGCGCCACGTCCGGCGAGGTCGCGCACCTCAGGGGCATCTCGGGCGCGTCGGCGTCGCGTGACCGCGGTCAGGGCTTCGAGCAGGGCCTGAACAGCGGCAGCATCAAGGTCGTCGCCACCGCCGTCGCGGACTTCGACCGCGCCAAGGGCCTCAACGAGACCACGAACCTGCTGCAGGGCCACCCCGGCATCAAGGGCATCTTCGCCGAGAACGACGAGATGGCGCTCGGCGCGATCAAGGCCCTCGGCGCCCGCGCCGGCAAGGACGTCGTGGTCGTCGGCTTCGACGGCACCCCCGACGGCCTGAAGGCGATCCAGGACGGCACGCTCACCGCGACCATCGCCCAGCAGCCGAAGCTCCTCGGTTCGAAGGCCGTCGAGCAGGCCGTGCGCGCCGCGAAGAACGAGCCCGTCCAGCAGGTCGTGGACGTCGAGGTCAAGGTCATCACGAAGCAGAACGTGGCAGAGTTCACCAAGTGACGAACACTCTGCTTGTCCTCGGGTCCGCCAACGCCGACCTCGTGGTCGAGGTCGGCAGGCGGCCCGCCGGCGGTGAGACCGTGCTCGGCGGCGACACCGTCGTGCTGCCCGGCGGCAAGGGGGCGAACACCGCCGTCGCGGCCGCTCGCGTCGGTGCTCGAGTCGCGCTCGTCGGTGCTCTCGGCGACGACGGGTACGGCTCGCTGCTGCGCGAGTCGCTGGAGTCGTCCGGTGTCGGCACCGCGCTGGTGAAGACCTCCCCGCGCCCCACCGGGATCGCGTACATCACCGTGACGCCGGACGGTGAGAACTCGATCGTCGTCTCCCCCGGCGCGAACTCCGACGTGGCACCGTCCGATGTGGACGCCTTGGCGCTCGGCGGCGTGCGGGTGCTGACGTGCTCGCTGGAGGTGCCGCTGGAAACGGTGGTCCACGCGATCGACGTGGCTTCCCGCGCCGGTGTCCGGACCGTGCTGAACCTGTCGCCGGTCGCGGATCTGCCCGCGGAGACGCTGGAGCAGCTCACCGTGCTCATCGTGAACGAGCACGAGGCCGCGCAGCTCGCCGCCGACTGGAACGGCCTGCTCGCGCTCGGCCCGGCGTTCGCGATCGTCACGCTCGGCTCGCGGGGGGCCGCCGTGGTGGCGCGGGACGGTGTCGTCGAGGTGCCGTCGATCGAGATCGCCGAGGTCGTCGACACGACCGGTGCCGGTGACGCGTTCGCCGGCGCGCTGTCCGCACGGCTGGCCGAGGGCGACGACGTCGTGCGGGCCGCCCGCTACGCCGCGAAGGTCGCCGCGCTGTCCGTCACGAAGGCCGGCGCGCAGCCGTCCTACCCGACCGCCGCCGAGGTCGGTTAGACCGCCCGGTGCTGCTCCGAACGGCCCGGTCCGCGCCAGGGCGCTCGATTCGTCACACTGAGCTGTCCCGGGTTGCCAGGTGAAGGGTATGGTCTAGACCATGTCGAGCGCGCGGCTGAGCGGTGTCGGTGTCAGCAGCGGCCGGGCTTCCGGCCCCGTCGTGAGGGTGTCCGAAGCCCTGCCCGAACCTCCAGCGGGTCCGCGACCAGCGGACACAGCGGCCGAAGCCGCCCGCATCCGCCCGGCGACCGAGGTCGTGGCGCAGCGCCTGATGGAACGCGCGAAGACCGTCGAGGGCGACGCCCGCGCCGTTCTGGAGACCACGGCGGCGATGGCGGGCGACCCGTCCCTCATCAAGTCCGCCGAGAAGCTCGTGTCCGACGAGTCGCTGCCCGCCGCCCGCGCGGTGCACCAGGCAGCCCAGAAGTTCATCGCCGCCCTGCAGGCAGCCGGTGGTTACATGGCCGAACGGGCCCGCGACGTCCAGGACGTCCGCGACCGCGTGGTGGCCGAGCTCCTCGGCCTGCCCGCCCCCGGCGTCCCCGACCTCGCGTCGCCGTCCGTGCTGGTGGCGCGTGACCTCGCCCCCGCGGACACGGCGGGCCTCGACCCGTCGAAGGTCCTCGCTCTCGTCACCGAGGAGGGCGGCCCCACCTCCCACACCGCGATCCTCGCGCGTTCCCTGGGCATCCCGGCCGTCGTCGCGTGCCGCGGCGTCCTGGCGTTCGAGGGCGCCTCTCTCGACGTCGACGGCGACACGGGCCAGGTCCGCGAGTCGGACGGCAAGGTCCGCGCGGCGGGCACCGGCAAGAAGGTGGAGTGGAACGGCGTCGGCGTCCTCAAGGACGGCCACCGCGTGAAGGTCCTCGGCAACGTGGGCTCTCCCGCCGACGCCGCCGCCGCGGCCGCCGCGGGTGCGGAGGGCGTCGGCCTGTTCCGCACGGAGTTCTGCTTCCTGGACGCCGCAGAGGAACCGACCGTTGCTGAGCAGACTGCTGCTTACGAGGCCGTGCTGGCGCCGTTTGCGGGCAAGCCGGTTGTGGTGCGCACCCTCGACGCGGGCGCGGACAAGCCGCTGGCGTTTCTGAACCCGGACCCCGAGCCCAACCCGGCCCTGGGCGTCCGCGGCCTGCGCGTCGCCTTCGACCGCCCCGAGGTCCTGGACCGCCAGCTCGAGGCCATCGCCGCCGCCGCGGCCTCGACGGGCGCCGACGTCTCGGTCATGGCCCCGATGGTCGCGACCGCCGCCGAAGCCGCCTGGTTCGTCGAACGGGCCCGCGCCGCCGGCATCCAGCGCGCCGGCGTCATGGTCGAGGTCCCGTCGGCCGCCCTCTCCGCGCGCGAGATCCTGCAGGTCGTCGACTTCATCTCGATCGGCACCAACGACCTCGCCCAGTACGTCTTCGCCGCCGACCGCCAGCTCGGCGGCGTGGCGGCGCTCAACGACCCGTGGCAGCCCGCCCTGCTCCGCCTGATCGCCCTGGTCGGCGAGGCGGCCACCGCCACCGGCAAGCCCGTCGGCGTGTGCGGCGAGGCGGCAGCCGACCCGTTGCTCGCGTGCGTGCTCATCGGCATGGGCATCACCTCGCTGTCGATGAACCACACGGCACTCGCCGGAGTCGGCTCCAGGCTCGCGACGTCCAGCACGGACATCTGCCAGCTCGCGGCCCGTGGCGCACTGGCGGCGGGCGACCCGGCGTCGGCGAAGCTGGCGGCCCGCGCCCCGCACTAGGCAGCGTCACCCGATCGTGTGATCAACGTGGGGGCCGCGCCCCCGCGTTCTGATCGCATGACCGACTTCATCACCAAGAACGGCAAAGTCATCCCGCTGAAGGGCGGGGGCGGTGGTGGCAGGAAGGGCGCCGGAGCGGTGGTGGCGGGGGCGTTGGCGCTGACCGTGGCCGCGGGCACCGGCGGAGTCACGACTCCCGGCGGCTCCGGTGCGGCCGAGGTGGGATCGGGCGGGTCGTCGTCGCGCCTCGGCCCGCGCAAGGCCGAAGGGCAGAAGGCGGCCCGCAAGGGTGACGCCGAGGGTGCCTGCAGCGCCTGGGCATGAGACAGCTGAAGCGCACGGCCCGGCAGCAGGCCGAGTGCGTGGCGGTGTCGTTCGGCGAGGTCCGCGAGTTCTTCACCAGAACCCGCTGCACCTCGCTGGAACGCGTCCTGTTCGCCGTGACCGACGGCGCCGGCAACACCGCGGTGATCTCGGTGGTGTGGGTCGGCCTGGCGTCGTCCGGTGACGCCCGCAGGTTCCAGACCCTCATGAACAGGCACGGCAGCGGCGACATCCATCCGCTCGGCAGCCACCTGCTCGAACTGGGCGACATCCACTTCACCGGCCTGCGCTACGGCAGCGACCGCGACGGCGGGACCGTGACCGTCGCGGAGGCCGAGACGGCGACCGGCCAGGTCGACCACGACACCCTGGAGGCGCTCGCCGAGGTCGCCGCTCACCTGCCCCGCGTCTGACCTAGCTGTACTCGGCCAACACGTTGGTGACGGTGTGTCGGCTTGATCATGGGTGAGGCCTCCGGGTGCGGTGGTGATTGCGAAGTCAGTCACCACAGCCGGAGGCCTCGATGGGACACGCTAACGCCCGCCTGACAGTGCATGGACGCCTGGTCCTGGTTACGCGGGTCGCCGCCGGCAGACCGGTGGCACACGTGGCCAAGGAGCTCGGTGTCTCACGGCAATGCGCGCACCGCTGGGTCCGCCGATTCCGTGACGAGGGGGCCGCGGGGCTGGCCGATCGGTCGAGCCGGCCGCATCACAT
>NZ_FNIX01000043.1 GCF_900104175.1 Lentzea jiangxiensis
CGGGATCGGGAACGCGGGCCTCGGGCGTGGCGACCAGGGAGTTGATGATGTCGCCGCGGTAGGACGGCAGGCCCAGCGCGTCGATGTTCGACGAACGCGGCTTGGCGTACTGGCCGGCGATGCGGCCGACCTTCACCACGGGCAGGCTGGCACCGTAGGTCAGCACCACGGCCATCTGCAGCAGGGTCCGGATGTTCGCGCGGATGTGCGGCTCGGTGTTGTCGGCGAACGTCTCCGCGCAGTCACCGCCCTGCAGGAGAAACGCCTCACCGTTCGCGACCTGCGCCAGTTGTGTGTGCAGCCGGTCGATCTCGGCGGGCACGGTGATCGGCGGCACGCTCTCGAGCACGGTCCGCACACGACGCACCTGTTCGGCGTCAGGCCATTCCGGCTGCTGGGCAGCCGGACGCGACAGGGCGTCGTCCAGGCGCTCGCGCATCTCGGGAGGCAGCGGCGGAAGCTCGGGAAGCGTGTCGATGGGCACGTCCACGGTCCAGTTCACGCTGCTCATCCTAGTTGTCCCACACTGAGAGACCCTGTCGGGCCTGTCAGCCCCGCCGGGGATCTTCCGCCCTCGGCCAGGTGCCGGTCAAGCCCAGGTCAGCTCCTCCGCCGGACAGGTGAAGTCTGTTACTGGTCAACTATCCGCCTCTGCCCTGCCGAGACCCCGCCCTGCATGATGTGGGCCATGGACGCCACCCGGTTGGATGACGGCACCGCGACCCGGCTGCTGGGCATCGCGATCGACAACATCCAGCGAGACCACCCGGTGCACTGGACGCACGTGATCGACGGTGACCACCGGCTCGTGCCGCAACGCGAGCTGCACCCCGTGTTCGCCGGGTCCTTCGACTGGCACTCCTGCGTGCACCAGACGTGGCTCGCCGTGCGCCTGCTGCGGTTGCGCCCCTCTCTTTCGGGCGCCGACGCGGCCCGCGACGCCCTGGACAAGCTGATCACCCCGGACAACTGCGCCGTCGAGGCCGCCTTCTTCGCCTCGCCGGCGGGACGGCACTGGGAGCGGCCGTACGGCTGGGCGTGGCTGCTCGTGCTCGACGCCGAACTGCGCACCTCCGGCCTGCCGTGGTCGGTGGCGCCGATCGGCGATGTGCTGCGCGACCGCTACCTGGAGTGGGTCTCGGCCGCGCGGCTGCCGATCCGCACCGGCACGCACAGCAACACCGCGTTCGCGACCGGCCTGGTCCACGACGCGGCGCAGGCCCGCGGCGACTCCGAACTGGCCTCGGCCTGTGTCGACGCGGCACTGAGGTGGCACGGGCCGGAGACCGCGTACGGCGGCTTCGAGCCGGATGCCGCCGACTTCCTCTCCCCCGCGCTGACGACCGCCGACCTGATGCGACGGGCGCTGAGCGCCGACGACTTCGCCGACTGGCTCGACGCGTACCTGCCGGACCTCTCGTCGCAGCGGTGGCGGGCGCTGCGCGAGCCGTTCCCGGTCGACGACCCCAGCGACCCCTACGGCTCACACCTGGCGGGACTCGCGTTGTCGCGCGCCTGGTGCTGGGAGGCGATCGCCGACTCGCTGCCGTCCGGGCACCGGTACGCCCCGCTGGCCCGGTCGGCTTCCGCCGCGCACCGGGAGGCCGGGTGGAGCTACGTGTTCGGCGGGCACGGCTACATGGCCGACCACTGGCTCGGGACGTTCGGGGCGTACCTCGACTTGAAAGCCTTCTGACCTGCACGAATGCACTTTATGCAAAAGACGTTTGCGGTCGTCCGCAAACGTCTTTGCACAACTGATGTATCGCATATTGGATATTGCGAGGTCAGGCCCGAACGTCAGGCCTGACCATCAGGCGCCGAAGAAGACCTCGGCCTCTTCGTAGCGCTCGGTCGGGACCGTCTTCAGCTCGGCCGTCGCCTCGGACAGCTTCACGCGGACGATGTCGGTGCCGCGCAGCGCGACCATGGTGCCGAAGTCACCCGCGGCGACGGCGTCGACGGCGTGCAGGCCGAAGCGGGTCGCGAGGACGCGGTCGTAGGCGGTCGGCGTGCCACCGCGCTGGATGTGGCCGAGGATCGCGGCGCGCGACTCCTTGCCGGTGCGGTCCGCGATCTCCTCCGCGAGCCACTGGCCGACGCCACCGAGGCGGACGTGGCCGAACGCGTCGCGCTCACCGGAGTGCAGCACCTCGGCGCCACCCTCGGGCATCGCGCCCTCGGCGACGACGATGATCGGGGCGAACTCGCTCTCGAAGCGGCGCTCGACCCACTCGACGACCTTGTCGACGCTGAACGGGCGCTCTGGGACGAGGATGACGTTCGCGCCACCGGCGAGACCGGAGTGCAGCGCGATCCAGCCCGCGTGACGGCCCATGACCTCGACGACGAGGGCGCGGTGGTGCGACTCGGCGGTGGTGCGCAGGCGGTCGATGGCCTCGGTCGCGATGTGGACGGCCGTGTCGAAGCCGAACGTGTAGTCCGTGGCGCCGAGGTCGTTGTCGATCGTCTTCGGGACGCCGACGACGCCGATGCCGTCGTCGGTCAGGCGCTTGGCGACACCGAGGGTGTCTTCGCCGCCGATCGCGATGATGGCGTCGATGTTGTTCGCCGCGATGGTCTCGCGGATGCGGTCGACACCGCCCTCGACCTTGTAGGGGTTCGTGCGCGACGAGCCCAGGATCGTGCCACCGCGGGTCAGGATCTCCTCGACGTCCGCGAGGTCGATCGACTTGGTGAGGTTCTCGATCGGGCCCTGCCACCCGTTGCGGAACCCGACGATCTCCCAGCCGTGTGCCTTGATGCCCTTGCGGACCACGGCCCGGATCACGGCGTTCAGACCGGGGCAGTCACCACCGCCAGTGAGCACACCGATGCGCATCTGCTTCCCCATCTCTCGTGTTCTGTGTCACGCAGACTTTCACGAGCTGTATCGGTGCAGCAACGGGGGGTCTCACTTACCGGACGGGAAAGCCGATTTTCCTGCGGTGTTCCTCGATCACCTTCCACCGCGCGAGGTTGTGCCGGGCGTCGGCGAGGGCGTCGTGGGCGTCGGCGGGCGGGGCCGGCAGCTTGGGGCGGCCGACGTCGTCCCAGCGCTGCCGCAGGTCCCGCGTGAACCGGGGCAGGGCGCGCGGCAACGCCGGCATGGCACCCCACAGCTGCGCCAGCGCCACGTGGTCGTAGGCGGCGAACCAGGCCCACAGCTCGATCTCGTCGCGTGCGGCGTCGCGGGCGCCGAGGAAGTCGAGCAGGTCCTCGCGGATGCGCTCGCGGCTGCGCCACGCCCTGTTCGCGGGCGAGGGCAGCTGGTTGAGGACGTTCTGCCGCACCCACGGCCCCGCGCGATCGGGGTCGAACTCGGTGGACACGGCGTAGAACTCGCGGCCTTCCTCGTCGACCACACCGATGGACACGAGGTCGATGGTCAGCCCGTCCTCGATGAACTCACAGTCGTAGAAAAACCGCACCGCGACACCCTAGGGGTGCGCTCAGCTCGCCTTCTTCTCGGGCACCCGGTCGCCCTTGCCGCCCTGTTCCGGCACGTCGGCGGTCTGCTCCTTGGCTTTGGCCGCGTAGACGTCGACGTACTCCTGGCCGGAGAGCTCCATCAGGGCGTACATGATCTCGTCGGTGATCGACCGCAGCACGAACCTGTCGCCGGACAGGCCCTCGTAGCGGGAGAAGTCGAGCGGCTTGCCGATCTTGATCCGGATCGGGTACGGCTTCCACATCCTCGAGCCGATGGGGTTCGCCTTGTCCGTGCCGAACATCGCCACGGGGATGACCGGCGCACCGGACTCCAGGGCGATCCACGCGACGCCGACCTTGCCCTTGTACAGGCGCGCGTCGGGCGAACGGGTGCCCTCGGGGTAGATGCCGAGCAGCTTGCCCTCGCGCACGATCCGCACGCCGGTGTCGAGCGCTCCCTGCGCGGCGGACGCGCTGGACCGGTCGATCGGCACCTGGCCGACGCCGGAGAAGAACCACTTCTGCAGCCTGCCCTTGAACCCCGTGCCGGTGAAGTACTCGATCTTGGCGGGGAAGGTGACCCGCCGGGACAGCATCAGCGGCAGGAAGAAGGAGTCGGAGACGGCGAGGTGGTTGCTCGCCAGGATCGCGCCGCCCTCCTTGGGGATGTTCTCGGCGCCCTCGATGATCTTGGGCTGGAAGAACAGCCGCAAGATCGGTCCCAGGAGGACGTGCTTCATGATCCAGTACAGCACAGCGGGAAGCGCCTCCCTAGACACCGAACCTTGATCCCGGCGACCAGCCTACGGAGCCGACCGCACCTCACACAACGAATCCTGGGGCCGGGAGTCACCGTCCGCCGGACGACGTGACTGAGCCGACTGCCGCACCCCGCAACACAACCCGCCCGTGCAACGATGAGGGGTCAGAGGGTTGCGGCACGTGGAGAGGCTCTGGATGAACGCCCGGCGCGACTCGACCGACGGCCCGGAGAACGTCGACGAGCTCTTTGCCGAAATCGTCGCGGGTCTCGAACGGGACGGGGTCGGCAAGAACTGGCTGGACCTCGACGAGGCGAGCCCCGAGGACTCCAAGCAGGGCCGGCCCGAGGCCCGTGACGACGAGGCCGGCGACATCCCCGCCGACGTCGATGAGGAGCCCGAACCCCGCGATCCGGCCGACGACGACCACTACGTCCCGCCGGAGCCGCCGCCGCTCCCCGTGCTGCGCGCCTCGACCTTCGCGGCGCTCGGCCTGTTCGTGCTCGGCATCCTCCTGCTCGTCGCGCCCGGCATCTTCGGGCTGCAGTCGAGCATCGGCACGCCGCTGTCGCTGGTGGCGCTCTGCTCGGGTGTCGGCTGGCTCATCCTGCGCATGCGCAACACGCCGCCGCCGGACTCCGGGTGGGACGACGGCGCCCAGGTGTGACGCGTCACGACCGGACGGTAACGACGTGATAACGGCCACTCAAACCTTCAGATAACGATTCGGTCATGCCTACCGTGTCGGACATGGACCAGATGCAGCACCTGATGATGGCCCGCGCCATGGCGACCCTCGGCAAGAAGGACGTGGCCAAGCGCCGCCGTCCGCGCATCCTGCGCCTGCTCGGCCGCTAGCGACCCCTCGTACGAGTGTTCGCGGTGGGCGAACAACGCCCGGACGTCCGCCGCGAACGCTCAGTTCTTCTTCCGCAACGCCTCCGGCTTGTGCACCGCGTCCCTGCCGCTCTTCGCGCTCTCCACGCGGTACTGGGGCTCCTCCTCCGAGGCCTTCACCTTGCGCCCCGCGGCCTGCTTCTCGGTCGTGATCTCCTCCTTGACCTCGCCGTGCGTCGTCGAGCCGTGGCTCGACCACTCGACCTCGTCACCGGGCTTCAGAGGATGCTTCGTCATGGTCGCGGGGTACCCCCACCCGGACGAACCCATTCGAGCGGGAGGACCACCGTGAACGACGCGGAGCGGGAGCAGACCCGGAAGGACTTCGCCGACGCGGTCAACATGACCGCCTCGAAGCTGGAGAAGTGGCTCGGCACCGACGAGTCGCAGCAGGTCGGGGACAAGTCCTCCGGCGAGTCGACCGGGCACGCGTCGGGCCGCCGCATCGTCGACCTGCTGAAGACGAAGCGCGACGACCTGACCGACAGCGACTACCAGCACATGCGCAAGGTCGTCGGCTACGTCCACCGGCACCTCGCCCAGCGGCCGGACGGCGACGTGGAGGAGAGCCGCTGGCGCTACTCGCTCATGAACTGGGGCCACGACCCCGTCGGGAACTAGTGGAGCGAGTGGTTCCCGGTCGCCTGTGCCCGGGCGGCCATCTCGCGGGCGAGCGTCGCCGCGCCCACGATGCCGGCGTCGTCGCCGAGCTGCGCGGTGCGGATCCTCGCCAGCGGGCGGTGGCCCGCCCCGGTCACCACGGACGCGTACCGCTCGCGGGCGTCGTCGAGGAACAGCGGCGCCGACGTCGACACCCCTCCCCCGATCACGATGACCTCGGGGTCGTAGACGTCGGCGACGAGCGCAAGGCCCTCGCCGAGCCACTTGGCGAGCTCGGCCATCGCCCGCTTGGCGAGCGGGTCGCCGTCCCGAGCAGCCCCGGCCACCCGGCGGCCGGTCACGGCGCGGGAGTCACCGGCGGCCTCGCGGGCCAGCACGGTGGAGACGCCGGGGTGCTTGGCCAGCAGTTCGACGGCGGTGGCGCTCAGGGCCGTTCCGCTGCAGTAGCGCTCCCAGCAGCCGTTCTTGCCGCACGGGCAGGGGCGGCCGTCCGGGACGACCCGCAGGTGGCCCAGTTCGGGGGCGACGCCGTGCGCGCCGCGGAAGAGCTCGCCGTCGAGCAGGAGCGCGGCGCCGATGCCGGTGCCGATGGCCACCAGCACGGCCGTGCGAGCGCCTCGGGCCGCACCGAAGCGGTGTTCGGCGAACGCCGCCGCGTTCGCGTCGTGCTCGAGCACCACGGGCATGCCGAGCCGGTCGCTCATGCGGTCCGCGACGTCGACCTGCCGCCACGCCAGGTGCGGCGCGAAGCGGACCGTGCGGCGGTCCGAGGCGATGAAGCCCGCCACGGCGAGGCCGACGGCGTTCACCGGGTGCCGGGCCGCGACCTCCTGCACGGCGGCGACGATCGCGTCTTCGAGGGCGCGCTCGTCCGCGGGCGTCGGTGCGCGCGAGGTGTCCAGCACCGAGCCACGCGGGTCCACGACGCCGGCGCGCACGCTGGTGCCCCCGATGTCCACTCCGACCGTGAGCACTAGTCGGTCTTCCTGACGACCTTGATGTGCTGCACGCGCTGCCCGGTCTCGGGAGCCGGTTCGTCCGCCGCGTGCTCGGGCGGGGCGCCGGGCTCGCGCAGGGCGGCGCGCAGCACCGCGACCAGGCCCGCCGCGTGCTCGGCGGCCTTCGCGGCCAGTTCGGAGCGGTCGCCGCGCAGCAGCGCCACGCCGTTGCACAACGGGCACCAGCCGCACGTCTCGGGCGTGTGCGAGCCGTCGCCCGCCTCGGCGACGCGCTGCAGCCACGGCTGCATCCGCTCGGCGGCCGTGTCGACGAGCAGCCGCAGCTCCTCGGCGAGCTTGCCGGTGTTGTCCTGGGTCATCTACGAGCTCCTGATCAGCGCCACGGTCAGCGCCAGAGGGACGGGTCGGGGCGGAACTCCACCATCACGCCGCCCGAGTCCATCTCCGCACCGATGACGATGCAGCGCCTCAGCAACGACGGCAGCGCCACGAGGCGACGCCGGCCGTCGACGGTCAGGGCGAGGTCGTCGTCCACGCGTGCGAGGTCCAGGTCCGTGTCGTCGGACAACGGCAGCGCGATCCGCAGCGAGTACCGGGCGTCGAGGCCGCGCCCGCTGCCCGACACCTCGAGCAGCGACTCCGGCACCGCGGCGCCGGGCAACGGGTCCTCGTCGCCGTAGAGCTGCGCGGCGACCTCCAGCAGCGCGGGGACGCCGACGGGTTCGGCCGCGCGGTGGTCGACCGTGCGGATCTCGCCGATCCCGGTCAGCTCGGCCAGCACCGCGTCCTGCTCCTGGCGGCGCGTGCGCAGCCAGGTCGCCGCCGCACCGCGCGCGGCACCCGGTGAGGGCACCAGCCGGTTCGCGATGACGCTGTCGACCCGGATCCCCTGCAGCGCCAGCGCCGTCAGGGTGCGGCGGGTCTCGGCGGCGACGACGCGCTCGGGGGTGAGCACCAGCCGCACCGAGCAGGACTCGGAGTCGGCGAGCATCGAGCGCAGCGCGTCCAGCCGTTCGGCGAGCCTGCTCAGCGCATCCGCCGTCGCGTCCCACTTCTCGACCGTGCCGGTGCCCGCGACCCCCGCGAGCAGGCCGCGCACGACGCGCCGATGGGTCGGGAAGAGCCGTTCGAGGTAGCCGGCGAACGCCTCGGGCAGCGACAGCAGCCGCAGCGTCTCCGCGGTCGGCCCGCAGTCGACGACCACGACCTCCCACGGCCCGGACGACGCGAGCCGCCGCACCTCCGCGAGCGCGAGGAGCTCCTCGACACCCGGCAGGACCGTCAGCTCCTCGGCGTCGAGCTCGTCGACACCGGCGCCCGCGAGGACCGTCCGCAGGTGCCCGCGCAGCTCGCCCCACGCCTCGTCGACGAGGCCGCGGGGATCGATCTGGCAGGCGAACAGGCCGCCCGATTCGTCCACTTCGGACGGTTCGGCGCCCAGGCGCACGCCGAGCGCGTCGCCCAGGGAGTGCGCGGGGTCGGTGGAGACCACGAGCGCCTTGCGGCCGTGGGCGGCCAGCGAGGCGGCGGTCGCGGCCGACAGCGTCGTCTTGCCGACCCCGCCCTTGCCGGTGAAGAGCAGGACCCGGCTCAAGCCGCCTTCTCCGCGCGCTTCTTGAGCTCCTTGAGCGCGGTGTCGAGGATCATCTTCTCGGCCTTGCGGCGGAACAAGCCGATCATCGGGATCACGAGCTGCACCGACAGCGTGTAGGTGACCTTGGTGCCGGTGCCGGACGGCGCCAGCACGTAGCTGCCCTGCTGGGCCTTCTGCATGGTGCCCTTGACGAGTTCCCACTTCACCGACAGGCCGTCGGGGGCCCAGTCGTACTCCAGGGTGTACTCGTCCTTGACGGGGCCCTGGTCGATCGCGAACCGCACCTGCTCGGCACGGCCGTCGGGGCGGGTGCCGAGGACCTCGACCTCCTTCATCCCGTTCGCCCAGTCCGGGTACGACGGGAAGTCCGCGATGATCGCCATGATCTTCTCAGGCGGAGCGTCGATGACGATGGACTGAGTGGACTCGTCGGCCATGGACGTGGAGGTTACTCGCGTGGCTACCAGTTCAGGACGTGAGGCTTGCCGCTGCGCTGGAAGTGGCCGACGTTGACGCACTCGGTGCGACCGACGCGCACGCGCCTGGCCAGTGGCTGGTGCACGTGCCCGAACACCGACCAGCGCGGACGTTCGCGGACGATCTTGTCCAGCGCGGCCCGCGAGCCCCATTCCGGGCGGCGCGCGACGACGTCGTACGTCAGTTCGGCGACCGACGGCGGGATGTGCGTGCACAGCACGTCGACCCGCCCCATCCGCTCCAGCGCGGCCGCCATGTCCTCCTCCGTGCGCAGGTACGGGTGCCACGGCGCGTTGGGGTTGCGGACCAGTCCGGGCACCATCAGCCCGCCGCCCGCGAAGCCGAACCTCAGCCCGCCGATCTCGGTGGCCTCGCCGTCGAGCACGTGCACGCCCGCCCCGGCGAACCGCGGCCACAGGTGCGGGTTGTCCACATTGCCCGGTGTCGCGTACGTCGGCGCGGACATGGCGCTGAACAACGCGTCGTACTGCTCCAGCACCGCTTCTTCCACGACGGAACGGGCGTCGGCGAGGCCGTCCCACAGCGACCTGATGTAGCTCGCCGTGTCCGCGCGCCGGGTGCCGCGGCGGAGCTCGGCGAAGACCCCGACCTTCTCCGGCCCGAAGACGCGCCCGAGGATGCCCTTGGAGTGGTCGTGGTAGTCGACGAAGTCGATCAGGTCGCCGAGCACGACGAGCGCGTCGGCCCCGTCACCGGCGCGCGCCAGCGCCTCCGCGTTGCCGTGCACATCCGAGACCACGTGAACCCGCACGGTTCCAACTTAGTTGACGACTTGGCAAGATCACCCCGCCGGCGGGCAGCCGGCGGGACGACCGTCCTCCAGCGTCAGCTTCAGCCCCAGTGCGACGGACTTCGCGTCGAGCTGGCGGCGCTGCACCTCGCGGCGGGCGCCGCGCGGGGCGAGCGGCCCGGCGGCCGGATCAGCGCGGAGGAAGTAGTGCAGGACGGTGCCGTCGAGCACGGGCTCGAGCCAGACCTCCATCGTGCCGACGAGCGCTCCGCCGACCGTCCAGCGCAGTCCCTCGTCGCCGCGGTTCGCGTAGACGTCCAGGTCCAGGTCCGGCCAGAACGCCCGCCACGACGCGGGCGAGGCGAAGGCGGCGGCGACCACTCCGGGTGGTACCGCCAGGAAAGTCTCGTCGACGACGTCCACGCTGGCCATGAGGACAAAAGGTAACGGAAGGGCGTACCCGCCTTTGTATCGCCGGAATCACACGCTAGGTTTCCCCACCAGTAACATTTCACCGTACGGAGGTTGACGTGCGCGAGTTCAGCGTCCCCGCCACCGCCGCTGTGGCTCCGGAGGAGAACCTCACCGACATGGTGTGGGCCAACGCGGAGCGCTTCGGCAACGCCGTCAGCTTCCGCAGGCAGGTCGACGGCACCTGGGTGGACATCACCGCGCGTGACTTCGCCGCGCAGGTGATGGCCGTCGCGAAGGGCATGGTCGCCGCCGGTCTGGAGCTCGGTGACCGGGTCGGGCTGGTGTCCAAGACGCGCTACGAGTGGTCGCTGCTCGACTTCGCCATCTGGGCGGCGGGCGGCGTCGTGGTGCCCATCTACGAGACGTCGTCGGCGGACCAGATCGAGTGGATCCTGTCCGACTCCGGCGCGAAGGCCGTGTTCGTCGAGGCGGCGCAGCACCGCGCGCTGGTCGACGAGGTCGTCGGCAAGCTCCCGGAGCTGCGCCACGTGTGGCAGATCGAGGGCGGTGCCGCCGCGGTCGACGAGCTGACCGCGCTGGGCGCCGAGATCACCGACGAGCAGGTGCACGAGCGCCGTGCGCAGGCCAAAGCCGACCACACGGCCACGCTGGTCTACACGTCCGGCACGACCGGGCGCCCCAAGGGCTGCACGCTGACGCACCGCAACCTGCTGTCCGAGGTGCGGTCGGCGCTGTCGCGGTTCCCCGAGATCCTCACGGCGGGCAACTCGCTGCTGCTGTTCCTGCCGCTCGCGCACATCCTGGCGCGTGCCCTGGCGCTGGCGTGCGTCTACTCGCGCGTGACGCTCGGCCACACCGCGGACGTGAAGAACCTCGTCGAGGACCTCGGCCAGTTCCGCCCGACGTTCGTCGTCGCGGTGCCGCGCGTGTTCGAGAAGGTCTACAACGGCGCGAAGCAGAAGGCGCACGCCGGCGGCAAGGGCAAGATCTTCGACGCCGCCGAGGCGACGTCGGTCGCGTACAGCACCGCGCTCGACAACGGCGGTCCCGGCCTCGGGCTGCGAATCAAGCACGCCGTGTTCGACAAGCTGGTGTTCGCGAAGCTGCGCGCAGCGCTCGGAGGCCGCGCGATGGCGGCCGTGTCGGGTGGCGCGCCGCTGGGTGCCCGCCTGTCGCACTTCTTCCGCGGCGCGGGCATCCCGGTCTACGAGGGCTACGGCCTGACCGAGACGTCGGCGGCGGCGTGCGTGACGTTCCCCGGCCAGGAGAAGGTCGGCACGGTCGGCCTGCCGGTGCCCGGCACGTCGGTGCGCATCGCCGAGGACGGCGAGATCCTCATCAAGGGCGACATCGTCTTCACCGGCTACTGGAACAACGAGGAGGCCACCAAGGAGGCCCTCGAGGACGGCTGGTTCCACACCGGCGACATCGGCGAGATCGACGGCGACGGGTTCCTCAAGATCACGGGCCGCAAGAAGGAGATCATCGTCACCGCCGGTGGCAAGAACGTCTCCCCCGCGCAGCTCGAGGACCGGATCCGGGCGCACCCCCTGATCTCGCAGTGCATGGTCGTCGGCGACAAGCAGCCGTTCATCGGCGCGCTGATCACGATCGACCCGGAGTTCTTCCCGGCGTGGAAGGAGTCGCACGGCAAGCCGGCGTCGGCCGAGGTCCCCGACCTGGTCGAGGACCCGGACCTGCTGGCCGAGATCCAGGCCGTGGTGGACGACGCGAACCTGTCGGTGTCGAAGGCGGAGGCGATCCGCAGGTTCCGCGTGCTGCCCGTCGACTTCACCGAGGCCGGTGGTGAGATGACGCCGTCGCTGAAGCTGAAGCGCTCCGTCGTGGCGACGACCTACGCGTCGGACATCGACGCGATCTACGCGAAGTAAGTGGTCTGAAGTACGCGAAAGGCCCAGGAGCTGAGAGAGAGCTCCTGGGCCTTTCGACCCCCAGCGATCGTGATCCGCGGAGAGCTCCGCAGAACCCGAGAAGTGTGTTGCCCCGGCCCCCCGACCGGGACATGAGGAAGATTGCCGTACGGCGCTGACGTATCGCTGACGCGCCGATGTCACTGCGCGACAGCGCGCCAATAGGCTGTCCGGCAGACGGGGATCATCCGGCTCGCGCGAGGGGAAAGCAATGGCTTCGGGTCCGCAGTTCCGGCTGCTCGGCCCGATGGAGGTGCGCCTGGACGGCTCCTCGGTGGTGCTCAGGGCGGGCAAGCACCGGGCGTTGCTGGCGGCGTTGCTGCTGCGGCCGAACCGCGTGGTGCCCGTGACGGAACTCGTCGGGCACGTATGGGGGGACACACCGCCCGCGCGCACACGGGGGACGTTGCAGACGTACGTCATGCGCCTGCGCGCGGCCTTGGGTGACCCGTCGTTGATCCGGACGGCCGCGGACGGCTACTGGATGCGGGTCGACCCCCTTGCCGTGGACGCCCACCTGTTCGCTGACGCGGCTGCTCGCGGGCGTGCGGCCGTGTCGTCGTCCGACCTGGTCACGGCGCGGAAAGCGTTTGCCGAGGCGCTGGAGCTGTGGCGCGGGCCGGTGCTGTCGGACGTGCCGTCGGAGACGTTGTACTCGGAACACGCGCCGCGGCTCACCGAGCTGCTGATGACGGTGCACGAGCAGCGGATCGACGTGGAGCTGGCGCTCGGCACCTACGCGGACCTGGTGCCGGAGCTGTTCGCGCTGACCCGCGACCACCCGTTGCGCGAACGCTTCTGGGCGCAGCTGATGCTCGCGCTGTACCGCAGCAGCAGGCAGGCGGAGGCGCTGGAGGCGTTCCGGCAGCTCGACCGGACGCTGGACGAGCAGCTGGGCATCGACCCGTCCGCCGAGCTGCGGTCGTTGCACCAGGCGATCCTCGTGGGCTCGCCGGAGCTGGCGGCGCCGGTGGTCGCGCGCGAACCGGAACGCGCGCCGCCGTCCCCGATGCGGCTGCCGGACGACATCGCGGACTTCACGGGCCGCGACCGGCACGTCGAGCGGATCACCGAGCTGGTCACGGGGTCGGTGCCGATCGTGACGCTGGCGGGGCAGCCGGGGGTCGGCAAGACGACGCTGGCGGTGCACGTGGCGCACCTGCTGCGCGACCGGTTCCCGGACGGGCAGCTCTACGTCGACCTGCGCGGCTACTCGCCGGGACCGCCCGCGGAGGGGCTGGACGTGCTGTCGCGGTTCTTGCGGGCGCTCGGGGTGCCGCCGGACGAGATCCCGCCGGACCCGGACGAGCGGAGCACGGTGCTGCGGTCGTTGCTCGCGGGCCGGCGGATGCTGCTGGTGCTCGACAACGCCTCCGCTCCGGACCAGGTGCGGCCGCTGCTGCCGGGGACGGCGTCGTGCCGGGTGGTCGTGACGTCCAGGGACGACCTGCGCGGCCTGATCGCCATGAACGGCGCCCGGACCGTGCCGGTGGACGTGTTCGACGCCGCGGAGTCGGCGTCGTTGCTGACGAGGCTGCTCGGCCCCGGCGACCACGCCGAGCTGGCCTCCCGCTGCGGCCACCTGCCGCTGGCGCTGCGGGTGGCGGCGGCCTACCTGGCGGGACGGGACGAGGTGACGATCACCGGCTCGCCGATCGAGCTGGCCTACGCCGCGCTGCCGCCCGCGCCGCAGCGGTTGTTCCGGCTGCTGTCGCTGGTGCCGGGACCGGACTTCACGCCGGAGGCCGCCTCGGCCCTGGCCGACGTCGACGCCGAGGGCCTGCTGACCGTGCTGGCCATCGCCGAGCTGGTCGTGCTCGCCGCCCCCGGCCGCTACCGCTTCCACGACGAGCTGATGCGCTACGCCGTCGTGTCGCGCGAGGAGAACGACAGTCCCGCCGAGCAGCGGAACGCCTGGAACGCCCTGCTCAACCATTACGTGCGCGGCGTCGAGCGTTGCGCGGAACTGCTCTATCCCGGCATCGTGCGGCTGCCCTCGTCGGCGGCAGGCCCGGCGCCGCGCATCTCGACCTCGGCCGACGCGCTGGCGTGGCTCGACGCGGAACGCCCGAACCTGATCGCCGCCATCCGGCACGCCGCTGACCACGGCCCCGCCGAGATGGCCTGGCAGCTCGCCGACGCCCTGCGCGGCTACCTGTGGATCGGCCACCACGTCGGCGAATGGCTCGCGACGGCGCACCACGGCCTGCAAGCGGCCCGGGCGTCCGGCCACCGCGCGGCCGAGGCGGCCATGCACACCAACTTCGGCACCCTCTACCTGCGGCTCGGCGACTACGCGCGGTCGGTGGAACACCACGAACACGCCCTGGAGCTGTACCGGGAGCTGGGCGACGGGGACGCCGAGGCGAGCGTGCTCAACAACCTCAGCCTCGTGCACCGCCGCTCCGGAGACCTGGTCGCCGCCAAGGAGGCCCTGGTCCGCTGCCTGGAGATGCTGCGCTCGGCGGACCTCGTCAGCACCGGCCTCTACAACCTGGGCCAGCTCGCCGTGGAACTGGGCGAGCTCGACGGCGCCGTCGAGCACTTCTCGCAGGCGCTGGCGCTCGCACCGACCGCCGACAGCCACACCTACGTCGGCATGGCCCTGCGCTTGCAGGGCCGTCTGGACGAGGCGCGCGGCCACCTCGAACGCGCCCTCGACATCGGCAACGTCCCCGCGGGCGAGGCCGAGGCCCTGGAGAACCTCGCCGCCCTCGAACTCACGTCCGGTGACGCCCCAGCCGCCCTCGCCCTGGCGACCCGGGCCCTGGCGCTCGTGGCCGACGGTGGCGATCCCCAGGTGGCGACGTCGTCGCGAATCACGCTCGGCGAGGTCCGCCGCGCGCTGTCCGACCTCGACGGCGCGGCGGAGCTGTTCGAGCAGGCGCTGGCGACGGCGCGGCGCATCGGGTACGCCTCCGGTGAGGTGCGGGCGTTGATCGGACTGGCGGCGGTGTTGCGCGATCTCGGCCGTCCGGCCGACTCGGCGTCCGCTGCCGAGCAGGCGGTGCGCCGCGGCGCCGAACTCGGTCTGCGCGCATTGGAGAACCAAGCCCGTGAGCTGATCTGAGTTCGACCGACATCCACGACATCAGCCGCGATGTGCCGCGGGCCTTCTTGTCGGATGACAAGGTTGTCTTCTGTTGCTCGACGATCCGCTCACCGACCAGCAGCGATGTATCGGGCAGGGGATGTCAGTCAGCCGATGAGACCTTCGAGGCGCTGGGCGAGCTGGTCCCAGCGCCAGTGGTCGCTGACCCACTCCCGGCCGGCGCGGCCCATCTTGGCCGCCGTCCCGGGGTCGGCCAGCAGGGAGGCGACCCGCTCGGCGACGTTCTCGACATCGCGGCCGTCGACGATGTTGCCGGTGATGCCGTCGCGCACGGTCTCCGGCGCACCGCCGGAGCGTCCGGCCACCACGGGCAGCCCGGTCGCCGAGGCCTCCAGGTAGACGATGCCGAGCCCCTCGACGTCGAGGCCGCGGCCGCGCGTGCGGCACGGCATCGCGAAGACGTCGCCGGCGTTGTAGTGCGCGGGCAGTTCCTCCCACGGCACCGAGCCGGTCAGCACGACGTCGCGCGACCCGGCGGCCAGCTTCTCGAGCGTCCCCCGGTACGGCCCGCCGCCCACGATCAGCAGGGCGGCGTCCGGCACCGTGCGCTGGATCAGCGGCAGCGCGCGGATCAGGACGTCCTGCCCCTTGCGCGGCACCAGGCGCGACACGCACACGACCACCGGCCGGTCGCCCAAGCCGTACCGCTTGCGCATCTCCGCCCGAGCCGCGGGATCCGGCCGGTACAGCTCGGTGTCCACACCGGACGGAAGGTGTTCCAACGCCGCCATGGGACCGAACGCCGCCGAGAACCGGGAGCGCGTGTAGCGGCTGACGTAGGTCACGACGTCCACACCGGACCCGATGGCGCGCAACGCCTGCCGCGCCACCGGCAGCATCGACCAGCCCACCTCGTGCCCGTGCGTGCACGCGACGGCGCGGCTCAGCCCGAGCGACGGCGCCAGCAACGCCAGCGGAGCCGCCGCGCCGAACCAGGAGGCCTCGCACGACTCGGCGCGGGCGATGTCCCGTGCGCGGGACAGGACGTCCGGCGTCGGCAGCATCAGCGACGTGGGGTGCCGCACCACCGGGAACGGCTGCTCGGCGTCGAACTCCCGCGCGCCCTTCCACTTCGGCGCGTACACGACGAGGGAGTCCGCGGGCAGCCGTGTCGCCAGAGCGTGCAGGTAGGACTGGATGCCACCGGGGCGGGGCGGGAAGTCGTTGGTCACCAACAGGGTTCGGCGCACGGGCGCAACGCTATCCGATGCTCGTTTTCAAGAACTCACGCCAGCCCGCCAAGTCGGCCGCGCTCAGGTCCACCGCGGACCTCACCCCGTTGCGCAGGTAGAAGTCCACGACGCCGCGCTCCCCCAGCCCGGACTCCAGGTACACCATGATCGAGTACGCCTGCTGGTAGGCGAGGTCGCGGCCGGGTCCGCTGAAGTCGGTCGGCACCGCCGAGACGTCCGACGAGAGCAACGGCGCGGCTTGGCGCAGCGACAGCCCGAGCCCGTGGAACGCCACCCAGTCCGCGAAGCCCTCCACGAGCCACAGCGGCGCCGAGTCCGACGTCAGGTCGCGCGTCGCGACGTGCGTGATCTCGTGCCGCAGCAGCACCCGCAGTTCCAGGTCCGACAGCGCCGAGGCCCGCGTCCGGTTGAGCACCACGCGCTGCCCGGCACCGTCGCGGATCGCGACGCCGGCCATGTCCGCGAACGCAGGCCCGACGAGCGACACCAACTCGGCGTCCGTCGCCGGAACGACCACATCCGCTCGTCGCACCCAGGAAATATCCAATATATCGGCAACGCTGCGCACCGACTCGTCGAGCGACGCCGCCACCCGCGAGGCGAGTTCGTCATCGCAGGAACTACTGGTCACAGTGCCCGACGAGACCGTCAGCACGGCCTCTTTGCAACGATCGGTTTCGGTCGACCGCAACTCATCGGGTCGTGTTGCAACGGTGAGGCCCAGCAGGAACGTCAGGGCGACGGTGACCGCCAGCAACGTCCGGAGGTGCTTCACCGGCGCAACGCTAGCCCTCGATGCGCCGGATCACCGCGATCGGCCCGATGGCGTCGATCGGTGCGATCTTCACCGGCTGACCCTCGGTCGAGGCGTGTACGGCGCGCGTGTTGTCGACGGCCATGGCGACGTGCGAGCGGCTCGAGTAGTAGATGATCAGGTCGCCGCCGCGGACCTCGCTGCGCGACACGGCACGCCCGACCCCGGCCTGCCCGCCGGAGGTGCGCGGGATCGAGACCCTCGCCGCCGCGTACGCCTTCATCGTCAGCCCGGCGCAGTCCCACTGGTCGGGGCCGGTGGAGCCGTACCTGTAGTCGTCGCCGCGCTGCGCCAGCGCGAAGGTGAGGGCGAGGCCCGCGGTGCCGCCGGGCACGCTGACCGCCGACCGGTCACCCGGATCGCGCAGCTGCCGCACGACCGGCGCCGGCAGTCGCGTCAGCGCCGACCGCACCTCCCCGATCTGCGCCTGCAGCGCCTGGTTCCGCCCGTCCAGGTCGGCCTTCAGCTTCTCGGCCGCCGCGGTGGTCTCCGCGGCACGGGTGCGCGCGGTCTCCGCCACGTGGTGCGCCTGGCGGGCCTTCTCGACCGCGCCGGACAGCCGCGCGAGCGACTCCGCCCTGTCGGTGGCGAGGATCCGCATCATCTCCAGGCGGTTCAGGAAGTCCTGCTGCGAGTCCGCGACGAGCAGTGCCGAGAGCTGGTTGAACCGGGCGCCCTCGAACGACGCCTGGGTGATGAGGTCGACCTGCTGGCGGAAGTCGTCCTCGTCGCGCTTGGCCTGCCGCTCGATCTGCTGCGCCGCGACCACCGTCGCGGTCGCGCGGTCGAGCTCGGCCTTGCGCTGCACCAGGTCCTCCTGCGCGCGCAGCACTTCCTCGTTGAGCTTCGTGGCCTGCGCTGTCAGATCGGCGTAGGCGCGTGCGGGATCAGCCGGCTGCGCCGCCAGGGACACGGCCGGTGTGATCGGGAGCAGGAGGGCCAGAACCAGGAAACCACGGGTGAACTTGCGCGACATGAGGTCGCCGATCCCCCTCGCCAGAACAAGACCGTCAAGATCGACGGCGTCAGGCTACCGGGTGGTCAAACGCGCCCGAGACGGGCCAGCAACACGGCGGACGGCACCGGGTGCGCGCCGCGGCGGCGCACCGAGTCCGCGACCGCCCGATCCGACGTCACGACCACCACGGGGCGCCCCTCGGGTTCCGCGGTGACCAGCGCCCGGATCACGTCATCGGCCAGAACACCGGGATCGCTGAAGAGGACGCGCACGCCCCGAGGCGCCGCCGCGGGCACGGCCACCACACCGGCGCCGTCGAACACCAGCGTCACCTCGGCACCCGTGCGCGCCGCGAGCACCGCCAGCTGGTGCACGAGCCGATCGCGCTGGTCCGACAGCGACAACTCCGGATAGCCGGTCTTCGTGACGTTGTAGCCGTCGACCACCAGGTGCACCGCCGGCAACGCCAGCAGCCGGTCCAGCGCCGCCGGGTCCTCCACGCGGCCCACGGTCCCCTGCGACGCGCTGGCGCCGCGCACGAGGTCGGCGGGACGTGGTCCTGTGCCTCCCAAGGCGAGTTCGCGGCGCAGGCCCGTCACGGCGCCGTCGAGGGTGTCGACGAGCAGCGCGAGCCGCACCTCGTCCGCTTGGCGGGCCTCGCGGGCGGACTGACGCGCGACCTCGGCGTCCGCGATCGCCCGCTGTGCTTTGCCGCGCTCGGTCTCGGCCCGTTCGCGTTCGCGGTCGCGTTCGGCGGTCAGGCGCTTGACCTCGTCCGCGGTGCGTTGCCGGATCTTCTCGACCTCGGCGGCCGCGGCCGCGGCGGCGTCCTTGGCCTCGCGCAGCTTCACGCCCTGCTCGCGCAACCGCTTGCGCAGGCGTTCGAGCTCGACCTCGGCGTCCGCGCGGACGCGTTCGGCGGCGCCGTCGAGCTGGGTGCGTTCGGCCCTCAGCCGGTCCAGCTCGCCTTCCAGCCGTTCGGCGCGGAGCACGGCGGCGTCCCGTTCGGCCCGCAGCGTCGCGTCGCCGACCCGCCGCGACACCAGTTCCACGTAGTGCGGAGCGACCTCGTCCCCGGTCAGCACCGCGGCCGCCGCGGCGGTCACCGGGTCCGGTGACGTCACCTCCAGCGTCGACGGCCTGTTCTTGCGCAGCCACTCGACCACCGCGGTGCGGAAGTTCGCCGAGTTCCGCAGGCCGGCCACGACCTGCGTGCCGCCGAGCCTGGCGCGTTTGGTGGGGGCGAACTTCGCCACGGGCCGCAGGTGCTGAGGCACGTCGACCTTCGCCATCTCGCCCAGCGCGTCCGCGCCCAGCTCCGCGAGCCTCACCCGCAACGGCTCCGGCAGGGCCGACCAGTCCACAGTGGATTCATCTGCGGGCTCACCTGCCTCGTCGGCAGGCTGGTCGAACTCTGGCTCGGGCATCGGGTCTGGCACCCCCACAGGCTAGAGCCCCGGTACTCGAGCAGCGCACGGACGTGTCCGCCCTTCGGAACAACGATCAGGCAAAGATCACCGGCACACCACTCCAATGGAGCAACCGCAGGTCGCGCGGCCGCGCACGACCACCTCCGAAAATTGTCAGACCCCGTCGCTAACGTCGGCGCCGTGACCGGACAACTGTCCTTCGACGAACTCGGGACGCCCCTGCGCGACACGACGTTCGTCGTCTTCGACCTGGAGACGACGGGAGGGAGCGCCGAGGAGGACGCGATCACCGAGATCGGCGCGGTGAAGGTGCGCGGCGGCGAGGTGCTCGGCGAGTTCGCGACGCTCGTCGACCCCGAACGCGGCATCCCGCCGATGGTGGCGCAGCTGACCGGGATCACGCAGCTGATGGTGACGGGCGCGCCCACGATCAAGACAGTGCTGCCCGCGTTCCTGGAGTTCGCGGCCGGTGCGGTGCTGGTGGCGCACAACTCGGGCTTCGACACCGGGTTCATGAAGGCGGCCTGCGAACGGCACGGCTACTGCTGGCCGAAGCCGTCGGTGGTCTGCACGGTCAAACTCGCCCGGCGCGTCCTGAGCCGCGACGAGGCGCCGTCGTGCCGCCTGTCCGCGCTCTCCGACCTGTTCCACACGCAGACCAAGCCGACGCACCGCGCGCTGGCCGACGCCCGCACGACCGTCGAGGTGCTGCACGCGCTGCTGGAACGCGTCGGCAACGTGGGCGTGCACTCCCTCGAAGAACTTCTCGCGTACCTGCCGGAGGTCACCCCCGAACAACGCCGCAAGCGCTCCCTGGCCGCGCACCTGCCCTCCACACCGGGCGTGTACCTGTTCCGCGGCCCGAAGGAGGAGGTGCTGTACGTCGGCACGGCCTCAGACCTGCGCCGCCGCGTCCGGCAGTACTTCACCGCCAGCGAAGGCCGGCGAAGGCTGCGCGAGATGGTCGCCCTCGCCGTCCGCGTCGACGCCGTGGAGTGCGCGCACTCCCTGGAAGCCGAGGTGCGCGAGCTCCGGCTCTTACGCGCACACCGCCCCGCGTACAACCGGCGCTCGAAGAACCCGCACCACGCCTGGTGGCTGGTCCTGACGGACGAGCCGTTCCCGCGGATGTCGCTGGTGAAGACCCCGCGAGAGGGCGCCCTGGGCCCGTTCCGCACCAGGAAGGCGGCCGAGGCGGTGGCCGACGCCCTGCTCGACGCCGTACCCCTGCGCTCGTGCACGATCAAGATCCCGGCGACGAACCAGCGCGCCTCCCCCTGCGCCCTGGCCGAGCTGGACCGCTGCAAGGCCCCGTGCGCGGGCCGGCAGACGGTCGAGGAGTACTCCCCCGCCGTGGTGGCGGTGCGCGATCTGGTCGTGGGCCGCAGCGCCGCACCCCTGCGCACCCTCGTCGACCAGTTGGGCGGCCTGGCCACGGCAGAGCGGTTCGAGGAGGCCGCCCGCCACCGCGACCGCCTGGCAGGCCTCGTCCGGTCCCTGGACCGCGCCCAGCGCCTGGCCGCCCTCGCCGCACTCCCCCAGCTGGTCGCCGCCCGCCCCGACCGCGACGGCGGCTGGGAGTTCTCAGTGGTCCGCTACGGCCGCCTCGCCTCCGCCGGCGTCGCCCGCCGCGGCACCCGTCCGATGCCGGTGGTCGACGCCCTCGTCGCCTCCGCCGAGACGGTCATTCCCACCCCCGGCCCGCTCCGGGGCGCACCGCCGGAAGAGACCGGCGTGGTGCTGCGCTGGCTCGACCAGGCCGGCACCCGCCTGGTGTACGCCGACGAACCGTGGTCGTCCCCCGCCGGTGCCGCCGCGGCCTGGCTGCCGTGGGCGGAGCAGGCCGCAGGAGCCCGGCCCATCCACGACCGCTGGCACTGAGCCGCACTCCCGGCTGCCCTTTGCAAGGATTGTTTGCTGTGGAGTGAAAGGCGCTGTTGCAAGGGTTCCGCGAGGTCAGCTCGCCTCGCTCTGACCCATTGCTGTCGTCGCGTTCGGCCATGCCCGAAACCTGGCTCTCGACCTCGTCGCGACCCGCTCCGCACCCGCACTTGCTCTCTCTCCGCCACGCCCTTATGCAAAAGACGTTTGCGGACGTCCGCAAACGTCTTTTGCACAAGGAGTCGTTGGTGCAGGTCAGGGAGGTGACGGTAGCCGATATATCAGTAGGTTTGTCGGCAAAGCGATGTGTTCGGTTGTGCAACGGGTGAGAGGCGACGTCTCCACGCCGATGATCAGCCGGTAGGGCAGACTACGGGTGCTTGAGACACCGGAGCCCAGACCCGAGGAGGACGCCGTGGTCACCGCCATCGTGCTGATCCAGGCCGCCGCCGAACGCATCCCCGAGGCCGCGCAGGAGATCGCCGACATCGACGGAGTCACCGAGGTGTACTCCTGCGCCGGTGACGTGGACCTGATCGCGCTGGTGCGCGTCAGCAAGCACGAGGACCTCGCCGCGCTGGTGCCCGGCAAGATCAGCAAGGTCGCCGGCGTGCTGAACACCGACACGCACATCGCGTTCCGCAGCTACTCGAAGCGCGATGACGAAGCCGCGTTCTCGATCGGTCTCGACGACGCTCAGTAGGACCGGCGAGCCAGCGGCGGAGCAGCACCGCCACCGGCGAACCACCCCGGACAGCGAAGGCCCCCGTGGAAGTCCACGGGGGCCTTTCGGTGCTTCAAGCCGAAGATCAGGCCTTCGGGTCGGATGGCTTGCCCGCGAGCTGGCCGGCCGTGTCCTCGGCACTGAGACCTTCGGTCACGTTCCTGCGGCTGCGCGCGTTCTGCAACGCCACGGTCTCCTCGACCGG
>NZ_FNIX01000022.1 GCF_900104175.1 Lentzea jiangxiensis
CACCGCCGGCGACCTGGTGAACCGCAAGTTCCACCGGCTGAAACCGAACGAACTGTGGGTCACCGACATCACTCAACACAGGACGAGAGAAGGATGGCTCTACTGCGCCGCGGTTCTGGACGCGTTTAGCCGTCGGATCGTGGGCTGGTCGATTGACTCCACACAGGACTCAACCCTGGTCGTCAACGCGCTCGATATGGCCATTCGCAACCGGCGCCCCGCGCCCGGCGGCATCGTCCACGCCGATCACGGAACCCAGTTCACCTCCTGGGTCTTCGGCGACAAGATCCGCTCAGCCGGTCTGCTGCCGTCCTTCGGAAGCGTCGGCGACGGCCTCGACAACGCGATGATGGAATCCTTCTGGTCATCGATGCAGATCGAGCTACTGAACCGCCAACGATGGAAGACCCGCGTGGAGCTGGCCAACGCGATCTTCGACTACATCGAGATCTTCCACAACCGCCGCCGACGGCACTCCGCCCTCGGCTATCTCACCCCAATCGAGTACGAACTACGCTCTGACCACGACACCATCACCGCTGCCAGTTAGCCACAACGACTGGAACCCTTCCGGTGGGGCAGGTCACCACTGTCACCCACTCGTGCAGCAGATCCGACCGACGAGCTCGCCGAGTGAGTAGCAGTTGACGATGGCGCCGGTAAACAGCGGCCTGTTCGGGGAAGTCGTAGGTGGCGTTCATCGCTTCTCCTGCCGTTGCGGGCAGGATGGTTCAGCCGGTGTGGACTTCGGCAGTCGCTGTGATGGCGCCATCCAGATCGGCGATGAGGTTGGCGGCGTCGCCGTCCAGGCGTCCGATGATCACGATGCCGGAGTAGTAGGACTGGTCGCCGTAGTAGAAGACGAGATCGTTGCCGGGTGCGTAGTACCCGACATCCCCGATGTCGGGGTCTGCGCCGTCTGGTTGGCCGTCCCGTGACAGCGGCGCGGGCAGTGGTCCGGTTTTCTCCACCGAGCCGTGATCGACCATGTCGATGGTCAAGGGTAGCTGGGTGATGAGGTCACGGCCGGCGGCGCTGTCGAAGATCGTGGCCTGGAGGCGCTGGTCGCCGATGGTGATCTGCATCTTCATCTGCTCTTCCTGGTGAGGAGAGGAGTCCGCGTCGCGGGAGGTGCCGCCTGGCTGCGACGCTGCGGCTGTCGATGAGCGGTCCGCGTCCTGAGCGCTGCCGGATGAGGTCGATGGTGTTCCACCGCAACCGGCAGCGGTCACTCCGGCGACCGTCAGCAGGACTGCGCGGGCGACCGCGCGTGAGGCCGGCATGAGCATCTCCCTATCCATGTGAGGTGAGCCCGCTCGCGGCGACGTGTCGGACGGGTTGTCATTGATGGCAACGAAGTTCCGCGCTGTCAGACGGCAGGCCCGGGGTGCTTTTCGCCATGGGCTCCCGGCAGGCCGATGCCGGTCCCGGGCTGCCGGGGGGCCACGTGCCGGTCAGGCGAGGTTCGTGGTGAAGAACTCGTCGAGCCTGTCGAAGGGGATGATGTCCTTGCGGTCGTAGAGGTCGACGTGGTTCGCGCCCGGGACGATCATGAGGTCGACGGTGCCGGGGGCCATCGCCTGGACGTCCTCGGAGTAGTAGCGGGAGTGCGCGTCGGCACCGGCCACCAGAAGGGCCTTGCGGGGCGCCAGCATGTCGAGGTCGGTCATCAGCGGGAAGGCGAAGAACGACATCGGCGTAGTGGCGGTCCAGGCGGTGGTGGAGTTGATCGAGCGCGGGTGGTAGCCGCGTTCGGTGCGGTAGTAGTCGAAGAAGATCCTCGTGATCGGGTCGGCGTCCGGTGGGAGGGTCTTGGGCAGGACGGTGCCAGAGGGGGCGACGTCGCCGTTCTGGTCGAAGGGGACCTCGTGGGAGAGCCGCGCGCAAGTGCTGTTCTCGGCGTCGATCCAGCGCTGCCGGCTGAGGTGGTCCACGACCTTCTGGCGCTGCTCACGGGTGTAGTAGTCCTGGTGTCCGCGGGACATGCTGCGCGACATGTCGTACATCGAGGTCGCGGCGACGGCCTTGATGCGGCTGTCCGCAGCCGCCGCGGTGAGTGCCATGCCGCTCAGGCCGCAGATGGCCTGCGGGCCGATCCGGTCGCGGTCGACGATCTTCTGCAGGCCGACGAAGTCGACGGCGGCGCTGTAGTCCTCGGTGTAGGTGTCGGGCGAGGCCACATCGCGCACCGCACCGCCGCTCTCGCCGGTGTAGGAGGGGTCGAAGGCGAGGGCGACGTAGCCGCGGCGGGCGAACTCGTTGGCGTAGAGGCCCGAGGACTGTTCTTTGACCGCGCCGAACGGTCCGCTGACCACCAGGGCCGGCAGCTTGCCCCTGGCGTTCTTCGGCACGTAGAGGTCTGCGGCGACCTGGATGCCGTAGCGGTTCTTGAACCGCACCGAGGTCCGCTTGACGTTCTTGTCCAGCGCGAAGGTGTAGCCGCCCATGCCCTGTCCTGTGGCGTCTTCGGCGAGGCTGGTCCCCGCGCCGAGGGAGGGCAGAACCGTGAAGGAGGCGGCGGTCGCAGCGAACAGCCCGAGCGCTTTGCGGCGTTCCATGAAAGTGGTCCTCACATTCGATTGGTGGGAAAAGGCACGACGGTCGGTGGTGTGGCAGCGGTGGCTGTTCAGCCGACGGCGCCGGTTGGTGCGGGGGACGTTTTCGCCGGACGGGCGAGGATGAGCAGGCCCACCATGGACAGCGCGACGCATGTGATCATCAGCAGGGCCATCGGCACCGCGGTGTGCTCGCCGCCGAGTCCGGCGATCGGGGCGATGACGCCGGCGGCGGTCCACTGGACGAAGCCGAGGACCGCCGAGCCGGTGCCGGGGTGCTCGGGTACCTCCGCGGAGGCGAGTGCGCCGCCGTTGGGGCCGATGAGGCCTTGCGCGGTCATGAGCACGGCGAAGCAGAGGATGGCCAGCGGCAGCGGGGTGTCCCACCACAGCGCACCGGCGAGCATCGCCACGCCGGCGAGCAGGGCGGCGACCTGTCCGGCGGCGATGACCTTGCGTGTCGCGACGCGTCCGGCGAGCCGGGCTGCGATCAGCGCGGCGATCGTCATGCCGGCGGCGTTGGCGGCGAAGTCGGCCGAGTACGCGACCGGAGACATTCCGTTCATCGATTGCAGCACGAACGCCGAGGTCGCCACGTAGGCGAACACCGCACCCATCGCTGACCCGCTGACCAGTACGTATCCGATGTAGCGGCGCTGGCGCAGCACGTGCCGTCCGTTGGTCATGAACGCTCGCAGGCCGCCGCCGTGCCGGTGTTCGACCGGCAGCGTCTCCGGTACGGCCGCCAGTACGGCGAGGGTCATCGCGACGCCCATGGCCGCGACGGCCCAGAACGACATTCGCCAGTGCGACAGCTGCAGGATGACCGCGCCGAGCAGCGGCCCGACGATCGGCGCGATGCCGCCGACGGCCGCGATGACGTTCAGGATGCGCACCAGCCGGGCGCCGCGGGCGAGGTCGACGATGACGGCCCGGCCGATGACCATGGCCCAGCCGCCGGCGAAGCCCTGCAGGAAGCGCCCCGCCATCATGACCGCGATGGAGGGGGTGAGGGCGCACACGATCGAGGCGGCCGTCATGACGACGATGGAGGCGATCAGCAGCCGCCGCCGGCCGTGCTGGTCGGACACCGGGCCGCCGATGAGCTGTCCGAGGGCCATGCCGACGAAGAAGGTGGTCAGGGTCAGCTGGACCTGCGTCGCCGTCGCGGACAGGTCCCCCGCGACGCGGGGGAACGCCGGCACGTACATGTCGGTGGCCAGCGGCGCGATCGCGGTCAGGAAGATCACGGTGGCGACCAGGCCGGCGGTGAGCCGCGCCTGGCGACGCACCGGGCCGGACACGCCCCTGTCGACCGGCGACGCCGGCGCGGAGATCAGTGAGGGCATGTGTCTGAGCAAACCCGCTGCGGGCGGCACCAAGAAGACACCAGCCATAGGTGTACCGGCAGTACATCCCAGTTCGGCGGGATGCGTCGTACGGTCGAGACCGTGAACAACCGAGCCGAAGTGCACGACTTCCTCACGTCGCGGCGTGCCAAGGTCACGCCCGAGCAGGCCGGCCTTCCGACCGCGGGGCAGCGCCGCGTCCCTGGGCTGCGCCGCACCGAGGTGGCCTCGCTGGCCGGGATGAGCGTGGAGTACTACGCCAAACTCGAGCGCGGTCAGCTCGCGGGGGTCTCCCCCGGTGTGCTGGAGGCCGTGGCTCGCGCCTTGCAATTGGACGACGCCGAGCGCGCCCACCTGCTGCGCCTGGCACAGCAGGCCAACGGCAGCGGCGCGCTGTTGCGCCCGACCCGCAAGCCGAAACAACGCACGATCCGGCCCAGCCTGCAATGGTCGCTCGACAGCGTCACCGCCCCGGCGATCGTGGTGAACCTGCGCCAGGACCTGCTCGCCGCGAACCTGCTCGGCCGCGCGATGTACAGCGACGTCTACACCGACTCAGCCGGTGTACCGAACTTCGGCCGGTTCACTTTCCTCGAGCCCCTCGCGCGCCGGTTCTACCCGAACTGGAACCTCGCCGCCGACATGCTCGTGGCGAATCTGCGCACCGCCGCCGGCGTCGATCCGCACGACAAAGGCCTGCACGACCTCGTGGGCGAGCTGTCCACCCGCAGCGACGAGTTCCGCCGCCGCTGGGGCGCTCACAACGTCCGCATCCACGGCACCGGCATGAAAACCTTTCACCACCACGTCGTCGGGGACCTCGAACTGGCGTACGAGAGCATGGAACTGCGGGCCGAGCCGGACCTCGTCATGACGATCTACACCGCCGAACCCGATTCGCCGACCGCCCAGGCGCTGTCGCTGCTCGCTTCCTGGGCAGCCACCGAGACCAGCACCTTGTCATCGCCCGAACGTTGAGTACCGCGCACGACCGCGCCGATGGCGGATGCCCACAGGATCCGGATGCAAGCACGGCGCGATGCTGCTGCCTGACAACGACGTGGGGACGGACGCCGAGGTGACGGAGGCCGAGGGAACCGGAAGGCTTCCCTGCCTGCTCGGGGGGTGATCTTCGCCCGCCGCGAGGTGAGTAGCTCGCGGACCTCTCGACTGTTGTCCGCGGCACCGACGGTACGTACCGAGGACAAGCCCCAGGGGGTACTGCGGGTACACGTCTTGATGGTGACCCGGTTGGCGGGTGGCGAGCGGGTTATCCGAATGCAGTGGTGCTTTCGGTCTGCCGTGGACACGGCAGGCAGTGAGCCCGCGTCCGAGCTGGACAGTCGCTGAAGTGGATCTCCCGCCGATGCGTGTGGTTCCAGGAGTTCGACGGAGCCGAGGACGCGATCTACGACGAAGATGAGCCGATTTCGCCGGTGTAGGCCCGCGGACATCGCGGCGGAATCTTCACGACGTCGATGGCGGCGTCACCGAGAACAGAATCAAACGACGCCGCGAACTGGCCCGCCCCATCACGAACCAGGAATCGAAAGTCGTTCGCACGATCGTCAAGCGTCATAAGAAGCCGCACGCCAGCATGCTCGCCGCGTCTCATCGACCCGCGGTCGCCCAGTCCGGTTCGGGCAGGGTCCACTTCTTGGCGACCAGGCGCCGACGCCACGCAGCACGGTGTCCGGGCACCAACCGGTGCTCTCGCAGCCACACCGGTAACCGCTGCACCAACGCGGCCGACACCGCACGATCAGCCCAATCCAACCGCGGACGACGCCGACCTCGACGCAACACCGCGACTTCGTGCCGCAACACCAGCGACTCGACGTCCTTGGCCGCCGAAGACCGACCGAGCAGAAACAGCCAACCACGCAGCTGGACAAAGACGAAGCACAACAGTCGCAGCGCCACGCCCGCGATCATGTCCGCAGGACCACAGAACCTGATCACCGCAGCTCAGCGTACGAGTGCGGAGTTCCGGCACCCCACACCCGCCATGTCCCACGTGGCATGACCAGTCACGCACCACGGAGACAACTGCCTGAAATCCAGCAAGCGGATCCACAGCGAAGCCAATATCAAGAACGCACATCCGGAGATCTTCCTCGGCTATTCACAAAAATTATGAGACGACATAAATTCCAAGAGAAGTGGAAATATGCGGTTCACATGGACTTGAACAGCCGTCACGCGGCGGTGTCGATGTTAAAAATCATTACGATATGACAATTTGGAAGACTGCGGGTATCGCCACCACAGGTGAAGTGGTAGATTGTGTGTTGTTACCCCGGACCTCGGTGACGTGACTTGCTCCGCGACCTCGCGGACACAGTACACGAGCCGAGGTTTTTTGGTGACCGATTCGCCGCACGGCACCCTTTGGCGAGGTTTCCCGTGTGCGGCTCTTGTATCTCCCGCTGGCGCGTCCGCGCCGTGCGACTATGAACAATTCTGTTCGGGAATGATGACATGAAGATTCAACAGAGTCAGATCCGCCGGGTGATCGTCGCCGCGGTGGCCGGAGTACTCGCGGTCCCGGCCTTGTGGTCGGTAGCCCCATCGACCGCCCATGCCGCCGTCAACTGCGTCGTGAGCGCCGGCGTGACCCAAACCGACACGGTCGTGACCGGAAGTCCCGGCAACGACACGATCGACTGCGGCGGCACGAACCCCGCCAAGACGATCAACGGCAACGGCGGCAACGACACCATCACCGGCTCAGACTTCAACGACACGATCAACGGTGGCGACGGGAACGACACCCTCACCGGCGGCACGGGCGACGACACCCTCACCGGCGGTCTGGGCATCGACACCATCTCGGGAAGCGCCGGGAACGACACGCTCATCGGCGCCTCCAACGACGGCAGCCAGGACAGCCTTGACGGCGGCCTCGGCACCGACAACTGCCAGGGACCCGCACCGGACCCCGACATCCACGCGAGCTGCGAGAACACGAGCACCCCGCCGGGATCGGGACCGGGCTCGGGCACGGGCAACGCGACCGAGCTGTGCATCGCGACCGGCGGCGTGCTCACCCTCACCGTGAACCCGGTGGGCTACGTCTGCCTGTTCAACCCCCTCAACCCCGCCAACCGCCGCGCCCAGGAAGCCCGCAGCATCTGCACCGGAGCCGGAGGAACGTTCGTCAGCCTGCTCCCCCTGAGCTACACCTGCCTCCTGCCGAGCACGCCACAAGCCACCCGCCTGACGAGTTGATTCTGTGCTCGTCGCGCAGCTTCGGCTGAGTGATGCGTGCACGATCGTACGAGCAGAATCAGGTAGCAATCCGCTTTTCGATGAGCCACGTGCGCTACCCGAGCGGATGCAGCTCTCGATCGCCGTGCTCCGTTGACCGTGACAGCAGAAAGCCGATGATCGCATCGACCCGATGACGGCGAACCCGACAAAGGCGTCGATGGTCTCGCGGAGTGCGGCGGCGAGCAGAACGGTTGCGAAGGACCAGGACCAGCGGGTTGTGCGGCTGCCCCAGCAGCCGCACAACCCGGTCCGGGCCCGGGCTGGGCGGCATTCGTTCCGGTCCGAGCTCCGCGAGTCTGCTCTGCCGGTCTCAGGAGGACAGCCCGTTCGAATGCCGGCTTGCCCCAGCGGGCCGGTTCTCCTTCCCCGTCCCCCCACAACCCACAGCACCAGCAGGTCCAGGTCGTCGAACGCCGCACCGCGGGCGTGCACCAGGACGTAGCCGAGCTCGCCACCCCATGGATGAGACCGGGTGTCTCGGGCGCGACGTGGGTGGGAATACCGCCGGGGAACGAAAACTGCCGGAACTACGCCCGCAGTCCGTCCGCGTCCTGGCCGGTCGAAGAGCAGACCTCGTTGTAGGTGCCTTCCAGGTGGGCGTCGTGCCGGGTGAAGGTCGGTGCGCTTCGCGAGTGTGACTCCTCAACCGAGTTCGGTCGCCGGAAATGACGCGACGAGCACGGTCAACGGTTGGGCATGCCGCCGAGCGCCAGCACGACCACAAGACTGGCTCGGCATCGTGTCCATTCACTCCCGTCCGGCCATACGGCGACCGTTTCCGGGGAACACCGAGGACAGCGCCTCCGGCTTCCGGCGCGCGAAGTGCTTTCGGCTACGTCGCACTTACGCCGGTGGACTGTGCGCCCGCTTTCACGGGCGTCGGGTCCTGCGGTCCCTGATCAGCTCGGTGATCTCCGGTGATCGCGACACGACCTGCTGCGCAACCTCCGACAGGAGCTGGTTGCTGTTGCGGGCGTGGGTGCGCATCAGGGAGAACGCGTCCGCGACATCGACCCGCAGGCGCTCGGTCAGGATGCCTTTCGCCTGCTCGATGACGATGCGGCTGTTGAGTGCGTTCTGCAGTTGCTCGGTGACCATCTCGCTGTGCCGCAGCGCCCGCACCTGGAGGATGCTGATCGTCGCGACGTTGGCGAAGGACTGGGCCAGCTCCACCGCGTCCTGCGGGATGGCGCAGGGCGAGATCCGGAACAGGTTCAGCGCGCCGACGATCTGCTCGCGCAGCCGCATAGGCAGCGCGTGGACGGCCGAGAACCCCAGTTCGCGCGCCGCGACCGTGAACCGGGGCCAGCGCTGCGGCTCCTGCTCCAGGTCGGCGCACGCCACGGGCTGTCCGGTGTGGAAGCAGTCCAGGCAGGGGCCTTCCTCGTCCTGCAGCTGGAACAGTTCCAGCATGCGGGCCTGTTCGGTGGACGCGGCCACCAGGTTCAGCGCACCGCGCTGGTCGGCCAGCAGGATGCCGACCGCGTCCACCTCGAGCAGCTCGACGCAGCGTCCGGTTAGGGTGTGCAGGAAGTCGATGGCGTCGAACCGCAGCACGAGCGTGTCCGCCAGCTCGACGAAGGTCTCAGTGATCCGCCGGTCCAACACGTGACTCACCTCTGTTCCTCAGGGTCGGGGTCCGGGGTGAATCTCAGTCTGCGCGCGACCACGTCGGCCGCCACCTCCGACAGAATCAGGCCGGTGACAGACGCGGGCGCTCGCGATCTCAGGAATGCCGCACCGAGATCGATGTCGAGCTGCACCGACACCATTCCGGTGGCCCGGTGCACCACGCCCCAGCGACGTTCCGGCTCGGTGGCCCACAGGTCGCCGCCGACCCGCGCCGCCGGCACCGCGGACCGGCCGAGCAACAGTGCCGTCGCCGTGTCCGCGAGCGCATCCGCCGGCAGCGGGCCGTCGACATCCCGGCAGATCTCCAAGGCGTCCAGTGCGATCGCGCCCGGTGTCAGGGGGAACACGAAGATCGCCGCACTCCTGCGGTGGCCGCGGCCGAGGCGAACACGGGCCAGCGCTGCGCGCTCCACCCGTCCGTCAGATCGGGTGCGAACACCGGTCGGTTCTGCCTCAGAGCCTCCGACACAGGCCCCTCACCCACCGCCGCCTGGAGCTCGGCGATGTCGTCACCGACAGCTCCGACGACTTCGAGCGGTTGCGCGGTACCGAGCAGGTAGACAGCGACACCGGCCGCGTCGAGACCGGTCCGGCAGGCAAGGCGCACATGGCGAACGTCGACGGGCTCGTGGTCGGGCATGGCGATCTCGTTGATCACCGCGAGTGTGTCGAGATGCCGATTCGTGCCATTCCGGTCACTCCTCGCCGTAGTGATCCAGGACGAACCCAGCCTTCACACCCACCGCCCACCGCCTCGGCCGTCGAGCCACGGGAATGGCCACCAGGCCGTTGTGCCGGCTCCACCCGGTGAGCACGAGCGCCTGGGCGAAGTGCACGCGGGTGCTATCGGCCAGACCGGTGTCGAAGCACGCCCAGCCGGCGAGGTTGTGCAGTTCACCCAGCGCCACGCAACAGCCTGCGCCGCACGTGCTCAGCGGCTGACACGTCGAGCATCAACCGCCCCTCCCCCACCCGTCTGCGGATCGCGTCGAGACGCGCATCGCCGCCTTGGTTGCCGCTGGGGTCCGGGACGGTCACACCCCCGAGGCTCGGCGGCTGGCAGGCCGCCGACTCCGCGAGGGGCTGCATTCGTCGGTGAGAACCGACTACTGCCGAACATAGCCGAGCTCCTCACCGCATGAAGCCACCGAACGAGGCGAGGGTCGGGTGTTCCCGTCCTGGGCCGCTCCGAGAACGCCGTGAAACGCATCGGCAGAGGGGTGGCCGGTCACGTCGAGAAGACAAGGCGCCCAAGACGTGGACGTGAGCGGTGTCAGCCACGATGACGGGTTGTGGACGGAGTCGCTGGCAGCTTCGGCTTCTCCGGATCGCCGACGGCAGCGGCAACACCGTTGCAGCCGGTGTTGCCGCTGCCCGCCCACACCGCCGGTCAGCAGGTGCAGATGCCGCCGTTGTCGATCCCGGCGACGCCGTTGCCGCCCGCGAGGCCGCTGGCGCCCGACGGGGTGGTGATGGTGTCGAGTCCGTCGTTGATGGTTCCGGAGTTCCCGGGACCGCCGGCACCCGCGGCACCGCCGAGGCCCCCGGGACCGCCGGGGCCGCTGCAGCCGGTGCCACCGTTGCCGCCGCCGGCACCGTTGCCGCCCTTGCCGCCAGTGCCGGTGATGGTGTCGACACCGGTTCCGCCGGTGAGGGTGCCGGAGTTCCCGATCCCGCCTGCGCCACCGGCACCGCCCACACCCCCGGCGCCACCGGGCTGAACGGCCGCCAGGCCGTTGCCGCCCTTGCCGCCGACGCCACCGTTGCCACCGAGTCCGCCGTTGGCCTTGAGCGTGTCGGCACCGGCACCGCCGCTGATGGTCCCGGAGTTCCCGATCCCACCTGCGCCACCGGCACCGCCCACACCCCCGGCGCCACCGCCGTGACCGCAGCCACCCACACCACCGGCCGCACCGGTACCACCGGCACCGCCGTTGGCGGTCACGCTGTCCAGACCGGCGTCGACGAGGTCGGCGGAGAAGGTTCCGGAGTTCCCGACGCCACCGGCCGCGCCCGCGCCACCGATGCCCCCTGCGCCCGCGCCACCGGCGACGAGGCCGCTGTTACCGCCGAGGCCGCCGAGGCCGCCGTTGCCGCCCCTGCCCGCGGTGAGGGTGACGGTGTCGCTGCCGGCGCCACCGGTGACGTTCCCGGCGTTACCGGCACCACCGATCCCGCCGACACCGCCATTGCCTCCAGCCCCACCGGCACCGGAGGCGAAGCCGGCCCCGCCCTGGCCGCCGTTGCCCCCGTTGCCCCCGGCACCGCCGATGACGACGATTCTGTCGGTGCCCGCGCCGGCGTCGATGACACCGGTGGCCCCCACACCGTTGCCGCCGGCATTGCCGGCTCCGCCGTTGCCGCCGGCATTTCCCGCAGGAGTGCCGGCATTGCCGTTGGCGCCTGCCGGGCCGTTGGTGCCCGTCGTACCGGCGACGCCGGTGACCCTGATGGTGTCGTCACCGGCAAGGCTGTTCACCGTGCCGTTCACGGCACCGCCGGTGATGGTGATGATGTTGTTGCCCGTGGTCCCGGTCAGCACTTGACCGGCGGGGATCCCGGCGGTGCAGGTGAAGTTCGCGCCGCTCTGGGTGCATCCCGGCGGGAGCGCCAACGCCTGCGCGGGAACCAGGAGGGAGAAACCCGCCGCGGTGCCCAAGGCGATGAGGGCCCGGCCGGCCCGGCCTGCCGTGCTGATGCGTGCTGTCGATCTCATGATCAACCTTCCACCCTTGAAGAGGAATCCGCAGCTGACGCCACGGACCTGCGAGGTGGTGTGATGACCGGGGTCTGGAGCCATTGTCCGATGCCGGAAGATGAGGGCACCGGTACCAACCAACCCCTCGATACGACCAAGCTTGCGCGCATTCGACACCGCTGGCAACAAAAAGAGCGGCCGATCACCCATATGCGGTCAAGCCTCACCGACGCCGCCACCGGCGAGGGCTTCGCACATGGACGGCAAAATGCATTCCGCAAATTGAGCAACACCCGTTCGCAGAGGTTTTCACACTGCTTTAATCACCTGCAAACGGCATGACCCCCACCAGCCAGCAAAGGCCTGGTGGGGGTCGTTCAGGTCGGGCTCCGATATCAGATGATGGGAGGAGCGCGCCAGCGGCACCGAGGATGCCGGCCACGGCGCCGTTGACGATGCCGACGACGGAGTCGATCAGGCCGCCGATGATGATGATTCCCATGACGAGATCTCCTTGGGGGTGAGTGGAGCATTTACTGGGTCGTGTGCGGTTCGCCCGCGCGGTGGTCAGCCGGTGCAGCCGGGCACTGCCGGAACGCTGCCGACGCAGTTGTTGGGGGTGTTGGCGGTGATGGGTGAGTTGGTCGTGGTCATGGTGCCGCCGAGGCGGTGGACACCACCGGCCGTCCGCACCGCGGCGTTGGCCGTGACAGCGGTTTGGGTCATGGTGGTCGCGGTGGAGTTGACGGCGGCGACACCACCGCCTTCGGAGCCGGTGTTGTCGAGGATGAACAGCGGGCTACCGGACACACCTGTGGTGCTCAACGTGCCGCGCAGGCCGTTGTAAATGCCGCCACCGCGCAGCAGCGCGGTGTTGCCGGTGACGTTGCTCCTGGTCAAGGTCGCGGCGGGCGCGGCACCCGAGGCGGTGTCGGCGTTGGCCAGGCCACCACCGTTGAGCGTGGCCACGTTCCCGACGAGGCTGCTGCCGGTGAGGGTGACCGCGCCCCGGTTGAGTATGCCGCCGCCGTCACCGATGGCACTGCCGTTGGTGAACACGACCGAGGTGGTCAGGGTCAGACTGCCGGTCGAGCTGACTTCGGCGATCCGGAACGGCAGTGCGGAGGAGCGGGTGATGACTGCCGGGCCGATCAACTGGATCGGGGTCGTGATCACCGGCAGTCCGGTGGTCGGGCCACCGTGAGCGGAGGTCAACTGATAGGTGCAGCCGCCCGCCAGCACGAGCGTGTCCGAGGCGGCGGTGCCGTTGGCCTGGTTCACCGCCGCGACCAAAGCGCTCTCGCTGCACGCCACCGGAATGGTGACGGCATGTGCCACGGGGGAAAGGGCGACCAGACCGGCAGCCACGACGGTGGCCCCGATCATGGCATGAAGGGTGGTGCGGATGCGTTGCATGACGAGTTCGTTTCTTGAAGCAAATCGGCGATGACCGCGCGGCACGGAGGCACCAGCGGTAAACCGAGGCGTACTGCGGACAGGACACCTGGCCAGAAAGGTCTGCGCATCGGGCCGTTCATGCGAAAACCTCGGCCCGTGGTCTGCGTCCACTATTGTCGTGGAACAGGTCACGTCACCGAGGTCCGGGGTAACGACGTTCAACCTACCCCCTCACTGAGGGTGTTCGATACCGCAATCCCCCAAATGGCTACTCCGTCGTACCTCTGATCGTCCGTTCACGCAGTCTCGGTTTCACGAGTAGCGCAGGATTTCAGCTGCCTGTCGCGTGATCCGTGACGCGGAAGAACCTCGGCTCAGCGTGGATGTGAACTGGTGCGTTCAGGACGCCCGCCGACGGGTCCGACGCAGGAATGTTCGAGCGGCGTACTGCCGAAAATCACGTGACTTCGCGATCTTCAGCCACCTCTCCTGCGACGTGGGCGGCGGCACTGGAAGATCACCGAATCTGCGCCGTTCCGAGGTCAGCCGGTCTGCGACTGGGCCGGTAGCGGTTCGCACCGAGAAAGCCGAGCGGAGACGGCACCCGTACCGCGTGCGCGTACAGCAGGTACGCGCTGTTGGCATCCGGGAATCGCTGGAAGAGCTCCGTGTCAGCGGCTCGTGCGAAGGACTCTCCATCGCCGCGTGCTGCGAGCGCCGCCAGGATGTGTGTGGCGTCCCGTCCGTCACGTTGCGCGACGAGGACTGGTCGGGCCGGCCCGGCGACGAGATCTGCCCGGCCTGCTCGCCGACGTCCTGCGCCGCAATGAAATCGAACGCCGAGTCGTGGACACCGCCTCGGAACGCTCCACCCAGCTCGCGTTGGTAGCGGCAACGCTCCGCACCGTCAGCATCCTGCAGCCCGCGGCCCGGCGAGGCCGTGTTGATCCGAGCGGTGCACCAGATCGGCCTGGTGGTGCCGAATCAGCGGACGAGAGGCGGTGTGGCGGTCAGCGTCTGGGGTACTCGACCCGCACGACCCGACGGGAGCGAGCCCATGCGTGGTGACATCGAGACGTACTTCGAAGACGGCCGGTGGAAGAACAAGGTGGACGGGAACGACCTCGCCTCCAGTACGCACCGGACCAAGGAGGACGCGCGCACGAACGGCCGCGAGATGGCCATCGTGCACGCAGTGGACCACATCGTCCGCGACCGCGACGGCACGATCAGCGAGCACGACGTCTACCCTCGCGGCCGCGACCCGCACACCCTCTCCCGCTGACCTCTTGGCAGCGCGGTGGGCGCAGCCAGAACCGCAGCCCACCCACCGCGTGGGACTGTTCCTCGGCGGTAACCCCGAACACACCTGTTCATCGACACACGGGTGGCCGCGCTCAATGAGGCACTTCACTGCTCTCGCGAACCATGTGCGGGCGGGCGACACCACGACGCGCGCGTTTCCAGAAACATGGGGTGGCGAACTCTCGTGGAGGCCGCGTTGACGTTCCGACCGTGCGGTCGTCCTCGAAGCTGCCGGCCGTTGAGTCCGCGCGGGCGTCGCAGTCGGATGACTGCCAGGCGGAGAAGCATTTCGACTGATTTTGTCCAATGTGGACTGGTGAGGTGGGCTGGGTCCCGAAGAGGAAGTCGTTTGCTGTGGAGTCCGACGACTGTTGCGGTTGCCGGAATCCGTTGGCGAAGCCCGAACGGCGCTCGGCGGGCGCACACCCTAAGCTGGTCGTATTGATCCTGACGCGGTCACGCAAGACGTGGGCCTAGACCTCGCTACGTCCAGCAGCGGCTGGAGCTGTCGACGTGGTGGAGGAATCCGGTGCCAGATGTCAATGAACCCGCCGTTGTCCGGCGGTGTGACCACAGGTGTACGAACCTGATCGACCTGACGTGTCGCTGAGTGACGCCCGAGCGACGGTCTTGGCCGCGCTTCGCGACAACGAGAGCAAACTCGACGCGCTGGCGCGGGTGATTCGCGCGTGCGTGGACGTGCTGCCGGTGGACGGCGCCTCGGTCTCGGCGATGAGCGGTCCACGGGAGCGGGAGACGTTGTACGCCAGCGACGAGGTCGCAGCGCAGATCGAGGGTGTCCAGTTCAGCCTGGGTGAGGGTCCGTGCTTCGAGGCGTTCGCGACTCGCAGGCCCGTGCTGGTCCCCGACATGGCTCAGGCATCGGCCCAGCAGTGGCCGATCTTCGCGGCGACCATCAAACAACTGCCCATCGGCGCGATCTTCGCGTTTCCCCTGCAGGCGGGCGCGATCAGCATCGGCGCGATCGACCTCTACCGGCGGCGACCCGGGTGGTTGTCGGCAGATGAGCTCGCCGTGGCGCTGGAGGTGGTCGACGTCGTGGCCGTGGTGATGCTCGGGGTGCTTCTGGGGGAGACGGACGGCACCGACGGATTGCAGGGCGTTCTGTCGCCAGGGCGGGAGCAGGTGCACCAGGCGACCGGCATGGTCCTCGCCGCCTTGGACATCTCCGCGGAGGAAGCGCTGTCCAGACTGCGTGGATATGCCTTCGTCGTGGACCAGTCACTGGACGAAGTGGCCAAGGACATCATCAGCCACCGGCTGTCTCCCCTGGAACTGGGCAAGTGAACGTGTACGAGACGTGGATGGCGATCGGGTCCTGGCAGCACTACCGTCGGACGAAGAAGAACAGGAGCTGGTGATGAGCGGTGCCGCACTGACCAGAACAGAGCGGGAATCTCGGTTGCTCCACGCGTTCGTCGAATTGGCGGACACGCTTGTGGACGACTACGACGTGGTGGACGTGCTGCACGGGCTGGTCGAGCACTGCGTCCACCTGCTGAACGCGACGGCGGGCGGCTTGATGTTGTCAGACCAGCGCGGTGGCTTGCGGGTGATGGCCTACTCGTCAGCCAAGGCCCAGATGCTCGAACTGTTCCAGCTCCAAGCGAGTGAAGGCCCGTGCCTGGACTGCGTGCGCAGTGGTGAGGCGGTGCTGGTCGCAGACCTGTCGACGAAGATCCAGCGCTGGCCGCGGTTTGCGCCGCTCGCCATCTCGGAGGGATTCGCCTCTGTGCACGCGGTACCGATGAGGCTGCGGCGCGAGACCATCGGCACGTTGAACCTGTTCCGCTGCGAAACCGGTCTGCTCAACGAAGAAGACCTGCTGCTCGTGCGGGCCTTGGCGGACACGGCGACGATCGGAATCCTGCAGGAACGTGCCATCCGGCGCAGCGAGGTCGTCACAGAGCAGCTGCAGACCGCGCTGAACAGCCGGGTCGTCATTGAACAGGCCAAGGGCGTGCTGGCGTTCGCCGGCAATCTCGAGATGGAGCAGGCATTCCACGCGCTACGGAGCTATGCGCGCAACAACGGTCGTCGTCTGGCTGAAGTAGCCCGTGAACTCGTCGTCGGAGAGCTGCGCCCTCAGGACCTGCTCGTGCCGCGGCTTGGTCCTGCTGACGTGTGACCCGACCACTGGACGTGCACAGCTCCGCGCCTGTGCCCCGCTTCCTGACGCGGACGATCGCACGGCGTTGTCGTGGGTAGAACGAGCCCTGCGCGGGTGGTCAGAACTCGCACCTGACGGGACTCGCATCCGCGTTGGCCGCGCTCGGCCACCAGGTGGACGTCTACACGCGGCGACGCCCTGGCGGTGCGCAGATCGCCGGGCTGAGAAACGCGTTCGAACTCGTGCGGGGCCGGTGACGCAGTCGTGAGTCCTTCACCCCGATGCGATCGGCGCACACCGGTCGTGGGCGTAGAGTGAGCGTTCCGAGGGGACCTCGTGCATCGCCGACCGAGCCAGGTGCCCCTGCGGAGTGGTGAGCAACCCCGCCCGGCTGGCCCGGACGGAGGCGGGAGCACCGAGATGATCTCGGGCCCGATCAGCACCAGTGTCGAATTGACCACACCACGCGGCCTGCGGGTGACGAGGACGCCGGACGCCTGTCCGACGGCCAGTTCCCCGGCGGCTGGCGACCACTGGCGACCGACCCCGCCACCACCCTTCCCGCGCTGAACCCAGTGCTTCCTTTCAGGACAGACGGTGCGTTGTCCCGATCTGCGTGCGCTGCCACAACGCTGCCACGTTTCACCGCCGCGGCGGTCGAGCTCGGGTTCACCGCCGTCGACGCGGTGCCGATGCGCCTGCGAGACGAGGTGATCGGTTCGCTCAACCTGTTCCGGACCTCGCCCGGTGCACTGCCCGCCGAGGCCGCGGCACTGGCGCGGTCTTTCGCGAACGTCGCCACGATCGGCCTTTTCCAGGCGCGCGCGACCGCGCGGAACCAGTCGGTCGTCGAGCAGCTCCAGACCGCCCTGTCGAACCGTGTCGCGGATGCCTTGTCGCTGATGCGGAACTACGCCCGCAACACCGGCAAGCTGCTGTCCGACGTCGCCCGGCTGGTCAACGAGCGGTCACCCGAGGTCACCGGGCTGGCCAGGGTCAGCAAGCCGCGGCCACGCTGGTGACGCCTGCCGACCGGCGGACCGGCACTCCAGCGCCTCGCCGACGTCGAGGTGGAGGTCCAGAACACCTGACAACCCGGTGATCATCAGGGGTAGCCGCACCTGGCGCGTACGCGCCACCACGCACAGGTCGGCACCCGTCAGCTGCGCCGCCTTCCCCACGACGACCAGAACAGTGATACCGGCCGCGCAGAAGAAGGCCACCTCGGAGAGGTCGAGGACCAGGTGGTCGGTGAACCGCAGTTGCTCGGTGATCTGATCGCGCACCACCATGCAGGTCGCCATGTCCACCTCGCCGCGCACGGCGACCACGACCGCTCCGGATGGTGCGGTCCGCGTGGTGACGACGAAGACTTCGGCAGGGCACCGGCTCACCTGAGCGTGCCGCGGGTCGAAGGTCGTGGTGATATCGATTCGCTCCATGGAACCTTCCCTCGTCGGCTGACGCCACGCCAGGGTCCAGGGCACGTGCTCGCAACGCTACACCCATGAGCGGCTGACGCGAAGGCTCTGCGAACACTGCGTCATCCGTTCACATGGGAAGATCCTTTGCAATCCATTGTGGACAGTCGGCGGCATACGCGGCTCAGGAGTGGCGTTGAGGAATCAAAGAACCGGCGAACGACCGGCAAGAGGCCGGCTCGGATCGAAAGACGGTCCAAGGCGGGCGCCGCCGCCGTGGCGGACACAGTCGTACTGCTCGCGGCGACGCTCTCGGTGCTGCTCGGCGTCGCCAGGCAGGTGCGGCACTGCTGGGTGTCCTCGGTTGAACGTGGCCTTGGCGGCGCGTCTGCCGGTCCTCGACTCGACGGAGAGGCTGCCCGATCGGGCGGAAGTCGTCGTTGGAGACGTGCTTCGGGGTTCTCCTCGTGCTGCTCACACCATGCGTCGACTACGTGATCGAGTTCAGCGGCCTCACGGTGGCAGCAGCGAACGACTCCTCGCCGCCCCGTCTCACCGCGCCATTCAGGCTGCTCGGCATCAGCGCCCGCCAACTTCGCGTAGACCGGATCCTGGACGAGGCGGCACACGCAGCCAATCCAGTTCAGCCGATGCGCGTGTTCGGACTCGGCGTCGACGCCTCCGCGCGGTACGTCCACACCGCACACCCGGAGAAGTTCATCCGTGATCCCAGCTCATCCACCGCGGCGCCACCGACCAGACCGCTACGGTGTGCGCGTCAAAAACTACGTCGATGCAGGTCAAGGAGCATGGCGATACTTGTGGTGCCACGCCAGCAAGTGATCGGCAGGTTCCGTGCTCGTTGTAGTGCCGTTCGTACTCACGCAGCGCTTGCCGCAGATGGTCCTGACTCCAGATCGGCGTGTGCCCAACAGGTCGCCGCGAAATTTCTTGGGCCCAGTCAGCAGGACCTAGTGACGAAGATTAGATCGTGTCAACTGGCCCTCTACACCATGTTCGAGCTATTCAACAGCGCATGAATCGTCGGGGCGTGGCCTCTCAGCGCCGCACTGACATCTCCGATGGAGTCGATCGCCGCATAGATCTCGGCGATGTCCCCCGCTCGACCGGTGCCTGAACGTTGTCCAAGACAGCCCGTGCCGCGAGCCTCTCGGCCTGCGCGTCGTTGATCACCTAGACCAACACTGCCGGATCGACGCCGGCCATGACGGCGTTCTGGAACCTCGTCGACTTGGCTTCCGCGTCAGTGAGCCTCTTCTTCGCGGAAGCACGACTGGCCTCGATCACCGGTTCTTGTGGATCCATCAGCGCCGCGACGGTACGGTCCCGGTTCTTCCGGTCGAACAGGTGCCCGAGCCAGCCGTTGATGGCGTCCTGAAGAAGGCCCTCCCTCAAATAAACCGCTCCGGGATTCGACGCGAGCACCGGAGATCCCGGAGCCAGGGTGTATGCAGTTGTGCTCTGCACACGGTGGGAATACCACCGGTATCAAGTTTCAGTCAACACTGAAGCTACTGATACCTTCGGCTCGAAGTAGCGATCCGCGGCAGAAGAAAGGAACGAAAGCCGCGATTGCCATCACTGCGGATAGACGGCCCAGCAGATGCAGATACGGGTTCCCGTCCACATACCCAAAGTATCGACAGGGGCGCAAATGGCATTTCCACAGCGAGCCGAGAGCGCCGAGCGGTTCCACCGCTTCGACAACAGCCGGACCTCGAACGCCACGATGCCGCACCGTCCGGGGAGCCGGGCAGAGCACAGCAACCCATAGGTTCAGACCATCGATCCCACCATCGCCCTCACAGTCACAGATTCCACAGGATCGGGAATATGGAAGTTTCGAAACTTCTCCGAAGACGACCGAGGACCATCCAAACAGGAATTACCACGCTTCTGACCGCCGCAAACAGCAATTGAGACAGAGGGCGATAGACATTCTTCGGGGAACGTTGCCATGATGAAGTGACCAAAGGGAAGCTCCGATACCAGTCGGCGCAATACACCATCAGCACGTGCCGCCATTCGGCCCCCATTTCCGCAGGGAGGGTGTCCCGGTGTCGATGAGCACAACCGCTTCGCTGGTGGTCAGGCTGCTCGGCCCGGTGCGCGCGTGGCGCAACGGCGCTGAGGTCGACCTGGGCACCGCGCGCAGGCGCGCTGTGTTCACCCTGCTCGCGATGCGGGCGAACGAGGCGGTCTCCAAGGACGAGCTGGTCGACGGGGTGTGGGGCGACGCGCCGCCCGCGACCGCTGAGGCGAGCCTCTACACCTACGTCTCCGCGCTGCGCGGGGCGCTGGAGCCGGAACGGTCCAAGCGATCCGCCGGGGTGGTGCTCACCTCGTCGGGAGCCGGGTACGCGCTCCGCCTGGATCCCGAGGCGGTGGACGTCCACCGCTTCGACCGGCACCGCGAGCGGGCGGAGAGCCTGGCGCGGCACGACCCTGAGCGGGCGGTGGCGGAGCTGGACGCCGCGCTGGCGCTGTGGGAGGGCGAGGCGCTGTTCTCCGTGCCGGGCCGGTTCGCCGAGTCCCAGCGGTCGCGGTTGCACGAGCTGCGGCTGGCGGCCGTGGAGCGGCGCGCCGAACTGGCGCTGCTGCTGGGCAGGCACGCCGACGTGGTGGCCGAGCTGTCCGGGCTGGTGGTCGAGCACCCGCTGCGGGAGGGGCTGCGGGCGCTGCTGATGTCCGCGCTGCACCGAGGTGGCAGGCAGGCCGAAGCGCTGGAGGTGTTCCGCGACGCCCGGCAGGCGCTGGCGACCAAGCTCGGCATCGAGCCAGGCGACGCTTTGCGCGAGGCCCACCGCCGGGTGCTGGAGGGCGAGGCGGCCCACCGCTCACCTGCAGCCGGACCGGCCGGGGCTCCCCTGACAGCCCCAGCCTCGTCTTCCGCCGATCCCTCCGCGGCGGAGAGCGGGGCGACGAGCGGGCCGCGACAGGCGTTGGCTCCCCTCGTCGGCCGGCGAAGGGAGCTCGGCCTGCTGCGGCGTGCGGTGACCGGTGTGGCCGCCGGCCGGGGCGGAGTCCTGTGGCTCGAGGGTGAGCCGGGTATCGGCAAGTCGTCCCTGCTGGCCGCCTGCCTGGCCGGCACGGAGGTCCGCGTCGCCTGGGCCGCGGCCGACGAACTGGGCGGACGCTTCCCCCTCCGCGTGGTGCTCGACGCCCTCAACGTGTCGGTCGCGTCCCCCGACGCGCGCCGTGGCGAGCTGGCCCGCGACCTGCTGGCCCGGGCCGGTGACCGCCAGGCCGTGGGCGACCCGGTGCTCACCGCCGTCGAACGCCTGGTGGAACTGGTGCGCGAGCTGAGCGCGGAAGCCCCGCTGGTGCTGGCACTCGACGACTTCCAGTGGGCCGACGAGGCCAGCGTGCTGCTGTGGCACCGGCTGCTCCGCCTGTCGCACCGGCTCCCCCTGCTCCTGATCGCGGTGACGCGGCCGGTGCCGCACCGCGAGGACATGGCGCGGGTGCGGCGCGCGGTCGTGGACACCGGTGACCTGATCATCCTCGAACCGCTGACGGACGAAGAGGTCACCGAACTGGTGACCAGGCTGGTGGACGCCCCACCCGGCCGGGACCTGGACCGGCTCGCCGGATGCGCGGGGGGAAACCCGCTCTACGTCAAGGACGTGGTCTCCGCGCTGGTGCGCGAGAACGCCGTCGAGTTTCGCGCCGGACTCGCCGAGGCGCGGGTGACGGGCCAGGACATGCCGGCATCGCTGGTGACGGCGCTGGCCAGGCGGCTGGCGTTCTTCTCGGCGGAAGCACTGGGCCTGCTGCGCTGGGCCGCGCTGCTGGGCACCGCGTTCGCGCCCGGTGACGCGGCGGTCGTGGCGGGACGGCCGGTCAGCGAGCTGGTCGCCGCTGTGGAGGAGGCGATGGCGGCCGGCATCCTGGTCGAGGAGGGCGCCGAGTTCGCCTTCCGGCACCACCTGGTTCACCACGCCCTCTACCTGGGCATCCCGGCCGCCGTGCGGGCCGCGCTGCACCGGCAGGCCGCCCAGGCCCTCGCCGCGGCCGGGTCGCCGGTCGAGCTGGTCGCGCGGCAGCTGGCCACCGCGTCGACCGCGGTCGACCCCTGGGTGGTGAACTGGCTGCTCGCCAACGCCGAGCTGGTCGCGGCGCAGGACCCGGACCTGGCGGTCGCGGTGCTGCGGTCGGCCGTCACGCAGTCGGACGTGCCCGTGGGAGATCGCGAACTGCTCGCTGCCCGGCTGGCCCGCCTGCTGTTCGGGCTCGGCCGCCGCGCCGATGCCGAAGCCTGCTACGCGCTGGCCCGCGCCAGGGACCACGTCGTGATCGCCGAGATGCGCTGGGTCCTGGCCGCCTCGTACCACCGCGACGGCCGCACCGCGGACGCCGCCGAAGTGCTGCGGTCGGCGGCCGCCGACCACGCCACACCCCCCGTCTGGCGGGCCCGCCTGCAGGCGCTGACCGCGGACGTGCTGACCGAGGACGAGGGCGAGACCGCCGCACACCAGGCGCTGGAGCTGGCGCGGGAGGTGCGCGACAACTTCACCGTGGCGCAGGCCAGGCGCGGGCTGTGGCGGGCCGCGACAGCCCGCGGCGACCACGCCGAGGCGTTGCGGCAGGTCGACCAAGCCCTCGCGGTCTCCGTCACCCCGGAGGCCCACGCGGACCTGGTGGGTGACAAGGTGCTCACCCTCCAGCACCTCGACCGCCTCGACGAGGCCGACGACCTGCTCCGCGCCACGCGACCGCACCCCGCCGCAGTGGCGCAGTGCTACTGGCGGGGTCGCTGGGCGGAGGCGCTCGACCTGGTCGACGGCCACCGTGAGCCGCCGCCGAGCCCGTGGCCCCGGGACCGTGGTCCGACACCTCCCGCCCACGGCGTCGCCGCGCTCGTCGCGGTCCGCCAGGACCGGGTGGACGTGGCGCTGCGGCACCTGCGCGCTCTGGCAGGCCGCCGGGACGACTTCCTGGACGACTTCCGCGCCGCCGCCGAAGCCACCATCGCCGAACGCGCCGGACGGGTGGACGACGCGCTCGCCGCGCTGACAGGGGTGCTCGCACCCGGCCGTGCGGCGCCCAACCTGCGGTGGCTGCCACCGCTGACGCGGTTGGCGCTGCTGGCGGATGACCGCGACCTGGCGGCACACGCGGCCGGGCTCGCCCAGGCGAGCGAGGCCATCGCGGTGGCGCTGCGCTGCCGCGGGCTGGTGAACCGCGACCCGGCCCTCGTGCTCGACGCGGTGGCGCGGTACCGGGAGGTGGGCCGGCCGGTGGAGCTGGCAGAGGCGCTGGAGGACGGCGCCGCGCTGCTGGCGGGGCGCGGCGACTGGGCCGCGGCCGACGCGGCGGTGAGGGAGGCCGTGGCGGTCTACCGCGGTTTCGGCGCGGAGTGGGACGCGTGTCGGGCCGGAGCGCTGGTGCGCCACGTGGCCTGAGAAGGGCAGGACGTGCACGTCGATCACGGCGGCACCAACGGGTGATCGGGGTCGGCGCGGTCGATGGCGCCGGCATCGGGCCGCGGCGGCGGGAGGACGTGCGCCGCGACCTGAGGAGCCTTCGGGAAGGCGGGCGGGATGTCGGCGTTGCGGTTGGTCGTGCTGGGGCCGGTGCGTGCGTGGGTCGGGGATCGGGAGGTGTCGCTGGGATCGGCACGCCCCCAGGCGGTGTTCGCGATGCTCGCGCTGCGCGCGGGCGCGGCGGTGCGGCGGGACGACCTGGTGGCCGGCGTGTGGGGGCAGGACGCGCCGGCCACCGCGGAGGGCAGCGTCCACACCTACATCTCGTTGCTGCGCAAGGCTTTGGAGCCGGACCGGGCGCGCGGGGCGGCCTCGCAGGTGCTGGAGTCGGTCGGGTCGGGTTACCGCCTGCGGTGGGCCTCGGATGCTTCGGATCTCGCGGAGTTCCGCGCGCTGCGGGCGCAGGGTCGGCGGCAGCTGGCGGACGGCGACGCGGACGCGGCGCTGGGCTCGCTCGACGCGGCGCTGGGGCTGTGGCGGGGCGAGGCGCTGGCGGGCTTGAGCGGACCGTTCGCCGAGACCCGGCGGCGGGAGCTGGCCGCGGAGCGGACCGTCGCGCGGGAGCTGCGCGCCGAGGCGGCCATGGCGACCGGCACGCACACCGACGTGATCGCGGACCTCGGCGCGCTGGTCGCGGAGGAACCGCTGCGGGAACGGGCGTACGAGCTGCTGGTGCTGGCACTGCACCGCAGTGGGCGCGGCGCGGAGGCGTTGGAGGTGTTCCGCGACGCACGCCGGGTGCTGGTGACCGAGCTGGGCGTGGAACCGGGGCCGGGACTGCGCGCCGCGCAGCAGCTGGTGCTCGGCGGCACGCGGACCGCCCCGGCTCCCCCGCGCCCCGCACCGCGGGCTCCCACCGCCAACCACCCCCGCCCAGTACCGCAGGACGCGTCGGCACCGGTGGCCCGCACCTTCGACGAGCCGGTCCTGCTGGGCCGTCACGCCGAGCTGGCCGCGATCTCGCGGGCGGTCGGCGACCTGTCAGCGGGACGCGGCGGGACGCTGTGGGTGGAGGGCGAGATGGGCATCGGCAAGTCGGCGCTGCTGGCCGCCGCACTGGTACGGGCCGGGCTGGCCGGGTACCAGACCGCCCACGCCGTGGCGGACGAGCTGGACAGCCGCTTCCCGCTCCGGCTCGCGCTGGACGCCCTGGGCGTGGACCCCGCTGCCACCGACCCGCGGCGTGCGGAGGTGGCGCGGGCACTGCGCGAGCGGCAGCCCGTCGGGTCGATCTTCGCGAGCGGCGACCCGCTCTCGGGCGGCGTCGACAAGCTGGTCGCACTGGTGGAGCGGCTGTGCGCGGACGCGCCCCTGGTGCTGGTGCTGGACGACCTCCAGTGGGCCGACGAGAGCAGCATCGAGGTGTGGCGCCGGCTCGGCGCGCTGACCCGGCACCTGCCGCTGCTGCTGCTGGGCGCGGCGCGGCCGGTGCCCTACCGGCCGGAGGTGGCCCGCCTGCGCCAGATCTCGGAATCCGGTGGCGTGGTTCTGGACCCCGCACCGCTCGGTGACTCGGATGTGGCGGACATCGTCGGGCGGCTGGTGGGCGCGCCGCCCGGCCCTGCGCTGCGCGAGATCGCCGCGCGGGCGGGCGGCAACCCGCTGTACGTGCGGGAGGTCGCGGACGCCCTGCTGCGCGAGCAGCTGGTGGTGGTCGTCGGCACCGGCCTGGCCGAGGTGGGCGAGCACGCCTTCGACCGGGTGCCCAGCTCGCTGGTGTCCGCGGTCGGCGGACGCCTGGACCTGGTCTCCGCTCCCACGCGCGAAGTGCTGCGGTGGGCGGCGCTGCTGGGCGGCGAGTTCTCCGTCGACGGGCTCGCGGTCGTTCTCGCCCGCCCGGTGACGGAGCTGGTGGTGCCACTCGAGGAGGCCGCCGCGGCGGGGGTGCTGCGCGACGCCGGGACGCGCATCGCGTTCCGGCACCCGGTGTTGCGGCAGGCGCTGTACGAGAGGACGCCCGCGGCGCTGCGCAACGCCCTGCACGAGCAGGCCGCGCAGGCACTCGCGCGCGCCGGGGCGCCGGTCGACCACGTGGCCGAGCAGTTGCTGGCCTCGGCCGGGCACTTCGGCGGGTGGGTGGTGGACTGGCTGCTGGTGCGGGCGCCGGCGCTGGTCTACGAGGCGCCGCTGGTCGCGGTCGACCTGCTGCAGCGGGCGTTGCGGTCCACGGCCGTGCCCGACGAGCACGCCGCGACGCTGCGGGCCCACCTGAGCAGCGCGCTGTTCCGGATCGGCCGGGACACCGAGGCCGAGCACCACGCTCGGCGGGCCCTGCCGGGACTGCGCGACCCCGACCGGATCGCGGAGGTCCAGTGGACGACGGCCTACGTGCCCTTCCGCGCGTCACGGCCGGAGCAGGCACTGGCGTCGCTGCGGGAGACGCTGGCCAACCCCGGGCTGCCCGACGCGTGGCGTGCCCGGCTGCTGTCGCTGCTGGCGCTGGTGCAGCGTGCCGGGCTCGACGACCTCGACGCGGCGGCCGCGAGCGCGCGCGAGTCCATCGAGGTCGGGGAACGCGCGGCCGACCCGTTCGCCATCGGCCAGTCCCTGGAGGTGCTGTGGCAGGTCGACGCGGCGCGGCGCGACTACGTGAGCGCGCTCGCCTACCTGGACCGCGCGCTGGACGTGGTGGGCACCGATTTCAGCCTCACCGACCTGAAGCTGGTGCTGCTGGACAACCGCGTGTTCACGCTGCAGTGCCTGGACCGGCTGGACGAAGCGACCGACACGATGCGGCTGGCGTTCAACGCTGCCGGGCACGGCGCGTCCGTGGCGGCCCTCCAGGTCGGCGCGGCCGTCCACCGGTTCTGGCTCGGCGGGTGGGACGAGGCGGTGGACCGGCTCGACGCGGTGCTCGGGGACGACTCGGGCATGACCGGGTTCGGCCTGCGCGAGGGCGGGTTGATGCTGCTGCACGGCGTCGCCGCACTGATAGCCGCGCACCGGGACGACGATCTGGCGCTCAAGCGACACCTGCACGCGGGTCTCACGCTGCCGCTGGCGACCGCGGCGAACCGGGAGAACTGCGACTTCCTGGTCGCGGCACGGGCGGCCGCGGCGTACCGGAACGGCGACCACGCCGACGCGATCGAGTTCCTGGGCGGGATCCTCGACACCCGCTACGCCCAGATGATGCTGCGCCACCAGTGGCTGCCGGAGCTGGTCCGGATGGCGCTGGACTGCGACGACCGGGCGACCGCCCGCGCCGCCGTCGAAGCCTGCGAGGCCGAGGCGGCCAGGGAGTCCACCGCGGCCAGGGCCGCCGCCGCGGCGCGGCGCTGCCGGTGCGTGCTGGCGGAGGACCCGGACGGGCTCACGGAGGTCGCCGCGCACTACCGTTCGGTGGGCCGGGTGTTCGAGTCGGCGCAGACGCTGGAGGACCGCGCGGTCCTGCTCGCGCGCAGTGGGCGTGAGCCGGAGGCCGGCGCCGCGCTGCGCGAGGCCGTCGGTCTCTACCGCGGGCTGGGCGCCGCGTGGGACATCCGCCGGGCCACCGACCGTGTCGGCTGATCGCCGTGGCCGAGTCGTTCACCGAGCAGCCGCCGTCCCGCCCGGCGGCGAAGCTCCCCTGCACCACCCCGGTCGCGGTGGGTGTTACTCATCCCCCTCCTCCGGCGCGCCGATCACCCCGTCGGCCGACATCACCCAGCCCGTGTCCGGCCGGGCGCACTTCATCGCGGTCGTCCCCCGCAACGCCCGCCGCGCCAGGTCCACCGCCCGCCGCAGCCTGGCGCGTTCCCGCTCGGCCACCAGGGTCTCGTCCACCTCAGATCATCCCCTTCCGCAGGGCGTAGGCGACCGCGTGCGGCCGGTTGCGCAGGTTGAGCCTCGTGGTCAACCCGTAGAAGACGTTCTTGATCGTGCGCTCGGAGTAGCACAACCTCCCGGCGATCTCGGCGGTGCCCAGGCCGTCGGCCATCAACCGCAGCACGTCGGCCTCGCGCGGCGTCAGCTTGGGCACGCTCGTGTCCGGCGACACCAGCTCCCGCTGGAGCCGTTCGACGTGCCTGAGCAGCTCCGCGACCAGGCTGGGCGGCATGACCCCACCGCCGGAGGCCGCAGCCAGGACGCTGCGCAGGACCCGTTCCCCGGTCGCGGCGGTGCGGGGCAGGATCGCCACCACCCGGTACTCCACGGCGGCGAGCACGTCCTTCTCACCGACCTCGTCGAGGACCAGCACCACCGGTGCCCCGATGTCGGCGGCCACCCGCCGCAGTTCGGTCAGCACCTCGGGGCTCATCCGGTCGACGGCGACCACGACCACGTGTGCCCGCGTCCGCCGGTCCCAGTCCAGGACCTCGATCTCAGCCCGCGAGCCGAGGTAGCTCGTCAGCCCGGCCATGCTCAGGTGATCCGCCGTCTGCACGACGACCCGCACTCGCTCCACCACTGCCTCCCGCAGATCCGGTTCCCCGGTTCCGAGTCTGCGAGGCACGGCTTCACGCGCTCTTAAACGCGTCTACAAAAGTTCTTCATCGGGGTTGGACGGCGTGAAGGGGACGCTAGGCGACGACCTCGTCCGCTTCGCTCCAGTGCCGGTGCAGCGCCAGCAGCACGTCGTCCAGGTCGTGCGCGGGCGACCAGCGGGGGTAGTCGCGCCGGAACTTGCGGGTGTCGCCGATCCACCACCGCGGATCGGCGAACCGGGGTTGCGGCGAGTAGTCGAACGGCACTTCCGCACCCGTCAGGTGCTCGTAGCGCGCGATCAGCTCCAGCACCGAGGCGCCGCGCTCGCGCCCACCACCCAGGTGGTAGACCTCGCCGGGCCGCGGGTCCAGGTAGAACTGCCACAGAGCATCCACCAGGTCGCGAGCGTCCAGCACGTCGCGCACCTGCTTGCCGCCGTGACCGACGACCGGGTACGGCACCCGGCGCACGGCGCTGCGCACCAGGTGCGACACGAAGCCGTGCCCGCGCACGCCCGTCTGCCCGGTGCCGGTGACGCTGCCGCACCGGAACACGCCGACCTTCATGCCCAGCTGGCGGCCGTGCTCCTGAGCGACGAGGTCGGCGGCCAGCTTCGACACGCCGAGAAAGGTGCGGCCGGCCCGGTCCAGCCGGATCGACTCGTCCACGCCGTGCTCGTGGAACCGGTGGGACGGGTCCAGCTCCCACCGGGTCGCGGTCTCCACCAGGGGCAGCGCGTCCGGCGCGTCGCCGTAGACCTCGGTGGTGGACACCAGGGTGAACACCGCCTCGCCGCAGTGCCTCCGCACCGAGTCCAGCACGGTGACCGCGCCCACGGCGTTGATCCCGAAGTCGATCGACGGCCGCTCGGCGGACCAGGCGCTGCTCGGCTGCCCGGCCGTGTGCACCACCAGCCGGACGTCCGCACCCCACACGCGCAGGACCTCGTCCACGGCCGCCTGATCGCGCACGTCCACCCGGTGGTGCCGGTAGTTCGGGACGCGCCGGGCCTCGGCCACCGCCCCCGCCGGGCCGGAAAACTCCTGCCGCGGCTCGTCGTCGATGCCGACGACCAGGTCGAACCGCGATGCGAACCGCCGCACCGCCTCACCGCCCACCAGCCCTGCCGAGCCGGTGACCACTGCGATGTCCACGGGCACTCCTCTCCGTCCGTGCGCGATCTCTTCACGCCGGCTCCGCCTGGCCGGACTCGGTCACGAGCGGCGGAAGAACTCGACCTCGCCGAGCGCCACGTGCCGGCCGGCACCCAGCCCCGCGGCGGACTTCACGACCAGGCGCACCGCCACGACGTCACTGATGCCGGTGTCGGTTCGTTGCGGACCCGGCTGGTCGTTCAACGCCACCGCGATCGTGCGGGTGGCACCACCGGAACTGGTCACGACCAGGTCCGCGGCCGTCGGCCGGGCCTGCCCGCGGAACTGTTCCGGCTGCGCCGAGGCGCCCGAGTGCACGACGACCGACAGCAGCCGGAACGGCTGGTCGAAGGTGAACTCGACCGCGTCGCCCACGGCGGGAGCGCCCCAGTACCGGTTCGACAGCCCGTCCACGGCGGCCGCGGCCGGGTGACCGGGCACCTCGGCGGTGGCCGCGGTGCGCGCGGGCGCGATCGGCGCGGGCTTGGCCAGCCTGTCGCGCAGGTCCTCGAACAGCTCCACCGCATTCGGGTAGAACACGATCCCGGCGAGCACCAGCGCGGCGACCGCGAGCAGCGCGGCCAGCCGGCGCAGCCACTTCGAGGTGTCGCCGCGGCGCGAACGCCGGCGGCGAGTCGCGGTGGTGATCGCAGTCCCGTCCTGGAGCGGGGTGGCGCACCGGCGGCAGAACCGGCGGCCCGGCGGGTTGGTGGTGCCGCACACCGGGCAGGGCGGACCGTCCACCTCGGCCTCGACGCCGAGGGTGGGCAGCGGACGCTTGGCCTCCGGCCGCCGCGGCAGCACGGGTCCCAGCACCACGGTCGACGGACCTCTCCCGACCGTCAGCTCCGATCCCGCGGTCGTCCGGACGCGAGCGGTCTCCGGCCGGCCGGAGGCCGTGGTGGTGCGAGCGCCGGGCTCGTCGGTCGCCGGCGTTCCGCCGTCCTCGCCGAAACGCGACCGGGCCCACGCGCGCCAGCGGGCCCACAGGCCCGGCCGACCGGCGGCGGGGTCCTCCCGCTCGCGGCCGGGGCCGACCGCCGGGTCCGGCTCCGCCAGGCCGGTCGGCCCTTCCCCGATGGCCGTCTCGATCCGGGACGCCAGGTGGTGGTCCTCCGCCGGCTGCGGGCTCACCGGCTGATGCCCTGCCGGAGCATCCTGCACGGCCGAATCCTCGTGCGCGGCTTCCTCACCCGCCGAGGCCTGCGCCGTTCCCGTCCCCACCGCCGGGGCCGACCCGGCCATCCCGCCGGTACCGGCTCGCTCCGGCCGAGCGGCCTCGGCGGACCACCCCAGGTAGGTGCCGCAGTTGCCGCAGAAGTCGTCACCGTCCTGAACAGACGCGCCGCACTGCGGGCACGAGCGCACCACGGCCATCACACCCCATCCGCGGGCGGCCCGCCCAGCTCCTCGACCGTGCACCGGACGTGCACGGGGCACACCGCTCCCACCAGCGCCTCGACCCGGTCCCGGTCCACCGGACCGGCTGACCCCGGCCACACCCGCACCACGACCACTTCGGCCGCCGGACCGGGCAGCGGCGTGTCGGGCATGCCCGACCAGCGCACCCCCGGGCCGTCCGCCACATCCGCGTGCACGCCCAGCGACAGCTCCAGCCGCTCGACCAGCCCCCGCATCGTGCCGCGCTTGCGGTGCAGCTCCACGGCCCGCCGCACCAGGGCACGCCGCAGCGGCTCCGGCCACGCCGGGTCCAGTCCGGCCGCCACCCACGACGACAGCCACGCCAGGAAGTCCTCCGGCGCCAGCGCCGGATCCAGATAAGCGGGCAGGTTGTCCAAAGTGGACAACACGGCGGACAGCACGGCGTCCAGGCCCGCGGTGAACCGTTGCGCGAAGTCGTCCGCCGCGTACAGCGCGGGCAGCATGTCCCCCAGCGGGTGCCTGCTCGGCAGTTCCGGCAGCGCTGCCCTGGTCACGGCGCACCGACCGCGACCTGGTGCTGGTGGGAGAAGACCAGCGCGTTGGGCGCGACGTCCAGCCGGTCCACCGGCGCACCCCGCGCCCCGGTGATCGGGTTCGCCGGGAACATCCGGATCTCGTCCACCAGCAGCACCCCCGGCACCGCTTGGAGCACCGAGAACACCTCGCCGAACTGCACCGGCCTCCCGAAACCCCAGCCGGCGCCGTCCGGTCCGCCGCGCAGCGGGTTGAGGTACCGGTACAGCGCGGCGAGCGCGTCCTCGCGGACCAGGTTGACGTCGGCGGCGGTCAGCCGGGCCACCACCGTGATGCCCTGGTAGCGGGGCGGTTCCACGACCAGCCGCGTGCCGAGCAGGCGCCGCTCGTCCAAGCGGCGCGCGACCGCGGCCAGCACCTCGTCGGAGGGCTCCAGCTGCTCGAACCGCAACCGGTCGCCCTCGTCGGCCACCGCGTCGGGCACCACCAGCACCCTCGCCGCCCCCACCTCACCCTCCACGGGCAGGCAGCGCACGCGCGCCAGCGACGGCACGGCCTGCCGCGCGATCAGCTCGTGGTCCTCGGCGGTGACCGCGCGGTCCTGCACCCGCAGCTGGTTGGGCGCCCGCAGCTTCGCCTCGGCGACGGTCTCGGCGTCCACGCCGCCGATCGCGGCCTCCCGGTTCTCCACCGCCGAGATGTAGGGCACCGAGCTGCGCAGCACCGAGATCGCGCCGCGCGCCACGTTGCCCGACCGCCCGCCGCCGGTGCGGTAGCGCGGAACCCTCAGCACCGCGCCCTTGGACGGAACCGCGCCGTAGCGGCGCAGTGTCCCGTCCGCCTCGCGCACCGCGGGCGGGAACAGGAACTCACCGCTCGACGCGTCGAGCACCACGTGCCGGTCGTCGGGGCCGGAGAGGCCGAAGTCCTCCACCACCACCCAGTCCTCCCACCCCTCGCCCGCCGCGGCCTGCACGACCACCGGGTCACCGTCCAGCAGCACCGGGGCCCTGGGCACGGTGAACCGCTGGCCGGGCACGCCGGCGGACTCGCCGAGCGGCACGTCGACCTCGGTCTCGGCGTGCTCGGCGGCGGTGGTGCCCCCGATGGTGTAGGCCTCGGCCTCGCGCACCGTCGGGGACTCCGAGTAGAACGGCTGGCCGGGCACCGGTTCGGTGACCCGGCAGCGCAGCCAGCCCGCGCGCTGGCCGGCGACCACCGACATCGTGTGGCCGCCCGGCACGTGCAGCACGACCTCGCCCGGCCGGTTGAGGCCGCCGGTGCCGTCCTCGTCCACCTCGCAGGCGACCCAGTCCCCTCCGTCCCACGCCTCCCAGACCAGCGGCGGCTGCCGCGGGTCGACGCCGACGCCCTCGACCCGGCTCTCCAGCCTCAGCACCACCACGCAGTCCGGCACGGCGGCGGTGAGCCCGAACAGGGTGGCGTCACCAGGCTCGGGCGAGGCCTGGAAACACGCCACGTCCTTGCCGGACTCCAGATCTCGCGTGCGGTCGGCGTGCTCACCGGGCGCGGACCGCGTGACCAGGCGCGCCAGTTCGCAGGGCACGATCGGCAGTTCGCGGGTGGTGGCGAACACGGTCGCCTCGGCGAACTCGGTGCTCACCGTCGCGACCTCGGTGCCCGCGGGCAGCGACACGGTCTCGACCTGCGGCGCGGACAGCCAGAACGTCACCAGGGCGCGGGCCGCCGTGGGCGGGAACAGCCGCACGCCCAGCAGGTCGAGGAACGCCAGGTAGTTCTTCTCCGGCACCCGGTTGAGCCGGTAGACCAGCTGGTCGACCATGTGCGCGAAGGTCTCGATGAGGGTGACGCCGGGGTCGGACACGTTGTGGTCCGTCCACTCAGGACAGCTCTGCTGGACGTACCGCTTGGCCTCGTCCACGAACTGCTGGAAGCGCCGGTCGTCCAGGTTGGGCGCTGGTATCGCCATCAGCCGGCCTCCCCTTCCTCGGAAGGGATCGTGTAGAAGGGGAAGACCAGGTTGCGCTGGTCGTTGGTGGACTTCACGGTGTAGTGGATGTCGATGTAGAGCGTTCCGACGTCGACCGAGTCGAACGCCACGACCACGCCGGTCACGTCGATGCGGGGCTCCCACCGGTCGAGCGCGGCGCGCACCTCGCGCGAGATGTGCCCTGCGGTCGCCCCATCGGCCGTGGCGAACACCAGGTCGTGGATGCCACAGCCGAACTCCGGGCGCATCGGGCGCTCGCCGGGCGCGGTGCCCAGGACCAGCCGGATGGCCTCCTGGATCTCCTGGTCGCGGTCGACCATGCCGATACCGCCGGTGGTGCCGGCTCGCATCGGGAAGCCCCAGCCGCGTCCGATGAAGTCGGAGCTCACAGCGGTCCTCCGATCTGCACCGTGCCAGGGCGCGGCGCCAGCTTGGCCTTGCAGGTGGTCTCGTCCAGGGCAGCGGCGGCGGCCAGCCCTGCGATGAGAACGCCGCGGCGAGCGATGGCCGGCGAGATCAGGATGATGTTGGGGGCCACGTTGTGCGGCACCACGGCGCACACGTGCACGCAGTTGATCGTCGCGGCGGGCTTGCCCTCGATCAGCACCGTCATCAGGCGGGCCGCCAGCAGCGGGTTCAGCGGAGGGCCGATGGTGCCGGGGTGGAGCGTCTTGTCACCCTGTCGGGCAGCGGCGGGCATGTCGCGGTCTCCTCACGTGGTCAGTTGAGCTTGATGAGGGCGCCCTTGAGCGTGAGCACGCCCTGTCCGGCGTCGATGGTGATGCCGGTGCTGGTCAGCGACACCGAGCTGAGCACGCGTGCGCCGCCCGGCCCGCGCACGAACAGGTCGATCTTGTTGCGCTTCTCGTCGAGCACGACCTCCAGCCGCTTGTCGCCGGAGGCCAGCCGGACACCCGACTGGGTCATGCCGTCCAGCAGTTCCAGCCGGTTGCCGGAGCGCGAGACCAGGGAACGGCGGTTGACCTTGCCGCGCCTGCCGTCCACCAGCGGCAGGTCGTGCGCCGACGGCTTGTCGACGCCGTTGTAGAGCCCGCCGATCACGTAGGGCCGGTCCAGGCTGCCCTGCTCGAACCCGACCAGCACCTCGTCGTTGACCTCCGGGCTGAACACCCCGCCGCCGCCCGCGCCGCCCCACTGCACGGTGCGCACCCAGTCGGTGACGTACTTGTCGTCCAGCCACGGGAACTTCAGCCGCACCCAGCCGCGCTGACCGCCGGCCTCCTTGATGTCGGTGACGATGCCGGTGGCCAGGCCGGGCATGCGCGGGCCGCGGGCCGGCGCGTTGCCTCCCGTGACCAGGCCCGCGAGGGAGCGGTCGTAGGAGGCGCTGACCGTCAGCGTCGTGTGGTAGCCGGTCTCGGGCTCCAGCACGTGCCGCGCCGCGGTCACGGTGTAGGCGCCGTCGAAGTCCTGACCGGAGTTGGTCAGCGTCACCGGGTCGCCGGCGCGGAGCTTGGGGTTGCCGGTGACGACGGCCTCCAGCTCGCCGAATCCCGCGCTGGTGGACGCCTCCAGCGAGCGTGCCGCGCGGGTCGCCTCGGCCTGCGTGGCGTACGGCGCGTCGGTGACCAGCAGGGGCGCCTTGGTGCGGAAGGCGATGTTGGCCTCACTCGCCTTCAGGCCAGGCTTGACGGTCTTGCTGGCGGTGTTGGGCCGCACCGCGACCAGCGCCTTCTTGGTGGCCACGTCCCAGCTGCGCACCTCGACGCCGTTGGCCTGGTCCGCGGTGGTCAGCACGGCGCGCAGCGCGACGGTGTTCTCGCCGAACTCCAGCACGTGCGGGTCGTTCGTCCTCTTCGGCGCGGGTGCCTTGCTCGCCGGCTTGAGCTTGACGAACTCCAGCCGTCCCGCCTCGTCGATCCGGACGACGGCGTCGTGCTCCTGGGCGAGCATCTGCAGGAAGTCCCAGTCCGACACACCCGCCTGGCTCAGGTGCCGGTAGGTGACGCCCGCGACGTCGAGCCGGCCCGCCGTCAGCCCGGCGCCCGTGGCGACCTTCCGCACGACGGCCGCCGCCGACATGTTGCGGAACGCCTGGACCTTGCGGCCCCGCATCAGGCGGTGCGCGCGGCTCATCGCCCGGATCACGGTGTACGAGCCGGTGCCGTCGCGGTCCAGCTCCAGCGCGGTGACCTCGCCGGTGAACACCTGCTCGGTGGTGGTGACGCTCGAGGCCGCCAGCGACACCGTGAGATCGGTGCCGATCGTGATGTGCGTCTTCTTGAGCAGCTCGTTCTTCTCGTCGGAGTACGTCAGCACGGCGCAGTCGGGCAGGCCGACGTTCTCGTCCACCACGCAACGGACCAGCTGATCGGCCTCGCCGATCAGCGGGATGCCGTTCGCGCGCACCAGCGCGCTCGCGGCGATGTTGTCGCCCTCCACGTCCGGCCCGGTCATCGGTCCTCCCCTGTCTCTCCCGCCACGCCCGGTACCAGCAGCTCCGTGCCGGGGACCAGGACCATGGGGTCGTCGATGTCGTTGGCTTCCGCGATCACCCGCCAGGCGGTCGCGTCGCCGTACTCGCTCCACGCCAGCTGCGGCAGGCTGTCCCCGGCGACCACCTGGTGCGTTCGCCGGGCCTCGCGCGAACCGGACGTCGGGTTCTGGCCGGGTGTGCCCGCCCCCGCCTCCTCGATCGCCAGCGAGCAGGTGGCGCGCAGTGGTGTGCCGTCCACGTCGAACAGCGAGTAGTCCACCGACAGGCTGGACAGCACGCCGTCGAAGGTCACCGACTTGGCGGTGCCCCACTCGAAGCGGACCCACGGGCTCGCGGGCTTCTTCTTGCGCAGACTGGCTTTCGTCGGCACGCAGGCGGTCATCAGCTTCTCCACCCGCTCCTCCACCGAGTTGTCGTGCTCGGCGGTCGCGTCGAGGAACACGTCCACGTTCAGCGATCGCGGCCCGCTGCCGACGAACTCCGGCAGCGACGCCTGGCCCGCCATCCGCGCCGGCTTCCGCCGCCACTCGACGCTCTTGCTCAGCGCCAGCTTGCTGGGGTTGAACTGGAACTTGACCGTGGCCAACCGCGCCCCCGGCTTGGCACCGCTCTTGGTGGGCGGTTCCATGATCACCAGCTGGGCCTTGACCAGGCCGGAGCCGAAGTACGCCGCCGCGGCCTTGCCCGCCTTGGCGACACCGGCCTGGAACTTCGACGCCACTCGTCCGCCCTCCTCCGGCTTCCGCCCGCTCAGTCGTCGCCGGACGCCTGGAGGCCCTCGTGGGCGAACTCCAGCGTCTCCACGGCGGCCTGGGACTGGTTCGGGTCGAAACTGGGGCCCTGCCAGCGAACCGGGATGATGCCCATCACCTGCCAGCTGACGATCGGGGTCAGGTCCGGGGCCAGCGCGACGATCTCGCCGTCCTCGCGGTCGGCCTCCTTGATGACCTCGTTGAACCACTTGAGGACCTTGGCCGAGTCGCCGGTCACCGGGCGGGTCATGGTGATGTTGGACCAGGTGATGCGCGAGGGCAGGCTCCAGGTGAACCCGTTGTTGCCGCCCTCGGCGTACTGCTCGACCTCCACCTGCGCGCCGAGGCCGTCACAGGTGTGGAACATGCCGAGGTCGTCGTCGGCGATGGTCAACCGGAAGAAGACGCTGCTGGCGAACACGTCGTCGCTGTCGCTCATGGGGTGCTCCTTGGTCAGGCGGCCGGCTAGCGGCGGCGGTCGTGCAGTCGGCCGGTGCGTTCGCGCCCCTCGCGCAGTTCCGCGCGCAGCAACCTGCCGAGCGGGTCGAGCAACCTGCGGGCCAGCTCCTCGAGGTCCAAGGGCTTGCCGTCGTCGCCGCGTTCCCCGGTCAGGGGCCGGCCGGCGGTCCCGGGCTGGCCGGCGGCGGTCCCGGGCCGGCCGGCGGCCCGGGGTGCGGGTTTGTGCGGCGGCTCTGACACACCCGCGTCCCGCCGCTGGACCGCAACCTGCTTGACACCCGGTTGTGCCGGGGTCCGCACGCCGCCTAGGGCCTGCGGCGCGCCGTTCGGGTGCGGGTGTGCGATCGGCGGGAGCTTCTGACCGCTGTCGAGAGGCCGGGGCGGGGTCGGGTGCACCACCGGTGTCGCGCCGGTCTCCCGCCGGGGCGAGGCGTCGGTGCGCCGCTGGACGCGCACGGCCGGACCCGCGGCAGGAGCGGTGACAGGCCGCGCGCTCACCGGCGCTGACACCGGCTGCGGCCTCGACGCCGCGTTCGCCACCGCTGCCTGTGCAGAGGCCGAATGCGGTGCTGGGGCTGAAGTGGAGGCCCAGGTCGACGCCGGCGTCGAGGTCGCTGCCAGTGCCGAGGTCGACGCCGGTGCCGGTGCCGGTGCCGAAGTCCAGGTCGAGGTCGGCGCAGAAGTCCGGCCGCTCGTTCCCGCCGTGCTCCGCTGCACCGCATCGAACCGCGAAGACCTCCGCCGACCGACCGCCGGCGATGTCAGGCGAGCGTCGGCCGGTCCGCGCGCAGAAGGTTCGCGGCCCGTGGCAGCCGATCCGTTCACCACCGGTGCCGCCGCGTTCCGGCCGCCGAACCACCGCGCCCTGGGGGCCGCCTGGCCTGGACTCTCCGAGGACCGCACGTCACCTCCCGCCGGAGCACCGGCCCGCGGATCGGCCGGGCGTCGCGTCGTCGGCGCGGACTCCAGGCCGGTGGGCTCGTGCCGCGCGCCCGGCCACTGCGGGCGGACCACCGGCCGCGCCGCCGCGTGCCGCACCGGCTGGGGCAGACCTGTGCCGGTGTTGGTGGTGAGGGGTCGTTCGGGGATCAGCGGCAGCACGCGCGGACGGGACGCCTCGCCCCGCGGCGTCGCCCGACCGCGCTCAGGCGCGTCGCGCCGCTCTGGAGCGCGGTGCGTCAACGGGGTCGAGGACACCGACCGCTGGACAGTGGTCTCCCCCGGCGACTGGAGCCGGGTCACCGGCACCACCGGCAACCGGCCAGACGCCGGTGCGGTCGCGTGGCCGGGCCGCCCCACCGCAGGCGTCATGCCGCCGATCGCGCGCCGCACCGGGCGGTTCGTCCCCAACGGGGACACCACCTCCGAACCCGGCGGTGAGCTCGGCGCGGCACCGTCGCGCCGCACCGGCGCGCCCGCCGGGGACACCTCGTGCCCGGTCTCGGACACCCCACCACGAGACGGAGACCGCCGCGCCGCGGACCCGTCGAGCGGGGGCGGAGGTTGCCGCACGTTCGCGTGGACCACGGGGGTCGCCGGCCCGCGGTCTGCCGACCGCTGCACCGCCGGGACGTCTTGGCCCCGCGCCGCCGGTCCGCCCACGGGACTGGCCGACAGACCGGCAGGCGCAACGTTCGACGGACCACTCGCCGAAACACCAGCCGGAACGTTCGACGGACCACTCGCTGGACCACTCGACGGAACGGTCGCCGGACCGCTCAACGGAACGCTCGACCGCGGCGCGTTCGCACCGGCGGACGGAGCCGCCGGCGCGGTGCTCGGCGATGCCGCCGACCGGCGTGCCCCCGCCTTGTCCGCGGCAGCCGCGGTAATGGGCAGTTCCGGGAGCGGCTCACCGATCCTGGTGCCCCGCTTGGACCGAACAGGCCCGTCGGGCGTCGGCGCCGCGCTGCGCCGCACCACCGGTGGTCCGCCCGCCGGTGGCACAGCCGATCGCACCACGGGCGCCCGCTCACCGCCTGCCGGCCGCGCCGCCGGAGGGCCCGCACCGGCCGTCGGCGGCATCGCCGTCAACGGCTCCCCGAGCACCGGTGCGGACCGCTGCACGACGGCGGCTGATCCCGGCCGTTCCCCCGCTGCGGCCGTCTCCGCGGCGACGACCTCGGGGGACCTGGCCCCGACCACGGACAGCGGCCGGGCGGGCGGCAACGAAGGCCTGGCGACCGTCAACGGGGGCCGGACCTGTCGCAGCTGGACCGCCCCGGTGGCGTCCACGCCCGAGGGCGCCGGGACACCCGACGGCCCGACACCCGACGCCGCCGCGGCACCGGCGGGCGCACCAGCACCCGACGACGTCGCACCCGCCGCGCCGGCAGTCTCACCACCGCCGGAGCGCTTCGGGCCCTTCCCCGCCCCGACAACGGCGGAGGGCTTCGACCCGGACCCCACCGCGCCGGAGCGCTGCGGCACGGCGGCCGCCACGCTCCTCCGCACCACCGGCGGGACACCGGAGTCCTCCGGTCCGGCCGCGTCGCCGGGCAGCCCCGGTCGTGTGGACCCGGCGGTTTCCCGAGGCCACGCCACCAGCAGCGGCCCGCCGCCCGAGTAGCGCGACCGCTCCGACACCTCCGGCCCGGTCACCCCGCCGATCAAGCCGGACGGGGCGCTCACGCTGACCGAGTGCCCCATCTCGCCGCCGAGCCGGGGGTCCTGCCACGAGGGCAGTCCATCCCGGAACCGCAGGCCGTCCCCGACCGCGACGCTGCTGCGCTGGACCACCCCGCCCAGTGGCGGGAGAGCACGCCACCCGCCGTCCCACGCCGGGGCGGCCGGAGCGGTGACCTGTGCGGGCGCGGGCTCCTCCGCGGGCTGGGTTCCGCGCCGCCATCGATCCCAGAAGCCCATCGGGTCACCTCCCCTCGTTCACCCTCGTGTTGATGCGCGCGATCTCGCGGACCCAGCTCTGGCGCTCGTGGTGCGCCAGGTCGAGGATCTCCTCGCGCGGCCAGTGGAAGTGGTAGGCCACGTACGCGACCTCTTCGAGCAGCCGATCGGCCGCGTACGTCACGATTCCCCCAGGCGGCCACCGGCGAGGTCGACCTCGAACGCGGATCCGCACGACGGGCAGGACACACCGGCCCTGGTGTGGCCCTCGCTGTTGATCCGCCGGTAGAAGTCCTGGAGGAAGGCGATGTCGGTGGCGTACATCTGTTCCACCACCCCGGCGTGGACCTCGCGGACCGTGCCGAGCTGCGTGATGACCTGGCTGAGCAGCACCACGCTGAGGTAGCCGGGGTTCTCCTTGACCCGCAGGTCGATCTGGGGCCGCAGCTCGTCGCGCGCCGTGGCCAGGCGCATCCGGCCGTGCCGGTGCACCACGCCGTCGGGGTCCACGTAACCCCGCGGCAGTTCGAAGTCGAACTCCGTGCGCAAGCCGCCGCGCGCGCTCGGCGCGGCCGACCGCTCCGGTTCGGTCCTGGGCTCGGCCAGCTCGTCCAGCTGGTCGAGCGCGATCGTCCGCCGCCTCATTCGACCGTGATCTCCTCGAACACGAGGGTCACCTTCTCGGTGGCGGCGCTGGACTCCCCGGCCTTGAACGAGGGGCCCTCCCACTTGCTGGCCCACGCGCGGTAGAGCGTCATGCGGCGGACCGTGGTGCCCTCGGTGTCCTTGACCTCGATGGTGATGTCCTGCCGGGCCGCGGTGACCGCACCCTTCTCCAGGGTTTCCTTGAGCCACTTGGTGAACGTCTCGCTCTGGTCCAGCCCCCTGGTGAGCGTCACCTCACCGCCCTTCTGCGCGCCGGGCTGCTTGCGCAGCACCGGTTTGCCGGTCGGGGTGACCTGGGAGACCTCGACGACGTCCTCCTCGACGGTCAGCCCGCTGACCTCCTGGAGGGACTCGACGGTGAACCCGCCGAGCTGAACGCCGAAGATGTGAGTGGAAAGAGCATCGCCCTCTGCCATGGGTGGTGCCGCCTTTCTGGTTCACGCGCCCGCGCGGGACGGCTCATTCGCTGACGAGACTGGTGCTGTCGGAGAACTGCGACAGCTGGAAGATCACGAACTCGGCGGGCTTGACCGGCGCCACGCCGATCTCGCACACGACCTGGCCGAGGTCGATCGACTCCTGCGGGTTGTTCTCGCGGTCGCACTTGACGTAGAAGGCTTCCGCCGGGGTGCGGCCGAACAGGGCGCCCCTGCGCCACTGCTCGGTGAGGAAGCCGGTGATGTTGCGCCGGATGCTGGCCCACAGGCGGTCGTCGTTGGGCTCGAAGACCACCCACTGGGTGCCCAGCAGGATCGACTCCTCCAGGTAGTTGAACAGCCGGCGCACGTTGAGGTAGCGCCACGCCGGGTCGGAGGACAGCGTGCGGGCGCCCCACACGCGGATGCCGCGGCCGGGGAACGAGCGCACGCAGTTGACGCCGATCGGGTTGAGCAGGTCCTGCTCGCTCTTGCTGACGTTGAGCTCCAGGTCCACCACGCCGCGGATGACCTCGTTGGCGGGCGCCTTGTGCACGCCGCGCTCGTTGTCGTTGCGGCTCCACACACCCGCGATGTGCCCGGCGGGCGGCACGAGCGTGTTGCGGCCCTTGAGCGGGTCGAAGACCTTGATCCACGGGTAGTACAGCACCGCGTACTTGGAGTCGTAGTTGGCCTCGTCCAGGCGCCAGGTGCGGATCTTCTGGGCGTTCATCCCCGGTGGCGGGTCGAGCAGCGCCACCCGGTCGCCCATCTGCTCGCAGTGCGAGATCATCGCCAGCTGGACGGCCTTGACGCCCTCCAGGTCGATCAGGCCGCGTTTGTAGGCGCTCATCAGGTCCGGCGCCACCACCATGGTGACCTCGTCGACGCTCTCCAGCCCGCCCATGCCGGTGCGCGCGTCCGGGTCGCCGAGGTACTCCTGGGCGTCCAGCCTGGCCACCGCCTTCGACGGGGCGGCAGCGGTCGGCAGCGCCACCTGCTGCTTGTCCGGGCGCGCCAGCGCGCCGTTGGCCCGCTCGGTGATGCTGATCAGCTTGGACCGCTCGGACACCTGCGTCACGACGTAGTTCTTGACGTTCTTCTTCGTGGAGACGTCGTAGGTCTCCACGACCTTGCCGCCCTGCTTGACCAGCAACTTGAACCGGTCCTCCGGCGGGTTCTCGCCGTCGGCGTCGGTCACCTCGACCGCGATGTCGCCGCCCGCGCCGGGCAGGGCCGAGACGTGCAGGCCGCCCAGCTCGGCGGGCGCGGGCGCGGCCGGCTCGGCGTCTGCGTCCGCCTGGGCACCGCCGACGCGCACCACGTACGCCGCGCCGCCGCCGTTGGCGAAGTAGCCGTACACGGCGTGCGGCAGGTAGGCGTCCTCGACGAATCCGCCGAACAGCTGGACGTACTGGTTCCAGTTCGCCACGAGGGTCGGCCGGTGGAAGGGTCCCTGCTCGGCGAAGCCGACGAAGGCGGCCACCGCCGTGCCGACGCCTTCGATCGGCCGCGCGCCTGACTGGACCTCCTCCACGTAGACGCCCGGTGAGAGGTACTGCGGCATGGTCGCTCCCCTGTCTTCTTCCGCTCCGGCAACTGCTCCGCTCTGGCACTTCACAGCCTGCTGCGAGCGCGCGGGCGAGGGCAGGGTCGGCGGACCACGACCGAGGGCAGTGCCGTTGCCCGAAGGGACATGTGCGGTCCGGGCACACCGAAACGCCCCGGCGCGGTGGGCGCCGGGGCGGTCATGGGCGAGAAAGCGAACCGGTTACCGCGAAGATCACTCGTCCTGCGGCCGCAGGCTCACCGTGCGACGGCCGCCGCTGGCGCTGGTCTGCAGGCCCTCCGGGCGCAGGAACCGCCGCAACCAGCTGTCGATGGTGTCGATGAGCGAGTCGAAGTCGTCCGGCAGCTGGTTGTCGTACATGGTCAGCACCTCCTGGGCCAGGCCGGTGGCCAGTACGTTGCGGACCGCGCCGGCCTGGGCATCATGAGAGTCGTAGGTGCTGGACCTCTCATCGTCTCCGGTGATCGGGATGTCGACGTCGAACGAGTCTATGACGGACTGGATGAACGTCCGCGCGTCGCCGGCGGCCACGCTGTCCAGCGTGGCCCGCACCCGCGTCCACACCCGCCGGTCCTGGTTCTGCGTCGACGAACCCTGCTGAGCCCTGGCGCCGACCTGGTCGATCAGCTCCTGGTCGTCGGTGTACGCGTTCATCATGGCCGCGAGCTGCTGCCTGACCCGGTTGATCGACTCGTTGGCGATGGCGTCACCGGCCCACAGGTTGTACGGGTTGTTCGACAGCATGCCCAGTACCCTGGCGACGGTCGAGCTCAGGTTGTCCCGCAGCTGCTCCGACGTCGTGCTGCTGGCCTGGGAGGAACCATGCTCGGACGTCACCTCGGCATCATCGATGTCCATCTCGCTGCCAGCTGGCGACGGCACGGCGGCGGGTGGGGCATCGGTCATGGCGACGTTGCTGGACTGGCTGCTCGCCGCGTCGCCGTTCTCGCTGCCGTGCGAGCTGGCCGCCTCGGCCTCGTCGAGCTCCGCCCAGGTGGCGGCCGAGCCCAGGGTGGCGAGGAGCGTCCGCATCCGCTCTCTGATGTTCTCGCCGGGGGCCAGCGCGGCGTTGAAGGCGTTGCGGAACGCACCGCGCATGGTGTGCCAGGCGATGATGTGCCGGCGGTCCTCGTCGTAGCCGGTGACGATCTGGTTGGCCCTGGCGTCCCAGCCGGGGCGGCCGCCGACGGTGATCTCCGCGCCCGTGCCCTCGTCGGTCGTGACCCGGTTGGTCACGACCTCGACGTCACCGCTGGAGTTGCTGCGCCTGCGCACCAGCCACTCCATCAGGGCCGTGCTGAACGGCTGGAGGACCGCGTCGCCCAAGAAGTGGCCGGAGTCGATCGTCTCCCTCAGGTCGTCCGTGGCGGCGGCGAGGGCGTCGCCCCCGTGAGGCAACAAGAAGACGTCGTACTGGCTGTACGCCATGCGGACCACGTCGCCGCGGAGCAGCTGGTCCCAGGTGATCGTGGCGAGCCCCGTCCCGTCCCCCCGGTCCACCAGCCGCGGGTCGGTGGCCCTGCTGACGTTCAGCGCCTGCCTCCGGGTGCTCGGACCGCTGCCGCCGGGCAGCGCCACCGGCACGACCAGCGGCATGGACAGCAACCTGGTCATGATCTGGGTGACCGCGGCGGAGTCCAGGCCCGGCTGGACGTCCGCGATCCTGGCCTGCTGGACCGGCATGCCGCCGCCGTGGTGATGGTGCCCGGACACGGACCCGCCGCCGTGCCGCGGCGGCTCGCTGCGCAGTGCCCGGGTGGCGTTGGCCTCTGCCTCCTGCTCATGCCGGTCGGACGGGTCGCTCATCCGCATCCCGTTGCCCTGATCGGTGCCCTCGACCCGCCCCTCTGCCTGCTGCCGCACGTGGTCGAACTCGTGCAGCAGCGTCTTCCAGTCGTTCCCGTCGCGGCCGAGCACCACGTGCCGGCCCGTGGTGTAGGCGCGAGCGCCGATCTCCTCCGTCGAGCGCTCCGCGGCAGGACCGGTGTGCAGGCGCACCCCGGACAGGTCCACGCCCAGCCGCGCCTCTGCCTCGGACCGCACGTGGTCGGGCACCGGCTTGCCGGAGCCGCTCAGCGCGTCCCGCACGCTCGCCCGCTGCACCTCGGCCTGCTCCGCCCCTGCCTCGTCGAGCACCGACTGGACGAGGTGGGCGGTGGTCGTGTTGCCGACGAGGCGCTGCAGCCTCAGCACCTCATCCGTGCCGCGCTCGGCCCCCTTCGGAATCTGCGGAGGCTGTGCCCGGTGGCAGGCCCTGTCCTCGTGCTCGTGCTCGTGCTTGTGCATCAACGCCTCCCGCGTCGGAAAGAGCCGGTCACCGCGTCATCCCGAACCACGACCCGAACTCGCTCTCCAGCACGAGCCGGCCGAGCTTGCGGTACTCCTGGTGCACCGCCGTCATGACGTCGGTCATGGCTACCGGGCGGTCGGCGGCGGCGGCCAGGTAGGCCGCGGTCACCGCGCACGCCCTGATCGACCCGCCGGCGAGCTCGAAGCGCTCCGCGCAGAACGCCAGGTCCAGATCGCCGGCACGAGGCAACGCGGGGCCCAGGCAGCGGTCCCACAGCGCCAGTCGCTGCTCCGCGTCGGGCACCGGGAAGTCCGCGATCACGTCGATCCGCCGGGTGAAGGCTTCGTCCACGTTGGACCGCAGGTTGGTGGTCAGCACCGCGATGCCGTCGAAGGACTCCATGCGCTGCAACAGGTAGGCCGACTCGACGTTGGCGTACCGGTCGTGCGCGCTCTGCACTTCCGACCGCTTGCCGAACACGGCGTCGGCCTCGTCGAACAGCAGGACCCCGTGCACGCCCGCGGCCTCGGTGAAGATCCGCTCCAGGTTCTTCTCCGTCTCGCCGACGTACTTGTCCACCACCGTGGACAGGTCCACCACGTACAGGTCCATGCCGATCTCGGCCGCCACGACCTCGGCGGACATGGTCTTGCCGGTGCCCGACTCACCCGCGAACAAAGCCACCACGCCCCGCCCGCGGCCACCGCCGGGGCGCATCCGCCACTCCCCCAGCACGCGCTCGCGATGCCGCGCCCGCACGACCAGCTCGGCGAGCTGGTTCCTGGTCTGCTCGGGCAGCACCACGTCGTCCCAGCCGACGGCCGGCACGATCCTCCTGGTCAGGCGGTCCAGCCCGGCCCCGTTCTGCGCCCGCACCCCGGCGCGCACGTGGCGCAGCCCGATCGGCTCGCCCTCCACGGTGGCCAGGTGGCCTGCCACGGCCACCACCCGGTCGATCTCCTCGGAGCCGAGCCGGTAACCGGCCAGGCCCGGCAGGAACGCGGGTTCGCCGCCCAGCGCACGCGTCCACCACGAGGCCCGCTCCGCGAGTGGCGGCGACGCCACCGGCACCGACAGCACCGGCCGCGCGGTCCACCTCGGGTCCCAGTGCTGCCTGCTGTGCAGGACCACCGGCACGTCACCCGCCAGCGCGACCAGCTCGCGCAGGACTCGCGTGCGCTCGGGCACCAGGAACTCCAGCGGGCCGAGCACGACGCCCGCGCCGCGCAGCCGGGCCTCGCGGACCACCGCGGCCAGGTCGGGGTGCTCCCGGTCGGCCAGCGCCGCCACGTCGAGCACCACCGCGCCCCGACCGGCCGCGGCCAGCGCGGCGACCGCCGTCGGGCCCACGTCGCCGCCGGCGTCGCGCAGGTGCACCGGGGTCACCCCGGAGCGCAGCCCTGCGCCGAGGCGACTGGGCAGCTCCGCCGCAGGTGCACCGGTCCGGGGCGCGATGCGCGCGAGCCCCGCGACCACCGGGTCTGGCACGTCGTCGCCGAGCAGGTGGGCCACCACCCGGTCAGGCACGCGCAGCGCCTGGGACAGCGCGGGCGTGGCCGGGTCGTGCACCTCCACCAGACCTCCCGCGACCAGAGGCGCTGTGGCGGTGAAGCGGAACCGCCCCGGACCCGCCAGGGGCACCCCGCACAACTGGAGCGCCAGGCCCACCGTCGCCCGGCGGCGCGTGACGTCGTCGTTGAGGTAGCCGTAAAGCCGCTCGAAGCGCGGGTCCACGTCGGGGGCCATGGCGACGAGCAGGAACTCCAGGTCGACCGGTGTCAGGCCGAAGTCGGCGGCCAGCCGGAGGAGCCGGGGCCCGGGGTCGGGCACGAGCGCGGCCAAGGCGTCCAGCTCGGGGTTGGGCTCGGGGACCTGGAGCTGCGGTTGCCGGGGTGCGGCCAGCACGTCCTGGACCGCCTCGGGGGTTAGGTACAGACCGCGGTAGGGATCGTCCGGCGCGGGATCGACGGCGCGGCGCGCCGCGACCGCCTGCCGCACCCGCCACTCGACCGCGCCCAGCCGTGCCCACAGGTAGACCAGGTCGGCGCTTTCCGGGGACACCGCCGTCCCCGCGTCCTGCCGCACGGCCACGCCGGTCATCGGATCGCCCCTCCGCGTCGCCGCCGCGGACCCGGTACCGGCTTGGGCCTGGTCGCCGCGAAGCCGTCGCCGTCGGCGGTGGCCGGCCCCTCGTAGCGCAACCGGCGTGAGCGCTCGCCGGACTGCGCCGCCGTCTCCAGCACCACGCCCTCGGTGACCGGCGGTCCGGCCTGGGTCCACTCGCCCGCCAACGGCGCGATGACCTTCAGGTCGATGGACGGCTTCAGCTCGCCGCCCAGCGCCGACCACATCTCCGAGGTCGCCCGCCCGTCCGGCGGCTGGGCCGAGTTCAGGACGACCCCCAGGCCCAGCTCCGCCAGCGTCCCGGTCAGCCACTCGTTGGCCATCCGCTCGACGCGCACCAGAGATGCCAGCACCTCCGACAGCAGCCGGTGCTCGTCCTGCGGCCTGTTGGTCCACGCCGTGACCAGGTAGGCCAGTTCGAACCACCGCGCGGGGCCGCGCCAGCCGATCAGCACGCCCTCGTCGTCGTAGCTCTCGACGCCACCCGCGTGGCGGCGCATCACGTCCTCGCGGATGTCGTGCAGGAACACGTTGACAGTCGGGGCGTTGCGCCGCGCGGCCCAGTCCTTGGTCGGCGCGTCGAACGACAGCTCACCCCCGCCGCCGGGCACACCGGCGGCGGTCAGCATCCGCCGGATAGCCTCGTCCACCTCGTGGATCACGGGCACCTCCTCCTCGTCGCCGGGTTCATCTGCGCGCCACCATGTCCGGTGGCCCGATGGACCCCGCCACGACCAGGAACGGCGTGGTGACGGGGCGGAAGCCGGGGCCGGTCGCGGTGATCGTGCGAGGCCCGGTCTGGTCCTTGGTCAGGATCAGCAGTTGCGCGGTGAACCGGCCGTCCGCGCGCGGGAGCGTCGGCGCGGCGGAGGCGGTGATGCCGGGCGTCCAGGTCAGCCGGACCGGGACGCCGGGCGGGAAGTCCACGCCGCGCACCGACGTGACGAACCCCGGCTCGCCGATCGGCGGCACGGCCACGATCCTCGGCTGGAGCACCGTCATCGGTGCGGCCGCGGTGTTGTCGTCCGGGGTTGCGTCGGTGCCGGTGGTCCGCAGCACGCCGCGCACCTCGGTCCGCACCGCCGCGGTGGGCGCGAGCACCACCTGCACGACCTGGGTGGTGCCCACCGGGAGGTCGGGCAGCACGCAGCTGGTCGGCGCGCATCCCGGCGGCAGTGCCGCGACCGGCACCTGTGCGGGCAGCAGGAAGTCCAGCCGCAGCCCGGTCGCCAGGGAACCGCCGGCGTTGCGCACGGTGTAGGTCACCACCGCCCGGCCGCCCACGTAGGACGGGTTGGGCTGCACCGTGACTGCCAGCGCGGGGCCGGCCGGCGAAACGGGCGGGGGCGGGGGCAGCACGGTCGGTGTGGTCGTGGTGGTGGTGGTGGTGGTGGTGGTGGTGGGCAGCTCGCCGACGGTCAGCACGGTGTTGTCCGCGTTGTCCGACGGCAGTGCGTCGAGCACCGCGCCGGCCACCGACCAGTCCAGCCGGTGCGCCCCCGGTACCACGCCCACCACGTCGGCCACGACCTCGACCGACGTGCCCGCGGCCACCACGCCGAGGTCGCACCGCAGCTCCTCGGCCGCGCACGTTCCGCCCGAGGTGCGCAGCCCGGCCAGCCGCAGCCCGGTGGGCACGGCCACGGTCAACGCGGTGCCCGGCGAGGTCGCCGGACCGCGGTTGAGCACGGTCACCGGGATCGAGGCGGTCCGGTCCACGTCGACCGACGCCGCAGTCGGTGCGTCCACCACGAGGTCGACCGACTGCTGCCAGGTGGGTTCCTTCTGCCTGCCGGGGAGGTGGGTGGCGATCCGGTGCAGGGTCCTGGTGCCGGGGTCGAGCACGGCCAGCTCCTCCGGTGACCGGGCGTCACCGGCCCGCCGGGCGGTCAGCGCGATCCGGCCGTCCGGCGCGTAGGCGGCGTCGCGCGGCTGGAACGGACCGGCCGGGGTGGTCACCGGCGCGGCGCACGAGCCGGCGCCGAGCAACACCTCGCAGCGCAGGCCGGGCAGCCGCACGCGCAGCAGGCCGTCGGACTCGCGGTTGAACACCAGCTCGCCGCCGTCCGGGCTGAACGCCGGGCTGTCATCGGTCACCGGGCAGTCGCTGCCGCACACCAGCGCGCTCAGGTCGCGCTGCTGGTCCAGCGCCCCGGCGCGCGCGGTCCAGATGTGGTTGTCGCGGACCTCGCCGGTGGGTCCGTCGCTGATGATGCCGCGGGTGAACGCGAGCGTGGTCCCGTCGGGCGACCACGCCGGCTGGGTGTCCTCCTGGTCCGAGACCTCGGGCGGAGGTCGCAGCACACCGGCCACGGCGCCCGTGGCGGCTTCGACGACCACGACCCGGCTCTGCCCGCCGTTCGGCCGCACCCCGCCGGGAGAGCGTCGCGCGAAGGCGATGAACCGGCCGTCAGGCGAGAAGCCCGCGTCGAACTCCCAGTCGCCGGGCTGCCGGTCGGCGACGGGCACGCGGCGCGGGTTGCCCCCGTCCGCGTCGACCAGCCACAGGCGCTGCACCCGCAGGCCGCCCTCGTCCTCGAACCGGCTCAGCAGGATCTGCCGCCCGTCCGGCGAGTACGACTGGCGGGTAGCCCACGGGTCGAACCCGGCTCGCGGCCGGAACAGCAGGTTGGGGTCGTTGACCGCCTCGGGGTCCTCGCGCAGCACCGTCACGCCGAGGTCGCGCGGGTCGGAGCCGTCGGGGCGGACGTCTTGGAGGGTGGCGGTGAACCAGGTCGGGGCGCTGGTGCGGGAGACCAGCAGTTTCGGCGGGGAGCCGTCGGCCAGCCAGCTCGGCGAACTCAGGTGCCGGTTCTCGCCCAGCAGCAGGTCCGGCGGTGCGGTGAGCGGCAGGCCCGGGGCCGTGTCGGCGCGGTAGACCTTCACCGCGTTCGGGTCGGCCGGGCAGGTGCAGACCTGGTTCAGGCTCAGGAACAACAGGCGCGAACCGTCGGGCAGCCACGCGGGCCAGTGACCGCGCCACGCGGCCTGGTCGCCGCCCAGCAACGGGGTGCCGACGCCGGTGCCGGTCAGCACCCGCACCTGCGGCACGTCGCCTGTCCACAGCGTGTAGGCGATGCGACCGTCGACCGGGTTCCACGCGGGCTCACCCGCATCGCCGCTCGGCTCGTTCGTCACCCTGGTGACCGCTCCACCCGCCACCGGCATCCGGTAGATCTCCCGGCCGCCGTCGCGGTCGCCGGAGAAGGCGACCTCTGTGCCGTCCGGGGAGAACGCGGGCCACGCCTCGTCCGCGCCGGTGCCGGTCAGCTGCCGCGGCTCGCCGCCGCCCACGCCGACCAGCCACAGGTCGCCGCGCGAGCCGAACACCACAGACCGCAGGTCGGGCGACAACTGCGGGTGCGCCGCGTCGTGGCCCCTGGTCAGCTGGCGCACCCCGCCGCCGGCGTCGCGCAGGTACACCTGCGGTCGGAGTTCGTCGCGCAGGCTGGTGAACACCACCAGGCCGCCGCGCGCGGACACGTGGTCGTCGAAGTGGGTGGGCCCCTCGCCCAGCAGAGGTGTGGTCGGGCCGAGCCGGTCCGGCTGCGGGTCGACCGCGTAGCCGAGGCTGCGGTGCTCGGTGCCCGCGAAGGCGATGCGGCCGGTCACCGGCTCCCCCGGCTGGGCATTCGCCTCCGTCACGCCGGTGATGTCACGCATCACCACGGTCACCCCGCACGCCATCACGACCGCCGCGAGCGCGGCGAGGGTGCGGGTACGCGCCCTTCTGGACAAGGTTCCACCTCCGGTCACGGACCTGTCGCAGGCGATCATCGCCGCGTGCGGCGCACGCCGGGGAGGTCCGGTCGGGCACGATCGGGGACGACCCGTGGGCCGTTCGGGCAAAGAGGGTCCGGGACAGCGCTCAGATGAGGCCGTGGCGCATCACGTAACCCACCGCGTGGGCCCGGTTGCGCAGCTGGAGGCGAGTGGTCACCTCGTGCAGCACGTTCTTCACGGTGCGCTCGGAGAACGACATCCGCGTCGCGATCTCGGCGGTGTCACAGCCCTCGGAGATCAGCCGCAGCATGTCCGCCTCCCGAGTGGTCAAAGTGGACAGTGTCGGTCCGTTCGGGTCGAGCACGCTGCGCTGCAACCGGCCGACGTGGTCCATCAGCCGGCGCACCAGGTCGCCCGGCAGCACCGCCTCGCCCCTGTGCAGTGCGACCGCCGTGGCCACCAGGCGGTCCTGGTCGGCCTCCGCACGGCGGACCACCGCCGCCACCCCGCAGTCGATGGTGGTCTGCAGCGCGTCCTGGTCGAAGCGGCCGACCACGACACCGGTGCGCGTGCCCGACGAGCGCCGCAACCGCCGCAGCAGCGCCGCGGCCGCCTCGTCCACCACGTCCACCACGACCAGCGCCACCGCCGCGCGCTCGCGGTCGCCCTGGTCGAGCACCTCCACCTCCGGACGCGGGCGCAACTGGTGCGTGACACCCGTGCGCAGGACCGGGTCCTCGGCGTACACCGCGACCGGGATCCTCGTCATGACAGCCTCCCCTGGCGAGAACCGGACCGCCTCGGCAGTCCTCGTACCGCAATCCTGCGCACCCGAGCCGGGCGCGGGTGGGCACGGGGGCCGTCAGTGCACTTGCTTGCTCCCGATGTGCCCTTTTCTCCCTGCCTCAACGGGTTCCGGCCTGCCTACCGTTCGACCGGTGACCACAACGACCGAATTCGGTCTCCCGACCGTGGTAGTCACGCCCGGTTCGGAGGCGAGCACAAAGCTGACGGTGCGCAACGACAGCGACATAGTCGAGGCGTACGAGTTCGAGGTGGTGGGCGAGTGCGCACCGTGGACCTCCGTCGAGCCGGCGCGGCTCTCGCTGTACCCCGGCACGTCCGAGCAGGTGACCGTCCTGCTGCGACCGCCGAGGTCGCCGGACGTGCGCGCGGGCGAGATACCGCTGGGCGTGCGCGTGCTGCCGGCGGAGCGACCGGAGTCGGTGACGGTCTCCGAGACCACGGTCGTCGTCGAGCCGTTCCTCCAGCAGCACGCCGAGCTGGTGCCCGAGCGCCGCCGCGCCTGGCGCAGCGCGCGATTCCACGTCCAGCTCCACAACGACGGCAACACCCCGATCGCGGTGGCCCTGGTCGCGGCCGAGGCCGACGACCAGCTCCGCGTCACCGTTCCGGCGGAGCCCACGGCCGTGGACCCCGGGACGCGGGTGGAGCTGCCGGTGCGGGCGCGCGTCGGCAAGGTGCTGTGGTTCGGTTCTCCGCTGCCCTGGCCGGTGCGGCTGACCACGACCTCCTCCTCCGGCGCCGCAGTGCCTCCCGCGTCTGGTGAGGCCGCGCAGACCGAGGAGCTGGAGGGTGAACTGCTCCAGCTCCCGGTGTTCCCCAAGTGGCTGCTGGCGCTGCTCGCACTGCTGCTGGCGCTGCTGCTCGCATGGCTGCTGCTGGTACGTCCCGCGGTGCAGAGCGCGGCCAGAGAGGCCACCGACGGCCGAGCCGAGGAACTGGTGGAGGTCGGCAAGCAGCAGGCCGCCGCTGCCCAGGACCAGCCGGCGCAGGAGCGGCAACCGGGCGGCGACCAGCCTCCGAGCGGTCAGCAGCAGGGGCAGCCGGGCCAGCGCGACGCCGGTGGCGGCGAGCAGAGCTCCAGCACCATCGAAGTCCGCACCAACACCGGCGGCCAGGGCGCCGGCAGCTACGTCGTGCCCGCGGGGAAGGTCTTCCGCATCACCGACCTCGTGCTGGCCAACCACCAGGGCGACGAGGGCGTGCTGACCATCGCCTTCGGCGAACGCACGGTGACCACCATCGCGCTGGAGACCTTCCGCAACCAGGACTACCACTGGGTGACGCCGATCGACGTGCCGGAGAACAGCACGGTGAGCGCGACCGTCACCTGCGCCCGGCCCGGCACCCCGGCCAGCGGCCGGCAGGCGCCGAACTGCCTGCAGCTGCTCAACGTCAGCGGCGCGCTCGCGGACATGCCGCAGGGGTGACCGGTTTGTGACGGCGAGATGGTCACGGCGTACCGGTACGCACTCGATCCGACCGCAGGGCCGGCAAGCGGCCCTGCGGTCGCGTTGTGGTGGGCCGACCTGCGCGCTCAGCCGGCGCTCCGCGCCGACTGCCTGAACACGCTCACATCCACCGGCACCTCGGGTGCCGGCAGTCAGTCGCGGCGGCGGTTCCACTCGTCCAGCAGCGTGTCGATCCAGGCGCCGAGCAGGTCGGCCACGTCGCGGTCACCGCACAGCAGGTGGTGCCGCAACTCCGCGCCCGCGGCCGCCAGTTCGACGCACAGGTCGAGCTTGCCCAGCTCCAGCCGGCCGAGGTCGGGCTCGGTGACGGGCGGTCCGGACGCAGCCGTGCCCTGGCCCGCCGGCTCCAACTCCGGTGCACCCGGTCCCGACGAGGTCATCTCGAACCTCCGGCGTTGCGCCCCGCGATCCGCAGGGCCTCGATGTACTTGGGCAGCTCGACCAGCGCCCGTTCCCAGTTGTCGGAGTTCAGCTGCCCGGCGAACACCGCGTCGACCACGAGCCGGTCCACGTGCGGCGCGACGTGGTCCCCGGACGCGTCGCGCAGCTTGCGCGACAGCTCCAGCTTGCGCAGCCGCGCCCGCACCTCGTCCAGGGTCCGCTCCAGCTCGCCGATCACACCCTGCGCCTGGGCGGGTTCCAGGACCAGCCACCCGCGCCGGGCCAGCTGGAGGAACAGGTCGCCCGCGAACTGCTCCGGAGAGGAGGCGCGGCCCGGGTCACCCGTCTCGCCGTCGGACCGCACGTCCATCGCCCCTCCGCGCGGGAACCGGTCACCACGTGGATCCCGACTCCCAAATTCGCCCCGTACCAGGGATGTACTCCGACCCCATCACGCCGCACGAGGCAGGAGAAGCCCGAGGGGCCCGGTCTGCCTCTCCTTACCTCGCGGTCTGCCCTCGTGGCAGGGCGATCGGCGCACAGGTCGTGACACGCGCGCCAAGCACGGTCGTGTCTGCGGAGATCACACTCGTGGTGCGCGCACCCGGCCATGAACTGGTCGACCAGCTCGGCGCCGACTGGGCATCACAGGTCGTCGCAGCTGGTTCGGCAGACCTCGTGCCGGCACTCTCGCTCATCTCGCCGATCTCAACGCAGGCGTAGCGCCGCCGTCGAAGCCCATCGCGTTCGGCGTCCGGGATCGCCATCGACTCGGCCTGCTCGAGCAAGGTGTTCGCCGTGGCCTGGGCGTACGTGCTTCAGGTCTGGCAGGGTGGACACCACCAGGCCTCGCGGCCGCGGGAGGTTTCTTCAGCCGGCGGAACGCGATCGGTGTCGCACAGCGCAAGCACGGGCGTCGCGCCCTCCCGTACACCCAATGCCGGTGCGTGGCTCTGCCGGTCGTGTTCTGCGTCGGGTTGTCGCGGACGTCGTGCCGCAACCGCCGCCGCGCGTCGGTGAGCAGCTCGCCGGTGCACGCGGAGGACTCCGCCGAGACAGTCCTGTTGGAGTACCGCGGGGCGTCAGATCTGATCGGGTTCAAGAGCCTGCGACCGCGCTCGCAAGGGCGCTGCGGCGGCGGGTGATCGGTGGGTTCGGTGCTCGTTGTAGTGCCACTCGTACTCACGTAGCGCCTGACGCAGATGGGTCTGATTCCAAATCAGTGCGCAGTCGAACAGGTTGCCGCGTGCCAGTGAGAACCGGGAAGACCTCCTGCCGGCTGGAGCGACGTACCAATCTCGACAGCGTGGCGAACCAGAAACGGTCCGCGAGCTCGTAACGAACCGGTCGGACCAGCTGCCGACGAAGCACAACGTTCTCGTGCCACAGAACAAGAAGCTCCGCTTCCTTGGCCGCTTCACTGCGAACCAGCACCGCCGGAACAGACAGCAACTTGCACAACGCCTGGTACAACAGCGAACCAATCACCCATGCATGCTCGTAGCCGGTACAACCCCACTGATCAGAGAAGCGATGACTTCATGGGCGGGTGTTCGCGAGCGAGCTGGACTCGCGCCGCCCCTCTGGCAGCGGAGTGCCGCGTTTGGGCCGAATGGTGCCTGGGTGCCGGGAGCAGGTCGCTCTATGGTTCTGGGAGCGCTCCCAGAACCTGGAGGATTCTCGATGAGGAGAGTTCTGGCCGGTCTGCTGGTCACCTCGGTCGCGGCAGGTCTGCTGACGCACGGTCCCGCCGCGCTCGCCGCCGACACGCCGGTGACGGTGGTGTCCAGCACGTTCGAGGACGACACGTTGCAGGGCTGGACCTCGCGCGGAGGAGAGACCACCGCGGTGAGCTCGGCCGTCGCGCACGGAGGTGCCCGCAGCCTCCTCGTCTCGGGCCGGACCCAGTCCTGGGAGGGGCCAGTGCTCGCCCTGCTCGACGACGTCGAGAAGGGCGTGCGGTACAGCCTCTCGGTGTGGGTGCGGCTCGCGGGCGGTGAGGAGCCCGCGCGGCTCCGGATGTCCGTCGAACGCCACACCGACGGCGTCACGTCCTACGAAGGGGTCGTCGGCGACACGCTCGTCACCGCCGACGGCTGGGTCAACCTCACCGGTGGCTACACGCTGGCGTCCGATGCCGACTTCCTCACCACCTACGTGGAGAGCTCCAGTCCTGCGGCGTCGTTCCACCTCGACGACTTCGTCCTGTCGTACACACCGCTTCCCCCGATCCAGACCGACATCCCCGCGTTGCGGGACGTGGTGCCGTTCCGGCACTTCGGGGTCGCCGCCGAGCCCGCCCTGCTGTACGGGGAGCACGGCAGGCTGCTCGACCGGCACTTCAGCTCGATCACGCCGGGCAGCCAGCTGAAGTGGGACGCGACCGAACCCGCCGAGGGCGCGTTCCGGTTCACGGAACCGGACACACTCGTCGACTGGGCCAAGGCGCGGGGGAAGGCGATCCGCGGTCACACCCTCGTCTGGCACCAGCAGACTCCCGACTGGGTCTTCAAGGACCCCTCCGGCGCCGACATGACACCCACCGCGGAGAACAAAGCCCTGCTGCTGCACCGCATCGAGACGCACATCCGCGCCGTGGTGGGCCGGTACCGCGACGACATCACGGCGTGGGACGTGGTGAACGAGGCCGTCGACGAGGGGCAACCGGACGGCCTGCGCCGCAGCAGGTGGTTCGAGATCGCGGGACTGGACTACATCCGCACGGCGTTCCGCGTGGCGCACGAGGTCGCACCGAACGCCAAGCTGGTCATCAACGACTACAACACCAACGTGCCCGCGAAACGGGACCGGTTGTACGACCTCGTGTCCCAGCTGCGCGCGGAAGGCGTTCCCGTCGACGCCGTCGGACACCAGATGCACGTCAACGTCGACTGGCCCTCGGCCGCCGAGACGGAAGCGATGATCACCAAGTTCCTGCCCCTGGGCGTGGACCAGCAGATCACCGAGATGGACGTCTCGATCTACACCGACAGCAACCAGTCGTACCCGAGCCCGCCCGCCGCTTCCTTGCTGGCACAGGCACAGCGCTACCGCGACCTGTTCGCTGTGTTCACCAGGTACGCGCACGCGATCAGCTCGGTGACGTTCTGGGGCCTGGCCGACGACAGCACGTGGCTCGACACGTTCCCGGTGACCCGCAAGGACCACCCGCTGCTGTTCGACACCCGACTGCGGGCCAAGGACGCCTTCTGGGCCGTGGCCGATCCCAGCCGGATCGGGACCGTTCTCCCCACTGCCACCTGCGAAGTCGCTTACGAGACAACGACGCAGTGGCAGGGCGGGTTCCTCGGCTCGGTGCGGGTCACCAACTCCGCCACCGCACCGCTCGACTCGTGGACCCTCGCCTGGTCGTACGCCAACGGCCAGCGCGTGACCCAGCTCTGGAACGGTTCCTTCGCCCAGGACGGTCCGGTGGTGACGGTGCACGGTGCGCCGTGGAACTCGGCGATCCCGCCCGGCGAGTCCCGCTCGTTCGGCTTCCTGGCGGACTGGAGCGGTGCGAACGACCGGCCGGCGTCCTTCGTCCTGAACGGCGCGCCGTGCCGGTGGGTGTGACGGTATCCCTCGTGGGGCAGGTACAGCGCCCGGCGAGGACACGTACTCGGCTCCATGAACGACATGGCACGGCTGGACGACTTCCTCCCGGTCACCCGGCCCGCGGCACGACCACCCCGCCGGCCCCCAGGTCCCCTCCCCCGCGTCCCACACCGGTTCCACACCTGCCTGCCCGTACAACGCGGGTTCTCCAGAATCGCCGCGACCGCGGTCACCATCCACCGCGCGCCCGTCCTATGCGAGTTATGTCCCGGATCCGCACTCGACGGACACAGGACACGACGGCTGTTCAGCTCGCGGGCGGTCGACGCGAGCGCACGACCACCCGCACGTTCCCGGAACATCCACCGAACCCACGGCGCAGTGATCGGGTCGGGCGCCAGCACCTGCACCCGCCGACCCCACCCGCTGTGCCGGGCATTCGGATGCGGACCACCATCGACGAGGCGGTAACCGCAAGGCGGACGGCCGCCGAAGAACCTGCCCTGCTGACTGGTCTACGCCCGCATCGCCGCCAGCAGCCGCTGACGAGCACGAGCCACCTCCCGCTGAGCCTGAGCACCGAGCAAGACCATCAGCGCTTGGTGGACTGGGCTGTCCAGTTCAACCGGACCGCCGGCCTCGGGTAACCACACCTGAACAGCCACGACCCGGACGCGCCGGACGCCGACCGCCCGAGCCCGGCCGACGCGCACGACCGGCACGAGCTTGGCTGTTCGGCCCAACTCCACCGGGACAGCGAGAGGCCCCGCTCGGCGAGCGGGGCCTGCGCAACCGAAGGCTCAGCCAACCGGCGGGGACATCGTGAACCAGTTGAAGCCCTCAACCAGCGGCTTGTTCTGGTCGGCGTACGCCGTGCCGGACAGCTCCCAGCGCTCGACCGAGCGGTAGGTGCCGGGCTGCAGGCTCTCGTCGACCGGCGTCGCCTCGTCGTCCTTCACGGGCAGGTACTCGTAGACCGACCGGCGCGTCAACGTCACGGCCAACGTCTCGTAGGCGGACTGCGTGTCGAGGTAGCCCGGCTTGCCGTGGTCGGCCGCCTCGGCCGGGTCGGCCAGCCGCAGCTGCACGAAGTCACCGCCGAAGGAACCCTTGGCCGACACCACCGTGACGAGGTGCCCGCCGTCGCGCTTCAGGCTGTTCTGCGGACCGGCGACGTAGCGGCCGTACCACATCTGCACTGGGCCCTGGTTGAGTTTCTTGGCCAGCTCACCCGCGAAGTCCGGGCCGGAAGTGGTGCTGATCCCGCCGGTCTCAGTGGACCACCCGGCGTCCCGGGCGGGCTTGGTGGCGGTGTTCCACGCGGTGCGCAGGTTGCCCGAGTAGGTGCCGTCCTCGACGCTCCACTTGGAATCCGTGGCGATCCGACCGATCGAGTTGGTGACGATGCCGTAGTCGGCCGGGTTCCTGGGATCGAGGTCGCGGACCTTGGTGGTGAGCCAGCCGACCGGTGCCTGCTTCTCGTGCCCCCAGTAGTGCAGCACGTTGTAGAGCGACGACGGACCGCAGTGGGTGCCGCCGTTGGCCGCGAAGCCGGCGCGGTACTGGTCGACGTCGCTGACGCCGCACTGCTTGACCTCGAAGTCGGGGCCGGTGATGTCGGCGATCTTCACGCACGGTGGCGGCGTGCCGATGATCGGGTCGGCGGCGGCGAGGCCGGGCAGCGCGACGGAGCTGACGGCGGCGGTGGCGATGGTGGCGATGACGACCTTGCGCAACATGGGATTCCTGCCTCCTGTGGAAGGGGGCCACCTCCCGCGGCCCCTTCGATAGGAGAAGCTTCACCTGCGCAGACGTCGATGACATGAGGGTCGACCCCTCACCTTCGGCCGCAAAAAGATAGGTGTATCAGGCCTACCCCCACCCGACTCCTACACAGTCAGGCAAGAGGGCGTCGGCCAGAGCGAACTCATGTGGGCGATCAACTTTTACGCTCTGGCGTTCGCCGGCCTGCTCCTCACCGCCGGTGTGCTGGCCGACCGCTTCGGCCGCAAGCTCAGCCTGATCATCGGCCTCACCGTCTTCGGCGTCGCGTCGCTGATGTCGGCGTACGCCGCGACCTCCGGCCAGCTGATCGCCGCCCGCGCGATGATGGGCGTGGGTGGCGGCCACGATCATGCCGGCCACCCTGTCGATCATCGCGAACGTGTTCGAGCCGGTCACGAACCAACGACGACACCGCCCGCCCGCGAGCACGCTCGGCGAACATCCACCGCACCCACGGTGCCGTCATCGGATCCGGCGCCAACACCTGCACCCGCCGACCCCACCGACCACCCACCGGTGAGCTCGACCCCATCAAACGAGCACGCTTGTCCTCGTGCCGAAACGACGTTCGAACGCCGGCCTTTCCAACTCCGATTCCTCGTTCGACGGGTGGTCCTGCTCGTCCGGGGCGTCTGTACTCTCGTTGCCAGAAGCAAACTCGTACTCATGACGAGGAGTCCCTCGGTGGACGCTGAAGCCGCTTACGCACTGCCCACCTCCTACCGGCCGGGCTACGAGCTGGTGGCGGAGCGGATCCTGCAGCTCATCGCGGAGCTGGAGTTGCGTCCCGGCGATCGCATGCCGACCGAGAACGAGCTCGCCGGGCGGATGGGGACCAGCCGGACCGTGGTCCGGGAGGCGGTGAAAATCCTCTCGGCGCTCGGCAGGGTGCGTGCGCACAAGGGGCGCGGGCTCTACGTGGCCGACGACGACGGCATGCTGAGTTCGTCCCGGTGGGGTGGCTCCTTCATACCCACCGACCTCGACCACGTCTACATGCTCTTCGAGTTCCGCCGGGTCCAGGAGACCGCGGCCGCGAGGATCGCGGCCACCCGCGCGACGCCTGCCGAGCTGCGCGCCATCGAGGTCGCCGCCGAGCTGTGCCGGGAAGGGCATGTCACCGGGCAGGCGGCGTTGTTCGATCGCGGCGACGACGACTTCCACCTGGGCATCGCGGCCGCGTCGCACAACCAGTTCCTCCTCGCGGCGGTGCGTGAGGCGCGCCGCTTGCAGCGCCAGTCCAACGTCATCGGGATGAACGGCGCGGTCGGCAGTCACACCGCGGAGGCGGTGGAGGAGCACGCCGCGATCTACCGGGCCATCCGCGAGGGGAACGAGGACGCTGCTGCCGCGGCCGCCGCCGTGCACGTCGACAGGACCCTTGAGGACTACCGGCGGGAGATCCAGCGCCGCGTGTTCGGGTGACCGCCTACTCAGGACTGGCGTCTCGTTCAACCGGGTGGAGCCACCCCAGCTCGGCGGCGAGCACGCCGAGCTGGAACCGCGACTGCACGCCGAGCAACGACTGCAGGCGGGCGATGCGCCGGTACAGGGTGCGCAGACTGACACCGAGTTCGCGGGCGATCGCGGGGTCGGCCGCACCCGTTCCCATGAGCCTCAGCAGGCGCTGGGTCGCCGCCGTGGGCTCCTTGGCCACCATCACGGAGTAGTCGCGATTCGGGTGTGCCTCGGTCGGGGAGTTGATCATCGGCTGAGGTCCTCCGCTGGAATCCCCTGCAGCTCGAGCAGGAGGGTGTGGACCTCGGTCGCGGTGATCCTGCCGGTGTGCTCGACCGACCGCGGTACCACCGGATCCGAGCACAAGAGCACCGGCCCGTCCGCCGCCCGGTCGGGCAGCCTGCCGTGTGTGCCCCGTACGCACGAAGGGTTCAGCGGCACGACGTTCATCGTGTATCTCAGCCCCAGCTTCTTGCGGGCCAGGTTCACCCCGGCTCTGGCCTTGACGAGCGGATCGGCCGGGTCGAAGAACAGTTCCGCGGGGTCGTAGCCGGGTTTGCGGTGGATGTCCACACCACGGGCGAAGTCCGGTGCGCGGTGGTCGTCGGTCCAGTAGTAGTAGGTGAACCAGGCGTCCGGTTCGGCCACCGCCACCAGTTCACCGGACCGCTCGTGGTCCAGCCCGACGGACGCCTGCGCGTCCCGGTCGTACAGCACGTCGACACCGGGAAGGTCCGCGAGGACCGCCCTCGTCCTCGGGAGGTCGGCGGGATCGGCGACGTACACGTGCGCGATCTGGTGGTCGGCCACCGCGAAGGCCCGTGACGTCCACGGATCCAGGTACTCCATGCCCGCCTGTGCGTAGACCTCGAGCAGGCCTGCGGCTCGCAACGCCCGGTTGATGTCGACTGGGCGGCGTGCGTCGGTGATGCCGTACTCCGACAACGCCACGATGGTGGCGTCCGACGCGTCGGCCAGCAGAGGCGCCAGCGCCCGGTCCACGTCTGCCGCCGCCTTGACCGCCTGCGGTGAGGACGGTCCGAACCGCTGCAGGTCGTAGTCCAGATGTGGCACGTAGACCAGCAACAGGTCGGGCCGCTTTTCGACGAGGACCTTCCGCGCGGCGCCGATGATCCACTCGCTCGACGCCAGTGCCGCTGTGGGCCCCCAGTACTGGAAGAGCGGGAACTCGCCCAGGGCTCCGGTGAGTTCGTCGTGCAGGCCGGGTGGGCGGACGTAGCAGTCCGGGGACTTGCGCCCGTCCGCGTGGTAGATCGGCCGAGGGGTCACGGTGATGTCGGTCGAGGCCCCCATCGCGTACCACCAGCAGATGTTGGCGGCGGTGTAGCCCGGATGGGCGCGGCGCGCGGTCTCCCAGAGCTTCTCCCCGCCGACGAGGCGGTTGTGCTGACGCCACAGGTGGATCTCGCCCAGGTCGCGGAAGTACCAGCCGTTGCCGACGATCCCGTGCTGTGCCGGGGTGAGGCCGGTGAGCAGCGTGGCCTGCGCGCTGCACGTCACGGCGGGCAGCACCGTGCCCAGTTCCGCCTGCCAGCCCAGCCGGGACAGATTGGGCATGTGTTCGAGGAGCGCGGGGGTCATGCCGACGACGTTGAGGACCACCAGCGGTTTCACACCGCCACCCCCGCCCGCAGGTGCCGCGTCGCCCAGCGCAGTTCCGCCGCGATGCCGTCGGCGAGATCACCCGCACCAGGCAGCACGGTCCAGGTGTAGGTCTCCACTTCGACGTGGGTGCCGGGGTCCACCGCCGCCACCGCGGCCACGAGCACGTCGGTGGTCGACGTGAGCGGTGCGGGCGGAACAGCGTGCAGCGGCACGTGGAAGTGCACGCGCCACGGGTGCTCGGCGGGCAGGGTCTCGAACGCCTCCGGCAGGTCGTCCGCCGCCAGGACACCGCCGGGGGTGTTCTCCCGGACCTGGTGCAGGTAGCGGGGTTCGCTGTACGCGGCGACCGCCCTCCTGCCCGCCGCGGTACCGGGCTCCGCCACCTCCAGTGCCGCCGACGCCTGCACCTTGACCACGTCCAGCCCCGCTGCGCGGATCGACGCGACCGCCTCGGCCGGATCGGCGAACGACACCGCGAGGTGACAGGTGTCCAGGCAGATCCCGACGTGGCCGGGATCGACCCGGCCGGCCAGCCAGCCGACCGCGTCGGCGACGGTGTCCAGCACACAGCCCGGTTCCGGCTCGACGGCCAGCCTGATCGGCCTGCCGTGCCGGTGGGTCTCGGCGCGCAAGGACAGGGTGAGTTCGGCGAGAGCCCCAGCGGCACGGTCGTCGTCGCGGCCCGTCCACGGCTCCCGCCAGGCCAGCGGCAGGGTCGAGATGCTGCCGTACGACGCGGAATCGGGCAGCAGGTCGGCCAGCACGGCCGCACAGTCCACCGTGTACCGCAGGCGGCGCGGATCGGTCCACGTCGGTAAGTACACCGCGTGTTTGACCACCTCGTCGTGGAAGTCGCCGTACGGGAACGCGTTGAGCGTCGAGACCGTCAGCCCTCTGCTCGCGAGTTCGGCGCGGAAGTGCTGCCGTGCGGTGCCGTCCTGCGCGAGTCCTCGTGCGACCGGCGCGGGCAGCCACAGTCCCAGTGCGAGCGTGTCCGCCTCCAGCGCCTCCCTCACCCGGACCGCGTGCCGGTCGAGCTGGGCCAGGATGCCCGCGAGGTCGGGAGCAGGGTGGACGTTGGTGCAGTAGGCGATCACCGTTCACCCCGCAGCACCGAGCTACCGGTGGCCACGTCGACCGCGCCCGCCGCCACCGGTTCGAGCGCCAGCCTGCCGCTCTGGCCGTAGAACTCGACCGGGTTGCGCCACAACACCGAGTCCACTTCGGACTCGGCGAACCCGGCGTCCAGCATCGCCAACCCGGTCTTGCGGGTCTTCAGCGGATCGGACCGGCCCCAGTCGGCAGCGGAGTTGACCAGCATCCGCTCGGTGCCGTACTCGGCGAGCAGCGCCACCATCCGCGCCTCGTCCATCTTGGTGTCCGGGTAGACGGAGAACCCCATCCAGCAGCCCGCGTCCGCCACCATCGCGACGGTGGTCTCGTTGAGGTGGTCGACCAGGACGCGGTGCGGCGCCAGGCCCGACTCGCGGACCACGTCCAGCGTTCGCTTCGTGCCCTCCTGCTTGTCCCGGTGCGGTGTGTGCACGAGGACCGGCAGGTCGTACCTCAGCGCCAGTTCCAGTTGGCGCGCGAACGCGTCGTCCTCCTCCGGCGTCATCGAGTCGTACCCGACCTCGCCGACCGCGACCACACCGTCCTTGGCCAGGTAGCGCGGCAGCACGTCCAGCACCTCGGCGCACCGGGGGTCGTTGGCCTCCTTGGGGTTCAGGGCGAGCGCGCAGTGGTGTGCGATGCCGAACTGGGCGGCGCGGAACCGCTCCCACCCGAGCAGGCTGTCGAAGTAGTCGACGAACGAGCCGACGTTCGTCCGGGGCTGGCCGAGCCAGAACGCGGGCTCGACCAGCGCTCGCACGCCGGCGTCGCGCATGGCCTCGTAGTCGTCGGTGGTGCGAGACGTCATGTGGATGTGCGGGTCGAAGATGCGCATCACGATGCCTTTCCGAGCAGGGCGAGAGCGTCGGCGGGCACGGGACGGCCGGCCGCGCGGCGTTCGTCGGCGAACGCGGCCACCATGCGCAGCAGCTCCGCGTCGGAGTGCCGGTCGAGACCGTCGACCACGGCCAGTGGAATGCCCATGAACAGGCACTTGAGCACGCCGTGCCGCCACGCGTGCCGGCCGAGGTGCCTGGTGGCGAACGGGCCGAGTGCCGCCGCGACCAAGCCGGTCTCGTTGCTGCGCAGGGCGTCCTCGACCAACGCGATCCCGGCGGCCGGAGCACGGTCCCCCATCTCGGCCAGCCCGCGCAGGACACCTCGCCGTTCCGCGGACGTGCCGTACCGGTAGAGCCTCGTGAAGCCGTCGACCGGATCGTCGGACACGTCGGCGAATGCGGTGAGCAGGCGAACCCGAGCGGCGTCCTGTCCCGCTCCGACCGCCCTTCCCGCCGCGGGGAAGAGGGTGTCGATCACGCCGGGATCGGCGCGGACCGCCCGTTCCGCGTCGGCCAGCCACTCCGCCGCGCGCAGCGCTCGCAGCGCCCGCGCCGCCACGTCCGGTGCGGCGTGGCTGTGCCGGGGCAGCTCGACCGCGGCGACGCCGGTGTAGCCGATGCCGGTCAGTGCGGCGAGTGTGGCGGGCAGGTCCAGCTGTCCCTCACCGAACTCCAGGTGCTCGTGCACATCCGGCAGCATGTCGTCGAGTTGCACGTTGACGAGCAGCTCGCCGGCTTGCCTGATGCACGCCGCCGCGTCCTGCGGCTCGACCGCGACGCAGTGCCCGACGTCGAGGGTGATCCGCAGCAGGTCCGGGTTCCCGAGCTCGGTCCGCAGCCGCAGTGCCTGGTCCAGCCGTTCCACGACCATTCCCGGCTCCGGCTCCAGTCCTATTGGGACGGATGGCCCGCTCTCCAGCACCGCGGCGACGCCCGACTTCAGGTGGTCCCAGGCGTCCGCGGATCCCACACCCGACCAGAACGACACGCAGTCCGCGCCGAGATCCAGCGCGATCTGCTTGGCACGCACCAGGAAATCGACCCGTACCGCCTGGCCCTCGCTCACCAGCGTCGGGTGGTGCTTGCGGCACGGGTCGAGCAGGTACCGCGCGCCGGTCTCCACGACGACGCGCAGTCCCAGTTCCTGCAGGCGCGCGGCAACCCGTTCGGTCTGTTTGACGACGTCGTCGGCGAATGGGTCCAGGTGGTGGTGGTCGAGGGTGAGCGCCACCGCCGTGTAGCCGAGATCGGCGATCACGGCGAGCGCGTCGTCGAGCCGGTGGTTGGCGAACCCGTTGGTGCCGTAGCCGAGGTGGAACGTCATGTGGGACTCACCTTCCTGCTCAGCGCCTGAGCGAGCGGCAGTACCAGAGGCAGCGCGGCACCGTGCTCGGCCAGTGCGGACTGCAGCAACACCATGCCGTGGACGCCCTCCTTCGTCGCGGCGCGGACGGACTCGGCCGACGGCTGCCGGACCACCTGCCACTGCGCACGCCCCACCGTGACCGCGTAGCCCAGCGCCGCCGCGATCCCGGTGAACCGCCGGGTGGAGGCACCCGCCGCGACCGCCGTCAGCACCGTGCCCGCCAGCACTGCTTTCGCCGTGCCAGGTGAGGTGCCGTGCACCTCGCCTCGTGACAACACGGTCACGCCGAGGGTGTGCGCGGCCATCAGTCCGGCGGGCAGGACGGCCCGGCCACCCAGCAGGACGTCGAACGCCCGGCAGGCGGCCATGGCGAACGGCCCGGCGGGCGTGGCCTTCAGCACGGTGTCGTAGGCCCACACCGCCGCGGCGAGCGGCAGCGCGTTGCGGCCGGCCGCCGCGGCGAGACCGACGCCGAGCGCGGTGAGTCCGGCCGCGGCGGCCAGGGCGGCGTCCGGGCTGATCCGGCCGGACGGGATCGGTCGTTCCGGCCGTTCGGTCGCGTCCAGGTCGCGGTCGGCCCAGTCGTTGAGCGCCATTCCCGCCCAGTACAACGACGCGGACGCCAGCGGAAGCAACAAGCCCCTGCCCCGCAGCGGTTTCCCCGCGCCGACCAGCGTGTCACCCAGCACCGTGAGTGCCGCCGGTGCCCGCACCAGGTCCACGTATGCCTTGATCATCACGGCTACTTCCAGGGCGCCGGGTAGCCGGGCATGGCCTCGCAGCCGCACATGGCGTAGTGCAGCGGCGGCATGTCCTGTTTGATGAAGTCCCCGAGGGTGTCCTGGGTGACCTTCGGCTGCGGCAGCACCCACTCCCGCGGTACCTGCTTGCCGCCGAGGACGCGCAGGGCGGCGATGATCGGGGTGCGCCACTGGTAGGTCGGATAGGTCGGGGCGATCGCGGTCATCTTCTCGTCGGCCCACATCCGCAGGAAGTCCTGCTGGTCCTCACCGACGAACGGCGGGATCGCCGCGCCGGCGTCCTGAAACGCCTCCACGGCCGCGACCGCGGTGGCGCCCGCGTCCATCCAGACACCGTCGATCTTGCCTTCGCGCTGGATGTACTCGTTGACGATGCTCTTGGTCTTGGCCGCGTCGCCGTTGGTGAACTCGACCCCCACGACCTTCACCTGGCTGCCGGAGAAGATCTCGTTCGCCGCCGCCCAGCGCTGTTCCAGGACGTCGACCCCGGGCAGGATGCGCAAGGCGAGGACCTTGCCACCCGGCTTCACCTCGTCCTCGAGGAACTCGGCCCCGTCCGCGCCGAACGCGAACCCGCCGATCGGGTGGATGAACGTCACCGGGCAGCTGGTCTTGACGCCGCGGTCGAAGACGATCACGGGCACGCCCGTCGCGCAGGCGGCCTCCACGGCCGGGGTGAGCGTGGCGGTCGTGTTCGGCGAGACGATCAGCGCGCTGCACCCCTGCGACGCCAGCGACTGGATGTCGCTGATCTGCTTGTCGTCCTTGGCCTCCGCGTCCAGCACGGTGAAGTTGGTGATCTCCGGGTGCAGCTTCACCTCCTCCTTCATGGTCTTGAACCCCACCTGCCGCCACGGGTTGTCCACCGAGGCGTTGGAGAAGCAGAGGTGGTACCCGCCGCCCGGCTTGGCGTACTTGGCCGTGTCGACCAGTTGCGGTTCGAGCGCCTGCTCCCAGGGCTTCGCGGCACCGTCCTGCGAGTCCAGCCCGACCGCCTTCGCGACGCGGAACCGCCGCTGGCGCTCGAACTCGGTCTCGTCGAAGAACTCCGACTTCGTCTTGGCGGACTCCGACGTGCCGCCTGGGGCCGGGGCGGAGGGAAGGTCGCTGGAACAGCCGGCCAGCGTGAGAGCGCCCGCCAAGGCCGCGGCGGACCATTTCCTGTTCATGAGCTTGCTCCTCGGCTTCGTCGACGGGGGTGCGGGCAGGGTTCAGGCGGGGTGGGGAACGGGCCGGCGCAGCATCCGCCGAAGACCGGCTCCGTGAGCGGCATAGGCCACGGCCGCGATGATGATCACGCCCTGCACGGCGGACTCGAGCGCGCCCGAGACACCCAGCAGGTTCAACAGGGAGAAAAGCGCTTCGAGCGACAGCGCGCCCGCGGCTGCGGCGACCACCGAACCGCGGCCACCGCCGAGCAGGACACCGCCGAGGACCACCGCGGTGATGGCTCGGAACTCCAGGCCTTCACCGACCTGCGCCGACACCCCCGCGAACCCGGCGAGCAGGATCGCGGCGACCGACGCGAGCAGCGCCGACAGCACGAACGCGAGCAGACGCAGCCGATCCACTCGGCCGCCCGCGAGCCGGACCACGTTCTCGTTGTCCCCCACCGCGAGCAGCATGCGTCCGGTTCCGCTGCGCATGAACCACGCCGCCGCGACGACCACCACCAGCAGCACGACCACCGACCACGGCACCTGGCCGAGGACCCCAACGTCGGCACTGCCCCGGCCGAGCACGCGGAACGACGGGGACAGGGCGCCGCGCGGTGCTCCGCCCGACCACAGGAACACCGCGCCGTCGAGCACGAGCAGCATCCCCAGGGTCACGATGAACGACGGCACCAGCAGTTTCGTCGTGATCAGCCCGTTGACCAGACCCACGAGGAGTCCGCAGCCCAGCAGCGACGCGATCACCCACCAGGTGTTCGCGTCGTCACCGTCGACCAGTCGGGCGGCGACGACCACCTCGGCCGTGACCAGCGAGCCGACGGAGAGGTCGAAACCACCGGACGCGATCACGAAGTACTGCCCGACGGCCAGCACCACGAGCGGCGCCGCACGTTTGAGCAGCGCGAGATAGCCGCTGGGCTCGGCATACGCGGGACCGGCGAACGCCAGCGCCACCAACAGCACCAGCAACACGACCAGCACTGGCCCGGTGCCGTCGGCCAGACGTGGCCGCGCCCTCATGCCGACCGCCCGGCAGTCCTGCTGCGGGCGTACAGCGCCACCGCCGCGATGAGCACGACGCCGCGCACGACGTCCTTGAAGAAGGACTCCAGCCCGAGGTCGTCGAAAATCGTGTCCAATGTGGACAGGATCAGCACACCGCCGATGGTGCCGGCCACACCACCGCGGCCACCCGCGAGGGCCGTGCCGCCGAGCACGACGGCGGCGATCGACTCCAGGTCGTACCCGGCGTCGGCACCGACGTACGGAGCGCCCGAACCCAGCCGTCCGGCCAGGAACACCCCGGCGAGGCCGGCCATGACCGCGCACAGCACGTGCGCGGTGACGATCGTCCGCCCGGTGCGCACGCCGGACAGCCGGGCCACCTCGACATCCCCGCCGACCGCGTACATGTGGTATCCGGTGCGGGTGCGCCGCAGGTACCACCACGCCGCCGCCGCGAGCAGCAACATCAGCAGCGCCGCCACCGGAACCGGCCCGATCCGGTCGTAGCCGATGTGCTGGAACGCGCGCGGCACGCTGCCCGCCGGACCGGTGTAGTTGTGCTCCAGGTAGCCGCGCAGCACCAGCGCGACGCCCAGCGTGGCGATGAACGCGTTGGCCTTCAGCACGGTGATGACCAGTCCGTTGACCAGCCCGACCACCGCCGCGACCCCCAGCGCCGCCAGCACACCCGGCACGATCATCCCTGGGCTGCCCGCCATCGTCTCGGAGGCCACCAGGGAGCACAGGCCGATCAGGTAGGCCACCGACAGGTCGAGAGAACCGGTGACGATCACCAGGGTCTGCCCGATCGCGACCAGTCCGAGCACCGTGCCGCGCGTCAGGATGTTGAGAATGCCGCCGTGGTCGAGAAGCACACCTCCCTGGACACCCACCAGCACACTGCCGGCCACCAGCAGCACGGCCAGCGCGAGGTACACGACCAGGACCGGGGTGATCACGGACGTCCTCGTCCGCACCAGCGCCTCGCCGCGCCGACGGACCCGCTCGCTCACGGCGCTCACGCCACTGCCCCGTGCCCGGTGGCCAGTCCCATCACAGCTTCCTCGTCAGCACCGGCGGGCAGTTCACCGGCCAGAGCGCCTTCGTGCATGACGAGGATCCGGTCGCTCATGCCGATCAGCTCCGGCAACTCCGAGGAGACCATGAGGATCGCCATCCCGTCGTCCGCCAGGTCGCGCAGCAACCGGTACAGGGCCTGTTTCGCGCCCACGTCGACCCCGCGGGTCGGCTCGTCCACGATCAGCACGCGCGGACGGACGGCAAGCCATTTGCCCAGCACCACTTTCTGCTGGTTGCCGCCGGAGAGGTAGCGCACTTCCTGATGCGGCCCGCGCGCGATGACACCCACCTCACCGAGCAGTCGCGTCAGATCCGCGGTCTGACGAGCCACCGCACCGCGGCACGCCGCACGGCGGACCAGCAAGGTGTTGTCCCGCACCGACTGCCGCAGCGCGAGGCCCTCGCCCTTGCGGTCCTCGGTGACGTATCCGATGCCCTTGCGGACGGCTGTGCGCGGACCGGTGACGCGGGTCGGCACGCCGTCGAGCTCCACGGTGCCGGTGGTGAACGGCTCGACGCCCCAGATCGCCCGCGCGATCGCGGAACGACCAGAGCCCTGCAACCCCGCGAGGCCCACGACCTCCCCCGCCCGCACGTCGAACGTCAGGTTCCGCACCCGCTCGTTCCCCGCTCCCCGCAACGCGATCCGCACCGCACCGGGGCGGCTCGCGCGTTCGGGGTACAGCGCCTCCAGCGGACGACCGACCATGTGCCGCACGACCTGATCGGCGTCCAGATCGGCGGTCGGCGCACAGGTGACCAACGCACCGTCCTTCAACACCGTGATCCGTGAGCTGAGGTCGAACACTTCACGCATCCGGTGCGACACGTAGAGGATCGCGATACCACGATCCCGAAGTCTGCGCACCAAGCCGTACAGCAGCTCGACCTCGTTGTCCGCCAACGCCGCGGTGGGCTCGTCCATCGCGAGGACCCTGGCGTCCGCCGACAGCGCCTTGACGATCTCCACCACCTGCTTGCGGGCCACGGACAACCGGGCCACCTCGGTGCCGGGCTCGATGCCGTCCTCGCCGAGCCAGTCGAGCAGCCGCCGGGTCTCCGTCTCCAGCGCGCGCCGGTCCACCTGACCGCGCCGCACCGGTTCCCGGCCCAGGAAGACGTTCTCGGCCACCGTGCGGTGCTCGAGCAGGGTGAACTCCTGGTGGATGATCGCGATGCCCGCCGCCTGCGCGTCGCGCGGCGCGGCGAACGAGACCTCCTCGTCCCGCACCACGATCCGGCCCGAGTCCGGCCGGTGGACGCCGGCCAGCACCTTCAGCAGCGTCGACTTGCCCGCACCGTTCTCCCCCACCAGCGCATGCACCTCTCCCGCGCGCAACGAGAGATTGACGCCGCGCAGCACCTGTACGCCGAAGAAGCTCTTCTCGATGCCCTCCAGTCGCACGACGGCCACGGGGTGTTCCACCCCTTGTGTTACGTGGGTCACAGACATGATGCGAACGTAGGGCCGACTAATGGCGAGTGTCAATCAAAAGTTGCCCCTCCTTCGCCAAAGAGTCCCCTGTCTTACGGATGAGCATCACCATTACTCGGTGTTCCCTGCTTGGCTGAGCGCCGTGCCGGGACGTACCTCGGGCTCCTGCGGCTTCTCCAGGCAGCCGCCTGCGGCTGTTGCTCGACGGCGTGCCGTGTACACGTGCCGAACTGGCGAGCCAGACAGGCCTGACGCGTGCCGTGGTCCGAACCAGGCTGGACGCGCCGCAGGACGCGGGTTCCTCGCCGACCGCGGCTGGTGGACGACGAGATTCAGCGGTCCCTGCTCGTGACCAGCCGGGCCAGACCGCGCAGATCCAGGGCTGCGGCCGGACGCGGGTCCGCCCGGTCCAGGCAGCCGAACGCCAGCCGCACGCGGCGGTCCGCCTCGGCTTCGGCCCACGCCCGGCCGCCCGCTTCCGCGGCGAGCTCGGCGATGCGCTGGGCGGGTTCGTCCGCGCCGCGGTCGGAGAGGTAGATCCGTCCGAGCCGGCGCCCCGCCGGCGTGTCCGAGGCGAGTGCCGCCACGATGGGCAGGGTTCTCCGTCGTGCCCTGATGTCGGAGTGGGCCGGCTTGCCGGTCCTCGCCGGGTCCCCCCAGATGCCGAGGATGTCGTCGACCAACTGGAAGGCGACGCCGAGGTGCACCCCGAACCACCGGCAGTGGTCAGCGGCGTCAGGGCCGGCTCCGGCCGCGAGCGCACCGAGGCGGCAGGCCGCCCCCAGCAGGGCACCGGTCTTCCTCGCCGCGGTGGTGAGGCACTGCTCGACGTCGGCCGACGCCGCGGTCTCGGCCGCCACGTCGGCCGACTGCCCTTCGCACAGATCGACCAGCACGTCGGCGAGCACACCGGTCAAGGACGGCGGCACCAGGCGCAGCGCGAGCCCCACCAGGACGTCCCCGGTGAGGATCGCCGCTGCAGTCCCGAACACCGCCCAGCCCGAGGGACGGTGCCGCCGCGTTTCGTCGCCGTCCATGACGTCGTCGTGCAGGAGCGAGAAGTCGTGGATCAGCTCCACCGCTGTCGCGGCCGCGATCACGTCCGGTGCCGGAGGCCCGTGGGCGAACGCGCGGGCACAGGCGAGGGTGAGAGCGGGCCGGAGCGCCTTGCCGCCCGGCGGTGAAGGTCTGCCGTCCGCATCCCACCACCCGATGTGGTAGCCGGCGACACGACGCAGCGCCGGGCCGAGCTCGTCGACGGCGGCGCGGTGCACGGGCTCGATCAGCGTACGCGCGTCTACCAGGAGGCGGACGGGGCCGGACGTCGGCAGCACCACGTGACCCACCATCACCGTCCCTCCGGCGCACCGTCAGGAGCGATCCCGCCCGTGTCGGCGCCGGTGGAGAGCTGGACGTGCACGTGTCCCCTCCCCGCGTCGATGTTGATCACGTCGAGCTGGACGGCGGCCACCGACCACGTGCGCAGCGCCAGCGTGCGCTGCTCGCCCGCCAGTGCCACGAGGGTGCTCCTGACCGGCTCGGCCACGCCGAGTGCCGTCTCGAACCCCCTGACCGCCGCGGCGAGCTGTTGCACGGCCGTGCGCAGACCGGCGCGCGCCACGTTGATCCCGTTGCCGGCCGAAGGCGCCTGCTCGTACGACTTCTCGGCCACCGAGAGGACGTCCTTCCACCCGTTCACGACGTCCGCGGTGAGCGGGGCGTGAGGGGCCGACCCGTCGACCGGAGCCGCCTGCGCCATGGCCGCGAGCACCGGCGCCAGCCGGTCCCTGGTGTCCTTGGCCTGGTCGGTCAGCGGTCCGAGTTGCGCGGCGTCGCGTGCGGCGTCCTCCCTTTCCAGTTCTGCGATCCGCCGCTGGGTCGCGTCCGGCCCGGTCCCCGAGGTGATCAGGAAGGCGACCGCCAGGCCGAGCAGGAAAGCGGTGAGGAAACCGGCCCACACCCGCCCTTTCGGCCTGGGCGGCGGAGTGGCCCAGGCGGCGGTCTTGGTCGCGCGCGACGAAACGGTCCTGCTCATGGTTCCTCCTCGACGTCGGCGCGGGGAATCCGGTCAGCGGCCTCGAAGGACCGCTGACCGGTTCCTCGACTACCGGAAGGTCCACCTCTGGTTGGTCCCGCCGTGGCAGGACCAGATGATGAGCTGGGTTCCGTCCGCCGTGCCGGCGCCGTTGGCGTCCAGGCACTTCGTTCCGTTGCGAATCGAGCCGTCGGCCTGCGCGGTCCAGTTCTGCCCGGACGAGCCGTTGCACGACCACAACCGGACGATCGCGCCGTCGGTCTGGCTGTTGCCGCTGACCTCCATGCACTTGTCGAGAGACCGCAGCGTGGTGCCGTTCTGCGTCCACTTCTGGTTGGCGCCGCTGTTGCAGGTCCAGAGCTGCACCTTCGCACCGTCGGTCGAGCTGGCGCCGTTGACGTCGACGCACTTGCCACTGGCGCCGACGATCTCCTTCGCGGTGCCACCACCGGGCTGGCCCGCGCCCGGTCCGACGTAGGTGATCGAGTCGAGGTCGAAGCTGGTCGACGACGACGTCTTGAACACCGCGAACAGCTCGACGGTGCCGGCAGGCGCGGTCACGTTCACCGCGGGCGTGCTGGCGTAGGTGTCCGAGCCACCGGTGCTGCTGACCGGCGACGACGCGATGAGCGTGCCCGTCGGTGAACCGGCGCGCAGCTCGATCGTCCCCCCGCCGCCCGACGGCGAGGACACCCGGAACGACACCTGGTTGATCCCGGCGAAGTTGACCGGTTTGAAGGAGATCCAGTCGTTGTTGCTGATGTCACCGACCCTGGCGCCCGACTCGGCGCCGGCCTGCGACACGATGTTCACGCCGGACGAACCGTTGTAGAACTCGGCCTGCTTCTGCTTGGGCTGCAGCACGACCTGAGCACTGCCGGTCAGGGGCGGCACGCCGTTCGCACCGTTGTCGGTGTACTCGGCAGAGCCGATGACGTGCACGTTGAGCCCTTGGTGCCCGGAGTCGACCGTGGTCTGGAGCGTCCCGGAACAGCCGGTCATCGGCGAGCCGATCGGATGCTTGTGCGTGTCGTGGCCCATGTTCGACTGGACGGCCACCTTGCCGCAGTCGATCGTGCCGTCCTCCTGGTCGGTCACGGACAACGTGTACGGGACCGGGTCACCGAAGTTGATCATTCCACCGTCCGCCGGACCGGTGAACCGCACGACCGGCTCCGTGTTGCCCACGCTCACCGTCACGTTCGCGCTGCCGATCTTGCCCGCCGAGTTGGTGACGGTGAGCTGGGCGTTGAACCGGCCGCTGGCGGTGTAGGTGTGCGTGGGGTTCGGCTCCGTGGACGTGCCGCCGTCGCCGAACGTCCACCGGTAGGTCAGCGGGAGACCACCGGGATCGCTGGAACCGGCGCTGGAGAAGCGCACCGTCAGCGGCGCGGGACCGGTCGGTGGAGTGGCGGCGGCCTGCGCCACGGGAAGACGTTCACCCGTGGTCGTGTAGTCGATGCGCCACAACCCGGAGCCGGGCAGCGGCCTGTTGTCGTCCCAGCCCGTACCCCAGGTCAGCAGGTACATCGACCCGTCAGGACCGAACTTCGCGTCCATCGGGGAGGCGAACGACATGTTGTTCAGGAAGTTGTTGATTTTCAACAGGTTCCCGGACGAGTCCAGCCGGAACTCCCACATCCGGTTGCGGGACCACTCGCCGAAGAACGGCGTCTGGTCGAAGTAGGCGGGGAACTTCGTCGGCGACGGGTTGTTCGCGTTGTACTGGTAGGCGGGGAACGCCATCGGCGCCTCGCCGCCGCTGCTCGAGCCCATCTCCGGGAACGCGTTGCCGTTCGAGCCGTTGCCGTACCAGACGTCCGCCGCCCGCGACGCGGGCAGAGTCGTCAGACCGGTGTTGTTGGGTGAGCTGTTCACCGGAGAAGCGCAGTTGAACTTCGGTCCGGACGTGTTGTTGGCGAAGTTCCAGTCGTTGTACGCGATGTTGTTCGCCACGCAGTACGGCCAGCCGTAGTTGCCCGGCGACTTGATCACGTTCCACTCCACCAAGCCCGCGGGACCGCGGTTCGCGTTGTCGCCGCCCGCGTCCGGGCCGTAGTCGGCCGCGTAGATCACGCCGGTGGCCGGGTGCACGCTGAACCGGAACACGTTGCGGAAGCCCATCGCGTAGATCTCGGGCCGCGTCTTCGCCGTGCCGGGCGCGAACATGTTGCCCGAGGGCACGGTGTAGGTGCCGTCCGCCTCGGGGTGGATGCGCAGGATCTTGCCCCGCAGGTCGTTGGTGTTGGCCGCGGTGCCCTGCGCGTCGTACAGCGAACGGCCGGGGCGTTCGTCGATCGGCGCGTAGCCGCCCGAGTCACCGTTGGGGTTGGTGTCGTCGCCGACGCTGATGTAGAGGTTGCCGTTCGGGCCGAAGTTCAGCTGGCCACCGGTGTGCCCCGGCTCCTCTTTCCGCGACGCGGGCAAGGTGAGCAGGATCTTCTCGCTGCCCATGTCCAGCCTGTCGCCGTTCATGGTGAAGCGGGAGATCCTGGCTATCTCCTGACTCCCCGACGGGGAGTAGTTCAGGTAGACCCACCTGTTGGTGGCGAACGCCGGGTCGAGCGCCATGCCGACCAGGCCGTCCTCCGAGTTCTGACCCTGGCCGTAGACGCTGAGCGTGCCCGCGACGACAGTCGTCCTGGTGTCCGGCTTGTAGATCTTCAGGTTGCCGTTGTACTCGCTGAAGAACACCCGGCCGTCGGGAGCGACGTCGAGCGTGCTCGGCGCGATGGTGGAGTTGTCGAGCTGCACCTTCTGGAAGCTGCTCCACACCGTGGGACCGCAGTCCGCGCCCACGATGCCACCCGCCGACTCCACACCACCGGTGATGTGCTGGCGGAACAGGGGTTCCGAGTAGCTCGAGGCGTTGTGGCCCATGCCGGTGGCCCACACCCGGCCACCCTCGAAGTTGCGGCACCACGAGATCGGGTGGTCGAAGCCCATCCTGGACGGGCCCGCGTCGTAGGTCGACTCGTCCGCCGTGACCAGCACGTGCACGTCACCGCGCGCGGAGCGGTTGAAGTTGTACCACTCCTCGGTCCGCGTCCACCGGTCGGGAAGACCGGCCCCGGACGGGTGCTTGCGGTCCGCGACCTCGGCGGTGCCGGAGACGATCGACGAGTGCTGGGTCATGGTCATGCCGAGCATCTGGTCCCACCACGGGAACTGCTGCTCGATGTTCATGTCCGTGGCGTTGTGGATCGCCACCACGCCCCCGCCCCTGCGCACGTAGTTCTGCATGGCCGTGCGCTGCGCGGCGGTGTCCCACACCATGCCCGACGTCTGCAGCATCACGATCACGTTGAACGTGGCGAGGGTGGTGTCGTTGAAGACCGACGCGTCCTCGGTCTTGGTCATCTCCCAGCCGCGTTGGGCGGCCAGCTGCTCCATCATCGTGATGCCCGCCGGGATGGAGTCGTGCCGGTACGCCCCTGCGGCGGTCTTGGTGAACAGCAGGACGTGCAGGCCGTGGGCCTGTGCCGGGGTGGTCGGCGTGACGAGTCCCATCACCACCAGGACACCGGTCAACACCGCCAGTAATCGCTTGAGTCTGCGTTGCATTGCCACTCCTCCGGGGGTGGTGACGCGGTCGTCTAACGGGCGAGAGCGGCGGCGGCGGCGTGCAGGAAGGCCAGGCCTTCGACGGCGAGGGCGTCCGGGGAGTCGGCCAGCGGCCGCCAGATCGAGGCGGCGGTCGCGATGGCGGCGTTGTCCGGCGTGAACGACTCGATGCACAACGGACCGCGGTAGCCGGCATCGCCCAGGGCGCCCAGCAAGGCGGACCAGTCCTGGTGATCGCGACCCGGTGTACCGCGGTCGTTCGCGCACACCTGAACGTGCGCGATGTGTGAGCCGGCGGCGAGAATCGCCTTCGCCGGCTGCGCTTCCTCGATGTTGAGGTGGTAGGTGTCGAGCGCCAGCCCGCACCCCTGCGCAGGCAGCCCGTCCAACGCCTCCAGCGCTTGGTCCACGGTGTTCAGCAGGCTCGTCTCGTACCGGTTCAGCGGCTCCACGGCGATGCGGACACCGCGCTGCGCCGCGTACTCGACGACGGGGCGGAGGTTCGCGCGCAGCTCGCGGTACACCCGCGGCCGGTCGTCGATGCGCCAGGTGCGGCCGACCGAGCTGTACGCGGGTCCCGCCGCGACCGGGCTGCCGACGATCGCCGCGACGTCCACGACCCGCCGCAGGTAGTCCTGGGTCTCCGCGACCGTGTCTGCCGCGACCAGCTCACGGCCCGGCGGCATGACGAGACAGACGGTGGCCCTGAGGTTCAACTCGGCCAGCAGGTCGGCGGCGCGGCGCGGGTCCCAGTCGCCTGGCTGCTCCACCGGCAGTTCGATGACGTCGAACCCCCACTCGCGAACCTTCGGCGCGAGCGCGGCCAACCCGTCATCGGTGAGCGGTGACGTCCAAACCCATGTGTTGACGCCGATGTCCCACATGCAGCTGAACGTAAGCCCGACCATATGGCAGGGTCAATGCAAAAGTAGTGCGCGAACGGACTAAATTATGGCTCTCCATGCCAAAAGCCGTCAGACCTCTCCAGTGGAGGTCGCGGAGACGACCGCGCCGAGCCGTGCGTCCAGCACCTCCGGCGACAGCACGTGCTGCACGACCATTGCCGCGGCGCCCAGCACTCCGGCTGTCGCACCCGCCGTCGACGCGACGATCCTCAGGTTCTCCGTGGCCAGCGGCAGGGAGCGCCGGTAGATCGACTCGCGCACCCCCGCCAGCAGCATCTCCCCCGCCTCCGCCACCAGCCCGCCGATGACCACGAGTGACGGGTTGAACATGCTCACGCAGCCCGCGAGCACCTCGCCGATGTCCCTGCCCGCCTGCCGCACCACGCGGCTGGCCTCGAGGTTGCCGGACCGGACCAGGTGCACCACGTCGGCCGTCGAGTGCGCGGGGAGTCCCAGTCCTCTCAGCTTCGCCGCGAGCGCCGGTCCACCGGCGACCGCCTCCAGGCACCCGGTGTTGCCGCAGCGGCACAGCGCGTCCCCACCGTCGGGCGCCCGGATGTGCCCGAGGTCCCCCGCCGCACCCGCCGCGCCGCGGTGCAGCACGCCGTTGCTGATCAGACCCGCGCCGATGCCGGTCGCCGCTTTGATCACGATCATGTGCCGCACGTCGGGGTGCGAGGCGGTGTGCTCTCCCAGCGCCATCAGGTTGACCTCGTTGTCGACCAGCACCGGTGCGCCGAACTCCGCCGCGATGACCGCCGGCACGTCGAACCCGTCCCAGCCCGGCATGATCGGCGGGCTGTTCAGCCGGCCGGTGGAGTGCTCGACCGGGCCCGGCAGGCCGATGCCCACACCGGCGATCTCCGCGGTGTCCACCTCACGCAGCAGCTCGCGCCAGGTCGTGACCAGGAGCTCGAGGACCGCCTCCGGTCCATCCGCGATGTCGAGACCGACCTGTTCTACGGCGAGCAACCGGCACCCGAGGTCGGCCACGGCGACCGTGGCGTGGGTCGCGCCCACCTCGGCCGCCAGCACGAGCTGCGCGCCGGGGTTGAACACGAACCGGCTCGCGGGACGCCCGCCGGTGAACTCCTCCGTGCCGCCTCCGGTCATCAGGCCGGCGGCCAGGAGCAGGTCCAGCCTCGCTCGCACGGTGGAGCGGGCGAGGCCGGTCGTGGTCACGATCTCCGCCCTGGTGCGCGGCCTGCCGTCCATCAGCAGGCGCAGCACGGCGCTCGGCGAACCGGAATCGATGCCATGGGTGCTCTCCATCGGACAATTGTCACACTGCAACGAAAGGGCCGGGCTGAAAGCCGTGCTTGCGTGTGATCGTTGCCCGAACCCTCGATACCGGTGCCCAGGTCAGCCCGGCATGGCGGCCGTGTGCCGCGCGAACAGGGTGGCGTAGTCGCTCTCGAGCCCGGCCAGTGCCGTGCGCAGGGCGGGGAAGATCCAGCCGGTCGAGGACGACTCGTACCGGTCGAGTTTGGTGAGCAGGAGCAGCCTGGCCGACCCGGTGACGACGAGGGTGGCCCCGCTCGCGAGGACGCTGCCACCGAACGCCACCACCCTGGTGACGCCCTCGTAGCCGACGACACCGCGACCCGACCGGCCGACGCCCCGCAGGCTGAGGTAGCCCGAGCCGTTGCTGACGGTGGCTCTGGTCGTACAGCGCGTACTGCCGAGCAGCCCGTCGAGGGCGGTGTTGACGCTCAGCGTGGTGTTGACCGTCCGGCCGGGCGCCGGCAGCAGCTCATGGGCGATCACCTGGTCGGCTCTGGACGCGAAGACCCGGCGGACCCAGGTGCCGTGCCCGTCGGTCCAGGTCGAGGTGACCTCGCCGGTGCGGGAGTCGGTGATCCGGCCGTAGCCGCCGACGGCGGTCATACCGGGACTGGAGATCCGGAACTCGTAGGCGGGCCGGCAGAACCGGCCGGCCTCGAAGACCACCTTCTCCATCGCGGGCTCGCCGTACAGCACGGCACCGCATTCACCGTTGGCGGTGCGGAAGCCGTCCGTCCAGCGCGCGGCCGGGCTGGTGTCGTGGACCCTCGGCTCTGGTGTGCGCGTCACACGACTCCTTCGTCAGTGATGGGGTGGTCCTGAGTGCTTTCCGCCGCTGCGGCGGAAAGCACTCACGACCGCTGATCAGGTCAAGCTCCACTGCTGGTTGGACTGGCCGTTGCACGTCCACAGCTGGACGAGCGCGCCGTTGGCCGTGGATGCGCCGGACACGTCCAGGCAAAGACCGGACTGCGCGCCGGTGATCGTGCCGTTGGCGTTGACGTTCCACTGCTGGTTGGACTGGCCGTTGCACGTCCAGATCGCCACCCTCGTGCCCGTGGTGGTCCCTTGGCCGTACGCGTCGAGACACCGCTGGGCGGTGCCGTCGAACACGGTCAGCTGACCCGACGCGGACCGGGCCCACTTCTGGCCCGCGCTGCCCGAGCAGTCCCAGATCCGGGTCTGCGTGCCCGCGGTGCCGTTCGGCGTCTCCAGGCACTTGCCCGCGCCCATCGCACGCACAGCGCCGCCGGGCACGGGCTGACTTCCGCCACCACCGCCGTACCCAGCAGCGATGATGTTGGCCTGCACGGCGTTCTCGGTCGCGTCGGACGGGTAGCCCGCGACCATCGCGCCCTCGTAGAAGGTGCCCGCGCTGAGGTTGGCACCGCCGTCGGGCTTGCAGCAGTCACCACCGCTGCCCAGGATGATGGCGCCCTGCTTCTTCATCGGGCTGTAGCCGGGCGGGAGCGAGCCGTCGTACAACGTGGTCAGACCGCCCGCCTGGGCGTTGCCGCCCTTGAGCGCGAACCGCGTGGTCCCGTTGTTCTTCAGGATCGCCGTGACGAACTTGTCCGTGAAAGCCCGCTGGTTCGGGTTCCACTGCTGGCTCCCGCCGGGGAACAGGCCCCATTCGAGATCCGCCTGGACCCACGGACCACGGCCGACGCACCCGCCGAACCAGCACTGCGTGCTGAAGTTGATCGCGTCCATCGCACCGGCCGCGTCGGCTTTGCGGGTCGTCTCGCTGTTGCCGTAGTCGAAGCAGCAGCCGCTGTTGACGTGGGTGCCGCTGGTGACCATGTACATGCCCTCCGGCGCGGCGCCGGTCGGGACGCCGGTCCGGCTGCCGTCCCGCCAGTAGCTGTTGCCGGGGTTGATGTAGAGCGAGTACGCCTTGCTCTTGTCAGCACCCATCACCAGCGACTCGGAGGTCGCGTTGGCGGGCCGGCTCTGCGGCGAGCCGGGCACCACGCTCGACCCCTGGTACCACAGGTCGTTCCCGCGCCCGGACTGGTCGTAGACCACCGTGATGACGCACGAGGTGCCGGCGCAGAACGTGTCCTGCGTCGCCGCGTTGGTGTTGCCTCCCACGGCCAGCAGCCCGATGTCCTTGCTGGTGTTGTCCGACGCGCGCCTGACTTGGTAGAGATTTCCGTTGTACGAACCGTAAAGCGCCCGCGTCGTGCTGTGTGCCGCGATACAGGGCGTACCACCGGCGGCGTAGATGTCACACGGACCCGTGGTGGCCGCTACGGCGGGTGCCGCCGGGGTGGACCACGTCAGGGTGGCCGCGGACAACACGACCAGCGCCGCGGTGACCCGGATCCGAACCGCTGGTTTCGAACGCCACACACGCTTTGCCGAAGAGACAGGCGAAGGCTGCATCGCACACCTCCTGGAAGGTCTGTCGCTGGGACGGACGAGCCACCGCAGGGTCCGGTCACACCGTGACCGGACCACGGCGTGACCGGCACCGGCCGGTGTCACTGGAACTGTGAGAAGAACCTCCAGATCTCGACCTTGGTCCAAGTCCGGGCGCCGTCGTCACAACCGCACCCCTCCACTGGCGCGGGCGCGTGGCCACCGTCGAACGCGGCCCACTGCACCGGGAACCCGGCCCGGCACGAGTAGGTGGTGGTGATGTGGGTCCTGCTGCCCGGTCCTGGCTCGCGCGGGTTCTGGGCGGCACAACCGTTGTTGCGGACGAACCGGTCGCGCAACGACCGTCCCGAACCGATTCCCAGCACGTTGTCGCTGATGCCGTGGATGCCGAAGTACGCGACGGGCTGACTCCCGCCGCTGCACCCGCTGATCTCACCGCCGGAGATGACGGCGACCGCGCGGAAGACGTTCGGCCGCGCGCAGGCGAGGGCGTAGCTCATGCCACCGCCCCAGCTGAACCCCGTGGCGAAACGCTGCGCCGGGTTGACGCACAGGTCGCCTTCGACGCGCCGGATCATGTCGTCGACGAACGTGACGTCCTCACCTCCGGAGTTGCCCCAGCCGTTGCCCAGGCCCTGCGGGGACACGAGGATCGCGCTGTTGTTCGACTGTTCCTGCTGCCCGTAGTACGCCCAGGTGGCACCGCTGCTTCCACCCGACGCCACATCGCCTGCCGTACCGCCGCGCCAGTGCAGACCGAAGATCAGCCGATAGCGGGTGCTGTTGTTGTAGTTGTCGGGAATCCTCAGGATGAAGCTGCGGCTCTTCCCCCCGCTTTGGATCGTGTGCGTACCGTTGCGCAGCGTCGGCGCCTTGCCGCACCCGCCACCGGGACCGGGTTCGCCTCCCGACAGCTTGACCATTTGCCACTGCTGGCTGGTACCGCCGTTGCCGGTGTTCTGGACGATGTCGGCGTTGTCCGCCGTCGAGGCTCCCCGCACGTCCAGCGCCTTGGCGCTGTGCCGGGCGATCAGCCGCACGTGGCCGCTGTCCGCGTCGTCCGCGCGGAACTGCTGGTTCGTCCCGTTGTTCTCGCTCCATTGCACGACCGCCGCGTTGTCCGCGGTGGACGCGCCGGAGACGTCGAGGACCTTGCCGGAGCTCCTGGACTTCAGCCGGTAATAGCCGCCGCCGGAGTCCATGAACTGCCACTGCTGGTTGGCACCGTCGTTGCGGGTCCACTGGATGATCCGCGCCCCGTCGCCGGACGACATCCCATCGACGTCCAGCGCCTTGCCGCTGTTGCGGTCGACGAGGACGTACCACGCGGTGGTGTCGATCGTGGCGGCCGAAGCCGACGGCTGGTCCACCGCCACGAGTGCGCTGACCGCGAGAACCGCGGCCACCGCGGCACCTGTGGATCTCATGACTCATCCCTTCCCGAGGCCACTACGGCAGAGTCCAGCGCTGGTTGGTGCCACCGTGACAAGTCCAGATGATCAGGCTCGTGCCGTCCGCCGAACTGCCGCCGTTGGCGTCCAGGCACCTGTTCGCCTGCTGGTTGACCAGTGAGCCGTTCGCCCCGGTCGTCCAGTTCTGCGATCCGCTGCCGTTGCACGTCACCAGCTGCACCTGCGCGCCGTTGGCCGTGCTCCCGCCCGCGACGCCCATGCACTTGTTGAGGGCGCGCAACGTGTTCCCGCTGACCGTCCACTGCTGACCCGCGTTGGTGTTGCAGGTCCACAGCTGAATCCTCGTGCCGTCCGCCGTGCTGCCGCCGGCGACGTCCGCGCACTTGCCGGAACCGCCGGTGATCCGCCCGGTGCGCGGGACCGTGCCGCCGAGTTCCTTGATCCGGACGTTGCGGAACGACACGTCGTCACCGGAACCGTGGTTCTGCAGGGCGATGTGCCCCGAGGTGAGCGACCTCGCCGGGTCGGTGTTGGTGAAGTCGTTGATCTTCACGCCGTTCAGGAACACCTGCAGTCGTTCGCCCTCGACCAGCAGCTCGTAGGTGTTCCACTCACCGGGCGGGTTCAGCGCGGCGTCCCTGGCGGCAGTGTCGGGGGCCTTGACCCCGTAGATCGCCCCTGTCGTCTTGTCCGCGGTGTCCGTCGCGTCGATCTGGACCTCGTACCCGTTGGCGAGAGCCGAGTCCGGGGTGCTGCCCGCCGGGAACCCGAGCACCACACCGGAGTTGTCGTCCCCCGGCATCCGCCAGTCGAGCTTGAGCGAGTACGACCGGAATTCCTTGGCGCTGTACCACAGCATGCCCATGCCGCCGGACGCGGTGAGCGTGGCGTCGCTGTTGGTGAAACCACCGGGGCCCGCCTGCGTCCACCCGGTCGTGGACCCGTTGTAGAGGGCGGTGTAGCCGGTCTCGGCACGGCAGTCGGCCTTCGTCCTGTTCGCCGCGTACCGGATGCCGCCGAGGATCATCGTGCGGAACGCCGGATCGGCATAGCTCTCCCTCGTGTGCCCGGTGCCGGTGTAGAAGGAGCGCCCGCTCGACATGGGCTTGCACCACGTGATCGGGTGGTCGGCGCCCATCGACCCGCCGGAGTACGTCGTCTCGTCCAAAGTGGACAGGACACGGGCGCCGCCGCGCGGGTTGGTGCGGTAGTTGTACCACTCGTCGGTGCGCACCCAGGCCGGGGAGAGGTGCGCGGTGGCGGCGTGCGCACGGTTCTCCGTCCGGATCGTCGCCTGCTGGATGGCCGGGTGCGACGCGAAGTACGCACCCACCAGTTCTCCGTAGAACGGCCAGTCGTACTCGGTGTCGGCCGCCGAGTGCACACCCACGTAACCACCGCCGCCGCGGATGTAGGACTCGAAAGCGCTCTGCTGGGTGGCGTTCAGGACGTCCCCCGTGGTGTTGAGGAACACCACGGCCTCGTACTGCGCGAGGTTGGCGGTCGTGAACTGCGCGGCGTCCTCGGTGGCGCTCACCGTGAAGTTGTTGGCACCGCCCAGGTCGCGGACCAGCTGGATGCCGTTGGGGATCGCGTCGTGCCGGAAACCCGCGGTCTTGGAGAACACCAGCACGTCGTACGGTGTGTCCGCGGCCGCCGCCTGTGGTGCGGAAGCGACCCCGCCCACGACGAGTGTCGCGGCGACGACGCCGAGCACTCGTCGCCAAGCCTGGTAGGTCATCTCATCCTCCTTGGTGTCGAAGCACGCGGCGGGGTCGTCATGGCAGCGTCCAGCGCTGGTTCGTGCCGCCGTGGCAGCTCCAGATGATCAGCACCGTGCCGTCGGCGGTACCAGCGCCGTTGGCGTCGAGGCACTTGCCGGACTTCGTGTTGACCACGGAACCGTTGGCGCCGGCGGTCCAGTTCTGGCTCGTGGCGCCGTTGCAGGTCCCCAGCTGCACGGCGCCGCCGTCGGCGGTGCCACCGTTCGCGACGTCCATGCACTTGCCCAACGCCCGCAACGTGGTCCCGTCGACCGTCCACTGCTGGTTCGTGCCGCTGTTGCAGGTGTACAGCTGGATCCGCGTGCCGTCCGCGCTGGTGCCGCCGGTGACGTCAGCGCACTTGCCGGACGCCGCCCCGGTGATCGGGCCGGTGCGACCGCCACCACCCGAGGACGTGTCGAACGTGAAGGCGTCCACGTCGAACAGGTAGCCGGTGCCGGTGCCGGCGAACGTCAGGTACAGCCTGCCGGTGGTCGTGGGCACGTTCGTCAGCGCGGTGGAGACCTCGCGGAACGTGTCCCATCCCCCGGTCACCGGCACGGTCAGCGTGGCCAGTGCCGGACCGGTCTGGGAACCGCTGCGCACCGTGATCGTGCCGCCCGCGCCCGCGGAGGACACGCGCGCGGTGAACCGGTTCGCGCCGGTGAGGTTGTAGTTGTCGAACGCGATCCAGTCGCCGTTGTGGATGTCGCCGACGGTGCGGCCGCCCTCGGCCGGCGTCTTGTCGAACAGGCCGGTGCCCGACTGCGTCGTGTAGTGCTCGGCCTGCCGGTGCCGGGGCTGGAGAACGTTCTGGGCGTGGGTGGTCGCGGGCGGCACGCCGTTCGCACCCTTGTCGGTGTACTCGGCGTCGAAGACGGCGTAGATGTTCGCCGCCGTGTCGTGCTCACCGTCCACCGGGATCTCGATGGTGCCCGAACAGCCGTTGCGCGAGGTGATCTTGTGGGAGTGGCTGTCGTGGCCGAGGTGGTAGGACAACGTCACCTTCGTGCAGTCGATCGTCCCGTCCTCCGCGTCGGACACCGTGATCGTGTACGGGACGCTGTCTCCGAAGCTGAACAGGCTTCCGTTGACCGGGGTGTTCAAGGTGACGACAGGTGCGGTGTTGCCGACGGTGATGATCACGTTGGTGCTGCCGGTGAGCCCGGCCGGGTCCCTCACGGTGAGCGTGACGGTGTACTGGCCGTTGGCGGTGAAGGTGTGGCTCGGGTTCGCCGCCGTGGACGTGCTGCCGTCGCCGAAGTTCCACGAGTAGGTCAGCGCGCCGTTCTCCGGGTCGGAGGAGCCGGCCGACGAGAAGTCCACGGTCAGCGGCGCGGTGCCGGACAGGCGGTTGGCGGAAGCCCGTGCCACCGGCGCGCGGTTGCCCGCCGGACCGATGTACTCGATGCGGTAGAGCGCGGAGCTCGCGTCGCCGCTGCCCCAGCCGGTGCCGTAGTCCAGCACGTAGAGAGCGCCGTCCGGACCGAAGCCCGCGTCCATGACCTGGGTGCCGCGCCAGGGGAAGTCGCCGACCTGCCCAGCGGAACCGTCGGGGTTGACGTCGATGGTCTTGATCCAGCGCCGGCCGAACTCGGTGGCGAACACGTGGCCGTCCAGCGAGGCGGGGAACTTGACCGTCGACGGGTTGTTCGCGTTGTAGCGGTACACGGGCGCGCTCATCGGGGACTCCGACCCGCAGCCGAACGCGGCGAAGGAGCAGTTGTCGTACTTGATCCACGCCGCGCGCGCGGCGGGCAGGTTCGTCAGGCCGGTGTTGTTCGGCGAGTTGTTGACCGGCGCGGCGCAGTTGAACCGGCTGCCCGACGGCCCGGACGGGAACGTGTAGTCCACGTAGTTCTCGTCGGTGGTGTTCGTACCCGTGCAGTACGGCCAGCCGTAGTTGCCCGCCGAGGTGATCCGGTTGAACTCCACCTGCCCGGCCGGTCCGCGGCTGGAGGTGGTCGAGCCGGCGTCAGGTCCGTAGTCACCGAGGTAGATCGTGCCGGTGGCCGGGTCCACGTTGAACCGGAACGGGTTGCGCAGGCCCATGGCGTAGATCTCCGGCCGCGTGCGGGCCGTTCCCGGCGCGAACAGGTTGCCCGCCGGGATCGAGTAGGACCCGTCGGCGTTCACCTTGATCCGCAGCACCTTGCCGCGCAGGTCGTTGGTGTTGCCCGCGCTGCGTTGCGCGTCGTACGCGGGGTTGCGGCCCGAGCGCTCGTCGATCGGCGTGTAGCCACCGGAGTCGAACGGGTTGGTGTCGTCGCCGGTGGACAGGTACAGGTTGCCCGCTGCGTCGAACTCGATGTCACCGCCGACGTGGCAGCAGATCCCCCGGCTCGTCGGCACGTCCAGCACGGTCACCTGGCTCGCCGTGTTGAGTGTGAAGTCGGCGTTGAGGGTGAACCGGGACAACCGGTTCACGCCGTTCCACTGGGAGAAGTTCGTCCCGCTGGACGGCGCGTCACCGGTAGGTGTCGACAACGGCGGCGAGTAGTAGAGGTAGATGTGCCGGTTGGTGGCGAAGCCGGGATCCGCCGCGATGCCCTGCAGCCCCTCCTCGTCATGGGTGTAAACGGGAATGTTCGCAATCACGCTTGTGGCACCGGCCGCCGTGGTGCGGCGCAGCGTGCCGTTGCGGGAGGTGTGCAGCACAGAGCGGTCCGGCAGCACGGTCATCGACATGGGCTCGCCCATCTCGGCGACGCCCTTGGCCAGCTCGACCTGCTGGAAGTCGGCCGGGTTGACGGTGTGCGCGGCGGCCGGCGGCGCGGTGCCGGCCGAAACGGCCGCGGCGCCGGCCACGGTCAGAAGCGCGGCGGAGAGCACCGCGGTGAGTCGGTTTCTCATGACAAGTCATACCTTCGGTCTCGTTGACGCGCTGATGCGGGGTTCGCGGTGGAGAGCCGGTCAGTGGCACGGCGGGCAGGTCCGGGTGAGCGGGTGCGTCGGAGGCAGATCCGGTGCGAGCGTCGCGGCGCCGGCCGAGACGAGCGAGAAGACCGAGGAACGCGCGAAGACCCGGCTGCGTTGCCGGTGACTGGAAGTACGAGGCCATGATCGTCCTTCTCCGTTGAAGGTGTCTGCCGGCCGACCCTTCTGGGAGCGCTCCCAGAAGAGGATCGAAGTCGGCCCGCCCTCCCGTTGCCGGAAGTGCGGGCCGAGTTGGTGCTAGGTGGTCCGGAGCAGCGGCAGGCTCACTCGAGGGTGGCCTCGCCTCTTCTTCGTGGTGGTGTTCACGCCTGCTCCTTCGCAGGAAAAGGGTTGCGCAGCGGAGTCCGGCCTCGTGGATCGATCTGTCAGCGGGTGCCCAGGGTTCGGGCCCACTCGTGGAGTTCTCGGGCCTGTTCCGCGAGCCGGTGTTCGTCGCTGCCCAACGGGTCCTTGAAGAAGAACGCGAGCGCGCCCTGGACACCGGTCCGGCCCGCCGCGTGGGCGGCGGCCATCAGGCGGGCGAGGTCGAGCACCAGCGGGGCGGCCAGAGACGAGTCCAGGCCGTTCCAGGTCAGTTGCAGCGACATCCGCGCGCCGAGAAACCCTTCGAACGACACGTGGTCCCACGCCGTCTTGCGTTCGCCGAAATCGGGTACGTGGTCGATGTGCAGGGGCGCGGTCACGTCCTCACCCAGCAATGCCGCCAGCCCCCTGGTCTTGGACGCCAGCTTGCTCTCCGCGTGCGCTGGGTCCTCCAGAGTGGCCCCGTCACCCCCGCCGAGCAGGTTCGTGCCCGTCCAGGACAGCACGCGCAGCGCTCGCGACGTGAACATCGGTGCGAGCGCTGCTCGGACCAGTGTCTCCCCCGTCTTGCCGTCCCTGCCCGCGTAGGGCAGGGCGTTCGACCGCGCCAGCTCGTCCAGCGCGGGCAGCGCGACCCCGGTGGACGGCGTGAAGTCCACGAAGGCGCATCCCGCTCGGAAAGCGGCGTAGGCGACGAGAGAACTCGGCGGCAGCACGACGTTTCCCGGCACGGCGAGCGCTTCCTCCAGCGCGGCGAGCGAGTCGTGCTCGACCCGCACGGGTGGCTCGGTCGACGCCACGTTCACCACCACGACGCGGGCCAGCTCGTGCCGGGCGCGGAAGTCGGCGATGTCCCCGGCCAGCCGCCGGGCGGCGTCGGCCTGGCTCGGGGACGGCGCCGCCGGGTCGTAACCGGGCCGGATCTCCGCGTCCGCGGCATCCAGCCCGCTGGCGATACACCCCGCCACGTCGTACGACAGCACGCCGTCGCGCACCAGGGACTCGACCCGCTTCGCCAGCGGCGTGGTCACGATGTCGTGCCCGCCGACCACGAACGCGTCCCACGGCGCCAGGTTCGCGTCCAGCAGCTCGGTAACGCAGCCGACAGGCGGCACGAGACCCGCGCGCAACGCGACCAGGCCGCTCACGGCAGTGGCCGCCACCGATCCCCTGGCACCGTTCAACCACAAGCCGATTCGTTCGGCCACGACCGTCTCCTCTCATCAACCGGCCCCTCTGCCGACCGGACCGAACGTCGCCGACCGCGGGTCGAAAGCGTCGCGGCGAAGGAACTGCGGTGCGTCGGATGCCCGACGAGCCGGTCCGTTCCCGCGTCCTCCCGGTCAACGCTGATCGACCCGGCGCAGCCGATGCTGTCGAGCATCCGGAACGTGCGCTCCCACGGCACGTCACCATGTCCGGTGAAGACCAGGTCCCATTCCCGCCGGGGACTGGACCGCGGCAGGTGCGAACCATGCGACCCTTGCCGGCCTGGCGCCGGGCGTCCTCGCAGCCAACGGGGTAGGTCCGGTCGCGGATGATGCGGGTACGACCCAGCCGCTCCAGCAGCGCACAGGTCCTCCGAGACGCCTCCACCCGGTGAGCGAAGACCATTGTGGACAGTTTGGCCGGATTGCCGAACTCCGGCGCGGTCACGCCTGGACGAGCTCACCATCGAGTCCTCCGCGCCCTGAGAATTGGCACGACAGCAGGGAATTCAGTCTTCCGAACCGTCAAGGTAGTGAACCGTCTTTCGCGCGGTCAAGGTCGTAGCGGTGTCACATATCAGCCAACTTCTCCTTGACCGGCGTTCGACACAGCACCTCCCGAACAGCATTGGCAAGTCAGTCCATTTTGGACATTCACTCGGTTGGCCCACCCGACCTCGTCAGCACCTGGAGGAACGCACGCGACCACTGGGGCAGGTCGGGCCAGCCGCGGCAGGACACCATCGCGCCGTCCACGACGTCCGGCCCGTCGACGAAGGTGGCGCCGGCCAGCTCCACGTCGACCTTCAGCGGCGGATACGCGGCGGTCGTGCGACCGCGCAGAAGTCCCAACGCGGCCGGGACTTGTGGGCCGTGGCAAATCGTGCCGACCGGAAGCTCGTGAGCGAAGAAGTACGCGACGATGCGGGCCACGTCCGGGTCCGTGCGGATGTACTCCGGTGCCCGGCCACCCGGGATCACCAGCGCCTCGTACTCCTCCGGACGCACGTCCGCGAACGCCAGGTCCACGGGCAACCGACGACCTGGCTTCTCCGTGTAGGCGTCGCACCCCGGTTCGAAGTCGTGCACCACCAACTGCACCGGACGTGTCGTCGGCGCGGCAACGACCACCTCGTGGTCGTCCTCACGCAGCCGGAACAACGGGTACATCGAATCGAGCTCCTCCGCTGCGTCCCCCGCCAGCATCAGCACTCGTGCCATGCGCCTTCCTCTCTCCCTGTGCGGTTTCCTTCAGTTCTTCGGCAAGAGCTGTCATCGCTGGTTGGTGCCGTTGTTCGCAGTCCACTGCTGGAGCTGCGGGCCCGCGATGAAGGAGGAGCGGTTGACGTCGAGCGCCTCGCCTGTCGCGACGTGGCGCAGGGTGAACGATCCGATCTGCCCGGCACTGATGGTTCAGGTCGCGTTTCCGCTCTGCTGCGTTGTTTTGGCGCTGTCGGCGGTGGAGTTGTGCTTTCCCGGCAACCGGACCGGCACCTGGCTTCACTGGAGCGACCGTCACGTCACAGGTGAGGGTCTGGTCGGCCACCGAGGTGCGGACGAAGGAGTCGTTCACGTGCACAACCGGGTGCACGCGCAGGAACGCCGAACGGAGGATCCCCTGCGGCACCACCTTCGACCAGTTGGCGGCGTCGAAAACCGGGTACATGCCCGCCGGCGTCTTCAACGCGTTGCAGCCCTTCATGTTCACGCTGATCGCGTGCGTCGTGGGGGCGGCGATGTCGAAGTTCGACGGGGTGAACGCGGCCGTCCGGGTGGTGACGACCCGTCCAGCGAGCACCCCGCCGCCACGGCCGCGAACAGCCCTCGAACCATGCCTGAGCTCCTTGTCCGCCAGCCACGAGTCTCCGCACTGGCACCATTTCCGAGTCGTGTCCACAACGGATGGACGTCCCGGTGACGGCGGACGCGCCGGGCATGGTCCTGCGCGGACCGGAGAAGACGGATGCCGGTGACCCCGGCTGGCGAACTCGGCGGCCCGCTCAGCGAGCCGCACGCGCCAGCCGGTCGGCTGATCGCGGACCTCGCGGCGAAGTGGGTCTGGTGGTGATCACAGGCAGCGCCGCCGCGTCGAGCACAAAGGTCTGGACAGAGTACGAGACAGCGTTGTCACAGGTACTCCTCGAATCGAGGACAGGGTGCGCGCCGACACGCGCGATTCGTTTGTTGACCATCGAACAATTAGTCGGATCGTATCCACGGTAGGGCCTGGAGACAGACCGGTCAATAGGTCGTACATGTCGTTCGAATGAGTCAGATTGCTCCACAGGGCGCAAGCCGACGCCGATCAGTCGAGTCACCTGGCCCAGCCAGCGGCCAGCTCGTTCTCCGCGGTCTTGGGGCCTCTTCTTGATCGCGGTCCGAGGTCCGTGCAGCAGGAGACAGTCCCACCTAACCCGCCGTCCTTCCACGCCTCCCGTCGGTATTTGTATGACTCATTGGCGCTCTCATCGATAGATCGGTGAACTACTGATCAGTCTTGGCGATCCCGTCAGCCAGGAGGCGGCACGAAATCCACCAGGACGGAAGGTCCACAAGGGATGGTGAGTGATCCTCGACGAAGGACGCTGCGCTGCGGGTAGATCAGCGGCACAGCGTCCTTCAAATGGTTCAGGTGCGCAAGCTCCACTGCTGGTTGCCGGCGCCGTTGCAGGTCCAGAGGATGGTCTTGGTTCCGTTCGCGGTGCCGGCGCCGTTGGCGTCCAGGCACAACCCCGACTGCACACCCGTGATCGTACCGTTGACGTTCACGTTCCACTGCTGGCTCGTCTGGCTGTTGCAGTCCCAGATCACCACTGCGGTGCCGTTGCCAGTACCCCCGTTGCCGGCGGCCAGACACTTGTTGCCGTATACCTGCAGCTGTTTGGCCGAGGTGTAGGTGAAGAGCTGGTTGGTGCCGCCGTGGCAGTCCCACAACTGCGCCTGTGTGCCGTTGGCCGTGCTCGCGCCACCGATGTCGAGGCACCGGCCGGACTGGCCGCCCACGATCGAGCCACCCTGCTGACCACCGCCGCTCTGCCGCCGAACGAGCGATTTCGACTCTGCTGACCGACTTCCTCGCGCGTCGAGCACGTAGAGCCGGTAGTCACCGGCGGTGGCGGGGACGTCGATCGTCGTCGCCGATCCGCTCGCCCTGGTCATCGTCGGACCGGCGGTGAAGGTCGTCGTACCCAGCGGGGCCAGCCAGACGGTGCTGGTCCCGTCGCCGATGCTCCGGATCGGAACCGATGACACGCCGGCGCCGACGAACGTGCTGTCCGGCAGGGCGTAGTCCGGCCGGGAGAGATTGCTCAACGGGATGACGTCCCGGTATGCGTCCTCCAGTCCGGAGTTCACGGCGATGCCGTGCGCGGCCGCTGGCCAGACGTAGTCCGAGGAGACGAGGATGTCCTGAATGGTGCTGTTCGGCAGGTTCTTGTTGGAAACCTTGTTGATCGGACCGTACGTCTGCGTGATGCTCAGGTCGTGTTTGCGTCCGAAGTCGTCGGAGTTGATGAGCCACGTGAGGTTCTTGTCCACGCTCAGGACGTTGTCGCGGAAGGTCATGTGCGCCGAGCCCTCGTCCGGGTGAAGTCCGTACTTGTGCCCGGACGGGACACCCTGGAGGTAGTTGTTGGTGATCGTGGTTCCCGGCTGGCTGCCGAGCGTGTAGATAGGGGCCGTGTCGTTGAGGCGCTGCACCGTGTCGATGATGTGGTTGTAACTGATGTTGTTGTTCCGTGCCGTGGTCGTCGGCCGGTTGGGCGCGATGGAACCCGATGAGCCGTCGAAGTTCCACCATCCCCAGCCAAGCGTGATGCCGCTCCACGGAGCTTTTTCGATCCGGTTGTGCTGCACGGTCAGGGTGTCGGCGAAGTACGCCGAGATGGGACTGTGCCCGTTGAACAAAACTGCACTGTCGTAAAGATAGTTGTTCTTGATCTCGATGTTCTTCGGGAGTCCTTCGACTTGCGCGGAGTACTTCTCGCGGTTCGTCGGTGTGTGGTCCCCGATGTAGACGTGCTGCGGATGGCCCACGGTGATCGCGGACCCGGCTACGTCGTTCGTGTAGTTCCCGATCAACTGCGTGTTCTGCACGTCGTTGACCATGTTGATCCCGTCGACACCGGTGTGCTGCACCCGGTTGCGGCGCAGCGTTATACCGTCGGCGTTCTCCAGCTGGATGATGCCCGGCGCGGTGTCGACATTGCGGTAGTAGTAGACGTGGAAGTTGCCCTTGACGTACACGGTGTTGCCGAGGTTGCCCTGCTGGGCCTGCTTGAACGCGGAGCCGGCCACGGTGAAGAGGTTCCAGTCCGAGTGCTGCACCGTGATCCCGGAGAACGTGATGTTGCGCGCGTGGTTGGTCGTGGACGTGCCGGACACCCGAAGCAGGGTGGACACGTTGTTCGGCGCATAGACCGTCGCGGTCGCCATGTTCTCCGAGTCGGCCTTGTAGTAGTACACCGTTTGACTCGACTTGTCGAAGTAGAACTCGCCCGGCGCGTCCAGGAACTCGTAGGCGTTCATGAACTTGTGACTTCCGCCGGACTGGAAGTTGCCGTTGAACGCGCCCTGCGCAATGGCCGCGCCCGGTTGCTGGAACAGCGCAACGCGGTTGGCGCCGTCGCTGCTGGTGGTGATCTGGCGGACTCCTGCGATGGCCGTCTGCCAGGTCGTCGCCGTCTCGACTTCGATGTCGTCAGGATTGCGGGAGATGGCGGGCAGATCGGTCAGTCCGTACTTGGCGCCGTCACACTGCGAGCCCGACTCCAACGCCCATGGAGCCTGACCGGCGTTGATGCTGTACGTGCCGTAGCACCCTTGCGAGTTGATCGTTTTGGCGGCCATGAAAGCCCGCTTGTCGTTGATGTAGAGCGCCCGCAGCTTGTTGCTGCGGTTGAGCGGAGCCTTCCAGATGTTGCCCCCGTGCTGCGTCCAACCGGTCACCTGCACGCCACCGCTCAGGACCGGCGTCTCGTTCTGGTATGCCGAATAGATGACCCTGTAGCCGTTCGTGCCCGAGTCGCTCGGCGTGAAGTCGACGGTGCTGGCTATCTGGTAGTTCCCGCCGCGAAGGTAAACGTGGATGTCCCCGGACATGTTGGCGTTCACCGCGCGAACAGCGTCCCGAGCACGCGGTAGAGTCTTGAACGGGGCCGTGATCGTCCCCGAATTGGCATCATTTCCGTCGGGAGCGACGTAATACGTTTCCTGGACGGCGGCCGAGGCACGCGCTTGGTCTGCCGTGACCGGTAACAGTGCGGCGGACACCAGCACCGCGAGGGCCAACGATGACGTTCTGACGATGACGCCTGTTTTCACCCTGCTCTTCCCTTCGCTTGTTCGCGAACAGACAGGCCGTGGCGGAGCACCGGTCCGCGGCGAGGACGAGCGCCCAACGGCAAGCCTCGGACCATCGCGCTCGCGAACCAACCAACGTCACCTTCCAGCAAGCTGGGCGACATCGGGGAGCTGTGGCAGACATCTGCCACACTTGTCAGCCCTCAACCGTGACGCGAAGACCCGGCACTTCACGCGCGACGAACTGGAACAGCCGAAGCCCTCCCGCGCCAGCGCCACGCGCGGCGCTCTCGATCCGGACGTCGTGGCCGCCTCGGCCTGGACCGCCACGCGGACCGTGCGACGTCCTCACGTGTGAGCGACCGTACGGAACCGATGAGGGTTCCCGGCGAGGAACGCCCTGTCCTCGGGTCGGAGTTGTGGACGTCGGTCGCCGAGTTGGCGCTGCAAGACGGTCAGTTGGTGGCGAAGACGCGGACGACGGCAAGGTGCGTGAAGCGAACCCGCACGAGACGCGACCATGCCCGACGACCGTCAGCCGCGCCGACGCCCACGAACTGCGCGGACGTAGGTTTTTCGGCACGCACAACGTCAGGTGGGTGGCGCGAGGCGTGGTGGTGCGAAGGCGAGCACATCGGGAAGAGGGCCGTCGTAGGGTTCGACGTCGACCAGCACGCTGTGGGCGCTGGGTCCTTGGGTGAACCCGTTGCGGCGCAGCCACAAACCGACGCCCTGCTCGGTCATGGCGACCCTACAACCAGTCGGATCAGCTCGACCACCGCCTGGCGGGTCCACATCGGGCCGCCGATCAGCAGTTCCCCGGAGTGTGGTCGGCCATCGCCGCGAACAACGTGCCCCGGTCCTCCACGCTGATCAGTTCGGCAGGGCCGGGACGCCCCTTGCGGGTCGCCAGGCCGTCGCGACCGTCCTGCCGGTAGGCCCGCCACCAGGTGCCCACCGACCGTTGGGAGACTCCGAACACCTCGGCGGCCCGCCGATAGCCCTCGACCCGACCGGACTCCAACGCGGCCACCACCCGCAACAGCAGCACCTCACGCTCCGCAGGCGATAACCGGTGCGCACCCTCGACCGCGATCACAAGTGATCGACCTACCGAAAGATGATCACTTTCGACTCGGAAATACGAGCCGATGCAGTCGTGCAGAGGCCTGGCAGTCAGCGCTTCTTCTCGTGCTAAATGTTAACGCTAAAGAAGGCCTACCTGGCGTCGAATCATCGTCGAACAGTTGTCAAGGAACCACGTAACCGCAGGTATAAGCAGCACTAAAGCCTAAGCGAGGGCACCCGAACGGTGGTACATACGTTCTTGCGGAGACGCTCTTGTGAGCGTGAACAATGGGTGCGACACTGTCTCCGTCGAAGCCTGCGCCGCTGACGGAAGCCGCCGCGTCACAGCCCGCCGGCGGATCCGTCGAACCCGGAATTCCGGAGCAACGGGCAGCGCTGTGCCCGGCCGTGCGGCAGCACGGATGGCAGCCGGAAAGCCGTACGCACCGAGGAGTGAGATCAGGGTGACAGCAACACGACTTCCCCGTCCTCGCAGGGCGGCAACGCTGTTAGCGGCAGGCGTGCTGCTGCTGTCCGCGATGACGGCGGTACTGCATACGTCGTCCGCGGGGGCGTTGGAGAACGGTGTGGCACGCACGCCACCGATGGGGTGGAACTCGTGGAACACGTTCGGCTGCAACATCAACGAGGCGTTGATCAGGCAGATGGCCGATGCGATGGTCAACTCCGGCATGCGTGCCGCGGGCTACGAGTACGTCGTGGTGGACGACTGCTGGATGAACCCGAACCGGGACTCGGCGGGCAACCTCCAAGGCGACCCGAGCCGGTTTCCCAGCGGCATGAAGGCGCTCGGCGACTACATCCACGGCAAGGGCCTCAAGTTCGGGATCTACCAGGCGCCGTTGGCCGAGACGTGCGCCCAGTACTTCAACTCCTACCCCGGTTCGACCGGGGCGCTGGGCCACGAGGAGCAGGACGCCCGCCAGTTCGCGGCCTGGGGCGTGGACTTCCTCAAGTACGACTGGTGCTCGCCCAGCGGCACGATCGACGACCAGGTGCGCACGTTCGCCAAGATGCGCGACGCCCTCGCGGCCACCGGGCGTCCGATCGTCTACAGCATCAACTCCAACAGCATCCACGACAAGACCGGGCCCCGGCGCAACTGGGGCGACGTGGCGAACATGTGGCGCACCACCGAGGACATCACCAACAAGTGGGACACCGGGCAGACCAACGGCTACCCGATGGGCATCCAGAACATCGTCAACGTCACCGTGCCCCTGGCGTCCTACGCCCAGCCAGGCGGGTTCAACGACCCGGACATGATGGAAGTCGGGCGCGGCGGCATGAACGACACCGAGATGCGCAGCCACTTCGCCCTGTGGGCGATCATGGCCTCGCCCCTCATCGCGGGCAACGACCTGCGCAACATGGACGCCGCCACGTCGACCATCCTGAAGAACGCGAACCTCATCGCCATCAACCAGGACAGCCTCGGCCTGCAGGCCAGGCAGGTCTCCAACGACGGCACCCGCCGCGTCCTGGCCAAGCGGCTGGCCAACGGCAACGTCGCGGTCGCCCTGTTCAACCAGGGCGGCGGCACGACCACCATCTCGACCACGGCGAGCGCGATCGGCCTGTCGGGCAGCTCGTTCACGCTGCGCGACGCCTGGACCAACGGCACGACCACCACCTCCGGCGCCATCTCGGCCAGCGTCCCGGCGCACGGCACCGCGGTGTACGTCGTCAGCGGTGGCGGGGGCCCCGCGCCCACGTCGTTCTCCTTGGTCAGCCAGAGCTCCGGCCGCTGCCTGGACATCCCCGGCAGCACGCCGACCAACGGCGCCCTGGCCCAGATCTGGGACTGCAACAGCCAGACCAACCAGCGCTTCACCACGACCGCGGCCGGTGAGCTGCGCGCCTACGACGACGCGAAGTGCCTGGACGTCTACAACCAGGGCACGGCCAACGGCACCGCCGTGACGTTGTGGGACTGCAACGGCCAGGGCAACCAGCAGTTCCGCGTCAACTCCGACGGCAGCGTGACGGCGGTGGCGTCGGGCAAGTGCCTGGACGTCAACGGCGGCGCGACCGCCAACGGGACGAAGGTCATCATCTGGGACTGCCACGGCGGCACCAACCAGAAGTGGACCCGCACCTGATCCCCAGGCGGCGACCGCGGACTCCGCGGTCGCCGCCAACGCCAACCGCACATCGTCCGCAGCTACTTCCAGACTCGCCACGTCCGCTACGCCATCATGTGGGCAACCGAACGCTTTCGGCTCAACACGTGTCCAAGGTGTCCAATACCGCGTGAACAAGCTTGCCACGCGTGGGCGCTCGAGTCCTTTTCGGACATTCGGCCACCCGAGCGCGGCAGCCCGTTCTGCGAGGTCGCTGCAGATCGCCGGTCAGAAGCTGAACTCGCGGATCGCGGCGCCGCCCACCGCGGCCGTCTCCTGGAAGAACCGCACCAGGCCGACGTAGTGGTCCCGCAAGTAGTCGAGGTCGTCGGCGTCCCACAGGTGCCTCATCGGGTAGACCTCCTCCGCGCTGAGCTTCGCCGGATCATAGTGGCTCACCAGCACCTCGACGGGTGTGGCGCTGAGGGCGTCGGCGGCCTTGGCGATCATCTGCTCACTCCAGCCGAACCGCGTGGCTTCCTCGTCGATCGGATCGCCGTCCTCGTACAGGTCCACGTCCACGCCGGCCGCACGCAACAGGAACCCGATGCCGGCCCACGCCTTCTCCAGGAAGCAGTACGGCCGGCTCTCGTCCTCCACGAACTCCTCCGCCGACTCGGGATTCTCGAACGCCCGGTCCAGTTCCTCCGGCGTGACCCTTGTGAACGACAACGTCATACCCATGACAACTCCCCCGTCGGCTGCTTCAACCGGGTGGCAGCTTGCCATGCCAGCGCCGGGTCGCCGGGTCACCGCCAGGTAGCAGTCGCCCTGAAAGGCGAGGGAGGGCAGCCACGACCACACGGTTCATGTGCAGTGGCCGGGCTGCTCGACCGGCGTCGCCATGTCCCCGACCACGTCGGTCATGTGCCAGAAGCATCGCGGAGCAGTCGGACGTACTCGCCGATCGCGGAACTCACCACCACGGTGGCTCTGCCTCGGGTTCGAAAAGGGCCGCGTACAACGTCACTTCGTCACGACCGGGCACCACTGCCAGCGGCACCGGAGTCTCCAGGTGGTGGACGGGAACCAGCCGCAACCCGTGCACCTGCACCAGGTCGAGCACCCGCGACTCGAACGGCCCGGCGGGGCGGGAGAGGAGCTCGCCGGCCCCGCAACCGTCCTCGCCGAACGCCAGCACCACCGCGTACGGGCCCACCATCGACAGCTTGACGAGCAGCAGCCGACTGCCGCGCACGAAGTAGGTGAAAGCGACTTCGTGGTTGATGTCCGTGTCGTCCTCGGTCTCCCCCGTGGCCGACAGGTCGAGCAGGAGCGCCGAGTACGGATCGCGTTTCACCATCTCCCGCGCGAAATCACGCCGTGGAGCAGCGACATCCCCGTACGCCTTGCGCAGGTCCGCTTCGTACAGCGAACGGATCGATGTGGCGCTCCTGCTCTTCCCCATCAGTACCTTCGGCCTGTCATCGGCGTCCTCAGACCACGACGAACCCCGTGGTCCACTCGTCTTCGTCCAGCGTGTACTCGTCGATGTGGAAGCACTCCGGTTCGTCGCAGAACCCGTCGAGCTCCTTGGCTCGCTCGATACGGGCCGACGCGTTCTCCCGTGAGGAGTAGACGCCGAGCAGTTTCACGTCGTCACCCTTCTCCTCGTGGGCCGAGAACTCGCCGTCAGGTTCGAAGTGCTTGACCGCCCCGCTCTCGTCTTCGGCGACGTGATGCACATGCCAGAGCAGGAAAACCCGGTCGCCCATGCGAATCGCTCCGCCAGTTTCGTTCGAAGTGCTTCTTGATCTTCATTGTGTTCAGGGCCGGGCTCTGTCGTACTTGCCTTTGGGGAACGCCGTGGCAGCGTCGCTACGTCGCCCGCTTCGAGGCGTCGTAGGACCGACCGTCCTGGACGGTCAGGCGCGCTCGACGGAGTCGGCCTGCGGGCCGCGGTCGCTTTGCCGGATGCGGAAGCGCACCCGCTCGCCGGCCACCAGAGGCTCGGTGCCGGAGACCACCGAGACGTGCACGAACAGGTCGGGCCCGCCCGCGTCGGGGGTGATGAAGCCGAAGCCGCGGTCGGCGTCGTAGCGGGCCACCGTGCCGTCGCCGGCGCGGGCTGCGGGCCGGGCGGCCGAACGGGCCTGGCTGGGCGCTGCGGCGGCCTCCACCGGCTCGCCGGCGGCCACGAACCGCACCTCGCGCGCCTGACGACCCTGGTCCACGGTGACCGTGGTGAACGAGACCCGGTCGCCCTCCACCGGCAGGTACCGGTCGTCGACCAGGGCGCGCTCGTGCAGGAACACGTCGCCCGCCCCGTCGTCGGCGGCCACGAAGCCGAACGACTTCTCCTCGTCGAACCACAGCACCGAGCCGTCGGCACCGTCGCCGGCCGCGACCAGAGGGGCCTTGCGGACCCCGGCGTCGAAGCTCAGCGGCACCAGGTGCTGGGCCTGCGGTCCCTTCTCCCCCGCGGTGACGATGAAGGCCACCCGCTGCCCGGCCGCGAGGACGCCCCCGGTGACGATGGAGGAGGAGTGCACGAACACCTCCGCACCCCCGCCGTCCGGCGCGGCGAACCCGTACCCCTTGGCCGGCTCGTACCAGGAGACGGTGGCGAGCACGCCCAAGGTCGCGTCGGGCGCGGTGTCCCCGGTGACAACGACGTGCAGCGCCTGCGGACCGCGGGGTCCCTCACCGGTCTCGAACTCCACCGTCTGGCCCTCGCGCAGCCCCCGGGCCGCGCCTTCGCCCTGCACCTGCGAGACGTGCACGAAGATGTCGGCGCTGCCGTCGTCGGGGGCGAGGAAGCCGAAGCCGCGCTCGAGGTCGTACCAGCGGACGGTTCCCTGCTGCACTGTGCACTCCTGGTCTAGCGGATGGTCGAGGGTCCAGTGTCCCAGGCGCCGTCCGCACCTCCCGATCCCGACTCGCCGCAGCTCCGCCGTCAGCACATCGCCGAAGTCACCGAGTTCGCGCGCCGTCACCAGGCATTGCCCAGGCATGCGGACGTGCGAGGTGCCGAACTGCGCCTGGTGGTCTGATCAGCGTCTCAGACCGCTGCGGATTTCCTATTCGTCGGTCAAGCCGCCGATGATCTCGGACGCGAAAATCGGCAGATTCGCCACATCAAAGCCATAGGTGCTCAAATTTGTTTGAGCACCTTTTTTGCTTTCCGCGCCACCGGCAGGTGGCGTTCGACGACGTTCTCCGCGTGAGACGCCGGCACGCGTTGAAGCTGTTCCGGCAAGGGATCTGATTCTTCTCACGTCGAGAAGATCCCGATGCACGGTTTTGGCTCTGTTCCATCCTCCGGAACAGGCAGTTGCCGGCGCAAATCATCACCGACTACTCATAGGCGGTGCCCGGTGAACACCTCGAGGGCGGTCTCGACCAGTTCGAGACGATTCCCTGTTGGCCTCTGTCACGACAACGGCGGTGCTACGCGTATCGGCGAGTGCCCGGAACCGCGTACGTCATCTCCGCGCCCCAGAGCATTGCCCAGAGCTGGCTCTGAGCGCCCAGAAGCCGCCGAGTCCGCTGCTTCGCCAACGCGCAGCTCACCCTCGACCTCCATCACGACACCGTCGTCCGCGTCAACACAGGGCATCGATGCCGCGCGGACAGCACCCGGTTCACCGACTTGAAGCCGACCGACTTGCGACGGGGCAGCTCATGGCATCGCCGGCACGCGCAACGTACACCCCCGGACAGCGACTCCCGCCGGCAGTACGCGGCGCATGACTCGTGAGAGGTTCCCACAACGATGATCCATCCACACAGGACGAATACCGTCCGGCCGTTGCGGGCTCCCATCCGGCCGGTCCCGTTCGAGTCCGTCGCCCCCACGCCCGTGCCCGGGTGGAGGAAAATACGCGTCCTCGTCGACGGACGTGCCAACGGCACCGTGCCGGGATTCTCCCTGTCAGCCGGCGGGCTGGAGCTTCCGGCGAACTTCCGCAGCGATCCGCAGCAGCACTCGGACAGCGACACGGTCCTGCTGTTCACCGCCGGCGGGCCAGTCCTCACCTACCACGGCGAAGACCTGAGTTCCTGGTCCGTTCAGTGGCCCGGGGACCTGCTGACGATCCCGAGGGGAACACCCTACGTCGTCGACGTCCTTTCCGAGCACGTGGGCACCACCGGCTACGTGGTGCGCTCCACCAGCAGCCTGCTCGTCGACAACCTGGCCCGACCGGACCTCGACGGCCAGGCCGCGGCCTTGTCCGACGCCGCCCGCGAGCACTGGGAGAACTGGACGCCCGCACCCGGCCGCTGCGCCGTGGTCCCGTTCACGTCAGTAGCCCCCGTCGTCACCCCGCAAGGCCATCGCATCCGGCCGCTCGTCGACGGAGAACCTGGCGGCAACACGCCTGGTATGCGTCTTTCCGTCGGTGGACTGGACGTGCCCGGCGCCTTCCTCGCCCACCCCCACCACCACCCGGAGACCCACGTCCTCGTGTTGGCCACCGAATGCCCTGCGGAGGGGGCGCTCACTCTCCATGGAGAGCGGCTCGAACACGACGCCGTGCAGTACTCCGGCGACCTCCTCCCGATTCCGGCCGGGCGCGACTATGCGCACACCGTGCAGAACCTGAGCCTGACGGAGCCCATCGGCCGCGTTTACGAGTTCCGATCGCGGACCTCGGTCCTCTGCGACAACCCCAGGCTGCCTGGGTTGCTCCCGATCGCCGAGCGGCGAGGGCGTGCAGCGCTCGAACGTCTCCACGGCGTGGCCGCGGTCGCCGCGCACCTGCGTGCCGCGAACCCCGCCCAACCCCGTGCCGACCTCGCGAAGCGACCCCAGCGGGTGGACCGGGTCGCGGAACGTAACGCGCCCCGCTCGGAAACCGGGGCGCGGTCCTGATCACCGCCTCCGGATGCCGACGGCGGCGGACCATCCCGATGCCCGTGCGAACCACCACAACACCCGGCACACCGAGACGTGGAGACCTCATGGAGAACACCCGCGACAGGAAGTGGAACTTCAGACGCCACAAGCAATTCATCGGCGGGGAATGGCTCACCGGCTCGACGGACAAGGTTCTGGTGGACCGCAACCCGTTCGACGGGTCGATCGTCGCGGAGTTCACCTGTGCGAGCGTCGCGGATGTCGACAAGGCGTACCGAGCCGCCCAGCGCGTCAGGTCCGACTGGGACGGGGTGAGCCCTGACGACAAGCGGGCAGTGTTCGAGCGGGCGGTCTCCTACGTCGAGGAGCACACGCCGGAGATCGTCGACCTCATCATCGACGAGCTCGGCGGCACGCGGCTCAAGGCGCACTTCGAGATCGGCCTCGTGCTGGGCATGCTCGAGGAGGCCGGCACCTTTCCGGCGCGCATGGACGTGCAGAACTTGCGGTCCCCCGATCCCGACAGGGAGAACCGGGTCTACCGGGAGCCGGTCGGTGTCGTCGGCGTCATCAGCCCGTTCAACTTCCCGTTCTTCCTCGGCATGAAGTCCGTAGCGCCGGCGCTCGCCGCGGGTAACGGTGTGGTGCTCAAGCCGCACGAAGACACCCCGATCGCAGGCGGCACGCTGATCGCGGAGGTCTTCGAGGCCGCCGGCCTGCCCGCCGGTCTGCTCAACGTCGTGATCACGGAGATCCCGGTGATCGGGGACGCCTTCGTCGAACACCCCGTGCCGCGTGCCATCTCGTTCACCGGCTCGACCGAGGTGGGGCGGCACGTCGCCGAGGTGGCGGTCCGCGACTTCAAGAAGCCGATCCTGGAGCTGGGCGGCAACAGCGCGCTCATCGTCTTGGCGGACGCCGACCTCGACGTGGCGGTGAACGCGGCCGTGTTCAGCCGCTTCACCCACCAGGGCCAGGTGTGCATGTCAGCCAACCGGGTCCTGGTGCACCGCGACGTGTTCGACGAGTTCGCCTCCCGGTATGTCGCGAAGGCCGCGTCGCTCCCGGTCGGCGACCCGCGCGACCCGGACACCGTCCTCGGCCCGCTGATCAACCGGCGGCAGGCCGACCGGCTGGCCGAGCAGGTCGAACAGGGTATCGCCGAAGGCGCCCGGGTGCTGCTGCGCGGCGAGGTGGACGGCACGCTCTTCCACCCGACCGTGCTGACCGGTGTCACGCCCGAGATGTCGGTGATGCGGGAGGAGTTGTTCGGCCCGGTGGCGTGCCTGGTGCCGTTCGACACCGAGGACGAGGCGGTGGCCATCGCCAACGACACCCCCTTCGGCCTGTCGGGTGCGGTCCACACCAGCGACCTCGACAAAGGTGTCGAGCTGGCCAAGCGGCTGCACACCGGCATGGTCCACATCAACGACTCGACCATCGCCGACGAGCCGAACGTCCCGTTCGGAGGCGAGAAGCAGTCAGGGTTCGGCCGCATGAACGGCGACAGCAGCCTGGACGCGTTCACGACGCTGAAGTGGATCTCGGTCAACCGGGGCCGCGCCCGCTTCCCCTACTGAGGCCCAGGTGGAGCTGCATGGCGATACGGTCGCGGTGGATAGGCCGTTGCGAGCCGGTCCGCCCGCCGTCGAGGCAGCGGGCGGACCGGCACTGGATCAGGACGCGGTGCAGGTGAGGGTCGGGGTACCGCTTCCACGGACCCGTGCGCGCCTCCGCCGGAAGACCCGGTGCCGGCGCCCGAGCGCTGGAACGGCTGCCGGATCACAGCGCGTTCCGGCTGGCGGGCCGACCGGGACCAACACCGCTCAACGCTCGGCCACGACCGGCTCCGGCCTCAGGCCTGCTGCTTGCCGATGGATGCCAGCAGCGCTTCGCGCCGTGCCGCCAGCTCGGCCAGTGCCCGCTCCGCCGCCGCGCGAACGTCCTCAGGTCCCGCGGTCTCGGGTCCGAGCAGTGCGGTCACCGCAAGACTGACCACCGCGGTCGTGTCGGCCACGGTGACGATGCGCAGGGCTCGTGGGCCAGTGGCCGCCTGGAAGCCCGACATCAACGCCTGCAGCGCGTAGGCCTGCTGGTCGAGTGGCCAGTCGGTGCGCGCGAGGTTGTGCTCCCGCCACACCGGAAGGGTCGTGTACACGAGCGAGGCCGGCCCGAAGCTCTCCCGGAGCTCCTTGGTCATGGGGTGTTCGGTGAGGACACCGAGCAGGTCGGAGTCTTCCGTCTGCATCGCGCGCACGAACGGGTACTCGCCGGTGATCTCGACGATCAGCGGCAGCAACCGACTCGGACGGCTGACGTCAGGGTCGGCGGTGATGCGTTCGGTGAAGACGTCGAAGACGGCGAGCACGTCCCTGGCGAACAGCCCGACGAGCAGGTCTTCGCGATTCTTCCAGTGCAGGTACATCGTGCCCTTGGCGACGTGCGCCTTCTCCGCGATCGCAGAGATGCTCAGTCCTTTCACACCGCGCTTGAGGACGAGCTCCCGGGCTGCGGCGACGATGCGCGCCGCCGTGCCGGATTCCTGTTCAGCCAGTACCGCCATCGTGGTCCTCCCGTCGGCACCCCGTGCAGCCTGCGATTATGCCCGTGCGATGTCCGCGTCCTTCATACGACCGGACTTGTTGTGCGTGTTGATGAACCGCAGAACCTGCGAGGCGATCGGCATCGCCATACCGCGTGCGAACATCCGGCGCAGCTTGATCTGCTTGCTGTTGGGAACGAAGACGGCGGTCTGGTCGAGCCCCAGCTTTTGGTAGTAGTCCACGAACGGGCGCAGCTGCTCCTGCCACTCGGCCAACGCGAGTCCGATGTCGTCGTGGCGGCCCAGCATCGTGCCCAGCAGGTCAGCTCCCGCCAGCCCGGCGGACGCCCCCATGCCGGCGTAGAGGGTCACGCACCAGGCGGAGTCACCGACCAGGACGACCCGTCCCTTGTGCCAGCGATCCATGTGCACCTGCTCGACCGAATCGAACAGCAACTCGTCGGAGGCTTCCATCGCCTCGAGCGCCGCCCCGAGCATGTCGCCAGTGGGGCGGGGACCGAACGCCTTGCGCGCACGGACCGCGGGCGGCTCGGTGAACTCCGCGTCCACGTCATCGGTCTGATAGCCGAGCAGCACGGTCGGAGCGTGGTCGGAGAACGGGAACACCCACAGCGAACGGCCCGGCTCCAAGAGCGTCGCACCATCTCGCGGGCTCAGGTCGCCGAGGCCCTCGTCCAGTTGGAACGCCGCCAGCATGTAGTTCAGCCGGTGCAGGTAGCGCTCGTGCGGACCGAAAGCCAGTTTCCGCACGCTGGACCGAAGGCCGTCGGCTCCGACGACCAGGTCGAACCGCTCGGTGGTGACGCCGCCGCCGGCTGTGTCCGCGAGCGTGACGTCCACACCGCCGGCGTCCTGCTCGATCTTGGTGGGCACCGTCGAGTACCGGATCTCCACATCCTCGGGCATCGCCTTGAACGTGGCCTTCTCCACATCACCGCGCAACATCAGCCAAGGTTCGCCGGGAATGTCCCGGAAGCCCAGGCCCGGCCGCCATTCCCCGAACCGGTCCATGTCGTAGTTGACGCCCTTGAACGCGGTGCGGTCGTGCAGGAAGTCCAACACGCCGAGACGGTCCGCAGCGGCCTTGCCCGCCCCGAACAGGGCGATGAAGTAGCCACCAGAGCGACGCTCCGAAGCCTTCTCGATCACCACAGGGTTCCACCCGGCCCGCTTGAGCGAGATGGCTGCGGCGGCACCGCTGATACCCAGCCCGACGACCAGGGCCCGGCGCTGCCGGTCGGACTTGCGGAGTTCTTCGTTCTTCGACATGCCACGACTATAGACTCAATGAACGATTTGCTTCAATCGTTCATTGAGTGACGTCGGACGCGACAAGCTCAGCCCGCCGGATCCAACGAGCGGCCAGTTTGCTGTTTACGACGATCTGTCGTAATGTTTGCGACAGATCGTCGCAAACATGCACCGACGCCTCGGATGCAGCGACACCATGAGAGAACGAGGACAGACATGACCACGCTGAACGATCGCGCCGAGCTCATCGAAGTGATGAGCCACTACGCCGACATCGCAGACCTGAAGGAGTTCGACGCGCTGCCCGGCCGGGTCTACACCGACGAGGTGACGCTCGACTTCTCCTCCGTCACGGGCACTCCGCCGATGACGATCGCCCTGGGCCAATACGTGGAAGGTCTCCGTGCGAGCTTCGCGCCGTTCAAGGCGACGCACCACGCCATCACCGGTCATGTCATCGAGATCGACGGCGATAGGGCCAGGATCCACGCTCACGTCCGCGCCGAGCACTGGTTGCCGGAGGAGTTCACCGCCGACGGCGTCGGTCCGTGGCTGGTGGTCGGCTTCTACGACAACGAGGCGATCCGCACGCCGAACGGCTGGCGGCTCACGCATGTCAAGCTGACCGCGATTCACCAGGAGAACCAGCCTCGGCTGCCGGACGCCGTGCCGACGGCGTAGGACGAGACCTGTCCCCGCCGACCTCCTGAGGAGAACAGCCGGATGCCGCGGATCAAAGCCGCCACCATCGGGGAACACCACGAGATGGTGTGGGCCGACCTCACCGAGGCGTTGCGGCACCTGCTGCTCGAACGCGACTACGACTCCATCACCATGGGCCACATCGCCGCGCGGGCAGGACTCGCGCGCAACACCCTTTACAACTACGCCGGCGACAAACGCGCGCTGGTCCTCGAACTGGCCCGGCGAGCCAGCCGTCCGCTGGTGCACCAGGTGTCCGCGGTCGCCGCACGCTCCGCGGATCCGGCTGCCGGCAGGATGCGGACGATCATCGAAGCGATCCTGTCGGCCTCCACGAACCACGCCATGCGCCTGATGTTCCTCCCGAACTCCACACCGCTGGTCGCCGATCTCCCGGCAGGGCCGGAGAACCCGTTCGCCACCCTGGTGACCGGAGTGGAGAAGGTCGTCCGCGACGGCATCAGCGCCGGCGAGTTCCGTGAAGTCGACGACGTCTCGCTCACCGTCGATCTCCTGACCGGCACCGTGCGCGCCGGCATCGACCGGATCAACAGGGACCCCGACGGACTTCCCACCACCGTCCGCGCGGTGCAGCACATCGTCCTCGCTGCGATCACCCGCGAACAGGGCTGACCCCGGCTCCACAGGAAGCACCGCCGCCAGTTCCGTCGATCACCGCACGGGTGATCGATCGCCCTCACCTGTCCTGAGAGGACTTCACCATGAAGGTCATCGCCTACGCGGCCCGCACCGCCGGTGGCGCCTTGCAGCCCTACGAGTACGAGTCAGGACCGTTGGGTCCCAACGAAGTCGACGTGCGCGTGACTCACGGCGGCATCTGCCACACCGATCTCGCCGCCATCGACGACGAGTGGGGCCTTGCCCGGTTCCCGGCCGTGGCCGGACATGAGGTCGTGGGCGAAGTGGTTGCCATCGGCGCCGCCGTCGACGAGGTGGCGTTGACGATCGGGCAGCGCGTCGGCGTCGGCGCGCTCGCCGGGTCGTGCTTCCGGTGCGAATCGTGCATCAGCGGGCGCACCAACCTGTGCCCGCGTCGCGACGCTTTGGTGCTCCGCGGTGACCGCGGTGGCTTCGCCCACCACGTCCGGGCGAGCGATTGGCGGCACGTCTACCCGATCCCCGACTCGATGCCGTCCGAACACGCCGCACCGCTGATGTGCGCCGGCACCACGGTGTTCTCGCCGCTGATCGCCAACCGGGTACTTCCGACGCACCGCGTCGCTGTCGTCGGCATCGGCGGACTCGGCCACCTCGCCCTCCAATTCCTGGACAAGTGGGGGTGCGAGGTCACCGCCATCTCGACCACCGAGGACAAGCAGGCCGACGCCGAACGCTTCGGCGCCACCAGCTTCATCGCCTCCCGGGAGCCAGGAGCCCTGCGGGCGGCGGCCGGCTCGTTCGACTTCGTGCTGTCCACCGTCTCCGGCGACCTGCCCTGGGACGACTACCTGGGAATCCTGAGTCCCCAAGGTCGTCTGTGCGTCGCGGGGGTGCCGGACCGACCCATCTCGGTGTCGGCCCTGGGACTGGTGTCCGAGGCGAAGGAGATCGTGGGAGGCATCGTCGGGACGGTGGCGCAGACCCGGCAGATGCTCGACTTCGCGGCTCGCCATGCCATCCGGCCCGAAGTGGAGATGTTCGCGCTGACCGACTTCGAACAGGCACTCGACCGGGTTCGCAAGGGAAACGTGCGCTATCGCGCCGTCGTCGACTTCACCTGAGGCAGTCCGGTCCGTCCTGTGATCACGCCGGATGGATGAGACGGCTTTCGTAGGCGAAGATCACGGCCTGGATCCGGTCGCGGAGCTCGAGCTTGTGCAGGATCCGGCCCAGGTGCGACTTCACGGTCGCCTCCGCGAGGTGCAGGGCGGCAGCGATCTCGGCGTTGGACAAGCCGGAGCCCACCTGGACGAGCACCTCGCGTTCACGGGCGCTGAGCCTGCTCAGCCGTCCGTCGCGGGCGATCGCGGCGGCACCGGGGATGTGCGGGCGGAGCTTGTCGAGCAGACGGCGGGTGATGCGCGGGGAAACCACCGCGTCGCCCGCGGCCACGGTGCGGATCGCGGTGAGCAGCTCCTCGGGCCTGGTGTTCTTCAGCAGGAAGCCCGAGGCTCCGGCCTCGAGCCCGGCGAAGGCGTACTCGTCGAGGTCGAAGGTGGTGAGGATCAGCACCCTGGTCCGCGGGCAGGTCCGGACGATCTCCCGGGTCGCCCCGATTCCGTCGGTTCCCGGCATGCGGACGTCCATGAGGACGACGTCGGGGCGCAGGTCGGCGGCGAGGCGGACGGCGGTGGCGCCGTCCTCGGCCTCGCCGACCGGTGCCAGGTCCGGCTGCGCCTCCAGGATCATGCCGAACGCCATGCGCAGCAGCGCCTCGTCGTCGGCGATCAGGACGCGGATCGTCATGCGGACGCCTCCGCGCCGCCGAAGACGAGGCGGGTGTGCACTCCCCAGCCGCCGCCGGGAAGCGGTCCGGCCAGCACCGTCCCTCCGTAGCCGGCCGAACGCTCGCGCATGCCGGTGATGCCGTGGCCGGAGGAGGCGACGGGCGAAGCCGGCGGGCCGGTGTCCGTGACGGCGACGGTGACCGTCTCGGCGGCGCACTCGATCCGGACCTCCGCCCGGGTGCCGGTGGGTGTGTGCTTGAGGGTGTTGGTCAAGGCTTCCTGCACCAGGCGGTAGACGGTCAGCTGCGCGGTGGCGGGGATGTGCGTGTAGCCGCCGTCGATGTCGAGAGTGGTCGGGAGTCCGGCGGTGCGCATCTGGGCCGCGAGGGTTTCCAGCTGCGCGATGCCGGGCAGCGGGTGGCGCGCCGCGTCCGGTTCGCCGGTGCGCAGGACGCCGAGCGAGCGCCGCATGTCGGTCAGCGCCTGCCTGCCTGTTTCGGCGACCTGGAGCATGGCGGCGGTGGCTTTGGCGGGCGACCGGTGCTGCGCGTGGACGGCCGCGTCGGTGAGCGCGACCATGACGGACAGGTTGTGGGTGACGATGTCGTGCATCTCCCTGGTGATCCTGGCTCTTTCCTCGGCGACGGCCCGTCCTCGCACGGCTTCCAGGTAGGCACGGGTGGCCCGGTCGTTCACGCCGAGGACAGCCGCGGCGACGACCATCGCGGTGAGCGCGGCGAACGGGGCCAGGAACGCGCCCTCCGACGCCCAGCGCAGGCAGGCCAGAACGGCACCGATCTCCACGACGGTGGCGGCGACGAGCGTGACGCGCCTGCCCGACTTCGCGGCCACCGTGTGGAGCGCCACCAGCAGTGCGACGTCCGCGGGTAGCTGGACGTCCACCAGCCACTGGACGAGGGCCGCGGTCGCCACCACACCGAACACCGCGAGCGGGGCCCGGCGCCGCCACAGCAGGGGCAGCGCGAGTGCGGCGGTGAGCGCGGCGGCCACCGGAAGCTCCGCGGGCGGCCACGTGGTCAGGACGTGCAGCAGGAGAAGCGCCGGCAGCAGCGCGTCCCACACCGCCGGCGGCAGCCGGGACGCCCAGCGCCGCTCGGTAGTCACACGGCGATCGTAGGCCGACGGCCCGCCGCGCACATGAGCCTGCCGTCTGACTACGGCGAGCCGGATTGCGACTGCGGTAGGAGTTCCGACACCTCCCGTGGTCGTAGTCCGGCCGCCGATCCGGGCGCCCGACTGCCACCGGGGACGGCACCGGGATCGCGCCCGGCGAGCGATGCGGCCGCGCGGGTCCGGCACCGACCATGACCGGGTGACCGAGATCATCACGGGACTGAACCTGTCCCCGCTGGAAGTCCTGGCCTTGCTCAGCGCCATCGCGCTGGTGGTGGCGCGCTGGCTGCCCGCCGCTGCCCGCCCCCGCGTCACCACCGCGGCAGGGGCGGTGTTCCTGCTGTCCGCGATCTCGCTGTGCGTGACGGGGATCCGCTGGCAACTGCTGCCGGTGCTGGCGGGGGCGGCCGTCGCGGCGCCGTTCGCGTTCTCCCCGCTGGTGCGAGGCCGTGCTCGGCGAGTCCGCTGGTGGCTGGCGCTGCCGGGATCGCTGGCGTGCGCCGCCCTGATCACCGCAGGCCCCGTGACGGCGTGGGCTTTTCCCGTCCCCGTCTTCCCGGAGCCCTCCGGTGGCTTCGCGGTCGGCACCCGCGTGCTGCAGTGGACCGACCCGGACCGCCCGGAGACCTTCACCGCCGATCCGCTGGACCGGCGCACGGTCGTGGCGCAACTCTGGTACCCCGCGCGGGACGGCTCGGCGGACGTGGCACGTGCCCGGTACCTCGGACGCACCGAGGACGAAGCGCGCACCGTCTCCGAAGCACTGGCCCGCGGGGTCGGCTTGCCGGGTTTTCTCCTCGACGGCCTGACGCGCGCCCGCACCCACGCGATTCCGGACGCCCCGGTGGCCGGTGCGGGAGAACGGTTCCCGATCGTGCTGTTCTCCCCGGGGTCCGGCGGAGTGCGCACCCAGAACACCGCGTGGGCGGAGCAACTCGCCGCCCACGGCTACGTGGTGGCCGCGCTCGACCACCCGTACGACTCCGCCGCCGTCGTGCTCGCCGACGGCCGGACGATCACCACCGCGACCGTCTCCACCGGCGACCGGGACGAGGACGACAGGCTGGGCGCCGGGTGGACGGCGATCCGGGCCGCCGACCTCGGCTTCGCGCTGACCCGGCTGGAGGGTCTCGACCGGGGTGATGGCGCCGACACGCTGGCCGGGCGCCTGGACACCGGCCGGGTCGCCGCGACCGGTCACTCCATGGGTGGTGCCGCCGCGCTGCAGGCGGCCAGGCAGGACCACCGGTTCGCCGCCGTCATCGACCTCGACGGCTACCCCCGCGGTCCCCTGTCGCCCGACCTCGGCCGGCCCACGCTCGCGGTCACCCAGGCCATCACCCCGGACACCGATCCCCGCTACCTGCCCCAGCTCACCGAGGTGCTCACGCGCGGCACGGCGACGAACTACCGGCTCACCATCCCCGGCGCCGCGCACCTCACCTTCATGGACGGCCCCCTGTACCTGCCGCCGGTGCCCTCGGTGGTCGGCTCGCTGGGCCGCGCCGAGAGCCCGCGGGTCGTCGCCGCAGCCACTCTGACGTTCCTGGATTCCGTTCTGCGCAACGGATCCGGTGACCTGGCAGGCGGTCTGTCGGCCTACGGCGAGCTCAGCGTGTTCCAACACCGTTGAGTTTGAACCGGCCGCTCCCGTGGTATCGACCAAGACCATTTTGTTACTCGTTCCGGAGGGTGCTCATGCAGATCCAGGTCAACACCGACCACAACATCCACGGTGGCGAACGACTGGCCACCTATGTGACCACCGACCTGGAGAGCAGCCTGTCCCGGTTCAGCGGATGGTTGACCCGCGTGGAAGTGCACCTCAGCGAGGACGGGGGCAGCAAGCCGGACGACAAGAAGTGCGTCATCGAGGCACGGCCGGGAGGCAAACAGCCGGTCGCGGTCACTCACCACGCGACCACCGTGGACGACGCCTACGCCGGAGCGGCACACAAGCTGGGAAGGGTGCTGGACTCCCGACACAGCCGCGCCCACGACCACAAAGGCAGTGACAGCATCCGCCACATGCCCGC
>NZ_FNIX01000055.1 GCF_900104175.1 Lentzea jiangxiensis
GAACTCGGCGGGGTACGGACGGGGAACAGTGCACAGCCTCTCGAACAGGCCGCCAGTTAGCCACCAACTCTGGAACGATCCAGTAGGGCAGGTCAGTTTGACTGGCCGGCGTGGCATGATTACTTCGTATTCGATGGGGTCGACCTGCCGAGAGCAGCTTGGCGTCTGCGACGGTGGTAGGTGCCCTCGATCCAGGTGACGATCGCGATCTTCCTCGAGTCATTGGAAAATCGGAAAGGATTCAACGGCCCAATTGGTCCCACCACCAGGAAATCGACGAAAAAGGTGCGCTGAGCTGGTTGTCTGACGGGTGATCGGAATACTCGTACATGGCATCGGTAGGGTTTTCTGATATCGAAGTAATTCCCTCCTTAACGTCAAGTACGGTGGTGTATCGAGCGGCAATTCGCTGGAAATCGCTATTTCCTCTGATTTTGTTTGATAGTTGCCTGAGGTAGCGACGCAGTTCGGTTCCGGCGCTTTTGTTCAGCTCATCTCTCAGTGCCACAAAAAGTAGCATGAGCCGGTCGAGGAACCGCACGGCTTCTACGATAGCGTCTTGTGGACTGATTGCCTGTTCGATCTTCAATACGTGAACGAAATTGGACTGGGGGCATTCTTGATGCAACTCGTGTGAATAGGAGGCGAGATCGTTGTAGAAAGAATGTAGTACATGCGCAACATCGGTAATCGCGCGGACCTTTGGTAGGCGCTGGAGTTGGGGTGGTAACTCAGTATCTTCGGCAATTTGGATCATGAGAGTGCTCAGGGGCTCCGCTCGGTCTAGCGGGCCGACGATTAAGTGCTCGTCGAGGCTCCTGATGCGCTTGACCGAGCGGTCGCTGACCGAGCAGGCGCTGCCCAGAAGCCAGATGTAGTGCGCTGAGACCCACTCGAGAAAACGTGCCGGAGACGTGGTGCGCTCCAGTCGTTCCGACAAGTCGCGGAACGCTGCACCCAGCGGGGGAATCCGCACGTACTCGCGAGTCTCGGGATTGGCCATGCTATACAGCAGCTTGCAGAATAGCGGATTCCATTCATGAGGTTTGTCCATGATTGGACCGCCGTCCGTGTACTGATCGTCGGTGACGAATGCCCAACAGGTCCAGTCGGACATAATTTGCAAGCGTGCTATATCGCCTTCCGGGGCAACTCGGCATGCCCAAGCGGCTGACTGAGAAGCTTTGCCTCGCAGCTTGACTCGCTCATCGACGTCGAACGAGGCAAGCCATGGATGAATTTCCTTCTCAATCTGTTCCAGCATCGGGTGGGCGGCCGGCTCGATGGGGCACCACAATGGCGGGATCTCCAGCTCGGACATGCATCTGCTCCTAAGTCATACCGACATGTCGGTAAGGCTGCCAATACAGCAGGTCGTCGGTATCGGTCCAGGCCTGCCCCACCCTTACCTTCGTTGAAGGTTTTTGGCCATGATGCGCCCAGCACCCATCCCGGCACCACCGCTCCACCCTGTTATGACCCTGATGGAGGCGTCCGGCTTTAGGGCGACGGCGGTCTGGCTGTTGACGGGCGACAGCCAGCCTGCTCATCGGACTTGCTCGCTCTCGACCACGAAATCGTGTCGTTACCAATGCCAAGTCACTCCATCGAGCAGCGCTGACCAGGTCAACCGACCTGGTCAACGAGCTGGTTACCGCACTAAAGGTTGTCCCGTAACGTCGTCTCGGCGTGATCGATGATTTTGGTGTGGAGCAGGTGATCAGTGCGGATCGGCCGGAGTGGGTGCCGGT